>NZ_CP102247.1 GCF_024599655.1 Enterobacter asburiae
AACTGGACCACCGTGACCGCACCGATTGCCGGACGCATCGGCATCTCCTCCGTCACCCCCGGCGCGCTGGTGACCGCCCAGCAGGATACCGCGCTCGCCACCGTTCGCGGACTGGACAGCATGTACGTCGATCTCACGCGTTCCAGCGCCGATCTGCTGCGTTTACGTAAGCAAACCCTCGCCACCAATAGCGATACGCTAAGCGTGTCGTTAATCCTTGAAGACGGCAGCACCTACAGCGAGAAAGGCCGTCTGGCGTTAACCGAAGTGGCGGTGGATGAATCAACCGGCTCGGTCACGCTGCGCGCCGTCTTCCCGAACCCGCAGCATCAGCTTCTGCCGGGGATGTTCGTTCGCGCCAGGGTGGATGAAGGCGTCATGAACGACGCGATCCTCGCGCCGCAGCAGGGCATTACCCGCGATGCCAAAGGCACCGCTACCGCGCTGGTGGTGAATGCCAGCAACAAGGTCGAGCAACGTCAACTGGAGACGGGCGACACCTACGGCGACAAATGGCTGGTGCTGAGCGGCCTGAAGGCGGGCGATAAGCTGATTGTGGAAGGTACAGACAAAGTGGCCGCCGGGCAGGAAGTGAAAGCCGAAGAGATGAAAACCAGCGGAGGAAACGCCTGATGTTTTCCCGCTTCTTCGTGCGTCGCCCGGTCTTTGCCTGGGTTATTGCCATTCTTATCATGCTCGCCGGGATGCTGGCGATCCGCACGCTGCCGGTGGCGCAGTACCCGGACGTCGCCCCGCCGTCGATCAAGATCTCCGCCACCTACACCGGCGCCTCCGCGCAGACGCTGGAAAACAGCGTGACGCAGGTGATCGAGCAGCAGCTGACCGGGCTGGATAACCTGCTCTACTTCACCTCCACCAGCAGCTCGGACGGGTCGGTGAGCATCAACGTCACCTTCGAACAGGGAACCGATCCGGACACCGCCCAGGTGCAGGTGCAGAACAAGGTCCAGCAGGCGGAATCGCGCCTGCCGACCGAGGTGCAGCAGTCCGGCATTACCGTCGAGAAATCGCAGAGTAACTTCCTGCTGATCATGGGCGTGTACGATAAAACCGACGCCGCCAGCAGCTCGGATATCGCCGACTGGCTGGTGAGCAATATGCAGGACCCGCTGGCGCGCGTGGAGGGCGTCGGCAGCCTGCAGGTGTTCGGGGCGGAATATGCGATGCGCATCTGGCTCGACCCGGCGAAGCTGGCGTCCTACTCGCTGATGCCGTCCGACGTGCAGAGCGCGATTGAAGCGCAGAACGTGCAGGTTTCCGCCGGTAAAATCGGCGCGCTGCCTTCGTCAAACGCCCAGCAGCTGACCGCCACCGTCCGCGCCCAGTCGCGCCTGCAAACGGTCGATCAGTTTAAAAACATCATCGTGAAGAGCCAGTCCAGCGGCGCGGTCGTGCACATCAGCGACGTTGCCCGCGTGGAGATGGGCAGCGAAGACTATACCGCTACCGCGAAGCTCAACGGCCACCCGGCGGCGGGTATGGCGGTGATGCTTTCACCGGGCGCGAACGCGCTCAACACCGCCACGGCGGTGAAAGATAAAATCGCCGAGTTCAAAAAGTCGATGCCGGAAGGCTACGACGTGGCCTACCCGAAAGACAGCACCGAGTTCATCAAGATCTCCGTTGAGGACGTGATTCAGACCCTGTTCGAAGCCATTATCCTCGTGGTGGTGGTGATGTACCTGTTCCTGCAAAACATCCGCGCGACGCTGATCCCGGCGCTGGCGGTGCCTGTCGTTCTGCTGGGCACCTTCGGCGTGCTGGCGCTGTTCGGCTACTCCATCAATACCCTGACGCTGTTTGCGATGGTGCTGGCGATTGGGCTTTTGGTGGATGACGCCATCGTGGTGGTGGAAAACGTCGAGCGTATTATGCGCGACGAGGGGCTGCCCGCGCGGGAAGCTACCGAGAAATCGATGGGCGAAATCTCCGGCGCGCTGGTCGCCATTGCGCTGGTGCTCTCTGCAGTATTCCTGCCGATGGCCTTCTTCGGCGGCTCCACCGGGGTGATTTACCGTCAGTTCTCGGTCACCATTATTTCGGCGATGTTCCTCTCCGTGGTGGTGGCGTTGACCCTGACGCCCGCGCTTTGCGGCTCGATCCTGAGCCACACGACGCCGCACAAAAAGGGCTTCTTCGGCGCGTTTAACCGCTTCTACAGCAGGACAGAGCGCGGCTATCAGAACAAGGTGCTGCGCGCTCTGCGCCGTTCCGGCGGCATGCTGGTCATCTACGCCCTGCTCTGCGGCGCGATGGGCTTCGCCATGCTGAAGCTGCCGGGCAGCTTCCTGCCGACGGAAGACCAGGGTGAAATCATGGTGCAGTACACCCTGCCAGCAGGCGCGACGACGGTGCGTACCGCCGAAGTCAGCCGCCAGGTGCGCGAATGGTTCCTCACCAAAGAGAAAGCCAACACCAACGTTATCTTCACCATTGAAGGCTTCAGCTTCAGCGGCAGCGGCCAGAATGCCGGGATGGCGTTTGTCTCCCTGAAAAACTGGTCAGAGCGTAAAGGCGATGAAAATACCGCGCAGGCCATCGCCCTGCGCGCCACGCAGGAGCTAAGCACCATCCGCGATGCGACCATCTTTGCCATGACGCCGCCTGCGGTGGACGGCCTGGGCCAGAGCAACGGCTTTACCTTTGAGCTGATGGCCAGCGGCGGCACCGACCGCGACGCGCTGCTGAAGCTGCGTAACCAGCTGATTGGCGAAGCCAACCAGGACAGCTCGCTGCACGCCGTGCGCGCCAACGATCTGCCGCAGATGCCGCAGCTTCAGGTGGATATCGACAACAACAAGGCCGTGTCGCTGGGGCTGTCCCTGAGCGACGTTACCGATACCCTCTCCAGCGCCTGGGGCGGGACCTATGTGAATGATTTTATCGACCGCGGCCGCGTGAAAAAGGTCTACATCCAGGGCGACAGCGACTATCGCGCCGTGCCGTCCGATCTCAACAAATGGTATGTGCGCGGCAGCGACAGCACCATGACCCCGTTCTCCGCCTTCGCCACCACCCGCTGGGAGTATGGTCCGGAAAGCCTGGTGCGCTACAACGGCTCGGCGGCGTATGAGATTCAGGGCGAAAACGCCAGCGGCGCAAGCTCCGGCACGGCGATGAGCAAAATGGAGCAGCTGGCGAATAATCTGCCGTCCGGCAGCACCTGGGCGTGGAGCGGTTTGTCGTTGCAGGAAAAACTGGCGAGCGGTCAGGCGATGAGCCTCTATGCCCTCTCCATCCTGGTCGTGTTCCTGTGCCTGGCGGCGCTGTATGAAAGCTGGTCAGTGCCGATTTCGGTCATTCTGGTGATCCCGCTTGGCGTGCTGGGCGCGGCCGTCGCCGCCTCCCTGCGCGGCCTGAACAACGACGTCTATTTCCAGGTGGCGCTGCTCACCACCATTGGCCTGTCGTCGAAGAACGCCATCCTGATTGTCGAGTTTGCCGAAGCCAAAGTCGCGGAAGGGTACTCCCTGACCCGCGCCGCGCTGCGAGCCGCCCAGACGCGCCTGCGTCCGATCGTCATGACCTCGCTGGCGTTTATCGCAGGGGTGACGCCGCTGGCCGTGGCAACCGGGGCAGGCGCCAACAGCCGCGTGGCTATCGGTACCGGCATTATCGGCGGGACGCTGGCCGCGACGCTGCTGGCGATCTTCTTCGTTCCCTTATTCTTTGTGCTGGTGAAACGTCTGTTCTCCGGTAAGCACGCAAACCGGAGGTCATAATGTTTCGTGTATCTATTTTAGCGTTAGCTCTGCTGAGCGCAGGCTGTGTGTCGTTAGACCCAACGTATCAACGCCCGGACGCCCCCGTCCCGGCAACCTTGCCCGGCGCGCACGGCGAAGCCACCGCCGTGGTGAGCCAGTGGCAGCAGGTGATGAACGACGCACGGCTGAAAAGCGTGGTGACGATGGCGCTGAACAGCAACCGCGACGTGCAAAAAGCGATTGCGGATATTGATGCCGCCCGCGCCCAGTACGGTGAAACGCGCTCGTCCCTGTTCCCGACGGTGGACGCCGAGCTGAGCCATACACGCAGCCGCACGCTGGCAAGCGGCGTCTCGACAAGCGACGAAGCCAACGGCGCGGTCTCCAGCTTCGAGCTGGATCTGTTTGGCCGCAACCAGAGCCTCTCCCGCGCCGCGCGTGAAACCTGGCTTGCCAGCGAGTTCACCGCACAGAACACGCGCCTGACGATGGTTAGCGAGCTGACCACGGCCTGGGTGACGCTGGCGGCGGATAACAGCAACCTGGCGCTGGCGGAATCCACGATGGAGAGCGCCGCGAACTCGCTGAAGATTGTGAAGCGCCAGCAGGAAGTGGGCGTGGCGGCGGCGACGGACGTTAGCTCGGCAATGGCGGTATACCAGCAGGCGCGCGCCAGCGTGGCGAGCTATCAGACGCTGGTGATGCAGGACAAAAACGCCCTCAATCTGCTGGCGGGCGAAACGGTGCCGGAGAACCTGCTGCCCGGCACGCTGGAGAGCCTGAGCGACAACGCCATCACGCTGATCCCGGCGGGCGTCAACTCCAGCGCGCTGCTGCGCCGTCCGGACATTCAGGAGGCGGAGCATAACCTGCTGAGCGCCAACGCCAACATCGGCGCGGCGCGCGCCAACTTCTTCCCGACCATTTCGCTGACCGCCAGCGCGGGCATCGGCAGCGACTCGCTCTCCTCCCTGTTCAGCCACGGGATGAAGGTCTGGTCGTTCGCGCCGTCCATCACCCTGCCGCTGTTCAGCGGCGGGAACAACCTGGCACAGCTGCGCTACGCGGAAGCGGAGAAGAAGGGACTGATCGCCACCTACGAGAAAGCCATCCAGAGCGCGTTCAAGGACGTGGCCGACGCGCTGGCGCGTCGTGAAACCCTGAGCGAGCAGCTCGACGCCCAGCGCGAATACGTGGCGGCGGAGCAAAAAACGCTGGATGTGGCAACGCGCAGCTATAAGGCAGGCGCGGGAGATTATCTGACGGTGCTTACCGCGCAGCGGTCGCTGTGGTCGGCACAGGAATCGCTGATTGCGCTGCAGCAAACCGACCTGGAGAACCGCATCACGCTGTGGCAGTCGCTGGGCGGCGGGATCCAGTAACCTCATCGGTGGGCGATTCTGATGCGCAGAAAAGAGAAAATCATACTTTCGGCTGGAATCGCTACACTGAATGTAACGATATATTTCATGAGAAGCATATGTGCCTTAAAGGGGTTTTCGATTAAAGCTGCGCACCTGGTCTGCCTGCTCTACCGTAGCAGGTGATTTACTGATTGATATTACAACGGTGGATAACCCGCATAAGCAGATGGCCGATACCTCCTATCTGATTGATACAGCCCCTGACACTGTTATGAGCAATAAGAACTACCGGGATGGTTTTTATCCCTATCTCAGGATAAAAATAAAATTCCGCTTAGTGCTACAGTTAAGTAGAGGTATGAACCGGCAGGTAAACGCCAGGTAAGACTGATTTATATCAGGTAACAGGCCCAAAAAATCCGTCAACCACAGATATTGAATATTACTGGATGTATTTACCACAATCCGCAAAGATTTCTTGCCGCCCCGAAGTTCTTAATTGAATATCCTGTATTGTTATATTTCGGTCGGGGTTCCCCTCAGCATTTCATTTGATTTGTGAATGCTTATTATATATTTATTCAGTGAATAAATACTGTTTTTTAATATTTTCACTCCGTCTTGTGAAATGATGTTTTAATAACCAGCCTGAAGGCGTATTATTTTGATGAACCTTATTGCTTTATCAAAAGGATATTTGACGATGGCAGGACAATCAGACACGGTTCATCAACAGGATACCCTGAATCGTTATTTATTGTATTTCCCACGAAGTACCGTTTCACCGGATGTTCATTCGTTTTGCGGGGAAGAAGAACTCAGTAAGCCCTACCGTTATACCATTCGCTTCACCAGTCCAATTCCGTACGTTTCAGTCAAAGACGTTCTGAACCAGATGGCTGAATTTATTCTGCGCGCGCCTGACCCGAAAGCGAAATCGACCTGGCGCAATCAGGAATCCTGGTTGCCGGTGCGCCAGATTAATGGCGTGATCACGTCATTTTCCCGTCTGAAGTCGTCCGCTGATGAAGCCCTGTATGAGTGCGTGCTGGAGCATGAACTGGCGCTGCTGGATCGGAACTACCGTTCGGCCGTGTACATGGACATGACAGTGCCTGAGCTCGTCACGAAGCTGATGAAGGAGAGCGGGCATTTTCAGGGTTACAACATCGATTTTGATCAACTGAGCCACAACTACCCCAGCCGCGAAATGATTATCCAGTGGAAGGAAACCGATCTCCAGTTTATCCGCCGTCTGCTGGCCGAAGTCGGGATCTGGTTCCGCTTTGAAAATCACGACAAGGTTCAAGGTGAAACGGTAGTGATTTTCGGTGACGGTGGTCGCCGCTATGTTTTCAGCAATAAGCAGCTGCCATACGTCCGCCATTCCGGCATGACCAGTCATGAAGAGTACGTAACCGAACTCGAAGAGCAGTACCAGCTCATCCCCGAAAATGTACTGGTCCGTACCTATAACTACCGCGATCCGTTTTCCCCACAGGCGGATAAAACCATTGCAGGGAACGACATTCCTCACGGGATAACCCGCGGAAAACAGTACCACTACGCCGATCACTTTCTGGCTGCAGGTGACTTTTACGGCCAGGAGGCAGAAACAGCCTCGTTCTACGCACGCCTGCGTTATGAACGCCTGCTGAACAAACAGAGCGTACTGGGGGTGACAACCAGCGATCCGGAACTGCTGCCGGGCGTGATGTTTCACCCGACAGGGGATATTCCTGACGGGTTTAAGCCCGGATTTCTTGTGACCACAATGACGCTATCCGGCAGTCGCGCACAGCACTACCGCTCCATCCTGAAGGGTATCCCTTATCTGAACGGCTACAGCTACCGTCCGGACTCTCTGCCGCGTCCGGTGATAGCCGGTACGGTGCCCGGCCGCGTGGCGGCCATCAATCGCGATCATACGTATGCCGGAGTCGATGCGCAGGGCCGCTACCGCGTGAAGTTTGATTTTGATCTCGATGAAAAACGTGACGGCTTTGAAAGTGCGCTGATGCGTCTGGGCAGGCCGTACGGCGGGGATGTGTTTGGTTTTCACTTCCCGCTGCTGGACGGCACAGAAGTGGCTGTTGCCTTTGAAGGTGGCGATCCGGACAGGCCGTATATCGCGCACGTCATGCATGACGGCAGCCATCCGGATTTAGTCACAAACCGCAACGACACCCGCAACGTGATCCGTACGGCTGCGTCGAACAAGATTCGTCTTGAGGACCGGCGCGGGCAGGAACACATCAAAATTTCCACGGAGCACGGTAAGGGGCAGGTCAGCGTCGGCCACCTGGTGGACGCCAAAGGGAAAAAGCGCGGGGAAGGCGTGGAGGCCCGTACCGATGACTGGATGGCGCTGCGTGCCGCTAAAGGGGTATTACTCACCACGGAGGCCCAGCCGCGCGCGGCAGGCAAACAGCTGGATATGACGGCCGCCATTGCACAACTGGAAAAAGCGCTGTCACTGGCGATGACGCTGCAACAATCAGCGGCGACGGCCGGGGCCGGGAATGTGGAAACCGATCAGCAAAACCAGCTGAGCCAGATGCTGAACAACCTCACTGGTGCGGGCCTGCTGACCTATGCCGAAAAAGGACAGGCGCATGTCACGCCAGACAGCCTGCAGCTGTCAGCCGGGAAAGACCTGATTGCCACGGCAGGCAGTGATGCCAGCGTGAACGTGGTAAAAAAATTCTCTCTGGCCGTGGGGGAAAAACTCTCGCTGTTCGCCCGCAAGCTCGGCATTCAGATCATTGCCGGTGCCGGTGACATCACGACGCAGGCCCAGCGCGGCGAAATGCACCTGCTTTCGCAGAAGGATTTCACGATGGCGAGTACCGCCGGGAAGATGAACGGCAGCGCTAAAGAGGGGATGCAGTTTGTCTGCGGTGGCGGCGGGATCCGTATCAGCCCTAATGGTCTGGTCACACTCTTCTCACCGACGGGAATCGAACTGAAAGCGCCAAACCTGAAGTACGACGGCCCGGAAAGTGCGCAGGTCACGGTCCCGCCGTTCAATAAGGGGGCGTTTAAACTCCGCTACCAGCTGCATGCCGGAGACGATCCGGAGCAAATTCTCGCGAACAAAAAATTCAGACTGACCAGCTCGGCCGGGAAAGTAGTGGAAGGCGTGACGGACAGCAACGGCCATTCATCGTTGCTCGATGCCGATGACCTGGATACCTACAAAATGGAGTTAATGGAATGACGGAAGCCAAACAAAGCCCTTACACGCCACGGGTGATTTCTGAAGGGGATATCCCGGTACACAAAAGTCTGGGTGAGGTTGCCCAGACGCGCCGCGTAGGTGTACCGCGCCCGATGCCGGGGATCGTGATTCTGATTCACGGCGTAAACGACGTGGGTGAGGCGTACCAGAATCAGGAAAAAGGCATTCTTGCGGGCCTGAGTAAACGTCTTAATCGTCAGGACTTTTACGCGCATGAATGGGGAGAGTACCGCATTACCCATCCTGGCCGTTCTCCTGTTATCCCATTCTACTGGGGGTATAAGCCTGTTACGCATGAAGACTACCGGGCAGACCAGAAGCGGTACCGGGATGAAGTCGGAAAACTTTCTTCCGGTGCCCATCTGCCTTATGACGCTTATCAGGAAGATAACGAGACGAACAAGGCCGCGCTGGGTAATGACGGTAAGGGTTCGTTTAAGTACCAGAATGACAACCTCAAGAATGGTCTTGATTCAAATTTTGCAAAAGGTGGCGGGACGTTCGCCAATGCGACTACCAACATTCCCGATATGCTGGGGCCAGGAGCGGGAGGTTTTGGCGTGGCAGCGGTGGGATTTGCATCACTGCATATGAACGACGGGGATTACACTCACCCCATTTATGAAAACCCGCACCGTATTTACCAGTTTTTTGCTGCGCAGCGTCTGGCTGATTTGATAATTCAGATCCGCCAGCAACAAGAGACGCGTGATGATGTGGTTAATATTGTCGCCCACAGCCAGGGCACGATTATTACCATGCTGGCAAATATGTTAGTCAAGCAGGCAGGTTATGAGTCGGTTAACTGCGTCATTCTGAATCATTCCCCTTATTCACTGGAGTCCCGCGTGGCTGAAAATATTCAGCCCGGATACCAACAGACGGATGCCGCCAGGCAGAAGACATTCAAAAAGTTCTGTAGCCTGATGCATACGCAGTGGAAAGGGGGAGGAAAATTATCTGAAGACGAATTACTGGCCCTTGAAGCCTCCTGTACGCTGCGCAAACCTTCTGATAATCCGTTGCGGGCTGATGATCGCTATGGACGTAACAATAACGGTAAAGTGTATAACTACTTCTGTCCAAATGATGGCGTTGTATCGCTGGAAAATGTGCAGGGATTTGGCTGGCGAGGGATCCCTCAGAAAATTGCAGATGGCATTCCTAACCTGTTCCAGCGAGTTTTTTATCAACACGGCGAAGTAGGGAAAGCACCTGACACTAAACCCTTTGAGTTGCCACAACGAAAAGAGGGGGATGCAAAATATTCGTTTCTCCCGAATGCCAGTTACCGCGCCCATGACGTAGTGGTAAACGGTGAAGAATTGCCGGAGCCCTTTATTTTCAAACTACAGGGTCAGGATAACCATCCGGATAATGACCCTAAAACGAGTGACAAGCCGTATACGTATTATATCGACCCGGATAGCCCGGATGCCTACATATCGTATTCAGCTAAAGCCAGTGCTATTAAGCGCACGGATTCTGCGATGTATATGCTTAATAGTTATCAGCGTATTAGCTGGAAGCCTGGGCACGTTTTAACACCAGATGAGCTGAATGTGGAAAGTAATGACCGGGAGCATACCGTTATTCACGGGGAAGTTACTGGTTCTAAAGATTATCCTGTGTTGTCCATTACCTGGATGAAAACCCGTGAAGAACTTGAAAAAGAATGGAAAAAAGCTGACCCGGTAAGCTACAGCCAGCATTCGTCAATTGTCATGAGCGAGTTCGCGCCATCGCACGCGATGGCGTTCGACCTTGCAATTGGTCAGTGTAAGTCGTTTGACTACAAAGCAGGTAAATTCTGGGAAAGCCTGTTACACCGCGCTGACTGGCGTGACCCGCAGAATAATTATCAATTTGCGAAAAATTATTATAGAACCGGTCAACTTGACGACCAGAACACAAAACAATATATGAATAAACCCGATGAAGTGTTGCCGAAAGGCGATTTCGGTGTGGAAAACGATTATACAGGTATCCGGCCTCGTCCGCGTAATCTTATGGATATTGAGACAGGAACTGTCAGACCGGAAGATTTCCAGGAAATAAAACTGCTGCAATGGGAAATGCCAAAGCCTAAGAGTGACAGCCAGTTAGCTAAAGGATAAACATGAAAGAATTGTGTGTAGGGATTATTACAACTGCTGTTTTATTTTCTGCGGCTTGTAAGGCTTCAGAACCGCCAACTCAGGTGGTTTATCGGTTTGACGATCACCGTTATCTGGAGCTGAAGGGTTGGGACTGCGAAGGTGAGCTCTGGTATACGGATACAAAACAAGGCGTTCACTCGCAAATCGCCAGCCAGTTCTATCGAATTTTCACGAAAAGATTCGTACATCCTTCCGAACGTTATATTGCTATTCCGTGGTGGGGAGAGGTAACTGGGGGATTTTCTGTGTCAAAAGATTATGGACAGACGTGGGAAAGAGGCGGTGCTTCTATGTCTCCAGGTGAGAATGAGCCAGATGGTAGTAATGCTCCTTACTACGATGATGTTCTTTCTTTCACCGTCGTTAACGATCAGGGATTTTTACAGACGAAACACAGGTTGTATATGTCGTCAAAGCCGTTCGATGACCCTCGTTTATTGCAGGGGGAGGCGGGGATTCAATATAAACTTGGCGATGGAACAAAAGGAGATATTAAACCCGGTTCTGGGGGGTGGGCTTGGGGAATGGTTTATATGACTAAGCAAGGGCTTAAAGGAACAGTTCAGGAACTTCAGTCCAACTGGCAGGATCAGCCGGACAAGGTGCCTGAAGTGAAGGGGTACACCGGTTGGGATCATATGCGTTGTGACATGGACGTGGGGAAATAACTCATGAAAAGGTTATGTGTAGGGATTATTACTACTGCTGTTTTATTTGCGGCGGCTTGTAAGGCTTCAGAACCGCCAACACAGGTAGTTTATCGGTTTGATGATCATCGGTATCTGGAGCTGAAGGGTTGGGACTGTGAAGGGGAACTCTGGTATACGGACACAGAACGAGGGATTCATTCTCAGCCATTTTTCCAATTTTACCGGATATTCACTAAAAAGTTTGAACACCCATCCCAGCGCTATATTGCTGTTCCAAACTGGGAGGTGGATGGATTTATGGTTTCCAAAGATTATAGGCAAACCTGGAAGGCTGTAGTTTTTCTCCTTCGGGGAATGAACCGAATGGTGATAACCGAATGGTGATAACCGAATGGTGATAACCGATCGCCAGCGGAAGACGCAGTATCCTTCACCGTCGTTAATGATCAGGGTTTTTTACAGACCAAACACCGGCTGTATATGTCGTCAAAACCGTTTGATGATCCGCGAATTTTGCCGGGCGGGCCGGGGATTCAATATCGTTTAGACAATGGTGAAATGGATGAAATTACGCCAGATGCCCCAGGATGGTCCTGGGGGATGGTTTATTTTACGAAGGAAGGTTTACAGGGAAAGGTTATGCGCCGTGAGGCCAATTATCAGGACCTGCCCGACAAAGTGCCGGAAGTAAAAGGCTATACCGGCTGGGATCACATGCGCTGCGATATGGACGCAGGAAGGAAGAGAAACTGATGAACGGCGTAATTCGACTGAATGACCCGCTGGTGAGCGGTGGAAAAGTGATAAAAGCGTCCGGCGCGGACTTTATGGGAAAACCTGTGGCCCTGAAAAACGATCTGGTTATGTGCCCTGAGCATAAAGGAACGTTCCCTATCAACGAATGTCACCCTACCTGGACAATGAACGGCCGTGGCGTGGTCGTGGATGGCTGTAAAGCGGCGTGCGGCTGTGCCATTCGCACCACGCTCCCCACTGCGGGGGCTGTTTGATGAACTGGTGGTTATTCTCAAAACAGAATGAATTTGACGAGAAATATCCCTATTTGTGGATATGTCTCTTATATGTGGTCGTCGTGGTTATCTGTCTGGCCGTCAGGGCTGTCACCTGGCCGGGTAATAAACATGTCGATCTCGATTTTCTTGCCCAGTCTGTGGTGATTCCGGTTGTTTTCCTGACGGGGTTCGTACAAGTGTTCTCTGCCGCGTATCACGGACTCAGGCACTACATGGAAACGCGGTTGCTGATTGCGGCCGAACAGGAGTACAAGGTTGTCAGCTACGCCAGGGGCAACATTACCCTGGCAGGCTGGTCCGTGCTGACTCCTCCAAAGACAACGAAGGAACTGGCGCTGAGTATGCTGAAACTTGAGGGGGAGTTTCCGCTGGCCGCTAAAATGCCGTTGAAAATCGAACTGGAAACATCCTTCGATTTCACGAGAGCCGGGCAGGCAATGATCAACGTTCTGGAACCGATGGCAGGAAAACTTTCTCAGTACCGGCAGATTGAAGCGCTTGTGTGGGTTCGCGGTGGGGACGAATCCTGTAGCGATGAACTCCGTCGTGTGCTCGAACGGTTAGCAATCTCTACTAAAAAAATCACCTTTTTGCCTGAATGTCCGGACTATACGCAAGTCACGGAATGGATAAAGCAGACTAACGGGTATGTTGTCGAACGGCTGCTTATCTGTGTAGACCTTCATTCTGACGAAGAAGAGTCTAAACAGATGGAAAATGTTACTGCGCTTCTCTTCACGAATTACTACGTCAAAACAGAAGGAGAAAAACGGGTTTATCTTTATCAACCGATGACGGGGGTTACAGACGTTGAAACAACAGTACCTGTTTATCTGCGAGCGGAAGCTGTCAGTAAACCAAAAAAACTCTGGTATACCGGACTCTCTCGCACGGAGAAGTACCCGCTGCTGGAAGTGCTGGATGAGAAAAAGGCCGTAACGGACAGGCTGGATCTTGAAATGTCACTCGGTGAGCATTCTTCCGGGTACGTCTGGCTGATGCTGGCATTGGCATCAGATGCAGTGGTGTATGCGCAGGGTGATCAGCTGGTGGCCGCTTCCGAACAGAACAGGTTTTCAATGACGGCCCTGTCGTCCCGATTAACTCGCCAACCTGATTATCCCCAGCAGAAAAGATACACGACACCGTGGGAAGTTTGTGGGATCGCAGGGCTGATGTTCTTTTTGGGAATTATGATAACCATTGGCACTTTTGGTGATGGCGGTAAATCTATATCCGGCTGGTTTTTAATTATAATGGCTGTTCTATGCATAGTTATATTTTGTGGTATGGGAGCATTTTTCACCTGGTTTTATGGTGATAAAGCTCGTGAGCATATGGGAATGTAACAATGAATTTATTGCTCTGATTTTACCTTATAAAGCTGTTTTTTATTATAATGGTTTGGCTGTAGGCGTAATACTTGCGTTAATGGCAGCGTATGTTGATTTATCATTTGATTACAGAAAAAGAAAATACTGGTTTGCGCACAATAAATTAAAGACATTGAAGGATTCTCCGAAAACCTACCAGTTGTAACTGCTGGGCCACTATATTGCGCTGGCAGTCGGGTCTCAGACGCAGAAAGCGTAAATTCATACTTTTGACTGGAATCGCTACACTGAATGTAACGATATATTTCATGGGAAGCATGTGACGTTAACTGGAGGTTTCGATGAAAGCTGCGCACCTGGTTTGCCTGCTCGTTTGCCTGTTGTTCGCCGCGTTTGTCCACGCTCAGGAGAAGGACGATCCGGCGAAAGATGCCCAGATAAAACAGCAGGTCCTGAAGGATATTAAGAAAACCTGTACGCCACAGAAAAAGCAGAGCGATAAGGCCTGGCAGGAGATGATTTTGTCCTCCGAGGCCAATCAGCTGCTGATCAAAAATGCAATCACCGCCGTGAAGCGCGACAACCTGGACGCCTACTGGGCGGCGGTGGGTCAGGTGGATTGTCTGGAAGATTATTGAATGCTGCTTGCCGGGTGGCGGCTGCGCCTTACCCGGCCTACACACACGTTTAACGCTTGCGTACGTCCGGAATGATGAGATCCCCACGCAGCACGTACGACCCCAGCATCTGCGTTTTCTCCGTCAGCCAGCTCACGATGCGCGCCGCCATCGCGTCCATGGAATATTCAATCGCCGGGATCACCGGAATGCCCGGCAGGTGCAGCGACCCGGCAAGGCTGAAGACCATGATGTCCTCTGGCACCGATTTGTTAAACGCCTGCAGCTGCGGGATCACCCGCTGGGCTTCCTGCTCGTCCGCCACCAGCAGCGCGTTGAAATTCAGGGTGCTGGCGTTGTTAAGCAGCTCCTGCAGCGCAACGGATGAGGAGGTGGCGTCCATAAAGACCAGGCTGCGATTGAAGGGCAGGAAGTTTTTCTCCAGCGCATGCTTGTAGCCGAGCAGCACCTGGTCGGCAAAACCGCTGCCGTGCGGGTGGATCAGCGCAATCTGGCGACGCCCCTGGCTGGTGAGGTAGTTACAGGCGGTTTCGGCGGCAAAGGCGTGATCGAACTGGATGCTGTTAGAATTATCAGACTCCATGCAGTCCACCAGAATGACGTTGTCCATATCCACGTCCAGCGGGAAACGGGCGCCAATTACGAGGATATCATCACAGAGCCCGCAGGAGAGTTCTTCAAGGGCGTGCATCACTTCCGCTTTGCTGTGCGCGAAGCGCAGCAGGAGATGTTTTTGATGCTGGCTGAGCTGTTTTTCCAGCGCGTAAAGATAACCGGTGGTCTGGTTAATGTTTTCCTGCGCGCAAATGACCCCGATACAGCCCGTCGACTGGCTCAGCAGCGACTGGGCAATCACGTTAGGCCGGTAGTTCAGCTCATCCACCGCTTTCAGTACGGCCTGACGGCTGGCTTCCTTTACGCCACGCGACCCGCTCAACACTCGCGATACCGTGGCTTTAGATACCCCGGCAAGACGTGATACATCATTGATTGTCGACATCTCTTTCCCCTGACAGGCTTACCTCGCGCCTGCAAATTCCATGACCGCTTCGGCTCACATTATAGCCAGAACGGAGTATATCCGTTTCCGTTTTCCATGGAAACCGATTTTCCGTTTCCACTCAAAATGATGTCAAAACAGCCAAATTATGTGATGCACATCCGGTTAATTAGCCTCATAAGCAAGGGATCTTGATGGGTATCACACTTCTGTCTTTTATGAATGGAAACCGGTTTCCGTATAATGTCCAATCATCCTCGCAATAACTTTTTACATTTAGAGGATGGTTGTCGATGTTCAAGATTATGCTGTGCTGCTCTGCCGGGATGTCCACCAGCCTGCTGGTCAGCAAAATGGTCGATGTCGCGAAAGAGCGTGGTTTGCCGGTGAAGATTGATGCGTACGGTGTTTCCGAATTTGATACGCAGTTTCCGCAATACCAGGTTGTCCTTCTCGGACCGCAAGTGAAATACATGTTAAAGACACTCTCAGACAAGGCGGCGACGCAAGGCATTCCGGTACAGCCCATCGACATGATGGACTACGGCATGCAGCGTGGCGATAAGGTACTGGACTATGCTCTGTCGCTTATCGAAGCGGCACACTAAAAGGTGTTCACATGAGTTCGTTATATCAATCCATGGTCGCGGTGATTGAGCAGTCAATTACTCCGCTGGCCGCAAAGCTGGGCCAGCAAAAGTATGTGATTGCCATCCGCGACGGCTTTACCGCCGCGCTGCCGTTTATGATCATCGGCTCGTTTATGCTGGTGTTCATCTTCCCGCCGTTCTCGGCGGATACCACCAACAGCTTCGCCCGCGGCTGGCTGGATTTCTCCCAGACCTACCGCGAGCAGCTGATGCTGCCGTTTAACCTCAGCATGGGCGTGATGACCTTCTTCATCTCGGTGGGAATTGGGGCAAGCCTGGGGCGTCAGTTTAACCTCGACCCGGTGATGTCCGGCCTGCTGGCCTTTATGGCCTTCCTGCTGGTCGCCGCGCCCTATGCCGATGGTAAAATCTCGACCCAGTATCTCTCCGGCCAGGGGATTTTCACCGCGCTTATCACCGCGATTTACTCCACCCGCGTCTATGCGTGGCTGAAGCAGAACAACGTGACCATCCGCCTGCCGAAGGAAGTGCCCACCGGCGTGGCGCGTTCGTTTGAGATCCTGATCCCGGTGATGGTGGTGATCGGCACGCTGCACCCGTTGAACCTGTTCATCGAAGCGCAGACCGGAATGATTATCCCGCAGGCGATCATGCACCTGCTGGAGCCGCTGGTGTCCGCCTCTGACTCCCTGCCCGCTATTCTGCTCTCCGTGCTGCTGTGCCAGATCTTCTGGTTCGCCGGTATTCACGGCTCGCTGATCGTCACCGGCATCATGAACCCGTTCTGGATGGCGAACCTCTCCGCAAACCAGGCGGCGCTGGCTGCAGGCGCGGCGCTGCCGCACGTTTACCTGCAGGGCTTCTGGGATCACTACCTGCTGATTGGCGGCGTAGGCTCCACGCTGCCGCTGGCGTTCCTGCTGCTGCGCAGCCGCGTTACCCACCTGCGCACCATCGGCAAAATGGGCGTAGTGCCAAGCTTCTTTAACATCAACGAACCGATTCTGTTCGGCGCGCCGATCATCATGAACCCGATGCTGTTTATCCCGTTCGTGTTCGTTCCGCTGGTCAACGCCTGCCTGGCGTACGGTGCAACGAAGCTCGGCTGGCTGGCGCAGGTTGTGTCGTTGACCCCGTGGACCACCCCTGCACCGATTGGCGCCTCGTGGGCGGCGAACTGGGCGCTCAGCCCGGTGGTGATGTGCCTGGTCTGTATGGTGATGTCCGCGCTGATGTACCTGCCGTTCCTGCGCGCCTATGAGCGTACGCTCATCAAAAACGAAGAGCAGAAAGCCCAGGCAACCGTCGGTAACGCTGAAGCCGCCAGCAATTAAGTCAAAGAGGAAGAGTCATGAAATACGCATTTCCCGATAGCTTCTGGTGGGGCAGCGCAAGCTCCGCTCTCCAGACGGAAGGGGCAAGAGAGGGGGAAACCACGTGGGATTACTGGTTTTCCCGCGAGCCGAACCGTTTTCACAACGGCGTGGGGCCGCAGCAGACCTCCACGTTCTATCAGCACTGGAAAACGGATATTCAGCTGTTAAAGCAGCTGAACCACAACAGCTTTCGCACCTCGATTAGCTGGGCGCGCCTGATCCCCGACGGTATCGGTGAAGTGAACCCGGAGGCGGTCGATTTTTACAATCAGGTCATTGATGAGCTGAATGAACAGGGCATCACGCCGTTTATCACCCTGTTCCACTTCGACATGCCGATGGCGATGCAGGAAATCGGCGGCTGGGAAAACCGCGACGTGGTGGAGGCCTACGCCCGCTATGCGCAGATTTGCTTCGAGCTGTTTGGCGATCGCGTGCTGCACTGGTTTACCTTCAACGAGCCGATCGTGCCGGTGGAAGGCGGTTATCTGTACGACTTCCACTATCCGAACGTGGTGGATTTTCGTCGGGCGGCCACCGTGGCGTATCACACCGTGCTGGCCCACGCGAAGGCGGTTCAGGCTTACCGCGCCGGACATTACGCAGGTGAGATCGGCATCGTGCTAAACCTGACGCCCTCGTACCCGCGCTCGCAGAACCCGGCAGACGTGAAGGCGGCGCACATCGCGGACCTGATGTTTAACCGCAGCTTCCTTGACCCGGTCCTGCGAGGGGAATACCCGGCGGACCTGGTGGCGCTGCTGAAATCCTACGATCAATTACCCGCCTGTAAACCGGAAGACGGTTTCCTGATTGCGGAAGGGAAAATCGACCTGCTCGGCGTGAACTACTATCAGCCGCGTCGCGTGAAGTGTCGCGACAGCGCGGTGAACCCGCAGGCGCCGTTTATGCCGGAGTGGTTCTTTGATAGCTACGAGATGCCGGGCCGCAAGATGAACCCGTACCGCGGCTGGGAAATCTACGAGCCGGGTATTTACGATATTCTGGTCAACCTGCGCGACAATTACGGCAACCCTCGCTGCTTTATTTCTGAAAACGGCATGGGCGTCGAAAACGAGCAGCGCTTTATTGAAAACGGGCAGATTAACGATCAATACCGCATCGAGTTTATTTCCGAACATTTAGCCTGGCTGCATAAGGGTATTAGCGAAGGGTGCAATTGTCTTGGCTATCATATGTGGACGTTTATTGATAACTGGTCGTGGTGCAACGCGTATAAAAATCGCTACGGATTTATCCAGCTCGATTTAAAGACGCAGCAGCGCACCATTAAGAAAAGCGGCGAGTGGTTTGCCGTCACCGCCTTAAATAATAGTTTTGATAAAGAGTAATGATGATGATCGCACTAGAAGAAGCCGTAATGGAAATTATCGTCAATGCCGGACAGTCCCGCAGCCTGTGCTTTGAGGCGCTGCACGCGGCGCGCCAGGGCAACATTGACGAGGCCAAAAGCCTGCTGCGCGAAGCCGACGGCTACGCGCGCCAGGCGCACAAGATGCAGACCAAACTGATCGAGCAGGATGCGGGCGAAGGCCGCCAGCCGATGACGTTAATCATGGTGCACGCGCAGGATCATTTAATGAACTCCTTATTAGCGCGTGAATTATCCGAAGAAATTATTCATTTATACCAGAGATAATCTATGGCGAAATAAATTACTGTAATACCTCTGTACCCTAAATAGAGATCCACTTGTTCTGATGATAGCGACATACTCTGTCAGATCGGAGCGGGATGGTTATTGTCTGAATAAAATTAAACTATATTGAGATAACCATGAATACGATTAAAAAACTTCCATTAACCATGGCGGTTATCGCCGCGCTTTGCCCAATTTCCGTGCTCGCGCAAGAATTCACCCAAGAGCAAATCGACGCCATTGTGGCGAAAGCGGTGGATAAAGCCCTGGCCGAACGTCAGGCCAAAATGGATGCGGCGGTCGCGAAAAAAGCGGACGTGGTGACCGAGCCGCAAAGCGCGGCGCAATCTCCCGATATGGCGATCCCGTTCGGGATTAAATTTACCGGCTACGCCCGCTACGGCGCGCACTTTCAGGCCGCCGATCAGAAATACGTGGCGGTGGACGGCTCCTACAACGGCGCGTCCGCGATTGGTCGTCTGGGCAACGAAGGCAACGGCGGGGAATTCCAGCTCTCCAAGGCCTTCAAGGGTGAAAACGGCGCCATCTGGGACATCAACGTGATGATCGACCACTGGGGCGACGAAGTTAACCTGAAAAAAGCCTACGCGGGGGTGACCAACATTATGGCCTCCAACCCGAACGCCTATTTCTGGGCCGGCCGTGACTTCCACCAGCGTCCGCAGCAGGGCATCAACGACTACTTCTGGATGAACCACGACGGCCAGGGTGCCGGGGTGAAGAACTTCGACATCGGCGGCGTGCAGTTCGACGTCGCTGCCGTCGCGGCGGTGGAATCCTGTAGCCCGGAAGTGATGGAAGACGAAGCCAACCCGTCGCGCATCACCTGTACCGGCGGTTCCGGCACGGGCGACAAAGGCAACTACGCCGCGACCTCAAAAATCCACGGCATGAAGCTCGGCCCGATCGACATGGAGCTGTACGCCAACTACGGCTTTGACTCCAAGGCAGTGGAGAGTGATGAGCGTCTGAACGCGTGGCAGGGCGGCGTGGTGTTGAGCCACACCAACGACAGCGGCGTGAACAAGGTGATTGCCCGCTACTCCGATAACGCGGACAACAGCGTGTTCAACAAAACCGAGGATCTGACCACGGTCTACGCCAGCTTCGAAGGGCTGTACAAATTCACCCAGGCGACGCAGGTGGAGTACATCCTCGCCTTCCACGACTACGACAACAGCCGCGATAAGACCGACAACCGTAAGAACTACAACGCCATCGTGCGCCCAATGCACTGGTGGAACGACGTTCACTCCACCTGGCTGGAAGCGGGCTGGCAGCACGTTGATTACGACAACGGCGGCGACAACAAGGGCTGGAAGCTGACCCTGTCGCAGAACATGTCTATCGCCATGGGCCCGGAGTTCCGCCCGATGCTGCGCTTCTACGTGACCGGCGGCAAAGTGGATAACGAACGCACCGCGCGCGTGAACGGCACCAAAGACGAAACCCTCGACGACTTCAACATCGGCGCGATGTGGGAGGCGTGGTTCTAGTACAGCGCCGTTTGTTTCGCCCGGCGGCGCTGCGCTTGCACGGGCCTACAAAACCTTGTAGGCCGGGTAAGCGCAGCGCCACCCGGCAAGATCCCATGTTATGCTAGAAAAAAATTAACATAGCAGGGGAGAACATGGGTTCCACACGTAAAGGGATGCTAAACGTCCTGATCGCCGCCGTTTTATGGGGCAGCTCGGGGGTTTGCGCGCAGTACATCATGGAGAAAAGCCACATTTCTTCGCCTTACCTGACCATGGTTCGCCTGCTGTTTACCGGCGTGATCCTGCTGACGCTCTCCTTCGTTCACGGCGACAAGATTTTCTCGGTCATCAAGCATCGCAAAGACGCCCTCAGCCTGCTGATTTTCTCGCTGGTCGGCGCGCTCACCGTGCAGCTCACCTTCCTGCTGACGATTGAAAAATCCAACGCCGCGACCGCTACCGTGCTGCAGTTTCTGTCGCCGACCATCATTGTGGCGTGGTTCGCCCTGGCGCGGAAAAAGCGTCCCGGCGTGTTTGTGCTGTCGGCCATCATGACGTCGCTTATCGGCACCTTCCTGCTGGTCACCCACGGCGACCCAACCTCGCTCTCTATCTCGCCTGCCGCGCTGTTCTTCGGCATCGCCTCGGCGTTTGCCGCCGCGTTTTATACGACGTACCCGTCAACGCTGATCGCCCGCTACGGCACGCTGCCGATTGTCGGCTGGAGCATGTTGATTGCCGGATTGATGCTGACGCCGTTCTACGCCGGGCGCGGGACCACGTTCGTCATTGACGGCAGCCTGCTGCTGGCGTTTTTCTATCTGGTGGTGATTGGCACCGCGCTGACGTTCAGCCTGTATCTGAAAGGCGCACAGATGATCGGCGGGCCGAAGGCGAGCATTCTGAGCTGCGCCGAGCCGCTGAGCAGCGCGCTGCTGTCGGTGATTTTGCTGGGCGTGGCGTTCACCCTGCCGGACTGGCTGGGGACGCTGCTGATCGTGTCGTCGGTGGTGCTGATTTCGATGGATTCGCGGAGAAGGGTTAAGGCATCGGCGTAGCCTGATGTCCTCACCCTAACCCTCTCCCCATAGGGGAGAGGGGACGGCTCGGTGCTGTCTTTTCACCCTCGCCCCTTTGGGGCTGAGGGTTCCCCAGAAAAATGAAAAGCACGATGAAGTGTGATCTACTGGTTGCGCTAACAAATCAGAAGAGACCTCATCGTGCCTTTACAGACAGTCTGCCAGAAATTTTTCTCCGCGTCTTTACCTGACATTCACAGCTTCCGGGTCAATGTCCTTGTTTCCATGGCCGTCGCCCTCACGCACGGGGCCAACCTGACCCTGACCAGCCTTGGACGTACCCTTCCCGGCAGGGCGCACGTCAAAAATAAAATTAAACGTGTCGACCGTGCCCTGGGTAATACCGCCCTTCACCGTGATATTCCCCGTATTCAGCACCTGCTCACACATACCATCACCTCCCTGATGCCCTTCTGCATAATTGCTGTCGACTGGACAGGCTGGCATGACAGGAACTGGCATCTTCTGCGGGCAAGCCTGGTCTGTAATGGGCGTTCACTTCCGCTTATGAGTGAGGTTGTTCCCGCAGAGCTGGCACAGAACAGTGATGTCCAGTGCCGCTTCCTTGACCGCCTGCATGATGCCATCCCGAAAGATAAAGCCGTCACCATCATTACGGATGCAGGCTTCCGGACAGACTGGTTCCGGCATGTGAGCCTGCTGGGCTGGCGCTTCACCGGCAGGGTCAGGGGCTGTATCAGCTTCCGGCTGGAGGATGAGAAAAAGTGGATGAAAATCAGTGAGCTTGAGGCTACCGGACAACCGGTCTGCGTGGGTTACGGTGTCCTGTCCCGTAAACCACGAACGCCCTGTTACGGCCGGTTTTATCTGCACAGGCGCCCGGAAGCAGGGCGTCACGGAAAGGGAGGAATGCCAAAAACACAGCGGGAACACCGCAGCAGCGCCCGTGAGCCCTGGCTGCTGTTCAGTAATGCAGAGGGACTGGAGCCACACCAGATAATGGCGCTGTACAGCCGCCGAATGCAGATAGAACAGAACTTCCGGGACGACAAAAGTCCCCGCTTCGGGTTCGGTCTGAGGCTGAGCCGGAGTCAGGGAAAAGGGCGGCTGGAAGTGCTGAATATGGTCGCGGCAATGGCAAGTCTGGTGATGTGGCTGGCAGGTTACAGGGCAGAAAGACAGTGTTTACACTGGCACTATCAGGCAAGCAGCATCAGGCACAGGCGGGTGCTGTCATACCTGAGTCTGGCAGAAGAAGTCATCCGGCATGAGCCTGGAAAAGTGAGACGGCTAAATATAGGTAACGAGATGAAAAAGCTGGGAAAAGAGTACAGTAATATGGTCATGGTGGCATGACCATATTACTGGGGATCCCTCAGCCTTTGGGGAGAGGGGACGGCTCGGTGCTGTCTTTTCACCCTCGCCCCTTTGGGGAGAGGGCCGGGGTGAGGGGGGGGAAATTGACTTACTTCGCCTTAACCTTCCCTGCCACCAGCAGCGCCGTCAGCAGCATCAGCGTACCGGAAATTACCAGCGGCGACGTCAGCCCCAGATGGTCAAGCGCCACGCCGCCAATGGCCGCGCCGCAGGTATTCGCCAGCTGGATCACCGCCACCTGAATCGAGCCGGCTTTTTCAGCCTGATCGGCCAGCGTGCGGGTGATCCACGTCGACCAGCCCACCGGCACCAGCGCAAAGGCAAAGCCCCAGATAATTGCAATCGCCGACGCAACCCACTTATCGCTGCCCCACAGCACCAGCACCGTGGCACTGACCGCCAGCACCAGCGGCGCGCCCGCCAGCGCCACCTTCAGGGAGCGTTTCAGGAACTGGGACGACAGCGAGGTACCAACAAAGCTGGCGATACCGAAGCTCAGCAGCACCAGCGTCAGGCCGTCCACGTCAAAGCCCGCCATGGTCATAAACACCGGGCGGATGTAGGTGAAGAAGGCAAACTGCCCGGCAAATGACATAAAGATGGCGGTCATCCCCGCCAGCACGCCGGGGCGCTTCAGCAGCGCGAACATGTTCTGTTTGTGGTGCGCCGCTTCGCCCGGCAGCGACGGCAGCGCTTTCCACACCCAAATGATGCAGAGCAGGCCCATCACCGCCGCAGCGTTGAAGACGTTACGCCAGCCGATAATCCCCCCGAGGAAGCTGCCGAGCGGCGCGGCAATCACCAGCGCGATAGAGACCGCACCGAAGATAACGGAAAGCGCTTTTGGCACCGTGCGCGCGGGCACCAGGCGCATGGTGAGCGAGGCCGACATCGCCCAGAAGCCGCCGAGCCCCAGACCAAGACAGGCGCGACCGAGCAGCAGCAGAGTGAAGCTTTCAGCGAAGGAGACCAGCATGCAGGAGAGCGTCAGCAGCACGCTGAACAGGATGACCACCTTGCGGCGGTCGATAGTGCCAATCACCTGGGTGATAAACAGGCTGGCGAACATCGCCACGAAGGCGGTGACGGTAACGGATTGGCCCGCCACGCCCTCGGAAATGCCCAGATCCTGCGCCATCGGCGTCAGCAGGCTCACCGGCAGAAACTCAACGGTAATCAGGCAGGCGACGCAGAACGCCACGGCGAAAACGGCCGACCAGTTGGGGCGAGAAACCTCTTTGGTCTGCGGTCTGGTCGTGGGCTGGATATGTTCTGTCATGGCGTCACCTGAAGATAAAAACGTGCGGAAAAGTCGCGCAGTTTATCATCAAAAGTGTGACGGATTTAACGATTTGACAACTTTTGTCGTTTTTAATGAGCCAGGAAGGAGATCGTCATCGACTGATACCTTTTCAGCATAACGAAAATGAAAATTCAGTATCCACATTTGAGGTGAAACAATCATAGCGTCTGAAAAGGAGAAACTATGAAAACACGTACTTTATCTCAAAATCTTACCGTCAGTGCTGTCGGCTATGGTGCCATGGGTCTGAGTGAATTTTATGGCCAGACCAATGACAACGCCTCGCTGCAGGTATTGCATAGCCTCATCGATCTGAACGTGACGTTTATTGATACCGCAAATTTATATGGCCGTGGCCATAATGAAAGACTGATCGGTCATTTTCTTGCCGGGCTGGATAAAAGCACTCGCGAGCAGTTCAAAATAGCCACGAAGTGCGGCATCGCGCGCTCGCCTGACGAGTCTTACGCCCGCACCATCAACAATACGCCTGACTATATCATCCGCTGCTGTAATGAGTCCCTCAAGCGGCTTGGCGTGGAGCGAATCGACCTCTTTTATCTTCACAGACTGAGTAACACCACCCCGGTCGAAGAGAGTATGGATTGCCTGCACGCCCTGGTTAAAGAGGGCAAGATTAACCACATCGGCCTTTGCGAAGTGTCCGCTGCAACGCTGCAGCGCGCCCATGCGGTACATCCGGTCACCGCGCTGCAAACGGAATATTCTCTTTGGACACGCGACATCGAGGAAAGCATTCTTCCGGTCGTTAAAGAGTTAGGGATTGGTCTGGTGCCCTACTCGCCTCTTGGCAGAGGCTTCCTGACGGGAAAATACCTGAACAATAGCGAGTTTGCAGAAGATGATTTCCGTAGAAATAACGAACGTTTTGTTCAGTCCAGCCTCGATCATAATCGCCAGCTGCTTGATATCATCCACCCGCTGGCGGCGAAGTACGGCTGTACCGCAGGTCAGATTGCCCTTGCCTGGCTGTTAGCGCAATACGATCGGCTGGTTCCCATTCCTGGCACTAAGCACCTCAACTATCTGACCGAGAATGCGCAAGCAGCCGACATTGTGCTTGATATGAACGACATTGAATCATTGAACAACCTTCATCGTCGGATAGCGATCAAAGGCGATCGCTATTCCGCCGAGGGTATGAAGGGCGTGAACGCCTGATACCTCATCATGAAATAAAAAAACCGGGTAATCCCGGTTTTTTTTATCCGTTGTCGGCAATCATAATTTTTCATCCATGCCGTATGCGGGCGTTAACTGGACTCATAAGATTTCTCCATCCGAAATTGTTTTGCGCTCAACGTGGCAGGAATAAACGCGACAAGCAGAACAGAAAGGCCGATGGTCGTGGCGGCGACGATATACAGGAGCGACAGTGAAAATGATGAAACCATCCAGGCACCGACTGACGCGCCGATACCAATGGCGGTATTGAAAAACGAAACGTAGATTGCAGAGGCCGGGAAGGTTTTATCCTCCGCCATACGTAAAACCCACGTCTGGAAGCCGACAAATATTCCTGAGACGGCCACACCCCAGATAATCATGCCGGTGAATATCAGCCCAGCAGAGAGCGAAGAACCTGACATGCCCAGGAAGAACAGCACTGCACATATCAAAAGTACAGACATAGAGATCGTCAGCTTAAGATACTTATCAATCAACACGCCGGTCAGGAAATTACCGGCCAGACCCGAAATACCGTAAACAAAAAGCACAGCAGGAATAAAGGCGTTGGACAGTAAACTCTGCGTATGTAGCCAGGGCTCAATATACGTAAAGGCAGCAAAGTGGGCCGTCACAGCCAGCATGGTTGCTAAATATATTTTCCATAAGGTAGACGATTTCAACACGCTCTTTAACGCATCCAGACCAAGTGCACTTTTACTGGTAATGTGGGGAATAAGAACACTAATGCCCGCAAAGGCAATTGCGCTCAGCGCGGCCATCATCCAAAATGCCTGCCGCCAGCCGAAGTGAATACCAATATAGTTAGATACCGGCACGCCAAAAACGCTTGCAGCGGAAACACCGCCAAATACGATTGACGTCGCCGCCCCAATATATTTGACAGGTACGATGGCTACCGCCGTCGCGCCGATCATCGCCCAGAATGCTCCATGAGCAAGTGCACCCAATACGCGGGCGCTAAGCAGCATGCTGTAGCTTGTTACCGTTGCAGCCATAACATTGGAAATCAGAAGCACCACCGTGAGCACGAGTAAAAGACGCTTCCTGGACACATTCCCTAAAAAGACTGAAGCAAACAGCGCACTCAACGCCCCTACCCAGGCATAAAGAGACACGGTCATGCCCACCGCAGACTCCGAAGACTGTAGCCCCTCAGCAATCGGCGTTAATAAACCTACTGGCGCCAGTTCAGTGGTAACAATAGTAAACGTTGAAATAGCCAGAATAAATAAAGCAAGCCATGACTTTAAGGTCATTTTTTGCGGAAAACGTTCTACAGCCATACTCGCCACCTCAATATAATAATCAGTAATTTTTTTGCGAATCAGAAAAATATTGAATATTGTTACCCACAAAGGGGGTATCCGATATTTTCGTGCCAACGATGATGCTTCTGAGAACCTTATTTATGTTCCTCGGGATACTTTAGAATAGAGATATCCTTGGGATAAAATTAAGGAAAAACAGAAATGAATTTATCAACTCAGCGCACAAGTGGAATTATTAAATTTGTAATATAGTTTTTGTATTACTATTAAATTAGGTTTTTCTTCATAGTGTTAGCGTGTAATATCGAAATCGAAAAAAGACTAAATACCTTTTCGCATTCAGGACTCGCGTATGGCCACAGCAGAACATTTAATCAGCAATAACCTGCCCAGTATCAAACAATTACAATGCTTTCTCGCTGTTGCACATGAACTAAACTTTCGTAAGGCTGCCGAACGCCTGCGGATGACTCAACCACCGTTGACGCGTCAGATAAAGTGCCTTGAAGCGGTTCTGAAACGTCAGTTGTTCAGCCGCAGCACGCATGACGTTAGCCTCACTGAAGCAGGTCGTGCGCTGGTTGTTCAGGCTGAAAAAATACTTAAAGACATCAGCAATCTAAAAGAAGATCCTTTCTCTTCTGAAACGAGCCTGCGTATCGGACTCACGCGGACGCTTAATTTTGAATATATTGAACCCATGAACACCCAGCTTCAAAAAATGAACGCGGGAGATGATGTCGAAACGCCGGACCTGACGTCAGCGCAACTGCTGCAAAGCTTGTCTAAAAATATGCTGGATCTGGTGCTGACCGGTGAAAAAGGAACGGGTCATGAAGACATTGTTCAATACCGCTGGGTCTGCCAGGAACCGTTGCTCATCGCAATGCCCTCTTTGCATCCTGCCAGCCTGAAAGAGAAAGTCGCGCTGGAAGACATTAGCGATCTCCCGATTTTTTGGTTTTCGCGAAGCGCTAACCCGTCATTCTATGACAAATGCGAAAGCTACTTTGATACGCTGAAAACGCCGCTGAAGCGGATAAAAGAGCCGGATGATACCCTCGTGATGCTAAGCCGTATCGCAAGAGGGAAAGGATTTGCGCTGCTGCCTCAGTCGAAATGCACCTTTAATCAGGAAGGTCTTTGCTACCGTGAACTCACGGACGCGGAGGCAAAAAGGTTAAACATAGATATCTATGCCGCCACCCGCCTCAATGAAAACAGAGAAGAGATTCTTAACGCTCAAAATATCCTGTGCGGAAAAACGGCTTAATGCAGGTAAAACACGCCCTCTTCCGGCAGGAAGAGCTGATTGTAGCGCAGCTGGAAGGCGTTAAGCTCCTGCGGATCGGGCTCCATCTCGCGCATAAAGCCAAGCGCCAGACGAATTTGCGCATCGGTGATGGGTGCGGCCAGGCGGGCTTTACGCAGCATGCGGTGCCAGGTATGCAGGTTCTCTTCGCTGCCGTCGACAATGCAGACCTGCCAGATGAGCAGCACCTGCGCCGCATTTTGCAAATGCGCCTCGTCCGGCCGCTCAAGGTAGCGGATAAACTCATTGCCCGACGTTTTACCAAACTGGTCGATCATCGACTCAACCGGCATCGGGGTGATCCCCAGCCGTTCGCTTAATCGTTTGATGGCGCGGCGGGAATCTGAGGTCAGGACGCGAAATCCCACCACAAAGACCACGGCAAGCGTTGCCAGCATTATCCAGACCATGCGTTCTCCTTAGACTAGCCGCTCATCATAGCGGGAAACGCAGCGCCTCGACAGCGGGCGGCACCATAATAGTGAACTGAAAAGCTCTGGAAAAAGAGCAGAAAAGTCGATTTAGTTTTTATGGGGACGATTGTATTTCCAGGGTGTATGGTCAACGGGTGGCGGTAACGAATCATTACTTCAGGGAAAGAGCGAACATGTCCATAACAATCAGTGTCTTGCTGGAGAACCGGCCTAACCTTAGCGCTAAAAGCTCACTGCGGGCCAAAGCAGGGCTCAGCCTGTTTATACAGGATGAAAATGATTCCATTCTATTTGATACCGGTCCTGATGATAGCTTCCTGCATAACGCAGGTCTGATGGGAGTCGATTTAACCCGCCTGACCGCAGCGGTACTTTCTCACGGGCACTATGACCATTGCGGCGGCGTTGCGTGGTTACCGGATAATTGCCGGATCGTATGCCATCCCCACGTGGCCTGCGAGCGCTATTCGGCAATACAGTTTTCGGGGTATACCGCCAGACTAAAAAAACTGTCGCTGAATAATGATTATTCACGCTATCGCATGGAATACAGCCGTACCCCGCTCCAGATTGGGGAGCGCTTTATGTGGTCAGGGGAGATCCCTGTCGCCAAACCGCATGCATACGGTGTTATTGGTAGTAAAAATGCGAATGCGGATTATGTGAAAGATGAAGGGGTTCTGATTTATAAATCTGATCGGGGCCTGGTCATTTTTATCGGCTGTGGGCACCGAGGGCTGATTGATATTGTGCGTCACTGCCAGAGAATAACCGGAATCAATCACATCCATGCAATTTTCGGCGGTTTCCATCTTCGCTGTGCGTCACCGCGTAAGCTCTGGGCAGTCAGGCAGTTTCTGCGCAGCCTACAGCCCGACAAAATAATGGGCTGCCATTGTACGGGTAAATGGGGCAATTTGTGGTTACCGGACGCAGTCACCCCGTCAACAGGGGATATTTTTGTTCTGGGGTAGGTCTTAACTCACTGAATAAAAAAAGCCCGGCATCACACACCGGGCAAAGAAGTTACCTGCACACTCAGGCTGTTTTTAATTTCTGCGCGCGATTCTCACGGCGAATCTTACGTTCTTCCAGCACCGCGACCATCGCCATCAGGACGATACAGCCAATCGCTGCCGCATCCAGCGCCGCGAAGGTGCCCGCCCAGCCGGTGAGGCCGAAAATTGGCGTACCGTCGGCGATCATCCCCAGGCCCAGCTTGGCGAAGCTGTCGCCGATAAGATAAGCGAAGGTGCCTTTAATCCCATCGGCGGCGCCGATCGCTTTTTTCGGGACGAAACCGACTGCCGCCACGCCGATCAACAGCTGCGGACCAAACACCAGGAAGCCGAGCGCAAACAGGGACGCCAGGTAAACGTACTGGTTGCTGGCGTGCTGGTAGACGCCGAGCGTGGCGATAATCAGCGCCAGCGCGACGCAGGCCACCAGCGCACGACGGCCGTTGGCGAGGTCTGAGAGCCAGCCCCACAGCAGCGTGCCGACCAGCGCGCCCACTTCGAACAGGGTGAAGCCCTGAATCGCCACTTCTTTAGAGAGCTTCAGCTCCTGGAAGGCGTACACGGTAGACCACTGGTCGATACCGATACGCACCACGTAGAGGAAGATGTTTGAGAAGCACAGCAGCCAGATCACTTTGTTTTTCAGCACGTACTCAACAAAGATCTGCCATTTGGACATCTCGTTTTCTTCGGTCTCTTTGTCCTCTTCGCTGATCTCCTCGCCAAACAACTCTTCGGCTTTGCCGAGGCCGTACGATTCCGGGGAGTCGCTGCCGTAGCGCAGGCCGATAAAGCCGACAATCAGGGCGATAATCGACGGGAAGATAAACATCCCGATCACGTGGCCGTCGAACAGGTAGTTTGCGCCAAACAGCGCCACGCCTGCCGCACCGGCACCGCCGAGGTTGTGGGAGATGTTCCACATGCCGAGGTAGGAACCACGCTTGCGGCGCGGGGTCCATTTGGTGATGGTGGAGTAGCTGCACGACCCGCCGGTACTCTGGAAGAAACCGCTCAGGGCGTAGAAGGCGATCATCAGGAACAGGCTGACGGAGCCCGCGCCCATGCTGGCGCTGAAGCCGAGCATACAGATGGCGGAGAGGATCAGCATAAACGGCAGGAACTGCTTGGTGTTTTTGCCGTCCGCGTAGTAGGACACAACGGTTTTACCCACGCCGTAGGTGATGGAGAAGCCCAGGCCAATCATCCCCAGCTGCGTCATGCTCAGCCCGTAGGTTGAGATCATGTCGTTCTGCGCGATGTTAAAGTTTTTGCGGATCAGGTACATGGTCAGGTAGCCGATGAAGACCACCAGATAGGACTGCATGAACGGTTTGAACCACATCTTGCGCCGCACGTCGAGCGGCAGATCCAGGGTCGGCTTGCGCACCTGATTTAAGAAGGCCAGCATGACTGAGTTACTCCTGAGCTGATTTTTGCAGCATTGTAAAAATCAGCCGGGAGAGATGCCTGAGACAGCGTCCAGGTAAAACCGGGAAAATTTCCTAGTTTTGCGCCATTCGGGGTGAAAAGGTGAGGCGCATCACGCTTCGCTCACCTCGCGCGGCGCCTGCGCGTTCAAAAACGGCAGCAGCAGCAGGGCGGAGATCCCCGCCGCGATGGCGATCACCGCAAAGAAACCGCTCCAGTGCCAGACGTCGATCACCCGCGCCAGCGGCCAGCCGGAGAGCGATGCGCCGAGGTAGGCAAACAGCCCGACAAAGCCCGTCGCCGCGCCTGCCGCCTCTTTGTGGGAACACTCCGCCGCCGCCATGCCGATCAGCATCTGCGGGCCAAACACGAAGAAGCCGATGGTAAAGAAGCACGCCGCCTGCATCACGTAGCTGGCGAACGGCATCAGCCACAGCGAGCCGACGGAGAGCAAAATCCCGGCGGCGAAGATCAGGTTCATCGGGCCACGGTTGCCGTTGAACAGCTTATCCGATCCCCAGCCCGCCACCAGCGCGCCGATAAACCCGCCCAGCTCGAACATCGTCACCGCCGAGTTAGCCGTCACCAGATCCACGCCGAGCGTCTCGGACATGTACAGGTTGCCCCAGTCGTTGATGGCCGCGCGCACCACGTAGACCAGCACGTAGCAGAGCGACAGCAGCCAGATGTACGGGTTTTTCAGCACGTATTTGGTGAGGATCTCCCTGCGGGTCAGCCCCGCGCCCTCCTGCTGCTGGGCAATCTCCATCTCGTCGTGCCGCCAGTCGCCCACCGGCGGCAGGCCGACGGTTTGCGGCCTGTCGCGCAGGCGCCAGCAGAGGAACAGCCCGGCGACAATCGCGAGGCCACCGGCAATCATCATCCCCGCGCGCCAGCCGTAGTGCAGCGCTGCCGCGCCCACCACCATCGGGATCAGCGCCCCACCGACGTTATGCGCGGTGTTCCAGATTGCCCACCAGCCGCCGCGCTCGTTGCGCGAGTACCAGGCGGTGAGCAGACGAGCGCAGACCGGCGCGCCCCAGCCCTGGAAAAAGGCGTTCAGCGCCCACAGTAGGGCAAAGGCCCAAAGCGAGGTGGAGAAACCAAACAGGATGTTCACCACGCCGGTGGCGATCAGCCCAACGCCCATAAAATAGCGCGCGTTGGAGCGGTCGCTGACGATGCCGGAGAAGAACTTCGACAGGCCGTAGGTGATATAAAACAGCGTCGCCAGCAGGCCGATATCGGTACGCGTCATCACGCCGCTGGCGAGGATTTCCGGCGCGGCGGCGTTGAAGCTTTTGCGGGTGAAGTAGAACAGCGCGTAGCCGAGCCAGATGGTAATCAGGATATGGCGACGCCAGTAGCGGTAGCGGGCGTCGATTTCCGCTTTGTCGCCTATCGGCGCGGCGCTGGCAGGGGTTTTAAACATGATAGCTCCGTAGCGGCAGGCTGACGCTCACGCGCGTTCCGTGGGTGCAGGAGATGCTCAGCGTGCCGCCGAGCGCCTTCACGCGCTCGCGCATGCCCGCCAGGCCAAAGCCCTGCTGGCCGGATCCCGGCGGCAGGCCGCAGCCGTCGTCTTCAATCACCAGCATCAGGCGCTCGTCCTGCTGCCAGCCCTGGATCGTGACCGCGCTGGCGCTGGCGTGCTTGACGATATTGTTCAGCCCCTCCTGACAGACGCGGAACAGCGTCACGCGCTGGCCTTCGCTCAGGGTGGCTTCATTAATACGCCAGTCGAGATGGCTGACAATGCCGCGGCTTTCCAGCTCCATCTCGCGCATCAGGGAACGCACCGCCTGCTCAAGCGACAGGTCGTCAAGCTGGCGCGGGCGCAGCCGTCCTAACAGGCGGCGAACGGAGTCATAGACGCCCAGCGAAAGCTGTTCGATATGCGCCCCGCCCTGCTTCACGCCCGCGTTTTCCGCCGCCAGGCGCTGGACAATGCCCGCCTGGGTGCGAATGGCGGTGATGGTCTGGCCGATATCGTCGTGCAGCTCGCGGGCGACCTCCTGCCGCACGCTCTCTTCCGTCTCCAGCAGACGCTCCGCCAGACGGCGGTTGCGCGCCAGCTCGGTCTGCAGGGACTGGTTTAGCTCGCGCAGGCGCTGAATACCCGCCCCGAGCAGCAGCCCGGTCAGGCTTTGAGCCAGCAGGGAAAGCAGTAAATCAACAGGATGATCGTGCCAGGTCTGGCTGGCAATCAGCGCGATGGCGTTCATCAGCGTCGCAATCAGCGCCCCCTGCCAGCCGTAGTGCCAGGCCAGGGCGATAATTGGGAGCGCAAGGCAAAATGGAGTAAAGCGTGAAAGCTCGGCGGGAAGGCCAAGCTGGAGCCACAGGCTCACCACAAACAGCAGCAGATACCAGATGAGGTGCCGGGCGCGCCAGTTCACCGGTTGGGAAACCAGCGCCGGGCCGAGCGGCTGCCAGACGGTGCTGGTGAGGTAGTGCCAGATCACGAGGCAGGTTGGGGCCAGCGTCAGGCCGCCGGTGAGGGTCAGCAGCAGGGCGTTGAGCATCTCCTTCTCGCCGACCCACGGAAGCGACTGCAGCAGCGCGGCGGCAATCAGCGCCGCCCCCTGACGCAGCAGCGTGCGCCAGTCGCGCTGGTGGCGGTAGCGGGAAATCAGCGCAACCGGGAGAAGCGTGAGCAGGCTTCCGGTCATCAATAAGGGCAGATGCGCCAGAGCGACTTCCTGCGCAAGCCAGACCAGCATCAGCCACTCTGCGCCGAGCAAAACCGGCCAGTAGGCGCGCGGGCACTGGAGCATTAAGCCCAGACGCAGGCCGAAGGGAAACAGCAGCACCGCCAGCTCGGGGCGTTCCACCAGGTGCAGGCTGATGCTCCACAGGCAAAACCAGGCGGCGGAGAAGATAAAAAAGCTGGCGACAACGGCGATCAGCCGCGAAAAGACGGGACTCATTGCCAGCTGTCGAACATGCGGCGCGCCAGCTCGACGTCGTTGCTGACGTTAAGTTTTTCCATCAGGTTGGCGCGGTGAACGTGCACGGTTTTCGGGGATAGCTCCAGCTCGGCAGCAATCTCTTTTACCGACATCCCCTGCGCCAGTTTTTCCGCAACCTGACGCTCGCGTTTGGTGAGCGGATCCTGCCGTCCGGCCGCCAGCTTGATGGCGATATCCGGCGTTAAATAGCAGCCGCCGGTGGAGACGGTGCGCACCGCGGCGATCAGTTCGTCGGGGCTACAGCGTTTAGAGAGGAAGCCGCGCGCGCCCGCATTGAGCGCCTGCTCGACCAGCGCCGGGCTGTCGTGGACCGACAGCATAATCGTCGCCATCCCTTTCGGCAGCTGACTTAGCAGCTCCAGTCCGGAGAGATCCGGCATCGAGATATCGCAGATACAGACCTGCACCCCGCGCCCCGGCAGGCCCGCCAGCGCCTCGCGACCGGAACCAAACTCGGCCACGACCTGAAAATCCGGTTCGAGGTTTAAAAGCTGGGCAAAGCCGGAGCGGACGATAAGGTGGTCGTCGATGAGAGCGATGGTGGTCATGGGTTGATCCTGATGCGTGAACACGCCGGATGGCGGCGTAAACGCCTTATCCGGCCTACGTGTAAAGTCCTTGTAGGCCGGATAAGCGCAGCGCCATCCGGCAAAAGCCTCTTACCTTAAGTGATTTACTCGAAAAACACCGCAATTTTGTTAAACATGGTGGGATCGGACTGGTTGCGCGCCACTTTGGTCACGTCTTCCAGCTTGTCGATCTGCGCCATCATCTGCTCCAGACGCTGGTCATCGTTAACCAGCAGCCAGATGCGGCTGTGCTCGCTGCCCTGAATCGGCAGACAGAGAATGCCTTCCACGTTAAACGCCCGGCGGGCAAAGAGCCCGCAGACGTGGGTCATGACGCCAGGGTGGTTGCGGACGGTGAGTTCCAGAATGACGTTATCATGTTGTTTCTGCATGGCTTATTCTCCCACCATCTCAGTATTTGCCGCACCCGGCGGCACCATCGGATACACTTTTTGTTCAGGGTCGATACGCACGTGGATCAGCGCCGGGCCGGGGCGAGAAATCGCCGCCTGCAGCGCCGCGTGGGCGTCTTCTTCCGCGTTCAGATCGCAGGTATGCAGGCCAAAGCCGGCGGCAATCTGCATAAAGTTAATCATCCCCGGATAGGTCGCCGCAAACACGCCCTGCTTGTAGAACAGGCTCTGCTGCTGGTGCACCAGACCCAGCGCCTCGTTGTTCATCAGGATGATTTTCACGTCTAACTGGTTTTCGGCCGCGGTCGCCATTTCCTGAATGTTCATCATCAGGCTGCCGTCGCCGGAGAAGCAGATGACCTTGCGGTCCGGATTCGCCAGCGCCGCGCCCACGGCTGCGGGCAGACCAAAGCCCATGGTTCCCAGCCCGCCGGAGGTCAGCCACTGGCGCGGACGGTTCAGCGGGTAGGCCTGAGCGGTCCACATCTGGTGCTGGCCCACATCAGTGGTGATAATCGCGCTGTCGTCCACGCAGGCGGCCACGGCGTTGATAAGACCATAGTGGCTCAGCGGGTCGCCTTCGGTTGGGATGGCGCCCGGGAACTCGCGCTGCAGATCCGCCACCAGCTGGCGCCAGTCGGCGCGGTCGGCTGCGTCCGTCTGCGGGATCAGCTGCGCCAGCACCTCGGCCACGTCGCCCTGAATCGCCACGTGCGGCTGCTTGATTTTACCCAGCTCCGCGCGGTCGATATCCACGTGAATGATTTTGGCGTTCGGGCAGAACTGCTCGGTTTTGCCAATCGCCCGGTCATCAAAACGTGCGCCCATAACAATCAGCAAATCCGCCTCTTGCAGGATGTAGTTGGTGCTGCGCGCGCCGTGCATGCCCAGCATGCCGAGAGAGAGCGGGTGCGCTTTAGGCAGCATGCCCAGCGCCATCAGGGTCATGGTGGTCGGCAGGTTGGCTTTTTCCGCAAACTGGCGGATTTCATCCGCGGCGTTAATCGCCCCGCCGCCCAGATAGAGCACCGGGCGTTTGGCGGCGTTGATCATGGCGGCAGCATCGCGCACGCTCTCAGCGCTGAATTCCGGCGCGGGGGCACGCTCGCCCGGCTCGGGCAGTACGTCGATCTCGATCTCTGCGGTCTGGACATCCTTAGGAATGTCTATCCACACCGGGCCCGGACGGCCGGACTGCGCAATGCGGAACGCATCGCTGATAACCTGAGGCAGCTCGCTGATATCGCGAACTAAATAGTTATGTTTGGTGATGGGGATAGAGATGCCGTAGGTGTCCACTTCCTGGAACGCATCGGTGCCGATCATCGAGGATGGTACCTGGCCGGTAATGCAGATCAGCGGAATGGAGTCGAGACGCGCGTCGGCGATGGCGGTGACCAGGTTGGTTGCGCCCGGGCCGCTGCAGGCCATACAGACCGCCGGTTTGCCCTGCGTACGCGCCATGCCCTGAGCGATAAAGCCTGCCCCCTGCTCGTGGCGCGCCAGCACGTGGCGGATCTGCGTGCTTTGGCTTAACGCATCGTACAGCGGCAGCACCGTGCCGCCCGGGATGCCCGCAACGATGGTAATGCCCTGTCGTTCCAGTAAGTGAACGATTAATTGCGCGCCAGTAAAACGCGTCCTGGTGGATGTTGTGCCCGAACTTGCCATGCTCCAGTCCTTTTCTTCTGGGCCGACTTTCCGGGGAGGCTCTTAAACGAAAAACCCCGCCCGGTTTGCGCCGGCGGGGTTTTGGATTCGTGTGTTGATCCAGTCCCTACGGCGCATTGCCGACGACCACCACCACACGCACGACGACCACTGCGGCAGGTTGCGCAGTTTTTAGTAGGGTCGAAGTGAAGATGGATGAAGTCATTGGGGACCTGTGTTTGGAATCATTGATTGAATTTATACAAACACAGGTTTTCGGGCGTGACAATGGAAATATTTTCATCTGCGCAAAAATGCGTCAGGGATCACGTTTCGTTTGTTGAGTGATAACTCTCAAAAAGTCGGTTTTTACTCACTCAATAAACAGCGCAGGTGAAACCCCAAACCTCGCAGCCAGCTTTTTAATATGGTTCAGAGTAAGCTGTCTCTGACCATTCAGAACCCGTGAAACCATCGATTTACTGCCAATTTCATCCTGAAAATCCGATATCGTCAGGTTGTACTGATCCATCAAAGTTCTTAAAACCGCAATACCGACGGGAACGGACTCCATCTCCTTGCGTAATGCGACTATCTCTGGCCGATTGGCTTCGTAACGGCTAATCCTGGCGCACACAATATCCAGCAAGGGGCTATCGGGCTCGTTCATAAGAAGATACTCAACAAGCTCTAGCGCATCCTCATAATCTTTCTCGCTCGGCTGTTCACCCAGTAAAGGAACGGCCGCAACAAGGGCATGCGTAGCTTTCATTGCATCAGCGACGATCATCATTTCTTCCCCTTAGTGCGATGTTTCTCCGTAAAACGGTCATATTCCTTATGCTGGGGAAACTGGGTTACCGCATCCAAAATAGCTTTCATAGAGATTAAATGCATACTGCATGCCTGCCGCGTCCGTTGCCATTATGGCAATGATGACATCCATTGCCAATAAGTCAACAGGTCTGTTTTTAAGGGCAGACCAGAAAACAAAAAACCCCGCCTAAGCGAGGTTTTTATCAGGGTTTTGCGGTTGGTCGCCGCAGAACACACTGTGTTACGTCAACGCAAAAAGTATACGCGATCGAAGACGAACGCGCAATTCCGGCACGGATTTTGACGTTTTTGAGTATGGATCGCCTTCCTGATTTTGTCCAAAAAATACTGTTCATGCATACAGCATTTATCTATACTGAGGGTGTTCGCAGTGAGCGAGGGGGCCGCAGTTCTACCGGCGCAATGAAGTCCTGGCTGAAACGGGTGGTGCCGTCAGTGCCTTAACCCCTGAAGTGAGCACACTGTGTTACGTCAATCCAGGTGCTGGCAACAGGCGGCGGAAAGGTACGCCAGCATCGTGCTCCTTTTAACCAAAAGGAGACGCGTATGAGCGTAGTGGATATGGTGATACTTATCCTCAAACTCATTGTTGCAGTACTGCAACTGCTTGATGCTGTCCTGAAATTCCTTCGGTAATTCAGGTTCAAGTCGCACCTGAGAGGGGCGGGCAACCGCCCCTCTTTAATAACGAGGGAATGCTATGTCGCGTCTGTTAATTGAGCCTGTCACACCGGATGAACCGGGGTATATCGCCCTGAAGGCGGAAAGTCTCGCATTGAATTTCAACATGCTGCGCAGGCTGGAAGAGAACTGGCAGCGTGGTGAGAACCGCTTTAACGCGCCGGGTGAAAAGCTGCTGGGTGCGTTTCTCAACGGCAAGCTGGTGGGCGTGTGTGGTCTGAATCGCGATCCGTTCAGCCTGCAGCCGCGCGCCGGACGCATTCGCCATCTCTACGTCAGCGAGAAGTGCCGCGGGCTGGGCATTGGCAAACAGCTTTTGACCGTGGTCATGGCCGATGCCAGCATCTGGTTTGATTTCCTGAATACCCACGCGCCGGACAGCGCCTACGGATTTTATCATCAAGCGGGTTTTACGCTGGTCTCAGACGAACCGCGGGTGACGCACCGCCTTTTTTGTGCGGTGTAACCGGCTGGCAGCATCAGGATGTGAATGTTACAGTTGAGTGACAATTCATCACCCGATACGCCATGACCATCACCGTATTCTGCATTTTGCTGTTCGCCGCGCTGCTACATGCCAGCTGGAACGCCATCGTCAAAGCCGGAACGGACAAACTCTATTCCGCCATAAGCGTCAGCGGCTCCGCCACGGTTATCGCTCTGGTCTTACTGCCGTTTTCTCCACAGCCATCTGCTGAAAGCTGGCCGTTTTTGATCGTCTCCTGCGCCCTACAGGTGGTGTACACCGTGCTGGTGGCGAAGACCTATCAGGTCTCCGATATGAGCCAGACCTACCCGCTGATGCGCGGCACCGCCCCGCTGCTGGTGGCGCTGATCAGCGTGCTTGCGCTTGGCGATAGCCTTTCGTGGCTCGCCTGGTCCGGGATCGGGGTAATTTGCCTGTCGATTCTGGCGATGGCGATGAACGGGCGCATGCAGTCACGCAAAGGGATCTGGCTGGCGCTGCTGAACGCGTGTTTCATCGCAGGTTACACGCTGGTGGATGGCACCGGCGTGCGGCTGTCGGACACCGCGCTGGGCTATACGCTGTGGACCTTCTTTATGAACGGCTTCTGCCTGCTCGGCTGGGCGATGGTGGCGCGTCGGCGCGAGGCGTCCGGCTACCTGCCCCTGCACTGGAAAAAGGGGTTGCTCGGCGGTATTGGCACCATGGGCTCTTACGGTCTGGCGCTTTGGGCAATGACGCAGGCACCGCTGGCGGTGGTCGCGGCGCTGCGTGAAACCTCCATACTCTTTGGCGCGCTGATCGCGTTTGTCCTTTTAAAAGAGAAGGTTGCGGGTCTGCGCATCGTGGCGGCACTGGGTATTGCCGGCGGTGCCATTCTGCTGCGCCTGGCGTAAATCACTGGCAACATTAGTTGCCGTTCTTGTTTACAAATCCTGCCTTTCCCGGTTTTTTCATTCACCACGACAATGCTTAAATTGTCATCTCACTGTGGTAGATTCCTCGCGCATTTATGGGAATGCGCAGTCACTTATTCTTCATTTTTCTCTTTTGGCAAAAGTATTCAGCGACATGAAAAAACAAAGGAACGTTAACTTATTGTTGATGCTGGTGTTACTGGTGGCCGTCGGTCAGATGGCGCAAACCATCTACATTCCGGCGATTGCCGACATGGCAAAGGAATTGAACGTCCGCGAGGGCGCGGTGCAGAGCGTAATGGCAGCCTACCTGCTGACCTATGGCGTTTCGCAGCTCTTCTACGGCCCGCTGTCCGACCGCGTCGGGCGTCGCCCGGTGATCCTGGTGGGCATGAGCATTTTCATGGTGGCGACCGTTATTGCCATAACCACCCACAGCCTGACCGTATTGATTGCCGCCAGCGCCCTGCAGGGCGTCGGGACTGGCGTCGGCGGGGTGATGGCGCGTACCTTACCGCGCGATATGTATCAGGGCACCCAGCTCCGTCATGCCAACAGCCTGTTGAATATGGGGATTCTGGTCAGCCCGCTGCTGGCCCCGCTTATTGGCGGCCTGCTGGACACGATGTGGTCCTGGCGCGCCTGCTATGCCTTCCTGCTGGTGCTGTGCGTGATTGTCACTTTCAGCATGGCGCGCTGGATGCCGGAAACGCGCCCGCAGGACGCGCCGCGCACGAAGCTCATCACCAGCTATAAAACGCTTTTTGGTAACGGCTCGTTTACCTGCTACCTGCTGATGCTGATCGGCGGCCTGGCGGGCATTGCGGTGTTCGAAGCCTGCTCCGGCGTGCTGCTGGGCGCAGGGCTGGGCCTGAGCAGCATGGTAGTGAGTATTCTGTTTATTCTGCCGATCCCGGCGGCGTTCTTCGGCGCGTGGTTTGCCGGACGCCCGAACAAACGCTTCTCAACCCTGATGTGGCAGTCGGTGATCAGCTGTCTGCTGGCGGGTCTGATGATGTGGATCCCGGGGCTGTTTGACGTGATGTCGGTCTGGACGCTGCTCATCCCGGCTGCGCTGTTCTTCTTTGGTGCGGGAATGCTGTTCCCGCTGGCAACCAGCGGCGCGATGGAGCCGTTCCCGTTCCTTGCAGGCACGGCTGGCGCGCTGGTGGGCGGTTTGCAGAATATCGGTTCCGGCGCGCTAGCCTGGCTCTCCGCCATGATGCCGCAGACCGGGCAGGCTAGTTTGGGCCTGCTGATGACGCTGATGGGGCTGCTGATTTTACTGTGCTGGCTGCCGCTGGCGTCGCGTGTTCCGCATCACGAGCAGCCGGTTTAACCGCATGATGGCCCGGCTTCTCGCCGGGCTTTTCACAGACGGGCGCAATCATCGCCTGCAATAACGGCTCTGGCGCAGGCCGCCAGGCCCCCTCTTCCCCGTCGTAAAACTGGAAATCCGCGTTAAGCGCATACGGGATTTTCGCCTTTTGCAGCTCGCAGGCCATAAAGGTGGTGAAGGCCAGCTGCGAAGCGGTTGGCGTGAGGTGGTTTGACTCCCCCACGCCCCAGCCCCCGACCCAGCTGACGTGCCCGGTTTTTTGCTGCCAGCGCAGCGCGGTATTGATGCGATTATGGATAGCCGCTTTCTCCGCCGCCGTGCCGGACGTCCACGGGTATTTACCGCTATTTTTCAGCGGCCCCCACGGGAAAATATGCCACTCCGCCAGCAGGAAATTTTGACTGTGCGCAGGCAGCTTCAGGCTGGATAAATCCTCCGGCGCGGCACGCAGGCGCGGCGCAATAAAGATCATGCGCTGCGGGTCCATGTCGTGGATCGCTTTAATGGTTTTTTCATACACGCGGTTTAGCGACGCGAGGTTGTGGTTAAGCTTGTCGGCCGGCTCATAAATAAGATCAAAGCCCAGCAGCGGGTAGCTCTGACCGAAATAGTGCGCCACGGCAATCCACCAGTTGATCGTCTCTTTCTCGTTATCGGCTTTAGGGTCGTTTTTATATTCATCAGCCTGATAAGCGACTATCGGGATCACGCCATACTGCTCGCAGGCCTCCACCAGCTTGCGCAGGTGGATCAGCCGCGCTTCCGTCGGCTCATCGGCCACGCGGATGCGCACGTGGGTAATGCCTTTTGCACGAAAATCGCGTACCACCAGCGGGTCGAATTCGCGTATGCCGCGCTCGGTGCGCGCCCAGTCCACATCCATCCCGACACCCAGCTGCTGCGCATAGTGGGCAGCCGTCAGCGGCGGCTCAGCGGCAATCGCCCAGCCGGAAGAGATCAGTAACGCAGAGGCAATAAAAGGCTTTAACACGGTTTACCCTGGATAAATCGAAAGCATTACCTGTATTTAGCACGCTTTTTCACATTTGGTGTAGAGCGAAAGCGTAATAATTCTTCAACCTGCCAGTTCTCTCAGCCAGCCGATAAAGGCGTCTATTTTCGGCCACTGGCGGCCAGAAAGCGTCGAGATATAGTAGTGCTGGTGACACTTCAGGGTTTTTTCACCAAACGGGGCGATCAGCTCGCCCCGCTCCAGCCGTTTCTGCACCAGCCGCTTTCTGCCCATCGCGACGCCTACATGGTTGATGGCCGCAATAATCGCTAAATCGGAACGATCGAAACCAATGCCCGACGATGGCGGCATTTTCACCGCAAAATGCTGCGCCCAGCTCAGCCACTCGTCCGTGCCGGAATCATTGCTCCAGGCCTGACGGTCGTGCAGCAGCGTGCAGTGGCTGAGGTTATGGGGTTTTTTCAGCAGCTCATGCTGCCGGGCATACGCCGGCGAGCAGACGGGTAAAATTTCCTCGTCCATCAAAAAGTGATGAGAGAGGTGGTTTGGCGGCGTATCGTCGAAATAGAGCGCCAGATCGACGCCCGTTCGCTGCATATTAACGTAATCATTGCCGGTCAGGATGGTGAGTGAAATCGACGGGTAGCGGCGGGTAAAATCTCCCAACATGGGCACCAGCCAGCACTGGGCAATCGACGGGCGGGAGTAGACCGTCAGCGTGCCGGAGAGCGCCTGGTTTTTGATATCCAGGATCTCCTGATTCAGGGTATCGAGGGACGATTTCAGCGTCCAGTAAACGCGCTTTCCCTCCTGCGTCAGCTCGACTTTACGGTGTGAGCGGACGAACAGCTGAATGCCCAGCTCCTCTTCAAGCAGGTTGATACGGTGGCTCACCGCGCTGGGGCTGAGCGACAGCTCCTCCGCCGCCAGGGCGAAGGACTCATGCCGGGCGGCCACTTCAAAGGTGTACATTTTCGACAGCTGCCAGCCGTTTAACAGCCGGTTTCTGGCTTCATTTGCATCGTTCATCACAATTCTCGCGCGGGGTTTCTGCGCTCAGCATACCGTTTAAGGGTGAATTTATGTGAACCTAATACGGATTAAGTGCACTTTTTAGAGCGCAGTCACTCAGTTGATCCAATCTGGCTCATCTGAACGCCAATTTATATCGTTTGTCAGCCCACGCCGTTTTTTCGTCCAATACCCACAGATGACATAAGGGTGAGGTGAGATATGGGATCTCAGGTCTGGGTTGTGGCAACGCTGCTGGTCAGCATTGTGTTGATTGTTTTAACCATCGTAAAACTGAAGTTTCACCCGTTCCTCGCGCTGCTGCTGGCGAGCTTTTTCGTCGGCGCGATGATGGGGATGAGCCCGCTGGATATGGTGAACGCCATCGAGAGCGGAATTGGCGGTACGCTGGGCTTCCTGGCGGCGGTGATTGGCCTGGGCACCATTCTCGGCAAGATGATGGAAGTCTCCGGCGCGGCCGAGCGCATCGGGATCGCGCTGCAGCGCTGCCGCTGGCTGTCGGCAGACGTGATTATGGTGCTGGTGGGCCTTATCTGCGGTATCACGCTGTTCGTGGAAGTGGGCGTCGTACTGCTGATCCCGCTGGCGTTTTCCATCGCCAAAAAGACCCACACGTCGCTGCTCAAGCTGGCCATTCCGCTCTGTACCGCGCTGATGGCGGTACACTGCGTGGTGCCGCCGCATCCTGCGGCCCTGTTTGTGACTAATAAATTAGGCGCGGACGTCGGAACGGTGATTGTCTACGGTTTGATGGTGGGCCTGATGGCCTCGCTGGTCGGTGGCCCGCTGTTCCTGAAACTGCTCGGCGACCGTCTGCCGTTTAAACCGGTTCCGGCTGAATTTTCAGACCTGAAGGTGCGGGAAGAGCACACCCTGCCGTCGCTGGGCGCCACGATTTTCACGGTGCTGCTGCCGATTGCCCTGATGCTGGTGAAAACCATTGCCGAGTTGAATATGGCAAAAGAAGGCACGCTGTATACGCTGCTGGAGTTTATCGGCAACCCGATCACCGCCATGTTTATCGCCGTGTTTGTCGCCTACTACCTGCTGGGGATCCGCCAGCATATGGGCATGGGCACGATGCTGACGCACACCGAGCACGGCTTCGGCTCTATCGCCAACATTTTGCTGATTATCGGCGCGGGCGGCGCGTTTAACGCCATCCTGAAAACCAGCGGACTGGCGGACTCGCTGGCGCATATTCTCTCGAACCTGCCTATGCACCCTATCCTGCTCGCCTGGCTGGTGGCGCTGGTGCTGCATGCCGCCGTCGGCTCCGCGACGGTGGCGATGATGGGCGCCACGGCGATAGTCGCGCCGATGCTGCCGCTCTACCCGAACGTGAGCCCGGAGATCATCACCATTGCCATCGGTTCCGGTGCCATTGGCTGCACGATCGTGACCGATTCTCTCTTCTGGCTGGTGAAGCAATACTGCGGCGCGACCCTGAATGAGACCTTCAAATACTATACGACGGCGACGTTTATCGCCTCGGTGCTTGCACTTGGCGGCACATTCCTGCTTTCCTTCATTATCTGAGCGCGAAGAGACGTATTATGGAAAACGCAACTATCACTACTTTAACCGCACAGTTTCCTCTGGTTGAGGATCTGATCGCCCTGAAAGAAACCACCTGGCTTAACCCGCGCACCACGACGCTTGCAGAAGGGTTGCCGTACGTCGGGCTGACCAAAGCCGACGTGGACGACGCGCACGCTCGCCTCAAGCGCTTCGCGCCGTACCTGGCGAAAGCCTTCCCGGAAACGGCAGAAACGGGCGGGATTATCGAATCCGAACTGGTCGCGATCCCGGCGATGCAGGCGCGGCTGGAGAAAGAATCTGCGAAGTCTATTCCCGGCACGCTGCTGCTGAAAAAAGACAGCCATCTGCCGATTTCCGGCTCGATTAAAGCGCGCGGCGGCATCTATGAGGTGCTGACCCACGCGGAGAAACTGGCGCTGGAAGCCGGGTTGCTGAGTATTGAAGACGACTACAGCATTCTGCTGGAGCCGCGCTTTAAGGACTTTTTCAGCCAGTACAGCATTGCAGTAGGCTCAACCGGCAACCTCGGGATGTCCATCGGCATTATGAGCGCACGCATCGGCTTTAAGGTGACGGTGCATATGTCTGCCGACGCCCGCGAGTGGAAGAAAGCCAAACTGCGCAGCCACGGCGTCATCGTCGTGGAATATGAGCAGGATTACGGCGTGGCGGTAGAGCAGGGACGAAAAGCGGCGGAAAGCGATCCGAACTGTTTCTTCATTGACGATGAAAATTCCCGCACCTTGTTCCTGGGCTATGCCGTTGCAGGCGAGCGCCTGAAGGCGCAGTTTGCCGAACAGGGCCGTGTGGTGGATGCCGATCACCCCCTGTACGTCTACCTGCCGTGCGGCGTCGGCGGCGGCCCCGGCGGCGTGGCGTTTGGCCTCAAGCTGGCCTTTGGTGACAACGTCCACTGCTTCTTCGCGGAGCCAACGCACTCCCCGTGCATGCTGCTGGGCGTTTACACCGGCCTGCACGATGAGATCGCGGTGCAGGATCTGGGCATTGATAACGTCACAGCAGCGGACGGTCTGGCGGTAGGACGCGCCTCCGGCTTCGTGGGCCGCGCGATGGAGCGCCTGCTCGACGGGTTCTATACGCTTTCCGACCAGAGCATGTATGACATGCTCGGCTGGCTGGCGCAGGAGGAAGGGATCCGCCTGGAGCCGTCGGCGCTGGCGGGGATGGCCGGGCCGGTGCGCGTTCATTCGCATACCAACGTTACCCACCTGGTTTGGGCGACCGGCGGCGGGATGGTGCCGGAAGACGAGATGGCGAAGTATCTGGCGAAAGGGAAGTAATTATGCCGGGTGGCGGTTGCGCCTTACCCGGCCTACGTTCGCGGTAGTTGTAGGCCCGGTAAGGCGTAGCCGCCACCGGGCTTACAGGCTCACAATTTGCTGAATGTGTGTAACTGCAAAGAGTAAAGACAGAGACAGCACGGCCAGCGCGATCAGGAACTTATCGCGCACCGCTTTCGGCTGGACAAAATCGTTCTGCGCCACGTCCATCAGGTTACGGCTGCGGGTATAGCGCCATAAAATGATGGCTACCAGCGCCAGCACAACAATCGAGATCCAGAATGGCACCCCCGTGCGGTGCCAGTTGTGCTTAATCGCCAGGGCAATCAGCGCGCCATACCCCAGCAGCGTTCGCAGCCAGGCGAGTGACGTCCGCTCCGGCTGCAGGCCGGGGTCCGCTTCGCGCCGCGCTTTGCGGCTATCCGCCATAGAACACCAGCAACATTACCACGCCCGCCACCGTCAGCAGAATCGTGCTGATGATCAGCAGCCCGCGCGTATAGGGCAGATCCTGCTTCAGGCGCATCGCCTTTTCGTTTCGCAGCCAGCGCAGGTAGCCGTAAATCGCCAGCACGCCCGCGAACAGACACAGTAGCAGCGCCAGCACTTCACGGATCAGCGGCGTGGCGAAATCAGGCGCGAGCTGATCGAGACCGACCCCTGCGGCAAGAAAGCCCAGCGCGGTGCGGATCCACGCTAAAAAAGTGCGTTCATTAGCCAGAGAGAAGCGGTAGTCCGGCGCTTCGCCGAGGCGGGAAATTTTCATGAAGGTTCCTTGTCGTGCTTCGGGCAGGCTTCAGCATAGCGTAAATCGACAAGGACAAGGAGACCGGCATCGGGCGATGCCGGTCAGGACGATTAATGCAGCTCTGGCCAGTACTCTTTGTTGGCCTCGATCAGATCATCCAGAATCGCTTTCGCGACGGATGCGCTCGGCACGGTTTTCGACAGGGTGATCGCCTGCCAGAGTTTCTGGTACGAGCGCTGCTCCCAGGCATCCACCACCAGTTTTTCCACCGCCACCTGCTGGCTCATCAGCCCTTTCTGGAAGTGTGGAATATCCCCTACGGTCAGCGGTTCCGGTCCGTTATGGCCGACCAGGCACGGGATCTCCACCATCGCGTCGGTATCAAAGTTATGGATGGCCCCGTTGTTTGGCACAATCAGCAGCATCCGCTCCTGGGTGTTGAAGGCGATTGCCGTCGCCAGATCGACGATGTACGACGCATGTTCGTCGATTTCCAGCTCACCGGCGGCGGAGTTACCGGCTTCGATAATCGCCCGGCAGGCGCTGAACACGTGCTTCTCACGGTGATCCATAACTTCATTGGCGCGGGTCCGTTCCGGGTTGGAGTGCGCGACCACATAGTCCGGGAACAGGTAATACTTCAGGTAGGTGTTCGGCATGGTGTCCGGATCCAGCGCCTGCACGTCTTTTGCTTTGGCAAAGGTATCGTTCCAGCTCGCTTCGGTATGCGCATCCTCCGAAGGCGGAACATAGCCGTTTTTCGCCACGTATTCGCGCAGTTTCGGCATCAAATCGTTGCCGTTCAGATCTTCAATCGACGTCCACCAGCCGAAGTGGTTCAGGCCGTAGTAGCGCACGCGCATCTCTTTGCGGTCCTTGAGGCCGACAATCTGGGCCATGCGCCCTTCAATGCCGATCGGCATATCGCAGATGTTGAGGATTTTGGCGTTCGGGCGCAGGCGGCGCGTGGCTTCCGCGACAATCGCCGCCGGGTTGGAGTAGTTCAGCATCCACGCGTTCGGGGAGTATTGCTCCATATAATCCACCAGCTCCAGCACGCCGCCGATAGAGCGCATGCCGTAGGAAATCCCGCCCGGTCCACAGGTTTCCTGGCCCAGCACGCCGTGGCGCAGCGGGATTTTTTCATCTTTTTCGCGCATCGGGTATTTGCCCACGCGGATATGCGCCATCACGAAATCCACATCGGTAAACGCCGCTTTAGGATCGGTGGTGTAGCTGAATTCAATCTCCGGTGCCTGCTCCCTGAGGATAATTTTGCACGCTTCGGCGATGGTCTCCTGACGCGCGCCGTCGTTGTCATAGAACTTCAGCGCGCGCAGCGGGAAACGGTCACGGTTGGCTAACAGCATCAGGACGATACCAGGCGTAAAGGTGCTGCCGCCGCCTGCAATGACAACTGAGAATTTTTTCATGATATAGCCTCTGTCAGGGTGGTTTGTTCATTCGATAAAGGGGTTTTCATCAGCGATTCCAGCTGGTCGCGCACCTGAGGAACGTGCAGGCCGACAATCACCTGAATGCCGTTGCCGCGTCGCACCACGCCGTGGGCGCCGAGGGCTTTGAAGACGTCATCGCTTTGGGTTTTCGCCATATCCACCAGCGCAATGCGCAAGCGGGTGGCGCAGTTGTTGATGCTTTCGATGTTGGCCGCACCGCCGAGCGCCTGTAAGAACCCGGCGGCCTGCCCGACCTGCTGGCTGGCCGCCGCCGGGGCGGTGGTTTGCCCCCGCGCCGCCTTATAGTCGGCCTTGCTGTAGAGTTTGATTTCGCTCTCTTCCCGGCCCGGCGTTTTCAGGTTCAGACGTTCGATCAGCGTTTTGAAGACCACGAAGTAGATGCCGGTGAAGCAGACGCCGATGCCGATCTGGGTGAATACCGTCGAGGCGTGGTTATGGAACATCGGGATCCAGTTTTGCGGCAGGAACTGGTCCAGCAGGCCGCCGCCCATGTTCCCGACCACGCCGAAGGCGTACATCACCGTTGCCATGGTGGCCGCCAGCACGGCGTGCACGGCAAACAGCAGCGGCGAGATAAACAGGAAGGTGAACTCGAGGGGTTCAGTAATGCCCACCAGCACCGCGGTGAGCGTAGCCGGGACCAGCAGGCCCGCCACCTTGACGCGGTTTTCCGGCGACGCGGTGTACCAGATAGCGAACGCAATCCCGACCGAGCCAAACACTTTTGAGTTGCCGTGCAGCGCGAATCCGCCTTCCGGGAAGAGGGTTTTCAGCGGCAGGGTACTCTGGCTGAATTCCTGCAGATGCTGCGCCCAGTAGACCTGAATCCCGCCTTCCACCGCCGCCGGTCCGAAGATAAACGGACCGTAGACGAAGTGGTGCAATCCGGTTGGGATCAGAATGCGTTCCAGGAAGGTATACACCCACACGCCCAGCGCACCGGCAGAGCGCAGGAACGCCTGCAAGGACTCAATGCCCATCTGTACTTTCGGCCAGCCCAGCAGCGTCAGCCAGGCGCAGGGGATCATGACGAAGAACGCGAGGATAACGACAAACGAGCTGCCCTGGAAAATCCCCAGAAAGACCGGCAGCGGCTTGTCGAAGTAGCGGTTGTGGATGGCGGTGACGATGCCTGAAATCACAATGGCCCCGATGATGCTGGTATCCAGCGTTTTGATCCCGGCAATCATCGCCAGTCCGCTACCGGCCGTGGGTTCGGCGGAGAAGTCGACGCCAAAAAAGTGGCCCCAGGTCATCCCCATCGCGTTAATGAAGTAGTTCCAGGTCAGAAAGCTAATCAGCACCGCCAGACAGGCGCGGCCCTGCGCCTGCTTCGCCAGGCCAATCGGCAGGCCGACGGCAAAAATCAGCGGCATATTGCGAAACACCGCCCAGCCGCCCTCTTCAATGATGTGAACGATCTGCGCGAAAAGATGATCGGGGGCCGTTAGCGCTTCGCCGACAAACAGCGGGTTGCGAAGCATGATGGCGATTCCCACCACGATCCCGGCGAATGGAAACAGCAACACCGGGGTAAACATGGCACCGCCAAAACGTTGTATTTGACTGAGCATTTTTAAATCCTCATGAAACAACCTGTAGGGGTAGAGGCCTTTATGGTTTTTTGCTGGCCTGAGGTGAGCATAAGAACTTACTGATGCGCGAACATGGCGTGCCGCTGCGATTCGTGATCGCATTCATGGTTTTATTTTGACCAATCAGGTCTACTTTTTGCGGTAAATATGGACATGTCAGGATGCAATCCACACCCTGATAAGGGCAGAGAGGTCTACTGGTGATCTACAAATCTATTGCCGACAGGTTGCGGCTGCGGCTGAATTCGTCGGACTACAACATCGGCAGCCCTCTGCCCGGCGAAAAAGCGCTGGCGCAGGAGTTCGGCGTGGCGCGAATGACCATCCGCAAGGCGCTGGATCTGCTGGTGAGCTGGGGGCTGGTTGAGCGGCGGCACGGCAGCGGAACCTTTGTGTCGCGCAAAGACGTTCACCACGAAACCACCAACCTGACCGGGCTGGTGGAGGTGCTGCGTCAGCAGGGAAAAGAGGTGCAGAGCAAGGTCTTACAGTTCGAAGTGATGCCCGCCCCACCCGCCATCGCCAGCCAGCTGCGGATCCAGGTGGATGAGCGGATCTACTTTTCCCGGCGGGTGCGCTACGTGGACGGGAAGCCGCTGATGCTGGAAGACAGCTTTATGCCGGTGAAGCTGTTTCGCAACCTCTCGCTGGCGCATCTTGAGGGGTCTAAGTTTGATTACATCGAGAAGGAGTGCGGGATCACCATCAGCGGCAACTACGAGAGCCTGACGCCGGTGCTGGCAGATAAAGCGCTGGCCGGTTATATGAATCTTCCGGAACAGACGCCGCTGCTGCGCATTACCTCTCTCTCCTACAGCGACAGCGGCGAGTTCCTCAATTATTCCGTGATGTTCCGAAATACCAGCGATTACCAGGTGGACTACCATCTGCGGCGCATCCACCCGGACGACCTGCTAGCTCATCCCCCAGAACAGCACCGCCAGTAGCTGCGGGGTAATGATGCGCAGGAACATCACCAGCGGATAGACGGTGGCATAGGAGAGCGCGGCCGCACCGCTGGTGGCGTGCAGGTTGTTGGCAAAGGCCAGCGCGGGCGGATCGGTCATGGAGCCCGCCAGCATGCCGCACAGGGTCAGGTAGTTCATTTTGGCGAACATCCGCGCCAGTATTCCCACCGTCAGCAGCGGGATCGCCGTGATAAAGATGCCGTAACCGACCCAGCTCATCCCTTCGCCCTTGACCAGGGTATCGACAAAATCCCCGCCGGATTTTAGCCCGACCACCGCCAGGAACAGCACGATGCCCAGCTCGCGCAGCGCCAGGTTGGCGCTCGGCGGCATAAACCAGTAGAGCTTGCCGATACAGCCGATACGCCCGAGGATCAGCGCCATAATCAGCGGCCCGCCCGCCAGGCCCAGCTTGAGCGCCACCGGGAAGCCCGGGACGTACACCGGAATAGAGCCGAGCAGCACGCCGAGCCCGATACCGATAAACACCGGCAGCATCTGCACCTGCTGCAGTTTTTGCTGGGCGTTACCCACCATATCCGCCACGGCGTCGATGGACGACGGGCGCCCGACCAGGTTGAGGATATCCCCGAACTGCAGGCTGGCCTCCGGGCTGGCGACCAGCTCGACGCCCGCACGGTTGAGACGGGAGATCACCACGTCGTAGCGCTCTTTAACCTGTAGATCGCGTATTTTCTTGCCCAGAACGTGCTCGTTAGTCACCACAACGCGTTCCACGCGCATATCGGTGCCGCGGGTTGAGAGAGAGGTATCCACTTCCTGACCAATCACCAACCGCGCGTTGTTTAAATCGCCGGGCTGGCCGACCAGGTGCAGCAGATCGCCCTGCTGAATGACGGTGCCGGGCGCGGGGACCATCAGCATATCGTCACGCTTAAGGCGGGAGCAGATGATATTGGCGCTGTTCAGGATCGGCACGTCCTGAATCGCCATATTGTTCAGGTTGGGGTTATCGACCCGAATGTTGATGGTTTTGATCGGCATATGGCCGTTGGTGAGCGTGGTTTCGTGGTCCTTCGCCTCTTTGTCGACGTTAATGCGAAACAGGACGCGTACCAGCCACATGGAGAGCAGAATGCCGCAAATTCCAAACGGATAGGCCATGGCGTAGCTCATCCCCATCTGGTCGACGATGCCGGGTTCGATACCCAAATCGCGCAGGATTTGCTGCCCGGCACCGAGCGCAGGCGTATTGGTGACCGCCCCGGAGAAAATGCCCAACACCACGGGCAGCGGGATATCGAAGATTTTGTGCAGAATTGCGGTGACCAGCCCGCCCATCACCACAATGCCGAGGGCAAACAGGTTGAGCCGTAATCCGGAGACCCGAAGTGAGGCGAAAAAGCCCGGTCCCACCTGAATACCGATGGTATAAACGAAGAGGATCAGGCCGAACTCCTGAGTAAAGTGGAGCATTTCGGCGCTGAGGACCAGCCCGAGTTTGTCGGCGAAGTGCCCGACAAAAATGCCGCCAAACAGCACCCCGCCTATCCCAAACCCGACGCCGCGGATTTTGATATTCCCTATCCACAGGCCAACAACAGCGACCAGGGCCAACACGCTTACGGTTAACGCGATATCACTCATGATCCACTTCCTGTGCATAACCTTAGTTATGCTAAGGATTCTCTCAGAGCCGGATGCGATTGTATGGGCGATGGCGCACAAAAAAGCCCTGCCGGGGCAGGGCTTCGTGCAGTCTGTGAGTATTGTCGGGTGGCGGCTGCGCCTTACCCGACCTACAGGTTCGGCGGGCTTGTTAACTGTTTAACGCCGGCCGCTCGCTAATGGCGATACGCTGCGGCGCGATGGCTTCCGGCACGTTGCGGAGCAGGTCGATATGCAGCAGCCCGTTGGTAAACGTTGCGCCGGACACTTCCATATGGTCTGCCAGGGTAAAGCTCAGGCTAAACGGCTGATTAACCAGCCCCTGATGCAGCCATTTGGTCTCGGTCTCTTGTTTTTCCGGCGTACCTTTCACGGACAGGCGAGTGCCTTCAAGCTGGATGTCCAGATCGTCCTGGCGGAAACCGGCCAGCGCAAGGGTGATGCGATAGTGGTTATCGTCGCTTTTTTCGATGTTGTACGGCGGAAACGTCTGTTGCTCATTGCTGCTTTGCAGGGCGTTAGCCAGTTTGTCAAAACCAATCCACTGACGCAGCAGGGGGGATAAATCGTAGTTACGCATACTAAATCTCCTTCTGAGAAGCGAGTTCGGCACAGTTTAATTTTGTGCGCAGTTGTTCCTGCAAATCCTGATGGATTCGCATATGCTCCCGTTACGGCAAGCAAGTCCGGTTGGGCCGCTTACGCGACCCGCGTAATTAGTTAATTTCGATACGGCGCGGTTTTTTCTCTTCCGGAATCACGCGTTCCAGTTCGATAAACAGCAGACCGTTGACCAGGTTCGCGCCTTTAACGTGAATGTTCTCGGCTAACTGGAACTTGCGTTCAAAGTTGCGCTCGGCGATGCCCTGATACAGGTAGGTACGTTCTTTCTGCTCGGCCGTATGGGAACCTTTCACCAACAGCAGGTTGTCCTGCGCGGTGATCTCCAGTTCGTTTTCTGCAAAACCGGCGACGGCAATGGCGATGCGGTAGTGGTTTTCGTCAACCAGCTCAACATTGTATGGAGGGTAGCCGTTGCTCTGGCTTTGGTTATTTTCTAAATGGTTAAACAGGCGGTCAAAACCAATTGCAGAACGGTATAGCGGAGAAAGATCGAAGTTACGCATAAATAAAACTCCTGAAATCAGCGAGAAATTGTAGCCTTCCACCATGGACAGGCCTTTGCGCCCCCGAACACCCATCAGGCGAGTTCGTTATCGGGCCACATTCTTAAAATGGGTCTGCAATCGGGCTTTTCAAGCACGACAACTGCACTTTTTTTTGCACTTTCCGGCATCTCGCTTAGACTGGGACAACAGCACAAAGGGTTAAATTGCGATGGCTGCCACAGTGCGGGGTTATCGGGCTATCCATTTTGGATAAGGCTCGCTATAACCCTGAGTTGCAGGTCTATGCAGTGCCATTAACGATGACTGAGTGATGATGAAAAATGTTCTGATAAAGCTGACGACGTTCAGCGGGGTAGTTTTACTTTGCGGGTGTTCGAGCGTGATGTCTCACACCGGCGGTAAAGAAGGAACATATCCGGGGACGCGGGCCAGCGCGGCAATGATCTCCGATGACGATACAAACTGGGGTACCAAATCCCTGGTTATCCTGGATATGCCGTTTACGGCCGTGGCGGATACGCTTTTGCTACCGTGGGATATGTTTCGTAAGGACAGCTCCGTGCGCTCACGGGTAGAAAAAAGCGAGCAGGAGAATCTGGCCACAAACGCCGTCATCCCGCCCGCAGAGATGCCTCCACGCTAGTTCTGCGCGGTTTCCGTTGCCCAAAGCTGACGGAAACCGCCTGTCTCTTCCATCCATGCAATAACGCGCCCGTCCGGGGAAAACACGACCGCATCAGCAGACGGCGGGTTGCCGTGATCGGACGTCAAAAACGTCACCTCTCCGCTCTGCGCGTCGCAGCAGGCGATCCGGTTTTCGAGCACAAACCCCAGACTATCGCCCGCAGGATGCCAGTTAAATGCTGACTGAATATCGCTCCCGGTATGCGTCAACTGGCGCGGCTCGCCGCCCTCAGGAGAGATCAGCCACAGCTGCACAATGCCGTTATCATCCCGCATCAGAAACGCGATCTGCGTCCCCTGCGGGTTGCTGCGTACCCAGTGACGCGGCAGGTTCACCAGGCCTGGATACGCCCTCTGATGCGTAAAGGTCAGACGACGCTGCATCACCCCGGCAGGCGGCGCTGGCAGGGTCACTGTCGTGCCCTGCAGCGGCGCATCGCCCACCCGCTTCCAGCCCTGCTCGTCTTTCGGCAGGTCGACGATAAACAGTTCGGGTACTTTTTCGCCCTGCGCAGAGAGGGTGTCGCCGATAAACGCCAGCCTGTGGTTTCCCACCCAGCCCTCTTCGTAAGCGCGGTTGATTTCATCGCTGCCCGGCTGTGGATCAGGCGTCGTGCGGCTAACCAGCACGCTCCAGAAGGTTCCCGAATATTCACGGGGATGGTTTCCCTGCGGGTTCACCGGGCCGTAAGGCGCAGCCACGCCGACGTTGCGTAAATCAAGTTTAGGATCGCGCTCGTGCAGGACATGGTCGTTATAAGTAAAGCTGACGAGCTGCCCGTTCGGGCTGAAGACATGGACGTGGCTGCCGCCGCGCAGCGCACCTGGGGTGTAGGGCGCAGTGATATCCATCGCGTCCAGGTTGCTCACCTGACCGTTTTGCGCAATCACTCCCTGGCGATGATGAAAATCGTAGTGCCAGTCTGCGTCCGGGTTTTTCGGGCCGTGGATAAAGACATATTTATCCTGGGCAGGATGAACGGTCACCACGCCAACGTGCGCGCCATCGGTGGCGCGATAAACCACCTCTACCTCACCCGTACCGACATTGACCCGCTCGATGGTTTCGCCGGTGAACGACGCACCGGACGGGCGCACGTCGTAGACCAGCCACTGGCTGTCCGGCGTCCAGGTATTGATGTTTGTCAGCTGGTGGTTACGGGAGGCGAAGGTGATTTGTTTCATGAGGATACCCTGATGCGCAGTTATCGCATCAGGGTATCGCAAGCGGGTTTTTAGTTCAGCACAAACTTCTCAATGGCGTAAGCCACGCCGTCTTCGAGGTTGGATTTGGTCACAAAATTAGCCACTTCTTTCACCGACGGGATCGCGTTATCCATCGCCACGCCCATGCCTGCGAACTCAATCATCGCGATGTCGTTTTCCTGGTCGCCCAGCGCCATGATCTCTTCCGGCTTGATACCCAGCGCATCGGCCAGAGATTTCACGCCGGTGCCTTTATTGACGCGTTTATCGAGAATTTCGAGGAAGTACGGCGCACTTTTCAGCACGGTGTACTTCTCTTTTACCTCCGCCGGAATGCGCGCAATCGCTTTATCCAGGATCTCCGGCTCGTCGATCATCATCACTTTCAGGAACTGCGTCGCCGGGTCCATTTTCTCCGCTTCACAGAAGACCAGCGGAATGGTCGCAACGTAGGATTCATGCACCGTGTAGTAGCTGATATCGCGGTTGGCGGTATAGAGCGTATTGCGATCGAGCGCGTGGAAGTGGGACCCCACTTCCCGGGACAGCTTTTCCAGGAACAGGTAGTCATCGTAGCTCAGCGCGGTTTGCGCAACCGTACTGCCATCTGCGGCTTTCTGCACCAGCGCGCCGTTATAGGTTATGCAGTAGTCGCCAGGCTGATTCATGTGCAGCTCTTTCAGGTAGCTGTGTACGCCCGCATACGGACGCCCCGTGGTCAGGACCACATTCACGCCCTTTGCGCGCGCCGCGGCGATCGCGTTTTTAACGGCTGGAGAGATGGTGTGGTCTGGCAGCAGCAGCGTGCCGTCCATGTCGATTGCAATGAGTTTGATAGCCATGAGTTCCCCGGAATAAATGAGTGCTGCCTCATGCTAACGCGATTAAGCCCACAAAAATAGAGCTACATTGCGCAACAGAAACACCCCTTTTACGCTTATCCCGGGGAACAAAGGCTTAATCGCGGGTGAGAACGATTTTACCGAACGCCCCGCGATCGAGATGTTCAAACGCCTGTTCAAGCTCGTTAAAACGGTAGCGATGTTCGATCACCGGCTTCAGTCCGGTGACATCCACAGCGCGGATAAAATCTTCCAGCGCCCGGCGGTGACCTACGCCAATCCCCTGAATGACGGGGGATTTCAGCAGCAGTTCGCCAGCAGAGAGCGTGATTTCCGTCCCGGCCAGCACGCCAATCACCGATATACGCCCGTGAACAGCAACGGCGCGCAGGGAATGCTTCAGGTTCTCTCCCCCTACGGTCTCGATAATATGGTCGATGCCGCGATCCTGCGTGAGCGCCAGCGTATTTTCAGCCCAGTCGCCTTTCAGCCGGTTGATGCCCTGGCTGGCCCCCAGCGTTTTGGCCAGCGCCAGTTTTTCATCACTCCCCGAGGTGACAAACACCTCCGCCCCGTGCGCTTTTGCAATTTGCAGGGCGAAAATCGCCACGCCGCCCGTGCCCTGCACCAGCACCGATTGCCCGGCGCGCAGCTGGCCGCGCTCCACCAGCGCAAACCAGGCGGTAAGCCCTGCGCAGGGCAGCGTGCTGGCCTCGGCGTCATCCAGAGTCTCCGGAGAGGCCGCCAGCGCGTCCTCCTTCACAATCACATACTCGGCCAGCATGCCCTGGAAGTATCCGCCGGACGTTTTATAGGGCAGATTGCGCGCGTCCGCCTGCGGCTTACCGTCGATCCACTCAGGGAAGAAGGTTGAGATGACGCGTGCGCCGGGTTTGAAGCGGGTAACGCCTTCACCAATGCTCTCCACCACGCCCGCCATGTCAGACGCCGGGGTAAACGGGAAGGAAAGCGGGATCGGCATTGTGCCTTCAACAACCATTTTATCGCGATAGTTAAGCGCAACGGCATTCACCCGTACGCGCACTTCACCCGGGCCGGGCTGTGGAACGGGTGCCTGAGTCAGCTTGAGGTTCTCGCGCCCGAGGGCGTCCATGGACCAGCGTTGCATTGTCTCTGTCATGTTATTTCTCCTGCCATCAGATGAGCTTTAGTCCTGACAGTCTACCGTTGACTAAACGTCGCCAGTGGCGATAAGTTTTCTCTTTATTGACGCCAGAATAGATACAATCCATGACCGATACGCTGAAGGATATTCCTGTTTTTGTGGTCGCCGTTGAGGCGGGAAGTTTTGCTCAGGCCGCAGTTCGCCTGCATTTGTCACGCTCGGCGGTAGGGAAAAGCATTGCCCGCCTCGAGGAGCGGCTTGGGGTACGTCTTTTTCACCGCACCACCCGCAGCCAGAGTCTGACCGATAACGGCGCCCTTTTTTATGAACGCTGCCTGCGCGCGCTGGAGGAGATGCGGGGTGCGGAATCGCTGCTTGAAACAGGGAAACAGCAGGTCAGCGGTCGCCTGCGCGTTGCCATGCCGGTGCTGTTTGGTCGCCAGTGTGTCGCCCCGCTGCTGATAGCGCTGGCGCAGGAACACCCCGGGCTTGAGCTGGAAATGTCATTCAGCGACCGCGTGGTGGATCTGGTGGAGGAAGGGTTTGATATGGCGGTGCGTAACGGCACGCTTCAGGACAGCAGCGTGCTGGTCGCCAGAAAGCTGGGAGAACACTGCATGGTGCTGTGCGCCGCGCCGGAGTATCTGCAGAAGAAAGGCCAGCCACAAAGCGTTAATGATTTACCCCAGCATACGGCGATTAACTATTTGAGCGCAGGCAGAGTGTTATCCTGGCAACTGATGGATAACGAAGGAACGTCGCACACCTTTACGCCCCGATCGTCGCTCAATATGGATGATTTGCAGGCGATCTGCGACGCTGCGCTGGCCGGACACGGCATTGCATGGCTGCCCTGCTGGATGGTCGTCAAAGATATTCACCAGGGTAAACTCGTCCCGCTCCTGAAGCAGGCACCGGATGTGCATTTCAACGTTCATGCCGTGTGGCAGCAGACGCCGCATCTGCCGCTGAGGGTAAGAATAGCGATAGATACGCTGGCGAGCCGTTTACCGTCCGTGATGTCGCTGGATATGCCTGCGCCCATAAAAAAGCCGCGCTAAAAGCGCGGCCAGTTATCGTGCGGTATAACGACGATTAAATATCGATATTTGCCGCTTTCAGGGCGTTCTCTTCAATGAAGGCACGACGTGGTTCAACCGCATCGCCCATCAGGGTCGTGAACAGCTGGTCCGCAGCAATCGCGTCCTTAACGGTGACGCGCAGCATGCGGCGGCTTTCCGGATCCATGGTGGTTTCCCACAGCTGGTCCGGGTTCATTTCGCCCAGACCTTTATAGCGCTGGATCGCAAGGCCACGACGGGACTCTTTCACCAGCCAGTCCAGCGCCTGCTCGAAGCTGGCTACCGGCTGACGACGTTCGCCACGTTCGATGAACGCATCGTCTTCAATCAGGCCACGCAGCGTCTCGCCAAGCGTGCAGATACGGCGGTATTCCGGACCGGTCACAAACTCGTGTTCCAGCGGGTAGTCGGTATCAACGCCGTGGGTACGCACGCGCACAATCGGCTCGAACTGCTTATCGGCGTTCTGCTGGATATCGCATTTCCACATGCTGCCGTGCTGCTCTTTCTCGTTCAGATCGGTCACCAGGGCGTTCACCCAGCGGGTCACGGTCTGCTCGTCGCTCAGATCGGCTTCGGTCAGGGTTGGCTGATAAACCAGCTCCTTCAGCAGCGTTTTCGGATAGCGACGTTCCATACGCGTGATCATTTTCTGCGTCGCGTTGAACTCGGACACCAGACGCTCCAGCGGCTCACCGGCCAGTGCAGGGGCGTGCGAGTTCGCGTGCAGGGTCGCGCCATCAAGGGCGATTGCGATTTGGTACTGATCCATCGCTTCGTCGTCTTTAATGTACTGTTCCTGCTTGCCTTTCTTCACTTTGTACAGCGGCGGCTGTGCAATATAGACGTGGCCACGCTCAACGATTTCAGGCATCTGACGATAGAAGAAGGTCAACAGCAGCGTACGAATGTGCGAGCCGTCGACGTCCGCATCGGTCATGATGATGATGCTGTGGTAGCGCAGTTTGTCCGGGTTGTACTCATCACGGCCGATGCCGCAGCCCAGCGCGGTGATGAGGGTCGCCACTTCCTGAGAAGAGAGCATCTTGTCGAAGCGCGCCTTCTCAACGTTGAGGATTTTACCCTTCAGCGGCAGGATAGCCTGGTTCTTACGGTTACGGCCCTGCTTCGCAGAACCGCCCGCGGAGTCCCCTTCCACGAGGTACAGTTCGGACAGCGCCGGGTCGCGTTCCTGGCAGTCAGCCAGTTTGCCCGGCAGGCCTGCTAAGTCCAGCGCGCCTTTACGACGGGTCATTTCACGGGCTTTACGCGCCGCTTCACGGGCACGCGCCGCATCGATAATTTTGCCCACCACGATTTTCGCGTCGGACGGGTTTTCCAGCAGGTATTCGCTCAGCAGTTCGTTCATCTGCTGTTCAACCGCCGATTTCACCTCGGAAGAGACCAGCTTGTCTTTGGTCTGTGAGGAGAACTTCGGATCCGGCACCTTCACGGAGACAACGGCAATCAGGCCTTCACGTGCGTCATCACCGGTGGCGCTGACTTTCGCTTTCTTGCTGTAGCCTTCTTTGTCCATGTAGGCGTTCAGGGTACGGGTCATCGCCGCACGGAAGCCCGCAAGGTGAGTACCGCCGTCACGCTGTGGAATATTGTTGGTGAAGCAGTAGATGTTTTCCTGGAAACCGTCGTTCCACTGCAGCGCCACTTCCACGCCGATACCGTCTTTTTCCGTGGAGAAATAGAAGATATTCGGGTGAATTGGCGTTTTGTTCTTGTTCAGATACTCAACGAACGCTTTGATACCACCTTCGTAATGGAAGTGGTCTTCTTTGCCGTCACGCTTGTCGCGCAGGCGGATAGAGACGCCGGAGTTCAGGAACGACAGTTCACGCAGGCGTTTCGCCAGGATGTCGTACTCGAATTCGGTGACGTTGGTGAAGGTTTCGAGGCTAGGCCAGAAACGCACCATGGTACCGGTTTTGTCGGTGTCGCCAGTAACGGCCAGCGGTGCCTGCGGCACGCCGTGCGTATAGAGCTGACGGTGAATTTTGCCTTCGCGCTGGATAACCAGCTCCAGCTTCTGCGACAGGGCGTTTACTACGGAAACGCCTACGCCGTGCAGGCCGCCAGAGACTTTATAGGAGTTATCATCAAACTTACCGCCTGCGTGCAGAACGGTCATGATCACTTCTGCAGCAGAGACGCCCTCTTCCGGGTGAATACCGGTTGGGATGCCACGACCATCATCGGTGACGGAGACGGAGTTGTCCGCATGGATGGTGACCACGATGTCTTTACAGTGACCCGCGAGCGCTTCGTCGATAGCGTTATCTACCACCTCGAATACCATGTGGTGCAGACCGGTGCCGTCATCCGTGTCGCCGATATACATACCCGGGCGCTTACGCACCGCATCCAGTCCTTTCAGGACTTTGATACTGGAGGAGTCATAAGAATTCGACATCAACGTTTCTCGCTCATTTCAACTTGGGTTAATCCGTTATTTTACCCTTTTCCACGGTAAACATCTTCGAATTTTCGTCCGACATGTCTATAACGTGTTCAGCGCTAATGGCGCTGACGAAAACCTGCGACTGCGTGGCTTTTAAGCGGCTGGCAAGCAGCCCGCGCCGCGCGTCGTCGAGTTCCGAGGCAAAATCATCTATCAGGTACAGGCAGCGTCTTCCGCTCTCGCGGGTGAGAAACTCTCCCTGTGCCAGGCGCAGCGCACACATCAGGAGCTTGAGCTGCCCGCGCGACAGCGTGTCCTCCACCGGCGCACCGTCGGCACGAATGCGGAAATCCGCCTTGTGCGGGCCGTGCGCGGTGTAGGTCAACATGCGGTCGCGCTCGAAGTTTCTCTCTAACACCTCGGCATAATCCGTCTCTTTCTCCCAGCCACGCTGGAAGGAGAAGGTGAGAGAGAATTCGGGTAAAAACTGTTTGCAGGTGTCGGCCATGTCTTCGGCGATACCTGCGCTGTATTCGGCACGCCAGCGGCTGATTTGTTCCGCGAGAGGGATTAATTCCATATCCCACGGACGCAGCTGGGCGTAGCGTGTTACCTGGCGCAACGCGGCGTTACGCTGCTTGAGCAGGCGCTTCAGGTTGCTCCAGGCGTTAAAGAAACCGGCTTCGTTGTGAAAGCATCCCCAGTCGAGGAATGCTCTTCTGTATTTGGGGCCGCCGTTGAGTAAAGTAAACCCCTCCGGCGTAATCAGCTGCATTGGCATCAACAGCGCCAGCTCCGCCACTTTATGGCCGTCGGTGCCGTCGATGCGCACCTTACTGTCGCCCTGCTTGTCTTTGGTCAGGCCGATAGAGGTTTCGCGCTCCGCTCCCTGCAAACGTCCGTGCAGAACAAAGGCTTCCTGCTCGTGGCGAATGACGCGACCAATCTGCAAACTGCGAAACGCCCGACCGTGGCCGAGCGTATAGATGGCTTCCAGCACGCTGGTTTTGCCGCTGCCGTTTGCGCCAACCAGGAAGTTAAAGCCAGGGGATAAAGCGAGATCCGCGCTTTCGATATTGCGAAAGTCGCGGATCAACAGACGGGTGAGCGACATTACAGTCTCATTGGCATGACAACATAAGCCGCGCTTTGGCTGGCCGCATCTTCAATCTGTACGCTTGAAACGGAGTCGGTCAGCAGAATGCGCACGTTCTCGCATTTCAGTGCATTCAGCACATCCAGCACGTAGCTGACGTTAAAGCCGATTTCCATCTCGGTTCCGGCGTAGGTGACGTCCAGAATTTCTTCTGCCTCTTCCTGCTCCGGGTTGTTAGCGGTGATTTTGATCTGGTTTTCACTCACGTACAGGCGCACGCCGCGGAATTTCTCGTTAGAGAGAATGGCCGCGCGGGCAAAGGCCTGCTTGAGGCTGTCGCAGCCTGCTTCCAGCGTTTTGTCCGGATTCTTCGGCAATACGCGGCGATAATCCGGGAAACGACCGTCAACCAGCTTCGATGTGAAGACAAAGTCGCCCACGTGGGCGCGGATGTTATTGCTGCCGATCTGCACGCGCAGCGGCGTGTCGCCACCGTCGAGCATACGCATCAGCTCAATCACCCCTTTACGCGGCACGATCACCGAATGGTTTGGCAGTGAGTCGCCAATCGGCATAGAACAGACCGCCAGACGGTGGCCGTCGGTGGCCACGGTACGCAGCTCTTCACCTTCGGTTTCGAACAGCATGCCGTTTAAGTAGTAACGAACGTCCTGATGCGCCATGGAGAACTGCGTGGCTTCAATCAGACGCTTCATCGTCGCCTGTGGCAGGGTGAATTCAACTTCGCTCTGCCAGTCGTCCAGGTTCGGGAAGTCCGCAGCAGGCAGCGTGGAGAGCGAGAAACGGCTGCGGCCAGAGCGCACCAGCATACGGTCGCCTTCCAGCTGCACGGCGATTTCAGCGCCTTCCGGCAGCCCGCGGCAGATATCAAAGAATTTACGTGCCGGAACCGTGGTCGCGCCCGCGTCGTGCGGCTGCGTCAGCGTAACGCGCGCGATCATTTCCATTTCCAGATCTGTACCGGTCAGCGACAGCGTACCGTCCGCGACCTGAAGCAGCAGGTTTCCGAGAATAGGCAGCGTTGGGCGGCCACCTAATGGGCCACTCACCTGTTGCAGCGGTTTTAATAAATGTTCACGTTCAACGGTAAATTTCATAGCGTCACGATGATAATGTTCTGATTAGATTGGAAAAATCTTCTTTTATGTCGTGGCTTTCTTCGCGTAACTGCTCAATCTTGCGACAAGCGTGCAACACGGTCGTATGGTCACGGCCACCAAACGCATCCCCGATTTCCGGCAGACTGTGGTTGGTTAACTCCTTTGCCAGCGCCATCGCCATCTGACGCGGACGCGCCACCGAGCGGGAACGACGTTTAGACAGTAAATCTGCCACTTTAATCTTGTAGTACTCAGCCACCGTCTTTTGAATATTGTCGATAGTGACCAGTTTTTCCTGCAATGCCAGCAAATCGCGCAGCGCTTCACGCACAAAATCGATGGTGATCGCACGACCGGTAAAGTTGGCATTGGCGATAACGCGGTTCAGTGCCCCTTCGAGCTCACGCACGTTGGAGCGCAGACGCTTGGCAATGAAGAACGCCACTTCCCCAGGCAGGCGAATGTCGTTTTCATCGGCTTTCTTCATCAGGATCGCGACGCGGGTTTCCAGCTCCGGTGGCTCGATCGCCACGGTCAGGCCCCAGCCGAAGCGGGATTTCAGACGATCTTCAACGCCGTTGATCTCTTTTGGATAACGATCCGAGGTCAAAATGATCTGCTGATTGCCTTCCAGCAGGGCATTGAAGGTGTGGAAAAACTCTTCCTGCGATCGTTCTTTATTGGCAAAGAACTGGATGTCATCGATGAGCAGCGCGTCAACGGAACGATAGTAGCGTTTAAACTCTTCGATCGCATTGTTTTGCAGGGCTTTTACCATGTCCTGAACGAAGCGCTCGGAGTGCATATACACCACTTTGGCATTGGGCTTGCGCGCCATAATACCGTTGCCCACCGCATGCAGCAGGTGCGTTTTACCCAAACCCGTGCCGCCATAAAGGAACAGCGGGTTATAGGCCCCACCGGGATTATCAGCAACCTGACGAGCCGCCGCGCGCGCCAGCTGGTTCGACTTACCTTCAACGAAGTTATCGAACGTATGTTTCACGTTAACGTTAGAGCGGTAGGTTGGCTCAGCCGGTGCAGGGACATTATCCCAGCCCTGACGAGCAGGTGCGACGCGAGGGGCCGGAGCAGGAGCGGCCTGAGCAGGCGCTGCTACGTTCACGGTTTCACGAACGGTTTGGGTGACCGGCTTTGTGCCCACTTCAAAGCGGAGCTGCGGGGCATCTGACCCGCAGAAATCGTTCAGCAGTCCATTGATGTTATTAAGGTACTTGTCCCTTACCCAATCGAGCACAAAACGGTTTGGCGCATACAAAGCCAGCGTGTTATCGCTCAGTTCCGCCTGCAACGGGCGGATCCACATACTGAATTCTGTGGCTGGTAACTCATCCTGCAATCGGGCAAGACACTGCTGCCAAAGCGAAAGTGACACGGCGGACTCCACTCGAACAATAAAAGAAAACTATTGAATATTCATGATTGTTGGCGCACATCGACATGACCCAATGAGGGTGATGTGCGAACCGCTATCTGCGGTTGTACCCGGCCAGGATCGCTGGATCCCGATCGGGACCGCGGATCATAGCCTAAACTGAGCCAGAGATCTTCTGTTTCTCACAGATTCTTCCCGATTTATCCACAGGAAGATCCGAAACCGGGTAAGTGTAAACGATCCTGGCGCGAGTGCCCCGCGATTTAGTCCGCATATTGGAAAAATTAATGAGCACAGACAATTTATTGCTTAAATGATCTAACGAAGATCCGGGACGATCCTTGCGCTTTATCGTTGAGCCCGTATAATCCTCGACCCGGCGCGTGATGCTCATCTTCCTGCGTCGTCCGTTGCTCATTTTCCACGCGAAAACGTGCGGAAATACGCGGGAAATAAGGAAAGAGAATTGACTCCGGAGTGTACAATTATTACAATCCGGCCTCTTTAATCACCCACGCTGAGGCGTTAGTCGTTCGAAACTCGTTCGGGTATACGCAAAAGTCAGTGAATTTATTCAAGTTTAGGTAGAAATCGCCATGAAACGCACTTTTCAACCGTCTGTACTGAAGCGCAACCGTTCTCACGGCTTCCGTGCTCGTATGGCTACTAAAAATGGTCGTCAGGTTCTGGCACGTCGTCGTGCTAAAGGCCGCGCTCGTCTGACCGTTTCCAAGTAATAAAGCTAACCCCTGAGTGGTTAAGCTAGCATTTCCCAGGGAGTTACGTTTGTTAACTCCCGCTCATTTCACTTTCGTCTTCCAGCAGCCACTACGGGCTGGCACGCCGCAAATTACCATCCTCGGCCGCCAAAATTCGCTGGGGCATCCCCGCATCGGTCTCACAGTCGCCAAGAAAAATGTTAAACGTGCGCATGAACGCAATCGGATTAAACGTCTGACGCGTGAAAGCTTCCGTTTACGTCAGCACGAACTGCCTTCAATGGATTTCGTGGTGGTGGCGAAGAAAGGGGTTGCCGACCTCGATAACCGTGCTCTCTCGGAAGCGTTGGAAAAATTATGGCGCCGCCACTGTCGCCTGGCTCACGGGTCCTGATAGCCCTCATCCGGGTCTATCAACGCCTGATTAGTCCGCTACTCGGGCCGCACTGCCGTTTCACACCAACATGCTCAAGCTACGGAATTGAGGCATTGCGCAGGTTTGGAGTGATAAAAGGCAGTTGGTTGACGGTGAAACGCGTATTAAAATGCCACCCTTTACACCCCGGTGGAGACGACCCCGTCCCCCCAGGACCCTTTGATACCAGAGAACACTAACGATGGATTCGCAACGCAATCTTCTTATCATCGCTTTGTTGTTCGTGTCTTTCATGATCTGGCAGGCATGGGAGCAGGATAAAAATCCTCAACCCCAGCAGCAGACCACGCAGACTACGACCACCGCAACGGGTAGCGCCGCCGACCAGGGCGTACCGGCCAGTGGCCAGGGGAAACAGATTACGGTTAAGACCGATGTGCTTGAGCTGACAATCAACACCCGTGGTGGTGATGTTGAGCAGGCGCTGCTGTTGACCTACCCGAAAGAGCTGAAGTCTAACGAACCGTTCCAGTTACTGGAAACCACGCCTGAGTTTATCTACCAGGCGCAGAGCGGCCTGACCGGTCGTGATGGCCCGGATAACCCGGCTAACGGTGCGCGTCCACTGTATACCGTCGAGAGCGACACTTTTGTACTGGCTGATGGCCAGAACGAACTCGCAATCCCGATGACGTACACCGACGCCGCAGGCAACACCTTCACCAAAACCTTCACTCTGAAACGCGGTGAATATGCGGTGAACGTGGGCTACAGCGTACAGAACGCCAGTGCGAAACCGCTGGAACTGTCGACCTTTGGCCAGCTGAAGCAGTCCATCAATCTGCCGTCTCACCGTGACACCGGAAGCAGCAACTTTGCGCTGCATACCTTCCGTGGCGCGGCGTACTCCACGCCAGACGCGAAGTATGAGAAATACAAATTCGACACCATTGCCGATAACGAAAACCTGAACGTCAGCGCTAAAGGCGGTTGGGTGGCAATGCTGCAGCAGTATTTCGCCACTGCGTGGGTGCCAAATAACGACGGTACCAACAACTTCTATACCGCGAACCTGGGTAACGGTCTTGCAGCCATCGGCTACAAATCTCAGCCGGTTCTGGTTCAGCCGGGTCAAACCGGTAAGATGGCAAGCACCCTGTGGGTCGGCCCGGAAATTCAGGACAAAATGGCCGCTGTTGCGCCGCACCTGGATCTGACCGTCGATTACGGTTGGTTGTGGTTCATCTCTCAGCCGCTGTTCAAGCTGCTGAAGTTCATCCACAGCTTCCTGGGTAACTGGGGCTTCTCCATCATCGTTATCACCTTCATCGTTCGTGGCATCATGTACCCGCTGACTAAAGCGCAGTACACCTCCATGGCGAAGATGCGTATGCTGCAGCCGAAGATTGCGGCGATGCGTGAGCGTCTGGGCGATGACAAACAGCGTCAGAGCCAGGAAATGATGGCCCTGTATAAAGCAGAGAAAGTAAACCCACTGGGTGGCTGCTTCCCGCTGCTGATTCAGATGCCAATCTTCCTTGCGCTGTACTACATGCTGATGGGTTCCGTTGAGCTGCGCCACGCGCCGTTCGCCCTGTGGATCCATGACCTGTCCGCACAGGACCCGTACTACATCCTGCCGATCCTGATGGGCGTGACGATGTTCTTCATCCAGAAGATGTCGCCGACCACCGTGACCGACCCGATGCAGCAGAAGATCATGACCTTTATGCCGGTCATCTTCACCGTGTTCTTCCTGTGGTTCCCGTCAGGTCTGGTGCTGTACTATATCGTCAGCAACCTGGTGACCATCATCCAGCAGCAGCTGATTTACCGTGGTCTGGAAAAACGTGGCCTGCATAGCCGCGAAAAGAAAAAGTCCTGATCCGTTAAGTTAACGCTAAAATAAGGGCGGTCGATTGACCGCCTTTTTTATTTGTATTGAACGAGACCAACCATGAGCCATAACGACACTATCGTCGCCCAGGCAACCCCACCGGGACGCGGTGGTGTAGGCATTCTGCGTATCTCCGGCCTGAAGGCGCGCGAGGTGGCCGAAGCGGTGCTGGGTAAACTGCCAAAGCCGCGCTACGCTGACTATCTACCGTTTAAGGACACAGACGGCACGCCGCTGGACCAGGGCATTGCGCTGTGGTTCCCCGGCCCGAACTCCTTCACCGGCGAAGATGTGCTGGAGCTGCAGGGCCACGGCGGCCCGGTTATCCTCGACCTGCTGTTAAAACGTATTCTGACCCTGCCAGGCCTGCGCATTGCGAAGCCGGGCGAGTTCTCCGAGCGTGCTTTCCTCAACGACAAGCTCGACCTTGCGCAGGCAGAAGCGATAGCAGACCTGATCGACGCGAGCTCTGAACAGGCGGCCCGCTCCGCCCTGAACTCGCTGCAGGGGGCATTTTCCGCCCGCGTAAATCACCTTGTGGAAGCACTTACTCACCTTAGGATCTACGTGGAAGCGGCTATTGACTTCCCGGATGAGGAGATCGACTTCCTCTCTGACGGTAAAATCGAAGCGCAGCTCAACCAGGTGATGAACGATCTCGACGCCGTTCGCGCCGAAGCGCGCCAGGGCAGCCTGCTGCGTGAAGGGATGAAGGTGGTGATTGCCGGACGCCCTAACGCCGGGAAATCGAGCCTGCTGAACGCCCTGGCGGGCCGTGAAGCGGCGATCGTCACCGACATTGCCGGCACCACCCGCGACGTGCTGCGCGAGCATATCCACATCGACGGGATGCCGCTGCATATTATCGACACAGCGGGCCTGCGCGATGCCAGCGACGAAGTTGAACGCATCGGTATCGAACGCGCCTGGCAGGAGATCGAGCAGGCCGACCGCGTGCTGTTTATGGTGGACGGCACCACGACCGACGCCGTGGACCCGGCGGACATCTGGCCAGACTTTATCGCCCGTCTGCCGGCGAAATTGCCGATCACCGTGGTGCGCAACAAAGCGGACGTTACCGGTGAAACGCTGGGTATCAGCGATGTGAATGGTCACTCACTGATTCGCCTGTCGGCGCGCACCGGTGAAGGCGTTGACGACCTGCGTAACCATCTCAAGCAGAGCATGGGCTTTGATACCAGCATGGAAGGCGGCTTCCTGGCGCGTCGTCGTCACCTGCAGGCGCTGGAAGAGGCGGCAAACCACCTTGTTCAGGGTAAAGCGCAGCTGATCGGCGCGTGGGCGGGCGAGCTGCTGGCGGAAGAGCTGCGTCTGGCGCAGCAGAATCTGAGCGAGATCACCGGGGAGTTTACGTCGGACGATCTGCTGGGAAGGATCTTCTCGAGCTTCTGTATCGGGAAGTAATGCCCGCTCATTGATGGTGATTTCCTCCCAGGAAATCACCATTGTCCAAATGGCAACTCGCCTAATCCCTTTTCACCCCCTATCCTGCATGCCTGCATCTATGGGGGGTTTATGGCGCGTTTTCTGTTTTGTAGTTTCGCATTAGTTCTGCTTTATCCGTCTGGTATTGATATGTATCTGGTGGGATTGCCCCATATCGCCCGCGATCTGGGTGCCAGCGAAGCGCAGCTGCACATCGCGTTTTCGGCCTACCTTGCGGGGATGGCGTCGTCTATGGTGTTTGCCGGAAAGATCGCGGATAAGGCAGGCCGTCAGCCTGTCGCCATAACGGGTGCCATCATTTTTGCCCTGGCCTCTCTTCTCTGCTCACAGGCGCAGAACAGCACCGTGTTCCTGTCAGGCCGCTTCATTCAGGGCATTGGAGCCGGTGGCTGTTACGTCGTCGCTTTTGCCATTTTGCGAGACACCCTAAGCGCCCAGCGTCGCGCGAAGGTGCTGTCGATGCTGAACGGCATTACCTGCATCATCCCGGTGCTGGCCCCGGTCGTGGGATATCTGATCATGCTGAAATTCCCGTGGCAGAGCCTGTTCTGGACCATGGCGGCGATGGGCGCGCTGGTGTTTATCCTGTCCATCGCCGTGCTGAAAGAGACCCACCCGGGCTCGCAGAATACCGGTCATACCCCAACGATTCACCCAGCCGAGAAGCTGCTTAACCGCTTTTTCCTCAGTCGTCTGGCCGTGACCACGTTAAGCGTGGCGGTGATCCTCACTTATGTAAACGTTTCCCCGGTTTTACTGATGGAAACCATGGGCTTCGATCGGGGTGAGTATTCAACGGTGATGGCATTAACCGCCATGGTCAGTATGGCGGTCTCGTTCTCCACCCCGTTTGCGCTAAATGTTTTCAGCCAGCGCGCGTTGATGCTGACCTCACAGGTTTTATTCCTCACGGCTGGCGTGCTTCTGGCGACCACCAGCTCACATGCGGTGATGCTGGTGGGAATTACCCTCATTTGTGCCGGGTTCTCGGTTGGCTTTGGCGTGGCGATGAGTCAGGCGCTTGGCCCCTTCTCGCTTCGGGCAGGCGTGGCAAGCTCGGTGCTGGGGATAGCGCAAGTCTGCGGCTCGTCGCTGTGGATTTGGCTGGCGGCGGTCATCGGGCTTAACGCGCTGAATATGCTGATCGGGGTTCTGATTGGCTGTAGCATACTGTGCATCACCTTACTTATGGTTATCCGGCCCGCGGCGCATTATGAAGAAGCCCATCAGCAGTCTCGATCTTAATCTCTTGCTTTGCCTGCAGCTTTTGCTGCAGGAGCGCAGCGTCACCAAAGCGGCGAAGCGGATGAACGTGACGCCCTCGGCGGTGAGTAAATCACTGGCCAAGCTGCGTGACTGGTTTGACGACCCGCTGTTTGTCAAAACGCCGTTAGGGCTGCTGCCAACCCCGCTGACGGTAAGCCTGGAGCAGGATCTGGCCGAGTGGATGCAAATCGGCAACCAGATCCTCGATAAATTCCACCATGATTCGCCAGGCGGGCTAACGTTCGTGCTGGCCGCCGAAACGCCGTTGATGCTGATCCGCTTTAACACCCTGCTGGAGCAGGTAAACCAGCGCTATCCGCAGGCGACGGTGAAGATGCGTCACTGGGATTACGACTCGCTGGATGCCATTACGCGTGGGGAGGTCGATCTTGGCTTTACCGGCCGAGAAACACATCCGCGCTCTCGCGAGCTGCTGAAGCTGTTGCCGTGGTTTATCGACTACGAGATCCTGTTCAGCGACCGTCCGTGCGTGTATCTGCGTGAGGATCACCCCGCGCTTCAGGATGAATGGAACCTCGAAACCTTCCTGCGCTATCCGCATATCAGTATCTTCTGGGAACGTAGCGACACCTGGGCGCTGGACGAAGTGCTAAAGGAGATGGGTCGAGAGAGAAATATTGCCATGTGCGTGCCGGGCTTTGAGCAGTCGATGTTTATGGCAGCCCAGCCCGGGCATAACTATATCGCCACGGCTCCGCACTACTGTCATCACTACAATCAACTCCACCAGCGGAAGCTGATCGCGCTGCCTATTCCCATTGTTGAAGCGCAGGCTGAAAAGCTTACCGTTCCCTTCACGCTGATCTGGCATAAACGGAACAGCCATAATCCGAAAATCCTCTGGCTGCGGGAGACCATCAAGGCGCTGTACGGTGCCAGCGATCCAATTTTTGCCTAAGAAAATGTAAAGTTCGGTCCTAAGGCTTCTCTTACTCCCATTTACTGATTAAAACAGGAGTCAAGTTAAGCGATAATCATGTAACCGTTTAACCGATTACGACCATTATCAAGGAGCGAAAAATGGCTACGCACTTTGCAAGAGGGATACTTACGGAAGGACGTCTCGTATCGGCAAGAATTTCTTCAGCCTGTCACAGTGAAGCACTCACTCTCCCGGAGCACCGCAGAACGCGGTTTTTAGCGTCCAGAGCGCTTCTCGCAGAACTGCTGTTTATGCTGTACGGCACCAGCGAGCTGCCGGACATCATTACCCAACCCGAAGGCCGCCCGGTCTTTGCCGACCCGGATCTCCCTCGTTTTTCGATTGCCTACGCGGGCAATATCATTGGCGTCGCGCTGACCACCGAAGGGGATTGTGGGCTCGATATGGAACTTCAGCGCGCGACGCGCAGCTTCCATGGCGGTAATGCGCATGAAGACTATCCGCTCTCCAGCAATGAGAAGCTGTGGGTCCGCAACCAGAACGACCCTGTCGAAGCCAGAGCCCAGCTCATTACCTTGCGCCAGAGCATTCGCAAGCTTTGTGGATGCGCCTCAGACGACGCCAGCCTGCTGCAGCTGCTGCCAGGCTCCGGACGTCTTCGTGCCACTCAGGCCACGCTGGTAGAGGCGCTCAGTGACGCAGAGGATGTGCTCATTTGGTCAATTGCGGTTACCCCCGCCATCGAACGCATGAAAATCTGGGAATTTGACAGTCAACAGGGATGGCGTAGCCTTCCTGATGTGCCCGAGCGCGCCAACGAGCCCGCCGCACGCCTGATGCGTTTAACCAGTTTACCGGCAGAAAAAGCATTCACCCTTAGCTGATCCAATCAGGGTCATCATGATGAAACAGGAGTAATCATGTCTGATACGTTGAAAGTAGTTACGTTACTGGGAAGCCTGCGCAAAGGTTCATTTAACGGGATGGTTGCCCGCACGCTGCCACAGCTGGCACCGGCAGGAATGGAAGTTAGCGCCCTGCCGTCTATTGGCGATATTCCGCTGTATGATGCGGATGTCCAGCAGGAAGAAGGGTTCCCGCAGAGCGTTGAGGCGCTGGCAGAGCAGATCCGCCAGGCCGACGGCGTGGTCATCGTCACGCCGGAGTATAACTACTCGGTTCCGGGCGGCCTGAAGAATGCCATCGACTGGCTGTCCCGTTTACCCGAGCAGCCGCTGTCAGGCAAACCGGTGCTGATCCAGACCAGCTCAATGGGCGCGATTGGCGGCGCGCGCTGCCAGTATCATCTGCGCCAGATCCTGGTATTCCTGGATGCGATGGTCATGAACAAGCCGGAATTTATGGGTGGTGTGATTCAGAACAAGGTCGACCCACAAACGGGTGAAGTAGTGGATCAGAGCACGCGCGATCATCTGTCTGGCCAGCTGACGGCGTTTGGGGATTATATTAAGCGGGTTAAAGCCTGATAAAAAAGCCCGGTGGCGCTAGCGCTTACCGGGCCTACACTCGTCAGTAGGTCAGGTAAGCGAAGCGCCACCTGACACCACAAACCGCACCTTAGTGCGCGTCAATAAACACAATCTTCAGCACAAACAGCAGCGCCACAACAATCACGCATGGGCTGAGGTCGCGGAAGCGGCCGGTACCGATCTTCATTACGCAGTAAGAGATAAAGCCCAGCGCGATGCCTTCGGTAATCGAGAAGCTGAACGGCATCATCACGGCGGTAATAAACGCCGGCACCGCTTCGGTTAAATCATCCCACTTCACGCGTGACAGGCTGGAGGTCATCAGCACACCCACATAGATCAGCGCGCCGGCTGCCGCATACGGTGGAACCATACCCGCCAGCGGAGAGAGGAAGATCACCAGCAGGAACAGAATACCCACGACCACCGCCGTCAGGCCGGTACGGCCGCCCACAGACACGCCGGAAGAAGATTCAATGTACGCGGTAACGGAGGAGGTTCCGATAAAAGCACCGGTCACAGAGGAGACGCTGTCCACAAACAGCGCCTGCTTCATGCGCGGGAATTTCCCTTTTTCATCCGCCAGACCCGCTTTGTCGGTCACGCCAATCAGCGTGCCGGAGGAGTCAAACAGGTTGACCAGCATGAAGGAGAAAATCACGCCCGCCAGGCCCAGGTTCAGGGAACCCGCCAGATCGACGTGACCAATCACGGTAGAGACGCTCGGTGGCGCGGAGACGATACCGTTATAGTGAACGTCGCCCAGCATCCAGCCCAGCAGGGTGGTGACCACGATGGACACCAGCACCGCCGCGTGAATATTGCGGGAAGCCAGGATCGCGATGATAAAGAAGCCCAGCACGCCCAGCAGCACGTTATGAGAGGTCAGGTGACCGATGCTCACCAGCGTATCCGGGTTCGCCACGATCACACCGGCGTTTTTCAGCCCCATCATACCGATGAACAGACCGATACCGCTGGTGATGCCCACGCGCAGGCTCACAGGAATGTTTGCAATCATCCAGTAACGCACGCGGAAAATGGTCAGCAGCAGCAGGCCAACCGCGCCCCAGAAGATGGCGCCCATGCCAACCTGCCACGGCAGACCCATCGCCTGAACAACCACGAACGCGAAGAACGCATTCAGGCCCATCGCCGGTGCCAGCGCAACCGGCAGGTTAGCGAACACACCCATCAGAATGCTGCCAAGGGCCGCAATCAGGCAGGTGGTTACAAAGACGGCGCTGGTATCCATGCCAGCAACGCCCAGAATTTGAGGGTTCACAAAAACGATATAGACCATCGTCAGGAAGGTGGTGAAACCAGCGATCACTTCGGTGCGTGCCGTTGTGCCGTGCTCGCGCAGTTTGAAAACGCGCTCAAGCAGACCCTGACCAGACGTCTGGGTAGTGTGTTGTTGACTCATCATCAATTCCGAACAAGGAGGGAAAATTCGTCGCTATCCTATACCAAAAAGCGACAATAGTGGCGGTTACGTGATACTTTTTTCATTGATTTTGCTTATACGGCAACGATTGCGTCCCGGTGAACTGCCGGACGTAAACGTTAAACTTGTTAAAAGGGAAAAGCATGTCCGGAATTGAAGCGGTATTTTTCGACTGCGACGGTACGCTGGTCGACAGTGAGGTCATTTGTTCCCGCGCGTATGTCACTATGTTCCAGGAATTTGGCATTACGCTGGAACTCGAAGAGGTGTTTAAACGCTTTAAGGGCGTGAAGCTCTACGAGATCATCGACATCATTAACGAAGAACACGGTGTGGATCTGGCGAAAGCGGATCTGGAACCGGTGTACCGCGCCGAGGTCGCACGCCTGTTTGACTCCGAGCTGGAGGTTATCTCCGGGGCTAACGCGCTGCTGGATGCGATGACGGTGCCAATCTGCGTCGTCTCTAACGGCCCGGTCAGCAAAATGCAGCACTCGCTGGGTAAGCTTGAGATGTTGCACCATTTTCCTGAAAAACTGTTCAGCGGCTACGATATCCAGCGCTGGAAGCCAGACCCGGCGCTGATGTTCCATGCGGCAAAAGCGATGAACGTTAACGTAGAGAACTGCATTCTGGTGGATGACTCATCTGCGGGCGCGCAGTCGGGGATTGATGCGGGGATGGAGGTGTTTTACTTCTGCGCCGATCCGCACAACAAGCCGATCGAGCATCCCAACGTGACGACCTTTACCGATCTGGCGCAGTTGCCTGAATTGTGGAAAGCACGCGGGTGGGATATTACTCGCTGAAAAAACAAAGCCGGATGGCGCTAACGCTTATCCGGCCTACAGGGCTCGTAGGCCCGGTAAGCGCAGCGCCACCGGGCATATTTCCGAGGATCACTCTTTCGGATCTTTACCCGCCAGCAGCTTGTCCAGCTCGTCGCCGCCCACGTGACGGAAGTCCTGACCTTTCACGAAGTAGAAAATGTATTCGCAAATGTTCTGGCAGCGGTCGCCGATACGCTCGATGGAGCGCGCGCAGAACAGGGCAGTCAGTACGCTTGGGATCGTACGTGAATCTTCCATCATGTAGGTCATCAGCTGACGCACAATGCCTTCATACTCCTGGTCGACCTTCTTGTCTTCACGGTAGATACGCACCGCTTCGTCCAGATCCATACGCGCAAAGGCATCCAGCACGTCGTGCAGCATCTGCACGGTGTGGCGGCCCAGCGACTCCAGGCTCACCAGCAGCGGCTGGTGCTGCTGAGAGAACTTCTCCAGCGCGGTGCGGCAGATTTTATCCGCAACGTCACCAATACGCTCCAGCTCGGCGATGGTTTTGATGATCGCCATCACCAGACGCAGGTCGCTCGCCGTCGGCTGACGTTTCGCGATAATGCGCACGCATGCCTCGTCGATAGCGACTTCCATCATGTTGACGTTTTTGTCGCCTTCAATGACGCGCTTCGCCAGCTCGCTGTCCTGGTTGTGCATTGCCGTAATCGCATCAGAAAGCTGCTGCTCAACCATGCCACCCATGGTCATCACCTGCGTGCGGATGCTTTCCAGCTCTGCGTTGAACTGGCCTGAAATGTGTTTATTAAGATTGAGGTTGTCCATGGTTTCTCCACATGCACTAAGGCAAATCAACCGTAGCGGCCAGTAATATAATCTTCGGTTTGTTTCTTCGCGGGCCTGGTGAACAGCGCGTCCGTATCGCTGAACTCAATCAACTCGCCCAGGTACATAAACGCAGTGTGATCGGAACAACGTGCAGCCTGCTGCATGTTATGGGTCACGATAACCACGGTGTAATCCTGCTTCAGCTCGGTGATCAGCTCTTCAATACGGCCGGTTGAGATCGGGTCCAGCGCTGAACACGGCTCATCCAGCAGCAACACTTCCGGGCGAATAGCAATACCGCGCGCAATGCACAGACGCTGCTGCTGGCCACCGGAGAGAGAGTAACCGCTCTGGTGCAACTTATCTTTGGTTTCGTTCCATAATGCGGCCTTGGTCAAAGCCCACTGCACGCGCTCGTCCATATCGGCACGGGAGAGCTTTTCGAACAGACGAACGCCAAAGGCGATGTTGTCATAAATGGACATCGGGAACGGCGTTGGTTTCTGGAACACCATCCCCACTTTGGCGCGCAGCAGGGCGATATCCTGAGCCTGGGTCAGAATGTTTTCGCCGTCCAGGATGATTTCACCTTCAGCGCGCTGCTCCGGATAGAGCGAATACATTTTGTTAAAGGTACGCAGCAGCGTGGATTTTCCACAGCCGGACGGACCGATAAATGCCGTGACCTGGTTCTTTGCGATATCCAGGTTGATGTTCTTCAGGGCATGGAATTTGCCGTAGTAGAAGTTCAAATCACGAACCTGAATCTTACCCGGGGCAGTATCAACCATACTCATTGACTCATTTCCTCATTCGGCGCCGCGAGCTGCCGCGCCGTAAAAAATTAACCGTGTTTCTTCTTCGCGAAAATGACGCGCGCCAGAATGTTCAGCAACAGTACGCAAAGGGTAATGATCAGCACCCCGGCCCAGGCCAGCTGCTGCCATTCCGCGAATGGGCTCATCGCAAATTTAAAGATCGTCACCGGCAGGTTGGCGATCGGCTGCATCATGTCCGTGCTCCAGAACTGATTGGAGAGAGACGTAAACAGGAGCGGCGCCGTTTCACCTGCGATACGCGCAACCGCCAGCAGGATACCGGTCATGATCCCGGAGACGGAAGCCTTCAGCGTAATCGCAGAGATCATCTTCCATTTCGGCGTACCCAGCGCATAAGCCGCTTCACGCAGGCTGTCCGGCACCAGTTTCAGCATGTTCTCGGTGGTACGAATAACAATCGGCACCTGCAGCAGCGCCAGTGCAATCACACCCGCCCAGCCGGAGAAGTGTTCCATCTGCGCCACCACCACGGTGTAAACAAACAGACCCACGACGATAGACGGGGCTGACAGCAGAATGTCGTTGATGAAGCGAATCACTTCCGCCAGCCAGGATTTACGACCGTATTCTGCCAGGTAGATGCCCGCCATGATGCCCAGCGGCGTGCCGAAGACCGTCGCCCACAGGATCAACAGGCCGCTGCCCGCCAGGGCATTCGCCAGGCCACCACCCGCCGTGTTCGGCGGCGGCGTCATTTCGGTGAACAGCGACAGTGACATCCCGTCAATCCCGCGAACGACCGTCGAGAAGAGGATCCAGACCAGCCAGAACAGGCCGAATGCCATCGTCGCCATAGAGAGCGACAGGGCAATACGGTTTTTCATGCGGCGTCTGGCCTGCATTTTACGGCGGGATTCCGCCAGTTCAGCGGTAGCTTGCATTTCGAGAGTGGCCATTAGCGTGCTCCCTCATTTTTAGCGAGGCGCATAATCATCAGCTTGGAAATCGCCAGAACAATGAAGGTGATAACGAACAGAATCAGACCCAGCTCCATCAGCGCCGCCACGTGCAGCCCCGATTCCGCTTCCGCAAATTCATTCGCCAGCGCCGAGGTAATACTGTTACCCGGCATGTAGAGCGACACGCTGTCGAGCTGGTAGGTGTTACCGATGATAAAGGTGACCGCCATGGTTTCACCCAGCGCACGACCTAAGCCCAGCATCACGCCCCCGATCACCCCATTTTTGGTGAACGGAAGGACAATGCGCCAGATAACTTCCCAGGTGGTGCAGCCGATGCCGTAGGCCGACTCTTTCATCATCACCGGCGTTTGTTCGAAGACATCGCGCATAACCGCCGCAATGTAAGGAATAATCATGATGGCGAGGATCACTCCTGCCGCCAGAATGCCGATACCGAAAGCCGGGCCAGAGAACAGGGCACCCACAAACGGAATAGCAGAAAGAACGTTACCGACCGGTTCCTGGAAGTATGTGGCGAACAGCGGAGCAAAGATGAACAGGCCCCACATGCCGTAAACGATACTCGGAATGGCCGCCAGCAGTTCGATGGCAATACCCAGCGGGCGTCGCAGCCAGCCCGGCGCCAGCTCCGTCAGGAACAGGGCAATACCAAAGCTCACCGGAACCGCAATCAGCAGGGCGATGAACGAGGTCACCAGCGTGCCGTAAATCGGCACCAGGGCACCGTAGATGTCGTTCGGCGCGTCCCACTCTTTGGTCCACAGGAAGGAGAAACCGAATTTCTGGATGCTCGGCCATGAGGAGAAAATCAGAGACACGATAATGCCGCCCAGCAGCAATAGCACAATCAGCGCAGCCAGTTTTACCAGCGCGCTGAAAATCATGTCACCTTTTTTACCCGGAGGGTTAAATGCAGGCTTGGTTGCAGCCATAAATTACTCTTCTGTTTGAGACGTTTTTACGAATATGCCCGGTGGCGCTGACGCTTACCGGGCCTACAGCTTAAAGCGTAGGGCGGGTAAGCGCAGCGCCACCCGCCATCTTCGTTAAATATATCCTGTTAGTACAGCGCTTTACCGCTGCTGTCTTTCACGTTGGTTTTCCATGCAGCACGAATCTGCTCAACCACGCTGTCCGGCAGGGTGGCGTAATCCAGGGCGTTAGCCTGTTTGCCGCCGTTTTTGTACGCCCAGTCGAAGAACTTGAGCACTTCGGTGCCCTGCTCAGGTTTCTTCTGCTCTTTGTGAACCAGGATGAAGGTGGTAGAGGTGATTGGCCATGCACCTTCGCCTTTCTGGTTAGTCAGATCCTGCGCGAAAGATTTGCTCCAGTCAGCGCCTTTCGCTGCGTTAGCAAAGTTCTCTTCGGTCGGGCTAACCGGTTTGCCATCGGCGGAAACCAGCTTGGTGTAGGACAGGTTGTTCTGCTTAGCGTACGCATACTCTACGTAACCAATTGAGCCAGGCAGACGCTGTACGAACGCGGCGATACCGTCGTTACCTTTACCGCCCAGACCGGTTGGCCAGTTAACGGTAGAGCCGGAACCGACTTTAGATTTCCACTCTTCGTTCACTTTTGCCAGGTAGCTGGTGAACACGAAAGAGGTACCGGAACCATCCGCGCGGCGAACCACGGCGATGTTCTGAGAAGGCAGCTTCAGGCCTGGGTTGAGTTTAGCGATCGCTTCGTCATCCCATTTTTTGATTTTGCCCAGGTAGATGTCACCCAGGGTTTTGCCGTCCAGCACCAGCTCACCCGACTTCACGCCCGGCAGGTTGATGGCCAGGACCACGCCACCGATCACGGTCGGGAACTGGAACAGGCCTTCCTGAGCCAGTTTGTCGTCAGACAGCGGAGCGTCTGATGCGCCGAAATCAACCGTGTTCGCGGTAATTTGTTTAACGCCACCGGAGGAGCCGATACCCTGATAGTTAACCTTGTTACCGGTTTCTTTCTGGTAGGTATCCGCCCATTTGGCATACACCGGCGCAGGGAAGGTTGCACCAGCGCCAGTCAGGCTTGCTTCTGCAAATACAGAGAACGCGCTCAGAGATAAGGTCGCGGCGACAACAGTTGCGACAGTGGTACGCATAACTTTCATAATGTCTCCTGCAAGATTTTCGTAAATCGTTGTTTAGTGGCTACGATGAGCAAAATAGGACAAACAGGTGACAGATAAATGTACGAATTATGACAGTTTTATGACAACGAAAATTCCACTTAAAAACCAGCAAAAGAAAGCTTAATTTTCATCGTGTTAGCCGCTTTTATGACAAGACGTTTTCAGAAATATTTTCTTTATGTGACACTGAAAAAAGTAGCTGAAGATGACAGATTGTCATTATTAAAAACGAGAAAGGATTGATTAAAAACAAGACGGGCAGGATAAAAAAGCTCCACCCAAAGGTGGAGCCTGAAGGGATTATTCTACGGTAACCGATTTCGCCAGGTTACGCGGCTGGTCAACGTCGGTGCCTTTGATCAGCGCAACGTGATAGGCCAGCAGCTGCAGCGGAACGGTGTAGAAGATTGGTGCGATAACCTCTTCCACATGCGGCATCTCGATAATGTGCATGTTGTCGTTGCTGACAAAACCGGCATCTTTGTCGGCGAAGACGTACAGAACACCGCCGCGGGCGCGCACTTCTTCGATGTTAGACTTCAGTTTTTCCAGCAGTTCGTTGTTTGGTGCCACAACGATGACCGGCATATCCGCGTCAATCAGCGCCAGCGGGCCGTGTTTCAGCTCGCCTGCCGCATAGGCTTCAGCGTGAATGTAGGAGATCTCTTTCAGCTTCAGCGCGCCTTCCAGCGCAATCGGATACTGATCGCCACGACCCAGGAACAGGGCGTGATGTTTGTCAGAGAAATCTTCCGCCAGCGCTTCAATGCGTTTGTCCTGAGACAGCATCTGCTCAATACGGCTCGGCAGCGCCTGCAGGCCGTGAACGATGTCGTGCTCAACGGAAGCATCTTCGCCTTTCAGACGCGCCAGCTTCGCCACCAGCATCAGCAGAACAGTCAGCTGAGTGGTAAACGCTTTGGTGGAGGCCACGCCGATTTCGGTACCCGCTTTGGTCATCAGCGCCAGATCGGATTCACGCACCAGCGAGGAGCCCGGGACGTTACAGATGGCCAGCGAGCCCAGGTAACCCAGCTCTTTAGAGAGACGCAGCGCGGCCAGCGTATCCGCCGTTTCGCCGGACTGGGAAAGGGTGATCATCAGGCTGTTACGACGCACAGCGGATTTGCGATAGCGGAATTCAGACGCGATTTCCACATCGCACGGCACGCCCGCCAGGGATTCAAACCAGTAGCGAGAAACCATACCGGAGTTGTAGGAGGTGCCGCAGGCCACGATCTGAATATGCTCGACCTTGCCAAGCAGTTCGTTCGCGTTTGCGCCCAGCTCGCTCAGGTCAACCTCACCGTGGCTGATGCGCCCGGTCAGGGTGTTTTTGATGGCGTTTGGCTGCTCGTAAATCTCTTTCTGCATGTAGTGACGGTAAGCGCCTTTGTCGCCCGCGTCGTACTGCAGATTCGATTCGATCTCCTGACGTTTCACCTGCTCGCCTTTGGTATCGAATACGGTCACGCTGCGGCGAGTTACTTCCGCGATATCACCCTCTTCAAGGAAGATAAAGCGACGGGTAACCGGCAGGAGCGCCAGCTGGTCAGAAGCGATGAAGTTTTCGCCCATGCCCAGACCGATAACCATCGGGCTACCGGAACGCGCGGCTAGCAGCGTGGACGGGTCGCGGGAATCCATGATTACCGTACCGTACGCACCGCGCAGCTGAGGGATAGCACGCAGCACCGCATCACGCAGTGTACCGCCCTGCTCCAGCTCCCAGTGCACCAGGTGAGCAATCACTTCGGTGTCAGTTTCAGAGACGAAGGTGTAGCCGCGCGCTTTCAGTTCTTCGCGCAGCGGTTCGTGGTTTTCGATAATGCCGTTGTGCACGACCACGATGTGTTCAGACACATGCGGGTGCGCGTTACCTTCAGACGGTTCGCCGTGCGTCGCCCAGCGGGTGTGAGCAATACCGGTCCCACCGTGCAGCGGATGTTCTTCCGCGGCCTGGGCCAGCATCTGCACTTTACCGAGACGACGCAGACGGGTCATATGACCTTCTGCATCGACGACAGCCAGACCGGCTGAGTCGTAACCACGGTATTCCAGACGACGTAAACCTTCGAGAAGGATTTCAGCAATATCACGCTGCGCAACTGCGCCAACAATTCCACACATAATTTTAGATTCCGAATTTAGGCATTATGCCTGCGTTGTCGCTGACCTGTATCTGCCCTTTCCGGGCGCCCCGAGCCTTGTAGAGAGTGGGGTTATTTTTATGGGTACTGCTTGTGGGGGGAGATATATATTTATCTCCTCTCCCGGGTTTGCCTGATGACGGCTATGCCTTATCAGGCCTACTCAATCGTAGGGCGGGTAAGCGTAGCGCCACCCGCCTTGTTGTTACTTTTTCTTCACCGGGCGTTTCCAGCCCTGCTTGCTGACCTGCGGAACGCGGCTTAACACCAGCTCGTTCTCGGCCACATCGCGCGTAACAGTTGTTCCGGCGGCAATGGTCACCCCGTTACCCACGGTAACAGGCGCCACCAGCTGCGTATCGGAGCCAACGAACACGTCGTCACCGATGATGGTTTTAAACTTATTCGCGCCGTCATAGTTACAGGTAATAGTCCCCGCACCAATATTCACGTTATTGCCAATTTCCGCGTCGCCCAGATAGGTCAGATGACCGGCTTTCGAGCCTTTACCCAGACGCGCTTTTTTCATTTCCACGAAGTTACCCACGTGAGCGCCTTCCAGCAGCTCAGCACCCGGGCGCAGACGCGCAAACGGACCGATGGTACAGGCGGCATCCAGACGGGCATCTTCCACCACGCTGTACGGGCTGATTTCACAGTCGTCGCCGATGACGCTGTTTTTAATCACGCAGCCGGCGCCAATTTTGACGCGATTGCCCAGCGTGACGTGACCTTCGAGGATAACGTTAGTATCAATCTCAACGTCACGCCCGTGAGATAACGAACCACGCAGATCGAAACGCGCCGGATCGCGCAGCATCACGCCCGCCAGCAGCAGTTTTTCGGCCTGCTCGGACTGATAAATACGCTCAAGACGGGAAAGCTGCAGGCGGTTGTTCACGCCGTCCGTTTCGCTGATGCGCGCCGGATGAACGGCGGCAATTTCACGCCCTTCGTGGTACGCCATCGCAATGATGTCGGTGATGTAGTATTCACCCTGCGCGTTGTTGTTGTTGAGTTTGGACAGCCAGCGCTTCATATCCGCGCCGTTGGCAATCAGGATACCGGTGTTGATCTCCGGAATCTGACGCTGTTCATCGCTGGCATCTTTATGCTCAACAATCCCGGTTACCTTGCCGTTTTCACGCGTAATGCGGCCATACCCACTCGGATCGTCCAGCACAACGGTTAACAAACCGATGCCGCCCTGCGGTTTGGCTTCACGCAGGCGAGTCAGCGTTTCCACGGAGATCAGCGGGACATCGCCGTAGAGCATCAAAATGTCTTCGTCATCCGCAAAGAAGGGCGCTGCCTGCTGCATCGCATGGCCTGTACCCAACTGTTCTGCCTGAAGCACCCAGTTGAGCTTGTCATCGCTCAGCGTCTTTTTCAGCAGATCGCCACCGTGGCCGTAGACCAGGTGGACCTGACTGGCACCCAGTTCATTCGCTGCATCAATGACATGCTGCACCATTGGCTTTCCTGCAAGCGTGTGGAGCACCTTAGGCAGATCGGAATACATGCGGGTCCCTTTGCCAGCGGCAAGGATCACCACGCTCATCGCACTGTTTGACATACGCATCCTGACGGTAGTTTGAGTGTGAAGTAAAAACGTTTGATGCTTAAAATTCTACATCTTTTTCATCATGAATTAAGGCCGAAAAAAAAAGCCAGCCTGGTATCCAGACTGGCTTTTGTGCTTTTCAAGCCGGTGTTACATCGCTTTTTTGGTCAACTCGATAACGCGCAGTTTCGCGATCGCTTTGGCCAGCTCCGCAGACGCCTGAGCGTAATCCACGTCACCATGAGAGCTGCTAATGTGCTCTTCAGCCTTACGCTTCGATTCCAGGGCTCGCGCTTCGTCGAGATCCTGGCCACGGATAGCGGTATCGGCCAGAACGGTCACACTGCCAGGCTGCACTTCAAGAATGCCGCCGGACAGATAGATAAACTCTTCGTGACCGAACTGTTTAACGATGCGGATCATACCAGGCTTAATGGCGGTGAGCAGCGGTGCGTGACCCGGGAAAATACCCAGTTCACCTTCACTACCCGTTACCTGGATTTTCTCGACCAGACCAGAGAACATTTGTTGCTCTGCGCTGACGACGTCCAGGTGGTAAGTCATTGCCATATCACCCTCCGATTAAGGCGTTAAAGTTTTTTGGCTTTTTCCACGGCTTCGTCGATGGAACCAACCATGTAGAACGCCTGCTCCGGCAGGTGATCGTATTCGCCTTCCATGATGCCTTTAAAGCCACGGATGGTGTCTTTCAGGGAAACGTATTTACCCGGAGAACCGGTGAATACTTCCGCAACGAAGAATGGCTGGGACAGGAAGCGCTGGATCTTACGCGCACGTGCTACCACCAGTTTGTCTTCTTCAGACAGTTCATCCATACCCAGGATGGCGATGATGTCTTTCAGTTCCTGGTAACGCTGCAGCAGGGACTGTACGCCACGCGCGGTGTCGTAGTGTTCCTGACCCACAACCAGTGGATCCAGCTGACGGCTGGTGGAGTCCAGCGGGTCAACGGCTGGGTAGATACCCAGAGACGCGATCTGACGGCTCAGTACCACGGTTGCATCTAAGTGAGCAAAGGTGGTTGCTGGAGATGGGTCAGTCAAGTCATCCGCAGGTACGTATACCGCCTGAACGGAGGTGATAGAACCGGTTTTGGTAGAGGTGATACGTTCCTGAAGAACACCCATCTCTTCCGCCAGCGTAGGCTGATAACCTACCGCTGAAGGCATACGACCCAGCAGTGCAGATACTTCCGTACCGGCCAGGGTGTAACGATAGATGTTATCAACGAACAGCAGAACGTCACGGCCTTCGTCACGGAACTTCTCAGCCATCGTCAGGCCGGTCAGCGCAACGCGCAGACGGTTTCCTGGTGGCTCGTTCATCTGGCCGTAAACCAGGGAAACTTTGTCCAGAACGTTGGAGTCGGTCATTTCGTGGTAGAAGTCGTTACCCTCACGAGTACGTTCACCTACGCCCGCAAACACAGAGTAACCGGAGTGCTCGATCGCGATGTTACGGATCAGCTCCATCATGTTTACAGTTTTACCAACACCCGCACCACCGAACAGACCGACTTTACCGCCCTTCGCGAACGGACACATCAGGTCGATAACTTTGATACCGGTTTCCAGCAGTTCCTGAGAGCTGGACAGCTCTTCGTAGGAAGGTGCCGCGCGGTGGATAGCCCAACGCTCTTCTTCACCGATGTCGCCTTTCATGTCGATTGGTTGACCCAATACGTTCATGATACGACCCAGTGTTGCTTTACCTACCGGGACTTCGATCGGGTGCTCAAGGTCTTTGACTTCCAGACCACGACGCAGACCGTCGGAAGAACCCATCGCGATGGTACGCACGATACCGCCGCCGAGCTGCTGCTGAACTTCCAGCACCAGGCTCTCGTTACCATTCTGTACCTCAAGCGCGTCGTACACGCGTGGTACGGCGTCCTGAGGGAACTCGACGTCCACCACGGCGCCGATTACCTGGACAATCTTTCCAGTAGCCATCTTGAATCCTCTACGTAATTCGTAAACCTGGTTAAACCGCGGCGGCCCCCGAGACGATCTCGGTGAGTTCCTGAGTAATGCTGGCCTGACGAGCTTTGTTGTAAACCAACTGCAGCTCTTTAATCAGGCTGCCGCCATTATCGGTCGCGGCTTTCATCGCCACCATTCGTGCGGCCTGCTCGCTGGCCAGGTTTTCTACAACGCCCTGATAAACCTGAGATTCAACGTAACGACGCAGCAGGGTATCCAGCAGCGGTTTCGGATCGGGTTCATACAGGTAATCCCAGGCTTTTTGCTTCAGCTCGTCATCTTCTGATGCCGGTAACGGCAGCATCTGAGTGAGCGTTGGAACCTGAGACATGGTGTTAATGAATTTGTTGCTGACAACGTACAGTCTGTCCAGACGGCCTTCATCATAGGCCTGCAACATCACTTTAACCGGGCCGATCAGTTCGGACAGGGACGGGTTATCACCCATACCGGTCACCTGAGCGACAATGTTGCCACCAACGGAGTTAAAGAAAGAGACGCCTTTAGAGCCGATCATTGCGATATCGCACTGAACGCCTTTTTCAGACCATGCTTTCATATCCGCCAGCAGTTTTTTGAACAGGTTAATGTTCAAGCCGCCACACAGACCACGGTCGGTCGACACCACCAGGTAGCCCACGCGCTTAACGTCGCGTTCTTCCAGGTAAGGGTGCTTATATTCCAGATTACCGTTTGCAAGGTGACCAATCACTTTGCGCATGGTTTCTGCATAAGGACGGCTGGCCGCCATGCGATCCTGCGATTTACGCATTTTGGAAGCGGCGACCATCTCCATCGCTTTAGTGATCTTTTGCGTGTTCTGGACGCTTGCGATCTTACTACGTATCTCTTTTGCGCCGGCCATGAGCTTCTCCTCAATGCCAGGCGGCTTGTCCTGAGACAAGCCGCCGGACGATTACCAGGATTGGGTTGCTTTGAAGGAATCGAGGATAGCTTTCAGCTTGCCTTCGATTTCGTCGTTATAGCCACCGGTCTGGTTGATCTCTTGCATCAGCGGAGCGTGATCACGGTCGACGTAAGCCAGCAGAGCGGCTTCGAAGCTACCGATTTTCGCCAGTTCCACATCTTCGAGGTAACCGCGTTCAGCCGCGAACAGTACCAGGCCCTGCTGAGCAACAGACATTGGTGCGTACTGTTTCTGCTTCAGCAGCTCGGTCACTTTCTGACCGTGGCTCAGCTGTTTACGGGTTGCTTCGTCCAGATCGGATGCGAACTGAGAGAAAGCAGCCAGTTCACGATACTGTGCCAGCGCGGTACGGATACCACCGGACAGTTTCTTGATGATCTTGGTCTGAGCAGCACCACCAACACGGGATACGGAGATACCCGGGTTAACCGCCGGACGAATACCGGAGTTAAACAGGTTGGTTTCCAGGAAGATCTGACCATCGGTAATGGAGATTACGTTGGTCGGAACGAACGCAGAAACGTCACCCGCCTGGGTTTCAATGATCGGCAGAGCGGTCAGAGAGCCCGTTTTACCCTTCACTTCACCTTTGGTGAAGTTCTCGACGTATTCCGCGTTAACGCGGGAAGCACGCTCCAGCAGACGAGAGTGGAGGTAGAATACGTCGCCAGGGAACGCTTCACGTCCAGGTGGACGACGGAGCAGCAGGGAAACCTGACGATAAGCAACAGCCTGTTTAGACAGGTCATCGTATACGATCAGCGCATCTTCACCGCGGTCACGGAAGTATTCGCCCATTGCGCAACCGGCGTATGGCGCCAGGTATTGCAGTGCAGCGGATTCAGACGCAGTTGCTACCACAACGATGGTGTTAGACAGTGCGCCGTGCTCTTCCAGTTTACGGACCACGTTGGAAATGGTGGACGCTTTCTGGCCGATGGCCACGTACACACATTTGATACCGGAGTCACGCTGGTTGATGATGGCGTCGATTGCCATCGCGGTTTTACCGGTCTGACGGTCACCGATGATCAGTTCACGCTGACCACGACCGATTGGGATCATGGCATCAACGGACTTATAACCTGTCTGAACAGGCTGATCTACGGACTGACGGTCGATAACGCCTGGTGCGATAACTTCGATTGGGGAGAAGCCATCGTGCTCAACCGGACCTTTACCGTCGATTGGCGCACCCAGGGTGTTAACAACGCGACCCAGCAGGCCACGGCCAACCGGCACTTCCAGAATACGGCCAGTACACTTAACCTTCATGCCTTCGGCGAGGTCAGCGTATGGACCCATCACAACTGCACCTACGGAGTCGCGCTCCAGGTTCAGTGCGATAGCGTAACGGTTACCCGGCAGGGAAATCATCTCACCCTGCATACAATCGGCCAGGCCGTGGATGCGGATAACACCGTCACTTACAGAAACAATAGTACCTTCGTTGTGAGCTTCACTCACAACACTGAACTGAGCAATGCGCTGCTTGATCAGTTCGCTGATTTCGGTGGAATTCAGTTGCATGCTCCAGTCCCCTTAAGACTGCAAGACGTCTGCAAGGCGTTCAAGACGGCCGCGTACGCTGCCATCAATGACCATATCACCCGAACGGATGATTACGCCTGCCATTACAGACTTATCGATTTTGCAATTCAGCTTAACTTTGCGTGACAGACGTTTTTCCATCGCGGCGGTGATTTTCGCAAGCTGTTCGTTACTCAGTTCAGTCGCAGAAGTCACTTCAACTTCCGCGGTTGCTTCACTCAGCGCACGTAAGTGCTCAAACTGCTCGAGAACATCCGGGAGCACACGGAGACGACCATTTTCTGCCATGACCTTAATCAGGTTCTGGCCGTTGGCATCCAGTTGCTCTCCGCACACGGCGATAAACGACGCGGCGAGAGTTTCAGGTGCTAACGCACCGGAAAGCAACTCAGCCATTTGTTCGTTTTTCGTCACCTCAGCGGCAAACGCCAGCATATCCTGCCAGCGATCGACATTTTGGTGTTCGACAGCAAAGTCAAAAGCTGCTTTGGCGTAGGGGCGAGCTACCGTAACAAATTCAGACATCAGCCCCTCCCTCCTTACAGTTCAGCGACAAGTTTGTCCACGATGTCGCTGTTAGCAGCTTCATCCACGGAACGTTCGATGATCTTCTCGGCGCCAGCAACAGCCAGAATCGCAACCTGCTTACGCAGTTCTTCACGAGCACGTTTACGCTCAGCATCAATTTCTGCCTGAGCCTGTGTCACGATCTTAGTACGTTCCTGTTCTGCTTCAGCTTTGGCTTCGTCCAGGATCTGCGAACGGCGTTTGTTAGCCTGTTCGATGATGACCTGAGCTTCCGCTTTCGCTTTTTTCAGCTGGTCTGTCGCGTTGGCCTGTGCAAGGTCCAAATCTTTCTTAGCGCGTTCTGCGGAAGCCAGACCGTCAGCAATTTCTTTCTGACGTTTTTCGATGGCAGCCATTAAAGGCGGCCATACATACTTCATGCAGAACCAGACAAAGAGAATAAACGCGATGGCCTGGCCGAGGATTGTTGCGTTCATGTTCACAGCACAATACCTCTTTAATTTCTGTGGCTTAGGGTTTTAAAACTACTACTACGCGACAGCAAACATCACGTACAGACCCAGACCTACAGCGATCATTGGGATAGCATCCACCAGACCCATAACGATAAAGAACTGAGTACGCAGCAGAGGAATCAGATCAGGTTGACGCGCTGCGCCTTCCAGGAATTTGCCCCCGAGGATGCCGATACCGATCGCAGCACCGATAGCCGCCAGACCCATCATCACAGCGGCAGCCATGTACAGCAGATCCATATTCAGGTTTTCCATGACAGTCTCCAGTTTGTTTCAATTAAAACGTAGTAGTGTTGGTAAAAAATCAGTGCTCTTCAGACGCCATCGACAGATAGACGATCGTCAGAACCATGAAGATAAAGGCTTGCAGCGTAATGATCAGGATGTGGAAAATGGCCCATGGCACATTAAGAATCCACTGTGACCACCACGGCAGAAGACCCGCGATCAGAATGAAAATCAGCTCACCCGCATACATGTTGCCGAACAGTCGCAGACCCAGTGAAACAGGTTTGGACAGCAGGCTAACGCCTTCCAGGATCAGGTTGACCGGAATAAACGCCCAGTGGTTGAACGGCTGCAAGGTAAGCTCTTTCACAAAGCCGCTTACGCCTTTCATTTTGATGCTGTAGAAAAGAATCAGGATAAATACGCCCAGCGCCATCGACAGGGTGATGTTCACGTCCGCAGACGGTACAACACGCAGCGCAGGCAGGCCGAAGATGTGCTCGCCGATAAACGGCAGCAGATCGATTGGCAGCAGGTCCATCAGGTTCATCAGGAAGACCCAAACGAACACGGTCAGGGCCAGCGGAGCAATCAGCTTGCTCTTACCATGGTACATGTCTTTGACGCTGCCATGGACGAAGCCGATGATCATTTCGATGAAGGTCTGGAATTTCCCTGGTACACCGCTGGTCGCTCGTTTAGCAACACCGCGGAACATGGCCAGGAACAGAAGACCCAAAACCACCGAGAAGAACATGGAGTCGATGTTGATCGTCCAGAAGGTGGCCGGGGGGTTATGTGGATCCACCAGCGAGAATGTACGCAGGTCCAGCTGAAGGTTATTCAGATGGTGACCTATGTAATCCTGCGGCGTCATATTTTCTGAAGCCATGATGCCTTTTACCCTTTGTTATTGATTACAGCTGGAGCCAGAACTTGTACCACCAGCACCAAAACCCACGTTGCTATCAGCGGCATGAAGACCACTTTCAAAACCGCCAGCGCCATCACCAGTAAAGCAAAGGTCAGCAACACCTTACACACTTCGCCGAGGGCGAAGGACCAGGCCACGCGGCCTTTGGCGGGTGTATGCGCCTGATGACGCCAGGCAAAAATCATAAACAACACGTTTGGCAGCACAACCGCCAAACCCCCGCACACGGCGGAGATGCCCCAGAAGGGGTCTTTGAGGCTAAACAGCAGTCCACTTGCTATCACAGCCAGAAACTGAACGAACAGAAGCTTACGAGCAACGTTTCTACTCAAGAGCGACACAGACATCACGTTTTTACTCCTGCTCCCTTCGAGGTATGCCGCGTGTCGTATAAAACGTCCTTTAAGGCTCAGAGTCAAGCATCAAAAAGCGGTCAAATTATACGGTGCGCACCCGTGATTTCAAACATTAAGTAGCGAAAAGGTGAATAAATGTTTAAATATTTTTCCCCACCGCTATTTTTTAACTTTCGCTGAAAGCGTCAACCTTCGACCAAAACTGCAAACAGCGCGAAAACGTTGACGATAAAGCGTGCACGAGATCACAAAACACACATTTGCGATAAGGTTGTCTTTATCAAAGACGCAAATCGCAGAAATTTATCTTTATGAAATTAAACGCAAAACGTCGTAACTATTTTCAAAACAGCCCAGTACACAATAAAAACCTTTTATTGACATTCTTAATAAATAATTAACATTGCGTTCTGGTTACTGCCTTCCACTTTTAGCAGCCTTATATTTTCACAGATGACTATCTTCTTGGTGAATAATAGGCGCTACGTTAACCGGAAGAAAAACCTTAGTGAAAAAGAGGTTAAATGCTCACCGGTAAATCCCCGGTAGTTGTGCTGTTTTTTAACATGCTAAGAACAGCACAAATTCCACATTTTTTATTAATTTTTTAAAAATTGTTTGGCTTAATTATCACCAGATGACGTTCCCCATCGAGCTGAGGAATGTTTAATTTCTCGATGGATTCAACAGCAAATCCGTCCGGAAGCTGTTCAATCTCATCGCCTGGCAACTGCCCTTTCAGCGCATAGAAGCGGCCATTTTCTGCAGGCAAGTGCTTACACCAGCTCACCATATCGTTGAGCGACGCAAAAGCACGGCTGATAACCCCGTCAAACGGCGGCTCCGCTGGGAACTCCTCTACCCTGCTCTGCACGGGTGTGATGTTCTCCAGCTTCAGCTCATGCTGTACCTGACGTAAAAAGCGCACGCGCTTGCCGAGGCTGTCCAGCAGGGTGAAGTGGCTCTCAGGGCGAACAATCGACAGCGGAACGCCCGGTAAACCAGGTCCTGTCCCCACGTCGATGAAACGCTCACCTTTCAGCCAGGGGGCAACTACAATGCTATCGAGAATATGGCGTACCAGCATCTCGTTGGGGTCACGTACTGAGGTCAGGTTGTACGCTTTGTTCCATTTGTTCAGCATATCGACATAGGCCACCAGCTGATTTTTCTGGTGATCGGTGAGCGAAATACCTGCCTGATCCAGCAGACGAGAGAGTTTGTTGAGCACGGTGAATACCTGTTTAGCGATTTTTCGCCCGGTGGCGCTGCCGCTTACCGGGCCTACGAATAAGTAGGGCGGGTAAGCGAAGCGCCACCCGCCAAAAGCAATGTCAATTACGCGCTGCGGCGCAACATACCTTGCTTTTTCAGCCAGACCAGCAGGATCGAAATCGCCGCAGGGGTAACCCCCGAGATGCGGGACGCCTGGCCGATCGACACCGGTTTGTGATCGTTTAGCTTGGCGATCACTTCGTTAGAAAGGCCCGTCACCTGGCGGTAGTCCAGCATTTCCGGCAGTAGCGTGTTTTCGTTACGCTGCTGTTTTTCGATCTCATCCTGCTGACGCGCGATGTAACCTTCGTACTTCACCTGGATCTCAACCTGCTCTGCCGCTTCAGCATCTTCCAGTCCCGGCGCGAACGCGGTCAGTTTGACCAGGTTCTCGTAGGTGACTTCAGGACGGCGCAGCAGATCTTCCCCGCTGGCTTCACGCGACAGCGGCGCTGTTAAGTGAGCGTTTACTTCGGCAGCGGTTTCCGCCTGCGGATTCACCCAGGTGGTTTTCAGGCGCTGGCGTTCCTGTTCAATGCGCTCCAGCTTCTCGTTAAAGCGCGCCCAGCGTTCGTCATCCACCAGACCCAGCTCGCGGCCCATTTCGGTCAGACGCAGGTCGGCGTTATCTTCGCGCAGCATCAGGCGATATTCCGCGCGAGAGGTAAACATACGGTACGGTTCTTTGGTACCCAGCGTGCAGAGATCGTCAACCAGCACGCCCAGATACGCCTGAGAACGGCCTGGCGCCCAGCCCTCTTTCTCAGCGGAGAAACGTGCGGCGTTCAGACCGGCAAGCAGACCCTGTGCAGCCGCTTCTTCGTAGCCGGTGGTGCCGTTAATCTGACCCGCGAAGAACAGACCGTGGATGAATTTGCTTTCCAGGGTTGGCTTCAGGTCACGCGGATCGAAGAAATCGTACTCAATAGCGTAGCCAGGGCGAACGATTTTCGCATTCTCCATCCCCTGCATTGAGCGAACAATTTGCATCTGCACATCGAACGGCAGGCTGGTGGAGATGCCGTTCGGGTAAATTTCGTTTGAGGTCAGCCCTTCCGGCTCCAGGAAGATCTGGTGCTGGTTACGATCGGCAAAGCGCATCACTTTGTCTTCGATCGACGGACAGTAGCGTGGGCCGATCCCTTCGATCACGCCAGCATACATGGGGCTGCGATCGAGGTTATTGCGGATCACGTCATGGGTTTTCTCGTTGGTATGCGTGATGTAGCACGGTACCTGCTGCGGATGTTGCGCCGCATTGCCCATGAACGAGAAGACAGGCATTGGGTTATCACCGTGCTGTTGCGCCAGCACGCTGAAATCAATGGTGCGCGCATCAATACGCGGCGGCGTACCGGTTTTCAGGCGGCTGACGCGCAGCGGCAGTTCACGCAGACGACGAGACAGGGGAATAGACGGCGGATCGCCGGCACGGCCACCGCTGTAGTTATCCAGACCGATATGAATTTTACCGTCAAGGAATGTGCCCACGGTCAGCACCACGGCTTTCGCGCGGAACTTGAGACCCATCTGCGTCACGGCACCCACGACGCGATCGTTCTCAACGATAAGATCTTCTACAGCCTGCTGGAAGATCATCAGGTTGGGCTGGTTCTCCAGCGCGGTGCGCACAGCCTGACGGTAAAGCACGCGGTCTGCCTGTGCACGGGTCGCACGCACAGCGGGACCTTTACTCGCGTTTAGTATCCTAAACTGGATGCCAGCCCGATCGATCGCTTTCGCCATCAGGCCGCCAAGTGCATCCACTTCTTTTACCAGGTGTCCTTTCCCAATGCCGCCAATCGCCGGATTACAGGACATTTGTCCCAGCGTGTCGATATTGTGTGTCAAAAGCAGGGTCTGCTGACCCATACGCGCTGCGGCCATTGCGGCCTCAGTGCCTGCATGACCCCCGCCAATGATGATGACGTCAAAAGGATCCTGATAAAACATGGTGGTCTGCCTCGCGTAAAGCGGTATGAAAATGGATTGAAGCCCGGGCCGTGGATTCTACTCAACTTTAGTCTTTCGAGAAAGCATTGGGATCCTGGGCTATTAAAAAGAAGATCTTTTTATTTAGAGATCTGTTCTATTGTGATCTCTTATTAGGATCGCGAACTTGTGTGGATAAGTCCGATCTCATAAAGAAGATCATGCGGTTAGAAAGGATCGTTTGCTGTGAATGATCGGTGATCCTGGACAGTATAAGCTGGGTTCAGATCGCGACTTTATGCACAGGTCAAAAACAACACAACAGTTGTTCTTTGGATAACTACGGGTTAATACGAGCTTTTAACCAGAGTTATCCACATCTGTTCGCACGATCTTTAATCGTTTTTGAGTAAATTTTTCCATTCCGCGAGCCAGATCTCGGCTGGATCCTCCGGAATGTCATGATCGAGGATGTTGATCTTGAGCGTTTCACCCAGCTGTTTTGCTCCGCAGGAGGTTACAGCGGCTTCAACTTTCTCTATTGCCCCACAAAAGGTGTCATATTCACGACTGCCGATCCCCACCGCGCCAAAACGGACGTTTGACAGGTCGGGCTGCTGTTCCAGCAGTTCGTCATATAAAGGTTGCAGGTTATCCGGCAGATCGCCCGCGCCGTGCGTGGAGGTGATCAGCAGCCAGACCCCGTCAGCCGGGAGATCTTCAAGCAACGGGCCGTGCAGGGTTTGTGTGGAAAAGCCCGCATCTTCCAGCTTTTCAGCCAGGTGTTCCGCTACGTATTCCGCACCACCAAGGGTGCTGCCGCTGATAAGGGTAATGTCCGCCATTGATCGCTCGCCCAGATAAAGAGACGGCCATTGTACGCTGTGAACGAGCTGGGATCTACCTGTGGAAAATGTGGGAATGAATTTGCCCGATCACGGGCGGATGGTACGCATGATCGGGTTTTGCAGGGAGATCAGTGTCTCGGTGGACTGAATTTCATCGATTGTTTGGATCTTGTTGATAAGTACCTGCTGGAGGGCGTCGATGGATCGGCACATGACCTTTATAAAGATGCTGTAGTGACCGGTGGTGTAATACGCCTCGGTGACCTCATCCAGCGCGTTCAGCCTCGCCAGGGCGGAAGGATAGTCTTTTGCGCTTTTAAGAATGATGCCGATGAAGCAGCAGACGTCGTAACCCAGATGTTTAGGACTGACGTCAATGCGTGCGCCGGTAATGATCCCCGCCTGTTTCATCTTCTCTACGCGAACATGAATGGTCCCCGGGCTGACGCCAAACTGTTTCGCCAGCTCGGCGTAGGCGGTACGGGCATTGGCCATTAAGGCCTCCAGGATGCCGCGGTCGAGATTGTCGATCTGATAATTTTCCATAGCTTTTTCTTATGAAGATTAATGATTCACTCTATTCTAGCGTTTAATTTTATCGAATCAAAAGTGAAGGTGGCTTTTTGTTGATGAGTTATTGAATGTGATGCCATTTCTGTTGCTTAATCAATATCAACAGGACGCAGGAGTATAAATAATGAAAACCGCTTACATCGCAAAACAACGCCAGATCAGTTTCGTTAAATCCCATTTTTCCCGCCAGCTGGAAGATAAACTTGGGCTTATTGAAGTCCAGGCGCCAATTCTGAGCCGCGTGGGTGACGGGACCCAGGATAACTTGTCTGGATGCGAAAAAGCGGTACAGGTGAAAGTGAAAACACTGCCAGACGCCCAGTTCGAAGTGGTTCATTCCCTGGCGAAGTGGAAGCGTCAAACCCTGGGGCAACACGACTTCAGCGCGGGCGAAGGGCTCTACACGCACATGAAAGCCCTTCGCCCCGATGAAGACCGCCTCACCCCAATTCACTCTGTCTATGTTGACCAGTGGGACTGGGAGCGCGTGATGGGTGACGGCGAGCGCCACGTCGGCACGCTGAAATCTACCGTTGAGGCGATCTACGCCGGGATCAAAGAAACCGAAGCGGCCGTGAGCAAAGAGTTTGGTCTGGCACCGTTCCTGCCGGATACGATCCACTTTGTTCACAGTCAGGAATTGCTGAGCCGCTTCCCGGGTCTGGATGCCAAAGGCCGTGAGCGTGCGATTGCCAAAGAGTTGGGCGCGGTATTTCTGATTGGGATCGGCGGCAAGCTGTCTGATGGCAAACGCCACGACGTTCGCGCGCCGGATTATGATGACTGGAGCACTGCGGGTGAAGGCGAATTTGCCGGTCTGAACGGTGATATTCTGGTCTGGAACCCGGTACTGGAAGACGCCTTCGAGCTTTCTTCTATGGGGATCCGCGTGGATGCTGACGCGCTGAAACGCCAGCTGGCGGTCACCGGTGATGAAGATCGTCTCAAACTCGAGTGGCACCAGGCGCTGCTGCGCGGTGAAATGCCTCAGACGATCGGCGGCGGTATCGGCCAGTCCCGTCTGACCATGCTGCTGCTTCAGTTGCCACATATCGGTCAGGTCCAGTGTGGCGTATGGCCGCAGCAGGTACGTGAAAGCGTCGGTTCTCTTCTTTAATTAACGCCGCCAGCGTCTGAGCAGGCGGCTACGCAGCCCGGTATCAAAGCGCCAGATATGATCGAAGATGCGCATGATGCCGGGTTTTCCATGTGCGGACATCGCCACCGCGTGAAAACGGTGCTGATGCACCCGCTGTAATTCCTTCACCTTATTCACCACGTCATCCGGCAGCCGCTGGGCAATAAAATCGGAAATCACCACCGCGTCAGCGTCGTACCAGTCACCGCCCTGCATACGCTCCACAATGCTGCGAAAGCAGCTGGCCAGATCCGTGCCGCCGCGAAAACGCTGGCTCAGGAAGCGGATTGCCTGCTCGATCCCCTGCTGGTTCGTCAGCTCATAGCCCACAACCTCGCTGGAGAACAACATGATGAAGCAGCGACGGCGATCGGCGAGCGCCACCCGCATCAGGGCCAGGCAGAACGCCTTCGCGCACTGCTCGTTAAACCCGCCCATCGATCCGGACGTATCCACGCAAACAATGAATGGCCCGCGCGGCTGCTCATCAAAGTCCTGATGGACCACCGGTCGTTGGCTGATTTTCTCGCGCCAGGCTTCGCCGTGCAGTCGGTAGGTGAGAAGCTGTTTTTCCACCAGTCGACGATAGAACTCATACTCCAGCTCGGTCATCCCCAGCGTGCTCAGCTCGGTCGGCAGCAGGCGCAAAATGTCATCGCTTTGCTGGAGTCCGTCGACCTGCTCCGGCACGGTAGCCGGTTCGCGCACCAGGGTGCGGAAGGTTTCCATCGGGGCATCTTTCTTTGGGACCGACTTTGCCTCCCTTGAGCGGCCCAGCTGTTCTGCAAGCTTCATCAGTTCGGGCTGCTGCGTTAGAAAGTCGCCGTACTTCACGATCAGCTGGTAGTCACCGCGCTTCAGCTGCCCGGCGCTCATGTCCCACAGACGTCCGGCGGCGTTTTCATTTTCTACCAGCACCTCTTCAAGCTGGCCGCTCAGCGTCATACGCTCCTGAACTTCGCTGAGCAGCTGTTCACGCTCTTCATCCAGCAGCTGCTGGTTCAGCGTTGTGGCCTGAACGACCAGGCTTAGGCGCCAGCGCTGAAGGAACAGGGTATGCAACGCCGGGGTAAAGGTGGCGTTATCCGTGACCAGCGCCCGCGCCTGGCTGGCAAACGGAGAGTGGACTTTATCAAGCAGCGTAAGGGTTTGCGGCAGCTGGACGATAAACTGCGGTGTCGACAGCCGTTGGCACTGCTGATAGCTGGCGACTTCCTCCGTCAATTCAGGCGGGACTTCCGTCTCCTTAAACCGCTGGCGAAGGTTATCGCGCCAGCGCGGGAGATCGTCGGTCATCGCTTTTTTGAGCTTAGGAAACTTTTCGAAGAAGGCCGCCAGCTGCGGCGATGCCAGGAGGGTAATAACCACCTCCTCGATCAGACCTTCCTCACTGACCGCCAGCATGACGTTGAGCGTGTCCAGCGTTAGCATTGACGCGCCTGTTTGATCTGCGCGCTGACGTCCTGCAGGCTGGCTTCGATGCGACCTAACCAGTCGCTATGAATAAAGAGGCATTTTTGCTGCTCGCTGAAGCGGGTGTGCTGCTGGTGCCATTCGGTATCCAGCGCTTCCAGCTGCTGCTTGATCTCTTCCGGCACGCTATCGGAAGCGGCGCCCGGCAGCGCCAGACGCGATCCCTGCAGGCTGACGTCGCGGATCACCAGATGCTGGCTGCTGTCCACTTCCATCGTCAGCGGCTGGGCAAAACCAATACCGTTAAGCTTGCCGCGGATCTCACCGCCCTTATCCAGCCACTGCGCCAGCGCTTCGCGCTCAATCGTAATGTGGACTACCTGCATGTCATGAAGTTTGAGCGGCTGCTGGAGCAGCAGCGTTAGCGTCGTACCAGTCAGATCGGCAGGAAGCTCGTAGTGCGGTTTGCGGGCGAACATGCCCCCCAGGCGGTTCACCTTCAGCGCGGTTTTATCACTTTGCTGCTGTTGAAGCTGGATGCGCCGCTGGGCAATCGCCCCCAGCTGGTTGAGCATCGCCTGCTGCCCCCAGGCGTGCCCGGTCATCAAAACGTCAAGCTGCTGCTGCATCAGGTTCATGCCTTCTGCATCATGCCAGAGGCAGTCTTTGAGCAGGATCAGGTCGATTGGCGCAACGGCGTCACGCCCGCTGAACAGGGCGCTGGCCTGCAGCAGACGGATCGCTTTTTTCCAGCGGCGATCGGAAACATAGGGCGCAGAAGGGAGGAGATCGAGCTGCTGACGCAGCAGATAGATCAGCTCAAATACGGCGTCAGGCAGCTTGATTTTGCTGATATCCTGCTGCCACTGGTGATACTCCTCATCGGTGACCTGTAGCGAAGCAGACACCGGATTTTCGTTCTCATCCTGCTGGCTTATCAGCAGGGAGCGGAAATTGGATTTATCCTGCACTTTGTCCAGCCACAGGCGGATCAGCATACGGTCATACAGCGCTTCCAGACTGCTGTCGGCTTCAGGCAGTTCGTTAGAGGCGGCCACCAGCAGGCGCATCGGGATTTTCTCTTCGCTGGCGCCGTTACGGAACCGACGTTCGTTTATCGCCGTGAGCAGAGTGTTCAGAATAGCCGGTCCCGCTTTCCAGATCTCATCAAGAAAAACAATCTCAGCCTCAGGCAGATACCCCGCCGTCAAGCGCTCATAGCGCCCTTCATCTTTCAGCGCCTGAATGGAAAGCGGGCCAAAAACTTCTTCTGGGGTGGAAAAGCGGGTCATGAGATATTCGAAGGCGCGGGCGTTCTGAAAAGCAAATTTGAGCCTGCGGGCGATCAGGCTTTTGGCAATGCCCGGTGGTCCCAGCAAAAACACGCTTTCACCGCTCAGCGCCGCCAGCAAACAGAGGCGAATGGCGTGGCTACGCTCGAAAAGGCCTTTCTCCAGCGCGCTGCTGAGGCGGGAAATTCTTTCTGCTAATAAATGTGAGTGAGCCATAATAGTTTTGCATCCTTTCGCCGTCGTGGCGGCCAATTGAAGCGAGTATAGACGTTTCAGTCAGGGCTGGTAATAGACTGAAGTGCGGCGCAATTTTCTTTGCGCTACATTAATGCGGTTGCATTTAGGGGTACGATTTTGCAATGAATCGTGCATACTGTGCGCTTTTTGTGGGCCAAGGGACCAGGAACACATTTGTTATTTAAACGAAAAGACTAGTCTATGAGCACTGATAATAAGCAATCATTACCCGCAATAACGCTTGCGGCGATCGGGGTTGTCTACGGTGATATCGGCACCAGCCCGCTTTATACGCTTCGTGAATGTCTGTCCGGCCAGTTTGGCTTTGGTGTTGAACGCGATGCCGTGTTTGGCTTCCTGTCCCTCATTTTCTGGCTGCTGATCCTGGTGGTTTCCGTTAAATATCTCTCCTTCGTTATGCGTGCAGATAACGCAGGTGAAGGTGGGATCCTGACCCTGATGTCCCTTGCCGGGCGCAATACCTCGGCCAGAATGACCTCAGTGCTGGTCATAATCGGCCTGATTGGCGGCAGTTTCTTCTACGGGGAAGTGGTGATAACGCCGGCTATCTCGGTGCTGTCGGCGATAGAGGGGCTGGAGATTATCGCGCCACAGCTGGATACGTGGGTGGTTCCGCTCGCTATCATTGTCCTGACGCTGCTTTTCGCTATTCAAAAGCACGGCACCGGGCTGGTGGGCAAACTGTTTGCTCCGATTATGCTGGCCTGGTTCCTGATCCTGGCGGCGCTTGGCTTGCGCAGCATTATCGCGAACCCGGAAGTGCTGCAGGCGCTGAACCCTTACTGGGCCGTGCATTTCTTCCTCGAATACAAAGTGGTTTCCTTCGTGGCGCTGGGTGCCGTCGTGCTCTCCATCACCGGTGTGGAAGCGCTGTATGCTGACATGGGCCACTTCGGGAAACTGCCTATCCGCGTGGCATGGTTTATTGTGGTGCTGCCTTCGCTGGTGCTGAACTACTTCGGTCAGGGTGCGCTGCTGCTTAAAAACCCGGAAGCGATCAAGAACCCGTTCTTCCTGCTGGCACCTGACTGGGCGCTGGTGCCGATGCTGATCCTGGCGACGCTGGCGACCGTCATTGCCTCTCAGGCGGTGATTTCCGGCGTGTTTTCTCTGACGCGCCAGGCCGTGCGTCTGGGATATCTCTCGCCGATGCGCATCATCCATACCTCAGAGATGGAGTCGGGTCAGATTTACATCCCGTTCATTAACTGGCTGCTCTATTTCGCAGTTGTCATTGTTATCGTCAGCTTCGAGCACTCCAGTAACCTGGCGGCGGCGTACGGTATTGCCGTAACCGGTACGATGGTGCTGACATCGCTTCTCTCCACCACGGTGGCGTACCGAAACTGGCACTGGAATAAATTCCTCGTGGCGATGATTCTGGTGGGCTTCCTGTGCATCGACGTGCCGCTGTTCTCTGCGAACCTCGACAAAATTGTCTCCGGTGGCTGGCTGCCGCTGACGCTGGGTCTGGTGATGTTTATTGTCATGACCACCTGGAAAAGCGAGCGTTTCCGCCTGCTGCGCCGCATGCATGAGCACGGGAACTCTCTGGAGGCGATGATCGCTTCTCTGGAGAAATCCCCGCCGGTTCGCGTGCCGGGGACCGCGGTATACATGTCTCGCGCGCTGAACGTCATTCCGTTCGCGCTGATGCATAACCTCAAGCACAACAAAGTGCTGCACGAGCGCGTGATCCTGCTGACGCTGCGCACCGAAGATGCGCCGTATGTTCATAACGTCCGTCGCGTGCAGATTGAGCAGCTGTCGCCGACCTTCTGGCGCGTGGTAGCAAGCTACGGCTGGCGTGAAACGCCAAACGTGGAAGAGGTGTTCCACCGCTGTGGCCTGGAAGGGCTGAGCTGTCGGATGATGGAGACGTCGTTCTTTATGTCGCACGAGTCGCTGATCATCGGCAAGCGCCCGTGGTATCTGCGCCTGCGCGGCAAGTTGTACCTCATCCTGCAGCGTAACGCCCTGCGTGCGCCTGACCAGTTTGAGATCCCGCCTAACCGCGTGATTGAGCTGGGAACGCAGGTCGAGATCTAAGTCTTTGTACGGCCTGATGCCCTCACCCCGACCCTCTCCCACAGGGAGAGGGCGCAAACATAAAAAACGGTAACCTTGGGGTTACCGTTTTGCATTTACCTCCATTCCATTTCACTTAGCGAAACGTTTCGACGTCGATCACAAATCTGTTACGTCATGATGGTTTTCTGAACATTTCTGGGGCTACACTACTTTTAGCGAAACGTTTCGCTAGTGGAGCAAGAAAATGAAGAAAGGCACGGTTCTCAACTCAGAAATCTCATCGGTTATTTCCCGTCTTGGGCATACCGATACGCTGGTGGTTTGCGATGCAGGCTTACCGGTTCCGCGCAGCACAACCCGTATCGATATGGCGTTAACGCAGGGTGTTCCTTCGTTTATGCAGGTACTGGAAGTCGTGACCGCGGAGATGCAGGTTGAGGCGGCCATTCTCGCGGCGGAAATCAAACAACATAATCCGCAACTCCACGAAACGTTGCTCAGCCACATTGAGCAACTGCAACAACACCAGGGAAACACCATAGAAATTCGTTACACAACGCACGAGCAGTTCAAACAACAAACCGCAGACAGTCAGGCGGTGATTCGCAGCGGGGAGTGTTCCCCGTATGCGAATATCATTCTCTGTGCTGGCGTCACCTTCTGAGGCCATCATGGACGCATTACTGCAACTCAAAGGGATCGATAAGTCGTTCCCGGGCGTAAAAGCCCTCTCCGGCGCGGCGCTGAACGTCTACCCCGGGCGCGTGATGGCGCTGGTGGGCGAAAACGGTGCCGGCAAATCCACCATGATGAAAGTGCTGACCGGTATCTACCAACGCGATGCCGGTTCACTCGTCTGGCTGGGCAAAGAGACCACCTTCACCGGCCCGAAATCCTCTCAGGAAGCGGGCATCGGTATTATTCACCAGGAGCTGAACCTCATCCCTCAGCTCACCATTGCGGAAAACATCTTCCTCGGCCGCGAGTTTGTTAACCGGTTCGGCAAAATCGACTGGAAAACCATGTATGCCGAAGCGGACAAGCTGCTGGCGAAGCTGAACCTGCGCTTTAAGAGCGACCGTCTGGTGGGCGATCTCTCCATTGGCGATCAGCAGATGGTGGAAATTGCCAAGGTGCTGAGCTTTGAGTCGAAGGTCATCATTATGGATGAACCAACCGACGCCCTGACCGATACCGAAACCGAATCCCTGTTCCGCGTGATCCGCGAACTGAAGTCGCAGGGGCGCGGGATTGTCTATATCTCTCACCGCATGAAAGAGATCTTCGAAATCTGCGATGACGTCACCGTCTTCCGCGACGGGCAGTTTATTGCCGAGCGCGAAGTGGCCACGCTGACCGAAGATACGCTTATCGAAATGATGGTGGGACGTAAGCTCGAAGATCAGTATCCGCATCTGGATAAAGCGCCGGGTGAGATCCGCCTGAAGGTGGATAACCTCTGCGGTCCGGGCGTGAACGACGTGACCTTTACCCTGCGCCAGGGCGAGATCCTGGGCGTGGCGGGCCTGATGGGTGCCGGACGTACCGAGCTGATGAAAGTGTTGTACGGCGCACTGCCGCGCATCAGCGGTTATGTCACCCTCGACGGTCATGAAGTGGTCACCCGCTCTCCGCAGGATGGTCTGGCGAACGGCATCGTCTATATCTCCGAAGACCGTAAACGCGACGGTCTGGTGCTGGGGATGTCGGTAAAAGAGAACATGTCCCTGACCGCGCTGCGCTATTTCAGCCGCAGCGGCGGTAGCCTGAAGCATAAAGATGAGCAGCAGGCGGTGAGCGATTTTATCCGCCTCTTTAACGTCAAAACCCCGTCGATGGAACAGGCGATAGGCCTGTTGTCCGGCGGTAATCAGCAGAAAGTGGCGATTGCGCGCGGGCTGATGACGCGCCCGAAAGTGTTGATCCTCGACGAGCCAACCCGCGGCGTAGACGTGGGCGCGAAGAAAGAGATCTATCAGCTGATTAACCAGTTTAAGGCCGACGGTCTGAGCATCATTCTGGTCTCTTCCGAGATGCCAGAAGTATTAGGCATGAGCGATCGCATTATCGTCATGCATGAAGGGCATCTCGGCGGTGAATTCACTCGCGAGCAGGCCACCCAGGAAGTTCTGATGGCTGCCGCTGTGGGCAAGCTTAATCGCGTGAATCAGGAGTAAGAAGATGACTACCCAGGCTGTTTCTGGTCGCCGCTATTTCACAAAGGCATGGCTGATGGAACAAAAATCGCTGATTGCCCTGCTGGTGCTGATCGCGATTGTGTCCACCATGAGCCCGAACTTTTTCACCGTTAATAACCTGTTCAACATTCTGCAGCAGACGTCGGTGAACGCCATTATGGCGGTCGGCATGACGCTGGTGATTTTGACCTCGGGTATCGATCTGTCCGTCGGTTCCCTGCTGGCGCTCACCGGTGCGATCGCCGCTTCGATTGTCGGCATTGAGGTCAACGCGCTGGTGGCCGTGGCCGCTGCCCTGGCGGCAGGCGCGGCGATTGGTGCCGTAACCGGCGTGATTGTGGCAAAAGGCCGCGTTCAGGCGTTCATCGCCACGCTGGTGATGATGCTGCTGCTGCGCGGTGTGACCATGGTTTACACCAACGGCAGCCCGGTCAATACCGGTTTTACCGATAACGCGGATCTGTTTGGCTGGTTCGGTATCGGTCGCCCGCTGGGTGTCCCGACGCCGGTCTGGATCATGGCTATCGTCTTCCTGGCGGCGTGGTACATGCTGCACCACACCCGTCTGGGCCGTTATATCTATGCGCTAGGCGGTAACGAAGCGGCAACGCGCCTGTCCGGTATCAGCGTTAATAAAGTCAAAATTATCGTTTACTCCCTGTGCGGTCTGCTGGCGTCACTGGCGGGCATCATCGAAGTGGCGCGCCTCTCCTCCGCGCAGCCGACGGCGGGTACGGGATATGAGCTGGATGCTATCGCGGCAGTGGTTCTGGGCGGTACGAGTCTTGCGGGCGGTAAAGGTCGCATTGTTGGGACATTGATCGGCGCACTGATTCTCGGTTTCCTGAATAATGGTTTGAATTTGTTAGGTGTTTCCTCCTATTACCAGATGATCGTTAAGGCAGTGGTGATTTTGCTGGCGGTACTGGTAGACAACAAAAAACAGTAACTGACGACACTACAGGACATCTTAGATATGAACATGAAAAAACTGGCTACCCTGGTTTCTGCTGTCGCGCTGAGCGCAACCGTAAGTGCTAACGCCATGGCGAAAGACACCATCGCGCTGGTTGTCTCTACCCTGAACAACCCGTTCTTCGTCTCCCTGAAGGACGGTGCGCAGAAAGAAGCGGACAAGCTGGGCTACAACCTGGTGGTTCTGGATTCACAGAACAACCCGGCGAAAGAGCTGGCTAACGTTCAGGACTTAACCGTTCGTGGCACCAAAATTCTGCTGATCAACCCAACCGATTCCGATGCCGTAGGTAACGCCGTGAAGATGGCAAACCAGGCGAAGATCCCGGTAATTACCCTGGACCGTCAGGCGTCTAAAGGTGAAGTGGTCAGCCACATTGCCTCTGATAACGTACTGGGCGGCAAAATCGCGGGTGATTACATCGCGAAGAAAGCCGGCGAAGGCGCGAAGGTTATCGAACTGCAGGGGATTGCCGGGACTTCCGCAGCTCGCGAGCGTGGTGAAGGCTTCCAGCAGGCTGTGGCTGCACACAAATTCAACGTGCTGGCCAGCCAGCCGGCAGACTTCGACCGTACTAAGGGTCTGAACGTTATGCAGAACCTGCTGACCGCGCACCCTGACGTGCAGGCGGTATTCGCGCAGAACGACGAAATGGCGCTGGGCGCGCTGCGAGCCCTGCAGACCGCAGGTAAATCTGATGTGATGGTTGTCGGATTTGACGGCACGCCGGATGGTGAAAAAGCAGTAAACGATGGCAAACTGGCTGCGACCATCGCTCAGCTGCCTGAGCAGATTGGCGCCACTGGCGTTGAAACTGCCGACAAAGTGCTGAAGGGCGAAAAAGTTCAGGCCAAATACCCGGTTGACCTGAAGCTGGTCATCAAGCAGTAAAAGGCGAATCAGGCAGTCGCTGGCTGCCTGAGGGACACCAATAAAGAAAAGTGTGGCATACGCCACCGGGTAACACCGGTGGCGCTCTCAGATGGACAACCCAACCATGAAAACCGCAGGCAACCTCGTCGTCCTTGGCAGTATCAATGCCGATCACATTCTTAACCTTGAATCATTCCCTACACCGGGCGAAACCGTCACGGGTAACCAGTATCAGGTGGCCTTCGGCGGTAAAGGTGCCAACCAGGCCGTCGCCGCCGGTCGCAGCGGGGCAAACATTGCGTTTATCGCCTGCACGGGTGATGACGATACCGGTGAGCGCGTACGCAAGCAGCTGGCGAGCGACAACATTGATATCGCACCGGTCAGCGTTGTCGCAGGGGAATCGACCGGCGTGGCGCTGATTTTCGTCAACGCTGAAGGTGAGAATGTTATCGGTATTCATGCTGGCGCTAACGCTGCGCTGACGACGGAACGCGTAGAAGCGCAACGTGCAATCATCGGCGGAGCCGAAGCCCTGCTGATGCAGCTGGAGTCACCGGTTGAAAGCGTGCTGGCCGCTGCCAGAATTGCGCATGAAAATCATACCACTGTCGTACTTAACCCTGCCCCAGCCCGTGTATTATCAGACGAGCTGCTGGCGCTGGTGGACATCATTACGCCGAACGAAACCGAAGCCGAAAAGCTGACGGGCATTCGCGTTGAAAATGATGACGATGCCGCGCGCGCCGCGCGTGCGCTGCACGATAAGGGCATCGGCACCGTGATTATCACCCTGGGTAGCCGTGGGGTGTGGGCAAGCGTCAATGGCGAAGGCCGCCGCGTGCCGGGCTTTAAGGTCAAAGCGATTGATACCATCGCGGCGGGAGATACCTTCAATGGTGCACTGGTGACCGCGCTGCTGGAAGGCAAGAGAATGGATGACGCTATCCGCTTCGCACACGCTGCCGCCGCGATTGCGGTGACGCGCAAGGGCGCACAGCCTTCCGTTCCGTGGCGTAAAGAGATCGATGAATTCTTAAGTCAGCAGGGGTAACGCTTGGCCACAATGAAAGATGTCGCCCGCATGGCGGGCGTTTCTACCTCGACGGTCTCTCACGTTATAAACAACGATCGCTTCGTCAGCGAGGCGATTCGGGAGAAAGTTGAAGCTGCGGTAAAAGATCTCAACTATGCGCCGTCTGCGCTGGCCCGCAGCCTTAAGCTCAACCAGACGCGCACCATCGGTATGCTGATCACCGCCAGTACCAACCCCTTTTATTCAGAACTGGTTCGCGGCGTGGAGCGCAGCTGCTTCGAGCGTGGCTACAGCCTTGTGCTGTGCAATACCGAGGGTGACGAGCAGCGCATGAATCGTAACCTGGAGACGCTGATGCAAAAACGCGTCGACGGGCTACTCTTGCTCTGCACCGAAACGCACCAGCCCTCGAAAGAGATCATCCAGCGCTATCCCTCGATTCCCACAGTGATGATGGACTGGGCGCCGTTCGACGGAACCAGCGATCTCATTCAGGATAACTCCCTGCTGGGCGGTGATATGGCGACTCAGCATCTGATTGATAAAGGACACACTCGCATCGCCTGTATTACGGGGCCGCTGGATAAAACTCCGGCGCGTTTGCGTCTGGAAGGGTATCTCTCTGCCATGGAACGGGCGGGGCTTGCCATTCCTGAGGGCTATCGAATCACCGGTGATTTTGAATTTAACGGCGGTTTCGAGGCGATGCAGAAACTGCTGGCGCAAAAGCCGCGTCCGCAGGCGGTGTTTATTGGTAACGACGCGATGGCGTTTGGTGCCTACCAGGCGTTGTATCAGGCGGGGCTACGCGTGCCTGATGATATGGCGGTGATTGGCTATGACGATATCGAACTGGCCAGCTACATGACGCCGCCGCTGACCACGATCCATCAGCCAAAAGATGAACTGGGCGAGCTGGCCATCGATGTGTTGATCCACCGTATGGCGCAGCCCACGCTGCAGCAGCAACGCCTGCAGCTTACTCCTGTTCTGATTGAACGCGGTTCGGTTTAGCTTTCTCTTTGTGACGCTCTTTAATCAGGTTTCGGCCGTCTTTCGGTTTTAACAGCATAAAGACCAGCGCCGATACCACGGTAAGTGCGCCCATGGTGATAAAGGTATAGTGGAACTGCTCAACGGTATTCGCGCTGTCAAAACCTTCATAAAACCTCAGCACCGCTGCACTCACGGCAACCCCTAAACTGATCGACAGCTGTTGCGTTACCGCCAGCACGCTGTTGCCGCTGCTGGCGTTCTCGTCAGTCAGATCGGCGAGGGTGATGGTGTTCATCGATGTGAACTGCGTCGACATCGCCATGCCCAACACAAATAGCGGCAGGATCAGCATCCAGACGGGTAACGCGGCGGATTGCAGCGAGAACTGCGCAATCATCAGTCCGATAAAGACCGTTACGCCGACCAGCGTCTTACGATAGCCAAACCAGCGCAGCACCTGTGTGACGGTTGATTTTGCCAGGATCGAACCCATCGCCGTGGGCGCCATCATGCAGCCGGCAATCAGGGCCGGATAGCCGAACCCCACCTGCAGCATCAATGGCATCAGGAACGGCACGCAACCCGTTCCCAGACGAGACGCAATGTTGCCTGCAATCCCTACGGAAAACGTTCGGGTGTTAAAGAGTCCCAGGGAGATTAACGGCGTCGGGTGACGGCGCGCGTGACGTATATAAAGAAGGAATAGCAGAATACCGCCGAGGATAACGGAGAGCGCCATCCACGTCGCGACGATCTTCTCGCCAAACAGCTCCATCCCGCTGGAGAATAACACCAGGCTCAGGCCAAACAGGAAAAAGCCGCCCATATCGAAGCTGCGCCTTGGTGTGGTGAAGTTCGGCATATATTTGCGGGCATACAGCAGCCCCGCAACGCCAATCGGAATATTAATCAGGAAGATCCAGTGCCAGCTTGCCCAGGTGACAAACACGCCACCGAGTACCGGGCCAAGAATCGGGCCGACCAGGCCCGGCATGGTGACGAAGTTGAGTACGGGAAGCAGTTCGCTCCTGGGGTAGGCTCGCAGCAAGGCAAGGCGCGCCACCGGCATCATCATCGCGCCGCCAATGCCCTGTAGTACGCGGAAGATAACCAGCTCCGTTAAGGATGAGGAGAGCGCACAGGCCAGCGAACCGAGCGTAAAGAGCGTTACGGCCAGCATGAAAACTTTGCGGGTGCCAAAGCGGTCGGCCAGCCAGCCGCTGACCGGAATTAACATTGCGACCGTCAGGGTGTAGCTGATGATGGCGGACTGCATCGCCAGCGGGGAGCGGTTAAGGCTTTGCGCAATAGCGGGAAGCGCTGTGTTGAGGATGGTGGCATCCAGTGCCTGCATAAAAAACGCCATGGCTGCAATCCACGGCAATCCGGCCATGCTGCGCGCTTTTTTCTTTGTCATTTATTTACCTGCTGGTGGGTTGGCGCGGCCAGCAATGCCTGGCACGCACTCAGGGCTCTCTGCCCGTCGCTTTCCTGAATGGCATCCACTATCGCCTGATGCAAATCCAGTTTTACCACTTCGTTTTGTGTAATAGAGGTAAAGTAGGTGTGATACACCGAATGAAATAAAGAGGCAAAAGAGGTGAGGAACGGATTGGCGCTCATCATATAGATGTGTTCATGCCAGGCCATATCGACCTCAACCCAGCGTTCGCGGTTGAAGTGTTTTTTCAGGAACACCATCTCTTCCATCAGCGCGTTAAGCTGCGCTTTCTGCTCTGCTGTTCCTAGCGTGGCGGCAAGCAGACATGCCTGAGGTTCAAGGCTGCTGCGCATCACCAGAAAGTGATCGACGACCTGATGAAAGTTATCTTCCGTCATCCACCAGGAGAGCAGCTCCTGATCGAGAAAATTCCAGTTACTCTGTGGCATCACACGTGTGCCAATACGAGGACGCGGAAGCACCATACCTTTTGCCGTTAGGGTTTTCACCGCTTCGCGCACGGCGGTACGGCTCACCCCAAACTGCTCACCCAGCTCCATCTCACCCGGCAGAATGCTACCCGGGGCATATTTACCCGCTAAAATCCGCTGAGCCAGCTTTTCTGCCAGCACGTACGACAGGTTTTTTTGGGCGGCCAGCTGTTGTGCGCTTAATGGCATCGCTTTTATTCCTTAAAGATTCATGCTGATAATTATGCCACCTCGAATGTGATTGTGGTTGCAGATACATCAAATAGAACAATTTGTAGCTTGATTTCACCTCTGTTGGTGAAAAAAAACGCGGACGGAATCTTTTTTTAAATTTCCTCTTGTCACGTCGGAATAACTCCCTATAATGCGCCTCCACTGACACGGAACAACGGCACACACGCCGCTGGGTCAGCAGAGAAAAGCGAAAATAAACGCTTGACTCTGAAGCGGGAAAGCGTAATATGCACACCCCGCGCCGCTGCGAAAAGCGAAGCGGCACTGCTCTTTAACAATTTATCAGACAATCTGTGTGGGCACTCAAAGTGACATGGATTCTTAATGTCTTCGGACAATAAATGAATACCAAGTCTCTGAGTGAACATACGTAATTCATTACGAAGTTTAATTCACGAGCATCAAACTTAAATTGAAGAGTTTGATCATGGCTCAGATTGAACGCTGGCGGCAGGCCTAACACATGCAAGTCGAGCGGTAGCACAGGGAGCTTGCTCCTGGGTGACGAGCGGCGGACGGGTGAGTAATGTCTGGGAAACTGCCTGATGGAGGGGGATAACTACTGGAAACGGTAGCTAATACCGCATAACGTCGCAAGACCAAAGAGGGGGACCTTCGGGCCTCTTGCCATCAGATGTGCCCAGATGGGATTAGCTAGTAGGTGGGGTAACGGCTCACCTAGGCGACGATCCCTAGCTGGTCTGAGAGGATGACCAGCCACACTGGAACTGAGACACGGTCCAGACTCCTACGGGAGGCAGCAGTGGGGAATATTGCACAATGGGCGCAAGCCTGATGCAGCCATGCCGCGTGTATGAAGAAGGCCTTCGGGTTGTAAAGTACTTTCAGCGGGGAGGAAGGTGTTGAGGTTAATAACCTCAGCAATTGACGTTACCCGCAGAAGAAGCACCGGCTAACTCCGTGCCAGCAGCCGCGGTAATACGGAGGGTGCAAGCGTTAATCGGAATTACTGGGCGTAAAGCGCACGCAGGCGGTCTGTCAAGTCGGATGTGAAATCCCCGGGCTCAACCTGGGAACTGCATTCGAAACTGGCAGGCTAGAGTCTTGTAGAGGGGGGTAGAATTCCAGGTGTAGCGGTGAAATGCGTAGAGATCTGGAGGAATACCGGTGGCGAAGGCGGCCCCCTGGACAAAGACTGACGCTCAGGTGCGAAAGCGTGGGGAGCAAACAGGATTAGATACCCTGGTAGTCCACGCCGTAAACGATGTCGACTTGGAGGTTGTGCCCTTGAGGCGTGGCTTCCGGAGCTAACGCGTTAAGTCGACCGCCTGGGGAGTACGGCCGCAAGGTTAAAACTCAAATGAATTGACGGGGGCCCGCACAAGCGGTGGAGCATGTGGTTTAATTCGATGCAACGCGAAGAACCTTACCTACTCTTGACATCCAGAGAACTTTCCAGAGATGGATTGGTGCCTTCGGGAACTCTGAGACAGGTGCTGCATGGCTGTCGTCAGCTCGTGTTGTGAAATGTTGGGTTAAGTCCCGCAACGAGCGCAACCCTTATCCTTTGTTGCCAGCGGTTCGGCCGGGAACTCAAAGGAGACTGCCAGTGATAAACTGGAGGAAGGTGGGGATGACGTCAAGTCATCATGGCCCTTACGAGTAGGGCTACACACGTGCTACAATGGCGCATACAAAGAGAAGCGACCTCGCGAGAGCAAGCGGACCTCATAAAGTGCGTCGTAGTCCGGATTGGAGTCTGCAACTCGACTCCATGAAGTCGGAATCGCTAGTAATCGTAGATCAGAATGCTACGGTGAATACGTTCCCGGGCCTTGTACACACCGCCCGTCACACCATGGGAGTGGGTTGCAAAAGAAGTAGGTAGCTTAACCTTCGGGAGGGCGCTTACCACTTTGTGATTCATGACTGGGGTGAAGTCGTAACAAGGTAACCGTAGGGGAACCTGCGGTTGGATCACCTCCTTACCTTAAAGAACCTGCCTTTGCAGTGCTCACACAGATTGTCTGATGAAAAGTAAATAGCAAGGCGTCTTGCGATTGAGACTTCAGTGTCCCCTTCGTCTAGAGGCCCAGGACACCGCCCTTTCACGGCGGTAACAGGGGTTCGAATCCCCTAGGGGACGCCACTTGCTGGTTCGTGAGTGAAAGTCACCTGCCTTAATATCTCAAAACTCATCTTCGGGTGACGTTTGAGATATTTGCTCTTTAAAAATCTGGATCAAGCTGAAAATTGAAACGACACATCTTTAAGGTGTGTTCGAGTCTCTCAAATTTTCGCAAGTCGATGGTGAATCGAAAGAAACATCTTCGGGTTGTGAGGTTAAGCGACTAAGCGTACACGGTGGATGCCCTGGCAGTCAGAGGCGATGAAGGACGTGCTAATCTGCGAAAAGCGCCGGCGAGGTGATATGAACCTTTGACCCGGCGATGTCCGAATGGGGAAACCCAGTGTGTTCCGACACACTATCGTTAACTGAATACATAGGTTAACGAGGCGAACCGGGGGAACTGAAACATCTAAGTACCCCGAGGAAAAGAAATCAACCGAGATTCCCCCAGTAGCGGCGAGCGAACGGGGAGCAGCCCAGAGTCTGAATCAGCTTGTGTGTTAGTGGAACGGTCTGGAAAGTCCGGCGATACAGGGTGATAGCCCCGTACACGAAAGCACACAGGTTGTGAACTCGAAGAGTAGGGCGGGACACGTGGTATCCTGTCTGAATATGGGGGGACCATCCTCCAAGGCTAAATACTCCTGACTGACCGATAGTGAACCAGTACCGTGAGGGAAAGGCGAAAAGAACCCCGGCGAGGGGAGTGAAAAAGAACCTGAAACCGTGTACGTACAAGCAGTGGGAGCACCTTCGTGGTGTGACTGCGTACCTTTTGTATAATGGGTCAGCGACTTATATTCTGTAGCAAGGTTAACCGTATAGGGGAGCCGAAGGGAAACCGAGTCTTAACTGGGCGTTAAGTTGCAGGGTATAGACCCGAAACCCGGTGATCTAGCCATGGGCAGGTTGAAGGTTGGGTAACACTAACTGGAGGACCGAACCGACTAATGTTGAAAAATTAGCGGATGACTTGTGGCTGGGGGTGAAAGGCCAATCAAACCGGGAGATAGCTGGTTCTCCCCGAAAGCTATTTAGGTAGCGCCTCGTGAATTCATCTTCGGGGGTAGAGCACTGTTTCGGCTAGGGGGCCATCCCGGCTTACCAACCCGATGCAAACTACGAATACCGAAGAATGTTATCACGGGAGACACACGGCGGGTGCTAACGTCCGTCGTGAAGAGGGAAACAACCCAGACCGCCAGCTAAGGTCCCAAAGTCATGGTTAAGTGGGAAACGATGTGGGAAGGCACAGACAGCCAGGATGTTGGCTTAGAAGCAGCCATCATTTAAAGAAAGCGTAATAGCTCACTGGTCGAGTCGGCCTGCGCGGAAGATGTAACGGGGCTAAACCATGCACCGAAGCTGCGGCAGCGACGCTTATGCGTTGTTGGGTAGGGGAGCGTTCTGTAAGCCGTTGAAGGTGTGCTGTGAGGCATGCTGGAGGTATCAGAAGTGCGAATGCTGACATAAGTAACGATAATGCGGGTGAAAAGCCCGCACGCCGGAAGACCAAGGGTTCCTGTCCAACGTTAATCGGGGCAGGGTGAGTCGACCCCTAAGGCGAGGCCGAAAGGCGTAGTCGATGGGAAACAGGTTAATATTCCTGTACTTGGTGTTACTGCGAAGGGGGGACGGAGAAGGCTATGTTAGCCGGGCGACGGTTGTCCCGGTTTAAGCATGTAGGCGGGAGTTTTAGGTAAATCCGGAACTCTTCTAACGCTGAGGTGTGATGACGAGGCACTACGGTGCTGAAGTAACAAATGCCCTGCTTCCAGGAAAAGCCTCTAAGCATCAGGTAACATCAAATCGTACCCCAAACCGACACAGGTGGTCAGGTAGAGAATACCAAGGCGCTTGAGAGAACTCGGGTGAAGGAACTAGGCAAAATGGTGCCGTAACTTCGGGAGAAGGCACGCTGATATGTAGGTGAAGCCCCTGCGGGTGGAGCTGAAATCAGTCGAAGATACCAGCTGGCTGCAACTGTTTATTAAAAACACAGCACTGTGCAAACACGAAAGTGGACGTATACGGTGTGACGCCTGCCCGGTGCCGGAAGGTTAATTGATGGGGTTAGCGGCAACGCGAAGCTCTTGATCGAAGCCCCGGTAAACGGCGGCCGTAACTATAACGGTCCTAAGGTAGCGAAATTCCTTGTCGGGTAAGTTCCGACCTGCACGAATGGCGTAATGATGGCCAGGCTGTCTCCACCCGAGACTCAGTGAAATTGAACTCGCTGTGAAGATGCAGTGTACCCGCGGCAAGACGGAAAGACCCCGTGAACCTTTACTATAGCTTGACACTGAACACTGGTCCTTGATGTGTAGGATAGGTGGGAGGCTTTGAAGCGTGGACGCCAGTCTGCGTGGAGCCGCCCTTGAAATACCACCCTTTAATGGCTGGTGTTCTAACGTAGACCCGTAATCCGGGTTGCGGACAGTGTCTGGTGGGTAGTTTGACTGGGGCGGTCTCCTCCCAAAGAGTAACGGAGGAGCACGAAGGTTAGCTAATCCTGGTCGGACATCAGGAGGTTAGTGCAATGGCATAAGCTAGCTTGACTGCGAGAGTGACGGCTCGAGCAGGTGCGAAAGCAGGTCATAGTGATCCGGTGGTTCTGAATGGAAGGGCCATCGCTCAACGGATAAAAGGTACTCCGGGGATAACAGGCTGATACCGCCCAAGAGTTCATATCGACGGCGGTGTTTGGCACCTCGATGTCGGCTCATCACATCCTGGGGCTGAAGTAGGTCCCAAGGGTATGGCTGTTCGCCATTTAAAGTGGTACGCGAGCTGGGTTTAGAACGTCGTGAGACAGTTCGGTCCCTATCTGCCGTGGGCGCTGGAGAATTGAGGGGGGCTGCTCCTAGTACGAGAGGACCGGAGTGGACGCATCACTGGTGTTCGGGTTGTCATGCCAATGGCATTGCCCGGTAGCTAAATGCGGAAAAGATAAGTGCTGAAAGCATCTAAGCACGAAACTTGCCCCGAGATGAGTTCTCCCTGACCCTTTAAGGGTCCTGAAGGAACGTTGAAGACTACGACGTTGATAGGTCGGGTGTGTAAGCGCAGCGATGCGTTGAGCTAACCGATACTAATGAACCGTGAGGCTTAACCTTACAACGCCGAAGCTGTTTCGGCGGACGAGAGACAGAAGATTTTCAGCTTTGATACAGATTAACAGAATTTGCCTGGCGGCTTTAGCGCGGTGGTCCCACCTGACCCCATGCCGAACTCAGAAGTGAAACGCCGTAGCGCCGATGGTAGTGTGGGGTCTCCCCATGTGAGAGTAGGGAACTGCCAGGCATCAAATAAGTGAAGAGGCCATCCGGAAGGATGGCCTTTTTGCGTTTATAAACTAAAAAAACGGTAGACCGGGTAAGGCAAAGCCGCCACCCGCCAAGTCAAACTGCACTCCACGCCACAATAAACTCCGCAATCCCATCCACATCATTTAAGTCCAGCACCGGAACCTCAAGCGGCAATACAACATCACTGGCCACCGCAATCACATGCTCATCCAGCGTTAACTCGCTGAAATCATGCCCGGCATCGCTTCTGAACAGCAGGATCTTAGGCACGGCCTCATGCTTAAATCCCTCAACCAGCACCAGATCGAGCGTGGAATGATCCATCCGGCTGACCAGATAAGCGAGATCCAGCGGTGCCTCATCCGGCGTTTCTGTCATCAACGCCCAGCGTTGAGTACTTGCCACCATCGTTTGTGCCGCCCCCGCTTTACGCAACGCATAGCTATCTTTGCCCGGTTTATCGACATCCATATTATGGTGGGTATGCTTAATCAATCCTGGACGGATACCTCTTGCACAAAGCGCAGGAATGAGCTTTTTCAGCAGCGTGGTTTTCCCGGTCCCACTCCAGGCGGAAATGGCTACAACAGGTATCATCTTTTCTCCTGCATCATCTGCAGATCTTCACGCGTATTCACGTTCACAAATGCTGATTTCAAATCGCTAAAATCAACGGGATGGCCGCCAGACTCGCGCATAAAAACCATCACCCTGCGCTCACCCGCAGCCAGATAGGACTGCAGGGCAGGCGCTAGCGATCGGTGCATCAATGCGATAGCAGGGTGGTCACGCTCGCCGTCATGTACCCAAACCACAGGGGCCGTACCGCGAAGCTGTAACAAACGCTCGACAAGACAGGACGGAATAAACGGGGTATCGCAGGGACAGAAGATAAACCACTCTCCTTGAGACTGTTGCATAACCGAAAGCATACCGGCCAGCGGTCCCGGGAAATCCTCAAGGATATCCTGGTAAACGGCGTACCCGCTGAGCTGGTAAGTATCGATATGCCGGTTAGCGCTGATGACCATTGTCGACACCTGGCCTGCAAGCGTGTCAGCGACACATTGCCATAAGGGTTTGCCATTCAGGCGTTGAAGACCCTTATCTTTTCCTCCCATTCGCGTCGCTCTGCCACCTGCCAGAACGACCCCAATGATTTCCTGGCTAAGATTCACGAATATCGCCTCTTTTATTGTGGGATTGACCCTGCTAACGTGTCACTCTAAATGAAAGGAGCACCACCATGAAATGTAAACGTCTGAATGAAGTTATTGAACTCCTCCAGCCCGCCTGGCAAAAAGAGCCAGAGCTAAATCTGATGCAATTTTTACAGAAACTGGCGAAAGAGTCAGGTTTTGACGGCGATCTGGCAGACCTTTCTGACGACATCCTGATCTACCACCTTAAAATGCGTGACTCTGCCAAAGATGCTGTTATTCCTGGTATTCAGAAGGATTATGAGGAAGATTTTAAGACTGCATTATTGCGCGCCCGAGGCGTAATTAAAGAGTAAAAGCTTGTAAGCGGCGGCACCGAAATCGCCACAAGATGATATCCTGAATCATTCGTATAATTTCCGGATGATCGGATGAACGACCAGGCTTTTACTTTCCAGACATTACACCCGGACACCATTATGGATGCCCTGTTTGAACAGGGTATTCGGGTGGATTCCGGGCTAACACCGTTAAACAGCTACGAAAACCGCGTCTATCAATTTCAGGACGAGGATCGTCAGCGCTTCGTCGTAAAGTTCTATCGTCCTGAACGCTGGTCCGCAGAACAAATTCAGGAAGAGCATCAGTTTGCTCACGATCTGCTGGATGACGATGTTCCCGTTGCCGCACCGCTAAAATTCAATAACCAAACGCTCCTCACGCACGAAGGGTTTTACTACGCTGTATTCCCGAGCCTGGGTGGTCGACAGTTTGAAGCGGATAATATCGATCAGATGGAGTGGGTTGCCCGCTATCTTGGGCGTATACACCAGACGGGACGCAAAAAAGCCTTTATTGCTCGCCCGACTATCGGGATTCAGGAATACCTTCTTGAACCGCGGGGAATATTCGAAACGTCTGCCATGATCCCCACTGCGTTAAAGGATGATTTCCTCAACGCCACCGATAAGCTCATTGCTGCAGTTAAAACCTGCTGGCGCGACGATATTGCCGTTCTGCGCCTGCATGGTGATTGTCATGCTGGAAATATCCTCTGGCGTGATGGCCCGCTGTTTGTCGATCTCGATGATGCGCGTATGGGGCCAGCGGTTCAGGACCTGTGGATGCTTCTCAATGGCGATAAAGCCGAGCAACGCATGCAGCTTGAAACCATTATTGAAGCTTATGAAGAATTTAGCCCGTTTAATTCAGACGAAATTGCCCTGATTGAGCCTTTACGTGCGATGCGTTTTGTTTATTATCTCGCATGGTTAATCAGGCGTTGGGACGATCCCGCATTTCCCCGGAATTTCCCGTGGCTTACCGGAGAGGATTACTGGCGTAGCCAGATATCTACATTTACTGAGCAGGTCAAGGTTCTTCAGGAACCCCCTCTGCAATTAACGCCGATGTATTAATTAGACACACCCAGGAGAGAGTTAATCATGAAAAAAATTTGGCTGGCGCTGGCAGGTATGATTCTGGCATTTAGCGCTTCTGCTGCGCAGTTTACCGACGGCAAACAGTTCATCACGCTGGACAAACCGGTTGCTGGCGAGCCACAGGTTCTGGAGTTCTTCTCGTTCTACTGCCCGCACTGCTATCAGTTCGAGCAGGTTCTGCATGTTTCTGACAACGTGAAGAAAAAGCTGCCAGAAGGCACCAAAATGACCAAGTACCACGTCGAGTTCCTGGGCCCATTGGGTAAAGACCTGACTCAGGCGTGGGCTGTTGCTATGGCACTGGGCGTGGAAGATAAAATCACTGCGCCAATGTTTGAAGCCGTACAGAAAACCCAGACCGTTCAGACCACAGCGGATATCCGTAAAGTGTTCGTTGATGCCGGCGTGAAAGGTGAAGATTATGACGCTGCATGGAACAGCTTTGTGGTGAAATCTCTGGTGGCTCAGCAGGAAAAAGCGGCTGCTGACCTCCAGCTTCAGGGCGTTCCGGCGATGTTTGTTAACGGCAAATACCAGCTGAACATGCAGGGCATGGACACCAGCAGCATGGATATCTTCGTACAGCAGTATGCTGATACCGTGAAATACCTGGTTGAGAAGAAGTAATTTCGCTGATGTAAAAACGCCGGTCACTGACCGGCGTTTTTGTATGAAGATTTAATCTTGTCTATCTGTTCGTCTTTCTCTTTCCAGATCGTATTGAGCCACTGCTGGAAACGACGTTTGAAATTCTTATCGTTAACGTAATCACCGTGCAGCCCGGCATCTATCGGGACCAGATCGACACGCACAACAATGCGCGTCAGTTTGCCGCTGAGCATATCGAAGAATGGCGTCTTATCATTTTCCGGATAGCAGAGCGTGACGTTCAGGAGTTTATCGAACTGTGCACCCAGTACGTTAAGCGCCATCGCAATACCCGCCGCCTTCGGCGGCAGCAGATGCTGATAGGGAGACCGGGTTTGTTGATGCTTCTCTTCCGTAAACCGGGAGCCTTCAACAAAGTTCACGATGGTCGTTGGATGCGCGCGAAACTTTTCGCAGGAACGGCGCGTGGTCTCCACATCTTTGCCGCGACGCTCGGGATGACGAATCAAATAGCTGCGCGAATAGCGTTTCATAAACGGCATATCGAGCGCCCAGCAGGCCAGCCCGATAAAAGGCACCCAGGCGAGCTGCTGTTTCAGAAAGTATTTGTTCATCGGGATGTGTTTGCGAAAAAGCACGCATAACACCACGATGTCCGCCCAGCTGTGGTGATTGCAGATCAGCAGATACCAGTTCTTCTTGTTAAGGCTCTCCAGCCCTTTGATATCCCACTTCAGATGCGGGTTAAGGCACAGCAGTATCGCCAGTCCTTCGCACCAGCAGTACATCATGAAGTTACAAAATGCGGACACGGCTCGCCACACCGCGGGGACAGGCAGCAGCAGTTTAATGATTCCGGCGAGAATGATCGGTACAGAGCAGGCGACCGTCACCAGAATAGTTAAAATAATGCTTAACAGTAATGTTATTGCAGCGAGCAATCTCGGCATGATGAGCTTTTTCAGGTAGTTAGCTGTAAATTCGCGGCCGGCTATGCGACGCTGGGCGCTGATTTTACCAGAAAACAGACAAATTAATGGCGCTTTCATGTGATGATTTGGCCGCTTTTACCCTATCGTAGAAGATTCCACTGTGATTCTGCGCTTATCAAGGCTTATATCCACATAGACTAAATTGCCATCAGTTGGCCATATAGATAAGATCTAATGCCATAACAGCATGATAATTAAGATCTAAAAAATATCGCATATGTGTTTTTTGTGTCTGTTATTCATATGAAGTGAAAATATGCACAAACTTATCCACAGTTTGATTTTTGCGAGCGATCCTCACGATCGCAAAATCTTTTCCGGTATCAGGCGCTAATAACTGATGTTTTCATCCTTCTGTGGCATCCTTTACCCATAAATTGATTAAAGGCACGGACATTATGGTTCAGATCCCAGAAAACCCTCTTATTCTCGTCGATGGCTCTTCTTACCTGTATCGGGCATACCATGCGTTTCCTCCTCTGACCAATAGCGCAGGGGAACCCACCGGCGCAATGTACGGCGTGCTGAACATGCTGCGCAGCCTGATCCTTCAGTATCAGCCAACCCATGCGGCTGTGGTCTTTGATGCGAAAGGTAAAACTTTCCGCGATGAGCTGTTTGAGCATTACAAATCTCACCGTCCGCCAATGCCTGACGATCTGCGTGCGCAGATTGAGCCGCTGCACACCATGGTAAAAGCGATGGGGCTGCCGCTGCTGGCCGTCTCTGGCGTTGAAGCCGATGACGTCATCGGTACGCTGGCGCGTGAAGCAGAAAAGATGGGGCGTCCGGTACTGATCAGCACCGGTGATAAAGATATGGCGCAGCTGGTGACGCCAGGTATCACCCTGATTAACACCATGACCAACACCATTCTGGGGCCTGAAGAGGTGGTCACAAAGTATGGCGTGCCGCCTGAGCTGATTATCGACTTCCTCGCGTTGATGGGCGACTCCTCGGATAACATCCCGGGTGTCCCTGGCGTCGGTGAAAAAACCGCGCAGGCGCTGCTTCAGGGGCTGGGCGGTCTGGACACGCTGTACGCGGAATCGGATAAAATCGCCGGGCTCTCCTTCCGTGGCGCAAAAACCATGGCCGGAAAACTGGAAGAGAACAAAGAGGTGGCTTATCTCTCCTATAAGCTGGCGACAATCAAAACCGATGTCGAACTGGAGCTGGGTTGTGAGCAGCTTGAAGTGCAACAGCCTTCCGCTGACGATCTGCTGAGCCTGTTTAAGAAATACGAATTCAAGCGCTGGATCACTGACGTGGAAGCCGGTAAATGGCTGCAGGCAAAAGGGGCCAAACCTGCTGCAAAGCCGAAGGAGACGATCGTCGTTGACGCAGAAGAGCAGGCGGAAGAAGAAGCCGTGGCGCTTTCCTTCGACAACTACGAAACCATTCTTGAAGAGTCGCAGCTGATCGCCTGGATCGAGAAACTGAAAAAGGCACCGGTCTTTGCCTTTGATACCGAAACTGACAGTCTCGATAACATCTCAGCCAATATGGTTGGCCTGTCATTTGCGACAGAGCCGGGTATTGCCGCCTACGTTCCTGTGGCGCACGATTACCTGGATGCGCCGGAGCAAATTTCCCGTGAACGCGTGCTTGAGCTGCTGAAGCCGATCCTGGAAGACGAAAAGGCGCTCAAGGTTGGGCAAAACCTCAAGTACGACCGCGGCATTCTGCAAAACTACGGCATTGAACTGCGCGGGATTGCCTTCGACACCATGCTTGAATCCTACATTCTGGACAGCGTCGCGGGCCGTCATGATATGGATTCCTTATCTGACCGCTGGCTGAAGCACAAAACCATCACCTTTGAAGAGATTGCCGGTAAAGGGAAAAATCAGCTCACCTTTAACCAGATTGCTCTTGAAGAGGCGGGGCGCTACGCGGCGGAAGACGCCGATGTCACGCTGCAATTGCACCTGAAGATGTGGCCAAAACTGCAGAAGCATGAAGGACCGCTGAACGTGTTCCAGCATATCGAGATGCCGCTGGTGCCCGTGCTGTCACGCATTGAACGTAACGGCGTGAAAATCGACCCAACGGTGCTGCATAACCACTCCGGGGAGCTGGCGCAGCGCTTGACCGAGCTCGAGCAAAAAGCGCATGAGCTTGCAGGCGAGCCGTTTAACCTCTCTTCACCGAAGCAGCTGCAAACCATTCTGTTTGAAAAGCAGGGCATCAAGCCGCTGAAGAAAACCCCAGGCGGCGCACCGTCAACCTCTGAAGAGGTGCTGGAAGAGCTGGCGCTGGATTACCCGCTGCCAAAAGTGATTCTGCAGTACCGTGGTCTCGCGAAGCTGAAGTCCACCTACACCGACAAGCTCCCGCTGATGATCAACCCTAAAACGGGTCGTGTGCACACGTCGTATCATCAGGCTGTCGCGGCGACCGGTCGTCTCTCATCAACAGATCCTAACCTGCAGAACATCCCGGTACGTAACGAAGAAGGCCGCCGTATTCGCCAGGCTTTCATCGCGCCAGAGGATTATCTGATTGTCTCTGCTGACTACTCGCAAATTGAGCTGCGCATTATGGCGCATCTGTCCCGCGACAAAGGCCTGCTGACCGCGTTTGCCGAAGGGAAGGATATCCACCGGGCAACCGCGGCGGAAGTCTTCGGCCTGCCGCTGGACAGCGTGACCAACGAGCAGCGCCGCAGTGCTAAGGCGATCAACTTCGGCCTGATTTACGGCATGAGTGCATTTGGTCTTTCGCGCCAGCTCAACATTCCGCGTAAAGAGTCGCAGAAGTATATGGATCTCTACTTCGAGCGTTATCCGGGCGTGCTGGAATATATGGAACGCACCCGCGCGCAGGCGAAGGAAAAAGGTTACGTCGAAACCCTGGATGGCCGCCGTCTCTACTTACCGGACATCAAATCCAGCAACGCGGCGCGTCGCGCTGGCGCAGAGCGTGCGGCGATCAACGCCCCGATGCAGGGTACCGCGGCGGACATTATTAAGCGTGCAATGATCGCCGTTGATGCCTGGCTGGAAGAAGAGAAGCCTCGCGTGAAAATGATCATGCAGGTACACGATGAACTGGTATTTGAAGTGCACAAAGACGACCTAGACGCCGTGTCGAAGAAGATCCACGAACTGATGGAAAGCAGCATGACGCTAGACGTGCCGTTGCTGGTGGAAGTGGGAAGTGGCGAAAACTGGGATCAGGCTCACTAACGGTTCTTCGCATAACGCGCTTTTTATGTAAGTTTGCAACATAACAACGCGCGTTTTGTGACGATCATTAGAATTCCCTATGTAAAGAATGAAAAAAAACTACAAAAAGTGCTTTTTCTGCAGCACAAAAAGGGGTAGAGTTATCGACGTAGGGTACAGAGGTAAGATGTTCTATCTTTCAGACCTTTTACTTCACGTAATCGGATTTGGCTGAATATTTTAGCCGCCCCAGTCAGTAATGACTGGGGCGTTTTTTATTGCGGCAAAGAAAAATTCAGGCAAAAAAAACGCGGCCATCGCCGCGCTCGGTATTACTCTTCTTCCGCTTCCGTCGCGGGTTCCAGCTCGCTAAACCAGGTGTCGAGCTTCTGACGCAGCTTGTCCACGCCCTGCTTTTTCAGGGAGGAGAACGGTTCAACCTGCACATCACCGTTGAACGCCAGCACCGCTTCGCGAACCATATTCACCTGCGCTTTGCGCGCGCCGCTTGCCAGCTTATCGGCTTTCGTCAGCAGCACCAGCACGGCGATGTCGCTTGCTACAGCCCAGTCGATCATCTGCTGATCCAGATCTTTCAGGGGATGGCGAATATCCATCAGCACCACCAGACCTTTCAGGCACAGGCGTTTTTCCAGGTATTCACCCAGCGCACGCTGCCACTTGATTTTCATCTCTTCCGGTACCTGCGCGTAACCGTAGCCCGGTAAGTCGACCAGGCGTTTGCCCTCAGCGACTTCAAACAGGTTGATCAGCTGGGTACGGCCAGGTGTTTTTGAGGTACGCGCCAGGCTCTTCTGATTGGTCAGCGTATTCAGGGCGCTGGATTTCCCCGCATTGGAGCGGCCAGCAAATGCCACTTCAATACCGGTATCAGAAGGAAGGTGGCGAATATCGGGCGCACTGGTGACAAAATGCGTCTGTTGGTAGTTCCAGGTAGTCACGTGGTCGTCTCCAAAATCGTAATCTGAAGGGGATTATACCCGAATGCAGGCAAAAGGCTTTTCTGATTGCTATGACCTGTAGGCGAATGCCCCAACCGGTGTGAGAGATCGGCCTGTGATGCTATGGGAGATTTCAGAGAATTCGCAGGCGTCAAAAAAGCCAAACTGTTTTAAATCATAAGCTTATTTCCGGGTAATTGTCTGAAAATCCCTTTTTGTACCGTTTCGTTGCTTGTTAGTTTAACGGAACAAGGTAAAGTGTGCGTCAGGGCGAGGAAGCCAACAGGATATCGACTTAAGGACAAGGGTCAGGAACGCCAGGAGGCGAAGACGCAGGATTGTCAGGATGACCAGCGCCTGGAGGCGTTTTAACAGGAAACGGAACCGTATCACGGACGGTATTTGCCAAGGGATAAACAGGGTTTGTTGTTGGCAAACATGGATTGTCTGACCCGCTAAGGGTTGTGAGTCAGGAAAAAAGGCGACAGATTGCTCTGTCGCCTTTTTTCTTTGCTTGCTTTCTGCTAGATTTCGCCGCAATTCTATACTGAAGAAAACGACTTAAAGATAAAACATCATGAAAAAACCAACCTCCGCTGCGGGCGCGAAACGCCCTGCAAAAGCACGCCGCAAAACGCGCGAAGAACTGAACCAGGAAGCGCGCGATCGTAAACGCGACAAAAAACATCGCGGTCATACTGCGGGTAGCCGTGCCAACGGTGGTGGTGCAGCGGGTGCTTCTGCAAAAGGCAAACAGCAGAAAGACCCTCGTATCGGCAGTAAAACTCCCATTCCACTGGGCGTGACAGACACCCCGGTCACTAAGCAGCACAAACCAAAGAGCGAGAAACCTATGCTTTCACCGCAGGCTGAGCTGGATTTGCTGGAGAACGATGAGCGCCTGGACGCGCTGCTGGAACGTCTTGAAGAGGGTGAAACCCTGACCGCTGAAGAGCAGTCATGGGTGGATGCCAAGCTGGATCGTATCGATGAACTGATGCAGAAGCTGGGCCTGTCATACGACGATGACGAAGATGAAGAAGAAGAAGAAGACGAGAAGCAGGAAGATATGATGCGTCTTCTGAAGGGTGGAAACTAACATTTGCACCCGGCAGGCACGATAGTCCTGCTTATAACCCTTCCGGTTATATGTTATCTGGTGTGGTTATTCGTTAAACTACGGCGGTTGTCGCGGCGAAAGAAGTGGCTGCGCACCCGAGTGATGGCCCGCAACGGGGCCAGAACGGGCCGCCGTATACGAACGCGACACCAACGGAAGGAGTGAGCATGTCAGCACCAACTATCGACTGGGATTTGGCCCTAATCCAGAAATATAACTATTCCGGGCCGCGTTATACGTCATACCCCACCGCGCTGGAGTTCTCCGATGCCTTCGGCGAGGGTGATTTCCAGCAGGCTGTCGCGCGCTATCCTGAGCGTCCGCTGTCGCTCTACGTCCATATTCCGTTCTGCCACAAGCTGTGTTACTTCTGCGGCTGCAATAAAATCGTTACCCGTCAGCAGCATAAAGCCGACCAGTATCTTGATGCGCTCGAACAAGAAATTGTGCATCGCGCACCGCTGTTTGCTGGCCGTCACGTCAGCCAGCTTCACTGGGGCGGCGGTACGCCAACCTATCTGAATAAAGCGCAAATCAGCCGCCTGATGACCCTGCTGCGCGGCAATTTCAGTTTTAACGCCGACGCTGAAATCTCGATCGAAGTCGATCCGCGTGAAATTGAGCTGGATGTACTGGATCACTTACGCGCCGAAGGCTTCAATCGTCTGAGCATGGGCGTGCAGGATTTCAATAAAGAGGTTCAGCGTCTGGTGAACCGCGAGCAGGACGAAGAATTTATCTTCGCCTTACTCAACCACGCGCGTGAGATTGGTTTCACCTCGACCAATATCGACCTGATTTACGGCCTGCCAAAGCAGACGCCGGAGAGCTTCGCCTTCACCCTGAAGCGCGTGGCCGAACTCAACCCGGACCGCCTGAGCGTCTTTAACTATGCGCACCTGCCGACGCTCTTTGCCGCCCAGCGCAAAATCAAAGATGCCGATCTTCCTTCTGCCCAGCAGAAGCTGGATATTCTGCAGGAAACCATCACCTCGCTGACCGAAACCGGCTATCAGTTTATCGGGATGGATCACTTCGCCCGTCCGGATGACGAGTTGGCGATTGCTCAGCGGGAAGGCGTTCTGCACCGCAACTTCCAGGGCTACACGACGCAGGGCGATACCGATTTGCTGGGGATGGGCGTCTCCGCCATCAGTATGATTGGCGACTGTTACGCGCAGAACCAGAAAGAGCTGAAGCGCTACTACCAGCAGGTTGATGAAACGGGCAACGCGCTGTGGCGCGGCATTGCGTTAACGCGCGACGACTGCATCCGTCGTGATGTCATTAAGGTGCTCATCTGCAACTTCCGTCTCGATTTCAGCGACGTTGAGTCGCAGTGGGATCTGCATTTTAGCGATTATTTTGCGGAAGACCTGAAGCTGATTGCACCGCTGGCGAAAGACGGGCTGGTGGATGTGTCAGAGAGCGCGATTGAGGTCACGCCGAAAGGGCGTCTGTTGATTCGTAATATCTGCATGTGCTTTGACGCCTATCTGCGTCAGAAAGCGCGCCTGCAGCAGTTCTCGCGGGTGATTTAAGGCGCATTGCCAAAAGCACGAAACGTAGGCCGGGTAAGGCGAAGCCGCCACCCGGCTTTTACGTTCAACTCGCTAGCTAAACAGCCCAACCAGCGCCGCGCACAACATAGCCGCAACGGCTGTTTGTGGCGTGTGGCTTTCAGCGGCTCCGCTAGAGAGCATATTCACGATTGTTTCCAGCATGATGTTCACCCCCAATTTCCGGGCACGATCATACAAAACTCATCGGAACAGTAAAGCGCAAAATAACGGCAATTTGCGCTCAATTAATAACCTTTACACAGCGGCGTACGATCACTCCATTCCCAGCTCTTTAAGCTTGCGCGTCAGGGTATTACGTCCCCACCCCAACAGGCGAGCGGCTTCCTGCTTATGACCCTGCGTATGACGAAGCGCGGTGGTTAACAGCGTACGCTCCATCTCTGGCTGAGCTTCAGACAGCAGGTTTTGATGACCGGAACGCAGCGCGCGGTCGGCCCACTGTGCCAGCAGCGTCGCCCAGCTGTCCGGCAGCGCGTGCCCGGTACTGCTTTCAGGTGCGGTCGCTTCAAACAGCTCGGCCGGTAAATCCTGAATCAGCACTTCCTGCCCGGCGGCCATTACGGTTAACCAGCGGCAGGTATTTTCCAGCTGACGCACGTTGCCCGGCCACGCCAGACGCGTCAGAGCGGCATCGGTTTCCGGGTGAAGCTGCTTGGCTTCCACACCCAGCTCGCGGGCGGCCACCTGCAGGAAATGGCGTGCCAGGCGGGGAATATCTTCCCGACGCTCACGCAGCGGCGGCAGATGAACGCGGATGACGTTCAGACGGTGGAATAAATCCTCGCGGAATTTTCCTTCCTGCACGCGTTGCTCCAGGTTCTGGTGGGTCGCGGCGATAATACGCACGTCCACCTTCACCGGCGCATAGCCGCCCACGCGATAAAACTGCCCGTCGGCCAGCACGCGCAGCAGGCGGGTCTGGACATCCAGCGGCATATCGCCGATTTCATCCAGGAACAGCGTGCCGCCGTCTGCCTGTTCGAATCGCCCCTGACGAATGGTATTTGCGCCGGTAAATGCCCCTTTTTCATGGCCGAACAGTTCGGACTCAATCAAATCCTTCGGGATCGCCGCCATATTCAGGGCGATGAACGGCGCTTTTGCCCGTGGGCTATGGCGATGCAATGCATGCGCTACAAGCTCTTTACCGGTTCCCGATTCACCGTTAATCAATACGCTAATGGATGAGCGGGACAAACGGCCAATAATGCGAAATACGTCCTGCATCGCCGGCGCTTCGCCGATGATGTCTGTCGTTGGCCCAAAATCGGGTGCGTGGCGCGGCTGTTGCTGTTCCTGATAATGGCTAATCGCACGCTCAACCAGCGCCACCGCTTCGTCGATATCAAACGGTTTGGGCAGGTAATCGAACGCCCCTTGCTGATAGGCGCTTACTGCAGCATCCAGATCGGAGTGCGCGGTCATTATGATGACCGGGAGCATAGGGTGGCGTTGTTTGATCTGCTTTAACAGCGCCAGCCCGTCCATGCCCGGCATACGAATATCCGAAAGCAGAACATCTGGCGTTTTGGTGGTGAGTGCGTCGAGCACTTCGCTGCCGCTCTCAAACGTCGTGCAGCTTAATCCCGCCCCTGTGAGCGCGCGTTCAAGCACCCAACGGATGGAGCTATCGTCATCGACTACCCAGACTATCCCTCGTTGCATAAACGTCACCTTTATTTTTTAATCGGCAGGAAAACCGAAAACTCGGTATGTCCCGGCCAACTGGTAAATTCAATTTTCCCGGAGTGTTGATCGATCAAACTGCGGGCAATGGATAAGCCCAGGCCGGTACCGCCTTCGCGACCGCTTACCATCGGGTAGAACAGGGTATCCTGCAGATGCGATGGAATGCCGGGCCCGTTATCCTCAACGTCAATTCGGGCCGCCAGCCGGTAGCGCACGCCGTGTAACGTGAGCTGGAAGGCGGTGCGGGTGCGTAAAATAATCTCGCCCCCTTCAGGTCCCAGCGCCTGCAGGGCATTACGCACAATATTCAACAGGACCTGCTCAATCTGGTCCGGGTCATGGGCCAGTTCCGGCAGGCTTGGGTCGTAATCACGTACCAGCGTGACGTTCTCCGGCAGCTCCATTGAGACGAGCTTCACCACCCGTTCAGCCACTTTATGGATGCTTTCAGTGACGTGCATTCCCGGCTGCTGTGGCCCAAGAAGACGGTCTACCAGATTCCGCAGACGGTCCGCCTGCTCAATGATGACGTTGGTATACTCCGCCAGCGCGGGGTCGGGCAGCGCCTTGGTCAGAAGCTGCGCCGCGCCGCGTAATCCACCCAGCGGGTTTTTGATTTCATGCGCCAGACCGCGCACCAGGTCACGGGCGGCAATTTGCTGCGCATGCTGAAGCTGTTCCTGGCTCAGTCGACGCTGGTTATCCATCGGCGCCATTTCCAGCAGGATCATCCCATCGGGAAGACGCTGCGCGGTCAGCGACAGAATGTGCGAGCGCCCGTCGATCACCAGCGTCACTTCGTTATCGGTAAACCCCTGGCCAGCCTGCAAACTTTCCTGCATCAGGCCAATATTCAGCGAAAAATAGCTCAGGAGTTCAGGAAGCGGGGTGCCGAACAGTTTACGTGCGCTTTGGGCGAGCAGCTGCTGCGCCGCCGGGTTGGCGTAATGAACGGCCAGCTCGTCATCGACCAGCAAAATGCTGTTAATCAAAGAATTGAGGATCTGCCCAGCATCGGGCAGCGTGCCAGTTGCCATTCAGCAGTCTCCTGGAGTTGTTGCACTGTTTTAGTGCAGTATAGCGTTTTCGGCGTAAAAAGCGCGTGAGATCAGGTTGTTGGTGGAGAAAAAAGCCCATCCGGAGATGGGCTAAAAGTTTCCACGGCAACTACCCCCGGCGCTTATCACGCCGGGTAAAACAACTTTATTAAACGCTGTAGTACAGCTCGAACTCAACCGGATGCGGAGTCATACGTACACGGTCGTTCTCTTCAATACGCAGAGCGATGTAAGCGTCGATCGCTTCATCAGTAAACACACCGCCCGCAGTCAGGAACTCACGGTCTGCGTCCAGCGCCTGCAGGGCTTCTTCCAGAGAACCAGCAACCTGTGGGATCTCTTTAGCTTCTTCTGGCGGCAGGTCGTACAGGTTTTTGTCCATCGCTTCGCCCGGGTGGATCTTGTTCTTGATACCGTCCAGACCGGCCATCAGCAGTGCTGCGAAGCACAGGTATGGGTTAGCCGCTGGATCCGGGAAGCGCACTTCGATACGACGTGCTTTAGGAGAAGCCACCACCGGGATACGGATAGAAGCAGAACGGTTACGTGCAGAGTAGGCCAGCATCACTGGCGCTTCGTAGCCCGGGACCAGACGCTTGTAGGAGTTAGTGGTTGGGTTTGCCAGGGCGTTGATCGCTTTAGCGTGCTTGATAACACCACCGATGTAGTGCAGCGCCTGCTCGGACAGACCGGCATATTTGTCGCCAGAGAACAGGTTGGTCCCGTTCTTGGACAGAGACATGTGGCAGTGCATACCGGAACCGTTATCGCCAAACATTGGTTTTGGCATGAAGGTCGCGGTTTTACCGAAACGGTGCGCAACGTTGTGCACAACGTATTTGTAGATCTGAATCTCATCCGCTTTCTTGGTCATGGTGTTGAAGCGGGTAGCGATTTCGTTCTGGCCAGCGGTCGCCACTTCGTGGTGGTGCGCTTCAACAACCAGGCCCATCTCTTCCATGATCAGACACATGGTAGAACGGATGTCCTGTGAAGAATCGACCGGAGGAACCGGGAAGTAACCGCCTTTCACGCCAGGACGGTGACCTTTGTTACCACCTTCGTATTTGGTGGAAGAGTTCCATGCGCCTTCGATGTCGTCGATAGCCACGTGGGAACCAGAAATTGAAGCGCCGAAACGGATGTCGTCAAACAGGAAGAACTCTGGCTCTGGCCCGAACAGAACGGTGTCCGCGATGCCGGTAGAACGCAGGTACTCTTCAGCACGTTTTGCGATAGAACGTGGGTCGCGGTCGTAGCCCTGCAGCGTGCCTGGCTCGAGGATGTCGCAACGGATGATCAGGGTTGGTTCTTCGAAGAACGGGTCAATGAGCGCAGTAGTCGCGTCCGGCATCAGAACCATGTCGGATTCGTTAATGCCTTTCCAGCCACCAATGGAGGAGCCGTCAAACATTTTGCCTTCTTCAAAGAATTCGGCGTTCACCTGATGAGCAGGGATTGTGACGTGCTGTTCTTTACCTTTGGTATCGGTGAAGCGCAGATCAACAAACTTCACTTCATGTTCGTTCAGCATCGTCAAAACGTGTTCAGCGGACATACTTAACTCTCCAGATTGGTCATTGTCGTCGTGGTAACGAGGTCTTCAATTTCTGTTTGTACTGGCTGTTGCCATGTATTTTTTATAAAGCGAAATCTGTGCCAACTTTTAAAACACCCCAAAAAGGCGTTATCATGCGCACCATAGTGCAAAAGGGCTGCACCACGATGGATTTGTTGCACCAGTATAGTGCTTCAATGTGAACATTGAGCACCATATTGGTGCAATTTACGTTAAAGTGCCCTTTTACCGCTCCGTGAAAGCGATCACAAAGCATCTCTGCAATACTTGTTTGCGGGGGATGTTTGTGATCCTGTTTTGTAGTGCGATTAATCCGTGTACAATAACGCGCTATTTCTAAATGCCTGAGGCAAAGTTGTGATCGAAAATTTGCGTAACATCGCCATCATCGCGCACGTAGACCATGGTAAAACTACCCTGGTTGACAAGCTGCTGCAGCAATCCGGTACGTTTGATGCGCGTGCCGAAACCCAAGAACGCGTGATGGACTCCAACGATTTGGAGAAAGAGCGTGGGATTACTATCCTCGCGAAAAACACCGCGATTAAATGGAATGACTACCGTATCAACATCGTTGATACCCCAGGGCACGCCGACTTCGGTGGTGAAGTTGAACGTGTAATGTCCATGGTAGACTCCGTTCTGCTGGTCGTTGACGCAATGGATGGCCCAATGCCACAGACGCGCTTCGTGACCAAAAAAGCTTTTGCCCATGGTCTGAAGCCAATCGTTGTTATCAACAAAGTTGACCGCCCTGGCGCGCGTCCTGACTGGGTTGTCGACCAGGTCTTCGACCTGTTCGTTAACCTCGACGCGACCGACGAGCAGCTGGACTTCCCTATCGTTTACGCCTCTGCGCTGAACGGTATCGCAGGTCTGGACCACGAAGACATGGCTGAAGACATGACCCCGCTGTATCAGGCGATTGTTGACCGTGTTCCTGCGCCAAACGTCGATCTCGACGGCACCCTGCAGATGCAGATCTCTCAGCTCGACTACAACAACTACGTTGGCGTAATCGGCATTGGTCGTATCAAGCGCGGTAAAGTGAAGCCTAACCAGCAGGTTACTATCATCGATAGCGAAGGCAAAACCCGTAACGGTAAAGTCGGTAAAGTACTGACTCACCTGGGTCTTGAGCGTATCGAGAGCGACATCGCTGAAGCAGGCGACATCATCGCTATCACCGGTCTGGGTGAACTGAACATCTCCGACACCATCTGCGATCCGCAGAACGTCGAAGCACTGCCAGCCCTGTCCGTTGATGAACCAACCGTATCCATGTTCTTCAACGTCAACACCTCTCCGTTCTGTGGTAAAGAAGGTAAGTTCGTTACCTCTCGTCAGATCCTTGACCGTCTGAACAAAGAGCTGGTGCACAACGTTGCGCTGCGCGTTGAAGAAACCGAAGACGCTGATGCATTCCGCGTTTCGGGTCGTGGTGAGCTGCACCTGTCTGTTCTGATCGAAAACATGCGTCGTGAAGGTTTCGAAATGGCGGTTTCCCGTCCGAAAGTAATCTTCCGCGAAATCGATGGCCGTAAACAAGAGCCGTTCGAAAACGTAACGCTGGACGTTGAAGAGCAGCACCAGGGTTCTGTGATGCAGGCACTGGGTGAGCGTAAAGGCGACCTGAAAAACATGAATCCAGATGGCAAAGGCCGCGTACGTCTTGACTACGTGATCCCAAGCCGTGGTCTGATCGGCTTCCGTTCAGAGTTCATGACCATGACCTCCGGTACCGGTCTGCTGTACTCCACCTTCAGCCACTACGACGACGTTCGTCCGGGCGAAGTGGGCCAGCGTAACAACGGCGTGCTGATCTCCAACGGTCAGGGTAAAGCGGTTGCGTTTGCGCTGTTCGGTCTGCAGGATCGCGGTAAGCTGTTCCTGGGTCACGGTGCTGAAGTTTATGAAGGCCAGATCATCGGTATTCACAGTCGTTCTAACGACCTGACCGTAAACTGCCTGACCGGTAAGAAACTGACCAACATGCGTGCGTCCGGTACTGACGAAGCAACGGTTCTGGTTCCACCGATCAAGATGACTCTGGAGCAGGCTCTGGAATTCATCGATGATGACGAACTGGTAGAAGTGACTCCACAGTCAATTCGTATCCGTAAACGTCACCTGACCGAGAACGATCGTAAACGTGCTATGCGCGGTGCGAAAGAAGAGTAATACGGTCAATCCGTAGTAAAAAAAGCCGCTGAGAAATCAGCGGCTTTTTTGTTGTTATTTGAAGCTGTATTTCACCCCCAGCATCCCCTGGGTATCGCTGTAGCCTTTGTCGCCCATCTGCTGAGCCACGTTGCCCCATACGCTAAGCTGCGGCGTAATCTGTCCCTCTACACCTGTCTTAAGTTCACCGATATTGCGAGTACCGCGCATTTCATTGCTGACGTCATCCATGCGGATGCGCGTGGTCTGGGTATTGTGGATCCAGTTCGCCTCGATAAACGGCTGGAAGGTGCGGGATTTACCGTCGTCAATCGCGTTATGTCCGCTGATATAGGCCTTCACGCCGAGACGTGTCATCAGGTTCCCCTGAGTCTCGTCTTTCACCCGCGTGCCGTTGCGCTCGCGATGGTCGTCAGCCTGCACGTCCATCCAAACGGCCTGCGCCTTCGGCTGGAGCCAGTAGCTGTTGCGGCCGCTTTCACCCACCTTAACGCTATAGCCAGCTTCTACAGAGGCGGTTACGCCGCTGGAGCGATAACGCTCAGTCGCCTGATCCTGCCCCATCACCTTATTGTCGAACCAGTTATACAGCATCCAGCTATCAACGTAGGTACCACTTTTATCCGCGTCGTTTGCGTACCAGGTACCGTACAGGCCGACGCTATAGCCATTCACTTCGCCACGCGAGTGGTATCCGGTCAGGCTGGAAGCACTCCGACTCTGGCTGTTGCCGTAGCCCGCCATCAGGCCGAGATGCCACCGATCCAGGCCATCTGTGCTCCACTGGGCTACATCACCACCCAGCTGCAGCACGTAGCGATTGGCGGTCGTTTTTAACTGGCCGCTGCCGTCTCTGAAACGCGTATGGCCGCCGACGTTACGCATCCACAGGCTCGTTACTTTTTCCTCGCCGGTGAGCATGTCGGTGTACTGCGTTTCACCCAGACGGTCGTGCAGGCGGGTCATAAACAGCGTATTTGCCGCATAGCTGTTCGCCTGATAGCTACCAAATTCCGGGCGATACTGATGCTCGCTTTTCGGTGGTGCAGCAGGGGGAACCGGTTCCTGCGGCGGAATCACCGGATCGACGGGTGGATCTACCGGGTCGACAGGCGGGTCCACAGGGTCAACAGGTGGGTTTACGGGATCCACCGGTGGGTCCACAGGGTCAACCGGTGGGTCAACGGGCTCAACCAGGCTGGTCAGAAACCAGTTTTTCCCTTTTTGCACAACGTTATAGTCATAGCCTCCCGCCACGATACGGCTGGCCTTCTCAAACGTTCCGTCAGAGTTGCCGCCCACGCTGACAATTTCAATCCCTTCTACGGTTTGTGCGCCAGTACCGCCAATGTTATTCACTTCCACCCCGGTATGACCGGAGGTGTTGCCTTCAACGATCAGTTTGTCCGTTTCCGAGGTATCGTCAAACAGCACGGTATTGAAAACCAGCTTGCCGCCGTTGCCGATAAAATCGTCGCTGATGGTCAGGGTTTGCCACGCCGCATCCTCAGCATGCTGGAAGTTAATCGTGCCGCCCGCATTCAGCGTCAGGCTGGTCAGCGTCGAGCTGTCGCGCATATTCCACACGGCATCATTCATCGTAAGCGCGATTGTCCCGGTACCGTTGGCGTTGCTCTCAATATAAGACGCCCCGTTCCAGAGTGAGTTGTCATCCATATTCAGCGTAATGGTACTGTTTTGAGTCGGAAGCGTGCTGGTGGCCGCGACGCCGCCTGCGGAGAGGATATCGCCGTTGAGGACGAATTTTCCGCCCGCAGAGGCATCAATCACGCCACCGTTGCCGGCGTTCAGGGCATAGCTTCCGCTGTCGCGCTGGCCTGCGGTGGTAATGGTTGCGCCACCCTCGAGCGTTATCACGCCGCGTGACCAGGCATACATCCCGTGCGGCGCCTGCGCGGAGCTGCTGGTTTTCTCGCTGCTGTTGACCGCAATGATGACGTTATCTCCAAGATTCACCGCGCCTGTGTACGCATAGACGCCATGCGCGCTGGCTCCGTTGGTGGTGATGGTCGCGCCCTCATCAAGGGTGATGGTTGACGAACCGGTAGAATAAACCCCGGAGGCGCTGGCCGCGTCGGTAGTTATCGCCGCTTTTTTTCCCAGCTCAATTTTGGATGCGGAACCTGCATACAGGCCGTAGGCCGATGTGCCGTACGTTTCGATGGCGGCCTCATTCCCCAGACGAACGTATGAGCCGCTCTGGTTGGTACGAATCCCCTCGGCGTAGGTACCACGCGTTACAATATGCGCACGATCGCCGACGATAACGTTATTTTTTGCCTTTGACGCATCGTTTAGTGCATTGGCGCTGATCCCTCGACCGGTACTGCCGGTGGTTTCGATATAGAGATCGTCACCCACATAAATATTGGCGGAGCCGAGAGAGCCCTGGCTGAAGGAGCTATATCCGGCATTGATGCCGTCACCGCTTTGGCCATTGACGTAAATATGGGTGCGGTCGCCGGTAATGATAAACACCGGGTTGTCCGGCGTGTTCATACCATGGGTGCGAATGCCGTCCACGTCTTTACCATTATTGGCGGCCACTTTTGACTGGGTGCGAATAGTGAGATCGTCACCAAATATCACCCCCGGGCTGCCGGACGTGGAGTTCTGAATAACGGTGACCGAATGCTCAAAGGCTTCCGCCCCTGGTCCTTCGAGGGTGATCCCATCTCCGTAGATCGGGATATTACCCGCGCTGTACTGGTAGACATAGTTAGGATCGCCGGTATTTTTGCTAAAGTTCGCGTTTGCCGTTGCAGGAATCAACGCCTGTATTTCTGCAGGCAAATCCGTTACTGCTCCGGAGGCAGGTAAATTAGCAAAATCTATTACCGCCGCATGTGCGGTAAATAGCGCTGACGATAACGCCAGAGAAATCGCCGCGGCGACTGGTGAGTGTTTCATTAAATATGGCATAGATAGCCCCTTTCTTTCAGGCGTAGAACATCCTCCACAGCATTAAATGTGGGTATGTTAAGTGGTTGAAATTACAAAATAGAAACGAGAATTTTATGAATGCTGGTACCTAACTTCCTCTCAAGTCGTATTTTATGAACATAAATTTTTTTAACATCAATGCTGTCTGTTTTTATAATCTCCTGGAGGCACGCTCCTGATAAAAATCGGTTAAGTAAAGTGAATTCGACGGTATTCAACGTACTTCCTCGTCTGCTATTCACCCTTCTACCGGAGAAAAGATGGTTAATTTTTTCCTGTAATATAACGTCCTTATCATCCGAATAAATAACGCCCTTTATTTCACTGCGGTGATTGAATAAATAATTAGCTAGCGCCTCCAGCCTGCGGTCCGTGATAATCACGATGTTCATGTTGGTTATCGCCAGACGTTCAATCCATTGCGGATCGGCAAGTACGCGCAGGTTGTACATCGAAAAATCCACAAAAATAAATCCACGTGATAAGTGATTCTTGTTCCCGTGCAATATTTTATTTTCAACTGCAGTCTGCAGGAAATGGTTACCAACCGGCCAAACCGCGAACGAGGCGTTGCCACAGTATTGTGATCGTACTGCGTTATCTGGATATAACTGACAGGACAATTCACAGCTTATACAGCGGACAACCTTTTGCGACGATGTTATCATCCAGTCCACTCCTGTCTTATTTTCATAGTCAATATTTCACTGCCGCTCAAATGTGTCAATCTTGAAACATATTTGGTGAACCTGCCTTATTTACGAAAAACAATGGCAGGGAATATAAATTCCTGGTGGTCTCTATTCCGTCAGGCCGTCGTCAAAGCGAAAGAACATCAGCTGGCAGAAGAAACCAGGAATATTCATCAATCCTTTAAGATTATTCGACGAAAAAAAGTCGAAAAGGAGATTCACGAAATAGCACTAATAGCTAAAAATTCGTTTCTTAAATCTGCCGTTACGTCAGTCTTTTCTCTGGTTGCGGCTCAATATAATTATTTGACCTGGCGAAGTGTAATGAAATCTCATTATGTCGTTTTAGATGAGGTAAGCCTAAGAAAAGCGGCTTGTAACAGATTGAAAAATAATACGTTGTTTTTAATCTTAGGTGGGGTGGTATCGCGTCCTAATCCATCTGACCTATAATGTTGTTAAATATACGAATATGTTTTTAGCGTATAAAGTTAAGCATTGTTATTGCAGAGGAAAGGAAAATTGTATCTCATTAACAAGTTGGTCGAGTATGATCCAGAAAACAAAACGCTGGCGAATCATATTACCGGGCGCTCGATACAATTGCAGCTTCCTGCCAATCTCTGTTTTCTTTATCTCGTCACTCATCCTGGGGAAATTATTTCGCAAAACCAGTTAATGGTGGTGGGGTGGGGGGAGCGCAATGACGTCACCACACCGAATACCTTTTATCAGGCCATTTTGACATTACGCAATGCTCTGGCTGAGGTGGGGTTACCGCGCGATACGGTAAAAACGATTTCTCGCCGCGGGCTGATGCTTTCCGAAGCCACTCAGGTTGAAGTATTTAGCCCAACCGCTGAGCTGACAATCGTCAATAAAGACGTGGCAATAGCCGAAAGCACCGCGAGGCAGAAGCCGGCCTGGCTGATAATTACCACCGCGACGCTTTTGCTGATCGCGCTTATCAATGGGGTGATATTATATAAAAACCACCAGAACATGCCGTTTAGTCACTTTATTCCACTTTCAACGGGCAGCACGACCAGCGCCTGCCAGCTTTTTTATGCGCCTAATGAACATATTCAGGATCATTACTTGACTCTGTTAAAAAACAATCCCGGTCTGTGCGCCGAAAAACGATACGTTTTTCTCATCGGCTATAGTAAAACGGAGCGGATCGCGGCGTTTGTCTGTAATAACGATGCGCGACGGGACTCGGCAGCATTATGTACCACGCATTATTTTTGGGCGCATGAGCAATGAAAACACTCCGGAACCGTATTATTTTGCTGGTGGCGTTTCTGATGGCCGCTATCACCAGCAGCTGGTTAGCGTATTCGCATTTTTCGAGTACGCCGATACGCTGTACGGGAGATGTGGAATGGACGATTGGTAAAAACCGATTTGTGGGTACGGTGTCCTGGCGGATGCAGCATCGGGAGGGGTCTACCGTCATTAATGGTAAATTATTTGGTCAGACGGTTTCTGAAGTTAACCGGACCATCTATTTTCACTACAGCTATCATCAGAGCGCGCGCGTATTAAATAACGATCGGATTGTTAAAACCTTCGCCGATGATGCGGATGAGGTTGATATCAACGCCACGCTGCCGGGTTTTTATCGTACGCCGGGAAGAGAGCTGAGCCTGATGATCGATGAGTATCGCGGGGCCTGGCTTTTCGCCGCGTCAAACGTCCCTTCACTTTACTGTCGTAAAAACGCGCCGTAGAAATCGATCGCACACCTTAGACAGCACGCATAGTCAAATCTCTCTATTCCCGCTACAGTTACTTCTCCACGGCGAGCAGGAGATAACCATGCTTTATATCTTTGATTTAGGAAACGTAATCGTCGATATCGATTTTAATCGCGTGCTGGGTGCATGGAGCGACTTTAGCCGCGTTCCGCTGGCGACACTGAAGCAGAATTTCGCGATGGGCGAGACCTTCCATCAGCATGAACGCGGCGAGATTAGCGATGAAGAGTTCGCTGAACGCTTCTGTCAGGAGATGGATCTCCCGTTAAGCTACGAGCAGTTTTCACACGGCTGGCAGGCAGTATTTGTCGCCATCCGGCCTGAAGCGATCGACATCATGCATAAGCTTCGCGAGCAGGGCCATCGGGTCGTCGTGTTGTCAAATACCAACCGTCTGCACACCACGTTCTGGCCTGAGGAATACCCTGAAGTTAAGGCGGCAGCCGATAAGATCTACCTTTCGCAGGAGATGGGGATGCGTAAGCCTGAAGCGCGAATTTATCAGGCTGTTCTGCAGTCAGAGGGATTCACCGCGGCCGATGCGGTCTTTTTCGACGACAACGCCGATAATATAGAGGGAGCTAACCAGTTGGGTATTACGTCAATTCTGGTGACCGGAAAAGAGACGATACCAAACTACTTCGCGAAACAGCTATGCTAAAAACCGTTCATCAAAAAGCCACGCATCATACTCGCCCGCTGAGGGCCTGGCTGAAACTGCTCTGGCACCGTATTGATGAGGACAACATGACCACGCTGGCGGGTAACCTCGCCTACGTGTCGTTACTCTCATTAGTGCCGCTGGTGGCGGTCATCTTTGCCCTGTTTTCCGCCTTTCCGATGTTTGCGGACGTCAGCCTGCAGCTTCGTCATTTTGTCTTCGCGAATTTCATTCCTGCAACCGGGGATGTCATCCAGAACTACATTGAGCAGTTTGTCGCCAATTCCAGCAAGATGACGGCAGTGGGGGCATGCGGTCTTATCGTCACTGCGCTGCTGTTGATGTATGCCATCGATAACGCGCTGAACACGATCTGGCGGAGTAAAAAAGCGCGGCCAAAAGTGTATTCCTTTGCCGTGTACTGGATGATCCTCACGCTGGGGCCGCTGCTGGCCGGGGCGAGCCTGGCGATCAGTTCGTATCTCCTTTCCTTGCGCTGGGCGAGTGATCTCAACGGCGCTATCGATAATGCGCTTCGCATCTTTCCGTTGATCCTGTCGTGGCTCTCGTTCTGGCTGCTCTATAGCGTCGTGCCGACCACGCGCGTGCCTAACCGCGATGCGGTTGTGGGGGCGCTGGTGGCGGCGCTGCTTTTTGAGCTCGGTAAAAAAGGGTTTGCCCTCTACATCACCATGTTCCCGTCTTATCAGCTAATTTACGGCGTGCTGGCGGTGATCCCCATTTTGTTTGTATGGGTCTACTGGACCTGGTGTATCGTCTTGCTTGGTGCCGAAATAACTGTCACTCTCGGTGTATACCGCGAACTGAAAAAAGCAGCAGAAGCTGAAAAACAACAAGAAGCAGACCAACCATGATTGCATTGATACAGCGCGTAACCCGTGCCAGCGTCACCGTGGAGGGAGAGGTGACGGGTGAAATTGGCCCAGGACTTTTGGTGTTGTTAGGTGTCGAAAAGGATGACGACGAACAAAAAGCCAACCGCTTGTGTGAGCGCGTGCTGGGCTACCGTATTTTCAGCGATGCGGAAGGCAAGATGAACCTGAACGTCCAGCAGGCGGGCGGCAGCGTGCTGGTGGTTTCCCAGTTTACGCTGGCAGCGGATACCGAGCGCGGCATGCGCCCGAGCTTCTCCAAAGGCGCCGCGCCGGATCGTGCAGAAGCACTTTACGAGTACTTTGTTGAGCGTTGTCGCCAGCAGGAAATGAATACGCAAACCGGACGATTCGCTGCAGATATGCAGGTTTCGCTGGTGAACGATGGCCCCGTCACATTCTGGCTCCAGGTATGAGCCAACTGGCGGCGTGGCCGCGGGTAACAAGAGAGAGTACAGCTATGTATCACCTTCGAGTACCGCAAACGGAAGAAGAGTTAGACGCTTATTACCAGTTCCGCTGGGAAATGCTGCGCAAGCCACTGCATCAGCCAAAAGGCTCTGAACGCGATGCCTGGGACGCGATGGCCCACCATCAGATGGTGATGGACGAAGAGGGTAACCTCGTCGCCGTTGGGCGCTTGTATATCAACGCCGATAACGAAGCGTCTATTCGCTTTATGGCGGTTCATCCCTCCGTGCAGGACAAAGGACTGGGGACGCTAATGGCGATGACCCTTGAGTCCGTTGCCCGTCAGGAAGGCGTTAAGCGCGTCACCTGTAGCGCCCGCGAAGATGCCGTAGAATTCTTCGCCAAACTTGGTTTTGTAAATCAGGGGGAGATCACGACCCCGCAAACCACGCCGATTCGTCATTTTTTGATGATCAAACCCATCGCCACGCTGGATGATATTCTTCATCGCGCCGACTGGTGTGGTCAGCTGCAGCAGGCCTGGTATCAGCACATTCCGCTCAGTGAAAAAATGGGCGTGCGCATTCAGCAGTACACCGGACAAAAATTTATTACCACCATGCCGGAAACCGGCAATCAGAACCCGCACCACACCCTGTTTGCCGGAAGTCTTTTCTCGCTGGCCACGCTCACCGGCTGGGGGCTTATCTGGCTGATGCTGCGCGAGCGCCATCTGGGCGGCACCATCATTCTGGCCGATGCCCACATTCGCTATAGCGCACCGATAAGCGGCAAGCCGACCGCCGTGGCCGATCTGGGGTCACTGGGTGGCGATCTTGATCGTCTGGCACGCGGTCGCAAAGCGCGCGTACAAATGCAGGTCGAACTGTTTGGCGATAAAACACCGGGTGCGGTGTTTGAAGGCACCTACATTGTTCTTCCGGCGAAGCCTTTTGGAGCGTATGAAGAGGGTGGGAACGAGGAGGAGTAATCGCCTGTTCACTCTTGTCGGATGTGATGAATCCGCCATGCGATATCCCGCACAACATCTCGCGCTGATTGGCTAATTCCACCAAGCTGGAAGAAGCCATGTATTACTCCCAGCCATCGCTGAGCGGTACACGTCACTCCTTGCTCCGTGAGGCGTTGAAACAGCGCCTCTCCTTCATCGCATAACGGATCGTACTCAGCGGTAACGATATGGACAGCTGGCAGGCCGCTGAAGTCTTCTCGCCACAGCGGGCTAACCTCAGGATGCTTACAGTCGGCTCCAGCCAGATATATTTCATAGCCGCTCAGCAGGGTATCGCGAGTAATTACGTAATCCATGCCGTTGAGGGTATAGCTTTCAAAACTGGCCGTGGCGTCGAGCATGGGGTAGATAAGAATAAGCTGTACAGGTTGCCAGAGCCCTTTAGCCTTAAGCCGCAGCGCCGTCACAAGCGCCAGGTGTCCCCCCGCGCTGTCTCCACAGAGAGTGATCTGATTCCTATCCACGCCCAATTTGTCTGCATACTTCCAGATCAAATCCGCACCTTTTTCGGCATCGTCATGTGCGGCGGGGAAGGTATGCTCCGGCGCCAGCCTGTACTGAACCGCAATCATCCGGCAATTGCCGTAACAGGCTAACTGGCGGAGTTGGTTATCATGGGTATCAAAGCCGCCGCTGATGAAGCATCCGCCGTGATAGTAGATGGCTGCAGGCAATATTTCAGGGGTATTAAGAGGTGAAAATACCCGAATGGTAAGGCCCTCAAGCACTAGCGTCTCCACCTGAACGCGCGTTTCTGTCTTCCCGGCAAGCCCCGTGCTGGCAATGTACCCTGCTCGTCGTACCTCAATGGTCTGTCGACGTGACAAAGGCCGGCCTGCTGCGATAAACCCCTGAACCAGCTGCGCAATACCCTGTTCCAGTGCCATGAAAATTCCCTTTAACTGTATGGATATACAGTTTTATGACCTGGTTTGATTCAAAAGAAAACAAGAATATTGTCGAGGACAAAAAACCGGAAAGCGGCCCGCAAAGGTGAGTCATGTTTTTATTATCTGCTTCAGCCACACCTGTAAAGCGTATGCCTTGCCTGGAAATAATCAGGGATGAAATAGTCAGGGGGGATATGAGTTCTTTGGCGGGCCCTGATATGGGCAGAATACTTATCGGTACATCTGATGTCGTGATTCTACGGCTGGATAATCTCAGGCACGAAAGACTTTTCGGGCATCACCGGGGTCGTTTCACCTTACCAGCTGTAGGCCGGGCAAGCTCGCGCCGCCCGGCACTGTCAGAGGAAATTACTCCCCTTCACCCGGGAACAGGAACGGGTTGATCGAGCTGCGGGCAAAGCCCTCCTGCTCCATCTTCGCGTCCAGAATCAGCGAGGCGAGATCGTCGGCCACCGCTTCGACTTTCGGGTCTTTTTCCTGATACAGAATCTTCAGGTAGGTCCCGCAGTCGCCGCAGCTTTCCGCTTTCACCGCCGCTTCTTCATTTTCCAGCGACCAGTAGTTCAGATCGCGGGTCTGCTCGCAGTTGCTGCACTTGATGCGCACCACGTGCCACTCGGTTTCACACAGGTTGCAGTGCAGGTAGCGCAGCCCCTGAGTGGTGCCGATTTGCACCATGCTCGATACCGGCATGGAGCCGCAGACCGGGCAGAACTGGCGCGCTTCACCGTATTCGGCGCGGGCTTTGCCAGGGATCAGGCTGGCCATTTGCGCCCAGTAGAGCGACAGCGCAGCCCAGATAAATGGCGCTTTATCGCTGCTGACCAGAGAGAAGTCAGAGGCAAACAGCGCGCTCGCCATCTCTTCCAGCTCCAGGTCAGAGGCTTTTTCCAGATTCTCAATGACCGCCAGCGCGGTGCCGCTCATCTCCGGCTTCAGCTCGGCAATCAGCGAATGCAGCAGCTTTTGCCAGTGCTTGTCGCGCGGGAGGACGTGAATGTCCAGCGGCGGCTTGCCCTGCGCGTTGGCTTCTTTGATGCGCGCGGTCAGATCCATTTGCAGCGGGTGGTCGTACAGCACCACTTCCTGCGCGTGGGCAACCAGCGCGGCAAAGCGCAGAAAATCACCCAGCGGGTTGTTCTCTGCCAGCTCGCGCAGACGCTCTGCGCGGCGGTTGTAGAGGTTCTTGAGTCTGGGGAATAACAACGGCGGAATATAATCCGCCGTGCGTTTCTCGCTCGACCCCAGCTCATCTTGCGGGATTATGCGAATACTCATTCAGATGACTTTTCCTGTTTCTGGCGGACCTCTCGGTACCAGCGCGGGTGATGTTTCTTCGCCCACGTACTGGTTACCCATCCTTCCACCATCGCGGTAATGGTGCCTTTCACCCAGAGGGCGGCGTAGATATGCACCATGATAACCACAATTAACGCCACTGCGGCAAATGAATGCAACATCAGCGCGAATCGGATCACCGGGATTGAGAAAGCAGGCGCAAAGTACGGACGCCAGATGATCACGCCGCTTACCAGCAACAGGACCAGGAAGATAATCGCCGCCCAGAATACGCATTTCTGGCCGAAGTTATAACGCCCGGTATCACCCACTTCCTCGTTGACGACGATCTTACGAATATTCTTCGCCCAAAAGATATCATCCCGATTGATTAGGTTATGGTGCCAGTAGCGGAAAAACATGATGATAAACGACGCGAACATGATGACACCCACAAACGGGTGCAGAATACGCGCCAGCTGTGGTGTCCCCATGATCTGCATCAGCCAGTTGAAGGATGGGAAGAAGAACCCCAGCCCGCTTATCGCCGCCAGCATGAAGCAGAAGGCGGTGACCCAGTGGTTGATGCGTTCCGGCGCGGTGTAGCGCACGATGGTGTCACGTTTTCTCATTTGCGCACCTCGTCTTTCTCTTCATGCAGGTTGTCGTCTTCCTCTTCCGCGCGGTTCGGACCAACGCCGACGTAGTGGAAGATGCTCGCTGCGAAGGTGGCAGCAAAACCGACCGCTGCCAGCGGTTTCCAGATGCCTTTCCAGAACTTCACGGTGGCGCTGATTTCCGGGTTCTCCGGCAGGCCGTGATACAGGTTCGGCTTGTCGGCGTGGTGCAGCACGTACATCACGTGCGTACCGCCAACTCCGGCCGGATCGTACAGGCCCGCGTTGTCGTAACCACGTGTTTTCAGCTCGCCCACGCGCTCTGCCGCCAGCGTTTTCATATCCTCTTTGGAGCCAAAGTGGATAGCGCCGGTTGGGCAGGTCTTCACGCACGCTGGCTCCTGGCCGACGGTGACGCGGTCAACGCACAGCGTGCATTTGTAGACGCGGTTGTCTTCCGGGTTCAGGCGCGGTACGTCGAACGGACAGCCCGCGATGCAGTAGCCACAGCCGATGCACTGTTCGGACTGGAAGTCGACGATGCCGTTGGCATACTGAATGATAGCCCCTTCTGACGGACATGCCTTCAGGCAGCCCGGATCCGCACAGTGCATACAGCCGTCTTTGCGGATAAGCCATTCCAGTTTGTCGTTCTGCTCCACTTCCGAGAAACGCATCACCGTCCAGGACTTGGCGGTCAGGTCCGCCGGGTTGTCATACACCCCGACGTTGTGACCCACTTCGTCACGCAGATCGTTCCACTCCGAGCACGCCACCTGACAGGCTTTACAGCCGATACAGGTGGTCACGTCGATAAGCTTCGCCACTTCCTGCTGGTGGTCCCGCGCCTGAGGCGCGGGCGTGAAACTGTTTGTCGCGGAACGACGGATAATGTCTTGAGATTGATAAGCCATAAGTCGTCTCCGTTACACCTTTTCCACGTTCACGAGGAAGGCCTTAAACTCCGGCGTCTGCGTGTTCGCATCGCCGACGAACGGCGTCAGGGTGTTCGCAATGAACCCTTTCTTCGCCACGCCCTCATAGCCCCAGTGGATCGGAATACCGATGGTATCCACCTGCTGACCGTGAACGTTCAGCGTGCGGATACGCTTGGTCACCACCGCCTTGGCTTTAATATAGCCGCGGTTAGAGGAGACCTTCACGGTATCGCCATGGGCGATGCCGAGCTTGCCCGCCAGCTTCTCGCCGATCTCTACAAACTGTTCCGGCTGCGCGATGGCGTTAAGCAGCGCGTGCTTGGTCCAGTAGTGGAAGTGCTCGGTCAGACGGTAGGTGGTACCCACGTACGGGAACTTGTCCTTTTTACCCAGCGCTTCGAAATCGCCCTTAAAGATACGGGCTGCCGGGTTAGAGACCACGTTCGGGTGCAGCGGGTTGGTGCCCAGCGGCGTCTCAAACGGCTCGTAGTGTTCCGGGAACGGACCTTCCGCCATCTTATCGATAGCAAACAGGCGTCCCATCCCTTCAGGCTGCATGATAAACGGCCCAACGTCGCTGCCCGGTGCGGCAGTGCTGTAGTCCGGAATATCCACGCCGCCCCATTTCGCGCCGTCCCACTTCAGAAGCTGACGCTTCGGATCCCACGGGTTGCCCTGCGGGTCAGCGGATGCGCGGTTGTAGAGGATGCGGCGGTTGAGCGGCCACGCCCATGCCCAGCCCAGCGTATTGCCGAGGCCCGACGGGTCGGCGTTATCGCGGTTGGCCATCTGGTTGCCTTTCGGCGTCCAGCTACCGGCAAAAATCCAGCAGCCGCTGGAGGTCGTGCCGTCATCGCGCAGGTGCGCGAAGGTGCTGAGCTGATCGCCTTTCTTCGCCAGCACGGTACCGGTGGCCGGGTCGATAACGTCCGCCAGCGCCTTACCGTTGCTCTCCATCGCCACTTCTTCTGGGGCAGGGTTTTCCGGCGTCGAGTAGTTCCAGGTCATGTTCAGCACCGGTTCCGGGTTCGCGCCGCCTTCTGCCGCATACATCTTACGCAGGCGTAAGAAGATGCCGGCCAGGATCTCGCCGTCGTTCATGGCGATGCCCGGGGCGTCCGCGCCTTTCCAGTGCCACTGCAGCCAGCGTCCGGAGTTGACGATAGAACCGTTCTCTTCCGCGAAGCAGGTAGACGGCAGACGGAACACTTCGGTCTGAATCTTCGATGGATCGACGTCGTTCGATTCACCGTGGTTCTGCCAGAAGGTCGAGGTCTCGGTATTGAGCGGGTCAATCGTCACCAGGAACTTCAGCTTCGACAGCGACTCAACAACCTTGTTCTTGTTCGGGAACGAGGCAACCGGGTTAAAGCCCTGGCACAGATAGCCGTTCACTTTGCCCTGGTGCATCATCTCGAAATACTGCAGAACGTCGTAGCCTTTGTCCCACTTCGGCAGCCAGTCAAAGCCCCAGCTGTTTTCCGCCGTCGCTTTGTCGCCGAAGAAGGCTTTCATCATTGAGACGAAGAACTTCGGATAGTTGCCCCAGTAGTTCACCTGGCCTTCGAGCAGCGGTTTAGGCGTGCTGGCCGTCAGGTAGGTTTGCAGATCGGTCTGTTTCTCGCTTGGCAGGTTCATGTAACCCGGCAGGCTTTGAGACAGCAGGCCGAGGTCGGTCAGACCCTGAATGTTGGAGTGACCGCGCAGGGCGTTCACGCCGCCGCCTGCCATCCCCATGTTGCCGAGCAGGAGCTGAACCATCGCCATGGTACGGATGTTCTGCGCACCGATGGAGTGCTGCGTCCAGCCGAGGGCGTACAGGAACGATGCGGTTTTGTCTTTCGCGCTGGTTTCTGCGATCAGCTCGCACACCTTCAGGAAGTCTGCCTTCGGCGTCCCGCAGATGTTTTCGACAACCTCCGGCGTGTAGCGGGATACGTGCTCTTTCAGCAGGTTCCACACACAGCGCGGGTGTTGCAGGGTGGTATCGCGCTTCGCAAAGCCTTTTTCATCCAGCTCGTAGTTCCAGCTGGTTTTGTCGTATTTGCGTTTTTCGGCGTCGTAACCGCTGAACAGGCCATCTTCGAAGTGGTAATCCTCACGCACGATCAGGCTGGCGTTGGTATAGGCTTCGGTGTATTCGCGGTTATATTTTTCGTTGGTCATCAGGTACAGCAATACGCCTGACAGGAAAGTGATGTCAGTACCTGAACGAATAGGGGTGTAGAAATCCGCCACTGACGCAGTACGCGTAAAGCGGGGATCGATCACAATCAGTTTCGCACCGTTGTGGATTTTGGCTTCCATCGCCCAGCGGAACCCGACAGGGTGCGCTTCAGCGGCGTTACCGCCCATCACCACAATGAGGTTGGCGTTCTTGATGTCGACCCAGTGGTTGGTCATCGCACCGCGACCAAATGTTGGAGCAAGACTTGCTACCGTTGGTCCGTGTCAGACACGCGCCTGGTTGTCGACCGCGAGCATACCGAGTGCGCGCGTAAATTTCTGGGTTAAATAGCCTGTTTCGTTGCTGGAAGCAGAGGCACACAGCATCCCGGTGGAGAGCCAGCGGTTGACCGTAACGCCGTCGGCGTTCTTCTCAACAAAGTTGGCATCGCGGTCTTCTTTAATGTGTTTTGCGATGCGGTCGAACGCCTCTTCCCAGCTGATTTGCTGCCATTTGTCGGAGCCAGGCGCGCGATATTCAGGGAATTTGAGGCGGCTTTCGGAGTGGATAAAGTCCACCAGACCGGCCCCTTTCGGGCACAATGCGCCGCGGTTGACCGGATGATCCGGGTCGCCTTCGATATGGAAAATAGACGCTTTGGCGTTTTTAGCACCGTCGCCGAGGCTATACATCAACAGCCCGCAACCGACAGAGCAGTACGTACAGGTATTACGGGTTTCACGGGTGCGCAGCAGTTTATACTGCCGCGTTTCCGCCAGCGCTACGCCGGGCGCAAAGCCCAGTGCCGCTGCCGTGGTGCCTGCCATACCGCCAGCGCAGATCTTAAAGAACTGCCTTCTGCTGACCTGCATGGGTCACTCCTTGTTTCGACATTGCTTACATATGTAGTTTTGACTTCGCGGCTGAAGATTGACCGCAAAGGAAAAAAATTTGCGTTAATCCCTCAATTCCACGAGGGATATCATCAGAATACCACAATGTCGGTACAGCTGTTCTAATGGCGTTAATACAAAGTGAACGTATTATCACCATGTTGATTATAAAGTGTGATATCGATCACATTAACAGCTCCGCTTGTTAAAGGGGTGTAGCGGGTGTCGGGTTGCACCCCTTCTAAATGAGTAGGAGAATGATTGTTGAAAAGTTGATCCATACTATGCGTAACGCCTGTGGATTATGCTGCAATAGCAGGCTCACCTCCGTGGTTGTTCAGGAATACCGCTGTGTCTAAACAAAACCGTGCTCCCCACTCGTCACCACTGCCTGCGGGCATTGTGGAACTGTCGGTACACAGACCGCCCCACATCACCCATGCCACGCCGGATTTTCTGGCGGAAGAGGTGCCCGTTGCGCTCGTTTACAACGGTATCTCCCACGTGGTGATGATGGCTTCGCCGAAGGATCTTGAGCTGTTCGCCATCGGTTTTTCCCTCTCGGAAGGCATCATCGACCATCCGCAGGAGATCTACGGCATGGACGTGGTGCAGGCGTGCAACGGCCTTGAAGTGCAAATCGAACTCTCCAGCCGCCGCTTTATGGGGCTGAAAGAGCGCCGCCGTGCGCTGGCCGGCCGTACCGGCTGCGGCGTCTGTGGCGTTGAGCAGCTCAATGATATTGGCAAACCCGTTGCGCCACTGCCGTTTACTCAGTCCTTTGATCTGGCTCACCTCGACCATGCGCTCGAGCACCTGAACGATGTACAGCCCATCGGCCAGCTGAGCGGCTGCACGCACGCGGCGGCATGGGTGTTGCCGTCGGGCGATATTGCCGGCGGACATGAGGACGTTGGCCGCCACGTGGCGCTGGATAAGCTGCTCGGTCGCCGGGCGCGTGAAAGTGACGTCTGGCAGCAGGGCGCGGCGCTTGTTTCCAGCCGCGCCAGCTATGAGATGGTGCAAAAATCCGCGATGTGCGGTGTGGAAATTCTGTTTGCGGTGTCGGCGGCGACCACGCTGGCAGTAGAGGTGGCGGAGCGCTGCAACCTGACGCTGGTGGGCTTCTGCAAGCCGGGAAGGGCGACCGTTTATACCCATCCACAGCGGTTAATGGTTAATCAATAATTTTGAATGATAATAGCAAATCCTTCCGCTTTTAGTTGTTCAGGATGAGGGCTAGTATTTATCTCATCAAGGCACGGTGCCTTACCTAAACAACTTAATGAAAGGGTTTATATTATGAAAAGCATCAAAACTTTTGTCGCTGTAATCGCTCTGGCTACTTCTTTCGGTTCTTTCGCTGCACAGACCGTGACCGCAACCGCGTCAACCATTGATGGCGCAGAAGCGAAAATCGCGGCTCAGGCTCAGGAAGCCGGCGCGTCATCTTACAAAATTACCCAGGCGTTCTCAGGTAACCGCGTACACATGACCGCTGAACTGACTAAATAAGCTGTCACACCGTCGAAAGAGCGCCCTCGGGGCGCTTTTTTAGTTTATGCCCGCCACGCGCAGCAGCGCGGTTACCACAGCCGCCGCTACGATCACCACAATTAACGGCATCTTTCTCCAGGCCAGAAATACCGCAAACGCCACGCCCAGCACGCGCGCCATTCCTGCGAAATGTTCGCCTTCATAAAACGTGGTCGCCAGCGCCACGGAAAACAGCAATACCGTTGCCGCATCTGACAGCAGCGCCTGCGAACGCTCTGACAATGCCAGCCTGCTGCCCAGTTTCGCCCCGCCAAGACGCATCAGATACGTTCCAGCAGACAAAATGGCGATGCCGAGAATAAAAAACGTCATATTTCCCATTATTTTTTCCTCGCAGCGAGACCCAGTAAAGAGAGCAGCACCGGTAATCCCACCGGGGCAAACGGCACGGCGGCCAGCGACACAACGGCACCGCTGCAGGCGCGGATGAGCGTGGTACGGTTTTTAAACGCGGGAACCACCAGCGCCAGCAATATGGCCGGGAATACCGCGTCCAGGCCAATGGTTTCCGGGTCCGGCAGCAGTTTGCCGACCATGGCGCCCAGCAGGGCCCCCAGCGGCCAGACAATCGCCACGCCTAAACCACATAACCAGTACGCCGCTTTGCGCTGTTCGGCCGTTTTTTGCGAAAGGCCAAAGACCACGCTTTCGTCGTTCATGATGTGGCAGCCTAAAAGGCTCAGGCCACGCTTGCCCACCAGTTCACGCACCGTCACGCCAAACGGCACGTGCCGCGCGTTGACCAGCAACCCCGCGGCCGCAGCCGCCAGCGGGTTACCGCCGCTTGCCACAATGCCGATAAACATAAACTCTGACGCGCCCGCGAGTACGGTGATGGAGAGTACAAACGGTACCCAGACCGGGAAACCGTAGGCCATCGCCAGGGAGCCGTATGACATCCCGACCACGCCAACCGCGAGGCAGACCAGGATGATTGCTTTTATGGTGTCGCCTTTCAGGCAAGAGAGATGATGCTTCATACATTTTTAGCCATATCGAACGTGTATCCATTATAATGAACGCAACAGAAGTGTTTTTCAAGATGAACGATTCGTTCGATTTATAGAACAAAGAGGCCGTTATATGACGCAGCCAATCAGCCTGATCGCTAAAAGTCTGGTGCGGGAACGCCTGCGAACCGGGCTTTCACTGGCGGAAATTGCCCGCCGCGCCGGGATCGCTAAATCCACCCTTTCCCAACTGGAGTCCGGCAACGGTAACCCTAGCCTGGAAACGCTGTGGTCGCTTTGCGTGGCGCTGGATATTCCTTTCGCCCGCCTGCTAGAGCCGCAGTTGCCGACCACGCAGGTGATCCGCCGTGGTGAAGGGACGAAAGTGGTCGCTGGACAGGCTAACTATGAAGCCATTTTGCTGGCAGCATGCCCCCCTGGCGCGCGCCGCGATGTCTATCTTCTGATGACCCAGCCGGGTGCAGACCGTATTTCCCAGCCGCATCCGCCGGGTTCGGTAGAGCATATTATTGTGACGCAGGGACGGGCGCTGGTTGGTCTGCTTGACGCGGCGGAAGAGCTCGGCCCGGGAGATTACATCTGTTATCCAGCCGATCTGCCGCATATCTTTAAGGCGCTGGAGCCGGATACGCACGCGCTGCTGGTGGCGGAACAAAACTAACAGGGGTCCGACATCCTCGCTGCAGGAGGATGTCGGCTACGTCTTCACGCCAGGTAAAACACCTCGTTCAGCTCGGTACTCACCGGGCTATTATCCAAATTTGACGGCATGACATCCCGCATGTGTTTCCACCAGCGTTGGCAAACCTCGGTGTTCGCTACCGCGCTCCAGCGCTCCTCCGATTCAATCTCTACGGTCGCAAACAGCAGGTTGCGGGCTTTATCGAGATAAATGGCGTAGTGGTGTGCGCCATGGTCTTTCAACACCGATTCAAGCTCGGGCCAAATCGGGTTGTGGCGACGCGCGTACTCCTCGTGCGCGTCCGGGTTCATCTGCATCACAAACGCTTTGCGGATCATAATGCCTCCAGATAGAGCTCGCGAACTTCCTCACGGCTGGCGGTGCGCGGGTTACACGGCGCGCACGGGTCGGCGAGGGCCTTATCCAACCAGCCTTCAATATCGGCTTTGGTGACGCCGAGCTGGCTGAAGCCCGCAGGGATACCGACGCGGGCGCTCAGGTCGCGAATCGCCTGAATGGCGGACATGCTGGCGGCTTCATCGCTCATGCCGCGGGTATCGACGCCCATTGCCTGCGCTACACGGGCGAAGCGTGCGACTGCGTTCGGGCGGTTAAAGCTTTCAACGATCGGCAGCAGAATGGCGTTGCATACGCCGTGCGGCAGGTTGTGCGTCGCGCCCGGCTGGTGCGCCAGGGCGTGTACCAGACCCAGACCGGCGCTGTTAAACGCCATGCCCGCCAGATACTGACCAAACGCCATCTGCTCGCGCGCTTCAAGGTTATGGCCGTTGTCGACCGCTTCCGGCAGCCACAGGTTGATCAGGCGAATCGCTTCCAGCGCGTTGGCGTCGGTCAGCGGATGCGCGCCAACGGACACGTAGGCTTCAATGGCGTGGGTCAAGGCATCCATACCGGTTGCGGCGGTCACGGAGGCGGGAATATCGAGCATCACGCTGGCATCGTCCACGGCGATGTCCGGGATGATGTTCGGGTCAATAATCACCTCTTTCACCTGACGCGCGGAGTCGATGATCACCGCATTGCTGGTCATCTCCGCCGCCGTGCCTGCGGTGGTGTTGATCGCCACCAGCGGCACGCCCGCGTTTTTCACCTTGCCGACGCCGGAATAATCGGTTGACGGGCCGGGGTTGGCGGTGAGAATTTTAATCGCCTTGGCGGTATCAATCGGGCTGCCGCCGCCGAAGGCAATCACGTAATCACACTCCGCGTCCCGGTAAGCCGAGAATCCTTTTTGCACCAGCGCTTCCGTCGGGTTCGGGAACACCTCATCGAACAGGTGATACGACATCTGATGGGCGTCCAGCGCGGTAAACAGGCTGTCGAGCAGGCCCAGCTTTACCAGCTGGCCGTCGGTGACAATCAGCGCTTTTCCCCACTGCTTGTTTGCTACCAGGTTGACCATATCGCCGATTGCGCCCGCGCCGTGAAGGCTGATTTTTGGAAGTGCCAACATAAAGCTCATGATAATTTTCCTTAACGATCAACGTTTTTCCTGCGAAAGCGTTATGCGTATAAATCCAGCGCGGACCGCAACGGGCTCACGCCAAAGCGTTTGCCCAGTGCGATCAGTTCTTCCCGGGTGATGGTTTGCTTCATGCCGCCCATGGAGTACACCTTCACCAGCACTTCCGCTGATTTCTCGGCGGTGTCGATCAGGCCAAAGGTTTCATCCAGCGTTGGGCCGCTGCCGAAGACGCCGTGGAACGGCCACAGCACCAGAGAATGCTTCTGCATATCCACGGCGGTTGCCTGGCCGATTTCGTCGGTACCCGGCACCATCCACGGCAGAATGCCCACGCCGTCCGGGAACACCACCAGACACTCGGTGCTGCCTTCCCATAGCTTGCGGGTGATGAAGTCGGCGCTGTTTTCCAGCACGTAGGTCAGGGCGATCAGGTTGGTGGCGTGGCAGTGCATGATCACGCGGTCTTTGCCGTGAGTCGCCTTGATGCGCTCGCAGTGGGAGAGGAAGTGCGCCGGCAGTTCAGACGTGGGCACCGCCTCGTCGGTCAGGCCCCACAGAATGTGGTAGCCCGCGCCGTCGCTGTCCACCTTCACCACGCCGAGATTGGCCTGCGGGTCGAGCTGGACGTTGCGGAAGAACTTGCCGGAGCCGGTAACGATAAACGGTGTGTTGGCGAGCAGCGGCATCGGCTGGCTCAGCGCAATATAGCGCGGCGTCTGGTGGAAATCGGCCGTGAACGGTTCGATATCCGCGTCGTCCAGGCGCAGCGTCAGGTTGCCGCCGTTGCGCTCGTCCCAGCCCTTCAGCCAGGCGTCGGAGGTGGCTTTGATCATGCCCTGGACGAACCAGGAAGTGGTGATGGTCTGCATAGTTTTCATTTCCAGTTATCGCGGTGAGAGTTCCCCCTCACCCTAACCCTCTCCCCAAAGGGGCGAGGGGATGGTTTGCTCCCTCTCCCCTTTGGGGAGAGGGCAGGGGTGAGGGGGCAGTTACCCGCGCTGACTCAACACGTCTTTCTCGTACGCCCGCACGTTGTCCAGCCACTGGCTGCCCGCCGGGGCGTCGTTACGCTGGCAATACATCTCCCACACCGCCTGCCACGGCAGGGATTTCTGCTCTTCCAGCAGCGCCAGACGCGCGGTGTAGTTGCCGTTAGCCTCCAGCTGTTTTAGCGCGGCGACAGGCTCCAGCAGCGCGCGCAGCAGGGCTTTCTTCATGTTGCGGGTGCCGATAACCCACGCCGCGATGCGGTTGATGGAGGCATCGAAGAAGTCGAGGCCGATGTGCACGCGGTCAAAGAGGTCGTGACGGATGATTTCGCTGGCAATCGCCTGGGTTTCGTCATCCAGCAGCACCACATGGTCGCTGTCCCAGCGCACCGGACGGCTGACGTGCAGCAGCAGGCGCGGCACGTAGAGCATGGCGGCGGAGATTTTGTCGGAGATCACCTCGGTCGGGTGGAAGTGGCCGGCATCCAGGCACAGCGCGGTCTGGCGGCTGGTGGCGTAACCCATATAGAACTCGTTCGAGCCAACGGTATAGCTCTCGGCGCCAATGCCGAACAGCTTGCTCTCTACGGCGTCGATGTGGTGCGCCGGGTCCAGCTTCTCGCTGAGAGCCTCATCCAGCGCGGCCAGCAGGCGCTGGCGCGGAGCCAGACGATCGACGGTGATGTCCTTCATGCCGTCCGGGATCCAGATGTTCATCACCGACGGCGTGCCGAGCTGCTCGCCGAAATACGCCGAGACGCGGCGGCTGGCCTTCACGTGGTCGATCCAGAACTGGCGGATGTCGTCGTCCGCGTGGGCGAGGGTAAAACCGTCCGCGCTCAGCGGATGTGAGAAGCAGGACGGATTAAAGTCCAGGCCCAGCCGGTTGGCTTTGGCCCACTCCACCCAGTTCTTAAAGTGTTCTGGTTTGATTGCGTTGCGCGCCACCGGCTCGTCGGATTCGAGATAAATCGCGTGCAGGTTCAGCCGTTTTGGCCCCGGGATCAGGCTCAGCGCCAGCGCCAGGTCGGCGCGCAGTTCGGTCGCGTTACGCGCTTTGCCAGGGTAGTTACCCGTGGCCTGAATACCGCCCGTCAGGGAACCGCCCGGGTTCTCGAAACCGGCGACGTCATCGCCCTGCCAGCAGTGCATGGAGACGGGCAGACGGTCGAGCTGGCGCAGCGCCTCTTCGACATCCACGCCGACGGCGGCGAAACGCTGTTTAGCCAGGCCCCAGGCTTGTTCTAATTGAGTGGTCATGCGCAAAGCTCCTTAGTCAGTCGGTTTTGCTGAAACTGCGCCCGAAAGCGGGCAATTTCACGGCAGGGATTGGGGGTAAAGGTGGTCAGGCTGGCGTTCGCCGCCACCACCGAACGGAAGTCGTCAACGTTGGAAAGTTCGTCCAGGGTCATCAGCTGGATGCCGATATTGCCGAGCGTGGAGGCCTCCACGGGACCTGCTATCACGGTGATGCCGCAGGCATCCGCGCAGAGCTGGTTTAGCAGCTGGTTCTGGCAGCCGCCGCCCACGATATGCAGCTGGCTGAACGGTTTTCCGCGAAGACTCGCCAGCTCGCTGAGGATGTCGGCATACAGCAGGGCGAGGCTGTCAAAAATGCAGCGCGCCAGTTCGGAAGGGCTGGACGGCACCGGCTGTCCGCCCTCAACGCAGGCGGCCTGAATTTCGGCGCTCATATGCGCCGGGTTGATAAAGCGGTCATCGTTCGGGTTGATCAGGAACGTGCAGGCCTTCAGCTTCTCGGTTTCGGCGATAAGCGCAGGCAGGTCGGTAATGTTCTGCTCTTTCAGCACCCGCTGGAGCAGCCACAGCCCCATGATGTTTTTCAGTACGCGGTAGCGGCCTTCGGCACCGCCTTCGTTGGTAATGTTTGCGGCCATCGCGGCGTCGCTGGCGTACGGGGTTTTGCTCTCAAAGCCCATCAGCGACCAGGTGCCGGACGAGAGGTATGCCGCGTCTTTACTCGCAAGTGGGGACGCTATCACCGCGCTGGCGGTATCGTGGCTGGCGACGGCAACGACGGGGATTGCGTTCCCCTGGGGGCAAATCCAGTGACCTATCACATTGCCCGGGTGGGTTGGCGTGCCGAACCAGGAAGGCGACGCCCCCGTCCAGGCCAGCAGATGTTCGTCCCAGCTATCCGAGTTGATATTGACCAGCTGCGTGGTGGTGGCGTTGGTATATTCCCAGTTCATGTTGCCGGTCAGGCGATAGCTCAGGTAGTCCGGGATCAGCAGCGCATGAGCCACGTCCGCGACCAGCTCCGGCTGTTGCTCGACCAGGGCACGCAGCTGATAAAGCGTGTTAAACGGCAGAAACTGGATGCCGCTGCGCCCGTAGATGTTGTCCTTGCCAAGCTGGGCGATAGCGTGCGCCATCAGGCCGTCGGTGCGGCTGTCGCGATAAGACACCGGTAAGCCGACACGCTCGCCATGGCTATCAAGCAGAACGTAGTCCACGCCCCAGGTATCGATGCCGATGCTGTCGATGCGAATGCCATCGTCGCAGACGTTGTTCAGTCCGATACGGATCTCCGCCTCCAGGGCATCGATATCCCAGGCCTCAAAACCGTCCTGCTTTTGCAGGCAGTTGGCGAAACGGTGCATTTCGCGAAGCGAAAGCGTGTGCTGCTCACGGTCCCAGCTCGCGAGCATTACGCGGCCGCTGGATGCGCCTAAATCGACAGCCACACAATGGCGAAAAGTCATGGTCGGGTCCTTTCTTTAGTCATTAGCGGTGAGTGTAAAAAAGGGAAGAAAAAGTCACCTTCTCACCACTGACAGGCCAAATCTCGCGCTGGCAAGAAAGCAAAGGTGAATGTGAGGGAGTTCACAGTTTCCGGCAGCGGCGGGATCCTCAGGCAGTGTGACGCTGGCCGCATTTCCCGATCTTTCCCCCTGTTTCTTGAAAAATGGACAGCTTTTGCGAGGTTTACTACCAAAAATTGAAGGTGAGCGAGGGAGGCCTTAATTACTATTTTGAGAACATTTTTCATTGGTGGGGGCCGTTATGACCGTACTGCACTGCGTGGATTTTTTTCCTTCAGGAGGTTCGCCTGTCGCGATTGAGCCGCGGCTTCCTCAGGCTGCGTTCCCGGAGCATCATCATGATTTTCATGAGATTGTGATTGTTGAGCGCGGGACGGGGATTCATGTCTTCAATGGTCAGCCCTATACCATCAGCGGCGGTACGGTGTGCTTCGTGCGCGACCACGATCGGCACCTGTATGAACATACCGACAACCTGTATCTGACTAATGTGCTCTACCGTTCCCCGGATGCGTTCCAGTTTCTTTCGGGGCTGAATCAGCTGTTGCCCCAGGAGCAGGACGGACACTATCCATCGCACTGGCGGGTGAATCAGTCCATCCTGCAGCAGGTGCGTCAGCTGGTGGGCCAGATGGAGAAGAGTGAGGACGGGCAGGAGACGCACGCCATTGCCACGCGCGAACTGCTGTTTATGCAGCTTCTGGTGCTGCTGCGCCGCAGCAGCCTGGTGGAAGGGCTGGAAGATAACAACGCGCGCCTGAACCATCTGATGGCCTGGCTGGAAGATCATTTCGCCGAGGACGTCTGCTGGGAAACGCTGGCGGATGATTTTTCACTGTCGCTGCGTACCCTGCATCGCCAGCTTAAGCAGCACACCGGGCTGACGCCGCAGCGCTACCTTAACCGCCTGCGCCTGATCAAAGCGCGTCATCTTTTACGTCATACCGACGAAAGCGTCACAGATATTGCCTACTGCTGCGGTTTTGGCGACAGCAATCACTTTTCAACGCTGTTTCGCCGGGAATTTAGCTGGTCGCCGCGCGATATTCGTCAGGGGAAAGACGCGATGCTTCAGTAACGCGAGGGCAGTCACCGTTTTATTTCCGCAAAAAAGCTAATAGTGACAGGTTATTCGGCGTAGAGGTCGTGGTGTGGCTGCTCAGTTAATTCTTCGCAAAGATGATTTTTATGCCTCCGCGAGTCAGGCCGTCACGGTGGCCGATCGCTACCCGCAGGACGTGTTTGCCGAACATACCCACGAGTTTTGCGAGCTGGTGCTGGTGTGGCGCGGTAACGGCCTGCACATCCTCAACGACCGTCCCTACCGCATTACGCGCGGCGATCTGTTCTATATTCGCGCGGAGGATAAACACTCCTACGCCTCGGTTAACGACCTGGTGCTGCAGAACGTTATTTACTGTCCGGACAGGCTCAGGCTTAACGTGGACTGGGCCGCGAACATTCCAGGCTTTCATGATGCTAAGGGTTCTCCACACTGGCGCTTAAGCAGTAACGGCATGGCTCAGGTCCGGCAGGTTATTTCTCAACTGGAGCAGGAGAGTCAGAAAAACGACCCGGTGGCTAACCAGCTGGCGGAGTTGCTTTTCGCCCAGCTGGTGATGACGTTGAAGCGCCACCGTTACGCCACTGATAACCCCTCCGCCACGACGCAGGAAGCGCTGCTGGATAAGCTCATCACCCGGCTTGCGGGCAGCCTGAATAAAAACTTTGTACTGGAGAAATTCTGCGAGCAGGAACAGTGCAGCGAGCGCGCGCTGCGCCAGCAGTTTCGCACTCTGACCGGGATGACGGTGAACCACTATCTGCGCCAGCTGCGCATCTGCCATGCACAATATCTCCTGCAGCATACGGAGTGGATGGTCAGCGATGTGGCGATGTGCTGCGGCTTTGAGGACAGTAACTACTTTTCAGTGGTGTTTAACCGCGAGGTGGGGATGACGCCGGTACAGTGGCGTCATCGCAGTCGAAAAGGGTCGTAATCAATTTGCCATGCCGAGGCCGACGATATTGGCAGCGATAATAATCACCACGCAGCCGAGGCTCAGTACGCCAACCGGACGACGTCCGGCGTTCTTCCACTCTTTCAGCACCAGCCCTACCAGCCCGCCGCAAAGTACGTAGAAGCTCATGTGCAGCATCCAGCTTATGTAGTCGTACTGCGCCGGAATACTGGCGTGGCCCCAGGCGTAGAAGAAGAACTGCAAATACCACATCAGGCCGCCGAGCGCGGAGAGCAGCACGTTGGTGATGATAAGCGATGTTGCCAGCGAGAAGTCGGTTTTTACCGACAGGTTTTTGACTTTTGCCAGACGAATAAAGCAGAAGCCCAGGTTAACCATCGCACCGCCACCCATAATCACGACATAGCTCGGCAGCGCAACGTACAGCGGGTCGACGCCCAGCGCGGCGGCCGCTTCGTGCATCGGTTTGGCGGCGTTCATGGCAAACGACATGCCGGCCGAGAAGATGCCGCACATCACCGCCAGCAGCAGGCCTTTCTTCAGGTTAAAATCCTCGGCCTTAATGCCCATCTTGCGCTCTTTCAACTGCCCCGCGCGAGTCACAATTCCTACGCCAATGACCGCCACCAGCACGCCCAGGAGCGTCATCCGCCCACCCTGAGTATTAACAAGCACGTCGAAGTTGCCGTTGAGAATTGGCGTCATCAGGGTACCGACGATCAGCGTGATGCCAATCGCGATACCAATACCCATCGACATGCCGAGATAGCGCATGGTGAGGCCATAGTTGATGTTGCCGACGCCCCACATCGCGCCGAACAGGAACACCGGCAGCAGGGTGGAGGCGCTGAAGGAGGAGAAGTAGCCCCAGAAATCGGGCAGCAGCATGGCGCTAATGGCCCAGGGCAAAATCAGCCAGGAGACGATCCCGCCGACGGACCACATGGTTTCCCAAGACCAGCCCCTCACTTTTTTAAACGGAGCATAGAAACAGGCTGCACTGGCAGCGCCTATCAAATGCCAGAAGATACCCATCGTAATCGCATGATTCATTTTTACACCCTCATCGTTTTTATCGTCAGTGGCTTCCCACCGACTTGAGGAGTGTAAAAATTAGGCGGTTTGGGAACCTTCAGAAGGTTGCCGCACATGTGTTCTGGATGGCAATCAGCACGTTAACCGCGTGAGCAGACGCACATTTCCGCTATTAATCGAAAAACCAATAACCATATAAAAACTACGGCATTGATAATCATTTTCAATATCATTTAATTAACTATAATGAACCAACTGCTTACGCGGCATTAACAGCTGTGCCGCCCGACAATAATGGAGAGGATTATGAGTTATACACTGCCATCCCTGCCGTATGCCTACGACGCACTGGAACCGCATTTCGACAAGCAGACGATGGAAATCCATCACACTAAACACCACCAGACCTATGTGAACAACGCGAACGCCGCGCTGGAAAGCCTGCCAGAGTTCGCTAACCTGTCTGCTGAAGAGCTGATCACCAAGCTGGACCAGCTGCCAGCGGACAAGAAAACCGTTCTGCGTAACAACGCTGGCGGCCACGCAAACCACAGCCTGTTCTGGAAAGGCCTGAAGACCGGTACCACCCTGCAGGGCGACCTGAAAGCGGCTATCGAGCGCGACTTCGGCTCTGTTGACAACTTCAAAGCGGAATTCGAAAAAGCCGCTGCAACCCGTTTCGGCTCTGGCTGGGCGTGGCTGGTTCTGAAAGGCGACAAGCTGGCGGTAGTGTCTACTGCTAACCAGGACTCCCCGCTGATGGGTGAAGCAATTTCTGGCGCATCCGGCTTCCCAATTCTGGGCCTGGACGTGTGGGAACACGCTTACTACCTGAAATTCCAGAACCGTCGCCCGGACTACATCAAAGCCTTCTGGGACGTGGTGAACTGGGACGAAGCAGCAGCACGTTTCGCCGCTAAAAAATAAGGTTGCATTGACGCCTGTGAGAAGCGAGTCTTATGACTCGCTTTTTTTGTATCTGCGTAATGGAGGCAGCCATGCATTACCCGGTGAACGTGTTTACAGGCAAGGTCAGGGAGTACGACGGCAGCCGCCCAAGCGCCATCGCCAAAATTCAGGTCGACGGCGAGCTGACGTTAACCGACCTCGGGTTGGCGGGTGACGAGCAGGCCGAAAAGAAAATCCACGGCGGGCCCGAGCGCGCGCTGTGCCACTATCCTCGCGAACACTATCAGCACTGGAAAACCGAGTTCCCCGAGCAGGCGGACCTCTTCGTCGCCCCCGCGTTTGGCGAGAATCTCTCCACCGAAGGGCTCACCGAAGAGAACGTGTTTATCGGTGATATCTACCGCTGGGGCGATGCCCTGATTCAGGTGACGCAGCCGCGCTCGCCGTGCTTCAAGCTCAACTACCATTTCGGCATTCAGGATATGTCTGCTCAGCTGCAAACAGCAGGCAAAACCGGCTGGCTGTACCGCGTGGTGCTGGCAGGGCAGGTTTCAGCGGACGCGCCGCTTGAGCTGGCGTCGCGCCTGAGCGATGTGTCTGTTTATGACGCCTGCGCCATTGCCTGGCATATGCCGTTTGACGACGAGCAGTATCACCGCCTGCTGTCGGCGGCGGGGTTATCGACCAGCTGGACAAGAACGATGCAGAAGCGGCGTTTAAGCAGCAGGATCGAGGATAATTCGCGGAGATTGTGGGGGAAGTAGTCCTCCGCAGAAAGTAGGCCGGGTAAGGCGAAGCCGCCACCCGGCACTAACAGCTACGAACGCTTATACAACGGTAGCCACAGCGTTAACCGTAGTCCACCCAGCGGGCTGTCGTCGGCTTTCACCCAGCCACGGTGCTGCTGCATGGCGGTTTCAACAATCGCCAGACCCAGTCCCGTACCACCCGATTCCCGGTCGCGCGCCTCATCGGTACGATAGAACGGACGGAAAATCTGCTCGCGGTCTTCCGGGCTGACGCCGGGGCCGTCGTCATCGACAATGACGGTGATCCCGTCTTTATCCACCGAGAACGCCACCTCAATCTTGGTATGCGAGTAGCGCAGGGCGTTACGCACGATGTTCTCCAGCGCGCTTTCCAGCGTGTTGGGGTTACCGTATAGCGGCCACGGGCCCGGCGGGAAGTTGACGGTGAAGGATTTACCCATCTGTTCCGCTTCGAACGCTGCGTTGTCCAGCACCTCGTGCCACAGGTGATTGGCTTTCACCGTTTCGCTCACCAGCGCGTTTTTCTGCTGATTGCGCGACATCACCAGCAGATCGTTGATCATGCTGTCCAGGCGGTGAGCTTCCGTCTCAATACGCTCCAGCTCTTTGCTCTCACCGCTGCGGCGGCGCAGGAGCGCGGTGCCAAGCTGCAAGCGCGTAAGCGGGGTACGCAGCTCGTGCGAGATATCCGACAGCAGGCGTTGCTGTGCGGTCATCATGCGATCGAGCGCGCTCACCATCTGGTTAAAACTGGTCCCGGCGGCCAGGAACTCCTGCGGTCCGGCTTCCAGTTCAGGGTGTTGTCGCAGGTTACCCTGCGCCACTTCATCGGCGGCATTCTTCAGCTTACGCGCCGGTTTTGCCAGGCTCCACGCCAGCCATAACAGCAGCGGCGAGCTGACCAGCATGGTGACAATCAGCAGCAGGAGAGGGCGGTCAAACAGCAGGTTGATAAAATCAGACTGGGAGTTACTCGCCGGACGGATCAGGTAGAGCTGATAATTATCCTCTCCGTCTCTGACGGAGAAAGGCCCCACCATTTCTACGCGGCCATATTTCTTCTTCTGGGGATGATCGGCGTTATCCGCCTGGCCAATGAAGTTGCGGATAATCTGCATTTCATTGCGATCGGCCCCAATGACGCGGCCTTCGCTGGTCACCAGCAGCAGGCGTTGTCCGGGCGGCGCCCACTTGTCGATAGCGCGAAACAGCCTGCGCCACCACATTAAATCGTTCGGCGGATCGTTTGCCAGCTCGGCTTCCACGTGCTGCTCGATCATCACGCCCTGACGCTGCTCGCTGTCGAGCAGCTCCGTCATCTGGCGTGAGTCGAGTTTTGGCAACATCAGTACGAGCATTAAAACCAGTGCCAGCGTCAGCCAGAAGATGGCGAAGATGCGGGCGGTTAAGCTTCCTATCATGAAGCGGAAACCATCAGATAACCGCGACCACGCAGGGTTTTAAACCATGGATGACCGTCTTTACGCTCCGGCAGCTTACGGCGCAGGTTAGAGATGTGCATGTCGATGGCGCGGTCAAACGGGGTCAGACGTTTGCCCAGCACTTCCTGACTTAAATGTTCACGCGATACCACCTGGCCGAGGTGCTGCGCCAGCAGATACAGCAGGGTGAACTCCGTGCCGGTCAGTTCCAGCGTCTGGCCATCAAAGCTCGCTTCCTGACGGCCCGGGTTCAGGCTCAGGGAGTCGACTTCAAGGGTGGGTGAGCTGTTGTCGGTATTTTGCTGCTGCTCGCTCCAGTGGGAACGACGCAGGATAGCGCGAATACGGGCAACCAGTTCACGGTCGTTAAACGGCTTCGGTAAATAGTCATCCGCGCCCAGCTCAAGGCCGAGTACGCGGTCAAGTTCGCTGCCGCGTGCGGTCAGCATAATAACGGGGGTCTGGTGTGTCTGGCGAAGTTCTTTCAACGTATCAATGCCGTTTTTCTTCGGCATCATCACGTCGAGCAAAAGTAAATCGATGCTGTCGTCAAGGAGACTCAGCGCCTGCTCGCCATCATGGGCAACCAGGACGTTGAAACCTTCCATGTCGAGCAACTCCTTTAAAAGGGATGTGAGCTCTCGGTCATCATCAACTAACAGGATTTTATTCATTGTTTAAATACCTCCGAGGCAGAAATTACGACATCAAGGCCGTCTAATCCATGACTTTACGTTGTTTTACACCCCCTGACGCATGTTTGCAGCCTGAATCGTAGACTGTCTCTCGTTGAATCGCGACACGAAAGATTTTGGGAGCAAGTGATGCGCAAAGTTACCGCTGCCGTCATGGCCTCAACGCTGGCGTTCAGTGCGTTTAGCCAGGCTGCTGTAGCTATCATCAGCGATAACAGTCCCTTACAAGAGGGTGCAACGCAGAACAGCAGCCAAAGCCATATGTTTGACGGCATAAGTTTAACCGAACATCAGCGTCAACAGATGCGAGATCTGATGCAGAGGGCACGACACGACCAGCCCCCTGTTAATGTTAGCGAAATGGAGACAATGCATCGCCTTGTCACCGCAGAAAATTTTGACGAAAGCGCTGTACGCGCTCAGGCCGAAAAAATGGCACAGGAACAGGTTGCCCGCCAGGTAGAATTGGCGAAGGTCCGCAACCAGATGTTCCACCTGCTAACGCCCGAGCAGCAAGCGGTTTTGAACACCAGACATCAGCAGCGAATGGACCAGTTGCGTGAGGTTGCACGGATGCAGCGAAGCTCAGAAACGACGTTTTTCAGTAGCAATAGCAGTACCCGTAGTAACCAGTAAACCCTGTTTTCCTTGCCATAGACACCATCCCTGTCTTCCCCCACATGATGTGGGGGTTTTTTTTATCCCTTCTTCTGCCACCCCCCCTAAATCAAGGGCTCATTATTTTCATTGCGACGATATATTCTTTTTTAAAATAGTATTTTTCTTAATTGTTTGTAAAATATGCAAGCTACTGATAAGAAACAAAAGGGGATATCATGTCAGGAATGGTTTTTTGCCGAGGATGTGGCAAGGAGTTGCACAGTACCGCTAAGGCCTGTCCGCATTGTGGCGCAAGCCAGGTTGCAGCAGGAAGTAAAAATAAGCTTACCGCAGCATTGCTCGCTTTCTTCTTAGGAGGCCTGGGCGCACATAAATTTTACTTAGGTAAGATTGGCCAGGGATTCCTTTACCTCATCTTTTGCTGGACCTTCATACCGTCAGTCATTGCCTTCATTGAGTTTATTATCTATCTGTGCACCTCTGAAGACGATTTTGCCAGAAAATATGGTTAAGTGCTGACTTAGCATTTTCAGGTTTCAAACCAGGAAAGCCCCTTTTTAACGGGGCTTTCTTATTGATGTACGCCACGGCTACTTCTCTTCATCTGCGACAGGTCTTTTGCTCGTTATTCTCTTTTGTTAACCGTTTATTCATCCTTCGACTCCCCATGCTTCCGTTATAATAGCGGCATGACATGACAGGAGCGTTTATGAATCAATCCTATGGAAGACTGGTAAGCCGGGCCGCAATGGCCGCGACGGTAATGGCGTCGTGTTTGCTGGTCATTAAGGTTTTCGCGTGGTGGTATACCGGTTCGGTCAGTATTCTGGCGGCGCTGGTGGATTCGCTGGTGGATATTGCCGCCTCGCTGACCAACCTGCTGGTGGTGCGTTACTCCCTGCAGCCAGCGGATGAAGAGCATACGTTTGGGCATGGCAAAGCGGAGTCGCTGGCCGCGTTGGCGCAAAGTATGTTCATTTCCGGTTCTGCGCTTTTCCTGTTTCTGACCGGCATTCAGCATCTCGTCTCCCCGACACCGATGAAGGATCCCGGCGTGGGCGTGATTGTGACGGTCGTTGCGCTTATATGCACACTTGTTCTGGTAACGTTCCAGCGCTGGGTTGTTCGCAAAACGCAAAGTCAGGCTGTACGGGCGGATATGCTTCATTATCAATCTGATGTTATGATGAATGGGGCTATTCTTATTGCGCTCGGTCTGGCCTGGTATGGCTGGCATCGGGCCGATGCGTTGTTTGCGTTAGGGATTGGTATCTATATTTTATATAGCGCCCTGCGGATGGGGTATGAAGCGGTGCAATCACTGCTTGACCGCGCCCTCCCGGACTCAGAACGTAATGAAATTTTTTCCATCGTGACTTCCTGGCCCGGCGTCAGCGGTGCACACGATCTTCGAACGCGGCAGTCAGGGCCGACCCGCTTTATTCAGATTCACATTGAAATGGAAGACAACCTGCCACTGGTACAGGCTCACGTTATTGCTGAGCAGGTCGAGCAGGCGATTTTGCAGCGTTTTCCTGGTTCAGACGTCATCATTCACCAGGATCCCTGCTCGGTTGTACCCGGTCATGTTGGGCTTTCGTAATTCGTTGTAAAAAAGTGAGCCAGGCCAGCATTTTGTGTATAAATTACCGCCATTTGGTCTGACCTGAATCAATTCAGCTGGAAGGGATTGATATACTATTTGCAGTATTCGTTGGTCGATAAGTTTCTTCCGGCAACAGATTTCAATTTTGCATTCCTAAGTTCAGAGGTAGTCATGATTAAGAAAATCGGTGTGTTGACAAGCGGCGGTGATGCGCCGGGCATGAACGCGGCAATTCGTGGTGTTGTCCGTGCAGCGCTGACGGAAGGCCTGGAAGTTTTTGGCGTTTATGACGGTTATCTGGGCCTGTATGAAGATCGTATGGTTCAGCTCGACCGTTACAGCGTGTCTGACATGATCAACCGCGGCGGTACTTTCCTCGGTTCTGCACGCTTCCCGGAATTCCGTGATGAACACGTTCGTGAAGTGGCTATCGAAAACATGAAGAAACGCGGCCTGGACGCCCTGGTGGTTATCGGTGGTGACGGCTCCTACATGGGTGCAAAACGTCTGACCGAAATGGGTTTCCCGTGCATCGGTCTGCCGGGCACCATCGACAATGACATCAAAGGCACTGACTACACTATCGGCTTCTTTACTGCACTGGGTACCGTTGTTGAAGCGATTGACCGTCTGCGTGACACCTCGTCTTCTCACCAGCGTATCTCTATCGTTGAAGTGATGGGCCGTTACTGCGGCGACCTGACGCTGGCGGCAGCCATTGCGGGCGGTTGCGAATTTATCGTCGTGCCAGAAGTTGAATTTAGCCGTGAAGATCTGGTGGCTGAAATCAAAGCGGGCATCGCGAAAGGTAAAAAACACGCGATCGTGGCTATCACCGAGCACATCTGTGACGTTGACGAGCTGGCGAAGTACATCGAAGCCGAAACCAAACGCGAAACCCGCGCAACCGTACTGGGTCACATCCAGCGTGGCGGTTCCCCAGGCCCTTACGACCGTATTCTGGCGTCCCGTATGGGCGCGTACGCTATCGATCTGCTGCTGCAGGGTCACGGCGGCCGCTGCGTCGGTATTCAGAACGAAAAACTGGTTCACCATGACATCATCGACGCGATTGAAAACATGAAGCGTCCGTTCAAAGGTGACTGGCTGGACTGCGCGAAAAAACTGTACTGATCGGCGTTTGTTTTGTGCCGGGTGGCGGCTTCGCCTTACCCGGCCTACAAGGCACGGTTCGTAGGCCCGGTAAGCGAAGCGCCACCGGGCTTTTTTGTTCGCACAATTTGCCTTTTTATTCCACTACGTTATAGCCAATCTTTTTTTATTCTTTAATCCTCGAATCGCTTTCTGGCACGCTGCATTCATCAAAACACTACATAAGAGAGCTGGGCGATGAATAAATGGGGCGTGGGTTTAACATTATTGCTGGCATCGACCAGCGTTCTGGCTAAGGACATCCAGTTATTGAACGTGTCATACGACCCGACGCGTGAACTGTACGAGCAGTACAACAAAGCGTTTGCAGCACACTGGAAGCAGGAAACTGGTGACAATGTCGTGGTTCGCCAGTCTCACGGTGGTTCTGGCAAGCAGGCGACCTCCGTCATCAACGGGATTGAAGCCGACGTGGTAACCCTGGCGCTGGCCTACGATGTCGACGCTATCGCCGAGCGTGGCCGCATCGACAAAAACTGGATCAAACGCCTGCCGGATAACTCCGCACCCTACACCTCGACTATCGTCTTCCTGGTGCGTAAAGGAAACCCGAAACAAATTAAAGACTGGAACGACCTGATCAAACCGGGCGTTTCTGTGATTACCCCGAACCCGAAAAGCTCCGGCGGCGCTCGCTGGAACTACCTCGGCGCGTGGGGTTATGCACTGCATCACAACAATGGCGACCAGGCCAAAGCGCAGGAATTCGTGAAGGCGCTGTATAAAAACGTTGAGGTGCTGGACTCCGGCGCGCGTGGCGCCACCAACACCTTCGTCGAGCGCGGGATTGGCGACGTGCTGATCGCATGGGAAAACGAAGCCCTGCTGGCTACCAACGAGCTGGGCAAAGACAAATTTGAGATCGTGACCCCGAGCGAATCGATTCTGGCTGAGCCGACCGTCTCTGTAGTCGATAAAGTGGTTGAGAAAAAAGACACCAAAGCGGTAGCGGAAGCGTACCTGAAGTATCTCTACTCACCGGAAGGCCAGGAAATTGCGGCGAAAAACTTCTACCGTCCACGCGATCCGGCCGTTGCGAAGAAATACGAAAGCGTATTCCCTAAACTGAAACTCTTCACCATCGATGACGAGTTCGGCGGCTGGACCAAAGCGCAGAAAGAGCACTTCTCTAACGGCGGCACTTTCGACCAGATCAGCCAGCGCTAACCATTAGCCAATGACACAGTAACCCGGCGTGAGAAATCCGCCGGGTTTTTTATTTGGTCATCATTTTGCGTTACTCTTTTGCCTCTATTGAAAACAGGGAACGCGTTGTGAAAAAAATTATCTTATTGATCCTCATTGTCATCGCCCTTGCCGCTGGCGGCTGGTACTGGATGAAGGCGGGTAATCCGAATGCGTTGCGACATATCGTTCTCGACCAGTGTGTGCCGAATCAGATCCAGAACCGTAACCCGGCGCCGTGTGCGCAGGTGAAAACGGATGCAGGCTATGTGGTATTTAAAGATCGCAACGGGCCGCTGCAGTACCTGCTGATGCCGACATATCGCATCAACGGTACCGAGAGCCCGCTGTTGACCGAAGCTCATACGCCGAACTTTTTCTGGCTGGCGTGGCAGTCGCGCAGCTTTATGACCCTGAAGCGTGGATCCGAGGTGCCTGACAGCGCCATTTCGCTGACGATTAACTCCCCGACGGGTCGTACGCAGAACCATTTCCATATTCATATCTCCTGCCTGCGCCCGGACGTGCGTGAGAAGCTCAACGCGGCGCAGGGAGAAATCAGCACCCAGTGGCTGCCTCTTCCTGGGGGGCTGGAAGGACATGAGTATCTTGCTCGCCGGGTGACGGAGAATGAACTGGTCCAGCGCAGCCCGTTTATGATGCTGGCAGAAGAGCTGCCGGAAGCGCGCGACCATATGGGGCGCTTTGCCCTGGCGATGGCGCAGCAGTCGGACGGCTCGTTTGTGTTGCTGGCGACCGAGCGCAATCTGCTGATGCTCAACCGCGCGTCGGCAGAGGAATTGCAGGATCATCAATGCGCTATCCTGAAGTAACCCCACCATAAATCGCGTTTACTCGGGCTGCCTGTCACCGTAGACTTGCTGAAAAATTCTACAGGAGACAGGTATGTCGCTCTGGTTAACGCATCCTCTGCTGCTGCCCTCACTGATCGTTGGCGTCACCATCGTTCTGTGGGCGACGTCGCTATTGCCGGAATTTATCACCGCGCTGCTGTTCTTCACGGCGGCGATGACCGCCAGAATCGCCCCGCCGGAGGTCATCTTCGGTGGTTTTGCCTCGTCGGCTTTCTGGCTGGTATTCAGCGGTTTTGTGCTCGGCGTGGCAATCCGTAAAACCGGACTAGCGGACAGGGCCGCCCGGGCGCTGTCGGCAAAGCTCACCGACTCCTGGGTGTTGATGGTGGCGAGCGTGGTGCTGCTGAGCTATGCGCTGGCGTTTGTGATGCCGTCGAACATGGGGCGTATTGCGCTGCTGATGCCGATTGTCGCGGCGATGGCAAAACGCGCCGGTATTGCCGACGGCTCCCGCGCCTGGTATGGGCTGGCGCTGGCCGTGGGGTTCGGGACTTTCCAGCTTTCGGCGACCATCCTGCCTGCTAACGTCCCTAATCTGGTAATGAGCGGTGCGGCGGAAGGCTCGTACGGCATCCATCTGAACTATGTCCCGTATCTGCTGCTGCACACGCCGGTGCTGGGCATTCTCAAAGGCCTGATCCTGATTGGCCTGATCTGCTGGCTATTTCCCGGTAGCCCGAAACCGCCGAAGGAACAGGCACCGTCTGATCCGATGGGGCGGGACGAAAAGCGTCTCGCCTGGCTGCTGGCGGTGGTGCTGGGGATGTGGGTGACGGAGAGCTGGCACGGCGTGGGGCCCGCGTGGACGGGGCTGGCGGCGTCGATCGTCGTCATGCTGCCGCGCATCGGCTTTATCACCGGGGAAGAATTTTCAGCGGGCGTGAACATGCGTACCTGCATTTACGTCGCGGGTATTCTCGGTCTGGCAATCGTGGTGACGCAAACCGGTATCGGAGCGGCGGTGGGCGAGGCATTGCTTCGCATTATGCCGCTGGATGCAGACAGACCGTTCACCAGTTTCCTGGCGCTGACCGGTATTACCACCGCGCTCAACTTCATTATGACCGCCAACGGCGTGCCGGCGCTGTACACCACGCTGGCGCAGAGTTTTTCGGACGCGACCGGTTTCCCGCTGCTGTCGGTGATCATGATTCAGGTACTGGGCTATTCCACGCCGCTGCTGCCGTATCAGGCGTCGCCGATTGTGGTGGCCATGGGGCTCGGGAAGGTGCCTGCAAGGGCGGGGATGGTGCTTTGTCTTGCGCTGGCGGTGGCAACCTATCTGGTGCTGCTGCCGCTGGATTATCTGTGGTTTAGCGTGTTAGGTAGGTTGTAGGGTTTTTGTAGGGCGGGTAAGCGCAAGCGCCACCCGCCACAAAGGCAATTACGCCTGTTTAGCCGCTTCTGCCGCTTTAACGATCACCGCGAAAGCGTCCGCTTTCAGGGATGCACCGCCAACCAGCGCGCCATCGATGTCTGGCTGGGTGAACAGCTCAGCAGCGTTGGAAGCGTTAACGGAACCACCGTACTGGATGATCACTTGCTCAGCGACTTTTGCGTCGGCTTTAGCAATGTGGTCACGAATGAATTTGTGAACCGCCTGAGCCTGCGCAGGGGTTGCAGATTTGCCGGTACCGATCGCCCAGACTGGCTCGTATGCGATTACCGCGCCTTCGAACGCTGCCGCGCCCTGAGTTTTCAGCACTGCGTCGATCTGACGTGCGCACACTTCTTCGGTTTTGCCCGCTTCGTTTTCCGCTTCGGTTTCACCGATGCACAGAACCGGGATCAGACCCTGCTCTTTCAGCACGGCGAATTTCTTCGCGATGAACTCGTCGGATTCTTTGTGATAGGTGCGACGCTCGGAGTGGCCGATGATGATGTATTTCGCGCCGATATCTTTCAGCATTTCAGCGGAGGTTTCACCGGTGAACGCGCCAGACAGGTTAACGTCAACGTTCTGCGCGCCCAGAACGATGTGGCTGCCGTCAGCGGCGTGTTTAGCCAGATCCAGGTACATATCCGGCGGAGCGATAGCAACCGCGCAGCCCGTCACGCCAGCCAGCTCTTTACGCAGGTTCGCAACCAGCTCGTTTACCATGTGGCGGCTGCCGTTCAGTTTCCAGTTACCCATCACTAAAGGATGTCGCATTTCAATTCTCCACGCTAAATAAGCGAATTAAGGAATATGGCCACCCTGTCGGGCAGCATGGTCTGTGAATCAGTATAGAGATTTTCCCTCGAAAGGCTTTGCTTTTTGTCATTAATTCGCCCCGCCGAGAGTGTCAGATAGTGCCAGCTTAATCGGTTCAACAGCGAAGGTCAGTCCTTTTTCGCCGTTGTCCGCCACAACATAGCGGATCGCGCCTTCGGTATCGGCGTAGTAACGCTTGTTTTTCCCGGCAGTAAGGAGTTTTTGCAGCTTTTGCTGACTTTGCTTTTTCGTCAGCGCAGGGGTGAAGGCCTGCAGTACCGCGCTCATGTACTCCAGCGCTTTCGCCTTAGCGGCTTTCTGCTCTGGCCCCTGTATCGGCAGCCAGGTGATTTGCATGCTTTTAATTTTTAACGTACCGCGCTCCAGCGCCGTGGAGGCATACAAATTCTCGTTAATCTTGCTTGCCGCACGGGTCAGGGTAGGCGCGTCGCGGGGGCCATCAATAGCGCGAAACTCATCCAGCGGGAGCGTTGGGTTGGCCTGATTGAAGGCTTCACGAAACTGGCTGATGGACTGATCGAACGACGGCGCGCCCGCCAGCAGATAGGGTGCTGTGGTCGGGGCAGTGGTTTCGGCGGCGTGCAGGGGATAACCCACGCTGAGCAGCGCTAAACACAGGAAGAGAGAACGTGCCGAACTTTTCATCAACATTGCCCCTGGCCGTAAGTGCTCATGATTAAAACGATATCTGGTCGGCTTGTCAAAAGGTCACAACTCCAGGGTAAAATGCGCGCTATACGATAATAAGGAACCTTACATGACCATACAGCAGTGGCTGTTTTCGTTCAAAGGGCGTATTGGACGCCGTGATTTCTGGATCTGGATGGTGACGTGGATTGTCGCCATGCTGCTTCTGTTTTTCGTTGCTTACAATGCCTGGCTGAGCACGCAAACGGCGGCCTTCGCGCTGGTCTGCCTGCTATGGCCAACGGCGGCGGTTGTGGTAAAACGGCTGCACGATCGCGGACGTTCCGGCGCGTGGGCATTTCTGATTATTCTGGCGTGGATGCTGGTAGCGGGAAACTGGGCGATGCTTCCGTCCATCCTGCCGTGGGTCGTGGGCAGGCTGCTGCCGTCGGTCATCTTCGTGATGATGATTGTCGATCTGGGCGCGTTTATTGGCACCCAGAGCGAAAACAAATACGGTAAAGACACCCTTGAGGTGAAATACCGCTGATCACCAGTAGTGTTCGGCGGTCATATGGCCCGGTCGGCGACGAAGGTGTTTCGTCATCTGCCGGGTATCCTTCAGAAGCTGCTGCGTGTCACGTACCATCTGCGGGTTGCCACACAGCATGACGTGGCTGGTTTCAGCGTTAAGCGGCAAACCCACCGCGTCTTCCAGGGCCCCACTCTCAATTAACGCCGGGACGCGACCGGTAAGCGCTCCTGCTACGGTTTCGCGGCTGACCACCGTCTGAATCTTTAACTTCCCGCCGTACTGCTCTTCAAGCGCCTGCATCTGCGGCAGGTAGCTCAGGTCTGCGGCGTAGCGCGCAGCGTGCACCAGCACGATGTTTTTAAAGCGCTCCAGGTCTTTGCCGTACTGCAAAATAGAGAGATAAGGGCCGATGGCCGTACCGGTTGCCAGCATCCAGAGCGTGTCACAGTCAGGGATCTCTTCAAGCACAAAGAAGCCTGCCGCTTCACTCACAATTTGCACGTCGTCGCCGGGCTTTAGGGCGGCAAGGCGCGGGCTGAGCTTACCGTCAGGAACGGTGACCAGATAGAACTCGAGATCCGGGTTATCAGGCGCGTTAACGTAAGAGTAGGCGCGCTGCACGCGCTCGCCGTCGACGTCCAGCCCCAGCTTCGCAAATTGCCCGGCTTTAAACGGGTTAACGGGAGCATGTACGGTGAGACTAAATAGCGCATCGGTCCAGAACTGTACCTTTGTGACTTTACCTGTTACCCAGTCCGCCATGATCTTCTCCTGTGCTGTTTCTCTGTTCTATCTTCCGTACTTGTGGTGACAATTTCCAGCCCGTCAGGGCCGGAAAGCTCTATCGATCAAACGGTTTTACAGAATGTGCGTCTGCACGTCCGGGTCTTTGCGGTCGAGATAGTGGATAGACTGGATGCGGCGAATGGTGCGTGATTTACCGCGGATCAGCAGCGTTTCGGTGGTGGCCATATTACCCTTGCGGGTAATGCCGTCCAGCAGATCGCCTTTGGTGATGCCGGTCGCCGAAAAGACAACGTTATCGCTACGCGCCATCTCGTCCAGAGCCAGCACTTTATTGGCCTCGATGCCCATCGCTTCGCAGCGCGCCAGCTCGTTTTCCCCGATACGGCGGTTCTCTTCGCTGTCGCCTTTCACCTCATGGCGGGGCAGCAGACGGGCCTGCATATCGCCATCCAGCGCGCGGATCACCGCCGCAGAGACGACACCTTCCGGCGCGCCGCCGATGCCGTACAGCACGTCGACTTCGCTGTCCGGCATGCAGGTCAGGATCGAGGCGGCAACGTCACCGTCCGGAATGGCAAACACGCGCACGCCGAGCTTTTGCATCTGCGCGATGGTGGCGTCGTGGCGCGGTTTTGCCAGAATCGTCACGGTCAGTTCGCTAAGGGGTTTGCCCAGGGCTTTGGCGATGTTGTGCAGGTTCTCTTCCAGCGGCAGGCTAAGGTCGATTGCGCCTTTCGCGCCAGGACCGACAATCAGCTTTTCCATGTACATATCCGGCGCGTTGAGGAAGCAGCCCTTATCGCCCACGGCCATCACCGCTAAGGCATTGGCCTGACCCATCGCCGTCATGCGGGTGCCTTCGATCGGGTCAACCGCGATATCCACGGCATCGCCTTTGCCGGTACCGACTTTTTCACCGATGTAGAGCATCGGCGCTTCGTCGATCTCGCCTTCACCGATCACGATGGTGCCGTCGATGTTGACTTGGTTAAGGACAATGCGCATGGCATGGACGGCTGCGCCGTCTGCGGTATTTTTGTCGCCACGACCCAGCCATTTATAACCTGCGAGGGCGGCAGCTTCGGTGACGCGGGAAAACTCGATAGCAAGTTCACGTTTCATGAGGTACTCGTGCAATCAAAAGGAATTGCACGAAGTTTATCACAGAGTGGGTAAGGTGCGGTCTGTACTCCCCTCACCCTAACCCTCTCCCCAAAGGGGCGAGGGGACTTAAAACACCCTCTCCCCTTTGGGGAGAGGGCCGGGGTGAGGGGGATTACTCTTCGTGCTCTTCCCACGCCAGGGCACGTTTCACCGCTTTCTTCCAGCCGCTGTAGCGGAAGTTACGCTCGGTGGTTTCGATGCCAGGGCGGAATTCGCGTTCAATAACCGCTTTTTCCTGCAGCTCGTCCAGGTTCTGCCAGAAGCCTACCGCCAGACCGGCAAGGTACGCTGCGCCCAGCGCCGTCACTTCACGCACTTCAGGGCGCTCAACGCGGGTGCCCAGAATGTCGGACTGGAACTGCATCAGGAAGTTATTTGCTACCGCACCGCCGTCCACGCGCAGGGCGTGCAGACGAATGCCGGAGTCAGCCTGCATCGCTTCCAGCACGTCGCGCGTCTGGTAGGCGATGGATTCCAGGGTGGCGCGAATAATGTGGTTAGAGTTCACACCGCGCGTCAGACCGAAAATCGCCCCGCGTGCATACGGGTCCCAGTACGGTGCGCCCAGACCGGTGAACGCAGGCACCACGTACACGCCGTTGGTGTCTTTCACTTTGGTCGCGAAGTACTCGGAATCGAACGCATCGCTGATCAGCTTCATCTCGTCGCGCAGCCACTGGATAGACGCGCCGGCCATGAACACCGCACCTTCCAGGGCATAGTTCACTTCGCCGCGCGGGCCGCAGGCGATGGTAGTCAGCAGACCGTTTTCTGATTTCACCGCTTTCTCGCCGGTGTTCATCAGCATAAAGCAGCCGGTGCCGTAGGTGTTCTTCGCCATCCCTTCTTTGACGCACAGCTGGCCGAATAGCGCCGCCTGCTGGTCACCGGCAATACCGGCGATAGGAATACGGGTGCCGCCTTTGCCGCCGATGTTGGTCTGACCGTACACTTCTGAAGACTTGCGCACTTCAGGCAGCATCGCGCGTGGGATATCCAGCGCGTCCAGCATCTTGTCATCCCACTCCAGGGTGTTGATGTTGAACAGCATGGTGCGCGAGGCGTTGGTGTAGTCGGTGACGTGAACGCGTCCTTGGGTCATCTTCCAGATGAGCCAGGTGTCAACGGTACCGAACAGCAGCTCGCCGCGTTTAGCACGCTCGCGTGAACCTTCCACATGGTCGAGGATCCATTTCACTTTGGTGCCGGAGAAATACGGGTCAACCACCAGGCCGGTGGCGCTGCGCACGTACTCTTCCATGCCGTCGCGCTTCAGCTGTTCGCAGATCTCAGAGGTACGGCGGCACTGCCAGACGATGGCGTTGTAAATAGGCTTACCGGTTTCACGTTCCCAGACAATCGTCGTTTCACGCTGGTTAGTGATACCAATCGCGGCAATCTCGTCGGAACTGATATCGGCTTTCGCCAGCACTTCGACCAGCGTGGAGCTTTGTGATGCCCAAATCTCCATCGGGTCGTGCTCTACCCAGCCTGGACGAGGATAAATTTGCTCAAATTCGCGCTGTGACACGCTGACGATGTTCGCGTCATGATCCATTACGACAGCGCGGGAGCTGGTAGTGCCCTGGTCGAGCGCAACGATATATTTTTTTTCGGTCATGGTATGTGTCCCGTAGTCAGATTACAGCGAAGCTTTTTGTTGTGCGGTAGAAGTCGTTTCCTTCTCCTCTTCCACACAGGTGTCGCACGGTAAGTGGCGACCAATTAATTTGCGGTAGCTAAACGCACCCAGCGCAGCCCCGAGAACCGGCGCAAACAGCGGTACCAGGAAGTAAGGAATGTCTTTGCCGCCGGTGAAGGCGACGTCGCCCCAGCCTGCGATAAAGGCGAACGCTTTTGGTCCGATATCACGTGCCGGGTTCATCGCGAAGCCGGTCAGCGGGCCCATGGAGGCGCCAATCACCGCAATCAGCAGGCCAATCAGCAGGGGGGCCAGCGGGCCGCGCGGAATGCCGTTTCCGTCGTCGGTCAGCGCCAGGATAACGCCCATCAGAATAGCGGTAATCACCATTTCAACTGCGAACGCCTGCACAAAATTGATATGCGGGTTAGGGTAGGTTGAGAAGATGCCTGCCAGATCCAGACTTTCGACGCTGCCGCGTACCATATGATGCGTCTGTTCGAAGTCGATGAAAAGATTGTAATAAAGCCCGTAAACTAACGCCGCTGCGCAAAACGCGCCGGCAAACTGAGAAAGAATGAAAGGTACAACTTTGCGTCCGTCGAAGCACGCGAACAGCCACAGTGCGATTGTCACCGCCGGGTTAAGATGTGCACCAGACACCCCTGCGGTCAGGTAGATGGCCATCGCCACGCCCAGACCCCAGATGATACTGATTTCCCACTGACCAAAACTGGCACCCGCCACTTTCAGTGCAGCGACACAGCCCACTCCGAAGAATATCAACAACCCGGTACCAAGGAACTCGGCAATGCACTGGCCTTTTAAGGTTGATGTCTGACTCATAATCGGAATCCTGAAGAAATTGATGTTTATTGTTAGCATGACCGCCCGTGACAGCCACGATGCCCTGTAGACATAGTGTTAATTTATCGTTAACGAGCAAAAACGAGAAATATCGAAATCAAAATGTGTGGTCTGCGTCAATAAAATGAGCGTTTTCGCGCCATAAGGCACATTTTTGCATCAGTACAGGAATGTGAGCTGAATCATTTCATTAACGAATCGGTTAACAATTTAGGGGTATATGACGCGAACGCACCAGGACCAGACCTAAAAGTGTTGCAAACCGCGATCTGCGCGGTGTGTCGCTGGACACAGAGCGCCGCGCTCCATACAATCGACGGTATATGTCGTGCGCGTTTATGTTAAAGCGTCGCCTTGCAATTCAGGAGAGGTAGCATCATGTCTTTAGAAGTGTTTGAGAAACTGGAATCGAAAGTACAGCAGGCGATTGACACCATCACCCTGCTGCAGATGGAAATTGAAGAGCTGAAAGAGAAGAACAACAGCCTGGCGCAGGAAGTTCAGAACGCTCAGCACGGCCGCGAAGAACTGGAGCGCGAAAACAACCAGCTGCGCGAACAGCAGAACGGCTGGCAGGATCGCCTGCAGGCGCTGCTGGGACGTATGGAAGAGGTTTAATTCTGTCGGGATTTAACTGAAATAGCCGGGTAGGCGTCGCCGCTACCCGGTTTTTTTACTCGATATCCAGCGCATCTTCCGACAGGATAATGCCGGTATTATCAGCATAAAGATGGTCGTGGAAGAAGAAGGTGACGCCGCCCGAAATTCACGCGTACGTCGCTTTCGCCAGTATTCGGTTCATGACCGATAAGCCCCTCAGTCCGCATGGTTCTGTCCGCCATATTTGGCTTTCAGCCGGGCAACGACCCGGTCCATTGCTCCGCGCTCTTTTGCAAACTTGCGGGCATAACGCTCCTTGCCCTGCAAGCCCAGCATCGGTCGCCAGACCTGCGGTGAATTATGCTCAGCGCCTTTATTGACAGGGTCATTCTCGTCTGGCTGACAGGCCGAAGCTACCTCCGCAGGCCATTCCGGTATTTTGCAGGTCAGCATGACCAGCCAGCGCGGAAAGCTGATGACGAAAAAGAAGGGAAGCTGCAGCGCATTCACCAGAAGGCCGAGCCGCCCGAACCACTGCTTGCTAAGGTAGAGCAGTCCGAACAGCCAGCCCTCTTTCTGCTTTTCAACCGGCGGGCACCAGGCAATGGAGTCCGCGAGGTCCGGGAGATACTCATCCCCTTCTTCCATATAGCAGCGGATAAATTCCCAGTACATGGTCAGGACATCGGGGTCACTCTCCAGATTGATCGGGAGAGGGATAGCCTTCGCTACCGTGTCTCCATCCTCTTCCGTAGTACAACCCACAATGGTCCACTGCGTTGAGAATCGCATCTTTGCTGAAGTCAGGACAAAACTAAGCTCCTGCCACGGAACGGACAACACCGTTCCACCGGACTGGTAGATATATACCATCCTGTTTTTACGGTTAAAGCGGATTGGATAGTAGGTGCTGAAAAATACCTCAGAGGTCATCATTCGGTATGTAAGCAGAGAGATCGGCAACGTAATAACCCACGTTAAAATAACTGCAAACCAGACGCCAAAACTGCGTCCCCCCCATCCCAATACCAGCCCGATAATGCTGTAGCAAAACAAACCAAAGAACAGACAAAAAAAGATTACCCCTGCCAGCGTCCACGTTCCGCGCCAGTTGTAAGAACGGTCAACCAGCTCCAGATAGGTTGAGTTCAGCCGCACCACGCTGTCAAACCCGGAAATTCCTGGAACATCCGGATCACCTGTTTTCTGCGAATAAATTTTAAAAACACCTTTATCGCTGAGATGACGAAATCCCTTATAGAACCGATTCGATGACGGGTCGACAGGGAATCGCTTAAAAGGGTTAAACATGTGCTCCTCCCTGTGCATTCAGGGCCATATAGCCGTCCTTTTCCATTTGTGCATTCGGCCAGATAGCCGGGATATCGCTTTCATCCGGCGGAATTCGTCGCCACTGTGTACTGAGAAGCCAGGTCTGTATATCGTTCCAGCTATGGCTTAACAACCAGGCTCCAGCACCCAGAACCAGCAGCATCCCGACAAATATTCCCGCCAGACCGATAAGCCCCTCAGTCTGCATGATTCTGCCTTCCATATTTGGCTTTCAGTCGGGCAACGACCCGGTCCATTGCTCCGCGCTCTTTTGCAAACGTGCGGGCATAACGCTCCTTGCCCTGCAAGCCCAGCATTGGTCGCCAGACCTGCGGTGGATTATGCTCAGCGCCTTTGTTGACAGGGTCATTCTCAGCCGGCTGACAGGCCGCAGCTACCTCCGCAGGCCATTCCGGGATTTTGCAGGTCAGCATGACCAGCCAGCGCGGAAAACTGAGCACGAAAAAGAGAGGCAACTGCAGCGCATTCACCAGCAGGCCGAGACACCCGAACCACTGCTTACTGAGATAGAGCAGTCCGAACAGCCAGCCCTCTTTCTGCTTTTCCACTGGCGGGCACCAGGCAATGGAGTCCGCGAGGTCCGGGAGATACTCATCTCCCTCTTCCATATAGCAGCGGATAAATTCCCAGTACATGGTCAGGTCTTCAGGGTCCCAGTTGACATTAATCGGGAGAGGAATCGCTCTCGTGACAGTATCTCCGTCATCACCCGTAAGACATCCCACAATGGTCCACTGCGTTGAGAGTCGCCCCTTCGTTGGGTACAGGACAAATTTGAGTTCCTCCCACGGAATGGACAGCACCGTTCCACCGGACTGGTAGACATATACCATCCTGTTTTTACGGTTAAAGCGGATCGGATAGTAGGTACTGAAAAATATCTCAGAAACCATTAGCCTGTATGCAGCCCAGGAAAGAGGAAGTGATATTAAGCACCAGACAACAATCAAATATATCCAGGTCTTAAGCGGATATCCTCCCTCCCAGAGCATAGGGATTAACAACCCTAGAAAACCGCGAATAAACATAATATAGAATATTATTGCGGCCCCAAGAGTTAAGACACCTCTCCAGTTGTAATACCGGTCAACCAGCTCCAGATAGGTTGAGTTCATGCGCACCACGCTGTCGAATCCGGATATGCCTGGAACGTCCGGATCGCCTGTTTTCTGCGAGTAAATCTTAAAAACACGTTTATCACTGAGGCGGAGAAATCCCTTATAGAACCGTTTTGAAGGATCTTTTGCCAATCGTTTGAAGAGATTAAACATGCGTCCCCCCCTGTGCGTTCAGGGCCATGTAGCCGCCCTTTTCCATTTGCGCATTAGGCCAGATAGCCGGAATATCGCTCTCACCCGGCGGAATCTGCCGCCATTGCGTGCTGAGCAGCCAGGTCTGTATATCGTTCCGGCTATGGCTTAATAGCCAGGCTCCAGCACCCAAAACCAGCAGCATCCCTATAAAAATCCCTGCAGGACCAAGGAAGAAGGCCGCCACAGATCCAGCCAGAGTGGCATCCGACACCCCAAAAAGGGAAATGATCGCAACCGTGATATCACTCCCGCCCCCGACAGTCATCATTCCGACACCGAGGGCATTAATCAGATGAGCTATGCCAACGCTGTAGTTGCCCTCTTTAATTCCAGCAACACCATTGAATACCTCAACTCCGGCGTAAACCAGCCCCCCACCGAGTCCAAATAATCTCCAAATCTCCGCCCCGACAACCTTCATCATTACGTTTCTTATCATCGACACAGTCGATGGCAGCTCCAGCCTCATCAGCGGCGTCATCGCCAGCTTCAGCGCTTCCGCCGTTGACGCTACCGCCATGCTGGCATTCGCCCCGAACACCGTCGCTGCTTTACCTTCGGACGGCAGGCCGCTCTCTTTCACACCGTACCCCAGCACCATCCACTGGAAGTACGCTGAGAACACCGTCCCGCCAAACGTCATGCCTTTCGCCGCCATCTCCGTCGCCAGCGTGCCGGGTTTCATCCCGCTCAGTTGCGCCACCGAGGAGCCCGGCGATTTCGGGAACAACATTCGCGCCAGCTCGTCCTCCGTGAGCATTGCCGTACTGAGCTTCGCCAGCCGCTCTTTAACCGGCAGGGCGGCCAGTGCCTTCGCCTCCTGCACGTCAATAATCCGCGGCAGAGATATTTTCTCCAGCGAGCGAGCCGGTAGCTCCTTCACCAGTCTCTCGGTCAGCTTACGCATCGCGGTATATAATTGCCCGCCGCTGCGTCCGCTCATTTCCAGCATCCCGGCCATTCCCCGGGTCATCGCCCCGACAAAGTTTTTCGTCCCCGGCACCACGCTGACGGCTGAGAACGCCTTACCCTGCATCGCCAGTATCCCGACAGCAAAGCGCACCGGCGTCCCTTTCACCATCAGATCCACCGATTTCATCATCGTGTCAGACCAGAGCATGCTGAGTTTTTCCAGCCCGGTCAGGATCGCACTGGCGTAGCTGCCGCTGTACTCCTTCGCGCCGTCCGCCAGACGGTCCCAGCTTATGCCCAGCCACCAGTCTGGTCCGCCGCTTTTCAGCTGTGCATTCACCTCGGCAATCCAGCCGCCATGATTAAAGAAGGCCGCCCGCTGAAGATAGTTTTCCGGCGTCAGCGGAGCCTGATTCAACTGCTGATCGATGTAGGTAATCACTCCGCCTTTGTCGTTCATTCCTGCCAGTACTTTCCCTACTGTCTGGATATAGCGTCCGCCGCTGTGCGCGCAGGTCGGATCAAAGTGCTGCACAAAGTAATTCGCCATCACCGGCCCCTGCAGCCAGGCCAGATACATCCGGGTGATGGGGATGACGGAACTGTTGTCATATTCGGTCAGCCAGTCTTTCAGCCTCTCACTGAATGCCTGTGTCTTCGCCCGGTCGATGTATTTTTCGTAGCTGGTCTGCCATGCCTCATCCACCCGGTCCTTCCGGCTGGCCTCATTCAGGACATGCATCCGGTCGGCCATGTCCGGAGCCGGAAATCTCGGTCCTGCCGGCGTGTCCCTGCCGTAGCGCATCTGGCGCTCATAGCTTTCATCCCCGGCTTCTGCCCGCAGGTAAAAATAATTACGCATTGCCAGTTCGACGCTGCCGAGCATGGTCAGCAATGCAGTGCCACGGCTCAACTCCGGATCCGTGGCGATAGCCTGCTGCATCCGGTAGCGTGCCAGGGCTGAAATCTCCGTCGCTACGCCAACCGGGTCAGACAACATCAGAATTGCACCGTTGCCCGCGTTCAGATTATCTGCCGCCTGTTGTAAATCGGCCGCAGAATGACTACTGACCGCTTTGAGGGGAGAGGGAGTCCAGGCTTTAAGGGTGCTGTTGCGCAGTCCTGGACTGTATTCAGCCACGCAGCTGGCGAGTTGACGGAAGGGCAGGGCCTGCTGGCCGCTGTGGCTGGCAAGCCAGGCATCCATATCAAATTTCTGCATATACTGGCTTCGCCAGGCGACATCTTCATGCTGTTTGCGTACCACCGGTGTCCACGACTCTTCAGACCACGCAAACCAGTACACCCCGTTAAGGATACCGGCGGGCTTTACCGGCAGTGTCACCAGGGAAGCGGTTGCCAGTTCATCTGGTCGGGTAATACAGGGGGTAATGTCCCCGCTTTCCACGCGCGGCGGCACGGTGCCATCCTCTGGAAGAGGATAAAAATAGCCGTCGCCGGTAGCATAATAGTTAATCCAGCGTTGTGAACGTTCCGCCCAGATGTATAAAAAGCCCTGCCTCAGCAGACGGGCGGTATAGTCTGCACCTCCTTCGGCCGTTACTGGTACGGTAATACTGCCGGGTAATGTCGGTAGCGCGTCGCCTTTTTCCATGATTGCCGGACGAACGGGCAGGACGGGTAAACCGTCGCGCTGGCAGAACTTACATCCCTTTTGATTGCTCATGATGAATCCATTCTTCTTCTGTCAGGTAAGCCCGTCCGGTAAGCAGGAAAGGTAACCCTGAAATTGTGGCGGTTATTTACTCATAATACACCGTAAAGACGTTAACCTAAGCTAAATTTTCTTTATGTCGTAAGCAGTTAGTGCGCACCTGCTGTGCAGGGAAAGTATGACGTGATATGCAAAATATGTGGCAAACGACGGCGATTGAATGAACGATTATTCTGGAGCGCCGAAACCGTCAGGAGACGCTCCGGGGGAGTGTTATTGCAGTATAAAAAGTGGAGATATCTAAACCTGTGTTAACTTCACGGTTTGGGTGACGATAAAAACAAAGGCCATCCGATAAAAGATGGCCTGTTAAATTACTCGATATCCAGCGCGTCTTCCGACAGAATAATGCCGGTATTATCGGCGTAGAGATGGTCCCCAGAGAAGAAGGTCACGCCGCCGAAATTGACGCGCACGTCGCTTTCGCCGATACCGTCACCCGCCGCCCCTACCGGTATGGCCGCGATGGCCTGAATCCCGATATCCAGGTCTTCCAGATCGTCCACCTGCCGCACGGAACCATACACCACAAGGCCTTCCCACTCATTCTGAACGGCAATGCCGGCCAGTTCAGCATCAATTAATGCACGGCGCACGGAACCGCCGCCGTCGACCACAAGAACGCGGCCGCGGCCATTCTGTTCGAGCAGATCGTACAGCAACCCGTTGTCCTCGAAACATTTCACCGTGACGATCTGTCCGCCAAACGACGACCGCCCACCAAAGTTGGAGAACAGCGGTTCAACGACGTTGACATCTTCCTGGTAGATGTCACAAAGCTCGGAGGTATCGTATTTCATAGGTTTAACGCTCAGTTGCTGCGAATGTGTTCAGTATATCGTGCGAAATGCGTTGTTGGCAAAATCATCAATTGTTAATTGATATTTGTCAGCTAACGCAGCGTCTGGCTTAACACAATCCCGATGACGAACAACAGGTTAGTCAGCAGCGCACCTTTTACCGTGCGCTCCAGCATTGGCGGCATGGCGGACGGACTGAGTTCACGCATCACAAAACGGGCCTGCTTAATCAGCAGCGGCGCGGCAAGCACAAACAGCCAGCCCCACAGGCTCTGCAAGGAAATCAGGTTAAACAGCGCCAGGCAAACCAGCGCGCCAATGAGCAGGCAGGCATGATAGCGGCGCGCATTAACCGGCCCCAGACGAACCGCCAGGGTGTTTTTGCCGTTCTCGCGATCGCTGTCGATGTCGCGCAGGTTGTTGATGTTGAGCACCGCCGTCGCCAGCAGACCGCAGGCGGTCGCGGGCAGGAACAGGGCAGGGATCACCGTATGCGCCTGCAGGTACCAGCTTCCCATCACGCTCAGCCAGCCGAAGAATACCAGTACGGAGATATCGCCAAGCCCAATATAACCGTAAGGACGTGTGCCGACGGTGTAGGTGATGGCCGCGATAATGGCCAATAAACCCAGCACCAGGAAGCCAATAAAATCGCTGGTGGTCTTAGACGCCACCGTCACCAGCGCCAGGCCGGATACGCAGATCAGCACCACGGTGATAATCAGCGCGCGTTTCATCTGCGCCTGGGTAATCACCCCTTTCTGCATTCCGCGCAGTGGCCCTATGCGGTCCGGCTTGTCGCTGCCCTTTACCGCGTCGCCGTAGTCGTTAGCGAGATTGGAGAGGATTTGCAGCAGGCCAGCGGTAATCAACGCCAGCGCGGCGACCAGCGGATCAAAATAACCCTGCCACCAGGCAAGGGCGGTGCCGACGATAATCGCGGCAAAGGCCAGAGGAAGTGTTTTAGGGCGCAGACTTTCGAGCCACGCCTGAGTACGGCTGATGTCAGTCATAAGTATTTAGCCAATAAAAATGGGGGCATTAGCCCCCATTAAACGTGATGAGAATCCAGTAACCGCGATTATAGGATAAAACGGCTCAGATCTTCATCTGCCACTAACGCATCCAGATGTTTACTCACATATTCTGCGTCAATGGTAACGGTTTGACCGTTAAGGTCGCTTGCGTCGTAAGAGATATCTTCTACCAGGCGTTCCAGCACGGTATGCAGGCGACGCGCACCGATGTTCTCGGTGGTTTCGTTGACCTGCCATGCGGCCTGGGCAATACGTTTGATACCGTCTTCGGTGAACTCGAGGTTCACGCCTTCGGTCGCCATCAGCGCTTTGTACTGTACGGTAGCAGAGGCATTCGGCTCGGTCAGGATACGTTCGAAATCTTCGGTGGTCAGCGCCTGCAGCTCAACGCGGATAGGCAGACGGCCCTGCAGTTCCGGGATCAGATCCGACGGGCTGGCAACCTGGAACGCACCGGAAGCGATAAACAGGATGTGGTCCGTTTTCACCATACCGTGCTTGGTGGAGACAGTGCAGCCTTCAACCAGCGGCAGCAGGTCGCGCTGAACGCCTTCGCGGGACACGTCCGGGCCGGAGCTGTTGCCGCCGCGCTTACAAATTTTGTCGATTTCGTCGATAAACACGATGCCGTGCTGCTCAACCGCGTCGATAGCATCCTGCTTCAGCTCTTCCGGGTTTACCAGCTTCGCCGCTTCTTCTTCAATCAGCAGCTTCATCGCGTCTTTAATTTTCAGCTTACGCGCTTTCTGCTTCTGGCCGCCCAGGTTCTGGAACATGGACTGCAGCTGGCTGGTCATCTCTTCCATGCCCGGAGGCGCCATGATTTCCACACCCATTGGCGCGGCAGCGAGATCGATCTCAATCTCTTTGTCGTCCAGCTGGCCTTCACGCAGCTTCTTGCGGAATGCCTGACGCGCAGCGGACGGTTCCGCCTGCTGTTCTGCCTGGCCCCAGTTGTTTTTTGCCGGTGGGATCAGCACGTCGAGAATGCGCTCTTCGGCCATCTCTTCCGCACGGTAGCGGTTTTTCTCGATTGCCTGGACGCGCACCATCTTGATCGCCGAGTCGGTCAGATCGCGGATGATGGAGTCCACTTCTTTACCCACATAGCCCACTTCGGTGAACTTGGTGGCTTCAACTTTAATGAACGGTGCGTTAGCCAGCTTCGCCAGACGACGGGCGATTTCGGTTTTACCGACGCCGGTCGGGCCGATCATCAGAATGTTTTTCGGCGTCACTTCGTGGCGCAGCTCTTCGTCAAGCTGCATACGACGCCAGCGGTTACGCAGAGCGATAGCCACGGAACGCTTGGCGTTATCCTGGCCGATAATGTGTTTGTTCAGTTCGCTGACAATTTCGCGTGGGGTCATTTCAGACATGGGAGATCCTTACGCTTTGGAGGTCAATTCTTCGATGGTGTGGTTGTGGTTGGTATAAATGCAGATATCGCCTGCAATATCCAACGCCTTCACCGCAATATCACGCGCGTTCATGTCGGTATTTTCCAACAGCGCGCGGGCTGCAGCCTGGGCATAAGGGCCGCCAGAGCCGATGGCAATCAGGTCATTTTCCGGCTGAATCACGTCACCGTTACCGGTGATGATCAGCGAGGCGGTTTCATCGGCTACCGCCAGCAGCGCTTCAAGCTTGCGCAGCATGCGGTCGGTACGCCAGTCTTTCGCCAGCTCAACGGCAGCTTTCACCAGATGACCCTGGTGCATTTCCAGTTTGCGTTCAAACAGTTCAAACAGCGTGAAGGCGTCCGCCGTGCCGCCTGCAAAACCGGCGATCACTTTGTCGTTGTAGAGGCGGCGCACTTTCTTCACGTTGCCTTTCATGACGGTATTACCCAGCGTGGCCTGGCCATCACCGGCGATTACCACATGGCCGTTACGGCGTACACTTACTATTGTTGTCACGAGCAGACCCCCTGGTTACAGAATCGGGAAACAGAAGCCCTGAGCCTGTGCTCAGGGCTGAATTAAATGATAGATGGGGGGGATTTTGGGGGTTTCAACCCCCGGAGGCGAGTCGAATGCAGTTTGTGTGGCCAGCCACTTTCAAACGCGAAATGGTGCCATCGGCATTTTCTTTGCCTTTGACCGGACCAATCACCACGCGATTCCAGCCGTTGTTGGTGGTAATACGCGAATCAAACCCTTCAAAGGCCAGTTGAGCACGTACCGTTTCCGCCTGCTCGGCGCCTTTGAACGAACCGCACTGTACCATCCAGCGGCGTTCGTCTTTTTTCTCCGCCGTCTGCTTCGGCGCTTCGGTCTCATTGGTGACCGGCGCGGCCTGCTGCGTTTTCGGCTGCTGTGCGGTGGTATGCGCTGGCGTCTGGAGCAGATCCTGATACGGCTGAGCCGCCTGTTTCTGCGGCTGCGTTTTCGGCGGCTGTTGGACAGGCTGAGACTGCACCGTACGCGTCTGCTGCTGGTATGGCTGTTCCGTTACCCGCGGCTGTGCTTTCGGCTGCTGCACCGGCTGGGTTTGCGCCCATTGCTGCTGTTGTTGCTGTTGCTGGATCTGCTGTTGCGCCTGACGCCGCTGCAGCGTTTGCTGGCGCTGCGCCGGGGTCTGCTCATTCCACGGCACTTCGTTCAGCTGCGTAGGCTGCTGGCGCATATCGGCCTGCATTTGTGCCAGTAGCTGACGCTGTTCATCCGTCAGCTGATTCGCATTCTGCACTTCACCACCCGCAGAAGGTTCGGTTGGCGCACGCACCCCAGGCTGACGGCTTTCCAGCTCTTTGATGTAGCGCCAGCGCTCTTCAGGCTTCGGAGGAAGGCCATTTCCGGCAACTTTACTGGCCTGAAGCGCCTCAGACTCTTCTTTTTTATGGTGCGTGATAAAGTACAGGCCACCAATAAAGGCGACGACTACAGCCGCAGCAATAGCGACCATTGCTGGCGATACAGCAGGCAGGTTACGTTGCTTTTTCCTTGAGCTACTCTTTTTGCGTCGCGAAGGTGCCGGCTGGCCGCGACGTACATAATCTCGTTGTGCCACTATCGTTTCGCTGTATTTATTCGTTCGTCAGTCCGCCATGTTACTTAAGCGGCGGGGCTTTGACCAGATAAGGGTATCCGAAAGACGTTTACTTTAAGTCAATGCCTGGGTAGTACCGCGAACAATCAGTTCGCAGTCCAGCAACCGCGAGCCGCTGCTAACTGTTTGACCGTGAAGCTGATCCAGCAGAAGCAGCATCGCTTCCCGGCCGATTTGATAGCGCGGCTGAGCGACCGTTGAGAGCGGCGGATCGCAAAATTCTGAAAGCGAAATATTATCGAATCCGATGATTGATAAATCTTTCGGTATCCGCAGGCCGCGGCGTTTAGCGTACGATAATGCGCCCAGCGCCATCACGTCGCTGTGACAAAATACGGCGGTTGGCGGTTCAGGCAGGTCCAGAAGTTTCTCCAGCGCTTGTCCACCCGCGGCGAAGGTAAAATCCCCGCGCGCAATGTAGTGTGGATCGACGGTGACGCCGGTACGGCGCAGCGCCTGGACGTAGCCCTGTAAGCGATAGTGACACAGCGGCATCTCTTCCGGCCCGGCAATACAGCCAATGCGCTTATGCCCCAGTTCCTGGAGATAGTTTACGGCGTTGAACGCGGCGGTGAGGTTATCAATATGGACCGTCGGCAGCTCCAGCTCTGGCGCAAACTCGTTGGCCATCACCATCGGCGGTAAATTACGCTGCTCTTCAATGCTGGCATCAAACGGCAGGCGAGAGCCAAGCAGCAGCATGCCGTCGATCTGCTTGGTGATAATGAGATCGATGAAGGTTTTTTCCTGCTGGTTCTGGTGAGCACAGTCGCCAATCAGCACCAGGTAACCCTGTTCCGCTGCGGTGACTTCAATACCGCGGATAATCTCGCTGAAGAAGGGGTCACAGATGTCCGGCACAATCACCAGAATGGTGCGCGACTCATTGCGTTTAACGTTACGCCCCATCGCCTGTGGGAAATAGCCCACTTCAAGCGCAGCCTGCTCCACCCGATTACGGGTCGCCTGGGAGACTTTATCCGGGTTCATTAATGCGCGGGATACCGTTGCCGTAGAGACTTGTGCTTTCTGGGCAACGTCTTTCATGGTCGCCGGTGCAACCTCTTTCCTGGACTTCAACGTCTTCTCCTCGCCTGAACACCGAACTTCTGACATCACCATTTTTACAGATAGTTAATGGAATCGGTTACAGAATTTTCATAAAAAGTGTGAGGAGCGTTAAATTTTTCGATCCGTCTTCAGCCTTCGATGGGATCGACGTCCAGTACCCACTTCACTTTTCGCGCTTCCGGCAGGGTATTAATCAGTACCAGCGCGCCGCTGACGATGTGCTGAAGACGAACCCGCGAGGGGTGCTGGAGCAAAATTTGCCAGCGGAAACGTCCGCCGCGTTTTGGGGCCAGCGCTGGAACCGGGCCCAAAATCCACAGCTGATTATCCACCAGCGGGCTGGCCTGCAGGAGGTTTCTCAGCTGCTGCAGGAAAAGCGGCGCCTGCTGGTTGTTATGGTCTTCCGCGCGGATGATGACGTGGCTGGTCCACGGCGGCAGCTGCATGGTCTGGCGTTCGGCCAGCGCCTGCTCGGCAAAGGCGTCATAGCCTTTGTGCAGGAGGGTTTGCAGCAGCGGGTGCTCAGGATGGTGCGTTTGCAGCACCACTTCGCCCTGTTTACCGGCGCGACCGGCACGCCCTGCTACCTGGGTATAAAGCTGGGCGAAGCGCTCGGCTGAGCGGAAATCTGCCGAGAACAGCGCGCCATCCACGTCCAGCAGGGCGACCAGCGTCACGTCCGGGAAGTGGTGGCCTTTGGCCAGCATCTGGGTGCCAATCAGGATGCGCGCGCCGCCGCGATGCACTTCCGCCAGTTGCTGTTCCAGCGCGCCTTTGCGGCTGGTGGTGTCCCGGTCGATACGCGAAATAGGCACGTCCGGGAAGAAAGGGCCAAGCGCCTGTTCCAGCTGTTCCGTTCCCAGCCCCACCGGCACGATATGCGTGGAACCACACGACGGGCACTGGCGCGGCACCGGACGCTGGCTGTCGCAGTGGTGGCAGCGCAAATGCCGCTGGGCCTGGTGGAAGGTATAGTAGTGGTCGCAGCGCGGACACTCGGCAATCCAGCCGCAGTCGTGGCACAGCAGGGCGGGCGCGAAACCGCGTCGGTTAAGGAACAGGATCACCTGGTTGCCCGCCTGCAGGTGCTGGCGCATTCGGGTAATTAAGGCAGGCGCAAGCCCGGCCTGGACCTGCTGACCTTTCAGATCCAGTACGTGCTGAATGGCCGGACGGGCATTCCCCGCGCGACGCGTCAGGCGCAGCATGTGGTATTTGCGCTGGCGCACGTTGTGCAGCGTTTCGAGCGCAGGCGTGGCGGAGCCGAGAATAATAGGGATCTGCTCACTGTGCGCGCGATAAACAGCCAGATCGCGGGCGTGATAGCGCCAGCCTTCCTGCTGTTTATAGGAGCTGTCGTGTTCTTCGTCGATCACGATAACGCCGAGATTTTTAAACGGCGTAAACAGCGACGAGCGGGTGCCGATCACAATCGCCGCTTCGCCGTTTTTCGCTTTCAGCCAGGCGCTGAGGCGTTCGCTGTCGTTCAGGCCGGAGTGCAGCACCTCAACCGGCGCGTTAAAGCGTTCGCGGAATCGGGCGATGGTTTGCGGCGTCAGGCCAATTTCCGGCACCATCACCAGCGCCTGTTTGCCCTGAGCGAGCACGTTTTCCAGCACGCTCAGGTAGACCTCCGTTTTGCCGGAACCCGTCACTCCTGCCAGCAGCCAGGCAGAGAAATGATCGGAGGCGCTATGAATCGCGCCCACGGCGGTGGCCTGCTCGGTATTCAGACGCAGGCGATCCCCTGAAACGGAGAAACTCTCGCGCCAGTCGTAAAGGGCTGGTGCTTCGCTTGCCAGTTCGCTTAGCCCTTTCTTTCTTAATGCCTGTAGCGCCGTTTCGCTGACCTCAAGCTCGTCGACCTGATGCCGCCAGATTTTCCCCTGACGCAGCGCCGCCAGCGCCTGCTGCTGTTTCTGCGAACGCTTCAGGCTGTTGATATCCACGGCCTGACCCTGCTCGGTAGCAAACCAGTACCACATCGGCGCGTGGCTGGCGCTCTTGCCCTGGCGCAGCATGATGGGTAGAGCGTGGAACAGGACGTCACCAATGGGGTGATGATAATAATCCGCCGCCCACAGCAGCAGTCGCCAGGTACTGGTGGAGTAAACCGGCTCGCTGTCCAGCACCTCAACGACCGACTTCAGTTCATTGAGCGGCAGTTCGCTTTGATCGCTGACGGAGACAACAATCCCCACGCGCTGCTGTTTGCCAAACGGCACGGTCACGCGACAGCCCGCTTTGGCGCTCATGCTGTCAGGCAGCAGGTAGTCAAAGGTACGGGGAAGCGGAACGGGCAGGGCAACGTGAGCGACGGGCATCGAATCTTCCTGACTTGAAAAGTGGCGCGTTAGTATACACATTAGTGAAAGCGGCGTGCGGATCAGTTTGCATACGTTGGTCAAATTCTGTATGATTCGCCGCCTTTGGTGTATATTACGCCAGAGAAATTACATTCAACATCGCGTGGTGTCTGGCGTTAGGGCTGGAAGAGCGACGCGGCCTTAACTGAGGTTCTCCCATGAAAAAAGATATTCACCCGAAATACGAAATGATTACTGCAAACTGTTCTTGCGGTAACTCTATCCAGATCCGCTCTACCGTGGGCCACGATCTGAACCTGGACGTGTGCGGCAAATGCCACCCGTTCTACACTGGTAAGCAGCGTGATGTTGCAACCGGTGGCCGTGTTGACCGCTTCAACAAGCGTTTCAGCATCCCGGGCGCTAAATAAGCATCCAGGAAAAACCGCCTTCGGGCGGTTTTTTTGTGCCTGTTATACCCCTTCTGAATAAATCACATCTTAATATTTATATCTAAAATAATTAATTACGTATCATTGTATTAAATATATTTGTCTGATTTATTCTTTAACGGATAGTGAACTGTATCTCTCATTTCTTTAATTCTTTGCCATCCTTTTGACGGGGGTGTCAAAAATTAAAAGGTTTCTCTCGTTTCGTAAACTTACACTGCGCCCGTCATACATTCTTATTTGCCATGACGACACAGTGGCTTTCAGGGTGCGTTTACTTCGAGGGAAATGTTATGAAATTGAAGCAACTCTTATTTGTGCTTCCGTTAATATCGTGCGCGGCGCAGGCGGGATATGTGGACTACCGACACGAGTATTACGACGATGGGCGTAATTACGACCGTGTGTACATGTCACACCGCTTTGGCACCGGCTTTGGCGTAGCGGTTGAGGCGGTATCGCGCTCCGATAACAAGCAGTCTAACGACGCGCTTAATAATATGGAAAGTAACAGCAACGAATATACCGCAAGCTATCAATTTACCTGGCAAGGTTTTATCTGGCAGCCGGGCGTCGCCGTTGAAATGGGTGATGACATGGCCATCTATAAGCCTTATCTGCGCGTGCAGTATAATATTAATGACAGCTGGTGGACGGCGTTTCGTTATCGTACGGAATACACTCGCCGCAATGCGGACGGAAAAGATGACCGTATGGTTTATCGTCCGGAAATGTGGCTGGGTTATAATATTGATGGCTGGATGTTCGAGCTAAACGGCATATATAAATTCGCCGACAACGAAGACCTGTATAACAATAAAAAAGAAGATTACGAATATAACTTCCGCGTGGCGTATAACATCGACTCGTGGATCCCCTTTGTGGAAGTGGGCAACGTCTCTTCCGGCTATAACACCGCCACCAGCGACGACCGCCAGACGCGTCTGCGCGTGGGTTTAGGCTACAACTTCTAAGTAACCATCCCGCTGAGTAACCTCAGCGGGATCGCACCGCAGTTAGTATTCCCACGTCTCCGGGTCAATGCCCAGTTCACGCATGATGACTTTCGCCTCTTCCGGAATTTCATCACTACGCTCTTTGCGCAGATCTTCATCGTTCGGCAACGGTTGACCGGTAAACGCGTGCAGGAACGCTTCGCACAGCAGTTCGCTGTTGGTCGCGTGGCGCAGGTTGTTCACCTGACGACGCGTACGTTCATCGGTGAGGATCTTCAACACCTTCAGAGGAATAGAAACCGTAATTTTCTTTACTTGTTCACTCTTCTTACCGTGCTCAGCGTATGGGCTGATATATTCGCCGCTCCATTCAGCCATGAGATACCTTTAATCCTCTCAGTCATTTATTTAAAGGTGCAAAACCTGTAACCACCCGTTTTGAACCGCAATCTTGCCTAGTTTACCGTAGAGACGATACCGTGGCACGGATATTGCCGCTGCAGCGTGCACTAAAGCATATAATTTTAACGGCTATTTGCGCATTGCTCAATCTATACGCAAAGAAGTTTAGATGTCCAGATGTATTGACGTCCATACTTTCAATGTTTACTCTGGTGCCTGACTTTTCACCTCATTCGCCAGGAAGCCCTCACCATGACGCGTAAACAGGCCACTATTGCAGTGCGTAGCGGATTAAATGATGACGAGCAGTACGGCTGCGTTGTCCCGCCGATTCATCTTTCCAGTACCTACAATTTCACCGGATTTAATGAACCCCGCGCGCATGATTATTCGCGTCGTGGCAACCCTACGCGTGACGTGACCCAGCGTACGCTGGCCGAGCTGGAAGGTGGCGCAGGTGCAGTATTAACCAATACGGGGATGTCCGCCATTCACCTGGTGACCACGGTGTTCCTGAAACCAGGTGACCTGCTGGTCGCGCCGCACGATTGCTACGGCGGCAGCTATCGCCTGTTTGATAGCCTGGCGAAACGCGGCTGCTATCGCGTGCTGTTTGTCGATCAAAACGACGAACAGGCGCTGAAACAGGCGCTGGCAGAGAAGCCAAAGCTGGTTCTGGTGGAAAGTCCAAGTAATCCATTGTTGCGCGTTGTCGATATTGCGAAAATTTGTCAGCTCGCAAGGGATGCGGGAGCGATAAGTGTAGTGGATAATACGTTCCTCAGTCCGGCCCTTCAGAACCCACTCGCACTGGGTGCCGATCTGGTATTGCATTCATGCACTAAATATCTGAACGGCCATTCTGATGTGGTAGCGGGCGTGGTGATTGCCAAAGATCCCGACGTTGTCACCGAACTGGCATGGTGGGCCAATAATATTGGCGTCACCGCGGGTGCCTTCGACAGCTATCTGCTGTTGCGCGGCATCCGCACGCTGTCGCCGCGCATGGAAGTGGCGCAGCGCAATGCCCAGGCGATTGTTGATTTCCTGAAAACCCAGCCGCTGGTGAAGAAGCTCTATCACCCGTCGCTGCCGGAAAACCAGGGGCACGAGATTGCCGCGCGCCAGCAGAAGGGATTTGGCGCGATGTTAAGTTTTGAACTGGACGGTGACGAGCAAACGCTGCGTCGCTTCCTGAGCGGGCTGTCATTGTTTACGCTGGCGGAATCATTAGGTGGGGTTGAAAGCTTGATCTCCCACGCCGCGACCATGACGCACGCAGGTATGGCACCCGAAGCACGTGCCGCCGCCGGGATTTCTGAGACGTTGCTGCGGATCTCAACCGGTATTGAAGATTCTGAAGATTTAATTGCCGATCTGGAAAATGCCTTCCGGATCGCAGCCAAGGGGTAATCATGAGTGTGATAGCGCAGGCAGGGGCGAAGGGTCGTCAACTGCATAAGTTTGGTGGTAGTAGTCTTGCTGATGTGAAATGTTACCTGCGTGTCGCAGGGATCATGACGGAATATTCACAGCCGGGTGACATGATGGTTGTCTCGGCGGCGGGCAGCACCACCAACCAGTTGATTAGCTGGCTGAAACTGAGCCAGACCGATCGCCTTTCTGCGCATCAGGTGCAACAGTCCTTACGCCGTTACCAGAGCGAGCTGATTGCCGGCCTGCTGCCTGCGGACGTGGCGGACGGGCTGATCAGCGCCTTCACGCATGACCTTGAGCGACTGGCTGCCCTGCTGGACAGCGGGATTACCGACGCGGTGTATGCCGAAGTGGTGGGCCACGGTGAAGTGTGGTCCGCGCGCCTGATGGCCGCCGTGCTGCAGCACCTGGGTGTGGAAGCGGCCTGGCTCGACGCGCGTGATTTCCTGCGCGCCGAACGCGCCGCGCAGCCGCAGGTGGATGAAGGGTTGTCCTACCCGCTGCTGCAACAGCTGCTGGTGCAGCATTCGGGCAAACGTATTGTCGTCACCGGCTTTATCAGCCGCAGCAACGCGGGCGAAACCGTGCTGCTGGGCCGTAACGGCTCGGACTACTCGGCAACGCAGATTGGTGCCCTGGCGGGCGTGTCCCGCGTCACCATCTGGAGCGACGTGGCCGGTGTTTACAGCGCGGACCCGCGTAAAGTAAAAGATGCCTGTCTACTGCCGCTGCTGCGTCTCGACGAAGCCAGCGAGCTGGCGCGTCTGGCCGCGCCGGTACTGCACGCGCGCACGCTGCAGCCGGTTTCCGGCAGCGATATCGACCTCCAGCTGCGCTGCAGCTATACCCCGGATCAAGGCTCTACCCGTATTGAACGCGTACTGGCCTCCGGTACCGGGGCGCGTATTGTGACCAGCCACGACGACATCTGCCTGATTGAGTTCCAGGTGCCTGCGGGCCAGGACTTCAAACTGGCGCATAAAGATATCGACCTGGTATTAAAGCGCGCGCAGGTACGCCCGCTGGCCGTTGGCGTTCACAATGATCGCCAGCTGCTGCAGTTCTGCTATACCGCTGAAGTGGCTGACAGCGCGCTGAAAATTCTGGATGAAGCGGGCCTGCCTGGCGAGCTTCGCCTGCGTCAGGGGCTGGCGCTGGTGGCGATGGTGGGTGCGGGCGTCACCCGTAACCCGCTGCACTGCCACCGCTTCTGGCAGCAGCTGAAAGGCCAGCCGGTGGAGTTCACCTGGCAGTCAGAAGAGGGCATCAGCCTGGTCGCCGTTCTGCGTAAAGGGCCAACCGAGAGCCTGATTCAGGGCCTGCACACCTCCCTGTTCCGCGCGGAAAAGCGCATCGGTCTGGTGCTGTTTGGTAAAGGCAACATCGGTTCACGCTGGCTGGAGCTGTTCGCCCGCGAGCAGGTCACGCTCTCGGCGCGTACCGGATTTGAATTCATTCTCGCGGGCGTGGTGGACAGCCGCCGTAGTCTGTTGAATTACGAAGGGCTGGACGCCAGCCGCGCGCTGGCCTTCTTTAATGATGAAGCCGTTGAGCAGGATGAAGAGTCGCTGTTCCTGTGGATGCGCGCGCACCCTTACGATGACCTGGTAGTGCTGGACGTGACCGCCAGCGAGCAGCTTGCGGATCAGTACCTTGATTTCGCCAGCCACGGCTTCCACGTCATCAGTGCGAACAAGCTGGCGGGGGCGAGCAGCACCGATAAATACCGCCAGATCCACGACGCGTTTGAAAAAACAGGGCGCCACTGGCTTTATAACGCCACTGTAGGGGCTGGCCTACCGGTTAACCACACCGTGCGTGACCTGATTGAAAGCGGTGACAGCATTCTGGCGCTGAGCGGTATCTTCTCCGGCACGCTCTCCTGGCTGTTCCTTCAGTTCGACGGCACCGTACCGTTCACCGACCTGGTGGATCAGGCGTGGCAGCAGGGTTTAACGGAGCCCGATCCGCGCGTTGACCTTTCCGGCAAAGACGTGATGCGTAAGCTGGTGATCCTGGCGCGTGAAGCCGGTTACGATATCGAACCGGATGCCGTACGCGTCGAATCGCTGGTACCTGCCGGCTGTGAAGAAGGTTCTGTGGACCATTTCTTTGAAAATGGTGAAGAGCTTAACGAGCAGATGGTGCAGCGTCTGGAGGCCGCGAACGAGATGGGGCTGGTGCTGCGCTACGTGGCGCGTTTCGAGGCCAACGGAAAAGCGCGAGTCGGCGTCGAGGCGGTGCGTCCTGAACATCCGCTGGCGGCGCTGCTGCCGTGCGATAACGTCTTCGCCATCGAAAGCCGCTGGTACCGCGATAACCCGCTGGTGATCCGCGGTCCGGGCGCGGGGCGCGATGTCACCGCCGGGGCCATCCAGTCCGATATCAACCGTCTGGCTAAGCTGCTGTAACCCCTCACCCTAACCCTCTCCCCAAAGGGGAGAGGGGACTGCTCGGTGCGGTCTTTTCCCCCTCGCCCCTTTGGGGAGAGGGCCGGGGTGAGGGGCCTTCTCACCCTCATCCTGAATTTCTCTCATCTTCCCTGAGCAAACCTCACCGTTATTGTTGATTATTTATGTTGACGTCCCTCCGCTTTTCCGTCATTTTTACATCTGGACGTCTAAACGTATAGAAGTTCACAACACAACAGACAACGACATGCGATTGATAGAGGTAAGGTATGAGCTTTTTTCACGCCAACCAGCGGGAAGCACTGAATCAGAGCCTGGCCGAAGTAAACGGCCAGATTAACGTCTCTTTTGAATTTTTCCCGCCGCGCACCAGTGAAATGGAGCAAACCCTGTGGAGCTCTATCGATCGCCTGAGCAGCCTGAAACCGAAGTTTGTCTCCGTGACTTACGGTGCGAACTCCGGCGAGCGTGACCGTACGCACAGCATCATTAAGGGCATTAAAGATCGTACCGGCCTGGAAGCGGCGCCGCACCTCACCTGTATCGACGCCACTCGCGACGAGCTGCGGGCCATTGCCCAGGATTACTGGAACAACGGCATCCGCCATATCGTTGCGCTGCGCGGTGACCTGCCGCCGGGTAGCGGCAAGCCGGATATGTATGCAACCGATCTGGTCGCGCTGCTGAAGGATGTGGCCGACTTTGATATCTCCGTTGCCGCTTATCCTGAAGTGCATCCGGAAGCGAAAAGCGCCCAGGCCGACCTGCTTAACCTGAAGCGTAAAGTGGACGCCGGTGCGAACCGCGCCATTACCCAGTTCTTCTTTGATGTGGAAAGCTACCTGCGCTTTCGCGACCGCTGCGTCTCCGCGGGCATCGACGTTGAAATTATCCCGGGTATTCTGCCGGTCTCTAACTTCAAACAGGCGAAGAAATTTGCTGATATGACCAATGTGCGCATTCCGCTGTGGATGTCTAAAATGTACGAGGGGCTGGACGATGACCCGGAAACACGCAAGCTGGTGGGCGCAAATATCGCGATGGACATGGTGAAGATCTTAAGTCGTGAAGGGGTGAAGGATTTCCACTTCTACACGCTGAACCGTGCAGAGATGAGTTACGCCATATGCCACACGCTCGGCGTTAGACCAGGCGTGTAACAAAAAAGAGCCCTCTTCGGAGGGTTTTTTGATTTATAAGGGTTTTATTTTCCTGCCATATCAGCAATGCTGCCTTTGACGTACAAAACTCATGTATTTTCCATGGGAAATTAAACGGATTTAACTATCGAATCTGTGGGTTATCTCAACTATACCTTATCAACAAGGGCGTATATCGTAACGGTAACACTGTAAAAGGGAGCAAAGCGATGAGCACGTCAGACGAGACCAATAAAGCGGCATCAGTCGGCAAATGCCCGTTCCATCAGGGCGGCGTCGATCACAGCGCGGGCGCAGGTACAGGCAGCCGCGACTGGTGGCCAAAACAACTCCGCATCGATCTTCTTAATCAGCATTCCAATCGTTCGAACCCACTGGGTGAAGACTTCGACTACCGCAAAGAATTTAGCAAGCTGGATTACTCCGCCCTTAAAGGCGACCTCAAAGCACTTTTAACCGACTCCCAACCGTGGTGGCCTGCCGACTGGGGCAGCTATGCGGGCCTGTTTATCCGTATGGCCTGGCACGGCGCGGGCACCTATCGCTCCGTTGACGGGCGCGGCGGTGCCGGACGCGGTCAACAGCGCTTTGCGCCGCTGAACTCCTGGCCGGATAACGTGAGTCTGGATAAGGCGCGCCGTCTGCTGTGGCCCATCAAGCAAAAATACGGACAAAAAATTTCCTGGGCTGACCTGTTTATCCTCGCGGGTAACGTGGCGCTGGAGAACTCCGGCTTCCGCACCTTTGGTTTTGGTGCCGGGCGTGAAGACGTCTGGGAGCCGGATCTGGACGTGAACTGGGGTGATGAAAAAGCCTGGCTGACCCACCGCGACCCGGAAGCGCTGGCGAAGCGCCCTCTGGCCGCCACCGAAATGGGCCTGATCTACGTTAACCCGGAAGGGCCAAACGCCAGCGGTGAACCCCTGTCTGCTGCGGCGGCCATTCGCGCGACCTTCGGCAACATGGGGATGAACGACGAAGAGACCGTTGCGCTGATCGCGGGCGGCCACACTCTCGGCAAAACCCACGGCGCGGGTGAAGCCACGCACGTCGGCACTGACCCGGAAGCCTCGCCAATTGAAGCGCAGGGCCTGGGCTGGGCGAGCACGCACGGCACGGGCGTTGGCGCAGATGCCATTACCTCCGGTCTGGAAGTCATCTGGTCACAAACCCCGACCCAGTGGAGCAACTACTTCTTCGAGAACCTGTTCAAATACGAATGGGTACAGACCCGCAGCCCGGCAGGTGCGATTCAGTTTGAAGCCGTGGATGCACCGGAAATCATGCCCGATCCGTTCGACCCGTCGAAAAAACGCAAACCTACCATGCTGGTCACCGACCTGACGCTGCGTTTTGACCCGGAATTCGAGAAAATTTCCCGCCGCTTCCTGAACGATCCGCAGGCTTTCAACGAAGCCTTCGCCCGTGCCTGGTTCAAGCTGACCCACCGTGATATGGGGCCAAAAGCGCGTTACATCGGCCCTGAAGTGCCGAAAGAAGATCTGATTTGGCAAGACCCGCTGCCGCAGGCGGTGTTCAATCCGTCGAAAGAAGACATTGAAAGCCTGAAGGCAGAGATTGTGGCATCCGGTCTGTCCGTGAGCGAACTGGTTTCGGTTGCCTGGGCGTCAGCTTCAACCTTCCGCGGTGGCGATAAGCGCGGCGGTGCCAACGGCGCGCGTCTGGCGCTGGCTCCTCAGCGCGACTGGGATGTTAACGCCGCGGCGGTTCGCGCGTTGCCGGCTCTGGAAGCTATCCAGCGCACCACCAACAAAGCCTCACTGGCCGATATCATCGTGCTGGCGGGCGTCGTGGGTGTTGAGCAGGCGGCAAAAGCCGCAGGCGTTTACGTCAACGTGCCGTTCACCCCAGGCCGCGTGGATGCGCGTCAGGATCAGACGGATATCGAGATGTTTAACCTGCTCGAACCGATTGCCGACGGCTTCCGCAACTACCGTGCGCAGGTGGATGTGTCCACCACTGAGTCACTGCTGATCGACAAAGCCCAGCAGCTGACGCTGACCGCGCCTGAGCTGACGGTGCTGATCGGTGGCCTGCGCGTGCTGGGTGCAAACTTTGATGGCGGTAAGAACGGCGTGTTCACCGACCGCGAGGGCGTGCTGAGCAACGATTTCTTCGTGAACCTGCTGGACATGAATACCCAGTGGAAGGCGACCGACGAATCTAACGAACTGTTTGCCGGAAGCGATCGCGCCAGCGGTGAAGTGAAATACACAGCCACCCGCGCCGATCTGGTCTTCGGTTCGAACGCCGTCCTGCGCGCGCTGGCAGAGGTTTATGCCAGTGACGATGCGCATGAGAAGTTTGTCCGTGACTTCGTTGCCGCATGGGCGAAGGTGATGGATCTGGACCGGTTTGACCTGCAGTAACCCTTGTGCCGGGTGGCGCTAACGCTTACCCGGCATACAGGCAAAAAAATCCCCGCTGATGCGGGGATTTTTATTCACGCTATTTACTCCCACTCCTGCAGGAACCGCTGCCCATACTGGTCGGCCACCAGCAGCGCCGCATATACCTGATCCGGCGTTACGCCGCCGGGCATGTTGTGGATGGTTTCCCCTTCGGCACAGGCGGCTTCCGCGATCAGACGCATTTTGGCCGGAATATCCTCTTTGATGTTCAGCTGTGCAAGCGTGATCGGCAGCCCAACGCTGTGACAAAGCGCGGCGACGGTCTCTATTTCTTCTACCGGCGCGTTTTCCAGTACCAACTGCGTCAGCGTACCAAACGCCACTTTTTCGCCGTGATAGAAGTGGTGTGCGTCCGGTACCGCCGTCATACCGTTATGAATAGCATGTGCCGCCGCCAGACCACCGCTTTCAAAGCCTACGCCGCTGAGATAGGTGTTGGCTTCGATGATGCGTTCCAGCGCCGGTGTAACCACATGCTGTTCTGCGGCCAGCATGGCTTTTTCACCCTCTTCAACCAGCGTGTTGTAGCACAGCTCGGCCAGCGCGAGAGCTGCCTGAGTACATTTGCCGCCCGCCATGGTGGTCGCACCGCTGCGCGAGCAGGCGCGTGCTTCAAACCACGTCGCCAGCGCATCGCCAATCCCGGCGGCAAGCAGACGTGCTGGCGCACCCGCCACCACTTTGGTGTCGACAATGACCATGTTCGGGTTGTGCGGCAGCATCAGGTAGCGATCGAACTCACCGCTGTCGGTGTAAATGACGGAAAGGGCGCTGCACGGTGCATCGGTGGAGGCGATAGTTGGCGCAATAGCTACGGGTACGTCCATAAAATGGGCCAGCGCTTTGGCGGTATCCAGCGTTTTACCACCGCCAATGCCCAGCACCGCCATGCAGTCGGCGCTGTCGGCCAGCTTTTTCAGGCGATCGATTTCATTTTGTGAACATTCGCCACCAAACGGCGCGATTTCGGCATGCAGTTCGGCTTTTTTAAAACTCTGACGCAGGGTCTCTTCGGCAAAACCCAGCACAAATTTATCGCCGACAACCAGCCAGCGATTGGCCAGGGGCTTCAGATAGTCGCCGAGACGGGTAAGCACATCAGCGCCCTGGATATATTTCCCCGGCGATTGAATGATACGGTCCATAACAGTTCTCCCTTAGAGGTTGAGGTTACCAAACGCGTTTTTCCAGTCCTGCTCGAACTTCTCTATGGCTGACTCTACCGCTGGCGTGCCGAGCATTTGTTGCGCTACGTCTAAGGGAAGCGTAATTGCTTCACATCCGGCGAGCAGGCAGTCCAGCGCCTGACGCGGCGTTTTGAAGCTGGCGGCCAGCACTTTGCTTTCCGGCGCGTGCAGTTCCAGCAGGGATTGCAGTTCCTGGACCGTGCGAATGCCATCACCGCCCTGAGCGTCAACGCGGTTTACATACGGCGCGACATATTTCGCGCCTGCCAGCGCGGCAAGCAAACCCTGTGCGGCGCTATAAACGGCGGTCCCCAGCGTGGTTATCCCCTCTTTTTTCAGCGCCTTAATAGCGGTAAGGCCCTCAGCCGTAACCGGGATTTTCACCACGATGTCCGGGATGGCGTTACTCAGACGTTTTGCCTCCGCCACCATGCCTTCTGCGTCGCGGCTCATGGTTTGAGCAAACAGCGTGCCTTCCGGTCCAATGGCTTTTTGCAGGCGCGGGAGCACGTCCCAGATGGATTCACGGCTGGCGGCAATGATGCTCGGGTTGGTGGTGACACCCGCAATAGGGAAGATGCGGGCCAGACGTTCAACTTCCGCCACGTTGGCGGTATCCAGATACAGTTCCATTACTCTTCCTCGTTTCAGAGTTCTAATTCGTGTTGCAGCAGGGAGGCGATGGCCTCTTCTGAGCTGGCGTTGACCAGCGCGCTGCGGAAATCGTCATGCATGATGCGGCGGGCCAGGCGGGAGAAAATACGCATATGCTGGTCGCCCGCGGCGTGTTTGTTCAGCGTCAGCATGATGATGAACTGTGCTTCTTCATCTCCCCACATGACGGGGGATTTCAGGCGCGCAACGCTGATGGTGGATTGCTCAATATGCTCAGACTTGCTGTGCGGAATGGCGAAGCTGAAGCCAAGTCCGGTAGAGAAAACGGCTTCGCGCGCCCACAGATCGGCCTCCAGCTTGCGGGGGTAGCGGCAACGTCCGGCGAGCAGCAGGTTATCGGTCATCCCTTTCATGACCTCTTCTTTACTGTTCCAGTCGTTATCCAGCGAAATACAGCGTGGCGTCACCAGCGGCGTGTCCTGCTGATTCATGCGGAACTGCGCCAGCAGGTGTTCCACTTCAAGCGAGGTGCGACACGCCATGGCCTGGTTCAGCAGCTGGCGGCAGGCGCGGCTATCAAGCTGTGCCAGGCGCGCCTTGGTTGCCGGAATGGCGGGCGACCCCATGCTCAGCTCGTCCAGTCCCAGCCCCACCAGCAGCGGCAGCACTGAACCTTTTGCGCCCAGCTCGCCGCACAGGCCAATCCATTTCCCCTGGCGATGGACGGCCTGTACCGCATAATCCAGCGCCCTCAGGAAGGCCGGGTTCAGGCTGTTGTAGTGGCGTGTGACTTTGGCGTTGTCGCGGTCGACGGCCAGCAGATACTGCGTCAGGTCATTGCTGCCGATGCTAAAGAAATCAATCTCTTCACAGCACTGATCGATGATGAACATCACCGAAGGCACTTCCAGCATGATGCCGAGCGGGATTTTTTCATCGAACGGAATATGTTCAGCGCGAAGCTGCTGTTTCGCTTCGGCAAGTTTCTCTTTCACCCACAGGATCTCTTCCATAGAGGAGATCATCGGGATCATGATCTTCAGGCTGCCGTGAGCAGAGGCACGCAGGATCGCCCGAAGCTGGGTGATGAAAAGGGCTGCATACTCTTCGTAAATACGTACGGCGCGGTAGCCGAGGAACGGGTTATTTTCCGCCGGGATATTCAGGTATTCCACCGGCTTATCGCCGCCAATATCCATGGTGCGCACGATAATGCTGCGCCCGTTTGCACTTTCCAGCGCCTGACAGAAAATGTTGTACAGCTCGTTTTCACCGGGCGCGCTGCTGCGGTCCATATACAGCATTTCGGTGCGGAACAGGCCAACGCCCTCGGCGCCGTTACCGAATGCCGCCTGCGCTTCCACCGCGTGGGCGATGTTCGCAGCAATCTCAATGCGCAAGCCATCGGCGGTTCTGGCTTCCCGATCGAGCCAGATACGCTGCTGCTCGCGTAGTGCCTGTTGTACCCGTGCTTCCTGGCGGTAGTAGCGCGCTACCGCATCGCTGGCGTTGACCACGACCGCACCGGCATTGCCATCAATAAATACGGGTTTATTGCGCCACAGCAGCAGGCTTTCACTGTCAACGCCCACCAGCGTCGGAATATTAAAGGAACGTGCAAGAATGACGGTGTGCGAGGTTGTTCCGCCGCTTTTTAACAGCAGCCCCTTAAGTAAGGTTTTATCGAGTTCCAGGAATTGGCCGGGCGTAAGATCATCCGCCAGACAAACGCTCTGCTGAGTTAGCTGTCCCGGTGCCGGGAAGCGTTGTTCACCATAAATCTGTTGTAAAAGTTGATAGCAGACATCGCGCACATCCAGCACGCGTTCCTGCAGATAGCTGCTGCTGGAACGAGAGAACGTATCGCAGAAATGGTTGGCTGTGGCGATTGTCGCTTGCGCGCAGCTTAGCCCCTGGCTCAAGCCCGCAAGCAGATGCTGGCGTAAAGAGGTATCCGTCGCGAGCGATCGATGTGCCTCAAGAATGGCGCCGGCGGTGCTGTCGCTGTCCAGCGCGCGAAGCTCAATGTTTTTCACCAGCAGGATGAGGCCGTTATCCAGCGCGGACTGCTCCTCTTCTGGGCTTTTTGCATCGGGCAAATCCGTCAGTGCATTGAGATCCAGCAAGGTCAGCAAGGTTAACACGCCCCGGGCGCTACCGCTGCAAACGGGCAGGGCGCGGAAAAGCGTTGGGTTAAGGCGCGAGAGGGATTCTGGCAGCGGATCGCGCTCAATATTGATGTCTTCTGCGAGCGGCGCATCACAGTGTGGAAACTCTTCCCGGAGCCACTGTTCCAGCTGTTGATGGGCGCTCTGCTCATCTTCGCCTTGGATCACCAGTCGACAGGCGTCGCCTGCCAGCGTGTCGGTGCCAATAAGTGCCAGTGCGCTCTTGGCATTTCCTTTGCGGTCAGTGCGCAGGTTATGCCACTCGATCTGTGAGATAAACGTATTGCACAGCGTCTCCACATGACTTGCCGGACGCGCGTGCACCCCGTTGGGCAATTCACAGGTAAATTCCACTACCAGAGCCATACACACTCCTGAAACCAATCATCATTCATTGGGGAACAGCATACGAGTGTGTTGATGGCGCACGCCATGTGACAAATCTGCCAAAAGCTGGACAAATGTAATATCAGGTGAAAAGTGAGATTTAACTCACAGGTTGTGGTGGTTTGTCTTAAGCGTAGCGTCTATCAGAAATATCGAGGCAGATCGCATTTTTATTTCGATATTACAAAAATCCAGTAAATGGCCTTTTTGTCTCCTGTCCGCCGTCTTCCTGATTGCCTATTGTTTGCCACAACATCTTTATGGTTTTAGGCCAGGAGCGACATATGAAAGAGTTGGTGCATATTCTCAAGAACACGCGGCAGCATCTGATGACCGGGGTGTCGCACATGATCCCGTTCGTGGTCGCGGGCGGTATTTTGCTGGCGGTTTCGGTCATGCTGTACGGCAAGGGCGCGGTACCGGATGCCGTAACCGATCCCAACCTCAAAAAGCTATTCGATATCGGCGTGGCGGGGTTAACGCTGATGGTGCCTTTCCTGGCCGCCTATATTGGCTACTCCATTGCCGAACGTGCAGCGCTTGCTCCCTGCGCTATTGCCGCGTGGGTCGGTAACAGCTTCGGTGCGGGGTTCTTCGGCGCCATTATTGCCGGGATCCTCGGCGGGATTGTGGTCTGGTATCTGAAAAAACTGCCGGTCCCGAAAGTCCTGCGCTCCGTCATGCCTATCTTCATCATCCCTATCATCGGCACCTTTGTTACCGCGGGCATCATGATGTGGGGTCTGGGTGAACCAGTTGGTGCGTTGACGACGGGCTTAACCCAGTGGCTGCAAGGAATGCAGCAGGGCAGCATCGTCGTGTTGGCCATCATCATTGGGTTGATGCTGGCCTTCGACATGGGCGGCCCGATTAATAAAGTCGCCTATGCCTTCATGCTGATCTGCGTTGCTCAGGGCGTCTACACCGTGGTGGCGATTGCGGCGGTAGGCATCTGCGTTCCACCGCTGGGATTAGGCCTGGCGACGCTGATTAATCGCAAGAATTTTACCGGTGAAGAGCGTGAAGCGGGAAAGGCTGCATTAGTGATGGGCTGCGTAGGGGTCACCGAAGGGGCCATTCCGTTCGCCGCTGCTGACCCTCTGCGTGTCATTCCCTCCATCATGCTGGGATCGGCATGTGGCGCAGTGACGGCTGCCGTGATGGGCGCGCAGTGTTATGCCGGCTGGGGCGGGCTCATCGTTCTCCCTGTGGTGGAGGGCAAACTGGGCTACATCGCGGCGGTCGCCGTAGGGGCTGTGGTGACGGCCCTTAGCGTCAACGTGCTGAAGAGTATTGCCCGCAAGAATGCAAAACCGGTCGATGAAAAAGAGGACGACCTGGATCTGGATTTCGAAATTAACTGAGTGAGGAAGAGAACATGGCCCGAATTATCGCAGTAACAGCATGCCCGTCAGGCGTTGCCCATACCTACATGGCGGCCGAAGCGCTGGAAAGCGCCGCGAAAGCCAAAGGCTGGGAAGTGAAGGTTGAAACGCAGGGGTCGATTGGTCTTGAGAACGAGCTGAATGCTGAGGATATCGCCGCAGCGGATATGGTGATCCTGACCAAAGATATCGGCATCAAGTTTGAAGAACGTTTTACCGGGAAAACCATCGTGCGCGTCAACATTAGCGACGCGGTAAAACGCGCCGACGCCATCATGAACAAGATTGATGCCCACCTGGCGCAAACCGCCTGACGTTCTCCCGCCCTTCGGGGCGGGCTTGTTTTCCGTTACAGGAGTTCCCTCATGACGAATCGTACCCAACGTTTGAAAGACGCACTTTTTGCCAGCCCACGTGAAATCTCGCTTGAGCGTGCTTTGCTCTATACCGCCAGCCATCAGCAGACGGAAGGTGAGCCGGTTATCCTCAGGCGTGCAAAAGCCACGGCGTACATTCTTGACCATGTGAACATCGCGATTCGTGAGGAGGAACTAATTGCCGGAAACCGGACCGTTAAACCGCGTGCGGGCATCATGTCGCCTGAGATGGATCCGTACTGGCTGCTTAAGGAGTTGGACCAGTTTTCCACGCGTCCGCAGGACCGCTTTGACATCAGCGATGAGGACAAGCAGACCTACCGTGACGTGCTGTATCCCTACTGGGAAAAACGGTCGATGAAGGATTTCATCAACAGCCAGATGACGGATGAGGTGAAAGCCGCTGTGGGGACGCAAATTTTCAGCGTCAACCAGACGGACAAAGGGCAGGGGCATATCATTATTGATTATCCGCGCCTGCTCAATAACGGCCTGGGTGCGCTGGTGGAGGAATTGCGCGAACACTGCGCCCGCGATGCGCAGAACACGTTTTATGCCGCAGCGCTGATTCTGCTTGAAGCGTCCCAGCGTCATATTCTGCGCTACGCCGCGCTGGCTGAAACGCTTGCAACCGTCTGTGATGACGCTTCACGGCGTGAAGAATTACGGAAGATGGCAGAAATCTCGCGCCACAACGCGCAGCATAAGCCACAAACGTTCTGGCAGGCGTGTCAGCTGTTCTGGTACATGAACGTCATTTTGCAGTATGAATCCAACGCCAGCTCGCTCTCTATCGGGCGCTTTGACCAGTACATGCTGCCCTTTTATCAGGCCTCGCTCTCACAAGGCGAAGATCCCGCGTTCCTGAAAGAGATTCTGGAATCGCTGTGGGTGAAGTGCAATGACGTGGTGCTTTTACGCTCGACCAGCAGCGCCCGCTATTTTGCCGGGTTCCCGACAGGCTATACCGCACTATTGGGCGGCCTGACGGAGAGCGGGCGTAGCGCGGTCAACGTGCTTTCCTTCCTGTGTCTGGATGCTTACCAGAGCGTTCAGCTTCCTCAACCTAACCTCGGCGTGCGGGTTAACGAACTTATCGACCGGCCTTTCCTGCTAAAAACGGCGGAGACGATCCGCCTGGGTACCGGCATCCCGCAGATCTTCAATGATGAAGTGGTGGTGCCTGCCTTCCTCAATCGGGGTGTGTCGCTGGAAGATGCCCGCGACTACGCGGTGGTTGGCTGTGTAGAGCTGTCGATTCCGGGGAAAACCTACGGTCTGCACGATATCGCGATGTTTAACCTGCTGAAGGTGATGGAAATCGCGATGCAGGAGAACGAAGGCAACGCAGGGCTGAGTTATGAAGGGTTGCTGGGGCATATTCGCGCCAAAATTAATCACTACATTGCGCTGATGGTCGAGGGGAGCAATATCTGCGATATCGGCCATCGTGACTGGGCTCCGGTGCCGTTGCTCTCTTCTTTTATCAGCGATTGTCTGGAAGCGGGAAAAGACATTACCGACGGTGGCGCACGCTATAACTTTTCCGGCGTGCAGGGGATCGGGATAGCGAATCTGAGCGACTCGCTGCATGCCCTGAAAGGGCTGGTCTTTGAACAGCAGCGCTTAAGTTTTGACGAGCTGTTAGCCGTGTTAAACGCTAACTTTGCCACGCCTGAGGGCAAAAAAATCCGCGCCCGGTTGATCAATCGCTTCGAAAAATACGGCAATGATATCGATGATGTCGACAACATCAGCGCTGAACTGCTGCGCCACTACTGTAAAGAGGTCGAAAAATACCGGAACCCGCGCGGCGGGCAGTTCACGCCCGGTTCTTATACCGTATCGGCACACGTACCGCTGGGGGCGGTGGTGGGGGCAACGCCCGATGGCCGTTTTGCCGGGGAGCAACTGGCAGACGGTGGGCTCTCGCCGATGCTGGGGCAAGATATGCAGGGCCCGACGGCGGTACTGAAATCGGTAAGTAAGCTGGATAACTATCTGTTATCTAACGGTACGCTGCTAAACGTTAAATTCACCCCAGCGACGCTGGAAGGCGATGCCGGGCTGCAAAAGCTGGCGGATTTCCTTCGCGCCTTCACCCAGCTTAAGTTGCAGCATATCCAGTTCAACGTGGTGAATGCGGACACATTGCGTGAAGCGCAACAGCGTCCACAGGATTTTGCCGGGCTGGTGGTACGCGTTGCCGGATACAGCGCCTTCTTTGTTGAGTTATCGAAGGAGATCCAGGATGACATTATCCGCCGCACAGCGCATCAGCTGTGACGTGGTTGAAACGCGGGCCGATGTGGCGCGTATTTTCAACATCCAGCGCTACTCATTGAACGACGGACGCGGCATCCGTACGGTGGTTTTTTTTAAAGGCTGCCCTCACCGCTGTCCGTGGTGCGCGAATCCGGAGTCGATCTCGCCGAAAATCGAGACGGTGCGTCGGGAGAGTAAATGTCTGCGCTGTGCTCCCTGCCTGCGGGACGCTGAGGAGTGTCCCTCCGGCGCGTTCGAGCACATCGGGCGCGATGTGACCCTGGATGAGCTGGAAAACGAGGTAATGAAAGACGATGTCTTCTTTCGTTCCTCGGGAGGCGGGGTGACGCTTTCGGGCGGGGAAGTGTTGCTGCAGGCGCCTTTCGCGACACAGCTTCTACAGAGGCTGCGTCGTTTCGGCGTGCATACGGCCATCGAAACGGCAGGCGATGCGCCGTTGTCCCGACTCATGCCGCTGGCCCGCCAGTGTGATGAAGTGCTGTTTGATTTGAAGATCATGGACACGGCGCTGGCCCAATCAATTGTGGCAATGAATCTTCCCAGAGTGCTGGATAATTTCCGCCAGCTGGTGGCTGACGGGATAAACGTGATTCCCCGTGTCCCGCTTATTCCTGGCTATACGCTTAACGAAACGAACATGGCGCGCGTGCTGGCTTTCCTGCTACCTTCAGGAATACGGCAGCTGCATTTATTGCCCTTCCATCAGTATGGGGAGCCAAAATACCGTCTGCTAGGACAGGAGTGGGGAATGCGGCAAGCGAGCCCGCCGACAGAAGATGAGGTGCTAGCGATGCGTCTACTGGCCGAGCGCGAAGGTTTCATTGTTACTCTGGGAGGCTGAACATGACAGTGATAACGGGACGTCATCTGGTGGCGGTGACCGCGTGCGTCAGTGGCGTCGCACATACCTATATGGCTGCCGAACGGCTGGAAAAGCTCTGCCAGCAGGAGAAGTGGAGCGTTAACATCGAGACGCAGGGAGCGCTGGGCGTTGAGAGCGAGCTTACGGAAGAGGACATTCAGCGTGCAGATGTCGTATTGCTCATTACTGATATCGAACTGGCGGGCAGTGAACGTTTCGAGCATACGCGCTACGTGAAGTGCGGTATTAACGCCTTTTTACGTGACCCACAAAAGGTGATGGGCGCGGTGCGTAAAATGCTATCCGCTCCGCAGCATACTCAGGTCATTCTGGACTAGCGGCCTTCCCGGTGAGCTGGCTGTGATACTGGCGACGGTACTCTGACGGCGAACGCTCCGTGTTCTTGCGAAATAACCGGCAGAAATAGTTGCTGTCGACAAATCCGCAGGCATGCGCCACCTCTTTCACTTTTAAATCATACCCTTTCAACAGCTGGCGCGCGTGTTCCAGCCGGGTATGCGTCAGGTATTCATTGAAACCCACAGCGCCCGTTTTCTGGAACAGATGCGACAGGTAGTTTGGGGAGATATAAAACGCCTGCGCGACGGATTCCCGGGTAAGCGGAGTGGCGTAGTGTTCGTCAATATAGACCCGAATCGCTTCAAAGAGAGCCTGACTGCGGGAGGCGGTTTGGATCTGACTCCCCAGCAGGTCGACGCAGTGGCTAAGCAGGCTGGCGATAATCAGCCGCGCGGTTTGCTGCTCGTGCGGTTGCATCTGCATTTCATGGAGCGTTTGTAAGAGTAGCGATCCAATGCGCGGACCGCGGCGGGCAACGTGCTGCTTCGCCAGGTTACGAACGTCTACACCATCCCAGTGCAAAAGGCTAAACCCAAGCTGCTGTTTACCAAACAGGATGCTCAGCGTGGTTGCGGGGGCTTGCCATTGTGGATTATTCCAGCCGCCAGCCGGGACGTATAAAACATCACCCTGATGTAAAACGCAGTCAGCCAGGTCTTTCATCGAACCTTCGATCACCATCTCCAGACGCGGAAAATCGACCTGCAAGGCAAATTCGGGGGCGGAGGTCGCAGGGTTTGCAAAATGCACCTGACGCAGCGGCGTTGTGCCGTTGATCAGGTCAGTCAGGATATGAGTGATGTCGTGGTGCATGGTGTGGATACCAGGATATTGCCGGGTGGCGCTAACGCTTACCCGGCCTACTTAACGTAGGCCCGTGCAAGCGCAGCGCCGCCGGGCGTAAAGCATTAGCCGGTGTTACGCATACCCGCCGCAACGCCCGCAATCGTCACCATCAGCGCCTGTTCAACGCGCGGATCCGGCTCTTTACCTTCCTCTTCCGCCAGACGCGAACGGTGCAGCAGCTCTGCCTGCAGAACGTTCAGCGGGTCGGTGTAGATGTTACGCAGCTGGATAGACTCTGCAATCCACGGCAGGTCCGCCATCAGATGTGAGTCGTTAGCGATGTCCAGCACCACCTTGATGTCGCCTTCCAGCAGTTCGCGCAGCTCTTTACCCAGCGCCCACAGCTCTGGTTTCACCAGACGCTGGTCGTAGTATTCCGCCAGCCACAGGTCAGCTTTCGAGAAGACCATCTCCAGCATACCCAGACGGGTAGAGAAGAACGGCCAGTCGCGGCACATGGATTCCAGTTCGTTCTGTTTGCCGTCTTCCACCACTTTTTGCAGCGCGGCGCCGGCACCCAGCCAGGCGGGCAGCATCAGGCGGTTCTGCGTCCAGGCGAAGATCCACGGGATCGCGCGCAGAGACTCTACGCCACCGGTTGGGCGACGCTTCGCAGGACGTGAGCCCAGCGGCAGTTTACCCAGCTCCTGCTCAGGCGTGGCCGAGCGGAAGTAAGGGACGAAATCTTTGTTTTCACGCACGTAGCCGCGGTACAGATCGCAGGAGATATCGGACAGTTCGTCCATGATATGGCACCAGGATACTTTTGGCTCCGGCGGCGGCAGCAGGTTTGCTTCCAGGATCGCGCTGGTATAGAGCGACAGGCTGCTGATGGTCACTTCCGGCAGGCCGTATTTGAAGCGGATCATCTCGCCCTGCTCGGTGACGCGCAGGCCGCCTTTCAGGCTTCCCGGCGGCTGCGACAGCAGCGCTGCGTGTGCCGGTGCGCCGCCACGGCCAATTGAACCACCGCGTCCGTGGAACAGGGTCAGTTCAATACCGGCTTTCTCGCAGGTTTTGATCAGTGCGTCCTGCGCCTGATACTGCGCCCAGGATGCCGCCATCACGCCCGCATCTTTAGCGGAGTCGGAATAGCCAATCATCACCATCTGTTTGCCCTGAATAAAGCCGCGGTACCAGTCGATATTCAACAGCTGGCTCATGACGTCGTTGGCATTGTTCAGGTCGTCGAGGGTCTCAAACAGCGGGGCGACCGGCAGAGCGTAGTCGATTCCCGCTTCTTTCAGCAGCAGATGAACGCCCAACACGTCGGACGGGGTCTTCGCCATGGAGATCACATAGGCGGCCACCGATCCTTTCGGCGCATCCACGATCGCTTTACAGGTGTTGAGCACTTCGCGGGTTTCGTTGCTTGGCTCCCAGTTGCGCGGCAGCAGAGGGCGCTTCGAGTTCAGCTCGCGGATCAGGAAGGCCTGTTTGTCGGCTTCGGACCAGCTTTCATAATCGCCGATGCCGAGATAGCGGGTCAGCTCGCCCAGCGCTTCGGTATGACGGGTACTTTCCTGACGGACGTCGATACGCACCAGCGGCACGCCGAAACACTTCACGCGGCGCAGGGTGTCGAGCAGTTCGCCGTTAGCGATGATGCCCATCCCGCAGGCCTGCAGTGATTTATAGCAGGCGTAGAGCGGCTCCCAGAGCTGTTCGTTCTGGCTGAGCAGGCCTTCCGGTTTTGGCAGGCGCTGACCTTTCAGACGCGCTTCCAGCCAGGCCTGAGTGGCCATCAGCTGACCACGCAGTTTTTTCATCAGGAAACGGTACGGCTCGCTGGCACCTTCTTCCCCGGCCAGCGCGCGCAGTTCCGGCGTTGCCTCAACCATCGACAGCTCGGAGATCAGCACCTGAATGTCTTTCAGGAACAGGTCGGTCGCTTTCCAGCGGCTCAGCAGCAGGACATGACGGGTGATTTCCGCGGTCACGTTCGGATTACCGTCGCGGTCGCCGCCCATCCAGGAGGTGAAGCGCACCGGAACAAAGTCGACCGGCAGGCGGTAACCGAGGTTCTCTTCCAGCTGTTCGTTCAGCTCGCGCAGGTAGTTAGGCACCCCTTCCCACAGGCTGTTTTCCACCACCGCAAAGCCCCATTTGGCTTCGTCGACCGGGCTTGGGCGATGCTTACGAATTTCATCGGTGTGCCAGGACTGGGCAATCAGCTGGCGCAGACGGCGCATCAGCTGGTTGCGTTCGTAGTCGGCAATGTCTTTGTTATCCAACTGCTTCAGACAGTTGTTCACTTCCACCATTTTGTGGATCAGGGTGCGACGGGTAATTTCGGTTGGGTGTGCGGTCAGCACCAGCTCCAGCGAAAGCGACTCCACCGCTTTTTTGATGGTGGCTTCGTTGAGGTCTGGCTGGTCTTTCAGTTTACGAAGGGTGCGGGCAATGACTTCCGGGTTGCTGGCCGCTTCGCCGTTTGGCGAAATGCTGTGGTATTGCTCAGCGGTATTTGCCAGATTCAGGAACTGGCTGAATGCGCGTGCAACGGGCAGCAGCTCATCGTTAGAGAGGTTCTGCAAGGTGGTGAGCAGCTCCTGACGACTGGCCTCGTTACCGGCACGGGAAGATTTAGACAGCTTGCGGATGGTTTCAACGCGGTCAAGGATGTTCTCCCCCAACGCATCTTTGATGGTATCTCCAAGCACTTTGCCGAGCATACTGACATTACTACGCAACGCGGAATATTGTTCGTTCATAAAAACCCAGTCACCCCATCATTTTTGTTTATGCCCAGGCGAAAATCTTCTGGACATTATTTTGTCATCTCCCTTTATAAAGCCACGTAAAACCCCCGTCGTCAATTGCTGCGAAAACGGTTCAGCAAACGAATAAATGCGGGCAATTTACGAAATTTAATTCGCATTGCGTCAGATAAGAGATGCTTATGGGAATGTGACGGAGATCATGCGATTTGTTGCCCTCACCCTAACCCTCTCCCACAGGGAGAGGGGACTCTTCGGTGCGGTTTTAATGCCAGCAGAAGTGATGCACAACCTGGGTAATCAGTTCGCGGGTGGGCTTGATGAAGCGGGTTTCCAGATATTCATCCGGCTGGTGCGCCTGGTTGATGGAGCCAGGGCCAAGGACCAGCGTTGGGCAAAGCGTCTGAATAAACGGCGCTTCGGTGCAGTAGTTCACCACGTCGGTTTTCTCACCGAGCAGTTTTTCCACCACTTCAACCAGCTGATGGTCCGGCGGGCATTCGTAACCCGGGATCGGCGGATGCAGTTCGGAGACCGTCAGGCGGCCCGGCCAGCGCTCGCTCACCGGGGCCAGCGCTTCATTCAGCAGGCCGTCGAGATCGCTCAGGGTCATGCCCGGCAGCGGGCGGATGTCCATATGCAGTTCGCAGCAGGCGCAGATGCGGTTGGAGGCATCACCGCCGTGCAGGCTGCCGAGGTTTAGCGTCGGATACGGCACGGTGAACGCCTCGTAGTGATAACGTTCTTTCAGATCGTCGCGCAGGGTCATGATGCGGCCGATGGCGTCATGCATCAGCTCGATGGCGTTCACGCCGCGCGCCGGATCGCTGGAGTGGCCGGACTGGCCCAGCACGCGCACGGCGGTAGAAATATGGCCTTTGTGCGCGCGGATCGGCTGCAGAGAAGTCGGCTCACCGATGATCGCGCAGTCCGGGCGGATCGAGGTGTTTTCAGAGAAGTAGCGCGCGCCCGCCATGCTGGTCTCTTCATCGGCGGTCGCCAGAATGTAGAGCGGTTTTTTCAGCTTCGTCACGTCCACGTCACGCAGCGCGTCGAGGATAAAGGCGAAGAAGCCTTTCATATCGGCGGTGCCCAGCCCGTAAAGCTTGTTGTCGTGCTCGGTCAGGGTGAACGGATCGCGCGTCCAGCGGCCATCGTCAAAGGGCACTGTGTCGGTATGACCGGCCAGCAGCAGGCCGCCCGCACCGGTTCCGGTGCTGGCAAGCAGGTTAAATTTGTGGCGTGTTCCGGGGACGGGCTGAACCTCAACGTTAAACCCAAGATCGCTAAACCAACCCGCCAGCAGATTGATTAAAGACTCATTGCTCTGATCCAGCGCTTCTTCCGTTGCGCTGATGGACGGTGTGGCAATCAGGGCGCGGTAGATCTCGATAAATGGCGGTAAGTTCATTTTCATTGTTGACACACCTTAGGTCGTGATAGTATCAATATTCATGCAATAAATGTGAATAAAAATACATTAACGTTGAGCATAAAGGAACCCGATGTTGAATACGCTGATTGTAGGCGCTAGCGGTTATGCGGGCGCAGAGCTTGTAAGCTACGTGAATCGCCATCCACATATGACCATAACCGCTTTGACCGTGTCAGCGCAAAGCAATGATGCAGGAAAGTTAATTTCCGATTTGCATCCGCAACTTAGGGGCATTGTCGATCTGCCGCTGCAGCCAATGTCTGACATCAGCGAGTTTACCGACGGCGTCGACGTGGTGTTTTTAGCCACCGCGCACGAGGTCAGCCACGACCTGGCGCCGCAGTTCCTGGCGGCCGGCTGCGTGGTCTTTGACCTCTCCGGCGCGTTCCGCGTTAACGACGGCGCGTTTTACGAAAAATATTACGGCTTCACTCATCAGCACCCGGATCTGCTTGAAAAAGCGGTGTACGGCCTGGCGGAGTGGAGCGCGGACAAGCTGAAAGAAGCGGACCTGATTGCCGTGCCGGGCTGCTACCCGACGGCGGCGCAGCTTTCACTGAAGCCGCTGATCGACGCAGGGCTGCTGGATCTGAGCCAGTGGCCGGTGATCAACGCCACCAGTGGCGTGAGCGGAGCAGGTCGGAAGGCCGCTATCTCTAACAGCTTCTGCGAAGTGAGCCTTCAGCCGTATGGCGTGTTTAACCACCGTCATCACCCTGAAATCACGACCCATCTGGGCGCCGAGGTGATTTTCACCCCGCACCTGGGCAGCTTCCCACGTGGGATCCTCGAAACTATTACCTGCCGCCTGAAGCCCGGCGTGAGCAAAGAGCAGGTGAACGAGGTCTTCACCCAGGCGTATGCGGATAAACCGCTGGTGCGCCTGTACGACAAAGGCGTGCCGGCGCTGAAAAACGTGGTCGGCCTGCCGTTCTGCGACATCGGCTTTGCCGTGCAGGGCGAGCACCTGATTGTGGTCGCCGCGGAAGATAACTTACTCAAAGGCGCTGCCGCACAAGCAATGCAGTGTGCAAATATTCGTTTCGGTTTCCCGGAAACGCAGGCTCTTATTTAAGGTGTGATGATGAACCCATTAATTATCAAACTCGGTGGTGTACTGCTGGACAGCGAAGAAGCGCTGGAGCGTCTGTTTACCGCGCTGGTGAACTATCGCGAATCACACCAGCGTCCGCTGGTGATCGTGCACGGCGGCGGCTGCGTGGTGGATGAGTTGATGAAAGGGCTCAACCTGCCGGTGAAAAAGAAAAACGGCCTGCGCGTGACGCCTGCTGACCAGATTGACATCATTACCGGCGCGCTGGCGGGTACGGCGAACAAAACGCTGCTGGCGTGGGCGAAGAAACACCACATCGCGTCCGTTGGCCTCTATCTGGGCGATGGCGACAGCGTAAAAGTGACCCAGCTCGACGAAGAGCTCGGCCACGTTGGACTGGCACAGCCAGGTTCGCCTAAGCTGATTAACACGCTGCTGGAAGGCGGTTTCCTGCCGGTGGTGAGCTCTATCGGCGTGACCGAAGAGGGCGCGCTGATGAACGTCAACGCTGACCAGGCGGCGACGGCACTGGCGGCAACGCTGGGTGCGGATCTGATCCTGCTCTCCGACGTGAGCGGCATTCTGGACGGTAAAGGCCAGCGCATTGCGGAAATGACGCCTGAGAAAGCCGAGCAGCTGATTGCTCAGGGCATTATTACCGACGGCATGATCGTCAAAGTGAACGCCGCGCTGGATGCCGCACGCACGCTGGGCCGTCCGGTGGATATCGCCTCCTGGCGTCACGCGGAGCAGCTCCCGGCGTTGTTTAACGGCACGCCGATTGGCACGCGTATTTTAGCGTAATTTTTTATTGAATGACCGTAGGCCGGGTAAGCGTAGCGCCACCCGGCGGAACTAACGAATAAAGGAAGCATGTTATGGCACTTTGGGGTGGGCGTTTTACACAGGCAGCGGATCAGCGGTTCAAACAGTTCAACGACTCTTTGCGCTTCGACTACCGCCTGGCCGAACAGGATATTGTCGGCTCTGTGGCCTGGTCCAAAGCGCTGGTGACGGTGGGCGTACTGACCGCAGACGAACAATTACAGCTGGAAGAAGCGCTGAACAATCTGCTGGAAGAGGTGCGTCTTAACCCGCAGCAGATCCTCGAAAGCGATGCTGAAGATATTCACAGCTGGGTGGAAGGCAAGCTTATCGACAAAGTCGGTCAGCTGGGTAAAAAGCTGCACACCGGGCGCAGCCGTAACGACCAGGTCGCCACCGACCTGAAGCTGTGGTGTAAAGACACCGTCGGCGAACTGCTGGCGGCCAACCGTCAGCTGCAGAGCGCGCTGGTGGAAACCGCGCAGAACAACCAGGACGCGGTGATGCCGGGTTATACCCACCTGCAGCGCGCGCAGCCGGTGACCTTTGCGCACTGGTGTCTGGCCTACGTTGAGATGCTGGCGCGTGATGAAAGCCGTTTGCAGGATACCCTGAAACGTCTGGACGTCAGCCCGTTGGGCAGCGGCGCGCTGGCCGGTACGGCGTATGAAATCGACCGCGAACAGCTGGCAGGCTGGCTGGGCTTTGCCTCCGCCACCCGTAACAGCCTGGACAGCGTCTCTGACCGCGACCACGTGCTGGAGCTGCTCTCCAATGCGTCTATCGGGATGGTGCACCTGTCGCGCTTTGCCGAAGACCTGATCTTCTTTAACTCTGGCGAAGCGGGCTTCGTCGAGCTGTCCGACCGCGTGACCTCAGGCTCATCCCTGATGCCGCAGAAGAAAAACCCGGACGCGCTCGAGCTGATCCGCGGCAAATGTGGCCGCGTGCAGGGCGCGCTGACCGGCATGATGATGACCCTGAAAGGGCTGCCGCTGGCGTACAACAAAGACATGCAGGAAGACAAAGAAGGGCTGTTCGACGCGCTCGACACCTGGCTGGACTGTCTGCATATGGGCGCGCTGGTGCTGGACGGCATTCAGGTGAAACGTCCGCGCTGTCAGGAAGCGGCACAGCAGGGCTATGCGAACTCTACCGAACTGGCGGATTATCTGGTGGCGAAGGGCGTACCGTTCCGTGAAGCGCACCATATTGTGGGTGAAGCGGTAGTGGAAGCCATTCGTCAGGGTAAACCGCTGGAAGATCTGTCGCTGGCCGACCTGCAGAAGTTCAGCGCGGTTATCGGGGATGATGTGTATCCGATTCTGGCGCTGCAGTCTTGCCTGGATAAGCGTGCTGCAAAAGGCGGCGTGTCGCCGAAGCAGGTGGCGCAGGCGATTGCGGATGCGAAAAACCGGTTGGTTTGATTTGTGCGGGCTGGTGCCCTCACCCCGGCCCTCTCCCACGGGGAGAGGGAGCAAACACTAAAAATGGCAACTTCGGTTGCCATTTTGCTTTTACCTCGGGCTTTTTTACGCAAAAAAAAATGCGGACCACGGGGTCCGCAAAAGTTCACGTTGGCTTTAGTTGTTCGAGTTTTGAGAGAAACTCGCTGACGGTGCAGGGACGTCAAGGGTCAAACACGTGCCGCCTCGTCTATGTGGTGTATTATTCAACAGAATGCTTGATAGGGATAATCGTTCGTTGCTATGCTATCTATCGCCATGAACTATCGTGGCGACGGAGGATGAATAATGAATATTCGTGATCTTGAATACCTGGTAGCGTTAGCCGAGCATCGTCACTTTCGCCGCGCGGCAGATTCCTGCCACGTCAGCCAGCCCACGCTGAGCGGTCAGATCCGCAAGCTGGAAGACGAGCTGGGCGTGATGCTGCTGGAGCGCACCAGTCGTAAGGTTCTGTTCACACAGGCAGGTCTTCTGCTGGTGGATCAGGCGCGTACCGTGCTGCGCGAGGTCAAAGTGCTCAAGGAAATGGCAAGCCAGCAGGGGGAGGCGATGTCCGGCCCGCTGCATATTGGCCTGATCCCAACCGTTGGCCCGTACCTGTTGCCGCACATCATTCCGATGCTGCACCAGACGTTCCCGAAACTCGAAATGTACCTGCATGAAGCGCAAACCCATCAGCTGCTGGCGCAGTTAGATAGCGGCAAGCTCGACTGCGCCATTCTGGCGCTGGTGAAAGAGAGCGAAGCGTTTATTGAAGTGCCGCTGTTCGACGAGCCGATGATGCTGGCGATTTATGAAGATCACCCGTGGGCGAACCGCGATCGCGTGCCGATGGCCGATCTGGCCGGCGAAAAGCTGCTGATGCTGGAAGACGGTCACTGCCTGCGCGATCAGGCGATGGGCTTCTGCTTTGAAGCGGGTGCGGATGAGGATACCCATTTCCGCGCAACCAGTCTGGAAACGCTGCGTAATATGGTTGCGGCGGGAAGTGGCATCACGCTGCTGCCTGCGCTGGCCGTACCGCGCGAGCGTAAGCGTGATGGCGTGGTCTATCTGCCGTGCATCAAGCCGGAGCCGCGTCGCACTATCGGCCTGGTGTATCGTCCGGGTTCACCGCTGCGCAGCCGCTATGAGCAGCTGGCAGAGGCCATCCGTGGTTCTATGGATGGCCATTTCGACAGCGCGTTAAAACAGGCGGTTCAGGCCGTTTAGTGCCGCGACCCGATAGGCTTCCGCCATGGTCGGGTAGTTAAAGGTGGTGTTAACGAAGTACTCAATGGTGTTACCACCACCTTTCTGCTCCATTATCGCCTGGCCGATATGAATGATTTCCGCGGCGCGTTCACCAAAGCAGTGAATGCCGAGGATCTCTTTCGTCTCGCGGTGGAACAGGATCTTCAGCGTCCCCACGCTCATCCCCACGATTTGCGCCCGCGCCAGATGTTTAAACTGCGCGCGACCCACCTCGTAAGGCACCTTCATTGACGTCAGCTGCTGCTCGGTTTTGCCGACTGAACTGATTTCCGGGATGGTATAGATGCCCGTCGGAATATCTTCGATCAGATGCGCCGTCGCTTCGCCTTTTACCAGCGCCTGTGCGGCAATACGTCCCTGGTCGTAAGCGGCTGATGCCAGGCTTGGGTAACCAATCACGTCGCCGACCGCGTAAACGTGCGGCAGGGCGGTCTGATACATGCTGTTGACCTTCAGCTGACCGCGGCTGTCGGTTTCAAGCCCGATATTTTCCAGCTGCAGTGAGTCGGTGTTGCCGGTACGGCCGTTGGCGTACAGCAGGCAGTCTGCTTTCAGCTTTTTACCGGACTTCAGGTGCATGATCACCCCGTCGTCACAGCCTTCGATTTTCTCGTACTCTTCGTTGTGGCGAATGACCACGCCGCTGTTCCAGAAGTGGTAGGAGAGCGAATCTGACATCTCCTGATCGAGGAACGCCAGCAGGCGGTCGCGGGTGTTGATCAGGTCAACTTTGACGTCCATTCCGCGGAAGATCGACGCATATTCGCAGCCAATGACCCCTGCGCCATAGATAATGACGTGGCGGGGTTCATGGTGCAGGCTCAGAATCGAGTCGCTGTCGTAGACGCGCGGGTGCGAGAAGTCCACGTCGGCGGGATGGTACGGGCGTGAACCGCAGGCAATCACAAATTTTTCAGCCGTGATGGTTTCGACCGAACCGTCGTGGCATTCGAGTGCCAGGGTGTGTTCATCCACAAAATGCGCGTTGCCCTGCAAAATCTCACAGTGGTTACGCTCATAAAACCCCTGACGCATGCGCGTCTGCTGGTTAATAACGGTATCCGCGTGATTCAGGATGTCAGCAAAAGATGAACGAAGAAGTCGGGAGTGGTCGCTGTAAAGAGGGTTCTGGTTAAATTCGATAATGCGGCTAACGGCGTGGCGGAGGGCTTTCGAAGGGATGGTGCCCCAGTGGGTGCAACCGCCGCCGACATTATGGTAGCGCTCGATGACCGCTACTCTGGCTCCCTGTTTCACCAGACCCATAGCAGCACCTTCGCCGCCGGGGCCGGAACCAATAACTATTGCGTCGTAATCGTAGGAATGTGGCATGGCAAGGCTTACCTGTTCTTATACATAAAAGCAACAGAATCATAACATCATTGCCAGAGTAACCCAATTATCGTTGTGCTTTTTTCCGGCAGTGGAGCACAAACCGCACGTAAACAATCATTCACAAAGCCAGGCAAACAGATTAATTTTATTCTCTGGTATAGTGCCATCAGGCCTTTGGAAGGATTCAACTATCGTGATGGGCGTAAGAGCACAACAAAAAGAGAAAACCCGGCGTTCGCTGGTGGAAGCCGCATTCAGTCAACTGAGTGCTGAGCGGAGTTTTGCCAGTTTGAGCCTGCGTGAAGTCGCACGCGAGGCCGGGATTGCGCCAACGTCCTTCTATCGTCACTTCCGTGATGTGGATGAACTGGGCCTGACCATGGTCGACGAGAGCGGCCTGATGCTGCGCCAGTTGATGCGCCAGGCACGTCAGCGTATCGCAAAAGGGGGCAGCGTGATCCGCACCTCCGTATCGACCTTTATGGAATTTATCGGCAATAACCCCAACGCGTTTCGTCTTCTTCTGCGCGAGCGTTCGGGGACATCGGCGGCGTTTCGTGCCGCCGTCGCGCGTGAAATTCAGCACTTCATCGCGGAACTTGCCGACTATCTTGAACTCGAAAACCATATGCCGCGTGCGTTTACTGAAGCACAGGCTGAGGCGATGGTGACGATTGTTTTCAGCGCGGGTGCCGAAGCGCTGGATGTCAGCATTGAACAACGCAAGCAGCTCGAAGAGCGACTGGTATTGCAGCTCAGGATGATCTCCAAAGGCGCGTACTACTGGTATCGCCGTGAACAAGAGAAACTGGCACATCAAACCGAAGAGTGAAGGTGAGTAATGAAACAGTCAGGTCAGGATAAAGGGACGCTGTTGCTGGCATTGATCGCTGGCTTATCCATTAATGGTACGTTTGCCGCTATTTTTAGCTCAATCGTGCCGTTTTCGATTTTCCCGCTTATTGCGCTGGTGCTGACGGTTTACTGCCTGCATCAACGTTACCTGAACCGCACCATGCCGGTGGGGTTACCGGGGCTGGCCGCTGCCTGCTTTATTCTGGGCGTATTGCTGTACAGCACCGTGGTTCGCGCGGAATATCCGGATATCGGCTCTAACTTCTTCCCTGCGGTACTGTCTGTGGCGCTGGTGTTCTGGATTGGCTCGCGCATGCGTAGCCGTAAGAGCCAGTTACCAGAGTAAAGGGTTTCGTCATTGTAGGCCGGATAAGCGAAGCGCCATCCGGCTTTTTTGGCAGGTGGCGCTTCGCTTACCTGCCCTACAATCCCAACATTACTTCGCCGTGAGCAGTACGCCGCACTCCATATGATGCGTATACGGGAACTGATCGAACAGCGCCAGACGTTCAACCTTGTGCGTCTGGCCTAATGTTTCGAGGTTCTTGCACAGCGTCTCCGGGTTACAGGAGATGTACAAAATGCGCGGGTACGCCTGCACCATCTTCTCGGTTTCGCTGTCCAGGCCACTGCGCGGCGGGTCGACAAAAATCGTCTCACACTGGTAGCTCTTCAGATCGATCCCTTCCAGGCGGTTAAACTGGCGTACGCCGTTCATGGCCTGCGTGAACTCTTCTGCGGCCATACGAACGATCTGCACGTTGTCGATATGGTTGGCGGCAATGTTGTACTGCGCGGCGGCCACCGACGGCTTGGCGATTTCCGTTGCCAGCACGCGATCGAAGTTACGCGCCAGCGCCAGCGAGAAGTTGCCGTTACCGCAGTAGAGCTCAAGCAGATCGCCCGTTGACCCTTCCGTCGCCTTCAGCGCCCACTCCAGCATCTGCACGTTCATCGCGGCGTTCGGCTGGGTGAAGCTGTTCTCGACCTGACGATACACCATCTCTTTACCCGCTACCGGCAGGCGCTCGTCGATGTAGTCCTGATCCAGCATGATTTTGGTTTTGGTCGCCCGGCCAATCAGGTGAACGTTGATGTTCTGCGCACGCAGCCCATCGCGCAGCGCTTCCGCCTGCTCGCGCCACTCGTCGTTAAGCGCTTTGTGATACAGCAGAGAGACAATCGCCTGATTGCTTTGCGTGGTCAGGTAGTCAATCTGGAACAGCTTGTTACGCAGTACCGGATTGTTGCGCACGCCGTCCATCATCAGCGTCATCAGTTGGTTAATGAGCTCGCTCGCTGCCGGAAAGCTGTCCACGCGGATACGGGACTTCGTCTGCTGATCGAAAATGATGTGGTACAGGTCGTCGCCGTCGTGCCAGATGCGGAACTCGGCGCGCATGCGGTAGTGGCTGACAGGAGAGCGGAACACCTCGGGAACGGGCGCGTTGAAAGGCGTCATCATACTTTGCAGGCGGACGACTTTCTCTGCCAGCTGCGCGTCGTACTGTTCTGTCGGGAGGTGTTCTGGGGTCATGATGCGTCCTGAGTGATAAAGAATTACGCGGGGATTGTAGGCATTGTTCAGGGGATGTCCAGATTTAATGGCCAATAGCTGTCTGGACATCCATACGTGTCTAATTGTAGCATTCTGTTTCCGGTCTCCTGAGAGTGAAAAGGGAATCCAGTGTAAATCTGGAGCTGACGCGCAGCGGTAAAGTCTGGCGGGATGAGCGTTGTAGACACTGTGAAAATGGGAAGTCTTCATCCTTATATGCCACCTAGCCCGAAGACCTGCCGGGATCACGTCGCATTTGGTTTCATCATCGCGTGCTATCGATGAGGCCTGCGGCATCCTTCTTATATTGTGGATGCTTTAACAATGATTAAAAAAGTATCGCTGTTGACGGCGTTGTCCGTCACGGCATTTTCGGGCTGGGCGCAGGATAGCGCCGACTCGTTGGTGGTGACGGCAAATCGTTTTGAACAACCGGCAAAAACTGTTCTGGCGCCGACGTCCGTCGTAACGCGTGAAGATATTGAACGCTGGCAGGCAAAGAGCGTGGTGGAAATCATGTCGCGTCTGCCTGGCGTGGATATCGCGCAAAGCGGTGGAATGGGCTCGAACTCTTCAACTTTTATTCGCGGAACGGAATCTCGCCATGTGCTGGTGCTGATTGACGGTATTCCTTTGAATAACGCCGGGATCAGCAACGTTCCCGATCTGAGCCAAATCCCGACCTCGCTGATTCAGCGTATTGAGTACATCCGTGGCCCGCGTTCGGCCCTGTATGGCTCCGACGCGATTGGTGGCGTGATTAACATCATCACCGGACGTGACAAGCCGGGTGCAGAGATCTCAGCGGGTGTCGGCTCTAAGGGTTATCAGACCTATGACGGCGCTTTCCAGCAGGTATTGGATAAAACCAAAATCACCATGGCGGGTAACTACACCTATACCCGTGGTTTTGACATCGCCGCAAAAGATGCGCCGCGCCAGCCTGACCGCGATGGCTTTATGAGTAAATCGCTGTACGGCTCCGTGGAACAGCAGATTACCGACAGCGTGAGCGGCTTCTTCCGTGGCTTTGGTTACGACAACCGCACCGCGTATGACGGTTACGATCACTACGACGCCAATTTTATGGTGGATGGACGACCTGATACTCGCCAGCTCTACAGCCAGAACTGGGATACCGGTCTGCGTTACAACCAGGGAATTTTCCAGTCACAGCTGGTGGCGGGTTACGGTCGCAGTAAAGATCAGAACTATGATCCGAAGAAAGGGCGTTACGCTGATTCCGCCACCATGGATGATGTGAAGCAGTACACCACCCAATGGCTCAACACTGTGGAAGTCGGTCACGGCAACATTGGTGCAGGTCTGGACTGGCAAAAGCAGAAGACGCAGGCCGGAACGGGCTACCTGGATAAAGGCTACGAGCAACGCAATACCGGTGTGTTTGTTTCGGCGATGCAGCAGTTCAGCAGCGTGACGCTGGAGGCGGCGGCGCGTAATGACGACAACTCCAACTTTGGTAACCATGGAACATGGCAAACCAGCGCCGCGTGGGAGTTTGTGGATGGCTATCGCGTGATTGCCTCCTACGGTACCGCTTTTAAAGCACCGACCATGAGCCAGATCCACAGCGCTTCTTACGGCAATCCGGATCTTAAACCGGAGGAGAGTAAGCAGTGGGAAGGGGGCTTTGAAGGCCTGACGGGACCGGTCAACTGGCGTATCACCGGTTATCGCAATGATATCGATAATCTTATTAGCAGCGATCCGCATACGTATCGTTACTACAACGTTGACGAAGCACGTATTAAAGGTGTGGAAGCGACGGCACAGTTCGATACTGGCCCGGTCGGACATCAGATTTCCTATGATTATGTCGACCCGCGTAATGCAAAAACCAATGAAGTACTGGCCCGCCGTTCTAAGCAGCAGGTTAAGTACCAGCTTGACTGGCAGGTATGGGATCTCGACTGGAACCTTGCCTACCGTTATCTGGGCACACGCTATGATGTCGCGATTGATCCAGACACCTATTCGTCAGAACGCGTGAAAATGGGCGGTGTCAGTCTCTGGGATGTCGCAGTTTCGTATCCTGTCACCTCACATCTCACAGTTCGTGGTAAAATAGCCAACCTGTTCGATAAAGATTACGAGACAGTTTATGGCTACCAAACTGCAGGACGGGAATACACCTTGTCTGGCAGCTACACCTTCTAATCCGCGTCCCACCGTGCTGGTGTTTGATTCCGGCGTCGGTGGGCTTTCGGTCTATGATGAGATTCGGCATCTTCTGCCGGATCTCCATTACATCTATGCCTTCGATAACGTCGCTTTCCCGTATGGGGAAAAGAGCGAAGATTTTATTGTTGAGCGCGTGGTTGAAATCGTCACTGCGGTACAAAAGCGCTATCCCCTTGCGCTGGCCGTCATCGCCTGTAATACGGCGAGCACCGTTTCTCTTCCCGCCCTGCGTGAAAAATTCCCGTTCCCGGTTGTGGGCGTCGTTCCTGCAATAAAGCCTGCCGCGCGTCTGACGGCGAACGGCATTGTGGGTTTGCTGGCAACGCGAGGTACGGTAAAGCGTCCTTATACCCGCGAGCTGATCGACCGTTTTGCCAACGAATGCCAGATTGCGATGCTGGGTTCGGCTGAGCTGGTGGAAATGGCTGAAGCTAAGCTGCATGGAAAGGCGGTATCACTCGACGAGCTGCGTCGTATTCTTCGTCCGTGGCTGCGGATGCCCGAACCCCCGGATACCGTTGTGCTGGGCTGCACCCACTTCCCGCTATTACAGGAAGAGCTGTTAGAGGTGTTACCGGAAGGAACGCGCCTGGTGGATTCCGGTGCGGCTATCGCCCGTCGTACGGCCTGGCTGCTGGAGCACGAAGCACCCGATGCGAAATCTACCGATGCGAATATCGCGTTTTGTATGGCCATCACGAAAGAGACTGAGCAACTTTTACCCGTTTTACGCCGTTATGGCTTTGAAACGCTCGAAAAACTGTCGCTGTAGCACGGTTTTGAGCAAAAAAGAGACGGTTGAAAGTTTTTTTTAAAAGAGGGGTTGTCAACGTCTGAGAACTCCCTATAATGCGCCTCCACTGACACGGAACAACGGCTTACAGGCCGCCGGGTTAGCGGGGTTCAGAGATGAACGCCAGCAGAGAAAAGCGAAAATAATCACTTGACTCTGAATGAGGAAAACGTAATATACGGGACCTCGCAACGGTGAGCGAAAGCCGCGTTGCACTGCTCTTTAACAATTTATCAGACAATCTGTGTGGGCACTCAAAGTGACATGGATTCTTAACGTCCTCGGACGAAAAATGAATACCAAGTCTCTGAGTGAACATACGTAATTCATTACGAAGTTTAATTCACGAGCATCAAACTTAAATTGAAGAGTTTGATCATGGCTCAGATTGAACGCTGGCGGCAGGCCTAACACATGCAAGTCGAGCGGTAGCACAGGGAGCTTGCTCCTGGGTGACGAGCGGCGGACGGGTGAGTAATGTCTGGGAAACTGCCTGATGGAGGGGGATAACTACTGGAAACGGTAGCTAATACCGCATAACGTCGCAAGACCAAAGAGGGGGACCTTCGGGCCTCTTGCCATCAGATGTGCCCAGATGGGATTAGCTAGTAGGTGGGGTAACGGCTCACCTAGGCGACGATCCCTAGCTGGTCTGAGAGGATGACCAGCCACACTGGAACTGAGACACGGTCCAGACTCCTACGGGAGGCAGCAGTGGGGAATATTGCACAATGGGCGCAAGCCTGATGCAGCCATGCCGCGTGTATGAAGAAGGCCTTCGGGTTGTAAAGTACTTTCAGCGGGGAGGAAGGTGTTGAGGTTAATAACCTCAGCAATTGACGTTACCCGCAGAAGAAGCACCGGCTAACTCCGTGCCAGCAGCCGCGGTAATACGGAGGGTGCAAGCGTTAATCGGAATTACTGGGCGTAAAGCGCACGCAGGCGGTCTGTCAAGTCGGATGTGAAATCCCCGGGCTCAACCTGGGAACTGCATTCGAAACTGGCAGGCTAGAGTCTTGTAGAGGGGGGTAGAATTCCAGGTGTAGCGGTGAAATGCGTAGAGATCTGGAGGAATACCGGTGGCGAAGGCGGCCCCCTGGACAAAGACTGACGCTCAGGTGCGAAAGCGTGGGGAGCAAACAGGATTAGATACCCTGGTAGTCCACGCCGTAAACGATGTCGACTTGGAGGTTGTGCCCTTGAGGCGTGGCTTCCGGAGCTAACGCGTTAAGTCGACCGCCTGGGGAGTACGGCCGCAAGGTTAAAACTCAAATGAATTGACGGGGGCCCGCACAAGCGGTGGAGCATGTGGTTTAATTCGATGCAACGCGAAGAACCTTACCTACTCTTGACATCCAGAGAACTTAGCAGAGATGCTTTGGTGCCTTCGGGAACTCTGAGACAGGTGCTGCATGGCTGTCGTCAGCTCGTGTTGTGAAATGTTGGGTTAAGTCCCGCAACGAGCGCAACCCTTATCCTTTGTTGCCAGCGGTCCGGCCGGGAACTCAAAGGAGACTGCCAGTGATAAACTGGAGGAAGGTGGGGATGACGTCAAGTCATCATGGCCCTTACGAGTAGGGCTACACACGTGCTACAATGGCGCATACAAAGAGAAGCGACCTCGCGAGAGCAAGCGGACCTCATAAAGTGCGTCGTAGTCCGGATTGGAGTCTGCAACTCGACTCCATGAAGTCGGAATCGCTAGTAATCGTAGATCAGAATGCTACGGTGAATACGTTCCCGGGCCTTGTACACACCGCCCGTCACACCATGGGAGTGGGTTGCAAAAGAAGTAGGTAGCTTAACCTTCGGGAGGGCGCTTACCACTTTGTGATTCATGACTGGGGTGAAGTCGTAACAAGGTAACCGTAGGGGAACCTGCGGTTGGATCACCTCCTTACCTTAAAGAACCTGCCTTTGTAGTGCTCACACAGATTGTCTGATGAAAAACAACAGTAAAAATCTCTGCAGGCTTGTAGCTCAGGTGGTTAGAGCGCACCCCTGATAAGGGTGAGGTCGGTGGTTCAAGTCCACTCAGGCCTACCAAATTTTTGCTGATGCTGCGTTGCGGCGACACTCACATACTTCAGTATGCTTCGTGTCACCACGCCTTGCCTCAACAAAAATTACCGGTACAGAGGTTGGCAAAACGATGGGGCTATAGCTCAGCTGGGAGAGCGCCTGCTTTGCACGCAGGAGGTCTGCGGTTCGATCCCGCATAGCTCCACCATCTTTTACTGCAAACACAAGAAAACTTCAGAGTGAACCTGAAAAGGTGCACTGCGAAGTTTTGCTCTTTAAAAATCTGGATCAAGCTGAAAATTGAAACGACACACATGTTATGTGTGTTCGAGTCTCTCAAATTTTCGCAATTTGATGATGAATCGAAAGAAACATCTTCGGGTTGTGAGGTTAAGCGACTAAGCGTACACGGTGGATGCCCTGGCAGTCAGAGGCGATGAAGGACGTGCTAATCTGCGAAAAGCGCCGGCGAGGTGATATGAACCTTTGACCCGGCGATGTCCGAATGGGGAAACCCAGTGTGTTCCGACACACTATCGTTAACTGAATACATAGGTTAACGAGGCGAACCGGGGGAACTGAAACATCTAAGTACCCCGAGGAAAAGAAATCAACCGAGATTCCCCCAGTAGCGGCGAGCGAACGGGGAGCAGCCCAGAGTCTGAATCAGCTTGTGTGTTAGTGGAACGGTCTGGAAAGTCCGGCGATACAGGGTGATAGCCCCGTACACGAAAGCACACAGGTTGTGAACTCGAAGAGTAGGGCGGGACACGTGGTATCCTGTCTGAATATGGGGGGACCATCCTCCAAGGCTAAATACTCCTGACTGACCGATAGTGAACCAGTACCGTGAGGGAAAGGCGAAAAGAACCCCGGCGAGGGGAGTGAAAAAGAACCTGAAACCGTGTACGTACAAGCAGTGGGAGCACCTTCGTGGTGTGACTGCGTACCTTTTGTATAATGGGTCAGCGACTTATATTCTGTAGCAAGGTTAACCGTATAGGGGAGCCGAAGGGAAACCGAGTCTTAACTGGGCGTTAAGTTGCAGGGTATAGACCCGAAACCCGGTGATCTAGCCATGGGCAGGTTGAAGGTTGGGTAACACTAACTGGAGGACCGAACCGACTAATGTTGAAAAATTAGCGGATGACTTGTGGCTGGGGGTGAAAGGCCAATCAAACCGGGAGATAGCTGGTTCTCCCCGAAAGCTATTTAGGTAGCGCCTCGTGAATTCATCTTCGGGGGTAGAGCACTGTTTCGGCTAGGGGGCCATCCCGGCTTACCAACCCGATGCAAACTACGAATACCGAAGAATGTTATCACGGGAGACACACGGCGGGTGCTAACGTCCGTCGTGAAGAGGGAAACAACCCAGACCGCCAGCTAAGGTCCCAAAGTCATGGTTAAGTGGGAAACGATGTGGGAAGGCACAGACAGCCAGGATGTTGGCTTAGAAGCAGCCATCATTTAAAGAAAGCGTAATAGCTCACTGGTCGAGTCGGCCTGCGCGGAAGATGTAACGGGGCTAAACCATGCACCGAAGCTGCGGCAGCGACGCTTATGCGTTGTTGGGTAGGGGAGCGTTCTGTAAGCCGTTGAAGGTGTGCTGTGAGGCATGCTGGAGGTATCAGAAGTGCGAATGCTGACATAAGTAACGATAATGCGGGTGAAAAGCCCGCACGCCGGAAGACCAAGGGTTCCTGTCCAACGTTAATCGGGGCAGGGTGAGTCGACCCCTAAGGCGAGGCCGAAAGGCGTAGTCGATGGGAAACAGGTTAATATTCCTGTACTTGGTGTTACTGCGAAGGGGGGACGGAGAAGGCTATGTTAGCCGGGCGACGGTTGTCCCGGTTTAAGCATGTAGGCGGGAGTTTTAGGTAAATCCGGAACTCTTCTAACGCTGAGGTGTGATGACGAGGCACTACGGTGCTGAAGTAACAAATGCCCTGCTTCCAGGAAAAGCCTCTAAGCATCAGGTAACATCAAATCGTACCCCAAACCGACACAGGTGGTCAGGTAGAGAATACCAAGGCGCTTGAGAGAACTCGGGTGAAGGAACTAGGCAAAATGGTGCCGTAACTTCGGGAGAAGGCACGCTGATATGTAGGTGAAGCCCCTGCGGGTGGAGCTGAAATCAGTCGAAGATACCAGCTGGCTGCAACTGTTTATTAAAAACACAGCACTGTGCAAACACGAAAGTGGACGTATACGGTGTGACGCCTGCCCGGTGCCGGAAGGTTAATTGATGGGGTTAGCGGCAACGCGAAGCTCTTGATCGAAGCCCCGGTAAACGGCGGCCGTAACTATAACGGTCCTAAGGTAGCGAAATTCCTTGTCGGGTAAGTTCCGACCTGCACGAATGGCGTAATGATGGCCAGGCTGTCTCCACCCGAGACTCAGTGAAATTGAACTCGCTGTGAAGATGCAGTGTACCCGCGGCAAGACGGAAAGACCCCGTGAACCTTTACTATAGCTTGACACTGAACACTGGTCCTTGATGTGTAGGATAGGTGGGAGGCTTTGAAGCGTGGACGCCAGTCTGCGTGGAGCCGCCCTTGAAATACCACCCTTTAATGGCTGGTGTTCTAACGTAGACCCGTAATCCGGGTTGCGGACAGTGTCTGGTGGGTAGTTTGACTGGGGCGGTCTCCTCCCAAAGAGTAACGGAGGAGCACGAAGGTTAGCTAATCCTGGTCGGACATCAGGAGGTTAGTGCAATGGCATAAGCTAGCTTGACTGCGAGAGTGACGGCTCGAGCAGGTGCGAAAGCAGGTCATAGTGATCCGGTGGTTCTGAATGGAAGGGCCATCGCTCAACGGATAAAAGGTACTCCGGGGATAACAGGCTGATACCGCCCAAGAGTTCATATCGACGGCGGTGTTTGGCACCTCGATGTCGGCTCATCACATCCTGGGGCTGAAGTAGGTCCCAAGGGTATGGCTGTTCGCCATTTAAAGTGGTACGCGAGCTGGGTTTAGAACGTCGTGAGACAGTTCGGTCCCTATCTGCCGTGGGCGCTGGAGAATTGAGGGGGGCTGCTCCTAGTACGAGAGGACCGGAGTGGACGCATCACTGGTGTTCGGGTTGTCATGCCAATGGCATTGCCCGGTAGCTAAATGCGGAAAAGATAAGTGCTGAAAGCATCTAAGCACGAAACTTGCCCCGAGATGAGTTCTCCCTGACCCTTTAAGGGTCCTGAAGGAACGTTGAAGACTACGACGTTGATAGGTCGGGTGTGTAAGCGCAGCGATGCGTTGAGCTAACCGATACTAATGAACCGTGAGGCTTAACCTTACAACGCCGAAGCTGTTTCGGCGGACGAGAGACAGAAGATTTTCAGCTTTGATACAGATTAACAGAATTTGCCTGGCGGCTTTAGCGCGGTGGTCCCACCTGACCCCATGCCGAACTCAGAAGTGAAACGCCGTAGCGCCGATGGTAGTGTGGGGTCTCCCCATGTGAGAGTAGGGAACTGCCAGGCATCAAATTAAGTAGTAAGCCGGTGCATAAATCCGGTGGTTACAAGCAGTCTTCGGTGGAGCGGTAGTTCAGTCGGTTAGAATACCTGCCTGTCACGCAGGGGGTCGCGGGTTCGAGTCCCGTCCGTTCCGCCACTTATTAAGACATTAAGCCTGCCTTCCTGGCAGGCTTAATGGCAAAAAACTTTAGGGGCGTAGCTCAGTTGGTAGAGCACCGGTCTCCAAAACCGGGTGTCGCGAGTTCGAGTCTCTCCGCCCCTGCCATATAGAATCCTTTGCTTCGGCAAAGGATTTTTTTTGCCTGAAACACGGCAGAAAACACTCTTCTTAATTTTCAGCCAGCATTTCTGCTGGCTGATGTATCAATCCATTACGTTGATTTTTAACAGATCTTTTATCTGCGATTGCTTATCACTGTTTTGCAGCCAAATCGCATACAGCGGCCTGGTAAGCGTGGTGGAATCCATCACTGTGTGCAGCCCGGCTTTAGTGTCTGCCCAGCGAACGGGTAACCAGGTACAACCTTTCAGCAGGGACAGCTGCTGACAGGCGATCTCTGCAGAGCTGGTCGTTAACTGCGGAACATCATCAGGTGCAATCAATCCCGTCTCGTGCTGCTGAAAATCCGGCCCCCATTCCAGGCGCAAATAGGTCAGGTCTGCCTTCATCATCGAAGGTTCTGAGGCGTAAAGTGCCAGGCCAAACTGCCCCACAATCTGGCTGCTAAATTCGTCCATCTTGGGTGCTTCGGTGGTGATCAGAAGATCAAGCTGGCGCTCATGAAGTTGCTTAACCAGCGACTGCCGTTGTGCAATTCTGGCCTCAAATTGCAGGTGCCCGTGTGAGTGATATAGCCGGGTAAGCCACTGACTTAGCATGCATTCCCACAGAGAAGCGCTGGCCCCTATCGAGAACTCATTATGCCTCGAAGTATGTGCCACCTCTTTACGTGCCGCCTGCCAGGTATTCATCAGCGTTTCTGCGTACGGCAGCAGTTTCTCGCCGGCAGGCGTTAAGCGAATATTGTTACGATGGCGGGTAAAAAGATTCACACCCAATTGATTTTCCAGCTGTCGAATACGAAAACTGACTGCTGACTGCGTCAGGTAAAGGGCTTCAGCTGCTCGCCCAAAGTGGCGTGTTCTGCTCACTTCAAGGAAAGTTTTAAGCAATTCCGTATCCACATCTTTCTCCGCAAAATTATTTGTCGTTATGATTTAAATGTTTTGTTTTACACTCTGTCAAGCGTAACTAATACTCCGCGCCATAAATAGCTCGGCCAAAGAATTAGGAGCGTGTAGGATGGCGGAAAGCTTTACGACGACTAATCGTTTTTTCGACAATAAACATTATCCGCGCGGGTTCTCTCGTCACGGCGATTTCACCATCAAAGAAGCTCAACTGCTTGAGCGCCATGGTTATGCCTTTAACGAGCTGGATCTTGGGAAGCGTGAACCTGCTACCGAAGACGAAAAACAGTTTGTTTCTGTTTGCCGTGGTGAGCGTGAGCCGGAGTCTGAAGCGGAACGTGTATGGATCAAGTACATGGCGCGCATTAAGCGTCCAAAGCGCTTCCATACGCTGTCTGGCGGCAAGCCGCAGATGGAAGGTGCAGAAGACTACACCGAGTCTGATGACTAGAATGAAGAGAAGGGGCTACGGCCCCTTTTTTTATGCCAGCAATTTCTGCAAATGCAGCAGTAAACGATCGATAGCGCGGTAGCTCAGCGCCTCCTGCAAATGTTTCCTCTCAATGTCAGTGCATCCCTCCACGTCAGCAATGGTTCTGGCCACTTTCAACAAACGCTGCCACGCACGTATGGACAGCCCGAACCGCGTCAACGTCTCCTCCAGCCATCCCGCATCCTCGACGTTAAGAGAACAGAACTGTCGGATCCCGGCATTATCCAGCCGCGCATTCAGCCTGTTCTGACGAGCGTACTGCCGCGTCTGGGCTGCAATCACCCGCTCGCGTACATCCGCTGAGCTTTCACCCGTTATACCCGTTTGCCTGAGCAGACCCGGCGGGGGAAGGGGGATTTCGAGGGATAAATCGAAACGGTCGAGGAACGGGCCGGATAACTTACCCAGATAGCGTAACGTCTGCTCTGGCGTACAGCGGTTATGGTTGCCCTGGTAGTGACCCGTCGGGCTGGGATTCATCGCCGCGACCAGCTGAAACCGCGCGGGATAGCTTATTTTGGCTCGCGTACGTGAGATATGTATCTCGCCGGATTCAATGGGCTCCCTCAGTGCATCCAGCACGCGGCGCTCAAACTCCGGCAGCTCATCAAGAAACAGAATGCCATTGTGTGCCAGCGAGATCTCTCCCGGCCCGGGGATAGACCCTCCGCCGACCATTGCCGTCAGTGAAGCGCTATGGTGCGGGGAACGAAAAGGACGACGGCGCCACTGTTTTTGCAACGACGTCGAACTGATAAGGCTGTATATGGCGGCGCTTTCCAGCGCTTCATGATTATTAAGCGGTGGAAGCAACCCACTCAACCTGCTTGCCAGCATTGTTTTACCCGTACCCGGCGGACCAATTAACAAAAGGTTGTGTCCACCTGCAGCCGTAATCTCCAGCGCCCGTTTCCCTTGCTCTTGCCCCATAATCTCGCTGAGATCCTCTGGAGCATCCGCTATAGCATCATCACATTCCTCCGGCTCGGACAGTTCATGTCGCCCTTCCAGCCAGGCACAAACTTCCTGTAAATGCCCCGCGATGAGGCACCCCTTCTCGGCGATAAGACTCACTTCTGATGCGTTTTCATTGGCGACAATGATTTGCCGCCCTGCACGTATGGCTTCCAGCGCTCCCGATATCGCCCCGGGAACGCCTCTTAACGCGCCTGTAAGCGCGAGTTCGCCAACGAACTCATACGAGCCTAGCCGTGTCGTATTAAGCTGCTCAGAAGCCGCGAGAAGGGCAATTGCGATAGGTAAATCGTATCGTCCCCCCTCTTTAGGCAGGTCGGCGGGAGCAAGGTTGATGGTGATCTTCTTCGCGGGGAAGGCATAACCGCTATTTATTATTGCGCTGCGTACGCGATCCCTGGCCTCCTTAACCGTCGTTTCAGGTAACCCGACAAGCGTGAGTCCGGGGAGTCCGTTACTCAAATGAACCTCGACGGAAATAAGCGGTGCCTTTACCCCGAGAGCCGCACGCGTATAAACAACTGACAGTGACATTTGCACTACCTCCTGGGGTAACTATGCCAGTGCCTGTTTTGTCTGTTTAGCGTCATTTTGCGAATTTACGCCGCCTGTTCAGAGATTTTAAGCGCACACTGAAACCATTGCATAACCGTGGAAGCCTCCTCGCAGAATGTAAAAAACCCCGTTTTGACGCTTAAAACCGCAGTAAAAAAATGAAAAATATTCATTTTCTATTTTCCTCATATAAAACAACGATTTTAAGAAATATGATTTGCTGGCTAATCAAATGAGCCATAAATAAATCTTGTGTTTGTTTTGAATTCTGTGATAACTCTTTAGGTATTCCTTCGAACAAGATGCAGAAAGAACTGAAAATGACAGCCCTTCTACGAGTGATTAGCCTGGTCGTGATTAGCGTGGTGGTGATTATTATCCCACCGTGCGGGGCTGCACTTGGACGAGGAAAGGCTTAGAAATCAAGCCTTAACGAACTAAGACCCCCGCACCGAAAGGTCCGGGGGTTTTTTTATGACTAAAAAACGTAAATGAGGAGCAGAGCATGACGGCTAGCACAAAATTCTGTTTCTCCCGATTTATGACGGGGAACTAACTATGAATGGGGCACAGTGGGTAGTACATGCGTTGCGCGCGCAGGGAGTCGAAACAGTATTCGGTTATCCGGGTGGCGCAATTATGCCGATTTACGATGCACTGTATGACGGCGGCGTGGAACATCTCTTGTGCCGGCACGAGCAGGGTGCAGCGATGGCTGCCATTGGTTACGCCCGTGCCACGGGCAAAACCGGTGTCTGCATGGCCACTTCAGGCCCGGGCGCAACTAACCTCATCACTGGCCTGGCTGACGCGCTGCTGGATTCCGTTCCCGTTGTCGCCATCACCGGGCAGGTGGCGTCTCCGTTCATCGGTACCGATGCTTTCCAGGAAGTCGACGTCCTCGGTTTATCGCTGGCCTGCACCAAACACAGCTTCCTCGTTCAGTCTCTGGAAGAGCTGCCGCGCGTAATGGCAGAAGCGTTCGAAGTGGCAAGTTCCGGCCGTCCTGGTCCGGTTCTGGTCGATATCCCGAAAGATATCCAGGTGGCGCTTGGCGATCTGGAACCGCACTTCTCTACCGTTGAAAGCGACGATGCGTTTCCGGATGCGGAAGTGGAAGAGGCCCGTCAGATGCTGGCGCAGGCGAAACAGCCGATGCTGTACGTCGGCGGTGGCGTCGGCATGGCGCAGGCCGTTCCAGCCCTGCGCGAATTTATCGCAACAACGCAGATGCCAGCGACCTGCACGCTGAAAGGTCTCGGTGCTGTCGATGCGGATTATCCATACTATCTGGGCATGCTGGGGATGCACGGCACCAAAGCGGCAAACCTGGCGGTGCAGGAGTGCGATCTGCTCATCGCCGTAGGTGCCCGTTTTGACGACCGCGTTACCGGCAAGCTGAATACCTTTGCGCCGAACGCCAAAGTCATCCATATGGATATCGACCCGGCGGAGATGAACAAGCTGCGCCAGGCGCACGTTGCGCTGCAGGGCGATCTCAACGCGCTGTTACCGGCATTGCAGCAGCCGCTGGAAATCAACGCATGGCGTCAGCACACCGCAGACATGCGCGCCGAGCACGCCTGGCGTTACGACCACCCCGGCGAGGCCATCTACGCGCCGCTGCTGTTGAAGCAGTTGTCCGACCGTAAACCGGCTGACAGTGTCGTCACTACCGACGTAGGCCAGCACCAGATGTGGTCCGCGCAGCACATGACCTACACCCGCCCGGAAAATTTCATCACCTCCAGCGGGTTAGGGACGATGGGCTTCGGTCTGCCAGCAGCCGTTGGCGCACAGGTTGCCCGCCCGAACGATACCGTTATCTGTATCTCCGGTGACGGCTCCTTCATGATGAACGTTCAGGAGCTGGGCACCGTTAAGCGTAAGCGGTTGCCGCTGAAAATCGTCTTGCTCGACAACCAGCGTTTAGGGATGGTTCGCCAGTGGCAGCAGCTGTTCTTCCAGGAGCGTTACAGCGAAACGACGCTCACCGACAACCCCGATTTCCTCACCCTGGCCAGCGCCTTCGGCATCCCTGGCCAGCACATCACCCGTAAAGATCAGGTTGAAGCGGCGCTCGACACCATGCTGAACAGCGATGGGCCTTACCTGCTTCATGTCTCAATCGACGAACTCGAGAACGTCTGGCCGTTGGTACCGCCTGGTGCCAGTAACTCACAAATGATGGAGAAATTATCATGATGCAGCATCAGGTCGCCGTACAGGCTCGCTTCAACCCGGAAACCTTAGAACGCGTTTTGCGTGTGGTGCGTCATCGTGGTTTTCAGATTTGCTCTATGAATATGGAAACGGCCACAGACGCTCAGAACATCAGTATCGAATTAACCGTTGCCAGCCCGCGGCCGGTCGACTTACTGTTTAGTCAGTTATCAAAGCTGGTAGACGTTGCCCATGTTGCCATCTGCCAGAGCACAACCACATCACAACAAATCCGCGCTTGAGCGTGACAGGACGAAAAAATGACGACAAAAAAAGCTGATTACATTTGGTTCAACGGTGAGATGGTTCGCTGGGAGGACGCGAAGGTCCACGTGATGTCCCACGCGCTGCACTACGGTACCTCCGTATTTGAAGGCATCCGCTGCTACGATTCTCACAAAGGGCCAGTGGTGTTCCGCCATCGCGAACACATGCAGCGTCTGCATGACTCAGCCAAAATTTATCGTTTTCCGGTTTCTCAAAGCGTCGACGAGCTGATGGAAGCCTGTCGCGACGTGATCCGTAAAAACAACCTGACCAGCGCCTATATTCGTCCGCTGGTGTTCGTGGGCGACGTCGGCATGGGCGTGAACCCGCCAGCCGGTTATAACACCGATGTGATCATTGCCGCGTTCCCATGGGGTGCCTACCTGGGTGCAGAAGCCCTGGAGCAGGGGATCGACGCAATGGTCTCTTCCTGGAACCGCGTGGCGCCAAACACCATCCCGACCGCCGCGAAAGCAGGCGGTAACTACCTTTCTTCCCTGCTGGTCGGTAGCGAAGCGCGCCGCCACGGCTATCAGGAAGGTATCGCCCTGGACGTGAACGGCTACATCTCTGAAGGCGCGGGCGAAAACCTGTTTGAAGTGAAAGACGGTATTCTGTTCACGCCGCCGTTTACCTCGTCCGCGCTGCCGGGCATCACCCGTGACGCCATCATCAAGCTGGCGAAAGATCTGGGTATCGAAGTGCGCGAGCAGGTGCTGTCCCGCGAATCCCTGTATCTGGCCGATGAAGTGTTCATGTCCGGTACCGCGGCTGAAATCACGCCGGTGCGCAGCGTAGACGGTATCCAGGTGGGCGAAGGCCGCTGTGGCCCGGTCACCAAACGCATTCAGCAAGCGTTCTTTGGCCTCTTCACCGGCGAGACAGAAGATAAATACGGCTGGTTGGATCAGGTTAATCACTAAGCATAAATTTGGGACGGCACGCACCGTCCCATTAAATAGTCAGACGGGAGTAAATAAAGCATGCCTAAGTATCGTTCAGCCACCACCACCCACGGCCGTAATATGGCGGGTGCCCGCGCACTGTGGCGCGCCACCGGAATGACCGACGCCGATTTCGGCAAGCCGATTATCGCCGTGGTGAACTCCTTCACCCAGTTCGTACCGGGCCACGTGCACCTGCGCGATCTCGGCAAACTGGTTGCCGAGCAAATCGAAGCCTCCGGCGGCGTGGCGAAAGAGTTCAACACCATTGCGGTGGATGACGGTATCGCGATGGGCCACGGGGGCATGCTCTATTCACTGCCGTCGCGCGAGCTGATCGCCGACTCGGTTGAGTACATGGTTAACGCCCACTGCGCCGATGCGATGGTCTGCATCTCCAACTGTGACAAAATCACCCCGGGGATGCTGATGGCCTCCCTGCGCCTGAATATTCCGGTGATCTTCGTCTCCGGCGGTCCAATGGAAGCGGGGAAAACCAAGCTCTCCGACAAAATCATCAAGCTCGACCTGGTTGATGCGATGATCCAGGGCGCGGACCCGAAAGTCTCTGACGAGCAGAGTGACCAGGTGGAACGCTCCGCGTGTCCGACCTGCGGCTCCTGTTCCGGTATGTTCACGGCGAACTCCATGAACTGCTTGACCGAAGCGCTGGGCCTTTCTCAGCCGGGTAACGGCTCGCTGCTGGCGACCCACGCCGACCGTAAGCAACTGTTCCTCAATGCCGGTAAGCGCATCGTTGAGCTGACCAAACGCTACTACGAGCAGGACGACGCCAGCGCGCTGCCGCGCAACATCGCCAGCAAGGCCGCGTTCGAAAACGCCATGACGCTGGATATCGCCATGGGCGGCTCCACCAACACCGTTCTGCACCTGCTGGCCGCCGCGCAGGAAGCCGAAATCGACTTCACCATGAACGACATCGACAAGCTGTCCCGCAAGGTGCCGCAGCTGTGTAAGGTCGCACCGAGTACCCAGAAATATCATATGGAAGACGTACACCGCGCGGGCGGCGTGCTGGGCATTCTGGGCGAGCTGGATCGCGCCGGGCTGCTGAACCGTGACGTGAAAAACGTGCTTGGCCTGACGCTGCCTGAGTCGCTGGACCAGTACGACGTGATGCTGACCAAAGACGACGCGGTGAAAAAGATGTTCCGTGCGGGTCCAGCGGGTATTCGTACCACCCAGGCGTTCTCGCAGGACTGCCGCTGGGATACCCTGGACGATGACCGCGCCGAAGGCTGCATCCGCTCGCTGGAACACGCCTACAGCAAAGACGGCGGTCTGGCCGTGCTGTACGGTAACTTTGCGGAAAACGGCTGCATCGTGAAAACCGCAGGCGTGGATGACAGCATCCTGAAATTCACCGGTCCGGCGAAGGTGTACGAAAGCCAGGATGAAGCGGTAGACGCGATCCTCGGCGGTAAAGTGGTGGAAGGCGACGTGGTTGTCATCCGTTATGAAGGGCCGAAAGGCGGCCCGGGCATGCAGGAGATGCTCTACCCAACCACCTTCCTGAAATCGATGGGCCTCGGTAAAGCCTGCGCGCTGATCACCGACGGGCGTTTCTCCGGCGGCACCTCTGGTCTCTCCATCGGCCACGTTTCACCGGAAGCGGCAAGCGGCGGCAACATTGCCATCATCGAAGACGGCGACCTGATCGAAATCGACATTCCGAATCGCGGCATTCAGCTCAAGCTGAGCGACCAGGAAATTGCGGCCCGTCGTGAAGCGCAGGAAGCCCGCGGCGACAAAGCCTGGACGCCGAAAGACCGCCAGCGTGAAGTCTCCTTCGCCCTGCGCGCCTACGCGAGCCTTGCCACCAGTGCAGATAAAGGCGCGGTGCGCGATAAATCTAAACTTGGGGGCTAATGATGGCCGAGTCACAACCCTTATCCGCCGCCCCCGAGGGGGCGGAATACCTGAGAGCGGTGCTGCGCGCGCCGGTCTATGAAGCCGTGCAGGTTACGCCCCTGCAGAAAATGGAAAAACTCTCTTCGCGCCTCGACAACGTGATCCTGGTCAAGCGCGAAGACCGTCAGCCGGTGCACAGCTTCAAGCTGCGCGGCGCCTACGCGATGATGGCCGGGCTGACCGACGAGCAGAAAGCGCGCGGCGTGATTACCGCCTCGGCGGGCAACCACGCCCAGGGCGTGGCGTTCTCGTCTGCCCGTCTGGGGCTGAAAGCGCTGATCGTGATGCCGGTCGCAACCGCGGACATCAAAGTCGATGCGGTACGCGGTTTCGGCGGCGAAGTGCTGCTCCACGGGGCTAACTTCGACGAAGCAAAAGCCAAAGCGATCGAGCTGGCGCAGCAGCAGGGTTTCACCTGGGTGCCTCCGTTCGACCACCCAATGGTGATTGCCGGGCAGGGGACGCTGGCGCTTGAACTGCTGCAGCAGGATGCCCATCTCGACCGCGTCTTCGTACCGGTGGGCGGCGGCGGCCTGGCCGCGGGCGTGGCGGTGCTGATCAAACAGCTGATGCCGCAGATTAAAGTCATCGCCGTTGAAGCGGAAGACTCTGCCTGCCTGAAGGCGGCGCTGGATGCGGGTCACCCGGTAGATCTGCCGCGCGTCGGGCTGTTTGCCGAGGGCGTGGCGGTGAAGCGCATTGGGGATGAAACCTTCCGCCTGTGCCAGGAATATCTCGACGATATCGTCACGGTGGATAGCGATGCCATCTGCGCGGCGATGAAAGATCTGTTCGAGGATGTGCGCGCGGTGGCGGAACCTTCCGGCGCGCTGGCGCTGGCGGGGATGAAAAAATACATCGCGCAGCACAACATTCGCGGCGAGCGGCTGGCGCACGTGCTGTCTGGTGCCAACGTGAATTTCCACGGTCTGCGCTACGTTTCCGAGCGCTGCGAGCTGGGGGAACAGCGGGAAGCGCTGCTGGCGGTGACGATTCCGGAAGAGAAGGGCAGCTTCCTGAAGTTCTGTCAGCTGCTGGGCGGTCGTTCGGTGACGGAGTTTAACTACCGTTTTGCCGATGCCAAAGACGCCTGTATTTTTGTCGGCGTGCGCCTGAGCCGCGGCGTGGAGGAGCGCAAAGAGATCCTCAACCTGCTGCATGAGGGCGGCTACAGCGTGGTCGATCTCTCTGACGACGAGATGGCGAAGCTGCACGTGCGCTACATGGTCGGCGGGCGTCCATCGAAGCCGCTCAGGGAACGTCTGTTCAGCTTCGAGTTCCCGGAATCGCCGGGCGCGCTGCTCAAGTTCCTGCACACGCTGGGCACGCACTGGAACATCTCTCTGTTCCACTACCGCAGCCACGGCACCGACTACGGCCGCGTGCTGGCGGCGTTTGAACTGGGCGAGCACGAGCCGGATTTCGAAACGCGGCTGAACGAGCTTGGCTATGAGTGTCACGACGAAACCCATAACCCGGCCTTCCGCTTCTTCCTCGCGGGCTAAGGGTTGAGCTGCGTGTAGGCCGGGTAAGCGCAGCGCCACCCGGCTTTAGTGGTTCGGCAATATCTGCCAGAACGCATCAATAAGCGGCTCATGCAGCCGCTTTTTTTGTGCGCACACGCCAAGCTCAAACGGCGTCTTCTCGTCGCTGCGCTCCAGAATCATCACGCGATTGCGCACCGGCTCCGGGCTATTTTCCAGCACCACTTCCGGCAGCAACGCCACGCCGCAGCCGAGCGCCACCATCGACACCATCGCCTCATGGCCGCTGACCGTGGCGTAAATCGACGGGTTGCTGATTTTCTGACGGCGGAACCATAGCTCAATGCGGCGGCGCACCGGTCCCTGATCGGCCATGATAAACGGCACCGTGGACCAGTCCGGTTTTTCCACCAATACCTGGTTACGCACCGGGCAGGGCAGCGCCGGGGCAATCAGCACCACCGCCAGGTTCTCCAGCATTGAGAATGCCACCGCGCCCGGCAGGGTTTCAGGTTTCCCGGCAATGGCGAGATCTGCTTCACCCGTCACCACTTTTTCCATTGCGTCGGAGGCGTCGCCGGTCGTGAGCTTAATTTCAACCGACGGATGCGCCGCGCGGAAGCGGTCGAGAATCGGCGGCAGATGGCTATAGGCGGCGGTCACGGAGCAGAAAATATGCAGCTCGCCGGAAAGTGACGGCCCCTGCTGGTCAATCGAATGCCGCAGCTGCTGGTACTGCAACAGCGTCTGCTGAGCAAAAATGCGCAGTTCTTCACCTGCTTCCGTGAGGGTGACGGTGCGGTTGTCGCGCACGAACAGCGGCTGGCCGAGGTCTTCCTCAAGGCGCTGGATCTGGCGTGAAAGCGTGGAGGGGCTAACGTGCATCGCCCGGGCGCTGCGGCCAAAATGGCGGCTTTCCGCCAGGTGCAGGAACATTTTCAGATCGCGTAAATCCACCGATTCCACTCCCTCTTTTTATATTGCAAAAATTGCAACGTGATGTTGTGAATATATCAATTTCCGCAATAAATTTCCTGTTGTAATGTGGGTACATTCTCGCTGAAACGCGAACCGAACAATAAGACACACAACATCACGAGGTATCACCCATGGCTAACTACTTTAATACACTGAACTTGCGCCAGCAGCTGGCGCAGCTGGGCAAATGCCGCTTCATGGCGCGCGACGAATTTGCCGATGGCGCGAGCTACCTTCAGGGTAAAAAAGTGGTCATCGTCGGCTGTGGTGCACAGGGTCTGAACCAGGGCCTGAACATGCGTGACTCCGGTCTGGATATCTCCTACGCCCTTCGTAAAGAAGCGATTGCTGAGAAGCGTGCTTCCTGGCGCAAAGCGACCGAAAACGGCTTCAAAGTGGGTACCTACGAAGAGCTGATCCCGCAGGCGGATCTGGTGGTTAACCTGACCCCGGACAAGCAGCACTCTGATGTTGTGCGTTCCGTACAGCCGCTGATGAAAGACGGCGCCGCGCTGGGTTACTCCCACGGCTTCAACATCGTTGAAGTGGGTGAGCAGATCCGTAAAGACATCACCGTAGTGATGGTGGCACCGAAGTGTCCGGGTACGGAAGTGCGCGAAGAGTACAAACGTGGCTTCGGCGTGCCGACGCTTATCGCAGTTCACCCGGAAAACGATCCAAAAGGCGAAGGTATGGCGATTGCCAAAGCATGGGCAGCGGCGACCGGCGGCCACCGTGCGGGCGTTCTGGAATCGTCCTTCGTTGCCGAAGTGAAATCTGACCTGATGGGCGAGCAAACTATTCTGTGCGGTATGCTGCAGGCCGGTTCTCTGCTGTGCTTCGACAAGCTGGTGGAAGAAGGTACTGACCCGGCCTACGCGGAAAAACTGATTCAGTTCGGCTGGGAAACCATCACCGAAGCGCTGAAGCAGGGTGGTATTACGCTGATGATGGACCGTCTGTCCAACCCGGCAAAACTGCGTGCTTACGCGCTGTCTGAACAGCTGAAAACCATCATGGCGCCGTTGTTCCAGAAACACATGGACGACATCATCTCCGGCGAATTCTCTTCCGGCATGATGGCGGACTGGGCAAACGACGATAAAAACCTGCTGACCTGGCGTGAAGAGACCGGTAAAACCGCGTTCGAAACCGCACCACAGTATGAAGGTAAAATCGGCGAGCAGGAGTACTTCGATAAAGGCGTACTGATGATCGCGATGGTGAAAGCAGGCGTTGAGCTGGCGTTCGAAACCATGGTGGATTCCGGCATCATCGAAGAGTCTGCGTACTACGAATCTCTGCACGAGCTGCCGCTGATCGCGAACACCATCGCTCGTAAGCGTCTGTACGAAATGAACGTGGTGATCTCTGATACCGCAGAATACGGTAACTACCTGTTCTCTTACGCCTGCGTACCGCTGCTGAAAGAGTTTATGACCACTCTGCAGACGGGCGATCTGGGCAAAGCGATTGCGGAAGGTGCCGTGGATAACGCGCAGCTGCGCGATGTGAACGAAGCGATTCGCAGCCACCAGATCGAGAAAGTGGGCCACAAACTGCGTGGCTACATGACCGATATGAAGCGTATCGCGGTAGCGGGCTAACAGCCTTGTCGGGTGGCGCTTCGCTTACCCGACCTACAAAACCGCACGATGTAGGCCGGGTAAGGCGTAGCCGCCACCCGGCTTTTTTAATTGCGATACAGAACCTTAATAATGTGATACCCGAACTGGGTATGCAGCGGGCCGGTTGGCTCCAGCACCGGGCAGGAGAACACCACTTTATCGAACGCTGGAACCATCTGACCCTGGCGGAACTCACCCAGATCGCCGCCGCGTTTGCCTGACGGGCAGATGGAGTGCTTCTTAGCCAGCTTGCCGAAGTCGGCACCGTTTTTAATCTGCTCCAGAAGATCTAAAGCCAGTTTCTCTTCTTTAACGAGAATGTGCACTGCTGCTGCTGTTTTTGCCATGATCGTGCCTTGAATAGGTTGAAATAAATCGGGGCGCAATATACCACGCGTCAGCGGCGATAAAGCACCTTAATGATATGGTAGCCAAATTTGGTTTTTACCGGGCCGTAGGGCTTCAGAAGCGGGCAGCTAAAGACCGCCTGATCGAACGGGCCGACCATCGCACCTTGTTGAAACTCGCCGAGATCCCCGCCATTGCGTCCGGACGGGCATTTAGAGTAACGCTTCGCCAGATGATCAAAGCTGATGCCGCGCTCCAGCTTGGTCAGGATCTCCTGGGCCAGTTTCTCTTCTTTTACCAGAATATGCAGGGCTGCTGCGGTCTTTTTCATGGTTCTGCTCTACGGGTTAAACGCGATTTCTCCACTTTATCATTAGCCGGTAAATCTGCGCCCGGCTTTCTGCTACAATCCACACCCCGTTCGAAGATTGAGCAACACTCCCATGCGTTTAAACCCTGGACAACAACAAGCGGTCGAATTCGTTACTGGACCATGCCTGGTGCTGGCAGGGGCCGGTTCGGGTAAAACCCGCGTGATCACCAACAAAATCGCCCATCTGATCCACAACTGCGGGTATCAGGCGCGACACATTGCGGCGGTCACCTTTACCAATAAAGCGGCGCGCGAGATGAAAGAGCGTGTCGGACAGACGCTGGGCCGTAAAGAGGCGCGCGGCCTGATGATCTCCACCTTCCACACGCTGGGTCTGGATATCATCAAACGCGAGTATGCGGCGCTGGGAATGAAGTCCAACTTCTCGCTCTTCGATGATACCGATCAGGTGGCGCTGCTCAAAGAGCTCACCGAGGGGCTGATCGAAGATGACAAAGTGCTGTTGCAGCAGCTGATCTCGACGATCTCGAACTGGAAAAACGATCTGATGACGCCAGCCCAGGCCGCGGCGATCGCCAAAGGTGAACGGGATCGGATCTTCGCCCACTGCTACGGTCTGTACGATGCGCATATGAAAGCGTGCAACGTGCTGGACTTTGACGACCTGATCCTGCTGCCCACGCTGCTGCTGCAGCGCAATGAAGAAGTGCGCGAGCGCTGGCAGAATAAAATCCGCTACCTGCTGGTGGATGAATATCAGGACACCAACACCAGCCAGTACGAGCTGGTGAAGCTGCTGGTGGGGCAGCGCGCGCGTTTCACCGTGGTAGGCGACGACGACCAGTCGATTTACTCCTGGCGCGGTGCGCGCCCGCAAAACCTGGTGCTGCTGAGCAAAGATTTCCCCGCCCTGCAGGTGATTAAGCTGGAGCAAAACTACCGCTCCTCCGGGCGTATCCTGAAGGCAGCAAACATCCTGATTGCCAATAACCCGCACGTATTTGAGAAGCGTCTCTTCTCCGAACTGGGCTACGGCACGGAGCTGAAAGTGCTCAGCGCCAACAATGAGGATCATGAAGCGGAGCGCGTGACGGGCGAGCTCATCGCTCACCACTTCGTCAACAAAACCGAATATAAGGATTATGCGATCCTCTATCGCGGCAATCACCAGTCGCGCGTCTTTGAAAAGATGCTGATGCAGAACCGCATTCCGTACAAAATCTCGGGTGGCATGTCGTTCTTCTCACGACCAGAAATCAAAGATCTGCTGGCCTATCTGCGCGTGCTCACTAACCCGGATGATGACAGCGCGTTTCTGCGCATCGTGAATACGCCAAAACGCGAGATTGGCCCGGCGACGCTGCAAAAGCTCGGCGAGTGGGCGATGACCCGCAACAAAAGTATGTTTACCGCCAGCTTCGACATGGGGCTAAGCCAGACGTTAACCGGGCGCGGGTATGACTCGTTAACCCGCTTCACCCACTGGCTCGGTGAAGTGCAGCGTCTCGCGGAGCGCGAGCCGGTGGCGGCAGTGCGCGATCTCATTCACGGCATCGACTATGAGTCCTGGCTGTATGAAACCTCAGCCAGCCCGAAGGCGGCTGAGATGCGCATGAAAAACGTTAACCAGCTCTTCAGCTGGATGACCGAAATGCTGGAGGGCTCTGAAATCGACGAGCCAATGACCCTGACGCAGGTGGTCACCCGCTTTACCCTGCGCGACATGATGGAGCGCGGCGAGAGCGAGGAAGAGGCCGATCAGGTTCAGCTGATGACGCTGCATGCGTCCAAAGGGCTGGAGTTCCCGTATGTGTATCTGGTCGGCATGGAAGAGGGATTGTTGCCGCACCAGAGCAGCATTGATGAAGACAACGTCGACGAGGAACGCCGTCTGGCCTACGTGGGGATCACCCGCGCGCAGAAAGAGCTGACGTTCACGCTGTGTAAAGAGCGCCGCCAGTATGGTGAACTGGTTCGCCCGGAGCCGAGTCGTTTCCTGCTGGAACTGCCGCAGGATGACGTGATCTGGGAACAGGAGCGCAAAGTGATTACCGCAGAAGAGCGGATGCACAAGGGGCAGGCCAACGTGGCAAACATCCGCGCCATGCTGGCAAAAGCCAAAGAGAAAGGATAAGTCCGAAGGGCTTGTAGGCCGGGTAAGCGCAGCGCCACCCGGCATTTTTCACTCTCTTATTTTACTTCCAACACCCAGTGCACATAGCTCTGCCACTGGCACTCCTGCTCGATCATCTCTGCACCTAACGGGTGACGATCAATCCAGTTCTCCGGGAGCGTCAGCGAAAGCTTCTCGTCATCGGCCACCAGATTAATGGCGGGCAGCAAATCATCGCGGCGGCGGCTGGCAAACAGGATCGCCAGACGCAGCAGGCGGCACATATGCTCGGCCACGCGCGGCGGTACGGCGTTTTGCTGATGCAAAGAGGAGAGATCGACGGCATTGGTCTGGTTCAGCAGCAGCGTTGCCAGCAATTTTTTCTGCGCGGGTGTATAGCCCGGTAAATCAAGGTTTCGCACCAGATACGCTGCATGAGACGGTGCCTGCTTAAAATCAATGCTCAGCCCGACTTCATGGAGCGCGCAGGCGCTTAGCAATAAATCCCGGCTCAGATGATCAAGATCCCAGACGTTAGCGACCCGATCGGCGAAGCGTGACGCCAGCTGCGATACGCGTCCTGCCTGATCGATATCAACCAGAAAACGACGCTGCACGTTGCGCAGGGTACGGCTGCGGATATCCTGATCGACCGACAGATGCAACATCCCGTAGACCAGACCTTCGCGCAGCGCGCCGCCGGCCAGGGTCATACACTGGATGTTCAGCTCGGTGAAAATGGCGATAAGAATGGCCAGCCCGCTCGGGAAGACCAGCGCGCGTTCCAGCGTCAGGCCTTCAATTTCCAGCTCTTCCAGGCGTCCGCACTGAATAGCGCGCTGTTTCAACTGCTGAAGTTTGGCAAGCGTAATCCGCTCGTCCATTCCCTGCGCCATCATGATTTCCTGCAGAGCCTGCACGGTACCCGAGGCACCCACGCAGACTTTCCAGCCGTGATAGCGCAGCTCGTCCATCACCGGGCGTAACACTTCGCGCGCGGCGTTTTCTGCCTCGTCGAAGTTCTCTTTACCCAGGTTCCGATCGGTAAAGTAGCGCTCAAGCCAGGTCACGCAGCCCATCGACAGGCTGAACAGCGACGTTGCCTGCGCGCCGGTGCCGGTCACAAGCTCGGTACTGGCACCGCCAATATCCACTACCAGGCGACGATCGTCACCCCCCGTGGTGTGTGCAACACCCTGATAAATCAGGCGAGCCTCTTCTTCACCGCTGATAACCTGAACCGGACAACCGAGAATTTCCTGCGCTCTGGCAATAAAATCCACGGCGTTAACCGCCAGGCGGAGTGTCGCAGTGGCGACCACGGTGATTTGGGCATGCGGGATATCCTGCAGACGCTCGGCAAAGAGTCGCAGACACTGCCAGCCACGTTCCATGGCTTCAGGTGAGAGGTGATTGTCACTGCTCAGGCCCGCCGCGAGGCGGACCTTGCGCTTGATGCGCGTCAGCGTTTGTATGCTTCCCGCCACCTCGCGCACAACCAGCATATGAAAACTATTCGAACCGAGATCAATTGCCGCATAAAGCGAGGTGGAGCTGAGCATATTTTTTAACCTGAACGACGACGATTACGCGGTGCGCCGCCTGAACGACGCGGACCATTGCCGGAGCGTGGGCGGGTTAGACGCTTAGGCGGCGGCAGTTCGCTTAACAGCGCTTCCGGATTGTATTTGCTCTGCGGAATAGAGTGACCGATATAAGTCTCAATGGCTGGAAGATTCAGCGCATACTCTTCACACGCAAGGCTAATCGAGTGACCGCTTGCGCCCGCACGACCGGTACGACCGATACGGTGTACGTAGTCTTCGCAGTCGTCTGGCAGATCGTAGTTAAAGACGTGCGTCACGGCCGGAATGTGCAGACCACGAGCAGCAACGTCGGTTGCGACCAGAATATCGAGATCGCCACGGGTAAATTCTTCAAGAATACGCAGGCGTTTCTTCTGCGCCACGTCGCCGGTCAGCAGGCCAACACGGTGACCGTCTGCAGCCAGATGGCCCCAGATGTCTTCACAACGGTGTTTGGTGTTCGCGAAGATAATGGCGCGATCTGGCCACTCTTCTTCGATCAGCGTTTGCAGCAGACGCATTTTCTCTTCATTGGAAGGATAGAAGAGCTCTTCTTTAATGCGGTGACCCGTTTTCTGCTCAGGTTCCACTTCTACATATTCGGCGTTGTTCATCTGTTCGAACGCCAGTTCGCGAACGCGGTAGGAGAGGGTTGCAGAGAACAGCATATTCAGACGCTGATTGGCCGGAGGCATACGGCGGAACAGCCAGCGGATGTCTTTAATGAAGCCCAGATCGTACATGCGGTCAGCTTCATCGAGCACCACAACCTGGATTGCGCCGAGGTTGATGTGGTTCTGTTTAGCGTAGTCGATAAGACGACCGGTGGTACCGATCAGGATATCCACACCGCTTTCCAGCACTTTCAGCTGTTTATCGTAGCCGTCGCCGCCATAGGCCAGGCCAAGTTTCAGGCCGGTAGACTGCGCCAGAGGTTCAGCGTCTGCGTGGATCTGTACCGCCAGTTCTCGCGTCGGGGCCATAATTAGCGCGCGCGGCTGGTTAACTTTGCGGTCTGCAATCGCTGGGTGAGAAAGTAAATAATGAAACGTTGACGTTAAAAACGCCATCGTTTTGCCGGTACCGGTTTGCGCCTGCCCGGCAACATCGCGACCGGCCAGCGTCAGCGGCAGCGCGAGGGCCTGAATGGGCGTGCAGTTATGAAACCCTTTATTTTCAAGGGCTTCAATCACCTTCGGGTGCAGCGCGAAGTCGGAAAACTTCTGTTCTGTTAAATGTGTTTTGCTCATAGTGTGGTAGAATATCAGCTTACTATTGCTTTACGAAAGCGTATCCGGTGAAATAAAGTCAACCTTTAGTTGGTTAATGCGACATCAACACGTCGTTGGTGGAGACAAAACCAACGTACCAGGCTTATTCCTGTGGAGTTATATATGAGCGATAAAATTATTCACCTGACTGACGACAGTTTTGACACGGACGTACTTAAGGCTGACGGGCTGATCCTCGTCGATTTCTGGGCTGAATGGTGTGGTCCTTGCAAAATGATCGCCCCGATTCTGGATGAGATCGCCGACGAATATCAGGGCAAACTGACCGTTGCCAAGCTGAACATCGACCAGAACCCGGGCACCGCACCAAAATACGGTATCCGTGGCATTCCGACCCTGCTGCTGTTCAAAAACGGCGAAGTGGCGGCGACCAAAGTGGGCGCGCTGTCCAAAGGTCAACTGAAAGAGTTCCTGGACGCTAACCTGGCGTAAGGTTTCTCCGCTGTGCGTTCAGAGCTCCCGGCTAAATGATGTGGAACTCTGGACGCCCGGCTTAAGTCGTGCTAAGTTAGCTATGACTTCGTTTTAAACATATCTTGTTGTTTGAATCTTGTTTTACCCGATACTTCCCGTTGTTAACATGAACAGTGCGTGAAGTGGCTAAATTCCGGGCTTGTCACTCAATCCGTCTTGTCGTTTCAGTTCTGCGTTCTTTCCCTGTGACCAGACAGCGAACAGACATGAGTTGATGGCCGCTAAACAGGCATGGATGACCCTGCCATACCATTCACAACATTAAGTTCGAGAATCACCCCGAGTTTAAGAACCCACACCATTATGAATCTTACCGAATTAAAGAATACGCCGGTTTCTGAGCTGATCACTCTCGGCGAAAATATGGGGCTGGAAAACCAGGCTCGTATGCGCAAGCAGGACATCATTTTCGCCATCCTGAAGCAGCACGCTAAGAGTGGCGAAGATATCTTTGGCGACGGTGTGCTGGAGATATTGCAAGACGGATTTGGTTTCCTCCGCTCTGCAGACAGCTCCTACCTCGCCGGCCCTGACGACATCTACGTATCCCCTAGCCAAATCCGCCGTTTCAACCTCCGCACTGGTGACACCATTTCAGGTAAGATTCGTCCTCCTAAAGAGGGTGAACGCTACTTTGCGCTGTTGAAAGTTAACGAAGTTAACTACGACAAACCGGAAAACTCGCGTAATAAGATCCTCTTTGAGAACTTAACGCCGCTGCACGCGAACTCTCGCCTGCGCATGGAGCGTGGTAACGGTTCTACCGAAGACTTAACCGCGCGTGTTCTGGATCTGGCATCACCAATTGGTCGTGGCCAGCGTGGTCTGATTGTGGCACCGCCGAAAGCGGGTAAAACCATGCTGCTGCAGAACATCGCGCAGAGCATCGCCTACAACCACCCAGACTGCGTGCTGATGGTGCTGCTGATTGACGAACGTCCGGAAGAAGTGACCGAGATGCAGCGTCTGGTTAAAGGTGAAGTGGTTGCTTCTACCTTCGACGAGCCAGCTTCTCGCCACGTTCAGGTTGCGGAAATGGTTATCGAGAAGGCGAAACGCCTGGTTGAGCACAAGAAAGACGTGATCATCCTGCTCGACTCCATCACCCGTCTGGCGCGTGCGTACAACACCGTGGTTCCAGCGTCCGGTAAAGTGCTGACCGGTGGTGTGGATGCTAACGCCCTGCATCGTCCGAAACGCTTCTTCGGTGCCGCACGTAACGTGGAAGAGGGCGGCAGCCTGACCATCATCGCGACGGCGCTGATCGATACCGGTTCAAAAATGGACGAAGTAATTTACGAAGAATTTAAAGGTACAGGTAACATGGAACTGCACCTCTCTCGTAAAATCGCTGAAAAACGCGTCTTCCCGGCTATCGACTACAACCGTTCCGGTACCCGTAAAGAAGAGCTGCTCACCACGCAGGAAGAGCTGCAGAAAATGTGGATCCTGCGCAAAATCATCCATCCAATGGGTGAAATTGACGCGATGGAGTTCCTCATTAACAAACTGGCGATGACCAAAACTAACGACGATTTCTTCGACATGATGAAACGCTCGTAACGCAAATAAAGCCAGCAAACGCCACGTTTTTACGTGGCGTTTTTCTTTTATGGACTATACGCTAGTACCATCTACTCCCATTTTTGATCGGTCGGTGCGACAATAGGGCCGTTTGTGCAGCTAAAGAAATAATTGATTGAAAAATATACAAAGGGAGTTGTAAGAAGCCATCTTTATTACTTCTGAGGCTGTGGCTTCATGGTTATACTTCCGGGACTAACATTTGTTGAGAGCAATCCATTGTGAATCTATTCACCGCCGTTACTGAACTGATCAGTATTTTTTTATTCACAACCTGTTTTTTGTTCATTGCGCGCAAGGTGGCAAAACGAATAGGGTTGGTGGATAAGCCTAATTTTCGTAAACGCCATCAGGGACTTATTCCTTTAGTCGGCGGCATTTCTGTTTACGCAGGAATTTGCTTTACGTTTGGTATTGCCGACTATTATATCCCGCATGCCGCCCTCTACATTGCCTGCGCCGGTGTCCTGGTGTTAGTCGGGGCCCTTGATGACCGGTTCGATATCGCGGTGAAAATACGCGCCACCGTTCAGGCGGGCATTGGCGTGGTGATGATGGTTGTGGGCGGACTGTATCTGCGAAGTCTCGGCTATGTGTTCGGCCCCTGGGAATTAGTTCTGGGCCCATTTGGCTTCTTCCTGACACTCTTTGCCGTCTGGGCGGCAATCAATGCTTTCAACATGGTGGATGGCATTGACGGCCTGCTCGGTGGGTTGTCATCCGTTTCGTTCGCCGCTATCGGCATTATTTTATGGTTTGATGGCCAGTACAGTCTGGCAATGTGGTGTTTCGCCATGATTGCCGCCATTCTGCCTTATATCCTCTTGAACCTCGGTGTGCTGGGCCGTCGCTATAAAGTCTTTATGGGAGACGCGGGCAGTACGCTGATTGGTTTTACGGTTATCTGGATCCTGCTTGAAACTACACAGGGTCAAACCCATCCGATAAGTCCCGTAACAGCGCTGTGGATTATTGCCATCCCATTAATGGATATGGTGGCGATTATGTACCGCCGCCTGCGCAAAGGGATGAGTCCTTTCTCTCCCGACCGCCAACACATTCATCATCTCATTATGCGCGCGGGTTTTACTTCTCGTCAGGCATTTGTGCTGATTACGCTTGCCGCCGCTATTTTGGCCGCGATTGGTGTAGCTGCAGAATATTCTCATATTATTCCTGAATGGGTTATGTTGGCATTATTCTTGCTGGCATTTTTCCTGTACGGCTACTGCATTAAGCGCGCATGGAAAGTAGCGCGATTTATTAAACGTCTTAAACGCAGGATGCGTCGTAACAGTGGCAAAAATACAACATTAACTAAGTAAAACCGGGACTATGATGACTCAACCGTTGGCGGGAGCGAAATCAGTGGTAACTGAGAATGAACTGGATATTCGGGGTTTGTTTCGCGTGTTATGGGCAGGCAAACTTTGGATTGCGGGGATCGCGCTGGGGTTTGCACTGTTAGCGCTGGCCTATACGTTCTTTGCAAAACAAGAGTGGAGCGCCACGGCAATCACAGACAAACCAACGGTTAACATGCTTGGGGGATACTATTCCCAGCAGCAATTCCTGCGAAACCTGGACATCAAAGCCAGTCTTGCAACGCCAGATCAGGCTTCCGTTATGGATGAAGCCTATAAAGAGTTTGTGATGCAGCTGGCTTCGTGGGATACCCGCCGCGACTTCTGGTCCCAGACGGATTACTACAAGCAGCGCCGGGTTGATAACACCAAAGCCGATGCCGCCCTGCTGGACGATCTGATTAACAATATTCAGTTCATGCCGGGCGACGCGCTGCGTAACGTCAACGACAGCGTCAAGCTGATTGCAGAAACCGCGCCGGATGCCAACAACCTGTTGCGGCAGTACGTCGCATTTGCCAGCCAGCGCGCCGCAAGCCATCTTAACGAAGAGCTTAAAGGTGCCTGGGCGGCTCGTACCATCCAGATGAAGGCGCAGGTGAAACGTCAGGAAGAGGTGGCGAATACCATTTTCGGTCGCCGCGTGCATAACATTGAGCAGGCGCTGAAAATTGCGGAACAGCACAATATTTCCCGTACTGAGACGGACGTACCGGCTGATGAACTGCCTGACTCTGAAATGTTCCTTCTTGGCCGCCCTATGCTGCAGGCGCGTCTGGAAAACCTGAAGGCCGTTGGGCCTGATTTTGACCTCGATTACGATCAAAATCGCGCGATGCTCAATACGCTTAATGTCGGTCCGTCCCTGGACCCGCGTTTTCAGACCTATCGTTATTTGCGAACGCCTGAAGAACCTGTAAAACGCGATAGTCCGCGTCGTGCATTCCTGATGATTATGTGGGGGATTGTAGGCGCACTGACGGGCGCTGGCGTGGCGTTAACGCGTCGTCGCAAAAACTAAGAACGCCGTCTACGATGAAGGCTGCGGCCTTCATCGCCTAATCGAAGAGAATCGATGTGAAAGTACTAACCGTATTTGGCACCAGGCCGGAGGCCATTAAGATGGCACCTCTGGTTCATGCGCTGGCCTGCGATCCTGATATTGAAGCGAAAGTGTGCGTCACTGCTCAACACCGTGAGATGCTCGATCAGGTTTTAACGCTCTTTTCCATCGTCCCGGATTACGACCTTAATATTATGAAACCGGGGCAAGGGCTAACGGAGATAACCTGTCGCATTCTGCAAGAGCTTAAGCCGATCCTGGAGTCATTCAAACCTGACGTGGTGCTGGTACACGGTGACACCACCACTACCGTGGCGACAAGCCTGGCCGCGTTTTACCAGCGAATTCCCGTGGGTCATGTTGAGGCGGGTCTGCGTACCGGCAATCTTTATTCGCCGTGGCCGGAAGAGGCCAACCGCACGTTAACGGGTCATCTGGCGATGTACCACTTTGCGCCAACGGAAAACTCGCGTCAGAACCTGCTGCGTGAAAATATCGCCGATAACAAAATCTTTGTGACCGGCAATACGGTCATTGACGCGTTAATTTGGGTACGTGACCGCGTCCTGGCAAATAGCGATCTTCAGAAAGAGCTCGCTGCCCGCTATCCGTTCCTTCACAACGGCAAAAAAACCATTCTGGTCACTGGCCACCGACGCGAAAGCTTTGGCCGGGGTTTTGAGCAAATCTGCCATGCGCTGGCTGAAATCGCCGCGCAGAACGACGATGTGCAAATTGTCTATCCGGTCCATCTCAATCCTAACGTCAGCGAGCCGGTTAACCGGATCCTGGGCCACGTCGAAAACGTCCTTCTGATCGAACCGCAGGACTACATGCCGTTTGTCTGGTTGATGAACCATGCCTGGCTTATCCTCACCGATTCCGGCGGCATTCAGGAAGAAGCGCCATCCCTGGGCAAACCGGTGCTGGTGATGCGTGAAACGACCGAACGTCCGGAAGCCGTCAAAGCCGGTACGGTGCGTCTGGTCGGCACCAACGCACAGCTGATCGTCGAAGAGGTCACGCGCCTGCTGCACGACGATGAAGCGTATCAGGCGATGAGCCGGGCCCACAATCCGTATGGAGACGGGCAGGCTTGTGGTCGTATTTTGCATGCACTTAAACACAATCGGGTATCGCTATGAGTTTTAAAACCATCTCTGTCATTGGTCTTGGCTACATTGGCTTGCCCACCGCGGCGGCGTTTGCCTCTCGTCAAAAACAGGTTGTCGGTGTGGATATCAACGCACGCGCGGTGGAAACCATTAACCGTGGCGAAATTCATATTGTAGAGCCCGACCTTGACCGCGTGGTGAAAGAGGCGGTAGAGGGGGGCTTCCTGCGTGCCAGCACGACCCCTGTTGAAGCGGATGCCTACCTGATTGCCGTCCCTACCCCGTTTAAAGGCGACCACGAGCCCGACATGGCGTTCGTCGAGGCGGCGGCAAAATCCATAGCACCTGTGCTGAAGAAAGGGGCGCTGGTGATCCTGGAATCGACCTCTCCGGTCGGTGCTACCGAGCAGATGGCACAGTGGCTGGCCGACGCTCGCCCTGATTTAAGCTTCCCGCAGCAGGCAGGTGAGCAGGCAGATATCAACATCGCCTACTGTCCAGAGCGCGTGCTGCCGGGCCAGGTTATGGTCGAACTGATTAAAAACGACCGCGTCATTGGCGGTATGACGCCGGTCTGTTCCGAACGTGCCAGCGCGCTGTACAAGATTTTCCTCGAAGGCGAGTGTGTGGTGACCAACTCCCGCACCGCCGAGATGTGCAAGCTGACGGAAAACAGCTTCCGCGACGTCAATATCGCCTTTGCGAACGAACTGTCGCTGATCTGCGCCGATCAGGGGATTAACGTCTGGGAGCTGATTAGCCTGGCAAATCGCCATCCGCGTGTAAACATTCTCCAGCCAGGCCCGGGCGTGGGCGGACACTGTATCGCCGTCGATCCGTGGTTTATCGTGGCGCAGAATCCGGCGCAGGCGCGTCTGATTCGTACCGCGCGTGAAGTGAATGACAGCAAGCCTCACTGGGTGCTCAATCAGGTTAAAGCGACGGTAGCGGATTGCCTGGCAGAGAGCGGCAAGCGCGCCAGCGAGCTGAAAATTGCCTGCTTTGGCCTGGCATTTAAACCCAATATTGACGATCTGCGTGAAAGCCCGGCGATGGAAATTGCCGAGATGATTGCCGAATGGCACAAGGGTGAAACGCTGGTGGTTGAGCCGAATATTCATGAATTACCGGCAAAACTGGCGGGGCACTGTACGCTGACGGCGCTGGACGACGCGCTGGCGACGGCGGACGTGCTGGTGCTGCTGGTGGATCATAAAGAGTTTAAAGCGACGTCCGGCGATGCCGTTCGTCAGCAGTATATTGTGGATACCAAAGGTGTCTGGCGTTGAACAGCCTGAATGGGGTGCTCGAGTCCCTGCAGTGGGAGAGTGCCTTTTTCGGCCTGCCGTCGGCCATCGTGCGTCTGCGCGATGACGCGCCGGTGCTGGCTGAATCAGATTTTATCGCCTGGCAACGGGTGCAGGCGAAGATCCCTGCGGAGCGTGCCGATCTGCTTGACGCGCTCCAGCAGCATGGCTTTCAGCTGGTTGAAGGTGAGGTCGATCTTTCCATTACCCTCACCCGGCACGATGCGTCCGGCGCGGAAATTGCAACGGATCGGGACATCCCCGTGCTGCGTCAGATGGCGACCCGGGCGTTTGCGCAGAGCCGCTTTCGTGCGCCCTGGTATGCACCTGACGATAGCGGGCGTTTCTATGCCCAGTGGATAGAGAATGCGGTCAAAGGCACCTTTGACCACGTCTGCCTGGTTTTCCGTGCAGGGGACGGTCAAATCCAGGGGTTCGTCTCGCTGCGTAAGCTCAACGAGCGCGAGGCGCGCATTGGCTTATTAGCCGGGCGCGGCATGGGTGAGAAACTCATGCAGGCGGCGCTGCACTGGGCGCAGCAGCAGCAGCTTGTGACGCTGCGGGTTGCGACCCAACTGGGCAACACCGCCGCGCTTAAACGTTATATTGCGAGTGGTGCCAACATCGACGCCACCGCCTACTGGTTATACAGGTGACAAGATGATTCCATTTAACGCACCACCCGTTGTCGGAACTGAACTCGACTATATGCAGTCTGCCATGGGCAGCGGCAAACTCTGTGGTGACGGCGGTTTTACCCGTCGCTGTCAGCAGTGGATGGAACAGCGTTTTCGCAGCGCCAAAGTGCTGCTGACCCCGTCCTGTACAGCATCGCTGGAAATGGCGGCGCTGTTGCTGGATATCCAGCCCGGTGATGAAGTGATTATGCCGAGCTATACCTTCGTTTCCACCGCGAACGCCTTTGTCCTGCGCGGAGCGAAAATCGTCTTTGTGGATATCCGCCCGGATACCATGAACATTGATGAGACGCTGATTGAAGCGGCGATCACTGACAAAACGCGCGCGATCGTGCCGGTTCACTACGCGGGCGTGGCCTGTGAAATGGACACCATCATGGCCATCGCCAAAAAACATAATCTGTTCGTGGTGGAAGATGCCGCGCAGGGCGTGATGTCCACCTACAAGGGACGTGCGCTGGGCACTATCGGCCACATTGGCTGCTTTAGCTTCCACGAAACCAAAAACTACACGGCGGGTGGAGAAGGTGGGGCGACGCTGATTAACGACCGGGCCCTCGTGGAGCGGGCGGAAGTGATCCGCGAAAAAGGCACCAACCGCAGCCAGTTCTTCCGGGGGCAGGTAGACAAATACACCTGGCGCGATATCGGCTCCAGCTATCTGATGGCGGATCTGCAGGCGGCGTACCTGTGGGCTCAGCTGGAAGCGGCGGAACGTATCAACCTTCAGCGTCTTTCCCTATGGCAAACGTATTACGATGCGCTTGAGCCTCTGGCCAAAGCCGGGCGTATTGAACTGCCGACCATCCCGGCAGATTGTGTCCACAATGCGCATATGTTCTACATCAAGCTGCGCGATAACGACGACCGCAGCGAGCTCATCGCCTGGCTGAAAGAGGCCGAGATTATGGCGGTGTTCCACTATATCCCGCTGCACTCCAGCCCGGCCGGAGAAGCGTTTGGCACGTTCGCGGGTGAAGATCGTTACACCACGAAAGAAAGTGAGCGTTTGCTTCGCCTGCCACTGTTCTACAACCTCGCGCCTGTTAACCAGCGTACGGTGATTAATACCCTTCTGAGTTATTTCGGCTGATATGTCTCTGGCAAAAGCATCGGTGTGGACCGCCGCGTCCACGCTTGTAAAAATTGGCGCCGGGCTGCTGGTCGTCAAGCTGCTGGCCGTCTCATTTGGCCCCTCTGGCGTGGGGCTGGCGGGTAATTTCCGCCAGCTTGTCACCGTCCTTGGGGTGCTGGCCGGTGCCGGTATCTTCAACGGCGTGACCAAATACGTTGCGCAGTATCACGATGATGCGGCTCAACTGCGCAGAGTGGTGGGCACCTCTTCGGCGATGGTCACGGGTTTTTCGACCCTGATGGCGATGATATTTCTGCTGGCGGCGGCGCCCATCAGCCAGGGGTTGTTCGGGCACACCCATTACCAGGGGCTGGTGCGTCTGGTCGCGTTGGTTCAGATGGGCATTGCCTGGGCTAACCTGCTGCTGGCGCTGATGAAAGGGTTTCGTGATGCTGCCGGGAACGCGCTTGCCTTAATCCTGGGCAGCGTCATCGGCGTGATTGCCTATTACTTCTGCTTTCGCCTGGGCGGTTATGAAGGCGCACTGCTTGGGCTGGCGCTGGTCCCGGCGCTGGTTGTTGTGCCTGCGGCATTTATGCTGATGCGTCGGGGCGTCATCCCGCTGAGCTACCTGAAACCGCAATGGGACACGATGATTGCCAGCCAGCTGGGTAAATTTACCCTGATGGCGCTCATCACCTCCGTCACGCTGCCGGTGGCCTACGTGATGATGCGAAACCTGCTGGCGGCGCATTATAGCTGGGATGAAGTGGGGATCTGGCAGGGCGTAAGCAGTATTTCCGACGCCTATCTCCAGTTTATTACGGCTTCCTTTAGCGTTTACCTGCTGCCAACCTTATCGCGTCTGACGTCCAGACAGGATATTACCCGTGAGATTTTCCGTTCGCTGCGCTTTGTGTTGCCGGCCGTTGCGGCGGCAAGCTTTACCGTCTGGTTACTGCGCGATGTTGCCATCTGGCTGCTTTTCTCAGCGAAGTTCACCGCCATGCGCGATCTCTTTGCCTGGCAGCTGGTGGGTGATGTGCTGAAAGTGGGTGCTTACGTTTTCGGCTATCTGGTGATTGCAAAAGCGTCCCTGCGGCTGTATATCCTGGCGGAAATTAGCCAGTTTGCGTTACTGACAGCATTTTCACACTGGCTGATACCCGCGCACGGTGCGCTGGGGGCGGCTCAGGCCTACATGGCAACCTATATCGTTTATTTCGCCGCCTGTTGCGGCGTATTTTTATTGTGGCGTAAACGCGCATGACTGCACTGATTCACATCCTGGGATCGGATATCCCACACCATAACCAGACCGTTTTGCGGTTCTTCAACGACCAGCTGGCATCGGGTAATCCCGATGCGCGTGAGTTTATGGTTGCAGGTCAGGATAAGGGCCTGAGCGCAGCATTTCCGGCGCTGACTGTTCGCTTCTGGCCGGATAAGGCCGCGCTGGCGAAGGCGGTCGTTGCCAAAGCCAAAGCGGATCGTAGGCAACGTTTCTTTTTCCACGGGCAGTTCAATACCGGCCTGTGGCTGGCACTGCTCAGCGGGGGCATTAAACCCTCCCAGTGCAGCTGGCATATCTGGGGAGCCGATCTCTACGAAGTCTCCCGCGGCTGGAAATTCCGTCTTTTCTATCCGCTGCGCCGCATGGCGCAGGGGCGTGTAGGGTGTGTGTTTGCCACCCGTGGCGATCTCAACTATTTTGCTAAACAGCACCCGAACGTGCGCGGAGAATTACTCTATTTCCCAACCCGCATGGATCCTGCGCTGAACGCCATGGCGAATGACACGGTGCGTGAAGGCAAGCTAACTATCCTGGTGGGGAATTCCGGCGATCGCAGTAACGAACACGTCGCGGCGCTCAGGGCGGTGCATCAGCAGTTTGGCGACACGGTGAACGTGGTGGTGCCGATGGGCTATCCCGCCAACAACGACGCTTATATTAATGAGGTTCGCCAGCAGGGACTTGCGCTGTTTAGTGCAGAAAATCTGTACATCCTCAGCGATAAGCTGGAATTTGATGAGTATCTTGCGCTGCTGAGAAAATGCGATCTTGGCTATTTCATCTTTGCCCGACAGCAGGGAGTCGGCACGCTGTGCCTGCTGATTCAGGCGGGTGTACCGTGCGTGCTCAACCGCGACAACCCGTTCTGGCAGGACATGGCCGAGCAGCATATTCCGGTGCTGTTTACCTCTGACACGCTGAATGTCGAGGTGGTACGGGAAGCCCAACGCCAGCTCACGCTGGTGGATAAAAATAGCATCGATTTTTTCAGCCCGAATTATCTCACGCCGTGGCACCGCGCGCTGCGTATCGCTTCAGGAGACAAAGCATGAGTCAGTTGCAATTCAGCGGCTTACTGGTTGTCTGGCTTCTGAGCACCCTGTTTATCGCCACGCTTACCTGGTTTGAGTTCCGCCGGGTGCGCTTCAACTTTAACGTGTTCTTCTCGTTACTGTTTCTGCTGACTTTCTTTTTCGGCTTCCCGCTCACCAGCATTCTGGTCTTCCGTTTTGACGTGAGCGTCGCGCCGCCGGAAATCCTGCTCCAGGCGCTCCTGGCGGCGACCTGCTTCTATGCGGTCTACTACGTCACCTATAAAACGCGTCTGCGTTCAGCGCAGGCTACAGCCCCGCGTCGGGCGCTGTTTACCATGAATCGGGTGGAGACCCACCTGACGTGGGTGATGCTGATGACCATCGCCCTGGTCAGCGTCGGTATCTTCTTCATGCATAACGGCTTCCTGCTGTTTAAGCTCCACTCCTACAGCCAGATTTTTTCGGCAGAAGTCTCGGGCGTGGCGCTTAAGCGTTTCTTCTACTTCTTCATTCCGGCGATGCTGGTGATCTTTTTCCTGCGTCAGGACAGCAAAGCGTGGCTGTTCTTCCTGGTCAGCACCGTCGCGTTTGGCATCCTGACCTATATGATTGTGGGCGGTACGCGCGCGAACATTATTATCGCCTTCGCTATCTTCCTGTTTATCGGCATCATCCGCGGCTGGATCTCGCTGTGGATGCTGGTTGCGGCAGGGGTGTTTGGCATTGTGGGCATGTTCTGGCTGGCGCTGAAGCGCTACGGGATGAACGTGGCGGGGGATGAGGCGTTTTACACGTTTCTCTACCTGACGCGCGATACCTTCTCGCCGTGGGAAAACCTGGCATTACTGCTGCAAAACTACGACAAGATTGATTTCCAGGGGCTGGCACCGATTGTTCGCGACTTCTACGTCTTCATCCCTTCCTGGCTATGGCCGGACCGGCCTGGCGTGGTGCTTAACACGGCAAATTACTTTACCTGGGAAGTGCTGAACAACCATTCCGGTCTGGCAATCTCGCCAACGCTGATTGGTTCCCTGGTGGTGATGGGAGGGGCGTGGTTCATTCTCCCCGGGGCGGTTGCCGTGGGGCTGATTATCAAGTGGTTCGACTGGCTTTACGTGCGTGGCAACGAAGAGACCAACCGCTATAAAGCCGCCATTTTGCACAGTTTCTGCTTTGGTGCCATTTTCAATATGATCGTTCTGGCGCGCGAAGGGCTGGACTCGTTCGTGTCGCGCGTGGTGTTTTTCATGGTCGTGTTCGGCCTCTGCCTGTTGCTGGCCAAACTGCTGTACTGGCTGTTTGACAGCGCCGGGCTTGTGCACAAGCGCGAGCGGCAGGGCAGCACAACGCTGTCGCAAGTCTGAGTAAGGATAGTAATGACTGATAAAATTTCTGCGCCGCGCTATGCGCTACGTGGCCTGCAGCTTATTGGCTGGCGCGACATGCAGCACGCGCTGGACTTTCTGTTCGCCGACGGCCAGATGAAATCCGGTACGCTGGTGGCCATCAACGCGGAAAAAATGCTGGCGGTTGAGGATAATGCGGAAGTCAAAAGCCTGATTGAAGCGGCTGAATTTAAATACGCGGACGGGATCAGCGTGGTCCGCTCTATCCGTAAAAAGTATCCTGATGCTAATGTTTCCCGCGTGGCGGGGGCCGATCTCTGGGAGCAGCTTATGGCCCGCGCAGGTGCGCAGGGCACGCCCGTGTTCCTGATTGGCGGTAAGCCGGAAATATTGGCCCAGACGGAGGAGAAACTGCGTCGCCAATGGAATGTTAATATCGTCGGCAGCCAGGATGGTTACTTCAAACCGGAAGATCGGCAGGCTCTGTTTGAGCGCGTTCGTGACAGCGGGGCGAAAATTGTCACCGTGGCGATGGGATCCCCGCGCCAGGAGATCCTGATGCGTGACTGCCGGCTGGTCTGTCCGGATGCCCTCTACATGGGTGTCGGCGGCACGTACGACGTCTTTACCGGCCACGTTAAGCGTGCGCCCAAGGTCTGGCAAAATCTGGGGCTGGAGTGGCTGTACCGCCTGCTATCGCAACCGACGCGCATTAAACGACAGATCCGTCTGCTTCGCTACCTCGCCTGGCATTACACCGGGAAAATGTAATCAAAATGTAGCGCGATATGCTATTCGCGCTGCAACTCGCCTGCAAAACTGCTGATAATCTGTGCAATGCATTCATTTTTTTAATGCATCGTTTGCCATTTGGCAGATTTTAGGAAACCATTCGCTCCGTATTTTAGTCCCCCTAAAAAACAATACCCGGTATTAAGCCGGGAAACAGCAAACACAATCGAGGATCTATGGCAGAGAAACAACCGGAGCTACAGCGTGGGCTGGAAGCTCGTCATATTGAACTGATAGCGCTGGGCGGCACTATCGGCGTGGGCCTGTTTATGGGCTCCGCAAGTACGCTCAAATGGGCAGGCCCTTCCGTATTACTGGCGTATATTATCGCCGGGCTGTTTGTTTTCTTCATTATGCGTTCCATGGGCGAAATGCTCTTCCTGGAGCCGGTAACCGGCTCCTTCGCCGTTTACGCGCATCGTTATATGAGCCCGTTCTTCGGCTACCTGACGGCCTGGTCATACTGGTTTATGTGGATGGCGGTGGGCATCTCAGAGATCACCGCGATAGGGGTCTACGTCCAGTTCTGGTTCCCGGACATGGTCCAGTGGATACCCGCGCTCATTGCCGTGGGGCTGGTGGCGCTGGCAAACCTGGCCGCCGTGCGCCTTTACGGTGAAATTGAGTTCTGGTTCGCAATGATCAAAGTCACCACGATTATCGTGATGATTGTCGTCGGCCTGGGTGTAATTTTCTTCGGCTTTGGCAACGGTGGACACGCTATCGGCTTCGGCAACCTGACCGAAAACGGCGGCTTCTTCGCCGGCGGCTGGAAGGGTTTCCTGACGGCGCTGTGTATCGTTGTGGCCTCGTATCAGGGCGTGGAGCTGATCGGTATTACCGCCGGTGAAGCGAAAAACCCGCAGGTCACGCTGCGTAGCGCGGTAGGCAAAGTGCTGTGGCGTATCCTGATTTTCTATGTGGGTGCGATCTTCGTCATCGTGACCATCTTCCCGTGGAACGAAATTGGCACGACCGGTAGCCCGTTTGTATTAACCTTCGCCAAAATTGGTATCACGGCGGCGGCGGGTATCATCAACTTTGTGGTCCTGACGGCAGCGTTGTCAGGCTGTAACAGTGGGATGTACAGCTGCGGGCGTATGCTCTATGCGCTCTCGAAGAACAACCAGCTGCCTGCGGTGATGAGCAAAGTCTCACGTGCCGGGGTGCCGGTGGCGGGGGTGGCGGTCTCCATTGCGATCCTGCTGATTGGCTCTTGCCTGAATTACATCATTCCTAACCCGCAGCGCGTGTTCGTTTACGTCTACAGCGCCAGCGTACTGCCGGGCATGGTGCCGTGGTTTGTTATCCTCATCAGCCAGCTGCGTTTCCGTCATGCGCATAAAAAGGCGATTGAAAGCCATCCGTTCCGCTCAATTCTGTTCCCCTATGCGAACTATTTGACGATGGCGTTCCTGATTTGCGTATTAATCGGTATGTACTTTAATGAAGATACCCGCATGTCGCTGTTTGTCGGGATGATCTTCCTGGCGGCTGTAACGGCTGCATATAAGCTTTTTGGCCTGGGTCGCCGTGCCACTACGCAGAAAGTGGAGGAATAAGCGGCAAAATGTGCAAACCATAACCAAACGCGCATTTTTTTCAAAAAAGCACTAGACAGCGGGGACGGAGGTACGTAATATCCAGCCCCGCAACGGCGCTAAGCGCCCGTAGCTCAGCTGGATAGAGCGCTGCCCTCCGGAGGCAGAGGTCTCAGGTTCGAATCCTGTCGGGCGCACCATTTACCCGGTGCTGGAGCTGCGGTGGTCTGAGAAGTAGTCAGTACCGCGTGAGTTAAGAATACAGTGGTGGCTATAGCTCAGTTGGTAGAGCCCTGGATTGTGATTCCAGTTGTCGTGGGTTCGAATCCCATTAGCCACCCCATTATTTGAAAGAGTTGTGAATTGCGAAGGTGGCGGAATTGGTAGACGCGCTAGCTTCAGGTGTTAGTGTCCTTTGGATGTGGGGGTTCGAGTCCCCCCCCTCGCACCACGACTTTTTAAATGAATTGAACTAAAAATTCAAAAAAGCAGTACATCGGCGAGTAGCGCAGCTTGGTAGCGCAACTGGTTTGGGACCAGTGGGTCGGAGGTTCGAATCCTCTCTCGCCGACCAATTTTGAACCCCGCTTCGGCGGGGTTTTTTGTTTTCTGTGGTTCTTCATCCCCGTCGTCATTCCCCAACAACGTTCTTTTTCATTGTCGCAATCCAGCGACATACAACTCATTGAAAGTTAGATAAAAAACCATTTATGGGTTTTGCTGTCTCCTCCTGGCGACATATTCCCGCCTTTTCCCGATACGTTGTAGAGCTTAAGACGGCGCTTAACAGCATAATTTCCTTTTATCTTAAAATGTTGCGTCATGTAAAAGTTCTGCGTGTAAATCTGGCACGTTACGTGCAATAATATGCGTGTAGATGCTCATTCCATCTCTTATGTTCGCCTTAGTGCCTCATAAACTCAGGAATGACGCAGAGCCATTTACGGTGCTTATCGTCCACTGACAGATGTCGCTTCGGCCTCATCAGACACCATGGACATAACGTTGAGTGAAGCACCAAATATGTTGTCTTACAGACCTGTTTTAACGCCTGCTTTTATAGCAGGCGTTTTTTTATGCCTTATTACCTATACCTGCGCATGATCAGGGCGACCAACAGTAGGGCGGCTGACGAGACCGTATAGAGCGCCTGCACTGAGCCAAACTCAACTGCCACCATTGCTGCAATGCCGGTGAAAAGCGAGGCGCTGAGAGTTTGCCAGCGCCAGGCTTTACCGCTGGCTGAAGCGGTTTGCGTGAAATGAAAACTACTGAGTACGCCAAACGTGCCCGCTGCGAAGAGAACATTCGAGGCCAAATGTGCGATAAAGACCATGCCCAGCGCACATGCCGTCCACCCGGACAAAAACGGCAGCACACCATAACCGGTCAGGAAGATGCCGAGACAAAAGATGATTCGCGGCGTATGAGCGGCAAAGCGCGTCAGGCTCTCTTTTTTTAGCAGCATGGGGCCGCAAAGTTGTCCCATGCTCCTCGCGAAAAGCAGAGGCAAAGCAAGGCCCGCCGCATCCTGAGGATGGAGTTGCTGCGCCAGTGCCGGAAGAAGTGCCATGGCAGGTGAGCCGACGGCTGCCAGCGCAGGTAAAATGAGCAGGCTGCGTTTTTGCCGAACGGTCAGCGTCTGCCAGCGCAGTGGTGCGGGGGCTTCCTCTTCACCGGAGAGCGGTAGCAATGGCGCAGAAAACCGACGTCCAGCCAGCCATAGCAGTAACAGTGACCCGAAAAAGCTCGCGGCATCAATAGCCAGTAAGGTAAACACGGAGGTCTGCTGGAACAGCACCACGCCGAGTCCGGTACCTAATAACACCTGAGAAGCAAAAATTACATTTTCCAGACAGGTCGCAGCAGGCAGCTCTGCTTCGCTAAGTCCGCGCTTAAAGAGCAATGTCAGCGCGGGCCAACTCATCCCGCTGAGCAGCGCTTCGGTGGATTGCACAGCGAGTAATGCGGCAACGCTGTGGTAACCCACGCCAAGCAGGGGAAAGAGCAGGGCGAGCAGGCCTAGTCCCTCGGTCAGTATCAGCAGGGAGATCGGAGAATAGCGTGAGCACAGCTTTTCACCGATCGTGCTGCCGATGAATCCGGGTACCGTAGCGAAAAGAAAAGCGAGAGTGAGCAGAGCGGGCGGGGCTGACCATGCTAACAGCAAACCGAAGACCACAACCTGGGTTAGACCATTCCCCAGTGAAGAAAAGATAAAAGCACAGGCAAGCAGGCGTAGCCAGCGGTGGCAGCGCAGCGCCTGGATAAGCGCATACAAAAGCGAGTTCATTGAGATTTCCTTTCAAAAACGATTTAGTCCACGCTGCAAAATGTGCGCGTGTGTGAAAAAAGGTTAATGAAAAGACATCGTTACATTGGCGGATTCGTTTGCGGATGTGGGTGTAAAGAATGTAGCAGCAGAAAGGTGATAAAAAAAGGAGGCCATCTGGCCTCCTTTTTATTTACTGCTGCGTACCGTTATTTTGCAGCGTCAATAGCAATCCATCACGACGCATGGCGGCTGCCTCTTCCGGCTTATGCTGCTTGTCCAGCGTATCGGCAAGCCATGCGTAGTCGAAGGCATCCGGACGCTGTTTCAGCGCCGCGCGGAAGGCGAGGCTCGCCTCCTGCCATTCACCGTGCTTCATCAGCGACTGACCGAGCGTGCTCCACAGCAGCGGGCGGTCACCGACGGTTTTAATCTGCTGACGCAGCACTTTTTCGATTTGCTCTGGATTATTGGTTTTCAGGCGCGGGATCACCATTACCAGACGATCGTCGTACTGGCGCTTCAGACCGTCGAGAAGGATTTCCTGAGCCGTGTCATGGTCGTCACATTCAATAAGATGTTCCGCCATGGCAACCTGCAGAGGAACCTGCTGGCGCGTTTTACGGCTCTGATTCTTCCACCACGTTTTCAGACCGTCGCTGCCCAGGTCGGCGCGCGCCTGATCCATCAGGCCAATCCATGCCAGACGCTGAAGCTCATCACGATGTTCATCGTCGCCTACCTCGGCCTTCGCCATTGACGGAATGATGTCCAGCAGCGAGCCCCAGGCACCGGTACGAATATACGCCTGCTTGGCAAGACGCAGCACTTCCGGATGGCGTGGCGCAACTTCCAGCAGGCGATCGATACCGTGGCGGGCCGCGTGATTTTCATTGCGCGCCAACTGCAGACGAACGCGCGTGATTTCTACCGGAATCGGGTCACCATGAGCCAGCTCTGCCGCTCGCTCCAGATGCTGATTGGCGCGGGCTTCGTCACCGCGCTGCTGCGCCGCTTCGGCTGCGAGCAGATAATTCACCACCGGCTGTTCGGCATGGTCGGCGTTTTTCGACATCAGCTTTTCAACCTGCTGATAGTCACCCTCGGCAAGCTTAAGCAGCGCCTGTTCGGTTTGCTTACGGGCGCGGCGACGTTTGCGGCCAACGAACCAGCCGCGCGTGTGAACACCGGTGCGGAAAATACGGCGCAGGATCCACTCGATCGCAAACAGCACCACCATGCCGAGGATCAGAATGATCGCCAGGCCCGTTACGCTGGTTTCGATGTTGTAGTTATCGGTCTGGATCAGGACGTAACCCTGATGGCCCGCAAGCATGGGGCCCAGCACGATCCCGGCGATCAGCAGGATGAAGAGTAAGAGAACTTTTAGCATCATTACTCTCCCTGCGGTGTGCTTTCAGGCGCCGGAGCCGGGGCAGGTGCCGCTCCGCCCGACGGCTCTGCCGGCACGCCCGGCTGCGCCAGCAGGTTACGTACGCGCGTCTGCATCAGCTTCTCCAGAATCGGCTGGCTGGCCAGCTTATCCGGCACGTTCATGGTGATGTTCTGCTGGCTCAGCTTATCAATGTCTTCGAGGAAGGCGGTGGTCGTCGCATCATCGGTGTTGTAGTAGGCGCGTACCCACGTTGAAACGTTATCCAGTGCCTGTTTATAGGTCTCTTCCTGATGACGCGGTACGGCCTGAGCCGCTACCAGCAGGCGGGAACGAATGTTCTCGCGCAGATAGATATCCTGGTTCGGCGCCAGCAGCGGCACGGCGGTTTCGTCGCGACGGCGGATAGTAATGAAGCTGTCCATAAAGTTCTGCCAGCTTTTCTGCAGGTTTATGCGCCATTCGCTCAGGGAGCTGGAAAGCTCGGTACCGTCGGAATCCATCGGAGAGTCGTCGTCGTTATTATCTGCCAGCTGCAGGTTATCAATCTGATTCGAAAGCTGATTCACCTTGAGGATAATGCCGTCGTAATCCACCTGCGAGACGGCGGAGAGGCTGGCGATGTCTTCGGTAATCGCGCGACGGGCCGCGATGAGGCTCGGGTCGTTCATGTCTGCCAGGCTCGCATCGGCGCTTTTCAGCAGCGCGGCGGCAGTGGTGACGTCCTGGTCGCTCCAGAGCTTACGTCCGGCGAGCTTCACCAGGAAGTCCGCCTGCGAGAGCAGCCAGGTTTTGGCATCGGTGCCGGAAATTGTGGCGACTTTCTGCTGCACGTCGCCCAGCTGTTTGGTCAGCTCTTCCTGTTTGCTGTTCGCTTCGGCAAGCGCGGCGGCCTGCTGCTTAATCACCGCTTCCAGCTCGGTTTTCTGCGTCTCCTGCGCTTTTTGCAGGGCGGTGAGCTGATTCACCAGCGCATCGCTGGTGGACCTTTGATTAGCACCCTGTTGCTTCACCAGACCGTACAGGCCAACCCCTGCTGCCAGCGCAATGGCGATGGCAATCGCGCTCAGCGTGAGGCTCGTTTTGTTGCTGCCGTTTTTCTTCTCAGCGGTTTTCTCTGTCGTCTCTGGCTGTGGCGTCGTCTCCACAGTCTCCCTGGTCTCTTCAACCACGGCGGAGGATTTGTCGTGTTCCGTCATTATGGCTTCCCATTTGAGAGTTATTGTAATGCGCGCAGCAGCGCATCGTTGTCGGCGTTATCAGCGATCCGAATATCCTGCCAGCCCAGTTCCCGGGCCTGGTTCGCCAGACGCTCACTGACGACCAGAAGCCGACAGCGGAGTAACCAGTTTTCGCGATACCAAAGCGGTATCAGCGACCAAAGCTGTTGTAACATTTCACCGCTGGTGACCACCAGCGTATTAATGCCGCGCGCGTGCCAGCGCATCGCCTCTTCCGCGCCATCGTAGTGTTTTGCACAACGCTGATAGCACTCAATGAACGTTACGTCTGCACCACGTTCACGCAGCGTTTCGCCCAACAGTTCGCGGCCACCATTACCGCGCAAAATGAGCGCACGCTTTCCGGCAATAGTTTGTAATTCAGGTAATTGTAGCAAGACTTCGCTGATTTCCCGATCTAACGGGTAACGAACGTCCGCGCTGCTTACGGTATGCAGCGCCAGTGCCGTTGTGCGGCCAATCGCGAAATAGCGGGGGGCGGTTGGCCAGGTCAAACCCTGCTGTTGCAGCTGCGCGTGGGCAAATTCCACGGCATGTTGCGACAGCGCAAACAGCAGGTCGCCTTCCTGAAGGGTATTCATCTGGTCGGCGAGCGCAGAGAGCTCCCGACCGGGGGAGAATTCAATGAGCGGCAAACTCCAGGCCACCTGCCCCAGTGCGCGCAGACGGCTCACTAACTGCTCTCCTGCGGGAGAAGGGCGGGTGACGAGAATACTCATGCAGGGGGCTCTCCATTATAAACGTCAGCCAGAATCTCGCGGGCGCCGTTATCCAGCAGCTCTTCAGCCAGCGACACGCCAAGCTGCTCGGCATCTTGCGCTTTACCGCGACGTTCGCCGCGTACCATCAGCGAACCGTCCGGGGCGCCCACCAGCGCGCGTAGCCACAGTTCGCCATCTGTTAATTCAGCATAGCTGCCAATCGGTACCTGGCATCCCCCTTCGAGGCGGGTATTCATCGCACGCTCGGCTTTTACGCGAATAGCGGTCTCGTCGTGGTTCAGCGGCGCGAGCAGTTCGCGGGTACGCGCATCGTCCAGACGGCACTCGATGCCGACGGCACCCTGGCCCACGGCCGGCAGCGACAGTTCTGGCGGCATCGCCACGCGAATGCGCGACTCCAGCCCCAGACGCTTCAGACCGGCAACGGCGAGGATTATGGCATCGTAGTCGCCGTTATCCAGCTTGCCCAGACGCGTGCCGACGTTACCGCGCAGCGAGCGAATGATCAGGTCAGGACGACGTTCCGCCAGCTGACATTGACGGCGTAAACTGGACGTGCCAACCACACTCCCTTCCGGCAGCGCGTCGAGGGAGTCATAGTGGTTAGAGACAAACGCATCGCGCGGATCTTCACGCTCGCAGATGGTCACCAGCCCCAGCCCTTCCGGGAACTCGACGGGCACGTCTTTCATCGAATGTACGGCGATATCGGCGCGGTTCTCAAGCAATGCCAGTTCCAGTTCTTTGACAAACAGGCCTTTGCCGCCCACTTTCGCCAGGGGCGTATCGAGGATCACGTCACCGCGCGTGACCATCGGCACCAGCTCGACGCGCAATCCGCTGTGGCAGGCTTCAAGGCGCTGCTTCACATAATGTGCCTGCCAGAGCGCGAGAGGGCTTTGGCGTGTGGCAATTCTCAAAACATTGTCTAACATGCTTGTTACCGTCATTATCAATCGCTAACCATCCTAACATTGTTGACTCTGGGATGGCAGTTTTACGGTTGATGAAGCGTGAGAGGGACAAGGCGGCGTATTCGTCAGCCATAGCCGTATTCAGGAATTTACACGTACAGAACGGTGCTACACTTGTATGTAGCGCATCTTTCTTTACGGTCAACCGGCAAGGTGTTAAATTGATCACGTTTTAGACCATTTTTTCGTCGCTACCACCAAAAATGATAAGGGCGAAAAAGGGTAACGGTTATCTTTTTGAAATACTGCGGGTCCGCTGTTATTCGTGTTTTGAATAGCTTGCGACACCCGGAAACATCAGGCGATACGTCTTGTACCTCTATATTGAGACTCTGAAACAGAGACTGGATGCCATTAATCAACTGCGTGTGGATCGCGCGCTTGCTGCCATGGGCCCTGCTTTCCAGCAGGTATACAGTCTGCTGCCGACATTATTGCACTATCACCATCCGCTGATGCCTGGCTACCTTGACGGTAACGTTCCCCAGGGCATTTGCCTTTTCACGCCTGATGAAACCCAACAGCATTACCTGAACGAGCTGGAACTCTACCGCGGCATGCCGCCACAGGAGTCTCCGAAAGGTGAACTGCCGATTACCGGCGTTTACTCTATGGGGAGCACCTCATCGGTAGGGCAAAGCTGTTCTTCGGACCTGGACATCTGGGTCTGCCATCAGTCATGGCTCGATAACGACGAGCGTCAGCTGCTGCAGCGCAAGTGCAGCCTGCTGGAGAGCTGGGCGGCCTCGCTCGGTGTGGAAGTGAGCTTCTTCCTGATTGATGAAAACCGTTTCCGCCATAACGAAAGCGGCAGTCTGGGTGGTGAGGACTGCGGCTCGACTCAGCACATCTTATTGCTGGATGAATTTTATCGTACTGCCGTGCGTCTGGCCGGGAAGCGTATTCTGTGGAATATGGTCCCGTGCGAAGAAGAAGAGCATTACGATGACTACGTCATGTCGCTTTACGCGCAGGGCGTACTGACGCCAAACGAATGGCTGGACCTCGGCGGTCTGAGCTCTCTGTCAGCCGAAGAGTACTTTGGCGCAAGCCTCTGGCAGCTCTATAAAAGTATCGACTCGCCGTACAAAGCGGTGCTGAAAACGCTGCTGCTGGAAGCCTACTCTTGGGAATACCCCACGCCGCGCCTGCTGGCGAAAGATATCAAGCAGCGTTTGCACGATGGGGAGATCGTCTCCTTCGGGCTGGACGCCTACTGCATGATGCTGGAGCGCGTGACCGAATACCTGAAAGCCATTGATGACACCACGCGTCTTGACCTGGTGCGTCGATGTTTCTATCTCAAAGTCTGTGAGAAATTGAGCCGCGAGCGCGCCTGCGTGGGCTGGCGTCGTGAAGTGGTCAGTCAGTTAGTGAAAGAGTGGGGATGGGACGAAGCGCGTCTGTCCATGCTCGACAACCGGGCCAACTGGAAAATCGATCAGGTGCGTGAAGCGCACAACGAACTGCTCGATGCGATGATGCAAAGCTACCGTAACCTGATCCGCTTTGCGCGCCGTAACAACCTCAGTGTTTCCGCCAGCCCGCAGGACATCGGGGTGTTGACCCGTAAGCTGTACGCCGCGTTTGAAGCGCTGCCGGGTAAAGTCACCCTGGTTAACCCGCAGATTTCGCCAGACCTGTCAGAACCGAACCTGACCTTTATCTATGTGCCGCCGGGCCGCGCGAACCGCACCGGGTGGTATCTGTATAACCGTGCGCCAAGCATGGATTCGATCGTCAGCCATCAGCCGCTGGAATATAACCGCTACCTGAACAAGCTGGTGGCGTGGGCCTGGTTCAACGGCCTGCTGACCTCGCGCACGCGCCTGTTTATCAAAGGCAACGAGGTGGTTGATCTCGCTAAGCTGCAGGAGATGGTCGCGGATGTCTCGCACCACTTCCCGCTGCGTCTGCCTGCCCCAACGCCGAAAGCGCTCTACAGCCCGTGCGAAATTCGCCATCTGGCGATTATCGTCAACCTGGAATACGACCCGACGGCGGCCTTCCGCAATCAGGTGGTCCACTTTGACTTCCGCAAGCTGGACGTCTTCAGCTTTGGCGAGCAGCAAAACTGCCTGGTGGGCAGCGTGGACCTGCTGTACCGCAACTCGTGGAACGAAGTGCGTACCCTGCATTTCAACGGCGAGCAGGCGATGATCGAAGCGCTGAAAACCATTCTCGGTAAGATGCACCAGGATGCCGCCCCGCCGGACAGCGTCGAAGTGTTCTGCTACAGCCAGCATCTGCGCGGTTTAATTCGTACCCGCGTGCAGCAGCTGGTTTCTGAGTGTATCGAACTGCGCCTCTCCAGCACCCGTCAGGAGACCGGACGCTTCAAAGCGCTGCGCGTCTCCGGTCAGACCTGGGGCCTGTTCTTCGAGCGCCTGAACGTGTCGGTACAGAAGCTGGAAAACGCCATCGAGTTCTACGGCGCGATTTCGCACAACAAGCTGCATGGCCTGTCGGTGCAGGTGGAAACCAACCACGTTAAGCTGCCGCAAGTGGTGGACGGATTCGCCAGCGAAGGGATTATCCAGTTCTTCTTTGAAGAGTCGGGCGAGGATGCCGGGTTTAACATCTACATTCTGGATGAGACCAACCGCGCCGAGGTGTATCACCACTGTGAAGGCAGTAAAGAGGAGCTGGTGCGCGACGTCAGCCGCTTCTACTCCTCTTCGCATGACCGTTTCACCTACGGCTCAAGTTTTATCAACTTTAACCTGCCGCAGTTCTACCAGATTGTAAACGTCGACGGTCGTACGCAGGTGATCCCGTTCCGGACCCAGGCCGTAACGCCTGCCGCGCCTGCCAATCAGGACACCGCGCCGCTGTTGCAGCAGTATTTCTCCTGAGCCTTTTCGCTCGCCCGGTGGCGGCTACGCCTTACCGGGCCTACAACAGCTCGAATCCGTAGGCCGGGTAAGCGCAGCGCCACCCGGCAACAAAACTACCTGAAACTCACCGCCTCACCCGCCTGCGCGGTCGCGGCCTGTTCCAGCAGGTCCCAGAACGGTACGCCGCTACGGTCGCAAACCCACTCCCCGTCTTTCAGATCGAAATGATAGCCGCCCTGTTTAGCGGCCAGCCAGACCTGGTGAAGCGGCTCCTGGCGGTTAATAATAATTTTGCTGCCATTTTCGAAGCTCAGGGTCAGAATGCCGCCGTTGATTTCACAATCGATATCGCTGTCGCCGTCCCAGTCGTCAAGACGCTCTTCGATGGTCATCCACAGGTTGTCGGCAAGGCGATGGAATTCACTGTCGTTCATGGTTTTGTTCCTGTTTTTCGTGATGCCGGCAGTATAACCCTAAATAATTCCCGTTGCAGGAAAGCGGCAAACTCTTGCTTTTGTGTCTTCTCCTGCGATGATAGAAACAGATTTGAACTTACGGGCAACTTTATAATGAAAAACGCTTTCCGAACGCTTGCCGTTCTCATCACGCTGTTTAGCCTGACTGGCTGCGGACTGAAGGGACCACTGTACTTCCCACCTGCGGATAAAACCGCGCCGCCGCCAACGAAACCCGTGCAAAGCGGCATTGAGTCTACCACGCCAAATACTAACGATCGTGGCGACAACGGCGGCCCGACTCAGGTTAATCTCTGACGACAACGTTCTGTACCCGCGCAATGGAGCAAATGATGCAGTTCTCTAAAATGCATGGCCTTGGCAACGATTTTATGGTCGTCGACGCGGTAACGCAGAATGTGTTTTTCTCCCCGGAACTGATCCGTCGCCTGGCGGATCGGCATCTGGGCGTGGGGTTCGATCAGCTGCTGGTGGTCGAGCCACCGTACGATCCCGACCTCGATTTCCACTACCGTATTTTTAACGCGGACGGCAGCGAAGTTAACCAGTGCGGAAACGGCGCGCGCTGTTTTGCCCGCTTTGTCCGCCTGAAAGGGCTGACCAACAAGCGTGATATTCGCGTCAGCACGGCCAATGGTCGCATGGTGCTCAGCGTCACCGATGATGAACTGGTGCGCGTGAACATGGGTGAGCCTAACTTCGAGCCCTCCGTCGTGCCGTTTCGCGCAAACAAAGCGGAAAAGACCTATATTATGCGTGCGGCCGAGCAGACAGTATTGTGCGGCGTCGTCTCAATGGGTAACCCGCACTGCGTGATTCAGGTTGATGATGTGGAAACCGCCGCGGTCGAAACGCTCGGCCCGGTGCTGGAAAGCCACGAACGTTTCCCGGAGCGCGCAAACATCGGCTTTATGCAGGTGGTGAAGCGCGAGCACATTCGCCTGCGGGTTTACGAGCGCGGCGCGGGCGAGACTCAGGCCTGCGGAAGCGGCGCCTGTGCTGCGGTGGCCGTGGGCATCTCTCAGGGGTTACTGGCAGAAGAGGTTCGCGTGGAGTTACCGGGCGGTCGGCTTGATATCGCCTGGAAAGGACCGGGTCATCCACTGTATATGACTGGCCCGGCGGCACATGTCTATGACGGGTTTATCCATCTATGAAACAACCAGGGGAAGAACTGCAGGAAACAGTGACGGAACTGGACGACAGAGCTGTTGTTGATTATCTGCTGCGCAATCCTGAGTTTTTTATTCGCAATGCACGCGTCGTCGAAGAGATGCGCGTGCCGCATCCGGTTCGCGGAACCGTGTCGCTGGTCGAATGGCACATGGCGCGCTCGCGCAACCACATCAATCAGCTTGAAGAGAACATGACGCTGCTGATGGAGCAGGCCAGCACCAACGAAAGCCTGTTCTATCGTCTGCTGCACCTGCAGGCGCGTCTGGCGTCGGCGCACAGTCTTGACGAGTTCCTCAGCCGCTTCCACCGCTGGGCCCGGGAGCTGGGGCTGGCAGGCGCAACGATTCGTCTGTTCCCTGACCGCTGGCGCATTGGCGCGCCGTCCGGGTTTACCCATCTGGCGCTCAGCCGTCAGGCGTTTGAACCGCTGCGCATTCAGCGTCTGGGCCATGAGCACCACTATCTGGGGCCGCTGAACGGACCTGAGCTGCTGGTGGTATTACCGGAAGCCAAAGCGATTGGCTCGGTAGCGATGTCGCTGATGGGGCGCGATGGCGATCTGGGGGTCATGTTATTTACCAGCCGCGACGCGCATCACTATGAGCAGGGGCAGGCCACGCACCTGCTGCAGGAGATCGCCCTGATGCTGCCCGAGCTGCTGGAGCGCTGGATTGAGCGCGTATGACGGACGGACTGCTCGCCACTGACGTTTCGCGCTTTCTGCGCTATCTGGGCGTGGAGCGTCAGCTTAGCCCCATTACCCTGCTCAACTACCAGCGTCAGCTTGATGCCATCATGCAGATTGCCGACGAAATCGGCCTGAAAAGCTGGCAACAATGTGACGCTGCGACGGTACGCGGGTTCGTCGTGCGTAGCCGTAAAAAAAATCTCAGCCCGGCGAGCCTGGCGCTCAGGCTTTCTGCGCTGCGCAGTTTCTTCGACTGGCTGGTCAGCCAGGGGGGCTTAAAAGCCAACCCGGCAAAGGGGATCGCCACGCCGAAAGCGCCGCGCCATCTGCCTAAAAATATCGACGTCGACGACGTAAACCGCCTGCTGGATATCGACCTTAACGATCCGCTCGCCGTGCGCGACCGCGCGATGCTGGAGGTGATGTACGGCGCAGGCCTGCGTCTGTCTGAACTCGTCAACCTTGACCTCAAGCATCTCGATCTGGAATCTGGTGAAGTGTGGGTGATGGGTAAGGGCAGCAAAGAGCGCCGTCTGCCGATTGGCCGGAATGCGGTCTCCTGGATTGAGCACTGGCTTGACCTGCGCGGGCTGTTTGGCAGCGAAGAGGATGCGCTGTTCCTGTCGAAACTCGGCAAACGGATCTCGGCGCGTAACGTGCAGAAGCGCTTTGCGGAGTGGGGCATTAAGCAGGGGCTGAACAGCCACGTTCACCCGCACAAGCTGCGCCACTCCTTTGCGACACACATGCTTGAGTCGAGCGGCGATCTGCGCGGCGTGCAGGAACTGCTGGGCCACGCAAATCTGTCGACCACTCAAATCTATACCCACTTAGACTTCCAACACCTTGCCTCGGTGTATGACGCGGCGCATCCACGCGCCAAACGGGGGAAATAATGCGTTTTTACCGCCCACTTGGTCAGATCTCGGCCCTGACGTTTGACCTTGATGACACCCTTTATGACAACCGCGAGGTGATCCTGCGTACCGAGCAGGAGTCGCTGGCGTTTGTGCAGAACTACCATCCCGCGCTGAAAGCGATACAGAACAAGGACTTTCAGAAGCTGCGTCAGTCCCTGCGTGAGACCGAGCCGGACATTTACCACGACGTGACCGAATGGCGTCGTCGTGCGGTTGAGCAGGCGATGCTCAACGTGGGCCTGAGCGTGCAGGACGCGGCCATCGGGGCCGAAGCGGCAATGGAAAACTTCGCCAAATGGCGCAGCCGTATCGACGTGCCGCAGGAGACCCACGAGACGCTGGCGAAGCTTGCTGAAAAGTGGCCGTTGGTGGCCATCACCAACGGCAATGCCCAGCCGGAGCTGTTTGGCCTGAGCGATTACTTTGAATTCGTGCTGCGCGCGGGCCCGCACGGGCGCGCGAAGCCGTTCAGCGATATGTACCATCTGGCGGCGGACAAGCTTAACCTGCCGCTGGGGAACATTCTGCACGTGGGGGATGACCTGACCACGGACGTGGCCGGGGCTATCCGCTGCGGCATGCAGGCCTGCTGGATCAAGCCGGAAAACGCCGACCTGATGACCACGCTGGACAGCCGTCTTCTGCCGCACGTGGAAATTTCACGGTTGGCATCCCTCACGACGCTGATATAATCACCAGTAATATTGTATAAATTACCAGGGGTTTGCAGTTGTAGGCCCGGTAAGCGAAGCGCCACCGGGCGTTTTGCTGTGTTCCTGAATACTATGTGACGGTGCCAATGGACGTTTCTTACCTGCTCGACAGCCTTAATGATAAACAGCGTGACGCGGTTGCCGCCTCGCGCACCAACATGCTGGTGCTGGCTGGGGCGGGCAGTGGTAAGACGCGCGTGCTGGTTCACCGTATCGCCTGGCTGCAGAGCGTGGAGAACTGCTCCCCGTACTCCATCATGGCGGTGACGTTTACCAACAAGGCGGCGGCAGAGATGCGCCACCGTATTGCACAGCTGATGGGCACCAGCCAGGGCGGCATGTGGGTCGGCACCTTCCACGGTCTGGCGCACCGCCTGCTGCGCGCGCACCATATGGACGCCAACCTGCCGCAGGATTTCCAGATCCTCGACAGCGAAGACCAGCTCCGCTTGCTGAAGCGCCTGATCAAGGCGATGAACCTCGACGAGAAGCAGTGGCCGCCGCGTCAGGCGATGTGGTACATCAACGGGCAGAAAGACGAAGGGCTGCGTCCGCACCATATTCAGAGCTTCGGCAACCCGGTCGAGCAGACCTGGCAGAACGTCTACAAGGCCTATCAGGAAGCGTGCGATCGCGCCGGTCTGGTGGATTTCGCCGAGCTGCTGCTGCGCGCCCACGAGCTGTGGCTCAACAAGCCGCACATTCTTCAGCACTACCGTGAACGCTTCACCAATATCCTGGTGGACGAATTCCAGGATACCAACAACATCCAGTACGCGTGGATCCGCCTGCTGGCCGGTGATACCGGCAAGGTAATGATCGTGGGCGATGATGACCAGTCGATTTACGGTTGGCGCGGGGCGCAGGTAGAAAACATCCAGCGCTTCCTCAACGATTTTCCCGGCGCGGAAACCATCCGTCTGGAGCAGAACTACCGTTCAACCAGCAACATCCTGAGCGCGGCCAACGCCCTGATTGAAAACAACAACGGGCGTCTGGGGAAAAAGCTGTGGACCGACGGCGTCGACGGCGAACCGATTTCGATTTACTGCGCTTTCAACGAGCTCGACGAAGCCCGCTTCGTGGTGAACCGCATAAAAACCTGGCAGGACAACGGCGGCGCGCTGGAGCAGTGCGCCATTCTCTATCGCAGCAACGCCCAGTCGCGCGTGCTGGAAGAGGCGCTCCTGCAGGTGAGCATGCCGTACCGCATTTACGGCGGCATGCGATTCTTCGAACGTCAGGAAATCAAAGATGCGCTGTCGTATCTGCGCCTCATTGCGAACCGTAACGACGACGCGGCGTTTGAACGCGTGGTCAATACGCCGACCCGCGGGATTGGCGACCGCACGCTGGACGTGGTGCGTCAGGCCTCGCGCGATCGCCAGCTGACGCTGTGGCAGGCGTGCCGCGAGCTGCTGCAGGAAAAAGCCCTCGCCGGGCGCGCAGCCAGCGCGTTACAGCGCTTCCTTGAGCTGATTGACGCCCTGGCGCAGGAAACCGCCGACATGCCGCTGCACGTGCAGACCGACCGGGTGATTAAAGACTCCGGCCTGCGCACTATGTACGAGCAGGAGAAAGGCGAGAAGGGCCAGACCCGTATTGAGAACTTAGAGGAGCTGGTCACGGCAACGCGCCAGTTCAGCTACAACGAAGAAGACGAAGACCTGATGCCGCTGCAGGCGTTCCTCTCCCACGCCGCGCTGGAAGCGGGTGAAGGGCAGGCGGACACCTGGCAGGATGCGGTTCAGCTGATGACCCTGCACTCCGCCAAAGGCCTGGAGTTCCCGCAGGTGTTTATTGTCGGGATGGAAGAGGGGATGTTCCCGAGCCAGATGTCGCTGGATGAAGGCGGCCGTCTGGAAGAGGAGCGTCGTCTGGCCTACGTGGGCGTGACGCGCGCGATGCAAAAGCTGACGCTGACCTACGCCGAAACCCGCCGTCTGTACGGTAAAGAGGTTTATCACCGTCCGTCGCGCTTTATCGGTGAACTGCCGGAAGAGTGTGTGGAAGAGGTGCGTCTGCGGGCGAGCATCAGCCGTCCGGTCAGCCATCAGCGCATGGGCTCGCCGATTGCGGAAACCGACACCGGCTACAAGCTGGGCCAGCGCGTGCGCCATTCGAAGTTTGGCGAAGGCACCATTGTGAATCTGGAAGGCAGCGGCGAGCACAGCCGTCTGCAGGTGGCGTTCCAGGGGCAGGGGATCAAATGGCTGGTAGCGGCCTATGCGAAGCTGGAAACAGTCTAACATTCAGAAAAATATCATTATTTTGTAATAATCTGCTAGCCTTATACAGTGAAGGTCAATTAATGCCCTTCAGCGTTCCGTTGCGTGTTGACGCCACAGTTATAGCTGGCGTAACATGCGCGCACGATTACGCTAAGAGGACATTCGCCTTGGACACACCCAGTAGATACTGGCTCAATTCCCTGTCATCCAGGAACAACTCCTAAGGCTATCTCCTCTTGCTGATGGCCTTAGTGGTTGTCAGCGACCTGCATTATTCCCGTCGCGCTGAGTCAGGCTGTTTAATGGTCTGAAACCCAATTTGTTTCTGTGTGCCCACCGAACTGTCCGATATTTTTTGCATTGGGAGTCCCGGTCATGTTGAGCGCATTTCAACTCGAAAATAACCGACTGACTCGGCTTGAAGCCGAAGAGTCACAGCCCCTCATTGATGCCGTATGGGTGGATCTGGTCGAGCCGGACGACGATGAGCGCCTTCGCGTACAATCTGAGCTGGGGCAAAGCCTGGCAACCCGCCCGGAACTGGAAGACATCGAAGCATCCGCGCGTTTTTTTGAAGACGAAGACGGTCTGCACATTCACTCCTTCTTCTTCTTTGAAGATGCGGAAGATCACGCGGGTAACTCCACCGTGGCGTTTACCATTCGCGACGGCCGTCTGTTTACCCTGCGCGAGCGCGAGCTGCCGGCATTCCGTCTCTACCGCATGCGCGCCCGCAGCCAGGCAATGGTGGACGGTAACGCTTACGAGCTGCTGCTCGATCTGTTCGAGACCAAAATTGAACAGCTGGCGGACGAAATTGAAAACATCTACAGCGACCTGGAAAAGCTGAGCCGCGTGATCATGGAAGGCCATCAGGGAGATGAGTACGACGAAGCGCTCTCCACGCTGGCGGAGCTGGAAGATATCGGCTGGAAGGTACGTTTGTGTCTGATGGATACCCAGCGCGCGCTGAACTTCCTGGTGCGCAAGGCGCGTCTGCCGGGCGGTCAGCTGGAGCAGGCGCGCGAGATCTTACGAGATATCGAATCCCTGCTGCCGCACAACGAATCTCTGTTCCAGAAGGTGAACTTCCTGATGCAGGCGGCGATGGGCTTTATCAACATCGAGCAGAACCGCATCATCAAGATCTTCTCGGTGGTGTCCGTGGTGTTCCTGCCGCCGACGCTGGTGGCGTCCAGTTACGGGATGAACTTTGAGTTTATGCCGGAGCTGAAGTGGAGCTTTGGTTACCCGGGGGCGATTATCTTTATGATCCTCGCGGGGCTGGCGCCGTATCTGTACTTTAAGCGTCGTAACTGGCTGTAAAAATCTGGCGGGTGGCGCTGCGCTTACCCGCCCTACGATAGAATTCCCTCTTCCTGTGGGAGAGGGTTACAACATCACAGCCCTTTGCGCACCCTGCGTTGGGTATAAATCGCATCCGCGACGAAAATCGCCAGCGCCACCCAGATAAAGGCGAACGTCACCATCTTATCCGCACCCGGCACTTCGCCGTAAAACACCACTGCCAGCAGGAACATCAGCGTCGGGCCAATATACTGGAAGAAGCCCAGCGTGGAGAGACGCAGACGCGTCGCGGCACCGGTGAAGCACAGCAGAGGAATGGTGGTCACCACGCCCGCCGCCATCAGCATCAGGTTCAGCGACCACGGGTTGCTGCCCATATGGCTGGTCGCGCTGTCGGCGATGCCAAAGAGATAAATCGCCGCCACGGGCAGCAGCCACAGGGTTTCAAACAGCATCCCCGTCTGCGCTTCCACCGCAATCTTCTTACGCACCAGGCCGTAGAAGGCAAAGCTGAACGCCAGGCCGAGGGCAATAATCGGCAGCGAGCCGAAGGTCCAGAGCTGCACCAGTACGCCGCAGAAGGCCAGAATCACCGCCACCCACTGCATCCGACGGAAGCGCTCACCGAGGAAAATCATCCCCAGCACGATGTTCACCAGCGGGTTAATGAAGTACCCCAGGCTCGCTTCGAGCATATGATGGTTATTCACCGCCCAGATAAACAGCAGCCAGTTGCCGCCAATCAGAACCGCTGACAGCGCCAGCAGGAAGACCTTTTTAGGGGTTTTAAACAGCGTTTTGACGCCTGACCACTGACGGCTGAGGCTCATCAGCGCGATCATAAAAAAGAACGACCAGATAACGCGGTGAGTCAGGATCTCATCGGCCGGAACGTAGGCGATTAGCTTGAAATACGCCGGGGCGATACCCCAAATAAAATAAGCGGCAAGGGCGAGTAAAACGCCCTGCCGCGTCTGTTTAGCATCCATCGGGAAAATCCGTTACAAAGAAGTGAATTAATTTTACCCGATTTTGCCGTATCAACCCACCATATAAGTGGCGGTTGCGCTGGCGATATACACCTGTTCTTCGTTGTGTAACTCAACGCGCGCCACGGCAACTTTATTCCCCGCGCGCAGCAGGCTGCTGGAACAGGTAAAGCGATTTCCGCGCCCCGGGCGAAGGTAATCGACGCGCAAATCAATGGTGCCCATGCGCGCCAGACGCTGGCGGAGTTCGTCTTCGTTGATGGTGTCATGGCGGGTCAGCGTACTGCCCACGCAGACCAGACCTGCCGCCACGTCCAGCGCGGAGGCGATCACGCCGCCGTGCAAAATACTTTGCGCCCAGTTACCCACCATCATCGGCTGGTTGTTGAAGCTCAGCTGGGCAAAATCTTTCTCGTAACGCTCCAGCTCCAGTCCCAGCGCACGGTTAAACGGCATATGGTAAACAAAAATCTCGCCCACGAGTTTTAACACTTCTTCGGCGGTAAGCATGGCTGACATGAGGCATCACATCCTTATTGTTAACGAAATGTTGATTTTATGCCTCGGCAACAAGGAATTCCACTTTCAGAAACGAGGATGCAGCAGTTGTCGCAGAAGTCTGTAGAATGTCCGCCACATAACTATTCAGCTAATTTTACTCTTTTGCAGGAGAACACCACCGATGCGGACGTATCTGGCATGGTTACTGGCGGCGGTTGCGCTGCCCCTCACAGCATATGCGCAGGAAGCGACGATCAAAGAGGTGCATGATAAACCTGCCGTTCACGGTAGCATTATCGCGAACCTTCTTCAGGAGCATGACAATCCGTTCACGCTCTATCCGTATGACACCAACTACGTGATTTACACCCAGACCAGCGATCTCAACAAAGAGGCGATAAGCTCCTATAACTGGTCTGATAATGCGCGTAAAGATGAGGTGAAGTTCCAGCTCAGCCTCGCGTTCCCGTTCTGGCGCGGCATTCTGGGGCCGAACTCGGTGCTCGGGGCGTCTTACACGCAGAAATCCTGGTGGCAGCTCTCTAACAGCGGAGAGTCCTCACCGTTCCGTGAAACCAACTATGAGCCGCAGCTGTTCCTCGGTTTTGCAACGGATTATGAGTTTGCGGGCTGGACGCTGCGTGACGTTGAAGTGGGCTTTAACCACGATTCCAACGGTCGCTCTGATCCTACCTCGCGCAGCTGGAACCGCGCCTATACGCGTCTGATGGCGCAGAACGGTAGCTGGATGGTGGAAGTGAAGCCGTGGTATGTGGTGGGCGAAACCGATGATAACCCGGATATCACCAAATATATGGGCTACTACCAGCTCAAAGTCGGCTACCAGTTAGGTGATGCCGTGCTCAGCGCCAAAGGTCAGTACAACTGGAACACCGGCTACGGTGGTGCGGAAGTGGGCTTAAGCTATCCAATGACGAAGCATGTCCGTATCTATACTCAGGTGTACAGCGGTTACGGCGAGTCGCTTATCGATTACAACTTCAACCAGACCCGCGTCGGCGTGGGCGTGATGCTGAACGATATTCTCTAGGCTGCTCGAATGTTTTTGCGTTAAACGTTGAAGTTTCTCTCTCAGGCGCTGAAAATAGCGCCTGTTTCATTTCAGGCATATGGGGTTAACGTGGCGCAGGCGGAAGTATTGAATCAGGAGTCGCTGGCTAAACAGGTTTTGCATGAAACCTTTGGCTACCAGCAGTTCCGCCCCGGCCAGGAAACCATCATTGAAACGGTGCTGGAAGGTCGTGATTGCCTGGTGGTGATGCCGACTGGCGGCGGTAAGTCCCTCTGTTATCAGGTGCCCGCGCTGGTGCTTAACGGCCTGACGGTCGTGGTATCCCCTCTCATTTCTCTGATGAAAGACCAGGTTGACCAACTGCTCGCCAACGGCGTGGCGGCAGCCTGTCTTAACTCCACGCAAACCCGTGAGCAGCAGCAAGAGGTGATGGCCGGGTGCCGCACCGGGCAGATCCGCCTGCTGTATATCGCCCCGGAACGCCTGATGCTGGATAACTTCCTCGACCATCTTGCGCACTGGAACCCGGTGCTGCTGGCGGTAGATGAAGCGCACTGTATTTCCCAGTGGGGACACGACTTCCGCCCGGAATACGCTGCCCTCGGCCAGCTGCGTCAGCGCTTCCCCGAGCTGCCGTTTATGGCGCTTACCGCCACGGCGGATGACACCACGCGGCTGGATATCGTTCGTCTGCTCGGGCTGAACGACCCCTATATTCAGGTCAGCAGCTTCGACCGCCCTAACATCCGCTATATGCTGATGGAAAAATTCAAGCCGCTGGATCAGCTCCTGCGCTACGTCCAGGAGCAGCGCGGCAAGTCCGGTATCATTTACTGCAACAGCCGTGCGAAGGTGGAAGACACCGCCGCGCGTCTGCAAAACCGCGGCTTTAGCGCCGCCGCGTATCATGCCGGGTTAGAGAACCACATCCGTGCCGACGTGCAGGAAAAATTCCAGCGCGACGACCTGCAAATCGTCGTCGCGACGGTGGCGTTCGGAATGGGCATTAACAAGCCCAACGTGCGCTTTGTGGTGCACTTCGACATTCCGCGCAATATCGAATCCTACTACCAGGAAACCGGCCGCGCCGGGCGTGACGGGCTGCCTGCGGAAGCGATGCTGTTTTACGATCCGGCCGATATGGCGTGGCTGCGCCGCTGTCTGGAAGAGAAACCGCAGGGACAGCTGCAGGATATTGAGCGCCACAAGCTCAACGCGATGGGTGCGTTTGCCGAAGCGCAAACCTGCCGCCGTCTGGTGCTGCTCAACTACTTTGGGGAAGGGCGCCAGGAGCCGTGCGGCAACTGCGATATCTGCCTGGATCCGCCGAAACAGTACGATGGCCTGATGGACGCGCGTAAGGCGCTCTCGACCATTTACCGTGTGAACCAGCGCTTCGGGATGGGCTACGTGGTGGAAGTGCTGCGCGGCGCGAATAACCAGCGTATCCGCGATATGGGGCATGACAAGCTGCCGGTCTACGGTATTGGCAAGGAGCAGAGCCACGAGCACTGGGTGAGCATCATTCGCCAGCTGATCCACCTCGGCTTCGCCACGCAGAACATTGCCCAGCACTCCGCCCTGCAGCTGACCGAAGCGGCGCGTCCGGTACTGCGTGGTGACGTTGAGCTCAAGCTCGCCGTGCCGCGCGTCATCGCCCTGAAGCCGCGCGTGATGCAGAAATCCTACGGCGGCAACTACGACCGCAAGCTGTTCGCCAAACTGCGCAAGCTGCGTAAAGCCATCGCCGACGAAGAAAACATTCCGCCTTACGTGGTGTTCAACGACGCGACGCTGATTGAGATGGCCGAGCAGATGCCGCTCAGCGCCAGCGAGATGCTCAGCGTCAACGGCGTGGGGACGCGCAAGCTGGAGCGCTTCGGTAAAGAGTTTATGGCGCTCATCCGCTCTCACGCCGATGGTGATGATGAGGAGTAGTCAGCCGGGCGAAAAAGTGCCAGGATGATGACTCACTGAATTATTTCCCCGCGAGTTAATTATGTTGATGCTATTTCTCACCGTGGCGTTAGTGCACATCGTTGCGCTGATGAGCCCCGGCCCAGACTTTTTCTTCGTATCACAAACGGCCGTTAGCCGCTCCCGCAAAGAGGCGATGATGGGCGTGCTCGGTATCACCATGGGCGTTATGGTCTGGGCGGCCGTTGCGCTGCTCGGTCTGAACCTTATCCTGGCGAAGATGGCCTGGCTGCATAACATCATCATGGTCGGCGGCGGGCTGTACCTGTGCTGGATGGGCTACCAGATGCTGCGCGGGGCGCTGAAGAAAGAAGAGAAAAAGCCGGAAGAGCCAAAGGTGGAGCTGGCAACGGGCGGCCGCAGCTTTGTAAAAGGGCTGCTGACCAATCTGGCGAACCCAAAAGCGATTATCTATTTCGGCTCCGTGTTCTCGCTGTTTGTCGGCGATAGCGTCGGTGCAGGCGCGCGCTGGGGCATCTTCCTGCTGATCGTTGTGGAAACCTTTGCCTGGTTTACCATCGTGGCCAGCCTGTTTGCCTTGCCGGCGATGCGCCGTGGCTACCAGCGTATCGCGAAGTGGATTGACGGCTTCGCCGGCGCGCTGTTCGCCGGCTTCGGCATTCATCTCATCATTTCTCGCTAAGCGTGACGCGCTGACGCAAGCAGCGCGCCAACCAGCATAAACAGCGAGCCAAAGACTTTATTCAGGGCCTTCATCTGCTTAAGCCCTTTAATCCACGCCGCAATTCGCTGCGCCAGCGTCGCGTAACCAATCATCACGATGATATCGACGATAATGGTGGTCGCACCCAGCACCACGTACTGCATCACCTGGGGCTGGTGCGGCACGATAAACTGCGGGAACAGCGCGGCGAGGAAAACGATGCTCTTCGGGTTGGTCAGGTTGACGAACACCGCGCGCTTAAACAGATGGCCGCGGTTTTGCGTCTGAGCGAGCGTATTCAGGTTGATGGAGCCTGCCGCGCGCCACTGCTGGATACCGAGCCAAATCAGATACGCTGCCCCGGCCCATTTCAGCACCTCAAAGGCCAGCACGGAGCGGGAGAACAGGGTCCCCAGACCAATCCCGACCAGCACAATATGAATGCCCAGCCCGGTCTGCAAACCGGCAATCGACGCCGCCGCACCGCGATAGCCATGGTTGATGGAGGTGGTCATGGTGTTAATGGCGCCCGAGCCCGGTGAAAGACTAAGGATGATGGATGTCAGCAGGTAAGCTAACCACCACTCGAAGGTCATTTGAAACTCCCGAATCGTCTGTTTTTATGCCACAATACGCTATTGTTGAGTCATTTTGTGACCGGTTACGAAAAAACGATATTCCTTGGCTTAGGTGAGTAGAAACCCGATGTTTCAGCAGAAAAAGGACTGGGAAACACGAGAAAACGCATTTGCTGCTTTCTCCATGGGGCCGCTGACCGATTTCTGGCGCCAGCGTGAGGAAGATGAGTTTACGGGCGTCGGTGAAATTCCGGTACGCTTTGTGCGTTTTCACGATAAGAAAAATGACCGGGTCATTGTGGTCTGCCCCGGGCGTATTGAGAGCTATATCAAATACGCCGAACTGGCCTATGACCTGTTCCATCTGGGCTTCGATGTGTTGATTATCGATCACCGCGGGCAGGGGCTTTCTGGTCGCCTGCTATCGGATACGCATCGCGGCCACGTGGATAACTTCAGCGATTACGTCGACGATCTCGCCGCGTTCTGGCAGCAGGAGGTCGAGCCTGGCCCCTGGCGGAAGCGCTATATTCTGGCGCACTCAATGGGCGGCGCGATTTCAACGCTGTTTTTACAGCGCCACGCGCACCAGTGCGACGCCATTGCGCTCACCGCGCCGATGTATGGCATCGTCATGCGTTTTCCTGACTGGATGGTGCGTCATATTCTTGACTGGGCTGAGGGCCATCAGCGCATTCGAGAAGGCTATGCCATCGGGACGGGGCGCTGGCGTGCACTGCCGTTTGCGATGAACGTGCTGACCCACAGCCGACAGCGCTATCGTCGTAACCTGCGTTTTTATGCCGATGAACCGCGCCTGCGCGTGGGCGGCCCGACCTATCACTGGGTACGGGAAGGTATTCTTGCCGGTGAGCAGGTGCTGGCTGGCGTCGGCAATGACGACACGCCAACGCTCCTGATTCAGGCTGAAGAAGAGCGTGTGGTGGATAACCGCATGCATGATCGTTATTGCGAACTGCGCGCTGCCGCCGGTCACCCTTGTGAAGGGGGAAAACCGCTGGTCATTAACGGCGCGTACCATGAGATCCTTTTTGAAAAGGACGCTATGCGCTCAGTCGCGCTCAACGCCATTGTTGAATTTTTCAACAGGCATAATTGATTTTTGTTTTCCACCAGAGGTTGAAATCCCTATGTACCAGGTTGTTGCATCTGATTTAGATGGCACGCTGCTTTCCCCCGACCACACCCTCTCGCCTTACGCGAAAGAGACCTTAAAACTCCTGACCGCCCGTGGCGTGAACTTCGTGTTTGCCACCGGTCGCCACCACGTGGACGTGGGGCAGATCCGCGATAATCTGGAAATCAAATCGTACATGATCACCTCCAACGGTGCCCGCGTGCACGATACCGACGGCAACCTGATCTTTACCCACAACCTGGATCGCGATATTGCCGCCGATCTGTTCGGCGTGGTGCACAATAATCCGGATATCGTTACCAACGTTTATCGCGACGACGACTGGTTTATGAACCGTCACCGCCCGGAAGAGATGCGTTTCTTCAAAGAAGCCGTATTCCAGTACTCACTGTACGAGCCGGGTCTACTGGAGCCGGAAGGGATCAGTAAGGTGTTCTTCACCTGTGTAAACCATGAGGAATTGCTGCCGCTGGAGCAGGCGATCAACGCCCGCTGGGGCGATCGCGTCAACGTGAGCTTCTCAACCCTGACCTGCCTGGAAGTGATGGCGGGGGGCGTCTCCAAAGGTCACGCGCTGGAAGCCGTCGCGAAACGTCTGGGCTTCGAGCTGAAGGACTGTATCGCCTTTGGTGACGGCATGAACGATGCCGAAATGCTTTCGATGGCAGGCAAGGGCTGCATTATGGAAAATGCGCACCAGCGTCTGAAAGATCTGCACCCGGAGCTGGAAGTGATCGGCACCAACGCAGACAACGCGGTGCCGAAGTATCTGCGCAAACTGTTCCTTGAATAATCTTCATTTGGTTGTTTATTGCTCAGATGTCAACTAAAGAGTTCGCTACAATGCCTCTCCTTCTTTTTGAGAGACAAGCATTGTGGCGCTACTCATTATCACCACTATCCTGTGGGCCTTCTCCTTTAGCCTGATTGGCGAATACCTTGCCGGTTCGGTCGACAGCTACTTCTCGGTGCTGATGCGCGTGGGGCTGGCGGCGCTGGTGTTCCTGCCGTTTCTGCGCACGCGCGGGCAATCGCTGAAAACGATTGTGCTGTACATGCTGGTGGGGGCGATGCAGCTTGGCATCATGTATCTGTTTAGCTTCCGGGCCTACGTCTACCTGTCTGTCTCCGAGTTCCTGCTCTTTACCGTGCTGACGCCGCTCTATATCACGCTGATTTACGACCTGCTCAGCAGACGCCGCCTGCGCTGGGGATACCTGCTTAGCGCGGCACTGGCGGTGATCGGCGCGGCGATTATTCGCTATGACAAAGTGAGCGATCACTTCTGGACCGGGCTGATGTTCGTCCAGCTCGCCAACATCAGTTTTGCCATCGGCATGGTGGGCTATAAGCGCCTGATGGAAACCCGTCCGATGCCGCAGCATAACGCGTTCGCCTGGTTTTATATGGGCGCCGCAATTGTCGCGGTGGCAGCGTGGTTTATGCTCGGTAACCCGCAAAAACTGCCGACCACCACCGTACAGTGGGGCGTTCTGGTCTGGCTGGGCGTGGTGGCGTCAGGGCTGGGGTACTTCATGTGGAACTACGGCGCTACGCAGGTAGACGCCGGTACGCTGGGGATCATGAACAACGTGCACGTCCCGGCAGGGCTTCTGGTCAACCTCGCCATCTGGCAGCAACAGCCGCACTGGCCGAGCTTCATTATTGGGGGAGCGGTGATCCTGGCTTCGCTGTGGGTCCATCGCCGATGGGTCGCTCCGCGCTCCGCACAAACGGAAGATGGTCGCACGCGTGGTTCCGCGCTGAGCGAATAAACGCCTCCGTAATCGGCTGACGCTGCTCGCCATCGCGCACGGCGGCGTACAGTCGGCTCCACAGCCCTTCACCCAGGGTTTTGGTCTGCACCAGACCCTGACGTTCAAAACTCTCCACCACCCAGTGCGGCAGCGCCGCGATACCCATTCTGGCCGCCACCATCTGAATCAGCAGCAGCGTGTTATCCACGCTTTTCAGCTGTGGGCTAACGCCTGCGGGCTGCAGGAAGTGGCGCCAGATATCCAGACGACTGCGCTGGACCGGATAAATCAGCAGCGTTTCCGTCGCCAGGTCTTCCGGCGTGATGCGCGTTTTGGTCGCCAGCGGATGGTCCGGGGCCAGCACCAGGCGCACTTCATAATCAAACATCGGCGAATAGTGCAGGCCGCTGCGCGGCAGGATGTCAGAGGTCATCACCAGGTCCAGCTCGCCCTGCTGCAGCGACGGCTGAGGGTCAAAGGTCACGCCGGATTTGAAGTCCATCTCCACCTGCGGCCACTTCTGGCGGAAGTTCTCAAGCGCGGGGGTCAGCCACTGAATACAGCTGTGGCACTCAATGGCGATACGCAGCTTGGTCTGCTGCGGTTCGTTACACGCCTGCAGCGCGCTGGCGATTTGCGGCAGTACCTGATTCGCCAGTTGAAGAAGAATTTCACCCTGAGGCGTAAAGCGCAGGGGCTGGCTCTTACGCACAAAAAGACGGAAGCCGAGGCGTTGTTCCAGATCGCTGAACTGGTGAGAAAGGGCGGACTGGGTCTGGTGCAGCGTGGCCGCAGCCGCCGCGAGCGAGCCGCAGTTCCGCAACGCTTGTAGCGTTTTCAGGTGTTTTATCTCGATCATGAAAGTCCTTCACTTCGCCATGAACATATTGCGCTTGAGGAATATACAGTACCTGCCAATTATAGATGTGTAAACATCTGGACGTCTAAATAACGAATTTCACAAGGGGCACACCATGACAATCCGCAATCACACTCTCGGTTTCCCTCGCGTTGGCCTGCGTCGCGAGCTGAAAAAAGCGCAAGAAAGCTACTGGGCGGGGAACGCCACCCGTGAAGAACTGCTGGCGGTGGGGCGCGAGCTGCGCGCCCGCCACTGGGAGCAGCAAAAACAGGCGGGTATTGACCTGCTGCCGGTGGGCGATTTCGCCTGGTACGACCATGTTCTGACGACCAGCCTGCTGCTTGGCAACGTGCCGGCTCGTCATCAGAACAAAGATGGATCGGTAGATATCGATACTCTGTTCCGCATCGGCCGCGGCCGCGCGCCAACGGGTGAGCCAGCGGCAGCGGCGGAAATGACCAAGTGGTTCAACACCAACTATCACTATATGGTGCCGGAGTTCGTGAAAGGTCAGCAGTTCAGGCTGACCTGGACGCAGCTTCTGGACGAGGTGGACGAAGCGCTGGCGCTGGGCCACCAGGTGAAACCGGTGCTGCTCGGGCCGGTAACCTACCTGTGGCTGGGCAAAGTGAAAGGTGAGCCGTTTGACCGACTCAGCCTGCTGAAGGATATCCTGCCGGTCTACAAACAGGTGTTGATTGAGCTGGGCAAGCGTGGCATTCAGTGGGTGCAAATCGACGAACCGGCGCTGGTGCTCGAGCTGCCCCAGGTTTGGCTCGATGCCTTCAAACCGGCGTATGACGCGCTCACCGGGCAGGTGAAGCTGCTGCTCACCACCTATTTCGAAGGCGTGACGCCAAACCTGAAGACCATTAACGCGCTGCCGGTGCAGGGCCTGCACGTTGACCTCGTACACGGTAAAGATGATGTGGCGGAGCTGCACAAGCGCCTGCCAGCGGACTGGCTGCTTTCCGCCGGGCTGGTTAACGGTCGCAACGTCTGGCGTGCCGATCTGACCGAAAAATATGCGCAAATCAAAGACATCGTCGGCAAACGTGAGCTGTGGGTGGCCTCTTCCTGTTCCCTGTTGCACAGCCCGATCGATCTGAGCGTGGAGACCCGCCTGGATGCCGAGGTGAAAAGCTGGTTTGCCTTCGCCCTGCAAAAATGCGAAGAGCTGACGCTGCTGCGCGACGCGCTGAACAGCGGCGACACGGCGGCGATTACCGAATGGAGCGCCCCGATCCAGGCGCGTCGCCACTCTGCGCGCGTGCACAACCCGGCGGTGGAAAAACGTCTGGCGGCCATCACCGTCCAGGACAGCCAGCGCCAGAGCCCGTACGAGGTGCGCGCTGAAGCGCAGCGCGCCCGTTTCAACCTGCCCGCCTGGCCGACCACGACGATAGGCTCTTTCCCGCAAACGACGGAGATCCGCGGCCTGCGTCTGGACTTCAAAAAGGGCAATCTGGATGCGAATCACTACCGCACCGGCATCGCGGAACACATCAAGCAGGCGATTATCGAGCAGGAACGCCTGGGGCTGGACGTGCTGGTGCACGGCGAGGCCGAGCGTAACGACATGGTGGAATACTTTGGTGAGCATCTGGACGGCTTTGTCTTTACCCAGAACGGCTGGGTGCAGAGCTATGGCTCCCGCTGCGTGAAGCCGCCGGTGGTCATTGGTGACGTCAGCCGCCCGGAAGCGATCACCGTGGAGTGGGCGAAGTATGCCCAGTCCCTGACCGACAAGCCGGTAAAAGGGATGCTCACCGGTCCGGTGACCATTCTCTGCTGGTCGTTCCCGCGTGAAGACGTGACCCGTGAAACCATCGCCAAACAGATAGCCCTGGCGCTGCGTGATGAAGTGGCGGATCTGGAAGCGGCAGGTATTGGCATCATTCAGATTGACGAGCCTGCGCTGCGTGAAGGTCTGCCGCTGCGCCGCAGCGACTGGGATGCCTACCTGCAGTGGGGCGTGGAAGCGTTCCGCATTAACGCCGCGGTGGCGAAGGACGACACGCAGATCCACACCCACATGTGCTACTGCGAATTTAACGACATCATGGATTCGATTGCCGCGCTGGACGCCGACGTGATCACCATCGAGACCTCGCGTTCGGACATGGAACTGCTGGAGTCGTTTGAAGAGTTCGACTACCCGAATGAAATCGGGCCGGGCGTGTACGACATTCACTCCCCGAACGTGCCGAGCGTGGAGTGGATAGAAGCCCTGCTGAAAAAAGCGGCCCAGCGCATTCCGGCAGAGCGCCTGTGGGTGAACCCGGACTGCGGACTGAAAACCCGCGGCTGGCCGGAGACGCGTGCTGCGCTCGCCAACATGGTGAAGGCGGCGCAGAATTTGCGTCAGGCGTAGTGGTGTTAGATTGCCCGGTAAGGCGTAGCCGCCACCGGGCTTTTTGCTTTATGCTTTCTTCCCGCCGTACTGGCTAAACCACGCCAGCATCCGCTGCCAGCCATCTTTGGCTGATTCAGCGTGATAGCTCGGACGATAATCGGCGTTAAAAGCATGCCCGGCATCCGGGTAGACCACAATCTCCGCCTTCGCATTTGCCGCACGGAGCGCATGGCGCATGGTCTCTACCGAATCAAGCGAAATACCGGTGTCCTGTCCGCCGTAAAGCCCTAACACGGGGGCATTTAACTCGGTGGCGATATCGACGGGATGTTTCGGTGAATTCAGCGTTTTTTCACCCACCAGTTTGCCGTACCAGGCGACAGCGGCTTTGAGCTGCGGGTTATGCGCGGCATACAGCCAGCTAATGCGCCCGCCCCAGCAGAAACCGGTGACCAGCAGACGATGCGGATCGCCGCCGTTGCGTGCCGCCCAGCTGGCGACGTGGTCGAGATCGGCCAGCACCTGCGCGTCCGGGACTTTGCTGACCAGGTTGCTGAGCAATGTTGGAATATCGCTGTAGTCGTTCGGATCGCCCTGACGGAAGTAGAGCTCTGGGGCAACGGCCAGATACCCTTCCAGCGCCAGCCGGCGGCAGAGGTCGCGAATGTGTTCGTGAACACCAAATATCTCCTGAATCACAATCACGATGGGCAGCGGGCCGTCTGCCGATTTTGGCCGTGCGTGATAAGCAGGCATATTCTCCCCCTGCGAGGGAATGGAGGTCTCACCCGCGGTAATTGCCGCTTCTGGCGTCGACACGATGGTTGAAGCATGTGGGGCCGCAGCAGGTGCAAAACCGGTTTTTTCAGTCATGGCATTCTCCGTACCAATGAGTTAGCGCAAAGGTAAATATAGACACCAGGTTAACAACTCACAGTGCCTTAAACGGTCTATCTTTTGTGCAGCACCTGGCGATATAACTTGTTAATGTGATGTAAATCACCTTTTTATGGAAATTCAATGTAATCATTTTCATTCATGGTGAGGTGCGTCACGAAAATATGCTTACTGCTTCTGTAAAGTACCGTTTTACTTCTTCTGACTAACCGACCCACAGAGGAGTCACCTATGTCTAAGTCTGATGTTTTTCATCTCGGCCTCACTAAAAACGATTTACAAGGGGCTACGCTCGCTATCGTCCCCGGCGATCCTGAGCGTGTGGAAAAGATCGCCGCGCTGATGGATAAGCCGGTCAAGCTGGCTGCCCATCGTGAGTTCACCACCTGGCGCGCAGAGCTGGATGGCAAAGCGGTGATCGTGTGCTCTACCGGTATCGGTGGTCCGTCTACCTCTATTGCTGTTGAAGAGCTGGCGCAGCTGGGCATTCGTACTTTCCTGCGTATCGGTACCACCGGCGCTATCCAGCCGCACATCAACGTCGGCGATGTGCTGGTCACGACCGCGTCCGTCCGTCTGGACGGTGCAAGCCTGCACTTTGCACCGATGGAATTCCCGGCAGTGGCTGATTTCGAATGCACCACCGCGCTGGTTGAAGCCGCGAAGTCCGTAGGCGCAACTACCCACGTGGGCGTAACCGCCTCTTCCGACACCTTCTACCCGGGCCAGGAGCGTTACGACACCTTCTCAGGTCGCGTGGTAAGCCGTTTCAAAGGCTCAATGGAAGAGTGGCAGTCCATGGGCGTGATGAACTACGAAATGGAATCCGCTACGCTGCTGACCATGTGCGCAAGCCAGGGTCTGCGTGCCGGTATGGTGGCGGGCGTTATCGTCAACCGTACCCAGCAGGAGATCCCTAACGCCGAAACCATGAAGCAGACCGAAAGTCATGCAGTGAAAATCGTGGTTGAAGCCGCGCGTCGCCTGATCTAGTCCTCTCCTTTCGAAATCAAAGGCCGACACGTTCGGCCTTTATTTTTTGCGTAGCGCCTCGCAGGAAAACCCTTTCAAACTGGACGTTTGTACAGCACAATCCTATTTTGTGCGGGTAATACGTTGATGCAGGGGGCATTGTGGATATCTCAATCCTGATTTATGCGGTGATTGCGCTGGCGGGCGTGGCGATAGGCTGGCTCATTTCCAGCTATCAGCATGCACAGCAGAAGGCCGACCAGCTGGCAGAGCGCGAAGAGATAGTCGCTGAATTAAGTGCGGCAAAGCAGCAGCTTGCGCTGAGTGACCACTGGCGAGAGGAGTGCGAGCTGCTCAACAACGAGCTGCGCAACCTGCGAGATATCAATACCTCGCTGGAGGCCGATCTCCGCGAAGTGACCACCCGCCTTGAATCCACCCAGCTGCATGCGGAAGACAAAATCCGCCAGATGATCAACAGCGAGCAGCGCCTCAGCGAACAGTTTGAGAACCTAGCCAACCGTATTTTTGAGCACAGTAACCGCCGCGTTGACGAACAGAACCGCCAGAGCCTGAACAGCCTGCTGACGCCCCTGCGCGAACAGCTTGACGGTTTTCGTCGTCAGGTGCAGGACAGCTTTGGGCAGGAGGCGCGCGAGCGTCACACGCTGGCGCATGAGATTCGCAATCTCCAGCAGCTGAATGCCCAGATGGCGCAGGAAGCGGTCAACCTGACCCGCGCGCTGAAAGGGGATAACAAAACCCAGGGCAACTGGGGAGAAGTGGTGCTGACCCGCGTACTGGAAGCCTCTGGACTGCGGGAAGGATATGAATACGAAACGCAGGTAAGTATCGAAAACGACGCCCGCTCTCGTATGCAGCCGGATGTGATTGTGCGGCTGCCGCAGGGTAAAGATGTGGTGATTGACGCCAAAATGACGCTGGTGGCCTATGAGCGCTACTTCAACGCCGAAGATGACTACACCCGCGAATCGGCGCTGCAGGAGCACATTGCCTCCGTGCGTAACCACATTCGCCTGCTCGGCAGAAAGGACTACCAGCAGCTGCCGGGTCTCCGCTCGCTGGACTATGTCCTGATGTTTATCCCGGTAGAACCCGCGTTTCTGCTGGCACTCGACAGACAGCCTGAGCTTATCACCGAAGCGCTCAAAAATAACATTATGCTGGTCAGCCCCACCACGTTGCTGGTGGCGTTACGCACCATTGCGAACCTGTGGCGCTATGAGCACCAGAGCCGCAACGCGCAGCAGATTGCCGAGCGCGCCAGCAAGCTTTACGACAAAATGCGCCTCTTCGTGGACGACATGTCCTCAGTCGGGCAGAGCCTGGATCGTGCGCAGGATAACTACCGTCAGGCGATGAAAAAACTCGCCTCGGGACGCGGCAATTTGCTGGCACAGGCCGAATCCTTCCGCAGCCTGGGGGTTGAGGTTAAACGCGAGATTAATCCGGAATTGGTCGAACAGGCCACCGCCCAGGACGACGAGTTTCGCCTGCGAGAAGGTGCGGACGAACAAAAGACAAACAGTGAAGACAACACGTTAGCGGTGAATTTATCACCAGACGAGACGCCAGCGCGTTTCTTTCGCGGTGGTTGAAACGTAGGGCAAACGCGCCCAATCTGTTACACTTCACGAACATTTTACTGATAAGCAGGCTCTAAGATGGCTGACGATTCACAAGACACAACGCACTTTGGCTTTCAGACCGTCGCCAAAGCGCAGAAAGCTGACATGGTGGCCCACGTATTTCATTCCGTGGCGGCGAAGTACGATGTGATGAATGACCTGATGTCGTTCGGCATTCATCGCTTGTGGAAGCGCTTCACCATTGACTGTAGCGGCGTGCGTCGTGGACAAACGGTGCTGGACTTAGCCGGCGGCACGGGCGATTTAACCGCGAAGTTCTCCCGTCTGGTGGGCGAAACCGGTCGCGTTGTTCTTGCCGATATTAATGACTCCATGCTGAAAATGGGACGCGAAAAGCTGCGTAACATCGGCGTGGTGGGGAATGTGGAATATGTGCAGGCAAACGCCGAAGCGCTGCCATTCCCGGATAATACCTTTGACTGCATCACGATCTCTTTCGGTCTGCGTAACGTGACCGATAAAGAAAAAGCGCTGCGCTCCATGTACCGCGTGCTGAAGCCGGGTGGACGTCTGCTGGTGCTCGAGTTCTCTAAACCGATCATTGAGCCGCTGAGCAAAGCCTACGACGCCTATTCCTTCCACGTGCTGCCGCGTATTGGCGAGCTGGTGGCTAATGACGCTGAAAGCTACCGCTATCTGGCGGAATCTATCCGTATGCACCCGGATCAGGACACATTAAAAGCCATGATGCAGGATGCAGAATTTGAAAATGTTGAATATTTCAACCTGACGGCGGGCGTCGTCGCGCTGCATCGCGGTTACAAATTCTGAGTGGAGGTGTCCCGTGCCCTTTAAACCCTTAGTCTCCGCAGGCGTCGAGAATGTACTGAACGCTTTTCTGTATCGCGCTCCGGCGCTGAAAGCTGCACGTCAGCGGCTAAACGGGAAGGTATTACGCATTGTTTTAAAAGAGTTCTCGACGCCGCTTGTGCTGGTATTCAGCGAACGTCAGCTTGACGTTCTGGGGGCGTGGGAAGGTGAAGCCGACTGCTCGGTCATCACGCACATGAGCGTGCTGCCAAAACTGCGCGATCGCCAGCAATTAACGGCGCTTATCCGCAGCGGTGAGCTGGAAGTGGAAGGCGACATTCAGGTCGTGCAGAACTTCGTTGCGCTCACCGATCTGGCGGAGTTCGATCCGGCAGAGCTGCTTGCGCCTTTTATCGGCGACATCGCCGCCGAAGGCATCGGGAAAGTCCTTCATGGTGGCGCCTCCTTTGCGCGTAAAAGCCTCCAACGCCAGCAACGCTATGCGGCGGAAGTGCTGACTGAGGAGTGGCGAATGGCGCCCGGGGCACTGGAAGTTGCATGGTTTGCGGAAGAGACCGCTGCTGTTGAACGTGCGGTTGACGCGTTAACCAAACGGCTGGAAAAACTGGAGGGCAAATGACGCCTGGTGAAATTCGGCGCCTCTATTTTATTATTCGCACCTTTTTGAGCTACGGGCTCGACGAGCTTATCCCCAAAATGCGTATCACGCTGCCGCTTCGTATCTGGCGGCGGATGCTGTTCTGGATGCCCAATCGCCATAAAGGTCAACCGCTGGGTGAGCGTCTGCGCCTGGCGCTGCAGGAGCTCGGTCCGGTTTGGATTAAATTCGGACAGATGCTGTCGACCCGCCGCGATCTGTTCCCCCCTCTCATTGCCGATGAGCTCGCGATGTTGCAGGATCGCGTCGCACCGTTTGACGGCGCGCGCGCGAAAAAGCAGATTGAAGAGGCGATGGGGAATGTACCCGTCGAGACCTGGTTCGACGATTTCGACATTAAGCCACTGGCGTCGGCCTCAATCGCGCAGGTGCACACCGCGCGTTTGAAAGAAAACGGCAAAGAAGTCGTTATTAAGGTCATTCGACCGGACATCCTGCCCATCATCAAAGCGGACATGAAGCTGATTTATCGTCTGGCGCGCTGGGTACCACGCTTGCTGCCGGACGGGCGTCGCCTTCGTCCACTGGAAGTGGTGCGGGAATATGAAAAAACGCTGATTGATGAGCTTAATCTGCTGCGCGAATCGGCAAACGCCATTCAGCTGCGTCGCAACTTTGAAAACAGCCCGATGCTCTATGTACCTGAAGTCTATTCTGACTACTGCAGCCAGGACATGATGGTGATGGAGCGTATCTACGGTATTCCGGTTTCGGATGTGGTGGCCCTGGAGAAACAGGGAACGAACATGAAGCTGTTGGCCGAACGTGGCGTACAGGTCTTCTTTACCCAGGTATTCCGCGACAGTTTTTTCCATGCGGACATGCACCCGGGCAATATCTTCGTGAGCTACGAACACCCTGAGGATCCGAAGTATATCGGGATCGACTGCGGGATTGTGGGGTCGCTGAACAAAGAAGATAAACGGTATCTGGCAGAAAATTTCATCGCGTTCTTCAACCGCGACTACCGTAAAGTGGCCGAGCTGCACGTTGATTCCGGCTGGGTGCCGCCGGATACCAACGTCGAAGAGTTCGAGTTCGCGATCCGGACAGTTTGTGAACCGATTTTTGAAAAACCGCTGGCGGAAATCTCCTTCGGGCACGTACTGTTAAACCTGTTTAATACGGCTCGCCGCTTTAATATGGAAGTTCAGCCACAGCTAGTTTTACTTCAGAAAACATTACTTTACGTTGAGGGTGTAGGCCGACAGCTCTATCCTCAGTTAGACTTGTGGAAGACCGCGAAACCTTTCCTTGAATCCTGGATTAAGGATCAGGTTGGCATTCCGGCGCTGGTGCGCTCGCTGAAAGAGAAAGGCCCGTTCTGGATAGAAAAAATGCCTGAAATTCCTGAACTGGTTTATGACAGTTTGCGTCAGAGCAAGAACCTTCAGCACAGCATGGATAAAATCGCCCGCGAGCTTCAGTCCAGCCGTGTTCGCCAGGGACAGTCACGCTATCTCTTTGGGATTGGCGCAACGCTGCTGCTGAGCGGCACGCTGCTGCTGATCAACCGTCCGGACTGGCAGATGATGCCCGCCTGGCTGATGGCTGGCGGAGTGGTAGTCTGGCTAGCAGGCTGGCGAAAAACGCGCTGAGCGTGCGTCGCTATCGACGGGTCGCATACGTATAATGCGACCTGACTCATTAATCATCTATCCCTGAGGAACATGTATGGGTGGAATCAGTATCTGGCAATTAGTCATTATTGCCGTCATCGTCGTGCTGCTGTTTGGCACCAAAAAGCTCGGTTCTATTGGTTCCGATCTGGGCGCGTCTATCAAAGGCTTCAAGAAAGCGATGAGCGATGATGAGAACAAGCAGGATAAAACCAGCCAGGACGCTGATTTTACTGCTAAAACCATCGCCGATAAGCAAGAAGAAGCCAAAAAGGAAGACGCTAAACGCCACGATAAAGAGCAGGTGTAAGTCGTGTTCGACATTGGTTTTAGTGAGCTCCTGCTGGTCTTTGTGATTGGCCTGATTGTGCTGGGGCCGCAGCGTCTGCCGGTGGCAGTGAAAACCGTTGCGGGCTGGGTTCGTGCGCTGAGATCGCTGGCATCGACCGTTCAGAATGAACTGGCGCAGGAGCTTAAGCTGCAGGAATTTCAGGAAAGCCTGAAAAAGGTTGAGAAGGCGAGCATGGATAACCTGACGCCGGAGCTGAAAGCGTCCATGGATGAGCTGCGCGAAGCGGCGGAATCGATGAAGCGCTCCTATAGCGTTAACGATCCTGAAAAAGCGAGCGATGAAGCGAATACCATCCATAACCCGGTGGTGAAGGGCAGCGAGGAGCAGCGCGAGGGCATAACGCCTGCCAGCGCTGAACATCAGGCTGCCGCGCCAGAGCAGACGCCGCAGGAAACCGAAGTGAAAAAACAGGCGCAGCCGGAAGAGCCGGTAGCAAAAACGGCGGAAGTGAAGCCCGCTGCGTCCGTTTCCGAACCCTCCCCCTCGTCGAGTGATAAAGCGTAAACATGGCAGTAGATGATACTCAACCGCTGATTACGCACCTCATTGAGCTGCGTAAGCGCCTGTTAAACTGCATTATTGCGGTTTTACTCATATTCCTGTGCCTGGTCTATTTTGCCAACGACATCTATCAGGTGGTCTCTGCGCCGCTGATCAAGCAGATGCCGCTGGGCGCAACGATGATTGCAACAGACGTTGCTTCTCCGTTCTTTACCCCCATCAAGCTGACCTTCTGGGTGTCGTTGATTGCCTCTGCACCGGTCATTCTTTACCAGGTGTGGGCGTTTGTGGCGCCAGCGCTGTATAAGCATGAACGCAAGCTGGTGATCCCGCTGCTGGTGTCCAGCTCACTGCTGTTCTATATCGGCATGGCGTTTGCCTATTTCGTTGTCTTCCCGCTGGCCTTCGGCTTTCTGACGCATACCGCGCCGGAAGGGGTCCAGGTGTCGACGGATATCGCCAGCTACCTCAGCTTTGTGATGGCGCTGTTTATGGCATTTGGCGTGGCATTCGAAGTGCCGGTGGCCATTGTGCTGCTTTGCTGGGTAGGGGTAACCACCCCGGATGACCTGCGTAAGAAGCGTCCGTATATCCTGGTGGGCGCCTTTGTTGTCGGCATGCTGCTGACGCCGCCGGATGTATTCTCGCAGACGCTGCTGGCCATACCGATGTACTGTCTGTTTGAGGTCGGCGTATTCTTCTCGCGTTTCTACGTGGGTAAAGGACGTCGAGCGGATGACGAAGACGATACGTCCGACAAGACCACTGAAGAGTAAAACCAGCCGCCCGTCAGGGCGGTTGTTATATGGGGATTTGCATGTTTGATATCGGACTCAATCTGACCAGCTCGCAGTTTGCGAAAGATCGTGATGAGGTGGTTGCGCGCGCGTTTGCCGCCGGGGTGAAAGGACTGCTGCTGACAGGCACCAACCTGCATGAGAGCGAGCAGGCGCAGCAGCTGGCACAACGCTACGATCGCTGTTGGTCTACTGCTGGCGTGCATCCTCACGACAGCAGCCAGTGGACCGCGGAGAGTGGCGACACCCTGTACAGGCTGGCGAAGACGTCAGACGTTGTGGCGATCGGCGAATGCGGTCTCGATTTCAACCGTAACTTTTCCACGCCTGAAGAGCAGGAAAAGGCGTTCACTGCCCAGCTTGCGCTGGCAGCAGAGCTTGGAATGCCCGTATTTATGCACTGCCGCGACGCGCATGAGCGTTTCCTGGCACTTCTGGATCCGTGGCTGGAGAAACTGCCCGGCGCGGTACTGCACTGCTTCACCGGTTCACGGCACGAAGCGCTGGATTGTCTGAAGCGAGGGCTGTATCTGGGCATTACCGGCTGGGTTTGCGATGAACGTCGCGGGCTTGAACTTCGTGAGCTGTTGCCGGTAATCCCGGCTGACCGGTTGCTCTTTGAAACCGATGCGCCCTATCTGCTACCGCGCGATATGAAGCCCAAACCGACATCGCGGCGAAATGAGCCCGCGTATCTGGGGCACATTGTTGAGAGCGTTGCGAAGTGGCGCGGAGAGGATCCGCACTGGCTTTCGGCGCAGACGGATGACAACGTGCGTAATCTGTTCGGGATAAACGTTTAAAGCTTGCGGAAGTCGGTATTTTTAACGCTCTGCAGGACCTGCTTGTTCAGCAGATTGAGCAACAGCATAGAGCGAGCTTCCCCGTCCGGCTCGGCAAAAATCGCCTGCAGACCTTCGAAAGCGCCTTCGGTAATCACGACGCTATCGCCGGTGTAAGGAGTTTCGGGGTCGGTGATTCCTTCAGGCTGTTGATAAATCGACAGTTGATGAATGACCGTCGACGGAACTGTTGCCGGGTGGGCGCCAAAACGAACGAAGTGGCTGACGCCACGCGTTGCGCTGATGGTGGTGGTGTGGATGACTTCCGGGTCGAACTCCACGAACAGGTAGTTCGGGAACAACGGCTCACTGACGGTTGTGCGCTTCCCGCGCTGCATTTTTTCAAGCGTGATCACGGGTGTCAGGCAATTTACAGACTGACGTTCAAGATGTTCCTGCGCGCGCTGAAGTTGCCCGCGTTTGCAATACAGTAAATACCAGGCCTGCATAATCACTCTTTCCCTTAGTTCGGGGCGCAAGCATATCAAAACCCTGGCGGGATCGCTAAGTTGATTATAATGGGGGAAAATGGAACAGAACGCATAAGTTCACGCTTATTTAACAAAATTACAGCATCAAGCAGGCTTACGCCGTATAATGAAGCGCTTACAGAGAGGCCATGATTAACTGCATGAAATACCACGATCTCCGCGACTTCCTGACGCTGCTGGAAAAGCAGGGTGAACTCAAACGTATTACACTTCCTGTTGATCCTTATCTGGAGATGACAGAAATTGCTGACCGCACCCTGCGTGCCGGTGGCCCCGCATTACTGTTTGAAAATCCGAAAGGTTACTCAATGCCGGTGCTGTGCAACCTGTTTGGTACACCGCGTCGTGTTGCATTGGGGATGGGGCAGGAAGACGTCACGGCGCTGCGTGAAGTCGGTAAACTGCTGGCGTTTCTGAAAGAGCCGGAGCCACCGAAAGGCTTCCGCGATCTGTTCGACAAACTGCCGCAGTTTAAGCAGGTGCTGAACATGCCTACCAAACGCCTGCGCGGCGCGCCGTGCCAGCAGAAAGTGCTGGAAGGCGATGCGGTTGATCTGACCAAAATCCCTATCATGCAGTGCTGGCCTGAAGATGCCGCTCCGCTGATCACCTGGGGGTTGACCGTTACGCGCGGCCCGCACAAAGAGCGGCAAAACCTCGGTATTTACCGCCAGCAGTTGATTGGCAAGAATAAACTCATCATGCGCTGGCTGTCGCATCGCGGCGGCGCGCTGGATTTCCAGGAGTGGTGCGCCGCGCATCCGGGGGAACGTTTCCCGGTATCTGTCGCCTTAGGCGCCGATCCGGCCACCATTCTGGGAGCCGTCACCCCCGTGCCGGATACCCTTTCTGAATATGCGTTTGCAGGCCTGCTGCGCGGAACGAAAACCGAAGTCGTGAAGTGTATTTCTAACGATCTCGAAGTTCCGGCCAGTGCAGAAATTGTTCTGGAAGGTTACCTTGAGCAGGGTGAAATGGCGCCAGAAGGACCTTACGGCGACCACACCGGCTATTACAACGAAGTGGATAACTTCCCGGTGTTTACCGTCACGCACATTACCCAGCGTGAAGATGCGATTTATCACTCCACCTATACCGGACGTCCACCGGACGAACCGGCGGTGCTGGGCGTGGCGCTGAACGAAGTGTTTGTGCCAATCCTGCAAAAGCAGTTCCCGGAAATTGTTGATTTTTATCTGCCGCCTGAAGGATGCTCGTATCGCATGGCGGTGGTCACGATGAAGAAGCAGTATCCTGGCCATGCTAAACGCGTGATGATGGGCGTATGGTCTTTCCTGCGCCAGTTTATGTATACCAAATTTGTTATTGTCTGCGATGATGACGTTAACGCCCGCGACTGGAATGACGTAATCTGGGCCATTACCACGCGAATGGACCCGGCGCGCGATACGGTGTTAGTCGAAAACACGCCGATAGATTACCTGGATTTTGCCTCGCCGGTTTCCGGTCTTGGCTCAAAGATGGGACTGGATGCCACAAATAAATGGCCTGGCGAAACCGACCGTGAATGGGGTCGCCCGATCAAAAAAGATCCTGCAGTGACCGCGCGAATTGACGCGATCTGGGACGAGCTGGCCATAATGAATAACGGTAAACCCTGAGCTGACCGTTAAGCCCTATAGACTTCCCGACAGAGAGAGCGAATGACAACCTTAAGCTGTAAAGTGACCTCGGTAGATGCCATCACCGACACCGTATATCGCGTCCGTTTAGTGCCAGAAGCGCCATTCTCTTTCCGCGCGGGTCAGTACCTGATGGTTGTGATGGATGAGCGTGATAAGCGTCCTTTCTCTATGGCCTCAACGCCAGCGGAGCAGGAATTTATTGAGCTTCATATTGGTGCGTCAGAGCTTAACCTGTATGCGATGGCGGTGATGGATCGGATCCTGAAGGAACGTGAAATCGTGGTGGATATTCCGCACGGTGATGCGTGGCTGCGCGATGACGAAGACCGTCCGCTGATCCTGATCGCTGGCGGTACGGGCTTCTCTTATGTGCGCTCTATTCTGTTGACCGCACTGGCGCGTAACCCGGACCGCGACATCACCATTTACTGGGGTGGCCGCGAAGAGAAACATCTGTACGACTTGTCTGAGCTGGAAGCGCTGAGCGTAACCCATCCTAACCTGCGCATTGAGCCGGTGGTTGAGCAGCCGGAAGAGGGCTGGCGTGGTCGTAGTGGGACGGTGCTGACGGCGGTGCTGCAGGATCATGGCACGCTGGCAGGGCACGATATCTATATCGCTGGCCGTTTTGAGATGGCGAAAATTGCCCGTGACCTGTTCTGTAACGAACGTGACGCGCGTGAAGACCGCCTGTTTGGCGATGCGTTTGCCTTCATTTAAATAAAAAACCCGCCCCTGACAGGCGGGAAGAACGGCAACTAAACTCTTTCTCTTCGCCAATGACGCCACTGGCGGCGAGGTACCTCTCGTAGGCCGGGAAAGCGCAGCGCCTCCCGGCAAAAGCCCGATGGCGCGATGCTTATCGGGCCTACGTTATAGCCTTACACTCTCTCAAACACCGTCGCGATACCCTGACCCAGCCCGATACACATCGTTGCCAGACCAAACTGGGCATCTTTGCGTTCCATCAGGTTGATAAGCGTCGTGCTGATACGTGCTCCGGAGCAGCCCAGCGGGTGACCGAGGGCGATCGCGCCGCCGTTGAGGTTAATCTTCTCGTCGATCTGCTCCATCAGCCCCAGATCCTTAATGCACGGCAGGATCTGCGCGGCGAAGGCTTCGTTCATTTCGAACAGGTCAATGTCGCTGGCGGTTAATCCCGCTTTTTTCAGCGCCAGCTTCGAGGCAGGAACCGGGCCGTAGCCCATGATTGAAGGATCGCAGCCCACGACCGCCATCGAACGTACCCGAGCGCGAGGGGTTAAGCCCAGCTCGCGGGCGCGGCTTTCGCTCATCACCAGCATCGCGGCGGCACCGTCTGACAGCGCCGACGAAGTACCTGCCGTTACCGTACCGGTGACCGGATCAAACGCCGGGCGCAGCGTAGAAAGCGCTTCTACGGTGGTTTCCGGGCGGATGACTTCGTCGTAGCTGAACTGCTTCAGTACGCCGTCCGCGTCGTGGCCGCCGGTCGGGATGATCTCATTCTTAAAGGCGCCGGACTGCGTCGCCGCCCATGCGCGAGCGTGGGAGCGCGCGGCAAAGGCATCCTGCATTTCACGGCTGATGCCGTGCAGACGAGAGAGCATCTCGGCGGTCAGACCCATCATCCCCGCGGCTTTCGCCACGTTACGGCTCATGCCAGGGTGGAAATCGACCCCGTGGCTCATCGGCACGTGGCCCATGTGCTCAACGCCGCCCACCAGGCAGGCCTGCGCATCACCGGTCATGATCATACGCGCCGCGTCGTGCAGCGCCTGCATTGACGAACCGCACAGGCGGTTGACGGTGACAGCCGGAACCGAATGCGGGATCTCCGCCAGCAGCGACGCGTTGCGGGCGATGTTGAAACCTTGCTCCAGGGTCTGCTGCACGCAGCCCCAGTAGATATCGTCCAGCGCAGCAGGATCCAGCGCCGGGTTACGCGCCAGCAGGCTACGCATCAGATGCGCGGAGAGATCTTCTGCACGCACGTTACGGAACGCGCCGCCTTTTGAACGGCCCATCGGGGTGCGAATCGCATCAACAATGACAACCTTTTCCATTGTGACTCCTTAAGCCGTTTTCAGCTCGCCAACCGGACGGGCTGGCTCAACTGCTGGATAGTAGGGTTCGTTATGGCGCGCTTTGTTGCGCAGCCCTTCCGGCACCTCATAAAGCGGGCCGAGGTGCTGATACTGCTGAGCCATATCGAGATAGCGGGCGCTGCCGAGCGTGTCCAGCCAGCGGAACGCGCCGCCGTGGAACGGAGGGAAGCCCAGGCCGTATACCAGCGCCATATCGGCTTCTGCCGGGCTGGCGATGATGCCTTCTTCCAGGCAACGCACCACTTCGTTGACCATCGGGATCATCATCCGGGCGATGATTTCATCGTCGGAGAAGTCGCGTTTTGGCTGACTGACTTCAGCCAGCAGGCCATCGACCGCGGCATCTTCTTCTTTCTTCGGTTTGCCTTTGCTGTCTTCTTTATAGCGCCAGAAGCCCAGGCCGTTTTTCTGGCCGAAGCGGTTGGCGTCAAACAGTGCGTCAATGGCGTCGCGATAATCTTTCTGCATACGCTGCGGGAAGCCTGCCGCCATCACCGCCTGAGCGTGGTGGGCGGTATCAATGCCGACCACGTCCAGCAGATACGCCGGGCCCATCGGCCAGCCGAACTGTTTTTCCATCACTTTGTCGATTTTGCGGAAGTCCGCACCGTCGCGCAGCAGCTGGCTGAAACCGGCGAAGTAAGGGAACAACACGCGGTTGACGAAGAAGCCCGGGCAGTCGTTAACAACGATCGGCGTTTTGCCCATCTTGCTTGCCCATGCCACCACTTTAGCAATGGTTTCGTCGGAGGTTTTTTCCCCACGGATCACTTCGACCAGCGGCATACGGTGTACCGGGTTGAAGAAGTGCATCCCGCAGAAGTTTTCCGGACGCTTCAGGACGCTCGCCAGTTCGCTAATCGGAATGGTGGAGGTGTTAGAGGCCAGCACGGTCTCAGGACGAACCTTGTCTTCCGTTTCCGCCAGCACCGCTTTTTTGACTTTCGGATTCTCGACGACGGCTTCGACCACCACGTCGACACGGTCGAAACCGCTGTATTCCAGCACAGGCTGAATGGTGGAGATCACGCCTGCAAGCTTCAGCCCGTCAATTTTTCCGCGTTCCAGCTGTTTATTCAGCAGCTTGGCCGCTTCGGTCATGCCCAGCGTCAGGGATTTCTCGCTGATGTCTTTCATCACTACCGGCACGCCTTTCCAGGCCGACTGGTAAGCGATGCCGCCACCCATAATGCCGGCGCCGAGTACCGCCGCATGTTTTGGCGTCTCAACGTTTTTAGTCAGCTGTTTGGCTTTACCCTTCACGAACTGATCGTTGAGGAAGATACCGACCAGCGCGCGGGCTTCATTGGTGTGCGCCAGCGGAACAAAGCTCTGATTTTCGAGCTTCAGCGCCTCATCGCGACCGAGGCGGGCAGCCGCTTCAATGGTTTTCACCGCCGTGATAGGCGCCGGGTAGTGTTTACCCGCCGTCTGCATCACCATGCCTTTGGCGATGGTGAAGCTCATGGTGGCTTCAATTTTGCTGAGTTTTAATGGCTCCAGCTTCGGCTGGCGTTTGGCTTTCCAGTCGAGGTCGCCGTTAATGGCCTGACGCAGAATGGCGAGTGCGCCTTCAACCAGTTTCTCTGGCTTCACAACGCCGTCGACCAGGCCAATTTTCTGCGCCTGTTCGGCGCCGACATCTTTACCTGCGGCAATGATCTCCAGGGCGCTGTCGGCACCCAGCATGCGCGGCATACGTACGGAACCGCCAAAGCCCGGCATGATGCCCAGCTTGGTTTCCGGCAGGCCGATGCGCAGGTCCGGCGTCGCCAGACGATAGTCGGTCGCCAGCACGCACTCGCAGCCACCGCCCAGCGCATAGCCGTTAACGGCGGAAATGGTCGGGACAGGCAGATCTTCCAGACGATTAAAGACGCTGTTGGCAAAGTGCAGCCACTGGCTCAGCTGTTCTTCCGGGACCAGGAACAGCGAAAGGAACTCGGTGATATCGGCACCGACAATAAAGGCCGCTTTGTTCGAACGCAGCAGCAGCCCTTTTAATTCAGGTTGTTTTTCAAGAACATCCAGCGCCTGGCCAAGACTGGCCACCGTCGCGGTATCAAGCTTGTTCACTGAGCCGGGGGCATCGAACACCAGTTCGGCAATGCCATCTTCCAGCCAGTTGAGGTACAGGGTGTCGCCTTTGTAGAGCATGTCAGTCTCCTGAATCGAGCAATTGGATCTGGTCATACCAGATGAATCGGAGTGTGGGATTTATGTTAATAAAATGCAAATTACTCATTAAGAAAATGCTGCATTGATCACGGTCGGTGGAAATCACGCAGCCGGAGTGAGGTGTGCTAAGATGCGATGACTTGAGGTCAAAAAAACGAAAGGAAGAATGATGGACTCACTGGCTTCGCTTTATAAAAATCATATCGTTACCCTACAGGAACGTACCCGCGATGTACTGGCCCGCTTTAAGCTGGATGCACTGCTAATCCACTCCGGCGAGCTGATGAATACCTTTCTGGATGACCACGCGTATCCGTTTAAGGTGAACCCGCAGTTTAAAGCCTGGGTGCCGGTGACTCAGGTTCCGAATTGCTGGCTGCTGGTGGACGGCGTGAACAAGCCGAAACTGTGGTTCTACCTGCCGGTCGATTACTGGCACAACGTGGAACCGCTGCCGACCTCTTTCTGGACGGAAGAGATTGACGTGATTGCACTGCCGAAAGCGGACGGCATTGGCAGCCAGCTGCCTGCGGCGCGTGGCAACATCGGCTACATTGGCCCTGTTCCAGAGCGTGCTCTGGGTCTGGATATTCCGGCAGACAAACTCAATCCGAAAGGGGTGCTGGATTACCTGCACTATTACCGCGCGTATAAAACCGACTACGAACTTTACTGCATGCGTGAAGCGCAAAAAACGGCGGTGAACGGTCACCGTGCGGCGCATGAAGCGTTCCAGTCCGGCATGAGCGAGTTCGACATCAACCAGGCCTATCTGACCGCGACAGGCCACCGTGATACCGACGTGCCGTACAGCAACATTGTCGCGCTGAACGAGCACGCGTCTGTGCTTCACTACACCAAACTGGATCACCATGTTCCGTCGGAAATGCGCAGCTTCCTGCTGGACGCAGGGGCAGAGTATAACGGCTACGCGGCCGACCTGACCCGTACCTGGGCGGCGAATGCGGATACCGATTTCGCGCAGCTGATTAAAGACGTGAACGATGAACAGCTGGCGCTGATTGGCACCATGAAAGCCGGAACCAGCTATGTGGATTACCACATCCAGTTCCATCAGCGCATCGCAAAACTGCTGCGTAAGCATCAGATTGTGAAAGACATGAGCGAAGAGGCGATGGTCGAGAACGATCTGACCGGGCCATTCATGCCGCACGGTATCGGTCACCCGCTGGGCCTGCAGGTTCACGACGTTGCTGGCTTTATGCAGGATGATACCGGTACGCACCTGGCGGCACCGTCTAAATATCCTTACCTGCGCTGCACCCGTATTCTGGAGCCGCGTATGGTGCTGACGATTGAACCGGGGATCTACTTTATCGAATCCCTGCTGGCGCCGTGGCGTGAAGGCCAGTTCAGCAAACACTTCAACTGGGAAAAAATTGACGCGCTGAAGCCGTTTGGCGGTATTCGCATCGAAGATAACGTTGTGGTTCACGAAAACGGTATCGAGAATATGACGCGAGACCTGAAGCTGGCCTGATGGAAAGCTGGCTGATACCGGCTGAACCGGTCACCTTTGTTGAGGAAATCAAGAAAAGCCGCTTTATTACGCTACTGGCGCATACCGACGGCGTAGAGGCGGCAAAGGCGTTTGTCGAGTCCGTCCGGGCTGAGCATCCTGACGCACGTCACCACTGTGTGGCGTGGGTAGCAGGGCCGCCAGACGATTCGCAACAGCTGGGGTTTTCCGACGACGGTGAACCGGCGGGTACGGCCGGTAAACCTATGCTTTCGCAGCTGATGGGCAGCGGCGTGGGTGAAATTACCGCCGTGGTGGTGCGCTACTACGGTGGTATTTTGTTAGGCACGGGTGGGCTGGTTAAAGCGTACGGCGGTGGGGTTCAGCAGGCATTGAATATGCTCATAACCACCCGCAAAACGCCGCTCACCGAATATACTTTACTGTGCGATTACGCCCAGTTATCCGGCATCGAGGCGCTGCTGAGGCAGTTTAACGGCGTCATCGCGCACAGTGAATATCAGGCAATGGTGCAATTACGCGTGGCGCTTCCTCAGGCGGAACTGGCTGCTTTTTCAGCAAAACTGGCTGATTTTAGTCGTGGTTCGTTGCAATTGCTGCCGATTGAAGAATAATCCCCACCTCACTTTTGAATACCAAAGGAAGCGGCAGAGATGCATTTTCGTGCCATAACCCGAATCGTTGGACTGCTGGTCATACTCTTTTCCGGGACGATGATTCTCCCTGGACTGGTGGCGCTTATCTACCGAGACGGCGCGGGGCGGGCATTTACCCAGACCTTCTTTGTCGCGCTGGCGATTGGCTCGCTGCTGTGGTGGCCAAACCGTCGTCAGAAAGGTGAGCTGAAATCTCGCGAAGGCTTTTTGATTGTGGTCCTGTTCTGGACGGTGCTGGGGAGCGTCGGTTCGCTGCCCTTCATCTTCTCTGAACAGCCTAACCTGAGCATCACGGATGCCTTTTTTGAATCGTTCTCCGGTTTAACGACCACCGGGGCGACGACGCTGGTGGGGCTGGATTCACTTCCGCATGCCATTCTCTTTTATCGCCAGATGCTGCAGTGGTTCGGGGGGATGGGAATCATCGTCCTGGCGGTGGCTATTCTGCCGATTCTGGGCGTCGGGGGGATGCAGCTCTATCGCGCCGAAATGCCCGGACCGCTGAAAGATAACAAGATGCGCCCGCGTATTGCCGAGACGGCGAAAACCCTGTGGCTTATCTATGTCTTGCTGACGGTGGCCTGTGCGCTGGCGCTTTGGTTCGCCGGGATGCCCGCTTTCGACGCCATCGGACACAGCTTCGCGACGATCGCGATCGGCGGGTTCTCCACTCACGATGCCAGCGTCGGCTACTTCGACAGCCCAACCATTAACACGATTATTGCCATTTTCCTTCTGATTTCAGGCTGTAACTACGGTCTGCACTTCTCCTTACTGAGCGGGCGCAGCCTGAAGGTGTACTGGCGTGACCCAGAGTTCCGCATGTTTATTGGCGTCCAGCTTACGCTGGTGATCATCTGTACCCTGGTGCTGTGGTTCCATGATGTCTACAACTCCGCGCTGACTACGCTAAATCAGGCGTTCTTCCAGGTGGTATCGATGGCGACGACCGCCGGATTTACCACGGACAGCATCGCGCGCTGGCCGCTGTTCCTGCCGGTGCTGCTTTTATGCTCTGCATTTATCGGGGGCTGTGCGGGGTCTACGGGCGGTGGCCTGAAGGTGATTCGTATTCTGCTGCTGTTTAAGCAGGGGAACCGCGAGCTGAAGCGTCTGGTCCACCCGAACGCGGTCTACAGTATTAAACTGGGAAACCGCGCGCTGCCGGAACGTATCCTCGAAGCGGTGTGGGGATTCTTCTCGGCGTATGCGCTGGTCTTTATCGTCAGCATGCTGGCGATTATCGCGACGGGAGTGGATGATTTCTCCGCCTTTGCGTCCGTCGTCGCAACATTGAACAACCTCGGGCCTGGCCTGGGCGTTGTGGCGGATAACTTTGCCAGTATGAACCCGGTCGCGAAATGGATCCTCATTGCCAATATGCTGTTTGGTCGTCTTGAGGTCTTTACGCTGCTGGTGCTGTTCACCCCTACATTCTGGCGCGAGTAAGGAGCCGTTGATGAAAACACTGATTCTTTTCTCTACGCGAGACGGGCAAACGCGTGAGATTGCCGCGTATCTGGCATCGGAATTAAAAGAGCTGGGTATTTACTCGGATGTGGTGAACCTGAACCGTGCGGAGCAGATAACCTGGCAGGATTACGATCGCGTGGTAATTGGCGCGTCAATTCGTTACGGGCATTTCCATCCGGCGCTGGACCGCTTTGTGAAAAAGCACACGGCGGTACTCAACAAATTGCCCGGTGCGTTTTACTCGGTCAATCTTGTCGCACGTAAAGCCGAGAAGCGTACGCCGCAGACCAACAGCTACACGCGCAAGTTTTTGCTCAGCTCGCCGTGGCAGCCAGACCTGTGCGCCGTCTTTGCCGGCGCGCTGCGCTATCCTCGCTACCGCTGGTATGACCGCTTTATGATCCGCCTGATTATGAAGATGACCGGGGGTGAAACCGATACGCGTAAAGAAGTGGTTTATACCGACTGGTCGCAGGTGGCCAGTTTTGCGCGGGAAATCGCACATTTAACGGGCGATTCGCGACTTAAATAAGCGTTAAGTTTGAAAAGTGAGCGAACGAAAAGTTTTTTGTATTTTGTGCTTGTCACTTCAGAATAACTCCCTATAATGCGCCTCCACTGACACGGAACAACGGCTTACAGGCCACCGGGTTAGCGGGGTTCAGAGATGAACGCCAGCAGAGAAAAGCGAAAATAAACGCTTGACTCTGAAGCGGGGAAGCGTAATATGCACACCCCGCGCCGCTGAGAAAAGCGAAGCGGCACTGCTCTTTAACAATTTATCAGACAATCTGTGTGGGCACTCAAAGTGACATGGATTCTTAATGTCTTCGGACAATAAATGAATACCAAGTCTCTGAGTGAACATACGTAATTCATTACGAAGTTTAATTCACGAGCATCAAACTTAAATTGAAGAGTTTGATCATGGCTCAGATTGAACGCTGGCGGCAGGCCTAACACATGCAAGTCGAGCGGTAGCACAGGGAGCTTGCTCCTGGGTGACGAGCGGCGGACGGGTGAGTAATGTCTGGGAAACTGCCTGATGGAGGGGGATAACTACTGGAAACGGTAGCTAATACCGCATAACGTCGCAAGACCAAAGAGGGGGACCTTCGGGCCTCTTGCCATCAGATGTGCCCAGATGGGATTAGCTAGTAGGTGGGGTAACGGCTCACCTAGGCGACGATCCCTAGCTGGTCTGAGAGGATGACCAGCCACACTGGAACTGAGACACGGTCCAGACTCCTACGGGAGGCAGCAGTGGGGAATATTGCACAATGGGCGCAAGCCTGATGCAGCCATGCCGCGTGTATGAAGAAGGCCTTCGGGTTGTAAAGTACTTTCAGCGGGGAGGAAGGTGTTGAGGTTAATAACCTCAGCAATTGACGTTACCCGCAGAAGAAGCACCGGCTAACTCCGTGCCAGCAGCCGCGGTAATACGGAGGGTGCAAGCGTTAATCGGAATTACTGGGCGTAAAGCGCACGCAGGCGGTCTGTCAAGTCGGATGTGAAATCCCCGGGCTCAACCTGGGAACTGCATTCGAAACTGGCAGGCTAGAGTCTTGTAGAGGGGGGTAGAATTCCAGGTGTAGCGGTGAAATGCGTAGAGATCTGGAGGAATACCGGTGGCGAAGGCGGCCCCCTGGACAAAGACTGACGCTCAGGTGCGAAAGCGTGGGGAGCAAACAGGATTAGATACCCTGGTAGTCCACGCCGTAAACGATGTCGACTTGGAGGTTGTGCCCTTGAGGCGTGGCTTCCGGAGCTAACGCGTTAAGTCGACCGCCTGGGGAGTACGGCCGCAAGGTTAAAACTCAAATGAATTGACGGGGGCCCGCACAAGCGGTGGAGCATGTGGTTTAATTCGATGCAACGCGAAGAACCTTACCTACTCTTGACATCCAGAGAACTTAGCAGAGATGCTTTGGTGCCTTCGGGAACTCTGAGACAGGTGCTGCATGGCTGTCGTCAGCTCGTGTTGTGAAATGTTGGGTTAAGTCCCGCAACGAGCGCAACCCTTATCCTTTGTTGCCAGCGGTTCGGCCGGGAACTCAAAGGAGACTGCCAGTGATAAACTGGAGGAAGGTGGGGATGACGTCAAGTCATCATGGCCCTTACGAGTAGGGCTACACACGTGCTACAATGGCGCATACAAAGAGAAGCGACCTCGCGAGAGCAAGCGGACCTCATAAAGTGCGTCGTAGTCCGGATTGGAGTCTGCAACTCGACTCCATGAAGTCGGAATCGCTAGTAATCGTAGATCAGAATGCTACGGTGAATACGTTCCCGGGCCTTGTACACACCGCCCGTCACACCATGGGAGTGGGTTGCAAAAGAAGTAGGTAGCTTAACCTTCGGGAGGGCGCTTACCACTTTGTGATTCATGACTGGGGTGAAGTCGTAACAAGGTAACCGTAGGGGAACCTGCGGTTGGATCACCTCCTTACCTTAAAGAACCTGCCTTTGCAGTGCTCACACAGATTGTCTGATGAAAAACAGCAGTAAAAAATCTCTACAGGCTTGTAGCTCAGGTGGTTAGAGCGCACCCCTGATAAGGGTGAGGTCGGTGGTTCAAGTCCACTCAGGCCTACCAAATTTGCGAAGCAAATTTGAAGAGGTTAGCAAAACGATGGGGCTATAGCTCAGCTGGGAGAGCGCCTGCTTTGCACGCAGGAGGTCTGCGGTTCGATCCCGCATAGCTCCACCATCTTTTACTGCAAACACAAGAAAACTTCAGAGTGAACCTGAAAAGGTGCACTGCGAAGTTTTGCTCTTTAAAAATCTGGATCAAGCTGAAAATTGAAACGACACACATGTTATGTGTGTTCGAGTCTCTCAAATTTTCGCAATTTGATGATGAATCGAAAGAAACATCTTCGGGTTGTGAGGTTAAGCGACTAAGCGTACACGGTGGATGCCCTGGCAGTCAGAGGCGATGAAGGACGTGCTAATCTGCGAAAAGCGCCGGCGAGGTGATATGAACCTTTGACCCGGCGATGTCCGAATGGGGAAACCCAGTGTGTTCCGACACACTATCGTTAACTGAATACATAGGTTAACGAGGCGAACCGGGGGAACTGAAACATCTAAGTACCCCGAGGAAAAGAAATCAACCGAGATTCCCCCAGTAGCGGCGAGCGAACGGGGAGCAGCCCAGAGTCTGAATCAGCTTGTGTGTTAGTGGAACGGTCTGGAAAGTCCGGCGATACAGGGTGATAGCCCCGTACACGAAAGCACACAGGTTGTGAACTCGAAGAGTAGGGCGGGACACGTGGTATCCTGTCTGAATATGGGGGGACCATCCTCCAAGGCTAAATACTCCTGACTGACCGATAGTGAACCAGTACCGTGAGGGAAAGGCGAAAAGAACCCCGGCGAGGGGAGTGAAAAAGAACCTGAAACCGTGTACGTACAAGCAGTGGGAGCACCTTCGTGGTGTGACTGCGTACCTTTTGTATAATGGGTCAGCGACTTATATTCTGTAGCAAGGTTAACCGTATAGGGGAGCCGAAGGGAAACCGAGTCTTAACTGGGCGTTAAGTTGCAGGGTATAGACCCGAAACCCGGTGATCTAGCCATGGGCAGGTTGAAGGTTGGGTAACACTAACTGGAGGACCGAACCGACTAATGTTGAAAAATTAGCGGATGACTTGTGGCTGGGGGTGAAAGGCCAATCAAACCGGGAGATAGCTGGTTCTCCCCGAAAGCTATTTAGGTAGCGCCTCGTGAACTCATCTTCGGGGGTAGAGCACTGTTTCGGCTAGGGGGCCATCCCGGCTTACCAACCCGATGCAAACTACGAATACCGAAGAATGTTATCACGGGAGACACACGGCGGGTGCTAACGTCCGTCGTGAAGAGGGAAACAACCCAGACCGCCAGCTAAGGTCCCAAAGTCATGGTTAAGTGGGAAACGATGTGGGAAGGCACAGACAGCCAGGATGTTGGCTTAGAAGCAGCCATCATTTAAAGAAAGCGTAATAGCTCACTGGTCGAGTCGGCCTGCGCGGAAGATGTAACGGGGCTAAACCATGCACCGAAGCTGCGGCAGCGACGCTTATGCGTTGTTGGGTAGGGGAGCGTTCTGTAAGCCGTTGAAGGTGTGCTGTGAGGCATGCTGGAGGTATCAGAAGTGCGAATGCTGACATAAGTAACGATAATGCGGGTGAAAAGCCCGCACGCCGGAAGACCAAGGGTTCCTGTCCAACGTTAATCGGGGCAGGGTGAGTCGACCCCTAAGGCGAGGCCGAAAGGCGTAGTCGATGGGAAACAGGTTAATATTCCTGTACTTGGTGTTACTGCGAAGGGGGGACGGAGAAGGCTATGTTAGCCGGGCGACGGTTGTCCCGGTTTAAGCATGTAGGCGGGAGTTTTAGGTAAATCCGGAACTCTTCTAACGCTGAGGTGTGATGACGAGGCACTACGGTGCTGAAGTAACAAATGCCCTGCTTCCAGGAAAAGCCTCTAAGCATCAGGTAACATCAAATCGTACCCCAAACCGACACAGGTGGTCAGGTAGAGAATACCAAGGCGCTTGAGAGAACTCGGGTGAAGGAACTAGGCAAAATGGTGCCGTAACTTCGGGAGAAGGCACGCTGATATGTAGGTGAAGCCCCTGCGGGTGGAGCTGAAATCAGTCGAAGATACCAGCTGGCTGCAACTGTTTATTAAAAACACAGCACTGTGCAAACACGAAAGTGGACGTATACGGTGTGACGCCTGCCCGGTGCCGGAAGGTTAATTGATGGGGTTAGCGGCAACGCGAAGCTCTTGATCGAAGCCCCGGTAAACGGCGGCCGTAACTATAACGGTCCTAAGGTAGCGAAATTCCTTGTCGGGTAAGTTCCGACCTGCACGAATGGCGTAATGATGGCCAGGCTGTCTCCACCCGAGACTCAGTGAAATTGAACTCGCTGTGAAGATGCAGTGTACCCGCGGCAAGACGGAAAGACCCCGTGAACCTTTACTATAGCTTGACACTGAACACTGGTCCTTGATGTGTAGGATAGGTGGGAGGCTTTGAAGCGTGGACGCCAGTCTGCGTGGAGCCGCCCTTGAAATACCACCCTTTAATGGCTGGTGTTCTAACGTAGACCCGTAATCCGGGTTGCGGACAGTGTCTGGTGGGTAGTTTGACTGGGGCGGTCTCCTCCCAAAGAGTAACGGAGGAGCACGAAGGTTAGCTAATCCTGGTCGGACATCAGGAGGTTAGTGCAATGGCATAAGCTAGCTTGACTGCGAGAGTGACGGCTCGAGCAGGTGCGAAAGCAGGTCATAGTGATCCGGTGGTTCTGAATGGAAGGGCCATCGCTCAACGGATAAAAGGTACTCCGGGGATAACAGGCTGATACCGCCCAAGAGTTCATATCGACGGCGGTGTTTGGCACCTCGATGTCGGCTCATCACATCCTGGGGCTGAAGTAGGTCCCAAGGGTATGGCTGTTCGCCATTTAAAGTGGTACGCGAGCTGGGTTTAGAACGTCGTGAGACAGTTCGGTCCCTATCTGCCGTGGGCGCTGGAGAATTGAGGGGGGCTGCTCCTAGTACGAGAGGACCGGAGTGGACGCATCACTGGTGTTCGGGTTGTCATGCCAATGGCATTGCCCGGTAGCTAAATGCGGAAAAGATAAGTGCTGAAAGCATCTAAGCACGAAACTTGCCCCGAGATGAGTTCTCCCTGACCCTTTAAGGGTCCTGAAGGAACGTTGAAGACTACGACGTTGATAGGTCGGGTGTGTAAGCGCAGCGATGCGTTGAGCTAACCGATACTAATGAACCGTGAGGCTTAACCTTACAACGCCGAAGCTGTTTCGGCGGACGAGAGACAGAAGATTTTCAGCTTTGATACAGATTAACAGAATTTGCCTGGCGGCTTTAGCGCGGTGGTCCCACCTGACCCCATGCCGAACTCAGAAGTGAAACGCCGTAGCGCCGATGGTAGTGTGGGGTCTCCCCATGTGAGAGTAGGGAACTGCCAGGCATCAAATAAGTGAAGAGGCCATCCGGAAGGATGGCCTTTTTGCGTTTATACGCTGCACAAACTAATCCCCCAACGCCCTGCTTATACGGTAAACTACCTGCGTTTTTGCATCAGGATAGCGTCTATGAACCACTCCCTTAAGCCCTGGAATACCTTTGGCATTCAACGCAATGCTAATCAAATTGTACGTGCCGATACTGCACAGCAACTGCTGGATGCATGGCAAAACGCGACAGAAAATAATGAACCCGTACTGATTCTGGGCGAAGGAAGTAATGTCCTGTTTCTCGATGATTTTGCGGGAACGGTGATCGTTAACCGCATCATGGGAATTGATGTGGAAGAGCGTGCCGACAGCTGGCACGTGCACGTGGGTGCCGGAGAAAACTGGCATCATCTGGTGCAATTTACCCTCGAAAAAGGGATGCCGGGTCTGGAAAACCTTGCGCTTATTCCAGGCTGCGCCGGATCGTCACCTATTCAAAACATCGGCGCCTACGGCATCGAACTGAAACATGTCTGTGAATATGTCGACTGCATCGAACTGGCGACCGGAACGGCTAAGCGTTTAACGGCAGAACAGTGCCGATTTGGCTATCGTGACAGTATCTTCAAACATGAATATCAGGACCGCTACGTGATTGTCGCCGTCGGTCTGCGCCTGTCGAAGAACTGGCAGCCGGTGCTGACCTACGGGGATTTAACGCGTCTCGATCCGGCGACCGTTACCCCCCGCGACGTTTTTGACTCGGTTTGCCATATGCGGATGACCAAACTTCCCGATCCAAAAGTAAACGGAAACGCTGGCAGTTTCTTTAAAAACCCGGTTATCAGCAGCGAAATTGCAAAAGCCTTTCTTGAAGGGTGGCCAGCAGCGCCACATTACCCTCAGGCAGATGGCAGCGTGAAGCTGGCCGCGGGGTGGCTCATCGATCAATGCCAGCTAAAAGGCACTTCAGTAGGCGGTGCCGCCGTTCACCAACAGCAGGCCCTGGTACTGATTAATCAACGCGATGCGACCAGCGATGATGTTATACAGCTGGCTCATTATGTTCGTCAGCGTGTGGGCGAAAAGTTTAACGTCTGGCTGGAGCCAGAAGTTCGCTTCATTGGCCGCACAGGTGAAGTCAATGCCGTGGAGGCCATCGCGTGAAAGACAATACTATCCCCTTAACCCTGATTAGCATCCTTGCTGACGGTGAGTTTCATTCTGGCGAGCAGCTGGGTGAACAGCTTGGCATGAGCCGTGCCGCCATTAACAAGCATATCCAGACGCTTCGCGACTGGGGTGTTGATGTGTTCACGGTTCCCGGAAAAGGCTACAGCCTGCCGGAGCCGATTCAATTGCTGAATGAGGAAACGATCCGCAGCCAAATTGGACACGGCAATGTTGCGGTGCTGCCGGTGATTGATTCGACGAACCAGTACCTTCTGGATCGTCTGCCTGAGCTAAAATCAGGCGATGCCTGCGTTGCTGAATATCAACAGGCTGGTCGCGGCCGTCGCGGTCGCAAATGGTTTTCGCCATTTGGCGCTAACCTCTATCTGTCCATGTACTGGCGACTCGATCAAGGCCCTGCCGCTGCCATTGGCCTGAGTCTGGTCATCGGTATCGTCATGGCGGAGGTGCTGCACGATCTGGGAGCGGATAAAGTCCGTGTTAAATGGCCTAATGACCTGTACCTCAACGATCGTAAACTTGCCGGCATTCTGGTCGAACTGACGGGAAAAACGGGCGATGCGGCGCAAATCGTCATTGGCGCAGGCCTCAATATGGTGATGCGCAATGTACAAAATGATGTGGTGAATCAGGCCTGGACTAACCTCCAGGAGGCGGGGATCGTCATCGATCGTAACACCCTTTCCGTACGTATGATTAAAGAGTTGCGCAGCTCACTTACGCTTTTTGAACAGGAAGGGCTGGCACCGTTCCTGTCTCGTTGGGAAAAGCTGGATAACTTCATCAACCGCCCGGTGAAATTGCTGATTGGTGATAAAGAGATCTACGGGACTTCCCGCGGTATTGACGCACAGGGCGCGCTGCTCCTGGAGCAGGATGGCGTGATCAAACCCTGGATGGGCGGTGAGATTTCACTGCGAAGTGCCGAATAACCGGATTGAGTTAATTATGCGAAAACCCGTCTGCGCGACGCTGGCCGTCATGATGAGTCTGCTGTTCTCGCCTCTCTCTCATGCGGATCGGGCCTGGGAGAGCTACAAGGCCCGCTTTTTCAAACCGGAAGGCCGCATTGTCGATACCGGCAATGGCGGCGTGTCGCATACGGAAGGTCAGGGTTTTGCCATGCTGATGGCGGTGGCCAACGACGATAAAACCACGTTCGATAAGCTCTGGCAATGGACAGACAGTCAGCTGAAGAACAAAGAAAATGGTCTGTTTTACTGGCGCTATAATCCCGCTGAGTCCAACCCGGTCGCCGACAAAAACAACGCTGCAGATGGTGATGTGCTGATTGCCTGGGCGTTGCTCAAAGCCGACGCCCGCTGGCACGACAAACGCTACAGCGCTGCATCGGATGCCATTACAAAAGCACTGATTGACCACAGCGTGATCCGCTATGCGGGCTACCGCGTGATGCTGCCCGGCGTCCAGGGATTTAAGCTTGAGGGTGAAGTAGTCCTTAATCCTTCCTATTTCGTGTTTCCGGCCTGGCAGGCCTTTGCCGGACGCAGTCATTTGCCGGTCTGGCGCGATCTGATTAAGGACGGGAAACGTCTGATGGGGAAAATGGGTTCGGGCAAAGCGAATCTGCCCGCTGACTGGGTTTCACTGGCATCTGGCGGCAAGCTGGCCCCGGCTAAAGGCTGGCCGCCGCGAATGAGCTATGACGCGATTCGTATTCCGCTGTACCTTGCCTGGTCTGATAAGCAAAGCCCGCTGTTGACGCCGTGGAAAGCGTGGTTTGGGCAATTCCCCCGGGAGCAAACGCCCGCCTGGGTTAACGTCACCACTAACGAATATGCGCCTTACATGATGGAAGGCGGCCTGTTGGCCGTGCGTGATTTAACGATGGGGCAGCCTTCCGGAGAACCCGAAATCACCTCTAAAGACGACTACTATTCGGCAAGTCTGAAAATGCTGGTGTGGATTTCAGCGCAATAATAACGCACTGGCTATCCCCTCTCCCCGATGGGGAGAGGGTTAGGGTGAGGGGGAAATCAGTTACTGCGGATACGGTACCCAATCCCCGCCGTTCAGGCGAACATACGGTTTGTTCTGATACTGGATCACCACCGCGTTGGCGTTCTCGGAAACTTCCGCCGTTTGCGGCAGTTTGCTGGTGAGCTGATCCCAGTTCACACTATCTTCCACAAACAGCTTCCCGTCAACGGCGCGGGCAACCAGCTCAGAGATCGCCAGATAGCTGGTTGGCTGTGTAATCTCAATCGGTGCGCCCTGATGCGGTGCCTTCATCCCAAAGAATTTAATGCCTGCAGGCACGTTGGTGATGGACGGGCTTGGGATATCACGCAGGCCTGACACCTGCATTCTGTCACCCTTCAGCGCACCACCGTGCTCAGGCACCACAACCACCATCACTTTACGGCCTGACTTTTCCAGCTCCGTGAAGAACGCGTCCAGCTCGTCGAAGAATTTCTGCGCACGCACTTTATAATCTGCCGTTTTGCTCACGCCCGGGAAATGGTTACCGTCGTGGAGAGGCAGGGTATTAAAGAACGTCGCGCTGCGTGGATTACTGTCTTTTTCGATGGTCTGCAGCCAGCGTTGCAGGACGGCGGTATCGTCATAAACGGGCGAACCGTCGAAGCCCAGCAGAGAGACAGGAAGACCGGTTTGATCCATCAGCGGTGCCTGCATGCCACCCTGTTCGCGCACCTCTTTCAGGAAGTTACCGAACTGGCCGTTATGCCCCAGCATCAGATGCTGCGTAAAGCCCAGTTTTGCGAGGTTATCGAACAGATAACACTGGTTGCCGGCGGGTTGATACAGGTTTTTATGCGATGTCTGACCGCAGCTTGCACGCAGCAGGCGGATTGCCGCCGGGCCGCTGTACGAGGTGGCAGAGTTGAAATCTTTAAACTGAATGTCGAAATGTGACCACAGCGGATGAGACATCAAACCGGCGGCGTCCACGTCGGCCCAGGAGAGAGAGCAGATGTTAATCACCAGCAGTTCAAACGGCTGAGCATCCGCCGGCAGCGCATCCGGGAATTTAGTCTGTCGCTTGTCTTCCGCGGTATAGAAACTGGAGAGCCAGGCGTTCAGGTTGGTTGAGGTCGGCGGTGCGGTCTGGGTAGGGATATCACCCACCACAGGCGTATCGCCTGCCGTGGTGACGGTTGCCGCTGCGCTTCCCCCTGTGGTGGTCACCGTGGTGGTCGGTTGACCGGCAGGCCACAGCGAAAAGTTCGGCCCAGCCAGCGTCAGCACGTTAAGCCAGATCATAATCGCGACGACAAACACCGTTACGCGGATCCACTGTGACAGGAACAGCCAGGCAACCAGCAGCACAAATACCGCGCCAATCATCTGCCAGTTAATAAAGCGCTCGGTCAGATCGAGGACATAGCTGGCGCTAAAGCCCGCCACCTGCGACCCCTGGCTCATAATGCTGTCCGGCCCCGGTAGCCAGGTATCATGCCAGAACAGCGCAAAGCCGAGAGGGATAGCTACCCAGTGGCGTAAGCGATGCAGCCTGATATTCGGCAGCGGCATCAGCAGGAAGGCCATAAACACGAGGTTGAGAAGGGGATGGAAATTCAGATAGCCTGCCCACAGCAGACCAAACTTCACCAGAAAGTAGAAGTTCCAGCCGGAAAGGCCGCGCCAGTATTGCCAGAGCGGCGAGGGTGACGAAGCGGTATAGGTAGAATTAGTCATGTTTTCGGTCTGCCTTGACGTGTGATGCCCGTGTCAGTGTTCCGGCTGGTTTTACGTAGCGAGGTTTTATAAACAGCACTCTGGCCGTATCGCGGATACGGCGTATGGAATGGCGCGCATAGTAGCCAAGCGGGAAAAAGATCAGCGCACAGAATATAACCAGTTGAATGATATCGCTGATATTCATGATGATGCGTTCTCCGCGTTGTCTGTTAATAAGCGAAGGGGCTCCGGAATCCGACGCCAGACGTGTCCATCATGTCTGGCATTGAGGATCGGTTTGGCATCGCTCTTGATTGCGAGCGGTTTGGCCCATTGTTCTGGCTGGAGCGCACGCATCTGCACCAGCTCCGCGCTAATCGTATTATCTTCGAACCAAATCATACGGTTCGAGAAAATATCCCCGGTAGGCAGGGGGAAGATGTGGTTAAGCGCCGTATCGAGATCGTTGACCCGGCAGAAGGACAAAAACAGCACCAGGCGATTGTCGCCGATGGTCATGATGTCCCCTGTACGGTTCGGGCGACATAGGGTGAGAGCCTGTTCAACGCGAATACCCGGTACAGGACGCAGGGCGACCATAACCCCTTTTCCATCAGCAGGAAGAAGCGTGTTGCTCATCATGTTGCCGACGGCGTCGCAGAAGGTATCCCATTTTTGGTATCCACGCAGCTTCATCGGCTGCGTCATGGAGAGCAGCGTGGAAATATCTTCCGGCACATGGCGGCTAAACTGCTGGCCCTGAACGCTTTCGATAAGCGTCAGGCAGCGTGACAACGGCGCATTCCATGGAATAACCATATTGGCGCCGCAGCCCAGAAGCAGGCGCTCATCGGTTGCGCGCAGGCTGGTATTATTTTCGCGCACGATGATTTTCAACGCACTGCCGCGCTGGCGGCGTAAGGTGTGGATTTGCCTTGCCAGCGTCTCAATCTGGTTATTCTGCATCAGCGAGAAAATAATGGTTGCCGCCTGGGTTGTGCGGGCTTCATGGAAAAGGGCTTCGTTAGATTCAAACAGTGACCAGTTTTCCGACAAGGCAGGTGCACCCTCTAAAACCGCGATATGGCTCAGGATGCGTTTTTCATCACTGCGCGGCTGTACCACGGTTTCTTCCTGCTGCGCCAGGTGCCACTCGCCCTCAATATGTTTCAGCGTAAGCTGTTGCCTGGCGCTCACGCCTTTTTCATTACACCAGAAGGCAATATCGTAGAGATAGCTGCCCGCCTGGTCACGAATGCTTGCCAGACCAAACAGGGAGCGATATTCGCCCATTAAAAGTGAAAACAGCTTGTCATTATTACTGCCGGGATTGACTATCAATAGCGTGCAATTTTGAAATTTTGCCCATTTATTGATTTTTTCCAGCCACGGCAGCAGTTTTTCAGCAGGCATATTTTGCAGGACGTTATTTGCACATTTCAGAATCACTAAATAGTGATCCGGATCAATAGAGCACTGAACGTCGCGGGACAAAAAGTATAGACTATCGGCTTCCGAAGTCATGGAAAATAATCGCACCGTCTGGGGACCGCGACCACTTTCAAGCGCGATAATTTTTCTGGGCTCTTCGCCCATGCTAATGACGGCCACGCGGGAATCCTTATCCTGAGCAGCAATTGTCTGGTTTACCAGACTGATAGCATCTTCATTACGGTCCGTATTAATCCACCAGACTCCTCCGACTGGCATGTGGCTCAATTCGTCCCATAATGACTGGATGCCAATAGAAAATATGGAGTCCACGGTGTCCCTCTTTTCGTCTAATTTATCTGTATCTCAGTTTACTAGCGAAAGCGTAGAAATAAACCTAACATTGAAATTAAAGAACATCAGATTTAGCATGTAAATGAAATTTCATAGGGCAGGACGCCTCGCTACTTCTGATCTGGCGATTCTACGCAAAGGGATGGAAAAAGAATGGATAATAACGAACCCGGAACCCCAGTCGATTCGACCCTGGGTTACACATTCCAAAACGATTTTCTGGCGCTGACGCAGGCCTTTTCTTTACCTGAAATAGATTACACCGATATTTCCCAGCGGGAACAGTTGGCCGCGGCTATTAAACGCTGGCCGTTATTAGCTGAATTCGCCAATCAACAATAAGGGAGCCATTGATGGCCATACTCGGATTACAGGGTGTCCGTGGCGGTGTGGGTACCACATCTGTTACCGCGGCGCTGGCGTGGTCATTACAGCTTTTAGGTGAATCGGTGCTGGTTATTGACGCCTGCGCCGATAATTTGCTGCGTATGTCGTTTAACGTCGACTTTACTCGCGAAGAGGGCTGGGCCCGCGCGCTGCTTGATGATAAAGACTGGCAGGATGCAGGGATGCGCTATACCTCCCAGCTCGATCTGCTGCCGTTTGGTCAACTGACCACCACGGAGCGCGAGAATGAAGCCGCGTATCAGCGCCTGTTTTCGCAGTTCACGCTGGCGCTGCAGACTCTGAAAGAAAAGGGGCACTACAAGTGGATCCTGCTGGATCTGCCGCACGGCGCCGGCACGCTGACCCGACAGCTTATCGCCCAGTGCGATCATGTGCTCTCGATCGTCAACGTCGATGCGAACTGCCATATCCGCCTGCATCAGCAGGGGCTACCTCAAAATGGCCATATCCTGATTAACGATTTGCGCATTGGCAGCCAGATCCAGGACGATCTGTATCAGGTCTGGCTGCAAAGCCAGCGCCGTCTGCTTCCCATTGTCATCCATCGTGATGAGGGAATGGCGGAATGCCTTGCGTCTAAGCAACCGCTCGGCGAATACCGCAGCGATTCACTGGCGGCAGAAGAGATCCTGACGCTGGCTAACTGGTGTCTGCTGAACTTCGCCAACAGGGCGGAGCATGCAGGGAGTTCTGTATGAGTCGTCTCGCCAGCTGGTTACTCATCCCGCCGGTCAGTTCGCGTTTGAGCGAACGCTATCGGCATTTCCGCCGGCACGGTGCTTCGGCATTTAGCGCCGCGCTCGGCTGTTTCTGGATGATTCTGGCCTGGATGTTTATTCCACTCGAACACCCGCGCTGGCAGCGCATACGTGCCCGGCACAGTGAGCTCTATCCGCACATTAATCCCGACCGGCCGCGTCCTTTGGATCCGGCGCGTTATCTCATTCAGGCCATCTGGCTGGTGGCCACCTCATCCCGCTCAGAGAAAATAACGCCGCACTGGCGCAGTTTCTCCCGCGTGCAGCAGTTACGTGAACGCTACCACCAGTGGCTGGATAAACTGCCCAACAGCGTAAGCGATAAGACCAGCCATCTGGATAACCATAAAGAGCTCGGGCATCTCCACCCGGGCTTGCGGCGTTTTATCCTCGGCGTGATCGTGGTGTTCTCGCTCATTCTGGCGCTGGTCTGTATTACGCAACCTTTCAACCCTCTGGCGCAGTTCACCTTCCTGATCCTGCTGTGGGGCGTGGCGCTGCTGGTCCGCCGTATTCCGGGCCGCTTCTCGGCGCTGATGCTGATTGTGTTGTCGTTGACCGTCTCCTGTCGCTACATCTGGTGGCGTTATACCTCAACCCTGAACTGGGACGATCCGGTCAGCCTGGTGTGCGGCCTGGTGCTGCTGTTTGCCGAAACCTACGCCTGGATCGTGCTGGTGCTGGGCTATTTCCAGGTCATTTGGCCGCTCAACCGCCAGCCGGTTCCGCTGCCTAAAGACACCGCGCAGTGGCCGTCTGTTGATCTCTTTGTACCAACCTACAACGAAGATCTGAGCGTGGTGAAAAATACCATTTATGCCGCTCTGGGCATCGACTGGCCGAAAGATAAGCTCAAGGTCTGGATTCTGGATGACGGCAACCGTCCGGCGTTCCGCCAGTTCGCAGAAGAGGTTGGCGTCGAGTACATCGCCCGTCCGACTCACGAACATGCGAAAGCCGGGAACATCAACAACGCGTTGAAGTATGCCACAGGGGAGTTTGTCTCGATCTTTGACTGTGACCACGTGCCGACGCGCTCGTTCCTGCAGATGACCATGGGCTGGTTCCTGAAGGAGAAAGAGCTGGCGATGATGCAGACGCCGCACCACTTCTTCTCGCCGGATCCGTTTGAACGTAACCTTGGCCGTTTCCGTAAAACCCCGAACGAAGGCACGCTGTTCTATGGCCTGGTGCAGGACGGAAACGACATGTGGGATGCCACCTTCTTCTGCGGCTCCTGTGCGGTTATCCGCCGTAAGCCGCTGGATGAAATTGGCGGAATCGCCGTCGAAACGGTCACTGAAGATGCGCACACCTCTCTGCGCCTGCACCGTCGTGGCTATACCTCGGCGTATATGCGTATTCCGCAGGCTGCCGGTCTGGCAACGGAGTCACTGTCGGCGCACATTGGTCAGCGTATTCGCTGGGCGCGCGGGATGGTGCAGATTTTCCGCCTCGATAACCCACTGATAGGGAAAGGGCTCAAGCTGGCGCAACGTCTCTGCTACGTCAACGCCATGTTCCACTTCTTATCCGGAATCCCGCGGCTAATCTTCCTGACCGCGCCGCTGGCGTTCCTGCTCCTTCACGCTTATATCATTTACGCCCCGGCGCTGATGATTGCGCTGTTTGTTCTGCCGCACATGATCCACGCGAGCCTGACGAACTCGAAGATACAGGGTAAATACCGCCATTCCTTCTGGAGTGAAATCTACGAAACGGTGCTGGCCTGGTACATTGCACCGCCGACGATGGTGGCGCTGATTAACCCGCATAAAGGGAAATTCAACGTCACCGCGAAGGGCGGCCTGGTGGAAGAAGAGTACGTCGACTGGGTGATCTCCCGTCCGTACATCTTCCTGGTATTGCTGAATATCGTTGGCGTCATCGCCGGTATCTGGCGTTACTTCTACGGCCCGGAAAACGAAATCCTGACCGTCTTCGTCAGTATGGCCTGGGTCTTCTACAACCTGATTATCCTCGGCGGTGCGGTAGCGGTGTCGGTGGAGAGCAAACAGGTTCGTCGTGCGCATCGCGTTGAAATCTGCATGCCTGCGGCGATCGCCCGTGAAGATGGCCACCTCTTCTCCTGTACCGTACACGACTTCTCTGACGGTGGTCTGGGGATCAAAATCAACGGCCAGGCGAAGGTGCTGGAAGGGCAAAAAGTTAACCTGCTGCTTAAGCGCGGTCAGCAGGAATATGTCTTCCCGACGCAGGTGGTTCGCGTGGCGGGCAATGAAGTCGGTCTGCAGCTGATGCCGTTGACCAAAAAGCAACATATTGATTTTGTGCAGTGTACGTTTGCCCGCGCGGATACGTGGGCTCTCTGGCAGGACAGCTTCCCGGAAGATAAACCTCTGGAAAGCCTGCTGGATATTCTGAAGCTGGGGTTCCGTGGCTATCGTCACCTTGCAGAATTTGCCCCGTCGTCGGTGAAATTAATTTTCCGGTCACTTACTTCGCTGGTTTCCTGGGTCGTGTCGTTCATTCCTCGTCGTCCTGAGCGGGATGAGGCGAAGCAGGCGGACCCGGTTATGGCTCAACAATGATGATAACGCGATGAAAACAAAACTTTCCTGGTTATGTGCAGTGGCAATGGGGATGAATGTTATCCCCGCAACAATGGCTAACGCAGCTCCTGGTAACGCAGCGGCAACGCCTGCGCCAACGGTACCTGTCGTCGCGCAGGCAACCGATCCGGTTGTCACCGCGGCACCTGGTCAAACAGAAAATATCACGCCAAACCAGCCAACGGAGGGGAACACCCTGCCGGCAGACGGCCAGGTTATCGGGCAGGTGATGCCGGGCGTCCGGGGGGCGAACGCGCCCGTCGTCGCGGACAATGCGCCGTCACGGGACGTGAAGCTGACCTTCGCGCAAATCGCACCGCCTCCGGGCAGTATGGTGCTGCGCGGCATCAACCCTAACGGCGGCATTGAGTTTGGCATGCGCAGCGATGAGGTCGTCTCTAATGCGGTGCTGAACCTTGAATACACCCCGTCGCCGTCTCTGCTGCCGACACAGTCTCAGCTGAAGGTCTACCTGAATGATGAGCTGATGGACGTTCTGCCGGTCACGAAAGAGCAGCTGGGCAAGAAAACCCAGGCTCAGGTGCCGATCAACCCGCTGTTCATCACCGACTTTAACCGCATCCGCCTGGAGTTTGTCGGTCACTACCGCGATGTCTGCGAAAACCCGGCCAGCAACACGCTGTGGATGGACGTCGGGCGTAACTCCTCGCTGCAGATGACCTACCAGTCGCTGGCGCTGAAAAACGATCTCTCGGCCTTCCCGGTTCCGTTCTTTGATCCGCGTGATAACCGTCCGCTCACGCTGCCGATAGTGTTTGCATCGTCCCCGGACGTGACCGAGCAGCTGGCGGCCACCATTGTGGCGTCCTGGTTTGGTTCACGTGCCGGCTGGCGTGGTCAGAGCTTCCCGGCGATGTATGACAAACTGCCGGATAGAAATGCCATTGTGTTTGCGACCAACGCGAAACGCCCGGCCTTCCTGCGCGATCATCCGGACGTCAAAGCGCCGACCGTTGAGATGATAAGCCATCCGGAAAACCCGTACGTGAAGCTGCTGGTGGTCTTTGGCCGCGACGATAAAGATCTGGTGCAGGCCGCAAAAGCGATTGCCCAGGGCAACGTCCTTTTCCGCGGTAACAGCGTGGTGGTGGATGAGGTCAAACCGCTGCTGGCGCGTAAACCTTATGATGCGCCAAACTGGGTGCGTACCGACCGTGCGGTGACATTTGGCGAGCTGAAAACCTATGAAGAACAGCTGCAGGCGACGGGGCTTGAGCCCGCGCCGATTAGCCTGTCACTGAATCTGCCGCCGGATTTGTACCTGCTGCGTACCAACGGCATTGATATCAATCTGAACTACCGCTATACCGCGCCAGCGACCAAAGACAGCTCGCGCATGGATATCAGCCTGAACAACCAGTTCCTGCAATCGTTCAGCCTGCAAAGCACCCAGGATACTAACCGCCTGATGCTTCGCCTGCCGGTGTTGCAGGGGCTGCTGGACGGTAAAACGGATGTCTCCATCCCGGCACTGAAGCTGGGTGCGATAAACCAGCTGCGCTTTGACTTCCAGTACATGAACCCGATGCCTGGCGGCTCGGCGGAAAACTGCATTACCTTCCAGCCCGTACAGAACCACGTTGTGATTGGCGACGAGTCGACTATCGACTTCTCGAAGTACTATCACTTCCTGGCGATGCCGGATCTGCGCGCCTTTGCTAACGCGGGCTTCCCGTTCAGCCGCATGGCCGATCTTTCTGACTCCATTGTGGTGATGCCAAAAGCGCCAAGCGAAGGGCAGGTCACGACCCTGCTGGACACCATGGCGACCGTTGGGGGACAGACGGGATTACCGGCGATTAACGTCACGTTGACGGACGATGGCAGCCAGATTCAGAACAAAGACGCTGACATTCTGGTGATCGGTACCATTCCGGACAAGCTGAAGGATGACAAACGTATCGATCTGCTGGTGAAAGCGGCCCAGTCCTGGGTTAACACGCCGCTGCGCCAGACCGAGTTCCCGAGCATTATGCCGGATGCGAACGATCGTCAGGCCAGCGCGCAGACGACGGTCACGTCTCAGGGGGCAATGGCCGCGGTGGTAGGCTTCCAGTCACCATACAACGACCAGCGCAGCGTGGTGGCTCTCCTGGCGGACAGCCCGCGCGGGTATGAACTGCTCAATACGGCCATGAACGACAGCGGTAAACGTGCCGCGATGTTTGGCTCCGTGTCGGTGATCCGTGAGTCCGGCGTCAATAGCCTGCGCGTGGGCGATGTGTACTACGTGGGTCATCTGCCGTGGTTTGAACGCCTGTGGTATGCGATGGCTAACCATCCGGTTCTGCTCGCCATCCTGGCGGCGGTCAGCGTGGTCTTGCTGGCGTGGGTGCTGTGGCGTCTGCTGCGTATCATCAGCCGTCGTCGTCTGAACCCGGATGAGTAAGATGTGATGAAAGCCTTTCGCTGGTGTGCATTAGCAGCGTTGATGCTGGCGGCGCTTCCTCTTCGCGCCGCCTGCACCTGGCCTGCCTGGGAGCAGTTTAAAAAGGATTACATCAGCGAGGGCGGGCGTGTCGTTGATCCCAGCGACACGCGCAAAATTACGACGTCGGAAGGGCAAAGCTACGCCTTGTTCTTTGCCCTGGCGGCGAACGATCGCACCGCGTTTGACCAGCTGCTGACCTGGACGCGCGATAATCTTGCCAGCGGCAATCTCAACGACCACCTGCCTGCCTGGCTATGGGGTCAGAAAGATAAAGAGACGTGGGCGGTGATTGATACTAACTCCGCCTCTGACGCCGATGTCTGGATCGCCTGGTCACTGCTCGAAGCGGGTCGGTTGTGGAAACATCCGGACTATACCCGCACGGGTAAGGCGCTGCTGAAACGCATTGCCAGCGAGGAAGTGGTGAAAGTGCCGGGGCTCGGCGCAATGCTGCTTCCCGGTAAAGTCGGTTTTGCCGATGAACACGTCTGGCGCTTTAACCCCAGCTATCTTCCTCCGCAGTTAGCGAGCTATTTCACGCGTTTGGGTACCCCGTGGACCCAGCTTCGTGAAACCAATTTGCGCCTGCTGCTGGAGAGCGCGCCGAAAGGTTTTTCGCCGGACTGGGTGCAGTATCAGAAAAACAGAGGCTGGCGGTTACAGCAGGATAAATCGCTGGTGGGCGGCTACGACGCCATCCGCGTTTATCTCTGGGTGGGCATGATGAGTGATAAAGATCCTCAGAAAGCCCGGCTGCTGACCCGCTTCCAGCCGATGGCGGCAAAGACAATGAAACGGGGTGTGCCGCCGGAGAAAGTGGATGTGGCGACGGGTAAACGCACCGGGAATGGCCCGGTCGGGTTCTCTGCCGCCATGCTGCCGTTTTTACAACAACGTGATGCCCAGGCGGTTCAGCGCCAGCGCGTTGCGGACCATTTTCCCGATAACAATGCCTATTACAGCTACGTGCTGACTCTCTTTGGGCAAGGATGGGATCAGCATCGTTTTCGCTTCACCGCAAAAGGTGAATTAATACCGGATTGGGGCCAGGAATGCGCAAGTTCACAGTAAATCTACTCACTTTATCGCTTGGCCTGGCGCTTATGCCGTGGGCCCAGGCCGCCAACTCACCGCAGCAGAAACAGCTGCTGGAGCAGGTTCGGCTGGGCGAATCGACACAGCGTGAGGATTTGGTTCGTCAGTCGCTCTATCGTCTTGAGCTGATTGACCCAAACAACCCTGACGTCATTGCCGCACGCTTTCGCTACCTGCTGCGTCAGGGCGATAACGCTGGCGCACAAAAAGAGCTGGATCGTCTGAAAGGGATCGCGCCGGGCTCAAGTGCATACCAGTCATCTCGCAACACGATGCTGCTTTCCACGCCGGATGGCCGCCAGCAGCTCCAGCAGGCGCGACTGCTCGCCACTACGGGACACACCCAGGAGGCGATTGCCGCCTATGACAAGCTGTTTGACGGCAACCCGCCGGGCGGCGACGTGGCGACGGAATACTGGAACGTCGTGGCGAAAGACCCCGCTCGCCGGAATGCAGCCATTAACCAGCTCAAGAAAATAAACAGCAGTAGCCCCGGAAATACGCAGCTGCAGGCGACGCTGTCCCAGCTTTTATTCCAGAGCGAACGCCGTGATGAAGGCTTTGCGGTGTTGCAGGAGATGGCCAAATCTACCAATGGCCGTAGCCAGGCGTCTGATATGTGGTATGACCAAATCAAAGGCCAGCCTGCCAGCAGCGCCAGCGTTAGCGCGCTGCAAAAATACCTGAGCGTATTCAGCGATGGTGATAGCGTCGCGGCGGCGCGTGCCCAGCTTGAAGCGCAGCAAAAACAGCTCGCTGACCCGGCGTTCCGCGCGAAAGCGGAAGGGCTGGCGGCGGTGGATGCCGGGCAGGGAAGTAAGGCGGTGGCTGAGCTGCAGAAAGCCGTCAGCGCCAACCATGCCGACAGTGAAGCGGTGGGCGCCCTCGGCCAGGCCTATTCCCAGAAAGGCGACCGCGCACGCGCGGTGGCGCAGTTTGAAAAGGCGATTGCCCTCGATCCCCAGAGCGATAACCGGGGTAAATGGGACAGTTTGCTCAAGGTTAACCGCTACTGGCTGCTGATCCAGCAGGGCGATGCGGCGCTGAAGGCGAATAACCCGGCGCAGGCGGAGCGTTACTACCAGCAGGCTCGCGGTATCGACAATACCGACAGTTATGCCGTGCTGGGGCTGGGCGATGCCGCCGCGGCGCGTAAAGATAACGACGCGGCGGAGCGTTATTATCGCCAGGCGCTGCGTATGGACAGCGGCAACAGCAATGCGGTCCGCGGCCTGGCTTATATCTACCGCGCGCAGTCCCCGGAGAAGGCCTCGCAGTTTATCCAGTCTCTCTCCGCCAGCCAGCGCCGGAGCATCGATGATATTGAACGCAGCCTGACCAACGAGCAGCTCTCCGCTCAGGCAGAACAGCTGGAAAATCAGGGGAAATACGCTCAGGCGGCAGAGATTCAGCGTCGTCGTCTGGCGCTCTCTCCGGGCGACGTGTGGATCACCTATCGTCTCTCGCGCGATCTCTACAGCGCGGGTCAGCGCAGCCAGGCGGATACCCTGATGCGTGAGCTTGCCAGCCAGAAACCGTCCGATCCGGATCAGGTGTACGCCAGCGCGCTCTATCTTTCCGGCAACGATCAGGACCGCGCCGCGCTGGCGCATCTGGACACGCTGCCGCGCAGCCAGTGGAACGGCAATATTCAGGAGCTTGCCGACCGCCTGCAAAGCAACCAGGTGCTGGAAACCGCTAACCGTCTGCGCGACAGCGGCAAAGAGCAGGAGGCGGAAAACCTTCTGCGCCAGCAGCCAACCTCCACCCGCATCGACCTGACGCTGGCGGACTGGGCGCAGCAGCGTGGCGATCTGGCGTCGGCGAAAACGACGTACAGCGCCGTTCTGCTGCGTGAACCGCAGAACGAAGACGCGATCCTCGGCCTGACCGAGATTTATAGTGCGCAGGGTAACAAAGATGCCGCGCGCGCAGAGCTGGCGAAACTGCCCGCCGCGCAAAACGGCCAGCCGCTGTCGCTCAACATGCAGCGCCGGATCGCGATGGCGCAGGCAGGCCTGGGCGATTCCGCTGCCGCAGAACAGACATTCAACAAAATCATTCCGCAGGCTAAATCGCAGCCCGGCTCCATGGAAAACGCGCTGGTGCTGCGTGATGCCGCGCGTTTCCAGGCGCAAAACGGGCAGCCTCAGCAGGCGCTGGAAACCTATAAAGATGCGATGGTGTCGTCCGGCGTCACGACGACCCGTCCGGCCGACAACGACAGCTTCACCCGGCTGACGCGTAACGATGAAAAAGACGACTGGCTGAAGCGCGGCGTGCGCAGTGATGCCGGTGACTTGTACCGTCAGCAGGATGTTAACGTCACGCTGCAGCACGACTACTGGGGCTCCAGCGGTACGGGCGGCTATTCCGACCTGAAAGCGCATACCACCATGCTGCAGGTGGATGCTCCGCTCTCTGACGGACGCATGTTCTTCAGAAGCGATCTGGTCAACATGGACGCCGGTTCATTTGATAACAATAACGGGACTTACGATCCTAAATGGGGGACCTGCTACGAAACACCGTGTAGCGGCAATACCCATCAGTCCGACAATGGCGCAAGCGTTGCCGTCGGCTGGCAGAATAAAACCTGGGCGATGGATATTGGCACCACGCCAATGGGCTTTGACGTCGTCGACGTGGTGGGCGGCATCAGCTACAGCAGCGATCTGGGCCCCATCGGCTATACCGTTAACGCCCATCGCCGTCCAATCTCCAGCTCCCTGCTGGCGTTCGCCGGGCAAAAAGATGCCAACACCGGCACTACCTGGGGCGGTGTACGTGCCACCGGTGGTGGCGTGAGCGTGAGCTATGACAAAGGGGAGGCGAACGGCGTCTGGTCCAGCCTCAACGCGGAAACGCTGACGGGTAAAAATGTGGAAGATAACTGGCGCGTCCGCTGGATGACGGGTTACTACTACAAGCTCATTAATAAAAACAATGAGCGCCTGACGGTCGGCGTCTCCAATATGCTCTGGCACTACGACAAAGACCTGAGCGGTTATACCCTGGGTCAGGGCGGCTACTACAGCCCGCAGGAGTATGTCTCCTTCGCACTGCCGGTGACCTGGCGTAAACGCACGGAGAACTGGTCCTGGGAGCTGGGTGGCTCGGTGTCCTGGTCTCACTCCAAAACCAAAGACGAGTTGCGCTACCCGATTCAGAATCTGATCCCGACCGATGAGCCAGACCGCTATACCGACCGGGGCGCGATGGAAACCGGCAGCAGCTCCTCAGGAACGGGTTATACCGCGCGGGCCATTATCGAACGCCGCGTCACGTCCAACTGGTTTGTGGGCATGGGCGTGGATATTCAGGAAGCGAAAGACTATACCCCAAGCCACGCGCTGATCTATGTGCGCTACTCTGCCGCAGGCTGGCAGGGCGATATGGACTTACCGCCGCAGCCGCTCATCCCGTACGCGGACTGGTAATCGGATTTTCCTTAATCCATTTGTAAGTCTCTCTTAATAGCGCGGCAATCGGGTATACTCAGGCGCGCCAGGTTTACACCCTGGCGCGCCCTGCGCTTCGAGTTTTGTGGAGAGTCATTTTGCGTGTCAGCCGTTCCTTAACAATCAAACAGATGGCGATGGTCTCTGCCGTCACCATGCTGTTTGTACTGCTCTTCTGCGTAATTTTGCTGTTTCATTCCGTACAGCAGAATCGCTATAACACGGCTTCGCAGTTAGAAAGTATCGCCCGCTCGGTGCGCGGCCCGCTCTCCGCCTCTATCCTGAAAGGGGATATTCCCGAAGCGGAAACCATTTTAAAACGCATTCAGCCTGCCGGTGTCGTTAGCCGCGCCGACGTCGTCTTGCCCAACCAGTTTCAGGCGCTGCGGATGAGCTTTATTCCGGAGCGTCCCGTCCCGATGATGGTGATGCGCCTGTTTGAACTGCCGGTGCAAATTTCGCTGCCCGTTTATTCACTCGAACGCCCTGCCAACCCGCAGCCGCTGGCCTACCTGGTATTACAGGCGGACTCCTACCGCATGTATAAATTCGTCATGAGCTGGGTGGTTACGTTAGTGACCACTTGCTTACTTATGACGCTGATCCTCAGCGTGGCGCTCACCTGGTGCATTAACCGACTGATTGTTCATCCGCTGCGCCGCATCGCCCGCGAGCTGAATACGCTTGCGCCGCAGGATCAGATGGGGCATCAGCTTGAGCTGCCGCGTCTGCATCATGACGATGAGATAGGTATGCTGGTGCGCAGCTACAACCTCAACCAGCAGCGCATCCAGCGTCAGCAGGATGAGCTCAACAGCAGCGCCACGCGCTTCCCGGTGTCGGAGCTTCCCAATAAAGCCTTCCTGATGGCGATGCTGGAGCAGACCGTTGCCCGTCAGCAAACCACGGCGCTAATGGTAATCGCCTGTGAAACCCTGCAGGACACGGCGGGCGTGCTTCAGGAGAGCCAGCGAGAAATGCTGCTGCTGACCCTGGTGGAAAAAGTGAAGTCTGTCCTGGCCCCGCGCATGGTGCTGACCCAGGTCAGCGGTTACGACCTGGTGGTGATTGCCAATGGCGTAAAAGAGCCCTGGCATGCGATCACATTAGGTCAGCAAGTACTCACTGTCATTAATGAGCGGTTGCCCATTCAGGGTATCCAGCTTCGCCCAAGCGCCAGCATCGGTATCGCCATGTACTATGGTGATTTAACGGCGGAACAGCTTTATCGTCGCGCGTTCTCGGCGGCGTTTACCGCCCGGCGCAAAGGGAAAAATCAGATCCAGTTCTTCGACCCGGAGCAGATGGAAAAGGCGCAGCAGCGCCTGACGGAAGAAAGCGACATCCTGACCGCGCTGGATAACCGCCAGTTTGCCCTCTGGCTACAGCCGCAGGTGAATTTGCTGACGGGAGAAGTGAAAAGCGCCGAGGCGCTGCTGCGCGTGCAGCAGCCAGATGGTTCATGGGAGCTGCCGGAAGGGCTGATTGAGCGCATTGAGTCCTGTGGCCTGATGGTTACCGTCGGCTACTGGGTGCTGGAGGAGTCCTGCCGTCAGCTTGCGGCCTGGCAGGAACGCGGCGTGACGCTGCCGCTGTCGGTCAATTTGTCTGCCCTGCAGCTTATGCATCCGACCATGGTTTCAGAGATGCTGGAGCTGATCCATCGTTACCGCATCAAGCCTGATACGTTAACCCTGGAAGTGACTGAGAGCCGACGCATTGACGATCCCAACGAGGCGGTCGCAATCCTTAAGCCGCTGCGTAATGCCGGCATTCGCATTGCGCTGGACGATTTTGGCATGGGCTACGCCGGGCTGCGCCAGCTTCAGCACATGAAAACCCTTCCGGTGGATGTGCTCAAAATTGACAAAGCGTTTGTCGACGGTCTGCCGGGCGACAGCAGCATGGTGCAGGCGATTATCCAGATGGCGCGCAGCCTCAACCTGGATCTTATTGCCGAAGGGATTGAAACTGAAGCGCAACGCACCTGGCTGGCCGAGGCGGGCGTGGAGAGCGGACAAGGCTTCCTTTTTGCCCCTGCTGTTCCTTCGGATGTCTTTGAACAACGATACCTTTCTGGCGCTGACAACCACGCAAAAGTGTAATTTTGTTGCTGGCTTGTGCGAGCCAGCTCAAAGTTCTTAACATTTGTGTTTCAAATTTGAACTGAGTTTATTTCTGTCCTGTTATGTGGGTGTTATTTTAAAGCCGCAGGTTAACCATAACCTTACAAAACCTGTGGTTTTTCTTCCCAAGGACACCTTATGAAAACCTCACTCTTCAAAAGTCTTTATTTCCAGGTCCTGACAGCCATCGCCATCGGTATTCTGCTGGGTCACTATTACCCTGAACTGGGCGCGCAAATGAAACCGCTTGGCGACGCGTTCGTTAAGCTCATCAAAATGGTCATCGCTCCGGTGATCTTCTGTACCGTCGTGACGGGCATCGCTGGCATGGAAAGCATGAAGGCGGTAGGTCGTACCGGTGCAGTGGCGCTTCTCTATTTTGAAGTGGTCAGTACCCTTGCGCTGATTATTGGTCTGATCATCGTCAACGTGGTGCAGCCTGGCGCGGGGATGAACGTAGACCCGTCGACGCTTGATGCCAAAGCGGTCGCGGTATATGCCGAGCAGGCGAAGGATCAGGGCGTGGTGGCCTTCCTGCTGGACGTGATTCCGGGCAGCGTCATTGGCGCGTTCGCCAGCGGAAACATCCTGCAGGTTCTGCTGTTCGCCGTGTTGTTTGGCTTTGCCCTGCACCGTCTGGGCAGCAAAGGCCAGCTTATCTTTAATGTGATCGAAAGCTTCTCGCAGGTCATCTTCGGCATCATCAATATGATCATGCGCCTGGCGCCAATCGGTGCTTTCGGTGCGATGGCCTTTACCATCGGTAAGTATGGCGTCGGTACGCTGGTGCAGCTGGGTCAGCTGATTATCTGCTTCTATATCACCTGTATCCTTTTCGTGGTCGTGGTGCTGGGGTCCATCGCCCGCGCGACAGGTTTCAACATCTTCAAATTCATCCGTTACATCCGCGAAGAGCTGCTGATTGTTCTGGGGACCTCCTCTTCAGAGTCGGCGCTGCCGCGCATGCTCGACAAGATGGAAAAGCTGGGGTGCCGTAAATCGGTGGTCGGGCTGGTGATCCCGACGGGATACTCCTTCAACCTGGACGGCACCTCGATATACCTGACGATGGCGGCCGTGTTCATCGCTCAGGCGACCAACAGCCATATGGATATTTTCCATCAGATTACCCTGCTGGTGGTGCTCCTGCTCTCCTCTAAAGGCGCGGCAGGCGTGACGGGCAGCGGATTTATCGTGCTGGCTGCCACCATCTCCGCGGTGGGTCACCTGCCGGTGGCGGGTCTGGCGTTGATTCTGGGTATCGACCGCTTCATGTCAGAGGCGCGTGCGTTAACCAACCTGGTGGGTAACGGCGTGGCAACGGTGGTGGTTGCGAAATGGGTGAAAGAGCTGGATCACAAAAAGCTCGACGATACTCTGAATAACCGCTCAACTGACAGCAAAAATCCTGGCTTATCCTCTTAATCTTGTCACAAATGCCCGTATTCCCTTGTCGGGATGCGGGCTCCTGCGCATAATAACTGTTCGTACCTGTCATAATTCGACAAGATTTTTTTGGGTATATTTCACTTCGGACCGTGACGTTTTGCCGAACGCGCGGTCTAATCGACGTGTTTTCATCGTCATCTTTAAGAGTGAAGCGCGTCGCGAAACACTCTTTTTTAACCAGGAATGTTGATCAGGGGTTCACATGCAGGGCACAAAAATTCGACTCTTAACCGGCGGTTTGCTGATGATGGCAGCAGCCAGTTATGTGCAGGCAGATGCGCTCCAGCCAGACCCGGCCTGGCAACAAGGGACATTAGCGAACGGTTTTCAGTGGCAGGTGTTAGCCACTCCGCAACGTCCCAGCGATCGTATTGAAATCCGTCTGTCTGTTAATACCGGCTCCCTCACTGAAAGCACCCAGCAAACCGGTTTTAGCCACTTTATTCCCCGGCTGGCGCTCACGCAGAGCGGCAGCCTGCAAGCGGTTCAGGTGCGTTCGCTTTGGCAGCAGGCCATCGATCCGAAACGCCCGCTCCCCCCGGCCGTTCTCTCGTATGACTACACCATGTTTAACCTGAGCCTGCCAAACAACCGTAACGACCTGCTTAAAGAAGCGCTTACGTATCTCTCCGATGCCTCTGGCAATCTGGCGATTACGCCGGACACCGTCAACTATGCGCTGAGCAACAGCGACATGGTGGCGACCTGGCCTGGGGATACCAAAGAGGGCTGGTGGCGTTACCGCCTGAAGGGCTCAACGTTACTGGGACACGATCCGGCCGAACCGCTGAAACAGCCGGTGGACGCCGAACAGGTAAAATCGTTCTACCAGAAGTGGTACACCCCGGACGCGATGACGCTGATCGTGGTGGGCAACGTGGACAGCCGCGCGGTGGTGGAGCAGATCAACAAAGCGTTTGGTGATTTGAAAGGCAAGCGTGAAACGCCAGCCCCCGTTCCGACGCTTTCTCCGCTGCGTGCAGAGCCTGTCAGCATTATGACGGATGCCGTGCGTCAGGATCGCCTCTCCATCATGTGGGATAACGCCTGGCAGCCAATCCGCGAGTCCGCGGCGATGTTGCGCTACTGGCGTGCCGATCTGGCGCGTGAAGCGCTGTTCTGGCACGTTCAGCAGACGCTGAGCAAGAACAACGTGAAGAATATCGGTCTTGGCTTTGACTGCCGCGTGCTGTTCCAGCGTGCGCAATGCGCCATTAATGTTGAATCGCCGGGCGATAAGCTGAATGCCAATCTGGGTGTGGTCGCGAAAGAGCTGGCAAAAGTGCGTAAAGAGGGGCTTTCCGAAGAGGAATTCAACGCTCTCGTGGCGCAGAAAAAACTCGAGCTGCAGAAGCTGTTTGCGACCTACGCTCGCGCCGATACCGACATTCTGATCAGCCAGCGAATTCGCTCTCTGCAGAATCAGGTGGTGGACATTGCGCCGGAACAGTACCAGAAGCTTCGTCAGGACTTCCTGAACGGTCTGACCGTCGATATGCTCAATCAGGACCTCCGTCAGCAGCTGTCGCAGGAAATGGCGTTGATCCTCCTGCAGCCGAAGGGCGAGCCGGAGTATGACATGAAGGAACTGCAGAAGACCTGGGATTCCATTATGGCTACCGCTCCGCAGCCAGCGCAGGCCGCCACGGCTGATGATTTACATCCGGACGCGACGGATATTCCGCAGGGGCAGTAACCCCCTCACCCTAACCCTCTCCCCATAGGGGAGAGGGAACTATAAACACCCTCTCCCCTTTGGGGAGAGGGCCGGGGTAAGGGGAGATTAAACAGGCATCGCCTCACGCGGAATAATCGCCCCGCGATACTGAATCACCGTGCTGGCCGTCAGGTGCCCACGCTGTGCCGCCGCTTCCGGTGTTCCACCCGTCAGACGTACCGCCAGATAGCCCGCGCTGAATGAGTCGCCTGCCGCCGTGGTATCAATCACTTTCTCTTTGGCAAGCTTTACCGCCGGAACGTCAACCAGCGCTTCACCCGCCACCGCGACCAGGCACGACTCTGCACCGCGCTTAATCACCACTTCGCTCACGCCTGCCGCCTGGGTGCGTGCAATCACGTCTTCTACCGGTTTCTCACCCCACAGGGCGTCTTCATCGTCGAGCGTCAGGAAGGCGATGTCGGTGCACTGCAGCATCTGTTGATAGACCTGCTGCGTCTCTTCGCGGCTGGCCCACAGGCGCGGGCGGTAGTTGTTATCGAAAATAACCTTACCGCCGTTTGCACGGCATTCGCGCAGCAGCGAGAGCAGCTTTTCTCTGCTGGTGGGGCTTAAAATCGCCAGGCTAATGCCGCTCAGATAGAGATAGTCAAATGTCGCCAGCTCTTCACAGATGGCCGCGGCCGCGTCGCTCTCCAGCCAGAATTTGGCCGCGGCTTCGTTACGCCAGTAATAAAACGTGCGTTCGCCGGTGCTGTCGGTTTCGATGTAATAAAGCCCCGGGAGGCGGTTTTCCATACGCTGAATCAACGACGTTTCAACATGTTCACTCTGCCAGGCCTCCAGCATTTGCTGGCTGAAGCTGTCCGTACCCAGGGCGGTAACGTAGTTCACGGTAAGCGCGTCAGGCGCGACCTGACGGGCAATATAAACGGACGTGTTTAACGTATCGCCACCAAATCCGCGGCTGACTTCCGCGCCTTTTTGTGACAGCTCAATCATGCATTCGCCAATCACGGCAATTTTTTTGGACATAGTCGTGAACCTGAACAGAAGAATTATCAGCAGTGTGCGCTGAGTGAATTAACCGGTCAACTATATTAAAACAACGTTCCATTATTTTATTTGAGCCAGCGCGTGTTCCCGCGCATTTCTGTCATCTTAATTTCATTTTCACGGTGAATTGAACATAAAGTTCTCAATTGTCGCGCCGATAATCTTGTGACGAGTCCAGAAAGGCTATCCCAACAACAGGACATCTGAAATGAAGTCAGAGCAGGTTATCCAGCGGCTGAGCACTACGCCTGAGGCAAGTATTGAGAACTTGCAGGAGCATCGCTACTGGCTGCAATGTGAGCGTGCGTACACCTATCAGCCGATCTACCGAACAGATGGTCGACTGATGGCAATAGAGATTTTGACCGTCGTTACGCACCCCTCAAACCCTACTCAGCGCATCGCGCCGGATCGCTATTTTGCCGAAGTTGCCGTTCGCCAGCGCCTGGACGTGCTGGAAGAGCAGCTTCGCATGCTGGCGACGAAGCAGTCCTTTTTCGAACGGCACGATATCCTCGCCTCGGTGAACGTCGATGGCCCAACCCTGCTGGCGCTGCGCCAGAACGCGAAATTGCAGGAGCTCATCGCCACTCTGCCGTGGATGCGTTTTGAGCTGGTGGAGCATGTCCGCCTGCCACAGGATTCCTCGTTTGCTTCAATATGCGAATACGGCCCGCTGTGGCTGGATGACTTTGGCACCGGCATGGCGAACTTCTCCGCCCTGAGTGAAGTGCGCTACGACTACATTAAAGTGGCCCGCGATCTGTTCATTATGCTGCGTCAGACCCAGGAAGGGCGGAATCTGTTTACGCTGTTATTACAGCTGATGAACCGCTATTGCCAGGGCGTGATTGTTGAAGGTGTGGAAACACTGGAAGAGTGGCGTGATGTGCAAAACTCTCCCGCAGCGGCGGCGCAAGGCTATTATCTCTCTCGCCCGGTCCCCATGGATCGCCTCGATAGCGTTATAACGACCCTCTGATAAGCCCGCTTCCCTTTGTCTGGACTATAGTTTTACAGGACAGGTCATCAGGAAAGGGGATAAAAATGACGAGAACAACCAGGGTAATCTCCTGGACAGCAGGGATTTTCTTGTTGTTGATCGTGGTCGTCGCCATCATTATTGCGACGTTTGACTGGAACCGTCTCAAGCCGACCATCAACCAGAAAGTCTCAACCGAACTGAACCGCCCCTTCGCCATACGTGGTGATTTAGGGGTGGTATGGGAGCGTCAGAAAGAGGAGCCAGGCTGGCGAAGCTGGATCCCCTGGCCACACGTCCATGCCGACGACATCATCCTCGGCAACCCGCCGGATATCCCGGACGTCACAATGATCCACCTGCCGCGCGTTGAAGCCACGCTGGCTCCGCTGGCGCTCCTCACCAAAACGGTCTATCTGCCGTGGATCAAACTTCAGCAGCCCGATGCGCGCCTGATCCGACTCTCAGAAAAAAACAACAACTGGACGTTTAACCTTGCCAGCGACAGCGAAAAAGATCCGAATGCCCAGCCTTCTTCCTGGTCATTCCGTCTCGACAATATTCTTTTCGATCGCGGACGGATCGCCATCGACGATAAGGTCAGCAAGGCGGATGTGGAGATCCTGGTCGATCCGCTGGGCAAACCGCTGCCGTTTAGCGAGGTCACGGGCACGAAAGCAAAAGGCGACGCGGCAAGCGTAGGTGATTATGTCTTCGGCCTGACGGCAAAAGGGCGCTACAACGATCAGCCTCTCAGCGGTAAAGGGAAAATAGGCGGCATGCTGGCGCTGCGGAGCGAAGGCACGCCGTTCCCGGTGCAGGCGGACTTCCGTTCCGGTAACACCCGCGTGGCGTTCGTGGGCACGGTCAACGATCCGATGAATATGGGGGGCGTCGACCTTCAGCTTAAATTTGCCGGTGATTCGCTGGGCGAGCTGTATGAGCTGACCGGCGTACTGCTGCCGGATACCCCGCCGTTCGAAACGGACGGGCATCTGGTTGCCAAAATCGACACCGAAAAATCGTCCGTTTTTGACTACCGGGATTTCAATGGCCGCATCGGCGACAGCGATATCCACGGCACCCTGACCTACACCACCGGGAAACCGCGCCCGAAACTGGAAGGGGATGTTGAGTCCCGTCAGCTGCGTCTGGCCGATCTGGGTCCGCTGATTGGCGTGGATTCGGGCAAAGGAACCAAGTCGAAAGAGGTCAAAAAGGACGTTCAGCCTGCGGGTAAAGTGCTGCCTTACGATCGCTTCGAAACCGACAAATGGAACGTGATGGATGCGGATGTGCGCTTCAAAGGCGGAAAAATTGAACATGGCAGTACGCTGCCAATCAGCAATCTGACGACCCATATTCTCCTCAAAAACGCCGACCTGCGCCTGCAGCCGCTTAAGTTCGGCATGGCGGGCGGGACGATCTCCTCGAAAATTCATCTGGAAGGCGATAAGAAGCCGATGCAGGGACGGGCGGAGATCCAGGCGCGTCGATTGAAGCTAAAAGAGCTGATGCCGAACGTAGAGTTGATGCAGAAAACCCTCGGCGAAATGAACGGTGATGCCGACATTCGCGGCGTGGGGAACTCGGTGGCGGCACTGCTCGGCAGCGGCAATGGTAACCTGAAGCTGCTGATGAACGACGGGCTGGTGAGCCGCAACCTGATGGAGATCCTGGGGCTAAACGTGGGTAATTTCGTTATCGGGCAGATCTTCGGTGATGACGAGGTGCGGGTGAACTGCGCGGCGGCGAACCTTGATCTGGTGAACGGCGTGGCGCGTCCGCAGATATTTGCCTTCGACACGGAGAACGCGGTGATTAACGTGACCGGTACCGCGAGCATGGCCTCGGAGCAGCTTGATCTGACGATTGACCCGGAAAGTAAGGGGATCCGTATCATCACCCTGCGCTCGCCGCTTTACGTGCGCGGGACCTTCAAAAATCCGCAGGCGGGCGTGAAGCCCGGACCGCTGATTGCGCGTGGCGCAGTGGCTGCGGCGCTTGCGACGCTGGTTACCCCAGCCGCCGCGCTGCTGGCCTTGATTTCGCCGTCAGAAGGCGAAGCCAATCAGTGTCGGAATATTTTGTCGCAGATGAAGAAGTAAGGTGCGGCCTGTTTCGCCGGGTGGCGCTGCGCTTACCCGGCCTACAGGACTTTCTCCCTCTCCCTGTGGGAGAGGGCCGGGGTGAGGGCATCAGGCCTCAGTGAATTACAGAGCCTGATGCTTAGTCTCGTGCGTCAGCAGCAGCGCAATCAGCGTCAGCGCCGCCATGGCCGCCAGATAGACGCCTACATAGAACAGACCATAGTTCGCCTGCAGCCAGGTAGCGATATACGGCGCAACGGATGCGCCCAGAATTGAGGCTACGTTGTAAGAGAACGACGCGCCCGTATAACGCACTTCCGTCGGGAACAGCTCCGGAAGCAGCGCGCCCATCGGGCCGAAGGTCAGCCCCATCAGGCTCAGGCCAATCAGCAGATACGCCATCACCAGCGCAGGGCTACCGGAACCCAGCAGCGGCGGGAAGACGAACAGCGCGAACAGAATAATCAGCGTGGTGATCACAATCATGCTTGAGCGGCGACCAAATTTATCCGCCAGCAGACCTGCAATCGGCACCATCACACCGAAGCCAATCACCGCCATCATCAGCATCCACAGCACTTCGTTACGCGGCAGACCCAGCCCCACCGGCGCGGCGGCGGTGCTGTACGTCATGGAGTAGACGGTCATGATGTAGAACAGCGTATAGGTTGCCAGCATGATAAACGTGCCCAGCACGGTCACGCGGACGTGTTTGGTCAGCAGCGTTCCCAGCGGTACTTTTACCTGTTTTTTCGCAGCCGCGACTTTGGCAAAGACCGGCGTTTCGTGCAGGGAGACGCGCACATACAGACCAATCAGCACCAGTACGGCAGAGAAGACAAACGGAATACGCCAGCCCCAGCTCATGAACTGTTCATCCGTCAGCAGCCAGGAGAGCAGCAGGAACGTCCCGTTGGCAAAGAAGAAGCCAATCGGTGCGCCAAGCTGCGGGAATGAGCCATACAGCGCGCGCTTGCGCGCCGGAGCGTTCTCGGTGGCCAGCAGCGCCGCGCCGCCCCATTCACCGCCCAGGCCCAGACCCTGACCAAAACGCGCCAGCGCCAGCAGGACCGGTGCCAGAATGCCGATGGTTTCATAGGTAGGCAGCAGACCGATGGCCACGGTGGAGATGCCCATCGTCAGCAGCGAGGCCACCAGGGTGACTTTGCGGCCAATGCGATCGCCAAAGTGTCCAAACAGCGCAGAGCCAATCGGACGCGCAACAAACGCGATGGCAAAGGTCGCCAGAGACTGCAGCGTGGCCGCCGTCGGATCCCCCTGCGGGAAGAAAATATGCGGGAAGACGATGACCGCGGCGGTGGCATAAATATAAAAGTCGAAGAACTCAATGGCGGTGCCAATCAGCGATGCGACGACAACTTTATTGCGCGAGTTTACCGGAACGTTTTCCGTTCCCGAGTCGAGTGTGGTGGCTGTTGCTTGCATAATATTTTCTTATTTTTGTCGAACGAAAGGCCATATTACGCACAGCAAAAGCGACATTTCAATCTGTAACAAAGCCGCGCACTGGTGATAAAAGCAACAAAAAGCGGATAATTTTCATGCCAGCCAAAACACGTCTATGAAATGCTTCACAGATTTTAAATATCAGTCAATTAAACTGGTTTTCAGTTAAATAAAAGTTACGGACTGGATTTATATGCTGAAATGATGAATCGGGCTGAAATTTCAGCCCGAGAGCGGGGTTACCGGTGCGTTTTGCCCGGCATTCGCGGGTCGTCTTTGTACTCGGCGGTGGCAATCCACGCCGCGCAGAACAGAGTTAAACGCGCGAAGAAGTAGAAGAACGCCATCAGCCCCAGCACCGAGCCAAAGGCCGCGCCGGAAGGGGATTTAACCAGTGACGGTAAGGTGTAGGTCATCACGATTTTGATGACTTCAAAGCCGATCGCCGCAATCAATGTGCCGCGGAGCGCCTTCTTGCGCGGACGGTGGCGGGGCAAGCGCCAGAAGATCCAGAAGAACAGCAGGTAGTTGGCGAAGATGGAAATGGCCAGACCAATGCCGCGCCAGGCGGGCTTCAGCCATTCGATGTAATCAAGGTAAAGCGCGGAGATGATCATCTGCTGCGCCGAGCCCGCCACGGAGGTAATGGAAAGCGTCACGATGAGCGCGACAAGCAGGCCAATCAGCGAAACAAAATCGCGGAGATACTTAACCCAAATTTTCTCCTGGTCCTGCGGCTTACGCTCCCAGACATCGCGCGACTGGGCGCGAATGGCCTCGCGCAGGTTGCCCATCCAGTTAACGCCGGAGTAAAGGGCAATCAGCAAACCGACGATGCCGACGGTGGTACGCTGCTGGACGGCGGTATTAATGGTGCTTTTGAGCGTGCTGGCCAGGGTCGGGTCACTGACGTTATTCAGGATCTTATTGAAGATATCCTGCAGCAGCGTCGGGTGCGACGCGAGCACAAAACCTGCCGCCGCAAACGACACCATCAGGATCGGTATCATCGACAGGAAGGAAAAATAGGTGATGGCGGCACCAAACTGGTTTCCCATGCGGTCATTAAAGCGCTCGGTCGCGCGGATCAGATGCGCAACCATGGGAAACTGCTGAATTCTTGCGGCGATGCCGGTGACGGTCCCCAGCGCTTTGCTGGCGGCACCTGGCGATGTGGCCTCTTCAGGCCCGGTTTCCATCTTTTTGACGGGCTCGTACTCTAAATGTTGGGTGGGTCGTTGCGGGTTGTTTTCCGGCGTCACGCGTTTTTTCCTTTTCGTTGAGCTGGATATGTTTTTGAATTATAGCTTGCGACTAGTCCACGTAAGCTTTTGTGAGTGCAGTTAGCCACTCCATGAACAGATGGACCCGTCGGGAGAGGTTGCGGCGGTGGGGATAAATCAGGGAGACAGGCATCGGTTCGGCCCGGTATTGCGGGAGGATCTCAATCAGTTTCTTCGCGCGCAGCAAATCGCGCACCCCAACCCGCGGAACCTGAATAATGCCCAGCCCGGCGAGGCAGGCGGCCTGGTAAGTTTCCGTGCTGTTGACGGTTAACACCCCGCCCGTTTTTATCCACTGCGTCGCACTGCCGTTATAAAACTCAAAGCCCTGCGGGCGGGTTCCCAGCATCGCGGCGTAGTGGATCACCGCGTGTGAGCCTAAATCGTCCAGGGTCTCCGGGTAGCCAAATCGCTCCAGATAATCCGGGCTGGCGCAGTTAATCACCGACAGCTTGCCCAGCGGACGGGCAATCAGCCCTGAATCCTTGAGCGTGCCGACGCGGACGACGCAATCAAACCCTTCACGGATCACATCCACCAGGCGATCGCTGCTGCTGAGCTCCAGCTCGATACCCGGATACTGCTGTAAAAAAGCAGGCAGTTTAGGGATGACTAAATTTCGAGCAACACTGACGGGCATATCCACGCGCAGACGGCCGCTGATGCTGGAGGGATCGTGCTGAAACATGCCGTCGAGTTCATCAAGGTTTGCCAGCAGATCTTTTGCCCGCTCGTAATAGACCATGCCGTCCTGCGTCAGGCTGACGCGTCGCGTGGTGCGGTGCAATAGCTGGGTGCCAAGCCGGTTTTCCAGAGCCTGAATTTGTCGTGAAACGCTGCCTTTCGGCAGGGTTAATGTTTCGGCCGCGCGGGAAAAACTCTCCAGTTCCGCGACGCGGACGAATAGCTGCATTGCGTGAATTTTATCCATAGAGGAAGCTCATTGTTGTCGCTGCTGAAACAGTGAAGCGCTTTAACCCATCTTTATTGATTTTCTATCACCTAATAAGCTCTTTCTCAATCTCCTTAACAGCCAAAACGAGGTATATGATGAGTGAACGTATCGCATTAGTGACGGGTGGTAGCCGCGGTCTGGGTAAAAACGCTGCGTTAAAGCTGGCGGCAGACGGCACGGGAATCGTCCTGACATATAACCGTAGCCAGCAGGAAGCGCTGGACGTTGTGCATGAAATTCAGCAAAAAGGCGTCAACGCAGCGGCATTACAGCTCAACGTCGGGGATATCACGGGTTTTGATACTTTTGCCCAACAGCTTCAGCAAACCCTTAGGACCGTCTGGCAGCGTGAAACCTTTGACTATTTATTGAACAATGCCGGAACGGGTTTATATGCGCCCTATACCGACACGACGGAAGCCCAGTTTGATGAGGCGCTGAACATTCATTTCAAAGGACCTTTCTTCCTGACCCAGCGCCTGCTGCCGCTGCTTAACGACGGGGGACGGATCCTCAACGTCTCCAGCGGGCTGGCCCGTTTTACCCAGCCGGGCTCAGGAACCTACGCGGCCATGAAGGGGGCGATGGAAGTGCTGACTCGCTATCAGGCGAAGGAGCTGGGCGCGCGCGGGATCGCCGTCAATATCATTGCGCCGGGCGCGATTGAAACCGACTTTGGTGGCGGACGCGTGCGCGACAACGCGGATCTGAATCAGCTGCTGGCCTCGCAGACGGCGCTGGGACGGGTGGGGCTGCCGGACGATATTGGCGATGCCATTGCGGCACTGCTCAGCGATAAACTGGGCTGGATGAATGCGCAACGTATTGAAGTATCAGGCGGTATGTTCCTGTAACGTACGTGCTTAAGGAAATCCTTAAGGCGAATGTGTCCAAATACTGACAGATATAAAGAACACGGGGGATTTGTAACGTCTCCATTCGTTGAGTTTTTTCTTAAACAACCCCTCTGTAGAATCGCCCTTCGCTATTCTCAGAGGGAGAAAAACGATGCGAGTAATCATGTTTGACAGGCATTCACTCTTTATTCACGGAGCGATACACAGCCTTCAGGCGTTAATTCCTGAAATAGATATGACAGGGACCTGTCAGGCGGACGATTTATGGACCCAGGTTTCCGCTTCGCCGTCAGCTATCGTCATGATTGACGGGAATGTCATCCAGGACGACGGGATCGCTTTGCTGGAAGAGATGCTGCAACGCTTTCCGGCGATACGCGTGATTCTGGTTCTGGCGAAAAAAGAGGCCAGATGGGTTGAACAATTGCGGCAGCGAAACATCATGGCCATTATTCCCCGAAATGCCCACCCGGAGCGGTTTTCCGCCGTGCTGGATTCGGTGTCCAGAGGGATGGTCTGTTTTCCCGGAGAGTGGGTCAGACAGCCGTCGTCGCAGGCGTTATCATCCCTGAGCGAGCGTCAGCGCGACGTGCTGAAATTGCTGGCGGCGGGGGAGTCAAACAAAGAGATTGGACGCAATCTCAACATCAGCGCGGCCACGGTAAAAGCGCACCTCGAGGCGCTTTTCCGGCGGCTGGACGTGAAAAACAGAACGCAGGCTGCCCTGTTCTATACCCGTGCAACGGCCTGAAAAATCGCGTTTGGGAGCGAAGGCATCTCGCCGAAGCTGAATATCATCATAACCAGCGCATCATGCTGCTGTTGGGTTAATGGGCGTGTCACGCTTTCCCGCAGCAGCGCCTCACACCGCTGAATATCGTCATGCAGCAAATCTTCTGCCTCGGCAGGCGTGATGGGACCGCGAAAATGCGCCCGATCGCGGAGCACGTGACCATAGCCGATAACCCATAATCCGTTTTCGTCACGATATTTTTCCAGAGAAAGACCCTGATATTTTTTTATTAACGCAATGGCGGCAGAAGATATTTTCAGCGCATGACCTTTCATATTCGTTTCCTCTTAATAGCGATACTGTAGAGGAAACGACGTTCGAGAAATATCCGCCAAATGGCTGTTGATCAGGAATTATTATTCAGGTATTCCTGCTGTAATAAACCAAATAACCAGTCATTTTGCCAGCGACCCGCGAGGTAATAGCTTTCGCGTAATTCACCTTCCAGGCGAAAGCGGGCTTTTTCCAGCAGGCGTCTTGACGCGGTATTCCCCGCGGTGACGGTAGCGGTGAGTCGACGTAAACCGCCCTGATGAAAAGCATAATCGCAAAGCGAGTTCAGGGATTCAAAGCCGTAACCTTTCCCCTGCGCCTCGGGTGCGAAAAGGAAGCCCACTTCGGCACAGTCCTCCTCCCGATGAATATACCCGGTAACGCCCAGCGGGGCCTGGGAGGCGGCGTCACGTACGACGAGACAAAGCCAATGCGCGCTGCCCGGTGACCAGGGCGTCAGGCGCGAATCAAACGCCTCGCGGATGGCTTCGACGGGGCGGTCTTCCGCCACAAAGCGCATGACGTCGGGATGCTGCTGCAGGGACAGAAAAAAGGGCCAGTCTTGTTCCTGCAGGGGCGAACAGGTAAGGCGAGGGGTAATTAAAACCGGCATTCAGATTCTCCTGAAACATTTTAAATGATTTTAGGGTTGTCACTTTATTTCAACAGAAAGTCAGGTATGGTTAACCGCGTATAAATAAAAAGAAAAAGGGCCGTCTCGTGCCCATTCCGGATGTCTTCGTTGTCGCTTAAGGAAAACAATGACTCTCAGCACATCACACCATATTCGCGAACAGTTCGAACACTGTCTGGCGGTCATTCGCCATGCGTCGGTGGAAATTTTGCTTCTTCTGAATGTACATGCTTCTGAGGGCAAAGATCCACGCTGGTTCCTGGAACAACTCGACAGCGCGCGATTAGCTCTGGGCGGCTGGGGAGCCGTTGCGAAAAAACTCAACCTGAATGATGCCGAGATGTCGGAATTTACGCTCCAGCTGCGTCTGCTGCAGCAGCGCGTTCCGCAGTATGAAAGCGGACAGGATGTGAGTGAAAACCAGCTTATTGCGGCGATGCGGTTTGTCACCGCGCTGGAACATCTTCGCCTGCAGCAGCCGCTGTTGACCTACAGCACGGACCTGGCGCCGGGAAGCGAACTTCAGCAGCAGCAGGCGCAAAAGCAAGTACGCGCGATTGAGCTGATGATTAAAGGGCTCATCCAGCAGGCCTGGCCCGATCAGGTGCGGCTGAACAACCATCTTAAGACCCTGTTTAACGCTGACCGCGTGCGGCGCTGGCTGAAGCTTGGCGAGATCAACGATGTCCTGAGCGGCATGATGTTCAGCGAGCTGGCGCAGATGCTGGTGGATAAAAAAGAGTTCAGCCGCTATTACGCCTCGCTGTTCAGCGACCCGTCTATGCTGACGCTGCTGGTTGAACCGCGCAAAACGCTGCAAACCTTCCTCGACGACATTCGACAAATCCGCAACAGCATCACCGTTCAGAAAACGCTAAGCTCGGCGCAAATTCAGCTGTTGGATAACTACTACGCGCAGATCGCGCGGCCCGTTCAGCGCGCGTTTGAAGAGGGGAGAACGCGCGTCAATCCGGCCGGATTTATGGCGGTAGATGCCAGCGAACTGCATACCTTCTGGGAAAAGGCGCAGAAAATGGATCGGGTCACCGGTGGGGATCTATTTGAAGTCCGTGACACCATTGAAAAGCCGACCCAGCGCGCGCCGCGCAGCCCCGAACAACGCGAACAGCTTATTTCCGGTGCGCTATGGGGGGCGGTTGGCGTTATGGTGATTGCCATCGTGGCGGGGGGATTCTGGCTGGTGACCAGCAGCAAACCGCAGCCTGCGACCGCCAGCGCGGCTGAAGCGGCCCCTCCGCAGGAAATGCGCGAGACGCCTTCCTCGCGTGAAACGCTCACGCGCATGGGGGTGACCTGGGACGAGAATAATTTCCGCTCGGCCATCAACCGCAACGATACCCGCGTGACCCTGCTGTTTTTGCAGGGCGGTATGGACTGGAAGCTCTCCTGGACCGAAGAGGCGATGTCGGCAGGCTATGACGATGTGCTGGAGCTGATGTTACGCTACCGGCAGAACATGGTGGAAGAGAAGCCGTGCCGTCGCTTCATCAACACGCTCAGCCACGCCATGTCGAACGGCGAGTCTCTGACCTCGGTACGTAAAGAGTATCTCAAAGCATTCTGCACCGTGCCTGCCGTGGTGAAACGCCAGCAGCACGATCTCGACATGGCCACACGCCGCGCGCAGTCGCAGCCGGATGCCGCTTCGAAAAAATGGCAGTCCATTCAGACTGCCATTTATGAGGTGATTCGCTAAAATTTTTCACCCCTCACCCTAACCCTCTCCCCAAAGGGGAGAGGGAACGTGAACACCCTCGCCCCTTTGGGGAGAGGGCCGGGGTGAGGGGCCAGACCGCACCCCACTTAAGGCTCCCCATACAGCCCAATCAGCCGCCGCACCACGCCGTTCGTCCAGCCGAAACCATCCTGCAGCGGATACTCGCCCCCGCCACCTTCTCGCGGCGTACTGCTGGCGATGTGGTACTTCTCAATCAGCTTGTGATGCGTCTGATAAAAATGGTTCACCGTATGCAGCCAGCTCCAGGCGATCTCATCCCCCAGCGAGTCGTTGCCGTACTGCTTGAACCCCTGAATCGCCATCCACTGCAGCGGCGCCCAGCCGTTGGGTTTATCCCACTGCTCGCCGGTTTCGTACTCGGTGGCCAGAATCCCGCCTGGCGTCAGCAGCCGCGCTTTGACCGCATCAGACAGGCGCTCCGCCTGCTCGTGCGTCGCCATGCCCACGTACAGCGGCACAATGCTGGCTGCCGAGAACAGCGCCAGCTCTTCGCGCCGCCAGTCGTAATCGCGGTAACAGCCGCTCTCCTCGTCCCACAGATAGCGGTTCACCGCCGCGCGGCGATCGTTGGCTTTCTGGCGGAACGTCTCTGCCGTCTCTTTATCCCCTTTCGACGCCGAGATATTGGCAATAGCGCTTTCCAGCTTGAACAGGAAGGCGTTCAGATCGATGGGGATAAACTGCGTCGTACGGATACTGGCGAGCCGCGACGGATCGCGCAGCCAGCGGGACGAATAATCCCAGCCGGACGCCGCACCCGCGCGCAGATCGCGATACACCTCATTAGGTGGACGACCCGAGTGGCGGGCCGTTTCCACGTCCTCAATCCACGATTCGTCGCGCGGGGTATCACGGTCGTCCCAGTAGCGGTTGAGCAGTGAACCGTCCGGCATGCGCACGGCGCTGCGGTACGCCTGGTTAAGCAGCAGCGACTCCGCGCCGTCCATCCAGAAGGCGTACTCCATTTTGAGGTGGTCCAGATAACGTTTCGCACCGCGCACGCCGTCCTCCTCGAACAGCTCCACCATCAGGGCAAAGACCGGCGGCTGCGAGCGGCTGAGATAATAGGTGCGGTTGCCGTTGGGGATATGGCCGTAGCGTTCAATCAGCCAGGCGAAGTTGTCCGCCATACATTTGAGCAGATCGTTACGGCCACTCTCCGCCAGCCCCAGCATGGAGAAATAGGAATCCCAGTAGTAGGTCTCGCTGAATCGCCCGCCGGGGACGATATAGGCCTGCGGCAGCGCCAGCAGAGAAGACCAGGGAATATGATCCTGCGGCTCGCGCGTCAGCACCGGCCACAGGTTATCAATGTGCTCTTTCAGGGAAAGGCCCGGGTCGGAGACATATTCTGTGCCGTACGTTTCCGGCATCCAGAAGTGGTTCTCCACAAACTGGCGCAGGTCGAAATCCCGGTGGCGTCTGACCTTGCGGTAGCGGATCAGGATATCCAGCGGATCCATCTTCGGCGCGCAGTCGGGGAAGGTTTTACTGTCCGCAAACAGCCGGGTCGACTGTACGTGCTCGAACAGTTCAAGATAGCGGTCTGCGGGCGTCAACGCATCGGAGGCAGGTAGCCCCTCGATCATTTCGGGTTCCGGCTCCGCCTCAATCATTTCATCCAGTTTCAACTCGCAGGGATCGGTCTCGTAGCGCAGCTCTTCTGCAATCTCGAACTCGATGTTCTCGGTAGCCTGTAGTTTCTGGTTGAACATGGTGATAGGGACCTCCGGTTGTGTGTTCAAAAGACAGGTTTATCCGGGCGTCTTATAAGCGTAGACATTCGCTTCGGTAGTTGGGGAGGGATATGTGCGGTAGATCACACTAACCGGATGCGATTGAGCATAGAAAAGTAATGCAACTGTATATATTACAATGGCTTAATGATGTATTAACATATGGAAAATTCAGAGTATTCATTACTATTCAAAAAGCCACTGCTTGAGTGGCTCATGAAAAGTGGTTTCACGATGTGATTAATGAAAATATATCAATACGAAACGTTGTTAATCCAACCTAGAATTTTTCCGGCAAACGATGTATCTCCGATAAGAAACCGTAACGCTTCAAGGTAATATAGTTTCCCCGAGAAAGTTCAGAGAGAATGTGCATTACGGTACTCCTTGATAATTTTGTCCGCTCAAGAATGAATCGTGATGCAGAAATGCTTTCGCGCACTTTGTCAGGCTGGTTCATCAAGTCCTGCAGAAGATTGCGAACAATTTGATAAGCGTTTCCAGCGATAATCTGGCTATCTCTTATCATAAGCCTATGCATGACGTAGGAAAAAATGATCACAAGATTACGCCATTGATCTGGATTAGCAGCCATATAAGCTTCAAGATCATCACCTGTAATCCGAATCGCCTCAACGGGAATCTCTGCATAAAAATGCACAGAACTGAAGTTTGAAAAAATCTCTCCCAAACCGATAAACATAGGTGGGTAGACATTTGTTATTGTCGTTCCGTCACCTTTACGTTGGCATGAAAAGTAGCCCGAAGTAATGATGTAACAGACTTTCTGACCCTTATGAATCATGCTCAGTCTCTCTCTGGCTTTTAACTTGACAGGAACGCCTAGCGGAGAGAGATTGTCGAGGAGATGCTTAATCTTTTCGTCAGGATGCTCGAGTGTTTCATCATAAAGGGTGAAAACCTCTACTTTTCTTTTTATTTGTTTCTCTTGATTAGTCATGATGGTGTCCCTGAAGCCAGAGTAGAAATCTTAACTATGCTTAATTCTTGTAAGTATATGTGATAGTTGTCGTTAAGATGAACTAATTGGAGGTCAATATTAACTCTTTTTATATCAATGGCTTATGTTGAATGTTTTGATGCTAAAGAATACGTTTTGATATATAAAAGCAGCTTAAGGCATAGTATGGAACCCATCTATAGAAAACAGTACATGCGAAAAAATGTTGCATTTTCTGTGAAAAAAATTATTCTTTAAAATTAACTAAAACGTCCCCCCAGGGCGTTAATGCTATAAGAAATTATTTTAGTAATCTCAACAAGTTCCGTCAATTAGAACTTCTTTTGTTTTTTGTATTTTAATTCATGTGCATTCATTTTGTATTAAATAAAATGTTAAATTTTTAGCGCAAAACAGTCTTGTCACTCTAATCTACAATGAAATTGTGTATCTACTATCCGAAATCGGACACGCTTTCATTTGCCCTCAATTCTTTCCAGTCATTATAATCCCCCCACTCAAGAATACTTTAATTGAGAAAGAAAATAAGTTGGTAACACTTCGTTGGAGCCAATTTATTTGCTTAATGTGAATCTTACTGTTTCGTACTAAGCATGAGCTTTTGCTTGTTATATTTCAGTGGATTAACTTATAAAGATATTGTTTTTTCAAACAAGATTTTAACGGTAAATTAGGAATTATATACATGAACATGAATAAGATTGTTCTGGCGGTAGCTATGGCTTCTACTTTTGCAATGGGCGCAGTTCAAGCAAAAGATGAGGGGCATGGTACTGTGACCTTCACGGGTTCAATTATTGATGCACCATGCTCCATCACGCCTGATAGTAGCGATCAGACGGTTGATCTGGGCGAAGTGTCTAATGTTGCCCTTAAGGATGGTGGGACGTCTAATCCGCAGCCATTCGCGATCAAATTAGAGCAGTGTGATACCACCACTTTAAAATCTGTTAAGGCAACCTTTACCGGTGCTCCGTCTGCAGGTAACCCAAAACTGCTGGGTATTACGGGTACTGCAAAAGGCGCTTCCATTGCGATTACAAACGGCTCCGGTCAGATCATCACACTGGGAACTGCCTCTCCAGCTCAGACTCTGCAGGACGGAAATAACACTCTGGAATTCTCTGCGTATCTCCAGGGTGATGGTGCATCAGCAACAATTGTCCCAGGCAGCTTCCAGTCTGTTGCGGACTTCACCCTGTCTTACCAGTAATCAGTTGATGTTTTTTTAATTTCCTGATTGTTGCCTGATACCGTCCTGAAGTCATGTGAATGAAATGAGGGACGGTTTATTACAAAAATCACTGTTGCGGCAGGAAAAAACATGAATAAGAACCGCAATTTCACTTCTTCCTTTCGCAGTACTTTGGGTATTTTTTTTCTTTCATTTTTATTCTCTGCCCAGGCTGAGGCAAATCTCCCTACGCAGGAATATGGAAGAATTAGCGTTGAAGGCAGCATTATCGATTCGTCTTGTGCAATAGCCACTGAAGATCGTGAGCAAACCATTGATATGAATGCATCAACGCTTGGAGAAATTATTCATCAAGGTAGTGGGCAGCCATTCCCTTTTTCGCTTCATCTTGTGAATTGTAATTTTACAAATAGAGAGTTGTTCCAAACGACTTTTGAGGGTGATTCGGAGGATGGATTATTTACAGTTAAAGGAGCGTCTGGAATTGGTATACAAATTTCTGATACGCAAGGCCATATTGCTAAGCCGGGGGAACCGCTACCTGAAGGAACATTAGTGTCTGGTGCACAAACGCTTGATTATACACTCCGTGTGGTCGGGAACCATCATCAGCTAGACGTCGGTGAGTACTATTCCGTTTTGCGTTTTAAAGTGGATTATTTCTGAAGATGGCTCGTTTAAAAATGACCAACATACGTCGTAATAAATGTTGTAATACATTTGTATTAACACCTAAACCTGTTGCAGTTTGCATTCTGCTGGCGGTGTCTTTTTTTCGCCCGGTTTTCGCTGAAGATACGATTGAATTTAATACGGACGTTCTGGATGTAAAAGAACGCTCCCGTATTGATTTAACCCAATTTTCCCAGGCAGGTTACCTGATGCCAGGGCAATATCAGTTAACTGTACGACTAAATAAATCTGAGCTTCCTGAGCAGAGTATTGAATTCCTCGCGCCAGAAAACGATCCAAAAGGGAGCGTGGCGTGTTTGACACCAGAACTGATCAAGCAGTTCGGTCTTAAAAGTTCTGTGCTGAGTGAGGTCAAATGGTGGCATAACAATCAATGCCTTGATATTTCAACCCTGGAAGGGCTGACGATCCGCCCAGATCTGGGTAGCAGTACGTTATATATAAACATGCCACAGGCTTATCTCGAATATACCTCTGAAAATTGGGACCCGCCTTCCAGTTGGGATAATGGGATCCCGGGCGTATTATTTGACTATAACCTGAACGCAATGTCCTCAAAAGGACAAGATGTCGGTCGCGACAATAACGTAAGCGGTAACGGAACGACGGGTGCGAACCTGGGTCCATGGCGTGTTCGCGCTGACTGGCAGGCTCGTTATGATCAAACGGGAGGCCAAACCGGCGGTACGCAGCAAAGTTGGGACTGGAGCCGCTATTATGCCTATCGTGCAATTACGGCTTTAAGGGCAAAGTTGACTCTCGGTGAAAGCTATCTGGATTCATCAATGTTCGACAGCTTTCGCTTTAACGGTGCCAGCCTGTCGACGGATGATAATCAGCTGCCACCCAATCTCAGGGGATATGCACCGGAAGTCACTGGCATTGCCAAAACCAATGCTAAGGTCACTGTCAGTCAGCAGGGCCGGGTGATCTATGAGACAACTGTTGCGGCGGGGCCGTTTCGTATTCAGGATTTGAATGCCGCTGTTTCGGGTAAGCTGGACGTTAAAGTCGAAGAACAAGATGGCAGCGTGCGAATGTTTCAGGTTGAGACCGCAAGTATACCTTACCTGACTCGCCCTGGCCTCGTTCGCTACAAAGTTTCAGCGGGCAAGCCGTTGGATTATGAGCATCATCAGGAAGGTCCAGAATTTGCTACAGGGGAATTCTCTTGGGGTATTAATAACGGATGGTCCATGTATGGGGGGAGCCTACTTGCGGGGGATTATAATTCCCTGGCTGTAGGCCTCGGTCGTGACCTGTTGGCATTGGGGGCGTTATCTTTTGATATTACGCAATCCAGAGCGGTACTGCCGGGACAGGAGACCAAAAGCGGTGCGTCATATCGCTTGAGTTATTCAAAACGTTTTGATGAATACGATAGTGAGGTGACATTCGCGGGGTATCGGTTCTCGCAGCGTAATTATATGAGTATGTCGCAGTATTTAGACGAGCGTTATCACGATGGTCTAAACTCGGGACTTAATAAAGAGCTGTATACCATTACGTTTAACAAGCAGATTCGTCCGATCAACCTTAGCGCTTATCTCAATTATAGCCATCAGACGTATTGGGACCGTGAAGCAAGTGATACCTGGAATCTGTCATTATCAGACTATTTTGACGTAGGTAACTTTAAGAATGTGAGTGTAAGCCTGTCGGCGTATAGAACGGTTTATGACGGTTCGAAAGATGATGGTATGTACTTAAGCCTGTCACTACCGTGGGGAGAGCACGGTACGATCAGTTATAATGGTCAATCCAGCGGTGGGGAAAATACTCATACGGTTGGCTATTATGACCGTATTGACAGTAATAATACCTATCGTATGAATGTAGGAACATCTTCGAATGGTACGGGAACCGGAAACGGTTATTTTACGCATGACGGTGACCTGGCCAGCATGACCATGAACGCGAGCGTAACCGGAAACAGCGACAGCGCATTTGGCCTTTCCCTTCAGGGAGGGGTGACCGGAACGTCTCAGGGAGTGGCGCTTCATCGTGTAAATGTGATCGGTGGAACGCGAATGATGGTCGACACGGACGGCGTGAGTGACGTGCCTGTAAGCGGATATGGTGCGATCACCCACTCAAATCATTTCGGTAAAGCCGTCGTGAGTGATATTAGCAGTTATTATCGCAGCACAATTAACGTTGATATGGATAATCTTCCTGATGATATAGATGCAACCCGCTCTGTTGTTCAGGGAACACTCACGGAAGGGGCGATTGGCTATCGCAAGTTTGGCATTTTGGCCGGACAGAAAGCGATGGCGATTATTAAATTAGCGGATGGCTCAACTCCACCGTTTGGCGCAGAAGTCCGTAATAAGGGCGGTGCACAAACGGGCATTATCGGAGATGATGGCAGCGTTTGGCTGTCCGGGATCCGCCCTGAAGAAATAATGGATGTAAGTTGGGATGGTGGGGTTCAATGTAAAATAACACTACCTTCCCGGCTTCCAGCGTTAGACAAGAAGTTATTACTTCCGTGTCAACGGCGATAAATGGAATAGTCGCAGGGGAAATATTCTCCATAAAATCTTAACTATCTCATTATCCATTTTAAAATAAGTGAATTATCCATGAAAATGAACAAACATTGTCTGACGCTCATGATGAGTGCTCTTTCTCTGATTATGCTGGTACAGGAGGCTAATGCCGCGATTGCATTAGACCGTACACGTGTAATATTTAATGGTGATAAATCATCAATGGTTGTCACTATTACTAATCAAAATAAATCATTGCCTTATTTGGCCCAGGCCTGGGTAGAAGATGCTGAGGGTAATAAAATAGAATCCCCTCTTATGGCACTCCCTCCTTTACAGCGAGTGGAGCCAGGAGCAAAAGGTCAGGTAAAAATTCAGTCAATGGGTGATGCTGTTAAATTACCGCAAGATCGTGAATCATTGTTTTATTTTAACGTGCGTGAAATTCCTCCAAAAAGCTCAAAGCCTAACACGCTTCAGCTTGCGTTGCAGACGCGAGTTAAGCTGTTTTATCGTCCGAGCGCTATTGTTATTGAACACGGTACTGAAAATGATGCCTTCAAAAAAATTACGTTAACAAAAAGCGGTAATGGATATCAAATCAACAACCCCTCCACCCATTTCGTGACTATTGTCGCGGCATCAGCAACCGAAAATGGAAAAGACGTCAGTAGTTTTAAACCGATTATGGTATCGCCAAAAGATAACGCCCAGATGAGCGTTAATGCTGCCGAACTCGGAACGCACCCTGTCTTGTCGTTTATCAACGATTTTGGTGGTCGACCTCAGGCTACATTCAGCTGCAATGGCAATACCTGCAGCGTGTCAGCTGTAAAAGCTGGATAACTTCAAAAGCGCCCGTTTCAGCCATGGAGGAAAGGATGACAAAAGAACGATACCGTAAAGGATGCATGGATGCATTTATACAGGGGGTGCTGATTGTTGTATTCGTCATGCTGTGGTCTCAGCACTGTAAGGCTGAAAACAATAACATGGCTGGCGAATTACATATTCATGGTTTTCTTTTGGTCGGGGCCTGTCATCTTGATATGCAATCTCTTTTCCAGGAGGTGAATCTGGGCACTATCTCGAAAGGTATATTGCAGAAACCGGGTGATGCCGGGGAACCCGTGCATTTCAGCTTGGGTTTTAGAAATTGTGATCAGACGGGAGGGCGGCAAACAAACCGTTATACCGGCGTGACAAAAAGGGATGAGACTCATCCTGTCGTTAGCGTGAGTTTTGTGGCCCCAACAGACCCGGATACGGCGCACTTGATTGCCGTTCAGGGAATCAAAGGGATCGCGTTGATGATTAACGATAACACTGGACGGCAAATTGTTCCGGGCATTGCAGGCGTTCCTGTTTTTCTGGCTCCCGCAGATAATGCGCTAAATTACACTGTCAAGATTGTGCGTACATCTTCGCCGCTTGAGACCGGTGATTTTCGGGCAGTAGCCGATTTTAAAGTGAGCTATAACTGACGGTCGAAATAAAAAATATGTTCAATACATTGAAAGTGAACGTCTCTCTTTGGATTGCGGCTTTAGCCTTTATTATGTTATCGCCAGCCGCTTTCAGTGCAAGTGGAGATAAGGCTCAGATTAATATTGATATCACGGGCACATTAGTCGCGACCGGTTCATGTACTTTTGATCAAGGCGGCACGCTCAGCATTAACTTTGGTAGCATAGAGCTCAAAAAGAACCGAGACAATACGTTGACATTATTTGGCGATTATAAAAAACCTCTCACAAGTGACTTTTCATGCACTGGTGATTCATCTGGCTTATTGCAGATGAAATTTGACTCATCATCCGGGAGCTATGAGACTTATAACGGAAAAAATGTTCTGGGTACGGACAAAGGTGTGATTGGGATTGAATTATTGGTAAATGGCAATCCACAAAGTATGGCTGAATGGTTTGATGTTGATACGGAGAACCAACCCACGCTTCAGGCCCAAATTGTACAGGTCAGCGCTGAAAACACGTCAAATGTGAAAACCGATGATACCTTCTCCGCATCGGGTACGTTAACGTTGGCCTTTAATTAAGAGTTTGTCATGAAAAATTACCTGTTTACGTCAAAAATTGCTTGTGCATCTATTTTATGTTTCCTGCAGGCAAACACTTTCGCTGCGCAGACAGGTGATAGTGTGGAGTTTAAGTTTAGCGGCACGTTTATAGTCAGTACATCCTGCTCAATTAATAATGATAAAACGATCTCCGTTCCATTTGGTAACGTCGGTATAAAAAAAGTCGATGGAACACATTATGAAATGCCAATACCCTTTTCAGCTGAATGTGAGGGGGCCGCTGATAGTGATTCTGTCCGATTTACGATATCGGGGACGCCTGAGAACTTTGATAATGCAGCGGTTACAACAAATGTTTCAGGCCTCGGTATACAGATTCGATCAAATGGCACACCGGTGCAGCTAAATAAAACAGTCAATACCACTCTAGGCGCGTTGTCGACTTTGTCGTTAACAGCGGTGCCTGTAAAAGACCCTTCCGTAGAGTTGAGCGAACAAAGCTTTACGGCTACAGCGACGATAACTGCAGAGTACCTGTGAAAGGTATTTTAATTATGAACGACCATAAAATGGTATTTCCAAAAATACAAAGTGTAGTAGTAATACTTACTTTGTTTATTATCTCTTTTTATAACTCTGCTTCAGAAAATAATCTGCAATTTGATGGTGCTTTGGTGAGTGAACCTTGTAATCTTGATCCAAACACAACGGATATTGTTGTTGACTTCAAGAGCATTGTTGCAAAATCGCTATATAAATATAACAGAAGCTCGAGTGAAGTCTTCACCATCAATCTGACTGATTGCGATACGTCAATGAGCAACATGGTGAGCTTTACATTTAAGGGGGCAGAAGATCAGGCTCTGCCAGGCTTGCTTGCCGTTAACGGTACCGCCAAAGGCATTGCTATTGGTCTGGAATATGAAGATGGAACAATGTTATCGCTCAATCAACCGACGACTCAACAAGCGTTATCCGATGGTGTGAGCCAGTTTACCTTTAGGGCCTATGTTGCAGGTGAACCCGAAGCGGTTCAGAAGGAAAGCATGATTATGGGGCAGTTCAATGCAACGGCTACTTTTGAAATGGAATATCAATAAACGAGTAGCAGGAATATTTTTCTCGCTAAATCACTTTTAATGTTACAGATTCCAGGACCGTTGAAATGCGACTCTTATCTTTTGTGTTTTTATTCTTACTCTCTTCCTTAAGTGCTCACGCAGGTATGATGGGTATTATTGGTTTAACAAAAATACCCAGTGGATCGCCAGGTTGGGTTACTGATTCAAGTGGGTGCAGCGTACCTGAAACCACGAGCACAATGCCTAATGTTGAGCCATCGGTTAACCCAACGCTTTGTACCTTCAATCAGCCTGTGCCCTGGGCGGACAATCTTTATATATTACGCACGGATCTCCCATTCAAAATAAATATGGTCGTTTGTGATTTGGTGGCTTGTACACGCGCAGGTAGCGGAACGTATGTTTATACAAACAGCTCGTATTATTTCACCCAGGACAAAACCATAGGAGCCCAGAACCCTAATTTTGGTGGGACCTCCGCACGCTATAATCTAGGTTATCATACTACACTTTGCTATATCATTGAGGATCCAGGAAAAGCAACGGTTGGTGGTCCTGCAAGTACCGGCCCTTGGTGTCCGGATGTTACTCCGCTTCCTCCGAATCCACCCACTGCATCATGCACGCTAAATGATGGAAATAATCTCAGTGTAAGTTTAGGTACTATCGAGAGAGATACATTGCCAACGGTGCCGGGAACCGGGAAAAACAAGCATTATCAGATTCCGGTCGAGTGCAAAAATGCCGATCAAGTCATGATGAATATGCAGGTAACCTACACACCTATTACCATCGGAGGAAGTGATGTTATATCTTCCAGCGCAAACGGCTTAGGCGTTTATGTGACATACAATAATTCAACAATATCCCCCAGAGATGTTATACCGGTAACATTTACGTCCGGTTCTAATATACTGGATTTGGCATTCGGTGCAGTACGCGATCCTGATGTCGAGACCAAGAATATACCAACAGGTACATTTTCTGCCAGTGCGGTGTTGGTTTTGACAATGCTCTGATGTTATCTGATTTATTATAAGAGTAGCTTGTTAGTAAATGGCTGCTTTATGAGATATTTTAATTATTGATGTGTAACTAAATGAACCTGTATCGGCCTGGCTTATCCCGCGTCAGCGGTGTGACATTCTTTTTTATTTTGCTTAATGTGATTGTTTTAATCCCTCTCCCTAACATGGGGGGGCAAGGGTTAAAATTGCCTATAAATCTTTTATGCTGGTCATTTATTGGGGTTATTATCTTTTGGGTAATGCTAACAAGTAAATCGGAGAGAATAAATCTGCCTAAAGGTTTTTATCTGATCTTTTTTGGTACGACATTTTGGTCAATTCCTTTGGTCTTCACTCCTCATCGCGCATGGCGGATTGATTCTGCGCCACATGTTATGGCCCTCTGGGGATTAATATTTTTATGGCTAATGTTGAGTCAAATAAAATTGACCAGACAGCAGGGGCGGCGATGGTTAAAGGTAATTGTTATATCGGCCTTTGCCCAGGCCGGGTATGGCTTACTGCAAGCATTTCACCAGTTGGACAGTGTATTTGTTGGAGTCAGACCTTACGGCAGTTTCCAGCAGGTTAATGTTTTATCCTCCTTTTTAGCTACTGGCGCATCAGCCCTCTTTTGGCTAATAATAACAGCGGATAATAAGCGCCGGCATTTGACTATTTTTTCATCATTGATGCTTTTTACTTTAGCGTTTGTTCTATATCTTGCACAGAGTAGAGCCGGGATGATAGGCTTTGTCAGCGCCATTATCATTTTAACCGTTACTAATAAAAAACCCATCCGAACATACTTTGTTCCATTGTTTGTGATTTTTTCTGGCTTTATCATTGCTTATTTATGGCAACATAATTATTTCCAGTTTTTAGGCGTGACTGTGCCCGATGGTTTGGATATTTTTGATAAAACTGGCAGTAATAATCAACGCGCGGCTATATTAAAAAATACTCTCTTAATGATTATCGCCCATCCTCTTATGGGAGTTGGCTATGGTGGTTTTGAAAAAAGTTTCGCTGACATGGCCTTATTACAGGGTGGGCCATTTATTAGTGAGTCTCTGACACATCCTCATAATGAGTTGCTTTATGCATGGTCAGAGGGCGGTCTGCTTGCAATCTTAGGCATTGTAATTATTATTTTTGCCATGATTTCACTGCGTTATAAATCCAGTAAGAATGGAAAATGGGCTGGTATTGCACTACTTACACCGATTGCAGTACATATGAATCTGGAATATCCCCTTTATCAGTCTGTTTTCCATTCAATAATTATCATTTTTATTTTTTGTATATTTACTGTAAATGAGGGAGATGAAGCTAAGTTTAACTCTTCTCCGCAAAGCCTATGGCGATACGTTGGCGCATTGTATGGGTGTTTTCTGATTTTGTTCATGGTAAGTGGACTGATTACAGAGATCCGTATGACGAAAATAGAGCAACTCAATCTTCAGCCATTTATATTTTCGTCTGATTCACTGGATAGTCTTCCAAATACATTGAGTCAGCGTTCAAGGTTGGACTATGATGAACATATCTCATTACTTTTAAAGTACAATATCACGCATGATAAAGCGTATTTACTCGACTTTATGACGTGGTCCGACGAATACCTTAATATTCATAATGACGCAAATGTCTATGCAAGTAAAATTGCTATTTCCTACGCCTTAAATCAACATGACAAGACAAATGAAATATGTAACAGAGCGGTAGTGTTGTTTCCTTCCCATCACTTTGAACAGTGCAAAAAGTAGCTTTCAGTTGAAAGAAAGTATTGTACTGCCTAAATAAAAAAAGCTGGCTTAAAGCCAGCTTTTTTATGTTCATCGCGTATTAACGCATGGTCACAAATTCTTCCGCGGCCGTCGGGTGGATTGCCACCGTATTGTCGAAGTCTTTCTTCGTTGCGCCCATCTTCAGCGCCACGGCGAAGCCCTGCAGGATCTCATCCATGCCGAAGCCGATGCCGTGGATACCGACAATCTTCTCGTCCGGGCCCACGCAGACCAGCTTCATGCGGCACGGCTGGCGGTGAGAGGTGACGGCGGTGTACATCGCGGTGAATGCTGATTTATACACTTTCACCTGGTCGTCGCCATACTGCTCGCGCGCCTGCGGCTCGGTTAAGCCGACGGTGCCGATTGGCGGGTGGCTGAAGACTACGGTTGGGATAAGGTTGTAATCCAGATGCTCGTCCGGCTTGTTGTTGAACAGGCGCTCAGAGAGACGACGACCTGCCGCAACGGCCACCGGCGTCAGCTCAACCGCTCCGGTATTATCGCCGACCGCATAAATGCCCGGTACGCTGGTGTTCTGGAATTTATCGACGACGATATAGCCTTTTTCGTCGGTTTTCACGCCGGTCACGCCGAGGTTGAAGTTATCGTTCGCTGGTTCACGACCAATCGCCCAGATCAGGCAGTCGACGGTCTGGCTGCGGCCATCTTCCAGCTCAAGCGTCAGGCTGCCGTCCGCATTTTTCACCACCGATTTTGGTACGGCGTTGGTGTGCAGGGTCGGGCCTTCGGTGTTCATCACTTCAACCAACGTGTCGACGATCAGCGGGTCAAAGCTGCGCAGCGGCGCATGTTTACGCACGAACAGGTGCGCTTCTGCGCCCAGGCCGTTAATCACGCCAGCCAGTTCTACGGCAATGTAACCCGCGCCCACGATGGCGACGCGTTTAGGCAGGGCAGGCAGCTCAAAGAAACCGTCGGAGTCGATACCGTATTCTGCACCTGGAATATTAGGGTGGCTCGGACGGCCGCCGGTGGCGATCAGGATGTGATCGGCGGTGATCGTCTCACCGTTCACTTCGATCGTTTTCGCGTCCACAAAGCGGGCGAAGCCGTGGATGACGTCAACGTTATTTTTACCCAGCACGTTGTCGTACGAGGTGTGAATACGGTCGATGTAGGCGGTACGGCTGGCGATCAGCTTGTCCCAGTCGAAGTGGTTGATGGTGGTGTCAAAGCCGTAGTCCGGGCCATACATATGGATAGCTTCACGGATCTGCGCCGCATGCCACATCACTTTCTTCGGTACACAACCCACGTTCACGCAGGTGCCGCCCAGCGCTTTGGCTTCAATCAGCGCGCACTTCTGGCCGTACATGGCCGCACGGTTGATGGAGGCGATGCCGCCGCTGCCGCCGCCGATTGCGATGTAGTCATAATGCTTAGTCATAGCTTTTGTCCTTAATCGTGAATTGCCGCGATTGTATACCTGAAATCAATAGTTTCCACCGATGGCTGCGATTACTCCGGCACGATCCAACTGACGGTGGCGTGGCCTGTACCCGCTGGCACCAGCGTTTTATGCAGCCACGGCAGCACGTTGTTCATCTGCGCTTCGAGCTTCCACGGCGGGTTGATCACAATCATCCCGGAGGCGGTCATACCGCGCTGATCGCTGTCCGGACGAACTGCCAGCTCAATCTGCAGGATTTTGCGGATGCCGGTCGCTTCCAGGTCTTTGATCATGCGTTTGATTTGCGCGCGCAGCACCACCGGATACCACAGGGCGTATGTCCCGGTGGCGAAGCGTTTGTAGCCTTCGTGGATACCGGTCACCACCGCCTGATAGTCGGTTTTGATTTCGTACGGCGGGTCGATCAGCACCAGGCCGCGACGGGAAACCGGCGGCAGCTTGGCTTTCAGCTGCTGGTATCCGTCGGATTTTTCCACGCGGGCGCGGCTGTCTTTCTGGAATTCAGAACGCAGCAGCGGGAAGTCGCTCGGATGCAGCTCGGTCAGCTGGAGGCTGTCCTGCTCGCGCAGCAGCTGGCGTGCAATCAGCGGCGAGCCCGGGTAGTAGCGCAGCTGGCCGTTGCGGTTGAAGTGATTCACCACGCCGATGTACGGCTCCAGCTCGGCAGGCAGATCGTCCTGCTGCCAGATGCGGGCAATCCCTTCCAGATATTCACCGGTACGCTCGGCATGCTCGCCGCTCAGCTGATAACGGCCCGCGCCCGCGTGCGTGTCCAGATAGAGAAACGGCTTCTCTTTCTCTTTGAGCGATTCGATGATCAGGCTCTGAACGGTGTGTTTAAGGACGTCGGCGTGGTTGCCTGCGTGGAAGCTGTGGCGATAACTGAGCATGGGTAATGATATTCCGCTGAATTGACGATTTGCCACAGTTTACAGCAGAACGGCGCAGATTACCCGTAGGCCCGGCAAGCGCAGCGCCACCGGGCGCTTTTCCGCCACGTCTGGCATTGAAATCCTCTACACTTAACCCCATTCTAGATCCCATATGCACAGCGCCGGATGCGCGCTTCATTCACCTATTTCAACAGGACAGCGTTTATGACCAATCCATTACTGACGCCTTTTTCGTTGCCGCCGTTTTCTAAAATCCTCCCTGAGCATGTGGTTCCAGCCGTTACGCAATCGCTGGACAACTGCCGCGCGGCGGTAGAAAGCGTGGTAGCGCAGGGCGCGCCGTACACCTGGGAAAATCTGTGTCAGCCGCTGGCCGAAGTGGACGACGTGCTGGGGCGTATCTTCTCCCCGGTGAGCCACCTGAACTCGGTAAAAAACAGTCCGGAACTGCGCGAAGCCTACGAACAGACCCTGCCGCTGCTCTCTGAGTACAGCACCTGGGTCGGCCAGCACGAAGGTCTCTACAAAGCCTACCGCGACCTGCGCGACGGCGACCATTATGCCGAACTGAACACGGCGCAGAAAAAATCGGTCGATAACGCCCTGCGTGACTTTGAGCTGTCCGGTATCGGTTTGCCAAAAGAGAAGCAGACCCGCTACGGTGAAATTGCCGCGCGCCTGTCCGAACTGGGCAACCAGTACAGCAACAACGTGCTCGACGCCACCATGGGCTGGACGAAGCTGATTACCGACGAAGCGGAGCTGGCGGGTATGCCGGAAAGCGCGCTGGCAGCGGCAAAAGCCCAGGCCGAGGCGAAAGAGCAGGACGGTTTCCTGTTAACGCTGGATATCCCGAGCTATCTGCCGGTGATGACCTACTGCGACAACCAGGCCCTGCGCGAAGAGATGTACCGCGCGTACAGCACCCGCGCCTCCGATCAGGGGCCGAATGCCGGTAAGTGGGACAACAGCCCGGTGATGGCGGAAATCCTTGCTCTGCGTCACGAGCTGGCACAGCTGCTGGGCTTCGAAAACTACGCCGATAAATCCCTCGCCACCAAAATGGCGGAAAACCCGCAGCAGGTACTCGACTTCCTGACCGATCTGGCGAAACGCGCCCGTCCTCAGGGGGAGAAAGAGCTGGCCCAGCTGCGCGCCTTCGCAAAAGCGGAGTTCGGCGTGGACGAGCTGCAGCCGTGGGATATCGCGTACTACAGCGAAAAACAGAAGCAGCACCTTTACAGCATCAGCGACGAGCAGCTGCGCCCGTACTTCCCGGAAAACAAAGCCGTTAACGGCCTGTTCGAGGTGGTAAAACGCATCTATGGCATCACCGCCAAAGAGCGTACCGATATCGACGTCTGGCATCCGGACGTGCGCTTCTTCGAGCTGTATGACGAGAAAAACGAACTGCGCGGCAGCTTCTACCTCGATCTTTACGCGCGTGAGAACAAGCGCGGCGGGGCGTGGATGGATGACTGCGTTGGCCAGATGCGTAAAGCCGACGGTTCTCTGCAGAAGCCGGTCGCCTACCTGACCTGTAACTTTAACCGTCCGGTGAACGGCAAACCGGCGCTGTTCACCCACGACGAGGTGATCACCCTGTTCCACGAGTTCGGTCACGGTCTGCACCATATGCTGACCTGCATCGAAACCGCAGGCGTGGCCGGTATCAGCGGGGTGCCGTGGGATGCGGTCGAGCTGCCAAGCCAGTTTATGGAAAACTGGTGCTGGGAGCCGGACGCGCTGGCGTTTATCTCCGGCCACTATGAGACCGGCGAACCGCTGCCGAAAGCGCTGCTGGATAAAATGCTGGCGGCGAAAAACTACCAGGCGGCGATGTTCATCCTGCGTCAGCTGGAGTTCGGCCTGTTCGACTTCCGTCTGCACGCGGAGTTTAGCCCGGAGCAGGGTGCGAAAATCCTTGAAACCCTCGCCGAGATTAAAAAGCAGGTTGCCGTTATTCCAGGACCAACCTGGGGCCGCTTCCCGCATGCGTTCAGCCATATCTTCGCAGGCGGCTACGCGGCGGGTTACTACAGCTACCTGTGGGCCGACGTGCTGGCGGCAGATGCCTTCTCTCGCTTCGAAGAAGAGGGGATCTTCAACCGCGAAACCGGCCAGTCGTTCCTCGATAACATCCTGACCCGCGGCGGGTCTGAAGAGCCAATGGTGCTGTTCAAACGCTTCCGCGGCCGCGAGCCGCAACTGGATGCGATGCTTGAGCATTACGGGATCAAAGGCTGATTGTTACGTGAAGATCTGCTTAGTAGATGAAACAGGCGCCGGAGACGGCGCCTTATCTGTTCTGGCGGCCCGCTGGGGGCTGGAGCACGATGAAGAAAACCTGATGGCGCTGGTGATGACGACAGCGCACCTTGAATTACGCAAGCGCGACGAACCGAAGCTCGGCGGGATTTTTGTCGATTTTGTCGGCGGCGCGATGGCGCACCGGCGCAAGTTCGGCGGCGGTCGCGGCGAGGCGGTGGCTAAAGCGGTCGGCATCAAGGGGAGCTACCTCCCGGACGTGGTCGATGCCACGGCGGGGCTGGGGCGTGATGCCTTTGTGCTGGCGTCTGTCGGCTGTCACGTGCGAATGCTGGAGCGTAATCCGGTGGTCGCTGCGCTGCTCGACGACGGGCTAGCGCGGGGCTATGCGGACCCGGAAATCGGCCCGTGGCTGCAGGAACGACTACAGCTGATCCACGCCTCTAGCCTGACGGCGCTGACCGACATCACCCCGCGTCCGCAGGTGGTCTATCTCGACCCTATGTTCCCGCATAAGCAGAAAAGCGCGCTGGTGAAGAAAGAGATGCGGGTGTTTCAGTCGCTGGTGGGGCCGGATTTAGATGCCGATGGCCTGCTGGAGCCGGCTCGTCAGCTCGCGACGAAGCGGGTGGTGGTAAAGCGCCCGGACTATGCGCCGCCGCTGGCGGACGTTGCCACGACCAATGCGGTGACCACTAAAGGGCACCGGTTTGATATTTATTCGGGAACGCCAGAATAAAAAAGCCGGGTGGCGGCTTCGCCTTACCCGGCCTACGTTCAGTGCCATTTGTAGGCCCGGTAAGCGTTAGCGTCACCGGGCTTTTTTGCACTTACTCGTCTTCTTCGTCACGCAGTGGAACAATCAGCATATCCACGTGAACGGTGTTAATCAGCTGGCGCGCTGAAGACATCAGCTTGCTCCAGAAGTCCTGATGGTGACCGCACACCACCAGGTCCATGTCGTATTTCTTGATCGCATCAACCAGTACCTGACCCAGGTCGCCGCTGCCGCTCAGGGTTTCGGTGATCGGATAACCCGCGTTGGTGGAGAGCTCGCTCAGAGCGTGGTGAGTCTCTTCGGAAATGCGTTTCTGCATATCGCCAAGATTCACGTCGATCAGACCGGTGTAGAGGTCGGAGTAATTCACGTCAACGTGGATCAGCGAAACTTTCGCGTTGTAGGGACGTGCCATGGATACCGCTTTATCAACCAGCACTTTGCTCTCCGGGGAGAGGTCTACCGCGATGAGAATGTGTTTGTAAGCCATAGTGTTACTCCTTCCTTAAGTTATCGATGACTAAATGGGAAAGCCGTCGTCTGATGCTTTCATTACGGCCCAGTTAAACATATTTTTCAAGCTTTGGTGTTGATAACGATTAACCTTGTGGCAAAAAAATTAACGGATCTCCTACACTATTAAATGAGCCGTTCGGATATTAAAACGCGAACCGGATCGACTTTTGGTCATTCTTTCACTGAACTGTCTGTCAGGGCATTGGGGTGCGGTAGCTCAGGAGCCTTGCTTCGTGGGCGGACGCCGGGGAGGATGTATGATTAGCACCGTCGCATTGTTTTGGGCGTTATGCGTGGTTTGCATAGTGAATATGGCGCGCTACTTCTCATCGTTACGTGCGCTGTTAGTGGTACTTCGTGGTTGCGATCCGTTGCTTTATCAGTATGTGGACGGTGGAGGGTTCTTCACCTCGCATGGACAGCCCAGCAAGCAGATGCGTCTGGTGGGATACATCTACTACCAGCGCTACCGCGATCATCACGATGAAGAGTTTATTCGTCGCTGCGAGCGCCTGCGTCGTCAGTTCATTTTGACCAGCGCCCTGTGCGGGCTGGTCGTAGTCAGTATGATTGCATTGATGATTTGGCACTGAGCATAAAAAAAGCGGGTCAGTTTCCTGACCCGCTTTTTGTCGCCTTCAACCGATTAAATCAGCTTCAGCGAAATCCAGTACAAACCGCCAGACAGCAGGATAGAGGCCGGAAGGGTGAACACCCAGGCCATCAGAATGTTGGTCACGGTTTTGCGCTGCAGACCGCCGCCGTCAACAATCATGGTACCTGCCACGGACGAGGAGAGTACGTGGGTAGTTGAGACCGGCATACCGGTATAGCTTGCCAGACCGATAGAAACCGCCGCCGTCATCTGCGCGGACATACCCTGCGCATAGGTCATGCCTTTCTTACCGATCTTCTCGCCGATGGTGGTCGCCACACGACGCCAGCCAATCATTGTACCGATACCCAGTGCCAGCGCGACGGCCATGATGATCCAGATTGGCGCGTACTCGATGGTGTTGAGCATATCGCCTTTCAGTTTCTTCAGGAGACGCTGGTCGTCAGCATTCACGTCAGGCAGCTTCGCCACTTTATCCGTCACATCAGAAATGCACAGCATGATGCGACGCAGCTGACCACGCTGCTCAACGGTCAGTTTGTCATAGCTTTCGATATTGCCCAGCATGCCTTTCGCACGTTCCAGCGCGTTAATCGCGTTTGCCGGATGGCAGTGGAACTCGCCAGGCGCAGTCGCGGCACCGGCTTCCGGAGAAGGGATTAGCTGGTCAACGCCGGTCGCCTTCTTCAGCAGTTCGGGATGCTGCTGGAAGTAGGTTTCGACGTTGTTGACCGCATCGCGGGTACGGGTGATTTCGTAGCCAGAGGCATTCATGTTGACCACGAACCCTGCCGGTGCAACGCCAATCAGTACCAGCATTACCAGACCAATGCCTTTCTGACCATCGTTCGCGCCGTGTGAGAAAGCCACGCCGATAGCGGAAATGATCAGGGCAATACGCGTCCAGAATGGCGGCTTTTTCTTGCCGTCTTTCTTTTCACGCTCTGCCGGCGTCAGGTGAATACGGGAGCGTTTTTTGGTATTGCTCCAGTAACGACGCAGGATGAAGATCAGCCCGCCAGCCACCACCAGACCCACGATAGGGGAGACGATGAGTGAGGCGAAGATCCCCAGTACTTTCGGGATATTTAACGCATCAACAACCGAGGTACCGGTCATGAGGGCATTCGTTAACCCGATACCGATAATCGCGCCGATGAGTGTGTGAGAACTGGATGCAGGCAGACCGAAATACCAGGTACCGAGGTTCCAGATAATCGCAGCAAGCAGCATTGAGAACACCATAGCAAGGCCATGGCCAGAACTAACGTTAAGCAGCAGATCCGTTGGCAGCATATGCACAATGGCATACGCAACGCTCAGTCCGCCCAGGAGGACACCAAAAAAGTTAAATACCGCCGCCATAACAACCGCAAGCTGCGATCGCATTGCGCGAGTGTAAATAACCGTCGCTACTGCGTTTGCAGTGTCGTGGAAGCCGTTGATCGCTTCGTAAAACAGTACAAAAACCAGAGCAAGCAATAATAAAAGCCCGGTATGTAAATCCAGGCCGGCAAACAAATGTAGCATAGGACGTTACGCCATTTTGAGGACATGAACGCGGCGCATTATCCAGGACAAATGCACGGCGGGCAAAGTGAAATATAGACTTTTTTTGACATACCACCTGATTTGAGAAAAGTGCCTGAAAGGATATTCTTTAAATTTCAATGGAATGGCTTTGTAATATCTTTTTACGCTGGTGTGACCACAGAGGAAACTTTACAATCCGCGGCAGTTAACAAAGAGGGTTTTGACGTGGAAAGGTTTGATGCCGTGGTAATTGGCGCCGGTGCGGCGGGTATGTTTTGTGCGGCAATGGCCGGACAGGCGGGTCGTCGCGTGCTGCTGCTGGATAACGGTAAAAAGCCAGGCCGTAAGATCCTGATGTCCGGCGGCGGGCGCTGCAACTTCACTAATCTGTATGTTGAACCCGCGGCCTATTTGAGCCAAAACCGTCATTTTTGTAAATCTGCGCTGGCGCGTTACACCCAGTGGGATTTTATCGACCTGGTGGGTAAGCACGGCATCGCATGGCATGAAAAGACGCTGGGGCAGCTGTTCTGCGACGACTCCGCGCAGCAGATTGTCGATATGCTGGTGGCCGAGTGCGAGAAGGGCGGCGTCGTCATGCGCCTGCGCACGGAAGTGCTGGAGGTCGCCCGCGACGACCAGGGCTACACGCTGCAGCTCAACGGTGAAACCGTCAGCGCAGACAGCCTGGTGATCGCCAGCGGCGGCCTGTCCATGCCCGGGCTGGGCGCCTCCCCGTTTGGCTATAAGATTGCCGAACAGTTTGGCCTGAAAGTCTTGCCCACGCGCGCCGGTCTGGTGCCGTTTACGCTGCATAAACCGCTTCTGGAACAGCTTCAGACGCTGTCTGGTGTGTCCGTTCCCTCGGTCATTACCGCCGAAGACGGCACGGTGTTCCGTGAAAATCTGCTCTTTACCCATCGCGGCCTCTCCGGCCCGGCGGTACTGCAAATCTCCAGCTACTGGCAGCCGGGGGAATTCGTCACGGTTAACCTGCTCCCGGACTGCGATCTCGACGCGTTTCTTAACGAGCAGCGTAACGCGCACCCGAATCAAAGCCTGAAAAATACCCTGGCAATGCAGCTGCCAAAACGTCTGGTGGAATGTTTGCAGGTGCTGGGGCAGATCCCGGATGTGTCGCTCAAGCAGCTTAACAGCCGCGAGCAGGAGGTGCTGGTTGAGACGCTGACAGCCTGGCGCGTTCAGCCAAACGGAACCGAAGGCTACCGCACGGCGGAGGTGACGCTGGGCGGGGTCGACACGAATGAGCTCTCGTCCCGCACCATGGAAGCGCGCAACGTGCCGGGGCTCTATTTTATTGGCGAAGTGATGGATGTGACCGGCTGGCTCGGCGGGTACAACTTCCAGTGGGCATGGGCAAGTGCCTGGGCGTGTGCTCAGGCGCTGGCAGAAGACAAGTGACATAAGATTGCTGCCACTCGTCGCGGCTGGCTTTACGGACCGACGGTGGTGACGTCCGTCACGGCCAGAATATTGCTCGCGGCCACGGTCCCCATCTTGATATATGACGCTGCGGTAACGCCGCCAATATGCGGTGAAATAACCACGTTTTCTACGGACTGCCAGAGGTGCGGCGCCGTCAGCGGCTCGTGGGTAAAGCTGTCCAGCGCGGCGCTGTGCAGCGTGCCATCCCTGAGCGCCGCCAGTAACGACTCATTGTGGATCAGTCCGCCGCGTGCCGTATTCACCAGAATGGCGTTCCGCTTGCAGTGTGCGAGCGTCTGGCTATTGATCATCCCCCGATTCTCATCGGTCAGCGGACAATGCAAAGAGATGACATCAGAACGGGAAAGAAGGCCGGTTAGCGTTTCTGTGCGCTCGCACAGGGCAGGCATGGACTTCGCGTAAGGATCGTAAGCCAGCACCTTCATGCCGAAGGCGTGACCAATATGTGCCACGCGCGAGCCGATAGCACCCAATCCGATGAGACCTAGCGTTAAGCCCTCCAGTTCAATAGATTTATGCGTCGCCTTATCCCAGTGCCCATCCCGCAGCCGCTTGTCCAGAGGCACCACGGACTTTGCGCAGGCGAGGATCAGCGCCCAGGTATGTTCAGCCACTGCTGCCGCGTTTGCGCCTGGCGCAGCCCGGACGGCGATGTTGCGCTCGGCTGCTGCCGTCTGGTCTATCACATCGATCCCGCTTCCGTGCTTGGAAATAACCTGCAGAGCCGGGGCGGCATCCATGACTTTCGCGGTGATCTTGCCGTAACGAACCAGAATCGCCACAGGATTGTGTCGTTCACACAGCGCGATCAATTCATCTTCTGTGGGCTGGCGGCCCGCAAATACCACTTCAAAGCCCTGCAACATCACCATGGCCTGCTCTGCCAGGTCGCTACCGGTAACCAGAACGACGTCTTTGCCTCCCATCACAGCGTCTCCCCGTCAGCTAACATGCCTGCCTTACGAAGCGCGTCATCAAGCCAGTGTGGACGTAAATCGCCCTCACGGATGGCGGCAAGACGTCGGGTCTCCATCTCCAGCTTTCCTTTTGCCAGAGCGATAACCTCCTGAACCTCATCGCGCGGGATGACGACCACGCCGTCGATATCCGCGACAACCAGGTCTCCGGCCTGAACCGTCGCCCCGGCGACTGAAATGGGATGATTCACCCGGCCAGAAATTAACTTTGTCGGGCCGCAGGGGTTCAGACCGGCAGAAAAAACGGGGTAGTGACCTTTGCTCAGGGTGTCGGCGTCACGTACAGCCCCGTCAATAATGATGCCCGCAATGCCGCTCGCCTGAGCCTGAGTGGCCATGATTTCCCCAAGCAGCGCGCAGCTCAGGTCGCCTTTGCCATCGACGACCAGGACATCGCCGGGCTGCGCCACCGCCATCGCGGCATGGATCGCCAGATTATCCCCCGGACGGACTTCAACGGTGATGGCCGGACCCGCAACGGACATGTGTGGGGCCAGCGGTTTGATGCGGCCATGAAGCGTACCGCGGCGACCGGCCACGTCGGCCAGAATAGCTGCCTGATACTCGGCAGCCCGACGAACGTCCTCGGCAGAAACGCGCTCGAAATGGCGATTAATCGGTTTTTTATCAGTAACGGACATAAATGCCTCCATATTGTTTTACTAAGTACAATGCAGGTGTACAGTGCAAAACAACTATAGCGGTGTTGCTTTCCTTTTAGCCAGATCCGAGGTGGCGTTTGTGATGTAAACACGAAGTGACTCACAAAATTTGAGGTACACTCACTGCCGGGCTAACAAGGAGATAACGATGGGGAATGAAGGCGTTGTAGCGGTTGAAAAAGCGCTGGCTTTACTGGATTGCTTCCGTCCTGGGGATGAGAGCCTGACGCTGACCGCGCTGGCACAGCTATCGGGTTATCACAAAACCACGGTTTACCGCTTGATGAATTCTCTTGAACGGATGAATTACGTCGTCAGGCATGAAGACGGCAATTATGCGCTGGGCCCACGTCTGCTTTACCTCGGCAAGCTGTATGAACAATCTTTCCATCTTTCCCGGGTGGTTCAGCCAGAGCTTCAGGCCTTGTCCCTGGCGTCTCAGGAGAGTGCCAGCTGGTATGTACTGGAGGGAGGGCAGCGGCTTTGCCTGTTTCGCGCTGAAGCGTCGCATGGCCTGCGACACAGCAATCTTCCCGGCAGCCAGTTCCCGCTCGATAGTTCGGCCATCAGTAAGGTATTACGCCATTGGGGGCTCAATGAGAGCCTGCCGGAGGGAGACGCTGAACTTCCATTCTACACGTCAGGCGCGCGCGATCCCCACACCGCTGCGTTTGCGATGCCTGTCTTCGGCGTTCACGACAAGCTGGTTGCGGCGTTAGCCCTGACCGGCCCCATCTCACGGCTGACGGAAGATCGCCGTGAGAAGGAGATAGGTCAGTTGATGAAGGCAGCTGCAAGCCGCCTGTCTCAGAAAATGGGAGCCAGTAAGCCCTTCTGTCAGCAGTTCTTTGGTGAAACGAGCGATACGGCGGAAGAAAATCTTTAAACGCAGAAGCGGGACAAATGTCCCGCTTCTGTCATCGTTAATGCGTGACCTGTTTTTCGTGTAGCTGAGCGCGGCGGGCCTGCCGTCCCATAATGAGCACCGCGATACCCCCGGCCACGCACAGCGCGGCCAGCGGAAGCATAGCCAGCGTGTAGCTGCCCGTCCGCTCATTGATAATGCCGTACGCGTTTACCATCACCGCCCCGCCAATCAGGTTTGCGATGGCGCCAATCGCGGCCAGTCCCGCCGCCGCTGAGGTACTGCTCATCCAACCGGACGCCAGCGCCCAGAAAGGCCCTTTCATTGAATAAGCGCCTATCAGCATAATGCTGAGGATAACGATCGTGGCAGACAGCGAGACGCTTACAAAGGCGGCGAATACGCCTGCGGCAATCATGAATAGCGTGAGTGCGGTATGCCAGCGGCGTTCATTGGTACGATCGGAATTCCGTCCCCATACAATCATAAGAACAGATGCCAGACCGTAAGGAATAGCGTTAAGCAGACCTGTCTCAAGGTTATCGAGATGGAAGGATTTCAGCAGTTGAGGAGACCAGACGCTGATGGTGGTGCCCGCGGACGACGCGCCCGCGTAAATCAGCGCCATCAGCCAGATCTGGCGATGCTTCAGCAGCTGCCACGTGGTCTGGTGTCCAATGTTCTTTTGCTGGCTACGCTCGGTTTCCAGCGTGGTTTCCAGCCATTGTTTCTGTTCTCTGCTAAGCCAGTTCGCCTGATGAGGGCGATCCCGGAGAATAAACCAGGCCGCAATACCCAGCAGTACAGCAGGTAAGCCTTCAATAATGAACAGCAGATGCCAGCCGCGAAGACCCAGCCAGCCATCCAGTGACAGTATCAACCCGGAAAGCGGGGAGCCGATGAAGTTAGCGAGCGGGATGGCGACCATAAAGGACGCAATAATGCGTGCGCGGTAGCGGGAGGGGATCCACCAGGTCAGATACAGCACGACGCCCGGGAAGAAGCCCGCCTCTGCAGCACCGAGAAGAAAACGGACGATATAGAGCGACGTAGTGTTCTGCACCAGGGCCATACACATGGAGACGATGCCCCAACTGATCATAATGCGCGGGATCCACAGCCGGGCGCCGACTTTCTGCATGGCCAGGTTGCTGGGTACCTCAAACAAAAAATAGGCCACGAAATAAAGACTACTGGCGAAGCCAAACGCGGCTTTGCTGAGGCCAAGGTCCTCATTCATCTGCAGCGAAGCCATGCCGATATTCCCGCGATCGATAATGGAGACCAGGTAACTGACAATCAGAAACGGGAGAATACGCCAGATCACCTTCCGCATCGTCTCTCTTTCTATGTCCTCGGTGGCGGTCGCGTCGTTACGTAAATGTTCTGTCATTGTGTCCTCGCAGGGTTTGTTCTTTGTTTTATTAGGTACAACTTAGTTTTATTAAACAAAACCACTATAGCGACGGCGCGTGATTTTTATCCAGTTAATGGAAGGTTTAAATGATGTAAATAAGAGGTGACTCACAGATAGTGCGCTTCAGATATATTGCTCACAGCAGGCGAACCAGCCGCTAAGAGGGGATTCTGTAAAGGAAATAATCACGCAGCGCAATTATTGCACCAACTTTTCCACTCCGTTCAACTAAGCTTCGACCTGGCGCTCCGCCGCGTTCGCGGGGCCTTATTCCTTTTGGTCGAGCACGCTTCATGCAGCTACTCAGTATTATTATTTTGCTTACCCTCACCGTGGTGGTCCATTCGCTGTGGATGTTTGGCGTTTTAAAATTCATTAAATTAGAAGTCGATTCTGCGGTACGCATCGTGTTACGCAACGTCGGTATCGTCATCTCCATGATCTTCGCCCACCTCCTTGAGGCCGGACTGTTTGCTGCGTTTTATTTTGTCATCGACGCGTTTAATGACTGGAACACCAGCTTCTACTTTTCGCTGGTGAGCTACGCGACGGTAGGATACGGCGACGTCACGCTACCCCAGCACTGGCGGCTCATCGGGGGCGTAGAAGGGCTGGTAGGCGCGTTGATGGTGGGCTGGTCCGTGGCGGTTCTGGTGGCGGTGTTGCAGCGTTTGCGCGGCATGAGCGCCTAAAACGGCAGATGCACAATCCCCGTCGGGTAAGGTAAAGTACCCCTCCTTGCGCGGCCAGAAGGCTGCGATTTTGAGGGCGAAGAGGCTGATTAACGGCCCGCCCTTTTCTGTTCCTGGTTTACGCCAGTTTGCATGGTGTTGTGTTTTGTCTGCCAAAAGGGTTTTGTATGTCTGCTGCTCATCTCGGTTTCCCGACGGAAACCGTTGTTGTCTTTGTGGTGATGGCCGTTGGGGCGATGTTTATCGACCTCTTTATGCACCGTCACGATAAACCTGTCTCGCTGAAAAGCGCGGCGATGTGGTCCATTTTCTGGGTCATGATGGCGATGGCCTTCGCCGGATTCCTCTATGTTCATCACGGCGCCGAGATGGCGAGCCTGTTCCTCACCGGCTATGCGCTGGAAGAGGTGCTCTCCGTCGATAACCTGTTTGTGATGATGGCGATTTTCGCCTGGTTCGGCGTGCCGGATAAGTACCGTCACCGCGTGCTTTACTGGGGCGTTCTGGGGGCGATTGTCTTCCGCGGCATCTTTGTGGCGATTGGGACAAGCCTGTTGAGTCTGGGGCCTTACGTAGAAGTGATCTTCGCGCTGGTCGTCGGCTGGACGGCGGTGATGATGCTCAAACGCAATGAAGAGAGTGACGAAGTGGAAGATTACTCGGGTCATCTCGCCTATCGTCTGGTGAAGCGTTTCTATCCGGTCTGGCCGAAAATCAGCAGCAACGCCTTTATTCTGACGCAGAAAGAGGTGGATGCGGAGCTCGAAAAACCGGAAAACCAGGACGTGACGGTGGGTCGCGTGAAGAAGGCGAAGCGCTATGCGACGCCGCTGCTGCTTTGCGTGGCCGTCGTCGAGCTCTCTGACGTGATGTTCGCGTTTGACTCCGTGCCGGCCATTATTGCCGTGAGCCGCGAACCGCTGATTATCTACAGCGCCATGATGTTCGCCATTCTCGGCCTGCGTACGCTTTACTTCGTGCTGGAAGCGCTGAAGCAGTATCTGGTGCACCTCGAGAAAGCCGTGGTGCTGCTGCTGTTCTTCGTGGCGTTCAAGCTGGGGTTAAATGCCACCGACCACTTCTGGCATCACGGTTACAGCATTGGCGCGACGGCCAGCCTGTTTGTGGTATTAGGCGTGCTGGCGCTGGGGATTATTGCGAGCGTGATGTTCCCGGGGAAACGTGAGGCCTGATACACCGCCCGGTGGCGCTTCGCTTACCGGGCCTACTGTTCGAATGTAGGCCGGGTAAGGCGCAGCCGCCACCCGGCAAAAAGGCTACTTGATGGGTGAATTCCGGCGCTTGCGCGGGTGATGGAAGTGCCGCCAGTGCGGATCCTGCGCCGCCGCCAGCAGCTCGTGGTCGCCGCGGGTATCTCCCCAGGCGCGCAGGTGATAGGCGTTCAGATCGCCATACACTTTTTCCAGCCTTGCCACCTTCTGGGCGCAGCGGCAGTTATTGCCCGTGATGCGCCCTGTCAGCTTGCCGTCTTTCACTTCCAGCTGCGTGCCAATCAGCTTAATGCCGAGCTTATCAGCCCACGGCTGGAGCACCAGCGCCGGGGACGCGGAACAGATGGTCACCTCCGCACCGGAGTTCACCTCAGCCGCCACTGCCAGAACCCCTTCGGGGCGCATCAGCTTGTTCCAGTATTTTTCGCAAAAGGCTTCCGCCTGCTGGCGCAGCCAGTGTTCATCCACGCCCGTCAGGAACGTTTTAATCAGCACTTCCTTCAGCTCATCGCGCGTCAGCTTGCGGCGCACGCAGTGGAGCGTGGGCAGCGCCATACGCACCAGGCGGCCCGCGAAGTAACGTTTACCGAAGGCAAAACGCAGGAAAGGAATAAAGCTGTCGTGGTGCGTTAATGTCCCGTCAAAGTCAAAGACAGAGAGCACGCTGGATTTTGCCACCGTCTCGTCGGCAATCATATTGGTCATAAATACGTCTTAGCTGAAATACACATTCTGCGGATCAGTTTACCTGCTTTAGCTGGACAGTCCTTATATCGCCACCATTTTTTTCTCGATCTTGCGATCTCAAAGTGAGTCCATTTTTGGCCTCGATAAGGATTGGTGAAAAAACGAACTGTCTATATTATCGCCACATCGCAAGATATTTCGGGGAACCATTGGGCCCCACAGGTAAGGAAAAACTCACTCACTACTTCTTTCTTGATATGACTCTTAGATCGCTTATTTCAATCCTCACGTTAAGTTTTGCTTCGTTTTCCGCGTTCAGCTTTCAACTCCCAGCGTCGATGCTATCGATGAACAGTGAGCTGGCAGTATCACCGGCGAAATCTGCGCTGCTGCATCAGGAAACAGGTCCGCTGCGCTCGCGTATTCTCGATCAATACCAGAAGTGGAAAGGCACCCAGTACCGGTGGGGCGGAACCACGCATCGCGGGGTGGATTGCTCCGCGCTCGTGCAGCACCTGTTCACCGATGCGGCGCATCTTAATTTGCCGCGCACGACGAGTGAACAGATCCATCGCGGCGTGCAGGTCGCGCAATACCGTCTGAGAGCCGGCGATCTGGTCTTCTTCCAGACCGGCCCGAACCGCAAGCACGTCGGCGTTTATATTGGCAATAGCCAGTTTATTCATGCCTCAAGCAGCCAGGGGGTAACGGTCTCAACCCTGACTGATGATTACTGGCAGGCGCACTTCATTACCGCCCGTCGGGTTGCAGGCAGTGCGGCCTGACACCGTCAGATGATGTCATCCACGACGCCGCCGTCGACGCGAAGCGCCGCGCCCGAGGTGGCGGAGGCCTGTGGCGAACAGACATAAATCACCATATTGGCCACCTCTTCAACCGTGGCCGCGCGCTGGATAACCGAGCTGGGGCGGTTGGCCATCACAAACTCTTTTGCCAGCTGCTCCAGCGATTTGCCGGTTTTTTCGATTTCATCTTTCATCATCTCTGCGAAACCGTCTGACATCGTCGGGCCTGGCAGTACGCTGTTGACCGTCACGCCGCTTCCCGCCACGAACTTCGCCAGCCCGCGCGCCAGCGAGAGCTGCGCCGTTTTGGTCACGCCGTAGTGGATCATATCCGCCGGGATATTGCAGGCCGACTCGGAGGAGATAAACACCACGCGTCCCCAGCCTTTCTGCACCATACCCGGCAGCAGGGCGCGGGACAGACGCACGCCGGACATCACGTTGGTCTGCCAGTAACGTTCCCAGGTCTCATCGTCGGTGGCATAGAAATCCTGCGGACCGTAAATCCCGGCGTTGTTGACCAGGATATCGACGTTATTCGCCACCTTCAGAAGCGATTCGACCCCTTCCGCCGTGCTGAGATCGGCAATTGCGGCGCGCACCTGCACGCCCGGCACCACCTGCTGTAGCTGCTGAATGCCTTTATTCACCGATTCCGTGCTGCGGCCATTGACGATCACTTCCGCACCGCTTTCTGCCAGACCTCTGGCAATGGCGAACCCGATCCCGCCGGTTGAGGCGGTCACCAGCGCCACTTTCCCCGCAAAGTCGATTTTCATCATCTGCTCCTTATCGTTTAAACGTTCGGACCTTAAAGCGTAGCAGGTGAGGATGACGGCTCCTGGCTAAAAAGGCGCAACAGCGTCTCAACCTGCTCATCAAGCGGGGCGAGGGAGCGCTTTACAATCAGGTGAAGCGGCGTTGCTCTGCGCGCGCCGTGGCTCAGCGGCAGACGTTTCAGTACGCCTTGATCCAGCTGGGTCTGGATGCGTTCCTCTGGCAGCCAGCCGTAGCCGACCTGAGAGACGACGGCCTCTATGGCGGCATCGATGGTGGAGAAGGTCCACGATTCACCGGCAGCATGCGCGGCGGGCTGGCTGTCCGCAATCTGGATAAGCGGCCACGGGCGCAGCATCTCATCATTTAGCGGCGCGTCGAGGTGAAAGAGGGGATGCTGGTGATGGGCCACGGCAACAAAGTCGATATTCATCAGCCATTCGCCGAGCCCGGTAATGTCCTGGCGGCGGGTTAAGATCATCACATCGGCTTCGTCGTTAATGGCGTCGGCGCGGGTATTTTCCAGCACCTCGGTGAGTCGTACCTGGGTTTGCGGATACTGCTGCTGGAACTGACGCAGGATGGCGAACAGGCGGCGGCGCGGGAAAATGGAGTCCACGACCAGATCCAACCGCGTGCGCATCCCGTTGCGAAGGGTCGCTGCGCGCGTCTCAACGTACGAAAACGCTTTCAGCAGCGGTTTAACCTGGTTGAGAAGCAGTTCTCCCGCCGGGGTTAACACCGCCCGTCGCCCCTCCGGGACCAGCAGCGCCACGCCCAGCCGCTCCTGCAGCAGCGACAGGTTATAGCTCACCGAGGACTGGCTGCGGTGGGTTTCTTCCGCGGCTTTGGCAAAGCTGCCCGCTTCCACGACTCGTTCCAGTAAAGACCATTGTTCCAGCGTCGTCTTGTGCATGATTTATCTAAAATTTGGATGAATTTGATTAAAACATAGCGTTATTCATTCATTTTTTGAAGGGGTACGATCGTCTCATCAAAACAAAGGAGACATCTTATGAACACCTTCGACAAACACGACTTAAGCGGCTTCGTTGGCAAACACCTTGTTTATACTTACGATAACGGCTGGAACTACGAGATTTATGTAAAAAATGAGACCACGCTTGATTACCGTATTCACAGCGGTCTCGTGGCCAACCGTTGGGTGAAAGATCAGCAGGCTTACATCGTGCGGGTAGGGGAAAGCATCTATAAAATTTCCTGGACCGAGCCAACCGGTACCGACGTCAGCCTGATTGTGAACCTGGGCGACAAACTGTTCCACGGCACCATCTTCTTCCCACGCTGGGTAATGAACAACCCGGAAAAAACCGTCTGCTTCCAGAACGACCATATTCCGCTGATGAATAGCTATCGCGATGCGGGCCCGGCGTATCCAACGGAAGTGATTGATGAGTTTGCCACGATCACCTTCGTGCGCGACTGCGGTGCAAATAATGAAAGCGTTATCGCCTGCGCGGCCAGTGAATTACCGAAAAACTTTCCAGATAACCTGTAATAAGCGCGACAATTAACTAAAAAGAAAAGTTCCCGGCTATTTCATATTATTTTGAAATAGCCGGGATTTTTTTTGTTTGTTGAGGATTGGTTTAAAGCAATTCATTTCAAAATGTTGCGAAAGATCACATTAAAAATATTTAATAGTAATTTAACTTGTTGTTTTTCAACTAACTGCTAGTTGTCTTATAACGTTGCAAACGTTGTCTTAATTTTTCCCTAAGGAAAGAGAGCTACTTTGATATAAGTTTATGGTTCGTTGAAATAAACGGGCTGGCATTTGGTTAATATCAAAAACATGCCATTTATATTGCAAGGAAATTAATAATGAGTGATTTTCTGCCTTTTTCGCGGCCGTCGATGGGCGCTGAGGAAATTGCGGCGCTTCAGGACGTTTTGATGTCGGGCTGGATCACCACGGGGCCTAAGAATCAGGAACTTGAAGAGGCATTCTGTCAACTTACCGGTAATCAGCATGCGATTGCCGTCTGTTCAGCCACCGCAGGTATGCACGTCACGCTGATGGCGCTGGATATTGGCCCGGGCGATGAAGTTATTACCCCTTCCCAGACCTGGGTCTCCACGCTGAATATGATCGTACTGCTGGGCGCCACGCCGGTCATGATCGATGTGGACAAAGATACATTAATGGTGACACCAGAAGCCGTTGAAGCCGCCATTACCCCACGTACCAAAGCCATTATTCCCGTTCATTATGCCGGCGCGCCGTGTGAAATCGACGCCATTCATGCCATCGGTGAACGTCACGGTATTCCGGTTATTGAAGATGCGGCCCATGCCGCTGGAACCTACTACAAGAACCGTCATGTGGGCTGGAAAGGAACGGCGATTTTTTCCTTCCACGCCATTAAAAATATGACCTGCGCGGAAGGTGGCTTAGTCGTCACGGATAATGCCCAGCTGGCACAGAGGATCCGCAGCCTGAAATTCCATGGTCTGGGCGTAGATGCCTATGACCGCCAGACGCACGGTCGTGCGCCGCAGGCGGAAGTGATCGCGCCGGGCTATAAATACAACCTGGCGGACATCAACGCCGCGCTGGCGCTGGTGCAGTTAGGCAAGCTGAAAGAGGCCAACAGGCGCCGCCAGGAAATCGCCGAACGCTACCTGCGGGAGCTTGCCGATACGCCGTTCCAGCCGCTCACCATTCCGTCATGGCCGCACGTGCACGCCTGGCACCTGTTTATTATTCGCGTTGATGAAGCGCGCTGTGGAATTTCCCGCGACAACCTGATGGCGGTGCTGAAAGAGAAAGGCATCGGTACCGGCCTCCACTTCCGCGCGGCGCACACCCAAAAATACTACCGCGAGCGTTTTCCTGATGTATCGCTCCCGAATTCTGAATGGAATAGCGCGCGTATTTGTTCCCTCCCTCTTTTCCCGGATATGACTCATGACGACACAACCCGTGTCATTACCGCACTCCATCAGCTTGCAGGACATTGATATGTTCAGTGCACCGCCCGTACAAAAAGTTTCCGTGGTCATCCCGGTTTATAACGAGCAGGAGAGCCTGCCCGAACTGATCCGCCGTACAACGGCCGCCTGCGACACGATGGGCAAGGCTTACGAAATTCTGCTGGTGGATGACGGCAGTAGCGATAATTCCGCGCTGATGCTGACCGAGGCCGCGCAGGCTGAAGGCAGCCACATTGTGGCCGTGCTGCTCAACCGCAACTACGGCCAGCACTCGGCGATTATGGCGGGGTTTAGCCACGTCACGGGCGATCTGATCATCACCCTGGACGCTGACCTGCAAAACCCGCCGGAAGAGATCCCGCGCCTGGTCGCCAAAGCCGATGAAGGCTATGACGTGGTTGGCACCGTTCGCCAGAACCGTCAGGACAGCCTGTTCCGCAAGCTGGCCTCACGCACGATTAACCGACTGATTCAGCGCACGACCGGCAAAGCGATGGGCGATTACGGCTGCATGCTGCGCGCCTACCGCCGCCATATTGTCGACGCCATGCTGCATTGCCATGAGCGCAGCACCTTTATTCCGATCCTCGCCAACACCTTTGCCCGTAAGGCAACGGAAATTCCGGTTCTGCACGCCGAGCGCGAGCACGGGGAATCGAAGTACAGCTTTATGCGTCTCATCAACCTGATGTATGACCTCATCACCTGCCTGACCACCACACCGCTGCGTCTGCTGAGCGTTTTCGGCAGCATCATCGCCGTGGCCGGGTTTGCGCTGTCCGTCCTGCTGGTGGTACTGCGACTGGTCTTTGGCCCGCAGTGGGCGGCGGAAGGTGTCTTCATGCTCTTTGCCGTGCTGTTTATGTTCATCGGCGCCCAGTTTGTCGGGATGGGCCTTCTCGGTGAATACATTGGCCGTATTTATAACGATGTTCGCGCGCGTCCGCGCTACTTTATTCAACGTGTTGTCCGTCAGGAACACAAAGCATCTCAAGAGGAAATTCACCCATGAAAGCTGTTGTATTTGCCTATCACGATATGGGGTGCACGGGCACGCTGGCCCTGCTGGAAGCGGGCTATGACATTGCGGCAATCTTTACCCATCCGGACACGGCCGGAGAGAATAACTTTTTCGGCTCTGTGGCGCGTATCGCCGCCGAGCGTGGGATCCCGGTTTACGCGCCGGACGACGTAAACCACCCGCTGTGGGTGGATCGCATCCGCGCGCTCGCGCCTGACGTAATCTTCTCGTTCTACTATCGCAACCTGCTTTCCGACGAGATCTTAGGTCTGGCCGCAAAAGGCGCCTTTAATCTTCACGGTTCTCTGCTGCCCGCCTACCGCGGCCGCGCTCCGCTGAACTGGGTGCTGGTGAACGGTGAAACGGAAACGGGCGTGACGCTGCACCGCATGGTGCGCCGCGCTGACGCGGGCGCTATCGTGGCACAGCAGAAGGTCGCTATTGATGCGGACGAAACGGCGCTGCAGCTGCATCAAAAGCTGAATGCAACGGCGCAGACGCTGCTGCGTGATGCCCTTCCAGGCATCCTCAACGGCACCTTCAGCGAGACCGCGCAGGATGAGAGCAAGGCAAGCAGCTTTGGCCGCCGCACGCCGGAAGATGGTCGTCTGGACTGGAACAAGCCCGCCCGCCAGCTGCACAACCTGGTGCGCGCCGTGACCGACCCGTGGCCGGGCGCGTACAGCTTTGCTGGCGTAAGCAAATTTATCGTCTGGAAATCCCGCGTGCGTGACGATATTCCGGCTGCCAAACCGGGCACCGTTGTCTCTGTCTCCCCGCTGATTGTAAGCTGCGGCGAGCAGGCGCTGGAGATCGTCACCGGACAAACCGACAACGGCCTGTACGTTCAGGGCACGCAGCTGGCGCAGTCTCTGGGTCTGGTGGCCGGGGCGCTGATCACCAGCGCCCCGGTTGTTGCCATCAAACGCCGTACCCGCGTGCTGATCCTCGGCGTGAACGGTTTTATCGGTAACCACCTGACTGAACGTCTGCTCAAAGACGATAACTATGAAATCTACGGTCTGGATATCGGCTCTGACGCCATCAGCCGTTTCCTCAACAACCCGCGTTTCCACTTCGTGGAAGGGGACATCAGCATCCATTCCGAGTGGATCGAATACCACATTAAAAAATGCGACGTGGTGCTGCCGCTGGTCGCCATTGCCACCCCGATTGAGTACACCCGTAACCCGCTTCGCGTGTTCGAGCTGGACTTCGAAGAGAACCTGAAGATCATCCGCGACTGCGTGAAATACGACAAGCGCATCATCTTCCCGTCCACGTCTGAAGTGTACGGTATGTGTACCGATAAGAACTTCGATGAAGACACCTCCAACCTGGTGGTCGGGCCGATCAACAAACAGCGCTGGATTTACTCCGTCTCCAAACAGCTGCTGGACCGCGTGATTTGGGCCTACGGTGAGAAAGAAGGCCTGCGCTTTACCCTGTTCCGTCCGTTCAACTGGATGGGCCCGCGTCTGGATAACCTGAACGCGGCGCGTATCGGCAGCTCCCGTGCGATCACCCAGCTGATCCTGAACCTGGTGGAAGGCTCGCCAATTAAGCTTATCGAAGGCGGGAAACAGAAACGCTGCTTTACCGATATCAGCGACGGTATCGAAGCGCTGTTCCGCATCATCGAAAACAAAGATAACCGCTGCAACGGTGAAATCATCAACATCGGTAACCCGGACAACGAAGCGAGCATTCGCGAGCTGGCCGAGATGCTGCTGGCCAGCTTTGAGCGTCATCCGCTGCGCGATAAATTCCCGCCGTTTGCCGGTTTCCGCGAAGTGGAAAGCAGCAGCTACTATGGTAAGGGCTACCAGGACGTTGAGCACCGTAAGCCAAGCATTCGCAACGCGAAGCGCTGCCTGAACTGGACGCCGACGGTGAAGATGGAGCAGACCATTGATGAGACGCTCGATTTCTTCCTGCGCACCGTGGAGCTGTCGGAACAGGACTCATGAAAAAAGTCGGTTTACGCATTGATGTCGACACCTTCAGGGGAACGCGTGACGGCGTACCCAAACTGCTGGAACTGCTGAGCAAGCACGGTGTGCGTTCCAGCATTTTCTTCAGCGTGGGGCCTGACAACATGGGACGCCATTTATGGCGTCTGGTTAAACCGGCATTTCTGTTCAAAATGCTGCGCTCGCGCGCAGCATCCCTCTACGGCTGGGATATTTTGCTGGCCGGCACCGCCTGGCCCGGCAGACGCATCGGCGCGGGTAATGAAGCCGTTATCCGTGAGGCGGCCCGGCTACATGAGGTCGGCCTGCATGCCTGGGATCATCATGCCTGGCAAGCCTGGGCGGGCGTCTGGGATATCCCGCGTCTGTCCCGTGAGGTCGAGCGTGGGATGCTGGAGCTGGAGGCCATTACCGGCCAGCCCGTGCGCTGCTCCGCCGTGGCGGGATGGCGTGCGGATCAGCGCGTCGTTAAAGCCAAAGAAGCCTTCGCGTTTCGCTACAACAGCGATTGCCGCGGAATCGGGCCCTTTTTGCCGCTGTTAGGCGAAAATCGCTACGGTACCGTGCAAATTCCGGTCACGCTTCCCACCTGGGATGAAGTGGTCGGACGCGAGGTGAAGGCTGATGAGTTCAATCGCTACATTCTGGACCGCATCCATCGTGACGCCGGTACGCCGGTGTATACCATCCATGCCGAAGTGGAAGGGATTGCGTATCAGCATGATTTCGATGAGCTGCTGACGATGGCCGCTCAGGAGGGCATTGAATTCTGCCCGTTGAGCGAGCTGCTGCCGGACGACCTCAGCACCCTGCCGGTGGGCAAAGTCGTACGCAATGAAATGGCTGGCCGGGAAGGCTGGCTTGGCTATCAACAAACCGTGAGTCCGGTCCCATGAAAACAGCCCGTTATGGCTTAGCGCTTCTCGCACTGTTTATCGTTTACTACCTCATTCCGGTCGATATTCGTCTGCTCTGGCAGCCTGATGAAACGCGCTATGCGGAAATCAGCCGCGAAATGCTGGCATCCGGAGACTGGGTTGTCCCGCATTTTATGGGGCTGCGTTATTTTGAAAAACCGATTGCTGGCTACTGGATCAACAGCATCGGGCAGTTGCTGTTCGGGCACACCAACCTCGCCGTGCGCGCCGGGTCCATATTCTCCACCGGGTTAGCGGCGCTGCTGGTCATCTGGATGGCCTGGCGTCTCTGGCGAGATAAGCGGACAGCCATTTTCTCCGGTCTTATCTTCCTGACCCTGTTCCTGGTGTATGGCATCGGCACGTATGCGGTGCTGGATCCTATCATCACCCTGTGGCTGGTGGCGGCGATGTGCAGCTTCTGGCTGGCGTCACAGGCCCAAACCGTTGCCGGAAAAGCGGGTGGCTATGTGCTGCTTGGGCTGGCCTGCGGGATGGGGGTGATGACCAAAGGCTTCCTGGCGCTGGCGGTACCGGTGATTGGCGTGCTGCCGTGGGTAATTGCCCAGAAGCGCTGGAAAGAGGTGCTGATTTTGGGCTGGCTCGCGATCCTGAGCTGCGTGCTGATTGTTCTGCCATGGGGGCTGGCTATTGCGCAGCGTGAGCCTGACTTCTGGCGTTACTTCTTCTGGGTTGAGCATATTCAGCGTTTTGCCCAGAGCGACGCGCAGCACAAAGCCCCGTTCTGGTACTACATACCGTTCCTGATCGCGGGCAGCCTGCCGTGGCTGGCGCTTTTGCCCGGTGCGTTTCGCCTCGGCTGGAATGACCGACAAAACGCGGGTGGCGGGTTCTATCTGCTGGGTTGGGTGGTGATGCCGCTGCTGTTCTTCAGCATCGCCAAAGGCAAGCTGCCGACCTATATCCTGCCGTGCTTTGCCCCGCTGGCTATCCTGATGGCCCGCTATGCCTGCCTCGCGGCGGAGAAAGGTGCCAAAGCGTTACGCATTAACGGCGGGATTAACCTGGCGTTTGGCGTTATCGGCGTGGTGGCGGCGCTGGTGGTCTCGCCGTGGGGACTGTCGAAGCATCCGGTCTGGACGTCGGTTGAACTGTATAAAGTCTTCTGTGCGGTGGTGGCGTTCCTTATCTGGGCGGCGGTAGGCTGGTTTACGCTCAGGCAGAGCCAGCAGCGCTGGTGGCTGGCGGCACTGTGCCCCGCAGGGCTGGCGCTGCTGATTGGTTTTGCCATTCCTAACCTGGTGGTGGATTCCAAACAGCCGCAGTCGCTGGTGGATACCGTGCGCGAGCCGCTGCAGGAGAGTCGATTCGTGCTGGCCAATAACGTTGGCGTGGCCGCGGGCCTGGCGTGGGAGCTGAAGCGCAGTGACATCACCCTGTTTGGTCAGAGCGGCGAACTGCGCTACGGGCTGGATTACCCCGATGTGAAAGATCGTTTTGTCAGTGAGGACGACTTCGCGCAGTGGCTGGCAACGCATCGCCAGCAGGGCCGCGTGTCGCTGGTGATGCTGCTCTCAAAACGCGACGATATTTCACAGGCGAATTTACCGCAGCCGGACAATCTCTATATTCAGGGGCGTCTGGCCGTGCTGGAGTATCTGCCGAAGTGATGACCTGGATCTGGCTGATACTGGCAAGCCTGCTCAGCTGCGCGGGGCAGCTGTGCCAGAAACAAGCCACCCGTCCGGCGAAAGCCGGGCGGCGTGGGGCGCATATCGCGCTGTGGCTGGGTCTGGCACTGCTTGCGCTGGGCAGCGGGATGCTGGTCTGGCTGGTGGTGCTGCAACGGCTGCCCGTCGGCGTCGCCTATCCTATGCTGAGCCTCAATTTTGTCTGGGTGACGCTGGCGGCGAAGGCGTTCTGGCGTGAGAACGTCGCGCCGCATCACTGGCTGGGGGTAGGGTTCATCATTATTGGGATTATTGTGCTAGGAGGGAGCCTGTGAAAGGCGCGTTCTGGGCCTTATGCAGCGTGCTGTTAGTCAGCGCGGCGCAGCTGTTGCTGCGCGAGGCCATGCAGGCACTGCCACCGGTCAGTGAGATCCAGGTGTTTGTTTCCGCGCTGTGGCACTTCTCGTCCGGCACCGGTGCGCTGATGCTGGGGTTGATGGGGTACGTGGCCTCGATGGGCTGCTGGTATCTGGCGCTGCACCGTATGGCGCTCAGCAAAGCCTATGCCCTGCTGAGCCTCAGCTATATTCTGGTGTGGGGCGCCGCGATCCTGCTGCCGGGCTGGGAGGAGCGCTTCTCCTGGCACGGGCTGGTGGGCGTCGGGTTTATTATTCTGGGTGTGTTAGTGATTTTTCTGCCCCGAACGTCCCAACGTGAATAATCGACTCGTGGGTCAGGGTATAAGGGGTCGATGTGCAGACGGCAAGGCTCAGCGATCCGACCTGTAGCTGACTTACCGCGTGCGTCTGCGCGGTGCTGTCGATGCTGACAATCTGCCAGGCGCTGCCGCCACGCTGTTTCACAATCGCTTCTTTCCGCGTCCAGATGCGCCAGAACGCGGAAAGTCGTTCCTCGGGCGCTTCACGCTCCAGCTCATGATGCTCGGTCATGCTGAATACCGCATTAGCCAGCGCCTGCCAGTTCTTCCTCGGGCGAATCACTTCGATATCACAGCCGACTTCGCCTTCATCGCTCATCAGCAGGGCGATATCGTCACCGCTGTGGCTCAGGTTGAACCACAGCGGATCCCCCTTCGCAAAGGCCGGTTTGCCCTGCTCGCCGTAAATGATGTCGGGGAGCGGGCGAGGGGATAACGTTCTGGCGAGCAGCGTCCTCCCGGCCAGCCAGGAGGCCTGTCGGGCGCCCTGAGGTGCCCTGTCTGCGAGCGTTGACGCCAGCGGGTCCGCGCAAAGAGTGGAGATTTTTCCCAGTACAAACTGGTACATAGTTACGCCCAGCGTTTAATGATAATCGAGGTGTTGATGCCGCCAAACGCGAAGTTATTGCTCTGCAGATACTCGCAGTCAATCTGACGGGCTTCTCCCATAATATAATCTAAAGCACCGCATTGCTCATCCGGCTGCGTTAAATTGAGCGTCGGGGCAAACCAGCCTTCACGCATCATCTGCAAACTCATCCACGCTTCCAGCGCGCCGCAAGCCCCTAACGTATGGCCAAAATAGCTCTTCAGCGAGGAAACCGGCACGTTGTCACCATAGATAGCCGCGGTGGCCAGGCTTTCGGCGATATCACCGCGATCGGTGGCGGTACCGTGTGCGGAGATATACCCCATATCCAGGGCGCTTAATCCCGCCATGGCCAGCGACTGCTCCATGCAAATCTGCATGGTTTCACGCTGAGGCTGGGTGATATGGGCCGCGTCACAGTTAGTGGCAAAGCCCACGATTTCGCCGTAGATCGTGGCCCCGCGCGCTTTGGCATGCTCCAGTTCTTCGAGGATCAGGGTACCCGCACCTTCCCCAATCACCAGGCCATCGCGCTGCGTATCAAATGGCGATGGGGTGTGTTTAGGCGCGTCATTGCGCTGGCTGGTGGCGAACAGCGTATCAAATACCGCCGCTTCAGATGGACACAGCTCCTCCGCGCCCCCCGCGACCATCACGGTCTGATACCCGTGGCGAATCGCCTCCCAGGCGTAGCCAATCGCCTGGCTGCCGGAGGTACAGGCGCTCGACGTCGGGATGACGCGGCCGCGTAACCCAAAGAACAGGCCAGTATTCACCGCGGTCGTGTGCGGCATCATCTGGACGTAGGTTGTCCCGGTGATGTTATTGGTGTGCTTTTCGGTGAGCATGGTCGCGAATTCGCTGACCGGTCCGGTACTGCCCGTGGATGAGCCATAGGCGATACCCGTTTGCCCGTTGGTGAGCACCGCTTCGCCAATCAGTCCCGCCTGCTCCAGCGCCAGCTCGGTGGCGCGGGTCGACATCAACGACACGCGGCCCATGGCGCGAATGCGCTTGCGGGTATAGTGTTCCGGCAGCGTGAAATCGTCGATCGGCGCGCCCAGCAGGGTGTGCAGGCCATCATACACCTGCCATTCCGGCATTTTACGCACCGCGTTTTCATACGCCAGCAGCCTGCTGGAAACGGATTGCCAGTTTTCGCCAAAGGCGGTCACGCCGCCCATGCCCGTAATCACCACGCGACGCGTCATAGCATTCCTCCGTTAATGGAAATGACCTGGCGGGTGACGTACCCCGCAATATCTGACATCAGATAGCTTGCCAGCCCGGCGACTTCCTCAGCCTGGCCCATACGTTTCATTGGAATGATGGACATCGCCTCTTTCAGCGCGGCCTCTTCCATCTCAATCATGCCGGTATCAATCAGCCCCGGGGCAATACAGTTCACGGTGATTTTGCGTTTTGCCAGCTCGATCGCCAGCGCTTTGGTGGCGCCGATAATGCCCGCTTTCGCCGCGCTGTAGTTCACCTGACCGCGGTTGCCCATCACGCCGGACACGGACGATAAGGTGATAATGCGCCCCCCTTTACGGGTGCCAATCATCGGCATAACGCAGGGGTGAATGACGTTATAAAAACTGTCGAGATTGGTGTGGATAACGCTGTCCCAGTCGTCTTCACTCAGTGCCGGAAAGGCGCCGTCGCGCGTAATCCCGGCGTTACTGACCACGCCATACCATGCGCCATGGGCTTCAATTTCCTGCTCCAGCACCTCGCGGCACTGTTCGCGGTTGCCCACATCAAAGGCGAGTAAACGACCGTTGCCACCCGCCTGCGTGATGGCGTCCAGCGTCTCCTGCGCGCCTGCGGCATCACGATGGTAATGCACGCCTACGGTAAACCCGTCGGCGGCAAGCTGGCGGGCGATGGCGCGCCCTATGCCTTTGCTGGCCCCTGTGACCAGTACGGAACGACTCATGCGTTAGATCCCTGATTAAAAAGCGATGTTAATTCTTCTGCGCTCGGCTGGAAGGTGTTGACCCGGCCCGTGGCCAGCGTCTCTTCATCTGCGGAAATCGCGCATTCAAAACTGCCGAAGCGTTCGTCCTGCATCAGCAGTTTTACGGTGATGTCCAGCGTCAGCCCCTGCGTAAAACGCCCGCTGGCGCAGATCAGCTCGCGCGCGCCGAGCACCATGCCCAGCGCAATATGATCCTGCCCCTGCTGCTGGCGATGCCAGCCCGACCAGACGCCGACGGTCTGCGCCATCAGCTCGAGCGCGTACCAGCCCGGCAGGTCGCCATCGGCATTCAGAAACGGTGCCAGGACGCTTTGCCTGTTGACCGCGACGCGGCAAACCGCCGTGTCGTCCGTGACGCACTCAACGGACGCCAGCAGCATCATTGGCGCATCGTGCGGCAAATAGTCGACGGGTAATAAGTAGCTCATGACGCTCTCCCCAGCAGAATACTGGCGTTATTGCCGCCAAACGCGAACGAGTTAGACAAAATGAACGGCTTTTTCAGGGCGGCGCGCTGGTGCAGCAGGCCGCACGGCGCCAGCGTGTCGTCCGGTGCGTAGCGGGCGAAGTCCTGCGGCGGCAAGGGCAGATCGCGCGTCAGGATCAGCCAGCTCAGGGCCGCTTCGGTAATACCGGCAGCGCCCAACGTATGGCCGGTAAGGTGTTTGGTTGAGCTGCAGGGCACGCTTTCCCCGAAGAGATCGTGTACCACCTGCGATTCAATCTGATCGTTGAGCGGCGTGGCCGTGCCGTGCAGGTTGATGTAGCCGATATCTTGCGGCTGCATGCCCGCTTCGTTAAGCGCCTGAGCGATAGCCCTTATCGCCCCTTCGCCCTGCGGATGCGGAGCGGAAATATGGTAAGCATCGCTGGATTCGCCCGTCCCGAGCAGCGCCACGTCGGCGGGCTCACGGCTCAGCACCATCAGCGCGGCGGCTTCACCGATGGTGATCCCCCGACGGTCGCGGCCGAACGGCTCGCAGAGCGTAGGGGAGAAGGATTCAAGGCTGTTAAAACCGTTGACGGGCATTCGGCTCAGGGTATCTGCTCCGCCGACAATGGCGATATCCACCAGCCCGGCTTCGATCAGGCGCTTGCCGCCGATCATCGCCCGCGCGCTGGAAGAGCAGGCCGTCGAGATCGTATAGGCCGGGCCTTCGAGCTGAAGCCAGTTGGCAAGGAAGCGGGACGGATCGCCCAGCTCCTGCTGCGGATACTGCCAGGGCGTGCTGGTCTCGCCGTCGGTCATGCGCCTAACGTGCTCATCGCCTTCATCCAGCCCGGAGGTGCTGGTTCCCAGCACCACGGCCACGCGGTCTCGGCCGACGCGGGCGATGGCCTCGTCAACGGTCGACTGAATCTGTGCCAGCGCGGCCAGCAGCAGCTGGTTGTTGCGGGTGCGGTGTGCGGACAAGGTGTCCGGGATGGTCGGCAGCTCGCCTTCCACGCCGCCCAGTACGGCTTCGGGTGAACCCTGCAGCCAGCCGGTCCGGGCGTGCATCCCCGGCGCCACGCCAGCCGTCAGGTTCTCGGCAATCTCGTCAGGCGAGTTGCCCAGCGCGTTGACCATGCCAACAGCGGAAATATAAATCATCTCAGTCACCCAGATATTGAATGGTGATGTGGTATTTGAATACGTGCTGCTCGATGCTGATCGGTTCGCGCTTGCCCTTGCGCTGCAGGTAGACAATCTCCGTCACCAGCTTGCCGCTGGCGTTGCGCAGCTCGCGTCGATCGCCATTGTCCGTTAACGTCCAGCCCTTGGGCAACTGTGGCTGCCAGGCGCTAATCGGCCAGTGGCTGAGCATCACGTCGGCCAGCACCTGGCTGGCTGGCGGCAGCTGCGGCACGACGATCGACTGCTCGGTATGAATACCGGTCTCATCGTACGTCGCCAGGAACAGGCGAATGCCCACGGAAGAGAGCCCGGCCAGCGTCACCTTATGCGCATCCGCGTTGAGCATCACCAGCAGAGACTGCGTTTGTCCGTTAAAGCTGCCGGTCAGCAGCTGTTGGGAGCTGACCGCCGGGCTAATGCCGGGTGGCGGGAGCGTAACTTTAGTTCCCGGCTGGAGCCAGGCCTGGGGACGCGTCTCTTTGGTATCGGTCGAATGGCTGCAGCCTGCCAGCAGCAGCGCCGCGGCCAGCGCGGCGGCGCGGTAAAAAGCGTTCATTTACGTTTTCTCTCTTTCTTATCCGGCATCGCCAGCGGAGCCAGCAGGAAGGCGGTAAAAATACCGCTCACCAGCACGATACCAAAGCTGCTGATGGCCTGGGTGGCGCTGAAGACGAGCATGCCCAGCGTGAGCAGCGTGGTCATCATGGCCAGCGTAATCGCCAGCATTGAGGTCAGCGGCGTACCGCGCGGGTTGCTGAAAAACAGCGTGTAGTTAATGCCGATGCCGAGCACCAGAACCAGCGCCAGCAGTGAAAACAGGTTCACCGGGTGGCCCGTTGCGGCCAGGACCGCCAGCCCGCAGCTCAGCGACAGCACGGACGGCACCAGGCTTATCAGCCCTTTACGCCAGCCGAGGCGCAGCATTGCCCCGCAGGCAATCACCGCCAGCGCGGCAAACAGTAGCCCCGTCAGCAGCGTGCGATAGAGGGCAAACAGGCTGTCAAAGCTGGCTTTGCGATCGACCCAGACGACGCCGTCATGGCGCGCGGCAAGTTCACCGAGATGCGCGCTATTTTTCGCGCCGTCCACCGGCACTAGCACGCCGCTTTCCCCGTCGGGCAGGGTCAGCCAGAGCAGACGCCAGCCTTCGCTGGCCGGGCTTTTCAGCCACGCGTCCACGCTGACCGGCATGGCGTCGAGATTCGGGGATACGGCGTTAAGCCCGGCGCTTTTCAGCACGTTCGTTACCGCAGGGGCAGCGTCGCGCAGCAGCGTAAGATCGCTTTTCTGGCGGGCCAGCGAGTTCAGCGGCAGGGTACGCCAGCGGACAATCTCTCCCGCTTTTTGCGCCTGTGCGAGCGCCGGGGTAAAGGCTTCCAGACGCTCCAGCGTTTGCTGAGGCGAGGCGCCATGAACCACAAACCATTTCTGATCGACGCTCTGTCCGGTCAGGGCGGTAATGGCCTTCTCCTGCGCCAGAATATCCTTCGGCAGGGCCTGCAGCTGGGCGATGTCGTCGTCCACCCTCAGGGTGCTCATCCCCACGGCGGAGAGCAGCGCCAGCGCGACGGGCAGACCAACGGACAGTTTTTTATTGCGTCGCCAGGCGGCCAGCCAGCGCAGCATCAGGACCATCAGCGGGACCGGGCGCACCGGTAAACCCCGGCACAGCCACGGATGCCAGAAAATCACCGTCAGGCAGGAGGCGCTCAGCCCCACGGCGGCGAATACCGCCATCTGGCGGATCCCGGGGAAGGGGGCCAGCATCATTATCAGGTAGGCGGCGACGGTCGTCAGCAGCGCCAGCAGCAGCGCATTGCGCACTTTCGCCAGGCTTTGCCAGGGAGAGTGCTCCGCGCCGTGTACCATCCGTTCGGTCAGGTAGTAGAGCGTATAGTCGGCTGAAATACCGATGATGCTCATGCTCATCACCAGCGTCATCAGGTGCAGTTCGCCAAAGAGCAGCAGCGTCACCACCGTGCCCGCCAGCGCGCCGATGGCAATCGAGAGCACGCTCAGCAGCAGCGGGCGCAGAGAGCGGAATACCGCCACGATGAGCAGGAACACGCCAAGCAGGGTGGCGATGCCCAGCGTCGAGACGTCGCGTTTGGCCTGCTGGCTGGCGTAATCGCTGTAGAATACCGTCCCGCGCGAAAGCAGCTGTGCCTGAGGGTAACGAGCTTTTAGCGTCTCCTGCAGCGCGTTAAGCGTCGTCACCAGCCGGTGGGTCTGCTGCATATCAAATGACGATCCTGCCAGCTCGCCGTGAAGCAGATACCAGTAGTTTCCCGCCTCATCTTTTGTGACCAGCCAGCCGTCCATCAGCCGCAGCTTCTGGCCGTTTTGCGCCAGAGCGAGCTGGGAGCCGCGCATCAGCATCAGGGGATCGTTTTGCAGCTCTTTGCCGCTGACGCCGGAAAAGGCCGAATAGAGCTGAGATAAAATCCACTGCGCCTGTGCTTCTCCGCCGTTTTGCAGGCGGGCGCGGGTGGCGGGATCGATCAGGCCATTTCGGTGCTGCCAGAAGAATTCTCCCCAGGCCTTTTGCCCGGCGGCGTCCATCGGGCCTTTGACCTTGCTGAGCGCGTCGCTGCTTTGCAGCAGCGCCAGCCACTGCTGCGCCACGTGCGGATCCGGCTCTTTGCCGGGGCTGACCAGCCAGACCAGCTGGCGGTCGAGACGCTGCATAAATCCGTCGTTGAGCGCTGGCGGGATCGCCCCCAGCGTCTGTTTCGGCAGCATGGCCAGCACGCTGCTGTTCAGACGCGCGCCGGGCAGCAGCGACAGCAGCACGCCCAGCAGAATCAGGCATAGCGTGGCCCACAGCAGCGCCGGGCGCAGGGATTTACGGTGCGGCAAAGCGTTGGCGTTCGTCATCGGTCAGGCTGGCGGGCGTCAGTTGGTGGCGTGAAAGAGCGATATCGGTCCGGTCGCCCTGTTTGTCGTTGAGACGAATCGTCTCCAGATAGGTCGCGCCGCCCAGATCGAGGGTGGCGAAAATCTTGTCCAGCGGCGTCGTTTTTGGCGTGAGCACCAGCGACCAGCGGCCCGCGCCCAGGTCTTTAAAATCGATGCGGAAGTTCTCTTCAAGCACCTTGCGGTCGGCCTGGAACAGGGCCCGCAGAAGATGGTTGAACTGGAACATCTGCGGATTATTGTCGGCAGTGATGGTCTGCGGCGGCTGGCCGTTAATTGCCTGAACCATCCGCTTGTCATCCAGCAGGAGCGTCATCGGAAACGGCGCTTTTTGATCCCACAGCAGGCCGCTGTCGCGGGCGATCAGCATCTCGCCCTGCGAGCGCAGCGGCTGCGGCATATCTTTTATCGTGCGAACCTGTTCGAAGTGCGCGCGCACCACGGGCTGCTCGGTGAAGCGCTGCTGCAGTTCATCCAGCGTCACGGCGCTGACCAGCGGGCTGACGATCAGCGCCAGCAAAGGCAACCATTTCATGGCGTCACTCCCATTCGTTCAAACAGTATTGCCGGGCTCACAAAGCACATTTCGCGGGTAGCTTCTTCTACCGCCACCTGGATGGTGTAACCGGTGGTGGTGCGTTTGCCGGTCTGCGCATCGAAAATTTGATAGGCAATGCGCAGGCGGTTTTCATACTCTTCAACGTGCGCGCGGACGCGAATACGCTGCTCAAAGGTCACCGCATCGCGGTATTTCACCCGGGTGTCGACGACGGGCCAGACGTAGCCGGAGGCCTTCATCTGGCGATAGCCATAGTCAAACTGATTGAGCAGCGCCTCGCGGGCGATCTCAAAGTAGCGGAAATAGTTGCCGTGCCAGACCACGCCCATCATATCGACGTCGTGGAACGGAACGGTGATCTCAACTTCAGTCGTAAAGCGGGGATCGGTCAGCACCCTTTACTCCTTCTCTCTGGACTCTGGCAGATGCCAGAAATCGAAAAAATTAAACCAGTCGAGCGGCGACATGAGGGCGTAATGCTCCAGCCGCTGCGCGTAGCGATCGACGGTATCCTGCAGCGCCTGCTGGCGTTCACCGCGCGGCAGGCGCAGCGGGTCGGCAAACGGTTCGCAGTGAAGGGTGAGCTTCCCCTGCTGGCGCAGGGCAAAAATCAGCACCACCGGGCAGCGCAGGATGGAGGCCAGGATAAACGGCCCCTGGGGGAACGGCGCAGGCTGGCCCATGAACGGGCTCCAGATCACGCGCCACTCGCCGCCACGCTGCGGATTCACCGCGATGCGATCGCCCACAATGGCGACCCACTCTCCGCGCTCAAGCTTCTCTTTGATAGCAATCGCGGTGTCCGGGCCGATGTCGGTAACCGACATCAAGTTCACGCTGGCCTGGGGCGCCATTTCGCTCATAATTTGCTTAAAGCGCTGGGCGTTTTCGCTGAAGATCAGAGCGTTGATGATCTTGCTGTCTTCCAGCTGAGCCAGCGCCCGGCAGGCTTCTACGTCGCCAAGGTGCGAGGCGAGCAGGAGCTTGCCCTGCGGCGCCGCGATATCCAGCGCTTCGCTCGCGCCGGGGGCAAAGACCACGTCGCGATCAAACTTCAGCTCACCGCGCCAGCTGGCGACTTTATCCAGCATCGCATTGCCGAAGCGCATAAAATGGAAAAAGCTGTTGATGTTGAGCCGTGAGGGAACAGGCATGTTCCGCTGACGCAGCTCTTGCTTCACGCGCGCAATCCACTGCCGCGAGGCCTGCCGCGCCGGACGCGCGATAAGCCAGTACACGCCGATTACCGGCCACAGCAGCACGGTAAAAGCACGCCGACCCAGCAGTTCCCAGACGCGCAGCATCAGGCGCATCCCCCACAGACCCTTGACCTCGTCCTGCTGCGCCCAGTGCTGGCGGCGTCGACGGAAAAGCAGGCCGGGCATGCGGGGCAGCATGCCGAAGAACAGCCGGGTATGCATCAGGGAGATCCGCACGTTATCTTTTAACGCGTCGAAGTGGGACAGCCCGTCCTGCGGATAGGTGACGCGGGTGGGCAGAAAGACGCTGGTGTTGCCCTGCCAGTAGAGACGGACCATCACTTCGGTGTCAAAGTCCATCCGTTTGCCGAGCGTTTCACGCGCTGCCAGCCGCAGCGTGGGCGCGACCGGGTAGACCCTAAAGCCGCACATGCTGTCTTTAAGCTGCAGGGATAAGGTCTCAATCCACACCCAGACGTGGGTTACCCAGCGACCGTAGAGTCGCGAGCGTGGAATGGAATCATCGTAAATGGGCTGGCCGGAAATCAGCGCGTCCGGGTGGCGCTCTGCCAGCGCCAGCAGTTTGGGAATATCTTCGATGGCGTGTTGACCGTCCGCGTCCACCTGCACGGCGTGGGTAAAGCCCGCGCGCGCGCATTCCTCCAGCCCCCTGATGACCGCGGTACCTTTCCCGGCGTTTTGCGCCAGACGGATCAGCGTCATCTGCGGCTGCTCCGCCGCCAGGCATTCGAGCTCCTGACGGGTGATCGCTTCGCTGCCGTCATCCACCACCAGGCACGGCAGGCCGAACGGTGCGAGACGCGACAGCACGCTGGCGATCATGGCGCCGTGGTTGTAGCACGGGATCAGTACGCAGGGGCGAAAGATCACTGACATAGACGGATTTTTCCGCTGCTGGCGGTATGGCGTTCCGCCCCGGCGTGACGCTGGTAGCTGAAGGTCAGCATCTCACGTTCGGCATGCCACTCAAGCACCAGCGTCACCGTGGTTTCCGGCAGCAGAGGCGCCTGGAACTTCACGTTTTGAATGCTGTGAAAGCGGTAGCCCGGTGCCAGTAAGGTCGTGGCGTAGTGCATCACCCAGTCAAGCTGCGCAACGCCGGGCAGCAGCGGCTGTACGGCAAAATGGCCCTGGAACCAGAACAGCGCCGCGTCGAGATGCAAAATGATTTCCAGCTTCTCCGGCTGTGTCTGGTGGCGCTCAATTTCATGAATTTTCATGAAATAACTCCTCTAACTGCGCATAGACACGCTTGTTCATACTGTTTACCGGCATTTCATCGACAATGCGCCAGTAGCGCGGAACGGCGACCGGCTCAAGCCACGGCAGCAGGGCGCGACGCCAGGCGAACTCCTGCGCTTTTTTATCCTGCATATACCCGCGCTGACGAACCGCTTCGTCCAGGACCAGCAGCGCGCCAATCCCCTGACGGCCTCCGCGCGTGACCGGCAGTACAGCCGCTTCGCAAATGCCGTCGAGCTCCAGAAGGCGACGTTCGATCTCATTAAGCGAGATGCGCTTTTCTTCAATTTTGACCACCCGCCCGCGACGACCGACGATGCTGAACAGCCCCTCGCTGTCGAAGTGGAGGATATCGTCCAGCTGGAGTCCTTCTTCCTCATGGATCAGTGGCGACGTGACGCGACAGGCGTCATCTTCCTGATGGAATATGACGCCGGGGAACGCGAGCCACGGGACGTTATCCTGCTGGCGATGGCGCCAGGCGAGGATCCCGGTTTCGGTACTGCCATAAATTTCGTCCGGCCAGATGTTAAGCCAGCCCGCGGTGGTGGAGACGTCACACCAGGGCAGCATTCCGCCTGCTGAAATCAGCATCCTGACGGGCGGCGCGGCCAGCTCGGTATCCAGGCGCTTCAGGAACGCCGGGCTGCTGATGAACAGGTAATGCCTGTCATGAGGAAGGGCGGACAGCTGCTCAGCGTAGTAGAGCATCGCGGCATGCAGCGGCAGGCCCAGCGCCATCGGCAAGACAATGCGGAATGTCAGACCGTACAGATGTTGCGGTACGACCGAGGCGACAACGCTACAGCCGGCCAGACGATCGCCGAAGCGGTCAGCCAGCAGACGGGCTTCGCGATCCAGACTGACGATGTGCTTAATCACCCGGCGCGGGGTACCCGTGGAGCCGGAGGTGAACAGTTCAACGAAGCGGCTTTCGTCAATCTCCGGCAGGGCCGCCCAGCGGCTAGCCGTCTGATGGCTTGAGGCCACCACGATCAGCTTCCCATGGAAGCCGAGAGTCCGATCGCTCAGAATGCCGCTAAACAACGCCTGCTGCTCTTCAAGCTGCGAGACGCGGCTATGGCCGGGAATGACCGGCGTTTTACCGGCGTGCAGCGAGGCCAGCAGCGCAACAATAAACAGGTAGCTGTTTTCAAAGCACAGCGCCCAGCGTTCGCCATCCTGCTGACGCAGGGTGTCGACCAGTAAGGTCACGTCGTGGCGCAGCTGGCCCAGCGTCCAGGTACGATCGTCAAGCCAGGCAACGGGCGTATCGTCAGGGCGCGGCGCGTTTAGCCACTGGCCCAGCGGAAGGGGGTTAGTCATTGTGCATCTCTTTTTTTATCACCCGCTGGCGTACCAGCCACTCGGCCGCCATCAGCGTCCCCATCAGGATGTAGGCCACCATACCGTTCCACAGCGTCCACAGATGCATGTCGCCGTGGAGGACGGTGAACAGCGCCATCGCGCCGTTACCGATGAAAAAGCCGCACCAGACGAGGGTCACCTTGCGGGTATAGCGCACGCCCTCCGGGGGCAAATTTGGCTCGCGCAGGCGCGCCAGCCGCTCGACAAGCGGCATTGCGGTCCACAGCGACCCCCCGAACACGGCCAGCATCACAAGGTTGACGACCACCGGGTAGAGCAGCAGCCACTGGTGGGTTTTCAGCAGGTAGCTGGCCGCGCAGAGCGTGATACCCGCCAGCGCCACGCACTGCACCACATACCGCATCGGGCCAGCGTTCCGCTGCGCCTGACGCAGCCGCAGCAGCAATACCAGCGCCATCACCGGTAACAGCCACTGCAGGCTGTTATGGGTCAGCCCAAATCCAATCAGGAAGGGCCACGCCAGCAGCATCAGCCCCGTCAGCAGTGGGATGACCGGGAACGTCCGTCCACCACGCACCGTGTCTTACTCTTCGCGCAGAAGCTGTTCGACGGCGTCTACCACATCCTGAACGGTACGAACCGATTTAAAGGTTTCCGGCTTGATTTTCTTGCCCGTTTTTTTCTGCAGATGAACAATCATGTCCACCGCGTCAATGCTGTCCAGCTCCAGGTCTTCGTAAAGACGGGCTTCGGGCGAAATATCCTGCGGGTCGATTTCAAAAAGCTTGGTCAGAAGACCACAGACTTCCTGATAAATGGTTTCTTGTTCGATCATCGTGATCACATCTCAGGCGCGTTGAGCGTTAATAAAGGACGCCAGCGTGGCGACGGAAAAGAAGTGCTGGCGCATCTCTTCGCTTTCGGCGGAAAGCACCACGCCATACTGGTTTTTCACGGCCAGACCCAGTTCCAGCGCGTCGATAGAGTCGAGACCCAGCCCGTCGCCAAACAGCGCGGCATCGGTGTCAATGTCCTCTGCGGTAAGCTCGTCCAGATTCAGCGTGGTGATAATGAGATTCTTAATTTCAAGATAAAGCGCTTGCATCATTAATTCCTGACAAAGATTGAAGGCCTGATGTTAATCGATGCTGTAGATGCCGGTTTAACTGCCTTGCCGCCAGCGCCGGTTCTTGTTCATTTGCATCGTAAAATTCGTCGATGTTCACGCGGTCGCGGACATCCACGGTGAAGACAGGTTTTTCTGGCGGTACATCATACCAGCGACTTTTTTTATCCAGCAGGTGTTGGCTGCAGTGGATCAGCACCACCCGCAGATCGCTGTTACAGCGCACGGCGATATTTGCCGCGCCGCGCTGGAGGGAGATAGCCTCGCCAAACCGGGTACGCGTGCCTTCCGGGAAGATTAAAAGCGTGTCGCCCTGAGCCAGACGCTGCTGGCTGGCCGCGAGCAGGGGCCCGGCTTCGCTGTTAATCAGGTAATCCGCCGCGCGGATAACGCCGCTGACAAAGGGGTTGCGCAGCAGCGCGCTCTTCACCAGACAGTCGGTTTCCGGCATCACCGACGCCAGAATCACGTAGTCAATTAACGTGGGGTGGTTAGCCACCACCAGACAACCCCGATCGCTGCGCAGCGCGTCAAGATTGTGAATGCGATAGTCCAGTACTCCGAGGCTGCGCGCCACGGTCAGGAAGAAGCGGAAGCTGGCCGCAATGCTGCGACGCGCCAGGCGACGACGGCTGGCGCGGTCGCGCTGGACGATCAGCAGCAGGTTGAACCAGACCAGCGACAGCAGCAGCCCGCCCACGCCAAACAGCGCGAAGCAGAAGCCGGTCATCGCCAGACGCCATAGCCAGTTGATACGGGCGGCCAGGCGGTTCATGCGCGCGTCCATTGCCACAGCAAACGTTCGCCCGGCACGACAAACTGACGTTCCTCGCTGAGATAGCGTTGCAGGAACATCAGGCTTTGCGGCAGGGCGGGTTCTTCACCCGTGCTGCCGCTGCGGGTTTCGCACTGCAAGTCGTTGCCGGATTCAATCACCAGCGCCAGCGCGTACGGCCAGGTGGGCATCTGCGGCGGTAACGCCGAATGGTAAAATTCCGGCAGCGCGCCGTCAAAATCGACCAGCAGGACGCGGGAGTAGCCCGCATGCAGCAGGCTCAGCACTTCGCATAAGGCCTGCTGGAAGGTGTCCAGCCCGGCCGAAATGGATGACGAGACGATGGGCTGGCGTGCGGTAATCGTGAGATTGCCCACTGCGGAATTGTGCACGGACATGGCGAAGTCGGTGGGGGAAACGGACTGCCCGGTCGCCAGAGCATGCAGAATACGGTAGTTGCGCTCCAGCTCGCCGTGACGGCTGGCATAGACGACGGCATCAATGGCGTGGTTTTGCAGCATGGCAAGACCAATGTCCACCGCCAGCTTACTGCCTGAATTGAGGCGGCGCGCGGTCATCATGGGTAGAGCGGTCAGCCGGGGAAGCGGGGCCGCTGGGTCAACGGCCAGCTGCAGGCGCGACCACGCCTGCCACTCTGTGGCATCGCTGAGTCCTGGCGCTCTCGCCTGCCAGTCGATAATGTTCAGTGAAAATTTCATCTACGCGCGTCCGCGAAAAAAAACCGTATTCAAAGGGCAGTCTGGGCCACCCGGGCAGCTAAGCTGCTCTATTGTTCACGTTTGGTGCATATCAGCAGGGTATGACCGACCCCGAGGTTGTCCAGCCGCTGTTCAACGCTGAAACCTGCGCTCTCCAGATAGCGATAAAACTTCTCTACGCTGTAAAACCGGCTATTACCATTCGCCATACAGGTGAAATAGAGCGAGGTGGCATTCAGGCTGAAAGAGGCCGCTTCAAATTTCTGGGCATCCCAGAAAAGCTCCATGATGCACAAACGTGCGCCTGGCTTCATGACCTGTGCGACGCGCGTCAGCATGGCGACAATCTGATCCGGAGAGAAACAATCCAGGAACTGGCTCATCCACCAGACGTCGGCGTCACCCGGCAATGCTGCTGGGCTAAGCATATCGACAGCATGGAATGCAATACGATGAGAAAAACCTGCTTTTGCGATGTTTTCCTGCGCCAGCGCTATCTGCTGCGGCAGATCGAGGATCGTCACGGCAACATTTTCGTCATAGCGGCAGCAGCGTAACGACCATTTACCCGTATTTCCGCCCACATCGTACAATTTTGTCGGCGAGCTTGCGAATATATATGGCAACGCAGCGTCAAAAGCGGCGTCAGAATAGTAATGATCGAAGGCGAACCAGCTCTCTTTCGCCGGAGCCGGTAATTGGGATAAGGCCGGGTAGATGGTTGGCCAGTTGCCAAACACGGCTAATCCGGCTGGCTTTTCTTCCTGCAGGGCGTCCGCCAGGTGAAATAGCCCCTGGTAACAAACGTCCTGGGTGAAATCCATATTTACGCGGGTCATTTCGTCGTGCAGTAAAAAATGGCCCACTTTCGCCAGAAAATAACGTCCATTCTGTTGGGTAACGATTCGACCGCTTAATCCCATATCCAGCAGTACGCTGACGCTATAGCCGCCGAGCGTGCTGTGTTCGGTTATTTCCTCGAGGCTGGCACCCTGTTTACCTTGTTTATCGAGCCAGGCGAGAACGCCTGAGTTACGCAGACAAAGCGCAGTCTGGAATAACATCGGGGCAAAGGCGATGCGCTGCGCTTCGGTAATGGCATCCAGTGCGCTGAGTGTGTCCTTTTCGTACATTACTGCGTAACCTTTTAGGGCAATAAAGAGAGGTTATCGGGCCATACGCGGCCCGACTTTAGAAAAATATTACAGCGCGGCGCCAGCGGAGAGGTTCAGCTGAATATCGTGGTCGAGGTTATTCACCCAGCGGTTATAATTTTTGTGAATTTTACCGTCTGCCGCTTTCAGGTTAAGGCTGTTTTCATAGTTGATTGAATAGCTTGTTGCCGTGTACGGAATACTCACCTGGACCGAGTGATCGCGTGACTGCAGACGTCCCTTAATCACCCCTGGACCCGCTTCCGTCATGATCCAGTCACGCTTTTGGCCTGCTTTCAAAATAGCCGTTTTTACCTGATCGGCAGTATGACCCGGGCTGACAATAGAGTGAACCTGAGCGATTGGGGCGGTACGCGCACAGCCTGCCAGTGCGCCAACGAATACGGCAGCAGCACACCATTTAACGATCTTTTTCATCAACAACTCCATATCAATAATAACAATTAAAGGTAGTGTTTTTTACAAATAATATTCATCCGGCTTTAGTTAGCGCCAGATGTCTTTTTAATCAATATTAATGTTTGCATTACGTTGACGCGAAGATGGGCATAATATCATGGAAAATAAATAAGAATTTCATTTTTTATAATTTGCGTTAAATCATGAATTGCGTATCAACATAATGCGTGCGGCGTAAATAAAGACAGGGCGAATATCGCCTTAACGCAAATAAAAATACCGCGACGGATTAAGGTCGCGGTAATTTACGGCGTATTACTGACGGTTTAAACCTACCTGTACAGGTAGGTCGGTTACCCGGGTAGCCGGCTTTTCGGCCTCCCCGGCCCGAGCAGGATCGCCAGCTTGCTGCCGCCTTTGGTGGTTTCCATCCAGATTTTACATACGCTGGTCAGGGGGACCGACAGCAGCATGCCGACCGGGCCCAGCAGCCATCCCCAAACCAGTAAGGATAAAAACACCACCAGCGTCGACATGCCCAGCCGGTGTCCCATCATGCGCGGCTCAAGAATATTGCCCAGCACCATATGCACGACGAGGAACAGTGCGCCGACCAGCATACATTCGTAGAAGCCGTTAAACAGAAACGCCTGAATCATCGGCGGCACGGCGGAAAGCACCGCGCCAATATTGGGCACGTAGTTCAGCAGAAAGGCCAGCACGCCCCACATCAGCGCGAACTGCACGTCCATCAGCATCAGTCCCAGCCAGACTATGACCCCGGTCCAGACGCTCAGGAGCGTTTTCAGCGCCAGGTATTTGGAGACGCCCTTCAGTGCGCGGTGTAATCCCGCAATGTGAATTTGTGGATTGTTCAGTGCAAAGCGCAGCTTATAGGGGACGTGGCGGACTTCGAACAGCATGAACACCACCGTCATGACCAGCAGCAGAATGCTGGCCATCGCGCCGGAAAGCCCCGTCATCAAGGTGGTGGCGTAGGTCATGACCTTCTCTGAGTCCATCCTGCGCAGCATCCGTTCGGGTGAGATATGCAGATTAAGAAAGGGCACCATCTCCTGCAGCGCGACAATCTTACGCGTCAGCTCTTTGTTGTACTGCGGCAGCATGGTGGAGAATTCGCTCAGCGATGCCGCCAGCACGCCGAAGAGCGCCGTCAGGGCAATCAGCATCACGATGACGACGATGGTGATGGCTACCGGACGGCTGACGCCCCGGCGTAAAAACCAGGTGACCAGAGGATTAAGCACAATGGCAAAAAAGAGCGCCAGCAGGAGCTGAACAATAATGTCGGCGGCAGCATGGATACCCGCAAGGATAACCACCAGACAGGCGAGTTTTAATAAGATGTGGAGTCCTGCTTTGTCGGACGGGTTAGCGATCATGCGTGTTCCTTAATATGATGACCCGGTAAGTGTAGTGCCCGGGCTCCGCTTCGTCTGGGGCCGTTAATCTGAAAGTCGGGGCTGATTTTCTTATTGCGCCGTGGTAATAGTGAAACACTGTTGTAAAAAACCCAGGTAGAACCCCATGCCGAACCTGCCGCTGAACCGGCACTGAGCGGACTGCGCCTCAATCTGCGCATCGTTTCCGTTGTGATTTTCAACTTTGCCAGCTATCTGACCATTGGGCTGCCGCTGGCGGTCCTGCCGGGCTATGTCCATGACGTGATGGGCTTCAGCGCTTTCTGGGCGGGGCTGGTGATTAGCCTGCAATATTTCGCCACGCTCCTCAGCCGCCCGCATGCCGGGCGCTACGCGGACACGTTCGGTCCAAAAAGCATCGTGGTGGTGGGACTGTGCGGCTGTTTCCTCAGTGGCCTGAGCTATCTGATGGCTGCCGCAACCAGCCACTGGCCGCTGGTCAGCCTGGCGCTGCTCTGCCTGGGCCGCGTCATTCTGGGCATTGGACAAAGTCTGGCGGGAACCGGCTCGACGCTGTGGGGCGTGGGTGTGGTAGGCGCGCCGCACATTGGCCGGGTGATCTCCTGGAACGGGATTGTCACCTACGGTGCGATGGCGCTCGGTGCGCCGCTCGGCGTGGCCTGCTATGCGCTGGGCGGGCTGCATGGGCTGGCCATCACCATTATGGCGGTCGCGCTGCTGGCGATCCTCTTTGCGCTGCCGCGCCCGAAAGTGAAGGCCAGCAAAGGCAAGCCGCTGCCGTTTCGGGCGGTTCTGGGGCGCGTCTGGCCGTACGGCATGGCCCTGGCGCTGGCGACCACCGGCTTCGGCGTGATAGCGACCTTCATTACTCTGTTCTACGACGCCAAAGGCTGGGACGGCGCGGCCTTTGCGTTAACCCTGTTCAGCTGTGCGTTTGTTGGCGCCCGCCTGCTTTTCCCTAACGGCATCAACCGTCTGGGCGGGCTGAACGTGGCGATGATCTGCTTTACGATAGAGATTGTCGGGCTGCTGCTGACCGGAATAGCGATGGTGCCCTGGGTCGCGAAAGTGGGCGTGTTCCTCGCGGGGCAGGCTTTTCCCTGGTCTTCCCGGCGCTGGGCGTGGTGGCGGTAAAAGCCGTCCCGCAGCAGAATCAGGGGGCGGCGCTGGCGACCTATACGGTGTTTATGGATATGTCTTTAGGCGTTACCGGCCCGCTGGCGGGGCTGGTGATGGCCTGGGCAGGAGTTCCGGTGATCTATCTTGCCGCGGCGGGTCTGGTGGTGATTGCGCTGCTGCTGACGTGGCGGCTAAAAAAATGGCCCCCGGTGCTGGCACCGGAGGCCACGTCATCGTCGTGACGCGTTACTGGATCACGATGGTGTTAATGATGTTTTCAGCAGCCGTCTGCGCTTTCTGCTGATCTTCCGCTGGCAGGGTGATCTGCAGGGTCAGCAGTTTGTTATCAACCTTGCCCAGCACCACAGAAGAGTAGGCGGTCTGGCCTTTTGCAGAGATGATGCTGTCGAGCTGTTGCAGCGTGTGGCCTTTCAGCTCGATGGATTTATTGGTCACGACCTGCAGCTGCGGATCGCGGCCGCGCTGCTGATCTTCCAGACGTTTGGACAGAACGGCCAGGTCTTCGCTGGTGTCGTCGCCCACAATCACAATGACCGCTTTCTGCCCGGTTGCGTCGGAGTACACGTGCATGTTGTTCGCCTGGGTGCCCAGCTTGCCGCTCTGGTCAGTCATATCGGCTGGCAGAGAGAAACTGAGTTTGCCATCCATCAGATTCACCGGCTGGCCGGTCGCGTTGCTCTCTGCGGATGCGCCCTGAGCAGGCGTTTTCGTGTCGCTGTTATCACAGGCTGCAAGACCCACAACCAGCAGGCCAATCCCGACATATTTAACCAGATTGCGCATTGACTTCTTCCTTTCGATAAACGGCCATAACGGCTCATTCGCTCATCTTATCACAACTGATAAAGCGAACCCTTAACCAGCCTGCAATGCCGTGATTTCAGATTTATCTGCCAGCCTTTTCAGCAGCATATTGAGCAGCACGCCGTACATTGGCAGGAAGAAGACAATGCTGATGAGGACCTTGAAGCAGTAGTCCACCAGCGCGATTTCCATCCAGTGTTCAGCCATGAACGCATCCGGGCTGCGCCAGAAGGCGATGAAGAAGAAGGCCAGCGTATCGCTCACGTTCCCGAACAGCGTGGAGGCGGTTGGCGCCATCCACCAGCGATGATTCTGACGCAGGCGGTTAAACACATGCACGTCGAGGATCTGCCCCAGCGCGTAGGCCATAAAGCTTGCCGCGGCGATACGGGCAACAAACAGGTTGAAGTGGGTTAACGCCTCAAAGCCCTGCCAGCTTCCCATATAAAACAGAGACGAAATCACGTACGAGATGAACAGCGCCGGGAGCATGACCGAAAAAATAATGCGGCGAGCCAGCGGAGCGCCAAAGATACGCACGGTCAAATCGGTCGCGAGGAAAATAAACGGGAAGCTGAACGCGCCCCAGGTGGTATGAAAACCAAAGATGGAGATCGGGAGCTGCACCAGATAGTTGCTGGAGGTGATCACCAGCAAATGGAAAAGCGAAAGCCAGAACAACGCTTTTACGCGCTGTGATTCAGAAAACGACGTCATATTGTGACCTTTTTATACGTTGGGGTGAGGGAACCCAATAAAAACCGCAGCATGATACTGCTTTGGCAGGACATTGCAATGGTTAGTTTTTACGCAATCGTTAACCTGGTTTGCATTGATCGCAACCGGGCGTAAACTACAGCCGTTTTTACCAGACCGAGAAGACCATGACCGACCTGTTTTCCAGCCCAGACCACACTCTTGATGCCCAGGGCCTTCGCTGCCCGGAGCCGGTAATGATGGTACGCAAAACCGTGCGCAACATGCAGACCGGTGAAACACTGCTGATTATTGCCGATGACCCGGCCACGACCCGCGATATTCCCGGTTTTTGTACCTTTATGGAACATGAGCTGGTGGCACAGCAGACCGAGGCGCTGCCGTACCGGTATTTGATTCGTAAGGGTTAGATGGGCTGTCCTTTGCGGCCTGATGCCCTCACCCCGGCCCTCTCCCACGGGGAGAGGGAGAAAGTCAGCCTTTCACCAAAATAAGGCTCCAGTGCGTTAGTTGTAGGCCGGGTAAGGCGAAGCCGCCACCCGGCAAAAATCTGTCCTCTGCGGCCTGACGCCCTCACCCCGGCCCTCTCCCACAGGGAGAGGGAGAAAGTCATCCTTTCATCCACGCCCTGATCCCGTCCAGGAACATCTGCGTTGCCATCATTACCAGAATCAGCCCCATCAGGCGTTCCAGCGCGTTTACCCCTTTCTCACCCAGCAGGCGAAGGAACAGGGACGACTGCAGCAGGATAATAAACGTTCCGCCCCAGGCGATCAGCAGGGCAATCACCAGATGGCTCATCTGGTTAGGATACTGATGCGACAGCAGCATCAGCGTAGCCAGAATGGTTGGCCCGGCGACGAGGGGAATCGCCAGCGGCACAATAAACGGCTCTTCACCCGCAGGCAGGCCGCTGCTGCTGCCTTCCGCGCTCGGGAAAATCATCTTAATGGCAATCAGGAACAGAATAATCCCGCCGGAAATCGAAACGGTTTCGGCGCGCAGGTTCAGGAACGCGAGAATTTTTTCACCCGCAAACAGGAAGATAAACATCACCAGCAGGGCGATGAGCAGCTCGCGGATCATGATCGCCCGGCGGCGCTTCGGCTCGGTGTGCTTCAGCACCGACATGAAGATCGGCAGGTTACCCAGTGGATCCATTATCAGAATCAATAAAACCGCTGCGGAAATGATTTCACTCATGTAAATTATCCCTGAAATTCTCTATGGTTATTATGATAATTAGCTGTATTTCTGATTGCCGGGCAATCATCGATTAATTTCGCTTGCGACTTTGGCAGCATTTTGTAATGTGAAGCATATCCCAGTTCAATACTGGCTTGCACAAACAGCACACACCCTCAGCAGGAAAAAAATGCTATGAAAAACGTTGGTTTTATCGGCTGGCGCGGTATGGTCGGCTCTGTACTCATGCAACGCATGGTTGAAGAGCGCGATTTCGACGCTATCCGCCCGGTCTTCTTCTCCACTTCCCAGCTCGGCCAGGCTGCTCCGTCCTTTGGTGGTACCACAGGCACGTTGCAGGATGCTTACGATCTGGAAGCGCTGAAGGCACTCGACATTATTGTGACGTGCCAGGGCGGCGATTATACCAACGAAATCTATCCAAAGCTGCGTGAAAGCGGCTGGCAGGGCTACTGGATTGACGCGGCCTCTTCGCTGCGTATGAAAGACGATGCCATCATCATTCTCGACCCGGTTAACCAGGGCGTCATCACCGACGGCCTGAACAACGGCGTGAAAACCTTTGTTGGCGGCAACTGCACCGTCAGCCTGATGCTGATGTCCCTCGGCGGCCTGTTCGCGCAGGATCTGGTGGAGTGGGTTTCCGTGGCGACCTACCAGGCCGCGTCAGGCGGCGGCGCGCGTCACATGCGCGAGCTGCTGACCCAGATGGGCCAGCTGCACCAGAGCGTCGCGACCGAGCTGGCAAACCCGGCGTCTGCGATTCTGGATATCGAGCGTAAGGTCACCCAGCTGACCCGCAGCGGCGAACTGCCGGTAGACAACTTCGGCGTACCGCTGGCCGGTGGCCTGATCCCGTGGATCGACAAACAGTTGGATAACGGCCAGACCCGCGAAGAGTGGAAGGGCCAGGCTGAGACCAACAAAATCCTCGCGACCGCGAACACCATTCCGGTTGACGGTCTGTGCGTGCGTATCGGCGCGCTGCGCTGCCACAGCCAGGCCTTCACCATTAAACTGAAAAAAGATGTGTCTATTCCGACCGTGGAAGAGCTGCTGGCCGCGCACAACCCGTGGGCGAAAGTGGTGCCAAACGATCGCGATATCACCATGCGCGAACTGACGCCGGCAGCCGTCACCGGCACGCTGACCACGCCGGTTGGCCGTCTGCGCAAGCTGAACATGGGGCCGGAGTACCTCTCCGCGTTCACCGTTGGCGACCAGCTCCTGTGGGGCGCCGCCGAGCCGCTGCGCCGCATGCTGCGCCAGCTGGCGTAATAATTTGTTAAATACCGGGGGTGATTTTCACCCCTTTTTTTTGCGTACTACATGGAGTAACACGCGTATGTCTTATTTTTTATCAGGAGTCATCTAGAGCGTTGGCTATGCTTTAAGGAAGAGTCATTTCTTACCTGAGGTTCGAACGGAGCAGAATGGATGCACATTTTTGTGCTGTCCCGTTCAGGTCACATTAAAAGTCGTCCCGGAGCGCTTAAAAAGGACGACATAAAAAACAGGATGAATACCATGTCCGATCGTGTGGATAGAGACGTGATTAATGCGCTTATTGCGGGTCATTTTGCTGACCCCTTTTCTGTGCTTGGGATGCATCAAACTGAGAATGGCCTTGAAGTTCGGGCACTGTTACCGGATGCCACAGAAGTCTGGGTGATTGAACCCAAAACCGGCCGCAAGGTGGGTAATCTTGAATGCCTCGATTCCCGTGGCTTCTTCTCGGGCGTAATGCCCCGTCGTAAAAACCCTTTTCGCTATCAGCTCGCCGTTCTCTGGCACGGTCAGCAAAACCTGATTGACGATCCTTACAGCTTTGGCCCTCTGCTTAAAGAGATGGACGCCTGGCTGCTCTCCGAAGGAACGCACCTTCGCCCTTATGAAACGCTGGGTGCCCATGCCGATACCATGGACGGCATTACCGGCACGCGGTTCTCCGTGTGGGCGCCTAACGCCCAGCGCGTCTCCGTTGTCGGCCAGTTCAACTACTGGGACGGTCGCCGCCATCCGATGCGCCTGCGCCGGGAAACCGGCATCTGGGAGCTGTTTATCCCCGGCGCGCACCCCGGGCAGCTTTATAAATTCGAGATGATCGACGCCAACGGCAAGCTGCGCATTAAAGCCGACCCGTATGCCTTCGAAGCGCAGATGCGCCCGGATACCGCGTCGCTGATTTGCGGCCTGCCTGAGAAGGTCGTCCAGACGGAGGAGCGTAAACAGGCCAACCGCTTTGATGCACCCATCTCCGTCTATGAGGTACATCTTGGCTCCTGGCGTCGCCACACCGATAACAACTTCTGGCTCAGCTACCGTGAGCTTGCCGACCAGCTGGTGCCGTATGCCAAATGGATGGGCTTTACCCACCTTGAGCTGCTGCCGGTCAACGAGCATCCGTTCGACGGCAGCTGGGGCTATCAGCCCACCGGACTGTATGCGCCAACGCGCCGCTTCGGCACGCGCGATGACTTCCGCTATTTCATTGATGCCGCGCACGCCGCCGGGCTGAACGTCATCCTCGACTGGGTGCCGGGCCATTTCCCGTCGGATGATTTTGCGCTGGCAGAGTTTGACGGCACGAAGCTGTACGAGCACAGCGACCCGCGCGAAGGGTATCACCAGGACTGGAACACGCTGATCTACAACTATGGTCGCCGTGAGGTCTCAAACTACCTGGTCGGGAATGCCCTTTACTGGATCGAGCGGTTTGGTATTGATGCCCTGCGCGTCGATGCGGTGGCGTCGATGATCTACCGGGACTACAGCCGCAAAGAGGGTGAGTGGATCCCGAACGAGTTTGGCGGCCGTGAAAACCTGGAAGCGATTGAATTCCTGCGCAATACCAACCGCATTATCGGCGAGCAGGTGGACGGTGCCGTGACCATGGCGGAAGAGTCCACCGACTTTGCGGGCGTCTCCCGTCCGCCGTCATTAGGCGGTCTGGGGTTCTGGTATAAGTGGAACCTGGGCTGGATGCACGACACGCTCGACTACATGAAGCTGGATCCGGTCCACCGTAAGTACCATCACGACAAGCTGACGTTCGGGATGCTCTACAACTACACCGAAAACTTCATGCTGCCGCTGTCGCACGATGAAGTGGTGCACGGCAAAAAATCCATTCTCGACCGCATGCCGGGCGACGCGTGGCAGAAGTTTGCCAACCTGCGCGCCTACTACGGCTGGATGTTTGCCTTCCCGGGCAAGAAACTGCTGTTTATGGGCAATGAGTTCGCTCAGGGTCGCGAGTGGAACCACGACGCCAGCCTCGACTGGCATCTGCTCGAAGGCGGTGACAACTGGCACCACGGGGTGCAGCGCCTGGTGCGCGACCTGAACCTGACCTATCGCCACCACAAAGCGCTGCACGAGCTCGACTTCGATCCGTACGGCTTTGAATGGCTGGTGGTGGACGACCATGAGCGCTCGGTGTTTGTCTTTGTGCGTCGTGACAAAGCGGGTAACGAGATCATCGTCGCCAGCAACTTCACGCCGGTGCCGCGCGAACACTACCGCTTCGGCATTAACCAGCCGGGCAAATGGCGCGAAATTCTGAATACCGACTCGATGCACTACCACGGCAGCAACGCCGGTAACGGCGGGCTGGTACAGAGCGACGCCATCGAAAGCCACGGACGACCCAACTCCCTGAGCCTGACGCTGCCGCCGCTTGGTACCATCTGGCTGATGCGGGAGGGCGAATGACGCAGCTTTCGGCAGGTAAACCCGAACCGCTCGGCGCGCGTTTTGACGGAAAGGGGGTCAATTTCACCCTCTTTTCCGCTCACGCTGAGCGGGTAGAACTGTGCGTGTTTGATGGGGAAGGTAACGAGCACCGTTACGATTTACCTGAGCGCACGGGGGATACCTGGCACGGCTACCTGGCCGGAGGACGGCCAGGCATGCACTACGGCTTTCGTGTACACGGTCCGTGGGATCCGGCGCAGGGCCACTGGTTTAACCCGGCGAAGCTGCTGATCGACCCGTGCGCGCACCGCGTGGACGGTGAATTTAAAGATGACCCGCTCTTCCACGTGGGCTACGGCGAGCCCGACCACCGCGACAGCGCGCCCGTCGCGCCAAAAAGCGTGGTGGTGAACGATCTTTATGACTGGGAAGACGATGCCCCGCCGCAGACGCCGTGGGGCAATACCGTCATTTATGAAGCCCACGTCAAAGGGCTGACGTACCTGCACCCGTCAATCCCCAAAGAGATGCGCGGCACCTATAAGGCGCTCGGGCATCCCACCATGATCGCCTACCTGAAACACCTCGGCATCACGGCGCTGGAACTGCTGCCCGTCGCCCATTTTGCCAGCGAGCCGCGCCTGCAGCGGCTGGGGCTAAGCAACTACTGGGGCTACAACCCGCTGGCGATGTTCGCGCTTGAGCCACGCTATGCCGCCCATCCGGAAAAGGCGCGGGACGAGTTTCGCGATGCGGTGAAGGCGCTTCATACGGCGGGCATTGAGGTCATTCTGGACGTCGTGCTGAACCACAGTGCCGAAAGCGATCTCGACGGTCCGACGCTCTCCATGCGCGGAATTGATAACCGTAGCTATTATTGGATCAGGCAGGATGGCGATTATGAGAACTGGACCGGCTGCGGTAACACGCTCAACCTCAGCCATCCGGCGGTCACGCATTTTGCTTATGAATGCCTGAAATACTGGGTAGAAACGTTCCACGTCGACGGTTTTCGTTTTGACCTGGCGCCCGTGATGGGCCGCACGCCGGCGTTCAGCCAGCAGGCGCCGCTGTTTGAGGCGATAAAAAACTGTCCGGTGCTCTCGCAGGTGAAGCTCATTGCCGAGCCGTGGGACATCGGGGAAGGCGGTTATCAGGTCGGGAATTTCCCGCCGCTGTTTGCCGAGTGGAACGATCACTACCGCGATGCCGCGCGCCGCTTCTGGCTGGAACGGAATTTGTCGCTGGGGGAGTTCGCCGGACGCTTTGCCGCTTCAAGCGATCTCTTTAAGCGCGACGGCAAACGCCCGTCGGCTACCGTCAATCTGTTGACGGCGCACGACGGTTTTACGCTCAGGGACTGCGTTTGTTTCAATCAGAAACACAATGAGGCAAACGGCGAAGAGAATCGCGATGGCACTAACAATAACCATAGCTTTAATCATGGTATAGAAGGGTTAGGCGGAAGCCTTGACGTTATCGAGCGGCGACGCGCCAGCGTACATGCGCTGCTGACAACGCTTTTATTGTCGCAGGGCACGCCGATGCTGCTGGCAGGCGATGAGCACGGCCACAGCCAGCACGGTAACAACAATGCGTATTGCCAGGACAACACGTTAACCTGGCTCGACTGGGGTGAAGCCAACAGCGGGCTGATTCATTTTACCGCTGCGCTGATCCATCTTCGCCAGCAGATCCCCGCGCTGACCGCCGACCGCTGGTGGGAAGAGGGTGACGGCAACGTTCGCTGGTTGAATCAAGACGCGCAACCGTTAAGCGCGCAAGAGTGGCAACACGGCGTACCACGCCTGCAAATCCTGCTCTCGGATAAATGGCTGGTCACGCTGAACGCGACGGATGACGTCGCAGAGATTGTTTTACCTGAAGGGGAATGGCGAGCTGTTCCCCCCTTTGCCGGAGCGGATAATCCGGTAGTAATGGCTGTCTGGCACGGGCCTGCGCACGGAGTGTGCGTATTCCAAAGATGATAAAAAAGGAGTTAGTCATGGTTAGATTAGAGAAGAACGATCCCTTAATGTTGGCACGCCAGCTACCATTAAAAACGGTTGCCCTGATACTTGCGGGTGGGCGTGGTACCCGTCTGAAAGATTTGACCATCAAGCGCGCCAAACCGGCTGTTCACTTTGGTGGTAAGTTCCGCATCATCGACTTTGCGCTCTCCAACTGCCTGAACTCGGGCATTCGCCGTATTGGCGTCATCACGCAGTATCAGTCGCACACGCTGGTTCAGCATATCCAGCGCGGCTGGTCATTCTTCAGCGAAGAGATGAACGAGTTTGTCGATCTCCTTCCCGCTCAGCAACGCGTCCACGGCGAGAACTGGTACCGCGGGACGGCGGATGCGGTGACGCAGAACCTCGATATCATTCGTCGCTACAGCGCGGAATACATCGTGATCCTCGCCGGGGACCACATCTACAAGCAAGATTACTCCCACATGCTCATCGACCACGTCGAAAAAGGGGCGCGCTGCACCGTGGCGTGTCTGCCTGTGCCCGTTGCTGAAGCGACGGCGTTTGGCGTGATGCACGTGGATGCCGACGACAAAATTATCGACTTTGTTGAAAAACCGGCGAACCCGCCAACCATGCCGGGCGATGACACCAAATCACTCGCCAGCATGGGGATCTATGTCTTTGATGCAGATTATCTTTATGAGCTGCTGGAAGAAGACGACAAAGACGAAAACTCCAGCCACGACTTCGGTAAAGACATCATTCCGAAAATCACGAAAGCTGGCATGGCGTATGCACATCCTTTCCCGCTGTCCTGCGTGCAGTCCGACCCGAATGCGGAACCCTACTGGCGCGATGTGGGAACCCTGGAAGCGTACTGGAAAGCGAACCTCGACCTGGCGTCGGTCACGCCTGAGCTGGATATGTACGACCAGAACTGGCCGATTCGTACCCATATGGAATCGCTGCCGCCGGCGAAATTCGTGCAGGACCGCTCCGGCAGCCACGGTATGACTCTGAACTCGCTGGTGTCCGGCGGGTGCATTATTTCAGGCTCGGTGGTGGTGCAGTCGGTGCTGTTCCCCCGCGTGCGGATAAATTCATTCTGTAATATCGATTCGGCAGTCTTACTGCCTGATGTCTGGGTAGGGCGCTCGTGTCGTCTGCGTCGCTGCGTTATCGATCGTGCCTGCGTCATTCCCGAAGGGATGGTGATTGGTGAAAACGCGGAAGAAGACGCACGTCGTTTCTATCGTTCGGAAGAGGGGATCGTGTTAGTCACACGGGAAATGTTGCGGAAGCTGCAGATCAAACAGGAGCGATGATGCAGGTTTTACACGTATGTTCTGAGATGTTCCCGTTGTTAAAAACGGGCGGTCTGGCAGATGTTCTGGGCGCATTACCGGCGGCGCAAATCGCCGGAGGCGTGGATACCCGAGTCCTGCTGCCCGCCTTTCCGGATATCCGGCGCGGTATACCTGATGCAAAAGTGGTGACCCGCCGTGAGACCTTCGCCGGACGCATCACCCTGCTGTTTGGACATTACAATGGCGTAGGGATTTACCTGATCGACGCGCCGCACTTATACGATCGACCGGGCAGCCCGTATCACGATACGAACCTGTTCGCCTACACCGACAACGTGCTGCGCTTTGCGCTGCTCGGCTGGGTCGGCGCAGAAATGGCGACGGGGCTGGATCCGTTCTGGCGCCCGGATGTGGTGCACGCGCACGACTGGCACGCCGGGCTTGCCCCAGCGTATCTCGCGGCGCGCGGCCATCCGGCCAAATCGGTCTTTACCGTGCATAACCTGGCATATCAGGGGATGTACTATGCCCATCACATGAGTGAAATCGATCTGCCATTATCGTTCTATAACATGCACGGGCTGGAATTTAACGGGCAGATCTCGTTCCTGAAAGCCGGGCTGTACTACGCCGATCACATCACGGCGGTGAGCCCGACCTATGCGCGTGAGATCACCCAGCCGGAGTTTGGCTACGGTATGGAAGGGTTGCTTCAGCAGCGCCATCGCGAAGGCCGCCTGTCGGGCATTCTGAACGGCGTGGATGAACAGATCTGGAGCCCGGAGACCGATCTCCTGCTGGCGGCGCGCTATGGCCGTGATTCCGTGGAAGACAAAGCGGAAAACAAACGCCAGCTGCAGATTGCGATGGGCCTGAAGGTTAACGACAAGGTGCCGCTTTTCGCGGTGGTCAGCCGCCTGACCAGCCAGAAAGGGCTGGATCTGGTGCTGGAGGCGCTGCCCGGTTTACTGGAGCAGGGCGGGCAGCTGGCGCTGCTCGGCGCGGGCGACCCGGTGCTGCAGGAAGGTTTCCTTGCCGCCGCGGCGGAACATCCGGGGCAGGTGGGCGTGCAGATTGGCTACCACGAAGCGTTCTCGCACCGCATCATGGGCGGCGCGGACGTCATCCTGGTGCCGAGCCGTTTCGAACCCTGCGGCCTGACGCAGCTTTACGGCCTGAAATACGGCACGCTGCCGCTGGTACGCCGCACGGGCGGGCTGGCGGATACCGTATCCGATAGCTCTCTGGAAAACCTGGCGGACGGTATCGCCAGCGGGTTTGTCTTTGAGGACAGTAATGCCTGGTCGCTGCTTCGGGCGATTCGGCGTGCTTTCGTCTTGTGGTCCCGTCCATCGCTCTGGCGTTACGTTCAGCGTCAGGCGATGTCCATGGACTTTAGCTGGCATGTCGCGGCGCAGTCATACCGCGATCTCTATCAACGCTTGATGTAACGAGGCGAAGTTACTGATATGAACGCTCCATTTAGCTACTCTTCACCCACGCTCAGCGTTGAGGCGTTAAAGCACTCCATCGCCTATAAGCTGATGTTCACCATCGGGAAAGATCCGGTTATTGCCAACAAGCACGAGTGGCTGAACGCCACCCTGTTTGCGGTGCGTGACCGTTTAGTGGAACGCTGGCTGCGCTCAAACCGCGCCCAGCTCTCGCAGGAAACGCGTCAGGTTTACTACCTGTCGATGGAATTTTTGATTGGCCGCACGCTGTCCAACGCGCTGTTGTCGCTCGGTATTTATGACGACGTCAAAACCGCACTGGAAGAGATGGGGTTAGATTTAGAAGAACTGATCGACGAAGAGAACGACCCGGGCCTCGGCAACGGCGGCCTGGGGCGCCTCGCCGCCTGCTTCCTCGACTCGCTGGCGACGCTGGCGCTGCCGGGCCGCGGCTACGGTATTCGCTACGACTACGGTATGTTCAAACAGAACATCGTCGACGGGCGCCAGAAAGAGTCGCCGGACTACTGGCTGGAGTACGGCAACCCGTGGGAGTTCAAGCGCCACAATACGCGCTACAAGGTGCGCTTTGGCGGGCGTATCCAGCAGGAAGGCAAAAAATCCCGCTGGGTAGAAACGGAAGAGATCCTGGCCGTGGCCTACGACCAGATTATCCCAGGCTATGACACCGATGCCACCAACACGCTGCGCCTGTGGAGTGCCCAGGCCAGTAGCGAAATTAACCTCGGTAAATTCAACCAGGGTGACTACTTTGCGGCGGTGGAAGATAAAAACCACTCTGAGAACGTGTCCCGCGTGCTGTACCCGGATGACTCGACCTACTCTGGCCGCGAGCTGCGCCTGCGTCAGGAGTATTTCCTCGTCTCCTCGACGATTCAGGATATCCTCAGCCGCCACCATCAGCTGCACAAAACCTACGCCAACCTGGCGGAGAAAACGGCGATTCACCTTAACGACACCCACCCGGTGCTCTCCATTCCGGAGCTGATGCGCCTGCTGATCGACGAGCATAAGTTCAGCTGGGATGACGCGTTTGAAGTGACCTGTCAGGTATTCTCCTACACCAACCACACGCTGATGAGCGAAGCGCTGGAAACGTGGCCGGTGGACATGCTCGGCAAAATCCTGCCGCGCCATCTGCAGATTATCTTTGAGATTAACGACTACTTCCTCAAGACGCTGCAGGAGCAGTACCCGAACGATACCGGGCTGCTGAGCCGCGCGTCCATCATTGATGAATCGAACGGTCGCCGCGTGCGCATGGCCTGGCTGGCGGTGGTCATAAGCCACAAGGTCAACGGCGTGTCCGAGCTCCACTCGAACCTGATGGTGCAGTCGCTGTTTGCGGACTTCGCGAAGATCTTCCCTACGCGGTTCTGCAACGTGACCAACGGCGTTACGCCGCGCCGCTGGCTGGCGCTGGCCAACCAGCCGCTCTCTGAGGTGCTGGACGAGAATATCGGCCGTACCTGGCGGACCGATTTGAGCCAGCTGAGCGAGCTGGAACAGCATATTGATTTCCCGACGGTGAACAAAGCCGTGCGCGAAGCCAAGCTGCTGAACAAAAAGCGTCTGGCGGTCTGGCTGGCGATGCACCTCAACGTGGTGGCAAACCCGAAAGCGCTGTTCGACGTTCAGATCAAACGCATCCACGAATACAAGCGTCAGCTGATGAACGTGCTGCACGTGATCACCCATTACAACCGCATCAAGGCCGATCCAACGGCCGAATGGGTACCGCGCGTGAAGATCTTCGCCGGTAAGGCGGCCTCTGCCTACTACATGGCGAAGCACATCATTCATCTCATCAACGATGTGGCGAAGGTGGTTAACCAGGATCCGGATATTGGCGACAAGCTGAAGGTAGTATTCATTCCGAACTACAGCGTGAGCCTGGCGCAGATGATCATCCCGGCGGCGGATCTCTCTGAGCAGATTTCCACGGCGGGTACGGAAGCATCCGGCACCAGTAACATGAAGTTTGCCCTTAACGGCGCGCTGACCATTGGTACGCTTGACGGGGCAAATGTCGAGATGCTGGAGCACGTGGGCGAAGAAAATATCTTTATCTTCGGTAATACGACGGAAGAGGTGGAGGCGCTGCGCAGGAAAGGCTACTCGCCCCGTCAATATTACGAAGAGGATGAAGAGTTACGCCAGGTGCTGACGCAGATCGCAACCGGCGTGTTTAGCCCGGATGAACCAAGCCGCTATCGCGATCTGGTGGATTCGCTGATTAACTTTGGCGATCACTACCAGGTGCTGGCGGATTATCGCAGCTACGTGGACTGTCAGGATAAGGTGGACGAACTGTATCGTCAGCAGGAGAAGTGGACCAGCGCCGCGATGTATAACATCGCCAATATGGGCTATTTCTCGTCTGACAGGACCATTAAGGAGTATGCCGAGACGATCTGGCATATTGATCCGGTGCGGTTGTAAAAACATTGCCCGGTGGCGCTGCGCTTACCGGGCCTACGGGATTGAGTAGGCCGGGTAAGGCGGAGCCGCCACCCGGCTTTTTACATCACGACGCCAGCGACAGCTCACGCTTCCCCGCATTTTGCAGCAACCACTGCGCCACGCGAGACTGCTGCTCGGCGTTGAGCCACATCCCTTCTTTGGTACGACGCCAGATAGCATCATCCAGACGACGAACCCACTCGTGCTCAACCAGGTAGCGCAGCTCGGCTTCGTACAGCTCGTGGCCAAAATGCTCGCCCAGATCCGCAATGTCCTTCGCATCGGCCAGGAACAGCTCGGTATTGCTGCCGTAGGTGCGGGCATAGTGGCGCGCCATCCCTTCGGTGATGAACGGGAAGCGACGGCGCAGCTTGGCGGCGTAATCATCGCGGTTATCGCCGATATCACCGCCGGGCAGTACCGCGCCTTTGGTCCATGCCGGGCCAATGCCTTTGTAGTACGGCGCCAGTTTTTCCAGCGCGTGCTCGGCCAGCTTGCGGTAGGTGGTCAGCTTGCCGCCAAACACGGAAAGCAGCGGCGCCTGACCGTCAACGTCGTGAATATCGAGCGTATAGTCGCGGGTAATCGCCTGCGGCGAGTCAGACTCGTCATCGCACAGCGGACGCACGCCGGAGTAGGTCCAGACCACGTCATCGCGTGACAGCTGTTTCTTAAAGTGTGCGTTATACACTTTGAGCAGGTAGTTCACTTCGCTCTCGTCGATCTCGACGTTCTTCGGATCGCCTTTGTACTCCACGTCGGTGGTACCGATGATCGAGAATTCGTCCATCCACGGGATCACAAACACGATGCGCTTGTCTTCGTTCTGCAGAATGTAGGCCTGCTTCTGCGTATGCACGCGCGGCACCACAATGTGGCTGCCCTTGATCAGGCGAATGCCGTACGGCGAAGGCAGATGCATGCCGTCGTCGAAGAACTGCTTCACCCACGGGCCGGTAGCGTTCACCAGGCCGCGCGCTTTCCAGCTGAATTTCTCGCCGGTATCGATGTCTTCCGCTTCCACAATCCACAGGCCGTTTTCACGACGGGCAGCGGTCGCGCGGGTACGGGTTTTCACCTCGCCACCTTTCTTCTCGACCATCTGGGCATTCGCCAGCACCAGACGCGCATCGTCCACCCAGCAGTCGGAATATTCGAAACCGCGCACGATTTCAGGCTTAAGGACCGATTCTGAGCCAAAACGCAAACCTTTCGAACCCGGGAGGCTGGTGCGTTTACCCAGATGATCGTACATAAACAGACCAATTCGGATCATCCACGCCGGACGCAGATGCGGGCGATGGGGCAGGCGAAAGCGCATCGGAATAGCCAGATGCGGCGCCATTTTCAGCAGCACTTCACGTTCGGCCAGTGCTTCACTGACCAGGCGGAATTCGTAGTGTTCCAGGTAGCGCAGGCCACCGTGAATCAGTTTGGAGCTGGCGGACGACGTCGCGCAGGCGAGATCGTTAGCTTCCAGCATCAGTACGGATAAACCGCGTCCTGCGGCATCGACCGCAATACCGGCACCGTTGATGCCACCGCCTATCACAATCAGATCTTTGGTTTCCATAACACCCTCATGCACTTTCGTTAAAGCTCAGAAATGTTCGATATCGCTCATAATAGCAAAGGAACGCGCTTTTGGTAACATCAAAAAAACAATTTAGAGTGATATGGATAACATAATGGCGTTTACCCGCCGCCAGGACGTACACTACGGGGTAAAATCTTGTCGTTGACCACTGTAAAGAGAGCACCATGGATCAGTTTGAATGTATTAACGTAGAAGAAGCCCACCAGAAGATGCACCAGGGAAAAGCGGTGCTGGTGGACATCCGCGATCCGCAGAGTTTTGCGATGGGCCACACGCCGGGCGCGTTCCATCTCACCAACGACACGCTGGGCGCGTTTATGCGCGATAATGACTTCGAGACGCCGGTCATGGTCATGTGCTACCACGGCAACAGCAGCAAAGGCGCGGCGCAGTATCTGCTTCAGCAGGGCTACGACGCGGTGTACAGCGTCGACGGCGGCTTTGATGCCTGGCATCGTCATTTCCCGGCAGAAGTGGAATACGCTTTTGAGCGCTGATCCCGCTATACTGTCCCCTTTTGTGTGGAAATAAGCGACCGCTGCCCATGTTGATGATCACCTCTTTTACCAACCCGCGCGTCGCCCAGGCGTTTGTCGACTATATGGCGACGCAGGGCGTTATTCTGACCATTCAGCAACATAACCAGACCGACGTCTGGCTGGCCGACGAGAGCCAGGCCGCGCGCGTAAACGAAGAGCTGGCGCGTTTTCTTGAGAACCCCGGCGACCCGCGCTATCTGGCGGCCAGCTGGCAGTCCGGGCAGACCGGCAGCGGATTGCACTACAGCCGTTTTCCCTTCCTTGCCACCATCCGCGAGCGCGCGGGCCCGTTTACGCTGCTGCTGATGGCGGCCTGCATTATCGTCTTCATTATTATGAACGTGGTGGGCGACCAGAGCGTGATGATTGCTCTGGCCTGGCCCTATGACCCGTCTCTTGAGTTTGACGTCTGGCGCTACTTTAGCCACGCGCTGATGCACTTCTCGGTGATGCATATCCTCTTTAACCTGCTGTGGTGGTGGTATCTCGGCGGTGCCGTTGAAAAGCGTCTGGGCAGCGGCAAGCTGATCGTTATCACCCTTATCAGCGCCCTGCTGAGCGGCTATGTGCAGCACAAGTTCAGCGGACCGTGGTTCGGCGGGCTGTCGGGCGTCGTGTATGCCCTGATGGGCTATGTCTGGCTTCGCGGGGAGCGCGATCCGGAAAGCGGCATCTATCTGCAACGCGGATTAATAACCTTTGCGTTAATATGGCTAATTGCCGGATGGTTTGATCTGTTTGGTATGTCTATCGCCAACGGTGCACACGTCGCCGGGCTGGCCGTGGGGCTGGCGATGGCGTTTGCCGACACGCTCCATGCGCGAAAACGAACATAATTCTCAGGGATAATTGATGAAACAAACACAACGTCATGACGCTATTATCGAACTGGTAAAAAAACAGGGATACGTCAGCACCGAAGAGCTGGTGGAGCAGTTTGCCGTCAGCCCACAAACCATCCGTCGTGACCTGAACGACCTGGCCGATCAGAACCGCATTCTTCGCCACCACGGCGGGGCGGCGCTGCCGTCCAGTTCGGTCAACACCTCCTGGCACGACCGTAAAGCCACGCAGACGGCAGAGAAAGAGCGCATTGCCCGCAAGGTCGCCAGCCAGATCCCGAACGGGGCGACGCTGTTTATTGATATCGGCACCACGCCGGAAGCGGTGGCCCATGCGCTGCTGGATCACGAGAACCTGCGCGTGGTCACCAATAACCTGAACGTGGCCAATACCCTGATGCAGAAAGACGATTTCCGCATCATCCTCGCGGGCGGCGAACTGCGCAGCCGCGACGGCGGGATTATCGGCGAAGCGACCCTCGATTTCATCTCTCAGTTCCGCCTCGACTTCGGCATTCTGGGGATCAGCGGCATCGACAGCGACGGCTCGCTGCTGGAGTTCGATTATCACGAGGTGCGCACCAAGCGCGCGATTATTGAAAACTCACGCCACGTGATGCTGGTGGTGGATCATTCCAAGTTTGGCCGTAACGCGATGGTGAACATGGGCAGCATCAGCATGGTGGATGCGGTCTATACCGACGTGATGCCGCCGGCGGGCGTGATGCAGGTGATTAAAGATAATAATTTGCAGCTGGAACTGTGCTAACGGTTGTGTCGGGTGGCGCTGCGCTTACCCGACCTACAAAACCCGTAGGCCCGTGCAAGCGTAGCGCCGCCGGGCAATGAATTACACGCCGTATCCCATCATCTTCAACAATTGCTGCGCATGCTGCACCGCATCCTGTCGATGCGCCACTCCCAGCTTCTGATACAGATTGCGGATATGCGTTTTGATGGTGGTCGCCGCCACCGCCAGCTCGCCGGCAATCTGCTCGTTGCTGTAGCCTGAATAGATCAGCCCCAGAACCTGCCATTCGCGCTGGGTGAGCGGGCTGGTGCGAATAAGCTCCGGCACTTCCGGGTGGTTCAGCAGACGTTCAACGAAGTTCTCATCAAAGTGCGCGAACTTGTGCCGATGATGCTGGTTAATCTCGCGCAGAATGCGCTGGGCGCGATGCTGGTCCAGCTCCGGCAGTGTATTGAGCTGAATAAGCTGACGCAGCTGCTGCGCCATTACTTCACCTTCAATCACAAAATGGCTGATAAACCCGGTGCGGTTAGCCAGCTGCAGCGCTTCCAGCAGCACGCGCTGGGCATCGTTTTTACGACCCGCCTGCCAGTAGAGCTGGTTCAGCAGCAGCAGGTTGCGGTTCAGGTCGCTCATCAGACGCAGGCTGCGCGCGTTCTCGTTCAGCTCTTCCAGCACAATCTCTGCAGGCTCTAATTCACCGAGCAGGATCTGCGCGCGGGCAATGTTGCGCCACTGGCTCTGCAGGAAGTGGTTGTTCGCAAATTCTGGTTTTGGCGTCTGACGCAGCCAGTTGGCGGCGGATTTTTTATCGCCGGTCATCTGCCAGTAAATCACCCGGACCTTATCGGCGTTGGAGACCCAGTCGCTATGATATTGACCGTTGCCGAGCAGGTTCTCCAGGCGGTTAAGATGGTTGCGGGCGTTATCGAGATCGCCGCGCGCCAGCGAGCACTGCACCAGCAGCGCCAGACACTGCAGCTGCTGCTGAGGCTGGAAGCTGGAAAGGACATCCACACCCTGACGGGCGCAGCTTTCGGCCTCGTCCAGACGCGACCACGCCCACAGCAGCTGAGCGCGAATACGCAACAGGAACTCGTGCATCGGCAGCTGTTCCAGGTGCTGTTCACGAATTAGCTGGAACGCTTTTTCCTGGTTTTCCCAGGCGGCCTGCAGGAACCCCTGCGCAAATAAAATCTCGCTCTGTTGGATCAGGCTCCACAGCGCGTAATGCCAGACATCGTGCCGACGCGCCATCTGTTCGGTTTGCTGCATCAGTGAAAGCGAACGGGTGAGGTCGCCTTTGCAGTGCAGCACCTCGCCGTGCACCGAGGTCGCCACGATGCGGCTGTAGAAGTTAGCCAGCGGCAGCTCGTCCAGCGCGACCATCGCCAGCCGTTCAGCTTCCTCCGGGTCGCCGTCGTTAATGGCCACCTGAGCGCGCAGCGCGTTGAACTCGCCGTGCAGGGTGGCATCCATTTCGCTTTCCATCTCCTGCTCGGCGCGCGCCAGCAGGGTGTTAACTTCGCTGTAGCGATGCTGACTCTGCATCAGCCAGGCCTGCAGCAGCACCAGACGCGGGTTCTCCAGCAGGCTTTCCCACGGCAGGGCTTTGAGAGACTCTTCCAGCAGCGTCAGTTCGCTGTGGTTAAACAGGCCCCACGCATGGTTGAGGAGGATATCGCGCAGCATGCTGGCATCACCGGCGGCCAGCGCGTGATGGATGGCCTCGCTCGGGAAGCCTTGTGCCATCCAGCTTTCGGCAGCGGCTCGGTGGATCTCCGGAAGTTCAACCGCCAGTTCCCACTGGCAGCGCTGGCGCAGGAAGCTGCCAAACAGCGGGTGATAGCTAAACCACTCGCCCGGATCGTCCATGCGCGTCAGGAAAAGGCCCTGACGTTCAATCTCTTCGAGCTGTAGCTGACCGTTTTCACAACCGGTGACGCGCACGATGAGCGCATCGTTCATGGAACGCAGCAGAGAGCTTTTCAGCAGGAAATTACGCGTCGAAGGATCGACGCTGTCCAGCACCTCATCCACGAGGTAGTCAGAAAGGTGGCTGGCGTTGATGCCCGCCAGACGCCGCGCGGACTGATGCGCCGGACTGTTGTTTTGCCGGGCAGAGAGCGCGATAAGCTGCAGCGCCGTGGCCCAGCCGGCAACGTCATCGCACAGGCGGCTGCTTTCGGCGGCTTCAATGGGCGATGTCAGGCGGCAGTCAAAGAACTGTTTCGCTTCCTGGTGGGTAAAGGCCAGCTGCTGGCTGCCCACTTCCAGAAGCTGATCGCGCACGCGCAGGTTGGCAATGCCCAGCTGAGGCAGGTTGCGTGACAGCACGACTAAGGTCAGGTTTTCCGGCTGATGGCGCAGGAAGAAACGCATCGATTCATGAATCACTGGGTTAGTGATGAGATGGTAATCATCAATCACCACGTAAAGCGGGCGATGCCATTCGGCCAGTTCGATAAACAGCTGAGAGAAAAGGGAGGACAGGCTGGCGTACTGGCGCTTTTGCACCATCACCTCACTGGCGACGCAGTGTCCATGGGTGGCTTGCTGTATGGCGGCAATCAGATAGCTGGCAAAACGCTCTTGCTGGTTATCGCCCTCGTCGAGGGAGTACCAGCCAAGATCGCTCTTACCCGCGGCCCATTGCGAAATGAGCGTTGTTTTTCCATAGCCTGCAGGGCTCGTAACCAGCGCCAGTCGGAAATTATGCGCGCCGGAAAGTTTAGCCAACAGACGCTCGCGGACCACTGTATGGTCAAGACGAACCGGGCGACTTAATTTAGACGGAATCAACATAGGTTTCACTTCACTGTGGGGAACGAGAGATTTTATTTTTTTTGCGCTTCGTAATTAATAGGATATAAGGTCGAACAGAAAGAGAACTATTGCAAGTTATGTCTGGGTTTTGTGGTTCTGAATTTGCACTCTGTCACAAAACATTCAGGCAAATGTTGGAACTTTCTCGAAAGGGGCTTAACGCCGCGTCACTGCTGGCTTGTCTGTAAACATTACCGCTGCGCTGAAACTGGTTTCAGAAAGGTATAGTGACGTCAAATTTAATAAAGTGCGGGTAAAGTTGAGTGAGAGTAATAGTCTCCGGAGATGTAACCCGATGACTAAATTATTATTCTACGTAAGTAATCATTTCAGGACGGATTAATTTCACCCGAAACTGCATTTCATTTCTTTGACATTCTCCCCGGTTACTTTTTTATCTTCCGGGCACACTCGAACTATGCTCTGAGAGTGGCCTCGATCACACTTTTCTGCTCATCCCCGCTACTCCTCCCTGTCTAATCCCCCACAGGAGGAGGAAGAGGGGAAATGAGCCAGGCACACTAGCGCCAACTTGTGTTTTCTTTCTAAAGGATGCCGATCCCCTATGTCACAGCCTACCTTCAACAAAGCTCAATTCCAGGCTGCCCTGACGCGTCAGTGGCAGCGTTTTGGCCTTCATGCTGCAAACGAAATGACGCCTCACCAGTGGTGGCAGGCCGTGAGCGGTGCGCTCGCAGAACAGCTGGATGCTCAACCGGTGGCGAAGCCTGTTAAGGGCCAGCGTCACGTGAACTATATCTCGATGGAATTTCTGATTGGCCGCCTGACCGGCAACAACCTGCTGAACCTCGGCTGGTATCAGGACGTCGGCGATGTGCTGAAAGAACACAACATTAACCTGACCGACCTGCTGGAGGAAGAGATTGACCCGGCGCTGGGCAACGGCGGTCTGGGTCGTCTGGCGGCCTGTTTCCTGGACTCTATGGCGACCGTCGGCCAGTCGGCGATCGGCTATGGTCTGAACTATCAGTACGGCCTGTTCCGTCAGTCGTTTGCCGATGGCCATCAGATGGAAGCGCCGGACGACTGGCATCGCAATACCTATCCGTGGTTCCGCCACAACACGCAGCTGGATGTGCAGGTCGGCATTGGCGGGAAAGTCACTAAGCAGGGGCTCTGGGAACCGGCGTTCACCATTACCGGTGAAGCCTGGGATCTGCCGGTGCTTGGCTACCGTAACGGCGTGGCGCAGCCGCTGCGTCTGTGGCAGGCGAAGCACGCGCATCCGTTTAACCTGACCAAATTCAACGACGGCGATTTCCTGCGCGCCGAGCAGCAGGGCATCGACGCCGAGAAGCTGACCAAAGTGCTCTACCCGAATGACAACCACCTGGCGGGTAAAAAGCTGCGCCTGATGCAGCAGTACTTCCAGTGTGCCTGCTCCGTGGCGGACATCCTGCGTCGCCATCACCTGGCGGGCCGCAAGCTGGCGCAGCTGCCGGACTTCGAAGTGATTCAGCTCAACGACACGCACCCGACGATTGCCATCCCGGAACTGCTGCGCGTGCTGATCGACGAGCATCAGCTGAGCTGGGACGACGCCTGGGCCATCACCAGCCGTACCTTTGCCTACACCAACCACACCCTGATGCCAGAAGCGCTCGAGTGCTGGGATGAGAAGCTGGTGAAAACGCTGCTGCCGCGCCACATGCAGATCATCAACAAGATTAACGACCAGTTTAAAACCCTGGTGGATAAAACCTGGCCGGGCAACAAAGCGGTCTGGGCGAAGCTGGCGGTGGTTCACGACAAGCAGGTGCGCATGGCGAACATGTGCGTAGTCAGCGGCTTTGCGGTAAACGGCGTGGCGGCGCTGCACTCGGATCTGGTAGTCAAAGATCTGTTCCCGGAATACCACCAGCTGTGGCCGACCAAATTCCACAACGTGACCAACGGCATCACGCCGCGCCGCTGGATCAAGCAGTGCAACCCGCTGCTGGCAGGGCTGCTGGACAAGACCCTGAAGAAAGAGTGGGCCAACGACCTGGACCAGCTCATCAACCTGGAAAAACAGGCTGACGACGCGAAGTTCCGCGAGCAGTACCGCGCGATCAAGCTGGAGAACAAGGTTCGCCTGGCGGAGTTCGTGAAAGTGCGCACCGGGATTGAGATCAACCCGAATGCCATTTTCGATATCCAGATCAAACGCCTGCACGAGTACAAACGTCAGCACCTCAACCTGCTGCACATTCTGGCGCTGTACAAAGAGATCCGCGAGAACCCGCAGGCCGACCGCGTGCCGCGCGTGTTCCTGTTCGGTGCGAAAGCGGCGCCGGGCTACTACCTGGCGAAAAACATTATCCTCGCCATCAATAAAGTGGCGGCGGCGATCAACAGCGATCCGAAGGTGGGCGACAAGCTGAAGGTAGTGTTCCTGCCGGACTACTGCGTCTCGGCGGCTGAAATGCTGATCCCGGCGGCGGATATCTCTGAGCAGATCTCGACCGCAGGGAAAGAGGCGTCCGGTACCGGCAACATGAAGCTGGCGCTGAACGGCGCGCTGACCGTCGGTACGCTCGACGGGGCCAACGTCGAAATCGCCGAGAAGGTCGGTGAAGAGAATATCTTTATCTTTGGCCATACCGTGGAAGAGGTGAAAGCCATCAAGGCCAAAGGCTATGACCCGGTGAAATGGCGTAAGAAAGACAAAGTGCTGGATGCTGTACTGAAAGAGCTGGAAAGCGGTAAATACAGCGACGGCGACAAGCACGCGTTTGACCAGATGCTGCACAGCATGGACAAACACGGCGGTGACCCGTATCTGGTGATGGCGGACTTCACGGCCTACGTTGAAGCGCAAAAGCAGGTCGACGTGCTGTATCGCGACCAGGAAGCGTGGACCCGCGCGTGCATTCTGAACACCGCCCGCTGCGGTATGTTCAGCTCTGACCGTTCAATCCGTGATTATCAGGCCCGTATCTGGCAGGCAAAACGCTAAGGAAGCGCGATGGAGAGTAAACGTCTGGACAGCGCCGCGCAGGCGGCGGGGATCAGCCTCAGTTACATTAATGCTCACGGCAAACCGCAGTCTATTGGCGCCGACACCAAAAGACGTTTGCTGGACGCTATGCACAAAGCCGACGCGAAAGCGTCGGTTGCGCCGGTGCCGAACGTGAAGGTATTCACCGCAGGCAAAAAGATGCCGCTGGCGGTGGAGGGGCGCGGCGAGTTTAGCTGGCTGCTTACCACCGAAGAGGGGCATCAGCACAAAGGCCACGCCACCGGCGGCAAAACGTTAAACCTTCCGGCGAAGCTGCCGGAGGGGTATCACACCCTCACGCTCACCCAGGATGACCTGCGTTTCCACTGCCGGGTGATCGTCGCGCCAAAACGCTGCTACGAGCCGCAGGCGCTGCTCGAAGGCAAAAAGCTGTGGGGCGCCTGCGTGCAGCTCTACACCCTGCGCTCAGACAGCAACTGGGGCATCGGTGATTTTGGCGATCTGAAAAAGATGCTGGCTTCCGTGGGCGAGCGCGGCGGCGCGTTTATCGGCCTCAACCCGATCCACGCGCTCTATCCGGCCAACCCGGAGAGCGCCAGCCCGTACAGCCCGTCGTCCCGTCGCTGGCTGAACGTGATTTATATCGACGTTAACGCGTTAGATGACTTCAAAAACAGCAAAGAGGCGCAGGCGTGGTGGAAACTCAGCACCACGCAGCAGGCGCTGAAGCAGGCGCGCGACGCAGACTGGGTGGACTATTCCACCGTCACGGCGCTGAAAATGGCCGCGCTGCGTCTGGCGTGGAAAGGCTTTTCGCAGCGTGACGACGAGCAGATGGCCGCGTTCCGCCAGTTTGTGATGCAGGAGGGCGAGAGCCTGTACTGGCAGGCGGCGTTTGATGCGCTGCACGCGTATCAGGTGAAAGAGGACGAAATGCGCTGGGGCTGGCCGGTCTGGCCTGAAGCGTATCAGTCCGTCGACACGCCTGAAGTGAAAGCGTTCTGTAATAAATATGCCGATGAAGTGGATTTCTACCTGTGGCTGCAGTGGCTGGCGTACAGCCAGTTTGCCGCCTGCTGGCAGGTGAGCCAGGGCTATAAGATGCCGATCGGCCTGTATCGTGACCTGGCCGTGGGTGTGGCAGAAGGCGGCGCGGAAACCTGGTGCGATCGTGAACTTTACTGTCTGAAAGCCTCCGTGGGTGCGCCACCGGATATCCTTGGCCCGCTCGGCCAAAACTGGGGGCTGCCGCCGATGGATCCGCACGTCATGGCGGCGCGCGCCTACGAGCCGTTTATCGACCTGCTGCGCGCCAACATGCAGAACTGCGGCGCGCTGCGTATCGACCACGTGATGTCCGTGCTGCGCCTGTGGTGGATCCCGTACGGTGAAACGGCCGATCACGGGGCGTACGTGCAGTACCCGGTTGACGATCTGCTGTCGATCCTGGCGCTGGAAAGCAAGCGCCACCAGTGCATGGTGATCGGTGAAGATCTCGGTACCGTGCCGGTGGAAATTGTCAGCAAGCTCCGCGACAGCGGCGTCTACTCCTATAAAGTGCTCTATTTTGAAAACGACCATGAGAAAACCTTCCGCGCGCCGAAAGCGTACCCTGAACAGTCAATGGCAGTCGCGACGACGCATGACCTTCCTACGCTTCGTGGCTATTGGGAAAGCGGCGATCTGACGCTCGGCAAAACGCTGGGTCTGTATCCTGATGAAGAGGTTTTGCGCGGCCTGTATCAGGATCGCGAGCTCTCGAAACAGGGGCTGCTGGATGCGCTGCACAAGCAGGGCTGTCTGCCGAAACGTGCCGGGCATAAGGCGTCGTTGATGTCGATGACCGCTACCCTCAATCGCGGCCTGCAGCGCTATATTGCCGACAGCAACAGCGCCCTGCTGGGCCTGCAGCCGGAAGACTGGATTGATATGGCGGAGCCGGTGAACATCCCGGGCACCAGCTATCAGTACAAGAACTGGCGTCGCAAGCTGTCCACAACGCTTGAGAAGATGTTTGCCGATGACGGGGTGAACAAGCTGATTAAGGATTTGGACAAGCGCAGAAGGGCGGTGGGTAAGAAGCGGTAGTTTCACCCTCACCCTAACCCTCTCCCAGAGGGAGAGGGAATAGAATGTAGGCCGGGTAAGCGTCAGCGCCACCCGGCTTTTTTACATCAGACAACCATATTCAACAGCAGCACCCCGACCAGACCGCACACCGAAATAATGGTTTCCAGCGCGGACCAGGACTTGATGGTTTCACCGATCGTCAGGTTGAAGTACTCCTTGAACAGCCAGAAGCCAGGGTCGTTAACGTGAGAGAAAATCACGCTACCGGAACCGACGGCGATAACCATCAGCTCAGGGCTTACGCCCGTGGTCGCAATCAGCGGGGCAACGATACCGCCCGCAGTGATCGCCGCAACGGTTGCAGAACCCAGGGCAATACGCAGAACCGCAGCAATAGACCAGGCCATCAGGAGCGGCGACACGTTGGTTTCATGCATCATGGCCGCGATGTATTTATCCACGCCGCTGTCGACCAGAACCTGCTTGAACGCACCGCCACCGCCGATGATCAGGAGCATCATGGCAATGATTTTGATGGAAGAGGTCAGCGTGTCGTTGATCTGATCCATTGAGCGACCGCGGTTCAGGCCGAAGGTGAACATTGCGATCAGCACCGCAATCAGCGTTGCCATTACCGGGTCACCCAGGAATTCCGCAACGGACAGGAACGCGTGACCTTTTGGCAGGATCATCTCCGCCACGGCACGCATCGCCATCAGGATCACCGGGACCAGAGAGGTCCAGACGCTGACGCCGAAGCCAGGCATCTCTTCTTCGGTGAAGGTTTTGGCGCTGTACAGACCTTCCGGGATCGGCTTATCAATGCCTTTCAGGAAGCGGGCGTAAACCGGGCCTGCCAGAATAACGGTTGGGATCGCCAGAATCGTACCGAACAGCAGGGTTTTACCCATATCCGCGTGGAAGATGGTCGCGATAGCGGTTGGACCCGGGTGCGGCGGCAGGAAGCCGTGGGTCACGGACAGCGCCGCAGCCATTGGCACACCGACATACAGCAGCGGGATGTTTGCCGCAGCCGCGATGGTGAACACCAGCGGCAGCATCAGCACGAAGCCCACTTCATAGAACAGCGCGAAACCGACGGTAAAACCGGTTAAGACCACGGCCCACTGAATGTGCTGTTTACCGAATTTGGCAATCAGGGTGGTGGCGATACGCTGCGCGCCCCCGCAGTCCGCCAGCATTTTGCCGAGCATGGCACCGAAGCCCATGATCAGCGCCAGGCTGCCGAGCGTGCCGCCGACGCCGGCTTTGATGGAACTGATAACCTTAACCAGCGGCATCCCTTGCATCAGACCGACTGCAAGTGCCACCAGAACCAGAGCGATAAACCCGTTCAGCTTGAAGCGGATCATCAAGAGCAGTAATAACACAACACCGATAGCAACGATGACTAATGGCATGATTTACCTGGCCTTTGAATTGTTATGGGTAACGTCATTGTTTCAACGACAAATTCCGATTGTCCCAACTGGGAACAGAGTGTTAACGGCACTAATACTGATGCCTTGGAAACCATTAAGTTTAGTCGGCTGTTATGAGTGTGCTTAGTGCCCATGGGAATGATACGGGTAACATGATGTGATTGAGAATCACCCAGGCAGGCAAAATGTGAATTATGAGACGCAGGTCAACATATAGAAGGAGAGGTAAACGCAAAACGGTAACCACGAGGTTACCGTTTTTAATGTTTTCACCCTCTCCCGTGGGAGAGGGCCGGGGTGAGGGCATCAGACCGCACTATTTTTGTAGGCCCGGTAAGCGCAGCGCCACCGGGCAATACGGGCGGATACTGAATTAGTAGTAAGAGTGCTCGCCGCGCTGGTGCTCGGTGAGGTCACGCACGCCTTTCAGTTCCGGGAATTCGTTCAGCAGCTGCTTCTCGATCCCTTCCTTCAGGGTCACGTCGACCATCGAACAGCCGTTACAGCCGCCGCCGAACTGCAGGATCGCCAGACCGTCTTCCGTGATTTCCATCAGGGTTACACGGCCGCCGTGGCCCGCCAGCTGTGGGTTGATCTGGGATTGCAGCAGATACTCAACGCGCTCCATCAGCGGGGCATCGTCAGACACTTTACGCATTTTCGCGTTCGGCGCTTTCAGGGTCAGCTGAGAACCCAGCTGATCGGTGACGAAGTCGATCTCCGCATCTTCAAGATACGGAGCGCTCAGCTCATCAACGTAGGCGGTGAGCTGTTCAAATTTAAGGGCAGTGTCAGTCGCTTCCACAGCGTCCGGAGGACAATAAGAAACACCACATTCTGCATTCGGAGTGCCTGGATTAATCACAAACACGCGGATCTGCGTCCCTTCTTCCTGATTTGCCAGCAGTTTGGCAAAGTGCGCTTGTGCAGAATCGGAAATACGGATCATAGCTTTGGCCTAATAGTTGACTAAATTACCTGGGTATAATCATACGCCCATTGAAGAAGGGCTACAAGGTACGGCACAGACACCATACCTGAACCGACGCGGCGCCGCTTCGCAAAAGCAGTCGGGAAAGTTCAGCAACGGTACTGCCCGTGGTGACGACATCATCCACAATCGCGATATGGAGGCCGTCGACCGGCAATTCAAGGCGAAAGGCATTTTTGAGGTTTCTTTTGCGCAGCCGGGCGCTGAGCTGATGTTGGATGGCGGTGGCATGAACACGTGTAAGCGCGCTGGCCTCATACCGACAGCCGAGCCACCGCGCGAGGGGACGGCAGATCAGGTCGCTCTGGTTATAGCCGCGCCGCCAGTGCCGACGCCGGTATAGGGGGACATTCACCACCATGTCGATTTTCGCCAGCGCGCGCTGACGCCGTGCCTGCAAAACCGCCAGCAATAGCAGGCGGGCAAGGGGCTGTGCCAGCGAGCTCTGCCCGGAAAACTTCAGCGCGTGAATCAGCCTGCTCAGCGGGGGAACATAATCATCCACCGCCACCAGCGCGCTCCACGGCGGGGATTTTTTCAGGCAGCGGCCACAGGGCAAAGAGGGATTTGTGGCCGGTAAACCACATTGTGGACAGGTCCCGATACGCCATTCCAGCGATCGCGTGCAGACGGAGCAGACGCCCCACCGGCTGAGCGCCAGCGGCATTTGGCATAGCCAGCACAAGCCGGGTACTGTTAGCATGTGCAACCTCCATGTGAAAAAAAGAGAACAGTAACTGATGAAGACGCTGTGGTGGCAGACCGTAGGGACAGGAAATTGCCATCTTGTGCTGCTGCACGGATGGGGCCTGAACGCGGAGATATGGCATTGCATACGTGAGGAACTTGCCTCGCATTTCACGCTGCATCTGGTGGATTTACCCGGCTTTGGCCGCAGCCGCGGATATGGCGCGTTATCGCTTGATGAGATGGCGCAGCAGGTTCTGGACGCAGCGCCGCAAAACGCGGTCTGGCTGGGCTGGAGCCTGGGCGGGCTGGTGGCGAGCCAGATTGCGCTGTCGCGGCCTGACCGCGTACAAGCCCTGGTAACGGTGGCGTCGTCGCCCTGTTTTAGCGCGCAGGACGCGTGGCCAGGGATCAAACCTGAAGTGCTGGCGGGTTTCCAGCAGCAGCTGAGCGAAGATTTCCAGCGGACCGTAGAGCGGTTCCTGGCATTGCAGACAATGGGCACTGACACCGCGCGTAAAGATGCCCGAACGCTGAAGCAGACCGTGCTTTCGCTGCCGATGCCGGAGGTCGAGGTGCTTAACGGGGGGCTTGAACTCCTGAAAACGGTTGACCTGCGCGAGCCGCTGGCCGCGCTGACGGTGCCGCACCTGCGTATCTACGGTTACCTCGACGGGATTGTGCCGCGCAAAGTAGTTCCGCTGCTGGATTCGCTCTGGCCGGACAGCGAATCGCAGATTATTGCCAAAGCCGCACATGCCCCGTTTATCTCCCATCCGACGGAGTTTTGTTCAGCGCTCATTGCGTTAAGTCAACGTTTAGACTGATTATTTTCTATCCAGCCTGGAAAAAGTTACACACCGCAACCATACTCCAGATGTCGTTGCGGTTGTTCTGCCTACGATAATCAAAACAACAATCCTATGGAGAGTCAGGCTATGAAACTTGTTACAGGTATTGTCACTTCTCTGGTTATTGGGTCACTGTCATTTGGCGTCTTTGCGGCAAAAGAGCTGGAAAAAGATAAAGTTGCCGGTATGAATCTGACGAAAATTGGTGAGATTTCTACGTCTGACACCACCGCGCCGATGGACGCGAGAAAAGAGCTGTCGAAGAAAGCGGATGAGCTGGGCGGAACGTACTACGTCGTCACCAGCGCTGAAAAGCAGACCAAAAACGTACGCGCAACGGCGGACGTCTATAAGTAATACGATAAAGCCGGGCAGCGATGCCCGGCTTTGTTAACGCAGCGCCCACCACTCCCTGAGGCAGGCCTTTCCTTCCGGACAGCTTTTACAACTGCCGGAGAGACAGCCGTACGCGTCTTCCTGAATTCGCACGGCTTTCCCCATGGCTTCCAGTCTTTCCAGCATGGCATCGATCATCGGCTGCGGCGTATGCAGGCTGAGGCTCAGCTGTTTCGCCTCCATCCGCCCTTGTAGTGCCAGCAGGTCACGAACCTGAATTAACGATGCCATGGTGTGCTCCTTAGTGGCAGTCGCCCGCCGGGCTGCTGCAGCAGGTCGCGGCGGTTTTACGGTTTGCCAGCAGGTCGATGTCGACGCGGCTGCGTGCCCGCCGCAGAAGACCGAGCACGATCGCGTTAAACAGCACAACCGCGAGAATGCAGACCAGGCTGTAGCGCGGATGCTGGCTAAAGTTAACGGTTTGATAAAAGAGCGTCGACAGCGAGTACGCAATGTTTAACCCCCACAGGATGGAGAAGCCCATCCAGCCGCGGCTGGACTCGCGGGCAATCGCCCCCATCACGGAGATGCACGGAATGTAGAGCAGAACAAAGATGAGGTAACTGTAGGCCGCAGACGCGCTGCCAAATTTCTCGCCCATCACGCCCATGGCACCCGTCGCCATTTCGCCGTCGCCTTTGCTCGCCTCAATAGGGTTCGCCAGCACGCTCAGGCTGAACGTGTCTTTCAGGCTCTGCCAGGTCTCCTCTACGGCACCTAGCAGTTCATGACCGAGATGAAACTCTGCCGGATTAAATTCCTGTTCCTGGATGTTCTCAGCGGTGTAAAGCGTGTTCAGGGTGCCGACAACCACCTCTTTCGCCATCGCGCCGGTGAACAGCCCGACGGTTGCCTGCCAGTTATCCTCATGCACGCCAATCGGTTTGAAGACCGGCGTGATGACGCGGCTGACGGAGGCGAGAGCAGAGTCGTTGATGTTATCTGCCGCCTGCCCGCTGAGGGTGAAGCTGTTCAGCGCGCTCAGGAAAATGCTGACGATGACAATGACCTTACCGGCGCGCAGCACAAAGCCTTTCAGGCGCTGCCAGGTCTGGATCGCCAGGCTTTTCAGGTGCGGCACGTGATACACCGGCAGCTCCATCACAAATGGTGATGCTTCACCGCGCATGATGGTGTGCTTCAGCATCAGACCGGTGAGGATCGCCATCACGATGCCCAGCACGTACAGCGAAAAGACCGCCAGCGCGCCCTGCTGACCGAAGAAGGCTGCGGCAAAGACCGCAAAGATTGCCAGGCGGGCACCGCAGGACATAAACGGCGCCATCATGATGGTCATCAGACGTTCACGCGGCGCATCCAGCGTGCGTGCGCCCATCACCGACGGCACGTTACAGCCGAAGCCGACAATCAGCGGGACGAAGGATTTACCCGGCAGACCCAGCGCCTGCATCAGACGATCCATCACGAACGCGGCGCGGGCCATGTAACCGGAATCTTCCAGGAACGAGAGGAACAGATACATCATGCCGATCTGCGGCACCAGAGGCAGAACGGTGTTGATACCGCCGCCGATCCCCTGAGCGAGGAAGATGGTGAGCCATTCCGGGAAGTGCAGGGTGTAACCCACCCACTGAATACCGTGTACGAAGACCGCGACGGAACCGGCGTCGAAAATGGGCTGGAGTGCGCCACCGATGTTAATGGCGAGCAGGAACATTACGTACATCACCAGCAGGAAGATGGGCAAACCGAGGAAGCGGTTAAGCACCACTTTATCCACCGCTGCCGTAAAGCGGCTGGGTTCTGCCGTCAGGGCGTTGCTGACAACGTCGCAAATCGAGGCGATGGCCTGATAACGCGCATCGGCGATGTGCAGCGCCGGGTCGTCCAGCTCGTCGCTAAGACGGGCCACCGTCGCGTCCAGCTTATCTGCCGCATGCCCGGCGTAAGCGCGGCTGTAGATATCGCCTTCCAGCATCTGCAGGCCGAGCCACAGGCGCTGTTTCGCAGGCATGCTGTTGTCCATCTCCTGCGCCAGCAAATTGGCTTCGCGCAGGAGAGGCTGCGCGTAATGCACCAGCTCAATGTCGCGATTACCCTGGTGACGGTCAATGGCCAGCTTCAGCGCGTCAATACCGCGAGCGCGCGTCGAGACCAGCGGAACGACCGGGCACCCCAGGCGCGCGGAGAGGGCATCGACGTCGATGCGCAGCTTTTGTTTCTCCGCAATGTCGAGCATGTTGAGCGCCACGATGCAGGGGATACCCAGCTCCAGCAGCTGCAGCGTCAGATAAAGGTTACGTTCGAGATTGGAGGCGTCGACCACGTTGATCAGCAGGTCTGCGTCGCCGCCGAGAATATAGTGGCAGGCGATCTGCTCATCGAGCGAGGTTTGCGACGAAATGGTGGTTAAGGAGTAGGTGCCGGGAAGGTCAACCAGCGTCACCTGATTGTCCGTTGTCGTGAACTGGCCCTCTTTACGCTCAACCGTCACGCCCGCCCAGTTGCCCACGCGCTGGCGTGCGCCGGTCAGCTGGTTAAAAAGGGTGGTCTTGCCGGAATTAGGATTGCCAATTAAGCCAATAGTTAACTTTTTCATTTTTTTAGACTCACTGAAACCGCTGGCTTGTTATCGGGATAAGGCTTCGACTTCTATTAACGCGAGGTCTTTCTTACGCAGCACCAGATTCACGCGGCGGGTTTCGATGTGAACCGGGTCACCTAGCGGCGCCACGCGCACGACCTGGAATGACGAGCCGGGCAGCATGCCCAGCGACAGCAGCTTTTGCCGATAGGCCGGGCTAATTTCGCGGGTAAAACCGGTAATCTTCCATGCACTGTCTGGAGTGAATTGCATAACGCCTGATTCCACGAAAGGTTAAATTATCTACTATGGGATGATAATGAGAATAGTTTTTATCAGCAATATTAAAACTGTGACGGAATGTTGTTTGCGGTATTAATTTACGGCCTGTTTGACCTTGCTCAATATTTGCTGAATTGCCTGGAAAATGAAAAGGGGAGTATTTGTTAACGGGGTGATAATTAGCGGTTTAAATATGGCTATGCAATCGGTTTCATATATTTCGATATGATTTTATTCCCCTCACCCCGGCCCTCTCCCCATGGGGGCGAGGGAGAAAAGACCGCACTGTGCGATCCCCTCTCCCCTTTGGGGAGAGGGTTAGGGTGAGGGGCATTGACAACCTTAGCGTTTCTTACCCATCGCTGCCGCCAGCGCATCCATCATCGCGCTGTTGCCTGCAGGCTGAGCATCACGTCCGCGCGGTTTTGCCGCTTTCGCGGCCGGGCGCTGCTGCTCGCGACCACCGCCATTGCCGCCACGGCGCGCGTTGGTGTCGCCAGGCTGCTCATCCAGACGCATGGTCAGGGCGATACGCTTGCGCTGCAGATCCACTTCCAGCACTTTGACCTTCACGATGTCGCCTGCTTTGACCACGGTGTGCGGGTCTTCAACGAACTTGTCGGCGAGGGATGAGATATGCACCAGACCGTCCTGATGCACGCCGATATCCACAAACGCGCCAAAGTTGGTCACGTTGGTCACCGCCCCTTCCAGCACCATGCCGGGCAGGAGGTCGTTCATGGTTTCCACGCCGTCGGCAAAGGTCGCGGTTTTGAACTCAGGACGCGGATCGCGGCCCGGCTTTTCCAGCTCTTTGATGATGTCGGTGACGGTTGGAACACCAAATTTGTCGTCGGTGAAATCCACGGCTTTCAGGTTGCGCAGGGCGCTGTTGTCGCCCATCAGGTCTTTCAGTGCCTGCTGGGTGGCGGCCAGAATGCGTTCCACCACTGGGTACGCTTCCGGGTGAACGGTAGAGGCATCCAGCGGGTTATCGCCGTGGTTGATGCGCAGGAAGCCCGCACACTGCTCAAAGGCTTTTGGCCCCAGACGGCTCACCTTCAGCAGCTGCTGACGGTTCTGGAACTGACCGTTTTCATCACGCCAGGCGACGATGTTCTGCGCCATCATGCGGGTTAAGCCCGCCACGCGGGTCAGCAGGGGGACGGAGGCGGTGTTCAGGTCAACGCCGACGGCGTTTACGCAGTCTTCCACCACCGCATCCAGCTTGCGCGCCAGCTGAGTCTGGCTCACGTCGTGCTGATACTGGCCCACGCCGATGGATTTCGGATCGATCTTCACCAGCTCCGCCAGCGGATCCTGCAGGCGGCGAGCGATTGAAACCGCACCGCGCAGGGAAACGTCCAGGTCCGGGAACTCCTGGGCCGCCAGTTCGGAGGCGGAATAGACGGATGCCCCCGCTTCGCTGACGATCACTTTCTGTGCCGTCACTTTCGGGAACTGCTTCTGCACGTCGAGGTAGAAACGTTCGGTTTCGCGGGACGCCGTACCGTTGCCGATGGCAACCAGCTCCACGTTGTATTTTTCGCACAGCGCCGCCACCACGACGGCCGCTTTCGCTGCCTGGCCGGTGTGCGGATAAATGGTATCGGTCGCCACCAGCTTGCCGGTGCCGTCAACCACAGCGACCTTCACGCCGGTACGCAGACCCGGATCGAGGCCCATGGTCGCGCGCAGGCCGGCGGGGGCGGCCATCAGCAGGTCGTGCAGGTTACGGGCGAATACGTTAATCGCTTCGTCTTCGGCACGCTCGCGCACGGTGCCCATCAGCTCGGTTTCAAGGTGCATCAGCACCTTGATGCGCCAGGTCCAGCTCACTACGCCTTTGCGCCAGCTGTCCGCCGGGGCGTTGTTCAGGCGCAGGCCGAGATGATCGATAATGATCTGCTCGCAGTGGCTCTCTTTCGGCGGCTCGTCAAACTGCGGGTCGGCGTTCAGGGAGAGCTGGAGCACGCCTTCGTTGCGGCCGCGGAACATTGCCAGCACGCGGTGTGAAGGGGCGGTAGAGATCGGTTCGTGGTGATCGAAGTAGTCGCGGAATTTCGCGCCTTCTTCCTCTTTACCCGCGACGACGGTAGAGACGATGTGGGCATTCTTCCACAGGTAATCACGCACCTTCGCGAGCAGGGCGGCGTCTTCGGCGAAGCGCTCCATCAGAATGTAGCGCGCGCCGTCGAGGGCGGCCTTGGTATCCGCTACGCCTTTGTCAGCGTCGATAAATTTGGCGGCTTCGGTTTCCGGGTCGTGGGACGGTTCGTTCCACAGCAGGTCGGCCAGCGGCTCAAGGCCCGCTTCAATCGCAATCTGCCCGCGCGTGCGGCGCTTCGGTTTGTACGGCAGATAGAGATCTTCGAGTTCGGTTTTGCTCAGGGTACCGTTAATGGCGCTTTCCAGCTCGCTGGTCAGCTTGCCCTGTTCGCCGATGGATTTGAGGATCGCCTGACGACGTTCTTCCAGCTCGCGAAGATAGCCCAGACGGGTCTCCAGGTTACGCAGCTGCGTGTCGTCCAGACCGCCGGTGACTTCCTTACGATAGCGTGCAATAAACGGCACGGTGTTCCCTTCATCAAGCAGGCGAACGGCAGCTTCTACCTGTTCGGCTCTGGCCTGAATATCACCCGCAATAATGCGGCAGAGCGAATCTTTCATCATGGCTTTATCATCTGTTGAGTCGAAAAATCAGGGGATAGTTATACGGGCTGACACGGCAAAATGCCAGCCGGGGAGGGCGCTCTCGGACTATTTTACGTAGACGATCTCATTGACGTACCAGCTGGCTTCACCGGCTGGGGTCTGAACGACGGCCAGATCGCCCACTTCCTTTTTCAGCAGCGCGCGGGCCATCGGTGAGTCGATGGAGATGTAATCCTTACGACCAAAAATTTCATCGTAGCCGACAATGCGAAAACGCAGGGTGTCACCGTCGTCGTTTTCAATCTCGACCCAAGCGCCGAAGAACACTTTGCCCTCCTGCTGCGGGGAGTAATCGACAATTTTGAGATTCTCGAGGCACTTCGTCAGGTAGCGAACCCGGCGGTCAATTTCGCGCAGCCGCTTTTTATTGTACTGGTAGTCAGCGTTTTCGCTGCGATCGCCCAGGCTTGCCGCCCAGGTCACCTTTTTGGTCACTTCAGGACGCTCTTCGCGCCAGAGGTAATCCATCTCTTTTTTGAGTTTCTCATACCCTTCGCGGGTGATCAGGGGCGTTTTCATGGTAAAGCCTTTGCTGCCGGTTTTCTGTCTTGCGCACAATACGTACCACACAGTGTAACAGACAGGATTAATAATGATTTATGTGATGAAATGAGCAGATAAGCTGCTGTTAAATATGCTTTGTAACAATTTCGACTAGAATTTATACCAGAATTAGCTGGTCGAATACGTGCACTTTTTTAGAATACGCTGTTACAAAGACTATCCGAACCTTTGGGAGTACACACAATGCAAGAGAACTACAAAATTCTGGTCGTGGATGACGACATGCGCCTGCGTGCGCTGCTGGAACGTTATCTGACCGAGCAGGGCTTCCAGGTTCGTAGCGTCGCGAACGCTGAGCAGATGGATCGTCTGCTGACCCGTGAATCTTTCCACCTGATGGTTCTCGACCTGATGCTGCCCGGCGAAGACGGGCTCTCTATTTGCCGCCGTCTGCGCAGCCAGAGCAACCCGATGCCGATCATCATGGTGACGGCGAAGGGTGAAGAAGTTGACCGTATCGTGGGCCTCGAAATCGGCGCGGACGACTATATTCCTAAACCGTTTAACCCGCGTGAACTGCTGGCGCGTATTCGCGCTGTTCTCCGCCGTCAGGCGAACGAACTGCCTGGCGCACCTTCGCAGGAAGAAGCCGTCATCGCCTTCGGCAAGTTCAAGCTGAACCTCGGCACGCGCGAGATGTTCCGTGAAGACGAGCCAATGCCGCTCACCAGCGGCGAGTTTGCGGTACTGAAAGCGCTGGTCAGCCACCCGCGTGAACCGCTTTCCCGTGACAAGCTGATGAACCTGGCGCGCGGTCGCGAATACTCCGCAATGGAGCGCTCCATTGACGTGCAGATCTCTCGCCTGCGCCGCATGGTGGAAGAAGATCCTGCTCATCCTCGTTATATTCAGACCGTATGGGGTCTGGGCTACGTGTTCGTCCCGGACGGCTCTAAAGCATGAGGCGAATGCGCTTCTCGCCGCGTAGCTCGTTTGCCCGCACCCTGTTGCTGATCGTCACCCTGCTGTTCGTCAGCCTGGTGACGACCTATCTGGTGGTGCTGAACTTTGCGATCCTGCCGAGCCTCCAGCAGTTTAATAAGGTCCTGGCCTACGAAGTCCGTATGCTGATGACCGACAAACTGCAGCTGGAGGACGGCACGCAGCTCGTCGTTCCCCCGGCGTTTCGCCGTGAAATCTACCGTGAGCTGGGCATTTCGCTCTACTCCAACGAAGCGGCGGAAGACGCGGGCCTGCGCTGGGCGCAGCATTACGAATTCCTCAGCCAGCAGATGGCGCAGCAGCTGGGCGGCCCAACGGAAGTGCGCGTTGAGGTCAACAAAAGCTCGCCCGTCGTCTGGCTGAAAACCTGGCTGTCACCCAATATCTGGGTGCGCGTTCCGCTGACCGAAATCCATCAGGGCGACTTCTCGCCGCTGTTCCGCTACACCCTGGCGATTATGCTGCTGGCGATAGGCGGCGCGTGGCTATTTATCCGTATACAGAACCGACCGCTGGTCGACCTGGAGCACGCTGCGCTGCAGGTCGGTAAAGGGATTATTCCTCCTCCGCTGCGCGAGTATGGCGCCTCGGAAGTTCGTTCGGTGACGCGCGCGTTTAACCATATGGCGGCAGGCGTGAAGCAGCTGGCGGATGACCGTACGCTGCTGATGGCGGGCGTCAGCCATGACCTGCGCACGCCGCTAACGCGTATTCGCCTGGCGACGGAGATGATGGGGGAAGAGGACGGTTATCTCGCCGAGTCCATCAACAAGGACATCGAAGAGTGTAACGCCATCATCGAGCAGTTTATTGACTACCTGCGCACCGGACAGGAGATGCCGATGGAGATGGCGGATCTGAACGCGGTGCTGGGCGAGGTGGTAGCGGCGGAAAGCGGCTACGAGCGCGAGATTGATACCGACCTGCAGGCGGGGGAGATCCAGGTACGCATGCACCCGCTCTCCATCAAACGTGCGGTCGCCAACATGGTGGTCAACGCGGCGCGGTACGGTAACGGCTGGATCAAAGTCAGCAGCGGGTCTGAACTCAACCGCGCCTGGTTCCAGGTGGAAGACGATGGTCCGGGTATCAAGCCCGAGCAGCGTAAGCATCTGTTCCAGCCGTTTGTGCGCGGCGACAGCGCGCGCAGCACCAGCGGTACGGGCTTAGGCCTGGCGATTGTGCAGCGTATTATCGATAACCACAACGGGCTGCTGGAGATTGGCACCAGCGAGCGGGGTGGATTGAGCATTCGCGCCTGGCTGCCGGTACCGGTGACGCGGGGGCAGGTGAAAGAGAGTTAAAAAAAGGGTGGCACTAGCCACCCCCCGACAAAATGTGGTCTCTGCGGCCTGATGCCCTCACCCCGGCCCTCTCCCACGGGGAGAGGGAGAAAACATTAAAAAAGGCAACTTTCGTTGCCTTTTTACTTTTACCTTGGTCCCGCGCTCACCAGCGCAGCACCCGCCGGGGTATCGGTATACTTCTCGAAGTTCTCAATAAACAGCTTCGCCAGCGATTCCGCCTTCTCGCGCCACTGCTCCGGAGAACCGTACGTGTTGCGCGGGTCGAGGATATGCGTATCCACACCCGGCAGCGACGTTGGGATCGCCAGGTCAAACATCGGCAGCGTGAAGGTTTCGGCGTCGTCCAGAGAACCATCCAGAATGGCGTCGATAATCGCGCGGGTATCTTTGATAGAGATACGTTTGCCGGTACCGTTCCAGCCGGTGTTCACCAGGTAGGCCTGCGCGCCGGATGCCTGCATGCGTTTCACCAGCACTTCAGCGTACTGCGTCGGGTGCAGCGACAGGAAGGCCGCGCCGAAGCAGGCGGAGAAGGTTGGGGTTGGCTCCGTCACGCCGCGCTCGGTACCCGCCAGCTTGGCGGTAAAGCCGGAGAGGAAGTGGTACTGCGTCTGGCTGGCAGTCAGGCGAGACACCGGAGGCAGCACGCCGAACGCATCCGCCGTCAGGAAAATGACCTTCGTGGCATGACCTGCTTTTGACACCGGCTTCACGATATTGTCGATGTGGTAGATCGGGTAAGAGACGCGGGTGTTTTCCGTTTTCGACGCATCGTCGAAGTCGATGGAGCCGTCGGCACGCACGGTGACGTTTTCCAGCAGCGCATCGCGACGGATCGCGTGGAAGATATCCGGCTCGGCCTCTTCGGACAGGCGAATGGTCTTCGCGTAGCAGCCGCCTTCAAAGTTGAACACGCCGTCGTCATCCCAGCCGTGTTCGTCATCGCCAATGAGACGACGTTTCGGATCGGTGGACAGGGTGGTTTTACCGGTGCCGGACAGGCCGAAGAATACCGCCACGTCGCCTTTTTCACCGACGTTAGCCGAGCAGTGCATGGAGGCGATGCCCCGCAGCGGCAGCAGGTAGTTCATGACGGAGAACATCCCTTTCTTCATTTCGCCGCCGTACCAGGTTCCGCCGATCAGCTGGATACGTTCGGTCAGGTTGAAGGCAACAAAGTTTTCGGAGTTCAGACCCTGCTCTTTCCACTGTGGATTCGTGCATTTCGCACCGTTCATCACGATGAAGTCCGGGGTGAAATCCTGCAGCTCTTCGTCGGTTGGACGAATAAACATGTTTTTCACGAAATGCGCCTGCCAGGCCACTTCAGTGATAAAACGCACGGAGAGACGGGTATCAGCGTTAGCGCCGCAGAAAGCGTCGACAATAAACAGGCGCTTGCCGGAAAGTTGATGGGTGACGAGCCCTTTCAGGTGCTGCCAGGTTTCCGGGGAGAGCGGTTTGTTGTCGTTCTTCCCTTTGCCCTTGTCAGCCCACCACAGCGTATCGCGGGTGGTTTCGTCTCGGACGATATACTTATCTTTCGGCGAACGACCGGTAAAGATACCGGTATCGACGGCGATAGCACCAAGATTCGTCAACACACCACGCTCGTATCCTTCCAGTGCTGGATTGAGCTCTTCCTGATACAGCGTATCGTAGTCGGGGTTGTAGACGATTTCCTGGACGTCGTGAATACCATAAGCCTTGAGATCTTGCGGGGTTAAACCAGTAACACGCATATCACTGCTCCTTAGCCAATATGTACTGCCTGAAATTGTAGGGTTTTTCTGAGGTTGTTAACCGCGACGGGGCTCATAGATTTACGCATCTGGACAAAACCCTTACTAACGGAAAACGCTGCGACTCCAGTCACAGCGCAGGCGGATTATCGCAGGAATCACTTTTTTGTTGGGGAAAATGTTCCGAAAAGGTTAAAGAGTGGTGATTTTATCGGAAAGAATGTGAATGTAATCGCATACACGTAAGAAAATTACGTAAGAGTTACATTATGAAAACGATTCAGCTTGGGGGAGTTTTTTACCCCTCATCCCAGCCCTCTCCCCAAAGGGGAGAGGGGGTTCAAGTTCCCTCTCCCCTTTGGGGAGAGGGTTAGGGTGAGGGGAAAGAAGTTTAGTGAACCTGCGGATCCGCCGGGGAGGCGTTATTGCGGATCTCAGCAATATCCATCGAATTGAACACGTAGTGCGTACCGCAGTAGTCACAGTGCATATCAATTTCGCCGTCTTCCGCCATGATGCTGTCGATCTCTTCATCCGGCAGGGTTTTCAGCGCGCCAGCGCAGCGCTCGCGGGAGCAGGTGCACTTAAATTCCACCGCCTGCGGGTCGTAAACCGTCACTTCTTCTTCGTGGTACAGACGCCACAGCACGTCGGTCGCTGACAGGTTGAACAGCTCTTCCGCTTTGATGGTTTCGGTCAGCGTCGCCAGGTGCTCGAAGTCATTGGTCTGTGCGTCCTGCGCAGGCAGAACCTGCAGCAGCATACCGCCGGCAGCAGGCTGACCGTCCACTTCACCGGTGCGGATGAAGAGACGCGTCGGCAGCTGTTCAGAACGCATGAAGTAATCTTCCAGGCAGGCTGCCAGAGTATCGCCTTCCAGACCCACCACGCCCTGATAGCGCTCACCTTCCTCAGGGGAGATGGTGATCACCAGGTAGCCATTACCTACCAGCGTTTTGAGGTCCGCATTTTCAGGCACGTCGCCCTGAACGCGCGCCACGCCGCGCATCTGCTGCTGGTTATTGCCGTTGATCACCGCCAGCGTCATCGGGCCGTCACCCTGCAGCTGCACGGTGATATCACCGGCAAACTTCAGCGTCGCCGTCAGCAGGCTGGTGGCAACCAGCAGTTCACCCAACAGGGTCTTCACCGGCAGCGGGTAGTTGTGGTTTTCCAGAATCTGTTTCCAGGTTTCGGATACGGTGACCAGCTCGCCGCGCACGGCGAATTGTTCAAACAGATAGCGGTGTAATTGGTCGTGTTGGGCCATTTTCATCTCTCGTGCGGGTGAGGTTATTCAGTCTCACCGTGTTTAAATTTCATCAGATCGCGGCGCTCTTTTTTATCCGGCCGCCGGTCCGGGTGAGGCATCGTCAGCGCGTTCATTTTGCGCGCCAGCGCGGTCTTCTCGCGTTTTTCAATGCTCTCCGCCGTCTCTTCATAAAGCAGTACGGCTTCCGTTGCGGGTCGACGCTGTTCGGTAATGGCTTTAATCACCACCGTACGTTCATCGTTGCCCTGACGCAGCGTTAAGGTGGCATTCAGCTCAACCAGCTTGCTCGGTTTGCTGCGCTGGCCGTTGTAATGCACTTTTCCGCCGTCAACCATCTCGCGGGCAAGGGCGCGTGTTTTATAAAAACGCGCTGCCCACAGCCATTTATCCAGTCTTACCCCGTCAGAGGGTTTTTCTTTCATGGCGTCTCCTTCACGGTCAGTGAGGGGATCATCTGGCGATAGTCGTTCAGTCCAGGGTGGCGCAGATAGCTTTTTTCAGCCAGGCCAGAGTCAGGATTGGTCACGCCCAGACAGTAGCGAATGCCAAACCTTGCTGCGGAATCCAGAATGGGCTCGCTGTCATCAATGAACAGCGTACGTTCTGGCTGCAAACCCGTCTCTTCCTTCACCGCATGCCACAACCGCTGATCCTCTTTCGGATAACCAAATGTGTGGGTGGAAAGTAATAAATCAAGGTGCGACGCCAGGCCGGTATGCTCCAGCTTCACCGCCAGATTATGTGGATGCGCGTTGGTCAGCAAAATACGGCGCTTGCCGCTTGCTTTCAGCGCATCCAGAAAGGGCACGGTATCCTCGCGCAGAACGGCGCGCGGGCCCTGGGCGGTGGTCATGGCACAAATATCCAAACCGAGGCGCTCGCTCCAGTAGTCAAGACAGTACCAGTTTAGCGTATGTTGCACCGCGCTATATTGCGAACGAATGAATGCCTGCGCTTCTGCCGGGGAGATCCCCTGCTGTTCGCCGTAGGTTTCAGGAACCAGCGTTTGCCAGAAATAGTTATCAAAGGCGAGATCGAGCAGCGTGCCGTCCATATCCAGCAGAACGGTATCAACCTCCTGCCAGGCGATATCAAGATGCATTAGGGGGAACTCCAGCCAGAAGAAACGTGCGCGACAGGGTAGCACATCTTGTCGCGCAACGACGTTATCAGATCAGGCTCTCAGACGAGGGGATCAGCTTAGGATTGAGGCAGTTTTCATAATACTGCTGGATGTCGGCAAGCCGGGTGCGCGAGCGCTGGTAGCGGCGCAGGGCCATAAAGCCGTTCCAGAAAATGGCGGCAAGCATCGCGGTCATCAGCAGAGAGGTGCCGATGTAGCGCCATAAACCTGCACTGTCTGGCATCCGGTGCAGGCCGATATGGCGAGTGCCGTTGGCATCGGTGTAGATGCTTGTGACAATCCCTTCGGCGCTGAACGGCGTTTGCATCAGCATCTGCGCCAGGCGCTGGAATTGGCTCCACTGCTCCTGCGCCGGGTAGTCATAAAGCGCAACCTGAGGATATGGCTGATCGACCAGGTCGCTGCCTTCATCGCTGGCAATCACAAATCCGCCCGGTGCCGGGCTGTTCAGCGCCTGAGCCGCACGGGTGGTCTCGCGCATCATGAACGGCGAGGTCGAGGTGGCGACCAGGTTATCCAGCGATTCAGCGCTCACCGGCCGCAGCAGCACGTTAACACCATCCAGTCGTCCCGCTTCGGCGCGTTTTACCAGCGAGTCCCAGTCCTTACTGTTACCCAGGTTTACCAGGGCGTTTTTAAGACGTATGCACTCATCCTGAGAGGAGCATAAATCCTGCGTTTTCAGGACGATGTCACCAAAATCATCCAGCAGAACCATGCCTGATTTCTGAATGGCCGAGCGCAGCGCAGGGCTGACGCGCGAATCATCGTCCGGTTTCGGGTGCAGCTGGCGGTTCACCGTCTGGGTCAGCGCCGTGGCCTTATTCACTACTTCGGATTCCGGCAGCGGCAGCGGCGGCGCGTCGTTCCAGATAATTTGCGAGCAGTCGAACGGCATGAACGGCGAGTTCTGGCGGGTGTTCCACGCCCCCGGGGTGTGAATATTACACATCCCGGTACCCTTCAGGCGCAGCGTGTCCCCCACGCGCACACCGGCTTCATCCAGTTTGTTAACGCTGGTCGCTTCAATGGTTTGCGCGCCTTTGATCCACGACAGGGTGAATTTAATGGGCATATCCAGCGGCACGAAAAGCAGCAGCATCACTAATACCAGCGCGGCGCCGCCGGCAATGACCGCGCTGCGCAGCCAGTGCTGAAGCGGGAAGTTTTTGACTTCATCATGCAGAGACAGGAAGCGCCCCTGACGCACAACGTGGCGGTCAAGGTAGATATCAATATCGGTTTTTTGCCCTAAGTCCTGCGCAATCCACGGTTGCCAGTGGCGCGGGTAGATAAGGTCGATAATACCGAGTGAAATATTGTTGAGATGTTCCTGATCGTTTTCACCAAACAGGCCCCAGCGCTTTGGCGTACCGCGCAGGCAGTGGATCTCTCGTAACGAGGTTTTGGCCGGTGGGGCAAAGAGTCCCCACAGCCCGGCTGCCAGCAGCAGCACCGCGCCTCCCGCCAGCCAGGGAACAAACACATCCGGCGTGAGCAGGCAGATAAAAAAGAGCAGGAAGGCCGCGACGATCAGAATGGCTTCACGGATGCCGTCCGGGCGGCTCAGGGCGTACTCTTCATGCGTCTCCTGGCGAATGTTCAGCAGTTCGATCTGCTCAGTCTCTTCGCCACGAATGGATGCCTGCGTTGAACTCGCGCGCTCCAGCGCAAAACGCGGGGCTTCCTGAAGGTATTCATTCAGCGTATGGCCGTTAAGCGAGATAACCAGGGGCAACGAATCGGTGTGGATCAGCTCAACGCTGTTCTCGTCATTTATGTACTGCTCCCAGGACGGGGGCAGATGCACTTCGACGGAATCCAGGTAATAGCGCCATTTATTGGGGTCATCAGTGGTGATGCCATAGCGCGTGATGGAGCGCGTCACGCAGAGCACGGTATCACTTTGCGCGTTGAGCTTTAGCGCGACGGGCGCAGCGGTGGCTCCCGTTGGCCCAGGCGTTAGCTGAGTACGGTTCAGGATTTCGAGATAGTTTTCAACTGCATCACGCTCGTCTTGCGTGAGTTTACGCGTGCTCGCACCCGCAAATGCATTTAAAAAGGGCAGACGATAACGGCGCTGTACGCGGCGCCTGTACAACCACCCTGCAACCAATGCGCTGGCCAGCATAGCAGCGAGAACAATCAAAATGGTGCTCATGCTTTCCCCATCTTACTTATCTTACAGGTGTAGTCAGTAGCACCTTTACATTGAATGAGAGTCTGTGGTTGGCTATCGGCAAGTATGGAGTCGAACTTGAGCATTCTGAAGCGCATCCCAGTGACCGGTGATGATAGCAAAGCCTGTTATGGCGCGATATCAGCAAATTCCTGGAAACATTTCAACCTCTTGACATTTGTTTTGAATTGAGGATTGATCCCTGCTACGTTGCATAAATGTAAATAAAGAACGATTGACATTGCCGAAACCGTGCGGCATATCGCACAATAACGCCAGTTCTCACTGCTAAGACCCATCACGATGAGCAAACCACTACAAAAACCCACCATTCTGAATGTTGAAACTGTCGCCAAATCGCGCCTGTTTAATGTCGAAAGTGTGGACCTGGAGTTCAGCAACGGTGTGCGTCGCGTTTATGAACGTATGCGCCCCTCTTCGCGCGAAGCGGTGATGATTATTCCCATTATCGACGATCATCTGATTTTGATCCGCGAATACGCTGTGGGAACGGAATCTTACGAGCTTGGTTTCTCGAAAGGGCTTATCGACCCGGGTGAAACCGTCTTCGAAGCGGCAAACCGCGAGCTGAAAGAAGAGGTCGGCTTCGGGGCGAATGAGCTTTCATTCCTGAAAAAGCTGAGCATGGCGCCGTCCTATTTTTCCAGCAAAATGAATATCGTGGTGGCCGAAGATCTCTATCCTGAATCGCTCGAAGGGGATGAGCCGGAGCCGCTGCCGCAGGTTCGCTGGCCTTTAGCGCACCTGATGGATCTGCTGGAAGACCCTGACTTTAATGAGGCTCGCAACGTGAGCGCGCTGTTCCTGGTCCGGGAGTGGCTGAAGGGGCAGGGGCGACTGTAGGCCATAAAAAAGCCGGGTGGCGGCTTCGCCTTACCCGGCCTACGATGCTTTGCCCGGTTTTTACCGGGCATTTTTATTTTTAGAACAGCTCGTGCGTTTCGCCGTTATCAATAATCTCTGTACCCACCTCATGCACCGCCTGCGTGGTTGGCTGCGTGCCCTCGATGAAATACTCTGCGCGACTATTACCGCCGTTGGCGAGCTGGCCCGTGCTGCGGTCGATATTGACCGTCACCACGCCTGGCGGTGGCGTCAACGGCTGCTCCGGCACGCCTTCAAGAACGGACTTCATGTAGGCGTCCCAGGCCGGCTGCGCGCTCTTCGCACCGCCTTCGTAGCCGGAAATCTGATCCTTAATCGCGCCGGAGGCCGTTGTACGACCTAAGTCACGGCGGTGATCGTCGAAACCGATCCAGACCGATGTCACCACGCCCGGCCCGTAACCGGAGAACCACGCATCTTTCGAACTGTTGGTTGTCCCCGTTTTACCGCCGATGTCATGGCGCTGCAAATCACGCCCTGCACGCCAGCCTGTACCCTGCCAGCCCGGTTCACCGAAGATGTTGGTGTTCAGCGCGCTTTTGATCAGGAACGACAGCGGCGTGTTGATCACATGCGGGGCATACTCCGGCGCACCGGTCTGGGCTACCAGCGACTGGTTAGCCTGCTCGAGCTGCGGCTGCGGCACGACGCCGTTCTGCTGCTCCTGAGACACGGCAGGGTCTTCCATGTCCTTGTTTTCAAGCACCTCGGATTTCGGCGTATTGCCATAAATGACCGGAATATCGCAGTCAGGACAGGCAATTTTCGGCTTCGCTTCGAACAGCACGCCGCCCTGGTCGTTTTCGATCTTGCTGATGAAGTACGGGTCAATCAGGAAGCCGCCGTTGGCCATCACCGAGTACCCGCGTGCGACCTGAAGCGGCGTAAAGGAGGCGGAGCCTAACGCCAGCGACTCGGTGCGAACGATGTTCTGCGCCGGGAAACCGAAGCGCTGCAGATACTCTGCGGCATAGTCGACGCCCATCGCGCGCATGGCGCGCACCATCACCACGTTTTTCGACTGCCCCAGCCCCTGACGGAGACGAATAGGACCGGCATACTCCGCGGGGGAGTTCTTCGGCTGCCAGTCGGAACCGGCACCGGCATCCCAGCGGGAGATCGGCACGTCGTTCAGGATGCTGGCGAGGGTCAAGCCCTTATCCATCGCTGCCGTGTAGAGGAACGGTTTGATATTGGAACCGACCTGACGCAGCGCCTGGGTGGCGCGGTTAAATTTGCTCTGGTTGAAATCAAACCCGCCGACCAGAGCCAGGATGGCACCGTTCTGTGGGTTGATAGAGGCCAGGGCCGAGTTGACGTCCGGCACCTGGGCCAGCCACCAGGATTCACCTACCTTGCGCACCCAGATTTGCTGCCCGGTTTGTACCGCATCGGTCACTTTACGCGGCGTTGCGCCCTGCAGCGTATCCGAGCGGTACGGACGCGCCCAGCGGATACCGTCCATACGCAGGGAGACGGAGGTGCCGTCCGCGAGCGTCGCAACGGCTTCCTGAGGATCGGCCTGCGTCACCACGGCAGGAAGGAGCGGACCATAGGTTGGCAGCGCCTTCAGCGTACTGGTGATTTTTTTGCTGTCCCACGCGCTTTCGCCCACTTTCCAGAGCACGTTTGACGGGCCGCGATAGCCGTGACGCATATCGTAGTCCATCACGTTGTTCCGCACTGCTTCCTGAGCCGCCTGCTGGACCTTGCGGGTGACGGTGGTGTACACGCGATAGCCATCTTCATAGGCCTTGTCACCATAGCGATTCACCATCTCCTGGCGAACCATTTCGGTCAGGTAAGGGGACGCGAAGGCGATCTCAGGGGCGTGGTAGTTAGCGTCAATCACATCGTTACGCGCCTGGTCGTACTCGCTCTGGCTGATGTAGCCTTCGCTCAGCATACGTGACAGGACGACGTTACGACGCGCGGTGGCGCGATCGAGCGAGTAGAGCGGGTTGAACGTGGACGGCGCTTTCGGCAGACCGGCAATGGTTGCCATTTCGCTTAAGGTGAGTTGCTCAACAGGCTTACCGAAGTAAACCTGAGCGGCAGCCCCCACGCCATAGGCGCGGTAGCCCAGGTAGATTTTGTTGAGGTACAGCTCAAGGATATCGTCTTTGCTCAGCAGCTGCTCAATACGGATCGCAAGGAACACCTCTTTGATCTTACGTATCAGCGTCTTTTCAGGGCTGAGGAAGAAGTTACGCGCCAGCTGCTGCGTAATGGTACTCGCCCCCTGAGAGGCGTGACCAGAGAACAGCGCAATGCTCGCGGCACGGAAAATCCCCACCGGATCGACACCGTGGTGCTCGTAGAAACGGCTGTCCTCCGTGGCGATAAAGGCTTTCACCATCACAGGGGGGATTTGGTTTAAGGTCAGCGGAATACGACGCTTCTCGCCATACTGCGCCATCAGCTCGCCATCGGCGCTATAGACCTGCATCGGGATCTGGAGTCGCACATCGCGAAGCGTGGCGACATCAGGTAGCTGTGGCTCAATATATTTGTACAAACCGTAAATCGAGCCTGCTCCCAGCAGAATGCAACAAACTGCAAGGATGAATAAATACTTTACGAACTTCACCGGAGATTTCCCATTTGGTTTCACTTGGGCAGTTTCTAAACAATCGCGCGGTAGTATAAAGGCAAGCCTGATTCATTGATATAGCCGTCAAGGTGACGGGCGATAAGGAGATCGTGAAGCATGGCTTTCAAAACATGGCAAACGGGCGTTCATATTCAACAGGATAGGGTGCTGATCGTTGCGTTGGCCCGGGAGAAGTCCGGCTGGTGCTTGCGCCGCTGGTGGGCGATTCCTCTGGCCGAAGGCATCATTCGTGACGGCAAAATTTGTCAGCCAGAACAGCTGGTTGATGCGCTACGCGACTGGCGGAAAACGCTGCCGCACTACCACCGGGTGTTCCTCTCTTTCCCGGCAGCACGCACCCTGCAGCGGTCGCTTCCCCGCCCGTCAGTAGCATTGCGCGACAGCGAGCAGCTCTCATGGCTTGGCGCGGCGCTCGCGCGCGAACTGGAGATGTCTGCCGATACGCTTTGTTTCGATTACGCGCAGGACACCTTCAGCAATACCTTTCACGTGACCGCCGCGCAAAACAACGAGGTCGACACCCTTCTGGCGCTGGCGAAAACGCTGCGTGTGCGGCTGGTGGCCATTACGCCGGATGCCAGCGCGCTGGCGAATCTTCTTCCTGCGGTGGCACCAGCGACGTGCATCGCCTGGCGGGACGATCGGCAGTGGCTGTGGGCGATGCGCCACCAGTGGGGACGCCGCCTTACCACAGAAGCCGAAAGCGTGGCCGAACTGGCGGCGCTGCTGGCGCTTGGACCGGATGACATCGCGCTGTTTGATAACCGACGTAACCCGTGGGAAATCCTGGAACGCTGCCATGCCCCGCTACCGGACTGCGGCGCTGATTATACCGTTGCGCTGGCGCTGGCCATGAGCGAGGTGCCCGGATGAGCATCATGAACTTTCTGCCCTGGCGACAGCAGCGGCGCGCGCGATGCCTGCGTTTCTGGGGCGCAATGGGTGTCGGCACCGTGCTGTTGATGTTCGTGATCATGTCCGGTCTGCGGATGAACCCTCTTATGAGGCTGTACGCGCTGCAAACGGATCTGACGGGAATGCAGACCGTGCAGCATGCGCTTCTCTCCCGGCAGAAACTCGCCTCACAGGCGCAGATGCCAGCGCAGACACTTCAACGACGCGCATGGCAACCGGTGCTGGGATCCCTTTCCCGCGCCATTCCGGCACAGGTCTGGCTGACAGAGCTGCGCTATCAGCCTCCCGCACTGATGCTGAGCGGGTATGCCCTAACCCTGCCGGCCCTGTCTGCTCTGCGCGATGCGCTTGGCCAAATAGCGGGTTTTACGCCCGGGACGACGGGTGAGCTTCGGCAGGACAGCCAGGGACGCTGGATGTTCACCCTTCATCTTAAAAGCGAGGGTTAACGCGTGGATACCCTGTTAGAACGCTGGTGCGAAAGCCGTCCCTGGAGTCGGGTGCTCTTCTGGTGTCTGGGGAGTTTCCTGGCCGGACTGGCCGCGTGGGGCACTTTGCTCAGACCGGTAGACAGGCAGTGTGCTGAACGACAACGCCAGCTGATTCAGGACGCGAGAGCTAACGCAGCGTTATGGCCTGCCGTCAGAAAGGTGCCGTTTCGTCCGGAAGCACCGGAATCACGGGAGCTGATATCTTTTTCCCCGCTCGATTTTCAGGGCGATAACGCGACGCTGGTTCACTGGAAGCCGCTGCAGAACGGAGGGGAATTGATGCTGGAGGTTGAGTGGCAGGCGCTTCCGGCGCTTTTTTCCCGGCTGGCGCAGCGGGATGTGCAGATCGCCGCTTTCGCGATTGCGCCACAGGGTAAAGCGCTGCGCCTGCGGCTGGAGCTGGAACATGCGAAATAGCGCGCGATATTTGCTGGTTTGCTCAGCGCTGCTACTGACCGGCATGCGCGATCCGTTTCGCCCGCCGGACGATCCCTGCGCCATTGGCGAGCTGGCGCAATGGCACTATCGCGGCATGGTGGGAGGACAGCAGGCTATCGGCATTTTACAGGATGGGCAAAAGCGCTGGTACCGGCTGAAAACGCATGAGCGCTTGCCGGCAGGCTGGACGATAACAGCCATCAATGAAACGGAACTGGTTGTTGATGTGGGTGATACATGTGAACCAGAAAAATGGACGTGGCAACGAGAAGGAACGGATAAGAATGAATTTACGGATAATGCTGTGGCTGCTGGCGTTCAGCCATCCGCTGTGGGCCGCCGCGCCAAAACCGGTCACGCTGGTGGTGGATGACGTTCCTGTGGCCCAGGTGCTTCAGAGCCTGGCCGCGCAGGAGAGCCGTAATCTGGTGATATCGCCCGATGTCGGCGGCACACTTTCGCTTAACCTGACGCGCGTCCCCTGGCGTCAGGCATTACAGACGGTTGTCGCCAGCGCTGGCCTCGTTTTGCGAGAGGAGGGCGGCATTTTTTACGTGCATACCGCGGCCTGGCAGCGTGAACAGCAGGAACGCTCAGAGCAGGAGCGAGCGCGTCGACAGCTTGATGCGCCGCTGGTGTCTCACAGTATCCCTTTTTCCTATGCCGATGCCGGAGAGCTGCAAAAAGCCGCGGAAAAACTCCTGAGCCCAAAGGGGAGTTTATCCGTCGACAAACGCACCAACCGCCTGCTGATTCGGGATAACCAGACGGTGGTGGATATGCTGCAGCGCTGGGCCGCTCAGATGGATATTCCCGTCGAACAGGTCGAGCTGGCGGCGCATATTGTGACCATGAATGAAAAAAGCCTGAGTGAGCTGGGAGTGAAGTGGAATCTCGCCGACGCCACCGACGCGGGTAAGGTTGGTCAGCTCACCACGCTTGGCAGCGATCTTTCCGTCGCCAGCGCCACCAGCCACGTGGGTTTTAACATCGGGCGGATCAATGGTCGGCTGCTGGATCTGGAGCTCTCTGCGCTGGAGCAAAAGCAGCAGGTCGATATCATCGCCAGCCCGCGGCTGCTGGCCTCGCATATGCAGCCGGCCAGCATCAAGCAGGGGAGTGAAATTCCGTATCAGGTCTCAAGCGGTGAAAGCGGCGCCACCTCCGTTGAGTTTAAGGAGGCGGTATTAGGGATGGAGGTCACGCCGGTGGTGTTACCGGGAGGGCGCGTGCGCCTGAAATTGCACATCAGCGAAAATATGCCGGGACAGGTTCTGCAGCAGGCGGACGGCGAAACGCTGGCGATCGACAAACAGGAGATAGAAACCCAGGTGGAGGTAAAAAGTGGAGAAACGCTGGCGTTAGGCGGAATTTTTTCGCAGAAGAACAAAACCGGCAGTGACAGCGTGCCGGGGCTGGGAAAAATACCCTGGCTTGGGCAGCTTTTTCGCCACGATGGTAAGGATAATGAACGGCGCGAGCTAGTGGTGTTTATTACGCCACGTCTGGTCGGTATTCGCTGACGGGTAACGATCCCCGCAATGATTTTGCATTCAGTTTGTTGCAGATGTTTGACGTGGGGCATGAATTAGCATACAAGGAGTACCGATTTGAGTTGGACTTACGTCTTATTACCTTATGCGCCCGACGCGGTGATTTAATCAGTTGCCAAACAAGCCGGAGTATTGAGATAATTTTTAGTCTGACTCTCGCTCTATTGCATATGAGGTTTCAGTTCATGTCCTGCTACGCTGAGTGTCTGCGCAGCGGGGATTACCATTAACGAATAGTCTTAGTAGTACCGATAAAATGGCAGAGAAACGCAATATCTTTCTGGTTGGGCCTATGGGTGCCGGCAAAAGCACTATTGGGCGTCAGTTAGCTCAACAACTCAATATGGAATTTTACGATTCTGATCAAGAGATTGAGAAACGAACCGGAGCTGATGTGGGCTGGGTTTTCGACGTAGAAGGCGAAGAAGGTTTCCGTGACCGAGAAGAAAAAGTGATCAACGAACTCACGGAAAAGCAGGGCATCGTTCTGGCAACAGGCGGCGGCTCTGTGAAATCTCGCGAAACCCGCAACCGTCTCTCCGCCCGTGGCGTAGTGGTCTATCTTGAGACGACCATCGAGAAACAGCTGGCACGTACGCAGCGCGATAAAAAGCGCCCGCTGCTGCAGGTTGAAACGCCACCACGCGAAGTTCTGGAAGCGTTGGCCGATGAACGCAATCCGCTATATGAAGAGATTGCCGATGTGACCATTCGTACTGACGACCAGAGCGCTAAAGTGGTTGCAAACCAGATTATTCATATGCTGGAAAGCAACTGATTCTGGCTTTATATACACTCGCCTGCGGGTAAAAGCATTAAAGGTGGATGTCGCGTCATGGAGAGGATTACAGTTACTCTCGGGGAACGTAGTTACCCTATCACCATCGCGGCTGGTTTGTTTAACGACCCAGCTTCCTTTTTACCACTGAAAGCGGGTGATCAGGCGATGCTGGTCACCAATGAGACGCTGGCTCCGCTTTATCTCGACCGCGTACGCCACCTGCTTGAGCAGGCGGGCGTAAAAGTCGACAGTGTGATTCTCCCCGATGGCGAGCAGTATAAAAGCCTGACGGTACTGGATACCGTCTTTACCGCATTGCTGCAAAAACCGCACGGTCGCGATACAACACTGCTTGCCCTGGGCGGCGGTGTTGTGGGCGATCTGACCGGCTTTGCGGCCGCAAGCTATCAACGTGGCGTCCGTTTTATTCAAATCCCGACCACGTTGCTGTCCCAGGTCGACTCCTCTGTGGGTGGCAAAACGGCAGTCAACCATCCGCTCGGCAAAAACATGATTGGCGCGTTCTACCAGCCCGCATCGGTGGTGGTGGATCTCGACTGTCTGAAAACCCTGCCGAAGCGCGAACTGGCTTCTGGTCTGGCGGAAGTGATCAAATACGGCATTATTCTGGATGGCGAGTTCTTTAACTGGCTGGAAGAGAATATGGATGCGCTGCTGTGCCTGGATGAGGCTAAACTGGCATACTGCATCCGCCGTTGTTGTGAGCTGAAAGCAGAAGTTGTCGCAGCAGACGAGCGTGAAACGGGCTTACGTGCTTTACTGAATCTTGGGCATACGTTTGGTCACGCGATTGAAGCCGAAATGGGTTACGGTAACTGGCTGCACGGTGAAGCCGTCGCGGCTGGAATGGTAATGGCTGCCCGCACTTCAGAACGTCTCGGGCAGTTCACACCGGAAGAGACGGCACGCATCATTGCGCTGCTTGAGCGTGCAGGTTTGCCGGTGACCGGACCGCAGGAGATGTCGGCGCAAGCGTATTTACCCCACATGATGCGCGATAAAAAAGTATTGGCAGGTGAGATGCGTCTTGTACTCCCGCTTGCAATAGGGAAGAGTGAAGTGCGCGGCGGAGTGCCGCACGATGTCGTTCTTGGCGCTATCGCTGATTGTCAGCAGGCGTAACAACTAGAAAGGTCAGGCCACTGTCGCCGGTGGTCGTTTAGCTTCAGGTGAAATGCAAAGTCGTTAGCATAAGCCTTTGAGTGGGGTGTTAAATGGATGAATTCAAACCAGAAGACGAGCTGAAACCCGATCCCAGCGATCGTCGTACTGGTCGTTCTCGTCAATCTTCAGAACGTGATAACGAGCCGCAGATCAACTTTGACGATGTTGATCTGGATGCAGACGATCGTCGCCCTTCGCGCAGCCGCAACGCGCACGAAGAGCGAGCAGAAGAGGATTATGAGTCCGAAGAAGATTCAATGGACGAACAGCCTGTAGAGCGTCGCCCGCGTAAACGTAAAAAAGCCGCTGCGCCTAAACCGGCGTCCCGCCAGTACATTATGATGGGCCTTGGCGTTCTGGTGCTTGTGCTGCTGATTGTCGGCATTGGCTCCGCGCTTAAAGCACCGTCAACGAACTCAACCGAGCAAACTGCTTCCGCTGAGAAGAGCATCAACCTGTCCGGTAACGATGCGACCAATCAGGCGAATGGCGCACAGCCTGCACCGGGTGCGACTTCCGCAGAGCAGACCGCAGGTAACACCACAGCGCCGCAGGATGTTTCTCTGCCGCCCGTTTCTTCAACCCCAGCTCAGGGTCAGGCACCTGCTACGCCTGAAGGCCAGCAGCGCGTAGAAGTTCAGGGTGACCTGAACAATGCGCTGACGCAGCCGCAGAACCAGCAGCAGGTTGATAACGTCGTGGTTAACTCCACGCTGCCAACCGAGCCGGCAACCGTTGCCCCTGTTCGCGGTGGTAACGCACAACCGCAAACGGCTGCGACGGAAACCAAACCGCGCCAGACGCAAACTGCGACGCGTCCTGAACGTAAGCAGGCGGTGATTGAGCCTAAGCGTGAAACCAAACCTCAGGCAGTCGTCAAAGCGCCTGAAGTGAAAGCCGTACCGGCACAGCCGAAGCACACCGAAATGGCTGCGGTGAGCGAGCCTGCTAAAGCGCCAGTCTCGCAGACTGCGCCGAAAGCAACGGCGACCACAACGGCACCGGCTGCCACAGCTGCACCTGCAGCAACGGCTCCAGCAGCCACGGCAACAGCCTCCAGCAGCGCCGCAGGCAAAACTGCAGGTAACGTTGGTTCGTTGAAGTCTGCGCCATCCAGTAACTACACGCTGCAGCTGAGCAGTTCGTCTAACTATGACAACCTCAACAGCTGGGCGAAGAAATCAAATCTGAAAAACTACGTTGTTTATCAGACGACCCGTAACGGTCAACCTTGGTATGTGCTGGTCAGCGGCGTTTATTCGTCCAAAGATGAAGCGAAACGTGCCGTTGCGGCACTGCCAGCGGATGTTCAGGCGAAAAACCCGTGGGCGAAGCCGATTCATCAGGTTCAGGCCGATCTGAAGTAATGTTTAAAGCGCAGGATGCTGTCGGAGCTTTCTCCACAGCCGGAGAAGGTGTAATCAGTTAGTCAGCATGAAAAAAAATCGCGCTTTTCTGAAATGGGCAGGGGGGAAATACCCCCTGCTCGATGATATTAAAAAGCACCTGCCTAAAGGCGAGTGTCTTATCGAGCCTTTCGTGGGTGCGGGATCGGTGTTCCTCAACACCGATTTTTCTCGTTATATCCTGGCGGATATCAACAACGACCTTATCAGCCTCTATAACATCGTTAAGCTGCGTACCGAAGAGTATGTCGCAGAGGCGCGCAAGCTGTTTACGCCGGAGAATAATCACCCGGACGTTTACTACCAGTTCCGCACTGAGTTTAATCAGAGTCAGGATCCGTTCCGCAGAGCGCTGCTGTTCCTCTATCTCAACCGCCATGGTTACAACGGCCTGTGCCGGTATAATCTGCGCGGGGAATTTAACGTACCGTTTGGTCGCTATAAACGCCCGTATTTCCCGCAGGACGAGCTGTATCACTTTGCCGAAAAAGCGCAGAACGCAGAGTTTCATTGCCTCTCCTATGAAGAGTGTATGGAACTGGCAGGCGTAAACTCGGTGGTTTACTGTGACCCACCTTACGCCCCCCTGTCTGCAACGGCGAATTTCACCGCTTATCACACCAACAGCTTCAGCCCTGCCGAACAGGCGCGTCTGGCGGAGATGGCGGAAAAGCTGGTCAGCAAAAGAATTCCGGTGTTAATTTCGAATCACGATACCCCTGATACGCGCGAATGGTACAAAGCCGCGAAGCATTTTCAGGTCAAAGTGCGGCGTAGCATTAGCAGCAACGGCGGCACACGTAAAAAGGTGGACGAACTTCTGGCTCTTTATCGCCCCTGAGCCGTTTTGCCCGCCGGTAAACACATTTCAAGGAGAAGCGGATGAAACAGTTTTTGATTGCTCCCTCAATTCTGTCGGCCGATTTTGCCCGCCTGGGTGAAGACACAGCCAAAGCTCTCGCGGCTGGCGCAGATGTCGTCCATTTCGACGTTATGGACAACCACTACGTCCCGAATCTGACCATTGGCCCAATGGTGCTTAAGGCATTGCGTAACTATGGCATTACCGCGCCGATCGACGTTCACCTGATGGTGAAGCCTGTTGATCGCATCGTGCCTGACTTCGCCGCAGCGGGTGCCAGCATCATCACTTTCCATCCGGAAGCCTCTGAACACGTCGACCGCACGCTGCAGCTGATCAAAGAGAACGGCTGTAAAGCAGGGCTGGTGTTTAACCCGGCCACGCCGCTGAGCTATCTCGACTATGTCATGGACAAGCTGGACGTGATCCTGCTGATGTCCGTGAACCCGGGCTTTGGCGGTCAGTCGTTTATCCCCCACACGCTGGATAAGCTGCGTGAAGTGCGCCGTCGTATTGATGAGTCTGGTTACGATATTCGTCTGGAAGTGGACGGCGGGGTTAAAGTGAATAACATTGGTGAAATTGCGGCAGCGGGCGCGGATATGTTCGTTGCAGGTTCGGCAATTTTCGACCAGCCGGATTACAAAAAAGTCATTGATGAAATGCGCCGTGAGCTGGCGAAGGTAAGTCATGGATAAATTGCAGGCAATTCGGGGTGTGGCATTCGACCTCGACGGCACGCTGGTCGACAGCGCGCCGGGCTTAACGAGCGCCGTAGACCAGGCGTTGTACGCTCTTGAACTGCCCGTTGCGGGCGAAGAACGCGTAGTGACGTGGATTGGCAACGGTGCCGATGTTCTGATGGAGCGCGCGTTGACGTGGGCTCGTCAGGAGCGCGCGTCGCAGCGTTCCGCGCAGGGTAAACCGAGCGTTGACCACGCTGACATCCCGAAGGATGAGCAGCTGCGTATTCTGCGTAAACTGTTCGATCGTTTCTACGAAGAGACCGTCGAGGAGGGCAGTTTCCTGTTCCCGGACGTTCAGGAAACGCTGAGCGCGCTGCACGCGAAGGGCCTCCCGCTGGGGCTGGTGACCAACAAGCCAACCCCGTTCGTTGCGCCTCTGCTGGAAGCGCTCGATATCGCGAAGTACTTCTCCGTGATTGTGGGCGGCGATGACGTGCAGAACAAAAAGCCGCATCCGGAACCACTGTTGCTGGTGGCAGGAAAATTATCCTTAACGCCTGCGGAGCTGCTCTTTGTCGGGGATTCGCGCAATGATATTCTGGCTGCCCGAGCGGCAGGGTGTCCTTCCGTCGGATTAACCTATGGTTACAACTACGGTGAGGCCATCACGCTAAGTGAGCCGGATGTGGTCTTCGACCACTTCAAAGATTTGTTGCCCGCACTCGGGCTTTCGCACAGTGAACATCAGGAATTGAATCATGACTAAGCCCATCGTTTTTAGTGGCGCACAGCCTTCAGGTGAATTGACCATTGGTAACTACATGGGTGCGTTACGTCAGTGGGTCAGCATGCAGGATGACTACCATTGCATTTACTGCATCGTCGATCTCCACGCGATTACCGCGCGTCAGGATCCTGAGAAGCTGCGTAAAGCCACCCTGGATACGCTGGCGCTGTACCTGGCCTGCGGCATCGATCCAGAGAAGAGCACCATTTTCGTTCAGTCTCACGTGCCAGAGCACGCGCAGCTGGGCTGGGCGCTGAACTGCTACACCTATTTCGGTGAGCTGAGCCGCATGACCCAGTTCAAGGATAAATCCGCGCGCTACTCTGAAAACATCAACGCTGGCCTGTTCGACTATCCGGTGCTGATGGCGGCGGACATCCTGCTGTATCAAACCAATCAGGTGCCGGTAGGTGAAGACCAGAAGCAGCATCTGGAGCTGAGCCGCGATATCGCCCAGCGCTTTAACGCGATTTACGGTGATGTGTTTAAAGTGCCAGAGCCGTTTATTCCAAAATCCGGCGCGCGCGTGATGTCGCTGCTGGAGCCGACCAAGAAGATGTCTAAGTCTGACGATAACCGCAACAACGTTATTGGCCTGCTGGAAGATCCGAAATCCGTCGTCAAAAAGCTCAAGCGTGCGGTCACCGACTCCGACGAGCCGCCTGTTGTGCGCTACGACGTGCAGAACAAAGCGGGCGTCTCCAACCTGCTGGATATCCTCTCCGGCGTGACCGGCCAGAGCATTCCTGAGCTGGAGCAGCACTTCGAAGGCAAGATGTACGGCCACCTGAAAGGTGAAGTGGCAGACGCCGTTTCCGGCATGCTGACCGAGCTGCAGGAGCGCTATCATCGCTACCGCAACGACGAAGCTTTCCTGCAGAAGGTGATGAAAGACGGCGCGGAAAAAGCCAGCGCGCGCGCGTCTGAAACCCTGAAAGCGGTGTATGAAGCGATTGGGTTTGTGGGTAAACCTTAAGCCTGCTTTGCCGGGTGGCGCTAACGCTTACCCGGCCTACGGGATCCTGTAGGTCGGGTAAGCGTTAGCGCCACCCGACGAAAAACCGCCCAAACAAAAAAACCGGGAAAGCCCCGGTTTTTTTACGCCTGAAAATCGCTTACTGCTGCGCCGCCGGACCGCAACCGCCGATGATCTTCGAAATGGAGATCGCCGGGTGCAGCAGATAATCGTAGCTGCAGTTATTTTTGGTGTTCTGTACGTGACCGGTGCAGGCAGTCAGAGTCGATAACAGGCCAACCAGAACGGCGGCTTTTGCCAGTTTGAACATACGCATTCCTTGTCTTAAAAACGAAAATTGGATGTAACTCAAGGGAATAAAGGGAAAAGTTCCACTTCGGGGCGGTATGTTATCGACAGCGGTAAGAGGGGAGTAGTCCGCTTAAGGACTACTCCGGAAAGGAAGAATATGCGTTAGTGATTCGAGAACCAGTTCAGCTTGTCGCGCAGTTCAACCACACGACCCACCACAATCAGCGCCGGGCTTTCAACCTGCTGCGCCAGCTCGCCGAGCTGCGTCAGCACGCCGTTCACCACGCGCTGCTTGATGGACGTACCGTTTTCCACCAGCGCGACCGGCATATCTGCCTCCATGCCGTGCTCCAGCAGCTTCGCCTGGATAGTCGCGGCCTGGTTCAACCCCATGTAGAACACCAGCGTCTGCTTTTCGGCGGCCAGGTTATGCCAGTCCAGCTCGCTGCCGGTTTTCAGGTGCCCCGTCACCAGACGCACGCTCTGGGCGTAGTCGCGGTGGGTCAGCGGAATGCCAGAGTAGGCTGAACAACCGGATGCCGCCGTAATGCCCGGCACGACAGAGAACGGAATGCCCGCGTCACACAGGGTTTCCAGCTCCTCGCCGCCGCGCCCAAAGATAAACGGATCGCCGCCCTTAAGGCGTACCACGCGCTTACCTTTCTGCGCTTCGCGCAGTAGGATCTGGTTAATCTCCTCCTGCGGCACGCAGTGGTAGCCCGCGCGCTTGCCGACGAATACGCGGTCGGCGTCGCGGCGCACCAGGTTCATGATGTCATCGGAGACCAGGCGGTCATAAACCACGATATCGGCCTGCTGGATCTGCTGTAGCCCTTTCAGCGTCAGCAGGCCCGCATCTCCCGGCCCGGCCCCGACCAGCACCACTTCGCCGCGATGATCCAGCGGCTCGCTCAGCAGCCGCTCGGTCGTCTCTTCAACGGCTTTGGTGTCCTGATTGGCCAGCGACTGCGCCAGCCTGTCGTTCACAAAGAATTTTTCCCAGAAGCGACGGCGCTCGCCCACGGTCGTGAAGGTTTGCTTCACGCGGGAACGCAGCTGCCCGGCGTAATGGGCAATCTGACCAAGATGCTGGGGTAGCAAGGCCTCCAGCTTTTCCCGCAGCAGGCGGGCGAGAACCGGCGAGCGTCCGCCGGACGATACCGCAATCATCAGCGGCGAGCGGTCGATAATCGACGGCATGATAAAGCTGGCCTCTTTCGGCGCATCCACCACGTTGCAGAAGATGCGGCGCGCTTCGCAGGCGTCGCTAACGCGCTGGTTTACTTCATCATTATCCGTCGCGGCGATGGTCAGCCAGCAGGTATTCAGAAGGGATTCATTAAACTCCCCCTGTTCCAGCGTGAGCATCCCTTCCTGGGCCCAGACCTCAAACTGTGGGGCAAAGGCGAGGGCGTTGACGGTCAGTCGGGCCCCAGCCTCTAACAGCAGGCGCGCTTTGCGTTCGGCCACGTCGCCGCCGCCCACCAGCAGGCAGTCGCGGTTGCGTAATTGACAAAAAATCGGCAGGTGATCCACGACGTTACCTCGCAGCATTCATGGAGGGGTAAGAATTGACGTCAGGATAACAGCAGGAATCGTACAAAACATACGGTTTTTCCTGCCGTTACCCATAAGGGGTCATAAGCTTTTCGTATTGAAAAGGCGGGGGATTAGCCTTTCAGCTGCACCTTGCCGTCCTTCACGCGAACGTCATAGTGCTTCACTGAATGACTCTCATCTTCCATGCAGTAGCCGTCGCTTAAGCGGAAACGCTGCTTTTTCAGCGGACTGGCGACCCACAGCTCCCCCTGATGTTCGGCAATCAAGCCGCGGGAGAGTACGCTGGCTTCGAAGAACGGGTCGATATTGCTGATGGCAAAAACCTGTTCATCGTGGCGAGGGCGGAAAATCGCGACCTGTTCTTTGCCCAGCAGCGCGCACACGCCGGTGGCGGGGGTGATGTCGTTAATATCGCAAATGTTTATCCACTGGCTCATGCGTTTTCCTCCACCAGCGTCACCGGAATACGCTCATACGGTGTCGCCGGACGATGCTGTTCACGCTCCGGCACAACCTGTACGTTCGGGTCGCGCTGGGTGCTGTTGATAAAGTGTTTGAAGCGCGTCTGCGCCGCCGGGGTGTTGACGGTTTCCGTCCACTCGCAGATCACCGCCTCGCGAAGGCGCGCCATCTCGGCTTCCAGATGTTCGTTCAGACCCAGCTTGTCATCGATGATGACCGATTTCAGGTAATCGATGCCGCCTTCCAGATTATCGAGCCAGGAAGCGGTACGGGTCAGCTTATCGGCGGTACGGATGTAGAACATCATGAAGCGGTCGAGATACTGAATCAGCGTGTCGCGATCGAGATCCGCCGCCAGCAGGTCCGCATGGCGTGGCTTCATCCCGCCGTTGCCGCAGACGTACAGATTCCAGCCTTTCTCTGTGGCGATGATACCCACGTCTTTACTCTGCGCTTCCGCACATTCGCGGGTACAGCCGGAGACGCCAAACTTCATTTTGTGCGGGGTGCGGATGCCTTTGTAGCGGTTCTCCAGCTCCACGCCGAAGCCCACGCTATCGCCGACGCCGTAGCGGCACCAGGTGCTGCCCACGCAGGTTTTTGCCATGCGCAGCGCTTTTGCGTACGCGTGGCCGGTTTCGAAGCCGGCTTCAATCAGCTGACGCCAGATTTCCGGCAGGTCGTCCTTCTGCGCGCCAAACAGGCCGATACGCTGGGAGCCGGTGATTTTGGTGTACAGATTAAATTCACGGGCGATACGGCCTACGGCCACCAGCCCTTCCGGCGTGATTTCGCCACCGGCGGAACGTGGAATAACGGAGTAGGTGCCGTCTTTCTGGATGTTGGCCAGGAAATTGTCGTTGGTGTCCTGCAGCGGCGTATGCTCGGGTTTAAGCACGTACTCGTTCCAGCAGGAGGCCAGCAGGGAGCCGACGGTCGGTTTACAGACTTCGCAGCCGTAGCCCTGGCCGTGCTTCGCCAGCAGTTCGTCGAAGGACTTAATGCCCTCCACGCGGATCAGGTGGTACAGCTCCTGGCGAGAATACGCGAAGTGCTCGCACAGGTTGTTGTTCACTTCGATGCCCTGTTTCGCCAGCTCGGCGTTCAGCACCTGAGTGACCAGCGGAATACAGCCGCCGCAGCCGGTACCGGCTTTGGTTTCGGCTTTCAGGGCCGCCACGGTGTGGCAGCCTTTGTTGATGGCGGAGATCAGCATGCCTTTGGTGACGTCGAAGCAGGAGCAAATCTGCGCGCTGTCCGGCAGTTTATCCACGCCGATAGACGGCTTGCCGCTTGAGGCATGAGCCGGGAGGATCAGCGCGTCCGGGTTTTCCGGCAGTTCGATGGCGTTCAGCACCAGCTGGAGCAGGTTGCCGAAGTCGCTGGTGTCGCCCACCAGCACCGCACCGAGCAGGGTTTTATTGTCCTGGCTGACGATAAGGCGTTTGTAGACTTCTTTGCTTTCGTCGAGATAGACATAGCTGCGGGAATTCGGGGTGCGGCCGTGCGCATCGCCAATACCGCCCACGTCCACGCCCAGCAGCTTCAGCTTGGCGCTCATGTCTGCACCGGTAAACGCGTTTTCGCTGCCGAGGATATGGTCCACGGCGACCTGCGCCATTTTGTAGCCCGGCGCCACCAGGCCGTATACGCGGTTGTTCCAGCTGGCGCATTCGCCGATGGCGTAGATATCCGGATCGGAGGTCTGGCAGGCGTCGTTGATCATGATCCCGCCGCGCTGCGCCACGGCCAGACCGCACTGGGTCGCCAGCTTGTCGCGCGGACGAATACCGGTGGAGAAGACGATGAAGTCCACTTCCAGCTCGCTGCCGTCGGCAAAGCGCATGGTTTTGCGTGCTTCTGTCCCTTCCTGAACGATCTCTTTAGTGTTCTTGCTGGTGTGAACCTTCACGCCCATGCTTTCGATTTTACGACGCAGCTGGTCGCCGCCCATATGGTCCAGCTGTTCGGCCATCAGCATCGGGGCAAATTCGATGACGTGGGTTTCAACGCCGAGGTTTTTCAGCGCGCCAGCCGCTTCCAGGCCCAGCAGACCGCCGCCGACAACCGCACCGCGTTTGCTTCGGCGCGCGCAGGACTCAATGGCGTTGAGGTCCTCAATGGTACGGTAGACGAAGCAATCTTGAGTTTCCGAGCCTTTGATCGGCGGGATCCACGGATAGGAGCCCGTCGCCATGATCAGCTTGTCGTAAAAAACCGTACGCCCGGCGCTGGAGTGGATCACTTTTTCCTGACGGTTGATGGTGATAGCGCGTTCGCCCACCAGCACTTTTACGCCATGCTTCTCGTAGAAACCTTCCCGCACCAGAGAGAGCTCTTCGGCGGTATGATGGGAGAAGTAGGAAGACAGGTGCACACGGTCGTACGCCTTGCGGGGTTCTTCACAGAACACGGTAATATCGAACTGCTCAGCATCGGCCTTATCGAGAAGATCCTCAATAAAGCGGTGGCCGACCATGCCGTTACCGATGATAGCGAGTCTGACTTTGCTCATTATTGCCTCGATTTCTTTTCTATTATTGCCTACCTTAACGATTCAGCAGGGGCGCTTATTGATGCAAATCAAATACGTCTTCGCCTACTCCTTAGGTGGTATGCGACTGATTTGTCAGGATTTTTATAAGTGGCGGAAATCGCAGGCTTTTCGTGCTCGTTGAATTTGTGTACAAATCAGGGGCGGTTTTGCCAAAATCGATACGCCTGAATATCAGCGGCGTTTTTTAGGGGAAAGGTATGTCTACAACACCGTTATGGCTTGTTCAGAATGTTCGTTTACCGGGTCGGGAAGGGCTGTGGCAGCTTGCCATTGAGAACGGGCGATTTGGTGACATCACCCCGATGGACGACACCCACGCCGAAAGTTATGAAGTATTGAACGCGCGCGGCGGGCTTGCTATCCCGCCGTTCATTGAGCCGCATATCCATCTTGATACGACCCAGACCGCGGGCGAGCCGAACTGGAACCAGTCCGGCACGCTGTTCGAAGGCATTGAGCGCTGGGCGGAGCGCAAGGCGCTGCTCAGTCATGAGGATGTGAAAGCGCGCGCCTGGAAAACGCTGAAGTGGCAAATTGCCAACGGCATCCAGTTTGTCCGTACCCATGTGGATGTCTCCGACCCGACGCTTACCGCCCTTAAGGCGATGCTGGAGGTGAAGCAGGAGGTGGCCCCGTGGGTGACGCTACAAATCGTCGCGTTCCCGCAGGAAGGTATTCTCTCTTACCCGAACGGCGCGGCGCTGCTGGAAGAGGCGTTAAGGCTGGGGGCCGACGTGGTGGGGGCGATCCCACACTTTGAGTTCACCCGCGAGTATGGCGTGCAGTCGCTGCACATCGCGTTTGAGCTGGCGAAGAAGTATGACCGTCCTCTGGATATCCACTGCGATGAAATTGACGACGAACAGTCGCGGTTTGTCGAGACGGTGGCAACGCTGGCGTACGAAGCAGGTATCGGCCCGCGCGTGACGGCCAGCCACACCACCGCCATGCACTCCTACAACGGCGCTTACACCTCGCGGCTCTTCCGTCTGCTGAAAATGTCGGGGATTAACTTCGTCGCTAACCCGCTGGTCAATATTCACCTGCAGGGGCGCTTTGATGACTATCCGAAGCGCCGCGGCATCACCCGGGTGAAAGAGCTGCAGGAGGCGGGCATTAACGTCTGCTTCGGTCATGACGACGTCTTCGACCCGTGGTACCCGCTCGGCACCGGCAACATGCTGCAGGTGCTGCATATGGGGCTGCACGTCTGCCAGATGATGGGCTATCCGCAAATCGACCGCGGACTGAATCTCATCACCCATAACAGCGCCCGGACCTTCGGTCTGAGCGATTACGGTATTGCCACGGGAAACCCGGCGAACCTGATTATTCTGCCTGCGGAGAGCGGGTTTGAAGCGGTGCGCTGCCAGGTGCGGGTGCGCTGGTCGATTCGTCAGGGACGCGTGATTGCCACAACGCAGCTGGCGCAGACGTGGATCCAGACGGACGTCGGGGGAGAAGAGGTAAGCTTTGCCAGAAACAGCCCCTCTGCAGAGCGCAAAGGGGCGTAAGGGTTAGTGAGACGCTGCTGCCGCGTTGTGCTGGCGGTGGCGGGTCACGAAGCCCAGGATGAAGCACATGATGAACACCACGGCATACAGACCGTTAGCGGTGTGCAGCGCCGCCAGCGGGCCGCTGTGGGCCACGATCGGGCCGGTTACCACGAAGGTCAGCATGGTGCCGATGGTGCCGCAGGTCAGGACGAAGTTAACCAGCTTCGGCGAGGCCACTTTGGTCTGCAGGGAACCCAGGGTGATGATCGAGGTATAAATGGCGCTGGAGAAGAAGCCCAGGGTCAGAATGAACCACGGCATATGTTCCGGTGAACCGTTGATGAACAGGTACATCAGCACGGTCGCCATGCCTGCCAGCACGGTCAGAATGCGCTGCAGGTCGAAGAAGCGCAGGATGAAGCTAAACGCCCACATGCCGAACATGTAAGACATCCAGAAATCGCTTACCAGTTGACCCGCATCGTTCAGGCTCATGCCCAGACCTTTGGCGTATTCCGGTACCCAGGAGATAAAGCCCAGCTGGCCCAGGATGTAGCACAGGGCGGCAACGGAGAGGAACAGCACGCCGATGCCCCATTTTTCTTTCGCAACGGGCTCGGCGGTGGTTTGCGCTTTCTTGCCCAGCACCGGGAATTCGCAGCCAAAGGTCAGGATAAAGATCGCCACGTAGACCAGACCGATGCAGGCATAGACCCAGTACCACTCGATGCTGCGCGCCAGCAGAACGGCCGCGACCATCGGGAAAATCATTCCGGCCATGCTGAAGAAGGAGTCGGTAAACAGCAGGCGCGCGCCGCGCTGGCGGCCTTCATACATATGGGTAATCAGGAACGTACCGATCGACATGGTGATCCCGCTGACCAGACCGAGCACGAACATGGCGGCTGAGAACAGCGCGATGCTGTGGCTCAGCATCAGGCCCGCCACGGCGGCGACCATCAGCACAAAGCCAAAACGCAGCTGGGTTTTCAGTGGGACGATTTCCATCAGCCAGGCATTCAGGAAGATAGAGATCAGGATCCCTGCGTTGAGGAAGGTGAAGGTATTACTCATGCTGGAAACGGGCAGCTGGAAGTAGTCTGCGATATTCCCCATCACCATCCCGGTGACGATCACCAACGCGCCGGTCAGGGCGTAGGAGAAGAAGCTGATCCATGTGAGCTTGATGCGATTGCTGTTAGTCATGTCTGGCCTGTTCAGAAAAAGAAAAGCGCCCAGGGGGCGCTGAGAGCGGGCAGATTTTAGACATTAAAGTGATCCATTCATATCTTTTAAGAGAAATTAGAAGTTCATTGCATGGTTTTGTGTGATCTTGATCACACAAAAAGGCGCTAAAGCCAACCGTTTGCGCGGTTACAACTGTTTCAATTTCGTAAAATTAGGTAAAAGGCTGGTCTCCGTTCATACTGCTCTTTAGAATCAAGCCATTCGCTTTTTATACTGCGCTTTGTTAAGGAATTCTCATGCTCAAATCAACACTGGCGGCTGTCGCAGCTGTGTTTGCTCTTTCTGCCGTTTCCCCTGCTGCGCTGGCGGCCAAAGGGGACCCTCACGTTCTGCTGACCACCTCCGCCGGGAACATTGAGCTGGAACTGAATAGCCAGAAAGCTCCGGTTTCTGTGAAAAACTTCCTCGACTACGTGAACAGTGGTTTCTATAACAACACCACCTTCCACCGCGTGATCCCGGGCTTTATGGTGCAGGGCGGCGGCTTCAACGAGCAGATGCAGCAGAAACAGCCGAACCCGCCTATTAAAAACGAAGCGGACAACGGCCTGCTGAACAAGCGCGGCACCATCTCCATGGCGCGTACCGCAGACAAAGACAGCGCGACCAGCCAGTTCTTCCTCAACGTGGCGGATAACGCCTTCCTCGACCACGGTCAGCGCGACTTCGGCTATGCCGTTTTCGGTAAAATCGTGAAAGGGATGGACGTGGCCGACAAGATTTCTCAGGTGCCTACTCACGACGTCGGTCCGTATCAGAATGTGCCGTCAAAACCGGTGGTTATCCTCTCCGCAAAAGTTCTGCCGTAATTCTTCTGAACGCGGGCTTCTCCTGCCCGCGTTATGTAACCCTCCCTGCGAAAGCGCGTTTTGCTGCTTATACTTGTGGCAAACGGACTATTCAGGGAGGCGTTAAGTGAAAAAACTCACCGACAAGCAAAAATCCCGTCTCTGGGAGCAGCAGCGTAACGTCAATTTACAGGCCAGTTGTCTCCTTGAAAAAGGTAATGGTCCCTCAGAACCCCATATTGAGACGCTGGCGCTTGGGCCTTCTGCGCCCGGGTTGCCCCATCTGTGTCTGATTCACCGTCATTTGTACCGCAGCGAGATGAAGCGGGCAGGCGAGCTCCGTACCGACGATATTTTTAAAGGTGACATCCCCTTCTGCCATTTTGAGTACATCGAGAAGATGGGCAACGAGCTGATGGCGGCGCTGGAAGGCGAAAAGTATCTTGTGGGTCTTGAGAAAGCGGCGTTTGTTGACCGGGTTAGCCACTATTACTGCGAAATCAACATGCTGCATCCCTTCATGCGCGGCAACGGTATTGCCCAGCGCGTTTTCTTCGAGCAGCTGGCGCTCCACGCGGGTTACGCGCTGGACTGGCGGGATATCGATCCCGAGCAGTGGGTGGCGGCGAACCGAAGTGGCGCAACGGGAGATTTAACCGCGTTAAACGCTATCTTTGCCAAAGTAGTGAGCGAAGCGCGGGAATCTGAGTAGAATAGGGCGGCATTTTTTTCGGGAGCCGCCATGATTCTGCTGATTGATAACTACGATTCCTTCACCTGGAACCTTTACCAGTATTTTTGTGAACTGGGTGCAGAGGTGGTTGTCCGCCGCAACGACGAGATCGATCTCGCCGATATCGAGACGCTGGCTCCGCAGAAAATCGTGATTTCTCCGGGGCCGTGTACGCCGTCGGAGTCGGGTGTTTCTCTGGATGTTATCCGCCACTTTGCAGGCAAACTGCCGATCCTGGGCGTCTGTTTGGGCCATCAGGCGATTGCCCAGGCGTTTGGTGCCACTATCGTGCGCGCCGCCAAAGTGATGCACGGAAAAACCTCTCCTGTCACCCACACCGGCACCGGGGTATTCACGGGGCTCAATAACCCGTTAACCGTGACGCGCTACCATTCCCTGGTCATTGACCCATCGACGCTGCCCGACTGCTTTGAGGTGACCGCCTGGAGCGATACGCAGGAGATCATGGGGATTCGTCACCGCGAATGGGACCTCGAAGGCGTGCAGTTCCACCCGGAAAGCATCCTCAGCGAGCAGGGGCACGCGCTGCTGGCAAATTTCCTCAATCGCTGAATATCTGTTGCCTTGCTGTGATTTTTTATGCATATTTTGTGATTATATTTTCACAATCACTGTGACATAAAATGGATGGTCATGACATGGCAACTGAACAACCAGCAATTACCCGCGCGACTTTCGATGAAGTGATCCTGCCGATTTATGCACCGGCTGAATTTATCCCGGTGAAGGGAAAGGGCAGCCGCGTCTGGGATCAGCAGGGTAAAGAGTATGTGGATTTTGCGGGCGGTATTGCGGTCACGGCGCTGGGTCATTGCCATCCCGCGCTGGTGGAGGCGCTGAAAACCCAGGGCGAAACCCTGTGGCACACCAGCAACGTGTTCACCAACGAACCGGCGCTGCGCCTGGGACGTAAGATCATCGATGCCACCTTCGCCGAGCGCGTGCTGTTTATGAACTCCGGCACCGAAGCCAACGAAACCGCTTTTAAGCTGGCGCGCTACTACGCGACAACGCGCCACAGCCCGTACAAAACCAAAATCATCGCCTTCCATAACGCCTTCCACGGACGCTCCTTCTTTACCGTTTCCGTTGGCGGCCAGCCGAAGTATTCCGACGGGTTTGGCCCGAAGCCGGCCGATATCGTCCACGTGCCGTTTAACGATCTGCATGCGGTGAAAGCGGTGATGGACGACCATACCTGCGCGGTGGTGGTCGAGCCGATCCAGGGTGAAGGCGGCGTGACCGCGGCAACCCCTGAATTCCTGAAAGGGCTGCGCGCGCTGTGCGACGAACATCAGGCGCTGCTGGTCTTTGATGAAGTGCAGTGCGGGATGGGGCGTACCGGCGATCTGTTCGCGTATATGCACTACGGCGTGACGCCGGATATTCTGACCAGCGCTAAAGCGCTCGGCGGTGGTTTCCCGGTGAGTGCGGTACTGACAACGCAGGAGATCGCCTCCGCGTTCCACGTCGGTTCTCACGGCTCTACCTACGGCGGCAACCCGCTGGCGAGCGCCGTGGCGGGCGCCGCATTCGACATTATCAACACGCCGGAGGTGTTGAACGCCGTGAGCGCGAAGCGCGAGCTGTTCGTAAAACACCTGCAAAAGATTGATGAGCAGTACGACGTGTTCAGCGAAATCCGCGGGATGGGGCTGTTGATTGGCGCCGAGCTGAAGCCGCAGTACAAGGGCCGCGCGCGTGATTTCCTGCACGCCGCCGCGCACGAAGGGGTGATGGTGCTCAATGCCGGGCCGGACGTGATGCGCTTTGCGCCGTCGCTGGTGGTGGAAGACAGGGATATTGAGGACGGGTTAACCCGCTTTGCCGCGGCGGTCGCGAAGATCGTAAAAGGCTAATACTCGGTTCGCTTTAACCGGCGGGTTAACCAAATCCCGTGATGCGGACGCTGACGCCATGCCACCGACGAAATGGTGTGCATGGTGTTCAGATGTCCCAGAACGCGCTGCAAATGCTGCTCCAGCGTGCTCATTGGCCCGTGGGTTAACGTCTCCGGCGCTTCCAGAATGTTCGAATCTCCCGACTCACCCGGCGAGTCATACTCCAGACGCTGCTGACAGCGCTGCAGCGCAATTTCACACGACTGCAAATAGCGCTGCGCCAGATCGGGCGTCAGCATCGTGTGCTCGCGCGCCAGCGTGGTCATGGCGTTAATGTGCTCGACGATAAACTGGCTGTGCGTCACCCAGAGCTTCATGTCTGCAAGATAGTGCGAGTTAAAGCCCGGCTCCTGCATCGCCTGGTTGAGCGAGTTAAACAGAGCGTTGTGCGCCTGGTTGACCTTCATCCGCTGCCAGGCCAGCGGCGTCGGTTGAGGATTGTCGCTGAGGATCAGCCTGATGGCCTCCTGATCCGCTTCCAGCGCGTCGTGGGCGTTCTGGCGCAGCAGTCCGCTTTGCCACTGCGGCCACAGCCAGACCATGCCGCCAAAGGCAATCAGACAGCCGATCAGGGTATCAATCAGCCTGGCGACAATAAACTGTTCGCCATTGAGCGTGAGCAGCTGCAGGGTATATACCGCCGTCACCGTAAAGCCCACCATCGCCCAGCCGTAGTTTTTGCGGATAATCAGGTAGCTCACCAGCGTAACCGCCAGCATGCCTGCCAGGGTATAACCTTGCGGCACGTGGAAGTGCAGCGTCACCCCCGCAATGATCAGCCCGGCCATCGTTCCGCCAGCCCGATGCAGAATACGCACCCGCGTGGCGCCGTAGCCGTTCTGGGTGACAAACAGCACGGTCATTAAGATCCAGTAGGGTTTCGGCAGGTGCAGCGCCATGCCCATCAGGCTGGCGGTACTGAGCATCACGCTAATCCTTGCGGCGTTGCGCAGGGCGGACGATTTAAGAGAAAGATAGCTTTTGAGCGCGGGCAATAGCGGAAGCCGTTTCTGCTTATCCGCCATCAGGTCGCGGGGATAAAGCGGGCGCTGCGTGCGCAACACGCGGGCGATGCGGCTGAAGTGCCAGGCGGCAAACTGGCCGACGGGGTTATCCGGATGCTGACGGGCGATTTTCTCCAGCGCGCCCAGCTGCTTATCCATGTTAAAGCGCGTCGGGTAGCGGTGATAGAGAATGTCATCGGCCAGCACGCGCAGGCGTGCGGATACGGTCTGCGCGTTCCAGCGGATCACCGCTTCGGCGTGGCTGCGCTCGACCAGCTTTTGCACCTCCTGCGGGTGGTGCAGGCTCACGGAGATATGCTCCTGCAGATCCAGCCCGACCTGGAAGGTGCGCAGCAGCCGTTTGTACTCGTGGTTCTTGTTGGCGGCGAGCATATGCAGCTGCTGATAGCACTGGCTAATCAGATCCACCACCTTCTGCTGGCGCGTCAGCAGCGGCGGTAAGGACTTTTCCGGATCGGTATGCTGGGTGAGCAGGGTGTATTTGGCTTCGCAGTAATCCGCAAGCTGCACATAGAGCAGGCTCAGGGATTCACGCAGCGGCTGTTCGCGCCACAGCCAGAACCAAAACCAGTTAAACAGCCCGTACCATAATGTCCCCAGGGCATAGATCAGCAGCGGCTCCCACACCGGCATATTCCCGGCGAGGCTCAGCGTGAAAATAGCTGCAATCAGCGAGGCGGGAAGCAGGCGGGCGTGCAGCGAACTGATTTCCGCCGTGACGCCGAGGGTCATCGCCAGCACGGTCAGGATCAGCGGCAGCGGGATATCACGAGCCAGTAATAGCTGTACGGCGAGGCTACAGCCCGCAAACAGGCAGCCGCCGATAATCAGGCGTTTGAAAAAGCGCTTATGCGGCGTGTCCAGACCGGCGATGTTGCAGCAGGCAGGCACGAGGGAAAACAGCAGACCTTGCTGAAGATGTCCGAGGATCAGGCCTATGGCCACGGGAAGACACAACACCAGCGTTTGTCGCAGTGCGTAGTTAACTTCCGGGTGATAGATCAGCCTGCGCCACATGGGGAGTAGAGACAAAAACGGCGTGACACCTTGCGATGGCACGCCGTTTAAGCGGAATTAACGCGTTCCGTAAACCACGATGGTTTTACCGTGGGCGGAGATCAGGTTTTGATCTTCCAGCATTTTCAGGATACGGCCCACTGTTTCACGGGAGCAACCGACGATTTGACCAATTTCCTGACGGGTAATTTTAATTTGCATGCCGTCCGGGTGGGTCATAGCGTCTGGCTGTTTCGCCAGGTTCAGCAGGGTTTGTGCGATACGGCCGGTAACGTCCAGGAAGGCGAGGTTACCCACTTTCTCTGACGTGACCTGCAGACGGCGCGCCATCTGGGAAGAAAGACGCATCAGGATGTCAGGGTTAACCTGAATCAGCTGACGGAACTTCTTGTAAGAAATTTCAGCCACTTCACATGCTGTCTTTGCACGAACCCAGGCGCTACGTTCCTGGCCCTCTTCAAACAGGCCCAGTTCACCGATGAAATCGCCCTGGTTCAGATAAGAAAGGATCATCTCTTTCCCTTCTTCATCTTTGATCAGCACTGCCACCGAGCCTTTAACGATGTAATACAACGTTTCCGCTTTTTCACCCTGGTGAATCAGCGTGCTCTTTGATGGGTACTTATGAATGTGGCAATGAGACAAGAACCATTCGAGAGTCGGGTCTGTTTGCGGTTTGCCAAGCACCATGCGCTGTTATCCTCTGTTATAAGCTGTCACCAGAGTCATCAGATGCATCCGGACTCTGGGGTTGCAATCGAATTCTTACCCATACCCTGGGAAGTCGGCTACCGTAACGTTTCGCAGCCAGTAAAGTTTGATGTCCTCTGCATACATGTGTAACGTCAATGTATTACTGTAGCATCCAGAGTGTTTTAGCATAGCTTTCGCCGCGTGTCTCCTGGTGTCTCGCTTCAGCATGATGCAGGTCGCCTTCCATTGCGAGAAATGTAACGCACGCGTAATCTGTCACCAAAAATGCAACGTTGGAGTTTAAGAATATGCAAGCGCGCGTGAAATGGGTTGAAGGTTTAACGTTCCTGGGCGAGTCCGCGTCAGGACACCAGATTTTGATGGACGGCAACTCCGGCGATAAAGCACCCAGCCCAATGGAAATGGTGCTGATGGCGGCAGGGGGATGCAGCGCAATCGACGTGGTGTCGATTCTGCAAAAAGGTCGTCATGACGTGACGGATTGTGAAGTCAAACTCACGTCTGAACGTCGCGAAGAGGCGCCACGCCTGTTCACCCATATTAACCTGCACTTTGTGGTCACCGGTAAAGAGCTGAAAGACGCGGCCGTCTCGCGTGCGGTGGACCTGTCTGCGGAGAAGTACTGCTCGGTGGCGTTAATGCTGGAGAAAGCGGTAAAAATCACGCATTCGTATGAAGTGATCGAGGCCTAATCTTTTGGCGGGTGGCGCTTCGCTGACCCGCCCTACAAAAGCACGACCGTAGGCCCGGTAAGCGCAGCGCTACCGGGCAAAACAACTCACGCGATCTGCTTCCCTTCCATCAGTCGCTCCACCAGCGGCGTCATGATGAGCTCCATCGCCAGCCCCATTTTTCCGCCCGGCACCACTAACGTATTCATGTGCGAAATAAACGAGCCCTGCAGCATGGCCAGCAGCCAGGGGTAATCAATGCCGTCGAGGTTGCGGAAATGGATCACCACAAAGCTCTCATCCAGAGACGGGATACTTTTGGCGGCAAACGGGTTGGAGGTATCTACCGTCGGCACGCGCTGGAAGTTGATATGGGTGCGGGAGAACTGCGGCGTCAGGAAGTTAATGTAATCCTCCATGGAGCGCACCACGGAGTCCATCACCGCTTCGCGAGAATGGCCGCGCTCGCTCATGTCACGCGTCAGCTTCTGGATCCACTCCAGGTTAACGATAGGGACCACGCCGACCAGCAGATCCACGTGGCGGGCCACGTCGTGTTGAGGGGTGACCACGCCACCGTGCAATCCTTCGTAAAACAGGACGTCGGTGGGTTCCGGCAGCGGTTGCCACGGGGTAAAGGTTCCCGGCACCTGATTCCAGGGAACGGCTTCATCATAGGTATGCAGATACTTGCGGGACTGCCCTTTGCCGCTCTGACCGTACTCGATAAAGGTTTGTTCCAGCAGGCCGAAGTCATTGGCTTCCGGGCCGAAGTAGCTGATGTGTTTACCCGAATCGCGCGCCTTACGGATGGCCATGTCCATTTCCGGACGCGTGTAGCGGTGAAAGCTATCGCCTTCGACCTCCGCCGCACGGAGATTCAGCTGGGCGAAAATCTTGCGAAATGCGAGGCTGGTGGTGGTGGTTCCCGCACCACTCGACCCCGTAACGGCAATAACCGGATGTCTGGCAGACATAGCAACTCCCTGACTGAAAAGTGTGGAAGATCAGCCGTGAAACGCGTTGCGGGGCATGATATTGACCGTCTCATGCAGTTCTGACCACACCAGCAGCACGTCGCCGCTTTTCAGCTGGCGCTTAACATCGTTGACCTTTTGCTCAAGCGAGCGTTCCTGTTCACCATAATCGGTGCCTTCGCGTAATACAAAGCTTTCAATCAGATTATCGAGCGTTTCGGGAGCCAGATCCTGCCAGGGAATAATCATTTTGCACCGTCCAGATAAGGGGTTAGCCAGTCAGGAATTCGCGCCTCAAGCCACATTTTCGGGCGGCGCAGCGTGCCGCCGATAAACCCGACGTGGCCGCCGTGCTCGGTCAACTGATAGTGAACGTTGTCGGGCAGGAACTCCTGAGCGGGGATCGAGTGATGATCCATAAACGGGTCATCTTTGGCGTGAATAATCAGCGTTGGCTGCGTGATCTTGCTGAGCAGCGGCATGGCGCTGCACTGACGATAATAGTCAATCGCATCGGCGAAGCCGTGGATTTTCGCGGTGATCAGGTCGTCGAACTCGCGAATACGGCGCACCTTTTTCAGCTGGCGCAGGCTGACCGGCAGGGTATCCGGGTAGGCCTTCAGCTTACGCGCCGCGTTGGCCTTCAGCAGGTTGAGCAGGTAGCGCTGATAGACGCGGGAAAAGCCTTTATCCATGTGGTAGCTGCACTGCTCCAGCATAAACGGCGCGGAGACAATGACGGCGGCATCCAGCGGGACGCTTTCGCCCTCTTTGGCCAGCAGACAGGCCAGCATATTTCCGCCCAGCGAGTAGCCCACCGCGGCGGTTGGCACGGTGCCAAAGTTGTCCCGCAGCCAGTGTAAAAACCACGTACCGTCTTCGGTTTCACCCGAGTGATAAATGCGTTTCTGACGATTCGGTTCGCCGCTGCAGCCGCGAAAATGCATCACCACGCCGAGCCAGCCGCGCGCTTTTGCCGCCTCAATTAATCCATGCGCATACGGGCTGTGCAGGCTGCCTTCCAGACCGTGAAAGACCACCAGACGCGGCTTATGGCGGGCCTGTTCCGGCGCTTCGCTCCAGGCGAGATCCAGAAAATCACCGTCTGGCAGGTCAAGCCGTTGCCAGTGCGGGATGAACTGAACCTTGCGGCGGATCAGTCGCGGCAGCATGGTCTGCAGGTGGGGGTTAGCCACGCCGCGCATGGGCACGAACTCAGTGCTGTCTTCGGCCGCAATGTCGAAGTCTGATGGAATGATTTGGGTCATAAGGGCGATGCTGATTCTTGTCAGAAATTTACGGTACTTTCCGAATTGTACCCCGTTTAGCCTGGTTTTCCGAAACATGAACTGATCCCGATCACAAATCTTTACCTTGATTATTACTCTCAGGCTAATGATTCCGCTCTACGCTTAATTGATGCCTTTCTCACCAGAGCGCACACTTTACTCAACGTTAAGCAAATCAAAATGATTAGCTGAATCAGGAGGTTAATAATGTTATCTGGGCAAACACCCACCCGGCAATGGAACACGCGACGCAGCGAAAAAGCGCGTCGTCTGGCCTCCGTACCGGTGCAGGGCAAGGTACTGCCAACCGGCGATCTTGTCGCCATGCTGGAAAAATTAATCGCGCCTGGCGATAAGGTCGTTCTGGAAGGTAACAACCAGAAGCAGGCGGATTTCCTTTCCCGCTCGCTGGCCGAAGTGAACCCGCAAATCGTTCACGACCTGCATATGATCATGCCGAGCGTCGGCCGTAGCGAGCATCTGGACATCTTCGAGAAAGGCATCGCCCGCAAGCTGGACTTCTCCTTCTCCGGGACGCAAAGCCTGCGTATTTCGCAGCTGCTGGAAGACGGTCAGCTCGAAATCGGTGCGATTCACACCTACATCGAACTTTACTCACGCCTCTACGTCGACCTTTCGCCCAACGTGGCGCTGATTGCCGGTTTTAAAGCCGACCGCAAAGGCAACCTCTATACCGGAGCGAGTACCGAAGATACCCCGGCGCTGGTGGAAGCCGCCGCGTTCCACGACGGCATCGTCATCGCACAGGTGAACGAGCTGGTGGACGACGAGTGCGAGCTGCCGCGCGTGGATATTCCGGGCTCCTGGATCGACTACGTGGTCGTTGCGGACAAACCGTTCTTTATTGAACCGCTGTTCACCCGCGACCCGCGCCTCATTAAGCAGGAGCATATCCTGATGGCGATGATGGCCATCAAAGGCATCTACGCAGAGCACCAGGTGCAGTCCCTGAACCACGGTATCGGCTTTAACACCGCGGCGATTGAGCTGCTGCTGCCCACCTACGGCGAACAGCTCGGCCTGAAGGGCAAAATCTGTAAACACTGGACGCTGAACCCGCATCCGACGCTGATCCCCGCCATTGAAAGCGGCTGGGTGGAGAGCGTGCACTGCTTCGGCGGCGAGCTGGGGATGGAAGAGTACATCCGCGCCCGTCCGGACGTGTTCTTTACCGGTGCCGACGGCTCCATGCGTTCCAACCGCGCCTTCTGCCAGCTGGCAGGCCAGTACGCGGTGGATATGTTCATCGGCTCTACGCTGCAGGTTGACGGTTACGCCAACTCCTCAACGGTGACGCGCGGTCGTCTTTCCGGCTTCGGCGGTGCGCCAAACATGGGCCATGACCCGCACGGTCGTCGTCACGCGACCCCGGCCTGGCTGAACATGATCACCGAGCCGGACCCAATGCAGCGCGGTAAAAAACTGGTCGTGCAGATGGTGGAAACCTTCCAGGCGGGCGTGAAGCCAACCTTCGTGGAAAAACTTGATGCCGTTGACGTGGCGAAAGCCTCCGGCATGCCGCTGGCACCGGTGATGATTTACGGTGATGACGTGACGCACGTGCTGACGGAAGAGGGGATTGCCTACCTCTACCGGGCGAAAGATCTGGAAGAGCGTCGGGCCATGGTTGCCGCCGTCGCGGGGATCACCGATATCGGCCTGGGCGTTGACGCCAAACGCGTGGCGGAACTGCGCCAGAGCGGCAAAGTGGTGTACCCGGAAGATATGGGGATTCGCCGCACCGACGCCACCCGCTCTCTGCTGGCTGCGGGCAGCGTGTCTGACCTCGTGGAGTGGTCCGGCGGTCTGTATAACCCACCTGCGAAATTCCGGAGCTGGTAATGAAACTTCTGCCCCAGATTCAGGTTGAAGGCGGTGCCGAATGGCTGGCGCGAACCGCCACGCAGTGTCTGATTGACGAAGCACGTTTAAGCCCGAAACCCGGTCTGGTGGACAGTCGGGGGAACGGCGCGCACCACGATTTATCCCTTGCGCTGATGGAGCGCTCCGCGCACAGCCTGACTCCCACGTTTCAGGCGCTGGCGCAGCAGAGCTGGCTGCGTCCGGCAGATATTGCGCTTCGGCAAACCGTTGGCCGTCTTGGCCGCGAAGGCGAGCAGCAGATGATGGCGGCCACCGACGGGGTGAATACCCATCGTGGCGCGATCTGGGCGCTGGGATTGCTGGTGAGCGCGGTGGCGATGCTGGGCGGTGATGCAGCTGCGCAGGCCGTCGCGAATACCGCCGCGCAGCTGGCGAAACTCCCGGACGACGCGGCACCGAAGGTGTTCAGCAAAGGCCTGCGCGTCACGCACCGCTACCGCGTGCCGGGCGCACGCGAAGAGGCGCAGCAGGCGTTCCCGCACGTTATGCAGCGCGCGCTGCCGCAGCTTCGCCTCAGCCGTCTCAACGGCAGCAGTGAGGCGCAGGCCAGGCTCGACGCGCTGATGGCCATCATGACCTCCCTCACCGACACCTGCGTGCTGTCGCGCGCCGGAATGGAGGGGCTGGACGCCATGCAGAGCGGTGCCCGTGCGGTACTGAATGCAGGAGGCTGTGCAACGGCTGCGGGCCAGCAGGCGCTGGCGAGCTTAGATCGCCAGATGCTCTCGCTCAACGCCTCGCCGGGCGGCGCTGCCGACCTGCTTGCCGCCACGCTGTTTCTCGACCGCGTCGAAACGCCTTATTCAAAGCATTAAGAGGAAGTTATGGAAAAAATTACATTGACCGTGCCAGCCAGCCGCGCGTTAAGCGGCAGGGCGCTGGCGGGCGTCGTCGGCTCCGGGGATATGGAGGTGCTCTTCAGCGCCGAACCGGGCCAGACGCTAACCATTGATATCACCACCTCAGTCGACAACAGCCGTGGCCGCTGGGAGGCGCTGTTCAACCGCCTGCAAACGGTCAGCAGCCTGCCTGCAGGCAAACTGACCATTCATGACTTCGGCGCGACGCCGGGCGTGGCGCGCATTCGCATCGAACAGGTTTTTGAGGGGGTGAGCCATGCGTAACGACAGCAGCTTTATCGAACTAAAAGCGCGCCAGCGCGCGCAGGCTCTGCTTGACGAGGGCAGCTACCGCGAACTGCTGGATCCGTTTGAAGGCATTATCTCTCCGTGGCTTGGGCCGCAGGGGATTGTTCCGCAGGCCGATGACGGCATGGTCGTCGCAAAAGGCACCATCAACGGTCAGCCTGCGGTCGTGGTCGCGATTGAAGGCGCGTTCCAGGGCGGCAGCATGGGCGAAGTGTCCGGTGCAAAAATGGCGGCGGCGCTGGAGCTGGCGGCGGAAGATAACCGCAACGGCATTCCGACGCAGGCTGTGCTGTGCCTCGAAACCGGCGGCGTGCGTCTTCAGGAGGCTAACCTCGGCCTGGCGGCGATTGCCGATATCCACGCCGCGATTGTAGACCTGCGTCACTACACGCCCGTTATCGGGATTGTGGCCGGGACCGTGGGCTGCTTCGGCGGGATGTCCATTGCCGCGGCGCTATGCAGCTACCTGATTGTGACCCGCGAAGCGCGTCTTGGCCTCAACGGCCCGCAGGTTATCGAGCAGGAGGCGGGCATTGAAGAGTACGACTCCCGCGACCGTCCGTTTATCTGGAGCATGACCGGTGGGGAAGTGCGCTATCAAAGCGGGCTGGTGGACGCGCTGGTGGGCGACGGTGTAAATGCGGTGAAAGCGGCGATGAACGACGCGATTGCGAAAGGCGTACCGGCGAAACACCGCACCGATAACTACGACGATTACCTGAACCGTCTGACGAATTTCGACACCCGCAAGCAGGCCGATGCCGAACAGATTAACGCGCTTTTTGCCCGGGAGGTGAAATGATGAGTAATTCAAAAAGCCGTGGCGAGCTCTGGCTGGAAACCCTCGCCCCGAATGCCAAACGTATCGAAGGGCTGTGCCCGTCCGTGCAGGCAGCAGACGGCGAGCTGAACGGTGAGGCGGTGCGCTTTGTGGCCGTGGTGCCGGATGCCAACAACCACTTCCCGCGCGCGGCGAAAGGTGAAGTCGGTCTGCTGGAAGGCTGGACGCTGGCGAAGGTGGTTAGCGAAACCGTCGCCGCTGACGCAGAGAAGTCCGTCAAACGCCCGATTGTGGCGGTGATTGACGTCCCAAGCCAGGCCTATGGCCGTCGCGAAGAGGCGTTTGGTATCCATCAGGCGCTGGCAGGATCCGCTGCTGCATATGCTAACGCGCGCCTGGCCGGTCACCCGGTGATTGGGCTTATCGTCGGCAAGGCGATGTCCGGCGCGTTCCTGGCGCACGGCTACCAGGCCAACCGTCTGATCGCCTTTAACGACAAGGGCGTGCTGATCCACGCGATGGGCAAAGAGTCCGCCGCTCGCATCACGCTGCGTACCGTCGAGGCGCTGGAAAAACTGGCGGCGACCATTCCGCCAATGGCCTACGACATCAGCAACTACGCGACGCTGGGGCTGCTCTCCAGCCTGCTGGACATCAGCAACCCGGATGCCCCATCCGATAACGATCTGGCGCAGGTGAAATCCACCCTGCAACAGGCCATCAGCGATGCTCGTCAGGACGCGACGCTTAAAAACCGTCTGGGTGCTGACAACCGCCGCAGCTCGGCGCTCGTACGCGAACGTATGCGAGCCAGCTGGTAAGTAAAAAAAAGACCTGCCAGAGATGCAAACCCCCGCGAGCGCGTCCGCTGCGCCCGCGTGGGAGCCTGCATCCTGAAAAATAATAAACATCGCACCAGTGCTAAAACTTTTTTTACTACAGGTGATTTATGACTTACGTAATTGTTCATGCTCTTGCACCGATTTTCGTCATCATGCTGCTGGGATTCTGGGCCGGTAAGGCAAAGATGGTCGATAACAAAAACGTTTCCCTGCTCAATATCTTCGTGATGGATTTTGCACTGCCTGCCGCGCTGTTTAGTGCCACCGTGCAAACGCCGTGGACCGGCATCGTGGCGCAGTCGCCGCTGATTCTGGTGCTGACGCTGGCGATGTGGATTACCTATGCGGCCATCTACTTCCTCGCGACTAAAGTCTTTAATAAATCCCCGCAGGACGCGGCCGTGCTGACCCTGACGGTGGCGCTGCCTAACTACGCGGCGCTGGGCCTGCCGATTCTGGGCAGCGTGCTGGGTGAAGGATCGTCCACGTCGCTCTCCGTGGCGGTCTCTATTGCCTGCGGTTCAGTGCTGATGACCCCGTTCTGCCTGCTGATCCTGGAGCGTGAGAAAGCGCGCGCCGAGGGGAATAACTCTGGCTCAACGCTCTCCATGCTGCCGGTGCTGATGTGGCGCTCCATTAAGAAACCGATCGTGATGGGCCCGCTGCTGGGCGTGATTCTGTCCGCCATCGGGATCAAAATGCCGGAGCTGGTGCTTGCGGCGATTAAACCGCTGGGGCTGTCGGCGACCGCTGCGGCGCTGTTCCTGACCGGGGTGATCCTCTCTGCCCGCAAGCTGCAGATCAACACCATGGTGATCACCTCCACCATCGCCAAGCTGCTGATTCAGCCTGCGATTGCCTGGGGTATTGTGCTGATCTTCGGTCTGCACGGCTCCGTGGCGATCACCGCTATCCTGATGATTGCGCTCTCTGCGGGCTTCTTCGGCGTGGTGTTCGGTAACCGCTTTGGCGTGCAGTCGCCGGATGCTGAAGCCGTGCTGCTGTTAAGCTCCGTACTGTGTATCCTGTCGCTGCCGCTGTTTATCTCGCTGACTTCAGGAATGTAATTATGACCACAACATTACGCCCGCACGACCTCATCTGGCTTACCGCGCGCGACGCGCTGGAAGGCATCACCGAATCCTGGGTGGAGGCGGCCTGGCATACCGGCCTGCCGGTGGTGGTGCGGCGTGATGTTGATAGCGAAGGCCGCATTCCCGTTGGCGTGCGCGGATTACGCCGCGACCAGCGGGCGGCCGGATGGGTGAAGCCCGAAAACGTCCATCGCGTCGTTTCGCCTGAGGCGTTGAGCGTGACGGCCGATCTGCTGCGTTCGCCGTTTGTGACACAGCCGCCGGTTCAGGTGGCGCTGCAGCTTGCGCAGCAGGCGTGGCCGTGGACGTGGGGGATCACCGGCAGCACCGGCTACGCGCTGGCGACGGGTATTCCGGTTATTCATGCCGACAGCGATCTTGACCTGCTGATCCGCGCGCCGCAGCCGATTTCCCCCGATGCTTTTACCGCATGGCAGTCGCAGCTGAGCCGCGCGCTGTGTCGGGCGGATACGCAGGTGGATACCCCCGAGGGCGGCTTCGCGCTGGCGGAGTGGCTGCGTGACGGCAAAACGCTGCTGAAAACCCGTCGCGGACCGCGCCTGGTGGCGGATCCGTGGCGCAGGGAGGAGTGATGAAACTACTGTTTACCTTTCCGGGACAGGGCACGCAGCATGAAGACATGCTGCAAAACCTGCCGGGAACGGAACTGGAACAGGCGCGAGAGGTGCTGGGCGCCGAAGTGGATACGCTGGACAGCGCGGACGCGTTAACCCATACCCGCGCGGTTCAGCTTTCGCTGCTGATTGCCGGTGTGGCCTGGGGGCGCGAGCTGGATCGTCGCGGCGTGACGCCGGATATCGTCAGCGGCCTGTCCATCGGCGCTTATCCGGCGGCGGTTATCGCGGGCGCGCTGGACTTTTCGGACGCGCTGAGGCTGGTGGCGCTGCGCGGTGATTTGATGGAGCAGGCGTACCCGCACGGCTACGGCCTGACGGCAATCATGGGCTTAACCCTGCCGCAGGTAGAAACGCTGATTGAAGGCACCGGAACCTACATTGCCAACCTGAACGCAGAAACGCAGATCGTGATTGCCGGAAGCGATGACGGGATGGCGCAGGTGGCGGCGCGAGCGCTGGCCAAAGGGGCGAGCAAGGCCAAACGGCTGGCGGTCAGCGTGCCGTCCCACTGCGAACTGCTGGCGGAACCGGCGAAAAAGCTGGCGGCGGCATTTGAGTCCGTCACGCTGGCTCGTCCACGCTGCGCGTACCTGAGCGGCAGTACCGGCCGCGTGCTCTGGCAGCCGGAAAAAATCGCCGACGATCTGGCGATGAACATGGCGCGAACCGTGCGCTGGCAGGAGGCGGTGATTTCCGCTAACGAGCGTGAAGCGCGGCTGGCAATTGAGATGCCGCCCGGCGGCGTACTGACCTGCCTGACGCGGCAGGCTGCGTGGGAAGGGGAGACCCTTTCGCTGGAACGCAGCGGGGTAGACGTGGCGGTGCATCTGGCGAAGCGGCTTCGTGCGTGAGTTTTTTTGCCCGGTGGCGGCTGCGCCTTACCGGGCCTACGGGTTCGGTTGTCTTGTTTTATATCACACACTTTCCTGCAGGCTGCGCGCATACATCCGCCCTTCGGCGGCTAATGCCCGCAGGCTCGGGTCCTGCTCGCGGTTGCGGGCGAAGACGATGGCGATCAGCTGCTGCATCTGGTACGGCTCCGCCAGCTTCAACAGCTGCACCGAATTCTCGTAGACCTTCTTCATCCTGCCCGGCATCAGCGTAAAACCCACGCCTGCCTGCACCAGGCTCAGCATCGAGAAGATGTCATTCACGCGGGTGACAATTTCCGGCTCGAACCCGGCGATATGAAACGCCTCCTGAAACCCGGCGTAGGTCGCAAAACCTTCTGCAAGCGCGACAAATTTCTGATCTTTGTAATCGCGGAGATCCGCTGGCCCGTGGGTATTCAGCGTGGCGGAAGCCGGTGCGGCGAGGAAGATGTCGTCGTGGAAGAGCGGCAGAACCTCAAGGCTGTTGCGGTCTATGTCGCTTTCGGAGATGGAGATAAGAATCGCGTCCAGCGAGCCTTCATCCAGCATGTGCAGCAGGGTGTCGTTGGAGCCCATCGTCAGATCCATCTCCAGATCCGGACGGCGCAGCTTCATGCCCATAATCAGGCGCGGCACGGTTTCCAGCGTCAGGGAGTAGAGCGTGCCCACGCGCAGCCGCCCCTGGCCGATACCGGCGATTTTGCGCGACTCTTCCAGCCCGCGCTCCATCACCTGCATCACCTCCTGGCAATACTCCAGCAGCGTCCAGGCGGAAGGCAGGGCAATCAGGTTGCGCCCCTTGTGGGTAAAGAGCGGGCAGCGCACGTTCTCTTCCAGCGTGTGCAGCGCGCGGTGCACGCTGACGCCGCTCAGGCCCAGCGTTTCGGCGGTACGCGCGATATTCCCTTTCTCCATAAACGTCATGAAGATGCTGAGCTTGCGGAATGTAATATCGCTCGTGGTATCGAAACGCATAACCCTCCCGATGGTTTAGTCGGCCTGAAGCATCGCTTCCAGCTGTTCCTGCGCGTCCAGCCACGCCATCTCGCACTCTTCGAGGCTGGATTTGGTTTTCGCCTGGGTTTGCAGGCAGTCCGTCAGCTCAGCCTTGCGGCTCTGGTCATACAGACCGCTGTCGCCGAGCTTCTCTTCAACGATAGCCAGCGTGGCGTTGAGCTTTTCCATCTCTTTTTCGAGTCGGGTAATCTCTTTACGCAGCGGCTGCGTCTGGGTGCGCAGCTCCGCTTCACGACGCTTCTGGTCTTTACGCGCCTGCGCGCTGTTGGCGTTGTCTTTTGCTGACTCTTCCGGCTGGTTCTCCTGCTTCTGCACGTCCGTCAGCCACTGCTGGTAGTCTTCAAGGTCGCCGTCGAACGGTTCAACTTTGCCGCCGTGCACTAAATAGAGATCGTCCGTGGTGGAGCGGATCAGGTGACGGTCGTGCGAGACGACAACCAGCGCGCCTTCGAACTCAATCAGCGCTTCGGTCAGCGCCTGGCGCATGTCGAGATCCAGGTGGTTGGTCGGTTCATCGAGCAGCAGCAGGTTCGGGCGCTGCCAGACGATCAGCGCCAGCACCAGACGGGCCTTTTCGCCCCCGGAGAAGCGCTCGGTGTTTTCAGTCACCTTATCGCCCTGGAAACCGAAGCCGCCGAGATAGTCGCGCAGCTTCTGCTCCAACTCCTGCGGTGCCAGGCGCGCGAGGTGCTGAATCGGCGATTCATCCGCGCGTAAAAATTCCAGCTGATGCTGGGCGAAGTAGCCCAGCTTGATGCCCTTCGCCAGGCCGATTTCACCGCTGACCGGGTTAAGCTCGCCCGCCAGCAGCTTGATCAGCGTCGATTTACCGGCGCCGTTACGCCCCAGCAGGCCAATGCGCGAACCCGGCACCAGGTTGAGCTTGATGGAATCGAGAATAATGCGGTCGGCATAGCCCGCGCTGACCTTCTCCATCTTCAGGAGCGGGTTTGGCAGGCTTTCCGGTTCGCGGAAGCTGAAGTGGAACGGGTTATCCACGTGCGCCGGGGCAATCATCTCCATGCGTTCCAGCATCTTGATGCGGCTCTGGGCCTGCTTGGCTTTTGAGGCTTTGGCCTTGAAGCGATCCACGAAGCTCTGCAGGTGCGCCACGCGCTGCTGCTGGCTTTCGTACATCGACTGCTGCTGGGCAAGACGCGTCGCGCGCTGGCGCTCGAAGGAGCTGTAGTTGCCGGTATACTCGAACATCGTTTGCTGTTCGATATGAATGATTTTATCCACCACCGGGTCAAGGAAGTCGCGGTCGTGGGAGATCAGAATCAGAGTGCCCTGATAGCTCTTGAGCCACTTCTCCAGCCAAATAACCGCATCGAGATCGAGGTGGTTGGTCGGTTCATCGAGCAGCAGCAGGTCAGAGCGGCAGATCAGCGCCTGCGCCAGGTTGAGGCGCATACGCCAGCCGCCGGAGAAGTCGCTGACCGGGCGTTCCAGCTGTTCATTGCTGAAGCCCAGGCCGTGCAGCAGGCTGGAGGCGCGGGAGCGAATGGTCCACGCGTCGATAGCGTCCAGCTTGCCGTGAACGGTGGCGATGGCGTGACCGTCGTTGCGCTCGTTAGCAGAATGAAGTTCCGCCTCGAGCTTACGGTATTCACGGTCGCCGTCGATAACATAGTCGAGTGCCGGTTCGCTCAGCGCCGGCGTCTCCTGGTTTACCCAGGCGAGCTGCCAGTTCCCCGGGAAGGTAAAGTTACCGCCATCCGCGCTAATCTCGTTTTTCAGCAGCGCCAGCAGGGTTGATTTACCGCAGCCGTTTTTGCCGACCAGGCCCACTTTTTGGCCTGGGTTGATGGTAGCAGTGGCGTTATCCAGCAGGACGCGCACGCCGCGACGAATTTGTAACGAGGAGAAAACAATCATAGAAGCGCCGTATGTTCCGACTATGTTAATTTGTCATTATGATAATGTAAGGTGTGGGCCATTTTCCGCACCGGGCCGCCATGGTAGCCCAAAACAACGACGATACACAAAAACAGAAACAAGACCGGGAGGGGAATGATGTCTCAGACAGCAAAAGTGCTGCTGCTGTATGCCCATCCGGAATCTCAGGACTCGGTGGCAAACCGGGTGCTGCTTAAGCCGGCCACACAGCTTAGCAACGTGACGGTGCACGATCTCTACGCGCACTATCCTGATTTCTTTATTGATATCCCTTACGAGCAGGAGCTGCTGCGTCAGCATGACGTGATTGTGTTCCAGCATCCGCTTTATACCTACAGCTGTCCGGCGCTGCTCAAAGAGTGGCTGGACCGCGTGCTGAGCCGGGGCTTCTCCAGCGGGGTGGGGGGCAACCAGCTGGCGGGAAAGTACTGGCGTAGTGTGATTACGACCGGTGAACCCGAAAGCGCTTACCGTCACGACGGGCTGAACCGTTATCCGATGAGCGACATCCTGCGGCCTTTCGAGCTGACGGCGGCGATGTGCCGTATGCACTGGATGAGCCCGATTATTGTCTACTGGGCGCGGCGACAGGATCCGAAAGAACTGGCAAGCCACGCCAGAGCCTACGGTGAATGGCTGGCGTCACCGATTCCGGCAGGAGGTCGTTAATGGAAGGATCGAATTTGCTCCTCGCCGGGGTGCTGTTTTTATTTGCGGCCGTCGTCGCGGTGCCGCTTGCTGCACGCATTGGTATCGGTGCAGTGTTGGGTTATCTGCTGGCGGGGATCGCGATTGGTCCCTGGGGACTGGGATTCATCAGCGATGTAGATGAGATCCTCCATTTCTCCGAGCTGGGCGTGGTGTTCCTGATGTTCATCATCGGCCTGGAGCTGAATCCTTCGAAATTGTGGCAACTCCGACGCTCTATCTTTGGCGTGGGCGCCGCGCAGGTGTTGTTCAGCGCCGCTATCCTGGGCGGCCTGCTAATGCTGACCAACTTTTCATGGCAGGCGGCGGTGATTGGCGGGATAGGCCTCGCGATGTCCTCCACGGCGATGGCGCTGCAGCTGATGCGCGACAAAGGGATGAACCGTAACGAAGCCGGTCAACTGGGCTTTTCGGTGCTGCTGTTCCAGGATTTGGCGGTGATCCCGGCGCTGGCGCTGGTGCCGCTGCTGGCGGGCTCCGGGGACGATCATTTCGACTGGGCTAAAATCGCCATGAAGGTGCTGGCCTTCGCGGGCATGCTGATCGGCGGGCGTTTCCTGCTACGTCCCGTGTTCCGCTTTATTGCCGCGTCGGGCGTTCGCGAGGTGTTTACCGCCGCGACGCTGCTGCTGGTGCTGGGATCGGCGTTATTTATGGACGCGCTGGGGCTGTCGATGGCGCTCGGGACCTTTATTGCCGGGGTGCTGCTGGCGGAGAGCGAGTATCGCCACGAGCTGGAAATTGCCATCGATCCCTTCAAAGGGCTGCTGCTAGGTCTGTTCTTTATTTCGGTCGGGATGGCGCTTAACCTTGGCGTGCTCTATACCCATCTGCTGTGGGTGGTCGTGAGCGTCGCCATCCTGGTGGCGGTGAAGATGCTGGTGCTGTACGTCATGTCACGTATTTACGGGCTGCGCAGTTCGGAACGCATGCAGTTTGCCAGCGTGTTAAGCCAGGGGGGCGAGTTCGCGTTTGTGCTGTTCTCGACCGCTTCCTCCCAGAAGCTCTTTAAAGACGATCAAATGGCGCTTTTGCTGGTAACGGTCACGCTGTCTATGATGACTACGCCGCTGCTGATGAAGCTGGTGGATAAACTGCTGTCGCGCCGCCTGAACCCGACGGACGATGAAGACGAAGCGCCGTGGGTGGAAGACGACAAGCCGCAGGTGATTGTGGTGGGCTTTGGTCGTTTCGGACAGGTTATCGGACGTTTGCTGATGGCGAACAAAATGCGCATTACGGTGCTGGAACGGGATATCAGCGCGGTCAACCTGATGCGCAAATATGGTTATAAGGTTTACTACGGCGATGCGACCCAGCTCGAGCTGCTGCGCTCGGCGGGGGCGGAAGCGGCAGAGTCCATCGTGATTACCTGTAATGATCCGGAAGACACGATGAAGCTGGTGGAGCTGTGCCAGCAGCATTTCCCGCATCTGCATATTCTGGCGCGTGCGCGGGGACGTGTTGAAGCTCACGAATTGTTGCAGGCGGGTGTGAAACACTTCTCCCGTGAGACGTTCTCCAGTGCGCTGGAGCTGGGCCGTAAGGCGCTGATCTCGCTCGGCATGCATCCGCATCAGGCGCAGCGCGCCCAGATGCACTTCCGCCGGCTGGATATGCGGATGCTGCGCGAGCTGATGCCGGTCCATACCGATACGGCGCAGATCTCCCGCGTGCGGGAAGCGCGTCGCGAGCTGGAGGAGATCTTCCAGCGAGAGATGCAGCAGGAACGACGCCAGCTCGATGGCTGGGATGAATTTGAATAAAGGGTAACGAAAAATGGCTGTACGTAAACGCTTTATTGCGGGTGCAAAATGCCCGACCTGCCAGGCGCAAGATACCCTGGCGATGTGGCGGGAAAATAATATTGATGTTGTTGAGTGTGTTAAGTGCGGTCACCAGATGCGTGAGGCCGATAAAGAGGCCCGCGATCACGTTCGCAAAGAAGAGCAAGTTATCGGGATTTTTCATCCGGACTAGCGATATGCCCTGAGTTTTTTTAAGCTAAAGGGTACACGGGTGCAGATTTCCGCTACAATCTGCGCCAGCAATTTTCCCACACTCAGGAGATATCATGAAAGTAGCAAAAGACCTGGTGGTCAGCCTGGCCTATCAGGTACGTACAGAAGACGGTGTGTTGGTTGATGAGTCTCCGGTGAGTGCGCCGCTTGACTACCTGCATGGTCACGGTTCCCTGATTTCTGGCCTGGAAACCGCGCTGGAAGGTCATGAAGTTGGCGACAAATTTGACGTTGCTGTAGGCGCGAACGACGCTTACGGTCAGTATGACGACAACCTGGTTCAGCGCGTTCCTAAAGACGTGTTCATGGGTGTTGACGAGCTGCAGGTTGGCATGCGCTTCCTGGCTGAAACTGACCAGGGCCCGGTTCCTGTTGAAATCACCGAAGTGGAAGATGACCACGTCGTGGTTGACGGTAACCACATGCTGGCTGGCCAGAACCTGAAGTTCAACGTAGAAGTTGTTGCGATCCGTAAAGCGACCGAAGAAGAGCTGGCTCATGGCCACGTTCACGGTGCGCACGGTCACGACCATGACCACGATCACGGCCACGACGGCTGCTGCGGTGGTCACGGCCACGATCACGACCATGGTCACGACCACGGTAAAGGTGGTTGCGGTAACGGCGGCTGCGGCTGCCACTAATACCCGTCGTCTTTCAAGCCGCAGGTGCGTTGGCTGCGCTTTCAAACCCCGGTCACATAGTTATCTATGCTCCCGGGGATTTTCAAGCTTGCCGCCTTCCTGCGACTCGAAATCCATAGGGTATTTGGTATGTAGGCCCGGTAAGCTTCGCGCCACCGGGCACAAAAAAAGCGGGATAATCCCGCTTTTTTTACGCCTCAGTAATGAGGTGGTGGCGTCTCTTCAGATTGAGAGGCGATGTGCGATGCCTGTGTGGCCTTCACTTTTTCAGTGAGCAGACGCAGCAGATCCCGCAGTTTTGCCATTTCTAGCTCGTGGGCGGTCACCGTTTGGTTGAGCTCTTCGATGGTGATGTCCTGAAAAGCCAGGCGGCTTTCCAGCTCAGCCAATCTCGCTTCTATTGCTGTATCCTTCATCATTCACCTCGTTTATTTCAGATTCGCCATAATGGCCCTGCGGCGGCGCAGTTTAACTGAGTTTATCCTTAAGTACAGTTCGCATCTCCTTGGCAGGAAACTTATTTAAACAAAAATAGTCTGAAAAGTGGCGAGAATTGGAAGTGTCTGTCTGTAGATTTCTTCCGCAACGTTTTATAGTACGTAACTCATTTACGTTTAACGCTGGGGTGAGAGTCCCCAGGCCCTGGAGATATGGATGAAATCACTGTTTAAAGTAACGCTGCTGGCGACCACGATGGCTGTTGCGCTGAACGCGCCGCTGTCATTCGCTGCTGATACTGCTGCGAAGCCTGCTGCTACTGCAGACAGCAAAGCGGCGTTCAAAAATGACGACCAGAAATCCGCCTACGCACTGGGCGCATCTCTGGGTCGTTACATGGAAAACTCTCTGAAAGAACAAGAGAAACTGGGCATCAAACTGGATAAAGCTCAGCTGATCGCGGGCGTTCAGGACGCATTTGCAGATAAGAGCAAGCTGTCTGACCAGGAAATTGAACAGACTCTGCAGGCGTTTGAAGCGCGCGTGAAGGGTGCCGCGCAGACTAAGATGGATGCGGACGCGAAAGACAACGAAGCGAAAGGCAAAGCCTACCGCGATACCTTTGCTAAAGAGAAGGGTGTGAAAACCTCTTCTACTGGCCTGGTATACAAAGTTGAGAAAGAAGGCACCGGCGATGCGCCTAAAGACAGCGACACCGTTGTTGTGAACTACAAAGGTACGCTGATCGACGGTAAAGAGTTCGACAACTCCTACACCCGCGGTGAGCCGCTCTCTTTCCGTCTGGACGGCGTTATCCCGGGCTGGACTGAAGGTCTGAAAAACATCAAGAAAGGTGGCAAGATCAAGATGGTTATCCCACCGGATCTGGCCTATGGCAAAACCGGCGTTCCGGGTATCCCTGCCAACTCTACGCTGGTCTTTGACGTAGAGCTGCTGGACATCAAACCGGCACCGAAAGCGGATGCCAAAGCAGACGCGCCGGCTGACGATAAAGCCGCTGCTGCTAAGAAGTAATGCTGAAAAAAAACCGCCGCCTTTAAGGCGGCGGTTTTTTATTGTGGGGCAGATATAATTAACACTGGAAAGCGTTAGGCACGCTGTATTAATTTAGTTGTCCGTGTAGATAATGAGCCTGCCCTGAAAACCTAACGACAGGCTCCTGAAAAGGAGTGTTTTTTTCATGTCCAGGTCGCTTTTAACCAACGAAACCAGTGAACTTGATTTGCTGGATCAACGTCCTTTCGATCAGACCGACTTCGATATTCTGAAATCCTATGAAGCGGTAGTGGACGGGTTAGCGATGCTCATTGGCTCCCACTGCGAAATCGTATTGCACTCCCTGCAAGATCTGAAGTGTTCCGCCATCCGCATTGCGAATGGTGAGCATACTGGCCGTAAAATTGGTTCGCCAATTACCGACCTTGCATTGCGTATGCTGCATGACATGACCGGCGCGGACAGCAGCGTCTCCAAATGCTATTTCACCCGCGCCAAAAGCGGCGTGCTGATGAAATCAGAAACCATCGCGATTCGAAACCGCGAGCATCGTGTTATTGGGCTGCTGTGCATCAACATGAACCTTGATGTGCCATTCTCGCAAATCATGAGCACCTTTGTTCCACCAGAAACGCCGGACGTTGGCTCTTCTGTTAACTTTGCCTCCTCCGTTGAAGATCTGGTGACGCAGACGCTTGAGTTTACGATTGAAGAGGTGAATGCCGATCGCAACGTCTCGAACAACGCCAAGAATCGTCAGATCGTGCTCAATCTCTATGAGAAAGGGATTTTTGATATTAAAGACGCCATCAACCAGGTGGCCGATCGTCTGAACATCTCCAAGCACACGGTCTACCTCTATATTCGCCAGTTCAAAAGCGGCGATTTCCTGGGACAAGATAAGTAATGCGTTTTGCGTTAATGGTGACAGGCCCGGCGTACGGTACTCAGCAGGCCAGCAGCGCGCTGCAGTTTGCGCATGCGCTACTGGCGGCCGGGCATGAGCTGGCGAGCGTCTTCTTCTATCGGGAAGGGGTGTATAACGCGAATCAGTTTACGTCACCGGCGAGCGATGAGTTCGATCTGGTGCGCGGCTGGCAGGCATTAAACGAAAAGCAGGGCGTAGAACTGCACATCTGCGTGGCGGCGGCTCTGCGCCGCGGGGTGACTGATGCAACCGAAGCCGCTCGTCTAGGTTTATCGGGTTCTAACCTGCAGCCCGGTTTTTCGTTGAGTGGTCTGGGTGCACTGGCACAGGCGGCATTAACCTGCGACAGAGTGGTGCAATTCTGATGAAGCGCGTGGCATTTGTTTTTACCTCTGCGCCGCACGGCAGCGCTTCTGGCCGAGAAGGGCTGGATGCGTTACTTGCGACTTCCGCGCTGACCGAAGATATCGGTGTCTTCTTTTTGGGCGACGGGGTATTTCAGCTTCTGGCGGGGCAACAGCCTCAGGCCATTCTGGCGCGTGATTACATCGCGACGTTCAAAGTGTTACCGCTTTACGATATCGAAACCTTCTATGTTTGTGCTGACTCTTTGGCCGCGCGTGGTTTAAACGAGGCAACGCCTTTCGTGCTGGATGTGACAGTCCTGTCTTCTGCTGCATTGCGCGAACACCTTTCCCACTACGACACCGTTCTGACTTTCTGAGGCTGACATGCTCCATACTCTGAGCCATTCACCATGGCAATGTGATACCGACGCGTTACTGAGTATGCTGCGCGAAGGTGATGACCTGCTGCTGATTCAGGACGGCGTGCTTGCCGCACTGGAAGGCAGTCGTTTCGTTGAAATTCTCACGAATGCCCCCATAACAGTCTCTGCGCTGAAAGACGATCTGGATGCGCGGGGTCTTTCTGGTCAAATTTCAGCCAAAATTGACGTGGTTGGCTATACTGATTTCGTCAATCTTACTGTGACGCACGCCAGTCAAATGAACTGGTGATCTGAGATCGCTGTATATTTCTTGACACCTTTTCGACGTAGCCCTAAAATTTCGCGTCCTCATATTGTATGAGGTCGATTTATTACGTGTTTACGAAGCAAAAGCTAAAACCAGGAGCTATTTAATGGCAACAGTTAACCAGCTGGTACGCAAACCACGCGCACGCAAAGTTGCAAAGAGCAACGTGCCTGCGCTGGAAGCCTGCCCGCAGAAACGTGGCGTATGTACTCGTGTATATACCACCACTCCTAAAAAACCAAACTCCGCACTGCGTAAAGTATGCCGTGTGCGTTTGACTAACGGTTTCGAAGTGACTTCCTACATCGGTGGTGAAGGTCACAACCTGCAGGAACACTCCGTGATCCTGATCCGTGGCGGTCGTGTTAAAGACCTTCCGGGTGTTCGTTACCACACCGTTCGTGGTGCGCTCGACTGCTCAGGTGTTAAAGACCGTAAGCAGGCTCGCTCCAAGTACGGCGTGAAGCGTCCTAAGGCTTAATGGTTCTCCGTTAAGTAAGGCCAAACTGATTTATCTTAATGTCACACTAAACTCTTTGAGTTTTGGACAATCCTGAATTAACAACGGAGTATTCCCATGCCACGTCGTCGCGTCATTGGTCAGCGTAAAATTCTTCCAGATCCGAAATTCGGATCAGAACTGCTGGCAAAATTTGTAAATATCCTGATGGTAGATGGTAAAAAATCTACTGCAGAAGCAATCGTATACAGCGCGCTTGAGACCCTGGCTCAGCGTTCTGGTAAAAATGAACTGGAAGCTTTCGAAGTCGCTCTCGACAACGTTCGCCCAACTGTAGAAGTTAAGTCCCGCCGCGTTGGTGGTTCTACTTATCAGGTTCCAGTTGAAGTTCGTCCGGTTCGTCGTAATGCTCTGGCAATGCGTTGGATCGTTGAAGCTGCTCGTAAACGCGGTGATAAATCCATGGCTCTGCGTCTGGCGAACGAACTTTCTGATGCTGCAGACAACAAAGGTACTGCAGTTAAGAAACGTGAAGACGTTCACCGTATGGCAGAAGCCAACAAGGCGTTCGCACACTACCGTTGGTAATCCCTTCGGAGTATTAGTCACCAGGCGGGCGCTTCAGAGAAGCCGCCCGCTCTGGGTAACTTAACTGAACGCCTAAAGATATAAACGAGGAATCAAATGGCTCGTACAACACCCATCGCACGCTACCGTAACATCGGTATCAGTGCGCACATCGACGCCGGTAAAACCACTACTACCGAACGTATTCTGTTCTACACCGGTGTAAACCACAAAATCGGTGAAGTTCATGACGGCGCAGCCACCATGGACTGGATGGAACAGGAGCAGGAGCGTGGTATTACTATCACCTCCGCAGCGACTACTGCATTCTGGTCAGGTATGGCTAAGCAGTACGAACCGCATCGCGTAAACATCATCGACACCCCAGGGCACGTTGACTTCACCATCGAAGTAGAACGTTCCATGCGTGTTCTTGACGGCGCGGTAATGGTTTATTGCGCAGTTGGTGGTGTTCAGCCACAGTCTGAAACTGTATGGCGTCAGGCGAACAAATATAAAGTTCCACGCATCGCGTTCGTTAACAAAATGGACCGTATGGGTGCTAACTTCCTGAAAGTTGTTGGTCAGATCAAAACCCGTCTGGGCGCGAACCCTGTTCCGCTGCAGCTGGCAATTGGTGCTGAAGAAGGCTTCACCGGCGTTATCGACCTGGTGAAAATGAAAGCCATCAACTGGAACGATGCAGACCAGGGCGTTACCTTCGAATACGAAGATATCCCGGCTGAAATGCAGGACCTGGCTGACGAATGGCACCAGAACCTGATCGAATCCGCTGCTGAAGCTTCTGAAGAGCTGATGGAGAAATACCTGGGTGGTGAAGAACTGACTGAAGAAGAGATCAAAAAAGCTCTGCGTCAGCGCGTTCTGAACAACGAAATCATCCTGGTAACCTGTGGTTCTGCGTTCAAGAACAAAGGTGTTCAGGCAATGCTGGATGCGGTAGTTGACTACCTGCCATCCCCGGTTGACGTTCCTGCGATCAACGGCATCCTGGACGACGGTAAAGATACTCCAGCAGAGCGTCACGCAAGCGACGAAGAGCCATTCTCTGCACTGGCGTTCAAAATCGCTACCGACCCATTCGTGGGTAACCTGACCTTCTTCCGCGTTTACTCTGGTGTGGTTAACTCCGGTGACACCATCCTGAACTCCGTGAAAGCGGCGCGTGAACGTTTTGGCCGTATCGTACAGATGCACGCTAACAAACGTGAAGAGATCAAAGAAGTTCGTGCGGGCGACATCGCTGCAGCTATCGGTCTGAAAGACGTGACCACTGGTGACACCCTGTGTGACCCAGATCACCCGATCATTCTGGAGCGTATGGAATTCCCTGAGCCGGTAATCTCCATCGCAGTTGAACCAAAAACCAAAGCTGACCAGGAAAAAATGGGTCTGGCTCTGGGCCGTCTGGCGAAAGAAGACCCATCATTCCGCGTATGGACTGATGAAGAATCTAACCAGACCATCATCGCTGGTATGGGTGAACTGCACCTGGACATCATCGTTGACCGTATGAAGCGTGAATTCAACGTTGAAGCGAACGTGGGTAAACCTCAGGTTGCTTACCGCGAAGCGATTCGCGCGAAAGTTACCGATGTTGAAGGTAAACACGCTAAGCAGTCTGGTGGTCGCGGTCAGTACGGTCACGTTGTGATCGACATGTACCCACTGGAGCCGGGCTCTAACCCGAAAGGTTACGAGTTCATCAACGACATCAAAGGTGGTGTAATTCCTGGCGAATACATCCCAGCCGTTGATAAAGGCATTCAGGAACAGCTGAAAGCGGGCCCTCTGGCTGGCTATCCGGTTGTTGACATGGGTGTTCGTCTGCACTTCGGTTCTTACCACGACGTTGACTCCTCTGAACTGGCGTTTAAACTGGCTGCGTCTATTGCCTTTAAAGAAGGCTTTAAGAAAGCAAAACCAGTTCTGCTTGAGCCAATCATGAAGGTTGAAGTAGAAACTCCTGAAGAGAACACCGGTGACGTTATCGGTGACTTGAGCCGTCGTCGCGGTATGCTGCGTGGTCAGGAATCCGAAGTAACTGGCGTTAAGATCCACGCTGAAGTTCCGCTGTCTGAAATGTTCGGATATGCAACTCAGCTGCGTTCTCTGACCAAAGGTCGTGCATCATACACCATGGAATTCCTGAAGTATGATGATGCGCCTAACAACGTTGCTCAGGCCGTTATTGAAGCCCGTGGTAAGTAATCCACAGGATTAAAACCTAAGTCCCGTGCTCTCTCCACAGGGGAGAGCACTATAGTAAGGAATATAGCCGTGTCTAAAGAAAAATTTGAACGTACAAAACCGCACGTCAACGTTGGTACTATCGGCCACGTTGACCATGGTAAAACTACCCTGACTGCTGCAATCACTACCGTTCTGGCTAAAACCTACGGTGGTTCTGCTCGTGCATTCGACCAGATCGATAACGCACCAGAAGAAAAAGCTCGTGGTATCACCATCAACACCTCTCACGTTGAGTACGACACCCCGACTCGCCACTACGCACACGTAGACTGCCCAGGCCACGCCGACTATGTTAAAAACATGATCACCGGTGCTGCGCAGATGGACGGCGCGATCCTGGTTGTTGCTGCGACTGACGGCCCAATGCCTCAGACTCGTGAGCACATCCTGCTGGGTCGTCAGGTAGGCGTTCCTTTCATCATCGTGTTCCTGAACAAATGCGACATGGTTGATGACGAAGAGCTGCTGGAACTGGTAGAGATGGAAGTTCGTGAACTGCTGTCTCAGTACGATTTCCCAGGCGACGATACCCCAATCGTTCGTGGTTCTGCTCTGAAAGCGCTGGAAGGCGAAGCTGAGTGGGAAGCGAAAATCATCGAACTGGCTGGCTTCCTGGATTCTTACATCCCAGAACCAGAGCGTGCGATTGACAAGCCATTCCTGCTGCCAATCGAAGACGTATTCTCCATCTCCGGTCGTGGTACCGTTGTTACCGGTCGTGTAGAGCGCGGTATCATCAAAGTTGGCGAAGAAGTTGAAATCGTTGGTATCAAAGAGACTGCGAAGTCTACCTGTACTGGCGTTGAAATGTTCCGCAAACTGCTGGACGAAGGCCGTGCTGGTGAGAACGTTGGTGTTCTGCTGCGTGGTATCAAACGTGAAGAAATCGAACGTGGTCAGGTTCTGGCGAAGCCAGGCTCAATCAAGCCACACACCAAGTTCGAATCTGAAGTGTACATCCTGTCCAAAGACGAAGGCGGCCGTCATACTCCGTTCTTCAAAGGCTACCGTCCACAGTTCTACTTCCGTACAACTGACGTGACCGGTACCATCGAACTGCCAGAAGGCGTTGAGATGGTAATGCCAGGCGACAACATCAAGATGGTTGTGACTCTGATCCACCCAATCGCGATGGACGACGGTCTGCGTTTCGCAATCCGTGAAGGCGGCCGTACCGTTGGCGCGGGCGTTGTTGCTAAAGTTCTGGGCTAATTAATTATCCCTGAATAAAAAAAGGACGCTTCGGCGTCCTTTTTTGTTTTCTGCCGTTCAGGCACTGTCACAAAATTTCGCATTTTTTGCCTGCTCCCGCCCCGTATTGTGGCGCTTGTGCTATTGTAATCATAACCATTCTCACTTACACTTTGCGCATAATTTGAACGGGAGTCTCTATGTACGTTTGTTTATGTAATGGTGTAAGCGACAAGAAAATACGTCAGGCCGTTCGCCAGTTTCAGCCTCAGTCATTTCAGCAGCTACGCAAATTTGTTCCGGTGGGAAATCAATGCGGTAAATGCGTACGTGCTGCGCGAGAGATCATGCAGGACGAATTGATGCAGATCCCGGAATACAAAGAGATCGCGTAAGCGCCCATCTTTTTTTTGACATCCCTGTAGCCCGATCTACGCTTCAATGAGTGGAAGCGGAGGGACTATATAATGAAAGGTGATGTTAAAATCATAAGTTATCTCAATAAATTATTGGGAAATGAGCTTGTCGCAATTAACCAGTACTTTCTTCACGCGAGAATGTTCAAAAACTGGGGGCTTAAACGTCTGAACGACGTTGAGTACCATGAATCGATCGATGAAATGAAGCACGCTGATAAATATATCGAGCGTATTTTATTCCTTGAAGGCATTCCAAACCTGCAGGACCTCGGAAAGCTGGGCATCGGAGAAGATGTCGAAGAGATGCTGCGTTCCGACCTCAGGCTGGAGCTGGAAGGCGCCAAAGATCTCCGTGAAGCCATTGCCTACGCAGACAGCGTACATGACTACGTCAGTCGCGATATGATGATCCAGATCCTGGCCGATGAAGAAGGCCACATTGACTGGCTGGAAACGGAACTGGACCTGATTGCTAAAATCGGCCTGCAGAACTACCTTCAGTCGCAGATTAAAGTGGAAGAGTAACCACCGTCTTCCAACCTACGCATAAACCCGCTGCTGCCAGAAATGGCCCAAAAGGCAGTGGGTTTTTTAATGCCCCTTTATCAGGGGTGAGAAAAGAAAACACAAGAATGCTGAGTAGCGCCATAAGCGCAGCGAGTAATGCCAGCGTAGGCAGCATGCACCAGCCATGCCACGCGCCAAGCGCCGCCAGGTATTTTACATCGCCATATCCCATCCCTTCGCGCCGGCAGATTAACCGATATCCCCAGTAGATAACGGCAAATCCGATATATCCCGCCATCGCACCCACCACCGCACTCGGCAGAAAATCAGGATGGATACAGAGCTGAAAGAGCAGGCCCGTCCAGAGTAGCGGGCAGAGAAATTTATCGGGAAGCAGTCCGTAGCGAATATCTGCACGGACAAGAAAGGCCGTCAGCGAAAAATAGATCAGCAAAAAGGGGAGGGTGGTTAGCATGGAAATGGCCTCAAAAGGGTTTGAGCGCATACTCGTCATAAGCGGCCTGGCCGGCAATCGACAAAAACGACAATTGCGTAGGGGCTCCAGACAAAGCATTGAGAAGAGATAGATTGCGTAAAAAGTTGCGCGCCCTTACGCATACTGCACCTCAGGCGCTTAATTTCTAAACGGCACTTGCGTCTTGCCCAAATTTACGTATAATGCGCGGGCTTGTCGTAATTGACGGCGGGTTCAATCAGAACCAGAGTAGCTCATTTTGTTACTCAACAATGCTCCCAATTGGGGAGCTACGTAAGAACGGTTACACTCTCCCATCAATCGTAATGGGTTTGAGGAGTAATCATTTTCGTTTATAAAATAATTGGAGCTCTGGTCTCATGCAGAACCAAAGAATCCGTATCCGCCTTAAAGCGTTTGATCATCGTCTGATCGATCAATCAACCGCGGAAATCGTCGAGACTGCTAAGCGCACTGGTGCGCAAGTCCGTGGTCCGATCCCGCTGCCGACCCGCAAAGAGCGCTTCACCGTTCTGATCTCCCCGCACGTCAACAAAGACGCGCGCGATCAGTACGAAATCCGCACTCACAAGCGTCTGGTTGACATCGTTGAGCCAACTGAGAAAACCGTTGATGCTCTGATGCGTCTGGATCTGGCTGCCGGTGTAGACGTGCAGATCAGCCTGGGTTAATCAGGTCATCGAGCGATTGAGAGGTTGATACAATGATTGGTTTAGTCGGTAAAAAAGTGGGCATGACCCGCATCTTCACTGAAGATGGCGTTTCAATCCCAGTAACCGTAATCGAAGTTGAAGCAAACCGCGTTACCCAGGTTAAAGATCTGGCTAACGATGGCTACCGCGCTGTTCAGGTGACCACTGGTGCTAAAAAAGCTAACCGTGTAACCAAACCAGAAGCGGGTCACTTCGCTAAAGCTGGCGTAGAAGCTGGCCGTGGTCTGTGGGAATTCCGTCTTGCTGAAGGCGAAGAGTTCACCGTAGGTCAGGACATTAGCGTTGAGCTGTTTGCTGACGTTAAAAAAGTTGACGTAACCGGTACCTCTAAAGGTAAAGGTTTTGCTGGTACCGTTAAGCGCTGGAACTTCCGTACCCAGGACGCTACCCACGGTAACTCCTTGTCTCACCGCGTTCCGGGTTCTATCGGTCAGAACCAGACTCCGGGCAAAGTGTTCAAAGGCAAGAAAATGGCAGGTCAGCTGGGTAACGAACGTGTAACCGTTCAGAGCCTGGACGTAGTACGTGTTGACGCTGAGCGCAACCTGCTGCTGGTTAAAGGTGCAGTTCCGGGTGCAACCGGTAGCGACCTGATCGTTAAACCAGCTGTGAAGGCGTAAGGGGATAGCAATGGAATTAGTATTGAAAGACGCGCAGAGCGCGCTGACTGTTTCCGAAACTACCTTCGGTCGTGATTTCAACGAAGCGCTGGTTCACCAGGTTGTAGTTGCTTATGCAGCTGGTGCTCGTCAGGGTACTCGTGCTCAGAAGACTCGTGCTGAAGTAACTGGTTCTGGCAAAAAGCCATGGCGCCAGAAAGGTACCGGCCGTGCGCGTTCAGGTTCTATCAAGAGCCCGATCTGGCGTTCAGGTGGCGTGACCTTCGCTGCGCGTCCACAGGACCACAGTCAAAAAGTTAACAAAAAGATGTACCGCGGCGCGCTGAAAAGCATCCTGTCCGAACTGGTACGTCAGGATCGTCTGATCGTTGTCGAGAAGTTCTCTGTTGAAGCGCCTAAAACTAAGCTGCTGGCACAGAAACTGAAAGACATGGCTCTGGAAGATGTGCTGATCATCACCGGTGAGCTGGACGAAAACCTGTTCCTGGCCGCACGTAACCTGCACAAGGTTGACGTACGCGATGCGACTGGTATCGACCCGGTTAGCCTGATCGCCTTCGACAAAGTCGTAATGACTGCTGATGCTGTTAAGCAAGTTGAGGAGATGCTGGCATGATTCGTGAAGAACGTCTGCTGAAGGTGCTTCGCGCACCGCACGTTTCTGAAAAAGCGTCTACTGCGATGGAAAAAACAAACACCATCGTTCTCAAAGTTGCTAAAGACGCGACCAAAGCAGAGATCAAAGCTGCTGTGCAGAAACTGTTTGAAGTCGAAGTCGAAGTCGTTAACACCCTGGTAGTTAAAGGGAAAGTTAAACGTCACGGACAGCGTATCGGTCGTCGTAGCGACTGGAAAAAAGCTTACGTCACCCTGAAAGAAGGCCAGAATCTGGACTTCGTTGGCGGCGCTGAGTAAGTCGGAGGAGTAATACAATGGCAGTTGTTAAATGTAAACCGACATCTCCGGGTCGTCGCCACGTAGTTAAAGTGGTTAACCCTGAGCTGCACAAGGGCAAACCTTTTGCTCCGTTGCTGGAAAAAAACAGCAAATCCGGTGGTCGTAACAACAATGGCCGTATCACCACTCGTCACATCGGTGGTGGCCACAAGCAGGCTTATCGTATTGTTGACTTCAAACGCAACAAAGACGGTATCCCAGCAGTTGTTGAACGTCTTGAGTACGATCCGAACCGTTCCGCGAACATCGCGCTGGTTCTGTACAAAGACGGCGAACGCCGTTACATCCTGGCCCCTAAAGGCCTGAAAGCTGGCGACCAGATTCAGTCTGGCGTTGATGCTGCAATCAAAGCAGGCAACACCCTGCCGATGCGCAATATCCCGGTTGGTTCTACCGTTCATAACGTAGAAATGAAACCAGGTAAAGGCGGTCAGCTGGCACGTTCCGCTGGTACTTACGTTCAGATCGTTGCTCGTGATGGTGCTTATGTCACCCTGCGTCTGCGTTCTGGTGAAATGCGTAAAGTCGAAGCAGACTGCCGCGCTACTCTGGGCGAAGTTGGCAATGCTGAGCATATGCTGCGCGTTCTGGGTAAAGCAGGTGCTGCACGCTGGCGTGGTGTTCGTCCTACCGTTCGCGGTACTGCGATGAACCCAGTCGACCACCCACATGGTGGTGGTGAAGGTCGTAACTTTGGTAAGCACCCGGTAACTCCGTGGGGCGTTCAGACCAAAGGTAAGAAGACCCGCAGCAACAAGCGTACTGATAAATTTATCGTACGTCGCCGTAGCAAATAATTTTAGAGGATAAGCCATGCCACGTTCTCTCAAGAAAGGTCCTTTTATTGACCTGCACTTGCTGAAGAAGGTAGAGAAAGCGGTGGAAAGCGGAGACAAGAAGCCCCTGCGCACTTGGTCCCGTCGTTCAACGATCTTTCCTAACATGATCGGTTTGACCATCGCTGTCCATAATGGTCGTCAGCACGTTCCAGTCTTTGTTACCGACGAAATGGTTGGTCACAAACTGGGTGAATTCGCACCGACTCGTACTTATCGCGGCCACGCTGCTGATAAAAAAGCGAAGAAGAAATAAGGTAGGAGGAAGAGATGGAAACTTTAGCTCAACATCGCCATGCTCGTTCTTCTGCTCAGAAGGTTCGCCTTGTTGCTGACCTGATTCGCGGTAAGAAAGTGTCGCAGGCCCTGGACATCCTGACCTATACCAACAAGAAAGCTGCGGTATTGGTCAAGAAAGTACTGGAATCTGCCATTGCTAACGCTGAACACAACGATGGCGCTGACATCGACGATCTGAAAGTCGCGAAAATTTTCGTAGATGAAGGCCCAAGCATGAAGCGCATTATGCCGCGTGCGAAAGGTCGTGCAGATCGCATCCTGAAGCGCACCAGCCACATTACTGTGGTTGTGTCCGATCGCTGAGACTCTGGAGACTAGCAATGGGTCAGAAAGTACATCCTAATGGTATTCGCCTGGGTATTGTAAAACCATGGAACTCTACCTGGTTTGCGAACACCAAAGAATTCGCTGACAACCTGGACAGCGATTTTAAAGTACGTCAGTACCTGACTAAGGAACTGGCTAAAGCGTCTGTATCTCGTATCGTTATCGAGCGTCCAGCGAAGAGCATCCGTGTGACTATTCACACTGCTCGCCCTGGCATCGTTATCGGTAAGAAAGGCGAAGACGTAGAAAAACTGCGCAAGGTCGTAGCGGATATCGCTGGCGTTCCTGCACAGATCAATATCGCTGAAGTTCGTAAGCCTGAACTGGACGCTAAATTGGTTGCTGACAGCATCACTTCACAGCTGGAACGTCGTGTTATGTTCCGTCGTGCTATGAAGCGTGCTGTACAGAACGCAATGCGTCTGGGCGCTAAAGGTATCAAAGTTGAAGTTAGCGGCCGTCTGGGCGGCGCGGAAATCGCACGTACCGAATGGTACCGCGAAGGTCGCGTACCGCTGCACACTCTGCGTGCTGACATCGACTACAACACCTCTGAAGCGCACACCACTTACGGTGTAATCGGCGTTAAGGTATGGATCTTCAAAGGTGAGATCCTGGGTGGTATGGCTGCTGTTGAACAACCGGAAAAACCGGCTGCTCAACCTAAAAAGCAGCAGCGTAAAGGCCGTAAATAAGGAGCGTCGCTGATGTTACAACCAAAGCGTACAAAATTCCGTAAAGTGCACAAAGGCCGCAACCGTGGTCTGGCGCAGGGTACGGATGTTAGCTTCGGCACTTTCGGTCTGAAAGCTGTTGGCCGTGGTCGTCTGACTGCACGTCAGATCGAAGCAGCACGTCGTGCAATGACCCGTGCAGTTAAGCGTCAAGGTAAGATCTGGATCCGTGTATTCCCGGACAAACCGATCACCGAGAAGCCGCTGGAAGTTCGTATGGGTAAAGGTAAAGGTAACGTGGAGTACTGGGTTGCCTTGATCCAACCGGGCAAAGTCCTTTATGAAATGGACGGTGTTCCGGAAGAGCTGGCCCGTGAAGCCTTCGGCCTGGCAGCAGCGAAACTGCCTATCAAAACCACCTTTGTAACTAAGACGGTGATGTAATGAAAGCAAAAGAGCTGCGTGAAAAAAGCGTTGAAGAGCTGAACGCTGAGCTGCTGAACCTGCTGCGTGAGCAGTTCAACCTGCGTATGCAGGCTGCAAGTGGCCAGCTGCAACAGACTCACCTGCTGAAGCAAGTGCGTCGCAATGTTGCACGCGTTAAGACTTTACTGACTCAGAAGGCGGGTGCGTAATGACCGATAAAATCCGTACTCTGCAAGGTCGTGTTGTTAGCGACAAAATGGAGAAATCCATTGTTGTAGCTATCGAACGCATTGTGAAACACCCGATCTACGGTAAATTCATCAAGCGTACGACCAAACTGCACGTACATGACGAGAACAACGAATGTGGTATCGGCGACAAGGTTGAAATCCGTGAATGCCGTCCACTGTCCAAGACTAAGTCCTGGACGCTGGTTCGCGTTGTAGAGAAAGCGGTTCTGTAATACAGTACGCCTTCTCAATACGAATAAACGGCTCAGCGATGAGCCGTTTATTTTTTCTACCCATATTGCAGAAGCGGTGTTATAATGCCGCGCCCTCGATATGGGGCTTTTTAACGGCTCTGATTTTAGAGTCTCAGGTAGTAGTTGACATTAGCGGAGCACTAAAATGATCCAAGAACAGACTATGCTGAACGTCGCCGACAACTCCGGTGCACGTCGCGTAATGTGTATCAAGGTTCTGGGTGGCTCGCACCGTCGCTACGCAGGCGTAGGCGACATCATCAAGATCACCATCAAGGAAGCAATTCCACGTGGTAAGGTCAAAAAAGGTGATGTGCTGAAGGCGGTAGTGGTGCGCACCAAGAAGGGTGTTCGTCGCCCTGACGGTTCTGTCATTCGCTTCGATGGTAATGCATGCGTTATTTTAAACAATAACAGCGAGCAGCCTATCGGCACGCGTATCTTTGGGCCGGTAACTCGTGAACTTCGTACTGAGAAGTTCATGAAAATTATCTCTCTGGCACCAGAAGTACTCTAAGGAGCGAATCATGGCAGCGAAAATCCGTCGTGATGACGAAGTTATCGTGTTAACCGGTAAAGATAAAGGTAAACGCGGTAAAGTAAAAAATGTTCTGTCTTCCGGCAAACTTGTCGTTGAAGGTATCAACCTGGTTAAGAAACATCAGAAGCCGGTTCCGGCCCTGAACCAACCAGGTGGCATCGTTGAAAAAGAAGCTGCTATTCAGGTTTCTAACGTTGCAATCTTCAATGCGGCTACCGGCAAGGCTGACCGTGTAGGCTTTAGATTCGAAGACGGCAAAAAAGTCCGTTTCTTCAAGTCTAACAGCGAAACTATCAAGTAATTTGGAGTAGTACGATGGCGAAACTGCATGATTACTACAAAGACGAAGTAGTTAACAAACTCATGACTGAGTTTAACTACAATTCTGTCATGCAAGTCCCTCGGGTCGAGAAGATCACCCTGAACATGGGTGTTGGTGAAGCGATCGCTGACAAGAAACTGCTGGATAACGCAGCAGCTGACCTGACAGCAATCTCCGGTCAAAAACCGCTGATCACCAAAGCACGCAAATCTGTTGCAGGCTTCAAAATCCGTCAGGGCTATCCGATCGGCTGTAAAGTAACTCTGCGTGGCGAACGCATGTGGGAGTTCTTTGAGCGCCTGATCACTATTGCTGTTCCACGTATCCGTGACTTCCGTGGCTTGTCCGCTAAGTCTTTCGACGGTCGTGGTAACTACAGCATGGGTGTCCGTGAGCAGATCATCTTCCCAGAAATCGACTACGATAAAGTCGACCGCGTGCGTGGTTTGGATATTACCATTACCACTACTGCGAAATCTGACGAAGAAGGCCGTGCTCTGCTGGCTGCCTTTGACTTCCCGTTCCGCAAGTAAGGTAGGGTTACTGAATGGCTAAGCAATCAATGAAAGCACGCGAAGTAAAGCGCGTAGCTTTAGCTGATAAATTCTTCGCTAAACGCGCTGAACTGAAAGCGATCATTTCTGATGTGAACGCTTCCGACGAAGATCGTTGGAATGCGGTTCTCAAGCTGCAGTCTCTGCCGCGTGATTCCAGCCCGTCTCGTCAGCGTAACCGCTGTCGTCAAACAGGTCGTCCACATGGTTATGTGGGCAAGTTTGGGTTGAGCCGTATCAAACTGCGTGAAGCCGCTATGCGCGGTGAAGTGCCAGGCTTGAAAAAGGCTAGCTGGTAATTACCAATTGAATCACGGGAGTAAAGACAGATGAGCATGCAAGATCCGATCGCGGATATGCTGACCCGTATCCGTAACGGTCAGGCCGCGAACAAAGTTGCGGTCACCATGCCTTCCGCCAAGCTGAAAGTGGCAATTGCCAACGTGCTGAAGGAAGAAGGTTTTATCGAAGATTTTAAAGTTGAAGGCGACACCAAGCCGGAACTGGAACTTACTCTCAAGTATTTCCAGGGTAAAGCTGTTGTAGAAAGCATTCAGCGTGTCAGCCGCCCAGGTCTGCGCATCTATAAGAAAAAAGATGAGCTGCCGAAAGTTATGGCTGGTCTTGGTATCGCAGTTGTTTCTACCTCTAAAGGTGTTATGACTGATCGTGCAGCGCGCCAGGCTGGTCTTGGTGGCGAAATTATCTGCTACGTAGCCTAATCGGAGGAAAGAATGTCTCGTGTTGCTAAAGCACCGGTCGTTATTCCTGCCGGCGTTGATGTAAAAATCGACGGTCAGGTTATTACGATCAAAGGTAAAAACGGCGAGCTGACTCGTACCCTCAACAAAGCTGTTGAAGTTAAACATGCAGATAACGCTCTGACCTTCGGTCCACGTGATGGTTTCGTGGATGGATGGGCTCAGGCTGGTACCGCGCGTGCCCTGCTGAACTCAATGGTTGTTGGTGTTACCGAAGGCTTCACTAAAAAGCTTCAGCTGGTTGGTGTAGGTTATCGTGCAGCTATCAAAGGGAATGCAGTAGGCCTGTCTCTGGGCTTCTCACACCCTGTTGAGCATCCGCTGCCGGCCGGTATCACTGCAGAATGTCCGACTCAAACTGAAATCGTGCTGAAAGGCGCTGATAAACAGCTGATCGGTCAGGTTGCAGCAGATCTGCGCGCCTACCGTCGTCCTGAGCCTTACAAAGGCAAGGGTGTTCGTTACGCCGACGAAGTCGTGCGTACCAAAGAGGCTAAGAAGAAGTAAGGTAACACTATGGATAAGAAATCTGCTCGTATCCGTCGTGCGACCCGCGCACGCCGCAAGCTCAAAGAGCTGGGTGCAACTCGCCTGGTGGTACATCGTACCCCGCGTCATATTTACGCACAGGTAATTGCACCGAACGGTTCTGAAGTTCTGGTAGCTGCTTCTACTGTAGAAAAAGCTATCTCAGAACAATTGAAGTACACCGGTAACAAAGACGCCGCTGCAGCTGTGGGTAAAGCTGTTGCTGAACGCGCTCTGGAAAAAGGCATCAGCAATGTTTCCTTTGACCGTTCCGGGTTCCAATATCATGGTCGTGTCCAGGCACTGGCAGATGCTGCCCGTGAAGCTGGCCTTCAGTTCTAAGGTAGAGGTGTAAGATGGCTCACATCGAAAAACAGGCTGGCGAACTGCAGGAAAAGCTGATCGCGGTAAACCGCGTATCTAAAACCGTTAAAGGTGGTCGTATTTTCTCCTTCACAGCTCTGACTGTAGTAGGCGATGGTAACGGTCGCGTTGGTTTTGGTTACGGTAAAGCGCGTGAAGTTCCAGCAGCGATCCAGAAAGCGATGGAAAAAGCCCGTCGCAATATGATTAACGTCGCGCTGAACAACGGCACCCTGCAGCACCCAGTTAAAGGTGTTCACACGGGTTCTCGTGTATTCATGCAGCCAGCTTCAGAAGGTACCGGTATCATCGCCGGTGGTGCAATGCGCGCCGTTCTGGAAGTTGCTGGGGTTCATAACGTTCTGGCCAAAGCATATGGTTCCACCAACCCGATCAACGTGGTTCGTGCAACTATTGATGGCCTGGAAAATATGAATTCTCCAGAAATGGTCGCTGCCAAGCGTGGTAAATCCGTTGAAGAAATTCTGGGGTAATTGACCATGGCAAAGACTATTAAAATCACTCAAACCCGCAGTGCAATCGGTCGTCTGCCGAAACACAAGGCAACGCTGCTTGGCCTGGGTCTGCGTCGTATTGGTCATACCGTTGAGCGCGAGGATACTCCTGCTGTTCGTGGTATGGTCAACGCGGTTTACTTCATGGTTAAAGTTGAGGAGTAAGAGATGCGTTTAAATACTCTGTCTCCGGCCGAAGGCTCTAAAAAGGCGGGTAAACGCCTGGGTCGTGGTATCGGTTCTGGCCTCGGCAAAACCGGTGGTCGTGGTCACAAAGGTCAGAACTCTCGTTCTGGCGGTGGCGTACGTCGCGGTTTCGAGGGTGGCCAGATGCCACTGTACCGTCGTCTGCCGAAGTTCGGTTTCACCTCTCGCAAAGCAGCGATCACAGCGGAAATCCGTCTGTCTGACCTGGCGAAAGTTGAAGGCGGCGTTGTAGACCTGAACACGCTGAAAGCAGCAAACATTATCGGTATCCAGATCGAGTTCGCGAAAGTGATCCTGGCTGGTGAAGTTTCTACTCCGGTAACTGTTCGTGGCCTGCGTGTTACTAAAGGTGCTCGTGCTGCTATCGAAGCTGCTGGCGGTAAAATTGAGGAATAAGTAGCAGATGGCTAAGCAACCGGGATTAGATTTTCAAAGTGCCAAAGGTGGATTTGGCGAGCTGAAACGCAGACTGCTGTTTGTTATCGGCGCGCTGATTGTGTTCCGTATTGGCTCTTTTATTCCGATCCCTGGTATCGATGCCGCTGTACTTGCCAAACTGCTTGAGCAACAGCGAGGCACCATCATTGAAATGTTCAACATGTTCTCTGGTGGTGCTCTCAGCCGTGCTTCTATCTTCGCATTGGGTATTATGCCGTACATTTCGGCATCTATTATTATCCAGCTGCTGACGGTCGTTCATCCGGCCCTGGCAGAGTTGAAGAAAGAAGGGGAGTCTGGACGTCGTAAGATTAGTCAGTACACCCGTTACGGTACTCTGGTGCTGGCAATATTCCAGTCGATCGGTATTGCTACCGGTCTGCCGAATATGCCTGGTATGCAGGGCCTGGTGTTAAACCCGGGCTTTGCATTCTACTTCACCGCTGTTGTAAGTCTGGTCACAGGGACAATGTTCCTGATGTGGCTCGGCGAACAGATTACTGAGCGTGGTATCGGTAACGGTATCTCAATCATTATCTTCGCCGGTATTGTTGCGGGCCTCCCGCCAGCCATCGCCCATACTATCGAGCAAGCGCGTCAAGGCGACCTGCACTTCCTCCTGTTGCTGTTGGTTGCAGTATTAGTATTTGCAGTGACGTTCTTTGTTGTCTTCGTTGAACGTGGCCAACGCCGCATTGTGGTGAACTACGCTAAACGTCAGCAGGGTCGTCGTGTCTATGCTGCACAGAGCACACATTTACCGCTGAAAGTGAACATGGCGGGGGTTATCCCGGCTATCTTCGCTTCCAGTATTATTCTGTTCCCGGCAACCATCGCGTCATGGTTCGGGGGCGGTACTGGTTGGAACTGGCTGACAACAATTTCGCTGTATTTGCAGCCTGGGCAACCACTTTATGTGTTACTCTATGCGTCTGCGATCATCTTCTTCTGTTTCTTCTACACGGCGTTGGTCTTCAACCCGCGTGAAACAGCAGATAACCTGAAGAAGTCCGGTGCATTTGTACCAGGAATTCGTCCGGGAGAGCAAACGGCGAAGTATATCGATAAAGTAATGACTCGCCTGACTTTGGTTGGTGCGCTTTATATTACTTTTATCTGCCTGATCCCGGAGTTCATGCGTGATGCAATGAAAGTACCGTTCTACTTCGGTGGGACCTCACTGCTTATCGTTGTTGTCGTGATTATGGACTTTATGGCTCAAGTGCAAACTCTGATGATGTCCAGTCAGTATGAGTCTGCATTGAAGAAGGCGAACCTGAAAGGCTACGGCCGCTAAATGGTCGCCTGAGAAGTTACGGAGAGTAAAAATGAAAGTTCGTGCTTCCGTCAAGAAATTATGCCGTAACTGCAAAATCGTTAAGCGTGATGGTGTCATCCGTGTGATTTGCAGTGCCGAGCCGAAGCATAAACAGCGCCAAGGCTGATTATTTCGCATATTTTTCTTGCAAAGTTGGGTTGAGCTGGCTAGATTAGCCAGCCAATCTTTTGTATGTCTGTACGTTTCCATTTGAGTATCCTGAAAACGGGCTTTTCAGCATGGTGCGTACATATTAAATAGTAGGAGTGCATAGTGGCCCGTATAGCAGGCATTAACATTCCTGATCAGAAACATGCTGTGATCGCATTAACTTCGATCTACGGCGTCGGCAAGACCCGTTCTAAAGCCATTCTGGCTGCAGCGGGTATCGCTGAAGATGTTAAGATCAGTGAGCTGTCTGAAGAACAAATCGACACGCTGCGTGACGAAGTTGCCAAATTTGTCGTTGAAGGTGATCTGCGCCGTGAAATCAGCATGAGCATCAAGCGCCTGATGGATCTTGGTTGCTATCGCGGTTTGCGTCATCGTCGTGGTCTGCCAGTGCGCGGTCAGCGTACTAAGACCAACGCACGTACCCGTAAGGGTCCGCGCAAACCGATCAAGAAATAATCGGGGTGATTGAATAATGGCAAAGGCACCAGTTCGTGCACGTAAACGTGTAAGAAAACAAGTCTCTGACGGCGTGGCTCATATCCATGCTTCTTTCAACAACACCATCGTTACTATTACTGATCGTCAGGGTAACGCATTGGGTTGGGCAACAGCCGGTGGTTCCGGTTTCCGTGGTTCTCGCAAATCCACTCCGTTCGCAGCTCAGGTTGCAGCAGAGCGTTGCGCAGAAGCCGTAAAAGAATACGGCATCAAGAATCTGGAAGTTATGGTTAAAGGTCCGGGTCCGGGTCGTGAATCTACTGTTCGCGCTCTGAACGCCGCTGGTTTCCGCATCACGAATATTACTGATGTGACTCCGATCCCTCATAACGGTTGTCGTCCGCCGAAAAAACGTCGCGTATAACGCTCCGTTTTTTAGGTTAGTTGGAGATAGAAAATGGCAAGATATTTGGGTCCTAAGCTCAAGCTGAGCCGTCGTGAGGGCACCGACTTATTCCTTAAGTCTGGCGTTCGCGCGATCGATACCAAGTGTAAAATTGAACAAGCTCCTGGCCAGCACGGTGCGCGTAAACCGCGTCTGTCTGACTATGGTGTGCAGTTGCGTGAAAAGCAAAAAGTTCGCCGTATGTACGGTGTGCTGGAGCGTCAGTTCCGTAACTACTATAAAGAAGCAGCACGTCTGAAAGGCAACACAGGTGAAAACCTGCTGGCTCTGCTGGAAGGTCGTCTGGACAACGTTGTATACCGTATGGGCTTCGGCGCTACTCGTGCTGAATCACGTCAGCTGGTTAGCCACAAAGCAATCATGGTAAACGGTCGTGTTGTTAACATCGCTTCTTATCAGGTTAAAGCGAATGACGTTGTTAGCATTCGTGAGAAAGCGAAAAAGCAATCTCGCGTGAAGGCCGCTCTGGAGCTGGCTGAGCAGCGTGAAAAGCCAACCTGGCTGGAAGTTGATGCTGGCAAGATGGAAGGTACGTTCAAGCGTCAGCCAGAACGTTCTGATCTGTCTGCGGACATTAACGAACACCTGATCGTCGAGCTTTACTCCAAGTAAAGCTTAGTACCAAAGAGAGGACACAATGCAGGGTTCTGTGACAGAGTTTCTAAAACCGCGCCTGGTAGATATCGAGCAAGTGAGTTCGACGCACGCCAAGGTGACCCTTGAGCCTTTAGAGCGTGGCTTTGGCCATACTCTGGGTAACGCACTGCGCCGTATTCTGCTCTCATCGATGCCGGGTTGCGCGGTGACCGAGGTTGAGATTGATGGTGTACTTCATGAGTACAGCACCAAAGAAGGCGTTCAGGAAGATATCCTTGAAATCCTGCTCAACCTGAAAGGGCTGGCGGTGAGAGTTCAGGGTAAAGATGAAGTTATTCTTACTCTGAATAAATCTGGCATTGGCCCTGTGACTGCAGCCGACATCACCCACGACGGTGATGTTGAAATCGTCAAGCCGCAGCACGTGATCTGCCACCTGACCGATGAGAACGCAGCTATTAGCATGCGTATCAAAGTTCAGCGCGGTCGTGGTTATGTGCCGGCTTCTGCCCGAATTCATTCGGAAGAAGATGAGCGCCCAATCGGCCGTCTGCTGGTCGACGCATGCTATAGCCCTGTAGAGCGTATTGCCTACAATGTTGAAGCAGCGCGTGTAGAACAGCGTACCGACCTGGACAAGCTGGTCATCGAAATGGAAACCAACGGCACAATCGATCCTGAAGAGGCGATTCGTCGTGCGGCAACCATCCTGGCAGAACAACTGGAAGCTTTCGTTGACTTACGTGATGTACGTCAGCCGGAAGTGAAAGAAGAGAAACCAGAATTCGATCCGATCCTGCTGCGCCCTGTTGACGATCTCGAATTGACTGTCCGCTCTGCTAACTGCCTCAAGGCAGAAGCTATCCACTATATCGGTGATCTGGTACAGCGTACCGAGGTTGAGTTGCTGAAAACGCCGAACCTGGGTAAAAAATCTCTTACTGAGATTAAAGACGTGCTGGCTTCACGTGGTCTGTCTCTGGGCATGCGCCTGGAAAACTGGCCACCGGCAAGCATTGCTGACGAGTAACCGGATCACAGGTTAAGGTTTTACTGAGAAGGATAAGGTCATGCGCCATCGTAAGAGTGGTCGTCAACTGAACCGCAACAGCAGCCATCGCCAGGCTATGTTCCGCAACATGGCAGGTTCACTGGTTCGTCATGAGATCATCAAGACGACCCTGCCTAAAGCGAAAGAGCTGCGTCGCGTAGTTGAGCCGCTGATTACTCTTGCCAAGACTGACAGCGTTGCTAATCGTCGTCTGGCATTCGCCCGTACTCGTGATAACGAGATCGTGGCAAAACTGTTTAACGAACTGGGCCCGCGTTTCGCGAGCCGTGCCGGTGGTTACACTCGCATTCTGAAGTGTGGTTTCCGTGCAGGCGACAACGCGCCGATGGCTTACATCGAGCTGGTTGATCGTTCAGAGAAAGCAGAAGCTGCTGCAGAGTAATCTGCAGTAACGTAAAAAAACCCGCTTCGGCGGGTTTTTTTATATCCGCGATACCCCCACTTCTCTACAATGTCTGTATCAATTCTGTTCATCCCCCGGAGCTGGTAATGTGGTTGCTCGACCAGTGGGCAGAACGCCATATTCGCGATGCCCAAAGAAAAGGTGAATTCGACGATCTTCCGGGTAGCGGCGAACCCCTTGTGCTTGACGATGATTCGCACATCGCGCCTGAACTGCGCGCAGGATACCGTTTACTGAAAAATGCCGGCTGTCTCCCTCCTGAGCTCGAACAGCGCAGAGAGGCTGTAGAACTGTCCGATCTTCTCAACGGGATCCGCCATGACGATCCGCAATACTCTGAACTTAGCCGCCGCCTCGCCCTGCTTGAACTCAAACTGCGCCAGGCTGGGATGAATACTGATTTCCTTCGCGGTGAGTACGGTGAAAGATTGATGCTGAAAATAAACGAGGAGTAGTTATGTACCGTATCGGTGAACTTGCGAAGCTTGCGAACGTCACGCCGGATACCATCCGATATTACGAAAAGCAGCAGATGATCGATCATGAAGTTCGTACAGAGGGAGGCTTTCGCCTTTATACCGATAACGATCTGCAGCGACTGCGGTTTATTCGTTATGCGCGTCAGCTCGGCTTCACGCTGGATTCGATCCGTGAGTTATTATCGATCCGCATCGATCCGGAGCATCACACCTGCCAGGAATCTAAAAGCATTGTGCAGGCCCGGCTGGATGAAGTTGAAGCACGTATTCAGGAATTGCAAACCATGCAGCGCTCTCTGCAAAGGCTGAATGATGCCTGCTGCGGGACGGCCCACAGCAGTATTTACTGTTCAATTCTCGAAGCCCTTGAACAGGGAGCGAGTGGAGAAAAACAGGGCTGTTGATTTTTAGTTCATCCGGGTCTAGACTCCCGTCGTCATAAACCCTGCTCTGGAGACATTATGAGCCGCTATCAGCACACGAAAGGACAAATAAAGGACAATGCCATTGAGGCGTTACTTCACGACCCGTTATTCAGGCAACGCGTTGAGAAGAATAAAAAAGGGAAAGGAAGTTATCTGCGTAAAAACAAGCATGAAAAACGGGGTAACTGGGAGGCCAGTGGCAAGCAAGCGAATCGCTTATTTACCACTGGCCTTCCTGCTTTTATCTGTTGATTATACGCGGTTATTCTGCTCTTTTAACAGATCGCGGATCTCACTCAGCAGCACTTCTTCTTTCGTTGGTGCAGGTGCAGCAGCCGGCTCTTCTTTTTTACGGTTGAGCCTGTTGATCAGCTTGATAGCCATAAAAATGGCAAACGCGACAATCACAAAATCAAATACGTTCTGAATAAATACGCCGTAGTGCATTACTACTGCCGGAACATCACCTTGCGCTTCACGCAGCGTGAAAGCGAATTGTTTGAAATCAATGCCCCCGATTAATAGCCCTAAAGGTGGCATGATAATGTCGGCCACTAATGATGAAACAATCTTGCCGAATGCTGCACCAATAATGACACCCACTGCCAAATCCACCACGTTCCCGCGCATCGCAAATTCGCGAAATTCTTTAATAAAACTCATTGTTCTCTCCTTGTGCCAGCTGACGAGTATAAGTTTAACAAATGATTAGCCAATTGCCATTCGGGATAATTGAACGTTATGAAAAATAAAAGGCACAGAAATAAAAAGGATAAAGTACGGGTGCTCATTCTCGAGCACCCAAATCTTTAAAGGAAGAATGGACTTGGCTGGAATAAACGTTCGACGTCGGTAATAAACTTTTTATCGGTAAGGAACATAATAACGTGATCGCCTTGCTCAATACGTAAATTGTCATTGGCAATCATGACGTCATTCCCGCGCACAACGGCGCCGATAATCGTGCCTGGCGGCAGCTTAATTTCGTCGATCGAACGCCCCACGACGCGTGACGTGGTTTCATCTCCGTGAGCAACAGCTTCAATGGCTTCCGCTACGCCGCGGCGGAGCGATGACACACCGACAATATCCGCTTTACGAACATGGCTCAGGAGCGCGGAAATTGTTGCCTGCTGCGGTGAAATGGCAATATCAATGACGCTGCCCTGAACCAGATCGACATACGCCTTGCGCTGGATAAGCACCATGACCTTCTTTGCTCCCATACGCTTGGCGAGCATGGCGGACATTATATTCGCCTCGTCGTCGTTGGTGACGGCAATAAAGAGATCAACTTGATCAATATGCTCTTCAGCCAGCAGCTCCTGATCCGACGCATCGCCATAAAATACGATCGTATTTTGCAGTTTTTCCGCCAGCTCAGCAGCACGCTGTTGATCGCGCTCGATCAACTTCACGCTGTAATCTTTTTCAAGCCGATGTGCCAGACCGGCACCGATATTGCCGCCGCCGACCAGCATAATGCGTTTATAGGGTTTTTCGAGACGCTGAAGTTCACTCATCACCGCACGAATATGCTGTGAGGCCGCAATAAAGAAGACCTCATCACCTGCTTCGACAATCGTGGAGCCTTGCGGGCGGATTGGCCTGTCGTGACGGAAAATGGCTGCAACGCGCGTATCGATATGCGGCATGTGCTCGCGCATGGTGGAAAGCGCATTCCCGATCAATGGTCCGCCGTAATAGGCCTTAACCACTGCCAGGCTCACTTTACCCTCGGCAAAGTTCACCACCTGCAGGGCGCCCGGATATTCGATCAGGCGATAGATATTGTCGATAACCAGCTGTTCTGGCGCGATGAGATGGTCAATCGGGACCGCTTCGGAATTAAACAGTTTCTCAGCATCGCGAACATAATCCGGAGAGCGAATACGCGCGATTCGGTTTGGCGTGTTGAAAAGCGAGTAGGCCACCTGACAGGCCACCATGTTGGTTTCGTCAGAACTGGTTACCGCAACCAGCATGTCGGCATCGTCGGCACCCGCCTCACGAAGAACGCGTGGGTGCGAACCATGACCCTGCACCACGCGCAGGTCAAACTTGTCCTGTAAGACACGCAGACGATCGCCGTTGGTATCAACAATTGTGATGTCGTTGTTTTCGCCAACCAGGTTTTCCGCCAGCGTTCCGCCCACCTGTCCTGCACCCAGAATGATAATCTTCATATCTCGTGACCTGTTCTCAACATCACTCTTTGATTAGCTTAGCGTAAAAGAAGCCATCACCCTCTTCAGCACCCGGCAGGTTCTGCAGACCCGGGGATTCAGGCGTTCCCGTATCGCGCAGCGCGGCGCCCGGGGTACGTTTAAGGAAGGCCGCGATTTGCTGGCTGTTTTCTTCCGGCAGTACGGAGCAGGTTGCATAGACCAGCGTTCCGCCAGGTTTAAGATGTGACCAAATGGCGTCGAGAATGTCGGATTGCAGTTGGGCAAGTTCCTTAATATCACGATCGCGGCGTAGCCACTTGATGTCCGGATGACGACGAATAACACCGGTTGCAGAGCAGGGAGCGTCCAGCAAAATGCGATCGAATTGTGTTTCACCACACCATTCTGCGGGTTTGCGTCCATCGCCTTGCTTAACCTGAGCCTTCATGCCCAGACGCTTGAGGTTATCGTAGACGCGTGAAAGACGCTGTTCATCGACGTCTACTGCCATTACGCTGGCCTGCGGAGCCACTTCAAGAATATGCGTCGTTTTGCCCCCAGGCGCGGCGCACAGATCGAGGATCTGCTCACCATTTTTGGGTTCAAGCCAGGTCATGCAGCCCTGAGCCGAGGCATCCTGTACGGTTACCCAGCCTTCATCAAAACCGGGTAATGCATGTACCGGTGCCGGTGAGGCCAGGCGTACAGCATCCGGATAGGCATCATGCGGGAATCCACTCATTCCAGCTTCTTCAAGTAATGCCAGCCATGCGTCACGGGTGTGGTGATTTCGATTCACGCGTAACCACATTGGCGGACGCTGGTTGTTGGCATCGGCAATCTCCTGCCACTGCTGTGGATAGGCTTTTTTCAGGCGCTTCAACAGCCAGTCCGGATGCAGGAAACGTGCTTCGCTTTGGGTAAATTCATCCAGAAGCTCTTCCTGCTGTCTCTGGAACTGACGCAGTACGCCGTTGATCAGCCCTTTCAGCTGAGGTCGTTTAATCGCAACGGCACCTTCCACCGTCTCAGCCAGCGCGGCATGAGGTGGGATGCGGGTATGAAGAAGCTGATAGAAGCCCACCATAATCAAATAGTGTACGGTGCGCTGCTTGCCTGTCATTGGACGTGACATCAGCTTGTTAATCAACCACTCAAGCTGAGAAAGCGTGCGCAGAACACCAAAGCAGAGCTCCTGAAGCAGGGCTTTGTCTTTATCAGAGACTTTTTGTTGCAGGGGAGGCAGGACGTTACTTAATGACAGGCCCTGTTCGATAACCTGCTCAACGGCATGAGCCGCCATACTGCGTAGATTTTGTTTTTTCATAACCGTAAAAATAAAAATGCCCGGAAACACCGGGCCTTAAGAATAAATTTGCTCAGGCAAGACGATTGCCCGGAATAAACCATTCGCGACGGGAATTTAACAGATCCTGGGCGCTCATGGCCTTCTTACCGGCCGGTTGTAGCGATTCAAGATTCAGGATCCCTTGCGCAGTCGCCACCTGGATCCCGTTCTTGTTGGCGTCAACAATCGTACCGGGTTCAGCGGTGGTAGTACCGCTAATAACGGAGGCTTTCCAGACTTTCACCGGCTGCTCATCAATCTCCATCCAGCTCATTGGCCAAGGATTAAAAGCGCGAATGCAGCGTTCAAGTTGAGCGGCTGACAGGGACCAGTCGATCCGCGCTTCTTCTTTGCTCAGTTTTTCGGCATACGTCACCAGTGCCTCATCCTGAACTTCCGGTTTCACCGTATTGTCAGCCAGCTGCTGGAGCGTCTCGATAAGCCCTTGTGGACCGAGGTCTGCCAGTTTGTCATACAGTGTGGCGCTGGTATCGTCTGACGTAATGGGGCAGGCCAGTTTATACAGCATATCGCCGGTGTCTAAACCTACGTCCATCTTCATAATGGTAACGCCCGTTTCGGCATCACCTGCCCACAGCGAGCGCTGGATAGGTGCAGCACCACGCCAGCGCGGGAGCAGAGACCCATGCACGTTGATGCACCCCAGGCGAGGCATATCGAGCACAGCTTTCGGTAAAATTAAACCGTAAGCCACCACCACCATTACGTCGGCATTCAGGTCAGCAACCAGCTGCTGATTTTCCTTTGGGCGTAACGATGCGGGCTGGAAAACGGGTAGCCCATGCTCTTCTGCCAGCACCTTTACGGGGCTCGGCATCCGTTTTTTACCGCGACCTGCCGGACGGTCCGGCTGGGTAAAGACGCCAACAACCTGGTGACCAGAAGATAACAGCGCGTCAAGATGACGCGCTGCAAAATCAGGGGTTCCCGCGAAGATAATTCGTAGTGTTTTAGACACGATGATCCTTGTATCCGGGGGGACGTTATGCGCGAGAACGCAAACGATCCAGTTTTTCTACTTTCTGACGAATACGCTGCTGCTTCAGCGGCGAGAGATAATCGATAAACAGTTTACCGACCAAGTGATCCATCTCATGCTGAATACAAATCGCCAGCAGGTCGTCTGCTTCCAGTTCGAACGGATTACCGTCGCGATCCAGGGCGCGAATTTTAACTTTTTCGGCACGCGGCACTAAAGCGCGCTGTTCAGGAATGGACAGACAGCCTTCCTCAATACCGGTTTCGCCACTCTTTTCGAGCAACTCAGGGTTGATCAGCACCAGGCGGCCATCGCGATTTTCAGAAACATCAATCACGATAATACGCTTGTGAATGTCCACCTGCGTCGCCGCCAGGCCAATGCCTTCTTCGGCGTACATGGTATCGAACATATCATCAACGATACGCTGGATTTCTGCATTCACTTCTTTGACCGGTTCAGCGACGATGCGAAGGCGCTCGTCCGGAATATGTAACACTTGCAAAACTGCCATAAATTTCCAGAGTCGTGTTCAGGAGTTGATAAGAATACTCTCTCTATTCTAGACAAATCCCCCATCGATTGACAGCATCAGTGACCAATCGCAATGATTGCGGAGGCCGCTTATGGCAGGGGAAAGGATGACGTCTACCGAGATATGGCTACGGCTAATACACACAGGGTCTCTGTGTGGTGATGTAATGCTGGAAGCGGCTGCGCGACTGCAGAAGCAGGAGAACATCGATGCGCTCGTCGCCAGGAACGCCGGGCTGACAGCAAAGCAGGTTGAACGGTTCTTTGCGCCAGACGAGAGCGAGCTGGAACGTAGCCTGATGTGGCTTGAGCAGCCGGGAAATCACTTATTGACGGCCAACCATCCGCTTTATCCCTCTTTACTCCGAACGATTCCTGATTATCCCGGGGCTTTATTCGTAAAAGGTAACCCTGAGGCGCTTAACACGGTTCAACTGGCGGTGGTAGGCAGTCGTGCGCCGTCATGGTACGGCGAGCGATGGGGGAAAATCCTATGCGAACAGTTGTCACAAAGCGGTTTCACGATCACCAGCGGGCTGGCCTGCGGTATTGACGGCGTTGCCCACGGCGCGGCGCTGTCAGTTAAAGGACGAAGTGTAGCGGTGCTCGGGAACGGTCTTTTTAGCATTTATCCACGCCGACATCAGGCACTGGCGATGCGGCTTATTGAATCTGACGGCGCGATAGTGTCTGAGTTCCCGCTTTCCGCACAGCCGAGGCCAGCAAACTTTCCGCGTCGTAATCGCATTATCAGCGGGCTTAGCAAAGGCGTGCTGGTCGTTGAAGCGGCGCGGAGAAGCGGTTCGCTGGTCACGGCGCGATGCGCGCTGGAACAAGGGCGAGAAGTCTTCGCGTTGCCTGGTCCGATAGGCAACCCCGGATGCGAGGGTCCCCACTGGCTGATTAAGCAAGGGGCAACACTGGTAACGGAAGTAGGGGATATTCTTGAAAATTTGCAATATGGGTTGCAATGGCTGCAGGAAGATCCCGAAAAGCGACAATATTCATCAGATCAGGGAAAGGTGGCATTGCCATTTCCCAAGCTCCTGGCTAACGTAGGAGATGAGGTAACACCTGTTGACGTTGTCGCTGAACGTGCCGGCCAACCTGTGCCAGTAACGGTAGCACAGCTACTCGAACTGGAGTTAGCAGGGTGGATCGCAGCTGTACCCGGCGGCTATGTCCGATTAAGGAGGGCATGCCATGTTCGACGTACTGATGTATTTGTTTGAGACTTACATCCATAACGAAGCAGAAATGCGAGTGGATCAGGACAAATTGACACAGGATCTTACCGATGCGGGGTTTGAGCGGGAAGATATCTATAATGCGTTGATGTGGCTGGAAAAACTGGCTGATTATCAGGAAGGCCTCGCCGAACCGATGCAGCTTGCTTCTGACCCATTGTCAGTACGCATTTATACCACAGAAGAGTGTGAAAGGCTGGACGCCAGCTGCCGGGGGTTCATCTTATTCCTTGAGCAGATTCAGGTGCTGAACCTCGAAACGAGAGAAATGGTGATAGAGCGCGTCATGGCGCTGGATACAGCAGAATTTGAACTGGAAGATCTCAAGTGGGTGATCCTGATGGTTCTGTTTAATATCCCGGGCTGTGAAAATGCCTATCAGCAAATGGAAGAATTACTCTTTGAAGTGAATGAAGGTATGCTGCACTAATTCAATGTGCAGCACCAAGAGTTGTTATGGCCAAATCAGCACTATTCACGGTGCATAAAAACGAGCCCTGCCCGCAGTGCGGGGCTGAACTTGTTATTCGGTCCGGGAAACACGGCCCGTTTCTCGGTTGTTCACACTATCCGGAATGTGATTATGTCCGTCCCCTGAAAAGCCAGGCGGATGGGCATATCGTTAAAATTCTGGAGGGGCAGTTTTGTCCAGTCTGCGGTGGTGAATTAGCCCTGCGTCAGGGGCGTTTCGGCATGTTTATTGGATGTAGCCGCTACCCGGAATGCGAACATACGGAACAAATTGATAAGCCTGATGAAACGGCAATTGCGTGCCCTCAGTGTCAGCGCGGTCAATTGGTACAGCGCCGCTCCCGTTATGGTAAGACCTTCCATTCGTGCGATCGCTATCCTGAATGCCAGTTCGTTATCAATTTTAAACCGGTAGCGGGAACCTGCCCTCATTGCAATTATCCGCTACTCATAGAGAAGAAAACCGCGCAAGGCATGAAACGCTTCTGCGCCAGTAAACAATGTGGAAAGCCGGTTACGGCGGATCAAAATAGTGAATAATAACCTGCCATCAGGCTCCATTGCGCATGCAGTGGACGTACTGAAAAATGAAGAAGTCATCGCCTATCCAACTGAAGCTGTTTTTGGGGTCGGTTGCGATCCTGACAGCGAGACGGCAGTGAGCCGTCTGCTTGCCTTAAAACAAAGACCTGTCGAGAAAGGGCTGATTTTGATAGCTGCGAATTACGAGCAGCTTAAACCCTATATCGATGACTCCATGCTGACGCCAGCGCAGCGCGAGACTATCTTCTCCGCGTGGCCAGGACCGGTGACCTTCGTCTTCCCGGCGCAGCCGACAACGCCGCGCTGGTTAACCGGACGCTTTGATTCCCTCGCCGTTCGCGTAACTGACCATCCGCTGGTGGTTGAGCTTTGTCTGGCATTTGGTAAACCACTGGTCTCAACCAGCGCCAACCTGACCGGATTGCCACCTTGTCGGACAACCGAAGAAGTGCTGGCGCAGTTCGGGAATGACTTCCCTGTTACTGTCGGTAAAACGGGAGGGCGCCTGAACCCGTCTGAAATTCGTGACGCTTTGACCGGCGAACGTTTTCGCCAGGGGTAATCTCATGGAAACCTATGCTGTTTTTGGTAATCCGATTGCACACAGCAAATCACCGTTGATTCATCAGCAATTTGCGAAACAGCTGCAGATAAATCATCCCTATGGTCGCGTACTGGCACCGGTGGATGCATTTATTCCAACGCTGGAGGCTTTTTTCGCTGCGGGCGGTAAAGGCGCTAATGTGACGGTCCCTTTTAAAGAGGAAGCCTTCGAGCGTGCAGATGAGCTGACCGAGCGCGCTTCACTGGCTGGTGCGGTCAATACCCTAAAACGGCTTGAGGATGGACGCCTTTTGGGGGACAACACCGACGGAATTGGTTTACTTAGCGATCTGGAACGACTGTCGTTTATTAAGCCCGGATTCCGGGTCCTGCTGATTGGTGCGGGTGGCGCATCGCGGGGAGTACTGTTGCCTCTGCTTTCAATGGACTGTGCGGTGACCATTACCAACAGAACCTTTTCCCGCGCAGAAGCGCTGGCGGCGTTGTTTGCCCATACAGGTAGCGTGAACGCGGTAGCGCTTGACGATCTTGTCGATCGTGAGTTCGATCTTGTCATTAACGCCACGTCCAGCGGCATTAAAGGAGAGATCCCGGCAATTCCCGCTTCTCTGGTCAACGCGCATATGTACTTCTATGACATGTTTTATCAGAAAGGAAAGACGCCTTTCCTTAACTGGTGCGAACAACACGGCGCGAAACAGTTAGCCGATGGGCTGGGAATGCTGGTGGGTCAGGCTGCGCATGCGGTGCTGCTCTGGCATGGCGTGTTGCCTGCGGTCGAACCTGTCATTGAAAAGTTAAAGCAGGAGCTGTCGGCGTGAACCAGGCTATTCATTTCCCGGACAGAGAGAACTGGGATGAGAGTAAACAAGCGGTCTGTTTTCCGGTGCTGGTGCAGGGGATGCAACTTACCTGTGCCATTCATGGGGAAACGTTGTTACGTCGTTTTGGCGGTTCAGACCCGATAGCGGTATTTTGCGAAAATCGCTGGGATCTGGAAGAGGAAGCCAGCGATTTAATCCGCGAACAGCAGGAAGACGATCAGGGCTGGGTTTGGTTGTCCTGATCCAAATAGTCATTCTTCCAGTTAACGTAGTTGTTCGCCGAGTATTTTAACCCTTCGATCTCTGCCTCCTTCAGGGGGCGGATCTGTTTTACCGGGCTTCCCAGATAGAGATAGCCACTCTCCAGCCGTTTGTTCTGCGGGACCAGGCTACCGGCACCAATCATTACGTCATCTTCTACTATGACGCCATCCAGCAAAATCGACCCCATGCCAACAAGTACGCGATTTCCGATAGTGCAGCCGTGAAGCATCACTTTATGGCCGACGGTAACCTCTTCTCCAATGATGAGGGGATTGCCCTCCGGGTTATAGGAGGATTTGTGTGTAACATGCAGAACGCTACCGTCCTGAATATTGGTACGTGCACCAATCGACACATAGTTAACATCTCCCCTGATGGCGACGAGCGGCCAGATGCTGACGTCATCGGCCATTCGGACATCACCAATCACTACGCTGCTGGCATCGATCATCACGCGATCGCCTTTTTGGGGGAAGAGATCTTTATAAGGACGTAATACTGCGGGCATATCTACCTCTAACAATGAGCACTATACAGAAGACTTTGATCATAGTAATGGATCGAGACAAGGCAAAATACGTCAATATTTAAGCAGATCGGGCGGGATTTCAGCGAAAAGCGCGGAAAATCAGCAGTCGGAAAAAAAGATCTAAAAAATACTTGTGCTAAAAAATGGGATCCCTATAATGCGCCTCCATCGACACGGCGGATGTGAATCACTTCACAAACAACCCGGTCGGTTGAAGAGAAAAAATCCTGAAATAATGGGTTGACTCTGAAAGAGGAAAGCGTAATATACGCCACCTCGCAACGGTGAGCGAAAGCCGCGTTGCACTGCTCTTTAACAATTTATCAGACAATCTGTGTGGGCACTCAAAGTGACATGGATTCTTAATGTCTTCGGACAATAAATGAATACCAAGTCTCTGAGTGAACATACGTAATTCATTACGAAGTTTAATTCACGAGCATCAAACTTAAATTGAAGAGTTTGATCATGGCTCAGATTGAACGCTGGCGGCAGGCCTAACACATGCAAGTCGAGCGGTAGCACAGGAGAGCTTGCTCTCCGGGTGACGAGCGGCGGACGGGTGAGTAATGTCTGGGAAACTGCCTGATGGAGGGGGATAACTACTGGAAACGGTAGCTAATACCGCATAACGTCGCAAGACCAAAGAGGGGGACCTTCGGGCCTCTTGCCATCAGATGTGCCCAGATGGGATTAGCTAGTAGGTGGGGTAACGGCTCACCTAGGCGACGATCCCTAGCTGGTCTGAGAGGATGACCAGCCACACTGGAACTGAGACACGGTCCAGACTCCTACGGGAGGCAGCAGTGGGGAATATTGCACAATGGGCGCAAGCCTGATGCAGCCATGCCGCGTGTATGAAGAAGGCCTTCGGGTTGTAAAGTACTTTCAGCGGGGAGGAAGGTGTTGAGGTTAATAACCTCAGCAATTGACGTTACCCGCAGAAGAAGCACCGGCTAACTCCGTGCCAGCAGCCGCGGTAATACGGAGGGTGCAAGCGTTAATCGGAATTACTGGGCGTAAAGCGCACGCAGGCGGTCTGTCAAGTCGGATGTGAAATCCCCGGGCTCAACCTGGGAACTGCATTCGAAACTGGCAGGCTAGAGTCTTGTAGAGGGGGGTAGAATTCCAGGTGTAGCGGTGAAATGCGTAGAGATCTGGAGGAATACCGGTGGCGAAGGCGGCCCCCTGGACAAAGACTGACGCTCAGGTGCGAAAGCGTGGGGAGCAAACAGGATTAGATACCCTGGTAGTCCACGCCGTAAACGATGTCGACTTGGAGGTTGTTCCCTTGAGGAGTGGCTTCCGGAGCTAACGCGTTAAGTCGACCGCCTGGGGAGTACGGCCGCAAGGTTAAAACTCAAATGAATTGACGGGGGCCCGCACAAGCGGTGGAGCATGTGGTTTAATTCGATGCAACGCGAAGAACCTTACCTACTCTTGACATCCAGAGAACTTAGCAGAGATGCTTTGGTGCCTTCGGGAACTCTGAGACAGGTGCTGCATGGCTGTCGTCAGCTCGTGTTGTGAAATGTTGGGTTAAGTCCCGCAACGAGCGCAACCCTTATCCTTTGTTGCCAGCGGTCCGGCCGGGAACTCAAAGGAGACTGCCAGTGATAAACTGGAGGAAGGTGGGGATGACGTCAAGTCATCATGGCCCTTACGAGTAGGGCTACACACGTGCTACAATGGCGCATACAAAGAGAAGCGACCTCGCGAGAGCAAGCGGACCTCATAAAGTGCGTCGTAGTCCGGATTGGAGTCTGCAACTCGACTCCATGAAGTCGGAATCGCTAGTAATCGTAGATCAGAATGCTACGGTGAATACGTTCCCGGGCCTTGTACACACCGCCCGTCACACCATGGGAGTGGGTTGCAAAAGAAGTAGGTAGCTTAACCTTCGGGAGGGCGCTTACCACTTTGTGATTCATGACTGGGGTGAAGTCGTAACAAGGTAACCGTAGGGGAACCTGCGGTTGGATCACCTCCTTACCTTAAAGAACCTGCCTTTGCAGTGTCCACACAGATTGTCTGATGAAAAGTAAATAGCAAGGCGTCTTGCGATTGAGACTTCAGTGTCCCCTTCGTCTAGAGGCCCAGGACACCGCCCTTTCACGGCGGTAACAGGGGTTCGAATCCCCTAGGGGACGCCACTTGCTGGTTCGTGAGTGAAAGTCACCTGCCTTAATATCTCAAAACTCATCTTCGGGTGACGTTTGAGATATTTGCTCTTTAAAAATCTGGATCAAGCTGAAAATTGAAACGACACACATGTTATGTGTGTTCGAGTCTCTCAAATTTTCGCAATTTGATGATGAATCGAAAGAAACATCTTCGGGTTGTGAGGTTAAGCGACTAAGCGTACACGGTGGATGCCCTGGCAGTCAGAGGCGATGAAGGACGTGCTAATCTGCGAAAAGCGCCGGCGAGGTGATATGAACCTTTGACCCGGCGATGTCCGAATGGGGAAACCCAGTGTGTTCCGACACACTATCGTTAACTGAATACATAGGTTAACGAGGCGAACCGGGGGAACTGAAACATCTAAGTACCCCGAGGAAAAGAAATCAACCGAGATTCCCCCAGTAGCGGCGAGCGAACGGGGAGCAGCCCAGAGTCTGAATCAGCTTGTGTGTTAGTGGAACGGTCTGGAAAGTCCGGCGATACAGGGTGACAGCCCCGTACACGAAAGCACACTTGCTGTGAACTCGAAGAGTAGGGCGGGACACGTGGTATCCTGTCTGAATATGGGGGGACCATCCTCCAAGGCTAAATACTCCTGACTGACCGATAGTGAACCAGTACCGTGAGGGAAAGGCGAAAAGAACCCCGGCGAGGGGAGTGAAAAAGAACCTGAAACCGTGTACGTACAAGCAGTGGGAGCACCTTCGTGGTGTGACTGCGTACCTTTTGTATAATGGGTCAGCGACTTATATTCTGTAGCAAGGTTAACCGTATAGGGGAGCCGAAGGGAAACCGAGTCTTAACTGGGCGTTAAGTTGCAGGGTATAGACCCGAAACCCGGTGATCTAGCCATGGGCAGGTTGAAGGTTGGGTAACACTAACTGGAGGACCGAACCGACTAATGTTGAAAAATTAGCGGATGACTTGTGGCTGGGGGTGAAAGGCCAATCAAACCGGGAGATAGCTGGTTCTCCCCGAAAGCTATTTAGGTAGCGCCTCGTGAACTCATCTTCGGGGGTAGAGCACTGTTTCGGCTAGGGGGCCATCCCGGCTTACCAACCCGATGCAAACTACGAATACCGAAGAATGTTATCACGGGAGACACACGGCGGGTGCTAACGTCCGTCGTGAAGAGGGAAACAACCCAGACCGCCAGCTAAGGTCCCAAAGTCATGGTTAAGTGGGAAACGATGTGGGAAGGCACAGACAGCCAGGATGTTGGCTTAGAAGCAGCCATCATTTAAAGAAAGCGTAATAGCTCACTGGTCGAGTCGGCCTGCGCGGAAGATGTAACGGGGCTAAACCATGCACCGAAGCTGCGGCAGCGACGCTTATGCGTTGTTGGGTAGGGGAGCGTTCTGTAAGCCGTTGAAGGTGTGCTGTGAGGCATGCTGGAGGTATCAGAAGTGCGAATGCTGACATAAGTAACGATAATGCGGGTGAAAAGCCCGCACGCCGGAAGACCAAGGGTTCCTGTCCAACGTTAATCGGGGCAGGGTGAGTCGACCCCTAAGGCGAGGCCGAAAGGCGTAGTCGATGGGAAACAGGTTAATATTCCTGTACTTGGTGTTACTGCGAAGGGGGGACGGAGAAGGCTATGTTAGCCGGGCGACGGTTGTCCCGGTTTAAGCATGTAGGCGGGAGTTTTAGGTAAATCCGGAACTCTTCTAACGCTGAGGTGTGATGACGAGGCACTACGGTGCTGAAGTAACAAATGCCCTGCTTCCAGGAAAAGCCTCTAAGCATCAGGTAACATCAAATCGTACCCCAAACCGACACAGGTGGTCAGGTAGAGAATACCAAGGCGCTTGAGAGAACTCGGGTGAAGGAACTAGGCAAAATGGTGCCGTAACTTCGGGAGAAGGCACGCTGATATGTAGGTGAAGCCCCTGCGGGTGGAGCTGAAATCAGTCGAAGATACCAGCTGGCTGCAACTGTTTATTAAAAACACAGCACTGTGCAAACACGAAAGTGGACGTATACGGTGTGACGCCTGCCCGGTGCCGGAAGGTTAATTGATGGGGTTAGCGGCAACGCGAAGCTCTTGATCGAAGCCCCGGTAAACGGCGGCCGTAACTATAACGGTCCTAAGGTAGCGAAATTCCTTGTCGGGTAAGTTCCGACCTGCACGAATGGCGTAATGATGGCCAGGCTGTCTCCACCCGAGACTCAGTGAAATTGAACTCGCTGTGAAGATGCAGTGTACCCGCGGCAAGACGGAAAGACCCCGTGAACCTTTACTATAGCTTGACACTGAACACTGGTCCTTGATGTGTAGGATAGGTGGGAGGCTTTGAAGCGTGGACGCCAGTCTGCGTGGAGCCAACCTTGAAATACCACCCTTTAATGGCTGGTGTTCTAACGTAGACCCGTAATCCGGGTTGCGGACAGTGTCTGGTGGGTAGTTTGACTGGGGCGGTCTCCTCCCAAAGAGTAACGGAGGAGCACGAAGGTTAGCTAATCCTGGTCGGACATCAGGAGGTTAGTGCAATGGCATAAGCTAGCTTGACTGCGAGAGTGACGGCTCGAGCAGGTGCGAAAGCAGGTCATAGTGATCCGGTGGTTCTGAATGGAAGGGCCATCGCTCAACGGATAAAAGGTACTCCGGGGATAACAGGCTGATACCGCCCAAGAGTTCATATCGACGGCGGTGTTTGGCACCTCGATGTCGGCTCATCACATCCTGGGGCTGAAGTAGGTCCCAAGGGTATGGCTGTTCGCCATTTAAAGTGGTACGCGAGCTGGGTTTAGAACGTCGTGAGACAGTTCGGTCCCTATCTGCCGTGGGCGCTGGAGAATTGAGGGGGGCTGCTCCTAGTACGAGAGGACCGGAGTGGACGCATCACTGGTGTTCGGGTTGTCATGCCAATGGCATTGCCCGGTAGCTAAATGCGGAAAAGATAAGTGCTGAAAGCATCTAAGCACGAAACTTGCCCCGAGATGAGTTCTCCCTGACCCTTTAAGGGTCCTGAAGGAACGTTGAAGACTACGACGTTGATAGGTCGGGTGTGTAAGCGCAGCGATGCGTTGAGCTAACCGATACTAATGAACCGTGAGGCTTAACCTTACAACGCCGAAGCTGTTTCGGCGAAGAGACAGAAGATTTTCAGCTTTGATACAGATTTAACAGAATTTGCCTGGCGGCTTTAGCGCGGTGGTCCCACCTGACCCCATGCCGAACTCAGAAGTGAAACGCCGTAGCGCCGATGGTAGTGTGGGGTCTCCCCATGTGAGAGTAGGGAACTGCCAGGCATCAAATTTAGCGTGCTGATATGGCTCAGTTGGTAGAGCGCACCCTTGGTAAGGGTGAGGTCCCCAGTTCGACTCTGGGTATCAGCACCACTTTATACTTAGGTTAAAGTTCGGCAAGAAGTAAAAGAATTTGTCTGGCGGCTTTAGCGCGGTGGTCCCACCTGACCCCATGCCGAACTCAGAAGTGAAACGCCGTAGCGCCGATGGTAGTGTGGGGTCTCCCCATGTGAGAGTAGGGAACTGCCAGACATCAAATAAGTGAGAAGGCCATCCGAAAGGATGGCCTTTTTGCGTTTATGCGCAGAAAAAACGGTAGGCCGGGTAAGGCGAAGCCGCCACCCGGCAGAGCAAACGACTAATGAATCACCTGCGACAGGAATGCTCGCGTGCGTTCTGACTTCGGATGCGCAAAGAACTCATCCGGCGGTGCCTGCTCAACAATCTCCCCGCGATCCATAAAGATCACCCGGTCGGCCACGGTTCGCGCAAACCCCATCTCATGTGTCACACACAGCATGGTCATACCGGATTGCGCCAGCCCAATCATGGTGTCCAGAACCTCTTTCACCATTTCCGGATCCAGGGCAGATGTCGGTTCATCAAACAGCATAATTTTCGGTTTCATGCACAGCGAACGGGCGATAGCCACACGCTGCTGTTGGCCGCCCGATATCTGGCCAGGAAACTTATTGGCATGCTCGGCGATACGTACGCGCTCGAGGTAGTGCATGGCTAATGCCTCCGCTTCCTTTTTCGGCATCTTTCGTACCCAAATTGGCGCAAGCGTACAGTTCTGCAGAACGGTCAGGTGCGGAAACAGATTAAAGTGCTGAAATACCATTCCCACTTCCTGACGTACGCGTTCGATATTGCGGATATCTTCATTCAGCTCGATGCCATCAACCACAATGCGTCCTTGCTGATGTTCTTCAAGATGATTAATACAGCGAATGGTCGTGGATTTCCCGGAGCCAGAAGGGCCGCAAAGGACAATGCGTTCTCCCTGCTTTACCTTAAGATTAATGTCCTTCAGGACATGAAATTGTCCGTACCATTTATTCACATTTTCCAGCGTAATCATCGCGTCGGCGGGTGTCATAGTTATTTGGCTCATAATTTCCTCAGTGCGGTGTACGCCCGGTGTTAAAGCGCTTTTCCAGATGCTGGCTGTAGCGCGACATGCTAAAACAAAAGATCCAGTAGATCAGAGCTGCAAAGACATATCCTTCGGTGGACATACCCAGCCAGACAGGGTCAACGGTTGCCTGTTGCACGCTGCTAAAGAGATCGAACAATCCAATGATGATCACCAGGCTGGTATCCTTGAAGAGGGCAATGATCGTGTTGACCAGACCCGGGATGACCAGCTTGAGTGCTTGGGGAAGAATGACCAGTCCTTGCGTTTTCCAGTAACCGAGAGCCAGTGATTCCGCCGCTTCGTACTGGCCTTTAGGTAACGCCTGCAAACCACCTCGCACAACTTCAGCGACATAGGCGGACTGGAAGAGAATCACCCCCACCAGGGCACGGATCAGCTTGTCGATAGTGGTACCTTCTGCCATAAACAGCGGCAGCATGACCGACGACATAAACAGAACGGTGATAAGCGGTACGCCGCGCCAGAACTCAATGAAGATAACGGAGAGCACACGGACGATCGGCATTTTTGAACGCCGTCCCAGAGCCAGTAAAATCCCCCACGGTAGCGCACCGGCTATCCCCACTGAAGCGATAATCAGCGTCAGAGTCAGCCCGCCCCACTGGCGTGTTTCAACGCGTTCCAGCCCCAGGAAACCGCCATACAACAGCGCCCAGACAATAATCGGATAAACCACTGCCCAGGCGGCAATATAGCGTCCACGATGAGGCAGCTTTTTCCAGAACATGGCCGCGATAGAAAGCAGGCCGATAACCAGCGCCAGATTAATCCGCCAGCGCTGTTCATGGGGATACAATCCATACATAAACTGGCCGAAGCGCTCATGAATAAACACCCAGCAGGCGCCGGCCTTTGTGCAGTCTGCTCGGGTTGAACCGACCCAGTTGGCCTGTAAAAACGCCCAGTTCAGCAGGGGAGGAATCAATTCCCACATGAGCCACAGGCAGACAATCGTCAGCAGGCTGTTACTCCAGCTGGAGAACAGATTCTTACGCGCCCAGAGAATGAAACGTCCACCTGTCGAGTTGGCAGGGCGCGAGGAGTGCGACAGTATCGCTTTTGTCATCATAGATCCTTAGCGCTCGACCAGTGCTATACGACGGTTATAAAGGTTCATCAGCAGTGAAATCACCAGGCTGATGATCAGATAGACAGACATCGTGATGGCGATGGTTTCAATGGCTTGTCCGGTCTGGTTAAGCACGGTTCCGGCGAAGAGTGACACCATATCCGGGTAACCAATGGCAGCGGCCAGCGACGAGTTTTTGACAATATTGAGATACTGGCTGGTCAGGGGCGGAATGATGACCCGTAAAGCCTGCGGAATGATGACCTGGCGAAGCGTCACGGTATGGGGTAATCCCAGTGAGCGTGCCGCTTCGTGCTGTCCATAAGGTACGGCCTGTATCCCTGCACGGATAATCTCTGCGATAAACGCGGAGGTATAAATCGACAGTGCCAGCGTCAGGGCTGCCAGCTCGGGAATTAATACCATCCCGCCCTGAAAGTTAAAGCCACGCAGATGTGGAATGTCCCAGTGCAGCGCGGCCCCAAACAGCCAGTGTGCGATCAGCGGCAGGCTAACGATCAGGACAACAGCCGTGGGCCAGGTTCTCCGGAGCTGACCGGTTTTGATCTGATGCTTGCGGTTAAAACGGAATACCCCAGCAGAGAGAGCAAGCGCTATCGCAATCGCGCCGATGAAAGCGTACAGGCCTTCACCTACCAGGGGAGAAGGGATGGACAACCCACGGTTACTCAGGAAAAACAGCTCGAACGCGTCGACGGCCTGGCGGGGACCGGGAAGGTTACGCAGTACGGCGAAATACCAGAAGAATATCTGCAGGAGCGGGGGGATATTGCGGAACGTCTCAATATAAACAGTCGACAGTTTCCGCAGGAGCCAGTTTTCAGAAAGACGCGCCAGGCCAATAAAGAAGCCCAGTATCGACGCGAAGACGATACAAAGCGCCGATACCAACAGCGTATTCAGTAAACCGACTACGAACACGCGTCCGTAGGTGTCGCCTTCCTGGTAATCAATAAGGTGCTGAACGATACCAAACCCCGCGCTGCGATCTAAAAACGCGAAACCGGAAGTAATGCCGCGATTATTCAGGTTGGTGATGGTGTTATGGATGAGATACACGGCGATGAGAACAACCGCAACAATAGCAATAATCTGGAATAGCCAGGCGCGGACCGCGGGATGAGAAAAGGATAGCGATCCTTTTACGGCTGAGCGGCGATGGGACATAAAGAAACCTCAGTAACCATGACTCTGGAGTGGGCACTGCCTGAGCAGTGCCCGTTACAGCTATGACTTAACGTACTGGTGGCGCGTACTGAATGCCGCCGTTGTTCCAGAGATTGTTCTGGCCGCGTTTGATCTTCAGCGGGCTTTCCGATCCCACGTTGCGCTCAAAGATCTCAGAGTAGTTACCCACCTGTTTGATGATGTTGTAAGCCCACTTGTTATCCAGCTTCAGATCCTTGCCGAAATCACCTTCTTTACCGAGCAGGTGTGCCATATCCGGGTTGGATGGCTTAGCAGCTTTCTCATCAACGTTTTTAGAGTTGATGCCCATCTCTTCTGCGTTCAGCATGGCAAACAGCGTCCAGCGAACAATGGAGAACCAGTCTTCATCACCACGACGAACGACGGGGCCGAGAGGTTCTTTGGAGATTACTTCTGGCAGGACAATCCACTCTGCCGGGTTGCTCAGCTTAATACGTAAGGCATACAGCTGTGACTGGTCAGAGGCCAGCGTGTCGCAACGGCCGGATTCCAGCGCTTTGGCCGATTCATCCGAGCGGTCGAATGTCACCGGGGTGTATTTCATGTTGTTTGCTTTGAAATAATCCGCGACGTTCAGCTCGGTATCGGTGCCCGCCTGGATACAAACGGTGGCGCCATCCAGTTCTTTGGCGCTTTTCAGACCAGCTTTATTGTGGGTCAGGAAGCCGATGCCGTCATAATAGGTCACGCCCGTAAATGACATCCCCATGCCAGCATCACGGGAGGAAGTCCAGGTGGTATTACGGGAGAGCATGTCGACCTCGCCGGACTGCAGCGCCGTAAAGCGTTCTTTCGCCGTCAGCGGGGTGTATTTTACTTTGCTGTCATCGCCAAAAACGGCGGCTGCAACGCCACGGCAGACATCCACATCAATACCGGTAAATTTGCCGTTCGCATCGGCATAAGAGAAGCCAGGCAAACCGTCACTGATACCACATTGAACAAAACCTTTCTTTTTAACGGCATCCAGTGTCGTTCCCGCATGGGCTTGACCGGCTACGGCAAACAACATGCCTGCAGCGGCCAGGCTGGCTATCATCGTCTTTTTCATAATGCATCCTGTGTGGCGAAATTTATCGTTATAGAGGCGTTTTTAAACGCTTAACCTGTCTGTGGCTTTGGCCAACGTTTATAAAGCAAACGTAATGCCAGTTTTGCGTTCGACAAAATAAGAGACGAGTGAACGCTTAATGCTGAGTGTAGACAGGCTTAAATAAAACGAGCGCCCCGAAACGGTGCGAAATTACAACCTATGCCACAAATCAGAGCAAAAGTTTTGAGTCGGGTCAGGAAAAAGAAGAGATAGTTTCCGGGGTGAATATTGGCAGGGTATTCAATAATATTAATGTGTGAAAATCATCACGATAGAATAAGTAATTTGAATGAGTATGCGAAAAAGTTGTGACTAACTTCAGGCTTGTATTAATTACGTGAATAAATACGGGGCTATTTTTTTACTTATTTGAAAATACTGCACTCATTAAAAGCAAAAGCGCGGGCAGAGCCGCGCTTTCTCAACAGATGTTACTTCGTCAGAGCAACAATACCCAGCGTCAAACCCGCTACTGCGGCAGCACCGCCGGCGATAGCACCCGCGGTCTCCCAGTTATCCTGAGTGGTGCCTTTCATACAGGTATTGGTATGAACCAGTCGGCCCTGGTCGTCGTAAACCGGTACACATGGAGAGTCGTGCGCGCAACCAGCAAGCAGCGCAGCGAGAAGTGCAACGGAAATGAATCTTTTCATGATGTTACCTCAGTATTATTTCTAATCCGCTATAAAGCCAGGAGGGCTATTAACGAACTGGAGGTTATTTTACCACCGGGGTAAGTCCTCGTTACACGAGGAATAATCTCAAATTATGTAGTTTGTAAAAATCGTGGAGAAAAGTCGGTTTCAGGAGAAATTTATGGAGACATTATGAAGAGGTAAAAGAGTGTTTTTACTTAATGCAAATCATCCTATTTTTAACAATGCCTTTATGTAAAGCCTAATTCATTGTTTATGTTAAAAATAAAAAAAAGGCACCAGAGGTGCCTTTTCTGGGGAACATTACTCTTTATGGTGAGTAAACCGTCGCCGAACAACCACAAAGAAGACGGGCACGAAGAAAATCGCCAGAAGCGTTGCGGAAAGCATTCCCCCCATAACGCCCGTACCGACGGCGTTTTGCGCGCCGCTCCCGGCACCGGTGCTGATCACCAGCGGCATGACGCCAAGGATAAAGGCCAGAGACGTCATCAGGATCGGTCGAAGGCGCATCCTGGAAGCTTCCAGCGTGGCTTCAATAATGCCTTTGCCTTCTTTATCCATCAGGTCTTTAGCAAATTCGACGATCAGGATGGCATTTTTAGCCGACAAACCAATCGTCGTCAGCAGGCCGACCTGGAAATAGACGTCATTATTTAACCCGCGCAGCGACGCTGCGAGAAGCGCCCCAATGACACCCAGCGGTACAACCAGCATAACGGAGAACGGAATGGACCAGCTTTCATACAGCGCTGCCAGACACAGGAACACCACGATCAGTGAAATGGCGTACAGCGCAGGCGCCTGATTACCCGAGAGCCGCTCCTGATAAGACATCCCCGTCCAGTCATAGCCGATACCGGAAGGCAGTTTTGCCGCGAGACTTTCCATCATAACCATGGCCTCACCGGTACTTTTACCCGGGGCTGATTCCCCCAGGATCTCCATCGAGGGCATCCCGTTATAGCGCTCCAGGCGAGGTGAGCCATAGAACCAGTGAGCGTTGCTGAAGGCGGAGAACGGGACCATCTCCCCATTCGCGCTGCGCACGTAAAGGTTGTTAATATCGCCTGGCAACATACGGAATTTTGCGTCAGCCTGTACGTAGACCTTTTTCACTCGCCCATGATCGATAAAGTCGTTCACATAGGTGCCACCTAAGGCCGTCGAAATCGTCTGGTTGACGTCAGAAAGACTGACGCCCAGCGCCTGCGCTTTCTCCTGATCGACATCCAGCTTGAACTGAGGCGTATCTTCAAGACCGTTAGGGCGCACGCGAACCAGCAGGTCAGGGTGCTCTTTCACCATGCTGAGCAGTTGGTTACGCGCCTGCGTCAGCTGGGTATGCCCCAGGTTAGCCTGATCGATCAATTCAAAGTCGAAGCCCGTGGCGGTACCCAGCTCGATAATTGCAGGCAGGTTAAACGGGAACACAAGGCCATCTTTAATCTGACTGAAGGCTTTCGTCGCGCGACCCACAATGGCTTCGACGCCATTTTCCGACCCCGGGCGCTCCTCCCAGGGCTTCAGGCTGACGAATGCAATACCGGAGTTCTGACCCTGGCCGCTAAAGCTAAAGCCGTTTACGGTAAAGACGGATTCAACGTTCGCCTTCTCTTTGTTCAGATAGTAATCCTGAACCTGGTCGAGGACCTGCTGAGTACGCGTCTGGGTTGCACCTGCCGGGAGCTGAACCATCGTCATAAATACCCCCTGATCCTCTTCGGGCAGGAAGGAGGTGGGCAAGCGCAGGAAAAGCACCGCCATGCCACCGACAATAATGACGTACACCACCAGATAGCGCCCTGTCTTACGCAAAATACCGCTCACGCTGTTGCTGTAGTGCTCCACGCTTTTATCAAAGAGCGCATTAAACCAGCCGAAGAAGCCACCTTTTTTCTCATGATGGTCGCCGGATATGGGCTTCAGCAACGTTGCACAGAGTGCGGGCGTCAGGATTAGCGCAACCAGTACGGACAAGGCCATAGCGGAAACGATAGTCAGCGAGAACTGGCGATAGATTGCCCCCGTCGAGCCGCCAAAAAAGGCCATCGGAATAAAGACCGCCGAGAGCACCATGGCGATCCCCACCAGTGCGCCCTGGATCTGCTCCATCGACTTCTGCGTGGCCTCTTTCGGCGGCAGCTTGTCCTCGACCATGACACGTTCAACGTTCTCAACGACCACGATAGCGTCATCGACCAGCAGGCCTATCGCCAGCACCATGCCGAACATCGTCAGGGTATTGATGGAGAAACCAAACGCCGCCAGAACCGCGAAGGTACCCAGCAGAACGACCGGCACCGCGATAGTTGGGATGAGCGTCGCGCGCAGGTTTTGCAGGAACAGGTACATGACCAGGAAGACGAGAACGATCGCTTCAAACAGGGTCTTCACCACTTCGTGGATGGAGATTTTCACGAAGGGCGTGGTGTCATAGGGATAGACAACTTTCAGCCCCTGTGGGAAGAACTGCTGCAGCTGCGCCAGCTTGCTTTTGATGGCTGCCGCAGTGTCCAGCGCATTTGCCCCGGTTGCCAGCTTAATCCCCAGGCCGGTTGCCGCCTGCCCGTTGATTTTAGTGACCATGTTGTAGTTTTCGCCACCCAGCTCAATGCGAGCCACGTCCTTCAGATGAACCATCGAGCCGTCCTGGTTCACCTTAAGCGTCACGCGGCCAAACTCCTCCGGTGATTTCAGGCGAGTTTGCGCGATGATCGAGGCATTCAGCTGTTGCCCTGGAATGGACGGCGTTCCGCCCAGCTGGCCTGCCGCTATCTGATCGTTCTGGGTTTTCAACTGGTTGATAATATCCAGCGGCGTCAGCTGGTATTTGTTCATCGCGTTGCTGTCGAGCCAGATGCGCATCGCATACTGAGCGCCAAACAGCTGAACGTCACCGACACCAGACGTTCGGCTGATGGCATCTTTGACGTTTGAGGCGACATAGTCAGAGATGTCGTTCTGCGTGAGGCTTTTGTTGTCTGAAACAAAACCGGCGACCAGCAGGAAGCTGCTGCTGGATTTCTCCACGCCAATCCCTTGCTGCTGAACCTCTTGCGGCAGCAGCGGCATGGCGAGCTGCAGCTTGTTCTGCACCTGCACCTGAGCGATGTCCGGGTCGGTTCCTGACTCGAAGGTCAGGGTGATGGTGACGTTCCCCGCTGAATCGCTGGTGGAGGACATATACATCAGGTTATCGATACCGTTCATGTTCTGTTCGATAACCTGGGTCACGGTATCCTGCACCGTTTGAGCGTCCGCTCCCGGGTAGGTCGCGGATATCGCCACGGCTGGAGGGGCAATGGTCGGATACTGTGCGACGGGAAGTTTGAGAATGGCCAGCCCGCCTGCAATCATCAAAATGATGGCAAGTACCCAGGCGAAAACCGGTCTCTGAATAAAGAAATTAGCCATGTCGTCGTCCCTTAACCGGCTGGAGTCGTGGTGGTATCCGGCGTGGCGATGACGGTTACCCCCGGTTTGACTTTCTGTAGCCCGCTGACAATCACGCGGTCACCGTTTTTCAGCCCTTCCGTCACCAGCCAGCGATCGCCAATTGCCTGAGGGGCGACGACGGTACGCGGCTCAACCTGGTTTTTATCGTTCACCACCAGGACGGTTGCATCGCCTCGCGGTGTACGGGTCACGCCTTGCTGTGGAACCAGAATCGCGTCCGGCTGGGTGCCTTCATCAATGCGGGCGCGAACAAACATGCCGGGTAATAACAGATGCTGAGGGTTCGGGAAAATGGCGCGAAGGGTAATCGAGCCGGTACTTTCATCGACCGTGACGTCAGAGAACTGCAACGTGCCTTTCAGCGGATAGGGCTGCCCGTTTTCCATCAGCAGTTCAACGCTGCTGGCGGTATCGCCTTTTTGCAGGCTCGTCTGTTTCAGGCGCATAAAATCATTACTGGATTGGGTGACATCGACATAAATCGGATCGAGCTGCTGGACCGTTGACAGCGCTGCGGCCTGCCCATTTGTCACCAGCGCCCCTTCGGTCACGCTTGATTTCCCGATACGACCATCAACAGGAGAGGTCACTTTGGTGTAGGCAAGGTTGATACGTGCGCTTTCAACGCCGGCTTTTGCGGCCACCACGCTGGCATCTGCCTGCTGAGCCGTCGCCACGGCCTGGTCATACTCCTGCTTACTGACATACTGGGTGCCTACCAGCGGGAGATAACGTTTCACCGTCAGGTGCGCAATATTGGCCGCTGCCTGAGCCTTCGCCAGTTCGCCTTTCGCGCTGTCATAGGCTGCCTGATAGGTCGCGGGATCAATCTGATAAAGTGACTCACCCGCTTTTACATCGCTACCTTCCGCGAAGTTGCGGCGAAGGATAATACCGCTAACCTGAGGACGAACCTCCGCAACGCGAAATGCATCTGTTCTGCCCGGGAGTTCAGTGGTGACAGCCAGAGGCGCGCTTTTCACAATATGCACGCTGACCTGAGGCGCCTGCAGGTGTTGTTGTTGATTTTCCTGACCATCGCATCCAGTGAGCAGTACCGCGCAGACAATGAAACCAGATAAGGGCAAGCGTCTGAAATGATTCGTCATTACTGTTCCTTTAAATACCCATTAACCGATATATGTCGCGAACCGGTAGCTGGGGCAGAGGGATAAAAAATAAAATGTAGCTGCGTATAATAATGAGGGTATTTAATGTTTTTTAATTTATAAGTGCGAATGACCATGCTTGTAGAAAAAAATCAGAATCAGACCTGATCCATTCGGGGGTATACTTCAGGCATGTTAATCAGGTAAATGCATTTAATGTTGTCTAATTATTCACTTCATGAATTTAATTTATTCGATGTATTTGCATTAATTATAAATTAAGAAGATTGACTTTTTTTGTGCAAAATTAAAACGAATTTTAGTGAATAATTACATTTGCATGAACGCAATATTACCTTTAAACCTTGTGAGTAACGAGTAGTTACCTATGGCGCGTAAAAAGAAAGAAGAGGCTCAACAAACCCGGCAGCAGCTGATTGAGGCGGCTATCGGACAGTTTGCGACGCGTGGTGTTGCCAGCACGACGCTGACGGATATCGCTGATGCTGCTAAGGTGACGCGCGGCGCGATCTACTGGCACTTCACCAGTAAATCAGAAATATTTAATGCCATCTGGGAACAGCAATTACCGCTTCGCGACATTATTCGCGACAGGCTTTCCCTTTCCGATAGCGACAATCCGTTGTTAAAACTTCGTGAGCAATTTATTACCGCGCTGCAGTATATTGCCCATGAACCCCGGCAATGTGCGCTTTTACAAATTTTGTATCATAAATGTGAATTTAGCAGTGATATGATTTCAGAGCGTGAAATCAGAAACCGCATTGGATTCAATGATGACACACTACGCGCAACGCTGGAGACTTGTATTTCGCGCAATATCATTTCGCCACAGGTGAATGTTGATCTCACCTTGATTGTATTCCACGGTTTTTTTAGCGGAATAATTAAAAACTGGTTAATGAATAATGACAGTTTTAATCTTTATCAGCAGGCTCCCGCTCTGGTCGATAGCATACTGGCGACACTCCCTGTCATTCGCGTGTCGCCTGATGAGGATGCTTACAGCTCAGCGCCAGGTAACATTTCTCCCCGGGCACAAAGTGCTTCTATAGTCTGCGCGCTGGCGGGTTTACCTAACAGATAACCCTGAAGGGTGTTACAGCCCAGCTCGGTTAAAAAGGCTTGCTGCGCTTCAGTTTCCACACCTTCAGCCACGACTTTCAGGTTAAGTGTTTTAGCGAGGGCCACAATCGCTGAGACAATAGTGGCATCCTCGCTTTCGCCGCTGAGCTCTTTCACGAACGCCCTGTCGATTTTCAATTCACAGGCCGGTAAGCGCTTGAGATACAGCAGGCTCGAATATCCGGTGCCAAAATCATCAATGGAGGCCTTCACGCCCGCATCCGTCAGCTCTGTCAGCACCCGTACGCTCTCATCCGGGTTGCTCATCGCCGTGGTTTCCGTCACTTCGAGGATCAACATTTCCGGTGGTACATGGTGAAGTGCCAGGCAGTCGAGAACCGTTTTAACCAGCGAAGGTTGTTCAAACTGCAGTGTCGACAGGTTTACCGCCATTGACCAGCCTTGATGCCCCTGAAGATGCCATTCCCGCAGCTGGCGACAGGCTTCATTAATCACCCAGTTGCCAATGGGGATGATCAGCCCCGTTTTTTCCGCCAGCGGCAGAAAAAGTTCTGGCGTCAGTAACCCCTGCTTAGGATGCTGCCAGCGCAATAGCGCCTCGAATCCGAGGACTGGGCCCGCCGGGGCATGAAATTTTGGCTGATACAGCAGGCGCAGCTCATTGCGATCGATCGCCATCCACAGATCGTTCATTAGCTGGAGATGGGTCTGCGCCAGGGTGTTCATGGAGGGCTGGAAAAAGTGGTAGCCGTTACGGCCCATATGCTTCGTGTGATACATCGCCGCGTCGGCGTTAAACATCAGTTCACGCTCGGTTTTACCGTCGTGAGGATACAGCGCGATACCAATGCTGAGGGTCACCACCAGTTCATAGGGGCCGAGATTGAATGGGCTATCGATCGCGCGGACCAGCGAATTCGCCAGCGATGCCGCGTCGTCCGGACCTTCACCCTCAGCCAGCAGAACAAACTCATCACCGCCGATACGTGCAAGGGTGAACTGGCCTTTCAGGAGAAGCAGCAGACGCTGTGTAACGGCGACCAGTAGCCTGTCACCGACATCATGGCCGTAGGCGTCATTGATGGCTTTAAAGCCGTCGAGATCCATGAACATCAGGGCAAAATGGTTCCCTTCACGATCGGCTTTGCTGATGGCCTGATCGAGTCTGTCTTCCAGCAGAATACGGTTGGGCAGACGCGTCAGGGTATCGTGCAGCGCCAGTTGAGCGAGTTCCCGGTTAGCTTCTGCCAGCGACGAAGCCAGAAGGGCGGTTCGTGCCTGAAGGCGGGCATCCAGCATCGACACCAGCAGGGTGATCCCAAGAATAGAGAGCGCGACGACGCTGACCAGCACCGCCAGCCAGCTCCCGTTAATCCCCTCATGATGAACCATTGTGGACATGGGAAACTGCGCCGCTTTCATCCCGGCATAGTGCATACCGGCAATGGCAATCCCCATCGTGATCGCGGCTCCCATGCGCATCAGCACGACCTGTGCGGCTTCGCGACGCAGGCGGAAGGTTAGCCATAATGCTGCGAGCGAAGCGGCAAGCGCAATCACGACCGAAATGGCCACCCAGACCTTGTCCCAGATAATCCCCGGCATCACTTCCAGCGCCGCCATGCCGGTGTAATGCATGGCGACAATACCGCTCCCCATCACCAGCGCGCCGGGCAGCAGTCGGCGCAAGCGTAATTGCTCGCAGCTCACGAGCCATAGCGCAAACAGCGACGAACCCACGGCGATAACCATGGATAACACCGTCAGGGTGGCGTTGTAGCTCATGCTCATGGAGAGATCCATCGCCAGCATGCCGATAAAATGCATGGCCCACACGCCAATACCCATTGCAATACCGCCCCCAGCCAGCCAGACGCGGGCAGCGACGCCCTCACTCCCGGCGACGCGTGCAGCCATGTTCAGCGCGGTATACGCCGCAAGGATGGCAACAACAAAGGAGAGGACGACAAGGATATGGTTGTATTGGCTGACCAGCATGGACGGTTCTACTCGAGTGTGGGGTTACGCTAGAGCGGTTGAGAAGGGCGAGACATTATCACCGTCAGGTAATGGCTCAAAGGGATTTAAATCCCCGTTTTTAGTGGGTAATAACGGGGTGGCTTGCGCAATCGGGCGGTTAGTCGAGCTCGGAGCAGTTCACGAGTTTCAGCGGGTTGACGGAGTTCATATTGCGACACTTATCGGTTTCGGTGCTCATCAGTTCAATCCACTGCATCAGGAGTGCATCGAAAATGAGAACGGAGATTGCAAAGACAACCAGCCACCAGTATTTACGAATCATTGTGTCATTCCGCGAGAAGAACGCCAGTAAGGTGGGGGAAATATACACGAAAAACCGTGGTTGAAAAGCGGGAGAAGCGAAGGTTTACAATGCGTTGACGGAGAGGCACAGGTAATAAAAAAGGCGCTTCCCCATGCCGAAGAGCGCCTTTTTAAACAAGCATTTAACTGATTAGTATCAGTTCATGCCGTATTTTTTCAGTTTCTTACGCAGAGTACCACGGTTGATACCCATCATCAGCGCAGCGCGGGTTTGGTTACCGCGGGTGTATTGCATCACCATGTCCAACAGTGGCTGTTCAACTTCAGCCAGTACCAGCTCATACAGGTCATTAACATCCTGACCGTTCAGTTGAGCAAAATAGTTCTTCAGTGCCTGTTTAACCGAGTCACGCAGGGGCTTTTGAGTTACCTGGTCCTGAGAGTTAACGGTAGAAACGGTCAGTACGTCAGAATTTACGCGTTGTTCGAACATAGTTCTGTCAGCTCTTTATTTCATTACGCAAGATTTTCGAAGTATGCCTCCAACGCCTCCAGCTGTACGCTGGCATCCTCTATGGCGTTGAATGTGCGCCGAAACTGGTCATCTGGAGCGTGCTCCTGGAGATACCAGGAGACGTGTTTACGCGCAATTCGGTACCCTTTTGCATGACCGTAGTGGTCATGCAGTTCCCGAACATGCGAACAAAGCAAGCGCTTTACCTCTGCCAGAGGCAGCGGGGCAAGCAGCTCCCCAGTGTCCAGATAATGCTGGATTTCCCGGAAGATCCAGGGTCTTCCCTGAGCGGCACGTCCTATCATCAGAGCATCAGCTCCCGTATAGTCGAGTACAGCTCTGGCTTTAAGCGGGTCAGTTATGTCGCCATTCGCGATAATCGGAATGGAAACTTTCTGCTTAACTGCCCGAATGCTGTCGTATTCAGCTTCACCGTTGAACAAACAGGCGCGAGTGCGTCCATGAATGGTCAGGGCCTGAATGCCACAGTCTTCGGCCAGTTGGGCAATCTCTACACAGTTACGGTGTTCCGGCGACCAACCCGTGCGAATCTTCAACGTAACAGGAACGTCCACTGCGCTGACAACCGCCGTCAGGATAGCTTTCACCTGGTCGGGGTATTGCAGAAGGGCTGAACCTGCAAGCTTGCGATTCACCTTTTTGGCCGGGCACCCCATATTGATATCAATAATCTGGGCACCACTTTCCACGTTAATCCGCGCGGCATCTGCCATCTCTTCAGGCACGCTTCCGGCAATTTGCACGGTGCGAATACCTGGTTCATCAACGTGCACCATCCGAAGGCGGGATTTATCGCTTTCCCAAACCTGCGGGTTAGACGACATCATCTCGGATACGGTTAAACCGGCTCCCATCTCATAGCACAGCGTCCTGAACGGCCGGTCGGTAATACCTGCCATAGGGGCTGCGATCAGGCGATTTCTAAGCTGGTGGTGTCCGATGCGCATGAGTTAAGAAATGACCATACTGTGACTGCAAGGCGGCGTATATTACGCATTTTTTGCACGAGATGAAAGGCCAAACTTTGAACAATCCACTGTTGTAGATCAAGGAATCGCCGCTCAATCTTCCTGTTCAAAATTATTCATTATTTAAATCATTATGTTATGCGTGAATGGTTATTTTATGGGCGCTTACAATTTCCCGTAACTTCTCATCATTTCTGAATAAATGCTTCGCTGAAGCGGGATAATCTGCTGTTTTTAGCAGCAGATTTCCCCACTTCTTTGCGATCTGCGTCGCATTTTAGAACATGATCGTCATGCGAAAAATGCGTCTTATTCGACCACAACGCGCCCATGCAGCGACTGTACCGGACGGTTATTATCGTGATGCATTGTATGGGTGAATCTTTCAAGCTGTTCTGCAGAAACCGTCAGGGGCTGCTTAAGCACAATCCAGGTGACGCCTTCCAAACACGGAGGAGTGGTCAATGAACCGCTAAAGCGCCAGTACGTTTTATCTTTTGGCAGCAGTTTGTTCAGGTTAAGATCCTGTTTAATGGAGACGTTCTGCTCGGCCTGCTGAGGCATAACGCGCCACAGTTTTTCAAGCTCCGGGTTTGCGGCCCCTTTATCAAACATCACCGCCACCACCGTCAGTTCTCCACTGGCATTTTTATGAACCAGGTGCATTTCCATCGCATATTTCTTGCCATGAACGGTGTTTTCGCTCGGCGCGTGGAAATGGAACTGCTGTAACGTCCAGGTTTGCTTATCGAGAGTGAGGGTATCGCGGGTGTCAGCCTGTTCGCTTGCCTGAATGGTATGGCCATTGTTTGTCAGCGTAACAGGACCATCAACGTAGTGGGTTTGTAGCGGGGAAAGATGGGCGTTAGCGGTCGAATCAATATTAATGGGAGACTGGTTCATTCCGCTTTGACAGGTCTTGTATGCCTCGTCCAGCTCGCCCCAGTGTTCCGGCGAACCTTCCCCTTCGTAGCTCCAGTGTGATGCAAATGCTGAAGCCGAGATCATGCTCAGCGCCAGCAGCGCTGCCTTGCCAGTAATGTGTTTCATCATATTCTTCCGGTGAATTTTTGTAATACAAATCAACATGATTTGTAGGGTTATTTTACCGAAGAATGAACGGGGGAGAGAGGATTATCAGAGGGGGAGAGGCGTGGTCAGATGACCACGCCAAATGCTTATTTTTTACGGCCGGTGATGCGGCACCACTCTTCTTTTTCCACTACCGGGTCAAGGGCAAAGAGATCGGCGTAGGCTTCACATACGCTGTCGGCTTGGCTCGCCAGGATACCGGAAAGCCCCAGCAGACCGCCCTCAACGGGCAGCACGCTGATTAACGGGGCCAGCTCGCGCAGTGGGCCCGCCAGAATGTTTGCGACCACCACATCGGCTTTCATGGCGTCTGGCTGAGCATCCGGCAGATACAGCTCCAGACGATCGGAGACGCCGTTACGCTCGGCATTATCGCGGCTGGCCTGAATCGCCTGCGGATCGATATCGATCCCGATGGCTTTTGCCGCGCCCAGTTTCAGGGCTGCAATCGCGAGGATCCCGGATCCACAGCCGAAGTCGATCACCGTTTTACCGTCCAGATCCAGCCCATCAAGCCACTGCAGGCACAGGGACGTAGTTGGGTGAGTACCGGTACCAAACGCCAGGCCCGGATCGAGCATCACGTTGACCGCATTCTCGTCCGGGACGTCGCGCCAGCTTGGGCAGATCCACAGACGTTTGCCGAACTGCATCGGGTGGAAGTTATCCATCCACTCGCGTTCCCAGTCTTTGTCTTCCAGCTGTTCGATTTTGTGCACAAAACCCGCGCCCAGCAGAGGATGATTCTCCAGAATCGCGACAACCTCTTTCATATCGGTTTCGGCATCAAACAGGCCAATAACGTCGGTATCGCCCCACAGGCGGGTTTCGCCCGGCAGCGGCTCAAAGACCGGCGTGTCATGCGTGTCCTGGAAGGTGATGGAGACCGAGCCGGCCTCCATCAGCGCATCGCTCAGTTCCTCGGCGTTAGCGCCGGTTGTGTTCAGTTTTAGTTGGATCCACGGCATGGCAAAACTCTTTATTTATCAGTAGAAATCATAGCGGGCTGTGGGACGGGCTGACCGAAACGGTTCCCCACCACAAACGCCAGTAAACTTAGCAGTAACGAAGGCACAATCGGATGGAAGCCCAGGTACTGAATCTTAAACGTTGCGAGGACGGCATACAGCACTCCGCCGACGATCATGCCGCTCAGCGCGCCTGCAGCGTTTGCGCGTTCCCAGTAGAGCCCTAACACCAGCGGCCACAGGAATACCGCTTCAAGCCCACCAAATGCCAGCAGGTTCAGCCAGATGATCATCTCCGGCGGACGCCATGCGGCTAACAGCAGCAATGCCCCTAACACCAGCGTAATAACGGCCGACATACGCTTCAGGCGTCGCTCATTTTCGACCTGCTCCGGGCGCAGGTTCAGATAGAGATCTTTAATGATCGTAGCGGAACTTTGCAGCAGCTGAGCGTTGATTGTCGACATAATGGCGGCCATCGGCGCGGCAAGGAAAATCCCGGCAGCGAAAGGCGGAAGCACTTTGACCATCAGCGTTGGGATAACCAGATCGGGTACGGTTAGGTCGGGAATAACTGCCCGACCTAACGCGCCTGCCAGGTGCATACCAAACATCAGGATCGCAACCACGATGGTGCCAATGATAATGCCTCTGTGCACGGCTTTGCTGTCTTTGTAAGAGATACAGCGCACGGCGGTATGCGGCAGACCAATCACCCCAAAGCACACCAACACCCAGAACGAGGTCATAAATGTTGGAGAAAGGATGTCATCCGCGCCCTGTGGCGAAACCAATTTTGGATCGATCGCCTCGAGCGTTTCAACCGCATGGCTCAGGCCGCCCGCGGCGTGGACGATGCCGACCAGCAGGACGATAGTGCCGATAAGCATCACCATGCCTTGCATCGTGTCGTTCAGCACGCTGGCGCGGAATCCACCAAATGCAGTATACAGCGCAATGCTTACCCCGAAGATGATCAGGCCCGTCTCGTAGGGAATACCTGCAGCCGTTTCCAGCAGGCGTGCCCCGCCGATAAACTGTACCGTCATCGCGCCAATAAAAGCCACCAGCAGGCTTAAGCTGGCCAGCCACACCAGTAAACGGCTCTGATAGCGGGCAAACAGCATATCGTTGAGCGTCACGGCATTGTAACGGCGCGCCAGAATAGCAAATTTTTTGCCCAGTATGCCCAGCGAGAGCCAGACGGCAGGCAGCTGGATCATCGCCAGTAGCACCCAGCCTAATCCGTATTTATAGGCTGCACCGGGTCCACCGATAAACGAACTGGCGCTGATGTAGGTTGCGGTCAGCGTCATGGCCAGCACCACGCCGCCCATTGAGCGGCTGCCGAGGAAATACTCGTTCAGAAACGTGCCTGTCGTGCGTTTTCGCATGGCGTAAACGGATAAACCAAACACTACCAACAGGTAAGCGATAAGCGGCAGAATCACTTCAAGCTGCATCATCGTCCTCCAGCGGAATATCGCGATAGATGAATTTGACCATTGCCCAGCACAGCACGATAAACACCAGCGGTACCAGCAGGCAGGCCATTTCGAACCAGTGCGGCAGGCCGGTGACGCCAATAGCGGAGTCAGGTAAGTAAGCGGTCACTAACCAGGCGGCGAGATAGAGAAGGGTCAGCCACAGCGCCCAGCGCGCTTCTTTATGGGCCTGAACAAAACGCTTGTCCATTTTTTGTCCCTTGTGGATGAAGAAAGCGGGGATTGTACATGATGAGGCTTTCCAGGCCCCAGAAATAAAAAAGGCCGGATAATCCGGCCTTTTCGCAAAGATGCTGTATTACTTTTCGTGCAGACCGAGTTTTTTCTCCAGATAGTGGATGTTGGTTCCACCATTCTGGAAGTGCTCGTCGCTCATAATGCGCATCTGCAGATCAACGTTGGTTTTGATACCGTCGATGATCAGCTCCTGCAGGGCGTTCTTCATGCGGGCAATCGCCACGTCACGGTTTTCGCCGTAGCAGATAAGCTTGCCGATCATTGAGTCATAGTACGGCGGTACGGTGTAACCGGCGTAGATATGAGATTCCCAACGCACGCCAAAGCCACCCGGCGCGTGGAAACGCGTGATTTTACCCGGGCTTGGCAGGAAGGTGTTCGGGTCTTCGGCGTTGATACGGCACTCTACCGCATGGCCTTTCACCACAACTTCTTCCTGCTTGATGGACAGCGGCTGGCCTGCAGCGATACGCAGCTGTTCTTTGATCAGGTCAACGCCGGTGATCATTTCGGTAACCGGGTGTTCAACCTGAATACGGGTGTTCATTTCGATGAAATAGAACTCGCCGTTTTCGAACAGGAACTCAAAGGTACCCGCACCGCGATAGCCGATATCGACACACGCTTTGGAGCAACGCTCACCGATGTAGCGACGCAGCTCTGGGGTAATGCCCGGTGCTGGCGCTTCTTCGACCACTTTCTGGTGACGACGCTGCATGGAGCAGTCACGTTCTGCCAGATAGATCGCGTTACCCTGACCGTCAGCCAGCACCTGAATTTCGATGTGGCGTGGGTTTTCCAGGTATTTTTCCATGTACACCATGTCATTGCTAAAAGCGGCTTTCGCTTCTGCTTTGGTCATGGAGATGGACTGCGCCAGCTCAGCATCGCTACGCACAACGCGCATACCGCGACCGCCGCCGCCGCCGGACGCTTTGATGATAACCGGGTAGCCAATGCGTTTAGCATGAGCACGGTTAGCATCCATATCGTCGGTCAGAGGGCCGTCAGAGCCTGGTACGGTTGGAACACCGGCTTTTTTCATCGCGGTGATAGCAGACACTTTATCGCCCATCAGGCGGATAGTGTCGGCTTTCGGGCCGATGAAGATAAAGCCAGAGCGTTCAACCTGCTCAGCAAAGTTGGCGTTCTCAGAGAGGAAGCCGTAACCCGGATGAATTGCCACCGCGCCGGTGATTTCAGCGGCGCTGATGATAGCCGGGATGTTCAGATAGCTTTTTACGGACGGAGCCGGGCCAATACAGACCGTCTCATCCGCCAGCAATACGTGTTTTAAATCGCGATCCGCGCTTGAGTGCACAGCGACGGTCTTGATGCCCAGTTCTTTACAGGCACGAAGAATACGCAGTGCGATCTCGCCGCGGTTGGCGATAACAATTTTATCCAGCATGTACGCCTCGTTACTCGATGACGACCAGCGGCTCGTCAAATTCAACCGGCTGACCACTTTCGACCAGAATCGCTTTCACAGTACCTGATTTGTCTGCTTCGATCTGGTTCATCATTTTCATCGCTTCAACGATGCACAGGGTATCGCCTACGTTGACTTTCTGACCCACTTCGATGAACGCCTTCGCGTCCGGGCTCGGGGTGCGGTAGAAAGTACCAACCATTGGGGAACGTACGATGTGACCACTGATTTCTGCTGCAGCGGCAGGTGCGGCTTCAGCTGCTGGCGCAACGGCTGCGGAGAGCGCAGGCTGCTGCACTGGCGCAGCATAAGCTTGCTGCATTACCGGGAAGCTAGCGGCTGGGGCTGCACGGCTGATGCGTACAGACTCTTCGCCTTCAGAAATTTCCAGTTCGGAGATGCCTGATTCTTCAACCAGCTCGATCAGTTTTTTAATCTTACGAATATCCATGAGTGGGTTCCGTACTCTTGTTTAGTGTGATTGTGACAAGCGTTTTACCGCTGTCTGTAAAGCGTATGAATAGCCGTCAGCGCCCAGTCCACAGATAACGCCAGCAGCGATATCTGACAGATATGAGTGGTGGCGGAACGGCTCTCGGGCGTGCACATTACTCAGGTGGATCTCGATAAACGGGATACTCACCGCGAGCAGTGCGTCGCGGATAGCAACACTGGTGTGCGTAAACGCGGCCGGATTGATCAGGATATAGTCCACAGCATCTTTAGCCTGATGAATACGGTCGATGAGTGCGTACTCCGCATTCGACTGAAAATGATCCAAATCCACATTCAGTGACCCTGCTTCCGTTCCCAGACGGTTAACAATTTCACCCAATGTTAGCGTGCCGTACTTCTCTGGCTCACGGGTGCCGAGCATGTTCAGGTTCGGTCCGTTCAAAACTAAGATATGGAACTTATCAGTCATTATGCCGCTATCTCCTGCGATTTTCGGGTAAAAAACAAAATATACCTTCAAAGCGCAAATGTCACCTTTTCAGAGGCTTAAAACCGCTGTCAGGCGAACCAAGGTCGCACATTATAACGATTTCGTAGCATTTAGCAGCTAAATACTGGTCTTATCAGGGAAGATTATCAACCGCTATCCGAAAAAGATTTGCGGTTGACGGTCAATCTGCGGGAAAACGCACAGTTTCGCGAACTATCGCCACCACTGGCGGAACTTCTTGTAACGCCATGCTAAAAGCGCCACGGCCGCCAGTGCATATAGGACCGGCTGCGGGGAGAGGATCTTCACCGACCACAGGTAATGAATGGGGGCGAGGATCGCGACAAGATAGACGAAGTTGTGCAGCAGCTGCCAGCGCCTGCCCAGTTTCCGCTGCGCATACTGCGTGGATGTCAGCGCTAACGCCAGTAAAATCACCCAGCTCACGATACCCAGCGTCAGATAAGGACGCGTCACCAGTTCGCGGCCAAGCAGCGCCAGATTGTTAATTCCCAGCTCCAGCAGGGCATAGCTGGTAAGGTGCAGCGTCGCCCAGGCAAAACACCATAGCCCTAACAGCCGACGGGTGCGAATCAATAATGGCTGTTTAGCGTAGCGCGCCAGCGGCGAGACGAGCAAGGTGGCCAGCAAAAATTTCAGAGCCATCCGACCGGTAAAATGCTGGATATCCTTCGCCGGGTCTGCGCTAAAGAGCCCCTGGCTGGCGGCCCAGAACAGCCATATAAAAGGAAGCAGCCCGGCCAGGTGCAGCAGCACTTTCAGCCAGGTAATCTGTTTTGCCGTTAAACGCACTCAGAAGTTCTCCCGTAAATTGAGACCACGGTAAAGCGAGGCCACTTCATCCGCATAGCCGTTAAACAGCAGCGTCGGCTGGCGCTTCACGTCCAGCGCACCGCCGGAACCAATAAACCGCTCGGTTGCCTGCGACCAGCGCGGATGATCCACGTGCGGGTTCACGTTGGCGAAGAAGCCGTATTCGTCCGGGGCCGCCAGATTCCAGGTGGTTGGCGGACGTTCACGGGTAAGCTTAATGCTGACGATAGATTTAATCCCTTTGAAACCATATTTCCACGGTACGGTTAAACGGATGGGGGCACCGTTCTGCGGCGGAAGCGCTTTGCCATAAACGCCGACGGTCAGCAGGGTAAGGGGGTGCATGGCTTCGTCGAGACGTAACCCTTCCACATACGGATACTCAAGCCCGCCGCCGATAAACCGATCTTTCTGCCCGGGCATCTCGTCCGGCGCATAGCGCGTCTGGAAAGCGACATATTTTGCGTTGCTGGTGGGCTCAACCATCGCCAGCAGTTTATGCAGCGGGAAGCCCACCCAGGGCACCATCATCGACCACGCCTCCACGCAGCGCATGCGATAGATACGCTCTTCGAGCGGGAAACGGGTGGTGAGATCGTGGTGGTCCAGCGTCAGGGGTTTCGCCACTTCGCCATCAATCTTCAGCGTCCACGGATCGGTTTTGAGGCTTCCGGCGTTCGCGGCAGGATCGGCCTTATCGAGACCAAATTCATAGAAGTTGTTGTAGCCGGTGACTTTATCTTCCGGCGTGAGCGTCAGTTTGTTTTGCCATTGGGCGGGTTTGGTAAAGGTGAGCGGGGCGCCGGAAGGGGCCTTCGGCCGATCGTTGCCTTTAAACCAGTCGAGCAGGTCGGCGTGTGCCGCCGGAGAGAGCGTCAGGGCAGTGGCGCTGATGCCAAGCATTTTCAGGATCTGGCGGCGCTGTAACATAAAGACAGACTCGGACGTTACGTCGGCTTCCGTCAGTTTTCGGTTTTTCATGGCATCCTCCGTCATGCGTTTTTCTAAGCATGACGGAGGAGAGGGATTCGCGCGAATATGTCACGAAAATTTGAAGATTAGGCGATTTTCACCAGCGCGCGACCGTGGAACTGGTTGTCCATGATCTTACTGGCGTATTCAGGCGCCTGGCTGAGGGTTATCTCCGTTGCGCTCTGGGTATAGAAGGATTCCGGCAGATCGCGCACCAGCCGTTCCCAGGCTTCATGACGACGAGCCGGCGGGGTCATCACGGAATCCACACCCTGCAGGCGTACGTTACGCAGAATAAATGGCATCACGGTGGTTGGCAGGGCAAATCCGCCCGCCAGACCGCAGGCTGCCACGCAGCCGCCGTAGTTCATCTGCGCCAGGACTTTTGCCAGCACCTTATCACCGACGGTATCCACTGCCCCTGCCCAAACCTGTTTTTCCAGCGGGCGGGTTTCGGCAAATTCGTCGCGGCTGAGAATACGGCTGGCACCGAGCTGGCGCAGATAGTCATGGGTGCTTTCTCGGCCGGAAACCGCAGCGACCTGATAGCCCAGCTTGTGCAGCAGCGTGACCGCCGTGCTGCCCACGCCGCCGCTGGCGCCGGTGACGACAATTTCACCCGACTCAGGGCGGATACCCGCATCTTCCAGCGCCATCACGCACAGCATGGCGGTAAAGCCTGCCGTGCCGACGATCATCGCCTTGCGGCCATCCATGCCTTTCGGCATTGGCACCAGCCAGTCGCCCTTCACGCGCGCCTGCGTTGCCAGCCCGCCCCAGTGATTTTCACCGACGCCCCAGCCGGTAAGCAGCACCTGCTGGCCTGCATGGAAGCGCGGATCTTCGCTGGTATGAACCCGGCCTGCGAAATCAATCCCCGGCACCATAGGGAAATTTCGGATGATTTTACCCTTACCGGTAATAGCCAGCGCGTCTTTATAATTTAAACTGGACCAGTCGATGTCGACGGTTACTTCGCCTTCCGGCAGGCGACTCTCTTCAACCGCCTGCACTGAGGCAAGCGTTTTGCCATCCTGCTGTTCTAAGATCAAAGCCTGCATACGGGGGTCCTCTCGACTCAGATGATTGGAAAATAATTTCTGAAGACTATACTCGCTCAGGGAAACGCAGTGCCGATTTAACGCAATAAATTGCCAGATACGCCCGATTTGGTAGTATGCCGCATTTGAAATGCAAGTTAGCGCTTACTCGCTACCCCATCAACCCACGGAGTAATCTCAAGGATGCGATTAACGACGAAGTTCTCAGCTTTTATCACCTTGCTGACGGGGCTGACCATTTTTGTCACGCTTATGGGCTGCTCCTTGAGCTTTTACACCGCCATTCAGGACAAGCTGGTTAACCGGGTACAGTCTGTTGCATCGGTGATCGATACGCGTCTGCTGACGACGCCGCTGCCGATACTTTCCCGTGAGCTCGATGAGTTGATGGTACCTGTTGATATCGTTCAGATCGACATTCTGCAGGGAAAGCACCGTGTTTTAAGCCATGAACGGCCGGGAAGTTATCGGCCTGCGGGTGTGGTGAGTCAGTACCGGGAAGTGACGGTGCACTCCCTTAAAAATCCGGGGATGACCATACACATGGTCTACCTCGATCCGATGGCGAGCTATTTCCGTTCCATGATGACCACTGCGCCGCTCACCGTCGCCGTTGCGTTTATCGTCCTGCTGATCTTTCTCGCGGTCCGCTGGCTGCGCCGCCAGCTCTCCGGTCAGGAGCTGCTGGAGATGCGCTCTGTGCGGATCCTTAACGGTGAACGCGGCCCGCAGGTGCGTGGCTCCGTCCACGAGTGGCCGTCGCGCGCCAGCAGCGCGCTGGATACCCTGCTCTCCGAAATCCAGTTTGCCAGCGACCAGCGCAGCCGTATGGATACGCTGATCCGCTCTTATGCGGCGCAGGATAATAAAACCGGCCTTAACAACCGTCTTTTCTTTGATAATCAGCTCGCCACGCTGCTCGACGATTCAGAAAAAGTGGGGACACACGGGGTGGTGATGATGATTCGCCTGCCCGATTTCGATCTCCTGCGCGACACCTGGGGACAGCGGGTCGCGGAAGAAAACCTCTTTACGCTGATCAACCTGCTCTCCACCTTTATTATGCGCTACCCGGGCGCGCTGCTGGCCCGCTATCACCGCAGCGACTTTGCCGTATTGTTGCCTCATCGCACGCTGAAGGAGTCGGAAAGCATCGCCAGCCAGCTGCTGAAGGCGGTGGATGCGCTGCCGCAGAGCAAAATGCTCGACAGGGACGATATGGTCCACATGGGGATCTGCGCCTGGCGTGGCGGACAATCCACAGAGCAGGTGATGGAACATGCGGAAGCCGCTACCCGCAACGCCGTGTTGCAGGGGGCGAACGGGTGGGCGGTTTATGATGACTCGCTGCCGGAAAAAGGGCGCGGCAACGTGCGCTGGCGAACGCTGATTGAGCAAATGCTAAGCCGCGGCGGGCCACGTATTTATCAAAAACCCGCGGTCATGAAAAACGGCAACGTTCATCACCGTGAACTGATGTGTCGTATTTTTGACGGTACGGAAGAGGTTATTTCTGCGGAATATCTGCCGATGGTGCTGCAATTTGGCCTGTCCGAAGAGTATGACCGCCAGCAAATTACCCGGCTGATTCCGTTTTTATCCTTCTGGCCTGAAGAAAACCTGGCGTTACAGGTCACCGTGGAGTCGTTAATACGCCCACGTTTTCAGCGCTGGCTACGTGATACATTAATGCAATGCGAAAAATCGCAACGCAAACACATTATTTTTGAACTTGCTGAGGCCGACGTAGGTCAACACATCAGCCGGTTACGTCCGGTGGTACGTTTGATCAATGCGCTGGGTGCGCGTGTAGCGGTGACGCAGGCAGGTTTAACGCTGGTCAGTACCAACTGGATCAAGGAGCTGGATGTGGAGTTATTAAAGCTACATCCGGGGCTGGTAAGGAATATTGAGAAGCGTACGGAAAACCAGCTGCTGGTACAGAGTCTGGTTGAAGCATGCAAGGGAACGCGAACACAAGTATTTGCCGCGGGCGTGCGCTCCAGAAGCGAATGGCAGATGTTAACAGAGCGCGGTGTAATGGGTGGTCAGGGGGATTTTTTTGCTGCCTCTCAACCGCTTGACACCAACGTGAAAAAATATTTGCAAAGATACTCTGTTTGACCTGCCGTTTACGCTGTTTTCACGTAGAATATCGCGCCTGTAGCTTTGAGTATGTCGAGCAAAAAGCCAGTGAACGACCTGTAACGGGTTACAAACGTCAGTGGGGAACGCTACTGTTTACTCAGCCCTGAGGGAGTCAGGGGATGGTTTTGTAACATCAGGAAACGTACTGCACAAATTTTCACCGTTGCAGATGATTTTTGCGCCTTGTCGCTGCTGCGTGTGGTTGGTAAAGTAAGCGGATTTTGTTTTCCGCCCCAGCTTTCAGGATTATCCCTTAGTATGTTGAAAAAATTTCGTGGCATGTTTTCCAATGACCTGTCCATTGACCTGGGTACCGCGAATACCCTTATTTATGTAAAAGGACAAGGCATCGTATTGAATGAGCCTTCCGTTGTGGCCATTCGTCAGGATCGTGCGGGCTCGCCGAAAAGCGTGGCCGCTGTGGGTCATGACGCGAAGCAGATGCTGGGTCGTACCCCTGGCAACATCGCCGCCATTCGCCCAATGAAAGACGGCGTTATCGCCGACTTCTTCGTGACTGAAAAAATGCTTCAGCACTTCATCAAGCAGGTTCACAGCAACAGCTTCATGCGTCCAAGCCCGCGTGTTCTGGTGTGTGTGCCGGTTGGCGCAACCCAGGTAGAACGTCGCGCAATCCGTGAATCTGCCCAGGGCGCAGGTGCACGTGAAGTGTTCCTGATTGAAGAGCCAATGGCTGCAGCCATCGGTGCGGGTCTGCCTGTATCTGAAGCTACCGGTTCTATGGTGGTGGATATCGGTGGTGGTACCACTGAAGTGGCCGTTATCTCTCTGAACGGCGTGGTCTACTCCTCTTCCGTACGTATCGGTGGTGACCGCTTCGATGAAGCTATCATTAATTATGTGCGCCGTAACTACGGCTCTCTGATCGGTGAAGCCACCGCAGAGCGTATCAAACACGAAATCGGCTCTGCGTACCCGGGCGATGAAGTGCGTGAGATCGAAGTACGTGGCCGTAACCTGGCGGAAGGTGTTCCACGCGGTTTTACCCTGAACTCCAACGAAATTCTGGAAGCACTGCAGGAACCACTGACGGGCATCGTGAGCGCGGTAATGGTTGCGCTGGAACAGTGTCCACCAGAACTGGCGTCCGATATCTCCGAGCGCGGTATGGTTCTGACCGGTGGTGGTGCGCTGCTGCGTAACCTCGACCGCCTGTTAATGGAAGAGACAGGTATTCCTGTCGTAGTTGCAGAAGATCCACTGACTTGCGTCGCCCGTGGTGGTGGCAAGGCGCTGGAAATGATCGACATGCACGGCGGCGATTTGTTCAGCGAAGAGTAGTCGAGGTTGAGAGGGTAGCAATTTGCTACCCTTTCTCTCTGACGCGAGAATACGCATAGCCTATGAAGCCAATTTTTAGCCGTGGCCCATCGCTACAGTTTCGCCTCATTCTGGCGGTTCTGGTTGCGCTTGGGGTCATTATTGCCGATAGCCGCCTCGGTACGTTCAGCCAGATCAGAACGTACATGGATACCGCCGTCAGTCCTTTCTACTTTGTTTCAAATGGTCCCCGTGAACTGCTCGACTCCGTTTCTCAAACGCTGTCTTCGCGCGACCAACTCGAACTCGAAAACCGGGCATTACGTCAGGAACTGCTGCTGAAAAACAGCGAACTGCTGATGCTGGGGCAATACAAGCAGGAAAACGCGCGTCTGCGTGAGCTGCTCGGGTCGCCGCTGCGTCAGGATGAGCAGAAAATGGTCACGCAGGTGATCTCCACCGTGAACGACCCCTACAGCGATCAGGTTGTGATCGATAAAGGGAGCGTGAACGGGGTGTATGAAGGTCAGCCTGTTATCAGTGATAAAGGCGTCGTGGGCCAGGTTGTTGCCGTGGCCAAACTGACCAGCCGCGTGCTGCTGATTTGCGATGCCACGCATGCGCTGCCGATCCAGGTCCTGCGCAACGACATCCGCGTGATTGCGGCCGGTAACGGCTGTACGGACGACCTGCAGCTGGAACACCTGCCGGCTAACACGGATATCCGCGTGGGCGACGTGCTGGTGACGTCCGGTCTGGGTGGCCGCTTCCCTGAAGGCTATCCTGTTGCGGTGGTCTCTTCGGTCAAGCTGGATACTCAGCGTGCCTATACCGTGATTCAGGCGCGTCCAACCGCCGGTTTGCAGCGTCTGCGCTATCTGCTGCTGCTGTGGGGCGCCGATCGCAACGGTGCTAATCCGATGACGCCTGAAGAGGTGCATCGCGTGGCAAATGAGCGCCTGATGCAGATGATGCCGCAGGTTCTCCCGCCTGCGGATTCCATGGGGCCGCCTGCGCCAGTACCGGCGCCGGCAACCGGGTTAACGCAGCCGCTGCCGGATGCGCCGCCACCGCCTAAACTCTCTTCGGGAGGGCAGTAGTGGCAAGCTATCGTAGCCAGGGACGCTGGGTCATCTGGCTCTCGTTTCTCATTGCACTGTTACTGCAAGTGATGCCCTGGCCGGATGACATTCTCGTTTTCCGGCCAAACTGGGTATTGCTCATTTTACTCTACTGGATCCTTGCCCTGCCGCATCGCGTAAATGTCGGCACAGGTTTTGTGATGGGTGCCATACTGGATCTCATTAGCGGCTCTACGCTTGGCGTGCGCGCCTTGTCCATGAGCATTATTGCGTACCTCGTCGCACTCAAATTCCAGCTCTTTCGTAACCTTGCGCTCTGGCAACAGGCCCTGGTGGTGATGCTATTGTCGCTCGCTGCGGATATCGTTGTTTTCTGGGCAGAGTTTTTAGTGATCAACGTCTCTTTCCGACCGGAAGTGTTCTGGAGTAGTGTAGTAAACGGTGTGCTCTGGCCATGGTTATTCCTGCTGATGCGTAAGGTTCGCCAGCAGTTTGCTGTGCAATAAAAGGTTTCTATGACGTCTTTGTATCTCGCTTCCGGCTCCCCGCGCCGTCAGGAACTCCTGACGCAGCTAGGGGTCTCTTTTGAACGCATCGTTACCGGCATTGAAGAAAAACGTGCTGAGGGCGAAAGCGCTCAACAGTACGTCTCTCGCCTGGCGCGCGAGAAAGCGCAGGCGGGCGTGGCCAGTGTGCCACGCGATCTTCCCGTGCTGGGAGCAGATACCATCGTTATTCTGAACGGTGAAGTGCTTGAGAAACCGCGCGACGCCGATCATGCGGCGCGCATGCTGCGCAAAATGTCCGGACATACGCATCAGGTGATGACGGCCGTCGCGCTGGCTGACAGCCAGCACGTGCTGGATTGCCTGGTGGTGACAGAAGTGACGTTCAGAGTACTTACCGACGACGACATTGCCGCTTATATTGCCAGCGGTGAACCAATGGATAAAGCAGGTGCATACGGTATTCAGGGGCTGGGTGGCTGTTTTGTCAGGAAGATTAATGGCAGCTATCACGCCGTAGTCGGCTTACCGCTGGTGGAAACGTATGAGTTGCTGAGCAATTTTAACTCACTGCGTGAGGGAAGGGATAATTATGACGGCTGAATTGTTGGTAAACGTAACGCCATCGGAAACCCGTGTGGCCTATATTGATGGTGGCATTCTTCAGGAAATTCATATTGAGCGTGAAGCGCGGCGCGGAATAGTAGGCAATATCTACAAAGGTCGTGTCAGTCGTGTACTACCGGGTATGCAGGCGGCTTTTGTAGATATTGGACTGGATAAGGCGGCGTTTTTACATGCCTCCGATATCATGCCGCACACCGAGTGCGTCGCGGGCGAAGAGCAAAAGCAGTTTGCCGTGCGCGATATTTCTGAACTGGTACGTCAGGGACAGGATCTGATGGTGCAGGTGGTGAAAGATCCCCTCGGCACCAAAGGCGCCCGCCTGACCACCGACATCACCTTACCTTCCCGCTATCTGGTCTTTATGCCCGGCGCGTCGCACGTTGGCGTTTCGCAGCGTATTGAGAGCGAAACCGAGCGCGAGCGTCTGAAGAAAGTGGTCAGCGCCTACTGCGATGAGCAGGGCGGGTTTATCATCCGTACCGCTGCGGAAGGGATCAGCGAAGAAGACCTGGCGTCGGATGCGGCTTACCTGAAGCGCGTCTGGACCAAAGTGATGGAGCGTAAAAAACGCAACCAGACCCGCTACCAGCTCTACGGTGAACTGGCACTTGCTCAGCGCGTTCTGCGTGACTTTGCCGATGCGCAGCTCGACCGCATTCGCGTGGACTCGCGCCTGACCTATGAAGCGCTGCTGGAATTTACCGCTGAGTACATCCCGGAGATGCCTGGCCTGCTGGAGCATTATTCAGGACGTCAGCCGATCTTCGATCTCTATGATGTCGAAAACGAGATCCAGCGTGCGCTGGAGCGTAAGGTCGAGCTGAAGTCGGGCGGCTATCTGATCATCGATCAGACCGAAGCGATGACCACCGTCGATATCAACACCGGCGCGTTTGTCGGCCATCGCAACCTGGATGACACCATCTTCAACACCAACATCGAAGCCACGCAGGCGATTGCGCGCCAGCTTCGTCTGCGCAATCTGGGCGGCATTATCATCATCGACTTCATCGATATGAGTAATGAAGACCATCGTCGCCGCGTGCTGCACTCGCTCGAGCAGGCGCTGAGTAAAGATCGCGTGAAAACCAGCATTAACGGCTTCTCACAGCTGGGGCTGGTGGAAATGACGCGTAAGCGTACCCGTGAAAGCGTTGAGCATGTGCTGTGTAATGAATGCCCAACCTGCCATGGACGCGGAACGGTAAAGACGGTTGAGACCGTCTGCTACGAAATTATGCGTGAAATCGTTCGTGTCCATCATGCCTACGACTCCGATCGTTTTCTGGTCTATGCTTCCCCTGCGGTGGCTGAAGCGCTGAAAGGCGAAGAGTCGCACGCGCTGGCGGAAGTGGAAATCTTTGTCGGCAAACAGGTAAAAGTACAAATTGAACCGCTCTATAACCAGGAGCAGTTTGACGTCGTGATGATGTAAGACGCAGTACGCTGCGTGACGAAAGCTGACAAGGAGAGATGCGTGAGGCGATTGCCGGGGATTTTATTGCTTACAGGGGCAACGCTGGTCGTGATTGTCGCGTTGCTCGTGAGCGGGCTACGCCTCGTATTACCGCATCTGGACAGCTGGCGTCCGCAGCTGCTGGCTAAAATCGAATCCACCACCGGCGTGCCGGTGAACGTAAGCCAGATTAGCGCTAACTGGCAGAATTTTGGCCCGACGCTCGATGTCCGGGATATCAACGCCAGCCTGAAAGATGGCGGCTACCTGAAAATCAAACGCGTGACCCTGGCGCTGGACGTCTGGCAAAGCCTGCTGCATCTGCGCTGGCAGTTTCGCGATCTCACCTTTTATCAACTCCAGTTCCTGACCAATACGCCGCTGTCCGGCGGCGAGAGCGGTCAGGGTCTTGAAGCCAACCGCTTCAGCGATCTTTTCCTCCGCCAGTTCGATCATTTCGATCTGCGCGACAGCGAAGTGAGCTTTATTACCCTTTCCGGCCAGCGCGCCGAACTGGCGATCCCTCAGCTGACATGGCTCAACGGTAAAGAACGTCACCGCGCCGAGGGGCAGGTCAATCTCTCAAGCCTGAACGGCCAGCACGGCGTGATGCAGGTGCGTATGGATCTGCGGGACGACGACGGCCTGTTAAACAACGGCAAAGTCTGGCTGCAGGCCGACGATGTGGACGTGAAGCCGTGGCTGGGCGACTGGATCCAGCAAAATATGCAGCTGGAGACTGCCCGCTTCAGCCTTGAAGGCTGGCTGACCCTGACCAAAGGCGAATTTGCCAGCGGCGATATCTGGCTCAAGCAGGGGGGCGCAAGCTGGAAAGGCGAAAAACGGCAGCATCAGCTTTCCGTCGATAACCTCACCGCGCATGTGACGCAGGAAAAAGAGGGCTGGCAGTTTGCCATTCCTGATACGCGCATCACCATGGACGGCAAGCCGTGGCCGCGCGGTGCGCTGACGCTGGCCTGGATGCCGGAGCAGGACGTCGGCGGCGCGGCCAGCAAACGCAGCGACGAGCTGCGCATCCGCGCCAGCAACCTGGATTTGGCAGCCATTGAAGGCCTGCGCTCGATGGCGGCAAAGCTCTCTCCGGACCTGGGCGAGATCTGGCTGGCAACGCAGCCGAGCGGGACGATCGATGCTCTGGGGCTGGACATCCCGCTTCAGGCGACGGAAAAAACGCGCTTCCAGGCCACGTGGAAAGATCTTGCCTGGAAGCAGTGGAAGCTGCTGCCGGGGGCGGAACACTTTAGCGGCAAGCTGGAAGGCAGCGTGGAAAATGGCAGGCTGACGGTTGATATGCACGACGCCAAAATGCCTTACGAGACGGTCTTCCGCGCGCCGCTGGAAATCGAACAGGGCAGCGCGGTGCTTAACTGGCTCCGTAACGACAAGGGTTTTCAGCTTGATGGCCGCCATATCGACGTGAAAGCCAAAGCGGTGCACGCGCGCGGTGATTTCCGCTATCTGCAGCCTGGAGGTGATGAGCCGTGGCTGGGTATTCTGGCCGGGATCAGCACCGATGACGGCTCTCAGGCCTGGCGCTACTTCCCGGAAAATCTGATGGGAAAAGCCCTGGTAGACTATCTCAGCGGCGCGATTCAGGGCGGTCAGGCGGACAATGCCACGCTGGTCTACGGCGGTAATCCTCATCTTTTCCCGTACAAACATAATGAAGGCCAGTTCCAGGTGCTGGTGCCGTTGCATAACGCGACCTTCGCTTTCCAGCCCGGCTGGCCCGCGCTGAAGGACCTGGATATCGAACTCAACTTCCTCAATGACGGACTATGGATGAAGTCCGACAGCGTGGCGCTGGGCGGCGTGACGGCCAGCAACCTGACGGCCAACATCCCGGACTACTCAAAAGAGAAGCTGCTGATTGATGCCGATATCAACGGTCCGGGCAAAGCGGTGGGTCCGTACTTTGAGGAGACGCCGCTGAAAGAGTCGCTGGCGGCGACGCTTCAGCAGCTGCAGCTTGATGGCGATGTGAATGCTCGCTTACATCTTGATATCCCGCTGGACGGGGAGATGACCACCGCCAAAGGCGACGTCCGTCTGAAGAACAACAGCCTGTTCATCAAGCCCCTTGAGAGCACGCTGAAAAATCTCAGCGGGCAGTTCAGCTTTGAGAACGGTAACCTGAAGAGCGAGCCGCTTACGGCCAGCTGGTTTAATCAGCCCGTGAATATTGACTTCACGACTACCGAAGGTGAAAAGGCCTATCAGGTGGCCGTCAATCTGGACGGCAACTGGCAACCAGCACGAATGGACGTCCTGCCGAAGCCTATTGAGGCGTCAGTGGAGGGGGCGGTCGCCTGGCAGGGTAAAGTGGCAATCGACCTGCCTTATCACGCGGGTGCACAGTATAAGGTCGACATTACGGGCGATCTGAAAAACCTTCACAGCCAGCTGCCTGCGCCGCTGGATAAACAGGCCGGACAGCCGCTGCCGGTAAAGCTGAACGTCGATGGCAACCTCAACAGCTTCGAGCTGACCGGCAGCGCGGGTGGGACAAACCACTTCAACAGCCGCTGGCTGCTTAACCACAAGCTCACACTCGACAAAGCCATCTGGACAACGGATAGCCGCTCCACGCCGCCGCTGCCGGAGCAGCCTGGCATTGAGCTGAATCTCCCGCCGATGGACGGCGCAGAGTGGCTGGCGCTGTTCCAGAAAGGCGTTGGGCAAAACGTTGATGAAACCGCCCAGTTCCCGCAGGCCATTACCGTACGTACGCCGTCGCTGATGCTGGGCGGGCAGCAGTGGAACAACCTGAGCATTGTCTCGCGGCCTGGCGCTAACGGTACGAAGGTGGAGGCCCAGGGCAGAGAGATCAACGGTACGCTGACCATGCGCAATAACGCGCCGTGGCAGGCGGCGATCCGCTATCTCTACTACAACCCGGCAAGCGCCGCGAGCGGGAAAGATAAACCGGCAGAGACGTCGCCGCTGAGCCATACCACCCGCGTCGATTTTAGCGGCTGGCCCGATCTCCAGCTGCGCTGTGCGGAGTGCTGGCTGTGGGGGCAGAAATATGGCCGTATCGACGGTGATTTCACCATCCAGGCAAATACGCTTACGCTCTCCGGCGGCCTGGTTGATACCGGCTTTGGCCGCATGACGGCCGCAGGTGAATGGGTGAATAAGCCGGGCGAGCAGCGAACGTCCCTGAAGGGCGATATTAAAGGCAATAAACTGGACGCGGCAGCCAATTTCTTTGGTATCAGCACGCCGCTGCGCGGCTCGTCATTTGACGTCGATTACGATCTTCACTGGCGTGACGCTCCGTGGAAGCCGGATGAGGCCTCGCTGAACGGCATTCTGAAAACCCGCTTTGGCAAAGGTGAAATAGCCGACGTGAGCACGGGGCGCGCCGGGCAGATCCTGCGCCTGCTGAGTTTTGACGCGCTGCTGCGCAAGCTGCGCTTCGATTTCAGCGATACCTTCAGCGAAGGTTTCTACTACGATTCCATCCGCAGCACGGCGTGGATCAAAGACGGCGTTATGCACACGGACGACACGCTGGTGGATGGCCTGGAAGCAGATATCGCCATGAAAGGCTCCGTCAACCTCGTGCGTCGCGAGCTGGATATGGAAGCCGTGGTGGCACCGGAAATTTCCGCAAGCGTGGGCGTTGCGGCGGCCTTTGTGGTGAACCCGATTGTCGGTGCGGCGGTGTTTGCCGCCAGTAAAGTGCTGGGGCCACTCTGGAGCAAGGTCTCCATTCTGCGCTACCGTATTACCGGCCCGGTAGATAAACCGCAGATTAACGAGGTGCTGCGCCAGCCGCGCAAAGAAGCACAGCAATGATTTGACGTGGGCAGGTAATTGCCTCACTCTCAATAAATACGATCTTTATACCGCCACGGGCGGCAACGAACGAGTAGCAATACGATGAGTCTGAACCTGGTAAGTGAACATTTGCTCGCAGCGAACGGCCTGAGCCATCAGGACCTGTTCTCCATTCTTGGTCAACTGACCGAACGCCGTCTCGACTACGGCGACCTTTATTTCCAGTCGAGCTATCACGAATCCTGGGTTTTAGAAGACAGCATCATCAAAGATGGCTCCTACAACATCGACCAGGGCGTCGGCGTCCGTGCCGTCAGCGGCGAGAAAACCGGTTTTGCCTATGCCGATCAGATTAGCCTCACCGCACTTGAGCAGAGCGCGCAGGCCGCGCGTACCATTGTGCGTGATACCGGCGATGGTCGCGTGAAAACCCTGGGAGAAGTGCAGCACTCTGCGCTCTATACCAGTATCGATCCGCTGCAGAGTATGAGCCGTGAAGAGAAGCTGGATATCCTGCGTCGCGTGGATAAAGTCGCCCGTGCGGCGGACAAACGCGTGCAGGAAGTTTCTGCCAGCCTGAGCGGCGTGTATGAGTTGATTCTGGTTGCGGCAACGGACGGTACCCTGGCGGCAGATGTTCGCCCGCTGGTGCGTCTCTCCATCAGCGTGCAGGTCGATGACGACGGCAAGCGCGAGCGCGGCTCAAGCGGCGGCGGCGGTCGTTTTGGCTATGACTGGTTCCTGGGCGACGTTGACGGTGAAGCACGCGCTGACGCGTGGGCAAAAGAAGCCGTGCGCATGGCGCTGGTGAATCTGAATGCCGTCGCGGCGCCGGCGGGCTCATTCCCGGTGGTGCTGGGCGCTGGCTGGCCGGGCGTGCTGTTGCACGAGGCGGTGGGCCACGGTCTGGAAGGCGACTTTAACCGTCGCGGGACGTCCGTATTCAGCGGTCAGATTGGGCAGCTCGTCTCCTCCGAACTGTGTACCGTGGTGGATGACGGTACCATGCTCGATCGTCGCGGCTCGGTGGCTATCGACGACGAAGGCACCCCGGGCCAGTACAATGTGCTGATCGAAAACGGCGTGCTGAAAGGCTACATGCAGGACAAACTCAACGCGCGCCTGATGGGCGTAGCGCCGACGGGCAACGGACGCCGTGAATCTTATGCGCACCTGCCAATGCCGCGCATGACCAACACTTACATGCTGCCGGGCAAATCCACGCCGCAGGAGATTATCGAATCCGTTGATTACGGTATCTTTGCGCCAAACTTTGGCGGCGGCCAGGTGGACATCACCTCCGGTAAGTTTGTTTTCTCCACGTCAGAAGCGTATCTGATCGAGAAAGGCAAAGTGACCAAAGCGGTGAAAGGCGCGACGCTGATTGGCTCCGGTATTGAAGCCATGCAGCAGATCTCCATGGTCGGCAACGATCTGAAGCTGGATAACGGCGTAGGTGTCTGCGGTAAAGAGGGCCAGAGCCTGCCGGTTGGCGTGGGCCAGCCAACGCTGAAAGTGGACAACCTGACGGTGGGCGGCACGGCCTGACCTGACCCTGCATAAAAAAATGGCGCTACTGATGTAGCGCCTTTTTTTTAGCGTAAGTGACCCAGCGGTATCTCCGGATCCGGCTCATGCGTGATGCGGTTACGCAAATCACGACGAATGATTTCGATCGACCAGAACCAGACCAGATGGCCCACGATCTCTGACACGTGTTCATACCACGGCAGCTCAAACAACGGTGGCGTCAGCCCCATCAGAGGGAAGGAGATCATATGAACAAAAAGCTGAGCTAAGGCACCCGCCAGCAAACCCTGCCAGAGTTTAATTTTCGGGAAGACTTCAGCCACTACACAATAACCTACAGCGAACACGATTGAGAAAATAATATGTGTTACGCCGACCCAGTTAAATATATGCCCGGCAAATGTATAAACCGCCGCGTTAGGATCGACGACGCCCAGCCAGTCGCGTAAAAATACATAGGGAGGGTTTAAAAAATTTCGTGAGCAGTCAATCTGGCTGGCGGCTCTTATTAATTGTTCGGGCCCGCATGCGCCGGTGAATAAATCGGTAGGGCTGCGTGGCGGAAGCGGCACCTCGGCTCCCCATTTGACAAAGGCGGAGACAATCCCTGCAATTAAACCGATGAACGCGGCGAGCCCATAGCGCCTGCGTGAAGGCGGTGTTTGTTCAAATAGATTCATTTCTTTTCCTTGTTTAACGTCATCCTGCGGAATACATTTTATTATTCATATCAGCAACAAATTAATAACAGTCTGAAAGGCAGACTGTTATTAAGGTAAAGGGCAGGCGGCGGCAGTGTCAATTCTCTATTCCTGATAGTGACGAAGGAATATTCCAGAATGCAGAGGGGTTTCATCCTGGAAATATTCATCGCTCATATACTTTCAGCGTTAAATCGTTATTCCTTCCTTCTTCCCCGCATCCCCTGAAAGAGCTCGGCCACGTCCACAAAATACTCGGTCAGATAGTTAATACACACCTGTACCTTGAGCGGGAGTTTGTCTTTTTCGGTATACAGGGCGTACACCGGACGCGGATCGGACTGGTAGCGCGGGAAGAGGATCTCCAGCACGCCGCTGTTGATCTCGTTGATCACCCACATTAACGGTACGTAGGCGATCCCGGCCCCGGCCACCAGCCAGCGCGAAATGGTCATCGGATCGTTAGTGACAAACCGCCCTTCCGGCAGCAGTTTGGTAGAAATCCCTTCCGGGGCAATCAGCTCGAATTCATTATCGGGCCGCACGCTGTACTCCAGCCACGAGTGGTTGGTGAGATCGGCGGGTTTCTCCGGAACGCCGTACTGCGCCAGATAGCTTTTCGAGGCGCAGACGACCATCGGCATACTGCCCAGCCTGCGCGAGAACAGGCTGGAATCCTGCAACGCGCCGACGCGGATCACCACGTCCAGCCCGTCGGCAATCAGGTCCGGCGCCGGAATACCCGTCACCAGATTGACGGTAAGCCCAGGGTACTCTTTCAGCATATCCGCGGTCATGGCAGCGAGAACATTTTGTGCCATAGTTGAAGAACACCCGATTCGCAGCGTGCCGATAGGGGTGTTGTTGAAGGCATAGAGCTGTTCGTGAACATCCTGCACTTCAAGCAGCATGCGGCGACAGCCCTGATAGTAAATTTTACCCGCCTCCGTCAGCCCAATGCTGCGGGTACTGCGGTTGAGCAGCTTGACCTGAAGCTCATCTTCCAGTTTGGACACCGTCTGGCTGATGGATGAGACGCTCATCTGAAGCTGGCGGGCAGCGGCGGTAAACGAGCCCAGTTCAACCACTTTGGCGAAGACCGACATGCGTTTTAAACGTTCCATTGTTCACTCTGGCTTAAAAGTGATTTAGATCACATATTATAGATAACAGCATAACAGTTACGTTAATATATTATTAATTACATAACGGCTGCGCCATTCTCGCCCGGCGTTTCTTGCTCTCCCGCGGTGGCGTGCGCTTAAAAATTCTGAAGCCTGCACTCTCTCTTATCAAGGTCAACATGAGTCTGTTTCCCGTTATCGTGGTGTTCGGTCTGTCGTTCCCACCGATATTTTTCGAGCTTCTTTTATCACTGGCGATCTTCTGGCTGGTGCGCAAGGTGCTGGTCCCTACCGGGATCTACGATTTCGTCTGGCACCCTGCATTGTTCAATACCGCGCTGTATTGCTGCCTGTTTTACCTGATATCGCGCATGTTTGTCTGAGGTTGATGTGAAAACGCTAACAAGAAAAATCTCCCGCACTGCCATCACGATGGCGCTGGTTATCCTCGCCTTCATCGCTATTTTCCGCGCCTGGGTTTATTACACCGAATCACCGTGGACGCGTGATGCACGCTTCAGTGCCGATGTAGTGGCAATAGCCCCTGACGTGGCCGGTCTTATCACGGCGGTCAACGTCCACGACAACCAGCTGGTGAAGAAAGATCAGGTCCTGTTCACCATCGACCAGCCTCGTTACCAGAAAGCGCTGGAAGAGGCGGAAGCGGACGTGGCCTATTATCAGGCGCTGGCTGCGGAGAAACGCCGCGAGGCAGGCCGTCGTAATCAGCTGGGCGTTCAGGCAATGTCCCGCGAAGAGATTGACCAGTCCAACAACGTGCTGCAAACCGTGCTGCACCAGCTGGCGAAAGCGCAGGCAACGCGCGACCTGGCGAAGCTCGATCTGGAACGCACCGTGATCCGCGCGCCGTCCGATGGCTGGGTGACCAACCTGAACGTCTATGCCGGGGAATTTATCACCCGCGGCTCAACCGCCGTGGCGCTGGTTAAACAGAACTCCTTCTACGTGCTCGCCTATATGGAAGAGACCAAGCTGGAAGGCGTGCGTCCGGGGTTCCGGGCGGAAATTACGCCGCTCGGCAGCAATCGCGTCTTTAAAGGCACCGTCGACAGCGTCGCCGCAGGGGTGACTAACTCCAGCAGCTCTAACGATGCCAAAGGGATGGCGACGGTAGATTCCAACCTGGAGTGGGTGCGTCTGGCCCAGCGCGTGCCGGTGCGCATCCACCTGGATGAACAGCAGGGAAATCTGTGGCCTGCGGGTACCACGGCGACGGTGGTGATTACCGGTGAAAAGGACCGGGATGCCAGCCAGGACTCGTTCTTCCGTAAAATTGCCCACCGCCTGCGCGAGTTTGGTTAATCGCCATGGGTATCTTTTCCATCGCCAGCCAGCACATTCGCTTCGCCGTGAAGCTGGCGTGCGCCATCGTGCTGGCGCTGTTTGTCGGCTTCCACTTCCAGCTTGAAACGCCTCGCTGGGCGGTATTAACGGCCGCCATTGTCGCGGCGGGTCCTGCCTTCGCCGCGGGCGGGGAGCCCTATTCAGGCGCGATCCGCTATCGCGGTATGCTGCGTATTATCGGGACGTTTATCGGCTGCTTCGCGGCGCTGACCATTATTATTCTGATGATCCGCACCCCGCTGCTGATGCTGATGGTCTGCTGCATCTGGGCGGGTTTCTGCACCTGGATCTCGTCTCTGGTGAAAGTGGAGAACTCCTACGCCTGGGGGCTGGCGGGCTATACCGCGCTGATTATTGTCATCACCATTCAGTCTGAACCGCTGCTCGCCCCGCAGTTTGCGGTTGAGCGCTGCAGCGAGATTGTGATTGGTATTGTCAGTGCGATCGTCGCTGACCTGCTTTTCTCCCCGCGCTCCATCAAGCAGGAAGTCGACCGTGAGCTTGACGCGCTGATTGTTGCCCAGTACCAGCTGATGCAGCTCTGCATTAAGCACGGCGACAGCGAAGAGGTTGATAAAGCCTGGAGCGGGCTGGTACGCCGTACGCAGGCGCTGGAAGGAATGCGCAGCAACCTTAATATGGAGTCCTCGCGCTGGGCTCGCGCGAATCGTCGTCTGAAAGCCCTCAACACAGTCTCTCTGACGCTGATTACCCAGGCATGTGAAACCTATCTGATTCAGAACACCCGCCCGGAAGCGGTCACCGACACGTTCCGCGAACTGTTTGCCGAGCCGGTGGAAACCGTGCAGGACGTGCATAAGCAGCTTAAGCGCATGCGCCGGGTCATTGCCTGGACCGGGGAGCGCGACACGCCGGTGACCATCTACACCTGGGTCGGCGCCGCGACGCGCTATCTGCTGCTGAAGCGTGGCGTGATCGGCAACACCAAAATCAGCGCGGCGGAAGAAGAGGTGCTGCAGGGGGAAGTGGTGATCAAGGCGGAATCCGCCGAGCGACATCACGCCATGGTCAACTTCTGGCGTACGACGCTTGCCTGCATGCTCGGCACGCTGTTCTGGCTGTGGACGGGCTGGACGTCCGGCAGCGGCGCGATGGTGATGATTGCCGTTGTGACCGCACTGGCGATGCGTCTGCCTAACCCGCGTATGGTCGCCGTTGATTTCCTCTACGGCACCATTGCCGCCCTGCCGATAGGCGCGCTCTATTTCCTGGTCATCATCCCGTCGACGCAACAGAGCATGCTGCTGCTCTGTATTAGCCTGGCGGTAATGGCGTTCTTTATCGGCATTGAAGTGCAAAAGCGGCGCCTGGGATCGCTGGGGGCGCTGGCGAGTACGATTAACATCATCGTGCTCGATAACCCGATGACTTTCCATTTCAGCCAGTTCCTCGACAGCGCGTTAGGTCAGCTGGTGGGCTGTTTCCTGGCCATGATGGTGATACTGCTGGTTCGGGATAACTCGCAGGCAAGAACGGGCCGCGTGCTGTTGAACCAGTTCGTGTCGGCTGCCGTGTCGTCGATGACAACCAATACCGCGCGCCGTAAAGAGAACCACCTGCCCGCGCTCTACCAGCAGCTGTTTTTACTGCTGAACAAGTTCCCGGGCGATATCGCGAAGTTCCGCCTGGCGTTAACCATGATCATCGCGCACCAGCGTCTGCGTAACGCGCCCGTGCCGATCAACGACGATCTGTCGGCCTGGCACCGCCAGCTGCGTCGTACCGCCGATCACGTGCTTTCCGCCAGCAGCGATGACAAACGGCGTCGTTACTTTACGCAGCTGCTTGAAGAGCTCGATATCTATCAGGAAAAGCTCAAGCACTGGGAGGCACCGCCTCAGGTGACCGAGCCTGTAGGACGGCTGGTGTTTATGCTGCATCGCTACCAGAATGCTCTCACGGATAATTGACAGAAGTAAAAAAACCGACGCCAAAAGCGTCGGTTTTTTTGTGGCTATACTTATTCCAGCACGTTCTTACATTTCAGAAAGGGAGAACACATGACGACGCAGGCGCTTCAGGACCACATCCTTTTTCAGACCGGTTATCTGGTCAACGGAATCTGGAAAACGCTGGATACAACCTTTGATGTGCTGAACCCCGCGACCGGTGAGGTCATTGCTAAAGTCGCAAAAGCGGGTAAAGCGCAAACCGAAGACGCTATCGCAGCGGCTACCCAGGCCTTCCCGGCATGGCGTGCCAAAACCGCGAAAGAACGCTCGGCCATTCTCTACCGCTGGTACGAACTGATTATTGAGAATAAAAGCTGGCTCGGGCGGTTAATGACCACCGAACAGGGCAAACCCCTGAAAGAGGCGGAGGGAGAAGTCGAGTACGCCGCCAGCTTTATCCAGTGGTTTGCCGAAGAGGCCAAACGCGCAAACGGTGAAATTATTCCGCCGATCAAGCCCGGCTCACGCATTCTGGCGACCCGTGAACCCATTGGTGTGGTCGCGGCGATTACGCCGTGGAACTTCCCGATGGCCATGCTCACCCGCAAGTTGGGTCCGGCGCTGGCAGCAGGATGTACCGGGGTGATCAAACCGGCCAATAATACACCGCTCAGCGCCTTTGCGCTGCTTACGCTGGCTAAACAGGCCGGTGTGCCCGACGGCGTGCTCAACGCCGTGGCCGGGAATACGCATGAAATCAGCGATGCGATCATGGCCAGCCGCGACGTGCGTAAAATCTCTTTCACCGGTTCAACCTCCGTCGGCAAGACGCTGGTGCGTAACGCCGCAGAAACCATGAAGAAAGTCTCGATGGAGCTGGGGGGGAATGCTCCGTATATCGTTTTTGAGGATGCAGACATCGACGCAGCGGTAAAGGGGGCGATCGCCAACAAGTTCCGCAATGCCGGGCAGGTCTGCGTCAGCGTGAACCGTTTTTATATTCAGGAAACCGTTTACGACAAATTTGTGAATAAACTTGCCGATGCGGTGAATGCGCTGAAGGTGGGCAATGGTCTTGAGGAGGGGGTGGTCGTCGGGCCGCTGATTGAATCTTCTGCGGTCAACAAGGTGCGTGAGCATGTTGACGATGCCGTTGCCCGGGGCGCAACCGTACTGGCGGGGGGGAAGCCCCATCCGCTTGGCGGGAATTTCTGGATGCCAACCGTACTGGGCGACTGCCATGAAGGCATGAAGCTGGCAGAAGAAGAGACGTTTGGCCCGGTGGCGGCGTGCTTCCGTTTCACCTCGGAAGATGAAGTCATCCAGCGCGCCAACAATACGCCGTATGGGCTGGCGGCTTACTTCTATACCCAGAATCTTTCCCGGGTCTTCCGCGTTTCACAGGCAATCGAGAGCGGGATGATCGGTATTAACGAGTGCGCCGTCTCCACGGAGCTCGGCCCCTTTGGCGGCGTAAAAGAGTCAGGTCTTGGACGAGAGGGCTCCGTGCTGGGGCTGGAAGAGTATCTGGAAGTTAAAACCCTGCATATTGGGGGATTATAATAGACAGGGCGGCATCTGCCGCTCGCCTGGACTGGGTGGCTGGCAATGAAAACCTATACGTTTGATTTTGACGAGATCGACAGTCAGGAAGACTTCTACCGTGAATTTATCCGGGCGTTTGATCTTGAACGGGAAAGCGTGACGAATCTGGATACGCTGTGGGACGTGGTCACCGGCAGTCTGTTGCCGCTACCGCTGGAAATTGAGTTCATCCATTTGCCCGATAAGCTTCGCAGACGTTTTGGCGCGCTGATATTGCTGTTCGATGAAGCGGAAGAAGAGCTTGAAGGACAGCTGCGCTTTAACGCGCGGCATTGAATGAAAAAAAGCCCCTGACCAAGAGGCCAGGGGCAAGTCGTATGATGAGATACGACGAGGGTTTATTTATACAGCTCTGCCGTTGCATGCCAGTGGTCACCCTGATTCAGTTCGGTGACGCGATAGCTGCTGGCGCCTGCTTTTTCAGCTTTGGCGGCAAGTTCGTGACGGATATCCATCGGTGAACCGGTGACAGACGTTACGGAGATGCTGCCCATACGCTGTAGATTTTGTGCCTGGTCGGCATTCACCTGCTGTACGGCTGCGCTTGCGCCGAAAGAGAGAACAGATGCCAGACCGAGGGTTGCGATGATCAATTTGGTTTTCATAGTCTTTACTCCTGAATAGGGTTTTTTACTCAACGGCGAGAAGGGTTGAACCGCTATTTTTATGCCTGGTGCCGTTGAGTGGAGATTTACGTTTTCAGCTATTACTAAAACTTATTTGTACAGCTCAGCGGTGGCGTGCCAGTGGTCACCGGAACGCGCTTCGATGATGCGATAGGATGACGCACCCTGTTCTTCCGCTTTTTTGTTCAGCATCTCATGCATGTCCATTGGCGATGTGCCGACCGCACCGACAGAAACCGTACCGATGGCCTGACGGGACTGCGCCTGGTCAGCATTGATAGCGTCAGCCGCGAAAGCACCGAATGACAGGACGGACAGGACGCTCAGCGCCGCTACAGTTGATTTGATTTTCATGATTCTTACCTCGTCGAATTTTTTAGTGGGGTCTTGTTTCGTGACCCTCATCACAAAATCAAGTATACACTAATAACGGTAAAAATTAATACCAGACTAATGGTTTCCCTTGTTATTACGTGTTAACCAGTCTGTTTTTTATAACCAAATTGCATAATATTGGGTGTTTTTTGTCCAATTATGGCGGGTATATCTAATTAAATCATATGGATATCTGATTTTGATTTTTTGTGCGATTTTTTGATTTAGCATTCACCAGATGAATGTTAATGGGTGGTAAAAAGCACTATTTGTCAAAGTGAAGGGCAGTGGAAAAGAGGGGGGAACGCAGCAGAAGCAGAACGATCCCCGCAGTGGCGCTACGGGGAGAGGGGATTAGAGTTCCTGTTCGAACAGAACCAGAATCGCTTCGTGGAGATCTTTCACGGAGAAACCGCTAGCCGGTGTGGTAAAGATGGTGTCATCGCCGGCGATAGTCCCGAGGATACCCTCCGTTTTACCCAGCGAGTCCAGCATGCGGGCAATCAGCTGCGCGGCACCCGGGCTTGTGTGGATCACCACGACGGCGTCGTTATGATCGATATCCAGAACCAGATTCTTGAGCGGGCTGGAGGTGGTCGGCACGCCAAGTTCTGCCGGCAGGCAATAGACCATCTCCATCTTGGCGTTACGGGTACGCACCGCGCCAAATTTCGTTAACATGCGGGAGACTTTCGACTGGTTAATGTTATCGAAGCCTTGTTCCTGCAGCGCCTGAACAATTTCTCCCTGAGAACTGAATTTCTCTTCTTTGAGTAGCGCCTTAAACGCCTTTACTAATTCTTCTTGCTTAGACGAGCTTCGCATAAGTCACCCGGAATATGACGATAGAAACAACATTATTATGCATGTGGATGAATTTTTATGCAAATTATCTACCCAGTGGTAGGCTGAAATAATGTTATGAAAGGGAGTGATTTTATCAGATTTCGTTATCAGAAAACATGCCTGGGTCACGCCGCGCAAATAAGCTTAAAAGTAAATTAAATGTTATCAAAATGATGTTGTTTTGGTGGCGGGGCAGGGTGTATTGTAACCACCTCTTAAAGCGTTGCCCTCTGTCCTCAGATAGTCTTCTGATGAGAGATAAAGTCGCGTGACCTCAAATTCTTTAGCTACGAAAATTGTAATTATTTACTTGCTGAATTATGGTCGCCGCAACGGATTTACAGATACTTAAGTTAACCATAATAAGGAGTTTAGGATGAAAGTCGCAGTCCTCGGCGCTGCTGGTGGTATCGGCCAGGCGCTTGCCCTACTACTGAAAACCCAACTGCCTTCAGGCTCAGAACTCTCCCTGTACGATATTGCCCCGGTAACCCCAGGTGTGGCGGTTGACCTGAGCCACATCCCGACCGCTGTAAAAATCAAAGGCTTCTCCGGTGAAGATGCACGTCCTGCACTGCAGGGTGCCGACGTGGTGCTGATTTCTGCAGGCGTGGCGCGTAAGCCAGGCATGGATCGTTCAGACCTGTTCAACGTCAACGCGGGCATCGTGAAAAACCTGGTGCAGCAGATTGCAGAAGTCTGCCCGAAAGCATGCATCGGTATCATCACTAACCCGGTGAACACCACCGTGGCTATCGCGGCAGAAGTGCTGAAGAAAGCGGGTGTTTACGACAAAAACAAACTGTTCGGCGTGACCACGCTGGATATCATCCGTTCCAACACCTTTGTTGCTGAGCTGAAAGGCAAACAGCCAACAGAAGTGGAAGTTCCGGTCATCGGCGGTCACTCTGGCGTCACCATCCTGCCTCTGCTGTCGCAGATCCCTGGTGTGAGCTTCACCGAGCAGGAAGTGGCTGACCTGACTAAACGCATCCAGAACGCGGGCACCGAAGTGGTGGAAGCGAAGGCGGGTGGCGGTTCTGCGACCCTGTCTATGGGCCAGGCTGCTGCACGTTTTGGTCTGTCACTGGTTCGCGCTCTGCAGGGCGAGAAAGGCGTTGTTGAATGCGCTTACGTTGAAGGCGATGGCGAACATGCTCGCTTCTTCTCTCAGCCGCTGCTGCTGGGTAAAAACGGTATCGAAGAGCATAAATCCATTGGTACGCTGAGCGCGTTTGAAAAACACGCGATGGAAGGCATGCTGGATACGCTGAAGAAAGATATCACCCTGGGCGAAGAGTTCGTTAACAAGTAAAACGAACCGTCTCCCGGTAAAAAAAAACGGAGCTTATCGCTCCGTTTTTTTATGCCTGTCAGTTAGTGGCCGGGTATTCCTGAATCGTTACGTGCAGCGTCAGTTTCTTGTCGTTGCGCATGACCTCAACAGGGATGATAGAACCCGGGCGAATTTCTGCCACCTGGTCCATCGTCTCCAGCGCGGAGACCGCTGGCGTGCCGTTGACTGACACAATGACATCGTTTACCTGAATCCCTGCGTTAGCCGCCGGACCTCCTGGTGCCACCTCGTTAACCACGATGCCCTGAATCTGATCGATACCGCCGCCCTGGGTGTGCATCGGCGCAATTTCGCGCCCGCCGATACCGATATAGCCGCGGATCACGCGTCCGTCGCGGATCAGTTTATCCATAATTTTGGTCGCCAGCTGGAACGGAATGGCAAAGCCGATCCCTTCCGGCGTCTCACCGTCGTTACTCTTATCAAACGAGAGGGTATTGATGCCCATCAGTTCGCCCAGCGAGTTGACCAGCGCACCACCGGAGTTACCGTGGTTAATTGAGGCATCGGTTTGCAGGAAGTTCTGCCTCCCGGAGGGGTTCAAACCGATACGACCGGTCGCGCTGATAATCCCCTGGGTGATGGTCTGGCCCAGGTTGTAAGGGTTACCGATAGCCAGTACGACGTCACCAATATGCGGGGTACGTTTACGGTTGATCGGGATGACCGGCAAACCGCCCGTGGCGTTAATTTTCAGAACGGCCAGGTCGGTCAGGCTGTCAGACCCAACGAGTAACGCCTCAAACACGCGGCCATCCTGCAGGGCGACGATGATCTGGTCGGCGTCGTTAATCACGTGCTTGTTGGTAATAATGTAGCCGCGCTCGTCCATGATCACGCCGGAGCCGAGGGTACGGATCTCCAGCTGGTTATGGGCTGAAGCATTCAGGCCACGGTTATAGACGTTAACCACCGCAGGTGCGGCACGGCGGACGCCCTGGTTATAGGTGGCCGGGGTTTCATCCGTGCTATCGAACTGGGGAGCCGACAGTTTATTGAACTGACGTAATGACGGCAGCGCCAGCAGCAGCAGGCCAGCGACAATCAAACCGATGACAATAGAACGTAAGAGCTTTAAAAGCATGATGCGCGTGTCGTTAAAATAGGAACGATTTGCAGCATAACATGAGTTATCCGGACATCACACGCAGCGGTGATGTCCGGGTCGCAAATGCTTAGCGCAACAGAATATAGATGGACTCATTGCCACGCATGACCTGCAGGGCAATAACCGCCGGTTTACTTTCCAGCACCTTGCGCAGTTCGGCAATGGACTGCACGCGATTGCGGTTGACACCGATGATCACGTCATCCTGATGCAATCCAGCCTGTGCCGCAGGGCTGCTCTTCTCGACGGTGTCGATGGTAATGCCTTTCGTACCGTCCTTCAGCTGCCCATCGCTCAACGTAGCCCCTTGCAGCGCCGGGGCGATAAGCTCCGCACTGGCCGAGGAAGAGGTGCTCTTATCCAGCGTCACTTCAACGTCAAGCGGCTTACCGTCACGTATCAGGCCCAGCTTCACTTTGGCGCCAGGTTCCGTTGTGGCAATCCGCGAACGCAGTTCTGCAAAGCTGCTCAGCGGTTTGTCGTTCAGGCTGACGATCACATCACCCGACTTCACGCCCGCTTTTGCCGAGCCGGAGTTTGGCAGCACTTCACTGACAAACGCCCCGCGCTGCACGTTGATGTTGAACGCTTTTGCGATATCCGCGCTCATCTCCATCCCTTTAATACCCAGCAGCCCGCGTTTGATTTCACCGAACTGGATGAGCTGCTGCGCCAGCGTTTTGGCCATATTGCTGGGGATAGCAAAACCGATCCCGATGCTGCCGCCGCCCGGGGCCAGAATCGCCGTGTTAATCCCAATCAGCTCGCCGTTAAGGTTGAGCAATGCCCCGCCGGAGTTCCCACGGTTGATTGAGGCATCGGTCTGGATAAAGTTTTCCAGCCCTTCCAGATTGAGGCCGCTGCGCCCGAGCGCGGAGACGATCCCGGAAGTCGCGGTCTGCCCTAAACCAAAGGGGTTGCCCACGGCGACGGCAAAATCGCCGACGCGCAGTTTGTCCGAGTCCGCGATGGCAATCTGGGTCAGGTTGCTTGGGTTTTGCACCTGCAGCAGCGCGATGTCGCTCTGGTCATCGCCGCCGATCAGTTTGGCATCAAATTCGCGGCCATCGTTCAGCTGGACGCTGATTTTATCGGCCTGGCTGATGACGTGATTGTTGGTGAGAATATAGCCTTTTGACGCATCAATAATGACGCCAGAGCCCAGGCCTTCAAAAGGCTGCGCCTGCTGGTCCGGAGACTCATCGCCAAAATATTTTTTCAGTTCTTCAGGGACGCGTTGGCTTTGTACTGCGGTGCCCTCAACCTGAACGCTGACGACCGCAGGCAACACTTTTTCCAGCATGGGCGCGAGGCTTGGAATGGCCGCCTGGCCAGGCACCTGGGAGGGGATGGCGGCGAATACAGGGACGGACGCCGAGAGAGATAACCCGACACTTAACGCGATAGCGCTCAACAGCTGGTTTTTTTTCTTCATCGATGTTGACTCTCGTAACCTGGAATAAAGGAAAAACGGCCCTAAAAACACGTTGATGTTATTGAATTTTAAACCGCTGAACAATGAGGTGTTTAACTAAATGATAGCTGGGGTCATCAAGAAAGGACGGGCACAATCGCTGCGCCCGTAAAATAAATTCAGGTTGTGCGATTAATCGCGTTTTACACCGCCGCGCAGCAGGCCGGACGCGCCATCGGAATAGTCGCGAGGCATCTGAACGGGCGCCTGATCGTTACCGGCTTCAGAGTCAGCCAGACGGTTGCGGAATGGGTTGGTTTCCGCGGTCATTTCCGGCAGCAGGCTGCTGGAGCTTTTTGCCATATGTTGGTACAGCTGACGATAGTCGGTTGCCATGTTGTCCAGCAGCTCGGCGCTACGGGCAAAATGGCTGACCAGCTCTTCGCGATACTCTTCCAGCTCGGCTTTGTTCTTTTCCAGTTCGTACTGCAGTGACTGCTGCTGACGCAATTTGCGATTACCGAAACGCATGGCCACAGCACCGATGACGATGCCGACGACTAAACCGATTAGCGCATATTCCCAGGTCATGAACTTCTCCCGTTGTCTTGTTGTTCCGTAGGGTGTTGGCTCGGCTCCTGCCTGTGCCTGATAATGCCACTATAACCGCTATTTCTGCAGAAGTGGAATCCTGACGTATCATCGCGTAGTGTAGAACGGCCTTTTTTTCATCAGTCACGTCTGCTGGTGAGCGTTAATTGAAGGAATAACAATAAGATTATGCAAAACCTGTCCCCTGCATCGCGATATCAACTGGCCCTAAACGAGGGCACTCATCAGCCTGATGACGTTCAACGTGAGGCGGTAAACCGTCTGGAGATGATTTACCAGGAGCTCACGGCAAAACCCGCTGAAGTCGAACAGAACGGTGGGCTAAAGGCGGCGTTTGGGCGGTTGCTCGGTAAAAAAGCGCCACAGGCTCACGCGCCGGTGCGCGGTTTATATATGTGGGGCGGGGTCGGTCGCGGAAAAACCTGGCTGATGGACCTGTTCTATCTGAGCCTGCCTGGCGCACGTAAACAGCGTCTGCACTTCCATCGTTTTATGCTGCGGGTGCATGAAGAGCTGACCGCACTGCAGGGCAAGAGCGATCCGCTGGAGATTGTGGCCGACAGGTTCAAGGCGGAAACCGACGTACTCTGCTTCGACGAGTTTTTTGTGTCTGACATCACCGATGCCATGCTGTTAGGCGGCCTGATGGAAGCGCTATTTGCCCGCGGGATCACGCTGGTGGCCACGTCGAATATCCCGCCGGATGAGCTCTATCGTAACGGCCTGCAGCGGGCACGCTTCCTGCCCGCCATCGATGCCCTCAAGCAGCACTGCGACATCATGAACGTCGATGCCGGTGTTGATTATCGTCTGCGCACGCTGACCCAGGCGCACCTGTGGCTTTCGCCGTTAAATGCAGAGACCACCCGCGAGATGGATACACTTTGGCTGGCGCTGGCGGGGGCAAAACGCGAGCACGCCCCGGAACTCGAGATTAACCATCGCCCGCTGCCCACCCTTGGCGTCGAAAACCAAACGCTGGCGGTCTCCTTTACGACGCTCTGCGTGGATGCCCGCAGCCAGCACGACTACATTGCGCTTTCGCGTCTGTTTCACACCGTGATGGTGCTGGATGTGCCGGTGATGACGCGGCTGATGGAGAGCGAAGCACGCCGCTTCATTGCGCTGGTGGACGAGTTTTATGAGCGCCACGTCAAGCTGGTGGTCAGTGCCGAGGTACCTTTATATGAGATTTACCAGGGCGAGCGGCTGAAGTTTGAGTTCCAGCGCTGCCTGTCGCGCCTGCAGGAGATGCAGAGCGAAGAATACCTGAAGCTGGAGCATATGCCATAAATGCCACCCTCTCCCGTGGGAGAGGGGCTGGGGGTGAGGGTACCAGACAGCACAATACCCACCCCCGAAAAACCCATTCCAAATCGCATTTAAGGGTCGATCTTTGACCTCAACTTCTCTATAATCTTGCGACCCCACGTTACGAGAAGGTTTTTTTCCCAAAACTTTCTATGTGTCGGCATGTGCTATTCGAAGGGGTAGGTTTGCCGGACTTTGTCGTGTGAGCCTCAACTGACTAAACGTTTGGGTGTTCACCAACGTGTAACTTATTTATTTGGGTAAGCTTTTAATGAAAACTTTTACAGCTAAACCAGAAACCGTACAGCGCGACTGGTATGTTGTTGACGCGACCGGTAAAACTCTGGGCCGTCTGGCTACTGAACTGGCTCGTCGCCTGCGCGGTAAGCACAAAGCGGAATACACTCCGCACGTTGATACCGGTGATTACATCATCGTTCTGAACGCTGATAAAGTTGCTGTAACCGGCAACAAGCGTACTGACAAAGTGTACTATCACCACACCGGCCACATCGGTGGTATCAAAGAAGCGACCTTTGAAGAGATGATTGCCCGCCGTCCTGAGCGTGTGATTGAAATCGCGGTTAAAGGCATGCTGCCAAAAGGCCCGCTGGGTCGTGCTATGTTCCGTAAACTGAAAGTTTACGCAGGCAACGAGCACAACCACGCGGCACAGCAACCGCAAGTTCTTGACATCTAATCGGGATTATAGGCAATGGCTGAAAATCAATACTACGGCACTGGTCGCCGCAAAAGTTCCGCAGCTCGCGTTTTCATCAAACCGGGCAGTGGTAAAATCGTAATCAACCAGCGTTCTCTGGAACAATACTTCGGTCGCGAAACTGCCCGCATGGTAGTTCGCCAGCCGCTGGAACTGGTTGATATGGTAGAAAAACTGGATCTGTACATCACCGTTAAAGGTGGTGGTATCTCCGGTCAGGCAGGTGCGATCCGTCACGGTATCACCCGCGCTCTGATGGAGTACGACGAATCCCTGCGTTCTGAACTGCGTAAAGCTGGCTTCGTTACTCGTGACGCGCGTCAGGTTGAACGTAAGAAAGTGGGTCTGCGTAAAGCACGTCGTCGTCCACAGTTCTCCAAACGTTAATCCATTCTGCTTACGCAGAACGATTGGCGAAAAACCCGCTTCGGCGGGTTTTTTTATGGATAATGTGCAGGTTATCCACAATCTCCATGCATATATCTTCTCTTTTTCCACATTTCCAGAATCCCCTCACCACAAAGCCATCAAAATCTGGTAAACTATCATCCAATTTTCTGCCCAAATATCGGTGAATACTCGATTTTTGTTCGTTTCTTGAACAATGTGTTTTCTCTGGGATGGGCGATACAACATCTGGCTGGCCCCTGTTGGGCTGGTAGCAGTAAAAATTCTGAATATACCTGGAGGTTTTCATGGCTGTCGCTGCCAACAAACGTTCGGTAATGACGCTGTTTTCTGGTCCTACTGACATTTATAGCCATCAGGTTCGTATCGTGCTGGCCGAGAAGGGTGTCAGTTTTGAGATCGAGCATGTGGAAAAGGATAACCCGCCTCAGGATCTGATCGATCTCAACCCGAGCCAAAGCGTACCGACGCTGGTGGATCGCGAGCTGACCCTGTGGGAATCCCGTATCATTATGGAATATCTGGATGAGCGTTTCCCGCATCCGCCACTGATGCCTGTTTACCCTGTCGCGCGTGGCGAAAGCCGCCTGTACATGCAGCGTATCGAAAAAGACTGGTACTCGCTGATGAACGTTATCGTCAGCGGTTCTGCTTCTGAAGCCGACGCTGCGCGTAAGCAGCTGCGTGAAGAGCTGCTGGCTATCGCCCCGGTGTTTGGCCAGAAACCGTTCTTCCTGAGCGATGAGTTCAGCCTGGTGGATTGCTACCTGGCACCGCTGCTGTGGCGTCTGCCAACCCTGGGCGTAGAGTTCAGCGGTCCTGGCGCGAAAGAGCTGAAGGGCTATATGACTCGCGTATTTGAACGCGACTCTTTCCTGGCATCTTTAACTGAACCGGAACGTGAAATGCGTCTCGGCCGAGGCTAATGACTGTGGAAATGTCACAACTTACCCCACGCCGTCCGTATCTGCTGCGCGCCTTCTATGAATGGCTGCTGGATAACCAGCTCACGCCGCACCTGGTTGTGGATGTGACGTTGCCTGGCGTGCTGGTTCCAATGGAATACGCGCGTGACGGACAGATTGTACTGAACATTGCGCCGCGTGCGGTGGGTAACCTGGAGCTGGCAAACGATGAAGTGCGCTTCAACGCGCGTTTCGGCGGCGTGCCGCGTCAGGTTTCCGTACCTCTGGCAGCCGTGCTGGCTATCTACGCGCGTGAAAACGGTGCGGGTACCATGTTCGAGCCGGAAGCGGCGTATGATGAAGATGTTGCCAGCCTGAATGATGACAACGCATCCGATGAGCGCGAAAGCGACACGGTGATGTCACTTATTGATGGCGATAAACCCGATCATCACGACGACAATGACCCTGATGACGATCCGCCTCCGCGCGGTGGTCGTCCGGCACTTCGCGTCGTGAAATAAAAAACAGGCCCAATCGGGCCTGTTTTTTTTATACTTCCAGGTAGTTCAGTATACCGTCAGCCGCCTTGCGGCCTTCGGCAATCGCCGTCACCACCAGGTCAGAACCGCGAACGATATCGCCACCGGCGAAGATTTTCGGGTTGCTGGTCTGGAACGCATTATCGCTACCTTCTGGCGCAATCACGCGGCCCTGTGAATCCAGCTCGACGCTGTGCTTCGCCAGCCACTCCATGCTGTGAGGACGGAAACCGAACGCCATCACCACGGCATCGGCCGGGATCACGTGTTCAGAACCGGCGACGATCTCGGCGCGACGACGGCCTTTCGCATCCGGTGCGCCCATCTCGGTGCGCGCCATCTTCACGCCGCTCACTTTACCGTTGGCATTCACTTCAATACCCAGAGGCTGGATGTTGAACTGGAATTCCACGCCCTCTTCACGCGCGTTTTTCACTTCGCGTTTAGAGCCCGGCATGTTCTCTTCGTCACGACGGTAGGCGCAGATCACGTGTGCCGCGTTCTGACGAATAGACGTACGCACGCAGTCCATCGCGGTATCTCCCCCGCCCAGCACCACCACGCGTTTGCCTTCCATGCTGACGAAAGGTTCTTCGGCCGTTTCGCCATAACCCATGATCTGCTTGGTGTTGGCAATCAGGAACGGCAGCGCATCGTACACGCCCGGCGCGTCTTCGTTCTCCAGACCGCCGCGCATGGACTGATAGGTGCCCACGCCCAGGAACACGGCGTCGTAATCCTTAAGCAGGTCGTCGAGCTGCACATCGCGGCCCACTTCCACGTTCAGTTTGAACTCAATACCCATGCCGGTGAAAATTTCACGGCGACGGGTCATGACCTCTTTCTCCAGCTTGAAGGCCGGGATACCGAAGGTCAGCAGACCGCCGATTTCCGGATGACGGTCAAAGACCACCGCCTTCACGCCGTTGCGGGTCAGCACGTCCGCACAGGCCAGGCCCGCCGGGCCCGCACCGATGATTGCCACGCGCTTGTCGGTTTGCTTCACGCCGGTCATATCCGGACGCCAGCCCATCTCGAACGCTTTATCGTTGATATAGCGCTCGATGTTGCCGATGGTCACCGCACCGAACTCGTCGTTCAGCGTACAGGAGCCTTCGCACAGACGGTCCTGAGGACACACGCGGCCGCACACTTCCGGCAGGGTGTTTGTCTGGTGAGACAGCTCGGCGGCTTCAAAAATACGCCCTTCATTGGCCAGCTTCAGCCAGTTCGGGATGTAGTTGTGTACCGGACACTTCCATTCGCAGTAAGGGTTACCGCAGGACAGGCAGCGGTCTGCCTGCGCTTTGGCCTGGCCTTCTGAAAACGGCTCGTAGATTTCAACAAATTCAATTTTGCGGATCTTCAGCGGTTTCTTTGGCGGATCAACACGCTGCAGGTCGATAAACTGGTATACGTTCTGGCTCATCTGAATTCCTTACTGCGCCTGCACGCGCAGCTCTGCTGCGCTACGACTACGGTGACCCAACAGGGCTTTAACATCGCTGGACTTCGGCTTAACCAGCGCGAATTTCGCAGAGAACGCCGGCCAGTTCGCCAGGATCTCTTCGCCGCGCGAAGAACCGGTATGCTGCACGTGTTCGGTAATCAAACCGCGCAGGTGTTCCTCATGGATAGCCAGCGTATCAACGTCCAGCACTTCTACCAGCTCCGGGTTCACGCGTTTGCGGAACTCACCGTCTTCATCCAGGACGTAGGCAAAACCGCCCGTCATGCCCGCGCCGAAGTTCACGCCGGTTTTACCCATTACGCAAACAATCCCGCCCGTCATGTATTCACAACCGTTATCGCCAATGCCTTCCACCACGGTGATAGCACCGGAGTTACGCACCGCAAAACGCTCGCCCGCACGGCCTGCTGCGAACAGACGACCGCCGGTCGCGCCGTACAGGCAGGTGTTACCGATGATGCTGGCTTCGTGGCTGCGGAAGGCTGAGCCGACCGGAGGACGCACCGCCAGCAGACCGCCTGCCATGCCTTTACCGACGTAGTCGTTGGCATCGCCGGTCAGGTACAGCTCAACGCCGCCTGCGTTCCATACGCCGAAGCTCTGACCCGCGGTACCGCTGAAGTGCGCGGTAATTGGATCCGCTGCCAGCCCCTGGTCACCGTGCGTTTGCGCGATATAACCGGAAAGGGAAGCGCCCACGGAGCGGTCGGTGTTGCGGATATCAAACCAGAACGTTTTGCTCTGCTTGTCGTCCACGTACGGCTTCGCCTGCTGCAACAGCTGCGCGTTCAGCACGCCGTTATCGAACGGCGGGTTGTTCTCGGTGCAGTAGACCGCTTTGCCAGGGTGCGGCTGCGCGGTTTCCAGCAGCTTAGACAGCTCAAGCTTCTGCTGCTTCGCCGTGAAGCCTTCCAGCTCTTTCAGCAGGTCAGTGCGGCCAATCAGGTCCACCAGGCGTTTAACGCCCAGCTGCGCCATCAGCTCGCGGGTTTCGCGCGCGATGAAGTCAAAGTAGTTGGTTACTTTGAACGGCAGACCGTGATAGTGGTTCTTACGCAGCTTCTCGTCCTGGGTAGCCACGCCGGTTGCGCAGTTGTTCAGGTGGCAAATACGCAGGTATTTACAGCCGAGCGCAACCATCGGGCCGGTACCGAAGCCGAAGCTTTCCGCGCCGAGGATCGCCGCTTTGATGATGTCGAGGCCGGTTTTCAGGCCACCGTCCACCTGCAGGCGGATCTTGTGACGCAGACCGTTAGCCACCAGCGCCTGCTGGGTTTCCACCAGGCCAAGCTCCCACGGACAGCCCGCGTATTTCACGGAGGAGAGCGGGCTAGCGCCGGTACCGCCGTCGTAGCCGGCGATGGTGATGAGATCCGCATAGGCTTTCGCCACGCCGGTGGCGATGGTGCCGACGCCCGGTTCGGAAACCAGCTTCACGGAGATCATCGCCTTCGGGTTGACCTGCTTCAGGTCGAAAATCAGCTGCGCTAAGTCCTCGATAGAGTAGATATCGTGGTGCGGCGGCGGGGAGATCAGCGTCACGCCCGGCACGGAATAGCGCAGTTTGGCGATGTACGGGGTAACTTTATCACCCGGCAACTGACCGCCTTCGCCCGGTTTAGCACCCTGAGCGACTTTAATCTGGATCACGTCGGCGTTGACCAGGTACGCAGGCGTCACGCCAAAGCGACCGGATGCCACCTGCTTGATGCGGGACACTTTGTTGGTGCCGTAACGCGCAGGGTCTTCACCGCCTTCGCCGGAGTTGGAGTTGCCACCGATGCTGTTCATGGCTTCCGCCAGCGCTTCGTGGGCTTCCGGGCTCAGCGCGCCGATGGACATCGCCGCGGTATCGAAGCGTTTGAACAGTTCGGATGCAGGCTCAACCTCGTCAATGCTGACCGCTTCATCACCCGGGTTCAGGGCAATGAGGTCGCGCAGCGTTGCCGCAGGACGGTTGTTGACCAGTTCAGCGTACTGCTGATAATCGCTGTATTCACCGCTCTGAACCGCCTGCTGCAGCGTGCGCACCACGTCCGGGTTATAGGCGTGGTATTCGCCACCGTGGACGTATTTCAGCAGACCGCCCTGATCCAGCGGCTTACGTGCCAGCCATGCGCGTTTGGACAGGTTCACCAGATCCTGCTGGAAGTCAGCAAAACCGGCGCCGCCGATGCGGCTGACCACGCCCTGGAAGCAGAGGTTGGCGACTTCGTCATGCAGGCCGACCGCTTCAAACAGCTTCGAACAGCGGTAGGAGGCAATGGTCGATATGCCCATTTTGGACATGATCTTGTACAGACCTTTGTTGATGCCGTTACGGTAGTTCAGCATCACCGCGCGGTAATCTTTATCGATCGCGCGGGTATCCACCAGGCGTGCCAGCGTTTCGTAGGCCAGGTACGGGTAGATCGCCGTCGCACCGAAGCCTAACAGCACGGCAAAGTGGTGCGGGTCGCGGGCGCTGGCGGTTTCAACAATGATGTTGGCGTCGCAGCGCAGGCTCTTATCGACCAGACGCGTCTGGATAGCGCCAACCGCCATCGGGGCAGGCACCGGCAGACGGTTTTTCGCGATATTGCGGTCGGACAGCACCAGCAGAACGGTACCGTTACGCACCATCTGTTCGGCTTTGTCACACAGCGCATTCACCGTCTCTTCGAGGCTCGCTTCGGTCACGTCGAAGGTAATATCGAGCGTGTCGGCGCGGTAGTGCTCCTCTTTCATGGTGGTGAGCTGTTTGAAATCGGAGTACAGCAGGATCGGGGATTTAAAGGTCAAACGGTGCGCCTGGCCTTCTGCTTCGCAGAAAACGTTCATCTCGCGACCGATGCTGGTCGCCAGCGACATCACGTGCGCTTCACGCAGCGGGTCGATCGGCGGGTTGGTGACCTGCGCGAACTGCTGACGGAAGTAATCGTAAATGATGCGCGGCTGGCTGGAGAGCACGGCAAACGGGGTATCGTCACCCATGGAGCCGACCGCTTCCTGACCGTTTTCACCCAGTACGCGAATAACAGAGTCCAGCTCTTCCGCGCTGTAGTTAAATTGTTTCTGGAAGCTCGCAAGCATATCGTCGTCCAGTTCGCGACGACCCACTTCTTCATCCGATAAATCTTCGAACGGCACGAGGCGACGCACGTTCTTCTCCATCCACTCTTTGTACGGATGGCGGCTTTTCAGATCGTGATCGGTTTCGGCTGAGTGCAGAATGCGCCCGCCGCGGGTGTCGATAACCATCAGCTCGCCCGGGCCGACGCGGCCCTTCTCGACCACTTCGTCAGGCTGGTAATCCCAGATACCGACCTCAGAGGCGCAGGTGATGAGCTTGTCTTTGGTGATGACGTAGCGTGCCGGACGCAGACCGTTACGGTCCAGGTTACAGGCAGCGAAGCGACCGTCGGACATGACAATGCCCGCCGGGCCGTCCCACGGCTCCATGTGCATGGAGTTAAAGTCGAAGAACGCGCGCAGCTCGGGGTCCATATCCGGGTTGTTCTGCCAGGCCGGTGGCACAAGCAGACGCATGGCGCGCACGATGTCCATCCCGCCTGCCAGCAGCAGTTCCAGCATGTTATCCATTGAGCTGGAGTCAGAGCCGGTTTCGTTCACGAACGGCGCGGCATCGTGCAGGTCAGGGATCAGTGGCGTCTGGAACTTATAGGTACGGGCGCGGGCCCACTGGCGGTTACCGGTGATGGTGTTGATCTCGCCGTTGTGCGCCAGGTAGCGGAACGGCTGAGCCAGCGGCCAGCGTGGAACGGTGTTGGTGGAGAAGCGCTGGTGGAACAGGCAAATGGCCGATTCCAGACGCAGGTCCGCCAGGTCCAGGTAGAAGCGCGGCAGGTCAGCCGGCATACACAGACCTTTATAGATGTTCACCAGGTTAGAGAGGCTACAAACGTAGAACTCTTTATCATCCTGGAGACGTTTTTCAATGCGGCGGCGGGCGATAAACAGACGGCGTTCCATATCACGTGGACGCCAGCCCGCAGGCGCGTTAACAAAAATCTGTTCAATACGAGGCAGCGAGGAGAGGGCGATTTCACCGAGCACCCCTTCGTTGGTTGGCACATTGCGCCAGCCGACAATCGACAGGGTTTCACGCTGAAGTTCTTCTTCGACGATGCGGCGTGAGGCGGCAGCCTTTTCAGGATCCTGGTTCAGGAACAGCATACCGACAGCGTAGTTTTTGGCTAAACGCCAGCCGCGCTCTTCCGCCACGATGCGGAAGAAACGATCCGGTTTTTGCAGCAGCAGTCCGCAACCGTCGCCCGTTTTACCATCGGCAAGAATCGCGCCACGGTGCTGCATTCGGGCCAGTGCGTGAATAGCAGTACGCACTACCTTGTGGCTAGGTTCGCCTTCTATGTGGGCGATCAGGCCGAAACCACAGTTATCCTTCTCAAGGGATTTATCGTACAACATATCAGTGAACCTCCCCAGGCTCGTCGGGCTTCCCACTGAACTTTACCGTGGCGCACAGGCACAGAAAGAGCATGGCGACGGGGTTTGCGTTTCATACGCGGACCTCGCATTCGCCCTCTTTTTCATCCTTTCGCGCAGGTAAACAAGTTTGAGGACTTGCTTCAGAGGGAATCTCAATTACTGCATAAATATGATGAGCAGGCCGCTCATCCAGAAAGCTTCCAGCGGATTTCCAACTTATCGGGAATTGGTACACAGGTCAAATGGCAATCTTATTTATACAAAAATGTGCTAAATAGAGTTTATGTCATTGTAATTAAAGGGTATTTAACTATTTTTACATTGATTGCATGCCCTGACAGGACGTAGCGGAGTGTGATCTGACTCACTATATGAAAGCGGTATTATCAATGTAGCGTGCTGAATAGCCGTTTTATAGCAGAATAATAATCTGGCATTGACTGCGAACCCGCATAAAGTCACTGTTTTTCAATGGTGGCGCTATAAATGAAAAAAACAATCAGAACATAAGGAAAAGTAATCACGGGCAGCGTGAATGAAATTGCAGTAATCCTGAGTATTTATTCATATAGATAAAGGCCGTCCAGGGCGATTGATCCAGGTCATCGCCGACAGAGGCTAAAAGTGGCAGGCTTGTCCCCTTTCTCCGGGACGGTCTATCAGATTATGCAGTTACAGAAATTAGTCAATATGTTTGGTGGGGATCTTTTGCAGCGGTACGGGCAAAAGGTTCATAAGCTGACGCTGCACGGCGGGTTTAGCTGCCCGAATCGCGATGGCACCATCGGGCGCGGCGGCTGCACCTTCTGTAACGTAGCGTCCTTTGCTGACGAAGCCCAGCAGCATAAATCTATCGCGGAACAGCTCGCCCATCAGGCCAGCCTGGTGAACCGCGCGAAGCAGTATCTGGCCTATTTCCAGGCCTACACCAGCACGTGGGCGGAGGCGCAGGTGCTGCGCGCTATGTATCAGCAGGCCGTCAGCCAGGCTAACATCGTTGGGCTGTGCGTGGGCACGCGCCCGGACTGCGTGCCGGACGCGGTGCTGGACCTGCTCAGCGAGTACAAAGAACAAGGCTACGAGATCTGGCTGGAGCTGGGCCTGCAAACCGCGCACGACAAAACCCTGCACCGCATTAACCGTGGCCATGATTTTGCCTGCTACCAGCGCACCACGCGCCTGGCCCGTGAGCGAGGGCTGAAGGTCTGTTCACACCTGATTGTTGGGTTACCCGGTGAAGGTCAACAGCATGGCCTTGAAACGCTGGAAAAGGTGGTTGAGACCGGCGTGGACGGCATTAAGCTGCACCCGCTGCATATCGTTACGGGAAGCATTATGGCGAAAGCCTGGGAAGCGGGGCGGTTAAGCGGAATTGAGCTTGAGGACTATACGGTGACGGCGGGGGAGATGATTCGCCACACGCCGCCGGAAATCGTCTACCACCGCATCTCGGCCAGCGCCCGCCGTCCAACGCTTCTGGCACCGCTATGGTGTGAGAACCGCTGGACGGGGATGGTGGAAATCGACCGTTATCTGCAGGAGAACGGCGTGCAGGGTTCGGCGCTTGGCCGCCCGTGGATTCCCCATCTACCGGCGACGGCCGCCTAACAGACTCCCCAGCATGCCGCGCACTATCTGATTGGTGACCTGTCGCGCCGCGCTTTTCGCCATGGTTTGTACCACGCCGTCGCGCTTGCCGCCGCGCGGCCCGGTGCTGCCGAACAGAATGTCTTTGAGCTCCCCGAGAATACCGTCATCCACGGCGACAGACTGCCCTTTAGCGGCAGGCGCATCCTGCGATTCGGTGGTCGCCTGCACCCCTTTTTGCAGCATCTCGAACGCGGACTCGCGATCCACCTCGTCTTCGTACTTCCCGTAAACCGGAGAGTGGTTAATCAGGCCGTTACGTTCATCGTCGGTAACCGGCCCCATGCGCGAGCAGGGCGCGATCACCATGGCGCGTTCCACCACGGACGGGCTGCCCTTCGCATCCAGGAACGAGATCAGCGCTTCACCGGTGCCTAACGCCTGAATCGCCGCTTCGGTATCAAAGGCAGGATTGGCGCGCATGGTTTGCGCGGCGGCTTTCACCGCTTTCTGATCCTTCGGCGAAAAGGCGCGCAGGGCGTGCTGCACGCGGTTACCAAGCTGGCCGAGCACGTTATCCGGGATATCCGACGGGTTTTGTGAAACAAACCAGACGCCGACCCCTTTGGAGCGGATCAGGCGGATCACCTGTTCAATTTTATCCAGCAATACCTGCGGCGCGTCGTTAAACAGAAGGTGCGCTTCGTCAAAGAAGAACACCAGCTTCGGTTTTTCCAGGTCGCCCGCTTCCGGTAACTGCTCGTACAGTTCGGAGAGCATCCACAGCAGGCTGGCGGCGTAGAGCTTTGGCATCTGGTAGAGCTTCTCGGAGCTCAGAATGTTGATGATGCCTTTGCCGCTGCTGTCGGTGCGCATCCAGTCTTTGATATCCAGCATCGGCTCGCCGAAGAAGTGTTCGGCACCCTGTTGCTCCAGGGTTAGCAACCCACGCTGAATGGCGCCCACCGAGGCGCTGCTGATATTGCCGTACTGGTTCTGGAAGGATTTGGCGTTATCGCCGATGTACTGCGTAATGGCGCGCAGATCTTTAAAATCAAGCAGCAGCAGTCCCTGATCGTCGGCAATGCGGAAGATAATATTCAGCACACCGGACTGCACGTCGTTGAGGTTAAGCAGACGGGCCAGCAGCAGCGGGCCGAGATCGGAGACGGTGGCACGCACCGGATGGCCTTTCTCACCAAAGATATCCCACACCACCACCGGATTGTTATGCGGCGTCCAGTCCGTGATGCCAATATTCTTCAGCCGTTCGAGCAGTTTTTCAGAGGCCGTCCCTTCCTGAGCCACACCGGTTAAATCGCCTTTCACGTCAGCCATAAAGACCGGTACGCCAATCTCCGAAAGCGATTCCGCCAGCTTTTGCAGGGTGACGGTTTTCCCCGTCCCGGTCGCTCCGGTGATCAGACCGTGGCGGTTCGCCATCGCGGGCAGTAAATACAGCTCTTTTTCCAGCGTCCGGGCAATTAACAATGGTGTACTCATGATGCGCTTCCTCTCTTTGTCCTGGGTGGAGTATAGGCAACCTGATAGCAATTTGGTTGAGTAAATTCCTGACTTTGCGGCGCATTATCCAGTGCGGACTATGCTTTTGCATACGGTTCACAAAATAGTGGGAAACTATGTCCAGATTCTTCTTTAACGATCGCAAACAGCTGGTCAACGATGCCATTGAAGGCATACTGCTTTCTGCGCCACACTCAAACCTCGTCAAACTTGATATCGATCCGGCCATCAGGATCGTCGCGCGCGGCGACTGGGACAAAAGCCGCGTAGCGGTGATCTCCGGCGGCGGTTCAGGCCACGAACCCGCGCACGCCGGGTTTGTCGGCAAAGGGATGCTGACGGCGGCAGTGTGTGGCGATCTGTTTGCCTCGCCGAGCGTGGATGCGGTGCTGAATGCCATTGTGGCGGTCACGGGCGATCGCGGCTGTCTGCTGATCGTCAAAAACTACACTGGCGATCGCCTGAACTTTGGCCTGGCGGCAGAAAAGGCCAAACGCTATGGCCTGAAGGTGGAGATGGTGATCGTGGCGGACGATATCGCGCTGCCGGATAACAAACAGCCGCGCGGTATTGCCGGTACGGCACTGGTGCATAAGATTGCGGGCTATGCAGCGGAGCACGGGAAATCGTTGAGCGAGGTGCGGGATATTGCGCAACAGGCCTGCGACAACCTGTGGAGCCTGGGCGTCGCGATGCAAACCTGCAACCTGCCGGGCAGCGACGAGGAAGAGGGGCGCATTAAGCAAGGTCACGTCGAGCTGGGTCTGGGCATTCACGGCGAGCCGGGAGCTTCCGTCGTGGATACGCAGAACAGCAAAGCCATTATCGACACGCTGGTGACGCCGCTGCGCGCGCAGGCGGGAGAGGGGCGCTTTGCGGTATTGATTAACAATCTTGGCGGCGTCTCGGCGCTGGAGATGGCCCTGCTGACCAAAGAGCTGGCGCATTCGGCGCTGAAAGAGGAGATCGCGTACCTGATTGGCCCCGCGCCGCTGGTGAGCGCGCTGGACATGAAGGGCTTTTCGCTCACGCTGCTGAAGCTTAACGATTTCTTCGAAAAGGCGATTCACGCCGAGGTCGAGACGCTGGGCTGGCAGAAGCCCGTGGCGTTTGCGCCACTGCGCACCGTGTCGCATAGCGCCATCCACGATCGCGTGGAATACACCCCGTCGGACAATCTGCGGGTGGGCGAATATGTCTCCTCGGTGACCAGCACGCTGCTCCAGCTGGAAAACCGACTGAACGCGCTGGATGCCAAAGTGGGCGACGGTGATACCGGCTCTACCTTTGCGCAAGGCGCGCGGGATATTGCGCAGCGCCTGGAGGAGCATAAACTTCCGCTGAACGACGTGTCGACGCTGCTGCTGCTGGTGGGCGAGCGGCTGGCCACGGTGATGGGCGGATCGAGCGGGGTGCTGATGTCGATCTTCTTCACGGCGGCCGGACAAAAGCTTCACGATGGGCAGCCGCTACCGGAGGCATTGCTCGGCGGGCTGGCGCAGATGAAGCAGTACGGCGGGGCAGATCTCGGCGATCGTACCCTGATCGACGCGCTACAGCCGGCGCTGGAGGCGTTGCAGAAAAAAGATCTTCAGTCAGCGGCGCAGGCGGCACAGCAGGGGGCAGAGGCAACGGCGAAAATGGCGAAAGCCGGAGCAGGGCGCTCGTCGTATGTGAATAAAGAGAATCTGGACGGCGTGATGGATCCGGGGGCGGTCGCGGTGGCAGAGGTGTTTTCTGCACTGGTGCGATAGGTGAGAATAGCCCGGTGGCGCTGCGCTTACCGGGCCTACAAAACCGGATCCAGGCCGGGTAAGGCGAAGCCGCCACCCGGCAATGTCACATCAAAAATCCGCTTTCAACACCACGCGGTAGCGGGCTTTGCCGTCACGCACGTGCTGGATCGCTTCGTTAATTTTCGACATCGGATACAGTTCGGTGGTCGGGGCCACTTTGGTGCGTCCGGCAAACTTCATCAGCTTGCGCAACTCAAACGGCGTACCGGTCGCGGAACCTGACACGCTGCGATCCCCGCCGATCAGGGTAAACGCCGGAACCGGCAGCGGCTTCATTACGGCACCTACGGTATGGAAGTTACCGCCGTAGGCCAGTGCTTCAAAGTACGGCTGCCAGTCGAGATCCACGTTCACGGTGTTGATGATCAGGTCAAACTGCCCAGCCAGCGCGTTCAGTGCGTCAGGATCGCGGCTGTTTACGACTTTATCCGCACCCATCGCCAGCACTTCTTTCTCTTTCGCCGGGTTCGAGCTAAACGCCGTGACTTCACAGCCCATCGCGTGCAGCAGCTTGATGGCGATATGCCCCAGACCGCCAATACCGATCACGCCCACGCGGCTGGTGGCGGTGATATGGTGCATCAGCAGGGGTTTAAAGACGGTGATACCGCCGCACAGCAGCGGACCAGCGGATTCGATATCAATGCTGTCCGGCAGCGGGATGACCCATTGCCAGTCGGCGCGCAGCTTATCGGCAAAACCGCCCTTGTTCAGAATGGTGGGAATGGCGCCTTCGAGGCAGTTGATCTGATTGCCGCTGATACAGGCATCGCAATGACCACAGCTGCGTGCCGTCCAGCCAATGCCCACGCGCTGGCCCACTTTCAGCCCTTTGTCCTGCGCGGCGCTACCGAGCGCCACGACGCGGCCAATGACTTCGTGCCCGGCAACCAGCGGATAGCTCGAGAAGCCCCATTCGTTGTCGATCATCGAGAGATCCGAGTGGCAGATCCCGCAGTAATCAACCTGTACTTCGACGTCTTCTGCTTTTAGTTCGCCCGCATCGTACTCGTACAGCTCAAGTTCTGCACCCGCCTGCGGTGCGGCGTAGCTTTTTATCTTCGACATCGTGTTTCCCCCGTTATGGTGTGAACTGAGAGTGTAGAGCATTCAGTTTACAGCCGCTTAACAGAAGAGGGCAGGAACGAAAGTTACAGACTTTTCAGCATCCTGACTTCGCAATCAACGTGGCCGGTACAGCCCAGCGGCGCATCGATATGCTCAAAGCCCAGATGTTCATACAGGCCGATGGCCTCTTTGAGGAAAGCGGTGGTTTCAAGGTAGCAGCGGGTAAACCCCTGCTTGCGCGCATGGTCCAGCGCAATCAGCGCCAGCTTTTTCGCCAGCCCTTGCCCGCGCGCCGTTGGCAGAAAATACATTTTCTGTAGTTCGCAGATATCCGGCTCGCTGCAGCTGAGGGGTGCCACGCCGCCACCGCCCACAACCTGGTCGTTCTGCTCGATTACCCAGTAGGCATGCCCTGGCTGGCTGTAGAGCTGGAAAAGCTCGTCCAGGTTCGGGTCTGCAACCGTGTAGCCTTTGTCAGCCGTCAGGCCATATTCGGCAGAAACGGTGCGGATAACGGCGGCGATAGCCGGATTATCCTGCTCAGTGATCCGACGCATCGTCGTCGCGACGGGGGTAATCACGCTCATAGCATTACTCATTACAAAAATTGACACATAACTGCTGTTAATAGCACCGCAGAAAGGGGAGTGCAAGCGAGGAGTTTTCAGGAAGGTTACCCCTTACGCTCTGAAGCGTAAGGGGTAAAAGCATTACAGTGCGGCAATAACCGCCTGCTGCTCAATCAGCTTGGTCTTCGCATCGGCGAAAGCAACCAGACGCTCACGCTCTTTCGCGATGACTGCTTCCGGCGCGCGGGCGACAAAGCCTTCGTTCGCCAGCTTGCTTTCGATTTTGCCAATTTCCACGTCGACTTTCGCCACTTCTTTCGCCAGACGCGCCAGCTCGGCGTCCTTGTCGATCAGGCCTGCCATCGGGATCAGCAGCTCGGCGCCGTCGATGATTTTGGTCACGGAAACCGGACCTTTGTCATCCGCAGGCAGCACGGTGATGCTTTCCAGACGCGCCATGGTCTTGAGGAAGGTGTTGTTCTCGGTGACGCGACGAACAGCCGCTTCGCTGCAGCCACGAAGCAGCAGCTCCAGCGGTTTGCCAGGGGCGATGTTCATTTCAGCACGGATGTTACGTACCGCGACGATCGCCTGTTTCAGCCACTCGGTATCCGCGGACGCCGCTTCATCAACCTTAGCCGCATCGAATTCCGGGAACGGCTGCAGCATGATGGTATCGGCGTTGATGCCTGCAATCACCTTCACGCGTTGCCAGATAGTTTCGGTGATAAATGGAATGACCGGATGCGCCAGGCGCAGAAGACCTTCCAGAACGGTAATCAGCGTATTGCGCGTGCCGCGCAGTTCCGCCTCAGTACCGCCGTTCATCACCGGCTTCGCCAGCTCCAGATACCAGTCGCAGAACTGGTTCCAGGTGAATTCATACAGGATGCCCGCCGCGATATCGAAGCGGTAGCTGTCCAGCGCCTCGCGGAACGCTTTCACCGTCTGGTTGAATTCCGCCAGGATCCAGCGGTCCGCCAGAGACAGGGTCATTTCGCCGCCGTTGAAGCCGCAGTCCTGATCTTCGGTGTTCATCAGCACGAAGCGGCTGGCGTTCCACAGCTTGTTACAGAAGTTACGGTAACCTTCCAGACGCTTCATGTCCCAGTTGATGTCACGTCCGGTAGAGGCCAGTGCCGCCAGGGTGAAGCGCAGGGCGTCGGTACCGTGAGACTCGATCCCGTTCGGGAACTGTTTCTCGGTGCGCTTGCGGATTTTCTCAGCCAGCTGCGGCTGCATCATGTTGCCGGTACGTTTTTCCAGCAGGTCTTCCAGAGAGATACCGTCAACCATGTCCAGCGGGTCAATCACGTTACCCTTGGACTTGGACATCTTCTGGCCTTCGTCGTCGCGGATCAGACCGGTCATGTAGACGGTATGGAACGGAACCTGCGGCTTGCCGTCTTCGTCTTTGATGAAGTGCATGGTCATCATGATCATGCGGGCAATCCAGAAGAAGATGATGTCGAAGCCGGAGACCATCACGCTGGTTGGGTGGAACTGACGCAGCGCGTCGGTGTTTTCTGGCCAGCCGAGGGTGGAGAACGTCCACAGCGCGGAGGAGAACCAGGTGTCCAGCACGTCTTCGTCCTGACGCAGCGCAACATCCGCGCTCAGGTTATTTTCCTGACGCACTTCGTCTTCGGTGCGGCCAACGTAGACGTTTCCTTCGTTGTCGTACCACGCCGGAATACGGTGACCCCACCACAGCTGACGGGAGATACACCAGTCCTGAATGTCACGCATCCAGGAGAAGTACATGTTTTCGTACTGCTTCGGCACGAACTGAATGCTGCCGTTCTCAACCGCTTCAACAGCTGGTTTCGCCAGCACGTCGGCACGCACGTACCACTGGTCGGTCAGCATTGGCTCGATCACCACGCCGCCACGGTCGCCGTACGGCACGGTCAGATCGTGAGGTTTGATCTCTTCGAGCAGGCCGAGCGCGTCAACGGCAGCCACAATCGCTTTACGCGCGGCAAAGCGTTCCAGCTTCTGGAACTCCGCCGGGATGTCGCTGGAGTAAACGTCAGACTCTTCGCCTTTGGTGTCGTACACTTCTGCGCTTTCACGGATATCACCGTCAAAGGTCAGGATGTTGATCATTGGCAGGGCGTGACGACGACCAACTTCATAGTCGTTGAAGTCGTGCGCAGGGGTGATTTTTACACAACCGGTGCCTTTTTCCATGTCGGCGTGTTCGTCGCCCACAATCGGAATACGGCGGTTTACCAGCGGCAGCACCACGAATTTGCCGATCAGATCTTTATAACGCGGATCTTCCGGGTTAACGGCCACGCCGGTATCGCCCAGCAGGGTTTCCGGACGGGTGGTCGCCACCACCAGGTAATCTTTACCGTCGGCGGTTTTTGCGCCATCGGCCAGCGGATAGCGGATGTGCCACATGGAGCCTTTAGACTCGCGGTTTTCCACTTCCAGGTCAGAGATGGCGGTGCGCAGTTTCGGGTCCCAGTTTACCAGGCGTTTGCCGCGGTAAATCAGGTCTTCTTTGTACAGGCGGACGAAAACTTCTTTAACGGCGTTGGAAAGGCCTTCATCCATGGTGAAGCGCTCGCGCTCCCAGTCCACGGAGTTGCCGAGACGGCGCATCTGACGGGTAATGGTACCGCCGGATTCCGCTTTCCACTGCCAGATTTTGTCGATGAACGCGTCGCGACCGTAGTCGTGGCGGGTTTTACCTTCTTCAGCGGCAATTTTACGCTCAACCACCATCTGGGTCGCGATACCCGCGTGGTCAGTCCCCGCCTGCCACAGGGTATTTTTACCCTGCATGCGCTGGTAGCGGATCATGGTGTCCATGATGGTCTGCTGGAAAGCATGACCCATATGCAAACTGCCGGTGACGTTCGGCGGCGGGATCATGATGCAGAAGGACTCTTTGCTTTCGTCGCCGTTAGGCTTGAAATAGCCCTGCTGTTCCCAGTGCTCGTAAAGCGGCTGCTCGATATCGCGTGGGTTATATGTCTTTTCCATTATTTCCAGGTTGCCGTATTCAGGTTAAAACCAGCCAGGCGGTACGCTTTATAGCGTTCGCGCGCCAGTTGTTTCAAAGATTCTTCGTAAGGGACAAAGTCTACCACTTCTGTGAAAGCGGTGGCAAAATCTGCAAAATCTATCCGCAGGCTAATCAGAATATCGCGCGCGCTGCTGTTGCGCTTTTGCGGCCAGGCAATTTCAACCGGTGCTCCACCGCGCGGCCCTTCGCCCGACAGGTTATGCGGGACAAAACTCTCCGGCGGGCGCGCCCACAGCGCCTCATCAAGGCGAATGGCCTGCTGTTCATCTTCACAGGCAATCAGAACGCGTTTACCTGCGCGCCAACGTTCTGCGGCAATTTCACACACCAGCTGTTCGACGGCGCTGAGGCCATCCTGATGGGTGTCGTTGTCCAGAAGGTAGAACGTTGCATTCTTCATATATGGGGCTTCTTGTCGTGGATTTAAATGCAAAGCCGGGTGGCGCTACGCTTACCCGGCCTACGGTTGAGTGACGCTGTAGGCCGGGTAAGGCGAAGCCGCCACCCGGCGTTTTACATCACTCGTCGCCGTTAAAACCCGCACGATTGAGCAGGAACTGCGACAGCAGCGCCACTGGACGGCCGGTTGCGCCTTTGGCTTTACCGGAACGCCATGCGGTGCCCGCGATATCCAGGTGCGCCCAGTTGTACTTGCGGGTGAAGCGTGCCAGGAAGCAGCCCGCGGTGATCGCACCGCCAGGACGTCCGCCAATGTTCGCCATATCCGCAAAATTAGACTCCAGCTGATCCTGATACTCGTCACCTAGCGGCAGACGCCATGCGCGGTCCCCGGCCTGCTCTGAGGCACCAATAAGCTCGTGCGCCAGAGGATTGTGGTTCGACATCAGGCCGGTGATGTGGTGGCCCAGCGCAATCACACAGGCACCGGTGAGGGTGGCGACGTCAATCACCGCTTCAGGCTCGAAGCGCTCAACGTAGGTCAGCACGTCACACAGCACCAGACGGCCTTCGGCGTCGGTGTTCAGCACTTCAACGGTCTGGCCGGACATGGTGGTCAGCACGTCACCCGGACGATAAGCGCGGCCGCCAGGCATGTTTTCGCAGCCCGCTAGTACGCCGATCACGTTGATAGGCAGCTGAAGTTCCGCAACCATGCGCATCACGCCGTAAACCGCCGCCGCGCCGCACATGTCGTACTTCATCTCGTCCATGCCTTCGGCAGGCTTGATGGAGATACCACCGGAGTCGAAGGTCAGGCCTTTACCGACCAGTACAATCGGGCGCGCGTCTTCGGACGGGTTGCCTTTGTACTCGATGACGGACATCAGGGATTCATTCTGCGAGCCGTTACCGACCGCCAGGTAAGAGTGCATCCCCAGCTCTTTCATCTGCTGTTCGCCGATGACGCGGGTAATGACGTTTTTGCTGTAGGCGTCGGCCAGCTGACGTGCCTGAGAGGCCAGGTACGCCGCGTTACAGATGTTAGGCGGCATGTTGCCGAGATCTTTGGCCGCTTTAATGCCGGCTGCGATCGCCAGACCGTGCTGGATCGCGCGCTCGCCGCTGGTCAGTTCGCGACGGGTTGGCACGTTAAAGACCATTTTACGCAGCGGACGACGCGGCTCGCTTTTATTGGTCTTCAGCTGATCGAAGCTGTACAGGCTCTCTTTTGCCGTTTCAACCGCCTGACGCACTTTCCAGTAGGTGTTACGTCCTTTGACGTGCAGCTCGGTCAGGAAGCAGACGGCTTCCATTGAGCCAGTATCATTCAGCGTATTGATTGTTTTCTGAATCACCTGCTTATACTGACGTTCATCCAGCTCGCGCTCTTTGCCGCAGCCAATCAGCAGAATACGCTCTGACAGTACGTTCGGAACATGGTGCAGTAACAGCGTCTGCCCAGGTTTGCCTTCCAGTTCGCCACGGCGCAGCAGGGCGCTAATATAGCCGTCACTGATTTTATCGAGTTGCTCGGCGATCGGGGAGAGTCGGCGTGGTTCAAAGACGCCCACAACGATGCAGGCACTCCGCTGTTTCTCCGGGCTACCGCTTTTTACACTGAACTCCATGCACTACGCTCCTGAATCTTAAAGACAACGGCGGCTGCTACGGATAGAATTGAAACCTTTCGTAACTCATGTCCGCTGTTGTGGTGACTTCGTGTTAATCTTACGTTACTACGGTTTCGACACGTCAGAAAAAGTCCTGAAGCGTGAATCCGCTGGATGTTTTAATCTTAGCGATGATTTCGACGACTCAAGAGAATAAATGACGTTTAAGCCATGAAACAAGCGAAATTCCTGCAAAGAGACGGGTTTTTACGGGCGTATTTAAAGTGATAATCATAAGATATCTGGTGCGGGAGACGCTCAAAAGCCAACTGGCGATCCTCTTCATCCTGCTGCTGATTTTTTTCTGTCAGAAGCTGGTTAAGATCCTCGGTGCGGCCGTTGACGGCGAAATTCCAACAAATCTGGTGCTTTCCCTGCTTGGTTTAGGGATCCCGGAAATGGCGCAGCTCATCCTGCCGCTAAGTCTTTTCCTTGGCCTGCTCATGACGCTTGGGAAACTCTACACCGAGAGTGAAATCACGGTGATGCATGCCTGCGGCCTGAGTAAAGCCGTACTGGTGAAAGCGGCCATGATACTGGCGCTGTTCACGGGCATTGTTGCGGCGGTGAATGTGATGTGGGCGGGCCCCATGTCTTCCCGTCATCAGGACGAAGTGCTGGCCGAGGCGAAAGCCAACCCTGGCATGGCGGCGTTAGCCCAGGGGCAGTTCCAGCAGGCGACCGACGGCAACTCCGTGCTGTTTATTGAGAGCGTTGACGGCAGTAAATTCAACGACGTATTCCTGGCGCAGTTACGTCCCAAAGGTAACGCGCGTCCGTCAGTGGTGGTTGCAGACTCCGGCCAGCTTGCTCAGCGCAAAGATGGTTCTCAGATCGTGACGCTGAACAAAGGCACCCGTTTCGAAGGCACCGCGATGCTGCGCGACTTCCGTATTACGGATTTCCAGAACTATCAGGCCATTATCGGCCATCAGGCGGTGGCGCTCGATCCAACGGATACCGAGCAAATGGACATGCGGACCCTCTGGAATACCGATACCGACCGAGCGCGCGCTGAGTTCCACTGGCGTATTACGCTCGTCTTCACCGTGTTTATGATGGCGCTGATTGTCGTTCCGCTGAGCGTGGTTAACCCGCGTCAGGGACGCGTGCTCTCTATGCTGCCGGCGATGCTGCTTTACCTGATCTATTTCCTGCTGCAAACCTCGATTCGTTCTAACGGCGCGAAGGGTAAGCTGGACCCTATGGTCTGGACATGGTTCGTCAACAGCCTGTACATCTTACTGGCGCTGGGATTAAACCTGTGGGATACGGTGCCTGTGCGCCGCATACGTGCCCGATTCTCGCGTAAAGGAGCCATCTAATGCAGGCGTTTGGCGTTCTTGATCGCTATATCGGTAAAACCATTTTTACCACCATCATGATGACGTTGTTCATGCTGGTGTCGCTCTCCGGTATTATCAAATTTGTCGACCAGTTGAAAAAAGCCGGGCAGGGGAGCTATGACGCGATGGGGGCGGGGATGTATACCCTGCTCAGCGTGCCGAAAGATGTGCAGATCTTCTTCCCGATGGCGGCCCTGCTGGGCGCGCTGCTGGGGCTGGGAATGCTGGCGCAGCGCAGTGAGCTGGTCGTTATGCAGGCCTCGGGCTTTACCCGCATGCAGGTCGCGCTGTCGGTCATGAAAACCGCGATCCCACTGGTGCTGTTGACCATGGCGATTGGCGAGTGGGTCGCACCGCAGGGCGAACAGATGGCGCGTAACTACCGTGCGCAGGCAATGTACGGCGGTTCACTGCTCTCGACTCAACAAGGTTTATGGGCAAAAGACGGTAAAAACTTCGTCTACATCGAACGAGTAAAGGGAAATGATGAACTCGGTGGGGTGAGCATCTACGCGTTCGATGACCAGCGCCGTCTGGAGTCAGTCCGCCACGCCTCTTCGGCGAAATTTGACGCCGAACATAAACAGTGGCGTTTGTCCCAGGTAGATGAGTCTGACCTGACCGATCCGAAACAGATCGCCGGTTCTCAGACGGTCACCGGGACGTGGAAAACCAACCTGACGCCCGATAAGCTCGGGGTCGTGGCGCTGGATCCTGACGCGCTCTCCATCAGCGGGTTACACAACTATGTGAAATACCTGAAGTCGAGCGGGCAGGATGCAGGACGTTATCAGCTCAACATGTGGAGCAAAATCTTCCAGCCGATGTCCGTGGCGGTGATGATGCTGATGGCGCTGTCGTTTATCTTTGGCCCGTTGCGCAGCGTGCCGATGGGCGTGCGCGTGGTGACCGGTATCAGCTTCGGCTTTGTGTTCTACGTGCTCGACCAGATCTTCGGTCCGCTGACGCTGGTTTATGGCATTCCACCGATCATTGGTGCGCTGCTGCCAAGCGCCAGTTTCCTCCTTATCAGCCTCTGGCTGTTGTTGAAACGCTCCTGATTGACCTCTCCTCGCTTCCGGTTAACCGGGAGCGAGGCTAATCTCCTGTTTCACCCCGCACTTTTTCTCACAACCTTCAACGCCTCGCCCTGAATTTGAGTATTATTGAGCGATAAAGTCGTGAAGGGATCCTCTATGAAGCAAATTCGAATGCTTGCCCAGTATTACGTCGACCTGATGATGAAGCTTGGGCTGGTGCGTTTCTCCATGCTGCTTGCGCTGGCGCTGGTCGTTCTGGCCATTGTCGTGCAAATGGCCGTCACCATGGTTCTGCATGGTCAGGTCGAGAGTATCGACGTCATCCGCTCCATCTTCTTTGGCTTGCTCATTACTCCCTGGGCGGTCTATTTCCTTTCCGTGGTGGTTGAACAGCTGGAAGAGTCCCGTCAGCGTTTGTCAAAACTGGTCGATAAACTGGAAGAGATGCGCGAGCGTGACCTGAAGCTCAACGTCCAGCTCAAAGACAACATTGCGCAGCTGAACCAGGAGATTTCAGATCGTGAGAAGGCGGAGGCCGAGCGTCAGACCACGCTGGAGCAGTTGAAAATAGAAATGAAAGAGCGCGAGGTCACGCAGATCCAGCTTGAGCAGCAATCCTCTTTCCTGCGGTCGTTCCTCGATGCTTCACCGGATCTGGTGTTTTACCGTAATGAAGATAAAGAGTTTTCCGGCTGTAACCGGGCGATGGAGTTGCTCACCGGGAAAAGCGAGAAGCAGCTGATTAACCTGAAGCCGCAGGACGTTTATTCTGAAGAGGCGGCGGCCAAGGTCATGGAGACGGACGAAAAAGTATTCCGCCATAACGTTTCGCTGACCTATGAACAGTGGCTGGATTACCCGGACGGACGTAAAGCCTGCTTTGAGATCCGTAAGGTGCCCTACTATGACCGCGTGGGGAAACGCCATGGCCTGATGGGCTTTGGCCGCGATATCACCGAGCGTAAGCGCTATCAGGACGCCCTGGAGCGCGCCAGCCGCGACAAGACTACCTTTATCTCTACTATCAGCCACGAGCTGCGTACGCCGCTTAATGGCATTGTCGGGCTGAGCCGTATTCTGCTGGATACCGACCTGACCGCTGAGCAGGAAAAATACCTCAAGACTATCCATGTCTCAGCGGTCACGCTGGGTAATATCTTCAACGATATTATTGATATGGATAAGATGGAGCGCCGTAAAGTTCAGCTTGATAATCAGCCTGTTGATTTCACCAGCTTCCTTGCCGATCTCGAAAACCTGTCCGGCCTGCAGGCGCAGCAGAAGGGACTGCGTTTTATCATGGAGCCAACCCTGCCGCTGCCGCATAAAGTGGTGACTGACGGCACGCGTCTGCGCCAGATCCTGTGGAACCTTATCAGCAACGCGGTGAAATTTACCCAGAAGGGGCAGGTGGCGGTGCGCATCCGTTTTGACGAAGGCGATATGCTGCACTTCGAGGTGGAAGACTCCGGGATGGGGATTCCGCAGGAGGAGCAGGACAAAATTTTCGCGATGTATTACCAGGTGAAGGACAGCAACGGCGGGAAACCGGCTACCGGAACGGGCATTGGCCTGGCGGTCTCTAAACGGCTGGCGAAAAGCATGGGGGGCGATATCACCGTTGCCAGCCAGCCGGGTAAAGGGTCAACCTTCACGCTGACGGTGCATGCGCCGGCGGTGGCTGAGGAGGTTGAGGATACCTTTGAAAACGACGACATGCCGCTGCCTGCGCTGCACGTCCTGCTGGTGGAAGACATTGAGCTGAACGTGATTGTGGCGCGCTCCGTGCTGGAGAAACTGGGCAACAGCGTGGATGTCGCGATGACCGGTAAGGCCGCGCTCGAGATGTTTAAACCGGGCGAATACGATCTTGTCCTGCTGGATATTCAACTACCGGATATGACCGGGCTGGATATCTCGCGTGAGCTGACGCGTCAGTATGCGGCCGACGAACTGCCGCCGCTGGTGGCGCTGACGGCGAACGTGCTGAAAGATAAAAAAGAGTATCTCGATGCCGGTATGGACGATGTACTCAGCAAGCCGCTGGCGGTGCCTGCTCTGACCGCCATGATTAAGAAGTTCTGGGATACCCGTGATGAAGAGGAGAGCACCATGACGTCTGTTGATAGCGCAAAAGCCCAAACGATACTCGATACCGCGATGCTGGAGCAGTACATCGATTTGGTCGGCCCGAAACTGATTACCGATGGTCTGGCGGTGTTCGAAAAAATGATGCCGGGCTATCTGAGCGTGCTGGAATCAAACCTGACGGCTCGTGACCAGAAGGGCATTGTGGAAGAAGGACATAAAATTAAAGGTGCCGCCGGCTCGGTTGGCTTACGCCACCTGCAGCAGCTGGGTCAACAGATTCAGTCGCCTGATTTACCTGCATGGGAAGATAACGTGGGTGATTGGGTTGAAGAGATGAAACAAGAGTGGCAAAACGATGTGGCGGTGCTTAAAGCCTGGGTCGATGCCAGAAAAAAATGACCCCGGCTTAACCGGGGTGCGCGAATACTGCGCCAACACCAGGGAAATCGTGGCTGCGCCTGTTTTTTAAAGTTATTTTCGAAAGGGCGCTGCCTGAAAAATTTAGGCCGCACGCAGATAAGATAGCAAATCTTAAATGGTTTGTTACATGAATCAGTGAAATGTGTGAAGCATAGCGTTTTAATCAAAATTATTAATGTGCTTCAGCAAGTTGCAGAAAAGGATTGTCATGATGAAAAAAATTGGTGTCGTGCTGAGCGGATGCGGTGTTTACGATGGTTCTGAGATACATGAAGCCGTAATCACGCTGCTGGCCCTGGCTAAGCACGGAGCAGAGATTATTTGTTTTGCGCCAGACAAAAATCAGGCGGATGTAATTAATCATCTGACCGGTGAGCCGATGGCGGAAACCCGTAATGTACTGATTGAAGCCGCGCGTATTGTGCGAGGTGATATCCATCCTCTTATTCAGGCAGATCCTACAGAGCTTGATGCGCTCATTGTGCCGGGTGGGTTTGGCGCGGCCAAAAATCTCAGTACCTTTGCTGCGCAGGGCGCGGAGTGTCAGATCGATCCTCATTTAAAGGCACTGTCGCAGGCCATGCATGCGGCAGGAAAACCGCTGGGCTTTATCTGCATCGCGCCGGCAATGCTGCCCAGGATTTTTGATTTCCCGCTGCGCCTGACTATCGGGACGGATATTGATACCGCAGAGATCGTCGAGGAAATGGGGGGCGAACACGTTCCGTGCCCGGTTGATGACATTGTGGTTGATGAAGATAACAAAATTGTCACTACACCAGCGTATATGCTGGCGAATAATATCGCTGAGGCGGCCTCAGGGATTGAAAAGCTGGTGGCCCGCGTGCTGGTGCTGACTGAATGAGGCGTAAATTTGCCGCAGGCGCAGGGGTGAAACGTATTCTCTGGCGTATCGTTCTTGTACTGGCGGTATTCTGGGGAGGCGGGCTGGCTTTATTCAGCATTATGCCGGTTCCGTTCTCTGCCGTTATGGTTGAGCGCCAGCTCGGCGCGTGGTTCAGCGGCGATTTCGGCTATGTTGCCCACTCTGACTGGGTGAGCATGGACGAGATCTCCCCGTTCATGGGGCTGGCGGTCATCGCGGCGGAGGACCAGAAATTCCCGGAGCACTGGGGGTTCGACGTGGCGGCCATTGAGAAGGCGTTAGCCCATAACGAACGCCATGAAAACCGCGTGCGCGGTGCGTCAACCTTGTCGCAGCAGACGGCCAAAAATCTGTTTCTGTGGGATGGTCGAAGCTGGGTGCGAAAAGGGCTGGAAGCGGGGCTGACCCTGGGGATGGAAACGGTCTGGAGCAAAAAACGCATTCTGACCGTCTATCTCAACGTCGCTGAGTTTGGCGACGGTGTTTTCGGCGTGGAAGCTGCCGCGCAGCGTTATTTCAATAAGCCAGCCAGCCGTCTGAGCATGTCAGAAGCAGCGCTATTAGCCGCGGTTTTACCGAATCCCATCCGCTTTAAAGCCAGTGCCCCATCAGGGTACGTGCGAAGCCGTCAGGCGTGGATCATACGCCAGATGAATCAGCTGGGCGGAGAGGGTTTTATGCAGCGTAATAATCTTATGTAGGGCGGGTAAGCGCAGCGCCACCCGCCGAGGGGCGAACGTTAGTCTTCGTCAAAGCCAGCGTTAAACAGGGCAATCACCGCCGCCAGCGCTTCCTCTTCCTGAGGCCCGGTGGCTTCAACTTCAATCTGGCGCCCTTTGGCGGAATCCAGCATCAGCAGGGCGATCACGCTGTTCGCTTCCGCTTCGGTACCTTCGTCATTCCGCAGCAGAACCTCTGCATCGAAACCCTGCATCAGCTCAAACAGTTTCATCGCCGGGCGTGCATGCATACCCAGCTTATTGGTGATCTCAACGGTTTGTTTTACGGTCATGTTTTACGTTTTTCCAGCGTGCGATGACGGGACTGAACGTTCTTCCCGCGCGAGCGGAAATAGTCGGCCAGCTGTTCGGCGATATAAACCGAACGATGTTTACCGCCGGTACAGCCAATCGCCACCGTCAGGTAGCTACGATTGTTTGTCTCCAGCATAGGTAACCATAGCTCAAGGTAGCTTCGCGTCTGGTAGATAAAATTGTGAACTTCTGTGTGCCGGTCGAGGAAGGCCGCGACGGGTTTATCCAGACCGGTCATTGGACGCAGCTTCGGATCCCAGTGCGGGTTCGGCAGGAAGCGCACGTCGAAAACGTAATCCGCATCGATCGGAATACCGTGCTTAAAGCCGAAGGATTCGAACACCATCGTCAGTTCACGCTCGCGTTTACCCAACAACCGGGTACGCAGCATTTCCGCCAGCTCGTGAACGGACATCTCAGAGGTGTCGACAATCAGGTCGGCACGAGAACGCAGCGGCTCCAGCAGGTCGCTCTCTTCATCGATAGCGCTCTCCAGAGAGAGGTTCTTACTGGAAAGCGGATGCAGGCGACGGGTATCGCTGTAGCGGCGGATTAGCGTATTGCGGTCTGCATCAAGGAACAGCAGCTGAGGCGAGAACGCATCAGGCAGGTTGCTCATGGCCTGTTCGAAGATCTCTGGCGATTCAGGCATGTTACGGACGTCGATACTGACGGCGGCAGAGGTTTGTCTCTCCGCAAGCGTGCGTGCCAGATCGGGCAATAACACGACCGGCAGGTTATCGACGCAGTAAAAACCCATGTCTTCCAGCGCGCGCAGAGCAACGGATTTCCCCGACCCTGAACGACCGCTGACAATCATCAGCACCATGTTCCGTTTCTCCTCAGGACAACAGATGTGAAGGCCATCTCCTGGTTATGCATCATCCTGATTGCCTTCTGCTTCAGTGATAATCTGATAGAGCTCTTCATCACTTTGGGCCGAGCGCAGTCGACGGCAAATGGTTTTATCGGCCAGACGTTTTGCGACCAGCGACAGCGTATGCAGATGGGTTTTCGTCTGATCGGCAGGCACCAGCAGCGCGAAGAGGAGATCGACGGGCTGGTTATCAATGGCATCGAAGGCGATGGGTGTTTCAAGCTGCACAAACACACCAACGGCACGCAGGGTATCCTCTTCCAGTTTGCCGTGCGGGATCGCGATGCCGTTGCCGATACCGGTACTGCCCATTTTTTCACGGGTCAGAATCGCTTCGAATACCACCTGCGGCGGCAGGCCCAGCTGTTTTGCAGCCAGTTCACTGATGATCTCCAGCGCACGTTTTTTGCTCTGGCAGTGAACCGCACTGCGGGTACATTCCTGGTTAAGGACATTGCTCAGTTGAAGAGCGGAATCGTTGTTCATCATAATTTCACCTAAGCGCTAACTGTACAAATGGCCTGTTGTGTTTCACAACAGGCCGTCCTGCACCCGTTAACTGCCCGGACAATTAGTGTTGTTTCAGTTTATCTTTATGTTTATTGAGCTGTCGTGCAAGCTTATCAATCAAGCCGTCGATAGCAGCGTACATGTCTTGCCCTTCCGCACTGGCATGCAGTTCACCCCCGTTAACATGCAGGGTGGCATCCGAGATATGAGTCACTTTCTCCACTTTCAACACAATATAGACCTGATTGATCCTTTCGAAATACTGCTCGAGTTTTGCAAACTTCGCGTTCACAAAGTCGCGTAAAGCCTCAGTAATTTCGACGTTTTGTCCAGTGATGTTGAGCTGCATAGTGTCTTCCTTATCGGTTGTGTCAGACCAGCTGTTTACGCTGGTTGGACGGCGGAATGGATAAAGACTCTCGATACTTCGCAACAGTACGACGTGCCACCATAATACCCTGATCGGACAGCATGGTGGTTAACTTACTGTCGCTTAGTGGCTTCGCGGGGTTCTCCGCGGCGATCAACTTCTTCACCAGGGCACGAATGGCCGTTGACGACGCTTCGCCGCCGCCCTCGGTATTCACATGGCTGGAGAAGAAATACTTAAGCTCAAAAATACCGCGTGGACTGTGCAGATACTTCTGCGTGGTGACACGGGAAATGGTTGATTCATGCATTTCGACGGCCTGGGCGATATCCGCCAGTACCATCGGTTTCATATACTCTTCGCCCTGCTCAAAGAACGCCTGTTGCTGTTCGACAATACAGCGGCTGACGCGTAGCAGCGTATCATTTCGGCTCTCCAGACTTTTGATCAACCATCGCGCTTCCTGAAGATTGCTACGAATATATTGATTGTCGGAGTCGTTACGCGCGCTGGTGCACATGGAGGCATACTGCTGGTTGATTTGCAGGCGAGGGATGCTGTCTGAATTCAGTTCAACGACCCAGCGGTCATTGTGTTTTCTGACCAGCACGTCCGGGATCACGTACTCGGGCTCGCTGGTCTGGATCGACTGTCCCGGGCGCGGATCGAGCGACTGGATCAGATTCACCGCTTCTTTCAACACCTCTTCCTTCAGGCGCGTGACGCGCATCAGGGAGCGGAAATCGTGGTTGGCCAGCAGATCCAGATGATCGCTGATGATTAAGCGCGCCTCGTCGATCCATGGCGTCTCTTTGCTGAACTGAGAAAGCTGGATCAGCAGGCAGTCACGCAGATCTTTTGCGGCCACGCCTACCGGATCGAAACGCTGGATGCGCTTCAGAACGGCTTCGATCTCCTCAAGCTCAATCTCTTCGTCGCCCATGCTTTCCAGAATATCGTCCAGCGTGACGGTCAAATAGCCGGTGTCGTCAACGGCATCGACAATTGAGGTGGCAATCGCGCGGTCGGTATCGGAGAAGGGGGTGAGTTCCACCTGCCACATCAGGTAATCCTGCAGCGACTGGGTGGTTTCTCCCTGATAGACCGGTAGCTCATCATCCTGGTAGTCTGCACGCGTACCGGAAGGGGTTCCGGCGGTGTAGATTTCATCCCAGCTGGCATCCAGCGGTAGCTCGTCGGGCATCTCTTTTTGTTCGAGTGCATCCGCGGTGTCAAGCGCTTCTGTATCCTGAGATTGCTGGGTATCTACCTCGTCATGAAGATCGGTTTGTTCCAGCAGGGGGTTGCTGTCCAGCGCCTGCTGGAGCTCCTGCTGAAGTTCTAACGTGGACAGTTGCAACAGGCGAATTGCCTGCTGTAGCTGCGGCGTCATCGCCAGTTGTTGGCTGAGCCTTAATTGCAAACCTTGCTTCATGTTCAGAGCATTTTTCTCCGGTTCGGCGTTACGTTACCTCTACCCTATCAGAGTCTGAAGTCTTCCCCAAGATAGACGCGCTTAACATGATCGTCTTCGAGGATCTGCTGCGGCGTACCGTGGGCGATCAGATTGCCCTGGCTCACAATATACGCGCGTTCACACACGGCCAGCGTTTCACGGACGTTGTGGTCGGTGATCAGTACGCCAAGCCCGCTGTCACGCAGGTGTTCAATGATACGTTTAATGTCGATAACCGAGATCGGGTCAACGCCCGCAAACGGTTCATCCAGAAGGATAAATTTCGGGTTTGCGGCCAGCGCACGTGCAATCTCAACGCGGCGGCGTTCACCCCCGGAGAGTGCCTGACCGAGGCTATCACGCAGGTGCTCGATGTGGAACTCTTCCATCAGCTCGTTGGCACGATCCTGACGCTGTTCGCTGGTCAGGTCGTTACGAATTTGCAGGACCGCCATCAGGTTATCGTAAACGCTAAGACGACGGAAAATGGAGGCTTCCTGCGGCAGATAGCCGATCCCGCGACGCGCGCGCGCGTGCAGCGGCAGAAGGCTGATGTCTTCATCGTCAATGATAATGTTGCCGGCATCGCGCGGCACAATGCCAACGACCATGTAGAAAGTGGTGGTTTTACCCGCACCGTTAGGGCCAAGCAGCCCTACAATTTCGCCGGAGTTGACGGTCAGACTGACATCTTCTACGACACGGCGGCCCTTATAGGCCTTCGCGAGATTTTTTGCAGTTAATGTTGCCATAACGAATTAGTTACTCTTCTTCTGTGCCGGGGCCTGGCCTTTGCCTTTATCCTGCAGCTGCGACGGAACCAGTACGGTCGTGACGCGTTTGCCTTTCTCGCTGGAGGCCTGCATTTTTTGCTCTTTCACCAGATAGGTGATCTGGTCGCCGGTAATGTTGCTGTCCAGCTGTTCCAGATACGCATTTCCGGTCAGGATGACCAGGTCCTTCGCCAGCTCGTAGTGCATATGCGAGGCGTGACCTTTCACCGGCTTGCCGTTGTCCTGCATCTGGTAGAAGGTCGCCGGGTTGCCGTAACCATCAATGATCTCTTTGCCCTGCTCGCCACCCGGACGAGTCACGACCACTTTGTCGGCGTTAATTTTGATGGTGCCCTGAGTCATGACGACGTTACCCGTGAAGGTGACGACGTTACCCTGCATATCGAGAGACTGGGTATCGGACTCGATATGGATCGGTTGGTCGGTATCGCCCGTTACAGCAAGCGCGGGGAGACTGGTCGCCAGCATCGCGCTGGCGATAATTACTTTAAGGCTGAGTTTGTTTGTTTTGAATTTCATAGGAGGTTCTAACCTTTTCAATCAGCTCGGCGTTTTTGCTGCGTAAGTTCCCGCGCATTCTCAAACCGCTGGAATTAAATGTTGTGCCATACAGTGTGACCAGATCCTGCGAGGTCACGTCCTGGGTTACCAGGTTAATCTGGGCATTATCCGTCGTAATTTTTCGCAGTTGCGAGTCAGCGGTCAGGGCGTTGACTTCAACGTGGCCATACAGATAAAGCATACGGTCATTTGTCAGTTTTGCCCGATCTGACTTAATTGACCACGTCGGGACTTTGTCCTTATCAAAGGTGGTCATGACAGGCTGGGTAAACCACGAAATACCGTCATCTGAAAAATATTCAACATGCTGGGCAATCAGGCGATAGTTCAGCGCGCCTTCCGGGCTGTAGACCACGGTGTCGCTGTGATCGCTTTTATAGGTTGGATCGTTATTGTTGACCACTTGCGTTTGCGTATCGTCGCGATCGGCAAGGTTCACGCCAATCAAGACCAGTGCGACAAGCGACAGCAAAATGATAATCCAGCGTCTGGTTTTACTCATATCGATTGCCCTTTGGCCTCATCAAGCTTGCCCTGCGCCAGCAAAAGCAGATCGCAGACTTCACGTACGGCACCACGGCCCCCGTTGATGTGGGTAACGTAGTCAGCGCGCGGGATCAGCAGCGGATGCGCATCGGCAACGGCGATGCTCAGCCCAACTTCAGCCATCACGGGCCAGTCAATCAGATCGTCCCCGACGTAGGCCACGTTTTCCGGTGCGATAGCCAGTTTACCCAGTAAATCCTTAAACGCCGCCATCTTATCGGATTGACCCTGATACAGATGGGTAATACCTAAGGTTTCACAGCGATCTTCTACCAGTTTAGCTTTTCGTCCGGTGATGATAGCAACCTCAATACCCGAGGTGAGCGCACAGCGGATACCGTAGCCGTCGCGAACGTTAAACGCCTTCAGCTCTTCACCATTATTGCCCATGTAAATCAGGCCATCGGAGAGTACCCCATCCACATCCAGGATGAGCAGACGAATGTTTTCCGCCTTTGCCATCATCTGGGTACTGACCGGACCATAACAGGTTGCAAGGGATGCACCCGCATTACTCATTGTCTTATCCTTCATTACACTACGCCTGCGCGCAGCAGATCATGCATATGTACCACACCCAGCAACTGGTCGCCATCGGCAACCATAACGGAGGTGATATGGCGGGACTGCATCAGGTTCAGCACATCCACGGCCAGCGTACCCGGACGCACGCGGATACCGCCCGGCGTCATCACGTCGGCAATGCCGAGCGTGCGGACATCTACACCCATGTCGAACACGCGACGCAGGTCGCCATCGGTGAAGATCCCCTGAATTTTCATCAGATCGTCGCACACGACCGTCATACCCAGATTCTTGCGGGTGATTTCCAGCAGCGCATCACGCAGGGAGGCTTCTTTACTGACGTGAGGGATCTCATCCCCGGTGTGCATAATATCGTTTACCCGAAGCAGCAGCTTGCGCCCCAGCGCACCGCCCGGGTGGGAAAGCGCGAAATCTTCCGGCGTAAAACCGCGGGCTTCGAGCAGCGCGACGGCAAGCGCATCCCCCATGACCAGCGCGGCGGTGGTGCTTGACGTCGGCGCCAGGCCGAGCGGACAGGCCTCCTTGGGCACTTTCACGCACAGGTGAATATCAGCCGCGCGCGCCATGCTGCTTTCAGGGCGGCTGGTCATGCAAATAAGCGGCACCTGCAGACGCTTCAGTACCGGGATCAGCGCCAGGATCTCATTGGACTCACCGGAGTTGGACAGCGCGATGACGATATCCTGCGGCGTGACCATACCCAGGTCGCCGTGCGCGGCTTCCCCCGGGTGTACAAAGAAGGAAGAGGTTCCGGTGCTGGCAAATGTTGCCGCCATTTTGCGTCCAATGTGGCCGGACTTGCCCATCCCCATCACCACGACTTTGCCGGCACAGTAGAACATCTTCTCACATGCCAGACTAAAATCCTGATTAATGTACTGATCTAACTGCGCCAGACCTTCACGTTCAATCTCCAGAACCTCTTTGCCTGCTTTCTGAAAGTCAAAACCCGGCTGCAATTCTATTTGCGACATAATGCGTTTCCGTTTACCCAGAGAGAAGAGGCGAGAGCCAGTACAGCATCGCCATCCATACGATAAATCCACCCGTCAGCAGCGCGCCTGCGCCTTTGCCGATCTGTCGTTGCCGCCGCCAGCAGAGCAGGGCAAATATCACGCTGACCAATAACATCACGCCGTAGTCGCGTGAGAACGCCAGGGGATTAAAGGGCCCTGGCGTAATCAGGGCCGGCAGACCCATCACAATGGCGATATTAAAAATGTTAGAACCGATGATATTACCAATGGCAATGTCATCCTCACCTTTACGCGCCCCCGCAATGGCCGTGGCGAGCTCCGGCAGGCTGGTACCGATGGCAATCACCGTCAGGCCGATGGTCAGTTCACTGATGGCGAAATAGTTCGCCAGCACCGTCGCGTTATCCACGACCATGCGCGTGGCCATCGGCATGATGATCAGCGCAACGCCAAGCCAGAGCAGGGCAACTGGCAGCGTGCCTTCTCGCGGAAGTTCGGCGACCTGCTCACGCGTGAGGCTATCCTGGCCCTGCTTCTCAGCCAGACGGGCGATTTTAACACTATACAGCAGCCAAATAACGGCCAGCGCCAGCAAGAAAATGCCGTCGCTGTAGCTCAGTACACCATCGTAAAAAACGCAGCCTGCCAGCAGGCTTACGATTAACATTAGCGGCAATTCACGGCGCAGAACATCAGAATGCACGCGAAATGGATGGAGCAGGGCGGCCAGGCCTAAAATCAAGAGTATATTGACGATGTTAGAGCCAATCGCGGTACCGACTGCCAGGTCTAACTGACCATGCAGCGATGCCGAGACAGAGACGATGATTTCAGGAAGTGACGTTCCAACACTGACCACGGTCATCCCGATGACGACAGGCGGTACGCCCGTCAGGCGACACAGGATAGATGCAGCAAACACTAAACGGTCAGCACTGTAGACCACCAATAGTAAACCAATTATTAACAGTGCTGTTGCTAAAAGCATCAAAAGTCCTTTCTTCAGGTATACTCGTCGGTCCATCGCGCGCGAATGGCTGGACTGCATACAGTCTGAGGCGTAACGAATTCCTAATTTTGACTTTATGCGCCGGAAAAGTAAAACAAATGCCAGCTTTCGCTAACCTCAACGGCTATTATTCTGTAAAAATGCGGAGTTGAGGGCTGATTCAGGCGGCATGCCTTAACGTGAGCAGGGTAATAAAGGAACCATAAATGAGCCAAACGATGGCGAATTTAGTCGATGTTCGCGGTGTGAGTTTTTCTCGCGCCAACAGATTGATATTTGATGATATTTCGTTGACCGTACCGCGTGGCAAGATCACTGCCATCATGGGGCCGTCCGGGATCGGTAAAACGACCCTGCTGCGCCTTATTGGTGGGCAGATCCCACCCGATCGCGGTGAAATCCTCTTTGATGGCGAAAACATCCCGGAGATGTCACGCTCGCGCCTGTATACTGTCCGCAAACGCATGAGCATGCTCTTTCAGTCTGGAGCCTTGTTCACCGACATGAATGTCTTTGATAACGTGGCCTACCCGCTGCGCGAGCATACCAGCCTGCCGCCGGAACTGCTGAAAAGCACGGTGATGATGAAGCTTGAAGCCGTCGGTTTGCGGGGCGCCGCGAAGCTGATGCCTTCGGAGCTGTCCGGTGGGATGGCGCGCCGTGCCGCGCTGGCGCGAGCCATTGCATTAGAACCTGATTTAATCATGTTCGACGAACCGTTTGTTGGACAGGATCCCATCACGATGGGCGTGCTGGTGAAGCTCATCTCTGAACTGAACAGTGCGCTTGGCGTCACCTGCATTGTGGTATCTCACGATGTACCGGAAGTTTTGAGCATTGCCGATTACGCCTATATTGTGGCGGACAAAAAGATCGTTGCACACGGTAGCGCCCAGGCGCTGCAGGAAAATTGCGATCCGCGCGTGCGGCAGTTCCTCGACGGTATTGCCGATGGCCCTGTGCCGTTCCGCTACCCGGCGGGCGACTATCGTGACGATTTACTGGGAATAGGGAGTTAAGCCACTCATGCTGTTAAATGCGTTGGCCGCTCTCGGACACCGTGGCATAAAAACCATCAGGACGTTCGGGCGTGCCGGATTGATGTTATTCAACGCGCTGGTCGGCAAGCCGGAATTCCGTAAGCACGCGCCGCTATTGGTGCGGCAGCTTTATAATGTCGCCGTGCTGTCGATGCTCATCATCATTGTTTCCGGTCTGTTTATCGGTATGGTGCTTGGGCTACAGGGCTACCTGGTTCTGACAACCTACAGTGCGGAAACCAGCCTCGGGATGCTGGTGGCGCTCTCGCTGCTGCGTGAACTGGGGCCGGTTGTGGCGGCGCTGCTGTTCGCCGGGCGTGCGGGGTCGGCATTAACGGCTGAAATTGGCCTGATGCGTGCGACCGAGCAGCTCTCCAGCATGGAGATGATGGCGGTCGATCCGCTGCGTCGCGTGATCTCACCGCGTTTCTGGGCGGGGGTGATCTCTTTACCGCTGCTGACTATTCTGTTTGTCGCCGTGGGTATCTGGGGCGGTTCGCTGGTTGGCGTGCACTGGAAAGGCATTGATGCCGGTTTCTTCTGGTCCGCGATGCAGGACGCCATTGACCTGCGAATGGATCTGGTTAACTGCCTGATTAAAAGCGTGGTATTTGCCATTACGGTCACCTGGATTGCATTGTTCAATGGTTACGATGCCATCCCGACGTCGGCGGGCATTAGCCGTGCAACTACACGTACAGTCGTACATTCGTCGCTGGCCGTACTGGGTCTGGATTTTGTGCTCACCGCACTGATGTTTGGGAATTGAGTTCATGCAAACGAGAAAAAATGAAATTTGGGTCGGTGTATTCCTGCTGCTGGCGCTGCTGGCCGCGCTGTTTATCTGCCTGAGAGCGGCGGATATCACGTCTGTGCGCACCGAGCCGACGTATCGCATCTATGCCACCTTCGATAACATCGGCGGGCTGAAGGCGCGTTCACCGGTTCGTATCGGCGGCGTGGTGATCGGACGCGTCTCTGACATTACGCTTGATGAGAAAACCTATCTGCCACGCGTCGCGATGGATATCGAAGAGCGTTACAACCATATCCCGGACACCAGCTCCCTTTCTATCCGCACTTCCGGCCTGCTGGGCGAACAATATCTGGCGCTTAACGTCGGCTTTGAAGACCCCGAGCTGGGAACGACTATCCTTAAAGACGGTAGCGTCATTCAGGATACGAAATCCGCGATGGTGCTGGAGGATATGATTGGTCAGTTCCTTTACAGCAGTAAAGGGGATGAGAAAAAATCCGACGCTGCCCCAGCGCAGAGCGAAGATCATACCGACGTCGCACCGACGCCAGGTGCTGCGAATTAATATCAGGAGAAGTCATTCATGTTTAAACGACTGTTAATGGTTGCCATGCTGGTCATCGCCCCTCTTACCGCCGCTCACGCTGCGGATCAGAGTAACCCGTACAAACTGATGGACGAAGCGGCGAAGAAGACCTTCGACCGTCTTAAAAACGAACAGCCTAAAATTCGTGCTAATCCTGATTATCTGCGTGACGTCGTTGACCAGGAGCTGCTGCCGTACGTGCAGATTAAGTATGCGGGTGCGCTGGTGCTGGGACGTTATTACAAAGATGCGACCCCTGCGCAGCGTGATGCCTACTTTGCCGCGTTCCGTGAATACCTGAAACAGGCTTATGGCCAGGCGCTGGCGATGTACCACGGTCAGACCTATCAGATTGCGCCTGAGCAGCCGCTGGGCGATGCGACCATCGTCCCTATCCGTGTGACGATCATCGATCCTAACGGTCGTCCGCCGGTTCGTCTGGATTTCCAGTGGCGTAAAAACAGCCAGACCGGTCACTGGCAGGCGTATGACATGATTGCCGAAGGGGTAAGCATGATCACCACCAAACAGAACGAATGGAGCGACCTGCTGCGCACCAAAGGCATTGATGGCCTGACCGCGCAGCTGCAGTCTATCTCTCGTCAGAAAATTAGCCTGGATGAGAAGAAGTAATGTCACAGCAACTCAGCTGGTCGCGTGAAGGCGAGACATTAAAGCTGTCCGGCGAGCTGGATCAGGATCTGCTGAACCCACTGTGGGACAAACGCCATGAAGCGATGCAGGGCGTGACGCTCATCGACTTAACCGACGTCACGCGGGTGGATACGGCGGGTGTTGCGCTGCTGGCCCATCTGGTTGCGGTAGGGAAAAAGCAGGGGGCTAGCGTTACGCTTCACGGCGCGAGCGATAATGTCGTGACCCTTGCGCAGCTCTACAACCTCCCTCAGGACGTACTGCCTCGTTAATATTTTCAGTGCGTTACTTCCGAAAGCCCTGACAGTTTCATCGTCGGGGCTTTTTGCTTGTTTAAGACAACTCCACTTTGCTCTAAGATGTTGGGCTTGTTTTCACTATCAGATGATTAAGAGCCCATGGAAAATCATGAAATCCAGACAGTGCTGATGAATGCACTCTCCCTTCAGGAAGCCCACGTCTCTGGCGATGGCAGTCACTTCCAGGTTATTGCTGTGGGTGAGATGTTCGACGGTATGAGCCGTGTGAAGAAACAGCAGGCTGTGTACGCGCCGCTGATGGAATATATTGCGGATAACCGCATCCACGCCCTGTCGATTAAAGCGTTCACCCCGCAAGAGTGGGCACGCGATCGCAAACTAAACGGTTTTTGAGCTGAGGGCGACAGGCCCGCAGCACGGTTGAATTTATAAGAGAGCACACAATGGATAAATTTCGTGTACAGGGGCCAACGCGTCTCCAGGGCGAAGTCACAATTTCTGGCGCCAAAAACGCCGCGCTGCCAATCCTCTTTGCTGCGCTGCTCGCGGAAGAGCCGGTAGAAATTCAGAACGTACCGAAGCTGAAAGATATCGACACCACCATGAAGTTGCTCACCCAGTTGGGCACGAAAGTTGAGCGTAACGGTTCCGTCTGGATCGACGCCAGCAAGGTGAATAACTTCTCAGCCCCATACGATCTGGTGAAAACCATGCGCGCATCCATCTGGGCGCTTGGCCCGCTGGTGGCGCGTTTTGGTCAGGGTCAGGTCTCTCTGCCGGGCGGCTGCGCTATCGGTGCGCGTCCGGTTGACCTGCACATCTTTGGTCTGGAGAAACTGGGCGCAGAGATCAAGCTGGAAGAAGGTTACGTTAAAGCGTCCGTCAATGGTCGTCTGAAAGGCGCGCACATTGTCATGGACAAAGTGAGCGTGGGCGCAACGGTCACCATTATGTCTGCGGCGACGCTGGCAGAAGGGACCACTATCATCGAAAATGCCGCGCGCGAACCGGAAATTGTGGATACTGCCAACTTCCTCGTGGCGCTGGGTGCGAAGATCTCCGGTCAGGGGACCGACCGTATCACCATCGAAGGCGTTGAGCGTCTGGGCGGTGGTGTCTATCGCGTACTGCCGGACCGTATCGAAACCGGTACCTTCCTGGTCGCTGCGGCGATTTCTGGCGGAAAGATTGTGTGTCGCAACGCGCAGCCAGATACCCTGGATGCGGTGCTGGCGAAACTGCGCGATGCGGGTGCGGATATCGAAATCGGTGAAGACTGGATCAGCCTTGATATGCACGGCCAGCGTCCAAAAGCGGTCAATGTGCGTACGGCACCGCATCCGGCGTTCCCAACGGACATGCAGGCGCAGTTCACTCTGTTGAACCTGGTCGCCGAAGGTACTGGCTTCATCACAGAAACCATTTTCGAGAACCGCTTTATGCACGTACCGGAGCTGATCCGTATGGGTGCGCATGCTGAGATCGAAAGCAATACCGTGATTTGCCATGGCGTTGAGAAACTCTCTGGTGCTCAGGTGATGGCAACCGATCTGCGTGCGTCTGCAAGCCTGGTGCTGGCGGGTTGTATCGCGGAAGGCACAACGATCGTGGATCGTATTTATCACATCGATCGTGGCTATGAGCGTATCGAAGATAAGCTGCGCGCGCTGGGTGCCAATATCGAGCGTGTGAAGGGCGAGTAATCGTTCCGGCAGCCCCCTGCCAGCAATGACCGGGGGGTTGCTGTTCCTGTCAAAAAACGCGTTACTCCTGCGGTTCTCTTTTTGCCTTTCTCTGGCGAATCATGCGCGATCTGTCGATAAATTCATGGGTAATGGGATCGTGGTAGCGCGAAGGCCAAATCACCCACGGATGCGTATCCAGCGCCGTCGCGATGATTAATTCTCCCTTGGGCCAGGGGCGGGTGAGGGCGTTTGCCAGAGTTGAAGAACTCAGTCCATGGCGGCGGGACTCTGCTGCCAGTGAAGTGCCTCTTTTGCGCAGTGCGGCAATAATATCAGCCGTGTGCCAGTCGATAAATTTCGTATCCATAACGCCGTCCTTAAGTTCGGATTCACCTACGCCGTTTCTTCTGAAACGACGGGGTTACTATACCCATTTCAAACTCTTGTTCTAAAAAGTTCGCGTTACTTGAAGGGATATTCAGAATAAGACATGGCTTTATTCATGCGGTCTCTAAACCGATGAATTTACAGGAATACGGAATTTACAGGAGTTTATTGGAATCTCCCCGCCATAGCCGCGGGGAGAGACAGGAGGATTAACGGTCGCGCTGAACGGCAATGTGGGCAAGACCAATCAGCGCCTCGCGCCACGGGCTGTCGGGAATGACCTGGAGAGCTTCGATGGCTTTGTCGGCTTCTTCTTCCGCACGCTGACGCGTCCATTCCAGCGATCCGCAGATTGCCATGGTTTCCAGCACAGGTTCCAGAAGATGGCGGCCATTTCCCTGCTCAATCGCTTCACGGATCATTTTCGCCTGGTCGGCCGTTCCGTTGCGCATAGCATGGAGCAGCGGCAGGGTTGGTTTGCCTTCGTTCAGGTCATCGCCAACGTTTTTGCCGAGCGTCTCGCCGTCCGCACTGTAGTCCAGCAAATCGTCAATCAGCTGGAATGCCGTACCCAGATAGCGGCCATAGTCCTGCAGGCCTTTCTCCTGCGCTTCGGTACAGTCAGCCAGAATGCCGGAACACTGGGCAGCCGCTTCAAACAGGCGCGCGGTTTTGCTGTAGATCACCCGCATGTAGTTTTCTTCGGTGATGTCAGGGTCGTTGACGTTCATCAGCTGCAGCACTTCGCCTTCAGCAATGACGTTTACGGCTTCGGACATCACCTCCAGCACTTTCAGGGAGCCCAGACTGGTCATCATCTGGAAGGCGCGGGTATAAATAAAATCCCCCACCAGTACGCTGGCTGCGTTCCCGAAAGCGGCGTTTGCCGTGGCTTTGCCACGACGCATATCCGATTCATCCACCACATCGTCATGCAGAAGCGTCGCCGTGTGAATAAATTCGATGAGCGCTGCGATAGTGATGTGAGCATTTCCCTGATAACCAACGGCTCTGGCAGCCAGAATGGCGATCATCGGACGAATGCGTTTACCGCCGCCGCTGACGATGTAATAGCCCAACTGATTGATCAGCTGAACGTCAGAGTTGAGTTGCTCCAGGATTGCTGCATTCACACCCGCCATATCTTGCGCGGTTAACTCGTTGATTTTTTCTAAATTCATCGCAAAAGCCGGGCTTTTTATCCTGTTGATCCCATCTTCAATGGGGTAACGAAGGGTTTCGGTTTATCAATAGTAGTGCTGATTGTACTGAAAAAACGGCACAGATAAACGTTACCGTACGTGTTGTGTTTTTTTTCTTCATGTATTGACGGTAGCACTTGTCAAAGGCTCGCGTTTTGCGTAATATTCGCGCCCTATTGTGAATATTTATAGCGCACTCTGAATCATACGAGGATGTGCGCGGAAGCGGAGTTTATATGTACGCGGTTTTCCAAAGTGGTGGTAAACAACACCGAGTAAGCGAAGGTCAGACCGTTCGCCTGGAAAAGCTGGACATCGCAACTGGCGAATCTGTTGAGTTCGCAGAAGTTCTGATGATCGCAAACGGTGAAGAAGTCAAAATCGGCGTTCCTTTCGTTGATGGCGGCGTTATCAAAGCTGAAGTTGTTGCACACGGTCGTGGCGAGAAAGTTAAAATCGTTAAGTTTCGTCGTCGTAAGCACTACCGTAAGCAGCAGGGCCACCGTCAGTGGTTCACTGATGTGAAAATTACTGGCATCAGCGCCTAAGACCTGAGGAGAGATTTAAATGGCACATAAAAAGGCTGGCGGCTCCACACGTAACGGTCGCGATTCAGAAGCTAAACGCCTGGGCGTTAAGCGTTTCGGTGGCGAATCCGTTCTGGCGGGTAGCATCATCGTTCGTCAACGTGGTACCAAATTCCACGCTGGCAACAACGTAGGTTGCGGTCGTGACCACACTCTGTTTGCTAAAGCAGACGGTAAAGTGAAATTTGAAGTTAAAGGCCCGAACAACCGTAAATACATCAGCATCGTTGCTGAGTAAGGTTTTCTCGGTCCGGTAACGGATTAAAGCCCCGCAACCTGTTGCGGGGCTTTTTACATTGGAAACCCGGTAATTTTTTCTGTAGGGAAAACGGGCATGAAGCAGCAGGCCGGCATGGGCATTCTTTTGGCACTCACCACCGCAATGTGCTGGGGTGCGTTGCCAATTGCAATGAAGCAGGTACTGGAAGTGATGGAGCCGCCTACGGTGGTCTTTTATCGCTTTCTGATGGCAAGCATCGGCCTCGGGGCCATTCTGGCTATCAAAGGTAAGCTTCCATCCTTGCGGCTCTTCCGTAAACCGCGCTGGCTGGTATTGCTGGCTATCGCGACGGGGGGTCTGTTCGGTAACTTCATCCTGTTCAGCTCTTCCCTGCAATATCTCAGCCCCACGGCGTCGCAGGTGATAGGTCAGCTTTCACCGGTGGGCATGATGGTCGCCAGCGTCTTTATCCTCAAGGAGAAGATGCGCGGTACGCAGATTATCGGGGCGAGCATGCTGTTATGCGGTCTGGTGATGTTCTTCAACACCAGTCTGATAGAGATTTTTACCCGCCTGACGGATTACACATGGGGTGTCATTTTCGGTGTGGGGGCAGCAACGGTCTGGGTGAGCTATGGCGTCGCGCAAAAGGTGTTATTGCGTCGACTTGCCTCACAGCAGATCCTCTTTTTGCTGTACACTTTGTGTACAATAGCATTGCTGCCATTAGCAAAGCCGGGCGTGATTACCCAGCTTAGCGACTGGCAACTGGCGTGCCTCATTTTTTGTGGGCTGAACACGCTGGTCGGTTATGGCGCGCTGGCCGAAGCGATGGCGCGCTGGCAGGCAGCACAGGTGAGCGCGTTAATTACGCTTACTCCGCTGTTTACGCTGTTATTTTCAGATTTGTTATCAATGGCCTGGCCCGATGTCTTCGTCAGACCGATGCTCAACCTGTTGGGTTATCTCGGTGCGTTTGTCGTGGTTGCGGGCGCGATGTATTCCGCCATTGGTCATCGTCTTTGGGGACGTTGGCGCAAAAATGAAGCGGTTGTAGTAGTCCCCCGCTCAGGCGAATGAGTTACGGAGAGTAAAATGAAGTTTGTTGATGAAGCGACGATCCTGGTCGTGGCTGGTGATGGCGGCAATGGTTGCGTGAGCTTCCGCCGTGAAAAGTATATCCCACGTGGCGGTCCTGATGGCGGCGACGGCGGGGATGGTGGTGACGTGTGGCTGGAGGCGGATGAAAACCTCAACACGCTGATCGACTACCGTTTCGAAAAATCTTTCCGTGCCGAGCGCGGCCAGAACGGCCAGAGCCGTGACTGTACCGGTAAACGTGGTAAAGACGTCAACATCAAGGTTCCGGTCGGTACGCGTGTGATTGACCAGGGCACCGGTGAAACCATGGGTGATATGACCAAACACGGTCAGCGCCTGCTGGTTGCTAAAGGTGGCTGGCACGGTCTCGGTAACAGCCGTTTTAAATCATCGGTTAACCGTGCTCCGCGTCAGAAAACCATGGGGACACCGGGCGATACGCGCGAGCTGCAGCTGGAACTGATGCTGCTGGCTGACGTCGGTATGCTGGGTATGCCTAACGCCGGTAAATCGACGTTTATCCGTGCTGTATCAGCCGCGAAGCCAAAAGTGGCGGATTATCCGTTTACGACGCTGGTGCCAAGCCTGGGCGTTGTTCGTATGGACCACGAAAAGAGCTTTGTTGTCGCTGATATCCCGGGTTTGATCGAGGGCGCAGCAGAAGGCGCAGGACTGGGTATTCGCTTCCTGAAACACCTTGAGCGCTGCCGCGTATTGCTGCACATCGTTGATATCAATCCAATCGATGAGTCCGATCCGGTCGAAAACGCCCGTATCATCATCGGTGAACTTGAAAAATACAGCGAAAAACTCGCAGGTAAGCCACGTTGGCTGGTCTTCAACAAGATCGACCTGATGGACAAAGCCGAAGCGGAAGCAAAAGCGAAAGCGATTGCTGAAGCGATGGGTTGGGAAGATAAATACTACCTGATCTCTGCGGCAAGCCAGGTTGGCGTGAAAGATCTGTGCTGGGATGTGATGACCTTTATCATCGAGAACCCAATCGTTCAGGCGGAAGAAGCGAAACAGCCTGAAAAAGTCGAATTCATGTGGGATGACTACCACCGCCAGCAGCTTGAAGAGCTGGAAGCTGAAGAAGATGATGAAGACTGGGACGATGACTGGGATGAAGACGACGAAGAAGGCGTCGAGTTCATCTACAAGCACTAATATCTGCTCAAAGCCCCCATTATGGGGGCTTTTTTTTATTCCAGCGTTGCGGGTAGCCAGCAGCTGGCGATCAAACCACCTTCAGCGCCATTCTCAAGCGTCAACCTGCCGTGGTGGAGCTGGACGATGCGCTGCACGATACTCAGGCCCAGACCGCTGCCTCCGTAGCGCTGGTCAAGACGGCGGAATGGCTCGGTAATTGACTGTCGGTGTGCTTCATCAATCCCTGGACCCTGATCGATAACCCCGATCTGCGTCCCCCCATCGACCTCGGTTAAAGTCACCGTAATCGTTGTCCCTGTCGGGCTGTAGCGCCCGGCATTCTCCAGCAGGTTGCGCAGCATCAGGCGCAAGAGCACGGCGTCTCCCTGAACCGTGAGCGCGCTTTTAGCAGGCCAAATCACCGTATGCTCTTTGGCTTCATGCCCCAGGCCGAGAGGTTCAATGATATTTTCCGTCCAGCTCACGGTTTCGTAGTGGCCGCTCGCCATTGCCTGTCCGGCGCGGGCCAGCATCAGCAGCTGTTCGACGGTATGCATGAGCTGATCGATACGGCTAATTAACGTCGCGGCCTGTGGCGCGCCTGACTGCGCCATGAGCTCCAGATGGAGCCGGATACCGGCAAGGGGCGTTCGAAGTTCGTGTGCGGCGTCAGCGGTGAAGAGGCGCTCCTGCTGAATGGTATTGTCCAGCCGGGCGAGCAGCTGGTTCAGGGAGGTTGTCACCGCGCCGATTTCTTCCATGTCGGAATACATGGGAAGCGGAGTTAAGTTATCCGCCGAGCGGTTAGCCAGGCTGTCACGCAGTTTATTCAGCGGTCGGGTTATCCAGGTAACCGCCCAGAATGAGAAAAACAACGTAAAGCCTACCATCACGAGCGAAGGGACCAGCAGTGAGGCAATTGCTTCGCGGATCTCTTTCTCGACATGGTTATTACGAGCTTTCGCCGACAGCGTTTCATTAACGAGAAAACCGATCTGCTCACGGCTTTCATGCCACAGCCAGATGACGCTTATCAGCTGAAAAAATAACAGAATGACCGCCAGCAGCACCATCAAACGCCGACGCATGCTGTTCATTTCTGGCTCTCCAGGCGATAGCCAACGCCACGGACGGTTTTGATTCTGTCCTTGCCGAGCTTGCGACGCAGGTTGTGAATGTGCACTTCAAGGGTATTGGATCCTGGATCGTCCTGCCAGGAGTAGATATCCTGCTGGAGCGTTTCTCTGTGCACCGTTTGCCCGCTGCGCATGATCAGACGCGTAAGCAAGGCAAACTCTTTTGGCGTCACCTCTACCGCCTGATCCTGGCGCAGTACCTGCTGGGTTTGCAGATTCAGCGTAATATCGCCGTCGGTCAGTAAGTTATCACTATGGCCCTGATAGCGGCGAATCAACGCTCGCACCCGTGCCTGCAGCTCCGCGAGCGCAAAAGGCTTCACCAGGTAATCATCTGCGCCTGCATCGAGGCCGGTGATACGATCCTCAATGGCATCGCGTGCCGTCAGGATCAATACCGGGTTGGCGATGCCGCGGCGTCGCCACTGGCTGAGCAGCGTGGCGCCGTCTTTATCAGGCAGGCCCAAATCGAGGATCACCAGACTGTATTCGCCGCTCTGAATCAGGGAGTCCGCCTCCGCTGCGGTGCCGGCACAGTCGAGGGCATACCCTTCATTGGCTAGTCCCAGCGCCAGCCCTTCCTGCAATAACAGATCGTCTTCAACTATGAGTAGTTTCATCGCTAGTTATTCTGGTAGATGTCCTTGTAAAGCCTGCTTTCGAAGCGAACAAGCGGAATACGACGATTGCGCTGGTCGGTCGGTTCGACGGCATAGCCGGAAAGATACTGCACGAATGCCATGCGTTGTCCGCTGGCGGTAGTGATGAAGCCTGCAAGGTTGTAAACCCCCTGCAGTGAGCCTGTTTTCGCGGATACTTTGCCATCCACACCGGCAGCGTGAAGCCCGGCGCGGTACTGCAGTGAACCGTCATGCCCGGCCAGCGGTAGCATTGAAATAAAGTTTAGCTCAGTGTCATGCTGTGCAATGTACTGAAGCACCTGCATCATTGTGGCCGGGGAGATCAAATTATGACGCGATAATCCGGAGCCATCGACGGCGATAGTATTACCCAGCTCGATCCCGGCCTGCTGGCGCAGGATCTGACGAACGGCGTCTGAACCCGCACGCCAGGTGCCCGGCACGCCGAAACGCGCGTGACCAATCATGCGAAATACGGTGTCGGCAATCATGTTGTCAGACTTTTTCAGCATGATTCGCAGTAAATCGTGCAGCGGCGGAGACTGTTTGCTGGCGATGACCGTGCCGGGCTGGTTAACCTGCGTCTGGCGAAGCAGCGTGCCGGAGTAGGTGATTCCCGCCTGCTTCAGTTCATCTTTCAGAATGGCGCCCGCATAGCTTGCCCCGTCCTGTATTGCAAAGGCCAGCGGCAGCGGATCGGCGCGCTGCGTCAGACAGCCGGTAAGCGTGAAGCGGTTAAGATCGCCTGGCACCACGTCCAGCTCACAATATTGCGCATCCGGGGAGCCTTTCGCCAGCGTGCGGACCTGGCTAAACATCGTGACCGGGTAGTAGGACGCTATGCGGATAAACGCTAAATCATCTGGCTTCGGCGCGCTGTAAAGCGAAACCGAGAAGCAGTTACGGTCGACAATCGCGGCGGCGGGCGGGGCGCTAAAGCACTGGATCATGTCGTTCCACGGCCAGCCAGGGGCTTTATCGTGGCTGGCAAAGATCGACGTGTCGATCAGCACATTGCCATCAATTTTTTGCACGCCAGATTTTTTCAGTACCGCAACCATATTGCGGATATCCTGACGCTTAAAGGTCGGATCGCCGCCAAAACGGGCGATAAGATCGCCTTTCAGTTCGCCACCCTCGACGTTACCTTTGGTTTCAAGGGTGGTCGTAAAACGGAAGTCAGGCCCGAGCTGGAGCAGGGCGGCAAGGGCAGTGATCACCTTTTGGGTACTGGCAGGCAGGGCCATCTGTTGACTGTGATAGTCAATCTCGGGAGCCTGTGCGCCAACCTTCTGCACCATCAGGGCAAGGTTCGCGCCTGCGGGGAGCTGATTAATGTACTCATCAACATTCGCGGCCTGGGCGGTGAACGTTATACTGGTAGTCAATCCGATGATAAATCTGGAAAATCGCATAATCTCGCGCTAACAACCCGAAAACAAACCGTCATACTACGGTGCATAGCACTGCAAAGTAAACGATGACCCATAGTGAACTTCGCGGTAAAATGCGTATCAAATTGAAAAATTGCTGCTGACCTGGGGCGTTGCTCCCGGGTCGGTTTTCTTTTTGCTTCTTGCCCGCTTAGGGGGGCAGGAGCAGGGAACACTGCTCCCAACAGGAATGTTTAAGAGGTATAACAAATGCAAGCTATTCCGATGACCTTACGTGGTGCCGAAAAACTGCGCGAAGAGCTGGATTTTCTGAAATCCGTGCGTCGCCCTGAAATCATCGCCGCTATCGCGGATGCGCGCGAGCATGGCGACCTGAAAGAGAACGCTGAATACCACGCCGCGCGTGAGCAGCAGGGCTTCTGTGAAGGGCGTATTAAAGATATCGAAGCAAAACTGTCCAATGCGCAGGTTATCGATATCACCAAAATGCCTAACAATGGGCGTGTGATCTTTGGTTCTACCGTGACCGTGCTGAACCTCGACAACGACGAAGAGCAGACCTATCGCATCGTGGGTGATGATGAAGCAGACTTCAAACAGAACCTGATTTCAGTGAACTCCCCGATTGCTCGCGGCCTGATTGGCAAAGAGCAGGACGATGTTGTCACCATCCGCACCCCTGGTGGTGAAGTGGAATACGAAATTATTAAGGTTGAATACCTGTAATTCGCTTCTCTACTAAGATGTTGATACATTGTAAAGAAAAGAAAAAGGCCGCATAGCGGCCTTTTATCAACTCAAGGAGCATGGCATTTTGCTCGCCTGCTGACAGAAATCCCTCGTTTCACACAGAAAATGTGTTTGATTCAGGATATCCTTAGCGTGGCAGCGAGATTTTGCGCTCTTTAGATGGGCGATAGAGCACCAGCGTTTTACCGATGACCTGTACATTACAGGCGCCGGTTTCGCGCACGATGGCTTCCACGATCAGGTTTTTAGTGTCTCTGTCTTCAGAGGCGATTTTCACCTTGATCAGCTCGTGGTGTTCCAGCGCTTGTTCAATCTCGGCAAGCACCCCTTCGGTCAAACCATTGTTGCCAAGCATGACTACAGGCTTGAGCGGATGTGCCAGACCTTTAAGGTGCTGTTTTTGTTTAGTACTCAGATTCATCGTATATTTTTGCTTACGTTGGGATTGAAAACGGTTCATTCTACCGCCATCTCCCTAATATCGCCAAATAGCAGCGTAGAAATTTACGCCAAAGGTAAGCAACGATGAACCCGGACGGAAAAGTTAAATGACAGGTAAAAAGCGTTCTGCCAGTTCCAGCCGCTGGCTTCAGGAACACTTTAGCGATAAATATGTTCTGCAGGCGCAGAAAAAGGGGTTGCGTTCCCGCGCCTGGTTTAAACTTGATGAAATACAGCAAAGTGACAAACTTTTTAAGCCGGGGATGACGGTTGTCGACCTCGGTGCTGCCCCTGGCGGATGGTCCCAGTATGCGGTCACGCAGATCGGCGGAGCGGGTCGAATCATCGCATGCGATCTTTTACCAATGGATCCCATCGTCGGTGTCGACTTCCTTCAGGGCGATTTTCGTGATGAATTAGTGCTGAAAGCGTTACTTGAACGTGTGGGTGACAGTAAGGTTCAGGTTGTCATGTCTGATATGGCACCAAATATGTGTGGAACACCGGCGGTGGATATCCCCCGCGGCATGTATCTGGTGGAGCTAGCGTTAGAAATGTGTCGTGATGTTCTGGCGCCTGGTGGTAGTTTTGTTGTGAAGGTGTTTCAGGGCGAAGGTTTCGAGGAGTATCTTAAGGAAATTCGCTCCCTGTTTGCGAAGGTTAAAGTTCGTAAGCCGGACTCTTCCCGGGCGCGTTCCCGAGAAGTGTATATTGTAGCGACCGGGCGAAAATGATAACCGGTAGATTTCAGGCGAAAGTTTGAATGAAACTGGATATAGAGTATCCTGACGCTGTTTTTAACACAGTTGTAATGTGAGGTTAATCCCTTGAGTGACATGGCGAAAAACCTAATTCTCTGGCTGGTCATTGCCGTCGTGCTGATGTCAGTATTCCAGAGCTTTGGGCCCAGCGAGTCGAATGGCCGCAAGGTGGATTATTCTACCTTCCTGCAGGAGGTCAATCAGGACCAGGTTCGCGAAGCGCGTATCAACGGACGTGAGATCAACGTTACCAAGAAAGATAGTAACCGTTACACGACTTACATCCCGGTGAACGATCCTAAGCTGCTTGATAACCTTCTGACCAAAAACGTCAAGGTAGTTGGCGAGCCGCCAGAAGAACCAAGCCTGCTGGCTTCTATCTTCATTTCCTGGTTCCCGATGCTGCTTCTTATCGGCGTCTGGATCTTCTTTATGCGCCAGATGCAGGGCGGCGGTGGCAAAGGTGCCATGTCGTTCGGTAAGAGCAAGGCGCGTATGCTGACGGAAGACCAGATCAAGACCACGTTCGCTGATGTCGCCGGTTGTGACGAAGCGAAAGAAGAGGTGGGTGAACTGGTTGAGTACCTGCGTGAACCGAGCCGTTTCCAGAAGCTGGGCGGTAAGATCCCGAAAGGCGTGCTGATGGTTGGCCCTCCGGGTACCGGTAAAACCCTGCTGGCGAAAGCCATCGCGGGCGAAGCGAAGGTGCCGTTCTTTACTATTTCAGGTTCTGACTTCGTTGAAATGTTCGTTGGTGTCGGTGCATCTCGTGTGCGTGACATGTTCGAGCAGGCCAAGAAGGCAGCACCGTGCATTATCTTCATCGATGAAATCGACGCCGTAGGCCGCCAGCGTGGCGCAGGTCTGGGCGGTGGTCACGATGAACGTGAACAGACGCTGAACCAGATGCTGGTTGAGATGGATGGCTTCGAAGGTAACGAAGGTATCATCGTTATCGCGGCGACTAACCGTCCGGACGTACTTGACCCTGCGCTGCTGCGTCCAGGCCGTTTCGACCGTCAGGTTGTTGTGGGTCTGCCGGATGTTCGCGGTCGTGAACAGATTCTGAAAGTTCACATGCGTCGCGTACCGCTGGCGCCAGATATCGACGCGGCAATCATTGCGCGCGGTACCCCGGGCTTCTCCGGTGCGGACCTGGCTAACCTGGTCAACGAAGCCGCTCTGTTTGCCGCTCGCGGTAACAAGCGCGTCGTATCGATGGTGGAGTTTGAGAAAGCGAAAGACAAAATCATGATGGGTGCGGAACGTCGCTCCATGGTGATGACGGAAGCGCAGAAAGAGTCCACGGCATACCACGAAGCGGGTCACGCGATTATCGGTCGCCTCGTGCCGGAACACGATCCGGTGCATAAAGTGACGATTATTCCGCGCGGTCGTGCGCTGGGTGTGACCTTCTTCCTGCCTGAGGGCGACGCGATCAGCGCCAGCCGCCAGAAACTGGAAAGCCAGATTTCTACCCTGTACGGTGGTCGCCTGGCAGAAGAGATTATCTACGGTGTGGAACATGTTTCTACCGGTGCGTCCAACGACATCAAAGTCGCGACAAACCTGGCGCGTAACATGGTGACGCAGTGGGGCTTCTCCGACAAACTCGGTCCGCTGCTATATGCAGAGGAAGAGGGTGAAGTATTCCTGGGCCGTTCTGTGGCTAAAGCGAAACATATGTCCGATGAGACGGCTCGTATCATCGACCAGGAAGTAAAATCTCTGGTAGAGCGTAACTATGCACGTGCTCGCCAGATCCTGAACGACAATATGGACATCCTGCATTCGATGAAAGATGCGCTCATGAAATATGAGACCATCGATGCACCGCAGATTGACGACCTGATGGCGCGCCGTGAAGTACGTCCGCCAGCAGGCTGGGAAGACCCAGGCGCTTCCAATAATTCTGACAACAATGGCACCCCGCGTGCGCCGCGTCCGGTTGATGAACCGCGTACGCCAAACCCGGGCAACACCATGTCAGAACAGTTGGGCGATAAGTAAGTCACTGCTGTTGACGCGTTTGTCTGTACCTCAAACCCTGGAGCTTGCTCCGGGGTTTTTCATTTCTGTTTAACGATATAAATATCAGGGATTTCGCCATGAAATTATTCGCTCAGGACTCGCATCTCGATCTTTCCCATCCCCATGTGATGGGGATCCTGAATGTTACCCCTGACTCCTTCTCTGACGGCGGCACGCACAACACGCTTATTGAGGCGGTTAAGCACGCGAATTTAATGATTAATGCGGGTGCCACCATCATTGACGTTGGCGGCGAATCGACGCGTCCTGGTGCGGCTGACGTGTCTGTGGAAGAAGAGTTGGCGCGTGTGGTGCCGGTGGTTGAAGCGATTGCCCAGCGGTTTGAAGTGTGGATCTCCGTTGATACCTCCAAACCGGAAGTGATTCGCGAAGTGGCGAGAGTGGGCGCTCACATTATTAATGACATTCGCTCACTGACTGAGCCTGGCGCGATTGAGGCGGCAGCGGAAACTGGCCTGCCGGTCTGCCTGATGCATATGCAGGGCCAGCCGAAAACCATGCAGGAAGCACCGAAGTATGACGATGTCTTTGCCGACGTGAATCGCTTCTTTATTGAGCATATCGCGCGCTGTGAACGTGCAGGTATCCCAAAAGAGAAATTGCTGCTCGACCCGGGGTTCGGTTTCGGTAAAAATCTCTCACACAATTATGCGTTGCTTGCGCGCCTGTCGGAATTCCATCACTTTGGTCTGCCGCTGCTGGTGGGTATGTCGAGAAAGTCGATGATTGGGCAGTTGCTGAACGTGGGGCCGAGCGAGCGCCTGAGCGGCAGCCTGGCCTGCGCGGTGATTGCGGCAATGCAGGGTGCGCACATAATTCGTGTCCATGACGTCAAAGAAACAGTAGAAGCCATGCGTGTGGTGGAAGCCACACTGGCAGCGAAGGAAAACAAACGCTATGAGTAATCGTAAATATTTTGGTACCGATGGTATCCGCGGGCGTGTAGGCGATGCTCCCATCACCCCTGATTTTGTCCTGAAGCTCGGCTGGGCTGCCGGTAAAGTGCTGGCGCGTCATGGTTCCCGTAAGATCATTATCGGTAAAGACACCCGTATTTCGGGCTATATGCTGGAATCTGCGCTGGAAGCGGGTCTGGCGGCGGCCGGACTGTCCGCCTCCTTTACGGGGCCAATGCCAACGCCTGCAGTCGCGTATCTGACGCGCACCTTCCGTGCGGAAGCGGGGATTGTCATCTCGGCTTCTCACAACCCGTTCTACGACAACGGGATTAAATTCTTCTCCATTGACGGCACCAAGCTCCCGGATGACGTAGAAGAGGCTATTGAAGCCGAAATGGAAAAAGAGATCACATGTGTTGATTCCGCAGAGCTGGGTAAAGCCAACCGTATCGTTGATGCGGCGGGTCGTTATATCGAATTCTGTAAAGGCACCTTCCCGAATGAGCTGAGCCTCGCTCACCTCAAAATTGTGGTGGACTGTGCAAACGGCGCGACCTATCACATCGCCCCGAATGTCTTCCGCGAGCTGGGTGCGAAAGTGATCACCATTGGCTGCGAGCCGGATGGTCTGAACATTAACGAGCAGGTAGGGGCAACTGATGTTCGTGCCCTGCAGGCGCGTGTTCTGGCAGAGAAAGCCGATCTGGGTATTGCCCTGGACGGCGACGGTGACCGCGTGATCATGGTCGACCACGAAGGTAACAAGGTCGACGGCGATCAGATCCTCTACATCATTGCACGTGAAGGTCTGCGTCAGGGCCAGCTGCGCGGTGGTGCGGTGGGTACCCTGATGAGTAACATGGGGCTGGAACTGGCACTGAAACAGCTCGGTATTCCGTTTGTCCGCGCGAAAGTGGGTGACCGCTATGTGCTGGAAAAACTGCAGGAGAAGGGCTGGCGCATCGGTGCAGAAAACTCGGGTCACGTGATCCTGCTCGACAAAACCACCACCGGTGACGGTATCGTGGCCGCGCTGCAGGTGGTTGCCGCGATGGCGCGCAACCATATGAGCCTGCACGATCTGTGCAGTGGGATGAAAATGTTCCCACAGATCCTGGTAAACGTACGTTTCACTGCCGGTAAAGGCGATCCGCTGGAAAATGAGAACGTCAAAGCGGTGATGGCTGACGTTGAAGCGGCCCTGGGCACTCGTGGACGCGTGCTGCTGCGTAAGTCCGGTACCGAACCGCTGATCCGCGTGATGGTGGAAGGTGAAGACGAAGCGCAGGTAACCGAATTTGCACACCGTATTGCGGATGCCGTGAAAGCTGCATAATCTTGCACGCTAAATGTTTAAAAAGGCGGCGTTTGCCGCCTTTGTTTTAAGCAATTTATGGCTTTTTGCTGTTTTTTTCCGCAGTTGATACAATGCGTCAAAAATGCCCTTGCGAAGGTCATTCGCTTTGGTTAGTATTCACACCCGCTTCAGTGGGAAACAAAAATCCTGCTAATTGGTCGAAGCATTGGTATGCGGCAAATCCGCAAGGAACAGGTTGATTATGTACGAAGCTCTTTTAGTTATTTTCCTTATTGTAGCCATCGCTCTCGTAGCGCTGATTATGCTGCAGCAAGGTAAAGGCGCTGATATGGGAGCCTCCTTCGGAGCAGGCGCTTCCGGTACACTGTTTGGCTCAAGTGGTTCTGCGAACTTCATGACCCGCACAACGGCGATTCTGGCTACGCTGTTCTTCATCATCAGTCTGGTGCTTGGCAATATCAACAGCAATAAGACCAGCAAAGGAAGCGAGTGGGAAAACCTGAGCGCGCCAGCGAAAACTGAGCAGACTCAGCCAGCTGCACCGGCTAAGCCAACCAGCGATATCCCGCACTAAGTATTCTGTACCGAGGTGGTGGAATTGGTAGACACGCTACCTTGAGGTGGTAGTGCCCTAACGGGCTTGTGGGTTCGAGTCCCATCCTCGGTACCAATATTCCAGAAAAAAGACGTCGAAAGACGTCTTTTTTTTCGTCTGTAGACTGCGAGATCTCCGATCTTTTGTAGGGCGGGTAAGCGCAGCGCCACCCGCCATGTTGCCCGGTGGCGCTGCGCTTACCGGGCCTACGAAAATCAAAATAAAAAAGGCGCCCTGTGGGCGCCTTTTGCATGTTACATCAGCGATTACTTCTTATCGCTGTGTTCCAGGTTTTCAACCTGCGGCAGGCCGTTACCGGAACTGGCGGAGAGCAGGCCATTCTCAACATAGTTGAACAGCTTCTCGCGGGTATCGGTGATGTCCAGATTACGCATGGTCAGCTGACCGATACGATCGTCCGGCGAGAACACGGACTCACCTTTCTCCATGGTCAGACGCTCTGCTTTATAGGTCAGGTTGTCAGACACGGTATTCAGGATGGAGTAGTCGTTACCGCGGCGCAGTTCCAGCGTCACTTCACCGGTGATCGCGCTTGCCACCCAACGCTGCAGCGCATCGCGCAGCATCAGCGCCTGTGGATCGAACCAGCGGCCCTGATACAGCAGTTTACCCAGCTGACGGCCATGAGAGTGGTACTGCTCAATGGTGTCTTCGTTGTGAATGCCGGTCAGCAGACGCTCGTATGCGATGTGCAGCAGCGCCATTCCCGGGGCTTCATAGATGCCGCGGCTTTTCGCTTCGATGATGCGGTTTTCAATCTGATCGCTCATGCCCAGACCGTGACGACCGCCAATACGGTTAGCTTCCAGCATCAGCTCAACATCATCAGAGAAGGTTTTACCGTTCAGCGCAACCGGATGGCCGCGTTCGAAACGCACGGTCACTTCTTCAGCCTGGATTTTGACGTTCTCGTCCCAGAACTTCACGCCCATGATCGGGTTAACGATCTTCACGCTGGAGTTCAGGAATTCCAGGTCTTTCGCTTCGTGCGTCGCGCCCAGCATGTTGGAGTCGGTGGAATAGGCTTTCTCGACCGACATCTTATAGTCGAAACCGCAGGCGATCATAAACTCGGACATCTCATGGCGGCCACCCAGCTCGTCGATGAAGTCGGTGTCCAGCCACGGCTTGTAGATCTGCAGTTCGGCGTTGGTCAGCAGGCCATAACGATAGAAACGTTCAATATCGTTACCTTTATAGGTGCTACCGTCACCCCAGATATTGACGCCGTCTTCTTTCATCGCAGCAACCAGCATGGTGCCGGTGACCGCACGGCCCAGCGGGGTGGTGTTGAAATAGGTCAGGCCGCCGGTGGTGTTATGGAACGCACCACACTGAATAGCCGCGATACCTTCAGCGACCAGTTGCTTACGGCAGTCAATCAGGCGCGCGTTCTCTGCACCATACTCTTTAGCGCGACGAGGAATGGCATCATAGTCGTCCTCATCCGGCTGACCCAGGTTCGCAGTATAGGCATACGGAACCGCTCCCTTCTGGCGCATCCACAGCAGTGCAGCGCTGGTATCCAGGCCACCTGAGAAAGCGATGCCAATACGTTGTCCAACCGGAAGATGCTTGAGAATCGTCGTCATAGAATAAAACCCTGCTTGATTGACTGATTAGAGACCGCTTTCGCTCTCTTGTGCATTTTTATGCAAAATAAGTGAGTATTCATTTAATCATCTTTTGGCGAAGACCGGAAGAGAGTCGTGCGTTTTTTGTAAAAATTTTGGTCTGATCGCTCTGGCGGAAGTTGGGTTGACAGGTGGGGTCAACTATCAATATACTAAACGCCGATTTTACGTCCCGTCTTCGGTACCAAATCCCAGCATTATTTGCAAATTCTGTCCAAAACGCGTAGAATTTGCCACGTTTCAGGCGCGGGGTGGAGCAGCCTGGTAGCTCGTCGGGCTCATAACCCGAAGGTCGTCGGTTCAAATCCGGCCCCCGCAACCACTTTCCCATAAAGTTCTTTTTCAAATATACTGTGAAGACTTAGAGCCTTCGTAGCTGGATTTGAAAAAATTCTTTCGGAAAGTGCTCCAGGCCACAGTTGTGGCTATAGGGTTCAGTTATCTAAAGCCCCGATTTATCGGGGTTTTTTGTTATCTGACTACAGAATAACTGGGCTTTACGCCCTTTTTTTATGTCTTGGGGGTGGGCTTGTCCACATTAGAGCAAAAATTAACAGAGATGATTACTGCACCGGTCGAAGCACTGGGCTACGAACTGGTCGGCATCGAATTCGTTCGCGGCCGTACATCGACGCTGCGCATCTATATTGATAGTGAAGATGGCATCAATGTTGATGATTGTGCTGATGTCAGCCACCAGGTGAGTGCGGTTCTTGATGTTGAAGACCCGATTACCGTTGCGTACAACCTGGAAGTTTCCTCACCTGGCCTCGATCGCCCGATGTTCACGGCCGAGCACTACGTGCGCTTTACCGGTGAAGAAGTGGCTCTCGTTCTGCGTATGGCCGTACAGAACCGCCGTAAATGGCAGGGAATTATCAAAGCCGTTGATGGTGAAATGATCACGGTGACAGTCGACGGCAAAGATGAAGTGTTCGCGCTGAGTAATATCCAGAAGGCGAACCTGGTTCCCCACTTTTAACAGTCTGGATTGAGGTGAAAAGCCCGCGATGAACAAAGAAATTTTGGCTGTTGTTGAAGCCGTCTCCAACGAGAAATCACTGCCGCGTGAGAAGATTTTCGAAGCGCTGGAAAGTGCACTGGCTACTGCAACCAAGAAAAAATACGAACAAGAGATCGATGTTCGCGTAGAAATCGATCGTAAAAGCGGTGACTTCGATACATTCCGTCGTTGGGTAATCGTAGAAGAAGTGACCCAGCCGACCAAAGAGATCACGCTGGAAGCCGCCCGTTTTGAAGACGAAAGTCTGAACGTAGGCGAGTACGTTGAAGATCAGATTGAATCTGTCACCTTCGACCGTATCACGACCCAGACCGCTAAACAGGTTATCGTGCAGAAAGTTCGCGAAGCCGAGCGCGCGCTGGTTGTCGATCAGTTCCGCGATCAGGAAGGCGAAATCATCACCGGTGTGGTGAAGAAAGTGAACCGCGACAACATCTCCCTGGAGATCAAATCCGAAGGGTTGCCGGGTAACGCTGAAGCCGTGATCCTGCGTGAAGATATGCTGCCGCGTGAAAACTTCCGTCCGGGCGACCGTATTCGTGGCGTTCTGTACGCCGTTCGCCCTGAAGCGCGTGGCGCACAGCTGTTCGTGACCCGTTCTAAACCAGAAATGCTGGTAGAACTGTTCCGTATCGAAGTACCGGAAATCGGTGAAGAAGTTATCGAGATTAAAGCGGCGGCTCGCGATCCGGGCTCCCGTGCGAAAATTGCGGTGAAAACCAACGACAAGCGTATCGACCCGGTCGGTGCTTGCGTCGGTATGCGCGGTGCGCGTGTCCAGGCAGTTTCTACTGAGCTGGGCGGCGAACGTATTGATATCGTTCTGTGGGATGACAACCCGGCGCAGTTCGTGATCAACGCAATGGCTCCAGCTGATGTGGCGTCTATCGTTGTTGACGAAGACAAACACACCATGGATATCGCTGTTGAAGCGGGCAACCTGGCGCAGGCAATCGGCCGTAACGGTCAGAACGTACGCCTGGCGTCACAGCTGAGCGGCTGGGAACTCAACGTTATGACCGTTGATGACCTGCAGGCTAAGCATCAGGCTGAAGCCCATGCGGCGATCGATACCTTCACTAAATACCTGGATATTGACGAAGACTTCGCCACTGTTCTGGTTGAAGAAGGTTTCTCTACGCTGGAAGAACTGGCCTATGTGCCAATGAAAGAGCTGCTGGAAATTGACGGTCTGGATGAACAGACTGTTGAAGCCCTGCGTGAACGCGCTAAAAACGCACTGACCACCCTGGCGCTGGCTCAGGAAGAAAGCCTTGGCGATAAGAAGCCGGCTGATGACCTGCTGAATCTGGAAGGTCTTGATCGTGCGATTGCGTTCAAGCTGGCTGCCCGTGGTGTTTGTACGCTGGAAGATCTCGCTGAGCAAGGCGTTGATGACCTGGCTGATATCGAAGGTTTAACCGACGAGAAAGCCGGCGAGCTCATCATGGCCGCACGTAATATTTGCTGGTTCGGCGACGAAGCGTAATAAACTGTAGCAGGAAGGAACAGCATGACTGATGTAACTGTAAAATCGCTGGCTGCTGAGATTCAGACCTCCGTGGACCGCCTGGTACAGCAATTTGCTGATGCAGGGATCCCGAAGTCCGCTGATGACTCGGTGACCGCGCAAGAAAAACAAACCTTGTTAACGCACCTGAACCGTGAACACGGTTCTACGCCTGACAAGTTAACGCTGCAGCGCAAAACGCGTAGCACGTTAAACATCCCTGGTACCGGTGGCAAAAGCAAATCGGTACAAATTGAAGTCCGCAAGACGCGCACCTTTGTAAAACGTGATCCGCAAGAGGCAGAACGCCTTGCCGCGGAAGAGCAGGCACAGCGTGAAGCGGAAGAACAAGCTCAGCGTGAGGCGGAAGCAACCGCCAAACGTGAAGCAGAATTAAAAGCTGAACGTGAGGCCGCAGAAAAAGCGAAACGCGACGCAAGTGATAAAGTGAAGCGTGACGCTGCGGAAAAAGACAAAGTGAGCAATCAACAGACAGACGAAATGACCAAAACCGCCCAGGCTGAAAAAGCCCGCCGTGAAAATGAAGCTGCCGAGCTGAAGCGTAAAGCGGAAGAAGAAGCCCGCCGTAAGCTGGAAGAAGAAGCTCGCCGCGTCGCCGAAGAAGCGCGCCGCATGGCAGAAGAAAACGAGAAGAATGGTGTGAATACCGTTGAGCCGACTGAAGACACCAGCGACTATCACGTGACCACTTCTCAGCATGCGCGTCAGGCTGAAGATGATAACGACCGTGAAGTTGAAGGCGGTCGCGGCCGTGGCCGTAATGCAAAAGCTGCGCGTCCGGCGAAAAAAGGCAACAAGCACGCTGAATCCAAAGCTGATCGTGAAGAAGCACGCGCTGCTATTCGCGGCGGTAAAGGCGGTAAGCGTAAAGGTTCCGCTCTGCAGCAGGGCTTCCAGAAGCCAGCTCAGGCGGTTAACCGTGACGTCGTGATTGGCGAAACCATCACCGTTGGCGATCTGGCGAACAAGATGGCGGTTAAAGGCTCTCAGGTCATCAAAGCGATGATGAAACTGGGTGCCATGGCCACCATCAACCAGGTGATCGATCAGGAAACCGCACAGCTGGTTGCTGAAGAGATGGGCCACAAAGTTATCCTGCGTCGTGAAAACGAGCTCGAAGAAGCAGTAATGAGCGACCGTGATACTGGCGCTGCGGCTGAACCGCGTGCACCGGTTGTGACCATCATGGGTCACGTTGACCACGGTAAAACCTCTCTGCTTGACTACATTCGTTCTACTAAGGTTGCCTCTGGTGAAGCGGGTGGTATTACCCAGCACATCGGTGCTTACCACGTAGAAACCGAAAACGGCATGATCACCTTCCTGGATACCCCGGGCCACGCAGCGTTTACCTCAATGCGTGCTCGTGGTGCTCAGGCGACGGATATCGTTGTCCTGGTTGTCGCAGCAGACGACGGCGTGATGCCACAGACCATCGAAGCTATCCAGCACGCGAAAGCGGCGCAGGTGCCTCTGGTTGTTGCAGTCAACAAGATCGATAAGCCAGAAGCCGATCTGGACCGCGTGAAGAACGAACTGTCTCAGTACGGCGTTATGCCGGAAGAGTGGGGCGGTGAAGCGCAGTTCATCCCAGTATCTGCTAAAGCAGGTACCGGTATTGACGACCTGCTGAACGCGATCCTGCTGCAGGCTGAAGTTCTGGAGCTGAAAGCGATCCGTAATGGTATGGCGAGCGGCGCGGTGATCGAATCCTTCCTGGATAAAGGTCGTGGCCCGGTTGCAACCGTTCTGGTTCGTGAAGGTACCCTGAACAAGGGCGACATCGTTCTGTGTGGCTTCGAATACGGCCGCGTTCGTGCGATGCGTAACGAACTGGGTCAGGAAGTTCTGGAAGCGGGTCCGTCCATTCCAGTGGAAATCCTGGGTCTGTCCGGTGTTCCGGCTGCCGGTGACGAAGTGACCGTTGTGCGTGACGAGAAGAAAGCGCGTGAAGTGGCACTGTATCGTCAGGGCAAATTCCGCGAAGTTAAACTGGCTCGTCAGCAGAAATCTAAACTCGAGAACATGTTTGCCAACATGACCGAGGGCGAAGTTCACGAAGTGAACATCGTTCTGAAAGCTGACGTACAGGGTTCTGTGGAAGCGATCTCCGACTCCTTGCTGAAACTGTCTACCGACGAAGTGAAAGTGAAGATCATCGGTTCTGGCGTAGGTGGTATCACCGAAACCGACGCGACCCTGGCTGCTGCGTCCAACGCTATCCTGGTTGGCTTCAACGTTCGTGCGGATGCGTCTGCGCGTAAAGTAATTGAAGCCGAAAGCCTGGATCTGCGTTACTACTCCGTCATCTATAACCTGATCGACGAAGTGAAAGCAGCGATGAGCGGCATGCTGTCTCCTGAGCTGAAACAGCAGATCATCGGTCTGGCTGAAGTACGTGACGTGTTCAAATCACCGAAATTCGGTGCGATCGCGGGCTGTATGGTTACCGAAGGTAACATCAAGCGTCACAACCCAATCCGCGTACTGCGTGACAACGTGGTTATCTACGAAGGCGAGCTGGAATCCCTGCGCCGCTTCAAAGATGACGTTAACGAAGTCCGTAACGGCATGGAATGTGGTATCGGCGTGAAGAACTACAACGACGTTCGCGTTGGCGATATGATCGAAGTGTTCGAGATCATCGAAATTCAGCGTACCATCGCGTAATCTTCGTCGACAGAAGATTGTTTAGCGTAGGCCGGGTAAGCGAAGCGCCACCCGGCAATAATTTAAAAAAGGGGCTTTAGCCCCTTTTTTGTCTGGAGAATTTATTATGGCGAAAGAATTTGGTCGCCCTCAGCGCGTAGCGCAGGAAATGCAGAAAGAGATCGCACTCATTCTGCAACGTGAAATTAAAGACCCGCGCGTCGGCATGATGACCACCGTTTCCGGTGTCGAAATGTCCCGCGATCTGGCGTATGCAAAAGTGTTCGTCACCTTCCTGAACGATCAGGACGAAGCGGCAGTAAAAAACGGCATTAAAGCGCTGCAGGAAGCCTCTGGCTTCATCCGCTCCCTGCTTGGCAAAGCGATGCGCCTGCGTATCGTGCCTGAACTAACCTTCTTCTACGATAACTCGCTGGTCGAAGGTATGCGTATGTCCAACCTGGTGACCAGCGTGGTTAAACATGACGACGAGCGTCGTGTTAACCCGGCGGACGACAGCAAGGAGGACTGATGAGTCGTCCTCGTCGTCGCGGTCGCGACGTGCATGGTGTGCTGCTGCTGGATAAACCCCAGGGCGCTTCCAGCAACGACGTGCTGCAAAAAGTTAAGCGTATTTATAACGCCAACCGTGCGGGCCATACGGGCGCGCTGGATCCGCTGGCAACCGGTATGCTGCCGGTCTGCCTGGGAGAGGCGACAAAGTTTTCCCAGTACCTGCTCGACTCCGATAAGCGTTACCGCGTTATCGCTAAACTGGGCCAGCGCACGGACACCTCCGACGCGGACGGCCAGGTAGTAGAAGAGCGCCCGGTGACCTTCAGCGCGGAACAGCTTGATGCGGCGCTGGAGAGCTTCCGTGGGGACACGATGCAGGTGCCGTCGATGTATTCTGCGCTGAAATATCAGGGCAAGAAGCTCTACGAATATGCGCGCCAGGGCATTGACGTCCCGCGTGAAGCCCGCCCGATAACCGTGTACGAGCTGCTGTTTATTCGCCATGAAGGCGATGAGCTGGAGCTGGAAGTGCACTGTTCGAAAGGCACCTATATTCGCACCATCATCGACGACCTCGGTGAAAAGCTGGGCTGCGGCGCGCATGTGATCTACCTGCGTCGTCTGGCGGTGAGCAAATACCCGGTGGAGCGGATGGTGACCCTGGAACATCTGCACGCGCTGGTTGAACAGGCGGAAGCGCAGGGGATCGCGCCGGCAGATTTGCTGGATCCATTGCTGATGCCGATGGACAGTCCGGCAGCGGACTTCCCGGTTGTTAATCTTCCTTTAACATCGTCCGTTTACTTTAAGAACGGCAACCCGGTTCGTACGGCACAAGCGCCGCTGGAAGGACTGGTACGCGTGACCGAAGGTGACGAAGGGAAATTCATCGGTATGGGCGAAATGGACGGCGAAGGTCGCGTTGCGCCGCGTCGTCTGGTCGTCGAATATCCGGTCGACGCGTGACGGTGATAACGGCTCACCTTGCGATAAGCAGGGGAGACGAGTAGAATATCGCCGCTTAACGCCTGGTAAATTGTTTAACAATCTGCGGGGCGTACATTGGATTGCTGAATTAGAGATCGGCATCCTTACATTCTTTATACTTTGGAGTTTGAAAATGTCTCTAAGCGTTGAAGCTAAAGCTAAAATCGTTTCTGAGTTTGGTCGTGGTACTAACGACAGCGGTTCTACCGAAGTTCAGGTTGCACTGCTGACTGCACAGATTAACCACCTGCAGGGTCACTTTGCAGAGCACAAAAAAGATCACCACAGCCGTCGTGGTCTGCTGCGTATGGTTTCTCAGCGTCGTAAACTGCTCGACTACCTGAAACGTAAAGATGTTGCACGCTACACCGCGCTGATCGAGCGTCTGGGTCTGCGTCGCTAAGTCTTGCGAGTTTCAGAAAAGGGGGCCTGATGGCCCCTTTTTTCAACCAGACGGCAGCAATTCACTGGAAACTATTGTATTGTTGCTATAAATGATCTTCATTGCAGAGGTTCGCGCGGCTAATGAGAGGCTTCACCCATGGGGGTGTTGGTTGTCATTAGTCGCGAGGATGCGAAGAAGGTCGGGTTAAATCGACAGCACACCGGTGGTGTGCTGTCAAACATTTAAGAAAGGACAGAACTTTGCTGAATCCGATCGTTCGTAAATTCCAGTATGGTCAACATACCGTCACGCTGGAAACCGGCATGATGGCACGTCAGGCTACTGCTGCCGTTATGGTAAGCATGGATGACACTGCGGTATTCGTTACCGTTGTTGGTCAGAAAAAAGCTAAACCAGGTCAGGACTTCTTCCCGCTGACCGTTAACTACCAGGAGCGTACCTACGCTGCCGGTAAAATCCCGGGTGGTTTCTTCCGTCGTGAAGGCCGTCCAAGCGAAGGCGAAACCCTGATTGCGCGTCTGATTGACCGCCCGGTTCGTCCGCTGTTCCCGGAAGGCTTCGTTAACGAAGTACAGGTGATCGCGACCGTTGTTTCCGTTAACCCACAGGTTAACCCGGACATCGTTGCCATGATCGGCGCATCTGCTGCCCTGTCACTGTCTGGTATTCCATTCAATGGCCCAATCGGTGCCGCGCGCGTTGGCTACATCAACGACCAGTACGTGCTGAACCCAACTCAGGAAGAGCTGAAAGAAAGTAAGTTGGACCTGGTTGTTGCGGGTACTGAAGCCGCTGTGCTGATGGTTGAATCCGAAGCTGAGTTGCTGAGCGAAGACCAGATGCTGGGCGCTGTGGTATTTGGCCACGAGCAGCAGCAAATCGTTATCCAGAACATCAACGACCTGGTGAAAGAAGCCGGTAAACCACGTTGGGACTGGCAGCCAGAAGCGGCAAACGACGCGCTGAACGCACGCGTTGCAGCCCTGGCAGAATCTCGTCTGAGCGATGCATACCGCATCACTGACAAGCAGGAGCGTTACGCTCAGGTTGACGTGATCAAGTCTGAAACTATCGCGACGCTGGTTGCTGAAGACGAAGCGCTGGACGCTAACGAACTGAGCGACATCCTGCACGCTATCGAGAAAAACGTTGTTCGTAGCCGCGTACTGGCAGGCGAGCCGCGTATCGATGGCCGCGAAAAAGACATGATCCGTGGTCTGGATGTGCGTACTGGCGTTCTGCCACGTACTCACGGTTCCGCGCTGTTCACCCGTGGCGAAACGCAGGCGCTGGTTACCGCGACCCTGGGTACCGCACGTGACGCACAGAACATCGACGAACTGATGGGCGAGCGTACTGACAGCTTCCTGTTCCACTATAACTTCCCTCCGTACTCCGTAGGTGAAACCGGTATGGTTGGCTCGCCGAAGCGTCGTGAAATTGGTCACGGTCGTCTGGCGAAGCGCGGCGTGCTGGCAGTGATGCCAGAAGCTGACAAATTCCCGTACACCGTTCGTGTGGTTTCTGAAATCACCGAATCCAACGGTTCCTCTTCCATGGCTTCCGTGTGTGGTGCCTCTCTGGCGCTGATGGATGCAGGCGTGCCAATCAAAGCCGCCGTTGCGGGTATCGCAATGGGTCTGGTGAAAGAAGGCGACAACTTCGTTGTTCTGTCTGACATTCTGGGCGACGAAGACCACCTGGGCGATATGGACTTCAAAGTAGCGGGTTCCCGCGAAGGTATCTCTGCGCTGCAGATGGATATCAAAATTGAAGGTATTACCAAAGAGATCATGCAGGTTGCTCTGAACCAGGCTAAAGGTGCGCGTCTGCACATCCTGGGCGTGATGGAACAGGCGATTAACGCGCCGCGTGGCGACATTTCTCAGTTCGCTCCACGTATCCACACCATCAAGATCAATCCAGACAAGATCAAAGATGTTATCGGTAAGGGCGGTTCCGTAATCCGTGCGCTGACCGAAGAGACTGGCACCACGATCGAAATCGAAGATGACGGTACTGTGAAGATCGCAGCAACCGACGGCGAGAAAGCGAAATTCGCTATCCGTCGCATCGAAGAAATCACTGCAGAGATCGAAGTGGGCCGCGTCTACGCAGGTAAAGTGACCCGTATCGTTGACTTTGGCGCGTTCGTTGCCATCGGTGGCGGTAAAGAAGGTCTGGTTCACATCTCTCAGATCGCTGACAAGCGCGTTGAGAAAGTGACCGATTACCTGCAGATGGGTCAGGAAGTCCCGGTGAAAGTTCTGGAAGTTGATCGCCAGGGCCGTATCCGTCTGAGCATTAAAGAAGCAACCGAGCAGTCTCAGCCAGCTGCTGCGCCAGAAGCACAGGCAGCAGAACAGCAAGGCGAGTAAGTTGCCATTTGCCCTCCGCTTTGCGGAGGGCCTATTATCAGGCAGGACGCCTTGTTAAGCCGCCGGGGGACAGGACGTTCATCCAATAGTTGTCTTCGGGAGTGGGAAATGAAGCCTTTTTTGCGCTGGTGTTTCGTTGCGACAGCTTTAACGCTGGCAGGATGCAGCAACTCTGCCTGGCGTAAGAGCGAAGTCCTCGCAGTGCCATTGCAACCGACTTTGCAGCAGGAAGTGATTCTGGCACGCATGGAACAAATTCTTGCCAGTCGGGCTTTAACCGATGAAGAACGCGCACAGCTTTTATATGAGCGCGGAGTGTTGTATGATAGTCTCGGTCTGAGGGCATTGGCGCGAAATGATTTTTCACAAGCGCTGGCTATCCGACCTGATATGCCTGAAGTATTCAATTACTTAGGCATTTATTTAACGCAGGCAGGCAATTTTGATGCTGCCTATGAAGCGTTTGATTCTGTACTTGAGCTTGATCCAACTTACAACTACGCGCACTTGAATCGCGGTATCGCACTGTATTACGGCGGTCGTGATAAGTTAGCGCAAGATGATCTGCTGGCGTTTTATCAAGACGATCCTAATGATCCTTTCCGTAGCCTGTGGCTTTACATCGTTGAGCGGAAGCTCGATGAGAAGCAGGCAAAAGAGGCACTGAAACAGCGCTTCGATAAATCGGACAAGGAACAGTGGGGATGGAACATTGTCGAGTTCTACCTGGGCAACATTAGCGAAGCAACGCTGATGGAACGCCTCAAGGCGGACGCAACGGATAACACCTCGCTCGCTGAGCATCTCAGTGAAACCAACTTCTATTTAGGTAAGTACTACCTAAGTCTGGGGGATATGGACAGCGCTACGGCACTGTTCAAATTAGCGGTTGCTAACAACGTACACAACTTCGTTGAGCACCGTTATGCATTGTTGGAATTATCGCTCTTGGGCCAGGAGCATGACGACCTGGCAGAATCGGACCAGCAATAGCTGACGACATAAACATCAGCCCGTAATCTTTTTGATTGCCATCACCTTAACTGGTGAGGGCGTTGTTGTTCGTCAATACACCTACTTTGAGCCGGTTCACACTTTTCAATGAAAATTGCTAATCATTTTCACGATGAGCTAAGTAGACTGGCCGCCATTAATATCGAGGCACTTGTACTACATGGCTGAATTCGAAACCACTTTTGCAGATCTGGGCCTGAAGGCTCCTATCCTTGAAGCCCTTAACGATCTGGGTTACGAAAAACCATCTCCGATCCAGGCTGAGTGTATCCCACACCTGCTTTCTGGTCGTGACGTGCTGGGCATGGCCCAGACTGGTAGCGGTAAAACTGCAGCATTCTCGCTGCCGCTGCTGAACAACATTGATCCGGACCTGCGTGCACCGCAGATCCTCGTCCTGGCTCCAACCCGTGAACTGGCTGTTCAGGTTGCAGAAGCAATGACGGAATTCTCTAAACATATGCGCGGCGTAAACGTGGTAGCCCTGTACGGCGGCCAGCGTTATGACGTGCAGTTACGCGCCCTGCGCCAGGGCCCACAGATTGTTGTCGGTACGCCGGGCCGTCTGCTGGATCACCTGAAGCGCGGTACTCTGGACCTCTCTAAACTGAGCGGCCTGGTACTGGATGAAGCAGATGAAATGCTGCGTATGGGCTTCATCGAAGACGTCGAAACCATCATGGCGCAGATCCCGGACGGTCATCAGACCGCGCTGTTCTCTGCCACCATGCCAGAAGCGATTCGTCGTATCACCAAGCGCTTCATGAAAGATCCTCAGGAAGTGCGTATTCAGTCCAGCGTAACCACTCGCCCGGACATCAGCCAGAGCTACTGGTCTGTGTACGGCATGCGCAAAAACGAAGCGCTGGTACGTTTCCTGGAAGCGGAAGATTTTGATGCGGCGATTATCTTCGTGCGTACCAAAAACGCGACTCTGGAAGTGGCTGAAGCCCTGGAGCGTAGCGGCTACAACAGCGCAGCGCTGAACGGCGACATGAACCAGGCCCTGCGTGAGCAGACTCTGGAGCGTCTGAAAGACGGTCGTCTGGATATCCTGATTGCAACCGACGTGGCAGCACGTGGTCTGGACGTTGAGCGTATCAGCCTGGTTGTGAACTACGACATCCCGATGGATTCCGAGTCTTACGTTCACCGTATCGGCCGTACCGGTCGTGCGGGTCGTGCTGGCCGCGCGCTGCTGTTCGTTGAGAACCGCGAGCGTCGTCTGCTGCGTAACATTGAACGCACCATGAAGCTGACCATTCCAGAAGCTGACCTGCCAAACGCAGATCTGCTGGGCAAACGCCGTCTGGAAAAATTCGCCGCGAAAGTACAGCAGCAGCTGGAAAGCAGCGATCTGGATCAGTACCGTGCGCTGCTGTCGCAGATTCAGCCTACCGCTGAAGGCGAAGAGCTGGACATGGAAACCCTGGCTGCAGCACTGCTGAAAATGGCTCAGGGCGAACGTAGCCTGATCGTGCCACCAGATGCGCCGATGCGTCCTAAGCGTGAATTCCGTGACCGTGACGATCGCTTCGAACGTCGTGGCGACCGCAATGACCGTGGCCCACGTGGTGACCGTCCAGAGCGTGGTGGTGAAGACCGTCCACGTCGTGAACGTCGTGACGCGGGTGATATGGAACTGTACCGCATTGAAGTGGGCCGTGATGATGGCGTTGAAGTTCGTCACATCGTTGGCGCGATCGCTAACGAAGGCGACATCAGCAGCCGTTACATCGGTAACATCAAGCTGTTCGCATCCCACTCTACCATCGAGCTGCCAAAAGGCATGCCGGGCGAAGTGCTGCAGCACTTTACGCGTACCCGCATCCTGAACAAACCGATGAACATGCAGCTGATGGGCGATGCACAGCCACGTCCAGACCGCGGTGGTGAACGTCGTGGCGGTGGTCGCAGCTTCGGTGGCGAGCGTCGTGAAGGCGGCCGCAGCGAAGGTCGCGGTGGTGAAGGTCGTCGTTTCTCCGGCGAGCGTCGCGAAAACCGCGGCCCACGTCGTGAAGAAGGCACCAGCCGTCGCCGTTTCGGTGACGCGTAAGCCTCACTCTTCTGACGTAAAGTAAAATATACAGCCCCGATAAACGCTATCGGGGCTTTTTTTATTCCTTTTGTACTCTTGTACTGGTACAGTGCGTCACATTAAAATGCAGAACCGCATGATTGACTGGAGAAAAGGCTGTATGGCGACACTAACCACCACCCAAACGTCACCTTCGCTGCTTGGCGGCGTGGTGATCATCGGCGGAACCATCATTGGTGCCGGGATGTTTTCCCTGCCTGTGGTCATGTCCGGTGCGTGGTTCTTCTGGTCGCTGGCCGCGCTGGTCTTCACCTGGTTCTGCATGCTCCATTCCGGGCTGATGATCCTCGAAGCAAACCTGAACTACCGCATTGGCTCCAGCTTCGACACCATTACCAAAGATTTGCTGGGCAAAGGCTGGAACCTGGTGAACGGGCTATCCATCGCGTTTGTGCTCTATATCCTGACCTATGCGTATATTTCGGCGAGCGGCTCGATTCTGCATCACACCTTCTCGGAGATGTCGCTGAACGTTCCGGCGCGTCTGGCGGGGCTGTGTTTTGCGCTGGCTGTGGCGTTTATCGTCTGGATGAGTACCAAAGCGGTGAGCCGCATGACGGCGATTGTATTAGGCGCTAAGGTCATCACCTTCTTCCTGACCTTCGGCAGCCTGCTGGGGCACGTGACGCCCGCCACGCTGTTTAACGTTGCCGAAGTGAACACCTCCTATACGCCGTACCTGCTGATGACCCTGCCGTTCTGTCTTGCGTCGTTTGGCTACCACGGTAACGTGCCGAGCCTGATGAAGTACTACGGCAAAGATCCGCGCACCATTGTGAAGTGTCTGGTCTACGGCACGCTGCTGGCGCTGGGGCTGTATGTGATTTGGCTGCTCGGGACGATGGGCAACATCCCGCGTCCGGAATTTATCGGCATTGCCCAGAAGGGCGGTAACATCGACGTGCTGGTGCAGGCGCTGAGCGGCGTGCTGAACAGCCGCAGCCTGGATCTGCTGCTGGTTATCTTCTCTAACTTTGCGGTGGCGAGCTCTTTCCTCGGCGTAACCCTGGGCCTGTTTGACTACCTGGCGGATCTGTTCGGCTTTGATGATTCTGCGATGGGGCGTTTTAAAACCGCGCTGCTGACCTTCCTGCCACCGATTGTGGGCGGCCTGCTGTGGCCGAACGGCTTCCTGTACGCCATCGGCTATGCAGGGCTGGCGGCAACTATCTGGGCGGCGATTGTGCCAGCGCTGCTGGCACGTAAATCACGTAAACGCTTCGGCAGCCCGAAATTCCGCGTGTGGGGCGGCAAGCCGATGATTGCGCTGATCCTGGTGTTTGGTGCTGGCAATGCCCTGGTACACGTGCTGTCGAGTTTTAACCTGTTGCCTGTGTATCAGTGAGTCTTTTGTGCCGGATGGCGGCTACGCCTTATCCGGCCTACGCGATCCCGTAGGCCCGGTAAGCGTAGCGCCACCGGGCGAAACAATGGCTACCCCACCAACTCTTCTTTCACCTGCATCGCCAGCTCAAACGAATGCAAACGCGCCTGGTGATCGAAAATCTGGCCGTTAACCATAATCTCATCCGCCTGCGTTTCGCGCAGCACCGCGTCCAGCCCGTGGCGCACTTTCGCCTTATCACCCACCAGCGACATGCTCAGTGCCTGCTGAACGCCATACTGTTCGGAGGCTGACCACAGCTGATGCATATTCTCCACCGGAGGCGGAAGCTGGCCCGTCTCACCGCGACGCAGCTTCACAAACGCCTGCTGCATGGAGGTGAACAGGAATTCCGCGTCGCGATTGCTGTCGGCGGCAATGATGTTGATGCACACCATCGCGTAAGGTTTCTCAAGACGCTCGGACGGTTTGAAGTTCGTGCGGTAAAGATGCAGCGCCTGATGCAGCATATCCGGCGCGAAGTGCGAGGCGAAGGCAAACGGCAGTCCCAGCTGTGCGGCGAGCTGTGCGCTGTAGAGGCTTGAGCCTAACAGCCACACCGGGATCTTCTCACCGTAGCCCGGTACCGGGCGCACGTGCGGGTTCGGATCGCGCGCGTCGAACCAGTCCACCAGCTCGGCCACGTCGCGCGGGAAGTTGTCGATATCGCCGCTCATATGGCGACGCAGGGCGCGCATGGTCGGCTGGTCGCTGCCGGGCGCACGACCAAGGCCCAAATCAATACGCCCCGGATAGAGCGTATTCAGCGTACCAAACTGCTCGGCAATCACCAGCGGGGCGTGGTTAGGCAGCATTACGCCGCCGGAGCCCAGGTGCAGGGTGGTGGTATTTGCTGCCAGATAGCCAATCAGTACCGAGGTGGCGGCGCTGGCGATGCCCACCATGTTGTGATGCTCGGCCAGCCAGTAGCGGTGATAGCCACGCTTTTCGGCCAGCTGAGCGAGATCGAGAGAGTGCGAAAAGGCTTCTCTTGCCGAGGAGCCTTGTGGGATCGGCGCCAGATCCAGCACCGAAAACGGAATGGTTTTGTCAGTCATAACAGCTCACTTTGTTGACGGTGAATCTTTAATACTGCATTAAAAAATGATAACCGTTGTTAACAAAGTGAGCCTTTTTTACGCCTGCAATTCCAGCCCGGCCAGACGCTTCCAGTAGCCGTTGCAGTCGCTGTTTGCCGTCAGCGGCAGCGGAGCGGCACCGTTTTCGTTGGCGCGGAAGGCGTCAAGCATCGCGAACACGCCGGTATCCAGCGGCGATAGCCGAACCATATCCACCAGACCGTCCATCGACGCCAGCTCGTTGCCGAGGTTATAGACATAGCCGCTCATGGTCTGAATGCCGTTCAGGACAAACACCTGCTGATTCTCCTGCGACAGCACGCTGCGTCCGTTCGGGTACTTAATGCAGCAGGTTTCGCATTCGTCTTTCGGGCGGTCTTCCGAGCGCGCGGTAAAGCAGCGGGCGGAGTAAGCCAGCGGCAAATGACCGTAGCTCAGCACCTCCACTTCAAACTGATTGCGAATGCCCAGCTCGTCGCACTGAGCGAGCAGGTTAGCCAGCCAGTCGCGAGAGAGTTCTACCGGCATACACCAGCGCGTCATCCCCTGTTTGAGCAGCAGACGCAGGGTGACGGCGTTGTAGCAGTTCAGGGCATGGCCCGCGACAAACGGCAGCTTGCGTTCAGCGCACATGTTCACCACGCCGAGATCGCTCGCTTCCAGCAGGAACTCGCCGTTTTCGACGTAGCGCTTCAGCTCGCCCAGTTCGGAAGACGCTTGCACCAGGGCGAGCGTGGAGAGCACCACCTGCTTGCCGCTGCCGGCCAGGCTTTTCGCCATATCCAGCCAGTCGCCCACTTTGGTGGCGCGGCGCTTGCTGCACACCGCTTCGCCGAGGTAAATCACATCGGCGCTGCTGGTGGCGGCCTGTTGGTAAAAATCTTCCAGCGTCTCTTTTGGCCAGTAGTAGAGCACCGGTCCTAATGAATATTTCATGATTATCTCACTGCCATTTACGGTGATACGCGCCCAGCGTGGTTTGCGTGCCTTCGGACATCGATCCGAGCGTCTCCATCCAGGCCTGCTGCGGAGCGTAGTTCTGCGGATCCGCCATGCAGCGGTCGATGGCCTGACGCCACACTTTCGCCACCTGGCTTACATAGGCCGGGCTGCGCTGGCGACCTTCGATTTTCACCGAGGCAATATTGGCCGCCAGCAGTTCCGGCAGCAGCTCTAGCGTGTTAAGGCTGGTAGGCTCTTCCAGCGCGTGGTAGCGCTCGCCGTCGACCAAATAGCGGCCTTTACACAGGGTTGGATAACCGGCGTTTTCACCGTCCTGATAGCGGTCGATCAGTACCTCATTCAGACGAGACTCCAGCCCCTGCGGGGTCTGCTGCCAGCGGACAAAGCGAGCAGGGGAGCAGGCTCCGACGGTATTCGGCGATTCACCGGTTAAATAAGAGGAAAGATAGCAACGGCCTTCGGCCATGATGCACAGGCTGCCAAAGGCAAAAACCTCCAGCGGTACTGGCGTGACGCGCGCGAGTTGCTTAACCTGATGAATAGAGAGCACGCGCGGCAGCACCACGCGGGCCACGTCGAAGTGTTGATGGTAAAAACGTACGGCCTCTTCGTTGGTGGCAGATGCCTGAACAGAGACGTGGCGCTCAATATGGGGATAGCGTTCTGCCGCATACTCAAGCATGGCGAGGTCGGCCAGGATCAGCGCATCGGCGCCCAGCTGTGCCGCCATATCCACCGCGCGCTGCCAGCGGGCGTAGCCGTCAGGATGAGCAAAGGTATTGATGGCGATATGCAGCTTGCGGCGGTGCTGGTGAACGAAGTTAACGGCTTCCTGAAGCTTTTTCTCCGTAAAGTTGAGGCCAGCAAAATGGCGGGCGTTGGTGTCATCTTTCAGCCCGATATAGACCGCATCGGCCCCATTTTCGATGGCCGCCTTAAGCGCCGGAAGATTTCCGGCAGGGCAGAGCAGCTCCATAATTTATCCTGATGTAGTCGATCGCAAAATTGTTAACGAGCTGGGATTTTAATTAACCCATACGCGACAATTTTTGATTTAAGGCAGCTAATGGCGTATTGATGGCACCAATAATGAGGTACGACGGACGACGGTTTGTTGATTTACGCCGCTATGTTGCGCTTCGGATATGGCAAAATAGCAGGACTATAGATATCAGGGAGTAAAGCTCGTGCTGGATAAACTGCGTTCACGTCTCGTACAATTTGGTCCATCAATGCTGAGCGTGCCGGTCAAGCTGGCGCCGTTCGCGCTTAAACGCCAGGTGCTGGAGCAGGTCCTGAGCTGGCAGTTCCGCCAGGCGCTGCAGGACGGCGAGCTGGAATTCCTGGAAGGCCGCTGGTTAAGCATTGAAGTGCGTGACATCGGGCTGCGCTGGTTTACCTCCGTTGAGAATGACCAGCTGATCGTACGCGAATCCGCCGAGGCGGATGTGAGTTTTAGCGCCAACGCTAGCGATCTGCTGATGATCGCCGCGCGTAAGCAGGATCCGGATACGCTCTTCTTCCAGCGCCGTCTGGTGATTGAAGGCGACACGGAGCTGGGCCTGTACGTTAAGAATTTAATGGATGCCATTGAGCTGGAGCAGATGCCGAAAGCGCTGCGCGTGATGTTAATGCAAATGGCAGATTTCGTTGAGGCCGGGCTGAAAACCCCGCCGGACGGTAAACACACTTCAGTAGGTGAGCCATGCTGATTCGAGTCGAAATTGGGATTGATGCGCCGGGGATCGATGCGTTGTTACGCCGCGCCTTTGCGAGCGATGCCGAAGCCCAACTGGTCCACGACCTTCGCGAAGACGGCCTGATTACGCTGGGGCTGGTTGCCACCGATGACGAAGGTCAGGTGGTGGGCTATGTTGCCTTCAGTCCGGTCATCGTTCAGGGCGAAGAGCTGCAGTGGGTAGGCATGGCGCCGCTGGCGGTAGATGAAAGCTATCGCGGGCAGGGGCTGGCGCGCCAGCTGGTCTATGAAGGGCTGGATTCGCTCAATGAGTTCGGTTACGCGGCCGTTGTCACGCTGGGCGATCCGGCGTTCTATGGCCGTTTAGGCTTTGAGCAGGCCGCGCATTACGATCTGCGCTGCCGCTGGCCGGGTACGGAATCCGCTTTCCAGGTCCATCGCCTGGCGGACGATGCGCTCAACGGCGTCAATGGCCTGGTCGAGTACCACGACCATTTCAATCGCTTTTAATCAGGCTCTCGCGTAGCGCCTCAAAGGAGCCGTCTCCGGTCACGAGGCGCTCTTTCTGGCGCTTCGTCAGCTGCTTGATGCGATATTCCAGCCTCAGCGCCAGCGAACGGTCGCCGACGGCCGCTGAGAAGGCGAGCTGTAATTCCCCTTTCCCCCGCAGCGCCTTTGCCCCTTTTCCCGTTTGATGTTGTAAAAAACGCCGCGCCACATCGGTGGTGATCCCGGTGTAGAGGGTGTTATCAGCGGTTCGGACAAGATAGAGAAACCAGCACACGGTAAACAGATTCAGTATGTTAAGGTGAACGCACCATAGCATGAGAGAGAACGAAAATGGAAACACTGGCCGCCATTAACCGCTGGCTGGCGAAGCAGCATGTAGTCACCTGGTGCGTCTGTGACGAGGGTGAGATGTGGTGCGCAAATGCGTTTTACTACTACGACCCAGAGCGCGTGGCGTTTTATGTCATGAGCGAAGACAAAACGCGTCATGCGCAGATGACCGGCCAGCAGGCAAAGGTCGCAGGCACGGTAAACGGCCAGCCAAAGACGGTCGCGCTGATCCGCGGCGTGCAGTTCAAAGGGGAGATTCGCCGTCTGGACGGCGAAGAGAGCGACGCGCGCCGTAAGCTCTACACGCGCCGCTTTCCCGTTGCCGCTGCGCTAAAAGCCCCGGTGTGGGAAATCCGCCTGGATGAGCTAAAATTTACCGACAACACCCTGGGCTTTGGCAAAAAGCTACACTGGCTACGCGCCGAGCAGGCGTAGCGCTTCGCGGTTAAACGCCGGGAGATCGTCCGGGGTACGACTGGTGATCAGCTGGTCTTTGTCGTTGACCACCTCCTGATCGTAAAACTCGGCCCCCGCATTTTTCAGATCGATAACGATCGGCTTCACGGCGGTGAGCTTACGCCCGCGGACCACTTCTGCGCTGATGAGCAGCTGCGGGCCGTGGCAGATGGCAAAGACCGGTTTGCCGGTGGAGACAAAGTCCCGGGTGAAGGTCACGAAGCGCTCGTCCCCGCGCAGGGAATCCGGGGAATGGCCGCCGGGTAACAGCAGGGCGTCAAAATCTGAGGGGCTCACGTTATCGATGGTCTCATCGATGGTTACGGTCGCCTCGCCCTTATGGCCTGTCACCGTTTTACCCGCTTCCTTCTCAATGGTAATGACCTCATGTCCCGCCTTGCGGAACGCCTCTGCTGGAGAGGTGAATTCTGAATCTTCAAACTCGTCGGTAATCAAGACTGCGATTTTCTTGCCCATGCTTCCTCCGTTGTTTTGGCTTCAGACTGATTTTTCTCCGCTTGTGGTAAATACTTACCTGTAACAGACTTCTAAGTGTGGTCGACGACGCTGAGTTCGCAAACGGACAATTCTGTAAAGGGGAAAAGATGAGTCAGGTAATGATTACGGGTGCTACCGGGTTAGTGGGCGATCATCTGCTGCGGCTGCTGATTCAGGATCGGCGCGTGAACTATATCGCCGCCCCGACGCGTCGACCGCTGGCAGATTTATCCGGCGTCTTTAATCCGCACGATCCTCAGCTGACGGACGCGCTGGCGCAGATCCAGGATCCTATTGATATTGCCTTTTGCTGTCTGGGCACCACGCGGCGGGAGGCGGGCAGCAAAGAGGCATTTATCCACGCCGACTATACGCTGGTGGTGGACACCGCACTCACGGCGAAAAAGCTGGGGGCCAAACATTTTCTGGTGGTCAGCGCGCTGGGTGCCAGTGCTGGATCGCCTTTCTTCTACAACAAGGTGAAGGGCAAGATGGAGGATGCGCTGATAGCGCAGAAATGGGAGCAGCTGACGATTGTGCGCCCGTCGATGCTGATCGGCCACCGGGACGAACGCCGATTTAACGAGTCGATACTGGCCCCGCTGTTTCGCATTCTTCCCGGCAACTGGAAATCCATCGAGGCGCGGGACGTCGCCCGCGCGATGTTAAAAGAGGGGCTGGCCCCGTCGAAAGCGGGCGTAAACATTATCCCATCGGCAAAACTGCGTGAAATCGCGCAGGGCGAGGCGTAAACTCCCCCGGCTAATAACCTAATACTCTCCGGGGAATGCTATGACTGGTCAGTCTTCATCTCAGGCGGCAACACCTGTTCAATGGTGGAAGCCCGCACTCTTCTTTCTCGTGGTCATTATTGGCCTCTGGTACGTGAAATGGCAGCCATACTACGGCAAAGCCTTCACCGCCGCCGAAACGCACAGCATCGGTAAATCTATTCTCGCGCAGGCTGATTCCAGCCCGCTGCAGGCGGCGTGGGATTACGCCATGGTCTACTTCCTTGCCGTCTGGAAGGCCGCCGTCTTAGGCGTGATCCTGGGGTCACTGATTCAGGTACTTATCCCCCGCAACTGGCTGGTGAAAACCCTCGGGCAGCCGCGCTTTCAGGGCACGCTGCTGGGAACGATTTTCTCCCTGCCGGGCATGATGTGCTCCTGCTGTGCCGCGCCCGTGGCCGCAGGGATGCGCCGTCAGCGCGTGTCGATGGGCGGCGCGCTGGCGTTCTGGATGGGTAACCCGCTGCTCAACCCGGCAACGCTGGTGTTTATGGGCTTTGTGCTGGGCTGGCATTTCGCGTTCATCCGCCTGGTCGCCGGGCTGCTGACCGTACTGGTGGTGGCGACGCTGGTGCAAAAACTGGTGAAGGATACTGCCGCAGAACCCGCAGCCGTTGAGCTGGACGTCAGCGAGCCGCAGGGTGGCTTCTTTGCGCGCTGGGGCAGGGCGCTATGGCAGCTTTTCTGGAGCACCATCCCGGTCTATATCCTGGCGGTACTGGTGCTGGGGGCGGCGCGCGTCTGGCTCTTCCCGCATGCGGATGGCGCTATCGACAACACGCTGATGTGGGTCATTGCGATGGCCGTTGCAGGCTGTCTATTTGTGATCCCAACAGCGGCGGAGATCCCAATTGTTCAGACCATGATGCTGGCGGGAATGGGCACCGCCCCGGCGCTGGCGCTGCTGATTACGCTGCCTGCGATCAGCCTGCCGTCGCTTATCATGCTGCGTAAGTCATTCCCGGCGAAAGCGCTGTGGCTGACCGCGGGGCTGGTGGCGTTGAGCGGGATGATCGTGGGGAGTATTGCGTTGCTGTAAAAAAAAGCCCGGTAGGCGCTAGCGCCTATCGGGCCTACAGTCAGGTGTGGCTTACTTAATGTACGTAAACGCGGTGGTGACGTGCTTCACGCCGCTCACCCGGCTGGCGATATCGGCCGCCGCTTTCCCTTCACGGTCGGTCACCAGACCCAGCAGGAACACTTCGCCGTTTTCAGTCGTCACTTTCACGTTGGAGGATTTCACCTGGTCCGAGCCCAGCAGCTGGGAACGCACTTTGGTGGTGATCCAGGTATCGGAAGAGGCGTCACCCAGGCCAATTGGCTTGCCCTGACGCACTTCGTTAAACACCTCTGTGGTCCCTTCAACGCCCATCGCAATCTGTTTCGCACGAGAGGCGAGCTCCAGATTCGGCGCCTGGCCTGCCAGCAGCACTTTGCCCTGATAAGCCGTCACGTTGATACGCGCTTCTTTCTTGATTTGTTCGTCTTTCGACAGCGCACTGTTGACGCGCAGCTCCAGCGTACCGTCATCCACCTGCGTCCCCACAGTGCGTGGATCGGTTGCCGCTTTGGTGCCTACCGCGGCGGTACCCACAACGGCCGCAGCGATACATCCCTGAAGCAGTAATGCAGACATAAGGACTGCGAGGGTCGATAAAGCCTTCATAAGAACTCCTTAATCATCCTGGTGAGGGAAAAGCGTGTTATCGATCAAATCACATAAGCAGTTCACCGTGAGCATATGCATCTCCTGAATACGCGCGCTCCGGTGAGAAGGAATGCGGATTTCCACATCCTGCGGCCCAAGCAGACCCGCCAGCTCACCACCGTCATAGCCGGTTAAGGCCACGATTGTCATGTCGCGGGTGACGGCAGCTTCAACGGCTTTGACAATATCCCGGCTATTGCCGCGCGTGGAGATGGCCAGCAGCACATCTCCGGCGTGACCCAGGGCTCGCACCTGCTTTGCGTAAATTTCGTCATGCAGACGATCGTTAGCAATCGCCGTTAAGACCACATTATCGGTATTAAGTGCAATGGCGGGTAAACTCGGGCGTTCTGTTTCAAAGCGATTGATCATGCTGGCAGCAAAATGCTGTGCGTTGGCGGCTGACGTGCCGTTGCCACAACAGAGGATTTTGTTGCCATTAAGCAGGGATTGCACCAGCGTCATTGCGGCACGCGAGATAGCATCCGGAAGGGCTTCCGCCGCGGCAATCTGAGTCTGGATGCTTTCTGTGAAGCACACTTTAATTCTTTCGAGCACGTTATCCCTTTTAAATCTTAATTATGCGTCTTCGCCAAAAGCGTTTTTAAGCCATTCGATCTCATTTCCGGTGAAGGCTATCACATCGAACCGGCAATCCACAGTATCAAAGCTCCCATTATGGCGGGCAAGCCACAAGTGGGCAGTCTGTAATAATTTATGTTGTTTGGCGAGCGTCACGCTGGCGGCAGCACCGCCAAAACGGGAGGACTGTCGAAAGCGGACTTCTACAAACACAATGACCTGACCGTCTTTCATGATCAGGTCGATTTCGCCGCCGCGCCCTCGGACGTTAGCGGCGATAAAGCGCAGTCCTTTGCCTTCAAGCCAGCGACGCGCCTTTAACTCCCACGCATCGCCGGTCTCTTTACGGCTTAACTGGCCGGGACGATTTGCCCCTGCTGGTATTTGAGCCATGATAACTTCCTGTTGATCACGCAATCCTGAGTCGCGGTCAGATCGCCGGTGTTGCCGTTAAGCTCAAAGCCCGGCACCTGACGCATCTGGGTAAAGTGGTTCGCCAGCGCCCATGCATCGACACCCATCGCATACAGACGCGCCAGCGAATAATCGTTACGTACGGTACTCAGCGCCTGCTGCATCAGCGCCGGGTTGCTGCCTGCCAGCATCGGGATTTCGCTGTACTGCAGACCGTCCATTTCCAGACGGAAATCCGGGCCTGCGGTACCCTGCGCGCTGCGCGAGCTGGCGTAGAGCGTTGCGCCGCTCTGGCTGCCGTTACGCATCGCGATCATCGGTTTGATAAAGGCAATCTCCTGCGGCGTGGCAACGATATAGGCCGCATCCACTTTACCGCCACCGCTAATCTGCGCGTCGGTAGGTGGGGCAGGGATCGTCAGGCCGCCAATCGTCACGCTCTGCTGCTGTGGCAGGCTCGCGGTGACAGGACTGCCGTTAAGCGCGATACCCGCTCCACCGTTTACGCCCGCGCGCAGTTCAGAGACGGAACCGAATTTCTGCTGCAGCACCACGCCGCCGCCGAGCTTCTGCCACTCATCGGCAAAGGCATTGGCCACGCGATCGCCCAGCGCGCTGCGTGGGATGAGCAGCAGCGGAGCCTGTTTGCCCTGCTCGTGAATATGGCGTGCTGCATCGCGGGCTTCATCTTCAGGGGAAAGCGCGAAGTAGCAAATATTGGCCCGGTTCTGAACCTGCTCGGGCTGGTTGAGCGCCAGCACGTTCAGCGTGGTATTGCTCTTCATCAGCTCTTCCACGTTGTTTTTCAGCAGCGGACCGACAACGATGCTTGCCCCGTCCTGTTGGACCTGCGCCAGAACCTGGTCAAGCGGCTGCGAGCTGGTGTCGTAGATTTTCAACTCAGCGCCCGGGTTGGCGCTGGTAGTTGCCACGGCCTGCGGCTGCGCGGCAGGTTGAGTCGCGGGTTGTGCAGTCTGCTGTTGAGGCTGTTCTGCTGTTGCGTCAGGTGCTGGTGCCGCTTGCGTCTCGGCCGGAGCCTGGGCAGCAGGTGCTGCTGAAGCCGGAGGCGTCGTCGGAGCCGTCACCGGGTTTTGCATCGTACCCTGCGCCGGCGCTTGCGTCGTGGTCAGGTCGCTGGTCTCTGCGGCGGACGGGCTGACAACGTCATTCACGTTAGCCGCCTGAGCCGCCTGCGCGGGAACCGCACTGCCGGTTACCGACGTCGTGCCGTTTTTCGCTGCTTCAAAACCCTGCTGAATAGTTCGGCCAAACACCGCCGCCTGGCCGTTGAGCGGCAGAAGCAGGGCGATTTTGCTGGTGGACGCTGGCTTAAAGTTCTGCACGTTCACCAGCTGGGTTGGCAGCATTTTCGCCCCGGGGTTTTGCGGGTAGCGCGTCTGCCAGTCCGTAATACCGGCCTTCAGCATCTTTGGATCGCTGCGGTTGTTCATCCACATCTGCTGCAGATCCAGCCAGCCCTGAAGAACGTTTTCATCCGCGTTGATGACCAGAGCCTGCGCCTGTTCCTGGGTCATCGAAGCCAGCGCTTGCCAGGTGGCATCAATATTTTTCTGCTTATCGGCACCGCCGAGCAGCGGCTCTTGCGCGATGAGGGCGCGGAGCAGCGTCAGGGAAGGGCGCCCCTGCTCTGCGGTAATGCCCGCCTGCCAGAAGCGAGCCTGCTGATTTTTATCCAGCGCGCTCACGTCAATGTCCCCGAGGATCTTCTTCGCGGCGGCGTAATCCTTCAGCGCGACCTTCAGCTCGGCAGAGAGCAGGCTCTGCTCACGACGCTGGGCGTCGTTAAGATCTTTCGGCAACTGGTTAAACAGTTCGGCAGCCTGCTGGGTTTTACCCTCTTTCAGCAGTGCACGAATGGCGAGTAATTGCCAGTTGGTCTTGGTATCATTTGAACTCTGCGACATTTGTTGCAGATAAAAGCCAGAATCAGCCTGAGCAGAACCCTGAAGATGGGCGGTGCTCTGGTCAGGTGCCTGGGTGCCACAGCCTGCAAAGATCAGGGCTGCCAGCAGAAGCGGCACGCTGCGCGTGGCTTTTTTTCGAAGAAACGTTAACGGTACCATACTGTATCCAGTGATTTTTTTTACGCAATGCTCAATATTAAATCGGCAATACGGACGAAACAATGAAACAACACGAAACGGCAGATAATTCTCAAGGCCAGCTTTATATTGTACCTACTCCTATCGGGAATTTGTCTGATATTACCCAACGTGCGCTCACCGTACTGCAAGCTGTTGATTTAATTGCCGCTGAAGATACCCGCCACACCGGCCTGCTGCTGCAACACTTCGCGATTAACGCCCGTTTGTTTGCTCTGCACGATCACAATGAGCAACAAAAAGCCGAAACGCTGGTGGCGAAGCTGAAAGAGGGGCAGAACATTGCGCTGGTCTCCGACGCCGGTACGCCGCTGATCAACGATCCTGGCTATCACCTGGTGCGTACCTGTCGTGAAGCCGGTATTCGCGTTGTGCCCCTGCCGGGGCCGTGCGCCGCCATTGCTGCGCTGAGCGCGGCGGGTCTGCCGTCTGACCGTTTCTGCTATGAAGGCTTCCTGCCAGCCAAATCCAAAGGCCGTCGCGACGTGCTAAAGGATCTGGAAGCGGAACCGCGCACCCTGATTTTCTACGAATCCACGCACCGCCTGCTGGAGAGCCTGGAAGATATGGTGACCGTCTGGGGAGAGGCCCGCTACGTGGTGCTGGCGCGCGAGCTCACCAAAACCTGGGAAACGATCCACGGTGCGCCAGTGGGTGAACTGCTGGCGTGGGTGAAGGAAGACGAAAACCGCCGCAAGGGTGAAATGGTGCTGATTGTCGAAGGACATAAAGCGCAGGAAGACGCGCTGCCAGCCGACGCGCTGCGCACGCTGGCGCTGCTGCAGGCGGAACTGCCGCTGAAGAAAGCGGCGGCATTAGCGGCGGAAATCCACGGCGTGAAGAAAAATGCGCTGTATAGGCATGCGCTGGAGCAGCAGGGGGAGTAATCCAGATGAGCCGCTATCAGCCTCCGTTCACCATCACACCCTTTATCCTCAATCAGGTGGTTGAGATTGGTGAGCTATTGGGGCACTGGGCGGCACATTCAGGTAGAACTTCGCCACTTCTCCGTAAAGAGAACCGTATTCGAACCATTCAGGCCTCGCTGGCCATTGAACACAACTCGCTAACGACAGGACAGGTGACGGCAATCATGGATGGCAAACGCGTGCTTGCACCTGAAAAAGATATTCAGGAAGTACGTAACGCTATCCTGGCATATGAAAAATTGCCCGAATGGAAGCCCTGGAAGCTCAATGACTTACTCAGTGCGCACCGATTATTGATGATGGGGCTGGTTGATCATCCCGGAAAGCTCAGAAATGGGGACGTAGGGGTGTACCGTGGAAACCAGTTAGTCCACATGGCTCCGCCTGCCTCGCAGATGAACCGCCTTATCGACGATCTTCTTTCCTGGCTTAAGCAAACCGATCTTCACCCGCTGATTGCCAGCTCGGTATTTCATTACGAGTTTGAGTTTATTCATCCCTTTTCGGATGGAAATGGCCGCATGGGGCGGCTGTGGCAAACTCTGATCTTAAGCCAGTGGCGTGCAGAGCTTGCATGGCTGCCCGTTGAGACACTCATTCACTTCCAGCAAGCGCGCTATTACCAAATTTTAGGACAATGCGATCGGGCCAGTGATTGCACGGCATTCGTGGCGTTTATGCTGCAAAATTTGGCCGAAGCTTTGCGGGAAAGCATCGATATGACATCCATTATGTCGGAAAAAGTGTCGGAAGAATTGTCGGAAAAGGAAAACACTATCCTTGAGCTTCTTACCGTTCAACCGCAAATGACTGCGGTGATGTTGGCCTCTGTATTGGGCGTGACTTCCCGCACCGCGGAACGCTATCTCCATTCTTTGCAAACAAAAGGTAAATTAAAACGCCTGGGGGCAAGGAAAGGGGGAAGCTGGCAGGTTATGGCTTAACCTGCCAGCCGAACACTTTTTATTTTCCTGGCACCGCCTCAAACACCAGTGTTTCCAGCGGCTGCAGCGTAATCACCACCGCGTTTTTGTACGCCTCCGGTACGGTTGAATTACTGCCGTACACCGCTTTCAGACTAAATTGCGCCGCGTTTCCCGTTGGGATTTCGAAATCTTTCGCCAAATCCAGGAAGTAGCTTTGCGGCTTATCCGACGGGTTACGCAAGCCGAGAATCGCTTTGTCCTTGCTCCAGGATGCCCAGCCGTAAACCTGCAGCGCGGTTGGATCGCCACCAATCCAGTGCGTATCCACCAGCACGCTGGCATTTTCCCGCGACCACTTCGCCGCCTGCGCAAGGGTATCCCACTTCGCCTTGTTCAGCATTGAAGGAGTGATATACAGCTCCTGCAGCTGCGTGCCGGTCGCGAAGTAGCTCCAGACCTGATCGGCAAAATCGCTGTCCGTTTGGACTTTCTCCAGCCCGTAATAGGCATTTTCCGCGCTGACGATCCCGTGGTACATCAGGGAGTTCAGCGGGAACAGCGGGCCTTTGCGCACAATGGAGCGGTACGTTTCCGCATCGCGGTAGGTCATCCACTGCTGCACCGGCGTGCCGGGGCCGTACAGGTTGATGTCATCGCCCTGGCGCCAGATCGAGTCGGCGTAGAACAGCCAGGACGGGCTGGCGTTGGTACCTGTTGTCAGGTTGATAAACAGATTCGGGTTGGCGCTGCGCATGTTATGCAGCAGGGCGATAGAGGCGTCAAAATCCGAGGCATACGGGCTACCCTGGATATGCGCGTTGGCATTACCCATCCCGTCCAGCTTGAATGAGGTAATGCGTTCGTTTTTGATAAGCTTAACGATCTGCTCATTGAAGTTCTTAAAGTAGTTCGGCCCTGACAGCGCAAGCTTCCCGTCGACGGTTTCGAACCCATACTCTTTTGCATGCGAGACGCGAACGTCGCGCGGCTTGTTGTAGCCTCCCCACGGTGAGAGCCACAGTCCGACCGAGCTGTGCAGGCTGTCGGCTTTTTCCCGAACCTTGCCAAAACCGTTGCTGAATGCCGGGCCAAACAGCCAGCGCCCGGTAAGGTCGTCCCAGCCGTCGTCCAGCAGGAAGGCGTCCAGCGCCACGCCGCGTCCGGTAATAAACTCCTTATTCCACTCGTCCATCCGCCCCAGCACATCCTGCTCGGTGTACGGATTGAAAAAGCCGATATCCATCCAGCTGTTGTAGTGCAGATAAGGCTTGTACGGTCGCGGACGCACCGCATCAATAAACTGGTTCACGCTGCGGCGCAGCTGGCTGATTTCCGGGAAGGTGCCGAACCAGGTGGTAAAGCTGACCGGCGACTCTGGCTGGATCGGCGTTTTCAGCTCTACGTTGAGATTGGTGGTCGCTTCATAGGCGTAAGTGTTAACGATGGGCTTGTCTGGCAAAATAAAGAACGAATCAGCAACGATCGGCGAGCTGTTAATCGCCCCGTCCACATAGGGTGCCTGAGACTGCTTTTTCGTCGGGAAGAAGGTAATTTTCGCCACGTCTCGCGGCTGGCCGACTGCGGCAACGGTGTAGTCGATGCTGGCGTATTTTCCCTTCACCAGGTTCAGCTTCACCGTTACGTTAAAGTGCGGATGGGTAAAGTCGACGACAATTGCGTTGTCCTGCTTTTCGACGTGCTTAATGGTGAAATCCGCGGTGTGGATTTTTGTCTCATCCGGTAGCGTCAGAAAGAACAGCTCCTGCGGCGTGAGCGGATGGTTAGCCTTATTGTCCTTAACCACTACCGTTGAGTTTGCGTCATCAAACGACAGAGCAATATTGTCGTTATCCAGCGCGTAGTTGGCGGCCAGAGCGCCGTGAGAAACAAACAGGGCCAGCATCGAGAGTGTGAGCACTTTTTTCATCAGGGTAAGATTCCTTATTAGTAATGCTTCAGCATTCGGTTGATGGATTGCTCCAGCCAGTAGCGCTGGGTGCCGAAGTTAATCCGCAGGTAGTTTTCGCCGTTTTGCACGTAGTGGCTGCCGTCTTCAATCACGACACCGGCCTGCTGGGCGAAATGTTGGGTCAACGTTGTGGCGCTGCGGTCGTCGGCGCTTACGTCTACCCAGGCCAGATACGACGATTCCGGGTTCATCATCTTCCACGCCGGGAAGTGGGTCTGAATAGCGTCCGCAAGGTAGCGGGCGTTCCCTTGCAGATACCCGTTCAGCGCGTCGAGCCACGGCAGGCCGTGCTGGTAGGCCAGGATAATCCCCCATACGCCGAACATATTGGGTGAGGTAATCGAGTTCTTCTCAAGCTGCTGGCGGAAGCGCTGGCGCAGCGAATCGTCCGGGATCATGGAGTAGGACGTTTTCAGCCCGCCCAGGTTGAAGGCTTTATTTGGCGACGTCAGCACGATCAGGTTGTCCAGTGCGGCACAGCCCGAGGTCAGACAGCTGACGAATGTGCCGTCCAGAATGTGCTCAGCGTGAACCTCATCGACCACCAGAATCGTGCCGTAGCGCTTACAGAGATCGGAGACCTGGCGTATCTCATCCGCGCGCCAGATCCTGCCCGAGGGGTTATGCGGCGAGCAGAAGAACCACAGTTTTGGACGGTGGGTTTTGAGCTGCTCTTCAATCAGATCAAAATCCAGCTGATAGCGGTTTTGCTTCACTGATAGCGGGTTAGCAAGCACCCGCACGCCCTGGCGCTGCGCCGCCATCGCAAACGGATCGTAGACCGGCGTGTTCATCATCACGCTATCGCCAGGCGTGCAGAACGCCTGGACCGTGTAATGGAGCGTGGAGACGGTGCCGTAGGTCAGGGTAATCCACGACTTCTCAACCTCAACCTGATGACGCGTGCGCTGGAAGGCCATCACCGCGTCGTAAAATTCGTCGAAGCACCAGGTATAGCCAAAGGTGCCGTGCTCCACGATGCGCTGGAAGCCCTCAATAACGGCCGGTGGCGAGGTGAAATCCATATCTGCGATCCACAGCGGGATAAACCCCTGCGGGACATCACCAAAGCGTGAGCAGACAAATGCATGGTCCCATTTACGGCACTTATCGCTTTTACGCTCGATGATTTTGTCGAAATCAAACACAACAACCCCCTGTTAGATTAAGGCTTCAATGCCGGTTTTGACGCTTTGCACCTGCGGGCCGATGATCACCTGAACGCTGTGAGCATCCAGCACCACCACCGACAGGGCGCCAGCCACTTTCAGCGCCTGCTGATCGATAAGCCCCATCTCCTTCACGACCAGGCGCAAGCGGGTGATGCAGTTGTCGAGCGACTCGATGTTCTCTTTGCCACCGAGCGCGCGCAGGATAAGCCCGTGATCGTATTTCGATTTTCCACGTGCGCGGGTGTTGGCTTCGACGGCCTGCTGCGCGCCCTGCGCGTCCACTTCACGTCCCGGCGTCTTGATATCGTGTTTGAGGATGTACCAGCGGAAGACGAAGAAGTAGATGGCAAACCAGGCGATACCGACCGGGAACAGCAGATACCATTTGGTCGACATCCCCTGCATCACGCCGAAGATCAGCAGATCCAAAATCCCGCCGTCGGTGTTGCCGATGGTGACCCCCAGCAGGGCCATCACCATCAGCGCCAGGCCCGACATCACGATATGGAAGGCGTAAAGCGCGGGGGCGATAAACAGGAACAGAAACTCAATCGGTTCTGAAATACCGGTGACGACGGAAACCAGCACGCCGGAAAGCAGCAGCCCCTTAATTACAGGGCGGTTTTCCGGACGCGCGGTGCGGTAGATGGCGTACGCCACGGCAGGCAGGCCAAAGATAAAGGTCGGCATAAAGCCTTGTGACAGAAACGCGGTAACGTGCGGGCTAAACGGCAGTCCGGCTTTCAGCTCGGCGTAGAAGATATTCAGCGCGCCAGCCACTTCATGGCCGTTGACCATCTCAATGCCGCCTGCCGGCGTGAAGCGTACCATCGCCAGCAGGATATGGTGCAGACCAAAGGGTTTAAGCAGCAGCACGCCTACGCCGTACAGGAACGGTCCGAAAACGCTGGTGCTCTGAATGATATGGCCAATTCCGGCAATCCCCAGCGCCACGTACTCCCATAACAGCGGGATAAACAGACCAACCAGCGACAGCGTAAGGGCGGTGATAATCGGCACGAAACGAATGCCGCTGAAAAAGGCAAAGGCATCGTGTAACACGGTGTCCTGAAAACGCTCGTGTAGGAAGTAAGTGATTACCCCGACTACGATGCCGCCCAGTACGCCCATTTCCAGCGTTTGAATGCCCAGCACGATCGATTGTCCTACCTGTCTCATGGTGGCGGCGTCGGCAAGCTGGTGGGTGGCGGTCAGGTAGTAGTTGATGCTCATGTTCATCAGCATGTAGCCAACGAACCCGGCAAAGGCGCCCACGGCCTTGTTGCGTTTGGCGAGGCCCATCGGGATAGCCATGGCAAACATCAGCGGCAGATAGGTAAAGGCGAACCCGCCCACCATGGCGATAAAGCCAAAGGTCAGCTGCGTTAACTCGCCGCCCAGAAAGGGAAAGCTTTTAATAGTGGAAGGGCTGGTGACGGAGCTACCGATACCCAGCAGCAACCCCATAAAGGCCAGCAGAGAGACCGGGAACATAAACGTCTTTCCCAGGCTTTGGAAAAATTCCCACGCTTTCGATTTAAACGACTTTTCCTGTGTCATGTAGGGACTCCTCGGATTTTTAGGATAATGGAAGGCGCTGTCCGGCTTAAGGACGCGCCTTCATATTTGCGAGGCTTATAGTTATTTTTTAGGTATTGACGTAATGCGCGATGGGATCAGGCTTCGGCAGGAAGCAGGAGCCGGTTTGCCGAGCCGCAAACGGCGATCTTGCTTCTGACCACCTCTTTCATGGCGTCCATGCCGACCCGCATGTAGAAGCGCGGATCGTTACCCTGCGGGTTTTCGGCAAACCAGGCTTTAACCGCGTCAGAGAAGGCAATTTTCAGCTCGGTGGCCACGTTGACTTTGCATACGCCCAGCTCGATGGTGCGGCGAACAAACTCATCCGGCACATCGCTCGCGCCGTGCAGCACCAGCGGCACGGTGACCACTTCGCGAATTTCCGCCAGCCGCTGGAAGTCGATTTTCGGGCGTTTGGTATACAGGCCGTGAGCGGTGCCGATGGCGACGGCAAGGCTATCGACGCCGGTCAGTTCGACGAAGCGTTTCGCCTCCTGCGGATCGGTGAGGAACGCGCTTTCGGCGTCCACGCTCATGTCATCTTCCACGCCGCCCAGGCGGCCCAGTTCGGCCTCGACGCTGCAGTCGTTGAGGTGGCAGAAATCGACCACCGACTTCACCAGCTTCACGTTTTGTTCAAACGGATAGTGGCTGCCGTCGATCATCGCGCTGCGCACGCCCGCGTTGACCTTGCGGCGTATATCGTCCAGCGATTCGTGGTGATCGAGGTGCAGCGCCAGCGGCATGTCGTAGGTGTGGGAGTACGCGCTGCACAGGGCGTAGATCTCTTCCAGCGCAATATGCTTAAAGGTGCCCGGCGTGCCCGCGAGGATCACCGGCGATCGCATTTCGCTGCACGCTTCGAGGATCGCCTGGATCGTCTCCGCGTTGTGGATGTTGAACGCCGGCACGGCGTAGCCTTTTGCCTGCGCGTCCTGCAGAAGATATTTGGTAGAAATAATACTCATGATCCGATCCTCTTAAGCCTGCCACGGGTGAATAACAACGCCCTGCACCACGCGGTTGACCGTCCCGCTGGCGGATGGCGTATCGGGCGTATTGCCTACGCTGAGCGACTGGGTGAGCGCAAAGACCTGGGCATACATCAGGAAGCAGAACGCCTGTTCCATATCGATAAACGGACGTGAAGGCGGCAGCAGAATGTGCGGACCCGCTTCAATGACCGGATCGTTTTCAGCGGCGATGGCGACGACGCGCAGGGCCTGGCGATCGCGGCGCAGCTCGGCCAGCAGATCCAGATCGTACTGACGCGTATACGGATGGCTGGAGATAAACACCACCACCAGCGTTTCGCTATCGACCAGCGACTTCGGCCCGTGACGGAAGCCCGTCGGGGAATCGTAAAACGCCGCCAGCTTGCCCGCCGTCAGCTCCAGCACCTTCAGCGCCGATTCGCGCGCCGCGCCCTGCAGGCCGCCGCTTCCCAGATAGACGACGCGTTTCCACGCTTCATTGCCAAAGGCGCCGTGGCTGAAATCACCGAGCGTAGTGAGGATCGCCTGACAGCGATCTGCCACGTCGCGGAAGGTGTGGCTATTGATCGCTTCCGGCGCGAACACCGCCAGACAGCTCGCCATCATGGTGGTGATGCTGCTGGTCATCGCGAACCCGCGATCGTGCGTTTCGGCAGGCATCAGCAGGGCAAAGGCGTTATCGCTGTCGACGGCGTTCTGATAAAGGCTGCCCGCCTCGTTGCAGGTGATCGACAGGTGGTAGCACTCCGGCACGAACTGGTTTGCCAGCTCAACGGCCGCGACGCTTTCCGGGCTGTTGCCGGAGCGGGCAAACGAAATCAGCAGCAGCGGATGCGCAGGGCTGAAGTAGTCCATTGGGTTCGTGACCAGATCGGTTGTCGGGACGGCAGTGAAGTTTTTCCCGGTGTAGCTCGCGAGCCAGGGAGAAACGATATCGCCGATAAAGGCGGACGTGCCCGCGCCGGTCAGGACGATCCGCAGATCGTCCTTGCGCAGCAGCGGCGTCAGGAAACTGTCGATCGAAGCACGCAGGTTATCGATGTTGTTGAGCGAGCGGATCCAGCTGGCAGGCTGCTGGCGGATCTCTTCCTCGGTCCAGGTGCCGGTTGTCGCGGCGGTAGTGGTTTGTGGCATAACTCAGTCCTTAGTCGTGTGAATTCCACATCAGACGCTGGCAATCGTGTCGCTATCTTTCGTTTCGTTTCACTTGTTCACTTAAGCAGTTAAATAAAATCTATAGAAAAGAAATCGAAACTTCAATGAAAGAAAAGAAATAAAACGAAAAGTGTGATCGTGAAAGGAAAGGGAAGAGTTAAGGAAAGGAAAAGAAAGGCCTTACGATCGGGTGCCGTAAGGCCAACAGGAGACACAATGAAAGGCCTAAAGGGGGAGAGCCTGGCCCTGAATCCAGATCTGCTGGAGGTGTAAACCCCCGTCCAGCGCAATGACATTGGCGCGTTTACCCGGGGCTAAGGAGCCGAGCTGACCGTCAACGCCTAGCAGCCGGGCAGGGTGCAGCGAGGCCATATGGATAGCGTCTTCGGCGGTTACGCCCGCATGCTCCACCATATTCCTGACCGCGGCATCCAGCGACAGCGTGCTGCCCGCCAGCCCGCCGGAGCCGGTTCGAACCACGCCGTTTTGCATCGAGACCTCTTCGCCACAAAGCGTATACCGTCCGTCCGGCATACCTGCCGCCTGCATGGCATCGGTAATCAGCACCACGCGCTCCTGCGCGCAGCAGCAGCATAAGCGCATCGCCCCCGGATGGACGTGGTGCCCGTCGGCAATCAGCTCCAGCCACGCCCGTTTGTCCGTAAGCCCTGCGCCGACCATTCCTGGCTCTCTGTGGTGCAGCCCCGTCATACCGTTGTAGCAGTGAACCAGCCCGTCGGCACCCGCATCAAACGCGGCAAGAGTTTGCCGGTACGTGGCAGCGCTGTGGCCCAGCATCACGCGTATACCGCGCTGTTTAAGATGGCGAATCGCCCGCAGCGCGCCGGTTTTTTCTGGCGCGAGCGCCACCACCCGTAGCGTGCCCTGTGAAACGTCAGCCAGTCTGTCCAGCTCGGCGATATCCAGCTCCCGGAACAGCTCCGGCGGATGCGCCCCTTTGTTCTGCGGCGTAAAGTACGGTCCTTCCAGATAGCTGCCCAGGATCTGCGCGCCGGGGCCGCCGGACCGAGTGCGCCAGGCGATACGCATCAGCGCGGCGTGGATACTCTCCAGCGGTGCGGTCACGGTGGTGGGCAGAAATGCGCCCACGCCTTCACGCGCTTTATGCATTGCCAGGGTGTCCAGCACGTCGGGCGCATCATCCATGACGTCCACGCCCGCGCCGCCGTGGACGTGCGTATCGATATAGGCCGGGCAAAGCAGCTCCGCATCACGCGTCGTAACGCCCGCCGGAATGGGTTCAATCGCCGCAACCGCGCCGCTTTCAATGCGTAGCTGGTGGTCGTTCAGCCACCCCCGTTCGGTAAGGATCCGTCGCGCGCGCAGCAGCTGGCTCATATCCCTTCCTCGGCAGGGGCTTCCTCGCGACAGCGCCCCAGCTCGTCCACCAGGCTCGTCAGGCCGCGGTGTCCACACTCCAGCGCCTGCAGACGAAACGCTTCGCTGCTTAATCCGTCGCGCTCCAGCACCATCTCCAGCAGCAGCTGAAGGTTGGTGCCGGTGATCACTTCGCTGCCCGGCCTTTGCATCGCGAGCGTTGACGCCACGCGGAACGGCGTGCCGCCGAGCAAATCGGTGAGAAACACAATATCGTGCTGCGCATCGAGTTCGCTTACCGCCTGCTCAAGCTGAGCGGTCAGCCGCGCGGTGGTGGAGGTTTCCGGAAAATCGATGGCGATAAACTGCGGCTGCTCGCCGAGGATCTGCTTCATCGCCTGCTCAAGCCCGCTGGCAAACCCGCCGTGACCCGTCAAAATAATGCCTAACATCGCAACCTCTTTGCTTTTACAGGAAGTGACAGAATTTACCAACAACGCCCAGCAGCACGGTGATACCGATTAGCCGCAGCGGGCTCCAGCCGCGGCGTACCAGCCAGAACATGGTCAGGGTGTAGACCAGCGGCAGGAACGCGGGCATCAGCTTGTCGATGACGTCGGCCTGCAGTTTGACAACGGCATCACCCGCCTTGATTTCGAGCGTAGTATTGAGGCGGACGTAGGTTGCCACCAGCGCGCCGATCACCGTCATCCCGACGATAGATGCCGCGTGGCCGACCTTTTTGGTGTTGGCTTTAATCAGCGGAATGGCCGCGACGCCCATCCGATAAGCGTAGTGCGCCAGGCCAAAACGCAGGCCGAGGTGTACCACGTTAAACAGCACGATAAAGACCACCGCGCCCAGAATCGATCCTTGCAGCGCCAGGCTGGCACCAATACCGCCGCAGATGGGCAACAGGGTCAGCCAGAACATGGCGTCGCCAATACCGCCAAGCGGCGCGCCGACGGCAATTTTGGTGCTCTGGATGCTGTTTACATCCTGCTTGGATCGCTCCATCGCCAGAATGATGCCGATAACAAAGGTCACCAGGAACGGGTGGGTGTTAAAGAAGCCCATATGGCCTTTCATCGCCCGCGCCAGGTCCCGCTTGTTGGTGTGGATCTTTTTCAACGCGGGCAGCAGCCCGTACAGCCAGCCGGAGGCCTGCATACGTTCGTAGTTAAACGAGGCCTGCAGCAGCATGGAACGCCAGGCCACGCGGTTAATATCCTTTTTCGTCAGCTCGGCACCGATGTTTTGATCTTCGTAGACGTTTTCATTTACGCCGGTCAACAGCGTCTCTTCGCTTTCAGACACGCCCGGCAGGGTGGTTTGGTTAGATGCCATCTTCGAATTCCTCTTTCTGAGCGGCGGGAGCCGTCGGTTCAGGTGATTTACGCATCAGGTCGATCAGCGCCATGGCCAGCGCGGCCGCCGCAATCGCCAGCACCGGAAGCTTGAGCCAGGCGGCGGCGACAAAACCGATAATGAAGTAAGGGATGTAGACGTTTTTCATCATGATCTTCAGCAGCACGGCGAAGCCAATGGCTGGCATGATGCCGCCCGCGACGCCGAGGCCGTCAATCAGACGCGCTGGCAGAACGTCAATGGCGGTTTTCGCATGTTCCGCACCGAAGTAGATCGGCAGGAACGCGCACAGAAAATAGAAGATGCCGAGCGCCAGCAGCGCAAGATAGTTAACCCGTTCAATACCGTTTGTATCTGCATTGGCCGCCATGCGATCGCAGCGCGACATGACGCCGGACATCACCGAGAAGAGGAACGTAATCCCCATCTGAACCGCCACGGCAAATGGCACGGCGACGCCAACCGCAACTTCTGGCTTCACGCCGGTGCTGATGGCAAATGCGGTACCCACGATGGTGCCGATAATGACGTTAGGCGGCTGGGCACCGGCGAGCGGGGCCAGCCCCATCCAGACCAGCTCTAACGTACCGCCGGTCAAAATGCCGGTGTGCAGATCGCCCAGAATCAGGCCGACCAGCGGCCCGAGTACCACCGGGCGGTGCATGTGCGTTAACCCGTTAAACATATCCAGACCGGCGATAAAGGCGAGTATGCCCAACCCCAGCGCCTGCAACAGACTGATTTCCATTATGAATCCCTCAGAGCAGTTTAAAGAGATCCAAAGCAGTTTCTGTTGGAACGCCCTGAACGAAGCATTCCACACCGGCCGCTTTCAGGCCGTTGAACGCGGCGATATCGTTCGCGTCGACAGAGACCGTTTTGGCAATTTGTTGTTTGCCACTGGCGTAGTGCATGTTTCCGACGTTAATACGGGTGATGGGCACGCCGCCCTCAACCAGCTTCAGAAAATCGGCGGGTGATTTGCAGACCAGCAGGATTTTCTGGCGGTCAGCGGCGCGGTGAATGTTGTCGATCACTTTTTGCAGCGACCAGAAGCGCACGGCGATCCCTTCCGCGAGCACCATTTCCATCAGGTTCTGTTGAACCGGATCCTCAGCGACCTCATCGTTAGCGACCAGCACCAGGTTTGCCCCCGCAAACCCCACCCACTGCACGCCCACCTGACCGTGGATCAGGCGTTCATCGATGCGGCATAAGACAATGTTTGGCATAGCGTTTTCCTCTTTTTTAATTATGCGTTTTGAGTCGTTACGCCTTCGCAGGCGGCGTGGTACTGCTGGAGTATGTCCTGAATGTGGTCGATGATGAGTTCCCGTGGCGTTGACTTGAGAGCGCCCTCGCGAACTTTGCCGTACTGCAACGGCAGGTACTGGCTGATCAGCGGCAGAGGAATAGGCTCGTCTGCCAGGTTACGCACCAGACGTTCAAAAGCGTCGTCAATCTGGCTGTCCGGCCAGTAGTAGCGCACGCGGTCAGAGTAGCTGTAGCCGCGCGCCAGGCGACGCGCGTTGCCGTCACCGTGGTAATGGCTTTGCCAGTATTCCGGGCGATCGAGCATGACGTTTTCCAGCACGTGACGCAGGCCGGAGCTGGCTTTTGCCGGCAGCAGCTCCTCTTCTATGGCGGCCAGCGAGAACAGCGCTTCGCGCAGGGCGAAGGTCAGGGCGGGGCCAACTTTTAGAATCGCAAAGTGATCGTTAACCAGCTGGCGCAGCGCCTGCGGCGTCTGGTAGTCGGTGGAGTGCGCTTCAAACACCAGCGTATCGTAGGCTTCAACCATTTTGCTCAGGGCAACGGCTTTCTGCGGCTGATAGTCGCAGACGTGCGCGTGGTCGAACTCCACGCCAGGCTGGACCACCAGGCCAATAATGCGCGGCCAGATGTCGCTCAAACCTTCCTTTTCGAACGCATGGCGGTGCGCTTCAAGCGTGGCGCGTGCAGCGTCCGGCGTGGTGACGGCAAGTTCGGTGAGCGTTTCGTGCGCGCCACCGGGAACCGGTACTTCCGTGCCGATAACGTAGACCAGATTGGATTCACCAAACTGCTCGCGACAGGTCGCTTCGGCAATCTTCGCCAGGCGTGCGGCGCGTCCGGCAACGATCGCGTCGGTCAGGGGAACCGGATCGTCCTCACAGGACATGCTGCAGTCCAAGTGGATCTTTTTGAATCCGGCAGAAACATAGCTTTTGATCAGATCGTCGGCATTCGCCATCGCCTGTTCCGCAGGGAGATTTTGCCAGCGGTTAGGGCCCAAATGATCGCCGCCGAGGATAAGCTGTGACGTCGGGAAGCCGAGCGACTCGGCCAGCTGGCAGACAAACCCGTGAAAATCCGCAGGCGTCATGCCGGTATAGCCGCCAAACTGATCCACCTGGTTGGAGGTGGCCTCGATCAGCAGCGGCGACTGATGCGAATGCGCGTAACGAATGGCAGCTTCAAGTACCAGCGGATGTGCGGAACAGACGGCATAGATCCCGTTTGAATTCCCTCGTTTATGTTGTTCCACCATTTCTGTCAGATGTTTCACTTTCCTCTCCATTTCGGATGGTAATGATACTTGTCTTTCGTTTTGTTTCATTTAATCCTGCATCATGGTGATATAAAAATAAAACGAAAGATAATAGATTTCCGATCTGTTTCACAAAAGAAACATAATGAAAGGTTTCAGCGCAGTGTTGGCTTGCGTCTGGACGTAAGGCGGGACTTGCATTCCCGCAAAAGAAAGGACTTAATAGGCAAAACGAAATGAAACGAAAGACTATTTATTAAGGAGCTCGTATGAGCAGCACCGATTCATCCGCGGAAAAGCGCATCACCGGCACCAGTGAAAGGCGAGAGCAGATCATTCAGCGGCTGCGGGCGCAGGGAAGCGTGCAGGTTAACGACCTGTCTCATCTGTACGGCGTATCGACGGTGACGATCCGCAACGACCTGGCGTTTCTGGAGAAGCAGGGCATTGCCGTTCGCGCTTACGGTGGGGCATTGATTTGCGAAGGCAACATGCCGGGCGCTGAGCCTTCCGTGGAGGATAAAAGCTCGCTGAATACGGCGGTGAAGCGCAGCATCGCGCAGGCCGCTGCCGCGCTGGTCAAACCCGGGCACCGTATTATTCTGGACTCCGGCACCACGACGTTTGAAATCGCCCGCATGCTGCGCCAGCACACGGACGTCATTGCGATGACCAACGGGATGAACGTAGCGAATGCGTTGCTGGAAGCGGAAGGGGTGGAATTGCTGATGACCGGCGGGCATCTACGCCGTCAGTCGCAATCTTTCTACGGTGACCAGGCAGAACAGTCGTTACAGAATTACCATTTTGACCTGCTGTTCCTGGGCGTTGACGCCATCGATCTCGATCGCGGCGTGAGCACGCACAACGAGGATGAAGCCCGTTTGAACCGCAAAATGTGCGAGGTGGCGGAGCGCATTATCGTTGTCACTGACTCCAGCAAGTTTAACCGCTCAAGCCTGCATAAAATCATTGATACGCAAAGGATTGATATGATTATTGTCGATGAAGGCATTCCGGCGGAGAGCCTGGACGGGCTGCGGAAAAGCGGGATTGACGTAGTGTTGGTTTAAGTTTTTTACCCTCTCCCCTAGGGGGAGAGGGCAGAGTGAGGGGAAGTCACGTCACCGGTGCCGGGTTGAACACCGCCAGCTGATTATGCAGCCCCCACTGATCGGAGAACGTTTTCTTCCGCCCGCTGGCGACATCCAGAATGAAGTGGAACAGTTTCCAGCCCACGTCCTCAATACTCTCTTCTCCGGTGGCGATGGTGCCCGCGTTGATGTCCATTAAGTCATACCAGCGGTTTGCCAGCTCGGTGCGGGTCGCCATCTTAATCACCGGTACCGCCATCAGGCCGTACGGCGTGCCGCGCCCGGTGGTAAAGACCTGCACCGTAATGCCGGACGCCACCTGCTGCGTGCCGCAGACGAAGTCGCTGGCCGGTGTTGCCGCGTAAATCAGGCCGCGTTTCGTCGGGCGCTGGCCCGGAGAGAGCACTTCCACAATCGCGCTCTGGCCGGATTTGGCAATCGATCCAAGGGCTTTTTCCACCACGTTTGCCAGACCGCCTTTTTTGTTGCCCGGAGACGGGTTGGCGCTGCGGTCGGTTTTGCCCATATCGAGATAACTATCGTACCAGGCCATTTCCTCGAGCAGGCGCTTGCCCACCTCTTCATTAACGGCGCGTGGCGTAAGCAGATGGATGGCGTCACGCACTTCGGTCACCTCGGAGAACATCACCGTGGCGCCGCAGCGCACGAACAGATCGGATGCATAGCCCACCGCCGGGTTGGCCGTCACGCCGGAGAAGGCATCGCTGCCGCCGCACTGGGTGCCCACGACCAGTTCCGAGGCCGGACACGTTTCACGCTGGCGCCGGTTGAGTTTGTCCAGATGACGCTCTGCCACCTGCAGAATATCGTCGACCATTGAGCGGAACCCAACGTGGCGTTCGTCCTGCAGGCGCACGATGCTGGCATCGTCTACCGGAATGGCTTTGACATCTTCGGTGCCCTGCAGCAGGCGCTCGGGCTGCAATTTTTCACACCCCAGGCCGATGACCATCACCTCGCCGCCAAAGTTCGGGTTCAGGGCGATATTGTGAATGGTACGGATAGGCACTACGGCAGCGGGTGCATTAATCGCCACGCCGCAGCCGTAGAGGTGGTTCAGACCCACTACGCCATCCACGTTCGGGTATTTCGGCAGCAGATCGCGCTCGATGATTTTCACCACATAATCCACTACGCCCGCCACGCAGTGCACGCTGGTGGTAATGCCGAGTAGGTTCTTGGTGCCGACGCTGCCGTCCGCGTTGCGGTAGCCTTCGAAGGTATAGCCCTCCAGCGGAGGAAGCGGCTCCGGCACGCGGGTCGCCAGCGGAAGCGTGTTAAGCGGCGGCGCTTCCGGCAGCGCCACCAGCGACTCCTCAACCCAGCTACCCTGTGGTATAGCGCGGACGGCATAGCCGATGACTTCACCGTAACGTACGATTTCGCTATTAGCAGGGATATCCACCAGGGCGACTTTATGTCCCTGTGGAATATGCTCAATCAGTTCCAGCCCGTCCGGGAAACGGGTTCCCGCTTTTAAGCCGTTGTCGTTGACAATAATCGCCACATTATCGGTGTCGTGTACTTTTATATAAAACGCCGTCGGCGATGCCTGTCGAATTTCAATGTCGGCCATTGTTCAGTATTCTCCAGCAAGGTGTCTGATAATAAATTCAGCCAATTTTCTAATGGTAGAAATAAATACGCGGCTTTCAGAATTAAAGCATGTCAGCATAGGGAGCATGAAAATGTGATCGCGATCGCTCCCTAACCGGTAATCCCTGATTCTGTGCATTAGCGCCCAGTGCTTTGTGCATATGCAAAAATTTTTATCAAAATGTATCGCAATGCTTGAGCATTACAACAATGTGTGGTCGTGGATTGCGTCTTATACTGAATGACGATTTTATAACGCCAAAATACGTCAGAATAATAAATATAATGCTGGCGCGGTGTCTGAATAAATAAAATGATACTGAAAAAGGCTGCGGAATAAAAAAGGTAAATACGATGAGTAACGATATCTTCCCGAATAAATTTAAAGCGGCCCTCGCGGCGCACCAGATTCAAATTGGCTGCTGGTCCGCGCTGGCAAACCCAATCAGCACCGAAGTGCTGGGCCTGGCCGGTTTCGACTGGCTGGTGCTGGACGGCGAACATGCGCCGAACGATATCAGCACGTTTATTCCGCAGCTGATGGCGCTGAAAGGCAGCCGCAGCGCCCCGGTAGTGCGTGTACCCACCAACGAGCCGGTGATTATCAAGCGTCTGCTGGATATCGGTTTCTACAATTTCCTGATCCCGTTTGTGGAGACGGAAGAACAAGCGGCGCTGGCCGTAGCCTCAACGCGCTATCCGCCAGAAGGGATCCGCGGCGTTTCCGTTTCGCATCGCGCCAATATGTTTGGCACCGTGCCGGACTACTTCGCGCAGTCTAATAACAACATCACCATTCTGGTTCAGATCGAGAGCCAGCAGGGCGTTGATAACGTCGACGCGATTGCAGCCACAAACGGCGTGGACGGTATCTTCGTCGGCCCAAGCGATCTGGCTGCCGCCTTTGGCCATCTGGGTAATGCCAGCCACCCTGACGTGCAGCGCGCGATCCAGCACATCTTTGCCCGCGCTAAAGCACACGGCAAACCGTGCGGCATTCTGGCGCCGGTTGAGGCTGATGCCCGTCGCTATCTGGAATGGGGAGCCACGTTTGTTGCCGTCGGCAGCGACCTCGGCGTATTCCGCTCGGCTACGCAGAAATTAGCGGACGCTTTTAAAAAATAACCATCATTGAGGAAACAGATTATGACGCTGAAAGTGGGTTTTATTGGCCTGGGGATCATGGGTAAACCAATGAGTAAGAACCTCATCAAAGCGGGTTACTCACTGGTGGTATCCGATCATAATTCGCAGGCCGTGGCTGAGGTAATGGCGGCTGGCGCAGAAACGGCCACCACCGCCAGAGCCATTGCCGAGCATTGCGATGTCATCATCACCATGCTGCCAAACTCCCCGCATGTTAAAGAGGTCGCGCTGGGTGAAAACGGCATTATCGACGGTGCGAAGCCGGGCCTGGTGCTGATTGATATGAGCTCTATTGCGCCGCTCGCAAGCCGTGAAATTAGCGAGGCTTTAAAAGCGAAGGGCGTTAATATGCTGGATGCGCCGGTCAGCGGCGGTGAGCCGAAAGCGATCGACGGCACGCTGTCGGTGATGGTCGGCGGTGATAAAGCCGTCTTCGATAGATTTTACGACCTGATGAAAGCCATGGCGGGCTCCGTGGTGCATACCGGGGACATCGGGGCGGGTAACGTGACCAAGCTGGCAAACCAGGTGATTGTGGCGCTGAACATTGCCGCCATGTCCGAAGCGCTGACGCTGGCAACCAAAGCGGGCGTCAATCCGGATCTGGTTTATCAGGCCATTCGCGGTGGTCTGGCGGGCAGCACCGTGCTGGATGCCAAAGCGCCGATGGTCATGGATCGTAATTTTAAACCCGGTTTCCGCATCGACCTGCATATCAAAGATCTGGCGAACGCGCTGGATACGTCACACGGCGTGGGCGCACAGCTGCCGCTGACCGCGGCGGTCATGGAGATGATGCAGGCGCTGCGTGCCGATGGCCTGGGCACGGCCGATCACAGCGCGATTGCGTGCTACTACGAGAAACTGGCGAAGGTGGAAGTGGCGCGTTAATCACGCCTTGCCCACACCTTAGGGTGACAGCGGCGCGCAAACCCTCTATACTGCGCGCCGAAGCTGACCAGACAGTCGCCGCTTCGTCGTCGTCCCTTTCGGGGGAGACGGGCGGAGGGGAGGAAAGTCCGGGCTCCATAGGGCAGGGTGCCAGGTAACGCCTGGGGGGGAAACCCACGACCAGTGCAACAGAGAGCAAACCGCCGATGGCCCGCGCAAGCGGGATCAGGTAAGGGTGAAAGGGTGCGGTAAGAGCGCACCGCGCGGCTGGTAACAGTCCGTGGCACGGTAAACTCCACCCGGAGCAAGGCCAAATAGGGGTTCACATGGTACGGCCCGTACTGAACCCGGGTAGGCTGCTTGAGCCAGTGAGCGATTGCTGGCCTAGATGAATGACTGTCCAACGACAGAACCCGGCTTATCGGTCAGCTTCAACTTCTTCTATAATAATACGTTGGTGTGTCTCAGATTTTCTAAGGCAAAACTGTGACACAGACTGTGATACAAAAGAGACACACCAACGGCTGTTCTATCCCCAACATCCTAAAGCGTGGCAATCGCTACAGCGTTCATTTCAGACTACCTTCAGGCGGTTTTTTCGCGTGTCTCTGGGCTGCGATTCAGCCAGTAGAGCAAGATTTATATCTTTCCGTCTCCCTATGTTCATTTCATTTGTAAAATCGTCCAGGCTTGAGCCAGCCCTACTATTGGATTTCGTGCAGAAAAGGAGGAAATTAGAACAAAATAAATTGATGATTATTTACTCAGCATTCAGACCGCCTTCTATGTCGCAGCAAAAAATCCCCTCAAAAGTGCGTAGTACTATGCGAAAGTCAGGTTCGCTAGCTGATGAAAAACGTAATTTGTTTGAGTACCTACGTCACCAAGTCGAAACATTGTCCATACAGCAAAAGCTTCAATATTTCACAATCCGAATGAAATAACAGAAAATATTTACCGAGTGAATTATTTGAAATAATGTTTCAATTTTAGTGGGAAACCGCTTTCGGCTGCATGGGTGTTATTTGTACAATGTGTCCGAGCACAGAAAAATTCACAGCAAGCAGAGGGACTTATGCAACAATACACCAACGAACTCACTTCATCGGTCATCGCGTCTTTCGATGCTCCCCGTTATACCGACCAGCAACTATCAGAAATGAATGTGGAAGCCCGCAATCTCATTATTGAACAGCAAGAATATGCCCTACACCATCCAATCACAGCCATCTATCGTGCAGCGGTTGCCGGAAGTCTTACTCTTCGGGGTGGCGTTGTCGATGAACCTAATCCGGATCCGAGCCAGGGCATGAAAGTTCAACTCGGTAATGGTCAATGGGTCAGCATGGTTACAGAAGGTGCAACCGTGACCTATCCAGACGGGACTAAGGCCACCATTATCACCAGCGCCGGACAGTTAAGCGAATGGGAAGGTAAAGGGATCGCGCTGGTTGGTAGTTTACTTGATAACGGAGATCAAATTCTCAGCACCCCTGATTATAGATTGATGTTCTCTTTCCGCGAGGGTGAATCAATGCCAGATGATTTCCTGACTGTTGCAAAGGTGGCGTAAATGGGGGGAATGCGTCCAAACGTTTTAGGTCGTGGAATGGCGTTGTTTGGTGATCAGACTACAACTGGCGCAAAGCTAATCCCCTCACTTTCTTTCGGTAACATTCTGGGCCGCCGCGCGATTGTTCTGGGTGACAAGACCACAGTTTGCCCAAAATGCGGCAAAGAAGGAAAAGTTGTTGAAGGTGAGCCACACCGCACAATTCACCAGATCCCTGTTGCCGTGGACAAGTGCGTAGTTTTATGTGGCTGCCTCTCTGGATCTAACCGTATCATAGCCCCTTTGGGCTGGATAGGCCCAGGTGAATCCCCCTCTCAGGCAACAGCAAGGTATCTGGCAGAAGCGGCAACCGCAGCAGCCACTCTAGCTGCATCTCAACAGTCGCAGGTAGAACCAGAACAACACGCCCAGACAGCGAAAAAGAAAACAGGTATTGACGCAGGTTTTACCATTATTCCTTACGGCGGTACTACAGAAGCTTGGCAACGTCTGCTATTTACGGAAAACCCGCCAGCAGGCGTAAAGGAGCTATTCGCTACACTAAACGGCCCGGATAAAAGATATAAAGCGGGTTCTATCATGCTGGTAGTTGACCCCGATAAGCAGGATGAAGAGCAAATCTCCCATATGCGGGCCGCGAAACAGCGGATTGATGCAGCATTAGCGCCGCTCTCCATCCAGCAGGCAAACTTCCTTTTCAAACATAAAGATACCATTGAGATGTTTGCAGCTGCTGCGACTACTGCAAACGATGCTGCTGGAAAGGCAGGAAGAGCGACGGAAGCAGCGAAGGGATATTTCGAGAGAGTCGAAAAAATTCTCGTCGAGATCGAGAAGACATACAAAAACCAGTACATCACAAGCGGCACACTGATCGGTGAACAATTCTTCGTTGAACGCCGTCGCTTATTTGGTCAACTTGATAGCGTGCTGAAGATGTTCATGAAACATCGATTCATGTTCAACGAATACACCGATCTGAAAAGCGCCCTTGGCCTTTCCAGCCGTTCAATTACCCACCGCTGGAATGAAACTGGTGTTAGTGATATTGAAGGTTACGCAACCCATATCGAGAAGCTGGCGAAGTACGTTAAGTGGATGGAAACAGCCGGGAAGATCGGTATTGGTCTGTCTGCTTTGGATACCGCAGCGAAGATCATGGAAGCCTGCACCGTTGGTAGGGATTGCGCCAAAACCTCGTTTACTTCCATCGGTGAATTTTCAGGTGGCCTAGTAGGTGGAGCTGTGGGAGCTAGGATTATTGGCGCTGGCGCAGCAAATACTATTTGCGCTGTGGTTCTGGGGGCTGCAACCATAGAGGCAGGAGGAGCGGGAGCGCTGCTTTGCACGCTCAGTGTATCTGGCGGAATTGCATACGGAAGCGATAAAGCTTTTAGCTGGTCTGTCGGAAAAGCGAGCGAATCCATTGGGGAGGCCCTCGGTCTTTATGAGATTACCAGTGATGATTAGTATAAAAATGGTATCGGTTATAGCCACACTTACAGGATTGTTATTAGGTGTCTTGAGCATCGTCGTGTCCGTCTTAAACCGTAAACGGTTTAGCGAAATTTGCGTCCTGTACAAAAAAAAATATGGCAGCCTTCCTGATGCCGTCTTGCTGTTCGAAAACGTCAACACGCTTTACGTCAACATAGCCTATAGTACGAAAGTGCAGTTCATCTACATCCCTCTATTATGGAATCGCAGTTCAATCCTGACCAAAAACGATGACAAGGACTTCATCAGAGGACTTCCCAAACGGCTTATCGGACCTTTCTACGTCGAGATATATCTGGCTGTCGTCAGTCTAATCTTCTTTATCATTGGGGGGCTACTGATGGTAGCGATAGAGCGCGGTTGGGTGTGAAAGGCGCGTCCCTTAGCAGGCTTTACTCTATAACACTAAGTGCGATACAGCCTGCGACACATGATAACTCCAGCGCCGCAGATGCATGACGTACAGTCGAACGAAGCCGCCTTATCGGTCAGCTTCAACTTCTTAAAAAACCCCGCTTCAGCGGGGTTTTTGCTTTCAGGGTGTTGTAGGCCGGGTAAGCGCAGCGCCACCCGGCACCGGACAAACGACATCAATTCTCATATTTGCGACATTAAGCACATTTCACTGTTTTTAACCCATCAGTGTCGCTCCTGAATCTGTAGACGATCGCCATCACAAAATTTCACGCTAAAAAACGCACGATTTTCAGTATTGATAATTTGTTATGATTGTTACCTTAATGATCCCGAAACTTTTCTCGTTTGATATGCATATATTGAAAACAAATACATTTCTCCCGTGAATATGTGACGTATTCCACTCTTTTCCTCAAGCCTGAAAATTCACGTCGTAAAAAATTGATAAATTGAAAGAATGTTTCAAACAAATAGCGGTTATTTATTGGCCTTTAATTGCCTGAAATATCGTCTTTATTGATTTTTTCCGGACGGTAAAATTTATCCGGGTTATCGCCATAAAATAAATTTATTACCGCTATTTTTGTTGATCAATATCAGCGTAGTAGCATATTTATACTGTGTTATCTATTTGATATATATCTGTTTTATTGGATTTTTGATGTGTGGGTTAAGGGTTCTGGAAAGCAAATTGTGAGTAACAGCACATACCCCTTCAAACATTATTGAGTAGAATTCACCCCGTCATAGGGAAATAAGTGCAGAATATTATGAACACTATTATTCTACCGAAAACACAGCACCTCGTGGTATTTCAGGAAGTCATTAAAAGTGGCTCCATAGGTTCTGCAGCAAGACAGCTGGGCCTGACGCAACCCGCCGTCAGCAAAATCATCAGCGATATTGAGTCCTACTTCGGCGTGGAAGTGATGGTGCGTAAAAACACCGGCGTAAAACTCACTGCCGCGGGCCAGGTTCTGCTCTCGTACTCTGAGTCGATCACCCGCGAAATGAAAAACATGGTGAGTGAGATTAACAGCCTGAGTTTCAGCACCGTTATGGACGTCTCCTTTGGTTACCCGTCGCTGATCGGCTTTACCTTCCTGTCTGAGATGATCAAAAAATTCAAGGAAGTGTTCCCGAAAGCACGCGTCTCGATGTATGAAGCCCAGCTCTCCTCTTTCCTGCCGGCCATTCGCGATGGTCGTCTGGATTTCGCTATCGGCACGCTGAGCGATGAAATGCTGCTGCAGGATCTTCACGTCGAACCGCTGTTTGAGTCCGAGTTTGTGCTGGTCGCCAGCAAAACGCGAACGTGCACCGGCCCGACGACACTGGCATCGCTCACTCACGAGCAGTGGGTGATGCCGCAAACCGATATGGGCTACTACAAAGAACTTCTGACCACCCTGCAAGACAACCACATCAGCATCGAAAACATCGTCCAGACCGATTCCGTCGTCACCATTTATAACCTTGTCCTGAATGCCGATTATCTGACGGTGATTCCCCGCGACATGATAGCACCGTTCGGTTCTGACCAGTTTATTGTGCTGCCAGTGGAAGATGAATTACCCGTAGCGCGTTATGCCGCCGTGTGGTCAAAAAATTACAGGATTAAAAAATCGGCGTCAGTATTAGTTGAGCTGGCAAAACAATATTCGTCGATGAATATCGAAAGACGACGATGAATAATTAGTATCCATTTTAAAAACACCCAGAGCGTTAACGTGTTAACGCGCTGATACCCTGACTTTGCCTGAAAAGAATGAATTATTATAACGAGGATATTATGCATATTACCTACGATCTCCCGGTAACGATTGAAGATATTCAGGACGCCAGAAAACGACTGGCAGGAAAAATATATAAAACCGGTATGCCACGTTCGAATTACCTGAGCGAACGCTGTAAGGGCGAAATATTCCTGAAGTTTGAGAACATGCAGCGTACCGGCTCGTTTAAGATCCGCGGCGCGTTTAACAAGTTAAGCTCGCTGACCGACGCTGAAAAACGCAAAGGCGTTGTCGCCTGCTCCGCGGGGAACCACGCGCAGGGGGTGTCCCTCTCCTGCGCCATGCTCGGCATCGACGGTAAAGTGGTGATGCCGATGGGCGCGCCGAAATCCAAGGTTGCCGCTACCCGCGACTACTCCGCAGAAGTCGTGCTGCACGGTGAAAATTTCAACGACACCATCGCCAAAGTCAGCGAAATCGTCGAGATGGAAGGGCGTATTTTTATTCCCCCTTACGACGATGCCAAAGTGATCGCCGGGCAGGGCACCATCGGTCTGGAAATTCTCGAAGATTTATACGACGTGGATAACGTCATTGTGCCTATCGGCGGTGGCGGTTTAATTGCCGGGATTGCGACGGCGATTAAATCCATCAACCCCACCATTAATATTATCGGCGTGCAGTCAGAGAATGTTCACGGTATGGCTGCGTCTTATCAGGCCGGTGAAATCGTCAACCACCGCGTCTCCGGCACATTAGCGGACGGCTGCGATGTGTCTCGTCCCGGCACATTAACCTTCGAAATTGTTCGCGAGCTGGTTGATGACATTGTGCTGGTCAGCGAAGACAACATTCGCGACAGCATGATCGCGCTTATTCAGCGAAATAAAGTGGTGACGGAAGGCGCGGGTGCGCTGGCCTGTGCCGCGTTATTAAGCGGCAAGCTTGACCACTATATTCAGGGTCGTAAAACCGTCTGCATTATTTCCGGCGGCAATATCGATCTCTCCCGTGTTTCCCAAATTACCGGCTTCGTTGACGCATAAAGGTGACCTATGAGCAACACAGAAAGCATTATCGTTGGCCAGACAAAAACGTCCTCCTGGCGTAAGTCTGATACCACCTGGACGCTTGGCCTGTTTGGTACCGCCATTGGCGCAGGCGTGCTGTTCTTCCCCATTCGCGCAGGCTTTGGTGGATTGATCCCTATCCTGCTGATGCTGGTTCTCGCGTTCCCGATTGCGTTTTACTGCCACCGCGCGCTGGCGCGTTTGTGTCTGTCCGGCAGCAACGTCTCCGGCAACATCACCGAAACGGTGGAAGAGCACTTTGGTAAGACCGGTGGGGTGGTGATCACTTTCCTCTACTTCTTCGCCATTTGCCCGCTGCTGTGGATTTACGGCGTCACCATTACCAACACCTTTATGACCTTCTGGGAAAACCAGCTCCAGCTGCCTGCGCTGAACCGCGGCGTGGTGGCGCTGTTCCTGCTGCTGCTGATGGCCTTTGTTATCTGGTTTGGTAAAGACCTGATGGTGAAGGTCATGAGCTTCCTGGTGTTCCCGTTTATCGCCAGCCTGGTGCTGATTTCCCTGTCGCTGATCCCTTACTGGAACTCGGCAGTGATCGACCAGGTCAACCTGAGCGATATCGCCTTTACCGGTCATGATGGCATTCTGGTCACGGTGTGGCTGGGCATCTCCATCATGGTCTTCTCCTTTAACTTCTCGCCTATCGTCTCCTCGTTTGTGGTTTCCAAGCGCGAAGAGTACGAACCTGAGTTCGGTAAAGAGTTCACCGAGCAAAAATGTTCCAAAATCATCGGTCGCGCCAGTCTGCTGATGGTGGCCGTGGTGATGTTCTTCGCCTTTAGCTGTCTGTTTACGCTCTCTCCGCAGAACATGGCGGACGCCAAGGCGCAGAACATTCCGGTGCTCTCCTACCTGGCGAACCACTTTGCATCAATGTCCGGAACCAAATCGACGTTTGCGACGGTACTGGAATACGGTGCCTCCATCATCGCGCTGGTGGCTATCTTCAAATCCTTCTTCGGCCACTACCTGGGCACGCTGGAAGGGCTGAACGGCCTGATCCTCAAGTTCGGCTACAAGGGCGATAAGAAGAAAGTCTCCGTTGGCAAACTGAATACCATCAGCATGGTGTTCATCATGGGCTCCACCTGGGTTGTGGCCTACGCCAACCCGAACATTCTGGACCTTATTGAAGCCATGGGCGCACCAATCATCGCCTCTCTGCTGTGCCTGCTGCCGATGTACGCCATCCGCAAGGCACCGGCGCTGGCGAAATACAAAGGGCGTACCGAGAACATCTTCGTTACCGCGGTCGGCCTGCTGACCATTCTGAATATCGTTTACAAACTGTTCTAACCCATTGCTCAGGAAGAGCGGAGTCACATGATGATTGAGTTTCCGGTTGTACTGGTTATTAACTGCGGATCGTCCTCTGTTAAGTTTTCGGTGCTCGACGCCAGCAGTTGCGATGCCCTGATGACAGGCATTGCAGATGGGATCAACACCGAGAAGGCCTTTATTTCCGTGAACGGGGGTGAGCCGGCCAGGCTGGCTCACCAGGACTACGAAGGGGCGCTGGCTGCCATCGCCCTGGAGCTGGAGAAGCGTAACCTGATGAGCAGCGTGGCCCTAATTGGCCACCGCATTGCGCACGGCGGCGACCTCTTCAGCGAGTCGACCCTGATCACGGAAGAGGTGATCGAGCAGATCCGCCAGGTCTCCCCGCTGGCGCCACTGCATAACTACGCCAACCTGAGCGGCGTGGAAGCCGCAGAGCGCCTGTTCCCGGGCGTGCAGCAGGTGGCGGTATTTGATACCAGCTTCCACCAGACGCTGCCGCCGCAGGCGTATCTGTACGGATTGCCGTACCGCTATTTTGAAGCGCTGGGCGTGCGCCGCTACGGCTTCCACGGCACCTCTCACCGCTACGTGGCCGCGCAGGCGCATACGCTTCTCGGGCTGCCCCCCGATGACAGCGGCCTGGTGATTGCCCATCTGGGCAACGGGGCGTCCATCTGCGCGGTGCGCAACGGCGAAAGCGTCGATACCTCGATGGGGATGACGCCGCTGGAAGGGCTGGTAATGGGGACGCGCTGCGGCGACGTGGACTTCGGCGCGATGGCGTGGATTGCCCAGCAGACCGGGCAGTCGTTCGAGGATCTGGAGCGCGTGGTCAATAAAGAGTCCGGGTTGCTGGGGATCTCCGGCATCTCCTCCGATTTACGCGCGCTGGAGAAAGCCTGGCACGAAGGCAATGAGCGGGCACAGCTGGCAATACACACCTTTGTTCACCGCATTGCGCGACATATCGCCGGGCACGCGGCGTCGCTGCACCGCCTGGATGGGGTGGTCTTTACCGGCGGCATTGGCGAAAACTCGAAGCTTGTCCGCGCGCTGGTGGCGGAACATCTGAACGTATTCGGCATCCGCCTCGACGACGCCAAAAATGCCCTGCCGGGCAGCGCGGGTGAGCGCGTGATCTCCACCGAGTCGTCCCGCGTGGCCTGCGCGGTTATCCCTACCAACGAAGAAAAAATGATCGCGCTGGACGCCCTCCGTCTTGGGAAGGTTACTCCGGCCGCGGCTTACGCCTGATAAAGCGAGAAACACATGAAAGTAACGATCGATACGGGCGTCGCGCCCTACAGCGACGCATGGGCCGGGTTTCGCGGTGAAGAATGGAAAAACGCCGTCAACGTCCGCGATTTTATTCAGCATAACTACACCCCTTATGAAGGCGATGAAGCTTTCCTCGCGCAGGCGACGCCAGCAACGACGGCGCTATGGCAGAAGGTAATGGTCGGCATTCGCCAGGAGAACGCCACCCACGCCCCGGTGGATTTTGACACCAACATTGCCACCACTATTACGGCCCACGGGCCGGGCTATATCGATCAGGATCTGGAGACGATCGTCGGTCTGCAAACCGATAAGCCGCTCAAGCGCGCGCTCCATCCGTACGGCGGGATCAACATGATCCGCAGCTCGTTCGAAGCCTATGGCCGGGAGATGGATCCGCAGTTCGAGTACCTGTTTACCGACCTGCGCAAAACCCACAACCAGGGCGTGTTTGACGTCTACTCCCCTGAGATGATGCGCTGTCGTAAATCCGGCGTGCTGACCGGTCTGCCGGACGGCTACGGGCGCGGACGTATCATCGGCGACTATCGTCGCGTGGCGCTGTACGGGATCGCTTATCTGGTGCGCGAGCGTGAACTCCAGTTTACGGATCTGCAGGGCAGGCTGGAGCGCGGTGAAGATCTGGAGGCGACGATCCGCCTGCGTGAAGAGCTGGCGGAGCACAGGCGCGCGCTGCTGCAGATCCAGCAGATGGCGGCGAACTATGGCTTTGATATCTCGCGCCCGGCGATGAACGCCCAGGAAGCGGTGCAGTGGGTCTATTTTGCCTACCTTGCCGCGGTGAAATCCCAGAACGGCGGGGCGATGTCGCTGGGGCGCACGGCCTCGTTCCTCGATATCTACATTGAACGAGACATGCAGGCAGGAAGGCTGAATGAAGCCCAGGCGCAAGAGCTGATCGACCACTTCATCATGAAGATCCGCATGGTGCGCTTCCTGCGCACGCCGGAGTTCGACACGCTCTTCTCCGGCGATCCGATCTGGGCGACGGAAGTGATCGGCGGCATGGGGCTGGACGGGCGCACGCTGGTGACCAAAAACAGCTTCCGCTATCTGCACACGCTGCACACCATGGGGCCTGCGCCGGAGCCGAACCTGACGATCCTCTGGTCTGAACAACTGCCGATCGCGTTCAAGAAATACGCCGCGCAGGTGTCGATCGTCACCTCTTCGCTGCAGTATGAGAACGACGATCTGATGCGTGCGGACTTCAACAGCGACGACTACGCCATTGCCTGCTGCGTCAGCCCGATGGTGATCGGCAAGCAGATGCAGTTCTTTGGCGCGCGCGCCAACCTCGCCAAAACGCTGCTGTACGCGATCAACGGCGGGGTGGACGAGAAGCTGAAGATCCAGGTCGGCCCGAAAACCGAGCCGCTGCTGGATGACGTGCTGGATTACGACACCGTGATGGCGAGCCTCGATCACTTTATGGACTGGCTGGCGGTGCAGTACATCAGCGCCCTGAATCTCATTCACTACATGCATGATAAGTACAGCTACGAAGCCTCGCTGATGGCGCTGCACGACCGGGACGTCTATCGCACCATGGCCTGCGGCATTGCCGGGCTGTCGGTAGCGGCGGATTCCCTGTCGGCCATTAAATATGCCACGGTGAAGCCGGTGCGCGACCATACCGGACTGGCGGTCGATTTCGTGATTGAAGGAGATTATCCGCAGTACGGCAACAACGACGACCGCGTGGACAGCATCGCCTGCGACCTGGTGGAGCGCTTTATGAAGAAAATTCAGGCGCTGCCAACCTACCGCAACGCGGTCCCAACCCAGTCGATCCTGACCATCACCTCCAACGTGGTTTACGGCCAGAAGACCGGGAACACGCCGGACGGACGCCGCGGCGGCACGCCGTTTGCGCCAGGCGCGAACCCGATGCACGGCCGCGACAGAAAAGGGGCGGTGGCCTCGTTAACCTCGGTCGCCAAGCTGCCGTTCACCTATGCGAAAGACGGGATCTCCTACACCTTCTCCATCGTGCCGCAGGCGCTGGGCAAGGACGAGCTGGTGCGCAAAACCAACCTGGTAGGGCTACTGGACGGATACTTCCACCACGAAGCGTCCATTGAGGGCGGGCAGCACCTGAACGTCAACGTCATGAACCGGGAAATGCTCCTCGATGCCATTGCGCATCCCGAGAATTACCCGAACCTGACGATCCGCGTGTCGGGCTATGCGGTGCGGTTTAACGCCCTGACGCGCGAGCAGCAGCAGGATGTGATTTCAAGGACGTTTACGCATTCCATCTGACGCAAATGCCGCCTCATGCCCCCTCAGCGCAGGGGGCATTTTTTTGCCCGCTAAACATACAAAATTGTTTATATAATTACTCACACATATTCATCCGCTCTTGAAAAACAATACGCCTGCTTTCCCCTATAACAGCATGTAAGGACAGTAAGATGATGAAAATGACCCGTATTGCGCTGGTCGCCGCCTCGCTGGCAGTGTGCAGTTTTACGGCACAGGCCGCGAACGTTGAGGCAGCCCCGTCTCCCTCGTAGGATCCGCTGGTACAGCACCTGAAGCTCAGCAATGAGCAGGTGAAGAAGATTGAAGATCTGCATAAGCAGCTGGAACAAAATGTCAGCAACATTCCGATGACGGGCGTGAAGGACGGCGCGCTGATCGACATGTTCCAGGCGGGCAAATGGGACGAAAGTACGGTGAAAAGCCAGCTTACCGCATTCAGCAAAATTGAAGAGCAGACCCGTTATTACCGCGTGAAGTATTACTTCGACGTCAGTCAGGTATTGACGCCGGAGCAGCGCAAGCAGATCAGAACCGATATGGCTAACGCGCTGGCTAATTGATTTCCTGCCCGCGCATGGCGCGGGTATTTATTTCTTGATCGCCGTCACTTTTAGAAAATTTACGCTCAGCGTCCACATACAGCAGCAAAATTTCCTCTCGAAACAGAATATCCTTATTAATGTTGTGACCTTTTTCTCCCGCGGTCCGGATATGATCTTCCCACACCAATAACACACACCTGCAATCCTCTGAATCGCAATCGCTGGCGATCGGAAACCTATAAAAACAACTGTTTACCCTACAAAATAAGCGAGTGCCCAATGGATACGGCAACAAACAGCAGTGTGATTGTGAGTGATTCCGCCGCGGCAAGGCGAGCGGGAATGAGCGAGACCGAGTGGCAAGCGGCAATTAAATTCGACAGCACCGACACGGGCTGGGTCATCATGAGTATCGGGATGGCTATCGGCGCGGGGATTGTTTTTCTCCCTGTCCAGGTCGGGTTAATGGGCCTGTGGGTATTTTTGCTCTCATCAATCATTGGCTATCCGGCCATGTATTTATTCCAGCGTCTGTTTATTAATACCCTGGCGGAATCGCCGGAGTGCAAAGACTACCCGAGCGTCATTAGCGGTTATTTAGGTAAGAACTGGGGGATTTTATTAGGTGCGCTTTATTTCGTGATGCTGGTGATCTGGATGTTTGTCTATTCCACGGCCATAACCAACGACAGCGCATCGTATTTGCATACCTTTGGCGTGACCGACCATTTGCTCTCTGAGAATCCGTTTTACGGGTTATTCCTGATCTGTATTCTGGTGGCGATCTCCTCGCGAGGGGAAAAGCTGCTGTTTAAAGTCTCCAGCCTGATGGTGCTGACCAAACTATTTGTGGTCGCGGCGCTGGGGCTATCGATGATTGGCCTCTGGCATCTGGCCAACGTGGGCATGCTGCCGCCCGTGGGGCTGCTGGTAAAAAACGCCATCATTACGCTGCCCTTTACCTTAACCTCCATTCTGTTTATTCAGACCTTAAGCCCGATGGTGATCTCGTACCGTTCACGGGAAAAATCTGTGGAGGTAGCGCGCCATAAAGCGCTGCGGGCGATGAATATTGCCTTTGGCGTGCTGTTTGTGACGGTCTTCTTCTACGCCGTCTCCTTTACGCTGGCGATGGGGCACGATGAGGCGGTTAAAGCCTACGAGCAGAATATTTCGGCTCTGGCGATTGCGGCGCAGTTTATCAGCGGTGACGGCGCGGGTTGGGTCAAAATCGTCAGCGTGATCCTCAATATTTTTGCCGTGATGACCGCGTTCTTCGGTGTCTACCTCGGCTTTCGCGAGGCTACGCAGGGTATCGTCATGAACATCCTGCGCCGCAAAATGCCCGCAGAGAAAATCAGTGAAAACGCCGTCCAGCGCGGGATTATGCTGTTCGCCATTCTGCTGGCCTGGAGCGCCATTGTCTTAAACGCGCCGGTGTTGAGCTTCACCTCCATTTGCAGCCCTATCTTCGGCATGGTGGGCTGCCTGATCCCTGCATGGCTGGTCTACAAGGTGCCGGCTCTGCATAAATATAAAGGCGTATCGCTGGTGATAATCGTCATCACCGGACTGCTGCTTTGTGTTTCTCCTTTCCTCGCATTCTCCTGAGGGTAATTAAGGTCGTAACGATGTCTGAGCAAACTCATCCTTTATGGAATCAATTTATTCGCGCGGTGCAGGAAGAAGTGAAGCCTGCCCTTGGGTGCACCGAACCCGTGTCTCTGGCGCTGGCCTGCGCGATGGCCGCAGACCTTCTGCCGGGGGAGGTCACGCAAATAGAGGCGTGGGTATCGCCGAACCTGATGAAAAACGGGCTGGGCGTAACGGTGCCGGGCACCGGCATGGTCGGGTTACCCATTGCGGCGGCGCTGGGCGCGATTGGCGGTAACGCCAACGCCGGACTGGAGGTATTGAAAGATGTCACCGCCGATGCGCTGATACGCGCCAAAGCCCTGCTTGAGGCGGGGCAGGTGCAGGTTAAACTGCAGGCGCCGTGCGATGAGATCCTTTACTCGCGCGCCTGTGTTCATGCAGGGGACACCTCGGCAATGGTGACCATCGCCGGCGGGCATACCCGGGTGGTGGAGGTGGTTTGTCAGGGCGAAACGCGCTTTACGCTTGACGATCGGCAATGTCAGACGAAAGACGATCCGCTGGCGGTACTCTCAACTACCACGCTGTCGCAGATCCTGGAATTTGTTGAGCAGGTTCCGTTTAAGTTGATTCGCTTCATTCTGGAATCTGGAAAGCTGAACGATGCGCTCTCCCGGGAAGGGCTCAGCGGGAAGTGGGGGCTGCACATTGGCGCAACGCTCGATAAGCAGCGCTCGCGCGGATGGATGGCGCAGGATCTGGGTTCAGACATTGTTATTCGCACCAGTGCGGCATCGGACGCCCGCATGGGCGGCGCGACGCTGCCGGCGATGAGCAATTCGGGTTCCGGCAATCAGGGGATTGCCGCCACCATGCCGGTGGTGGTGGTAGCGGAGCACGTTCAGGCTGACGACGAACGGCTGGCGCGAGCGCTGATGCTGTCACATCTTTCGGCTATCTATATCCATTTCCAGCTTCCGCGCCTGTCGGCGCTATGTGCCGCAACAACGGCGGCGATGGGGGCGTCGGCGGGCATGGCGTGGTTGATGGGCGGCAGTTACCAGACGATTGCAATGGCCATCAGCAGCATGGTCGGGGACGTCAGCGGGATGATCTGCGACGGCGCTTCTAACAGCTGCGCGATGAAAGTCTCGACCAGCGTGGCAAGTGCCTGGAAAGCGGTGATGATGGCGCTGGATGATTCGGCCGTGACGGGCAACGAGGGGATAGTGGCGCACGATGTGGAGCAGTCGATCGCAAACCTGTGCGCGCTGGCGTGCCGCTCAATGCAGGAAACGGACCGGCAGATTATTGAGATTATGGCGAGTAAGGTGTTGTGATTTAATCCAACCCGTTACCCCTCACCCTAACCCTCTCCCACAGGGAGAGGGAACCGATCGAGCGAGGGGGCGTGTTTATCTTAAACCGGCAAATCAATCAGCAGCGCGCGCAGCGGCGTATCCGCCACCAGGGTGATATTCGCTTCATCACGAATAAACGCCCCGTCGCCGCAGGTGAGCGCTTCTTTCTCTTCCGTGTGCGTCACTGCATGCACCGTACCGTGAATAGACTGCAAATAGGCGCGCGGACCATGAAGCTGGAAGCTCGCCTGTTCACCTTTCTTCAGCTCGATATGGTGCAGCCACACCTGCTGACGCAGCTGCAGACTCCCTTTACTGCCGTCCGGCGATGCAATCAGCTGCTGCTTATCGCCCGTTAAATCTAACTTCTGTACCAGCGGGTTTTCCCGCTCAGGGCAGGCGTCCAGCCACAGCTGCATGCGGGTCAGCGTTTTGTCTTTACTGAGGTTATGCTCGCTGTAGCTGATGCCCGGCTGCGTGGAAATTAACAACGCTTCGCCAGCCTTTGCCTGGACATGATTGCCCTCGCTGTCGCGGTATTCTGCCTCGCCTTCCAGGATCAGGTTCAGGATATCGACTTTCGGGTACGTACGCGGCTGGAAAGAGGCGCCCGGGGCGAGCACTTCCTGGTTCAACACGCGCAATGAAGCGTAACCGAGGAGTTTAGGGTCAAAGTAGTGTCCAAAGGAAAAGGTGTAGCGGGCCTGCAGCCAACCGAAATCGGCTTGTCCGCACTGTTTAGCTGTTCTTGTCGTAATCATAAACTTGACCTCTCTTTACACTAAAACAATGGTAAAGGTATGGACGCTGCATTGTTAGCCAGATATTCTGCCCGGTATGTTCAAATTTCCTGAATGAGAACGAGATGGCTAAAGAGAGAGCATTGACGCTTGAGGCGCTTCGCGTCATGGACGCAATTGACCGGCGCGGCAGTTTTGCGGCGGCGGCAGATGAGCTGGGGCGCGTTCCGTCTGCGCTAAGCTACACCATGCAGAAGCTGGAGGAAGAGCTGGACGTGGTGCTGTTTGACCGCTCCGGTCATCGAACAAAATTCACCAACGTGGGGCGAATGCTGTTGGAGCGCGGCCGCGTGCTGCTGGAAGCGGCGGACAAGCTCACCACGGACGCCGAAGCGCTGGCGCGCGGCTGGGAAACCCATCTGACGCTGGTGACGGAAGCACTGGTGCCGACTGAAGCGCTGTTCCCGCTGGTGGACCGCCTGGCGGCGAAGGCCAATACGCAGCTGTCAATCATCACCGAGGTGCTGGCAGGCGCGTGGGAACGTCTGGAGACGGGCAGGGCGGATATCGTCATTGCGCCGGACATGCACTTTCGTTCCTCATCAGAAATCAACTCGCGCAAGCTTTACAGCGTGATGAACGTCTACGTTGCCGCACCCAATCACCCGATTCACCAGGAGCCGGAGCCGCTTTCAGAGGTGACGCGCGTGAAGTATCGGGGCGTGGCGGTGGCGGATACCGCGCGCGAGCGTCCGGTGCTGACGGTGCAGCTGCTGGATAAGCAGCCTCGTCTGACGGTGACCTCGCTGGAAGACAAGCGGCAGGCGCTGCTGGCGGGTCTGGGCGTGGCGACCATGCCCTATCCGTTCGTGGAAAAAGACATTGCTGAAGGGCGGCTGCGCGTTGTCAGCCCGGAATATAGCCACGAGGTGGATATCATTATGGCGTGGCGTCGCGACAGCATGGGCGAAGCCAAATCGTGGTGCCTGCGCGAAATACCTAAACTCTTCGCCCACCACAATAAATAAACGAGTAGGCCCGGTAAGCGAAGCGCCACCGGGCTTTTTTTATGCGCCGATCTTCGGATCCGGACCAAAGCGGTTTTCGCCCGGCGTCCCGCTCTGGCAGTTGAAAATTAAAATCACGATCCAGCCCACAATCGGGATCAACAGCAGCAATAGCCACCACGCTGAACGATCGGTGTCGTGCAGTCGACGGAACAGCACCGCCCATGATGGCAGCAGGACCAACAGGCCATAAATGGTGGTCAATACGCCTTCACCGCCAGCGCGCTCCCAGCCAAGAATTTTATCTACAATACCCAGCACCATGATGAGGATGAAGTTCACCAGAACGAACATCCAGTACTCTTTGCGGCGGGCACGGCCACCAAATCCAATGTAGTTGCGCAGTACTTTTAAATACCAGTCCATTTTTCCTTGCCTCAATAGTCGGTCAATCACTTGTTTTCTAAGCAATCAAAGTAAGGATAGATGGAGATTGTGAATTAAAAAAGGGCATCCATTGATGCCCTTAATATTTATCCAAAACGGACGTCGCGCCCGTGAGGTTCATCCAGATCCTGCCACGGCCCAATGGAGATAATGCCCGTCGGGTTGATGGTTTTGTGGCTGCGGAAATAGTGGGTGCGAATATGGTCGAAATCGACCGTGTCGGCGATACCCGGCATCTGGTAGATGTCGCGCAGGAAACCATACAGGTTCAGGTAATCGCTGATTCGGTGCTTGTCGCACTTAAAGTGGGTGACATAGACCGGATCAAAGCGAACCAGCGTGGTCCACAGGCGAATGTCCGCTTCCGTCAGGCGATCGCCCGTCAGGTAGCGATGCTTGCCCAGGAGCTGTTCCAGACGCTCCAGCGATTCAAACACCTTTCCGACCGCCTCGTCATACGCTTCCTGGCTGGTGGCGAAACCGGCCTTGTAGACACCGTTGTTGACGTTGTCGTAAATCCAGCTGTTCAGCTCGTCAATTTTCTCACGCAGCTCAACCGGATAGTAATCTCCGGCACGGGCGCCGTGCGCGTCAAACGCGGTATTGAACATGCGGATGATTTCCGCAGACTCATTGCTGACAATCGTCTGGTTTTTCTTGTCCCACAGCACCGGCACGGTAACGCGCCCGGTGTAATGGGGATCGGCGCGCAGATAGAGCTGGTAAAGGAAATCGTGGTGGTAAAGATCGTCGCCGGTCGCCGCAGGAAAATCACTGTCAAACGTCCAGCCGTTTTCCAGCATCAGCGGGTTCACGACTGAAACCGGAATTAAGGATTCGAGACCTTTAAGCTTGCGCACAATTAGCGTGCGGTGTGCCCACGGGCAGGCAAGCGAAACATAAAGATGATAACGGTCTTTCTCAGCCGCGAAGCCGCCTTCGCCGCTCGGGCCTGGCGCGCCGTCGGCGGTCAGCCAGTTACGGAAGGCCGAAACTGAGCGCTTGAAGCGACCTCCGGTGGATTTGGTGTCATACCAGACATCCTGCCATACGCCGTCTACGAGTTGTCCCATTTTTTCTCCTCCGTCAGATAGCAAAAGCGAGGAGATGTCTCCTCGCTTTGTGTTCATTCAGTATAGCGTGCTTACCATTTCTTATTCAGAACGCGGTCGATGCTGTATGCACCCGGGCCAGTGACGGCCAGCAGCAGGAAGCCACCCGCGATGGTCAGGTTTTTCATGAACATCAGAGAGTTCACGCCTTCCGCAAAGTTGCTGTGGAAGATGAACGCCGTCAGCACGGTGAAGCCTGCGGTAAACAGCGCGGTGGTACGGGTCAGGAAGCCGAACAGGACTGCCAGGCCGCCGCCGAACTCAAGAAGAATGGTCAGTGGCAACAGGAACCCCGGAACGCCCATGGCTTCCATATACTGCTGGGTACCCGCATAACCGGTGATTTTTCCCCAACCTGCCACGATGAACAGAATTGGCATCAGAATACGCGCGACCAGTACACCAACATCTTCTAATTTTTTCATTTTACTCTCCAGGAAACCACATGAGCGGCTGAACTTTATTTGTCTGCAATTCCGGGTAGATACCGCGGTATTGCTGTCGATGGAGAGCATCATAAACGGGGCGGGTGGCAATTGTTAGCAAGGAAAACTGTCAATCTAATTCAAAGATATTGAGTAAGGGGGGCGTGCGCGCTGGTGCCCTCACCCCAACCCTCTCCCACAGGGAGAGGGCGCAAAAACAAAAAACGGTAACCAGGGTTACCGTTTTGCTTTTATCACCGTAATTGCTGCTGACGGATCGTCGCTTTCACCAGACGCCAGGCGCTCCAGGCACCAAATCCACGACGCGCCCAGCGGATCAGCATGTTCGGATGGCGAACGGACCAGATAGCCATCACGCTGCTGCCGACCAGTGCCCAGGAACGCAGGCTCAGGACGGTATTCCAGCCCCGGTCAAACCGTCGCGTCGCGTCAATCCAGTCGCGACGACTGGCAGACAGATCCAGCCGTTGCTGCTGGATCTGGCTTAACAGGTACGCTTTTCGCTTTTGACGTTCGGCTTTACCGCTCACGGCTAGTCATCCTCCAGCAGGGCGCGATCGTTCGCGAGCTCCTGACGCGTATGGCGCAGGAAAGTAGACTTGCGCGCTTTACGCAGCGTCCAGATACCGCCTATCAACGCTGCGACCAGCAGAACGACGGTGGTGGCAATCATCGCGTTAAGACGATACTGCGGATCGATGGCCCAGATGATTAGCACCATCAGGCTCATCAGACCAAACGCGGCGAAGAGCATGGTCAGCCCGAGCATCAGCAGCATCTGGAAGAGGTTCGCTTTCTCCTCCTCCAGCTCGACCACTGCCAGCCGGACGCGCGTTTCGGCAATCCCGACCAGCGTCGTTAAAATACGCTGGCCGATGCCGAGGACGTTGTTAGCAGGCCCTTGTGCGTGACGAGGATCTTCCATATCAACGACGCGTCAGAAGGACACCCAGTACCACACCCACTGCGGCACCAATCCCTACACCCGTCCATGGATTATCACGCACATATTCGTCCGCGCGCGCAGCCGCTTCGCGGGTCTGTTTCGCCAGTGCATCACCGGTTTCACCCAGGCGATAGCGGCTCTCTTTCAGCGCCTGCTCCGCCTTGCTGCGCAGTTTGCTGACCTCTTCTTTTGACTTGTCAGCAGAGGAGTTCAGCACCTCTTCAAGGGTATCGGCCAGGGATTTCAGTTCAGCGCGCAGATGTTCAGACGTCGTATCTTTTGACATGATTCTCTCTCCTGTTGAGATTTCCGTTAACTCAATAATCGCGAGCTTCCAGCGCTTTCAGATCATCCTGCGCTTCTTTCAACTTCTTCTCGCGCTTAGCAATTTTTTCCGCATCCCCTTTCTCTTTCGCTTCCTGCAGGTCGCGACGGCGCTCGGCTATCTCGTCCTTCTGTTCAGCGATTTTCTTCTGGTGGTCGGCACGAAGCTTGCTGTCTGAACAGTTCGCTTTCACTTCGCTCAGCGCTTTTTTAAGACCATCAACACGGTGCTGATTGTTATGCTTTTGGGCATAACCGATCTCACGCTGAATATCCTGTTCTTTCTCCTGACAGAGAGAGTTTGCGAAGGATGCTGTGCTTAAAGAAAAAAGGGCCAGAGCCAGAGTCATGCGGAATTTCATTATCGAAACCTTCCATTGTGTGGCGGCATAAGCCGCTATCCAAAGTTATGCGGAGTACATCGAGGGGTGCTCCGCGTACTTAAGCATAGTAAGTAAACGGGGGATTCACCAAAGTGAGTGAAAAGATTCGGAATCCTGGAAGTTATCCAAACCGATGCGACGTATCGCGAATCAATGAGAGCCAGGCCGCAGGCTGGCTCTCATCTTCCTGCTGAGCAATGATATACCCGTGCGGCAGCGTACGGTCGAGCACCACTTTCGCGGCGGCACTTTGCGCACGGGAATCAAACTTGATCAGTAAAACATCGTCCTGCGGGGTGATGCTCTTAAAGCGGATCCCGTTCGCATCCAGATGATGCCAGACGGAAAAACCGTCAGGCACGCTGGCACCCTGGTTTACCGGGCGGATGGCCAGCGTCGATTCCTGATGCGAAAGCGCGCTCCATGCCAGCAGCAGGGCGCTGAGCACCACCAGTGTAATCATGGCAAAAGCAAAACGGCGCAGAGCGAGCGGTGAGATAACCATCGTCAGCCTCTGGCTCCGTATTTCTTTTTCCACAGGACAACCAGTGAGCCAATCAGGCCGAAGACCAGCAGAACCACGGGCAGCAGCATCAGGCAGGACATCAGCTGGTCTTCATATTTCATAAAGACCGGCGTTTTACCCAGTGCATAGCCCAGCGTCGTCAGAATAAGCACCCAGAGCAGACCGCTCATCCAGTTAAAGAACTGGAAGCGCGCGCTGCTCAACCCCGACAGGCCGGCAATGGTGGGCAGCAGGGTGCGAACAAAGGCGATAAAGCGGCCAATCAGCAGCGCGGAAAGCCCGTGCTTATGGAACAGGTGGTGCGCCCGCTGGTGATAATGCGCGGGCAGATGAGAGAGCCAGTTCTGGACGATCCGGGTATTGCCCAGCCATCTTCCCTGGATATAGCTCACCCAGCAGCCGAGGCTGGCCGCAACGGTCAGTAATAAAATGGTGTGTGGAAACGCCATCGCTCCTTTGGCACACAGCACGCCGACAAGCACCAGCAAACTATCACCGGGCAGGAAGGCAGCAGGCAGCAAACCGTTCTCAAGGAACAGGATCATAAACAAGACGAAATAGAGCATGCCAATCATGGAAGGGTTGGCCAGCGTTTCAAAATCCTGCGCCCAGAGGGCATGCAGTAGTTGGGTCAAAAGTTCCATTCAGTGTTCCTGGAAATCGGTTAACGTCACGCCTGTTATCCGGGACAAACAGCACGGCGACATTGTTGTGATTTCATTATGGTCGCTCGCGGACACATTGCGGTGTGGCCAACACTGTTCCCTGTTAATTGGCTGGTTAGCAAGCACTAACTTACAAAATAAGGAATTGAATCCAATTGTAACAAAGCCCAACGTTCTGCGTCACAGAATTTGCAGGGGTGAGTTGATTTTGGCGTAAGCCCAGGAAGTGAGCGAGGGGATTTACAAAGGCTGACACTATATATGTTTTGCTTACCCATGTAAGCCGGAAGGCGCAACGTAGCGCCTGCCAGCAGAAAGGTCATCTATTTTGCGGCACTAGATGCCGTATCGAGATGAACAACGGGATTATCGGCAAAAAGATAGCGGTCAGCGTTGAATTCGAAGTCATCGCTGGTTTCGTTGAACAGCATCTGCTTGGTGTTTTCCAGGTGCTGCCACATCGCCAGCTTGGCGGCATGCGGATCTTTACGAATCAGCGCCTTAAGGATTTGGTCGTGATCGTCGCACCAGTTGTCGACGGTACGGGAATCGATATGGTCGTGCAGTTTTTTCCAGTACGGGTTGTGAACGCGCTGAGCCCACATTTTTTCTACGATTGCCGCCAGGGCCGTATTTTGGGTTGCCAGGGCGACCTGAACGTGGAACTGAAGATCCCACTCTGAATCGCGGAAACATTTTTCCTTACGGGCATTCTCCTGGATCTCCATCAGCTTCATGATGTCCTGCTTGGTCACCTGCGTGGCTGCAAACTCAGCAATATTGCTTTCGATCAGCTGGCGAGCCTGGAGCAGCTCAAACGGGCCATAGCTGGCAAATTCCAGACTTTCGTCCGCGACGGGAGAGTGTTTCGGCAGATTAGAAATCACGTGAATGCCGGAGCCTTTGCGTACTTCAACGTAGCCTTCCACTTCCAGCATGATAATCGCTTCACGCACCACGGTACGGCTCACGCTTTTTTCATCCGCGATAAAACGCTCGGCGGGAAGTTTATCACCGACAAGATAGACCCCTTGCTCGATGCGATCTTTCAGCTCGGCAGCAAGTTGTTGATATAAACGACGTGGTTCGGTGATTTCCATATGCGCTCCAGGCAGGGTACGGCAGATGATTTGTTATACCACTTTTGCGTGCCACTCTCCAGATTTTGCCACTAAAAAAGCCGCTACTGAGCGGCCTTTAAATGCCGGGTGGCGCTGCGCTTACCCGGCCTACGGTTTCGTTGGATGGTGTAGGCCGGGTCAGGCGAAGCCGCCACCCGGCACAGTAATGCTAACTCTGCGTCGCCGGTTTCCCGAGGGACTCTTTCGCCAGCTCCTCTGCCGATTTGCTTTTCAGCACCGTCCAGATAACCACCGCACCCATCAGGTCGAAGATCGCCAGCACCGCGAACAGCGGGCTGAAGCCGATGGTATCCGCCAGCGCGCCGACCACCAGTGCAAACATGGTGCTCGCGGTCCAGGCGGCCATGCCGGTCAGGCCGTTGGCGGTTGCCACTTCGTTACGACCAAAGACGTCAGACGAGAGCGTAATCAGCGCGCCGGACAGGGACTGGTGCGCAAAGCCACCGATGCACAGCAGGGCAATGGCGACGTACGGGCTGGTGAACAGGCCGATCATGCCCGGGCCAATCATCAGCAGTGCGCCCATGGTCACTACCATTTTACGGGAAACAATCAGGTTCACCCCAAACCAGCGCTGGAACAGCGGTGGCAGGTAGCCGCCCACGATACAGCCCAGGTCAGCGAACAGCATTGGCATCCAGGCGAACATCGCGATCTCTTTCAGGTTAAAGCCGTAGACTTTAAACATGAACAGGGGGATCCACGCGTTAAAGGTACCCCAGGCCGGTTCAGCCAGGAAACGCGGCAGTGCGATACCCCAGAACTGACGGGTGCCCAGGATCTGCCAGACGGTCATTTTTTTGCCGTTGTTGGTCTGATGCTGCGCTTCCTGACCGCCAATAATGTATTCGCGTTCTTCTTCGGAGAGCTTTTTCTGATCGCGCGGGTGTTTATAGAAAATCAGCCACGCCATCGCCCAGGCAAAGCTCAGCACGCCAGAGATGATGAACGCCATCTGCCAGCTGTGCATCACGATAGCCCACACCACCAGCGGCGGTGCAATCATTGCCCCGATGGACGAGCCTACGTTGAAGTAGCCGACCGCAATGGAACGCTCTTTTGCCGGGAACCACTCGGAGCTGGCCTTCAGGCCCGCCGGGATCATCGCAGCTTCAGCCGCACCGACCGCACCACGAGCCAGCGCCAGTCCACCCCAGCTGCCTGCCAGCGCGGTTGCACCGCAGAACACCGCCCAGGCGATGGCGAAGAAGGCATAACCGATTTTGGTACCGAGAATGTCCAGCACATAGCCAGCAACAGGCTGCATGATGGTATAAGCCGCGGAATAGGCGGCAATGATGTAGGAGTATTGCTGCGTGGAGATATGCAGCTCTTCCATCAACGTTGGCGCTGCTGCTGCCACGGTGTTACGCGTCAGGTAGCCCAGCACGGTACCTAACGTCACCAGTGCGATCATATACCAACGTAACCCTTTAATTTTACGCATCTAAAACCTCATCGTTATGTTATTTCCGCGCCAGAGCACGGCAACCTCTCGACCGTTTCCGGGAGCAGTTGTGTAACGGGAGGGGCGTAGCCGGGAGCATGTCCCGGAACGGCCCGAACCTTGCCATAAGTAAGCGTGCATAAGTCGGTATCCGTACCGCTAAACCCGATGTCTCTCACACCGGTAATGCATTCCGTCGGCTTATAGTTTGCGACGGCGAAAAAGATAACTTGTCATACAACTTTAAAAGGTGAGTGACATCACAAATGTATGATTCTTTGTGGGGACATTATCCGTTGCGTGCAAAGCCAGTAACGGCGGGGGCTGCAGAAGGGTTTACTCCGTTGAGGGTAATTTATTTGTTGACGTTTATTGATCTCACTCACGAAAAAAGCTTCGGTGGGTGGAAATTGGTGTGATAACTTTGCAGCATATGAACATACGCTTTCTGACGCTCCCGTAATGAGGAAGACGATAATGACGCCGTTTATGACCGAAGATTTTCTGTTAGATACCGAATTTGCTCGCCGCCTGTACCACGACTACGCAAAAGACCAGCCGATTTTCGACTACCACTGCCATTTACCGCCGCAGCAGGTTGCCGAAAATTACCGTTTCAAAAACCTGTATGACATCTGGCTGAAGGGTGACCACTACAAATGGCGCGCCATGCGCACCAACGGCGTCGCCGAGCGCCTGTGTACCGGCGATGCGACCGACCGCGAGAAGTTTGACGCCTGGGCGGCGACCGTTCCGCACACCATCGGCAACCCGCTCTACCACTGGACGCATCTTGAGCTCCGCCGTCCGTTTGGCATCACCGGCAAACTGCTCTCCCCAACGACCGCGGATGAAATCTGGGATCGCTGCAACGCGCTGCTGGCGCAGGATAACTTCTCCGCGCGCGGCATCATGAAGCAGATGAACGTGAAGATGGTGGGCACCACCGACGATCCGATTGACTCCCTGGAACATCATGCCGTTGTCGCCAAAGACACCTCTTTTGATATCAAAGTGCTGCCAAGCTGGCGCCCGGACAAAGCCTTCAACATTGAGCAGGCCACCTTCACCGATTACATGGCGAAGCTGGCGGAAGTGTCGGATACCGACATCCGTCGTTTCGCTGACCTGCAAACCGCGCTGACCAAACGTCTGGATCACTTCGCGGCGCACGGCTGTAAAGTGTCTGACCACGCGCTGGACGTGGTGCTGTTTGCGGAATCAAATGAAGCCGAGCTGGACAGCATCCTGGCGCGTCGTCTCTCCGGCGAAGGCCTGAGCGAGCACGAAGTGGCGCAGTTTAAAACGGCGGTGCTGGTATTCCTCGGCGCGGAATACGCGCGTCGCGGCTGGGTACAGCAGTACCATATCGGCGCGCTGCGCAATAACAACCAGCGCCAGTTCAAACTGATCGGTGCTGACGTGGGCTTTGACTCCATCAACGACCGTCCGCTGGCGGAAGAGCTGTCCAAACTGCTGAGCAAACAGAACGAACAAAACCTTCTGCCAAAAACCATCCTGTACTGCCTGAACCCGCGCGATAACGAAGTGCTGGGTACCATGGTCGGCAATTTCCAGGGCGAAGGGATGCCGGGCAAGATGCAGTTCGGTTCCGGCTGGTGGTTCAACGATCAGAAGGACGGCATGGAGCGTCAGATGACGCAGCTGGCGCAGCTGGGCCTGCTGAGCCGCTTTGTCGGCATGCTGACCGATAGCCGCAGCTTCTTGTCCTATACGCGCCATGAATACTTCCGCCGCATTCTGTGCCAGATGATTGGCCGCTGGGTGCACGCGGGCGAAGCGCCAGCGGATATCGAGCTGCTGGGCGAAATGGTGAAAAACATCTGCTTTAACAATGCGCGTGACTACTTCGCCATTGAACTGAACTAAGGCCGTTTGAGGTTGATATGCAATACATCAAAATCCATTCGCTGGATAACGTTGCCGTCGCGCTGGCTGATTTGACCGAAGGAACGAGCGTCACGTTCGACGGTCAGTCGGTCACGTTGCGCCAGGCTATTGGGCGTGGACACAAGTTTGCCCTGATCCCCATTGCGAAAGGGGAGAACGTGGTGAAGTACGGTTTGCCCATCGGTCATGCGCTGGCGGATATTGCGCCGGGTGAATATATTCACTCCCACAATACCCGCACCAATCTGAGCGATCTGGACGAGTACAGCTATCAACCTGATTTCCAGGCGGAAGCCGGGCAGGCGGCAGATCGTGAGGTGCAGATCTACCGTCGCGCCAGCGGCGAGGTGGGGATCCGCAACGAGCTTTGGATCCTCCCGACCGTCGGCTGCGTGAACGGGATTGCGCGTCAGATCCAGACGCGTTTTCTGAAAGAGACCAACGATGCTGAAGGCACTGACGGCGTACATTTGTTCAGCCACACCTACGGCTGCTCGCAGCTCGGCGACGACCACATCAATACCCGCACCATGCTGCAAAACATGGTGCGTCACCCGAACGCGGGCGCGGTGCTGGTGATTGGCCTGGGCTGCGAAAACAACCAGGTGGACGCCTTCCGCGACACGCTGGGCGAGTTCGACCCTGAGCGCGTGCATTTTATGGTGTGTCAGCATCAGGACGACGAAGTGGAAGCGGGCATTGAGCAGCTTCATCAGCTGTATGACGTGATGCGCCACGACAGGCGCGAGCCGGGCAAGCTGAGCGAGCTGAAGTTTGGGCTGGAGTGCGGCGGGTCTGATGGCCTGTCCGGGATCACCGCCAACCCAATGCTGGGCCGTTTCTCAGACTACGTAATCGCCAACGGCGGCACCACGGTGCTTACCGAAGTGCCGGAAATGTTTGGCGCGGAACGTATTCTGATGAGCCACTGCCGTGACGAAGAGACCTTTGAGAAGACCGTCACTATGGTGAACGACTTCAAACAGTACTTCATTGCCCACAATCAGCCGATTTATGAGAACCCGTCGCCGGGCAACAAGGCGGGCGGGATCACCACGCTGGAAGAGAAATCCCTCGGCTGCACTCAGAAAGCGGGCGCGAGCCAGGTGGTTGACGTGCTGCGCTACGGCGAGCGCCTGAAAACGCACGGTCTGAACCTGCTGAGCGCACCGGGCAACGATGCGGTCGCCACCAGCGCGCTGGCGGGTGCTGGCTGCCATATGGTGCTGTTCAGCACCGGGCGCGGTACGCCGTACGGCGGTTTTGTGCCGACGGTGAAAATCGCCACCAACAGCGAGCTGGCGGCGAAGAAAAAGCACTGGATCGATTTTGATGCGGGTCAGCTGATCCACGGCAAAGCCATGCCGCAGCTGCTGACGGAGTTCGTGGACGCTATCGTGGAATTTGCTAACGGTAAGCAGACCTGCAACGAGAAGAATGATTTCCGCGAGCTGGCGATTTTTAAGAGCGGTGTGACGCTTTAATCGGTGCGGCCTGATGCCCTCGCCCACGGGGAGAGGGTACAAACACTAAAAACGGCAACCCCAGGGTTGCCGTTTTGCGTTTACCCTGTAGGCCCGGTAAGGCGTAGCCGCCACCGGGCTTTTGTTTTAACCGCGCAGTGCGTTCTTCGCTAAACGCGCGTCTTCCGCCTGACAGGCCGCTGCGGTAAACAGCACGTCGGTAGAGGAGTTCAGCGCGGTTTCGCAGGAGTCCTGCAGGACGCCGATGATAAAGCCGACGGCCACAACCTGCATCGCAATCTCGTTCGGGATACCGAACATATTACATGCCAGGGGGATCAGCAGCAGCGAACCGCCCGCCACGCCGGATGCGCCACAGGCACACAGCGACGCCACAACGCTCAGCAGCAGCGCGGTTGGCAGATCGACAGGAATGCCCAGCGTATGCACCGCCGCCAGCGTCAGCACGGTAATGGTGATCGCCGCACCCGCCATGTTCACGGTTGCGCCCAGCGGGATCGACACGGAGTAGGTATCGCGGTCCAGGTTCAGCTTCTCCGCCAGCGCCATGTTAACCGGAATGTTCGCCGCAGAGCTGCGGGTGAAGAAGGCGTAAACGCCGCTCTCGCGCAGGCAGGTCAGCACCAGCGGATACGGGTTGCGGCGGATCTGCCAGAACACCAGCAGAGGGTTGATCACCAGCGCCACCAGCAGCATACAGCCGACCAGCACAACCAGCAGCTGCGCGTAGCCCCACAGCGCGGCGAAACCGGTGGTCGCAAGCGTGGAGGAGACCAGACCGAAAATCCCGATTGGTGCAAAGCGAATCACCAGCTTCACCATAAAGGTCACGGCGTTGGACATATCGTTCACCAGGTTTTTCGTGGTGTCGTTACCGTGACGCAGTGCGAAGCCCAGACCAATCGCCCAGACCAGGATGCCAATGTAGTTTCCGCTCATCAGCGCGGTGATGGGGTTAGAGACCATGCTCATCAGCAGGCCGCGAAGCACTTCTACAATGCCGGATGGCGGCGTGATATCGCCGGCTGCGCTGGTCAGATGTAGTGTGGACGGGAACAGGAAGCTGAACACCACAGCGGTTAAGGCCGCAGAGAAGGTTCCCAGAAGATACAGGAACAGAATAGGGCGAATGTTGGTTTTTTGTCCGTGCTGGTGGTTGGCGATAGACGCCATAACCAGCATCAGAACCAGAACCGGCGCGACCGCTTTAAGTGCGCCGACGAACAGCGTCCCGAGCAGCCCCGTGGCTTCCGCTGCAGGTTTTGAGACCATGGCCAGCAGAATACCTAGTACCAGTCCTACCAGAATTTGTTTAACCAGGCTGCCCTGCGCCAGGCGCGCAAAAAGCCCTGTCGATTGTGTGCTCATACATTATTCCTGAGTGAAATTGCGTTCCATTCCGAATGTGCTCTAAGTCACATTTATGTCCGGATGTAAGTAAATGTTTGCCTGGTCGAGTATAGGGAATGCGCGAAAGGAGGGAAGCGTAAAATGCTGGATTTTACGTGTTGCATCATATTTTTTAACTGCTTCGTTACAAAAGTGTGTTCACCCTCTCCCTGTGGGAGAGGGCCGGGGTGAGGGCATCAGGCCGCACCGAACGTTTTACTCCACCTGCTGCTTCTTATCGTGCTGGCGGTTAACCCAGGTATTGATAATCAGCGTCACGATCAGAATGCCAAACACCACGCCGAGCGAAATGGCGATCGGGATATGGTAGAAATCGACGATCAGCATCTTGATACCGATAAACACCAGGATCACCGACAGACCGTACTTCAGCATTGAGAAGCGCTCCGCCGCGCCCGCCAGCAGGAAGTACATCGCACGCAGGCCGAGGATGGCGAACAGGTTTGAGGTCAGGACGATGAACGGGTCGGTGGTCACCGCGAAGATCGCCGGAATGCTGTCCACCGCGAAAATCACGTCGCTCAGCTCAACCAGAATCAGCACCAGCAGCAGCGGGGTGGCAAACAGCAGGCCGTTCTTGCGCACGAAGAAATGCTCGCTCTCAATCTTGTCGGTCATGCGCAGATGCCCACGGATCCACTTCACCAGCGGGCGATCGCCAATCGCGGAGCCGTCCTCTTTCGCCAGCGCCATTTTGACCCCGGTGAACAGCAGGAAAGCGCCGAAGACGTACAGCAGCCATTCGAACTGGGTGATCAGCCAGCTGCCGGCGAAGATCATGATGGTACGCAGAACAATGGCACCCAGCACGCCGTAGACCAGCACGCGGCGCTGCAGGGCCGCAGGCACGGCAAAGTAGCTGAACAGCATCAGCCAGACGAAGACGTTATCGACCGCCAGGGCTTTTTCAATCAGATAACCGGTGAGGAAGGCGAGCGCCTGAGGATCGGCCACCGCGCGGCCTTCGGTCGAGGCCAGATACCACCAGAAGGCGGCACAGAAGAGCAGGGAGAGGGTGACCCACACCAGAGACCAGGCCGCAGCCTGTTTGATGCTCATGCCGTGTGCGCCGCGACGCCCCTGCAAAAAGAGGTCGATCGCCAGCATGATGAGCACGACAACCGCGAATCCGCCCCACAACATTGGAGTGCCGACAGAATGCATACTATTTTCCTTACACATAAAAAACAAAAACGGCCATGGTCAGAAGACGATAGCCGTTAGCTTTTTATGCATAGACCTCGCCTTCCGGCAAGGTCTCACTTACAACCACGAGGGTTGCCCGGCGACCGGATGCGCGTTTAACGCATCGTAATGACGATCCACCGGCGAAGAAGTTACTCCCCTTTGCAGGTAACAAAATATGTCAGACCATCGGTTTCGTCAATGGTCTGCGCCGTTTCATTACACAGCTTTACGCGATCGCTTCCGCGCCTACGCCGTCTGCCGGGAACACCACGCCGGTCTGGCGGCGGATCTCCGTTTGCAGCTTCGCCGTGGTGCGGCTTACCGCGAGGCCTGGGTGATTCACTTCGTTGTCTTCCACCAGACGGGCGAAGACCTCTGCCTCATAGAGCATAGTGTTAATATGCTGAGGCTGCGTCAGCTCCTGCGCTTTGCCGCCGCGCGGCACAAAGCTCACTTTCTGGCACTCGGAGATCTTCTCGATAACCAGCGAGCCCGCTTCGCCCTGAATTTCGCTAGGCAGCACGGAATCGCTCACCTTGGAGTGCTGCAGCGTGACGCTGAAATCACCGTAGTCCAGCACCGCTAAGCCGTGCGCATCCACGCCGCTCTCCAGCAGGCTGGCGGTGGCGGTCACGCCGTGCGGTTCGCCCCACAGCGCCACTGCGGAGGCAAGGCAGTAGAAGCCGATATCCATAATCGAGCCGTTCGAGAAGGCCGGGTTAAAGGTGTTCGGGTTTTCGCCGTCCAGGTAGCGCTGGTAGCGCGACGAGTACTGGCAGTAGTTGATAAAGGCTTTACGCACTTTGCCAATTTTCGGCAGGGACTGCTGCAGCAGCAGGAAATTCGGCAGGCTGGCGGTTTTGAACGCTTCGAACAGCACCACCTGGTTTTCGCGGGCAAGCGCAATGGCCGCTTCCACTTCCTGGATATTTGACGCCAGCGGCTTCTCGCAAATCACATGCTTTTTGTGGCTGAGAAATAGCTTTGTCTGCGGGAAGTGCAGGGAGTTCGGGCTGGCGATATACACCGCATCAATGGCGTCGCTTTGCGCCATCTCATCAAGCGAAGTGAAGAGATGCTCAACGAGGTAGTCGTTAGCAAAACTCTGCGCCTGCTCAAGGCTGCGGGAATAGACTGCGGTAAGTTTAAGTTTGCCGGTTTCGTGGGCGGCGTCGACGAACTGGCGTGTGATCCAGTTCGTACCAATGACTGCGAAACGTATCATAAACGTTTACGTACTCCGTAGCGGGGAACCTTTAGCCACTGTAGCACGTCATCATGACAATTCGCGTGCGCTATTCCGCATTACTATTTAACGATAAATGCGTAAGCCATAGCCGGGTATCAAACTCCAGCTGGTGGTACTGCGGCTCCATGTGGCAGCACAGGGAATAGAACGCTTTGTCGTGCTCTTTCTCTTTCAGGTGCGCCAGCTCATGAACGACGATCATCCGCAGAAAGGCTTCCGGCGCGTTACGGAAAACCGTCGCGACGCGGATTTCGGCCTTCGCCTTCAGCTTGCCGCCCTGCACGCGGGAGATGGCGGTGTGCAGGCCGAGCGCGTTTTTCAGCACGTGGATCTTGTTGTCGTACATCACCTTGTTGATCGGCGGGGCGCTCTTCAGATACCGGCTTTTCAGATCCTGCGTATACTGCCAGAGGGCCTTATCGGTCGCGAAATCGTGCGTGCCGGGGTAACGTTTTTCCAGCACCGCGCCGAGCTTCTGCTCGGCAATCAGGCTGCGAACCTGAGTCAGTAAATGCTCCGGATAGCCCTGGAGATAAGTAAGTTGGTTCATCAAAAGCCCAAATTAATGCGAAAACGGGTATACTCACGCACCCTTTTCAGGGATACGCCAAATTTTACCATTCAGGAGGGCCGATGAGCCACTTAGACAACGGTTTCCGTTCACTCAACCTTAAACGTTTCCCGGAAACGGACGACGTTAACCCGCTCATGGCGTGGGAAGCGGCGGATGAATATCTGCTGCAGCAGTTGGATGAAACTGAAATCCGCGGCCCGGTTTTGATCCTGAATGACGCATTTGGCGCGCTGGGCTGCGCCCTGGCGGAACACACGCCTTACAGCATCGGCGATTCCTACCTGAGCGAGCTGGCGACGCGTGAAAACCTGCGCCATAACGATATCGAAGAGTCCAGCGTGAAGTTCCTCGACAGTACCGCGGACTACCCGCAGGCGCCGGGCGTGGTGCTGATCAAAGTGCCAAAAACCATGGCGCTGCTGGAGCAGCAGCTGCGCGCGCTGCGCAAGGTCGTGACGCCGGAAACGCGCATTATCGCGGGTGCCAAAGCGCGCGATATTCACACCTCGACGCTGGAGCTGTTCGAGAAAGTCCTCGGCCCGACCACCACCACGCTGGCCTGGAAAAAAGCGCGCCTGATCAACTGTACCTTCAGCGCACCGGAGCTGGCCGACGCGCCGGAGACGCTGAGCTGGAAGCTGGAAGGGACCGACTGGACCATCCACAACCATGCGAACGTCTTCTCCCGTACCGGTCTGGATATCGGGGCGCGTTTCTTTATGGAACATCTGCCGGAAAATCTGGAAGGTGAGATTGTCGATCTGGGCTGTGGTAACGGCGTGATTGGCCTGACGCTGCTGGCGAAGAACCCGGACGCCAGCGTGGTGTTCAGCGACGAGTCGCCGATGGCGGTGGCCTCCAGCCGTCTGAACGTGGAAACCAACATGCCGGAAGCGCTGGACCGCTGCGAGTTTATGATCAACAACGCGCTGTCTGGCGTAGAGCCGTTCCGCTTCAACGCGGTGTTCTGCAACCCGCCGTTCCACCAGAAGCACGCCCTGACGGATAACGTCGCGTGGGAGATGTTCCACCACGCGCGCCGCTGCCTGAAAATCAACGGCGAGCTGTATATCGTGGCGAACCGTCACCTGGACTACTTCCACAAGCTGAAGAAGATTTTCGGCAACTGCGTCACCGTTGCGACCAATAACAAGTTCGTGGTGCTGAAAGCGGTGAAGCTGGGGCGTCGTCGGTAAGATTGTTTTGCCTGGCGGCGCTTCGCTTGCACAGGCCTACGGTTTTGTAGGCCCGGTAAGCGCAGCGCCACCGGGCAATGTTCTAGATCTCCAGAGCCAACTTCGTCCCCTGCGCAATCGCCCGCCGCGCGTCCAGCTCCATCGCCACATCGCACCCGCCGATCAAATGCACCGTTTTACCGGCTTCGCGCAGCGGATCCGCCAGATCGCGCTTCGGCTCCTGCCCGGCACATAAAATGACGTGATCCACGCGCAGCAGCTGCGGCTCGCCGCCGATCGTGACGTGCAGACCCTCGTCGTCGATCTTCTGGTAGCTCACCGCCGGGATCATCTTCACCCCGCGTGAGAGCAGGGTGGCGCGGTGGATCCAGCCCGTGGTTTTGCCCAGCCCTTCGCCCGGCTTGCTGGCCTTACGCTGGAGCATCACGATCTGGCGCGGGCTTTTCGGCAGCTGCGGCCCTTCCGGGCGCAATCCGCCGGACTGGCTCAGGCTGGTGTCGATACCCCATTCCACGCAAAACTCGGCAATGTTCTGGCTGGTGGCCTCGCCCGGCTGGCTTAAGTACATGGCGGTATCAAAGCCGATACCGCCGCAGCCGATAATCGCCACCTTCTCGCCAACCGGCGTTTTGTCTCGCAATACATCCAGATAGCTCAATACCTTCGGATGATCGATACCCTCGATCGCCGGCAGGCGCGGGACGATCCCGCTCGCCAGGATCACCTCGTCGAAATCGATCAGATCCGCCGCGCTGACAAACTGGTTAAGCCGCAGATCGACGCCCGTCAGCTCGATCATCCGGCGGTAGTAGCGCAGCGTTTCATAGAACTCCTCTTTGCCGGGGATCTGCTTGGCGATATTAAACTGCCCGCCAATCTCCGCCAGCGCATCAAACAGCGTTACGCTGTGCCCGCGCGAGGCGGCATTTACCGCAAACGCCAGCCCCGCCGGGCCTGCGCCCACTACGGCCAGGCGTTTTTTATTGACCGCCGGAACGACCGGCATTTTGGTTTCATGGCAGGCGCGCGGGTTGACGAGACAGGAGGTGACCTTGCCGACGAAGATCTGATCCAGACAGGCCTGGTTACAGCCGATGCAGGTATTAATCTCGTCCGCACGGCCGCTTTGCGCTTTGGACAGCAGTTCGGCATCCGCGAGGAACGGGCGCGCCATCGACACCATATCGGCGTCGCCTCGCGAAATCACATCGTCCGCCACCTGCGGATCGTTAATGCGGTTAGTGGTGACCAGCGGAACAGACACTTTGCCCTTCAGCTTCCGCGTTACCCAGCTGAACGCCGCGCGCGGCACCGGCGTGGCGATGGTAGGGATGCGCGCCTCGTGCCAGCCAATCCCGGTGTTGATAATCGTGGCACCTGCGGCTTCAATCGCCTGCGCCAGCTGCACGGTTTCGTCGAACGTCCCGCCGCCTTCCACCAGGTCGAGCATCGACAGGCGGAAAACGATAATAAAGTCCGCGCCCGCACGTTCGCGCACCGCGCGCACTACCTCCACGGCAAAGCGCATCCGGCGGGCATAGTCGCCGCCCCATTCGTCGTCGCGCTGGTTGGTGCGGGCGGCTAAGAACTCGTTAATCAGGTAGCCTTCTGAGCCCATCACCTCAACGCCGTCGTAGCCCGCCTCGCGGGCCAGCGCCGCGCAGCGGGCGAAGTCGTCAATCAATGCCAGGATCTCATCGTGGGTCAGGGCGTGAGGTTTAAAACGGTTAATCGGTGCCTGAAGAGCCGACGGCGCGACCAGGTTCGGCTGATAGCTGTAGCGTCCGGTGTGCAGGATTTGCAGCGCGATTTTGCCGCCCTCGCGGTGTACCGCGTCGGTCACAATGCGGTGGTGCGGCAGCTGTGACGCATCGTTCAGGACCGCGCCGCCCTCCATGCCCACGCCGGAAGGCGCAGGGGCCACGCCGCCGGTGACAATCAGCGCCACCCCGTGGCGGGCGCGCTCGGCATAGAAGGCTGCCAGACGCTCGGCCCCGTCCGGATGCTCCTCCAGCCCGGTGTGCATCGACCCCATCAACACGCGGTTTTTGAGTGTGGTGAACCCCAGATCGAGAGGGGCGAATAACGACGGGTAGCGGCTCATAGTCTCTTCCAGTGTAAAATTATTGTTATGTGGTCGGATGAGTTACTAATTTAGCCAGCGGCAGCGGAAAGGTAAAAGCGGGATCGAATGATTGTGATAGATCTCAAAGAACTTCCCCGGTGGCGCTGCGCTTACCGGGGCTACAAAACCGTAGGCCGGATAAGCGCAGCGCCATCCGGCGTATTTTACGGCGCCGTCGCGCGCGCTAGCCCCGGTGCCTGCCACATCGATGTCGTCAGCCCGCTGTCCACCAGCCCAAGCTGGTCCGCGTAAACCGCCTGCCATTTCTGCATCATGCCGTCGTACAGCTCGCGGTGCTGCGGGTTCGGCGTGAACTCGCGGCTCCATTTCACCAGGCGCTCGCCCGTCGAGGCCATATCCGCAAACAGCCCCGCGCCAGCACCTGCCGCGATGGCGCAGCCGAGCGCCGTCGCCTCTTTCACTTCCGGCACGCGCACCGGCAGCCCGGTGACGTCGCTTAAGATCTGGCTCCACAGGGCGCCCTTAGCCCCGCCGCCCGCAAACACCAGGCTCTCAAACGTCACGCCGGAGAAGCGCGAAATTTGCGCCAGGTTGCAGGCCGAGACGATCGCCGCATTCTCCTCCAGAGCGCGGAACAGCGTCGCTTTGTTGCACTTTTCCGGGTCGATGGAGAGGTTAATAAACGACGGCGCCGCGTGGTACCACTGCTTAAAATGCATCGCGTCGGAGAAGATCGGCATTACCCCGTGGGAGCCTGCCGGTACGCGGCTCGCCATCTCTTCCAGCAGGGAGTAGGTGTCCATCCCCATCCGCTCGGCAATCAGCTTTTCCTCCGCGCAGAAGGCGTCGCGGAACCAGCGCATGGTCAGCCCAGTGAAGAAGCTGATCGACTCCGCCTGCGCCATGCCGGGAATAACGTGCGGGTTCACGCGGATGTTCATCTCGGGGTCGGTGCGCACCTGCGGCAGGTTCACCACCTGCTGCCAGAAGGTGCCGCCCAGCACCGCCGTTTGCCCGGCGCGGACCACGCCCAGCCCCAGACAGCCCAGCTGTACGTCGCCGCCGCCCATCACTACCGGGGTACCTTCGCGCAGGCCGCTCTGCAGCGCGGCCTCTCTGGTGACAGCGCCCAGCACGGTGCCGGTCTCTTTCACCGGAGAGAGGATATCGGCGCGCAGCCCGGCCATGTCGAGCAGCGCCGGGCGCCAGTCGCGGGAGAAGAGATCCAGCATGCCCGTCGTGCCTGCGTTCGACGGATCAACCGCCAGCTCGCCGGAGAGCTTCGCCGCCAGCCAGTCGCTGATCATGGTGATGGTCGCGGCCTTGCGGTAAATATCCGGACGATGGTGCGCCAGCCACAGCAGGCGCGGCATGGCGCTCAGCGCCAGCGTCTGGCCGGAAACCTCATACACTTCGGATTCAAAGCGGTCGTCGTGGATCTCTTTGAGTTCGGCCACCTCGCGGCTGGCGCGGGCGTCGACGTTGGCGCAGGCCCAGATGGCCTCGCCGTTGCTGTCATAGAGCACAATGCCTTCGCGCATCGAGCAGCATGCAACGGACTGAATATCCGCCGCGCTCAGGCGCGCACGCTCCAGCGCCTGATGAATGCACCGGCAGGCCAGCTGCCAGTTGGTCTCGAGGTCGAACTCCATCGACCCCGGCACGTTCTCCACGCTCAGGTGCTTCCACTCGGCCTGACCGACGGCAATCTGGTTGCCCTGTAAATCGAAAATAACGGCGCGAACGCTGCCTGTCCCTGCATCTAACGCTAAAAGGTAACTCATGAGCTTGCCTCGTTGTTAGCGCAGGGCAACCCCGTTACGTCAGGGCCAGCACCGCGCGGGCTGTCGTCTCCTCCGTCACCAGGCCATTGATACGGCGACCCTTCAGTGCGGCATAAATCGCATCGGCTTTCTCTTCCCCTCCGGCCACGCCAACGATGGTGGGCAGCTGCGCCAGTTCATCGAGCGTGACGCCCAGCAGTTCTTTGTGGATCTCCAGCTCCTCAACGCACTCGCCCTCGGCATTGAGGAAATAGCCGAGAATGTCGCCGACCGCCCCTTTGCGGGCGTACATCAGCTGTTCACCTTCGCTGATATAGCCGGATCGCAGTATCGTCGCGTCACGGCGCTGGTTCACCGAACCAATGCCGACTACCGCCACGTCGGCGGCGGTGGCGGCGAGGATCACGTCCCGCACGCTGGTTTCACGTTTTAAGATCCCGGCCACCTCGGCGGATGACACACGAAGCGGGGCGGGGATCATGCTGACGCTGCAGGCCGCGTCCAACTGGCCGATACCGGTCATATACGGCCCGACGCCGCCGGAGAGCGTCACCAGGCGGACCTGCTGCGAGCTGATAAAGCCGCTCAGGTGCTGCAGGCTGCTCATGGTGGTTTCACCAAACCCCACCGCCAGCAGCTGGCCGGGCTCCAGCACGCCCATCAGCGACTGCGCCGCGCCAATGCCGAGCCGCACGTTCATCGGCGGCGTATTTAACGCGGGCATCACGCGCACCAGCTTCAGGCCAAAGCGCTGCTGTAGCTCGGTTTCCAGCGCCAGGCAGCCCTCGTAGCGGGAGTTGATCTGCACGCGGATCACCCCGGACTGACGGCCCTTCTCCAGCAGGCGAGAAATCTTCAAACGCGGCAGCCCGAGCCGCTCGCCGATGTCGTTCTGGGTCAGCCCGTCGTGGTAGTAGCACCAGGCCACGCGCGCCACCAGTTCCTCTTCCGCCAGTGCCAGCCCGGCAAACCGTCCTTCTTCCGCAGTGCGTTTATCGCTCATAGTTGAACTCTTATAAAAATTTAGATCATATGTTCGTGATGGCGCGAAGGGAAAGTGTGAGCCACGCGACAAAACGGATCTTTTGGATCGATTCTGGTTTATCTGTATCTCAATCGATAAAACTGTGATCCCTGCACGGTTGTAAATATAGTTCACCGTCTACGCTTTTGAACATTATTAAATCTAAAAATCATTTGTTCAATAGCGGAGCGATGATGACCACACTTCTCGACGCGCGAAATATCAGCAAGCAGTTCTCAGGCGTGCCGGTTCTGAAAGGCATAGATTTCACGCTGCTTGCGGGCCAGGTGCACGCCCTGATGGGCGGAAACGGCGCGGGAAAATCGACGCTGATGAAGATCATCGCCGGGGTCGAAACGCCGGACAGCGGTGAACTTTCTGTCGAGGGGCAGTCATATGCGCGGCTCACGCCCGTGCAGGCGCACAGGTTAGGCATTTACCTGGTGCCGCAGGAGCCGCTGCTGTTCCCCAACCTGACGGTGCGGGAAAACATCCTGTTCCGCCTGCCGCGCGAGCGCGATCTGGAACAGCGACTGGCGGACAAACTCCAGCAACTGCAGTGCCAGCTTAACCTCGATGCCGCCGCCAGCACTCTGGAAGTGGCGGATCAGCAGATGGTGGAGATCCTGCGCGGGCTGATGCGCAACGCCAGGATCCTGATCCTCGACGAACCTACGGCCTCCCTCACGCCGGGCGAAACCGAGCGGCTGTTCCGCCAGATCCGCGCCCTGCAGGCGCTCGGCGTCGGGATTGTCTTTATCTCGCACAAGCTGCCGGAAATCCGCATGCTTTCCAGCCACGTCTCGGTGATGCGCGACGGCGCGGTAGTGCTGAGCGGCGAAACCGCGCAGTTTGACGACAGCGCCCTGATCGCCGCCATGACGCCGGTAAGCCGGGAGAAATCCCTCAGCGATACGCAAAAGCTGTGGCTGGCGCTGCCGGGCAACCGCCGCACCCAGCCACAGGATTTCCCGGTGCTGCGGGTGGACGATCTCACCGGGGAAGGGTTTATCGATCTCAGCCTTGAGATCTACGCCGGGGAGATCGTCGGCCTGGCCGGTCTGGTGGGATCCGGGCGCACCGAGTTTGCGGAAACGCTCTACGGCCTGCGGCCGGTACGCGGGGGCCGCGTCTGGCTTGAGAATCAGGAGATCACCGGCGAGCCGGTAAGTTCACGCCTGGAAAAAGGGCTGGTCTACCTGCCGGAAGACAGGCAGGTGTCCGGCCTGTTCCTCGACGCGCCGATCCGCTGGAACACGGTGGCGCTGAACGAGCCGTCGATTTGGCAGCAGCGCAAGCGGGAGTCGGCGGTGGTGGAGCGCTATCACCGGGCGCTGGGGATCAAGCTCAACCATGCGGATCAAACCGTGCGCACGCTCTCCGGCGGCAACCAGCAGAAGGTGCTGCTGGCGCGCTGTCTCGAGGCCAACCCTTTACTGCTGATCGTCGATGAGCCGACGCGCGGGGTGGACGTCTCGGCGCGCGCGGATATCTACCAGCTGATAAAAAGCGTGGCGGCGCAGAACGTGGCGGTGCTGATGATCTCAAGCGATCTCGACGAGTTTCCCGGCCTTGCGGACCGGGTGCTGGTGATGCATCAGGGCGTGCTCAGCGGCGAGCTACCGCGCCACGCCGTCAGCCTCGACAGGATGATGGCGCTGGCATTCGGAGGGCAATCATGAAGACCTTACTGAAAAACCGCGAGCTGAGCGCGTTTCTCGCCATTCTGGCGCTGTTCGCCGTGCTGGTGGCGCTGAATCCGTCCTACTTCAGCCTGCAGACGCTGGGGATGATCTTCGCCAGCTCGCAGATCCTGATCCTGCTGGCCATCGGCGCGGCGCTGGTGATGCTGACCCGCAATATCGACGTGTCCGTCGGCTCCATCGTCGGGCTGTCCGCCATCGCCGTCGGCGTGGCGCTTAATAGCGGCTACAGCCTGCCCGTTTCCATTCTCTTCGCGCTGTCGATAGGCGCGCTGGCCGGGGCGTTCAACGGGTTTCTGGTGGTGGGGCTGCGCATCCCGGCGATTGTCGCCACCCTCGGTACGCTGGGGCTTTACCGCGGGGCGATGCTGCTCTGGACCGGCGGAAAGTGGATTGAGGGGCTGCCGCCGGGGCTGAAATCCCTCTCTGAACCAGCTGCCGTCGGCATTTCGCCGCTCGGCATGCTGGTGTTGATCGTCGCGGCCACGGGCGCATGGACGCTGTCGCGCACCGCGTTCGGGCGTGATTTCTACGCGGTGGGGGATAACCTCGCCGCCGCGCGCCAGCTGGGTGTGGCGGTGAACCGCACCCGCATGCTTGCCTTTACTCTGAACGGCATGCTGGCGGCCTGCGCCGGGATCGTCTTTGCCGCGCAGATTGGCTTTGTGCCCAACCAGACCGGCAGCGGGCTGGAGATGAAGGCCATCGCCGCCTGCGTGCTCGGCGGTATTTCGCTGCTGGGCGGCACGGGCACGCTGGTTGGCGCGCTGCTCGGGGCCTTCTTTCTGACCCAAATCGACACCGTGCTGGTGCTGTTCAGGCTCCCGGCGTGGTGGAACGACTTTATCGCCGGGCTGGTGCTGCTGGGCGTGCTGGTGCTCGACGGGCGCCTGCGCCAGGCGCTGGCGCGCCATCAGCGGGCGCTGAAGTACGGTCGCTTCCAGCCGGGTAACAAAGGGGGAAAGCACGTCACCCCGTTTCTCAAACGCAAAAAAGAGGTGGCGTAAATGAGGCTTAACTGGGAAAGCGCGCTGCTGATTTTACTGGTGCTGGAGATTCTGCTCTTTGGCGCCATCAACCCGCGTATGCTCGACATCAACATGCTGCTGTTCAGCACCAGCGACTTCATCTGCATCGGCATTGTGGCGCTGCCGCTCACGCTGGTCATCATCAGTGGCGGAATCGACATCTCCCTCGGCTCGACCATCGGCCTGTGCGCCATCGCGCTGGGCGTGATGATGCAGGCGGGGTGGCCGATGGCGGTCGCCGTTCCATTGACGCTGCTGCTCGGCCTGCTGTGCGGATTATTTAATGCCGCGCTTATTCACTACACCGGCATCAGCCCGCTGGTGATCACCCTTGGCACCCTCTACCTCTACGGCGGCGGCGCGCTGCTGCTCTCCGGCATGGCGGGCGCGACGGGCTACGAGGGCATCGGCGGCTTCCCGGACAGCTTCACGGCGTTCGCTAACCTCACGGTGCTGGGTCTGCCGATCCCGCTGGTGCTGTTCGCGGTGATTACTGTCTTCTTCTGGCTGATTACCCACCGCGGGCGCTTTGGCCGTCATCTGTTTTTGATCGGCCAGAATCCTCGCGCGGCGCGCTATGCGGCGCTGTCGGTGAACGGCATGCCCTACGCGCTGTACGGGCTGGTGGGCGTGGCCTCCGCCATTGCCGCGCTGGTGATGGTCTCCTATTTCGGCTCCGCGCGTTCGGATCTGGGGCGCGATTTGCTGATGCCCGCGCTCACCGCCGCCGTGCTCGGCGGGGCCAATATCTACGGCGGGTCAGGTTCGGTTGTGGGTACGGCGCTGGCGGCGCTGCTGGTGGGCTACCTGCAGCAGGGTTTACAGATGGTCGGCATCCCTAACCAGGTGTCGAGCGCGCTGTCAGGGGCGCTGCTGGTTGTAGTAGTGATGGGACGTTCGCTGAGTCTGCACCGCGAGTGGGTGCGTTCTCTCTTTAGAAAACTATCCGGAGCGTAAGATGAAAACAAAACTGTTCGTCCTGGCAATGGCCCTCAGCTTCGCTTCGGCGCAGGCGGCGGACCGCATTGCCTTTATCCCGAAGCTGGTGGGCGTGGGCTTTTTCACCAGCGGCGGCAACGGCGCGAAAGAGGCGGGGAAAGATCTCGGCGTGGACGTGACCTACGACGGCCCGACCGAGCCGAGCGTCTCGGGCCAGGTGCAGCTCATCAATAACTTCGTTAACCAGGGCTATAACGCCATTATCGTCTCCGCCGTGTCGCCGGACGGCCTCTGCCCGGCGCTCAAGCGCGCGATGCAGCGCGGCGTCAAGGTGCTGACCTGGGATTCGGACACCAAACCGGAGTGCCGCAGCATCTACATCAACCAGGGGACGCCGGAGCAGTTGGGCGGCCTGCTGGTGGAGATGGCGGGCAAGCAGGTCACCAAACCGAACGCTAAAGTGGCGTTCTTCTACTCCAGCCCCACCGTTACCGACCAGAACCAGTGGGTGAAAGAGGCGAAGGCCAAAATCGAGAAAGATCATCCGCAGTGGCAGATCGTGACGACCCAGTTTGGCTATAACGACGCCACCAAATCGTTGCAAACTGCAGAAGGGATCTTAAAAGCGTATCCGGATCTGGATGCGATCATCGCCCCGGACGCCAACGCGCTGCCAGCGGCGGCGCAGGCGGCGGAAAACCTGAAGCGCGAAGGGGTGGCGATTGTCGGCTTCAGCACGCCGAACGTGATGCGTCCGTACGTTGAGCGCGGCACGGTAAAAGCCTTCGGCCTGTGGGATGTCGTACAACAGGGCAAAATTGCGGTCAATGTCGCCGATCGCCTGCTGAAAAAAGGCGATCTTAACGTCGGCGACAGCGTGGACGTAAAAAATATCGGCGCGCTGAAGGTCGAGCCGAACAGCGTGCAGGGCTACCAGTATGAGGCGAAGGGCAACGGCATCGTGCTGCTGCCGGAGCGCGTAGTGTTCACCAAAGAGAACATCAGCAAATACGATTTCTGACGGGGGAGCAAATGGCTGATTTAGACGACATCAAAGACGGCAAGGATTTTGGCATCGGCACGCCGCAGCAGAACGTGCCTTACACCCTGAAGGGCTGCGGCTCGCTGGACTGGGGCATGCAGTCCAGGCTTGCGCGCATCTTCAACCCGCAGAGCAACCGCACGGTGATGCTGGCCTTTGACCACGGCTACTTTCAGGGGCCGACCACCGGGCTTGAGCGTATCGACCTCTCCATCGCGCCGCTGTTTGGCGAAACCGACGTGCTGATGTGCACCCGCGGCATCCTCAGGAGCCAGGTGCCAGCCGCGACGAACAAACCGGTGGTGCTGCGCGCCTCCGGCGGTAACTCGATTCTAGGCGAGCTGTCGAACGAGTGCGTGGCGGTGGCGATGGAGGATGCGCTGCGCCTGAACGTCTGCGCGGTGGCGGCGCAGGTGTACATCGGCAGCGAGTTTGAGCACCAGTCGATCAACAACATCATCAAGCTGGTGGACGCGGGCGCGCGCTACGGCATGCCGACGCTGGCGGTGACGGGCGTAGGGAAAGAGATGGCGCGCGACGCGCGCTATTTCTCGCTCGCCAGCCGCATCGCCGCCGAGATGGGGGCGCAGTTCGTCAAAACCTACTACGTGGACGAGGGCTTTGAAAAAGTGACCGCCAGCTGCCCGGTGCCGATTGTCATCGCCGGGGGCAAAAAGCTGCCGGAGCACGAGGCGCTGGAGATGTGCTGGCGCGCGATTGACCAGGGCGCGTCCGGCGTGGACATGGGGCGCAACATCTTCCAGTCCAGCGCGCCGCTCGCCATGCTGAAGGCGGTGAAGAAAGTGGTTCACGAGAACTGGAACGCCCGCGATGCGTTCCAGTTCTGGCAGGAAGAGAAACAGGGAGAAGCAAAATGAACGTGACGCTGGTTGAAATCAACATCAAGCCCGAGCGGGTGGACGAGTTTCTGGAGGTGTTTCGCGCCAACCACGAGGGGGCAATCAAGGAGCCGGGAAACCTGCGCTTTGACGTATTGCAGGACCCGAGGGTGAAAACCCGGTTCTTTATCTACGAGGCCTATAAAGACGAGGAGGCGGTGCTGGCGCACAAGCAAACGCCGCACTACCTGGCGTGCGTGGATAAGCTCGAAGAGCTGATGTCGGAGCCGCGTAAGAAACGCAGTTTTGTGGGGCTGTTGCCGGAGTAGCGGCTTTGCCCGGTGGCGCTGCGCTTACCGGGCCTACGGGGGCGGGATGGTACGGTGTTTGCCCGGTGGCGCTGCGCTTACCGGGCCTACGGGGTGCGGGATGGTGCGGTGTTTGCCCGGTGGCGCTAACGCTTACCGGGCCTACGGGGGCGAGGCTGTGTTGATTTTGTAGGCCGGGTAAGCGCGAGCGCCACCCGGCGTTGTTCAGGCCAGCGCCAGATCCGCAAGTATCGCAGCAAGCGCTTCGCGCGGCTCACCCTGAAGAGCCTGAAGCGGGAAGGGGAGCGCGGGTGTTTCAACTTTCCCCAGCATCTCTGCCGCTGCCGCTACCACCCGTAAGCTGCCGTATCGACGGAACAATTCCCACAGCGGCTCCAGCCGCTCGGATTGTGCCGCCTCTTTCGAACGGGCAATCGCCAGCGCTGCTTGCGGAAACAACCCGCCAACCACCGAATACCAGACGTCAAACCCGGCCTGCAGGGCGGAGGCCGCTCGCCAGTCACCGGCGATGCCCAGCGTGACGTTTTCAGGAAGGCGAGCGCGTACCTGCAACAGGTCCTCCGGCACGCGGCCAAGCTTTATGGACCCAATATTCGGCAGGGCCGCGGCGGCAAATAACAGTTCATCGCTAAACGAAAAACCGGTCGTGGCGGGATTATCGTAAATGCACAGCGGTATGGAGAGCTGGCGGGTCACCGTTTCATAGAGATGAAACACTTCGTCTTCCGTTAATCGCTGGTACGACACGGGTGCCAGAAGCACGCCGGAGACGCCTGCCGATTGCGCGTCGTCAGCCAGACGCAGAATATCGTCCAGTCGTAATGCGCCGATGCTGACGATGACCGGAATGTCATCAGCATGCGCCACCGCGCAGCGTGCGATCCGGCCGCGCTCTTCAACGGTCAGATAGGCATAACTTCCCGTTGAGCCCAAAATGCCCAGTGAATCGACGCTAGCGTCGACAACGGGGCGCAGAAGATTGATGAAGGAGTGCTCGTCAAACGTCCCCTCTCTAAGGGGCGTTAACGGAAACGCGCTTAACCCGTGCAACATCGTGTTGTCCTCTTACAGCGTCAGCAGCTGAACCCGAGCCGTGGATCCCGGCATCAGTCGCTGCAGGTTGTTGATCAGCTCTTCTCCTGCTTCTTCCAGTGCCGCAAGCGGCATCGACGGCAGGCTTTCGAGAATAAACCACATAGACGTCGCCCGGCTGTCCAGACGCGTACGCACCCCCTGTCGCCAGTTCCAGCGGCGGCAGGTAACGCCGAGGTCGTCGCGCCAGATAACCTCGCCAGCATCCGGGTATTCCACCACCGGCTGACCCTCTTTCAGGGTATCAAACGGCTCGCTGCCCTCGGCCAGCGTCAGACGCGGCGCGCCCGAGTACGCCGCGAGATTTTCCCCTCCCACCGGAATGGCATAGCGAATGCTCACCGCGTTATAGATATCCACGACCGGATCCAGTGACGGCAGCGAACCGTCTTTCAGCACCCGCTTGCGCTGGGCCGCGGCGGAACAGGGCGTGCGTTTTGGTTTCGCGCCGAAGGCTTTAAACACCTCATCCCAGCCTGAAAGGTGTTCATCAGCCCACGGCACATCATCATTCAACACCTGCTGGCAGGCCTGCGCCAGCGCGGTGGGGGCAACCTCCGGGTGGGTAATCGGCGCAGCTTCAACCAGAATGCTCAGCGCCCGAAAGCCCGGGGCAATCCCGGCAAGACGCGAATCTATTGACGGCGTAACGAGAGACATAAATAATCCTGTATTGACTGTTTTATACCATGGTAGTGACCAATGACTGATAAAGTCAATATAATGACTGATTCGGGTGCCGATGTTGCCCAGGTAAGCCTGGCCGTGGCGAACCGTATCCGCAACTGGCGTAAAGAGAAAAAGCTGTCGCTGGACGAGCTTTCCCGCCGCGCCAGCGTCAGCAAAGGGATGCTGGTGGAGATCGAAAAGGGCGCAGCCAACCCCAGTATCGCCATTTTGTGCAAGCTGGCCGCCGCGCTCGGCATCTCCGTAGCGGATATCGTCAACGTCTCCAGCGAGCCGCTGGTACATGTTATCGAAGAAGCGGCGATTCCGGTGCTGTGGCAGGGCGCGCTGGGTGGACGCGCCAGACTGCTGGCGGGTACCGCGGGACCTGACATGATTGAATTATGGCAGTGGGAAATGCAGCCGGGGGAGTGCTTCACCTCTCCGGGGCACCCGGCGGGAACCTGTGAGCTGCTGCACGTAAACGAGGGCGTGTTAACGCTGACGGTGGACGAGACGGTGACCCAGGTTAACGCTGGCGCATCGGCGGTGGCGAAAACGGAAGCGGCGCACGGCTACGCCAATGAAGGCGATACCGTGCTTCGCTTCACCATGACGGTGGCGGAGTTACACCGATAAAAAGTAGGCCGGGTAAGCGTAGCGCCACCCGGCGTTGATTACGCCTCTTCCACGCTCACCCGCAGCGCTGCCAGCGCTTTACGTGCCGCTTTCAGCACCTGCTCACACTGCTCAATCGTCAGCGTCAGCGGCGGTTCTATGCGGATGGTTTTCGAGTTGTTGAGCGTTCCGGCCACCAGCACACGCTGGCGGAACATCTCGCTCGCGAAGCTATAGCCGGTTTCGTTATCAACAAACTCAATCGCCATCAGCATTCCTTTCCCGCGCGCGTCCTGCACCAGGTCCGGATACTCCCGGCCTAGCTGACGGAAGCCGTCCAGCAGCATGTCGCCTTTCTGCTCCGCCTGGGCGGGCAGGTTTTGCTCCAGCAGCACGTTGATGGTCGCCAGCGCGGCCGCACAGGCCAGCGGGTTACCGCCAAAGGTGGTGGTATGCAGGAACGGATTGTCGAACAGCACCGAGAAGACCTCCTCGGTGGCCACCGTCGCGCCAATTGGCATCACGCCGCCGCCCAACGCTTTCGCCAGGCACAGAATGTCCGGCTGAACGTTTTCGTGCTCGCAGGCAAACATCTTGCCGGTGCGCCCCATCCCGGTCTGGACTTCGTCGAGGATCAGCAGGGCGCCAAACTCATCGCACAGCTGACGCACGGCGGGCAGATAGCCCTGCGGAGGGAGGATCACGCCGCCTTCGCCCTGAATCGGCTCCAGGATCACCGCTGCCACGTCGTCGCCGGTTTTACGGCATTCGCTTAGCACGGTGCGCATGGCGTTGATGTCGCCAAACGGCACGTGGCGGAAGCCCGGCAGCAGCGGCATAAACGGTTTGCGGAAGGTGGATTTGGCGGTAGCAGACAGTGCGCCCAGGGATTTACCGTGGAACGCGCCGCTGGTGGCGATAAAGGTGAATTTCCCGCGCGGCGACTGGTACGCTTTGGCGAGTTTAATCGCCGCTTCGACCGATTCCGTGCCGCTGTTGCTAAAGAAGCTGTACTTCAGTTTGCCGGGCGTCAAGGCCGCCAGCGTTTTCGCGAGCATGGCGCGAAGCGGGTCGAGCAGTTCCTGGCTATGGAGAGGTTGTTTCGCAAGTTGATTCTGTACGGCGGAAACCACAACTGGATTACGGTGCCCCACGTTGAAAATTCCAAAACCTCCCAGGCAATCTATAAACTCCTGTCCCTGGGTGTCGACAAGCGTGTTCAGACTTCCCGCTTGCCACTCTACGGCTCCGTAATCCCCGCCGGCGGTAACAGATTTGCGATACTCCAGAAACCCTGGATTGACGTGCTCTTTAAAGTAATCGATGACCTCTCGGTTAAGTTGTTTCATCTCCTCATGATCGAGCGTTCGCTTCTCAATGAGATTCAGTGCGTGCGCGGTACAGGCAAGAGCCGAGGCGCTGGAAGGTAACCTGTTCAAAATGTGCTCCCGGGGATCGCGTATCACATGATACTGATTTAAGTATTGCAGGGATTACGCCACTTCAGATGACTTAACGAAAATCGGGATAAACGCCAGGTTAAAATAATGTTGCACAATATTTAATCATGCCGGAGCAACCGAAACGGGATTTAGCGGTACAGGAAAGAGAGGATAAATGAGGGCGGAAAAGCGCAGCTGCACTAAAGAAGTGCAGTCGCTGCAACTTAAGTGGGCATTAACAGGTCATGCTTTATAGGTAATTTCTTTGTGAAAGTATTTGAAATCAATGAATTATAAAATCGTACAAAAAGTATGGTTTAAGTGAAATCTGCGATCTTCATCAAGTTTAACAACTAAAGATAAATTGTTTACCGCCGAAAAAACATTGACCCACAAAATTAACATTCAAATAACCTGCAAGGGATGCCCACGATGTCCTCTCCAACCTATGTCACCCAGAATGAATATCCTCTGGACGATGACACCACCTTAATGTCTACCACAGACGTCCACAGCTATATCACACACGCCAACGACACCTTTGTGCAGGTGAGCGGCTACCAGCTTGATGAGCTGACGGGCCAGCCGCACAATATGGTGCGCCACCCCGACATGCCAAAAGCCGCGTTTGCCGATATGTGGTACACGCTGCAGCAGGGCGAGCCGTGGAGCGGGATTGTCAAAAACCGGCGTAAAAACGGCGACCACTACTGGGTGCGTGCGAATGCGGTACCGATGGTGCGCCGCGGGCAGGTGACGGGCTATATGTCGATTCGCACCAGAGCCACAGCGGAAGAGATCGCCGCCGTGGAGCCGCTCTACCGGGCGCTGAACGACGGGCGCTGTAAGAAACGTGTGCACAAGGGGCTGGTGGTTGGAAAAGGCTGGCTGGGCAAACTGCCGGCTATGCCGCTGCGCTGGCGCGTGCGCAGCGTGATGGCGGCGCTTTATGCCGTTCTCGCCGCCACGCTGGTCGCGACCTCCGCCGGGTGGATGCCGCTCGCCGCAGCCGCGCTAGTGATGCTGCTGGGAACACTGCTGTTTGAGCAGCAGATTGTCCGCCCGGTAGAGAATGTGGCCCGACAGGCGCTGAAGGTCGCAACCGGCGAGCGCAACAGCGTGCAGCATCTGAACCGCAGCGACGAGCTGGGGCTGACGCTGCGCGCGGTGGGGCAACTTGGCCTGATGTGCCGCTGGTTAATCAATGACGTGTCGAGCCAGGTGGTTAGCGTCCGTGACGGCAGCGACAGGCTGGCGCAGGGAAATGAAGATCTGAACGATCGGACGCGTCAGACCGTGGCGAACGTGCAGCAGACCGTCGCGACAATGAACCAGATGGCCGCTTCCGTTCAGAGTAACTCTGAAACCGCCGCCGAGGTGGATAAACTCTCCGTGGCCGCGAGCAGCGCGGCAACGAAAGGGGGCAACGCGATGCAGACCGTGGTCAAAACCATGGATGACATTGCCGACAGCACGCAGCGAATTGGCTCGATTACCTCCCTGATTAACGATATCGCTTTTCAGACCAATATTCTGGCGCTGAACGCAGCGGTCGAAGCGGCAAGAGCAGGGGAGCAGGGCAAAGGTTTTGCCGTGGTCGCGGGCGAAGTTCGCCATCTTGCCAGCCGCAGCGCCAGCGCAGCGAATGATATTCGTAAACTCATTGATGCCAGCGCCAGCAAGGTGCAGTCCGGCTCTGAGCAGGTGCACGCCGCAGGCCGAACGATGGATGATATTGTCGAGCAGGTGAAAAACGTGACGCAGCTTATCGCCCAGATCAGCCACTCGACCTCCGAGCAGGCAACCGGACTGTCAGAATTGACCCGCGCGGTCGCCGAACTCGACAGCATCACGCAGAAAAACGCCGACCTGGTCGAGGAGAGCGCCCACATTTCCGCGATGGTGAAGCACCGCGCTGGACGCCTTAAGGATGCGGTAACCGTGCTCCATTGATTCAATAATGTTCCGGAAAAGCCGTTTATTCCGTAAGGAATAAACGGCTTTTTATTTTCTGGTTGTGACTATTAATGTATTTTATTGTTAATTTAATATTAAATAACTAAAGAAAGTGCGTCAGTTATTTATCCCTGCCTAAGTCAATTATTCCGAACGCTATTTTGAAAAATACCCTTCCGGTGGTCTGGTAACGATCGATGGAGCAATATTAATAGCCTGTACCTATCCATTGTGACGGTTATGAAATAAAAAAACGATCAAACTCATAAAGTTAGCAAAATCGTTACCGATAACAGCGATCGTCTGAGAAATAATCACATCGATGGAGAAAATATGTTCTTACATGACGTAAAGATCGGCACGAAATTATTTCTGGCGTTTGGATTCTTTATTGTCCTGATGGCGATCAGCGCGAGCCTGTCTCTGCTGAGCCTGAACCGGGCTAATAACGGGATGCAATCCATTATTACCAGTGATTATCCAACCACGGTAAAAGCGAACCAGTTAATCGATAACTTCCAGGAATTTATTAGCACACAACAGCTGATGCTGCTGGACGAGCAGGGCACCTACACGGGGCAATCTCAGCAGCGCCTGAAAGAGATCAGCGAGCACATCACGGTGATCCTGGGCGAGCTGAACAACGCGCTGCAGGATCAAAAGTCTCAGCAGGTGCTGGCGGATATCCGCAGCGTGCGCCAGCAGTATCTGGACTCGCGCTACCGCATTTTGCAGGCGGTGCAGAACAACAATCGTGCGGGCGCTATTCAGGAGATGATGACCACCACCCTCGCCGTGCAGCAGGCTTATAAAGCGAAGGTGAAGGAGCTGATTACCATTCAAAACAGTGAGATGCAGAGTGCAGGGGCGCAGGTGGAAGGAGATTTCAGGTCTAACCGCCTGCTGCTGATCCTGATCACGCTCTTTAGCGTCGTGGCAGGCAGCCTGATTGGCTGGTTTATCGTGCGCGCTATCACACGTCCGCTCGGCGAGGCGGTGCATTTTGCAAAAGCCATTTCAGAGGGCGACCTGACGGGCAGCATCACGCCTCACGGCAAAGACGAAACGGGTCTGCTGCTGCATGCGCTGATGGAGATGAAGACGCGACTGCTGGACATTGTGCAGCAGGTGCAAACCGGCTCGGAGAATATCTCCAGCGCGGCCGCGCAGATTGTCGCCGGGAACCAGGATCTGGCCGCGCGCACGGAAGAGCAGGCAAGTTCCGTCGAACAGACCGCCGCCTCGATGGAGCAGATCACCGCGACGGTGAAAAATACCGCCTCGCATACCGGGGAAGCCACCAACCTCTCGGCGGATGCCGCCACGGTGGTCAAAAACAACGGTGAGATGATGAAGCAGGTGACCAGCAAAATGCGCCTGATTAACGAAACATCGAACCGGATGTCCGACATTATCGACCTGATCGACGCCATTGCGTTCCAGACCAACATTCTGGCGCTGAACGCGGCGGTGGAAGCAGCGCGCGCTGGCGAGCACGGCCGCGGCTTCGCGGTGGTGGCCGGCGAGGTGCGCCAGCTTGCCCAGAAGAGCGCGTCGTCTGCCAGCGAAATCCGTGAACTGATTGAGAGCTCCACCAGCCAGACTCAGGATGGGATGAACCTGGTCGAAAAAGCGAGTGGGCTGATCAACGGGATGGTCGGTAACGTGGAAGAGATGGACGTGATCCTGCGGGAAATTCGCCAGGCCAGCCACGAGCAGACGGAAGGTATCTCGCAGATTAACAGCGCGATTGGCCTGATTGACGCCACCACCCAGCAGAACTCCGCGCTTGTGGAGGAGTCTGTGGCTGCGGCGGCATCGCTTAACGAACAGGCGATGCACCTGAAAGAGCTGGTGCGCGTCTTCCGCGTGAGCGAGCACGCTCCGGCTTAATCCAGCTGGGAGATCTCGAGCGCCGCGCGGTCAATGACGCCGATAATCTGCTTAAGCTGCGCGTCGCTGAGCTCTCCCTGATTCACCTTCAGGTCTAACACCGCTTTGAAGTTATCCAGAGCCCGCTTCATCTGCGGGTTTTTGCGCAGCTGAAAACCGACGGAACGCGCTTTGATACGCACCTGGATCTGTTCCAGCTGTTCCCGGTTTTCGTCCAGCCAGCGTTGTCCTTCAGCAGTAATCGCAATCTTCTTACGACCGCTCTCCTCTTCCGTGATGGTGATAAAGGTCTGATCCTGAAGATAATCCAGGGTTGGATAGATCACCCCTGGGCTCGGGGTGTAATTCCCCTGGGTCAGATTCTCGATCTCTTTGATCAGCTCGTAGCCGTGGCTCGCGCTGCGGGTCAGGATATCCAGAATCACCAGCCGCAGATCGCCGTGGCCAAAAAAGCGCGGTCGGCGCCCGCCGCTGTCCTGTTCGTGTCGCATAACAGATCCTTTAATTTGATATATCTAAACTATATCTAAGATATATTCAGATGCAATCTAAAAGATCTTGCATTTTTACTGACTAGTAATCATTATCATTTAAAAATTAATTTAGATATATCGTATTCACCAGAGAAGGGGCTACAAATGGCATCTACCCGTTACCCACAGCGTGTTCGTAATGACCTGCGTTTTCGCGAGCTGACGGTGCTCCGCGTTGAGCGCGCCAGCGCGGGTTTTCAGCGCATTGTTTTAGGCGGCGAGGCGCTGGAGGGCTTTAGCTCCCGGGGTTTCGACGACCATACCAAAGTCTTTTTCCCGGCTCCTGGGGCGGTGTTTGTACCGCCGGTGGTCACCGATGAAGGCATCGACTGGGGCGACGGCGTGCGTCCTCAGACGCGAGACTATACGCCGCTTTACGACGAGGCAAATCATGAGTTGGTACTCGATTTCTTCATTCACGACGGCGGCATTGCCAGCCGCTGGGCGGTCGAGGCGAAAGCGGGGGACAGGCTGACCATTGGCGGCCCGCGCGGTTCGCTGGTGGTGCCGGAGGATTACGCCTGGCAGCTGTACGTGTGCGACGAGTCCGGCATGCCCGCGCTGCGTCGACGCTTAGAAAGCATTGCTAAACTGCCGGTTCGCCCGCAGGTTCATGCGGTAGTGACGGTCGGGGACGAATCTTATAAAGAGTATCTGGCACACCTGAGCGAGTTCGAAATCACCTGGGTGGTGGGCCATAGCGAGCAGGCGGTAGCGGACCATCTGGCGGCGCTGACCGTTCCTGGGGAAGACTATTTCATCTGGCTGACCGGGGAAGGGAAGGTGTTGAAGACGCTGAGCCGTCAGTTTGAAACCGACGCGATTGACCAGCAACTGGTGCGTGCCAGCGCATACTGGCACGCCAAATAATCAGGCGGCGGAATCCAGCTGCGCTTCGTTCACCTGATGTTCGAGCGAGGCGCGGACCTCGTGCAGCGCTTTCTCCTGCTGAGCGAAGTACGCTTCCATATTGTTGAGCGATGAGACCAGCAGCCAGGACTCCTCTTTCTCCAGTTCCGCCAGTTCGTTCACTAAGGTGTCGATCTGCTCGCGGACCTGCGCCATTTTCTTGCGGATGCGTTCCAGATCGTTCAGCCTGTCGCTTGCCATCAGCGGCTCGAAGCCCTGCTGCAGGCGGGCCACCAGTGAGCGGATGGTTTTAACGTCGCCACGCTGCTTCGCCTGGTTGAGCTGCACCATCATCGCGTTGGCTTCCTCTTTCAGGTCATCCGCCACCAGATCCGGATGGCAGAGCTTGCTCGCCTGACGCCAGAGACGCTTGAGCTCGTTCCGATCCTCTTCCGAAAGATCCTTGCCCTTGCGCAGCCGCACTTCGGCATCGTGATGCTGCTCGCGATACTTCTCGTACTCTTCGTTAGCGTCGTCGCGCGCCTGACGCGCAGGCTCCTCTTCGCGCGTTAAGCCGCTCTCCAGCTCCAGCGCTTCGGCCAGCAGGTTGGCAATCAGATTGCTTTGCTGCTCCAGATGCTTACGCGTCTCAGCGGCCTGGACGGAGTCGGCCGGGAGATCGCGCCAGCGCTGGGTGAGCGTCGCCAGCACCTCTATCGCCTGCGCCATATAGCGCTGGCAGCGACGGTAGTCTTCCTCGCGACGACGCGCTTCCGCCTGCTGGCGACGCAGGTTGAGCTCTGCCAGCGTTTTACGCAGGGCGAGGATCTGCTGCATCAGCGGGCCGAGACGGGAGAAATAGAGATCGTTGAACTCATCGAGCTGCTGCACCCGGGCGTTGCGGCGGTCAATCAGATCGCGCAGACGCTCTTCCAGCGCCTTCAGTTCCAGCTTGCTGGCGGCCACCTGCGGATCGCGCCACTGGGTCACGGCGCGCTGGCCCTGCAGCCAGGCGGTAATTGCCGCCATCGCAGAGGTGTAGTTCTTCTCCTCAAGCGCCACGACGATTGCCTGTAGCTCATCGTCAAACGCTTCATTTTTCAGGCGTGTCAGCTGGCTCTGGATGATGTCGTCATCTTCCAGTTCAATGGCATTTTTAATGATTTCTAGCCGTTTGATCGGTGTGCTCATGATGCCTTTCGCTTTGGCGCTTAAGTATTTGAGTTAAGGTTAGTTGTTGTAAAAGCTACAGGAAATAATACACACGGATGATGATCGGCGCGATGGGGGATTTCTTTAGTTTTGCAGTTTGTGAGGTGGGGAAGTGAGCAGGAACCTGTAAGGTGGAGGGTGAGGATAGCTCCGTTTCCTGCTCTACCTGCGAAACCACGCCTGGCTATTGGCTTTGCAGTTCCTTCAACGCGCCTTGTGCGGCATTCTCAATCTTATTGCAGAACGCTTTAGCGCCTTCCGGACAGCTATCCGTGGTGTTTCTCACGACTTTATCGAGCTCGCGATCGTTCGTGGTCGTATCGATGTGATTAATCATCCATGACTCAAAAGCGCGATCGCTTAGAGATAGCTGCATGAGTTGATGGGAGGTCTTCCAGTTGTTGGCTAACAGCCCGACAATAGTCGCTGATATCCTTTCTGCGATATATCCCTCATCACACTGTCTGTAATTTTTGTAAAAAGAATGGACGCCCTGCCAGTCCTGAATGGCAGAGGCTGTGTTATCTGCCCTGTCCATTTCTTCAACAGAAGTACAGTCATTTGCATAAGCCACGCGCGATATCACTGACAAAATCAAAAACAACTGCATCGTTTTCATATCAAGTTCATTCCCGGTGGGATATAGATATTTTCAAATTTCTGCGTCGCACTCATGGCCGAGCAGGCGCTGTTATTTGATACGGTGATGGTTGAAAGGGAGGATTTGGCCATGTGCTCTTTTATTTTCTTCATCGCCTCATCAGTAGTCCGGATGCATCCCATTGTCGGATGTTCTGGCCCTGGTTTATAAGGGCTATGCGCCTGACCTGAATGTACACCTACACCCGTGTGTCCGGGATAGCTAAATCGAATGATTCCATAAGTCCCATACGAACCATCTTCACTATCGCCTGGGTGTAAATGTGGCTTTGATTTATCCTGTATCTGATATGTGCCGTTACTAATGTGTTTGAATGTGGCTCTGCGATCGACGTTATTATAAGCGGTCCACGTGTCAACAATAGAGCCATCACTACCTAGCAATGAAAGCGTATGGGCACAACCATCAAAAGTAAGTCTGGCCATAAATTCCTCCGCTAGGCTGTAGTTCTTTCATTCCATGAATCAGAGTGAATGAGATTGCCATCGACAAATTTCCAGGTGATTTTCTCGTAGCGTAGTTCAACGATTTCCATATGGTTAAGATGCTGGGTGTGCGGATCTTTACAGTTCGCCATCACCGGTGTAACCGAAACGACTTTGACGTTTTCCAAAAACATATTGAAATATTCCTCTTCCAGACCTGCATCGTTTATACGGTACCATTTCATCTCCGCTGATTTCAGAAGCTGCCCGGTAGATACGGCTTTGTACAGATAGGTCGAGGCGCTATCGAACTCTTTCCCGATAGTAAAAGCACCGTGTACACGTGTTCCTGTTTGTTTTCCTGTATTACCATCTACAGGGATATGCAGGCCATGCGAAAAGGTGATCACTTCAATACTGCCTTCGCGATTTTGTACGTCAGATGACCCTTTGATGGGGGCGCCGCCGTCGTCTTTCAGAAATAAATGAGCTGGAATTGGCATGAGTTGGTTTCCAAATGGCTGGTAAATTATTTATACGTTACATTATTATCTTTTTTCAATTTGTAACTTTTTTCTTTTTTTAGGATACGGTAATTAATTAATGGTATAAGGAATGTTTTTTTATTAACAAGGCGAATGTGTGGAGCTCTCTGTTAATGTTTAACGAAAACCTGGCTCGCTAATGTTTCAATGTAAACAGCAGATATGTTAACCCGGCCATTAGGCCGGGATGTTATTGAAAACGCTATTTGTCTCGCTTGATATTGGGGACATCTCCTAAGTCATTCAATGCACCCGGGAATGTCTTCAACCATGTTGCTACTTTCTGTTTGTTAATATTGACCACGCTCATGCCTTCAAGACAACCCCATAATTCACGTGTAAGTTGTGGCGTGATGACAATGCAATCCTTCATGACCCGAATTTTAACAGGCATACCATTAATAAAACCGGCATTAGATAGCCACTTGCCACTTAGGGGAAGAGAGTGGCAATCCACGCGAGAATAGAGCTCACAGCAGGCTGTACAGTCTTCTGGTGTTTCTGCCCGAGGATGAACGGGCGCGGCATCAGTTCGGTTGCCATGAAGTCGGCGAGTATCGTTTTTGCGTATCAGATCGCGGTTTTCAATTATAGTTGTAAAAGCGTCTGATTTTTTTTTGAAAACAGTAAACTCTGGCTTAAAATCCATCGCAGCCATATTCAACTCCTTCTAAGTTGTTTGTGGTTAGCGGTATGGAGGTGTTCCACCACCTTCATATCGCGAGCTATTGTCGTATTAATCTACCCTGCTTTTCATCGCTTCCTTAACAGGGATGGCGTTTACGCTGAGTACATTATACCCAGCTGAATAAAAATACAGTATTGAATGATACGATAAAGTTGAAATGTGCGAGCTGGATTCAGAAATATAGGAGGCAGGAGAGGATTACATACAGCCAGTCATCATTTTTTAGTTTTCGATAAACTGAAATGATATGTTTTTTTATATAAGACAACGTCTCGTCAGCACTCATTTCAGAGGCTAATGTTTGATATTCCCCACCTAGATCATCATAAAGATGATAGTACAACTAACTCAGATAACGACAGACGCTGGCAAAGAACCCGGGAGGAGAGTCCAGAAAAGCTGCTGCAAATCCATATTAAAGAGTCTCTGCTTTCCTTGCATCTTCGCAATGAACCAGATTCCAGAGTTGAATTTTCAGGCAGGTTAACGCACTGGCCCGTTCATCAGGATAGTTCAGGCCTGCTTCATGCAGGTAAGCATCGAGATATCTTTTCAATGCTCGGTTGTCCAGGATTTTATCCAGGTTTAACGAGGCAAGGATTAACAGCGCCTCCGACTCGTCGCCTGCCATGACCTGCGCCTCTGCCCATTCGAGAATTTTTTGTCGTAGTCCTCTCTGACAAATGGGTATAGCGTTTCGCCAAACTTTCTAAGGCATAGCAGATCATTAAGCGTATAAGGGTATAAAGAAGTCAGCAGCCTGGGCTCCTGATGGTGCATCAGGGCAAGGATATTAGCAGCTTATGGCCAATAAAAAAGCCACCTGAGAAGATGGCTAAAAATTGGTGGCTCTAGCTGGACTGGACCAGCGACAAAGTGATTATAAGTTCCTATAGCGCTAACCGAAAATCAGTTTTTGCTTTGTTTATCAATAGTATACATTGCAACTGTTTGCCAATATTTACCCATTTTTCGCCATTTTATCGCCACTGAATCTGAACTAATCAATCATGGTAGTTAACGCTGCATTAGTTATGTTAAATATCAAAGTGGTCTGTATAAACTTGCATCAATTTTCCAGTAACATATTTATGATCAAGTGATACCTCACTCATTATACTAATGCAGTTTCTTAATAAAAAGTTTTTCCCCTCTCTATTTTCAAAGTTATGATCTTCATAGATTTCATTGAAGAACTTACCAAACAACCCCCACTTAGATAGTATTGTATTATAGTGTTGTTTATTAGGTTTAAATCTATGCATGATCTCATTTCTGCTTTCTATAATTCTATCTAACTCTGAAATTTTTGGATGGTAAATATTATGAAGACGTTCATTCTCAGTTTCAGAAATGCCATAAAAATCTATTATTGTATTTTTTAATTTCTTACCTAGTATGGAACTCGTGATAATTGACGCAGTTTTGTCATTGGATATTTTTAAAAAATCTTTTTTATCGCGAATTAATTTGCAAAGAAAATAATGGTTATTGGAAAAAAGAGCACCTAGATACTCTCGTGATAGTGAATCTAGATATGAACATAATGTTCGAGCAAATGAGTGTAAGATAATGTTTTGCTTTTTCAGTTCATTAGACTTGCCTTTTAAAATATCAAGTATCTCGATGACCTCAGCGTAATCAACTTCAAGCAATTCTATATCTCTTGTATAAACATCAATGATTCCGCTGTCTATAACTGTGGTGTATCCATACTCAGTAATAAAATTCTCTAAAATGGATTCTTTACAAGCTTCAAGAATTAAGTCGCTCTCGGCAGGGATTTTCTTTTTTTCAAAGGCTTGTTCTATAAAACCAAATAAATCCCCTGAGCTTATATGGTGTTTTTCCTCAAGAGAGTCTGAGTAGTAGTAATTGGAATTAATATTGCCGAATGTTAGGAATTCATTTAGCTCATCTGGTAAGTGTTTTATTTCTTTAAACTCATGAAGTTGATTTATAATATTTAGGTTAATGATAGTCGATATGATTAAATTTAAAGAAGAGTTTATCTTATCATTGATATCTATTTCGTTATCATCAAAGTCTATAACTAACATACGATTTCATCCTTAATAGTAAGGTTAGCCAATGGGTTGAATTTTACTGCGTCTTCTAAATGATCTGGGGCAAAATGTGCATATCTCATCGTCATTTTGATGTCTGTATGTCCAATTAGGCGGTGTAAGACAAGAATATTACCACCAATCATCTTAAAATGGCTGGCGAAGGTATAGCGCAAAACATGGGTAAGTTGTCCTGCCGATAGTTCGATACCTGTTCTTTGCAGAGTGGACCGGAACGCGCCATAACAAACTAAACAACGGGCCTTTTTTATCATCAAGCAGAGGCTCATAGAACTCTTTGCTGATTGGGACGGTACGGCTTTATCTGCCTTTCTTGTTGGTGTATGTGATTTTGTATTTCGCGTGATGGCTTTTTCTCAGTTTTCGGCCTCAGACCACCGCGCGCCAGTGGCGAGACAGATTCTTACCACGGTTTCTAAATCAGGGTGGTCATGCCGTTTACACTCTCAGAGCAGTTACGAAATTTGGTCGTTGGTTTGGATAGAGCTCGCAAATCCAACCGGCAGTAGGATTCTCACGATCCCCCCTCAGCTCACCTCGCTATAAATCCCCACCACGCGACCCACCGTTTTTATCTCGTCGATACCGCATTCAAACGGAACCTTGCCGCCCGCCACGTGGAGCTTTTTACCCGGCAGCAGCGTTAAGTCGCGGATGCTGGCGGTGCCTTCAATCTCAACCAGCCACAGGCCGTCGGTCAACGATGCGTCTTTTTCAATAAAGTGCAGCTTCCCCTCCGCCCGGACGGCGATGCCGCGCGCCAGCGGTTTGCTAAAGAAAGCAGAATCGATACTCAAAATGGTATTTTCTTCCAGCTTTCCATCACCGAGTGTGAACGTTGAAACCGAAACCGGATCGCCCGGCGCGGGGTGACCTTCAAACTGCGCACCTTGCCCGGTCATCAGCCAGCGAAGGCTCGCGCCGGTGTCCAGCGCGCACTGAACCGCAAAGTCGTAAGAGATGGTACCGCGCGCGTAGCGGTTCTGAAGCGAGCTGGCGGCGATATTGAAGTGCCGGGCCAGCTGGATTTTCTGCGTGAAACCATATACCTGACAGATTCTATCGAGTAACTCTTCATTATTCACTTGAGAATCTAAAATCAAAATATATTCCTTTGGGTGTTTACTAATACTCAATTGGGTATTAGTATCATTACAAATTCGGGCAATCAGCGGCAGACGTTGGCAAACAGAGGCTAATGATTGCAGACCATTATCAAAATGGGAATCATGCAGCATGGCTTCTGAAATCGCAATCCTCAAACGGTGGAAAAAGCCGTGCTGTGCCCGTTTTCAGCACATTAGCGTGCGTGAATTTACGCGAGGGGAGATATGGCGATAGAAGCTGCCCGTGCAAGGGTTCCACTTAGCGTGGGAGCGCGTCTTAACGGGCTTAACCACGTCGCTGAGCTGCGCGCCCGATACGGGAGCGATAGCGGGAAAGAGCTGGCGCGGTTTATGGCTGAAATGCGCGATAGGCGCGATCCCTGCTTTGAGGAGAACAGCAGGGCGCTGGCCGCCCTCTTTTTCCTGGCGAGATTGCCCGTCGCCCGTCATGAGTGCGATATCAGCGAGCTGACGACCGAAGAGAAACGGGCGCTGATTAACGCCATGAACCATTTTCGTGCTGTTGTGAGTTTATTTCCTGAACGGCTGACCATGCCGATATAACCCAACCAAAAACCTAATGGCGTAAACCCGCCGGGCACCCTATTGCCTGAAATAATGGAGAACGCGTGATGCGAAACAGTGAAAACCGCCCTTATCCGATTGGAAGTGAAGAACTGAAGCGCCTGCTGATGGAGGCTAAAACGGAGGAACGATGCGCGCGAGCTCTCGCTGTCTCCCTGCGCCTGGAGGCGCTGGCGAGCCATATCTATAAAACCGGCATGAGGGGAGAAGACGTTGCCGAACTGCTGTGCCACGAGGCGGCCCGCTACGAGCGTGAATCACAGGAGCTGCACTGATGGCCGATTTTATCGATCTTGCGCAGGGGCGCGAGCAGGAGGACAGAGAGCGGTACATTAATCGCGCCCGCAGACGACCCGCATCGCCTTCGCGTTTCCTCTGCGAGGATTGCGAGGCGCCGATACCGGAGGCGCGCCGCATGGCGGTGCCCGGCGTGGCCCTGTGCGTAACCTGCCAGGAGATCGCGGAGATGAAAAATAAACACGTCCGGGGAGGATAAGTTGGCTACGTCATTTGCTTATCCGTGGAATGCCCCGCGGTCGGCCATAGGCAGCCCTTATCTCACCCATGACCAACAGCAGCGCCGCGATCGCCTTTTCGCGGCGCTGCTGCAGGCAAGAAATGCTCTCGCACAGCAGCCCGACTGCTTACGCTTCGAGGTCTGGCGCACGGTTGACGCCCTCGAACAGCATCGGGGCAGCCCGCAGGCCAACGCCTTTTTGATCCGCTTCTGCAAAAGGATGTTACCCCGCCTGCGGCGGGTCTCTGAACGCTATGCCTGCACAGGCCTGCACGACGAGGTCTCCAGGGCCGTGTTTGACGGTCATTTCGACACTCAGCTTCTGCAATACCTCGCCTCGCGGATGGTCGAACTGGTTGCCCGCTATAACCGCCTTCCGGATATGTCCCGCGCGGATATCGACCTGCTGGCCGCAGATATCGCCAGCTTTATTCGCGGCGAGCTGGCGAATATTAACGATGCTGAAATGGGTGAATACCAGACGCTGTACGTCTGGTATCAGCGCGCCGGGCTGATCGCCCGGCAGTTCAACGTGTCGCCACCGCACTGGGAGCGGGTGTCGAAGACGTTTTTCGACAAAGATGACGTTGCCGCGGCGGTGATCCGCATGTTTTCCGAGGCGTGGTGGCGCGGGCGGCTGCGTCGGATCGCGTCTGCCTGGCGCGAGCATTTGCAGATTGCCCTCGGCAACGTCAGCAAAAAGAGAACGGCGTATGCGAGCAAACGCTGCGTGACCGAGTGGCGCGAGCAGAAGCGCCGCACCCGCGAATTTCTCAAGGGCATGGAGTTGGAAGATGAAGAGGGCAACCGCATCAGCCTGATTGAAAAATACGATACCTCGGTGGCCAACCCGGCGATACGCCGCTGTGAACTGATGACCCGCATCCGCGGGTTTGAAAATATCTGCGAGGCGCTGGGCTATGTGGGCGAGTTCTATACTTTAACCGCGCCCGCGCAGTATCACGCGACGCTGAAATCAGGTTACCCCAACGCGAAGTGGAACGGGGCCAGTCCGGCGGATACGCAAGGCTACTTTACCCGTCTATGGGCGCGTATCCGCGCAAAGCTCCACCGTGACGGGCACCGAATCTTCGGTATCCGCGTTGCGGAACCCCATCACGACGGTACGCCCCACTGGCACATGCTGATGTTTATGCTGCCGGAAGATGTCGAATGCGTTCGCCAGATTATCGGGGACTACGCGCGGCAGGAGGATGCCGTTGAGCTGCAGAGCGAAAGCGCCAGACAGGCGCGCTTTCACGCGGAAGCGATCGATCCGCAGAAAGGCAGCGCTACCGGCTATATTGCCAAATACATCTCAAAGAATATCGACGGCTATGCGCTCGCTGGCGAGACCGATAGCGAAAGCGGCGGGCTGCTGAAGGAGACGGCATCCGCCGTGTCGGCCTGGGCAGGGCGCTGGCACATTCGCCAGTTTCAGTTTATCGGCGGCGCGCCGGTAACGGTCTACCGCGAGCTGCGGCGTCTGGCGGATCCCGAAGCCGCGCGCGGTCTGAGCGTTGAGTTTGCCGCCGTCCATGAGGCTGCCGATGCCGGGGACTGGGCGGGTTACGTCACTGCGCAGGGCGGGCCGTTTGTGCGTCGCGATGATTTACAGGTGCGCACTCTGTATGAGCCGCGCGCCGGGTTTAACCAGTACGGCGAGGAAACGGTCCGCATCCGCGGCGTGTACGATCCTGCCGTTGGCGCGGGCAGCCCGATTTTTACCCGACTCACGCAGTGGAAAATTGTGCCGAAGCGGGCCGCGGATCTTAAGGATTCGCCCGTATCCTCTCGGAGTTCTGTCAATAACTGTACGCAGGCCGATCTTTCTCAACCCCTAAGCCGACGTGCGAGACGGGCGTTAACCGAACGCATCAAATTTATCCGCCCTGGCGCGTCGTCGCCCGTCGTCTTCGCGAGCGACCCGCAGAACGGGGTTCCGGAGAAGGTGATCGATGAGATACGACTCGCCACCGGGATAGCCATCACTCGGGGAGAGGCCCTGCATCTAATGGCGGGAGGCATCAGCCGCTTTAACGATAAATGGTGCAGAGGCGCAGCCGACGGATCGCTATTTCCGGCACCGTGCTCTTACCAGCAAAAGGCGCGGAAAATCCTTGAACGTATTGGGTATTTAACGGATCTCTTCGCTCAGAGAGCCCGCTAATCTCCATCCATATCATGTACATACCGTGAAGGGTTCTGATTTTTCGCTTCACTCTTTTTATGAATACGTGATACTGTATGTTTATACAGTATCTCGTGGTGGAGGTTGTGTGGACAGAGAGTTGAACGAGCAGGTCATGATTGAACGAGTCGAGCTGATTGCGCGACTGACGACAGAAGGAACGTGTCAGGAAAGAGATCGTGAGATTGCCCTGAATTTGATTGCTGAGATTGCGCGGGGAAATTTAATCAAGAACAACGCATTTACCGTTGTGTTCTCAGCATCGCCTGTTCCGGAACGAATCAAAAAAGAGGGCAACGTTCGGGTGAACATTACTCTCGATAAAGATCAGCAGATTGGCCATGCCGTCGTTGAAGCCTTTCAGTGCGAACTGACCCGCAGAATACGATCCCAGTTCCCGTCATCGCGGGTGAACGTGAAAATAGGATCGGTGACGGGGGTCGAGCTCCAGGGGCTTGAAAAAGAGGCCGATCGCGAAATGCTGGACGCTATCCTCCGGGAAGTCTGGGAAGACGAGAGCTGGCGCTAGCCCCGGCGTCATCACCCGTACCAACATCCTCATTCCTGTTTTGCGCTTCCGTTGAATCACGCTTCGCCGCTCGCGGACGATCTGTTGTGCCCGCGATTGTCCATCCGACAGCGATAGCGAAAAGCCTGCTGGCCCGGGAAACTCTACTGTACCTGGAAACCGGATGTTGGGAGCGTCTGATGAAAATCTATGCAATGCAGGGGGACACGCTTGATGCCGTTTGCGCCCGCTTTTATGGGCGCACGGCTGGCGTCGTGGAAGCCGTTCTGAAGGCCAATCCTGGCCTCGCGGAGTTAGGCGTTATCTTGCCTCACGGCACGCCGGTAGAGATGCCGGAGGTGAATAGCGCCCCCACAAAAGAATCCGTAAACCTATGGGACTGAGCCTGGAGAAAATCACCACGTTTATCGCCTACTGGCTGGCCGTGGCGCTGGCCTGGTTCGGGGCGATGTCTCCTGAAAAAGTCGCGCTGTACGTGGGGAGTCTTTGCGCCATTTTTACCGCGCTGACGAATTACTGGTTTAAGCGAAAAACCTGGCGCTATCTCCAGTCTCTGGGCCTCGATAAGAAGAGCATTCGTGAACTCAATCATTAAGCGTTGCAGCGTCGCCGGCGTGCTGGCCCTGGCGGTGCTGATGCCTGATTTTCGATTACTGAAAACGTCCCCGGAGGGACTGGCGTTGATTGCCGATCTCGAAGGATGTCGCCTTTCGCCCTACCGGTGTAGCGCCGGCGTATGGACGTCAGGCATTGGGCACACGGTAAACGTTGTGCCGACGCGGGACATTAACGAGCGTGAGGCTGCGGTAAACCTGGTTGCTGATGTGCTCAACGTTGAAGGGCGTCTGGCGGCGTGTGCGCCGGTTGAGATGCCGCCCCGGGTCTACGACGCGCTGGTGAGTTTTACCTTTAATGTCGGTGCAGGTGCCGCCTGCCGTTCGACGCTGGTGTCGTTTATCAAACGTAAACAGTGGTCGCAGGCATGCGGGCAGCTTACCCGCTGGGTGTACGTCAACGGCGTCAAAAATGCCGGGCTGGAAAATCGTCGCGTCCGCGAGAAGGCCTGGTGCATGAAGGGGCTGCCATGAGAACCCTCATGCTGGCGCTGGCCGGGCTGTTGGCCATCACGCTGTGGCTTCGTCATGACAACCTGAACCTGTCCCGTTCCTTAGCCACGGCTAAGCGGGTCGCCAGCGAGCAAAAAACGGCCCTCGCCACGCTTAACCAGCAGCTGTCCCTGTCGCAGCGGATGGCCAGAGCAAATGAAAACGCCCAGGTCAGGCTCCGTGAGGAGCTTGTTACCGCGGGCGAGGAGAGGGCAAGACGGGAAGCGACTATCGGGAGATTACTCAATGAAAATGAAGCGTTACGCCGCTGGTATACCGCTCAGCTGCCTGATGCTGTCCGCAGGTTGCACACCCGTACCGCCTGCGCCTCCGCAGCCCATTGTTTACAACGCCTGCCCGAAGGTGAGCCGCTGCCCGATGCCGGGAAGCGAGCCCGCCACTAACGGCGATCTCAGCGCGGATATTCGCAGGCTGGAATACGCCCTTATCGCCTGCGCGCTGCAGGTTGAAACCATCAAAGACTGTCAGGATAAACTCGATGCACAAACTCAAGAGCCTGCGTCAGGCATTAATTGACGCGATCCCCCAACTCAATGCCAACCCGGAGCGCCTGCAGATGTCGGTCGGAGGCGGCAATATTGACGCCCGACTGGCCTCCTCGCTCTCCTTTGAAAAGCGGTATGCGCTGAACGCGAAGGTCAGCGGCTTCACCGGCGACAGCGATGGTTTTTTCGTCCCGGTACTGGCCTGGCTTCGGGAAAACCAGCCGGATATTTTTACCCTCGATGAAGGACGCAAAAACGGTTACACCTTCGCGATCGTCTTAAACGATGACGATACGATGGATATCACCATCAGCGTGCAATTAACCGAGCGTATTCTTGTTTCTCAGGATCAGGGCGCTCTGCACGCGACGTATTCCCCCGAGCCGCCACTGCCGGAGCCCGTCACGCGGCCGAAGGCGCTGTACATCAACGGCGAGCTGGTCAGCCAGTGGGAGGACTAAGTTCCCCGCGCTGAAGGCCGCCTGCCGCCTGCTGTCTGGACTGCTTGTTGTATCATCCCGCAGAAAACCCCGTCTCGTTGCTGCCGTTCTTCCTGAACGGCATTCTCTTCTCATGAATACATTAACTTCCATGAACGGCATCGCTCGCGCGATCCGCAATCTGATTCGTATCGGTGTTGTGACCGATGTTGACCTCAACAGAGGGCTTTGTCGTGTCCAGACCGGCGGGATGAAAACCACCTGGCTGAACTGGCTAACCTGTCGTGCGGGACGTTCGCGCGTGTGGTGGGCTCCTTCCGAGGGAGAGCAGGTGCTGCTGCTGGCCATCGGCGGCGAGCTTGATACCGCCTTTGTGCTGCCCGGCATTTTCTCTGACGACCATCCGGCGCCGTCCGGGTCGCCTGACGCGTTCCACGTCTCGTTCCCTGACGGCGCGGTGATTGAGTACGAACCCGGGCGCGGGGCGCTGACGGTTGCTGGCATTAAAACGGCCGATATTACCGCCTCTGAATCGCTGACCGCCACCGTGCCGGAGGTGCGGGTGACGTCAACGTCCCGCATCACGCTGGATACGCCTGAAGTGGTGTGTACCAACAAGTTAATTACTGCCTCTCTTGAAGTGCAGAAGGGCGGCGTGATGGCCGGAAATATTGAGCATTCCGGCGGTAAATTCACCTCCAACGGGGTGCAGGTGGACAACCACGCGCACGGCAGTGTGCAAAGCGGCGGAAGCTGGACTAAGGGGACACAATGACGGTGCGTTACAGGGGGATGAACAGGCAGACCGGGCTGAGCATTTCAGAGGCTGAACACATCCGGCAAAGCGTGCGCGACATTCTGGTTACGCCGATCGGTTCGCGGGTCATGCGGCGGGAATACGGCTCGCTGCTGGCGGCGATGATAGACAGACCGCAGAGTCCGGCGCTGCGTCTGCAAATCATGGCCGCATGCTATTCCGCCATCCAGAAATGGGAGCCGCGGATAAGCCTGACGGCCATCACTTTCGAGCGTTCGGAGAACGACGGGACGTTGTATGTCGATATCACCGGCACGCGCCCGACCTCCGGACAATCCTTTTCTATCACCATTTCACTGAGTTAAACGCTATGGCTATTGTTGATCTGAGCCAGCTCGCCGCGCCTGATGTCGTGGAGGAGGTGGATTATGAAACGCTGTTGGCAGAACGAAAGGCCACTTTTGTCTCCCTCTATCCGGAAGAGGAGCGAGAGGCGATTGCACGGACGCTGACCCTGGAATCCGAGCCGATTGCGAAGCTGCTGCAGGAAAACGCCTACCGGGAAGTTATCTGGCGCCAGCGGGTTAATGAGGCTGCGCGTGCGGTTATGTTGGCCTATGCCGCAGGCAGCGATCTTGACCAGATTGGGGCAAACGCTAACCTTGCGCGTCTGGTCATTACCCCTGCCGATGACACCACGTTCCCCCCCACTCCGGCTGTGATGGAGTCCGATACCGATTTTCGTCTGCGCATCCAGCAGGCGCCGGAAGGGCTTAGCGTGGCCGGTTCGACGGGCGCGTATCAGTTTCATGGTCGGAGTGCAGATGGTCGGGTAGCTGACATTTCCGTAATTAGCCCACAGCCCGCAAACGTCACGGTCTCCGTGCTTTCCCGGGAGAATAACGGCGTGGCGTCCGGGGAGCTGCTCACCGTTGTTCGCAATGCGCTGAACGATGAGGACGTCAGGCCTGTCGCCGACCGCGTCACCGTCCAGTCGGCCAAAATAGTTGACTACAGCATTGAAGCATCGCTTTTCCTATTTCCCGGTCCCGAAAGTGAGCCGGTACTCAACGCGGCAAGGGCCCGGCTACAGGCCTATATCACGGCCCAGCATCGGCTTGGACGCGATATCCGCAAGTCCGCCATTTACGCCGCCCTTCACGTTGAAGGGGTGCAGCGCGTGGAACTCACCGCACCCGCGGCTGACATCGTGCTTAATGAAACTCAGGCCTCATGGTGCAGCCACTACAGCGTAACCGTGGGGGGAAGCGATGAGTAATACCCGACTTCTACCTGTTGGTTCGTCGCCGCTTGAGGTGGCGGCGGCACGCGCCTGCGCGGACATCGAAAATACGCCCGTTCCGCTGCGCCATCTCTGGAGTGCTGACACCTGCCCGGCGAATCTGCTGCCCTGGCTGGCGTGGGCGTTTTCGGTTGACCGCTGGGATGAGAACTGGCCAGAGGCCACCAAGCGAGATGTCATCCGCGCGGCGTGGTTTATTCATGCCCACAAGGGAACGATTGGCGCCGTGCGCCGCGTGGTGGAGCCACTTGGCTATCTGATTAACGTCACCGAGTGGTGGCAAACCAACGATCCCCCCGGCACCTTCCGCCTTGATATCGGCGTGTTGGACACGGGCATCACCGAGGAAATGTATTACGAAATGGAGAGGCTTATTGCTGATGCAAAGCCTGCCAGCCGCCACCTTATTGGCCTGAATATCATCCAGGACATTCCGGGTTATCTCTATACCGGGGCCCTGAGCTATGACGGCGACATCATCACGGTTTATCCCGGATAAGTGAGAGCACAATGACAGTGAAATATAAAACGGTTATCACCAAAGCCGGTGCCGAAAAACTGGCAGCAGCGACCGTCCCGAACGGGAAGAAAGTGAATTTTACGGCGATGGCGGTCGGCGATGGTGGGGGCACGTTGCCGGTGCCAGATGCCGGGCAGACGAAGCTGGTGAATGAAGTCTGGCGCCACGCGCTGAATAAAATCAGCCAGGACAATAAAAAGCGTAACTATGTGATTGCCGAACTTCTCATTCCTCCAGAAACCGGTGGTTTCTGGATGCGAGAAATGGGTCTCTATGATGACACGGGGACACTGCTCGCAGTCGGGAACATGGCGGAAAGTTATAAGCCGTTGTTAGATGAGGGATCTGGGCGTGCGCAGACCGTGAGAATGGTGATCATGGTCAGTGATATTGCCTCTGTCGAGCTCTCTATAGATACGTCTACGGTAATGGCGACCCAGGAGTACGTGGATGAGAAGTTCGAAGATCATGAACAGTCTCGCCGCCATCCTGATGCCACGCTAACGGCTAAAGGATTTACCCAGCTTAGTAGTGCGACTGACAGTTCTTCAGAAGTGCTGGCTGCGACGCCGAAGGCGGTAAAGGCTGCTAATGATAATGCTAATGGTCGTGTGCCATCAGGAAGAAAGGTTAACGGACATACTCTGACGGAAGATATCAGTATTACCGCCCAGGATATTTTTAATTTTCAGGCTGTGGAAATCGGTAATACTGCTGATCTGAATGCCTACACCACACCGGGACTGTATTATCAACCCTCAAACGCGCAGGCGCAAACCGGGAAAAACTATCCTGAGGCTGTTGCCGGGGCGCTTGAGATCTTTAAACACGCAGGTATTACACAGGTTTACCGAATATATGTTGGATCTCGTTCATATATCCGCACGCTGTACAGCGGTACGTGGTCACCATGGACAAAACAGTATGATGCCGTAAATAAACCCACCCCTGACGAAGTTGGCGCGGTGTCAGCGAATGGCGGAGGTTATAACGGCACATTCAGGTTTAGCAGTGTGGGCACGCTGCCAACTGAAAGAAACACTGCGACACTTGTAAGTGCTCAGCCTGGTGCGGGTGGGATTGTCTCTGGCGCGGTGTTTGAATGGTATGACAATTCAATGGCCATCGGCCTGACGAGAGGGGGAGGCACCGATACCACCGGATTTGCTATATGGCTCAACAATCATCTTCTTGCAACAGTTGCTTCAGATGGCGCGATTGCGAACAGTGGAAATATCTATTCAGGGCAAGGTGTATTTGAATCTGGTGGCAGAGTACGAGTTTACTCATCAAATAATCCACCCCCTCAGCAGGATTTAAGCCCTTATGCACGACAGGACTGGACGCTGCAATACTTTGTCCGTGATGTCGCAATGGGGGCGGAGGGGGCATTTATTATTACGCAAAACGGTTGGCAGCGGGTACCTGCTGGCTGCGCAATGACGGGGTGGAATGCTGAAGGTCAAAACCCCGGCGGGGATACTATTTTCTACCGCCCAATTCAGAAGTACATGTCTAATATCGGATGGATTACTGTAGGTCATACAGCATGATTACACTTAAAAATTTCGTTCAGTATGAACCAGAATTTAAAGACTTCTTGTTTAACGCTATATTTCTTCAGTCAGATGAGGGGCTTGACTGGTATTACCATATGTCACGCTTTCAGGCCGACACCCTAAAGATTTGCTACGACAAAAATAATATTATTCGCTCTTTCAGTAATCAGGTTGATCGCCTCTTTCCTCTGGGTATGTCAGTTTCCGAAGTTGATCAAACAGACGTGCCAGAAGGGCTGAATATACACGGCGAGTGGGTATGGAATGGCACTAAAATTATTCCACGCCAGTTGACCCGAGAGGAATTAATTCAACAGGCGGAAACCAGAAGAGGTGAATTGCTTGCCGAAGCTTCGGATGTTATTGCCCCCCTCCAGGATGCCTCCGATCTCGGTATCGCAGCAGACGAGGAAGCTGCCATGCTGTTACTCTGGAAACGCTATCGGGTGATGCTAAACCGGCTGGATCTCAGCATGTCACCAGAGATTGAATGGCCAGAACGTCCTGCCTGACCCCAAACCCTCCATCCGGAGGGTTTTTCGTTTGTTGTGTAATCCTTTCCCCAACCCCAATACGTCGCATCAATCGCGCGCTCCACAGACAATAGCCTCACCACTAAACGAAGGAGTTAACCGGATGGGCGACTATCACCACGGCGTGGAAGTTATCGAAATCAACGATGGCACCCGCACCATTTCCACCGTCTCGACGGCAATCATCGGCATGGTCTGTACGGCCAGCGATGCTGACGACAAGACATTTCCTTTAAACGAGCCCGTGCTCATTACCAACGTGCAAAACGCGATTGCGAAAGCCGGTAAGGCGGGGACGCTGTCCGCTTCTCTGCAGGCGATCGCCGACCAGTGCAAACCGGTTGTCGTTGTTGTTCGTGTGGCCGAAGGCACCGCGGAAACCCCGGAAGAGGCGCGCAAGCAGACCGTTTCCAACATCATCGGTACCACCGATGAAAACGGTAAGTACACCGGCCTGAAGGCGCTTTTGACCGCGAAAACGGTAACCGGCGTTAAGCCGCGTATTCTCGGCGTGCCGGGGCTGGACTCTCAGGAAGTGGCGACCGCGCTGGCCGCCATGTGCCAGAGCCTGCGCGCGTTCGGCTATGTCAGCGCGTGGGGCTGTAAAACCATTCCTGAGGCGATCAACTACCGCAAAAACTTCAGCCAGCGCGAGCTGATGATTATCCATCCTGATTTTCTGGCATGGGATACCACCACGAACGCAACGACGACGGCCTGGGCTACCGCCCGTGCGCTTGGCCTGCGCGCCAAAATCGACCAGACAATCGGCTGGCATAAAACCCTGTCAAACGTTGGCGTTAACGGCGTTACGGGCGTAAGCGCCTCTGTCTCCTGGGATCTGCAGGAACAGGCTACCGATGCGAACCTCCTCAACCAGGCTGGCGTTACCACGTTGATTCGCAACGACGGCTTCAAATTCTGGGGTAACCGTACCTGCTCAGACGATCCGTTATTCGTCTTTGAAAACTACACCCGTACCGCACAGGTGCTTGCCGATACCATGGCGGAAGCGCACGCGTGGGCGATGGATAAACCCATCACGCCAACGCTTATCCGCGACATCGTCTCCGGTATTAACGCCAAGTTCCGCGAGCTGAAAACCAACGGCTATATCGTCGACGGCTCCTGCTGGTATGACCCTGAGTCGAACGATGCATCAACCCTGAAAGCGGGGAAACTGTATATCGATTACGACTACACCCCTGTCCCGCCGCTGGAAAATCTGACCCTGCGCCAGCGCATCACCGACACCTATCTGGCAGACCTGTCAGATTCGGTTAACAGCTAAGGAGCTGAAGCATGGCGTTACCACGCAAACTTAAATACCTGAATATGTTCAACGATGGCCTGAGCTATATGGGCGTTGTTGAGTCTGTGACCCTACCGAAGCTTACCCGCAAGCTGGAGAAGTATCGCGGCGGCGGTATGCCGGGCTCGGTTTCTGTCGACCTCGGCCTGGACGATGACGCCCTGGCGCTGGAGTGGACCGTTGGCGGTCTGCCGGATGCCGCGCTGTGGGCGCAGTACGCCTCTCCGGGCGCTGACAGCGTGCCTCTGCGCTTTACCGGCTCTTATCAGCGCGATGATACCGGCGAAATCTCCGCCGTCGAAATCGTCATGCGCGGCCGTCATAAAGAGTTTGATGGCGGTGAAAACAAGCAGGGCGAGAGCGGCACCACCAAGATGTCCACCGAGTGCGCTTACTACCAGCTGACCATTGATGGCAAAGAGATCATCGAAATCGACATCATCAACATGGTGCTCAAAGTCGATGGCGTCGATCGCCTGGCAGAGCACCGTAAGGCCATCGGCCTGTAACCCTTTAACCGGCCGGGATTACCGGCCGGTGAATTAACTTTCTGAAGAGTAACGAAATGGAAAATATCAACGAGACCGCCATGAACGAAAGTGAAAACCCACATATCGTCACGCTTGATAGCCCCGTTCAGCGCGGCGAGCAAAAAATTGAAAAGGTGACGGTGTCTAAACCCAATGCGGGAACCCTGCGCGGCGTATCGCTGGCGTCGCTGGCGCAATCTGACGTCGATGCGCTGATTAAGGTGCTGCCGCGAATGACCTCGCCGGCGCTGACCGAGCATGAGGTTGCGCGCCTGGATGCCTGCGATCTGCTCTCTTTTGCAGGTAAGGTGATCGGTTTTTTGTCACCGGCTTCGGCTCGCTGAAGTTTCCCGAAAATGTGTCGGTCGACGATCTGATGGCGGATATCGCGGTGATCTTTCACTGGCCGCCGTCAGAACTGTACTCCCTTAGCGTGACCGAACTCCTCTTATGGCGCGAAAAAGCGCTGCAGCGAAGCGGAAACCACCATGAGTAATAATGTCAGTCTTCAGGAGCTGCTTAAGGCAGTCGACCGGGCAACCCGACCGCTTAACGCTCTCCAGAACGCCAGCCTCACTCTCGCGAGCGATATCCGCGAGGCGCAGACGGCGCTGGGGGCGCTCGATGAGCAGGCGGGGCGTATTAACGGCTTCAGGAAAGCAAACGCCCAGCTCGCCGTGACGGAGCAGTCGCTTGCTCAGGCGAAACAGCAGGCAGCGGCGCTGGCGGTGCAGCTTAAAAACACGCAAAACCCCACCCAGGCACAGGCTGATGCGCTGACAGCAGCCCGAAAATCGGCGGCCGACCTTAAGCTTGAGTACAACAGCTTACGCTACTCGGTACAGCGTCAGCGCACTGAACTCGCTCAGGCGGGAGTCAACACGCGCACGCTCTCGTCTGATGAGCGTCGTTTACGAACGCACATCAGCGAAAAAACGCAGCAGCTTAACCGACAGCGTGATGCGCTGGCCCGCGTCAATCAGCAGCAGGAGCGGCTGAGTACCGTTCAGAATCGCTACGAGTCAGGCAAACGCGTTACCGCGCGGGTGGGTCAGCTTGCGAATGCGGGCCTGGGTATCGCAAAAGCGGGCTTTGAACAGACGTCCCGGTTTATGGCGCCAGGCATCAGCTTTGAAAAGCAGATGTCGGCCATTCAGGCAAACCTTGGCCTGGCGAAGGGGGATCCCCGGCTTGAGGCGATTCGCCAGCAGGCGCGGGAGGTCAGTGCCAGGACCGGCGTACCTGCAGATACGGTCCTCCGGGCACAATCCGAACTGACTCGTTCAGGCTATGACGCCGATGGGCTGCTTGCGGCCACCGCGCCAACGGTCAACCTCAGCCTGGCGGGGAATGTCGACGCGGCAAAAGCGGCCGATATGATCGCCAGCACGCAGGCCGCGTATAGCCTGGCCGATACGGACGCGGGACGCATCGCAGATGTGCTTACGCGCGGTTCTACCTCTTCAAATACCAGCCTCGCTGAGATGGTGGCGGCCGTCACCTCCGCTGCGCCCGCTGCGGGTACATCCGGTATGGGGCTTGAAGAGACCACCGCGCTGCTGGGCGTTCTGGCGGAAAAAGGGATGAAAGGCGCCGCCGCCGGGGACGCGCTCAGCGCGATGTTGCGCCATGTTCAGACTCCGGATGCCATAAAAGCCGCGGGGGCGCTGGCTTCCGCTGCGGGTGATGGATCGCTTGATGAAAAACGCCAGCAGTTGCAGGAGGCAAAAGGCAGTACCGCGATTGCGGCGTCCGTGCAGACCGACAATCTTGACGGCGATATCAACCGATTCCAGGCCGCGTGGAACGGGTTGAAGATTGATGTATTTGATAAAGCGGATGGCGCTCTGCGCAACCTGATAACAACCGCAACCGGCTGGCTTGGCACGGCCTCTCTTTGGGTGAATGCCAACCCTGAGCTGACGCAGACCCTCGCCAGCATCGTTGTCGGCGCCCAGGCGTTCTCTGGCGTACTGGGTGGCGTAGGTACGGTTGTCGGCCCGGTTCTGACGGGCGTCAATATGGTTATTACCGCGGCCGGGATGTTGGGAACGGTATTCAGCGTGGTGGGCGGCGCCATCATGACGGTGCTGGGTGCCCTTAGCTGGCCGGTGATTGCCCTTGGCGCGGCGATTGCTGCCGGTGCCTTACTGATTTTTAAATACTGGGAGCCCATCAGCGCCTTCTTTGGCGGGGTGATGGAAGGACTTTCGACGGCTTTCGCACCGCTGGGTGCGCTGTTCTCACCGGTGATGGCGGTATTTGACGCTATCTCGGAGAAGCTGGGCGGTATCTGGCAATGGTTCACCGACTTAATCACGCCGATCAAGGCGACGCAGGAAACGCTGGATGGCTGTAAAAACGCTGGCGTGATTTTTGGTCAGGCGCTGGGCGATGCGTTAATGGCCCCGCTTGATCTCTTTAACAGCCTGAGCGGCAAGGCCAGCTGGCTACTGGAGAAACTCGGTCTTATCAAAAACGAGTCGGGCGATCTCGACGCCGCTGCGGCAAAAGCAGAAGCGGCTTCCTCTCCTGCGGGCAGCTCGTCTAGTCCAGGCGCGGGAATCTCTGGCGGCAGCCTGGGGTATCAGCCGACCATCGCTACTGGAGGACGCTCTTACGTCGATCAGAGTAAAAGCGAATATCACATCACGCTGCAGGGGGGCACGGCCTCCGGAACGGATCTGACGCGTCAAATCCGGGAGGAAATCGAAAACAGTGAACGTGATAAAGCGAGACAGCGGCAATCCAGCTTTATGTATGTTTGAGGAGAGAGAAAATGTTAATGGTGCTGGGTCTGTTTGTCTTTGAACGACGAACCTTACCGTATCAGTCAATGATATTCACAAAAGACTACCGCTGGGCATCCAGCGCTCGCATCGGGAAACCCAAAGCCTGGCAGTACCTTGGCGAAGGGGAGACATCCTTTAGCCTCTCCGGCTTACTCTACCCGGAACTCACGGGAGGGCGGCTTTCTCTCAAGGCGGTTGAGCTGATGGCGAATGAGGGGCGGGCATGGCCGTTGATAGACGGTACCGGCATCATTCACGGCATGTTTGTCATTGAGAAAGTCACACATACGCATTCGGATTTTTACAGTGACGGTACCGCCCGAAAAATTAATTTTACCCTGTCGCTAAAACGCGTGGACGAATCACTGATGGCGACGTTTGGCGACCTGCGAACGCAGGCCACAGAGCTGGTGGAAAGCGCACGCAATAGCATTGGAGGGCTGGTGGGATGATCGCCGAAATGAATATCCGGGCGGGTGGGAAAATCGCCCCTGATTTTATGCTTAAGCTTGACGATCGTGATATCACGCAAAATTTCAGCCATCGTCTTATCAGCCTGACCATGACCGACAAACGGGGGCTGGAAGCCGATCAGCTGAATATTCAACTGGATGATTCCGATGGGCTGCTGGACTTGCCTGCCCGGGGGGCAAGGCTGTCCTTATGGCTGGGATGGGAGGGAACCCCGCTCGAGGAGAAAGGGGACTTTACGATTGATGAGATTGAATTCCGGGGCGCGCCGGACACGCTGACCATCCGGGGATGCAGCGCAGATTTTCGTGGAAAGCTAAACGTGCGGCGCGAACAGTCGTGGCATGATACGACGATTGGCGCGATAGTCGATACCATCGCTCAGCGTAACCAGTTGACCGCCAGCGTCACGGCAGGGCTTGCATCCATCGCCATCTCTCATATTGACCAGTCTCAGGAGACAGACGCGGCGTTTCTCGCCCGCCTTGCCGAACGTAATGGTGCATTTGTTTCAATCAAAGCCGGGAAGATTATCTTTATGAAAGCGGGTCAGGCTGTGACGGCCAGCGGCACCCCGCTTTCCTTAATGGTGATTGAGCGTGGGGATGGCGATAAGCATCTTTTTTCCGTCACTGACCGTGAAAACTATTCCGGCGTAACGACCAAATGGCTGCAAACGCGCGACCCTAAACAACAAAATCCTCAATTGAGTATTTTTCGTCAGCCCAAAGGGCAGCAGACAGAAGCACTGCAGCACCCGGATGCCGCCGCACCGGTAGCGGAAGCAGGAGGCAAGGAGCAGAAACCGCAAGAGAGGCTGGTGGGATCGGCGGAAAACGTATTTGAGCTCACTACGGTTTATGCTTCTGAAGAGCAGGCGCTCAGGGCCGCAGAGGCGAAGTGGCGCGCACTTCAGCGGGGAACCGTGAAGTTTTCCATCCAGCTTGCGCTGGGACGCGCCGATCTGTTCCCCGAAACGCCGGTGCTGGTAAACGGTTTTAAACGCGTCATTGACGAGCAGGCGTGGATCATCGGAGAGGTGGTGCATACCCTCAACGACAGCGGATTTACCACGCAGCTTAAGCTTGAGCTGAACGTCACCGACGAAAAATTTACTGTTGATAGTGAGTAATGTAGTTGCTATTGGTTTTATTTTGGGTATCATTGATTCACAAAATGTGAATCAAGTGGGGGGGGTACATGTTCCATTGTCCTAAGTGCAAGCACTCTGCGCATGCGCGTACCAGTCGCTATCTAAGTGAAAATACCAAAGAGCGCTATCACCAGTGCACCAATGTGGACTGCAGCTGTACGTTCGTGACGATGGAGTCCGTGGAGCGCCTGATTGCGACTCCCGGTGCGTCTGAGCGTGCCCGAACGGCTTCGCTGAACCACGGTTAGCGGCTGCGTCATCGGCTCAAAAAAGCCAATAAAAAAGCCACTCAGTCGAGTGGCTTAATCATATGATTCTAAAACTAAAATCTGGTGGCCCCTGCTGGACTTGAACCAGCGACCTGGCGATTATGAGTCCCAATTTAAAGTCTTATAAAATAATAGGTTAGATTTTAAATGGGTTGTTGCATCGAATAATTTCAAATATGAAAGCATAGTGAATAGGTCTGCTGCCGTTTTGCTGCCAATGATGCCTATAAAAAATGATAATCGCCATTCAAGAGGTAGAGGGCTAAACCAATCATAAAGGAGCCGAACTGAATCGCCACAGGTTTAACAGACACCTCAGAGTCATTTAAGATGACTTAAAGAGAGGTGCATATGAGCAGTAAGCGTTATCCTGAAGAGTTTAAAATTGAAGCCGTCAAGCAGGTTGTTGATCGTGGCCATTCTGTTTCCAGTGTCGCAACACGTCTCGATATCACTACCCACAGTCTTTATGCCTGGATAAAGAAATACGGGCCGGACTCTTCCACCAACAAAGAGCAGTCAGATGCTCAGGCCGAGATCCGCCGACTCCAGAAGGAGCTGAAGCGGGTTACTGACGAACGGGACATATTAAAAAAAGCCGCGGCGTACTTCGCAAAGCTGTCCGACTGAGGTACGCCTTTATCCGTGACAACTCCTGTTGTTGGCCTGTTCGTCTGCTCTGTCGGGTGCTGAATGTTCATCCGAGTGGGTTTTACACCTGGCTTCAGCAGCCGCATTCACCACGGCATCAGGCGGATCTCAGACTGACAGGACAAATCAAACAGTTCTGGCTGGAGTCCGGTTGCGCTTATGGCTATCGCAAGATCCATCTCGACTTGCGAGATAGCGGGCAACAATGTGGGATTAACAGGGTCTGGCGGCTGATGAAGCGTGCCGGGATAAAGGCTCAGGTCGGGTATCGAAGCCCACGAACGCGTAAAGGTGAAGCCAGTATCGTGACACCCAACAGACTCCAGCGGCAGTTCAACCCGGAAGCACCGGATGAACGTTGGGTAACGGACATAACTTACATCCGAACCCACGAAGGCTGGCTGTATCTGGCCGTAGTTGTTGACCTGTTCTCGCGCAAAGTTATCGGCTGGTCAATGCAACCCCGGATGACAAAAGATATTGTTCTGAATGCGCTTTTGATGGCCGTGTGGCGACGTAATCCCCAAAAACAGGTGCTGGTTCATTCTGATCAAGGTAGTCAGTACACAAGCCATGAGTGGCAGTCGTTCCTGAAATCACACGGTCTGGAGGGCAGTATGAGCCGTCGTGGTAACTGTCACGACAACGCAGTTGCAGAAAGCTTTTTCCAGCTACTGAAGCGTGAACGGATAAAGAAAAAGATCTACGCAACACGGGAAGAAGCACGCAGCGATATTATTGATTACATCGAAATGTTTTATAACAGTAAACGTCGGCATGGTTCGAGTGCTCAGATGCCTCCGACGGAATATGAAAATCAATATTATCAACGGCTCGGAAGTGTCTAGATTATCCGTGGCGATTCACTGGGACTGGCTGTTGCCGTCACCTATCTGAACAGGGCTGTTAGGGCCATTGAAATTAAAAACATTGTTTGAACTGGACTTATCTGTTTTCATTTTTTCTACACCCACCTCGCTAACGATCATTTCCTGCATAAATTGTATGTGACGGGACACGTCGATCTTGGGGGGGAAAGTTATTCCATCACCACGCAGAATGCGGTCAGTTTCCGCCATCCTGTCATAAACCCTGACAACCATTCCGCAGAACATTTCACCCATATCTGAAAGGGCATCTTCCACGGATAATCCGCACTCGTTGGCGAGTACACGCGTTTTTTCGATGAGCACAAGACTCCGGTGCTTGATGTAGGGATCAATAAAATCTCCCCAGAAAACGTCCCTGACAGAGTCGCAAAATGCGACGCCCTGGTAGCTAATGTCTGGCTTATTGAAACGGGGGATTATTAGCGTAAGATCCGTTTTAAGAAAACGCCACTTGTTGATCAGCTGAAAAAGCTCATCCTGGGTTTCTGTGACCATGCGAGTAAGACGTGGATTGAGAGGTGAAATGCGTCGTTCTGAGTTCATTCAATAGGCTCCCAAAGTTTATACAGAAACTAGCAAACAGGGCCTGAAATGCAACCCCACTACTTATATGGTAAATAATTGTTATCTCTATTCTGCTACCTTCCACGGGGAGTCATCAACCACAGTAACCACTACAACATAACTGCTGGTGGCTTGGATTCGGACGGGCTGCTAAGGGGTATCAAACAGGAGTATTCAGAGGATATCCATCAGGCATTGAATATGAACAAGACCGACAAATTTTAGGTTATAAATATGATGATTCTCTTGCTATGAATTTAGAAGCATTTACATAATTGAATCAAAAAAAAGATTATCTATGCCATGTAAAATAACAAGGGTTTTTGCAAGTCATTGAACGTTAATTTAAAATAAAAAGATAGGCTAAATAGATCGCTTGTTTTAGCCTACCTTTCAAAATAATAAAGGCAATAATTTAGAGTTCGCGCTTTATTTCAAATTCTTTATACAGTGCCTTCTTCTTTTTTTGCGTAGCCTTGATTAATGGTGTATATACCGAATGGTAATAGTCTTCTGCCCTTCTTTTTAATCTGCATGCAACTTCATCAAGTAAATGATGCTCTAAAATAAAACTTGCAAGATTTACCTTGTATCTTTTCAAGTTTAATTTTTTAGCAATCGGGGTGGTAACAATTGAATATTCATATCTTTCAATTTCGGCTTTGTCGAAATCAATATTCGCTGCTTCAAGTATTGGGTCATCAACAGACTCACTGTAGAATCGAGGGCCACCAGTCATAATATATAACACATCGAGCCCAAACTCGTGAGATATTACATCCACCTCTTGCCAGGCTAATTGGTTATTTTTAGTAGGTTCGGCATATATATTCATGTCCCTCGCTTTCTGTAATATAAGTTCACATACAGTTTCAAGGTCAGAGTTTGCAATGTCTGCTAAACCTAGCTTTTCAAATAATTTTATTGAAATTTGTTCCTGGAACGTATCTTTATCAATGTAATGTAGAAAGTTCAGCACATTATCAAATTTGTCATTTGATGTTAAGCTTTCTGAAATTGATTCATAAAACTTGAGTTTTATTTCTTTTGGAAGATTGCTGATAGTATAGGCAGCATGGTACTCCTGCACTGACTTGTGTAAGTAAACAAAGCGGTCAAGACCATCTTGCTGTATTAAACAAGTAATGTTAATTATGTCATCGACAAAACACTCACACTCTCTTGTATCAATGCTTGCCGCGTTCAGTGCTTTTCTTGCATATTTAGTTAATGTTTTCGTATCGAACTCAAATACTTCATCTTTCATGGAAAAGTAACATAGAGCAGAAAAACACCAAAGGGAATCATCAGTATTTAAGGATGATTTTCGTTCTCTGGCCCATGACTTCATTCTGTCATGCTTCAAGTATAGTGTTATATAAAGCTTATTATAAAACTCTACAACGTTACTTGGTAATTCATCCCAGTACGGGTAGCATACATATAAAAGGTTGATAAGGATTGGAGTTTTAAGTGTTTCTTTAAGTTGAGCGTTGTCGCTAATTACACTAGATATTTCATTATATTCTGTTTCATTGGAAAGAACTTTTAATATACCGAGTTGGCTTGCTTCATCTAATTCTTTCACCATAAGGTTACTAATAGATGTTTCTCTGCATATTTCAGTTTCAGGCCGACTGGTAACTATAACTGGACAGTTATACCTGACGTTTAATTCTTTTATTTGAGATAAAACTTCAAGTCTTGAACTAGCTTTAACCTCATCAAAGCCATCAAGCATCAAAACAATTTTACCCGACTGAAGCAAAAGCTCTACATGATTTTCTTTACGATTAATGTCAATCCCAAGTGATTCAATAGTAAGCTTGAAGAACTCTAAAATTGTTCCCTTTTCTATCCTTCTAAGTTCGAGGAAAAAGGGTATTCTGTTGCCAGAGTTTATTTCATTTTGGAATAGCTTTCTTAATATGGTGCTTTTACCTTGTCCTGCAATACCAATGATGTTTACTATGCGGGAATGCGATATAATACAGTCATCGTTTATAGTTATATTATCATCATTTGCAATGTTTGTTATTGTTAGGGGGAAGTATATTTCATCGAGCAAAATATCATGCTCACGCTGGTGAAGTGTTCGCATGCGGAGAGCATTAGAAACGTGTTTCTCAATATACTTTGATCGTATTTCAGGATGATCAAGCTGTTCTACGATTCCTATACTCTCCTCAGTTCCTCTCAACCAGTTGGAAGAAAGGAGTTTTTCAGTCATTACTTTAACAGCTTCTCCAGCACCACTAACTAATATTTGAGATAATAACGGATCCATAACTAATCACTCATCATTACGTTTTTTATTAACTTATCTCAAAAAAGGGAGATTATGAAATGCTTTTAACAAAAACAGCTTATGCCCGTCATTGTGGGGTTAGCCGCCAGACAGTTTATGACTGGGTAGCCAAGGGTGAAGTAGTGATGTCCGGTGGCAAGATTGATGTGGAAGCGACGGAAAGACGTTCGGCAGGTGATGAATCCCCCTCAAGCAACGACAGGCTTACCATGAGCGCCAAAGAGCTAATTAATTGGGTTCATACTCATGATGGTAAATACCCACCAGCTCAAAGCCAGGATGAAGCGAGGCAACTGGTAGCAACGGCTGTAAAGCTCATCGCTTATGACATTGAATTTATATCTGATGACGAGGATGAGGAAGAAACCGCTGTCAGGATCTCTTTCGATGATTGTGAGCATATTTTCCGGGGATTTCACCAGCTGGATGAGGCGATGTATTTTATCAGGGATTATTTTTATGCCGAGTGCCTTACTGCTGATTTGCGTGGCATTGGCAGGAGTGAGGAACTGGACCCTGAAGGAGTCATTATAACGATGGAAAGATTGAAGGCTTTGTGCACGCCACTGGAAACGGACGAGGCCCGCCATAAGCGTTTTTATGGTGAAGGTGACTAAGACCGTTCTGGACAGACCTTCCTACATCTGGACTGCTACAGAAGGGAGTGTTACCCCTTCCTTGAGACCTTGCCGTAGCTGGCCCAATGTGAAAGTGTAAGAACAAAATATACAGAAATATTAAGGTTTGAAGCGACCACCTAACCGAAAAGTGTCAAGTTGGTATGCTAAGAAATGCTATGGTTTGTTGCGCAAAAATGGAAAGTGTAAACTACGCTGAAAGCCGCATGAATTCAGGGCTTAGTGGAAAAGTGTAAAGTGGCGATGTTAAGGAATGTTAAGGTTTTAGCGGAGAAAAAAGCAGAAAATGTGTGGTAACTAGGCTGATCTATGGCTATGGCCTATGAGCCAGGCTGGTCTGATGCTCCTGCTACCCCCACAAAGGCAGGATGAGTGGGGGAACGGAGCAGGGGAGTCTAAGTTACAGTTGCCTCAGTCAGTCAAATACATATTAATTTAAGATAACTTCTTTGCTTTTTTCATCGCATTCTCTGCGATTTCAATAATTTCCTTAACTAATGAGTCAAGATTTGCTAATGAGCATACAAGTATTTGTGAGAAATATTCTGGAAAGTGTTGATGTGGGCGGTTCGCTAAGTCTAGGATTCTCTCCATTGGGAGAGTATGGCTATGTTCACCATGTTTTTCCCTGAGAACATTTATGACGCTTAATTGTGAAGAACCTAAAAAATAATCATAAGCAGCAAATCTTTTCGCCCTATGAATTCCGAATCCTGGTGTGTGTTGATTTTCCATAATTACATAGGGAACGTTTTGAGCTATATCATCTAATTCTTGTGACTCTCTGATTTTCTGAACAGAAAAATCGTCATGAGTGACGAATAGTTCGGAAGTTGTTAACAGTATAGGCACAAAGAAAAATGGGATGTTATCTTCTGGATGTGAATGAATACAGTGTGAAATGTTTTGTATCATAACATCTGGTAAAGCATATGCTAACTGAGAGAGTCCATGCTTCAATTCATTGTCGTATACATTGCCGTTGCTTGTGTCAATTTCTAAGCCTTTAACAACGAAATCAATTTTTTCATCAAGGGCATACGTCGAATCCGTAGGCACAATCATACGAGTAAAATTATCGACCGTTCGTAAAGTATAACCTAGGGTATGAGAACTGAAATCCGGAATGTTTGGGTCTCTCATGAATAGCCATTTGTTTTTATCATGCCTTTGCTTACACTCTATTAGGAATATTAAATGAAATGTGCATTCTTCATTCCAATAACTGCCATGTAGATCAATAGAGAAATCTTTTAAAATCCCAGCGTCGTCACGTGAATAAGTAAATTCATTTTGAACAGCAATATCTAAGTCTGCTAATTTTCTAGAGACTAGATATTCAAGAGGGAAACTAGATGATATTAGTTTTTCTTTCCATTTCTTATTTTCTGACATTTTAGTTCCTTAAGTGCTAGTGCTTCAAAACTTACATTTTATACCTAACTGAATTTTTTTGATTACTTTTTATCAAGCAACTGTAGGTGTCATCGGTAACTTTACCCTGATGGATACGAGTGAACTCGGCATTCTGGTTGAGGAATACGATCCTCGCTCTATCGGGCAGATAGAGTTGCTTTAACTGTAAAAAGATAAAACCCGCCAAAAGCGGGTTCTTATCATTCTGTTGGCGGCTGAGGCAGCGGCATCCAGTGAGTCACATCATATGACGAATACTGTGTGTTTCCGCTGATTCTGAGATTTCTGAAGCCATCCATCGGCCAGTATTCAGCAACCCCCACTCCTTTATCGGTTGCCACCAAAAAAAGGGCAAATTGAATTTTTGGAGTGGGTTTTTGCTCTTCCATCGCGATCCATTTCATTCTGTGCATCCTCTGAGTTAATAGTTACATCAGTTTCGCACAGCAAAGGTGAAAGATATTTGATTTGTATGGCTATTGATTAACCATAAAACACTATGAATCCCGTTACACAGTATCCCCGGAGTATCCCCGAGAAAAGCAAAAGGGCCGACGATTTCTCGCCAGCCCTTGCTGTGTCTGGTGGCCCCTGCTGGACTTGAACCAGCGACCAAGCGATTATGAGTCGCCTGCTCTAACCACTGAGCTAAGGGGCCGTGGCGGTGAATTATAAAGTAACTCCCTGCAGCAATCCAGCCATTCACACCTGCCTGCTGTTTTTATAAACAACGCATAATCAATCCTTTATACTTCCCTGACGATGTATCGAGCGGGAGTAAAGATGATCAACGATATTCTGGCCCCGGGCCTGCGGGTGGTGTTCTGTGGAATCAACCCGGGTAAGTCCTCGGCGCACACCGGTTTTCACTTCGCCCATCCGGGCAATCGCTTCTGGAAGGTGATCTACCAGGCCGGGTTTACCGACAGGCTACTGAAGCCCGAAGAGGAGCAGCATCTGCTGGACACGCGCTGCGGGATCACCATGCTGGTCGAGCGGCCGACGGTACAGGCGAGTGAGGTCAACCTGCATGAGCTGCGCAGCGGCGGGCGGGAACTGATCAAGAAGATAGAGGATTATCAGCCGGCCGCGCTGGCGATCCTCGGCAAGCAGGCCTACGAGCAGGCTTTTAGCCAGCGCGGGGCTAAGTGGGGCAAGCAGAGCATCATGATTGGCGTTACGCAGGTATGGGTGCTGCCAAATCCGAGCGGGCTCAACAGGGCAACGCTGGATAAGCTGGTAGAGGCGTATCGGGAGCTGGATGAGGCGCTGATGGTGCGGGGGCTGTAATCCTCTGCGGCCTGATGCCCTCACCCTGGCCCTCTCCCACAGGGAGAGGGAATAAAAAAAAAAAGCTCCCGATTGGGAGCTTTTTGCTGTTTACCTGGATTAATCGTCCAGGAAGCTACGCAGCACTTCAGAGCGGCTTGGATGACGCAGCTTACGCAGCGCCTTCGCTTCGATCTGACGGATACGTTCACGGGTAACGTCGAACTGTTTACCCACTTCTTCCAGCGTGTGGTCGGTGTTCATATCGATACCGAAACGCATACGCAGGACTTTCGCTTCACGAGCGGTCAGGCCAGCCAGAACGTCGTGTGTCGCGGCACGCAGGCTCTCGGTGGTCGCAGAGTCCAGCGGCAGCTCGAGGGTGGTATCCTCGATGAAATCACCCAGATGCGAATCTTCATCATCACCGATAGGTGTTTCCATGGAGATTGGCTCTTTGGCGATCTTCAGCACTTTACGGATCTTGTCTTCCGGCATCAGCATGCGCTCGGCCAGCTCTTCCGGCGTCGGCTCGCGGCCCATCTCCTGCAGCATCTGGCGGGAAATACGGTTGAGCTTGTTGATGGTCTCAATCATATGCACCGGAATACGGATGGTGCGCGCCTGATCCGCGATAGAGCGGGTGATAGCCTGACGGATCCACCAGGTTGCGTATGTGGAGAACTTGTAACCACGACGGTATTCAAACTTATCTACCGCTTTCATCAGACCGATGTTGCCTTCCTGAATCAGATCCAGGAACTGCAGACCACGGTTGGTGTATTTCTTGGCGATAGAGATAACCAGACGTAAGTTCGCTTCAACCATCTCTTTCTTCGCACGGCGGGCTTTCGCTTCACCGATGGACATACGACGGTTGATGTCTTTAACCTGCTCGATGGTCAGGCCGGTCTCTTCTTCGATCTGCTGCAGCTTCTGCAGACCACGATAGACATCGTCCTTCACGTCGTGCAGTTTTTCAGACCACGGCTTGTTCATCGCGATAGCCGCGTTGAACCAGGTTTCGCTGGTTTCGTTACCGGTGAAGAGGGTGATGAAGTTCTTCTTCGGCATTTTGCACTGCTCAACGCACAGCTTCATGATGATGCGTTCCTGGGTGCGTACGCGATCCATCATCACGCGCATGCTGTTTACCAAGTAGTCGAACTGTTTTGGCACCAGGCGGAACTGTTTGAATACCTCAGACAGTTTCAGGATCTCTTCCTGAGCGGCGGCATGGCTGCGGCCTTTCGCTTTGATGGTGTCACGCGTCACTTCGTACTGGGTACGCAGCTCGGCAAACTTCTCACGCGCCAGTTCCGGGTCGATGCTGTTGTCATCGTCCGCGGTGTCGTCGTCGCTCTCTTCCTCATCTTCGTCTTCGTCATCATCCATCTCTTCCTGAGACAGTTCAGAACCGACGTGAGTGGCGGTAGGCGCCATATCTTCTTCAGCGTTCGGGTCGACAAAACCGGTGATCAGGTCAGACAGGCGCGCTTCTTCCGCTTCAACGCGATCGTACTGCTCCAGCAGATAGGTGATCGCTTCCGGGTACTCGGCAACGGAGCACTGAACCTGGTTGATCCCGTCTTCGATGCGTTTTGCGATGTCAATTTCGCCTTCGCGGGTCAACAGTTCAACGGTACCCATTTCGCGCATGTACATGCGGACCGGGTCAGTGGTACGCCCGATTTCAGATTCCACGCTGGACAGTACCTGTGCAGCAGCTTCTTCCGCATCTTCGTCAGTGTTGTTGGAGGTTTCAGCCAGCAACAGATCATCGGCATCCGGTGCTTCTTCCATCACCTGAATGCCCATGTCATTGATCATTTGGATGATATCTTCGATTTGATCTGAATCGACGATATCTTCCGGCAGATGGTCATTGACCTCGGCATAGGTCAGATAGCCTTGCTCCTTACCGCGTTGGACAAGAAGTTTCAGCTGTGACTGCGGGTTTTGCTCCATAAGACGGTATCCACACTTAATTCGTTTGATTGGTGTCGGCGATGGGGCTGCCAACCTTTAAAGCGAGGGCGTACTTATATTTTTGCCGCTGCCTCTCAGTGCGGCTGCCGGGGGCTTCCCGATCGATATTCGGCACTTAAGCCGTTAAATTTTTTATTTCTTCGCCAGTTCCTGGTTAATCATCCAGAGCTCCCGGCGTTCTTCGCTGCTTAAACCGTGTGTGCGCTCGCGAGCTATCAACTCTTCCTGGCGCAGCTCAAGCATCGAATCAAACATATGGTTGAGTGAGTCGGTGAACGTTTTTTCTGCAATGTCCTTATCTGCTATATCGTCCCACATCGACAATTTTTCAAGGGTAGCGGCCTCTTTTGTGCCGCGATAGTGCTCTAAAAGTTGTCCGGTGGTCAGACCTGGCTGAGACAAACACGTGTTGACCAGTTCTGAAAATAAGCCAAGCCCGGGCAATTTCTCATGGTTCAAACCCGCCAGCGACGGCACCTGCGGTGCGAGCTCGGGGTTTTGTACCAGCAACCCTATCAGTATACGCATGGTTGTGCGTTTTAGCTGAGGCGCAGGGCGAACCGCGCCGTTTTCAGCCTGTTTAGGCATTAAACGTTCAAGCTGGCTGTCATCCAGAATGCCGAGCTTGTTGCCTAATTCCTGACGCAGATAGATGCGCAGCGTTTCGCCGGGCACCTGGCTGATTAACGGCAGCGCCAGCGTACTGAGCTGCGCGCGCCCGTCAGGGGTACTCAAATCGACCTGCGGCATCAGGCTGTTAAACAAAAACGTGGAGAGCGGCTGAGCCTGCTCCATCCGCGTTTCAAACGCCGCTTTGCCCTCTTTACGCACCAGCGTATCCGGGTCTTCGCCGTCGGGCAGAAACATAAAGCGTAGCTGACGCCCGTCGGTCATATACGGCAGTGCGGTTTCCAGCGCACGCCAGGCGGCGTCGCGTCCTGCGCGGTCACCGTCGTAACAGCAGATGACGTTGTTGGTCACCCTGAACAGCAGTTGAATATGATCGGCGGTGGTGGACGTGCCTAACGACGCAACCGCGTAGTTGATGTCGTACTGCGCCAGTGCCACGACGTCCATATAGCCTTCGACGACCAGAAGACGCGGAGGTTCCGCATTATTCTGCTGCGCCTCATAAAGACCGTACAGCTGGCGGCCCTTATGGAAAATATCGGTTTCCGGGGAGTTGAGGTATTTCGGCAGGGCATCACCCAGCACGCGACCACCAAAACCAATTACCCGGCCACGCTTGTCGCGGATCGGGAACATCACCCGTTCGCGGAAGCGGTCGTAGCTTCGTCCCTGGTCGTTGGTGACCAGCATGCCTGCATCGATGAGAGACTTACGATCTTCGCTATTGCCGCCAAAACGCTTTAACACGTTGTCCCAGCCGGGCGGGGCGTAACCAATAGCGAAACGCGCAATGACATCGTCGCTCAGTCCGCGCTTGTTCAGATACTGACGCGCAGGCTCAGCCGCAGAGTGCTTAAGAGACTGTTGATAAAACGAATTCAGGCCATCCATTAGTTGATACAGCGTTTGCCGCTGATGGCGCTCGATCTGACTTGGCCCACTGCCTGCTTCATACGGCACTTCAAGGTTATGCATCGCCGCCAGCTCTTCGACGGTTTCAACGAACTCGAGCTTGTCGTAGTTCATCAAAAAATCGACGGCATTACCGTGTGCGCCACAGCCGAAGCAATGGTAGAACTGCTTTTCACCGTTTACGGTGAAGGAGGGGGTTTTTTCGTTATGGAACGGACAGCACGCATGGTAGTTCTTGCCCTGCTTTTTTAGCTTTACCCGCGCGTCGATGAGATCGACGATGTCGGTTCTGGCAAGCAGGTCATTGATGAAAACGCGTGGGATTCTTCCGGCCATATGCCCCAAAATTTTAAGCGACTTATAAACGAAAACAAGCCGCGCATTCCTTCCGGAAGCACGGCCTTACGACTATTACTCTGTCTGTCAATTGAGGGCTGAGGCCCTCAACCAATTAGTACAGACGAGTACGGCGTGCGTTTTCGCGAGCCAGTTTCTTCGCGTGACGTTTCACAGCGGAAGCTTTAGCGCGCTTACGTTCGGTCGTTGGTTTTTCATAAAACTCACGACGACGAACTTCAGCCAGAACACCTGCTTTCTCGCATGAACGTTTGAAGCGACGCAGTGCTACGTCGAACGGCTCGTTTTCACGTACTTTAATTACCGGCATGTAACTCTCACCTTTAATAAATTCGGTTTGCCGCTGGCATCAACGCCAGCTTATTTCAAAATGGTGCGGAATTTTACTGCAAATGCTGCTGCTTTGTAAAGCACCGATGCGATTTTGAAAGGGACTTTAATAAGGGTGAGGAGTATACACGAGCCTTCTTCCTGGGGCGAACAAAGTTTTACATCAACCCGCCCAGGCTCTACACTGCGCGGTATTGAAACGAGGTAAAACAAGTCATGCGTGTACTGGGTATTGAAACATCCTGCGATGAAACCGGCATCGCCATTTACGACGACGAAAAAGGGCTTCTGGCCAACCAATTGTATAGTCAGGTGAAATTGCACGCTGACTACGGCGGCGTCGTGCCGGAACTGGCCTCTCGTGACCACGTGCGTAAAACGGTTCCCCTGATTCAGGCGGCTCTGAAAGAAGCGGGATTAACGGCAAAAGAAATTGATGCAGTGGCGTATACCGCAGGCCCGGGCCTGGTCGGCGCGCTGCTGGTTGGCGCAACTGTGGGTCGTTCACTGGCGTTCGCGTGGGATGTTCCGGCCATTCCGGTTCACCATATGGAAGGGCACCTTCTGGCGCCGATGCTGGAAGAGAATCCGCCTGAATTCCCGTTTGTGGCGCTGCTGGTCTCCGGTGGCCATACGCAGCTGATTAGCGTAACGGGCATTGGCAAGTACGAGCTGCTGGGCGAGTCGATCGACGACGCTGCCGGTGAAGCCTTCGATAAAACCGCCAAGCTGCTGGGACTGGATTACCCTGGCGGTCCGATGCTCTCCAAAATGGCGTCGCAGGGAACGGAAGGGCGCTTTGTCTTCCCGCGCCCGATGACCGACCGTCCGGGGCTGGATTTCAGCTTCTCCGGGCTGAAAACCTTCGCGGCGAATACGATCCGTAATAACGATGACAGCGAGCAGACCCGCGCCGATATCGCCCGCGCGTTTGAAGATGCGGTAGTGGATACGCTGATGATCAAGTGCAAGCGCGCACTGGATCAGACCGGCTTTAAGCGTCTGGTGATGGCCGGTGGCGTGAGCGCTAACCGCACGCTGCGCGCGAAGCTCGCCGAGATGATGCAAAAGCGTCGCGGGGAAGTGTTCTATGCCCGTCCGGAATTTTGTACTGATAACGGCGCGATGATCGCTTACGCGGGTATGGTGCGTCTGAATGCGGGCGCAACGTCCGACCTGAGCGTGTCCGTGCGTCCGCGCTGGCCGCTGGCGGAACTGCCGGAGGCGTAAGTTTTTTGCCCGGTGGCGCTGCGCTTACCGGGCCTACAACACCCACGTGTGCTAACGTGCAATAAACCGCACTACACCCGCAGCATCCCTTTCTCTTCCAGAAACGCAATAATCGTCGCTAACCCGTCACCTGCCTTCAGGTTGGTAAACGTCCACGGACGATCGCCGCGCATGCGGTTGGTGTCGCGCTCCATCACCTCCAGCGACGCACCGACGTACGGCGCGAGATCGGTTTTGTTGATCACCAGAAAATCGGATTTGGTGATCCCCGGCCCGCCCTTGCGCGGAATTTTTTCCCCTTCGGCCACGTCGATGACGTAGATGGTCAGATCCGCCAGCTCCGGGCTGAAGGTGGCGCTGAGGTTATCGCCGCCGCTTTCAACGAAGATCAGATCCAGATTGCCGAACTTCTCGCTGAGCGCTTCCACCGCCGCCAGGTTCATGGAGGCGTCTTCGCGGATGGCGGTATGCGGACAGCCGCCCGTCTCCACGCCCACGATGCGCTCCGGCTCCAGCGCGCCAGCCTCGGTCAGAATGCGCTGATCCTCTTTGGTATAGATATCGTTGGTCACCACCGCAAGATGATAGGTATCGCGCATCGCCTTGCAGAGCGCTTCCAGCAGCGCGGTTTTGCCCGATCCTACCGGGCCACCCACGCCCACGCGCAGGGGATGTTTGTAATCAGCCATGTTGACTCCTCAGGAACGGAATAGTCGTGAATATTGGGTTTCGTGGCGAGTGGAGGCGATGGCTGACAGCGGCGTTGCTGCCCCCAGCGCGTCGTCGCGACGTAAAAATGCCTGTTCAAAACCAGCGGCGTAGTGGTCGCTCAGTTCGATAATCAGTTGCTGCGCGGCCTGCTGCCCAAACGGCACCAGCTTGACGCCCGCCATCACCGCGCTCTCCATCCAGCTGTAGCCGAGACTCAGCGCCAGCTCGCGCGCGCTAATGCCCCAGCGCACGCCGAGCCAGGCCATGCCGCAGAGCTGGCTCTGCATAAACAGCGGCAGCCATTCGGGCGGACAGTCAGGTTCCCAGCTCTTAATCAGCCGCGTAAAGGCCGCCCCGCGGTTGCGCTCTTCTTCTCGCAGCTCGCGCGTTTCCCGGCAGGCGAGAAGGTATGCCGTCCAGCGTTTTGCATGAGTAAGATCGCGTTGCTCACAGGCCTGATAAAGACGGATAAACAGCGGCAGGTCGACGCAGAAAAAGCTTTGCTCCATCTGCTGGATTTGCCAGCGTTTAAAGGCCCCGGCGTCCGTGACCCAGCCCGCCTCAACGGCCCACTCCAGCCCCTGCGACCAGGTAAACGACCCGACCGGCAGGCTGCTGCTGGAGAGCTGCATCAGGCGCAGCCGCTGGCGAGCGTGCTCCATCAGCTCATCAGCGCCAGCAGGGCGGAGACAATCAGCCCGCCGCCGAAGGTTTTACGCAGGCCGTCGTGACGGCGCAGCAGCAGCCCTGCGGCGAAACTGGCGCACAGCACCGTGGCGCTGGCGAGCATAAACCCGCTGGTGAAGAGCCAGAAGCTGTGGCCGGACATCTCCACGCCGTGCGCCCAGCCGTGGAACATTGCCAGGGCAGGCACCGCCAGCAGCAGACGGTTTTCAGTTTTAAACATCATCACGCCGGATACCGCCAGCGAGGCGATAATCAGCATCTCCATACCGCTGAAGCCGCCGAGCAGGCTACCCGCAATGGCGCCGACAAGCATCATCCCGAGGGTGGCAAACGGCAGCAGGAGTTTGCGACCGCTCAGCGCCGAGAGCACGCCTGCGCCCGCGAGCATCAGCAGGTGATCGAGCCCGGTCAGCGGGTGGAGAAAACCGGCCTGAAAGCTGTCGGCACCGTGGCCGGGATGCGCGAGCGCGGGAACGGAAAAAGCCAGAAGCAGCAGAGGTAAATACTTGCGCATGATTAATCCTTAATGTGAATGAGCGTGAGAGTGACTGTGGGCATCGCTGGTGTAAGCGCCCGCTTCCGGTTCAAACGGCAGGCTGGCGTAGGCTACCTCCAGCCCGAACTGGCGCAGCATGTCGTCGAGAACGTGGTCGTGGTGATAGCGCAGTTCGCCGGGCATAACTTGTAATGGCACGTGGCGGTTACCCAGGTGATAGCAGGCGCGGGCGAGCAGGAACGGATCGGCGCAGCGCACCACGGAGACGGACTCCGGGGCGGCGAGCACCTCGACAACCTCGCTACCGTCGTCGGTAGTCAGCAGGTCGCCCCCGCGCAGCAGCAGGCCGCGCGGCAGCATCAGCCCGGCTTCGCGGCCGTCGTTCAGCGATACGCGGGCGCGGCTTTTCACCCGCACGTCGATCGGCAGCGTGACGCTGGCGGTTACGGGGTGGGCATGGTCCAGGCGTTGGGTTAAATAGATCATCATTACTCCTCAAAACAGGAAATAGCGTTGCGCCATCGGCAGAACGTCAGCCGGTTCACTGGTTATCAGTTCACCGTCGACGCGCACCTCGTAGGTTTGTGAGTCGACGGTGATATTCGGCTGCAGGCCGTTGTGGATCATGTCCGCCTTTTTCACCGTCCTGCAGCCTTTCACCACCGCGGTGGCGCTCTGCAGGCTGAGCTGCTGCGGGATGCCGTTCGCACTGGCGGCCTGCGAGATAAACGTCAGCCGGGTGGCGTGGCGCGCGGCGCCCAGCGATCCAAACATCGGACGGTAATGCACCGGCTGCGGCGTAGGGATTGAGGCGTTGATATCGCCCATCGGCGCGCAGGCGATCATTCCGCCCTTGACGATGGTGGCAGGCTTCACGCCGAAGAACGCCGGGGACCAGACCACGAGATCCGCCAGCTTGCCCGCCTCAATCGAACCGACTTCGTGGGCGATGCCGTGGGTGAGCGCCGGGTTAATGGTGTATTTGGCGACATAGCGCTTCACGCGGAAGTTGTCGTTATCGCCGGTCTCTTCCGGCAGCGCGCCGCGCTGGACCTTCATGCGGTGCGCGACCTGCCAGGTGCGGATAATGACTTCTCCGACGCGGCCCATGGCCTGCGAATCTGACGAGGTGAGCGAGAACGCGCCGATATCGTGCAGCACGTCTTCCGCGGCGATGGTTTCACGACGGATGCGGGATTCGGCAAACGCCACGTCCTCGGCGATATCCGGATCGAGATGATGGCAGACCATCAGCATGTCGAGATGCTCGTCGATGGTGTTCACCGTGTAGGGCAAGGTCGGGTTGGTGGAGGAGGGCAGAATATTCGGGTGCGCGCAGGCGGTGATGATATCCGGCGCGTGGCCGCCGCCCGCCCCTTCGGTGTGGAAGGTGTGGATGGTGCGCCCGGCGATGGCCGCCAGCGTGTCTTCGACAAAACCGGACTCGTTCAGCGTGTCGCTGTGCAGCGCCACCTGAATATCCATCTCTTCGGCCACCTCCAGCGAGCAGTTGATCGCCGCAGGCGTCGCGCCCCAGTCTTCGTGGATCTTCAGCCCGATAGCACCGGCGGCAATCTGCTCGCGCAGGGCATCCGGATTGGAGCCGTTACCCTTACCGAGCAGGCCGATATTCACCGGCAGCGTATCGGCAGCTTGGAGCATGCGGGCGATATACCACGGCCCCGGCGTACAGGTGGTGGCGTTGGTGCCCGCCGCCGGTCCGGTGCCGCCGCCGATCATGGTGGTGACGCCGGAGACCAGCGCCTCTTCCGCCTGCTGCGGGCAGATCCAGTGGATGTGGGTGTCGATCCCGCCAGCGGTGACGATCTTCCCTTCGGCGGCGATCACTTCCGTCGCGGCACCAATCGGGATCGTTACGGCGGGCTGAATGTCCGGGTTGCCGGCTTTCCCGACGGCAAAGATCCGCCCGTTCTTCACGCCGATATCGGCTTTTACGATCCCCCAGTGATCGACGATCAGCGCATTGGTGAGCACCAGATCCACGCAGCCGTCAGCGGTCATCTGCCCCTGACCCATGCCGTCGCGGATCACCTTCCCGCCGCCGAACTTGACCTCTTCGCCGTAGGTGGTGAGGTCGTCTTCCACTTCGATCCACAGCTCGCTGTCGGCCAGCCGCACCTTATCGCCGGTGGTAGGGCCGAACATATCGGCGTAAGCCCGGCGTGAAATCTCAGCCATGTTTCACCTCTCCCATCACCTCGCCGCGAAAACCGAAAATGCGCCGCGCGCCCGTAACCTGAACCAGCGTCACTTCGCGCTTCTGGCCGGGTTCAAAACGCACGGCGGTGCCCGCCGGGATGTTCAGCCGGTAGCCTTTGGTGGCTTCCCGATCGAACTTTAGCGCCGGGTTGACCTCGTAAAAGTGGTAGTGCGATCCGACCTGGATCGGCCTGTCGCCGTGGTTTTCGACAACCACGCGTTGGGTTTCACGCCCGACGTTGAGGGCAATGTTACCGGGCTGGATCTGGTATTCACCTGGGATCATCACGCGCTCCTTAGACGATCGGGTTATGGACGGTGACGAGCTTCGATCCGTCCGGGAAGGTGGCTTCGACCTGAATATCCGGGATCATCTCCGGGACGCCCTCCATGACCTGATCGCGCCTCAGGACGTGGCGGCCCGCCTCCATCAGCGAGGCGACGGTTTCGCCATCGCGCGCGCCTTCCATAATGAAGGCGCTGATTAGCGCGACCGATTCCGGGTAATTGAGCTTTACCCCGCGCGCAAGGCGGCGTTCGGCAACCAGCGCGGCGGTGAACAGCAATAGCTTGTCTTTTTCTCTGGGGGTCAGTTCCATAACGTTTCTCTTATGTCTGCCAGATACGCGGCGAACAGGCGGGTTTGGTGGTGAGAAGCGGGCGAAGCGACTGCCAGATATCGCGCATCACCCGCTGGCAAATCAGGTTGTCGTGGGAGATAAAACGCACCGACAGCAGGCCATCGGTGAGCGTTGCACCCGCATAATTTTCCAGCGGTGCGAGCCGTTCGCGCACTGCGTCGAGATGTTCTTCCCGGGCTGGGTAGAACAGCAGCGTGCCGATCCACGGATGTCCGGCGACGGGCGTGAGATCGCCTCCGCTAAGATGCTGACGCTCAATCAGGCGCGGCTCATCATCTACCCACACCTCGAGGCGGCTCTCCAGGGTGCCGTGGCTGAAGGCTTCGTTTATCACCGGGCGGCCCAGGCAGTACAGCTCCCACGCCAGCAGCGTGCTGGAGGCCTTCAGGTGGAAGACGGAGCGCAGCGCGGCATTCGCGCCGGGAAAAATAATGGTGTCCTGCGGCAGCCACTCCAGGGTGGAATCTTCCTCGAGGTAAAAATGCTGGCTAAGACGCGCCTGCGGGCCGCTGCTGCGATAGAACTTGCTGGCGCCGGGCATCGTGATAAGCGCATGGCTTTTGGCGTCCAGCCGAACGGAAATGTCCAGCGTATCGCCGCCCACAATTCCGCCGGGCGGGTGCAGCAGATAAAGGTGGCAGGTTTCCCCTTCGGGATAAAACGGACGCTGAACGGTAAGCGGCCCGACGTGGTGGGCGGAGTGCAGGAGGGTTTTCTCAGGGGTGTGACAAAACTGCAGGGCAAGCGATGCCTGCCAGCCTTTATACGTATTATCAGTGACCTGAGCTGCTAACATGCTGCATCCATCCGCTCATCATCGGGGTCGTTTCAGTATGCCCTGGCGGAAATGAAGCCTGTCATATGAGTCGCTTATGGATAAAAAACGGCTCATGTGATTTTCGCCCGGCGGCGCTACGCTTGCACGGGCCTACAAGATAATGCGCAGTGTAGGCCGGGTAAGCGCAGCGCCACCCGGCAGGAAAGGCTAGCGATAATCCTCCGCATCCACATCATACCCGGACGGTTCCCAGCGGATCGCCAGCAGCGACGCCAGGCCGATAAACGGCGCCAGCGCAATCACCCAGAACACGGCGGTATCCAGCGAGGCGACCAGCAGCGGGAACAGGAATAGCGACAGCGTCGAGCTGCTGCGCATCAGCGTCTGGTTGAGACCCACGCCCACGCCGCGCAGGGAGGTCGGGTAGCTCAGCGAGGCAAACGTCATGGTATGCGCGCCCGGACCGAAGCCCTGACCGAACAGGAATAGCGCCAGCATCGCGACCGCGAGCACCCCTTCAGAGGCGCCTTCGGGGCGGCCAATCAGCGCCAGTCCCAGTAGCGCGACAAGCTGGCAGGCATAACCCGCAAGCGACATCCGCCAGGCGCCGAAGCGCGGCACGTAGCGTACCGCCAGCAGTCCGCCGACGAAGGCAAACAGCAGGTTAAGCACCAGAGAAATGAGAATGGTGGTGAGCATTGACTGGACAAAGAAGCTGGAGATGATCACCGGCAGACCAAACGCCACGGCGTTGTAGGCAAACGACGAGACGACGGAAAGCAGCGTAGCGAGCGTCGTGCGGCGTAAGTAGATGCCGCGGAACAGGTTCAGATAGTTTGACCATTTCGCTTTATTCACGACGGGTGCGGGCTGGCTGAGCGCGTCCTGCGGCACGTGGGCATTGATGTTATACGACTGGCGTAAAATGGACGCCGCCTCTTTCAGGTTGCCCTGATTCGCCGCCCAGACCGGAGATTCGCTCATATAGCGGCTGCGGATGGCGATAATCAACAGCGCGGGCACCGCGCCAAAGCCGAGAATCAAACGCCAGAGCCAGTCGCTGTGGCTTTCCGGCAGCACGGCGTAGAAGAAAAGCACCAGCAGGTAGGAGATGCTGATGGCGGCATACCAGGTGGGGCACCACATCGCGACGCTGGAGGCCTTATTTCCGGGCCCTTTCAGCCTGGCGAACTCGCTTAAAAACGCCATCGCCACGGGAAGGTCGATCCCGACCCCAAGCCCCATCACAAAGCGGGCGCCCGCGAGCACATATTCGTTCGGGGCCAGTGCACAGGCGATGGCTGCCACCACGAAGAACACCATATCAGCCATAAAAACGCGGTAGCGCCCGATTTTATCCGTGAGGTAGCCGCCGAGCAGCGCCCCGACGATAGCGCCAAAGGTAATCGCCGAGGCCACCATGCCGGTACCGGCGGGCGTCAGGTTAAATTCGCGGGTGATGTCTTTAATGCCGAATGCCAGCGCGCCCAGATCGTAGGCATCGAGGAAAATTCCGCCCAGCGCGATACCGACCACGATACGGGCGTTTGCCCGGCCCTGAGAACCGTCATTAACGAGGCGTGATACATCCGATGCGCTGCGCACCCACTGGATGTCGCCATCCGGGGTGCTTCCTGCCGTTGAAAGGGGAGTGGTATCTGTGATTTCAGCCATTTTCTTCTTGTGTGGTTGTGTTGTGTCCTTAACAGTTACCACAGGCAGAAGGTGACCAAAATCACATTTGGCTATAAGGCATAACTAACCCTTAGGAGCGTCTTTTTTCTTCCTCTTGAGCTTCGTCCAGATTTTGGTCTCCTGACGACGCCACAGGCGCTGGATATTGTCGTGATGACGCAGCAGGATAAGACAGGAGAGCATCGACACCGGGAAGGTGAACTGGGGTTTGAACCACCAGACGTAGAACGGAGCGATCAGCGCGCTGACGATAGCGCCCAGCGACGAATAGCCGCTCAGCAGAATGGTCAGAAGCCAGGTCCCGGCCATGACGCCGGTTAAGTCCCAGCCGATGGGTGCAATGGCACCAAAGGCGGTCGCCACACCTTTACCGCCTTTAAAGCCGAAGAATACGGGCCAGATGTGGCCGACGCAGGCAGCAATAGCAATGAGCCCCAGCCAGAACGGCGTGACGCCCAGCGCATATGCGCCCCAGACGGGTAGCATCCCTTTCAGAACATCAAAAATCAAAACCGCTACGGCTGCTCCCTTGCCGCCAATTCGTAGTACGTTGGTCGCCCCCGGATTCCCGGAACCATTTTCACGCGGGTCAGGTAACCCGGCAATGCGGCAGACCAGAATGGCGCTGGAGATTGAGCCGCAAAGATAGGCGAGGAGGATCATTCCAGGCGCGATTGCACTCATAACGCTGTTCCGTTTTGAAAAGGTATCTGTATTCTCAGCATCTGTGGATAATACGCATAATTCGCCGGAAGTGGTATCCGGTTTAGCCAAAAAGCAGGCAGGTCGTGATGGATATTGTATTTATAGAGCAACTTTCGGTAATCACCACAATTGGTGTTTACGACTGGGAACAGACCATCGAGCAGAAGCTGGTGTTCGATATCGAAATGGGATGGGATAACCGCAAATCGGCAAAAAGCGATGACGTGAACGACTGTCTGAGCTATGCCGACATCAGTGAAGCGGTCATCGCCCACGTTGAAGGGCAGCGTTTTGCGCTGGTTGAACGGGTGGCGGAAGAAGTCGCAGAATTGCTGCTGAAAAAATTCAACTCACCGTGGGTGCGCATCAAGCTGAGCAAGCCGGGCGCGGTGGCGCGCGCCGCCAATGTTGGCGTCATCATTGAGCGTGGCACAAATCTGAAAGGCAAGAATTAACGTCATAATTGCTAAACCATTTTAGGTTATACCGGTCTCAAGACTGTATCTTATCGGTTGCCCGTATGGGGCACCGTTTTTTTATATCTTTTTAGGGGTTTATAGATGAGCGATATGCACTCGCTGCTGGTGGCGGCAATACTGGGTGTGGTCGAAGGATTGACGGAGTTTTTGCCGGTTTCCAGTACGGGCCATATGATTATCGTTGGCCATCTGCTGGGCTTTGAAGGGGATACCGCGAAAACGTTTGAAGTGGTGATCCAGCTGGGGTCTATTCTGGCGGTAGTCGTGATGTTCTGGCGTCGCCTGTTTGGCCTGATCGGCATCCATTTTGGTCGTCCGCCTCAGCACGAGGGGGCCGGTAAAGGTCGTCTGTCACTGATCCATATTCTGCTCGGGATGATCCCTGCAGTGGTGCTGGGCCTGGTTTTCCACGACGCCATCAAGTCTCTGTTTAACCCGATTAACGTGATGTACGCGCTGGTGGTGGGGGGCTTCCTGCTGATCGCCGCGGAAGTGCTGAAGCCAAAAACGCCGCGCGCGGAAGGTCTGGACGATATGACGTATCGTCAGGCGTTTATCATTGGCTGCTTCCAGTGTCTGGCTCTGTGGCCGGGCTTCTCGCGTTCAGGCGCTACCATCTCCGGCGGGATGCTGATGGGCGTAAGCCGTTACGCCGCGTCAGAGTTTTCGTTCCTGCTGGCGGTGCCGATGATGATGGGCGCCACCGTACTCGACGTCTATAAGAGCTATCACTTCCTGACGGCTGGCGACATTCCAATGTTCGCCGTCGGCTTTATCACTGCGTTTATCGTGGCGCTGATCGCCATCAAAACCTTCCTGCAGTTGATTAAGCGTATCTCGTTTATTCCGTTCGCGATCTATCGCTTTATTGTGGCGGCTGCGGTGTACGTGGTCTTCTTCTGACCGATGGCCCTCAGTCTTTCGGCTGAGGGCAATGCTTTTCCTTCCAGTCCGACACCGCCTGAATTCGCCGTTTCGTGAGTTCTTCGCGAATTTCCGGTCCTTTGAATCCTGCTTCGACAACGTCCTTCGTGGGCACCGCTTTCGCTACGTCCCAGGCTTTACGCAGTAAACGTCCCTGCGGGTAATCGCACGCTTCAAACCCGGTACGACCGCGCACGTCAGCTTCGCTGGTCAGCGCAATTTGCTCTACGCGCTGGGGTTTGCGCCAGGCGTCGATGTTATCGAAAAGCTTAACGATGGTGGCCGGTTTCAGGATCGGGAAAGTGTGGATCAGGTCGTGGAACTCGGCCACCAGTTTCGCCAGATCGCGGATCTCGTTCGGCACGCGCAGACGCTGACACAGCCCCTCGACCAGCTTCACCCCTGCCGGGCCGTGGCCGTGGTGGCGAGGCCAGAATTCTTTTGGCGTTAGGCCTTTGCCGAGATCGTGGCACAGGGTGGAAAAGCGCACGTCCACGTCAGGGCTGAGCATGGCCGCCATGCTGAGCGTCATCAGCGTGTGTACGCCGGTATCAATTTCCGGGTGCCATTTTGCCGGGGCAGGTACCCCAAACAGCGCGTCTATTTCCGGGAACAGCACCTTCAGCGCGCCGCAGTCGCGCAGGACCTGGAAAAAGACCTGCGGGTTACGCGTGGTGAGCGCATTTTCCGTCTCTTTCCAGACGCGCTCTGGCGTCAGGTGTTCAAGCTCGCCCGCCTCGGTCATGGCGGTCATCAGCGCCATTGTCTCATCGGCAATACGGAAACTGAGATGGGCGTAACGCGCGGCAAAGCGCGCCACGCGCAGCACGCGGAGCGGATCTTCAGAAAAAGCCGGGGAAACGTGGCGTAAAAGACGATTGCGCAGATCGTCCTGACCGCCATAGGCGTCAACGATCTGCCCGTGCTCGTCCTGCGCCAGCGCGTTGATGGTGAGATCGCGGCGCAGGAGATCTTGCTCCAGCGTCACGTCCGGCGCGGCATAGCAGGTGAAGCCCGTATAGCCCGAGCCCGATTTCCGCTCGGTACGCGCCAGGGCATACTCTTCACGGCTTTTCGGGTGCAGAAACACGGGAAAATCGCGGCCTACCTGCTGGTAGCCCGCGTCGAGCATCTCTTCAGGGGTGGCGCCAACCACCACCCAGTCTTTATCTTTGACCGGCAGACCTAACAACGCATCACGTATCGCACCACCGACCAGATAACTCTTCACGCCCAACTCTCCCGTTTTCTCTTTTCCAGAATAATACGTAAGTCTGGCAGAGAAGACGAATTAGTTCATCCAGCGGTCTTTACGCTTACGGCTTGGGATCAGATGCGGCAGCACCAGACCCAGTACCAGCCCCACGCCCAGCACGCCGCCGCCATACATAAACCACTGCATGATAATGGTGCGCTGTTTGTCGTCGAGCTGCAGATTGGCGGCATTCACCTTCTTCTGCGCGACAATCAGCTCGTTTTTCAGTTTCTGGTTCTCTTCTTTCAGACCGTTAATCACACCGTCGCTTTGCGCCACTTTCTGCTGCATTTCAGCGGTGCGCTGGTTCCAGGTGCCGTCGATGTTGTTCAGCTTGTCGGTCAGGGTCTTCACCTGGTTTTCCAGATCCGGCACGCGCGTGCGCAGGCTTGGCACGGTGCTCAGCTCTTTCAGCGGGATCCAGGAAGTGCGACCGGTACTGTCGCGAACCTGACCATAGTTGGTGTCCGCGTTGGTCTGTAACAGGGTGACTTCCTCGCCGGCATTCACCGTGCCCACGAGGCGATAATTATCTCCGGGGCCACTGCGTACCCAGGTGTTCAGTTCGTCAGAAACGTAACGCTTCTCTTCAGCGTGCACTGCGGTTGCGGCGCTAAAAGCGAGTAAAGTAAGTCCAATCAGGCGTAATTTAAGCATCATTAGTCGTTATTTTCATAAATAGTGGAACGATAGTAGTGGCAACAGTGTCTCTACGCAAAGCATTCGTCAGCAATCAGAATCATCTGTGTCACGACTCTACAGATTTACGCCCGACAAATTGCTCATTGCATGGCAATTTGGCGCAAAATACTATGTACTGACAAACAAATGGCGAGGAAGTTCGCCCTCATTGACGCGTCTGTGACGCACGCAAAAGTACAAGGCTATGGCACAAGAAATCGAATTAAAGTTTATCGTCGAAAAAGACAGCGTTGACGCACTCCGCCAGCATCTGCATACGCTTTCCGGCGAACACCATGCACCGGTACAACTGCTTAATATCTATTACGAAACGCCAGACAACTGGCTTCGCCGCCACGATATGGGGCTGCGCATCCGCGGCGCGAGCGGGCGCTACGAGATGACGATGAAAATTGCCGGCCGCGTGGTCGGCGGTTTACACCAGCGCCCGGAATACAATATCGACATCAGCACGCCAGAACTTGAGCTGGACCGTTTCCCGGCGGAAGTCTGGCCGGAAGGCGAGCTGCCTTCCACGCTGGCGGAGCAGGTACAGCCGCTGTTCAGCACCGATTTCTGGCGCGAAAAATGGCTGGTGACCGAGGGCAAAAGCCGCATCGAAATCGCCCTCGATCTGGGGGAAGTGAAGGCGGGTGAGTTCCAGGAACCGATTTGCGAACTGGAGCTTGAGCTGCTGGAAGGGGACGCAAATGACGTGCTGAAGCTGGCGCGCAGGCTGGTGAACCAGTCCGGGTTACGTCAGGGAAGCCTGAGTAAAGCCGCGCGGGGTTACCATCTGGCCGCCGGAAATGCGCCGCGCGTGCTGAAAGAGACGACCATCCTGCACGTTGCGCCGAAAGCCAGCGTTGAGCAGGGTCTGGAAGCCGCGCTGGAGCTGGCGCTTTCTCAGTGGCAGTACCATGAAGAGCTGTGGGTGCGAAATGTGAAAAACGCGAAATCCCACGTGCTGGCGGCGATCGCCCTGGTGCGCCATACCCTGACGCTGTTCGGCGGTATTGTTCCTCGCAAAGCGAGCGCTCACTTACGTGACCTGCTGACGCAAACCGAAACGCTGATGCTCTCCGACGTATCGGCGCAAACGGCGATCTACAGCCCGCAAGCCGCGACGGCAAAACTGGCGCTGACCGAGTTCCTGGTGACGCGCGGCTGGCGCGCCTTCCTGGATGCGAAAGCAGAGGCCAAAATCGCGGAAAACTTTAAGCGTTTCGCGGATATTCATCTTTCCCGTCATGCCGCCGAACTGAAGACTACGTTTGCTTACCCGCTGGGCGACCAGTATGGCGATCAGCTTCCCCGTCTGTCGCGCAACATCGACAGCATGGTGCTGCTTTCCGGTGCCTATGACGGCGTGAAGGCGCAGGCCTGGCTGGAGAACTGGCAGGGTCTGAAGCATGCCATTGAAACCCGCCAGCATATTGAGATTGAGCATTTCCGTAACGAGGCCATTTCGCAGGAGCCGTTCTGGCTGCACAGCGGAAAACGTTAACTCTGGCAAGGAACCCCTATAATGCCGCTTTCTTCAGCGTTACAGCAGCAGTGGCAGACCGTTTGCGAACGTCTGCCTGAGTCATTACCGGCGTCATCGTTAAGCGAGCAGGCGAAGAGCGTGCTCGCCTTCAGTGATTTTGTGCAGGAAAGTATCGCCGCCAACCCGGACTGGCTGGCAGAGCTTGAGAACGCGCCGCCGCAGGCGGACGAGTGGCGGCATTACGCCGGCTGGCTGCAAACTGCGCTCGAAGACGTTGCGGATGAAGCCACGCTGATGCGCGTCCTGCGCCAGTTCCGCCGTCGGGTGATGGTGCGCATTGCCTGGGCGCAGTCGCTGGAGCTGGTGAGCGAAGAGAGCACGCTGCAGCAGCTAAGCGAGCTGGCGCAAACGCTGATTGTCGCCGCGCGCGACTGGCTCTACGCCGCCTGTTGTAAAGAGTGGGGCACGCCGTGCAGCGAGGAAGGGGTTCCTCAGCCGCTGTTGATTCTGGGGATGGGCAAGCTGGGCGGCTGCGAGCTGAACTTCTCCTCCGACATCGACCTGATTTTTGCCTGGCCTGAGAACGGCTCCACGCGCGGCGGCCGTCGCGAGCTGGACAACGCCCAGTTCTTTACCCGTCTCGGCCAGCGTCTGATTAAGGCGCTGGATCAGCCGACGCAGGACGGTTTTGTTTACCGCGTGGACATGCGCCTGCGGCCGTTTGGCGACAGCGGCCCGCTGGTGCTGAGCTTTGCCGCGCTGGAAGATTACTACCAGGAGCAGGGGCGCGACTGGGAGCGCTATGCGATGGTTAAAGCGCGGATAATGGGCGACAGCGACGACGCTTACGCCAACGAGCTGCGCGCCATGCTGCGCCCGTTCGTGTTCCGTCGCTATATCGACTTCAGCGTGATCCAGTCCCTGCGTAACATGAAAGGGATGATTGCCCGTGAGGTGCGCCGTCGTGGTCTGAAGGACAACATCAAGCTCGGCGCGGGCGGCATTCGCGAAATCGAATTTATCGTTCAGGTCTTCCAGCTTATTCGTGGCGGCCGTGAGCCGTCCCTGCAGTCCCGCTCGCTGCTGCCGACGCTGAGCGCCATCGAGCAGCTGCACCTGCTGCCGGACGGCGACGCGCAAACCCTGCGCGAGGCCTATCTGTTCCTGCGCCGTCTGGAAAACCTGCTGCAAAGCATCAACGACGAACAGACCCAGACCCTGCCGGGCGATGACCTTAACCGGGCGCGTCTGGCCTGGGGCATGCGCGTGGACGACTGGTCAGCGTTAACCGAACGGCTTGACGCCCATATGGCGGGCGTGCGCCGCATCTTTAACGAGCTGATCGGTGATGACGAAAGTGAATCGCAGGACGATGCGCTTTCCGAGCACTGGCGCGAGCTGTGGCAGGACGCGCTTCAGGAAGATGACACCACGCCGGTGCTGACGCACTTAACCGACGACGCGCGCCACCGCGTGGTGGCGCTGATCGCGGATTTCCGTCTTGAGCTGAACAAACGCGCCATCGGTCCACGCGGCCGTCAGGTGCTGGATCACCTGATGCCGCACCTGCTGAGCGAGGTCTGCTCGCGGGCGGACGCGCCGGTGCCGGTGTCGCGCATGATGCCGCTGCTGAGCGGGATTATCACGCGTACCACCTATCTGGAGCTCCTGAGCGAGTTTCCGGGGGCACTCAAGCACCTGATTACGCTCTGCGCCGCGTCGCCGATGGTGGCCAACAAGCTGGCGCGTTACCCGCTGCTGCTGGATGAGCTGCTCGACCCGAACACGCTGTATCAGCCAACGGCGACGGATGCCTACCGGGACGAGCTGCGTCAGTATCTGCTGCGCGTGCCGGAAGAAGACGAAGAGCAACAGCTGGAGGCGCTGCGTCAGTTTAAGCAGGCGCAGATGCTGCGCGTGGCGGCGGCGGATATCGCCGGAACGCTGCCGGTGATGAAAGTGAGCGATCACTTAACCTGGCTGGCAGAGGCGATCATCGACGCGGTAGTGCATCAGGCGTGGGTACAGATGGTGGCGCGCTACGGCCAGCCGAAACACCTGGCCGATCGTGAAGGACGCGGCTTTGCAGTCGTGGGGTACGGCAAGCTCGGCGGCTGGGAGCTGGGCTATAGCTCCGATCTGGATTTAATCTTCCTGCACGACTGCCCGGTTGACGTGATGACCGACGGCGAGCGTGAGATTGACGGGCGCCAGTTCTACCTGCGCCTGGCGCAGCGCATCATGCACCTGTTCAGTACCCGCACCTCGTCGGGCATTTTGTATGAAGTGGATGCGCGCCTGCGTCCGTCCGGCGCGGCGGGCATGCTGGTGACCTCAACGGACTCCTTCGCCGATTACCAGAAGAACGAAGCCTGGACGTGGGAGCATCAGGCGCTGGTGCGCGCTCGCGTGGTGTATGGCGATCCGCAGCTCAAAACGCAATTTGACGTCATCCGCAGGGAGGTTATGACCATCGTGCGTGATGGCAGCACGCTGCAAACGGAAGTGCGTGAAATGCGCGAAAAAATGCGCGCGCATCTCGGCAATAAACATCGCGATCGCTTTGATATTAAAGCCGACGAGGGCGGGATTACCGATATTGAATTCATCACCCAGTATCTGGTGCTGCTGCACGCCCATGACAAGCCGAAGCTGACGCGCTGGTCGGATAACGTGCGCATTCTGGAACTGCTGGCGCAAAACGACATCATGGACGAGCAGGAGGCGCAGGCCTTAACCCGTGCCTACACGACGCTTCGCGACGAGCTTCATCACCTGGCGCTGCAGGAGGAACCGGGGCACGTGGCGCTGGACAGTTTTGCTCATGAACGTGCTCAGGTAACGGCCAGCTGGCAGAAGTGGCTGGTGGAACCGTGCGTAACAAATCAAGTGTGATATTATCGCGCGCAAATTGTGAATCTTTCTGGAGTCAGGAATGAAAGTAACACTGCCAGAGTTTGAACGTGCTGGGGTAATGGTTGTTGGGGATGTGATGCTGGATCGCTACTGGTATGGGCCTACCAGCCGCATCTCTCCGGAAGCACCGGTACCGGTGGTTAAGGTCGACACCATTGAAGAGCGTCCCGGCGGCGCGGCAAACGTGGCGATGAACATTGCCTCTCTGGGCGCGCAGTCGCGTCTGGTTGGCCTGACCGGCATCGACGATGCGGCGCGCGCGCTGAGCAAGTCGCTGGCGGACGTGAACGTGAAGTGCGACTTCGTTTCTGTTCCGACCCACCCGACCATCACCAAGCTGCGCGTGCTGTCGCGCAACCAGCAGCTGATCCGCCTCGACTTTGAAGAAGGTTTCGAGGGCGTTGATCCCGAGCCGCTGCACGAGCGTATCAACCAGGCGCTGGGCAATATCGGCGCGCTGGTGCTGTCCGACTACGCCAAAGGCGCGCTGGCCAGTGTGAAGACGATGATTCAGCTGGCGCGTAAAGCCAACGTCCCGGTGCTGATCGACCCGAAAGGGACCGATTTTGAGCGCTATCGCGGCGCAACCCTGCTGACGCCAAACCTCTCCGAGTTCGAAGCGGTGGCGGGCAAGTGCAAAACCGAAGAAGAGCTGGTTGAGCGCGGCATGAAGATCATTGCTGACTTTGAGCTGTCCGCGCTGCTGGTCACCCGCTCCGAGCAGGGGATGACGCTGCTGCAGCCGGGCAAAGCGCCGCTGCATATGCCAACTCAGGCGCAGGAAGTGTACGACGTGACCGGTGCCGGTGATACGGTGATCGGCGTGCTGGCGGCAACGCTGGCAGCAGGAAACTCGCTGGAAGAGGCGTGCTACTTCGCCAACGCCGCGGCGGGCGTGGTCGTCGGTAAGCTTGGGACCTCAACCGTTTCGCCAATCGAGCTGGAAAACGCGGTGCGCGGGCGTGCGGATACCGGTTTTGGCGTCATGACCGAAGACGAGCTGAAGGTGGCCGTCGCCGCCGCGCGCAAGCGTGGTGAAAAAGTGGTGATGACCAACGGCGTATTTGACATCCTGCACGCGGGCCACGTTTCGTATCTGGCGAACGCGCGCAAGCTGGGCGATCGCCTGATTGTGGCGGTCAACAGCGATGCGTCGACGAAGCGCCTGAAGGGTGAAACGCGTCCGGTGAACCCGCTCGAGCAGCGCATGATTGTGCTCGGCGCGCTGGAAGCGGTGGACTGGGTGGTGTCGTTTGAAGAAGACACGCCGCAGCGCCTGATTGCCGGCATTCTGCCGGACCTGCTGGTAAAAGGCGGGGATTACAAACCGGAGCAAATCGCGGGTAGCGAAGAGGTCTGGGCTAACGGCGGTGAAGTGATGGTGCTCAATTTTGAGGACGGGTGTTCCACTACCAACATCATCAAGAAGATCCAGAAAGACAGTCAGTAAAAAACGGGCCATCTGGCCCGTTTTTTTTATGTCGGGTGGCGGCTGCGCCTTACCCGACCTACGCGTTCATGTAGGCCCGGTAAGGCGTAGCCGCCACCGGGCACAACAGGCCGCACTTACTCCTGGTCGTCCACCGGTGGAATAGCCGGTGCCGGCTTCACTTCTTCCGGCGCATTACGGTTTTCCAGCTCGGTCAGACGCTGTTCCAGCAGCGCCAGCTTCTCGCGGGTGCGCAGCAGAACCTGGGTCTGCACGTCAAACTCTTCGCGGCTGACTAAATCAAGGCGAACCAACTGCGCCTGCAGCGTCTGGCGGATTTTTTTTTCTACGTCATCACCAAATTCACGAATGCCTTTTGGCATCGATTCATGAACCTGACGCGCGATCTGCTCAATTTTTTTCGGGTCAATCATTGTCGTTTCCCTTGATGGAAAGGTGTTAGTGTCCATTGTAGCGCGTCATGCCCGGGGTAAACAAAATTGTTTGATGCTTATGCATTGCCCAGGATAATCAATAGCGTTATAGTTATCTCGCTTATTCTCAGGGCGGGGCGAAATTCCCCACCGGCGGTAAATCAGCGTGACGCTGAAAGCCCGCGAGCGCTTTGGGTGAAAACTCAAAGGTCAGCAGATCCGGTGTAATTCCGGGGCCGACGGTTAGAGTCCGGATGGGAGAGAGTAACGATCCAGTCGGGCATGGGCCCGCTCACGTTATCTTTTTGCCGCTTATACGGCGCTCCTAAGACTGCCCTGATTCTGGTAACCATAATGTTAATGAGGTTTTTTTACCATGAATCAGACGCTACTTTCCTCTTTTGGCACTTCAACTCAACGTGTTGAACAAGCACTGGATGCACTGCGCGAAGGCCGCGGTGTGATGGTGCTTGACGATGAAAACCGTGAAAACGAAGGCGACATGATTTTCGCCGCCGAAAACATGACCGTTGAACAGATGGCGCTGACCATCCGTCACGGCAGCGGCATCGTATGCCTGTGTATTACCGAAGATCGTCGTAAGCAGCTCGAGCTGCCGATGATGGTCGAAAACAACACCAGCGCCTTCGGTACCGGTTTTACCGTGACCATTGAAGCGGCGCACGGCGTGACCACCGGTGTGTCTGCGGCTGACCGTCTGACCACCGTACGTGCCGCGATTGCAGACGGTGCGAAGCCATCCGATCTGCATCGTCCAGGCCACGTCTTCCCTCTGCGTGCGCAGGCGGGCGGCGTGCTGACCCGCGGCGGTCACACCGAAGCGACCATCGACCTGGTGACGCTGGCAGGCTTCAAACCTGCAGGCGTGCTGTGTGAACTGACCAACGATGACGGCACCATGGCGCGTGCGCCGGAGTGCATCACCTTTGCTCGTCTGCACAATATGCCGGTCGTGACGATTGAAGATCTGGTTGAGTATCGCCAGGCGCACGAGCGCAAAGCCAGCTGAAATGGCTGATGTGAAAAAGCCGGGGAAACCCGGCTTTTTTGTTTCTAGTGATAGTTAATTTTGAACAGCACCACCGTTTCGAACGGGCCGGACTGGATCGCTTTTCCTTCGACCGGTGACAGCTCTGCGGTGTAATCCTGCTGATACTGCAGCGTGCTGCCCGTAAAATCCGCGTATTCGTTGTAGTGGTTAAAGGCGTAGGGCTCGGTCCCGTTAAGGATCCTCAGCTTCAGGCCATTGCCTATCAGCAGCGCGGTATCGTTGGCGGTAAGCGATTCACTTGTATAGAACGACGAGTCCATTTTGAACCCATCTGAACACTGAGCATCCTGCACCTTCGTTGTCTTCACCGAAAAGGTCCTTTTACGCGTCTGTTGATTCACAATATCGCGCGCGCTAAAGGTTCCGAAATCAATCTCCTGGTTCTCAGGGTAAATACTGAACGCCGCCCCGCAGTCCAGCACGGTAATGTTTTGCAGCCCAGTAATGTGGTACTTGAGGTTTTTTGCGTCCGCCATCTGGTTCACGCCGCCTTTACCGTCAAACTGGACGACGATGTAATCGCCCAGCGAGCTGACGTAGCCGTGGGGCGGCATGGCTTTGATTTTTACATATAAGCGCAGACGAGCGATAAAGGTGCGCGAGGTGTGGATATCATCCGCATTCCCGGAACAAATAAGGTTTTCCCAACCCATCTGACGGATTTGGTCAGGGGTATAAATCAGAATACTGTGGTTATCCAGACATTGCCGAGTGTCAACGCCATTAGGCTGGCCGGTTGCATCGTAATCCATCCCTTCATAGGTCACGCCAAGCTCATAGTAAGGGTCCGAAGCCGCAGGGTAAGGGTTTACCCATGCGAAGATATCTTCTTTTTCAAAACCGCTGACAACGTTGTGGTCGCATGTCACCGGGATTTTGATGTCATCCGACTCCCAAATTTTTTCACCCACCTGCGCATTACTGGGGATGGCAAACGGCGAGATGGTTTTGGTTTCTTCAACGGGACCGCCGGAGCCACCCAGATAGCAGTCGAGCGCCAGCGCCTCTTTTAATGGCAGTACCGAAACCAGCAGAATAAACAGTAGGTTAGTGAGCTTTCGCATCTTTATCGATCTTCCGTTCGGTGAGCGTGCATTGAGCCGTTCCGGCGCACTGCGCGTCGACTTTTTTCAGCGCACCGTAATCGTCGATGTAACCGATGCTGTAGTAGTTGCCGTGATAGTCACCTGTAGACGTGGTTGCCGTTGCGAAAGGCGCGATCATCAGGCTGTCAAAGCCCGGCAGCATGGTCTTCGCATTCTTACTGAGCCACGCGAGGGTGATGTAATACGGCGTGGGGTTATGCACGGTCAGCCCTTTGGTATTGGCTGAAATTTCCATGCGCATTTCCGCCAGCTCACCGGGCTTTTTGGTAATCGCTTTTGGACGCCAGAACAGTTTGATTCGGCTCTGCATCGCAACCTGCATGACGCTGCGTTCCTCGCTGGCGCTGCTGCTTTTCGGCGGCACTTCGCGCAGGTTGAAATAGAACAAGGATTCTCTGTCTTTTGGCAGCTGGCTGGTGGTCGCTTGCTTAACGATCCTGACCTGCGACGCGGATCCCGCTTCGATGCGTTGAATAGGGGGGAGGGCCATGAAATGCGTGTCTTCTTTGCGGCCCTTTTCATCTTCAATCCAGGAGAGCGCCAGATAAGGCAGCGCCTTGCTCTGGTTTTCAACCTTCAGGCTGCTGGCTTTGTCGCTTTCCGGGAAGACAATGCGCGTGCGGTCGAGGTTTACGGCCGCGTGGGTGGTGAATGCTGTGCCGACCAGCATCAGGCACAGGCTTTTGAGTGAGGTTAATTTCATCATGGTTTCTTACTGACATGGCAGTATCAACTGCATACTGTTTTCAAGGTGTGAAGGTAACGCGAAGCGACACTGCTGATTGTCTCCCCACGTCACGCGGAACTGCTGCTCTGGCTCGACGGCACCGAGCCAGACGTGGCCGTCATCGGCGACCATAGCAATCTGCTTATCGTTTTCCAGCAGGCGAACAACCGCGCCCAGCGGCGGCGTACCGGAAGCGGTACGTAAGATGCCTGCGATATCATTGCCTGCACGCGTGGCAATCTGACGATATCCAATCGCGCCTTCCGTCCAGGTTGAGGTGACGACGCGGGTGTCCACGTCCACGCCATCGGGCAGGTTGTTCATATTCACCTGCACGCTGGAGGGCGAATAGCTGGAGATGGACGGTAAAACGCCAATACCAAACCGGTTGGTTTCATCCCGCGACATGTTCAGCGGAATGTTGCCTACGCCGTCGGTGCTGACCATCACACGCGGTTCATTACCGTAGCTGCGGCGGTGCAGGGCGGCACCTTTGGCCGTCGAGGTGAACGAACCGTTCCAGCTAGCGCTCAGGGAATTGTATTCATTAGCCTTATAGCTACCGGAGAGATTCAGATCGCCATAAGGAGAATAATGCTGATAGTTGCCGCTTACCTGTGCGCCTGCGTCTGACTTCTCGCTCTCGGTCCCCGCGGAAACGCCCCAGGTATTATTGCGGTCTGATGTGTCATACCACGACACGTTCTGGCTCAGGCTGTCGCTGTTGCGCAGGTCGTAATTCAAACGATGATCGGGATCGAGCGGTACGCTCAACGAGAGATAGAACTGCGTATCGTCCTCTTCATCTTCATAATGCGTTTTACTCCACGACAGGGTGACACCCAGGTTTTTCCAGCGGCCCAGATCAAAGTTGTAGCCTGCGGTCACGCTGCCCGTTGTGGAGGGCGAGTCGTTCCACCAGGTCTGGCGCAGCATGTTCACATAGAGGTTGAGCGATAACGCAGAAATGTACTGGCTTGCGGTCACGCTGAGCGTCTGTTTTTCTGACTGCCGATCGTTATTGTCATAATCCAGGAAACGAGCGTAGCTCAGGAACTGTGGGTCGGAGTAGCGATAGCTGGCGAGCGTCAGCTGGCTGCCTGTGGTATCGAAACGCTTGCTGTAGTTAAAGCGGTAGCTGTAGCCCGTCTGGCTATTCTGATTGGGCAACTGGCTGGTCGCCTGCGTGACGTCGAAAGAGAGGGCGCCCAGGTACTCCATGTTTTGGCCGATCCCGGCGGCGACGGACCGATAATGATCGCCATCGGCGAGCGTACCGCCATAGAGGGAGGTTTGTGACAGCATCCCCCAGGAGAATTCCCCGCTCAGAAACGCGTTATCTTCAACGTCATGCGAGGCGTCCTTGCGCGCTTTCCCGGTCGCCAGCTTGTAACGAACCTGACCTTTGCGGGTTAAAAACGGCACCGATTCTGCAGAGACCTGGAAGGTGCTAACGCGCCCATCTTCTTCCGTCACCTTAACGTCCAGCGTACCCTGGACAGACTGGTTAAGATCCTGAATCACAAAGGGACCAGGCGGGACTTTGCTCTGGTAAATCACGCGATCGGCAAGGCTGACGGTAACCGTGGCGTTGGTTTGCGCGATGCCGGTAATTTGCGGCGCGTAACCGCGTAGCGACCACGGCAGCATACGCTCATCGCTAATCAGGGATGCACCGGTATAGGTGAAAGCATCAAAAATGGCAGACTGGAAATCCGTTTCGCCAAGGGTTAATTTCGCCCCAAGCGACGGCAGGGGACGGAACATATAAACGCGTGAAAAGCGTCCATCATGTTCGGAACCGGCACTGGTATGCGTTTGCGTGTACTGATAATCGCTGCGCAACCGCCACGCGCCCATATTTGCACCCGCGGTGCCGTAGGTGTTGGCGTTGTCCGTGCCAGAGCCATTATTGGGCTGGTAATGACTGGCGAACAGGTTGTAATCCAGCAATACGCCAGGCACGCCGTTGTCCCAGGTGGATGGCGGCATCCAGTCTGCGGCACGGTACTGTAGCCATGCCTGCGGGACGGTCACCTTGAGCGTCTGGCTGGCCTGGTCAAAGGTAAACTTAATATCGGGTCTGGATGAAAAATCAATGCATCCCTCTTTTTCTGGCAGGGCGCTGCGAATGGAGTCCTGCAGAGCAAAGGTATCGGCCAGTTCAGGTGGAATACAGACCTGTACCTGATCATTCATTTCTCGCCAGCGAAGCTGCCAGCCGTTTGCCAGCGGAATATCATTAATAGAAACCGTAACAAAATAGTTACCTGGCGTAACGGCGATTTGATCTTTGAAAAGAGATAAGTCAACGCTACCGCGATGATCTTTATCAATTGCATTAATGTTAAATTCAGTCGCGGAAGCAGTTTTCGTCATTAACAGGGACGTAATAATGATTATCCATTGTAATTTGTATGTCATCGTCCTGTTACTCGAAAAATATAGAATGCCGGCTGCATTACATGCCAGCCGGTTTATACCGTGATGCGAAGTTATTATTTATACGCCAGAACGTAGTTAGCGGTGGCTTCAACCTGACCCGCCGTAGCGGTTTTGCCTGACAGTACTTCCATTAACGCTTTGAAGTGCAGCGTTTGCGTGGTGGAACCAGCCAGCAGATCCACTTCGTTTGCCGCACCCAGCGTAATGTTGGCTTCGGCGTTATCCAGAAGACGAACACCCACGTTCTGTGCGCCACTTGCGTAGGTGTTGGTCATCAGGCTGGTATCCGTCGCGTCTGTTGCTGAGCTGGTGAAGGTGACATCGACTTTGGTAATTGGCGTGTCCGTTTCATCCGCCGGATCGTCAAGCTGGCAGTTTTCCAGGTTGATATCAACCGGAACAGCGGTAGACTTTTTGTTGGCGTTGATGACGGCAGTGGTCACTTCACCGAGATCGACTTCTTTATCAACGCTGTCTGGTGCAATACTGCAAGGCGCATCAATAACAACGCCTTTGAATTTGATTTTGCCCGAACCCTGGTCGTCAGCAAAGGCAGAACCCGATACAATCGCAGCCATAGCAACGGCTAACAGAACTTTTTTACCCATATACATGAAAATATCCTTTTTCAAATGAATTCATAAACTGAATATTAAATTTCAGAATACTCGTAAAGTATACGGTCTAAAGAGGAGGGAATGCGATTAAATTGGCTAAAACTCATTTTAAGGGAATATTAAATTATAAGCCTGGATTATTCTAAGCAGCGCATATGATTACTGTTTTATTCTGAGATAGTCTAAATAATTAAACAGAATAAAAATAGTGTAGATTATCTTCGACAAAATAAAGAAATAATGCCTCCGCGTTTAACGGAGGCAAAATGCTCAACCGATACCTGCTGTTTGCAGCAACACCAGGCTCAGGCCCATCACCGACATCCCGCACAGTACGCCATAGCTGGGGTTATTGTTCGGGTCGATCTCTTTTGCCAGCGGCATCAGTTCATCCACAGAGAGGGCGACCATAATCCCCGCGACCGCCGCCATAATGGCTGCCATCACCACCGGAGATACCAGACTTCCGAGGATCAACCACGCCAGCACGCCTCCAAGGATTTCAGCCATCCCGGAAATACCCGCCCAGAACACCGCGGTGCGTTTTGAGCCCGTGGCGGCATACACCGGTCCGGCGACGGCCAGTCCTTCAGGAATATTGTGTAAGGCGACCGCCAGCGCGATGCCAAAGCCCATCTCAAGATTGCTGCTGGCCGTTACGTAGGTCGCGACCCCCTCCGGGAAGTTATGCAGGCTGATGCCAAGCGTTAACAGCACGGCGGTACGCTTGATATTGCGCGGCATCGGCACCACGTTTTTCTGCATTAAATCCTGCGGATGCGCGTGCGGTAGCATGCGATCGAGGGCAAAGTATCCCAGCAGGCCAAAGACAAACATGCCGTAACCCAGCAGCGGAGACATGCCTTCTGTGCCCAGTGCGGCAGGCAGCATCTCCATCAGCGAGATGAGCAGCATGATCCCGGCGGCAAAACCCAGTGAGAAGGCCAGTACGCGGTTAGAGGGCTTTTGGCCGAGCACGCCGAGGATCGCACCGATAAAGGTCGCGGCGCCCGCCAGTATGGTCAGGATCAAGGGGACTGACATGCATTGCTCCTTATGATAATGATTCTCATTAATATAAATGATTCATTTCTGGCAAAGCGAGGGGGGAACCCCGGCTTTACACATTCCTTACATTCAAATTTCCTGATGATGATCTTCACGCTTATCTGCGTTCATCTTTGCCTGATTGCGCGTAATGTAGCACCATTAAATTGACACCTTCTGTAAGGATATCACCATGACTTCTTCCCGTATGCCAGCCCTGTTTTTAGGCCACGGTAGCCCAATGAACGTTCTGGAAGACAACGTCTATACCCGAGCCTGGCGTCATCTGGGCGAGACGCTGCCGCGTCCGAAAGCGATCGTGGTGGTGTCTGCACACTGGTTTACCCGTGGTACGGGCGTGACCGCCATGGACGCGCCAAAAACCATTCATGATTTTGGCGGCTTCCCGCAGGCGCTGTACGATACGCATTACCCGGCACCCGGCTCGCCTGAGCTGGCTCAAAAGCTGGTTGATTTGCTGGCACCTGTCCCCGTCACGCTGGATAAAGAAGCCTGGGGCTTTGACCATGGCTCATGGGGCGTGCTGATCAAAATGTATCCTGATGCGGATATCCCGATGGTGCAGTTGAGCATCGACAGTACCAAACCGGCCGCCTGGCATCTGGAGATGGGCCGCAAGCTGGCAACCCTGCGTGATGAAGGCATCATGCTGGTGGCAAGCGGTAACGTGGTGCATAACCTGCGCACGGCACGCTGGCACGGTGAGAACACGCCGTACCCGTGGGCGACCTCGTTTAACGACTACGTCAAAGCGAACCTGACGTGGCAAGGTCCGGCTGAGGAGCATCCGTTAGTGAACTATCTGGATCACGAAGGCGGTTCGCTCTCTAACCCGACGGCGGAACACTTCCTGCCGCTGCTTTATGTATTAGGCGCATGGGACGGTCAGGAGCCAATTACCATTCCGGTTGATGGTATTGAGATGGGCAGTTTGAGTATGTTGTCGGTGCAGGTAGGGTGAAAACATGCCCGGTGGCGCTACGCTTACCGGGCCTACAAAACCGTAGGCCGGGTCAGGCGAAGCCGCCACCCGGCAGATCTTACTCCACAAAGATGTGCGGATAGAACCGTGACAGATCCTGCGTGATCAGCGCGCGATCTTCGCGAATGCCAATCCCGGCCGGCAGATCGTTGATGAGCCAGCTGCCAATCAGCGTATAGCTGTCGCCAAACTTCGGCAGCTGATAGAACTCCTGTACGATCATCCCCTCCTCGCCGTACGGTCCTTCAACCGCTTCCAGCGTCTTACCGTTCTCGATAATCGAGACGTTTGCGCCTTCGCGGGAGAAAATCGGCTTCACGACGTACTTATCCAGCTGCGGATGGTCATCTTCCGCAAAGTACGCCGCCAGCAGGTTCGGATGGTTCGGGAACATCTCCCACAGCATCGGCAGCAGGGCTTTGTTAGAGATAATGCTCTTCCATGCCGGCTCCAGCCAGCGCACGCCAGCATCTTCCAGCTTGGTGGAGAACATCTCGCGCAGCATGTATTCCCACGGGTAGAGCTTGAACAGGTTGCTGATCACCTGGTCCTGCATATCCGTAAACTGACCTTTTTCACCCAGGCCGATATCCTCGATATAGAGGAACTCGGTCGCCACTTCCGCTTCGGCGGCGCAGTCCTGCAGATACTGAACCGTGCCACGGTCTTCTTCCGTGTCGCGGCAGCAGGCGAGATGCAGCAGGTTGAAGCCATGCTGTTCGCGCAGCTCGGCAAAACGCTCAATCAGCTTTTCCTGCAGGCTGTTAAACTGGTCGCTGCCTTCCGGCAGGTTTCCAGCATTGGCCTGGTCTTCCAGCCAGATCCACTGGAAAAACGCCGCTTCGTACAGAGAGGTTGGCGTATCGGCGTTGTTTTCCAGAAGCTTCGGTTCACCTTTGCCGTCCCACGCCAGATCCAGGCGAGAGTAAAGCGAAGGTTGATTCGTTTTCCACGACTGACGCACAAAGCCCCAGGTGTGCTTCGGAATGCGGAACTTTGCCATCAGCTCGTCGCTGTCGATGACCTTTTCCACGACCTTCAGGCACATCTGGTGCAGCTCGGCGGTCACCTCTTCCAGTTTTTCCACCTGGGCCAGCGTGAGCTTGTAATAGGCGTCTTCACACCAGTACGGCTCGCCGTACATGGTGTGGAAGTTAAAACCGTACTCGGTGGCTTTTTCACGCCAGTCCGGGCGCTCGGTGATACTGACTCGTTCCATGATCAGCCGCCCATTGAGCGAGTAGAGGAGGTACCTGTCGCACTGCGCTGCATGCTGGTCTGCTTCGCCACAGATTCACCAAACCCGCCGCGGGTGATGGTGCTGGTCGTCGCGGGCTTCGGCGCCATCGCCGTTTTCGGTACCGTCACGGTGCGGCCAGGGGTCGCTGCGCCGTAGCCTTTGCCGCTGGCATCGGTATATTGACCGTAAGCCGGGCTGGCCGGGTTTTTCGAGCTAAACAGCGGCTGCTGCTGGTAGCCTGCACCGCCGCCCATCAGACGACCCATCATGTAGCCTGCCATCAGCGGCATCCAGAAGCTGCCGCTGGACTGAGCCTGCGCCTGATTTTCAGGGGCGGTGCCTGCCTGCGCCGGTGCCTGCTGGCACTGACCTTCACCAAACTCCGCCACGCAGTCTTCGCGTGAGGCATATTTCGGTGCGGTACGTTCCGCTTCTTTCAGCGCGCTCGTATAAGCGGTTTTACATTCGGCGGCTTTGCCGGTTGCGGCGGAGCAGTCGTCTGCGTTTTGATACAGCGAAACCGTTTCGTCATTTTTCTCACAGCCTGCCAGCATAAAGACAGCCGTGACCGCCAGCGCAACAGGGGTGAGGTGACGCGCGTTCCAGCTTTTGCGGAACGAAGCGTGATTTATAGATTTTGTCCGTTTCATCTTTGTCTTCCAGGACCCAGTGGTAATAACGCTCAGGATAGAGGATGAGTGGTTGAAAATGAAGCGAAGAGGGGCGGAATCAGGGGGATCTTTACGTTGGCTTACGTTCGGGTGTGATTTTGCGCCGGGTGGCGCTGCGCTTACCCGGCCTACGATTAAGTAGGCCCGATAAGCGAAGCGCCATCAGGCAATGCTTAGTTACGGAACGGATTATTGCCTTTGCTGGCAGGCGCGGTGGTACGCGCGGCGGCAGGCTGTGCAGCAGGGGTATTGCCGTTAGCGTTGAAGTTATCAACCGCGGCAACCTGCTCCGGGTTCTCAGGTGCAACGCTGTCCGGTGAGGTGGAGACCGGTTTGCCCAGCGCGCTGTTCAGCATCTGCAGGTCTTGCTCGTTCAGCGTACCCAGAGCCTGCTTAATGTTCAGCTGGTTAATCAGGTACTGGTAACGTGCGCTGGAGAGCTGCTGCTTCGCGTTGTACAGCGTGGTGGTCGCATCGAGCACGTCAACGATAGTACGTGTACCGACCGAGTAGCCCGCTTCCATCGCGTCCAGAGAGCTCTGGGCAGACACAACGGCCTGTTTATAGGCGTTGATGCTGCTGATCGAGGCGTTCACGTTGTTGAAGGAGGAACGCACGGTCTGCACCACGTTGCGGTGGGCGCTTTCCAGCTGCTCGCTCGCGCCAACAAAGTTGTACTGCGCCTGTTTCACCTGAGAGTTGACCTGACCGCCCTGGTACAGCGGCAGGGAGAAGCTCAGACCCACTTTGTTCTGGCCCATATTGCTGTCGTCGTACTGGGACGTATTGGTTTTAGAGCCGCTATAGGTCGTATCAGAGACACCGGTAGACGCGCTCAGGCTCAGAGTTGGCAGATGGCCATCCTGCGCCTGACGAATTTGCTCGCGGGCCAGGTCCTGGCTCAGACGCGCCTGCAGTAAACTCAGGTTGCGGTTTTCCGCCTCTTTCAGCAGGGCGTTAACGGCCTGCGGTTTATCCGTTTTAAAGCTGTCCACGTTCAGCGACGCCAGCTCAGGATAGTAATTCCCGGTGACCTGACGCAGGGATTCCAGCGCGTTATCAAGGTTGTTACGCGCGGTCACTTCGTTGGCCAGCACGGTGTCGTACTGTGAACGGGCGTTCTGCACGTCGGTGATCGCGACCAGGCCCACGTTGAAGCGCTGGGTGGTCTGATCTAACTGGCGGTAAATCGCCTGTTTCTGCGCTTCGGTGTAGGAGAGCGCGTCAATGGCGCTCAGCACGTTGAAGTACGCCGTGGCGGTGTTCAGGATCAGCGTCTGCTGGTCGGTCTGATAGGTCACATCCTGGATACCCGCGCTCTTTTCCTGCAGGGTCAGGGCGCGCCATTTGGACATATCAAACAGCGTCTGTGTCAATTGCAGTGAGGCGCTGGTAGCATTGGAGTTAACGCCGTTAGCGTCGCGGAAACCGTTGCTGTAGGTATAATCTGCACCTAACCCTAACTGTGGCAGCAAGGGGCTACGCGCTTCGTTAATCTTTTCAAACGCAGCATCACGATCGGCCGCTGATTTACGTAAATCAGGGTTGCCCAGACGTGCCTGCTGGTAGACCTGTAACAGGTTTTCCGCCTGGCTCATTGCACTGAAGCCCGTCAGGCTCAGGCCGATAAGGATGGGGAGCAATTTCTTCATTTGCATTCCTTGTTGTGAAGCAGTATTAGCGCTGATCTAATTAAAAAATAATTGCCGATTCTAACAGAATCTTCCATACCAAAAGGTTGGCGTTACGTGCCATCTGGCGGTAATTTGCACCAATCTACCATATAGCCTTGCAAACGGCAGCCAAACAGCCTTGAAATTCACACTTTCATCACCATTGCTACCAGGACTCGACTCATGCAGAAACCAGAAAAGTTGCCCGTGACATTCGCCAAAAACGATGTAGAAATTATTGCACGAGAAACGCTTTATAGCGGTTTTTTTTCAATGGATCTTTACCGTTTCAGGCATCGTCTGTTTAACGGGGAAATGAGCGGTGAAATCAGACGCGAAATTTTTGAACGCGGGCATGCGGCAGTCTTGCTACCCTTTGACCCAGTGCGTGACGAAGTTGTGCTGGTGGAGCAGATCCGCATTGCCGCTTATGACGTGAGTGAGAGCCCGTGGCTGTTGGAAATGGTGGCCGGGATGATCGAAGAAGGTGAGTCGGTTGAAGACGTCGCCCGGCGCGAGGCGCTGGAGGAGGCGGGGCTGGTGGTAGGCCGCACCAAACCGGTGCTGAGCTATCTGGCAAGCCCGGGGGGCACCAGCGAGCGCTTGTCCATTATGGTGGGCGAAGTGGACGCCACGACGGCGGAAGGGATCCACGGTCTGGCAGATGAAAACGAAGATATTCGGGTTCATGTGGTGAGCCGGGAACAGGCTTATCAGTGGGTAGAAGAGGGGAAAATCGACAACGCAGCGTCTGTCATCGCCCTGCAATGGCTACAGCTGCATTATCAGACATTACGAAACGAGTGGAAAAAATGAAGCGCTATACGCCTGACTTCCCAGAAATGATGCGCCTGTGCGAAACCAATTTCGCACAGTTGCGCCGCCTGCTGCCGCGTAACGACGCACCCGGCGAAACGGTAAGCTATCAGGTGAGCAACGCGCAGTATCGGTTAACGATAACGGAATCAACGCGCTACACTACGCTGGTGGAGATTGAGCAAACGGCCCCGAGCATTAGCTACTGGAGCCTGCCGTCGATGACGGTGCGCCTCTATCACGACGCGATGGTCGCTGAAGTGTGTTCAAGCCAGCAGATCTTTCGCTTCAAAGCGCGTTATGATTACCCGAATAAAAAGTTGCATCAACGCGACGAAAAGCATCAAATTAACCAGTTTTTAGCCGACTGGCTAAGATATTGTTTAGCACATGGAGCAATGGCGATTCCGGTTTGTTAGCGTCATAAACCTACCTAAGGACACCATTTGGAAAGCCTGTTGAACCTGACTGTTGCTGGTGGGGCGCCAGTCAGGATATTACAAATCACCGATACCCACCTTTTTGCCGAAAAGCATGAGACGCTACTGGGGGTCAACACCTGGGAGAGTTATCAGGCGGTGCTTAGCGCCATTCACGCTGAAAACCGTGCATGCGATCTGATTGTCGCAACGGGCGATCTGGCGCAGGATCAGTCCTCCGCGGCCTACCAGCATTTTGCTGAAGGCATCGCGAGCTTTAGCGTGCCTTGCGTCTGGCTGCCGGGAAACCATGACTTCCAGCCTGCCATGTTCAGTTCTCTTCAGGATGCGGGGATTTCTCCGGCGAAATGTGTTTTTGCGGGTGAACAGTGGCAGATCCTGCTGCTGGACAGCCAGGTATTTGGCGTCCCGCACGGTGAGTTAAGCGAATTTCAGCTCGACTGGCTTGAGACCAAACTGGCTGCTGAACCTGAACGCCACACGCTGCTGTTGCTTCATCATCACCCTCTGCCGGCGGGCTGCAGCTGGCTCGATCAGCACAGCCTGCGCAACTCCGCGGCGCTGGACCGCGTGCTGGCGAAGTTCCCCCGGGTGAAAAATCTGCTATGTGGGCATATTCACCAGGAGCAGGATCTCGACTGGAACGGACGCCGCATGCTGGCGACGCCGTCGACCTGCGTTCAGTTTAAGCCGCACTGCGCCAACTTTACGCTGGATACCATCGCGCCAGGCTGGCGCTGGCTGGAACTGCATGCCGACGGCACGCTGACCACGGAAGTCTGCCGTTTGACCGGTGCAAAATTCCGCCCGGATACCGCTTCAGAAGGCTATTGATGTCTACGCTCCTTTATCTGCACGGATTCAACAGCTCGCCGCGCTCCGCAAAAGCGACACAGTTTCGCCAGTGGCTGAGCGAGCATCACCCCGACGTTGAGATGATTATCCCGCAGCTGCCGCCTTACCCGGCAGAGGCCGCGGAGATGCTGGAATCTATCGTGCTTGCGCACGGCGGCGAAACCTTCGGCGTCGTCGGTTCATCCCTGGGCGGGTACTACGCCACCTGGCTTTCACAATGCTTCATGCTGCCCGCCGTTGTGGTTAATCCGGCGGTTCGGCCATTTGAGCTGCTGAGGGACTTTCTTGGCGAAAACGAGAACCCCTACACCGGCCAGCAATATGTGCTAGAGTCACGCCATATTTACGATCTCAAAGTTATGCAGGTCGACCCGCTTGAGGCGCCGGATCTCATCTGGCTGCTGCAACAGACGGGTGATGAAGTGCTGGATTACCGCCAGGCAGTGGCGTATTACGCCTCCTGCCGCCAGACTATAGAAGAGGGCGGAAACCATGCTTTCACGGGCTTTGAGAATCATTTCACCCAGATTGTCGATTTTCTTGGACTGCACAGCCACTGACAATCAATGCGAATTGCTAGTTTAAATCATGACGCAAACCTATAACGCTGATGCCATTGAGGTCCTCACCGGGCTTGAGCCGGTTCGCCGCCGCCCGGGGATGTACACCGATACGACGCGCCCAAACCATCTGGGCCAGGAAGTTATTGATAACAGTGTTGACGAAGCGCTGGCGGGGCATGCCAAACGCGTTGACGTTATCCTGCACGCCGATCAGTCGCTGGAAGTCATCGACGACGGGCGCGGCATGCCGGTGGATATCCACCCGGAAGAGGGCGTGCCTGCCGTTGAACTGATCCTCTGTCGTCTGCACGCGGGCGGTAAGTTCTCCAACAAGAACTACCAGTTCTCCGGCGGTCTGCACGGCGTGGGCATTTCCGTCGTGAACGCCCTGTCCAAACGCGTGGAAGTCAACGTTCGTCGCGACGGTCAGGTCTATAACATCGCGTTTGAAAACGGCGATAAGGTGCAGGATCTGCAGGTTGTCGGCACGTGCGGCAAACGCAACACCGGCACCAGCGTCCACTTCTGGCCTGACGAAAGCTTCTTCGACAGCCCACGCTTTTCCGTTTCTCGCCTGACGCACCTGCTGAAAGCCAAAGCGGTGCTGTGTCCGGGCGTGGAAATCACCTTTACCGATCACGTTAACAATACCGCACAAACCTGGTGCTACGCCGATGGTCTGAACGACTACCTGTGCGAAGCGGTAAACGGCCTGCCAACGCTGCCGGAAAAACCGTTTGTCGGTAACTTTAGCGGCGATACCGAAGCCGTGGACTGGGCGCTGCTGTGGCTGCCGGAAGGTGGCGAGCTGCTGACGGAAAGCTACGTTAACCTGATCCCGACCATGCTCGGCGGTACCCACGTCAACGGCCTGCGTCAGGGGCTGCTGGACGCGATGCGCGAGTTCTGCGAATACCGCAACATTCTGCCGCGCGGCGTGAAGCTGTCGGCGGAAGATATCTGGGATCGCTGCGCCTACGTGCTCTCCGTGAAGATGCAGGATCCGCAGTTTGCCGGTCAGACCAAAGAGCGTCTGTCGTCACGTCAGTGCGCGGCATTCGTCTCCGGCGTGGTGAAAGATGCCTTTACCCTGTGGCTGAACCAGAACGTTCAGGCGGCAGAGATGCTGGCTGAAATGGCCATTTCCAGCGCCCAGCGTCGTCTGCGCGCCGCGAAGAAGGTGGTGCGTAAAAAGCTGACCAGCGGCCCCGCGCTGCCGGGCAAGCTGGCAGACTGTACCGCGCAGGATCTCAACCGTACCGAGCTGTTCCTTGTGGAAGGGGACTCGGCGGGTGGATCGGCCAAGCAGGCGCGCGATCGTGAATATCAGGCGATCATGCCGCTCAAGGGTAAGATCCTGAACACGTGGGAGGTCTCTTCTGATGAAGTGCTGGCCTCGCAGGAAGTGCACGATATCTCGGTGGCGATCGGCATCGATCCGGACAGCGACGATCTGAGCCAGCTGCGCTACGGCAAGATCTGTATCCTCGCGGATGCGGACTCCGACGGTCTGCACATCGCCACGCTCCTGTGCGCGCTGTTTGTGAAGCACTTCAAAACGCTGGTGAAAAACGGTCACGTCCACGTGGCGCTGCCGCCGCTGTACCGTATCGACCTCGGCAAAGAGGTTTACTACGCGCTGACGGAAGAAGAGAAAGTGGGCGTGCTGGAACAGCTGAAGCGCAAGAAGGGCAAACCGAACGTGCAGCGCTTTAAAGGGCTGGGCGAGATGAACCCGATGCAGCTGCGTGAAACGACGCTGGATCCGAACACGCGCCGCCTGGTGCAGCTGACGATCAGCGACGAAGACGAACAGCAAACCAATGCCATGATGGATATGCTCCTTGCCAAGAAGCGTTCGGAAGACCGACGTAACTGGCTGCAGGAGAAAGGCGATATGGCGGATATTGAAGCATAAGTGCACCACCAAATAAGGTGTTTCTTAGGGTAAGTAGAAACACCTTATTTTAATATTTCACACAGTAACACCAACTCAGCCTGGCCTTTTCTTCAGGTACCCATTCTCCATTAAAAGAGGTCAGCTTAATTGTCTGGCCGCCTTTCTTGTCAGGGTGTCGGCAATTTGTACACAAACGTCTTGCTTTTGGAATGTCTAAAAAATCTGTACATGGACGTGATGATTGACTTCCGTATTGGTTATAATCACTTCTTACGAATATCGTTTTAGCATCAAAGTTAATATACTCCCGAAGAACTTCATAAACTTCCTTGTTGTTTCCAGAACCATGATGAGGGGCGGTAATTAGGTAAGTGGTATCCAGGAAAATTAATGATTTTTTATATTGATTAAAACTGAAGTTAGAATCAGCGCAAAATAAAACACCAGCACCATCATCTTCCTTTGGAGAATAAAAAACGAGGCTTTCTTTATTAATCGTGCTCAAGTATAAGAATTTTAATGGGGGGATTTTTTGTGCCTTGATTGTGTATATTTCTTGGCTATTTACGGGGAGTAGAAATGGTTCGCCACCCCGAGTCAGTCCATTTGCAGAATATTCAAATAAGCGAATCATAACACCTTTATTAAATGCTGCAATTGCAAGGTTACGAATGGATTCTGCTGTTTTGAATGCCTGTCGTGAAAGGCTCATCAAATGATGATTAGCAAAGAATAATCGATTATAAATGTTTATCACATGTTGCTGGTATTTTGGTTTTTTTACTTCGAAATGATTGAAATAGTTGTCCCTTAATTCTTCAAAGAAGGATGATGCTGCAATTTCTTCATCTGCCATGTCTTTATCATTCTCAGAATAAATAGGCTCTTCTTGATTATTCTGAAAGTATGGCTCCAGATCCTCCAGATAAGAATATTCACCTTCTAAATTCTGGAGGTCATTAATTAATTCATAATAAAACTCATCAGGAAAAAACACGAGTTTTTTTATATTCGAGGTTAAGCCGGCAGGGACCCACAATTGATTACAAGTGGTGACGGGGTCTTTCAGAAACTCTGATAGCCCGTTGACATGATCAGCATCCCCGTGTGAGCAAACCATAATGTCAACATGGCTACCCCCTGTTTCCCTTATAAAGTTTGATGTAAAATGATTATGTTTTAGCCCCCCATCAAAGAGTATTTTTGTATTCTCATTTATTTCAAGATAAAAGCTGTCACCTACGCCGACATTAAAGGCAATAAATTTTTTCACATTTTAGTCCTCTGTTTTTTATTATCACTTTTGCTATTATCGGCATAGATGGCACATCTCTTTAATGGATTAGTTAAGGTTGTTTTAATTATAGTGTCTTGATAAGAAGCAACTGCACCTTAATGAGTTGGGGGTTCAACTTTTGGGGCGCAGTCCAGATGCAAGGCTGTTTATACCTGATGATGAAATCAAAACTCCATCTTCACCGTAAACTGCATTTCGCGCGGATCGCCAATCTGGTTGCCCAGGTTGTTGGTCGCAATGGACGATGTGTAGTAGGTCTTATCAAACAGGTTTTTCACGTTCACCTGCAGCGTCACCGGATACTGCAGCTTCATCTTATACGCCGCAAACGCATCCGCCACGAAATAGCCCGGCAGATAATAATCCGCACCGTTGGTTGCGGAACGACGGCTTACGCCGTGCCCGCCGCCGCCCAGCGTCAGGGTATTCCCGGCAAACGCATTGTGAATATCGTAGGTCAGGAACAGGGAGCCGGTATGGCGCGGCACGTTCGGCAGCGGTTTACCTGCATAGTCCGGGTCTTCCAAAACCTTCGCGTCGGTATAGCCGTAGCTGGCGATAATGTTGGTGTTCTCGGTCAACGATCCGGCAAGATCCACTTCCACGCCCTGAGAGCGCACGCGGCCCGCGGTTTTGGCGACGGTTTCATCTCCAATGCTCTCGGTGTACAGCACGTTGCGCTTGTGGATATCAAACAGCGCGATATTGGCGGTAATGCCGTCGAACAGGTCAAACTTAGCGCCGATTTCATACGCGTTCGACGTTTCCGGCGGCAGGTCGCCGATGTAGCTCGCAATGGACGACTGCGGCATAAACGTCTGGGAGTAGTTGGCAAACAGCGAGACCGCCGGGGTGAGCTTATAAACAAGACCCAGCTTCGGCGTCCACTGGTCGTCGCGGCTGTCGGTGTTCACGTTAAACGGACGTCCTTTCCCCGCGTACTGGGTGTAATACTGGTAGCGCAGTCCGGCAACGGCGATCCACTTATCGGTCAGATACAGCGCGTCCTGCGCGTAGGCGGAGTAGCTCTCCTGCTTGATGGTTTGATCGCTGTCGGATGCCGAGACGGTGGTGCACTTGCCGAGGCTGCCGTAGCTCGGGTTGTAAATATTGAAATCCTTAACGTTCTTACAACGGATCATGTCCGTACGCAGCAGATCGTAATTCTCATACGACACGCCGGTCAGGATCTCATTGTAAAAGCCCGCGATGTCCACGTTCCCCTGCAGATCCGCTCGCGTCGTGTGCATACGCTGGGTCGAGCCCTGGGTCGCATCCACGCGGCGGGTCAGGTTGCCGGTTTTTGAATCGTAGGCCATCACGCGGGCCTGGTTATCGCTGTACTTATCCTGGCTGTAGCTGTAGTCAAACTTCGCGGTCCACTGGCTGTTGAGCCGATACTCCGCGTTGAGCTGAGCGAGATCGGACTGCCCGTCGGTCACGTTAAACGGCTCATCGAAGCGGGTTTTGCGATTCACGTCGACGGCTTTTTTAGTGTTGAGATCGAAGATCGTTCCGCGATCGAACGGTGTTTTATAGTCGCGATGCGAATAGAGCACGGTCACGGTGGCATCATCGCCAAACCAGGTGAGCGACGGAGCGATAAAGGTGCTGCGTTCGGTGCCGAAATTACGCCAGTAATCCTCGTCCTGATATTCGCCCGTCAGGCGATACGCCAGGCGCGTGCCGTCAATCGGGCCGGTAACATCGATCTGTCCGGTGCCGCCGCCAAAGCTGGAAGAGGTGGCAGAAATTGAACCGCCGAAGGTCTTCTCCGGGCGTTTGGTGACGACGTTAATCAGGCCGCCCGGATCGAGAATGCCATAGAGCGTTGAGGCCGGGCCTTTCAGCACCTCCACGCGCTCGGTTGCGGCATTAAAGCTGCGCGGCAGGACGGTGCGCAGGCCGTTGGTCATGATCGAGCCGTCGCGGTTCGCGCCAAATCCGCGGCGCACGAAGGCATCCTGCGTACCGCCCAGGGTATTGGTCTGCACCACGTTGCTGACGTTATAAAGCGCTTCATCCAGCGTGGTGGCGTGCTGATCCGCCAGCACTTTATCGCTGACGGTATTGACCACCTGCGGGATGTCCAGCATCGGCATGTTGGTTAACGTAGCGGTGGAAGTATTCAACGGCTGATAGCCATTTGTGGCCTCCGCCGCAGTAGTTGGATCGGCGGTGACGGTAAGCGTTTCGCCGTCTTTAGCCGCGGTGGTGCCTGCTGCCTGCACCAGCGGCGCCATAAACAGCAGTGAAAAGAGCGCGCGCCCTTTTACCCCAGAGAGTGAAGGTGTGAACGTAGCCATTACATCTGTTATCCCGAAATATCCCGCGAATGACGTTTCGCGGAAAAATGTGTGAGTCATTGCCCTTTTACGGTCTGTCCGTTAGCCACGGCGGGCATCGAACATGTAATTGAGAATCATTCAATCATGCGGGAATGTAGTAGTAAATGGAAAAAAGAAAAAATCAGCTACAGCGTATAACCGGGCGTATAAGCGCAGCGGGATAATCATTAACTTCTTGAAATAAATGTTTTTGAAAGCCGTTCTGTGTTCATTTTCTCTCAGGCTTACCCCTGGTTTTATCAGGGTGTTTCTTCTCTTGACTACTACATGGCGCAGCGTCAAACTCTCAAAAGAGAATGATTTTTATTTATATTTGTTGCGTTTTTTTATTACGTTGGCATTCACGTGGCACACAACACAAAACAACCGGGACTGGTTCTGGAGAACCTCTCTGCGGGCTATCAGAAAAAAATCATCGTTGATGATATCTCCCTTGCTATCCCACAGCAGAAAATAACCGTTCTGGTGGGTGCGAACGGCTGCGGAAAATCCACGCTGCTAAGCACCATTGCGCGTTTGCTCCAGCCGCTTGGCGGCGCGGCAGTTCTCGACGGCAAGGCGATCCACGAGCAGCCGACCAAAGCCGTCGCCCGCAAGCTGGGTATCCTGCCGCAGTCTCCGCTGCTGCCGGAAGGGTTAACCGTCTTTGAACTGGTCTCGCGCGGGCGTTTTCCCTGGCAGAACTTTATGCGCCAGTGGAGCGACGAGGACGAACTGGCGGTGGAAGAGGCCCTGCGCCTGACCGGCACGGCGGAGTTTGCCCATATGCCGGTGGAAAGCTTGTCCGGCGGCCAGCGTCAGCGCTGCTGGATCGCCATGGCGCTGGCGCAGCAAACGCCGTATATCCTGCTTGACGAGCCCACGACGTTTCTCGATCTCCGCTATCAGGTGGAGATCCTGGAACTGCTGCACACCCTGACCCGCCAGCACGGGCGTACCGTGGTGGTGGTGCTGCACGATCTCAACTTTGCCGTGAACTACGGCGATTCGCTGGTCTTTTTACGCCAGGGAAAAGTTGAAGGCGTATTGCATGAGGGCGATGCCTGCACGCCGGAGCTGATCAAAGCGGTGTTTGATGTGGACGTGCATATGTCCATAAACCCGTTGACCGGCAAGCCGTTCTTTATGCCGTTTCGCCAGGGCACGGTTCAGCCATGATGCGCTCCTCTCTGGCCTTCCCGATCTTCGCATTGCTGCTGGTACTGGGGGCGATTATGCACCTGGGCATCGGCGCACGCTTTATCGCCCCGCAGACGGTGGTGGAGGCATTCTTCCATTTCGACCCGCGCAATTTCGACCATAGCGTCATTATCAAATTACGACTGCTGCGCCTCTGCGCCGCGATGGTGACGGGCGCCGCGCTCGGCGTGGCGGGCGTGCTGCTGCAGTCCGTGATCCGCAACCCGCTCGGCGAGCCGCATATTCTGGGGCTCAACGCCGGGGCCGCGCTGGCGGTGGTGATCGCCAGCGCGCTTGGGCTGTCGCTGCCGTTTGGTCGCCCGCTCGTTGCCGCCGCCGGTGCCGCCGCGCTGTTTTTGCTGGTGCTGATGTTTTCCTCGTCCGGTCGCACCGGGCTTACGCCGATGAAGATCACGCTGTGCGGCGTGGCGATGTCGGCGTTTGCCTCGTCGATTACCGCCGCGGTGTTAATTCTTGATGAACAGACGCTGCTCGCCATGCGCACCTGGCTGGCAGGAGACCTGGCAGGGGTCAGCGTGCAGACGCTCCAGAGCGCCCTTTGGGCGGCGGCAGCCGGTTTTGTTCTCGCTATCGGACTGTCGCCCTCGCTCAACATGCTGGCGCTGGGAGACCGGATGGCGCAGGGGCTCGGCGTGTCGCTGCTGAAAACTCGCCTGCTCGCCCTGCTGGCCATCGCGCTGCTCTGCGGTGCGGCCGTGTCTATCGCCGGGCCGATTGGCTTTATCGGCCTGGTCGTGCCGCAGCTCATTCGCCGTCTGGCGTCGGTCGATTTACGCGTGATGGTGCCGCTGTCTGCCCTGTGTGGCGCGCTGGTTCTGCTGCTGGCGGATATCGCCGCCCGCACGCTGTTTACGCCCTGGGAGCTGGCAACCGGCATTATGACGGCCCTGGTCGGCGCGCCCGTGTTCATCTTTATGGCATCGAGGATGTTCAAATGAACCGGGCCGGATTCCGCGCGATCCGAATTGGCCGTGTATCGGCGCTGGTTCGCCCGCGGGCGCTGGCGTGCCTGACGCTTTTAGCGCTGGTGGCGCTAAGCCTGCTGGGCTTTGGCCTGACGCACGGTTCTCTGCCCATTCCCACCTCCGCCATCGGGCGGGCGCTGTTTTCTCCTGAGAGTCTGACGGCTGAGACGCGCTACATCGTGATGGATATCCGCCTGCCGCGCCTGCTGATGGCGGTGCTGTGCGGGGCGATGCTCGGTATGGCGGGGGCGGCGATGCAGTCCATCACCCGCAATGGCCTGGCTGACCCCGGGCTTATCGGCGTGAAGGAGGGCTGTAGCGCGGCGGTACTGCTGCTGATTTTTCAGTTCCCGGCGCTGGGCCTGGCCTGGCGTCCGCTGGTCGGTATGGCCGGTGGGCTGCTTACCGCGCTGCTGGTCATCGCCCTGGCGCGCGATATCTCGCGCCCGCGATTCATCCTGATCGGCATCGGCGTGTCATGGGCCTTTACCGCGGCAATGGGCGTCTTTATGACCACGGCGGACGTGCGGGACGTGCAGACGGCGATGCTGTGGCTGGCGGGAAGCCTGCATGCGGCGAACTGGACGCTGGTGGGGTTAGCCGCGCTCTGGGCTGCCCCCGCGTTTGCGCTGCTGCTGTTTACCGTGCGGGCAGCGGACGTGGCGTTGCTCGGCAATCATGCCGCAGCGGGCCTTGGCGTACGCACAACCCGGCTGGCGCTGCTGCGGGTTCTTGCCCCGGTGGTGCTGACGGCGGCCTGCGTCTCCTGCGTGGGGAGTATTGGTTTCGTGGGGCTGATTGCCCCGCATATGGCTCGCCTGCTGCTGCGCGGTGGGCAAACCGCGCTCCTGACGGGAAGCGCCGCGCTGGGCGCGCTGCTGGTGCTGCTGGCGGATAACGTCGGACGTCTGGCATTCCTCCCGCTGCAGCTGCCGGCGGGAATTGTGATTTCATTGATTGGCGGACCGTTTTTCCTGCTGCTGCTCTGGCAGCGTCGGGACAGATTTTAGGGGACTATAATGCGCGTAGTGTTTTCAATGCTGTTGCTGGTAGGGTTCGCGGTGAGTGCGGCGGAGCCTACGCAGACGTTTACTGACGATCTGAACCGAAAAGTGGTGGTGCCGGTTCATCCGAAACGGATTGTCTCCTTACACGATCTGGATATCACCATTCCGCTGATTGAGCTAGGCGTGCCGCCGGTGGCAAGCCATGGCCGCACGCGGCCGGACGGCAGCCACTTTCTGCGCTCCAGCGGCATGTTGACCGGCGTCGACTTCGATAATTCCGACATTAAATTTATCGGCACGGCCGATATCGACATTGAAGCCATTGCCGCCGCAAAGCCTGACCTGATCATTACCGAGCCGACCCGCAACACGCCGGTGGAACAATTAGCCAAAATTGCTCCGACGGTGAGCATCGATCATCTCGACGGCGGCGCGCCGGAAATCTACCGCAAGCTGGCGCAGCTTACGGGCACGCAGGCAAGGCTAAACATTCTTGAACGCCGCTATCAGGAGCAAATCAAGGCGCTGAAGGCGACCATCGACACGCGCAAAATCACCGTGTCGGTGATTCAGGCTAATCAGGGGAAAATCAACGCCATGCACAGCTACCACTCGCTGGGCCGCGTGCTGCGTGATGCCGGGTTTACCTTCCCGCCGCTGATTGAGTCTATTCCGGAAGGGGGGCGGATTGACGTCAGCGCCGAGCGTCTGCCTGATCTGGATGCCGATTTCGTCTTTGCCACCTGGCGCGGGGATACGGGCGGTAAACCGCAGGACGAGCTGGCGGCGATGGATGCGGTCATGCCGGGCTGGTGTCAGTTCCTGAATGCCTGTCGAACCGGGCACTACGTGCTGATCTCGCGTGAAGAGGCCATCTCGAATTCGTTCGCGTCTTTAGGGCTGATGGCCGCGCAGGTGCAGTCGCAGATTGCCGGGCGTCCGCTGCCGGAGGCGACACGGTGATCCGCAAAGAGAAAGGGCGCGTGGATGTCTACGGCGACCGCTTTCGCGCGCGCGCGCATCAGCTGACGCCGCGTCTGCTGCAGGTTGCACGCTATATCCATGACAACCGCGAAGCGGTGATGGAACAGACCGCAATGGAGATTGCGGTGGGGTTGAAAACCTCGGATGCCACGGTAGTTCGCGCCATTCAGGCGCTGGGTTTCGCCGGGCTGCGCGATCTCAAGCAGACGCTGGAGCAGTGGTTTGGTCCGGTGGTCACCTCCAGCGAAAAGATGTCCACCACGGTGAATACGCTCGCCAGCGACGTCAACGCGAGCATTGATTTCGTGCTGGAGGGGCATCAACACACCTGCGAAGTGTTATCCGAGCCCCACAACCGCTACGCGATGGCGCAGGCGGTCTCTCTGCTGGCGCAGGCGAGGCAGGTCGCCATATTTGGCATTGGCGCCTCCGGCATTCTGGCCGAGTACACCGCCAGGCTGTTCAGCCGTATGGGGTTACCCGCCACGCCGCTTAACCGTACCGGGATAGGGCTTGCCGAGCAGCTGATTGCGCTTCAGCGCGGCGACGTGCTGGTGATGATGGCGCAGAAATCCGCGCACCGGGAGGGGCAAACCACGCTGCGTGAAGCAAAACGTCTGGGCATTCCAACTATCCTGCTGACCAACGCCCTCGATTCGCGCTTCAGCAAGGAGGCCAGCGTGGTGATCCACGTTCCGCGCGGCGGCGAAAAAGGCAAAATCCCGCTCCACGGCACGGTGCTGCTGTGTCTTGAGATGATTATTTTATCCGTGGCCTCCACCGAGCCGCAGCGCACCATCAAGTCGATGAAGCGCATCAACGAGTTACATCGTGGGTTAAAACCGGGGAAGAAAAGCAGCTAAAACAAAGCCCGGTGGCGCTAGCGCTTACCGGGCCTACGGTTCAGGTTTTGTAGGCCGGGTAAACGCAGTGCCACCCGGCAAATGCCACGAACTTAAACCCCTTGCTCCAGAATACGGATGTGGGTTTCCAGCACGTCACCCTTCACCGCGTCGCTCCACGCTTTCATGTGCGGAGTCTGCAGGTGCGCTTCAAGATGCGCGACGGTTTCCCACTGCTCAACCATGATGATCGAGTCTGGCGCGGTCGCCTGGAAGCTGGCGTCAGTGGCGGCATCGACCATCGGCGCGTAGCCGTGGCAGCCTTCTTCTTTCAGTACGGTCGGGATAATTTTCGCGAACTGATCCAGCACCGCCTGACGGTGATGTTGACCTGGACGAGTACGGATTTCTGCGATAACGGTAAGCATGTTTACTACTCCTTTAATTCCAGGCTACCAGTTAAGCAAAAATTTCCGCGAGATGCTTGCGATATTCTGCGATATAGCTCGGGACGTCAGGCATTTTAATCACGTCGTTGACGATAAAGGTCGGCAGCGGATCCATGCCCAGGAACTGGTTAGCCTTGTGGAACGGCAGGTAAGCGCCGTCAACGCCAACGCCTTCGAAGAACTGATCTTTCTCGGTGAAGGCTTCCAGCGGGGCGTTCCAGGTCAGCGAGAGCATATATTTTTTGCCCTGAATCAGGCCGCCCGAGCCGTATTTTTTGGAGGCGTCAGAGCGGGTGCGGCCATCGCTGGCATACAGTGAGCCATGACCTTCGGTGAACACGTCGTCCATGTATTTTTTCACGGTCCACGGCGCGCCCATCCACCAGCCTGGCATCTGCCAGATCACCACGTCTGCCCACAGGAAGTTCTGCACTTCGGCTTTCACGTCGTAGTTGCTGTCCGCGCGCACGACCTTAACATCATGCCCGGCGTCGCGCAGGAAACCGTCCGCGACCTCGGTCAGGGTGTCATTCAGCTGGCCTTTAGAGTGCGCAAATTCTTTTGCACCGTTGATAATCAGAATGTTGCTCATTATTTGTCCTCGATGATGAGAGTATGGCGAGTATTCTACGCGCGAGGACGGTGCGGTAAAATGAGCAAAATGTGCAAAGTCTTTTGCATTAAACGCAATAATCCCTTACCAGCTGACCTTCGCTTCAAAACCGCCTTCAGGGGCATTGCTCAGCGAAACGCGCATCCCGTGCAGGGTGGCGACGCGTTTGACGATGGATAATCCCAGCCCGCTGCCCGTGGCATCCTGGCCCGGCGGACGGTAAAAGCGCTCGCCGATGCGCGCCAGCGCGTCCGGTGAAATGCCGGGACCGTTGTCGCGCACGGTAAAGCTACGCGCGTCCAGCGTCACGTCCACCACGCTGCCGCGCGGGCTGTAGCGAATCGCATTATCCAGCAGGTTGCGCACCAGCAGGCTCAGGAGCAGCTGCTGGCCCGTGCGAGTAACCTCTGGTGCAGGGATGTTCAGACGAACATCAATGCCCGCCTGCTGCGCCGGATGATAAATATCCATCACCGCGGACTGCAGTAAATCGGCCATAACAATCGGCTCGACGCCTTCCAGGTTATCCAGCGAATCCAGGCGCGACAGCGTGAGGAGCTGATCCACCAACCGGGAAGCGCGGTCAATGCCCGCATGCAGCTGCGTCAGCGCCTTTTCCCGCGCCTGAGGATCGTCATGAGAGAGCTGCGCCACGTCAGTTTGCACCTTCAGAGCCGCCAGCGGGCTGCGTAACTCGTGGGCGGCATCGGACGTAAAGCGGCGCTCGCGGGTCATCATCGCCTGGGTGCGTGCAAAGAGATGATTCAGCGCGTCGAGCAGGGGGCGCACTTCCGTAGGGACACCCTCCGTCGGCAGGTTATCGGTGGCATCCGGCGAGCGCGAGCGCAGGGTCTGCGCCAGCTTTTTCAGCGGCTTCAGTTCACGGCTCAACAGCAGGATCAGCAACAGCAGCATTACGGGTAGCGCCACCAGCCACGGCGTAAGCTGTGAGCTGACCACGTCCAGCGCCATCTCCTGACGGTACTCCCACTCCTGGCCGACCACCACGCGGTATTTCCCGTCGGGTGAGGTCAGCCATAAAAAACGCCATTCGTCGTTGTCGCCCTGCAGCTGCCCGTTATCGAACCCGTCGCGGCGATAGTGGTACGGGATATCACGCCCGTTTTCGCCGTCGTTGAGGATCATTTTGCCGTCGACGGCGTAAATGGCGAAGGCCAGCGCGTCATCGTCCAGACGACCATGCTTCACTTTTTTCGGGATCTCGCGCATCCGCTCGGGAGCGCGGATCTCGTCCAGATCCATCGTCAGCAGCCGTTTCGCAAACAGCATCTGCTGGGTATCGAACAGCTTGTCGAGCTTGTGGGTCGTTTGCTGCCAGGCGACAACACTGGCGGCAAACCAGGCTGCCAGAGAGAGCACCAGGAAAACCAGCGTCAGGCGCAGCTTAAGGCTCAGGCGTTGCGTCAGCTTCATGCGTCACCCAGGGTATAGCCGATGCCGTGCACGGTGCGGATAAACTCGCTGCCAAGCTTGCGGCGCAAATGATGGACGTGAACCTCGATGGCGTTGCTGGAGACGTCGTCGTCCCAGGTATAAAGCTTTTCCTCGATCAGCTTTCGCGGCAGCACCCGGCCCGCGTTACGCATTAACAGCTCCAGCAGCGCGAATTCTTTCGGCTTGAGCGTCAGCGGCTCACCCTCCAGCGTGGCGACGAGACGGGTCGGATCGAGCGTGACCTTCCCGTGACGTAGCTCGCTACGCGCCTGCCCGTGGCTGCGGCGGACCAGCGCTTCGAGGCGGGCACCCACTTCAATCAGCGCGAACGGCTTACAGAGATAATCATCCGCGCCCAGACGCAGCCCCTCGACGCGCTGGTTAAGCGCATCCCGCGCCGTCAGAATCAGTACCGGCTCGCTGCGCCCGCTTTCGCGCCACGCGCGAAGGATCTCCAGACCGTCAATTTCCGGCAGCGTCAGATCCAGCACCACGGCATCATAGGGTGCAGAAAAGAGCGCGGCCTGACCGGTTTTACCGTCGGTAAACCAGTCCACGCTAAAGCCCATTTTGCTTAACCCCGCCTTGATACCGTCGCCGATTAACCTGTCGTCTTCTACCAGTAAAATGCGCATGTTCCCTCCTTGATGCCGTCAGTAAACCCTCTGCAAGCGCCTGCTGTACAGCAATAATAAATAAATTTTTCCCTTAAGAAGTTGTTAAGGATTACCCTGTTAAATGGATTGCGAAACGACATTAAAGGGAGAGATGAAGATGAAAAAATTCGCTGCTATTGCTGCCATCATGATGATGACCACCGCGCCGGTCTTTGCTGCTCAGGGCGGTTTTACTGGCCCATCGGCCACACAGACCCAGACGCAAACTCAGCAGGGCGGTTTTGTCGATAACAACGCCAACCTCACCACCGCGGCAAAAGTGAAAGACCTGAAGGACGATGCCTGGGTGAAGCTGCGCGGGAACATTACCGAGCGCCTGTCCGATGACCGCTACACCTTCCGCGATGAGTCCGGCACGGTGGTCGTTGAGATTGACCACAAGCGCTGGAACGGCGTGACCGTCACTCCGCAGGATAAAGTTGAACTGCAGGGTAAAGTCGATAAAGACTGGAACGAGTTTGAAATCGACGTGAAGCAGGTTATTAAGCTGAACAAATAACCCGAAAAGGGCCGCCTGTGCGGCCCTTTTTCTTTGTGACTCAATTCATCAGATGAGGTAGTATCTGCGGCAATATTGCCTGAAACCCTTCGGTTTCTGAGTTGAGGAATCACACATAATGAGCGATATGGCAGAGCGCCTCGCGCTACATGAATTCACGGAAAACGCCTACCTGAACTACTCCATGTACGTCATCATGGACAGGGCGTTGCCGTTTATCGGGGATGGCCTGAAGCCCGTTCAGCGCCGCATCGTCTATGCGATGTCCGAACTGGGGCTGAACGCCACCGCCAAGTTCAAGAAATCCGCCCGTACCGTCGGCGACGTACTGGGTAAATACCATCCGCACGGCGACAGCGCCTGTTATGAAGCGATGGTGCTGATGGCGCAGCCGTTCTCTTACCGCTACCCGCTGGTGGACGGGCAGGGGAACTGGGGGGCGCCGGACGATCCAAAATCCTTCGCGGCGATGCGTTACACCGAATCCCGTCTCTCTAAATACGCCGAAGTGCTGCTCGGCGAGCTGGGTCAGGGAACCGTTGACTGGGTGCCAAACTTCGACGGTACGATGCAGGAGCCGAAAATGCTGCCTGCGCGTCTGCCGAACATCCTGCTGAACGGCACCACCGGTATCGCGGTCGGTATGGCGACGGACATTCCGCCGCACAACCTGCGTGAGGTGGCGAAAGCCGCCATTACCCTGATCGAGCAGCCGAAAACCTCGCTGGACGAGCTGCTGGATATCGTGCAGGGGCCGGACTACCCGACCGAAGCCGAAATCATCACCTCGCGCGCGGAAATCCGCAAAATCTACCAGAACGGTCGCGGCTCCGTGCGCATGCGCGCGGTGTGGAACAAAGAGGACGGCGCAGTGGTGATCACCGCGCTGCCGCATCAGGTTTCCGGTGCCAAAGTGCTGGAGCAGATTGCCTCCCAGATGCGCAATAAAAAGCTGCCGATGGTGGACGACCTGCGCGACGAATCGGATCACGAGAACCCGACCCGTCTGGTGATTGTGCCGCGCTCGAACCGCGTGGACATGGAGCAGGTGATGAACCATCTGTTCGCCACCACCGATCTGGAAAAAAGCTACCGCATCAACCTGAACATGATTGGCCTCGACGGACGCCCGGCGGTGAAAAACCTGCTGGAGATCCTCACCGAATGGCTGACGTTCCGCCGCGATACGGTACGCCGCCGTCTGAATTACCGTCTGGAGAAAGTGCTTAAGCGCCTGCATATTCTCGAAGGTTTGCTGGTAGCGTTCCTCAACATCGACGAAGTGATTGAGATCATTCGTACTGAGGACGAGCCGAAGCCGGCGCTGATGTCGCGCTTTGGCATCAGCGAAACCCAGGCCGAAGCGATCCTCGAACTGAAGCTGCGCCATCTCGCCAAACTGGAAGAGATGAAGATCCGCGGCGAGCAGAACGAGCTGGAAAAAGAGCGCGATCAGCTGCAGGCGATCCTCGCGTCCGAGCGCAAGATGAACACCCTGCTGAAGAAAGAGCTGCAGGCCGATGCAGACGCCTTCGGCGACGACCGTCGTTCTCCGCTGCACGAGCGCGAAGAAGCGAAGGCGATGAACGAGCACGACATGCAGCCGTCCGAGCCGGTGACCATTGTCCTGTCGCAGAGCGGCTGGGTGCGTAGCGCCAAAGGCCACGATATCGACGCGCCGGGGCTGAGCTACAAAGCGGGCGACAGCTTCAAAGCGGCGGTGAAAGGCAAGAGCAACCAGCCGGTGGCGTTTATCGATTCCACCGGCCGCAGCTACGCCATCGACCCGATCACGCTGCCTTCCGCGCGCGGGCAGGGCGAGCCGCTCACCGGCAAGCTGACGCTGCCGCCGGGCGCGACGGTTGACCATATGCTGATGGAAGCCGATGACCAGAAGCTGCTGCTGGCGTCCGATGCGGGCTACGGCTTTATCTGTACCTTTAACGACCTGGTCTCCCGTAACCGTGCCGGTAAGGCGCTGATTAGCCTGCCGGACAACGCCCACGTAATGGCGCCGCTGGTGATTGAGAACGAAAGCGACATGCTGCTGGCGATCACTACCGCCGGACGTATGCTGATGTTCCCGGTCAGCGATCTGCCGGAGCTGTCGAAAGGCAAGGGCAACAAGATCATCAACATCCCGTCGGCGGAAGCCGCGAAAGGCGAAGATGGCCTGGCGCACCTCTTCCTCCTGCCGCCGCAGAGCACGCTGACCATTCACGTCGGCAAGCGTAAGATCAAGCTGCGTCCGGAAGAGCTGCAGAAGGTGGTGGGTGAGCGCGGTCGCCGTGGCTCGCTGATGCGCGGCCTGCAGCGCATCGACCGCGTGGAGATTGACTCTCCTGCACGCAGCGCTGCGGGTGACAGCGAAGAGTAATGTCGTGATATCCCCCCCTCTGCCCGGAGGGGGAATTTCAATAAAATTTCCCGTAAAATCGTTGTTAATTCGTGCGTTGCGATTAACAATACGCGCTCGTAATAAAGTCCTTACCTGGCCACAGGTGAAGTATAATTGTCAGCTGTTGGGGCTTCAGAGGTCGCTATGCTATATATTGTTCGTCTTATTCTTACCGTTATCTACTGCATTCTGGTCTGTATTTTCGGCTGCATCTATTGCCTGTTCAGTCCGCGAAATCCTAAGCATGTTGCCACCTTCGGCCATATGTTCGGTCGCCTTGCGCCGCTGTTTGGCCTGAAGGTTGAGAAACGTCTGCCTGAAGGGGCGGAGAATTTCGGTAACGCCATTTATATCGCTAACCATCAGAACAATTACGATATGGTGACCGCCGCAAATATCGTTTTACCGCCGACCGTGACGGTAGGGAAAAAAAGCCTGCTGTGGATCCCGTTTTTTGGCCAGCTGTACTGGCTGACCGGTAACCTGCTGATCGACCGTAACAACCGCGCAAAAGCGCACAGCACCATTGCGGAAGTGGTGAACCATTTTAAAAAGCGCAGAATCTCAATCTGGATGTTCCCGGAAGGAACGCGCAGCCGCGGCCGCGGCCTGCTGCCGTTTAAAACCGGTGCGTTTCATGCCGCAATTGCGGCAGGTGTTCCAATTATTCCTGTGTGCGTTTCCAATACTTCGAATAAGATTAATCTTAACCGCCTGAACAACGGGCTGGTGATTGTCGAAATGCTGCCACCCGTCGATACCAGCAAATACGGTAAAGACCAGGTGCGCGAGCTGGCAGCGCACTGCCGTGATTTGATGGCTGAGCATATTGCGCTGCTCGACAAAGAAGTCGCAGAGAGAGAAGCCGCCGGTAAGATTTAATCCGGCGTTGAAGGGAAAACGAATTCCCGCGTTGTTAGTCGTTTCAGATGGAGCTTATATGTCACTCAGTCGGCGTCAGTTTATTCAGGCTTCCGGGATCGCCCTTTGTGCGGGTGCGATGCCGCTGACAGCCAGCGCCGCCGGGCAGCAACAGCCGCTGCCTATTCCGCCATTAATTGAATCTCGTCGCGGTCAGCCGCTTTTCCTGACGCTGCAGCGCAGCCACTGGTCCTTCACCCAGGGGACGCGTGCGCCGGTCTGGGGTATTAACGGACGTTATCTTGGGCCGACCATACGCGTGTGGAATGGCGATGACGTTAAGCTCATCTACAGTAACCGCACCCCTGAAAATGTCGCCATGACCATCAGCGGCCTACAGGTGCCTGGCCCATTGATTGGCGGCGCGGCGCGAATGATGTCACCCAGCGCCGACTGGGCGCCCGTTCTGCCGATTCGCCAGAGCGCAGCAACCCTGTGGTATCACGCCAACACGCCTAACCGCACGGCGCAGCAGGTCTATAACGGCCTGGCCGGGATGTGGCTGGTGGAAGATGAGGTCAGCAAATCCCTGCCGATCCCGAACCACTACGGCGTGGATGACTTCCCTATTATTATCCAGGACAAACGTCTGGATAATTTCGGTACGCCGGAATACAGCGAGCCGGGCAGCGGCGGCTTCGTCGGCGATACGCTGCTGGTCAACGGCGCGCAAAGCCCGTATGTCGAGGTCTCGCGCGGCTGGGTGCGCCTGCGTCTGCTCAACGCCTCCAACTCGCGCCGCTATCAGCTGCAAATGAGCGATGGTCGTCCGCTGCACGTGATTTCCGGCGACCAGGGCTTTTTACCGGCGCCGGTTTCCGTCAAACAGCTGGCGCTCTCGCCGGGTGAACGTCGCGAAATTCTTGTGGATATGACCAACGGGGATGAAGTGTCGCTGACCTGCGGTGAAGCGGCGAGCATTGTTGACCGTATTCGCGGGTTCTTTGAACCGTCGAGCATACTTGTCTCGACCCTGGTGCTGACCCTGCGCCCGACCGGTCTGCTGCCGCTGGTAACCGATAGCCTGCCAATGCGTCTGCTGCCGCAGGAGATCATGAGTGGCTCGCCGGTGCGCAGCCGTGATATCAGCCTGGGTGACGATCCGGGGATCAACGGCGCGCTGTGGGACGTCAACCGTATCGACATTACCGCGCAGCAGGGCACCTGGGAGCGCTGGACGGTGCGTTCAGATATGCCGCAGTCGTTCCATATTGAAGGTGTGTCATTCCTGATCCGCAACGTTAACGGCGCGATGCCGTTCCCGGAAGATCGCGGCTGGAAAGATACCGTCTGGGTGGACGGCCAGGTCGAACTGCTCGTCTACTACGGTCAGCCTTCGTGGCCGCACTTCCCGTTCCTGTTCCACAGCCAGACGCTGGAGATGATGGACAGGGGCTCCGTGGGGCAGATGCTGGTGAATCCGGCACCGTAAAACGAGTCGGGTGGCGGCTTCGCCTTACCCGACCTACAGGCCCGTAGGCCCGGTAAGCGTAGCGCCACCGGGCAATAAATACCCCTTCATTTCCCACATTGATCCAGCGTATAATCCCGCTCCTTTTGTCTATTTTTTCTTCGGAAGTATTATGAGCGCAATTTCCCTGATCCAGCCGGATCGTGACCTCTTCTCCTGGCCCCAGTACTGGGCGGCCTGCTTTGGACCGGCGCCGTTCCTGCCGATGTCCCGTGAAGAGATGGACCAACTGGGCTGGGACAGCTGCGACATCATTCTGGTCACGGGCGATGCCTACGTTGACCATCCGAGCTTCGGTATGGCCATCTGTGGCCGTATGCTTGAAGCGCAGGGCTTCCGCGTGGGGATCATCTCCCAGCCTGACTGGAACAGCAAAGACGACTTTATGCGTCTGGGTAAACCGAACCTGTTCTTCGGCGTCACCGCCGGTAACATGGACTCGATGATCAACCGCTATACTGCCGACCGTAAGCTGCGCCATGACGACGCCTACACGCCGGATAACGTGGCGGGTAAACGCCCCGACCGCGCGACCCTGGTCTATACCCAGCGCTGTAAAGAAGCCTGGAAAGACGTGCCGGTGATCCTGGGCGGCATCGAGGCGAGCCTGCGCCGCACCGCGCACTACGACTACTGGTCAGATACCGTTCGCCGCTCGGTGCTGGTGGATTCCAAAGCCGACATGCTGATTTACGGTAACGGCGAGCGTCCGCTGGTGGAAGTGGCGCACCGTCTGTCGCAGGGTGAACCGGTGAGCAGCATCCGCGACGTGCGCAATACCGCGATCATGGTGAAAGAGGCGCTGCCGGGCTGGAGCGGGGTGGATTCCCGCATCATTGATATGCCGGGCAAAATCGACCCGATCCCGCACCCTTACGGCGAAGATCTGCCGTGTGCCGATAACAAGCCGGTTGAGCCGAAAAAAGCGGAAGCGAAGGCTATCGTCGTGCAGCCGCCGCGCCCGAAGCCGTGGGAAAAGACCTACGTGCTGCTGCCGACCTACGAGAAGGTGAAAGCCGACAAGGTGCTCTACGCGCACGCGTCCCGTATTCTGCACCATGAAACCAACCCGGGCTGCGCCCGCGCGTTGATGCAGAAGCACGGCGAGCGCTTTATCTGGATCAACCCGCCAGCGATCCCGCTCTCCACCGAAGAGATGGACAGCGTCTTTGCGCTGCCGTACAAGCGCGTGCCGCACCCGGCGTACGGCAACGCCCGTATCCCGGCGTACGAGATGATCCGCTTCTCGATCAACATCATGCGCGGCTGCTTCGGCGGGTGCTCGTTCTGCTCCATTACCGAACACGAAGGCCGTATTATCCAGAGCCGCTCTGAAGATTCGATCATCAATGAGATCGAAGCGATTCGCGACTCGGTGCCGGGCTTTACCGGCGTGATTTCCGACCTTGGTGGCCCAACCGCGAACATGTACATGCTGCGCTGCAAGTCGCCGCGCGCGGAGCAAACCTGCCGTCGCCTCTCCTGCGTCTACCCGAGCATTTGCGAGCACATGGACACCAACCATGAGCCGACGATCAACCTCTACCGCCGCGCGCGCGACCTGAAGGGCATCAAGAAGATCCTCATCGCTTCCGGGGTGCGTTACGACATCGCTGTGGAAGATCCGCGCTACATCAAAGAGCTGGCGACGCACCACGTCGGCGGCTATCTGAAGATTGCGCCGGAGCACACCGAGGAAGGCCCGCTGTCGAAAATGATGAAGCCGGGCATGGGCAGCTACGATCGCTTTAAAGAGCTGTTCGACACCTATTCGAAGCAGGCGGGCAAAGAGCAGTATCTGATCCCGTACTTCATCTCCGCCCACCCGGGCACGCGCGATGAGGATATGGTGAACCTGGCGCTGTGGCTGAAGCAGCGTCGCTTCCGCCTGGATCAGGTGCAGAACTTCTATCCGTCACCGCTCGCCAACTCGACGACCATGTATTACACCGGCAAGAACCCGCTGAGTAAGATTGGCTATAAGAGTGAAGAGGTGGTGGTGCCGAAAGGGGATAAACAGCGTCGTCTGCATAAGGCGCTGCTGCGTTACCACGATCCGAAAAACTGGCCGCTGATCCGTCAGGCGCTGGAAGAGATGGGTAAAAAACACCTGATCGGCTCGCGCCGCGATTGCCTGGTACCGGCCCCGACGCTGGATGAGATGCGCGAAGCGCGTCGCCAGAACCGCAATACGCGCCCGGCGCTGACCAAGCACACGCCGATTGTGCATCAGCGTTCGAACGGTAATTCGAGTGTGAAGAAGCCCGTGAAGCGCAAAGCATAAATAAAAAACCCCGGCAAGCCGGGGTTTTTTATGTAGACACGTAGGCCGGGTAAGGCGAAGCCGCCACCCGGCTTTTTTACGCGATTACCCGCCAAACTGATCCGGGTCCGGCCCAAGCCGCTTACCTTTATCCAGCTTCGCAATCTCACCCAGCTCATCTTTATCCAGCCGGAAATCCCAGACGTCGAAATTCTCGGCGATGCGCGACGGCGTGACCGATTTCGGAATGACCACCAGGCCGTTGTCCAGATGCCAGCGAATGACGATTTGCGCCGGGGTTTTACCGTATTTATCCGCCAGCTCACGGATAATCTTTTGATCAAACACCCCTTCGCCGCCCTGCGCCAGCGGGCTCCAGGACTCGGTCTGGATTTTATGCGTGGCGTTCCAGGCATGAAGCTGGCGCTGCTGCATCAGCGGGTGCAGCTCGATCTGGTTAATCACCGGCGCAACGCCCGTCTCGTCAATCAGCCGCTGCAGGTGGTGAACCTGGAAATTACAGACGCCGATGCTTTTCACCAGCCCCTCTTTCTGCAGTTCAATCATCCCTTTCCAGGCATCAACGTAGTGATCGATAGCCGGAACCGGCCAGTGCATCAGCCAGAGATCGACGAAATCGAGCTGGAGCTTTTCCAGACTCTCCTGCAGGGCTTCGCGGGGGCGTTTTTGATCGTCGTTCCACAGTTTCGTGGTGATGAATAACTCATCGCGGGGGACGCCGGCGCTGGCCAGTGCCTTACCCACGCCGTCCTCGTTTTTGTACGCGGCGGCGGTATCAATCGACCGATAGCCGACTTCCAGGGCTTTATGAATGGCGGAGACGACCTCGTCGTTACCGGCTTTCCATACACCTAGCCCCAGCTGGGGCATCACGTTGCCGTCCTGCAGCTTGATTACGGTTTGGTTTGCCATTTTTCCTCCTTCAGGTACGCATCGCCGGAGGGTTCCTCCGGCGATGGGGTGTGCATTAAGTCTGGACGAAATGTCAAAAAACGAAAGTCGGGAGGGCAAAAACGCTTAGCGCGCCGCTTCGTAAATGCGACGGCTCACGTCCAGCGTAATGTCGCCGTGCTCGCCCAGGTGGGTCATGCCGTGCTCTTCAAGTTTTGCCAGCAGGGCAGGGATGGAGCTGCCATCCAGACCGTAGCCTGACAGACGCGTTGGCACGCCCAGACCTTCAAAGAAGCTGCGGGTTGCTTCGATGGCGGCATCAATACGCGCATCGTCAGAACCCTCGGTGATGTTCCACACGCGCTCGGCGTACTGCAGCAGCTTGGCGCGCTTGGTATCGCGTTTTTCGTTCCACAGGGCAGGCAGCACAACGGCCAGCGTTTGAGCGTGGTCCAGACCGTGCATTGCCGTCAGCTCGTGTCCCAGCATGTGGGTTGCCCAGTCCTGCGGCACGCCAGCACCGATCAGGCCGTTCAGCGCCTGCGTTGCCGCCCACATGACGTTGGCGCGAACGTCGTAGTTTTCCGGCTCTTTCAGCGCTTTCGGGCCGTCTTCGACGAGCGTCAGCAGAATGCCTTCCGCGAAGCGATCCTGGATTTTGGCATCGACCGGATACGTGACGTACTGCTCAACGGTGTGAACAAAGGCGTCGACCACGCCGTTAGCCACCTGACGCGCGGGCAGGGTGTAGGTGTAAACCGGGTCCAGAATAGCGAATACAGGCTGAACGTGTTCGTTCATGAAGGCCTGTTTGTCGCCGGTGGTTTTACGGGAGATCACCGCGCCCTTGTTGGATTCAGAGCCGGTCGCCGGCAGGGTCAGCACGGAGCCCATCGGGATGGCGCTTTTAATGTCGCTGCCGCGGGTTTCCAGAATGTGCCACGGATCGATGCCGTCAGCGTAGTGCGCTGCTGCCGCGATGAATTTGGTGCCGTCCAGTACGGAGCCGCCGCCGACGGCCAGCAGGAAGGTGATGTTTTCTTCGCGGGCGATTTTCACCGCGTTCATCAGCGTTTCGTAAGACGGGTTTGGCTCGATGCCGCCGAACTCACGCACGTCCAGACCGTCCAGCGCGCTATATACCTGATCCAGCACGCCGGTTTTTTTCACGCTGCCGCCACCGTAGGTGATCAGTACGCGGGCGTCAGCAGGGATCTGCGCGCGCAGATCGGCGATAGCGTCTTTACCAAACAGGATGCGGGTTGGGGTGTGAAGATTAAAGTTGTTCATTGCTCGTTCCCTTTAGTGGGTGAAAAACCGTGGTGGCGCAGAGGGCTACCTGATGCTGCACATTGTGGCCGCCCGGGGCTATCCTCTCAATGCACATTCCTGCCGATGTCTTGCCCATTTCTACAGAGCGCTGGAGAAAGCGCGGAAAAGCACGCACACTGTTAACGTCGTAAACCGTGCCCGGAGTAACGTAATATGAACCGTGAAGCGATCTGCCATCAGCTCACTGCGCAGATTAAGAGACTGATAGATAACGAAAATGGCGTCAGTGGCCTGCTTCCTGACATTCGCCTGCTTTATGGCACGCAGCCCGGGACGCGCACGCCGGTCATGTACCAGCCGGGCATCGTTTTTCTCTTCTCGGGCCATAAAATTGGCTATATCAACGAGCGCGTGTTCCGCTACGACACCAATGAATATCTGCTCCTGACAGTACCTTTACCCTTCGAATGTGAAACCTTCGCGACAGAGGCCGTTCCGCTGGCCGGTATTCGCGTCAACGTCGATATTCTTCAGCTGCAGGAGCTGCTGATGGAGATAGGTGAAGACGAGTTCTTCCAGCCTTCGATGGCGTCGAGCGGGATTAACTCGGCGACGCTGTCGGAGGAGATCCTCTGCGCCATTGAGCGTCTGCTGGACGTGATGGAGAGGCCGCTGGACGCGCGTATTCTGGGCAAGCAGATTATCCGCGAAATTCTCTACCATGTGCTGCTGGGCCCAGGGGGCGGGGCTTTACTGGCTCTGGTGAGCCGACAGACCCACTTCAGCCTGATAAGCCGCGTGCTCAAGCGTATTGAAAGCCAGTACACGGAAAATCTCAGCGTCGACCAGCTGGCGGCGGAAGCGAACATGAGCGTCTCGGCGTTTCACCATAATTTTAAATCGGTGACCAGCACCTCGCCGCTGCAGTACCTCAAAACCTACCGTTTGCATAAGGCGCGGATGCTGATGATCCACGACGGCATGAAGGCCAGCGCGGCGGCGATGCGGGTGGGTTACGAAAGCGCGTCGCAGTTCAGTAGGGAGTTTAAGCGCTATTTCGGCGTTACGCCGGGAGAAGATGCATCACGCATCCGAACGATGCAGGGAGCCTGACGAAAAACGTAGGCCGGGTAAGCGATAGCGCCACCCGGCTTTGTTGAATTATGCGCTGCAGTACTTCTTCTTAATCACTACCGCAATAGTCCCCACCAGTCCCGCGACCAGCAGGAACATCGGCAGCACCATCAGGAAGGTCATCACCTGATCTTCGTGGTGTTTCACAAAGGGGATCATATTCAGCGCGTAGCCGAGGGTGGTGACTACACCCACCCACAGCAGTGCGCTCAGCCAGTTGAAGAACTGGAAGCGGCGGTTTGACAGACCGGAAATGCCCGCCATCGTAGGCAGAAGCGTGCGAACAAACGCCAGGAAACGCCCCGCCAGCAGCGCCAGCAGGCCATGCCGGTCGAACATGCAGGTCGCACGCTGATGATATTTATGCGGCAGCTGCGCCAGCCAGCCTTTCACGACGCGGGTATTCCCCAGCCAGCGGCCCTGCAGATAGCTCAACCAGCAGCCCAGGCTGGCTGCGGAGGTGAGAATAACCATCGTTGACGTGAAGTCCATGACGCCTTTGCCGATTAACGCCCCGGCAAGTAAAAGCAGGCTGTCACCGGGTAAAAAAGAGGCTGGCAGTAATCCATTTTCCAGAAACAGAGTTGCGAACATCACGAGGTAAACGATACCGACGACGTGAGGATCCGCCAGCGCGGCAAAGTCGTGTTGCCAGAGCGCCGCGATAATATCTTGAATAACAGCCATGGACTTTCCTGTGGAACAGCAGATATAGCGCTATTGTACTCCCTTATTCGCCCGTCGGGTTTGATCCCGGGCGCAACTCATGCAGACTTTTCTGCTTGCGGTGTCCACAAAAGCGTCCAGGGAGTACATTTTCAGCCAGCACTCTACACGATACGCTCGAACCCTGCTGCTAAATCGGCAATCAGATCGTCAACATTTTCTAAACCGATATGCAGTCGAATCAGGGTACCGCTGAAGTCCACTTCTCCGCCGGGACGCAGAGCCGCAACCTGTTCCGGCTGGTTAGGCAGGATCAGGGATTCAAAACCGCCCCAGGAGTAGGCCATGCTGAAGAGGGTAAAATTATCCAGATAGCTCGCCAGCTCGTCGTTATTCAGCCGTTTTTTCAGCACGAACGAGAACAGCCCGCTGCTGCCCGTAAAGTCACGTTGCCAGAATTCGTGGCCTTTACTGCCCGGTAGCGCGGGGTGATTAACGCGCTCAACCAGCGGATGCTGCGCCAGCCATTCGGCCACTTTCAGGCTGCTTTTATGGTGCTGACGCAGGCGAACGCCCAGCGTGCGGATACCGCGGCTGGTCATGTAGGCCGTGTCCGCGTCCACCATCTGGCCCATCAGGTAGGCATTTTCACGCAGCTGATCCCAGCAGCGCGCGTTGGAGACCGCAGTGCCAATCATGCCGTCAGAGTGGCCTATCAGGTACTTCGTCGCCGCCTGAATCGAGATATCAATGTCGAATTCCAGCGCCTTAAATAGCACGCCTGCCGCCCAGGTATTGTCGATCATGATAATCGCCTCCGGCGCTTTGCTGCGCACGGCCTTCACGATGGCAGGGACGTCGTGCACTTCCATGGTGAGTGACCCCGGAGATTCCAGGAACACAATGCGCGTGTTTGGCTGAATAAGTTCGGCAATGCCTTCACCGATCAGCGGGTCAAACCAGCCGGTGGTCACGCCGAGCTTGCTGAGGATTTTGGTGCAGAAGTCCTGGCTGGGCTCATAGGCGGTGTTGGTCATCAGGATGTGATCGCCCTGTTCCACAAACGCCAGAATGGTGTTGGCGACCGCCGCCGCGCCGCAGGGGAATAATGCGCAGCCCGCGCCGCCTTCCAGCTCGCACATCGCCTCCTGCAGAGAAAAATGGGTTAGCGTGCCGCGACGGCCATAAAACAGCCCGCCTTTCGCGCGGTTGCGCGTGGCGATTTTTTTCTCCTCAACGGTATCAAACACCAGCGAGGAGGCTCGTTGAATCACGCTGTTGACCGATCCCTGCGTATATTTTTTGCTGCGTCCTGCCTGTACCAGCGTGGTATCAAGATGCTTTTTTGTCATGTTCGCTAACCCTGTTTTTATACGTCTGGACGTCCAGACTACCACGATTGAAAAAAACTGCACCCCGAGGCTTATCGAATAAGCAGAAAATATTAGCAAAAATTCGCATAAGAAATTTTTACTGCGTAAGCGCAAGGAAAGTGAACGAAAATTGCGGCACCATGTAAATACTAATGAGAACGACTATCAATTCGACGACGTTTTGATATTATTACGCTCAGATTTTGTGATTTGCGTCCTGGAGATACAGAGTGGGTAATAATTTGATGCAGACGGATCTCTCCGTTTGGGGCATGTATCAGCATGCTGACATCGTGGTTAAGATTGTGATGATCGGCCTGATTCTGGCGTCCGTTGTCACCTGGGCTATCTTCTTCAGCAAGAGCGCCGAGCTGCTTTCGCAGAAGCGCCGCCTTAAGCGCGAACAGCAGCAGCTGGCCGAAGCCCGCTCTCTGGATCAGGCTTCTGATATGACCTCATCCTTCCACGCGAAAAGCCTGACCAGCATGTTAGTTAATGAAGCACAGAACGAGCTGGAACTCTCCGCAGGCAGTGAAGATAACGAAGGCATTAAAGAGCGTACCGGTTTCCGCCTGGAGCGTCGCGTTGCGGCCGTGGGGCGCCATATGGGCCGCGGCAATGGTTATCTGGCGACCATCGGTGCGATTTCTCCGTTCGTCGGCCTGTTCGGTACGGTCTGGGGCATCATGAACAGCTTTATCGGTATCGCGCAGACTCAAACGACTAACCTGGCGGTCGTGGCGCCGGGCATCGCGGAAGCGCTGCTGGCGACGGCAATCGGTCTGGTTGCGGCTATCCCGGCGGTGGTTATCTACAACATCTTCGCGCGTATGATTGGCAGCTACAAAGCCACGCTGGGTGACGTTGCCGCGCAGGTTTTGCTGCTGCAAAGTCGCGATCTCGACCTGAATGCCAGCTCGGTTAAGCCGGTGCATGCGGCGTCTAAACTGCGCGTAGGTTGATTGTATGGCGATGCGTCTAAACGAAAATCTGGACGATAACGGCGAAATGCATGAAATCAACGTGACGCCGTTTATCGACGTTATGTTGGTTCTGCTGATTATCTTCATGGTAGCTGCGCCGCTGGCGACGGTGGATGTGAAGGTGAATCTGCCTGCCTCTTCCAGCCAGCCCCAGCCGCGCCCGGAGAAGCCTATCTACCTGTCGGTGAAGGCGGATAAATCCATGTTCCTTGGGAACGACCCGGTGACGGCCGACTCCGTCATCCCGGCGCTGGAGCAGCTTACCGGCGGTAAGAAAGACACCACGGTCTTCTTCCGTGCGGATAAAACCGTTGATTATGAAACCATGATGAAGGTAATGGACACGCTGCATCAGGCGGGTTACCTGAAGATTGGACTGGTCGGCGAAGAGAAAGCGTCCTCGAAGTGATAAAGAAGCTGGCGAAAGCCGGCTTTTTTGTTTGTTGCTATGTTAAATCGTTATTATTTTCTGCTGTATATCCCCATTCTTCATATTTATTTATCAATAAAGCCATAATTAATAATCCATTGATAGTTAAGTAAATATCAGTATTCGGCTGCGCCATTAAAATATATCGTTTGCTGAAATGGCGTCGTGGAATATCCCCACTACGCTTAAAAAAGATAATAAAAAACAGACCTTCTTCGAAGGATCTTTTCACCTGCACAGCAAGAGACTCCCTATGGCTACGATGACATGGCTGTATCCGCACGCGCCTCAAAACGACCAGTTTTCGCTTTCCTCAATTCGACGACGCGCCGACAGGCTCATTCTGGTGCTTATCTGGTCGCTGTGGGGGATCTCGCTGGGTGTCGGATATATGAACGAGAATATTGTGCAGGGGGCTATTGTCGGTACCTCTCTGGCCAGTCTATCGACGCTGCTGACACTGCTGTTTCCCGGCGCGCTGCTGCTCCGCTTGAGCTCTGCGTTTGTGCTAATGGCCTTTTCCGCGTTGCTCATTCATCTGGGCGAGGGGGAAACCGAATACCATTTCTCAGTTTTCGTCCTGCTTTCCGCGCTGCTTGCCTGGCGAGACTGGCGGCCCCTGGTGATGGGGGCGGCGGTCATCGCGTTACATCATCTGGTGTTTAACTATCTGCAGGAGAACGACCTTTACGGCGTCGTGGTGTTCATGCACACCGGCTTTCATATGGTGGTTTTTCATGGTCTGTTTGTGGTGGTCCAGACCGCGATCCTGGTCCTGCTGGCGATACGAATGGAGCAGGACGCCCGCTCTGCGAGCGAGGTGGCAGGGCTCGCGGGCGTGATTAACCGCGAACCTGGGTACCTCACGCTTGCCGTCGATGCGGTGCCTGCAGAGTCTCCTTTTGCCCGCACGTTCAGCCTGACGCTTGGCACCATGCGCGCCACGCTTGAGCAGGTCAGCGCCAATATTGGGCAACTGCTGGAGGCATCCCGCGCGTTAGGACAGCGCAACAGCGCGCTGTCGGAACGTACCGATCACCAGGCAAGTTCGCTGGCAACGGCGGCCAGTGCGATGGAACAGTTAAGGGCCGTCGCTACCCTGACCAGTGAAAAAGCCAGTCAGGTCAGGGAGGTGGCGTTCAGCACCAGTAACGTGGCGGAGCAGGGGGGGCATAACGTACGGCAGGCGATTGCAGCGATGGAGCACATTCGCGAGGAGTCGCAGCGTATTTACGCCATTCTGGAGCTGATCGACGGGATTGCGTTCCAGACAAATATTCTGTCGCTCAACGCCTCGGTCGAGGCTGCAAGAGCGGGCGAACATGGTAAAGGCTTTGCTGTGGTTGCCTCAGAAGTGCGTGTATTGGCCCAGCGCAGCGAGGGGGCGGCAAAAGATATCCGCCAGCTTCTGACCACATCGCAGGCGACCACGCTGCAGGGCGTCGAACAGGTTGAGCACGCCGGTATGACAATGAAGTCGATCATTGAGAGTATCGAAGGGCTTCGCTCTCTGCTGGAAGAGCTGTCGCAGATGAGCGAGCAGCAGCGGGCAAGCATTGCGCAGATGAACGATAGCATTGCCAGCATCGATGCCAGCGTGCAGGAGAATGTGCGTCACGTTGCGCAAACATTGCAGGTGGCCGACGCGCAGCGGCAGCAGACGGGTCAGTTAAAAGAGGCGATTGCCGTATTCAGATTTAACTAGCTTTTTGGTTCGGAGGGGGCGCTGGTGCCAGACGCCAGCGCGTCCTCATCCAGCGCAACGCAGGTGACGTTTGAAGTACGGTACTCACCGTCTGACAGCTTGCGCGTCAGGCGCAGGGTGGCGATTTCTCTGGCAAGCAGATACTGATAATTGGCCTCAAGACGTCCGAGAAGCTTCTCTTTCAGTTCTGGCCGCTGTTCAATGATGGCGTTCATCACGGCACCGTAAATTTCTTCTTTGACCTGTAGCGGATAAATATCGCGGCGATTCTGCCATTTCAGACGAACCAGCGTCGCCGGGATCGATACCAGGTCTTGTGTAATACGCGTCATCTCGTCATTTTTTGTGTTTCTTAGTGCGTCGAGATTTTGCTTTAAGATAAATTCATCACTTTTTTTATCATCTAAAGTCAAATAAACGTCGTTATTTTTAACTTCTTTTTTCACGTTAATCTTCCCCCAGGCTATAAAAAATTGGGTTGTTTTTCTCGCGTGTAATTAAGTTAAGCCAAATTTCATTGCCCGCCTCATTAATTTCTTCGGTTTTTTCGGCTATTATTTGACTTAGTTTCTGGGCATCTATTTCACCTTCGGCCTGCAGGTCATTCAGCAGGTGGACAAAGGCTTCGATTTTTATGGCGCGAAATAAGCGGTCTTTTATATGGCGATCGTGCTCTTCCAGCAACATATTTCGGGATTTGCCAGTTCGGGAAACACCAATTAATATATCGGGCTCGAAATCAGAGAGCTTTCTTTTCCCCTGAGTGAAACTGGCCTCTTTTTCTGCTTCCGTCGGTTGCTGTTCCACAGGCGTGATGTGGTACTTAGCCGGGACGAGATAGTCGGGCAGCATTTTTAATTTCCTTTAATTTCAACAGGGTGGGGTTGGTAAAGGCGTGAGATTCGTTGACAATATCATGAGGCAATTTTAAAATCAAAAAAAATGGAGCCTACCCATGAACAGCATCTTTTTTACGGTCATCACATTACTATTACTGACCGCTGGTGTTCTTTTATTGATGCAGGAGTTCAATAAAACGAAAGTGTCGAAAGACACCAGTGAACCCCCGCAACCTGAACTGATGACAAAAGAGGAAGGTGAAGACCATTTCTCTGTATTGATGAACTCCGTTACGCCTGTCTGGTACTGGCGGGTGAACCACGAATATATCGACTTTTTACACGCGACAATTAAACGCATGAAAATGTCGGAAATTAATGACACGCCCGGTCTGTTTGAGGCGCAGCGTCGCTGTAGCGACCTGAATTCAGCAGTGTATAAATATTATGACAATATCAAAAAGCGCTGTCTTAACGGCGAGAAGGTCTCTTATTCCGATCTGGACGTATTAAATTTGCGGCAGTGTTTTCGTGAGTTCAGCCTGGAAGCCTATCCTGAGCTGGTGGCGCTTGTCTGGCCGGAGTACGCACGTCCCGAGGTTAACCCGGACAACGTCTGAGTGACGTACCGTTGAGTTATTGCAAACAGTCAGCGCCGTTGAGATATACTGGGCGCTGGTTTCTTTTGCAAACAGGACTTTATGGAACGCTTTTTTGAAAATGCCATGTACGCCTCTCGCTGGATACTGGCCCCCGTCTATTTTGGCCTTTCGCTGGCACTTGTCGCGCTGACGATTAAGTTCTTTCAGGAAATCTGGCATGTTCTGCCGAACATTTTTTCCATTGCCGAAGCGGATTTGATTCTGGTTCTGCTGTCGCTGGTGGATATGACCCTGGTGGGCGGGCTGCTGGTGATGGTGATGTTCTCCGGCTACGAGAATTTTGTCTCCCAGCTTGATATCGACGAGCGTAAAGAGAAGCTCAGCTGGCTCGGCAAAATGGATGCTTCGTCGCTGAAGAATAAGGTGGCCGCGTCGATTGTGGCGATCTCCTCTATCCACCTGTTGCGCGTGTTTATGGACGCGAAGAACGTGCCGGATAACAAACTGATGTGGTACGTCATCATCCACCTGACGTTTGTGCTGTCTGCGTTTGTGATGGGGTATCTGGATAAGATCAGTAAGAAGTAAAGTACACTTACCCCTCACCCTAACCCTCTCCCCAAAGGGGAGAGGGGACTGCTCGGTGCGGCCTTTCTCCCTCTCCCCTTTGGGGAGAGGGCGGGGTGAGGGGGGAGGGCATCAGACCGCACTATTTATCCGACGACGCCTGCCACAGATTTAACTCCCCATCCGCAACATGCTGGTCAATCCGCTTGAGTTCGTCTTCCGTAAAGCGCAGGTTTTCCAGCGCCTGAACATTCTCTTCCAGCTGTTCCGGGCGGCTTGCGCCAATCAGCACGGACGTCACTCGCGCATCTTTCAGCAGCCAGCTTAGCGCCATCTGCGCCATGGTTTGACCACGGGCATGCGCCATCTCATTCAGTAAACGCAGACTGCTCAGGTTGGCCTCAGTCAGCATCTTCTGCGTCAGGCCGCGCGCTTTATTCCCTTCGCGCTGCATGCGGGAACCCTCAGGAATACCGTTCAGGTATTTTCCGGTTAGCAGACCCTGCGCCAGCGGGGTAAAGGCAATACACCCCGTACCGTTTGCTTCCAGCGCATCCAGCAAGCCGGTCTTATCGACCCAGCGGTTAAGCAGGTTATAAGACGGCTGGTGGATCAGCAGCGGGATCTTCCACTCGCGCAACAGCTCGGCCATTTTTTGTGTGCGCTCGGTCGAGTAGGAGGAAATGCCCACATACAGCGCTTTGCCGCTCTGCACGGCGTGGGCCAGCGCAGAGGCCGTCTCTTCCATCGGCGTGTTTTCATCCACGCGGTGGGAGTAGAAAATGTCCACGTACTCGACGCCCAGACGCTTCAGGCTCTGGTCGAGGCTGGCGAGCAGATATTTGCGTGAACCGCCCGAACCGTACGGCCCTGGCCACATGTCGTAACCCGCCTTGGTGGAGATAATCAGCTCGTCGCGGTACGCGGCAAAGTCCTCACGCAGCAGGCGGCCGAAATTTTCTTCCGCGCTACCTGCCGGCGGGCCATAGTTATTGGCGAGATCGAAATGGGTGATGCCGAGGTCGAAGGCTTTTCGCAGCAGTGCGCGCTGGGCATCAAGAGGCTGGACGTGGCCGAAGCTATGCCACAGTCCCAGTGACAGGGCGGGCAGGCGCAGACCGCTCTTTCCACAGTAGCGGTACTGCATATGTTCATAGCGGGTAGCGTCAGGGTACCAGGACATGATGTCTCCTTTTCTTATCGATAATTTTTTGAAACGTCGTTTTCATTCTGAACTTATCACATCACAAAGAGTGAAGATAATGGTTAACGGTAGCTGTGCGACCAGTGAAGCCACGCTAATTAAAAATGATCACAAAACGTTATAATTTCCCTCGTTCCTGCCGATAACGAGAGTAGTACTCGCCTCTGGGCGAACTCACCCTCACGGCAAGGAAGACTTATGAATATGCTCCGTAATTTCACGATCCGCTTCGTCATGCTGACGATTCTCGGGATCTTTTGTTTAATGTGGGCGGGTGTTGGCTTGTACAGCACCTGGTCCCTTTCTCGCGTAACGGATGGCAATGAAGTCGATCGCCAGCTGGTTAAACAGATGACGGTACTCAGCCAGGGCAACGATCAGTATTTCCGCTTTGTGACCCGTCTGAGCCGCGCAATGGAAGTTAAAGCCGCAGGCGGCACGCCGGATTTGGCCTCTGCCCAACAGGCGCTGGATAACATGGGCAAGAAACTGGCCGAGATGAAAGCCATTTCCCCTGGCCCAATGGATGAGCAGGTCTCTTCCCGGGTGATCGGCACCTGGCAGGCGCTGCTCGAACAGGGCGTCACGCCGCAAATGCAGCAGGCAAAGCTGGAGTCTCTGGAAGGGTATCGTCAGCAGGCCAACAACGTCACGCCACCGCTGAGCCGGGCATTCGGCGCGGCCGCTGAGGAATTTAACAATGCTGCCGCGAAGTCGCTCGACAGCACCCGCGTGGTGGTGGACGGCCTGACCAGCATGACCCGCACGGTGATAATCGTCGCCACGATTATCGGCCTGCTGATCCTGCTCTTCACCGACCGCTACCTGGTGGCGATGCTGGTCAAACCGCTGGACCGCATTCGCCAGCAGTTCCGCCAGATTGCCCAGGGCGATCTCAGCCAGCCCATTGAGCCGTTTGGCCGCAACTGCGTGGGGCAACTGGTGCCGCTGCTGAGCGCCATGCAGGACAGCCTGCGCGAAGCGGTCAGCACGATTCGCTCCGGCAGTGAAAATATCTGGCGCGGCGCGACGGAAATCTCCAGCGGTAACAACGATCTCTCTTCCCGTACCGAAGAGCAGGCGGCTGCGCTGGAAGAGACGGCAGCCAGCATGGAACAGCTGACCGCCACGGTGAAACTGAACGCGGAAAGCGCGCGTCAGGCCAGCCAGCTGGCCGATGTGGCCTCAACCACCGCCAGCCGCGGCGGCTCGCTGGTGGAAGAGGTGGTAACTACCATGAGCGGGATTTCGGAAAGCTCGAAGAAAATTGCTGAAATCACCAACGTGATCAACAGCATTGCCTTCCAGACCAATATCCTGGCACTCAATGCGGCGGTTGAAGCGGCGCGCGCGGGTGAACAGGGGCGTGGTTTCGCGGTCGTGGCAGGTGAAGTTCGCAACCTGGCAAGCCGCAGCGCCAACGCGGCCAAAGAGATTGAGGGACTGATTACCGACTCCGTTTCCCGCGTAGAGCAGGGGGCGCAGCTGGTGAGCGACACCGGCACCACCATGGATGCGATTTTGCGTGACGTGACGGAGGTGACGACCATCATGAAGCAAATCGCTTCCGCCTCCGAAGAGCAAAGCAAGGGCATTTCGCAGGTCGGGATTGCCATTACCCAGATGGACGGCGTGACCCAGCAAAACGCCTCGCTGGTGGAAGAGGTTTCCGCGGCGGCGGCGGCGCTGGAGCGCCAGACCGAAGATCTTCAGCGCTCGGTGCAGAAGTTCCGCCTGACGGCATAACGCGCTAAGGCCGCACTATGCGGCCTTATTGCCGATGTTTATGGAAAACGTAATATCCAATATTGGACACCCTCTACATTGAATAAATCCGTCTGAGAATTATCCTGTACCCAAAAAACATAGTCAGGATATCTTGCGATGGATAGCACTCCTTCGGTTAACCGGGTCATTCTTTTCGAGCCTCGGGCATTAGTACGCGATGGGATATGTTTCATTTTACGCAATCAAAAGTGTGAGATTGTCCACTGTTCGTCTTTGGAACAACTTACCGAAGCGCTTTGCGATCAAACCGAGGCCCGAAAGTTCCTCTTTGCAGGTATCGGCGGTCTTGGAAATATGCTCCCAGGCTTTATCCGCATCTTGCATTATACCCGGTCAATGCCATTGACCTCTTTTGCTTATTTGCCCTCTCAGGATGCGTTGTTAGCAAAGATGTTTATGGGAGCAGGGGCCGATTTTTGCATTCTGGAAGGTGATCCTGGAAGCTCGCTGCTCACGCAGCTTAGTGAGCCCGAAGACACTCAACGTCGCGATGAGCGACTCTCATCAGCAGAGCTTAATGTGTTGTTAGATTACGCATGTGGCATGCAAACGCGGGAAATTGCTAAACATCGCAAGTGTAGCTACAAAACGGTATTTACTTTTAAGCGTAATGCCCGCCTGCGGCTGAACATAGAGAACGGTTCCGGATGGAGACGCTTAATGTTACTTCTTTCTCAGCTCATCTCACTTTATGAATGAGGCGTCTATGCTTGCATTTCAGGTATGCTATATTGCTGATCCAGGTATTTACCTGTCTGGTATACGAAAATGTCTGGACAATGTTGTTCGCCATCAGCCGGGCTGGGGGTACTGTTTGTCCCCTTATCTTTTTAATGAAAATGACGATATACATCTTCTTATTATAGATGCTACCCCCTACAAAACGATTAATGATATTCCGGTTGCTGTGTTGGTTTTATTAAAACGTAAATCAACGTTAATACTGGTTAAAGCATTACAGAAAACGCTCCTTGAACAACTTGAGAAAGCGCATTCCTGCTCTGTGTTATGTGTCGATGAAATGACTTTCCACATGTGGGATATCATTGAAACGATGACGCATAATAAACGTTACCTTAGCCCTTTGGTGATGCGTGTCGGACAACAACGTGACCCAGAAGAAGACATTGTGCTCACGCCTTCTGAATACCGAATCATGAAATATTACGCCCAAGGCTTTAGTGGGGTTGAAATGTCGAAACGCTTATTCCGGAGCGAGAAAACGATCAGCAGCCATAAACGCAGGATCATGAAAAAGCTTGGGGCTAAGACTGACATTGAGCTTAGCCGAAAAATTTATACGCTGAGAAATAAGCTACGTTCTGTGGGCGTCTGATCCCGAGAGAGGGGTAAAGCGAGGAGCGCCGGGTTAAGTTCGATTACCCGGCGAAGTTTATCAGTGCGTCGCTTCACCAATCAGCGCGCCTGAACCGGCACCAACGGCCGCACCTTTCAGCACGCTCTTGCCGGTAACCGCCGCGGCACCTGCGCCCACTGCAGCACCTACCGCACCACCTTTACGCGCGGCTTTGCCTTTCTCACCGTTTTTGAACATGGCACCGGCGCCTGCGCCCACGACGGCACCGCCAACGGTCGATTTCAGATCTTTGCCCGTGGCCGCGCCAATGGCAGCCCCTGCTACCGCGCCAGCGGCGGTTTTGTCGATGGCCATTCCCGAGGTGGAAAAAATGAGGGCGCTGATAACCAGCGTTGTTTTAATAAGTTTCATAACAGATCCTTTGTGACTGCTGTCGGTTGAGACGTCATTTCTCACTATCTGACGCGAGAAAAACGTCCAGATAGTGCCAGCAATACCGACTCAACCTTTAAGCTAATCATGCCCTGGATAAGGATCTTTGCTGCCGGGCGGCGAACCGCCCGGTCAGTCGTCACGCCTGACGTTTGTCTTCGGTATTCGTCTCGAAGTCGCTCGCCGCGTGGCGTTCGTGAAGCTGCTCGTTCAGCTCGCCGCTGGTGCGGTTAACGATGCGTCCGCGCTTAACGGCATGGCGGTTCGCCACGTCTTTCGCCCAGCGCTGCACGTTAGCGTACTTCTCTGCATCCAGGAACTCGGCGGCGTTATACACGCTGCCCAGCGCCACGCAGCCGAACCACGGCCAGATGGCGATATCTGCGATGGTGTACTCTTCACCCGCCACGTAGCGACCGCGCGCCAGCTGTTTATCCAGCACGTCGAACAGGCGTTTGGCTTCCATGGTGAAGCGGTCAATCGCGTACTCAATTTTCACCGGGGCATAGTTGTAGAAGTGGCCAAAACCGCCGCCGAGGAACGGCGCCGCGCCCTGCAGCCAGAACAGCCAGTTCAGCGTCTCGGTGCGTCCCGCCGGATCCTTCGGCAGGAAGTGGCCGAATTTCTCTGCCAGGTAGAGCAGGATATTGCCGGATTCAAATACGCGCGTTGGCGGGTTCGTGGAGTGATCACGCAGCGCCGGTATTTTCGAGTTCGGGTTCACGTCTACAAACCCGCTGGAGAACTGATCGCCCTCGCCAATGCGGATCAACCAGGCGTCATACTCCGCGCCCGTCACGCCCAGCGCCAGCAGCTCTTCGAGCATGATCGTCACTTTCTGACCGTTCGGAGTCCCCAGAGAGTAGAGCTGCAGCGGGTGGGAGCCCACGGGCAGTTCTTTCTCATGCGTCGCGCCGGAGATCGGGCGGTTGATGTTGGCGAACGCGCCGCCGCCGTTCTTTTTCCATTCCCACACTTTTGGTGGCTGATACGTGTTGTCTGACATGTTGGCCTGCCTTTTGAGTGATGTGTTGAGGCAGTGTAGCAGGAGATTTGTGAAGCGTTTAACGAACTGAGCGTAATCGATCTGCCGCTATTCCTTCCGGCGCTTATATATATCAAATCCGGCATAAGCTTAATCGAAAATCGCATTTTCATAATTAATGCGTAAACCGATAAAGCTGCATATGATGCTTCAACATAAATAAAAGATGCAGTAATAAACACTTTATAAGGCAAGGAGTTAGTGAGATGCGCAAGCTTCTGTTATCGGCAGTGGTGGTTTCGCTCGCGTTAGGCCTGGCTGGCTGTGATGATGCGAAAAATAAAGAGACAAACAGTGCGGCTGCGGCAAAAAGCGACGCGCCAAAAGAGGGCGGTTCGCTGATTATCGGTATTACCTCCGGCGACCCGTTAGCCGTTAATCCGCTCTATGCCAGTGACCGTACGACGTTAACGATCATGCAGGCGCTCTATGCCCCGCTGTACAGCTTTAATAACGGCAACATTGAGTGGGGCCTGGCGGAAAGCCTGACGCCCTCCGCCGACAACCTGAGCTACACCCTGACGTTAAAACCCAACCTCAAATGGCAGGACGGACAGCCGCTGACGGCGGACGACGTGGTCTTCACCTTCAATAAGCTGCTGGATGCCAAGCAGCACAGCTTCTTCCGCAGCATGTTTACCTACGGCGGCAAGCCTGTTGAGGTGAGCAAGGTTGATGAGCGCACTGTTAAGTTCACCTTACCGCAGGTCAGCGCTGCATTTACCGGAACTCTGGTACAGATCTACCCGATCCCGCAGCACGTGTTCGCCGGTGAAGGCGACCTGGAAAAGAGCACCAAAAACGATGCGCCGGTCGGCTCCGGGCCGTTCAAATTTAAAGAGTATCGCGCCGGGCAGTATTACGCCCTGACCCGTTTTGACGATTACTGGAACGGCAAAGCGAAGCTTGATTCGGTCACCTACCGTTTCGCCAAAGACAGCAACGCCGCCAACCTGGCGCTGCAAAACGGTGAAATCAACCTCAAGATGGTTGACCCGCAGGATGTGAACCGCCTGAAAAATACCGGTAAGTTTGACTTCGTGGTCTATCCGGAAGGCCGTCTGGCCTATATGACGTTCAACCAGAACGTGCCGGTGATGAAGAGCAAAGCGCTGCGTCAGGCTATCGCGTATGCCATCAACAAAGACGAGCTAACCCAGACCGCGTTTACCTCGCTGGACTACGCTAAACCGGCGACCTCTTTCCTGACGCCAGATACGCTTTACAAGACGGATGACGTTGAACAGTACAAATTCGATCTGCAAAAAGCCAAAGACCTGCTGAAGACGTCCGGCGCGCCGGACAACCTCAAGCTGCGCCTGGCGTATGTGAACACCAACAAAACCCAGGAGAGCATGGCGCTCTACATTCAGCAGGCGCTGAAGGGCATTGGGGTGAACGTGGAGCTGATGCCGCTGGACTCCAACGCCATGTCTCAGCGCAGCCTCGATATGAACAACACCGCATGGGAGCTGAACCTGGGCGGCTACATCATGGGCTCAGAGCCGGACGGTTATAAATCGCTGTTCATGAGCAACGAAGCCTATAACTACGCGCACTACAAAAATCCGCAGTTTGATGCCCTGTGGGATAAAGGCGCGGTGGAAACCGACGCTGCGAAACGTGCCGATATCTACAAGCAAATTCAGCAGACCGTGGCGAACGACATGACCTACTACCCGATTGCCTACACCAATGCGACCGTCGCGGTGGACAAGCGCTTCGGCGGCACCCAGGAGGCAGAGCCGAAACCGGTCTATCTGTTCCAGGATCTGTCAAAAATCTATCAGAAATAAGTGATTGCCCCGGCCGTCAGGCCGGAGCTTTTGTAAGGGCACGTCGTGAACACACTCCTCACGCGTCGGCTGCTGCAACTGCTGCCGATGCTGTTCTTTATTTCACTGGTGGCGTTTTTGCTGGTCAAGCTCGCGCCCGGCGATCCGGTGGCGGCGTACATTACGCCGCGCATGGCCCCGGAAGATATCGAACGTATTCGCCAGAGCCTGGGGCTGGATAAGCCGCTGGTCACGCAGTACGTCCTGTGGCTGAAAAACGTCCTGCAGGGCGATCTCGGCTATTCGCTGATTTACCACCGCCCGGTGCTGGAAATGATCGGCGAACGCATTCCGGCCACGCTGGGGCTGATGGGCGCGTCGCTGCTGATGGCGATCGTGCTGGCGATCCCGCTGGGCCTGCTGGCGGGGGCATTTAAGCACCGCTGGCTGGATCACCTGCTGAATCTGTTCGCCTATATCGGCATTTCTGTTCCGATATTCTGGTTCGGCATTTTGCTCATCACCGTTTTTGCCGTGCAACTTAACTGGTTCCCCAGCATGGGGATGCGCACCATCGGCATGGAGGACAACGGGTTGGATCTGCTGCGTCACGGCGTGCTGCCGTGTATTGCCCTCACGTTCTACAACCTCTCCAGCTATGTGCGCTACATCCGCTCCAACACCATCTCGCAGCTCTCGGCCGACTACGTGCAGACCCAGCTTGCCTACGGCGCGACGCGTTCCAGTATTCTGTTCCGCCACGTGCTGAAAAACGTCTTGCTGCCAGTGATTACCCTGTTCGGCCTGTCGTTCGGTGAGCTGATTGTGGGCGCCTATGTGACGGAAAGCGTCTTCTCCTGGCCGGGGATGGGGCTGCTCGGGATCCAGTCGATCGCCTCGCTGGACTACCCGCTGATCATGGCGATCATCATGCTCTCGTCGATGATGCTGATCGTCGGTAACCTGATCGCCGACGTGCTTTATCGCTTCGCCGATCCCCGCATTCGTACGCTGAGGTAGCCCGGATGAGCAGACGCTGGCAGCAGGTTCGTCACCAGCTGCGCCGCAACCGTCCGGCGCAGTTCTCCCTGTTTGTGCTTTTTATTTTCGTTGTCGCCGCGCTCTGCGCGGGGTTAAGCCCGTACGATCCGGATCGGATGGCGCTCGGCGCGCGCACGTTGCCGCCGGATGCCGCGCACTGGTTCGGTACCGACGAATACGGCCGCGACTACTTTACCCGCGCGCTGTATGGCGGCCAGATCTCCCTGATGGTCGGTTTTCTGGCGATGCTCTTTTCCACGCTGATCGGCACGGTGGTAGGAACGGTGAGCGGCTATTTTGGCGGCTGGCTGGATAACCTGATGATGCGCGCCGTGGATATCCTGATGGCCATTCCGGCCTTCTTCCTGCTGCTGGTGGTGAATGCTTACCTCAAGCCGGGCGTGGATAACATCATTCTGATTATCAGCCTGCTGACGTGGATGAACATGTCGCGTCTGGTGCGTGCTGAAACCCTGTCGGTGAAAGAGCGCGAGTACGTGCTTTATGCCCGCGCGTCGGGGGAGCATCCGCTGCGCATTATCGCGCGCCACATCATTCCCGGCGTGCTGCCGACTATTATCGTGGCGGCCACGCTCAATATCGCCTCGGCCATCCTGATGGAGTCAACCCTCAGCTTCTTAGGGCTGGGCGTGCAGGCACCTGCGGCGTCGTGGGGAAGCATGCTTAACAACGCGCAGTCTTATATTGGCGAAGCGTCGTGGCTGGCGATGTTCCCCGGCATTCTGATCCTGCTGACGGTGTTCAGCTTTAACGTGCTGGGCGATGTGTTCCGAACCGCCTTTGAGCCGGGAGCGAATCGCGATGAGTAACTTATTAGCGCTTGAGAACCTGCAAACCACGTTCCGCACCCGCGAGGGCGAGGTTCACGCGGTGCGTGGCGTGAGCTTTCAGGTTCAGCCGGGCGAACTCGTCGGTATCGTCGGCGAGTCGGGCTGCGGGAAAAGCGTCACCTGTAAGTCGATTATCCAGCTTCTGGGGAGCAACGGGCGGATAACCGGCGGCAGCATCCGCTTCCAGAATGAAGATCTGGCGCAGAAAACGCCCGCGCAGATGCGCGCCATTCGCGGCAACGAGATCGCGATGATTTTTCAGGATCCGATGACCGCCCTGAACCCGGTGTTGACCATCGGCAAGCAGATGTCTGAGATCCTGATGCGCAACAAAGGGCTGGCCAAAAAAGCGGCCAAAGCGGCGGCGATCGCCATGCTGGAACAGGTAGGGATTGCCGAGGCGGAACGCCGGTACGACCAGTATCCCCACGAGTTCAGCGGCGGGATGCGCCAGCGGGTGATGATCGCGATTGCGCTCTCCTGCAACCCGAAGCTTCTGATTGCCGATGAGCCGACCACCGCGCTGGACGTGACCATTCAGGCGCAGATCCTGCGCCTGCTGAAAAGTCTGCAACAGCAGACCCGGACCGCGATTTTGCTGATCACTCACGATCTCGGCGTGGTGGCGCAGGTCTGCAGCCGCGTGGTGGTGATGTACGGCGGGCTGGTGATGGAGGAGGGGAACGTGGAGGACATTTTTTATCGCCCTGCGCATCCTTACACCCAGGGGCTGCTGGCCTCGCTGCCGCGCCCGGATGAGGTGAATCAACGTTTATCGCCGATTGAAGGTTCGCCGCCTGGCCTGCTTAACCCGCCGCCGGGCTGTCCGTTCGCGGAACGTTGCCCGAAGCGCATGCCCCAGTGTGAACGGCAGCCCGCATTTTACACCGCCGGAGAGGGCCATCGCGCCGCCTGCTGGCTATGGGCTGATAAGGAGATTCAGGCATGAGTGAACACCAGGCGCCATTAGTGAGCGTTCGCGATCTGCGCAAGCACTATCCGCTCAACGGCGGTTTGCTGCGTAAAGGCGTGGCCGTAAAGGCGGTTGACGGCGTGAGCTTTGATATCCAGCCCGGCGAGACGTTTGGCCTGGTGGGGGAGTCCGGCTGCGGAAAATCCACCCTCGGGCGCGCCATCCTGCGCCTTTTCGATATCACCTCGGGCGAGATCCACTTTGCCGGGCAGGCGATCGCCCACGCCCGTGAAAAAGAACTCAAGCCGCTGCGTAAGCGGATGCAGGCGATTTTTCAGGATCCCTACTCCTCGCTCAACCCCGGTATGACGGTGCGACAGCTGGTGGCCGAACCGATGCAGATCCACGGCTACAGCCGTGAAGAACAGCGGGAACGTACGGAAACGCTGCTCTACAAAGTCGGGCTGAAGCACGAACACCTTGAACGGTTCCCGCATGAGTTCAGCGGCGGGCAGCGTCAGCGCATCAGTATTGCCCGCGCGTTGTCCGTGCATCCTGAATTTGTACTGTGCGATGAGCCGCTCTCGGCGCTGGACGTCTCGGTGCAGGCGCAGGTGGTAAATATTCTGCAGGATCTGCAGCAGGAGCTGGGGCTAACCTATCTGTTCATCGCCCACGATCTCTCCATGGTGCGCCATATCTCCAGCCGCATTGGGGTGATGTATCTCGGTAAACTGGTGGAGATGGCCCCGGCGAATGAACTGTATCAGCGTCCGGCGCACCCTTACACCCGCGCGCTGCTGGCGGCGGTTCCCCAGCCCGATCCGCGCATCCGCAATCTCGAAGACGCCACCCTGCGCGGCGATATTCCCGGCCCCACGTCCGTGCTGCCGGGCTGTAAGTTCTGCAGCCGCTGCCCGCACGCCATGCCGGTTTGCCAGACGCAGGAGCCTGCCATGCGGGAGATTGCGCCAGGGCATTTCGCGGCGTGCTGGTTGTTTAAGATTTAAGCCTTAAACGTGTCGGGTGGCGCTTCGCTTACCCGACCTACAGGTTTTGTGTTTCGTCGGCCGGGTAAGGCGAATTATTTGCCAGGCAGGTGTATGATAAATCCACCTCTGTCAGGTTAATTACAACGTGCAGACGACGACAACCCATAAAAAATTGCCGCCTGCCTGTTTTAGGTTGGATACATGCGTAAAGGAAAGTTAAGCAGTGATGCGCCATTCGGGACGTTGTTAGGCTATGCGCCCGGTGGCGTGGCGATTTACTCTTCAAATTACGGCAGTCTGGACCCGCGCAGCTACCCGGAAGATGCGGATTTCCGCAGCTATATCGGCAACGAATACATGGGCCACAAGTGGCAGTGCGTTGAGTTTGCCCGCCGTTTCCTGTTTCTCAACTATGGCTTCGTGTTTACCGACGTCGGCATGGCGTGGGAAATCTTCTCCCTGCGCTTTTTGCGTCAGGTGGTGAACGATAACATTCTGCCCCTTCAGGCTTTTGCCAACGGTTCGAAACGCGCGCCGCGCGCCGGGGCGCTGCTGATCTGGCAAAAGGGCGGCGAGTTTCACGAGACCGGCCACGTGGCGGTGATCACCCAGCTTCTCGACGATAAGGTGCGTATTGCGGAGCAGAACGTGATTCACTCCCCGCTGCCGCTCGGGCAGCAGTGGACGCGCGAGCTGCGTCTGAGCGTGGAGAACGGGTGTTATACAATCCATGACACCTTCAACGACACGGAGATCCTCGGCTGGATGATCCAGACCGACGACACGGAACACAGCATTCCCCAGCCGGAAATCGACGGCGAACTGCTGAAAATCAGCGGCGCGCGGCTGAAAAACAGGCGTCAGTTCGACGGTAAATGGCTTAACGAAAATGACGCGCTGCAGCAGGCGTATATCCGCGCGAACGGCCATGTGATCAACAAAGATCCCTGCCAGTACTTCACCATTACCGAAAGCGCCGAGCAGGAGCTGATCAAGGCCACCAACGAACTGCACCTGATGTACCTGCACGCGACGGACAAGGTGCTGAAAGACGACAGCCTGCTGGCGCTTTTCGACATCCCGAAAATCCTCTGGCCGCGCCTGCGCCTCTCCTGGCAGTGGCGTCGCCACCATATGATCACCGGTCGTATGGATTTCTGCATGGATGAGCGCGGCATTAAGGTCTACGAGTACAACGCCGACTCTGCGTCCTGCCATACCGAGGGCGGGCTGATTCTCGAAGAGTGGGTGAAAAACGGCTATCGCGGCAATGGACATAACCCGGCGGAAGGGCTGCTGGAAGAGCTGACCGGCGCATGGAAGCACAGCCACGCGCGGCCGTTTGTCCACATCATGCAGGACAACGATGTCGAAGAGGACTATCACGCGCTCTTTATTCAGCGTTCGCTGATGCAGGCCGGTTTCGAAACCAAAATCCTGCACGGGCTGGAGGCGCTGAGCTGGGATACCGCCGGACAGCTGATTGACGACGAAGGCCGTCACGTCAACTGCGTGTGGAAAACCTGGGCGTGGGAAACGGCGATAGAGCAGATCCGCGAGGTCAGCGAAACCGAATACGCCGCTGTGCCGATCCGCACCGGACATCCCGAGGGCGAGGTGCGACTGATTGACGTCCTGCTGCGCCCGGAGGTGCTGGTCTTCGAACCACTGTGGACCGTGATCCCCGGCAACAAGGCGATTCTCCCGGTTCTGTGGCAGCTGTTCCCGAACCACCGTTACCTGCTCGACACCGATTTTGAGGTTAACGATCTGCTGAAGCAGACCGGCTATGCCGTCAAGCCGATTGCCGGACGCTGCGGCAGCAATATCGATCTCATCAGCGCCCAGGACGAACTGCTGGATAAATCCAGCGGCAAGTTTGTCGACCGTAAAAACATCTACCAGCAGCTGTGGTGCCTGCCGAAGGTCGACGGCAAGTACATACAGGTCTGCACCTTTACCGTGGGCGGGAACTACGGCGGAACCTGTCTGCGCGGCGATGACTCGCTGGTGGTGAAGAAAGAGAGCGATATCGAGCCGCTGATTGTGGTTAAAGATAAGTAGTTGACTCCCGCTATAAAAAAGCCCCCGCAGGGCATCCTGCGGGGGCTTTTCGTTACTGTTCTTCCTCTTCCAGCTGCTCGCTGATCTTCAGATCGATGATGCGGCCAATCTGGTCATGGTACACCGTCAGCAGGTTGTACTGGCTCATCTCGGAGATGATCTGCGGTGAGACATTAAAGCTGCGGGCCAGCTCCTCCTGGTGAAAATAGCCCGGCTGACGCCGCCTCACGTGGGCGCGGCGGCGGTTGTACTGATACCACAAAATCAGCAGCCAGCCGTTGAGCGCGGCGAACAGCAAATAGATCAACACCGTATTAAAGGACGCGATAATCACGCCCCAGCGGTGGTCGCTCTCATCGGTTAGCTGCATCCAGAGCCTGGCATACAGGAAAAACAGAAATCCTCCCCACGCCACCAGCGTTAACGCGGCATCGAAAAGACGTGGCAATAGCCGATGCTCGGTCAAAATTAAGGTATTTTCGTTCATTGAATGCTTCCTTTTCCCCGGTCCGGACTGATCCAGCGCGCGCGGGCGCGCTGGCGTTTAAGCATGACTTTTGGAAATGCGACGAGGGTAGTAAACAGGCCAATCATCCAGTACACCATCGGGAACCAGATCACCCAGAAAAGCGAGCTGGCCACTTTTCGTTCATAGCGTCGCTCGATGTACAGGCTGACCAGAAACTGCAGCAGGCACATCACGCCCAGCAGCAGCCCGGTAAACTCCGGTGGGAAAAGGCTCTCCACGGTCAGCCTGGCGGGAACAGGCGCAACCTGGCTGAGGAGGAACAGCAGCACCGTCATCGCGTACGCGAAGGCCCACAGCGTTGACAGCGCGTACTCCATAAACAGCGGCCACATGCGGTGATGCTCCCAGCGCACAATCCTGCGCAGGTTGACCAGAAACACCTCCGCGCCGCCCTGGGCCCAGCGCAGACGCTGTTTCCACAGGCCCTTCAGCGTCTCCGGCATCAGGATCCAGCACAGCGCCCGCGGCTCAAAAAAGATATCCCAGTGGCGCAGCTGGAGCTTCCAGCTGATGTCGATGTCTTCGGTGATCATGTCCGGGCTCCAGTACCCGACGTCCGCCAGCGCCTGTCGGCGAAAGGCGGCGATGACGCCGGAGACGGTAAAGACCCGGCCATAGATCCGCTGCGTCCGCTTGATGAGTCCAATGATGGAGGAGAACTCGCCCACCTGAATGCGGCCAATCAGCGTGGAGCGCGTGCGAATGCGCGGGTTCCCGGTGACCGCCCCAACGTGGGGGTACTGAATCAGCGGGGCCACCAGATAAGCGGCGGTATCGCGATCGAGCAGGGCGTCGCCGTCAATGCAGACCAGCAGATCGCCCCGGGCCGCCGCCGCCCCAGCTTTGAGCGCCAGCGCTTTCCCCTGATTTTCCGCGAGGTTAATCACCCGCAGACGAGGCTGTTCCTGCGCCAGCGCCTGCAATACCTCCGCCGTGTTGTCAGACGAACCGTCGTTGATGGCGATAACTTCTATATTTTCATACCGCTGATCCAGCGCGGCGCTGATGGTCTCCCGGGCATTTCGTCCCTCGTTGAAACAGGGGATAAGAATGGAGATGAGCGGCTCACCCGCGAGCGTCGGGGCGGGCGTGTCTTTATCCCACGACCAGTGGCGTTCAAGCTGATACCAGAAATAGAGGCCGCCGGTTATCCAGAGCATCGACATGAACAGCGGCCAGAAGAACACAAAATCCAGAATCAGTTCGCCGGTAAAGAGGGCGGCCACGCCTAACGGCAACCCGAATACCAGACATAAAATAGAGAATGCGATAATGCGATCAGTCATTGTCAGGGTACCAGTACGAAGAAAATTCAGGCCTGATGCGTGAGATATCAGGTTGGTTGTTGAGGAAGTCGTCGGGGTAGTAACCGTAGTTTTTGACGCCGTTCAGCTGGAGCACGCGCATCCACTGCGCAAGCTGGCTATCGGCAACGGCGCGCTGCGGTTTCTGTTCCCAGTCCTTGGCCTGCAGCTCGAAAATGGTTTTATCGAGCGCGCCGGGGCGCGTGGCGACCGCGTTAACCAGACGCGTCAGCCAGGCATCGCTCTCGTCTGCCGGGACGGACTCCATCAGCGGCATGGCCATCGGTACCGTCCAGTCATACTCCGCCAGAAAATCATCAAGATTCTGCGCGAACCGCGCTTCGCTTTCGGGCTGCAGAATGGGTAAGGCGAACATGTTGCGCGCGGTTTTTATGTGCGGGCCACGGATATGCTTTACCGCCAGGCTCAGGGCGTGGGTAAACCCGATAAGCGTCTGGCTCTTCTGGCGAGTCGTGTCCTGTCCGGCATCGTCCACGTCCGTCAGCACCGCGTCGTCATGGAACAAAATCCCATTGAAGCTGGCATAGCGGGCCAGATCTTCATAGATGTCCGTCACCTGCTGGCGCACCTGCGGGTCCCACGGGGCGAGCCGGATATAGGGCTCGGTGGCTTCGCGCAGCTGGCCGGTTTGACGATCCCGGCGCTGCACGCGCGGCAGGGAAGGATCGAGATCGAACGAGAGCACCGGCATCCACGCGAAGACTTTTACCCCCGCGCGGGTTTGCAGCTGCCAGGCGACAAAATTAAAGAGATCGGCCCGGACCGGCAGACGACGGTTGGGGAAATAGAGCGCCTTGATCCTGCCGTCGCCCTGCGGGTCGGCAAACGCCTGCAGGAAAACATGGCTGATTTTCATGTCATAGACCCGCTGGATCAGCCTGTTGATGTTTTGGGTCTGCTGGGCCGGATCGGGATCGTAAACGTAGTCGAGATCGACGTGCATGACGCGCACGGGATCGCGCTCCTGAACCTGGCTGACCGTGCTGGCAAACGCCTTGAGCGAGGGATTACCGGCGATCAGCAGGCGGGGGATGTTGCCCAGATCCTGCACATTCCCCAGCCCGTCCTCAAGGGTGAAGGCCAGCTGATAACCCTGCTGTCTGGCGATAGCGAGCGACGTACCGCTGGCGGCGCCGTAGGGCCAGACCCAGGCGCGCGGCGCTTTGCCCGTCACCTGCGTGATTTTTTCAGTCACTTTGCGAACGTCATCGCCGATCCGCTGGCTGAACTGCTGGTCGGTTTCATAGCGGCCCGTGGCTTTGTCATAAAAGCGGTTGGCAATGGCCGGCTCGCGGCTGCCCTGCGGGTTGGCCGGAATGCCGTAATGCGAGGCCCAGGTATGCGATCCGATCTCAATCAGCGGGGACTGGCTAAGCTCGCGCACCATGTCCCAGGTCGCGAAGCGATCCCGGGGCGTCATCAGGCCGCCGAAGTTAACTTTTTGATTTGCTGGCGTATCCACCCAGCTGCCCACCGGCGCCCACAGCGCAGGGACGTTCCACGCCTGAAGCAGCGGCCAGACGCGGGTGTAAAAGCTGCTGTAGCCGTCGTCAAAGCTGAGCAGAACGGCTTTTGGCGGCAGCGTTTTTTTGCCGTCATGGGCATCGAGAATGTCCTGCACGCTGATGGCGTGATAGCCGTTGTGCAGAAGCCAGCTTATCTGCTCGTTTAAGGCGCTGGTGCGAACGGAGAGATAGCGCTGATCGGCAGCATCGTCTTCGACGTCATGGTAGGCCAGCACCAGAAACTGGTTCTTCGGCCAGGGTTTACTTGCCTCCAGCTGCGGCCGATCTTTGGGCGCAATGAACGAAATCGCCTGCGCGCAGACGCTCGCGCTGAGGCAGAGCCAGCCGAGGAGTATCAGGCTCACGGAAAAACGTGTGTTCAGCATATTCATCCTTAAAAGCGTAAAGTCGCGTCAAACGTGACGGAGAGGTTGCTCTCGCGTTTGCCGTCGTAAGGGCGTTTATCCCAGTTCAGCATCACGCCGGTATCAATAACGTTGTTCCACTGAACGCGTTGTCCGTAACCCAGCAGGGCGATGGCGCCAGTGGACTGATTTTTCTGCCAGTAGCTGCCGCCTCCCGCCACGAACTGCTGGCTCCAGAGGGTGTCGTAATGGCGGACCATTTCATGGTCAACGGCCAGGGCAGCCGTCACGGACAGATCCCGCGCCGGGTTGTAGTAGAGCGTGTCCCGCAGGCTGTTTTTACTGGCGGCAATCCCCGGTTCGAGATCCAGCGTCAGGGACGGGGTCTGCCAGAGACGCTCCTTGCCCGTGAGGGTGTATTCCTGGCGACGGTTATGGTCGGAGAAGCGGCTGAGGGCGGCGCTGAACTGGTACTCACTCCGCTCGTTTTGGTACCAGCGCACCCCGCCTTCACCCCGGTTGGCGCTAATTCCGTTGCGTAAGGCCCGAAGGGGCGTGGTGCGCGACAGGCGCTCAAGGCTGCCGCTGACCTGCCAGCTATCGGTCACAAAGTATGTTGTTGCGAGGCGAGCGCCCGGCTTGTTTTCACCGTGATAGCGGTTGCTGGAAAGCTCGGCTTCGAGCTGCAGGTCGCGTGGCCGCCATTCGACGCCGCCCAAAAGGTGACGGCTGGTGCCTTTGCCCTCATCGAAATTACTCTGCGCGTAGCGGGTGCCCGCAAACAGCCGCCAGCTGTCCGCTACGGGTGGGCCATAGAGCGTGGCGTCCCAGCTCAGGTCGTGCGTCCCGCTGACGGGGCTATCGGAGTGCAAATCCTTGCTTGCGTTGAGGCGCAGTTCGGACATGTGGTGGACCGTTCTGAGCCTGTCGAGACGCCTGGCGCTGCGATCGTTGGGCGCGCGCGCCAGCACGTCGTCGGCCAGTAAATCCATCTGTCGCCACTCCTGAAGATCCATCGCGACGTAGGCCTGCTGTTGCTCCAGCTCTGCATTGGACGGCTCCAGCGCCTCCGCCGTTTTCAGCTTTTGCTCGGCCGCGCGCGGCAGGCCCCGCGCCTGAAGCAGGGTGGCGTAGTCAATCTGTAACCCCTGATTGCCCGGCGCCGTTGTCGCAAGACGGTGCGCCAGCGTTTCGGCTTCCGGCAGGGCATTCGTCGCCAGCAAATAGTTAAAGCGGAGCGACTGCCCGGTAAGCCACCGATCGTTCGGCTGAGGGGTAGGGGAGCCGAAATCGTAACGGGTCCAGGGGACGTTGCGGGTCTGGCGCTCAACGTACTGGCGGGCGGACTGATACTGTCCCGTATCCAGCCAGGCGTAGAAAAGCGCGTGCTCCTCGTCCTCCGGGTCGGAAGCGTATTGCGGGTAGCGTTGCAGAAGCGCGAAGGCGGCGGCCGCGTTTTTCTCCTGCAGATACGCGGAGATGACCCAGCCGATTGCCCAGCCCGGCACCGGATGCCGGGCTGCCGTAAGATCCTGATATTCGCTAATCACCTGTGGGTAATCCGCATGGGCGTATAGCGCGCCAAGCCTGTCGATACGCGCAAGGACGACGTCTTCCGCCGCCTGCGGATCGTTTTGCCAGCGAGCAAGCAGGGCGTCGTAACGATTCAGCGCAGATTGCGCAAGCTGCAGGCGCTCCTTTTCTGTTCTGCCAGGCACATCGGCAAGGCGAACCCGTTCGGCGGCGGCATTACGCTCAAGACGGCGACGCTCCGCGGGGGGCAGCGTCACGCTTTGTGAAAGCTGAAGCGCGGGGGTATTCACCCGGTTATCCGTAAGCGCGTCGATCAGTTCGCTGAGGAGCGCTTTATTCTCGGGTGCGATATTCAGCGCGCGGGTTTCTGCCAGAAGCCGATCCCAGCTTTTCCCCTGGCGTAACCAGACATACGAGAGCGTCTGAAGATGCGCCTGAGAGGGATTTTCCGCCACCAGCCGTCGGGCTTCCTGCAGGGCAAGCGCATCCATGCGGGCATCGGCCAGGGTTTTGATATAGCCGATACGATAATCATCGTTATCCGGCGCAAGGCTACGCGCCTCTTTCCAGAGCGCCAGGGCCGGCTGCCACGCTTTTTGATTTCGCCTGGACTGCGCGACGGCAGCAACGCCGCGAGCGGGCAGCGGCATATAAATGCCGTAACGCTGCCAGACCTGAATAACCTCGTCATCATGACCCGCCCAGGCTGCAACCTGTAACCAGTCCGCAACTTGTTCAGGCGTCAGGGCATGCTGCTGCTGATAACGCTGAAGATAATCGAGAAACGGCGAGTAATTACCGTTACGCGCCTGTTGAATCTGTTGCTCATAAACGGATTCAGTCGCCTGAGCCAGAACAGGAAAGAGGAATAACAGAAACAATAATGTTGGGGCGCGATAAAAGAATAACGTATTGAAGCGAAGTGAACTTTCCATATCTATTTGCCATTTGTTTATCATGAATCCATTGCATAACACGGCCGCCTTTAAACTCAGGGGTTAAAGGCCATAAATGAGAACATTAAATCTGAATGCAGTGATGTTACGGGGTACTTACCTAAAGGTAATTATGGATCCTTATCTCAGTGGACTGGGTGAAAGCTAATGTACACCTGATATGTTGCCGGATAAATATGCTTAAAAGCGGCTGAGTAGTTTTGAGATAATTCTGTAATGAGCAGGTTTTAATGATTATTTTGAATTGGTGATTTAATCATAACTCACTGAAATAAAATCATTTTATTTTTATTGTGACAGTTTTGTATATATTTTCAATGCTGTTTATCTGACTCAATTAAAGTACTTTCTGGTGCATGTTTGGGAAGTTTCATGACAAAAATTCTTAATGTTTAGAGAAGTGACTTTTCTGAGATTGTTTTTTATTTATAATTAATGGCAGCCATTGAATGATAGTCTACAGGAAGTCTTTCTCATCAATGTCTGTATTGAGGGATGTCCAAAGCCGGAATACATTTATCGTTAATATAACAGCGCTATAAAACGAAGGCGGCCTTCTTTCCGAGGGATCGTTCTTGCTTTAATCTAAAAGGGATGGTTAGTGGCAACTTCAATAGTGTTAGTGACTCAGGATCGCTACCTTGTCAGGGGGATGCGGATATTTTTTCCGGATATTATCCTGCTCGACTCGATTGACAGAAACATATTTGATAACGGTGCAGATGAATATTCTGTATTGATTGATAGCCGTTCTCCGCTCCGTTTATATGATTACCTGATACGCCATCCGGCCCGAACGAAAAAAACGATCTGCTGCGTTATGCTTGATATGCGACACCGCGAGGAGAATCTGCTCAGTATGAAGTTATTTATGAACACGTCGCTCACCGCGCCGGATATGGCCTCGCTGTTTAATCTGGTGCTCAATATGAAGGGCAGGCGCCTGACCACGAAGTGGCTGCTTAACTTACGGCTTAGCACGCACGAAGCGATCATGCTGCGGCTGCTGAGGGCAGGGATGCCGATGGAAGCCATTGCCGATGAGCTGAATACGTCGGTGAAAAGCCTCTATCGCAAACGCACGGCGCTCTCGGAACGTCTGGGGGCGGAGAACTTCAACGAGGCGTGTTTGTTTATCTTTAAAAACAAACTGCTGGACGCAGGTGGGAACGATCCCTAGTGAGGGGAGAAACCAAAAACATAGAACTGACTTGCGGACGGTATTCTGAGTTTTAAGACAACTGGACGGTGAATTATTTTGAACCGGAGCTGTTTTGGTTTCAGTTTCGGCTCAGAAAAAAATTCCGCGATCGGCAGTACAAACCGCTATCTACCGGCAGATATAAGGTGGCAGAAAATGAGCGGGTGGCGGTTGGATTTTGGGGGAGAGGAAACGCGTATTATAATGAAAAACGAATAGTATCTTCTGCTCTTTAACCCCGTTTATGAACTGCCAGAGGCTAAGCCATGTGTTTTATCCTGAGCGGGTGATACCAGAAGGAGACTCCTGGAAGTGATTGAAAAATTTAAAAGGACGTTAGAAATGAATAAATATCTGTCTGGTCTGTGTGTTGTTTCTTTTTTTTATTTTTCCTCAATAGGTTACGCGCACTCTGCGGGTCCAAATAAAGTTCAGGTTAGTATCGAACCCAGCAACTTTAATAGAGGATATATCCCGGTAATTTCTGCTGCAGATGAAATCGAGGCTTCTGTTTTCAGGGAGTCGGATCTACAGGATAGCCTGAGGCAGATGAAGTCCGACAACCGTAAAGTCGATGAGCTAACTCAGAAGGTTTTACAGCTTGAGAGAAAGAATTCTGAGCAGGAGAGTAAGATCGAGCGATTGCAAAGAAGCCTTGATGACATGAAGCGGAGCAACGACAACCTTTCAAATCAGGTCAGCAATTTATCCGGCAAAATAAAGTGATAAAAAAGAGCCACCGCCTGTATTAACTTACCGGGCTATTAGCGTAAGCGTGCCTGCATTAAAGCCACGCTTATCAGCGCCCAGAAATCGGCCGTAGCCATATAGCAAAAACCCAGCCATAGGCTGGGTTTTCTAAATAGTGGTGCCCGGACTCGGAATCGAACCAAGGACACGGGGATTTTCAATCCCCTGCTCTACCGACTGAGCTATCCGGGCAACGGGGCGCATTAAACCCGATCTGCCCCCTGCCGTCAACGAAAAATGTTGTTTTCGTTACAGACTGCGCAATCTCTCACCATTTCGCCGCATCCTTAAGCGAAAAAGTGCGTCCAGAGCGCGGAGAGCGGCATGGCGAGCAGCAGTGCGGGCAGCATGTTCACCACGGCAAACATCTTAATCCCACAGATGCGCAGCCCGGTAGCCAGCAGCAGCAGGCCGCCGACGGCGGTAAAGTCTGCCATCATCGCCGGCGTGGTGAGCGGGAGAATCAACGTGGCGCAGGTGGCGAGAGCCAGCTGAATAAGCAGCATCGGCACGGAAATCGCGGCAACGGCAACGCCGAGCGTGGTGGCAAAAATAGTGGCCGTAAAGAAATCAAGAAACGCCTTCGCAATCAATATGCTCGGGTCGCCCGTCATCCCCTCCTGCATCGAACCAAAAATCCCGGTGCCGCTGGCGCAAAACAGAATGATGATGGCGACGTAGTTCTGAATAAACGACTCGTGCGTGCCGTGTTTCGCCTTGCCGCCCGGTCGGGCAATCAGGTTTTTGGCTTTACTCACCGCGCTGTTAATGCCTTTTTCCAGATAGCAGAACTCGCCAATCAGCGCGCCGAGCAGGGTGGCCAGCACCATCACCGGCAGGTTGGCGCATTTGATGACTAAAAGAATACCGATCCCTAACGATGCCAGGCCGAATATCGAGGGCATGGAGGTGCGAATACGCTCCGGCAACCGCTGGCTCAGCACGGCGCCGAGTACGCCGCCCAGCAATACGGCGCCTGCGTTAATAAATGGCCCGATAACCAAAGTTAACTCCTGTTATTTAATCATTGATATTGCATTATTATGGCACGCCAGGGCTGCGCGGGCCTTAGCTTTGGGTGGTTTCGTGCATACTGATTCCTTCTTGCACCTCAAAATAAAAGGTGACATTATTGCGCGAATTTTCTCCTCCCTGTCTCACCGCTCGGTGAGGGTAACTGCGCCTATGAAAACCATGAAAATTGCCGTCAGCCGCGAGCTGGCCTCCACCGTGTCTACGCACCGAGAAAAGGTGACGCTGGACAGCACTGATTTTACCGATGTGGCGGCCGTGGTCATCACAACAGCTGAAAGTCGCAGCGGCATTCTTGCACTGCTGAAACGCACGGGCTTTCAGCTACCGGTGTTTATTTTCTCGCAGGAGCCAACGGACGTTCCTGACGGCGCCACCGCGGTTATCTCCGGTAAAGCTCAGGAGTTTCTGGAACTGGAGAGCGCTGCCAGCCGCTACGAAGAGAACCTGCTGCCGCCGTTTTTCGACACCCTGAGCCAGTATGTGGAGATGGGCAACAGCACTTTCGCCTGTCCGGGCCACCAGCACGGGGCGTTTTTCAAAAAACACCCGGCAGGGCGACAGTTCTATGATTTCTTCGGCGAGAACGTGTTTCGCGCCGACATGTGTAACGCCGACGTGAAGCTGGGCGATCTGCTGATCCACGAAGGGTCCGCCAAGCACGCGCAAAAGTTCGCGGCGAAAGTGTTCAACGCGGATAAAACCTACTTCGTGCTGAACGGCACGTCGGCGGCCAACAAGGTGGTGACCAACGCGCTGCTGACCCGCGGCGACCTGGTGCTGTTCGACCGCAATAACCATAAATCTAACCACCACGGGGCGCTGATCCAGGCGGGCGCCACGCCGGTTTATCTTGAGGCCGCGCGTAACCCGTTTGGCTTTATTGGCGGGATTGACGACCACTGCTTTGACGATGGGTATCTGCGGGAGCTGATCCGCGAGACGGCGCCGGAGAAGGCCGACGAGGCGCGTCCGTTCCGCCTGGCGATCATTCAGCTTGGCACCTACGACGGGACGATCTACAACGCCCGTCAGGTGATCGACAAGATCGGCCACCTCTGCGACTACATCCTCTTTGACTCCGCCTGGGTGGGCTACGAGCAGTTTATTCCGATGATGGCGGAAACGTCCCCGCTGTTGCTGGAGCTGAACGAGAACGATCCTGGGATTTTCGTGACCCAGTCGGTGCACAAACAGCAGGCCGGGTTCTCGCAAACGTCGCAGATCCATAAAAAGGATAACCACATCCGCGGTCAGGCGCGTTTCTGCCCGCACAAGCGGCTGAACAACGCGTTTATGCTGCACGCCTCCACCAGCCCGTTTTATCCGCTGTTCGCGGCGCTGGACGTGAACGCCAAGATCCACGAAGGTGAGAGCGGACGCAGGCTGTGGGCGGAGTGCGTCGAGCTGGGCATTGAGGCGCGCAAGGCGATCATTGCCAACTGTCATATGATCAAACCGTTTATCCCACCGGTGGTGGCGGGGCGGCCGTGGCAGGACCATCCGACGCACGCCATCGCCAGCGAGCTGCGCTTCTTCAGCTTTGAGCCGGGGGCTAAATGGCACGGGTTTGAGGGCTATGCCCGCGAGCAGTATTTTGTCGACCCGTGCAAGCTCCTGCTGACCACGCCGGGTATCGATGCCGAAACCGGGGAGTACACGGATTTCGGGATCCCGGCGACGATTCTGGCGCACTACCTGCGCGAAAACGGCATCGTGCCGGAGAAATGCGACCTCAATTCGATCCTGTTCCTGCTGACGCCTGCCGAAAGCAGCGAGAAGCTGGCGCAGCTGGTGGCGATGCTGGGCCAGTTTGAACAGCATATAGAAGACGACACGCCGCTGGCGGACGTGCTGCCGACGATCTTCCAGAAATACCCGGTGCGCTACCGGGATTACACCCTTCGCCAGCTGTGCCAGGAGATGCACGATCTCTACGTCAGCTTTGACGTCAAGGATCTGCAGAAGGCGATGTTCCGCAAGGAGAGCCTGCCTGAGGTGGTAATGAACCCGCAGGATGCAAACCGGGCCTATATTCGCGGAGAGGTGGAGCTGGTTCGCATACGGGATGCCGCAGGTCGCATTGCTGCTGAAGGGGCGCTGCCCTATCCGCCGGGCGTGCTGTGCGTGGTGCCGGGTGAGGTCTGGGGCGGGGCGGTACAGCGTTACTTCCTGGCGCTGGAGGAGGGCGTCAACCTGCTGCCGGGCTTCTCGCCGGAGCTGCAGGGGGTTTACAGCGAGAAGGATGCCGACGGGATTAAGCGGCTGTATGGGTATGTATTGAAGTAGAACCCCTCACCCTAACCCTCTCCCCAAAGGGGAGAGGGGATTGCACGGGGCCGTCTTTTCACCCTCGCCCCTTTGGGGAGAGGGCCGGGGTGAGGGGTAGGGTTTCATCAAACCGCACTACGCTTGTACATCCTCCTCGGATGCCCAATCTTGCCGTACAGCATCTCCACCGTCAGAAAGCCCGACTCTACGCAGTGCTCCAGATAGCGCCGGGTGGTGGTTTTGCTTAATCCCGTTTCGCTCACCACCTCATCAACGGTAAAGCAGTGCGTTGCCTTGTCGTTGAACAGCGTCTGCACCCGCGCCAGCGTATTTTCCTCAATGCCTTTACTGCCGTTGTCCAGGCGGTAATTTTTCGCCTGTAGCTGATAGAGCGAATCCACGTTCTGCTGGTCGACAATCTTCCAGACCCGTTGCTGTTCGGCAAACTGCACAAACCGCTCCAGCGACTGGCTGAGCCGCTTCCAGGAGACGGGTTTGAGGATGTAGTCGAACGCGCCGTTGCGAATCGCCTGACTGCAGGTGTCCATATCGCTGGCGGCAGTAATAAAAATCACCGAGCAGTTGGCGCGTGCCAGCATGGGGTTATTGATAAGCGAGATACCTTTGCCGTCCGGCAGATAGTTATCCAGCAGCATCAGCTGCGGCTGTTTGCTTTCAAGCGCAGCCTGGGCCGCAGCCAGCGACGAGGCAATGCCCACGAGCCTCAGACGCGGATGTTTGCTTATCAGCTCCGCGTGCAGCTGTGCCAGTTCGTTCTCGTCTTCAACAATCAGTACGTCAATAAGTTCATGTTGCATAGTCGGTGTCTTCCAGTTGCCGGGCGGTTCCCGTGGCCGGGATAAACAAGGAGAAAATGGCGCCGCGCGGGGTATTATCGGCAACTTCTATCGCGCCGCCAGCCTGTGTGACATAGCTTTCGATCAGATACAGGCCAATCCCATGATCGCCGCGCGTTTTGGTGGTGATGCCGCGTTCAAAGATCCGGTCACGGATCGCCGGTGCAATGCCAACGCCCTGGTCGGCCACTTCAATAATCAGCTCCTGTTCGCTGAGTTTTATCAGCACTTCTACCGGAGCATGAGGAAGCGGCGATCGCTGCGTCGCTTCGATGGCGTTATCCAGCAGGTTGCCAATAATTGAAATCAGCTCTTGCTCCCCAAGGGGCAGGAACGGTCTGTCCAGCCGACAGGCCGGGTCGAAACTGAGCTCGACGCCTTTCTCCCGCGCGCGGGCGGCTTTCCCGAGCAGCAGGCCGCACAGGGTCGGGGAGCTAAAGCGCGAAGAGATGAAGTCCAGCAGCTCCTGAGCATGCTCCGATTGCGCCTGAATGTAGCCAATGGCTTCCTCATAGCGGCCCATATGCAGCAGGCCGGAGAGGGTCGTCATCCTGTTTAACTGCTCATGACGCATAATGCGGAGGTTATCGACATAGCGTTTGACCTGGCTGAGCTGGGCGCTCAGCGAGTCGATCTCGTTGCGATCGCGGAAGGTGATCACCCAGCCCTGCAGCGCCCCCTCAAGCATGATGTGCACCCGGCTGGCAATTACCGTGAGATCGTTAAAACGGCAAATCTCGTCATGGGTATCTTTCGCCAGCATCGTCTGCGTGTCGAAGAACGGGACCGGATCGATCACCTGGCTTATCAGCTGTCCGCGCAGCTCGCGGGCCGGCTGGCTCAGACCCAGCAGCTTGCGCGCCGCCTGGTTGATGACTTCAATCCGCCGCCGATCGTCAATGGCAATCACCCCTTCATAAATAGACTCCATCATCGCCTTCTGCTGGCGCACCAGCAGGCCGATCTCTCTTGGCTCAAGAGAGAAGATCTGCTTCTTGATGCTGCGGGTAAAGAACCAGGAGAAGATAAAGAGAGCGATCAGCAGCAGCACGGCGGCAATCAGGATATTGACCACCTTACTGACGGTAATGGTATCAAGGTAGCTGGTGAGATAGCCTACCGAAACAATGCCGACCACCTGTCCGGCAGCGTTAAAAATGGGGGCTTTACTGCGCAGCGAAATGCCCAGCCCGCCTTTGCGGATGGTGGTGGTGCTTTTACCCTGCAATACGGCTTCATTGTCTCCGCCCACCAGGGTAGTGCCCACTCTGTCGGCAAAGACGGAGTGAAAAAGATGCTGCCCTTTATTATCACCAATCACAATAAAGCTGGCGTCGCTGTGCGCAGAAATCTTCTGCATAAAATCATGGATGGCGGAGATATTCTTTTGTTCAACTTCATTACGCAATGTCGGAATAAGCGCAATCTCTTCAGCCTGTATTTTGGCTCGCGTACTCATTTCCTGATAAAGCTGTTTGCCGACATCGGCATAATAATATCCGCCCAGTAGCGCAAAAAGTACTGAGAAAAAGGCAACCAGCGAAATAAACAACTTGATCTGGAAAGAGACTTTCATAACTATCACGCGAGGTAGCAGCAAAGATCGTCAATATATCATCTTTTTTCGCGCGGACGCCCGCTTTGCCGAAAACTTGTGATCCCTTGCACAGCGGGCGCTGTAAAAGAGTTCTCCTGAAGGCTAACGTGCTTCGGGCTGTGCGAACAAATGTTATTTGTTTGTTCAATTCGGAAAAGAAACCATAAAAACCACGGCAATAAATAAGGTATAAATCACATTAAATAAAAGAAACCATTAAAACCATAGCTGCCATTAAAACTTCGCTTTTAATATGCCATCCCTCACATAAAGTAAGCCTTTGTGACTCTAAGCTGAACGCACAAAATAACCAAGGGGCTTATTATGAGCACAACTGACGATTCTTTCTCTGTTACCCACGACCCGATTGAAATTCAGCGACCTTCGCTCAAAGAGCGCTGGTGGCATATTATGGATACCTGGAAAATCGGGATTATTCCTCTGCCACTGTTCGTTCTGGCGGGCGCGCTGATTGCGATTGATTGCCTGGGCGGAAAGCTGCCGAGCGATATCGTGGTGATGGTGGCCACGCTGGCCTTCTTCGGCTTTGCCTGCGGCGAGTTTGGCAAACGCCTGCCGATTGTCGGCAAGCTCGGCGCGGCGGCGATTTGCGCCACCTTTATCCCTTCCGCGCTGGTCTACTATGGCCTGCTGCCGGACGTGGTGGTCGAGTCCACCACTAAGTTCTACAAATCCACCAACATTCTCTATCTCTATATCTGCTGCATTATCGTCGGCAGCATCATGAGCATGAACCGCACGGTGCTGATTCAGGGCTTCCTGCGCATCTTCTTCCCGATGCTGTGCGGCGAAATCGTCGGCATGCTGGTGGGGATGGGCGTGGGCCTGGCGCTGGGCCTTGAGCCGTTCCAGATCTTCTTCTTTATCATTCTTCCGATTATGGCGGGCGGCGTCGGGGAAGGGGCGATCCCGCTTTCCATCGGCTATGCCACCCTGCTGCACATGGACCAGGGCGTGGCGCTCGGCCGCGTGCTGCCGATGGTCATGCTCGGCGGTCTGACGGCAATCATCATCTCCGGCTGCCTGAACCAGCTTGGTAAACGCTACCCGCACCTGACCGGTGAAGGCCAGCTGATGCCTAACCGCGCGAATGCCGATACCACCGTCTCTCAGCCTGCGTTTTCCGGCAAAGCGGACGTCACCACTATCGCCTCCGGCGCGCTGCTGGCGGTGCTGCTCTACATGCTGGGCATGCTTGGCCACAAGCTGATTGGCCTGCCTGCCCCGGTCGGCATGCTGTTTATGGCGGTGCTGGTGAAGCTCTGCAACGGTGCCTCTCCGCGCCTGCTGGAAGGCTCGCAGGTGGTGTACAAATTCTTCCAGACCTCCGTGACCTACCCAATCCTCTTCGCCGTCGGCGTGGCCATCACCCCGTGGCATGAACTGGTGGCGGCGTTCACCGTCAGCAACCTGCTGGTGATTGTCAGCACCGTTTCCGCACTGGTAGCCACCGGCTTCTTTGTCGGCAAAAAGATTGGTATGCACCCGATTGATGTCGCCATCGTCTCCTGCTGCCAGAGCGGCCAGGGCGGTACCGGCGACGTGGCGATCCTGACCGCAGGCAACCGCATGAGCCTGATGCCGTTCGCCCAGATTGCTACCCGTATCGGTGGGGCGATTAACGTCTCTATCTCACTGCTGATTCTGGGCAACTTCCTCGTTTAAGTTTTCAGGAAAGAACAATGAAACTCGCAAGCTTTTTATACCAGGGAAAACGCAGCTACGGCATCGTCCAGGCCGACGGCGTGATTGATTTAGGCCGCCGTCTCGGCGACCGCTACGGCGACCTCAAGGCGCTGCTGCAGGGCAACGGGCTGGCGCAGGCCACCCGCTACCTGAACGACGCCGTGGACGTGCCGCTGAGCGCCATCACCTTCTTGCCGGTGATTGTGCAGCCGGAAAAGATCCTCTGCGTGGGCATGAACTACGCCGACAAGCGCAAGGAGTTTGACCAGCATAACCCGGCCCCGACGCTGTTTGTCCGCTTCCCGGATTCACAGACCGGCCACAACGAGCCGGTGCTGAAGCCGCGCCACTCCAGCGAATTCGACTACGAAGGCGAGCTGGCGGTGATCATCGGCAAAGGCGGGGAGAACATCAGCCGCGACGACGCCCTGCGCCACGTTGCGGGCTACAGCTGCTACATGGACGGCTCCGCCCGCGACTGGCAGCACACCTGGTTTACGGCCGGTAAAAACTGGCGTCAGACCGGCGCGTTCGGCCCGTGGATGGCGACGGCCGATGAGATCCCGGACCCGCACCAGCTTGCGATCCGCACCTGGCTGAACGGCCGCATGGTGCAGGAAGACAACACCAGCAGCATGATCCACAAGGTTGCAGAGCTGATCGAGTACATCAGCACCTTTACCCGCTTAAGCCCGGGCGACGTGATCATCACCGGCTCTCCTGGCGGCGTGGGTAAAAAGCGTAACCCGCCGCTGTTTATGAAAGAGGGCGATCGCATTGAGGTGGAGATCGAGCATATCGGTCATCTGAGCAACGTGATTGTGGAAGCGCCAGCCGTCGGGCTTGTGGCGGCACACTGAGAAAGGCGGCATGAACAGTCAACCCATCGATTTTCGCCACACGCTGGTGGCGAAACACCCGGAACGCTTAAGCCAGATCCGTTACCTGCTGGCAGACAGCGGCCTTGGCCTGGACAACGACATCACGCTGTTTGTCGAAGCCTGGTCCGGCTCGCAGCTGGTGGGTTGCGCAGGGCTTGCTGCCAACGTCATCAAATGCGTGGCGGTCAATGAACAGCTTCGCGGCGAGAACCTCAGCGCGCGGCTGCTGGCAGAGGTGGAAAATGCGGCGCTGGAGCGAGGCCATTTTCACCTCTTCCTCTGCACCCGGCCGTGCAACCGGGAGCGCTTTGCCCGCAGCGGCTTCTGGCCGATTGCCCAAAGCGGGAACAACGCGGTGCTGATGGAGAACACCCCGCAGGGGATCGAGCGCTACTGCCGTTCCCTGCGCGCGAAGCGCAGGTGCGGGGAGAACATTGGCGCGATAGTGATGAACGCCAATCCGTTCACCCTCGGCCACCGCCATCTGGTGGAGCAAGCGGCGACGCGGTGCGATGCCCTGCATCTGTTCGTGGTGCGTGAAGACGCCTCGTTCTTCCCGTTCAGCGCGCGTCTTGAGATGGTGCGCGCGGGCGTGGCGCATCTGCCGAACGTGGTGGTGCATGAAGGCTCGCAGTACATCATCTCCCGCGCCACCTTCCCGGCCTACTTCCTGAAGGAGACCGGCAAAGTGCAGCAGGCGTGGAGCGAGATTGACGTGCTGATTTTCCGGGACTTCATCGCCCCGGCGCTCGGCATCACGCACCGCTTCATCGGCTCGGAGCCGTTCTGCGATATCACCCGCCAGTACAACCAGACGCTGCACGACCTGCTGGCCTCGCATATTGAGGTGGTGGAAATGCCGCGCATCAAGGCCACCGGCAACGCTATTTCAGCGTCCGAAGTGCGCCGCTTACTGAAGACACAGCAGTTTTCCCGGATCCGGGAGATTGTCCCGGACTCCACCTTCGCGCATCTCGAAACGCATTACCGTGCGAGTGCGGAAGTCGCTTAACTACCAGGAATTTATCATGAAAATTGTAAGGGAGGCGCTGGCCGGAACGCAGGAGTCCAGCGACCTGATGGTGAAAATCGCTCCCGCTCACGGCGAGCTGGAGATAGTCATCCACAGTGAAGTGATTAAGCAGTTTGGAGAGCAGATTCGCCAGGTGGTCAACGACACGTTGCGCGCCATGAACGTGCGCCAGGGATTAATCATTATTGAAGACAAAGGGGCGCTGGACTGTGTTATCCGCGCCCGCCTGCAAAGCGCGCTGATGCGTGCCGCCGATGAACAGGGCATCAACTGGGGGGCGCTGAAATGAGCAAACTCCGCCGCAGCATGCTGTTCCTGCCGGGCGCCAACGCCGCCATGCTCTCAACCGCCTTTATCTACCGTCCCGACTCCATCATGTTTGACCTTGAGGACGCCGTCGCCCTGCGTGAGAAGGACACCGCACGCATGTTGGTGTTCCACGCGCTTCAGCACCCGATGTATCAGGATATCGAAACCGTGGTGCGTATTAACCCGCTCAGCACGCCGTTTGGCCTGCTGGATCTGGAAGCCGCCGTGCGGGCTGGCGTGGACGTGATCCGCCTGCCGAAAACCGACACGCCGGACGATATCTACGAGCTGGAAGGCCACCTTGAGCGTATCGAGCGCGAGTGCGGCCGGGAGGTCGGTTCCACCCGCGTGATGGCGGCGATTGAGTCGGCCATTGGCGTCATCAACGCCGTGGCGATTGCCCGCAGCTCTCCGCGCCTCATCGGCATCGCGCTGGCCGCCTTTGACTACGTGATGGACATGCAGACCGAGCGCGGCGACGGCACCGAGCTGTTCTACGCCCGCTGCGCCGTGCTGCACGCCGCCCGCGCGGCGGGCATCGACGCCTTCGACGTGGTGTGGTCAGACGTTAACGACGAGGCCGGGTTCCTGCGCGAGGTCGATCTGATCCGCAAGATGGGCTTTAACGGCAAATCGCTGATTAACCCGCGCCAGATTGACCTGCTGCACAACGCCTATGCCCCGACTCAGGAAGAGGTGGATCACGCCAGAAGGGTGATTGAGGCGGCAGAAGAGGGCGAGCGTAACGGCCTGGGCGTGGTGTCGCTCAACGGCAAAATGGTGGATGCACCGATTATTAACCACGCGCAGGTGGTGCTGGAGCGCGCGGCGGCCTCCGGCGTGCGTCGGTAAGGATGAGATGATGAATCAGACAGAACTTCTTCATGTGAATTTTCCCCATCTGCGGGACTTAAAACCCTTTGATACCGCCCACAGCGCCACGCCGTGGCTGGCGGACAGCGACGCGAAGCACAGCCGCAAGCTCTGCGCCTCTGTTGAAGAGGCGGTTAAGCGCTGCGGCCTGCAGGACGGGATGACCATCTCCTTCCACCATGCGTTTCGCGAAGGCGACAGGGTGATCAACACCGTCGTGGCGCTGCTGGCGCGGATGGGTTTTAAAAACCTGACGCTGGCCTCCAGTTCGCTGATGACCTGCAACGACGCGCTGATCGAGCATATCGAAAGCGGCGTCATCACCCGGATTTACACCTCGGGGATGCGCGGCAGACTGGCGGACGCCATCTCCCACGGGCTGATGGACGAGCCGGTGCAAATCCACTCCCACGGCGGGCGCGTGAAGCTGCTCCAGGACGGCGAGCTGAATATTGACGTGGCGTTTCTCGGCGTGCCGTGCAGCGATGAGTTTGGCAACTCCAACGGGACGCACGGTAAATCGTGCTGCGGGTCCCTGGGCTACGCGATGGTGGACGCGCACTTTGCCCGCAAGGTGGTGCTGCTGACCGAAGCCCTGGTGCCGTTCCCCAACATGCCCGCCAGCCTGGTGCAGGACCAGGTGGACTACATCGTGCAGGTTGAAAGCGTAGGCGACCCGGCGAAAATCAGCGTCGGCGCGGCGCGCGTCACCAGCAACCCGCGCGAGCTGATGATTGCCCGCTATGCGGCGGACGTCATTGAACACTCCGGCTACTTCAAACCGGGCTTCTCGATGCAGACCGGCTCCGGCGCGGCGGCGACAGCCTGCACGCGCTTTATGGAAGAGAAGATGGAGCGCAGCGGCGTGAAGGCGCGCTTTGCGCTCGGCGGCATCACCGGCAGCCTGGTGGATCTGCACGAGAAGGGGCTTATCGAAAAGCTGCTCGACACCCAGTGCTTTGACGGCCAGGCGGCGGCCTCGCTGGCGCGCAACCCGAACCACGTGGAGATCTCCACCAACGTTTACGCCAACCCCGGCAGCAAGGCGGCAAGCTGCGACCAGCTCGACGTGGTGATCCTCAGCGCGCTGGAAATCGACGTCGATTTCAACGTCAACGTGATCACCGGCTCCGATGGGGTGATGCGCGGCGCGTCCGGCGGACACTGCGACGTGGCCGCCGCGGCGAACCTGACCATTGTGGTCGCGCCGCTGCTGCGCAGCCGTATTCCGACGGTCGTGAAGCGGGTTACCACGCGCCTCACGCCGGGCGAAAGCATCGACGTGCTGGTCACCGACCACGGCATTGCGGTCAATCCGGCGCGCCCGGAGATCCGCGAGCGGCTGCTGGAAGCCGGGCTTAGCGTTGTGGATATCACCGCGCTTTACGAGCGGGCGATTTCCCTGACGGGCGTACCGAAACCGATTGAATTTACCGACAAAATCGTCGGGGTGATCCGCTACCGCGACGGCAGCGTGATCGACACCGTGCGACAGGTAAAGGAGTAGTTATGACAACAGCGACACCCGTGCGGGCGGGTGTCAGCCTGGACGAACTGCTGGCGGCGAAAGATCGCCGCGCGGCGCGCCAGGCTGACATGCTTGAGCACTATCAACAACCGGTGATCTCCCTCACGCTGGTCACGCCAGGGGAAATCAAAGACAGCCTGCGCTATCGCAATACCATGGGCGTGGCGCTGCAAATGTGCGACCAGCTGCTGTGGGAAAACCGCTGGCAGGTGCTGGACCGCCAGGTGCTGTGGCTCCCCACCGGGCCAGAAGCCCTGTGGTGCGTGGCCCATCCGGCGGCGGAAATCAAAGCGCACTGTGCGGATCTGGAGCAGACGCACCCGCTCGGCAGGCTGTGGGATCTGGACGTGATCTGCCCTCAGCACGGCCACGTCGGGCGTCAGTCGCTGGGGGCGAATCTCAGACGCTGCCTGATCTGCGACGAGCCCGCTCACGCCTGTTCCCGTTCGCGCAATCACCCCGTTGAGAAGGTGGTTTCCCGCGTGGAGAAGATGATTGATGACTGGTTTGCTCGCGACTAAACCGCGCCCGGCTGACGTGCCCGCGCTTGCCGAAGCGGCGCTGTGGCAGGAGCTGGAGCTGACGCCCAAGCCGGGGCTGGTGGACAAGCTTAATAACGGTTCCCATCGCGATATGGACCACGCGCTGTTCGTCCGCAGCATCGCGGCGATTACGCCGTGGTTTTCGCGCTTTGCCGAGCTGGGTAGTGCGCATGCGGATAAACCCGCTGACGCACAGCTGCGGATTATCCGCCCGATGGGGATGGCATGCGAGCAGGCGATGTACGCCGCGACGAACGGAGTGAACACCCACAAGGGCGGGATTTTTGCCCTGGGTTTACTGTGCTTCGCTGCCGGACGTGTGAAAAATATCTCTGCGGACAACCTCTGCTGTGAGGTGAGTAACATCTGCAGCGGGCTGGTATCGCGTGAGCTGGCCGCGCGCAGCGGACAGGCGACGGCGGGCGAGCGGCAGTTTCAGCAGTACGGCCTAACCGGCGCGCGCGGTGAGGCGGAAAGCGGCTTTGCGACGGCGCGTAGGGCGCTGGCGCAGTGGAACGGACACTCTCTCCACGGCCTGCTGCTGCGCCTGATGGCGGTTAATCAGGACAGCAATCTCGTGTCGCGCGGCGGCATTGAAGGGCTGCGCTACGTTCAGGGCTACGCGCGGGAATTACTGGCTAACGGCTGGGATCGCGAGGCGTTGCTTAAGATGGATAAGGCATTGATTGAACGCAATCTGAGCCCGGGCGGCAGTGCGGATTTGCTGTCGGTGGGGTGGGTGCTGTCTGCAATAAAATAGCCGGGTGGCGGCTTCGCCTTACCCGGCCTACGGTCTGCTTTTGTAGGCCCGGCAAGCGCAGCGCCACCGGGCACAACAATCAATGCGCAATAGGCTGCGCACCGTGCGGTTCACGCACGTGCTTGTACTTGAACAGCGCGATGAACGCGAAGAACAGCACCAGCGAGTACGCCGCGAAGATCAGCCACACGGGCTGCCAGTTGGTGATGCCGTTGGTGGTGTACATCTCAACCACTTTACCGCTCACCACGCCGCCCAGAATACAGCCGAAGCCGTTGGTCATCATCAGGAACATACCCTGTGCGCTGGCGCGGATTTCAGGCTTCACCTCTTTTTCCACAAACACCGAACCGGAGATGTTGAAGAAGTCGAAGGCGCAGCCGTAAACAATCATCGACAGCACCAGCAGCACGGTGCCGAACGCGCTCGGGTCACCGTAGGCGAACAGGCCGAAACGCAGCATCCATGCCGCGATACTGATCAGCATGACGTTTTTGATGCCGTAGCGGCTCAGGAAGAACGGGATGGTCAGGATGAACAGCGTCTCAGAGATCTGAGAGATGGACATCATCACCGACGCGTGCTCGACGATAAAGCTTCCGGCAAACAGCGGGTTGTTATCGAAGCTGTGCAGGAAGGTGTTACCGAACATGTTGGTGATCTGCAGTTCAGCGCCCAGCAGCATGGAGAAGATAAAGAAGATCGCCATGCGCTTGTTTTTAAACAGCGCGAACGCGTCCAGGCCGAGCATGGCGCTCCAGCTCTGGTTTTTCTGCTGGTTAGACACCGGAATGTGCGGCAGCGTCAGGGTGAACAGCGCCAGCACCACGGAGAGCGCCGCACCGATATAGAGCTGCATATGGCTCAGTTCAAAGCCCGCGAAGCTCACGCCCCACATCGCCATGATAAAGCCGATGGTGCCCCAGATACGGATTGGCGGGAAGTCGGTCACGATGTCCATGCCCGCAGACTTGATGCGGTGGTAGGAGATGGTGTTGATCAGGCCAAGCGTTGGCATATAGGCCAGCGAGTTAAGCAGGATCACCATGAACATCGCCCCCGGCGTGGTCACCTGGGCTGCCATAAACAGCGTCCCCGCACCCACCAGATGGCAAAGCATGTACAGCCACTTCGCACTCAACCATTTATCCGCCACGATACCGAGCAGCGTTGGCATGAAGACAGCCGCAATACCAAGCGAGCTGTATACGGCACCGATTGACGCACCGTCGAACTTGAGCGTCACAAACATATAGGAGCCGAGTGTAGTCAGCCAGCTACCCCACAGGCAGAACTGCAGAAACGACAATATTTTAAGCTGCAGCTTAAGGTTCATGTTACTTTCCTCACAAGTGAGCGGGAGATATGTTGTTTTGGGAACATTCAGGGTTGTTATTTGATGCAATTCTATCAGTTGGCAACGATATGTTTTGTTACCTCCCGCAAAAAAATGCAATCCACATTAATTTGCAGTTTGGATTGTGATGCAAATAACATTTTCGTATGGGTGGGGGATGGAGCGATGCGGTTTGTTCCCCTCACCCTGCCCTCTCCCCAAAGGGGAGAGGGTGTTCAAGTTCCCTCTCCCCTTTGGGGAGAGGGTTAGGGTGAGGGGTGTTGGTTTTCTAGCGACGACGATAGTTCTTCTGCGCCGTATTCACCTTATACAGATAGCGGCGTGATTCCGCAGACGGGTGGCGGGTGGTGAGGGTTGAGTAGACATCTCCCGGCGCCATGCTGTTGATGATGTTCGCGGCCTGCACTTTGTCATTTGAGAAGACGCGCAGCACGCTGCCCGCACCGCCGTTATAGGCGGTGATCACCGCATAGCGGCGCGACGTTGGGTTATCAATGCCGCCCAGGTAGACATTGTTCAGCATCGCCAGGTAGGCCGTGCCGGTATCAATGTTGCTCTGCGGATCGAACAGATAGCTGCGGCTCGGCGTGCCGGATTTCCCCTGCGCGCGGAAGACGTCTTTCCCGGCGCTGTGCTGCACAACCTGCATCAGCCCCAGGGCGTCGGAACGGCTTACCGCGTAAGGGTTGAACGAGGATTCGGTCTGCATAATCGCCAGGATCAGCGACTCATCCACGCCGTACTTACGCGAGGCCTGACGCACCATCCCAATGTACTTATGCGCACGCTTGTCGAGGTGGTTCGGGACGAGGTTGATGGTGACGCTGTAGATAATCTTCAGACCGTTAGAGCGGCTTTTCAGGCGCGTCTGCAGCAGGTAGTCGGCAAATTTCGTGGCGCGACCTTCCCAGCGGATCGGTTGACCGGTCTGATCGACAACCTGGCCGTACAGGAACGGCTCTTTCGAGATCGTGATATCGTCGGCATCGGAGTAGAGATCGATAGATCCCGGATCGTCACCCATCAGCAGGGTTTTGATAATCGCCTGACGGAGTCGTGCCGCAGGGTCGGTGCCTGCGATGGTCTCAACCGTGATCGTACCCTCATCAAAGTTGATGTGGCTACGAGTCTGATAGGCATCGGTGTACTTAACGTAGTCCTTAGGTCCGGCAATAAGAACTTCGTTAAATCCCCATATATTCTCGATGTTGTGGGCAAACTGCCCCATCAAAATGTCAAAACCGTTGGTGTCCTTGATCCAGGCTTCGTTGTAATCTTCGCCTTTTTTTGACGAACACGAGACAAGCAACGGCGCAACAAGGGCTAGCGCTAAAAGTTTTTTCATCATTCCGGGAGTGCGTGTTGTGTTTGCTTTAACGGCGGGGTTTCCCCCGCGCGCTGTTATTTTTCCGGTGGCGTATAGCCTTCGATGTGCACGTCTTTGCCTTCGAACAGGAAGCTCACCATCTCCTGCTCCAGCAGCTTGCGGTGTTCCGGGTTCATCATGCTGAGTTTTTTCTCGTTGATCAGCATGGTCTGCTTTTTCTGCCACTGTCCCCAGGCTTCTTTGGAGATTTCATTGTAGATGCGTTTACCCAGATCGCCCGGATAAAGCTGGAAATCCTGGCCTTCAGCGTCACGCTGCAGGAAAGTACAAAAAATCGTTCTGGCCATACTCATTCCTCTTTTTCTTGTCGATGCTAAACCATTGCACCGGCACGTAATTGTTGTAACAGGCGCTCCACGGGAGCCGCCAGTCCGACTGATGGCGGTTGCGCTAAGTTATACCAGAGAGCGGTGCCTTCATCCATGCACGAGGCAAATGACGACACGGGAAGCCACATGGGTACAATATCCAGGTGGAAATGGCTGAAGGTATGGCGAAACGCGGTCAGCTGCGTCAGGTTATCGGCAGCAATCCCGCGCTGTTTAAGCCATTCACGCAGCAGGTCTTCATTTTCAAACTGTGGGAAGCAGTATAGACCACCCCACAGGCCGCTCGGTGGACGCTGGGCGAGGAATACCTCGTCGCCGTGCTGCATCAGCAGCATATAGCCGGTGCGCTCCGGCAGCGTCTGTTTGGGTTTCTTACCCGGATATTGCGCCCATGAATGGTTGGCATACGCCACGCAGAGATTATTCACCGGGCAGAGTTCGCATTTTGGTTTTGAGCGCGTGCAGACCATCGCGCCGAGATCCATCATCGCCTGGTTGAAACGCTCGACGCCGTTGGCCGGGGTGACCGCTTCACTTATTTCCCACAGACGTTTTTCAACGTCCTTCTTCCCCGGCCAGCCGTCGACGGCATAGCAGCGTGCCAGCACGCGCTTCACGTTGCCGTCGAGGATCGGGAAATGCTTGCCTAAAGACAGGGAGAGAATAGCGCCTGCAGTTGAACGTCCGACGCCGGGGAGATCGGCCACCTCGTCGAAGGTTTCCGGGAATGTCCCGTTGTGGCGCGTGGCAACCTGCTGTGCGGCCTTGTGAAGGTTACGCGCGCGGGCGTAATAGCCCAGGCCGGTCCACAGGTGCAGCACTTCGTCTAATGGCGCATTCGCCAGATCGGTCACCGTCGGGAAGCGCGCCATAAAACGCTCGAAGTATGGGATCACCGTGGCGACCTGCGTTTGTTGCAACATCACCTCGGAGAGCCATACTTTGTAAGGCGTTTTTTCAATTTGCCAGGGCAGGGTTTTACGCCCGTATTTGTCGTACCAGTCCAGCACCTGGGCTGAAAATTGAGAGGCTTGCATGGTCATCGATTCGCATAATCAGGGACGCAGATTGCAGCACAGCGTCAATCTGCTGTAAACCGGATCTTTCCCATGCTTGCATAGAAGCCTTAACTTTGGATAATGCCCGTTTCCCGAACATTCTCACAAGCAGACAACTCTTTTATGAAAAACGACGTCATTTCACCGGAATTTGATGAAAACGGTCGCCCGCTGCGCCGTATTCGCAGCTTTGTCCGCCGTCAGGGCCGCCTGACAAAAGGGCAGCAACATGCGCTGGACAACTACTGGCCGGTGATGGGCGTTGAGTTCAGCGAGCAGCCTCTGGACTTTACTGAGCTGTTTGGCCGCGAAGCCCCCGTCACGCTGGAGATCGGTTTTGGTATGGGCACCTCGCTGGTGACCATGGCGAAAGCCCGCCCGGAGCAGAACTTCCTCGGTATCGAAGTCCACTCTCCGGGCGTGGGGGCATGCCTGGCAACGGCCCATGAAGAGGGCGTTGAGAACCTGCGCGTAATGTGTCACGACGCGGTGGAAGTGCTGCATAAAATGATTCCTGACAATTCTTTAACCATGGTTCAGCTCTTTTTCCCTGACCCGTGGCACAAAGCACGTCATAATAAACGCCGTATCGTTCAGGCACCGTTTGCCGAGCTGGTGAAAAGTAAGCTGAAGCTGGGCGGTGTCTTCCATATGGCGACCGACTGGGAACCGTATGCGGAACATATGCTGGAAGTGATGTCGTCGCTGGATGGGTATAAAAACCAGTCTGCGAGCAACGACTATGTACCGCGTCCGGAATCGCGTCCGGTAACGAAATTTGAACAGCGTGGCCATCGTCTTGGTCACGGTGTATGGGACTTAATGTTCGAGAGGGTGAAATAATGGCAAAGAATCGTAGCCGTCGTCTGCGTAAAAAGATGCACATCGAAGAATTCCAGGAAGTGGGCTTCTCCGTTGCGTGGCGTTTCCCGGAAGGCACCAGTGTAGAACAGATCGATCAGGACGTTGACGCGTTCATCAATGACGTGATTGAGCCAAACAAGCTGGCCTTCGACGGTAGCGGTTACCTGGCATGGGAAGGTCTGATCTGCACCCAGGAAGTGGGTAAATGCACCGAAGAACATCAGGCGCTGGTACGTAAATGGCTTGAAGACCACAAGCTCGAAGATGTCCGCGTCAGCGAACTTTTCGACGTTTGGTGGGACTAACAAAGCAGTAAAGGGCCAGCATTAGCTGGCCCATTTTGTCTGAGGGAGTGTTTAAGATGCGCAAAACGTTGCTGGCTGTTGCTTTGATGGCAACCGGATTCACCGCCCATGCGGATTATCAATGTAGCGTCACCCCGCGTGATGACGTGGTGTTAAGCCCGCAAACCGTGCAGGTCAAAGGCGAGAACGGCAATCTGGTGATTACGCCAGAAGGGAACGTCACCTATAACGGCAAGCAGTACAACCTGACTGCCGCACAGCGTGAGCAGGCGAAAGACTATCAGGCCGATTTGCGTACCGCGCTGCCATGGATTAATGAAGGCGCGCTGACCCGCGTTGAGAAAAGCCGCGTGGCGCTGGATAAGATCATCACCAAAGAGGTGGGGGAGAGCAGCAATATGCGCACCCGCCTGACGAAGCTCGATAAGCAGCTTAAAGAGCAGATGAACCGCATTATCGAGACGCGCACCGACGGCCTGACGTTCCACTACAAGGCGATTGATCAGGTCCGTGCTGACGGGCAGCAGCTGGTGAATCAGGCGATGGGCGGCATCCTGCAGGACAGCATCAACGAGATGGGTGCCAAAGCAGTGCTGAAAGGCGGCGGTAACCCGCTGCAGGGCGTGCTGGGCAGTCTGGGCGGCTTGCAGACCTCCATTCAGAACGAGTGGAAGAACCAGGAAGATGATTTCCAGCAGTTCGGCAAAGACGTGTGTAAACGCGTGGTGTCGCTGGAAGATAGCCGGAAGGCGCTGGTGGGGACGCTTAAGTAAGATCTCTGCACGCTGGACCCCTCACCCTAACCCTCTCCCCAAAGGGGCGAGGGGATGGTTTGCTCCCTCTCCCTTTCAGGGAGAGGGCCGGGGTGAGGGTTGAGGCGCTTGCAGTGTTTCAAGGATCTTTTCCAACACAGCCTCTTCGTTATTCCAGAGTTCGTTGTTCCAGAATCGAATAACGAGCCAGCCCTTTTGGTTTAACCACAACGTCCTTTGACGATCGTATTCCTGCTTTTCATCATGTTGCCCGCCATCCAGCTCAACGGCCAGACGAGCCGCGCAGCAGGCGAAATCCAGAATGTAGTGACCTACAGGATGCTGTCGACGAAATTTATAATTTTCGAAACGGCGGCTGCGCAGTAGATACCAAAGCCGCCTTTCTTCTTTTGTCAGCTCACGTCTGAGCTGTTTTGCATAAGAACGAGTAATTTCCATCCCCACACTCTGCCAGCCTTTCCCTCAGCCGGCAGAACGGGATGCAAAATCCTGAATCAGCCTTCAGGATTCTTCGGCGAGGAACAGCTCAAGAAGGGAGTTTAAGAACAGTTTGCCGTGCTCGGTGATCTGCCAGTATTCCTCACACTCGGTGAGATACCCCTGCGCCAGCGCCTCGTCGATCTGCGGGCGAATCACCGACTCCGACAGCCCGGTATAACGCACAAATTCCGCGCGCGGCGCAGCTTCCAGCAGACGGAAGCGGTTCATAAAGAACTCAAACGGCTTATCCGCCGCCTCAACGTCGTGCTGACGCTCCAGGTAGCGGCCTTCCATATACCCGCGCGGGTGGCGGGTTTTGGCGGTGCGCAGAATGCGCCCGTCCGGGAAGGTCACCTTGCCGTGCGCGCCGCAGCCAATCCCCAGATAGTCGCCAAAGCGCCAGTAGTTCAGGTTGTGCTGGCACTGATAGCCCGGCTTCGCGTACGCGGACGTTTCATACTGCTGATAGCCCGCAGCGGTTAGAAGCCTGTGGCCCTGCTCGAAGATATCCCACAGCGCGTCGTCGTCCGGCAGCACCGGCGGGCGCGAGCCAAACAGCGTGTTTGGCTCGATGGTGAGCTGATACCACGACAGGTGCGGTGGGTTCAGCTCGATCGCCTGGCGCAGGTCGTCCAGCGCCTCTTCCAGCGACTGATCCGGCAGGCCGTGCATCAAATCGAGGTTGAAGCTGCGAAGATTAAGCCCGCTCGCCAGGTTTGCCGCGCGCTTCGCCTCTTCCGGGCCGTGAATGCGACCCAGACGTTTTAGCTTCGGCTCGCTAAAGCTCTGCACGCCGATGGAGATGCGGTTCACGCCCGCGCGCTGATAGTCGACAAAACGGTCGGCTTCAACGGTGCCGGGGTTGGCTTCCATCGTAATTTCCGCATCCGCCGCCAGGTTCAGGCGCGCACGCACGCCGTCCAGCAGCGTCTGCATCGCCGGGCCGGACAGCAGGCTAGGCGTACCGCCACCAATGAAAATGGTCTTAACTTCACGTCCCTGTGCGTAAGCGACATCGGCGTCCAGGTCGGCCAGCAGATGCGCAACGTAGTCATCGTGCGGCACTTCGCCCTTCAGCGCGTGCGAGTTGAAATCGCAGTACGGGCATTTCTGCACGCACCACGGGATGTGAATATAAAGACTCAGAGGCGGCAAATTAGCCATTACGCAGTGCTTCCAGTAACAGTTTCAGCGCGCGTCCACGGTGGGAAATCGCGCTTTTCTCTTCGCGGGTCAGTTCCGCAGCGGTTTTGCCCTCGGTCGGGACAAAGAAAATCGGGTCGTAGCCAAAGCCGCCGTTGCCAGCCGCTTCACGGGTAATCACACCCGGCCAGCTGCCGTGGCAGACGATCGGCGTCGGGTCTTCTGCGTGACGCATATAGACCAGCACGCAGTGGAACTGCGCGGTGCGTTGCTCGTCCGGGACGTCTTTCAGAGCGACAAGCAGCTTTTCCAGATTCTGCTGGTCGGTGGCGTCAACGCCGGAGTAGCGCGCGGAGTAAATCCCCGGCGCGCCGCCGAGAAAATCCACGGCCAGGCCGGAGTCGTCGGCAATTGCTGGCAGGCCGGTAATCTGCGCGGCGTGGCGTGCTTTTAGGATCGCGTTTTCGATAAACGTCAGCCCCGTCTCTTCGGCGGACTCCACGCCAAGATCGGTCTGGGCGACCACGTCCAGCCCAAAATCATTTAATAGCGAGGCCAGCTCGCGCACTTTACCGGCGTTGCCGGTCGCGAGAACAACTTTCTGCATGGTTTAGTCCTGTTCTTTCAGAGCCGCGACTTCCGTCGGGATAGATTGCGGATTAAGGATTTTTACCTGTTTATGTCGCCCAAGTTCACCTTTTTCAATGATGACCTGGCTTTTGGCGACGCGAAACTGTTTTGCCAGATATTTGGTCAGATGCGCGTTCGCCTGGCCGTCAACCGGCGGGGCGGTGATGGCGACTTTTAACTCGTCGCCGTGCAGCCCGACAATACTGTCACGGCTGGCTTTGGGCTGAATATACAGCCGCAAGACCAGCCCGTCAGCGTAGGTGCTTACTGCACTCATAGCGCCATCCACAGCCCCGGCAGCAGCATGTTGCCCGTGGACTGTAACAGCTCAGCGATCCCCATGTTGACCACATAGAGCAGCAGAACCAGGATCATCGGGGAAAAATCGATGCCGCCCATAGACGGAAGCAGGTTACGGATCGGACGCAGCAGCGGCTCGGCCAGCTGAATCAAAGCATACTCCACCGGGCTACGCCCCTGGCTCACCCAACTCATAATGGCCATGACCAGCAGCACCCAGAAAATCAGCAGGCCGACGGTTTTGACCAGAATCAGGACCGCGGCAATCCAGATAATCGGCTGGAAGGTAATGACCATAAACAGCACGATTGCTTTGATAACGCTCAGAATAAACGCCACCAGCAGAGACGAACTGTCGATGGGACCCATGGCCGGGATAATACGGCGCAATGGTCCGACAATAGGCTGCGTGATTTTCACGACAAACTGCGAGAACGGATTGTAAAAATCACAGCGGGCCCACTGCATCCAGACGCGCAGCAAAAGCGCCATCGTATACAGCTCAAGCACAGTTGAGAGTAGGAAAGTCAACGTCTTCATGGCGTTCCTCAGGTTTCCTTATTATTTTGAGTAGTCGCGCGCACCGAAAATTGCCGTGCCGATGCGCACCATAGTGCTGCCTGCCGCGATGGCGGCTTCCATATCATCCGACATGCCCAAAGAAAGCGTGTCTACCGTGTTATAGCGCGCTTTAAGCGCCTCAAATGCTACAGCCATTTGCTGTGCCACGGCAAACTGCCTTTCATAACTTGACTCAGGCGCCGGAATGGCCATCAGCCCGCGCAGGGTTAATCGCGGCAGTTCTGCCACCTCTGCGGCCAGCGCGTCCAGTTCGCTCAGCGCAATGCCGGACTTGCTGTTTTCGTCGCTGATGTTGATTTGAATCAGCACGTTAAGCGCAGGCATGTCTGCCGGACGCTGGTCGTTCAGACGGGTAGCAATGCGCAGACGGTCAACGGTATGGCACCAGTCGAAGTGCTCTGCCACCAGACGGCTTTTGTTCGACTGCAGCGGGCCAATAAAGTGCCATTGCAGACTCGTCTTCCCCTGTTCCTGGAAGTAGCGAATTTTATCCACGCCTTCCTGCACGTAGTTTTCACCAAACGCTCGCTGTCCTGCATCAATGGCTTCTGCGATGGCGCTCGCAGGCTTGGTTTTGCTGACTGCAAGCAGCGTAATTTCTTCTGAAGCCCGGCCGCAACGCGTTGTAGCGGCTGAGATTTTGTCCCGGACCTGTGCCAGGTTATGCGCAATGTCGTTCATTTTCCGAGGAGTAGTCTATGGATGTGGAAGAAATTGTGGCCCTTAGTGTAAAGCATAACGTCTCCGATCTACACCTGTGCAGTGATTCACCACCGCGCTGGCGCAGATTAGGCCGGCTTGAGCCTGCTCCCTTTCCACCTCCCGACGTTGGGGCGTTATTAAAAGCGTGGCTCAACGATGAGCAGCAGGGAACATGGTGGGCGAACGGGCAGGTGGACTTTGCCGCGACGGTGACGGGAGGCCAGCGTCTGCGCGGCAGTGCCTTTAAGCAGATGAGCGGTATCTCTGTGACGCTGCGGCTGTTGCCGCGTACCTGCCCGCAGCTCGCTTCGCTGGGCGCGCCGCGGGCAATCCCGGAACTGTTATCCAATGACGCCGGGCTGATTCTGGTGACAGGGGCAACCGGCAGCGGTAAATCCACTACGCTGGCGGCGATGGTCGATTTTCTTAACCGCCATGCTGACGGCCATATCCTCACGCTTGAAGATCCGGTGGAGTTTATCTACCAGAGCGAGCGTTGCCTGATCCAGCAGCGGGAGATAGGCCAGCACAGCCCGTCATTTGCCGACGCGCTGCGCAGTGCCTTACGCCAGGATCCGGACGTTATTCTGCTGGGGGAGCTGCGCGACAGCGAAACGATCCGCCTGGCGCTGACGGCGGCGGAGACCGGACATTTGGTGCTGGCGACGCTGCACACGCGCGGGGCATCGCAGGCGATTGAACGGCTGGTCGATACGTTCCCGGCGCAGGAGAAAGATCCGGTGCGTAACCAGCTGGCCGGCAGCCTGCGGGCGGTGCTGGCGCAAAAGCTGCTTCCCGATCTACAGGGCGGGCGCGTCGCGTTGTATGAACTGCTGGTGAACACCGCAGCGGCGGCGAATCTTATTCGTGAAGGGAAAACGTGGCAACTGCCCGGCATCATCCAGACCGGTCAGCAGGCAGGAATGCAGAACTTTGACCAGAGTCTGGCGGAGAGACGGGCGCAGGGGCGACTGTAGGCCCCTCTGTTTAAAAGCCCTGGTCGAAATAGCTTTCGAGGATGATGACGGCAGAAGCGGAGTCCACGCTGCCTTTGTTGAGCGCACGGAAGCCGCCGTGCTCAAACAGGCCAGCACGCGCTTCGACGGTGCTAAGACGCTCGTCGTGAAGCTTCACGGAGACGCCAAAACGGCCATGGATTTTATTGGCGAACTTACGCGCCCGGGCGGTAAGCGGTTGTTCAGTGCCGTCCATGTTCAGCGGCAGCCCAACAATCACGTCATCCGGCTGCCACTCTTTGAGCAGACGCTCGATAAGATTCCAGTCTGGCGTGCCGTCATTAGCCTTCAGGGCCGTGAGCGGACGCGCGGTACCGGTGATGCGCTGACCCACGGCGACGCCAATGCTTTTGGTACCAAAATCGAAGGCCAGAAGCGTTCCGCTCATCAGGCGTGCCCCGCTACGCCAGGCATGGTCAGGATATCAATGCCAATCAGCTTCGCCGCGTCACGCCAGCGATCGGCGATAGGGGTTTTAAACAGGATATTCATGTCCGCAGGTGCGGTCAGCCACGCGTTATCGAGGATCTCTTGCTCAAGCTGGCCTTTCTCCCACGACGAATAGCCCAGTGCCACCAGCACTTCAGAAGGCTGCTCTGCGGTGCCCAGCGTTTCGAGCACGTCACGCGATGTCGTGATAACGGTGTTGTCGGAGATGCGAATGCTGGAAGAGAATACCGGCGGCGTATGCAGGATAAAACCGCGATCTTCTGCAAGAGGTCCACCCAGCATCACGGGTTTATCAAGCCGGATTTCCGGCAGTCGCGCTTCAGCCGGGATTTTCAGCTTGTCCAGAATTCCTTCAACCTGAAGATTTTCCAGCGGTTTATTGATGATAATGCCCATCGCGCCGTCTTCATTGTATTCACAAATGTACACCACAGCGCGGCGAAAAATCGGGTCCTGGAGAGCAGGCATGGCAATAAGAAAGTGATGCTGTAAATTCATTGTCAGAGGTACTGTTTCCTGGTTTAAAAAGCGACAGCGCCCAGTATGGGGACAAACACAGGCGCTGTCACTAATAGTATTGTTAGGTTATTTCTGTAAACGTTTTTCGATAGCGTCCATCAGCATTCCGGTGATCGAAATCGGGAATTCCGCTTCAATTTCACGAATGCAGGTCGGGCTGGTGACGTTCACTTCGGTCAGGCGATCGCCGATGATATCCAGGCCAACGAAGATCAGGCCTTTGGCTTTCAGCGTCGGGCCAACGCGACGGGCAATTTCCCAGTCGCTTTCGGTCAGCGGGCGCGGCTCGCCGCGGCCACCGGCTGCCAGATTACCTCGGGTTTCGCCACCCTGCGGAATACGTGCCAGGCAGTATGGAACCGGTTCGCCATCCACTACCAAAACGCGTTTGTCGCCGTCTTTGATCGCCGGAATATAGTTCTGCGCCATGCAGTAACGCGTGCCGAGTTCGGTCAGCGTTTCGGCAATCACGCCAATGTTCGGATCGCTCTCTTTCACGCGGAAAATCGACGCGCCGCCCATGCCGTCCAGCGGCTTCATGATGATATCGCCGTGCTTCTGCCAGAATTCCTTCAACTGCGCTTTGCTGCGGGTCACCAGGGTTTCCGGCGTCAGTTCAGAGAACCAGGCGGTGTAGAGCTTCTCGTTGCAGTCGCGCAGGCTCTGCGGCTTGTTGACGATCAGCGTGCCTTTCTCTTCTGCACGCTCAAGGATGTAGGTGCTGTAGATGTATTCAGTGTCGAACGGCGGATCTTTACGCATCAGGATGACGTTGAGATCGGCCAGGGCAATGTCCTGCTCGGTGCCGAACTCGTACCATTTGTCGTAGTTCTGCTCGACGTTAACGATGCGGGTGCGCGCGCGCGCTTCACCGTTGATCAGGTAAAGATCGTTCATCTCCATATAGTGGAGTTCATAGCCGCGACGCTGCGCTTCCAGCAGCATGGCGAAGCTGGAATCTTTCTTGATGTTAATGTTTGCGATGGGGTCCATCACGATGCCGAGCTTGATCATGTTCTTCTCCGTTAATGCTTCAACCCAGATCGCCAAACCGTACCTGTAGCGCGGTAATGGCCGTGAGTGCCGTTGTCTCAGTGCGCAGAACGCGAGGTCCCAACAGAATATCAGTAAACTGGTAACGTGCCGTCATCGCAATTTCGTCCGCCGACAGGCCGCCTTCGGGGCCAATCAGCAGGCGTACGCGCTCGACGGGCAGGGGCAGCGTATTGATGCTGGCGCTGGCGCGCGGATGAAGATTGAGCTTCAGCCCTTTCTCCTCTTCTGCACACCAGTCCTCCAGAACCATCGCCGGGCGGATCTCCGGAATACGGTTACGGCCGCTCTGTTCGCAAGCCGCAATGGCGATTTTCTGCCACTGCTGGATCTTTTTGTTCAGACGTTCCGCATCCAGTTTAACGCCACAGCGCTCAGAAAAAAGTGGCGTAATGAGGCTTACACCCAGTTCAATGGATTTCTGAATGGTGAACTCCATTTTCTCACCGCGCGACATCACCTGGCCCAGATGGATGTGCAGCGGTGATTCCCGGTCATCCACTTCGCCACGCAGCACGTTAACGTGTACGCTTTTTTTATCCGACCGCGTGATTTCCGCGTCGAAAACCTGGTTCGAGCCGTCGAACAGCTGGATAGCCTGACCTGCGCCCATGCGCAGCACGCGGCCAACGTGGTTGGCGGCGTCATCAGACAGGGCGATTTCGCGGCCTGCGGTAATCAGTTCAGGATGGTAAATGCGGGGAATGCGCATAGTCAGAAATTCCATGTGTCATGCGATATAAGCGAATTGCCGTAGTGTAGGTTAGCTCTTTTGCGCCTGGCAAGCCCGCTGGACGTAAGGGTTGTGATTCCCCTGGACTCTGGCGATGCGCTCGTCGCGCTGGCATTCCCACTCCGTCACCGGGTACTGCTTGTCCCAGGCGTTGAACAGCTGCGTCTGCTGGCGTGAAAGGTTGAGGTCATAACGGTCACGCATATAGAAGTAGGTGCGGGCAATACTGCCGCGCGCGCGGGCAGGGGGCTCGGCGACTTTCTCTTTAAAATCAACCTTCATACCGCACTGGCCGTACTGGCCTTCACCACCGTTCCACTGGCTGTACATGAAATTACCGCGGTCACCGTTCACTTCGCCAACCGCAGGCTGCAGGTTATGCATATCGCTTTCCATCTGGCGGTAAACCGGATCTTTGGAACAGTTTTTACGTCCGCCGTCCTGCCAGCACTGGCGCTGGTGGCCAAACTGCCAGGCCGGAACGACATGTTCCCATTCGATGCGGCTGGCGCGGTTTTCGTTTTTACGCACCTTATAGCCGCAGGACTCAAGGTCAACGACCCCTTTTTTACCCTGCCAGTTAATTTTGCAGCCGCAGTAGAAATCACCCGGCACATCGGCGTTCACCTTCACGCCTGCTGCCTTAGCCTGGGAAAAACTGTTGATACCGTCGGCCAGAGCATGGCCTGAGAGCGCCGTCGTCAGAAAGGCGACCGCGAGAGAAAAATTACGGGACATCTTACACTCCGTGTCAAAACGAGCCCGCAACGTAACGAATGTTGTTCCTGTATGCAATCAGTCAGATCAGGAAAGTTCCTGAAAGTTCAGATGATTATTCCGCAACCAGCGGCTCGCCGCATTTGACGCAGCGGTAAGTCGCCTCGCCGCGCACCACGCGATTATGGCGGCGGACGGTAAGCTGATGCTGCTGACACTGGCAGCGGTAGGGGAAGGTATTGCGGCGCACCGATTCCAGTTCGAACTGATGGGTACGGCGTGCCGGAACGCCGAGCACCGCTTCCATCATCCACTTCCACTCTTTCCCGTGGGGCGCGACGCGTCCGAAGTGTTTCCACACCAGCAGATGCGCCAGCTCGTGCGGTACCACTTCCTCGATAAACGCCTGCTGGTTTTCCATCATCAGCACCGGGTTAAGGCGTATCTCATAAGGCTCGAGCCAGGCGGTGCCGGCCGCGGTGCCGCGCTGCTGATAAACGATCTTAGGTTCAGGGTAATTGCGACCGAGCTTCAGGTTCGCCTGGGCGAGTTTTTCCCGCAGGCAGCGCATAACGGCTTGCTGAAGGGCGATGGGGAGACGGGGTGCTTTCATAGGAGCAGAGCATAAAGCGCGAAGCGGGGAGGCGCAAGAGGCGCCTCCCGCATGAGGATCAGTCGTGGGCGCCGATTTCGCGCAGAGGACGACCTTTCATCAGGTTACGTTCAATATGTTCCAGAGAAACGTGTTTGGTTTCTGGAACCAGCCAGATAGTCAGCACAATAAAGAAGATATTCAGACCGGCGTAGACCCAGAAGGTGTTCGCGTTGCCCAGGGTATTGAGCATGGTCAGGAACGTTGCGCCGACGATCATGTTGGCAATCCAGTTGGTTGCGGTAGAGCAGGTGATACCAAAATCACGCCCTTTCAGCGGCTGGATCTCAGAGCACAGCACCCAAATCAGCGGGCCAGCGCTCATCGCAAACCCGACGATAAACATCAGCAGCATGCCGACGGCAAAGTACTGGGCGGTTGGTGAGTGAATGCCCACATGCATCATGGTACCGAGGACACCCATACCGGCCGCCATCACCAGGAAGCCCAGCGTCAGGGTTGGCTTACGTCCCCAGCGGTCCACCAGACCGATGGCGATAAAGGTCGCCAGCACGTTGGTCAGACCCACGATGACGGTCCCCCACATCTGCTCGGTGGTGTTGGTGTAGCCCGCCAGCTCAAAGATTTTTGGCGCGTAATACATGATGACGTTCATCCCGGTGAACTGCTGCATCACCTGAAGCAGCACGCCGAGGAACACCGCGCGGCGGAAGTTGCTGTTCTCTTTAAACAGCGCCCAGCCGGACTGTTTGACCTTCAGGCTTTCGCGGATCTCTTCCAGCTCGTTTTTCGCTTCGGCGCTGGTGTCGCGCAGGCGCATCAGTACGCGTTCGGCATCGTGGAATCGACGTTTTGCGGCAAACCAGCGCGGGCTGTCCGGAAGGAAGAAGACGCCAATCAGCAGCAGAATGGCCGGGATGATGATCACGCCGAGCATCCAGCGCCATGCGCCGCTGTAGCTAAACGCGGTATCGGAAAGGTACGCGCCCAAAATACCGATGGTGATCATGAGCTGATACATCGAAATCATACTGCCGCGGATTTTCTCCGGCGCGATTTCAGACAGGTAAAGCGGAGCGGTATAGGACGCCACGCCCACGGCCAGGCCGAGCAGCACGCGGGAAACCAGCAGAACCTCTACGTTAGGCGCTGCGGCAGAGAAGAGTGAACCGGCAACGAACAGGATCGCGCCGATCATCAGGCTCTTTTTACGCCCGAGCTTGAAGGAGAGCCAGCCGCTGCCGACGGCCCCGACGGCCGCGCCAAACATCATGGAGCTGACCACCCACTCCTGGGTGTGAGCACTGATCTGGAACTCGTCAGTGATGAAAGGTAATGCACCGGCAATCACGCCGATATCCAGGCCAAAAAGTAATCCTGCCAGGGCGGCGAGGAAACAGACGAAGAATGTCATCGCCTTGTTGGACGTACGCCCCTGTTTTTTATTGTCAGGCATTATGCCCTCCAGTTGGGTTATCAGTTTTATTGATGTAAAGGGTAGGTGAGTGACCCGTAAAAATATGTGAGATTAATCACATAGGTGTAATCGGTTACACTAACGTGAAACCGTAAAAATAATTAAGGCTTTGAAAATATAGAGGTAAACGAGGTGATACGCATCGCGTTTGTTAGAATTTCGGACTTAACTGAAATGAAATGTAACAGCAGAAGAAAGACGATCAGGCAAAGAGATTATTCTGAAAGCGGGATATATTCGGCATGGTGTAATCGGTTTCAAATATTGCCGGGTGGCGGCTGCGCCTTACCCAGCCTACAAACACCTCAAAACCCGTAGGTCGGGTAAGGCGCAGCCGCCACCCGACACAAAAAAGGCCAGCACAAAGGCTGGCCTGTTTAACGCTGTCAGTCGATTACTTCAGACCGGCAGCTTCACGCAGCAGGGCGGCTTTGTCGGTTTTTTCCCATGGGAAATGTTCACGACCAAAGTGACCGTATGCCGCGGTTTCTTTGTAGATTGGGTGCAGCAGATCCAGCATCTGAATCAGGCCGTATGGACGCAGGTCGAAGAACTCGCGCACCAGCAGCGTCAGCTGTTCTGAAGGCACTTTTTCAGTACCAAAGGTTTCAACCATGATGGAGGTTGGCTCAGCCACGCCGATAGCGTAGGAAACCTGGATCTCACAGCGGTCAGCCAAGCCGGCAGCAACGATGTTTTTCGCAACATAACGTGCAGCGTACGCCGCAGAACGGTCAACTTTAGACGGATCTTTACCGGAGAACGCACCGCCACCGTGACGCGCCATGCCGCCGTAGGTATCAACGATGATTTTACGACCGGTCAGACCGCAGTCACCCATTGGGCCGCCGATAACGAAGCGTCCGGTTGGGTTAATGAAGAATTTGGTCGCAGAGCTCAGCCATTCGGTCGGCAGAACCGGCTTGATGATCTCTTCCATCACCGCTTCCTGCAGGGATTTCTGATCGATATCTTCGGAGTGCTGGGTAGACAGAACCACCGCGTCAATACCGACGATTTTACCGTCGTCGTACTGGAAGGTGACCTGGCTTTTCGCATCCGGGCGCAGCCACGGCAGGGTGCCGTTTTTACGCACTTCGGCCTGACGCTGCACCAGACGGTGCGCGTAGGTGACCGGTGCTGGCATCAGCACGTCGGTTTCGTTGGTTGCATAGCCGAACATCAGGCCCTGGTCGCCCGCGCCCTGTTCCAGCGGATCGGCACGGTCAACGCCCTGGTTGATGTCTGGAGACTGTTTGCCAATTGCGCTCAGTACCGCGCAGGAGTTGGCATCAAAGCCCATATCAGAATGCACATAGCCGATCTCACGCACCGTGTTACGGGTGATCTCTTCGATATCAACCCATGCGCTGGTGGTGATCTCACCGCCGACCAGAACCATGCCGGTTTTGACATAGGTTTCACACGCTACGCGCGCTTTTGGATCCTGCGCCAAGATCGCATCCAGCACCGCATCGGAGATTTGGTCAGCAATTTTATCAGGATGTCCTTCTGATACGGACTCGGACGTAAACAGGTGTTTTGCCATGTTTTATTTCACCTAAGAGGAATTTGGTTAGCTCAAGCTGCTGTGTGGAATAGCCAAAGGAGATAATTCTACCAAGGCCTGCAGGTTTTTGACACTGGCAGTATGAGTGTTAATCAGTATAGATGGATTAACATCTGGATGGCTATTTTAGGTCACTTCTTCGCCCGATTTCCAGTTTTTTTTGACTAACCTCTCACTCAGTTGAAATTGCGGCTGGCAATAATTCCTGACGGCCCCGGCAACACGCACATTTATCTTTTGCTTTTTACCCCTGTTCTCGGTATAAAACGCGGCGCGCGGCTCATATAAAATAAGCGCTCGATGAACTCATCGTGTCGCCACTTCCAGCCGGGTTAAGCAGTGAACTTTTAGCTTTGGCTTGTGGTCCGTTTCAGCAGAGGCGGCCGTGGAGGTGATACGAGATAATGAACCATCGTTTTCCGCACATTCAGCGCAGCCGTTCTGGCGCGCATTTGATTCCCGCAACCCGCATTTCTAGTCTGCAAACCTGCCGATGTTATACCCATCTCGGCGCTTCTCAGGATTCAAGGGCCGGTTACGCTCTGTGAAAACTGAACAAGGGCGCTCTTGTTAATACAAGAGTTTTCTCGTGGTTTCGCCGAACCTTGTCATACAGAGTTCGGATACGTGTTTTACAATGATATGAATAAGAAACCGGTCGCACGGTCTGGTTTTCAGCATACTCTGCTGGGAAACGGAGCCGTTTATGGGTTGTTATCGCCGTATAACGCTGCGATAGTAGTCAACTGTTTTACACTTAATACAAAGAGTTGAGGTTCGCTATGTCTGACGACATGTCTTCTTTTTCGCCTTCGTCAGCGGGCGAACAGGGTGTACTACGTTCTATGCAGGAGGTTGCGATGAGCTCCGAGGAAGCCAGCAAGATGCTGCGCACTTACAATATTGCCTGGTGGGGCAATAACTACTACGACGTTAACGAGCTGGGCCACATCAGCGTCTGCCCGGATCCGGACGTCCCTGAAGCGCGCGTGGACCTTGCTAAACTGGTGAAAGCCCGTGAAGCTCAGGGTCAGCGTTTGCCTGCACTGTTCTGCTTCCCGCAGATCCTGCAACATCGCCTGCGTTCTATCAACGCCGCCTTCAAGCGCGCGCGTGAGTCCTACGGCTATAAAGGCGACTATTTCCTGGTTTACCCGATCAAGGTGAACCAGCACCGCCGCGTGATTGAATCCCTGATCCACTCCGGCGAGCCGCTGGGCCTGGAAGCTGGCTCCAAAGCGGAGCTGATGGCGGTTCTGGCGCATGCGGGCATGACCCGTTCGGTGATCGTCTGTAACGGTTATAAAGACCGTGAATACATTCGTCTGGCGCTGATTGGCGAGAAGATGGGCCACAAGGTCTATCTGGTTATCGAAAAGATGACCGAAATCGCCATCGTGCTGGAAGAGGCCGAGCGTCTGAACGTCATCCCACGCCTTGGCGTGCGTGCGCGTCTGGCGTCACAAGGTTCCGGTAAATGGCAGTCCTCCGGCGGCGAGAAATCCAAGTTCGGCCTGGCGGCAAACCAGGTTCTGCAGCTGGTGGAAATCCTGCGCGAGCGCGGTCGTCTGGACAGCATTCAGCTGCTGCACTTCCACCTCGGCTCGCAGATGGCCAATATTCGCGACATCGCCACCGGCGTGCGTGAATCCGCGCGTTTCTACGTGGAGCTGCACAAGCTTGGCGTGAATATTCAGTGCTTCGACGTGGGCGGCGGCCTCGGCGTGGACTACGAAGGGACCCGCTCGCAGTCTGACTGCTCGGTGAACTACGGCCTGAACGAATACGCGAACAATATCATCTGGGCGATCGGCGATGCCTGTGAAGAGAACGGCCTGCCGCACCCGACGGTGATCACCGAATCCGGTCGCGCGGTGACCGCGCACCATACGGTGCTGGTCTCTAACATCATCGGCGTTGAGCGTAGCGAAATCTCAGAAGCGACGCCTCCGGCAGACGATGCCCCGCGTTCCCTGCAAAGCATGTGGGAAACCTGGCAGGAGATGCACGAGCCGGGCACGCGTCGTTCCCTGCGTGAATGGCTGCACGACAGCCAGATGGACCTGCACGACATTCACGTGGGTTATTCTTCAGGCACCTTCAGCCTGCAGGAGCGCGCGTGGGCGGAGCAGCTTTATCTGAACATGTGCCATGAAGTGCAGAAGCAGCTCGACCCGAGCAACCGCGCGCACCGTCCGATTATCGACGAGCTGCAGGAGCGTATGGCGGATAAGATTTACGTCAACTTCTCGCTGTTCCAGTCGATGCCGGATGCCTGGGGTATCGACCAGCTGTTCCCGGTTCTGCCGCTGGAAGGGCTGAACCACGCGCCGGAACGTCGTGCGGTGCTGCTGGACATCACCTGTGACTCTGACGGCGCTATCGACCACTACGTTGACGGCGACGGTATTGCGACGACGATGCCAATGCCGGAGTACGACCCGGAGAACCCGCCGATGCTGGGCTTCTTTATGGTCGGCGCGTATCAGGAGATCCTCGGCAACATGCACAACCTGTTCGGCGATACCGAAGCGGTGGACGTGTTCGTGTTCCCTGACGGTAACGTTGAAATCGAGCTGTCCGATGAAGGTGACACCGTGGCGGACATGCTGGAATACGTTCAGCTGGATCCGAAAAAACTGCTTACCCAGTTCCGCGACCAGGTGAAAAACACCGGTCTGGACGATGCGCTCCAGCAGCAGTTCCTGGAAGAGTTTGAAGCGGGTCTGTACGGGTACACCTACCTGGAAGACGAGTAGCCGCTGATGCCCGGTGGCGCAGCGCTTACCGGGCCTACGAATGTAGGCCGGATAAGGCGAAGCCGTCATCCGGCAGAATGCTATACTCACTTGAACCCGTATGCATTACCGGCGATAATTCGCCCCAATAAGCGATTTACGAATCAATCCCTTCCTCGTCGGGTTTAACGACGCGGAGGGGATTTTTTTTCATCTGTTTTTAATGTATCGACTTTAAAAGAGGTCAGGACATGAGCACTTTAGGTCATCAGTACGATAACTCTCTGGTATCTAACGCGTTTGGTTTTTTACGCCTTCCGATGAACTTCCAGCCTTACGACAGCGACGCTGACTGGGTGATCACCGGCGTACCGTTCGACATGGCAACGTCCGGTCGCGCGGGTGGTCGTCACGGCCCGGCAGCAATCCGTCAGGTTTCCACGAACCTGGCCTGGGAGCATAACCGCTTCCCGTGGAACTTCGACATGCGCGAGCGCCTGAACGTGGTGGACTGCGGTGACCTGGTGTATGCCTTCGGCGACGCGCGTGAGATGAGCGAAAAGCTGCAGGCGCACGCCGAGAAGCTGCTGGCTGCCGGCAAGCGCATGCTCTCCTTCGGCGGCGACCACTTCGTGACCCTGCCGCTGCTGCGCGCCCACGCGAAGCACTTCGGTAAAATGGCGCTGGTGCACTTCGATGCGCATACCGACACCTACGCGAACGGCTGCGAGTTCGACCACGGCACCATGTTCTTCACCGCGCCGAACGAAGGTCTGATCGATCCTAACCACTCCGTGCAGATCGGTATTCGTACCGAGTTCGACAAAGACAACGGTTTCACCGTGCTGGACGCGGGCCAGGTTAACGATCGCGGCGTGGATGACATCATCGCTCAGGTGAAGCAGATCGTGGGTGATATGCCCGTGTATCTGACCTTCGACATCGACTGCCTGGATCCGGCATTTGCACCGGGCACCGGTACGCCGGTCATCGGCGGTTTGACCTCAGATCGTGCCATCAAGCTGGTGCGCGGTCTGAAGGATCTGAACATTGTCGGGATGGACGTGGTGGAAGTGGCGCCTGCGTACGATCAGTCCGAGATCACTGCGCTGGCCGCAGCGACCCTGGCGCTGGAAATGCTCTATATTCAGGCTGCTAAGAAAGGCGAGTAAGCCTCGCCTGGCGTGAAAAAAAACCTCTCTCTTGAGAGGTTTTTTATTGCCTTTAGAACACGTTAAACGGGTATTCCACGTAAGCGCGGATCTCATCCCCGCCCACGTTGTACTCGCTGGCGTTGCTGGAGACACGCAGGACGGAGTAGCGCAGGCGCAGCGTCAGGTCTTTCGCCGGACCGTCCTGTACCTTGTACTGGATCTGGTTAAACCACTCGTGCTCTTTACCGTTGCTGGTTTCAGAGGTTTTGATGTTATCGCCGCGCACGTAGGCGGTGGTCCAGCTCAGGCCCGGTAAGCCAAGGCCGCTAAAGTCCAGACCGTAGGATGCCTGCCAGGAACGTTCATCTTCGCCGTTAAAATCAGACCAGTAGGAGTTCGCCAGCCAGATGGTGTTACCGCCGTCACCCACGCCACCCTTGTCGCGATAGCCGCCGTAGTTGTAGCCGGTGCTGCCGCTGCTCTGCTGGTAAGCCACTTTGAACGTGTGAATGTCCCAGATGTAGCTCGCCGCCAGGCTCCAGATGGTGTTGCTGCGGCCCGTGTCGAGGCTGTCCGCGTAACCCTGATCCAGACGGGAGTTATAGCCGTTGAAGTCGAGTACCAGCTGCTGCCCGGTGCTGAACGGCTGTTTGAAGTTCATGCCCAGGTACTGCTTGTTCATCACCTCTTCATTATGAGAGGCGTACAGCGCGCCGCTGAACTGGTCGTTAAACTGATAGCTCGCACCGCCGAAAGAGAGGCTCTTCAGTCCGCTGTCGTGGCGGTCATCGCTTTTACGCTGCTCGTCGGTGAAGTAACCGGCGTTGACTTCCAGACCGTCGATCTCTTTCGAGGTGAGCATGGTGCCGGTGTAGCTTTCAAACAGCAGGCGGGAGCTGTCTGCATTGATGATAGGCAGCTCAGGACGCTGATTTCCGTAGCTCAGCACGGTGTTTGATATGCGCATTTTGGCGGTAGCGCCAAACTTTGCCAGATCGGATTTTGCCCGGCCATCATCTTCCTGTTTAAAGAAGTCGATGCCGCCTGCGCCGCTTTTGCCACGGCCGCCGTCCAGGCGCACGCCGTATTGAGCAATACCGTCCACACCAAAGCCCACCAGCCCTTCGGTATAGCCGGATGCAAACGTGGCGATGATCCCCTGACCCCATTCGGCTTTGTCCTGCTGGCCCTGATGGTAGTCGCGGCTGATATACGCATTGCGTAAAAACAGATCCAGATGGCTGTCGTCAATAAAACCCTGGCTGTCGGATTGCTGGCTTGCAGCGGCAGGTAATGTGGCAAATAAACTTAAAGCAATTAATGATAATTCTTTTTTCACGGAGGGAACGTCTCTGTCTGGATATATTAATTTGAATAACTGCGGGGTGATAATTACCGGAAATATTAATGATTGCAATAAATATGTGACCAGACGTTTCAATGTGACAGGACAGATTTGGCGGGGCTTTCAGAGGTGTTATCGATACGTGCTGTTAAGTTAACAATTCATGCGAAATAAAAGGGAGGCAAAACTGCCTCCCGGTAAAATTATTTAATTCCGTCTGCGGCCATGCGGTCGCGAATATGCTGCGCGCGTTCTTCTGAGGCAGGGTGATCGTCAAACATGGAGCTTTGGCGTCCCGCTTCCAGCTTGGCCAGTTTTTCGAAACTGGTGGCTAAACCTGATGGATTAATGCCGCGTTTGCGCAACAGATCGTAGGAGTAGTCATCCGCCTCGGACTCCTGGCGCTGTGAGAACTGAGAGTTAACCAGCTTTTCACCCACGTCGCCAAGCTGTGACTGCGACAGGCTGCCAACGATACCGCCCGCTGACGCCGCCGCTGCGCGGATGGCATTGGTGCCCAGGGCAACCTGCATCCCTTTCTTCACGTGGCCCAGGGCAACGTGGCCCATTTCATGGCCGATGACCGCTTCCACTTCGTTGTCGGTCATCATGTCCATCAGCCCGCTATAGACGCGGATACAGCCGTTCGCCATCGCGAAGGCGTTCACGTCTTTCGCCATGTACACCTTGTAGTTCACCGGCTGGCCGTTGATGTTGTCGCCCAGCGCGGACGCAATCTTATTCAGACGCTGCGTGTAGGTACTGTTAGCCGGCGCAAGCGTGGCTTTTCCGTCCATATCTTTACAGGCCTGGTCGCTCAGCGCTTTCACCTGCGCATCGCTCAGGGAATAGGCCTGAAAGGCCTCTGCGCCTGACGTCATCAGACCGTTAGAATCCATATTCTGACAGCCGCTCAGCAGGAGCGTTGTACCCAGGGCCAGCACTATTGCACGCATTTTCATGAGGTTGCTTCCGTACTCGTTAATCTGAATAAAATCCGAAAAATGCACCGTCAGCGAAGCCGGTGTCGAGCTAAGTATAAGGAATATCGACAGAGCCGGGCGAGTAGATTGCGCAACATGCGAGCATGATCCAGAGATTTCTTAACAAGCAAAAGAATGCTCCATGTACATGACTTGCGGCTTGGGTTACATTGTTGGCACTTTTTTCCGGCGTAGCCCAAAACGCGCTGTCGTCAAGGGCATGGCCTTTAACAGTCCGATCTGGAGTTAAAATGTCCTCACGTAAAGAGCTTGCTAATGCTATTCGTGCGCTGAGCATGGACGCAGTACAGAAAGCCAAATCCGGCCACCCAGGGGCTCCTATGGGTATGGCTGATATCGCCGAAGTCCTGTGGCGTGATTTCCTGAACCACAACCCGCAGAACCCGTCATGGGCTGACCGCGACCGCTTCGTGCTGTCCAACGGCCACGGCTCAATGCTGATCTATAGCCTGCTGCACCTCACCGGCTACGATCTGCCAATTGAAGAGCTGAAAAACTTCCGTCAGCTGCACTCTAAAACTCCAGGTCACCCGGAAGTGGGTTACACCGCTGGCGTAGAAACCACCACCGGCCCGCTGGGTCAGGGTATTGCTAACGCTGTGGGTATGGCGATTGCTGAGAAGACGCTGGCGGCGCAGTTCAACCGTCCTGGTCACGACATCGTAGACCACTTCACCTATGCGTTCATGGGCGACGGCTGCATGATGGAAGGCATTTCTCACGAAGTGTGCTCCCTGGCAGGTACCCTGAAGCTGGGCAAACTGGTTGCGTTCTATGACGACAACGGTATCTCCATCGACGGCCACGTTGAAGGCTGGTTCACCGACGACACCGCAGCACGTTTCGAAGCCTACGGCTGGCACGTTGTGCGTGGCGTTGATGGCCACGATGCTGACTCGATTAAACGTGCAGTGGAAGAAGCGCGCGCTGTGACGGACAAACCGTCCCTGCTGATGTGCAAAACCATCATCGGCTTCGGCTCCCCGAACAAAGCGGGTACTCACGACTCCCACGGCGCGCCGCTGGGCGACGCGGAAATCGCACTGACCCGTGAAGCACTGGGCTGGAAACACCCTGCATTCGAAATCCCATCTGAGATCTACGCTCAGTGGGATGCAAAAGAAGTAGGCCAGGCGAAAGAAGCGGCCTGGAACGAGAAGTTCGCTGCCTATGCGAAAGCGTTCCCGCAGGAAGCGGCTGAATTCACCCGTCGTATGAAAGGCGACATGCCGTCCGACTTCGACGCGAAAGCGAACGAGTTCATCGCTAAGCTGCAGGCGAACCCGTCTAAAATCGCGAGCCGTAAAGCGTCTCAGAATGCGATTGAAGCGTTCGGTCCTCTGTTGCCTGAATTCCTCGGCGGCTCCGCTGACCTGGCGCCATCTAACCTGACCCTGTGGTCCGGTTCTAAAGCGATCAACGAAGACACTGCCGGTAACTACATCCATTACGGTGTACGTGAATTCGGTATGACTGCGATTGCCAACGGTATCTCCCTGCACGGTGGTTTCCTGCCGTACACCTCTACCTTCCTGATGTTCGTGGAATATGCACGTAACGCCGTGCGTATGGCCGCGCTGATGAAACAGCGTCAGGTGATGGTCTACACCCACGACTCCATCGGTCTGGGTGAAGATGGCCCAACTCACCAGCCGGTAGAGCAGGTGGCTTCCCTGCGCGTGACCCCGAACATGAGCACATGGCGTCCATGTGACCAGGTTGAATCCGCGGTAGCGTGGAAATACGGTGTTGAGCGTCAGGACGGTCCAACCGCGCTGATCCTCTCCCGTCAGAACCTGGCACAGCAGGAGCGTACGCCTGAGCAGCTGGCGAACATCGCTCGCGGTGGTTACGTGCTGAAAGATTGCGCGGGCCAGCCAGAGCTGATCTTCATTGCCACCGGTTCTGAAGTTGAACTGGCTGTTGCCGCGTGGGAAAAACTGACTGCCGAAGGCGTGAAAGCGCGCGTGGTTTCCATGCCGTCTACCGACGCGTTCGACAAGCAGGATGCCGCTTACCGTGAATCCGTGCTGCCTAAAGCGGTTTCCGCTCGCGTGGCAGTGGAAGCGGGTATCGCTGACTACTGGTTCAAATACGTGGGCCTGAACGGTGCCATCGTCGGTATGACCACCTTCGGTGAGTCTGCTCCGGCAGAGCTGCTGTTCGAAGAGTTCGGCTTCACCGTTGAGAACGTTGTCGCGAAAGCGAAAGAACTGCTGTAATTGCTGTTTTGCCCGGTGGCGCGCTAGCGCTTACCGGGCCTACAAATGGCACGAAAGTAGGCCGGGTAAGCGCTAGCGCGCCACCCGGCTTTTTTGTAGACATTATTCCACCTAAAATGTGACGCAAGTCATATAGCTCGCTTATTCATCTGGACAGACATTCCTTTTATTCCCCGATTCGCTTATTCTTGCTGAAGCGTTTCAGTCGATTAAATGTTCGACAATTGACCAATCAATCGCAGTTTGTGACAGCAAGGATTCCCCTTCGGGCGTAGCTGGATTACTCTTTCAGCCACCTCAAACTCAGGGATTGCTTTGCAGGAGATCTATGACCGTACGCGTAGCGATTAATGGCTTCGGTCGCATCGGACGTAATGTGGTTCGTGCTTTGTATGAATCCGGACGTCGGGCGGAAATAACCGTGGTGGCAATCAATGAACTGGCGGATGCTACGGGCATGGCGCATTTGTTGAAATATGACACCAGCCATGGACGCTTTGCCTGGGATGTTCGCCAGGAAAGAGATCAGCTGTTTGTCGGCGACGATGCCATCCGCGTACTGCATGAGAGCAGCATCGCCGGGCTACCGTGGCGTGAGCTGGGTGTGGATGTGGTGCTTGACTGTACCGGTGTCTACGGCAACCGCGAACATGGCGAAGCACATCTGGCTGCCGGCGCGAAAAAAGTCCTGTTTTCTCATCCCGGCAGTAACGACCTCGACGCGACCGTCGTGTTTGGCGTCAACCAGCATGAGCTGCAGGCCGAACACCGCATTGTTTCCAACGCCTCCTGTACCACCAACTGCATTATTCCGGTCATCAAACTGTTAGACGATGCGTATGGCATTGAATCCGGCACCGTGACCACGATTCACTCCGCCATGCACGATCAGCAGGTTATCGACGCCTACCATCCGGATTTACGACGCACTCGCGCGGCGAGCCAGTCAATCATTCCGGTGGATACTAAACTGGCGGCAGGGATCACCCGAATTTTTCCGCAGTTTAACGACCGGTTTGAAGCGATTGCCGTGCGTGTCCCAACGATTAACGTGACCGCGATCGACCTCAGCGTGACGGTGAAAAAACCGGTAAAAGCCTGTGAAGTCAACCTGTTGCTGCAAAAAGCGGCACAGGGGGCATTTCATGGTATAGTTGACTATACGGAATTACCGTTGGTCTCAGTAGATTTTAACCACGACCCGCACAGCGCCATCGTCGATGGCACGCAAACGAGAGTCAGTGGCGCACACCTTATCAAGACGCTGGTCTGGTGTGATAACGAATGGGGCTTTGCTAACCGAATGCTCGACACCACGTTAGCAATGGCCGCTCAAGGTTTCAGGTAAGACGCATTGTGCGTCTGCAAAACTTTAAGAATCAACGAGAGGATTCACCATGTCTGTAATTAAGATGACCGATCTGGATCTGGCTGGTAAACGCGTTTTCATCCGTGCCGATCTGAACGTACCGGTTAAAGATGGCAAAGTGACCAGCGACGCGCGTATCCGTGCATCTCTGCCAACCATCGAGCTGGCTCTGAAGCAGGGCGCGAAAGTGATGGTCACCTCCCACCTGGGTCGTCCAACTGAAGGCGAGTACAACGAAGAGTTCTCTCTGCTGCCAGTGGTTAATTACCTGAAAGACAAACTGTCCAGCCCGGTTCGCCTGGTGAAAGATTACCTGGACGGCGTTGAAGTTGCTGCCGGTGAACTGGTTGTTCTGGAAAACGTTCGCTTCAACAAAGGCGAAAAGAAAGACGACGAAACCCTGTCTAAAAAATACGCTGCGCTGTGCGACGTATTCGTAATGGATGCTTTCGGTACGGCTCACCGTGCACAGGCTTCAACCCACGGTATCGGTAAATTCGCAGATGTTGCTTGCGCCGGTCCTCTGCTGGCTGACGAACTGGAAGCGCTGGGTAAAGCACTGAAAGAACCTGCTCGTCCAATGGTGGCTATCGTTGGTGGTTCTAAAGTTTCTACCAAACTGACCGTTCTGGATTCCCTGTCTAAAATCGCTGACCAGCTGATCGTTGGCGGTGGTATCGCGAACACCTTCGTTGCCGCTCAGGGCCACAACGTGGGTAAATCCCTGTACGAAGCAGACCTGGTTGACGAAGCCAAACGCCTGCTGACCACCTGCGATATCCCGGTTCCGTCTGACGTTCGCGTAGCGACCGAGTTCTCCGAAACCGCAACCGCGACCCTGAAATCTGTAAACGACATCAAAGATGAAGAGCAGATTCTGGACCTGGGCGACGTTTCTGCACAGAAACTGGCTGAAATCCTGAAAAACGCAAAAACTATCCTGTGGAACGGTCCTGTTGGCGTGTTCGAATTCCCGAACTTCCGCAAAGGTACTGAAATCGTTGCTAACGCAATCGCAGACAGCGAAGCGTTCTCTATCGCAGGCGGTGGTGACACCCTGGCGGCAATCGACCTGTTCGGTATCGCTGACAAAATCTCCTACATCTCCACTGGTGGCGGCGCATTCCTCGAATTCGTGGAAGGCAAAGTACTGCCAGCAGTAGCAATGCTCGAAGAGCGCGCTAAGAAGTAAGCCATTCAAGGGCAGGGAAACCTGCCCAATTTTCAGCGCGCTTTTAAGAGCTCGCACCTTTTCTAACGGCCGAAGATACAGGACTAAGCAACATGTCTAAAATTTTTGATTTCGTAAAACCTGGCGTTATCACTGGTGATGACGTACAGAAAGTGTTCCAGGTAGCTAAAGAAAACAACTTCGCTCTGCCAGCAGTTAACTGCGTGGGTACCGACTCCATCAACGCCGTACTGGAAACTGCTGCTAAAGTTAAAGCTCCAGTTATCGTTCAGTTCTCTAACGGCGGCGCTGCGTTCATCGCAGGTAAAGGCGTGAAGACTGACATTCCTCAGGGTGCTGCAATCCTGGGTGCTATCTCTGGTGCGCACCACGTACACCAGATGGCTGAACACTACGGTGTTCCAGTTATCCTGCACACTGACCACTGCGCGAAGAAACTGCTGCCGTGGATCGACGGTCTGCTGGACGCGGGTGAAAAACACTTCGCAGCTACCGGTAAGCCACTGTTCTCTTCTCACATGATCGACCTGTCTGAAGAGTCTCTGCACGAAAACATCGAAATCTGCTCCAAATACCTGGCGCGCATGGCCAAAATGGGCATGACCCTGGAAATCGAACTGGGTTGCACCGGTGGTGAAGAAGACGGCGTGGACAACAGCCACATGGACGCTTCTGCACTGTACACCCAGCCAGAAGATGTTGATTACGCTTACACTGAGCTGAGCAAAATCAGCCCACGCTTCACCATCGCAGCGTCCTTCGGTAACGTACACGGCGTTTACAAACCAGGTAACGTGGTTCTGACCCCGACCATCCTGCGTGATTCTCAGGAATACGTTTCTAAGAAACACAACCTGCCGCACAACAGCCTGAACTTCGTCTTCCACGGCGGTTCCGGTTCTTCTGCTCAGGAAATCAAAGACTCCGTAAGCTACGGCGTAGTGAAAATGAACATCGATACCGACACCCAGTGGGCAACATGGGACGGTATCCTGCAGTACTACAAAACCAACGAAGCTTACCTGCAGGGTCAGCTGGGCAACCCGAAAGGCGAAGACCAGCCGAACAAAAAATACTACGATCCACGCGTATGGCTGCGTGCTGCCCAGACTTCTATGATTACTCGTCTGGAGCAGGCATTCAAAGAGCTGAACGCGGTAGACGTTCTGTAATTTGAGCTGCTAACAGCATCAGAAGGCCCGCAAATGCGGGCCTTTTTTTATGCTTTTTCAATACCCTGCCGGGCCGGTTTTTGTGATCTGTTTGGCAATACTTGCGCTTTTTGTTTACCCTTTACGGACCTGCCTGTCTCCATGGGGGATGGATTTTGTGTTTTGGTTTAACAAAAGGAAGAATAAATGGAACAACTCGATGTTGTAGACAGCATCAATAACGCCGGTAACTGGCTGGTGCGTAACCAGGCGCTGCTGCTGAGCTATGCCGTGAACATTGTCGCGGCGATTGCCATCATCATCGTCGGGATGATCGTGGCGCGTATCGTATCGAACGCGGTTAACCGCGTAATGCTGGCCCGTCACATTGACGCCACGGTGGCTGACTTCCTCTCCGCACTGGTGCGCTACGGCATTATCGCCTTTACGCTGATTGCGGCGCTGGGCCGTGTGGGCGTGCAGACCGCCTCCGTCATTGCCGTTCTCGGTGCCGCCGGTCTGGCTATTGGTCTGGCGCTGCAGGGCTCGCTTTCAAACCTGGCGGCAGGCGTTCTGCTGGTCACCTTCCGTCCGTTCCGCTCCGGCGAATACGTTGACCTTGGCGGCATTGCCGGGACCGTGCTGCAGGTGCAGATTTTCTCAACGACCATGCGTACCGTCGATGGTCGCATCGTGGTCGTGCCGAACGGGAAAATCATTGCGGGCAACATCATTAACTTCTCCCGTGAACCGGTGCGTCGTAACGAACTGATTATCAGCGTGGCGTACGACTCCGACATCGATCAGGTGAAGTCGCTGATCAGCAACATCATTGCGTCAGACGATCGCATTCTGAAAGACAAAGAGCAGACGGTTCGCCTGAACGAGCTGGGCGCGTCCTCGATTAACTTCGTGGTGCGTATCTGGAGCAAGAGCAGCGATCTGCAAAACGTGTACTGGGACGTGCTGGAACGCATTAAGCGCGACTTCGACGCCAACGGCATCAGCTTCCCGTACCCGCAGATGGACGTAAACGTCAAAAAAGTTAAAGAAGCAGAATAACGTCACCCGCAGGCCCGGTAAGCGCTAGCGACACCGGGCTTTATTTTTATAAGCACTGCTAATCCCCAATTAATATTATCCATTTCCTCTAATGTGATTCGCGCAGTATAGTCACCTTCCAGAACAATATTGTGAGAATTTCGTCATGTTATCCTATTACTTTCAAGGGCTTGCTTTAGGTGCGGCCATGATCCTTCCCCTCGGCCCGCAAAATGCATTCGTGATGAACCAGGGTATTCGCCGCCAGTATCATCTGATGATTGCCCTGCTGTGCGCGGTAAGCGATTTACTGCTGATCTGTGCCGGGATTTTTGGCGGCAGCGCATTGCTGATGCAGTCTCCCTGGCTGCTGGCGCTGGTCACCTGGGGCGGCGTGGCGTTTCTGCTCTGGTATGGTTTTGGTGCCCTGAAAACGGCGATGAGCAGCAACCTCGAACTGGCGAGCGCGGAAGTCATGAAGCAGGGCCGCTGGAAGATTATCGTCACCATGCTGGCGGTCACCTGGCTTAATCCGCATGTTTATCTGGACACCTTCGTGGTGCTGGGCAGCCTGGGAGGGCAGCTGGACGTTGAGCCGAAACGCTGGTTTGCGCTTGGCACGGTCAGCGCCTCTTTCCTCTGGTTCTTCGGTCTCGCCATTCTTGCCGCATGGCTGGCACCTCGTCTGCGTACGGCCAAAGCCCAGCGCATCATTAATACGCTGGTGGGGCTGGTGATGTGGTTTATTGCTTTTCAGCTGGCAAAAGAGGGGATTCACCACGTTCAGGAATTGTTCAACTAATCCTTGTCTTATGGACAACTGAACAAGACCCGCTAAGCTTGCTGGCATGCGCCCTGTTAATGGGCACTCTTCGCAACATGGAGGAATAACAGTGAAGTTTAAGGTGATGGCCCTGGCGGCATTAGTAAGTTTTGGTGCGGTGTCGGTGCAGGCAAGTGAACTGCCGGATGGCCCGCACATCGTCACTTCAGGCACCGCAAGCGTGGACGCGGTCCCCGATGTTGCAACGTTGGCAATTGAAGTCAATGTCGCTGCGAAAGATGCGGCAACTGCCAAGAAGCAGGCTGACGATCGTGTTGCGCAATACCTCTCTTTCCTCGAGCAGAACGGTGTAGGTAAAAAGGATATCAACTCCGCGAACCTGCGTACTCAACCTGATTACGACTACCAGAATGGTAAAAGCATCCTGAAAGGCTACCGCGCCGTGCGTACCGTTGAGGTGACCGTGCGTCAGTTGGATAAGCTTAACTCGCTGCTGGATGGCGCGCTGAAGGCGGGTCTGAACGAAATTCGTTCCGTGTCGCTGGGCGTTGCGCAACCGGAGAAATACAAAGACGAAGCGCGTAAAGCGGCGATTGATGATGCCATTCACCAGGCGGAACAGCTGGCTTCTGGCTTTAAGAGCAAGCTCGGCCCGGTTTATAGCGTGCGTTACCACGTCTCTAACTACCAGCCAAGCCCGATGGTACGGATGATGAAGGCTGATGCAGCCCCGGTTTCTGCTCAGGAAACTTACGAGCAGCCAACCATTCAGTTCGACGATCAGGTGGATGTGGTCTTCCAGCTGGAGCCTGTGGCAGCACAGCCGAAACCGGCTCAGTAATCTGTAGGCCGGGTAAGGCGAAGCCGCCACCCGGCTTATTTTTTAATCCTGCCTCAACACCTTGTGCCCAAACGCCAGCAGCGCGTCGGTGACGTTGCGCATCATGCGGCTTTCCGGCGCAAAACGGTGCCAGTAGAGCATCCGACGCTGATACAGCCCCGGCGTCAGGTCAATCAGCTCACCGCTTTTCAACTCTTTCTCAATCTGCAGATGCGGGATCATGCAGCAGGTGGTGCCCTGACGCGCAAGCTGCACAAAGGCTTCTGACGAGTTAACGATATGGCACGGCACGCTGCCCGGCGGCAGATCGAAGTTTTGCTGCAGGAATGCCTGGTGCATATCGTCCAGATGGTCGAACGCGACGGCGGGGGCTTTCAGCAGCGCGGCGCGCGTGACGCCGTTCGGGAAGTAGCGCTCGGCAAAGGCTTTTGAACCCACAAACAGGTAGTCCAGCGCACCCAGCTGATCGACAAGACAGCTTGGCAGCGCCTGAGGCTGGATACTGACCGCCCCAACCACTTCACCGCGACGCAGGCGTTCCTGGGTTCGGGTTTCATCTTCAACCTGTAAATTCAGGCGGATAGGGGAGTCCGCTAATACCGGCGCAAGGGCCGGCAGCAGCCAGGTCGCCAGACTGTCGGCGTTGACCGCCAGAGAGAGCAGCAGCGGCGTAGAGCCCGTTTGTTCGTCACCCAGCCACTCGTCTTCCAGCAGTTCAACCTGGCGCAGCAGGGCGAGGAGCTTTTGCCCCTGCTCGGTAGGACGTGGCGGCACGGTACGCACCAGCAGCGGCTGGCCGAACATGTTTTCAAGCTGTTTGATACGCTGTGATACGGCGGACTGGGTGATGCAAAGCTTTTGCGCCGCGCGCTCAAAACCGCGTTCACGAATAACTGCATCAAGTGCCTGTAGTGTTCTGTAGTCCGGACGTTTCATTGCTCTGGCTGGCTCCTTAATTTTGCTTATTCTGCACTATGACACAATTTTCCCTTCGTGGCAGACGAATTCCATTCGACGTGTTCTATAATGCGCCCTGAGTTTTCACACCACAGGCAAAACGATCATGACGCAGGATGAACTGAAAAAAGCAGTAGGATGGGCCGCTCTCCAGTACGTGCAGCCGGGTACCATTGTCGGTGTCGGTACGGGATCAACCGCGGCACACTTTATCGATGCACTGGGCACGATGAAGGGGCAAATCGAGGGCGCGGTTTCCAGCTCTGATGCTTCCACGGAAAAGCTGAAAAGCCTCGGCATTACCGTTTTCGATCTCAACGAAGTGGATCGTCTGGGGATTTACGTTGATGGCGCGGATGAAATCAACGGCCACATGCAGATGATCAAAGGCGGCGGCGCGGCGCTGACGCGCGAAAAAATCATCGCCTCCGTTGCGGACAAGTTCATCTGCATCGCGGACGCCTCCAAGCAGGTCGACATTCTGGGTAACTTCCCGCTGCCGGTCGAAGTGATCCCGATGGCGCGTAGCGCGGTTGCCCGTCAGCTGGTGAAGCTGGGCGGTCGTCCGGAATATCGTCAGGGCGTCGTCACCGACAACGGTAACGTGATCCTCGATGTTCACGGTCTGGAAATTCTCGACGCAATTGCGCTGGAAAATGCCATCAACGCTATCCCAGGCGTAGTGACCGTAGGGCTATTCGCCAACCGTGGCGCGGATGTGGCGCTGATTGGCACCGCTGACGGCGTGAAAACCATCGTAAAATGATCTGACGGGGGGAGCCCTCCCCCCGCTAAAAAATTTTTGAAAAGCTAAATTCGGTGACTTGTGTCACGTTTTTCAGCCTCTTTTGCCGATCCTGCCGCGTTTGTAAATTTCCATAGCATTTTCCTCTGGCATTTTGCTCTGGATGACTTTTCTTCAGAGTGCCGACGCAAACGTTCATATTGCTGCAATAGTTTTTTTTGATATGTTGGCTACAGCGGATTCATATCCAGCACAACATCAGTTCAGACAAAAACAGGGTCGGGGAAATGGCAAAGGTATCACTGGAAAAAGACAAGATTAAATTCCTGCTGGTTGAGGGCGTGCATCAAAAAGCAATCGATAGCCTTCGTGCGGCAGGTTACACCAACATCGAATTTCACAAAGGCGCGCTCGATACCGAAGAGCTGAAAGCGTCCATCCGTGATGCCCACTTCATTGGCCTGCGATCCCGTACTCATCTGACTGAAGACGTTATTGCCGCGGCGGAAAAGCTGGTGGCTATCGGCTGCTTCTGCATCGGAACCAACCAGGTTGACCTGAATGCTGCCGCCAGACGCGGTATTCCCGTCTTCAACGCCCCGTTCTCCAACACCCGTTCCGTGGCGGAGCTGGTGATTGGCGAGCTGCTTCTGCTGCTGCGCGGCATTCCAGAAGCGAACGCCAAGGCGCACCGCGGCGTGTGGAACAAGCTGGCGTCTGGCTCTTTCGAAGCGCGTGGTAAAAAGCTGGGGATTATCGGCTACGGCCACATCGGTACGCAGCTCGGTATTCTGGCGGAATCCCTGGGTATGCACGTATTTTTCTACGATATCGAAAGCAAGCTGCCGCTGGGCAATGCGACCCAGGTTCAACACCTGTCTGACCTGCTGAACATGAGCGATGTGGTGAGCCTGCACGTACCGGAAAATGCCTCCACCAAAAACATGATGGGCGCGGAAGAGCTGGCGCTGATGAAGCCGGGCTCGCTGCTGATCAACGCCGCGCGCGGCACGGTTGTCGATATCCCAGCACTGGCGGATGCGCTGAAGCGTAAGCATCTGGCGGGCGCGGCCATCGACGTATTCCCGACGGAGCCAGCCACCAACAGCGATCCGTTTACCTCTCCGCTGTGCGAGTTCGACAACGTGATCCTGACGCCGCACATCGGCGGTTCTACTCAGGAAGCGCAGGAGAATATCGGCCTGGAAGTGGCGGGTAAGCTGAGCAAATACTCCGACAACGGGTCTACGCTCTCTGCCGTCAACTTCCCGGAAGTGTCTCTGCCGCTGCACGGTGGTCGTCGTCTGCTGCACATCCACGAAAACCGTCCGGGCGTGCTGACCGCGATTAACCAGATCTTTGCCGAGCAGGGCGTCAACATTGCCGCGCAGTATCTGCAAACGAACTCGCAGATGGGCTACGTGGTTATTGATATCGAAGCGGATGACGATGTGGCCGAAAAAGCGCTGCAGAGTATGAAGGCGATTCAGGGGACGATTCGCGCGCGTCTGCTGTACTGATGGTGTGGTTTGTGGTGTCGGGTGGCGGCTGCGCCTTACCCGACCTACGCTGAGAATTTGTAGGCCGGGTAAGCGTAAGCGCCACCCGGCTTTATTCTACCAGACCCAGATTTTGCTGGGCGTCACTACCGCCGGCAGCGGCACATCCCACTTCTCCCCCGGCAACGCCTCCACGCCCTGACAATCATGCGCATAGCCCACCGGCTGCAACCCGTACTGCTGCCAGTTTTGCAGCGTCCGGTCGTAAAAGCCGCCGCCCATCCCTAAACGCTGGCCCTGTTCATCAAACGCCACCAGCGGCGTAATCAGCACATCCAGCTGTGACAGCGGCAGCACGTCGCGCACGTCGAGTTTCGGCTCGGTGATTTTCAGGCGATTCACCACCAGCTCGCTGTGCGGGTGGTAGTGCAGAAACAGCAGATTACCGTCGCTAAACGGGTGCAGCACCGGCAGATAGACCTTCTTCCCGGCGCGCCAGAGCTGTTCTATCAGCGGTTGGGTATCCAGCTCTCCATCAAACGACAGAAACAGCGCAACGGTGTGCGCCATCACGACAGGGGGATACGCCATCATACGGGCGGCGGCCTGCTGGGCAAAATGCGCTTGCTGATCGGAGGTTAACGCACGGCGGCGCTGACGAATTAACTGACGGATGTCCTGGCGTGAAGCAGAAACTTCAGGGAATTGAGTCATGGTAGTCGGTAGAAGAAAAGAGAGGGAATCTCCGAGATGCCGCCGCAGGCTGTAACCCTTGAACCCTTGGTTCAAGGTGAATGTGTCGTCATAGTTTTAAGGCTTCTCGGACGGACCGAGCATGCTCACCAACCATGGAGCGCCACATTCTTGTGGTATGAAATATCGGCTCAGGGGACTGGCCCGCTTGCGAACATCTCAGAGAAATTTTGTCTTCACAGTTACTCTACCATAGTCAACTGAGAAGTGTTATTCAAACTTTGGTCCCGGTCTTTCGGGATTGCGACCTTGATCAAGCAATGCCTGTTCTATGGTCTGCTGGAGCATTTTAATGCGCTGCTCCATGCTTGCCGCGTAGTCGCGGGTCTTCGCTTTTTCCTGAGTCAGTTCATAGCTGATGTTCAACGCGGCGATGAAAACCAGCTGCTCAGTATTTGTGACTCTAGTGCGTTCTTTTAGATCTTGCAACCGCTGATTCAAATCGTCCGCTGCCTGATTCAAAGCATCCCTTTGTTCAGGCGGACAATTCACTCGCAGTGAACGGCCAAAAATCTGGAGATCGACGGGTTGTGCAGACATGCCACCTTCCTGCTGATTGACTGCGCTGCCTTCGCTTACTGCCCCGGGGGCTGCGAAGGGGCGACACTATAGCTACCCTGATGTGAAGATACAAGCCCTTTTCTGGTATCACCAGGGTCCAAAGTGGTAGCATATCATGAAACTTCCCCCCTTTGATGACGAATGCTCATGTCTATACAGAACGAAATGCCTGGTTACAAGGATTTAAACCAGTTACTGAACCAGCAGGGAATCGGTTTAACCCCTGCCGAAATGCACGGTCTGATCAGTGGCATGCTGTGCGGCGGAAACAGCGACAGCTCCTGGCAGCCGCTGATCCACGACCTCACGAACGAAGGGCTGGCGTTTGGTCACGAACTGGCAGAAGCGCTGCGTAAAATGCACGCGACGACCAGCGATTCGTTGGAAGACGATGGCTTCCTTTTTCAGCTTTATCTGCCTGAAGGGGACGACGTCAGCGTGTTCGATCGTGCCGATGCGCTGGCCGGCTGGGTAAACCACTATCTGCTGGGGCTGGGCGTGACGCAGCCTAAACTGGATAAAGTGACCGGCGAAGCGGGTGAAGCGATCGACGATCTGCGCAACATTGCCCAGCTCGGCTACGATGAAGACGAAGACCAGGAAGAGCTGGAAATGTCTCTTGAAGAGATTATTGAGTATGTGCGCGTGGCGGCACTGCTGTGCCACGATAACTTCACGCGCTCACAGCCGACCGCGCCGGAAGTCCGCAAGCCAACCTTACACTAAGAAAAATAACGCACAGGAGGGTGTCATGGTTATCTCGAGTCAAGAGTATTCCCGCCGCCGTCAGGCGCTGCTGGCAACAATGCAGCCGGGCAGCGCCGCGCTGATTTTTGCTGCGCCCGAAGTTACGCGCAGCGCCGACAGCGAATATCCCTATCGCCAGAGCAGCGATTTCTGGTACTTCACCGGCTTTAACGAGCCGGAAGCGGTGCTGGTGCTGATTAAGAGCAATGACACCCACAATCACAGCGTAATTTTCAACCGCGTGCGCGATCTGACGGCTGAAATCTGGTTTGGCCGCCGCTTAGGCCAGGAGGCCGCCCCGGCGAAGCTGGGCGTTGACCGTGCGCTGGCGTTTAGCGAAATCAACCAGCAGCTCTATCAGCTGCTTAACGGCCTCGACGTGCTCTATCACGCGCAGGGAGAATATGCTTACGCCGATGAGATTGTTTTCACCGCGCTGGATAAGCTGCGCAAAGGCTCGCGGCAGAACCTGTCCGCGCCCGCTACGCTGACGGACTGGCGTCCGGTGGTGCATGAGATGCGCCTGTTCAAGTCAGAAGAAGAGCTGAATTTGATGCGTCGTGCGGGCGAAATCAGCGCGCTGGCGCACACCCGCGCCATGGAGAAGTGCCGTCCCGGGCTGTTCGAATACCAGCTGGAAGGTGAAATTCACCACGAATTTAACCGCCACGGCGCGCGTTATCCCTCCTACAACACCATCGTTGGCGGCGGGGAAAACGGCTGCATTCTGCACTACACCGAGAACGAAAGCGCGCTGCGCGACGGCGATCTGGTGCTGATTGACGCCGGCTGCGAATTTCAGGGCTACGCGGGGGATATCACCCGCACCTTCCCGGTGAACGGTAAATTCTCACCGGCACAGCGCGCGATTTACGACATCGTTCTCGACTCGCTTGAGACGGCGCTCAGGCTGTATCGTCCCGGAACGTCCATGCAGGAAGTGACCGGTGAAGTGGTGCGGATCATGATTACCGGTCTGGTGAAGCTCGGCATTCTGAAGGGCGACGTCGACACCCTGATTGCTGAAAATGCGCATCGACCGTATTTCATGCACGGCCTGAGCCACTGGCTGGGGCTGGATGTACATGACGTTGGCGCGTACGGCACGGACCGTTCGCGCGTGCTGGAGCCGGGCATGGTGTTAACCGTGGAGCCGGGGCTGTATATCGCGCCGGATGCCGACGTGCCTGAAGAGTACCGCGGCATTGGCATTCGTATTGAAGACGACATCGTGATTACCGAAACCGGTAACGAAAACCTGACCGCGAGCGTCGTGAAAAACGCTGACGATATCGAGGCGCTGATGGCAGCGGCACGCGCATGAGCGTGATTATCGTTGGCGGCGGCATGACCGGGGCCACGCTGGCGCTGGCCATTTCGCATTTGACGAAAGGCCAGCTTCCGGTGCACCTGGTGGAAGCCGTCGCGCCGCAGGCAAAGAATCATCCCGGTTTTGATGCCCGCGCCATTGCCCTGGCGCAGGGTACCTGCCAGCAACTGTCCCGCATTGGCATCTGGCAGGCCATCGCCGATTGCGCGACGGCAATTAACACCGTTCACGTAAGCGATCGCGGTCATGCTGGCTTTGTGACGCTGGACGCGCAGGATTACCGTATCGACGCGCTGGGTCAGGTTGTTGAACTCCACGACGTTGGCCTGCGTCTGTTCCGTCTGTTACAGGATGCGCCGGGCGTCACGCTTCACTGTCCGGCGCGCGTGGCCAGTTTTAGCCGCAGCGAAGATGCGGTCAGCGTAGCCCTCGATAATGGCACCGTTCTCGACGGTCAGCTTCTGGTGGCGGCGGACGGCTCGCGTTCGGCGCTCGGCACGCAGTGCGGCGTCGAGTGGCGACAGCAGCCTTACGGGCAGGTTGCGGTCATTGCGAACGTCTCTACCGCAGCAGAACACCACGGCCGGGCGTTTGAACGCTTCACGCAGCACGGTCCGCTGGCCATGCTGCCGATGTCGGACGGGCGCTGTTCCCTCGTCTGGTGTCACCCGCAGGATAAGGCTGAAGAGGTAAAAGCTTGGTCAGACGAACGTTTTTGCACCGAGCTGCAAAAGGCCTTTGGCTGGCGGCTGGGGCGTATTACCCATGCGGGGAAACGTGCGGTCTATCCGCTGTCGTTAACCACCGCATCGCAGTCTGTTTCTCACCGCGTGGCGCTGGTCGGCAACGCCGCGCAGACATTACATCCGATTGCCGGACAAGGATTTAACCTTGGGCTGCGTGATGTCATGAGCCTGGCGGAATCGCTGGCGCAGGCATGGGGCGAGCAAAAAGACTGTGGCGCATACCCGGTACTCAGCCATTACCAGAAGCGACGTCAGGCCGATAAAGAGGCGACGATTGGCGTCACCGACGGCTTAGTCCATCTCTTTGCCAATCGCTGGGCACCGCTGGTTGCAGGTCGCAACCTCGGGCTGATGGCGATGGAATTATTCATTCCGGCACGTGACGTGCTGGCGCAGCGGACTCTTGGTTGGGTCGCGCGTTAAGGAGTTATCACCGTGCAAAATGTTGATGTCGCCATCGTTGGCGGCGGTATGGTCGGACTGGCGCTGGCCTGTGGTTTACAGGGCAGCGGCCTGCGCGTGGCGGTGCTGGAGCAAAAGCAGCCTCAGCCCGTTGCGCCAGATGCTCCGCCGGAACTCCGCGTCTCGGCGATCAATGCCGCCAGCGAGAAATTGCTGACGCATCTTGGCGTCTGGGCAGATATTGTGGCGCAGCGCGCCAGCTGCTATCACGGCATGGAGGTGTGGGATAAAGACAGCTTTGGTCATATTGCTTTTGATGATGAAAGCATGGGCTATAGCCATCTGGGTCATATCATCGAAAACGCGGTGATCCACCACGCGCTGTGGCAGAAAGCACAGCAGTGCAGCGATGTGACCCTGATTGCGCCAGCGCAGATCCAGCAGGTGGCATGGGGTGAAAACGAGGCGTTTATCACCTTACAAAGCGGCGACATGCTGACCGCGCGTCTGGTGGTCGGTGCTGACGGTGCCAACTCCTGGCTGCGGAATAAAGCCGATATCCCGCTGACCTTCTGGGATTACCGCCATCATGCTCTGGTGGCAACGATCCGCACCGAGGAGCCGCACGGCGGCGTGGCGCGGCAGATTTTCCACAACGACGGCATTCTGGCGTTCCTGCCGCTTGCCGATCCGCACCTGTGCTCGATTGTCTGGTCCCTGGTGCCGGAGCAAGCCCAGCAGATGCAGGAGGCGACGCCGGACGCCTTTAACCAGGCGCTGTGCGTGGCGTTTGATAACCGCCTTGGCCTGTGCACGCTTGAAAGCGAGCGTCAGGTATTCCCGTTAACCGGCCGCTACGCGCGTCAGTTTGCCGCGCACCGTCTGGCGCTGGTGGGGGATGCGGCTCACACCATTCATCCGCTGGCCGGGCAGGGCGTCAACCTTGGCTTTATGGACGCGGCGGAGCTGGTTGAGGAGCTACGCCGCCTGCACCGCGAAGGGAAAGATATCGGCCAGCATCTGTATCTGCGTCGCTACGAGCGCAGCCGCAAGCACAGCGCGGCGATGATGCTGGCGGGCATGCAGGGCTTCCGCGAGCTGTTTGCCGGGGCGAATCCGGCGAAAAAACTGCTGCGCGACATTGGCCTCAAGCTTGCTGATACCCTTCCGGGTGTTAAACCCCAGCTCCTCCGTCAGGCAATGGGTCTTAACGACCTGCCGGACTGGCTACGTTAATTTAGACCCCTGTCACACTTTCTTTTCCCGGCCTCTGCGCCGGGGAAATTCTCTCGTTTGAAATATTCTAATTTCACATCATTTTTCGCATTAGATAATCTAATGTCGTGTTTTTCTCGCTACGGAAATTCGGCCCGTTTTTCCGCACGAAATATCACCATGTGCTAAATCCTGTTAGATCATTGTTAATTTTGTGCGGGGTTAATCGCATTTTTCCAGTGAATAACTCTGTAGGCTTTTTAGCGTTTTTTGGTCATAAGCTAATGTGATGACCCGTTTTACCTTATGGTTAACCGCCGGTTTCGGTGGTAAGTTCAGGTAAAAGAGAACGTTTGCGTCGGCACTCGGGAACGGGGCCGATACCGGGTTTCACGGTGAATTTTTCAACGAGGACAAGATGGCTCAACAGACTCCTTTGTACGAACAACACGTGTTATGCGGCGCCCGCATGGTGGACTTCCATGGCTGGATGATGCCGCTGCACTACGGCTCGCAGATTGATGAGCACCACGCGGTGCGCACCGATGCCGGTATGTTCGACGTGTCCCATATGACGATTGTCGATCTGCGCGGTAGCCGCACCCGGGAGTTTTTGCGTTATCTGCTGGCAAATGACGTCGCCAAACTGAAGACGCCGGGTAAAGCGCTCTATACCGGCATGCTGAATGCCTCGGGCGGCGTGATTGATGACCTTATCGTCTATTACTTCACTGAAGATTTCTTCCGCCTCGTTGTAAACTCCGCCACCCGCGAAAAAGACCTCTCCTGGATCACCCAACACGCCGAACCTTATGCCATCGACATCACCGTCCGTGACGATCTGTCGCTGATCGCCGTGCAGGGACCGAACGCGCAGGCGAAAGCCGCGTCTCTGTTTAACGACGAGCAGCGCAAAGCAACCGAAGGCATGAAGCCGTTCTTCGGCGTGCAGGCGGGCGATCTGTTTATCGCCACCACCGGCTACACCGGTGAAGCGGGCTACGAAATTGCCATGCCGAACGAGAAGGCCGCTGATTTCTGGCGTGCGCTGGTGGAAGCGGGCGTGAAGCCTGCGGGTCTGGGCGCGCGCGATACGCTGCGTCTGGAAGCGGGGATGAACCTCTACGGTCAGGAGATGGACGAAGGCGTCTCTCCGCTGGCCGCCAACATGGGCTGGACCATCGCATGGGAACCGGCTGATCGTGACTTTATTGGCCGTGAAGCGCTGGAGATGCAGCGCGAGAAGGGCACTGAACAGCTGGTGGGGCTGGTGATGACCGAGAAGGGCGTGCTGCGCGGTGAACTGCCGGTGCGTTTTACCGATGCTGACGGCAATCCTCGTGAAGGCGTGATCACCAGCGGGTCCTTCTCCCCAACGCTGGGCTACAGTATTGCACTGGCACGCGTGCCGGCGGGTATTGGCGAAACGGCGGTGGTGCAAATCCGCAACCGCGAAATGCCGGTCAACGTAACCAAACCGATTTTTGTTCGCGCCGGTAAGCCGGTCGCCTAATCATTTTTATCAGGAGAACTTCAATGAGCAATGTGCCAGCAGAACTGAAATACAGCAAAGAACATGAGTGGCTGCGCAAAGAGGCGGACGGCACTTACACCGTAGGGATCACCGAGCACGCGCAAGAGCTGCTGGGCGACATGGTGTTTGTTGACCTGCCTGACGTGGGCACGACCGTTAGCGCGGGAGACGACTGCGCTGTGGCGGAGTCCGTAAAAGCGGCTTCTGACATCTACGCTCCTGTGAGCGGCGAAATCGTTGCCATCAACGACGCGCTGAGCGATTCGCCAGAGCTGGTGAACAGCGAGCCTTATGAAGGCGGCTGGATCTTCAAGATCAAAGCCAGCGACGAATCTCAGGTTGCCGCGCTGCTGGATGCGACCGCGTACGAAGCATTGTTAGAAGACGAGTAAGCCATTATCCCTCTCCCCTTTGGGGAGAGGGTAGGGTGAGGGGAACAGACGACACCCTCACCCCAGCCCTCTCCCTAAGGGAGAGGGAGAAAACACATTCACTGCACGTTTCAGGAACCATCGCTCATGACACAGACTTTAAGCCAGCTTGAAAACCGTGGCGCCTTCATTGAACGTCACATTGGGCCGGATGCTCAGCAACAGCAGGAGATGCTGAAGACAGTTGGCGCGGATTCATTAAACGCACTGATCGGCCAGATTGTGCCAAAAGACATCCAGCTTGCCACGCCGCCTCAGGTGGGGGAAGCCACTACGGAATTCGCCGCGCTGGCGGAGCTGAAGGCTATCGCAGGCCTGAACAAGCGCTATAAGTCTTACATTGGCATGGGCTACACCAACGTGCAGTTGCCGCCGGTTATCCTGCGCAACATGCTGGAAAACCCGGGCTGGTACACCGCTTACACCCCCTATCAGCCAGAAGTGTCTCAGGGCCGTCTGGAAGCGCTGCTGAACTTCCAGCAGGTGACGCTGGATCTGACCGGTATGGATATCGCTTCCGCCTCGCTGCTGGATGAAGCGACCGCTGCCGCCGAAGCGATGGCGATGGCAAAACGCGTGAGCAAGCTGAAAAATGCCAACCGCTTCTTCGTCGCGGCGGACGTGCATCCTCAGACGCTGGACGTGGTGCGCACCCGCGCAGAGACCTTCGGCTTCGACGTGATCGTCGACGACGCCGACAAAGTGCTGGATCACCAGGACGTCTTCGGCGTGCTGCTGCAGCAGGTCGGCACCACCGGTGAAGTACACGACTACGGCGCGCTGATTGCCGAGCTGAAGTCCCGCAAAGTGGTTGTCAGCGTTGCCGCCGATTTTATGGCGCTGGTGCTGCTGACGGCGCCGGGCAAACAGGGCGCGGATATCGTATTCGGTTCAGCGCAACGCTTCGGCGTGCCGATGGGCTACGGCGGCCCGCACGCGGCGTTCTTCGGCGCGAAAGATGAATTCAAACGCTCCATGCCTGGCCGTATTATCGGCGTATCAAAAGATGCTGCCGGTAACACCGCGCTGCGCATGGCGATGCAGACTCGCGAGCAGCACATCCGCCGCGAGAAAGCGAACTCCAACATCTGTACCTCCCAGGTGCTGCTGGCCAACATCGCCAGCCTGTACGCCGTGTTCCACGGCCCGGCAGGCCTGAAGCGCATTGCCAGCCGCATTCACCGCCTGGCCGATATTCTGGCCTGCGGCCTGCAGCAGAAAGGCCTTAAGCTGCGCCACGCTCACTACTTCGACACCCTGTGTGTGGACGTGGCAGACAAAGCGGCCGTGCTGGCGCGCGCGAATGCGGCAGAGATCAACCTGCGCAGCGACATCCACAACGCCGTCGGCATTACGCTGGATGAAAGCACCACCCGCGACGATATCCTGAACCTGTTCAGCGTGTTGCTGGGCGACGCGCACGGTCTGGATATTGACGCGCTCGACAAAGAGGTCGCGCTCGACAGCCGCTCAATTCAGGAAAGCATGCTGCGTAACGATGCGATCCTGACGCATCCGGTCTTTAACCGCTACCACAGCGAAACCGAGATGATGCGCTACATGCACTCTCTGGAGCGCAAGGATCTGGCGCTGAACCAGGCGATGATCCCGCTGGGCTCCTGCACCATGAAGCTCAACGCCGCGGCAGAGATGATCCCGATCACCTGGCCTGAATTCTCCGAGCTGCACCCGTTCTGCCCGCCAGAGCAGGCGGAAGGTTATCACATGATGATCAACCAGCTTTCCGACTGGCTGGTGAAATTGACCGGTTATGACGCGCTCTGCATGCAGCCGAACTCCGGCGCGCAGGGCGAATACGCGGGCCTGCTGGCGATCCGTCACTATCACGAAAGCCGCAGCGAAGGTCACCGCGATATCTGCCTGATCCCAAGCTCCGCCCACGGTACCAACCCGGCCTCTGCCCAGATGGCGGGTATGGAAGTGGTGGTCGTTGCGTGCGACAAGAACGGCAACATCGACCTGGCCGACCTGCGTGCGAAAGCCGAGCAGGCGGGTGACAAGCTCTCCTGCATCATGGTGACCTACCCGTCTACCCACGGCGTGTACGAAGAGACCATCCGTGAAGTGTGCGAAGTGGTGCACCAGTTCGGCGGTCAGGTTTACCTCGACGGCGCAAACATGAATGCTCAGGTGGGCATTACCTCTCCGGGCTTTATCGGCGCGGACGTGTCGCACCTGAACCTGCACAAAACCTTCTGCATCCCGCACGGCGGCGGCGGCCCGGGCATGGGCCCAATCGGCGTGAAAGCGCACCTGGCACCGTTTGTGCCGGGCCACAGCGTGGTGCAGATTGAAGGCATGCTGACCCGTCAGGGCGCGGTCTCTGCGGCACCGTTCGGCAGCGCTTCTATCCTGCCAATCAGCTGGATGTACATCCGCATGATGGGCGCGGAAGGGCTGAAGCAGGCGAGCCAGGTGGCGATCCTGAACGCCAACTATATTGCGACTCGCCTGAAATCCGCCTTCCCGGTGCTCTATACCGGCCGCGACGGTCGCGTGGCGCACGAGTGCATCCTCGACATTCGTCCGCTGAAAGAGCAGACCGGCATTAGCGAGCTGGACATTGCCAAGCGTCTGATCGACTACGGCTTCCACGCGCCTACCATGTCGTTCCCGGTTGCGGGCACGCTGATGGTGGAGCCAACGGAGTCCGAAAGCAAAGCCGAGCTGGACCGCTTTATCGACGCGATGCTGGCCATCCGCATGGAGATCGACCGCGTGCAGGACGGCGAGTGGACGCTGGAAGATAACCCGCTGGTTAACGCCCCGCACACCCAGCACGAAATGGTGGCAGAGTGGAACCACGGTTATTCCCGCGAGTTGGCGGTCTTCCCGGCAGGCGTGGCAAACAAATACTGGCCGACCGTGAAGCGTCTCGATGACGTCTACGGCGACCGTAACCTGTTCTGCTCCTGCGTGCCGATGAGCGAATACCAGTAATATTGCTGATGTAGTAACGTAGGCCGGGTAAGGTGAAGCCGCCACCCGGCTTTTTTATTGGGAGAAACGAATGGCAATTGCACTGGTCACCGGCGCGAGCCGGGGCATTGGGAAAGCCACCGCGCTGCTGCTGGCGCACGAAGGCTACACCGTGGCGGTGAACTATCATCACAACATTAAAGCCGCGACGGACGTCATCAAGCAGATTGTGGATGCGGGGGGTAAAGCGTTTGCCGTCCGCGCGGATATCAGTGATGAAGCCCAGGTGCTGGCGATGTTTGACAGCCTCGATCGTGAAGGCGAGCCGCTTCGTGCGCTGGTCAATAATGCGGGCATTCTGTTTGAGCAATCCACTATCGAGAATCTCTCCGCTGAGCGCATTAACCGCGTTCTGGCGACCAACGTCACTGGCTACTTTCTCTGCTGCCGGGAAGCGGTTAAACGCATGTCCTTCAAACATGGCGGCAAGGGTGGGGCGATAGTGAATGTCTCCTCTGCGGCGTCCCGCCTGGGCGCGCCGGGTGAATATGTGGATTATGCCGCATCCAAGGGGGCGGTGGATTCGCTGACAACCGGGCTATCGCTGGAGGTGGCGGCGCAGGGCATTCGCGTCAACTGCGTACGTCCGGGGCTGATTTATACCGATATTCATGCGTCCGGCGGAGAGCCGGGGCGGGTGGATCGCGTTAAGTCGCTGCTGCCGATGCAGCGCGGCGGCCAGCCGGAAGAGGTGGCGCAGGCGATTGTCTGGCTGCTGAGCGAGAAGGCGTCGTACGTAACGGGCAGTTTTTTAGAGTTGGCCGGTGGGAAATAAGCCGGGTGGCGGCTTCGCCTTACCCGGCCTACTATTCGTGTAGGCCCGGTAAGCGCAGCGCCACCGGGCAAAAATTACAGCGCCTCGCCGTTGCTGGCAATCACGCCTTTATACCACTCGAAGCTCTTCTTACGCGAACGCGACATGTCGCCCGTGCCGTCGTCGTGCTTGTTCACGTAGATAAAGCCGTAGCGCTTGCTGTACTGGCCGGTGGTGAATGACACGCAGTCGATGCAGCCCCACGGCGTATAGCCCATCAGATCCACGCCATCGTGCGTCACGGCTTTGATCATCTCTTCCACGTGGGCACGCAGGTAGTCGATGCGATAGTCGTCGTTGATGCTGCCGTCTTCTTCCACCTTATCGTAGGCGCCGAACCCGTTTTCCACGATGAACAGCGGCTTCTGATAACGTTCGTACAGTTCACACAGGGCATAACGCAGGCCCACCGGGTCAATCTGCCAGCCCCAGTCGGACGCCTTCACGTGCGGGTTCGGCACGCTGCCTTCGAAGCCGGAAATGGCATCGCCGGTACCGCCTTCTGCTTTCACCGCGTTGGTCATGTAGTAGCTGAAACCTAAGTAGTCGCAGGTACCTTCACGCAGGGTCTGCTCGTCGCCTGCCTCCATTTTGATGGAGAAGCCGCGGCGCTCCCACTCGTTCAGCACGTAGGACGGGTAGTAACCACGCAGCTGGACGTCGGTAAAGACATAGCGCTCGCGCATCGATTCCTGGGCGAACATCACGTCTTCCGGCTTGCAGGAGAATGGATAAAGCGCCACCATGGCCAGCATGCAGCCGACTTTCATCTCCGGGTTGATGCGGCGCGCGGCTTTCACCGCCAGGGCGCTGGCCACAAACTGGTGGTGCAGGACCTGGTACATCGTCTCTTCCGGATTGTCATGTTCGGTATAGACCACGCCCGAGCAGCAGTAACCGAACAGCGGCGCGCGCCAGTTACGCTGGTTATTGATTTCGTTGAAGGTCATCCAGTATTTGACCTTGTTTTTGTAGCGCTCGAAGACCACTTCCGCGAAGCGCACGAAGAAATCGACCACTTTACGGTTGGTCCAGCTACCGTACTCCTGCACCAGGTGCAGCGGCATTTCGAAGTGGGAGAGGGTGATCACCGGTTCGATGTTGTATTTCAGCAGCTCGTCGAACATGTCGTCGTAGAACTTCAGCCCCTCTTCGTTTGGCTGCGTTTCGTCACCTTTCGGGAAGATGCGCGTCCAGGCGATAGAGGTGCGGAAGCACTTGAAACCCATCTCGGCAAACAGCTTGATGTCTTCTTTATAGTGGCCGTGGAAGTCGATGGCCTCGTGGTTTGGGTAGTATTTACCCGGCACTACTTCCTGCGTGATTTCGCGCGGGACGCCGTGCGCGCCGCCGGTCAATACGTCGCAAATGCTTGGCCCTTTGCCGCCTTTGTTCCAGCCGCCTTCAACCTGGTGAGCCGCAACCGCGCCGCCCCATAAAAAATCTTTTGGTAAGGTCAATTTTTTCATCGCTGCTATTCTCAATAAATGGCTTATTGGCATCGAGTCTAGCAAAGCGATATTAAATGTCACGATATAACAATTCACAGTAAATGTGATTTGTTACATCAAAAAAACAGGGTGTTTTATTCTGTGAGTTTCTTCGCCAGCTTACGTCCGAGAGATTCCAGAATATAAATGACGGGAATTTGCGTGGTGATGTCGTAGACGCCTGCAATACGCGTCTGAGGAACATGCCAGGAGAGATTAAAATCCGCCAGCTTTGCCAGACGCGAGTGCTCGTGGCTGGTAATAGAGAGCACCTTGCAGTGATGCAGGCTGAACTGGCTGGCGAAGCGCAGGATTTCCTCGGTCTCGCCCGAAACCGAGAGCACAATCGCCAGCGCATTTTTCGCCATATCATTGGTGACCGGGAAATAAGGGTCGTCAATATGGTTACTGAATTTGCCAATATTAGAAAAGAAGCGTGCGCCATATTTTGCCAGAGAACCCGATGTCCCGGCACCGACAAATATAATTCGCTCGGACGATAAAATAATATCTACCGCATTATCCAATAACGCGTCGAACTCTTCATTATTCACGCTTTTAAAAAAGCTGATAATTTCGCTGGCGCCGAAGTTTGTCTGCTGGGACTCGTTCTGCTCAAGATAAAGCTTAAAGCGCACGCGGAATTCAGAATAGCCTTCGCAGTTAAGCTTGCGGCAAAAGCGCAGGATAGTGGTGGTTGAGACGTCTGCCGCATCCGCCAGCTCGCGGATGGTCATGTACATGACTTTGTCACGATTTTTTATGACATAGTTGTAGACCATCATCTCCAGGTTATTGAGACTGGCAATGGCGGAGTGGGTGAACATACTCACAATGGCATAACTCTCATTCTGACCTCATCGTCACATCATAACATGCACCCAGACGGCAGGATCCATTTTTATGCTCTTGATTCATAATGATTAAATTTTTATGTGAACAATTGTTAGGTGAAAGATTTCTTTATATCTATGATTTTTAGGTATAAATTTTGAAATGAATTTTTTTTAGCTAACAGGTGTTCACTGGAATCATTCTCAGTTAGCATAGTTATGCGATGAATAATCATCTTTTGTTTTCCCGGAGTTTTGTATGGTGAGCAGACCATTAATCGCACAGGGATATTCGCTGGCTGAGGAAGTAGCCAACAGCATCAGCCACGGCATTGGCCTGGTGTTTGGCATTGTCGGTTTAGTGTTATTGCTGGTGCAGGCGGTGGACGCCAATGCCAGCGCGATGGCCATTACCAGCTACAGCCTGTATGGCGGGAGTATGATCCTGCTGTTCCTGGCGTCGACACTGTATCACGCGATCCCGCATCAGCGGGCCAAGACGTGGCTCAAGAAATTTGACCACTGTGCTATCTATCTTCTTATTGCAGGCACCTACACACCGTTTTTGCTGGTGGGGCTCAACTCGCCGCTGTCGCGTGGCCTGATGATTGTTATCTGGAGCCTGGCACTGCTGGGGATCCTGTTTAAGCTGACCATAGCGCACCGCTTTAAGGTGCTGTCACTGGTCACCTATCTGACCATGGGCTGGCTGTCGCTGATTGTGGTGTATCAACTGGCGGTCAAACTGTCGGTAGGGGGCGTAACGCTTCTGGCCTTAGGCGGCGTGGTGTACTCGCTCGGCGTGATTTTCTACGTCTGCAAGCGCATCCCTTACAACCATGCCATCTGGCACGGCTTTGTGCTGGGCGGCAGCGTATGCCACTTTTTGGCGATTTATCTGTATGTGGGGCAGGTGTAGTTTTTTACACCGTGCGGGCGGTTGCCCTCACCCCGGCCCTCTCCCACAGGGAGAGGGAGGACACCTGTAAACGATTACTCTTCTAACGAATACGGCAGCGGCTCAATACTCAACGTATTCGCATCGTCACGCACGCGGAACACGCTGTCGGCTTCCATGTCGTTGTTCATGACGGCTTGAACCAAAAGACGTCCATCATCCAGCTGTACGGCGGCTAACACGGTGCCGGTGCGGCGCCAGTTATCACCCATCTTCAGCTCTAAGTCTTCACCCGCTTCAGGTACACGGCTGGCATGGCCCGCCAGCGTCCAAAGCGCACGTTTGTTTGCGCCGCGGAATTTTGCACGCGCCACCATCTCCTGACCGGTGTAACAGCCCTTTTTAAAGCTGATGCCCCCCAGCGCCTGCAGGTTGGTTGCCTGAGGAATAAACTGCGCGCTGTTTGCGGCGTCAATCACCGGCAGACCTGCTTCGATGTTCAGCGCCAGCCACTGCTGACTGTTGTTGAGCTGTGCTTCGCCGCGCAGCGCTTCGGTCACGCGTTCGGCAGTTGCCGCATCAGTGACTAACAAGAAACGCTCCGCCGGGTGTTCAAACCACAGGATGGAGGTTGCGCCTTCGCTGACCACCTGCTTTTCTGCATCCGGCAGTTCGCTGAAGAGATTTTTCAGGGCCGCACGGGCCTGGAAACCGGCCACACCCAGAAGGACATGTTCGTCGTCCGGGGTGATCGTGACTTTGGAAAAGACCGCGTATTTTTTCAGCTCTTTGAGCTGGGCCTCTTGCAGGCTGCGGCGCTCAATAAAGGCAAAACCGTCCTGACGGCGGAAGATACGCAGGTTGCTCCACATTTTACCTTTTGGGTCGCAATGCGCGGCCAGCAGGTGCTGGTGTTCTGTCATCTGGCTGACGTCGGCGGTCACCTGGCCCTGCAGGTATTTTTCGGCGTCGGCACCGGTGAGCGTTGCCAGCGCCCAGTCATCAAGAGAAATAAGCGTCAGCGGCAGACGCGCAGAGGCGGCGGGCTGGCGAGGAGAAAATGGTGTAAATGCCATAACGATATCCTGAATTGCTTAACGCTTTGATAATGCCTAATGGTAAAAGAGCCTGCAGGCAATGCAAGCGCTTTCAACAGACCATTTGTGCCATAAACCGGTTATGCGTAGCGCTACGCAAAATAATGTAATCCGCTGTCTTTGTAGGGATTATTCTGGAAGCCTGCTCGGCGATCGCAATATTCCAGTAATGAAACGGTCAAAAACACGTTACACTAGCTGGTGTCCCCGTAGAGAAATAAAGAACACTGAACGGGGTACCGACTGTGCCAAACGTAATGCAGGAAACTGAACATGGATATTAACAACAAGGCCCGTATTCACTGGGCGTGCCGTCGCGGCATGCGTGAACTTGATATTTCCATCATGCCTTTCTTTGAATATGAGTATGACAGCTTAAGCGATGACGATAAGCGTCTGTTTGTTCGCCTGCTTGAGTCTGACGATCCGGATTTGTTCAACTGGCTGATGAACCACGGCAAACCCGCCGACACCGAGTTGCAACGGATGGTGCAATTAATTCAAACACGGAATCGGGAACGTGGTCCTGTGGCAATCTGATCTTCGCGTCTCGTGGCGCTCGCAGTGGATGTCTTTATTGCTCCACGGCCTGGTTGCGGCCTTTGTGTTACTGATGCCGTGGCCGCTGAGCTATACGCCGCTGTGGCTGCTGTTACTGTCGTTTGTCGTTTTTGACAGCGTACGCAGCCAGCGTCGCATTAATGCCCGTCAGGGAGAGATTAAATTACTGATGGATTCCCGCCTGCGCTGGCAGGGTAAAGAGTGGGATATTCTCGGTATGCCCTGGATGCTCAACTGCGGCATGATGTTACGGCTACGCAAGGTGGACGGCGGGCGTTGCCAGCATCTGTGGCTGGCGGCTGACAGTATGGATGCTGCCGAATGGCGAGACCTGCGCCGGATGCTGTTGCAACAAACGACGCAGGGGTAGCGCGCGTTAGCTAAACTTTTCGGCCATTTCGCCCAGGATCTGCTCGCACCAGCTTTGCAGGCGCTCATCGCTGAGATCGTACTGATTGGTTTCATCCAGCGCGAGTCCAACAAACAGCTCGCCGTCGGCAATAATCGGTTTTTTACTGGTGAACTCGTAACCTTCGGTTGGCCAGTAGCCGATAAACGACACCCCTTTCGGCGCCAGTTTATCGTGCAGCATGCCGAGCGCGTCCAGGAACCATTCCCCGTAACCCAGCTGATCCCCCATGCCGTACATGGCAATGATTTTGCCGTCGAGGTTGAGCGTATCGAGCTGGTCCCAGATAGCTTCCCAGTCTTCCTGTATCTCGCCGAAATCCCATGTCGGGATGCCGAGGATCAGCACGTCATACTGCTCCATCAGCGTAAGCGCGTCATCTTTCAGGTTATGCAACGTCACCAGTTCCGGGCCAATGATGTCGCGAATTTTCTCTGCCGCCATTTCGGTGTAGCAGGTGCTGGAACCATAGAACAGACCAATATTCATCGCGTAACTATCTCAATTCTTGCTTTGACTATGCGCGTAGTGTACCAGAAACCGGTCGCAATCAGGCATAATGGCCTGACTGCAGAATCAAAGGGGCTGATGTGGAAAAGGATCTCGCACTGATCGAACAGTTTCTCGACGCGCTGTGGCTGGAGAAAAATCTGGCCGAGAATACCCTCAGCGCCTACCGTCGCGATCTCACCATGCTGGTGGAGTGGCTTGCGCACCGGGGGTTATCCCTTGCGAGCGCTCAGCGTGATGACCTGCAGGCGCTGCTTGGGGAACGTATCGCAGGGGGCTATAAAGCCACCAGTTCCGCGCGTTTGCTCAGCGCCATGCGTCGGCTGTTCCAGCATCTCTACCGTGAGAAGATTCGTGAAGACGATCCCAGCGCGCTGCTGGCATCCCCTAAGCTTCCGCAGCGGCTACCGAAAGATCTCAGCGAAGCACAAGTTGAGAGATTATTACAGTCACCGGCTGTTGACCTGCCGCTGGAGTTACGCGATAAAGCCATGCTTGAGCTATTGTATGCTACCGGCTTGCGCGTTTCGGAACTGGTTGGCCTGACGATGAGCGACATCAGCCTGCGTCAGGGCGTGGTGCGCGTCATCGGTAAAGGAAACAAGGAGAGGCTGGTTCCGCTGGGGGAAGAGGCGGTTTACTGGCTGGAAACCTACCTGGAGCACGGTCGTCCGTGGCTGCTCAATGGTACGTCTATCGACGTCCTGTTTCCGAGCCAGCGCGCCCAGCAGATGACGCGGCAAACGTTCTGGCATCGCATCAAGCATTACGCCACACTGGCGGGTATCGACAGTGAAAAGCTTTCGCCGCACGTATTGCGTCACGCCTTCGCGACGCATCTGTTAAACCACGGCGCTGATTTACGCGTGGTGCAGATGCTGCTGGGGCACAGCGATCTTTCCACAACGCAAATTTACACCCATGTCGCGACGGAACGCCTGCGGCAGCTACACCAACAGCACCACCCTCGTGCGTGAGTGCCGACGAATTGTAACAGGATCACATATGAAAAAGTCTTTCGCGCTGTTCACCCTGCTGGCAGCCTCATTTACCGGTTTCGCCCATGCGGACGACGCCGCCATCAAACAGTCGCTGGCTAAGCTTGGCGTCACCGGTAGCGATATTCAGCCTGCACCGGTTGCCGGCATGAAAACGGTGCTGACCAACAGCGGGGTGCTGTACGTCACCGAAGACGGCAAACACATTATTCAGGGGCCAATGTACGACGTGAGCGGCGCGCAGCCGGTGAACGTCACCAACCAGCTGCTGATGAAAAACCTGAACGCGCTCGAGAAAGAGATGATCGTCTATAAAGCGGCGCAGGAAAAACACGTCATTACCGTCTTCACCGACATCACCTGTGGCTACTGCCACAAGCTGCATGAAGAGATGAAAGACTACAACGCGCTGGGCATTACCGTGCGTTACCTGGCCTTCCCGCGCGCGGGCGTGCAGAGCCAGCCAGAGCAGGACATGAAGGCGATCTGGTGTGCGAAAGACCGCAACAAAGCGTTTGACGACGCCATGAACGGCAAAGGCGTTAAGCCAGCCTCCTGCGACATTGATATTGCTAACCACTATGCGCTCGGCGTGCAGTTTGGCGTGAGCGGTACCCCTGCGATTGTCCTGAGCAACGGCTATGTCGTTCCGGGCTATCAGGGACCGAAAGAGATGAAAGAGTTCCTCGACGCGCACCAGAAACAGTTTGGTGGTAAATAATCCGCGTGAAAGCCCCAATAAAATTGCGCCGCCGCGAGGCGGTTGAACCGGTTGATTTGCCAGACGATCTCCCGGCGCTGCTTAAGCGTCTCTACGCCAGCCGCGGCGTGCGTCGCGCGGAGGATCTTGAACGCAGCGTGAAAGGGATGCTGCCCTGGCAGCAGCTGAGCGGTATCGAAAAAGCTACCGAAATGCTCTACAACGCGCTTCGAGAGGGAACGCGGATTGTGGTGGTAGGTGATTTCGACGCCGACGGCGCAACCAGCACCGCGCTGAGCGTGCTCAGCCTGCGCGCGCTGGGCTGCGATAACGTCACGTATCTGGTGCCGAACCGTTTTGAAGACGGCTATGGTCTCAGTCCGGAAGTGGTCGATCAGGCCCACGCCCGTGGTGCACAGATGATCATGACCGTCGATAACGGGATCTCTTCCCATGCGGGCGTCGATCATGCTCACGCTTTGGGGATCCCGGTGCTGGTCACCGATCACCACCTGCCGGGCGAAACGCTGCCGGATGCGGAAGCGATTATTAACCCCAACCTGCGCGACTGCGGTTTCCCGTCGAAATCCCTCGCGGGCGTGGGCGTAGCGTTTTATCTGATGCTGGCGTTACGTACCCTGTTACGCGATAAGGGCTGGTTCGACTCTCGCGGTATTGCCGTACCGAACCTGGCCGAATATCTCGATCTGGTGGCGCTGGGTACCGTCGCGGACGTGGTGCCGCTTGATACCAATAACCGCATTTTGACCTGGCAGGGCTTAAGCCGCATCCGGGCAGGCAAGTGCCGTCCGGGGATCAAGGCGCTGCTGGAGATTGCCAACCGCGATCCGCTCAAGCTGGCGGCAAGCGATTTGGGCTTTGCCCTCGGGCCGCGTCTTAACGCAGCTGGAAGGCTGGACGATATGTCCGTCGGCGTGGCGCTGCTGCTGTGCGATAACATTGGTGAAGCACGCGTGCTCGCCAACGAGCTTGACGCGCTGAACCAGACCCGCAAAGAGATTGAGCAGGGGATGCAGGCCGAAGCGCTGACCCTGTGCGAAAAACTTGAGCGCAGCGGCGATACGCTGCCGGGCGGCCTGGCGATGTACCATCCTGAGTGGCATCAGGGCGTGGTCGGCATTCTGGCGTCGCGCATTAAAGAGCGTTTCCACCGTCCGGTGATCGCGTTCGCCCCCGCGGGTGACGGTACGCTGAAAGGCTCCGGCCGTTCGATTCAGGGTCTGCACATGCGCGATGCGCTGGAGCGTCTCGATACGCTTCACCCGGGTCTGATGATCAAGTTCGGCGGCCATGCGATGGCGGCGGGCCTGTCGCTGGAAGAGGCGAAGTTCGACGAGTTTCAGCGGCTGTTTGGTGAACTGGTCACCGACTGGATTGACCCGGCCCTGTTGCAGGGGGAAGTGGTGTCCGATGGCGAGCTTTCACCGCTTGAGATGACGATGGACGTGGCGCAAATGCTCCGCGATGCCGGTCCGTGGGGGCAGATGTTCCCGGAACCGCTGTTCGACGGGCGTTTCCGCCTGCTGCAGCAGCGTATCGTCGGCGAACGTCATCTGAAAGTGATGGTCGAGCCTGTGGGCGGTGGTCCGCTGCTGGACGGCATCGCCTTCAACGTTGACACCTCTATCTGGCCTGACAACGGCGTGCGCGAGGTTGAGCTGGCGTACAAACTGGATATAAACGAGTTTCGCGGTAACCGCACCCTTCAGATCATCATCGACAATATCTGGCCAATTTAGCGGCAGTAATCTCTATAAAAAAGGGCGTGGATTCGGTACAATCCCGCTCTTATCACCGCATTTTGACAAGTCCATAAAAGAAAACAGACCATGTTTGAAATTAATCCGGTAAAAAACCGTATTCAGGACCTCACGGAGCGCTCTGACGTTCTTAGGGGGTATCTTTGACTACGATGCCAAGAAAGAGCGTCTTGAAGAAGTAAACGCCGAGCTGGAACAGCCGGACGTCTGGAACGAACCTGAACGCGCACAGGCGCTGGGTAAAGAGCGTTCCTCTCTCGAAGCTATCGTAGATACGCTGGATCAAATGGCCCAGGGGCTGGAAGATGTTTCCGGTTTGCTGGAGCTGGCCGTCGAAGCCGACGACGAAGAAACCTTTAACGAAGCCGTAGCAGAACTCGACGTGCTGGAAGAGAAGCTGGCGCAGCTGGAATTCCGCCGTATGTTCTCCGGCGAATACGACAGCGCTGACTGCTATCTCGATATTCAGGCTGGTTCTGGCGGCACCGAAGCGCAGGACTGGGCCAGCATGCTGACGCGTATGTACCTGCGTTGGGCAGAAGCGCGCGGCTTCAAAACCGAAATTATCGAAGAGTCTGAAGGTGAAGTTGCGGGTCTGAAATCCGTCACCATCAAGATCATTGGCGATTACGCCTACGGCTGGCTGCGTACCGAAACCGGCGTTCACCGCCTTGTGCGTAAGAGCCCGTTCGACTCCGGTGGCCGTCGTCATACCTCCTTCAGCTCCGCGTTTGTTTACCCGGAAGTTGATGAAGATATTGATATCGAAATTAACCCGGCGGACCTGCGTATCGACGTTTACCGCGCATCCGGCGCGGGTGGTCAGCACGTTAACCGTACGGAATCGGCGGTGCGTATTACCCACATTCCAACCGGGCTGGTAACACAGTGCCAGAACGACCGTTCCCAGCATAAGAACAAAGACCAGGCCATGAAGCAGATGAAAGCGAAGCTTTATGAACTGGAGATGCAGAAGAAAAATGCTGAGAAACAGGCGATGGAAGACAACAAGTCCGATATCGGTTGGGGCAGCCAGATCCGTTCTTACGTCCTTGATGACTCCCGCATCAAAGACCTGCGTACCGGGGTTGAAACCCGCAACACGCAGGCGGTGCTGGACGGCAGCCTGGACCAATTTATCGAAGCAAGTTTGAAAGCAGGGTTATGAGGAACCAACATGTCTGAACAACAAGCACAGGGCGCTGACGCGGTAGTCGATCTTAACAACGAACTGAAAACCCGCCGCGAGAAGCTGGCAGCGCTGCGCGAGCAGGGCGTGCCGTTCCCGAACGATTTTCGTCGTGACCATACCTCAGACCAACTGCACGCTGACTTCGACGCTAAAGAGAACGAAGAGCTGGAAGCGCTGAACGTTGAAGTGGCCGTTGCAGGCCGCATGATGACCCGTCGTATCATGGGTAAAGCCTCCTTCGTGACCTTGCAGGACGTAGGCGGCCGTATTCAGCTGTACGTTTCCCGTGACGACCTGCCGGAAGGCATCTACAACGAGCAGTTCAAGAAGTGGGACCTGGGCGATATCCTGGGCGCGAAAGGTAAACTGTTCAAAACCAAAACCGGTGAACTGTCTATCCACTGCACCGAGCTGCGTCTGCTGACCAAAGCCCTGCGCCCGCTGCCGGACAAGTTCCACGGCCTGCAGGATCAGGAAGCGCGCTACCGTCAGCGCTACCTGGATCTCATCTCTAACGATGAATCCCGCAAGACCTTCAAAATTCGCTCCCAGATCATGGCCGGTATCCGCCAGTTCATGGTGAACCGCGACTTTATGGAAGTGGAAACCCCGATGATGCAGGTGATCCCTGGCGGCGCGTCTGCGCGTCCGTTCATCACCCATCACAACGCCCTGGACCTGGACATGTACCTGCGTATCGCGCCGGAACTGTACCTGAAGCGTCTGGTGGTCGGTGGTTTCGACCGCGTGTTCGAAATCAACCGTAACTTCCGTAACGAAGGCATCTCCGTTCGTCATAACCCAGAGTTCACCATGATGGAACTCTATATGGCGTATGCGGATTACAAAGATCTGATCGAGCTGACCGAATCCCTGTTCCGCACCCTGGCGCAGGACATTCTGGGCACCACCGAAGTGCCTTACGGTGAAGAAGTCTTCGACTTCGGCAAGCCGTTCGAAAAACTGACCATGCGCGAAGCGATCAAGAAATACCGTCCGGAAACTAACATGGCGGATCTGGATAACTTCGACTCTGCGAAAGCGATTGCCGAAAGCATCGGTATCAAGGTTGAGAAGAGCTGGGGTCTGGGCCGTATCGTGACCGAAATCTTCGAAGAAGTGGCCGAAGCGCACCTGATTCAGCCGACCTTTATCACCGAATACCCGGCTGAAGTCTCTCCGCTGGCGCGTCGTAATGACGAGAACCCGGAAATCACCGATCGTTTCGAATTCTTCATCGGCGGCCGTGAAATCGGCAACGGCTTTAGCGAGCTGAACGATGCGGAAGACCAGGCTCAGCGTTTCCAGGACCAGGTTGACGCGAAAGCGGCAGGCGACGACGAAGCGATGTTCTTCGACGAAGACTACGTGACCGCGCTGGAACACGGCCTGCCGCCAACGGCGGGTCTGGGCATCGGTATCGACCGTATGGTCATGCTGTTCACCAACAGCCACACCATCCGCGACGTGATCCTGTTCCCGGCGATGCGCCCGGTGAAGTAAGGCGTTAAGATGTAAAAAAAGCCCCGAAAGGGGCTTTTTTATTGCGCCGCGAAGGCTTTTAGTTTTTCGCGGGCGGTCGTCGCTTCCATGACCATCCACGGGCTAAAGGCCCAGGGCGTCGCGTCCAGCGCGCGGAATAACGCGTCCAGCTCAACCCACTGATAGTCCATCACTTCGTCTTCGTTTATCGTTACGTCGTTAGTGATGCGGGCAGCGAATACCGGGCAAATCTCGTTTTCCACGATCCCGGACGGGTCGGTTTCCCGATAGCGAAATTCAGGGGCGACGGCGGTGATATTGGACAGCTCAGCGCCCACTTCAAAGCGGCAGCGGCGGATTATCGCCTGTATCGTCTCTTCGCCGGACTGCGGGTGGCCGCAGACGGAGTTGGTCCAGACGCCGGGCCAGGCTTTTTTGCTTAAGGCGCGCCGGGTGATCAGACATTCGCCGTTTGCGTTAAAAAGCCAGGAAGAGAACGCCAGATGCAGCGGGGTATGTAAGGTGTGCGCGGCGTATTTTTCCTGAGTGCCAATCACCATTCCCTGGTCGTTTACCAAAATAACGTGTTCTTGAATACTCATTGATGCTCCAGTGCCAAAATGCCGAGTGGTTCAGCACCATCAGCCGGATCATTATACGGCATTCTTATACGAACGGTTTGGCTCGTAGAGCGGAAAAGGGCATGACCCATATTCGTTTTGGCTGTTATCATAGTGCGCCATTCACGCTGACCGAGGATCTGTTTTGTTTGCAGGAAGCCTGACGAGAAACCCCATCACCGCCATTTTTTGCCTGACGCTGACGCTATTACTGGCGGGCTGTTCGGGGAGCAAATCGTCGGATATGGGTAGCTATTCCGGTTCGGTCTATACCGTTAAGCGCGGGGACACCCTGTATCGAATTTCGCGCGCGACGGGGACCAGCGTGAAGGATCTGGCGCGGCTGAACAATCTCTCACCGCCCTACACCATCGAGGTGGGGCAGCAGCTGAAGGTTAGCGGCGGATCTTCCGCGGGTAAAAAATCCTCTTCGAAAGGCAAAACCGCCAAAGTGACGCCGTCCTATCAGGTACCGCAATCGTCATGGCCGCCGGTTGGACAGCGCTGCTGGATTTGGCCTGCCAGCGGTAAAGTGGTCGCCCCTTACTCACTCTCTGAAGGTGGCAACAAGGGTATTGATATCGCCGCTGCGCGCGGTACGCCGGTTTATGCCTCCGGGGCAGGGAAGGTGGTGTATGTCGGTAATCAGCTGCGCGGTTACGGTAACCTGATCATGATTAAGCATGGTGAAGACTACATCACGGCCTATGCGCACAACGACACGATGCTGGTCAACAACGGGCAGAACGTCAAAGCCGGGCAGAAGATTGCCACCATGGGCAGCACCGGTACGGACGCGGTGAAGCTGCATTTCCAGATTCGCTATAAGGCGACGGCCATCGATCCGCAGCGTTATCTTCCTGCGCCAGGCAGCAAACCGAAGTGCTAAGTGATTATTTTATCGCCGGTTAGTTGCGAAGAGGCTTGTATGAAGGTGTGTAAGGTCTATAATGCCTTACGCACCTCAAAGCGGGCGTAGTTCAATGGTAGAACGAGAGCTTCCCAAGCTCTATACGAGGGTTCGATTCCCTTCGCCCGCTCCAGTATCCTGATAAATCAATAAGTTATGATTTATTAGTGAGTTACGTTGTCCCGCTTTAGCAAGGACAACTTAAACTTCCCATTGTTCTACGCCCGCACCTGTCGCGTTATTGATCTGTGGTACAAGGGAGCACATCATCACGCTTGCGGTGGTTCCAGGTTCTTACCGCGACAGCAAAACAACGAACAAAAAGCCGCATACCTGGCATAACTCCCGAACAGATTGATCATACGCTTAAGCCCGATGTGCGGCCTTGTGGCTGCGTAAACAGGTTTATAGTGGTAAACGTACCTGCACACGATATGCAGGCCCTGCCAGCGCTTCGCTCACGCTCCGAAAGGTACACGAGCACCCTGATAAGGTGTGATCCCTCTGAGAATCTGATTTGGTCACTGGTGACTTTCGCAAAGCGAAACCAACCAGGTTGGCCTGATGCAGTCGCTATGCTCCGCTTGTTGCTTGTACCACTAACGGGGCTTTATGGCTTCTATTGTCTGAAATCTGATACATTGCACAAACATCATGTGGATTACTGTATAGTTCATCACATATGATTATGTGTGCCATTGCCAGTTAAGAAATGCGGAGAGGACAATATGGATGTTACTGATGAGGCTTTGTTGAGTTCTGGCTTTACACCATCGGATTTGAAGAAGATAAAGAACAACGTTGAAAGCTATGGTGGAACGTTGGGGAATGCAATCAGGGACCTGGCCAGGCGATTTATTCTTGCCGTGTGGGTTGTATCCGGTTGCCTTGCTGTATTCATTTTTCTTGTGATGTTCGCATCTGAGCAGAGTGTTTTCTCTGGTGCAATTGGCCTTTCTTGTGGCGCAGCGGTTGCAATTTTTATACAACCGCCTGTACTTGCTTATAAATCTTGGCGATTCTGTAGAGCGAACAAATCTTAATTAATACTGTTATCAGTAGCCAGAAGATCAAAAATGACTTTCGCTTTAACACCATATCCAGCGATTTTCATCGTTAGCTTAGGCTTGCTCATTGTGTCAACTTTTCGGTAGTAATCACGCGGCAGCCAACGGAATAATCGCCAAGCTCCGGGTTTCCTTGCTAAGCCGAAGATACTATAGACACTCGCCCCTAGAGTCACCGTATTATAAAGAGCTAATCCACTTTTTGGGCTAAACCCCATAAATTGTGCGGTCTCCATTGCGCCATCAGCAAAAATTCCTTCCGATTTGGATTGTTCACCATAGCGAAGATGGCTTGCTTCTTTTGTTATACCGTTAATACCATCAACAAATAAAACTGCTCCTGCAAGAACTCCAACAGGGGTCATAGTGGACATCATAACCATCCCACCAAATAATGCTGCTCCAGATACCACTATATGGATTGCCGAAATCACGTATCCGACGATTTTATTGTTTTCCCTGACAAACTCGACCTTTGCATAAAGTTGGGCGGCTCTGGTTCTTAACAAGCGTTCTTGTTCTTGCAGATTATCTGTTTCGGCACGCAGATTTTTGATGCATGAAATGCATTCTTCATCGGTTTTGGCCCGTCGTGCAGTTTCAAATTCTTTCTCTACGACCTGCCTTATCTCTTCGACAAACTTGATACGTGTTATCCCATCTTGCAAATAGAATGCTGATAGCCGATTTGCAGTTTCGACGAGTTTCCGGGCTTCCAGATTTACCATGGTATCTGACCATGTTCTGTTCCACCCCCTGTTGAGCAGCGCAATATCCATTAAAGACTCCTTCCCAAAATGTGTCTGGTCATTTTACGTGCAATAAGGTCGAAGACAACAGGAAACACTTTCACAACCCTCCCCCGTGGGGGGCCGTCTCTTTATTCTCCCAGTTTACATCCTCCTGCTTAAAATATCCTGGTGTTGCCACTGCGTCACACCAGCGTGAAAGCTGGCTATGCTCTTAGAAAGGTATGGCTGTGAGGTAGACAGGTACTGAGTAGATTGAATCATGCACTCTATAAGCCGCCTGGTTGTGAAAGGTGTAGATGGTTCCCTTCACTGACAGATAGATCGCATCATTTTCGACTTTCCTCAATGCGTTTTTGTCCGTAGTGATCATGAAAGGCTCGTCATCGTCCTTCAGACTCTTAATAAATGATTTATCGTCTTTGTTAGCATCATACAAATAGAAACGGTAGGAAAAGCCTGTGGTGGCGCCTGCACTCGCTTCCGTGATGAATAGATTAGCCTGGTTGTTTACTTTCACCTTCTTGATAATCTCTTGCTCAAGTGGTGAGAAGTGCAGCATGTTGTAAACCCCAAAGGCGATAACAATCAACGGTATCAGAAGAAGATACCGTCTCTTAAAAACCTGTGCGTTTTGCATAGTCGATACCCGCTCTTATCCAATATTGGTCATTAGGATCATCGCCGTAAGGCGTTGAGCCATACCAATTACCAAAAGCCGCATCAGTTGTTCCTGCGCGACTTTGCGCCCATCCTGCGCCCCTAAGTAATACTTCGTCAGGAATCCCCGCAGCGTGACCAACAGCCCCGTAATGGAAGTTTCCAAAACTCTCGAACTGTCTATCGCGCTGTTTGTAATCCCATGGTCCATGCCCTCTTACCTGCTGATAAAACCATGCATAGGTGAGGGCTGACGGGCCACGATGAAAGCGAGCCATCATCATATTACTGACGATATTCACGCCTGGCGGGGCGAAAGAGGACACATCAAACGGCGGGTGAGGTGATGCCGCTAATGTTGGGTATCTCACGCTTGCGCTCTCTCATTCCATGCATCGGTGAACTGCACGTTACCATCGCAGTATTTCCATGTGATTTTTTCATAACGAAGTTCTACGCACTCAAGGTGGGTATGCTTCTCTTTGGTCGGATCTTTGGTGTCGTGCATCACTGGCGAAACGCCGACAACTTTTACGCCTTCAAGCAGGAAGTTGAAGTATTCCGCTTCCTGTCCTGCGTCGTTGATCTTGTACCATTTGAACTCAGCAGATTTTAGCGTCTGACCAGTGGCTACGGCTTTATAGAGGTAGGGGGATGAACTATCAAACTCTTTTTGAATTAGCACAGCTGAGTGCTTGCGGGTTCCTGTGATCTTTCCCGTCATTCCGTCCGTTGGAATGCTGAGATTATGGGAAAATCCGGTGATCTCAATGCTGCCCTCACGATCTTGAACGTCTACAGAGCCTTTAATGTCTGCGCCGCCGTCATCTTTAAGCCATAGGTAAGCTGGAATAGCCATTTTTCTTTTCCTCATGTTGTTATACAAATTCATAAGGAAATTGTACCGACAGGGAAAGTGGGTGGTAAATAAGCGTATCAAATTCAAAGCGTTATATTTTATTGAGTTTGAGTTAAGTTAAACTAAATACATTTCTAATGTAAAAAGGCCGCATCCCGCAGCCTTTTCCTCTTAAATTCACCCTTTCGGAAACACCCAAACATGCTTCTCCGGCAGCGAAAGATGGCAGTGCTGCGGATCCCGAACCTCATGCCCATAAGCACGAATGACAAAATCATCACCCACGGTGCGGAACAGGTACTCCCACCGGTCGCCGAGATACATGCTGGTGAGCAGCGGTAGCTCAAGCTGATTTTCCCCTGGCCCCTCAACCACCGCGACGCGCTCGACGCGGATCACCGCCGTGGCTTCTTTACCGCTCTGCACCCCTTCACCGGCCTGGCCCCACAGCACCCAGCCTTTCCCTTCAATACGCGCTTTGCCGTCGCGTACTTCGGTGACCTTGCCGTGCAGGCGATTGTTGCTGCCCATAAACTCGGCGGTAAACAGCGTCTTCGGCGAGCCGTACATCTCCTGCGGCGTACCCTGTTGCTCAATTTTGCCGTTGTTCAGCAGCAGGATGCGGTCGGAGATGGACATCGCTTCGTTCTGGTCGTGCGTCACCATGAGCGCGGATAACCCGAGCTTGATAATCAGTTCGCGGAGGAACACGCGGGCCTCTTCTCGCAGCTTGGCGTCGAGGTTAGAGAGCGGTTCATCCAGCAAAATCACCGGCGGGTTGTAGACCAGCGCACGTCCAATCGCCACGCGCTGCTGCTGCCCACCGGAGAGCTGGTGCGGGTGACGTTTGCCAAGATGGCCCAGACCAAGCTGGTCCAGCACGTCCTGCACGCGCTGCTGGATCTCTTTGGCCGGGACTTTGCGCAGCTTGAGCGGATAGGCCACGTTCTCAAACACGGTTTTGTGCGGCCACAGGGCATAGGACTGGAACACCAGCCCCAGGTTACGCTCCTCCGCCGGGATCTCACTGCGCGGCGTGCCGTCGTAAACTTTATTGTTGCCAATGACAATCGACCCCTGTGTCGGTTTTTCCAGACCCGCGACGGCACGCAGCAGGGTGGTTTTGCCGCTGCCGGAGGGGCCTAACAGGGAGACCACTTCGCCGCGCTTCAGGTTCATGGAGACACCTTTTAAAACAGGATTGTCGCCGTAGGTTAAGTGCAGATCGTCAACCGCTAATTCAATCATGTATTTTCACTCCGAAACGAAGGGCAATGCCCAGACCTACCACGACCAGCAGGATGTTAATGAAAGAGAGCGCCGCCACGATATCGATGGCACCCGCGGCCCAGAGGGAAACCAGCATCGAGCCGATGGTCTCCGTGCCGGGTGAAAGCAGGTACACACCCGTTGAATATTCGCGCTCAAAGATCAGGAACATCAGCAGCCACGAACCGATAAGACCGTAGCGGGAGAGGGGGATGGTGACGTGGCGGGTGATCTGCCCGCGCGTCGCCCCGGTGCTGCGCGCCGCTTCTTCAAGCTCCGGCCCCACCTGCAGCAGCGTGGAAGAGATAAGCCTCAGCCCGTAAGCCATCCACACCACGGTATAGGCCAGCCAGACGCTGAAAATGGTGCTGCGCAGCGAACGCAGCCAGACGATGACGTTTTCGCGCATCCAGTCGGTCCATGCGAACCCGGAAAGCCAGCCGGATTTCAGGGAGTTATCCAGCCACATCGGCAGGAACAGGAATACCCACAGGAACGCCAGACCCGCCAGCAGGCCAGGCACGGCGCGCGGCACCAGCACGCTGTAGTCGAGGAAACGCGTGGTGTTATCCGGCTTGCGGTGCATGGCAATGCCGACAAACAGGTAGCACACCACGGCCAGCGCGCCGCCAATCACGCCAATCGCCATGGAGTTGACGATAGCGCGCAGCAGGTTGGGCTGCGCCCAGATGGTGCGGAAGGTGTTCAGAGAAAGCTCGTCCCACAGCGAAACGCCCACGCCCCAGTTGGAGATAAACGCGCGCAATACCACGCCGAGCAGCGGAACGCCGATGGTGACGGTGAGCCAGAAGGCAATCACTCCGCCAGCCACCCAGCGCCATTTACCCAGCGGCAGCGCGCGGGCCTGCGAGGCCTTGCCCTTCATGGTAACGAAGCGGTTGGCGGTGCGCATCAGGCGACGCTGGAGCATCACCAGCGGGATGGTGATGCAGATCAGCACCACGGCAACCGCTGCCATCAGGTTATAGGATGGGGTGCCCATCTTGTTCGTCAGTTTATAGAGATAGGTCGCCAGTACCATGTTGCCTTCCGGATCGCCGAGGACCAGCATCAGGCCGAACACTTCCAGCCCGAGGAAGAACAGCAGCACGGTGGCGTACAGAATGGACGGGCGCACCATCGGCAGGCTGACGGAGGTCATCACCTGCCAGGGCGACGCGCCCGCGGTGCGCGCGGCTTCTTCCACATCGGAGCCCACGCTGCGCAGCGCTGACGAGATATACAGATAGGCGTGCGGGACGTGCGTCAGGCCGGCAATGACCACAATGCTCGACATGTCGTAGATATTCCACGGCACAAAGCCAATCAGCGCCTGAGCCCACTGGGAGAGAAAGCCCACCGGACCGGCGGCCACCACGTAGCCAAAGCCCAGCACCATCGGTGAAACGAAGATCGGGACCAGGATCAGCGGCTCAATCAGCCGGCGGCCGGGCAGGTCGGTACGCACCATCAGAAACGCCAGCACGCCGCCCAGCGGAATGGAGATAAAGACCAGCCCGAAAGCAAGAATAAAGCCGCTTTTCAGGGCTTTATAAAAATCAGGGTCGGTGAAAATAAACTCAAATGATTCAAAGCTCCACTCTTTTGACGGCGAAAAGAACGGGGCGGACAGGAAGCTCTGTATCACGATAAACGACAGCGGGGTGTAGATAACCAGGGCGGTTATCAGCACGACGATGCCTCGCGGCAGGCTTTGCCACTTTCTGCGTAATGTATTCATGGGGTATCCCTGGTGTTGCAGCCCAGAAAAACGAACTCAGTCGATAAGGGAGCGCGGCGGCCTGCGCCGCGCTCAGACGCTTATTTACCGGCGGCGGTACGCCACTCTTTGATGTACTCCAGGCGTTTTTTCGGCTGCAGGTATTCCAGCAGCGTTTCATCAACCGGAATTGGCTTCAGCGCGTTGCCGAGGATTTTGGTCAGGCCGTCGATATCATTTTTCCCTTCGATATCGTTACGAATGGAGGGAATGTCCGCCTGATTGGCCAGAATGTTTTGCCCTTGTTCAGACAGCACATAGTCCAGCCACAGCTTCGCGGCGTTGCTGTTTTGCGATTGCTGGCTGATGAACGACACGCGAGACAGCACCAGGGTGTAATCTTTTGGATAGGAGATGCCGAGCGACGGATCGTTCTTCGCACGCGCTTCCGCGTAGGAACCGAGGATGTTGAAGCCGATCAGGTTTTCACCGGAGGAGACGCGCTCCATCATGGTGCCGGTAGACGACTGCACCGATAAGCCACCTTTGGCGACGTCGGCCAGGGTCTTAAAGTAATTAGGATCGGCGTTGTGATCCTGAACCGAGAGCATAAAGCCCAGACCCGATTTTTCGATGTCGTAGGTGGTGACTTTGCCCTTGAATTTGTCCGTCTGGCTGGCAATCAGCTTCGCCAGCGCGGCGTGAGAATCCGGCACGTCGCCGGCCGGGATCAGGCGCTTGTTGTAGATAAAGACCACCGGCTCATAGGTGGTGCCGTAAGCCTTATCCTTCCAGACCGCCCATTTCGGCAGCTGGCTTTGCTCCGGAGATTTGTACTCCATGGCGTAGTCGGTGGCGAGCTTCAGGCCCGTGTCCATAGAGGAGCTCCAGACCACGTCGCCGCTCACACCGCCGGAGGCCTGTTCGCTGATAAAACGGTTGTACAGCTCGGTGCTGTTCATGTCGTTGTATTCAACTTTGATGCCCGGGTAGGTTTTTTCGAAGCCCTGAATCAGCGGCCCGGCGGCTTTGATGTCAGTGGTGGAGTAAATAACAACCTTGCCCTCTTTCGTTGCGGCATCAACCACTTTTTGATACTCAGCAGGATAGCCCTGCGGCAGGGCAGACAGTGCAGAAGCAGAGAACAGTACAGTAGCGGTAAGCAGAGAAATTCGGAACGTGTTCGACATTATAGTTAACCTTTTAGTTACATTTGAGGAACTAATTGTCAACATAGCGTAAAGCGCGCCTCCGGCAATAGGGAGGCGCGGGCAATGATTCCGAAGTGTGATTGTCGCCGTCGTTTCAGCAATTAACACCATAAAATCCACGAACGTTAGCTTACGAACGGTTCTGGATTACGGTTTATCGGGCGCTTTGCGGTATAACCTTCGCGGATGACCAATATTGCCATACAGCATTTCGACGCTGATTAGCCCGCTCTCCACGCAGTATTCAAGGTAGCGACGCCCCGTGGTTTTGCTGATCCCCACGTTATCCACCACCTCTTCAACCGACATGGCGTTGTCGGGATGCTCGGCGAACAGGCGTTTAATCCGCTCCAGCGTTTGGGGCTCAATGCCTTTCGTCGACGGCGTAATGGAGGCTTCCGCGGCAGGCAGATTAAACAGGCGATCCAGCGCATGCTGGTCGACCACCTTCACCTGCTGCACGGTGTGGATGAAGCGCATAAAACGCTCCAGCGAGGCGTGCAGGCGCTGGAAAAAGACCGGCTTAATCAGGTAGTCAAACGCGCCGCTGCGCATGGCGTGGCTGCAGGTCTGCATATCGCTGGCGGCGGTGATGAAGATCACCGAGCACTCATAGCTTTTCAGCAGCGGGTTATCGATGAGCTCCACGCCTTTACCATCCGGGAGATAGTTGTCCAGCAGGATAAGCCGAGGATGATGCTGACGAATCAGGCTGCACGCCTGCTCAATCGACGCGGCGATGCCCACCACGCGCAAATGAAAATTTTGCTCAATATACTCGCGATGCAGCTCCGCCAGGTGCGGCTCATCCTCAACGATCACAACGTCAAGTGGTCGGGTCATGCTGTTGCCCATTCGGTATAAACACAGAAAAAATAGTGCCCTGCGGCGTGTTGTCGGCAATCTCAATACTGCCACCAGCCTTGTCGATATATCCTGCCACCAGAAACAGGCCAATACCGTGCTCGGTACCCACAATATCGTTTTCGCTGTCGGGTTTGCTGCTGAACCCATGGCGGAAAATATGCGGCTTCATCGCATCGTCCACCCCGCAGCCCCGATCGGCTACCTCGATCAGCAGTTCCTGGTTACGGTCAGAAATATAGAGTTCTACAGGCGCGTGGACCGGCGCGTTGAGGGTCGCCTCCACGGCGTTATCCAGCAGATTACCAATAATGGACATCAGCTCCGTTTCACTCAGCGCGGCAGGCATGCGGGTGAGCTGGCAGGCGGGATCAAACAGCAGCTCGATGCCTTTTTCGCGCGCGCTGACGTATTTTCCGAGCAGCAGCCCGCACAGCGCCGGTGAGACAAAATGGGCAGAGACAAAATCCAGCACGCGCTGCGCGCCTTCTGACTGCACCTGGATGTAACGGATCGCCTCGTCATAGTGTTTCATCTGCAGCAACCCCACCAGCGTGGCGGTCCAGTTCAGCTGTTCGTGGCGCATAATGCGCAGGTTATCCGCATAGCGTTTGATCTGACTAAGCTGGCTGCTGAGCGTGTTAATGTCATTTTTGTCGCGAAAGCTGTACACCCAGCCGCTTTCAACGCCCGGTTCGACCTCAATCGCTACGCGGTTGACGATCACCTCGCGCTGGTTCAGCACCGCAATCTGGTCGTGGCTCCCGCTGCTCACCGAGGCGTAGCGCTGGGATAAAAAGCCCGGCGACGTCTGCAGAATGTCTTCCAGCGGTTTACCGATAAGTTCTTTCTCACTTTGCCGAATATCCAGCATTTCTCGTGCCGCGCGGTTAATTAAAATCAGCTGCTTCTCACCGTTGACGGCAAATACCCCTTCGTACATGGCTTCTAATAGCGCGCGCTGCTGTAAAACCAGCTGAGCGATATCTTTTGGCTCCAGTCGGAACATCTGTTTTTTGAGGTTGCGGGTAAACAGCCAGGAGAAAATAAACAGCAGGAGCAGAAGGCCTGCGCCGTACAACCCGGACTGCCAGAGAATGCGGGCGTTAATGTTGGCAATATAGGAGGTCAGATAGCCGACCGAGACAATACCAATCACCTGATGCTGCGCGTTGAAGATGGGGGCTTTGCTGCGTAGCGACACGCCAATCCCGCCCTGACGCACGGAAATAATGGTTTTCCCCTTTAACACCTCCGCATTATCCCCGCCGATCATCGGTAAATTAATACGCTCCGGGGATTCCGAATGATAAAGGTGCTGTTCCTCGGTATCGCCAATCACAATGTAGCTGGCATCGCTTTCGGCGCGCAGCGGCTGAATTAACCGGGCTATTCCCGGAATATCTCTGGCCGCTACCATTGCCGCCAGACCCGGCATCAGCGCGATCTGGCTGGCCTGAACCCGGGCGCGCTGGCCGAGATCGTGATGGAGCTGTCGGTCAATAAAATGAAACAGGATTGTTCCCAGCAGAACTAACAGCAGGCAGGAGAAGCACACCAGCGCTAAAAACAGCTTTACCTGAAAAGAGAGTCTGCGTTTCATTCAACCTGCGGAAGTTATGTAAAAGTGACATTTGCCGAGCCTGACATGTGGCAATAGCGGACGCAATCTGGCGAGAAAAGAGTTGTGACCTGGCTTTTCGTTTTCGGCGTTATAGCCATCAGGATCCCGTGGGGCTATGATTCATTCAGCACGATAATAATTACAGAGGCAATGTCATGGATAAAGAACTACTGGATGCGGGCTACCGGGCCTATACCGGCGAGAAAATTGACGTTTACTTCAATACCGGGATCTGCAAACACTCAGGTAACTGCGTGCGTGGGAGCGCAAAGCTGTTTAATCTGAAACGTAAGCCGTGGATCATTCCCGATGAAGTGGACGTTGAAACGGTTGTACGCGTGATTGATACCTGCCCGAGCGGTGCGCTGAAGTATCGCCAAAAATAAGCGAGGAACCATGGATATTCTGGAAGGCCATAACAAGTTTTACGTGAATGATGCGAACGGCAACCAGGTCGCGGAGATTGTCTTCGTGCCGACCGGCGAGCACCTGAGCATTATCGAGCACACCGACGTGGATGAGAGCCTGAAAGGGCAGGGCGTCGGTAAACAGCTGGTGGCGAAAGTGGTGGAGAAGATGCGCGGTGAGAACCGCAAAATTATTCCCCTGTGCCCGTTCGCGAAGCATGAGTTTGATAAAACGCGGGAATATGACGATATTCGGGCGTAAATAACACCGGCGATGGCCGGTGTTTTTTCATCTCGCCTGCTCAAATAGCAATATCAACGCGATCAGCACCATTATCCCTCCTGATGCCATGCTTACCAGACGCGCCGCCTGCGGCCGGGTCGCCAGCACCGCTTTCGAACCATACCCCACCAGCAGATAGACCAGCGTACAGGTGATAAGGTGCATCACGCCAAGCGCGGACATTTGCATTGCTATCGACCAGCTTCCGGTCGGGTCGGTAAACTGCGGAAGCAGCGCCAGGAAAAGCAAAAAAACTTTCGGGTTAAGACCGCTAATACAGAGTCCTTTCACCGCCCACTGTCTCCAGTTTCCCGCATGGTGGGTGGCCTTTTCCGGTGCGGCAGGGTGACGCAACAACCCGATGCCAAGCCACAGGAGATACAGGGCCCCCGCGATGGTCAGCCCGGTTAACGCCAGCGGATGTTGAGCAATCACTACCCCCACGCCAGCCACCACAACCAGCGTGGCTAACAGATGCCCGGACATCAACCCCATCACCGCTGGCACCACGCGTCGCCCGTTAATTCCGGCGCTAATGGCGTAGGCCCAGTCGGCGCCTGGCGTCATGATAAGCAGAAAAGAAACCACCCAAAAGCCGGCCACAATACTCATTTCCATCGTCCTGAAGACTCCCGCAGTGCGTCAAAGGTTGAGAAAAAGAATATCGCTAACCCTGCGAAATAGGCTTTCAATGTTATGCTCATAACACCGTGAAATTGAGAAAATCTTCCACATGGATAGCATCGATCGAAAAATTCTTGCTGAGCTACAGTCTGATGGCCGCTTATCCCTGACCGAGCTGGCTGAAAGAGTGAATCTAAGCCTCTCGCCGTGCCATCGTCGCGTGCGGGCGCTGGAGCAAAGCGGGGCCATAACGGGATACCGGGCCAGCCTCGACCCCGCCAAAATGGGATTCAACTTCCTGGCAATAGTGTTTGCGACGCTGAAGGAGGGGGACAGAAAGGCGGTTAGCGCGTTTGAAGCGGCGGTGGAGGAAATTCCGCAGATCGTGCTGGCACAGCGCCTGTTTGGCGATCCCGATTATCTGATGCACGTCGTGACCCGCGACCTGTCGGCTTTCCAGAAGCTCTACGACGAGAAGCTCTCCGCCATGCCTGGCGTGCAGCATCTTCGCTCAACGCTTGTCATGAAAACGGTGGTGCAGGACAGGCCTTTTCCACTGTAAGCAGCAGGCCAAAACTGAATGTCCTGCCCGGCAGAGCGCCGGGCAGGAAAGGGAATTAGCCGACAAACATCACCGACACGCACAGCACGCCGACGATCAGCGTCAGCAGGTTGCCAATGGAACGGTACTGTTTCAGCGAGGGGATCAGATACGTCGACAGCGTCGGCATGATAAACAGGATCATGGCGATAAGCGGGCCGCTGATGGCGTAAATCATCGAAATGGCGTTCGGGTTAATGCAGCAGACGGCAAAGGTGATTAACGACACCCCCATAATGGAAATCGCGCGGTTAAAGGCGCGGCTCTTTTTCACGCCCACCTGATTGAGCGACGACTTCACGATCTCCGTCGCCCCTTCAATCACCCCAAAATAGGTGCCGAGGAACGATTTCGACATCGCAATAATCGCCACGATAATCCCGGAAATGCCCAGCCACGCCGGTGAAGAAGGCATCATCGACAGCGCGGACAGGATCGTTACCCCTTGCTCTTTGGCGGCCACAATGTACGACGGCGGGATAGAGAGCAGGCAGCTGAAGACAAAAAACAGCACGCTCAGGCAGATGATCAGGTACGCCACCTTCATGATTTTCTTGCATTTATCCATGGCGCCGTCGGCAAACTTCTCGCGGCGATCAACGGCAAACGTTGAGATAATCGGGGTATGGCTGAACGCAAATACCATCACCGGAATCGAAATCCATACCTGATGCAGCGTATGACGATCGACGGTCATCTGGCTGGTCAGCAGCGAGGGTTGCCAGCTTCCGGTCAGGTAGAGCGAGACAAACAGAAAATAGGCAATCAGTGGAAATACCAGGAAGCCCATCACTTTTATCGTGATATGGCGTCCCATCAGGAAGATCAGATTCAGCACCAGCACCACGCCCAGGCTGACCAGCACGCGAACGACGGTATCCACCGTCAGGTGTTTTGCCAGCTGCTCCGTGAGCGAGTTGGTGATGGCCACCGCATAAATCTGCACCACCACAAAGAAGGCGATGAAATAGAGCGTGGTGATCAGATTGCCAATTTTCCTGCCGTAGTAGTGCGAGACGGCGCCGGTGATCCCTTCATTGCCTTTTGTTTTTGACGACAGGATAAATTGCGCCAGCGCTCTGTGCGGCCAGTAGGTTAAGGGGTAGGCCACGAGGGCGGTAATAAACAGGACGATAGCGCCTGCGGAGCCCAGCTGGATGGGCAAGAACAGCGTTCCTGCGCCCACGGCCGTGCCATAGAGAGCGAAACTCCAGAGAGTCTCATCTTTTGACCAAATTTTCGACATTAGAGCAACGTATCAACTATCAAACCATCGGAATGGCGTGCAATTTACCATAGTTATGCACGGAGAGCGCAGTTGCTTCGAAGGAGTTTGGCCGGAACGGGCGTCCGGCCAAAGGCGGTTTAGCCTGCCAGGGCGCGCCGTTGCTGGCGACGCTTAAGAAATTTCTCGCGCAGGCAATCGTATGCCCAGTTATAGAACATGGTGTACGGCAGGAAGAACAGGAAGAAACCTATTTCCAGCGTGAATGCCTGAAGCAGGGTGACTCCCAGCACGGCGGCGACAATCGACACGCCAATCACGATAAACCCGCATTCGAACCCCAGCGCATGCAGCGCGCGCACTTTTGCCGTACGTTTGACGCGCTGAACCGGCCAGAAACGGTCGAAGCCGAAGTTATAAATAATGTTCCACAGCATGGCGGTGGTGGCCAGAATAATGGTCAACCCACCCATCTCCACCACGGAACGCTGCATGAGCCACGCCGCCGTAGGGGCGAGGATCGCCGTCGCAATCCCTTCAAAACAGACAGCATGAAAGATCCGCTCCGGCAGTTTACGTTGGAGTGCATCCTGATGTTGCATAGTCATAGACCTCATTAATTCGCCGGTATGGGCGTTGATGCAGCCTATTTTCATCGCTAAAGTTGATATAATAAAGATGGTATCCATCGCTAAAGTAGATAGGTTATGCGCTATTCACCCGAAGCCCTTAATGCGTTTGTCGAGACCGTTGCGGCGGGCTCGTTTTCTGCCGCCGCACGCCGGCTGCGTAAAAGCCAGTCGACTATCAGCACGTCCATTGCCAATCTTGAGGCCGATCTCGGTTTCGAGCTGTTTGACCGCTCGGCGCGCCAGCCGGTATTAACGGTCCAGGGAGAACAGGTGCTGGGCTACGTGCAGGCCATCCTGGCCGCCAGCACGCGGCTGGATGAGCTGGCGGTGTCGTTAACGGCGCAAACGGAGGCGCGTCTGACGTTTGTCCTTTCCGATACCCTCAATCCGGACGTGCTGGAAGATATGATGAAACAGTTTGACGCGCGTTTTCCCCATACGGAATTCGAATGTCTGATTGGCGAGGAAGAGGACGTGATCGATCTGCTGCAAAAGGAGCGCGCGCAGGTTGGCCTCACCGAAGCGCGAGACGGTTATCCTACGGATATTGGCGCTATACGCCTGCCGATGCAGACCCGCATGGCGATCTATGTCGCGACCACGCATCCGCTGGCCGGACAACATGACGTTCAGCGTGACGAGCTGCACGGCTGGCGAGAGCTGCGGCTGAGCACCTATCTTGAGCGCGAGGCTGAGATCGCGCGCGGGCCCGTCTGGTCAGCACCAAATTACCTGTTACTCTTGAGTATGGCGGTACAGGGATTTGGCTGGTGCGTATTGCCCTGTGCGCTGGTGGATGAATTTGCCGCCGCGAAATCCCTGGTACAGCTCGATGTTCCCGGCTGGCCGCGGGCGATCGGCATCGATCTGCTGTGGAATAAACGATCCCCTCCCGGCGTTGCCGGAAGCTGGCTGCGGCAGTATCTGCAGGATGCGCGCTGATCCTTGTGATTAAACTCACTATTTTTAAACAATTAAGATAATTGCCAGTAACAATCCTCTACTATCGTCATGTCATTTAACACAGAGGTCGTGATGAAAGATGTCGTAATAGTGGGTGCGTTGCGTACAGCTATCGGCTGTTTTCAGGGAGCGCTTGCGCGTCACTCGGCGGTTGACCTGGGGAGCGTGGTGGTAAAAGCGCTGGTGGAACGTAGCGGGATCCCAGCACATGAAGTTGATGAGGTGATCCTGGGACAGGTTCTCACGGCCGGTGCCGGGCAAAACCCTGCGCGTCAGGCAGCGCTGAAGGGCGGGCTGCCCAATACCGTCTCCGCCATTACCATTAACGACGTCTGTGGCTCAGGATTAAAAGCGCTTCATCTCGCGACGCAGGCCATTCAGTGTGGTGAAGCGGATGTGATTATTGCGGGCGGGCAGGAGAATATGAGCCGCGCGCCGCACGTGTTGACCGACAGCCGTACCGGCGCACAGCTGGGCAACAGTCAGCTGCTCGACAGCCTGGTGCATGACGGGCTGTGGGATGCGTTCAATGACTACCATATGGGCGTGACGGCGGAAAACCTGGCGCGCGAATACGGCATCAGCCGTGAGGTGCAGGATGCCTATGCGCTAAGCTCGCAGCAAAAAGCGCGTGCGGCGATTGATTCCGGTCGTTTTCGCGACGAGATTGTCCCGGTCAGCACGCAGCGTCAGAGCGGCGAGTCTATCGTCGTGGATACCGATGAACAGCCGCGCACCGACGCCAGCGCGGAAGGCCTGGCGAGGCTGAACCCTGCGTTTGAAATGCAGGGCTCGGTGACGGCGGGAAATGCCTCTTCCATTAACGACGGCGCTGCCGCCGTTATGATGATGAGCGAAAGCAAAGCCCATGAGCTCGCTCTCCCCGTGCTGGCCCGCATTAAGGCGTTCGCCAGCGTGGGGGTTGATCCTGCGTTAATGGGGATCGCACCGGTCTACGCGACCCGCCGCTGTCTGGAACGCGCTGGGTGGCAGCTTTCGGATGTGGATCTGATCGAAGTGAACGAAGCCTATGCCGCGCAGGCGATCTCCGTCGGAAAAATGCTGGAGTGGGATCCCCTGCGGGTCAACGTTAACGGCGGCGCGATCGCGCTGGGTCATCCTATCGGCGCATCCGGCTGCCGGATCCTGGTTTCGCTGGTCCACGAAATGAAAAAGCGCAATGCCCGAAAAGGGATTGCCACGCTCTGTATAGGCGGCGGGCAAGGGGTGGCGCTGGCCATCGAACGCTAACCTCTCCTCATTGAAAATGACCTCCTCCGGGAGGTTTTTTTTCGTGTCCTTTTTCTTCCTGCGGTTTAATTGTGATCCGAACATCATTTTCGTCATAAACAAAAATAAAAATGAAACGTTGTTTTAAATATAATTGAAAAGCCCGCTTTATGCCGATAGTATGTGTTCATTATGAAAAACGGAACGCTGTTTCGTTTATTTCCGCCTTCGGGCATGACCACATCTGGAGGTTACCGTGGACGTCAGAGAAAGCATCCACAGTGCGCACGCCAAAACGCTGGATACTCAGGGGCTGCGCAATGCATTTTTAGTCGAGCAGGTATTCGAGGCCGACAGGTACACCATGGTTTACAGCCATATCGATCGCATTATCGTGGGCGGGATTATGCCCGTCACGAACAGCGTCTCCGTGGGCGGCGAGGTCGGTAAACAGTTGGGCGTGAGCTATTTCCTCGAGCGTCGCGAGCTGGGTGTAATTAACATCGGCGGGCCGGGCACCATCACCGTTGATGGACAGTGCTATGAAATTGGCCATCGCGAGGCGCTGTACGTGGGTAAAGGGGCGAAAGACGTGGTCTTTGCCAGTATCGACGGCAGCAAGCCTGCGAAGTTTTACTACAACTGCGCGCCGGCTCACTCCACTTACCCAACCAAAAAAGTGACCACGGCAGACGTCGCACCCGTGACGCTGGGCGACAACCTCACCAGCAACCGTCGCACCATCAATAAATACTTCGTGCCGGACGTGCTGGAGACCTGCCAGCTCAGCATGGGATTGACCGAGCTGGCGCCGGGCAACCTGTGGAACACCATGCCGTGCCATACCCACGAGCGCCGCATGGAAGTCTACTTCTACTTCAATATGGATGAGGACGCCTGCGTGTTCCACATGATGGGACAGCCGCAGGAAACGCGCCATATCGTGATGCACAACGAGCAGGCGGTGATTTCACCGAGTTGGTCTATTCACTCCGGCGTAGGGACGAAAGCCTACACATTTATCTGGGGAATGGTGGGCGAAAACCAGGTCTTCGATGATATGGACCACGTTGCGGTCAGCGATCTGCGCTAGTCGCGGGCGGTGAAGCATAAACCTGCCTGTGAGTGACAGGCTCTGAAAGAGTAAGGAATAAACATGATTCTGGATGCATTCTCTCTGCAGGGGAAAGTGGCTGTGGTTTCCGGGTGCGACACCGGGCTGGGTCAGGGGATGGCGTTAGGCCTGGCGGAAGCGGGCTGCGATATCGTCGGAATTAATATCGTTGAACCGACTGACACCATCGAACGCGTGACGGCCCTGGGCCGCCGTTTCCTGAGCCTGACCGCTGACCTGCGTAAAATCGATTCCATTCCTGAACTGCTGGACCGCGCGGTGGCTGAATTCGGTCATATCGACATTCTGGTGAACAACGCCGGGCTGATTCGTCGCGAAGACGCGATCAGCTTCAGCGAGCGCGACTGGGACGACGTGATGGATTTGAACATCAAGAGCGTATTTTTTATGTCCCAGGCGGCGGCGAAGCATTTTATTGCGCAGGGGAAAGGCGGCAAGATCGTTAATATTGCCTCTATGCTCTCGTTCCAGGGCGGCATCCGCGTGCCGTCTTACACCGCGTCCAAAAGCGCCGTAATGGGCGTGACCCGCCTGCTGGCAAACGAATGGGCGAAACATAATATCAACGTGAATGCGATTGCGCCGGGCTACATGGCGACCAACAACACGCAGCAGCTGCGTGCAGACGAAGAGCGCAGCGCGGCGATCCTGGAGCGTATTCCTGCGGGACGCTGGGGCCTGCCGAGCGATCTGATGGGGCCGATTGTCTTCCTGGCCTCCCCGGCATCGGATTACATCAACGGTTACACCGTGGCTGTAGACGGCGGCTGGCTGGCGCGTTAATTTCACCTGTATTAAGAACCTCTGCCCATGGGCGGAGGTTTTTTTTGCGCAAAAATTGGCTTAATCCATATCGCTAAAGATGAAAAATCCATACTGAAAAATCATGAATGACGGCAATCACACTTTTATTGCTTAAATATTAAGTGATTAGTAAAAATACGTGATTATTCGCCACAAGTTTAAATTGTAATGTCCATCACAGAACCGTATGCCGTAGCGGAATAATCCATAACTTCGCGATTTCCGGCCTGACACTTTTCCTCGCTTTCTCGTAATTTCAGTTAACGAATTTTGCTGTTGAGGCAGGAAAAATATGACATCGATAAATGACTCTACCCTAATGCCCGCTGCGCTGCGTGATACGCGCCGCATGAACCAGTTTGTCTCCATTGCCGCCGCCGTGGCGGGCCTGTTGTTTGGACTGGATATCGGCGTCATTGCCGGAGCGCTGCCGTTTATTACCGATCACTTTACCCTCAGCAACCGTCTGCAGGAGTGGGTGGTGAGCAGCATGATGCTCGGCGCGGCCATCGGCGCGCTGTTTAACGGCTGGCTGTCGTTCCGCCTGGGGCGCAAATACAGCCTGATGGTCGGGGCGGTCCTGTTCGTCGCGGGGTCGATCGGCTCCGCGTTTGCGACAAACGTAGAAGTGCTGCTGCTCTCCCGCGTGCTGCTGGGCGTAGCGGTGGGGATTGCCTCCTACACCGCGCCGCTTTATCTCTCCGAAATGGCGAGCGAGAACGTGCGCGGCAAGATGATCAGCATGTATCAGCTGATGGTCACGCTGGGCATCGTGCTGGCGTTCCTGTCTGACACCTACTTCAGCTACAGCGGCAACTGGCGCGCGATGCTGGGCGTGCTGGCCTTACCGGCGCTGGTGCTGATCGTCCTGGTGGTTTTCCTGCCAAACAGCCCGCGCTGGCTGGCGCAAAAAGGGCGCCACGTGGAGGCAGAAGAGGTCCTGCGCATGCTGCGCGATACCTCGGAAAAAGCGCGCGAAGAGCTGAACGAGATCCGCGAAAGCCTGAAGCTGAAGCAGGGCGGCTGGGCGCTGTTTAAGATCAACCGCAACGTGCGCCGCGCGGTCTTCCTCGGCATGTTGCTGCAGGCGATGCAGCAGTTCACCGGGATGAACATCATCATGTACTACGCGCCGCGCATTTTCAAAATGGCCGGGTTCACCACTACGGAACAGCAGATGATCGCGACTCTGGTGGTCGGGCTGACCTTTATGTTCGCCACGTTCATTGCGGTATTCACCGTGGACAAAGCCGGGCGTAAACCGGCGCTGAAAATTGGTTTTAGCGTAATGGCGATTGGCACGCTGATCCTCGGCTACTGCCTGATGCAGTTTGATAACGGCACGGCCTCAAGCGGGCTTTCCTGGCTTTCTGTCGGGATGACCATGATGTGTATCGCAGGTTACGCGATGAGCGCCGCGCCCGTGGTGTGGATCCTGTGCTCCGAAATTCAGCCGCTGAAATGCCGTGACTTTGGCATCACCTGTTCCACGACCACCAACTGGGTGTCGAACATGATCATCGGCGCGACGTTCCTGACGCTGCTGGATTCAATTGGTGCCGCCGGAACCTTCTGGCTCTACACGGTGCTGAACGTCGCGTTTATTGGCGTCACGTTCTGGCTGATCCCGGAAACCAAAGGCGTGACGCTGGAACACATCGAGCGCAAGCTGATGGCTGGGGAAAAACTGCGGAACATCGGCGTGTGATGTTTTTGCCCGTCCGAAGGCTGGAATACATGGCGTAACTGGAAAGGGAAAGGTGGCTTAATCACAGTAATAATGTGATTAAGCTCACTACTAACTCTGGTAGGAAGTAGACACAGAGAGGGAACTGGCATTAGGATTTTTCTTATGTTGCTGTATTATCGGTCCACCGCAATCAATTGTGAAAAGATGCGTTGCATCCAGAAAAAGAAGAATCGCTATGTCAGAAATGGATTTCAAAAAAAGCACAGACCTCGACTTTCCCCGTTATGCCGCCCCGGCTGTAAGCGTAAAAGAGATAGATCTTCTGGGACTGTTTGAAGTCCTTCTGGCAGCGAAAAAACGTATCGTCGCCATTGTTTTTGCTTTCGCGCTGGTGGGGCTGGCCGTTTCATTTTTACTGCCGCAAAAATGGACCAGTAAAGCGGTGATCACCCCGGCAGAACAGCTGCAGTGGAACCCGCTGCGCCAGATGATGGTGGCGTTACAGGTGCTTGATGTGGACGTGAAGATTACCCGTCCGCAAGTCTTTGACCTGTTTATTAAAAAGTTCCAGTCACTGTCATTGCTTGAAGAGTACATGGCAACCTCTCCTTACGTGATATCGCAGCTGAAAGCTGTCGAGGTGGACCCGCTTGAGCTGCATCGCGCTATAGTCAACATCTCAGACCGAATGAAAGCGGTGAATGACGTACAGGGTAAAGACGCGGATAACGCACCTTATGTTTCCTGGACATTGAGCTTCTCTGCACCGACAGCAAACGATGCGCAAGCCGTCCTGGAGGGATACATCGATTATATCGCGGCTATTGTTGAAAAAGAGACGGTGCAGAATATTCGCGACCAGATCGCCCTGAAAACGAACGTCGTTGAGCAGCAGCTGGAACTGGATCGTGTCCGTTTGACCAATATTCACAATACCAACCTGCAGCGACTGAATTATTCGCTGGCAGTGGCAAATGCCGCAGGCATCAAGAAGCCGGTTTACAGCAACGGGCAGGCGATAAAAGATGACCCGGATTACTCCGTTGCGCTCGGAGCGGACGGTATCGCGCAGAAGCTGCAGATCGAAAAAAATCTGAAGGATGTGACTGAGCTGAATGCAGAGTTCCAGAACCGGGAATACTACCTGGCGCAGCTGAAAAAGCTCTCTTTTGCCGATGTTAAGCTTGAGCCATTCAGGTATCAGCTTTCGCCCTCCATGCCGGTGAAAAAGGATGGTCCGGGCAAGGCCCTGATTGTCGTTCTGGCGGCGCTTCTGGGGGGGCTGTTTGCCTGCGGTAGCGTTTTACTGCGCGAGGCGATGCTCACCCGTACTTCGCCGCCAGAGCCGGTGGCGAAATAAAAACTGCAGTTGAAAAAAGGCGCTGAACAGAGCGCCTTTTTTTATGCGCATCGGTTATGTTAAAAAAGAGACCAAAGATAAGGAGGGATGATGAAAACGATCGGCCTGTTAGGTGGAATGAGCTGGGAATCGACAATCCCTTATTACCGCCTGATTAACGAAGGGGTAAAGCAGCGTCTGGGTGGTCTGCACTCCGCAAGCCTGCTGCTGCACAGCGTTGATTTCCATGAGATCGAAGCCTGCCAGTCGAGCGGCGAGTGGGATAAAGCCGGGGAGATCCTGGCCCAGGCGGCGCTGGGGCTGGAGCGCGCCGGCGCAGAGGGTATCGTGCTCTGTACCAATACCATGCACAAAGTGGCGTCGCATATTGAGGACCGCTGCGCGCTGCCGTTTCTGCATATCGCGGACGCGACCGGGCGTGCGATTACGGCCTCCGGAATGCGCCGCGTAGCGCTTTTAGGCACACGCTACACCATGGAACAGGATTTTTATCGCGGACGTTTGCACAGTGAATTTGGAATCGAAAGCCTGATCCCTGATGAAGACGATCGGGCGCGCATCAATCAGATTATCTTTGACGAGCTCTGCCTCGGTACCTTCAACGACTCTTCCCGGGCGTATTACGTCAGCGTCATCGATAAACTCGCGCAGCAGGGGGCCGAAGGGGTGATATTCGGCTGCACCGAGATCGGTTTGCTGGTGCCCGTCGAGCGAAGCCCCGTCCCGGTGTTCGATACCACCGCCATCCATGCCGCGGATGCCGTGGCGTTTATGCTGTCATAACGGGTTTTGCAGGTCAGGTAAGCGAAGCGCCACCTGACGCGCGTGCTCCGTTAAGTGTTCGGTGAACGCGTCCACCAGCGCGGAGGCCGGACGGTGCAGCGGGCGGATCAGGCTCACGGTGAACGGGACGGAGACGCTAAAGCGACGGATGACGATCCCGCTTCCGGCATAGTCCAGCGCCGTGAGCGGATTCACCACCGCGACGCCGACGCCTGCACGCACCATCGCGCAAATCGAAGCCGCGCTGTGCGTTTCCACCACCATTCGCCGTTTGACCTGATGCTCGGCAAACAGCGTATCCAGCAGCTGTCTGTAGCTGTCGGTCTGCGACAGGCTAATGTAGTTTTCCCCGTGGAAATCCTCCGGTGTGAGCACCGCCTTACCGGCAAGCCGATGCCCGGCGGGCAGAACGCACACTTCATCTAACGAGAGCAACTCCGTGCGCGCCGTTCCCGCTGGCGTGGAGAGGGTTTCGGTCAGGCCTAAATCATGGCGCTGAGCCGAAAGCCACTCTTCAAGCAGGGGGGATTCCTGAGGCACGATGGTGAGGTTGACCTCCGGGTATCGGGCCAGAAAGGGTTGAAGCAGCATCGGCAAAAAAGATTGCGAAAAGACGGGCAGGCAGACGATCGACAGCTCGCCCTGGCGAAACTCGCGCAGGCTTTCCGCAGCGCTCACTATTCTGTCCAGTCCGTACCAGGAGCGCTGAACTTCCTCGAACAGGCGTAACCCCTGCACCGTCGGGTGAAGTCTGCCGCGGGTGCGTTCGAACAGCTTCAGCCCCAGCACTTTCTCGAAGCGCGCCAGCTCGCGGCTCACCGTCGGCTGCGAGGTATGCAGCATCTGCGCGGCTTCGGTGAGATTGCCGGCGGTCATCACGGCGTGAAAAATCTCGATATGGCGTAAATTGACGGCGGGCATAGGGCACCTGAATGCAGATTACTGTCCATATCATTTTTGCATAGACTCGCGATAAAACGATATTTTTTATTCTCTTCGCGCTGTGGCGTAATCATGAAAACGCATTTATCCGGAGAAGACCATGCCACGCCCGCTGAACCAGACTGATACCGATTTGAACGCTGACAACCTGCTGCGCCTGCCCGCCGAGTTTGGCTGCCCGGTGTGGGTCTACGACGCGCAGATCGTTCGCGAGAAGATCGCCGCCCTGCATCAGTTTGACGTGGTGCGCTTTGCCCAGAAGGCCTGCTCCAATATCCATATTCTGCGCCTGATGCGTGAGCAGGGCGTGAAGGTCGACTCCGTCTCACTGGGCGAAATCGAGCGTGCGCTGGCGGCCGGATTCGATCCGAAAGCCGACGACGACGCGATCGTCTTTACCGCCGACGTGATCGACGATGCGACGCTTTCGCGCGTCCACGAGCTGCAGATCCCGGTGAACGCCGGTTCTGTGGATATGCTGGAGCAGCTGGGTCAGGTTTCTCCCGGCCATCGCGTCTGGCTGCGCGTGAATCCGGGCTTTGGTCATGGTCACAGCCAAAAAACCAATACCGGCGGCGAAAACAGCAAGCACGGGATCTGGTATGCCGATATGCCCGCCGCGTTGGAGGTATTACAGCGCTATAGCCTGAAGCTGGTGGGTATTCATATGCACATTGGATCTGGCGTCGATTACGGCCACCTGGAGCAGGTGTGCGGCGCGATGGTGCGCCAGGTTATCGACTTCGGTCAGGATCTGGAGGCGATCTCTGCCGGTGGCGGCCTCTCCATTCCCTATCGCGAAGGCGAAGAGGCGATCGATACCGATCACTATTACGGTCTGTGGAGCGCCGCGCGCGATCAAATTGCCGCGCATCTTGGTCACGCGGTGAAGCTGGAAATTGAGCCGGGTCGTTTCCTGGTGGCGGAAGCCGGTGTGCTGGTTTCGCAGGTGCGCAGCGTGAAAGATATGGGGTCTCGCCACTTCGTATTGATTGACGCAGGCTTTAACGACCTGATGCGTCCGTCCATGTACGGCAGCTATCACCACATTACCGCCCTGGCTGCCGACGGCCGCGACTTAACGCAGGCGCCGCGGGTTGAGACGGTCGTTGCGGGACCGCTGTGCGAATCGGGTGACGTGTTCACTCAGCAGGAAGGCGGCAAAGTGGAGACCCGCGCGCTGCCAGAGGTCAAACCGGGTGATTATCTTGTGCTGCATGATACCGGTGCCTACGGGGCGTCGATGTCATCTAACTACAACAGCCGCCCGCTGCTGCCGGAAGTGCTGTTTGATAACGGCAAGGCACGGCTGATCCGTCGTCGCCAGACCATTCAGGAACTGCTGGCTTTAGAACTCATCTGATGAAAGTACGGCCCCGTTGTGACCGAATCGCGTAAGACCAGCGTGCCGGTAAACGGCGGGATGGCATCGACCGGCTGGTTTTTTGCCAGCCGGATCGCCTGATCGATGGCCGTGACAATCATATTGTCGATGGGCAGATAAACCGACGAGAGCGCAGGCTCCAGCCATTTCGCGCTTGGGGCATCGTCAAAGCCGAACAGTGAAATATCCTGCGGAATTTTAAGCCCCGCCTGGTGTAACGCTTTGGACGCACCCAGCGCCATATCGTCGTTACAGGCAAACAGGGCGCTAAACGGCACGCCGTTGGCAATCAGCTCCTTGCATAGCTCGTATCCCTGCGTCATACCCGCATCACCGTACTTTATTCGACGCTCGTCCAGGCGGATGCCGTGCTTTTCCAGCGCCTTGCGATAGCCCATCAGCCTCGCTTTCCCGGTTGGGGTATGGATCGGAACGGTGATACAGGCGATCTCCCGATGTCCCTGGCCGATCAGGTAATCCACGGCCTTAAACGCGGCATCCTGCTGTTCGAAGAACACACAGCGATCCGGCGCCTGGCTCACTTCACGGTTAATGACCACCAGCGGCGTTTTCACGGTGTCCATCAGTTTGACGATCGCTTTCTCGCTCATGTAGCGCGTGTAAAGCACGATGGCATCGCACTGGCGATCGGCCAGCATCTGCACCGCCTGTTCTTCCTGTTCCGGCGCGTCGTGGCCATCGGTGACGATCAGCTGTTTCCCGTGGGTTTCGGTCTGCCGCGACGCCTGCTGGAGAAGACGACCAAAGTAAAAGCCGTCGAAGGTGGAGACGACCAGACCAATGCTGTTGCTGGTCTGGTTAGCGAGTGAACGCGCGAGAAAGTTTGGGCGATAGCCCAGCTCTTCCATCGCCGCAAACACCTGCTGACGCGTACTCTCTTTAACCTGACCCGTGCCGTTCAGCACGCGCGATACCGTGGCCTTCGACACGCCCGCACGCAGTGAGACATCCAGCATTGTTGCCATTCTACATTCCTGCTTCCACGTAATGGTCTGCAGTTTAACACAGACCTCACGGCGTATAAGCGATGCGGGAAGCGCAAAAACTCCGCCACGATCACGCTTTTTGGCAACGACCTGACAGCACGGAATTATCGTCGTTAAGTGGCATGCCAAAATGGTCAAAAATACTCATCTGGAATACCTCTTGCTCCGTTGAGAGCTTAATCACAGAACAGAAAGCCCCATAAAGCTATTTTTGGTATGCCAATAGTATCCGGCTGTACACCTTATTCAATAAAAGCCCTTTTACTGAGGTATTACCCTATGGCATTACAGGAAAAACTGATCGACGCTCTGGGCAGTTTTGCCACCAAATTCAACAGCTATCGCTACATCATGGCGATCAAGTCTGCTTTTATTACCTTAATGCCGGTCATCATCGTTGGGGCATTCTCCGTGCTGATCTCCAACATGGTGCTGGATCCGAAAAACGGCCTGGCGAGCTTCCAGTCGCTGTCGTTTCTTGCCGCGCTAAAGCCGATCACCAGCGCGCTAAACTACGCCACGCTTAACTTCCTCAACATCGGCGCGGTGTTTTTGATTGGCGTGGAGCTGGGGCGGATTAACGGGATCAAATCCCTGTTCCCCGGCCTGCTGGCGGTGATCTGCTTCATCTGCGTGACGCCGACCACGGTGGAAATGCTGGTAGACGGCGAAATGCACGTGGTGAAAGACGTGCTGATGCGCCAGTTCTCCGACACCCGCAGCCTGTTCCTCGGCATGTTTATCGCCATTCTCTCCGTCGAGGTCTACTGCTGGCTGGAAAACCGCAAGGGGCTGAAGATTAAGATGCCGGATACCGTACCGCCTAACGTGGCGGCATCGTTCTCGGCCCTGATCCCGGCGATTATCACCACCACGGCGATTGCCACGTTTGGCTTCGTTTTCCACCAGCTTACCGGCATGTATCTCTACGACGCGGTCTACCAGGTGGTGCAGCAGCCGCTGGAGCGCGTGGTGCAAAGCCTGCCGGGCATTCTGCTGCTGATGTTTGTCGCCCAGCTGTTCTGGGTGATTGGTATTCATGGCAACCAGATGATCAAGCCGATCCGCGAGCCGCTGCTGCTGGGGGCGATCACCGTTAACATGAGCGCCTTTGAGCAGGGCAAAGAGGTGCCGAACATCATCACCATGCCGTTCTGGGACGTGTATATGAGCATCGGGGGGTCAGGGTTGACCATCGGCCTGCTGATCGCGGTGATGATCGCCACCAAACGTAAAGAGATGAAGGAGATCGCCAAGCTCTCTATTGGCCCCGGCATTTTCAACATTAACGAGCCGGTGATCTTCGGTATGCCAATCATGCTCAACCCGATCCTTGCCATTCCGTTCATCATTACGCCGCTGGTTACTGGCTCTATCGGTTACTTTGCGACGGTAACCGGTTTTGCCGGCAAAGCCGTCGTGATGGTGCCGTGGACCACACCGCCGCTGATTAACGCCTGGCTTTCCACCGCAGGCTCAATGGGGGCGGTGATAACTCAGCTTATTTGCATTGTCACTGCCGTCATTATCTATCTGCCGTTTGTGAAGATTGCCTCACGCCGTGCGGATCAGGCCGCGCTGCAGCAAGCTACCGATAACGCCTGAGGTGATGATGAGCATAAAAAAGATAACCCTGCCGCAGGATTTTATTCTCGGCGCAGCGGCGTCAGCCTGGCAAACCGAAGGCTGGAGCGGCAAAAAACCGGGCCAGGATTCGTGGATCGATCTCTGGTACAAAAACGATCGTCACGTCTGGCATAACGGCTATGGACCGGCGGTGGCGACCGATTTTATCAACCGCTTCCGCGAAGATGTCGCCCTGATGAAGCAGGCGGGGCTGACGCACTACCGGACCTCGATAAACTGGTCACGGTTTTTGACCGACTATGAAGACGTGACGATAGATGAGGAGTACGCCGCGTATTACGCCGCCCTGTTCGATGAAATGCACCGCCAGGGTATTGAACCGATGATCTGCCTGGAGCATTACGAACTACCTGGCGTGCTGCTTGAGAAATACGGCGGCTGGGCGTCGAAGCATGTGGTTGAACTGTTTGTCCGCTACGCGGAAAAGGTGTTCGAACGCTTTCACGGCAGCGTCACCCGCTGGTTTACCTTCAATGAGCCGATTGTGGTACAGACCCGTGTTTATCTGGATGCGCTGCGCTGGCCGTACGAGCAGAACACCGGCACCTGGATGCAGTGGAATCACAACAAGGTGCTGGCGACGGCGAAGGTTGTGAAGCTGTTTCGGGAGAAAGGGTATGACGGTTCCGTAGGCTGTATTCTCAACCCGGAAGTAACCTATCCGCGGTCGCGTGCGCCGCACGACGTGCGGGCGGCGGAGATGTACGATCTTTTCTACAACCGTGTCTTTCTCGACCCGCTGGTGCACGGGCGCTATCCGCAGGCGCTCTTTACCCTGCTGGAGCAGCACCAGGTGGCGTGGGCCTATACGGATGACGAACTGGCGCTGATTGCCGACAACACCGTCGACGAATTAGGGATCAACCTCTACTACCCGCACCGGGTAAAAGCGCCTTCCCGCGCCTGGCATCCGGAGACCCCGTTCCACCCGGCGTATTACTACGAGCCGTTTGAGCTACCGGGGCGACGGATGAACAGATCCCGCGGTTGGGAGATTTATCCGCGCATTATCTACGACATGGCGATGCGGATTAAAAAGGAGTACCGCAATATCGACTGGTTCGTGGCGGAAAGCGGAATGGGCGTTGAAAACGAAGCGCAGTTCCGCAACCGTGACGGCGTTATCGAAGATACGTACCGGATCGATTTTATCAGCGAGCACCTCTACTACACGCTGCTGGCGCGCGAGGAGGGGGCGAACTGCCACGGCTATATGCTGTGGGCCTTTACCGACAACGTCTCGCCGATGAACGCCTTCAAAAACCGCTATGGGTTAATTGAAATCGATCTAGAAAACAACCGCGCCCGCCGTGCGAAAAAATCGGCCACCTGGTTCCGTCAGTTGCGCGATGAGCGCGTTCTGACGCTCAGCGTTGACGATGAATGGAAGTAAGCGTTCTGATAAAATAGCGTACAAACTGGCCGGGAGGACGCCCGGCCTGCGCATTAACTGAAAAAACAGGTGAAAACGTGGATAAGGCTGTCATCCTGCCGGAAAAAAAACAGTACCAGGAAATTGGCGAGGATTTACGGGCGCAAATTATCCAGGGGCATTATCCCGTTGGGTCGCGCCTGCCGCCGGAGCGCAACATTGCCGAGACCTATGGCGTAAGCCGCACTATCGTGCGCGAGGCGCTGCTGATGCTGGAGCTGCAGGGCACGGTGGATATCCGTCAGGGCTCGGGTGTTTACGTCATGCGCATCCCCGACGAACATGAAAATGAGGAAGAGCGTTTCCTTAACAGCGACGTGGGCCCGTTTGAGATTTTGCAGGCTCGCCAGCTGCTCGAAAGCAACATCGCAGCTTTTGCCGCCAAAATGGCGACGCGGGCGGATATCGATAATCTGCGCCGCATCATCGAGCAGGAACAGCGCGCCATTGCCGCGGACGACAACAGCCAGGACAACAACAAGATGTTCCACCTGGTGCTGGCGGGCGCAACGCAAAATCAGATGCTGCTGGCAACAGTGGAAAGTATCTGGCACCACATGGACAGCAGCCCGCTGTGGCAGCAGTTTAACGTCCATATTGCCAGTCGTGCGTATCGCCTGAAGTGGCTCGGCGACCGGCAAACCATTCTTGCTGCCCTGCGCCGTCGCGACGTGATGGGGGCCTGGCAGGCCATGTTCCAGCATCTGGAAAATGTGAAAAAAAGTTTGCTGGAGCTGTCTGATGAAGATGCGCCGGATTTCGACGGTTATCTGTTTGAGTCAGTTCCTCTTTTTCAGGGGAAACTGATATGAAGATCCTCCCGCTGTACGCCGCGCCGCAGTTTGCGGAGCAGGTGATCGACTGGATCTGGCAGGCCTTCGGTGACGGCCTGCCGCGTGAATTTTTCCAGAGCGTTATCGATCACAGCCAGACGCCTGAAGCGCTGCCGATGACGTTTATTGCCGTTGAGGATGAACGTCTTCTGGGCACCGTCGGATTATGGCGCTGCGATCTCATCACGCGTCAGGATCTTTATCCCTGGCTGGCGGCGCTGTACGTGGATGAGGCGGCGCGAGGAAAAGGACTCGCGGGTAAGCTTCAGGAGCATGTTATTGCGTATGCCGTGCAGGCCGGGTACACCGAGCTGCATCTGTGGTCTGCCTGCCGCGACTTTTACGAACGTTACGGCTGGCAGTATATCGGTGATGGGCTGGAATACCCCAACACGCGGGTTCACCTCTACCGTTATTCGCTTTGCGCTTCCGCAAGAGAGGCAACGGAGTGACGGCGAACCAGCGTCGGGCTAAACAGATGCGTAATTTCCGGCGGCTGGCGCTGTTCAGCCAGCGCTAACGCCAGCTCGGCGGCCTGCGTTGCCATGGTGATAATCGGGTAGCGCACGGTGGTCAGACGCGGGCGCACGTAGCGAGAGACCAGCACGTCATCGAAGCCAATCAGCGAAATTTCTGCCGGTACCTCAATCCCGTTGTCATTCAACACCCCCATTGCCCCTGCGGCCATCGAGTCGTTATAGCTGGCAACCGCCGTGAAATTCCGTCCGCGACCCAGCAGCTCGGTCATGGCCTGTTCACCGCCGCTTTCATCCGGTTCACCGTAGGCCACCAGGCGATCGTTACACGGCAGTCCGTTTTCGCGCAGGGCATCGTAGTAGCCCTGCAGGCGGTCTTCTGCATCAGAAATTGGGTGATTAGAACAGAGATAGCCAATCCGGGTGTGACCCTGCTGAATCAGATGACGGGTCGCAAGCCATGCGCCGTAGCGGTCGTCGAGCGCCACGCAGCGTTTTTCAAACCCGGGAATTATGCGGTTGATGATGACCATCCCGGGGATCTGCTTCATCAGATGAATCAGTTCGGCATCCGGGATCATTTTGGCGTGTACCACCAGCGCCGCGCAGCGGTGGCGGATCAGCTGCTCGATGGCCTGGCGTTCTTTTTGTTCATTATGATAGCCATTGCCGATCAGCAAAAAATTGCCTGTCTGATAAGAAACCTGTTCAACGGCTTTCACCATCGCGCCGAAAAAGGGATCGGAGACATCTCCCACCACCAGACCAATGGTTTCTGTGGACTGCTGGGCGAGTGCGCGGGCATTGGCATTAGGATGATAATTCAGGGATTCCATGGCGGTTTGTACCGCCTGGCGCGATGCGTCACTGGCTTTCGGTGAGTCGTTAATCACGCGGGAGACGGTTGCCACCGACACTCCTGCCAGACGGGCCACATCCTTTATTGTCGCCATTCATTACCTTCTTATTGGGGGTAAGCGTTTACACACCAATTAGTGTTGCGGAAAAGCGGCGCGCATTCAAGGGGAGCGGATTTCCGCTCTCCACAAACGTGACGCAGGACAACCCTGGCGGTGTAATCGTTACACGCGCAGTCATGTCTGAAGAATGTCAATCTGAACCTTTGGTTACACTTTGCCTCAGGCTGTTGCGATTGTCCGATGGCGGTGACGTCAAAGAGGTTGATACAGTCGAGATCCCAGAGGTATTGATAGGTGGAATCAACTCCGGTTGATTAACACGCTTTACACCAACCTGCGTTTTTACGCAGGTTTTTTTTTTGCCTGACAGTTCAACCTGTAACAGCAACAGAGAATATTCACACCTGGTTGCACTTCGGCTCATTCCCTTGCGTTTTCCTGCTGGCGAAGCGCAGGGTGAACGGCCAGAATCAAGATCCCAGAGGTATTGATTGGTGAGAATTCTTAGTACGGTTTCGTACTCATCTCTTGCACCAACCTGCGCGGATGCGCAGGTTTTTTTTCGCCTCCACTTTTGCTGTCGCTCCCGTATCACTTCTCGTGTAATCTGCCACCATTTACTATCAACCCTCCACACTGGCTGGCAAAGGGAGTTGAGATGCTATTTGGGTTCTTCCGTACACTATTCCGTATTCTCTTTCGCATCCGCGTTACTGGCGATGCCCAGGCGCTTCGCGGCGAACGCGTTCTTATCACACCAAATCATGTTTCCTTTATAGATGGCATCCTGCTGGCGCTGTTTCTGCCCGTGCGCCCGGTGTTTGCGGTCTATACCTCTATTAGCCAGCAGTGGTACATGCGCTGGCTCACGCCGCTGATTGATTTTGTGCCGCTCGACCCGACAAAGCCGATGATGATTAAGCATCTGGTACGTCTGGTCGAGCAGGGTCGTCCGGTGGTCATTTTCCCGGAAGGGCGTATTTCAGTGACCGGTTCGCTGATGAAAATCTACGACGGCGCGGGGTTTGTCGCGGCGAAATCAAAAGCGACCGTGGTGCCGCTGCGCATTGAAGGCGCAGAGCTGAGCCATTTCAGCCGCCTGAAGGGGCGGGTGAAGCAGCGTCTGTTCCCAAAAATCACGCTGCATATTCTGCCGCCAACGTCGTTACCGATGCCGGACGCGCCGCGTGCCCGCGATCGCCGTAAAATCGCCGGAGAAATGCTGCACCAGATTATGATGGAAGCGCGCATGGCCGTGCGTCCGCGCGAAACGCTGTACGAATCTCTGCTTTCCGCGCAGTACCGCTATGGCGCGAAGAAAAACTGCATCGAAGACATCAACTTTACTCCGGATACCTATCGCAAACTGCTGACCAAGACCCTGTTTGTGGGCCGTATTCTTGAGAAGTACAGCAAGAAGGGCGAGAAAATTGGCCTGATGCTGCCTAACGCGGGCATCAGCGCGGCGGTGATTTTTGGTGCGGTTTCCCGGGGGCGCATCCCGGCCATGATGAACTACACGGCGGGCGTGAAAGGGCTGACCAGCGCCATCACCGCGGCCCAGATTAATACCGTCTTTACCTCTCGTCAGTTCCTGGACAAAGGCAAGCTCTGGCATCTTCCCGAGCAGCTCACCCAGGTGCGCTGGGTCTTCCTGGAGGATCTGAAAGCGGACGTCACCACCGGCGACAAGCTGTGGATTTTTGCCCACCTGCTGATGCCGCGTCTGGCACAGGTCAAACAGCAGCCGGAAGATGACGCGATTATCCTCTTCACGTCGGGATCGGAGGGCAACCCGAAAGGCGTCGTCCACAGCCACAAGAGCATTCTGGCGAACGTTGAGCAGATTAAAAGCATCGCCGACTTTACCGCGGATGACCGTTTTATGTCTGCGCTGCCGCTGTTCCACTCTTTTGGCCTGACGGTGGGGCTGTTTACGCCGCTGCTGACCGGCGCAGAAGTGTTCCTCTATCCAAGCCCGCTGCATTACCGCATTGTGCCGGAGCTGGTGTATGACCGTAACTGCACCGTGCTGTTCGGCACCTCAACGTTCCTCGGCAACTACGCGCGTTTCGCCAATCCGTATGACTTCTATCGCGTGCGGTATGTGGTGGCCGGTGCGGAAAAACTGCAGGAGAGCACGCGTCAGATCTGGCAGGACAAGTTCGGCCTGCGCATTCTCGAAGGCTATGGCGTTACCGAGTGTGCTCCCGTGGTCTCGATTAACGTACCGATGGCGGCGAAGCCGGGTACGGTGGGCCGAATTCTGCCGGGAATGGATGCGCGTCTGCTGGCCGTGCCGGGCATTGAGGACGGTGGCCGTCTGCAGCTGAAAGGGCCAAACGTGATGAACGGTTATCTGCGCGTGGAAAACCCAGGCGTGCTGGAGGTCCCGACGGCGGAAAACGTCAACGGCGAGATTGAAACCGGCTGGTACGACACCGGTGATATTGTCCGTTTTGATGAACAAGGCTTTGTTCAGATTCAGGGACGTGCGAAACGCTTCGCCAAAATCGCCGGTGAAATGGTCTCTCTGGAAATGGTTGAGCAGCTGGCGACGGCCGTGTCCGCAGATAAGATGCATGCGACGGTGGTGAAGAGCGATGCCAGCAAAGGCGAGGCGCTGGTGCTGTTTACGACCGACGGCGAGCTTAAGCGCGACAGGTTACTGAGCTATGCGCGTGAACACGGTATCCCTGAACTGGCAGTGCCGCGCGATATTCGCTTCCTGAAGCAGCTCCCGGTGCTGGGTAGCGGGAAGCCCGATTTCGTGAGCCTGAAAGCCATGGTTGAAGAGGCGGAACAGCAAAATGCGTGAGTCAGTACACACTAACACATCGCTCAGATCGAAAGGCATGATGGCCGTTATCGCCGCACAGTTTCTCTCTGCGTTTGGTGATAACGCGCTGCTGTTTGCCACTCTGGCGCTGCTGAAGGCCGAATTTTACCCCGACTGGAGCCAGCCGATCCTGCAGATGGTGTTTGTGGGCGCTTACATTATTTTTGCTCCGTTCGTTGGGCAGGTGGCAGACAGCTTCCCTAAAGGACGGGTGATGATGTTTGCCAACGGTCTCAAGCTGCTGGGTGCCGCCAGCATTTGCTTTGGCTTCAACCCGTTTATTGGCTACACGCTGGTGGGCATTGGCGCCGCCGCCTACTCTCCGGCGAAGTATGGCATTCTCGGAGAACTGACCACGGGCGATAAGCTGGTGAAAGCCAACGGCCTGATGGAGTCGTCAACCATTGCTGCCATCCTGCTCGGATCCGTGGCGGGCGGCGTGCTGGCCGACTGGCATGTCCTGGCGGCACTGGGCGTATGCGCGGCGGTGTATGGCGGCGCGGTCGTGGCGAACCTGTTTATTCCCAAACTGCCTGTGGCTCGCCCGGGGCAATCCTGGCGCTTTAAACCGATGACCGGCAGTTTCTTTACCGCCTGTCGCGTGCTGTGGCGTAACGGAGAAACGCGTTTCTCCCTGATGGGAACCAGTATGTTCTGGGGCGCGGGCGTCACGCTGCGCTTCCTGCTGGTGCTGTGGGTGCCCGTGGCGCTGGGGATTACTGACAACGCGACGCCGACCTATCTGAATGCGATGGTGGCCATCGGCATTGTGGTGGGGGCAGGCGCGGCGGCGAAGCTGGTGACGCTCGAGACGGTAGCACGCTGCATGCCCGCAGGGATCCTGATTGGCGCCGTGGTGCTGATTTTCTCGCTGCAACATGCGTTATTGCCTGCCTATGTCCTCCTCATTCTGATTGGTATTCTGGGCGGTTTCTTCGTGGTGCCGCTGAACGCGTTGCTGCAGGAGCGTGGCAAGCAGACCGTCGGGGCGGGGAATGCCATCGCGGTACAAAACCTGGGTGAAAACCTGGCGATGCTGTTGATGCTGGGGCTCTACTCGCTGGCGGTGAAAGTTGGCGTGCCGGTGGTGGGGATTGGCGTCGGGTTTGGTGGGCTCTTCGCGCTGGCGATTGCGGGATTGTGGATCTGGCAGCGTCGGCGTTGATATATATAGCCGGGTGGCGGCTTCGCCTTACCCGGCCTACGTTTGCGCACCTGTAGGCCCGGTAAGCGCAGCGCCACCGGGCAAAAGCATCAGGTTACGGCGCAGGGTACGTATAAACCTGATGCACCGCTTCAATCTCCGCTAACACCTCTTCACTCAGGTTCAGGTGGAAACTCTCAATATTGGTTTTCAACTGTTCCATCGTGGTCGCGCCCAGCAGGGTGCTGGCAACAAACGGCTGACGACGCACGAAGGCCAGCGCCATCTGCGCAGGGTCAAGGCCGTGACGCTTTGCGATATCCACATAGGCTGCAACGGCTTTTTGCGTTTGCTCGCCGCTGTAGCGGGTAAAGCGGCTAAAGAGGGTATTTCGCGCCCCGGCCGGTTTCGCGCCGTTCAGGTATTTCCCCGTCAGCGTGCCAAAGCCGAGACAGGAATAGGCGAGCAGTTCCACTTCTTCATATTGCGTCACTTCGGCCAGACCCACCTCATAGCTACGGTTAAGCAGGCTGTACGGGTTCTGGATGGTGACGATACGCGGCAGATCGTGTTTATCTGCAAGGTGCAGATAGCGCATTACGCCAAAGGCCGTTTCGTTAGAGACGCCAATGTAGCGGATTTTTCCCGCGCGCTGGCACTCGGTCAGCGCTTCCAGCGTTTCCAGCAGCGTTACGGCGGGGGCGCTCTCATTCCAGCTGTACCCGAGCTTACCAAAGCAGTTGGTTGGGCGCTGCGGCCAGTGCACCTGATACAGGTCAAGGTAGTCGGTTTGCAGGCGCTTCAGGCTGGCGTCCAGTGCGGCGCGGATATTCTTGCGATCGAGGATCTGATTCGGGCGGATCCCGGTATCGTTGTTGCGCGCGGGACCGCTGACTTTTGAGGCAATCACCAGCTTTTCACGGTTGCCGTGTTTTGCCAGCCAGTTACCGACGTAGGTTTCGGTGAGTCCCTGCGTTTCCGGACGGGGAGGAACAGGGTACATCTCCGCGACATCAATCAGGTTAATCCCCTGGCTGACCGCGTAATCGAGTTGTGCATGGGCATCGGCTTCGCTGTTTTGTTCACCAAATGTCATCGTGCCCAACCCCAGTTGGCTTATTTCCAGTGCGCTGTGGGGGATACGGTGATAATGCATAGCCGGCTTCCTCAGTAGACTTATAGACCGCGTCAGGGCGTGCCCGACAAAGGAATATAAACATGGCAGAGGGGAAGCAAAAGGGGAAGAAAAAAATCAAAAAGGCCAGCAAGCGACTGACCTCTCTCTGTTTATCGCTCGATAATTTGCGATACTTCGTCGCGATTGATCTGCATTTTATTGCCTTCCTGGTCGCGGTAGCTGACCAGACCGGTATCATCGTCGACTTCGGGTTTGCCGTCGGTCAGGATCATTCGACCGTCTTTTGTCGCCATAACGTAATCGCTGCTACAGCCCGATACGGCAAACGCTAAACCGACTGCTGAAACTAACACTGCCCATTTTTTCATCGTTATCGTCCTCATCTGGCGCGTATCAAATCATAGTTTAGTTTTAACCCGATATTGCAACAGGAGGAAGCGGTAAAATCTTAAAAAGCAGTCGATTATGTTTGGGAGCTCGCAAAATAAGTAAAAAACTATGTTTTTAACAGAAAATGACGTGCCAGGAGTGCGCCGGTGAAATTCTTTTTGAGATAAAAACCGCGCGGCAACGTCAGTATCGGCTCGCCCTGCGCGCCGATTGCCTCGGTAAGCGCTTTACTGTTGGCCGCTTTCGGGCGCAATTGTAATACTTCTCCGTGTCGGGCGGTGATGCGCTCTACCTGCCCAAGCACAATCATGTCCATCAGCTCCTCCCAGTCCAGCCGCAGCTGATGCTCTTCATCGTCGTTCGGGCTCCAGAGCAGCGGCGCGCCAACGCGACGCTCAGCCAGGGGGATCTGACGCTCACCTTCAACCGGTACCCACAGCACGCGCTTCAGCTTGTGGCGAACGTGGCTGGTTTCCCACGTCACGCCGGTGTTGCCGGTTAATGGCGCAACGCAGACGAAGGTGGTCTCAAGGGGCTTGCCCTGGCGGTCTACAGGGATGGTTTTTAACTCCACGCCAAGTGCTGAAAAATCCTGCTCGGGTTTGCTCCCTGCGCTGGCGCCCAGCCACAGTTCAAGCAGCATGCCGATCCAGCCTTTATCCCGCTTCAGATCCTTCGGGATCTGAAGCCCTGCCATTGCCGCCAGTTCGCCAAGCGAAAAGCCTGCCAGACGCTGTGCCTGCTGTAGCAACTGGCCTTCGCTGGACGGCGGTGAGAGCAAGGGTGTAAGCGGATGCATGAAGGTAACCTTTTGATTAAAAAATAAACGAAGAAATTGTCCCCTGTGGATAGAGTTTAACTATTTCTGTACCAATATTCCATGTCTATGATTTATAGGTTTTTTTATTGGTTTGAAATCGTTTCACCTGAATCAGAAAACCGGTTGTTCAAATCTGGTCACTGACAATGAACAGGATCTTACACCATGTTATCCACAGAAAAATGGGATAACTGGGCATAACCCTAACTACTGTTTCAATTTACAGCCTTGACGTGCGATGAAAATCGAATTTTCAAACAAATTGTGACTAACTTATTGGCACAATCTGTGGATAAAACCGACGCTGTTCGATCTTTCATCAGTACGACGATCCCTGATGTGACGATCGTCACGCTATTCTGTGTTATGCCCATGAAATTGCATGTAACACTATGAAAATAAGTGCATTATTGAATTCAGGTAAAAGAGGGGACTCGGCGGTGTTTCAGGTTGTTCATCGGTAATCAGACACTTCTTCACAACTATATCCACAGAAAAGGTGAATAAAATTCCCTTCACTGACGCTCATCTGTTTATAACTCAGCACTTATTTGTGAGTTATTCAAATGTTATTAGGTTGCAGCCCTGTAAGAGAGTGGTTTACCGCCTCCCTGTAGTGTGAAACAATCATTCATATATAAGGTTTAGTTTGGGGTAGTCCGGTGATTGATGACGATGGCTACCGCCCGAACGTAGGAATAGTAATTTGTAATCGTCAGGGCCAGGTAATGTGGGCCCGGCGATATGGTCAGCACTCCTGGCAGTTCCCGCAAGGCGGGATCAATCCGGGAGAGTCCCCAGAACAAGCGATGTACCGGGAGCTTTTTGAAGAGGTCGGTTTAAGCCGAAAAGATGTTCGCATCCTGGCTTCGACCCGCAACTGGTTGCGTTACAAGTTACCGAAACGTTTGGTGCGTTGGGACACAAAGCCGGTTTGTATCGGCCAGAAACAGAAGTGGTTTCTGTTGCAGTTGGTGGGCAACGATTCAGACATCAATATGCAAACCAGCAGCACGCCGGAGTTCGATGGCTGGCGCTGGGTGAGCTATTGGTATCCTGTTCGTCAGGTCGTGTCATTTAAACGCGATGTTTACCGTAGGGTGATGAAAGAGTTTGCAAGTGTGGTAATGCAGCTTCAGGAGATCCCGCCTAAGCCGCAGAGCGCACCTGCATGGCGACGTAAAAGAGGTTAAGCTACGCAAATCATGCTCACCCGCTTGCGAGAAATAGTCGAGAAGGTGGCCAGTGCTCCGCGTCTGAACGAGGCGCTGAATATTCTGGTCACTGACATCTGTCTTGCGATGGAGACCGAGGTCTGTTCGGTGTATCTGGCCGACCACGATCGGCGCTGCTATTACCTGATGGCGACCCGTGGTTTGAAAAAACCACGTGGACGCACCGTAACGCTCGCCTTTGATGAAGGTATCGTCGGTCTGGTTGGTCGGCTGGCGGAACCCATCAACCTTGCTGACGCGCAAAAACACCCCAGCTTTAAATACATCCCTTCCGTAAAAGAAGAGCGCTTCCGCGCTTTCCTTGGCGTGCCGATTATCCAGCGCCGCCAGCTGCTCGGCGTGCTGGTCGTCCAGCAGCGCGAGCTACGTCAGTACGATGAAAGCGAAGAGTCTTTCCTCGTCACGCTGGCCACGCAGATGGCGGCGATCCTCTCCCAGTCTCAGCTTGCCGCGCTCTTTGGTCAGTATCGCCATACGCGCATTCGTGCCCTTCCGGCATCGCCAGGCGTGGCGATAGCGGAAGGCTGGATGGACGCCACCCTGCCGCTAATGGAGCAGGTTTACGAAGCCTCAACGCTTGATGAAGCGCTTGAGCGCGAGCGTCTTACCGCCGCGCTGGAAGAGGCGGCGAATGAATTTCGTCGTTACAGCAAGCGCTTTGCCGCAGGCGCACAAAAAGAGACGGCGGCCATCTTCGACCTCTATTCGCACCTGCTCTCCGATGCGCGTCTGCGTCGTGAGCTTTTTGCGGAAGTGGACAAAGGCTCGGTCGCAGAGTGGGCGGTTAAGAAGGTCATCGAAAAATTTGCCGATCAATTTGCGGCACTGACCGACGGTTACCTGAAAGAGCGGGCTGGCGATCTCCGCGCCCTGGGACAGCGCCTGCTGTTCCATCTCGATGACACCATTCAGGGGCCGAATGCCTGGCCAAAACGGTTTGTTCTGGTCGCCGATGAACTCTCGGCAACGACGCTGGCTGAGTTGCCTCAGGACCGGCTGGCCGGTGTGGTGGTGCGCGATGGTGCCTCCAACTCACACGCCGCCATTATGGTGCGCGCGCTGGGTATTCCAACCGTTATGGGCGCGGATATCCAGCCGTCGGTACTGCACCGCCGTACGCTGGTGGTTGACGGCTATCGCGGTGAGCTGCTGGTCGATCCTGAGCCGGTTCTGCTCCAGGAATACCAGCGTCTTATCAGCGAAGAGAATGAATTAAGCAAGCTGGCGGAAGATGACGTTAACCTCCCCGCACAGCTGAAGAGCGGTGAGCGGATCAAAGTCATGCTCAACGCCGGTTTAAGCCCGGAGCATGAAGAAAAGCTTGGCAGCCGCATCGACGGTATTGGCCTGTACCGTACTGAAATTCCGTTTATGCTGCAGAGCGGTTTCCCCTCCGAAGAGGAGCAGGTGGCGCAGTATCAGGGGATGTTGCAGATGTTTAACGACAAACCTGTCACCCTGCGAACGCTGGACGTCGGGGCGGATAAACAGCTGCCCTATATGCCAATCAGCGAAGAAAACCCGTGCCTGGGCTGGCGTGGGATCCGCATTACGCTCGACCAGCCGGAGATCTTCCTGATCCAGGTGCGTGCGATGCTGCGCGCCAACGCGGCGACGGGCAATCTCAGCATCTTACTGCCGATGGTCACCAGCATTGATGAGATCGACGAGTCCCGGCGACTGATCGAACGTGCCGGCCGTGAAGTGGAAGAGATGATCGGCTACGCGATCCCGAAACCACGTATCGGGGTGATGCTTGAAGTGCCGTCAATGGTCTTTATGCTGCCGCAGCTGGCAAACCGCGTTGATTTTATCTCTGTCGGCACGAACGACCTGACGCAATATATCCTGGCCGTCGACCGTAACAATACCCGCGTCGCCAGTATCTACGACAGCCTGCATCCGGCGATCATTCGCGCCTTAGCGATGATTGCCCGAGAAGCGGAGCAGTACGGCATTGATTTACGCCTGTGCGGCGAAATGGCGGGGGATTCAATGTGCGTTGCGATCCTGATTGGTCTGGGATTCCGCCATCTGTCGATGAACGGTCGCGCCGTCGCCCGCGTGAAGTACCTGCTGCGGCATATCGACATCAATGATGCCCGCGAGCTGGCTGAACGCAGCCTTGACGCGCAGCTGGCAGCTGAGGTTCGTCATCAGGTCGCGGCGTTTATGGAACGACGCGGTATGGGTGGCCTGATCCGCGGCGGCCGCTAATCGTCTTTCGCCCTCTCCCTGTGGGTGAGGGCGCCAGCGCGCATAAAACCCTATACACATCTTTTACATCTCTGGCGCATCCTCCGCGCCCGCCTTGTGCTATGATTCGCAACTTTGGAGCCTCTGCTTACAGCAGAATCGCATTTCTACCGCTGTCCACTTTCAGCGGAATAACAACATCTTGTGGTGACAGATGAACAGTGGTTATCTGCATTTTCCGGAATTTGATCCGGTCATTTTCTCAGTAGGACCTGTTTCGCTTCACTGGTACGGTCTGATGTACCTGGTGGGCTTCATTTTTGCCATGTGGCTCGCTGGCCGTCGCGCCAGCCGTCCGGGCAGCGGCTGGACTAAAAACGAAGTTGAAAACCTGCTGTATGCGGGCTTCCTCGGCGTGTTCCTCGGTGGCCGTATTGGGTATGTGCTGTTCTATAACTTCCCGGTATTCCTGAATGATCCTCTCTATCTGTTCCGCGTCTGGGACGGCGGCATGTCCTTCCACGGCGGCCTGATTGGGGTGATCCTGGTGATGGTGATTTTTGCCAAACGCACCAAACGCAACTTCTTCCAGGTTTCAGACTTTATCGCACCGCTGATCCCGTTTGGTCTCGGCGCTGGCCGTCTGGGCAACTTTATTAACGGTGAGCTGTGGGGTCGCGTCGATCCGAGCGTGCCGTACACGATGCTCTTCCCGGGCTCTCGTGCAGAAGATATCGCGCTGCTGCCATCACATCCGGAGTGGCAGTCCATTTTCGATACCTACGGCGTGCTGCCGCGCCATATGTCTCAGCTGTACGAACTGGCGCTGGAAGGCGTGGTGCTGTTTATCATCCTCAACCTGTTTATCCGCAAACCGCGTCCGATGGGCGCTGTCTCCGGCCTGTTCCTGATCGGCTACGGCGCATTCCGTATTATCGTCGAGTTCTTCCGTCAGCCAGATGCACAGTTTACCGGCGAGTGGGTACAGTACATCAGCATGGGGCAGATCCTCTCCATTCCGATGATTGTCGCGGGTGCCATTATGATGATTTGGGCGTATCGTCGCCGTCCACAGCAACAAATTTCCTGAGGAACCATGAAACAGTATCTTGAATTGATGAAAAAAGTGCTCGATGAGGGCACGCCGAAAAACGACCGCACCGGCACCGGTACGCTCTCCATTTTTGGCCACCAGATGCGCTTCAATCTGCAAGAAGGCTTCCCGCTGGTGACGACAAAGCGCTGCCATCTGCGCTCGATCATTCATGAACTGCTCTGGTTCCTGCAAGGCGATACCAACGTTGCGTATCTGCACGAAAATAACGTCTCAATCTGGGACGAGTGGGCAGATGAAAACGGCAACCTGGGCCCGGTTTACGGCAAGCAGTGGCGAGCATGGCCAACGCCTGATGGCCGCCATATTGACCAGATCACCACCGTGATGAACCAGCTGAAAAACGATCCGGATTCGCGCCGAATCATCGTTTCCGCCTGGAACGTCGGCGAGCTGGATAAAATGGCGCTGGCACCGTGCCACGCGTTCTTCCAGTTCTATGTGGCGGATGGAAAGCTTTCCTGTCAGCTCTACCAGCGCTCTTGTGACGTGTTCCTCGGCCTGCCGTTTAACATTGCCAGCTATGCGCTGTTAGTCCACATGATGGCGCAGCAGTGCGACCTCGAAGTGGGTGATTTTGTCTGGACCGGTGGGGATACCCATCTTTACAGCAACCATATGGAACAGACGCATCTCCAGCTGACCCGCGAACCGCGAGCGCTGCCGAAGCTGATTATCAAACGCAAACCGGCATCAATCTTCGACTACCGCTTTGATGATTTCGAGATTGAGGGTTACGACCCGCACCCTGGCATCAAAGCGCCTGTCGCTATCTGATGCGATAAAGCGTGACACAACCGGTGCTGTTTAGCGCCGGTTTTTTTTTGCCGTTATCCCGTTTCCCGAGGCGCTATCCACAAAGCGTGCAACGCGCTGCAACTCTCCCAATTCTCCTGATAACGCCTCGTAAAACGAGGATCCGTCGCTCGTCATCTTCACGGCGCTTCGCCACACTTCCGGTATGAAAAAAGAGAACGGTTTTACGCTTATCGAAACGCTGGTCGCGGTTTCTCTTGTCGTTATCCTCAGCGCCTCAGGACTGTACGGCTGGGACAGCTGGCAACGGCAGCAGCGGCTGTGGCAAACCGCCAGCCAGGTGCGAGATTACCTGCTGTTTTTGCGCAACCATGCCAACCGCCACAACCGCGACCATCTAATTACCCGTCAGCGAGTGGGAGACCAGGACTGTCTGGCGAGCTCAGCCGTGCAGGGCTGTGATAAGGGCAGTCCCTTTGTGCTGATTCCGCTCTGGCCTGAGGTCGAGGTCAGTGAGGTCACGCCGTCGCTGGCGTTCTATGGATTAAGGGATACGGCATGGGCGGGGCGGATACGCGTTCAAAGCCGTGCCGGAGCATGGCTGATTGTTGTCTCAAATGGAGGACGCATCAGGATGTGTAAGGTCTCGGAGGGCGGTTCATGTTGATGAGGCAGCGCGGTTTCTCACTGACTGAAGTTTTGATTGCCACGGCGATAAGCAGCCTTTTGCTGATAAGCGCATCGCGTTTTTTACCCGGATTGCAGCGGGTAGTTTTACTGCAATCCGACCAGAGAGAGCTGGAGGAAGAGGTCTGGCAACACCTGTTTGCCCTGGGCAAGCAGCTTCAGCGTGCGGGGTACTGTGCGGGAAACTGTCAGGGACAGGCGCTGGTGACCGCGAGGACTGGAGGCTGCGTCATCGTGCGGTGGGATGCCAACAGTAACGGCAACTGGGATAACACGGCATCAGAAAATGACAGCACCGGTTTTCGTCTGGAATCTGGCGCGCTGGAAACCCAGCGTGGAGCGACGTCGTGTGAAGGAAAAGGATGGGAAAAGCTCACCGACCCGGACAGGCTTACGATCGCGCATTTTGTGGTGAGGAAAGTGGAGCATGCCGGTTTTGCGCCAGAGGTGACTATCGAACTGGCCGCGATGCGTAAAGGCGGACAAGGGGAGCCCTGGCAGGCTTCTTATACGGTTACGGGGTATAACCTGTGAATCGTCAACGCGGAATGTCTTCCCTGGCACTGGTTCTGCTTTTGCTGGTGCTCGGTACCCTGATCCTCACGGGGTTCAATCAGCAGCTCACAACGTTTAGCGCGCTCGTTGGCGGCGAGAGGCGCTCGCTTCAGCAGCAGGCGACGGTACAGTCCGCGCTTGAGTGGGGGCGGGTTCAGAGCTGGTCGTTAGAGCCACAGGTTCAGTGCAAAAAGACATCGGCGTGGCGAGTTTGTTTGCGCCAGCTGAGTGAGGCGCGCGTGCTGCTGATTGCCGGAGACAGCGGCATGCTGCTCTGGCGAGCAGGAGAGATTGTCGACGGGAAAATTCGCTTTTCACCTCACGGCTGGAGTGATTTTTGTCCCCTTAAGGAGAACGCGCTATGTCAGCTGCCGTGAGCAGAGAAAAAGGGTTTAGCATGGTGGAGGTCCTGCTGGCGATGATGCTGCTGGTGATGGTCGTGACGGCTCTGTCGGGTTATCACCGGGCGCTGGCGGCACGGTTTAGCGTGTTTAACCAGTATCGCCAGCTCTGGCACCATGCTTGGAATCAGTCTCAGCTCTCAACAAATGTTCTCCCGGCAGGCTGGCAGGCCAGTCGGGGGCAGACAACGCACGCAGGATGTGTCAGCATCACGGTCACACTTATTTCTCCTCTGGGGCGGCGCGGTGAGATAACGCGTCTGCATTGCCCGGTTAGCCAGTAGTCGGGAGCGTCTATGTTAAGGGTCTACCACTCAAATCGTCTGGACGTGCTGGAAGCACTGATGGAATTTATCGTTGAGCGCGAGCGGCTTGACGATCCTTTTGAGCCCGAAATGGTGCTGGTGCAGAGCACCGGTATGGCACAGTGGCTGCAAATGTCGCTTTCCCGTAAATTTGGCATAGCCGCGAATATTGATTTCCCGCTGCCCGCGAGCTTTATCTGGGACATGTTCGTTCGCGTGTTGCCGGACATCCCGGAGCAGAGCGCCTTTAACAAGCAGAGCATGAGCTGGAAGCTGATGGCGCTGCTGCCGGACATGCTGCAGCGCGATGAATTCGCCATGCTGCGCCACTACCTCAATGACGATACCGATAAGCGCAAGCTGTTCCAGCTGGCGTCGCGCACTGCCGATCTCTACGACCAATACCTTGTTTACCGTTCTGACTGGTTAATTCGTTGGGAAGCGGGTGAGTTGATTGAAGGGCTACCGGAGGCGCAAATATGGCAGGCACCGCTGTGGAAAGCGCTGGTAGCGTATACGGAGAAACTTGGCCAGCCAAAGTGGCACCGTGCCAATCTTTACGATCGGTTCATCTCGATACTTGAAAATGCGTCGGAGCGCCCGGCCCGACTGCCGTCACGCGTCTTTATCTGCGGGATATCCGCATTACCCCCTGTCTACCTGAAGGCGTTACATGCGCTGGGTAAGCATATTGATATCCATATTTTGTTTACCAACCCTTGCCGACAATACTGGGGGGATATCCTCGACGAACGTTGGCTTGCCCGGCTGGTTACCCGCCAAAGAAAACGCCTTTTTGAAGAGCGTGCCGTCCCGCTGTTTAAAGACGGCTCGACTGCCGGGCAGCTTTTCGATGAAGACGGTATCCAGAACCTGCCCAATCCGCTGCTTGCCTCATGGGGGAAGCTGGGGCGTGACTACATTCACATGCTTTCAGACATCACTTCATCAGGGGAAGGCGACGTGGATGCCTTTGTCGAGATTACCCCCGATAGCCTGCTTCACCATATTCAGCTGGATATTCTGGATCTGGAAAACCGTGCCGTGATGGGCGTAACGGCGAATGAGTTCGAGCGTAGCGACAGCAAGCGGAAGCTGGACGCTGACGATCGCAGCATTACGATCCATGTTTGCCATAGCCCACAGCGTGAGGTCGAAGTGCTTCACGACCAGCTGCTGGCGATGCTGCAGGACGATCCCGAACTGACACCACGCGATATTGTGGTGATGGTGGCGGATATCGACAGCTACAGTCCCTTTATTCAGGCCGTCTTTGGCAGTGCGACGGGCGAGCGATACCTGCCTTACGCTATCTCTGACCGTCGTGCCCGCCAGTCGCATCCGGCACTGCAGGCATTTATCACTCTGCTTTCACTGCCGGATAGCCGCTTTATCTCCGAAGATGTCCTGGCGTTATTGGATGTTCCCGTGCTGGCTGCACGCTTCAACATCAATGAAGAGGGTCTGCGCTACCTTCGCCAGTGGGTGAATGAGTCCGGCGTTCGCTGGGGGATCGATGACGATAATGTTCAGGAATTCGAACTCCCCCCAACCGGGCAGCACACGTGGCGATTTGGCCTGACGCGTATGCTGCTGGGCTACGCCATGGAGAGCAGCCAGGGCGAGTGGAACGAGGTACTGCCTTACGATGAGTCCAGCGGGTTAATTGCTGAGCTGGTGGGGCATCTAGCGTCACTCCTGATGCAGCTTAACTGCTGGCGACACGAGCTGCTGCAGCCGCGTCCGCTTGACGCGTGGCTTCCGGTTTGCAGGGCGTTGCTTAATGATTTCTTCCTGCCAGACAGTGACACCGAAGCGGCAATGGCGCTCATTGAAACGCAGTGGCAGGCTATCATCGACGAAGGCGTGAATTCCCACTATCAGGAGGCCATCCCGCTGTCGCTGTTGAGGGATGAGCTGACGCAGCGGCTCGATCAGGAGCGAATCAGCCAGCGTTTCCTGGCTGGCCCCATCAATATCTGCACCCTGATGCCAATGCGTTCTATCCCGTTTAAAGTGGTCTGTCTGCTTGGCATGAACGACGGCGTTTATCCCCGCGCGCTGGCGCCGTTGGGGTTCGATTTGATGAGCGCAAATCCAAAACGTGGCGACCGTAGCCGCCGTGATGATGACCGCTACCTCTTCCTTGAGGCGCTCATTTCTGCCCAGAATAAGCTCTATATCAGCTATATCGGCCGTTCTATTCAGGACAACAGCGAGCGTTTTCCCTCCGTTCTGGTGCAGGAGCTGGTGGACTATATCGGCCAGAGCCACTATCTGCCGGGGGATGAAGAGCGCAACTGCGATGAAACCGAGCAGAGGGTGAAAGCCCATATCACCTGTTTCCACAGCCGCATGCCGTTTGACCCGGTGAACTACACGGCCAGCGAGCGCCAGAGCTATGCACAGGAGTGGCTACCGGCGGCGAAAAGGGAGGGGAATGCGCACACGGATTTCATTCAGACGCTTGACCCGCTGCCCATTAAAACCCTGACCTTCGAACAGCTTCAGCGGTTTTGGGCGCATCCGGTGCGGGCCTTCTTCCAGCAACGATTGCAGGTCAACTTCCGTTCTGAAGAGAGCGAAATTCCTGATGCGGAGCCTTTTACGCTGGAAGGGCTGGAGCGCTATCAGCTAAACCTCCAGCTGCTGAATGCGCTGGTTGAAGAGGAAGATGCTGACAAACTTTACCGCCGCTACCGTGCTGCAGGGCAGTTGCCCTATGGGGCGTTCGGGGAAATTGTCTGGGAGGCGCAGTGTCAGGAGATGACCGCCCTGGCGGAGCGCGTGAGAGCGTGTCGGCAGCCGGGCAAAAGTATTGAAATCGATCTCAACTGCAGTGGCGTAGAGCTCACGGGCTGGTTAACCCAGGTTCAGCCGGACGGGCTGCTGCGCTGGCGGCCCTCTATGCTGAGCGTTTCACAGGGGGTGCAACTCTGGCTGGAACATCTTGTCTACAGTGCGGGTGGTCATAAAGGTGAAAGCCGGATTTTCGTGCGCAAAGACGGCGAATGGCGCTTCCCGCCGATGGAGTCTGAAGAGGCGTTACGGTACCTGTCTTTGTACATTGAGGGCTACCGTCAGGGAATGAACAAACCGCTCCTGTTACTGCCGGAAAGTGGCGGAGCGTGGATAAAAGCCTGTTATGACGCGCAGAATGATGCGATGTTAACGGATGAGGCTTCGCTGCAGAAAGCACGCAGTAAATTCATGCAGGCCTACGAAGGTAACATGATGGTGCGTGGCGAAGGTGAAGATGTGTGGTATCAGCGCTTATGGCGAACCCTTGAGCCAGAGTACTTCGAGGCAATCACGGAAGAGGCGCAGCGCTACCTGCTGCCGTTGTTTAAATTTAATCAGTCCTGAGCGCTGTATAAAAATTGCGCAGCATGAGGTGTTCATTTATGATGCACTTCTTATCACGGACTGATGTACCCAATAAAGAGATGTTGGCGTGTCCAGCACGCAATGTGTTAATGATGTAGCCGTGATAAAGAGGTCGTAATGCCAGGCAGCACCTTGTTTAAAGCGTTTGTTTTGTTTGTCGCCCTCTGGGCACCTGTCACTCAGGCAGACTCCGGTTGGCAACCCGTTCAGGAAACTATTCGTAAAAGCGAAAAAGATACCCGTCAATATCAGGCTATTCGTCTTGATAACGGCATGACCGTACTGCTGGTTTCCGATCCGCAGGCGGTGAAATCCCTTTCGGCATTAGTGGTGCCGGTTGGATCGCTGGAAGATCCTGACGCTCATCCTGGGCTTGCACACTATCTGGAACATATGACGCTGATGGGGTCAAAAAAATACCCGCAGCCAGATAGCCTGTCCGAATTTCTGAAAATGCATGGCGGCAGCCACAATGCCAGCACGGCACCGTACCGCACGGCCTTTTATCTTGAAGTCGAAAATGATGCGCTGGAAGGCGCGGTCGATCGCCTTGCTGATTCCATCGCCGCCCCCTTGCTGGATAAAAAATATGCCGATCGTGAACGCAATGCGGTGAATGCCGAACTGACAATGGCCCGCACGCGAGACGGTATGCGCATGGCCCAGGTCAGCGCTGAAACCATCAACCCTGCGCACCCGGGTTCGCGTTTCTCCGGCGGTAACCTGGAGACGTTAAGCGACAAACCGAACAGCCCGGTGCTTGATGCCCTGCACGCGTTTCGCGATAAATACTACTCTGCCAACCTGATGAAAGCGGTCATCTACAGCAATAAACCGTTGCCAGAACTGGCAGGCATGGCGGCTAAAACGTTTGGCCGGGTGCCGAATAAAAATATCGATCTGCCGCAGATAGACGTACCGGTTGTCACGGACGCGCAAAAAGGGATCGTTATCCACTACGTACCGGCGCTGCCGCGCAAAGTGCTGCGCGTGGAATTCCGCATCGATAACAACACCGCACAGTTTCGCAGTAAAACCGATGAGCTGGTGGCCTACCTGATAGGTAACCGTAGCCCGGGTACGCTTTCTGACTGGCTGCAAAAACAGGGGCTGGTGGAAGGTATTCGCGCCGATTCCGATCCGGTTGTGAACGGCAATAGCGGCGTGCTGGCGATCTCCGCCACCCTGACCGACAAAGGGCTGGCAAACCGTGATGAAGTGGTGGCGGCGATCTTCAGCTACCTCTCTCTACTGCGTGAAAAAGGCGTCGATAAGCGCTATTTTGATGAACTCGCCCACGTGCTGGATCTCGATTTCCGTTACCCGTCCATTACCCGCGACATGGATTACGTAGAGTGGCTGGCGGATACTATGATCCGCGTGCCGGTGGAACACACCCTCGACGCGGTGAATATTGCCGACCGGTATGACGCCGAGGCGGTAAAATCCCGGCTGGCGATGATGACGCCGGAGAATGCCCGCATCTGGTACATCAGCCCGAATGAACCGCATAACAAGACGGCGTATTTTGTCGATGCCCCCTATCAGGTGGATAAAATCAGCGCGCAGACCTTCGCCGACTGGCAGAAGAAGGCCGGGGAGATTGCGTTGAAGCTGCCGGAGCTGAACCCCTATATTCCGGATGACTTCTCGCTGACCAAAACGACTCAAGATTACCCGCACCCGGCGCTTATCATTGATGAGCCGACGCTGCGCGTGGTGTATACCCCCAGCCGCTATTTCGCAAGCGAGCCAAAGGCCGATGTCAGCGTGGTGCTGCGTAACCCGAAAGCGATGAACAGCGCCAAAAATCAGGTGATGTTCGCGCTCAATGACTATCTCGCCGGAATTGCGCTCGATCAGCTTAGCAATCAGGCGGCCGTGGGTGGGATCAGCTTCTCCACCAACGCCAACAACGGTTTGATGCTCAATGCAAACGGCTATACCCAGCGTTTGCCTCAGCTGTTCCAGGCACTGCTGGAGGGGTATTTCAGCTACACGCCGACGGAAGAGCAGCTTGAGCAGGCCAAATCGTGGTATGCGCAGATGATGGATTCTGCGGAGAAGGGTAAAGCCTACGATCTGGCGCTTATGCCAGCGCAAATGCTGTCGCAAGTTCCTTATTTCCAGCGTGAAGACCGCCGCGCGCTGTTGCCTTCGATCACCTTAAAAGACGTGCTGGCTTACCGTGACGCGCTGAAAACCAACACGCGCCCGGAATTCCTGATCGTCGGCAACATGAGTGAGGATCAGGCCAAAACGCTGGCGGAGAATGTGCGCACTCAGCTCGGTTCGAAGGGCGACGAGTGGTGCCGCAATCAGGACGTGCTGGTTGAGAAAAAACAGAACGTGATTTTTGAAAAGACGGGTAACAGCACGGATTCCGCGCTGGCCACGGTATTTGTGCCAACGGGCTATGATGAATTCGCCAGCTCGGCGCAGAGTGCCGTGCTGGGGCAAATTATTCAGCCGTGGTTCTATAACCAGTTGCGTACAGAAGAGCAGCTTGGCTACGCGGTGTTTGCCTTCTCCATGAACGTAGGCCGACAGTGGGGTCTGGGTTTCCTGCTGCAAAGCAGCGATAAACAGCCGGCGTATCTCTGGCAGCGTTACCAGGCCTTCTTCCCGCAGGTGGAAGCAAAACTGCGCGCCATGAAGCCGGAAGAGTTTGCTCAGATCCAGCAGGCCGTCATCGCGCAGGTGATGCAGCCGCCGCAGACGCTGGGTGAAGAAGCCTCGCAGCTGAGCAAAGATTTCGATCGCGGTAATCTGAAATTTGATTCGCGTGATAAAGTAGTGGCCGAGATAAAACAGCTGACGCCGCAGAAGGTTGCCGACTTCTTCCATCAGGCGGTCATTAAGCCGCAGGGTATGACCATTCTGTCCCAGGTTTCCGGTAGCCAGAACGGGAAAACGGAGTACGTGAACCCGAAAGGCTGGAAGGTCTGGAAGAGCGTCAGCGCGCTGCAGCAATCTATGCCCTGGAGTAAGAAAGAATGACCGATACCGCTGAGTCCCTTGATCCCTTACGTTTACCTCTGCAGGGTGAACGATTGATTGAAGCCTCAGCGGGAACGGGAAAAACCTTCACCATTGCCGCTCTCTATCTGCGTCTGCTGCTGGGGCTTGGCGGTAACGCGGCTTTTCCACGCCCTTTGAGCGTGGAAGAGCTGCTGGTGGTCACCTTCACCGAGGCTGCCACCGCTGAGCTGCGGGGCCGTATTCGTACCAATATCCACGAGCTGCGCATCGCCTGTCTGCGTCAGAGCACGGATAACCCTCTCTACGCGAGCCTTCTGGAAGAGATTGCCGATAAGCAACAGGCAGCCCAGTGGCTGCTCCTCGCCGAACGGCAGATGGATGAAGCGTCCGTCTTCACCATTCACGGTTTTTGCCAGCGCATGCTGAGCCTGAATGCGTTTGAATCCGGCATGCTGTTTGAACAGCAGCTTATTGAAGATGAATCCGTGCTTCGCTATCAGGCCTGCGCGGATTTCTGGCGTCGCCATTGCTACCCCTTACAGCGCGATATCGCCGAAGCGGTACATGCGTTGTGGAAGGGCCCGGAGGCGCTGCTGCGCGCTATCGATCGTTATCTGCAGGGGGAAGCGCCGGTCATCAAATCCCCGCCGCCTGCGGATGAAACCCTGGCCTCACGGCATGAAAAAATCATCGCGCAGATTGCCGACATCAAGCAAAAATGGATTGAGTCCGTTGGCGAGATTGACGCAATCATCGAAAATTCCGGGATTGACCGACGCAAGTTTAACCGCGGCAACCAGGGGAAATGGATCGACAAGATCAGCGCCTGGGCGCAGGAAGAGACGCGAGGCTATCAGCTCCCGGACGCGCTGGAAAAATTTTCCCGACGTTTCCTGGTTGAACGGACCAAAGCCGACGGCATTGTGCCTGAGCATCCCCTGTTTGTGGCGATTGAAACCCTGCTGGCTGAGCCCTTAACGCTCAACGATCTGATAATCACTCGCGCCATGACCGAAATTCGAGAAGCCGTCGCGCGTGAAAAACGCCGCCGGGGTGAGCTGGGGTTCGACGATATGCTGAGCCGCCTCGATGCGGCGCTGTGCAGTGAGAACGGCGAAGCGCTTGCCGCCGCGATTCGCACCCGTTTCCCGGTGGCGATGATTGACGAATTTCAGGATACCGACCCTCAGCAATACCGCATTTTCCGCCGTATCTGGCGCCAGCAGCCCGGCACCGCGCTGTTGTTAATCGGCGATCCGAAACAGGCCATTTACGCCTTCCGCGGTGCGGATATTTTCACCTACATGAAAGCCCGCAGCGAGGTTGACGCGCACTACACGCTCGACACCAACTGGCGCTCCTCTCCCGGCATGGTGGAAAGCGTCAACGCACTCTTCAGCCGTATGGATACGGCGTTTATGTTCAGGGAGATCCCGTTTCAGCCGGTAAAATTCGCCGAGAAAAATGCCTCGTTGCGCTTCGAGTTCAACGGCGCGACGCAGCCTGCCATGAACTTCTGGCTGCTGGACGGGGAAGGCTGCGGCGTTGCCGACTATCAAAATGCCATGGCCCAGCACTGTGCCGCACAAATCCGCGACTGGCTCAGTGCGGGCACGCGCGGTGAAGCGCTGCTGTGGAAAGGGGATAAATCTGCCCCCGTAAAGGCATCCGATATCACGGTGCTGGTGCGCAGCCGTCAGGAGGCAGCACTCATCCGCGACGCCCTGACGTTACTGAATATTCCCTCCGTCTACCTCTCAAACCGCGACAGCGTCTTTGAAACGCTGGAAGCGCAGGAGATGTTATGGCTGCTACAGGCCGTGCTGGCTCCGGAGCGGGAAAGCACGCTGCGTAGCGCACTGGCGAGCGCGATGCTCGGGCTGAACGCGCGGGATATCGATGCGCTCAACAATGACGAAGCCGCGTGGGATGCCGTGGTAGAAGAGTTTGTTCGCTACCGCGAAAAATGGCAGAAGCGCGGCGTGATGGCGATGGTGCGCGAGCTCATGGCACAGCGCCACATTGCCGAGAATATGCTGGCGACAGCGGGCGGCGAGCGCCGTTTGACCGATATTTTGCACATCAGCGAGCTGCTGCAAGAGGGGGGTACGCAGCTGGAGAGCGAGCACGCCCTCGTGCGCTGGCTGGCGCAGCAGATTGCCGACCCGAACAGCAATTCGTCCAGCCAGCAGATGCGCCTTGAGAGCGATAAACATCTGGTGCAGATCGTCACCATTCACAAATCGAAAGGCCTGGAATATCCGCTGGTCTGGCTGCCGTTTATTGCCAATTACCGCGTGCAGGATCAGGCCTTTTACCACGATCGCGAGTCTTTTGAGGCGGTGCTCGATCTCAGCAACGCGGAGTCCAGCGTTGAGCTGGCAGAGGCCGAGCGTCTGGCGGAAGACCTGCGCCTGCTCTACGTCGCGCTGACCCGTTCGATCTGGCACTGTAGCCTGGGCGTTGCGCCGCTGTTCCGTCGCCGTGGCGAAAAGACCGGGGAGAGCGATTTTCATCTGAGCGCGCTTGGGCGGCTTATTCAGCACGGCGAACCCAAAGACGCGGCGGGCCTGCGCCAGTGTATCGAATCCATTTGCTCTGAGCATGTTGCCCTGCATATTCCTTCGCTGCCCGACAACAGCCGCTGGCACATGCCGGAGCCGCACGAGTCAGATCTCCATGCCCGTCGGGTGGTACGCACGATTGCCGACGACTGGCGCGTCACCAGCTACTCCGGTTTACAGCAGCACGGGCAGAGTATTGCGCAGGATCTGATGCCAAAACTGGACGTGGATGCCGCAGGAGCCGGTAGCGTACCCGTTGAGCCGGTGCTTACCCCGCACCAGTTCCCGCGCGGCGCCTCGCCGGGCACGTTTTTGCACAGCCTGTTTGAAGAGCTGGATTTTACCCAGCCGGTTTCCGAAGAGTGGGTACTGAAGATGTTACAGAGCGGCGGCTACGACGCACAGTGGCAGCCGGTTCTCACCGACTGGATCCGCGCTGTACTGCACGCGCCGCTCACAACGCAGGGGATCTCGCTGAGTCAGTTGACCGCCAAAAATAAGCAGGTGGAGATGGAGTTTTATCTCCCCATCACCAGCCCGCTCAGAGCCGAGGCGCTTGATGCGCTTATCCGCGAGTACGATCCGTTATCCGCCGGGTGCCCGCCGCTGAACTTCCGCCAGGTACAGGGGATGCTCAAAGGCTTTATCGACCTGGTTTTCCGCCACGAAGGGCGCTACTACCTGCTGGATTACAAATCGAACTGGCTGGGTGAAAGCAGCGAAGCCTACACGCAGGACGCGATGGCCTCTGCCATGCAAATGCATCGCTACGATCTGCAGTACCAGCTTTACACTCTGGCGCTGCACCGTTACCTGCGTCATCGCATGGCCGATTACCGCTACGAAGCGCATTTTGGCGGCGTCATTTACCTGTTCCTGCGCGGAGTGGATGCTAACGACCCGCGTTCCGGCGTCTTTAGTACGCGTCCGGCTGCGGAACTGATTGAAAAAATGGATAACCTGTTTGCTGCAAGCACGGAGGAGGTGGCATGACGATGCAGGCGCTACTGCTGGACGCGGTTGAACAACGATTACTGCGCCACCTGGATGTGCAGTTCGCCATGATGGTGGCAGGTGAGGAGCCTGCCGTCATGCTTGCCGCCGCCATTCTGAGCAAAGACGCGGGGGAGGGGCACGTGTGTCTGCCGCTGTCGCGTCTGGCGGTGGATGAGAAGATGCCTCCGGCTTTACAGGCGTGTTTCGCGCTGCTGGGTGACGCAGTGGACTGGCAGGCGATATTACTCGGCTCGCCTGCCGTGAGCGGAGCCGATACCGGGACGCCGATGATCCTTGTCGGCGAACGTTTGTATCTTAACCGGCTGTGGCGTAACGAACTGACGGTTGCGCGTTTTTTCAGCGAGACCAACGCCCCGCTTCCCTGCGATGAAGCACAGCTCCGGCAAACGCTGGATACGCTGTTTACCTCTGACGACGCGACAGACTGGCAGAAAGTGGCGGCAGCCGTGGCCTTAACGCGACGGATCTCGGTGATTTCTGGCGGCCCGGGCACCGGGAAAACGACCACCGTGGCAAAACTGCTTGCCGCGCTGATTCAGCTATCGGGTGAGCAAAAGTGCCGAATTCGCCTGGCGGCCCCCACCGGTAAAGCGGCGGCACGTTTGACGGAATCGTTAGGCGGCGCGCTGCAAAAACTGCCCCTAACCGGGGATCAGCTTGCGCTTTTCCCCAATGAAGCCAGCACGCTGCACCGTTTGCTTGGCGCACAGCCGGGTAGCCAGCGTTTGCGCTATCATGCCGGTAACCCGCTGCACCTTGATGTTCTGGTGGTGGATGAAGCGTCGATGATTGACCTGACGATGATGTCGCGTTTGATCGATGCGCTCCCGCCGCACGCGCGCGTTATTTTCTTGGGCGATCGCGATCAGCTTGCCTCCGTAGAGGCCGGGGCCGTGCTGGGGGATATCTGCACCTATGCCAGCCTGGGATATACCGCTGAACGCGCGCAGGAGCTGGCCCGTCTCACCGGATGTTCGCTCACCTCTGAAAACCATTCTCTTGCAGGGGCGCTGCGCGACAGCCTGTGTCTGCTGCAAAAAAGCTACCGTTTCGGCAGCGACTCCGGCATCGGCCAGCTTGCGGCAGCGGTGAACCGGGGCGACCGGCGCACCACCGCGGCGGTATTTGACGGAACCTTTACGGATATTGAGAAAAAATCGCTGCAAAGCGGGGAAGAGTATCAGGCGATGCTTGATGACGCCCTGCAGGGGTATCAGCACTTTCTGGCGGGCGTACAACAGCAAAGTACGCCGGAGCAGGTCATTGCCGCGTTTGGTGAATACCAGCTGCTCTGTGCGCTGAGGGAAGGCCCGTTTGGTGTCCGGGGTCTGAACGACAGGCTGGAACAGCTGCTGGCGCAAAAACGCAAAATTAACCGTACCCCGCACTCGCGATGGTATGAAGGGCGACCGGTGATGATCTCCCGCAACGACAGCGCGCTGGGGTTGTTTAACGGGGATATCGGGATTGCGCTAGACTGCGGCCAGGGCCTGCGCGTCTGGTTCCAGATGCCGGACGGGAACGTGAAGTCTTTCCAGCCCAGCCGTTTGCCCGAGCATGAAACCGCCTGGGCGATGACGGTGCATAAATCCCAGGGCTCCGAGTTTAACCATGCGGCGCTGATCCTGCCCACGCAGCTTTCACCCGTCATTACCCGCGAGCTGATCTATACCGCCATTACGCGCGCACGTCAGCGCCTGTCTCTGTATGCCGATGAACGGGTGCTGGTGCAGGCGATCGCCACCCGCACGGAACGCCGAAGCGGGCTGAGCGCGATATTTGAGTCACTCTGAACGATAGCCCTCGCCGGACGGTGAGGGCGCCGTATCATCCCAGATCGGCCATCAGCACTTTTGAACGACGCTGATAGTTGTACATCTCTTTCTTCGTTTCCGGCAGAGAATCGATATCCACCGGTGTGAATCCGCGCTCCTGGAACCAGTGAATGCTGCGCGTCGTCAGGACGAACAGCTTGCTTAGCCCCATCTGGCGCGCCTGTACCGCCACGCGCTCAAGCAGCATTTCGCCGCGTGAAGAGCTGCGGTAATCAGGATGCACCGCCACGCAGGCCATTTCACCGATCTTCTCTTCCGGGAACGGATAGAGCGCGGCGCAGGCAATGGTCAGGTTATCGCGCTGAATAATGGTGAATTTGTCGATCTCCATCTCCAGCTGTTCGCGTGAGCGACGCACCAGAATACCCTGCTGTTCCAGCGGGCGGATCAGCTCCAGAATGCCGCCGATGTCGTTGATGGTGGCGCGGCGGATTTGCTCCGCACTCTCCATCACAATCTGTGTACCAATACCGTCGCGGGAGAACAGCTCCTGCAGCAGGGCCCCGTCTTCCTGATAGCTGATCAGATGGCTGCGGCGCACGCCGCTGCGGCAGGCCTTCACGGCGCCACGCAGGAAGCGGACGGTGCCTGAGTGGTAATCGCCTTCGGCTTCCAGCGCCTCCACGCGAGCCTGGGCTTCGTTTGGGAAGAGTTCCGGTACGATTGTTCCTTCATCGTTCACGACGCCCTGGGAGGAGCAGAACCCAATCATTTTTTCCGCCTTCAGCTTGATCGCCAGCTGCGTGGCAATCTCTTCGGACGTCAGGTTAAAGCTTTCGCCCGTTACAGACACAGCAACCGGGCCCATCAGCACGATGGCTCCGCTGTCCAACTGGCGATGAATAGCTTCTTCATCAATACGACGAATGCGGCCGCTGTGGCAGTAATCCACGCCATCGTCCACGCCGAGCGGCTGGGCAATGATAAAGTTGCCGCTCACGACGTTGATATGCGCCCCCTGCAGCGGCGTATTGTTCAGGCTCATGGAGAGACGCGCGGTAATATCCAGCTGCAGCAGACCCGCCGCCTGTTTCACCAGCTCAAGGGTTTTGGCATCGGTAACGCGGGTATGCTTGTGGTAAATCGGCTCGTGGTGGTGAGCGGCCAGGTTGGCGTCGATCTGCGGACGCGCGCCATACACCACCACCAGGCGGATCCCGAGGCTGTGCAGCAGGCCAATGTCATTGACGATGCTGGAAAAATTTTCATGCTCAATGGCTTCGCCGCCAAGCATGATGACAAACGTTTTTCCCCGATGGGCGTTGATATAGGGAACAGAATGGCGGAATCCCTGGACCAGTTCGGTTCTACGTTCCTTCACCATGGCACAACCCTTAATGAATGTTTATTCGTAATTTCTGTATTTTTATTCGATTGTGGTCGCGTGTGCAAGCGCAAATTTTCTGCGACCCACAGAAATTGGTAAGTAATCCGTGCGTTAGCGTATGATTGTTTACCCTTTTATAGATGACAGTTTATGCGTCATTCGTTAAAGTTTTCGGTCAATTTGGACATTTTGTATATCAGTCAGTGTTCTTGCTCGGGAGAAGCATGTCGGGATCCAATTCAGCAATAAGCCGCCGCCGTTTGTTAAAAGGGGCCGGGGCAATGTGGTTGCTTAGCGTCAGTCAGGTCGGTCTTGCCGCCACGAGTCAGGTGGTGGCGGTGCGTGTCTGGCCGTCGTCGACCTATACGCGCGTGACGGTCGAATCCAACCGCGTGCTGAAATATAAGCAATTTGCCCTCAGCAACCCGGAACGCGTGGTGGTGGATCTCGAAGGCGTTAACCTCAACTCCGTGCTGAAGGGGATGGCGGCGCAGATCCGCGGCGACGATCCGTTTATTAAATCGGCGCGCGTCGGGCAGTTTGATCCGCAAACCGTGCGCATGGTGTTTGAGCTTAAACAGAACGTTAAGCCGCAGCTGTTCGCCCTGGCGCCCGTCGCGACGTTTAAAGAGCGTCTGGTGATGGATCTCTACCCGGCTAATGCGACGGATATTCAGGATCCGCTTCTTGCCCTGCTGGAGGATTACAACAAGGGCGATTTGCAGCGTCAGGTTCCACCTGCGCAAAGCGGTCCGCAGCCGGGGAAAGCAGGGCGCGATCGTCCGATTGTGATCATGCTCGATCCCGGCCACGGCGGCGAAGACTCCGGCGCGGTGGGGAAATACCGCACGCGTGAAAAAGACGTGGTGCTGCAAATTGCCCGTCGTCTGAAGGCGTTGATTGATAAAGAAGGCAATATGCGCGCCTATATGACGCGCAATGAAGATATCTTTATTCCGCTGAAGGTCCGGGTAGCGAAAGCGCAGAAGCAGCGCGCCGATTTGTTCGTGTCGATCCATGCGGATGCGTTTACCAGCCGCCAGCCAAGCGGCTCGTCGGTGTTTGCGCTCTCAACCAAAGGCGCGACCAGTACCGCAGCAAGATTTCTGGCTGACAGCCAGAACGCCTCTGACCTGATTGGTGGCGTGAGCAAAAGCGGCGACCGCTACGTCGACCACACTATGTTCGATATGGTGCAGTCGCTGACCATTAACGACAGCCTGAAGTTTGGTAAAGCGGTGCTGGGCAAGCTGGGCAATATCAATAAGCTGCATAAAAACAGCGTTGAACAGGCCGGGTTTGCGGTACTCAAGGCACCGGATATCCCGTCCATTCTGGTCGAAACCGCGTTTATCAGTAACGTTGAAGAGGAGCGCAAGCTCAAGACGGCAAAATTCCAGCAGGAAGTGGCGGAGTCGATTCTGGCGGGGATACGGGCGTATTTCTCAGACGGGGCGACGCTGGCGCGACGCGGGTAAATCTTTCAGCCGGGTAAACGCCCGGCAAATTGACAAACGACAGATACAAAAAAACACCCTTAAGGGTGTTTATTGTTTTTAGAAGTATTGGTTGCGGGGGCCGGATTTGAACCGACGACCTTCGGGTTATGAGCCCGACGAGCTACCAGGCTGCTCCACCCCGCGTCCGTCTTTCTACTCGTGTAGAAACTTACTTCTTCAAATTTGATTGGTTGCGGGGGCCGGATTTGAACCGACGACCTTCGGGTTATGAGCCCGACGAGCTACCAGGCTGCTCCACCCCGCGTCACCGTACTGCTTATACTTCATCAAATTTTAATTGGTTGCGGGGGCCGGATTTGAACCGACGACCTTCGGGTTATGAGCCCGACGAGCTACCAGGCTGCTCCACCCCGCGTCCGTGGATGCGCACTATACTCGGATAGGTTTGTGATGCAACCCCTTTTTCACATAAATCATGATTTTGTATGCAAATTGAACGACATGGCTTTGTTTGGACTATTTTTTGCGCAAAATTTGCCAAAGGGCATGCGATCGCATTTCATTAGCCCTGGCGGTTTGTTATCTTCATCACGCGGAAATGGGCAACTTAAAGACGAGATATAATGAAAGGACGTTGGGCGAAGTATCTGATGGCGGGCGCAATGGTAGCGATTCTTGCGGCCTGTTCTTCCAAACCGACCGATCGCGGTCAACAGTATAAAGACGGGAAGTTATCCCAGCCTTTCTCTTTAGTTAATCAGCCTGATGCTGTCGGCGCACCGATTAATGCCGGTGATTTCTCCGAGCAGGTATACCAGATCCGCAACGCGTCGCCGCGTCTGTATGGTACCCAGAGTAGCGTGTATAGCGCGGTCCAGGATTGGCTGAAAGCAGGCGGCGATACGCGCAACATGCGCCAGTTTGGTATCGATGCCTGGCAGATGGAAGGGGCCGATAACTACGGCAACGTTCAGTTTACCGGCTATTACACCCCGGTTATCCAGGCACGACACTCCCGTCAGGGCGAGTTCCAGTATCCTATTTACCGTATGCCGCCAAAACGCGGTCGTCTGCCGTCTCGTGCTGAGATCTACGCCGGTGCGCTGAGCGAAAACTACGTTCTGGCATACAGCAACTCCCTGATGGATAACTTCATCATGGACGTTCAGGGCAGCGGCTACATTGATTTTGGCGACGGTTCGCCGCTTAACTTCTTCAGCTATTCCGGTAAAAACGGCCACGCCTATCGCAGTATTGGCAAGGTGCTGATCGACCGCGGCGAAGTGAAGAAAGAAGATATGTCGATGCAGGCTATCCGCGAATGGGGCGAGAAACACAGCGAAGCCGAGGTGCGTGAGCTGCTGGAGCAGAACCCGTCGTTCGTCTTCTTCAAACCGCAAAACTTCGCGCCGGTGAAAGGGGCGAGTGCCGTTCCGCTGATTGGCCGCGCGTCGGTAGCATCGGATCGTTCGATTATTCCTGCTGGCACCACGCTGCTGGCTGAGGTCCCTCTGCTGGACAACAACGGCAAGTTCAACGGCCAGTATGAGCTGCGCCTGATGGTGGCGCTGGACGTCGGCGGGGCGATTAAAGGCCAGCACTTCGACATCTATCAGGGTATTGGCCCTGACGCAGGCCATCGCGCGGGCTGGTATAACCACTACGGACGCGTGTGGGTACTGAAGGCGGCGCCGGGTGCTGGAAACGTATTCAGCGGCTGATTGTGGTATTCTGAGCGCAATACGGATTACTGTTCAGGGTGAGGAAAACCTCACCCTTTTTACATTTGAGGTTTTATGTCTGTGGTAATCAGCGACGCCTGGCGCCAGCGTTTTGGCGGAACGGCACGTTTATATGGTGAAAAAGCCCTGCAGCTGTTTGCGGATGCGCATGTCTGCGTCGTGGGCATTGGTGGTGTGGGGTCGTGGGCGGCAGAAGCGCTGGCGAGAACCGGTATTGGCGCAATCACGCTGATTGACATGGATGACGTTTGCGTCACCAACACCAACCGTCAAATCCACGCCCTGCGCGATAGTGTCGGTCTGGCGAAATCTGAGGTCATGGCGGAGCGTATCCGTTTGATCAACCCGGAGTGCCGCGTGACGGTGATCGACGACTTTGTGACGGCAGATAACGTCGCGGAGTACATGAGCAAAGGCTACAGCTATGTGATTGACGCCATCGACAGCGTGCGGCCAAAAGCGGCGCTGATCGCCTACTGCCGTCGCTACAAGGTGCCGCTGGTCACGACGGGCGGCGCGGGCGGGCAAATCGATCCGACGCAGATCCTGGTGGCCGATCTGGCGAAAACCATTCAGGATCCGCTGGCTGCCAAGCTGCGTGAGCGCCTGAAGAGCGACTTTAACGTGGTGAAGAACAGCAAAGGCAAGCTGGGCGTCGACTGCGTGTTCTCAACCGAAGCGCTGGTCTACCCGCAGGCGGACGGGTCAGTCTGCGCAATGAAAAGCACGGCGGAAGGGCCAAAACGAATGGATTGCGCCTCCGGGTTTGGTGCGGCCACCATGGTGACCGCCTCATTCGGCTTTGTGGCGGTGTCTCACGCCCTCAAGAAAATGATGGCGAAGGCGGAACGTCAGGCTTGAGCCTGACGTGCGGCATCCAGTACCGCGTCGCTGAGCGCGATCAGCCCCTGACCGCGCGAGGCGCTGAGCTGCGCGCGCAGCCCAAGCTCATCAAATAACGCCAGCGGCGAATGTGCCAGCAATTCCGCCGCGCTTTTCCCTTCCACAGCGGTCAACAATACGGCCAGCAGGCCCCTGACGATGCGGCCTTCGCTGTCGCCGAAGAAGTGCAGCTTCTCGCCGGAGACGCTCACACCCAGCCAGACGCGGTTTTCACAGCCTGCGATCTCTTTCGCCTGCGCTTTGAGATCGTCTGAAAGCACAGGGAGCTGTTTACCCAGCAGGATCAGCTGACGATATTTATCTTCCCACTGTTGGAGCGGGGCGAAGGTCTGTCTTAGGGTCTCTTCTGTGATGACCGTGCCAAACGGATGTCCGGCTAATGCAGCGTTAGTCATTAATCCACCAGTATTTCAAGGGCGCGGTCAACGGCGGCAACCAGCGCGTCGACATCGCTTTGGGTATTATACGGCGCAAACGAGGCGCGCAGCGTACCGTTAACGCCGAGCGCCGCCAGCAGCGGCTGGGCGCAGTGCTGTCCGGCACGCAGGGCAATGCCGTACCCGGCCAGCAGCGTCACCATGTCGCTATGGTGAACGCCCGCAAAATCAAAGGCGAGCAGGCTGGAGTCCTGAACGCGGAACGAGCGGAATCCCGGGCGCTTTTTGAGTTCTTCCTCTGCCAGCGTCGCCAGCCCCCGGCTCCAGCTTTCAGCCTGGACAATGTCGATTTCTGCCAGCCACTCCAGCGCCGCGCTTAAGCCAATCACCCCCGCCACGTTCGGCGTACCGGCCTCCAGACGATAGGGAACGTCCTGCGTTTTGAAGCCATCGAACGACACTTCGGTAATCATTTTGCCGCCACCGAGCCACGGCGTCATTTTTGCCAGCAGCTCTGGCTTGCCGTACAGCGCTCCTATACCGGTTGGCCCGTAGAGCTTATGTCCCGAGAAGGCATAGAAGTCGATATCAAGCGCCTGCACATCAGCGGGGAAGTGCACCACCCCCTGAGCGCCGTCGACCATCACCACCATCCCGCTGGCATGGGCGATGCGAATGGCCTGAGCCAGATCAGGGCAACCACCCGTGACGTTCGACATCTGTCCGAGCGCCAGAATGCGGCTGCGGGGAGTAATCAGCTCGGGGAGGCGGGCCACATCGGGCAGAAGGTCTGCACCCAGTGGGAGTTTCACCACGCGCGCACCCGTTTGCTCGGCCACCATCAGCCATGGCACCAGGTTGGCATGATGTTCCGCCTCGCTGACGACGATCTCATCGCCCGGCTGAAGCAGCGGGCGCGCGTAGCACTGGGCCACCATATTGATGGCCTCGGTCGTGCCGCGCGTCCAGACGATGTTTTTCCCGCTTTCGGCATTGATCAGGCGCGCGACCTGATCGCGTGCGGCTTCGTAGCGCGCGGTTAAACGCTGCGCTTCGGCAAACTGGCTGCGATGCACGTTCCCGGCGCTCAGGCTGTAGAACTGCTGCGTGGCCTCAATCACCGCCTGTGGCTTAAGGGCGGTGGCGGCGCTATCCAGATAAATACCGGCATCGGCCAGGGCCGGGAACTGTGCGCGGAACTGCGCAGGACTGAAAGCGTTCATGGGATTCCTCATTTCAATATAGCGATCGTCGCGCAATTTCAGCGGCAGGGCAAGGAGGTTGATATCTATCAGAATTGTCTGCTTATCCTTACGACCTCAAAAAAGCAGGTTATGCTAAATAGTGTTAGGCGGATGTTTTAGCCTGTTATAAATCGAGGTTTGAATAGCATTAATTGCTAAAGGAGAATAATCATGAATAAGACAGCTGCAATCATTTCTGCCTGTGCGTTTACTTTTGCCCTGAGCGCCTGTTCTGGTAACAACTACGTGATGCACACCAACGATGGTCGTTCTATCGTTTCGGAAGGGAAACCGACTACCGATAATGATACCGGGATGATTTCGTACAAAGATGCTAACGGGAACAAGCAGCAGATCAACCGCACGGACGTGAAAGAGATGAAAGAGATCGAGCACTAACGGATCGCAGGCGAAAAAAAAGCACCGCAAATTGGCGGTGCTACATTAATCACTATGGACAGACAGGGTAAATGTACAGGAAGTGAAAAATTGGTAGCGTTGCTACCGTGGTCTGAATCGCAGACCAATTGCAAACACAACAACACAACATCACAACCGTAAGCCAAAAGCCCTTCAGAACACGCATTCCGAAAAAAGCTCTTCGTTCCGGCTCAGGAAGTGCCGCCACTATAGGTATTTGCTGGTAGTTCCTCAACGGACAAATTATAATGGCTCAGATAAAAAAAACTAATAGGTTAAACGTTGTTTCCTGTTTGTTAAAATCCGTTAACATCTAAGCCAGATAACCATGTCAAAGCGATTGCCACCCCTCAATGCATTACGTGTTTTTGATGCAGCAGCACGTCACCTGAGCTTTACCCGCGCAGCAGATGAGCTTTTTGTGACACAGGCCGCAGTAAGTCACCAAATCAAGTCTCTGGAGGATTTTCTGGGCCTTAAGCTGTTTCGTCGACGCAACCGTTCGTTGCTGTTGACCGAAGAGGGGCAGAGCTATTTTCAGGATATTAAAGAGATTTTTTCCCAGCTTACGGAAGCCACGCGTAAGCTGCAGGCTCGCAGTGCAAAAGGTGCCCTGACTGTCAGTTTATTGCCCAGTTTTGCCATTCATTGGCTGGTGCCCAGACTCTCAAGCTTTAACTCAGCTTATCCGGGGATCGACGTTCGAATCCAGGCGGTAGATCGCCAGGAGGACAAGCTGGCCGATGACGTCGATGTTGCCATTTTTTATGGTCGCGGTAACTGGCCGGGCTTGCGTGTTGAAAAATTATACGCAGAATATCTCCTGCCGGTCTGTTCTCCCCTGCTGTTAACAGGTGAAAAGGCGCTGAAGTCACCCGCTGACCTGGCTCAGCATACGCTTTTGCATGATGCCTCTCGCCGCGACTGGCAAACTTATACCCGTCAATTAGGTCTTACACATATAAACGTGCAGCAGGGACCCATCTTTAGCCACAGTGCGATGGTGTTACAGGCTGCCATTCACGGGCAGGGCGTGGCGTTGGCGAACAACGTCATGGCGCAGTCCGAAATTGAGGCAGGCCGCCTGGTTTGCCCTTTTAATGATGTACTGGTCAGCAAGAATGCGTTTTATCTGGTTTGTCATGACAGTCAGGCAGAACTGGGTAAAATAGCCGCTTTCCGGCAGTGGATACTGGCGAAAGCGGCAACCGAGCAAGAAAAATTCCGCTTCAGGTATGAGCAATAACGTTTGTGTGCCGGGCACGCATCAATTCAGGACTTAAACATGACCAGCCGATTCATGCTGATTTTTGCCGCGGTGAGTGGCTTTATTTTTGTTGCACTGGGCGCCTTTGGCGCACATGTATTAAGCAAGTCTTTGGGCGCAGTAGAGATGGGCTGGATCCAGACCGGCCTTGAATATCAGGCCTTCCATACGCTGGCGATTTTTGGGCTGGCGGTGGCGATGCAGCGTCGTATCAGTATCTGGTTTTACTGGAGCAGCGTTTTTATGGCGCTGGGTACCGTGTTGTTCAGCGGTAGCCTGTACTGCCTTGCGCTCTCACATCTGCGCCTGTGGGCGTTCGTTACACCTGTCGGTGGCTTCAGCTTCCTGGCGGGTTGGGTATTAATGTTTATCGGAGCTATCCGTCTGAAACGCAAGGGCGTTGTTCATGAATAAGGTTGTTTTATATTGTCGCCCGGGGTTTGAGAAAGAGTGCGCCGCGGAAATTACCGATAAAGCGGCGAAGCGCGAAGTCTTCGGCTTTGCCCGCGTAAAAGAGAACGCGGGCTATGTGGTATTCGAGTGCTATCAGCCTGAAGACGCCGACAAGCTGGCGCGCGAGCTGCCGTTCAGCTCGCTGATCTTCGCTCGCCAGATGTTTGTCGCGGGTGAGCTGCTGAAGGATCTTCCGCCGGAAGACCGCATCACGCCAATTGTTGGCATGCTGCAGGGCGTGGTGGAGAAGGGCGGCGATCTGCGCGTTGAAGTGGCGGATACCAACGAAAGTAAAGAGCTGATGAAGTTCTGCCGTAAGTTCACCGTGCCGCTGCGTGCGGCGCTGCGTGATGCGGGCGTGCTGACGAACTACGAAACGCCGAAGCGTCCGGTGGTGCATATCTTCTTTATCGCACCGGGCTGCTGCTATACAGGCTATTCTTACACCACCAACAACTCTCCCTTCTTTATGGGCATTCCGCGTTTGCGCTTCCCGTCCGATGCGCCAAGCCGTTCCACGCTCAAGCTGGAAGAGGCGTTCCACGTCTTTATCCCGGCAGATGAGTGGGATGAGCGTCTGGCAAACGGCATGTACGCCGTCGACCTTGGCGCGTGCCCGGGCGGCTGGACCTATCAGCTGGTGAAACGCAATATGTGGGTATCGTCCGTTGATAACGGTCCAATGGCGCAAAGCCTGATGGACACCGGACAGGTCACCTGGCTGCGTGAAGACGGTTTCCGCTATCGCCCGAACCGTAACAACATCTCGTGGATGGTGTGCGATATGGTAGAGAAGCCGGCAAAAGTCGCCGCGCTGATGGCCTCCTGGCTGGTGAACGGCTGGTGTCGTGAGACCATTTTCAACCTCAAGCTGCCGATGAAAAAGCGCTATGAGGAAGTGTCGCAGAACCTGGCGTACATTCAGGAACAAATGGACGAAAACGGTATTAACGTAGAGATCCAGGCGCGTCAGCTGTATCACGACCGTGAAGAGGTGACGGTGCATATTCGTCGCTGGTGGGCTGCGGTCGGCGGACGTCGCGACGAGCGATAGTGCGCTGATTGCCCCTCACCCCGGCCCTCTCCCCAAAGGGGCGAGGGGGAAAAGACCGCACCGTGCAGTTCCCTCTCCCCCATGGGGAGAGGGTTAGGGTGAGGGGATATTAACGCTCTAATCTCAGCTGCTGTAAATTCCCGTCCAGCTGTAAATCCGTCTGTAGCGTTGCGATTTCCCGGCAGATAAAGGCCATCTCTTTATGCGCCTCCAGCTTCTTGCGCCACTTTTCTGGTACCTCATCCAGACGGGCGTAAATCCCTTCCAGACTCTGAAAATCGGTCAGCAGCAGTGCGGCGCTCTTCGGCCCAATACCGGCGACACCCGGCACCTTGGAGCTGCTGATGCCTGCCAGCCCCCAGTAATCCGGCAGTTGCTCAGGCGAGACGCCGAACTCGCTGGCGATAAACGGCGCGTCCAGCCAGCGTTTTTGAAAATAGTCGCGAATGCGGATAGTCGGGGAGAGCAGCTGGCAGTAGCCTTTGTCAGTTGAAACGATAGTGGCCTGATACCCGGCACTTGCCACCTTTACGGCGAGGGTGGCCGCGAGATCGTCGGCTTCGTTTCCGTGTGCGCCCCAGCAGGGGACGCCCCGCTGTTCAAATGCAGCGCGCAGCATGGGCAATTCAGCGTGAAGATCGTCCGGCATCGGTGCGCGTCCGGCTTTGTAGTCCGGCAGACGCTGGTGTCGCCAGCCCGTGTTGCGGGCTTCGTCATCAAATACCGCGACCGCGTGGGTGGGCTCACTGTGGCGAATAAGCTGTTCCAGCGCGTGCAGGCAGGTGTCTTTACAAGGCGTCCCCTGTACCGCATGGATACGGCGAATCAGGTTAAGAGCATCGACGATAAGTAAATGAACGGCCACAGATAATCTCCCTTCTATCTCATGCGTGAAGGGTAACACTGTCAGCAGCGTGAAACTATGAATGGTGGGGAAAACAGGAAGAAGCCTCGCAAAACGAGGCTTCCTGAGAGGCTTAATCGCAGGTCACGATCTTCATCGCAAGGCCGCCGCGAGAGGTTTCGCGGTATTTGGCGTTCATATCTTTACCGGTTTCGTACATGGTTTCGATAACCTTATCGAGACAGACGCGCGGCTCGCTGGTGCGGCGCAGCGCCATACGTGCCGCGTTCACCGCCTTCACGGAGGCAATCGCGTTACGTTCGATGCACGGCACCTGTACCTGTCCGGCAACCGGGTCACAGGTCAGTCCCAGGTTATGTTCCATGCCGATTTCCGCAGCAATGCAAACCTGTGTCGGGCTCGCACCCAACAGTTCGGCCAGACCCGCCGCCGCCATGGAGCACGCCACGCCGACTTCACCCTGACAGCCCACTTCCGCACCGGAAATGGACGCGTTCATCTTATACAGCGAACCAATCGCACTGGCGACCAGCAGGTAGCGTGCCAGTGAGTTCGCGTTCACTTCACGGATAAACTTGTCGTAGTACGCCAGCACCGCCGGAACGATGCCGCAGGCACCGTTAGTCGGCGCGGTGACCACACGGCCCCCTGCGGCGTTCTCTTCGTTCACCGCCAGGGCGAACATGTTGATCCAGTCTACGACGGCCATCGGGTCCGTTGTCGTTTTGTCGGTGCTCACCAGCATACGGCGCAGTGCTGCAGCACGACGCGGCACGCGAAGCTTGCCAGGCAGAACGCCTTCGGTGGTGATCCCACGCTCAATACCGCCGCGCATCACTTCCCAGACGTTAGTGAAGTGCTGTTCGAGCTCTTCTTTGCTGTGCAGTGCCAGCTCGTTTTTCATCATCAAGCCGGAAAGGGAAAGGCCCGTCTCCTGGCAGTGACGCTGAAGATCCGCCGCCGTTTTGTACGGATACGGCACCTCGACAGAAGCGTTATCGGTTTGACCAAAGTGGTCTTCGTCGACGATAAAACCGCCGCCGATAGAGTAATACGTCTGGCTGTATACCGCTTTGTCGCCAGCCAGCGCGGTAATGCGCATGCCGTTTTCGTGCAGCGACAGGTTGTCCGCATGGAAATTCATGCAGTGGTCAACCGGGAATTCAACCTCATGCTCACCGTTCGCTAGCAGCAGGCGACCGTGGGTGTTCACATCCTGGATGAAGCCAGGGATCGCATCAATATCAACGGTATCCGGCAGATTTCCCGCCAGGCCCATGATAATGGCGATATCGGTATGGTGGCCTTTCCCGGTCAGGGAAAGCGAGCCGTATACATCGACAACCACGCGGGTAATGTCATGCAAGATGCCGCGTGCAATCAAGTCATCCGTGAACTGCTTACCGGCTTTCATTGGTCCGACGGTGTGAGAGCTGGAAGGACCAATACCGATTTTGAAGATATCGAATACGCTAATCATGATGCGTCCATTGCTTTCAGTCAGAGAGGGAGGAGTGCGCCGTCCGAAGACGGCGCGGGTGATAATCAGAACATGGTGTACAGGGAGTAGAAGATCGCAGAGATTGCGATAAGACCCATGATAACCACAAAGACGTTGCTCACATGACCGCTGTACTTGCGCATAGCAGGGACTTTCTGAATCGCGTACATCGGCATCAGGAACAGAATCATCGCGATGACCGGGCCGCCCAGGGTTTCAATCATGCCCAGGATGCTTGGGTTCAGCGTTGCTACCGCCCAGGTGGTGAGCAGCATGAACAGTGCAGTGATTTTGTTCAGCTTGTTGATTTCAATGCTCTTGCCTTTACCGCGCAGAGATTTAATCACCATACCGTTGAAGCCTTCACGTGCGCCGAGGTAGTGGCCCAGGAAGGATTTGGTGATGGCGATAATCGCGATGATAGGCGCCATCCACGCAATGACCGGTGCGTTAAAGTGGTTCGCCAGGTAAGACAGAATAGAGATGTTCTGCTCTTTCGCTGCCGCCAGATCCGCCGGGGAGAGGCTCAGTACGCAGCTGAAGACGAAGAACATCACGGTCAGTACCATCATGATGTGAGCGCGTGCCAGGATGCTGGAGCACTTCTTCTCTGCGCCATTACCGTACTCTTCACGTTTCGCAACGGCGAAAGAGGAGATGATTGGGGAGTGGTTGAAAGAGAACACCATCACCGGAATCGCCAGCCAGAGGGTCATCAGCAGGCCGTTACCGGTTGCCGATGCGCTGCTCAGGGACAGGGTTTCCAGCGCTGCGCCGTTCCACTGTGGGATCAGGTAGCAAGCCAGCACCATCAGAGCAATAACGAACGGGAAGACCAGTACGCTCATTGCTTTCACAATCATCTGCTCACCGAAGCGCACGATGGTCATCATGCCCACAATCAGGATCAGAGACAGAATCGCACGCGGAGGCGGCGTCATGTGCAGCTGGTGCATCATGAAGCTTTCAACGGTGTTGGTGATCGCCACGCTGTAGACCAGCAGAATAGGGTAAATCGCGAAGAAGTAGAGCAGGGTAATCAGTTTACCTGCGCCAACGCCAAAATGCTCTTCAACAACTTCAGTGATGTCTTCGCCCGGGTTTTTACCGGACAGCACGAAGCGGGTCAGACCGCGGTGTGCAAAGAAGGTCATCGGGAAAGCGATGATAGCCATAATGATCAGCGGGATCAGACCGCCGACGCCTGCGTTGATAGGAAGGAACAGTACACCAGCGCCGATTGCCGTGCCGTAAAGGCCAAGCATCCACATGGTATCCGTTTTGCGCCAACCACTTCGGGATTCAATCGAAGCAACGGTGCTGGTTTGAGTGGTTTCCATCTATATCTCCTGGAGGAAGCGAATTGTCAGGTTTTTTAGTCAAATCCGATGAAAAAGTGCCTGACGGTAATATGAAATTCGTTCAGTGACGGTTTTTTAATAATTTTCACCCGTAACTATTGGCGGGCGGAAAGATACATTCTAGTTATGAATCTATCAGTGATCCTGATCCCAAATGCAATAATCCACTTATGATGTGGGCATCTTTAGACCATTTATCTGTTAAAAAAACATCAAAGAGAATTTACGGGCGCGAAGGCTACCACCAACGACATGTGAGCTGAAAGACCGACCCGTGATATAGGTGTCTTTAGCTGTAAAGATTTGGGTTTTTAGGATTTTCTGGCGGGTAATTTGGATTAAGGCTGATAACTTACGGTTGTAAAAATGAGGTAATCGTTTGCGTTTGTGAATAGTTTGTAAAAGACATAAGTGATGCCTATGAATTGCTTCGGTAAAAAAAAACCGGGACGCGCGAGAGGGCGACCCGGTTTTGATGAGACGCTGCTAAGCGTTAGGTGCAGATTTCGTAGCAAGGAATGTAGGCGGATCCTGGCAGCTTCATGCGGTGCTGAGCGACGAAGCCTTGCAGCATGTCGTCCATACGGCGCATCATCTCCGGGTCGCCGTGGATCTTGTACGGACCGTACTGTTCAATGGCGCGGATGCCCATCTCTTTGACGTTGCCCGCCACAATCCCGGAGAAGGCACGACGCAGATCGGCCGCCAGAACTTCCACCGGCTGGTCGGGGTAGAGTTTCAGGTTCGCCATATTTTCATGCGTTGGCTCGAACGGGATCTGCAGGTCCGGCGCGATGCGGATTGACCAGTTAAAGCTGTACGCATCGCCGGTATCGCGACGGTTCTCTTTCACCAATGGCATCGCTTTTTTCATCTGGCGAGCCACTTCTGCGGCATCGTCAATGATGATGCGATAGTGACGACGCGCGGCTTCACCCAGCGTGTGCACGATAAACTCGTCCAGCACGCGGAAGTAGTCGGCGCTCTCTTTCGGCCCGGTAAGGATCAGCGGCAGAACCTGATCTTTGTTGGCCGGGTTCATCAGAATACCCAGCAGATAGAGCAGCTCTTCCGCCGTTCCCACGCCGCCCGGGAAGATGATGATGCCATGAGCGATACGGACAAACGCTTCAAGACGTTTTTCGATATCCGGCATGATAATCAGCTCGTTAACCAGCGGGTTAGGTGGCTCAGCGGCGATGATGGACGGCTCGGTCATGCCGATAAACCGTCCCTCTTTGTAACGCTGCTGCGCGTGACCGACTGCCGCACCTTTCATTGGTGCTTCCATTGCACCCGGACCACAGCCGGTACAGATATTCAGCTCGCGCAGGCCGAGCTGGGTGCCCACCCGACGGGCATAAAGGTATTCGGTTTCGTTAATGGAGTGACCGCCCCAGCAGACGACCATGTTCGGCGCTTCACCCACGTGCAGGGCACGGGCGTTACGCAAAATGGAGAACACCAGGTTGGTGATATGGACCGAGCTTTCCAGGTCGAGATGCTGAAAACGGCCTGCGTTGTGGATCTGCCCGTTAACAAACAGAATGTCGCGCAGCACGGCAAACAGGTTAGCCTGAAGTGAACGAATGATGCGCCCGTCGACAAAGGCCTCTTCCGGCGGGTTGATGACTTCAAGCTTCACGCCACGCTCGCGGCGCAGCACGTTGATATCAAAGCTTTCGAAGCGGGACAGCAGTTCTTTACTGTTATCTGTCAGGCTTCCGGAGTTCAGTACGGCAAGTGAACAGTTACGAAACAGTTGATAAAGATCGCTGCTGGCCGTGCGCTTAAGCATGTCCACTTCCAGCTGCGACAACATATCCATTGAGCCAAGCGGGCTAATATGTGTAATCAAGTGAGCTCCTTACGGGACGATTATCGTCTTTCCCTGTTGATTACAATAGCCCTGGCGCGTGACGTTTCACAACCTAAAGCGCGGAAGATACCGCGCATATTGTGAAAATATTTATATTATTGACGCACCAGCCGTCCCGTCGCAGGTACAAAATCGGTGTTGGTGCGCCACGGGTTGATGTCCAGCCCGCCGCGGCGGGTGTAGCGCGCATAAACGCTCAGTTTTTCTGGCTGGCAGAAACGCTGAATATCGCTAAAGATACGCTCCACGCACTGCTCGTGGAATTCGTTGTGATGGCGGAACGACACCAGGTAGCGCAGCAATTTTTCCCGGTCGATTTTCGGGCCGCGGTACTGGATCTGCACCGAGCCCCAGTCCGGCTGGTGGGTGATCAGGCAGTTGGATTTCAGCAGATGGCTGACCAGCGTCTCTTCGACTACCTTTCCGCTCGCCGCGTTTTCGAGATAATCGGCGCTGAATTCATAATTCTCCACCTCGATATCCTGATCGTCGATGCAGGTCCCGTTGAAGTGGGCGACCGGCTGCCCTTCCAGCTCGTGCAGGCGATACAGTGAAACGCTTACCTTTCCCTGCGCGCAGGCGCTTAAATCACGCTCCAGGGTGTGCTGAACGTCATCCCAGCTGTTGAATTTTGTCTGGTTAAAACTGTTGAGATAGAGCTTAAAGCTTTTGGACTCGACGAGATTAACGCTGGCGTAATCCAGCTCAACGTGGCCCACCGCCACCTGCGGCAGACCGCGTGCGTTAAGCCAGGAGAGTTCGTACAGCGTCCAGATATCGCCGCCGACAAACGGCAATGCGTCCGCATGCAGACCCAGAGGATCGCGATTCAGGCTGCGCGGCACGCCCTGCAGCAGGCCTGCATCGTAGGTATCGCGGTAATCGGTCGATTTACCCAGCGTTAAGCCGGTTAACGCCTGATGATTTTCGTAAGACATGTTTCATAGCCACTTTACAGGTACACTTATGGGCTGAGTTTATCCTGTCTGACAAGAAGAGAGAAATCGGTGGACATCGAAACTGCAAATGCCCTCACTACCTTCACGACCCGCTATTGCGACGCATGGCATGAAAAGCAGGGCTCGTGGCCGCAAAGTGCTGATTTATATGGCGTACCCTCGCCGTGCATTATCTCTTCGCTTGAGGATTACGTTATCTGGCAGCCGAAGCCCAATACCGGCGAGCAAAATGTAAATGCGGTTGAACGGGCAATGGACATTGTGGTACAACCAGCGGTTCACGCGTTTTATACTACTCAGTTCGCAGGGGATATGCCCGCGCGCTTTGCTGATATCACGCTGACGCTGTTGCAGACCTGGAGCGAAGACGATCTGCAGCGTGTTCAGGAAAACCTGATTGGTCATCTGGTCACGCAAAAACGCCTTAAGCTTTCTCCGACGCTCTTTATTGCCACGCTGGACAGCGAACTGGATGTGTTATCCGTCTGTAACCTGTCAGGTGAAGTGGTTAAAGAGACTATCGGTACCCGCAATCGCGAGACTCTCGCCCCCTCTCTTGCGGACTTCCTCACCCGACTTGAGCCACTTCTGTAATCCATGATGCTATAGCGCGTGTGAGAGATCTCTTACAAGGTTTGTGAGAGATCGCTGGAACATTCAGTATTACCTTATTTAATTCAGATTAATATCACTCTATTTTTCAATGGATTAGTGGTTCATTGCATCGTTTTTAGGGATTTCTTACGGCTTACAACCCCGTAAGGGTGGGTTGTAAGACGAAGCGGAATAGCGGATTCTATCTCCGTCGACAGGACGCCGACACGAGAAACGAACATCAGGATGATGGCGTATCTCACTCAGGACTCGTCAGGATGGCGCTGCAGGAAGGCTTCAGGATGAAGCAAAGTGGATAACGCAGGATGCGTAAGGGACACCTCCAGGAAGGAGAACGAGAGCCGGTCAGGATGGTCGGTGGGTCAGGAAGGCCAGGACGTTTCAGGATGAAACAAACACGTCAGGAAGATGTGTGCAGGATGCAACGGTTTACGGATGACCAGGCCTTCGGGCTTCAGGAAAAGTTGTCACGGATGAGCAGGGAGCACGAATTGTAGCTGGAATGCTGCGGAACGAACCGGGAGCACTGTTTTTACAGTGCTCCCTTTTTTTATTTCTGCCTTCCGCAATGCTATGCTGCGCGCCGTTCATTTTTTCAGTTGAGGTTACTATGACGCAACACGATAGCGTTCGTGCTCAGTTGCACGCCATCGAAGCCCTTTTGCGCCAACATCAGCTGTGGCAGGAGATCGCGCCGCAGCCAGAAGCGTTCGCGAGCACCCAGCCCTTCTGCCTGGATACGCTGGCCCCGTTTGAGTGGCTGCAGTGGGTGTTAATTCCACGCATGCACGCCCTGCTTGAGGGCGGTCACCCGCTGCCGCAGGCGTTTGCTGTCTCTCCCTACTATGAAATGGCGCTCGAGGCAACGCACCCTGCGCGCGACGTGATGCTGGTCGAACTGGAAAAACTGGATGCCCTGTTTGCCGGTGACGATGCATGACGCTTGAGATCCTCTATCAGGACGAGTGGCTGGTGGCGGTAAATAAACCGTCAGGCTGGCTGGTACACCGCAGCTGGCTCGATCGTGATGAGAAGGTGGTGGTGATGCAGACCGTTCGCGACCAGATTGGTCAGCATGTTTTTACCGCCCATCGTCTCGACAGGCCGACCTCCGGCGTGCTGCTGATGGGGCTTTCCAGCGAGGCGGGACGCCTGCTGTCACAGCAGTTCGAACAGCATCAGATGCAAAAGCGCTACCATGCGATCGTCCGCGGCTGGCTGACGGAAGCCGCCACGCTGGACTATCCGCTGGTGGAAGAGCTGGACAAAATCGCCGATAAATTTGCCCGCGATGACAAAGGTCCGCAGCCCGCCGTGACGGATTATCGCGGCATGGCGACGACCGAAATGCCGGTGGCAACCAGCAAATTTCCGACCACACGCTACAGCCTGGTTGAGCTTCTGCCTAAAACCGGGCGCAAGCACCAGCTGCGACGCCACCTTGCCCACCTGCGCCACCCGATTATTGGCGACAGCAAACACGGTGATTTGCGCCAGAACCGCAGCGCGGCCGAACACTTTGGCTGCCATCGTCTGATGCTGCACGCCAGCGAGCTGAGCCTGACGCACCCGTTTACCGGCGAACCGCTGACTATCCGTGCGGGGCTGGACGACGTCTGGATGCAGGCGCTGTCACAGTTTGGCTGGCTGGGACAACTCCCCGAAAATGAAAGGGTTGAGTTTGTATCGGGCAACGTTCAGGATGAACGGTAAACGCATTCATTATGGGAAAATATCATGGCTGAAGTAGGCATTTTTGTCGGCACAATGTACGGCAACTCGCTGCTGGTTGCGGAAGAGGCTGAGGCAATACTCGCCAGCCAGGGCCATAAAGCCACGGTCTATGAAGACCCGGAACTGGCGGACTGGCAAAAGTATCAAGATAAATACATTCTGGTGGTGACCTCCACCACCGGGCAGGGCGATCTGCCCGACAGCATTGTGCCGCTGTTCCAGGGCATTAAAGACCAGCTTGGCTATCAGCCGAACGTGCACTACGGCATCATTGCCCTGGGCGACAGCTCTTACGCCAACTTCTGCGGCGGCGGCAAGCAGTTCGATGCGCTCCTGCAGGAACAGAGCGCCCAGCGCGTCGGCGAGATGCTGCTGATTGATGCCGGGGAGCACCCGGAGCCAGAAAGCGAATCAAACCCGTGGGTGGAGAACTGGGCCTCACTTCTCAAATAACCCGCTGCCCGGCGGCGCTTCGCTTGCGCGGGCCTACGGGTTTTCCAGGCCGGGTCAGGCGGAGCCGCCACCCGGCAACGAAGCCGCAGCAAATCCTCAATTCCGTGAACCACCTTCCACTCCCTTGGGCTTATGCCATAAACAACCTCTCATACACCCTTCAATACTGTGTTTCTGCACGGTGAGAGAACGTGTCACTCCTTCATATACTTTCCCGGTCACTATAAAACGGCTTCAGGCCGTACCAAAACGACAAAACACAAGTCTCATTCTGATTACCCTACCGGTGCTGTACAGAATGAACCAGGCGAAAGCTATGTTTCAGGAGTGCAACAATGAGTACATTAAGCCACGCAGCGAGCAGCGCTGAAAAGCGCACCAACGCCCGCTACTGGATAGTGGTGATGCTTTTTATCGTCACGTCCTTTAACTATGGTGACCGCGCCACGCTGTCGATTGCCGGTTCGGAAATGGCAAAAGATATCGGCCTTGATCCCGTGGGCATGGGTTACGTTTTCTCCGCATTCTCATGGGCCTACGTCATCGGGCAAATTCCTGGCGGCTGGCTGCTGGACCGTTTTGGATCTAAACGCGTCTATTTCTGGTCCATCTTTATCTGGTCGATGTTTACCCTGTTGCAGGGTTTCGTCGATATCTTCAGCGGCTTCGGCATTATCGTGGCGCTTTTCACGCTGCGCTTCCTGGTAGGCTTAGCGGAAGCGCCTTCCTTCCCGGGCAACAGCCGAATTGTGGCGGCATGGTTCCCGGCGCAGGAGAGGGGAACGGCGGTGGCGATTTTCAACTCAGCACAGTACTTCGCAACGGTGATCTTCGCGCCAATCATGGGCTGGCTGACACATGAGGTGGGCTGGTCACACGTCTTCTTCTTCATGGGCGGGCTTGGGATCGTCATCAGCTTCGTCTGGCTGAAAGTGATCCACGAACCCAACCAGCATCCTGGCGTGAACAAAAAAGAGCTGCAGTACATCGCGGAAGGCGGAGCGCTGATCAACATGGATCAGAAATCCGCAAAAGCAAAAGTCCCGTTCAGCCAGAAATGGGCGCAGATCAAGCAGCTCGTCGGCTCGCGCATGATGATCGGCATCTATCTGGGCCAGTACTGTATTAACGCCTTAACCTACTTCTTCATCACCTGGTTCCCGGTGTACCTGGTGCAGGCGCGCGGCATGTCGATTCTGAAAGCGGGATTTGTCGCCTCGGTCCCGGCAATCTGCGGCTTCGTCGGCGGCGTGCTCGGCGGGGTGATTTCCGACTGGCTGATGCGCCGCACGGGGTCACTGAACATCGCGCGTAAAACGCCGATTGTGCTCGGCATGCTGCTCTCCATGACCATGGTGTTCTGTAACTACGTCAATGCCGAATGGATGATTATCGGCTTTATGGCGATGGCCTTCTTCGGCAAAGGCATTGGCGCGCTGGGCTGGGCGGTGATGGCGGATACGGCACCGAAAGAGATCAGCGGCCTGAGCGGCGGTCTGTTCAACATGTTCGGCAACATCTCCGGGATTGTGACGCCAATCGCTATCGGCTACATCGTTGGCACCACCGGCTCCTTTAACGGTGCGCTGATTTATGTCGGGGTACATGCGCTGGTGGCGGTGCTGAGTTACCTGGTGCTGGTGGGGGATATCAAGCGCGTCGAACTTAAACCTGTAGCGGAGCGTGGATGATGACAACGCAATCGAGTCCAACCGTCACGGAGATGAAGGTCATCCCGGTGGCCGGGCAGGACAGCATGCTGCTCAATATTGGCGGTGCGCATAACGCCTGGTTTACCCGTAATATCGTCGTGCTGAAAGACAGCGCAGGGAATACCGGCGTGGGCGAGGCCCCCGGCGGAGAGGTGATTTACCAGACGCTGGTCGATGCCATTCCGCAGGTCGTGGGCCAGGAGCTCGCCCGTCTGAACAAGGTGGTTCAGCGGGTGCATAAGGGCAATCAGTCGGCAGACTTTGATACGTTCGGTAAAGGTGCCTGGACGTTTGAACTGCGGGTCAACGCGGTCGCCGCCCTGGAGGCCGCCCTGCTCGATTTACTGGGTAAGGCGCTGAATGTTCCGGTTTGCGAGCTGCTGGGGCCCGGCAAACAGCACGATGCGGTTACCGTGCTGGGCTATCTGTTCTACGTGGGCGATCGCAATAAAACCGATCTCCCCTATCTGGCGCGATCCACGGGCGATCACGACTGGTATCGCCTGCGCCACCAGGAAGCGCTCTCCAGCGACGCGGTGGTGCGGTTGGCCGAGGCGGCGCAGGATCGCTACGGCTTTAAGGATTTCAAGCTGAAGGGCGGCGTGCTGCCCGGCGAGCAGGAGATTGAAACGGCCCGGGCGCTGAAAAAACGCTTTGCGGATGCACGGATCACCGTCGATCCCAATGGTGCATGGCTGCTGGATGAAGCGATTAGCCTGTGCAAAGGGCTGGGGGATGTCCTGACCTATGCGGAAGACCCCTGCGGCGCGGAGCAGGGCTTCTCGGGCCGTGAAGTCATGGCCGAGTTCCGTCGCGCCACCGGGCTGCCTGTCGCGACCAATATGATCGCCACCAACTGGCGTGAAATGGGTCACGCGGTGATGCTGAACGCCGTTGACATACCGCTGGCGGACCCGCACTTCTGGACGCTTTCAGGCGCAGTGCGCGTGGCGCAGCTGTGCGATGACTGGGGGCTGACCTGGGGCTGTCACTCGAACAATCACTTTGATATTTCGCTGGCGATGTTTACCCACGTTGGCGCGGCGGCGCCGGGTAACCCGACCGCCATCGACACCCACTGGATTTGGCAGGAAGGGGAAGCCCGCCTGACGAAAAATCCGCTGGAAATCATCAACGGCAAGATTGCCGTACCGGATGCGCCGGGCCTGGGCGTGGAGATTGACTGGGATCAGATCCATAAAGCCCATGAGGCGTATAAAAAGCTACCGGGCGGCGCGCGTAACGACGCGGGCCCGATGCAGTACCTGATCCCCGGCTGGACATTTGACCGTAAGCGCCCTGTTTTCGGACGTCACTGATAAAAGGATTGAACGATGAGTACTTTTTCTACCCCAGTAGTTACCGCCATGCAGATCGTTCCGGTTGCGGGCCATGACAGCATGTTGATGAACCTGAGCGGCGCGCATGCGCCATTCTTTACCCGCAACATTGTCATTATCAAAGACAATTCCGGCCATACGGGCGTGGGCGAAATTCCGGGCGGGGAGAAGATCCGCCAAACGCTGGAAGATGCCATTCCGCTGGTGGTGGGCAAAACGCTGGGTGAGTACAAAAATATCCTCAACACCGTGCGCAACACCTTTGCCGATCGCGATGCCGGAGGGCGTGGTCTGCAGACCTTCGATCTGCGCACCACCATTCACGTGGTGACCGGGATTGAATCCGCCATGTTGGATCTGCTGGGCCAGCATCTGGGCGTTAACGTTGCGTCGCTGCTGGGCGAGGGTCAGCAGCGCAGCGAAGTGGAAATGCTGGGCTATCTGTTCTTTGTCGGCGACCGCAGGCTGACGCCGTTGCCTTATCAGAGCCAGCCGGATGAACAATGCGACTGGTACCGACTCCGCCACGACGAGGCGATGACCCCGGACGCGGTGGTGCGCCTGGCGGAAGCCGCTTATGAAAAATATGGTTTTAATGATTTCAAACTGAAAGGCGGCGTGCTGGCCGGTGAGGAAGAGGCGGAAGCCGTCACCGCGCTGGCAAAACGTTTCCCGCAGGCACGCGTGACGCTGGATCCGAACGGCGCATGGTCGCTTAAGGAGGCCATTGCGATCGGTAAACAGCTGAAAGGCGTGCTGGCGTATGCGGAAGATCCGTGTGGGGCTGAGCAAGGCTTCTCAGGACGTGAAGTCATGGCGGAATTCCGCCGCGCAACGGGGCTGCCGACCGCGACCAATATGATTGCGACCGACTGGCGTCAGATGGGACACACCCTGTCCTTGCAGTCTGTTGATATTCCGCTGGCGGACCCGCACTTCTGGACGATGCAGGGGTCGGTGCGCGTGGCGCAAATGTGCCATGAGTTTGGCCTGACCTGGGGCTCGCACTCTAACAACCACTTCGACGTGTCGCTGGCGATGTTCACGCACGTTGCCGCCGCCGCGCCGGGCACGATTACCGCTATCGATACGCACTGGATCTGGCAGGAAGGTAACCAGCGTCTGACTAAGCAGCCGTTTGAGATCAAAGGTGGCATGGTGCAGGTGCCTTCTACCCCGGGGCTGGGAGTTGAGCTGGATATGGACCAGGTCATGAAGGCCAACGAGCTGTATCAGAAACACGGTCTGGGCGCGCGCGACGACGCGATGGCGATGCAGTATCTGATCCCGGACTGGACATTCGACAATAAACGCCCGTGCATGGTACGATAAACGCATTGGGACCGCTCCCATTGGCGGTCTTTTACGTGGTGTATGCTTAACGTAACGACTATGCGTAAGGATGGCTTATGAAAATTGTTATCGCACCGGACTCGTATAAGGAAAGTTTGAGTGCGCTTGAGGTTGCGACAGCGATAGAACGTGGTTTTCGCGAGATCTTCCCCGAGGCGGTTTACGTCAAACTGCCGGTCGCGGACGGTGGCGAAGGGACGGTTGAGGCGATGATCGCGGCAACGCAGGGACGCATTGTGCATGTTCCGGTGACCGGCCCGCTGGGTGAGCGCGTGGAAGGGTTTTATGGCTTATCCGGTGACGAGCAGAGTGCCTTTATTGAAATGGCGGCGGCAAGCGGCCTGGAGCTGGTCGTCCCTTCGCAGCGTAATCCCCTGAAAACCACCTCGTGGGGCACGGGCGAACTTATTCGTCACGCGCTGGATGCGGGCGTTAAGCATATCATCATCGGCATCGGCGGCAGCGCCACCAATGACGGCGGAGCAGGGATGGTGCAGGCGTTGGGGGCAAAGCTGCTGGACGACAGCGAACAGCCCCTTGGGCAGGGCGGAGGCGAGCTGGGAAAACTCGCGCGTATCGACCTGAGCGGGCTGGACAGACGTCTGGCTGAGTGCCGGATAGAAGTCGCCTGTGATGTGACGAATCCGCTCACCGGTAAGGATGGCGCGTCAGCCGTATTTGGCCCGCAAAAGGGTGCCACTCCCGAGATGATCGTTACCCTGGACAACGCGCTGGCACAATATGCGAGAGTCATTGCCCGGGATCTGGATATCGACGTGCTAAACCTTGCTGGCGGCGGCGCGGCGGGTGGCATGGGGGCCGCGCTGTACGCCTTTTGCGGCGCGCAGCTGCGCCAGGGCATTGAGATCGTGACCGATGCGCTACACCTGGCCGACCAGGTGGCCGATGCGGATCTGGTGATCACGGGAGAAGGCCGCATCGACAGCCAGACGATCCACGGCAAAGTCCCGGTGGGCGTGGCGAGAGTGGCAAAACGCTTTAACAAACCCGTTATCGGCATTGCAGGCAGCCTGACGGCGGACGTTGGCGTGGTACACGATCACGGCATTGATGCGGTGTTTAGCGTGATCTACACCATCTGCTCGCTGGAAGACGCGCTTGAAAATGCCAGCGAGAACGTCAGGATGGCCGCAAGGAATATCGCGGCGGTGCTGAAAGTGGGGCAGGCATTTTAGCTGTGATTGCCGGGTGGCGGCTTCGCCTTACCCGGCCTACGTCAGAGCACCTGTAGGCCCGGTAAGCGCAGCGCCACCGGGCTTTTACCTCAGCTCCCCAATACCTTCATCGCTTCCCGCGTCACGTTATCCATTTCATCCAGCAGCTCCAGGAATTCCGGTTCAAGCTCCGATTCCGGCGTACCGGCACGCAGCTGCTGCTCCAGCAGCTGGCAGAGGTTTTTCAGCCGCGGCACGCCGCTGTACCCGCAGCTACCGTGCAGCTTGTGGATTGCTTCCAGCAGATCTTCCGGGTTTTCACCCACCAGCTGCTCTTCCACCTTATTGCGAATCTCCGGCAGAAACGCGACCAGCATTTGCAGCATTTCGCGGGCTAAATCGGGTTTCCCTGCCGCCTGGCGCAGGGCAAGCTGCCAGTCAAAGGTCGCGTTCTGGTTGACGCTGATTTCAACCGGCTCGCTGGATACCGTGTACGTCCCGCCAATATGACCCGGCTTATAGCGTAACAGCAGGTTGTGAAGTTTCTCTTCATCGATTGGCTTCGCCAGATAATCATTCATTCCGGCGCTCAACAGCTTCTCTTTCTGACCGGCCATCGCGTGCGCGGTGACCGCAATGACCGGCGTTTGCTGCTGATGCGGCAGCTGGTGGATCAGCTCGCAGGCCCGAATGCCATCCATGCCCGGCATTTGAATATCCATCAGTATCAAATCAAACTGCATCTGCTTAGCCTGTTCAACCGCCTGCGCGCCGCTGGTGCACAGCTCCACATGCTGAACCTGGTCTTCAAGCAATACGCCAATGAGCTTCAGGTTGGCCGGATTATCATCCACCGCCATCACGCTCATCGGCAATTTTTGCTCATCGTCAATCAGCGGGAGGGCATGCTGGCTAAGACGGCAATACTCCGTGAGCGCGGGCAGCAGGCGGGTCGCGGTGAGCGGTTTCAGCAGACACGCGGCGGCCCCGTCATTTTTCAACTCTTCTGCATTGAGCTGGGCATGGCAGGGCAGCGCCAGCAGCAGATAGTCGGTCATTGACGCGGCTTTCGCCAGCCGCTCCTGCTGCATAGTCAGTTCGCCGGTAAAGGTGACCGGGATCCCCATCAGCAGAATGTCGTAGTGCTCAACGGCAAGCGCTGAGAAGGTTGGGCTGTAGACCACCTCCAGCGGCGTGGTGCTTAAAATATCGAGCGCGCACTGCGCTGCCGCCGCGTTAGGTTCGACGTAGGCCAGACGCTTGCCTTTCAGGCAGTCCGTCACCGGGCCATCGGTCAGCACGTTCGGATTGAGGTCCAGATTAATGTGGAACCAGAAGGTTGAACCGCGATTCGGCTGGCTGTGGAAAGAGATATCGCCGCCCATCTCGTTCACCAGGCGCTGCGTGATCACCAGCCCCAGGCCGGTACCGCCATGACGGCGGGAGATACTGGCGTCCGCCTGACGGAACGCCTGGAACAGACGCGACTGATCCCGCTCCGGAATCCCGATGCCGGTATCGCGGATCTGGACTTCAATCTGCACCTTATTGCTGCTGATCGAGCGTTTTTCTACCAGAATGTCGATGTTACCGCTTTCGGTGAATTTAATGGCGTTCCCGACAAGGTTGGTAATGACCTGCTGCAGACGCAATGGATCGCCAATAACGTTATCCGGCACGTCGTTTTTAATGTTGAGCGTCAGCTCAAGGCCTTTGTCGTGCGACGAGTGCGCGAGCAGCGTCACCACCTCATCGAGCGTACTGCGCAGCGGGAAAGGAATACTCTCCAGGATCAGCTTGCCCGCTTCCAGCTTGGAGAAGTCCAGCACGTCGTTGATGATCGCCAGCAGGTTGTTGGCCGAGCGTTCAATGGTGTGCAGGTGATCGCGCTGAGTCGGGTTGAGCTCGCTTTTCAGGGTCAGGCGGGTGAAGCCGATCACGCCATTGAGCGGCGTACGCAGCTCGTGCGACATATTGGCCAGGAATTCCGACTTAATACGTGCCGCTTCCTGAGCGCGCTTTTTCGCCAGATCCAGCTCAACGTTCTGAATCTCCATCTGCTCCAGCGTTTCGCGCAGGTCGGACGTCGCCTGATCAACGTTGTGCTGCATCTCTTCGTGATACGCCGCCAGCGACATGGCCATCGAGTTGATGCCGTTCTTCAGCATATCCAGCTCGCCCAGCATAAACCCTTCCACCCGGCTGTCGAGCTGTCCCCGGCGGATGCGGTCAACCGTGTTAACCATGTTGCGGATGGGGCCCGTCACGTCGCGCATCAGGCGCCAGCCGAAGATCAGCGCAATGCCAATGCAGAACAGCATCATCACGCCAGAGATGAAGATTTCTTTATACTGCTGTAGCCGGACCGACTTGAGATCCAGCTCCAGCGCTACATATCCCAGCATATTGTTGCTGGATTTGGCGTCGGACTGCGCAGACTCATCGGGTGAATAGCTTTCAGATACGATCGGCGTGCGCAGGATCATGATATCGCCGCGCCGCAATACGGTGAGATGGCGAGGGAACGGCGTACCGTCCGGGATCTTCAGGGCCGCCGGATCGAGATGAAAATTCGAGGTGACAAACAGGCGGTTATGTTCGTCGTAAACGGAAATGGCGCGTACGATGTCCGAGTGGCGGCGGTGGAGTACGCTGATTAACTGACCAATGGATTCGCGGTTTTGCAGGTTCATGCCGTACTCGCTGGAAACGGCAAGCGGTTCGATAATGCTGGCGCCTGCATCCTCCAGCTGTCGCTGCAAATCGTTATAGCGGTGCACCACAAAGAAGATACTCAGCAGCAAACCGATGAGAACGGTGGGGGCGAGGATCAAAATCATCATGCGCGCGCGCAGGCTGTAGTTGGTCATGGCGTTCCGTTATGGGACAATTAAGATAATTATGTTTATGTGAGAAAAATCTCGGCGATGGCGCAATTCTACTCTGCAAAGCGACGCGTGACGACGCGTCAAATCATCACTGTTGAAGCCACGGACCTCGATCCGTTTGGTCAGGGAGTGGCACGTCACAATGGTAAGGCTCTGTTTATAACAGGTTTACTGCCAACAGAACGAGCAGAAATTACGCTGACGGAAGATAAACGCCAGTTCGCGCGCGGACAGGTTAAGCGTCGTCTCAACGATAGCCCGGAGCGCGTGAAGCCCCGCTGCCCACATTTTGGCGTTTGCGGGGGCTGCCAGCAACAGCATGCGAGCACAGAATTACAGCAAAAAAGCAAAAGCCGCGCGCTGGCGCGTCAGCTTAAACACGACGTTAACGAAATTCTCGCCGATGAGCCCTGGGGCTACCGTCGGCGCGCCCGCCTGAGCCTCAGCTATCAGCCAAAAACGGCGCGGCTGGAGATGGGGTTTCGCAAGGCCGGCTCCAGTGACATCGTCGATGTGCAGCAGTGCCCCATTTTGGTGCCCCATCTTGAGGCGTTGCTTCCGGATGTGCGCACCTGTCTCTCCGGGCTGGACGGCGTTCGCCACCTTGGGCATGTCGAACTGGTCATGGCAAACAATGGACCGCTGATGGTGCTGCGCCATACCGCGCCGCTGTCGAAAAAAGATCGCGAAAAACTGGAACGCTTTTCGCATTCCCACGACCTGGCGCTTTTTCTTGCACCACAAAGCGAGATACTTGAGCAGGTTACCGGTGAGGCGCCCTGGTATGCGTCAAACGGGCTACGCTTAACGTTCAGCCCGCGGGATTTCATTCAGGTGAATGATGGCGTAAACCAGCAGATGGTTGAGAAAGCGCTGACGTGGCTGGATGTTCAGAAAAGCGATCGAGTGCTCGATCTGTTCTGCGGAATGGGCAACTTCACGCTGCCGTTGGCGCGAAAAGCGGCCAGCGTCGTCGGCGTGGAAGGCGTTGAGGCGCTGGTGGCTAAAGGGCAGGAGAACGCACAGCAGAACGGCTTGCAAAATGTGACATTCTTTCATCAAAATCTTGAGGAAGATGTCACCCAACAGCCGTGGGCAAAACAGGGCTTTGATAAAATTTTGCTCGACCCGGCGCGTGCCGGTGCCCCGGGTGTGATGGCACATATTATTAAACTCGCGCCGAAGCGTGTGGTCTATGTTTCCTGTAATCCGGCAACGCTTGCCCGGGACAGTGAGGCATTAATCAGCGCGGGTTACCAGATTCAGCGTCTGGCAATGCTGGACATGTTCCCGCACACTGGTCATCTGGAATCGATGGTGTTGTTCGAGCACATCTAATTTGTTTGGCTTGTCGACTTCGACAGGCCCTGGTCCCTAAAGGAGAGGACAATGGTTGCGGTAAGAAGTGCACATCTCAATAAAGCTGGGGAATTTGACCCACAAAAATGGATCGCAAGTCTGGGAATTTCCAGCCAGCAGTCGTGTGAACGCTTAACCGAAACCTGGGCCTATTGTCTGCGCACCACGCAGGGGCATCCGGATGCCGATCTTCTCCTGTGGCGCGGCGTGGAGATGGTTGAAATCTTATCCATGCTGAACATGGACATCGAAACGCTGCAGGCCGCGCTTCTCTTCCCCCTCGCGGATGCGGACGTGGTCAGCGAAGACGTGCTGCGCGACAGCGTCGGGAAATCCGTCGTCGCGCTGATCCACGGCGTGCGGGATATGGCGGCCATCCGCCAGCTTAAAGCTGCCCATACCGATTCCGTCTCTTCAGAACAGGTCGATAACGTTCGCCGGATGCTGCTGGCCATGGTGGATGATTTCCGCTGCGTGGTCATCAAGCTTGCCGAACGTATTGCCCACCTGCGTGAGGTGAAGGATGCGCCGGAAGACGAGCGCGTGCTGGCCGCCAAAGAGTGTACAAACATCTATGCGCCGCTGGCGAACCGCTTAGGGATTGGTCAGCTGAAATGGGAGCTGGAAGATTACTGCTTCCGCTATCTGCACCCGGCGGAATATAAACGTATTGCCAAACTCCTGCATGAGCGCCGTATCGACCGCGAGCACTATATCGAGGAGTTTGTCGGCGGGCTGCGCCAGGCGATGAAAGAAGAGAACGTGCGCGCCGAAGTCTACGGTCGGCCTAAGCATATCTACAGCATCTGGCGCAAAATGCAGAAGAAACACCTCGCCTTTGACGAGCTGTTTGACGTGCGCGCCGTGCGGATCGTGGCGGAGCGTCTGCAGGACTGCTACGCCGCGCTGGGGATAGTACACACTCACTTCCGTCATCTGCCCGATGAGTTCGATGACTATGTCGCCAACCCCAAACCGAACGGCTATCAGTCTATCCATACCGTTGTGCTTGGCCCTGGCGGCAAAACGGTCGAGATTCAGATCCGCACTAAACAGATGCACGAAGACGCCGAGCTGGGCGTCGCCGCGCACTGGAAATACAAAGAAGGCACCTCCGGCGGGGCGCGTTCAGGACATGAAGACCGCATTGCCTGGCTGCGCAAGCTGATTGCGTGGCAGGAAGAGATGGCTGACTCCGGCGAGATGCTCGATGAAGTGCGCAGCCAGGTCTTTGACGATCGCGTCTATGTCTTTACCCCGAAAGGGGACGTTGTCGACCTGCCTGCGGGCTCTACGCCGCTCGATTTTGCCTACCACATCCACAGCGATGTGGGACACCGCTGCATCGGGGCGAAAATCGGCGGACGCATCGTACCGTTCACCTATCAACTGCAGATGGGTGACCAGATTGAAATCATTACCCAGAAGCAGCCCAACCCGAGCCGTGACTGGCTTAACCCTAACCTGGGCTACGTCACCACCAGCCGCGGGCGCTCGAAAATTCACGCCTGGTTCCGTAAACAGGACCGCGACAAGAACATCCTTGCTGGTCGCCAGATCCTCGACGACGAGCTGGAGCATATCGGGATAAGCCTGAAAGAGGCGGAGAAATTCCTGCTGCCGCGCTACAACTTCAACGAGCTTGACGAGCTGCTAGCGGCCATTGGCGGCGGTGATATCCGTCTGAATCAGATGGTGAACTTCCTGCAGGCGCAGTTCAATAAGCCAAGCGCGGCAGAGCAGGACGCGGCGGCGCTGAAGCAGCTGCAGCAGAAGACCTACGCGCCGCAGCAGCGCAGCAAAGACAATGGCCGCGTGGTGGTCGAGGGCGTGGGCAATCTGATGCACCACATTGCCCGCTGCTGCCAGCCGATCCCAGGCGACGATATCGTCGGCTTTATCACCCAGGGACGCGGGATTTCGATTCACCGTTCCGACTGCGATCAGCTTGCCGAGCTGCAGTCGCATGCGCCGGAGCGCATCGTGGAAGCGGTCTGGGGTGAGAGCTATTCCGCCGGCTATTCGCTGGTGGTGCGCGTCACTGCCAACGACCGCAGCGGCCTGCTGCGCGACATCACCACCATTCTCGCCAACGAGAAGGTCAACGTGCTGGGCGTTGCCAGCCGCAGCGATACCCGCGAGCAGCTTGCCACCATCGATATGACCATCGAAATCTACAACCTGCAGGTGCTGGGCCGCGTGCTCGGCAAACTGAACCAGGTGCCGGATGTGATTGACGCGCGTCGTCTGCACGGCGGATAAGATTTCCCTCTTTTGTAGGCCGGGTAAGGCGTAAGCCGCCACCCGGCGTTTTTTTATCAGGACATAACCATGACTCAAATCGACCGCCTGCTCGGCATCATGAAACGCCTGCGCGACCCGGAAAACGGCTGTCCGTGGGACAAAGAGCAGACTTTCGCCACCATCGCCCCGTACACCCTTGAAGAGACCTATGAGGTGCTGGACGCTATTTCCCGTGAAGATTTTGCCGACCTGCGCGGCGAGCTGGGCGATCTGCTGTTCCAGGTGGTGTTCTATGCGCAAATGGCGCAGGAAGAAGGGCGCTTTAACTTTGACGATATCTGCGCTGCTATAAGCGACAAGCTGGAGCGCCGTCATCCCCATATCTTTGGCGATGCCACCGCAGGGAACAGCGCCGAGGTGCTGGCCCGCTGGGAGCAGATCAAAAGCGCCGAGCGGGCGGAAAAATCCCAGCACTCGGCGCTGGATGATATTCCGCTGAGCCTGCCCGCGCTGATGCGCGCGCATAAAATCCAGAAACGCTGCTCCGCGGTGGGGTTTGACTGGACCTCTCTCGGCCCTGTGCTGGATAAAGTGCACGAAGAGATTGATGAAGTCATGCACGAAGCGCAGCAGGCGGTGGTGGATGAAGCAAAGCTTGAGGAAGAGATGGGCGACCTGCTGTTTGCGACCGTCAACCTTTCTCGCCACCTGGGTGTAAAAGCGGAAACCGCCCTGCAAAAAGCCAACATAAAATTCGAACGACGCTTTCGCGAAGTTGAGCGGATTGTCGCCTCGCGAGGCCTGGAAATGAGCGGAATTGACCTCGAGGCAATGGAAGAAGTCTGGCAGGAAGTAAAGCGCCAGGAACATGATCTCTAACGAGATTTTGCGATCAAGCGCAATTTGTGTGATTTTTTAAATGACAAGCGCTTGATTTGCGTCAAAAACATTTACCCAAAAGGGGCTATTTTCTCACTCCTTATGTTTGTCATGGCCTGGAATGGAGACGGAGAATGAAAGTTTGTGGCGCTCGCCGTGTTCGGGTATACTACTTTCCCGTCCTGGTTATTCCATCGTTTCACCCTAACTTCTCAGGTTCAGCATGACAACGAACTATATTTTTGTGACCGGCGGGGTCGTATCCTCTCTGGGTAAAGGCATTGCCGCAGCCTCCCTCGCAGCCATTCTTGAAGCCCGTGGCCTCAATGTGACCATGATGAAACTGGATCCGTACATCAACGTCGATCCGGGTACCATGAGCCCAATCCAACACGGGGAAGTGTTCGTTACTGAAGACGGCGCTGAAACCGATCTGGATCTTGGCCACTACGAGCGTTTCATCCGCACCAAAATGACCCGTCGTAACAACTTCACGACTGGCCGCATCTACTCCGACGTTCTGCGTAAAGAGCGCCGTGGGGACTACCTGGGTGCAACCGTTCAGGTTATCCCGCACATCACTAACGCAATCAAAGAACGCATTGTTACGGGTGGCGAAGGCCACGACGTGGTGCTGGTTGAAATCGGCGGTACCGTGGGTGATATCGAATCCCTGCCATTCCTGGAAGCGATTCGTCAGCTGGCGGTAGATATTGGCCGTGAAAACGCGCTGTTCATGCACCTGACCCTGGTGCCGTACATGGCCGCCGCAGGCGAAGTGAAAACCAAGCCGACCCAGCACTCTGTGAAAGAGCTGCTCTCAATTGGTATTCAGCCAGATATCCTGGTTTGCCGCTCCGATCGCGCGGTTCCGGCGAACGAACGTGCGAAAATTGCATTGTTCTGTAACGTGCCTGAAAAAGCCGTTATTTCAATGAAAGATGTCGATTCCATTTATAAAATCCCGGGCCTGTTGAAATCTCAGGGCCTGGACGATTATATTTGTAAACGATTCAGCTTGAACTGTCCGGAAGCTAACCTGTCTGAATGGGAACAGGTTATTTATGAAGAAGCCAACCCGGCAGGCGAAGTGACTATCGGTATGGTCGGCAAGTACATTGAACTGCCGGATGCCTATAAGTCAGTGATCGAAGCGCTGAAACACGGTGGTCTGAAGAACCGTGTCTCTGTGAACATCAAGCTGATTGATTCGCAGGATGTTGAAACGCGTGGCGTTGAAATCCTGAAAGATCTGGATGCTATCCTTATCCCTGGCGGCTTCGGCTACCGTGGTGTAGAAGGCAAGATCGCTACCGCGCGCTATGCGCGTGAAAACAATATTCCATACCTCGGCATCTGCCTGGGTATGCAGGTTGCGCTGATCGAATTTGCGCGCAACGTAGCGGGAATGGAAAACGCGAACTCTACGGAATTTGTGCCAGACTGTAAGTACCCTGTGGTGGCGCTTATCACTGAATGGCGTGACGAAGAAGGTAACGTCGAAGTCCGTACCGAGAAGAGCGATTTGGGTGGCACCATGCGTCTTGGCGCACAGGCCTGCCAGCTGTCTGACGATAGCGTGGTTCGCAAGCTGTATGGCGAGCCGGTCATCACCGAGCGCCATCGTCACCGCTATGAAGTCAACAACATGTTGTTGAAACCTATTGAAGCCGCGGGCCTGCGTGTTGCGGGCCGCTCCGGGGATGATCAGTTAGTCGAGATCATTGAAGTGCCAAACCATCCGTGGTTTGTCGCCTGCCAGTTCCACCCGGAATTTACTTCAACGCCGCGTGACGGGCATCCGCTGTTTGCAGGCTTCGTGAAGGCCGCCAGCGACTACCAGAAGCGTCAGGCGAAGTAAAAAAAGTTAGAACGGCAACGCGTACCTTTGGTACGCGTTGTTTGTCTGGAGTTTTAGTTTAACTTGTACTGAGGAAAATCTAATGTCCAAAATCGTTAAAGTCATCGGTCGTGAAATCATCGACTCCCGTGGTAACCCGACCGTTGAAGCCGAAGTTCACCTGGAAGGTGGTTTCGTTGGTATGGCTGCTGCTCCATCAGGTGCTTCTACTGGTTCTCGCGAAGCGCTGGAACTGCGCGATGGCGACAAATCCCGCTTCCTGGGCAAAGGCGTACTGAAAGCGGTTGGCGCTGTAAACGGTCCGATTGCTCAGGCAATCCTTGGCAAAGACGCCAAAGACCAGGCTGGCATCGACAAGATCATGATCGATCTGGACGGTACTGAAAACAAATCTAACTTCGGTGCGAACGCAATCCTGGCTGTTTCCCTGGCGAACGCCAAAGCGGCTGCTGCTGCGAAAGGTATGCCACTGTTCGAGCACATCGCTGAACTGAACGGCACCCCAGGCAAATACTCCATGCCTGTACCAATGATGAACATCATCAACGGTGGTGAGCACGCAGACAACAACGTTGATATTCAGGAATTCATGATTCAGCCAGTTGGCGCGAAATCCCTGAAAGAAGCGGTACGTATGGGTTCTGAAGTGTTCCACAACCTGGCTAAAGTTCTGAAAGCTAAAGGTATGAACACTGCTGTTGGTGACGAAGGTGGCTATGCGCCAAACCTGGGTTCTAACGCAGAAGCACTGGCTGTTATCGCAGAAGCAGTAAAAGCTGCTGGCTACGAGCTGGGCAAAGACATCACCCTGGCGATGGACTGTGCAGCATCTGAATTCTACAAAGACGGTAAATACGTTCTGGCTGGCGAAGGCAACAAAGCGTTCACCTCCGAAGAGTTCACTCACTTCCTGGAAGACCTGACCAAACAGTACCCAATCGTGTCTATCGAAGACGGTCTGGACGAGTCTGACTGGGCTGGCTTCGCATACCAGACTAAAGTACTGGGCGACAAAATCCAGCTGGTTGGTGACGACCTGTTCGTAACCAACACCAAGATCCTGAAAGAAGGCATCGAGAAAGGCATCGTTAACTCCATCCTGATCAAATTCAACCAGATCGGTTCTCTGACCGAAACTCTGGCAGCGATCAAAATGGCAAAAGACGCTGGCTACACCGCTGTTATCTCTCACCGTTCTGGCGAAACTGAAGACGCTACCATTGCCGACCTGGCTGTGGGTACCGCTGCAGGCCAGATCAAAACCGGTTCTATGAGCCGTTCTGACCGTGTTGCTAAATACAACCAGCTGATTCGTATCGAAGAAGCGCTGGGCGAAAAAGCACCATACAACGGTCTGAAAGAGATCAAAGGCCAGGCATAATTGCTTAAGCCTTAAAATGAAAATGCCAGTCGAATGACTGGCATTTTTTTTGGCTATTTAAAATCGACCGCCATTTGCTCCGGAATGGTCAGCCCCTGGGTGGTCTGCACGCAGCGGGCGATGTAGTCCGTAAACCGGGGTGGCTTCGGCATCCCCATGCTCAGCAGCTTATCGTTGCTGAAGCGCACGTTAAGCGTGGCAAACGCACCGTATAAACGCATGGCTTTCAGCATCAGACGTTCGTTGCACGGCCCAAAAATATGCTTCAACTCGCGGCGCATTCTGACCAGCGTTTCGTAGCTGACCTGCGCATATTTATCCCCGACGGGGGCTTTCTCCAGCGCCTGCGCCATGGCCTGATCGATATCCGCAAAGCGAACGCTGTTCTCTTCTCCCGCAGAAATGTGTACCACTTCTCCCGGAAGCGCGTTGCTGTTGAGCAGCATTAACATCGCGTCGGCGCAATAATCCACCGGAACAACGTCGATCCGGTCTTCCATTGAGCACATAAACTTCTGCAGCATCAGGCCCATGCTAAAGACCCAGAAAATGCTGCTCGAGGGTGTGCAGCCGTGACGGGTATGGCCGACGACGATGGACGGACGGGCGATAAGCAGCGGCAGGTTCGGACACTCCTGGCGCATCAGCTGTTCGATGGTTGACTTCGAAAACGTGTATTCCACCAGGTGTTCAGCATTCTCTCTGAATTCAGCGCTTTCGGCGACCAGTGAATCCTGCTCTGGCGTGCATGACATCGCGGTGCCGACGTGGAGGAAACGCTGCAGTCCTGTGACCTGCTCCATACGGCGCGCCAGCGCGAGCGTACCTTCAACGTTGACCTTCCAGATCAGCGGGTTATTACCAAATGAGGCAACGGCCGCACAGTTAACGACATGCGTGACCCGATCCAGACGGGGATCGTGCAGAAAGGCTTCAGGCTGGCTGAGGTCGCCAATCAGGATATTATCCACCTTCAGGGAGGCCAGTTTGTCCTCAGGAACGTTGAACTTGCGCATATTCTCCAGCACGCGCTCCAGCCCGCTCTGCGGATCGCCGGCGCGCGCAAGCAAAAGGAGTTCTACGGACTGATCGTTGGTCAGGATTTTTTCAAGAACTGCACCGCCCAGAAATCCGGTCACGCCTGTAATCAATAACATCTTCATTAATACCGTCTCATTATGATTGATGAGGCGGATTGTAGGCGCGCAAAAGTAAACGGCATTTAAATAATAAATCGCCGAAACCGACAGCATCTTAAGCTTATTTTAAGGAAAGGAAATCGGGTGGATATATTGGACATTAGCGGAAGGGTAAAAATTCACTCTATTAAGATTTAAATTTTAAACTATTGAATTTAATGTTATTTATAGAGGGCTGCCAGAATAGCAAACTTAATTCAAAATGTAATAAAAATAATAATTTGTTACACCAAACATTTACCAAATAAATGATTTAAACACCACTTAACTGAAATCATTTGCAGGCCTATTTATTTAGCCTGCGAATGTTTTTCAGAGCAACAGGGGAAGCGTGGCGCTGGCGGTTTGTTGGCTAACGTCGCCGTAATGACCATCCAGCGCAATCATGGACGTGGTCAGCAGCTCGACCAGCAGCATCACCCCAACCTTAGCATTAAGTGCGCCTGCGCTAAGGGGACCCTCTGGTTTGGCGGCAACCAGCAGCATGTCGCTCAGAGACGCCAGCGGGCTGCGGGGCGTATTGCTGAGTGCCAGAACCTTAACGCCGCGCTTGCGGGCAAGCTTCACCACGTGGAGTAAATCCCGCGTTGAACCTGAACTGGAGATGGCTACAACCAGCGTCTCTTTCGAAAGCGTTGTCGCATTCATGGCCGCGCGGTGCATATCGCTAAACAGCTGTGCGGGTTTGCCCAGCCGCAGCAGCTTGTAATGCAGATACTCCCCGAGGATCGCGCTGGCCGCAACGCCATAAATCTGCACGGATTGCGCCTGGTGCAGCGCCAGCGCCGCCTTTTCAAGCAGCGTGCGGTCGAGGAGTCTGGCGGTATCCTGCAAAGCCTGCACCGACTCATCCACGACGTTATCAATTTCATCCCCCGCCTGACGCGCGGGCTGGCCCTGCTGAATATCCAGCGCAAGCGCCATTTTAAATTCGTTATAGCCCTTGCAGCCCAGCGTCCGGCAAAGGCGCGTGACGCTGGCCTCGCTGGTGTGGCTCTCGCGCGCCAGTTCAGTGATCGTCAGGTAGAGCACCCGGGCAGGATCGCTGAGGACAAACTCGCCGAGTTTTTGTTGCGTTGGGCTGTACCCGGAAGCCTCCTGGCGGAGCTTCAGCAGCAGATTTTCATGGTCCGACATGCCACGTCCTTAATGTGTTTCGCTGCGACTAGTGTGGCGGAAAGGAGGGGAAAGATGCCAGTCATTTTGAAAAAGTATGATCGGCTTCCTGGTTTTTGATGATAATTTTCACGTGATAATATTTATGTGGTAAAAATTTTCATCAATTAACGGGGAGATGAAAAAATGATGCAAATGTTCAGTGGCGCTTCTTCGGGGGGATGGTTTGAAAAAGCGCAGCGCTTTGGTAAATCCTTTATGTTGCCCATCGCCGTGTTGCCCGCGGCGGGTCTGCTGCTGGGGATAGGCGGCGCGTTATCCAATCCCAATACGCTGGCGGCTTATCCGTTTTTAGACGTGGGCTGGCTTCAGGCCATTTTCACCATCATGAGCAGCGCCGGTTCAATTGTGTTTGCGAACCTCTCGGTGCTGTTTGCGGTTGGGGTTGCCGTCGGGTTGGCAAAAAGCGATAAGGGCACGGCTGGGCTGGCGGCGCTGCTCGCGTTTCTGGTAATGAATGCCACCATCAACGCGCTGCTGATCCTCACCGGCAAACTGGCGCACGACAACCCGGGCGCTGTGGGGCAGGGTATGACGCTGGGTATTCAGACGCTGGAAACCGGCGTGTTTGGCGGCGTGGTGATTGGTCTGGTGACCTGCACGCTCCATCATCGGTTTAATAAAATTGCGCTTCCGCAGTTCCTCGGGTTCTTTGGCGGGTCGCGCTTTGTTCCTATAATCAGCTCGCTGGCGGCGATACTTGTCGGCGCGCTCATGACCGTGATCTGGCCGCATTTCCAGAAACTGATTTTTGGTCTCGGCGGGCTAGTGGATGCCACCGGTTATCTGGGCACCCTGCTGTACGGCTTCATTTTACGCATGCTGGGCCCGTTTGGTTTGCACCACATCTTCTATCTGCCGTTCTGGACCACCGCGCTCGGCGGCAGTGAGATTGTCAACGGTCACCTGGTTGAGGGCACACAGCGGATCTTCTTCGCCCAGCTGGCCGACCCGAACACGCAGCATTTCTATGAGGGCACGTCGCGCTTCATGTCCGGGCGCTTTATTACGATGATGTTTGGCCTGCTCGGCGCGTGTCTGGCGATGTACCACACGGCAAAACCGGAGAACAAAAAGCGCGTTGCCGGGCTGCTGCTCTCTGCGGCGTTAACCTCGTTCCTGACCGGGATTACCGAGCCTATCGAGTTCTCCTTCCTGTTTATTGCGCCGGTGCTTTACGTCATTCATGCGCTGTTTGACGGGCTGGCGTTCATGCTCGCACACATGCTGCATATCACCATCGGTCAAACCTTCTCCGGCGGTTTTATCGACTTCGTACTGTTCGGCATTTTGCAGGGGGAGGCCAAAACCAACTGGATGTTCGTTCCGCTGGTCGGCGTGCCGTGGTTCTTCCTCTACTACTTCACCTTCCGCTACCTGATTAACCGCTTCGATTTTGCCACGCCGGGTCGGGAAAAGGAGGCGATGGCCAATGAGGTGACCTTCTCACAGAGCGAGCGCGCCGTTGCGGTGATCGCTGGATTAGGCGGAAAAGACAATCTGGAAGAGGTGGACTGCTGCGCCACGCGGCTTCGCGTCACGGTGAAGGACGGCAGCAAAGTGAATGACGCGGCGCTGAAAGCCACCGGCGCGCGCGGCGTTATCGTGCGCGGCAACGGGGTTCAGGTCATTTATGGCCCGCACGTGACGATTATCAAAAACGAAGTGGAAGAGATCTTATCGTAATGAAAACTGTACTGGATAACCTGAAGGGAAAACTGGTCGTCTCCTGTCAGGCGCTGGAGAATGAACCGCTGCACAGCCCGTTTATTATGTCGCGGATGGCGCTGGCGGCGGCGCAGGGCGGAGCCGCTGCCATTCGTGCCAACAGCGTGGTGGATATCGAGGCCATTAAGCAGCTGGTCTCTTTGCCTGTTATCGGCATCATCAAACGGGATTACCCGGAAAGCGAAGTGTTTATCACCGCCACGATGAAAGAGGTGGATGAGCTCATGGCCGTCTCGCCGGAAATCATTGCGCTTGATGCGACGGCGCGGGAGCGTCCCGGTGGGGAATCCCTGGAAACGCTGGTCACGCGCATCCGCTCTCGCTACCCCTCGGTACTGCTGATGGCGGATATTTCCACCGTGGGCGAAGCCGTGACGGCGCAGGGGCTTGGCTTTGACTGCGTCGGCACCACGCTTTACGGCTATACGGCGGAAACGGCGGGCCATTCGCTTCCGGAGAACGACTGCGCGTTCCTGAAGGCCGTGCTGGCTGCCGTGACGGTTCCCGTGATTGCCGAAGGCAACGTGGATACGCCTGAACGCGCGGCAAGATGCCTGGCGCTGGGCGCGCATACGGTCGTCGTCGGCGGCGCGATCACCCGTCCACAGCAAATTACCGAGCGTTTTATGGTGGCGATTGGCGCGCAAAGCACCGATGGAGCATGACCATCCGGCGGGGATCTGCGATACTTATCGTTTATCCCCTTTACTGAGATGACTATGCAGTACCCGATTAACGAGATGTTCCAGACCCTGCAAGGCGAGGGTTACTTTACCGGCGTTCCCGCTATTTTCATTCGCTTACAGGGATGCCCGGTTGGCTGTGCCTGGTGTGATACCAAACATACGTGGGATAAGCTCGCAGATCGGGAAGTGTCGCTGTTTAGCATACTGGCGAAAACCAAAGAGAGCGATAAGTGGGGCGCGGGCAGTTCAGAAGATCTGCTGGCCATTATTGGTCGTCAGGGCTGGACGGCGCGCCACGTGGTGATCACCGGCGGTGAACCCTGCATACACGATCTGACCCCGCTGACCGAGCTGCTCGAAAAGAACGGCTACAGCTGCCAGATTGAAACCAGCGGCACCCATGAAGTGCGCTGCTCGCACACCACCTGGGTGACGGTATCGCCAAAAGTGAATATGCGCGGCGGATACGACGTGCTGTCTCAGGCGCTGGAGCGCGCGGATGAGATTAAGCACCCGGTAGGGCGCGTGCGTGATATCGAAGCGCTGGATGAACTGCTGGCCACGCTGACGGACGAAAAGCAGCGGGTGATTGCCCTGCAGCCTATCAGCCAGAAAGACGACGCCACGCGCCTGTGCATTGAAACCTGTATTGCGCGTAACTGGCGCCTGTCGATGCAGACGCACAAGTACCTGAATATTGCATAAAAAAGCCCGGTGGCGCTAGCGCTTACCGGGCCTACGGTTCGAGGCTTTTGTAGGCCGGGTAAGGCGAAGCCGCCACCCGGCAAGCATCACTCCCCGCGATAGATACAGCCAGCGGTGCAGGTCTCTTTGATCATCACCGCGCTCAGCAGCGGCACCAGCGGCTTCATCTGATCCCAAATCCATTTCGCCAGCACTTCGCTGGTCGGGTTTTCAAGGCCCGGGATATCATTCAGGTAGTAATGATCCAGACGATCGTAGGTCGGCTTAAACGCCGCCTTCAGCTCGGCAAAATCCATGATCCAACCGGTATGCGGATCAACTTCACCGGTGATCTCAAGACGCACCATGAACGAATGCCCGTGCAGACGGCCGCATTTATGCCCTTCTGGGACATGCGGAAGATGGTGGGCGGCTTCGAAGGTGAAATCTTTAAACAGTGTGGTGGACATGATCGCTCTCAGTAATGCGGAAAAAACCGCCGCATAGTACCGGAAAGCACAATTTTTAGCATTAACTAAAACGGCTCTGAAGCCTGGCGTCTCGTTAACAGGCGTTTTTTGATGTTTTTATCGATAATTTTCAGAGGGTTAATTAATCGGTTTTATCGCTAAGTATGACAACTAAAACAGGTTAGTCCATTTGGTTATTTATTATTTCCATCCCTTCTTTAATTGTTATTATCCTCGCCGTTAACCTTAACTTCAGTTTGGATTTATTCGCTTAAAGTCCGCTTGGCTACTGGAACATAACGACGCATGACAACACAGGCCCCACCTTCAAATTTGCTTCCCCTGAACCCGGAGCAACTGGCGCGCCTTCAGGCTGCCACCTCTGATTTTTCTCCCACTCAGCTTGCCTGGGTCTCCGGTTATTTCTGGGGAATGCTCAATCAGCAGCCTGGCGCTGTGGCGGGTGCACCGGTAACGGCCGTTGAAATTCCGGCCATTACTCTGATTTCCGCCTCGCAGACGGGCAATGCGCGCCGCGTGGCCGAAGCGCTGCGTGACGACCTGTTGGCCGCCAAACTGAACGTGAACCTGGTCAACGCCGGGGATTATAAATTTAAGCAAATCGCGTCAGAAAAACTGCTGGTGGTGGTCGCCTCTACCCAGGGCGAAGGTGAACCCGCTGAAGAAGCGGTGGCGCTGCACAAGTTCCTGTTCTCGAAAAAAGCGCCGAAGCTGGACGGCACGGCGTTTGCCGTCTTTGGCCTGGGCGATACCTCCTATGAATTCTTCTGCCAGTCCGGTAAAGACTTCGACAGCAAGCTGGCGGAGCTGGGCGCGGAGCGCCTGCTGGACCGCGTTGACGCGGATGTCGAATACCAGACCGCCGCCGCCGAATGGCGTGCCCGCATCGTTGAGGTGCTGAAAGCGCGCGTGCCGAAAGAGACGTCGGCGCAGGCCGCCTTCACCGCGACGGGTGCCGTCAACGACATTCACACCAGCCCGTACACCAAAGAGGCGCCGCTGACGGCGAGCCTGGCGGTGAACCAGAAAATTACCGGCCGCGACTCGGAAAAAGACGTGCGCCATATCGAAATCGATCTCGGCGACTCTGGCCTGCGCTATCAGCCGGGCGATGCGCTGGGTATCTGGTATCAGAACGATCCGGCGCTGGTGAAAGAGCTGGTTGAGCTGCTGTGGCTGAAGGGTGACGAGCCTGTCACCGTTGACGGCAAAACCCTGCCGCTTTCAGAGGCGCTGCAGTGGCATTTCGAGCTGACGGTGAACACCCCGAATATCGTCGAAAATTATGCCACCTTAACGCGCAGCGAATCCTTGCTGCCGCTGGTGGGCGACAAAGCGAAACTGCAGCATTACGCCGCGACGACGCCAATTGTCGATATGGTGCGTTTCTCTCCGGCTCAGCTGGATGCCGATGCGCTTATCGGCCTGCTGCGTCCGCTGACCCCGCGCCTGTACTCTATCGCCTCTTCGCAGGCCGAAGTGGAGAGTGAAGTGCATGTCACCGTAGGCGTGGTGCGCTACGACATCGAAGGCCGCGCCCGCGCGGGTGGGGCATCAAGCTTCCTGGCGGATCGCGTGGAAGAAGAGGGCGAAGTGCGCGTCTTTATCGAGCACAACGACAACTTCCGCCTGCCTGAGAACCCGGAAACCCCGGTTATCATGATTGGCCCTGGCACCGGCATCGCGCCGTTCCGCGCCTTTATGCAGCAGCGCGCGGCAGATGAAGCGCCGGGTAAAAACTGGCTGTTCTTCGGCAACCCGCACTTTACCGAAGATTTCCTCTACCAGGTTGAGTGGCAGCGCTATGTTAAAGAAGGCGTACTGACCCGCATCGATCTGGCCTGGTCCCGCGACCAGAAAGAAAAAGTATACGTACAAGACAAACTGCGCGCACAGGGCGCAGAGCTGTGGCGCTGGATCAATGACGGTGCCCACATTTATGTCTGCGGCGACGCCAATCGCATGGCGAAAGACGTTGAGCAGGCGCTGCTGGAAGTGATTGCCGAATTCGGCGGTATGGATGCCGAAACGGCGGATGAATTTTTAAGTGAGCTGCGCGTAGAGCGCCGTTATCAGCGAGATGTCTACTAATGAGCGAAAAACATCCTGGCCCACTGGTGGTCGAAGGCAAACTGACTGATGCCGAGCGCATGAAGGTAGAGAGCAACTACCTGCGCGGTACCATTGCCGAAGATTTGAATGACGGTCTGACCGGCGGTTTCAAAGGCGACAACTTCCTGCTGATCCGTTTCCACGGTATGTACCAGCAGGACGATCGCGATATCCGCGCCGAACGCGCTGAACAAAAGCTGGAGCCGCGTCATGCGATGCTGCTGCGCTGCCGTCTGCCGGGCGGGGTAATCACCACCAAACAGTGGCAGGCGATCGACAAGTTCGCGGGTGAAAACACGATTTACGGCAGCATCCGCCTGACCAACCGTCAGACCTTCCAGTTCCACGGCATTCTGAAGAAGAACGTGAAGCCGGTGCACCAGATGCTCCACTCCGTCGGGCTGGACGCGCTGGCGACCGCCAACGACATGAACCGTAACGTGCTCTGCACCTCGAACCCGTATGAATCCGAACTGCACGCCGAAGCGTACGAGTGGGCGAAGAAGATATCTGAGCACCTGCTGCCGCGCACGCGCGCCTATGCAGAGATTTGGCTCGATCAGGAAAAAGTCGCGACCACGGACGAAGAACCGATCCTTGGCCAGACCTATCTGCCGCGCAAGTTTAAAACTACTGTCGTGATCCCGCCGCAGAACGATATCGATCTGCACGCCAACGACATGAACTTCGTGGCGATTGCCGAAAACGGCAAGCTGGTCGGCTTTAACCTGCTGGTGGGCGGCGGCCTGTCCATTGAGCACGGTAACAAGAAAACCTATGCCCGCACCGCGAGCGAGTTCGGCTTCCTGCCGCTGGAGCACACGCTGGCCGTGGCGGAAGCGGTAGTGACCACCCAGCGCGACTGGGGTAACCGTACCGACCGTAAAAACGCGAAAACCAAATACACCCTGGAGCGCGTGGGCGTTGAGACGTTCAAAGAGGAAGTGGAGCGTCGTGCAGGCATCAAGTTTGAGCCGATCCGCCCTTACGAATTCACCGGTCGCGGCGATCGCATTGGCTGGGTGAAGGGTATCGATAATAAATGGCACCTGACGCTGTTTATCGAAAACGGACGTATTCTGGATTATTCGGGCCGTCCGCTGAAAACCGGTCTGCTGGAAATTGCTAAGATCCATAAAGGCGAGTTCCGCATTACCGCTAACCAGAATCTCATCATTGCCGGCGTGCCGGAGAGCCAGAAGGCGAAGATCGAGAAGCTGGCGCGCGATCACGGGTTAATGGATGCCGTTAAACCGCAGCGTGAAAACTCGATGGCCTGCGTGTCGTTCCCGACCTGCCCGCTGGCGATGGCCGAAGCGGAACGTTTCCTGCCGTCATTTACTGACAAAGTGGAAGCGATTCTGGAAAAACACGGTATTCCGGACGAGCATATTGTTATGCGCGTCACCGGCTGCCCGAACGGCTGCGGTCGCGCGATGCTGGCCGAGCTTGGGCTGGTCGGCAAAGCACCGGGTCGTTACAACGTGCACCTTGGCGGCAATCGTATGGGGACGCGCATTCCGCGTATGTACCGTGAAAATATTACGGAACCGGAAATTCTTGATTCCATCGACGAGCTTGTCGGGCGCTGGGCGAAAGAGCGCGAAGCGGGTGAAGGCTTCGGCGACTTTACGGTGCGTGCGGGCATCATTCGCCCGGTGCTCGATCCCGCAAGGGATTTCTGGGAGTAACATCCCGACGGTTTTACAGATTTTGTAGGCCGGGCAAACGCAGTGCCGCCCGGCAAAACAGGCAAACGAGGTTCTTATGTCCGTACTCGATCTAAACGCCCTTAATGACCTGCCAAAAGTCGAACGCATTCTTCAGCTTTCAGAAACCAATGCCCATCTTGAAAAGCTGGACGCCGAAGGGCGCGTGGCGTGGGCGCTGGAAAACCTGCCGGGAGACTATGTGCTGTCGTCGAGCTTTGGTATTCAGGCGGCGGTCAGCCTGCATCTGGTGAATCAGATCCGTCCGGACATTCCGGTGATCCTCACCGATACCGGCTACCTGTTCCCGGAAACCTACCAGTTTATTGACGAGCTGACGGACAAGCTCAAGCTGAACCTCAAAGTTTACCGCGCGAAGGAAAGCGCGGCCTGGCAGGAGGCGCGCTACGGTAAGCTGTGGGAACAGGGCGTTGAGGGCATTGAGAAATACAATGAAATCAACAAAGTTGAGCCGATGAACCGGGCGCTGAAAGAGCTCAATGCGCAGACGTGGTTTGCGGGGCTACGCCGCGAGCAGTCCGGCAGCCGTGCAACCTTGCCGGTGCTGGCGGTCCAGCGCGGGGTGTTTAAAGTGCTGCCGATTATCGACTGGGATAACCGGACGGTGTATCAGTACCTGCAAAAACACGGGCTGAAGTACCATCCGCTGTGGGACCAGGGCTATCTGTCGGTGGGCGACACCCACACCACGCGCAAATGGGAACCGGGAATGGCGGAAGAAGAGACGCGATTCTTTGGGCTGAAGCGCGAGTGCGGGCTGCACGAAGGATAATGTCATTTCGCCCGGTGGCGCTGCGCTTACCGGGCCTACAAAGGCTCGATCGATACGTAGGCCCGGTAAGGCGTAGCCGCCACCGGGCTTAACAACCTCAGGCTTTCCCCGCTTTCGCCAGCTCCTTCACCAGCGGCAGCATCACCTTCACCACATCACGACTGCGGTGCTCAATCCGCTGCGGTAGCGCGCTATCAATGTGCTGCTGATTATCCAGCATCACGTTGTGCCAGCTTGTCCCGTCCGGGAAGGCCTTCGATTTAGCCCGCTGCTGATAGCCATCTTTCTTGCCCAGTGCCCAGTTTGTCGCTTCCACGTACAGCACCGGAATGCCCGCCTTATCGAACACTTCCCCGTCGTTGCAGCAGCCTGTTCCTCGCGGATAACCCGGGTTACCGCCGGGGTTGCTGGTGGCATAAACGCCATGGCTGCGGGCAATCGCCAGCGCCCGGTCGCGCGTCAGTTTCCGCACGGTACCCGGCGTACTCTGCCCGCTGTTGAAATAAAGCTTATCGCCGACGATCAGGTTATCGAGGTTGATCACCAGCAGCGTATTTTTCTTCTCCTCAGCGCTCATGCGTTTAAGGAGATTCTCAGCGCCGAGTTTGCCCTCTTCTTCACCGCTGGTGGCCACGAAACGAATGCCATACTGGGTTGGAATATCCTTCATCCGCTCGGCTAGTTCGAGCATCACGCCCAGGCCCGCCGCGTTGTCGTCCATGCCCTGCAGCGTCAGCCCGCCGAGGTTGTTATCCGTATCGGCATCGCTCATCGGGGCGTAGGTATCAAGGTGCGCCATAATAATAATCTGTTCAGCCGCGCTACCTTCATGCGCCGCGATAACCGTACTGCCGGTCACGTTATGCCAGTTTTTCGTTTTATTTCGTGAGGTATAGACGTAGCGGCTGTGAAATGTCCGGATGTCGCTCTGGTAGCCCATCCCGGCAAACTGCTGGCGAAGATAGTCCGCGGAGAGCATTTCCGCAGGCGAACCGGTCATGCGGCCAGGAAAGACAGTGGCAATATGCCGCGCCTGCATAGTGGCGATTTCACCATAAGGTTGGTTTTTTGCCTGAGCCGGAAGAATAAAGCAAACGCCGAGCGCCAGGGCTGCAATACGGTGGCGCGTTGCGGAAAACATAGTGAGTCCTTAAAAACTGAGCAAAATAATAACCCGCTTAGTATGAAACTGTGATCGTCCATACACAATTTGAATTGCTCTTAAATGCCCGAAATTTCGCGTGTTAAGCACTTTTTGGTATTAGCTTTTTCGCGGCGTTATTCCATTGAGTAACTACTCATTCCAATTCGTAATTTCATTCGGTCTAAGCCGCCCCCTATAGTCCCTTTATTCCTCGTTGTTAGTGAGTTGTTGCTTGTGGACTATCTGCCCTTATTTGCCGCGATAAAAGAGAAGCCGGTGCTGGTTGTAGGCACGGGTGAAATTGCCGATCGCAAAATCGCGTTTCTGCAGCGTGCAGGGGCGCAGGTGCGGGTAGTAGCAGAAGCGGACTTTGACGAATCACAAATTGACAGCGTAGTGCTGGTGATTGCGGCGACCGAAGATCGCGACCTGAACCGACGGATTTCCGACGCCGCTCAGGCCCGTTATCGCCTGGTGAACGTGGTGGACGACCAGCCATTATGCTCGTTTATCTTCCCGTCGATCGTTGACCGTTCGCCGCTGCTGGTGGCGATCTCCTCCGGCGGCACCGCACCGGTGCTGGCGCGCGTGCTGCGTGAAAAAATCGAAGCGCTGCTGCCGACCAGCCTCGGGCGCATGGCGGAAAAAGCCAGCTTCTGGCGTAACCACCTGAAAACGCGCCTGACCAGCGTGACGGAACGCCGTCGCTTCTGGGAACGCGTGTTTCGCGGCCGCTTTGCCAGCCTGATGCATGCCGGCAATGAGACGGCGGCGCAGAAAATCCTCGAGGACGAACTGGATAACCCCGGCAGCACGGGCGGGGAGATCATTCTGGTAGGGGCAGGGCCGGGCGATGCCGGGCTTCTGACGCTGCGCGGCCTGCAGGTGCTGCAGGACGCGGACGTGGTGTTCTACGACCATCTGGTCACCGACGGCGTGCGCGAGCTGATCCGTCGCGACGCGGAGCAAATCTGCGTCGGCAAACGGGCTGGCGAGCACTCGGTGCCGCAGCACGACACCAACCAGATGCTGGTTGACGCCGCCAAAGCGGGTAAAGCCGTGGTGCGCCTGAAAGGGGGCGATCCGTTTATCTTCGGTCGCGGCGGCGAAGAGCTGCAGGCGGCAGCCGAAGCGGGCGTACCGTTCCAGGTGGTGCCCGGCATTACGGCGGCCTCTGCGGTAACGGCCTACGCCGGTATCCCGCTCACCCACCGCGATTATGCCCAGAGCGTGACCTTTGTGACCGGCCACTACAAGGCCGACAGCACGCCGTTCGACTGGTCGCATCTCGCCCAGAGCCGCCAGACGCTGGCGATCTACATGGGCACGATGAAGGCGGCGGACATCAGCGAACAGCTTATTCAGCACGGTCGCGAGGCGACGACGCCCGTTGCCGTCATTTCTCGCGGCACGCGCGTCGATCAGCACGTTGCGACGGGCACGCTGGAACATCTTGCAACCCTGGCGAAAGACGCCCCGATGCCCGCCCTGATCGTGGTGGGAGAAGTGGTGCAGCTGCACAGCACGCTCGCCTGGTTCCAACACACAACCGATACAGAAGGCTTTGGTTCTTCTGTTGTAAATTTGGCTTAAGGAACGGTTATGGACCAAAAACGTCTTACACACCTGCGGCAGCTCGAAGCGGAGAGTATCCATATCATCCGCGAAGTGGCCGCCGAGTTTTCTAACCCGGTGATGATGTATTCCATCGGTAAAGATTCCAGCGTCATGCTGCATCTGGCGCGTAAAGCGTTTTATCCGGGCACGCTGCCGTTCCCGCTGCTGCACGTGGATACCGGCTGGAAATTCCGCGAAATGTACGAGTTCCGCGACCGTACCGCGAAGGCCTACGGCTGCGAGCTACTGGTGCATAAAAACCCGGAAGGGGTGGCGATGGGCATTAACCCGTTCGTGCACGGTAGCGCCAAGCACACCGATATCATGAAAACTGAAGGGCTGAAGCAGGCGCTGAATAAATACGGTTTTGACGCGGCCTTCGGCGGCGCGCGCCGTGACGAAGAGAAGTCCCGCGCCAAAGAGCGTATCTACTCCTTCCGCGACCGCTTCCACCGCTGGGACCCCAAAAACCAGCGCCCGGAGCTGTGGCACAACTACAACGGTCAGATTAATAAAGGCGAAAGCATTCGCGTCTTCCCGCTCTCCAACTGGACCGAGCTGGATATCTGGCAGTACATCTATCTCGAAAACATCGAAATCGTTCCGCTGTATCTGGCCGCCGAGCGCCCGGTGCTGGAGCGTGACGGCATGCTGATGATGATCGACGACGATCGCATCGACCTGCAGCCGGGTGAAGTGATCAAAAAACAGATGGTGCGTTTCCGTACCCTCGGCTGCTGGCCGCTGACCGGCGCGGTGGAATCCAGCGCGCAGACGCTGCCGGAGATCATCGAAGAGATGCTGGTGTCCACCACCAGCGAGCGACAGGGGCGCGTGATTGACCGCGACCAGGCAGGCTCCATGGAGCTGAAGAAACGTCAGGGTTATTTCTAAGGAGCCGCCATGAATACCACTATTGCTCAACAAATTGCCAACGAAGGCGGCGTGGAAGCGTATCTGCACGCGCAACAACACAAAAGCCTGCTGCGTTTTCTGACCTGCGGCAGCGTGGATGACGGGAAAAGTACCCTGATTGGCCGTCTGCTGCACGATACGCGCCAGATTTATGAAGATCAGCTCTCTTCCCTGCATAACGACAGCAAACGCCACGGCACCCAGGGCGAAAAACTCGACCTGGCCCTGCTGGTGGACGGCCTGCAGGCGGAGCGCGAGCAGGGCATCACCATCGACGTGGCCTACCGCTACTTCTCTACCGAGAAGCGCAAATTTATTATTGCCGACACCCCAGGGCACGAGCAGTACACCCGTAACATGGCGACCGGCGCTTCCACCTGCGACCTGGCGATCCTGCTGATGGACGCGCGTAAAGGCGTGCTGGATCAGACCCGTCGTCACAGCTTTATCTCGACGCTACTGGGGATCAAACACCTGGTGGTGGCGGTCAACAAGATGGATCTGGTGAACTTCAGCGAAGAGAAGTTCGAGGAGATCCGCCAGAGCTACCTGACCTTTGCCGAACAGCTGCCGGGCAACCTGGATATTCGCTTTGTACCGCTCTCGGCGCTGGAAGGGGATAACGTCGCCTCCCAGAGTGCGAACATGCCATGGTACAGCGGCCCGACGCTGCTGGAGGTGCTGGAAACCGTTGAAATTCAACGCGTGGTCGACACCCAGCCGATGCGCTTCCCGGTGCAGTACGTGAACCGTCCAAACCTCGATTTCCGCGGTTTCTCGGGCACCATCGCGTCAGGCTCCGTGAAGGTAGGTCAGCGCGTCAAGGTGCTGCCATCCGGCGTGGAATCGACTATCGCCCGCATCGTCACCTTCGACGGTGACCTGCAGGACGCGGGCGCCGGTGAAGCCGTAACGCTGGTGCTGAAAGACGAAATTGATATCAGCCGCGGCGACCTGCTGGTCGACGCGCAGGAAACGCTGGCGGCGGTGCAGGGCGCGTCCGTGGACGTGGTGTGGATGGCCGAACAGCCGCTGACCGCTGGCCAGAGCTACGACATCAAAATTGCGGGCAAGAAAACCCGCGCCCGCGTGGATGGCATTCAGTTCCAGGTGGACATCAACAACCTGACCCACCGTGACGTGAGCGAGCTGCCGCTGAACGGTATTGGCCTGGTGGATCTGACCTTTGACGAGCCGCTGGTGTTGGATCCATATCAGCAGAACCCGGTGACGGGCGGGCTGATCTTTATCGACAGGCTGACCAACGTCACCGTTGGTGCTGGCATGGTGCGCGAGCCTAACGCGCAGGCTGCCGCGACGTCTGAATTCAGCGCCTTCGAGCTGGAACTGAACGCGCTGGTGCGTAAACACTTCCCGCACTGGGGCGCACGCGATCTGCTGGGAGGCAAGTAATGGCCGCCCATGATGAGAACGTCGTCTGGCATCCTCATCCGGTGACCGTCGCCCAGCGCGAACGGCTCCACGGTCACCGTGGGGTTGTGCTGTGGTTTACCGGGCTGTCCGGCTCGGGTAAATCAACGGTGGCGGGCGCGCTGGAAGAGGCGTTGCATCAGCAGGGCGTAAGCACGTACCTGCTGGATGGCGACAACGTGCGTCACGGCCTGTGCAGCGATTTAGGGTTTAGCGACGATGACCGCAAAGAGAACATCCGCCGGGTGGGCGAAGTCGCCAGCCTGATGGCTGACGCCGGGCTGGTGGTGCTGACCGCGTTTATCTCTCCGCACCGCGCCGAGCGCCAGATGGTGCGCGAACGCGTGGGCCAGGATCGGTTTATCGAGGTGTTTGTCGATACGCCGCTGGAGATTTGCGAAGCGCGCGATCCGAAAGGGCTGTACAAGAAAGCGCGTGCCGGAGAACTGCGCAACTTCACCGGAATTGACGCGGTATACGAAGCGCCTGAATCGCCTGAGATTCACCTGGAAGGTCAACAATTGGTAACAAATTTAGTAAGCCAATTATTAGACCTGCTCAGACGGGACGATATTATCAGATCCTGAGACGGTATCGTTCGGGAGCTGTCTTCCCGAACGATGAGTCACGGTCACAGGATTAGCTATGCGCAACAGTGAACATTACATCACCACCACCGGGTCGGAGCCGCTCGCGACCGACGACGAAACGACCTGGTCATTTCCTGGGGCCATCATTGGCTTCGTCTCATGGCTGCTGGCGCTTGGCATTCCGTTTCTCATCTACGGCGGCAACACGCTGTTCTTCTTTCTCTACACCTGGCCTTTCTTTCTGGCGTTGATGCCCGTGGCGGTTGTCGTCGGGATTGCGCTGCACTCTCTGCTCAACGGTAAGCTCCTCTACAGCACCGTAGTCACGATTGTGACGGTGGTTCTGATGTTTGGTCTGTTATTTTTGTGGCTCATGGGCTAACTTCAGCCATAATTCAAACCGTAACCAACTGTGTAACGATATTGTGCAGGACGATTCTGCGGAAAAAATGTGGTACATTTGCCCGCGATGTTGCGGCATCTCTGTTACCCCGGCGTAGTGCTCTGGGGAAGTCTTGGGATGATGATGCCGTTTTTCAGGGGGCAGGATGGGTAAACTAACGCTGCTGTTGCTGGCTTTGCTAATCTGGCTGCAATATTCGCTGTGGTTCGGTAAGAACGGACTGCACGACTATAGCCGGGTGAGCGATGACGTTGCGGCTCAGCAGGCAACAAACGCCAAACTTAAGGCGCGAAACGATCAACTCTTTGCTGAAATTGATGACCTCAATGGCGGGCAAGAGGCGATTGAGGAACGCGCACGCAATGAACTCAGTATGACTAAGCCGGGCGAAACCTTTTATCGTCTGGTTCCGGATGCGTCTAAACGCAATCAGGGCTCAGCACAAAACAATCGATAATCAGGCCCAGGATTACGACATGGCAGTAACTTTTTCGGACGTATGCGCCGTGGTGCCGGCCGCAGGTTTTGGCCGGCGCATGCAGACAGAATGTCCCAAGCAGTACCTCTCTATTGGCGATAAAACGATCCTCGAGCACGCCGTGGCGGCGCTGCTGGCGCACCCGCGGGTGACGCGGGCGATCATCGCTATCAGCCCTGGCGATGCGCGCTTCGCGCAGCTGCCGCTGGCAAATCATCCGCAGATTACCGTCGTTGACGGTGGCGCCGAGCGCGCCGATTCCGTGCTGGCGGGCATTCAGGCCGCCGGAAACGCGCCGTGGGTGCTGGTGCATGATGCGGCGCGTCCGTGTCTGCATCAGGACGATCTTGCGCGCCTGCTGGCCCTGAGCGAAACAAGCAAGGTTGGCGGGATTCTGGCCGCGCCGGTGCGCGACACCATGAAGCGCGCCGAGCCGGGCAAACAGGCTATCGCCCACACCGTCGATCGCGTCGATTTATGGCACGCGCTGACGCCACAATTTTTCCCCCGCGAATTACTCCACGACTGCTTAACGCGTGCGCTTAAAGAAGGTGCGACCATCACGGACGAAGCCTCTGCGCTGGAATATTGCGGTTTCCACCCTGAGCTTGTTGAAGGACGCGCTGATAATATTAAAGTGACGCGTCCGGAAGATTTACAGCTTGCGGAATTCTATCTTACCCGTTCGACCCATCAGGAGAAGGCATAATGCGAATTGGACACGGTTTTGATGTACACGCCTTTGGCGGAGAAGGCCCAATTATCATTGGCGGCGTGCGCATTCCTTATGAAAAAGGACTGCTGGCGCATTCTGATGGCGACGTGGCGCTGCATGCGCTGACCGATGCGCTGCTGGGCGCTGCCGCGCTGGGTGATATCGGCAAGCTGTTCCCGGACACTGACCCGGCATTTAAAGGGGCGGACAGCCGCGAGCTGCTGCGCGAAGCGTGGCGCCGCATTCAGGCGAAAGGCTACACCCTCGGCAACGTCGACGTGACGATTATTGCCCAGGCCCCGAAAATGCTGCCGCACATTCCGCAGATGCGCGTCTTTATTGCAGAAGATCTGGGCTGCCATATGGACGACGTGAACGTCAAAGCGACGACGACCGAGAAGCTGGGCTTTACCGGGCGTGGCGAAGGGATTGCCTGTGAAGCCGTAGCGCTGCTGCTGAAGGCGAGCAAATGACGGACTTCGACAACCTGACATACCTGCACGGTAAACCGCAGGGGAACGGGGTGCTGAAAGCCAGCCCGGAAGATTTCCTCGTGGTGGAGGATCTGGGCTTTGAGCCGGATGGCGAAGGTGAACATATCCTGGTGCGTATTCTGAAAAATGGCTGCAATACCCGCTTTGTGGCCGATGCGCTGGCAAAATTCCTCAAAATTCATGCCCGCGAAGTGAGCTTTGCCGGGCAGAAAGATAAACACGCCGTCACTGAACAGTGGCTCTGCGCGCGCGTTCCCGGCAATACGATGCCTGATTTAAGCAAATTTGAGCTTGAAGGCTGTAAGGTATTGGAGTTCGCCCGCCACAAGCGCAAGCTGCGTCTGGGGGCACTGAAGGGGAACGACTTTACGCTGGTGCTGCGTGAAGTGTCCGATCGCGATGACGTTGAGAAGCGTCTGAGCGCGATTCAAGAGCTGGGCGTACCGAACTACTTTGGCGCGCAGCGCTTTGGCATTGGCGGCAGCAACCTGCAGGGTGCGCTGCGCTGGGCGCAAAGCGATGCACCGGTGCGCGACAGGAATAAACGCAGTTTTTGGTTGTCGGCGGCCCGCAGCGCGTTGTTTAATCAGATTGTGAGCGAAAGGCTGAAAAAACCGGACGCGAATCAAGTTGTTGTTGGCGATGCGCTACAATTAGCGGGACGCGGAAGCTGGTTTGTGGCAACGGCCGAAGAAATGGCCGATGTGCAATCGCGCGTGGACGCAAAAGCGCTGATGATTACCGCCGCGCTGCCCGGTACAGGCGACTGGGGAACACAGGGCGACGCGCTGGCCGCCGAGCAGTCAGCCGTAGCGGATGCGCCAGAATTGCAGTCCTTGCTGGTGCGGGAAAAAGTCGAAGCGGCACGCCGCGCGATGCTGCTCTATCCGCAGCAGTTAAGCTGGAACTGGTGGGATGACGTAACCGTCGAGTTACGCTTCTGGCTACCGGCAGGTAGCTTTGCCACCAGTGTTGTCAGGGAACTTATCAACACCTCGGGTGATTATGCGAATATTGCTGAGTAACGATGACGGGATCCACGCGCCGGGCATTCAGACCCTGGCGAAACACCTCCGCGAATTTGCGGATGTGCAGGTCGTGGCACCCGATCGTAACCGCAGTGGAGCGTCTAACTCTCTGACGCTGGAGTCGTCGCTTCGCACCTTTACCTTTGAAAATGGCGATATTGCCGTGCAGATGGGTACGCCAACCGACTGCGTTTTTCTGGGCGTGAACGCGCTGATGCGTCCGCGTCCGGATATCGTCGTCTCCGGCATTAACGCCGGTCCTAACCTCGGCGATGACGTGATTTATTCCGGTACCGTGGCGGCCGCAATGGAAGGGCGCCATCTGGGGTTCCCGGCGCTGGCGGTCTCGTTAAACGGCCACACGCATTACGACACCGCCGCCGCGGTGACCTGCTCGATCCTGCGGGCGCTCGGCCGCGAGCCGTTGCGTACCGGGCGCATCCTCAACATCAACGTGCCGGATCTTCCTCTTGATGAAATTAAAGGCATTCGCGTCACCCGTTGCGGAAGCCGACATCCTGCCGATCAGGTGATCCCGCAGCAGGATCCTCGCGGCAACACGCTTTACTGGATTGGCCCTCCCGGCGATAAGTGCGATGCGGGTCCGGATACCGACTTTGCCGCCGTAGATGAAGGCTATGTTTCGGTTACCCCGCTGCACGTAGATTTAACCGCGTATAGCGCGCATGATGTGGTGTCGGGCTGGCTGGATCGCGCAGGAGTGAACGCGCAATGGTAAACAAACGTGTACAAACTCTTCTGGAACAACTCCGCGCGCAGGGGATCCGCGACGAGCACGTGCTTGAAGCGCTTGCTCAGGTTCCGCGTGAGAAATTTGTAGACGAGGCGTTTGAACACAAAGCGTGGGAAAACGTAGCGCTGCCCATCGGGCAGGGTCAGACGATTTCGCAGCCTTACATGGTGGCGCGCATGACGGAGCTGCTGGAGCTGACGCCCGACTCACGCGTGCTGGAGATTGGCACCGGGTCGGGGTATCAAACCGCAATCCTGGCGCATCTGGTTCATCATGTATGCTCCGTTGAACGGATTAAAGGTTTACAGTGGCAGGCGCGTCGTCGCCTGAAACAACTTGATTTACATAATGTTTCGACACGACACGGTGATGGATGGCAGGGTTGGAAGGCGCGCGCGCCGTTTGACGCGATCATCGTGACGGCGGCCCCACCTGAAATTCCTGCGGCCCTGTTGTCGCAGCTGGATGAGGGGGGCATTCTTGTTCTGCCTGTCGGGGACGAACAGCAGCTTTTGAAGCGCGTTCGTCGGCGCGGCGGCGAGTTTATTATCGACACCGTGGAAGCCGTGCGCTTTGTGCCTCTGGTAAAGGGGGAGTTGGCCTGAGACTCGGAATTATCCAGGGTTATTAAGGCAAATTCAGCGTATGGTGTGGCGCGAAAGATTCGTGCCATCACGGTAAATTTTAAGTCACTGGTAGTTAACACATTCCTGGGGGATAAATGAGCGCGGGAAGCCCTAAATTCACCATCAGCCGTGTTGCGGCATTATCACTGGTTTCGCTCTGGCTGGCAGGCTGTACAAGTTCTAACAACGCGCCTGCGCCCGTCAGTTCTGTCGGCGGAAACAGCGGCTCGGGTAACACGTCCAGCGGAATGTTGATCACACCGCCGCCTAAAATGGGTACTGCTGCGCAGCAGCAAACACCACAAATTCAGCCTGTGCAACATCCTGTTACACAGCCAATGCAGGTTCAGCCAGTGGAACAGCCTGTTCAGACCCAAAATGGCCGCATAGTCTATAACCGTCAGTATGGGAACATTCCGAAAGGCAGCTATACCGGTGGCAGTACCTATACCGTGAAACGCGGCGATACGCTGTTCTACATTGCGTGGATCACCGGGAACGATTTCCGTGACCTCGCGCAGCGCAATAACGTCCAAGCCCCGTATGGTCTGGAAGTGGGGCAAACGCTCCAGGTTGGTAACGCAACGGGCACGCCGCTTACGCCTGGCAACACCGTTTCAGCGGCCGATGTGACGGCTCAAAATAACAGCGTTAAGCCTGCACAAAAATCCACCACGGTGGTTGCTTCACAACCTGTAATTACGTATTCTGAGGATTCAGGTGATCAGACTGCTAACAAAATGTTGCCGAATAATAAAGGGACTGCGACTGTTGTCACAGCACCGGTTACGGCACCTGTGGTTAGCTCTACTGAACCGACTGCCAGCAGTATGACCTCCAGTTCGCCAATCTCTGCATGGCGCTGGCCAACTGACGGCAAGGTTATCGAGAACTTCTCTTCCTCCGAGGGGGGAAATAAAGGGATCGATATCGCAGGGAGTAAAGGACAGGCTATCATCGCGACCGCAGACGGGCGCGTTGTGTATGCCGGTAACGCTCTGCGCGGTTACGGTAATCTTATTATCATCAAACATAACGATGATTACCTGAGTGCCTACGCCCATAACGACACAATGCTGGTCCGGGAACAACAAGAAGTTAAGGCGGGGCAAAAAATCGCTACCATGGGTAGCACCGGAACCAGTTCTACACGCTTGCATTTTGAAATTCGTTACAAGGGGAAATCCGTAAACCCGCTGCAGTATTTGCCGCAGCGATAATTTGACGGGGCATGCCAGCCAGGGTGTCTCGTTCAGGGATCACGGGTAGGAGCCACCTTATGAGTCAGAATACGCTGAAAGTTCATGATTTAAATGAAGACGCGGAATTTGATGAGAACGGAGTAGAGGCTTTTGACGAAAAAGCCTTAGTAGAAGAGGAACCCAGTGATAACGATTTGGCTGAAGAAGAGCTGTTATCGCAGGGCGCCACACAGCGTGTACTGGACGCGACTCAGCTTTACCTTGGGGAGATTGGTTACTCCCCACTGCTAACGGCCGAAGAAGAAGTCTATTTCGCACGTCGTGCTTTGCGTGGTGATGTTGCCTCGCGTCGTCGCATGATTGAAAGTAACCTGCGACTGGTCGTGAAAATTGCCCGCCGTTACGGCAATCGTGGTCTGGCTCTGCTGGATCTGATTGAAGAGGGCAACTTAGGTCTCATCCGCGCAGTTGAGAAGTTTGACCCGGAACGCGGGTTCCGTTTCTCAACCTACGCGACCTGGTGGATTCGTCAGACCATCGAACGGGCTATTATGAACCAGACCCGTACGATCCGCCTGCCGATTCACATCGTCAAAGAGTTGAACGTTTATCTGCGTACCGCGCGCGAGTTGTCCCATAAACTGGACCACGAGCCAAGCGCAGAAGAAATTGCCGAACAACTCGATAAACCGGTTGATGACGTAAGCCGTATGCTGCGTCTCAACGAGCGCATTACCTCCGTTGACACCCCGCTGGGTGGCGACTCCGAAAAAGCGCTGCTGGACATCCTGGCCGATGAAAAAGACAACGGTCCGGAAGACACCACGCAGGACGATGACATGAAGCAGAGCATCGTCAAATGGCTGTTCGAACTGAACGCCAAACAGCGTGAAGTGCTGGCACGTCGTTTCGGTTTACTGGGGTATGAAGCTGCGACACTGGAAGACGTCGGCCGTGAAATTGGCCTGACCCGTGAACGTGTTCGTCAGATTCAGGTTGAAGGTCTGCGCCGCCTGCGTGAAATCCTGCAGGGGCAAGGTCTGAATATCGAAGCGCTGTTCCGCGAATAAGCAACCTTTCGTCAAAAAAGGCCCGTCGTGAGACGGGCCTTTTTCTTTTGCGCTACGGCTGCGCCGTTTCGTGCAGCAGGCGCCACACTATCCGATCGCCTTCCTGATTGAGCACCGCGGTTGACCAGCGCACGTTGACGGGCAGGTCGGGCCGGGTTTGCGTCTCCCGGTAGTGCAGCACCGCGCCACGATCCCAGCGCTCGATCGTGGATAATTCGTCAATGACGATCTTCAGTCCGGGACGGCTTCCGCGCTGTTTTTCCAGAAAACTGACCAGACCGGCATAGTCGATATGAGCGCCGCCCGGCGGGATCATCAGGAAATCTGGACGGAAGCGGGCGAGCAGGGCGTCGGAATCACCTTCACCTTTGCCTAACCAGTCTTCGAGCGCAATGTGGAGGTCGATAATGTCGTGTTCGAAAGGCGTCATGGATTCTCCTGTCGCAGCTGGGTGAGCACCTGCGTATTGTTAAGACGAAAAACGTACAGTACAGGCAGCAAGGTCATGCCTGCGGCAAAAATAAACATCCCGTGCCAGGCAGCGAGCGGTGGCAGCCAGGTCTGCGCCAGGTTCAGCGCCTGCGCCAGCAGCAGGGCTCCGGCAAAAAAGCTCAGCTGACGATTAAGATTCCACAGCGCGCTGGCATCCGGCATCTCTTCCCGGCGCGTCGACAGGAAAGCGCTGCTCTGAGCCGTACTGCTGCACAGGCTTCCCCCCGCGCCCATCAGAGTAAACGCAGCGGCAGGCAGCAGCGTAGCCGAACTGACGTTAATCAAAAGCAGGATACCCGTCGCCTGCAACAGGCAGCCGATGACGATCAGCGGTCGGGGGCCGATACGGTTAAAATAGCGTCCCGTTGCCGTGATGGCGATAAACGATGCTACGGACCACGGCAGCATGAGCATCCCCGTTGCGGCGGGGCTCATGTTCGCCACGTGCTGAAGATAAAACATGCCCGTGACGTTCACCCCAATAAACATGCCGGGTACGCAGATATAGATAAGCATGGAAAAACGCAAAAGCGGGTCCGCAAGCAGCGACAGGTTTAACAGTCTGGCCGCTTTCATCGCGGGCATTTCGTGTTTAAGCCACAGGCAGGCTAAAACAAAGGTCACGATAGCGACCGGTAGCGTGGCGAAAAATATCCATCGCCAGCTTAGCGTCTGCACCAGCAGCCCCCCGATAGCCGGGGAGCAGGCCGGGGCAAGCAGCGCGACCAGCATCACCGCCGAGGAGAGTCGGGCCCGCTCGTGAGGCTTAAACTGTTGCCAGGTCAGCGCCTGTCCGACTGGGATCAGTAAGCCTCCTCCCACGCCCTGGAGTACTCGCCAGGCGATCAGACCCTCAAGCGTTGCAGACAGGCCCGCCGCTGCGGAGGCTGCGCTGAACAGAAAAAGCGAGAGCAGGATGACGCGCTTTGGCCCGATGCGTAGTGTGAGCACGCTGCTGAACGGGATCACCAGCGTCAGGCCGGCAATGTACCCGTTACTAACCCAGGCAAGAGCTGAAGGCGTGGTGTTAAACGTGTGAGCCATTGCCGGGAACGCGACGCTGGCAATGAACATATTGATCAAATCAAGAAAAAAGCCCAGCAGATAAACAACGGCGACTTTGCTGCGATACGTCATGGTGGATCCTCCGGTGAGGTGGCGTATCGTATCGACCACGGAAGCACGGATAAACCTGACAAAGCGCGATATACTGTCAAAAATATTTTGACAGTAAAAGACGTGATGATGATTAACTTACAGCGGACGCAGATGTTTGTCGCGGTGGCCGACACCGGCAGTTTCACTGCCGCAGCCGAGGCGATGGGGCTGACAAAAGCCGTGGTCAGCTTCAATATTCGCCAGCTTGAAGATGAGCTGGGCGTTACGCTGCTGCTGCGCTCCACCCGCCGCCTGACGTTAACCGAGGCGGGCGCGCTTTTTCATCAGCGCAGCGTGGCGCTTCTGAAGGATGCAGAACGGCTGCAGGATGATGTCCGCGCGAATCATGCGGGGCTTACTGGCGAACTGCGGATCACGACTACCCCCGAGTATGGCTCACAGGTGGTGGTGCCGCTGCTGGCCAGGTTTAGCCAGCAGCACCCGGATCTTCGCGTGCGGCATGTTTCATCGTCCCTGCACGCCGACCTTATCTCGGAGCGCTTTGACGTGGCCATCCGGCTGGGAACGCTTGCCGATTCGCGCAACCACGCCGCGCTGATTTCGCACTTCTCCATTCTCCCCGTCGCGACGCCCGGGTGGCTCGTTAACCATCCGATCGAAACGCTTGCGCAGCTGGCCCACGCGGACTGGATTATTCACGAGCGTCTGGCCTCGCCGCTGCGCTGGCAGGTGAGAGATGCCAGCGGTGCGCCTGAAATGCTGGAGATAAAAAAAGCGCCGCGCCTGTTTGCCGACAGCGCTCAGGCTCTTATGGCTTTTGCGCTCGCTGGCGGAGGCGTGGCGTTACTGCCGGAATGGCTGGCGCGCGATGCGCTTGATGCGGGAAAACTGGTCCCGGTTTTACCGGAATATACCTTTGCGCAGCAGGGCATCTATGCGGTTTATCCCGATGCCCGGCATGTGTCAGCGAAAGTGCGCATCTTTATCGATTTTATGCGCGCCAGCGTGAATTAATCGTGCATCATCTTTTTGATGAGCGCGGAGAACTGCTCCCGCTCGGCCTTGTTAAGACGTCCTAAAAACGCCTCATCCACCTCGTTGCCAACCGGTTTACAGCCCGCAAGCAGGGCTTCTCCTTCCGGCGTCAGGAAGACAAACCGGCGGCGCTTATCGGCCGGATCGTGCTCGCGTTTGACCAGACCGCGCGCCTCCATGCGGCTGAGCATCTCCGCCAGGGTCGCTTTCGTGCTGACCGCCACTTCGGTCAATGCCACCTGTTCAATACCCGGATGCTCGGCAATGGAGCGCATAACCGCATACTGTGGCTTGGTCAGTTCCGGCAAGGCATGCTGCCACTGCGCGGTATGCTGTTGAAAAAGCTGACGTAACAGGTGGAACGCCTCTTGTCTTAGTTCCATGAACACTCCGACGGAAAAAATCTCCCCCTATGATAGCCGCTATTGCTCTCAATTTTAACGCGGCATTTTTTAGCCATTCGTGTGATCGTATGCGAACGATCTTGTCTGGAAAACAATCCTGGAGTAGTTTATTTATAATGTTCGTGTACGAACAAGTTATTGAGGTGATGAATGAGATTGATAGTAGGAATGACGGGAGCAACGGGGGCGCCGCTGGGCGTGGCGCTGCTGCAGGCGCTGCGGGAAATACCGGAGGTGGAGACGCATCTGGTGATGTCGAAGTGGGCAAAAACCACCATTGAGCTGGAAACGCCTTACACCGCGCAGGACGTTGCTGCCCTGGCTGACGTTGTCCACAGTCCGGCTGACCAGGCCGCCACCATCTCCTCCGGCTCGTTTCGCACCGACGGCATGATCGTCATTCCCTGCAGCATGAAAACGCTGGCGGGTATCCGCGCGGGCTACGCCGAAGGGCTGGTGGGACGTGCGGCGGACGTGGTGCTGAAAGAGGGGCGCAAGCTGGTGCTGGTGCCCCGTGAAACGCCGCTCAGCACCATTCATCTGGAGAACATGCTTGCCCTTTCCCGCATGGGCGTGGCGATGGTGCCGCCCATGCCTGCCTATTACAACCACCCGCAAACCGCCGATGACATCACCCAGCATATCGTGACCCGCGTGCTCGACCAGTTCGGTCTGGAGCATAAAAAGGCGCGCCGCTGGAACGGGCTGCGGGAGGCGAAACATTTTTCACAGGAGAATAAAGATGGCATTTGATGATTTGAGAAGCTTCCTGCAGGCACTCGATGAGCAAGGGCAGTTGCTGAAAATTGAGGAAGAGGTAAACGCCGAGCCCGATCTGGCGGCGGCAGCCAACGCGACCGGCCGCATTGGCGACGGCGCGCCCGCGCTGTGGTTTGATAATATTAGTGGCTTTACCGATGCCCGCGTGGTGATGAACACCATCGGCTCCTGGCAGAACCACGCCATTTCGATGGGGCTGCCTGCGAACACCCCGGTAAAAAAACAGATCGACGAGTTTATCCGCCGCTGGGATAAATTCCCTGTCACACCGGAGCGCCGCGCCAACCCGGCCTGGGCGCAGAATACGGTGGACGGTGAAGACATTAACCTGTTCGATATCCTGCCGCTGTTTCGCCTGAACGACGGTGACGGCGGGTTTTATCTCGATAAAGCGTGCGTTGTCTCGCGCGATCCGCTCGACCCGGACCACTTCGGCAAGCAGAACGTCGGGATCTACCGCATGGAAGTGAAGGGCAAGCGCAAGCTCGGCCTCCAGCCGGTTCCGATGCACGATATCGCTCTGCATCTGCATAAAGCGGAAGAGCGCGGTGAAGACCTGCCGATTGCGATTACGCTGGGCAACGACCCTATCATCACCCTGATGGGCGCCACGCCGCTGAAATACGATCAGTCCGAGTATGAAATGGCCGGCGCGCTGCGTGAAAGCCCGTACCCGATTGCCACCGCGCCGCTGACCGGCTTCGATGTGCCCTGGGGTTCTGAAGTGATCCTGGAAGGGGTGATTGAGGGCCGCAAGCGTGAAATCGAGGGGCCGTTCGGCGAGTTTACCGGACACTATTCCGGTGGCCGTAACATGACGGTGGTCCGTATCGACAAAGTCTCTTACCGCACCAAGCCGATTTTTGAGTCGCTCTACCTCGGCATGCCGTGGACCGAAATTGACTATCTGATGGGACCGGCTACCTGCGTGCCGCTCTACCAGCAACTGAAAGCGGAATTCCCGGAAGTGCAGGCGGTGAACGCGATGTACACCCACGGTCTGCTGGCGATTATCTCCACCAAAAAACGCTACGGCGGTTTTGCCCGCGCGGTCGGTTTACGCGCCATGACCACGCCGCACGGTCTGGGCTACGTGAAGATGGTAATCATGGTGGATGAGGATGTCGATCCGTTCAATCTCCCGCAGGTGATGTGGGCGCTATCGTCGAAAGTGAACCCGGCAGGGGATCTGGTTCAGTTGCCGAACATGTCGGTCCTTGAGCTTGATCCTGGATCCAGCCCGGCGGGCATTACCGACAAGCTGATTATCGATGCCACCACGCCTGTCGCGCCGGACACCCGTGGACACTACAGCCAGCCGGTACAGGATCTGCCTGAAACCAAGGCCTGGGCCGAAAAACTGACCGCGATGCTGGCAGCACGCCAATAAGGAGGAAAAGATGATTTGTCCACGTTGTGCCGATGAGCATATTGAAGTGATGGCGACGTCGCCCGTAAAAGGGGTCTGGACCGTTTACCAGTGCCAGCATTGTTTGTATACCTGGCGCGATACCGAACCGCTGCGCCGTACCAGCCGCGAGCATTACCCGGAAGCGTTCCGCATGACGCAGAAGGATATTGACGAGGCGCCGCAGGTGCCGACGATCCCGCCGCTGTTGTAAAAAAAAGCCCGGTGGCGGCTTCGCCTTACCGGGCGATAATATCGTGCGGCCTTTTGCCCGGTGGCGCTGCGCTTACCGGGCCTACGGGTTTTGTAGGTCGGGTAAGGCGAAGCCGCCACCCGACAAAACAGACCGCAGAAAACTAAACCAGACTCTTCAACCGATAAATCCACTCCAGCGCCTGACGCGGCGTCAGTGAATCCGGGTCGAGGTTCTCCAGTGCTTCCACCGCTGGCGACGTCTCTTCCGCAGGCACCAGCAGCGACATCTGGGTGCCATCAATCTGCGTCGCCGCCGCATTCGGTGACAGACTTTCCAGCTCACGCAGTTTCTGACGCGCGCGCTTGATCACGTCCTTCGGCACACCTGCCAGCGCCGCGACGGCCAGGCCATAGCTCTTGCTCGCCGCGCCATCCTGCACCGTGTGCATGAAGGCAATGGTATCGCCGTGCTCCAGCGCATCCAGATGAACGTTCGCAACCCCTTCCATTTTCTCCGGCAGCTGCGTCAGTTCGAAATAGTGGGTGGCGAACAGCGTCATGGCCTTGATTTTATTCGCGAGGCTTTCCGCACAGGCCCATGCCAGCGACAGACCATCATAGGTTGACGTTCCGCGTCCGACTTCGTCCATCAGCACCAGGCTGTGCTCCGTCGCGTTATGCAGAATGTTTGCCGTTTCGGTCATCTCGACCATGAAGGTTGAGCGGCCGCTCGCCAGATCGTCCGCTGCCCCGACGCGGGTAAAGATGCGGTCGATTGGGCCAATCTCCACGTTTTGCGCCGGGACGTAGCTGCCGATATACGCGAGCAGCGCAATCAGCGCCGTCTGACGCATATAGGTACTCTTACCGCCCATGTTCGGACCGGTAATGATCAGCATTCTTCTTTGCGGTGACAGGCTCAGCGGGTTGGCGATGAACGGTTCATTCAGCACCTGCTCTACCACCGGGTGACGGCCTTCTGTGATACGAATGCCGGGTTTGTCGGTAAAGGTCGGGCAGGTATAGTTCAGCGTTTCAGCGCGTTCAGCCAGATTCACCAGCACGTCCAGCTCCGCCAGCGCGCTGGCGCTCAGCTGCAGGTCGGCCAGGTGCGGCATCAGCATGTCGAACAGCTCGTCATACAGCTGTTTTTCCAGCGCCAGCGCCTTACCTTTCGAGGTGAGGACTTTGTCTTCGTACTCTTTCAGCTCAGGAATGATGTAGCGTTCGGCATTTTTCAACGTCTGGCGACGCACGTAGTGAATCGGCGCCAGGTGGCTCTGCCCGCGGCTGATCTGAATATAGTAGCCGTGTACCGCGTTATACCCCACTTTCAGGGTGTCGAGCCCAAGACGTTCGCGCTCGCGGATTTCCAGCTTGTCGAGGTAGTCCGTCGCACCGTCGGCCAGCGCGCGCCATTCGTCCAGCTCTTCGTTGTAGCCTGGGGCAATTACGCCGCCATCACGCACCAGAACCGGAGGCGCATCGATAATGGCACGCTCCAGCAGTTCGCGAAGCTCGGTAAACTCGCCCATGGTTTCGCGGAGTTTCTGCACCGGCGCGCTGTCAACGTCACTCAGCTGCGCGCGCAGTTCCGGCAGCTGCTGGAAGGCATGACGCATCCGCGCGAGGTCGCGTGGTCGAGCTGTTCGCAGTGCCAGACGAGCAAGGATACGCTCAAGATCGCCTACCTGGCGCAGGACCGGCTGCAGCTCGGTATAGCGATCCTGCAGCGCAGCAATCGTCTGCTGACGGCAAACCAGCGTATCGGTATCGCGGATCGGCATATGCAGCCAGCGTTTCAGCATGCGGCTGCCCATTGGCGTCACCGTACTGTCGAGGACCGACGCGAGCGTATTGTCTACTCCACCCGCCAGGTTCTGCGTGATCTCCAGGTTACGGCGCGTGGCGGCATCCATGATGATACTGTCCTGCTGGCGCTCCATGGTGATTGAGCGGATATGCGGCAGGGAGGTGCGCTGGGTATCTTTTACATACTGCAGGAGACACCCTGCCGCACACAGCCCACGCGGGGCATTTTCAACGCCAAAGCCAATCAGATCGCGGGTGCCAAACTGCAGATTCAGCTGCTGGCGCGCGGTATCAATTTCGAATTCCCACAGCGGACGGCGACGCAGCCCGCGACGGCCTTCAATCAGCGCCATTTCGGCGAAATCTTCGGCATAGAGCAATTCTGCCGGGTTGGTGCGCTGCAGTTCGGCTGCCATCGTTTCACGGTCAGCCGGTTCACTCAGGCGAAAACGTCCGGAGCTGATATCCAGCGTCGCGTAGCCAAACCCTTTACCGTCCTGCCACAGCGCTGCCAGCAGGTTATCCTGGCGTTCCTGTAACAGGGCTTCATCACTGATGGTGCCAGGCGTGACGATGCGCACGACTTTGCGTTCCACCGGGCCTTTTGAGGTCGCCGGATCGCCGATCTGTTCGCAGATGGCGACGGACTCACCCTGATTCACCAGCTTCGCCAGGTAGTTTTCTACCGCGTGGTGCGGGATACCTGCCATAGGGATGGGTTCGCCTGCCGATGCGCCACGTTTGGTCAGCGAGATGTCGAGCAGCTGTGATGCACGCTTAGCATCGTCATAAAACAGCTCGTAAAAATCACCCATACGGTAAAACAGCAGGATTTCCGGATGCTGTGCTTTCAGCTTCAGATACTGCTGCATCATCGGCGTATGTGCGTCGAAATTGTCGATTGTGCTCATGGAGTTATGATGTCCATTTCTTTGAAAATAAACCGTTTTGATCGGCTCAGTGGCCGTTTGTTCCTTCTATTGTCGCATGAAAAAAAGGTCCGGCGCAGAAAAATGTCGTGGCTTTACGAGGCGCCTTCCGACATTAATTCGATGACAATTTTTCCATGCTCTACGCCCACTCTGACTCTGGAATGGGTCGTAAACCCCGCCTTTTCAAGCCAGTCACCTTTTAAGCTCAGCGCCGCATGCACGCTGTAGCGCTTCGGTATCTTGGTATTGCGGTCTTCATGGCGCTTTCTAAAATATCCCACTGTTAAATGGCGATAGGGTTTGCCGATCGTGAGCTCTTGCATAGGGTCTCCAGACAACACTGACAAAGATCATTTCTGATGCCTGTATAAAATACCAGTGATTATCGGTCGGTGCAGGGCGAAAACTGGAATCAGGCTTCAGGAAACGAAATGCAACCGCTGAAATCCAGCGTTGTAAGGTGTATCATTAATGCACCTTATTATTTGGTAAGCCGTTATGTCCGGTAAACGTATCTCACGAGAAAAAGAGACCATCGCAAAAATGATCGCGCTGTATGAAAAGCAGTGCCCGCAGGCATCTCAGGAGGAAGGGCACTATCAGGCGCTCAACGCGTATGCCGATAAGCGCCTGGATAAGTGCGTTTTCGGTGAAGACAAGCCTGCCTGCAAGCAGTGTCCGGTACACTGCTACCAGCCTGCCAGACGTGAAGAGATGAAGCAGGTTATGCGCTGGGCGGGTCCGCGTATGTTATGGCGTCATCCCATTCTGACCGTTCGTCATCTGATAGATGACCGTCGTCCCGTACCGGAACTGCCGGAGAAGTACCGTCCGAAAAAATGATCGGTTCAGCGTTTCAGCGGGCGGCAAATCACGTTCAGGGCCAGCGCGCTGCAGAGTGGGAAAAGGGCCAGCAGCAGCCAGGGATACATTGCCTGCGTCGAGGGCATCAGCGCGCGATCCAGCAGGCTGCCAAATAACAGGTTTCCTGCCAGTACCGCAATGCCGCCAGCGGTGGCGAGTGCGCCGTAGTGCGCGCCAAGCGTGGATTCTTCCGCAAACCTCGGGATCAGATCTTTAGCCGATGGCACCAGCAGCATTTGCCCCAGCGTCAACAGCGTCACGAAACAGACTGAAGGCAGCAGGCGCAGCCAGCCCTCTGGCGGTGCCGTCGGGGCAAACATGGCCACGCTCGCAAAGGCGGCGGAGAGCAGCAAAAATCCCACCGGCAGGATCCTCACCGCACCCACGCGTCGGGCGAAGCGCGCCAGCGGCAGCTGTAAGGTGATGATCAGAACGGAGGCCAGCATAAAAAGCGGACCGAGATCTTTCTCGCTACCGCCAGAACGCTGGATCTCCACCGGCAGCGCCAGATAGAGCTGGTTATAGCTTAACAGCCACGAGCTGTAGGCAATGATAAAGGCGACAAAGCGCGGCTGACGAAACGTCGTCCACCATGGCTGTATTTTCAGCGTCTGTGAACGATGGCCAGCAGCAGGCAGGCAAAAGTAGAGCACCACTAGCGCAATGACAAAGACGCCTGCGCCTGCCAGCGCCACCTGACGAAAGCCCAGCCCGGTGAGCAGGGCGCCAGCAACCGGGCCCAGTACCGCGCCGAGTTCTCCACAGACGGCAAAGAGCGCAAACCACTCCGCCCGGCTTCGTTTGCCTTTTGCCTCGCTGTGCGTGCCCGCTTTTGCCAGCAGTGCCTCAATCGAGGGAGAGAACAATGCGCCGCCAATGCCCGTCAGACACGCGCCCAAAATAATCGGCCACAGTGATTCCCCGAAGGCCAGCAGCAGATAGCCTGAAACACGGACAATACAGCCGCTCAGGATAATCACTTTCGCGCCAAAGCGGTCCGAGAGCGCACCACCGACGATAAACATACCCTGTTGAGAGAACGTGCGCAGGCCCAGGATCAGCCCGATCAGCCCGCCGGAGAGCAGCATATCGTCGCGCAGGAATATCGCCAGGAAGGGTACGACGGCGTAAAAGCCAATGTTGAAAACAAACTGGCTACCCAGTAAGACGGGCGGCCAGAGCGTAGTGGCAGGGCGAAGGGGCATCGTTGTTCACTCGTCCCTAAACGATAAAGTGGATGTGCTTTTTGCCATGGAACGGCGAGATCTCGATTTTGGTTTTGACCCGGAAGACATCCCACAACAGCGACTCGGATAAGATGTCCTGCGGTGTCCCCGTCGCCACAATTTGCCCTTTCTGCATCACAATCAGCGAGTCGCAGAACATCGCGGCGTGGTTGAGATCGTGGATAGCGACGATGCTGGTGACCGGTAATTCGCTGATCAACTGCATCAGCTGCATCTGATGATGAATGTCGAGGTGGTTGGTCGGTTCGTCCAGCAGGATTTCCGTTGGGGTCTGGGCCAGCGCGCGGGCAATATGCACGCGCTGGCGCTCACCGCCGGAGAGGCTCAGCCAGCCCTGGTCGCTTTTATCCAGCATATCCACGCGCTGCAGGGCGGCGGTGACGGTTTCGTCATCGTGGTTGCTCCAGTTGGAAAAAGCGGAGTGGTGTGGAATACGCCCAAGTTTCACCACGTCGCGCACGCGCATGTTGGCGTCCGTCATCCCGTGCTGTTCCACAAAGGCGACCCGGCGGGCAAGCTGCTTTTTGGCGATGCGGGAGATGTCCTGCCCGTCCAGGGTAACACACCCAGCATCCGGGCGACGAAGCCCCGCGAGGATCCGTAAAAGAGACGATTTACCGCAGCCGTTAGGGCCAAGCAGTCCTACCGTTTCGCCGCGTGACACCTTCAGCGAGACGTTATTAACGATGACTTTTTTGCCGACCTTCCAAGTAATATTTTCAGCGCAGATACTCATCACTTATTCCTTGAACGGTAGATAATCACGGCAAAGAACGGCACGCCAACCAGCGCGGTGACTACGCCGACGGGCAGGCTTTGCGGCGCAATCAGCATGCGCGAGGCAATGTCTGCCAGCACCATCAGGATTGCCCCTGCCAGCGCGCTGGCAATCAGCAGCGTGCGGTGCAGCGGCCCGAACAGGAAACGCGTCACGTGCGGCACCACCAGCCCGACAAAGCCGATTGAGCCCGCCATGCTGACAATCGTCGCGGTAATCAGCGCGGTAGTGGTAAAGAGCGTCAGGCGAACCCACGGGACGGCAATACCTAAAGAGGCGGCAGCGTCATCACCGAACGTGAAGGCATCCAGCGCCCGGGAATAGTAGAGGCAAACAGCTAATCCCATCAGCACCACCACCAGCGCCAGCTGGAATTCCGGCCAGCGAACGCCGCTGAAGCTGCCCAGCAGCCAGAACATCACGTCGCGCGCCTGCTGGGCGCTGGCGGAGGTGCTGATGGTGTAGGCGGTAATGGCGTTGAACAGCTGAGAGGCGGCGACCCCTGCCAGAATGGTACGTTCATTCCCCCCGCGCGCGCCGTTCGTCAGAAACGCGACAAACGCAAAGGCGGCAAACGCCCCGGCAAACGCGCCCGCAGAGAGCGACACCGCGCCGGTACCAATTCCTAATACGACGACCGACACCGCACCGGTTGACGCACCCGCCGACACGCCGAGCACGTAAGGTTCCGCCAGCGCGTTCTTCAGCAGGCTTTGCAACACGGCGCCGCAGATGGCTAACCCCGCCCCGCAGCAGGCCGCCACCAGCGCGCGGCTCAGGCGAAAGTCCCAGATCACGCTCTCATAGATGCGGGTGAGCGGAACCTCGGTGAGCCCCATTTTATTGCTGATGGCGTAAAACACGTTATCCAGGGGAATGGACAGCTCGCCGACGCTGACGCTCAGCGCGATCGTCAGAAATAGCAGTACCAGGGCGAGCAAAGCCGAGGTCGTCAGAACCAGGCTCTGCCGGACCTGAAGAACGGCGGTTGTCATCAGTTCAGCCCCAGCTTTCTGAGCTGTTCGCCGACCTGCTCAGCCCCGTAAATCGTACGGATCGTCGGGTTCATCGCCTGGCCGTCCATCACCACGATATGGCCTTTTTTCACCGCGTCCAGCTGGCTGACGGCGGGATCGCTTTTCAGAAATTTGATTTTCTCTTCCGCGTTATCCAGCGCCCAGCGGTTACGATCCAGGCTGGAGACGACGATCACGTCCGGGTTGGCGGCAATAATGCTTTCCCAACCCACGGTTGGCCATTCGGTCTCCGACGTAATGGCGTTATGACCGCCCATCAGGCTGGCGATAAACCCGGAGGGGCTATTTTTACCGCCGACGTAGGCGTCCGCAGAAGGGGATGAACTGGAGAACCAGAAGACAAACGAAAGGTCTTTTTTATTCTTGCCGAATTCCTTACGCAGGTCGGCCTCGCGTTTTTTGAAATCGGCAATAACGGCCTGACCGCGATCTTCAACGTTAAAAATTTTGGCGAAATCCTCAATCTCTTTATAGAGATAGGTCATACCCCACAGTTTCTGGCGGCTGCCGTACATATCGCCGGTGGCTTTTTTGGTCGCACACATGCCCGGGGACACGTAGCTGTTCACGCCCAGGGTCATCAGATCGTCACGTTTTGCGACCTTACTTTCCGGCCCCAGCAGCAGGGGTGACTGCGCCGGGACAAAGTCAGGATTTTGCGCAAGAACGGATTCAAGGGTCGGGATTTCGACCGTCAGGGTTTTGATTTTTGCGTTCTGTTCCGCCAGCTGCGGCAGCACTTTTGTCGGCCAGAAGGCGCTGGCTTTGACCTTATCTTCCAGACCCAGCAGAAGCAGGATCTCAACGGTATTCTGACCCAGGGCCACGACGCGTTCCGGCGCTTTGGTGAATGTCTCTTTGTAGCCACAGTTTTCAATCGTCAGGGGATAGGTGGTTGCCAGAGCAGAACCGACCGACGCAATCGCCAGGCCTAACGCGCAGATGACCTTTTTCATGAAACGCTACCCTTCATTAAAATTATTATTGATGCAAATGAAACTCATTATTAAGGCGGAATTTTATACAGAGGAAACGATTTTGTGTCAATGAGGGACAATTACGCAGGGGAACAAAAGGCGGTGTCAGAAAAACACCGCCGGAATAAGGCCTTAAATGAGGCTCTCTTTATCAATCCCGAGACGCTTCATGCGTGACAGCAGGGTGGTGCGTTTTAACCCCAGGCGCTGGGCGGCACCTTTTGGCCCGGCGACCACGCCGTTGGTCTCTTTCAGCACGCGCATAATGAGCTGATATTCATCTTCTCCCTCTTTTGCGGTCTCGGCGGCGTGCGCGGTTGCGTCAGGAAGCGTAACCTCAGGCAGGGAGAGTTGCAGCACGTTACCGCGCGTCAGCAGCACCGCGCGTTCGATGACGTTTTCCAGCTCGCGTACGTTGCCGGGCCATTCCATCGATGAAAGGGTACGCAACGTCTCGGCAGGAATACTGTCGATGTTTCGCCCCATCCGGCGCGCGATCTTCGCGGTAAAGGCTTTGACCAGCAGGGGGATATCCTCCGGGCGTTCGCGCAGCGGCGGCAGGCAGATCGGGAAGACGTTCAGGCGATAGTAAAGGTCGCTGCGAAACTCGCGGTCGGCGACCATTTTTTTCAGGTCGCGGTTGGTGGCGGCAATCAGCCGCACGTCGGTCTGGATAAGCTTGTTGCTGCCAAGTCGCTCAAACTCCTGCTCCTGCAGCACGCGCAGCAGTTTCGGCTGTAGCTCCAGGGGCATATCGCCCACTTCGTCGAGGAACAGCGAGCTTTTGTCCGCCAGCTCAAAACGGCCCAGCCGCTGACTGCTGGCCCCGGTGAATGCGCCGCGCTCGTGGCCGAACAGGTCGCTTTCCAGCAGACCCGCGGGCATCGCCGCGCAGTTCATCTTCACCATCCGTCGGCTGTTGCGGTTGCTCAGGTTGTGGATAGCGCGGGCAATCAGCTCTTTACCCGTACCGGTTTCGCCGAGGATCAGCACCGTGCTGTCGCTCTGCGCCACCATCTCAACCTGCTTGAGCACGCTGTACATGGCGTCGCTGCGCCCGATGATTTCACCAAACTCGCTGTCCACGTTGTTGAGCTGTTCGGTCAGGGCCAGGTTCTCATCCACCAGCCGCTCTTTCAGGCGATGGATCTCCTGGTAGGCGAGGGCGTTATCCAGGGCAATAGAGATACGCTCGGCGATCTGGCGCAGCAGCTTCAGGTTGGCGGTGGTGAACACGCCTTCCTCACACTGCGCCAGCTTCAGCACGCCCAGCATGGTGTTGCCGGACATCAGCGGCAGCAGGCACAAGGTCTGGATTTTGTTGCCCCAGGTGTTGAACAGCATTCGCTCGTAAGGGGCCACCGGATCCTGTTCGTTCAGGTTAAGCAGCAGGATCTCTTTGCTTTTGAAGACCCGTTCAGAAAGGGTGCCCGCTTCGTCTACCTCGCTCTGCTCGTGCGCCGGATTGGCTTCATCGAGATAATGCGTGGAGTAGATGTTCAGCTTGCCCTTGCGATGGCCGCGAAGCGCAATGCTGATGGCGTCGATTTTGAAATAGTGGTGGATCTCTTTCGAGACTTCGCTGACCAGCTCATCCATGTCGAGCCGTGACAGCACGGCGTTGGTGATGGCGACCAGAATGCGAAAGTTGTCGCGCTCGCGGCTCAGCAGGTCGTAATCGACGTTATTGGTGACGCGGCTTTGGATCTGCTCCGCGACGACGGCCACAATTTGGGTAAAGGTGTGCAGGCGCTCGTATTCCGCCTCGCTCCAGGGCTGGTCGGTCGTGCGGATAAACTCGCATCCGCCAAAAATCTGGCCCTCTGCCGCCAGCGGCAGCATGCAGTAATGCCCGAAAGGCTGATAGAGGTTGCTCTGCGCCAGCCTCGGCCACGCCTGGCGGAATTCCGCAAAGTTGCAGTGCAGCACTTCAGGGCGGGAGAGTATGCGGCGCACCGGGCCATGCGCCAGATACGTTTCGTCTTCGTATTCAAACGTTTTGCCATTATCACGCGTTGAGTAGTAGCTCGCGCGGTGCGTTCCGCTATGCCAGAGCACAATCGCTGCGCTGTCCGCCAGCGCCGATTGCCTGACCAGCCGGGTCAGGGCATCGCTCAGCGCGCCGAGGTCCGGCTGCTGTAAAAGTGTGCGCGTGATGTCAAACAGGCCCTGCTGTCCAAGATCGCTCATCGGTGTATACGGCATATTGCTTTCCAATAGAAACTGGCAAAAAAAAGAGACATTCAGTGCTGACCGCTTTTGTCGCGGTTCTAGCAAATACGGGGTAAGGGTTCCGCGTGCGGCAGATCAAGCGTCCGCTTCACGCCATAAAGCCCGGTCAGGCGCACCCCTTTGCGCTCAACCACTTCACCAATCATTGCCGCCTCTTTCCCTGACGGATGAGCCCGCAGCTGTTCAAGAACGGCTTCCGCGGCCGCGCGTTCAACGCCAATCACCAGTTTGCCTTCGTTGGCGAAGTTAAGCGGGTCAAGGCCCAGCAGTTCGCAAAGGCCGCGAACGGCAGGCTTAACGGGCAGGCTGCGCTCGGTGAGTTCAATCCCGTACCCGCAGCTTGCCGCAAATTCGTGTGCCACGGCATTCACACCGCCTCGCGTAGCGTCCCGCAGGGCTTTCACGCCGGGCACGGCACGCAGGGTCTGAATCAGCGGGGTGAGCACCGCGCAGTCGCTGCGCAGTTCCCCGTCCAGCCCCAGGCCTTCGCGCAGGTTAAGGATGGTCGCCCCGTGGCAGCCCAGCGTTCCGGTCACGATCAGCACGTCGCCCACGCTAAGATGCTGCGCGCCCCAGTGAATATCGGCGGGGATCGCCCCCATGCCGGCGGTGTTGATAAACAGCTTGTCGGCCGCGCCGCGCTGCACCACTTTGGTATCGCCGGTGACGATCGCTATCCCCGCCTCGCGCGCGGTCTGCGCCATGCTGTTGACCACTGTCGTGAGCGTCTCCATCGGTAATCCCTCTTCGAGGATAAACCCGCAGGAGAGGTAGCGCGGAACGGCACCGCTGACCGCCACGTCGTTGGCCGTGCCGCAGACGGCGAGCTTGCCGATATCGCCACCGGGGAAGAACAGCGGATCGATCACGTAGCTGTCGGTGGAGAAGGCCAGCCTGTCGCCCTGGGCGGTGAGGGTGGCGAGGTCAATCCGCGCCTGGTCTTCCTGTTCGGCCAGCCAGGGGTTGTTAAAGGCCGCCATAAACAGCCGGTTAATTAGCTGCTGCATCGCCTGCCCGCCGCTGCCGTGCGCCATTTCAACCGTATTCATGCTTCACTCTCCTGGTTGCGATACTGATACCACGCGGCACACGCCCCTTCGGAGGAGACCATCAGCGCGCCAAACGCCGTTTGCGGGTTACAGGTATTGCCAAATAACGGGCATTGATGAGGTTTGCATTTACCGGTGAGCACGTCGCCGCAGCGGGCCCGGGGATCGTCGCAAACCTGCTGCGGCTGCAGGCGGAAATGCGCTTCGGCGTCGAACGCGCGATAGGCTGACGTCAGGTGTACGCCAGATTCGGCAATCAGCCCCAGACCACGCCATTCGCTGTCGCCTTCGACGCAAAATACGTCGGCTATCGCCTGCTGCGCCCGTTCATTTCCCGCATCCGGCACCACGCGGCGGTACTGGTTTTCCACTGCACTCAGGGCCGCTATTTTCTGCTCAACCAGCATGGTCACACCTTGCAGTAGATCAAGTGGTTCGAAACCAGCGACCACTAACGGACGATTGTACTGTTCAGCGATAAAACCGTAGGCGTCTGTGCCAATCACCATGCTGACATGCCCCGGAGCCAGAAAGGCGTCTATCCCGTTTCCCGGCTCTTCCAGCAGGCTGCGCAGCGTGGGAATGAGCGTAATGTGCTGGCAGAAGAAGAAAAAATTCCCGACGCCGCGCGCTTTCGCCTGCTGCAGCGTGATGGCGGTGGCGGGCATGGTGGTTTCAAACCCGAGGCCAAAAAATACCACCTTGCGCGCGGGGTTATTCTCTGCCAGCGTCAGGGCATCCATCGGCGAGTAGACGATCCGGATGTCGGCTCCGCGCGCTTTTGCCTGCAGCAGCGAGCCGTTTTTCCCCGGCACGCGCATCGCGTCGCCAAAGGTGCAGAAAATGACGTCGGGCTGGCTGGCAATTTCAATACAGCTGTCGATGCGTCCCATCGGCAGCACGCACACCGGGCAGCCGGGGCCGTGGATAAACTCGATGTTCTCCGGCAGCAGCTGGTCGAGGCCAAATTTGAAGATGGCGTGCGTGTGTCCGCCGCACACTTCCATGATCCGCAGCGGTCTTTCTTTGGTGTAGTCCAGCAGCGCCGCGCGCGTTTTCAGGTGCCCGATAAGCTGTAGCACCTGCTCCGGCGCGCGGTATTCATCAACGTAACGCATAGACTAGTACTCCTCGCCGTACAGGATCGCGCCCACGTCCGGCTCCACGTCGAACATGTTTTGCAATGCATCCAGCGTGTCGCGGGCTTCCGCTTCGTTAATGACGCTCATGGCAAACCCCACGTGGACCAGCACCCACTGGCCGAGGCGCGAGGCGCCCGTTTCATCGCTGCTGCCCACCAGCGTCAGGTCGACGTCGCGCAGGATGCCGCAGACCTCGACTTTGGCCTGATTCCCGTCAATGGAATGGATTTGTCCCGGTACGCCTATGCACATCGTTCGTTCTCCAGCCACTGTAGCCAGCCGTCCATGCCGTCGCCGCGCGTGGCGGAGATCAGCAGGATCTCAATCTCCGGATTCACTTCACGGGCATACGCCAGACACTTATCCACGTCGAAATTCAGGTACGGCAGCAGGTCGACTTTGTTCAGCAGCATGATGGACGCGGCGGCAAACATATGCGGGTACTTCAGCGGTTTGTCTTCGCCTTCGGTCACCGAAAGCACCGCCACCTTGTGTCGTTCTCCAAGATCGAAGCTCGCCGGGCAGACCAGGTTGCCGACGTTTTCAATAAACAGAATGCCGTTATCCGCCAGCGGCAGGCGCGGGGCCGCATCGGCAATCATCTGCGCATCCAGGTGGCAGCCTTTGCCGGTATTGACCTGAATCGCCGGGGTGCCGGTTTCGCGAATGCGCGCCGCGTCGTTAACGGTTTGCTGATCGCCTTCGATCACCGCGCAGGAGACGAGTCCGTTCAGGCGTTTGAGGGTTTCCGTTAACAGCGTGGTTTTGCCGGAGCCAGGGCTGGAGACCAGGTTCAGCACCAGCTGTTTGCGGGCGGCAAAGCGCGCGCGGCTGCGGGCGGCGATCTGGTTATTTTTGTCCAGCACGTTGATCTCCACCTCCAGCATCTGGCGCTGGCTGATGCCCGGCGCGTGGGTACCCGCCTCCCCGTGGCCGTAGTGCAGATCGCCCGCATCGGAGCGCTGTGGAGCGAAGGTGATACCGGTCAGTGCCGCAGAAGGGCGTGTGGCAGGTGAAAAGGGCGCGGAGCGAAACGCGGAATGGGGGTGATGTTCATCCCCTTCTATATACAGGTTGCCTTCGGCGCAACCGCAGGTGCTACACATACTTTACTCCTTCTCGATTTCGAGGCGTTGGATCTGCATGCCGTCATCCGCCACGATGCGAAGACCGGTGCTCTGACACTGCGGACAGCGCTGAACCTTCGATGACAGCAGGGTGACGTACTGCTGGCACTGCTCGCACCAGCACTCCGCCTGCTGCTCTTCAATATGGAGCTCGCAGCCTTCCGCCAGCGTGCCGCGGCACACCAGCTCAAAGCAGAAATGCAGGGCGCTGGTCTCGACGCAGGAAAATGCTCCGACCTTCAGCCAGACGCCGGTGACGCGCTTCGCGTGGTTTTGCACTGCCTGCTGTTCGATAAGTTCCAGAGCCCGCTGGCAGAGGGTGATTTCGTGCATGACGCCTCCTCAATGAATTGCGCCATTGAATGCAATAACGGTGCCAGCTTGATTTTTGTTAAGGCGTGACGATGTCAACGCTGTCGAAATGACACGTCGACACCGCGGCGTTGACAGCGGTTTTGCAATTAAACCCATTTAAAATCATTAAGATAAAAACTGGCATGGAATCTGCTTAACAGCCGATATCTCCATTAAACGGATACCTTCTATGACTATTTGGGAAATCAGCGAAAAAGCGGATTACATCGCGCAGCGTCATCAGCAGCTGCAGGACCAGTGGCACCTCTACTGCAACTCTCTGGTTCAGGGCATAACTCTCTCGAAAGCGCGCCTTCACCACGCGATGAGCTGCGCGGCGCAGGGCGACATGCGCTTCGTCCTGTTCGGCCATTTCATCATCAACGTTACCCTGGCGGACAACTTCAACAGCCACACCATTGAGTACCACCTCGAGACAAAAGACGGCGAAAAACAGTGTATTGCGAAGGCGCAGCTGATGGCCGACGGCATGGTGGACGGCCACGTCAGCAACCGCGATCGCCAGCAGGTGCTGGAGCACTATCTGGAAAAAATCGCGCCGGTCTATAACGGCCTGTACGCCGCCGTTGAACACGATCTCCCGGTCAACCTGAAGCAGCTGATGGACGGAAATGCCTCAGCGAACGTGGCCTGACCCTTGCGTGTCGAGAAGTGTCGACAAGACAGTTTTTCGTCAAAAATGACTATCACCAGAGGATAACCCGGTGAACCGTTTTGTAATTGCTGACTCGACGGTCTGTATTGGCTGTCGAACCTGTGAGGCGGCGTGTTCGGAAACGCATCGCCTGCATGGGCTGCAGTCCATGCCGCGCCTGCACGTCATGCGTAATGAAAAAGAGTCTGCCCCGCAGCTCTGCCATCACTGTGAAGACGCCCCCTGCGCGGGCGTCTGCCCTGTGAATGCCATCACCCGCGTTGATGGCGCTGTCCAGCTGAACGAAAGCCTGTGCGTAAGCTGCAAGCTGTGCGGCATTGCCTGCCCGTTCGGCGCGATTGAATTTTCCGGCAGCCGCCCGCTGCACATTCCGGCGAATGCCAACTCGCCAAAAGCCCCGCCCGCGCCGCCGGCTCCGGCACGCGTAAGCACGCTGCTGGACTGGGTGCCCGGCATCCGTGCCGTTGCGGTGAAATGCGACCTGTGCAGCTTCGATGAGCAGGGCCCGGCCTGCGTGCGCACCTGTCCGACTAAGGCTTTGATTCTGGTTAACATTCGCGACATCGCCCGTACCAGCAAGCGTAAACGCGAGCTGACCATCAACAGTGATTTTGGCGACCTTTCTCTGCTACAGGCGCTTAACGAGGGGGCGAAATGAACGCGGCGATGATGATTACCAGCGCGGTAGCCTGTTTTGCTGCCGCCGCTGTTCTGGCGCAGCTCTTCTCTTTCCATAAAACCCTCAGCGGCTTGGTCGCCGGGGTCGGCGGGGCGGCAGGTAGCCTGATGACGTTGGCGGCAGGGGGGGTTGTTCTGCTCGGCGGGCAATCCGTTGACGCGCTCGTGCCGCTGATTCGCCACGCCGTTGAGATCGCGCCGCTGAACGCCATCTGGCTGGTGACGTTCGGCCTGTGCGGGCTGTTTATCAGCCTGTTCAATATCGACTGGCACCGCCACCCGCACGCTAAAGCCAACGGCCTGCTGGTCAATCTGCTGATGGCGACGGCGGTCTGCACCGTTATCGCCAGCAACCTCGGCGCGCTGGTGGTGATGGCGGAGATCATGGCGCTCTGCGGCGTGTTCCTGACGGGCTGCAGCGCCTCCGGCAAGCTGTGGTTTGCGCTGGGACGCCTCGGAACGCTGCTGCTGGCGCTGGCCTGCTGGCTGGAGTGGCAACGCTTTGGCACGCTGGACTTCGCTGCTCTCAACGGCCATCCGCTGGGGAACGACGTCTGGCTGCTGGGCGTTATCGGCTTTGGCCTGCTCGCAGGGATTATCCCGCTTCACGGCTGGGTGCCGCAGGCGCATGCAAATGCCTCCGCGCCCGCCGCCGCGCTGTTTTCTGTGGTGGTGATGAAAGTGGGGCTGTTCGGGATTCTGGCGATTACGCTGACCGGCGGACAGCCGCCGCTGTGGTGGGGCGTCGTGCTGCTGATTGCGGGCATGATCACCGCGTTCGTCGGCGGCCTGTACGCGCTGATGGAGCACAATATCCAGCGTCTTCTGGCGTACCACACGCTGGAAAACATCGGCATCATCCTGCTCGGTATTGGCGCGGGTGTCACCGGGCTGGCGCTCAATCATCCGGCGCTGATTGCCGCCGGGTTTATCGGCGGTCTTTATCACCTCGTCAACCACAGCCTGTTTAAAAGCACCCTGTTCCTGGGCGCGGGCAGCGTCTGGTTCCGCACCGGTCATCGGGATATCGAAAAGCTGGGCGGGATTGGCAAAAAGATGCCGGTGATTTCACTGGCGATGCTGGTCGGGCTGATGGCAATGGCCGCGCTGCCGCCGCTGAACGGCTTTGCCGGGGAGTGGGTGATCTATCAGTCCTTCTTCGCGCTTGGTCAGAGCGACGCATTTATCGCGCGCCTGCTCGGCCCGCTGCTGGCGGTCGGGCTGGCGATTACCGGGGCGCTGGCGGTGATGTGCATGGCGAAAGTCTATGGCGTGACCTTCCTCGGCGCGCCGCGCACCCGCGAAGCGGAAAACGCCTGCTGCGCACCGTTGTTGATGGGCGTGAGCGTGGTCGCGCTGGCGCTGTGCTGCATCGCGGGTGGCGTCGCCGCGCCGTGGCTGCTGCCGCTGCTGGGCAACGCCATTCCGCTGCCGCTGACCGTGGCGAATACCACCGTCTCTCAGCCGATGATCGCGCTGCTGCTGATTGGCGCACCGCTGCTGCCGCTCGTCCTGATGCTGTTCTTCAAACGCGACAGGCTCACCTCCCGCGCGCGCGGTGCGGCGTGGGCCTGCGGCTACGAACACGAACAGTCGATGGTCATCACCGCCCACGGTTTCGCCATGCCGGTGAAGGAGAACTTCGCCGCCGTGCTGAAGCTGCGCCACTGGCTCAACCCGGTGGGCTGGGTACCCGGCTGGCAGAGTGCCGCCGCACCCGCGCTGTTCCGCCGTCTGGCGGTCATCGAGCTGGCCGTGCTGGTGGTCATTGTGATTTCACGAGGAGCCTGACATGAGTCTGTTACTGGCAATTCTTCAGGCGCTGGTGCTGTTCGCCGCTGCGCCGCTGCTGTCGGGCATCACGCGCGTGGCGCGCGCCCGGATGCACAACCGTCGCGGTCCTGGCGTGCTTCAGGAGTACCGCGATCTCTTTAAACTGCTCTCTCGTCAGAGCGTCGCGCCGGACGCCGCAGGCTGGGTCTTCCGCCTGACGCCGTTTGTGATGGTGGGCGTGATGCTGACCATCGCCACCGCGCTGCCGGTTGTGACGGTGGCGTCGCCGCTGCCCGTGCTTGGCGATCTGATCACGCTGATTTACCTCTTTGCCATCGCCCGCTTTTTCTTTGCGATTGCGGGCCTGGACACCGGGAGCCCGTTTACCGGCATCGGCGCCAGCCGCGAGGCGATGCTCGGCGTGCTGGTTGAGCCGATCCTGCTGCTGGGGCTGTGGGTCGCCGCACAGGTGGCGGGTTCCACCCACATCAGCTTTATCACCCACACCGTTTACCACTGGCCGGTGTCTCGATCAATCCCGCTGGTGCTGGCGCTGTGCGCCTGCGCGTTCGCCACGTTTATTGAGATGGGCAAACTGCCGTTCGACCTGGCGGAAGCCGAGCAGGAGCTGCAGGAAGGGCCGCTTACCGAGTACAGCGGCTACGGCTTCGCGGTGCTGAAGTGGGGCATCAGCCTCAAACAGCTGGTGGTGCTGCAGATGTTTGTCGGCGTCTTCTTCCCGTGGGGGCAAATGACGCATTTCTCCGCGGGCGGTCTGGCGCTGGCCGTCGTGATTGCCGCCCTCAAGCTGCTGGTCGGCGTGCTGGTGATTGCCCTGTTTGAAAACAGCATGGCGCGCCTGCGTTTTGTGGAAACGTCGCGCATCACCTGGGCCGGTTTTGGTTTTGCATTTTTAGCGTTCGTCTCCTTGCTGGTGGCGTGATTAAAGAGAGTATTTATGTCTGAAGAAAAGAAAGGTCAGCAGTATCTCGCCGCGTTGCATCAGGCTTTCCCCGGCGTGGTGCTGGAGGAGTCCTGGCAAACCAAAGACCAGATAACCGTCACCATTAAGGTGAACTACCTGCCGGAAGTGGTGGAGTTTCTCTATTACCAGCAGGGCGGCTGGCTGTCGGTGCTGTTCGGCAACGACGAGCGCCAGCTGTGCGGCAACTATGCGGTGTACTACGTGATGTCGATGGAGCAGGGCGAAAAGTGCTGGCTCACCGTGCGCGTCGAAGTCGACCCGAATAAGCCGGAATACCCGTCCGTCACGCCGCGCGTGCCTGCCGCGGTCTGGGGCGAGCGCGAAGTGCGCGACATGTACGGCCTGGTGCCGGTCGGCCTGCCGGACGAGCGCCGCCTGGTGCTGCCGGACGACTGGCCGGACGAACTCTATCCGCTGCGCAAAGACAGCATGGACTACCGCCAGCGCCCGGCGCCGACCACCGACAGCGAAACCTACGAGTTCATCAACGAGCTGGGCAGCAAGAAGAACAACGTAGTGCCGATCGGCCCGCTGCACGTCACCTCCGACGAGCCGGGCCACTTCCGCCTGTTCGTTGACGGCGAAAACATTATCGACGCCGACTACCGCCTGTTCTACGTCCACCGCGGCATGGAAAAGCTGGCGGAAACCCGCATGGGCTACAACGAAGTGACGTTCCTCTCTGACCGCGTGTGCGGCATCTGCGGCTTCGCCCACAGCACCGCCTACACCACCTCGGTGGAAAACGGCATGGGGATCGTGGTGCCGGAGCGCGCGCAGATGATCCGCGCCATTCTGCTGGAAGTGGAGCGCCTGCACTCGCACCTGCTGAACCTCGGCCTGGCCTGCCACTTCGTCGGCTTTGACTCCGGGTTTATGCAGTTCTTCCGCGTGCGCGAGGCGTCGATGAAGATGGCGGAGATCCTCACCGGGGCGCGCAAAACCTACGGCCTGAACCTGATCGGCGGGATCCGCCGCGACCTGCTGAAGGACGACATGATCCAGACCCGCCAGCTGGCGCAGCAGATGCGCCGGGACGTGCAAGAGCTGGTGGACATGCTGCTCAGCACGCCAAACATCGAGCAGCGCACCGTCGGCATCGGTCGCCTTGACCCGGAGATCGCCCGCGACTTCAGCAACGTCGGCCCGATGGTGCGCGCCAGCGGCCACGCCCGCGACACGCGTGCCGATCACCCGTTCGTCGGCTACGGCCTGCTGCCGATGACCGTGCACAGCGAGCAGGGCTGCGACGTCATTTCGCGCCTCAAGGTGCGCATCAACGAGGTGTTCGCCGCCCTGAACATGATCGACTTCGGCCTCGATAACCTGCCGGGCGGCCCGCTGATGGTGGAGGGCTTCACCTACATCCCGAACCGCTTTGCCCTCGGCTTTGCCGAAGCGCCGCGCGGGGACGACATTCACTGGAGCATGACCGGCGACAACCAGAAGCTTTACCGCTGGCGCTGCCGCGCGGCCACCTACGCCAACTGGCCAACCCTGCGCTATATGCTGCGCGGCAACACGGTTTCCGATGCGCCGCTGATCATCGGCAGCCTCGACCCGTGCTACTCCTGCACCGACCGCATGACCGTTGTGGACGTGCGCAAGAAGAAAAGCCAGGTGGTGCCGTACAAAGAGCTTGAGCGCTACAGCATCGAGCGTAAAAACTCGCCGCTGAAATAAGGACTCGCCATGTTTACCTTTATCAAAAAAGTGATCAAAACGGGCACGCAGACCAGCCGTTATCCGCTGGAGCCGATGCCGGTGGATAAAAACTTTCGCGGCAAGCCGGAGCACAGTCCGCAGCAGTGCATCGGCTGCGCGGCCTGCGTCAACGCCTGCCCGTCGAACGCCTTAACGGTCGAAACGGATCTCAAAACCGGCGAGCTGGCCTGGCAGTTTAACCTCGGGCGCTGCATCTTCTGCGGCCGCTGCGAGGAGGTCTGCCCGACGGTCGCCATTCGCCTGTCGCAGGAATACGAGCTGGCGGTGTGGAAGAAAGAGGATTTTCTGCAGCAGTCGCGCTTTGACCTGTGCAGCTGCCGCGTCTGCAGACGCCCGTTCGCCGTGCAGAAAGAGATCGACTACGCCATCGCGCTGCTGCAGCACAACGGCGACGCCCGCGCGGAGCATCACCGTGAAAGCTTTGAAACCTGCCCGGAGTGCAAGCGTCAGAAGTGCCTGCTGCCGTCCGACCGTATTGATATCACCCGCCATATGAGAGAGGCCAGCTGATGGAAAACCTACTGGGCCCGCGCGACGCTAACGGCATTCCGGTGCCGATGACGGTGGACGAATCCATCGCCAGCATGAAGGCGTCGCTGCTGAAAAAAATCAAACGCTCGGCCTACGTCTACCGCGTGGACTGCGGCGGCTGCAACGGCTGCGAGATCGAGATCTTCGCTACGCTGTCGCCGCTGTTTGACGCCGAGCGCTTCGGCATCAAGGTGGTGCCGTCCCCGCGTCATGCGGACATCCTGCTGTTTACCGGGGCCGTCACCCGCGCCATGCGATCCCCCGCGCTGCGCGCCTGGCAGTCCGCGCCGGACCCGAAAATCTGCATCTCGTACGGGGCCTGCGGCAACAGCGGCGGTATCTTCCACGACCTCTACTGCGTCTGGGGCGGCACCGACAAAATCGTGCCGGTGGACGTCTACATTCCCGGCTGCCCGCCGACGCCCGCCGCGACGCTGTACGGCTTTGCCATGGCGCTCGGCCTGCTGGAGCAGAAAATCCACGCGCGCGAGCCGGGCGAGCTGGACAACCAGCCTGCCGCCATTTTGCACCCTGACATGGTGCAGCCGCTGCGGGTGAAGGTTGACCGCACGGCGCGGAAACTGGCGGGCTATCGCTACGGGCGTCAGATTGCCGACGATTATCTGCGCCTGCTGAGCCAGGGCGACCATCAGGTGGCGCGCTGGCTGGAGGCGGAAAACGATCCGCGTCTCAATGAGATCGTGGCGAACCTGAACAGCATTGTGGATGAGGCGCGTATCCGATGAGTGAAACGGTGGTGTTCAGCCAGCTGAGCCGTAAGTTTATTGACGAGAACGATGCCACGCCGGATGCGGCGCAGCAGGTGGTCTATTACAGCCTGGCGATTGGGCACCACCTCGGGGTGATTGACTGCCTGGAGGCGGCGCTGAGCTGCCCGTGGTCCGAGTACCTGGCCTGGATCGCCACGCTGGAGGAGGGCAGCACGGCACGGCGCAAGATGGAGGGCGTGCCGAAGTACGGCGAGATCGTCATCGACGCCAACCACATTGCGATGCTCGCCAACGCCTTTGACGCGGCGCTCGGCAGGCAAACCCCCGAGCAGCAGGCGTGGAGCAAAACGCTGCTTAGCATGCTGCACGATATTCATCAGGAGAGCGCCATCTACCTGATGGTGAGGAGATTACGTGACTGACGTTTTACTGTGTGTCGGCAACAGCATGATGGGCGACGACGGCGCGGGCCCGCTGCTGGCAGAGATGTGCGCCGCGAACCCGCAGGGCAGCTGGGTGGTGATTGACGGCGGCAGCGCGCCGGAAAACGACGTGGTCGCCATTCGCGAGCTGCGCCCGAAAAGGCTGTTAATCGTCGATGCCACCGATATGGGGCTCAACCCCGGCGAGGTCCGCCTGATTGACCCGGACGACATCGCCGAGACGTTTATGATGACGACGCACAATATGCCGCTCAACTACCTGGTCGATCAGATTAAAGACGACGTGGGCGAGGTGCTGTTTTTGGGGATCCAGCCGGACATCGTTGGGTTTTATTACCCGATGACGCCGCCGGTGAAAGAGGCGGTGGAAGTGGTTTATTCAAGGCTTGCGGAGTGGGATGGAAATGGTGGATTTGAACCCCTCACCCTAACCCTCTCCCCATAGGGGAGAGGGGACAAAACACACCCTCTCCCCTATGGGGAGAGGGCCGGGGTGAGGGGTAAGGATTGGCTACTCCAGATCCCCCCCATTACTCGCAATCACCTTCTTATACCACCAGAATGATTTCTTGCGCTTGCGGTCCAACGTGCCGTTTCCGGCGTCATCGCGGTCAACGTACACAAACCCGTAGCGCTTGCTCATCTCGCCCGTTGAGGCGGCCACCAGGTCGATACAGCCCCAGGTGGTGTAGCCCATCAGCGGCACGCCGTCCTCAATCGCGTCGCCCATGGCGCGGATGTGCTCGCGCAGGTAGCTGATGCGGTAGTCGTCGTTGATTTCGCCGTTTTCATCAATAACGTCCTTCGCCCCGAGGCCGTTTTCCACCAGGAACAGCGGCTTCTGGTAGCGGTCGTACATCATGTTCATGGTGATGCGCAGGCCGAGCGGGTCGATGCCCCAGCCCCATTCGCTCACCTGAATGTGCGGGTTGCGCAGGGACTTCACGATATTCGCCGCGCTGGTATTTCCCGCGTTCATGTCCGCCGACGCGCAGCGCGAGGCGTAATAGCTGAACGAGACAAAGTCGACGGTGTTTTTCAGAAGTAGATCGTCGCCGGGATCTTTCACAATCACCACGCCTTTCTCGCGGAACACGCGGGCAGAGTAGGCCGGGTAGCTGCCGCGCGCCTGCACGTCGATAAAGAACAGGTTCTCGCGGTCTTTCTCCAGCGCCATCCACACGTCTTCTGGCTTGCAGGAGTACGGGTAGAAATTCCCGCCCGCCAGCATGCAGCCGACCTGGTTTTCCGGGTTTACCTCGTGGGCAATTTTTGTCGCCAGCGCGCTCGCCACCAGCTCGTGATGCGCGGCCTGGTATTTCACCTGGTCTTCGTTTTCACCTTCCTCAAACACCAGCCCCGCGCCGGAGAACGGGCTGTGCAGCATGATGTTAATTTCGTTGAAGGTTAGCCAGTATTTCACCAGCCCGTTAAATTCTTCAAAGCAGGTGCGGGCGTAGCGGGCGAAGAAATCGACCATCTTACGGTTGCGCCACGAGCCGTACTCCGTCACCAGGTGCATCGGCACGTCGAAGTGGCACAGGGTGACCAGCGGCTCAATGTTGTACTTTTTGCACTCCTCGAACACCGCGCGGTAGAAGGCAATACCCTCTTTGTTCGGCAGCGGCTCGTCGCCGTTCGGATAGAGGCGGCTCCAGGCAATCGAGGTGCGGAACACCGTAAAGCCCATCTCCGCCATCAGGGCGATGTCCTCTTTATAGCGATGGTAAAAATCAATCGCCTCGTGGCTCGGGTAGAACTCGTCGTCACGCAGCGAAAAACGCTTTTCCTTACCGAGCTTCACCGGCAGGCGGTTCGCGCCGTGGGGGATCATATCGACCGTCGTCAGCCCCTTGCCGCCTTCACGGTAAGCGCCTTCACTCTGGTTAGCGGCAAGCGCGCCGCCCCATAAAAATCCTTGTGGAAAAACAGACATTCTTACCTCGCTTTCAATTTATGCTTGTGCTGCTTTGCTCTGTACCGGTGCGGTCTGCAGGGCGCGCGCTTTTTCGGCCTCGTCTTCGACCGGGATATCCTCAAAGCCGAGTATCAGGGTCAGAACAAACGATAGCACCACTGCCAGCCCCATCACGCCGAACACCCATACGATGGTCATCGGGTTCGCCGGGTCGAAGAATTGCACGCTGGTGAACAGCCCCGGCGCCGCCATCGAGTGGCTGGCAAGTCCGGCCATGCCGGCGACCGCGCCGCAGATAAAGCCGCTGATCAGGCTCGCAATCAGCGGACGTTTCAGGCGTACCGCCACGCCGTAAAGCGCCGGTTCAGAGATCCCCGCCATGATGGCGGAGGCCGCCGCCGCCAGCGCCGTCTGGCGCAGCTCCGGGTTTTTGGTTTTCCACGCCACCGCCAGCGACGAGCCGCCGAGCGACAGGTTGGCGCCGATTTCCGACGGCATCACCATCCCTTCTTTGCCCGTTTCGGCAATGGTCTGAATGATGGTCGGCGTAAACACGCGGTGCATCCCGGTCATCACCAGCAGCGGCCACAGCGCGCCCATGATGGCGACGGAGAGCCAGCCCAGATAGCCGTGAATGGTGTAAACCAGCGCGGAGATGGCGCTGCCGATCCAGATCCCCAGCGGGCCAATCAGCACGATGGCGAGCGGGGCGGCAATCAGCACGATCAGCATCGGCTTGAGGAAGTTTTTGGTTACTGCCGGGGTAATGCGATCCACCCAGCGTTCGATGTACGACAGGCACCAGGTCATCACCAGCGCCGGGATGACGGTGTAGGTGTATTTCACCGCCGTCACCGGAATAAAGGCAAACTCAACGTGCTCGCCCTGGGCGGCTTTCGCCATCAGCTCGATAAAGCTCGGGTGGACCAGCACGCCCGCGATGGCGATCGCCAGCGACATGTTGGTTTTGAACTTCACCGCCGCCGAGGCCGCCACCATCAGCGGCAGGAAGAAGAACGCGCCGTCGCCAATGACCGTCAGGATGGTCAGCGTGGGATCGCCCTTGCCCAACACGCCGGTCATCTCGAGGATCATCGCCAGCAGCTTGACCATCGAGCCGCCGATGATCGCCGGGATCAGCGGGGACATGGTGCCGATCAGCGCGTCGAGGATCCCCGCGCCAATGCGGCGCAGGGTCAGTTTCTGCGGGCCTTCCGGTACGGCAGGCTGCAGGCTGGTTGGCAGCAGGCTCACCACTTCGCGGTACGCCTGTGAAACGGTGTTGCCGATGATGACCTGGCACTGGTTGTCGTTGCGCACCACGCCGAGCACGCCGCTGATGCTTTTCAGGCGCGGGGCGTCGGTAAGGCTCTCGTCTTTCAGAACGAAACGCAGACGCGTCATGCAGTGGGTGACGGCGACAATGTTCTCTTTGCCGCCCAGCGCGCTGACAACGTCGTTCGCCAGCGCAGCGTAATTTTTGGCCATCGGATATGATCCTGTTATCGTTGTGAGAAATGTAGGAAACCGGTTCCACATAATCATTATGAGTTTTTATGAATGAAACAAGATCGCTTTTTGACCATTTTTTCGTTTCGTGATGCAGATCGCAATGAGGTAGCGAAAGCGTGATTTCACCGCTGCGACAATTTTTTCGCAGTGCAGTACACTGCGTTCCATCAGATTCAGACGGATTAACAACATGACCACGATGCTGGAAGTGGCGAAGCGGGCAGGCGTTTCGAAAGCGACGGTCTCCCGGGTGCTGTCGGGAAACGGCTACGTCAGCCAGGAGACCAAAGACCGGGTGTTTCAGGCCATTGAAGAGAGCGGCTATCGCCCGAATTTGCTGGCGCGCAACCTGGCAACCAAACGTACCCAGACGCTGGGGCTGGTGGTGACCAACACCCTTTATCACGGCGTCTACTTTAGCGAACTGCTGTTTCACGCCGCGCGGATGACGGAAGAGAAAGGGCGGCAGCTGATCCTCGCGGACGGCAAGCACAGCGCGGATGAAGAGCGCGAGGCGATCCAGTACCTGCTCGATATGCGCTGCGATGCGGTGATCATCTATCCGCGCTTCCTGAGCGTGGAAGAGATGGATGAGATCGTCGAGAAGTGCGAGCAGCCCATTATGGTGCTCAACCGCCGCCTGCGGAAAAACAGCAGCCACAGCGTCTGGTCCGATCATAAAGCCTCCAGCCAGGAGGCGGTATCACAGCTGATTGCGAAAGGGCACCGGGAGATCGCGTTTATCACCGGCTCGCTGGATTCTCCCACCGGGGTTGAGCGTCTCTCCGGCTACCGGGACGCGCTGGCGCAGCACGGTATTCCGCTGCGCGAGGGGCTGATTGCGCAGGGGAAGTGGAACCCGGCCAGCGGCGCGGCGGCGGTTTCCGAACTGCTTGCCCGCGGCGAACGCTTTACGGCGCTGGTGGCGAGTAATGACGACATGGCAATCGGCGCCATGAAGCAGCTGCACGACAGCGGCGTGGCCGCGCCGGACGCGGTGTCGGTGATCGGTTTTGACGACGTGGCCATCGCGCCCTACATCGTGCCGTCGCTCTCCAGCGTGCGTATTCCGGTGACGGAGATGATCAAAGAGACCATCAGCCGCCTGATCTTCATGCTCGACGGCGGAGAGTTTAAATATCAGCAAACATTCTCCGGCGAGCTTATCCTTCGCGACTCGGTTATTGACGGCCCGCACCGCTGATGTCGACAGCTGTCATCGTCATAAGTGACGATGACAGCGCCGCTGCGATGTTTAAACTCATATAAAATCAATAATTTAATTATTGGCACGGTTTATGAATATCTCCGGGCATAACTGTAATGCTGGAGAAGCAGATGAACCGTTTTATTATGGCCGATGCCAGTAAGTGTATTGGTTGCCGTACCTGTGAAGTGGCGTGCGTGGTTTCCCATCAGGCGGAGCAGGACTGCGCGTCGCTTACCCCTGACACGTTCCTGCCGCGCATCCACGTCATCAAAGGCGTGAATATTTCTACCGCCGCCATCTGTCGCCAGTGCGAAGACGCACCCTGTGCGAACGTCTGCCCGAACGGGGCGATTAAACGCGAGAAAGGCTTTGTGCATGTCATGCAGGAGCGCTGCATTGGCTGTAAAACCTGCGTGGTCGCCTGCCCGTACGGCGCGATGGAGGTGGTTGTCCGTCCGGTGGTACGCAACAGCGGCATGGGGCTGAGCGTACGTGCGGACAAAGCCGAAGCCAACAAATGTGACCTGTGCTACCACCGCGACGCCGGCCCGGCCTGCATGGAAGCCTGCCCGACGCACGCGCTGGTCTGCGTGGATCGCGACAAGCTTGAGCAGATGAGCGCCGAAAAGCGCCGTCGTGCGGCGTTCGACACGTCGTCATCACTGCTGTTCTGAACCGTATGTGCAGCAACGGTGTCCAGCTGCGCGTGCGCGGCAAGGTGCAGGGCGTGGGGTTTCGTCCCTTCGTCTGGCAGCTGGCGCAGGCGCTTCAGTTGACCGGTGACGTCTGCAATGACGGGAAGGGCGTGCTGGTGCGCCTCGCGGGTAATGGGGGGGCCTTTACCGCGAGGCTGCATCAGGACTGCCCACCGCTGGCACGCATCGACCACGTTGACACGCAGCCGTTTACCTGGGCGCACCTGCCGGAGGACTTTACCATCCGCCACAGCGCGGGCGGGGCGATGGACACCCAGATTGTCCCCGATGCCGCGACCTGTCCGGCGTGTCTGGCTGAAATGCGCGACCCCGGCGAGCGCCGTTATCGCTACCCGTTTATCAACTGCACCCACTGCGGGCCGCGGTTTACCATTATCCGCGCTATGCCCTATGACCGTCCGGCCACGTCGATGGCCACATTTCCCCTCTGCGTGCCGTGCGAAATGGAATACCGTAACCCGGCTGACCGCCGCTTTCACGCCCAGCCGGTGGCGTGCCCGGACTGCGGGCCCGCGCTGGAATGGCGTGCGGACGACGTTGTTGCCACCCGCGAAGCGGCTCTGCGTGCGGCGGTGGATATGCTGAAAAGCGGCGGCATCGTTGCGGTTAAAGGGCTGGGCGGTTTTCACCTCGTCTGCGATGCGCAAAACCCGCAGGCGATACTGAGACTGCGGTCACGCAAGCAGCGCCCGTCGAAGCCGCTGGCGGTGATGATCCCGGATGTGGATAAGCTGCCTGAGTCGATTCAGACGCTGCTCGGCTCACCCGCTGCACCCATCGTGCTCACGCCAAAAGCCTGTCTGCCTGACTTCCCTGAGGGTATCGCACCGGGTCTGGATAGCGTGGGCATCATGCTGCCCGCTAATCCGCTGCAGCATCTTCTGATGATGGACTGCCGACGACCGCTGGTGATGACCTCCGGCAACCTCAGCGGAAGGCCGCCTGCCATCAGTAATCAACAGGCGCTGGATGAACTGGGCAACATTGCGGATGGATTCCTGCTGCACAACCGCGACATTCTTCAACGGATGGACGATTCGGTGATGGATCGGGACGGCGCGATGCTGCGCCGGGCGCGCGGTTTTGTGCCGGATGCCATCACGTTGCCTGTGGGTTTCGAGAATATCCCCGCCATGTTATGCACAGGCGCGGAGATGAAAAACACCTTCTGCCTGGTGCGTGGCAGCCAGGCGGTGCTGAGCCAGCATTTTGGCGATCTCGGCGACGAGGGTGTCGAAGCGCAGTGGCGCGGCGCGCTCTCGACGATGCAGGACATCTACGCCTTCCAGCCGGAGCGCGTGGTGTGCGACGCCCATCCGGGCTACCACATGCAACAATGGGCGCAGGCGCAGGGGCTGCCGGTCGAAACCGTACTGCACCATCACGCCCACGCGGCGGCGTGCCTGGCGGAGAACGGCTGGCCGCGTGAGGGCGGAGACGTTATCGCCCTGACGCTGGACGGGATCGGCATGGGCGAGAACGGCGCGCTGTGGGGCGGGGAGTGCCTGCGGGTCAACTATCTCACGTGCGAGCGTCTGGGCGGGCTGCCTGCCGTTGCGCTGCCGGGGGGCGATCTGGCGGCGCGGCAGCCGTGGCGCAACCTGCTCGCCCACTGCCTGGCGTTTGTCCCTGACTGGCAGCAGTATCCGGAAACGCGCGCGGTACAGCGCCAGAACTGGCCGCTGCTGGCGACGGCGATCGAGCGCGGCATCAACGCGCCGCGTGCCTCATCCTGTGGTCGCCTGTTTGATGCCGTCGCCTGCGCGCTCGGTATCGACGCGCAGTCCTGGGAGGGTGAAGCCGCCTGCAGGCTGGAAGCGCTGGCCTCGCGGTGCGCGGGCGTCGACCATCCGGTGACGCTGGACGCGGATAACCTCGCGCTTTTCTGGCAGCAGTGGCTGGCCTGGCAGGCTGAGCCGTGCGAGCGCGCGTGGGCGTTTCACGACGCGCTGGCTAAGGGGCTGGCGGAACTCGCCGCGCTCCATGCCCGGCGCTTATCGCTGTCGACAATCAGCCTCAGCGGCGGCGTGTTGCACAACCGTCTGCTGCGCGCGCGCCTGCGTCATTATCTTTCTGACTTTACGCTTCTTTTTCCTTCGCGCCTGCCCGCAGGTGACGGAGCGATCTCCTTCGGGCAGGCGGCGATCGCCGCCGCCCGGTTATGTTCACAAAGGATTTAAAATGTTACGACTCTTACGCAATGAACCTCGCGCCGCGCTTCTGCTGCTGGCTCTGGTAATGGCAAACCTGCTGGCCTGGGGATGGGCATGGCACGCCTTTAGCGGCAGCACGGCGCTGATGGCCGCCAGCCTGCTGGCGTGGTGCTACGGGCTGCGTCACGCGGTGGACGCCGATCACATCGCGGCCATTGATACCGTGACGCGTAAGATGATGCAGCAGGGCAAACGCCCGTCCGGCGTGGGGGCGTGGTTCTCGCTGGGGCACTCCACCATCGTGGTGCTGGCCTCGATTGCCATCGCCGCTACCGCGACGGCGTTTCAGAAAAACATGGAATGGTTCCACGAAACCGGCAGCCTGATTGGCACCGCCGTTTCCGCCACCTTCCTGCTGGCGATGGCGCTGGTAAACATGGTGATCCTGCGCGGCGTCTGGCGCAGTTTTCAGGCGCTGAAACACGGCAGGCCCGTGCAGGGCGACATCACGCTGCCTGCGCAGGGCGGCGTCATGAACTGGCTGTTTGGCAAAACCTTCCGCCTGGTGAATAAAAGCTGGCAGATGTACCTGGTCGGTTTCCTGTTTGGCCTCGGCTTTGATACGGCCACCGAGATTGGCGTGCTGGGGATCTCTGCCGCCAGCGCGTCCAGCGGGATGTCGGTGTGGTCAATCATGATCTTTCCGGCGCTCTTCGCCAGCGGCATGGCGCTGGTGGATACCCTCGACAACCTGCTGATGGTCGGTGCCTACGGCTGGGCATTTAACAAGCCGCAGCGCAAGCTCTACTACAACATGACCATCACCGGCACCTCCGTGGTGGTGGCGCTGTTTATCGGCGGACTGGAAGCGCTGGGCTTGCTGATGGACAAGTTCGCCCTCAGCGGCGGCATCTGGGATCTGATTGGCGCGGTGAACGACAACCTGGGTAACGCCGGGTTTGTGGTGGTCGGGCTGTTCGTTGCCTGCTGGCTGATCTCGATGGTCAACTACCGCTGGCGCGGCTACGACGCGCTGGTTGTGCGCTCCTGAGCCGGCGGCAGCCAGGCGCGGGTAAAATCAAGCCAGCCGCTGGCGGTCAGCACAATGTCCTGCACGTTTTCCAGGGTGTTAAGACGATAGCGGTAGTGGAACAGCGGCGTGCAGGCACCGCTTTCCAGCAGGTGCTGAAAAAAGGCGGGCAGGTGTTTTCGCAGGCTTTCTTCGCTTTCGCAATACGCCATCAGCGCCTGCTTCGCTTTTTGCCAGGCGGTCTGCCCCAGCGCGGTGGCCCACGCGGGCTCTTCGGTAAACCACTCTGCCAGCGCGAATTCCGCCGCTTCGCCCGCCAGATAATCCCCCAGTAAAATATCCCCCTGCGCCAGCGCGTCGGGGGCATGCCATGCCTCGCGGTCCTTCCGTTCAATGTTAACGCTACAGCCGCGCTTTTTCAGGCGCGTTTGCAGCATGCTGGCCAGATCGCACAGCCCCGGCGTGTCGTAACAGATCAGAGAAAGGGCCGCGGGGAGCGCCACGTCGGAGGCATCCGCAAACGCGGGCGTTGTGATGCCGGGCAGGATTTCCGTACGGGTATCGACATCCTCCCGGCGAAGGTGCTGCTGGTTAATATGCTGAATTTCCTGACGCAGCCAGGCGGCCAGCGGGTGCGGCAGCCCGGCATTCAGCATCAGCCAGGCAAACCCGCCGCTGGTGGAGGTGACGGACTCCCGGGCATTTTCGCCTTTACCCACGGTGATCCACGCCGATTTTTCCGCCTCGCTGCGGGTTCGCCAGAACTCAATCGCATGCAGCAGCGGGTGCGCCGCAAAGTACCAGGGCTGACGCTCAAGGCGCAGGTAGTGCGAGTGGTGATGGGCGATAGCAAAGGGACCCGCGCCGATAGTCGGCTGCTGCGGATGCGGCAGGCGACAGGCGTGATGCGCGAGTCGATGCGCCAGCATGGCATCGGGCGCGTTCAGCGCAATCTCCAGACACCAGGGGGCGACAAGCGACACCGTTTGAACGTGCGCGAACCCCGCGCCGCGCGCCGGATCGGCCAGCATCTGCTGCATCGCGCTGAGAACATCTTCATCGCTGATGGCCTGCCCGTTATGCCAGTGCGCGCCGCTGCGCAGGTAAAAGCGCCAGCGACGTTTGTCGTCATGGGTATCCCAGTGGTGGGCTAAATCCGCTACCGGCTGCGGGTGGCCGGGCGCGTAGCGCGTCAGCCCCGCGTGAACCGCGCAGATAATATGCTGTTCGGCGCGGCGGCGCTGAAGGGCAGGATGCAGCGAGGTCAGCGGGCGATACCACGGAATCCGCAGCGTCGGCTGATGCTTAAGCCATTTGCCGCCTAAAAACGGGGTGATGATGTGGTGCAGGCTGGCCGGATCGCCGTCGGCTAGCTGCAGCGCGCTCTGGTAATCCCCTTTCTCCAGGCAGGCGTGCATCAGCGGCGCGCTCAGCTCGCTGGTGGTGGTCAGGCAGTGCAGGGTGGCACGGTGCCCGCGCCCCGGCTGCGCGTCCCAGCTTAGCCAGCCGCTTTGTGCGAGCTGGCGCAGCAGGGTGCGCGCATGACGTTCGCTGCAGAGCGCAACCTCCGCGACTTCGGTAATGGTGGTGGGCGCAGGCGCTGCGCCGTAGTGCTGATAAAGCCGTTGATACTGACGGATTTTCTGAAGCTGGCGCATAGCGGCATACCGATGAAAAAGGGATGCTGAGAGTGTAGGATTTTTTTGCGGAAGAAAAAGTGCTGGTTTACGTAAAGTGTTCCGGTTTTTAACCCGGCGGCGCTACGCTTGCGCGGGCCTACGGGCTTTGTAGGCTGGGTAAGCGTAGCGCCACCCGGCAATTACCGCTCAGGTTCACTGACCGGCATCATCAGCTCACGCAGACGCTCAATGCGCGCCTCCGGGCTCAAATAAAGCCAGCGAAATAAAATGTGTTCCGCATGCTTCGCTTCTTTGAAATAGCGAGAAAGATAATTGAGTTCTTTATGAAAAGTCGCCATGATTTGTCTCCGGCTGATTAATACCTTTTCAGACTAAGCCGGATGTGAATAATAAAACAGGGTGATGTTTTTAAGCTGTTCCGCATTTAAGTATTAATGGAAATAATAAATAAGGGATTGATAGCGATGATATACCTGCTTTGCATTTATTTGATGAATAGAATGCGTAAAAAAAAGCCCCGGGACATCGGGGCGGTGGATAATCAAATCCAAAGGTTAAGTAAGCGTGGCCGTGCTGTAGGCCGGGTAAGCAAAGCGCCACCCGGCAAATCGAGGGTTAAGCAGGTAACAGTTTCAGCAGCGAGAAAGCCTCCTTCATCCGATCTTCACTGACGACAAAAGCGCGTAGCTGACCCTCATTATCGGCACCGCGCGCGACCATTCCCTGCGGTTCGAGGGTAATTTGCCAGTTCAGATCCTGACGCTGCGTTTCACCGGCAAGATGCAGCGGTAATTCCGGCGTTTTGACTTTAATTAGAATGGCGGGTAATTTCAGCGGCGCGCTGCCGCCGAGCAGGTTTTTCGCCAGATACATCGCGCTTAATTGTATCGGCTGCAGGAACGGAAGCACCTGACCGTTAATTTCAGCGCAATCGCCTAACGCGTATATATCGGGCTGGCTGGTTTGCAGATAGCTATTTACCTTTACGCCACGGCCTGTTTCGGCGCCTGCGCGATGCGCCAGCGCGGTTTCCGGGCGCAGGCCCGTCGCCGCGATAACCGCATCCACCTCAATGCTGCGGCTGCGGTCGAGCGTGGCACGAATACCGCCTTCAGTTTTGGTCAAACCCAGCAGCTGCGATTTGAGCAGCAGATGGACGCCCATGTCGGTCAGGCGATGCTGTAAGCGACTGCTTACTTCTGCGGGCATCAGTGACGACAGGATGCTCGCCGCATGGTCGACCAGGGTGACGGATTTGCCCGCCCGGCAGAAATCCATCGCCAGTTCGGTGCCTATCAGCCCGCCGCCGACAATCATCACGCGCTGCGCGTCGCGAAGCGCCGTTTCGCTGGCCTGGTACTCCTGCTGGCTGTTGAGGGTGAGCATCAGCTCGCGGCCCTCAATCGGCGGTACGAGCGCAGAGGCACCCGTGGCGAGCACCAGCCTGTCGTACTGCCAGGTCTTCTCTTTTGCTTTCACCACGCGGGCGGCGGCGTCGATATCGGTGACCCAGGTGTACGGGAACAGGCGCAGGTTAAACTGCTCTGCGAACTCCCCCGCCGTCTGACGGGTGAGGTCTTCGGCGCGCTGATTCTGGCTAATGACGTGGCTGAGATCGGGCTTGTTGTACTCGTCCATGCTGTCGGCGGCAATCACCGTCAGCGGCACGCTGGCATCCTGCTTGCGGATGTTTTTTACCAGCTGGCGGGCGGCAAAGCCCGAGCCGATGATGACGATACCGTTGCTCATTTTGCCTCCGTACCCAGTTCGTCAAAAACGTCTTTTCCGAGGGAACATTCCGGGCAGAGGAAGTTGTCCGGCACGTCGCGCCACGGCGTGCCCGGAGCAACATCCTGCAGCGGCTCGCCCAGCTCAGGATCGTAAATCCACTGGCAGACGCTGCACTGCATGCGCGGGCCGAGGTCAGCAGCCGCGGCTGCCGCACAGGCGCAGGCATCCTGCTGTTCGGATGGTTGTGCCGCTTGCGGAAGGGGGGCGAGCGCCCACTGACGGGCAATGTCGCGACCGTGCTGGCGGCAGATCTCCAGGGCGTCGATATCCGGACGCCATTTTGCCTTCAGGCTCAGGGACATTTCAAAACCGGCATCCTGCAGGCGGGTCGACAGACGGTCTACCGCGCCGCCGCTCCAGCCGTGGGAGCCAAAGGCGCTGGCGCGCTTGTTGCGAAAACGCAGGCCGGTCATCTCTTCTACCAGACCGGCAATTTTCGGCATCATCACGTTGTTCATGGTGGAGGTGCCCACCAGCACGCCCTTAGAGCGGAACACGTTGGTCAATACCTCGTTCTTGTCGCTGCGCGCCACGTTGAAGATTTTCACCGCCACGTTGGGGTCAACTTCGTTGATGCCCTGGGCAATGGCGTCCGCCATCATGCGGGTGTTGTTGGACATGGTGTCGTAGAAAATGGTGATGCGGTCTTCCTGATAGTCCGCTGCCCACTTCAGGTACAGCTCGACAATCTGGGTGGGATTTTCACGCCACACCACGCCGTGGGAAGTGGCAATCATATCCACCGGCAGGTTAAAGCCGAGGATCTCGGTGATTTTTGGCGTCACCAGGCGGCTGAACGGGGTCAGGATGTTGGCGTAGTAGCGCTGGCACTGTTCGAACAGTTCGGTCTGGTCCACTTCGTCGTTGAACAGGCGCTCGTCGCAGTAGTGCTGGCCGAAGGCGTCGTTGCTGAACAGCACCGCGTCGCCGGTCATGTAGGTCATCATGCTGTCCGGCCAGTGCAGCATCGGTGTTTCCACGAAGATCAGCTGTTTGCCGTTGCCGATATCCAGCGCGTCGCCGGTTTTCACGGTATGGAAGTTCCACTCCGGATGGTGGTGATGGCCGTTGATCGAGTCGATGGCGTTGGTGGTGCAGTAGATAGGCGTGTTCGGAATGTAAGACATCAGCTCGGTCAGCGCACCGGCGTGATCTTCTTCCGCGTGGTTGATGATGATGTAGTCGATGGCGTCCAGGTCGATTTCACTGCGCAGGTTCTGCACGAACTCGCGGCTGAACTTGTGATCGACGGTATCGATCAGCACGTTTTTTCCTTCGCGGATGAGATAGCTGTTGTAGCTGCTGCCGCGCAGCGTTTTGTATTCCGTCCCGTGGAAATCGCGCACTTCCCAGTCACGTTGACCGACCCAATGAATGTTATTTTTAACCAGAATAGACATAGCAACCTCTACGTAATACAGCATGTTCAAATAAGATGCTTTGCCTATATCAAGTTGCGTGCCAACTTTTAATATGTTGATTTTACTTAATTAATATTTTTATGAGCCGTAATGGGTAGTCATTATGACTATCAAGATTAGTGTCAATATGACAACATGCATTGTCAAAATGACAGCGAGGTCAATATGAGCTTTTCCGTAGACGTGCTGGCGAAGATCGCCATTGAGCTGCAGACCGGTATCAGCCATCAGGACCGCTTTCAGCGCCTGATCTCCACGCTGCGCCACGTGCTTGAGTGCGATGCGTCCGCGCTGCTGCGCTACGAAGGGCGGCAGTTTATTCCGCTGGCTATCGACGGGCTGGCGAAGGACGTGCTCGGGCGGCGTTTTACCCTTGAGGGCCACCCGCGTCTGGAAACTATCGCCCGCGCGGGTGACGTGGTGCGTTTCCCGGCGGACAGCGACTTGCCCGACCCGTACGACGGGCTGATTCCCGGACAGGAGAGCCTGAAGGTGCACGCCTGTATCGGCCTGCCGCTGTTTGCCGGACAAAACCTGATTGGCGCCCTGACCCTCGACGGCCTGTCGCCGGACCAGTTCGACACCTTTAGCGACGAAGAGCTGCGCCTGATTGCCGCCCTGGCCGCCGGGGCGCTGAACAATGCCCTGCTGATTGAACAGCTGGAGAGCCAGAACATTCTTCCCGGCAGCCCGGCGGCGTTTGAGCAGGTAACGCACACGGAGATGATCGGCCTTTCGCCGGGCATGGCGCAGCTCAAAAAAGAGATTGAGATTGTTGCCGCCTCAGACCTGAACGTGCTGATCTTCGGGGAAACCGGCACCGGTAAGGAGCTGGTTGCGAAGTCCATTCACGAAGCCTCGCCGCGCGCGGTGAACCCGCTGGTGTACCTCAACTGCGCCGCGCTGCCGGAAAGCGTGGCGGAAAGCGAGCTGTTTGGTCACGTTAAGGGGGCGTTTACCGGGGCCATCAGCAACCGCAGCGGCAAGTTCGAAATGGCCGATAACGGCACGCTGTTTCTGGATGAAATCGGCGAGCTTTCTCTGTCGCTGCAGGCCAAGCTGCTGCGCGTGCTGCAGTACGGCGACATCCAGCGCGTGGGGGATGACCGCAGTCACAGAGTGGACGTTCGCGTGCTGGCGGCGACCAACCGCGACCTTCGTGAAGCGGTGCTGGCCGGGGAGTTCCGCGCCGACCTGTTCCATCGCCTGAGCGTGTTCCCGCTTACCGTGCCGCCGCTGCGCGATCGCGGGGACGACGTGGTGCTGCTGGCGGGCTTTTTCTGCGAGCAGTGCCGCCTCAGAATGGGGCTTTCCCGCGTGGTGCTGAGCCCGGGGGCGAGATCGCATCTGCTGAGCTACGGCTGGCCGGGCAACGTGCGCGAGCTGGAGCATGCGATCCACCGCGCGGTGGTGCTGGCGCGGGCGACGCGTTCGGGTGACGAGGTGGTGATCCACGCGCGGCATTTTGCGCTGCAGGATGAAAGCGCACCGGCTGTTGCGCAGGCTGCGCCAGAGATAGCGAATGAAAATCTGCGTGAAGCCACGGAGGCGTTTCAGCGTCAGAGGATTACCCGCGCGCTGGAGCAGAATAACCGCAGCTGGGCGGCGTGCGCGCGGGCGCTGGAGATGGACGTCGCCAACCTGCACAGGCTGGCGAAGCGTCTGGGACTGAAGGGTTAGATAATGCCGGCCTGATAGAAGTCCTGCAGGTTGATAGCGCCGCACAGCCTGCCGGCATCATCCACAACCGGTGCGGCGGTGATTTTGCGCTTCATCAGCACCTCTTTGGCTTCAATGGCGCGGCTTTCGGCGTTCAGCGTCAGCCCGCCTTTGGTCATGGCGTCCGACACGTTGGTTTCCAGCCTGCCGCCGCCCACCAGCCAGCGGCGCAGGTCGCCGTCGGTGAACACGCCCTTGACGCTCCCGTTGTCATCGCACACCGCAACCAGCCCCAGACCGGTGCGGCTCAGCTCCAGCATCGCGTCCATGACGCTGGTATCGAGTTTGACCTGCGGAATGGCATCGTCGGTGCGCATAAGATGGTGCACTTTATTCAGCAGGCGTGCGCCGAGCGCACCCGCCGGATGCGAACGGGCGAAATCTTCTTCGTTAAAGCCGCGCGCCTGCATCACCGCCATTGCCAGCGCGTCGCCCATCATCAGGGTGTTAACGGTGCTGGAGGTCGGAGCGAGGTGCATCGGACAGGCTTCACGTTCAACGGAAATATCCAGCGTCGCTTTGGCGGCCAGCGCCAGCGGCGAGCGGGATTTGCCGGTCATCGCCAGCAGGGCGACCGATTTTTCCTGCAGGCGCGGAATAATCAGGTCCAGCTCTTTGGCCGAACCGGAGTAGGAGATAAACAGCATCACGTCGCGGCTTTCAATCATCCCCAGATCGCCGTGCAGCGCCTCAGCAGGATGCACGAAGAACGCCGGGGTGCCGGTGCTGGCGAGCGTCGCGGCAATCTTTTTGCCGATATGGCCGGATTTACCGATGCCCGCCACGATCACTTTACCTTCGCAGTGGATAATGGTGTTGGCGGCGCGGACAAAATCCTCGCCCAGACGTTCCGGCAGGCGGCTGGCTTCCTGCAGTTCCAGCATCAGCGTCTGGCGGCCCGTTTCTAACAGAAAATCACTCATCTCTTTCTCCGGTTACGATCACGTCGATACCTTTCTCTTTCAGCGCTTTCTTGAACGCCGGGTCGATACCCGCGTCGGTAATCAGCTTATCAACGCTTTCAAGGCTACAGACAATGTTGGGGCTTTTGCGGCCAAACTTCGACGAGTCTGCCATCAAAATGACTTCCCGCGCGGCGTTGCACATCGCTTTACTGACGCTGAATACCTCGTTGAAGGTCGTCACGCCCGCGTTCAGGTCGATGCCGTCGGTGCCCATAAACAGTTTATCAAAGCTGAAGTGCTCGAAGGCATTCTCCGCCAGCTGGCCGTGAAACGACGCCGATTTTTTGCGGAAGGTGCCGCCGGGCATCAGGATGGTCTGCTCGCTGTCGAACTCCGACAGGGCGTTGACGATGTGCAGGCTGTTGGTCATCACCGTGATGTTGTTAAAGCGGCTGAGCAGAGGGATCATCTGCAGGACGGTACTGCCTGCATCCAGAATGATGGAATCGCCATCGTGGATAAATTTTACGGCGGCTTCGGCAATCAGCGCTTTCTGGTGGGTATTGATCAGCGTTTTGTGATCGATAGGCGGGTCGGCTTCGTCTTTATTGAGCACCACGCCGCCGTAGGTTCGAATGACGGCGCCAGAGTTTTCGAGCAATACCAGGTCCTTGCGTATTGTCGTGCCGGTGGTGTCAAAGTAGTGAGCCAAATCCTCTACCGAACATTTTCCCTGCTTTTGCAGATGTTCGAGAATGGCCGCCTGCCGCTGACGAGGTTTCATAGGCGCTTCGTTCCTTAGGTTGCGAAATGATAATTTCGCAAGTCTATAGCTTTCACAACGAAATTATCCATGTTTCAGATTAAGCGCTAATGATAGTGCATTCTGACAGAGTGGATCATGGGGAAAGATCACATCCGGCCGTAATTCCTGCAGCGAAATGCCGTTGATTGCCTGGATTTTCACCGGACGGGCGAAGACGGTCATGCCGCGCATGATCAGGGAATCGCACACCTGGTCGTGCTCATCCAGCGCAACGGCGACGACCACGCGCGGTTTGAAGCGTCCGCCGGAACGACCGACCCCGACGCGACCTTTCTGGCACAGGGCATCAAACGCGCGGTTAAACTGGTGGATCTGCCAGCCGCCAAACGCCATCTGGCACAGCCAGGCGAGTGCGGCGACGGTGATGAGTGCGGTTACCATATTTCACTCCTTAATTGCCGGGTGGCGCCTGCGCCTTACCCGGCCTACGGGGGTTTTGTAGCCCCGGTAAGCGCAGCGCCACCGGGGAGTGAACTCAGAACATGACCTGCCCACCGGTGACGTTAATCGACTGCCCGGTGCAGTACGAGGCTTTCGGGCTGGCGTAGAACAGCAGCATGTTCAGCACGTCCTGATAATCGCACCCGCGCTTCAGCGGCACTTTATCGATGTAGTACTGCTCCACTTCCTCAGCCTTGATGCCAAGCTTGGTGGCGTACTGCGGCAACAGGGACTGGAACATCGGCGATTTCAGCAGGTTGCCCAGCATCAGCGAGTGAACAGTAATGCCGTACTCGGCCAGATCCAGCGCCAGAGACTGCGTCAGCCCCACGCCGCCAAACTTCGCCGCGCTGTAGCCGGAGTTATGCTTGCTGCCCACTTTCCCTGATTTGGAGTTGATCTGAATGATGCGCCCCTGAATGCCGTCGCGGATCATCAGGCGGGAAAACTCGCGGGCGCAGAGGAAATAGCCCACCAGATTCACCTGCAGCGAACGGTCAAAATCCCCCAGTTCGAAATCGCTGATAAAGGCCGCTTTCGCAATCCCCGCGCTGTAGACCAGCAGGTCGGTACGTCCAAAAATCTCGTCCACGCCGCGGGCCAGTGCCATCACGCTCTGCTCGCTGGTGGCGTCGGCACCAAACCCGTACGCCATCCCTTCACCAAACTCGGTGTTGAGGGTGTCCGCCACGCGGGCGGCTTTTTCACTCTGAATGTCCACTACCGCCACGCGGTAACCCTCTGCGGCAAGCCCACGGCAGAGGAACTCGCCTAAGGTTTGTCCCCCACCAATGACAACGGCAACCTGACTCATGTGTTTCTCCTTAATTACGCAACAAATTTTAACGTGCAGCCTGGGGTGACAGCCTGCGGAACCGGGCCCGCTACGTGAACCGTACCGGGATACTCGGCCTGCGGCTGGCCGTCGAAACGCAGGGTGATATGGCCCAGCTCGCGCAGGTTTTGCTCGGCCACGTCGCCGACGGCGGTGACGGCATAGCGCGCCTCGCCCAGCTCCAGCTGGCTTCCTGCCTTCAGCTCGCCCTTCAGCTCGCCGTGGCAGTGGATAAAACAAAACTCTTCGATATCCGCCGGGGCGCCTTCGCGGAAGGTGATCAGCATCTGGTCGCTCAGCGCGTCTGCTGCGCTCTGGCCGATGCGGGTAATGGTGGTCTGGTAAATCACGGTCATCGCAGGAACCTCTTATTGATAAATAAAGCCGGAGACAAACCAGGCAATCAGCACCGTCGGCGCGCCCGTCAGGAAGCGGCTCACCAGCACGGACGGCACGCCCACGCGCACGGTGTCCTGGCGCGCTTCGGCCAGCGACAGCCCAACGGGGATGAAATCGCACGCCGCCTGGGCGTTAATGGCAAACAGGGCGGGCAGGGCGAGGTGCGGGGGAATGTTCCCCAGACCAATCTGCACGCCAATCAGCACGCCGATGACCTGGGCAATCACCGCGCCCGGGCCGAGGAACGGCGACAGCAGCGGGAAGGAGCAGATCAGCGCCAGCGTGACCAGCCCGAGCGGGTGGCTGGCGAGCGGGGCGAGGCCGTGGGCAATCCAGTCCCCCAGGCCGGACGCCATGATGATGCCGATCAGCGCCGAGACGAACGCCATAAACGGCAGGATAGTTTTCAGCACCGTGTCGATGGTGTCGCGTCCGGACTGGAACAGCACCGCCACGGCGGAACCCATGCCCATCCCGACCTTTGCCAGCAGGCCGTCGCTCTGCTCGGTGATTTTCTTGCTGGTGTCGTACTCGCGCGGGGCCGCTTTTTGCGGCGCGGCAGTCCCATTCACCAGCGTGATGTTCTCCTCCTTCACGCCTGAGACGTAAATGTCCTCAAGGATGTACTGCGCCAGCGGGCCGGATTTTCCAGTGGAGTGAATATTCACCGTCGGAATGCGGCGCTTCGGATAGATGCCGCAGCGCAGCGTGCCGCCGCAGTCGATCACCGCCACGCCGATTTCCGCTTCCGGCGGCTCGCCTTCCTTGAAGCCGTCGACCGCTTCCCAGCCGGTCAGCTCGCGCAGCCTGTCGACGATCGCCGGGCGCGTCCCTGCGGTGATGTAGACGATCTTTTTGCCTTCGGTGGCGTCGAACTCCAGCGGGCCGCCCCAGCCGCCCGTGCCTTTCTCAATGCGGATCCGGTTCATGCTGTGGCTCCTGAAAGATGGACTTTTTGTTCAAGCTGGATGCCCATTTTTTTCTCAAAAATGGCGGTGGTGAGGTCGGTCACCCAGCCGCGGAAGAAGTTGGTGACCAGGCCGACCAGCAGATAGCTCACCGCCAGTGGGCCGAGCGGCAGGCCAAGGGTGGTGAGGCCGCTGGCGATCCCGAGATAGACAAACAGTTCGCCGGGGTTGATGTGCGGGAACAGGCCGTTCATGGAATGGCAGCTGTAGGAGGCGGCGGCGTAGTAGCTCGGCTTGTACTTTTCCGGCATGAAGCGACCGAGGCTTAAGGTCATCGGGTTACAGAACACGAAGGTACCGATGAACGGCAGTACCAGGTAGCGGGACAGCGGATTCCCGGCACAGCGCTGGGCGAAGCGTTCAATGCGCTGCTGGCCGATAAAGTTGATCAGCGCGTTCATGATCACCAGCAGGCTGATCAGCAGGGGCAGGATCCCGGTCACCATGCCGGTGAACACTTCTCCGCCTTTCTGAAACAGCCCGATGAACCACTCGGCGCCGTGGGTGATGGTTTCTATCATTCTTCTCTCCTGTGGGGCTTTTTTGTTTTTGTCTGACTGGGCTAATAATAATCACTTTGAAAGGTTTTAAAGTGTTAGTTAGATCTCACAATGAAAGAAAAATGGATTATTTTGAAAGTTTATTGATGAGTTGAATGATTTTCGGTGGAAAAAAGCGCGGATTTGCGTGGGGGAGGTGCGTACCGCTTCCTTGAGGTGTTGCGGATGCTTTACCATACTGGGTTCTTATCGAACCCGTTAAATGGATGTCTCATGTTCAAGCGTCGTTATGCAGCGCTGTTGCCTGCGCTTATTCTGCTGTCTGCCTGTAGTAGCAAACCTAAGACCGAAGCCGTTCAGCAAACGGCGGGCGCGCCTTCCGGAGGATTCCTGCTGGAGCCGCAGCACAATATGATGCAGATGGGCGGCGACTTCGCGAATAACCCGGCGGCCGAGCAGTTCATCGATAAAATGGTGAGCAAACACGGCTTTGACAGACAGCAGCTGCACGAAATTTTGTCTCAGGCAAAACGTCTGGACTACGTGCTGCGCCTGATGGACCGTCAGGCGCCGACGGCCCAGGTGCCGAGCGGGCCGAACGGCGCGTGGCTGCGCTACCGCAAACAGTTTATTACCCCCGACAACGTGCAAAACGGCGTGGTGTTCTGGAATCAGTATGAAGATGCGCTCAACCGAGCGTGGCAGGTGTACGGCGTACCGCCGGAAATCATCGTCGGGATTATTGGCGTGGAAACCCGCTGGGGCCGCGTGATGGGTAAAACCCGCATCCTCGACGCGCTGGCGACGCTCTCCTTTAACTACCCGCGCCGCGCGGAGTATTTCTCTTCCGAGCTGGAGACCTTCCTGCTGATGGCGCGCAGCGAGCAGGACGATCCGCTCGATCTGAAAGGGTCGTTTGCCGGCGCGATGGGCTACGGCCAGTTTATGCCGTCCTCCTATAAGCAGTACGCGGTCGACTTTAACGGAGATGGTCACATCAACCTGTGGGATCCGGTGGATGCCATCGGCAGCGTGGCGAACTACTTCAAAGCGCACGGCTGGACGCCGGGTGGGCAGGTGGCGGTGCAGGCCAACGGCGAGGCGTTTGGTCTGGAAAACGGCTTCAAAACCAAATACAGCGTCGCACAGCTGACGGCGGCAGGCTTAACGCCAACCCAGCCGCTGGGCAATGTCGATCAGGTGAGTCTGCTGCGTCTGGATGTGGGAACCGGTTATCAGTACTGGTACGGCATGCCGAACTTCTACGCCATTACCCGCTATAACCACAGTACCCACTATGCGATGGCGGTGTGGCAGCTGGGGCTGGCGGTGTCTCAGGCGCGCGTTCCGGCGGCGTCACCGTTTAGTCAGTAAGCCGCTCCGGCTGGTAGGCCGGGTAAGGCAACGCCGCCACCCGGCATGGCTGCGCGCACGGTGCGGCCTGATGCCCTCTCCCACGGGAGAGGGCAGCTTTGCAGAAACATTTCGCCACACTCCCTTTTCAAACCCGCCATTTACATATTAACCGCCTTTCATTATTGTTATGTTATAACATTTAAAGCGGTATCGACATGTCAACGTCCCTTTTTTCTCTCTCTGCTCTGGTTCGGCTTTTGCTGGCGCTGGTGCTGGTTGTCTTTATCGGGCTGGCCGTGCGCTGGGCGGTGGCACTGCCATGATCGTGATGAATGAACTGGTCGCGGGTTATGAACGCCAGCCCGTTACGCGGCCCCTCTCGGGCACCATTGAACGAGGAAGCATGACCGCCATTATCGGCGCTAACGGCTGCGGGAAATCCACGCTGCTGAAAACGCTGGCGGGGTTTATTCCTCCCGTCAGCGGCGGCTTCCGCTGGCAGGGTAAGCGCCCGGTAATCGGCTGGCTGGCACAGCGTCACGCGCTGGAGGCGCAGTTTCCGCTGACCGTACAGGACGTGGTAAGCATGGGCTGCTGGCCGGGCATTTCGTTTTTTTCCGGGTTTCGTCGCGAAACGCGGCTGCGCATTGCCAGCGCGCTTGAGCGCGTTGGGCTTGAGTCCATGGCGTTATCCACCATTGATGAACTCTCCGGCGGTCAGTTTCAGCGCATGCTCTTTGCCCGCGTCCTGGTGCAGCAGGCGCCGCTGGTGATGCTGGATGAACCCTTTACCGGGGTCGATGAAGCTACCTGCAGCGTGCTGATGGATTTGATGCTGGAGATGTATATGCAGGGGCAAACGCTGCTCGCGGTATTGCACGACAGCGAGCGCGTGTCGCGCCATTTCCCGCAGACGCTGCGGCTGGACGCTGACGTTCCCCAGTGGAAAACCGAGCGGGTGAGGGTGGCATGATCTGGCATCTCTTTTTTCAGCCGTTTATTGAGTACGGCTTTATGCGTCGCGCGCTGGTGGTTTGCCTGGCGCTTTCCGTCAGCACTACCGCGCTCGGCGTGTTTCTTCAGCTGCGTCGGATGAGCCTGATGGGCGACGCCCTTTCTCACGCCATTTTGCCGGGTGTCGCCGTGGGGTATTTGCTTAGCGGCATGTCGCTGCTGGCGATGAGTATTGGCGGTTTTATCGCGGGAATTACCGTGGCGCTGCTGGCCGGACTGGTCAGTCGACGCACGCCGCTGAAAGAAGATGCGAGCTTTGCCGGGTTTTATCTTGGCTCGCTGGCGCTGGGGGTCACGCTGGTGTCGCTGCGCGGGTCGAATGTCGATCTGCTGCATCTGCTGTTTGGCTCCATCCTCGCCGTGGACAACGACGCCGCGCTGTTTGTCACGGGCGTTTGTATGTTCACCCTTATTACGCTGGCGCTGTTTTATCGCGGGCTGGTTACAGAAGCGTTTGATACCGCCTGGCTCCAGGTGAACGCCCGCTGGCTGCCTGGCCTGCTGCACGGACTGTTTCTGGCGCTGCTGGTGCTTAACCTGGTGGCCGGTTTTCAGGTGCTCGGCACGCTGATGGCCGTCGGGCTGATGATGCTTCCGGCCGTGGCGGCACGCTGCTGGGTGCGCACGTTACCTGCCTTACTCCTGATGGCGGGTATCAGCGGTATTTTCTGCGCATGGCTGGGGTTGAGCCTCTCCTGGGCGATGAGTCTACCGGCCGGGCCATCCATCGTGCTCACCGCCAGCGCGCTGTTCTTTATTTCCATTTTACTGGGTACGCGAAGCAGGCTCGCTGGCAGCCTGCGCGCGCTTTTTTAACGCAAGGGGAAACGATGAAACGTACAGGAATTGTAGTGGCGCTCGCGCTGGGGATGATGTCGCACGGCGTGATGGCGAAAACGCTGAATGTGGTGACCAGCTTTTCGATACTGGGGGATATCACGCAGGAGGTAGGCGGTGACCATGTGAACGTGACGACGCTGGTCGGGCCGGACGGCGATCCGCATACCTTCGAACCGTCGCCGAAAGACAGCGCGGCCCTGAGCAAGGCTGATGTGGTGGTGGTGAACGGCCTGGGGCTGGAAGGCTGGCTTGACCGTCTGGTAAAAGCCTCCGGATTTAAGGGGCAGCTGGTGGTGGCTTCATCCGGGGTGAAAACCCACACCCTGGAAGAGGACGGCAAAACCGTCACCGATCCGCACGCGTGGAACAGCGCGGCGAACGGGGCGCGCTATGCGCAAAATATCCTGAACGGGCTGGTGAAAGCCGATCCGGATGACAAAGCCGCGCTGGAAGCCTCCGGTAAACCGTATATCGCCCAGCTTAACCAGCTGGATAACTGGGCCAAAACGCGCTTTAGCCAGATCCCGTCGGCGAAGCGTAAAGTGCTGACCAGCCATGACGCGTTCGGCTATTTCAGCCGCGCCTACGGCGTGACGTTCATGGCGCCACAGGGGTTGTCGTCTGAGAGCGAAGCCAGCGCGGCGCAGGTCGCTGAGATTATCAATCAGATTAAAGCCGACGGCGTGAAAACCTGGTTTATGGAAAATCAGCTCGATCCGCGTCTGGTTAAACAGATTGCATCGGCGACGGGCGCGCAGCCCGGGGGCGAGCTTTACCCCGAAGCGCTGTCGGTAAAAGGTGGGGTGGCAGACACCTACGTTAAGGCGTTTCGCCACAATGTGAACACCCTCGCTGACAGCATGAAATAACCTTTCCACCGCCGGTGCGTCCGTACCGGCTTTTTTCTGAAGCCCCCTCGTAAAACCTGAAGTGCATCCCCACATCTGACGAGAAAGTGCTATCTTGTGCAGCACGTTTTTCTGATGCCTGGAGCGAGAATGACTGACCATGAATTGATGCAGCTTAGCGAGATCGTTGGCCTTGCGCTGAAGCAGCGTGGCGCGACAATCACCACTGCGGAATCCTGTACCGGCGGCTGGGTGGCGAAAGCGATTACCGATATTGCCGGCAGTTCCGCCTGGTTTGAACGCGGTTTTGTGACCTACAGTAACGAAGCTAAAGCACAGATGATTGGCGTGCGTGAATCCACGCTTGAACAGCATGGCGCGGTCAGCGAACCGGTGGTGATCGAGATGGCCATCGGTGCGCTCAAAGAGGCGCGCGCAGATTACGCGATTTCCATTAGCGGCATTGCGGGCCCGGACGGCGGCAGCGACGTGAAGCCTGTCGGCACCGTCTGGTTTGGGTTCGCCACCTCCAAAGGGGAAGGGATCACCCGCCGGGAGTGCTTCAGCGGCGATCGCGAAAGCGTGCGTCGTCAGGCAACCGTTTATGCGTTAAAAACGCTCTGGCAACAATTTCTACAAAATACTTGATACTGTATGACCATACAGTATAATTGCACCAACAGAACAGAAATCCACGGTGAAGCACAGTCGCTTCTCCCGGCATGACAGGAGTAATAATGGCTATCGACGAAAACAAACAGAAAGCGTTGGCGGCAGCACTGGGCCAGATCGAAAAGCAATTCGGTAAAGGCTCCATCATGCGCCTGGGTGAAGACCGTTCCATGGATGTGGAAACCATCTCCACCGGTTCGCTTTCTCTGGATATCGCGCTGGGCGCTGGCGGTCTGCCTATGGGCCGTATCGTAGAAATCTACGGGCCAGAGTCCTCCGGTAAAACCACCCTGACGCTGCAGGTGATTGCCGCGGCACAGCGCGAAGGTAAAACCTGTGCGTTTATCGATGCCGAGCACGCGCTGGACCCTGTTTATGCTCGCAAGCTGGGCGTGGATATCGACAACCTGCTGTGTTCTCAGCCGGACACCGGTGAGCAGGCGCTGGAAATTTGTGACGCGCTGGCGCGTTCTGGTGCCGTTGACGTTATCGTGGTCGACTCCGTTGCCGCACTGACGCCAAAAGCCGAAATCGAAGGTGAAATCGGTGACTCTCACATGGGCCTCGCGGCACGTATGATGAGCCAGGCGATGCGTAAGCTGGCGGGTAACCTGAAGCAGTCCAACACGCTGCTGATCTTCATCAACCAGATCCGTATGAAAATTGGTGTGATGTTCGGTAACCCGGAAACCACTACCGGTGGTAACGCACTGAAATTCTACGCCTCTGTCCGTCTGGATATCCGCCGTATCGGCGCGGTGAAAGAGGGCGAGAACGTGGTGGGTAGCGAGACCCGCGTGAAGGTAGTGAAGAACAAAATCGCCGCACCGTTCAAACAGGCTGAGTTCCAGATCCTCTACGGCGAAGGGATCAACTTCCTCGGCGAGCTGGTTGATCTGGGCGTGAAAGAGAAGCTGATTGAAAAAGCGGGCGCCTGGTACAGCTACAACGGTGACAAGATTGGTCAGGGTAAAGCGAACGCGATCTCCTGGCTGAAAGAGAACCCGGCTGCGGCGAAAGAGATTGAGAAGAAGGTACGTGAGCTTCTGCTGAACAACCAGGACTCCAAACCTGATTTCGTGGTGGATGCCGCGGATGCTGAAGAAACTAACGAAGACTTTTAATTCTCTCGTTTAACGATGAAGGGCTGCTGATGCGGCCCTTTTTGCATTTCTGAATCAGCAGGTTTTTTATGAGTGAACCGACAACACGTCGACCCGCGTATGCACGCTTACTGGACCGCGCGGTGCGCATCCTGGCCGTTCGTGACCACAGTGAACAGGAGCTGCGGCGAAAACTGTCGGCTCCGGTGATGAGTAAAAACGGGCCGGAAGAGATTGATGCCACGGCGGAAGATTATGATCGCGTGATTGCCTGGTGCTATGAGCATCGTTATCTCGATGACGAGCGTTTTGCCTCACGATTTCTCGCCAGCCGCGGCCGCAAAAGATATGGGCCCGCACGCATCCGGCAGGAGCTGAATCAGAAAGGGGTGGCCCGGGAATCCATCGAAAAAGCGATGCGCGAATGCGATATTGACTGGTGCGAGCTGGCCAGAGAACAGGCGATACGTAAATACGGCGAACCGCTGCCGCGTGAATTTTCAGAAAAAGTCAAAATCCAGCGCTTTTTGCTCTACCGCGGCTTTCTCATGGAAGATATTCAGGATATCTGGCGTAATTTTGCCGATTGAACGCATGCGGGATTTTACTTCCCACTAAAGAAAACTTATCTTATTCCCACTTTTTCCAGTAGCTGGTCTGTCCAACGGTTTACCGATACAGGCTGGCTACGACATTTCGTTAGCTTGATTTCAGGATAATTATGAGCAAGAGCACCGCTGAGATCCGTCAGGCGTTTCTCGATTTTTTCCATAGTAAGGGACACCAGGTTGTTGCCAGCAGCTCCCTGGTACCGAACAACGATCCGACTCTGCTGTTTACCAACGCCGGGATGAACCAGTTCAAGGATGTGTTCCTTGGTCTCGATAAGCGTAATTATTCCCGCGCCACAACCTCACAGCGTTGCGTGCGTGCGGGCGGTAAACACAACGACCTGGAAAACGTCGGTTACACCGCGCGTCACCATACGTTCTTCGAAATGCTGGGTAACTTCAGCTTCGGCGACTACTTCAAACACGATGCTATTCAATATGCGTGGGAACTGCTGACCGGTGAAAACTGGTTCAACCTGCCGAAAGAGCGTCTGTGGGTTACCGTCTATGAAACCGATGACGAAGCCTACGAAATCTGGGAAAAAGAAGTCGGGATCCCGCGCGAGCGTATTATTCGCATCGGTGATAACAAAGGCGCGCCATACGCGTCTGACAACTTCTGGCAGATGGGTGATACCGGTCCTTGCGGTCCGTGCACCGAGATCTTCTACGATCACGGCGACCACATCTGGGGTGGCCCTCCAGGCAGCCCGGAAGAAGACGGCGATCGCTATATTGAGATCTGGAACATCGTCTTCATGCAGTTCAACCGTCAGGCCGACGGTACGATGGAGCCGCTGCCGAAGCCTTCCGTTGATACCGGTATGGGCCTGGAGCGTATTGCCGCGGTTCTGCAGCACGTTAACTCCAACTATGACATCGATCTGTTCAGCACGCTGATCAAGTCCGTCGCGGAAGTGACCGGTGCGACCGACCTCAGCAATAAATCTCTTCGCGTTATCGCGGACCACATTCGTTCCTGTGCGTTCCTGATTGCCGACGGCGTTATCCCGTCGAATGAAAACCGTGGCTACGTGCTGCGTCGTATCATTCGTCGTGCCATCCGTCACGGCAACATGCTGGGCGCGAAGGACACCTTCTTCTATAAACTCGTTGGGCCATTGATTGGCGTGATGGGTGCTGCCGGTGATGAGCTGAAACGCCAGCAGGCGCAGGTAGAGCAGGTTCTGAAAACCGAAGAAGAGCAGTTTGCGCGTACACTGGAGCGCGGTCTGGCGCTGCTGGACGAAGAGCTGGCGAAACTTAAGGGCGACACGCTGGATGGCGAAACCGCTTTCCGACTGTACGACACCTACGGCTTCCCGGTTGACCTGACGGCGGACGTTTGCCGTGAGCGCAACATCAAAGTTGACGAAGCGGGCTTCGAAGCCGCGATGGAAGAGCAGCGTCGTCGCGCGCGTGAATCCAGCGGTTTCGGTGCAGACTACAACGCGATGATCCGCGTTGATAGCGCGTCAGAATTCAAAGGTTATGACGCGCTGGAACTGACCGGCAAAGTGACCGCTCTGTTTGTTGACGGTAAAGCCGTGGACAGCATTAGCGCGGGTCAGGATGCGGTTGTCATTCTGGACAAAACGCCGTTCTATGCGGAATCCGGCGGTCAGGTTGGCGATAAAGGCGAGCTGAAAGGCAACGGCTTTAGCTTCAGCGTCAGCGACACCCAGAAATACGGTCAGGCGATTGGTCACCAGGGCAAACTGGTTTCCGGTTCTCTGAAAGTGGGCGAGGGCGTACAGGCTAACGTGGATGAAGCTCGCCGCGCGCGCATTCGTCTGAACCACTCTGCAACCCACCTGATGCACGCAGCCCTGCGCGACGTACTCGGTACCCACGTTGCACAGAAAGGTTCTCTGGTTAACGACAAAGTGCTGCGTTTCGACTTCTCGCATTTTGAAGCGATGAAACCGTCTGAAATCCGCGCGGTGGAAGATCTGGTGAACGCGCAGATCCGTCGTAACCTGCCAATCGAGACCCACATCATGGAGCTCGAGGATGCAAAGAAAAAAGGTGCGATGGCGCTGTTTGGTGAGAAATATGACGACCGCGTTCGCGTGCTGAGCATGGGCGACTTCTCTACCGAGCTGTGCGGCGGTACGCACGCATCGCGCACCGGTGACATTGGCCTGTTCCGCATTGTTTCCGAGTCAGGTACGGCGGCAGGTGTGCGTCGTATTGAAGCGGTGACCGGTGAAGGTGCGATTGCCAGCCTGCATGCGCAGAGCGATCAGCTGCACGACATCGCGCAGCTGCTGAAAGGCGATAGCCAGAACCTGGGCGAGAAAGTGCGCGTTGCGCTGGATCGCACGCGTCAGCTGGAAAAAGAGCTGCAGCAGCTGAAAGAGCAGGCTGCGGCGCAGGAGAGTGCAAACCTCTCCAGCAAGGCTGTAGACATTAAGGGCGTCAAACTGCTGGTCAGCGATCTGGCGGGCGTTGAGCCTAAGATGCTGCGTACTATGGTCGACGATCTCAAGAACCAGCTTGGTTCTACCGTTATCGTGCTGGCGACAGTGGCAGAAGGTAAGGTTTCTCTGATTGCGGGCGTCTCTAAGGATGTGACCGACCGCGTAAAAGCAGGGGAACTGATTGGTATGGTCGCTCAGCAGGTGGGCGGCAAGGGTGGCGGTCGTCCGGACATGGCGCAAGCCGGTGGTACGGATGCGGCGGCACTTCCGCAAGCTTTGGCCAGCGTTGAAAGCTGGGTAAGCGCGAAACTGTAATAACTACAAAGCACAAGCAGACGCCATAGCGGTAACGTTATGGCGTCTTGTTCACTGTGCTATCGATAACGATAAAGTCAGGTTGAGTTTGTGTATATCGGCTAAACTTACGTTTAACAGAATGTGATGCCGTGACTGCTTACACTTTACGTGTTTGTCATCGCTTACTTTTTGGCGTTATATGATGGATAATGCCGGGATACAAGAGACCCGACTCTTTTAATCTTTCAAGGAGCAAAGAATGCTGATTCTGACTCGTCGAGTTGGTGAGACCCTCATGATTGGGGATGAGGTCACCGTGACAGTTTTAGGGGTAAAGGGTAACCAGGTACGTATTGGTGTTAACGCTCCTAAAGAAGTATCTGTCCACCGTGAAGAGATCTACCAGCGTATCCAGGCTGAAAAATCCCAGCAGTCCAGTTACTGATATTGTCGCGTCTCGCTGTCGGGCGAGACGCAACCCTCCTGTCATTTTTCCTGCTCAACGTTACCGTTTAATTTCAAACGCTCTCTTTTTAACCACTCTGTCACCCTAAACTCGCCCTTACGCCGCCATTTCTGCAAAGGTTTTCTGTGAAGATGCCTGCAAAATCCGCTTATAAAACACCCTCTTTGCGGCTTTTACATGCGAATTGCGTGTGATTTGTGCAAACGATAAAAGCTTTTGGAAAATTGTTTGACTTATAAGTCCCAGAAAGTAATATATGCGCCACGCAGCGACGAGAAGCTCTTAACGAGTAACTCGAAGCACTCGAAAGAGGCGTTGTGTGGTGAGGTGGCCGAGAGGCTGAAGGCGCTCCCCTGCTAAGGGAGTATGCGGTCAAAAGCTGCATCCGGGGTTCGAATCCCCGCCTCACCGCCATTTTGCATCCGTAGCTCAGCTGGATAGAGTACTCGGCTACGAACCGAGCGGTCGGAGGTTCGAATCCTCCCGGATGCACCATCTATTACTTCATATTGCTTTAGAAGTGATATGAATATCGAGCAGTACAGTAGTAAATCCCGATGCATCCGTAGCTCAGCTGGATAGAGTACTCGGCTACGAACCGAGCGGTCGGAGGTTCGAATCCTCCCGGATGCACCATTTACTATTTCTGAAAGCAGTACCCTGATGCATCCGTAGCTCAGCTGGATAGAGTACTCGGCTACGAACCGAGCGGTCGGAGGTTCGAATCCTCCCGGATGCACCATATTCTCCGAGATAATAGCCACGCTGTTGTTTCAAGGTCTGCGAGTTAATCGCGAGCACCAGGGAGGATAACGTTGCTTCAGCAACGGCCCGCAGGGCGAGGCGCAGCCGAGTAATCCTCCCGGATGCACCATTATTATTTCTGAAAGTAGTTCCCTGATGCATCCGTAGCTCAGCTGGATAGAGTACTCGGCTACGAACCGAGCGGTCGGAGGTTCGAATCCTCCCGGATGCACCATCTTTCCCTTCTTTGTTTATTCCTTCGACGTTCCGTCAGCAATCACACTCTCAATCAGCGACAAAAATCACCATTTACGATAAAGTAATGCTTTGTTAATCGTTTAGCGAGAGCACGATGTACGCACAGTATGACGGTTTGATCTTCGATATGGACGGCACTCTCCTGGATACCGAACCCACGCATCGTCAAGCCTGGACTGATGTCCTGGGCCGTTACGGTATGCGTTTCGATCTTCAGGCGATGATTGCCCTCAACGGATCCCCCACCTGGCGTATTGCACAGGCCGTGATTGAACTGAATCAGGCCGATCTCGACCCGCACCTGCTCGCGCGCGAAAAAACCGATGCGGTAAAAGCCATGCTTTTAGATACCGTACGCCCTCTGCCGCTGATTGATGTGGTAAAAGAGTGGCACGGGCGTCGCCCGATGTCGGTCGGAACAGGCAGCGAAAGTGCGATTGCTGAGGCATTACTCAACCATCTTGGCCTGCGCCACTATTTTTCTGCCGTGGTCGCCGCCGATCATGTTAAACATCATAAGCCCGCACCGGACACCTTCCTGCTTTGCGCAGAGTTAATGGGCGTCCCGGCGGCAAAATGTGTCGTGTTTGAAGATGCCGATTTTGGTATCCAGGCCGCGCGTGATGCCGGAATGGATGCGGTGGATGTGCGCTTACTGTGAGTGACGCGCTGTCACTTGCCTCATTATTCGCCAGCAGTTTTTTAAGCGCCACGCTGTTACCGGGAAATTCGGAAGTGGTGCTGGTGGCGATGCTGTTGTCCGGCGTGAGTCAGCCCTGGCTGCTTGTATTAATAGCAACAATGGGTAATAGCCTTGGAGGGCTGACTAACGTTATTCTTGGGCGTTTCTTTCCGCTGCGCGAAAAATCGCGCTGGCAGGAAAAGGCAGTCGGCTGGCTAAAACGCTATGGCGCTGCCACGCTGTTATTAAGCTGGATGCCTGTAATAGGCGATTTACTGTGTCTGCTGGCGGGATGGATGCGCATCTCCTGGGGACCGGTGCTCTTTTTTTTGTGCCTTGGCAAGGCGTTGCGCTATGTTCTCGTGGCGTGGGCAACACTACAGGGTATGACGTGGTGGCACTAATTGGTGGAATGAATACGCGACCTTCAATCGTCAACCATTACAATTATGCTGAGTAACATTACTTTGACAGGCGGGAGGTCAATTTGATCCCGGACGTATCTCAGGCGCTGGCCTGGCTGGAAAACCACCCTCAGGCATTGAAGGGTATTCAGCGTGGTCTTGAGCGTGAAACGCTGCGCGTTAACGCGGACGGTAGCTTAGCGACGACGGGTCACCCGAAGGCGTTAGGCTCGGCGCTGACACATAAATGGATCACAACCGATTTCGCTGAAGCACTGCTGGAGTTCATCACGCCAGTAGAGGGTGATATTGATCATATGCTGACGATCATGCGCGATATCCATCGCTACACTGCGCGCAACATGGGTGACGAACGTATGTGGCCCCTCAGCATGCCGTGCTATATCGAGCAGGGCCAGGAGATTGAGCTGGCGCAGTACGGCACGTCAAATATCGGTCGGCTGAAAACGCTCTATCGCGAAGGGCTGAAAAACCGCTACGGCGCGTTGATGCAGACGATCTCGGGCGTGCATTACAACTTCTCGCTGCCTATGGCGTTCTGGCAGGCGAAATGCGGTGAAACGGATAAGGACGCGATCTCTGAAGGCTATTTCCGCCTGATCCGCAACTATTACCGTTTCGGTTGGGTGATCCCGTATCTGTTTGGTGCCTCCCCGGCGATCTGTTCTTCGTTCCTGCAGGGGAAACCGACCACGCTACCGTTCGAGAAGACCGAGTGCGGAATGTACTATCTCCCGTACGCGACCTCTCTGCGCCTGAGCGATCTCGGTTATACCAATAAATCGCAAAGCAATCTCGGTATTACGTTTAACGAATTGCACGAATATGTGGCAGGATTGAAGCGGGCGATCAAAACCCCGTCGGAAGAGTACGAGAAAATCGGCCTCGAAAAAGATGGCAAACGCCTGCAAATCAACAGCAATGTGCTGCAGATTGAAAACGAGCTGTATGCGCCTATTCGTCCTAAGCGCGTAACGCGCAGCGGTGAAACCCCGTCGGATGCGCTTCAGCGCGGCGGGATTGAATACATTGAAGTACGCTCGCTGGATATCAACCCCTTCTCACCGATTGGGGTTGATGAACAGCAGATTCGCTTCCTGGATCTGTTTATGGTCTGGTGCGTGCTGGCGGATGCGCCGGAAATGAGTTCAGACGAACTGCTCTGCACCCGCACGAACTGGAACCGTGTGATTCTGGAAGGGCGTAAACCGGGTCTGACGCTGGGTATCGGCTGCGAAACGGCACAGTTCCCGCTGACCAAAGTCGGCAAAGATCTGTTCCGTGACCTGAAGCGTGTTGCCCGGACAATGGACAGCATCGACGGCGGCGACGCGTATCAACAGATCTGCGATCGGCTGGTGGAAAGTTTTGATAATCCAGAACTGACGTTCTCAGCACGCATTCTGCGTTCTATGATCGATCAGGGCATTGGCGGCACGGGGCGTTCACTCTCAGCGGAGTACCGTGAGATGCTGATGCAGGAGCCGTTAGAAGTGCTGAGCGAAGCGGATTTTGTAGCGGAACGCGATGCGTCCGTTATGCGTCAGAAAGAAGTTGAAGCAGCGGATACCGAGTCGTTTGAGGCGTTTCTGGCGAAGCAGGCTTAAGCAGAAAAGAAAAAGGCCACATCGCTGTGGCCAAAATATACATCTCTGAATTCAGGGATGATGATAACAAATGCGCGTCTTTCATATACTCAGACGCGCATTCTGTAGAAGAGTTCAGTTTATTTTAAAAAAATCACTATCGGAGGTGACGTATGCCGTTATTAGATAGCTTTACTGTCGACCATACCCGTATGGAAGCACCTGCAGTTCGCGTGGCGAAGACCATGCACACCCCGCACGGCGACACGATCACCGTCTTCGATCTGCGTTTCTGCGTGCCAAATAAAGAAGTGATGCCAGAGAAAGGCATTCATACCCTGGAGCACCTGTTCGCCGGTTTCATGCGCGACCACCTGAACGGCAACGGCGTTGAGATCATCGATATCTCTCCGATGGGCTGCCGTACCGGTTTCTACATGAGTCTGATTGGTGTGCCTGACGAGAAACGCGTCGCAGATGCGTGGAAAGCGGCGATGGAAGACGTGCTGAAGGTGAAAGAGCAGAACCAGATCCCTGAGCTGAACGTTTACCAGTGCGGTACTTACCAGATGCACTCTCTGGAAGAAGCGCAGGAAATCGCGCGTCACATCATCGAGCGTGATGTTCGCGTGAACAGCAACGAAGAGCTGGCCCTGCCGAAAGAAAAACTGCAGGAACTGCACATCTAGTATTGTGCCTGTGGATGCCCGGTGGCGCTTCGCTTACCGGGCCTACATTGTGTTGGTGCCTCCTTTGACCACAACCGCAACCTTCTCCTTTACCCATCGTCCCCTCGTTCCGTTTGCCCATGATTATGATCATGGCGACAGCGAGCCGTGGCATGAGCACGACTGCGCGCAGCTGTTGCACACCCTGAGCGGCGTGGTACGGGTAGATACCGCATCGGGCTGTTGGGTAGTTCCTCCCGGTCGCGGCGTCTGGCTACCGGCGGGGACACAGCACTCGCTTCGCATCACCGGCAACGTGGCGGCGCGAACGCTGTTCATCGATCCGCTGGCGCGGGCCGATCTCCCGGCCACCTGCCAGATCGTGCAGATCGCGCCGCTGCTGCGCGAGCTGATCCTCGTCTCCCTTGCTTTACCTGAATCGTACTCACCCGGAAGCCGGGATGAGCGCGTCTATGAGCTCATTCTCGATGAAATCCGCACTATGCCGGTGCTGCCGTTTCATCTGCCGGAGCCGGAAAGTGAGGCGTTACGTCACCTGTGTCTGCAAATCCGGCAAAACGCGGGGGAAAGCTGGAGCAGCGCGCAGGCCGCGAGCATGACGAACATGAGCGAGCGCACCCTGAACCGCCATTTTCAGCAGCAGACGGGATTAAGCTACGGCGAGTGGTTGAGAAGGGCACGCCTGCTGGAAGCCTTAGTGCGGCTGGCGCAGGGCCAGCCGGTACTGCGCGTGGCGCTGGATCTGGGTTACGGCAGCCACAGCGCCTTTACGGCGATGTTTCGCCGGGTGATGGGCGTCTCACCCAGCGATTACTTTAAGAACGACTGACGGCGTTAAAAAGCGCCTGAAGCGACGCGCGCGCCACGTCGCTGTCGATGCCCACGCCCCAGCGGCTGCTCCCGTCCTGGAACAGGCAGCGGATGTAGGCCACCGAGCGGCTGTCGCTACGTTCGCCTAACGTATGCTCGTGATAATCCTTAATCACGAACGGAGCGTTTACCCAGCGGCTTAAGCCCTGAGCGGCGGCGGAGAGCAGACCGTTACCCTGACCTTCCAGCTGACGCGTCCCCCCCTGCGTAGAGATGCTTGCCGTCAAACGCAGCTGGCCGTCCTGCTGGCTATCGCTGCGGTAGGATTGCAGCGCATACTGCGGTGTCGCTACCAGGCCGTAGCGGGTGCGGAACAGCTGCCAAAGCGCATTCTGCGTCATCTCTTTTCCGTGGCGATCGGTTTCCTGCTGCACGTGCTGGCTGAAATCCTGCTGCAGGGCGCGGGGTAATTTCAGACCATGATTCTGTTCGATGAGCCACGCGCTGCCGCTTTTCCCCGACTGGCTGTTCACGCGGATCACCGCTTCGTAGGTGCAGCCGATATCCTGCGGATCGACGGGCAGATAGGGCATCTCCCAGCGCTCGCCAGGCCTGCGGGCATCAAAGCCTTTTTTGATCGCGTCCTGGTGCGAGCCGGAGAAAGCGGTATAGGCCAGCCGACCCGCCCACGGATGGCGCGGATGCACCGGCAGCTGGTTGCAGGCTTCCACTACTTCCACCACCCGGTTCATATCGCTAAAGTCCAGGTTCGGGCTAACGCCCTGGCTGTAGAGATTCATCGCCAGCGTCACCAGGCAGACGTTGCCCGTGCGTTCCCCGTTGCCAAACAGGCAGCCCTCCACGCGGTCTGCGCCCGCCATCACGGCCAGCTCGGCGCTGGCGACGCCGGTACCGCGGTCATTATGCGGATGCACGCTGATGCAGACGTCGCGGCGGCTGAAGTGGCGGCAGAAATACTCGATCTGATCGGCATAGACGTTCGGCGTGCTCACTTCGACGGTGGCCGGTAAGTTGATCACCATGGGCCGTTCGTCGCACGGTTGCCAGATCTCCGCCACGGCTTCACAAATCTCCAGCGCAAATTCCGGTTCGGTAAAGCAGAAGGTTTCCGGGGAATACTCATACTGCCAGCTGGTGTCCGGGTTCTCTTCACACAGCTGACGAATAAGCCGCGTGGAGCGCGTCGCCAGCTCGACGACTTGCGCTTTCTCCATGCCGAATACCAGGCGGCGGAACAGCGGGGCGGTGGCGTTGTAGAGATGGACGGTGGCCTGTTTCGCACCGCGCAGGGATTCGAAAGTGCGATGAATAAGATCTTCCCGCGCCTGGGTTAAGACCTGAATCGTGACGTCATCCGGGATGCGGTTTTCTTCAATCAGCTGGCGAACAAAGTTGAAATCCGTCTGCGAGGCGGAAGGAAAAGCGACCTCGATCTCTTTGAATCCGCAGCCCAGCAGCAGGTCCCAGAACTGCAGCTTGCGCGCGCTGTCCATCGGCTCGGCAAGGGCCTGGTTGCCGTCGCGCAGGTCGGTTGAGAGCCAGCGCGGCGCGCGGGTGATGCGTTGCTCCGGCCAGCGGCGGTCGGGCAGGGAAAGGGTCGGATAGGGCTGGTACTTGTCGGCGGGTGTGTTCAGCATGATGCGCTCCTGTTGTCTTTTCACTATCGTGAATTGATTTCAGGCGCGCTGCTTTATCGGAACTGACAATGGCTGTCGCGTTCTGGACAACCGGGGCGGTTGCCCGGTGGCGCTACGCTTACCGGGCCTACGGATGATGGCCCGGTTATCGTAGGCCGGGTAAGGCGTAGCCGCCACCCGGCATCCAGCGCACAGGATTAGTGCGCACCACCGCCGCCGCTACCGGCGCCAAACGGCGGTTTAGCAAACCACACCAGCCCCAGCAGGACGATAAAGATCCCCGCCGATATCCAGAAAATCTCGTTGGCCGAGATAATCAGCCCCTGGTTGGTGATCTGCTGGGCAATCCACCCTGACGCCTGCTGCTCCGTCATGCCCATTCCCTGCAGCTGGTTGTACATCTGCTGAGAGTTCGGGTTGAACGGATTCACCGCTTCGGTCAGCTGCGCATGGTGCATCGATTCACGGTTCGTCCACAGGGTGGTGGTGATCGACGTACCAATCGAGCCCGCCAGCGTTCGCGTAAAGTTCGACAGGCTCGATGCCGCCGCCATGCGCTCAGGCGGTAAACCGGAAAGCGTGATGGTGGTCAATGGCATAAAGAAACACGCCACGGCAAAGCCCTGAATAAACTGCGGCCACGCGGACGCGCCAAAGTCCATTCCCGGTTCGAACGTATACGCGCGCCAGTAGAAGCACACGGCGTACATGATAAAGCTGAACGTCACCAGCCTGCGCATGTCGAGCTTGTGGGCGAAGCGGCCAATAATCGGCGACAGCAGAACCGGAATCAACCCAACTGGCGCCGAGGCTAAACCTGCCCAGGTTGCGGTGTAGCCGTATACCTCCTGCAACAGCTGCGGCAGCAGTACAATCGCGCCGAAGTAGAGCATGTAGGCGAGGCTGATACACAGACAGCCTATGGTGAAGTTTCGCGACTTAAACAGCGACAGGTCGACAATCGGATTATCGTCCGTCAGCTCCCAGACAATCAGGAAGCTCAGCGACACCACCGCGACAATCGTCAGGATGATGATCTCCCGGGAGTTGAACCAGTCCAGCTCTTTGCCCTGGTCGAGCATGACCTGCAGGCTACCGATGCCGACAACCAGCAGTGCCAGGCCAATGGCGTCGATACGCCGCTGTTCCGTCCGGGTTTCTCTTCCGCGCAGCGACTGGAGAGTCAGCATTACCACGATGGCGCCAATCGGTACGTTGATGAAGAAGATCCAGCCCCAGTGATAGTTGTCGCTGATATAGCCGCCTAGGATAGGCCCGCAAATCGGCGCGACAATCACCGTCATCGACCACAGCGCCAGCGCGATGGAGCGCTTGGCGGGCGGGTAGTTGTTCAGCAGTAAGCTCTGCGACAGCGGAATCAGCGGCCCGGCGACAATCCCCTGAATAACGCGGAAGAAGATCAGCATCGTCAGGCTGCTGGACATGCCGCACGCCCAGGAGGCAAGAACGAACAATACCGTCGACCAGAGGAACAGCTTCACTTCACCGACGCGCTTTGCCAGCCAGCCGGTAATCGGAATGGAGATGGCGTTTGCCACCCCAAACGAGGTAATGACCCAGGTCCCCTGGCTCAGCGACGAGCCAAGGTTACCGGCGATAGTCGGGATCGCCACGTTTGCGATGGTGGAGTCCAGCACCTGCATGAATGTCGCCAGAGACAGCGCGATGGTCATAATGACCAGCTGCGCGCCTTCCAGCGGTTTTTGCGGCTTTTGCTGTTGCATAACGCTCACCTTCGGATTAACCGGCGTTTGCCTTCACGATGTCATCGATCAGCTTGTTGACCGGATCGAGGCTAATTTCACGGGCGTTACTTTCATAAGCCGGGCTGCTGCGAACCTGGCTTGCCAGGATCTGACCGTCGCGGTTGGCGGTGTCGACCGTCACCAGCGTAGAGAGGCCGATACGCAGCGGGTGATCCGCCAGCTGTTTGGCATCCAGCTCAATACGCACAGGCAGACGCTGAACCACTTTGATCCAGTTACCGGTGGCGTTTTGCGCAGGCAGCAGGGAGAAGGCGCTGCCGGTCCCCATATCCAGGCCGACCACTTTACCGGTGTACTTCACGTCGTCGCCGTAGATGTCGCTGACAACCGTCGCGGTCTGGCCGATACGCATATGGGCAAGCTGCGTCTCTTTAAAGTTGGCGTCTACCCACAGATTGTCTGCCGGCACGACCGCCATCAGCGGCGTGGTTGGGCTAATCTGCGCCCCTGGCTGGACGGAACGACGGGAGACGTAGCCGGTCATCGGGCTGACGATTTTGGTACGCTGCAGGGCAAGCCACGCGTTGCGCACTTCGGTCGCCGACTGCTGTACGGCGGGCTGGTTTTCCAGGCTGGTGCCCAGCACCATCGCCTGGTTGGCGTTGTACTGTTGAATGGCCACATCCAGCTGTGCCTGAGCGCTGGCGACGGCATCGCGGGCGTGCTGCAGCTCTTCACGGCCAATCAGGTTAGCCGTGCCGAGCGGTACGCGGCGGTTCAGGTCGCTCTGCGCCTGCGCCAGCGCCGTTTTCTGTACGTCGATGTTGGCCTGCAGCTGCTTGCTGTTGATCATCAGCTGGCGGGTCTGACGGACGCTGGAGGCCAGCGCGGTCTGTGCTTTTTCAAACGCCTGCTGGGCGTCGGTTGGATCGATGGTCACCAACACATCGCCTTTTTGCACAAAGTCGGTATTGTCAGCCCAGACTTTCGTCACGCTGCCCGACACCTGCGCCATAATTTGTACCTGGTTCCCTGCCACGTACGCGTCGTCAGTCTCTTCAGCATGACGCAGTACTAAAAACCAATAGATCCCATATGCCACGGCAATAATGATAAAGAGCAAGGTCAACAGAAGAAGGGCGCTCTTACGTTTGCCTTTCTTGTTGCCCGGCTGCTGCGGGGTAGTGCTCTCCGCATTTGCGCTCATTGTAGTTCTCCACGATCTTCTTATTTTCACATCGGCTGAGCCGACCTGTTGTCAGAAAGGCCAGCAGTGTGACGTGCTGGCCTGTCGGTTTTCTTATGAATCTGGAATGGTGAGCGTGTCGTCGCGTTAGCGCAGCGCCTCAAGAACGGCGCCGTCTTCATCCATCTGATCCAGACGGGTGAGCAGCTTGCGAGTGATGTGCTCAAGCTGGTCGCGCTCGGCGGTGCTGAGGGCAGACCAGAGTTTGTGCAGGCAATTGTGCTGAGGTGGCAGCACCTCACGCAGGAACTGGTGACCTTTATCGGTCAGTTGCAGATGCAGGCAGCGGCGATCGTTGTCGCTTTCACGGCGCTCAATCCAGCCACGCTTCTCGAGTTCATCGGCAATACGGGTCGCATTGGTACGGGAGGAGCCCAGCGCGCAGCTCAGTTCGGAAGGCTGAATGCTGTGATTTTCCTGAGACTCCAGCGTAATCAACGCCATAAACAACGTCTCGTTAATCCCTTGAGCTTTCAGCATTTTATTACGGTTTTCCAGCAGCTTACCCTGCATGTGCATGCACAAGCGGGTCAGCAGGATTTCCTGATACGGGAAGTCCTCATGGCGACTGGCGCGGAATTTAAGCATTTGTTCAATGGGCGTAAACGAACTATCCATTTGGGCATAACCTCATTAATTACAGCCGATATAGTAACGACGGTGACAAATAATGTAAATGAATTATTTGTGCGGTTATATCCGCCAAACTTATGTCACCATCAGAAAGCGCCGGGTAAGTCCGTGACCCGGTGAGCACAGAAAGCGTAGGGTATGAACCCGCTGAAGAGAGGATGTGAGGACGGGGGTCTGAACTATTCATGCCGATTGTAAATATGTCACCCACATTAAAATTTCTGGGATAAATGATTACGTTTACATTAACAGAGTGCAGGGCCTCTTAACACCCTAAGAGGCCAACGCAATGTAAAACTTAGTGAATTGCATCCTGACGATGGTAGCCGTGCCACCATACTAGCAGGTTAAGGGTGGCGACGATGGCCCCAATCGCACATACCCCAGACCAGCCCGCATGCTGCCACGCTGACGCGGAAATGAGCGAACCCGCAGCGCCGCCAATGAAGTAGCTGGTCATGTATCCGGCCGTCAGGCGGTTACGCGCCTCTGGCTTCACGCGATAGATGACGGTCTGATTGGTGATGTGAACACCCTGCACGGTGAGATCGAGTACCAGGATACCGACGATCAGCGCCAGCACCGAGATGTGTCCGTACCAGATCGCCGCCCAGGAGAGCAGAAGTAAAACCAGCCCTGCGGAGGTGGTCAGGTGGGATTTGCCCTTGTCGGCCAGCCCGCCAGCGGGACGCGCGCCCAGTGCGCCTGCGGCGCCAGCCAGGCCGAACAGGCCAATCACCCCTTCGGAATAATTGAACGGCGGCGCGGCCAGCAGAAACGCCATCGACGTCCACAGGATGCTGAAGTTAGCGAAGGTGAAACAGCCCAGCAGGGCGCGGGTGCGCAGAAGCTTATCCTGGGTGAACAGACTGAAAACGGAGGCCAGCAGCTGAGGATAGTTCAGGTGATTTTCCTGCTTCACCTTTGGCAGCCCGCGCCACAGCGCCATGGCCATGATGACCATCAGCACGCTCGCCACCCAGTATACGGTGCGCCAGCCGCCGAGGCTTGCCAGCAGCCCTGCAACGGTACGCGCCAGCAAAATCCCCAGCAGCAGGCCGCTCATGATGGTGCCCACCACCTTGCCGCGTTTTTCCGGGGAGGCGAGGGTCGCGGCGAGCGGAACCAGGATTTGCGCCACCACGGAGAACAGCCCCGTTAGCGCGGTACCGACGATCATCATCGTCAGCGACTGGCTGCTGGCGGTGATCAGCATCCCACCGGCGGCCAGAAGCGTCATGGAGACGATCAGCATTCGGCGTTCAAACATATCCCCGAGCGGCACCAGGAACAGCAGCCCGGCGGCATAGCCCAGCTGTGCTGCGGTAACGATAAAGCCTGCGGAGCTGGCGGAGAGATTGAACGCGCGGGCGATGGTGTCGAGAAGAGGCTGCGCGTAATAGTTGCTGGCGACTGCCAGACCCGTTGCCACGGACATTAAAAGGATGAGTGCGGGGCTAAGCCCCTGAGTTGTTTTTGTCATTAGTTTCAGGAATCGTTAGTTGAGTGATTATATTTCCGGAAACCATAATAACCAATGATGGTGAATGTTGGGGGATTGTTATGTGTGTGTTTGTGCTGTTTAACCCCTCACCCTAACCCTCTCCCGAAGGGAGAGGGAACGCTAACACCCTCTCCCTTCGGGAGAGGGCTGGGGTGAGGGAAAATGTTTTACTTCTGCGCCGCAAGCGCCTCTTTCACCCAGCCGTCAAACTGCTGCTGGTGGGCTTTGATCCAGCCGTCCACGTGGCCTTTCACATCCGCTTCAGACGATTTGCCCGCATGCATCATCGCGTTCTGGGCATTGATGTCCGCCAGCGGCAGCTTCATCACCGAGAATAGCTTCGCCGCCGCCGGGTTTTTCTCCGCCCAGGCTTTGTTGGCCACGATATGCATGGTGTTCACCGGGAAGCCGTAGTTCATGCCGTTCGGCAGTTTGGTGTCGATATCTTTCTGCTCGCCCGGCAGGGAGGAGAACGGCACCTGCAGCCACACCACGTCTTTACCCGGCTTCAGCACGTCGCTCACCCAGTATGGCGTCCAGGTGTAGTAGATCACCGGTTTACCCTCTTTGAAGCGGGCAATGGTGTCGGCCATCATCGCAGAATAGTTGCCATGGCTCACGTCGACCGTTTTCGCCAGATCGAAGGCTTTGTTCTGGTGGTTAATCACCGCTTCACAGCCCCAGCCCGGCGAGCAGCCCATCATGTCAGCCTTGCCGTCGCCGTTGGTGTCGAACAGCCTGGCGATCTTCGGATCTTTCAGCTGTTCAATGTTGGTGATGTGGTACTTATCGGCGGTTTTCTTGTCGATCAGATACCCCTGCGCGGCACCCGTCACGAAGGTCCCTTCGCGATAGAACTTCTTGTCGCCTCCGGCGGCGGCATACATGTCGTCGTGCAGCGGCTGCCAGTTCACCGCGGTAAAGGTGGCGTCACCGGAGGCAATCGACGTGTAGCCCACGTTGTAATCCACTTCGCTCGGCGTATTGACCGTATAGCCCAGCTTCTCCAGCGCGCGGCTGACGATCAGGGTCTGGAAGCTCTCTTCCGAAATGGTGCTCTGCACCGGCTGCACGGTAATGCCTTTGCCCGGCAGGTCTGCCGCAAACGCGCTGGTGGAGACAAGGGTGGCAAACGCGGTAGCAAAAAGTACGTTATGTCGCATCGTTGTTCCTTATTTTGATTTGGTGAAAGGGCGGGTGAGTAACCCGACAGGGCCAGTGGTATACCAGCGACGGTTGCCGCGACTGCGTGAATCACGACCGACGGCCTGGGTCAGGCGGTCAAGAATAATGGCGAGGATCACAATCCCGACGCCCCCGACGGTGGCCAGCCCCATGTCGAGACGGCCAATGCCGCGCAGCACCATCTGACCCAGACCGCCAACGGCGATCATCGAGGCGATCACCACCATCGACAGGGCCAGCATCAGCGTCTGGTTAACGCCCGCCATGATGGTCGGCATCGCCAGCGGGAGCTGAACTTTAAACAGCATCTGGCGCGGGCTGGCGCCGAACGAGCGTGACGCTTCGATCAGGTCCGCAGGCACCTGGTTGATCCCCAGAATGGTCAGACGAATAATCGGCGGCAGGGCGAAGATAATGGTCACCACCACGCCCGGCACGTTGCCGATGCCGAACAGCATCACGATAGGCACCAGATAGACGAACGCCGGGGTGGTCTGCATCGCATCCAGCAGCGGGCGAATAATCTTCGCCGCCCGCGGGCTGCGCGCCAGCCAGATCCCCATCGGTAAGCCGATGACAATGCAAAAGAGCAGGGCGGTCAGCACCAGCGCCAGGGTGATCATCGCCTGCGACCACGCGCCAATCGCGCCGATAGCGATCAGGGAGATCAGCGTGGCGATCCCCATCCCTGCGCTACCGAACTGCCAGGCGATCAGGGAGAACAGGATAATCGCCACCGGTGCCGGCATCCCCAGCATCAGCTGCTGGAAGCCGTTCAGGATGTAATCCACCGGGACGCGGATCCCCTGGAAGACCGGACGGAAGTGCGTGACCACCCAGTCGATCCCCTCCGTAACCCAGTTGTCCAGCGGGATTAGCGTTTTATGGAACGGATCCATGATGTTGAAGTGTTCTGGCGCAGGCGCGGGTGCGCTGTTCAGCCAGTCTGCCGCGCCGCCGCCATCGGCAGGAGCGGGCGTGGAACCCCACGCGTCGGCGGGTTGCGCAGCGCTGTCCGCTGCCTCAGTGGTGCCCCACGGGTTAGATTGATCGGTCATTGTTTGCCCCCTCGCGATCTAAAGCCTGCAGCAGCATCCGTTTTGAGATGATGCCGACGTACTGTTGTTCCTCACCGACGACCGGTACGGCGCACGGCGCCTGGCCCACGTGGGAGAGCAACTCGCTGAGCGGCGTTTCGGCGTCCACGGCAAGCGGAGCGTCAATTAACGCCGCATCGATTCCCTGGTTCTCAGTGAGAGCCGTTTTCAGGGAGTCGATGGAGACAATGCCAACAAATTTATTGCCGCGTTCAACCAGATATCCGTATTCACGGTCTTCGTCCTGCAGCAGCTTCAGCGCCGAGCGCGGGCCGAAGCCTGGCGTTTTACGGATAATGCCGTTTGGCGTTCGACGGGCAATATCTTTGGCGCTAAAGACCTGGCTAATATCCACGCCGCGGAAGAAGGTGCGGACATAATCGTTCGCCGGATTATTGAGAATTTCATCCGGCGTGCCGACCTGCACCACTTCACCGTTTTGCATAATGGCAATACGGTCGCCAATACGCATGGCTTCATCCAGATCGTGGGAAATAAAGACAATCGTTCGCTGATGTTTAGCCTGTAATTTTACCAGCTCATCCTGCATCTCGGTGCGAATTAACGGATCGAGGGCGGAGAAGGCTTCATCCATTAATAATATGTCTGGATTAATGGCTAATGCACGGGCTAATCCCACGCGCTGACGCATACCGCCGGAAAGTTCATCCGGGTACGCATGCGCATAATTTTCCAGCCCGACCTGATGCAGGGCATCAAGGGCTTTTTCCTGACGTTCCTGAGCCGGCGTGCCGGCTAATTCCATGCCGAAAGCGGTATTATCCAGCACCGTCATGTGCGGCATCAGCGCGAATGACTGGAACACCATTGCGATCTTCTTTCTGCGCACCTCGCGAAGCTCTGCGTCTGATATTCTGGCGATATCCACGCCGTCAATCAGTACCTGTCCGCGGGTGGGTTCAATCAGGCGATTGAGAAGGCGAACCATAGTGGATTTACCCGAACCGGATAATCCCATGATGACAAAAATCTCGCCTTCTTCAATGGCCAGACTGGCGTCTTTAACGCCAAGCGATAGCCCGGTTTTTTCCAGAATTTGCTCTTTCGTAAGGCCTTTCTCAATATATTTGAATGCGCGCTGCGGGTGCTCGCCAAATACTTTATAAAGATTTTTCACTTCTAATTTAATTGCCATGCAATAGAGAGTGTCCTGTTATTTGTTTATGCCGATATGATTACCATGGTAAATTGTTAACGGGCATAACCCTAACATACTGAGAATCTGAGACAACCCTGCGTCGAGCTGAGGGCGGAATTTTGACGCAAGCGAAACGGCTGAATTTCCCATGAATAAAGGGCTGAGGGCGGTTTGAATTTTTCTCAATTTTTTGCTGCTGCATCGGGAAATTTCGCCTGAATCGGAATGATTCAGGCGAATATGACGTGTAAATTACAGTGTAGTTGTTTTGTAAATATTAGAGAGGGAATTGTTGGGTTTATATTAAATTAACGAACGTTAGCGTTCATTAAAAATCCCAGTCTTCGTCCTCGGTTTCTACCGCTTTGCCCATCACGTACGATGAGCCCGAGCCCGAGAAGAAATCGTGGTTTTCGTCGGCATTGGGCGACAGCGCGGCCAGAATAGCCGGGTTCACCTCCGCCATCTCCGGCGGGAACAGCGCGTCGTAACCCAGGTTCATCAGCGCCTTGTTGGCGTTGTAGCAGAGGAAGGCCTTCACGTCGTCCTCCCAGCCGGTGCCGGCGTAGAGTTCTTCGGTATAGCTCAGCTCGTTGTCGTACAGATCCATCAGCAAATCGAGCGCGAAGCCTTTAAGCTCTTCGCGCTTCGCCTCGCTGACTTTCTCCAGCCCTTTCTGATACTTATAGCCGATGTAATACCCGTGCACCGCTTCATCCCGAATGATAAGCCGAATTAAATCGGCGGTGTTGGTGAGCTTCCCCCGGCTCGACCAGTACATGGGCAGCCAGAAGCCGGAATAGAAGAGGAAGGATTCCAGGAACACGCTGGCGATCTTCTTCTTCAGCGGCTCGTCGGCCCGGTAATACGCCAGCACCAGCTCCGCCTTTCTCTGTAGTGACTCGCTCTCTTCGCTCCAGGCGTAGGCTGCGTCCACGTCTTTGGTCTGGCACAGGGTGGAGAAAATCGAGCTGTAGGAGCGGGCATGCACCGCCTCCATAAAGCTGATGTTCGACATCACTGCCTCTTCGTGCGGCGTTAGCGCGTCGCTCATCAGCGCGGGGGCGCCGACGGTATTCTGAATGGTGTCCAGCAGCGTCAGGCCGGTAAAGACGCGGATCGTCAGCTGCTGCTCGGCGTGGCCGAGCGTTTGCCAGGCCGTAATATCGTTGGAGAGCGGCACCTTTTCCGGCAGCCAGAAGTTGCTGGTCAGGCGGTTCCACACCTCCAGGTCTTTGTCGTCCTGGATTTTGTTCCAGTTAACGGCACTCACGCGTGACAGTTTCATCCTTTCTCCTTACAGCGCGCAGGATACGCAGCCTTCGATTTCGGTGCCTTCCAGCGCAAGCTGGCGCAGGCGAATGTAGTAGAGCGTTTTGATGCCTTTCTTCCAGGCGTAGATCTGCGCTCTGTTGATATCCCGCGTGGTGGCGGTGTCCGGGAAGAACAGCGTCAGCGACAGCCCCTGATCCACATGTTTTGTCGCCTCCGCGTAGGTATCGATGATTTTTTCCGGGCCTATCTCGTACGCGTCCTGATAAAGCGCCAGGTTCTCATTGGTCATAAACGGGGCAGGGTAGTAAACGCGCCCGGTTTTGCCTTCCTTGCGGATTTCAATTTTCGACACGATCGGGTGAATGCTCGACGTGGCGTGGTTGATGTAGGAAATCGATCCGGTCGGCGGGACGGCCTGCAGGTTCTGGTTATAAATGCCGTAGCGCATCACGTCGTCACGCAGCTGCTGCCACATCTCGCGCGTCGGCAGGGTAATTCCCGCGCGAGCAAACAGTGCGCGCACTTTTTCGGTTTTCGGCTGCCAGTCGCCTTCCAGATACTGGCTGAAATATTCCCCGCTGGCGTAGCGGGACTGCTCAAAGCCCGCGAACCGCTGGTTGCGCTCACGCGCCAGCATCATCGAGGTGTGCAGTGCGTGCCAGGTAATGGTGTAGAAATAGAGGTTGGTGAAATCCAGCCCTTCCGGACTGCCGTAGGCGATGCCTTCCCGCGCCAGATAGCCATGCAGGTTCATCTGCCCCAGCCCGATGGCGTGCGACGCGGCGTTACCCGCTTCAATAGACGGCACGCTGCGGATGTGGCTCATGTCCGACACCGCCGTCAGCCCGCGAATGGCGGTCTCCACCGTGCGGCCAAAGTCTGGGGAATCCATGGTGTGGGCAATATTCAGCGACCCGAGGTTGCAGGAGATATCCTTGCCGATGTCCGCGTAGTCCAGGCTCTCGTCGTAGGCTGACGCGCTGTTGACCTGCAAAATCTCCGAGCACAGGTTGCTCATGTTGATTCGCCCGGCAATCGGGTTCGCGCGGTTCACCGTATCCTCATACATGATGTACGGATAGCCGGACTCAAACTGGATCTCCGCAAGCCGCTGAAAGAACTCGCGGGCGTTGATGGTCTTTTTGCGAATGCGATTGTCGGCCACCAGCTCGTTGTACAGCTCGCTGATGGCCACATCGCCAAACGCTTTGCCATAAATACGCTCAATATCGTACGGCGAGAAGAGCGCCATGTCGGCATTCTCCCTGGCCAGCTTAAAGGTGATGTCCGGGATCACCACGCCGAGCGACAGGGTTTTGATGCGGATTTTTTCGTCGGCGTTTTCGCGCTTGGTATCGAGAAAGCGCAGAATGTCCGGGTGGTGCGCGTGCAGGTAAACCGCCCCCGCGCCCTGGCGTGCGCCAAGCTGGTTAGCATACGAAAACGCATCCTCCAGCATCTTCATCACTGGGATCACGCCGGAGGACTGGTTTTCGATGCGCTTGATTGGCGCGCCCGCTTCACGCAGGTTAGAGAGCAGAAACGCCACGCCGCCGCCGCGTTTGGAAAGCTGCAGCGCCGAGTTCACCGCGCGGCCAATCGACTCCATATTGTCTTCGATACGCAGCAGGAAGCAGGAAACCAGCTCGCCGCGCTGGGCCTTGCCGCAGTTGAGAAAGGTCGGCGTGGCGGGCTGAAAGCGTCCGGAGAGGATCTCGTCGGTTAGCTGCTCCGCCAGCGCTTCATCACCCTGCGCCAGCGTCAGGGCCACCATCACGGTGCGATCTTCAAAACTCTCTAAGTAGCGCTTGCCGTCAAAGGTCTTGAGGGTGTAGCTGGTGTAGTACTTCCACGCGCCGAGAAACGTCTGAAAGCGAAAGCCGCTGGCGTGCGCGCGTTCAAACAGCGTCACCACAAAGGCGCGGTCGTAGCGGGTCAGCACGCGTTCTTCGTAGTAGCCTTCTTTAATCAGATAGTCGAGACGTTCATTCTGGCTTGCAAACGTCACGCTGTTGGGCCGCACGTGGGCGGCAAAAAAAGCATCCACCGCCTCACTGTCTTTATCGAACTGGATGCGCCCCTCCCGATCGTAGAGGTTAAGCATGGCGTTTAATGCGTGGTAATCCGGCGTCGCCTGAATCACCCGTTCTGCGGTTGTCGTTGCCAAAATTCGTTCACTCCTTTACGCACGTTTTCGACGTCCTGCTGTGTCCCCATCAGCTCAAAACGATAGAGATACGGCACGCCGCATTTTTGAGAGATGACATCCCCGGCGCGGCCAAAGGCATCGCCGAAATTGCGATTTCCCGCCGCGATAACGCCGCGGATTAGCCCGCGGTTATGAGGGTCATTGAGAAAGCGGATCACCTGACGAGGCACTGCTCCCGCCGTGCCGCCGCCGCCATAGCTGGGCACCACCAGAATGTACGGTTCCTCTACCCGGATCCGTTCCCGCTCGTTGAGCGGAATGCGCACCGCAGGCAGCCCGACGCGCTCAATAAAGCGGAGCGTGTTTTCCGAGCTGCTGGAGAAGAAAACCAGCCCACTCATGCCCGGGCGGCCTGCGCACTCAGGCGGTTAATCATGTCCGGGCGGAAGCCGGACCAGCTTGTCTCCCCGGCGATTACCACCGGAAGCTGACGAAAACCCTGCTTGCGCAGGGTATCTGCGGCCTCGGGGACCTGGTCAATATTCACCATCTCAAACGCTACGCCACGGCTTTCCATTGCCCGTTTTGTGGCGTGGCACTGAACACAATCGTTACGAGTGTAAATAATAATGCTCATGATTCGTATTTCCATTTAAAATAAAGGTGCGGCGCGAATCGTCGCGTCAGGTTGTGTGTATCCTGCTAAAAGGAATACTAGATGTAGTTGTCTTAAGTTTCAACCATACAAGATATGGGAAATTTAGATTAATGTTGCCCCTATGATGAGCACAGCGGGGCAGGGCAGGCTATGTGGGTTTTTCAGGCGAGAAGGCAAAGAAAAGCCCCGGCAGCCATTGGCCACCGGGGCTGAGAAACGTGCGAGAGGGGGTTATTTACGCAGGCTAAGCAAGGCACCCACGAAGATCCCGACGGCCGCGACCGTGCCCAGCGTGCAGAGCGGTTTTTCGCGCACGAAGGTCGTTGCGCAGCTGACCGCATCGCAGGCAGCCTGAGTCGTTCGCGTACGCCCGTTCAAACGCGCGCGGGTTTCACGGAGCAGAGACTGAGCCTTACGTTTTGCGGCATCCGCTTCGTCCTTCGCGTCAGTTCCCCAGGACTTCAGCACCTCTTCCAGAGTATCCGCTAATTGGCTGACATCATTACGAATATCCTGAGCGTCGTCATTAATATCGTTTCGGTTCGGTCTGTTAAACATACGATCCTCCGTAATTTTGTGTTCCCGTTCAGTTTAGTTCAGAAATTTAATATCTGAAGCGCGTCACGCGTTATCCGGCAGTTTATGGATTATTCTGAAAGCCCTGCTAATGCTGAATACTGTAAGGTGGCCGGGCAGGAAAAGATAACGAGGAAAAGATATGTATTTACGACCTGATGAGGTGGCGCGCGTTCTTGAAAAAGAGGGATTCACCATGGATGAGGTGACACCAAAAGCGTATGGATATCGCCGTGGCGAGAATTATGTTTACGTTAATCGCGAAGCAAGAATGGGACGTACCGCTCTCATTATTCACCCGACGCTGAAAGACAGAAGTCTGTCATTTGCTGAGCCTGCCTCGGATATTAAAACCTGCGATCATTATCAGCAATTTCCGCTCTATTTAGGCGGCGAACGGCATGAGCATTATGGTATTCCGCATGGCTTCAGCTCACGCATGGCGCTGGAGCGGTTTTTGAAGGGACTGTTTGGCGACGTACAGTAAATTCGCGACTGGCTTTCGCCAGTCGCTTCACATCACGCTTTTGCCTGGCTGTACTGGCTGACCTTAAACAGGCGGCGGCAGTAGTCGAGGAAATAGCCGTATACCGCACCCATCAGCATTGAAATCACAATATTCGAACTGACCGCCGCTGCGATCTGGTGCCAGTCTGCACCCACTGTCAGCAGTATGGCCACGTAAACCGGCGACTGGAACGTCACATACGCCAGGACGTCCGCCAGGTTTTTCGCCCAGCCTGCGGGGCTGATACGACGCGCGAAACGCATTACCGCATCGCGGTATAACCCGTAAGGCCATGCAATAATAATATTGACCGGGATTGCCACCAGACGAGAGGAAAGTGACTGCTCGAAGGACATTCCGGAGAGGAATATTTCGATCAGCATGTTCACAACGGAACAGTAGACAACCATCGCGAAAGTATCCGCCACGGCATGGCGAAGGCGTGATTGCGGTGAGAACATGTCTGAACTCCTTGAGAAGAACACAAAAGAAACGATTTTCCTGAAGCGGTCAGTGCTTTAGGTTGGTTTGTTTGACGTGTATAGCGTATATCTCTGAGTTTGAACTAACAACTAGTGATTAATTTTTATTTAATCGCCTTTTGTCCACAAAATTCTCTAAAGTTGGTTGTTTTTTGCCCGGTTCGTTATAATCTGTCTCGTTTGGTAATTTTTGCATGAAAATCAGCAGGTTGATGTTTATGGCGTCGAGGTGGGATTTGCTGCTTTTGCGTGTAGCGTAGGATGCTGAAATTTTGATTAAGGTTGACCATTTATATTGATGTGATGATTGAATCTTTGCGTATTCCACATTCGTCATAAGTTAATATTCACGGTGGAGTTTAACTATATTTACACTACTGGCAGAACGGCCCCGCAGGTAGATATTTCTATGGAAATGAATTATTCTGTCGGCGATTTATCTATTTACCCTAAAGAGAAGGTTTGCAAATAATATGTCTTTGACGTTACAGAATCTTAATAATATCCGAACTCTGCGCGCCATGGCGCGTGAATTAACCCTGGACGTTCTTGAGGAAATGCTGGAAAAGGTCAGGGTCGTTACTGAAGAGAAACGGAGTGAACAGACGGAATTAGAGCAGCAGCGTGCTGAGCAGCAGGAAAAAATTAATGCCCTGCTGGAGCTGATGAAAGCCGATGGTATTTCACCGACTGACCTGCTGGGCTCTGAACTGGCGCAGACGGGTAAGCCCGCGAAAAAGCGCAAGCCGCGTGAAGCAAAATATCGTTTTATTGACCAGAACGGTGAAGAGAAAACGTGGACCGGCCAGGGCCGCACGCCGAAGCCTATTGCCAGCGCGCTGGCAGACGGTAAATCACTGGATGATTTTCTGATCTAACAGGTTAGCCGGGCGGAACACGCCGCCCGGCTGGCTGTTCAGCAGACGCCGAAATCGCCTTCTTCGGTATACGGCGCCAGTTCGGCAGCTTTCAGGGTATATTTCTCGCCTTGCTCATTGCTGGCCTGGACCGCCACAATGCTGTCACCGTTCACTTCGAGCACTTTCAGTTTCGGGCCGCCTTTACGCGGTTGCACATAATTACCGACAGAAAACATATTACCTCCTCATCGTTTTAGCGATCTTCACCTTAGCCCACGCGTGACGCCGGGTACAGCGTATTTCACCGATTACTGCTTATGAGGTACGCCGGTTCCAGGGCATCACCTTGAGCAGTCGCGCCATACCGCAAAAGCCCGTCACTCCGGCGAACAACAGCCCGGCGCCGACAAAACCGCTGAGCAGGAAAAAGCCGCTGGAGACGCTATAGCCCAGCACTACGCCACAGAGTATCAAGAGCCCGGCGGCAATTTGCACCTGACGCATCAGCGGCAGCGGCTGGGATTTGTCTTCGACGGTCGGCAGCCCGGCCTGCTTCCAGCCCTGAATGCCCCCCTCGACCACAAAGGCCTGCGCGGGCGCGGCGGCCTGAGCAAGGCGGTCAGCATTCCCCGACGTCCGGGCGCCGGACTGGCAGTGAAAAATCACCGTATCCCCCGCCTGCGCGTTAAGTCCGCCGGGTAAGGTATCCAGCGGCACGGAGCGCGCGGCGGGAATATGCTCGCGGGCGTACTCATCGGCATCACGAATATCAATCAGTTTTGCGCCTTCAGCGACGCGGGCACTGGCCTGGCGCGGGGAAAGAAGAGGAAGAGACATGGCGGCTCCTTACGGACAATAAAGGGTTTTCAGGGTGCTGATCAGCTGATGTACCGCATCGTTTTTAATGAAATAGAGAATGCGCTGCGCGTCGCGGGTGCTGTCGATAAGCCCTTCCTCACGCATGCGCGCCAGATGCTGCGACGTGGCGGAAGGGCTTAGCCCCGTGGCTCGCGCCAGTTCCCCCGCGCTGGTGCCGGGCGCTCCGCACAGGGTGCAGAGGATCAGCAGGCGACGCGGGTTGCTCATCGCCTTTAAGAGTGTGGCGGCCTGTTCGGCGCTGGCCTGAAGCTGTTCAAGTTCGGTCATAATATTTTAGCATTTGCTTAATTAAGTAAATGCTAAACTAATTTGTGGCCTCGCGCCAGAGGAGATCGCTATAGATGTGGGTCAGCACCCCTGCAGGGCCAAACTGCTGTTTGATCCACCGCGTGACCTGGCCGGTTGCGGCATGCTGCGTGGCGAGCAGCATACGTGAGTCCTGACGCGGGTTATTAATACGTCGGGTAACCAGCAGCCCCGCGTCTACCGCCTCGCGGGTCATATATTCCGGTAAAAAACCTATCCCTTCGCCCAGGATCTGACACTGACATTTGGTGTTAAAGTCCGGCACCAGAATAGCCTCCTGCCCGTGCAGCAGCCATCCGACCTTTTTGTTAATGGTGTGCGCGGTATCTTCCACCATGATGTTGGGATACAGGCGCAGCTGGCTTTCCGCTATCGGCTCCGGGGTGAACGCCAGCGGGTGTTCCGGCGCGATGGCAAAGACCCAGCGGATGGCGCCGATCTCGGTGTAATCAATTCCGCCGCCGTCGAGCAGCGTGTCCGGCGCGCCAATCGCGATATTGGCCTGGTTGTTGATGATGGAGTCCCAGACGCCGTTGTAGACCTCGGTAGTGACGGTAATTTGACAGGTCGGAAACTGTTTTTTCAGCACCTGCAGCAGCCTGGCGGTGTGGCGCGGCGTGTATAAAAGCTGATTAATACAGATGCGCACCCGCGCCTCGATGCCCTGCGAAATGGTATCTATTCCGCGCTTGATGGCGTGGAAGTCGTTTAGCAGGTCGGTGGCCTTACGGTAAAAGTAAAACCCGGACTCGGTCAGCTCAATGCTGCGCGTGCTGCGGACAAACAGCACCACGTCCAGCCCGGTCTCCATGCGCTTAATGGTGTAACTGATGGCGGAGGTCGTCACGCCCAGCTCGGCGGCGGCTTTGCTGAAGCTGCCGAAGCGTGCGGCGGTAGTAAAGGCCAGCAGGTTCTCTTCGGTAAAGATGGAATTCATATCTCACTCCCTTCAGCCATCAGTTTTGAACATATTTTAACAGCGTTGTTACAACACATTTGAAGCCGATCACAGTTCTGACTCTTTGTCGAAAGCCGCACGCAGTAAGGCTTCGTCAGACATAAGCATAATGCAGTCTCGAGCGCTAAAACGTGGGGAAACATAAGAAAAAGATTGCACAGACGCACGTTTTGACCGGTTTGTTGAATTTAACTCAACAATGAATTGACTGTCGATGAATCATTTTTAAGCGGATTCTTTTATGACCAGGCTGTTGCTATTCTCAGGTCAACAGAAATAAAAACATCGGGAGTCTGAATATGTCTGCGAACGAACTCGTTACTGAATTTCTGCTGGCGGCAGAAGAGGGCAATAGCGATGCGCTAAAAGCCTGCCTGGAAAAAGGCGTGGATATTAACGCCACTAATCGACAGAAAAGAACCGCCGTTATTATTGCCAGCCTGAAAAAACATTATCCCTGCGTGGAGTTATTAATTGCCGCCGGGGCGGATATTGATAAACAGGATCAGACCTGCTTTAACCCCTTCCTGATTAGCTGCCTGACCAACGATATTACCCTGCTGCGCATTGTCCTTCCGGCAAATCCGGATCTCGACCGCCTGACGCGTTTTGGCGGCGTGGGCATTACGCCAGCCAGTGAAAAAGGGCACGTGGAGATCGTGCGCGAGCTGCTGGAAAAAACCGATATCAACGTCAACCACACCAACTTTGTCGGCTGGACGCCGCTGCTGGAAGCGATCGTGCTCAACGACGGCGGCGCGAAGCAGCAGGAGATCGTCAAGCTACTTTTGGATCACGGCGCAAACCCGCACATGACCGATAAATATGGCAAAACCCCGCTCGAACTGGCGCGGGAAAAAGGTTTCGATGCGATAGCTGACCTGCTGCTGGCGGCGGGCGCATAACGTATTCGGCCAGCCTTTTCCGGCTGGCCGTTAATTCAAAAGTATTTTTTACCGACGTGCATTTTGCACGACGGCGGCCCCCTTTTATCCGCTTTCAGGAGAAAATAATGCCAACGAAAATCGTCATAAAAAAGAACACCTATTTTGACTCCGTCTCATTAATGTCCGTTTCCACCAAAGCCAATAAATTGCCGGGCGTCGAGCAGGCGTTTGTGGCCATGGCGACGGAAATGAATAAAGGCGTCTTAAAAAACCTCGGGCTATTAACGCCGGAATTAGCGGAAGCCAAAAACGGCGACCTGATGATCGTCATTAAAGGCGACGCGGCGAATGATGAAACGCTGGCCGCTATTGAAGCGCTGTTCACCCGTAAAGAGAGCGCAGGCTCCCATGAAGCGCGCTACGCGACGATTGCCAGCGCCAAAACCCATCGTCCTGACAGCAACCTTGCAGTGATTTCCGTCAACGGCACCTTCGCCGCCCGCGAAGCGCGCCAGGCGCTGGAAAACGATCTTAACGTGATGCTCTTTTCCGATAACGTATCGCTCGACGACGAGCTGGCGCTGAAGCAGCTCGCGCACCGGAAAGGGCTACTGATGATGGGGCCGGACTGCGGCACCGCCATCATCAACGGCGCGGGGCTGTGCTTTGCCAATGCGGTGCGCCGCGGGCCGATTGGCATCGTCGGCGCATCCGGCACCGGCAGCCAGGAGCTGAGCGTGCGCATTCACGAATTCGGCGGCGGCGTGTCGCAGCTGATTGGCACCGGCGGGCGCGATCTCAGCGAGAAAATCGGCGGCCTGATGATGCTCGACGCCATCGACATGCTGGAAGCCGACGAGGACACCCAGGTTATCGCGCTGATCTCCAAGCCGCCCGCGCTAGCGGTGGCAGAAAAGGTGCTAACCCGCGCCAGAGCCTGCCGCAAGCCGGTGGTCGTCTGCTTCCTCGGCCGCAGCGAACCGCCCGCCGATGAAGACGGCCTGCAGTTTGCGCGCGGCACTAAAGAGGCGGCCCTGAAGGCGGTCCTGCTCACCGGCATCAAAAAAGAATCCCTCGATCTGCATCCGCTCAACTGGCCTTTGATTGAAGAAGTGCGCGCTCGCCTGACGCCGCAGCAGAAGTACATTCGCGGCCTGTTCTGCGGCGGCACCCTGTGCGACGAGGCGATGTTCGCGGCGCTTGCGAAATTCGACGACGTCTACAGCAACATCCAGCCGGATCCGGCTAAGCGCCTGAGCGACATCAGCGTCAGTAAAGCCCACACCTTCCTCGACTTTGGCGACGACGACTTCACCAACGGCAAGCCGCACCCGATGATCGATCCGACCAACCGCATCAGCCGCCTGCTGCAGGAGGCGCGCGATCCGGAGGTGGGCGTCATCGTGATGGACTTCGTGCTGGGCTTCGGCGCGCATGAGGATCCGGTCGGCGTGATGATCGACGCCATCAAAGAGGCACAGGCGATCGCACAGGCCGATAACCGTCCTCTGGAAATTCTCGGCTACGTGCTCGGCACCGACCAGGATCCGCAGTCGCTGGCGCAACAGTGTCAGCTGCTGACCGACGCAGGCGTCATCTGGGCCAGCAGCAGTACCAATACCGGATTACTGGCACGCGAATTTGTTTGCAAAGGGGAGAAAGCATAATGACGACCTTATTCAACCAGCCGCTGAACGTCATTAACGTCGGCATTGCGATGTTCAGCGACGACCTCAAAAAACAGCACGTTCCCGTCACCCAGCTCGACTGGACGCCGCCGGGGCAGGGCAATATGCAGGTCGTTGAGGCGCTCGACCAGCTGGCGGAAAAACCGCTAGCGGAGAAAATCGCCGCCGCTAACCAAATCGCCCTTGAGCGCATTATTCAGTCTCATCCGGTGCTGGTGGGCTATGACCAGGCCATTAACGTTGTGCCGGGCATGACCCGCACCACCATTCTGCACGCCGGTCCGCCCGTCTCATGGGAAAACATGTGCGGGGCGATGAAGGGTGCGGTCACCGGGGCGCTGGTGTTTGAAGGGCTGGCGAAAGATCTGGACGACGCGGCAAGGCTGGCGGCCTCTGGCGATATTACCTTCTCGCCGTGCCACGAGCATGACTGCGTGGGCTCGATGGCGGGCGTCACCTCCGCGTCGATGTTTATGCACATCGTTGAAAACAAAACCTACGGCAACCGCGCGTTCACCAACCTCAGCGAGCAGATGGCGAAGATCCTGCGCATGGGCGCTAACGACCAGAGCGTGATCGACCGCCTGAACTGGATGCGCGACGTGCTCGGCCCGATGCTGCGCGACGCGATGAAGATTATCGGCGAAATCGACCTGCGCCTGATGCTGGCCCAGGCGCTGCACATGGGCGACGAGTGCCACAACCGCAACAACGCGGGCACCACGCTGCTGATTCAGGCGCTGACGCCGGGGCTGATTCAGGCGGGCTATCCGGTAGAGCAGCAGCGCGAGGTGTTCGCGTTTGTCGCCAGCAGCGACTACTTCTCCGGCCCGACGTGGATGGCGATGTGTAAGGCCGCGCTGGACGCCGCCCACGGTATTGAGTACAGCACCGTCGTCACCACCATGGCGCGCAACGGCTACGAGTTTGGCCTGCGCGTTTCCGGCCTGCCGGGGCAGTGGTTCACCGGCCCGGCGCAGCAGGTGATTGGCCCGATGTTCGCAGGCTATAAGCCGGAAGACTCCGGGCTGGATATCGGCGACAGCGCCATCACCGAAACCTACGGCATCGGCGGGTTTGCGATGGCGACGGCCCCGGCGATTGTTGCGCTGGTAGGCGGGACGGTGGATGAAGCCATCGACTTTTCCCGTCAGATGCGCGAAATCACCCTCGGCGAAAACCCGAACGTCACCATTCCGCTGCTCTCGTTTATGGGCATCCCAACCGCCATCGACATCACCAAAGTCGCGGGCAGCGGCATTCTGCCGGTGATTAACACCGCCATTGCCCATAAAGACGCGGGCATCGGCATGATTGGGGCGGGCATCGTTCACCCGCCGTTTAGCTGTTTTGAAAAGGCGCTGTTGACCTTCCGCGATCGCTACTTTTTATAAGGCAAGCATCCATGAAAAACATGAAACTGGAGTGGAAAAGAGGTGACTGGGCGGCCTATTTCGGGTTGATGACCAACAACCTGACCAATTTGCTGACCATGATGGGGCTGCTCATTTTTGTCGTCGGCATCCCGAAGGAGATTGTTTATGGACGCATCGCGCCGGCCTTCGGGCTGGCGGTGCTGGTGGCGAGTATTTGCTACGCCTGGTTCGGTATGCAGATGGCGCGCGCCACCGGGCGAACGGATGTGACCGCGCTGCCGTCCGGCCCGAGCGCGCCGTCAATTTTTACCGTGACCTTCCTGGTGCTGATGCCGGTTTATCAGCAAACGGGCGATGCGGAGTTCGCGATCCAGATTGGCCTGGTGTGGTGCTTCGTGGAGGCGATGATCCTCGCGGGCGGTTCGTTTTTAGGGGAAACCATCCGCAAGATGATCCCGCGTACCGTGCTGCTGTCGTGCCTCTCCGGTTTGGGTCTGCTGCTGCTGGCGATGAACCCGATGCTGCAGGCGTTTGAAGCGCCGACCGTGTCGTTTATCGTGCTGCTGCTGATCTTCATTAACTGGTTTGGCAAAAAGCCGATTTTCGCCAAAATCCCGACCGGCCTGCTGCTGCTGATAGCCGGTACCGCACTGGCGTGGATCTCCGGCCTGCAAAGCCCGGAAGCGATTAAAGCGTCCATGTCATCCTTCGGCTTTAATCCGCCGCAGGTGCACGTGGAAGGCTTCCTGCAGGGCCTGCCGCACGCGCTGCCGTATCTTGCCTCTGCCGTGCCGCTGGGGCTGGCGAACTACATCTTTGACCTGGAGAACATCGAAAGCGCCCACGCGGCGGGGGATGAATACCCGACGCGCAAGGTGATGCTGGCAAACGGTCTGGCCTCCATGCTCGGCTGCCTGATGGGCAACCCGTTCCCGGTCACGGTCTACGTCGGCCATCCCGGCTGGAAAGCGATGGGGGCGAGCATCGGCTACACGCTGGCCTCGGGCGTGACCATGTTCATCGTGCCACTGTTCGGGCTGGGGGCGTTTATGCTCGCCATCATACCGATGACCGCCATCGTGCCGATTCTGGTGTTTATCGGTGTCGTGACGGCCAATCAGGTGGTCAGGGAGACGCCGAAAGTGGAGGTGCCGGTGATCTTCATCTGCCTGTTCCCGTGGATCGCCAACTGGGCGCTGACCATGATGAACAGCGTGATGGGGGCGGCAGGCACCAGCGCGGCCAAAATCGGCACCGAGGTGCTGCACAGCAAGGGGATTTACTACGAGGGATTAGTCCATCTGGGGAACGGCGCACCGCTCGCCAGCATGTTGTGGGGCTGTATCGCCATCTTCGCCATCATCAACAAACCGCTGCGCGGGGCCGTTGCGGCTGCGGGTGGGGCGCTGCTGGCGCTGTTTGGGGTGATCCACGCCCCGGTGGTGGGATTTGCCGAAGGCAGTTCGCTGATGTTCGTCACCGCGTATCTGATGATGGGCGGCATGTTTGTGGTGAAGCATTTCCTCGATAGCCGGGAAGCAGCGAGCGCTGCGGCACCGGTTTCTGAAGCTTAAAACATTTCCCCTCACCCTAACCCTCTCCCCAAAGGGGAGAGGGGACGTTAACTCCCTCGCCCCTTTGGGGAGAGGGCCGGGGTGAGGGGAAACATACCGCACCGATGTGAAGGAAAGCATATGAAAGAGCTTATGGTCGTCGCCATCGGCGGCAACAGCATTATCAAAGACAATGCCAGCCAGTCGGTTGAACATCAGGCGCAGGCGGTGAAAGCGGTGGCAGAGTCGGTGCTGGAAATGCTGGCCTCCGACTATGACATCGTGCTCACCCACGGCAACGGCCCCCAGGTGGGGCTGGATCTGCGCCGCGCCGAAATCGCCCACGAGCGGGAAGGGCTGCCGCTGACCCCTCTGGCCAACTGCGTGGCGGACACCCAGGGCGGCATCGGCTACCTGATCCAGCAGGCGCTCAACAATTGTCTGGCCGCGCGCGGGGAGCAAAAAGCGGTCACGGTCGTCACGCAGGTGGAGGTGGATAAAAACGATCCCGGCTTTACCCACCCGACGAAACCTATTGGTGCGTTCTTCACCGAGGGGCAGCGCGACGAGCTGCAGCGCGCGCACCCGGACTGGCGTTTTGTTGAGGACTCCGGCCGTGGCTATCGTCGCGTGGTGGCTTCACCCCAGCCGCTGCGGATTGTTGAAGCGGATGCCATTAAGACGCTGACCCAAAAAGGGTATGTCGTGATCGGCGCGGGCGGCGGCGGGATCCCGGTCGTGCGCAGCGAACAGGGGGATTACCAGAGCGTCGACGCGGTGATTGATAAAGATCTCTCCACGGCGCTGCTGGCGCGGGAGATCGGTGCCGACGTACTGGTGATTACCACCGGCGTGGAAAAGGTGTGCGTCAACTTCGGCAAGCCAAACCAGCAGGCGTTGGACACGGTAAACGTGGTGCAGATGACGCGTTATCTGGAAGAAGGCCACTTCCCGGCGGGCAGCATGCTGCCCAAAATTGTCGCCTCGCTGGAATTCTTACACCACGGCGGCAGGAGGGTGATCGTCACCTCGCCGGACTGCCTGCCCGCCGCGCTGCGCGGAGAAACCGGCACCCATATCGTTAATGAAGGAAGATAAGATGAGTGAAAATAAAAGCCGCCGCGAGTTTATTAGCCAGAGCGGCAAAATGGTTACCGCCTGCGCGCTGTTTGGCGCGACCGGATCCGTCGCGTATGCTGCGGATACTGCAAAGCCAACCTGCGAGACGGGTAAACCGATGAGCATCACCGCAAAACACTATTACCTCGACAACGTGCTGCTGGAGGCCGGGTTCAACTTCGACGGCGGCGTGGCGACGAGCACCCGTACCGAACTGAAGACGCTGGAGATTAAAGACGGGAAGATTGTCGCCCTGCGCGACAACAAGAGCCACGCCGACGCCACGCTGCCGCACTATGATGCGGGCGGTAAGCTGATGCTCCCGGCGATGCGCGACATGCACATTCACCTGGATAAAACCTTCTATGGCGGCCCGTGGCGCTCCCTGAACCGTCCGGCGGGCACCACGATTCAGGACATGATCCGCCTGGAACAAAAAATGCTGCCGGAGCTACAGCCCTATACCCAGGAACGTGCGGAGGCGCTTATCGACCTGATCCAGTCGAAAGGCTCCACCATCGCCCGCAGCCACTGCAACATTGAGCCGGTTTCCGGCCTGAAAAACCTGGAAAATTTGCAGGCGGTGCTGGCGCGCCGCAAAGCGGGTTTTAACTGCGAAATCGTCGCCTTCCCGCAGCACGGCCTGCTGCTGTCGAATTCCGAAAAGCTGATGCGCGAGGCGATGCAGGCGGGGGCGCACTACGTGGGCGGGCTGGACCCGACCAACGTCGACGGCGCGATGGAGAAATCCCTCGATCTGATGTTCCAGATTGCGCTGGACTACAACAAAGGGGTGGACATTCACCTGCACGAAACCAGCCCGGCGGGCGTGGCGGCGGTGAACTATATGGTCGAAACCGTGGAGAAAACGCCGGAGCTGAAGGGCAGGTTAACCATCAGCCACGCCTTCGCGCTGGCGACGCTCAACGAGCAGCAGGTGGATGAGATCGCCACCCGCATGGCGGCGCAGCAGGTGACCATCGCCTCCACCGTGCCGATTGGCACCCTGCATATGCCGCTGAAGCAGCTGCGCGAGAAGGGCGTGTTCGTGATGACGGGGACCGACAGCGTGATCGACCACTGGTCGCCGTACGGTCTGGGGGACATGCTGGAGAAAGCGAATCTCTATGCGCAGCTCTATATTCGCCCCAACGAGCAGACGCTCTCCCGCGCGCTCGGTATCGCCACCGGCGACGTGCTGCCGCTGAACGACAAAGGCGAACGCGTATGGCCAAAAGCGCAGGACGACGCCAGCTTTGTGCTGGTGGATGCCTCCTGCTCCGCCGAGGCTGTGGCGCGCATTTCGCCGCGTACCGCGACGTTCCATAAGGGCAACCTTGTCTGGGGCTCGGTGGGCTAATGTGGTGCCGGGTGGCGCTGCGCTTACCCGGCCTACGGTTCACGGTTTTGTAGGTCGGGTAAGGCGAAGCCGCCACCCGACAATGCAGTATACTGCTATGCACATTCTTAAAGAGGGATCTGCCATGGCACAAAACATCTACGACAACCCGGCGTTTTTTGAAGGCTACGCCCAGCTTCCGCGCTCGGTTCAGGGTCTGGACGGCGCGCCGGAGTGGCCCGCGCTTAAGGCCATGCTGCCGGATTTAACCGGCAAATCGGTTGTCGATCTCGGCTGCGGCTACGGCTGGTTCTGCCGCGCAGCCCGTGAGCTGGGCGCGTCTGAAGTGACCGGCGTTGATATCTCAGAAAAGATGCTCGCCCGCGCGGCGGAGCTTACCGCTGACCCACAGGTTCACTATCAGCGTAGCGATCTGGAATCTCTCAAGCTCAGCGAGAACAGCCTCGATCTGGTCTACAGCTCGCTGGCGCTGCACTACCTGCCGGAGCTGGACTCCCTGTTTGCTAAGGTTCAGCGCGCGCTCAAGCCCGGCGGCAGCCTGGTCTTTTCGATGGAGCACCCGATATACACCTGCGCCTCCCGTCAGGGCTGGCTGACCGACGATAGCGGCGAGCGGTTCTGGGGCGTGAACCATTATCAGGAAGAAGGCAAGCGCGTCAGCAACTGGCTGGCGGACGGTGTTATCAAGTATCACCGCACGCTGGGCACCACGCTTAACGCGCTGATCGGGGCCGGGTTAACGATAAGCGAGGTCAACGAGTGGGGGCCAACGCAGGCGCAGATTGACGCCTGGCCCGCGCTGGCCGAAGAGGCAGAGCGCCCGATGCTGGTGCTGATCGCCGCCCGTAAGGCTCAGTAGCCCACCTTATACACCCGCCCGCTCTGCACGCCTTCCACGCTGCGGCGGTAGGCCTGCGCCACGGTCGCGGCGGGAACGCTTTCAAAGCCCGGGAAGAATCCGTCGTACGCTTCGGCGGATTCGGTGAGTACCGTCGGGCTAATCAGATTGATGCGGATCCCGCGCGGCAGCTCGCAGGCGGCAGCGCGGACAAACCCTTCCAGCGCCGCATTTACCGTGGTGGCATTCACCCCCTGCGCAATCGGCTCGTGCGCCACAATTCCGCTTATCAGCGTAATCGAGCCGCCTTCGTTCAGATAGTGCTGGCCGGTCAGCGCCAGGCGCACCTGTCCGAGCAGCTTATCCTGGAGGCCCTGGTTGAAGTCGCTGTCCTTCATGGTCGCGAGCGGGCCAAAGTAAAGGCTGCCGCTGGCGGACACAATCGCATCCACCGGACCGATTTTCTCAAACAGCGCCTGGACGCTCGCCTGGGAGGTGATATCCACCTGCTCGTCGCCCTGCGTGCGGCCCACGCGGATGACCTCGTGGCGACGACTCAGCTCTTCCGTTACCGCACGACCGACCGTACCGCTGGCACCAATAATGACGATTTTCATAGCAGACTCCTTATGTTGTGAGCCTTCATTCTTTAATAAATAAAAAGTCAGATAAACTGGGCTAACGTTAGAAGATTGATAACCAGAGGTTCGGAATATGGATAAGCTTCGCGGTATGGAGACGTTTATTGCGGTGGTGGAAAGCGGCAGCTTTACCGGCGCGGCGTCACGTCTGGAGATGTCGGCGGTGATGGTGGGGAAGTATATTGCTCTGCTGGAGTCCCAGCTCGGCACGCGGCTGCTGGAGCGCAACACGCGCCGTCAGAGCCTGACCGATGCCGGACGGGTTTATTTCGACGAGGCGAAGCGGGTGCTGGAGCAGGTCGTGATTGCTGAAAGCGCGGTGGAACGGCTGCGCGCCGCACCGTCTGGCACCCTGCGCGTCACGGCCCCCACGTCGTTTGGCGGCTGCGTGATTGCCCCGCTGACGGCAACCTTTTTACAGCGCTACCCGGAGGTACGCATCGAGCTGGATCTCACCAACCGGATGGTCGATCTGGTGGAGGAGGGCGTCGATCTGGCCATTCGCATTGGTGACGTTCGTAATGACGATCTGGTGGCGAAATACCTGTGCCCCTACAACATGGTGATCTGCGCCGCGCCGGACTATTTAGCGCGACACGGCACGCCGCAAACGCCAGACGATCTGGTGGATCATCTGTGTCTTTCGCACACGGTGTGGACCGCGCGTAACGAGTGGCGGCTGCCGGGCGTGGAAGGGGAGGTGCGCTGGAAGCGGGATGCGATCTTAAGATGTAATGACGGCTACGGCTTACGCATGGCGGCGCGAGCCGGGGCGGGGCTATTGCTGCAACCGGAAGTGCTGGTGGCGGAAGAACTGGCAAGCGGCAGGCTGGTGCGGGTGCTGGAGCAGTACACGCCCGTGCCGAGGCCGGTGCATTTACTGTGGCGCCAGGATTTGCGGCCGCTGCCTAAACTCACTCAGTTTATTGCGCACATCATGCAGAATGGGCATGTCAGCGTTAATTAGGGCAACGTCCGGTTGGCGCTTTGAGGGGGCCACACTCGTCATAGCCGTAGACGGTATAGCCCTTCTGCTTCATGCAATTCGATATTTTATCTTCTCTGGCAACGATTTCCTGAAGTGTTTGGTCAGGTCTGCTGCTGCCCCCGTTATAGCTGCCGTCATCAAGATTGGCGTCTTTGTCTACGCCACAGAAGTAAAGATCTTTCTTGCGCTGCTCGTTATCGGTGTAGCCTCCCGGCCCCGGCTTCTGGAAGGTTTGAGCATAGCGAACATATTTATAGTTGGAAGAGTCCATGTTATCGACAACACAGCCGCTCAGCAGGAAACAGGATAACGTTACGATGATTTTCATTATTGATGCCTTATGAGAATGTGTTTGCAGAGAAGACCACATCGAGCAGTGTAGCGAGGATCCTACGAAGCGCATGAAAAGAAGTTATCAAATCCAGGGACTTGTGCTAGTAAGAGTGGTCATATCATAAAAAAAGAAGGTAACAAGAGAATGTCCGTGAGTAAACTCGCCAGCAGTGCGCAGGGCCTGCAATCATCTGCCATCCGTGAATTATTAAAACATAGCAAAATGGCCGGCGTCATTTCGCTGGGCGGGGGTATTCCTAATCCCGATCTGTTCGATCACGAAGGGCTTAAAATTGCCGCCGATGCCGTCTTATCACAGCATTTTGGCGAGGCGTTCCAGTACGGCCTGACGGAAGGCGTCCCGGGGCTGCGCGAGGAAATTAAACGCATCTGCGAAGGGCGCGGTATCGCCTGTAAGGCCGACGATGTGGTCGTGACCTCTGGTTCACAGCAATCGCTTGACGTGCTGGCGCGTGCGTTAATCAACCCGGGTGACACCGTTGTGGTTGAGCGTCCAACCTATCTTGCCGCGCTGCAGGTCTTCGGCCTGGCGCAGGCCAACTTTGAATCCGTTGGCACCGACGGCGACGGCATGAAGGTGGATGAGCTTGAAGCCCTGGCGGCGAAGAAAACCATCAAAGCGGTCTATATTGTTCCGACGTTTGGCAACCCTGGCGGGGTAACCCTTTCTGAAGCGCGTCGCAAACAGCTGGTGGAATTATCGAAGCGTTATGACTTCGTGATTATTGAAGACGACCCGTACAGCGAAATTAATTACACCGACGAAGTCTTCCGCCCGTTGATTGCTCATGCCAAAGATATCGGCAATGAAGAGAACGTGGTGTATACCTCAACCTTCTCTAAAATCCTCGCCCCGGGAACTCGCGTAGGCTGGGTGCTGGTGCCGGAATGGCTGAAGCGTGCGGTAGTAAACCTTAAGCAAACCACCGATTTGCACACCAGCACGCTGTCGCAGCTGATGACGTATGAGTACCTGAAAACCGGTCGTCTGGCCGATCAGATTAGAATGATCCGTGAAGCCTATCGCCAGAAATACCAGACGTTCGCAACCGAGCTGGAGGCCGAGCTGGGCGATGTGATGTCGTTCCACAAGCCGAAGGGCGGTATGTTCCTGTGGGCGAAGATGAATAATGGGTGTAACACCACCCGCTGGCTTGAAAAAACGTTAAGCAACGGCGTAGTATTTGTGCCTGGCGAGTTTTTCTACTGCAATGAGCCAGACCCAACGACGCTGCGCATGTCATTTGTGACGCCAACGGATGAAGATCTGAAAGAGGCGGTTCAACGCCTGAAAAAATCGCTCTAAAAAAGCTGCGCATAATGGCTTTCCTGCCGTTATGCGCAATACGCGTTCAGGGCGGCACGGGCCGCGATCGTTCATGGTGAGTTCCATGTTTGAATTTCTGATCGGTGTCGTTACCCACACGCCCGTCTGGGTGTGGGTGCTGTTTATCTTCCTCATCTCTCGCGGCATTAAAGCACGCAGGCCCGCCACCGTTACGCTGGAGAGGCTTGCCATCATTCCGGCGATCTTTCTTATCTGGGATATTTACGATCTGGTGGTTTACCGCACGTTGACCCCCGGGACTGTCGCATTGTGGACGGCGGGGATCCTCGCCGGGGCCGCGCTGGGGTATTTCCTGATTAAGCAGGCGGTTATCACCCGTACAGAGGCGCCGCGCACCCTTTTCCGCCAGGCAGACTACACCGCGCTGCCGTTTATGATGCTGGCGTTCGGGGTGAAGTATGTGCTGGGCGTGATGAGCGCGGTCTCTCCCCAGACGATGCAGCAGCCCGCCATGAGCGCGCTGGCGATCGTCTCCGGCGGCGTGTTTGCCGGCGTGTTTATCGGAAAATTTGTGCGCTATATTGGCGTGTATAACAGCGCCGCACCGCGCCCGGCGGAGTGACGTTATTCTGTCGCGTGTGCCAGCGTGCGGTCTGCAGCATTGCCGCTGAGGGCTCGCGTGACTTCATGGATCCGCCAGATTTTCCCTTCACGCAGCGCGGCAAACAGATAAACCTCGATCTCTGCCTGACGACCGTCGGGATACGTGACCGTCACGATATGCCGGTCAGCCAGAAGTTCGTCATGACAGGCTATCTCCGCCACGGTAAAGGCGATCGTGCGGATCTGCGAGCTGACGTGGCTCAGATGCTGGACAAAACCCCGGTAGTCAAGCGCGTGATCGTCCGTAAACTGCTGGTAATCGGGCGTAAATACCTCTGCCGGATCGATATCGCCGTTGAATAAGCGGGTTAACAGGCACGCCATCTTTTCGCGCTGCGCGGCGTTGTCGGTGTCGGCTATCAGGGACGTGATAATGCTCATGCGGACTCCTTATGTGGTTGAATCACCATTATCCTTGACAGCCGAAGACGTAGTTTCTGTAATGCGTCGATGAATAACGATTTTCGGTCAAAATGAGATGGTCAGTTTTGAAACGCTCCTTCATCCCGGCGGGTACCGAACGCCATGGCACAGTCATCGCACCGGCCAGCTGTGGCGCATTGCAACAGGGCTGCTGGTCATTGAGACGCCGCAGGCGCGCTCGGTCGTACCGGCAAAACACATCGGCTGGATCCCGCCAGGTCAGCAGCACGCCGCTTTTTCTGAAAGTGAGATAGAAGGCTGCGCTATCTATCTTGAACCCGCCAGCTGTGCAGGGCTTCCCGATACGCCCGCGCTGTTCGAGCCCGACGATCTGACCCATGCTCTGTTTAGCCGTTTATGTGGTGCAGAGAGTGAGTACGATCCGCGAAAGCTGACTTTGCTGCTGGATGAGCTTGCCCTGACGCCCCAGGCTCACTTTTCTCTTCCCGTGCCGACGGATCCGCGTCTGAAGAACGTGGTCAGCCATTTGCTGCAGTTTGTCGATGATAACCAGACGGTCGAGAGCCATGCCCGCCGTGCGGGGATGAGCGTGCGTACGTTCAACCGTCGGTTTAGTGCCCAGACCGGAATGAACTTTGTTAACTGGCGGCAGCTGGCACGCGTCATGCGGGCTATGGAGTGGCTGGCGGCGGGGAAGCCGGTAGGGTGGATTGCACTGTCCTGCGGCTACAGCAGCGTCAGCGCATTTATTGAGGTTTTCAGAGCCTGGACCGGTAAAACGCCGGGGCAGTGGGCAATTAAAGAAGGCCCTTTTGGGCGAAGGTAATACGCGTGGCTTCGTTGAGATCCAGCTCTTTTAACGATTCCGGATTAACCCAGGCGATCTCCTGAAACTCGTCATTAAACGTGACGGCCCGGTTGGTGCTGATGCAGTCGAAGATCAGATAGATCATGTAAATCTCCTCTGTGGTGCCATCGGCGTAGGTTTTCACCCTGATGTCATCGCGAAAAGCCCATGGCGTGATCGAAGCGATCTCCAGCGCTTCGCCCAGCTCTTCGCGGATCTCACGGCGCAACGCCTGTTCCATGGTTTCGCCCGGCTCCATTCCACCACCGGAGAGAGCCCACTGGCCGGGGAACACGCCGCGATCGTCAGCCATTTTACATAGCAGGTAGGCACCGTCGTTCTGGATGATGGGGCAGACAATGGTTCGTTGGCGCATGATTTCTTCCTGAAAAATGAATTTGGGCTACTTTAGCAGAAGAAGTGGGGAGGTTATGTTAGGGGTGTTCGATTCTCATTCCTTTGTTTTCTGCGTTTTGTTGCAGATTCAGCCAGAATTCAATGCTGGTATCGAATGCGTTTGCCAGTTTTAACGCCATAACGGCGGTGAGTTTTATTTTTCATCCGCATGCAGGTGGTGTTGCGCTCTGATGCCCTCACCCCAACCCTCTCCCACAGGGCTGAGGGATCCCCAGTTATTTTTAACCCAAAGCGATGAATGTTGCTTAAAAGAAATAAATAACTTACAGCGATGCCCTGGTCCGGCTGTAAATCGCTGAGGCGTTTCCTGCAGGCCGGGGCGAGGCGCAGGGATGCGCCGAGAGGGCGGGCTTTACAGGGATGTTACCTTCGCCCGTCCCCGATAAGCCGGAAGGAATAAGCTGAGGGTACCGCGAAGCGGCGGTTTACCGCCGGAAGCCCGGGTCGCCAGGGTGGTGGCGATTGAGCCACCCTGGCACGTTCACCGGTCATGTCGTTACAGAGTAGCAAGGAACATGAAGTGAACGGAATGACCACCAGAGCCGTATGTTCCCCCTCACCCCAGCCCTCTCCCTCAAGGGAGAGGGGGTCGTCCGTGCAGGCATTATTTTGTGGAGATACCTCGACCCATAGGGAGAGGGAGATTAGAATGTAGGCCGGGTAAGGCGAAGCCGCCACCCGGCAATCCAGGCTTAACGCTCCCTCAGCGCCTCTTTCGCCCGGTTAAACGGCTTAATCAGATAATCCAGCACTGTTTTCTCTCCGGTCTTAATGTCCACCGTCGCAATCATCCCGGGCACAATCGAGAAGTGCCTGCCCGCCTTATTCACCAGGTAATCCTGGCTGGTGCGGATAAACACCCGGTAATAGAACACTTCCGGCTTGGCTTCGTCCTGGATGGTATCCGGGGAAATCGTCTCCACCACGCCATGCAGCCCGCCGTAAATGGCGTAATCATAGGCGGTGATTTTGACCAGCGCCTCCTGGTTCGGGTGGATGAAGGCGATATCGCGCGGCGACAGGCGGGTTTCAATCAGCAGGTGATCGTCCACCGGCACAATCTCCATCAGCTCGCCGTTGGGTGGGATCACGCCGCCGATGGTGGTGACCTTGATGTTTTTCACGATCCCGCGCACCGGGGATTTTACCGTCAGACGGGTGACGGAATCCTGGCGGCCCTTGAGGATCGCCGAAACCATATCCACCTCCGCGTTGGCTTTGGAGAGTGCCTCGCGCGCCTGAACGTAATATTGCGAGCGCACGTCGGTGAGCTTCAGCTCCAGGTCGCTTTTCTGCCGCTGCAGGCGCAGCACCTCCACGTGGCTGGCGGCGCCGGTTTTGACCAGCCGCTGGGTGATGGCCAGCTCCTTGTTGGCGAGATCTAACGCGGCGCGCAGCTCCCGCTGGGTATCCTCCAGCTGCGCGCGGCGGGAGTTGTAGAGCCGCGTTTCGTCAGCCATCAGATCCGGCCATTGTGCCAGCGAGGGGGGGAACTTCAGCGGGAGATCGTTCACCTCGGCGTACAGGCGGGCGCTGGAGGCCAGTGAGGCCCGGTAGCGCGCCGCGCTTTCGCCGACGTTCGATTCGGAACGCGTCGGATCGAGCCGCGCCAGCACCTGTCCGGCCTGCACCTGATCGCCCTCGTGGACGTTCAGCTCGGTGAGGATCCCGCCGTCGAGAGACTGTAAGACCTGCTCGCGGGAGCTGGGGATCACTTTACCCGAGCCGGTTGACACCTCATCCAGCATGCCAAACCACGCCCAGATGCCCAGCGCCACGAACATCAGCAGCGAGAAGATCACGATCCGACGCGCGCCGGTGTAGCCGCTTTCGGAGTCGAGGGCGTTATCCAGATCGTCCATTGCCGCCACGTCACGCTGACTGATTTTCATTTTTCCACTCCCGTCCGGTTGCTGCCTGCTGCTGCTGTTGCTGCATACGGCTGTTGTTCAGCGCCTGGGCTTTTGGCGCGTCCATTACCAGCATCCCCTCTTTCAACACCACGACGCGCTCCACCAGTTCGAGCACCGGCACGCGATGCGTGGCGACAATTAGGGTGCGATGCCCGAGCCAGTCGCCCAGACGCTGGATGAATTCCCGCTCGGTGTGCTCGTCCAGCGACGCGGTGGGTTCATCCATCAGCACAATATTCGGATCGCGCAGGAGCATTCGCGCCAGCAGAATCGACTGGCGCTGCCCGCCGGATAACCCCACGCCGTTTTCCATGATCGGGTAGTCCAGCCCTTTGGGGAGTTTCTGCACAAAGCCTGCCGCGCCGGTCAGCTCCAGCGCCTCGAAAATTTCTTCGTCGGTGGCGCGCGGCATGCCGAGGGTGATATTTTCGCGCAGGGTGCCGTAAAACAGCCGGGCGTTCTGGGTCATAAAGCCGACGTTTCGCCGCACGTCCGCCACGTCGAGATGCGGCAGGCTGAAGTTATCAAGCCGCAGCTCGCCGGCCGCCAGATCCATCCCGCCCGCCATGGCCTGCAGCAGGGTCGATTTCCCCGCGCCGTTGCGCCCCAGAATCGCCACTTTTTCACCCGGCCGGATCTCCAGCCGGTTAATGCGCAGCGCCATGCGCGGATCGTCCGGCTGATAGCGGAACTGCGCCTGCTCGAAGAGGTAGTGTCCGCGCAGCACGTCCTGGCGGATCGGCGTCTCCTCGCGCTGGTTTTCGGTGGGAAGCTGCATGATGCTGTCCAGCCCCTCTTTTGCCGCTTTGACCTGCTGCCAGCGCGCCAGCACACCGCACAGCGTCGCCATCGGGGCGATCATGCGGGAGGCCAGCATCGACGCGGCGACCACCGAGCCGGTGGTCAGGGTGCCGTCGATCACCATCGGGGCGCCGACCACAATCACTCCGGCGTAGACCAGGCTCTGAATGGTCATCCCCCAGCTGATCAGGTTCTGCGTCAGCTCGCGGGTGCGCAGGCCGGATTCGGCGGTGATCTGGATATAGCTGTTCCACTGCTGCAAAAAGCGGTTTTCCGCCTGCATCAGCTTGATGTCCTCCAGCCCCTGCACGCTCTCCACCAGCACCGCGTTGCGCAGGGTCGATTCATGGGCCGACTGTTTCGCCAGCTCCGCCAGCTTCTTCTGCAGCAGCAGGCCGGGCAGGACCATGATCACCGCCGCGACCGGGGCGATCCACGCCAGCTGCGGGGCGATGATCGCCAGCACCACCACGAACAGTAAAAAGAAGGGCAGGTCGACAATCGTCGAGATGGTGGACGAGGTCACCATCTCGCGGATCTGCTCCAGCTCGCGCAGCTGAGAGATAAAGCTGCCGGTGGAGCGGGGGATCGCGCTGTTGCGCAGCCGCAGCGCGTGGCCGAAGACGCGATCCGAAACGCGCATATCCGAGCGCTTGCCCAGCAGGTCCATAATGTGCCCGCGCGCCACGCGCAGCACAAAACCAAACAGGGTGGCGATCAGCACCCCGATGGTCAGGACGTAAAGCGTCGGATAGGACTGGGCGGGGATCACCCGGTCATAGACCTGCATGGAAAAGACGATCCCGGAGAGCGACAGCACGTTGATAAAGAGGGCGGCCAGCATGACCCAGCTGTAGGGGCGCAGGTCGCGCATGACCAGCCGGTAGAGCCAGTCCGGGCGGTATTTTGAGATATAGGCGTCCACGCGGCTGTCCTTCAGCGCGGCGAGAGGACGCAGGGCAATAACGTGGCGGATAGCGGGCAGCATCGCCGTCATCGACAGCCGGTTGGTGTAGGTCTCATTGTCGAAAAAGCTGACCTCCAGCGTATCGTCCCCGTCGAAATGCTCGATCACGCCGATCCTGCCGTCATGCATCGCCACCACCACCGGCAGACGCCAGCTGTTGATCGCCTGCCGATCGTCGGTAAGGAGCTGAAACGACAGCCCCGCTTCGCGGGCAAGCTGGGTGAGGGCGGGTACCATCGGTTTGCCTTTCAGCCACGGCGCACCCGCCAGCAGCGCGCCGGGAGAGCAGGCGACGCGGTAGCGCGTGGCGACAAAACCAAAGGCCTGCGCCCACTGCGCCAGCGCCTCATCCGTCATGTTTTCACCTTGCGGGATATCACGCTGCTTCATGGCAGGATCTCCACGGTCTGGATGGTGCGGTTATCAAGATCGAACGCATGACGCAACTGCCCGGTGTTATACAGGCAGTTGAGCTGCAGCTGGTGCAGCTGACCGAGGGTCTGCTGCTGGGTGAAGCGCGCCTGATAGACCTCCTGCTCGGCGTTGAGCACGTCGAGCAGCGGGCGCGAGCCGAGATCGAGATACTGCTGCTGGTACAGCTCGCGGGTGCGGGCGCTGAGGGCTTCCTGGCGGCCCTGGATTTGCAGCGTGCTTTGCAGGCTCATCACCTGGCTGCGGGCTTCCAGCAGCTTCTGGCGGACGTCAAGACGCGTACGCTGAATGGTGGACTGCGCTGCCTCCACCGCGTGTCCGGCAGCGTTACGCCGGGCGGTGAGGCCGCCGCCCTGGTAGAGCGGCATCTGCACTTTCACCCAGGCGGAATACTGGGTGCGATCCCGCGTTTCACTTCCCGCATAGCGATCGTTCATGTAGTGACGCACCTCCGGCTCCAGCGAGACGGTTGGCGTCATCTGCGCGTCGGCGTAGTCGAGGTTTGCCTGGGCGACGTTAGCCTGCGCCCAGGCGGCAAGCACCGCGGGAACCAGACGGTCATCCGGTTCGGCGATGTCGCAGCTCCGGCCCAGCTTTTGCGGAAAGTCATTGCTGATGGCGTTCAGGCTGTTCCAGCCGAGAAAGCTCATCAGCGTGGCGCGGGCGCTGTCCAGGCTGGCCTGGTACTGCATCAGCTGGGCGCGCGCGCCTTCAATGCGCGCATCGGTCTGCACCACGTCAGAGAGCGATGTGGCCCCTTCGTCGTTACGCTGGCGGGTCAGCGTACCAATAGAGGAGAGGGCGTCGAGCTGTTCTTTAGCAGTGTCGACCATCTGCTGCAAGGTTTGCACCTGCACCATGGCGATGGCGGTATCGTGGGCGATAGTGTCGATACTCACCAGCACGTTGGCCTGCTGCTGGGCAACGCCTGCGCTCTCGGCGCGCACCTGGCTGGCCACTTTGCCAAAGTCGTAGAGCATCTGTGAGAGAGAGAGCACCAGCGACGGCGTAAAGCCGTTCTGGTCGCCGTCATGGGAATAACCGCTGTCCACGCCGGCATTAATCTGCGGATAGTATTTTGATTTAGCGACGTCCACCTCTTCGCTCTGTTCATAGAGTTTCCCCACGGCTTCGCTAATGGCCGGGTGCCAGGTGACGGCGCGGTTGACGGCCTCGCCAAGCTGCAATGAACCGGGTGCGGCTTTGCCAGCCGCAGGGGCGACGCGGCCATTGAGTGAGGGGAGTTCCTGCGTTTCACGAAGCTGGCCGGTATTGATGGTTGCCGCCGGGTTCGCGCAGAGAGCGGGCACAGATATCAGGCAGCACGAGAGCCACCAGTAAGGCATCTTCATTCCCATGTCATGTCCCTATTAAAAAAATATAGCTTTATTATTTATGCCCGGGCGCTGTGCGCCCGGGTCATCTCTTGCAGGTGCTATCAGGTAATGATGTGTTGCTGGTTAACAAGCTCGTCGTAGGTGGTCTGAACGCCATCAAGCGTAACGAGAGTAGTATTAGTGTAGGTGGCTCCTGCGCCGTCACGGTCGATGGAGATCACGGTATTGCCATTACTATTAGTGACATGGATATAACTCCCCAACGAGGCGGTATTGCCGTCCCAGCCCACCAGCAGATCGCCGATGTCGATCTTGTCTCCCTGCGCCAGCGAGAAGCCGGTCCAGTGATCGCCCGCGGTGCTGCTGACGTTACCCGCCGTGGCATTCCCCACCGTACTGTTCAGCACCTGGTAAATCAGCGTATCGCCGTAGGCCGTACCGGTGATGGCGTCGTTATGCTCCGAGCTGATGAACTGCGGCGCCATATTGATGGTCAGCGTGGCGGTATCCGTGTTGCCGTTGGCGTCAGTCAGGGTGTAGTTGAAGGTCTCCTTCGAGGTCATGGATGAGAGCGATACCCCGCTGTTGAGGGTATAGGTGTAATGACCGTCAGCGCCGATCGCCAGGATGCCGTAATGGCCGGTGATGTTCACCGTTGCGCTACCGGTATACGGATCCAGCGTGGTGGCCACGCCGTTGTAACCGGTCACGCTCAGACGGGTATCCACCGAGTGGAGCTGATCCAGCACGCCGCCAGAGTCGGTGCCGTCAAAGATATTGCCGTTGACGGTGTGGCTGCCGGTGACGTCGAAATCACTCAGCGAGTAGGTGGTGCCGTTCACGCTTGGCGTGATGGTGATGGTCCCCACGCTCAGCCCCGGGACGCTACCGGTAAAGTTCAGCGTATAGGTCCCGGCGTTGAGATCCAGCCCGGTCAGCGGGACGTCGATACTGCCGCCCAGCAGCGAGCCGCCGCTGAAGGAGCCGCTGCGGATCACGCCCGAGCCGTCGCTGATGGACCAGTTTACCGTCAGCCCGCCCAGCGACAGCAGCGAGGCTACGTTAAAGTGCAGCGACGCGTTGTGCAGCGCGGTGTTCGGGTCGACCACGAAGGTTCCGCTGCCGGAGCCCTGGGTTGATGAAAACAGCGCCGTCGTCCAGTTGGCGACACCCACGGTAGTATCCGAGTAGACCGACGTGTGGTGCACCGAGGTGAGGTCCATCGTGGTGCTGACATCGTTAACCGCATTCATCGCCTGCGCGGTTGGGGTGATGTTAAGCGATGCCGTATCCTTTGAGCCGTCAGGCGCGGTAACGGTGTAGACGAAGGTGTCCGGCGTGCTGATATGGTCCGCCCCCACGCCGCTTCTCAGGGTATAGGTGTACTGGCCCAACGAATTGATGGTCAGCGTGCCGTATTCCCCCTGAATGTCGGTTGTGCCGCTGCTGTTGACCGTCACGCCGTTCACTTCCGTGACCACCGTGCCCGCCGGAACAGGGTCATTCGCCAGCACGTCGCCCGTAGTGGTTTCGCTGATGCTCGCCACGCTGTAGACATGATCCTGCAGGACGCTCAGCGTATACCCCGTCAGGACGGCGATCCCCGAGGCGGTATTGAGTAAGAACAGGTACTCCCCGGCAGGCAGATTCAGCGTCAGCTGGGATGACGTTCCTCCCAGCAGCGGAGCGCGCAGCCAGCCCGACTCGACGCGAACCTGCTCGAAGGTCTGGGTGGCGTTGTTGAACTTATAGACGTACAGATCGAATACCGACGCCAGCGCCACGCCGCCCACGGAGGCCTGGATGGTCATGGTGCGGGTCGTGCCTTCCTCCACGTTGTAGATAATCGGGTTGGTCATGTCGTCCAGCAGGTTAAGCCCCAGCGTGCTGCCGAGATTAATGCCCACCAGGGTAAAACCGTTCTGAGACGAGGCGCCGTTATTAATCTCACTCACGGTGGTGTCAAAGGTCAGCGAGGCCGTGTCGTCCACCGCCACAATGCCGTTGATTACCGTACCGGCCCCCAGAGACAGCACCAGGTTTGCTGACGCGCTGACGCCGTTATGGGTGATGGTGTAGGTGAAGCTCTCCGTCCGGCCAATGACTGCGGCGCTGGTGTCGGTCAGGTTGTAGGTGTAGCTGCCGTCGCGGTTAATGGTCAGCGTACCGTACTGCCCCTGGATCACCGTGCCGTCGGCGTTCACGCTGGTGGTGACGCCCTGGGCGTTAGTGACCGCGGAGATAGTGGTTCCGGCCGGCGCGTTGTCGCTGCCGGCGGTCGGGTCCGTATCGAGGATCACGTTGCCGTTGAGGCTGGTATCGCCTGTGACCGTACCCGGACCGGTCTCTTTTACCGCCACGTCGAGGCTGGTGTAGGAGCCAGTCGCCAGCAGGTTGGTGTTGTAGCTGAGCACGCGATAGTCGCCGTCAGCCAGCCCGGACAGGTTCAGCGATACGCCGGTTGCGCCGAGGGTCAGCAGATCGGCAAACTGTGGCTGGCCGGTATCCACCACGGTGGTCCAGGCGCCGTTGACGTAATGCTGAACCACCAGCTCCAGGGTATTGAGCAGAGAAAGCACCGCCCCCGTAGCGTTGGCGTTCACCACGATATCCGCGCTGCCGCCGCTGCCCACCGTGAAGTTCACCTGGGCGGTATCATTGCCCAGCAGCGTCAGAACGTTGCCTACGGCGCCGACCAGCAGGAAGCCGTAATCGCTGTACTGGCTGTTGGTCACGGTCGCCGTGGTGCTGAGGTTCAGCTCTTCGACGTTATTGCTGGCGGAGAGCGGCACCACCGGCGCAAGGGCGGAGCCAGGCAGCGAGGTGTTACCTGCGACGTCGGTGGCGGTGATTTGCAGCGTCTGGCCTTCAGTTTGTTTGTTAATGAAGGTGTAGCTGTAGGTGCCGTTGCTGCCCGCAATGGCGGTCACCGTCGAGCCGTCCGCAAGGCGGATAGAGACGGTGCTGCCTGCCTCCGCGGTCCCGGTCAGAACGCTACCGTCGGCGTTGAAGGTCCCGGTCGGCGCCGTTGGGGCGGTCGTATCGACGATAATCGTCGTCACGGCTGACGCCACGCTGGTGTTGCCCGCCGCATCGGTGGCCGTAGCGGTGAAGTTATGGGTGCCTTGCGTCAGCGTGGTGGTGGTTTGCGGCAGGGTCCAATTGCCGCTGCCGTCGGCGGTCACCGTGCCCACCAGCGTGATGCCATCGTAGATCCGCACCGTGGCATTCGCTTCGGCTGTGCCGCTCAGCGTTGGGCGCGTGTCGTTGGTCGGGTTCGTACCGGTCACCGGCCCGGTGACGCTGCCGACATCATCAATGACCGAGCTGATGACCGGTGCGCCCGGCGCGAGGGTATCGACGTTAATCACATACCCGGCGGTAGGCGCGCTGGCGTTGCCCACCGCATCGGTGGCGGTAAAGGTTAAATTGTGCGGACCGTTGCTGAGCGCCGGAGAAGGCGTATAGCTCCACGCTCCGCCGGTGGCCGTCACGCTGCCAATCTGCACGCCATTATCAAAGATTTTCACCGTAGAACCTGCTTCCGCCGTGCCGCTGAGGGTTGGCTGCGCGTCGTTGGTGAACCCGCCGTTCGCAACCGGCGTTGCCGCATTGCCCACGTCATCCAGAATGCTGGTCAGCACCGGCAGCGCAGGCGGCGTGGTGTCGACGGTGAGGCTGAAGCTGGTGGACGACACGCTGGTGTTGCCTGCCGCATCCGTCGCCTGCGCGGTGAAGCTGTGCGCGCCCGCCGTCAGCGTGGTGGTGAGCAAGATACTCCAGCTTCCGCTGCCGTCCGCGGTGCCCGTTCCGACAAGCGTAGTTCCCTCATAGATCTTCACGGTGGCAAACGGTTCGCTGGTCCCGACAAGGCGCGGTACCGTATCGTCGGTTGTTTGCCCGGACGTGAGCGGACCGGTAATGCTGCCGACGTCGTCAATCGCCTGGCTGATAACCGGCGCGTTCGGTGCCGCGGTATCAACAATCAGGGTAAAGTCCGGCGAGGTCGGGCTGACGTTGCCCGCTGCATCGGTAACCGTGGCGGTCCAGGTGTGGCTGCCGCTGGCCAGCGGCGTTGACGGCGTAAAGCTCCATGCGCCGGTAGCGTCCGCCTGCACGGTGCCGACCGGCTGCCCGTTCTCATACACGGTGACCGTGGCATTGGCGGTCGCGGTACCGTTCAGCGTCGGCGTGGTGTCGTCGGTGCTCTGCCCGGAAGTGAGCGGGGTTTGAATGCTGCCCGCGTTGTCACCCGCGGTCGAAATGATCGGCGCCGACGGCACGCCCGTATCCACCGTCAGGTTAAACGGCGTCGTCGTGCTGCCGGTATTGCCAGCCACGTCGGTGGCGTTGAAGGTGATGGCGTGTGGTCCGTCGGGCAGATCGGTACCCGGCGTGAAGGTCCAGATGCCCTGGGCATTGACCACGGCAGTGCCAATTTCGTTGCCATCAACGATCACGTGCACGGTAGAACCCACGTCGCCCGTGCCGTTGAAGGTTGGACGCGCGTCGTTGGTGCTGTTGCCTGTCGTGAGCGTCCCGGTGGCCGGACCGACATCGTCAATCACGCTGGTCACCACCGGTACGCCAGGGGCCGCGGTATCAATGGTGAAGGCGAAGACCGACGAGTTCGCCGAGGCGTTGCCTGCCGCATCCGTTGCATACGCGCGCAGGGAGTAGCTGCCATCGCCCAGCGGTGTGGTCGGCGTAAAGGTCCAGTTGCCGCTTCCGTCAACAACCGCAGTACCAATCTGCGTGCCGTTGTTCATGACGTGAATGGTGCTGCCCGCAAGCCCGGTGCCGCTGATGGTTGGGGTGCTGTCGTTGGTCACCTGGCCGCTGGTGAGGTTGCCCGTGACGCCGCCAGGGACGTTGTCGTTCACCGTGTCAAGCGTCGGAACCGTCGGTGCCGTCAGGTCAACCACCACGCTCCATGGGGCTGACACCGCGCTGACGTTGCCCTGCGGATCGGTCGCCCGAACGGTGAAGCTGTGCGAGCCTTCGCCGAGCGCGGTGTCAGGGGTAAACGTCCATGCGCCGTTGCTGTCAGCCGTCACCACGGCAATCTGCGTGCCGCCGTCGAAAATGGTCACCACGCTGTTTGCGTCCGCAGTCCCCGAAAGGGTTGGCGTGGCGTCGTTCGTTTCGCTGCCGCTAACCACCGTAGTGGCGGCGTTACCGACGTTATCCGTGACGTTGGTGATAACCGGCGTGGCGGAAACGGAGTCCACCACGACGGTGAAGCCCGCCGAAGGACCGCTCTGGTTCCCCGCCGGGTCTGTCTCGCGGATGGTCAGGACGTTATTACCCTCTGCCAGGGGCGACGTGGTGTAGCTCCAGGTGCCGGTATTGCCGATTACCACGCTGTCCAGCAGCACGCCGTTGTTGTAGATGGAGATGGTATCGCCCACCGCGCCGGTGCCGGTGAGGGTCGGCTGATTGTCGTTGGTGGTCTGGCCGCTGGTCAGCGGGCCGGTGCCCGGACCAACGTCGTCAATCACCGCACCGATAGTTGGTGTGCCCGGCGCGGTAAGGTCGACGGTTACGCTGGCCGCCGGAGAGCGGCCGCTGGTGGCGCCGTTGAGGGTCGCGGTCACCTCAAAGGTATGCAGCCCCTCGCCAAGCGCGGCTGGCGTATAGCTCCAGTTGCCGCTGCCGTCGGCGGTCACCGTCGTCAATGGGGTCGCGCTACCGTCCTGATAAATGGTGATCAGGCTGCCCGCTTCGGCCGTACCGGTAAGCGTTGGCGTGGTGTCGTTGGTGGTTTTGCCTTTCACATCGCCGGTGACCGGGTCCACGTCATCGACGATCGCCGTGATGACAGGTACCTGCGGCAGCTCAAGCGACGAGTCGGTGACGACAAAAGGCACGCCCGCGCTGGCATTCCCTGCGGCGTCCGTAGCGTTCACGGTCAGAGTGGTCGGATCCAGCTGAGCCGGACTCAGCGCAATGGAGAAGCTGCCGTCGCTGCCGACAACGCCGGTACCAATGACGGTACCACCGCTGTCTTTCACGGTAATGGTACTTCCTGCCTCGGCGTTACCGGTCAGCGGTGTTCCTTCCTGAGCCAGGGCCATGTTGATCGGGTCGGCAGGCGCGGCGGTATCCACCGTCACGCTCAACGGTGCTGAATTTCCTGATGTGTTACCGGCAGGATCGACAGACGAGACGGTGAACGTATGCGGACCATCCGGCAATGTTGTACCGGCAGTCCAGCTCCAGCTGCCGTCCGGCTGTATCGTCACCGGCACGCCAGACGGGTTACCGTCGACGGAGACGATAACGGTAGTGCCGGGTTCGCTGGTTCCGGTGAGCGTCGGCGTGCCGTCTTTCGTGTAGAGCACGTTATTGGACAGCTGGCTGTCAGCTACGGCGCTAATGACCGGGATCTCTGGCGCTACGGTATCGAGCGTGACGGAAACGACCGGGCTCAGCGCGCTGACGTTACCTGCGGCATCCACTGCTGCAACGGTGATGTTCAGCAGGCCGTCCGTTTGTTGTGGCAGGACAAGGCTCCATTCTCCGTTAACGACATCGACACGTCCTACCTCGACGCCGTTGTTGTAAACGATGACCGTCTCACCGTTAACGCCGGTTCCTCCGACGGTTGGCGTCGCGTCGGTGATAAAGCCACCATTCGGCTGCCCCCCGACGGCGTCAAATACCGGCGTATCCGGTGCTACGGTATCTACGGTAATCGTAATCGCTGGAGACGGGTCAGAGACGTTGCCCGCCTCATCGGTGGCGGTGGCGGTATAAACGTGGCTGCCCTCGCCAATATTACTGTCAGGACGCCAGCTCCAGTTGCCGTTACTGTCTACCGTGACGGTGCCCACGACGGTCGGTGTGCCGTTAACGGTATCAGTGATGTTGATAACGTCATTCGCCGTGCCGGTGCCGCTCAGGACCGGACGCGGATCGTTGGTGGTTCCGCCATCGGGAACGGGGCCGGTGATCTGGCTAACGCTGTCGGTGATCACCGGTGCCGCAGGCGTAGCCGGTGCATCGGTGTCAATGGTGATGGTGACCGGCTGCGACGGGGCGCTTTCGTTGCCCGTGCCGTCCATGTTGGTCACGGTCAGGGTAATGTCATAGGTGCCGTTAGGCAGCGGGGTAGCGGGTGTCCAGGTCCAGTTGCCGGTACCGTCCACGAGCACATCATCAAGTTTGACGCCGCCGTTGTAGATCGTCACGGTATCGCCCGGATTGCCGGTACCGCTAAGGGTCGGCGTGGTGTCGCGGGTGGTCTCGCCCGGGTTCAGCGGTATTTCTGTGCCGCCAGGATTGACGGTAATTGTCGGGATATCCGGCGTGGCAGGCGCGACGGTATCCACCGTCAATACAAACGGGCTGGAGATGGTGGTATTGCCGGCGGCATCCGTGGCGTGAACCGTCAGGGAATGCGGGCCGTCGGTGAGCGGGGTAACGGGTGTAAAGCTCCAGCCGCCGCTACCGTCGAGCGTAGCGGTACCGAGCAGGGTGGCACCGTCATAAATGGTGATCAACGCATCCGCCGGGGCGGAGCCCTGCAGCAGCGGCTGGGTGTCATCCGTGGTATCGCCGCTGCTGAGCGTGCCCTGAACGCCGCCGACGTCATCCGTCACGGTGGCGATGGTGGCTGCTGCTGGCGGTGTGGTATCGACGGTCAGAGTGAAGCCGCTTGACGGCTGGCTGGTATTACCCGCCCCATCGGTGGTAACGGCGGTAAAGGTATAGGTGCCGTTAACAAGCGGCGTGGTCGGGGTATAGCTCCACGTGCCGCTGCTGTCGATCACAATCGTTGTGACATCGACGCCGTCCTGGCGGATGGTGACGGTTGAGCCCGGCTCCGCGGTGCCGTTGAGCGTTGGCGTGGTGTCGTTGGTACTGTCACCAGAATTGAGCGCGCCGAGGCGTTCTGGCACGTCATCCACAACCTGGGTAATGACCGGCGCTCCCGGGGCCACGCTGTCAATAGTGATGCCCCAGCTGTTGGAGACGTTGCTGGTGTTGCCCGCCGCGTCAGTTGCGACGGCGGTCAGGGTATGTGGGCCTTCAGCGATCGGGGTGTCAGGGGTAAAGATCCACACGCCAAGGCCATTGGCGACGGTGGTACCAATAGCAACACCGTCCACGCGGAGGGTAACCGTTGCGTTTGGTTCGGCGGTACCGCTGAGGGTCGGGGTGGCGTCGTTGGTGGTCTCATTAATATCAAGCGAGCCGGTACGCCCGGGGACATCGTCCACGACTTGTGAAATTACCGGGGCGCCAGGTGCCGTCCCGTCGACGTTAATTGTCCACGCGGTTGATATTCCGCTCGGGTTACCGGCGGGATCCGTCGCCGTTGCCGTCAGCACGTACGTGCCATCGGTCAGCGGTGTGGACGGCGTAAAGCTCCACAGGCCGGAGGAGGGAACAACCGTCGTACCGAGGACATCGCTGCCGTTATAAATCGTGATGGTCGAGCCCGCCTCGCCCGTTCCGTTCACGGTCGGCGCCCGGTCGTTGGTGATCCCGTTCGGGCCCACAGGCCCGGTGGTGGCCTGCACATCATCAATCACAGATACGATAATTGGCGTCTGCGGTGGGGTAATATCCGGTGACGCTGCGGCGGTTGCAGGCCCGGTGTTGCCCGCAGCGTCAGTGGCGTCAGCGGTCAGGATTTCGCCGTTGATCTTCGGCGGGCTCAGCGTCAGGCTGAAGTTCCCCTGGCTATCGGCAACAACAGTGCCAAGGGTGACGTCGCCTTCACGGATGGTTACCGTGCTGCCTGGCTCGGCGGTGCCGGTGATGGTGCCGCCATCATTCGAAACGACGAGGTCGCCGGGGGCCAGCGGCGGTGTGGTATCCACGGTGAAGACGATAGGTTCTGATGCCGTACTCTGGTTTCCGGCGGCATCGGTTTCAACGACGGTTATCGTGTGCGTCCCGTCCGGGAGCGGGCCGTCTGGCGTGACGCTCCAGGTGCCGTTCGGCAGCACCGTTGTGGTTCCAACCGCGACGCCGTTATCGTAGATAGTGATTGTTCCACCGGGTTCGCCCGTTCCCGCCAGGATCGGCTGTGAAGCATCGGTAGGGGTGCCTGAGGTAATGGTCCCTCTGATAACGCCCGTATCGTCGGTCAGCACAATCGCGGTCGGTGCGTCTGGCGGGGTAAGATCCACCGTCAGGGTAAACACCGGTGAGGCTGGCCCGGTGTTGCCTGCGGCGTCGGTTGCCCGCACGGTAATCTGGTGAGTGCTTTCACTCAGGTCAACCGACGGGGTAAAGGTCCAGGTGCCGTTGCTGGCGACCACCGCCGTACCAATAGCGACGCCGCCGTCATAAATCGTCACGGTCGAGCCCGCTTCGCCGGTGCCGCTAAGCTGCGGACGCTGATCGTTGGTGCTGCCGCCGTTGCTGACTGCCCCCGTCTGCGGGGCAATATCGTCCGTTACGCTGGTGATTGCTGGCGCATCGGGCGCGGTGATGTCCGGCGCGTTGAGCGTTGTGCCCGGGCTGGTATTCCCGGCGTTATCCGTCGCGGTGGCGGTCACCTGCTCGCCGTTGGTCAACGGTGTGCCGAGGGAGACGGTAAAGTTGCCGTCGCTGCCCGTTTTTCCTGTACCAATAACATTACCGTTCGCGTCTTTCAGCGTAACGGTACTGCCGGGTTCGGCGGTACCGGTGAGGGTTTTGCCATCTGAAGAGAACTTAAGACCGGAAGGCGCATTCGGCGGTGTTGTATCCGGATCGACAGGTGTGTTGGGGTTGGTGCTATTGTTATTGCCGTCATCGCCACCCCCGCCGCCGCCACCGGTGCTTGCCGCCGCCGCGATGCCGCCCGCTGCGACAATGCCGCCCAGTGCCCACGGCCAGATGGCGGCGCCGCCGGCGTCACTCCCGGAGGCTGCAAGCAGCACGTCCGTAGAGGCGATAGATTCGTACGTCGCGGCTCCGGTTGGATCTTCAATCCACCATAATGCGCCGTTGCTGTCCTGCAGTACCAGCTGGCTTACGCCCTGCGCGTCCGTGACGTAGAAATTTTTAAGGGTGATCACCTCGCCGGAGTGCAGCGTAACCAGCAGATCGTTACCACTTCGCGCGAAGTGGGAGACGCTCGCTCGCTCGACGTGAAGCTCAACGATAGAGGAATGGCTCAGCGTAACCTGTGTGCCTTCCGTGGTCGTTTCCACGCCAGTAAGTTTCGATATAACAGAGATTTGGCTCATTTAGGTATTACTCCAGCAGATGTGTCATGAACGGCGAGCAAGACGAGCCATCTCTGCAGAAGGTAAAGGGCGCCCCCGGCGCAGTCGCTGCTATCACGCAGCACTGACCGTTGTTTTTAGCGCGCACGATGCCCGCCAGAATTCAGAGTGGCAACATCAGAGCGAATCTAATTTCTTATGAAAGTGAACCGTTTTTGTTGGTATTTTTTGTCGTATAAAACCCTGTAATTAATAGAGGAATTATTTTGAGGATATAAAAATGATATAGACAGAAAACGTAAGTTGTGCAAATTAAGCTTTCGTAAATAAGTGCTGAAATAGTGAAGAGGGTATTAATATATTCGCTCCGCTAATAGTTAAATTGGTTCAACTCTATGTTTTATATTGTTTTTGTCTGGCTCTCTGATGCTGATTGTTAATGTGGATTACGCAGTATGATTATTGGTAGGGAGTGTTTTTAATATAATGTCAAACGTTATTGTTTAAGTGTGCTTAATATGCATTTAAGTTAGGGTAACGTTTCTGATATAAGATATATTATGTTGCTTGAGAAATAAAATATATTCTCATATGGAGTTAAAACTCTGCTATCGCGCGAAAATAATAACGTTAAAACAAGGGTGAAATAACCTGATTCATTTTCACTGGGGCTACGACATCAGCATGGTTTTGCGACAGTAAAAAAATTACGGGGAGAATGAATAAAACTCGTCAGTCAGGCGTTTACTGACGTCACTCTCTTCTTACCCTGGAGCTTTATATGAACACGACCTCGTTTCGTTTGATCCCGGTGCTGATTTTTTCCCTGCTGTCTCCACTGGCGCTGGCCATGGGCGATAATAGTACCGAGAGCAAAACGCCCGACTGTCCTTCCGGACAGGTGTATGACAGCGCCACCCAGAAATGCGTGCCGGACAAGAGCAGCAGCCTCAGCGACCAGGACAAAACCAACTATGCGTACCATCTTGCGAAGAAAGGCGAGTACCAGGCGGCGCTGAATCTGCTTGATTCGCTGAAAAATGGCAATACGGCTGAAGCGTGGAACTATCGCGGGTTCGCCACGCGCAAACTTGGCCGCACGGACGAAGGTATTGGTTACTACCAGCGCGCGCTGGCTATCGCACCGGATTATGCCAAAGCCCGGGAGTATCTCGGTGAAGCGTGGATGGTAAAAGGACGTCCCGATCTCGCGAAAGAACAGCTGAAGGTGATTGCCGGTATTTGTGGCCAGTCCTGCGAAGAGTACCGTGACCTGCAGGCCGCCATCAACGGACATCCGGAATCCTGATTTTCTCGTGGAGGGAAAACACATCGCTACCCGTGAGGTTCGTCAACAGCTAGCGGCACACCTGTCGCGTCTCTGGCGCTATGGGCTGGTGCTGTCGCGAAACAGGGATATCGCCGAAGAGCTGGTTCAGTCCACCTGCGTGCGTGCGCTTGAAAGGAGCAGCCAGTATACGCCGGGCACGCGCATCGACAGGTGGCTGTTCGCGATACTGCACTCCATCTGGATCTCTGAGCTTCGGGCACGACACGTGCGTCAGGGGCAGGGGTTTGTGGCCAGCGACGAGCTCATGGCGCCAGACACCCGCGAACAGGATGAGACGCGCCTGCATTATCTGAAGGTGATGCAGCGCGTTAACGCGCTGCCTGAAGCCCAGCGCAACGCGGTATTTTTGGTTTATGTCGAAGGCTTTACCTACCAGGAGGCGGCGGAGACCCTGGCGGTGCCAATCGGTACCGTGATGAGTCGACTGGCGACGGCGCGGGCTCGGCTTGCCAGGTCCGCTGACGCACTGCCTCCGGTAAAGGAGAAACGCTCTTGAACTCGCACCGTTTTGCACCGCCCTATAACGACGACGCTATCGTGGCATGGATAGATGGCGAGATGTGCCGCGCCGACGCGCAGCAATTTGAAGAACAGTTGAAAAGTGACGAACGCCTCTCCGGGCGGACCGCGGAACTGATGAAAAGCAGCCAGGATTTCGCCGGGGCGTTTACCTCCCTGCTGGATGACGCCCCTCTGGAGACAATGCAGGCGCGTCTGGCAGCGATTCCCGATCCCCAGTCCTCCACGCCGGTCGGCGTCAGCAGGCGGGCGCTGATTGCCGCCTCGGTCAGCTTCTTGATGGTCGGCTCCGGGCTGGGCTACCTGCTGCGGCCCGCTTCCGCGCAGGCGGATGAGAACGCCCACATTCGCGACCTCGAAGCGCAATATATGTCCCTTTACAGCGTCGAAACGCTGCTGGATATGGACAGCGCAACGCCGGTCCTGCAGCGCGGGCTGGAACGGGCCGCGCAGGACATCGGCATGAAGCTGCAGATGTCGCAGCTTGTCCTGCAGGGGGCTGAGCTGAAAATGGTGCGAATGCTGCGCTATGAAACTACCTCGATCGCGCAAATTGCCTGGATCAACGCCGACTACGGCCCGATGGCGCTCTGTATCTCTCCTGTAGATGAGAAGACGACGGCCTCTCTGCGCCAGGAGCACCGGCACAGCATGAACCTGGCGTGGTGGCAGGAGGCGGGCTACCAGCTTGTCCTGATTGGCCGCAACCCGCCGTCTCACCTGCGGGAAAACGCGGAGCAGCTCCAGCGGCTCATCTCAGGATGAGGGCACGTCGTTCGTCTTAATCGCAATGGCGATGGCAATACGATCGTCCACGACCAGCGCAAACTTATCCATCCCGTAGGACGCGCGCGAGATCGCCGTCGTGGCATCCAGCGTGAGGGCTTGCGCATGCGGGTCTTTTACGATGGCCTCCAGGATCACCGGGCGGGCGATGTTGCGCACGGTCAGCGTGCCGAATACCCTGAACCGCCCGTCGCCCTGGGCGACCACGCGAGAGCTGATGAACTCGATAGTCGGGTAGCGCTCAGATTCAAAAAACATGTCGCTTTTCAGCTGCCAGGTGAGCAGCTTGTTCGACGCCACAAGCGTCGCGACAGGAATGGTGACGTGAATATGGTCGTCGACGTCGTTTTCCGGGTTGAGCGTCACGGCACCCGTCACGCCGCTGAACGTCGCCCAGGAGAGGATGCCGCCGAAGGCATGCCACGATAGCCGAATGTCGGTGTTATCGGTGTCGATAATGTAGCTCTTCGGGGCAGCCATCGCCCACGGACAAACCAAAACCAGTACTATCACCAGGCGTCGCAGCATCTCAGGATCTCATTTAGGGGGGCAGGGAGTAAACGCGTTACCTCCGGGATCTATTCGGCTTTGTTGACATTATTTCAACCGGAGCGCGATAACCGGACCTGGTGACAAGTGTAGCCTTGAGAACACAGAGCTACGGGGAATAAAAAAGGCCGCGTCTGCGGCCTTTCGAAGGGATTACTCAGTGACTTTCTTTTCCAGCTCGCTGGCACCTTCTTTGGTTTTGTTCCAGCCTTTCTCAGCGCCTTCTTTGGTGGCATCCCACCCTTTCTCGGTGCCTTGTTTGGTTTTATGCCAGGCTTTTTGGGAATCTTCGCTGACCTTGCTGCCCAGGCTCTCGCTTTTACCTTCCGCAGCATGCTTCTGTTTCAGCTTCAGCTCTTCACCTTTGTTCTGCTCTTCGTGCAGTTTTTGCTTCGCCTCGTTGGCGTTTGCGTTCGCCGCAGCGACGGTATCGTCAGTTGCATGTGTGGTCGCAGCAAATACTGGGGAAGCCAGCAGAACGGCAGATAATGCGATAATTGTTTTTTTCATAATATCCTCATTTAACGTTATCGGTTATGAGCGTGATTCAGCATGGCACAGGCGAAGCGGGATGGCTTTAGGAAAAAACTGTAATGAGATCAATGTGCCCTGATGAGAGGTATTTCGCCTGAGGATTATCCAAAGGATAAAAAGCCTATTTCAGCAAGGGCGGCGAGGGTCAGGAGAATGAAGATTATGACGGTTATGGGTTTGTACATGGTTGGGGTTCCTTCCGGGTTGGACGGCTAATCCGTAGCGCTGGGTGGGTTTTTTTTTATTCTGCATAATGGGAGGGGAGGCGTCGTTGATGTTTGTCAAAGGTAAACATTTAGCAAACGAAAAATGTCGAATAGGCATTGCAGAGTATTAGCAGTCGCGACAATCGGCTATTGTAATGAAAGATATATTTTAATGTTTTTAATTGTTACCTGGTTTTAACTTATTGATTTTAAATGAATTTATAATTTATAAATATAATTCTTTTAAACAATTTTTTAATAATTCAAATGTAATTCAGGCTAAATGCGTTTTGATAACTTCCTTACGGAAGTTATCAGTAGTGTTTAGTTGAAATGAATGTTAGATACACGTTCCAAATTTATTTTTTTGTTAAACTAACATTCAACCCACTGATTTTATAATAGAAATTTGTTGTTGATCACGGTTTAATAATTTTGGTAATTGTTTCGTTTTTTTTTGTTGACTCTGCTTAAAAGATAGAAGATAAATCTATCAAAGGTGATTTCGGGGAATGTAAATCATCTTTATCCGATTTTTTTAAAGGGAGGTTCTTATGGCTGCATGTAGTTGTTGTGGTAAAGCTCTGAATAAAGGGATTTGGTCTATAGATGGTAAACACAAAAGTTGTCCGCTTTGTTCCTCTACTCATGGTCAACAGCATATATTTCGACGTTATCCTGAGGATTTTGGTACAACGGAAGCCAGAGTCACACCCACCAACCCTGATGGCGCTCAAAGCTATTGTATTGACTGTAGGGGGGCAGATAAAGGACAATCTTCACCGGTTGATCTCACCCAACAGAGATTATGCAATACAGTGATAACTTAATGAATTTAAATAATTTAGATGCAGTAGAATGGCTTAAAACACTCCCGACTGGGAGTGTTGATCTTTTTGTGACAGATCCTCCGTACGAATCACTTGAAAAACATAGAAAAGTAGGAACGACAACTCGTTTGAAAGTAAGTAAGTCGTCAAGTAATGAGTGGTTCTCTATCTTCCCAAATCATAGGTTTGGAGAGCTTTTGACGGAAATGTACCGTGTTCTTAAAAATAATCGACATGCTTATATTTTTTGTGATCAAGAAACCATGTTCCACTTGAAACCAGTTGCTGAAGATGTAGGCTTTAAATTTTGGAAGCCGATTGTCTGGAACAAAATGTCAATTGGAATGGGGTATCATTATCGTGCCAAATATGAGTTTGTATTATTTTTTGAAAAAGGTAAGAGGAAACTCAATAACTTGGGTATACCTGACATTCTTGAGGCTAAGAGAGTTGCAAGAGGATATCCAACCGAAAAACCTGTTGATCTAATGAAGATATTGATTGAACAAAGTACCATTCAAGGTGAATCTGTTTGTGATCCATTTTTTGGCTCCGGTGCCGTTTTAATTGCTGCTTCTGAACTGGGACGTACGTGTTTAGGAACAGATATTTCACCATCAGCGCATTCTTACTTAAAAAATAGGTTGTGATTAGAACGGGTATAATAAATTACCGACCACTATATAATGATAATTTTCTATATCGATAGATGCTACTAACTGATTAATGATGTTAATGATGCTGACTTCTTTTTAGTGGTCTTTTTATCTTTTAAGTGCGTTGAATGAAGCCCCCTATTAATAACTAAAAAATATTACGCCGATAGGATGTCGGCATCTTCTTTATTTGAACTAAGTCACAAAAAATGAATGGAACTGAAACGGTTCTATTTACAGTCTGGCTTGCTCTTACCGGAATTTCATAGTCTTTAAGCGTCTCGTAATTAATAAAGCTTTATAATATGTCTTAAAGGTGTGAATTTAATCAGTTCTCTTCGGACTTCGCGGGACAAATTGCAGACACAAAAAAGCCCGCAGGGCTTGCGCCGTGCGGGCTCTTAGGACTTCATCGGATGACTCTGGTAATCACCGATGGAGAATTTTGGTGGAGCTGGCGGGAGTTGAACCCGCGTCCGAAATTTCTACATCCTCGGTACTACATGCTTAGTTTGTCTTTACATTCGCACGCCAGCTGCGGACAGACACGCCACTAACGAACTAGCCTGATTAGTTTTAACGCTTCAACCCCAGGCAGGGCTTCCACGCGATCTCTTTTGGGTTTGACCTCTCTTTGATCCCCGTCTTAAGAGCGGAAGCTAGGGAGAGAGGGCTCAGAGCAGGTTATTAAGCTGCTAAAGCGTAGTTTTCGTCGTTTGCGACTATTTTTTTGCGGCTTTTAACGAGGCAAACCGCCCCTCGGCATGCACCTTGGGTTTCGCAAATCCCGTCGAATCCAGAATCAGCCCCAATAGTGTTGAACTGAGTATACCAGATTTCACTTCCTGGATACCAGCCCGGAACGCTAACTTATTGAATAGTACAATAAGTGTGCAGAATCAACGTCCTGCGTTTTTCATGATGCGCGCTTTGTCCAACTGCCACTCGCGCTCTTTCAGGTCAGTACGTTTGTCGTGCTGTTTTTTACCCTTCGCGACGCCAACTTTCACTTTGCACCAGGCGTTTTTCCAGTACAGCGACAGGGCGACCACGGTGAAACCTTCACGGTTGATGCGTCCGTAGAGGGATTCCAGCTCACGCTTGTTCAGCAGCAGCTTGCGGGTGCGCGTTGGGTCACACACGTAGTGTGAGGAGGCGACGGTCAGCGGCGTAAAGTTCGCGCCGAACAGGAAGGCTTCGCCATCTTTCAGGATCACGTAGCTATCGCCGATGTTGGCTTTCCCGGCGCGCAGCGATTTTACTTCCCAGCCCTGCAACGCAAGGCCAGCTTCGAATTCTTCTTCAATGAAATACTCGTGGCGAGCACGCTTGTTGAGCGCAATGGTCGCCGAGCCTGGTTTATGTGCTTTTTTCTTCGTCATAAGTGTCGTAAAGCCGTCGGTAATCTGATTTCAAAAAGTCACCTCATTGCGTCCTGTGAGGTCTAACGCGCTATCTTAGCACGAGATGAGGCTTAGCGTTTTTTTAACAGGTGATAAATGTTATTATTTGTCCGTTGTGTGACCATGGGAAATGCTATGCCTCAGATTAGCCGTACTGCGCTCGTGCCTTACAGCGCGGAACAAATGTATCAGTTAGTGAACGATGTTCAGTCTTATCCAGAATTTATTCCGGGATGCACCGGGAGCCGCGTTCTGGAGTCCGGCCCGACGCAGATGACCGCGGCGGTGGATGTCTCCAAAGCGGGGATCAGCAAGACGTTCACCACCCGCAATACGCTGACCAACAATCAGAGTATTTTGATGCATCTGGTGGATGGTCCGTTTAAAACCCTGATGGGGGGCTGGAAGTTTACGCCGCTGAGCGCTGACGCCTGCCGCATCGAGTTCCAGCTGGACTTTGAATTTACCAATAAGCTGATTGAGCTGGCGTTTGGCCGCATCTTTAAAGAGCTGGCATCCAATATGGTTCAGGCGTTCACCACCCGCGCCAAAGAGGTTTACAGTGTCGCATAAGATTGCTGTAGAAGTGGTGTACGCGCTGCCGGAGAAGCAGTATCTGCAGCGCGTGACGCTGGAAGAGGGGGCAACCGTTGAGGCAGCTATCCGCGCGTCCGGCATCCTTGAGCTTCGCAGCGATATCGACCTGGCGAAGAATAAGGTCGGGATTTACAGCCGTCCGGTGAAGCTGGGTGATGTGCTGAAAGAGGGCGACCGGGTTGAGATTTATCGTCCGCTGATTGCCGACCCGAAAGAGCTGCGTCGTCAGCGTGCGGAGAAGGCGGGTAAGTAGCGCTTTCTCCCCCGGTGGCGCTTCGCTTACCGGGGCTACGATTCTGCGCAAGAATTCTGATACAAAAAAGGTGCTCAATGAGCACCTTTTTGCATTTCTGACTTCTGATTATTTGGTCAGGGCAGGCTTGTTGTCGATGTTGGTCAACACACCGGCGCTGCTGAAGGTCAGCGTCAGGGTCTGCTGGGTCGCATCTTCGTGGCCCGGCTTCTGACGGAATACATAGAACCAGGTGTTAGTGCCGAACGGATCGGACATCATCGGGGTTCCCAGTGCATAAGCGACCTGCTGTTGTGTCATCCCCACACGGATTTTGGACACATCGTTAGGGGTAAGGTAGTTCCCCTGGTTGATGTCAGGACGGTAAACCACTTTCTCCAGAGTGGAACAGCCTGCGGTCAACATCAGAAGAACCGCTGCGGCAGCGGTCAGCATTTTACAACGCATAGTGATTTGATTCCTTTTCGGGCCCGAGCAGAACGCGGCTCATATGTAATATGCCGATGATAATAGACCTTGCCCCACTTTGAAACCGGTCTGGCGGCGTTTTTGTTGTTCTGTATGACCCTGAGATCCCGAAAAAGTTTATGCCGCCAGCAGTTCTTTCGCGTTCGCGAGCGTGTTACGCGTGACTTCGCTGCCGCCGAGCAGGCGTGCAAGCTCCTGCAGGCGCGCACGTTTATCCAGCGGCTTCATGTGCGTTTCGGTCATTTCACCGTCGGTTTCTTTGCTGACGATAAAGTGATGATGACCACAGCCCGCGACCTGTGGCAGGTGGGTGACACACATCACCTGCGTTGATTCGCCTAGCTGGCGCAGCAGTTTACCTACTACCGCCGCCGTTGGGCCACTGATACCTACATCCACTTCATCGAAAATCAGCGCCGGAGTTTCCATTTTACGCGCGGTAATCACCTGAATCGCCAGTGCAATACGCGACAGTTCACCGCCGGAGGCCACTTTGGAAATAGCCTGCAGCGGCTGCCCCGGGTTGGTGGTGACGCGGAACTCGATGCGGTCCGCACCTTCTGCCGTCAGGTGGTTCTCTTCAAAGCGGACATCAATGGTGAAGACGCCGTGCGGCATCGCCAGCGTGTGCATGCTGTCGGTGATGTGCTGGCTTAACTCCTGGGCGTAATGCTGACGGATTTCATGCAGTTTTTGCGCTGTCGCCAGCGCCTGTTCATGGTGCAGGTTCACCGCCAGAGAGAGGGTTTCCTGCGAGTCAGCCTGATCGTCAAGCTGCTGCTGTTCTTCCAGCAGAGACTGATAGTAGCCTGGCAGCTCTTCCGGCGTGACGTGGTGCTTGCGCGCCAGTGAAATCTGACGGGAGATACGTTGCTCCAGCTCGAACAGACGGTTCGGGTCGAGATCCAGACGTTCACAGTAGTGGCGCAGTTCGTCGCTGGCTTCGGAGATCTGAATCGCCGCTTCTTCCAGCATATCCAGGACGCCTGAAAGCTTGCTGTCCATGCCGACCAGTTCGGTAATCAGCTGGCGGACGTTATACAGCTGGCTCTGCAGGTTCACGTCTTCGCCATCCGCCAGCAGGTTGAGCGCATTCTGACTGGTTGAGAGCAGGTGACCGCTGTTCGCCAGGCGTTTGTACTCTTCGTCGATTTGCTCAAACTCACCCGGCTGCGGGTTGAATTCGTTCAGCTCTTTAAGCTGGTACGCCAGCAGCTCCGCACGTGCGGCGCGCTCCTGGCTTTGCTGCTGGTGCTGAGCGAGCTCGCGGCAGCTCTGATGCCACTGGCGATAGTGCTCCGCCATAAGCTGAGTAAGCGCGTACTCACCCGCATAGCCATCCAGCAGCGCTTTCTGCTGTTCTGGTTTGACGAGTTGCTGATGCGCGTGCTGACCGTGGATCTGGATAAGCAGCTGGCCGAGTTCGCGAAGCTGGGAAAGCGGAACCGCCGTGCCGTTGATAAAGCCACGTGAACGACCGTCGCTGCTGATGACGCGGCGAAGTAAACACTCACGTCCATCTTCAAGCTGGTTCTGTTCCAGCCAGCGCTGGGCGGCAGGGGTGTCTTTCAGGGAGAAACGGGCGCACAGGTCGGCACGGTTTGCGCCCATGCGCACCATATCGCCCTCTGCGCGGCCGCCAAGGCACAAGCCGAGGGCATCAATGGCAATGGATTTACCTGCGCCGGTTTCCCCGGTGATCGCCGTCATGCCGCTGTGGAAATCGATCTCAAGCTCACGAACAATGGCAAAGTTGCTGATGGTCAGTTGTGCCAGCATAATTGTTTTCCTGTATGAAAAACCATGACTGTGTTTTCATACAGTATAAACTGGTTTTATATACAGTAAAGTACTGGATGCAAAATCAGAACAATTTTTTTGACCAGCCAAGCTTCGAGCTTAATGTGTTGAAATAGCTGTAATCTTTCGGATGAATCAAATTCAGGTGGTAATCACACCGACGAATGAGGACATCTTCACCTTCCTGGATCGGCAGCGCTATCTGGCTGTCGCAGCTGATCTCCAGGTCGTTACGGCGGTGCGAGAAGCGCAGACGTATCGTGCTGTCGCCGTTGATGACCAGCGGGCGGGCGGAGAGCGTGTGCGGGAACATTGGCACCAGGGTAATGGCATCCAGCGAGGGTGTAAGGATCGGGCCGCCGGCAGAAAGCGAGTAGGCGGTTGAGCCGGTCGGGGTGGAGATAATCAGCCCGTCAGAACGCTGGGAGAAGGCAAAGATTTCGTCGATATAGACTTCGAACTCGATCATGTGCGCCACTTTACCAGGGTGAAGGACCACCTCGTTAATCGCGGTGCTGATGCGCTTCTGGCAGTCCTGTTGGCATACCTGCGCTTCCAGTAAAAAGCGTTTTTCACTGATATAGTGGCCTTCCAGCACGTCGGCCAGCTGCTGTTGCGCATTGTCCGGGTCAAGGTCGGTTAAAAAGCCGAGATTGCCACGGTTGATGCCGATGACCTTAATGTCATAGCGCGCCAGCGTGCGGGCCGCACCGAGCATGTTGCCGTCGCCGCCCACTACCACGGCGAGATCGGCCTGTTGGCCAATTTCCGCCAGCGTGCCGGTTTTGACGCTCTTCAGCTGCAGCTCCTGGGCAATCTGCTGCTCGACCATCACTTCATAGCCTTTGCTACACAACCAGCGATACAACATTTCATGTGTCGTCAATGCGGTAGGGTGACGCGGATGCCCGACGATCCCAATACACCTGAAATGATTATTCATTTTCTGGAGGTCCTTGTGCCTGATGAATGATGACAATCTGTCTTGTTCCCTTGAATCCCGGAAACTGATCCCCATAATAAGCGAAGTTAGCGAGATGAATGCAGAAAAACGCGGAGAAATTCATGAGTAGTAAAGAACAGAAAACGCCTGAGGGGCAAGCCCCTGAAGAAATTATCACGGAACAGCACGATGAAGTTGAGGCTGTAGAGCCAGACGCATCTGCTGAGCAGGTGGACCCGCGCGATGAAAAAATTGCGAATCTGGAAGCCCAGCTGGTAGAAGCACAGAATCGCGAACGCGATGGTGTTCTGCGCATCAAGGCGGAAATGGAAAACCTGCGTCGTCGTACCGAGCAGGACGTTGAGAAGGCGCATAAATTTGCGCTGGAGAAATTCGTCAACGAACTGCTGCCGGTAATTGATAGCCTCGATCGCGCGTTGGAAGTGGCTGACAAAGCGAATCCGGACAACGCGGCGATGATCGAAGGTATCGAACTGACGCTGAAATCCATGCTCGACGTGGTGCGTAAGTTTGGCGTGGAAGTTATTGCCGATACCGACGTACCGCTGGATCCAAACGTTCACCAGGCGATTGCTATGGTGGAGTCCGAAGAGGTGGAAGCCGGTAAGGTGCTGGGCGTGATGCAGAAAGGTTACACCCTGAACGGCCGTACCATTCGCGCTGCGATGGTGACCGTGGCGAAAGCGAAAGCGTAATTTGCCATTCGTAGTGCCGGGTGGCGGCGTTCGCCTCACCCGGCCTACAGCCTTACTCAGCGATACTTTCGCGCAGGGGTTTAACGGGCAGGACTTTCACCTGCTTAATCATGTTGTCCTGCACGTCCAGGATATCAATATCGTACTGCTCAATGCGTACCCGCGTGCCCGCCGCCGGGATCTCTTCCAGCGCTTCCAGAATCATCCCGTTAATGGTTCGAGCCTCATCTTCCGGCAAATGCCAGTTAAAGGCTTTGTTGAGTTCACGAATGTTCGCACTACCGTCAATCAGCACCGAGCCGTCGTTTTGCGGGGTGACCTCTTCCGCGAGGGAAGGCGACATTGACGTGGTAAAGTCTCCGACAATTTCTTCCAGAATATCTTCGACCGTCACCAGCCCCTGAATATCGCCGTACTCATTGACCACCAGGCCGACCTTCTTCTTGTTGCGCTGGAATTTCACCAGCTGCGTGCTGAGCGGGGTTCCTTCCGGCACGTAGTAAATCTCGTCGGCGGCGCGCAGCATCACCTCTTTGGTGAACTCTTTTTTCTCGGTCATCAGACGGTAGGCTTCGCGCACGCGCAGCATGCTGATGGCGTCATCCAGCGAGTCGCGATACAGCACAATGCGCCCGTGCGGGGAGTGCGTCAGCTGGCGAACGATGGCTTTCCAGTCGTCATTGATGTCGATACCGACGATTTCGTTACGCGGCACCATGATGTCGTTTACGCTCACCTTTTCCAGATCCAGCACCGACAGGAGCATGTCCTGATTGCGTCGGGAGATCTGCGAGCGGGATTCATGCACGATGGTGCGAAGCTCTTCTTTGCTGAGCGCGCTGCTGATGGTGACATCGGCTTTGATCCCCACCATCCGCATCAGTACGCGCGTCACCATGTTCAGCAGCCAGACCAGCGGCATCATCAGGATCAGCAGCGGTGCCAGCAGGAAGCTGCTCGGGTAGGCCACTTTCTCAGGGTAAAGCGCGGCGATGGTTTTCGGCAGCACTTCGGCAAACACCAGCACCACGAACGTCAGCACGCCGGTGGCAATCGCCACCCCGGCGTTGCCGTACAGGCGCATCCCGACAATAGTGCCGAGGGCGGAGGCCAGAATGTTGACAAGGTTGTTGCCGATGAGCACCAGGCTTATCAGGCGATCCGGCTTGCGGAGCAGTTTTTCAACGCGACGTGCGGCACGGTTACCCTGCTTAGCGCGATGACGTAACCGGTAGCGGTTTAAGGTCATCATGCCGGTTTCCGAGCCGGAGAAATAGGCGGAAATGACCACCATGACGATCAGGATAACGATCAGCGTGGTGGTAGAGATGTGTTCCAGGGGGAACTCCTTTGTTTCTTAGCCAGCAAATTGCTGTATGAAGCGGCTGCCAAAATAGGCAAGGGTGAGAATGCCCGCACCCGCGACGTTGAACCAGACCACGCGACGACCGCGCCAGCCTTCATGATAATGGCCCCATAACAGGACAATATAGACAAACCACGCGATGATGGAGAGCACCGCTTTATCGATGTTCTCCACGCTGAACAGGTTCTTCATGTAAAACAGGCCCGTGCAGAGCGTCAGCGTCAGCAGCACCACGCCCACCTGGGTGATGTGGAACATCTTACGCTCAATGACCATCAGCGGCGGCATCTCGTGGTTAAACGCCAGCTTTTTGTTTTTCAGCTGGTAGTCAATCCAGGCGAGCTGCATCGCGTAAAGCGCGGCGATGATCAGCGTCGCGTAGGCAAAGAGCGACAGGCCGATATGCACCAGCATCCCCGGGGTAGCCTCCAGATGCGTAATGAATTCATTAGGCATAAAGGTGGCGAGGGCCAGATTGATCAGCGCGAAGGTATAGACAATCGGCAGCAGCAGCCAGCCGCGATTTTTAGACGCGACGATGGTCATTACCGTACAGATCATCAGGCTGACCAGCGAGCCGACGTTGAGGACGCTCAGGTTTTGCACGCTGCCGTCGCCGGGAATGATGCGTGATTCCAGCGCAAACGCGTGGCTAATCAGTGCGATCACCGCGGAAAGAATAGCCATGCGCCGCCAGCCGCTGTTTTTTTGCAGCAGGCCGGGAACGATCAGCGCGAGGCTGACAGAGTAGGCAACAAGGGCGATCAGTGCGAAAACAGGCATATAGGCATCGACAGTTGTCTTAATAAGAAAGAGAAGCAGTATAACGTTACGTGACGCCTGCTCCAACCGTTGCATAACAACAAAGGCGCCTTCATGTTATACTCCGGCAAAATTCTGTGTATGTGTCGCCCATGGCGGCCCAACGTTTCTACTCAGGCGAGAGACAATGTTTGATAATTTAACCGATCGTTTGTCGCGCACGCTGCGCAACATCAGCGGCCGCGGACGCCTTACTGAAGAGAACATCAAGGAAACGCTGCGCGAAGTGCGCATGGCGCTGCTGGAAGCAGACGTCGCGTTGCCGGTTGTTCGTGATTTTATCAACCGCGTAAAAGAGAAGGCGGTTGGTCATGAAGTTAACAAGAGCCTGACCCCGGGTCAGGAGTTCGTCAAAATCGTTCGTAATGAACTGGTTTCGGCGATGGGCGAAGAGAACCAGGTGCTTAACCTGGCGGCTCAGCCGCCGGCCGTGGTGCTGATGGCGGGCCTGCAGGGTGCGGGTAAAACGACCAGCGTCGGTAAGCTGGGTAAGTTCCTGCGAGAAAAGCACAAGAAGAAAGTGCTGGTGGTCTCTGCGGACGTCTATCGCCCGGCGGCGATCAAACAGCTGGAAACCCTGGCCGAGCAGGTCGGCGTAGATTTCTTCCCGTCCGACGTGGCGCAGAAGCCTGTCGACATCGTTAACGCGGCGCTGAAAGAAGCGAAGCTTAAATTCTACGACGTGCTGCTGGTGGATACCGCCGGTCGTCTGCACGTTGACGAAGCGATGATGGACGAAATCAAGCAGGTGCATGCCTCTATCAACCCGGTAGAGACCCTGTTCGTTGTCGACGCCATGACCGGTCAGGATGCGGCGAATACCGCGAAAGCGTTTAACGAAGCGCTGCCGTTAACCGGCGTGGTGCTGACCAAGGTGGACGGTGACGCCCGCGGCGGTGCGGCGCTCTCCATTCGTCACATCACCGGTAAGCCGATTAAATTCCTCGGCGTGGGCGAGAAAACTGAAGCGCTGGAGCCGTTCCACCCGGATCGTATTGCCTCCCGTATCCTCGGCATGGGCGACGTGCTGTCGCTGATCGAAGATATTGAGAGCAAGGTTGACCGCGCGCAGGCCGAGAAGCTGGCCAGCAAGCTGAAAAAAGGCGACGGTTTCGATCTCACCGATTTCCTTGAGCAGCTGCGTCAGATGAAAAACATGGGCGGCATGGCCAGCCTGATGGGCAAACTGCCGGGCATGGGCCAGATCCCTGACAACGTGAAAGCGCAGATGGATGACAAGGTGCTGGTGCGTATGGAGGCGATCATCAACTCGATGACCCTTAAAGAACGCGCTAACCCAGATATCATCAAAGGTTCCCGTAAACGCCGTATCGCAGCCGGTTGCGGCATGCAGGTGCAGGACGTTAACCGTCTTCTGAAACAGTTCGACGACATGCAGCGCATGATGAAGAAAATGAAGAAAGGCGGCATGGCGAAGATGATGCGTGGTATGAAAGGGATGATGCCCCCCGGTTTTCCAGGGCGTTAATCGCTTTTGAGATTGCTTTTTGCCCGAAAATGAGTAAAATTTTCGGGCTTTTAATATGACACCCGGGCTCCGTTCCTCGATGGGGCCCGGTTGTTTTATTCACACAAGAGGATGTTATGGTTACTATTCGTTTAGCTCGTCACGGCGCTAAAAAGCGTCCGTTCTACCAGGTTGTTGTGACTGACAGCCGTAATGCACGCAACGGTCGCTTCATCGAGCGCGTTGGTTTCTTCAACCCACTGGCCGCTGGCGCAGAAGAAGAAACTCGTCTGGATCTGGATCGTATCGCTCACTGGGTTGGCCAGGGCGCTACTGTTTCCGATCGCGTTGCTACGCTGATCAAAGCAGCAAACAAAGCAGCTTAATCTGTCACGGTGGTCATGATGAGCAATAAAGCACCTGTTGAACCGATCGTATTGGGAAAAATGGGTTCTTGCTACGGTATCCGTGGTTGGCTCAGAGTGTTTTCCTCCACTGAAGACGCTGATAGCATTTTTGATTACCAGCCCTGGTTTATCCAGAAAGGCGGTAAGTGGGAAGAGGTCGAGCTGGAAAGCTGGCGTCACCACAATCAGGACATCATCATCAAGCTGAAAGGCGTTGACGATCGTGATGCCGCGAATGCGCTGACTAATTGTGAAATTGTCGTGGATTCGTCGCAGTTGCCACAGCTGGAAGAGGGCGACTACTACTGGAAAGACCTTATGGGTTGCCAGGTAGTCACTACCGAAGGCTACAGCCTGGGGAAAGTCATCGATATGATGGAAACCGGGTCAAATGACGTTCTCGTCATTAAGGCAAACCTGAAAGATGCATTTGGCATCAAGGAGCGGTTGGTTCCGTTCCTCGATGGACAGGTTATCAAGAAAGTCGATCTCACTACTCAAACCATTGAAGTAGATTGGGATCCTGGTTTTTAAATTCTCCGGATAAACGGTAAAAGACGGCGCTATGTGGATTGGCATAATTAGCCTGTTTCCTGAAATGTTCCGCGCGATTACCGATTACGGGGTAACTGGCCGGGCAGTAAAGAATGGCCTGCTGAGCATCCAGAGCTGGAGTCCTCGTGACTTTACTCATGACCGGCACCGTACCGTGGACGATCGTCCTTACGGCGGCGGACCGGGGATGCTAATGATGGTGCAACCCTTACGGGATGCCATTCACACAGCAAAAGCCGCGGCAGGTGAAGGCGCAAAGGTGATTTATCTGTCACCTCAGGGACGCAAGCTTGATCAAGCGGGCGTGAGCGAACTGGCGACGAATCAAAAGCTGATTCTGGTCTGTGGGCGCTACGAAGGGATAGATGAGCGCGTAATTCAAACCGAGATTGACGAAGAATGGTCTATCGGCGATTACGTTCTCAGCGGTGGTGAGTTACCCGCAATGACGCTGATTGACTCCGTCGCCCGGTTCATTCCGGGGGTTCTGGGCCATGAAGCTTCGGCAACGGAAGATTCCTTTGCCGATGGGTTGCTTGACTGTCCACACTATACTCGTCCTGAAGTGTTAGAAGGGATGGAAGTACCGGCAGTGTTACTGTCTGGAAACCATGCCGAGATACGTCGCTGGCGTTTGAAGCAGTCGCTGGGCCGAACCTGGCTTAGAAGACCTGAACTTCTGGAAAACCTGGCTCTGACTGAAGAGCAAGCAAAGTTGCTGGCCGAGTTCAAAACTGAACACGCGCACCAGCAGCATGAACATGATGGGAATGCGTAATACGCTCCCGAATATCAGTTTACCCAGGATAAGAGATTAAATTATGAGCAACATTATTAAGCAACTTGAACAAGAGCAGATGAAGCAGGACGTACCTTCCTTCCGTCCAGGTGACACCGTGGAAGTGAAAGTATGGGTTGTTGAAGGTTCCAAAAAACGTCTGCAGGCATTCGAGGGCGTGGTTATCGCTATTCGTAACCGCGGTCTGCACTCTGCATTCACTGTTCGTAAAATTTCCAACGGCGAAGGCGTTGAGCGTGTCTTCCAGACTCACTCTCCGGTAGTTGACAGCATTGCTGTTAAACGTCGTGGTGCTGTACGTAAAGCTAAACTGTACTACCTGCGTGAGCGTACTGGTAAGTCTGCTCGTATTAAAGAGCGTCTGAACTAAGATTCGCTTAAGCGACATCCTGTTAGAAAGGGCTGGCCGAAAGGCCGGCCCTTTTTTTATCCCTGCGCATTTCTCACGTTAACCCTTTTGTCATAAATCATTTACAATGCTTGCCTCTTGAGTGGAGGGGACGTGGATAACGTACTGCATCAGCCTAACCGGAAACGCGCAGCGGCATTGACCGCGCTGTTTGCGATCCTGCTGATCGTGGTGGCGCCGCTTATCTCCGTCTCGCTGCAGAAAGATCCCATGAGCGCGATGCCGGGCATGCATCATGACATGAGCATGATGTCGATGAATGAGCATCATGGCGATATGCCGCACACGATGCCTGTCGACCATGCGGAAGCGTGCGGCTACTGCGTGCTGTTAGCGCACGTCCCTGGCGTGATGCTGGCGCTGATCGTCCTGCTCAGCGTGGTGCTGCAGAGGCTTCGCGTTAAGCCGCCGCGCCAGGCGGTCAGCCACTGGCACTTTTTCCCCTGGCTTTATCCTGATACCCGCGCGCCGCCGCGGCAGTCTGCTTTTTCCCTTTAAAAAATAAATCAATAACTTACTGCCTTAAAAAGGAAAAGTATGACTACCTGCACTCCGCGCGCGGCATGGGGAAACCTGCTGCGTCGCCTCCATTTCTACGTTGGGCTGTTTGTCGGCCCGTTTATCTTCTTTGCCGCGCTGACCGGTACGCTGTATGTGGCGACCCCGCAGCTGGAGAATGCGCTCTACCGGCACGCGCTCCACGCGGATTCCGTGGGCAAGCCGCAGCCGCTGGCGGAACAAATTGCTGTGGCGGAAAAAACCGTTGGATCAGATATGCGTTTGCACGCCGTGCGTCCGGGGCTGGCTGAAGGGGAAACCACCCGCGTGATGTTTGCTGACCCGGCGCTTGGGCCATCGGAGAACCGGGCTATTTTTATTGATCCGGTAAGCCTGGCGGTGCTGGGGGATATGACGGTATACGGCACCAGCGGGATTTTACCGCTGCGTCAGACCATTGATTACCTGCATACCTCTCTGATGCTGGGCGACGTGGGGCGACTCTACAGCGAGCTTGCGGCCTCCTGGATGTGGGTTGCCGCGCTGGGCGGTGTTGGACTGTGGTTTTATACCCGACCCAAACGGCGGATCAATAATCGCTTCCAGAATCGACGTCGCCTGCACGTGACGCTGGGCTGGGGTCTGTTGGGCGGAATGCTGCTGTTCTCGGCAACCGGCCTGACTTGGTCCCAGTGGGCTGGCGGGAACGTTGACAGGCTGCGGGCTGAGATGAACTGGCTGACCCCGCAGGTGAACACGACGCTTTCCGGCCAACATGAGATCGTGGATGAACATGCCGAACACCGTGGCCATCACGGCAGAATGATGATGCCGGAAATGGCGATGGATTTGACGCAGTTTGACGGGGTGTTAAACGCGGCGCGTAACGCAGGGATTGATGCCAACAGGCTGGAGATCCGCCCGGCGAAAACGGCGGATCGCGCCTGGACCGTGACGGAAATTGATCGCAGCTGGCCGACCCAGGTCGATGCCGTTGCGGTTGATCCTTCTACGATGCAGGTCCTGGACAGAACCCGTTTCGAGGATTTCCCGCTAATGGCAAAACTGACCCGCTGGGGCGTAGATTTCCATATGGGGATCTTATTCGGGCTGGTGAACCAGCTGCTGCTCGTGGCGTTCGGTCTCGCTCTCTGCGTGCTCATCATCTGGGGATACCGGATGTGGTGGATGCGCCGTCCGGCGCAATCGGCCGTGGATCCGGTGCAGACGCTTTGTCAGAGCTGGCTGGCGCTGTCAGGGTGGGGAAGAGGGGTTACGGTGATAATCAGCGTACTGCTGGGGCTGGCCTTGCCGGTCATGGGCGTGAGTCTGGCGCTGTTTGTTCTGGTGGACTGGCTGCGCTGGCGAGCGGCAACCAGGGTGACGCTCGCCGAACCATCCGCTAAATAACCCTATGGCGTGCTGATAACCACTGCGACGCGGCGGTTTTCAGCGCGCCCTTGCGGGGTACTGTTGCTCGCAACCGGGTATTTTTGACCTAATCCCTGCGTGGTGAGATTGCTGCGCGGGATATTTGCCCCCTTCGCCCAGGCATCGGCCACGGCGTTGGCGCGTTTTAACGACAGCGCTTCATTGTAGCTTTCTTCCCCGTAGTTATCCGTGTGACCGTCCATTCGCGCGTGGTTCAGGCCGGTTTCCGCCAGGCGGGAGGCCATGGATTGGATCTGCGTTTCACTTTCCGGACGCAGTCTGGCGTCATTTTTATCAAACAGGATGGTGTCCGACATGCCGAGTGACCAGTCACCGTTCAGTTCGTTAAAACCGTAAGACTTCATCGCCGCAATTTGCTCAGGAGTGAATTTGCCTTCCGGCGGCGACTGACAGCCTGCCAGAACCAGTGAGGCCAGTACTATCGGCGCGAAGTAACGTTTTAACATAGTGTATCCTTTCTAACTTATTGTTTTCGTACGCTGGTTTTTTACCTGGTACATATTGCGGTCAGCCCTCTCCAGTAATGCTTCCACGGAAGCATTTTCCCACGCCAGAGCAAAGCCAATGCTGAGTGACATCGTTGCTTTTTGTCCGTTATGCAGATCAAACGGACGGATAAACTGCTGCGAAAGCGCAGCGCAAATATGTTGAACCTCAAGCTCAGAGTGCACGCCGTACAGCACCATGGCGAATTCGTCACCGCCAAGGCGGTATGCCTGGTGACGTTTGTCGCCAAACTCCATCATCCTGCTGGCGACTTCAATCAGCACGCAGTCTCCTGCCGCATGTCCCCAGGTGTCGTTAATAAACTTAAAATTATCACCGTCGAGGAAGAGCAGGGCCGAGTTCATTTTGGCAGAAGGGTCGTTCATTAAGGCCCCAATGCTGTTCCGAAACGCAGCGCGGTTGGCAAGACCGGTGAGCGGGTCGTGCATGGCGGTACGTAACAGCTGGGCGTTTTTCGCCTGGAGCTTCAGCTGCCACTCTTCCATCTCATCCAGAAGGCTGTTGAAGTCTTCACCAAACTGGTGAAACTCTTCGATACGCCCGTCTTTCACCCGGCGGGAGAAGTTGCGGTTGGTACGAACGTCATGCACGACGTCGGTAATGTTTTGCAGGGCCGTGACCATGCCGTGATGCAAAGACTGGGTAATGGCAAGCGCGACGGCGGTAGCAAAAAGAATGCAGCCGGTAAGCACGGCAAACGACATCCAGATGAAATGGCTGATTAGGCTGTCGCGCGCGGTAAGGCGGATTTCGCCGATCGTTAAGCCGTTATGCATGATGGGCTGCGCAACCGGTACGGGGAAAAGCCAGCGGCTTACCAGCGCGCCCAGCGTGTCGTTGTTATCTTCCGGGTTCCAGGACCAGTAGGCAAACCGCTTTTTATGCGCGTTGATAACCTCGGCCTGGGCAAACTGGCCCTGTTTGCCCAGGGCTGCGAGCGTTTCGTTGGCCGCCAGGGAATCGTTGAACACCAGAGAGGCTTCCAGGCTGTGGCTCATTGTGGCGCCGGTGAGTTCGAGATTCTTTTGCGCGTATTGTTTTAAGGTTACGACGGAAGCAAAACAGAGCAACAGCCATATTAACGTCATCGTGATGATGACGCTTATCATGCTGTTTCGCCTCAACGTTCTTTTAAACGTCGGACGCGGCGTTGAAGTGAAATCTTTATCCATGCTGCTTATTCCGGGCAAGCATTAATACATCCGGATTGACTCTTACGCCACTGCGCGTCAATGCGTCCAGGTTGACGGAGAACCGTACCTGGCCACGATCGATTATCAGGCAAAAGGCACTGCCAATTACGCATTCCGGATTTTGCTCTGAGATTAATAGCAATGCTCTGCCCTGATATTGACTTATTAATTCAAGTTGTTTTGCCGGTGATTCAGACCCGAAATAAATCGCATCGCACGTCGCGGCCAGGGCTTCCCGATCGTTACGAACAATAACGGGAGTATAAGGTAACTCGCTATGGCCTTCATCGCCGCTGAGGGCGTGCGTATAGTGAGAAGTGGCGTAAACGCAGAGTTTAGGCTGACCGGAAAGTGACGGCCATCGCGTATAGCTCACAATGCCTGAGACAATCGAGCGTACCGATTTATCCGTTTCCGTAAGCGTGCCTGCCGCCGCAGGGCCCACCATAAGGAACAGCATTAACACCAGAGTGAGTCGGAAAAAAGAGATCAAGAATAAATTTCTCACCAGAATCCGCCACATCGCTCCGGAAATAGATGTCCTTAAGAGTTGCGGGCAGAATACCATTGTTTGTCAGAGCCGTCATTATGTCAGAAATAGCCTAAGGCCGACCTAAGCTAAATCCTACTGTTGTTTATTTTCCGGTGGATAAAAATAACCTTAATTCAGTCTGCTGGAACGCATACTTTCATCCATCCCTTTCTGCCATGACGCATGCAGTTTTGCCGCGTTTTCAGCAGTATCGCAGCTGGCAGGGAAAGACTTGCCAGCTAATCCCCAGGCATGCATAAACCCTTCTTCACAGACTTTCTTCTGACCATCGGCATAGCCACGAAGATATTCGCTACGATCAACGTGTGTGTCGTTAAAACTATCGGCCAGGGCCTGGTTATCTTTAACCGGCAGGCCATTCATGGCGTCTTCTTTACCGGCATCAAACCAGGATGGGCTGGTCCAGTCGGGATGGAAAGTATAAGGATTGATCTGACAGCCCGTTAAAAACAGCGACAACAGCACGAGAGCAATTGAACGCATAGCTATTCTCCTTTTTCTTCAGCATAGCCTGGCAAAAGAAAACCGTCTGTAATTTAAAGTTTACGTTTTTATCGGCTGTTTTTTGCAATAAAGTGGCTTATGTAAACTAAAGTGTACGTATTTTGGATTGAAATGTTTACTTTTTATGGTATCGTGGTTTCACCTCATTGAGGAAAACAACTATCGCAAACGAGCTTTACAGGATCGCCATCATGCAAAAAGACGCGCTGAACAACGTACATATCACTGACGAACAGGTTTTAATCACTCCGGATCAGCTGAAAGCGGAATTCCCGCTGAGCGTCGCGCAGGAGGCTCAGATCGAGCACTCCCGCCAGACCATTTCTGACATTATCGCCGGCCGCGATCCGCGCCTGCTGGTGGTATGCGGTCCTTGCTCCATTCACGATCCTGAAACCGCCATTGAGTACGCTCGTCGATTTAAAGCATTAGCGGAGGAGGTCAGCGATAGCCTCTATCTGGTGATGCGCGTCTATTTTGAGAAGCCACGTACTACCGTCGGCTGGAAAGGGTTGATTAACGATCCGCACATGGATGGCTCGTTTGATGTGGAAGCAGGCCTGAAGATTGCGCGTCGCCTGCTGGTGGAGCTGGTTAGCATGGGGCTGCCGCTGGCAACCGAAGCGCTGGATCCAAACAGCCCGCAGTACCTGGGCGATCTGTTCAGCTGGTCCGCGATTGGTGCGCGTACCACGGAATCGCAAACCCACCGCGAAATGGCGTCGGGCCTGTCGATGCCGGTTGGCTTTAAAAACGGTACCGATGGCAGCCTGGCGACGGCAATCAACGCCATGCGCGCTGCCGCCATGCCGCACCGTTTCGTCGGTATTAACCAGGCAGGCCAGGTCTGCCTCCTGCAAACGCAGGGCAACCCGGACGGCCATGTGATCCTGCGCGGCGGGAAAGCGCCTAACTACAGCCCGGCGGACGTGGCGCAGTGTGAAAAAGAGATGGAACAGGCGGGACTGCGCCCGGCACTGATGGTAGATTGCAGTCATGGTAATTCGAATAAAGATTACCGTCGCCAGCCTGCGGTTGCGGAATCCGTGATCGCACAGATCAAAGATGGCAACCGTTCGATTATCGGTCTGATGATTGAGAGCAACATTCATGAAGGCAATCAGTCATCTGAACAACCGCGCAGCGCAATGAAGCACGGCGTCTCCGTGACGGATGCCTGCATCAGCTGGGAGACGACCGATGCGCTGCTGCGTGAGATCCACCAAGATTTGAACGGCCAGCTGGCGACGCGTCTGGCTTAAGAGGTTAGTTATGGTTGCTGAATTGACCGCACTGCGCGATCAAATTGATGAAGTGGATAAGGCGCTGCTGGACCTGCTGGCGCGCCGCATGGCGCTGGTTGCCGAAGTCGGTGAGGTGAAAAGCAAATACGGCCTGCCGATTTACGTCCCTGAGCGCGAAGCCTCAATGCTGGCCTCCCGTCGTAAAGAGGCCCAGGCGCTGGGCGTTTCGCCGGATTTGATTGAAGATGTTCTGCGCCGCGTGATGCGGGAATCCTATTCCAGCGAAAACGACAAGGGCTTTAAAACCCTCTGCCCGTCCCTGCGGCCGGTAGTGATTGTCGGCGGTGCAGGGCAGATGGGGCGTCTGTTTGAAAAAATGCTGACGCTTTCTGGCTATCAGGTGCGCATTCTGGAAAAAGAGGACTGGGGGCATGCTCCGGAACTCATGAAAGATGCCGGGATGGTTATCGTCAGCGTGCCGATCCACGTGACGGAGCAGATCATCGAAAAGCTGCCTCCTTTACCGAAAGACTGCATCCTGGTGGATCTGGCCTCCGTCAAAAATGGTCCGCTACAGGCCATGCTGGCTGCGCATACTGGCCCGGTGCTGGGTCTGCATCCGATGTTTGGCCCGGACAGCGGCAGCCTGGCAAAGCAGGTGGTGGTTTACTGCGACGGTCGTCAGCCGGAAGCCTATCAGTGGTTCCTGGAACAGATTCAGGTATGGGGTGCGCGACTGCACCGCATCAGCGCGGTCGAGCACGATCAGAACATGGCGTTCATTCAGGCGCTGCGCCACTTTGCGACGTTTGCCTACGGTCTGCATCTGGCGGAAGAGAACGTGCAGCTTGAACAGCTGCTGGCACTCTCTTCACCTATCTATCGTCTGGAGCTGGCGATGGTCGGGCGCCTGTTTGCTCAGGATCCGCAGCTTTACGCGGACATTATTATGTCCTCCGAGAACAATCTGGCGCTCATCAAGCGCTACTATCAGCGCTTTGGTGAAGCCATTACGCTGCTAGAGCACGGAGACAAGCAGGCGTTTATCGACAGCTTCCGCAAGGTCGAGCACTGGTTTGGCGATTACGCGCAGCGCTTCCAGAGTGAGAGCCGGACGCTGTTGCGCCAGGCAAATGACAGTCGCCAGTAATGCGATGATGTATATACTGAAAGCCAGCATTGCTGGCTTTTTTATTTTGGGGAACTGTCATGGCCGAACCGCAGCTGCTGTTGAATTACACCGGGCATCTGCCTGAATGCCCGACGTGGAGCGCAGAAGAGCACGCGCTCTACTGGGCCGATATTCTGGAAGGGGAGATCCACCGCTACCATCTGCCGACGGCAGAACACACCGTGCTCTCTTTCCATGAGGAGGTGGGCTGTTTTGCTCTGCGCGAGCAGGGTGGTTTTATCGTTGCGATGCGAACGGGTATCTGGCTGACCGATAAACACGGCCTGCTGCGCCGCAAGGTGTGTGATAACCCCTCTAACCCGCAGCTGGCACGTTTTAACGACGGCGGCACCGATCATCAGGGACGGTTCTATGCGGGCACCTTTTGGGGGCCGGGAGATTACAACGGTGCCCTGCTGATGCGCATCGACAACGATCTGACGCCGAAAGTGATCCAGTGCGATATTCACGGGCACAACGGCTTAGCGTTTAGCCCGGACAAGCAGTGGATGTTTACCTCAGACACGCCAAACGGCGTAATTTACCGCACGCCGCTTGACGAGCAGGGCGAACCCGGCAGGCGTGAGGTGTTTCGTCAGTTTAAAGAGGGCGAAGGGATACCGGACGGCGCGGCCATGGATGTGGAAGGCTGCTACTGGAGCGCGCTGTTTGACGGCTGGCGTATTGCGCGTTTTTCTCCGCAAGGGGAGCAGCTGGAAGAATACCGCATGCCGGTACGTTGCCCGACGATGGTCTGTTTTGGCGGCGATGACATGAAAACGCTGTTTATTACCACCACGCGGGAAAATATGGACGCGGAGGAGGTGGCGAAGTATCCGCTCTCCGGCGCCATCTTCACCCTGCCGGTGAGCGTGGCAGGGATGAAGAAAAGCCGGTTTATCGAACGTTAAGCCGGGTCAACCGGGACCACGTTCTCGCTCGGATAGCAGCCCAGCACCTTCATGGAGCGCGTGATCTCGCCCAGTTCGCGCAGGGCTTTCTGCATGGATGCAGATTCCAGGTTGGCCTGGATATCAAGGTAGAACATCTCTTCCCACGGATTACCGTGGATCGGACGTGATTCCAGTTTGGTCATGATCAGGTTGTGATTACGCAGCACCAGCAGGGCTTCAACCAGCGCACCGGCCTGTTGGCCGGTGGCCATCAGCAGGGTCGTTTTAGCCGGAACCTGATCCGAGACATCAATAGCTTTACGCGCCAGCACCACGAAACGGGTGATGTTTTGCGTCTGGTTTGCCAGATTGCGTTCCAGTACCTGTAAACCATACAGCGCGCCGCCCGCTTCGCTGCCGAGCGCAGCGACGGTTGGGGAGTTAGCCTGCGCCACTTTTTCCATCGCCGCCGAGGTGCTTTCGGTGTACTCAATTTTCCAGTTCGGATAGCGGTTCAGGAACTGGCTGCACTGCTGGAACGGCTGTGGATGACTGTAGACCGTTTCGATCTTGCTCAGGTCTGTTGAGCCGGAGACCAGCACGCAGTGATCGATAGGGATCGTCAGCTCGCCAACCAGCGACAGGCTGGTGTGCTGCAGCAAATCGTAGACGTCGTTGATGGCGCCGGAGCTGGTGTTCTCAATCGGCACCACGGCGTAATCCGCCTGGCCGGTCTCAACCTGATTAAAAATGTCGGCAAACTTTGCACAGCCGCTCTCGATAAACTCTTCAAAATGGCGTGCGGCATACTGACGTGCGGCCAGGTGAGAATAAGAGCCCTTCGGCCCGAGGAAGGCGATACGCGCAGAGTGCGGATTGGTTTTATTCAGATGCTGCTGGAGTAACGCTTGCTGGGTGAGGACGGAGTCTTCGATGATGAGCTGGAACAACCGGGTGATGTAGTGGGCATCGAGGTGATGCGCTTTACCGAGCTGGATCAGACGCTCCAGCAGATCGCGCTCGCGGTCGATATCACGTACCGGGCGATGGGAGTCCAGCTTGGCTTTGCCCACTTCGATGGCGAGCGCGCGGCGTTCGGCCAGCAGCGCCAGTAATTTCTCGTCCAGCGCGCTGATTTTTACGCGCAGATCCAATAACGGGTTTTCCGGTGTCATAGTGTTGCCTGTCTCATTTTATCGTTATCAATAAAAAAGGCCTCCCGCTGTGGGAGGCCTTGTTGTTCGTCTTCGCATTCTTTATCACACGACGAAACGCCTCCCAGTCAGGGGAAGGTAAAAAAGAATGCAAAGAAGAACGGCGTAAGTTTCATAAAGTCATCCTGTGATTGATACCGTTAAAGTACCCGTACTGTTTTCACCCTGTCAATAAAAAACAAAAAACGCGCCCGAAGGCGCGTTGGCGGTACACTCAATTTAAAGGATTACTCTTCTTCAACCTCTTCCGCGAAGCTGGCGTCTTTCACCGATGTTGCGGCGCGACGGGCTTCACCTTTGTGTTGCACTTTATTGAGCTGCCGTTCCAGCTTGTTGATCAAATCGTTAATAGCGGTGTACATATCCTCGTGTTTTGCGCTGGCGACCAGATGGCCGTTTGGAGTATTGATAGTTGCGTCAGCGATGAAACCCTGCGGCTCCTTGGACAGGATGATATGTGGATTAATCAAATGAGTTTGCCATTTATCCAGTTTGGCGAGACGGTCTGCGACGTGCTGGCGGATTGCCGGAGTAATTTCCATTTGTTTACTGGTAATGTTCATTGTCATAAATTTTACCTCTTGTCTTTCCGTCTTGGTGATTCCAGCATACCTGACCTAATGTCAAAATGTGTGATTTAGATCACGTTATTTTGTCGGTTTTTGTCAGGGAATCTTTTTTGTGAGGAAGGGCAGGAAGAGGTGAGATTTACCTTGTCGAAGGCAAAAATTGGGGCCATAGTTGACTGGATGTGTTGAGGCTAACGCGCTTCGGCGACGCTCTAAAATGAATAAAAAAACGGCAGCCTTCGGGCTGCCGTTTTGCATTGAGGCAAGATCAGGTGTTGCTGCTGTTCGCGGCGATGATTTTCGCCACTTTTTCAGCCTGAGCGGTCATCTGCATCTGACGGTAAGCGTTCTCCATCAGCTTCAGGCCGTCGCGCGTTGCCTGAGTATCCGGATAATCACGCAGCATACCTTCTACGCGGTTAACCACGGCAACCCATGCGCCACGGCGGGTATAGTATTCCGCCACGGAGTATTCATATTTCGCCAGACGATCTTTCAGGAACACCAGACGCTTGGTGGCATCGGTCACGTACTGACTGTTCGGATAGCCGCGCACCAGCTTGGAGAAGTCATTGAAGGCATCACGCGCATGCTGCGGGTCACGGTCTGAACGATCCACGCCGAAGAAGCCCTGCAGCGCACTGTCGTCCAGCGCCATGTTGGTGAGGCCGCGCATGTACATCACATAGTCGATGTTAGGATGAGTCGGGTTCAGACGTATGAAACGATCGATGGTTGCCTGAGCCAGCGGCAGATCGGCATTTTTATAGTATGCATAGATGAGATCTAACTGTACCTGCTGCGAATACGGGCCAAATGGATAGCGATTATCCAACGCTTCCAGTTGCGTTATCGCCTGTTTCCAGTTACCGTCCTGCAACTTTTGTTGTGCAGTCGCATAGATTTCATTCGGCGGATTGTCAGGGACCTGTTCATTTGAACCGGAGCAGCCCACCAAAGCCAGGCTCAACGTGGCCGCTGCCACCAGATATTTCATGCGCGTCATGACGTTTTGACTTTCCTCAAATGTTTGTCCGGGAGAAACTCTGTTCCTGCTCCCGATTAAGACCAGCTACAATAGCACACTATATTAAACGGCAAAGCCGTAAAACCCAACGTTAAACGAAGAAGCAGTTTATGGCACAACGAGTAGAACTCACCGCAACAGTCTCCGAAAATCAGCTCGGTCAACGCTTAGATCAGGCTTTGGCCGAATTGTTCCCTGATTATTCGCGTTCACGCATAAAAGAATGGATCCTTGACCAGCGCGTGCTGGTAAACGGCAAGATCTGGGACAAACCAAAAGAGAAAGTGTTAGGTGGGGAAGCTGTCGCCATCAATGCTGAAATCGAAGAGGAAATCCGCTTCGAGCCGCAGGATATCCCACTGGACATCGTCTATGAAGATGATGACATTCTGGTGATCAACAAGCCGCGCGACCTGGTTGTTCATCCGGGCGCGGGAAATCCTGACGGTACGGTACTTAACGCACTTCTCCATTACTATCCGCCGATCGTGGATGTCCCGCGCGCGGGCATCGTGCACCGTCTGGATAAAGACACCACTGGTTTGATGGTGGTGGCGAAGACCGTTCCTGCTCAGACCCGTCTGGTGGAATCGCTGCAGCTGCGTGAAATCACCCGCGAGTATGAAGCGGTAGCCATTGGGCATATGACCTCTGGCGGAACGGTGGAAGAGCCAATCAGCCGTCACCCAACCAAACGTACCCATATGTCGGTGCATCCGATGGGTAAACCGGCGGTGACGCACTATCGCATTATGGAACACTTCCGTATTCATACGCGCCTGCGTCTGCGTCTGGAAACCGGGCGTACTCACCAGATCCGCGTGCATATGGCCCACATTACCCATCCGCTGGTGGGGGATCAGGTCTACGGCGGTCGTCCGCGTCCACCTAAAGGCGCATCGGATGAATTCATCAGCGTATTGCGTAAATTCGATCGTCAGGCGCTACACGCGACCATGCTGCGTCTTTATCACCCTATCACCGGTATTCAGATGGAGTGGCATGCGCCTATCCCGCAGGATATGGTGGACCTTATTGACGCCATGCGTGCTGATTTCGAAGAACATAAGGATCAAGTGGACTGGTTATGACCAAACTGATTGTCCCGGAGTGGCCATTGCCTGCAGGCGTGGCTGCCTGCAGTTCAACCCGTACTGGCGGTGTTAGCCAGGGCGCGTGGGAGTCTTTGAACCTCGGTGCGCACTGTGGCGACAACCTGGAACACGTTGAAGAGAACCGCAGGCGTCTGTTTGCTGCGGGGAACTTTCCGTCGAAACCGGTCTGGCTGGAACAGGTTCATGGTAACGCGGTGCTGAAGTTGACGGGGGAACCCTATGCTTCTAAACGCGCTGATGCCTCTTACAGTAATACTCCGGGAACTGTTTGTGCCGTGATGACCGCCGATTGTCTGCCGGTTCTGTTCTGTAACCGTGCAGGTACCGAGGTGGCAGCAGCACACGCGGGCTGGCGTGGTCTGTGTGAAGGCGTGCTCGAAGAAACAGTTGCCTGCTTTAACGATGAGCCTGCCAATATTATGGCCTGGCTTGGCCCGGCCATTGGTCCTCGCGCTTTTGAAGTGGGGCCAGAGGTTCGCGAAGCCTTTATGGAAAAAGATCCGCAAGCGGTGGAAGCCTTCCTGCCTTCGGGGGATAAATATCTGGCCGATATCTACCAGCTCGCCCGCCAGCGCCTGAACAACGTTGGCGTGTCGCAGATCTTCGGCGGCGATCGCTGCACATTCACCGAAAAGGGTGATTTTTTCTCCTATCGCCGCGACAAGACCACGGGACGTATGGCAAGTTTCATTTGGCTGATATAACCTAAAGAATCAAGACGATCCGGTACGTGCCGTTTTCTTTTCACATAATTCAGGTCATTAACCTTGAATAATTGAGGGATGACCTCATTTAATCTCCAGTAGCAAATTTGACCTGTTATGGGAGGAGTTATGCGTCTGGATCGTCTTACTAATAAATTCCAGCTTGCTCTCGCCGATGCCCAGTCCCTCGCACTGGGGCACGACAACCAATTTATCGAACCTCTTCATTTAATGAGCGCCTTGCTGAATCAGGAAGGGGGATCGGTACGTCCTTTATTAACGTCCGCTGGCATTAATGCTGGCCAGTTACGCACCGCTATCGATCAGGCGCTGAGCCGTTTGCCGCAGGTAGAAGGTACCGGCGGCGACGTTCAGCCGTCGCAGGATCTGGTACGCGTACTGAACCTTTGCGACAAGCTGGCGCAAAAACGTGGGGACAACTTTATTTCGTCAGAGCTGTTTGTTCTGGCGGCGCTTGAATCACGCGGCACCTTGACCGACCTGCTGAAATCTGCCGGCGCGACCACCGCCAATGTGACTCAGGCGATTGAGAAAATGCGCGGAGGTGAAAGCGTGAACGATCAGGGAGCCGAAGACCAACGTCAGGCTTTGAAGAAATTTACGGTCGATCTGACCGAGCGTGCTGAGCAGGGCAAACTTGACCCGGTTATCGGCCGTGACGAAGAAATCCGCCGTACGATTCAGGTACTGCAGCGTCGTACCAAGAACAACCCGGTGTTGATTGGTGAACCGGGTGTCGGTAAAACCGCCATTGTTGAAGGGTTGGCGCAGCGTATCGTCAACGGTGAAGTGCCGGAAGGCCTGAAAGGCCGCCGCGTACTGGCGCTGGATATGGGCGCGCTGGTGGCCGGTGCGAAATACCGCGGCGAGTTCGAAGAGCGTCTCAAAGGCGTGCTTAACGACCTGGCGAAACAGGAAGGCAACGTTATCCTGTTTATCGACGAACTGCACACCATGGTCGGTGCGGGTAAAGCGGACGGCGCGATGGATGCCGGGAACATGCTGAAACCTGCGCTGGCGCGCGGTGAACTTCACTGCGTCGGCGCCACTACGCTTGATGAATATCGTCAGTACATTGAAAAAGATGCTGCGCTGGAACGTCGCTTCCAGAAAGTGTTTGTTGCTGAGCCAAGCGTTGAAGACACCATCGCGATCCTGCGTGGTCTGAAAGAGCGCTATGAACTGCACCACCACGTGCAGATCACAGACCCGGCCATCGTTGCAGCGGCGACGCTTTCTCATCGTTATATCGCTGACCGTCAGCTGCCGGATAAAGCGATCGACCTGATTGATGAAGCGGCTTCAAGCATTCGTATGCAGATTGACTCGAAACCGGAAGAGCTGGACCGGCTCGACCGACGCATCATTCAGCTCAAGCTGGAACAGCAGGCGCTGAAGAAAGAGTCTGATGAAGCCAGTAAGAAACGCCTGGATATGCTCAATGAAGAACTGGACGATAAAGAGCGCCAGTACTCTGAACTGGAAGAAGAGTGGAAAGCCGAGAAAGCATCACTTTCCGGCACTCAGACCATCAAAGCTGAGCTCGAACAGGCAAAAATTGCCATTGAGCAGGCGCGTCGCGTCGGCGATCTGGCGCGGATGTCTGAACTGCAGTACGGCAAAATTCCTGAGCTGGAAAAACAGCTTGAGATAGCGACACAGTCAGAAGGGAAAACGATGCGTCTGTTACGTAATAAGGTGACGGATGCAGAAATCGCGGAAGTGCTTGCTCGCTGGACCGGTATTCCGGTGGCGCGCATGCTGGAAGGCGAGCGTGAAAAACTGCTGCGCATGGAGCAAGATCTCCACAATCGGGTGATTGGTCAGAACGAAGCGGTTGAGGCGGTATCGAACGCTATTCGCCGTAGCCGAGCGGGGCTGTCCGATCCAAACCGTCCGATTGGTTCGTTCCTGTTCCTGGGGCCGACGGGGGTCGGTAAAACCGAGCTGTGTAAAGCGCTGGCTAACTTTATGTTCGACAGCGACGATGCGATGGTGCGTATCGACATGTCCGAGTTTATGGAGAAACACTCCGTCTCACGTCTGGTCGGTGCGCCTCCGGGATACGTGGGTTATGAAGAAGGTGGCTATCTAACAGAAGCGGTTCGCCGTCGCCCTTATTCCGTCATCCTGCTGGATGAAGTGGAAAAAGCGCACCCGGATGTGTTCAACATCCTGCTTCAGGTGCTGGACGATGGTCGTCTGACCGACGGGCAGGGGAGAACGGTCGACTTCCGTAATACGGTTGTCATCATGACCTCGAACCTGGGTTCCGATTTGATTCAGGAACGTTTCGGCGAACTGGATTACGGTCATATGAAGGATCTGGTACTCGGTGTGGTCAGCCATAGCTTCCGTCCGGAGTTCATCAACCGTATTGATGAAGTAGTGGTCTTCCATCCTCTGGGTGAGAAACACATTGCGTCGATTGCGCAGATCCAGCTGCAGCGTCTGTACAAACGTCTGGAAGAGCGTGGGTATGAAATTCACATCTCCGACGATGCGCTGAAGCTGCTGAGCGAGAATGGTTACGATCCGGTGTACGGTGCGCGTCCATTAAAACGTGCTATCCAGCAGCAGATCGAAAACCCGCTGGCGCAGCAGATCCTCTCCGGAGAGTTGATTCCAGGCAAAGTTATTCGTCTGGAAGCCAACGACGATCGCATTGTGGCAGTGCAGTAAGTCACAAAACGCAAAAACGAGCCGCGTGCGGCTCGTTTTTGTTTAAAAACCAGGCGAAAATTGAGGTCTGGAGTTAGTTTTGCCTGGAAAATGAGCAGTCAGTAAATAAATTTCACTTTATCCTTGCAGGTTCGGAATTACTCCCTATAATGCGCCTCCACTGACACGGAACAACGGCACACACGCCGCCGGGTCAGCAGAGAAAAGCGAAAATAAACGCTTGACTCTGAAAGAGGAAAGCGTAATATACGCCACCTCGCAACGGTGAGCGAAAGCCGCGTTGCACTGCTCTTTAACAATTTATCAGACAATCTGTGTGGGCACTCAAAGTGACATGGATTCTTAATGTCTTCGGACAATAAATGAATACCAAGTCTCTGAGTGAACATACGTAATTCATTACGAAGTTTAATTCACGAGCATCAAACTTAAATTGAAGAGTTTGATCATGGCTCAGATTGAACGCTGGCGGCAGGCCTAACACATGCAAGTCGAGCGGTAGCACAGGGAGCTTGCTCCTGGGTGACGAGCGGCGGACGGGTGAGTAATGTCTGGGAAACTGCCTGATGGAGGGGGATAACTACTGGAAACGGTAGCTAATACCGCATAACGTCGCAAGACCAAAGAGGGGGACCTTCGGGCCTCTTGCCATCAGATGTGCCCAGATGGGATTAGCTAGTAGGTGGGGTAACGGCTCACCTAGGCGACGATCCCTAGCTGGTCTGAGAGGATGACCAGCCACACTGGAACTGAGACACGGTCCAGACTCCTACGGGAGGCAGCAGTGGGGAATATTGCACAATGGGCGCAAGCCTGATGCAGCCATGCCGCGTGTATGAAGAAGGCCTTCGGGTTGTAAAGTACTTTCAGCGGGGAGGAAGGTGTTGAGGTTAATAACCTCAGCAATTGACGTTACCCGCAGAAGAAGCACCGGCTAACTCCGTGCCAGCAGCCGCGGTAATACGGAGGGTGCAAGCGTTAATCGGAATTACTGGGCGTAAAGCGCACGCAGGCGGTCTGTCAAGTCGGATGTGAAATCCCCGGGCTCAACCTGGGAACTGCATTCGAAACTGGCAGGCTAGAGTCTTGTAGAGGGGGGTAGAATTCCAGGTGTAGCGGTGAAATGCGTAGAGATCTGGAGGAATACCGGTGGCGAAGGCGGCCCCCTGGACAAAGACTGACGCTCAGGTGCGAAAGCGTGGGGAGCAAACAGGATTAGATACCCTGGTAGTCCACGCCGTAAACGATGTCGACTTGGAGGTTGTTCCCTTGAGGAGTGGCTTCCGGAGCTAACGCGTTAAGTCGACCGCCTGGGGAGTACGGCCGCAAGGTTAAAACTCAAATGAATTGACGGGGGCCCGCACAAGCGGTGGAGCATGTGGTTTAATTCGATGCAACGCGAAGAACCTTACCTACTCTTGACATCCAGAGAACTTAGCAGAGATGCTTTGGTGCCTTCGGGAACTCTGAGACAGGTGCTGCATGGCTGTCGTCAGCTCGTGTTGTGAAATGTTGGGTTAAGTCCCGCAACGAGCGCAACCCTTATCCTTTGTTGCCAGCGGTCCGGCCGGGAACTCAAAGGAGACTGCCAGTGATAAACTGGAGGAAGGTGGGGATGACGTCAAGTCATCATGGCCCTTACGAGTAGGGCTACACACGTGCTACAATGGCGCATACAAAGAGAAGCGACCTCGCGAGAGCAAGCGGACCTCATAAAGTGCGTCGTAGTCCGGATTGGAGTCTGCAACTCGACTCCATGAAGTCGGAATCGCTAGTAATCGTAGATCAGAATGCTACGGTGAATACGTTCCCGGGCCTTGTACACACCGCCCGTCACACCATGGGAGTGGGTTGCAAAAGAAGTAGGTAGCTTAACCTTCGGGAGGGCGCTTACCACTTTGTGATTCATGACTGGGGTGAAGTCGTAACAAGGTAACCGTAGGGGAACCTGCGGTTGGATCACCTCCTTACCTTAAAGAACCTGCCTTTGTAGTGCTCACACAGATTGTCTGATGAAAAGTAAATAGCAAGGCGTCTTGCGATTGAGACTTCAGTGTCCCCTTCGTCTAGAGGCCCAGGACACCGCCCTTTCACGGCGGTAACAGGGGTTCGAATCCCCTAGGGGACGCCACTTGCTGGTTCGTGAGTGAAAGTCACCTGCCTTAATATCTCAAAACTCATCTTCGGGTGACGTTTGAGATATTTGCTCTTTAAAAATCTGGATCAAGCTGAAAATTGAAACGACACATCTTTAATGGTGTGTTCGAGTCTCTCAAATTTTCGCAAGTCGGTGATGAATCGAAAGAAACATCTTCGGGTTGTGAGGTTAAGCGACTAAGCGTACACGGTGGATGCCCTGGCAGTCAGAGGCGATGAAGGACGTGCTAATCTGCGAAAAGCGCCGGCGAGGTGATATGAACCTTTGACCCGGCGATGTCCGAATGGGGAAACCCAGTGTGATTCGTCACACTATCGTTAACTGAATACATAGGTTAACGAGGCGAACCGGGGGAACTGAAACATCTAAGTACCCCGAGGAAAAGAAATCAACCGAGATTCCCCCAGTAGCGGCGAGCGAACGGGGAGCAGCCCAGAGTCTGAATCAGCTTGTGTGTTAGTGGAACGGTCTGGAAAGTCCGGCGATACAGGGTGACAGCCCCGTACACGAAAGCACACAGGTTGTGAACTCGAAGAGTAGGGCGGGACACGTGGTATCCTGTCTGAATATGGGGGGACCATCCTCCAAGGCTAAATACTCCTGACTGACCGATAGTGAACCAGTACCGTGAGGGAAAGGCGAAAAGAACCCCGGCGAGGGGAGTGAAAAAGAACCTGAAACCGTGTACGTACAAGCAGTGGGAGCACCTTCGTGGTGTGACTGCGTACCTTTTGTATAATGGGTCAGCGACTTATATTCTGTAGCAAGGTTAACCGTATAGGGGAGCCGAAGGGAAACCGAGTCTTAACTGGGCGTTAAGTTGCAGGGTATAGACCCGAAACCCGGTGATCTAGCCATGGGCAGGTTGAAGGTTGGGTAACACTAACTGGAGGACCGAACCGACTAATGTTGAAAAATTAGCGGATGACTTGTGGCTGGGGGTGAAAGGCCAATCAAACCGGGAGATAGCTGGTTCTCCCCGAAAGCTATTTAGGTAGCGCCTCGTGAACTCATCTTCGGGGGTAGAGCACTGTTTCGGCTAGGGGGCCATCCCGGCTTACCAACCCGATGCAAACTACGAATACCGAAGAATGTTATCACGGGAGACACACGGCGGGTGCTAACGTCCGTCGTGAAGAGGGAAACAACCCAGACCGCCAGCTAAGGTCCCAAAGTCATGGTTAAGTGGGAAACGATGTGGGAAGGCACAGACAGCCAGGATGTTGGCTTAGAAGCAGCCATCATTTAAAGAAAGCGTAATAGCTCACTGGTCGAGTCGGCCTGCGCGGAAGATGTAACGGGGCTAAACCATGCACCGAAGCTGCGGCAGCGACGCTTATGCGTTGTTGGGTAGGGGAGCGTTCTGTAAGCCGTTGAAGGTGTGCTGTGAGGCATGCTGGAGGTATCAGAAGTGCGAATGCTGACATAAGTAACGATAATGCGGGTGAAAAGCCCGCACGCCGGAAGACCAAGGGTTCCTGTCCAACGTTAATCGGGGCAGGGTGAGTCGACCCCTAAGGCGAGGCCGAAAGGCGTAGTCGATGGGAAACAGGTTAATATTCCTGTACTTGGTGTTACTGCGAAGGGGGGACGGAGAAGGCTATGTTAGCCGGGCGACGGTTGTCCCGGTTTAAGCATGTAGGCGGGAGTTTTAGGTAAATCCGGAACTCTTCTAACGCTGAGGTGTGATGACGAGGCACTACGGTGCTGAAGTAACAAATGCCCTGCTTCCAGGAAAAGCCTCTAAGCATCAGGTAACATCAAATCGTACCCCAAACCGACACAGGTGGTCAGGTAGAGAATACCAAGGCGCTTGAGAGAACTCGGGTGAAGGAACTAGGCAAAATGGTGCCGTAACTTCGGGAGAAGGCACGCTGATATGTAGGTGAAGCCCCTGCGGGTGGAGCTGAAATCAGTCGAAGATACCAGCTGGCTGCAACTGTTTATTAAAAACACAGCACTGTGCAAACACGAAAGTGGACGTATACGGTGTGACGCCTGCCCGGTGCCGGAAGGTTAATTGATGGGGTTAGCGGCAACGCGAAGCTCTTGATCGAAGCCCCGGTAAACGGCGGCCGTAACTATAACGGTCCTAAGGTAGCGAAATTCCTTGTCGGGTAAGTTCCGACCTGCACGAATGGCGTAATGATGGCCAGGCTGTCTCCACCCGAGACTCAGTGAAATTGAACTCGCTGTGAAGATGCAGTGTACCCGCGGCAAGACGGAAAGACCCCGTGAACCTTTACTATAGCTTGACACTGAACACTGGTCCTTGATGTGTAGGATAGGTGGGAGGCTTTGAAGCGTGGACGCCAGTCTGCGTGGAGCCGCCCTTGAAATACCACCCTTTAATGGCTGGTGTTCTAACGTAGACCCGTAATCCGGGTTGCGGACAGTGTCTGGTGGGTAGTTTGACTGGGGCGGTCTCCTCCCAAAGAGTAACGGAGGAGCACGAAGGTTAGCTAATCCTGGTCGGACATCAGGAGGTTAGTGCAATGGCATAAGCTAGCTTGACTGCGAGAGTGACGGCTCGAGCAGGTGCGAAAGCAGGTCATAGTGATCCGGTGGTTCTGAATGGAAGGGCCATCGCTCAACGGATAAAAGGTACTCCGGGGATAACAGGCTGATACCGCCCAAGAGTTCATATCGACGGCGGTGTTTGGCACCTCGATGTCGGCTCATCACATCCTGGGGCTGAAGTAGGTCCCAAGGGTATGGCTGTTCGCCATTTAAAGTGGTACGCGAGCTGGGTTTAGAACGTCGTGAGACAGTTCGGTCCCTATCTGCCGTGGGCGCTGGAGAATTGAGGGGGGCTGCTCCTAGTACGAGAGGACCGGAGTGGACGCATCACTGGTGTTCGGGTTGTCATGCCAATGGCATTGCCCGGTAGCTAAATGCGGAAAAGATAAGTGCTGAAAGCATCTAAGCACGAAACTTGCCCCGAGATGAGTTCTCCCTGACTCCTTGAGAGTCCTGAAGGAACGTTGAAGACTACGACGTTGATAGGTCGGGTGTGTAAGCGCAGCGATGCGTTGAGCTAACCGATACTAATGAACCGTGAGGCTTAACCTTACAACGCCGAAGCTGTTTCGGCGATGAGACGACGCATTCAACTCAGCTTGATACAGATTAACAGAATTTGCCTGGCGGCTTTAGCGCGGTGGTCCCACCTGACCCCATGCCGAACTCAGAAGTGAAACGCCGTAGCGCCGATGGTAGTGTGGGGTCTCCCCATGTGAGAGTAGGGAACTGCCAGGCATCAATTAGAAGAACCCCGTACCGAAAGGTGCGGGGTTTTTTGCTTTGTGCTTTCCCTCTCTGGCCTTTCTCTCTCTGGCCTTTCTCTCTCTGGCCTTTCTCTTAATCCCTTATCCTGCTAATGGAATGTGTGATCTCTGTCTCAATGTTATTTATAACAAAATTATAACATTTCATTCACGAGGTAATTGAGTCTCCTGGCTCAATACGCCGCTGTTTATGGCAGGAGCATAATCACAATGACAGAAAGTATTACATCAAACGGGACGCTGGCTAACAGTGATACCCGAAGAAGGGTATGGGCAATCGTCAGCGCCTCTTCAGGGAATCTGGTTGAATGGTTCGACTTTTACGTCTACTCATTCTGTTCACTCTACTTCGCACATATCTTCTTCCCCTCCGGCAACACCACGACACAACTGCTTCAAACGGCTGGGGTATTTGCCGCAGGATTCTTGATGCGACCCATCGGGGGCTGGCTGTTTGGCCGCATTGCGGATCGTCGCGGGCGTAAGGCTTCTATGCTGATCTCGGTGTGTATGATGTGCTTTGGCTCTCTGGTGATCGCCTGCTTACCCGGATACGAATCGATTGGTACCTGGGCACCGGCGCTACTTTTACTGGCCCGCTTATTCCAGGGATTATCGGTGGGCGGTGAATACGGTACCAGTGCGACCTACATGAGTGAGATTGCATTGGAAGGCCGCAAAGGTTTTTACGCCTCATTCCAGTACGTCACGCTGATTGGTGGTCAGCTGCTGGCCATTCTTGTGGTGGTGATCCTGCAGCAGATTCTGACGGACGCACAACTTCACGCCTGGGGTTGGCGAATCCCCTTCGCGATGGGCGCTGTACTGGCAGTTGTCGCACTTTGGCTACGCCGTCAGTTAGATGAAACCTCTCAGAAGGAAGTCAGAACGCTGAAGGAGGCGGGAACATTCAAAGGGTTATGGCGTAACCGCAAAGCTTTCCTTATGGTGCTGGGCTTTACTGCGGGCGGCTCCCTTAGTTTCTACACGTTTACCACCTATATGCAGAAGTACCTGGTGAACACCACCGGCATGCACGCAAACGTCGCCAGCGTAGTCATGACCGTGGCGCTGTTTGTCTTTATGCTCATACAACCCATTATCGGTGCACTCTCGGATAAAATCGGTCGACGCACGTCGATGCTGATTTTTGGCGGGCTGTCGGCGTTATGTACCGTACCTATTCTGTCTGCCCTTCAGCATGTGACTTCTCCGTATGCCGCGTTTGCGCTGGTGATGCTGGCGATGGTGATTGTCAGTTTCTATACCTCTATCAGCGGGATACTGAAAGCTGAAATGTTCCCGGCGCAGGTCCGCGCTTTAGGGGTAGGGCTCTCTTATGCGGTTGCTAATGCGCTATTTGGCGGATCGGCGGAGTACGTTGCGTTGTCGCTTAAATCATGGGGAAGTGAAACGACATTCTTCTGGTACGTAACGATAATGGGTGCACTGGCCTTTATTGTTTCCCTGATGCTGCATCGCAAAGGGAAAGGCATTCGACTTTAATAGCGCGCCATCTGCCACACGGCATAGCCGGTCGTTGCGCCGGCGACATCCCAGGCGAAATCTTTCCAGCTCCAGCCGCTCCCTGCGGGGCGGCTATCCCAAAGTTCTTTTGATGCTCCAAGACCGACTGAGAACATCAACCCTATCGCCGCGCTACGATCCCGGCTGTATCCCTGATGCTGCGCATATTCATTACCGGCTGCGGATAACATCGCAGAAGCGAGGAAATGCTGTGCTTTATCCTGTCCGGACCAGCTATCGTTGGCCATATGGCTACAGCCGCTCAGAAAGAAGACGCTCAGTAACAGAGGAATACGCATCAACGGGCCCTATAAAAAAGCCCTGCGGGTGGCAGGGCCAGGAGATTACAGAATACGGCTGATAAGTCGGTCGATACGGATACGACGTAAGCGGCGGATAAGCTTGCGGACTTTCACCGGATAATCGGCAATGCTCTGCAGTTCGCGGTAATGATTAACCACAGTGGTATGTGTGCGAATCAGCTCCAGCTCACGCTCACGTTTTGCGGCTAACTCATGCTGCGGGTCATGAATCAGGATAGCGTTTTCCAGATCCAGTCGCCACGCGCGTGGGTTCAGGTTGTTACCGGTCAGCAGCATCCACTCATCGTCGACCCACATTCCTTTCAGATGGTAAGTGTTGTCTTCGTCTTTCCAGAGACGCACAACCAGCTGGTCAGTGTTTACGTAATACTGTAAACGGCTCAGGAAACGGCGCAGGTTAATCTCATAGAGATAAGGCAGTGCACCGATGATTTTGAACGGCTGATCTTCAGGAATGAAGAAGTCGTTTGCGGTTTTATCACCAACGATGATTTCCACTTTTTTACCGTCGCGCAGCAGCTGAATGATATTACGCACCAGCACGGCAGGGAGGTTGAAGTACGGCGTACAGATGGTGAGTTTCTGCTCCGCGCACGGCATCAGATGGAAAATCGTTTTGTTCAGCAGGCTCGATTTGCCGAGCCCTACCAGCGGGGTAACGGATAACTCTTCGTTGTTCGCATCACCCTGGAAATGATAGACCGCATCACGCAGCTCCTGGCGGAAGGCGCGAACATCGTTTTTGATTTCCGGGCTTTTAGGACGTTCGGGATCGTCAAGGCGATTAACACCGCGTCCATGGACCAGGTTTTTATCAACCCAGTTGAACATGATATCGGCCATCTGCGGATTACGGATCAGATGGTAGCGGTCGTAGCGATATTTATCGAGCTGATGAAGGTAAACATCATTCAGACTTGCGCCGCTGTAAAGCACGCTGTCATCAATGATGAAGCCCTTGAAATGAAGTACGCCGAGCGCTTCACGGGTATTAACCGGGACGCCATAAACAGGCACATCAACGCCAGGATTTTCCTGCGCCGTGCGGCAATACCAGTCGGCATTGGTGTTTGACGCGGCAGCGCCAATACGGCCACGCTGAGCGCGATGCCAGTCGACCAGCACGCGAACATCGAGTTCCGGGCGCTGACGTTTGGCTTCATAGAGCGCGTTCAGGATCGCGCGCCCGCCTTCATCCTGTTCAAGATACAGCGCCACAATGCAAATGCGTCGCGTGGCGCTGGCAATCTTTTCCAGAAGCGTCTCCCGAAAATGAGCGGGAGCGTAAAAGAACTCTACATCATCAACTGACTGAGAAATCTTCGGTAGTTGAGCAAGGTGTTGTTGATGTTTATTACGCTTAAATTTTGACAACATCACAGTGCGTTTCTTCTCTGTTCATTGAAGGGTTGTCTGTACCATGCAAACAACATAAGCGGACAATGATACCACCAGTCCCGTCCAAAGTGGGTAACATTTCCAGTAGCTTACTCGCGTTTGTCTGCTGATGTCAGACCGAGGGACAAGGCCACAATACCTTCGTCCAGCTGAATATCAACGTCAAACCCAAGTTTTCGCGCCAGGGTCACCATACCGCGATTGTTAGGCATAGTAATGCCATTGAGGCGTAACAATCCGTGATCTCGCGTATAACTGATGAGTTTTTCCAGCAGCCGTCTTCCCAGACCCAGGCCTTTAAGATCGGATCGCACCAGCACCGCAAACTCCGCATCGACGTTATCCGGGTCAGAAATCGCACGCGTGACGCCGAGGATCTCATCCCCCTTATCGGAGCGACGAACGGCAACAAACGCCATTTCTCGATCGTAGTCGATCTGGGTCATATTGGCTAAATCATCGTGGGTAAATTCGTTGATTTCGCTAAAATAGCGATAATAAAGATCCTCTTTCGTGACCTGAGAGATAAAGGCCCGCAGCTGGGGCTCATCTTCCGGCAGAATAGGGCGGAACAAGGCCCGTTCCCCATTCTTCATCTCAACCCACTCCTCCAGCTGCAGGGGATACGGACGGATTGCCAGACGGCTCTCTCTGTCTCCTTCGAATGGCGCGATATCCAGGGTCACGTCCAGCGCCGTAAATTCATTGCCGGAGGCGAGCAGCGGATGAATGTCCAGCCGCTGGATCTCAGCACAATCCACAATCAGGTTAGACACCTGCACCAGGAACTGGCTTAACCCGGCAATATCAAGCGGACGCAGTGCGCTCCGGCCACGGATCTTTTTACTTTTAATCGCCTGGATGATCAGATAACGCGCCAGGTTCATGTTCAGCGGCGGTAAAGCGACCACGGCCTGCTCTTCCGGACGCCACTCAACGCCACCTTCCCCTAGCATGATGAGCGGGCCAAAGACGGGGTCGTGTTCGACCACAACCCGTAATTCCTGAGCCCCAGCGCGGTTGGCCATGCTTTGCACCAGCAATCCGTGGATCCTTGCCTGCGGCCAGGCCATTTTGACCCGGTCGAAAATGGCATCAGCTGCCTGCTGCACCTCAGTCGCCGTACGCAGGTATAACATAACTCCCTGAACATCAGACTTATGCGGGATGTCCGGGGAGCGCAGCTTCAGGGCCACCGGATAGCCAATTTGCTCGGCAATATGCACGGCCTCAGCGCTGTCGCTGGCGATCCAGGTCGGCAGGGTTTGCATGCCGTAGCTGCCCAGAATGGGCTGAACCTCATGCGTATCAAGCGACGTCGCGCCTTCTTCAATGGCCTGCTGCAACAGCCGGTGAACGTCGACGGTGTTCGCCGTCAGATTCCCGGGCAAAGCCGGGGTCTCACGCAGCTGTTTCTGGTTGCGGCGATATTCCACCATATGCATGAACGCGGTGATAGTGCCTTCCGGCGTGCGGTAGGTTGGCAGCCCGGCCTCGCTGAACAAGCGCCGCGCCTCCTGAGAGGAAAATTCACCGCACCAGTTGGTGAGCAGGGTGACATATTTGCCTCGTGGATGGTTGTGCACGGCGTCAATGAGCGCGCGCGCGCTTTCGCTGCCCGGTGCGACCGCGCTGGGGGAGTGGATAATCATCAGCGCATCAAAATCCTGACTATCCAGCAATATGGAAATCGCCCTGATATAGCGGTCGCTGCTGGCGTCATCGCGCAAATCAAGCGGATTGCCGGGCGTCACGCTGGTCGGAAGCGCTTCTTTCAGGCGCTGCAGCGTCTCTTCACTCAGCGTTGCCAGCTTGCCGAAGCGCCGCCAAAGCTCATCCAGCGCGAGCGCGGCAGGGGCTGCACCGTTACTGACAATCATTAATTTCTCACCGCGCAACGGGCGCATATGGCTTAACGTCTCAACGGCGGAAAAAAGCTCGTGCGTATCCTGCACCCGCAGCAACCCCGCGCGCTGGATGGCGGCGTCCCATGCGGGATCCATGCCGGAATGCGAATGCAGCAAACGCTGTGCCGCAGGGCTTCGTCCGCTTTTGATCACCAGGATCGGCTTGTTGCGCGAAGCGCTTCGAGAAGCCGAGACAAAACGACGCGCGTCGCTGAGGTGCTCAAGATAAAGCAGGATCGCACTGGTTTTGCCGTCGCGCGCCAGAAAATCCAGCAGTTCATCAACATCGATATCCAGGCTGTCGCCCAGGGCAATGAAGTAGGAGAATCCCATTTCACGCTGCTGCGCCCAGTCCAGGATGGTGTTCGATACCGCAGCTGACTGCGAGATAAACGCGAGTTTGCCTTTGCGGATTGGAACCGGGGAGAAACTGGCATTCAGCCCCTGCCAGGGGGCGAGCAGGCCCAGACTGTTTGGCCCAAGAATGCGCATTTGATAGCGGCTGGCGCAGGCCAGAAGCTCGGCTTTCTGTTCAGGGGGAGACGAGAGAATAATGCAGGTTTTACACCCCTTCTTGCCGAGTGATTCCAGCAGTTCCAGGTTACGCTTCGCGTTTGTACAGAGTACGGCAAGATCCGGCACGAAAGGCAGGCTTTGTACGTCAGGCCATGCAAGCACCCCCTGAACGGCTTTATAAGCCGGCGTGACGGGCATGACGGGGCCATTAAAACCCCCGGCCAGCAGGTTGCGCATCATCAGATAGCCAGCACGATCCGGTTTCATTGATGCGCCGATGACGGCAATGGATTTAGGACGAAGTAGCGCTTCTAACCCTCGCTGGCTCATGCAGGCCTCCTGTGAATGCAAGCGACCTGATGATTTTAAACGCTTTCTGGCTCGAGTGCTGTGACGCTGCCCTTATGAACGGTTTTTCCCGCCAGATAGCGCTCCCGGAAGCATGAGAAATGGTCGCCAAGAGCCCCTGCAGCAGCGGTATCTCCCGCTAAATCCAGAAGCGCAATGGCCACTTCGGCGGTGCAGTACTGCCCGTCAGCATGCGCTTCACGCAGGCGGTAGGCGGAGACGCGGGAAAGATCGACAGAAATCACCGGCAGCGCGTCGAGATAGGGGCTTTTGCGAAACATTTTCCGCGCTTCGGTCCAGGTACCGTCCAGCATAATAAACAGCGGTGGTTTACCGGATGGCGGCACGGAAAGCACCTGGCGATCCACGCCTGCATATAACGCGGGGAAAACGACCATCGGCTGATAGTCCTTGCTTGCCACTAAATCGAGCAGGGCCTGAGGTGGCTCCGTACGGGACCACTGAAACGCGGCCGTATCCGGCAGAATATCGGCGATAAGACGCCCCGTATTGCTGGGTTTCATCGGCTCGGTATCGAACATGACCAGACAAAAACGGCTCTCCGCCGTACTCGGAGCCAGCGTCTCGCACAGGCAAACCTTCAGCGGCAGCAGGCAGCGCTGACAGCGGCGAATACGGTTGCCTCGGGCGAGGAACGGTCGGGTGGCGCGCGCAAGGCGTTCGGCGCGTAATTTTAGGACAGCGTTATCAGTCATGGGCGAAATGCAGGAAAAACACTATTTTCGCAGAGGCGGGAGCGGGGCACAAGGTGTGCCCCGTGAATGTTACAGCGACTCGTTTAACCAGCTTTCAAAAGGCGCTTTTGGAACCGCACCGTTGAGCATATCGATCACTTCGCCATTTTTGAAAATCATAATGGTCGGGATGCTGCGAATACGAAAACGCGCGCTCAGTTCGGGTTCGGCTTCGGTATTGACCTTAACGAACCGCATTTTTCCGCTGCGCTCTTCGGCCACATCTTCGAAGATCGGCGCGAAGCTACGGCATGGGCCGCACCATGGCGCCCAGAAATCGATCACAACAGGAAGATCGTCCTTGAGGAGTTTGTCCAGCGTAGCACCCGTCGCGTTAATGACATCGCCATCAAATAATTCATGGCCACAACGTCCGCATTTCGCACCATCTTCCATCCGATCGTCCGGAATGCGATTAAGAGCCTGACAGTTGGCACATACGGTATTCATAACTAACCTCTGATAGAGCCGTGGGACAGCGGCAGAACGCCGATAATGTTTCTAATATGTTACATATTATCAATGAGCCTGTTTGAAACAACAATGCGTTTTATTCAATGAGAACAATAGTCACAGGCTTTTGTACGAAATTATGGCTATGCGCTGGCACATCGGGTAATCTGCGCGCTTCGCGCAGCGCTGGTGGAGAAAAGCATGAACGACGAAATGAAAAACAAAAGCGGCAAGGTCAAAGTGATGTATGTCCGCAGTGATGATGACTCTGATAAACGCACCCAAAATCCGCGTACCGGAAAAGGTGGCGGGCGTCCGGCGTCTTCTCGTGCAGACGGTGGCCGTCGCCCCGCCCGCGATGACAAAAATACCCGCGGTGATGACCGCAAACGTGACGATCGCAAACGCGATGACCGTCCGCGTTCCGACCGCCCACGCAGTGACCGTCCACGCGACGATCGTCCGCGTGATGACTTCTCACGCGATAACGCCTCCCCGTGGCGCACCGTTTCTCGTGCCCCTGGCGATGAGACGCCGGAAAAAGCCGATCACGGCGGTATCAGCGGTAAAAGCTTTATCGACCCGGAAGTGCTGCGCCGTCAGCGCGCAGAAGAGACCCGCGTGTATGGCGAGAACGCCTGCCAGGCGCTGTTCCAGAGCCGTCCTGAGTGTATCGTCCGTGCCTGGTTTATCCAGAGCGTGACTCCGCGCTTTAAAGAAGCGCTGCGCTGGATGGCCGCGAACCGTAAAGCCTACCACGTCGTGGATGATGCCGAGCTGACCAAAGCGTCCGGTACTGAACACCACGGCGGCGTCTGCTTCCTGATCAAAAAACGTAATGGCACGACCGTGCAGCATTGGGTCAGCCAGGCGGATGCCGATGACTGCGTGCTGGCGCTGGAAGACGTGGGCAACCCGCACAACCTGGGCGCAATGATGCGCAGCTGCGCGCACTTTGGCGTGAAAGGCGTGCTGCTGCAGGATGCCGCGCTGCTGGAATCCGGTGCCGCGATCCGTACTGCGGAAGGCGGAGCTGAGCACGTACAGCCGATCACCGGCGACAGCGTTCTGGATGCCCTTGAGCAGTTCCGTAAAGCGGGCTATTCCATCGTGACTACCTCGAGCCATGCCGGTACGCCGCTGTTTAAAGCGACGCTGCCGCGTAAAATGGTGCTGGTATTAGGTCAGGAACGCGATGGTCTGTCTGACGCGGCGCTCTCCAGTGCGGATCTGAGCGTCTCTATCGACGGGACAGGTAATGTGGAAAGTCTGAACGTATCCGTTGCGACCGGCGTACTGCTGGCCGAGTGGTGGCGTCAGAACAAGGCATAAGCCTCTTAATGTGCCGGGCCTGACCCGGCACATTCAAATCCTACTCGCTCTCTGCCGGTAATACAGGCATCCAGTCAATTGGCGTTTCGCCACGTTTTTCCAGCCATTCATTTGCCAGAACAAAATGATTACTGCCAAAGAAACCGCGATGTGCAGACAGCGGTGACGGATGCGGTGCTTTCAACACGTGATGACGCTGACGATCGATAATCGCCCCTTTCTTCTGCGCGTGAGAACCCCAGAGTAAAAACACCACCCCTTCACGATGCTCGTTGATAAGGCTGATGACTTTATCGGTAAAGGTTTCCCACCCAAGGCTGGCGTGCGAGTGCGCCTGGCCCGCCCGTACGGTAAGCACCGTATTCAGTAACAGCACGCCCTGGCGCGCCCAGCTTTCCAGGTAGCCGTGGTTTGGCCGGGTAAAACCGGGCACGGTTCCCTCAAGCTCTTTATACATGTTGAGCAGAGAAGGGGGGATAGCCACGCCCGGACGGACGGAAAACGCCAGCCCATGCGCCTGCCCAGGGCCGTGATAGGGATCCTGGCCAAGAATGACCACTTTCACATCGCTCAGTTCTGTGTAGCGAAAGGCGTTGAACACATCTTTCTGCGGCGGGTAAATCGTCTGTCCGGACTGACGCTCGGCGGCAACGGTGCTGAGCGTATTGATAAAATAAGGCTGCTGCTTTTCTTCTGCCAGCACGTCATGCCAGGTTAAAGGTGTTGTCATCTCGCTCTCCTGCGAATCTCAATCTGTGACTAGCTTACCTGTTTAACCCCGGTGAGCAAAATTACACGCTGAAAAGTGCGCTAAGTGGCTAAATTTATTTTGAAAAGATGCAGGGCAAGTTGAATTGGTAAGATTGCGAAATTGATCTAAAACAATAAATTCAAACCACACTCTTTATGTGGTTGGTGTTTTTGTTGATTTAAATCAATAAATCACCGGGGTGTGAATGATATATATACACACAAGAAACAATGGTTTTACCAATTGGCCGCGAGAGGCCGACATCAGTTAATGTAGCCTAAGGGAGGCAACACATGATTACAGGTATCCAGATTACTAAAGCTGCAAATGACGATCTGCTCAACTCTTTCTGGCTGCTGGACAGCGAGAAAAACGAAGCGCGCTGTGTCGTTGCGAAAGCGGGTTTTGCTGAAGATGAAATCGTGCCGGTGAGCAAACTGGGCGAAATCGAGTACCGTGAAATTCCAATGGAAGTGAAACCGGAAGTGCGCGTGGAAGGTGGTCAGCACCTGAACGTAAACGTACTGCGCCGCGAAACGCTGATGGACGCGGTTGAGCACCCTGAAAAATACCCGCAGCTGACTATCCGCGTGTCCGGCTATGCGGTTCGCTTTAACTCACTGACTCCAGAACAGCAGCGCGACGTTATCGCCCGTACCTTTACTGAAAGCCTGTAACGGCTTCAGCAGGGGGAATAAAAAAGCCGGGGAAATCCCCGGCTTTTTTTACTCTTCAGTTTTCGTCTCTGGTGCGGCAGAGCTTGGCTTACGGCGCTTACCAATATTTTTGGTATCGCGGTGGCGCTGCTTCACGCGCGGTTTCTCTTTTTCTTTCTCTTTTCTCTCAGCACGTTTCGCGAGCGCTTTCTTGGACGGTTTACCCGTCATCTTTTCACTCGGCGCGCGCGTGGTCGGGCGGAGTTCGTCAATAACGCGCGCTTTCAGCGGCTCATCAACATAGCGACCAATCTTCTGCAGCAGCAGGTAGTCATGCGCTTCGACCAGTGAAATCGCAATCCCTTTGCGGCCCGCGCGGCCGGTACGGCCAATACGGTGCAGGTAGGTATCTCCGCTGCGCGGCATATCGAAGTTAATGACGTGGCTGACGTCCGGGATGTCGATCCCACGAGCGGCAACGTCAGTCGCAACCAGCACGTTAACGCGACCGTCGGTCAGGCGCTTGATGCCTTCGGTACGCTTGATCTGCGCCATCTCGCCTTCAAGATAGCAGTTGTTGATCCCGGCGTTACGCAGCATTTCAGCCAGCTCGTGCACGCGCTCGCGCTTACGCACAAACACGATTGTGCGCAGAGCATCTTCCTGCTTCAGCAGGTGTTTCAGCAATTCGACCTTGTGCTCGAGGTTGTCCGCGCGGTAGTACCACTGGTGGATCTTCTTACGCTCACGGGTGGACGGCGTCGCTGAGACTTCCACCGGATCTTCCAGCAGACGCTCTGCGAAGTCTTTGATCGCTTCCCCTTCGAGGGTGGCAGAGAACAGCATCGTCTGGTTACGCCAGCGCGTTTCCCCGGCAATGTGCTCGATATCCTGTGCGAAGCCCATGTCCAGCATGCGGTCGGCTTCGTCGAGGATCAGCGTTTCAACCGCGCGGCAGTCGAAGTTCTCTTCTTTAATGTACTGCAGCAGGCGTCCCGTCGTCGCAACGACGATGTCCTGGTTTTCGCTGAACACTTCGGCGTGGTTCATATACGCAACGCCGCCGGTGATGGTGGCGATATCCAGATGAGTATTTGCCGCGAGTTCACGCGCGTGATCGGCAACCTGCATTGCCAGTTCGCGCGTAGGCGTCAGGATTAAAATACGCGGCGGGCCAGATTTTTTACGTGGAAAATCGAGCAGATGCTGCAACACAGGCAGCAAATAGGCTGCTGTCTTCCCCGTGCCGGTTGGCGCAGAACCGAGCACATCGCGGCCCTCAAGCGCAGGCGGAATGGCCGCGGCCTGAATGGCGGTCGGGCGTGTAAAGCCTTTGCTCTCAAGTGCATTGAGCAGGCTTTCATCGAGTTCAAGTTCGGAAAAAGTCGTTACAGTCATGTTCTACCTCTGTGTGGGGCGCTGATTATAGACGTTACGGCTGTAATCTTCATCTGTTTGTATGGATATCGCTTTTCGGCCACTTCGCTTTCCCCTATGCTACTCCAGTTTCACTTAGAAGGTTGCCCTGACATGTCTCAACTCAAAGCGCAGCTGCGCCGCGATGGTTTTACGTTCAAACAATTTTTTGTCGCCCACGATCGCTGTGCCATGAAAGTCGGTACAGACGGTATTTTACTGGGAGCGTGGGCGCCTGTCGCAGGTGTTAAGCGTATTCTTGATATCGGTACCGGCAGCGGGCTGGTAGCGTTGATGCTGGCGCAGCGTACGGAAGAACATGTCACCATTGATGCCGTCGAACTGGATGCGCAGGCCGCAGAGCAGGCGAGTGACAATATGGCCGAATCTCCCTGGGCAGCCCGAATGAAGGTGGAATGCGCAGATGTGCTCGCCTGGGCGCCTGAACAAACCGCGCGTTATGATCTGATCGTCAGCAACCCTCCTTACTACGAGCCCGGCGTTGAGTGCGGGACACCCGAGCGTGAACAGGCGCGTTATACCGGCTCCCTCGATCATAAAGCGCTGCTCACCAGTGCGGCAGAACTCATCTCCGAAGAAGGTTTTTTCTGTGTGGTCCTGCCTGAGAGTACCGGCAACACGTTCATCGGTATCGCGCAGGAGATCGGCTGGACGTTACGTCTGCGTACCGACATTTCGGATACGGAAGGACGGCTGCCGCACCGCGTGCTGCTGGCGCTCTCGCCAAAAGAGGGTGAATGCTTTAATGACCGAATGGTGATTCGTGGGCCAGACCAGCGTTATTCCGAAGATTACACTGCTCTGACCCAGGCGTTTTATCTGTTTATGTAAACCTGCGGGGCGAGTATCGACGGGCCGGACTCTGCAAGCTGATCCGGGTAGTCGAGGGTATAGTGCAGCCCGCGGCTCTCTTTACGCATCATCGCGCAGCGAACAATCAGCTCGGCAACCTGCACCAGATTGCGCAGCTCCAGCAGGTTATTGGATACGCGGAAATTGGCATAGTACTCATCAATTTCCTGCTGCAGCATGGTGATGCGGCGCAAGGCGCGTTCCAGACGTTTCGTGGTGCGCACAATCCCCACGTAGTCCCACATAAATAGCCTTAGCTCATGCCAGTTGTGCTGGATCACGACCAGCTCGTCCGGGTTATCCACCCGGCTTTCATCCCAGGCTGGCAGGTGCTCTGTCTCGCGGGCATAAGGCATGCGCTTGGTGATGTCTTCCGCTGCTGACCAGCCGTACACCAGACATTCAAGCAGCGAGTTAGAGGCCATACGGTTCGCGCCGTGAAGTCCGGTATAGCTCACCTCACCGATAGCATACAGACCGTCCACATCGGTACGTCCATGATCGTCAACCATCACGCCACCGCAGGTATAGTGGGCCGCTGGCACAATGGGTACCGGATCGCGCGTTAAATCAATGCCAAGATTGAGCAGCTTTTCGTAAATCATCGGGAAATGCTGGCGAATGAACTCTGCTGGCTTATGGCTGATATCAAGATACATGCAGTCCACGCCAAGACGTTTCATTTCATGATCGATGGCGCGGGCAACGATATCGCGCGGGGCCAGTTCGCCCCGTGCGTCAAAGTCGGGCATAAAGCGGGAGCCGTCAGGGCGTTTCAGATAAGCGCCTTCACCGCGCAGGGCTTCCGTCAGGAGGAAGTTGCGCGCCTGAGGGTGGAACAGGGCGGTTGGGTGAAACTGATTAAACTCGAGGTTCGCCACCCGGCAGCCAGCGCGCCAGGCCATCGCGATACCGTCTCCGGAGGCAATGTCCGGGTTCGTGGTGTACTGATACACCTTGGAGGCGCCGCCCGTCGCCAGCACCACAGCCTTCGCCTGGCAGGTTTCCACCTTCTCTTTATTACGGTTCCAGACCCAGGCGCCCACCACGCGACGCGTGCCGGGCAGGCCAATCTTGTCGGAAATGATCAGGTCAACGGCATTACTTCGCTCGAGAACGCGAATATTAGGATGGCTCAGCGCTTTACTGACAAGCGTAGTTTCCACTTCTTTTCCGGTGGCATCCGCTGCGTGCAGGATGCGGCGGTGGCTATGGCCGCCTTCGCGTGTCAGGTGGTAACTCTCTTCACCGTTGGGTTGAACCTGTGTATCGAATAAAACGCCCTGGTCGATGAGCCACTGAACGCAGTGGCGGGCGTTGCTGGCGACAAACTCTGCGGCGTGCGCATCCACGATCCCGGCCCCGGCAATCAGCGTATCGTCGACGTGGGATGCAATGCTGTCTGTTTCATCAAACACGGCGGCAATGCCGCCCTGGGCATAAAACGTGGAACCTTCACTTATCGGTCCTTTACTCAGAACAATAACGTTTTGATGCTCGGCCAGGCGCAGCGCCAGAGAGAGACCGGCAGCGCCGCTGCCGATGATCAGTACATCACAATGAAGTTCAGGTGTTGTGTTCATGATTGTTGTTTAATTTACTAAACAGTGTTTGGTCAGAATAGCACTCGAATGCGATTTATCGCACGTTTTTTTTAGAGACTGTTGCAATGGCTAAACGCGTAAGCGGAGGTAAACGGAGGGTAAATGAGTGAAATTATTTTGCGAAGCAGATCGTTAGCGTCAGATTTTGTGGTGAAATAAAGCCTGTGTTGCGTTACTCTTCTGGCGGGAAAAAGATGTTTCTTGTCAGAAAGTGGTGCGTATCGTGAACAGACTTATAATGAGAGAAAATGAACGGTCTGCGGCGCGATGAACAAAAACAAAGGCGTTACGGAACTTATTGAAGATCAGACACTCTAATTCGGTGCTTGCTCAAAGTGCGGTATTTTAGAGTGGCGTTTCGATAACGCGTGGAATTTAGGTTTGGGGAGACATTACCTCGGATGAGCGAGCAGTTAACGGACCAGGTCCTGGTTGAACGGGTCCAGAAGGGAGATCAGAAAGCCTTTAACTTACTGGTGGTGCGCTACCAGCATAAGGTGGCGAGCCTGGTTTCCCGCTATGTACCGTCAGGCGATGTGCCTGATGTGGTGCAAGAGTCTTTTATTAAGGCCTATCGCGCGCTGGATTCTTTCCGGGGAGATAGTGCTTTTTATACCTGGCTGTACCGTATTGCGGTCAATACGGCAAAGAATTATCTGGTCGCTCAGGGCCGTCGTCCGCCTTCAAGTGATGTGGACGCAATCGACGCCGAAAACTTCGAAAGTGGCGGCGCATTGAAAGAAATTTCGAACCCTGAGAACTTAATGTTGTCAGAAGAACTGAGACAAATCGTTTTTCGCACGATCGAGTCGCTCCCGGAAGATTTACGCATGGCAATTACGTTACGGGAGCTGGATGGTCTGAGCTATGAAGAGATAGCCGCTATCATGGATTGTCCGGTCGGCACGGTACGTTCACGAATTTTCCGTGCGCGAGAAGCTATTGATAATAAAGTTCAACCGCTTATCAGGCGTTGACGATAGCGGGATACTGGAAAAGGTATTAGGCATGCAGAAAGAAAAACTTTCCGCTTTAATGGATGGTGAAACGGTGGATAGTGAGCTGCTCAACGAGCTGTCTCATTCACCCGAAATGCAAGAGACCTGGGAGAGTTACCATCTCATCCGTGACACCCTTCGCGGTGACACCGGCGAGGTTCTCCATTTCGATATCTCAGCCCGCGTCATGGCGGCGATTGAGAATGAGCCTGTCCATCAGACCACTCCGCTGATTCCTGAAGCTCAACCTGCGCCTCACCAGTGGCAGAAAATGCCGTTCTGGCAAAAGGTGCGTCCGTGGGCCAGCCAGCTTACCCAAATGGGTGTGGCTGCATGCGTATCGCTTGCAGTTATTGTTGGCGTCCAGCACTATAATACTCAGTCTGAAACTAATCAGCAGCCAGAAGCGCCAGTGTTTAACACACTGCCGATGATGGGCAAAGCCAGCCCGGTGAGCCTGGGCGTACCGGCTGATGCTTCCGCCAGCGGCGGTCAGCAGCAGCAGGTTCAGGAGCAGCGCCGTCGCATTAATGCGATGTTGCAGGATTACGAGTTGCAGCGTCGTCTGCACTCTGAACAGCTTCAGTTTGAGCAGGCCCAGACACAGCAAGCTGCTGTGCAGGTGCCCGGAAACCAAACTTTAGGAACGCAATCGCAGTAATGAAGCAACTTTGGTTCGCCATGTCTCTGATGGCGGGTAGCCTGTTCTTCTCTGCCAACGCCTCGGCTGATGTATCATCCGGGGCGTTGTTGCAGCAAATGAATCTGGCTAGCCAGTCACTCAATTACGAGTTGGCATTTATCAGCATCAATAAGCAGGGCGTGGAGTCGTTACGCTATCGTCATGCCCGTCTTGATAACCAGCCGCTCGCCCAGCTTCTACAGATGGATGGTCCGCGTCGGGAAGTTGTCCAGCGTGGAAACGAAATCAGCTATTTCGAGCCAGGCCTGGAGCCTTTCACGCTGAATGGCGACTATATCGTTGATTCTCTGCCGTCACTCATTTACACCGACTTCAAACGGCTTGCCCCTTACTACGATTTTATTTCGGTAGGGCGTACCCGCATCGCGGACAGACTGTGCGAGGTGATTCGCGTTGTTGCCCGGGACGGAACGCGCTACAGCTATATCGTCTGGATTGACGCCGAAACCAAACTCCCCATGCGTGTTGACCTCCTCGACCGTGACGGCGAAACGCTGGAACAGTTCCGGGTTATCTCCTTCAGCGTGAACAATCAGGTTGGTAACAGCATGCAGAACCTGGCGAAGGCCAGCCTGCCGCCGCTGCTTTCTGTTCCTGCCGGAGATTCCGTTAATTTCAACTGGGTACCTGCCTGGATCCCGCAAGGGTTTAGCGAAGTGTCCAGCAGCCGTCGCCAGCTGCCAACGATTGAAACGCCGGTGGAATCGCGCCTCTATTCCGACGGCTTGTTCAGCTTCTCGGTGAATATCAATCGCGCAACGGCAAACAGCGCCGAACAAATGCTGCGTACCGGGCGCCGTACGGTGAGTACAACGGTCCGCGATAACGCAGAGATCACCATTGTGGGAGAACTTCCTCCGCAAACGGCGAAGCGCATCTCCGACAGCATTAAATTCAGGGCCTCACAATGATCAAAGAGTGGGCGACGGTTGTCTCGTGGCAGAACGGCATCGCGCTGGTGAGCTGCGATGTAAAAGCCTCATGTAATAGCTGCGCATCCCGCGCCGGCTGCGGTAGCCGCGTGCTGAATAAGCTCGGGCCGCAAACATCGCACACGATTTCTGTGCCAAGTGAACAGCCGCTGATGGCGGGGCAAAAGGTAGAGCTGGGCATCGCGGAAGGCAGTCTGCTCAGTTCCGCCATGCTGGTGTATCTCTCTCCGCTGGTCGGGCTGTTTATCATGGGCGGTCTGTTTCAGATGCTGTTTGGTACCGATGTGGCCGCCATGTGCGGTGCCGCATTGGGTGGCATAGGGGGATTCTGGCTTGCCAAAGGTCTCTCTCCGACGCTCGCCGCGCGCGAGGAGTGGCAGCCTGTCATTCTCAGCGTTGGGCTGGCACCAGACCAGCTTCGTGTTGAAACGCTCTCTTCTGAGGCCCGGTGATCCATCGGGCTTTATCATTTTTTACACCCTAAAACAGAAAACGTCCTTTCTTCACGCTATACCTGTCTCTAAGTGCATTTCCAGGTAGTGAGGATGTAGTGTAGAATGCTGCGTTTTCGCACTGAAAAACGTCAGGCTAAGAACAGCGGCCTCCAGGAATTCGTAAGGCATAATTATTTAACTATATGAAGAACATACGTAACTTTTCGATCATTGCTCACATTGACCACGGTAAGTCGACGCTGTCTGACCGTATTATCCAGATTTGCGGTGGCCTGTCTGATCGTGAAATGGAAGCCCAGGTTCTGGACTCCATGGACCTGGAACGCGAACGCGGTATCACCATTAAAGCGCAGAGCGTTACGCTTGATTACAAAGCGGCTGATGGTGAAACCTATCAACTGAACTTTATCGACACCCCAGGCCACGTTGACTTCTCCTATGAGGTTTCACGCTCGCTCGCGGCCTGTGAGGGCGCGCTGCTGGTGGTGGATGCCGGGCAGGGCGTTGAAGCCCAGACCCTGGCAAACTGCTACACCGCGATGGAAATGGATCTCGAAGTTGTGCCGGTTCTGAACAAGATAGACCTGCCAGCCGCCGATCCTGAGCGCGTAGCGGAAGAGATTGAAGATATTGTCGGCATTGACGCGACCGACGCCGTGCGCTGCTCCGCGAAAACCGGGGTGGGCGTGACCGACGTGCTGGAACGCCTGGTACGTGACATTCCGGCCCCGGAAGGCGATCCGGATGCGCCACTGCAGGCGCTGATTATCGACTCCTGGTTCGATAACTATCTGGGCGTTGTCTCACTGGTGCGTATTAAAAACGGCACCATGCGTAAAGGCGACAAAATCAAGGTAATGAGTACCGGACAGGTCTACAACGCCGACCGTCTGGGTATCTTCACACCAAAACAGGTTGACCGTACCGAGCTGACGTGCGGCGAGGTAGGCTGGCTGGTCTGCGCCATTAAAGACATCCTCGGCGCGCCGGTGGGCGATACCCTGACCGGTGCGCGTAACCCGGCAGATAAAGCGCTGCCAGGCTTTAAAAAGGTCAAACCGCAGGTTTACGCGGGTCTGTTCCCGGTCAGCTCTGACGACTATGAAAACTTCCGCGACGCGCTCGGTAAACTGAGCCTGAACGATGCTTCCCTGTTCTACGAGCCAGAAAGCTCAACGGCGCTGGGCTTCGGCTTCCGCTGTGGCTTCCTTGGTCTGCTGCACATGGAGATCATTCAGGAGCGTCTGGAGCGTGAATACGATCTGGATCTGATCACCACGGCGCCGACCGTAGTCTATGAAGTTGAAACCACCTCGAAAGAAGTGATCTACGTCGACAGCCCGTCCAAGCTGCCGCCGCTGAACAACATTCAAGAACTGCGTGAGCCAATTGCAGAGTGTCACATGCTGCTGCCGCAGGAATTCCTGGGTAACGTCATTACGCTGTGTATTGAGAAGCGTGGCGTGCAGACCAACATGGTTTACCACGGTAACCAGGTGGCGCTGACCTATGAAATCCCGATGGCGGAAGTGGTTCTCGACTTCTTTGACCGACTGAAGTCCACTTCCCGTGGCTATGCGTCACTGGATTACAACTTCAAACGCTTCCAGGCCTCCAACATGGTGCGTGTGGACGTGCTGATCAACGGCGAGCGCGTAGATGCGCTGGCGCTGATCACCCACAACGACAATGCGCCGTACCGTGGCCGCGAGCTGGTTGAGAAGATGAAAGATCTGATCCCGCGTCAGCAGTTCGATATCGCGATTCAGGCGGCCATTGGCAACCACATTATCGCGCGTTCAACCGTGAAACAGCTGCGTAAAAACGTTCTGGCCAAGTGCTATGGCGGTGACGTCAGCCGTAAGAAAAAGCTGCTGCAGAAGCAGAAAGAAGGTAAGAAGCGTATGAAGCAGGTCGGTAACGTCGAGCTGCCGCAGGAAGCATTCCTTGCCATCCTTCATGTTGGTAAAGACGGCAAATAACCCTAAGGAGTTGGCATGGCGAACATGTTTGCCCTGATCCTGGTCATTGCTACCCTGGTGACAGGTCTGCTGTGGTGTCTGGATAAGTTTATCTTCGCCCCAAAACGTCGTGAACGTCAGGCTGCCGCACAGGCAGCCACTGGCGATGGGATTGACGCGAAAACCCTGAAGAAAGTCGGCCCGAAACCGGGCTGGCTGGAAACGGGCGCCTCGGTATTTCCGGTGCTGGCGATTGTGCTGGTGGTACGTTCGTTTATTTACGAGCCGTTCCAAATCCCATCAGGTTCAATGATGCCAACGCTGCTGATTGGTGATTTTATTCTGGTAGAGAAGTTTGCCTACGGCATTAAAGATCCTATCTACCAGAAAACGCTGATCGAAACCGGTCATCCGAAACGTGGCGACATCGTGGTGTTCAAATATCCGGAAGATCCGCGCCTGGACTACATCAAGCGTGCGGTAGGTCTGCCGGGTGATAAAGTCACTTACGATCCGGTTGCGAAAGAAGTCACCGTTCAGCCGGGCTGCAGCTCCGGTACCGCATGTGAAAACGCGCTGCCAATCACCTACTCAAACGTTGAGCCAAGTGATTTTGTGCAGACCTTCGCCCGTCGTAACGGCGGCGAAGCGACCAGCGGATTCTTCCAGGTACCGAAAGGTGAAACCAAAGAGGACGGCATCCGTCTGGTTGAGCGCAAAGAGACGCTGGGCGATGTGACGCACCGTATCCTCACCGTGCCAATCGCGCAGGATCAGCTGGGTGTGTACTATCGCCAGCCGGGCCAGCAGCTGGCGAGCTGGATTGTACCGCCAGGACATTACTTCATGATGGGGGACAACCGCGATAACTCTGCGGACAGCCGTTACTGGGGCTTTGTGCCGGAAGCGAATCTGGTCGGTAAAGCCACCGCCATCTGGATGAGTTTTGAGAAGCAGGAAGGCGAATGGCCGACCGGTGTACGCCTGAATCGTATCGGCGGAATCCATTAATTCTCACTAAATGAACGCGTAGCCGCTTTAATTAGCGGCTACGTGAATTATTTCCACGATAAATCTCTTCGAACTAACGACATCCCCTGTCGTTGTGTATAGAATATTCCCCCGAAGTTTAAGGTTGGCCCTGCAAGGGTGCCACGGCACACGAAACCGCGTTGGTTTTCTCAGGTCGGTTTCGTGTGCTGCATTTTTGACGCATTCATTTATTGGTATCGCATGAACCCCATCGTAATTAATCGGCTTCAACGGAAGCTGGGCTACACTTTTCATCATCAGGAGTTGTTGCAACAGGCATTAACCCATCGCAGTGCCAGCAGCAAACATAATGAGCGTCTCGAGTTTTTAGGCGACTCTATTTTAAGTTTCGTGATTGCGAATGCGCTTTATCATCGTTTCCCGCGCGTGGATGAAGGTGATATGAGCCGCATGCGTGCCACGCTGGTTCGGGGTAATACCCTTGCGGAAATCGCGCGCGAATTTGAGCTGGGCGAATGTCTGCGTCTTGGGCCGGGTGAACTGAAAAGCGGCGGCTTCCGTCGTGAATCTATTCTTGCCGATACGGTCGAAGCATTAATTGGTGGTGTGTTCCTGGACAGCGATATCCAGACCGTAGAAAAGCTGATCCTGAACTGGTATCAGACCCGTCTGGACGAAATCAGTCCGGGCGATAAACAAAAAGATCCGAAAACGCGTCTGCAGGAATATTTGCAGGGTCGTCATCTGCCGCTGCCATCTTATCTGGTGGTGCAGGTACGTGGCGAAGCGCACGATCAGGAATTTACCATCCATTGCCAGGTCAGTGGCCTGAGTGAACCGGTGGTGGGCACAGGTTCAAGCCGTCGTAAGGCTGAACAGGCTGCCGCCGAACAGGCGTTAAAAATGCTGGAGCTGGAATGAGCATCGACAAAACCTATTGCGGATTTATTGCCATCGTCGGACGTCCGAACGTTGGCAAATCCACCCTGCTGAATAATCTGCTCGGGCAGAAGATTTCTATCACCTCGCGTAAGGCGCAGACCACGCGTCACCGCATCGTCGGCATCCATACTGAAGGCGCGTATCAGGCGATCTACGTCGATACCCCAGGCCTGCATATGGAAGAGAAGCGCGCCATCAACCGTCTGATGAACAAGGCGGCGAGCAGCTCGATTGGTGACGTAGAGCTGGTGATTTTCGTTGTTGAAGGCACCCGCTGGACGCCGGACGACGAGATGGTGCTGAACAAGCTGCGTGACGGCAAAACGCCGGTCATCCTCGCGGTCAACAAAGTTGATAACGTGCAGGAAAAGGCCGACCTGCTGCCGCATCTGCAGTGGCTCGGTAGCCAGATGAACTTCCTCGACATCGTGCCGCTGTCTGCTGAGACCGGCCTGAACGTGGATACCATCGCGGGCATCGTGCGTAAGCATCTGCCGGAAGCGATTCATCACTTCCCGGAAGACTACATCACCGATCGCTCTCAGCGCTTTATGGCGTCTGAAATCATCCGTGAAAAGCTGATGCGTTTCCTGGGCGCTGAACTGCCGTACTCTGTGACGGTGGAGATCGAGCGTTTCCAGACCAACGAACGCGGTGGCTACGACATCAACGGCCTGATCCTCGTTGAGCGCGAAGGGCAGAAGAAGATGGTGATCGGCAACAAAGGTGCCAAGATTAAAACCATAGGTATTGAAGCCCGTAAGGACATGATGGAGATGTTCGAAGCGCCGGTTCACCTCGAACTGTGGGTGAAAGTTAAATCTGGCTGGGCCGATGATGAGCGTGCTCTGCGCAGCCTCGGTTACGGCGAAGACCAGTAACTTAAGACGACGAGCATATGGATGGATGGCAGCGCGCCTTTGTCCTGCATAGTCGTCCCTGGAGCGAAACCAGCCTCATGCTGGACGTCTTCACGGAAGAGTCGGGCCGCGTGCGCCTTGTTGCGAAAGGCGCACGTTCCAAACGTTCTAATCTGAAAGGTGCCCTCCAGCCTTTCACGCCGCTTCTGGTTCGCTTTGGCGGGCGAGGGGAAGTGAAAACCCTGCGCAGTGCTGAAGCCGTCTCCCTGGCGCTTCCTCTTTCTGGCATCACGCTCTACAGCGGCCTGTATGTCAACGAACTCATCTCACGGGTTCTTGAACATGAGACTCGCTTCTCTGAACTTTTCTTCGATTATCTGCACTGTATCCAGGCGCTGGCTGGCGCAACCGGCTCGCCCGAACCCGCCTTGCGTCGTTTCGAACTGGCGCTGCTGGGCCACCTCGGGTATGGCGTCGATTTTCTGCATTGTGCGGGCAGCGGGGACGAAGTGGAAGACACCATGACCTACCGTTACCGCGAAGAAAAGGGCTTCATTGCCAGTATCGTGATAGACAACAGCACCTTTACCGGGCGCCAGCTCCGGGCGCTGTATGAGCGCGAGTTTCCCGATCTGGATACCCTGCGCGCAGCAAAACGCTTTACCCGGATTGCCCTCAAGCCGTATCTTGGCGGCAAGCCCTTAAAGAGCCGCGAATTATTCAGGCAGTTTGTGCCGAAACGTTAGACTACAGAATCGAAAAGAAAACCGAGGATTGTCATGGCTGAATTACTGTTAGGCGTCAACATCGATCATATCGCCACGCTGCGTAATGCGCGCGGCACGGCGTATCCCGATCCGGTTCAGGCGGCGTTTATCGCTGAACAGGCTGGCGCTGACGGCATTACCGTTCACCTGCGTGAGGACCGCCGCCATATCACTGACCGCGACGTGCGCATTCTGCGTCAGACGCTGGACACCCGTATGAATCTGGAGATGGCGGTTACCGAAGAGATGCTGGCCATTGCCTGCGAGACCCAGCCGCATTTCTGCTGCCTGGTGCCGGAAAAACGCCAGGAAGTGACCACCGAAGGCGGTCTGGACGTGGCCGGGCAGCTCGACAAAATGCGCGATGCCTGCAAGCGTCTGGCGGATGCCGGTATCCTGGTTTCTCTGTTTATCGACGCCGATTTTGCCCAGATTAAAGCGGCGGCCGACGTGGGCGCACCGTATATCGAAATCCACACCGGCTGCTATGCCGATGCCAAAAATGATGCCGAACAGGCCAAAGAGCTGGAGCGTATCGCCAAAGCGGCCACGTATGCCTCAAGCCTGGGTCTGAAGGTTAACGCCGGTCATGGCCTGACCTACCACAACGTGAAGGCCATTGCCGCTCTGCCGGAAATGCACGAGCTGAACATCGGCCACGCCATCATTGGCCGTGCGGTGATGAGCGGTCTGAAAGAGGCGGTTTCAGAGATGAAACGCCTGATGCAGGAAGCGCGTCAGTAATGGCCATTCTGGGCTTAGGTACCGATATCGTTGAAATAGCCCGCATTGAAGCGGTGATCGCCCGTAGCGGCGATCGCCTCGCAAGACGCGTGCTGAGCGATAACGAGTGGGCCATCTGGGAAGCGCATCAGCAGCCGGTGCGCTTTCTGGCAAAGCGCTTTGCGGTAAAAGAGGCGGCGGCCAAAGCTTTCGGGACCGGCATTCGTAACGGCCTGGCGTTTAACCAGTTCGAAGTGTTTAACGATGAGCTGGGCAAACCGAGCCTGCGTCTGTGGGGAGAAGCGCAGAAGCTGGCGGAAAAGCTGGGGGTGAATCACATGCACGTGACGATCGCGGATGAACGCCACTATGCCAGCGCGACGGTGATCATCGAAAGTTAAAGCTTGTCCGCGTGGTGCATCAGGACAAACTTATCCCATAGCTGCTCTTCGCTCTCGACGTGGGCCGGATCCTTCAGGATGGTATTCGGGATCGGGCACACCTTCTGGCAGGTCGGCGTTTCATAGTGGCCGATGCATTCCGTGCAGCGGTCGCTGTTAATCTCATAAATGCTGTCGCCCATCGAAATCGCCTGGTTTGGGCATTCGGGCTCGCACATATCGCAATTAATGCATTTTTTGGTAATTAACAGCGCCATCAGGAAATTCTCAGAAACAACACAAACTGGGCGGGCATTATACGCGTCAAACCAGTTTCTTTACCAGTTCTTCGCTGTGGCGAATGCGTTCGGGCGCGCGCTCGAGATCCTGCTGCACCAGCGCCATAAACAGCAGGTCCGTCAGCATCATCTGCGCACTGGTGGACGAGATAGCCGCGCTGCGCGTGGCCTGCTCTTCGGCAATGGTATATAAACAACGTGTGGCCCGCTGCTGCAGGGCATTCGGGGTAAAACCGGTGATCGCCAGAATTTTACCGCCGACGCGCAGGGCTTCATCGGTGGCCATATTGATTTCACGGCGCTCGCCGGAGTAGGAGATAGCCAGCAGCAGATCGTCAGGATCCATCGCCTGTACGGTCGCCAGCAGGGCGTGCATATCCTGCTCGACGATGGCGTTAAGCCCAATTTTCGTCAGCTTCCAGCCAAAGTTACGCGCCACAAGTCCGGACGCCCCGATACCGGTCAGGATGATGCGCCGCGCGCCGCGCAGCATCGCCACGCTCTCTAGCAGCTTCTCTTCCGTATTCACGTCGAGCGTCGCATGCATGGCCGCCACGTTCTCTTTGATCAGCTTTTCGCCGACCAGCCGCATCGGGTCATCGCCGCGGATCTGATTATGCACCGGCATGGACTGCGGATTGGGGTTGCTCACCAGCGCTTCGCTGATCGCCAGCTTGAGGGCGGGGAACCCCTTAAAGCCAATCTTCTGCGCAAATTTCACCACGCTGGACTGGCTCACGCCGGCTTCACTCGCCAGCTGCTGCGAGCTGAGATGGCGCGCGCGATCGGGTTGAGAGAGCAGAAAATCCGCCAGCTTCTTGTCGCTTTGGGCAAAGCCTGCGTAGCGCTGGCGAATGCGAATTAAACAGTTCATACGGTCTCCTGGCGAAAATGTGATTATCTGCGCAAATACGAATTTTGCTCGCCTGAATGAATTTTATATTCCATTATAGTGTGATTATTATGAATTAAAAATTCTTGAGGTACAAAAATGAATCTTGGCTCACTTGTTTCTGAAACGCGTAACCCGCAAACCATGGATCTGGACGCGCTCTCCACCCTGGAGCTGGTTAACCGCTTTAATCAACAGGATACGCTGGTCGCGCAGGCAGTGAAAGAGACATTACCCGAGGTGGCGAAAGCTGTCGATGCGGCGTCGGAAGCCCTCAAGGCCGGCGGCCGTATTATCTACATGGGGGCAGGCACCAGCGGGCGTCTTGGGGTGCTGGATGCGTCAGAATGTCCGCCAACCTTTGGGGTTCCGCATGGCCTGGTCGTTGGGTTGATTGCCGGTGGGCCCGGCGCGCTACTGAAAGCCGTTGAAGGGGCGGAAGATAACAAACAGCTGGGTGAGGATGATCTGAAGGGGCTGAATCTGACCGCGAAGGATCTGGTGGTCGGGCTGGCGGCATCCGGGCGCACGCCGTACGTCATTGGCGGCCTGGTATACGCCAACCAGACCGGCTGCACGACGGTGGCCATCTCCTGTAATCCGGGCTCCCCGATTGCGCAGGTGGCCGCTATCGCTATCTCTCCGGTTGTCGGACCGGAAGCGCTCACCGGCTCCACGCGCCTGAAATCCGGGACCGCGCAAAAGCTGGTGCTCAATATGATCTCCACCGGCGCGATGGTGAAGTTCGGCAAGGTGTATCAGAACCTGATGGTGGATATGCAGGCCACCAACGTCAAGCTGGTGGACAGAGCCTGCCGCATGGTGATGGAGGCGACAGGTTCAGGCCGTGAAGAGGCAGAAGCGGTACTCAAGCAGACCGATCACGATGTTAAACCGGCCATTTTGATGATCTTAAGCGGGCTGGATGCGGCGACCGCGAGAGCCAAACTCGCTGCGCATAACGGCTTCTTACGGGCGGCATTAGAAAACTAACAGAGGCGTCTATGGACAAAACAGCAGCGCTCGCCAGCGATATCCTGCAGGGAATTGGTGGGGAAAAAAATATTCAGCGTCTCGAAAACTGCATGACGCGCGTGCGCGTCGAGGTGCATAACGACGACCATCTTGACGTGCCGCGCCTGAAGCAACTCTCTGGCGTCAGCGGCTACGTGAAGCAGGGGCAGCAGCACCAGCTGATCGTCGGACCGGGGAAAGCGGCGCAGGTTGTCGATGCCATGCGCGCGCTGATGGGCGTTAGCGCGAGCGCGTCGATGGACGATGCGGAGCGCACCAAAGCGCAGGCAAAGGCCAAATACAAAGCCCCCATGAGCGATGCGCTGCGTCAGTTGGCAAACGTCTTCATTCCGCTGATCCCGGCGTTTATTGCCTCAGGTCTGATCACCGGGATCATCAATATCCTAAAGCGACCGGATATTGTGGGGGATTTCGCTACGCAGTATCCGAACCTGCTGGGGATTCTCGGGATCTTCGGCAGCGCTGTTTTCGCCATCATGAACATTCTGGTCGGGGTGAATACCGCGAAGGTGTTTGGCGGATCGCTGGCGATGGGTGGGGTAATGGCGGGCATCTTGTCCAGCCCGCAGCTGGCGCAGATCACGCTGTTTGGCGAGGCGCTCCAGCCCGGGCGCGGCGGGGTGATCGCCGTGCTGCTGGTGGTCATCCTGATGTGCTGGATCGAGAAAAGGCTGCGCGCGATCCTGCCTGGCTCGATCGAGCTGATCCTCAACCCGCTGCTGACCACGTTAATTACCGGTAGTGTAGCGATTGTGGCCCTCCAGCCGTTAGGCGGGTGGATCTCTGAAGCCATCGCTCACGGTGCGTCTCTGGCTATTGACCGCGGCGGCCTGTTAGTGGGGGCGGTGCTGTCAGGTACCTTCCTGCCGCTGGTGCTGACCGGTCTGCACCAGGGGCTGGTGCCGATCCACGTCGAGCTGGTGCAGTCGCACGGCTATAACGCGCTGCTGCCTATCCTGTCGATGGCGGGCGTGGGGCAGGTCGGCGCGGCGATTGCCGTACTGATGAAAACCCGCAACGCGCGTCTGAAAAAAATGATTAAAGGCGCACTCCCGGTCGGACTGCTTGGCATCGGTGAGCCGCTGATTTTCGGCGTTACGCTGCCGCTGGGTAAACCGTTCCTCGCCGCCTGTCTGGGCGGCGCGGTGGGCGGGGCGCTCATTAGCTACTGGAAAGTCGCTACCGTTATCACCTTTGGGCTTTCCGGTTTACCGCTGGCATTAACCATCGTGACCGGAAAAGTGATGCTCTATCTGTTAGGCTATTTAGTAGCGGTGATCGCCGGGTTCCTGTTTACCTGGCTGTTAGGTTTCAACGACCCAGAGGAGTAAGGTTTGGCAAATCACGGGCGTCGCGTTGTCTTTTTCGACCTGGATGGAACGCTGCATCAGCAGGATATGTTTGGTACGTTTATGCGTTACCTGCTGCGGCGTCAGCCTTTGAATGCGCTGCTCGTGCTACCGCTCTTACCGGTTATCGGTATCGCGCTGCTGGTGAAAGGCCGGGCGGCGCGATGGCCGATGAGTCTGCTGCTGTGGGGATGTACCTTTGGGCACAGCGAAGCGCGGCTCAAGCAGCTCGAAAAGGATTTTGCGCACTGGTTTCGCGGCCACGTCGCCGCCTTTCCGGTGGTGCAGGCGCGCCTGACCAGCTACCTCGACGCGAACGATGCCGACATCTGGCTGATTACCGGCTCCCCGCAGACGCTGGTGGAGCAGGTCTATTTTGATACCCCCTGGCTTCCGCGCGTGAATCTTATTGCCACGCAAATTGCCCGCGGCTACGGCGGCTGGGTGCTGACCCTGCGCTGCCTGGGGCATGAAAAAGTGGTCCAGCTGGAGAAACGCATCGGGACGCCGCTGCGCCTGTACAGCGGCTACAGCGACAGCAAGCAGGACAACCCGTTGCTCTACTTTTGCCAGCACCGCTGGCGCGTCACGCCATCAGGTGAACTCCAGCAACTCGAATAGTTTTATCCATAACGGGCGTGTATAATGCCGCCCGCTTTTCGACTGGAGTATCAGCCTTTGTCCAACCCTGAATACAATCATGAATACTGGATGCGCCATGCGCTGACGCTGGCTCAACGCGCCTGGGAAGAGGGCGAAGTGCCCGTGGGCGCGGTGCTGGTTCATAACAACCAGGTGATTGGTGAAGGGTGGAACCGTCCTATTGGACGCCACGATCCTACTGCGCATGCCGAAATCATGGCGCTTCGTCAGGGCGGTCTGGTGCTGCAAAACTATCGCCTGCTTGATACCACGCTGTATGTGACGCTGGAACCGTGCGTGATGTGCTCCGGCGCGATGGTGCACAGCCGGATCGGGACTCTGGTCTTCGGCGCGCGGGATGAAAAAACCGGTGCGGCCGGTTCGCTGATGGACGTGCTGGGTCACCCGGGGATGAACCACCAGGTGAAGACTATCGGTGGGGTGCTTGCACCAGAGTGTTCGGGGCTATTAAGCGATTTCTTTCGAATGCGCCGTCAGCAGAAAAAGCAGCAAAAGGCAGAATTGAAGCTGTCGGACGATTAAGCTCGTCCGGCGCCACGACCGGGTAACTTTGAGCCAGCTGTTTGGCCTCCGTCGCCTCTTTCTCTTTCTCCAGCAGATACCCGACCAGGCTAATCTGATATTTACGGATATTTTCCACGTAGGCGTAGGCTTCATGCCCGCGCGCGTAGCCGTATGTCAGCTTGTTATACCATGGCTTCTGGCTCAGCAGCGGCAGGCGCTGCTTAACGTCTGACCAGCTGTCCGGGTTACCTTTCGTTTTGGCCGTCAACGCTCGCGCGTCAAGCATATGCGCGTAGCCCATATTGTAGGCCGCCAGCGCAAACCAGATCCGCTCTTCTTCCGGCACCGTTTCCGGTACTTTGGCCATCATATCCTGCAGATAGCGCGCGCCGCCGCTGATGCTCTGTTCAGCATCGGTACGGTCATTCACGCCCAGGCTCAGCGCGGTATTTTTGGTTAACATCATCAAACCGCGTACGCCCGTGGGCGACGTGGCCTGCGTGTCCCAGTGGGATTCCTGATACGAAATAGCCGCCAGCAGCTTCCAGTCAATCTCCTGGGCGTATTTTTCGAACAGCGGCTGCAGGTCCGGCAGGACGCTGTCTACCGCGCGCAGGAAGCTGCGGGTGTCAACGTAGTCAAAGTCATCGCCGTGCCCGAGGTACTTCTCCTCCAGACGCGCCAGGGTACCGTCTTCATTGATGGTGTTGAAGAAATCGAGCATCGCGGCAGAGAAGGTCTGATCGTCATCAAGCTGGCTAAACCAGGTCACGGGCTGCTCGTCGGTGACGTCCAGCGCCACGGCGATTTCAGGATGCACCCGCTGGAACAGACTGATCGCAACCGAATCGGCGATGGTGTAGGGCACCTTCTGGTCTTTTACCTGCTCCAGCAACTCCGTCGTGCCGAGTTTCGGATCCACCGTCCAGCTCAGGTCGGGATATTTCTTCTCCTTGAGCTCACGCAGATCGTCAATCACCACGTGGCCGGGCGCAATCGTCAGCTGCCGATCGTTAATCGAGGCCAGCGAGCGCGGGCGCAGGCTCCCGACGCGGTAAACCAGCTGCTGCGAAACGGAGTAGTAGGTCGGGCCTGGCTGGTAGTTCTTGCTGCGCTCGCTGTTATACACCAGCCCGGCGGCAAGCATGTCGGCATCGTCGTTATCGAGGTCGTCAAAGAGCTCGTTGATATTCTGGCGGACGGTAATTTTAAGCTTCACGCCAAGATAATCGGCGAACTGTTGTGCCAGCTCGTAATCCAGGCCAATGATTTTGCCGTTGATGTCGCTGTAAATCAGCGGAGAGTTGAGGGTACTGACGCGCAATTCCCCCCGCTCCTGAATGGCGGCGATACGGTTTTCGGCTTTGCCGAACCAGGGGATGGAAGGCCAGAGGGCCACTGCCAGCAGCAACGTTACAATGCCGATGAGCAGATAATTAATCTTTAATTTTTTCAATTAGTTAATTCTCTGCGACGCCGGTTGCCTCAGTCTGCTGTAGCCATGTTAATCATAAGGTTTGCCATTGAATGAGCGGCATTTTGCGTAAACTTGCGCCACTTGGCAACCAATTAGAGAGACAGGTCACATCTATTGTTAAATCTCTGTGCAAATTTTATTTCGACGCAAACGGTTTCGTCGGCGCTCAGGATTCTCTATAATGACGCCCGTTTTCCCCCCTTGCGCACACTGTAAGCGCCCCGGCGCTTCGAAGACGAGAGACTTATGATGGAAATTCTGCGTGGTTCGCCTGCACTGTCTGCCTTCCGTATCACTAAACTGCTGGCACGTTTTCAGGCGGCCGACCTTCCGGTAAGCAATATTTACGCTGAGTATGTCCATTTTGCTGACCTGAATGCCCCCCTGAATGCAGAGGAGCGCGTACAGCTGGAACGCCTGCTCAAGTATGGTCCAAGCCTGAGCAGCCATACGCCAACCGGCAAACTGATCCTTGCGACGCCTCGTCCGGGCACCATCTCCCCCTGGTCTTCCAAAGCCACCGACATCGCCCATAACTGTGGCCTGAACCAGATTAACCGTCTGGAACGCGGCGTGGCGTACTACGTGGAAGCCTCTACCCTGAGCGACGCGCAGTGGCAGGCGGTTGCGGCTGAACTGCACGATCGCATGATGGAGAGCGTATTTGCCTCTCTCGATGACGCGCAGAAGCTTTTCTCTCACCATCAGCCTGCGCCGGTACAGAGCGTAGACCTGCTGGGGCAGGGCCGTCAGGCGCTGATTGACGCCAACCTGCGTCTCGGCCTGGCGCTGGCAGAAGACGAAATCGACTACCTGCAGGATGCGTTTGTTAAGCTCAACCGTAACCCGAACGACATCGAACTCTACATGTTCGCGCAGGCGAACTCTGAGCACTGCCGCCACAAGATTTTCAACGCCGACTGGATTATTGACGGCGAACAGCAGCCGAAGTCGCTGTTCAAAATGATCAAAAACACCATGGAGCAAACCCCTGACCACGTGCTGTCTGCCTATAAGGACAACGCCGCGGTAATGGAAGGTTCCGAGGTGGGCCGCTTCTTCGCCGATCGCGAAGCAGGGCGCTATGACTTCCATCAGGAGCCCGCGCATATCCTGATGAAAGTGGAAACCCACAACCACCCGACGGCGATCTCCCCGTGGCCGGGTGCGGCGACCGGCTCCGGCGGTGAAATCCGTGACGAAGGCGCGACCGGTCGTGGCGCTAAACCTAAAGCGGGTCTGGTCGGTTTCTCCGTCTCCAACCTGCGTATCCCGGGCTTTGAACAGCCGTGGGAAGAAGATTTCGGCAAGCCGGAGCGCATCGTGACCGCCCTGGATATCATGACCGAAGGCCCGCTGGGCGGCGCGGCGTTTAACAACGAATTTGGTCGTCCGGCGCTGAACGGTTACTTCCGTACCTATGAAGAGAAAGTGGACAGCCACAACGGCGAAGAGCTGCGCGGCTACCACAAGCCGATCATGCTGGCGGGCGGGATCGGCAACATCCGTGCCGATCACGTGCAGAAAGGCGAGATCGTCGTCGGCGCGAAGCTGATCGTGCTCGGCGGCCCGGCGATGAACATCGGTCTGGGCGGCGGAGCGGCCTCTTCTATGGCCTCCGGCCAGTCTGACGCGGACCTCGACTTCGCCTCCGTGCAGCGCGACAACCCTGAGATGGAGCGCCGCTGCCAGGAAGTGATCGACCGCTGCTGGCAGCTGGGCGATGCCAACCCGATCCTCTTCATCCACGACGTGGGCGCGGGCGGTTTGTCCAACGCCATGCCGGAGCTGGTGAGCGACGGCGGCCGCGGCGGGCGTTTCAACCTGCGCGATATCCTGAGCGATGAGCCGGGCATGAGCCCGCTGGAAATCTGGTGTAACGAATCCCAGGAGCGCTACGTGCTGGCGGTTGCTGCCGACCAGCTGCCGCTGTTTGACGAGTTGTGCCGCCGCGAGCGTGCGCCGTATGCTGTCATCGGTGAAGCGACCGAAGAGCAGCACCTTTCCTTAAGCGACACCCACTTCGATAACCAGCCGATCGATCTGCCGCTGGACGTTCTGCTCGGTAAAACGCCGAAGATGACCCGCGACGTAACGACCCGCAAAGCGGCGGGCAAAGCGCTGGATCGCCAGGGCATCACCGTGGCAGAAGCGGTTAACCGCGTGCTGCACCTGCCTGCTGTGGCGGAGAAAACCTTCCTGGTGACCATCGGCGACCGCACCGTGACCGGTATGGTATCGCGCGACCAGATGGTCGGCCCGTGGCAGATCCCGGTCGCGAACTGCGCCGTGACCACCGCGAGCCTCGACAGCTACTACGGCGAAGCGATGGCTCTCGGCGAACGCACCCCGGTGGCGCTGCTGGACTTCGCGGCCTCTGCCCGTCTGGCAGTGGGTGAAGCGCTGACCAACATCGCCGCGACGCAGATTGGCGATATCAAACGTATCAAGCTCTCCGCAAACTGGATGGCCGCAGCCGGTCACCCTGGCGAAGATGCTGGCCTGTATGAAGCCGTGAAAGCGGTGGGCGAGGAGCTGTGTCCTGCCCTCGGCCTGACCATTCCGGTGGGTAAAGACTCCATGTCGATGAAAACCCGCTGGCAGGAAGGCAGCGAGCAGCGCGAGATGACCTCTCCGCTGTCGCTGGTGATTACCGCGTTTGCCCGCGTGGAAGACGTGCGCCACACCGTTACGCCGCAGCTTGCGACCGTTGACAACGCCCTGCTGCTGATTGACCTGGGTAAAGGCCACAACGCGCTGGGTGCCACCGCGCTGGCGCAGGTTTACCGTCAGCTCGGCGACAAGCCAGCCGACGTGCGCGACGTGGCCCAGCTGAAAGGCTTCTACGACGCCATCCAGGCGCTGGTGGCACAGCGTAAGCTGCTGGCCTACCACGACCGTTCCGACGGCGGCCTGCTGGTGACGCTGGCAGAGATGGCCTTCACCGGCCACTGCGGCGTGGAAGCGAACATTGCCACGCTTGGCGAAGACCGTCTGGCGGCGCTGTTCAATGAAGAGCTGGGTGCTGTAATTCAGGTACGTGCGGCGGATCGCGACGCGGTTGAAGCGATTCTGGCGACGCACGGTCTGGCAGACTGCGTGCACTATCTGGGTAAAGCCGTTCAGGGCGACCGCTTCGTCATTGAAGCAGACGGTCACGCCGTGTTCAGCGAAAGCCGCACCACGCTGCGCATGTGGTGGGCGGAAACCACCTGGCAGATGCAGCGCCTGCGTGATAACCCGGAATGTGCCGATCAGGAGCATAACGCGAAAGCGAATGACCAGGATCCAGGCCTGAACGTGAAGCTCTCCTTCGACATCAACGAAGACATTGCCGCGCCGTACATTGCGACCGGCGCGCGTCCGAAAGTGGCGGTGCTGCGCGAGCAGGGCGTTAACTCCCACGTTGAGATGGCGGCTGCCTTCCACCGTGCGGGCTTTGACGCTATCGACGTCCACATGAGCGACCTGCTGGCGGGCCGTACCGGTCTGGAAGATTTCCAGGCGCTGGTGGCGTGCGGCGGCTTCTCCTACGGCGACGTGCTGGGCGCGGGCGAAGGCTGGGCGAAGTCCATCCTGTTCAACAGCCGCGTGCGTGACGAGTTCGAAACCTTCTTCCACCGTCCGCAGACCCTGGCGCTGGGCGTGTGTAACGGCTGTCAGATGATGTCTAACCTGCGCGAGCTGATCCCGGGCAGCGAAGCCTGGCCGCGCTTTGTGCGCAACCAGTCTGACCGCTTCGAAGCGCGCTTCAGCCTGGTGGAAGTGACCCAAAGCCCGTCTCTGCTGCTGCAGGGGATGGTTGGTTCACAGATGCCAATCGCCGTTTCCCACGGTGAAGGTCAGGTAGAAGTGCGTGATGCTGCGCATCTGGCTCAGCTGGAGAGCAAAGGCCTGGTGGCGCTGCGCTTTGTCGATAACTTCGGCAAGGTGACAGAAACCTACCCGGCTAACCCGAACGGCTCCGCCAACGGTATTACGGCAGTGACCAGCGAAAGCGGTCGCGCGACCATCATGATGCCGCACCCGGAACGCGTGTTCCGTACCGTGAGCAACTCCTGGCACCCGGAAAACTGGGGCGAGGACAGCCCGTGGATGCGTATCTTCCGCAACGCGCGTAAGCAGCTGGGTTAAGTTATAACGCAGTACCTGTAGGCCCGGTAAGCGCGAGCGCCACCGGGCTTTTTTGTATCTGTCGCAAAATCGCGACAAATAATATATGCAGATGTCTCCAAAAGGAGACATTTAAATCATTGATTTATATATGGTGGTATGGGTTCCCGTTAAGGTGTTGCTTAACAGCGACACTTAGCCTGGAAATCATTCAACCGATAACTAACCGGTTAAACGGCTAAAAATCATATATTTCAATGTGTTAATATTTTGTTTTGCATTCTGGCACGGGTGTTGCATAATATTAACCAGTGGCTCATTCACCTTCTTATGTCAGCCCCTTCGGGACGCGCTACATAAACTTCGAATGACGCACAAAAAGGTGCCTGCCGTCCAACTACTGATCATAGCGATGCTTTATCAGGCCAGGGCGAAACGTCGAGTTAGGCACCGCCTCATTCCATGACAAAGCCGGGTTTTTACCCGGCTTTGTTGTATCTGAAGGGCAGACTCAGTTACGCTCTGCGTAAACCCCCATTAAGAGAGTAATGCGTTGAAACGCTGGCCCGTTTTCCCCCGCTCCCTGCGGCAGCTCGTCATGATGGCCTTCCTGCTGATCCTGCTGCCGCTGCTGATCCTTGCCTGGCAGGCGTGGCAAAGCCTGAACGCGCTGAGCGCGCAGGCGGCTTTGACCAACCGCACGACGCTCATCGACGCCAGACGCAGTGAAGCGATGACCAACGCCGCGCTGGAGATGGAGCGCAGCTATCGTCAGTATTGCGTGCTTGACGATCGGACGCTGGAAAAGGTTTATCAGAGTCAGCGTAAACGCTACAGCGAAATGCTGGACGCTCACGCGGGGGTTTTGCCTGACGACAGGCTCTATCAGGCGTTACGTCAGGATTTGAACGATCTTGCGCAGCTGCAGTGCAGCAACAGCGGCCCGGATGCCGCCGCCGCCGCGCGTCTAGAAGCTTTTGCCAGCGCCAACACCGAGATGGTGCAGTCAACGCGCACGGTGATTTTCTCTCGCGGCCAGCAGCTCCAGCAGGAGATTGCCGAGCGCGGCCAGTTCTTCGGCTGGCAGGCGCTGGTGCTGTTCCTGGTGAGTCTTGGGCTGGTACTGCTCTTTACCCGCATGATCATCGGCCCGGTGAAGGGCATTCAGCGTATGATCAACCGCCTGGGGGAGGGGAAATCGCTCGGGGATACGGTCGCTTTTAAAGGCCCGCGCGAGCTGCGATCCGTCGGCCAGCGCATTATCTGGCTGTCCGAGCGCCTGGCGTGGCTCGAATCTCAGCGTCATCAATTTCTGCGCCATATCTCTCATGAGCTTAAAACGCCGCTGGCCAGCATGCGTGAAGGAACGGAGCTGCTGGCGGACGAAGTGGCCGGGCCCCTTACGCCAGAACAGAAAGAAATTGTCGAGATCCTGGATAACAGCAGCCGCAATCTGCAAAAGCTGATTGAGCAACTGCTGGACTACAACCGCAAGCTGGCAGACGGGGCGGTCGTACTGGAAAACGTTGAGATTGAGCCGCTGGTGGATATGGTGATCTCCGCCCATAGCTTGCCAGCAAGAGCTAAAATGATGCATACCGGCGTCGAGCTGAATGCGCCTGCGTGCCTGGCTGAGCCCATGCTGCTGATGAGCGTTCTGGATAATCTTTACTCCAATGCGGTGCACTATGGTACTGAATCCGGTAACATTTATATCCGAAGTAATACGAATGGTTCACGGGTGTTTATTGACGTCGCAAACACCGGCACCCCGATCCCCGATGACGAAAAAATCATGATCTTCGAACCCTTTTTCCAGGGGAGTCATCAGCGGAAAGGCGCGGTTAAAGGAAGCGGGCTGGGCTTGAGCATCGCCCGGGACTGCATTCGACGCATGCAGGGTGAGCTAAACATTGCCGCGGACGAACGTTCAGATGTTTGCTTCCGTATCGAACTGCCCCTGAGCCGGAAAAATCAATAAAATGAATCTATGTCTGGTGAGTATGTCACACGTCTTTTTCCGCGCCGTACGCGCGGTGTTTTCCTGCAACACGCTTCGCCTGAGCCTGCCCTGTTTATTTCTGGCAGGGTGTGTTTCCCATACGCCACAAAGTGCCATTAGCGATAAACAAGAAGATAAATGGCCCGATAACCAGCTGGCAGATTTCCTCTCCACCCGCTGTGAAGACATCTGGAACCTGTCAGGACATGACGTTGAAAGCAACCCGCTGTTCTGGCTGCGTGGAATCGATTGCGCCCAGCGTCTTGCGCCGGTAGACGCCCGTTCGAAGGCGGCGATGCTGGATGACGACACCTGGCAGGACGCGTTCAAGCGTGGGATTTTACTCGCAGATGCGAAAATCACCCCCGTTGAACGCCGCGTCAATGTGACCCGCCTGGACACGTTTGTGGTCAATCTTCCGGTACAGGTACGCCCGGTATACCAGCTGTGGCGCGATGGGCAGACATTACAGCTTCAGCTGTCTGAAGAGCGCTCCCGCTACAGCAAGCTGCAACAGTCAACCGACAGCGAGCTTGATACGCTGCGTCAACAGCAGCAACATTTACGTACGCAGCTGGATACCACGACGCGCAAGCTGGAAAACCTGACCGATATCGAAAGGCAGCTCTCGTCGCGTAAATATCAGCCGGGGAGTTCATCCGCGGCACCGGATAGCGATACGCCGAAACAAGAGGATGTGAAGCATGACGAGCCGTAAACCTGCCCATCTGTTACTGGTGGATGACGATCCCGGGCTGTTAAAGCTGCTGGGGATGCGTCTGGTGAGTGAAGGCTACAGCGTCGTGACCGCTGAAAGCGGGCTGGAGGGGCTGAAGATCCTCAGTCGCGAGAAAATCGATCTGGTGATAAGCGACCTGAGGATGGACGAAATGGATGGCCTGCAGCTGTTTGCGGAGATCCAGAAACAGCAGCCGGGTATGCCCGTGATTATCCTGACGGCGCACGGGTCGATCCCGGATGCGGTTGCCGCGACGCAGCAGGGGGTATTCAGCTTCCTGACCAAGCCGGTGGACAAAGACGCGCTTTATAAGGCCATCGACAGCGCGCTGGAACATGCCGCCCCGGCGGGGGATGAAGCATGGCGAGAGTCCATCGTCACCCGCAGCCCCATTATGCTGCGTCTGCTTGAACAGGCCCGGATGGTGGCGCAGTCCGACGTCAGCGTGCTCATCAACGGCCAGAGCGGAACCGGGAAAGAGATCCTGGCACAGGCGATCCATAACGCCAGCCCGCGCAGTAAAAACGCCTTTATTGCCATTAACTGCGGTGCGCTTCCGGAACAACTGCTCGAATCTGAACTGTTTGGTCACGCCCGCGGCGCATTCACCGGCGCGGTGAGCAGCCGGGAAGGGCTGTTCCAGGCTGCGGAAGGCGGCACGCTGTTCCTGGACGAAATTGGCGATATGCCCGCGCCGCTGCAGGTCAAACTGCTGCGCGTGCTGCAGGAGCGAAAAGTTCGCCCGCTGGGCAGCAACCGCGACATTGATATTAATGTGCGAATTATTTCCGCCACCCACCGCGATCTGCCAAAAGTGATGGCCCGCAACGAGTTTCGCGAAGATCTCTACTACCGCCTGAACGTGGTGAACCTGAAGATCCCGGCGCTGGCGGAACGGGCGGAAGACATTCCGCTGCTGGCGAACCACCTTTTGCGCCAGGCGGCCGATCGGCATAAACCGTTCGTGCGCGCGTTTTCCACCGATGCGATGAAGCGGCTGATGGCCGCAGGCTGGCCGGGCAACGTGCGTCAGCTGGTGAACGTGATTGAGCAATGCGTGGCGCTGACCTCGTCACCGGTGATCAGCGATGCGCTGGTGGAGCAGGCGCTGGAAGGGGAAAACACGGCCCTGCCGACGTTTGCGGAAGCGCGGAATCAGTTTGAGCTCAACTATCTGCGCAAGCTATTGCAGATCACCAAAGGCAATGTGACCCACGCGGCGCGCATGGCCGGACGCAACCGAACCGAGTTCTACAAGCTGCTGTCGCGCCACGAGCTGGAAGCAAACGATTTTAAAGAGTAATGCCGTATGGTACTGTGAGCAATCGATTACGAGGCAGCTTACAGGCAAGAGTTTAAGGACCCACCATGAAAAAGATTGATGCGATTATTAAACCTTTCAAACTGGATGATGTGCGTGAAGCGCTGGCGGAAGTCGGCATCACCGGGATGACCGTGACGGAAGTGAAAGGTTTTGGTCGTCAGAAGGGCCACACCGAGCTTTACCGTGGCGCAGAGTACATGGTCGACTTTCTGCCGAAAGTAAAAATTGAAATCGTGGTCAGCGACGATATCGTCGATACCTGCGTGGATACCATTATCCGCACCGCGCAGACGGGCAAAATCGGCGACGGTAAAATCTTCGTCTTTGACGTGGCGCGCGTGATCCGTATCCGTACCGGCGAAGAAGACGACGCCGCGATTTAACAATGCCAACGGTTTTGTAGGCCGGGTAAGGCGCAGCCGCCACCCGGCGAAAAAAAGCCCCTCGTTCGAGGGGCTTTTTCATTACAGTACCTTATGCGGCCCGAAACATTCGTAATGAATGTTGTCTTTGTTCACACCCAGCTCCACCAGCTGCTTCGCGGCATACTGCATAAACGCCACCGGCCCGCAGACGTAGAACTGCATATCCGGCGCGCTAAATGCCCCTTCCATCTGGCTTAAATTCATCAGACCTTCGCTGTCAAACCGAGCGGTAGCGCGGTCTTTATCCGTCGGCAGGCGATACCAGGTGTGCGCGGTGAAGCGCGGCAGGGACGCCCCGAGCGTTTTCACTTCATCCGCAAAGGCGTGCACGTCGCCGTTTTCCGCAGCGTGGAACCAGTTGACCTGCGCACCGTGGTTTACTTTCGCCAGCGTATCGAGCATCGCCAGCATTGGCGTTTGGCCGACGCCCGCAGAGATCAGCGTAACCGGGGTATTCGCTTCAACGGCCATAAAGAAATCGCCCGCCGGCGCGGCCAGATGAACCACGTCGCCCACGCTAGCTTCGTTGTGGAGCCAGTTGGAGACCTGGCCGCCGTCCTCACGCTTCACGGCAATGCGGTAGCCTTTGCCGTTTGGCTTGCGGGTAAGAGAATACTGGCGGATCTCCTGATGCGGGAAGCCTTCAGGCTTCAGCCACACGCCCAGATACTGGCCTGGCTGGTAATCGGCAACCGGCTGTCCGTCCACCGGCTCAAATTCAAAGCTGGTAATTAATGCGCTGCGCGGGGTTTTCTCGACGATGCGGAAGGCTCGCGTGCCTTCCCAGCCGCCGTTCTTGCTGGCGTTTTCGCTGTAGATCTGTGCTTCACGGTTGATAAACACGTTTGCCAGCACGCCGTAGGCTTTACCCCACGCGTCCAGCACCTCCTGGCCCGGGCTGAACATTTCGTCCAGCGTGGCCAGCAGGTGGCTACCCACAATGTTGTACTGCTCGGGTTGGATCTGGAAGCTGGTATGTTTCTGCGCAATCTTTTCTACCGCAGGTAGCAGTGCGGCCAGGTTTTCAATATTACTGGCGTAGGCCGCGATGGCGTTGAACAGCGCTTCGCGCTGATCGCCGTTACGCTGGTTGCTCATGTTGAAAATTTCTTTGAGCTCCGGGTTGTGCGTGAACATGCGATCGTAGAAATGGGCGGTGAGTTTAGGGCCGGTTTCCACCAGCAGGGGAATGGTGGCTTTAACGGTAGCGATGGTTTGAGCGTCGAGCATGAGCGCATCCTTCTGATGTGACTTTAATGATGTATTTTAAATGCATCTTATAAAAAATACCCCTGCGTTGTAAATGGTTCTTTGCAAGATGAAAAATATGCATCACAAACCTGAAAAGAAATCCGCTGGAAATGGCGAGGGCTTTATTCCTCAAACCCTTGCGTGGCGCGCAGGAAAACGTTTGCGTAAAATCGTTTGTCAAGACCTGTTATCACAGAACTAATCAGTTATACTGTTGCCCGTCGTCCAACAGGACTGCCTTTTCAGGCCAAAATTTACTTGTTAGCTGAGTCAGGAGATGCGGATGTTAAAGCGTGAAATGAACATTGCCGATTATGATGCCGAACTGTGGCAGGCTATGGAGCAGGAAAAAGTACGTCAGGAAGAGCACATCGAACTGATCGCCTCCGAAAACTACACCAGCCCGCGCGTCATGCAGGCGCAGGGTTCTCAGCTGACTAACAAATATGCTGAAGGTTACCCGGGCAAACGCTACTACGGCGGTTGCGAGTACGTTGATATCGTTGAGCAGCTGGCTATCGACCGTGCGAAAGAACTCTTTGGCGCTGACTACGCGAACGTGCAGCCGCACTCTGGCTCTCAGGCTAACTTCGCGGTCTACACCGCGCTGCTGCAGCCGGGCGATACCGTTCTGGGTATGAACCTGGCGCAGGGCGGCCACCTGACTCACGGCTCCCCGGTTAACTTCTCCGGCAAACTGTACAACATCATCCCTTACGGTATTGATGAGTCCGGTAAAATTGACTACGAAGACATGGCGAAGCAGGCTAAAGAGCACAAACCGAAGATGATCATCGGTGGCTTCTCTGCTTACTCCGGTATCGTTGACTGGGCAAAAATGCGTGAAATCGCGGACAGCATCGGTGCTTACCTGTTCGTTGATATGGCGCACGTTGCGGGCCTGATTGCCGCTGGCGTTTACCCGAACCCGGTTCCACACGCTCACGTTGTGACCACCACCACCCACAAAACCCTGGCGGGTCCACGCGGTGGCCTGATCCTGGCGAAAGGCGGTGACGAAGATCTGTATAAGAAACTGAACTCCGCTGTGTTCCCAAGCGCGCAGGGCGGCCCGCTGATGCACGTTATCGCGGCTAAAGCGGTAGCGCTGAAAGAAGCGATGGAGCCAGAGTTCAAGGTTTATCAGCAGCAGGTTGCTAAGAACGCCAAAGCGATGGTGGAAGTGTTCCTGAACCGTGGCTACAAAGTGGTATCCGGCGGTACCGAAAACCACCTGTTCCTGCTTGATCTGGTTGATAAGAACCTGACCGGTAAAGAAGCTGACGCTGCCCTGGGCCGCGCCAACATCACCGTGAACAAAAACAGCGTGCCAAACGATCCGAAGAGCCCGTTCGTGACCTCCGGTATCCGTATCGGTTCTCCGGCCGTGACTCGCCGCGGCTTTAAAGAAGCGGAAGTGAAAGAGCTGGCTGGCTGGATGTGTGACGTTCTGGACAACATCAATGACGAAGCGGTAATCGAGCGCGTCAAAGGTAAAGTTCTGGATATCTGCGCACGCTTCCCGGTATACGCATAATTCATCTGCTTTGCAGAAATAAAAAAGGCCGCGCATGCGGCCTTTTTTTATGGCTTAACGCCGGTCGAGGGAAATGGCTCCCGGTCCGACAATGGCCAGCAAAATAAAGGCGCCAGCAATGCTGATATTCTTGTAGAAGTTAATCATATTCGGCACGACCGCATCACCGGTCATATCCCAGTAGTGGTGTCCAATCACCGCCGTTCCGAGGGTATAGAATACAAACAGTACCGCGAGCGGACGGGTGAAAAAGCCCAGCACGATCAGGATAGCGGCAGGCACTTCCATCACCACCGCAATAATGGCCGCCAGCATGGGCATCGGTGCACCCAGCGAGGTCATATATTGTACGGTGCCGCTAAAGCCCGTTAGTTTTGGATAACCAAAGATAATAAACAGCACGACAAGCGCGATGCGGCCAATCAGCAGCAGCAGGTGACGTGACTGACCGAAATCGAAATAACGTAGTGAGTTCATGGCAGAAAAACCTCTGCAAGTGGAGTAATTTAAACGTAATACATATTTTCATTCCCTGCCATAAGCCAGGCGACTGCACAAGATGTTAATTTTTCGTTAATTTATAGCAGGCTATCGACTTGCTTAATTTTTATATTCTCGCCAGACTATGGCCTCGATTTCGGGAGGGATTCATGGTCTTGCATTCCACGCGCTGGCTGGCGCTCAGTTATTTCACCTATTTCTTTAGCTACGGTATTTTTCTGCCCTTCTGGAGCGTCTGGCTCAAGGGTATCGGCCTGACTCCCGAGACCATCGGTGTCCTGTTGGGGGCCGGGCTGGTGGCGCGTTTCCTCGGCAGCCTGCTGATTGCCCCGCGCGTCAGCGATCCCTCCTTGCTGATCAAGGCTGTGCGCATTCTTGCTCTGCTGACGCTGGTCTTTGTTGCCTGCTTCTGGGTCAGCCACCAGTTTGCCTGGCTGATGGTGGTAATGGTCGGCTTTAACCTGTTCTTCTCCCCGCTGGTACCGCTGACGGATGCCCTGGCGAACACCTGGCAAAAGCAGATCACCATGGACTACGGCCGCGTGCGCCTGTGGGGCTCTATTGCCTTTGTGATTGGCTCTGCGCTGGTGGGTAAACTGGTCAGCCTTTACGATTACCGCGCCATTCTCGCCCTGCTGAGTATCGGTATTGCCTCAATGCTGCTGGGCATGCTGCTGCGGCCGTCGATAATGCCGCAAGGGGAAAGCCGCCATCAGGAGAGCGCAGGCTGGCCCGCCTGGCGGAGCCTGGTAGCACAAAGCTGGCGTTTTCTGGCGTGTGTCTGTCTGCTTCAGGGGGCGCATGCGGCGTACTATGGCTTCAGCGCCATCTACTGGCAGGGGGCGGGATATTCTGCTTCCGCCGTGGGCTATCTGTGGTCGCTGGGCGTGGTGGCCGAAGTCATTATCTTCGCCCTGAGCAAGAAGCTGTTCCGTCGCTTTGGCGCGCGAGACCTGCTGCTGCTTTCCGCTGTGTGCGGCGTGGTGCGCTGGGGCATTATGGGCTGGACGACCGAACTGCCGTGGCTGATTGTGGCGCAGATCCTTCACTGCGGTACGTTCACCGTGTGTCATCTGGCGGCGATGCGCTATATCGCTGCGCGCGAGGGCGGGGACGTGATCCGTCTGCAGGCGGTCTACTCTGCGGTGGCGATGGGCGGCAGCATTGCGGTGATGACGGTCTTTGCGGGCTTCCTGTATCAGCATCTGGGGCATGGCGTATTCTGGGTGATGGCGCTGGTCGCCTTACCCGCAATCGTTGTTCGCCCTAAAGTGGCCGCTCGCGCGTCGCTATGATTCCAGCATGGCGCGAATATGTTCTTGCTGTTGCGCGTTCAATGTCTCAACGGCATGGATCAGCGGCGGCGAGAACAGCGGCAGGACGGTAGGGTAGGGGGTGATAACCAGCGCGGCCTCGCGCGGTGCCCCCTCTTTCTGGAAAGCCTGCAGCGTCAGATAGCGAATATTGAGCGGCAGCAGCGTTAGCTCGCGAAGCTGCTGTTCAATCAGGTCCTCGCTGGCCTTATCGTCTCCCGTCAGCAGGATCACCTGTTTTTCGTGCAGATCGGTCTCCTGCATCAGCCAGGCACCGAAAATCACCGCGACAAGGCTCATCTCTTCATCAGAAAAACGCAGCCCAAATTCCGCCTCCAGCTCAAACAGCGCTTCCTTCGTGGTGCGTAACAGCCGGGGATAGAGACGATGGATCTCCTCCGGCAGGCTAGTGTCGATGCCGATCTCAAACAGCGAGCGATCCAGCGCCTGAGCAAGATGGATATACAGCTGATCGGTCAGCCCTTGCTCGTCGCTGAAGTTCATCCCGGTCTGCGAGCGAAAACGGGCGACCATGCGCACGATGGCGCGGCGCAAGCGCTGATCCTGCTGGTGTTTATCGAGCACCGGATCGGGCGTGCGGAGCATCATAAACAGCAGCGCCAGAAACAGCTGTTCATCCCCGTGCGCACCCTGCGGCACGCGCCGTCTCCAGTGACGCACAATCTCCTGGGCCGTAAAATACTCCCCTCTCGATTGGGTCCAGCTGCGCTGAACGTGAGAAAACTGTGGCGTATTCCCAAGCTGGTGCTGAATAAGACAGTATTGTAAATAGAGCTGTAAAAACTGGACGTCGCGGCATTCAAACTGGCGCTGCAGCTTGCGTGAGCAGAAGCCGATCAGCGCCCGCAGGTTCGCATCGTCGTAAAGCGGCCGCGCAATGCCGTGTTGTTTAAGCGCGGTTTTTAATGCGGGGGTAAACTGGTGCGAGACAAACTGCGGGCAAAGCCGCAGCGCCCGGCGCAGCCAGTGCAGCAGGCATAAACGCTGATTCAGGGCTGTGCCTTCAATCCGGTAGCTGCCGTCGTGGTGCGTGACGATGTCCAGCCGGTGATAGCGCTGGATTTCATCGCGCGTCTCGGCTATATCTTGCCGTGCCATCGCGTCGTCCACCCCGTTGGCAGCAATGATGCTCTGTGCGGTGACGGCAGCATCGGGCAGGTAAAGCATCAAGAGCACCTGGCAGCGGCGCTGCGAACTGGAAAGCACAGATGGAATTTCAAGCGTCGTCATCATCTGTCGGGTATCCAGTGTGAATGTTTGATAAGAATAGCTAAAGGATGAGCGCTGAAAAGCGCGCCGGCAGGCCTTTCACTCAGGATTGCTGGGGAACATCACAGAATTTTTGACGTGAGGAATTGATGCAAACAGTTAAACAAAGTGCGATGGCGTTATTTTTGGCGGCTATCAGCTTCACCGCCAGCGCACATCCTCACAGTTTTATTGACCTCCAGACGGAGCTGCTCACCGACGGCACGCAGCTGAGCGGCCTGAAGATGCGCTGGACGATGGATGAAATCACCTCGGCCGATTTGCTCTACGATGCGGGAAGCGCGAAGCCCGGCGACGAAATCTGGAAAAAGCTGGCGGCGGAAGTGATGGCCAACGTGCTCGGCCAGCACTACTTCACGGAATTCTGGCACAACGGGCAGAAGGTCAAATTTCTTAACCGGCCAACGGAATACGGTATGACGCGTGACGGGCATCAGGCGGTGCTGACGTTCGTGCTTCCTCTGGCGCATCCGCAGCCGCTGGCGGGGCAAACGTACCGCTTTTCCACCTTTGACCCAACCTACTATGTCGACATGCGCTATGACAAAGACAGCGACGTACGGCTGCCGGATGCTTTGCAAAAAAACTGCAAAATTGGCGTGCACACCCCGAAACCCAGCGAGGAGACGCTGAACTTTGCAGTCTCGCTTGATAAAGAAGATGCACCGCCTGAGGACATGGAGTTGGGTAAACAGTTCGCGCAGGAGGTGACGTTACAATGTCAGTGATCTCCTCTCCGGTTCGGAAACCGCGCCGCTGGCTTCACCTCTGGCCGCTGGCGCTCTTTTTGCTGTTCGCCGTTTGCGGCGCCCTGTGGCTGTGGCAGGCCTGGCCGCAGGTGATGATGAAAAGCATTGTCTGGCAGCGTGAGGTCAACCAGCAGATGAGCGGTCTGCTGAAGGCGGTGGCGGAGAACCCGACCAAAGCGGGTGGTTCCCTGCTGGCATTCAGCTTTATCTATGGCGTTCTGCACGCGCTGGGTCCGGGGCACGGCAAAATTGTCATCACAACCTGGCTCGCCACACATCCGTCGAAGCTCAAATCGAGTATCGGCCTGACGCTGGCCTCCTCGCTGCTTCAGGGCAGCGTGGCGATTGCGCTCGTCGTGGTGGTGCTTTCGCTGTTACAGCTTCCCGCGCGCCAGCTGCACCTGAGCAGCTTCTGGCTGGAGAAGGGGAGCTACGCGCTGGTGGGCGTGCTGGGGCTGATCCTCTGCTGGCGGGCGCTGAAAAAGCTGCGCGTGCTGCTGCAAAAACCGAAATTCAAAACCTTTACGCCGCACCACGTTCATGATGCAAACTGCGGCTGCGGACATCAGCATTTGCCCACGCAGGAACAGTTGCAGAACGGCGACGACTGGCGCGCGCGGCTGATGATTGTTCTCTCGATGGGCATGCGCCCGTGTTCGGGGGCAATCATGGTACTGCTGTTCAGTAAGGTGATAGGTGTGTTTGGCTGGGGAATGCTGTCCGCGCTGGCGATGGCGGCAGGAACGTCTCTCACTATTTCGTCGTTAGCGCTGCTGGTACACAGCTTCCGTCAGCTGGCGGTCAAATTCAGCGGCAATAAAACGCCGGTATTGTGGCGACAGGTCGGGTGGACAACGCTCGCGCTGGCGGGCGGGGTGATTCTGCTGGTAGCGGCGGTGACGATGTGGATGAGCGCGGTGCCGGTAGGAAGGGGATTACGACCTTTCTAACGTACTGAGGGGGTTTGTAGGCCCGGTAAGCGTAGCGCCACCGGGCTTAACAAACTGGATTAACGCTTCAGCGCATCGCTCAGTTCATCACGCATGTTTGCCAGCATGGCTTTAACAACGCGTGGGTTACCCGCAACGATGTTGCCGGTAGACATATAGTTATGGCCGCCGGTGAAATCACACACGATGGCGCCTGCTTCACGTGCGATCAGCTCGCCCGCAGCAAAGTCCCACGGCTTCAGTGACAGCTCGAAGTAACCGTCAACGCGGCCGGTTGCCACGTAGGCCAGATCCAGCGCAGCAGAACCGGTGCGACGGAAGTCCGCGCATTCCGTGAACAGTTTGCCCAGGATATTCATATAGGTGGTCGCGTGCTGTTTCGCCTTGAACGGGAAACCGGTCGCCAGGATGGTGCCGTCCAGATCGCGTGCGTTGCTGCAGCGCAGACGGTAGCCATTCAGCTGTGCGCCCTGACCGCGGGTAGCGGTGAACAGTTCGTTACGCATTGGATCGTAAACAACGGCGACTTCAGTACGGCCTTTAATGCGTACTGCGATAGACACAGAGAAGTGTGGCAGGCGTTTGACGAAGTTGGTGGTGCCATCCAGTGGATCGATAACCCATTGAACATCCTGATCGGTACCTTCATGTTCACCGCTTTCTTCGGTGATGATGGTGTGCTGTGGGTAAGATTTGCGGATCGTTTCGATAATAATCGCTTCTGCGGCTTTATCGACGTTAGTCACGAAATCATTGCTGCCTTTCTGGCTGGTTTCTACGGAGTCTGGCGTTTCGTAGTGTTTGGCAATTACATTACCCGCCTTGCGCGCTGCGCGCACGGCGATGGTCAGCATCGGATGCATCGGTCTCTCTCACTGGATGTTAAAGAACAGGAAAATCGGCGCAGAGTATAGCAGTGGGATCGGATTATGTCTCCCGTTTATGATAATATGCCCGAATATTCTTCAGACGCTGAATTCAGACATTAAAAATTATGCTGCAAAACATTCGAATCGTGCTGGTTGAAACATCGCACACCGGCAACATGGGCTCCGTTGCCCGCGCTATGAAAACCATGGGCTTAACAAACCTGTGGCTGGTTAACCCGCTGGTGAAACCAGACTCGCAGGCCATCGCCCTGGCGGCCGGTGCCAGCGACGTGATCGGCAACGCCCAGATCGTCGACACCCTTGACGAAGCGCTGGCCGGCTGCAGCCTCGTTGTCGGCACGAGCGCGCGTTCACGCACGCTGCCGTGGCCGATGCTGGATCCGCGCGAATGCGGCCTGAAAAGCGTCTCAGAAGCGGAGCAGGCCCCGGTTGCGCTGGTGTTTGGCCGCGAGCGCGTAGGCCTGACCAACGACGAGCTGCAGAAGTGCCACTATCACGTTGCCATCGCGGCGAACCCGGAATACAGCTCGCTAAACCTGGCGATGGCGGTGCAGGTTATCGCCTACGAAGTGCGTATGGCGTGGCTGGCGACGCAGGAGAAACCGGTCGAACCGAAAGAAGAGACGGCCTACCCGCTGGTGGACGATCTTGAGCGCTTCTACGGTCACCTGGAGCAGACGCTGCTCTCAACCGGCTTTATCCGTGAAGGCCACCCGGGCCAGGTAATGAACAAGCTGCGCCGTATGTTTACCCGCGCGCGCCCGGAAAGCCAGGAGCTGAACATCCTGCGCGGAATTCTGGCGTCGATTGAGCAGAAGAATAAGGAATAGTGTCGTCTGTTCGCCGGGTGGCGCTTCGCTTACCCGGCCTACAAAACCGTAGGTCGGGTAAGCGAAGCGCCACCCGACAAAAAACGGCACGGAAGGTTAAATACCTGACTAAAACAGTCAAGTAAATAGTTGACCATTTTAGTCAGGAATGTCAGACTTGGCCCTGCTATGCAATACCCCATTTTACTATAAAAAACCCCGGGCAGGGGCGAGTTTGAGGTTAAGTAAGACATGAGACTGACATCTAAAGGGCGTTATGCCGTGACCGCGATGCTGGACGTTGCGCTCAACTCCGAAGCGGGCCCGGTTCCGTTGGCTGATATTTCTGAACGACAAGGGATCTCCCTCTCTTATCTGGAACAGCTGTTCTCCAGACTGCGTAAAAATGGACTGGTTTCCAGCGTTCGTGGCCCAGGCGGCGGTTATCTGCTGGGTAAAGACGCGGGCAGTATTGCAGTTGGTGAAGTGATTAGTGCAGTTGACGAATCCGTTGACGCGACCCGTTGCCAGGGTAAAGGCGGCTGCCAGGGCGGCGACAAATGCCTGACCCACGCGCTGTGGCGCGATCTGAGCGACCGTCTCACCGGCTTCCTGAACAACATCACCCTGGGTGAACTGGTCAATAACCAGGAAGTTCTGGATGTCTCTGGTCGTCAGCACGGTCAGGATTCCCAACGCAGCACCCGCGCTCAGGACGCTATCGACGTCAAACTGCGCGCGTAATAAAACGATAAAGATTTCAGAATCAGGCCGGGACGGTCACGTCCCGCGTACTCGGTCGTACATCCAGCCGGTTGCCTGATTCCTTGCATTGAAGCGATGTACGGAGTTTAAAGAGCAATGAAATTACCGATTTATCTCGATTACTCCGCAACCACGCCGGTGGACCCGCGTGTTGCCGAGAAAATGATGCAGTGTCTGACCCTGGACGGAAACTTTGGTAACCCAGCTTCCCGTTCACACCGTTTTGGCTGGCATGCTGAAGAGGCGGTGGATATCGCCCGTAATCAGATTGCTGACCTGGTGGGTGCCGACCCGCGTGAGATTGTTTTCACCTCCGGTGCGACCGAATCCGACAACCTGGCGATCAAAGGTGCAGCCAACTTTTATCAGAAAAAAGGCAAGCACATCATCACCAGCAAAACCGAACATAAAGCCGTGCTGGATACCTGCCGCCAGCTGGAGCGTGAAGGGTACGAAGTAACCTATCTCGCCCCACAGAGCAACGGTATTATTGACCTCAAAGAGCTCGAAGCGGCCATGCGTGATGACACCATCCTGGTTTCCATCATGCACGTCAACAACGAAATCGGCGTGGTACAGGACATCGCGACCATCGGCGAAATGTGCCGCGCGCGCGGTATCATCTATCACGTGGACGCGACCCAGAGCGTGGGCAAACTGCCTATCGACCTGAGCCAGCTGAAAGTGGACCTGATGTCCTTCTCCGGCCACAAAATCTATGGCCCGAAAGGGATCGGCGCGCTGTACGTTCGTCGTAAGCCACGTATCCGCATCGAAGCACAGATGCACGGCGGCGGTCACGAGCGCGGCATGCGTTCCGGTACGCTGCCTGTCCACCAGATCGTGGGCATGGGCGAAGCGTACCGCATTGCAAAAGAAGAGATGGAAACCGAGATGGCGCGCCTGCGCACGCTGCGTAACCGTCTGTGGGACGGCGTGAAAGATATGGAAGAAGTGTATCTGAACGGCGATCTCGAGCAGGGCGCTCCGAACATCCTCAACGTCAGCTTCAACTATGTTGAAGGCGAATCGCTGATCATGGCGCTGAAAGACCTGGCCGTTTCTTCCGGTTCTGCCTGTACGTCTGCAAGCCTGGAGCCATCCTACGTGCTGCGCGCGCTGGGCATGACCGACGAGCTGGCACACAGCTCTATCCGTTTCTCTTTAGGTCGTTTCACTACCGAAGAAGAGATTGACTACACCATCAAGCTGGTTCGCAACTCCATCGGCCGTCTGCGCGACCTTTCTCCACTGTGGGAAATGTTCAAGCAGGGCGTGGATCTGAACAGCATTGAATGGTCACATCACTAATCGGTACATAAGGAGAATTCAATCATGGCATACAGCGAAAAAGTCATCGATCATTACGAGAACCCGCGCAACGTTGGCTCTTTTGACAACAGCGACGAATCTGTCGGTAGCGGCATGGTTGGCGCACCGGCGTGTGGCGACGTGATGAAGTTGCAGATTAAAGTCAACAATGAAGGTATCATTGAAGACGCGCGCTTCAAGACCTACGGCTGCGGTTCTGCTATCGCGTCCAGCTCCCTGGTCACCGAATGGGTGAAGGGCAAGTCTCTGGACGAAGCACAGGCAATCAAGAACACGGATATTGCTGAAGAACTCGAACTGCCACCGGTGAAAATTCACTGTTCAATTCTGGCAGAAGACGCGATCAAAGCCGCCATTGCGGATTACAAAAGCAAACGTGAAGCAAAATAATTGAGGTTTGAGTATGTCGATTACCCTTAGCGACAGCGCTGCCGCGCGAGTAAGCTCTTTTCTGGCGAACCGTGGTAAAGGCTTCGGCCTGCGACTGGGCGTACGTACCTCCGGCTGTTCTGGTATGGCTTACGTACTGGAGTTTGTTGATGAACCGGCGTCTGACGACACCGTGTTTGAAGACAAGGGCGTGAAGGTGGTGGTCGATGGCAAAAGCCTGCAATTCCTCAACGGCACTCAGCTGGACTTCGTTAAAGAAGGCCTGAACGAAGGGTTCAAATTCACGAACCCGAACGTCAAAGACGAGTGTGGTTGCGGCGAAAGCTTCCACGTTTAACCGCGCGTCATCCGAAACCCCACCGTGGCGTACCCGCTACGCGTGGGGTTTGTTCTAACAGGCTACCCCTGAGATTGTTATGGATTACTTCACTCTCTTCGGACTACCCGCTCAATACCCGATTGATCTGCAGGCGCTGACGATCCGCTTTCAGGATCTGCAGCGTCAGTATCATCCGGATAAATTCGCCAGTGGTACTCAGTCAGAGCAACTGGCTGCGGTCTCGCACTCTGCGACCATCAACCAGGCCTGGCAGACGCTGCGCCATCCGCTGAGCCGTGCCGAGTACCTGCTTTCACTGCACGGTTTCGACCTGGCGAGCGAACAGCATACCGTGCGCGACACCGCGTTTCTGATGGAACAGCTGGAGCTTCGCGAAGAGCTGGATGAGATTGAACAGGCCAAAGACGAAGCGCGTCTGGAAAGCTTCATCACGCGCGTGAAGGGCATGTTCGATACCCGCCATCAGCAGATGGTGGAGCAACTGAACAACGAGACCTGGGACGCGGCGGCAGATACTGTGCGCAAACTCCGTTTTCTCGATAAACTGCGAAGCAGTGCTGAACAACTCGAAGAAAAGCTGCTCGATTTTTAATTTCGGAAGCAATTATGGCCTTATTACAAATTAGTGAGCCTGGCTTAAGTGCCGCACCGCACCAGCGTCGTCTGGCGGTGGGTATCGATCTGGGCACCACCAATTCCCTCGTGGCGACCGTGCGCAGCGGCCAGGCGGAAACGCTGGCCGACGAGCAGGGCCGCCATCTGCTGCCTTCCGTAGTCCACTACCAGCAGCAGGGTCACGCGGTCGGCTATGACGCTCGCGCCAACGCCGCGCGCGATCCGGCCAACACCATCAGCTCCGTAAAGCGCATGATGGGCCGCTCGCTGACCGATATTCAGACCCGCTATCCGCATCTGCCGTATCAGCTGCAGGCCAGTGAAAACGGCCTGCCGATGATCGCGACCGCGGCCGGTCTGCTGAATCCGATTCGCGTTTCCTCCGACATCCTTAAAGCGCTGGCGGCGCGCGCGACGGCGACGCTCGGCGGCGATCTGGACGGCGTAGTCATTACCGTTCCGGCCTATTTTGACGATGCACAGCGTCAGGGTACCAAAGACGCCGCGCGTCTGGCGGGCCTGCACGTGCTGCGTCTGCTGAACGAACCGACGGCGGCGGCGATTGCCTACGGCCTCGACTCCGGTCAGGAAGGGGTCATTGCGGTTTACGATCTTGGCGGCGGTACCTTTGATATCTCCATCCTGCGCTTAAGCCGCGGGGTGTTTGAAGTGCTGGCGACCGGCGGGGATTCCGCGCTGGGCGGCGATGACTTCGACCATCTGCTGGTTGACTACATTCGCGAGCAGGCGGGCATCAGCGATCGCAGCGATGCGCGCGTGCAGCGTGAGCTGCTGGATGCGGCTATTGACGCCAAAATCGCCCTGAGCGATGCACAGTCGGTCACTGTTAACGTTGCAGGCTGGCAGGGTGACATCACCCGCGACCAGTTCGACGACCTGATTGCTTCCCTGGTGAAACGCACGCTGCTGGCCTGCCGTCGCGCATTGAAAGATGCGGGCGTTGAGGCGAGCGAGGTGCTGGAAGTCGTCATGGTGGGCGGCTCGACCCGCGTGCCGCTGGTGCGCGAGCGCGTGGGCGAATTCTTTGGCCGCACGCCGCTGACCTCCATCGACCCGGATAAAGTGGTTGCCGTGGGCGCTGCAATCCAGGCCGATATCCTGGTCGGCAACAAGCCGGACAGCGAAATGCTGCTGCTGGACGTCATCCCGCTGTCGCTGGGGTTAGAAACCATGGGCGGCCTGGTAGAGAAAGTTATCCCGCGTAACACCACCATTCCGGTTGCGCGCGCGCAGGAGTTTACCACCTTCAAAGACGGCCAGACCGCGATGTCCATCCACGTGATGCAGGGCGAACGCGAGCTGGTGCAGGACTGCCGCTCTCTGGCGCGCTTTGCGCTGCGCGGTATTCCGGCGCTGCCTGCAGGCGGGGCGCATATTCGCGTTACCTTCCAGGTGGATGCGGACGGCCTGCTGAGCGTCACGGCGATGGAAAAATCCACCGGCGTGGAATCGTCCATCCAGGTGAAGCCGTCCTACGGCCTGACCGATGGCGAAATCGCCTCCATGATTCAGGACTCAATGAGCTACGCCGAGCAGGATGTGAAGGCGCGTATGCTGGCTGAACAAAAAGTTGAAGCCGCCCGCGTGCTGGAAAGCCTGAACGGCGCGCTTGCTGCCGATGCCGCGCTGTTAAGCGCCGCCGAGCGTCAGGTGATTGACGATGCTGCCGCGCACTTAAGCGCTGTCGCAGTAGGCGATGACGCTGACGCAATAGAAGAAGCCATTAAAAACGTTGATAAACAAACCCAGGACTTTGCTGCTCGCCGCATGGACAAATCTGTCCGCGTCGCGCTGAAAGGCCAGTCCGTGGACGAGGTTTAATATGCCAAAGATTGTAATTTTGCCTCATGCGGACCTCTGTCCGGATGGCGCTGTTCTGGAAGCGAAGACAGGTGAAACCATTCTCGATGTTGCCCTGCGTGCAGGTATCGAAGTGGAACACGCCTGTGAAAAATCCTGTGCCTGCACCACCTGCCACTGCATCGTGCGTGAAGGTTTCGACTCTCTCGCCGAGAGCACCGAAGACGAAGACGACATGCTGGATAAAGCATGGGGTCTGGAGCCAGACAGCCGCCTGAGCTGCCAGGCCGCGGTGACCGATGAGGATCTGGTCGTGGAATTCCCACGCTACACCATCAACCACGCACGCGAGCATTGATATGGGACTGAAGTGGACAGACAGCCGTGAAATCGGCGAAGCGCTCTACGACGCGAACCCGGATCTCGATCCGAAGACCGTACGATTCACCGACATGCACCAGTGGATCTGCGATTTAGAAGATTTCGACGACGATCCAAACGCATCCAATGAAAAAATTCTGGAGGCGATTCTGTTAGTCTGGTTAGATGAAGCAGAATAAATAACATAACGGGCTGCCTTCAGGCGGCCCGTTTGCTAGTTGCTAATAAGGAAAAATAAAATGACCGAAGCGATGAAGATTACGCTCTCGAATCAGCCTGCCGATGCGCGCTGGGGCGAGAAAGCCACCTACAGCATTAATAACGACGGCATTACCCTGCACCTGACCGGCAAAGATGATACCGGCCTGATCCAGCGCGCCGCCCGTAAAATTGACGGGCTGGGCATTAAGCATGTGTCCCTGGAAGGCGAAGGCTGGGACACCGACCGCAGCTGGGCATTCTGGGCGGGCTACAAGGGCCCGAAAGGCACCCGCAAAATTGAGTGGGCAAACCTCGATGCCGCCGGTCAGAAAGAGCTGGAAAACCGCCTGCAAATTATCGACTGGGTGCGCGACACCATCAACGCCCCGGCGGAAGAGTTAGGCCCAGAGCAGCTGGCGCAGCGTGCGGTTGACCTGCTGTGCGGCGTGGCGGGCGACAAAATGTCCTACCGCATCACCAAAGGTGAAGACCTGCGCGAGCAGAACTACATGGGTATCCACACCGTGGGCCGTGGTTCTGAGCGTCCTCCGGTCCTGCTGGCGCTGGATTACAACCCAACCGGCGATAAAGCGGCACCGGTCTTTGCCTGCCTGGTGGGTAAAGGCATCACCTTCGATACCGGCGGCTACAGCCTGAAGCAGAGCGCGTTCATGGACTCCATGAAGTCCGACATGGGCGGCGCGGCAACCATCACCGGCGCGCTGGCGTTTGCCATCACTCGCGGTCTGAACAAGCGCGTGAAGCTGTATCTCTGCTGCGCGGACAACATGGTGAGCGGTAACGCCTTCAAGCTGGGCGACATCATTCGCTACCGCAACGGCAAAAACGTCGAAGTGATGAACACCGACGCCGAAGGCCGTCTGGTGCTGGCCGATGGCCTGATCGACGCCTCTGCCCAGAAGCCGGAGCTGATTATCGACATGGCGACCCTGACCGGTGCGGCGAAAACGGCCCTGGGCAACGACTACCATGCGCTGTTCAGCTTCGACGACAAGCTGGCCGCTCGCCTGCTGGCAAGCGCCGCTGCGGAAAACGAGCCGTTCTGGCGTCTGCCGCTGGCCGAGTTCCACCGCAGCCAGCTGCCGTCCAACTTTGCCGAGCTGAACAACACCGCGAACGCGGCGTACCCGGCGGGTGCAAGCACCGCAGCAGGCTTCCTGTCCCACTTCGTTGAGAATTATCACGAAGGCTGGCTGCACATCGACTGCTCCGCAACGTACCGTAAAGCGGCGGTTGAGCAGTGGTCTGCGGGCGCGACCGGTCTGGGCGTGCGTACCGTGGCGAACCTGCTGACGGCTGAGTAATCGTCATTGCCCGGCGGCGCTGCGCTTGCGCGGGCCTACGGAGTCATCGTATTGCCCGGCGGCGCTGCGCTTGCACGGGCCTACGGTTTTGTAGGCCGGGTAAGCAAAGCGCCACCCGGCGTTTTTTGAAGTAGCGAAACTATGTCAGAAACCAAAAACGAATTAGAAACCCTGCTGGAGCAGGCGGCGACCGAGCCCGCCCACCGTCCGGCATTTTTCCGCACGCTGCTGGAATCCACCGTCTGGGTGCCGGGCACCGCGGCGGAAGGTGAGCAGGTTGTCGAAGACAGCGCGCTGGATCTGCTGCACTGGGAAAAAGACGACGGCACGTCGGTGATCCCGTTCTTTACCTCGCTGGAAGCCCTGCAGGAAGCGGTAGAAGACGAACAGGCGTTCGTGGTAATGCCGGTGCGTACCCTGTTTGAAATGACGCTGGGTCAGACGCTGTTCCTCAACGCTAAACTGCCGACCGGGAAAGAGTTCACGCCGCGTGAAATCAGCCACCTGATTGGCGAAGAGGGCAACCCGCTCAGCACCCAGGAAGTGCTGGAAGGGGGCGAAACGCTGCTGCTGTCTGAAGTGGCCGAGCCGCCCGCGCAGATGATCGATTCCCTGACCACGCTGTTCAAAACGCTCAAGCCCGTCAGGCGTGCGTTTCTCTGCTCCATTAAAGAGCGCGCGGACGAACAGCCGGTTCTGCTGATTGGTATTGAGGCGGACGGCGATATCGACGAGATAATTCAGGCTGCGGGAAGCGTGGCGACCGACACGTTGCCAGGCGATGAGCCGATCGATATCTGCCAGGTGAAGAACGGTGAGAAGGGCATCAGCCACTTTATTACCGAGCACATCACGCCGTTCTACGAGCGTCGCTGGGGCGGCTTCCTGCGCGATCTCAAAACTAACCGCATCATCTGATTACGGCGGGGTGAATATCACCCCGTTGCTTCCAGCAGCAGTAAATCCATCAGCAGCACCAGATTCGACTCAAACGACGTCACCCCCGCGGCTTCGGCGGCGAAGTGTACCGCTTCGTCATAGAGGGCAAAGTGCACGTCCGCCATCCCCGCCAGCGTGTTGGCCGAGGCGCGGGTAAACGCGACGATCGTCATACCGACGTTTTTGGCAATCCGCGCTTTATCCAGCACCTGTTCCGTTTCGCCGCTGCGCGAGACGGCAATAAACACCTGATAACGGGCGGCGTTGCTGAGGAAAATATTCCGGCTGTCCCCCGGCCCGGAGATAAACGCCGTTTTGCCCAGCACCTGCAGCTTCTTGGTCAGGTACTCCGCAAACAGATAGGAAAACCCGGCGCCGTAGAGAAAGAAGCTCTCCTTCTGGCGCAGCAGGTCGGCAAACTGCTGGCGCTTCTCCTGCGTGACCCACTGGAAGGTGTGCTGGTAGTTGGCGATAAACTGATTAAACAGCGCAGGGAGTTCAGGAAGCGACTGCCCCTGGGCGGCTATGTGCGGCGTGTCGGAGAGCAGCTGCTTGCAGTGCCAGATAAACTCGCTAAAGCCGCTGAACCCCAGCTTCTGGCACAGCCGCATGATGGTGGCGGTAGAAACAAAGGTCGCCTGCGCCAGCTCTCGCACCGTGATGTTGCCCACCAGCAGCGGATGCTCCGTGAGGTGGGCAAGGACGCGATACTCCGCACGGGTCAGCGATGCCCCGCGCGTTAACAGCGTGGCCAGGCGGTTATCCATTATTTCGCGGGTTCGACAGGCAGATCGTCTCGCGCACCCCATTCGCTCCAGGCGCCGTCGTAAAGCGTGACGTCGTTCGCGCCGAGCGTGGCGAGCGCCAGGATCACCACGCAGGCCGTGACGCCGGAGCCGCAGCTGGCAATAATCGGACGATGTAAATCCACGCCTGCACGGTCAAAAATAGCGCGCAGCTCGTCGGTGGTTTTCAGCTCGCCCTCAAACACCAGGTCGCCCCACGGTACGTTCAGCGCGCCCGGAATATGTCCGCGCTTCAGCCCCGGACGCGGTTCATCCGCTTCGGCATTGAAGCGCGGAGCAGGACGGGCATCGACGATTTGCGCTGTTTTTTCATGGCTCACGACCAGTACGTCGGTCAGGCGTTTCACCACGTGCGCGTCAAACGTGGCATCAAATTCGCCTTCCGGCTGCGTCACGTCGCCCTGCTGAAGGGGCAGCTCGTCGCGCTTCCAGCCCGCCAGCCCGCCCGCCAGAATCGATACTTTTTCCACGCCGAAGTTTTTCAGCATCCACCACGCGCGCGGCGCGGAGAAGAGGTTACCTTCATCATAGACAACGAGGTGTTTGTCTTTGCTGACGCCCAGCTCGCGCATCGCCACGGAAAACGCTTCCGGGCGCGGCAGCATGTGCGGCAGGGGAGAGGTGTGATCGGAGAGGGCTTCGATATCAAAAAATACCGCGCCAGGCAAATGTCCGGCACGGTATTCACCGGGCACGTCGCGATGCTCTTGCCCCGGCGGGGCCATACGCGCGTCAATAATCTGGACTTCCGGATCGTCACCGTGCTCAATCAGCCAGTCGGCGGCGACAAAATATGAGGTGGACATGGGTTGCCTCCATTCTTTTCCGTAAAAAAGGATTGTCGGTGTTTTTTCTGACACCGACAAGCAAACCACGTTCAACTCGCGAGCAAGCCCCTATTTTTTCACCGTTTCGCCGTCCTGCCAGGCTTTTTGCAGCGCAGGCCAGTAGTCGCGGTTGGCCTCGATCATCTCATCCAGAATCGCTTTTGCATGCTCCATGGTTGGCACGGTGCGGTTGAGGGTGAACGCCTGCAGGGCTTTCTCATAGCTGCCCTCGATGGTCGCCTCCACCAGCAGCTGTTCAGAGGCGAGCTGCTGTTGCAAAAGGGTCTGATGGAACAGCGGCACCTGACCAACGCGGATCGGTTCCGGGCCTTCGGAGGTGATATACGCGGGCACTTCCACCACGGCATCGTACGGCAGGTTGGTAATCGCCCCGCGGTTTTCCACCATCACCAGGTGGCGGCTCCGCAGGTTAAAGGCCAGCGAGCAGGCGACATCGACGATAAACTCGCCGTGCACGCCCACGTGGAAGGCGTCCGGCAGGATCCCGGTGCGCTTATATTCTTCGGCTGCGGCGAACAGCTTTTTCTCGCGCCCGTCCATTACTTCATTGGCGCGGGTATAGTCCGGGTTCTGATGCTCCACAATCTGGTTCGGCATCAGGTAGTACTGCAGATACGGGTTCGGCAGATACTCCGGGAAGTTGTCCATGATTGGCTTAATGTTGCGCCAGGTCTTCACCCACGAAGGATCCGAGTGCTGCGGGTCGGTTTTGGCCGCATCTTCCGTCAGCAGGCCAAACTTCGCGATATGCTTACGCAGCTCGGGCAGCTTGTCTTCGCCGTCCACCAGTACGCGGGTAAACCAGCCGAAGTGGTTCAGGCCGAAGTAGTCCACCTCCAGTTTGCGGCGATCGACGCCCAGAATCGCCCCCATATTGCGCATCGCGGCCACCGGCATATCGCAGATGTTCAGCACCCGCGCGTTTGGCCGCAGGCGGCGCACGCCCTCCGCGACGATCGCCGCCGGGTTGGAGTAGTTCACGATCCAGGCTTTTTCATGCGCGTAGCGATCGACCAGATCGATAAGCTCCACCATCGGCAGGATCGTGCGCAGGCCGTACGCCAGACCGCCGGGTCCGCAGGTTTCCTGGCCGACCACGCCGTGACGCAGCGGGATCTTTTCATCCTGCTCGCGCATCTTGTACTGGCCGACGCGCATCTGGGCGAAGACGAAATGCGCGCCGCTGAAGGCCACTTCCGGGTCGCTGGTGACGGTAAATTTGATGCTCTGACTGTGGTCGCGCATGACCTTCTCGACGACGGGCGCAATGGTGTTCTGACGCGCCTCGTCGATGTCATAAAGGCGAATTTCGGCCAGCGGGAAATCCTGCAGGCGCACCATCAGGCTTTTCACAATACCCGGCGTGTAGGTGCTACCGCCGCCGGCAATCGACAGAATGAATGGGGGTGTAAACATCTTTAGCTCCTTTCAGAGAAACGTCTCAACGGCTTCTCGCATTTTTTTGACGTGCAGCCCGTAGACCACCTGAACGTTGTTACCTTGTTTGATAATCCCTTTCGCGCCGGTCGCCTTCAGGCGCGGCTCGTCGATGATGTCGACGTCCTTCACCGTGACGCGTAAGCGGGTGTAGCAGTTATCCACCACTTCAATGTTTTCCCGGCCGCCCAGCCCCACCACGATGGATTCGCCCAGCCCGTCGTTATTGCCTTTGGCCTGGTACTCCTGCTTGCTGTAGAGGCGCGTCTCCTTATCGTCATCCTCACGGCCTGGCGTCTTCATGTTGAAGCGCAGGATCAGGAAGCGGAACACCACGAAGTAGAGGGCAAACATGATCAGCCCGACCACGATGTACATCGGCCAGTTGGACTTCTCCGTGCCGAGCGGCAGGTTGTAGAGAATGAAGTCGATAATCCCGTTGGCGCCGATGGCGTGAACGCCCAGCAGCGAGAACAGCATCATGCCGATGCCGGTCAGCACCGCGTGCACCACGAAGAGCAACGGGGCGACGAACAGGAAGGAGAACTCAATCGGCTCGGTCACGCCGACCAGCAGCGAGGTCAGCGCCGCCGGGATCAGAATGGCTTTCGCAATGGCTTTACGCTCCGGCTTTGCGGTCATATACATCGCCAGCGCGGCGGCAGGCAGGCCGAACATCTTGCTGATGCCGCGCGCGTCCCACACTACAGTGCTGCTGAGCTGCTTCACGTCCGGGCAGGCCATCTCGGCGAAGTAGATATTGCGCGCGCCCTGATAGGTTGCCCCGCACACCTCCTGCGTGCCGCCCAGCTCGGTATAAAGGAACGGCGTATAAACCAGATGGTGCAGGCCGGTGGGGACCAGAATACGTTCCAGGAAACCGTAGATTGCCACGCCAAACGGCCCGGAGCCTTTGATGGCCAGCGCCAGGGCGCTAATGCCGTGCTGGGCAAACGGCCACAGTTCACTCATCACCACGCCGAGCAGCATGGAGACGGGGAGCATGACGATGGCGACAAAACAGTGGCCGGAGTAAATCGCCATCGCGCCGTTAAACTGTACGCCGGAGTATTTGTTGTACAGATAGCCGGAAAGCGCCCCGGTGAGGATCCCGGCGAAAACGCCCATCTCCAGCACCTGCACGCCCAGCACCATGGTTTGTCCGGCCGCTTTCATCTGGGCAGCTGGCGCCAGCGCGCCCTGCAGCTGCAGCGTGACGTTCATGGCGTTGATAAACACCACGAAGGTCACCAGACCAATCAGCGCGGCATAACCTTTATCACGCGTCGCCAGACCAATCGGGATCCCGACGGCAAACACCAGCGCCAGGTTTACCAGCACCGACACGGCAGATTTCGCGATAAGCTGACCAGTATGCTGAATCAGGGGATGGCCAAGAAACGGCAGGTATTCAGCGAGATTACCGTTACCCAGCACGTTACCAAAGGCGATAAACAGACCGACGATCGGTAAGATAAGTACCGGTCCGTACAATGATTTTCCGAAATTTTGTAGGGCGTTCACGGCTCGTTTCATGGCTTTCTCTCTTTTTGAACCGCGCACTCGGGGTGCGTCATGGTCATAAAACTAGCAGTCTTCAGACGTGCTTATCCAGCTATCTTCTTGTTTTAAAAACAAATGACGTGAAAGGTAACATGTGACGTTATGTGCTGTGATCGCGGTTCCATCACGGCGTAGCGGCGTGATGTCATTCTGCGAGGCGCTTTCCAGATTCTAAAATTGGACTTTTTGAATTAATGAAACTTGCGGATAATACTTATCCGGACGACGACCAACAGGCTCCATGGGCCAGGGACAAAGGATGAAACCGTTTCGCTTAGCCGCGCTCTCTCTTGCGCTGCTTACCACGTTTACGCTTGTCGGCTGTGATAACAGCGACGATAAATCTCAGGCTGCGGCACCCGCGGCATCCACCGCATCAACACCGAAAGCCGCGGAAAAGCCCAATGCTGAAACGCTGGCTAAGCTGGCCGCTCAAAGTCAGGGAAAAGCGCTGACGCTGCTGGATACCTCTGAAGTTCAGCTCGACGGTGCCGCCACGTTGGTGCTGACCTTTTCTGTTCCGCTGAATCCCGATCAGGATTTCGCGAAAACAGTGCATGTTGTGGATAAGAAAAGCGGCAAGGTTGACGGGGCGTGGGAACTTGCGCCTAATCTGAAAGAGCTTCGCCTGCGCCATCTGGAGCCTAACCGCAATCTGGTCGTCACCGTAGAACGCGATCTGCAGGCGCTGAACAAGGCGACGTTTGGCATTGATTATGAAAAGGCCCTGACCACCCGGGATATTGAACCCACCGTTGGTTTTGCCAGCCGCGGCTCGCTGCTGCCGGGCAAAGTGGTGGAAGGTCTGCCGGTGATGGCGCTCAACGTCAACAATGTTGATGTCAACTTTTACCGCGTGAAGCCTGAATCGCTGGCCTCCCTTGTCAGCCAGTGGGAGTACCGTAACTCGCTGACCAACTGGGAGTCCGATAACCTGCTGAAGATGGCGGAGCTGGTTTACACCGGTCGATTCGATCTTAATCCGGCGCGCAATACGCGCGAAAAATTGCTGTTGCCCCTGAAGGATATTAAACCGCTCCAGCAGTCTGGCGTTTATATCGCGGTCATGAACCAGGCAGGGCACTACAACTACAGCAACGCCGCGACGCTCTTTACCTTAAGCGATATTGGACTGTCCGCTCACCGTTATCATAACCGCCTGGACATCTTCACCCAGAGCCTGGAAAACGGTGCGGCGCAGTCCGGCGTGACCGTCACCCTGCTGAATGACAAAGGCCAGACGCTTGCCGAAGCAAACAGCGATGCCGACGGCCATGCGAAGCTTGAAACCGACAAAGAGGCCGCGCTGATCCTGGCCAGCAAAGACGGCCAGACCACGCTGCTTGACCTCAAGCTACCGGCACTCGACCTGGCGGAGTTTGATATCGCGGGGAGCCCGGGCTACAGCAAGCAATTCTTTATGTTTGGCCCACGCGATCTCTACCGCCCGGGTGAAACGGTGATCCTCAACGGTCTCCTGCGCGACAGTGACGGTAAGCCACTTCCGGATCAGCCTGTGAAGCTTGACGTGCTGCGTCCGGATGGACAGGTCGCGCGTACGATTGTCGTCAAGCCAGAGAACGGACTCTATCGCTTTAACTATTCGCTGGACAGCGGGGCGCAGACCGGCATGTGGCATATCCGCGCCAACACGGGCGATAACCTGCAGCGTCTGTGGGACTTCCACGTCGAAGACTTCATGCCAGAGCGTATGGCGCTCAACCTGAGCGGACAAAAATCGCCGGTTTCACCGCAGGATAACGTGGACTTTAACGTGGTGGGCTATTACCTGTATGGCGCACCGGCCAACGGTAATTCTCTGCAGGGCCAGCTTTTCCTGCGTCCGCTGCGTGACGCGGTGGCTGCGCTGCCGGGCTTCCAGTTTGGCGATATCGCTGAGGAGAACCTGAGCCGCAGTCTGGATGAAGTGCAGCTTACGCTTGATGAGCAGGGGCGTGGGCAGGTTTCTACCGAAAGCCAGTGGAAAGAAGTGCACTCTCCGCTGCAGCTGATCCTGCAGGCCAGCCTGCTGGAGTCCGGCGGCCGTCCGGTGACGCGTCGCGCTGAGCAGGCCATCTGGCCTGCGGCTGAGCTGCCGGGTATCCGCCCTCAGTTCGCCAGTAAAGCCGTTTACGACTACCGCACCGATACCACCGTCAACCAGCCGATTGTTGATGAGAACGGCAACGCCAGCTTCGATATCGTTTACGCCGATGCCAGCGGCGCGAAAAAAGCGGTGTCCGGTTTGCAGGTTCGCCTGATCCGCGAGCGGCGTGACTACTTCTGGAACTGGTCCGAGAGCGAAGGCTGGCAGTCTCAGTTCGATCAGAAAGACCTGGTTGAAGGCGAGCAGGAGCTGACCCTAAAGGCCGACGAGACGGGTAAAGTCACCTTCCCGGTGGAGTGGGGCTCATATCGTCTGGAGGTTAAAGCGCCTGATGAGATGGTCAGCAGCGTGCGCTTCTGGGCGGGCTATAGCTGGCAGGATAACAGCGACGGCACCGGGGCCGCGCGCCCAGACCGCGTGACGCTGAAGCTGGATAAGCCAGCCTATCAGCCTGGCGATACCATCAACCTGCACATTGCGGCGCCGGCAGCAGGTAAGGGCTATGCGATAATCGAGTCCAGCGAAGGGCCGCTGTGGTGGAAAGAGATCGACGTACCGGCAAACGGGCTCGATCTCGCTATCCCGGTCAACAAGGCCTGGAAACGTCACGATCTCTACCTGAGCACGCTGGTGGTACGTCCTGGAGATAAATCCAAATCCGCCACGCCGAAGCGCGCGGTCGGCCTGCTGCATCTGCCGATGGGCGACGAAAATCGCCGCCTGAATATTGCGCTCGATAACCCGCAGAAGATGCGTCCAAACCAGACGCTCTCGGTGAAGGTGAAAGCCAGCGTGAAAGAGGGGGCGGTGCCGCAGAAAGTAAACGTGCTGGTCTCGGCGGTGGACAGCGGCGTGCTGAACATCACCGATTACGTTACGCCCGATCCGTGGCAGGCTTTCTTCGGTCAGAAGCGCTACGGTGCGGATATCTACGATATCTACGGCCAGGTCATTGAAGGGCAGGGCCGCCTGGCCGCGCTGCGCTTTGGTGGTGACGGTGATGAGCTGAAGCGCGGCGGCAAACCGCCGGTGAACCACGTCACCATTATTGCCCAGCAGGCACAGCCGGTAACGCTGGATGCCAACGGAGAAGGCATGATTACGCTGCCGATTGGGGACTTCAACGGCGAGCTGCGTCTGATGGCGCAGGCCTGGACGGAAGACGATTTCGGCAGCAGTGAAAGCAAGGTTGTGGTGGCCGCGCCGGTCATTACCGAGCTTAATACGCCGCGCTTCCTGGCAAGCGGAGATACCTCGCGGCTGACGCTGGATATCACCAACCTGACCGACAAGCCGCAAACGCTGAACGTCGCCCTGACCGCGACAGGCAAACTGTCGCTGGAAGGCGGGCAGCCGCAGCCTGTTCAGCTGTCTCCTGGCGCGCGCAGCACCCTGTTTATTCCGGTGCGTGCGCTGGAAGGTTATGGTGACGGTGAGGTGACCGCTCAGGTGACCGGTCTGCAGCTTCCGGGCGAAACTTTCGCACCGCAGCAGAAGAGCTGGAAAATCGGCGTGCGTCCGGCGTTCCCGGCGCAGACGGTGAATACCGGTGCCATGCTGAACCCCGGCGAGTCCTGGACCGCACCGGCGCAGCACAGCAACGGTTTCTCTCCTGCCACTCTGCAGGGACAGCTGCTGCTGAGCGGTAAACCACCGCTCAACCTGGCGCGCTATATTCGCGAGCTGCAGGCGTATCCGTATGGCTGCCTGGAGCAGACCACCAGTGGCCTGTTCCCGTCGCTCTATACCAACGCGGCGCAGCTTGCTGCACTTGGCATCAAGGGCGACTCCGATGACAAGCGCCGCGCAGCGATTGATATTGGCATCTCCCGTCTGCTGCAAATGCAGCGTGAAGACGGTGGTTTTGCGCTGTGGGATAAAAACGGTCCGGAAGAGTACTGGCTGACGGCCTACGTGACCGACTTCCTGGTGCGCGCGGGCGAGCAGGGTTACAGCGTACCTGCCGATGCAGTGAATAACGCCAATAGCCGCCTGCTGCGCTATCTTCAGGATCCGGGCATGATGTCCATTCGCTACAGTGACGATACTCAGGCCAGCAAGTTCGCCGTGCAGGCCTATGCCGCGCTGGTGCTGGCGCGTCAGCAGAAAGCACCGCTGGGCGCGCTGCGTGAAATCTGGGATCGCCACGGGCAGGCGGCTTCCGGGCTGCCGCTGATGCAGCTGGGCATGGCGCTCAAACTGATGGGCGATGCGCCGCGCAGCCAGCAGGCACTGGATCTGGCGCTCAAAACATCGCGTAACGACAGCAAAACCTGGATGGCCGATTACGGCAGCCAGCTTCGCGATAACGCGCTGATGCTCTCTCTTCTTGAGGAGTACAAGCTGCTGCCGGATGCGCAGAATACGCTGCTGAATGCCCTGTCTGAAGAGGCCTTCAGCCAGCGCTGGCTGTCAACGCAGGAGAGCAATGCGCTGTTCCTGGCAGGACGTTCGCTGCAAACCTTGTCCGGAACGTGGCAGGCGAAAACGTCTCTGTCTGAGACCGCATCAGGCGGCGATAAGTCACTGGTACAAAACGTGAGCGGCGACCAGCTTGGCGCGCTGCAGGTCACCAATACCGGAACGACACCGCTGTGGGTGCGCCTGGACAGCACCGGCTATCCGGAATATGCCCCTCAGCCGAGCTCGAACGTGCTGCAGGTTGAACGTCATATCCTGGCAACCGACGGCAGCAGTAAATCGCTCTCTTCCCTGAAGAGCGGCGAACTGGTGCTGGTGTGGCTGGACGTTAAAGCCAGCCAGAACGTGCCGGATGCGCTGGTGGTGGATTTCCTCCCTGCGGGTCTGGAACTGGAAAACCAGAACCTGGCGAGCAGTAGCGCCAGCCTGCAGGACAGCGGCAGTGAGGTACAGAACCTGCTCAGCCAGATGCAGCAGGCGGATATTCAGCATATGGAGTTCCGCGACGACCGCTTTGTGGCTGCCGTGCCGGTAAACGAAGGTCAGCCGGTCACGCTGGTCTATCTGGCCCGTGCCGTGACGCCGGGAACCTACCAGGTGCCGGTGCCGATGGTGGAGTCTATGTACGTTCCGCAGTGGCGGGCAACGGGGGCGGCCAGCGGCCCGCTGATTGTTGTTCCGTAATATGCGAATGGCACGTCTGACACGCTCCCGCTGGCTATGGCTGGCGGGAGCGCTTCTCATTTTATGGGGGCTGATCGTTGCCGCCGACCGCCTGTGGCCGCTGCCTCTGAAAGAGGTTAACCCCGCCCGGGTGGTGGTGGACGAGAAGGGCACGCCGCTCTGGCGCTTTGCGGACAGCGACGGGATCTGGCGCTACCCGGTTACCATCGAAGAGGTTTCTCCCCGTTATCTTGAAGCCCTGATCCAGTACGAAGATCGCTGGTTCTGGGACCATCCTGGCGTAAACCCGCTCTCTGTTCTGCGCGCCGCCTGGCAGGATCTCAGCTCTGGCAAAGTCGTCTCTGGCGGCAGTACGCTCACCATGCAGGTGGCACGCCTGCTGGACCCGCATCCGCGTACCTTTGGCGGCAAAGTTCGTCAGCTCTGGCGGGCGATGCAGCTGGAGTGGCACCTCTCTAAACGCGACATCCTGACGCTCTATCTCAACCGTGCCCCCTTTGGCGGCACGCTGCAGGGCGTCGGAGCTGCAAGCTGGACCTATCTCGGCAAACCTCCGTCTCAGCTCAGCTATTCCGAAGCGGCACTGCTGGCGGTACTGCCGCAGGCACCCAGCCGCTTACGTCCGGACCGCTGGCCTGAACGGGCCGAAGCGGCGCGCAATAAAGTGCTCGACCGCATGGTCACGCAGGGCGTCTGGTCCGCGAAGCAGGTCAAAGAATCGCGGGAAGAATCGGTATGGCTGGCGCCACGACAGATGCCGCAGCTGGCACCGCTCTTTGCGCGCATGATGCTCGGCAAAAGCCGCGACACCAAAATAGTCACCACGCTGGATGCCGGGCTACAGCGGCAGCTGGAAGAGCTGGCGATGAACTGGAAGTCCCGACTTCCTGCACGCAGTTCGCTGGCGATGATCGTCGTGGATCACACCGATATGAAAGTGCGCGGCTGGGTCGGATCGGTGGATATCAACGATGACACGCGTTTCAGCCATGTCGATATGGTCAACGCGATCCGATCCCCGGGATCGGTGTTAAAGCCCTTTATCTACGGCATGGCGCTGGACGATGGCCTGATCCATCCCGCCTCGCTGCTCCAGGACGTTCCCAGAAAAACCGGTGATTATCGTCCCGGGAATTTTGACAGCGGGTTCCACGGACCGGTCAGCATGAGTGAAGCGCTGGTGCGCTCCCTCAACCTGCCCGCGGTACAGGTACTGGAAGCCTACGGGCCAAAACGGTTTGCCGGGATGCTGAGCAACGCGGGCTTGCCGCTGATCCTGCCCGCGGGGGCGCAGCCGAATCTTTCTCTGATCCTCGGCGGGGCAGGCGCGCGGCTGGCCGATATCGCCGCGGCCTACAGCGCCTTTGCCCGACACGGTAAGGCGGGGAGGCTGCGGTTACAGCCGGGCGATCCGCTGACTGAACGTCCGCTGTTATCGTCAGGCTCGGCGTGGATTATTCGCCGTATTCTGGCGAACGAGGCGCAGCCGCTTCCAGATAATGCGCTGCCGCAAATCGCGCCTCTGGCGTGGAAAACCGGCACCAGCTACGGCTACCGCGATGCCTGGGCCATCGGTCTGAATGCCCGTTACGTGATTGGCATCTGGACCGGACGACCGGACGGCACGCCGGTGGCGGGGCAGTTTGGCTTCGCCAGCGCGGTTCCGCTATTAAACCAGGTGAATAACCTGCTTCAGTCACGCTCAACGGTAGACGAAGCCCGCCTGCCGCGCGACCCGCGTCCGGAGAGCGTCGGGCGGGGCGTGATCTGCTGGCCGGGCGGCCAGTCTCTGCCGGAAGGGAGTGAAAACTGTCGGCGTCGCCTGTCGACCTGGCTGCTGGAAGGGAGTGAACCGCCCACGCTGCTCTTGCCCGAACAGGAAGGCATACGCGGCATTCGCTTCCCGGTCTGGGTGGATAAAACGGGTAAGCGTGTGGCGGCTGATTGCCCTGATGCAACGGAAAAAGTTCTGGATGTCTGGCCGCTGCCGCTGGAGCCGTGGCTGCCTGCGACCGAGCGTCGCGCGGTACGGGTCCCGCCTTCATCAACAACCTGTCCTCCGCTGTCGCAGGACGCACCTGCGCCACTCATCCTGACAGGCGTGCGCGAAGGGGCCGTTATCAAACGTCTCCCGGGTGAATCCCGCGTTTCGCTGCCGCTTCAGGCGACAGGCAACAGCGGTGAGCGCTGGTGGTTTTTGAACGGTGAACCGCTGAGTGTGAAAGGAAGAGTTTACACATTACAGCTTGATAAGTCGGGCGATTATCAGTTACTCGTTATGGATGAGACCGGGCAGGTCGCGACGGTGAATTTTACGCTGCAGTGATCTGAAAACAGCTTTCAGATGTGAGCTGTTGCTAAAACTCGTCTTATTTTAAAAAAATGTTACCTGAATCCATAGGCAATGGCGCTATTGCTCATTATAATCCGCGCCACACCATACTCAGGTATGCAAAACAACAGAACATTGACAGAGGTTATCATGGCTATTGAACGTACTTTTTCCATCATCAAACCAAACGCGGTGGCAAAAAACGTTATTGGCAGTATCTTCGCTCGCTTTGAATCTGCAGGGTTCAAAATTATTGGCACCAAAATGCTGCACCTGACCGTTGAGCAGGCTCGCGGCTTCTACGCTGAGCATGAAGGTCGCCCATTCTTTGACGGCCTGGTTGAGTTCATGACCTCCGGTCCAATCGTGGTATCCGTGCTGGAAGGCGAAAACGCAGTACAGCGTCACCGCGATCTGCTGGGCGCAACCAACCCGGACAACGCGCTGGCGGGTACTCTGCGCGCTGACTATGCGGACAGCTTCACCGAGAACGGCACCCACGGTTCTGACTCTGTTGAATCTGCTGCACGCGAAATCGCTTTCTTCTTCGCAGAAGGCGAAGTGTGTCCACGTACCCGTTAATTTAACGGTTTCGTTTACACATTATTTTCGTAAATGCCGCGTCCAGACGTGGCATCCCTGCGCCAGACTTTGTACAATGCAACGCCCCGGACGAGCAGACTGCTTTCCGGGGCGTTTCTATTCAACCCTCCATGGGCCATAACGTGTAACAACGAGGCCGGAAAATATTATGTCTGAACTAGTGAATACCTCCGAAGTCGCCATTCCTGCGGTTCCCAATAAAAATGGAAAAATCAACCTGCTGGATCTGAACCGTCAGCAGATGCGCGAGTTCTTTAAAGAGATGGGCGAAAAGCCGTTTCGTGCCGATCAGGTCATGAAGTGGATGTACCATTACTGCAGCGACAACTTTGATGACATGACCGACATCAACAAGGTCCTGCGCAACAAGCTCAAAGAAGTGGCTGAAATCCGCGCACCAGAAGTGGTGGAAGAGCAGCGCTCTGCGGATGGCACCATCAAATGGGCGATTGCGGTCGGCGATCAGCGTGTTGAAACCGTCTATATCCCGGAAGAAGACCGCGCCACGCTGTGCGTCTCCTCTCAGGTAGGCTGTGCGCTGGAGTGCAAATTCTGCTCAACCGCGCAGCAAGGCTTTAACCGTAACCTGCGCGTGTCAGAAATTATCGGCCAGGTCTGGCGTGCCGCGAAAATCGTTGGCGCGGCAAAAGTGACCGGTACGCGGCCTATCACCAACGTGGTGATGATGGGGATGGGTGAGCCGCTGCTGAACCTGACCAACGTCGTTCCGGCGATGGAAATCATGCTGGACGACTTCGGTTTTGGCCTGTCCAAGCGTCGCGTTACGCTGTCTACCTCAGGCGTCGTGCCTGCGCTGGACAAGCTTGGCGACATGATTGACGTTGCGCTGGCGATCTCCCTGCATGCACCAAACGACGAAATTCGTGACGAAATTGTGCCGATCAACAAAAAGTACAATATCGAAACCTTCCTCGCTGCGGTGCGTCGCTATCTGGAGAAATCCAACGCCAACCAGGGTCGCGTGACCATCGAGTACGTGATGCTTGACCACGTCAACGACGGTACTGAACATGCGCATCAGCTGGCTGAACTGCTGAAAGATACGCCATGCAAAATCAACCTGATCCCATGGAACCCGTTCCCGGGCGCGCCGTATGGTCGTAGCTCGAACAGCCGTATCGACCGTTTCTCCAAGGTGCTGATGGAGTATGGTTTCACCACCATCGTGCGTAAAACCCGTGGTGATGATATTGATGCAGCATGCGGACAGCTGGCAGGGGATGTTATTGACCGTACCAAACGTACTTTGCGTAAACGCATGCAGGGCGAGACGATCGCGGTTAAAGCTGTTTGATTATTATGCACTCGCGGCGCATTATCTGCGCCGTGAAGCATAACCTTACTGAATAATCAGTCAGATTCGTGATGACTGATCAATAATTACGGTGCGTTTCATTCGACTTTCGGGCAGTATGTAACGACGTAACAACAGTTTAGCCGTACGGGCAGGGCTGTACTGTCATCTCCGGGCTGACAGTCTTATACTCTCTGTTCAAGGTTAACTGACCAGAAGTTTCGCGGTGCGGGTGGCATTGTGACTCGCCGGCACCTGAACCCTTATTTTTCACGTACCAGTAGTTGTAGCGAATGAATACTGAAGCCACTCACGACCAACATGAAGCACTCTCCACTGGCGTTCGTCTTCGCAACGCCCGTGAACAACTCGGACTCAGCCAGCAAGCCGTTGCGGAACGCTTGTGCCTGAAGGTTTCCACGGTTCGCGATATTGAAGAAGATAAGGCACCCGCCGATCTGGCTTCAACGTTCCTGCGCGGTTATATCCGCTCTTACGCAAAACTGGTGCATATCCCCGAAAACGAATTACTGCCAATGATGGAGAAGCAGGCCCCGGTCCGTGCAGCAAAAGTTGCGCCGATGCAGACCTTCTCCCTGGGGAAACGTCGTAAAAAACGTGATGGCTGGCTGATGAGCTTTACCTGGCTGGTGCTGTTTGTGGTGATCGGTCTGACCGGTGCATGGTGGTGGCAAAACCACAAGGCGCAGCAGGAAGAGATCACCACCATGGCCGATCAATCCTCCGCCGAACTCAACCAGGCCGGAAGTGAGAACGGCCAGAACGTGCCGCTGAATACCGACGGTGCAGCTTCCTCCAGCGAACCGCAGACCGCAGCGCCAGACGCGTCGGCGACCGGTGCAGTACAGGCCCCGGCAGCAACGGCTAACACCGCTGCGCCGCAGGCTCAGGATCAAAACGCGGTTGTGGCCCCTTCTCAGGCGAATGTTGATACTGCGGCGAACGCGCCTGCGGCTACTCAGCCTGCAGACAATAGCGCAGCGACTCTGCCAACCAGCCCGGCGGGTACGGCGACCGCAGCCGATCCCAACGCGCTGGTGATGAACTTCAGCGCCGACTGCTGGCTGGAAGTGACTGACGCGACAGGTAAAAAACTGTTCAGCGGCCTGCAGCGTAAAGATGGCACGTTAAACCTAACCGGCCAGGCTCCCTATAAACTTAAAATCGGCGCTCCGGCAGCGGTACAGATCCAGTATCAAGGAAAACCTGTCGACCTGAGCCGCTTTATCAGAACTAACCAGGTTGCGCGTCTTACCGTTAATGCCGAACAATCAGCAGCACAGTAACAGACGGGCAACGCGGGAGATTTTTCATGCATAACCAGGCTCCGATTCAACGTAGAAAATCGAAACGGATTTACGTTGGGAATGTGCCAATCGGCGATGGGGCACCTATCGCCGTTCAGTCGATGACCAACACGCGCACCACCGATGTGGAAGCAACGGTCAATCAAATCAAAGCATTAGAGCGTGTAGGCGCGGACATTGTTCGCGTCTCCGTCCCGACGATGGATGCCGCTGAGGCGTTCAAACTGATCAAACAGCAGGTCAGCGTTCCGCTGGTGGCTGATATCCACTTCGACTACCGCATCGCACTGAAAGTGGCCGAATACGGCGTCGATTGCCTGCGTATTAACCCGGGCAACATCGGTAACGAAGAGCGTATCCGCATGGTAGTGGACTGCGCCCGCGATAAAAATATTCCTATCCGTATCGGCGTTAACGCCGGTTCTCTGGAAAAAGATCTGCAGGAAAAATACGGCGAGCCAACGCCGCAGGCGCTGCTCGAATCCGCGATGCGTCATGTCGATCATCTCGATCGTCTTAACTTCGATCAGTTCAAAGTCAGCGTAAAAGCGTCCGACGTGTTCCTTGCCGTAGAATCTTACCGCCTGCTGGCAAAGCAGATCGATCAGCCTCTGCATCTCGGGATCACCGAAGCGGGCGGCCTGCGCAGCGGCTCGGTAAAATCCGCGATCGGTCTGGGGCTGCTGCTCTCTGAAGGGATCGGTGACACCCTGCGCGTCTCGCTGGCGGCCGATCCGGTCGAAGAGATCAAGGTCGGTTTCGATATCCTGAAGTCGCTGCGTATTCGCGCGCGTGGGATCAACTTCATTGCCTGCCCAACCTGCTCACGTCAGGAGTTTGATGTGATCGGGACGGTGAATGCCCTTGAGCAACGTCTGGAAGACATTATCACCCCGATGGACGTCTCCATCATCGGCTGCGTGGTAAACGGTCCGGGTGAAGCACTGGTGTCAACCCTGGGCGTCACCGGCGGTAACAAGAAAAGTGGTCTCTATGAAGATGGCGTTCGTAAAGATCGTCTGGATAATAGCGACATGATCGACCAGCTTGAAGCCCGCATCCGCGCCAAAGCCGCCATGATGGACGAAACACAGCGTATCAGCGTTCAGCAGGTTGAAAAATAACGTGATGGGAAGCGTGCCGCTTCCCATGTATGATTGAACCCATTCTTTGGGTTTTTTTTGTATATAGAAAGAGAATAAACGTGGCAAAAAACATTCAAGCCATCCGCGGCATGAACGATTATCTGCCTGGCGAAACCGCCATCTGGCAGCGCATTGAAGGCACGCTGAAGCAGGTGCTCGGCAGCTACGGTTACAGCGAAATCCGTTTGCCGATTGTAGAGCAGACCCCGTTATTCAAACGCGCGATTGGTGAAGTCACCGACGTGGTTGAAAAAGAGATGTACACCTTTGAGGACCGCAACGGCGACAGCCTGACCCTGCGTCCGGAAGGTACGGCGGGCTGCGTACGCGCCGGCATCGAACATGGTCTTCTGTACAATCAGGAGCAGCGCCTGTGGTATATCGGCCCGATGTTCCGCCACGAACGTCCTCAGAAAGGGCGTTATCGCCAGTTCAATCAGCTGGGTGTGGAAGTCTTTGGCCTGCAGGGCCCGGACATCGACGCTGAGCTGATTATGCTGACCGCCCGCTGGTGGCGCGCACTCGGTATCGCCGATCATGTTTCCCTTGAGCTGAACTCTATCGGTTCTCTGGAAGCTCGCGCTAACTACCGCGATGCGCTGGTAGCGTTCCTGGAACAGCATAAAGAGAAGCTGGACGAAGACTGCAAACGTCGCATGTACAGTAACCCGCTGCGCGTTCTGGATTCCAAAAATGCGGATGTTCAGGCACTGCTGAACGATGCGCCTGCGCTGGGTGACTACCTCGATGAAGAATCTCGCGAACACTTCACGGGCCTCTGCAAGCTGCTGGAAGCGGCAGGTATCGCCTATACCGTGAACCAGCGCCTGGTGCGCGGTCTGGACTATTACAACCGTACCGTGTTTGAGTGGGTGACCACTAGCCTCGGCTCTCAGGGCACCGTGTGCGCGGGCGGCCGTTATGACGGTCTGGTTGAGCAACTTGGCGGTCGCGCAGCGCCTGCTGTTGGCTTCGCGATGGGCCTTGAGCGACTTGTTTTGCTGGTTCAGGCAGTTAATCCGGAATTTAAAGCAGAATCCGTTGTCGATATATACCTGGTGGCCTCAGGCGCGGAAACGCAGTCTGCGGCGATGCAGCTTGCCGAACGCGTGCGCGATGCGCTGCCGGGCGTTAAGCTGATGACCAACCATGGCGGCGGCAACTTCAAAAAACAGTTTGCTCGTGCCGATAAGTGGGGCGCAAGTATCGCACTGGTGCTGGGCGAGTCCGAAGTGGCTAACGGCGAAGTGGTAGTGAAGGACCTGCGCTCTGGTGAGCAGACAACGGTAACGCAGGACGGCGTTGCGGCGCACTTGCGCACTCTATTGGGCTAAGGAGAAGGACTGCGTGGAAATTTACGAGAACGAACACGATCAGGTCGACGCGATTAAACGCTTCTTTGTTGAAAACGGCAAAGCGCTGGTTGTTGGGGTTATTTTAGGTGTCGGTGCGCTGGTGGGCTGGCGTTACTGGAACAATCATCAGGCGGATTCCGCGCGCGGCGCGTCACTGTCCTATGAAACTACCGTTAGCGCAATTCGTGCCGATCAGCCGCAAACGCTGGCTGCGGCAGAAAAATTTGCGGCTGACAACAAAAACACCTACGGTGCACTGGCTGCGCTGGAAGTGGCTCAGCAGTACGTTGATAAGAACGAACTGGATAAAGCTGCTGCTCAGCTCTCTCAGAGCCTTGCTGCGGCCAGCGATGAGAACCTGAAAGCGGTGATCAATCTGCGCCTGGCACGTATTCAGGTTCAGCAGAAGAAAGTTGACGATGCGCTGAAAACGCTCGACACCATCAAAGGCGAAGGTTTTGCTGCCATCGTTGCCGATCTGCGCGGTGAAGCACTGCTGAGCAAAGGTGACAAAGCGGGCGCGCGTAAAGCGTGGCAAGCTGGCGTAGAGAGCAATGCTTCACCTGCGCTGAGCGAAATGATGCAGATGAAAATAAATAATTTGTCCGTCTGAGAGGGACCCGATGCAATTGCGTAAATTACTTCTGCCAGGACTGCTTTCTGTTACGTTATTGAGTGGTTGTTCACTGTTCAGTGGCGAAGAAGACGTTGTGAAAATGTCCCCACTGCCGACGGTTGAAAACCAGTTTACCCCATCCACCGCGTGGGATGTCTCCGTGGGCAATGGGATTGGTGATTTCTATTCCAACCTTCATCCGGCGTATGCAGACAGCGTTGTCTATGCTGCTGACCGCAAAGGTACCGTGAAAGCGGTGAACGCCGATGACGGGAAAGAAGTCTGGTCCGTTAACCTGGCGGAAAAAGACGGCTGGTTCTCCCGTAAACCTGCACTCCTGTCTGGCGGTCTGACCGTTGCGGGTGGTCATGTCTACGTGGGCAGCGAAAAAGCGCAGGTTTATGCGCTGAACAGCAGCGACGGCTCCATTGCCTGGCAAACAACCGTAGCGGGTGAATCCCTGTCTCGTCCGGTGGTGAGCGACGGCCTGGTGCTGATTCATACCAGCAACGGCCAGCTGCAGGCGCTGAACGAAGCGGACGGTCTGGTGAAATGGACCGTTAACCTGGATATGCCTGCGCTCTCTCTGCGCGGCGAATCTGCCCCAGCTACCGCATTTGGTGCTGCCGTTGTGGGCGGTGACAACGGTCGCGTGAGCGCAGTGCTGATGCAGCAGGGCCAGATGATCTGGCAGCAGCGTATCTCTCAGGCCACTGGCTCAACGGAAATTGATCGTCTGAGCGACGTAGACACAACGCCGGTCATCGTTAACGGTGTGGTGTACGCGCTGGCCTATAACGGCAACCTGACCGCGATGGATCTGCGCAGCGGCCAAATCATGTGGAAACGTGAGCTGGGCTCTGTGAACGATTTCATCGTTGAGGGTAACCGCATCTATATGGTCGATCAGAACGACCGTCTGCTGGCGCTGAGCACCGAAGGCGGCGTGACGCTGTGGACGCAAAGCGATCTGCTGCACCGTCTGCTGACCGCGCCAGCGCTGTACAACGGTAGCCTGGTGGTCGGTGACAGCGAAGGGTATATGCACTGGATCGATCCGGATAACGGCCGCTTTGTTGCGCAGCAAAAAGTCGACAGCTCCGGTTTCCTGACCGATCCGGTTGTGGCCGACGGCAAACTGCTGATTCAGGCAAAAGACGGCACGCTGTACGCGATCACGCGTTAATTACCCAGCGGTTGTAGTATACTAAACGGCTCCTGTTCACTCAGGAGCCGTTTTGACATTTTTAAAAACGCCGCGAAAGCGACGTTATTTTGAATTTTATGAGGCTTCAAACATGGTACCTGTGGTCGCGCTTGTCGGGCGCCCTAACGTTGGAAAATCCACTCTTTTTAACCGTTTAACACGCACCCGTGATGCGCTGGTTGCGGATTTCCCGGGGCTGACGCGTGACCGTAAGTACGGTCGTGCAGAGGTGGAAGGACGCGAGTTCATCTGTATTGATACCGGTGGTATTGACGGCACAGAAGACGGCGTTGAAACCCGCATGGCGGAACAGTCGCTGCTGGCGATTGAAGAAGCGGATGTGGTGCTGTTTATGGTGGATGCGCGCGCTGGCCTGATGCCGGCGGACTCCGCTATTGCCAAACACCTGCGTTCACGCGAAAAGCCGACCTTCCTGGTGGCGAACAAAACTGACGGTATCGATGCCGATCAGGCCGTCGCGGATTTCTGGTCTTTGGGCCTGGGTGAAATCTACCCGATTGCGGCATCGCATGGCCGTGGCGTGACCAGCCTGCTGGAAACCGTGCTGCTGCCGTGGGTTGATGAAGTGAACCCGCCGGAAGAAGTCGACGAAGACGCTGAATACTGGGCGCAGTTCGAAGACGCAGAAGAGGGCGAAGAAGAGCCTGAAGACGACTTCAACCCGCAGGATCTGCCGATCAAGCTGGCTATCGTGGGTCGTCCAAACGTAGGTAAGTCTACGCTTACTAACCGTATTCTGGGTGAAGAGCGCGTGGTCGTTTACGACATGCCGGGCACCACCCGTGACAGTATCTACATCCCTATGCAGCGCGATGAGCGTGAGTATGTCCTCATCGACACCGCCGGGGTGCGTAAGCGCGGGAAAATCACCGATGTGGTGGAAAAATTCTCCGTTATCAAAACCCTGCAGGCGATCGAAGATGCCAACGTTGTGCTGCTGGTCATCGACGCGCGTGAAGGTATCTCCGATCAGGACCTCTCTCTGCTCGGCTTTATCCTCAATAGTGGGCGCTCACTGGTTATCGTGGTCAACAAGTGGGATGGCCTGAGCAATGAAGTGCGCGAGCAGGTGAAAGAGACCCTCGACTTCCGTCTGGGCTTTATCGACTTCGCCCGCGTGCACTTTATCTCTGCGCTGCACGGCAGCGGCGTCGGTAACCTGTTCGAATCCGTACGTGAAGCGTATGACAGCTCCACCCGTCGTCAGAGCACCGCGATGCTGACCCGCATCATGAATATGGCTGCAGAAGACCATCAGCCGCCGCTGGTGCGCGGCCGTCGCGTGAAGCTGAAATATGCCCACGCCGGTGGTTATAACCCGCCAATCGTGGTGATCCACGGTAACCAGGTGAAAGACCTGCCGGATTCCTACAAGCGCTATCTGATGAACTACTTCCGTAAATCGCTGGACGTAATGGGCACGCCTATCCGTATCCAGTTTAAGGAAGGGGAAAACCCGTTTGCCAACAAGCGCAACACCCTGACGCCAAACCAGATGCGTAAGCGTAAGCGCTTGATTAAGCACATTAAGAAAAGCAAATAAGCTTTGCCTGCTTCACGAAAGCCCGCGATTATCGCGGGCTTTTTTTTGCCAAATCATACCGTCGGTTTTCTCTGTGTGAAGTCAATCACTATTCACTTTTAACCAAGTTTAAATCTAAGAAAGTAGACAATCGTCGAATTTTCATCTTAAAGTCCAGGGTCCGGTACTAGACAAAACTAGCGCCTGGTTATCAAATGGTTAACTAACTTTTCGCCACATGTAAAAAATCGGCCAGATACGTAACTGGCCGGCGTACCTGCTGGTGTTTACAAGCACGACGACATACCTTTCGGGAGAATTATGCAATCCACTGTTAATCAAAAAGAGAGCCGAACGTTCTTCGGCCATCCGTATCCGCTCGGTTCCCTGTTCTTCACCGAGATGTGGGAGCGTTTCTCGTTTTACGGCATCCGTCCGTTACTGATCCTGTTTATGGCCGCCACCGTCTATGACGGCGGGATGGGCCTGGCGCGTGAAAACGCCTCGGCGATTGTCGGTATCTTTGCCGGTACCATGTACCTGGCCGCGCTGCCGGGCGGCTGGCTGGCCGATAACTGGCTCGGTCAGCAGAGAGCCGTCTGGTACGGTTCGATCCTGATTGCGCTCGGACACCTGTCGATCGCGCTCTCAGCGGTGATGGGGAACAACCTGTTCTTTATCGGCCTGATGTTCATCGTGCTTGGCTCCGGGCTGTTTAAGACCTGTATCTCAGTGATGGTCGGCACCCTGTATAAAAAAGGGGACGCGCGTCGTGACGGCGGTTTCTCGCTGTTCTATATGGGTATCAACATGGGCTCGTTCATCGCGCCGTTGATTTCCGGCTGGCTGATCAAAACCCACGGCTGGCACTGGGGCTTTGGTATTGGCGGCATCGGGATGCTGGTGGCGCTGATTATCTTCCGCGTGTTTGCCGTTCCGGCAATGAAGCGCTATGACGGCGAAGTCGGCCTCGACTCTACCTGGAACAGCCCGGTGGTAAAGCGTAACGGCGTGGGCGTTTGGCTGCTGGCGCTGGCGGCAGGCGTGGCAACGATCGTGACGCTGATTGCGCAGGGCGTGATTGTGATTAACCCGGTCGCGGTAGCCAGCGTGCTGGTCTACGTGATTGCGGCGTCCGTAGCCCTCTACTTTATTTATCTGTTTGTTTTTGCGGGGCTGAACCGTAAAGAGCGCGCCAGGCTGCTGGTCTGCTTTATTCTGCTGATCTCCGCGGCGTTCTTCTGGTCCGCGTTCGAACAAAAGCCAACCTCGTTCAACCTGTTTGCCAACGACTACACTAACCGCATGATTGGTGATTTTGAAATCCCGGCGGTGTGGTTCCAGTCGATCAACGCCCTGTTCATCATCCTGCTGGCACCGGTGTTTAGCTGGGCATGGCCGAAGCTCGCGAGCAAAAACATTCGTCCGAGCAGCATCACCAAGTTTGTTATCGGTATTCTGTGCGCGGCGGCGGGCTTTGGCCTGATGATGCTGGCGGCACAGAACGTGCTGAGCAGCGGTGGGGCGGGCGTGTCACCGTTCTGGCTGGTGGGCAGCATCCTGATGCTGACGCTCGGCGAACTGTGCCTGAGCCCGATTGGCCTGGCGACTATGACGCTGCTTGCGCCGGAAAGAATGCGCGGCCAGATGATGGGGCTGTGGTTCTGCGCCAGCGCGCTGGGTAACCTGGCGGCGGGCCTGATTGGCGGCCACGTGAAGGCCGATCAGCTGGATATGCTGCCGGATCTCTTTGCCCGCTGCTCCGTCGCGCTGCTGATTTGTGCCGCGGTACTGATCGTCCTCATTGTTCCGGTGCGCCGCATGCTGGAAAATGCACAGACTAAACCGGCAGCTAACGCCTCATAAACCTCGATCTTGCCGGGGCGGCGTTATGCCCCGGCAATTTATTCGACGAGGTAAGAACATGCTGTTAGGGTTTGTCGGTCTTGGCGCAGTCGTTGAAACAGCTTACCTGCCCGCAATACGAAAAATCTTTGATACTCCCCCTCACTGTTTAGGCTTTGATATCCAGCCCGTAAAACAGCCGGAGGGCGTAACGCGCTGTGCCACACTGGCTGAACTTCTCTCCCGGCCGCTTGATACCCTGTTTATTACCACGGCGTCGCTGCACCATCTTGAGGTGCTTGAACACGCTCTCGCCTCATCGGTTTCCCGCATCGTGGTTGAAAAACCGATTGTCGCCACGCTTTCCCAAATAGAAAAGCTCAACGCGCTGCTGGCGAACCCCGACGCGGCATCCCGCGTGCTGGCGCTCGATCACTGGATGGCGCGCATCGAAACGGTGAAGCGGTCGCTTGTAGGCAGCATCTCTGACATCGTCAAAATCGACGGTTTTTTGCAGGAGCCGAGCGGATATAACGCCGCCGGAGAACCCATCGCGCTTAACTTTGCTACGGGCGAGCCGGACGCGCGTACGCTTCGCCACCCTGATGGCGTGATTCTGGATATCGGTACGCACGTGCTGGCGATGCTGCGCGAAACGGTGCGCTATCTGGGCGGGAATGATGAGATGACGCTGCGGGTTGTCACGACTAAAGACCGCCTGGGTCGCGATATTGCAAAAGGCGACCTGACCACGGCGGAAGGTGAGGCGCATCTTCAGGGAAGCATCAGCGGCGTGCCGGTGGATATCTGGCTTAACAAATACGCGGGACCCGCCGGCGGGCAAAAAGGCTTACGGCTCTGGTTGCGCGACGGGCGGACCATCAGCTACGACCGGCACGGCGCTGAAGATGTGCTGGATCTGATGAATGGCGACACGCATCAACGCTGGAACATTCCCGGCACGATCTACGAACACTGTCTTGCAGAGCATATCCTGGGCGCCAACAGCCTGTTTGAACGGGATCCGCAAGAGGTGAGCCGCACGACGCGCCGCAGGGTCGAGGAAGTGACGCTGCTGCTGGCGTTACAGCAGCACCTGCGTGGCCCGCACTGAACGCAACGTGGTAAAATTACCGCAGATCTGAACGCTTTTAAGGAGTCACCATGACGATTACCTGCCCGGATTGCCAGGCACCGCTTGAGCCCCTGAACGGGGTGGCACACTGCGAAAGCTGTAATAAGGACATCGCGCTTGAAGCCCGTTGCCCGGAGTGTCATCAGCCACTCCAGGTATTAAAAGCCTGCGGGGCGGTGGACTATTTCTGCCAGAACGGCCACGGTCTTATCTCTAAAAAACGCGTGGAATTTGTTCGGGCCGAAGGTTAATCACACACGCAGCCTTCGCCTTTCTTCCACAGCTCGACCAACGACTCGGGCGCTTCCTGCTCTGGCACCAGCACGATGATATCGGCGTAGTGCGCCTGATTTTGCCCGGTCCAGATAATCTGGATGCGGAAATAGCGCTGGTCGCCGCTGCCGGGTGAAGAGGCTTGACCGGGCGGCTGGCCGCGTGGAAAAGCCTGCTCCAGGATGCTCACCAGCCGCTGGCGCTGGGCCTCATTGAGGGAGGATAGCGCGATGGTGCGCTGTCCGCTCAGCTTGGGAATAAAAGCGACGCCGCCTTCCCGGGCCAGCTCAACCACGGCGTCATCCGTCAGTTCCGGAACCTGCATTTACAACACTCCCACCTGTTCCCAGGCTTGTTTAATGGCCGCACCAGCGTCGCCGCCGGAGCGTTTCTCTCCGTGCGCGATCGTCAGTTTTGCGAAGGCCTCAAAATCCGCATCCTGCGCCAGATTGCGATCGCAAACCGTGTCGTACCAGGCATAACCCGCTTTTTCCCAGGCGTAGCCGCCGATCGCCGTCGCGGCCAGATAAAATGCCCGGTTGGGGATGCCGGAGTTCAGATGCACGCCGCCGTTATCCTCGCGCGTTTTAATGAAATCTTTCATGTGTGCGGGCTGCGGGTCTTTGCCGAGCAGAGGATCGTCATAGGCGGTGCCGGGTGCAGACATTGAGCGCAGCCCTTTGCCGTTGATCCCTTTCGCCAGCAGCCCTTCACCAATCAGCCAGTCAGCTTTATCGGCGGTTTGCTTCAGATGGTACTGTTTGACCAGCGAGCCAAACACGTCCGACAGAGACTCGTTCAGCGCGCCCGACTGTTCAAAATAGATAAGCCCGGCTTCGGTCTCGGTCACGCCGTGGCTCAGCTCGTGCGCCACCACGTCGATGGCGATGGTAAAGCGGTTAAATATTTCCCCGTCACCGTCGCCGAATACCATCTGCTGACCGTTCCAGAAGGCGTTCTGATATTCCCGACCGTAATGCACGGTGCCGGTCAAAATAAGCCCTTTATTATCGAGCGAATCACGCTGATATTCTTTCCAGAAGAAATCATGGGTAACACCCAAATAATCGTAGGCTTCATCCACCGCCACATCGCCGTTGGACGGCTGGCCTTCGTAACGCACCTGTGTACCCGGCAGCTCCTGGGTTTGCTTCGCGTCGTAAATATCGCGCTCCAGCTGTCCGGCTTTATTCACGTGCGGCGCGGCGGGTTTGCCGGGCATGTGGGCCATCAGCGTCTGGACGTGGGTTAAGGTCTGACGGGCACAGCGCTGCTGCGGCTCGGAACCGCTTTCAATAATACGACGAAGAATATAAGGGGGAATAACGCTATGAAGATGGGGCATGCTGCTCTCCTTATTAAAAAAGGGAATAGCAGCAGTATAGTAAGTAACCGGCGAAGAATTATCCGGTTTTACGCTGACGCGTCTTTTTCGCCGGTTTAATTGATTTCACTTCGCTTTCTACCCAGCCGTCTGAAAGACGCGTCGTCAGCACATCGCCGGTATTTACCTGTTTGGTCTGCTTCAGCACTTTGCCGTCCGTCGCCGTCGTCACGCTATAGCCGCGCGCCAGCGTGGAGAGGGGGCTGACCGCTTCAAGATGGGTCACCGCATTGCCGAAGCGTTCGCGGGTGGTGCTCAGGCGCGCGCGGACAGTCTCCGCAAGACGATACTCCAGCTGCTGAATACGCGTTTGCGCGCGATAAATTTTCGGCTGCGGGTTCTGCTGGTTCAGGCGCTGGGTTACGCGCTGCTGGCGCGATACCGCGCGCTTAAGCTGCGCGTCCACCGCAACGTTCATGCGCTGGCGCAGGCGCTCCAGCACGGTCTGCTGACGCGCCAGACGCAGCTGCGGGTGCTGCTGCTGAAGTCGATGATGAAGCTGGGTAAAGCGGCGGGTACGGTTGGCAAGGAAGTAGTCCATCGCCATCTCAAGACGCTGCTGACCGTTCTGAATCTGACGCAGCAGCTCCAGCTGGTTGCGGCTGACAACTTCCGCCGCCGCTGACGGCGTAGGCGCGCGCAGATCCGCCACAAAATCGGCTATCGTTACGTCCGTTTCGTGGCCGACGGCGCTCACCACGGGGATAAGGCTGGCAAAAATTGCCCGCGCCACGCGCTCGTCGTTAAAGCTCCATAAATCTTCCAGCGAGCCGCCGCCGCGCCCGACGATGAGCACGTCGCACTCCTGACGGGCGTTCGCCAGCTCAATGGCGCGAACTATCTGGCCCGGCGCATCGTCACCCTGAACGGCGGTCGGGTAGATGATGACGGGCAGGGAAGGGTCGCGACGCTTCAGTACGTGCAAAATATCGTGCAGTGCCGCACCGGTTTTCGAGGTGATAACCCCAACGCAGTGGGCAGGGGAGGGCAGTGGTTTTTTATACTGCTGGTCGAACAGCCCCTCGGCAGAGAGCCTGACTTTTAACTGTTCATACTTCTGCTGCAGCAGGCCTTCGCCCGCAGGCTGCATGCTCTCGACGATGATTTGATAATCGCCGCGCGGCTCATACAGGGTGATATTGGCGCGAACCAAAACCTGCTGGCCATGCTGAGGGCGGAACGTGACGCGGCGGTTGCTGTTGCGGAACATCGCGCAGCGCACCTGGGCGGTGTCGTCTTTTAAGGTAAAGTACCAGTGTCCGGAGGACGGCTGCGTGAAGTTAGAGATCTCACCGCTGATCCAGACCTGCCCCATTTCCTGCTCAAGCAGCAAACGCACCGTCTGATTAAGGCGGCTGACAGTATAAATTGAGGGGGATTGAGAGGATAACATGTGAGCGGGATCAAATTCTAAATCAGCAAGTTATTCAGTCGATAGTAACCTGCTGAGAGGTGAGCGCAAGCATTTTTTTTAAAAAAGTGTGGATGCAATCGGTTACGCTCTGTATAATGCCACGGCAATATTTAACCACCCAGGTCAGAGATATTGCCCATGCTACGTATCGCTAAAGAAGCACTGACGTTTGACGACGTCCTCCTCGTTCCCGCTCACTCCACCGTTCTGCCGAATACTGCCGATCTCAGCACGCAGTTGACGAAAACCATTCGCCTGAACATTCCTATGCTCTCTGCGGCAATGGACACCGTGACTGAAGCGCGCCTGGCTATCGCCCTGGCACAGGAAGGTGGCATTGGCTTTATTCACAAAAACATGTCTATCGAACGTCAGGCGGAAGAAGTTCGCCGCGTGAAGAAACATGAATCCGGCATCGTGTCTGACCCACAGACCGTTCTGCCAACCACTACCCTGCACGAAGTGAAGGCCCTGACCGAACGTAACGGCTTCGCCGGTTACCCGGTTGTGACCGAAGAGAACGAGCTGGTCGGTATCATCACCGGTCGTGACGTGCGTTTCGTGACTGACCTGAACCAGCCTGTCAGCGTGTACATGACGCCAAAAGAGCGTCTGGTTACCGTTCGCGAAGGTGAAACCCGCGACGTGGTGCTGGCAAAAATGCACGAAAAACGCGTTGAAAAAGCGCTGGTTGTTGACAGCAGCTTCCACCTGCGCGGCATGATCACCGTTAAAGATTTCCAGAAAGCAGAACGTAAACCTAACGCCTGTAAAGACGAGCATGGCCGTCTGCGCGTTGGCGCTGCGGTTGGCGCAGGTGCCGGTAACGAAGAGCGCGTTGACGCGCTGGTTGCTGCGGGCGTTGACGTCCTGCTGATTGACTCCTCTCACGGCCACTCCGAAGGCGTTCTGCAGCGTATTCGTGATACCCGTGCCAAATACCCTGACCTGCAGATCATCGGCGGTAACGTGGCCACTGGCGCAGGCGCTCGCGCGCTGGCTGACGCTGGCTGCAGCGCGGTGAAAGTGGGTATCGGCCCTGGCTCTATCTGTACCACGCGTATCGTGACCGGCGTGGGCGTTCCACAGATTACCGCCGTGTCTGACGCGGTTGAAGCGCTGGAAGGCACCGGTATTCCGGTTATCGCTGACGGCGGTATCCGCTTCTCTGGCGACATCGCTAAAGCGATCGCCGCGGGCGCAGCTGCCGTGATGGTAGGCTCCATGCTGGCCGGTACCGAAGAATCCCCGGGTGAAATCGAACTCTACCAGGGGCGTTCTTACAAATCCTACCGCGGTATGGGCTCCCTGGGCGCGATGTCCAAAGGTTCCTCTGACCGTTACTTCCAGACCGATAACGCCGCTGACAAACTGGTACCGGAAGGTATCGAAGGTCGCGTTGCCTATAAAGGCCGTCTGAAGGAGATCATTCACCAGCAGATGGGCGGCCTGCGCTCCTGTATGGGTCTGACCGGCTGTGGTACCATTGACCTGCTGCGTACTAAAGCGGAATTCGTACGCATCAGCGGTGCGGGTATCCAGGAGAGCCACGTTCACGACGTGACGATCACCAAAGAGTCCCCGAACTATCGTCTGGGCTCCTGATAAGTTTCCGCGCCCGGCTTCTGCCGGGCGCTCTGTTTTTGTTTCACTTGCCTCGGAATTAGCGTCAATGACGGAAAATATTCATAAACATCGCATTCTCATCCTGGACTTCGGTTCTCAGTACACTCAGCTGGTGGCGCGTCGCGTACGTGAACTGGGCGTTTACTGTGAGCTGTGGGCGTGGGATGTCACGGAAGCACAGATTCGCGAATTCAATCCAAGCGGCATCATCCTGTCCGGCGGCCCGGAAAGCACCACCGAAGAGAACAGCCCTCGTGCGCCGCAGTACGTGTTCGAAGCTGGCGTGCCGGTATTCGGCGTTTGCTACGGTATGCAGACCATGGCAATGCAGCTGGGCGGCCACGTAGAAGGCTCCAACGAGCGCGAGTTTGGCTACGCACAAGTAGAAGTTGTGACCGACAGCGCGCTGGTGCGCGGTATCGAAGACTCCCTGACCGCAGACGGCAAACCGCTGCTGGACGTGTGGATGAGCCACGGCGACAAAGTTACCGCCATCCCGTCTGACTTCGTGACCGTTGCCAGCACCGAAAGCTGCCCGTTTGCCATCATGGCGAACGAAGAAAAACGCTTCTACGGCGTGCAGTTCCACCCGGAAGTGACCCACACCCGTCAGGGTATGCGCATGCTGGAGCGCTTCGTGCGTGACATCTGCCAGTGTGAAGCTCTGTGGACTCCGGCAAAAATCATCTACGACGCCGTTGAGCGTATCCGCCAGCAGGTTGGCAATGACAAAGTGATCCTCGGCCTCTCCGGCGGCGTGGACTCCTCCGTGACCGCGATGCTGCTGCACCGCGCCATCGGCAAAAACCTGACCTGCGTGTTCGTGGACAACGGTCTGCTGCGTCTCAACGAAGCCCAGCAGGTTATGGACATGTTCGGCGACCACTTCGGTCTGAACATTGTTCACGTGGAAGGCGAGCAGCGCTTCCTGGACGCGCTGAAAGGCGAGAACGATCCGGAAGCGAAACGTAAGATCATCGGTCGCGTGTTCGTGGAAGTGTTCGACGAAGAAGCGCTGAAGCTGGAAGACGTGAAGTGGCTGGCGCAGGGCACCATCTACCCTGACGTGATCGAGTCTGCGGCCTCCGCAACCGGTAAAGCACACGTCATCAAATCTCACCACAACGTGGGCGGCCTGCCGAAAGAGATGAAAATGGGCCTGGTTGAACCGCTGCGCGAACTGTTCAAAGACGAAGTGCGCAAGATCGGTCTGGAACTGGGTCTGCCGTACGACATGCTCTACCGTCACCCGTTCCCGGGTCCGGGTCTGGGCGTGCGCGTGCTGGGCGAAGTGAAGAAAGAGTACTGCGACCTGCTGCGTCGCGCGGACGCTATCTTCATCGAAGAGCTGCACAAAGCTGACCTGTACAACAAAGTGAGCCAGGCGTTCACCGTGTTCCTGCCGGTTCGCTCCGTCGGCGTCATGGGCGATGGCCGTAAGTACGACTGGGTTGTCTCCCTGCGTGCGGTTGAAACCATCGACTTCATGACCGCGCACTGGGCGCACCTGCCGTATGACTTCTTAGGCCGCGTGTCTAACCGCATCATCAACGAAGTGAACGGTATTTCCCGCGTGGTGTATGACATCAGCGGTAAGCCACCTGCTACGATTGAGTGGGAATGATTTTACGTCTGGTAACAGCCTGTACGTAAAAGCAGTAAAACACCTCTAAGCCCTCTTAATTGAGGGCTTTTTTACTTCATTTAGGTGCGTTTGACTATATGTGATAATACGAGGCATGGTTTGAACATGGTATGTTTGAGGGGGTATGATTTATAATTAATGCAATGAATTACATCTGATACTTTGCTGCTCCAGCTCTAACCTAAAGATACTATTTACAATGTTAATGGCTGTGATTGTCTATAAGATAGCTGTCATTACCGCGGCCTAACGACTCGATTAATCGCGGACAAGAAATGTCGTTATGGTGTTGGGAAAGCGTGCGAGCATCTTGATGAAGCAAATGGTTGCTGATGGAAAGTCCCCGGCCAAAGAAATGGCCGATGCTAAGATGAGAGCGAAAGGTGCATAAATACTAATTTAGGCGTAGCCAGGTTCTGCTAAGAGGGAAGTTGCGCCAATGCTTACATTTTCACTTAGAGAGTCAGTTTCAGCCCATCAAAGAGTTAATGTGATCTGCTTTGCGTTAAAATAGCACTCTCTAAGTGCGGGTTTTTTAATATAAGACAAAAGACAGTTCTGCCAATTTTTGTATCAGAAATATTAGGCAAAAATGAGCCATAAGGGGTTTAGATTACATCAGTATGCCTTTTTTCTAAAAAAATGACCTGTTTCTTTAACATATCGTCAATATATTCTTTTCTTCTCTTTATTTTTTTACTACTACACGGATCTTCATTTTTTCTAGTCGGGTATTTTAATCTGGCTATTAGTTCACTTGGATCTTTTTTGTCTGACACGGATAATTTGGAAAAACCAACTTTAGTATGTCCAAAATAAGCACAATGCAAATATGCTTTACCTATGTGTTTTTTATTTTGTACTGCTTTGCTTAATAGTATGGCAATTACTTGTTCTCTAATTTTTCGACGAAGCGTTTTCTCGTATCTACCGGTTAATGTCCTGACTAGTTGTTGTTCTACTGTGCTTCCTCCTTGAGTTATTCTTTTTGTCAGTCGCAGATAAATACATCTAATGATAGCGATTGGATCTATACCATAGTGTATGGGATTTCTGTGATCTTCTGCTGTGATTAATACATGGTAATAATAGTCATCTATCATAGAGAATGATTTTTTCTCTTTTTTTATATAATCAACACATTTAACTAAATCTTTAATAATGCTTTTATTCTTGGATAAAAAAAAGCACGCAATTAGGTGAGGGATGGTAAGTAGTGTCAGAAACAATTTCATTTTTTATCTTAAAACTTTTCATTTTGAAATACAGCGGTGCCTGTGGAGTCGGCGGCTGTCGTTGTAAAAACACCGCTGGTTTTTAGCTTGGCTCTATTTAAAGAAATTACGAGTGATGACGGCCTTTGGGCACCATTAGCATCACCTTTTAAAGATATATGTATATTCATTTTGTTTCTTCCTAGGTAATACCGCTCTATTGTTAACACAACATCACCTGTGTTCCTGTCTTTGCCTGTATATGGTCTCATATAACCGTTTGGTTCTATGTCATATATTTTTTCTATTTTTCCAATTGCTTTTGTCGCTGACTCGTTAATTAATGTAAGAACAAAGAATGAAGATAATCCTTTATAGCTGTTCATTGCTGTCTGTTCTGTTTTTATTTTCAAATAAAAAACACCAGAAAATGATGGCGGTTTTTTTAATTTGTCTTTAATTAAGAAAACGATAATGGCACTAATGAAAAATACCAAAAGTCCTGCAACTAAACTGCCTAGATTGTTTGATGAAAAAGCAAAACATTTGATTGATTCGAACATAAAACACCTCCTACTAAATTGCCTTTATCAAAAATTGATGTCAATGTTTGCAAGTTATTTAATGAACAGGAATGTTATTCCATTATAAATATTGTTTCAACAAGATTCGTACTCAAAGATGTCTTGCCGTCTTGGACGTTATGTTTCAGTGTGTACATGCAACGGTTTAAAGATTACGCGGTCTTCTTATTTACTAAATGTAAACTTCCGAGTCCCACTCACTCCTGATCTAACCCCCACAAGCCCACTCCCTTTAGAGCATAGTAGTTCAGGTCTCTAAAATCGCATGACTCACCTGGATAGGGCCCTTACAATTGCCTCCGAGCCGAACTTTCGACAACTGTTAGGTCACCAAAAAGCTAAACGGGGCATTTCGTGTTGAAACTCAGAACCATCCAGGATATTACACCCCTTATGAATGGTTCCACCGCGCCCCGTGCAAAGCCGACACTCATTAACCAACGGAGATTATCATCTTGAACAAGTCAATTCTCGCATGCTCTATGGCCGCGCTGTTGGCCGTGTCCGCCATGTCCGCCCAGGCCAGAACCCCCGCCAGGCTCAAGTCGCCAGTATCGGGCGTGCTCTGCGACCGATATGTATGCGCCAATGACAAGGGATTATCCCGCGATTTGACAGAGACGTATCTCGGTAAGAAGGCTGCTGCAAACGAGGTGTTCACGTCGAGCAATGTCGATCTGACCGAATTCACCTTTGCCAACGGTATTTTCTGCGATGTTAAGGAACGACTGTGCCGTGAAGATCGCTATTATGGCGCGAACGGACAGCGCTCCGGGGCTGTATCTAAAAAGTACACAAAGCTGCTCTTTGGCGAATAATGGTGATAAAAAGCGACCACAGGAAGAGACTACTTATAGGGATATAAATTATATTTTGTAGCGTACATTATAAATGATGATGTAATTGTCAAAATTAAATTTCTCGTTAAAAGTTGTATTGCGGAATATTACTCTGTTACTACCCTTTAGCTGAGCGTAACAGTGAAGCGGTCTGGTTACGTGAATTCCCATTCACTACCATGAGCGAATAAAGGAATGAAAAACCGCATAATGATTGTCGGCGGCGGCACGGGAGGAACCATTGTTGCCAACCTGCTGGCCAGAAAATTACGACGTGAAATTGCTGCCGGTCAGGTAGAGCTGGTACTGATTTCCGAATCACCGGTGCATTACTACAAACCCGCGTTTATGTATGTCGCGTTTAACCTCTTCCATCATCATGAGCTGGCCCGGCCTGAACGGCAATTACTGAGTCCGGAAATTCGATTTATTACCGATAAGATTGAGTCGTTCGATTTTAAACAGCGTCGACTGTACGGTGCCAGTAAGCAACATTACGACTGGGATCTGCTGGTTATCGCAACCGGCTGCACGCCTTTCCCGCAAAAGATCCCCGGCCTTGCCGAAGCGGGCGATCATTTTTATCAATACGCGGCGGCAAGACAATTAGCGCATAAGCTCTCCACCATTAAAAAGGGGCGAATATTTATTACCGTCTCTTTCCCGGAAACGCCGAATGTTCCCCATCAGTGCGGCATCGCCCCCATTGAAACCACGCTTATGGTTGACGACTATCTTCGCCAGCGCGGCGTACGTAATCAGGTTGAGATTGTTTATACCTATCCGACAGTCGCGCAGCTGCTGCGAAACTGCCTGTTCCTGCAGCGTCCGGTTGGGGAGGCGCTGGGCGATATTTTTGCTGCCAAAGGAATACAGCACCAGCGCGGCTTTACCTTAAGCCATGTCGATCCTGACAGCAAAATTGCCTATTCCGCCGAGGGCGACTCGCAGAACTTCGACATCCTGATGGCAACGCCTCCCATCAGGGCGGTCGAAGCGGTGCGTAATACGGGACTCAGTGAGGTTCAGAACGGTGAAGGCTGGCTGCCGACGGATCACCAAACGCTGGGCGTCTACGGCCTGGAAGGGGTGTATGTGATCGGCGATACCGTTGATCTCCCGATCAGTAAAGCCGGGGGATCGTGCCACAACCAGGCGCCGATCGTTGCCGATAACATTGTGGCGGAGCTGTACGGCAGACCGCCCGGAAGCGGTAACCATTACGATGGACGGGTTCAGGCCGTTGCGCAGATGGGGCTCTGGGCCGGTATGCCGTTGGTGTATGACTATCGCAATGACGTGACGCCCATGCCTGCGACGAAACTCGGCGGCATGCTGCGAAACGGTTTTAACCGTGGTCTCTATTGGGGTGTCGTGAGGGGGATGTTCTGATGAGTGAACAGGAACAGTTATTAAAAAGCCTCGCCCCGCTGATGGCAGGCAATCGCCTGAATAATCTGGTTGATCTGCTGGCCTTAGCAGCAGACATGCTGGAAATGACCGATACCGCGATGGTCGAAAAGCTGGCTGGCGTGTTTGAAGATGTGGTCACCGTCGGTTGGGAAGGGGGAACCGCGCTACGCATGGCCTGGGGAGAGCAAATTAACCGGGAAGGAGATATTTCGCTTCGGCAGGTGTTTGCCATGCTCAACGATCCTGATACCCGCCGCGGCATCATGCTTTTATTGCGCGTGTTACAGATTACGGGGCAACGTCTGAATTCCCTCGCTTCCGTCAGTTATTCTGATTGCCCCGAGATAAGGAGCCGTTAATGTCTGGCTGATGCTCTTCAGGCGGCCGGGTATCGGCTATACCTTACCCGGCCCACCAAACGGCATTAGGGGCTATTTCTCCCCGCCACCCAACCGATACGCCAGCGCCACCACCAGCGACTGCACCAGGCACAGCGTCGCCGACTGAGACCGGAACGCATCCACCTGCGCCTCTTTCACCACAAAGCAGAGATCGCTGAACGTCGCCAGGGGGCTTATCTGGCTGTCCGTAATCACGATCTGCCGCGCGCCGACGCTGGCAGCGGTTTCGCTGACCATCACCGTCTCTTCCGCGTACGGCGAGAAGCTGATCGACACCACGATGTCGCGTGCCTTAATACGGCTGATCTGCTCGCGCAGCATGCCGCCCATGCCGTCGAGCAGGATAGGGCGACACTCCAGATGGCTCAGGGCGTAGGTCAGATACGCGGCGACGCTAAAGGAGCGGCGCAGTCCGGCGATGTAGATGGTGTCGGCGTCGGCCAATAGCTGTACCGCACGCTCCAGCATCTCCGGTTCGGCACGGGCGGCCAGCTGCTGTAGCGCCTGCGCGTTCGAGCGGGCGAACTCCTGCAGGATATCGAGCGGCGTTTCCGGCACGGCCTCGCTCTCCATTTCGCGGAACAGCCGGGCGCGGTCGCTGTAGCTGGCGGTCTCCTCCACCAGGTTCATGCGAAACAGCTGTTTCATTTCGTTGAAGCCGGTAAAGTCAAAGGCGTTGGCAAAGCGGATCAGCGTCGAGGGCGGCACGTCGGCGCGCTCGGCAATAACGGCAACCGTATCAAAGGCCACGCTGTTGGTGTTATCCAGCACGTAGCGGGAGACCTGCTGCAGCCTCTTGCTCAGGCTATCGTAGCGATCGCGGATTTGCTGCTGCAGTTCGTTCAGGCTGGTTGCTGTCGTCATCTTATCCCCCAAATACAGTCTTATGATTCTAAACGCAAAACCGCGTCTTTTAAATGTCGGCCATCCATCTGGCAGCAAAAATGAAACAGAAACTTCAGTCATTTCCTCGCCCGAAATTCCTTAATAGCGCACGCTACGTCAGTGGTGCTGGCTGTTAACATAAAAATCCATCCGTGATCACAATAATCATCATTTATTTTATTTCAACTTAAAATGGAATATTTGTTTCATATATAGTGTTCAGTACACAGTGTTCAGGTCACAGTCACGTATCAACAGCGAGAGGTTAAGGATGGAGACGGTAGCGAATTTTATTCACGGCGAATGTGTCACCGGTTCAGGCCAGCGCGTTCAGGCGATCTTCAACCCGGCCACCGGCGAGCAGATCCGCCAGGTGGTGATGAGTTCGGCGCAGGAAACCGAACAGGCGATTGCCGCCGCGCAGCAGGCGTTTCCGGCCTGGGCGCGCCATGCTCCGCTGAAGCGCGCGCGCGTGATGTTCCGCTTCAAGGCGCTGCTGGAAGAGAACATGGATCGCCTGGCCCGCATCATCAGCGAAGAGCACGGCAAGGTCTTCTCCGACGCGGTGGGCGAGCTGACCCGCGGCCTGGAAGTGGTGGAGTTTGCCTGCGGCATCCCGCATCTGCAAAAGGGCGAACACTCGGCGAACGTCGGAACCGGCGTCGACAGCCACTCGCTGATGCAGCCGCTCGGGGTCTGCGCCGGGATCACGCCGTTTAACTTCCCGGCGATGGTGCCGATGTGGATGTTCCCGATTGCGCTGGCGACCGGCAACACCTTCGTGCTAAAGCCGTCGGAAAAAGATCCTTCTCTGGCGCTCGCGCTGGCGCAGCTGCTGAAAGAGGCCGGCCTGCCGGACGGCGTGTTCAACGTGGTGCAGGGCGATAAAGAGTCCGTTGACGTGCTCCTGACCGACCCGCGCGTGCAGGCGGTGAGCTTTGTCGGCTCCACGCCGATTGCGGAATACATTTACCAGACCGCGTCCGCCCACGGTAAGCGCTGTCAGGCGCTGGGTGGCGCGAAAAACCACTGCATTTTAATGCCGGACGCCGACATGGAGATGGCGACCAACGCCATCATGGGCGCGGCCTACGGCGCGGCGGGAGAACGCTGTATGGCGCTCTCGGTGGTGCTGGCGGTGGGGGATAAAACCGCCGATGACCTCTGCGCCCGGCTGGAAAAACAGATTGCCGCGCTGCGCGTCGGGCCTGGCCTGGACCAGTCGCCGGAAAACGAAATGGGGCCGCTCATCTCCTCCGCGCACCGCAGCAAGGTGCTGGGCTATATCGACAGCGGGGAAGCGCAGGGGGCGAAACTGCGCGTGGACGGTCGCGGCTTCAGCGTGAAGGGGCACGAGCAGGGCTACTTCGTCGGGCCGACGCTGTTCGATAACGTCACCCCGGAGATGACCATCTATAAAGAAGAAATTTTCGGCCCGGTGCTTTCTGTGGTGCGCGTAGCAGATTACAGCAGCGCGGTGGATCTGATTAACCGCCATGAATATGGTAATGGCTCGGCGATCTTCACCCGCGACGGCGGCTGCGCGCGCCGCTTCTGCGAAGAGGTGCAGGCGGGCATGGTGGGGGTCAACGTGCCGATCCCGGTGCCGATGGCGTTTCACAGCTTCGGCGGCTGGAAGCGTTCCATCTTTGGCGCGCTCAACGTTCACGGCAGCGACGGCGTGCGCTTCTACACCCGAATGAAAACCATCACCGCGCGCTGGCCGGAAATGCAGCAGGAGACAGGCGCTGCGTTCTCCATGCCGACGCTGGGCTGACAGGAGGTTTTATGCAAACCGAACGTATGACCATGGCCCAGGCGCTGGTCCGGTTCCTCAATCAACAGTACGTCAGCGTGGACGGTAACGAAACGCCCTTCGTGGAGGGCGTGGCCACCATCTTTGGGCACGGCAACGTGCTGGGTATCGGCCAGGCTCTGGAGCAGGACCCGGGCCATCTGCAGGTGATGCAGGGCTGCAACGAGCAGGGCATTGCCCATATGGCGACGGGATTCGCCAAACAGCACCGCCGCCAGCGCATTTTTGCCGTCACCTCCTCCGTCGGGCCGGGCGCCGCCAATATGGTGACCGCGGCGGCCACCGCCACGGCAAACCGCATCCCGCTGCTGCTGCTGCCGGGCGATATCTACGCCAGCCGCCAGCCGGACCCGGTGCTGCAGCAGATCGAGCAGTATCACGATCTCAGCATCAGCACCAACGACTGCTTCCGTCCGGTCTCCCGCTACTGGGACCGCATTAACCGCCCCGAGCAGCTGATGAGCGCCATGCTAAGCGCGATGCGAACGCTTACTGACCCCGCCAATACCGGCGCGGTGACCATTTGCCTGCCGCAGGACGTGCAGGGGGAGGCCTGGGATTACCCGCTGAGCTTCTTCGCGCGTCGCGTGCACCATATTGAGCGCCGTCCACCTGACCCGCAGCGTCTGGCGCAGGCGCGGGCGCTGATCTCCCGCAAGCGTCGTCCGCTGGTGGTGTGCGGCGGCGGCGTGCGCTATTCCGGCGCGCATGAGGCGTTTCGCGAATTTGTCGAGACGCTGCGGCTGCCGTTTGCCGAAACCCAGGCCGGAAAGGGGGCGCTGGTAAGTGACCACCCACTTAATCTCGGTGGCGTAGGGGTAACGGGCGGAATGGCCGCCAACCGGCTCGCGCCACAGGCCGACCTGGTGATTGGCATCGGCACGCGCCTGACCGATTTTACCACCGGCTCCAAGGCGCTCTTTTCCCACCCGGACGTCGAATTCCTGCTGCTGAACGTGGCCGAGTTTGACGCCCTGAAGCTGGACGCGACCGCGCTGATCGCCGATGCTCAAACCGGGCTGCAGGCCTTAACCCACGCGCTCGGGGATTATCGCAGCGGCTGGGGAGAGGCGATAGCTGAGGCGAAGTCCGCCTGGCGCGACGAGTGCCGCCGCCTGTGGGATCGCCAGTGGCGTCCTGACGACGCGCCCGAAGTGGCGGGGCACCTGGACGCGCAGCTGGCGGAATACGGCGAGACGCTCAACACCCGCCTGACCCAGACGCGGGTGCTGGGGCTGATCAACCAGCATATTGAAGATAACGCCGTTGTGGTGGGCGCGGCCGGTTCGCTGCCGGGCGATTTACAGCGTCTCTGGCAGGTCAAAACGCCGGACAGCTATCACCTGGAGTACGGCTACTCCTGCATGGGCTACGAGATAGCGGCGGCCCTCGGCGCGAAGCTCGCCAGACCCGAACTGCCGGTGTACGCCATGGTGGGGGATGGCTCCTACATGATGCTGCACTCCGAGCTGCAAACCGCCGTTCAGGAGGGCATTAAGATCGCCGTTCTGCTGTTTGATAACGCCAGCTTCGGCTGCATTAACAACCTGCAGATGGGGCACGGCATGGGCAGCTTTGGCACGGAAAACCGTCGGCGCAACCCGGAAACCGGGCGGCTTGACGGGCCGCTGGTGAAGGTCGACTTTGCGCAAAACGCGGAAAGCTACGGCTGCCGCGCGTGGCGGGTGAACGATGAGCAAAGCCTGCTGGCGGCGCTTGAGGCATCACGGGCGCATCCGGGCCCGACGCTACTGGACATCAAGGTGCTGCCGAAAACCATGACCCACGACTACGCCTCCTGGTGGCGAACCGGTGACGCGCAGGTGGCAGAGTCTTCTGCCGTGCGCGAAGCCGCAGAGCACACTCAGGCGCAGGTGAAAAAAGCCCGTCAGTATTGAGTTTTCTCTTCGTAACGAAATTTTCATTTCATTTTCCCCTCACCCTAACCCTCTCCCCAAAGGGGAGAGGGGATGGTGTGGTGCGCACTTTTCTCCCTCTCCCCATTGGGGAGAGGGCCGGGGTGAGGGGAGTTGCCGCACGTCCTTCCATGTTGTGAGATTGATAACAAAATTTATCTCATTCATCTCAAAAGTGTTAACCCACACTCAAAAACATAATTTTCACTATTTATAAAAATGAAATAAATGTTTTATTTATAGGGTCGTTAGTTCACAGCATTCACCAACACCGGGAGCCGTTATGTTTAACATTGCTTTACTGGGCGCTGGCCGAATTGGCCAGGTACATGCAGCTAACATCGCCAGCCACGTCGCGACCACGCTCTGGTCCGTGGTTGACCCGAATCAGGAATTTGCCACCCGTCTCGCCGCGCAGTATCAGGCCCGCCAGCAGAGCCTGAACGAGGCGATGACCGACCCTAACGTTCACGCCGTGCTGATCGCCTCCGCCACCGACACCCACGCGGATCTGATTGAAATGGCCGCCCGCCACGGCAAGGCCATCTTCTGCGAAAAGCCGGTACACCTTGACCTCGCCCGCGTGCGCGACTGCCTGAAGGTGGTCAAAGAGTACGACGTGCCGCTGTTCATCGGCTTTAATCGCCGCTTTGACCCGCAGTTTCGCCGCGTGAAAACCGACGTGCAGGCCGGGCGCATCGGCAAGCCGGAATCGCTGCTCATCATCTCCCGCGATCCGTCCCCGCCGCCTGCGGAGTACGTGCGCGTCTCCGGCGGCATGTTCCGCGATATGACCATCCACGACTTTGACATGGCCCGCTTCATCATGGGCGAAGAGCCGGTGTCGGTGTATGCCCAGGGCAGCAACCTGGTGGATCCGGCGATTGGCGAGGCGGGGGATATTGATACCGCGTTTATCGTTCTGAAATATGCCTCCGGCGCGATGGCGACCATCGTCAACAGCCGCCGTTCATCTTATGGCTACGACCAGCGCCTGGAGCTGCACGGCTCCGAAGGGCTGCTGTGCGCGGGCAACATTCTGGAAAACCAGGTGCAGCACTACGGCAAACAGGGCTGCACCAGCGCGCTGCCGGAACACTTCTTCCTGCAGCGCTACAAATCCGCTTACGCCGCGGAATGGGAACACTTTGTTGCGGTCCTGCGCGGCGAAGCGGTGCCTGACTGCAGCGGCGATGATGGTGAACGTGCGCTGTACCTTGCGGATAAAGCGCTGGAGTCACTGCGCAGCCAGCGCGAGATCGTCCTCTAAACACAACAACCCTACTCAGAGAGACATAATAATGAAAAAACTGATCGTAGCCGCCCTCATCGCCATGACGTCCGGGGCCGCCCTCGCCGAAAACGAGCAAATTGTTTTCAGTACGCCAAACCTGGCCATGCCGTTTGAAGTTCACATGCAGCGCACGGCGGTGAAAGCCGCAAAAGAGATGGGCGTGAAGCTTCAGGTGCTGGACGGACAGGGCAGCTCGCCGAAGCAGGTGGCTGACCTGGAAAACGCCATCACCCGCGGGGCGCAAGGCTTTATCGTCTCCCCGAACGACGTGAACGCGGTCTCCAGCGCGGTGGATGAAATTCAGGATGCGAAGCTGCCGATCGTCACCCTTGACCGCTCCGTCGACAGCCAGAAGAAAGTGCCGCACTTTGGCGCCAACAACTACAAGGGCGGCCAGGCGGTTGGCGACTTCGTTAAAACCAAATTCCCCAACGGCGCGGACATCATTCTCCTCACCGGCCAGCCGGGCTCCTCTTCCAATATTGAACGCACCAAAGGGATCCGCGACAGCCTGAAGGCGGGCGGGGATAAATACAAGATCGTCGCCGATCAGACCGGGAACTGGATGCGTTCGGAAGGGATGCGCATCGTTGAAAGCGTGCTGCCTTCGCTGCCGAAGCGCCCGCAGGTGATCCTCTCTGCCAACGACGATATGGCGCTGGGCGCGATTGAAGCGCTGCAGAGCCAGGGCGTGAAGCCGGGGGAAATCCTGGTGACCGGGTTTGATGCGGTGCCGGAAGCGCTGGCCCGCGTGCGCGACGGCTGGCTGGCGGTAACGGCGGATCAGCGTCCGGGCTTTGCGGTGCAGACGGCGATGAGCCAGCTGGTGGCCAACGTGCGCGAGAAGAAAGCCATCACCGGGGCCGACTATCCGCCGACGCTGATCACCAAAGAGAACCTGCAGCAGGCTGAGCGTATCGGTGAGGCCGGTAACTAATATGTCCCGAGCCGCCTCTGGCGGCTCATCATGAGGAGGAGCAGACAGATGTCGCAACCCTTACTGAAAGTGACCGACCTGGCAAAAAGCTTTTCCGGCGTCTGGGCGCTGAGCAACGCTCAGCTGACCGTCGGCAGCGGCGAAATTCACGCCCTGCTGGGGGAAAACGGGGCGGGGAAATCCACGCTGCTGAAGGCGCTCGCGGGCGCGCAGCCGCAAACCCGCGGGGATATCTGGTTCAACGGCGAAACGCTGCCGGTGGACGACTCCCCGGTGGCGCGCCAGAACAAGGGCATTATCACCATCTATCAGGAATTCAACCTGCTGCCCAACATGACCGTCGCGGAAAACATGTTTCTCGGGCGCGAGCCGCGCAGGCGTAACCTGATCGTCGACGAAAGGGCGGTCAACCAGGAGGCGCAGGTCATTCTCGATTACCTGCAACTGAACGTTGCGCCGACCACGCCGGTCGCCCGTCTGAGCGTCGCCCAGCAGCAGATGGTGGAGATCGCCCGGGCGCTGACCCTCAACGCCCGGTTAATCATTATGGACGAACCGTCCGCCGCGCTGAGCGACAGCGAGGTGGAAAGCCTGCACCGCGTGGTGCGGGAGCTTAAAAACCGCGGCGTGAGCATTATTTACGTTACCCACCGTCTGCACGAAGTTTTCCAGCTGTGCGATCGCTTTACCGTTTTCCAGGACGGCCGTTTCACCGGCACCGGCGCGGTGGCGGAGACCAACGTCGAACAGCTGATCCGCCTGATGGTCGGACGCGACGTGGCCTTTAATCGTCGCCCCGCCAGCGAAACGCATCATGAAGACAAACCCGTCCGCCTGGCGGTGAAGGGGCTTAGCCGCGAAAAGCCGCCGCTGGATCCGCACGGCATTGCCCTGCACGACATCAGCTTCCACGTCCACGCCGGGGAAGTTCTGGGCATCGCCGGGCTGGTGGGCGCGGGACGTACCGAAGTGGCCCGCTGCCTGTTTGGCGCAGACGCGTTTACCTCCGGGAGCTTTGAGCTGGACGGCGTGCCGTACCAGCCGCGCGACCCGCTGTATGCCCTCGATCAGGGCGTGGCGCTGGTGCCGGAAGATCGCAAAAAAGAGGGGGCGGTGCTGGGGCTGTCGATCCGCGACAACCTGTCGCTCTCCTGCCTCTCTTCGCTGCTGCAGTGGCGCTGGTTCGTGAACACCCGCAAAGAGGACGACCTGATTGAGTCCTACCGCCAGGCGCTGCAGATCAAAATGGTCAACAGCGAGCAGGAGGTGCGCAAGCTCTCCGGCGGCAACCAGCAAAAAGTGATCCTCGCGCGCTGCATGGCGCTTAACCCGCGGGTGCTGATCGTCGATGAGCCGACGCGCGGCATCGACGTGGGGACCAAATCGGAAGTGCACCAGGTGCTGTTTGACATGGCGAAAAAGGGCGTGGCGGTGATCGTGATCTCCTCCGATCTGCCTGAGGTGATGGCGGTGTCTGACCGGATCATCACCCTCAGCGAAGGCCGGGTGACCGGCGAGATCCACGGCGACGACGCTAACGAAGAACGGCTGATGACGATGATGGCCATCAACCACAACGCCCTGAACGCGGCATAACGGAGTTTCTCATGACGCAGATGATTTCTAAAACGCAGGCCCCGGTCAAACGCGCCGGACGCATCGATCCCATCGCCTTCTTCGAGCGCTTCGGGGTGCTGATTTTCATGATCCTGCTGCTGATCTTCTTCCAGTCGCAGAACAGCAATTTTTTCTCTGAACGCAATATTTTCAACATCCTGACCGAAGTCTCCATCTACGGGATCATGGCCGTGGGGATGACCTTCGTCATTCTGACCGCCGGGATTGACCTCTCCGTGGGCTCCATTCTGGCGGTGTGCGCCATGACCGCGGCGTACGTGATCAAAGGCGACAACTTCACCACCGTTGACCCGAACGCCTGGGGCGGCATGAGCTGGCTGATTGGGCTGGGGATTTGTCTGGCCATGGGCACGGCGATTGGCTTCCTGCACGGCCTGGGCGTCACCCGCCTGCGCCTGCCGCCGTTCATCGTTACCCTCGGCGGGATGACCATCTGGCGCGGCCTGACGCTGGTGATTAACGACGGCGCGCCGATTGCCGGTTTCGACCCAGGCTACCGCTGGTGGGGGCGCGGGGAGCTGCTCGGCATCTCTATTCCTATCTGGATCTTCGCCATCGTCGCCGTCGGCGGCTATCTGGCGCTGCACAAAACCCGCTGGGGCCGCTTCGTCTACGCCATCGGCGGCAACCCGGAGGCGGCGCGCCTGGCAGGGGTAAACGTCAAGCGCGTGCTGGTCAGCGTCTACGTGCTGATCGGCTGTCTGGCAGGTCTGGCGGGCTTCATCCTGAGCGCGCGTCTGGGAAGCGCCGAGGCGGTGGCCGGGATCTCCTTTGAGCTGCGCGTCATCGCCTCGGTGGTGATCGGCGGCACCTCGCTGATGGGCGGCTACGGGCGCATCGGCGGCACCATTATCGGCTCCATCATTATGGGCATTCTGATTAACGGCCTGGTGCTGATGAACGTCTCGGCCTACTACCAGCAGATTATCACCGGATTAATTATCGTTCTGGCGGTGGCATTCGATACCTATGCCAAAAGCCGTCGCGGCGCACTGTGAGGATCACGATGAAAGAGGTTCGTATTGGATTAATTGGCACCGGGTATATCGGCAAGGCGCACGCTATCGCCTATGCCCAGGCCCCGACGGTGTTCAACCTGCGCGGCAGGCTGGTGCGCGAGATGGTGGCGGAAGTCACGCCGGAGCTGGCGGCAGAGCGCGCGCAGGCGTTTGGCTTCAACCGCTCCACCGGGGACTGGCGGGCGCTGGTGGCCGACCCGGCCATTGACGTGGTGGATATTTGCTCACCCAACCACCTGCATAAAGAGATGGCGCTGGAGGCGATCCGCCACGGCAAGCACGTCTACTCGGAGAAGCCGCTGGCGCTGAACGCCCACGATGCGCGCGAGATGGTCGACGCCGCGAAGCGGGCCGGGGTGAAAACGCTGGTGGGGTTCAACTACATGAAGAACCCGACGGCGCAGCTGGCGAAGGAGATTATCGCCCGCGGCGAGATTGGCGAGGTGATCCACTTCTACGGCACCCACAACGAAGACTATATGGCCGACCCTCTGTCGCCCATTCACTGGCACTGCTTTAAAGAGACCGCCGGGCTGGGTGCGCTGGGCGACCTCGCGGCGCACATCGTCAATATGGCCCAGTACCTGGTGGGGGATATCGAGCAGGTCTGCGGCGATCTGAAGATCGTGGTCCCGGAACGCCCGGCGAAGGGCGGATCGTCGGAGATGATTGCCGTTGAAAACGAGGATCAGGCCCACGCGATGGTGCGTTTTGCGGGCGGGGCGCAGGGCGTGATTGAAACCTCCCGCGTTGCCTGCGGCCGCAAGATGGGGCTGTCGTACGTCATCACCGGGACGAAAGGCGCCATCAGCTTCACCCAGGAGCGCATGGCCGAGCTGAAGCTCTATCTGCATGACGATCCGGTGAACCGTCAGGGGTTCCGCACGCTGCTCGTCGGCCCGGCGCACCCGGACTACGCCGCGTTCTGCATGGGCGCGGGCCACGGGATTGGCTTTAACGATCAAAAAACGGTGGAGGTGCGTGACCTGGTGGACGGGATTGCCGCCGACGCGCCGATGTGGCCGGACTTCGAAGAGGGCTGGAAGGTGTCGCGCGTGCTGGACGCGATTGCGCTCTCGCACCGCGAAGGCCGCTGGCTGAACGTGAACGACATTGTCTGATGAGGTATCAACGTGGAAAAGCAGTTTGATGTGATATGCATGGGCCGCGTGGCGGTAGACCTCTACAGCCAGCAGATTGGTGCCCGTCTGGAGGACGCGTCGAGCTTCGCCAAATATCTCGGCGGGTCATCGGGTAACGTGGCGTACGGCACCGCGCGTCAGGGTTTACGTTCGTCGATGCTGGCGCGCGTCGGCGATGAACATATGGGCCGCTTCCTGCGGGAAGAGCTCAACCAGGTGGGCTGCGATACCAGCCATCTGATTACCGATCAACAACGCCTCACGGCGCTGGTGCTACTCGGCATTAAAGACCGGGACACCTTTCCACTGATTTTTTATCGCGATAACTGCGCGGACATGGCGATTACCGCCAGCGATGTGGACGAAAGCTACATTGCCTCCGCACGTTGTCTTGCCATCACCGGGACCCACCTTTCTCATCCGCAGACCCGCGAGGCGGTGCTGACGGCGCTGGGCTATGCCCGCCGTCACGGCGTGCGCACGGTGCTGGACATTGACTACCGTCCGGTGCTGTGGGGGCTGACCGCCTTAGGCGACGGCGAAACGCGCTTTATCGCCGCCGATAAGGTCACCCGAGAGCTGCAGGAGGTGCTGCACCTCTTCGACGTCATTGTCGGCACCGAAGAGGAGTTTCACATCGCGGGCGGCAGCACGGATACCCTGCAGGCGCTGGGGCAGGTGCGCGCCGTCAGTGAAGCAGCGCTGGTCTGCAAACGCGGCGCGCTCGGCTGCTCGGTCTATACCGACGCCATTCCGCCCCGTCTGGACGACGGCCTGACGGTGACCGGCGTGCGCGTGGAGGTGCTGAACGTCCTCGGGGCGGGGGACGCGTTTATGTCCGGCCTGCTGCGCGGCTACCTGAACGACGAGGGTTGGGAGCAGGCGTGCCGCTACGCCAACGCCTGCGGCGCGCTGGTGGTCTCGCGCCACGGCTGCGCCCCGGCGATGCCGAGCAAAATCGAGCTGGATGACTATCTTTCCCGCGCCACGATGGTGCCGCGCCCGGATCTCGACCCGCGTCTTAACCATCTCCACCGGGTGACCACCCGCCGCCGCGAATGGCCGGAGCTGTGCGTGATGGCCTTCGACCACCGCAGCCAGCTTGAGGATATGGCGATGCAGTGCGGCGCGTCGCTTAAGCGCATTCCGGCGCTGAAGCAGCTGATCCTGCAGGCCAGCCGCGAGGCGGCGAGCCGCGCCGGGCTGGAGGGCAAAGCCGGTCTGCTGTGCGACGGCACCTTTGGTCAGGACGCGCTGAACGCCATCACCGGCGAAGGGTGGTGGATTGGCCGCCCCATCGAGCTGCCGGGCTCCCGGCCGCTGGAGATGGAGCACGGTAACATCGGCACCCAGCTTATCAGCTGGCCGCAGGAGCACGTGGTGAAGTGCCTGGTCTTCTTCCACCCGGAAGATGCCCACGGCCTGCGCCTGGAGCAGGAGCAGAAAATCGCCGAGGTGTACCACGCCTGCTGCCGGTCCGGGCACGAGCTGCTGCTGGAGGTGATCCTGCCCGCGACCATGCCGCGCAGCGACGAGCTCTATCTGCGCGCCATCTCCCGCTTCTACAACCTGGGCATTTACCCGGACTGGTGGAAGCTGCCGCCGCTCTCGGCCGACGGCTGGACGGCGCTGAGCGAGATTATCGAACGCCGGGACCCGCACTGCCGTGGGGTGGTGATCCTCGGCCTGGACGCTCCGGCGGAGCAGCTGCGCGCCGACTTCAAAGCCGCAGCGGGGCAGACGCTGGTAAAAGGCTTCGCCGTGGGGCGCACGCTGTTTGGCGATGCGTCCCGCGCGTGGCTGAAGCACGATATTGACGATGCGCAGCTGGTGGCGCGCATCCGGGACAACTACCTGCAGCTTATCGCCTGGTGGCGCGAGCGCGGACACGCATAATGGAGACGACAATGAGTGTGCAATTAGGCATTAACCCGCTGACGTGGACGAACGACGATCTGCCTTCTCTCGGCGCGGAGACGTCGCTGGAGACCTGTCTGAGTGAAGGGAAAGAGGCCGGTTTTGCCGGCTTCGAGCTGGGCAATAAATTCCCGCGCGAAGCGCGCCTGCTCGGCCCCATTCTGCAGCGCCACGAGCTGCAGCTGGTCTCCGGCTGGTACTCCGGCCGCCTGCTGGAGCGCAGCGTGGAGGAGGAGATCGCCGCCGTGCAGTCGCACCTGACGCTGTTGCGCGAGCTGGGGGCGAAGGTGCTGGTCTTTGCGGAAGTGAGCGGCTGCATTCACGGCGAGCAGCAAACCCCGGTTCACCTGCGCCCGCGCTTCCCGCAGGCGCGCTGGAAAGAGTACGGCGAGAAGCTTACCGAATTTGCCCGCTACACCCAGCAGCAGGGCGTGCAGATTGCCTACCATCACCATATGGGCACGGTGATTGAATCTGCCGACGACGTGGATAACCTGATGATCCACACCGGGGAGGCGGTTGGATTGCTACTGGATACCGGCCATCTGACCTTTGCCGGGGCCGATCCGCTGGCGGTGGCGCAGCGCTGGGCGTCGCGCATCAACCACGTTCACTGCAAAGACGTGCGCGCCGACGTGCTGGCGGACGTGAAAAACCGCAAAACCAGCTTCCTCGATGCGGTGCTGAGCGGCGTGTTTACGGTGCCGGGCGACGGCTGCGTCGATTACCCGCCGATTATGCGGCTGCTGAAGGCCCAGGATTATCACGGCTGGCTGGTGGTTGAGGCGGAGCAGGATCCGGCGATTGCCCATCCGCTGACCTACGCCCGTCTGGGGTATAACAACCTGAGCCGTCTGGCCCGCGACGCCGGACTGATTTGAGGAGGGGACATGTCACGTCTGTTATCACGCTGGCAACAGCCGAACGCGGAGGGGCGCACCCAGTCCGTCACGCCGGAAAGCGCAGGGTGGGGCTACGTCGGCTTTGAGGCGTATGAGCTGCAGGAGGGGCAGACGCTGACGCTGCCCGCCGTCTGCGAAGAGCGCTGCCTGGTGCTGGTCGCCGGGCGGGCCTCCATCAGCACGCCTTCCGCGCAGTTTAACGACATCGGCGAACGGATGAGCCCCTTCGAGCGCATCAAGCCGTGGGCGGTGTACGTCACCCCGCAGGAAACGGTGCAGGTGAAGGCGCTGACGAAGCTGGAGCTGGCGGTCTGCGCCGCGCCGGGCAAAGGCACGTATCCGACGCGACTGATTGCGCCGCAGGATATCGACGGCGAAGCGCGCGGCAAGGGTCACAATCAGCGCTACGTGCATAATATTTTGCCGGAAGACAAGCCTGCCGACAGCCTGCTGGTGGTGGAGGTGTGGACCAACGAAGGCTGTACCAGCTCGTACCCGAGCCACAAGCACGACACGGATAACCCGCCGCAGGAGACGTATCTGGAGGAGACCTACTACCATCGCCTCAACCCGGAGCAGGGGTTCTGCATGCAGCGCGTCTACACCGACGACAGAGCGCTGGATGAGTGCATGGCGGTCTATAACCGTGACGTGGTGATGGTGCCGAAGGGTTACCACCCGGTCGCGACGATGGCCGGGTATGACAGCTACTACCTCAACGTGATGGCCGGGCCGGTGCGCAAATGGATGTTCACCTGGGAGGAGGATCACGCGTGGATTAATCGGGATTATCCCGCAGAGAGGGGGGACTGAGACGGCCTTTCTTGTCGGGTGGCGCTGCGCTTACCCGACCTACGAAACCGTAGGCCCGCGCAAGCGCAGCGCCGCCGGGCGAATTTTTCTCAGTGCATCCGCCTCGCCTGCTCAATCGTCCGGGCGATAGCCTCCGGCTGGCTAACCATCGACACGTGGCTCGCGGAGACCTCGGTGGTTTTCGCATGGATCGTCTTTGCCATCGCCCGTTCCAGGTCGGGGTTGATCATTCGGTCATTCCTGCTGACCACATACCAGCTCGGTTTGTCATGCCACGCCGCGTGGGCAACCTTTTCACCAAACGCCTCGGCCTTAATCGGTCCCTGCGTGGCTGCAATCGTATCTTGAATGGCTGGCTTCACGTCAGGCGCGAAGTCCTTCCTGACGGCTCCTGTCGGCAGGTATAAATAGCCGTCCGCCGTTTTAGCGATGTCCGCGCTGCCCGGCGGTGAAGGGTAGCTTCCTGCCAGGTCCGCCGTCGACTGGCCGGAGTCCGGCGCGAACGCCGCCACATACACCAGCGATTTTACCCGCGCATCGTTACCCGCCTCGCTAATCACGGTGCCGCCCCAGGAGTGGCCCACCAGAACCACGTCACCCTGGGCGCGGGCGATGGCCCGCCGCGTGGCCGCAACGTCATCCTTAAGCGAGGTGAGCGGGAGCTGGACGGCAATGACCTCTGCGTGCTGTTTCTGCAGCAGGGTAATCACCTTATTCCAGCTGCTGCCGTCGGCAAACGCGCCGTGGACCAGCACCACGTTGGTTTTACTCTGCGCAAAGGCGCTGGCGGAAAGCGCCAGCAGGCCTGCCGTCACTACAGACAGTGCTTTCATCTTCAGACTCCTTAAAAGTGATGGACCGCCGCGTGGGGCGGGACGGTGAATTCAACGGTTTTGTGGTCGAGCGGCTTATGCGTCGGGTCGGCCAGAATAAGGGTCACCTTGTGTTTCCCTGCGGGCAGCCCCACCAGGATCACCGGCTCTCCGCTGGCGTCAGCCCAGTGCCACGGCGCGTCATCCACCACCACGTGAATGTGACCGATGCGCGGGGTAACCTTGAGCGCTTCGGGGCCGAACACCGGCTCGATGCGCAGGTTTTCGGCACGGTACTGAATAAACACCGCGCCTTTGCTGAGCGGCCCGGCAAGCGGCGGATCGACGATCAGCTTTGCGGGCGGCTGCGGCTGCGCCAGCGGCGCAACGGCGGCGGGGCCGTTAACGTCCGCGGCGCTCAGGTTGTCCAGCGGTGTGGCCCGGGCATGGGCTACAGATGCCAGGACAAGCAGGGGGATAAGTGCATAACGACGGATCATCGGTTTCTCTCCTCATCGGTTCTGAATGGCGACAGGGAAAGAAAACCATTTTTATGTATCGGAGATATTTGCCGGAGGCGGCGTTTTGTACCCGTTTGTCAGCGCAGGGTTCTGGATACAGTGCGATACACTTTTCCTGCCGGGACGGCGCACAATCGCTATCGCCAGCCCGGCAATCACCACCGTCAGCCCCGTTGAAACCCACATTGCACCCGCGATCCCCAGCGTTTTATTCAGCCACGCATAGGCAAACGGTGAGGCTGCCGCCATCAGCTGGCCGGGGATCAGCAGCATGCCGGTGCGGCGGGCATAGCTTTCGGTGCTAAACAGCTCCAGCGGCAGGGTGGCTTTCACGATGGTGACCAGCCCGTTGATGGCGCCATAGCCCAGCACAAAACCGGCCGCGCACCAGACAAACAGGGAACTGCTTAGCCCAACCAGAAAGCAGAGCGGCATGGCGAGCGCGGTAAAAAGCGTGAGTTTGAAGGGGGTTAAGCGGGCACCCGCCAGCACTTCCAGCGAGCGAGCCCCCGTCTGACCGATCCCCCACAGCATGCCGATGGCGACCGGCAGGCCGAAGTGGGCAATAAACTCCGGCAGATGGGTGGACGTGCCGTTAGAGACAAAGGTGATGAGGGCAATGAAGGCGGCATAAAGCCAGCCGTTACGCCGCTCGTTGTTCAGCGGCGGCGCGGTGACCTTTGTCGTCACCGTCAGCCGCTGCCGGGGAAGCGTTCTTATCAGCGCCGCGCTCAGCAGGCCGAAGAGAGCATAGACGCGCAGCGCCTCCTGCCAGCTCATCATCTGAAGCAGGGCATCGCCCAGCGGCCAGAAGACGGCGGAGGCCAGCCCGCCCGCCAGCGTGACGCGTGAGATTGTTCTTCGCGCCTGCTGCCCGTAGAGGTTCACCAGCGCGGCGAACAGCGCATCGTACAATGACAGGCGCATCCCGACGCCGCACAGTAGCCAGGCGCAGTACCAGCCAAAAAGCGTCTGGGTATACGCCATCCCTGCGCAGCTTGCGGCGATCAGCAACGTTCCGCTCATCACCACCGTCTGACCGCCAAAGCGTGCCAGCAGGCGGGCAACAAACGGGGACACCGCCGCCATCACCAGCATCGCCAGCGTCAGGCCGAGGTAAATCTGCGGGGATGACCATCCCCGGTCGGCTGCAATGGCCAGCGCAAAGGTGCCGGGCATATAAAACGAGATCCCCCAGTTGATGAGTTGATTACATCCCGCCGTGAAGGCGAGGCGGCGAGGCAGGGCAGGTGTTTCCATTATTTTTCATTCCGCTATGCAGTTGTCCTGAGCATAACTCGCGCGGTATTGTGCTGGCAGGGCAGCAACCTTATGCGCGGTATAAGAGAAACTTTGAATGACGACGCTTAATCTGGGCTATCTCGCCACGTTCCGTCTGGTGATCCAGCGCGGCAGCTTTTCAGCGGCAGCGGATGTGCTGGGCATTTCCCAGCCCGCCGTCAGCCTGCAAATACGCCAGCTGGAGCAGTTTCTGCAAACGCGGCTGGTGGAGCGGACCGGGCGGGGGATTAAGGCTACGGCTGCCGGACAGGCTTTGCTGGCGCACGGGGAGCGTATTCAGCAGGCGGTGGATGACGCTATCCGGTCCGTGAGCGCCTTCAGCCACGATGTGAGCGGCACTATTACGCTGGGAACGGGGGCAACGGCCTGCATCCATCTTCTGCCGCCGCTGCTGGAGAAGCTGCGCCGCGACTATCCGCTCCTGAGCGTGGGGGTGACGACGGGCAACACCCTCGACATCGTCAGGGCCATCGAAGAGAACCGTCTCGATATGGGGCTGGTGACGCTGCCGGTGAGCGGCAGAGCGCTGGACGTCATGCCGGTGATGGACGAAGAGTTTGTCTTTATCGCGTCGCGGGAGCAGCAGGAGGCTTTCAGGGCGTTCACCCCGGAGGCGCTGCACGCTCAGCCGCTGATTGCCTTTGAATCAGGCAGCGGTACCCGGGCGCTGATCGACGGCTGGTTTGCAGCCAGTGGATTAGCGATCGCGCCGGCGATGCAGCTTGGCAGCATCGAGGCGATAAAACGCATGGTTCGCGCGGGGCTGGGCTACAGTATTGTGCCGCGAATGGCGGTCAAACAGGATGTCGATCGCGAAGGGCTATGCGTGATGTCGCTTACGCCCGTGCTGCAGCGGCAGCTGGCGGTGGTGATGCGGCAGGATAAAATCCTCAGCAAAGGGATAGCAGGCATTATTCGGATAGTGCAAAACCATCCGGCGGCCTAGCGGTCAGCGGTGTCGACGGTCAGGCTGGACTGCTGCGACTGGGTTTTGTCCTGATGGTGATACCAGGCGCCAATCGAAGAGTAAACGAAGCGGCCAAAGAAAAACAGGAAGCTGATGAGCAGTATGATGCGGGTCATTCGGGTGTTAAATTGATGTCGTTTGCGCATACGCGTGACCTGACTCACTCTGTTTATCCTGGATAAGCCCTTTTGGGCGATAGGGACATTAAGGCACAGCGGGAAGATGGGGTCAATTCTGCAGTGTGTAAATAACCGTCAATGTTTACATTAATTAATGTTATTGAAATTAATTAATGCATTTACCATATTGATAATATGAAGAAAATGATTTCAAAAAAAACGCCGCAAAAAGATATTTGCGTAAATTAGTTTGATTTAAGTCAACGGGTTCCCGGCCCTGATATTTAAAATCCTTCCTCCACACTGTTCGCCCCGCACGCCGCCGGGCGGCGCGTACGTCAGGTTGGATGCCTGTCTTTATTTTCCCTCTGGAGAGAAAGGGGTTTAACCGGGCATCTATGAACATTCTCGCTTTCCTGAAAAAAAATGAAAACCGCTGGTGGGCACTGCCGCTTATTTTGCCTGTGGTTTTACTTCCCGTACTGAGCATTGCGAATACGTTCACGCAGTTGGGCGATGGCATTGTGGCACTCTATTATTTACCCCTCTCATTTTTGCTTTCGCTGATGATGTTCTTTGGGCTGGAAGCGCTGCCCGGGATCGTATTGTCGCTGTTTATCCGCTACTACCCCTCGGTCGGGATGTTCGAAACGGTCGCCGGCGTACTCCATTTTATCGTCCCTTTAGTGCTCAGTTGGGGCGGCTACCGGGTGTTTGCGCCCAGACGGAACATGACCGCGTACGGCGACATCCGGCTGATGGCGCAGCGCATCTTCTGGCAGGCCTTCTGCCCCGCGACGCTGTTTCTGGTGCTGTTTCAGTTTGCGGTGTATTTAGGCGTGTATGAGAGCCGGCAGAGCCTGGCGGGATTAAACCCCCTCAATATTCGCACGCTCATCAACTATCAGACGCTGCTGGTGAGCGGGCTGACGGGCGTGCCGCTGAGCTATCTGCTGATCCGCCTGATTCGTCATCCGCGCTATCTCAAAAGCCTTATCTCGCAGATCCGTTCCCAGATAGACAAAAAGGTGACGATCGTTGAGTTTCTGGTGTGGGCTATCGCGCTTGGCGGGCTGCTTTCGCTGCTGCTGCTCCCGATGAATGAAAACAGCTCCATTTTTACCACTAACTACACCCTGTCGCTGCTGATGCCGGTGATGCTCTGGGGCGCGATGCGCTTTGGCTATAAGCTGGTGTCGCTGATCTGGATACCGGTACTGCTGGTGTCTATTCACTATTTTTACCGCTATATCCCGGTGAACCAGGGGTACGACATTCAGCTGGCGATCACCTCTTCCAGTTACCTGGTCTTCTCGTTTGTGGTGATTTATATGTCGATGCTGGCGACCCGGCAGCGCGCGGTGAACAAACGCTCCCGCAGGCTGGCGCTGCTCGACCCGGTCGTCCATATGCCTAACCTGCGGGCGCTGTCGCGCGAACTGGCGAAAAACCCGTGGTCGGCGCTCTGCCTGCTGCGCATCCCGGAGCTGGAAATTCTGGGCCGAAATTACGGCGTGTTGCTGCGCATTCAGTACAAACAGCAGCTGGCGCAGTGGGTGAATGGCACGCTCCAGCCCAATGAGCAGGTCTATCACCTGACCGGGTACGATATGGCGGTGCGGCTCAACGCGGAATCGCACCAGCAGCGGATTGAGGCCCTGGACGAGCATATCAAACAGTTCCGCTTTGTCTGGGACGGCATGCCGCTGCAGCCGCAGGTGGGCGTGAGCTATTGCTATGTCCGGTCCCCGGTGAACCATCTTTATCTGGTGCTGGGTGAACTGGGCGTAGTGGCCGATCTGTCGCTCTCCTCCAACCATCCGGAAAATCTTCAGCAGCGTGGGGCTATCCATTTGCAGCGCAGCCTGAAGGATAAAGTCGCGATGATGAGCCGCCTGCAAAAGGCGCTCGATAACGACGAATTCGCCCTGCTGGTTCAACCCGTTCGCGGCCTGCGCGGCGATCGCTATCACGAAGTTCTGCTGCGGATGCCGGATATCAACGGGCTATTGATCTCCCCCGACCAGTTCCTGCCCGTCGCGCAGGAGTTTGGCCTCTCCTCGCGGGTAGATTTGTGGGTGCTGGAGCATACCCTGCGCTTCCTTGCCGCGCATCGCGAACGGCTGCCCGGCCAGCGCTTTGCTATTAATCTCGCCCCGTCGACCGTGTGTCGGGTGCAGTTCCCGCTTGAGGTCAGTCGCCTGCTGGCGAAATACGCCATTGAGCCGTGGCAGCTGATTTTTGAGGTGACGGAGTGCAGCACCTTCGGCAGCGGGGAGCAGGCGCTACATATTCTCCAGCAGCTGCAGAAAATGGGGGTACGCATTGCGATTGATGATTTTGGTACCGGGTATGCGAGCTATGCCCGGCTGAAAAGCGTGGATGCCGACATTCTCAAGATTGACGGCAGCTTTATCCGCAATATCGTCAACAACAGCCTGGACTATCAGATCGTGGCGTCTATCTGCCATCTGGCGCGCATGAAGAAGATGCTGGTGGTGGCTGAGTACGTCGAGACGGAAGAGATACGTAGCGCGGTTAACGCGCTAGGCATCGATTATGTGCAGGGCTATCTGATTGGCAGGCCGGAACCGCTTGAGTCACTGCTGGAAGCTGAGGCGTCCACCGCGGACGCCTGAGCCGTTATGCGGCGACGTCGGCGCTCTCTTCTTCGATTTTGAGCAGCCAGCCGGTAACCGCTTCCCAGTACTGCTGCTCTTTTTCCAGGTCCAGCAGGACCAGCGCGTTCTGGCTGAACCAGTCGTGCGGGAAGCTCAGCGTCCAGTGATGGTCGTCGGTTTTCAGCTTCAGCGTGGGCGGCGTGGTGGTGGCCTGGCGCTGGTTATTGAGCAGCACGCCCAGGCGCAGCAGCTGAATAAGCGGCAGGAACTGCTTCTTCTTGAACAGCGTGAAGCGCGGCAGGTCGTCGAGCTTGATGGCCTTGCGGTGATAGCGCACCAGGGTCGCCATCATGGTTTGCTGCTCCTGGTTGAAGCCGGGCAGATCGCTGTTTTGCAGAATGTAGGCCGAATGGCGATGCATCCCGCTGTGGTTGATGTTCAGCCCCACCTCGTGCAGCATCGCGGCCCATTTCAACAGCGCGGCAAGCTGCGGGTGCGCAAGCTTCGGATTCTGCTCCTCCCACTGTTCGTACATCTGCACCGTGGTTTCCAGCACGCGCTTCGCCTGTTCGCGGTCGATATTGTACTGGTTGGCCAGGCTTTGCGCGGTGCGGCTGCGGATATCCTGATGGCGGAAGCGGCCTTCCATCTCATACAGCACGCCTTCACGCAGCGCGCCGTCGGAGAGACGCAGCTCCTTAATCGCCAGCGCATCAAACACGCCGCACAGGATCGCAAGCCCCGGTACGAAGACTGATTTCCGCTCATCGGACAGGCCCGGCAGGCTCAGGGCGTCGAAGCTTTTATGCTTCAGCACCTCTTCGGTGAGCAGAGCCAGGCGTTCCGGGGTAATAATCCCGTCTTTTTCACCCATCGCCAGCAGCACTTCATGCGCGGCTTTAATCGAGCCGGACGCGCCCAGCGCCACGTTCCAGCCCTGGATACGGTACTGCCACGCCAGGTTTTCCAGCTTCTGAACGGCCGCCATACGCGCACGCTGGAAGTTCTCGCGGGTGATGATGCCGCCCGGGAAATACATCTGCGCGAAGCTGACGCAGCCCATACGGCGGCTTTCCACCAGGCGCGGCTCAAAGTCTTCGCCGATCACCAGCTCCGTTGAGCCGCCGCCGATATCGATAACCAGCTTGCGCCCTTTTTCCGGCTGGGTGTGCTCAACGCCCATGAAAATCAGACGCGCTTCCTCGTTGCCGGAGATGATTTCAATCGGGTAGGGGATCACCTTTTCAGCGCGCTTGAGGAACTCGGGGGCGTTAAGCGCCTGGCGCAGGGTGTGGGTGCCCACGATGCACACGCTGGAGGGCGAGAAGCCCTGCAGCCGTTCCGCAAACAGCGACAGGCAGTTTAACCCGCGCTCCATTGCCTCTTCGCTGAGCATGCTGCGTTCATCAAGGCCATCCGCCAGGTGTACGCGCTGCTTCAGACGACCGATGATCTGCAGCGCGCCATCCACCTCACGGGCGATGACCATGTGGAAACTGTTAGAGCCAAGATCGACCGCGGCGAATTCCTGCGGGCGAGGGGTCTTATCATTTATCGGCATAGGTTAATCGGGTTGCTCGAGTGATTTGATATAGTCGTAAATCGCCAGTTGCGACCGCACTTTGCGGCGGTTGCCGCGCGGCACATAGCGGTTACTGAGTTCTTTGTCGATATAGCGTGCTTTCACGGTATCGCTGAACAGAATCTCGATGATGTCGAGGATCTGCTGCTTCAGACGCGGATCCAGCAGCGGTGCCGCGACTTCAATTCGGTAGTCAATATTGCGCGTCATCCAGTCTGCCGATGAGAGATAGACCTGTTTATCACCCGCATTATCAAAAATATAGATCCGATCGTGTTCCAGGTAACGGTCAACAATGCTGATTACGCGAATATTGTCGCTGATGCCTTCCAGTTCCGGGATCAGCGAGCACATGCCGCGGATCAGCAGATTAACCGGTACGCCGGAGCTGGACGCCGCGTACAGCCTGTCCACCAGCCCTTTGTCGACAAGGTTGTTGAGCTTCAGCGTGATGCCGGACGACAGCCCTTTCTGGGCATTGGCGATCTCTTTATCGATCATATCGTACAGCAGGCGGCGAGAGTTCTGCGGCGAGACCAGCAGATAGTCAAAGTTCACCGGACGGTACGGGTTTTCGATAAAGTTAAAGACCCGGCGCACTTCGTTAGTGATGCGCGCATCGGCGGTTAATAGCGAGTAGTCGGTATAAATTCGCGCCGTTTTCTCGTTAAAGTTCCCGGTACCGATGTGGGCATAACGCACCACATCGTCGCCCTCTTTGCGGGAGATGAGGAACAGCTTGGCGTGAATTTTTAGCCCCGGCGCGGAGAAGATGACGTGCACACCGGCTTCCGTCAGACGGCGCGCCCAGTGAATGTTTGCCTCTTCGTCGAAGCGCGCCTGCAGCTCAACCACCACGGTGACTTTTTTGGCGTTGTGCGCCGCATGGATCATCGCGTCGATGATGCGGGAATCTTTTGCCACGCGGTAGATGTTGATTTTGATCGCCAGCACGCTCGGGTCGAACGAGGCCTGACGCAGCAGCTCCAGCACGTGCTCGAACGTGTGGTACGGATAGTAGAGCAGCACATCGCGTTCGCGGATGGCGTCGAATCCGTTGCGGAATTTATCGAACCACAGATGGCGCAGGCGCGGCAGCGGCTTGTTCACCAGATTGGCTTTGCCGACGTTCGGGAAGCCAATAAAATCTTTGAAGTTGTGGTAACGACCACCCGGTACGATGGAGTCATAGCGCGAAATGGTCAGTTTCTCGCGCAGCATTTCCACCATGGCGTCCGGCATATCGCGCTGGTAAACAAAGCGCACCGGCTCGGCCGTCAGGCGCTGTTTCAGGCTGGACGACATCAGCTCCATCAGGCTGGCTTCCATCTCGTGCACCAGGTCATATTCGGCGTCACGGGTCATCTTCATCGAGTAGGCGTTTAACGCATCGTAATCGAAGAAGCCTTTGAAGATGTCGTCCAGACAGTAGCGCAGGATGTTGTCCAGCAGGATCATTGGCTTGCGTCTGCGCGGGGTTTCCGGCGGCAGGTTCACAAAGCGCGGCACCTTGTCGGACGGGATCTCCAGCAGCGCGTAACGGATGGAATCACCGCGAATAATTTCCACCGCCAGGTAGGTGTAATCATCCTTCAGGAACTGAACCAGATCGGTTTCGCGGTTGATCAGAATCGGGGTAATGTGCTGGCGCAGGTAGTGTTTGAAGTAGTGGCGCAGCCAGTTTTGTTGGTTAACGGAAAGCTGGCGTTCGTTAATCAGGAAGATTTGATTGCGCGCCATCTCCAGCAGCAGTTCGTTATACAGGCCGTCAAATTCCTGATCGGCTTTCAGCACGCGGGACTGGATTTTGCCCAGCAGATGCCGCGAGTGCGAGTTTAAGCCCTGTTCTTCGCTGATGATGATGCGTCTTTTCAGCTCGGCAAAGCGAACCTTGTAGAACTCATCCAGGTTGTTGGAATAAATGCCCAAAAAACGCATGCGCTCGATCAGCGGGTTACTTTTGTCTGCCGCTTCCTGGAGTACACGTTCGTTAAATGCTAACCAGCTTAGCTCTTTCTCGATATATAACTTTTCCTGACCCATTACAGCTCACACTCCAGTTCAATCACAGGACGTGGTAAATCCGTCTCGTCCTTATTATGGCGAGCATTTCCACGATATGTCCAACAGTGCCAGAAAAGTATGACAGTTATTTTTTTTGTTGGGGATTTTAGAAGGTTGGAGAAGGGGATATCGGGTAATGCAATGTACAGGTCGGGTAAGCGCAGCAGCGCCACCCGACATAGCAAACTACTCTTCCGCAGCATGACCCTGCGGGGGTAACTTCACGCCGTCCAGCCAGGCTGCGCCATCGCGCATCTCGAGACGCCCGTCGACAAACCAACTGACCACCAGCGGGTAAATGGCGTGTTCCTGGGTCTGCACGCGTTCGGTCACATCTTCTTCGCTGTCGCCGTCAAAGACCGGGACTTTGGCCTGCAGGATCACCGGACCGCCGTCCAGCTCGTCGGTAACGAAATGCACGGAGGTGCCGTGCTCTTCATCGCCGTTTTCCAGAACCTGACGATGGGTGTGCAGGCCGGGATATTTCGGCAGCAGGGAAGGGTGAATATTCAGCAGACGTCCGGCGAAGTGTTCGACGAAGGTCGGGCTCAGAATACGCATATAGCCCGCCAGCACGACCACGTCCGGTGCGTAGGCGTCAATCTCATGCACCAGCTCGCGGTCAAAGGCTTCACGCCCGGCGAACTGGCTGGCTTCCAGCGCGTGCGCAGGAATGTTCGCTTCCCGCGCGCGCTCAAGGCCGAACGCGTCGGCCTTGTTGCTGAAAACTGCCCGAATGGTGCCATTGATTTTCTTCTGTTTGCAGGCGTCTATGATTGCCTGCAAATTACTTCCGTTGCCGGAAATGAGCACCACGATGTTTTTCATTCAATAACCACACGCTGTTCGGAATCGGAAGCTTTAATCGTACCGATTTTCCACGCGTTTTCACCTTTTTCAGTCAGCAGCTTAACCGCTTTATCCGCTTCGCTTGCCGGCAGGGCGATAACCATGCCCACGCCGCAGTTAAAGGTGCGGTACATTTCGTGAGAGCTCACGTTGCCTGCGGACTGCAGCCAGTTGAAGACGGCCGGCCACTGCCATGAGGATTCGTCGATCACCGCCTGGGTGTTATCCGGCAGGACGCGCGGGATGTTTTCCCAGAAGCCGCCGCCGGTCAGGTGAGCGATAGCGTGAACGTCGACGTTCTCGATAAGCTCAAGCACGTTTTTCACGTAGATGCGGGTCGGCGCCAGCAGATGGTCAGCCAGCGGTTTACCGTCAAGCTCGGTCGTCAGCGAGTCGCAGCCGCTCACTTCGAGAATTTTACGCACCAGGGAGTAGCCGTTGGAGTGCGGGCCGCTGGAGGCCAGCGCGATCAGCACATCGCCATCGGCCACTTTGCTGCCGTCGATAATTTCTGATTTTTCTACTACGCCGACGCAGAAGCCCGCGACGTCATAATCTTCGCCGTGATACATGCCCGGCATTTCCGCGGTTTCACCACCGACCAGCGCACAGCCGGACTGCAGGCAGCCTTCGGCGATGCCGTTGATCACGCTGGCAGCGGTATCCACGTCCAGTTTGCCGGTCGCGTAGTAATCGAGGAAGAACAGCGGCTCTGCGCCCTGAACCACCAGGTCATTCACGCACATCGCGACCAGATCGATACCGATCGTGTCGTGACGTTTTAAATCCATCGCCAGGCGCAGTTTAGTGCCTACACCGTCAGTTCCCGAGACCAGAACAGGTTCACGATATTTTTGCGGCAGCGCGCACAGTGCGCCGAAGCCACCCAGACCACCCATCACTTCCGGGCGGCGGGTTTTTTTCACCACACCTTTGATTCGGTCAACCAGCGCATTACCTGCGTCAATATCAACACCGGCATCTTTGTAGCTGAGAGAAGTTTTGTTGGTCACGGCTTAAATCCCCACGCGATTGCATAGCTAGTAAGAAAAATCGGCGCAATTCTAACAGTCCAGGCAAACGTTTGCGAGCCTATTCTGGACGTGGGGATCTTTTTTTCTGTGTACCCCGGTAATGCAGCCAAACTTGACTCTGTTCACGAAAATGAAACCGGTTTCTGAGAACTGCTTGCAACGGTTATTCCCTTTGCACATCATCGAACTGAAACCGGTTTCTGTAATTGTTTTTGCAGAAAATAACGCAGAATGAGGGAAAGCGAATGTCAGGATTTAAAGCAGGTTTTCTGTGGGGTGGGGCCGTTGCGGCGCATCAGCTTGAAGGCGGCTGGAAAGAGGGCGGCAAGGGCGTAAGCGTGGCCGATGTGATGACCGCGGGCGCGCACGGCGTGCCGCGTGAAATCACCAACGGCGTGCTGGAAGGGAAAAATTACCCTAACCACGAAGCCATCGATTTCTACCACCGCTATAAAGAAGACATCAAACTCTTTGCCGAGATGGGGTTCAAATGCTTCCGCACTTCTATTGCCTGGACGCGGATCTTCCCGAAAGGGGACGAGCTTGAGCCTAACGAGGCTGGCCTGAAATTCTATGACGATCTGTTCGACGAGTGTCTGAAGCACGGCATCGAACCGGTTATCACCCTGTCGCACTTCGAAATGCCTTTCCACCTGGTCACGGAATACGGCGGCTGGCGCAACCGTAAGCTGATCGACTTCTTCGTTCGTTTCGCAAAAGTGGTTTTCCAGCGCTACCAGCATAAGGTGAAGTACTGGATGACCTTCAACGAGATCAACAACCAGGCCAACTTCCACGAAGACTTTGCCCCGTTCACCAACTCCGGTCTGAAGTACGCGCCGGGTGAAGACCGCGAGCCGGTGATGTTCCAGGCGGCGCACTATGAGCTGGTGGCCAGCGCCCTGGCGGTGAAGGCGGGGCGGGAGATTAACCCGTCGCTGCAGATTGGCTGCATGATTGCCATGTGTCCTATCTATCCGCTGACCTGCGCGCCGGACGATATGATGATGGCGATGAACGCGATGCACCGCCGCTACTGGTTCACCGACGTGCACGTGCGCGGCAGATACCCGCAGCATCTGCTCAACTACTTCGAACGTCGCGGCTTCGCGCTGGATATTACCGAAGAAGATAAAGCGGCGCTGACGCAGGGCTGCGTGGACTACATCGGGTTCAGCTACTACATGTCCTTCGCCACCAAAGCGACGGCGGATAACCCGCAGCTGGACTACGACGAGAGCAAGAGCCTGGTCTCTAACCCGTACGTGCAGAAATCCGACTGGGGCTGGCAGATTGACCCGGTGGGGCTTCGCTACTCCCTCAACTGGTTCTGGGATCACTACCAGCTGCCGCTGTTTATCGTTGAGAACGGCTTTGGCGCGATCGACGTGCAGGAGAGCGACGGCACGGTGAACGACCAGTACCGCATTGACTACCTGGCCGCGCACATCAGCGAGATGAAAAAAGCGGTGGTGGAAGACGGCGTAGACCTGATGGGCTATACCCCGTGGGGCTGTATCGACCTGGTGTCTGCCGGTACGGGCGAAATGAAAAAACGCTACGGCTTTATCTTTGTCGATAAAGATAACGAAGGGAACGGCACGCTGAACCGCAGTAAGAAGAAGTCGTTCGACTGGTATAAGCAGGTGATTGCGAGCAACGGCGATAACCTGTAATTGTCGGGTGGCGCTAACGCTTACCCGACCTACACTACACGTAGGCCCGCGTAAGCGCAGCGCCACCGGGCAGAACCCGCACCCAAGCCGGAGCCCAGCCTCCGGTTTTTTGTCTTTGCTTGATCCCTGTCAAGCAACATGGGTATGGCCTAATCCGAAAAAAGCGGTATAATCCCGCGATTTTTTTGCGGACGCCACCTCAGAGGAGAAAGAGAATGAAGATTGTGGAAGTGAAACACCCACTCGTTAAACACAAGTTGGGCCTGATGCGTGAGCATGACATCAGCACGAAGCGTTTTCGCGAACTGGCATCTGAAGTCGGCAGCCTGCTGACCTACGAAGCGACCTCTGATCTGGAAACAGAAAAAGTCACCATCGAAGGCTGGAACGGCCCGGTGCAGGTTGAGCAGATCAAAGGTAAGAAAATTACCGTGGTGCCAATCCTGCGTGCCGGTCTCGGCATGATGGAAGGCGTGCTGGAGCACGTGCCAAGCGCGCGTATCAGCGTGGTCGGGATCTACCGTAACGAAGAAACCCTTGAGCCGGTTCCTTACTTCCAGAAGCTGGTGTCTAACATCGACGAGCGTATGGCGCTGGTAGTTGACCCAATGCTCGCAACCGGCGGTTCTATGATCGCTACCATCGACCTGCTGAAAAACGCCGGCTGTAACAGTATTAAGGTGCTGGTACTGGTTGCCGCTCCGGAAGGGATCGCGGCGCTGGAAAAAGCGCACCCGGACGTTGAGCTGTACACCGCCTCTATCGACCAGGGCCTGAACGAGCACGGGTACATCATCCCGGGGCTCGGCGATGCCGGCGATAAGATCTTTGGTACGAAATAATCGAATAACGATAAATAAGCCGACTTTGATAGTCGGCTTTTTTTTGAATAAAACACCAACAATACTACACAGAGGAAAACACTATGACGCGCCGTGCTATCGGGGTGAGTGAAAGACCGCCGCTTTTACAGACTATCCCGCTTAGTTTGCAGCACCTGTTCGCCATGTTTGGCGCAACCGTGCTGGTGCCAATCCTGTTCCACATTAACCCGGCTACCGTGCTGCTGTTCAACGGCATTGGTACGCTGTTGTACCTCTTTATCTGTAAAGGCAAAATCCCGGCGTATCTCGGGTCAAGCTTCGCCTTTATCTCGCCGGTGTTACTGCTGCTGCCGCTGGGTTATGAAGTCGCGCTGGGCGGCTTTATCATGTGCGGTGTCCTGTTCTGCGTGGTGTCCTTCATTGTGAAGAAAGCCGGTACCGGCTGGCTGGACGTCATGTTCCCCCCTGCGGCGATGGGCGCAATCGTTGCCGTCATCGGTCTTGAACTGGCAGGTGTCGCGGCGAATATGGCCGGTCTGCTGCCTGCTGACGGCCAGTCACCGGATTCCAAAACCATTATCATCTCGCTGGTAACGCTGGGCGTGACGGTGTTTGGCTCCGTGCTGTTCCGCGGCTTTATGGCGATTATCCCGATCCTGATCGGCGTGCTGGCGGGCTATGCGCTCTCCTTCGCGATGGGCGTGGTGGATACTACCCCGATTGCTCAGGCGCACTGGTTCGCCCTGCCAACCTTCTATACGCCACGCTTCGAATGGTTTGCGATCTTCACCATTCTGCCTGCGGCGCTGGTGGTGATTGCGGAGCACGTCGGCCACCTGGTGGTGACGGCAAACATCGTTAAGCGCGATTTAATCCGCGACCCGGGCCTGCACCGCTCCATGTTTGCGAACGGTTTCTCCACCATCATCTCCGGTTTCTTCGGCTCTACGCCAAACACCACCTACGGTGAGAACATCGGCGTGATGGCGATTACCCGCGTCTACAGTACCTGGGTTATCGGCGGCGCGGCGATCATCGCCATTCTGCTCTCCTGCGTCGGCAAGCTGGCGGCAGCGATTCAGATCATTCCTGTACCGGTGATGGGCGGCGTTTCTCTGCTTCTGTATGGCGTGATCGGTGCCTCCGGTATTCGCGTGCTGATCGAATCCAAAGTGGATTACAGCAAGGCGCAGAACCTAATCCTGACCTCCGTTATCCTGATTATCGGCGTGAGCGGCGCGAAGGTGCACATTGGTGCAGCGGAGCTGAAGGGCATGGCGCTGGCGACCATCGTCGGCGTGGGCCTGAGCCTGATCTTCAAGCTGATCTCGGTTATCCGCCCGGAAGAAGAAATTCTGGACGCGGACGATAGCGAAAAAGCGTCACACTGATCGTATTAACGGGCGAGGGATCGCCCGGTTCTCTCCTTGCAGGTTCCGTGTTAAACTCCATTCCGATTTTACGTAGGATCTCTGGTTGAGGTATTTCTGAACGGACCGGCACAGCTCTCTCTGCCACTCTATCTCCCTGACGACGAAACTTTCGCGAGTTTCTGGCCGGGTGATAACCCCTCTTTACTGGCTGCACTGCAAAACGTGCTGCGCCAGGATCACAGCGGATACATCTATATCTGGTCACGCGAAGGCGCAGGGCGTAGCCACCTGCTGCATGCCGCCTGCGCGGAGCTTTCGGCGCGCGGAGATGCGGTAGGCTATGTGCCGCTGGATAAACGTACCTGGTTCGTGCCTGAGGTGCTGGAGGGAATGGAACATCTCTCGCTGGTCTGCATCGATAATATCGAATGCGTGGCGGGGGATGAGCCGTGGGAAATGGCGATCTTTAACCTCTATAACCGCATTCTGGAATCGGGTAAAACCCGGCTGCTGATCACCGGCGATCGTCCGCCGAGACAGCTCAATCTGGGGCTGCCGGACCTGGCGTCTCGTCTGGACTGGGGACAAATCTACAAGCTTCAGCCCCTGTCGGATGAAGATAAGCTTCAGGCGTTACAGCTGCGCGCAAAGCAGCGCGGGTTTGAGCTGCCGGAGGACGTGGGGCGCTTCCTGCTTAAACGACTGGATCGCGAAATGCGCACGCTGTTTGACACGCTCGATCAGCTCGATCGCGCCTCGATTACCGCCCAGCGCAAGCTGACCATTCCGTTTGTGAAAGATATTCTCAAGCTTTGAGTTTGTTCGCCCGGTGGCGCTGCGCTTACCGGGCCTACAAAACCCGTTGCACTTTGTAGGCCGGGTAAGGCGCAGCCGCCACCCGGCTAAAGATCCCCCATTAGATGCTCAACCAAAAGCGGAATCGGTCTTCCCGACGCCACGCTCCGTCCGTTTTCACGCCACAGCGCCGTACCGCTAATGTCCAGATGGGCCCACGGAATAGTTGGCGGGCAGAAGTGATTCAGCAGCCACGCCGCCGAGGCGCTGATCGCCGCATTGTTGGTCGGCGTGTTGCACAGATCGGCAATCGCGCTGTCGGTCTGCTTTTTCAGCCGCGCATCCAGCGGCAGGGACCACACTTCATCGCCGCTCTGCTTACCGGCCAGCGTTAGCGCCGCGCGCAGCGGTTCATCCTGCGCCATTAATCCGCTCAGCTCATACCCCAGCGCCTTCACGACCGCACCGGTTAAGGTCGCCATATCAATAATATAGCGCGCCTGCGGATGGCGCTGGCTGGCCCAGGCGATGGCGTCCGCCAGCACCAGTCGGCCTTCGGCATCGGTGTTGTTGATTTCAACGGTGGTCCCGTTGCAGGCCGTTGCTACCGTGCCGGGCTGCATGGCTTCCGGACCGATGGCGTTTTCCGCCAGCGCCAGCACGCCCATGATGCGAACGGGAAGCCCCAGTTCTGCGACGGTCAGCATCAGGCCCAGCACGTTAGCCGCGCCGCACATGTCGTATTTCATGGTGTACATGCCCGCGCCTTCCTTCAGCCACAGGCCGCCGGTATCGAAGGTTATGCCTTTACCCACATAGCAGCGCACCGGGCCGTCGCTGGCACCGTCATAATGAATCGCCAGCAGGCGCGGCGGACAGGTTGCCCCTTTGCCGACGGCGTGCAGTAGCCCCAGACCCTGCTCAGCAATAGCCTTTTCATTCAGCACTTCGCAGCGCAGAGCGGGGAAGGCGGCACACAGTTTTTGCGCCTCTTCGACTACAAACTGCGGCGTGCAGCGGTCGGACGGGATATCCGCCAGGCGTCGCGCCGCGACCATGCCTTGGGCGATGGCCTGCTGCTGGCGGAAAATAACCCCCAGTCGGTCCTGCTGTTCGGGTAAACAGAGCGCGGTGATGCGCTCAAGACGGACGCTGTCACGGGTTTTCTTCAACTGCAAATCGCTTAGCCTGTGCGCCTGATTAAAGAGAAAACGCAGCACCTGCGCCAGAACCACCTCGTCGATATCAGTCACGTCCAGTATCAGCTCGGGGCTGACGGGCGAGGCAAGCAGCGGGCGCAGCGCCGTCAGTAATCCTTCGGTCAGGCTATCCTGCCAGAGCCCATCGGGCAGCAGGGTGATCCGGGCATAAGGCGCGCAGCCAAAGCGGGCGTCAGCGATGCTGGCAGACTCGCGCATTTCCGCGACCAGCGCCGTTTCGGGCAAATGCGTACAGGAGGTGGAGGCAATCAAATGGCTTTGCGGAGCCGCGTCAGAAAGCGTTGTAATAAACTGATACGTAATCATCATGACTCCTCAATCGGCGCGCGGATCCGCGCGGCATAGGCCTGCATCCACGCATCGTCTACCGCGTGATAATGCGTTTTCTCCCGCAGGCGTTCGGTACGAAAAACGGTGAGGGGCTGGCGAGCCGTCGCCACCACGAACGAAAAGGTTTTGATGTTGGTGGCGGCACCGAATTCGCCCCTGTTGTTCATGCACACCACGGAGAGATCGCCCACGCGGCCAAAGCGCGACATCAGCTTGTCCTCCAGTTCGAACACCACCGAATCCGCCGCCTGCTGCGGCGTCATACCCTGCGCCATCCGGCGGACGATTTCGTAGCTGGTGCAGCCTTTCATCAGATCTTCACCGACGCCCGTGGCGGTGGCGGCGCCGGTTTCGCTGTCACAGTAAAAGCCGGAGCCGATAATGGGCGAATCGCCGAGTCGACCGCGCTTTTTCATGAACAGGCCGCTGGTGGAGGTGGCGACGCTCATCGAGCCCTGCTTATCGAGGCCGATAATGCCGACGGTGTCATGCCCGTCGTAAGGGCTTAAGCCCTTATCCAGCGTTTCGCGGCAGCGTTTGCGGTAGTGCTGCATGGCGCGGTCAGTGAGCATGGTTTTGTCGGCAAAGCCCTGGCTCAGCGCCCATTCCCGCGCGCCCTGGCCGACCAGCAGGCTATTGTAGCGCTGGCGGCTTAACGCATGCGCCACGCGCACCGGGTTGGCGATATCCACCAGGTTGCCCACGGCACCAAACGCCAGCGTGTCGCCGTCCATGTAGGCGGCGTCCAGCTCCACCTCGCCATTTTCGGTGGGCAGCCCGCCGTAGCCGACGGATTTATAAAACGGAAAGTCTTCGACGGCGGCGACGGCATCCACCACCGCAGCGGAGACCGGTTTCCCCGCAGCCAGCGCGGACGCAGACTCCGTAACGCCTTCAAGCGCCATTCTCCAGGTCGCGATAATTCCCCACATGCTTTACTCCTGTTTTGCAAGGGTGGTGTCGGTTTGCGTAACGGTGGCCATTTCCGCCGCGCGGTACTGTTTGTCCACGATACGCATGAAAGGCAGGTACAGCATGGCGCCAATCAGCAGGTTAATAAGCTGCATCACGCTGCCGCTCAGGTGCCCGGTGACGATAAAACCGCTGATGACCGGCGGCAGCGTCCAGGGAATAAACACCCCGGTGGTGACGGCAACCGCGCCAATCTTCATCGCTGCATACTGCACCGTGACCAGCACCAGCGGCACCAGGTTGAACGGGATAAGCATGATCGGGTTCATGATCACCGGCAGGCCAAACAGGATCGGTTCGTTGATATTAAACACCGACGCCCCGGCGCCGAGGCGCGCCACTTCACGCATGTTTTTGCTGCGGGCGAAAATCAGCATCGCAATCACCAGCGACAGCGTGGCCCCCGCGCCGCCCATCCAGATCATGTCAAAAAACTGTTCGGTGATAATGTGCGGCGGCGTCGTGCCTGCCTGAATCGCCGCGATGTTGTCGGTCTGGTTCTCCATCCACAGCGGTCGAATGATGCCGTTGATCATCGAGCCGGAGTTAATGCCCACGGACCACAGAATGGTGATGCTGAACACCGTCATCAGCGCGCCAAAGTATGAGGTGCCATAGTGGCGCACCGGCGTGGCAACCACTTCGTAAATAAACTGGTGGATGGTGTTGTAGTGGGTGTTTTCAAACACGATGCGGATACCCAGCACCAGAATCATCACCAGCAGGGCCGGGATCAGCGCGGCGAACGACTCTTGCACCGCCGGAGGCACGCCGTCCGGCATTTTGATCACCAGTTTTTTGCGCTTCAGCCAGCAGAACAGCTCCGTCCACAGCAGGGAACCAATCATCGCCACGAACAGCCCTTTGCTGCCAATCCACTCCACCGGAATGACAGTGATACCGCCGTTTTCCGCCACTTTGATAAAGGGCGTCAGGATGAGAAAGGCGACCAGCGCCAGGATGCCGCAGGAGATGCGATCCTCACCGTAGTGTTCCGCCAGGCGGAAGGCGACCAGGAAGCTGATGAACAGCGACATGGTGGAGAACACCGCGTTGAACGGGATTTCGATAATGGCGCTCCAGCTCTCACCAAAGGCCTGAGACATAAACTGCTGATAGGCTTGATTCGGGAACGACGAGATCACCAGCAGAATAGAGCCGACGATGATAAACGGCATGAAGGAGACGTAGGCGCCGCGAATGGCCCCGAGATGACGCTGCTGGGCCGTTTTGGCCGCCAGCGGCATCAGTTTTGCTTCGAGAAATCCCAGAACATTGTTCATTGTGAACTCCGTACAAGATTGAGGGGTGTTGTTTGTGTTATGTCTGGGGATTATCAGTGAAGCGTGGCGAGCGAAAGGTGAAATCGGTCACAAAGCAATCGCTGGTGTAGTATAAATCTCACAAGATTGGTTCTGAGGATCCTGCGATGGAAATTAAACTTCATGCTAATGCCACCACGACGCCGCGCATCCGTCGCTATCTTCAGCAGTCCGATAAAAGCGACAGGGAGCTAGCCGCCGAGCTGGGTATTTCGGTCACTACCGTCAGGCGCTGGCGCAACCGCGATCAGGTTTCGGATAACCACACCACGCCAAAAGTGATACACAAAGCATTGAGACACGAGCAGGTTGCGCTGGTCAATGCCCTGCGGGATATCACGGGTGCCCCGCTGGACGAGCTGCTGCAGATGGTTAACAACGGACTCGGGATCGCCGTATCCCGCGCGACCCTGAACCGCTACCTCAAACCGGCTTCGGTAAAGCAGAAGGGCGCGACGTTGCAGGGGAGAAAGGCGCTGAAGGCAGGCATCGTGCCGCAAAAACTCCTGTTACATCATCAGCCTCTGTCTCTGCATATGGACGATGGCGGGGAACAGCACCTGCTCTGGGCGCGTGAACCCGTGAGCGGCTGGTGCTACGCCCGGCTGTACGCGGGCATTTCTCCGCAGCTGCTGGCACACTGGGCGAACGACGCGCTGGAAGCCTGTCCGGCTGATATTCAATCTGTTGAGACTTTTGGTTTCGAGGTTAAGCTAAAGGAGCGCAATGCCACCGTAACGGTGCATCCGCAGCAGTACCGCGCCGTTCAGGTTGATCTGCCGCTATGTGAAATCATCCCACGCCTGAACAGTGAACCGGCAGGCGAGCTGTTGATCCAGCTGTGCGAATTTTACAATCGGGGAAAAACGCAGAAAAAGCTGGGAGAGAGTACGCCGCAGGCCTTTCTGGAAGCGCTGCGGCATAAGGACTAGAGGATCTCGAGCACGTCTTCCGGCGGACGTCCAATGCGCGCCTGGCCGTTCGCCACCACAATCGGGCGCTCAATCAGCTTTGGATTTTCAACCATCGCCTGGATCAGCTCAGCCTCGGTGAGGCTGCTGTCATCCAGGCTAAGCGACTTATACAGATCTTCTTTCTGGCGCATCAGCTCTCTTGCACTGCCCATTCCCAGCATGTGCAGCAGCTGGCGGAGGGTTTGCGCATCGGGTGGGGTGTCAAGGTACAGCACCACCTCCGGCTCAACGCCGTTAGACTTTAGCAGGCTCAGGGTATCGCGGCTCTTGGAGCAGCGAGGGTTGTGATAGATTTTTACGGCGTCGGTCATGACGTGAATTCTCCTTTATTACATCTTCTCGTAAGGCTTAAAGCGCTGCTGCAGGGCGCGCAGCTGATCGATACGCGCGTCGTAACGGGCCTGCTGGAGGCTGCCGAGTTTGACCTGCGAGCTGGCGCTGCTGAGCGTGGAAATCGCCTGATCGAGACGGCCCACCAGGGCAAAACCTTCGGCACGCGCCGCCAGCTCCTGATCGCGGTTGCCAAGCTGGGCTTCCGCCTGAGCGAGCAGATCCCAGCCGTTTTGATCGTCTTTATTATTAAAGGTGTAGCGGTTCAGAATGGTCGCCGCTTCGCCAGGCTGACCGCCCTGTAAGTAAGCGTTCGCCAGGTTAAGCTGCAGCACCGGGTTGGTACGGACGTCTTTCGCCCCTTTCAGACGGTTAATCGCATCGGCCGTTTTCTTCTGCCCCAGATCGATATCCGTCGACAGATCGAGGTACCACGGGTTGTTCGGGTCGGCCGACAGAAGCGGCTGCAGCGCTTTACGCGCCTCGTCGTATTTGCTGGCTTCCATCGCCTGGAGCGCCTGACCATACTGCGCGGCATTTTTCTCACGCACGTTGCCCTTCGCCAGGGTATCCAGCAGGTCGCTGGTGAGCTGGTTACGCCCGGAATTGTACATCCCCAGGGTTCTCACCTTCGCCATGTAGAAATCCTGTGAAGACTGGACCACGACCGGACGCATCTGGTTGGCACGGTTACGCGCGTCCGACAGACGGCTTTCAGGTAATGGGTGCGTCAGCAGGATTTCCGGCGGACGGGAAGAGTAACGCGCCTGATCGAGCAGTTTTTCCAGGAAGCTCGGCATGGCCTGCGGGTCAAAGCCCGAACGCTGCAGCACCTGAATCCCGATGCGGTCCGCTTCCTGTTCGTTTTGCTGGGTAAAGCTGATCATCCCCTGGCGCGTTCCCGCCAGCGTACCGGTCAGGGCTGCCATCCCGGCCTGCGGGCTGGCCATCGCCAGCAGAATAGAGCCCAGCGCGCCCACCCAGGTGAGGGGGGCGTTACGTTTCTGATCTTCCATGGCACGCGCCAGGTGGCGCTGGGTGACGTGCGAAATTTCGTGCGCCATCACCGAGGCCAGCTGGCTTTCGTTGTCAGAGTAACGGAATAACGCCGAATGCAGCACCACGTTACCGCCAAAGAAGGCGAAGGCGTTGATTTCGTCATTATTGATTAAATAGAAATGGAAGGGCGTTTTTACCGAGTCGGCGTGCGAAACCAGGCGCATCCCCAGCCCGTTAATGTACTGTACCAGCAAAGGGTCGTTAATCAGCGGGGCGCTGCCGCGCAGCTGGCGAACATAGTAATCCCCCATTTGCATCTCTTGCCCAATAGAGAGCGTGCTTCCTGCTGTGGTGCCCATGTCCGGCAATGAATCGGACGAGTCAGCAAAAGCGGGCAACACCTGACCGACCGTCACCGCGGCAATCAGTGTTGCAACCAGTGTTTTTCTCAACTGCCTGAACATAACCACTGTCCTGTATGTTGGATGTGCTAATTTGACCGATGAACCGGCATAACGTTCATCTCTGCTGCTCTGCGAGTGTAGCCGTGTTACAGCATGAAGAAAATCCCATTCATCAGGCTTTTGCGGATTGCGATCGGGATACAAAAAGCGAAAGTCTTTTTTGTGACAGTTAGATACAATTCACCGTCTCACTCCCGCCATTCGATTCAGGGAAGGGTTGTATGCTCGAAATGTTAATGCAGTGGTACCGGCGTCGGTTCAGCGACCCGGAAGCCATTGCTTTGTTGGTTATTCTGGTTGCCGGGTTCGGCATTCTGTTCTTCTTTAGCGGCCTGCTCGCGCCCCTGCTTGTGGCGATCGTGCTGGCGTACCTGCTGGAGTGGCCAACGGCGCGCCTGGAGCACATCGGCTGTTCCCGTCGCTGGGCGACCAGCATCGTCCTGGTGCTGTTTGTCGGCATCCTGCTTTTAATGGCCTTTGTGGTGATGCCGGTGGCCTGGCAGCAGGGGATCTACCTTATCCGCGATATGCCCGGCATGCTGAACAAGCTTTCTGATTTTGCCGCCACGCTGCCGCGCCGTTACCCGGCCCTGATGGACGCCGGGATTATCGACGCGATGGCCGAAAACATGCGCGCCCGCATCATGACGATGGGCGATTCGGTGGTGAAATACTCTCTGGCCTCGCTGGTCGGGCTGCTGACGCTGGCGGTTTACCTTGTCCTCGTGCCGCTCATGGTCTTCTTCCTGGTGAAAGATAAGGACCAGATGCTCAACGCCGTGCGCCGTATTCTGCCGCGCAACCGCGGGCTGGCAGGGCAGGTCTGGGAAGAGATGAACCAGCAGATCACCAACTACATTCGCGGCAAGGTGCTGGAGATGATTGTCGTGGGGGTCGCCACCTGGATTGGCTTCCTGATTTTCGGCCTGAACTACTCGCTGCTGCTGGCGGTGCTGGTGGGGTTGTCGGTCCTGATTCCGTACATCGGCGCGTTTGTGGTGACCATTCCGGTGGTTGGGGTCGCGCTGTTCCAGTTTGGGCTGGGGACAGAGTTCTGGAGCTGCTTCGCGGTGTACCTGATTATTCAGGGGCTGGACGGTAACCTGCTGGTACCGGTGCTGTTCTCCGAAGCGGTGAACCTGCATCCGCTGGTGATTATCTTGTCCGTGGTGATTTTCGGCGGGCTGTGGGGATTCTGGGGCGTGTTCTTTGCGATTCCGCTAGCGACGCTGATTAAAGCCGTGGTCCACGCGTGGCCGGATGTGCCGGCGGTGGAAGAGAAATAGGTTTTGTGCGGGCTGGTGCCCTCACCCCGGCCCTCTCCCACAGGGAGAGGGGGAAAACACTAAAAACGGCAACCAGGTTGCCGTTTTGCATTTATCTTGTAGGTCGGGTAAGGCGAAGCCGCCACCCGACACTCACTTTCAGGCACTTTGTTTCAGCCAGTTCAACACCACGTCGTGGTGGTTGCTGGTTTTGAAGTCGTCAAACACATGTTCAACTTTACCGTCAGCGTCAATCAGGAAGCTGATGCGGTGAATGCCGTCGTAGGTTTTACCCATAAACGTCTTCTCGCCCCAGACGCCGAACTGCTCGCACACCTGATGGTCTTCATCAGAAAGCAGCGTGAAGTTCAGCAGCTCTTTTTCAGCAAATCGTGACAGCTTTTCTGGTTTATCCGTGCTGATACCCAGCACTTCCACGCCGACTTTTTTCAACTCGTCCATGTTGTCGCGTAAGCCGCAGGCCTGTACGGTGCAGCCGGGGGTCATGGCTTTCGGGTAGAAATAGACCAGAACACGCTGTCCCTGGAAGTCGGTCAAATTTACTTGCTCGCCGTCTTGATCCGGTAAGCTAAATTTCGGTGCGATGTCACCGGCTTTCAGTGGATTCATTACTCAACTCCATCCTGTTCGTGCTGCGAATAATTGACGACGCTTATACTGCCCTGCGCGTTTAATTCTGTACAGAGGGCTTTGAACGCTTGCTCGATATTTGACGCATCCTGTGAGGCAGGGCTGTGCGCCGTAATTTGGATAAACAGCACCGGAAGACCCTGGTCATCGCTTGTCTGCGTACGGGAAACCAGTTCGGCAATATTCATCTGATGACTGTCAAACAGCGCCGTGAAACGCTCAATCAGATGCGGAGAATCAGGGACTTCAACCTGCACCCAGACGGTAGAAGGCAGTGCCGGACGCGGACGCGCGGTGGTGCGCTTCATGACAATCAGCAAATCCAGTTCGGCCCCCTTCAGCGGCAGGGTCGATTCAATCAACGTAATGGCGTTCCATGTCCCGGAAAGCAACATAATAAATGTGAACTCTTCGCCAAGCATGGCCAGACGGCTGTCTTCAATATTACAGCCGCAGCTGCTTACGTGGCGGGTGATGGTGTTCACGATACCCGGCCTGTCGGCACCCAGCGCAGTGATAACCAGGTAATGTTGTGATGAGGTTGTCAAACCTGTTCTTCCTTTGCATGGTTAAGTCTTCCTAAGGAAAGCATAAAAAAAACATGCATACAACCGCCTGAGCGCCTCAGGTCGCTTGCTTTTATTACAGTTCCAAACGTAACATTGAGGCTCTTGTTCGCACAGAGGATGGCTCATGTTCACGGGAAGTATTGTCGCGCTTGTTACACCGATGGATGAAAAAGGTAATGTCTGCCGGTCAAGCATGAAGAAGCTCATTGATTACCATGTCGCCAACGGAACCTCGGCGATCGTTTCGGTAGGGACTACCGGTGAATCCGCAACGCTGAGCCACGACGAGCACGGCGATGTGGTGATGCTGACCCTGGAACTGGCTGACGGACGTATTCCGGTCATCGCGGGGACAGGGGCGAATGCAACCGCAGAAGCTATCAGCCTGACCAAACGTTTTAACGACAGCGGCATCGTTGGCTGTCTGACGGTGACCCCTTATTACAACCGTCCTACTCAGGAAGGTTTGTTCCAGCACTTCAAAGCCATCGCTGAACATACTGACTTGCCACAAATTCTGTATAATGTGCCGTCCCGTACCGGTTGCGATATGTTGCCGGAAACCGTTGGTCGTCTCTCGGAAGTAAAAAATATTATCGGTATTAAAGAGGCGACAGGGAACTTAAGCCGCGTTCATCAGATCAAAGAGCTGGTTTCAGACGACTTTATCCTGTTGAGCGGTGATGATGCGACCGCGCTGGACTTTATGCAGCTCGGTGGCCATGGCGTGATCTCCGTAACGACAAACGTTGCGGCGCGCGATATGGCAGAAATGTGCAAACTGGCCGCAGCCGGTCACTTTGATGAAGCGCGTGTCATTAATCAGCGTCTGATGCCGCTGCACAATAAATTATTTGTCGAACCCAATCCGATCCCAGTGAAATGGGCATGTAAGGAGTTGGGACTTGTAGCATCCGACACGCTGCGTCTGCCAATGACACCGATTACCGACCACGGTCGTGACATCGTCAGGGCGGCGCTGAAGCATGCCGGTTTGCTGTAGAGTTTAGGGAGATTTGATGGCTTATTCAGTACAGAAGTCGCGCCTGGCGAAGGTTGCGAGTGTTTCGCTTGTTATGCTGCTCGCTGCCTGTAGTTCAGATTCGCGCTACAAGCGCCAGGTGAGCGGTGATGAATCCTATCTGGATGCGACCCCGCTTGCTGAACTTCACGCACCGGCTGGTATGATCCTGCCGATTCAGAACGGCGATTATAATATTCCCGTGACCAACGGCAGCGGCCTGGTCGGTAAAGCGCTTGATATTCGTCCGCCAGCACAGCCTCTGGCGCTGGTTAACGGGGCGCGTACCCAGTTTACCGGTGATACGGCGTCTCTGATGGTTGAGAGCGCGCGCGGTAGCACCCTGTGGCCGCAGGTTGTCAGCGTTATTCAGTCGAAGAATTACACCATCGATAAACGCGATGACGCCAGCCAGACGTTAACCACCGACTGGATCGAATGGAACCGTCTGGATGAAGATCAGCAGTATCGCGGTCGCTATCAAGTCTCCGTAAAACCACAGGGTTATCAGCAGGCGGTTAACGTTAAGCTGTTGAACCTGGAGCAGGCGGGTAAACCGGTTGCGGATGCCTCGTCCCTGCAGCGTTACAGCACCGAAATGCTGAACGTGATTGCCGCAGGTCTGGATAAAACCGCTACCGATGCCGCCAACGCCGCGCAGAGCCGCAGCGGCGCGTCCTTTGATGTGCAAAGCGGCGCGGATGATACCGGCCTGCCAATGCTGGTGGTGCGTGCACCGTTTAACCAGACCTGGCAGCGTCTGCCAGCGACGCTGGAAAAAGTGGGCATGAAAGTGACCGACAGCACGCGTTCAACCGGCAGCATGACGGCAACGTATAAGCCGCTCTCCGACAGCGCATGGCAGGAACTGGGCGCGAAAGATCCTCAGCTTGCCTCCGGTGACTACAAGATTCAGGTAGGCGACCTTGATAACCGCAGCAGTCTGCAGTTTATCGATCCTAAAGGTCACACGCTGACCCAGTCGCAGAACGATGCGCTGGTCGCTGTCTTCCAGGCAGCATTCAGCAAATAAATACGAGGGCTGGTGAATCCAGCCCTTTTTATTTTAGTGCCACGCAAACGTGTGCGTGGCATAATATCCCCAGTTTTGAACACAAATCATCACACCAGGAGTAATGAAGATGCAGAAGCAAGCTGAGTTGTATCGTGGCAAAGCGAAGACCGTATACAGCACGGAAAACCCGGATCTGTTGGTGCTCGAGTTCCGCAATGATACGTCAGCAGGGGATGGCGCACGCATTGAGCAGTTCGATCGTAAAGGCATGGTGAACAACAAGTTCAACCACTTCATTATGACCAAACTGGCCGAAGCGGGTATCCCGACCCAGATTGAAGCGTTGCTGTCCGATACGGAATGTCTGGTGAAAAAACTGGATATGGTTCCGGTTGAGTGCGTTATTCGTAACCGTGCGGCGGGCTCCCTGGTGAAGCGTCTCGGCATTGAAGAAGGTATCGAACTGAATCCACCGCTGTTCGACCTGTTCCTGAAAAACGATGCCATGCACGACCCGATGGTCAACGAATCCTACTGCGAAACCTTCGGCTGGGTGAGCAAAGAGAACCTGGCGCGTATGCAGGAGCTGACCTACAAAGCCAACGACGTGCTGAAAAAGCTGTTTGATGACGCGGGCCTGATCCTCGTTGACTTCAAGCTGGAGTTTGGTCTGTTCAAAGGCGAAGTGGTGCTGGGCGATGAGTTCTCACCGGACGGTAGCCGCCTGTGGGATAAAGAAACCCTGGATAAAATGGACAAAGACCGTTTCCGTCAGAGCCTGGGTGGCCTGATTGAAGCGTACGAAGCGGTTGCTCACCGTTTAGGCGTTAAGCTCGACTAACTCCCTCACTTGCCAAAGGATGTTTGCATCCTTTGGCGTCTTACCTTTGTTTCCTATGGTAATCTTGCCGTTAACCGCCTACGATCATAGCTATTATAAATGGAATAGTTCGAGGTGGTTATGCGCTGGCAAGGGCGTCGTGAAAGTGACAATGTAGAAGACAGACGCAGTGATGGTGGCGGCGGTCCTTCAATGGGTGGGCCAGGCTTCCGGTTACCCAGCGGCAAGGGCGGCATCATCCTGCTGATTGTGGTTTTAGTCGCGGGTTACTACGGCGTTGACCTTACCGGGTTGATGACCGGTCAGCCGCTGCAACAGCAGGAGCATTCTCAGCGCTCCATCAGCCCGAATGAAGATGAAGCGGCCAAATTTACCTCCGTTATTCTCGCCACAACAGAAGACACCTGGAGTCAGCTGTTCGAGAAGATGGGGCGTACCTACCAGCAGCCGAAGCTGGTGATGTACCGGGGGGCAACCCGCACCGGATGCGGTACCGGGCAATCTGTTATGGGGCCGTTCTACTGTCCGGCAGACGGCACCGTCTATATCGATCTCTCTTTTTACGATGACATGAAACGCAAGCTTGGCGCTGACGGTGATTTTGCCCAGGGCTACGTGATCGCGCATGAAGTCGGCCATCACGTGCAAAAGCTGCTGGGGATTGAGCCAAAAGTGCGCCAGCTTCAGCAAAATGCGTCTCAGGCGGAAGTGAACCGCCTTTCCGTTAAAATGGAGCTGCAGGCAGACTGCTTTGCGGGCGTCTGGGGCCACAGCATGCAGCAGCAGGGCGTGCTGGAATCCGGCGATCTTGAGGAGGCGTTAAATGCCGCTCAGGCTATCGGTGACGACCGTCTTCAGCAGCAGAGCCAGGGGCGCGTCGTGCCGGACAGCTTCACTCACGGTACCTCACAGCAGCGCTATAGCTGGTTTAAACGCGGCTTCGACAGCGGCGATCCGGCGCAGTGTAATACCTTCGGCAAAGCGATGTAATGCTGGAGTTTGAACAGCTGACAGGCGAGCTTGAGCGCACCGGCCATCGTCGGCTGGTGGTGCTCAGCGGCGAGGCGCAGTGGACGTTAAGCCAGGCGGTCGCCCTGCGTGACGCCTTGCCCGGAGACTGGGTAAGGCTTGACGAACATCCTTCAAAAGCCATCAGCGGCCTGCTGGGACGCGAGTTCCGGCATGCCGTTTTTGACGCCAGCGCCGGGTTTGATGTCGCCGCGTTTGCCGCCCTGAGCGGAACGCTGAGCGCCGGAAGCCTTCTGGTGCTGCGGGTTCCGCCGCTCGACGCGTGGGCCGGGTTGCCAGACAGCGATTCACTGCGCTGGAGCGACAGCGCCGAAGCGATAGCCACTCCGCATTTTGTACACCATTTCTGCCGGACGATTGCCGCCGATCCCGATGCGATTGTCTGGCATCAGGGCCGCGCGTTATCCCTTCCGCCTTTACCCGACGCGCCTGACTGGCAGCCTGCCAGCGGTGCACCGCAGCGCGAGCAGGCTGAGATCCTGGATGTGCTGCAGGGGATGGCGGAGGGCATCGTGGCCGTCACCGCCGCGCGCGGGCGCGGAAAATCAGCCCTGGCGGGCATGCTGCTGAACCGCATTGCGGGCAGCGCCGTGGTCACCGCGCCGTCGAAGGGGGCGACGGATATCATCGCCCGCTTTGCCGGAGAGCGTTTTCATTTTATGGCCCCGGACGCGCTGCTTGCCTCTTCACACCGGGCTGACTGGCTGATTGTCGATGAAGCCGCTGCGATCCCCGGTCCGCTGCTGGAAAAGTTAGCTGTCCGTTTCCCTCGCGTGCTGTTGACCACCACGGTGCAGGGATATGAAGGGACGGGCCGGGGATTCTTGCTTAAATTCTGCGGTCGGTTTGCCGGGTTGCAGCGCTATAGCTTATCTACACCGGTGCGCTGGGCGGCGGGCTGCCCGCTTGAGCGGATTGTCGCCAGCGCGCTGCTGTTTGACGATACGTTGATCGACCGCCGCCCGGAGGGAGAGGTGCGTCTAACGTCCCTGACGCCGACGGCATGGGAAAGCCGCCCGGCGCTTGCCGCGAGCGTATACGAGCTTCTCTGTGCGGCGCACTATCGCACCTCGCCGCTCGATTTACGCCGCATGATGGACGCGCCCGGGCAGCGGTTTGCCGTTGCCGAAACGGACCCGGATATCGCCGGGGCGCTCTGGCTGGTGGAGGAGGGCGGACTGTCCCCTGAGCTTAGCCGCGCCGTGTGGGCAGGATACCGGCGTCCGCGCGGTAACCTGGTGGCGCAGTCTCTGGCGGCGCACGGCGGCTCTCCGCTGGCGGCGACGCTCAGAGGACGACGGGTGACCCGCATTGCCGTACATCCTCACCGCCAGCGGGAAGGGATTGGCCAGGCGCTTGTACGCAGCGCCAGCGGCGAAGATTATCTGTCGGTGAGCTTTGGCTATACCGATGAGCTTTGGCGTTTCTGGCAGCAGTGCGGGTTTGTGCTGGTGCGGATGGGCAGCCATCGTGAAGCCAGCAGCGGCTGCTACACCGCGATGGCCTTGCTGCCGCAGAGTCAGGCAGGGCGTCAGCTGTGTGAGCAGGCGCAGCAGCGTCTGAAGCGCGATGCGCGGGTGTTATCGGCCTGGAACGGTGAAAAGATCCCCGTGGAGGATGGCTGGGAAGCTACCCTTAATAATGACGACTGGCTGGAGCTGGCGGGGTTTGCTTTCGCGCATCGGGCGTTTTCAACCTCGGTTGCCGCACTGACGCGGCTGTTGTTAACCGTGGACATGCCGCTTCCGGCCCTGCGAGGGAAAATGGCAGGAAAAACGGAAGACGTCGGGCGAAAAGCGTTGCTGGCAACGTTGCGGAGTGAGACCGCGCAAGCGATTGAAAGTCTTGACTATCCGCGCTGCCAGCAGCTGAAAGAAGATATTTTGCAATGGCAATTTTTTCAATGACTTCTTCAGTAAAGTGGCATGGTCATTCACGTCGCGAGGCGTAGAATCCAGGTCATCTATTAAGGAGACCACCATGAAACACGACCATTTTGTTGTTCAAAGCCCTGACAAACCGGCTAAACAGTTACTGCTTCTGTTTCATGGCGTTGGCGATAATGCCGTCAATATGGGTCAGATTGGCAGCTGGTTTGCGCCCGTTTTTCCGGAGGCATTGATTGTCAGCATCGGTGGCGTAGAGCCATGTGGTCCGAACGGACGCCAGTGGTTCTCTGTTCAGGGCGTGACGGAAGAGAATCGTCAGGCTCGCATCGACGCCATCATGCCCACCTTTATCGATATCGTCCGCTACTGGCAGCAGCAGAGCGGCGTGGGTGCCGACGCGACCGCATTGATTGGCTTCTCGCAGGGGTCAATCATGTCGCTGGAAAGCGTAAAAGCGCAGCCGGGTCTGGCGTCACGCGTCATCGCGTTTAACGGCCGTTTTGCGACGTTACCGACCAGCGCGACCACGCAGACCACGATCCACCTGATCCACGGTGGTGAAGACCGCGTGATTGAGCTCTCGCATGCGGTTGCCGCCCAGGAAGCGCTGATTCGCGAAGGTGGGGATGTGACGCTGGATATCGTTGACGATCTGGGCCACGCGATTGACGACCGTAGTATGCAGTTCGCGCTCGATCGTTTGCGCTATACCGTACCGAAGCACTACTTTGACGAAGCGCTCAGCGGCGGTAAGCCGGATAACGATGATATTGTAGAGTTTATGTGAGGTTTTTCCCCCTCACCCCCAGCCCCTCTCCCCAAAGGGGCGAGGGGGGTTTTGTTCCCTCTCCCCTATGGGGAGAGGGTTAGGGTGAGGGGACGTAACGATTACTTCTTCTGGTCTTTATTCGGCCAGTCGTCATCGTCCCACTTGTCGTTAAAATCACGGTGCGGGGGAAGATCCGGTTTGTTGGCGAGAAACTTTTTATGGTCAACGCGCTTAAGATCTTTAATCACGTTCAGCAATACGCCAACCAGAAAAACTAACACCAGAATCCACCAGTACTTTGAAAGCCAATCCATTCGCTATTCCTCTCAGAGCGTTCGTCAGGCGACGAGTTGCTCCATAATACGTTGATACATACGGGCCAGCAGTTGCAAATCTGCCGCATTGACACACTCATTGATTTTATGAATGGTTGCGTTCACTGGACCCAGTTCGACAACCTGGGCGCCCATACGGGCGATAAAGCGTCCGTCTGAGGTGCCACCCGTTGTCAGCAGCTGTGGCTTAATTTCATTATAGTGCTCGATGGCGTTCACCACCGCATCCACCAGTTTACCGCGCTGTGTCAGGAACGGCTGACCGGAAAGCCACCACTCCACGGTATAGCGCAGGTGATATTTTTCCAGAAGGGCGACGACGCGCGCCTTGATCATCTCATCGGTCAGTTCGGTGCTGAAGCGGAAGTTAAACTGGACGAAGTAATCACCCGGGATCACGTTGTTGCTGCCGGTCCCGGCCTTGACGTTCGCAATCTGCATGCTGGTCGGCGGGAAAAATTCGTTGCCTTTATCCCACTCGATGCCCACCAGCTCGCTCAGCATTGGCGCAGCGCGATGGACCGGGTTATCGGCCAGATGCGGGTAAGCAACGTGCCCCTGAACGCCGTGAATGGTCAGGTTACAGGTCAGCGAGCCACGGCGCCCGTTTTTGACGACATCACCCACCACTTCGGTACTGGACGGCTCACCGACCAGACAGTAGTCGAGACGCTCGTTACGCGCCATCAGCGCTTCAACGACCTTCACGGTACCGTTATGGGCGCTGGCTTCTTCGTCGGAGGTGATTAAAAACGCCAGACGGTTTTTGTGGTTTGGATGCTGAGCCACAAAGCGCTCTGCCGCCACGACCATCGCCGCCAGAGAGCCTTTCATGTCTGCCGCGCCGCGACCAAACAGCATGCCATCGCGGATGGTCGGTTCAAACGGCGGGTTAATCCAGCGATCCGCGTCACCGGCGGGAACGACGTCAGTATGCCCGGCAAAGGCCAGCGTTTCACCCTGGCCGCGCCACGCCCAGAAGTTCTGGGTATCGCCAAAATCCATGCGTTCAACGGTGAAACCGATGGCACGCAGGCGCTCAATCATAAGTGCCTGACAACCTGCGTCGTCCGGGCTAAGGGAAGGACGGCGAATAAGCTGCTGAGTCAGCTCAATGACCGGGCATGACATAAACTACACCTCAACGAAAAAAGTCGGAATAAAGGGTTTCACTGAAACCCAGCAGCATAGGCTGCCCTGGCGCGCAGAGCAATGGGCGTTTGATAATTGCCGGCATCTCGAGCATCAGTTTTGCCGCGCTGTCGGCGTTGTTGATACTGGCGCGCAGAGATTCGTCGAGTTTACGCCAGGTGGTGCCGCGGGTATTCAGCAGGGCTTCCCACCCCAGTTCGCCGATCGCGCTATGCAGAAATTCTGCATCAAGCCCGTCTGCACGGTAATCGTGGAAGCGGTACTCCACGCCGTTTGCTTCCAGCCAGCGGCGCGCTTTTTTGATGGTGTCGCAATTTTTAATGCCGTACATCACAACCATGGTGAATCCTTTTGACCTAATGATGATTAAATGTTCAGTAAATTCGAAGATATATCCTTAAGTGGAATATAACACATTCAGGAATCGTCTGGATTTACACTTCTTCTTAATTCAACTCACATCTGTACGCTGAATATTCTTTCATCATTTAAGCATAGATGTCCATACGGTTTAAATTTTGAATAAACTCAGCGGGTAAAATAAAACTCACCCGTCCGTAGGGTTATTTCAAAATATTGCTAGCCGTCACAAAAAATTGAGTCCTCTCCGTTCATATTTATCATAAATCCCCGCAGGACGTGGGGTACAATCACAGCAATTGATTAAATAGTCTTCACAATGATGGTCCGTTTTTGTAGAATGCGCATAATAATAAGAGAGGTTGTTATGATTGAACGTGAACTGGGGAACTGGAAAGATTTTATCGAAGGCATGCTTCGTAAATGACATTCAGTAAGAATTGCAAGAGCACTAAAATAAGTAAAATAACCATAGTGTGAATTAATCACACAATAAAAAGGCGGCCGATAAAGCCGCCTTTTTTTATTTCAACCACTTACTCAGCGCGTTCCTTTAACGGGAAGCGACGACGCACCAGCACAAAGAACAACGGTACGAAGTAAATGGCCAGAATGGTGGCCGAAATCATGCCGCCCATCACCCCCGTTCCGACGGCATGCTGGCTGCTTGAGCCTGCACCCGTGCTGGTTGCCATCGGCAGTACGCCAAAGACAAACGCCAGCGACGTCATCAGGATGGGACGTAAGCGCTGACGGCAGGCGTGCAGCGTGGCGGCCATCAGCTCGTGGCCTTTGGCATTCATCTCGTTGGCAAACTCAACGATCAGAATGGCGTTTTTCGCCGACAGGCCAATCACGGTAAGCAAACCCACCTGGAAGTAAACATCGTTCTCGAGGCCGCGCATCCAGGTCGCCAGCAGGGCGCCGATAACCCCAAGCGGCACGACCAGCATGACGGAGAACGGGACCGACCAGCTTTCATACAGTGCGGCGAGACACAGGAACACCACCAGCAACGACAGCGCGTACAGGGCAGGCGCCTGCGCGCCGGAGAGGCGTTCCTGGTAAGACATCGCCGTCCACTCCAGGCCAAAACCGGTCGGTAGCTCCTGCACCAGTTTTTCCATGATATCCATTGCCGTACCGGTACTGACCCCCGGCGCGGCTTCACCCACAATTTCTAGCGCGGAATAGCCGTTATAGCGTTCCAGGCGCGGCGATCCGCTTTCCCAGCGCGAGGTGGCAAAGGCGGAGAACGGCACCATGCCGCCCGCGTTGTTACGTACGTACCAGCGGTTGATATCGTCCGGTAGCATGCGGTATTTGGCGGCGGACTGAACGTACACTTTCTTCACGCGGCCGCGATCCATAAAGTCGTTCACATAGCTGGAGCCCCACGCGGTTTGCAGCGTGTCGTTAATATCATCGATGGAGACGCCAAGCGCCTGCGCCTTACGCTGATCGATATCCACCTGCAGCTGCGGGCTGTCGTCCAGGCCGTTGTGGCGAACGCGGGTCAGCTGGGGATCTTTACCTGCCAGATCGAGCAGCTTGTCTCGGGCGGCCATGAGCGCGTCGTGGCCCGCGCCCGCGTGATCCTGCAGCTCCATATCAAACCCTGCCGAACTGCCGAGGCCGCTGATGGCCGGAGGGCTGCTGGCAAACACCCGCGCCTCTTTAATGTGGCTGAAGGCTTTAGTCGCGCGCTCGATAATGGCAAACGAGGAGCCTGTCTCGCTGTCACGCTGGTCCCAGTCCTTCAGGCGCACGAACATGCGCGCCACGTTCTGCCCGTTCCCGCCCGGACCCGAGCCGACGGTGGAGAAGACCGACACAACGTTATCTTTCTCTTTGGTATGGAAATAGTCCTCAACCTTTTGCACCACCTTCAGCGTCTGCTGCTGCGTTGAGCCGCTCGGCAGCTGAACGGAGGTGATAAACATGCCGCGATCCTCCAGCGGCAGGAAGGAGGTCGGCAGACGCAGGAACAGGAACACCATGCCGCCCAGCAGCAGAACGTAGACCACCATCCAGCGCACGCTGCGGTGCAGGATCTTGCCCACGCCCGCCTCGTAGCGCGCGGCGTTGCGGTTGAACATGCGGTTGAACCAGCCAAAAAAGCCTTTCTGACCGTGATGCTCGCCCTTGTGTAAAGGTTTAAGAAGAGTGGCGCACAGCGCCGGCGTCAGGATCATCGCCACCAGCACCGAGAGCACCATCGCAGAGACGATGGTAATCGAAAACTGACGGTAAATCGCGCCGGTGGTGCCGCCAAAGAAGGCCATCGGAATAAACACCGCCGAGAGCACCATCGCGATGCCGACCAGCGCGCCCTGAATTTGCCCCATCGATTTTCGCGTGGCCTCGCGCGGCGATAGTCCTTCTTCGCTCATGATGCGCTCGACGTTTTCCACCACCACGATGGCATCATCCACCAGCAGGCCGATGGCCAGCACCATCGCGAACATGGTCAAGGTATTGATACTGTAACCAAAGGCATACAGCACGGCGAAGGTGCCGAGTAGCACCACCGGAACGGCAATGGTGGGGATCAGCGTCGCGCGGAAGTTTTGCAGGAACAGGTACATCACCAGGAACACCAGCGCGATGGCTTCCAGCAGGGTTTTCACCACGTCCTCAATCGACGCTTTAACGAAGGAGGTGGTTTCATAGGCGACTTTGTACTCCAGCCCGTGGGGGAAATACTGTGAAAGCTCGTCCAGACGGTCCAGCACCAGTTTCGCCGTGGCCATTTCGTTCGCGCCGGAGGCAAGCTTAATCCCCAGGCCGGAGGCCTGATTACCGTTGAAGCGGCTCAGGTAGTCGTATTTCTCCGCGCCCATTTCCACCGTGGCGACGTCGCCCAGGCGCACTTCCGACCCGTCCTGATTTACCCTCAGGGTAATATTTCTGAACTGCTCGGGCGTCTGGAGCAGGGACTGTGAGTTGATGGTGGCGTTCAGGGCCTGATTATCAACGGACGGCGTACCGCCAAGCTGGCCCACGGCAATCTGGGCGTTCTGCGATTCGATAGCGTCGGTGACGTCTTTGGCCGTCATCTGCACGCTGTTCAGCTTGTTAGGGTCCAGCCAGATGCGCATGGAATACTGTGAACCGTAGGCGTCAATATCCCCCACGCCGTTAATACGGCTGAGTGGATCCTGAATATTACTCGCCACGTAGTCTGCAATGTCCTGCTTATCCATCGAGCCATCTGTCGAGACAAACGCGATGGTCAAAATGTTGGTATCACCGGTTTTACGCACGGTCACGCCCTGATTCTGCACCGCCTGGGGCAGCTTGCGCATGGCCGACTGCAGCTGGTTTTGTACCTGCTGCACCGCTTCGTCCGGGTCGGTACCCGCCTTAAAGCTCAGGGTCACCGTCGCCTGGCCCGTGGCGCTACTTTGCGAGGACATGTACATCAGGTTATCCAGACCCGTCATGTTCTGCTCGATAACCTGCGTCACGGTGTTTTCCAGCGTTTGTGCGGAAGCGCCGGGATAGTTTGCGGTGACGCGCACGTTAGGCGGTGCCAGATCGGGGTATTGCTCAACAGGAAGTGAAGTAATCGCCAGGACACCTGTCAGACACAACAGGATGGCAAGCACCCAGGCAAAAATGGGGCGATCGATGAAAAAATTCGCCATGAAAGTGTGACCTCGTTTTGCTGCACGTCATTATTGTTTATTGCCCGCATAACTTTAGCGGTAAGGGCCAGGTCAAACGTGGAGAAATAAAGGAGATAATGTAAATTATCATGCGCTTTTCCCTGCGCTTCCCTCTTTACCGTTATTTACCCGTTAACGGCGCGGGTACCGGGAACGTCACGCTGACCAGCGTGCCGCCGTTTTGCGGCTGCGAGAAGTGCAGCATTCCGCCGAGCCGTTGCGCGCGTTCGCGCATAATGTTCAGGCCGTAATGTCCCGGCGGCTCGCTGGCTTCGCCGATCCCGATGCCGTTGTCACGAATGCTGACGCTGTGCGTACCGTCCACCGCGGTCACGCAGCTTACGGTGATCTCGCTGGCCTGCGCGTGCTTAATGGCGTTCAGCACGGCCTCACGCACGATCTGCAGCAGATGCACCTGCTTTTGCGCGTCCAGCGCCAGCGAGGAGAGGCGGCAGTCAAGATGCAGCTTCGCCTGCGTCTGGCTCTGCAGGACGTCGAGGGACTCCTGAAGCGCAGCGGGCAAGTTCGCGTGGTTCAGCGTCAGGCGGAAGGTGGTGAGCAGCTCGCGAAGCTGCTGCCAGGCGTTGTTCAGCTCGCGGGAGAAGTCGGAGATGATGGTCTGCGCCGGAGTATTCTCCTGGGGCACGGCGCGTTTGAGCAGCGCCAGCTGAATGCGCAGATAGGACAGCACCTGCGCCAGCGAATCGTGCAGCTCGCGGGCGATGGTGGCGCGCTCTTCCATCAGCAGCAGCTGCTGGTAGTGCTTTTGCGCCTGGTTAAAGTACAGCCCGCGCCCGAGCATGGTCGCCACGCTTCTCATCAGCGGAAGGGGGACGCTGTCCGTCTCGCTTTGCCAGCGCAGCTCGCCGTAAAGGGTGTCCTGCATCAGTACCGGCAGGTTTTGCAGAGGAGTGCCCTCAGATTCCGTCCCTTCACACAGCCGCCAGTCGTCGCTGGTGCGCAGTTCCAGATAAGTCATCTGCGTATAGTCATGGACAATCTGCAGGATATGCCGGAAGCAGTGGCTGTCTATCTGGCCGGTATTCAGCGCCTGAGAGCACTTGAACAGCATGTCGAGCTGCTGGTGGGCTTCATGCAAATGCCGCGTCTTTTCCGCGACCGAGGCCTCAAGCGAACGGTAAAGCGTAGCGAGCTCGGCGGACATGTGGTTGAAGGCGCGGGAGAGTTGGCCCAGCTCGTTCGGCAGGGCGGTATCCGGCGCCGGGGTCGCAAATTCCCCGCGCTCAACCCGTTCGCTGGCCGCCACCAGATTGTTCAGCGGCAGCACCACCTGGCGACGGATGCGTCGCAGGGTAAACAGCGTCAGGAGCAGGATCCCGAGAGCGCCCGCCAGCGAGAGCAGGGTCACCGTCTGAATTTTATGTTCGGTGTAGTGCTGAAGGGCGAGCACAAAGGCATCAATGCTGCCAACAAAATCCTCAATGTGGGTTTGATACCACGCGCTGTCGCCGCGGGCGATGTGCGCATCCATCTCCAGCCAGGCCACGTGCAGCTGCTGGTAGCGCGCTTTAACATTGTCCGGGACGTACCAGCGGTTCAGCTTCTGCAGGGCAGGCGCGCTCAGCGTCTGTTGCCAGCTGTCGCGATGCGCGGCAAGGGAAGGGCTGTTGCGCTGCATCTCATAGCCCAGACGATAGCTCTGCATGCGCAGCGAACCCGCGATATTGATAGCTTCGGCGTCACGCTGGCTGCTGGCAAGCGTCAGCAGCGCGACGGTGCTGGTCAGCACGGATAAGACAATGATCGAAAAGAAAGCCCAGGCAAGGCTTCCGGAAACGGGTCGTTTAACGGTCACAAAACGGCTCTCTGAATAAAATTGATCTGCCACAGGTTCACTGTAAATAATTCGGCGTTCCGGGCATTTGAACATTGCCCGATCGCGCCGTGATGCGTAAATACCATACTCTTATAAAGAGAAAGGTTATTGAACCAAAAACAGGTGTGGTTATGAATCGTTTTATTATGGCTAACGGCCAGCAGTGCATCGGGTGTCGCGCCTGCGAAGTGGCCTGCGTGATGGCGCACAACGATGAGCAGCACGTCCTGAGCGAGCGCCATTTTCATCCCCGTATTACGGTCCTGAGATCCGGCGACAAGCGACGCCCCGTCACCTGCCATCACTGTGAAAATGCACCCTGCGCGCAAAGCTGCCCGAACGGCGCCATCAGTAAATGCGATGACAGCGTACAGGTGAATCAACAAAAATGCATCGGCTGTAAGGCCTGCGTGGTGGCCTGCCCGTTTGGCACGATGGAGATTATCGTCACCCCGCTCGACAACGGCAGCGTGAAGGCCTCAACGAGCAAGTGCGATCTCTGTCTGACGCGGCCACACGGCCCGGCCTGTATCGAAAATTGCCCGGCAGATGTCCTCTCACTGGCGACGCCTGCTGTCCTTGATACTCTGGCGAAATCGCGCCGACAGCGCACGGCCTGTCTGGAGGCGCAGCCCTGGCATGCGGAGGTCGTCGAAGAAGGTGCTCCGCGCACCAAACTGCAGCAGATGCAGGCGACGGCGCCACGCGGCGAGCCCGACAAACTCGCTGCCGCAGAGCGCGTGGGCCATTTTAACGAAATTTACCTGCCGTTTCGGGCCGAGCAGGCCGCCCGCGAGGCGTCGCGCTGCCTGAAATGCGGCGAGCACAGCATTTGCGAATGGACCTGCCCGCTGCATAACCACATCCCGCAGTGGATTGAGCGCCTCAACGCGGGGGATATCACCGGCGCGGTCGAGCTTTCTCATCAGACCAACTGTTTACCTGAAATTACCGGCCGCGTCTGCCCGCAGGAGCGATTATGCGAAGGTGCCTGCACAATTCGTGAAGAGGCGGGATCCGTGACCATCGGCAACATCGAGCGCTATATCTCCGATCGGGCGCTGGCGATGGGCTGGCGGCCGGATATGTCCGCCGTCACGCCGTCGGGTAAACGCGTCGCGATCGTCGGCGCGGGGCCCGCCGGGCTGGCATGCGCCGACGTGCTGGCGCGCAGCGGCGTGAGCGTGACGGTCTATGACCGGCATCCGGAAATTGGTGGATTGCTGACCTTTGGCATCCCGGCATTCAAGCTGGACAAATCGCTGCTCGCGCGGCGCAGAGAGATATTTACCGCGATGGGGATCCGCTTCGAGCTGAACTGCGAGGTGGGCCAGGACGTGTCGATGTCGCAGTTAAAGCACGATTACGACGCCCTGTTTATTGGCGTGGGAACCTACCGCTCGATGAAGGCAGGTATCCCGCATGAAGACGCGCCGGGGGTCTATGACGCGCTGCCTTTCCTGGTGGGCAACACGCGCCATGTTATGGGGCTGGAGGCGACGGCCAGCGAGCCGTTCATCGACACCCAGGGTTTAAACGTGGTGGTGCTTGGCGGGGGCGATACCGCGATGGACTGCGTCCGCACCGCGTTACGCCACGGCGCGGCGAAGGTGACCTGCGCCTATCGTCGGGATGAGGCCAACATGCCGGGCTCGAAGAAAGAGGTGAAGAACGCCAGAGAAGAGGGCGCGGCGTTTGAATTTAACGTCCAGCCGGTTGAGCTGACGCTGGATCCGAACGGTAAGGTCAACGGTATTCGGATGCTGCGTACCGAGCTCGGAGAGCCGGACGCGCAGGGACGGCGTCGGCCCGTTCCGGTAGCGGGCAGCGAGTTCGTGATGGCCGCGGATGCGGTCATCATGGCGTTTGGTTTTAACCCGCACGCGATGCCGTGGCTGCAGGCGCAGGGCGTCGAAACGGATGACTGGGGGCGGATCGTTGCCTCCGTCGATAGCCGTTACCGTTACCAGACGACCAACCCACAGATCTTCGCCGGGGGCGATGCGGTACGCGGCGCGGATCTGGTGGTAACCGCCATGGCGGAAGGGCGTCATGCGGCGCAAGGAATACTCGACTGGCTTGGGGTTAACGCGCCAAAACATCATTAAACCGGCGGGCGACAAAGCGGGATTCACGGCGTAGTATAGGACGACTCATTGTGTTGTGGAGCCCGTATGACCCTGAAAATTGACGTTATCAAAGACAAAATTCTCTCTGAAAACTACTTTGTCCTGCGTAACATCACCTATGACCTTACGCGTAACAACGGTGAAGTGATCCGCCACAAGCGCGAGGTCTACGACCGCGGCAACGGAGCAACCATTTTGCTCTATAACCGTGAAAAGCAGAGCGTGGTGCTCATCCGTCAGTTCAGGGTGGCGACATGGGTCAATGGCAACCCCGACGGACGTCTGATTGAAACCTGCGCGGGCCTGCTCGATGATGATGAACCGGAAGTTTGTATCCGCAAAGAGGCCGTTGAAGAAACCGGCTTCGAAGTGGGCGAGGTCAAAAAGGTCTTTGAGCTGTTTATGTCACCGGGCGGCGTGACGGAGCTCGTCCATTTCTTCATTGCGGAGTACAGCGACGCGCAGCGCACTCACCGGGGCGGTGGCGTTGAGGATGAAGATATCGAAGTGCTGGAGCTTCCTTTTTCCCGGGCGCTGGAGATGATGCGTTCAGGGGAAATCAGGGATGGTAAAGCGGTGATATTACTGCAGTATTTACAGACGACCGGGTTAATGAACTCTGCTTTCGAACGAATGTAGGGTGTTTTTCGGGTATATCTGATAAATCCGATTGAGCAACCCCGGCGGGAACACGAAGATACTGCCCAGTTAAGCGTTTTCGTTCCGGGATTGTGTCATTCATGCGCTACAGCGTCTTTCTATTTTACCTGTTTTGTGTGCTCCTCGCGCCGCAGGTGCGGGCTGCACCTGCCCAGCAAGCTTTCTCTGACTGGCAGGTAACCTGCAATAACCAGAACTTTTGCCTTGCGCGCAACACGGGTGAACACCGTGGTCTGGTCATGACGCTCACCCGAAGCGCCGGGGCGAAAACGGATGCTACGCTGCGTATCGATCTCGGCGGTCTTGATACGCCCTCGGTCAAAGAGCCGGAGATTGCCCCCCGGCTGCTGCTGGATAACGTTCCCCTGAAGCTGGACAAACAGCGCTGGCAGCTCACGCCCTGGCATCTGAAAACGGACGATGCGGCCACCATCACCGCCTTTCTGAAAAACATCCAGGAAGGGAAGGCCCTGACCCTTCGCGGCGGTAAGCAGGTCATTTCACTGAGCGGTCTGAAAGCCGCGCTGCTGTTCATTGATGCGCAGCAAAAGCGCGTCGGCAGCGAAACCGCGTGGATCAAGAAAGGTGACGATCCGCCGTTAAGCGTTCCGCCTGCACCCGCCTTAAAAAAGGTGGCGGTCGTCAACCCGACTCCGACGCCACTCTCCCACGCCGAACTGAACGACCTGCTGGACTATGGTACCGGACGGATGAACAGCAGCCAGTGCTCGCTGGATCCTAACCGCCGGGAAGTGCGCGTCACCGCGTTAACCGATGACAAAGCGCTGCTGATCGTCAGCTGCGAGGCGGGGGCCTATAACACGGTAGATCTGGCGTGGCTGGTATCACGTAAAAAACCGTTTACCGCCCGCAGCGTCAGGCTGCGTCTGCCGTTTACGCCGTCAAGCAACGGGAGTGAAATGGAGTTGATGAACGCCAGCTTCGATGAGAAGACGCGCGAGCTGACCACGCTCGCGCTGGGGCGCGGTATGGGTGATTGCGGGATCCAGACGCGCTGGCGTTTCGACGGCCAGCGTTTCCGCCTGGTGCGCTACGCCGAGGAGCCCAGCTGCGACAGCTGGAACGGGCCAGATGCCTGGCCCACGCTGTGGATCACGCGGTAGTTTTGCCGGGTGGCGGCTTCGCCTTACCCGGCCTACGAATCTTGCGGTCTGTGACAATATGCCGGGTGGCGGCTTCGCCTTACCCGGCCTGCCAATCCTGCTGCCTGTGACAATGTGCCGGGTGGCGGCTTCGCCTTACCCGGCCTACGAATCCTGCGGCCTGCAAAAGCTCGAACCGTAGGCCGGGTAAGCGATAGCGCCACCCGGCAAAGCAGACAGCTCCTCGTTACTGTTTACGGAAGAAGTCGTTGTACAGCATGTAAAGATGTGCCGCGCTCCACGAGAAATTAGGCGCGCCTTGCTGTGCCCCGGTCAGCGGATTGTAGTTTTCCTGAATCGGGCCGTCGGACGTTAACCCCTTTGCGTGCTTAAAGAAGCTTTCTGCCAGCGTTTGTGCCTGTTCCCGGTAGCCGTAGCGTTCCATCCCTTTCAGGCCAAACCAGAACTGGTCGACCCAGACCCGGCCGCGCCAGTAGATATCCGGACCAAATGCCGGGTTGGTTAGCGCGGCAGTCCCGAGCGGCACGTACGTGTTGAACTCTTTCGGATCCAGCATCACCTTCACCACGGCATCAGCATGCTCCTGCGTGGCCGCACCGTTAAACAGCGGCGACCAGCCTTCCGGCCCTTTTCCGCGCTCGACGATAGGCTTGCCCGCACAGCCGTTCGCCAGCGGTTTATCCTCGATACGGATGTCATAGTAAAAACCGCTCTTTGCGTCGAACATGCAGGTATTGATGTAGCTCGCGAGCCTATCTGCCAGCTGACGGTAGCGGCTGGCCTCCTGCTCTTTACCCAGCAGGCTCGCCATCTGAGCCAGATAGTGATTGTCGCTGTACATATAGCTCGCCTGGTCGACGGACTCCTGCAGCAGCGAGTAGCCCAGCAGCTTGCCCTCTTTGTCGCGGTTTTCGGCAAACTTTACCGTCCAGTCGCTGCGTTTACCGCCGTTTTCGATGTATTTATCCAGCTGGGATTGATCGATAAAACCGAAGACGGCGGCGTCATCGCGCCCTGATTCCCACGAGGCCGCAACCTGCGCCGGGATCTCCAGACTGTCGTAATGGCCCTTATCGATGACTCTGGCATAATTCTTCAGTCCGGAGAGGGATTCTTCTTTATCGCCTCTTTTCACCGCGAAGAGCATGTCGCCACTGGCGGTATTATGGGCCTTGTCGCGCGTCGCGCCGTACTCCGGCACGCCGTTGCCGTTGTGGTCCCGGTTGCGCAGCCACCAGTCGTGATAGGCCACCAGCTTAGGATACATTTCCGCCAGCCAGGCCTTATCCTGCGTGGTGTTGTACACCTCCATCACCGACCACGCCGCCAGGCTCGGTTTGGTATTACGCTCGTTCCAGTTGCCGCCGTCGCCGCCGCGTTCCGGGCTCAGGTTCCAGGCGATGAGGTCCGGCACAAAGCCGGCATCCTGCGGGCGTACCGGATCGTCGGGTTTGATTTGCCAGGAAAAGACTGCACGAATGTTCTCTTTGGCGATTTCCGGGTTGAAGTGCGACATGGCAAACGCCTGTTTCCAGGTATCCCACGGCCAGGTCTGGTTGCCGGAGAACCAGCGTCCGGTGACGGATGGCGTCACCGTGTTATAGCGCACCGCGCCGCCCGGCGAGCGCCAGTTGCCGTTCAGCGTTTCGATGGCCTTCACCGCCACGCGGGTTTGCTCTGGGGTCGCATCAGGGTTGGTTAACCCTTTCTGCAAATAGCCTTCCCAGCGCTGCTGCGAGGCCGTCATATAAGCGGCCGGGCGCGCCAGAATATCGCGGATCTGCACCTGCTCGCGCTTTACCTCATCGGCATTCAGCAGATGGGAGTAGGTGGTATACAGCGTGGTGCTGCCGGTAATGTGCGCCCGGCTGGTAAAGCGGTGCCCGTCAACGGTGGTGTCAACGGGGAGGGATTTATGCACCTGATATTCGGAGCTGCCAGAGGTCAGCAGATCCCAGGTGGAGCGCACTTTGCCAAAGGTCACCTTCAGGCCGTCGCGCGCGGGGACCAGCCTGCGCTGGTAATCCGGATATGCGCCGTCGATGGTCTTATCCGACAGCGGTTTGCCCTCTTTAGCCTCCAGCTTTTCCAGCAGTTCGCCGTCCCACACCAGGTCGAGCGGTGCCTTGCTGATGATGCGGGTTTCCAGCAGCGAGGTGCGCGAGGTGGCAAAGCGCAGCGTCATCACGATCTGCACATCTTTCGCGCTCAGCTTCTGCACGAGCGCGCCGGGCAGGCTGTAAGCCTCAAGGGTAAAATCGACTTTTTTGCCGTTCTGATACACGCTCAGGCGATCGAAATTGGTCGCCATAAAGTTAATGTACTCTTCGGTGAGCAGCGCTACGCCGGGAAATCCTCCCTGGGTCTGCGGCCCGTCCGGCAGCAAATGCCCATGCCAGGCACCCAAATCGAAAAAGGGATTGAAACGCTGGTGGTCGTCAGCGTCGAAATCGTGCATATATTGCGGTGCACCGGCGCGGTTGATGACGTTTTTAAAATCAGCTGGGGTGGTGGCGTGAGCCGAAAAGCTGAGCGCCAGCGCGCAGGCCAGCGGTGTAAGGCTGAGTTTCATGATGGAAGATCCTTTTACCAGTAGAAATATTGCATCAGGAAGACCTGGTCGCTCGGGTCGCCGGAGGCATTTTTCATGTAGAAGCGGCTGTCGGCCGCGGTAGCAAAACGGCCACCGCCGTACTCGTACCAGATACCGAACTGCATAAACGAGGTCGTTTCATCGGCGGCATTGTCCGGGCGATGCTTTGCATAGCTGTAAGCGGTGGAGAGATAGACGCCTTTTAACGCTTCAATCATGGCGCTGACCATATACCCGGTCTCTGTGCCGGAGACGTCCCTGCCGCTGGCGCGTCCGGTGTGATGCCAGGCGCGCGCCGCCAGGTTGGGCGACAGAATGCCGGTCAGGAAGAGTTGACCGGTCCCGTCGGTGACCTCCAGGCCGTTCATCCAGGTGACGTCTTTGACGATGTCATACTGGATATAGCCGTTGGCCATCGCCGGATAGGTATATTTATCGTCATAGCGATCGTATTTGCCAAAATGCAGCCAGGCTTTACTCTCGTCATGGTGCCCCGCAGGCGTGGCGGTGACGCTGTAGCGCAGGTTACCGGAGCGGTTCTGTACCTTGAGCGCGTACATAATGTCGCGGGTGTTGGGGATCACATATCCCAGATCGGGCGTGAAATCCCCCCACCACTGCAGGTCATCGAGGGAGGAGTCCTGACGCAGGCTGAGCATGATTTCGGTGTTGCCGTCAGTTTTGTAGCCGCCGTAAAAGCGGTTAAGCCCACCTTCGAACCCGCCCCAGCTGTGGTCGGGCACCCAGGCGTTCCCCTGATGGTCAGCCTGTACGGTCCAGCCCTCACCGTAAATCAGGCCGAACCAGTGCCCGTGCTTCATTTCCAGACCGCCCTCAATATAGGTGCCGTCACTGTATTTATGCTTATTCTGGCCCTCTAAATCCATATATCCGCCAACCCCCAGTTCGCCATAAAAACGAAATGATGGAGAGGTCATTTCCGGCGTTTTGGTATCGTCGTGCTCCGCTGGCCGAGCCTCTTCTGCGGCAAATGACGGGCAGCAGAAGGAGAGGGCAGCGAGTGCCCCAATCGTTTTCTCTTTAATTTTCATGCACTCATCCCAATGAGAAAATATCCATGCCTTAAGTGTTAATTAATATTTGAGGCAGGTGACGCTTCTATTTGTTGTTGTTCTTTTGATAATCCCCTGACGTATTTGCTGTATTTCCACCAGGCAAATCCGAGGAATAAGACAATGCCACCGACGTTATAGAAAATAATCGTCAGAATATTGGCACCGGTGGGGAAGGTTGAGGCCACAAAGCCGATGGCAAAAATCACAATCAGCATCGACACCACCACCATCCCCGTGGTGCGTGAGCCCATTTTGAAATCACGCGGGAGATGGTCGAGCTTACGACGCAGGTTCAGGTAAGCCAGCATGATGAACAGCGGCGGTAACATTGACGCGGCCGCGGTCATGTTGATGACCGTATTCATCAGCTCCTGCGCGGTGTTCGATCCCATGGTTGGGATAATCATTAACGGAATGACGATCAAATACTGGATCCACGCCGCGCGCGCCGGGACGCCATTCTCGTTCAGCGCCACGGTTTTTGGCCCAAAGATGCCGCTCGGAATTTCAGAGAAGAAGATTTTGACCGGGGTCGCCGTCCACATCAGCAGGGAACCGAACATCGCGGTAAAGGAGACCAGGCCGACAAAGCGGTTCATCAGCACTTCCGGCAGGCCAAACCATACCGCCAGGCCGTGGAACACCTGTACCGAACCACCGGTGAACTTCAGCTCTTTGCTGCTGATAAAGACGTTAATCAGCACCGAGGAGATGGAATAGAGCACGCCGATGAAAATCCCCGCCAGAATGATCACCCTGACGAAGGATTTTGATCCGCCCTTCACGTCGTTAACGTATACCGCAACGGACTCTGCGCCCCCGGCGGCCATAAATATCCAGGTAGTGATGCCAAGAAACGCCCAGTTAAAGTTCGGGATCATCGCGTCAACGGTAATCGGGTCGGCTGGCTGCACACCGCCCATCAGCGCCGCACCGGCCAGCAGAATATAGGAGAGGGTCAGCAGCAGCATCAGCGTTGAGGTCACAGACGTGATCGGCCCCAGCATTTTCGCCCCGTTGGTGGACACCCAGGTCGAGAAGGCGAACAGCACCATGCTCAGTATCGTGGTGGCGAACGGCGTAAGAATGTACTCATAGCCCAAAAAGGCGTAAGAGGCGTAGGCAATAACGCGCGGTAATAACGAGGTAAAGAAGAACAGGTTTACGAACCAGTAGGTGTAGGCAGTAATAAACGCCCAGCGCCCGCCCAGCGAGCTTTTCACCCAGGCGTACACCCCGGCTTCGGAGTTTTTATTCAGGGAGACAAACTCCGCGATGATTAAGCAGAAAGGAATGAAGTAGAACAGGGTGGCTAAAAAGAACATCGGCGCCGAGGCGAGGCCCAGCTCGATATTGTTGTTGATAACGTTATTAAAACTAAATACGGCGGCAAACGTCAGCGACAGCAGGCCGAATTTGCCGATGGTATTACGCTTGGTAGTTTCAGACATAACATATCTCCGGGTACGAGGAGGGCGGTGCTTCATTGGCACCGCTGGTTTTTTTATTTGTTATGGAAATAGCCGTCTTCGATGGTCACATAGAGGACGACTTTTTTAGCAGGCGTTTCGCTGATAAAGCGATACGCCTCGTGGTTTTCACAAATCACGATCTGTCCCTCGCGCACCTGTTCGGTTTGACCCACGCCTTTCAGGTATTCGCGGTCGGTTTCATCCCGGTAGCACTCCACAAGCTGAAGGGCGTCTTTTGCAGCGTACTCAATTTTCTGCGCGCCCTGCAGGTAGTAATGCACCTCGAAATAGCGGCGATGGCCGACGAACAGCGCGTCGGTGCTGGCATCATGTGTCACGCGATAGGCCAGAGAGTCGCCAATCGAATGGGCAACGCCGGGCTGGATGTGGTCGATATTGTTAATGGCCTCTGTGCAGCGCTGCCATTTACGGCCCGTGCGATAACGCTGCTGGAACTGTTCCAGGCTGTCGAGAACGATCATTTTTCTGCCTCGCTGTGCGAATTCATGGAGAAGAAACCGGTGCCGAACCGATGGTGTAACAGTGCCTGCGCGGCGGTTTGTCCGCCTTCCAGCGGGAGCAGGGTGAAGCCGTAGCGGAACGGCCTGAACCAGACGCGCCAGGTATCCAGCACTTCGCTTCCCCAGGAGTTGGAGCCTAAGCCCAGTACCTGATGATCGAGGTTGAGGGTGATGTCATCGCTGCGACGCAGTTCGTTGCAGTGCTGCGCGGCGTGGATGTTCTCTGCCGTATAGTGCCAGGCGCTGAAATGGATGGGCTGTTCAGGCACCACCAGAAGACCGCTGCCGTGACGGTTGGCGAGCGTTGCCCAGCGCACCTGCTGGCGGTTGCCGTTGTTCTGCGGGAACGGGTAGTTTTCGAACATCTCGTCCACCGCGGTGTGCCACAGGTCTATGGTGCTGGCCTGCTGGCTGTCCGGGTAGTTCTCTCCGGGGCCGCGTCCGTAGTAGCTCACCTGGTCGAATTCGCCGTTGATGCCGAGGGTAAAGCCGATGCACGGGATAATGTGCGGGTAATCACCGTAGCGTTCACCGCTCAGCTCAACGTTAATTTGCCCGTCGGCGGCAATGCGCCAGCGGTAGGTGCAGCGCATACCAAAATCAAACACCGGCGGAGCAATCAGCGTGCGGGTTGTAATGACGATCGCATCGTCCTGCTGCTCGATCTCAAAACCGCGCAGATGCTCCTGCATAATCTGCAGGTGGTTGGGTTGCCATAGCCCCTCATACTCCTGCTTGTGGTTATCAATCATCGGCTTGAAGAAATTAATCTTCGGTTCGCGGGTAATCTTATCTACACCGTCAACCTGCCAGGCGCTGAGTTTTCCCGTCATTTTTGAGACGCTTGCGCGGAAATTATGTCCGGTCACGGTACAGTTCAGGCGGTCCTCTTCCAGCAGCAGCGGCGTGGCGTTGGCGTTAATAAACGGCGTAGCGCGAGCCGTGCGCGCTTTAAGCGGGAACTGATACACCGCAATCTCGTGTCCCGCCTCGCTATAGCGGGTGCGGCTGTTTTTGCTGATGCGCACGGTCAGGAACGCTTCGCGCTCGTCGAGTTCGGGCAGGTTCAGGCTCACGCTGCGGGTGCTGTTGGGGGCCAGCCCGGTCATTGTCAGCGGCTGGCTGTGCAGGGTTTCACCTTCGGCACGCACCTCAACGAGCAGGGTGTAATCATCCAGGCTGGTGAACCAGAAGCGATTTTCAACGTGCAGCTCGCCGTTCTGCCAGCGCAGCTTGACCGGGGCAATCACCTGCTTATATTCGCGCAGGCCCGGACCCGGCGTTTGGTCGGAGTAGATCAGCCCGTCGAGGCAGAAGTTGTAGTTGTTCGGATAATCACCAAAGTCACCGCCGTAGGCGTAATACGTATTGCCGCTGGCATCTGCCGCCTGAATACCGTGGTCGCACCATTCCCAGACGTAGTGGCCCTGAATGCAGTCGTGGCGATCGAAGACGTTTTGATACTCGCTCAGACCGCCGGGGCCGTTGCCCATCGCGTGGGCGTATTCGCAGATAATCCGTGGTTTGGCGTGGGGATACTCGCCGAACAGGTTCATCAGCGGCACGCGGGTGTACATGGTAGAGATGATATCCACCACCTCGGCGTCGCGATCTTCTTCGTAATGCAGCAGGCGCGTGTCGTCCAGCGCCTTTGCGGCCCGCGCCATGGCGCGGATATTGCAGCCGTAGCCGGACTCGTTTCCAAGCGACCAGATGATGATTGAAGGATGGTTTTTCTGCGCGTGAATATGGCGTTCGATACGCTCAACGTAGACATGTTCCCACACCGGATCGTCCGTGATGCGGCTCAGGTCGCCGACGTTGGCAAAGCCGTGGGATTCCACATCCGTCTCCGCCATCACGAACAGGCCGTAGATGTCGCACAGCTCGTAGAAGCGCGGATCGTTGGGGTAGTGGGCGGTGCGCACCGAATTGATGTTGTGTTGCTTCATCAGGATCAGGTCGCGCTCGACCCGATCCATGCCCACGGCGCGGCCTTTCTGGTGATCGTTGTCGTGACGGTTTACGCCGTGCAGCTTCAGGTAGCGATTGTTGATGTAGAACAGACCGTCGCGCACCTTGATGTCGCGAAAACCGATACGCTGCGGGATAACCTCCAGCGTCTGCCCGTTCGCATCTTTTAGCGTTACGACCAGATGGTAGAGATAGGGGGATTCCGCAGACCACTGCTGAGGCTGTTTGACCTCAATGCTAAAGGCGGTTTCCGCGCTGCGGGTCACGATCAGGCTGTCGGTTGTGCCCTGATGGATCGCTGCTTCGCCATCATACAGGGCATACTCCAGCGACACGGCTGATGCGTGCGGGGCCAGGTTTTCCAGCTCAAGCTGACAGAAAAGGGTGGCGTTTTTGTAAGCTTCGTCAAAGGTGGTTTTGATCGTGACGTCGCGCACGTGAGTGGGATTTTTGCCGATCAGATAGACGTCGCGGAAAATACCGGCCGTCCACCACATGTCCTGATCCTCAATGTAGGTAGAATCTGCCCACTGCATTACCCGCACGCAGAGCAGGTTTTGCCCGGCATGCACCGCGTGGCTGATATCAAACTCGGCGGTCAGTCGGCTGCCTTTGCTAAAGCCAATGTAGTGACCATTCACGTAGACTTCGAAATAGGTTTCGACGCCGTCAAACTTGATGAGGGTTTGCTTATCCTGCCAGCCGTCCGAAAGCGTGAAGTAGCGCTGATACGCCCCGGTAGGGTTATCTGTGGGCACCCGGGGGACGTCGACCGGGAAGGGAAAGCCTTCGTCGGTGTACTGCAGCTGACCGTGGCCTTCCATCTGCCACATGGCGGGTACGGTTATGTCGCCCCAGTCGGCCATGTACTCAGAGGTGAAGTTTTCCGGCACCAGCAGCGGATGGGTGAAAAAACGAAAATTCCACTGGCCGCTGAGTGATAAAAAGCGGCTGCTGGCTTCACGGGCAAAGGAGCGAGCCTGCGCGACGGTGTCATATGAGAAGAAGTACGCACGCGGCGGGAGCCGGTTCTCATGCGTGAGTTGAATATTTTCCCAGCGATTCATGCGATCTCCCTGTAGGGGTAAAACATCATTGCTGAGGATTTTAGTAAATATTTTACTAAATAAAATCAGTAAAATTGATTTGCTTTAACTCGATCACGAAATAAAAAAAAAGCCGGGCATGCCCGGCAGCGTGTCAAACGAGGGGATTAACGGGTGGTGCCGCGCAGTTTCAGCACGCTCGGCACGAAGACCTGCAGCGGCAGCGCCCGGCCGTCGCGGGATTTTTCCAGCAGCAGGTTAACCCCCTGGCTGCCCATCATTTCAGAGTGGATGCGTACGGTAGAGAGCGGCGGGAAGGTGAAGCGGGCGGTCGGGATATCGTTCACGCTAATGAGCGAAATGTCCTCCGGGATCGCCAGCCCTTTTTCATGGATAGCGCGCAAGACGCCGATGGCTATCGAATCTGAGGCCACAAACAGGGCGGTTGGCCAGCTTGTCTGTGCGAGCATGGTTTTTGCCAGTTCGTATCCGGATGAGCTGGAAAAACCGCCGCGCCAGATATCCTGTTCTGACACCACTCCTTTCAAACGGCCATACTCGACAAAAGCGGCTTCGCGGATATCGGCTTTGCCGGGTTCGTCTTCCCCACCGATAAAGCCAATGCGCTTAACACCCTGATCGATAAAGAAATCAACGATCTGCTTGCTGATGCGCGAGAGGTCAATGTCGACGGAATCGAACGCGCTGCCGGGCTCGTGAAAATCGATAAAGCAGACGTTGTCCGTCAGGGCCATTGCGCTACGGCGAGTGGCCGATGAAGGCTTGCCCACAATCAGTACGCCGGTCAGTTTTTTACTCTCCGGCAGGGTGGCACTGGCGTAACAGTTGCTCAGTTCCACGCCCAGTTTTTCACACTGCGTCTCGATGCCGTGGCGGATGGCAAGGTAGTAAGGGTCGTTAATCTCCAGCTCTTGCTGGTAGCTGTAGAGTGCCAGAATGTGTTGCTGACCCACCGCGGCAGACTGCATTTTGCGGGACGTTGTGCTCTTGTATTCCAGCTTTTCCGCAATCTCCAGAATGCGGTGTTTGGTCTCTTCTTTTACGTTCAACGTTGGGTCATCGTTTAAAACCCGGGATACCGTCGCCAGCGAAACGCCAGCCTCCGTCGCGATGTCTTTGAGCGTAGCCATGTTTGTCCTTATTCCCCACGTGATAACCCATTGTAAAGGATGGGCCAGGACATGCATCAGTTTTTACTAAATATCCTGCCCATTGCGTCCAGCAAATAGCGTGCTAGTATTTAGTAAAATTTTACTAAGGAGAGAGCATGGACACGATAGCTTACGATGACTTTGCAAAGCTGGAGATCCGCGTGGGGACGATCGTGGACGTTAAGCGCCACGCTAACGCAGATAAACTCTATATCGCGCAGATTGATGTGGGCGGAAAAACGCTGCAAACCGTCACCAGCCTGGTGCCCTATTACCGGGAAGAGGAGTTGATGGGAAAAACGGTGGTGGTGCTGTGCAATCTGGCGAAAGCTAAAATGCGCGGCGAAACGTCTGAATGCATGTTGCTCTGCGCGGAAACCGATGACGCCAGCGAAAGCGTGCTGTTAACGCCGGAGCGGGCGATGGCGGCGGGTGTGCGGGTGGTATAAAAAAGGGTGGCAATGCCACCCGATTTTGTAGGCCCGGTAAGCGTAGCGCCACCGGGCACGCAGGCCGCACTAGATCACGCTCAGCGCCTTCTCCACCACGTTCTCAACGGTAAAGCCGAAGTACGGGAACAGCTTATCGGCAGGGGCGGACTCACCGTAGCCCCGCATGCCGACAATCGCCCCTTTGAGCCCGACATACTTGTACCAGTAGTCGGCAATACCGGCTTCCACCGCCACGCGAGCCGCGACGCTGGACGGCAGGACCGATTCCCGGTACGCCTCGTCCTGGGCGTCAAAAATATCCGTAGAAGGCAGGGACACCACGCGCACCGCGTGTCCTTCGGCGGTCAGTTTCTCCGCCGCTTTCACCGTGATTTCTACCTCGGAACCGGTGGCAATCAGGATCACGTCCGGCTTGCCGCCGCTGTCCTTCAGAATGTAGCCGCCGCGGGCGATGTTTTTCACCTGCTCCGGGGTACGCTCAATCTGCGCCAGGTTCTGGCGTGACAGAATTAATGCCGTTGGGCCATTGTGGCGTTCCACCGCCAGCTTCCAGCCCACCGCCGCTTCGACCTGATCGCACGGACGCCAGGTGCTGAAGTTGGGCGTCAGGCGCAGGCTCGCCAGCTGTTCAACCGCCTGGTGCGTGGGCCCGTCTTCCCCCAGCCCGATGGAGTCATGGGTGTAGACCATTATCTGCCGCGCCTTCATCAGCGCCGCCATGCGCGCCGCGTTACGGGCGTACTCGACAAACATCAGGAAGGTGGCGGTGTACGGCACAAACCCGCCGTGATGGGCGATGCCGTTGGCAATGGCGGTCATGCCGAACTCGCGCACGCCGTAGTGGATGTAGTTCCCGGCGATGTCCTCTTTAAGCGATTTCGAGCCGGACCAGATCGTCAGGTTGCTTGGCGCCAGGTCCGCCGAGCCGCCGAGCAGTTCGGGGAGGATAGGGCCGATTGCGTTCAGCGTATTTTGCGACGCCTTACGGGTGGCGATTTTCGCCGGGTTGGACTGCAGGTTTTCAATCAGCGCCTGGGTTTTATCGTCCCAGTCTTCCGGCAGACCGCCGCTCATGCGGCGGGAAAACTCGGCCGCCAGCTCCGGATGCGCTTTTTTGTAAGCGGCAAATTTATCGTTCCAGGCGTGTTGGGCTTTCTCACCGTCTTCACGGGCATCCCAGGCTCTGTAGATCTCTTTCGGGATCTCAAACGGCGGGTATTTCCAGCCCAGCTTCTGCCGGGTCAGCGCCACTTCCTCGTCACCCAGCGCCGCGCCGTGCGCCTCTTCTTTGCCCGCCTTGTTCGGCGAGCCGAAGCCGATCACCGTGCGGCAGATAATCAGGGACGGTTTGTCCTTCACGCTCTGCGCTTCCTGAATCGCTTTTTTCACCGCCTCAGGGTCGTGACCGTCGATCTCATGCACCACGTGCCAGTGGTAGGCTTCGAAGCGTTTTGCCGTGTCGTCGGTAAACCAGCCTTCGGTCTCCCCGTCGATGGAGATGCCGTTGTGATCGTAGAAGCCGATCAGCTTGCCAAGCCCCAGCGTGCCCGCCAGGGAGCAGACCTCGTGGGAGATCCCTTCCATCAGGCAGCCGTCGCCCATAAACACGTAGGTGTAATGGTCGACAATCTCATGGTCCGGCTGGTTAAACTGCGCCGCCAGCGTGCGTTCGGCAATCGCCAGCCCAACCGCATTGGCCAGCCCCTGACCGAGTGGCCCGGTGGTGGTCTCCACCCCTGGCGTATAGCCAATCTCCGGGTGACCCGGCGTTTTGGAGTGCAGCTGGCGGAAGTTTTTCAGCTCCTCAAGCGGCAGGTCGTAGCCGGAAAGGTGCAGCAGGCTGTAGAGCAGCATTGAGGCGTGACCGTTGGAGAGAATAAAGCGGTCGCGATCGTACCAGGTGGGGTCATTCGGGTTGTGCTTCAGAAAATCGTTCCACAGCACTTCGGCAATATCAGCCATGCCCATTGGCGCGCCGGGGTGGCCGGAATTGGCTTTCTGCACGGCATCCATGCTGAGGGCGCGAATGGCATTGGCTAGCTCTTTACGGGACATAGTTCACTCCGTGGCAAGGTTAAAGTTTGGCGGCGAGAAGATCTTCAAGTTTGCGCTGGTCGACGGCGAACAGGCGGATACCTTCCGCCAGTTTTTCCACGGCCATGGCGTCCTGGTTGTGCTCCCAGCGGAACTCCGCTTCGGTCATGGTTTTCGGTTTTGGCAGAACGGTGGAGGTCGGCACCAGCTTGCGGATCACCGTTTCTTCTTTGTCCTGTAGCTCCTGGAGCAGGTTAGGGGAGATGGTCAGGCGGTCGCAGCCTGCCAGGGCGAGGATCTGCTCGGTACGGCGGAAGCTGGCCCCCATCACGATGGTTTCGTAGCGGTGCTGTTTGTAATAGTCGTAGATATTACGGACCGATTTCACACCCGGATCCTCATCCACCACGTACGGATCCATCGGCTGTTTCGCCTGATACCAGTCGTAGATGCGCCCGACAAACGGCGAAACGAGGAACACGCCCGCTTCAGCGCAGGCGCGCGCCTGGGCAAACGAGAACAGCAGCGTCAGGTTGCAGTGGATGCCCTCTTTTTCCAGTACCTCTGCCGCGCGGATGCCTTCCCAGGTGGAGGCGAGCTTGATCAGAATGCGTGATTTATCGATGCCCTGATCCTGGTAGAGCTCAACCAGACGACGCGCCTTATTAATGCTCTTTTCTTTATCGAACGAGAGGCGGGCGTCGACTTCGGTTGAGACGCGTCCCGGGATGCTTTTAAGAATTTCCGCACCAAAATTAACCGCCAGCTTGTCGCTGGCTTCGGCGACCTGCTGCTCCTGCGTTTTCCCGCGCTGTTTACCGTAGGCAATGGCGTCATCAATCAGATGACTAAAATGGGCAAGCCCTGCCGCTTTGAGCAGCAGCGAAGGGTTGGTGGTCGCATCCTCCGGCTGATAGTGGCGAATCGACTCGATATCGCCGCTGTCTGCAACCACGGTGGTGAATTTTTTGATGCCGTCTAGCTGGTTCATAAATGATTACTCCTTGGAAATAAAAGAGTTAGATGAGTGCGTTAGTTCACACTTCTGGAAAAAGCATGATGGACTTAACAAAAAAGCATAGCAGACGGGGGAGGCATTGCTTTTGAGACGGGTAACATGGCTGTTATAAATTGATAACAATTTTTAATGTGTGATGGTGAGAGTTTGGCAGCCTTCAAAGTTTATGCGCTGTCCTGCGGCGATACTATCTGACCGATACGTAAAAGGAATAACAAGATGGACGATCAGTTAAAACAGAGTGCCCTCGATTTTCACGAGTTTCCTGTCCCGGGGAAAATCCAGGTCTCCCCAACCAAGCCGCTGGCAACCCAGCGCGATCTGGCGCTGGCCTATTCGCCGGGCGTTGCTGCCCCGTGTCTGGAAATCGAAAAAGACCCGCTGGCGGCCTACAAATACACCGCGCGCGGCAACCTTGTCGCCGTGATCTCTAACGGAACGGCGGTGCTGGGGCTGGGCAACATCGGTGCGCTGGCCGGTAAGCCGGTGATGGAAGGTAAGGGAGTACTGTTCAAGAAATTCGCCGGTATCGACGTGTTCGATATCGAGGTGGACGAACTCGATCCTGACAAATTCATCAACGTGGTGGCTGCGCTGGAGCCGACCTTCGGCGGGATTAACCTGGAAGACATCAAAGCGCCGGAATGTTTCTATATCGAGCAGAAGCTGCGCGAGCGTATGAACATTCCCGTGTTCCACGATGACCAGCATGGCACCGCGATTATCAGCACCGCCGCGATTCTGAACGGCCTGCGCGTGGTCGAGAAAAATCTCTCCGACGTGCGCATGGTGGTGTCTGGCGCAGGCGCCGCGGCCATCGCCTGTATGAACCTGCTGGTGGCGCTGGGTATGCAGAAACACAACATTGTGGTCTGCGACTCCAAAGGCGTTATCTATAAAGACCGCGAGCCGAACATGGCGGAAACCAAAGCGGCGTATGCGGTGGACGACGACGGTAAACGCACCCTGGACGACGTGATCGACGGCGCGGATATCTTCCTCGGCTGCTCCGGTCCGAAAGTGCTGACCCAGGAGATGGTGAAGAAGATGGCGCGTGCGCCAATGATCCTGGCCCTGGCGAACCCTGAGCCGGAAATCCTGCCGCCGCTGGCGAAAGCGGTGCGTGAAGACGCCATTATCTGTACCGGTCGTTCTGACTACCCGAACCAGGTCAACAACGTGCTCTGCTTCCCGTTCATCTTCCGCGGCGCGCTGGACGTCGGCGCAACGGCGATCAACGAAGAGATGAAGCTTGCCGCCGTTCACGCCATCGCGGAGCTGGCCCACGCCGAGCAGAGCGAAGTGGTCGCGTCTGCGTACGGCGATCAGGATCTGAGCTTCGGACCGGACTACATCATTCCAAAACCGTTCGACCCGCGTCTGATTGTCAAAATTGCCCCAGCGGTGGCCAAAGCGGCGATGGATTCCGGCGTGGCGACGCGTCCGATTCACGATTTCGACGCTTACGTCGATAAGCTCACCGAGTTTGTCTATAAAACGAACCTGTTCATGAAGCCGATCTTCTCCCAGGCGCGCGCCGACGCGAAGCGCGTGGTGCTGGCGGAAGGGGAAGAGGCGCGCGTGCTGCACGCCACTCAGGAGCTGATCACCTTAGGCCTGGCGAAACCGATCCTGATTGGTCGTCCGAGCGTGATTGAGATGCGCATCCAGAAGCTGGGCCTGCAGATCAAGCCGGGCGTCGACTTCGAGATCGTGAACAACGAATCCGATCCGCGCTTCAAAGAGTACTGGAGCGAATACTACGCGATCATGAAGCGCCGGGGGATCACCCAGGAGCAGGCGCAGAAAGCGGTCATCAGCAACACCACGGTGATCGGCGCGATCATGGTGCATCGCGGCGAGGCGGATGCGCTGATCTGCGGCACCATTGGCGATTACCACGAGCACTTTAGCGTGGTGCAGGAGATCTTCGGCTATCGCGACGGCGTCCATACCGCCGGGGCGATGAACGCGCTGCTGCTGCCGAGCGGCAACACCTTTATTGCCGATACCTACGTTAACGACGATCCGACCCCGGACGAGCTGGCGGAGATCACCGTGATGGCCGCCGAGACCGTCCGTCGCTTTGGCATCGAGCCGAAGGTGGCGCTGCTGTCGCACTCGAACTTTGGTTCGTCTAAATCCGCGGCGGCGTGCAAAATGCGCCAGACGCTGGAGCTGGTGCGCGAGCGTGCGCCGGAGCTGATGATTGACGGGGAGATGCACGGCGATGCCGCGCTGGTGGAGAGCATCCGTAACGAACGTATGCCGGACAGCCCGCTGAAGGGATCGGCCAACATACTGATTATGCCGAACGTGGAAGCGGCGCGTATCAGCTATAACCTGCTGCGCGTCTCCAGCTCTGAAGGGGTGACCGTAGGACCGGTACTGATGGGCGTGGCGAAACCGGTGCATGTGTTAACGCCGATTGCCTCCGTGCGTCGTATCGTGAACATGGTGGCGCTGGCGGTGGTTGAGGCGCAGACGCAGCCTCTGTAATTAACCCCACCCCTCACCCTAACCCTCTCCCCATAGGGGAGAGGGGACTGCTCCGGGCCGTCTTTTCACCCTCGCCCCTTTGGGGAGAGGGCCGGGGTGAGGGGTAAGGGTTATACCCAGTCCCGAACCTGAATAAACTCACGCAAGGCAGCCTCCGGGCTGCCTTCTTTTGGTTCGTAGCAGTACTCCCAGCGCACCAGCGGCGGCATCGACATCAGAATCGACTCCGTGCGCCCGCCGGTCTGCAGGCCGAACAGCGTCCCGCGATCCCACACCAGGTTGAACTCCACGTAGCGCCCGCGGCGGTAAAGCTGGAACTCACGTTCGCGCACGCCGTAGTCGGTATTTTTACGGCGCTCGACGATGGGCAGATACGCGTCGGTATAACCTTCACCCACCGCGCGCATAAAGCTGAACGCGGTATCAAAATCAGGCGCGTTGAGATCGTCAAAGAACAGCCCGCCGATGCCGCGCTGCTCGTCGCGGTGCTTCAGGTAAAAGTAGTCGTCGCACCACTTTTTAAATTTCGGGTAAACGTCTTCGCCAAACGGCAGGCAAAGATCCCGCGCGGTGGTGTGCCAGTGCACGGCATCCTCTTCGAAGCCGTAGTAAGGCGTTAAATCGAAACCGCCGCCAAACCACCAGACCGGATCGGCCCCCGGTTTTTCCGCAATGAAAAAGCGCACGTTGGCGTGGCTGGTGGGCACAAACGGGTTGTGCGGATGCACCACCAGCGAGACGCCCATCGCCTCGAAGCTGCGGCCCGCCAGCTCAGGACGATGCGCCGTCGCAGAGGCGGGCATGGCGTCGCCGTGAACGTGGGAAAAATTCACGCCCGCCTGTTCGAAGATGCCGCCGTTTCGCAGCACGCGGCTGCGCCCGCCGCCCCCGGCCTTGCGCTGCCAGCTATCTTCCTGAAATTCACCGCCGTCTGCGGCGGCCAGTTTCTGGCAGATCTCATCCTGCAGCTGCAGCAGGAAGGTTTTTACCAGTTGAGCATCGGGTTTCATCAACGTTTCCTGGAGTGCGCTTTTTGGTTATCGAACCAGTTGAAGTAGCTGATAATGCCGGAGGCGATGGCGTTGGCGATCTTCTGACGAAACGCCGTGGTACCGAGGAGTCGCTCTTCTTCCGGGTTGGTAATGAAGGAGGTTTCCACCAGCACGGACGGAATCGACGGCGATTTCAGGACCACGAACGCCGCCTGCTCGGTGCCTTTGCTGTGCAGACGATGCACCGGCTTAATCTTCTTCAGAATATGCGAGCCGAGCGTCAGGCTGTTTTTGATCGTATCCGTCTGCACGAGGTCGAACAGCACCTGCTGTAGCAGATGATCTTTATCAGTGGCTTTCTTCCCGGCGACTTCATCCGCCCGGTTTTCGCGGTCGGAGAGGTATTTTGCCATGGCGCTACTGGCGCCACGGTTGGAAAGCGCAAACACCGAGGCACCGGCCGCAGAAGGGTTGGTAAAGCCGTCGGCGTGGATCGACATAAACAGATCCGCACCGTGCTGGTGGGCGATCTCAACGCGGTCATACAGCGGAATAAAGGTATCGCCAGAGCGCGTCAGACGGGCGTCAATGCCGTTACTGCGTAAAATTGCGCGCACATTTTTTGCAATCGCCAGCACGACGTGTTTTTCTTTCGACCCGTTTTTGCCGATGGCGCCGGTATCAATACCGCCGTGGCCCGGGTCGAGCATCACCAGACGCTTCGCGCCCGGCTTTTTGGTTTTTGGTTTGCTGTGTCCGTTACTGGTTTTGAGCGTGCTCTCGTCTTTCGCCTGAGCCTGCTTTGCGATGCCCGTTAACGTTAAGGCCGCCAGCCCCGCTTTGAGAACCTGACGACGCGATGTGAGTGCTTTTAATGGTTTGAATGTGCTCATGCGGCCTGAATACTAAAAAAAGGGGTCCTGGTGTTATATCGTATCGTGTTTCCCGTTACGACAGTCCATATTGAGAATTGTTTTACTTTTCATTTCAATACGTGACAAAGTGACATTATGCCAAATTTTGGCGAGATTTTCCCCGGTTATTGGCTAAAGGCGCGCTTCGCGCCATAATCACTGTTTTTAAACCCGAAAAGGCGGTTAATACCATGGAGATACGCGTTTTTCGCCAGGAAGATTTCGAAGAGGTGATCACCCTTTGGGAGCGCTGCGATCTGCTGCGTCCGTGGAACGATCCGGAAATGGATATCGAACGTAAGGTGAATCACGACGTCAGTCTGTTTCTGGTCGCGGAAGTCAACGGTGAGGTTGTGGGGACGGTAATGGGCGGGTACGACGGCCACCGCGGCTCGGCCTATTATCTGGGCGTCCACCCGGAATACCGTGGCCGCGGCATTGCCAATGCGCTGCTGAACCGGCTCGAGAAGAAGCTGATCGCCCGCGGCTGCCCAAAAATCCAGATCATGGTGCGGGAAGATAACGACGTGGTGCTGGGCATGTATGAGCGTCTGGGCTATGAACACGCTGACGTGCTGAGTTTAGGAAAGCGTCTGATCGAAGATGAAGAGTACTGAAATCCATCCGGCAGACTATGACGCGCAGGGCCGCGTCAGGCTGCCCTTTTTATTCTGGTGCGTTCTGCTGCTGCAGGCCCGGACCTGGGTGCTGTTTGTGATGGCCGCCGCGTCGCGCGGGCAGGGCGACACGCTGCTGAATCTCTTTTATCCCGATCACGACGCCTTCTGGCTCGGCTTGCTGCCCGGCTTACCGGCGGTGGTCGCTTTTTTATGCAGCGGACGACGGCAGGCGATCCCACGCTTTTGGCGCGCGCTTCGCTGGCTGCTGATCCTCGCCCAGGTTGCGCTGCTCTTCTGGCAGCCGGTACTCTGGTGGTACGGTGAACCGCTGACGGGCACCGGCGTTGCGCTGGTGGTTGCCGATATTGTGGCCCTGCTGTGGCTGCTGACCAACCCGCGTCTTCGCGCCTGTTTTGCGCATCAGGATGATTAATTCGGCACTTTTTGCCGATGTTGCACTCCAACAAGCGTTGATTTAACAAGAAAGGACGTTTCAATGAAATCGCTGCGTTTACTTTTATGCGCTCTCCCGCTGGCCTTGACCGGCTGTTCGACGCTCTCCTCCATTAACTGGTCCGCTGCATATCCGTGGAACTGGTTTGGCTCATCAACGGAAGTGACCGAGCAGGGCGTGGGGAAAATTACCGCCGCGACGGCGCTGGATCAGGATGCCATTCAGGATGCCATCGGCAGTGATTATCGCCTGCGCAGCGGCATGAAAACGGAGAATGGCAATATTGTTCGCTATTACGAAGCGCTGAAGGGCGACAAGCTGGCGCTGGTGATCAACGGTGACAAAGGCACGGTAAACCGAATTGCCGTGATGGATGACGATATTCCGACGGCGAGCGGTGTGAAGGTGGGTACGCCGTTTAGCGAACTTTATAAGCAGGCTTTTGGCAACTGCACCAGCGCGCCGTCTGACGACAAGGTCGCGGTGGAATGTAAGGCCGAAGGCAGCCAGCACATCAGCTATGTCTTTACCGGAACCTGGAGCGGCCCGGAAGGACTGATGCCGTCTGACGACACGCTCAAGAACTGGAAAGTGAGCAAAATACTCTGGAAGCAGTAATTTGCGCCTGAACAATCCGCCTCGCTGAAATCCGGGTATAATACCTGCCATCAATGCCACGCTGACGTGGCATCTTTATTTCAGGAGGAGCGATGTCTCAGGTTCAGAGTGGCATTTTGCCAGAACATTGCCGCGCGGCGATTTGGATTGAAGCCAATGTTAAAGGGGACGTGGATGCCCTGCGTGCGGCCAGTAAAGCGTTTGTTGATAAGCTGGCCACCTTCCAGGCCAAATTCCCGGAAGCCCACCTCGGCGCCGTTGTTGCCTTTGGCAATAACGTCTGGCGTCAGCTAAGCGGTGGCGAAGGGGCGGAAGAGCTGAAAGACTTCATCCCTTACGGCAAAGGTCTGGCTCCGGCGACCCAATACGACGTGCTGATCCATATTCTCTCCCTGCGTCACGACGTGAACTTTTCCGTTGCCCAGGCGGCGGTAGCGGCCTTTGGCGACAGCATTGAGGTGCAGGAAGAGGTTCACGGCTTCCGCTGGGTGGAAGAGCGCGATCTGAGCGGCTTCGTCGACGGGACGGAAAACCCGGCGGGTGAAGAGGTTCGTCGCGACGTGGCGGTGATTAAAGACGGCGTGGACGCGGGCGGCAGCTATGTGTTCGTGCAGCGCTGGGAGCACAACCTCAAGCAGCTTAACCGCATGAGCGTGCACGACCAGGAGATGATGATTGGTCGTACTAAAGAAGCCAATGAAGAGATCGACGGCGACGACCGTCCCGTTACCTCTCACCTGACCCGCGTTGACCTGAAAGAAGACGGCAAAGGGCTGAAGATTGTTCGCCAGAGCCTGCCGTACGGTACCGCAAGCGGCACGCACGGCCTTTACTTCTGCGCCTACTGCGCGCGCCTGTATAACATCGAGCAGCAGCTGCTGAGCATGTTTGGCGATACCGACGGCAAGCGCGACGCCATGCTGCGCTTCACCAAACCGGTGACCGGCGGCTACTACTTTGCGCCGTCCGTTGAGCGTCTGCTGGCGCTGTAATGGCCTTTCTCCCTCTCCCTGTGGGAGAGGGCCGGGGTGAGGGTATCAGGCCGCACCCCTTATTCCCTTTTCTGCTTCTAAATCACCAAACGGTATATAAAACCGTTACTCCTTTCATCCCCGTTATAAATATTATGACTATAAGATAGTCATCACATTTATAAGGGTGCGCAATGGCCGTTACTGTACTGAAAAAAGGAACTCTGGCGCTGGCAGGTTTACTGCTGGTGGCACAGGCGCAGGCGACTGAACTGTTAAACAGTTCGTATGACGTCTCCCGCGAGCTGTTTGCCGCCCTTAATCCACCGTTCGAACAGCAGTGGGCGAAAGACAATAACGGCGACAAGCTGACTATCAAGCAGTCCCACGCCGGGTCGTCCAAGCAGGCGCTGGCGATTTTGCAGGGCCTGAAGGCAGATGTGGTGACCTACAACCAGGTGACTGACGTGCAGATCCTGCACGACAAAGGCAAGCTGATCCCGGCGGGCTGGCAGAGCCGACTGCCGAACAACAGCTCGCCGTTCTATTCCACCATGGGCTTCCTGGTGCGTAAGGGCAACCCGAAGAATATCCACGACTGGAGCGACCTGGTGCGTTCCGACGTGAAGCTGATTTTCCCGAACCCAAAAACCTCCGGTAACGCGCGTTATACCTATTTAGCGGCGTGGGGCGCGGCGGACAAGGCTGACGGTAACGATAAAGCCAAAACCGAGCAGTTCATGACCCAGTTCCTGAAAAACGTCGAAGTGTTTGATACCGGCGGCCGCGGGGCGACCACGACCTTCGCAGAACGCGGTCTCGGCGATGTGTTGATCAGCTTTGAATCGGAAGTGAACAACATCCGCAAACAGTATGAAGCGCAGGGCTTTGAGGTCGTTATCCCGAAAACCAACATCCTGGCCGAGTTCCCGGTGGCGTGGGTGGATAAAAACGTGCAGGCAAACGGTACCGAGAAAGCGGCAAAAGCCTACCTCAACTACCTGTACAGTCCGCAGGCGCAGACCATCATTACCGATTACTACTACCGCGTGAACAACCCGGACGTGATGAACAAACTGAAAGACAAATTCCCGCAGACCGATTTGTTCCGCGTGGAAGATCATTTCGGCTCCTGGCCTGATGTGATGAAAACGCATTTTGCCAGCGGCGGTGAGTTAGACAAATTGCTGGCGGCGGGGCATAAGTAATGTTTGCAGTTTCGACAAAACGCGTGCTGCCGGGCTTTACCTTAAGCCTCGGGACCAGCCTGCTGTTCGTCTGCCTGATCCTGCTGTTGCCGCTCAGCGCGCTGGTGATGCAGCTTGCTCAGATGAGCTGGGCGCAGTACTGGGACGTGGTCACCAACCCGCAGGTGGTGGCGGCCTATAAGGTGACGCTGCTGTCGGCGTTTGTTGCCTCTATTTTTAACGGCGTGTTTGGCCTGCTGATGGCGTGGATCTTAACCCGCTACCGCTTCCCGGGCCGCACGCTGCTTGACGCCCTGATGGATCTGCCGTTTGCGCTGCCGACGGCGGTGGCGGGCTTAACCCTCGCGTCGCTCTTCTCCGTGAACGGGCTGTACGGCGAGTGGCTGGCGAAATTTGACATCAAAGTGACCTACACCTGGCTCGGTATCGCGGTGGCGATGGCCTTTACCAGCATCCCGTTTGTGGTCCGTACCGTGCAGCCGGTGCTGGAAGAGTTGGGCCCGGAATACGAAGAAGCGGCGGAAACGCTGGGTGCCACGCGCTGGCAGAGCTTCCGCAAGGTGGTTCTGCCGGAGCTGTCTCCAGCGCTGATGGCGGGTGTCGCGCTGTCGTTTACCCGCAGCCTCGGTGAGTTCGGCGCGGTGATTTTTATCGCCGGGAACATCGCCTGGAAAACAGAAGTCACCTCGCTGATGATTTTCATCCGTTTGCAGGAGTTTGATTATCCGGCGGCGAGCGCAATTGCCTCGGTGATCCTGGCGGCCTCGCTGCTGCTGCTGTACTCGATTAACACTCTGCAAAGTCGCTTTGGTCGACGTGTGGTAGGTCACTGATGGCGGAAGTTACGCAATTGAAGCGATACGATGCACCCCGCATCAACTGGGGTAAATGGTTTCTGATTGGGGCGGGGGTGCTGGTTTCCGCCCTCATTCTCGTCGTGCCGACGGTTTATATCTTCGTTCAGGCGTTCAGCAAGGGCCTGATGCCCGCGCTGGAAAACCTGGCGAACCCGGATATGCTGCATGCCATCTGGCTGACCGTACTGATTGCGTTGATCACCGTGCCGGTGAACCTCGTGTTCGGGACCCTGTTGGCCTGGCTGGTGACCCGCTTCAACTTCCCGGGACGTCAGCTGCTGCTGACCCTGCTGGACATTCCTTTCGCCGTATCGCCGGTGGTGGCGGGTCTGGTGTACCTGCTCTTTTACGGCTCCAACGGCCCATTGGGCGGCTGGCTGGACGAGCATAACCTGCAGATCATGTTCGCCTGGCCGGGCATGGTGCTGGTCACCATCTTCGTGACCTGTCCGTTTGTGGTGCGTGAGCTGGTGCCGGTGATGTTAAGCCAGGGGAGCAACGAAGACGAAGCGGCGGTGCTGCTGGGCGCGTCGGGCTGGCAGATGTTCCGTCGCGTGACGCTGCCAAATATCCGCTGGGCGCTGCTTTACGGCGTGGTGTTGACCAACGCCCGCGCGATTGGCGAGTTCGGTGCCGTTTCCGTCGTCTCCGGCTCCATCCGGGGTGAAACCCTGTCGCTGCCGCTACAGATTGAGCTGCTGCAGCAGGACTACAACACCATCGGCTCGTTTACTGCCGCAGCGTTGCTGACGCTGATGGCCATTTTGACCCTGTTTTTGAAGAGTGTGGTGCAGTGGCGTTTAGAAAATCAGGAAAAACGTCAGCATCAGGAGGGAAATCATGAGCATTGAGATTGCCAATATTAAGAAGTCTTTTGGTCGCACCCAGGTGCTGAATGATATCTCGCTGGATATCCCTTCCGGACAAATGGTGGCGCTGCTGGGGCCGTCTGGCTCGGGTAAAACCACGCTGCTGCGTATTATTGCCGGGCTTGAGCATCAGACCAGCGGGCACATCCGCTTTCACGGCACCGACGTGAGCCGCCTGCACGCCCGCGATCGTAAAGTAGGCTTTGTGTTCCAGCATTACGCGCTGTTCCGCCACATGACCGTGTTCGACAACATTGCGTTTGGTCTGACGGTGCTGCCGCGTCGCGAGCGTCCAAATGCAGCGGCTATCAAAGCCAAAGTGACCAAACTGCTGGAGATGGTGCAGCTGGCTCATCTGGCGGATCGTTTCCCGGCCCAGCTGTCCGGCGGTCAGAAGCAGCGCGTGGCGCTGGCGCGCGCGCTGGCCGTTGAGCCGCAAATCCTGCTGCTGGATGAACCTTTCGGCGCGCTGGATGCGCAGGTGCGTAAAGAGCTGCGCCGCTGGCTGCGCCAGCTGCATGAAGAGCTGAAATTCACCAGCGTCTTCGTGACCCACGATCAGGAAGAGGCGATGGAAGTCGCGGATCGCGTGGTGGTCATGAGCCAGGGCAACATTGAGCAGGTTGACGAGCCGGAGCAGCTCTGGCGCGAACCGGCGACCCGCTTCGTGCTGGAATTTATGGGCGAGGTAAACCGTCTTCAGGGCACTATTCGCGGCGGCCAGTTCCACGTTGGCGCGCACCGCTGGCCGCTGGGCTATACCTCCGCGCATCAGGGGCCGGTCGATCTGTTCCTGCGTCCGTGGGAAGTGGACGTGAGCCGCCGAACCAGCCTGGATTCTCCGCTGCCGGTGCAGGTGCTGGAAGCTAGCCCTAAAGGTCACTACACCCAATTGGTGGTACAGCCGCTGGGCTGGTATACCGAGCCGCTGACCGTGGTCATGCGCGACGACGTGCCGCCGCACCGGGGCGAGCGCCTGTTTGTTGGGCTTCAGCACGCCCGTATTTATCACGGGAAGGAGCGCATCGAGACGCGCGAGGATATTGCTCTGGCGGAGTCAGCCTGATAGGTTATTAGGATGTTTATCGCCCGGTGGCGCTGCGCTTACCGGGCCTACAGTTATCACTGCGTCTTGTAGGCCGGGTAAGCGAAGCGCCACCCGGCTTTTTTATTGAGTAAAAATCGTGAATACACTCGAACACACCATCGGCAACACTCCTCTGGTCAAGCTTCAGCGCATGGGGCCGGACAACGGCAGTGAAATCTGGGTCAAACTTGAAGGCAATAACCCGGCGGGGTCGGTGAAAGACCGCGCGGCGCTGTCAATGATTGTCCAGGCCGAAAAACGCGGAGAAATTAAGCCTGGCGACGTGCTGATTGAGGCCACCAGCGGCAACACCGGTATTGCCCTGGCGATGATCGCCGCGCTGAAAGGCTACCGCATGAAGCTGCTGATGCCGGACAACATGAGCCAGGAGCGCCGCGCCGCGATGCGTGCCTACGGGGCCGAGCTGATTCTGGTAACCAAAGAGCAGGGAATGGAAGGCGCGCGCGACCTGGCGTTAGAAATGGCCGAGCGCGGCGAGGGTAAGCTGCTCGATCAGTTCAACAATCCGGACAACCCTTACGCGCACTACACCACCACCGGCCCGGAAATCTGGCAGCAAACCGACGGGCGTATCACCCATTTTGTCTCCAGCATGGGCACTACCGGCACCATTACCGGGGTATCGCGTTTTCTGCGCGAGCAGGAAAAAGCCGTCACTATTGTTGGCCTGCAGCCGGAAGAGGGGAGCAGCATTCCCGGCATTCGCCGCTGGCCTGCGGAGTATATGCCCGGCATTTTTAATGCGCAGCTTGTGGACCAGGTGCTGGATCTTCACCAGCGCGAGGCGGAAAATACCATGCGTGAGCTGGCCGTGCGCGAGGGTATCTTCTGCGGCGTCAGCTCGGGCGGCGCGGTAGCGGGTGCGATCCGGGTGGCGCAGGCAAACCCGGGGGCCGTAGTGGTGGCGATTATTTGCGATCGCGGCGATCGCTATCTGTCTACCGGCGTCTTTGGTGAAGAGAGTTATTCGCAGGGGGCGGGGATTTAAGCGTCATGGAGATGATTCTATTCCGGGATAATACCCGGGCGCAGCAAACCGACATTGTCGCCGTGCAGTCGCAGGTAGTTTACGGCAGCGTGGGGAACAGCATTGCGGTACCGAATATTCGTACCCACAGGCTGAACGTTACCGCCGTGCCGACGGTACTGTTTAGCAACACGCCGCACTACGACACGTTTTATGGTGGAGTGATCCCCGACGAGTGGTTCAGCGGCTACCTTAAGGCGCTGGAAGAGCGCGAGATCCTGCGCGAGCTTAAAGCGGTCACTACCGGCTATATGGGCAGCGCCAGCCAGATCGTTCTGCTGGCGCAGTGGCTGAAGGCGGTCAAAGCGCAGCATCCGGACCTGCTGGTGCTGGTCGACCCGGTCATCGGCGATATCGACAGCGGAATGTACGTGAAGCCCGAGATCCCACAAGCGTATCGGGAGCACCTGCTGCCGCTGGCGCAGGGGATCACGCCAAACGTCTATGAGCTGGAAGTGTTAAGCGGCAAACCGTGCCGAACGCCGGAAAGCGCCATCGCGGCGGCGCAGGGACTGCTCTCCGACAGCCTGAAATGGGTGGCGATCACCAGCGCGCCGGTCGCTGACGACCCGGAAAACATCCACGTGGTGCTGGTGACGCATGAGGGCGTGACCGTCAGCGCGCATCCGCGCGTTGAAACCGATCTGAAAGGGACGGGCGACCTGTTCTGTTCAGAACTGGTGAGCGGAATTGTAGAGGGGAAAACCGTTGCCGATGCTATTCGCATGGCCGGTGATCGGGTGACTGACGTGATGCTTTATACCCAGTCGAAAGGCTACGACGAGCTTATCCTCCCCGCATAAACTAAAATGGCGCCCGAAGGCGCCATTTTTCTGTGTGGCAAGAATTACTTCTTGATGCGGATAACCGGGGTTTCACCCACGGTGACGCTGCCAGACAGTTTGATCAGTTCTTTGATTTCGTCCATGTTGGAGATAACAACCGGCGTCAGGGTAGACTTGGCTTTTTCTTCCAGCAGTGGCAGATCGAATTCAATCACCGGGTCGCCAACTTTAACACGCTGGCCTTCTTCCGCGATACGTTTGAAGCCTTCGCCTTTCAGTTCAACGGTGTCGATACCGAAGTGAACGAACAGTTCGATACCGCTATCAGATTCGATAGAGAACGCATGGTTGGTTTCAAAAATTTTACCGATGGTGCCGTCAACTGGAGCAACCATTTTGTTGCCAGTTGGTTTGATAGCAATGCCATCACCAACGATTTTCTCAGCAAACACTACATCCGGCACGTCTTCGATGTTGACGATCTCGCCGGAGAGCGGAGCAACAATCTCAATAGTTCCGGAGTCTTTTTTATCATCAGAAACCAGAGATTTCAGTTTATCGAACAAACCCATGATCTTCTCCTAAGCAGTAAATTGGGCCGCATCTCGTGGATTAGCAGATTGTTTTTTCTTCAATGAACTTGTTAACCAGCGTCATTAACTCGTCCGTTGTCGGTTGAGCAAGAGCCTGCTCTGCTAATACCTTCGCATCTTCGAAGTTCGTGTTACGGATAATCTTCTTAATGCGCGGGATGGAAATGGCGCTCATAGAGAATTCGTCCAGACCCATACCCAGCAACAGAAGTGTAGCACGTTCGTCGCCTGCAAGCTCACCACACATGCCAGTCCATTTACCTTCTGCATGAGAAGCATCAATAACTTGCTTGATCAAGTTCAGTACGGACGGTGACATTGGCTGGTAGAGATGTGAAATCATATCATTACCACGGTCAACTGCCAGGGTGTACTGCGTTAAATCATTGGTGCCGATACTAAAGAAATCAACTTCTTTGGCTAAATGACGCGCAATGGTTGCCGCCGCAGGTGTTTCCACCATCACGCCGATCTCGATTGACTCGTCAAACGCTTTACCTTCGTCGCGCAGTTCCTGTTTGTAGATTTCGATCTCTTTCTTCAGTGCACGCACTTCTTCAACAGAGATGATCATCGGGAACATGATGCGCAGTTTACCGAAAGCAGAGGCACGCAGGATCGCGCGAACCTGGTCACGCAGGATCTCTTTACGATCCATCGCGATACGGATTGCACGCCAGCCCAGGAACGGGTTCTCTTCTTTCGGGAAGTTCATGTACGGCAGCTCTTTGTCGCCACCGATGTCCATGGTACGGACGATAACCGCCTGAGAGCCACACGCTTCAGCCACGGCTTTATAAGCAGCAAACTGCTCTTCTTCCGTTGGCAGCGCGTCGCGGTCCATGAACAGGAATTCTGTACGATAGAGACCTACGCCTTCCGCACCGTTGCGCTCAGCGCCATCAACGTCGCGGACGGTACCGATGTTTGCACACACTTCTACCTGATGGCCGTCCAGGGTGATGGCTGGCAGGTCTTTCAGCTTAGCGAGTTCCGCTTTTTCAGTCGCAACCTGCTCCTGAACCGCGCGCAGTTTATCGATCTCTTCATTGGTTGGGTTGACGTAAACCAGATTGTTTACGGCATCCAGAATCAGATAGTCGCCGTTTTTCACCTGAGAGGTGACGCTACCGGTACCCACGATGGCAGGCAGTTCCAGAGAGCGCGCCATGATAGAGGTGTGGGAGGTACGGCCGCCCGCGTCGGTGATGAAACCGAGGACCTTTTTCAGGTTCAGCTGTGCGGTTTCTGACGGGGTGAGGTCAGCGGCAACCAGGATCACTTCATCCTGAATCGCGCTCAGGTCGATGATGGCCAGGCCCAGGATGTTGCGCAGCAGACGCTTACCGATGTCACGTACGTCAGCCGCACGCTCTTTCAGGTATTCATCATCCAGTTCTTCCAGGGCAGTTGCCTGACCTTCGATAACTTCATGCGCAGCCGCGTCGGCCGTCATGCCTTTATCTTTAATCAGGGCTATGATTTCCTGCTCCAGCTCCTCATCTTCGAGCAGCATGATGTGCCCTTCGAAGATGGCTTCTTTTTCTTCACCGAAAGTTTCGCCAGCTTTAGTTTTGATTGCTTCCAGTTGCGCAGATGCCTTGGCACGACCGCTCAGAAAACGTTCAACTTCCTGATCAACCTTGTCGGCAGAAATTTTTTTCCGGTCGATGACGATCTCGTCTTCTTTCAGCAGCAGTGCTTTGCCGAAAGCGATACCCGGGGATGCTAAAATGCCTGAAATCATAACCCTACCTTACTTGTGACTGATATTTAAAAGAACCCGGAAACTTACTCGAGCTCAGCCATCAGTTTAACCAGATGCTCAACTGCTTTCTGCTCGTCTTCACCTTCTGCAGAGATGGTGACAACGGTGCCCTGAGTCAGGCCCAGAGTCTGCAGTTTGAACAGGCTTTTTGCGCTCGCGCTTTTGCCGTTGGAAGTCACAGTGATTTCAGAAGTGAAGCCTTTTGCTTCTTTAACAAACTGAGCAGCAGGGCGGGTGTGCAGACCGTTCGGAGCGGTAATGGTAACTTCTTGCTGGAACATTGTATTTCCCCAACTTATAGGTTTAGTGTTGTGGAACTAAAGTCTAGCCTGGCGACTGAACTTTAGCCTGTATTGTTAGCGCTGACGTTTCGATCGTCATTAAACATTATGCAGCGAAAGCAAGACTTGAACCAAATCATAAAATCGATTCAGCAAGGCTATTTCGTTCACTGATTAATTTCACGCATCAAAATAATTGCTGGTTTAAATACCAGACCCAACGGGGTGAAGCAATGCCAGGAGGGGCAAAAGTTTGAAGCAGGCCACAAAAAAGCACCTGAAAAGGTGCTTTTTTACGCGTTATTAACATGCTGGCACTACTGTTGCAGCTCTTTTTCGGTAAACAGATCGGCAAACAGTGCGGTGCTCAAGTAACGCTCACCCGAGGAAGGAAGGATAACCACAATATTCTTATTGGTAAAGGCTTCATCTTCCTGAAGTTTGAGCGCTGCCGCAACGGCCGCACCGGAAGAGATACCCGCCAGAATGCCTTCTTCATCCATCAGGCGACGCGCGGTAGAGATGGCTTCTTCGTTAGTGATGGTAACCACTTTATCGATCAGCTTCAGATCCAGGTTGCCCGGAATGAAGCCTGCGCCAATACCCTGGATTTTATGCGGGCCTGGTTTGAGCTCTTCACCCGCCAGTGCCTGGGTGATAACCGGTGAGTCAGTCGGCTCAACGGCCACGGTGATCAGGTCTTTTTTACCCTTTGTGCCTTTAATATAGCGTGACACGCCGGTCAGCGTACCGCCGGTACCCACGCCGGAGATAAAGACGTCAACCTGGCCGTCGGTGTCTTCCCAGATTTCCGGACCGGTGGTCTTCTCGTGAATTTCCGGGTTAGCCGGGTTGCTGAACTGCTGCAGCAGCAGATATTTCGCCGGATCGCTGGCCACAATCTCTTCGGCTTTCTGAATGGCACCCTTCATGCCCTTCGCGCCTTCGGTCAGCACCAGGTTCGCGCCCAGCGCTTTGAGCAGCTTACGACGCTCGATGCTCATGGTTTCTGGCATGGTCAGCGTCAGCTTGTAGCCACGCGCGGCCGCCACATAGGCCAGAGCGATACCGGTATTGCCGCTGGTCGGTTCCACCAGCTCAACGCCCGGCTTCAGTACGCCACGTTTTTCAGCATCCCAAATCATGTTTGCACCGATACGGCATTTTACGCTGAAGCTCGGGTTACGTGATTCGACCTTCGCCAGAATGCGTCCATTACCGATACGGTTCAGTCGAACCAGGGGCGTATGACCGATAGTCAGCGAGTTGTCTTCATAAATCTTACTCATGGCCTGTCCTTAACTGTATGAAATTGGGATACCGACCCAGCATACCTGCTAAGCAGGTAGGGGGAAGTAAGGAATTCGCATATCTATATACTGCAAGGAAATAATGGGGATCAGTATGGAATAAGGGGCGGCATAAGCCACCCCTGCTTTACACATTTTTGCATTATTTCCATAACGCGTGCTTAGCACGGTAGCAGTCGACCCACATCGCCGTCGCGCCGCAGACGGCGACGGGCATGATGAACAGATTCAGGAAGGGAATCATGGTGAACAGGCTGGTCAGCGCGCCAAACTGCATATTGGCGACCTTCTGGCTGCGCAGGGCGGTGCGCATCGCTTTAAACGGCACCTTGTGGTTATCGAACGGATAATCGCAGTACTGAATGGCCAGCATCCAGGCGCTGAACAGGAACCACAGCACCGGCGCCACCGTCTGGCCAATGCCTGGCACAAAGTAGAGGATAAGCAGCACGATCGCGCGGGGCAGGTACCAGGCAAACTTTTGCCACTCGCGCTTCATGATGCGTGGCAGGTCTTTCATGATCCCCAGCACGCCCGTATCCGGCGGCGTTGCGCCGGTAAGCCGCGCTTCCAGCTGTTCCGCCAGCAGACCGTTAAACGGAGCGGCTATCCAGTTCGCAATCGTCGAGAAAAAATACCCAAACACCAGCAGCACGGAGATCACCGCCACCGGCCAGAGCAGGTAGTTAAGCCACTGTAGCCAGTCCGGCACATGGCTCATCAGCGACGGGATCCAGCTCTCCAGCTTTGTGAACAGCCACCAGAACGCGCCGCCCATCAGAATAATGTTGATCAACAGCGGGAGAATGACGAAGCGTCGAATCCCCGGCAGGGAGACCAGTTTCCAGCCCTGAGAAAAATACCAGACGCCGCTGCGCGGGGGAGAAGAAGATGTTGAAACCATAGCCAGGCTGTACTCCTTTTTACACAACCAGTGGAATTGCCCGCCTATATTATCCACTTACGGAGCAATGACCAGTTCGGAAATGTTCGAAAAACCAGCAAAAAGCACGATTTCCTTCATCTTTATGCTGTGAATGCTCTGCACACACTTGCACTTGACGTAAACGGCAAATACTCTTAGTGAGTAAATGTTTGCCGTGGTGGCAAGGTGTTAGAACAACAGAGAATATAATGATGCAGGATTTGCGTCTGATATTAATCATTGTTGGCGCGATCGCCATAATCGCTTTACTGGTACATGGTTTCTGGACCAGCCGTAAAGAGCGTTCCTCGATGTTTCGCGATCGCCCACTGAAGCGCATGAAGTCCAGTCGTGACGACGATGACAGTGAAGATGACATCGACGGCAGCGATGACGACGGCGTGGGTGAAGTTCGTGTTCATCGGGTCAATACTGCGCCCGGCGCAGGCCATGGGGAGCATGAAGCGCCTCGTCCTTCGCAGCACCAGTATCAACCGCCGTATGCTTCTGCACAGCCGCGCCAGCCAGCGCCGCAGCCTGTGGAAGAGCCGGTGCGCCAGCCGCCGCAACAGCCTGTCTATCAGCAGCCTGCCCAGCCGGTTCAACAGCAACCGGTGCAGCAGCCCGTGCAACAACAGCCTGCTCAGCCGGTACAACAGCCGCAGCAGCCTGTTCACGTGCAGCCTGCGCCTCAGCCCGCTCCGGCACAGCACGTTGAGCCTGAGCCCGTTGTAGAGCCAGAGCCGGTTGTTGAAAAACCGCAGCGTAAAGAAGCGGTGATCATCATGAACGTGGCCGCGCATCACGGCAGCCATCTCAACGGTGACGTGCTGCTCAACAGTATTCAACAGGCAGGCTTCAAGTTTGGCGATATGAACATTTTCCATCGCCACCTGAGCCCTGACGGTAGCGGCCCGGCGCTGTTCAGCCTGGCCAACATGGTTAACCCTGGCACCTTTGATCCGGAAATGACCGGTGATTTCGTGACCCCGGGCGTGACTATCTTTATGCAGGTGCCGTCCTACGGCGACGAACTGCAAAACTTCAAGCTGATGCTGCAGTCCGCTCAGCACATCGCTGACGAAGTTGGCGGCGTGGTGCTCGACGATCAGCGTCGAATGATGACCCCGCAGAAGCTGCGCGAGTATCAGGACCGCATCCGCGAAGTTAAGGAAGCTAACGCGTAATCGTCGCGTTTACTTCAACTCCTCCTCAACCCCCGCCTGTCGGGGGTTTTTTCTCATTGATGGTGCGATATGGACTCAATCGAACAACAACTCACTGAACTGCGAACCACGCTTCGCCATCATGAATATCTCTATCATGTTATGGACGCGCCGGAAGTCCCGGATGCGGAATATGACCGCCTGATGCGCGAGCTGCGCGAGCTAGAGGCGCAGCATCCGGAGCTCATTACGCCGGACTCCCCCACTCAGCGCGTCGGCGCTGAGCCGCTGGGGGCGTTCAGCCAGGTGCGCCACGAGGTGCCGATGCTGTCGCTGGATAACGTCTTCGATGAAGAGAGCTTTCTGGCGTTTAACAAGCGCGTGCAGGATCGCCTGAAAAGCAGCGACTCCCTCACCTGGTGCTGCGAGCTCAAGCTGGATGGCCTGGCGGTCAGTCTTCTCTACGAAAACGGCGTGCTGGTGCGCGCCGCGACGCGTGGCGACGGCACGACGGGCGAAGACATCACCACCAACGTGCGTACCATCCGCGCGATCCCGCTGAGACTGCAGGGTGACAACATTCCTGCGCGTCTGGAAGTGCGCGGCGAGGTGTTCCTGCCCCAGGCGGGCTTCGAGAAAATTAACGAAGAGGCGCGTCGCACCGGCGGGAAGGTGTTTGCCAACCCGCGTAATGCGGCGGCGGGCTCTCTGCGCCAGCTTGACCCGCGTATCACCGCGAAGCGACCGCTTACTTTCTTCTGCTACGGTGTGGGGATTCTTGAGGGCGGCGAGCTGCCGGACACGCACCTCGGGCGTCTGCTGCAGTTTAAAGCGTGGGGCCTGCCGGTGAGCAACCGCGTTCAGCTCTGCGACTCGCCGGAAGCGGTACTGGCGTTCTACCACAAGGTGGAAGAGGACCGTCCGACGCTCGGGTTTGATATTGATGGCGTCGTCATCAAGGTGAATTCACTGGCGCTGCAGGAACAGCTGGGCTTTGTGGCGCGCGCGCCGCGCTGGGCGGTGGCGTTTAAGTTTCCTGCTCAGGAGCAGATGACCTTCGTCCGCGACGTAGAGTTCCAGGTCGGCCGTACGGGTGCCATTACCCCGGTTGCCCGTCTCGAGCCCGTGCAGGTAGCGGGCGTGCTGGTGAGTAATGCCACGCTGCATAACGCCGATGAAATCGAACGCCTGGGCCTGCGCATTGGTGACAAAGTGGTGATCCGCCGCGCGGGCGATGTGATCCCGCAGGTGGTTAACGTCGTGGAGTCAGAACGCCCTGCCGAAACGCGCGAGATCGTCTTCCCGACACACTGCCCGGTGTGCGGTTCTGACGTCGAGCGTGTGGAAGGCGAAGCGGTGGCTCGCTGTACGGGCGGCTTAATCTGTGGCGCGCAGCGTAAAGAGTCGCTGAAGCACTTCGTTTCTCGTCGCGCAATGGACGTCGACGGCATGGGGGATAAGATTATCGACCAGCTGGTTGAGAAAGAGTATGTCCACACGCCAGCGGATCTCTTCAGGCTGACGGCAGGTAAACTGACCGGTCTGGATCGAATGGGGCCAAAGTCAGCCCAGAACGTGGTGAACGCGCTGGAAGCCGCCAAAGAGACCACCTTCGCCCGCTTCCTGTACGCGCTGGGCATTCGTGAAGTGGGTGAGGCGACGGCCGCGGGCCTGGCGGCGTACTTTGGCACGTTGGAGGCGCTGGAAAAGGCAAGCATCGACGAGCTGCAAAAAGTCCCGGACGTCGGCATCGTCGTCGCCACGCACGTCTTTAACTTCTTTGCCGAAGAGAGCAACCGTGAAGTCATCGGCAAGCTGCTGGAGGAGGGTATCAGGTGGCCCGCGCCAGTGGTGGTTAACGCCGAAGAGATCGACAGCCCGTTCGCCGGTAAAACGGTAGTCCTGACCGGTAGCCTGAGCCAGCTTTCACGCGACGATGCGAAAGCGCGTCTGGTGGCGCTGGGGGCCAAAGTGGCGGGCAGCGTGTCGAAGAAAACCGACCTGGTGATCGCCGGTGAAGCGGCGGGTTCGAAGCTGGCGAAAGCCCAGGAGCTCGGCATTGCGGTGATTGACGAAGCGGAAATGATGCGTCTGTTAGGAGAGTAACGTGGAGAAAGAACAGCTCGTTGAGATCGCCAATACGGAGATGCCGTTCGGTAAATATAAGGGCCGCAGGCTGATTGATTTGCCGGAGGAGTATCTGCTGTGGTTTGCCCGCAAGGATCAATTCCCGGCAGGGCGGCTGGGCGAGCTGATGGCTATCACGTTACTGATCAAAACCGAGGGGCTGACCCAGCTGGTTCAGCCCCTGAAACGTCCTTAAGCCTTCGCGGCGCGGGTCTCTTCCTGCGCCAGCTTCTCGGTCTGGCGCTTGTAGCGACGCGCCAGCACCGCGCAGACCATCAGCTGGATCTGATGGAAAATCATCAGCGGCAGCACCATCATCCCAATCACCGAGGTCGGGAACAGAATGTTGGCCATCGGGATACCGTTCGCCAGGCTCTTTTTCGAACCGCAGAACACAATCGTAATTTCATCCGCTTTGTTGAAGCCGCACCTGCGTGCCACAAAGACGTTTACCGCAATCACAATCGCCAGCAGGACGATGCTGACCACCACGATAAACAGCAGCGAGCCTGCACCCACCTTGTGCCAGATCCCGTTCACGACCGCTTCGCTAAAGGCGGAGTAAACCACCAGGAGAATCGAGGTCTGGTCGGTTTTTGAAATCCATTTTTTATGCTTCGCCACAAACGCGCCGGTCCACGGTCGGGAAAGATGCCCCAGCACAAACGGCAGCAGCAGCTGCAGACAAATTTTGCCGACCTGCTCCAGGTTACCTTCCGCACCGTGCATGTTCATCAGCAGGCCCACCAGCAGCGGAGAGACGAAAATCCCTAACAGGCTGGAGGCGGATGCTGAACAAACGGCTGCCGCTACGTTGCCGCCTGCCAGCGAGGTAAAGGCGATGGCAGACTGCACGGTAGCGGGGAGAATGCACAGATACAGGAACCCGGTATACAGGGCTGGGTCGACATTGACCGGGGCCCACCAGGCAAACAGCACGCCGAGTATCGGGAACAGAATGAATGTGCTGCACATCACCCACAGATGCAGTCGCCAGTGTCCGCCGCCTGCGATAATGGCCTCGCGGGAAAGTTTTGCGCCATGCATAAAGAACAGCAGGGCGATGGCCGCCGTGGTCAGCCCTTCAAAGAACGGGACGAAACCGCCGCGGGCCGGGAAAAACGAGGCCAGCAGAACGGTAACTACGAGGGTAAGCGTGAACGGATCAAGAATACGAAATAGTTTCATAATGACTCCTGAAATCAGATATCGCTATTGTGCTTTTTTCCATTTGAGAAATAAAATTGATTTATTGCATCCATTCATGAATGAAACAGATGAATTATTCCTTACGTCAGCTTCGTATTTTCGTCACCGTTGCGCATGCCCGCAGCTTTAGCCGGGCAGGGGAGATGATTGGTCTGAGCCAGTCGGCGGTCAGCCACAGCGTGAAAGAGCTGGAGAATCAGACCGGGGTGAAGTTGCTTGACCGCACCACGCGCGAAGTGGTGTTGACCGAAGCAGGGCAGCAGCTGGCCCAGCGCCTCGAACGGCTGCTGGATGAGCTGAACAGTACGCTCAGAGACGTGGGGAGGCTGGGGCAGCAGCTTTCGGGGACCGTGCGCGTCGCGGCCAGTCAGACGATCTCTGCGCACCTTATCCCGCAGTGTATTGCCGAGGGCAGCCATCGCTACCCGGACATTGATTTTGTCCTGCATGACAGGCCGCAGCAGTGGGTGCTGGAGAGTATCCGCCAGGGAGATGTGGATTTTGGTATTGTTATCGATCCCGGCCAGGTGAGCGATCTGGCGTGCGAAAGCGTGCTTTCTGAGCCCTTTTTGCTGCTCTGCCGTGACGACGATCCGCTGGCCACGTTGCCGGAGGTCAGCTGGCCGTCCCTGCAGGGCGCGAACCTGGTTTTACAGGATTATGCCTCGGGCAGCCGTCCGCTGATTGATTCCGCGCTGGTGAATCAGGGGGTAAAGGCAGCTATCGTGCAGGAGATTGGTCACCCGGCGACGCTGTTTCCGATGGTGGAAGCCGGCATCGGCATCAGCGTCTTGCCCGCCCTGGCGCTTCCCCTGCCGCAGGGAAGCCGGCTGGCCGTCAGGCGATTAACGCCCGTTGTCGAGCGAAAGCTGATGCTGGTGCGGCGAAAAAATCGTTCACTCTCGGGGGCGGCGCAGGCTATCTGGGAAGTGGTGCGTATCCAGGCACAACGATTAACCGAAGCCCGCATACGCGACCCACTGTTTAACGCATCAGAAGATTAGATGTAGATATCAATCTGATTAGTGTCTGACGGGCTGTTCACCCCTTCCACTTTGCCCAGCTTTTGATCCTGCTTCTTCTGGGCCTCTTCGGCCTGCTGGCGCTGCAGCGCGGCGAGCTGCGCCTGCAGCACTTTGATCTGGGTCTGAATAAGTTCCTGCTGCTTCTTCTTCTCATCGGTGCTGACGGGACTGTTTGCCAGTTCTTTTAACTGCTGAGTCAGCTTTTTGATCTTGTCGAGAATGCGGGTGATTTGCGCAGAGATATCGTTACTGCTCGAAGTTCCACTCGCGCCGCTGGTTTGAATCTGTTGGGTTGAAGCCTGAATGGTCGTCATACTTTTTCCTCGCGTTATAAAACAGAGGTATCGGCACCGACGGGATTAGCTTGAGCAAAACTGCCATATCTGGCAGGGAGTTGCATCGATACACAATCAGTATTGATGGTGCGGTGAAAGTGTATTGGAGGTCACCGGCAGGCTGCGGATATAAGACGTAAGTCATGCGATCCCCGCTATCGCGATCTTAATCCTTAAGGAGCCTCTATGACCCTCTCGAATAACCCGTGGTACTGTGCCGATATCATTCGCGCCGCTAAGTCGAACTTCACGCCTCGCGTGGCGTTTATTCTCGGCTCTGGCCTGGGCGCGCTCGCCGACCAGATTGATGACGCCGTTTCTCTGAGCTACGAAAAGCTGCCGGGCTTCCCGGTGAGCACCGTGCATGGACATGCCGGCGAGCTGGTGCTCGGACATCTGGCCGGGGTGCCTGTGGCCTGCATGAAGGGGCGCGGCCATTTCTATGAAGGGCGCGGGATGACCATCATGACCGATGCGATCCGCACCTTTGCGCTGCTCGGATGCGAGTTGCTGTTTAGCACCAATGCAGCGGGCTCGCTGCGCCCGGAGGTTCAGCCAGGAAGCCTGGTTGCCCTGAGCGACCATATCAACACCATGCCGGGCACGCCGATGGTGGGGCTGAACGATGAGCGCTTTGGCGATCGTTTCTTCTCTCTGGCCAATGCTTACGACGCGGATTACCGTGCCGTTTTACAAACCGTGGCAACGAAAGAAGGCTTCCCGCTGCATGAAGGGGTGTTTGTCTCTTATCCCGGCCCGAACTTCGAGACGGCGGCCGAGATCCGCATGATGCAGATTATCGGCGGCGATGTGGTGGGGATGTCCGTGGTGCCGGAAGTGATTTCCGCGCGCCACTGCGGCCTGAAGGTCGTGGCCGTTTCTGCAATTACCAATCTCGCCGAAGGTCTGGGTGAGGTCAAACTCTCGCATGAACAAACCCTTGCCGCCGCCGAGCTCTCCCGCCAGAACTTTATCAATCTTATCTGCGGTTTTCTTCGCCATATTGCCTGAGTAAAACAATAAAGTGGCCCGCCAGGGCCACACTGCTATAAGGAATGGGTTATGAACATCACGACTCGCTTAAAGATGATGTCCTTTATGCAATATTTTATCTGGGGGAGCTGGCTGGTTACCCTGGGCGCTTACATGATCAACACCCTACACTTTACCGGCTCCGACGTGGGCATGGTTTACAGCTCCAAAGGACTTGCCGCGATCGTTATGCCTTCGCTGGTGGGGATTATTGCCGACAAGTGGCTGCGGGCCGACCGTGCCTACGTGATTTGCCACCTCGTCTGCGCCGTCGCGCTCTGCTATGCCGCGCAGGTCAATGAGCCCGGGCTGATGTTTTGGGTCATGCTGGTGAATGCGATGGCCTTCATGCCCACGATTGCGCTGTCGAACACCATTTCCTACTCCTGTCTTGAACAGGCAGGGCTGGATACGGTGAGCCATTTTCCGCGCGTGCGGGTGTATGGCACCGTGGGCTTTATTGCCGCGATGTGGGCCATAAGCCTGATGGGGGCGGAGCTGAGCAACGTGCAGCTGTATATAGCGGCTGCCGCGTCCCTGCTGCTGGCGATCTATTCTCTGACGCTACCGGCCATTCCGGTTGCGAAGACAAAAGCGTCTCCGTCTCTGACAAGCAAGCTGGGCCTCAATGCGTTTATCCTGTTTAAACAGCCCCGCATGGCGGTGTTCTTTTTATTCGCGATGCTGCTGGGCGCCGTGCTGCAGATAACCAACACGTTTGGCAGCCCCTTCCTGCATGATTTTGCGCGTAATCCGGCGTATGCAGATAGCTTTATCGTCAAATATCCGTCCATCCTGCTCTCCGTTTCGCAAATGTCTGAGGTGTTCTTCATTCTGACCATTCCGTACTTCCTCGGACGATTTGGCATTAAAGCCGTCATGCTGATGAGCATGGTGGCCTGGATGCTGCGGTTCGGGCTATTTGCCTTTGGCGATCCGTCCGCGACGGGCTTTGTGCTGCTCATGTTCTCAATGATTGTCTACGGCTGCGCGTTCGACTTCTTCAATATTTCAGGCTCGGTATTTGTTGAACAGGAGGTCAGCGCCGATATCCGCGCCAGCGCGCAAGGGTTGTTTATGACGACCGTTAACGGTATCGGGGCGTATTTTGGTTCGGTATTGAGCGGTATGGCAGTGGATTATTTCTCGGTGGACGGGGTGAAGGACTGGCAGACGATCTGGCTGGTATTTGCGGCCTATGCCCTGGCGCTTGCGGTGGTCTTTTACTTCAGCTTTAACTACCGCCACACCTGTAAAAACAGCGGGATGCGCACAGTTGCGCACTAAATTTTCCCTCCGGACGCTGAAAGGCTTTAAGGTAGGCGCATAAGTGTTATCGCCAGGATATGTTTTGATGGAACGCGTCTATCGGACCGATCTCAAGCTGCTGCGCTATTTTCTGGCCGTGGCGGAGGAACTGCATTTTGGACGGGCTGCGGCCCGTCTCAACATGTCTCAGCCGCCGTTAAGCCTGCATATTAAAGAGCTGGAAAGTCAGCTGGGCACGTTACTGTTTATTCGCCACTCGCGAAGCGTCGCGTTGACGCATGCCGGTAAAGTGCTGATGGAAGAGTCCCGTCGGCTGCTCGCCAGCGCAAACCAGGCTCTGGCTCGCGTCGAGCAAATTGGCCGGGGTGAGGCAGGGCGCATTGAGTTGGGGATTGTCGGCACCGCCATGTGGAGCGAGGTGCGCACGGTGATGCGCGCTTTCCTGAAAGAGCATCCGAACGTTGATGTCGTTTTTCGCGAAAAATCGCCGGTAATGCAGATGGCGCTGCTTGAGCGCCGGGAGCTGGATGTCGGGATCTGGCGAATGGCAACGGAACCTACCGCGGGGTTTACCAGCCTGCGGTTGCGTGAGGCGTCCTTTCTGGTGGCGATGCCGGAAGATCACCGGCTGGTCAGGGAGCCTTCCATTGCGCTCGCAGAATTGCAGGACGAGTATTTTGTCACGATGCCGTCGGCCCATTCTGACTGGGCATTTTTACATCGCGTCTGCCAGCAGGCCGGGTTTTCGCCGATGATTGTGCGCGAAGCCGTTGAACCACAAACTGTGCTGGCGATGATCAGCATGGGGATGGGGATTACGCTCGCCGCAGACAGCTACGCGCAAATGCAGTGGCCGGGCGTGGTGTTCCGCCCGCTGAAAGAGCGTATACCGGCAGATTTGTATGTGGTGTATGACGAGAAGCAGGCGACAGCTGCGGTGAAGACGTTGATTGCAACACTGGTGATGTAAATCGCAGATAGCAAAAAAGCGCCTTTAGGGCGCTTTTTTACATTGGTGGGTCGTGCAGGATTCGAACCTGCGACCAATTGATTAAAAGTCAACTGCTCTACCAACTGAGCTAACGACCCGAAATGGTGGGCGATGACGGGCTCGAACCGCCGACCCCCTCCGTGTAAAGGAGATGCTCTACCAACTGAGCTAATCGCCCATTTCGGAACTGCTGCGATAAGGTGAGAATGGTGGGCGATGACGGGCTCGAACCGCCGACCCCCTCCGTGTAAAGGAGATGCTCTACCAACTGAGCTAATCGCCCAATCTCAATTCTTATCTACACTGCGAGTCTACCGAAGTAGATGGTGGGTGATGACGGGCTCGAACCGCCGACCCCCTCCGTGTAAAGGAGATGCTCTACCAACTGAGCTAATCACCCCCGCTGTGTGGAGTCGCATTATAGGGAGAGTTGAAAATGAGTCAACGCATTTTCTAAAGTTTTTATTCGTTCGTCGTAAAATTAAACAAAACGATCGCGAAACGGGCTGTGGCGCATGATTTCTAAACAAAAATCGCAAACTCGGTCACGATAAAGGGATCAACATTGAGGAATCCCCCCACAGTGATAGAATATTGCCCATCGTTTTTTCCCCAGGATTTGCCGATTGCCGGCATCTTTATAACGTAAGGCCATTTCATGAAAATCAAAACTCGCTTCGCGCCGAGCCCGACAGGCTATCTGCACGTCGGTGGTGCACGTACCGCTCTCTATTCCTGGCTTTTCGCACGCCACAACAAAGGTGAGTTCGTGCTGCGTATTGAAGACACCGATCTTGAGCGCTCCACGCCAGAAGCAATTGAAGCCATTATGGATGGGATGAACTGGCTGAATCTGGAATGGGACGAAGGCCCGTATTTCCAGACTAAACGCTTTGACCGTTACAACGCCGTCATTGATGAGATGCTGGTCGCGGGCACGGCGTATAAGTGCTACTGCTCCAAAGAGCGTCTGGATGCGCTGCGTGAAGAGCAGATGGCAAACGGTGAGAAGCCGCGCTATGATGGCCGCTGCCGCCACGACCATAGCGAGCATGCTGCTGATGAACCTTGCGTGGTGCGTTTTGCTAACCCGCAGGAGGGCTCGGTGATCTTTGACGACCAGATCCGCGGCCCAATTGAATTCAGCAACCAGGAGCTGGACGATCTGATCATCCGTCGTACTGACGGTTCCCCAACCTACAACTTCTGCGTTGTGGTTGATGACTGGGATATGGAAATTACCCACGTTGTCCGTGGTGAAGACCATATCAACAACACCCCACGCCAGATCAACATCCTGAAGGCGCTGAATGCACCTGTTCCGGTCTATGCGCACGTCTCCATGATCAACGGTGATGACGGGAAAAAACTGTCTAAACGCCACGGTGCGGTAAGCGTTATGCAGTATCGCGACGACGGCTATCTGCCGGAAGCGCTGCTGAACTATCTGGTGCGCCTGGGCTGGGCCCACGGTGACCAGGAGATCTTCAGCCGCGAAGAGATGATCGAACTGTTTTCTCTGAGCTCTGTGAGCAAATCAGCGAGCGCATTTAATACCGACAAGCTCCAGTGGCTGAACCATCACTACATCAATACCATGCAGCCAGAATATGTGGCGACGTATCTGCAGTGGCACATTGAGCAGGCAAATATTGATACCCGCACCGGCCCTGAACTGGCGGAGCTGGTGAAACTGCTCGGCGAGCGCTGCAAAACGCTGAAAGAGATTGCCGAAAGCTGCCGCTACTTCTATGAAGAGTTTGATGCGTTCGACGCGGACGCCGCGAAGAAACACCTCCGTCCGGTTGCGCGTCAGCCGCTGGAAGTGGTGCGTGACAAGCTGGCTGCACTCACCGAGTGGACTGCTGAAAATGTGCATCACGCTATTCAGGCGACGGCAGACGAGCTGGAAGTCGGTATGGGTAAAGTCGGTATGCCACTGCGCGTTGCGGTGACCGGTGCGGGTCAGTCTCCGGCGCTGGATGTGACGGTTCATGCCATCGGCAAGTCACGCAGCGTGGCGCGCATTAACAAGGCGCTGGATTTTATCGCTGAACGTGAAAATCAGCAGTAATTACGCCTCAGATAAAAAAACGGCAGGGTAACCTGCCGTTTTTTTTATGCCTTTTATTCCGTGATACCCAGCCGCGTAAGAAAGCCATGTATGCCTTCGCGTTTCAATAAGGCGTCCAGACGCTTCTGCTCCGGCTGAGTCATACTCTCCAGCGTCTCAATAATGCCCAGAGACAGGTTTGAAGAGGGGTCACTGTAGGAAGTGGTGACCTCCGCGAGATGGTAGACCGCCTGACGGTTACGGATCGCCGGAAGGCTCATAATATGTTCCTTCACGCGCGCATCTACATGAATGAGCCGTGCCCGACCACCCTTCACGCCGTTGAGTCCTTCCGTTTTCCACCCCTGCTGGCGTATCCAGCGATTAACCGTTTGTCTGGCAACGCCCAAACTCTCCGCCAGCTCTTCCGTGGTCATTTTGCTACGTAATTTTTTCATATCAGTTCTGATCGCGAATCCCTAAACGTTGCAACAATCCGGTAATCCCTTCCCGCATTAACAGCGATGTCATCTGCTTCTGCTCTTCCGGCGTCATTTCATTGGCCAGCGTCAGGAGTAGGGTGTGAAGCGAACCGTCATGGCTGGTGCCTTCTGGCAGTTCGGACGTTTCACTTGCCCGACGTGCGCTGCGGATAAAGTCACGGACTTTTTCGTTCACATGTACCAGGCGCGCTTTCCCGCCCTGGACGCCTGGCTTTGGTGACGTAATCCAACCCTCTTTGCGTACCCATTTATTGATGGTCTGGCGGCTATAGCCAGTGAGGAGGGCTAACTCTTCTGGCGTCATTCGTTCCTTGATCATGCAATTTCCTGAATATCTGTGGGGTTAATTAACGGCTCATTTTATAGCACCGTTTTACGTGAAAACGTGACAGGCTTAACTCCTGACTGCGAGCAGGCTCGCAAAGTGATTCATTTGCATGATTTTTCGGCGATTGAATGGCTGGAATTGATTTTGCCGTTGACACTCCGCAGCGGAATTCATATTATGCCGCCCGTCAACATGACAGCTTTACGATGGGGCTATAGCTCAGCTGGGAGAGCGCTTGCATGGCATGCAAGAGGTCAGCGGTTCGATCCCGCTTAGCTCCACCAAACTCTGAACCCAACAGAGTGCGGTTAGTAAAGTCACATGTGGGGCTATAGCTCAGCTGGGAGAGCGCTTGCATGGCATGCAAGAGGTCAGCGGTTCGATCCCGCTTAGCTCCACCAAAATTGTAAACCCTCGTCAAAAGACGAGGGTTTTTTTTATGTGTTTGTAACACCCTCTCCCGTAATTTGTTATCAAAAAGCAGGTGTTCTCGTACCTCACCTCAATCGACATCAATAAACCAGTCTATAAATAGACTTGAACTTGATTCGTGCAATTAATAAACCTATTATCCATCCGGTCAATAATTCGAACGGATAATATACTCATCAGCTTAATGAATAGAAAAACGTACAATAATGTAAAGATATTTATAATTGCCCTGACACTTTGTCTGATTGCGGTACCTGTTTCCCGTTATCTTTCTCCCCGCGCAATTGTTAATGGTCACGACGTTTATTTAGCATGGCTACCGCTAAGCGTTATGCTGGCGGTAGTTCTGCTATTTGGGCGCAGGGCAATTCTTCCCATTTTGTTAGGTTTTACTGTCACTAATTTATTTTATGTTAATTTAGCACCGCTACAATATTCAGTATTGCTGTTTTGTCAGACCTTTGCGCTGTTCACGGCGTGCGGCGTTCTGCGCATCATGCTGGGTAAGCGTTGGCGCTACGGCATCCCCAATAAGCACATCGGTTTACGTATATTCTGGCTCGGTTTTATCGTGCCGATAGGTATTAAGCTGTCGATGTATTTGGCTGGCTATTTGTTTGATTTTCCGGTGACTATTTCGACCTTTTTCGGCGAAGGAACGGTAATTTATAACGTTGTGGATATACTGAGCCTGATCTGTGCGGCGTTGATTTTTACCATGATGTTCTATTACCCATTAAGAATGATAATTAATCCCCGTTATGCGAGGAGCTTCTGGCGGCAAAGCGTGAAGCCCGTGTTTTTTCACAAGAATTCGTTATATATTTTTGTCTGGCTGATGCTTTTAAGTTTCATTCTCGTCATTTTATGCGGTCCTTTTGAATCCCCCGTCATTGCGGGCTATTTGATGCCGCTGATTTTTATTCTTTTTACCTTAGCGATAAGCCGCCTGACCTACGCGCTTATCTCCCTGCTGTGGTCCGCATCCGCGCTCCTGCTGTTGACCTACAACTACAATTTCCTTAGCGGGGTGGAAACGGGCCATTCGCTCTCTTTTATCCTGTCCGTGCTTATCTCTTTCGCTATCTGTCTGCTTTACATGTCGCGGATCTATCAGCGTAGCGAATGGCTCAAGCGGGGCTGGCAGGACAGAGCGCTCACCGATCCGCTGACCGGGTTACCGAACATCCGTGCCCTGGAGGATTATCTTGAGATTCATCCGGATGCCAAAGTGTGCATTCTGCGCATGGATAATCTCGAATTTTTGAGCCGCCACTATGGGATCCTAATGCGTGTCCATTGCAAACGCACGATCGCCACGTCGCTGCAGCCACTTTTGCAGAAGGATGAGAAGCTCTTCCAGCTCCCGGGAAGCGAGCTGGTGCTGGTATTACTGGGGCCGGAAATTGCTGAACGTCTCCAGCATATGGTCGATCGGCTCAACAGCAGTAAGATTTTCTGGAACAACGCAGGGCTGGATATTGAGTTTGGCGCGTCCTGGGGAATGGTTGAAAATGGCGAAAAGCTGCATCATACGCTGGGGCAGCTGAGCTGGCTGGCAGAGCAGGCCAGCGGAGCGCAAAACGTTCTCGCACTCACGAATAGCCTCGAGGCGGCATCAGGGCAAACAACGGAGCGCGTCCTGATGCTGGCGCGGATTAAGCATGCCCTGGAGACGGATCAATTCCATTTATACGCGCAGCCGATCCAGAAGGCGGACGGGAGCGGGTATTACGAAATCCTGGCGCGTATGGAGAGCGAGGGCGAGATCTTCACTCCTGACCGCTTTATTCCGTTGATTGCCCAGTTCAACCTCAGCCACCGGTTTGATATGTGCATTATGGAGAAATTACTGCTGTGGCTGCGCGATCACCCTGCCACGCAGGCTGGCGCCCGTTTCTCTGTCAATCTGATGCCGCTCACGCTGATGCAAAAAGAGGTGGCGACCGAGATTTGCGCGCTCTTTGAACGCTACGGCGTTGCGCCTCAGGCCGTCGTGATTGAGATCACCGAAGAGCAGGCCTTCTCAAATTCAGGCTGCAGCATGCACAATATTCAGCAGCTTCGCGATTACGGTTTCCGGATTGCCATTGATGATTTTGGTACCGGCTACGCCAACTACGAGCGTCTCAGACGCCTGCAGGCAGATATCATTAAAATTGACGGCTGCTTTGTTAAAGACATTTGTACCGACGATATGGATGCGATGATCGTCCAGTCGATGTGTAATCTGGCGAAGACGAAATCGCTGTGCGTTGTGGCGGAATACGTAGAAACACCGGCCCAGCGCGAGATGCTGCTTCGCTTTGGCGTGGATTACCTGCAGGGCTACCTGATAGGTAAACCCAAGCCGCTGGAAGAGTTGCGGGCATAAAAAAACCGGGAGCCAGGCTCCCGGTTTTTTGTTTAACGATAAAGGTTACAGGACCAGTGCCGCGATGGAAGCAGACAGGACGCTCACCAGCGTAGAACCGTAAACCAGCTTCAGGCCAAAGCGAGAAACCACGTTACCCTGTTCTTCGTTCAGACCTTTAATCGCACCCGCGATAATCCCGATGGACGAGAAGTTCGCGAAGGAGACCAGGAACACGGACAGAATGCCCACTGCACGTGGAGAGAGGGAACTGGCAATTTTCTGCAGATCCATCATCGCAACGAATTCGTTAGAAACCAGTTTGGTTGCCATGATACTCCCTACCTGCAGCGCTTCGTGAGCCGGAACACCCATCACCCATGCAACCGGGTAGAAGATGTAGCCCAGAATTCCCTGGAAGGAGATACCCAGCACCGCGGCGAACAGGGCGTTCAGCCCAGAAATCAGCGCAATGAAGCCGATCAGCATGGCGGCAACGATAATCGCCACTTTGAAACCCGCCAGAATGTATTCACCCAGCATTTCGAAGAAGCTCTGGCCTTCGTGCAGGTTTGACATCTGGATGTTCTCTTCGCTGGCGTCAACGCGGTACGGGTTGATCAGCGACAGAACGATAAAGGTGCTGAACATGTTCAGAACCAGCGCCGCAACAACATACTTTGGCTCCAGCATGGTCATATACGCGCCCACAATAGACATGGAAACGGTAGACATTGCGGTTGCCGCCATGGTGTACATGCGGTTGCGGGACATTTTGCCGAGAATATCTTTATACGCGATGAAGTTCTCAGACTGACCGAGGATCAGGGAACTCACGGCGTTAAAGGATTCCAGCTTGCCCATGCCGTTCACTTTGGATAACAGGAAGCCAATACCACGAATAACGAACGGCAGAACGCGGATGTGCTGCAGAATACCGATCAGCGCGGAGATGAAGACGATTGGGCAGAGAACTTTCAGGAAGAAGAACGCCAGACCTTCGTCGTTCATCTTACCGAAGACAAAGTTGGTCCCTTCGTTGGCGAATCCGAGCAGTTTTTCGAACATTTCGGAGAAGCCTTTCACGAAGCCGAGGCCTACGTTGGAGTTCAGGAAGAACCACGCAAGTAAAACTTCAATGACCAGCAGTTGGACAACATAACGGATACGAATTTTTTTGCGGTCTGTGCTGACCAGCAATGCAAGTGCAGTAACGACAACAAGTGCCAGGACAAAATGAAGGACGCGGTCCATATTTGCTCCAAATATGAGGCAGGTTTAATTTTCGTGCACATTCTATGTAACAAGCGAAAAGAAAACGAGATCGAGGACACACTATAGTTACATCCTGTGACGAGTCTCAAAAATAGTGATCCACAATACATTTTTGTTATGTTAGGTAAATGAGTGAAAAGTTAAGTTTGTGTGCTAGTCTTCACAAAAAGCGCGCGCGATTTCAGTTTCTGTTAGATCGCACCACTTACCCGCCCGCCTATCGTTCAAAGCTATCAGAGAAATCACTGTAAACTTCACAAATGATCTTGATAATCATTCTCATTTTGATAGCATTAAACATAGCAAAGGCTATATTTCAGAGGCAGAAATGACAAACAGTCGCGTAGAGGGTAGCAGTGGCAGGGCCGCGCGCAAGCTGCGGTTCGCATTAATGGGACCTGCGTTCATCGCTGCCATTGGCTATATCGATCCAGGTAACTTTGCGACCAATATTCAGGCCGGGGCCAGCTTCGGCTATAAGCTGCTGTGGGTGGTCGTCTGGGCTAACCTGATGGCGATGCTTATTCAGATGCTTTCCGCAAAGCTGGGGATTGCCACGGGTAAAAACCTGGCGGAGCAAATTCGCGACCATTACCCGCGTCCGGCCGTCTGGCTCTACTGGGTCCAGGCTGAAATCATCGCCATGGCCACTGACCTCGCTGAATTTATCGGCGCAGCGATCGGCTTTAAGCTGATTCTGGGTGTCTCGCTGTTGCAGGGGGCGGTACTGACCGGGATTGCCACTTTCCTGATCCTGATGCTGCAGCGTCGGGGCCAAAAGCCGCTGGAGAAGGTCATCGGCGGTCTGCTGCTGTTTGTCGCGGCGGCCTATATCGTTGAGCTGATTTTCTCACAGCCGAATCTGGCGCAGCTCGGTAAAGGTATGGTGATCCCAAGCCTGCCAACCTCGGAAGCGGTGTTCCTGGCCGCCGGGGTATTGGGGGCGACTATCATGCCGCATGTGATTTACCTCCACTCCTCGCTTACTCAGCATCTCCACGGTGGGACGCGCAAAGAGCGTTACTCCGCCACCAAATGGGACGTGGCGATCGCCATGACCATCGCGGGGTTTGTCAATCTGGCGATGATGGCTACCGCAGCCGCGGCTTTCCACTTCAACGGTCATACCGGTATTGCCGATCTCGACCAGGCCTATCTCACGCTGGAGCCATTGCTCAGCCATGCTGCCGCCACGATATTTGGTCTCAGCCTGGTGGCTGCCGGCCTCTCTTCGACGGTGGTGGGCACGCTGGCAGGCCAGGTGGTGATGCAGGGGTTTGTTCGGTTCCATATTCCGCTCTGGGTTCGTCGCTCTGTTACCATGCTCCCGTCATTCATCGTGATTCTGATGGGGCTCGACCCAACGCGAATTCTGGTCATGAGCCAGGTGCTGCTGAGTTTTGGTATCGCGCTGGCGCTGGTGCCGCTGCTGATCTTTACCAGCAACAAAACCCTGATGGGCGAGCTGGTCAACTCAACCCTGGTGAAAAGGACCGGGTGGGCCATCGTGGTGGTGGTGGTGGCGCTGAACCTGTGGCTGCTAATTGGCACAGCGTTGGGACTCTAAAAGAAAAAGGAGCCGCAAGGGCTCCTTTTTTTATTAGTGATGGTGGCCGTGACCGTGACCTTTTCCGCGACCCCAGCCGCCGCGACGGTCGTCACGATCGTTCCAGCCTTCGCGGTAGCCGCGCTCATACGCGTTGTCTTTATACCAGCCGCGGTGTCTGCCGTTATCGTGTTTCCACCAGCGGTCTCCGCGCCACTCATAGTGACGGTTCCAGTAGTCACGGTCGCGCCAGTAGCCACCGTCCCAGTATCTGCCGTAGTCGTCACGATCGCCAATTTGTAATTTTACTGATGGCAACAGGGTGATTTCGCCCGCAGTGGCGATCAGCGGGGCTGAAGCCAGTAATACCGCTGCAAGAATCAGTGACCTGAACATACTCTTTCTCCTTCACGATCGGGGCCTTTGTTGGGCCTGTTAACGCAATATTACGAGTTGGTAAAGCCTCGTTTCATCGCCTCAACTCCGAATTCCTGGGTGAGAGCACTTTTTGCTAAAATTGGTTCTATTTTGAGCTGCTCAGAATCTCTTCTATACGGGCCAGTTCTTCCGCAGAGAAATGGCGGTTTTCCAGCATGCCCACGGCGTCATCAATCTGCGCCGTTTTACTTGCCCCAATCAGCACTGACGTCACCGTCTCATGGCGTAATACCCATGCCAGCGCCATCTGGGACAGCTTCTGGCCGCGCTCTTCCGCCACGGCGTTCAGCTTTCTTACCTTCTCCAGCTTCTCTTCGGTGATCTGGTCAGGATTAAGGAACTGACTGCCGCTTGCCGCGCGTGAGTCTGCCGGAATGCCGTTCAGATAGCGGTTGGTCAGCTGCCCGCCGGCCAGCGGCGAGAAGGGAATACAGCCAACCCCTTTTTCCTGCAGCACGTCCAGCAGTCCCGCTTCCGGCGCACGCTCAAACAGAGAGTATTTCGGCTGGTGGATCAGGCAGGGCGTGCCGAGATCGTCAAGAATATCAATCGCCTTGCGGGCCAGTTCTGCAGGGTAGTTGGATAACCCGACATACAGGGCTTTTCCCTGGCGCACCGCATGGTCAAGCGCTTTCATGGTTTCCAGCAGCGGCGTTTGCGGGTCAGGACGGTGATGATAGAAAATATCGATATACTCCAGCCCCATGCGCTTCAGGCTTTGATCCAGGCTCGCCAGCAGATATTTGCGTGACCCCCAGTCGCCGTACGGACCCTCCCACATGGTATAGCCCGCTTTGGTGGAGATGATCAGCTCATCGCGCCAGGGCTGGAAATCCTCCTGCAAAATACGGCCGAAATTACGTTCGGCGGAGCCGGGAGGCGGACCATAGTTGTTGGCAAGGTCGAAATGCGTAATGCCCAAGTCGAACGCGCGCTGTAAAAGTTGACGGCTGTTTTCGATAAGCGTGGTGTCGCCAAAATTATGCCACAGCCCAAGCGAGATGGCGGGTAACCTGAGCCCGCTTCGCCCGCAGCGGCGATACTCCATTGTCCGATAACGATTTTTGTCCGGCTGATAACCCATTCTTATGACCTCTGGCGCTGAAGAAAAAAATCAGTGTATGCGTTTACATTAACGTGAAAAAAAACAGCATAGCGCAGCCTTTTTTGTAAAGCATTCTTTCCACGCCCTACTTATCGCCAATTCTGGACAGTCATCACGCTTATTTAATACTCAAGGTGAGGTCAACATTAGAAGGATACCTGTTTATGCGTACCCCATACTGCGTCGCCGATTACCTGCTGGACCGTCTTACAGATTGTGGAGCCGATCATCTGTTTGGCGTGCCGGGCGACTATAACCTGCAGTTTCTCGACCATGTGATAGACAGCCCGGATATCTGCTGGGTGGGCTGTGCCAACGAGTTAAACGCCTCCTATGCCGCAGACGGATATGCCCGATGTAAGGGCTTCGCCGCGCTGCTGACGACATTTGGCGTAGGGGAGTTAAGTGCGATGAACGGCATTGCGGGCAGCTATGCCGAGCACGTTCCGGTGCTGCATATTGTGGGCGCGCCGGGTACGGCGTCACAGCAAAGAGGGGAACTGCTGCACCATACGCTGGGCGACGGTGAGTTTCGTCATTTTTACCATATGAGCGAACCTATCACCGCTGCACAGGCGATCCTGACCGAACAAAACGCCTGCTATGAGATTGACCGGGTGTTAACTACCATGCTCCGGGAACGTCGCCCCGGCTATCTGATGTTGCCCGCCGACGTGGCTAAAAAGGCCGCCACACCGCCTGTAAACGCTCTCACTCTCCGGCACGCGCATGCCGATAGCGCCTGCCTGAAAGCCTTCCGGGATGCCGCAGAGAACAGGCTGGCCATGAGCAAGCGTACTGCGCTGCTGGCCGATTTCCTTGTCCTGCGCCATGGCCTGAAGCATGCCTTGCAGAAATGGGTCAAGGACGTGCCGATGGCGCACGCCACCATGCTGATGGGGAAAGGCATATTTGACGAGCGTCACGCCGGTTTTTACGGCACCTACAGCGGTTCGGCCAGCGCCGGAGCGGTTAAGGAGGCGATTGAAGGGGCTGACACGGTGCTGTGCATCGGCACGCGATTTACCGATACCCTGACCGCTGGCTTCACGCATCAGTTAACCCCGTCACAAACAATTGAAGTTCAGCCTCATGCCTCACGCGTCGGTGACGTCTGGTTTACCGGTATCCCCATGCTTCAGGCAATCGAAACGCTGGTGGAGCTGTGTAAACTGCACGTGCGCGATACGCCTATACCGGCCTCTCAAAGCGCGATGGCCTATCCGCAGCCGGATGGCTCGCTGACGCAGGAGAATTTCTGGAAAACGTTGCAGACGTTTATCCGCCCGGGAGACATCATTCTTGCAGATCAAGGAACCTCGGCCTTCGGCGCGATCGACCTTCGTCTTCCGGCTGACGTGAATTTTATCGTCCAGCCGCTGTGGGGATCGATTGGCTACACGCTGGCGGCGGCATTTGGCGCGCAAACCGCCTGCCCGAACCGGCGCGTGATTGTGCTGACGGGGGATGGCGCGGCGCAGCTCACCATCCAGGAGCTTGGCTCGATGCTGCGGGATAAACAACACCCCATCATTCTGGTCCTTAACAACGAAGGGTACACGGTGGAAAGGGCGATCCACGGGCCGGAGCAGCGGTATAACGACATTGCGCTATGGAACTGGACGCAAATCCCGCAGGCCCTGAGCCTTGATCCTCAGGCCCAGAGCTGGCGAGTCAGTGAAGCGGAGGAGCTGGCGGATGTGCTGGAAAAAGTCGCGCACCAAGAGCGTCTCTCGCTGATTGAAGTGATGCTGCCGAAAGCTGATATTCCACCGCTGCTGGGGGCGCTTACCAAAGCGCTGGAAGCGCGCAATAACGCCTGATCACTTGTCGTTTCGCCAGGCCATCATCATCGGTTTGCCCGCCAGCAGGAGCCAGGCGGGCAACATTACGATACAGAGCAGGGGGAAAAGCGTTGAATCGGGTACCACCACTGCCGCCATAAACAGGCTGAGCCACGCGTCGCGCGTGACCACCAGAACCAGCCCCAGAATAGAGCAGGAGACGGTAATGGCCGCCGGCACCGCATCGACATGTTCGTGCAGCATCAGCCCCAGCGCTACGCCAACAAAGACCGCCGGGAAGATGCGTCCACCGCGGAAACCGCAGGCTGCAGCCACCACCAGCGCGGCCAGCTTAATCACGGCAAACAGCAGATAGTCGGAGACGCTGAACACCTGGCTGAAGGCCAGCTGCTGCATCTCGTCCAGACCTTTGAACAATGTCACCGTCCCGCCGATTGCCCCTAAAATACCAAGAATCAAACCGCCGGCCCCCAGGATTAGCACCGGGTGTTTCAGCTTATGCACCAGCCGGTGCAGGCGAGGAAGACACCATACCGCGACCATCCCCAGCGCGATGGCGATGGCGACAACGATGGCGCCGCTGAAAATATCGGCTATCTGCATCTGGCCGTAGTGGGGAAGGGAGAGTGAAAAATGGGGATGGAAAAACAGGCTGGTCGTCAACGCCCCCGCGGCTGCGGCCATCAGCGGCGCAAACAGCTTATCCCACAGCGGGACGTCGTTATTGCTGCTGAGCGTCTGCGAAAAGATCAGTGCGGCAGCGACGGGCGTGCCGAAAAGCGCCCCGATGGTGCCTGCTGAGGCGAGAATGGTCCAGTCCAGCGCGCCGACGCGGGGCAAAATGCGTGAACCGAGGAAAACCGCCAGGCCAATATTCACCGCCATAATCGGATGCTCAGGCCCCAGGCTAACGCCGCCCGCCAGACCGATAATCAACGCGATAATCAGCCCCGGCAGTGCCGAAGGGGAAACCGGGGCGCCAATCAGCGGTTCCTGCGCCGGGTCTGGTCCAGCATGGCCGGGACTGAAACGGATCACCAGGCCCACCGCAATACCGGTCAACGTCAGCATCATGATGATCCAGGCAGGAGAATCAGCGGTGGCACCCAGTTTTGCCGGAAGCGCTGTCCATAATATTGTTTGCAGCACCGACGCGACTTTCATCACGACAATGAGCACCAGGCTTGAGGCTACGCCAATGATTAACGCCGGAATGGCCAGCAACAGCATGGTTCTGGCTCGCGGGTGGAGCATGATGATTTCCTTGTACAAAACGGTATTACGTTACTTTGCACATTAAGCTTTATGGCAATAGTGCAAAAGGTGCTGAAACGGTAAAGTTATTCTGTGACGAAGATCGATAATCCATGGGCATTCACCTTACGGCCGTTGTTGTTATCACGCCTTGAATTTACAGTGTCCCAAAGATTTATTCTGACTTTAGCGGAGCAGTAGAAGAATGACAAAGTATGCTTTGGTAGGTGATGTGGGCGGCACGAACGCGCGCCTCGCATTATGCGATGTAAGTAGCGGTGAGATTTCCCGGGCGAAAACCTACTCAGGGCTGGATTATCCAAGCCTTGAGGCCGTTGTCCGCGTCTATCTGGACGAGCATCAGGTAAGCGTTGAAGACGGCTGCATCGCGATTGCCTGCCCGATAACCGGCGACTGGGTCGCAATGACCAACCATACCTGGGCATTCTCCATCGCAGAGATGAAAAAAAACCTCGGGTTTTCGCATCTTGAAATCATCAATGACTTCACGGCGGTGTCCATGGCGATCCCGATGCTGAAGCCCGAGCATCTGATCCAGTTTGGCGGCGCTGAACCGGTCGAAGGCAAGCCGATTGCGGTTTACGGGGCCGGTACCGGCCTGGGCGTGTCGCATCTGGTGCATGTTGCCCAGCGCTGGGTGAGCCTGCCGGGTGAAGGCGGCCACGTAGACTTTGCGCCAAACAGCGAAGAAGAGGGCATTATCCTCGAAGAATTACGCGCTGAGATCGGCCACGTCTCCGCCGAGCGCGTCCTTTCAGGTCCGGGGTTGGTGAACCTGTACCGGGCGATTGTGAAATCTGATGGCCGTCTGCCGGAAAACCTGCAGCCGAAAGACGTTACCGAACGCGCGCTGGCGGACAGCTGCATTGACTGCCGTCGTGCCCTGTCGCTGTTCTGCGTGATCATGGGACGTTTTGGCGGCAACCTGGCGCTGACGCTGGGCACCTTCGGTGGGGTCTATATTGCGGGCGGGATCGTACCGCGCTTCCTCGACTTCTTTAAAGCCTCGGGCTTCCGCGGCGGGTTTGAAGATAAAGGGCGTTTCAGAAGCTACGTGCAGGATATTCCGGTTTATCTGATCGTGCATGATAACCCTGGCCTGCTGGGTTCGGGTGCCCACCTGCGTCAGGTTCTCGGCCAGATCCTCTGACGCATAGCCCTCTCCGGCGGGAGAGGGCGCTTTCTTTACAGGTGCATCAGCTGGCGGAACTCTTTCACCTTGCTGCGGCTCACCGGCACCTGAAAATCCAGATCCTTCAGACGCAAAATGTAGGTGTTGTTAAACCAGGGTTCGATCTCGCGGATCTTGTTTAAATTCACGCAGAACGAACGGTGGCAGCGGAAAAAGTGTGCCGCTGGCAGCTTGCTGCAAAACTCGGTGATGTTCATTGCCATCACGTACGATTCCCGCCGCGTGTAGACAAACGTCATCTTTTCATGGGCTTCGGCATAGTAGATATCATTGACCGGCGTCACGATGATGCGCTCGTCTTTGACCAGATTAATGGTGTCGTTTTCCCGTACCGTTGGGGTGGCGCTAGCGGGGGCGGTCTGCTGCTGCCATGCGGCCTCCAGCTTTTGCAGCATGCTGACAATCCGCGACTCCTGATAAGGCTTAAGAATGTAGTCAAACGCCTCCAGCTCGAAGGCCTCTACGGCGTGCTCTTTCCAGGCGGTAACGAAAACGATAAACGGCTTATGGGCAAACTGATTGATGTTTTGCGCCAGCAACACGCCATCCAGCGACGGGATATTGATATCCAGGAAAATGGCGTCGACCCGGTTATGCTGCAGAAACTTCAGCACGTCCAGACCATCATCAAACGTACCCACAATCTCCATCTGGCTGTGGGTTTTAATAAGCCAGGTGAGCTCCTGCTGAGCCAGGAATTCATCTTCTACGATGATAACTTTCATAGGCTACTCCACCTGGGGCAACAGTGATGTCGTCGTATGTGCGAGAGAGCGCTCATTCGGGACGTAAAAAGAAATTTCGGTGCCCGGCTCAAGACGGTGAATATGCAGTCCGTCGCCGTAAAGCAGCTTGACCCGGTGGTGCACGTTCAGCAGGCCGATTTTATTTCCGGGCATCTCGTTAGACTCCACGCGCTCAATGACTTTTGGATCAATCCCGTGGCCGGTATCGCGCACGGCAATACGCACGCGGTTGCCGCTTTCGGTGACGCTGATGGTGACGACACCTTTGCCTTTACAGGGCTGAATACCGTGAACAATCGCATTTTCGACCAGCGGCTGGATAAGCAGGCTCGGGATCACGCAGTTGACCTCTTCATCAATATCGTAAATGACCGTGAGCTTGTCGCCAAAGCGCGCCTGCTCAATCGCGATGTAGTCCTTGATCTGATACAGCTCTTTTTTGATGTCGATCTGCTCGTCGTCCTTCAGCTCGATGTTGTAGCGCAGATAGCGCGACAGGTTGAAAATCAGCTGGCGCGCGGTGTCCGGATTAAGACGAATGGACGAGGAGATAGCGTTCAGCGCGTTAAACAGGAAATGGGGATTGATTTTACTCTGCAGCGCGCGCAGCTCTGCCTTATTTGCCATCTCACGCAGCTGTTCCGCCCGCGAAACCTCAAGCTGGGTGGAGATAATCTGCGACAGGCCAATCGCCATCTCCTGCAGGGAGGAGGTGATCTGATGCGCGTGACAGTAATAAATTTTCAGGGTGCCCGTCACGACGCCTTTCTCCCACAGCGGGATCACCAGCATCGAGTGGATTTCCGGCGTTCGGTGGGCTTCATCATTGTTTTTAATAATGATTTTACCGTAGTTAATCGCCTGTCGGGTGGTCGGGCTAATGGTGTCATCGTTGTCGCGATAGTTGTGTTCCCCGACGCCAACGTAGGCCAGCACGTGGTCAATATTGGTGATGGCGACGGCGTCAGCATGGATATCGTGGCGGATAATTTCGCAGACCTGACGCAACGATTCCGCGTTAACGTGGCGGAAGAGCGGCAGCGTTTTGTTGGCGATATCCAGCGCCAGCTTGGCCTGACGGGCGGCACTGGCCTCTTTTTCTCCTTCAACGCTTTGCACCAGCAGCACGATAAACCCGATGCATACGCTGCCCAGGATCATCGGGATACCGATTTTCGAGACGATATCCAGCCCCAGCGCGGTGGTGGGGGCCCAGACGACGACCAGGATCATGGTCAGCGTTTCGCACACCATGCCTGCGACGATCCCGGCGCGCCAGCGCTGTTTTTTCGGGATTTTGCGGCTGATCCAGCCGGAAAGCACCCCGGCGATAATACTGGTGATAAAGCACGGCACCGCCGTTACGCCACCGATATCAATCAGGTAGCGGTGCGTCCCGGCAATCAGGCCGGTGATGACGCCCACCCACGGACCAAACAAAATCCCGCCGGACATGACGGCGATTATGCGCACGTTAACCAGCGAACCCTCTACCGGCACGCCGGACCAGGTGCTGAACAGGGCAAACAGCGAAAAAATGGCGGTAACGGCCAGCAGCTCTTTTGGCGAGTGGGCTGATTTGTGCAACAGCTCGCGAAACAGGCGAATGCGAATGAGGAAGAACAGGCAAATCAGCATTAATGCCGCGCGGTCAAAAACCGCCAGCAGCATGGTGAATATTTCGTGCACGAGTAGACCTGGGATAACGGGAAAGAACCATGATAAAAAACCTGGCGCGTATTGACCAGCTATCCGTCAGGTTTATCAAATGAGGAAAAACCATAATTTGTAAAGGGGATTATCTGGCGGTGACCGATGCGTCCTGTTTTTTCGTTTCTGGTGCATCGTCAGGTAACTGTTTTGATATCATCATGTTAAATAACGGCTATCATAAAGCCGATCCCGAAACAGAGGCTTCCGCTTTTAGGCGCAGCCGGGTTCCTGTTTTCAGACGATCGCTTTTTTTTCATTTCCCTCTCGACAGCATGATTTTTTTCAGGTTATTTTCTAAACATGCCACATCGGTGGCAGCGTCGCTCGGACGGTCCGGGCGCTAACGTTAATCTGAGGAATCTATGGCTGAATTCAGTCCTGAACGCCGTTTTACGCGTATCGATCGTCTCCCCCCTTATGTTTTCAATATCACTGCTGAACTGAAAATGGCTGCGCGTCGGCGCGGCGAAGATATCATTGATTTCAGCATGGGTAACCCTGACGGCCCAACGCCACCGCATATCGTTGAGAAGCTCTGCACGGTTGCCCAGCGCCCGGATACGCACGGCTACTCAACCTCTCGCGGTATTCCCAGATTACGTCGCGCGATCTCGCGCTGGTATCAGGATCGCTATCAGGTTGATATCGATCCGGAAAGTGAAGCGATTGTCACCATCGGCTCGAAAGAGGGGCTGGCACACCTGATGCTGGCCACGCTGGATCATGGCGATACGGTGCTGGTGCCTAATCCAAGTTACCCGATCCATATCTACGGCGCGGTGATTGCCGGGGCGCAGGTCCGCTCCGTGCCGCTGGTGGAAGGCGTTGATTTCTTTAACGAACTGGAACGTGCGATTCGCGAAAGCTATCCGAAACCCAAGATGATGATCCTCGGTTTCCCGTCGAACCCAACGGCCCAGTGCGTGGAGCTTGATTTCTTCGAGAAAGTTGTCGCGCTGGCCAAGCGTTATGACGTGCTGGTGGTTCACGATTTAGCCTATGCTGACATCGTCTATGACGGCTGGAAAGCCCCGTCGATTATGCAGGTCCCGGGCGCGCGTGACGTGGCGGTAGAGTTCTTTACCCTGTCGAAAAGCTACAACATGGCGGGCTGGCGTATTGGCTTTATGGTGGGTAACAAAACGCTGGTGAATGCACTGGCGCGCATTAAGAGTTATCACGACTACGGTACCTTCACGCCGCTGCAGGTCGCGGCTATCGCTGCCCTGGAAGGTGACCAGCAGTGCGTTCACGAGATTGCCGCCCAGTATAAGCGCCGCCGAGACGTGCTGGTAAAAGGGCTGCATGAAGCGGGCTGGATGGTGGAAATGCCGAAAGCGTCCATGTACGTCTGGGCGAAAATTCCGGAGCCGTACGCGGCGATGGGATCGCTGGAGTTTGCCAAAAAACTGCTACAGGATGCGAAGGTGTGTGTGTCGCCGGGCATTGGCTTTGGTGATTACGGCGACACCCATGTGCGATTTGCCCTGATTGAAAACAGCGACCGTATTCGTCAGGCGGTGAGGGGCATCAAGAGTATGTTCCGGGCCGACGGTTTTCTTACCTCAAAGAGCGTCGCAGAACATCCCGCGTCGTCATGACATAAAAAAACAGGAGCCGATGGCTCCTGTTTTTTTGACTGCATGTTCTTCACTAGATCATCAGGGCAAAGGTTCCGGCCCAGACTAAAACAATCACCGAAATGCCCATAAAGAAATATTTCACGTTTCATCGCTCCGCGTATCTTGTGGTACGCATTTAAAAACAGAGTCCACCTGATTATAGAGAACTGAAATCCGGTCAAAACGGAAATGAGAATTTTCCCGTTACGCCGTTAACTTCAGCTCAGAATTCTGTGCTTTCCTGTTGCCAGACGGCGCTAATGTACGCCTAAAAATGAGGGGTGACAAGAGGCATTTTTTTAAATAATTTCCGTCACTTACGAGTGTCGTGGAACGGCGACAGTTTGATTTCGCTTCGCAATAAATTCACTTTGGGCGACGCAATCAAAGACGGTTTTTCAGAGGGAAGGCAGGTGATTGAAAAGGTTAGTTTCTTAGCGAAACTAACCTTCATGAAGGGCTTAAATATAGAGTGAGGATTCGCCAAGAGGGCGAGTTTTGAAACGGCGATGCATCCACAGATACTGCTCTGGGGCACGCATGATTTCAGTTTCGATGACTTTATTGATAAACGCGGCGGCTTCGCACTCGTTTTCAGGATAGTTAGCCATTTCAGGGGAGATGTGCAGACGATAGCCTGACTTATCTGCTTTTCTCACCATCGTCACGGTCAGCATGGAGGCGCCAGACAGACGCGAAATAACAAAGGTGCCGTTAGTCGTCGCAACGTCTTTCACCGCAAAGAAGGGCGCAAAGCTGCTGCCTTTCCGTCCATAATCCTGATCCGGTGCAAACCAGACGGCTTCACCTTTCTTCAGCGCTCCAACCATGCCGCGCAGGTTGTTACGGCTGATCATCGCCTTATTGGAACGCATGCGGCCTCGCGTCTGCACCCACTCCATCAGCGCACTGTTGTGCGGCCTGTAGGTTGCCATCATTGGCTGACAAAGCCCCATCACGCGGCCGCCCAGCTCCAGCGACATAAAGTGAACGCCAACGACCATCACGCCGCGCTTTTGCATCTGCGCGCGTTTAAGGTTATCCAGGCCTTCCACGTCAAACCACTTGCGGACACGCTCGTCTGGCCAGAACCAGGCCATGCCGGTTTCAAGCAGCGCCATGCCGATAGACTTGAAGTTTTCAGCGATGAGTTTCTCGCGCTCTTCAGCATTGTACTGAGGAAAGCAAAGCTCAAGATTTTTACGCGCGATGGATTCGCGACGTTTCAGGAAAACGCGGGATGCGCTGCCCAGTTTAGATCCCAGCAAACGAAGAACAGGGTACGGAAGTTGAACCAGCAGCCAGAGTACGCCAAGACCAAACCATGTAAACCAGTAACGCGGGTGCAAAAATGCGCGTTTGAAATTGGATTGAGACAAAATAGAGAAACCTATGTAGAGCCGGTGAAAGTAACGCATAGTGCGATACCACGTGCCTATTAGACCGTAGTACAAGGTCATGGTTGCAGGCTTTACCGATCTTTACGGCGTTACCTGGCCATAGCTGACATTGGGTGGGCGGCATAATGTAACACCGTTATACGATATGTGCTATTACTCGTTTTTGATTAAAAAAGCGGCAATTTGGAAGGTGTTTGATTTTACAGATTTTATAATCAATCGATGCAAGACCAGGCCGTCTATATGAGTTGGGCAGGTAGATCATCTTCTGATGAAGGCGTGCACGGGCAAAAAGAGTAGCGTGTTTGTTCGTGACAGATTACTCACTTAAAAAATTTATTTATCACGTCCACATTAGCGAATGAGAAAATTCCTTGTGAAAATTCTCATGTATTATTTACGCAATCAATAATTCAGTTTGTTTTCATTATTTATAAAAATCTTATTTTTATCGTTCTGCAATAATACGCTGCAGGCAGTTCATGATGTTTGGTATTGGCTTCTTGATGTAAATCAATATTAAGTGTTTTCCCTGGCGTCTATCTGCCTGTGATCATTTTTTCGATACAAATATTCGGTTTGCATAACAAAAGCAGTGTCTTTTTCTGGGGTTGCAGGGTAATTCGCCATAATGTTTTAGTGGAAAATTCTTAAGAAATTTCTTATTACGGATAAAGGATCTGTGTATTTGATTTTATGTCGATCATTATTCTAATATTGCGCATCAAGAACGATACCGTGAAGTTGCCGTAGCAAAACAAAGAGGGATGATGAGATGGCTGACAGTTTTCAGAACGAGGTGCCTAAGGCACGTATTAACCTGAAGCTTGACCTGCATACCGGCGGGGCAAGCAAGAAAATGGAATTACCACTGAAATTACTGGTTGCTGGTGATTTCAGTAATGGGCAGGAGTCTGCTTCAATATCTGGGCGTGAAAAAGTTAACATCACGAAAAATAATTTTGATAGCGTTCTTTCTGAATATTCCCCAAAACTTAATCTAACCGTTAAAAATACGCTGGCTGATGATGGTGGTGAGGACGCTATTCAGCTGACTTTCCAGAGCATGAAAGATTTCACGCCAGAGCAGGTGGCTGCTCAGATACCGCAGCTCAAGGCGATGCTGGCGATGCGCAACTTGCTTCGCGATCTGAAGGCCAACCTGTTGGATAACCAGACTTTCCGAAAAGAGCTGGAAAAAATCGTTCTGGACCAGTCGCTTAGTGCTGAACTGCGAAATGAACTCTCTGCACTGGCAGCAAAAAAACCTTAACCATCATGCTGTTTTAACGGATTAATCAAGGAATGCTCATGTCTGTACAAAATAATATCGCTGGCGGTGAAAGCGTGGTGCTGGAACGTCCCGCTGCGGGAGGGGTTTACGCCTCTCTGTTTGAGAAAATCAATCTGAGTCCTGTCTCCGAGTTGAGCGCATTAGACATCTGGCAGGATGCGCAGGCGATGTCAGATGCGACCGCTGATGAACGTCTAACTGCCGGTATGCAGGTCTTTCTGGAGTGTCTGACCAAAGCGGGCTCGAAAGTCGAAAAACTGGATAAAAGCCTGATTGATCACCATATCGCTGAGCTCGATTATCAGATAAGCCGCCAGCTGGACGCGGTTATGCACCATGACGAGTTTCAGGCGGTTGAAAGCCTGTGGCGCGGTGTGAAGTCGCTGGTTGATAAAACAGATTTTCGCCAGAACGTCAAAATTGAGCTGCTGAGCATGTCCAAAGAAGACCTGCGCCAGGACTTTGAAGACAGCCCGGAAATCATCCAGAGTGGTCTGTATAAACACGCCTACATTGATGAATATGACACCCCTGGCGGCGAGCCAATTGCGGCGCTGATTTCCGCTTACGAGTTTGATGCTTCAGCGCAGGATGTCGCTCTGCTGCGCAATATCTCTAAAGTCTCCGCTGCTGCGCATATGCCGTTTATCGGCTCTGCAGGCCCGAAATTCTTCCTTAAAGAGTCCATGGAAGACGTCGCGGCGATTAAAGATATTGGTAACTACTTTGACCGCGCAGAGTACATCAAGTGGAAATCGTTCCGCGATACTGACGACGCTCGCTACATCGGCCTGGTCATGCCGCGCGTATTGGGACGTTTACCGTATGGCCCGGATACCGTCCCGGTTCGCAGCTTCAACTATGTCGAAGAAGTCAAAGGTCCGGATCACGACAAATACCTGTGGACCAACGCCTCGTTTGCTTTCGCGTCTAACATGGTGCGCAGCTTTATCAACAATGGCTGGTGTGTACAAATCCGTGGCCCGCAGGCGGGTGGTGCGGTTCAGGACCTGCCTATCCATCTGTACGATCTCGGTACCGGCAATCAGGTAAAAATTCCGAGCGAAGTGATGATCCCTGAAACCCGCGAATTCGAATTCGCGAATCTGGGCTTCATTCCTTTGTCCTACTACAAAAACCGCGACTACGCCTGCTTCTTCTCGGCTAACTCTACTCAGAAACCGGCACTGTATGACACCGCAGATGCGACGGCAAATAGCCGCATCAATGCCCGTCTTCCGTATATCTTCCTGCTTTCGCGTATCGCCCATTACCTAAAGCTGATTCAGCGCGAGAACATCGGTACTACCAAGGATCGCCGGCTGCTGGAGCTTGAGCTGAACACCTGGGTCCGCAGTCTGGTGACCGAAATGACCGATCCGGGCGACGAACTGCAGGCGTCTCACCCACTGCGTGATGCGAAAGTGGTGGTGGAAGACATTGAGGATAATCCGGGCTTCTTCCGCGTGAAACTGTACGCGATCCCGCACTTCCAGGTGGAAGGGATGGACGTCAATCTGTCGCTGGTTTCCCAGATGCCGAAAGCGAAATCGTAAGAACAGGCAGGAAGCCGATGAAAACGGAACAACCGCTATGGGGCAGGGGCATTATGGTCTCTCCCCAGCATTTTCAGCAACAGGTCGCGTATGCGGCCTGGTCTGCCGAATGTATTGCCCGGCTGGGCCTCTCCTGTCCGTGGGGGGTAATCAATGCCACTTTCGAACCGGAAGCTCTCAGGCTTGGACGTCTGCAGGCACGTCATCTGCATGTCCGTTTTCAGGACGGTACGCTGATTGATACAGACAATGCCGATACTCTGCCTCCGGTGCTGTCGCTTGAAAGCGAATCGCAGGTGGTGGAGGTGGTACTGGCGCTCCCGCTATTGCGGGCGAACGGCGGCAACTGCCTGAAGCCCGATGAGGTAGCCGAGCGTCCGGTGCGATATCGGCAGCGCTGGCGGGATGTACGCAATACCTTTGGGGAAGACACCCGCCAGATTGCTGTGATACAGCCGGAACTGACGCTGCGTTTTGCCCATCAGAACAACAGCGACTATCTGACCTGCCCGGTCGCCCGACTGCAGCAAGACTCGCAGGGGACATGGCAATTAGATGAGACGTTTCTCCCTCCGCTGTTGGCCCTCCAGGGAAGCCGTTGGCTGGTTACCCAACTGGAACAACTGATGACCCAACTGCGTGCTCGCCTGTGCCGTCTAATGGCAATGCGGCGTGAGAGCAACGAGCGTATGGCTGATTTTGCCGTGGCTGATGTATCCCTGTTCTGGCTGCTTAACGCGCTGAACAGCGCTGAGCCCGTGCTGGGTCAGTTCCAGCGTAACCTGCAAAGCCCTCCGGAACGTCTGTATCCGGAACTTTCTCGCCTTGCAGGGAGCCTGCTGACCTTCTCTCTGGAGCATCAGGTGAATGCCATACCGGCATGGCACCACGAGCAACTTAATGCGGTGTTTCCACCGCTGTTTGATTTGCTTGGCGATCTGCTTGAAGCCAGCCTGCCGTCCCGCGTGGTGGCCCTTTCACTCGACTATGACCCACGGCTGCACTTCTGGCAGGCTCGCCTGCACGACCCGCGTCTGCGCGAAGGGGCTGATTACTATCTTTCTGTTCGCTCGCCGATCCCGGTGGCGCAGCTGCAGGAACAGTTCCCGCGTCAGTGTAAGGTGGGCAGTCCTGACCATGTGAGGGGGATCGTCAACTCTTCCCGCGTGGGCGTGCCGTTGACGCCGTTGCGCCATGTACCAGCTGCCATTCCGCTGCGTCTGGAAAATCAGTATTTCAGTCTCGATCTCTCCCATCCTCTGGCGACTGAGATGCTCCAGAGAGGGACGTGCATGTTTTACGTCCCAGGCATGCTTGGCGAGCCTGAACTTGAACTCTTTGCGGTACTGAGAACATGAGTGAACGTAAACACGGCGCTGCCGTGTCTGTTGATATTGACGTCCTGCTGCAGGATACATGGCTTCAGGTCATTAGCCTTCGCCATGGCCCGCAGTTTCAGGAAGGTGAAGGTCGGGTCTTGTGGGAGCGGTGTATCGCTGATGTGGAGCGCGTTCAGCGCGAACTGAAAGCGAGTGAACTCGATGAAGCCAGCTGTGAGCATATCCTCACTGCACAATGTGCATTGCTTGATGAGGCGGTCAAAGGGCGCGGTGTGGAGGATGACGCCTGTGTGCAGTGGTATGACATTCCCCTGCAGGGACACTTCCTCGGCACGATGGACGCCGGTGACACCCTGTGTGACAGGATGCGCGATGTGCTGCGCGAACCTGCACCAGACATTGCCGTACTGACCTGCTTCCAGCGGGTAATGATGCTTGGATTCCTGGGCGACTATCGCGCGCTGAACGATCCTGAACGCCAGAAGCTGATCGGCGCGCTCAGTGAACATGTCGCGCCGTTCAGCTATCCGCAGACCCATCCTGTTCTGGCAGAAAGCCGTGCCGGGCAGGGAGTGGGCGGTTGGTTTGCATCATGGCCTGCACGTATTGGACTAAGCGTGATTATTCTAGCCGCGCTCTGGTGGGGACTGGATAGCTGGCTCGATCAGATGCTGCAGACCCTGCTGCCGGGAGCCGTAAAATGAGTCCTGCACAACAGCGCGGGCTTGCGCTGTGGGCCGCCCTGCTGAGTGCAGTGGTCTGTCTGGCTTTTCTGCCGGTATCCCGGCTGGCTTCAGTGCTCGTTCTGCTGGCGATGCTCGGGGTTATCTTCGTGTTCTGGTATATCACCAGACCTCGTGCGGAGCATGACGTCACCCTGCTTCTGGATGACCTTCCTGACGCCACTTACCGTCAGCCCGTAGTGCTGGTTTGTGGCGATCTGCCGCTGACTTGGCCGCAACAGTCACCGGTGCTGATCGTCACGCAGGGATGCTGGATCCGCGTTGAGGACCATCAGGATCTGGAGCAGGTTGCCCGTCAGATACTGTGGCAGCGCCCGGATTGGGGCCGTCAGCTGTCGGTGATGGTCAGTGTCTGCCCGCAGAAACATGTCGACAGCGAAGCCCTGACAAGTCGTCTGCTGGCTCTGCGCTGGCAAATCAGCCAGCTGCGTAAAGAAACGGGTCATTCTGTGCCATTGATTCTGAATGGTCAGATCGGCAGCGCGATGGCGGATGACATGCTCTGGCAGGCTGCTATTCCGGGTGAAGAGAGGAGCGTCTGGCGTGAGTCTAATGCGCCTTGTTCGATCGCCGCGTGGGTCAACACCGGCGGTGCGCCCGTGATGCAGCAGCAGGTGCTGATGAACAGCCTGATGAGCTGGTTCCATCAGCATGTCCAGGCGGTATTTATCGATGAGAATCCTGATGTTCCGACCATCGCGCCAGCAGCGGTGCTGTGGGGAATGGGGCCAATTCTTGCCGCGAATCTCGCGTCATCGGCCTGGACGGCGTGGTTGGCGCGTCACACTGCTATGCAGCAGGTGGCCGGCTGGCAGCCGGTAGGGACGGACAGTACGGTGATTTCACCCTTATCGGATTTCATCCTGCCGCTGCTACCGGAGGGGGGAGGACTCACTCCCCGGATCCGTACTTGGTGCTGTGTCCTCGGTCTTTTCACCCTGGCGGCCATCGCCGCGCTGCTCAGCAGTGGCTGGAACAATCGCCAGCTGCTGCATCGCGTGAGCTTCGATGTTGCCCGTTACGACAGCCTTTCTATGGATGATTACGGCCCGAAGGCTAGCGCCGTTGAGATCCTCCGGGAGGATGCGGCGCAGCTGGATAGCTATGCACGTAACGGTGTGCCAACCCGGCTGGGTCTGGGGCTTTATCAGGGAGAACGTCTACGGATGCCGGTGCTGGAAGCGATTCGTTCGTATGTACCGCCCCCTCCGCCACCTAAACCGCAGCCGACCCCAAAACCGGTACCGAAAATTGTGCGGCTCGACAGCATGTCGCTATTCGATTCCGGCAAGTTCGTGCTGAAAGCGGGCTCTACCAAAATGCTGGTCAATTCCCTGGTGGGAGTTAAGGCCAAACCGGGCTGGCTGATTGTCGTATCCGGACATACCGATAACACCGGCACTCCGCAACTGAACCAGACGCTGTCCCTGAAACGTGCTGAAGCGGTGCGCAACTGGATGCGTGACACCGGCGACGTGCCGGAAAGCTGTTTTGCGGTGCAGGGCTATGGCGAAAGCCGCCCTGTCGCAACCAATGACACCCCGGAAGGCCGTGCGCTCAACCGCCGTGTCGAAATCAGTCTGGTACCGCAGGCGAATGCCTGTCTGATACCTGGCAAACCCTCAGCGTCATCGCAGGATGATGGCGCTTCACTACACAATGGAGAGTAATTCCATGGCAATTCCTGTTTATCTTTGGCTGAAAGACGACGGCGGCGCGGACATTAAAGGTTCGGTGGACGTTCAGGATCGTGAAGGCAGCATCGAAGTTGTCGCTCAGGAACATAACCTGTACATCCCGACCGATAACAACACCGGCAAGCTGACCGGTACCCGTATCCATACGCCGTTCCTGTTCACCAAGGAAATCGATTCCTCCAGCCCGTACTTGTACAAGGCGGTGACCACCGGTCAGACCCTCAAGTCTGCGGAATTCAAGTGGTACAAAATCAACGACGCGGGCCAGGAAGTGGAGTACTTCAACACCAAACTGGAAAACGTGAAGGTGGTGAAAGTGAATCCTGAGATGTATGACGTCAAGGATCCTTCAAAGGAGAAGCACAACCACCTCGAGCGCGTTGAACTGCGTTACGAAAAAATCACCTGGACCTACAAAGACGGCAACATCATTCATTCCGATTCCTGGAACGAACGCGCCACCGCGTAATCCTGATGCGGGCAGGTTTGTCCTGCCCGCAGTTTTTTGCTGAGTGTCTGAGATGCGGGTACTCAGCAAAGAAACAACAATCTGCCTGCCTGACCTTATGCGCTTTGGTAAACAGCGAGGGGCGGTAGCGTGTCCAGGAACCGACAAAGAGAGAATCTCATGGAAAATCCAGCCATCCTGTTACGTCGTCTGAACCCTTACTGTGCCCGAGCAATGGAAGGCGCAGCTTCGCTCTGTCAGACCCGTGCCCATGCCGAAATTCTGCCGGAGCACTGGCTACTGAAGCTGCTGGAGCAGGGGGAAGGTGACCTGACGGTGTTGGCGCGTCGCTATGAATGGGATATGGATAGCATCTGGCAGGATTTACTTGGCTGGCTCGACAGACAACCTCGCTCCGTGCGCCATCGGCCCCAGCTCTCTGATGACATCCAGACTCTGATGCAGCAAGCCTGGCTACTTGCCTCACTCAATGGCGAAGAGCACATTCGCAGCATCCATCTGCTGATGGCACTGGTGGAAAAACCAAAACTGGCACGTTGTGACGGTCTTTGGCCGTTGTTAACACTTGCTCAAAGCCAGCTGGAACGCCTGCGACCTTTGCTGGATGCGCAATCGGACGAGCGTCTGGAAATGCAGCACGAAGCTGAACTGACGCAGCGCCACGGTGGTGAGGTGGAATTTGTCGGGCGCCCGGCTGGAGTGGAAATGAAAGAGGGGGAACTGAGTCCGGCGCTGCAGAACGCAATGGACAAATTCACCCTTGATGTCACCGTAAAAGCAAGGGAAGGGAAGATCGATCCGGTGTTCGGCCGGGATACTGAAATCCGCCAGATGGTGGATATCCTCTCCCGCCGTCGCAAGAACAACCCGATTCTGGTGGGCGAGCCGGGCGTAGGGAAAACCGCACTGGTTGAAGGCCTGGCGTTGCGTATCGCCGAGGGGAATGTGCCGGAATCCCTCAAAACGGTCAGTTTGCGTACCCTTGACCTGGGCCTGCTCCAGGCTGGTGCAGGCGTGAAAGGTGAGTTCGAACAGCGCCTGAAAAACGTCATCGATGCGGTGCAGCAATCGCCTGTACCTGTCCTTCTTTTTATTGATGAAGCGCATACCATCATCGGCGCAGGTAATCAGGCGGGTGGCGCAGATGCAGCCAACCTGCTGAAACCCGCGCTGGCGCGTGGCGAACTGCGTACTATTGCGGCCACCACCTGGTCTGAATACAAACAATACTTCGAGCGTGACGCCGCGCTTGAGCGCCGTTTCCAGATGGTCAAAGTGGATGAGCCGGACGATGACACCGCCTGCCTGATGCTTCGTGGCCTGAAATCCCGCTATGCCGAACACCACAATGTGCATATTACCGACGATGCGGTGCGCGCGGCTGTTACGCTTTCCCGCCGCTATCTTACGGGCCGCCAGCTGCCGGACAAGGCAGTTGACCTGCTCGACACCGCCGCAGCGCGCGTCCGCATGAGCCTCGACACCGTGCCGGAACCGCTGACCTGCATTCGCTCGCAGATTACCTCTCTTGAAATGGAGAAGCAGGCGCTGCTGGAAGATATTGCTGTCGGTAATCAGAACCATGGTGAACGCCTGACCGTCATTGAACAGGAAGAGAACGATCTTATCGTTGCTCTCGACGAGCTTGAAACTCAGTACGAGCAGGAGCTGAAACTCACCGAACAACTGCTGGAAAGCCGCCAGGACATCTCCCGTCAGAGCGAGACGCACGCGCTGCTGCAGGAACTGAGCGGCATGCAGCACAGCAACCCGCTGCTCTCCCTGGATGTGGACGTGCGCACCGTTGCCAACGTGATTGCCGACTGGACAGGCGTGCCGCTGTCATCGCTGATGAAGGATGAGCAGACCGAACTGCTGACTCTGGAAAATGAAATCAGTAAGCGCGTGGTTGGGCAGGATGTGGCGCTCGAAGCCATTGCGCAGCGTCTGCGTGCGGCAAAAACGGGCCTTACGTCCGAGAACGGTCCGCAGGGCGTATTCCTGCTGGTGGGGCCGAGCGGTGTGGGGAAAACCGAAACCGCGCTTGCGCTGGCCGATGCCATGTACGGTGGCGAGAAGTCACTCATTACTATTAACCTCTCTGAATACCAGGAGCCGCATACTGTTTCCCAGCTGAAGGGGTCACCTCCGGGCTACGTCGGCTTCGGCCAGGGCGGGATCCTCACCGAAGCCGTTCGCAAGCGTCCATACAGCGTGGTACTGCTGGATGAAGTGGAAAAGGCGCACCGTGACGTGATGAACCTGTTCTATCAGGTCTTTGACCGTGGCTTTATGCGCGACGGCGAAGGGCGCGAAATTGACTTTCGCAATACCGTTATCCTCATGACCTCCAATCTCGGCAGTGACCACCTGATGCAACTGCTGGATGAAAACCCGGAAGCCACCGAAGCAGACCTACACGAACTGCTGCGTCCGATCCTGCGTGATCATTTCCAGCCCGCGCTGCTCGCCCGCTTCCAGACGGTGATTTACCGTCCGCTGGCTGAAGCTGCCATGCGTACCATCGTGGAAATGAAACTGTCACAAGTCAGCAAGCGCTTGCATCGTCACTACGGCCTGGCCACGCAGATTGATGAGAGCCTGTATGACGCCTTGACCGCCGCCTGCCTGCTGCCGGACACCGGTGCGCGCAACGTCGACAGCCTGCTGAATCAACAAATTTTGCCGGTGCTGAGCCAGCAGTTGCTGACCTATATGGCCGCAAAAGAGAAGCCGCACACGTTACGCCTTGGCTGGGATGATGAAGAAGGGATTGGCCTTGAATTTGAATGGAATCAGGGGGTAACGTATGAGCACTAATCCTCCGATCAGATACAGCCATAACCATCACCTCCTCGTGGTGAAGGGCTGTGAAGCTGAACACGACGTGCTGGCCTTTTCAGGCGACGAAGCCCTGAGCCGACCGTTCAGCTACCGTGTTGAGTTCACCAGCCGCGACCACGGCATCAGCAAAGAGATGATGCTGATGAAGCCCGGTTCGCTGACGCTGCAGGCCCCGGTTGACCAGGGTTACGGAATCAAAATCCAGCAGCCGCTGCGGGTGATTCAGGGGGTGGTGACCGGTTTTGAACGTCTCGGCACCTCAAAAGATGAAACGCATTATGCCCTGACGCTGCGGCCCCGTCTGGCACTGCTTGACCGTTCGCACCAGAACGCCATTTACCAGGACATGTCGGTCCCGCAAATTGTGGAAAAAATCCTGCGCGAGCGTCACGGCATGCGCGGCCAGGATTTTTTGTTCTCGCTCACAAAAGAGTACCCCCGCCGTGAGCAGGTGATGCAGTACGGCGAGGACGACCTGTACTTTATCACCCGCCTGCTTGGCGAAGTGGGCATCTGGTTCCGCTTCACCACCGACACGCGCCTGAACATTGACGTGGTGGAGTTTTACGACGGTCAGCAGGGGTATGAGAAAGGCCTGAGCCTGCCGTCGGTACCGCCGTCCGGGCAGCACTCGCAGGGTGTGGACTCGGTGTGGGGAATGGAAAGCCATCACAGCGTGGTGCAGAAGCAGGTCAGCACCCGCGACTACAACTACCGTCAGGCCACTGAGGATATGAATACGCTGGTTGACGTCACCCGGGGCGACGCGACCACGTACGGGGAAGCGTACCACTATGCCGACAATTATCTGATGCCGGGCAGCGCGTATAAGCGTAATCCGGTGCCCGAGTCCGGCGCGTTTTATGCCCGCATCCGGCATGAGCGCTACCTGAATGGCCAGACGCAGACGCGGGCCATCACCAGCAGTCCGGCGCTCTCTCCGGGTATGCTGCTGAAAGTCTCCGGCGGGTATGAAGTGGCTGCCGTGTTTGCTCAGGGTGTGGTCATCACGGCGATGCGGACCCACGCGCGGCGGGATGAAGACTTTCGCCTCCATTTTGACGGCATTCCGGACAGCCCGGATTTCAGCTTCCGCCCTGAGCCTGGGGCTCGCCCGGTGATGGCCGGTACCTTACCGGCCCGCGTCACCAGCACCACTGAAAATGATACCTACGGCCATATCGATAAAGACGGGCGCTACCGCGTCAACATGCTGTTTGACCGTGACAGCTGGGAGACGGGGTTCGAGAGCCTGTGGGTGCGCCAGTCCCGACCGTATGCAGGTGACACTTACGGCCTGCACCTGCCGCTGCTGGCGGGCACCGAAGTGGCGATTGGCTTTGAAGACGGCAACCCGGACAGGCCGTACATTTCTGGCGTACTTCACGACTCAGCCCACGGCGATCACGTCACCATCCGCAACTACAAACGTAACGTCCTGCGCACGCCGGCGAACAACAAAATTCGCCTCGATGACGAGCGCGGGAAAGAGCATATCAAGGTCAGCACCGAGTACGGCGGCAAGAGCCAGCTGAACCTCGGCCATCTCGTCGACGGCGAAAAGCAGAAGCGCGGTGAGGGGTTTGAGCTCAGGACGGACAGCTGGGGCGCCATCCGTGCGCAGAAAGGGATATTTATCACCGCTGACGGGCAGACGAAGGCGCAGGGGCAGGTGCTGGATATGGCAGAGGTTAAGCGCCAGCTATCCGACGCCCTGTCTTTGGCTGAATCACTCTCCAGTCTTCTGGAAACTGCAAATATCGATTCACTGGATAATGACAAACAACAAAGTTTCTTACAGCAAAGTGTGGATGCCCTGCAACAGTCGGTGATTGTGGCGGGTGCACCAGCAGGGATTGCACTTTCCACGCCTCAGCATATTCAGTTCAGTTCTAACCAGAATCAGATATTAACTGCGGGTGGGAATACGGAAATATCAGCGCTAAAACGCATTGCATTAGTCGCGAAAAAAGCGGTGGTGGTGTTTGCACATGAGATGGGAATGAAACTGGTTGCGGCGGCAGGGAAAATCGAAATGCAGGCTCAGACTGATGGGCTTGATATCACAGCCGCGAAAGGGTTAACCATTACGAGTACTGAAGATGAAATCCTTATCACTGCGAAAAAGAAAATCATTTTGCAGTGTGGTGGTTCTTATCTGACGATTGATCCGGCCAAAATAGAGCACGGCACCAATGGCTGCTTTAAGGTAAAAAGTGCTGATTTTGACTATGCGGGGCCAGCGAAACTGAACGTTCCCTACCCGAAATTCACCGCCTGTGAATCCATGGCTTCAGAAGCTTCAGGCAAAGGTGATGCGATCATACCATTGAGCTAAGGACGACTGATGATTAATTACCTGGAGCAGCCTTTGCAACTGGCGGACCATCAATATGCAGTTATTGACCGCATGCGGGTGCCAGAACTGCCGGAAAACTGGCCGCATATCGAACTGGTTTCGCCGATGCTGGCACCGCAAGCCCATCTTTACCCGTGGCTGATATCGTTGCATGAGCTTCCACCTGGTGAGTGGAGAACATTTATGGCAGACCTTTCACGGTGTGCAGACCCAACTTCACCGCCGACGTGCGTCCTTTTATTGTCCAGTCAGCGCCCGATTAAGATCGTACACAATCTGCTGGTTAATGCCCTGTTTTTTAAGGATGCACACCAAAAGGGACATATCCTGCGTTATTACGATCCGCGAGTGTTGTTTCATCTGCACTGGATGCTAAACCCATGGCAATTGTCTAACCAGCTACCCGCCCAGGAAATACCGTACTGGACATTCTGGCTGGAGGGAGAGTGGCACACACTGGCGTTCCCGGCTCGAGTTTCTTGCCAGCCCGGAGACCAAACAGAAATTCCGCTGGCGCAATTACAGCGTTGCGGGCAGATAAACCTTGTCCTGGAAAAACTGCCACGCAATGTCGATATGGCACAGCGTCAGGAAAGCAGTCGCAAAATAGATGCTTTGCTTGTGCAGGCGATGACATGTGGACTGCCGACCCAGGAAGATCGTATTGCATTTGCGCTGCATGCATTAGTGCAGCCAGAAGGTTTCTGGATGGCTCCGAAGATGGCGGCATTTTTGGCACAGTCCCGACAGGCTCCTGACTATTATCGTGATGTAACCAGTAACTGGGATGAACATCTCTGGCAGGAGATGACCCAAATGCAGCCTTATAATCATGCATGGAACAATTAATATGAGCACACAAAAAGGCTGTAAGTTCTGTACCCGCTATGGGTTGCCACTTTTACCCGTTCGCCCGGCGGTTGTGGCAAAGGATGATGCATTACCTCTTTTGCCAGGTAGCGTCACCGTACCTGCAGTAGCAAAGGGCGAAACTGCATGGACGGGACGCTTGCTGCGTGAGGGCTATTTATACATCTGGTCTGAGTCAGGTAACCGCTGGATAAATTATTTTGTCACTTGCGAAGGATATTATTACCCGCTGCCTGAAAATGGAGATGTGCCTCCTGATATTGCAAATGGTAAGGCTAAGCCATGCGTTACTCAGCCAGAAGAACTTGCGAGTGCATCACTGATAACGCTGCCGGTAAAGCCCTTGAGCATGAAAAACGGCGTGTTCTGGTTCTGCTGGTCCGAAGTGGAATGGACACCAGCGGTCCGCACAAAGCATGAAGAAGCGTCTTATCGCATTCAGTATATGCAACCTTTTGACATGGATGCCTGGATTAATAGCGGTAAGGCGGACCAGGTTATTGCAATATCGTCGCTGACTGAAACTGTGGCGGAATACAGCAGTGAAGGAAAAAACAGCAGCGCCAGGATATGGTCCCCTGCACCGTGGAAAGCTGCCACGACATTTGAAGCCCTTTTAATTAAAAAATCGGCAGACAAGCTTTACCCAAATAAAGGGGCAATGATTGTGCTGCAGGATCCACCTGCAGTCTTGCAAGATCTCTCCGCCGTTATAGACTTTGAATTGCAAAAAAACGTCTACAAAAAAGCCGAATATCAACGGGAGCTTGCTCTGGCTTCTGCAATTACTGGTTTGAAAGAATCGATGAGTCGCCAGTTTGAACGGGACTCTATTGAGAAGAGTGAGAGCGAAGAGCGAATGGCGCTTTCTGGTCCCTTTGGCTACGCCGGGAATAGCGATGTTCCGGATAATATGTATACCTCGATCGGTGATCGGAAAGTAAAACCTGAGGCAGCCAGGAAGTGGGCGAAGTATGAACAATACTATGAACCATCAAAAGTGGCTGACTTTCAGAAGAAATTTAATAAAATTTTACAGCAGTATAACGACAGTGTCGTAAGTCCACGCACCGAAATGTATCTTGAGTGGATAAAGGGCAGCGTGTTGCTCCGATATTTTAAGCATAATTTTGATACCCAGGAATTGAAAAGCGGTATTGAATATGTCCAGACGCTGAATTACTGCATTGCCGGGATGCAGGACAAAGTGGGGGTCATTCGTCATTTTAATGATTTGTTGTCAGGGACACCCACAGATGTAACAAATATACTGGCTCGTGCGCTAATATTAAATCAGGATGTTCTGGCTGAAAAGTTAGCTAAAGCTACTGAAGGCTTTTCGGACTGGTTTGCCATTCCCTGGAATGGGATCGCCGATGCCTTTAAAGATAGTATCGAAAAAATGCGTGATAATGCTGCCGGTGTGACAGGAATATTCATTGGGTTACTTTCAGGTATATTAACAAAACAGATCGCACAGGCATTAGAATCAAACAAAGTCTACGGCTGTTTAGTTGCGATGGGTGCAATAACAAATAAAGCACTGGTTCCTTTAGAAAAAACAGGGAAATATAAAGAGTTTGTTTCTGAAGTGGTCACGCAACTGGCTAAGGAAAGCGGACTGGACAGCAGAGCAAATAAAGACAGCTTACGACATTATGTTAGACGGGAGCTAAGACGACTCAGAATCGACGGGTTGCCAATGGAAGTTGAGGAAACAAAAAAATTTCTGGTCATGGTTGATATTGACAAAGTACACGAGATGGCATCGCTGCCACCCAAAGAGCGTGCTATTGCATTGAGTAAATTACTTCGAACATCAGCAGATGTTGAGGCTCAGCAATTTAGCCGCTGGCAGGGCGCCGTTCAGCGTGGAGTCACAAAAGCCGGGCAGGCTATGCCATTTACATTAGGGGTATGTTCCGGGATTCTTCAGGTTGCAGCACTTTTTATTTCTGCTGATATTCACAATAAAAAAACGCTCACTGCTGATCAGGGAGAAGCTCATTCCCGATTTTGGGCGGGAGTATTAGGTCTTGGAAGCACGACATTAGGCATTATTGAGACCGGTATTAAACAATTTCGGTTATTTGCTAATGCTGCGTCGAGGCTCCGGGTTTTCAGCTCTGAAACCTTTCTCAGATGGGTTGGTTATGCGGGGAAAGCATTGGGCGTGGTGGCTGGAGTAATTGCTGCGGGGTATGATTTATATCATGCATTCAATGAATTAAACAAAGGGCATATTGGACTTTTTGTTGCTTACGGTATGTCTGGGCTCGCTGGTTTGTGGCTTGCAGTTGCTGTAGTTTGGGCGATACCTGTGATAGGAACGTTTATAGCAGTTGCGATTTTGATAGGCACTACTATTTATCTTGCGTTTCAGAATCGCGATAACATTCAAAAATGGCTGGTGCAGTGCTTATGGCGACGAATACCAGTTGGCACTGATTATACGAAGGAAAATCAAGAAAAATATAAGCAGATAGAGGCTGCTGAACTGCCTATATGGCCAACCATGAAAATGGAAATGGATGAGCTTAAATTAGCGCTCGGAGTGGAGGGATAAAATGGATTATTACGGTCTTTTTCCTAAGTTTAAATTAAACCGTGAGCTTAATGATGAAGAGATAAAGCATCAGCTAAAACAACACCAGGTAACTAAACTGGATGGGCAATCTGTAGTTCCTGATATGAAAGTGATAACACTAAATTCCCATTATCTGGAACTGGTTGATAAATACTTCTCAGCAAAAGGGTTTCTGAGTCTGATTGCTGCATTTGTTTTTTTTTCAGCATCTCTGTTTTACCTTGCTGTTCTTCTTGACACCGTTCCATATCTCCGGTGGATGTTTTCGAAAAATGAAAAATCTCTTTTGATTTTCACTTTAATGTTGATTCCGGCAATTCTGTTTTCATTCAAGCTTCTAAAAACAGAATGGTTTGCCTGGACTCATTATCCCGTTCGCTTTGACAGAAAAAACAGACTGGTGCACGTATTCCGGTTAAATGGTTCAACCTACAGCGTTCCCTGGGATAGCGTTTTTTTCACCACAGGACTGAGCCACAGAAAAGATGCGAACAAAGACTACTACATCAGCGGTCATGTGCTGGCGGATGATAATGAAACCGTGATTGACACCTTCTGTCTGCCGGCCACGCATTCGGACAGGAAGCAGCTTGAAAGGCACTGGGAGTTTGTCCGACGTTACATGGAAGAAGGGCCTGAGTCCGTCATTGGAGTTGTTGACTTTTGCCTGCCTATCGCAAAAAAACGCGAGAGCTATCGCTTTGGTCTGCTCTATCTTTTATCCGGCTTTAACGGCGCACCGTTATTTCTGTTTCCGTTCCTGTTTGTGCTGGCCATTATTTTCAGCGTTCCGCGCTACCTGGCGATGGTGACAAGCAGAGTGCCCGTCTGGCCCGAGAGTATTGAGTCACTGTGCCGGGTTGTTAAAGATGACCCTTATCGGGTCGATGCTTCTTGTAATCCTGAACATCTATGGCGGAATATTTTCAGGAAACCATCAGCAAACAACAGAAAATAAAGATGAAAGGTATGTTGGAATAGGTTGAGGTTAAATTGGCTCCGGGAGTGTAGAATAAAATGGATTATTACGGTCTTTTTCCTAAGTTTAAAGTAAACCGGTTTCTTCGTGATGAAGAGAGAACGCATCAGTTAAAACAACACCAGGCAACTGAACTGGATGGGCAATCTTTAGTTCCTGATATGAAAGTGATAACACTAAATTCCCACTATCTGGAGTTGGTTGACAAATATTACTCAGCGAAGGGTTTTGGTGGGTTTGTCGCTGCATTTGGCTTTTTTTCTACGTCACTACTGTACCTCGCTGTGTTGATTGACACCGTTCCCTATCTCAGATGGAAATTTTCTGGTAGTGAAAAAATACTATTGATTTCTACTTTAATGTTGATTCCCGCCATTCTGTTTTCATTCAAGCTTCTAAAAACAGAATGGTTTGCCTGGACTCATTATCCCGTTCGCTTTGACAGAAAAAACAGACTGGTGCACGTATTCCGGTTAAATGGTTCAGCCTACAGCGTTCCCTGGGATAGCGTTTTTTTCACCACAGGACTGAGCCACAGAAAAGATGCGAACAAAGACTACTACATCAGCGGTCATGTGCTGGCGGATGATAATGAAACCGTGATTGACACCTTCTGTCTGCCGGCTACGCATTCGGACAGGAAGCAGCTTGAAAGGCACTGGGAGTTTGTCCGACGTTACATGGAGGAAGGGCCTGAGTCCGTCACAGGAGTTGTTGACTTTTGCCTGCCGATCGCAAAAAAACGCGAAGGATATCGCTTTGGTCTGCTCTATCTTTTATCCGGCTTTAACGGCGCACCGTTATTTCTGTTTCCGTTCCTGTTTGTGCTGGCCATTATTTTCAGCGTTCCGCGCTACCTGGCGATGGTGACAAGCAGAGTGCCCGTCTGGCCCGAGAGTATTGAGTCACTGTGCCGGGTTGTTAAAGATGACCCTTATCGGGTCGATGCTTCTTGTAATCCTGAACATCTATGGCGGAATATTTTCAGGAAACCATCAGCAAACAACAGAAAATAAAGATGAAAGGTATGTTGGAATAGGTTGAGGTTAAATTGGCTCCGGGAGTGTAGAATAAAATGGATTATTACGGTCTTTTTCCTAAGTTTAAAGTAAACCGGTTTCTTCGTGATGAAGAGAGAACGCATCAGTTAAAACAACACCAGGCAACTGAACTGGATGGACAATCTTTAGTTCCTGACATGAAAGTCATAACACTATATTCCCACTATCTGGAGTTAGTTGACAAATATTACTCAGCAAAAGGATTTCTTAGTTTAATCGCTTCATTTGCTTTTTTTGGATTTTCATTGCTCTATATTACTGTGCTAATTAAGAGTGCTCCCTATATTGATTGGAAGTTTTCGACTAGTGAAAAAATGCTTCTGTCGATGAGTTTGATTTGTATTCCAATCATGATAATGACATTCAAAATCCTTAAAGCAGAATGGTTTGCCTGGACACATTACCCCATTCGCTTTGACAGAAAAAACAGACTGGTGCACGTATTCCGGTTAAATGGTTCAGCCTACAGCGTTCCCTGGGATAGCGTTTTTTTCACCACAGGACTGAGCCACAGAAAAGATGCGAACAAAGACTACTACATCAGCGGTCATGTGCTGGCGGATGATAATGAAACCGTGATTGACACCTTCTGTCTGCCGGCTACGCATTCGGACAGGAAGCAGCTTGAAAGGCACTGGGAGTTTGTCCGACGTTACATGGAGGAAGGGCCTGAGTCCGTCACAGGAGTTGTTGACTTTTGCCTGCCGATCGCAAAAAAACGCGAGGGCTATCGCTTTGGTCTGCTCTATCTTTTAGCCGGCTTTAACGGCGCGCCGTTATTTCTGTTCCCGCTCCTGTTTGTGCTGGCCTTTATTTTCAGCGTTCCGCGCTACCTGGCGATGGTGACAAGCAGGGTGCCCGTCTGGCCCGAGAGTATTGAGTCACTGTGCCGGGTTGATAAAGATGACCCTTATCGGGTCGATGCTTCTGGTAATCCTGAACATCCATGGCGAAATCTTTTCAGGAAACCATCAGCAAACAACAGGGAATAAAGATGAAGGGTATCATTCGTATCGGTGATAAAACCACCGGGGGCGGCCAGGTTATGGATGGCTCAAAGAAAATGAAATTTGCCGGTATTGGTGTGGCGCGTAAAGGCGATCCGGTCAGTTGCCCGATATTAGGCCACAGCCCTTCTTTTATCGCTGAAGGGCATCCAACTATGAAGGATAATGGCGTACCAGTTGCGTTTCACGGATATAAATGTACCTGTGGATGCACACTGATTACTTCTTTAAGTAATGCGACTACGAGTAAATAATGCCCGTTGATCTTACCTGTATTCCAGCCCGTGCAAAACGACAATCTGCACCTTCCTTTAAGCGCTGGGTGATACTCCTGGTTGTACTTATTGTGGCCGGAGCTGGGATCACAGCCTATTTCTGGCCTACCAGTTCGCCCACTCATACGGCTACGTTCTGGTTTTGTTTTCTTGGAATTCCCTCGGCCATCGGTGGGGTTGCATTTGCGTTTCGCTGGCTGATTTATCTTGCTGGGGAATGGCTGGCAGATGGCTGGGATGCGGCCAGGGAGTGGGATCTTGCTCAGGACATTCGGTCCGGTCAGCGTAGTCTCGGTATGTTAGGTTACGTAGTTCACCTGCCGCATGTCATTTCCTCTGAATCCATTTCGCAACAGATGCAAGTACCTGAAGGTATTATATTGCCTGCAAAGGTGGACGAGACAGGCGAGTTGCTTATCCACCACGCCAGTTTTAGCGATATGGGATTACCTGTACTGGTGAGAGTAAAAGAACGGATAAACTCCTTGCTAAGGGAGACTGCGCTACAAAACGTATTTCAACGCATGCCCCAAAAGTCCCCCCTGGCTGTGTTATTTCAGTTCAGCCCGGATATATCTTTATCACCCGAAGAGCTCGCCGCGATAAAGCAACTGGTGCAAAACAGCATTGGTTTCCCTTTCAATATTACTTTTATCAGCGGGGAAGGATTACAGGCGATTGATGCGTGGCTTGATAGACCAGATGCGATGCAGACCCTGCTTGTTATTACTCTGAACCTTACTGAAAAAATCATAGATGGTACCGGGGAAGCGGCGGCAGCACTATTGATGAGTTCACCTGAAAGACCTGAGGTAAACCGGAACGTTGTGGCTCAGGTCCATCGACCTGAACAGATGAAGACTACGCAGGATATGAGTAGCGCGCTTATGCAGGCGTTACACTGGGGAGAGTCTGCTCCAGAAGAGATAAAACAGATCTGGTTAACGGGCACGGGTGTCAGCAATAAAGCAACCGCCTTGCTCTCAACCTCTGGTGTTCGATTTCCTGTTGCTGGACAACCTTGTGATATTGATTTAAAAACGGGGCTGACGAGGAATGTTTCGCCCTGGCTTGCGATAGCTGTTGCTGCCGACCAGGCTGAACAGTCTGAATCACCACAACTTGTTGTGTACGTTCCGGACGAAAGTATATTTCCCTGGTTTATGACTGTTAGCCCTGTATCGAAATAATTCCCCAGCATTATCCATTGTCTGTGAACCGATGAGTTTACTTTCGGTTCCAGTTTTCCCACGACTGATAAAACTGCCATCAGCTTTTTGATCGGAGTGCATTGAAGTGACGCGTCTTTTGGCAATATTTAAAAATACAACGTTCCAGCTATGGCTGATTCTTTTGTTTCTTTTTGTAGTGGGAACGACAGTTTTGTGGTTACTTGAATTCTCTCCCGAAACGCTGGGAGTGACGGACGGCTCTGTACAGCAAGGATATTGGATTTTCACCTGCACGTTGCTGACTGGCGGTTTGGTTTTATTTATTATTCTATTTTTTATTGTCACTCGCCTGTTCGGTGAGAAAAACTATAAAGCTATTAAGGCTGCCTCAACCGGAAAAGAAACAAAGGCTCAGGCTGAAAAGAAAAAGGATAATACATATTGGAATGAGTATTTGACTCTCAGAACATCCCTCCGCCGTAGATATACTTTCTTCTGGCACCATAAAATCCGTCTCTTGCTAATCGCTGGTGATGAAGCCGCGATTGAACAGCTTGTTCCAGGCCTGCAACAGCAGCAGTGGCTTGAAGGCAATCGTACCGTACTGATTTACGGCGGCAGTCTGGCTTCTGAGCCCGATCGCGAAAAATACACCGCGCTGCGTAAACTTCGCCGGGGACGTCCACTGGACGGGGTTATCCGTGTCATGCCTCCAGCGTTTAACCTGACACCGCAGATGAGTGACAACGATTTACGCGGTCTGGAAAAAATCAGCGAACTACTGCGTTATTCCGCACCGGTATGGTTATGGCAACTGCGCGACAGTAAATGGTCGCAGGCTAAGCGTATTGAGCAGGTGGTGGGGGCTCATTTCCCGCTGCGCGCTAAAGAAAGCGACATTATCGGTCAGCTTGAACTGATGTTGCCGGCATTGCGGACGCAGGGGGTGAACCAGGTCACTGAGAACAACCGTCACGATTTCCTGCTACGTCTGGGCCAGCATCTCAAAGACGGCGGCATTGCCCGTTGGGCTCAGCAACTGGCGCCATGGCTCTTTGTCTCTCAGCAGCGTGTTCCGCTGCGTGGCCTGATATTTAGCTGCCTGCCGGACAAAAAGTCTACTGACGCAGAGTCCTCTATCGCGTCTGTACAGCGTCATGCCCTTACTCTGCCTGTAACCTGGCAAGGTATTATTGAAGACTGTACCCGAGTACGTGGCCGCCGTATCGGTATGGCCTGGGAGCAGACGCTTGCATGGGCATTGATGGCTATCATTGGTGTCTGGGGGGCCGGGACGCTGCTGTCATTTGCGGTTAATCGCCAGCAAATTGTCTCCGTCGCTGAGCAGGCTCATGCCCTGGTCGAGCATCCTTCCGTATCCGACTATCAACTGACGGCATTGCATGAACTGCGAAATGACGCCGGCCGCCTGCTGCACAATATTCAGGAGGGCACGCCCTGGTATCAGCGCTTTGGCCTTGACCATAACCAGCAACTGCTCGATGCGTTGCTGCCCTGGTACGGCGTGGCGAATAACCGGCTAATACGCGACCCGGCAAATGCTGCCCTGGCGCAAAAGCTCACCGCCCTGATCAACTCAGCGCCAAACAGCGACCAGCGTGCACAGCTGGCGAAACCGGGTTATGACCAGCTTAAAGCCTGGCTGATGATGGCCCGTCCGGATAAAGTCGACGGCGCGTTTTATGCACAAGCTATGAAAACCGTGCAGCCAACGCGTATGGGGATCTCCACCGGGCTATGGCAAAGCCTGTCGCCGGATTTATGGGCCTTCTATATCACTGAACTGCCAAAGCAGCCACAGTGGAAAATCACACCGGATGCACAGCTGGTTAGCCAGAGCCGCCAGGTGCTGTTGCAGCAGATTGGCCGCCGCAATGCAGAAAGCACGCTGTACGAGAACATGCTCAAATCAGTGCGCCGTAACTTTGCCGATGTGTCCCTCGAAGACATGACCAGCGGTACCGATGCGCGGCGGCTGTTCACCACCGATGAAGTGGTGTCGGGCATGTTCACCCGTCAGGCATGGGAAGGGGGAATTCAGCAGGCTATCGAAAAGGCCGCAAATTCGCGACGGGATGAAATCGACTGGGTGCTGAGCGATTCCCGTAAAGCCGTATCTGCGGACATGTCGCCGGAAGCGCTCAAAGCCCGCCTGACTGAGCGTTACTTCACTGACTTTGCCGGCAGCTGGCTGAACTTCCTTAACAGTCTGCGCTGGAATCCTGCGAACAATATTGCCGATGTGACCGACCAGTTGACGCTAATGAGTGATGTCCGCCAGTCGCCACTGATTGCCCTGATGAACACCCTCGCCTGGCAGGGGCAGACCGGCCAGCAAAGCGAAGGCCTTTCGGACTCCATTATCAAATCGGCAAAAGATCTGGTTGGTGGAAAAGACAAACCCGCAATTGACCAGTCGGCGACAGGTCCACAGGGGCCGCTGGATGAAACTTTCGGTCCGCTGCTTCAGCTCCTGGGTAAAAATACGGGCAGCAACGTCATGTCGGCTGACAACTCTCTGAGTCTGCAGACCTATCTGACCCGTATCACTCGCGTGCGTCTTCGCCTGCAGCAGGTGGCCAGCGCCTCAGATCCGCAGGAGATGATGCAAACCCTGGCGCAGACCGTATTTCAGGGAAAAAGCGTTGACCTGACCGACACCCAGCAATATGGCAGTCTTATTTCGGCAAGCCTTGGTGAAGAGTGGAGTGGTTTTGGCAGCACCATGTTTGTGCAGCCGTTGACTCAGGCCTGGGAGACCGTGCTCCAGCCGTCGGCGGCGAGCCTGAATGACAAATGGACTCGCTCCGTGGTGGCGAACTGGCGCACCGCATTTGAAGGGCGCTTCCCGTTCGCAGCGAGCAAGAGTGACGCCTCCTTGCCGATGCTGGCAGAGTTCATCCGTAAAGACAGTGGTCGCATAGATCGATTCCTGACCACAGAACTCAGTGGGGTGCTTCACAAAGAAGGCAGCCAGTGGGTACCGGATAAAGTCAACAGCCAGGGGCTGAGCTTTAACCCGGCTTTCCTGCGGGCCATTAACCACCTGAGCGAACTTTCAGACATTCTGTTTACCGATGGCAGTCAGGGCATCAGCTTCGAGCTGCAGGCACGCCCGGCATCGCAGGTTGTAGAAACTCAACTGACCATTGATGGACAAAAGCTGCACTACTTTAACCAGATGGCTGACTGGCAATCCTTCCGCTGGCCGGGAGACACTTATAAACCAGGGACGATGCTGACATGGACCTCCGTTAATGCAGGCGCGCGTCTTTTCGGGGACTACCGCGGGACCTGGGGCTTTATTCGCTGGCTGGATCAGGGCAAGCGCCAGCAGCTTGACCGCAGTCAGTGGATGGTGAGTTACACAGCCCAGGATGGTCGTACCCTGCAGTGGGTACTGCGTTCACAGTTGGGTAGAGGGCCACTGGCATTACTGGAACTGCGTGGCTTCACGCTGCCGGATCAGATTTTCAGCGTTGACAGCGCGGCCACGGCTCAGGCTCTGATGGCCAATACGGAAATCAGTGACATGGATGGAATCGAATAATGAGCACTTTGCAGAATCTGATCGCCGCCTGTCAGGCGGATGAAATTGAGCTGCGACAGCAGGCGCAGGCGCGCACGGAACGCTGGCATCCCTGGCTTGCTCCTGTCAGCGATACCAGCCCTGCTGGGGAGGAACCGGGATATGACGATGATTTTCAGCGTATCAGAGAGGAGGTTAATAAACTCTCCGGCATCGATACCGGGTTGATTTGTACGCTTGCCGAAAAACTGCTGACCACCACCGCCAAAGATATCCGTATTGCGACCTATTACTGCTGGGCCCGTCTGCACCAGGACGGCGAGGCTGGCTTTGGCGAAGGGCTTGAACTGCTGGCGGGATTACTGCAGCGCTACGGAGCGCAGCTTCATCCGCAGCGGGAGCGAAGCCGTAAACCGGCGCTGGAGTGGCTAGCAGGCTCTCGTCTGCTTGATAGTCTGTCCCTGTGGCCTGAAGTGGTACGCGACGATGCTATGCGTACAGTCGGTGCGCTGTTGCTCATCCGCAGCAGTCTTGAGGCTGAGCCAGAAGCGTCGCGGCCGGATTTGAATGCGCTCTACAGCGCACTGGAATCCCGCCTGATGAAGGCTGGTGGCGTGGATGCTTTGGTTCCGCAGAACGCCAGTAACAACCCTCAGTCACAGACCTCTGCACACACGACAGAGCATGACGCGCCAGTCCTGAGCCGCATCACGTCCGGTCAGGATTTGTTGAGTCAGGCCCGTACTCTGGCGGGATATTTGCGTGAACAACCCGATGGATGGCTTCCCGCACACCGGCTGATGAAAAGCCTGCGCCATGACACGCTGAGAGCGATCCCTGCACCGGATGCCGAAGGGAAAACACGTATCGAACCACCGCGGGCTGATCAAAGGGCCATGCTCAAACGATTATATCTGCAGCAGAGCTGGCTGGAGATACTGGAGCAGGCGGACAGCACCTTCTCGCGTGGTGCTAATCACCTTTGGCTGGATTTGCAGTGGTATATCCACCAGGCTCTGGTGAAATTGGGTCAGGATGTCCTGGCCGACATCATCATCGCCGACCTGAGAGGGCTGCTGCGACGCCTCACCGGACTTGAAACCCTGGCCTTTAATGACGGAACGCCGTTTGCTGATGAGGTCACGCTCAACTGGATAAATCAAAGCGTGCTGGACGATATGTCCAACTGGCGTGATGAGCCGGTCAGTGCTGTCAGTGAGACGGGCAACGATATTCTGGCCCTCGAGCCGGAAGCGCTTGAAAAAGCGGATTCGGATGGCCTGGATGCCGCACTCCACTGGCTTCAGACACGTCCAGGGGCGGACTCCACGAAAGATAAATGGTTGCTGCGCCTGCTGATGGCACGCGTGGCGGAACAGAAGGGCAAAAATGAACTGGCCCTGCATCTGCTGGGTGAACTTGATGGTGCAGCGCAGTCAATCACCCTCACGCAGTGGACGCCAGCGCTGTTGTTTGAAGTCAAATCGCGCCGCCTCCGTTTGCTGCGCATGAAAGCCACACGCAGTGAAACCGATAAATCACTGCTTCAGCCTGAGATGGACCAGCTTCTGTCCGGTCTGATTGCGCTCGATCCGGCCAGCAGTGCGGTGCTCTGCGGGTAAAACGCCTGGCCTACCTTTAAAATTCATATATTCAGGTTTTTATGGACGATTTAACCCTGCGTTATTACGACGCTGAAATGCGCTACCTGCTGGAAGCTGGTGAAGAGTTTGCCCGCGCTCACCCCGAGCAGGCGGCAATGCTCAACCTCGATAAAGCCGGCGCGCGCGATCCGTACGTAGAGCGCCTGTTCGAAGGCTTTGCCTTCCTGATGGGGCGCCTGCGTGAGAAGCTCGATGACGACCTGCCTGAGCTGACTGAAGGGCTGGTCAGCCTGTTATGGCCGCATTACCTGCGCACCATTCCCTCGATGTCGGTGGTGGAGTTCACCCCTGACTGGCGTGAGATGAAAGAGCAGATGCGCATCGTCAAAGGCTTTGAGGTGAATTCTCGGCCTATTGGTGAAAAGGGCACACGCTGCCGGTACACCACAACTAAAGAGATCACCCTTCAGCCGCTGTCGCTGGAGCACGCCCGCCTGTCGACTGACCCTGACGGACGTTCGGTCATCAGCCTGCGCTTTAACTGCAGCCACCTGGCCGACTGGAGCTGTGTCGATCTCAGCCAGATCCCGCTCTACTTCAACGCTGATGCACCGCTGGCCTGCGCCATGCATGAAGCCTTTACCATGAACACGGCCCGTCTATGGTTACGGATGCCGGGTGACGTGGACAGAAGACCGCTCGACGGGTACTTCGCCGCGCTGGGATTTGGCGATGACGATGACCTGTGGCCGAAGGGCAGCAGCAGCTTTAGCGGCTATCAGCTGCTGCTGGAGTACTTCACCTTCCGTGAGAAATTCATGTTCACGGGGCTACGTGGGCTTGAGACTATGGCCTTTCCGGCTGAGCTCCCATGGTTTGAAATCGACGTGGTGCTGGCAGAACGCTGGGAGCATGATTTCAGCTTTACCGAAAAGCATCTGCGCCTGAACTGCGTGCCGGTAATTAACCTGTTCCCGCTGGAATCTGATCCGCTGACGCTCAACTCGCTGCAAACCGAGTACATGCTGCGCCCGATGCGCGTGCAGGATGGCCATACCGAGATATACGCGGTCGATTCGGTGATGTCATCGAGCCAGCATACCTACGTGCCGTTCTCAAGCTTCCGCCACAAAGGCGGAATGATGCGCCATGAAGCCCCGGAATATTACTACCACACCCGCGTGCGCCGCGGTCCGTCAGGGCTGCACAATACGTGGCTTATCCTGGGTGGCGAAGCGTTTGATAACCACACCGTCCCTGAAGATGAAAGCCTGTCGCTGACGCTCACGGGTACCAACGGCCAACTGCCGCGACGAGCGTTGCAAAGTACCGTGCTCGATACGGTAATGAAAACCACGTCAGCCAGTATCGCCGTGCGCAACCTGTGTGCGCCAACGCTTCCCTGTTATCCACCGGCGCAGGACCGTTTCCACTGGCGCGTGCTGAGCCATCTCGGCAGCGGGTTCCTGTCGATGATGGATAACGCCGATGTGCTGCGCGGTACCCTTGCGCTGTATGAATGGACGGATAGCGAAATGAACCGCCGTCGTCTGGAAGCCATCATCGACGTGAAGCACAGTGAAACCGAGCGATTTGAGCAGGGTTACCTGGTGCGCGGCGTGCAGATTGAAGTAACGCTGGACAGCCACGGCTTTGCCGGACGCGGCGACATCTGCCTGTTCGGCGAGATGCTGAGCCGTTTCTTTGCGCTCTACACCGACATCTATCTGTTCAATCGCCTGATTATTATTCTGCAACCAACCGGAGAACGCCTGGAATGGGAAGAGAAGCACAATCGCCGCATTCCCGGCTGAAACCGAGGCTTGAAGCCGACCTTCACCGCATTAACTTCTATCGGTTATGTCAGCTGCTGGAGAAACGCAACCCGGGCAGACCGCTAATGGGATCGACCAGCCATCCCTCTGATGATCCGGTACGCTTTGCGCCGCATCCTGGGATGGGGTTCCCGGCCAGCGAACTGAAGTCTGTCGAATATGACGAAGAGGATGACAGCAAGCCCGCTGTTATTCGCACCACCTTTATGGGCATGTACGGTGTCGATTCGCCCTTACCGACGGCGTATCTCGATGACATCACCCTGCGCCGGGAAGGGCATGAAGCGCTGCAGGGTTTTCTGGATATCTTTAGTCATCGCATTCTGACGCAGTTTTACCGCGTCTGGCGTAAATACTCTTACCCCGCCACGTTTGAGCCGGGCGGAACGGACAGCATTTCACAGTCGTTATTGGGTTTGGTTGGTCTGGGGATACCGGGCACGGCAAATCATATTGCCACGCCAGTGTCGCGCTTTCTGGCTCTGCTGGGGGTTCTGCAGCAGCCGGGCAAAACTCAGGAAGGGATGCAGGCACTGGTGAGCCTGCTGGCCCCTTATACGACGGTGCAGGTGCGTCCGTACTGTCTCCGGCCTGTAGAGATCGACAGGCTGCTGGGATTTTACGGTGACGAAGATTTTCTGCTTGATGGCAATACGCCGCTGGGTGACGAAGCGATGGATGCCGGCAGCCAACTGCTGATTGCTCTCGCGACGGACAACGAACAGGAAGTGCAGGGCTGGAAACCGGATGGCCAGTTGTACCAGGACTTTCTGGTGATGCTGCGGGTTTATCTGGGCTGGCGGTTTAAGGCCAGAATGACCCTGACGACGTCGGTTCGACTGCTGGCCGTACCCCCGCTGGGTGAAAATCCTTTCTGGCTAGGAATGAACGGCGTGCTGGGCGCGGAAGGTGATAGTTATCCTGATGACATGCCTGCAACCTTTACGACAGAGCTGGGATATTACAGCGGGCTGGAGCCCGCGAAACCACAACAAGGAAACCGACGTGTTACGTACAAGTTTAACTAAGACCATGCGCTGGTTGATGCCTCTGATGGCGCTCACTCTGACAGGTTGCGGAGTGACGCAAAGCGTCACCGACGGTACCAAATCGGCGTTTAATTCTGTGTTCTATAAAAAGATTAAAATCCTGCATCTGGATTTCACCGCCCGTGAAGCGCTGAACACCGACTCTCGCGAAAATAACTCGCTGTCTGAGCCTGTCGTGGTCCGGGTTTACCAGCTCAAAGACCGCAAAACCTTTGACAAGACGGTTTATCAGCAACTGCTTCAGGATGATGCCAGCATTCTGAAAGATGACATGCTGGCCAGTCGTAATGTCGTGGTGAAACCGGGCGGTGATGCAAGCCTTGATATGCCGATGGAAGAAGAGGCGCAGTTTGTCGCGGTAGTGGGGTTATTTCGCCATCCGGATATGACCAACGACACCTGGAAGCAGGTTATCAAGCGCAGCGATCTGGAACCGGATAAACCGCGCATTCTGGAAGCTGGCGAGAACCATCTTACGCTGCAACCGCTTAAGGACGACTAATGCCCCAGGGACATAACACGCCTTCGCTGTATGAAATGCTAACCGGAAATTTTACAGGTGGTCTCAACCTCAACCAGGTCAGTGAAGAAAATCAGGTCATCCTCTCGGTACTCGATAACATGCAGCGCGTTCTTAACTGTCGCGCCGGCACGCTTGCGCATCTGCCTGACTACGGGCTACCCGATACGACCAAAATTCTGCAGGGCATGCCGGGAACGGCCCATGAGCTTATGGGCACATTGTCTGCCGCCCTGCTCAAATATGAGCCGCGCCTGAAAAAGATAGACGTTGTTCTGCTGGAGCAGAACGTACCCGGCGAGTTGCGCTATGCGATTGACGCCGAACTTAAAGGGATTGGTCTGGTGCGCTACGGCACTGAGTTTATGCCCGAAGGACGGGTTCTGTTGCGGCATCTCAGGCAACAGCAGTATCTCGACACAACAACCCGTATATAAGGTCTGATAACACCATGTCCGTAAAATCACAGTTCCTGAAGAAGCTACAGGCCAGACAGCCCGTTCCGGCTTTGCCTGGCAGTAAGAGTCAGGTTGACATTGCTGAGTTTCGCCTGCGAATGGATCAGCTTCAGACGCAGATGGATGAGTGGCTGACAGGTACCGGACTGAACGTAGAGACACTGACGACATCAGTCCCGGACCTGCTGGTGGAGAGCGGGGCTTTCGAGATTTCCGGTATCGTTCTGCGTTATGAAAACCGGGCGGTTAAGTTTATGCCGCTCTTTCTTTATGGGCAGGGAGTAGCTGGTTGTGTCGAGGTGACTTTCTGTTCTGGGGAAAAGATTATTTCTCAAGGACGCCTGTTCATGCGGATGGGGTGTGTAAGTGACTGGACCTTTACTCTCCCTGATACGCCATACCGGTCAGGACAACTATTTGATGAAGGTATTTTTTTCGGTCTGATGTTAGCGCTATTGCCATAGCGATAATATTCATTCTCTTTATTAGTCACTGCGAATTGACTCGCGAAATGATCATGGAAGCAATAATGAAAAAACTAAGCCTCTTTCTTATGTTCAGTGTCCTTTTTACCTTGCAGGCTGAGGCCGCACGAGGAAGACAGCCCTGTTCAGGTTCAAAAGGAGGGATTGCACATTGCACCACGGATGGTCGTTTTGTCTGTAACGACGGCAGCTTTAGCCAGTCGAAGCGATTCTGTTCCGGCTACGGGAACGCAGACGCCCTCCAGCAGGAAAAGCCTTCCGTTCCCGCCAGTAAAACTCGTACGAAGAAAAAGGTTACAATCGCGAAAAAACAGGAGCAGCAACCCGTTATGGAAAGCGTTGAGCCAGCCAATACGCAACCCCGACAGCCCACATGTGCACCTCTTTATATGGCCAACAAGCCCGGCTTCACCCATTTACCGATTTGTTCAGGGAATCAGTATTAATCCTTGGGGAAAAGGTTCCTTTTCCACTGTGCGGATTGAATAAACTGGATTGCAAGAAGAAAGGAAATAAAAATGGCACGAAGAAAAAAGGATAACAATGCTGCGGGAATTATTCTGGTTATTATTGGCGTAATTATCTGGGGTGTTTATGTCGCGGTAAGGGCATTAATTAATCTTAATGAGCGATTTATTGAGTCAGTATCGAACCCGGTCGGAATACTCGGTCTGTTCTTTGGTTTACTGATAGCTGTTGCGCTGTTAATACGGGTTTTCATTTACCGGGGCTTCCGGAAGAAAACCGCGGAGCTTGAGCAGGCTATGTCGTACCTCATTCAGAAAGAGAAAGCCTTTGAAGAAACTGTCAGCACTGAAGTGGCTCGCGGCCTGTATCAGGAAAAGAAAGAGCTTTCGGGTCAGTGGGAGGAATTTCGCAATGCCAGAAATAAAGCCTCCCGGGCACTGCAGCGTATTGTGGATTCTGCGTATAAATTCAAAGTCAAAACACTGCTTTCCGGCACCACGGTGAATAACTGGCAAAGCAAGTATGACCAGCTCAGGAAGGAAAGAGACGCTTACGCGGCTATCAGCGAGAAAATCACCTTTTTGAAACTTGAAGACAATGCCGACTGGGAAGGCGTAAAACAGGAGTTTCTGGATAAGGTCGCCCTGCTGGAAAAAGCCCAGGAAGAAAAAGAGTTTCAGGCAGAGCTGAAGCGTCAGATGCGGGAAGAAAAACAGCGTCAGGATGAGCTGGAGCAGCAGCAGCGCGAAGCGGAAGAGGAGGAGCAACGCCTTGCGGAGCAGCAGCGTTTACTGGAGGAAGCTCTGCTCGCCGCTGAAGGGGCTCACAGGGAAGAACTGGAAAGACAGCGTCTGGAGCTGGAGCAGAAAATCCAGGACGTGCATCAGCAGTATGAACGCGCCAAATCCATGGCTCAGCTTACAAAGCAGGGACATGTGTATGTGATTTCGAATATCGGTTCCTTCGGTGAGAACGTTTTCAAAATCGGTATGACCCGACGGCTGGAGCCCATGGAGCGCATAAAAGAACTGAGTGGTGCAGCCGTGCCGTTTGATTTTGACGTTCACGCCATGATTTCCTGCGATGACGCCCCCGCACTTGAAAAGACACTTCATGATCATCTGGAAAGCTACCGGATCAACAGAATTAACCTGCGTAAGGAGTTTTTCCGTGTCGAGCTCAGCAGAATTATCGATGAGGTAGAACGTCACCATGGTCAGGTTGAATATATTGCTGACCCAGTGGCTTTGCAGTATCTGCAAAGTCTCGAATATGCAGAAAACGAAGCCGCATAAACGATAATTCGCCATGTTTCCTCATGTCAAAGGAATATCTGGTCATGAATGACATCACCCCACGTAAAATAAAAACCGGCGGCGACCCGCGCACGCTTCCGGAATATGCATCCCTGCGTAATGAACTGAGTAAGCTAAGCCATCCCGCGCGCCCGGATGTGAACTGGGTATATGTGGAAAAGTGCTGCCTTTCATTATTCGAGCAAAACGGTGTTGAGTTGCAGACAGCAGCCTGGTATACCCTTGCCCGTACGCATCTGTCTGGATTGGCGGGCATGAATGAAGGGCTGGCAATCCTGGAGGCGCTGATTAGTCGGCAGTGGGATATTCTCTGGCCGCAGGCGTTGCAGGTTCGTATGGAAATCCTGAGCAGTCTGAGTCAGCGCCTGCAGCAGCTCGTACGTATGCTTCCATTGAACAACGGTAATCTTAGCGAGCTTTATAGCGCTGAAGAGCTGCTTACCAGCCTGGGGGCGGTGCTCCAGCGTCTTGAGCTCAAACACTATAGTCAGTTCGATACGCTACGAACGCTGATACATTCAAGCGCAGCAAGGCTGGAAAACAGTAATGGCGTAACAGATTTGAATGAGAGCAGGCCTGGCAGTGAAACGCCTCCGGAGAGAGCTGAGCCGATCGAGGAGGTGAAATGGGTCTATGTTGCGCAGCAGGAAACTGAGCCGAATAGTGAGGACCATATGGCAGCTCCCGGATCTGCCACACCATGGAAAGCCTTTGTTGCCGGGATGAGTTCTACGCTGGTGGTTTGCATCGCTGTGGCGTGGGGAGCAGGCTTTCTGTCCAGACCCGATCCCTTAACGGCTCAGGCTATTGCCTCGCTAGCGCCGTTATCTGAAGTGCTTACACCTGCTCAGCAAGACGCGTTAATACAGCGAGGTACTTTACCGGCCACGTTAATCACAGATACGCAGCAGCAGCTTGCCCGACTGGATAAACTGCCTCCTGACTGGAGCATCTCCTACAGCTTTCAGCTCTTAGAGCAGATCCAGACACTGCGGCCGGAGGAGGCTAAACCGCTCACAATGCAGTGGCAGCAAAAATTTAACGCGACAGCCTTACCTCTGGACGCAATGAACAGCTGGTATCAAGGAATGATGAAGCTGCAGCAACTGAGTAATCGGCTAAGTAGTCTGGATGAGCAAAAAGGAAATTATATAACGGTGAGCGAGCTTAAATCCGTGGTTTTTTCGACGATGCAGTCATTTAACCATGCGATACCGGCTGAAGAGCAGCTCAGACGCCTGTCGCAGTATCCTGCCGGAAATGCGCTTCCTGAAGCAGAAAAGACCCAGCTGGAGCTGCATCTTAAACAACTGGCGGCACGGTATGTTCTAATAAAACAGGGTTCTTCAATTCTGGCGGCGGACAGGTGAATATGCTGGAAAAAGCGTGGAGGTCAAAGTGTCCCCTGCAGACTTCGAATTTGTGTTTTAATTCATTGATGATAATGCGATTTAAGTTGTTCGATTAATTCATGTGCCCCCAATAAGGCCCCCTTCTGTAGTAAGTCAAAACTAGAAGGTTGAACGGGAATTTTTACCTCCATCTGAAGTGTTTTGGATTGCACGGTGCCTGCCTGTTTACGGAATCGTAGTGAGCATCATCGGCGTTTGAAAATGATACCATATAGCAGACCACATTAATCAGGTCGGCCAGTTCAATACCATCGATATCAACAGCGATAGGACCCACGTTGAAGGCCAGTATGTTAATGGAATCAGTTTCCGTGGTCAGGGACAATTCCATGAATGTTGTTCCTGAGCTGCTTTCCCTGCGATGATATGTGTGATCCTTTTGTATCCAAAACGCTGCATCAGTCCCGTTGCCCGCCTGGCCCGGAGAATATCAATTGTCCCGATAAAAGCGGACTGTAGGTGAAAGGAGAAACCCGGGCGATCAATTCGCACCAGTTCAGATTTTTCAACGAGAAAATTGAGTGCGTCTGCTAGTGAAATCCCGGCATCAATATGCTGCTGAATCACATTGCCATCACCAAACTGTGTGTCGTGAAGCGAAAGGCCGTAATGCCTTTCCAGCAGATACGTCAGAAGTTGCTGCCAGATTTCAACGGGCGTCGGGTGTGGCGGTGCCTTCCGCACCGAAATGGCGGATAAGGTTTGCATAATAAAATGCTCCTGAATAAAGTCGGGTTGAAAAGGGGATGGTTTAGAAAGTGGCGTTAACGGGGGATGCCGTTGCCTGACGTTGGATAAATCGCGATATAAATGTAGCCATGAGAGCCGAGTGAATCAGCCTCACAGGTCAGCCCTTTTGCATAAAGTGTAACGCAATGCTGATGGCGGGGGTTGAGCTCACCGGAAACCAGCATTAATTCCAGCTGTTTGAGCAGTACCTGAAATGCCTGATCAAGATGGCGTAAATCTGCGTCACTGAATGTACCGGCAATACTGGCGCGGTCAGCCAGGTAATGAAGACAGTTGCCTTCCTGTACCAGTCTGGCACCAAAACACGGGGTTATGTTGCGCCGCAGCCCCCACCAGGGCTCCGCTGTCATGATTTGCTGCATTTGTTGTGCTGTGCATTTAAGTAATCCTTAACTATGGGTTAATTCAGGGTAACGCTGCGCAATACGACATACGGGCCGTTGCGGTCCTGGCGGCGTTCAGCAAATACGGCCAGGACACCGCTGATATCCTGTACCTCCCGGCCGGCATAGTGACAGATGCTGCCGGACCACTGATATTTCCCGGTGCAGAAGCGAAACAGCCGGGACTGCGGATGCTGGTGGTATATCGTCATTGCCTGACGTTTGCTGATTATTTTCATCGTTGCTTTCTTCCTGGCTTTACAGCCAGCCACGTTCCGAAAACGAAACGATATCCATCCCACCGACCACCAGGTGGTCAAGCAGGCGAATATCAACCATTTCAAGTATCTGCTTCAGACGTCCGGTAATCAGCCTGTCGGCATTACTGGGCTCAGCCTCTCCCGACGGGTGGTTATGGGCCAGTATGGCAGCCGCTGCGTTATGCTTCAGACCGGCTTTAACAACCTCACGTGGGTGTATAGTGATATTGTTGATTGTTCCGAGGAACAGCGTGTCGTGGGCTATCAGGCGATGCTGGTTGTCGAGCCAGAGGACGGTGAAAATTTCACGTTCCTGCGTGGCGAACTGCAGGCGCAGCCAGTCCCGGGCGGCATCGCCTGAGGTAAATGGCGCGCCAGGCTCGCGTAGCCGGCATGCCAGCAGGATTAAGGCTTCCCGTATGGTCTGCTGTGCGGATGGTGAGAGTGCGGTGGCAAACAAAGGTAATTGTTGTTCCATAGCGGCTCGCCTCAGTCGATGATGTGCATAATGGCGCTGCATTCAGAATGCGCCAGCGCATAGTCCCGCAACCGGTAATAGTGCACGGTCATGGCATCGCATTCCGTACGGCAGGCATGGTGGCTGTAAGTTATGAGGCAGACTGCAATCCCGGCAGCCTCTGCGCTCATTTCGGCGCTGTTGCCGTTCATGCTGTTAAACAATTTCCATTTTTCATCGTTGCCAGCACCGGCTACTGGGGCGATAAACGCACCGCCGTTGCTTAACATATAAAACTGCCAGATACCCCCGCAGTAATCTTCACAGAAGCGGTCCATCCAGGCGAAGATGGTGGGCTCCAGGACTATCCACTGCGGTATGCCGTCAAAGTGCTGTGGCCAGAAGGCGAAACGCTGTTCATCGGCCACCGGCGTGCACACGATGCATCCTGCATCAGTTTGTGGTGATGTGAGTGATTTCGTCACCGTGCCGGTGAGGTTAAGAACGTTGTTCATGTGATTTCCTTTGTTTTTCAGATGGGGTATTGAAATGAAGTGACGGACAGGGCTCTGCCGGGCCATCTTCATCACAGCGTGAGGGCCAGTGACCTTCAGGTATGCTTAATGCACAGGCTAAGTCCTGCCGGGCGGTAAAGAAGGTGCGAACACCAGACGCACCGGTCGCCGTCAGAGGCGGAGCGACAACCGGCCCGGCAGGTCAGGCGTATGTTCCGATACAGGTATACCTGTTGCTGCAGGATGCATGCTTCTCTTCACTGAAGACGCCGGGAGCATAATGTGCCAGCTCATCGCGGGGTAACGGGCGGTCAGCCTTGTCCACCGTGACCGCACCAGAGCGGCTGGCTAATTTCATAAAAACTCCCTGAATACATAAACGAAAAAAGGCCCTACTTCCGTAAGGAAGTACGGCCTGTCGATAGACTGAATAACGTGAAAGTGATGCGAACCGGGTTGTCAGATTAGCAGGTAATAATGTGGCGCAATGGGCACAACGAAAAGCAGGCGGGATAGCCTGTAAATCATTCCGGCCCTTATCATCCGTCCTGCTGTCATTTTGCTTTCATCGCCTGGCATAAAGCAGAGCGCCACATAACGGGGCGGGTATTACCGATACCGTAAACCACACCCAGAATTGGCATCCCTTAGCTCGGGCACATCCTCCGGTAAATGCTGAAGCCATAATCCATAACGGCAAAATAAGGAATATGGCTGATCCTTACTGATGGTCGGCGAGACGTCTGAGCGGGGCAATCTGCGTGTTACCCTGGGCCAGACTGCAGTGACCGGCTCCGGCGGCGACCAGCGCGCCGGCGAGCGCCGGAGCCAGAGTACGGACAGGGTATTGCCAGCTCCACGCCAGCGGCCCGTGAGCGGATACGCCGTCATTTTCATAGAAATGAAAAACAACGCTTCCCGTTTTATGCTCCAGCATTCGCGACGCGGCGCGGGTCAGGTCCGGGGAGGCCTGACTGTCGAATAATGTGGACCGCTGCTCAGCATGCGTCTTCATCTGATGCTCTCCCTCCGGGTAATACTGGATGGTCATACCCGTTGCGCCTGACGCCTTACCACCGGTGATGTCCTTCAGCCAGTAAAGGACATTCAGGCGCTTTTCCGGCCCGTTGCAGGTCAGAATAAACCGTTGCGATTCCTTCCCCCTCGTGGCGGTGATAATAAAATCATCCACGCCCTCCATGATGTGGTCGTGCGTGACCTGTATGTTTTCTGCCATCACGCCTGTTTGGCTGACCGGTTTCGGGTCGTATGCTGCCGTCCGGCCCGCCTGGGTCCAGAGTACGGCGACGATAATCAGAAATCTGGTGACAGTTATTACGGTTCTCATTGCGTTCATTCTCCTATTTCAGGCAGGACGACATACATATTCTGTCCCCTGACCTCAATGGTCACGGGCTCACTTTCGCCGGTATTCAGCAGCACCCGTGCCTGCCAGAAACGACCGCTCACTTCTTCACGCATCTCTGTCACGCGGATACAGCGTTCGTCAAACCCCACATCACGAAGGATTTTTGTCACTGCATTGCAGGCGTTCAGCGCCAGTGTTGCCGTCCCGGACTGTTTGTTCAGCAAATATATCCCTGCGAATGACAGTGCCGTACACAGCAGCCAGACCTGCATCAGCCGCCAGGGCTTACCCTGCATCTGGTCACGCTGACGGAGATACACCACCGGGAACCAGAACCAGAGACAGGAAGGGGGCGTGATGCCCTGTTTCATCAGGTTTGACCGGTCCAGCAACACCCAGACCAGGGCAACAACCATATAAATGGTCGGTGCGAGGGGTTTGGGAAAATTCAGGAACAGCACAATCCAGAGGAGCGGAAGGACAGCCGCCAGGCACCAGGCGAACAGGTCGGGGCGTACAAACGGGTATGATTTCATGGTTTCGCCTCCCGCTGAATCGTACCGGAGGACAAAATGCAGACAAAGTACATCATAGAATATTCCTTTATAAACAATTGATTAAATATCATTAATGGCAGGGTTATCTTCACATGCAGCATAGATCGTACTGACTTATGAGAAGGCGGGATAATTGTTAATTCAGATCGATATACGTAAACCGATCGTCGATAACTATCAAAAATAACGATCGATATAAATTTATTGATAGTCAAAATCAATTTAATAAGCCTTATTCGATCGTTGAAACAGATCGAAACGGCAGTGGCTGGCACAGAAATTCAGAACAGAAAACGCCAGACGGCACGGATAACGGACAGGAACTGCTGGCGCAGACGCTGAAAATGGCGGATGAGCGTCCCTGAGCGCTGCAGGAGCACGGTGGCGTCGTCAAAAATATCCGCTGCCACGCTGACAAAACTGTCCCGGGCAATCCTTTCTGCTGATTCAGTACGTAAATCAGGATGAAGGTGGCAGGTAACGGTGCTGCTGCTTCGCACGGGCAGCGCCCTGAGCAGCGCTTCGGCCCATCGTGCCAGGTTGTAATGTTCTGCGGCTGAAACGGCAATGACCGGATGGACTGCGGCAAACAGTGTGGCTGCCAGTTCAGCACGGCTAATGAGATGTATGGCCTGTTGCGGTGAGGGATGATGGCCGGTCAGGTCCCATTCCCTGCAGGGCTCTATTTTGTCGGCCTGAGACAGCACGAACAGAAAACGCTCAGGTTTTGCTCCTGTGCTGAGCAGTTCGTGATAACAACGGAGGTCATCTTTCCACGCCCGGTCGTCTGCTTTAAGTACCCATACAACAAGATCCAGTCCGGGTGACTCTTCCCGGTAAAGGCGGCAATATATCCGGTCGAGTTCCGGCGTTTCCCCGATACCGGGAAAATCAAGAATATGAAGAATACGGCTGTCGTGGCGTACCTGATAGCGCTGTATATGTCGCGTACATCCCTTGACGGCATCCACCCTGGCCGGAGAGTTGCGAAACAGGGTATTACAGAGGCTGGATTTACCTGCGCCCGTTTTTCCCATCAGCCCGATGACAGGTTCATAATTTATAATACTGCTGAGTCTGTGGCTGATTATACCGGCCACCTCAGCAGGCAGCCCGGACAGGAGCTGCGTCAGTGGCGTTTGTGTCGGGGATCCATTATTCATATTTCACCAGTGATAAAAGGACGAGTTATCACCGGGGTAATATAGGTCTGAAAATATTTACAACTTAAATTTGAACTGTATTCCTGCCATCAGGACAACAATACAGTCCTTTCTCAGGGCCGTCGGCGGAACGATTGTGTGGCATTTATACGCGCTTCCAGTCCTCTGTAACGATCGTCTATCAGCATCTCAAGAACGGACATATTATCCGTCCGGTAAAACTCCACCAGAAATGCCAGTTTTTCGGCATGCTCTTCACTGAGCGTATCCCTGCCTTTACGGGCAGCCTGTTTTTTGCGGAAGGTTTTCTGATAAAACGCTTTATTTAGTTTTTTGCATATTTCCCGTTGTATTCTGGTAACAATATCCCATAAATCGAGAAGGGCATAAATGGTATGGAATACCTCCTCCGCGTTAACAGGGGAAGGCAGCATCACGGGGCAAAGAGGATTGTCTCCCTCAGTATTAAAAGCCTGCTGATATTTTACCAGAGAACGGTACGCCCACACGCAGGTATCCGTATCGTCAGGGGTAAGCCATTTAAAACGCGTGAGGTGAATGGCATTTTTACGCCAGATATCCAGGTTTTCTGTAAGCCAGATACGGATCGCGGGGGCATTATTTGTTCTGACGCAGAGATAATCCACAAAAGCAATAAGTGCCGTCAGACGCTCATGATGACTGACCGGAGATAAGGTCAGGCCTGATTCTTTATACCAGGAATCATAAGGCATGTTATCCAGGGCCTGATTTATGCGCTGGTTACATTCTGGATCCAGACATGCTCTTCCCCATAACCAGTATGTTGCCCGGATGTCGTTTTCCAGCCATGAAAAGTGTTTCTCAGGAAGGATCGTTGTGCTGAGAGCCAGTTCCATTCTCCGGATAAATATCTGTCGCTTCTCACTCGCAGGGAGATAAGCCTCAAGAACGTCATTAATAATCCGGCACGAACGGGTGACGTCCGGGTTATTACCGTCGAAGGCATGATTTCTGCTTTCGGGGATATTCGCATAGATATAGTGAAAGTAAAAACGACAGGCACGAATGTCTTTTGATCTGATGTTCAGCCGGGTGTTGTCCGTCACATATGTTCCTTTTGATAGCTATTGTTCATTTACTGCTCATTTGTACCGTGTCATTATGACACTTTTACGTAGAGAATACGTAGCACTAATTCATAAATCGTAGTTTTTACGTAGTGGCATGAGGTTAGCATGATGTGATTACGTAACGAAAACGTAGTTCACCGGGGAAAGGGTAAGTTACCGGATAAGACATGATTATGGCCGCAAAGAAAAACACCAGACCGCATTTTTGTGCAATATGATGAAAGAGATGCCCGGCCGGAAGTCCGGTCTGTTTTGAGAATGGCGACGACAATAATCAGGTGCTAACTTGAGAGTGAATTTAAAAGAAAATACCGGATTTAAATCATGAAAATCCACTTTTCTTCTTTTATTGCATTTCTCATTTTAACCGGGCCTTTTTGTCGGGTTGGTAATATATATAATATAGAGGGATGAATATAGAGAAATGAAGATAGGGTAGTGAATGTAACACAGAGTAATTAGGATTAGATGGTGTCGGGTAATTGATGTTGAGCTGTATGGATTAGTAAACCTCATGTCATGCAGGATGATTGGCCTTATATGCTGGTGTTAATCAGTACTGTCAATGTGCCTGGTAAGTGTATTGTATATGGGTATTGTTTATGGATTTAATTTTCTTGAATGTTTGTGGTGGGTTTGTTTACCCCTGATGTGGCGCAATTATCCAGCAAGATAGTAACAGAAAGGATATCGAATGCAGATGGTTCGTGCTGGTATGCGATGCAAATTAATTAAATACTGCTGGTTAATATTCTGTTGGATAAACCATAAACTTTAAGATAATGAATAATGAGTATTAATACAGCCAGCTATGGCATGCTAAAATCTGTCTATGTAAAACGTATCCAGAACGCCCTTGATAAAGCCCTTCAGGAATATCCACGGTTGTTTGTACTGAGAGTGGATCTGCGATTGCCGGATACTGATACCACTGCCTGTAATACGGATTCATCCCTGATTACACGTTTTATTGCCTCCCTGAAATCACAGATTTTTGCAGACTTACTGAAAAGGCATAATGAAGGCAAACGTATTCATCCCAGCCGGATACGTTATATCTGGGCGAGAGAATTGAATGAGTCCGGTAAAAAACATTATCATGTTACGTTACTGCTTAACAGGGAGACATATGCCTATCCAGGGCGTTATACAGCCATAAACGGTCGGTATTCACATAATCTGGCATTAATGATTATGGAAGCCTGGGTAAGGGCACTGGGACTCCATAAGGTGGAAAACCATACGCAATATTATGCGCTGACAGAGTTTCCTGAAAATTGCTATTACCACCTGAGCAGGAACAGCGACAAGTTTACTGAGCAACATACCGAAATAACTAACCGGGTCAACTATCTGGCCAAGGAGCACAGCAAGGATAATACAGACGGTCAGCGTAACTTTGGCTGCAGTCAGTGCTGATTAAGAAATAAGTATTTTTCTACTGGCGAAAGGAATGTTATGGCGGAGTACCAGAGTAACGATACATCAATTGCTCCTGGCACTCCTGTCTTTCATTCCCTTAAGACAGAGAGAAAACGTCATGACAGATACAAAACCCCGAAACCTTCTCAGCGATAAAATGGTCGATATGGCCTTCATTACGGAGTTTACCGGGCTCAGCGATAAGTGGTTTTACAAACTCATTCAGGACGGGCACTTTCCTAAACCTATTAAGATGGGGCGCAGTTCACGCTGGCTCAGGAGTGAAGTGGAGGCATGGGTACAACATCGAATTACAGCTTCCCGTGGCACCTGAGCAGACATGGTCTGCTGATGGAAAAACAACGCCGTACTAAACCAAAGAACATCCCGGAGAGCTAGAAGTGTCTCCTTTGCCAGCGACAGTATTCTGGTGACAGACCCGCCCGTTTCTTTTCGTACCACTGTAACACCCGCACAATTTTAATCTCGGTAGCCTGCAGGTACTGAATACAACGAATCATCTTCCGCTAACGTATATCTGACCCGCCATACATCCCATGCTACGATGCCCATGCCAGGACAGCTTACGCCTGCGTGTTGCCTGGTGGTAAGGAGCACCACGATGTATGCCAAATCTTACATGGTCCTGGTCGGTAATGGTTGCCTCACTGGCGCCAGGGCGGCACAAAAGTTACGTTGCGATTCCGGTAATCAGCACGAGCGAGCTGTGAACGACTATACGATGCCATTTTCTCATTAGGCTTTCGAGGGATAATTATTTTTATACCTTTTTGCAGTTCGTTACGTAAAGCACGTCCGAAATAGGCTTTATCTGCCAGTACCGAGCTACCACGGTGTTTTAACTGCCGTTCTGACGTCGAACACAAATGTCATCCAGCGCCGTCACTAACCAGTCAATGAGGCCATGAGCATCAATAGTTGAAAGTAATTTATTGAAAACAATGTTAATCACTACTAGCTTCGACCATCGGTTAAAACGGCTGTAAATGGTTTTTCATGGACCATATCGCGCTATGGTGCACCAGAACACAACCCCAGAACATACTGTTGATGATCATACAATGTTCTTCTCAGGGGAGCGGCCTGTGGTATAGCTGTTTCAGCGGGTAGTAAGGGCTGGATAAGAGTCTATTCTTCATCGGAAAGATTGTAGCGAGCCATAGTTCAATGTTTTGTGGGAACAGGTTATCACTATAGCTCAGTTGGTTAAAGGACACAGCCTAGTTGACTTCAAACTTTACGGGGAAAATTTAAGGCTCAAGAAAGCCCGTACGGCACTTCATTGGATGACTTTGGTAATCACCTATGGGGAATTTTAGTGAGCTCGCGCCTTTCAAATTTCTCTGCAATTTCGTATTTCAGATGGTGGGGTTAAGAGGAGTTGTTAACTTCACAGGTGATTAGTGAATTTTCTTTCGTTTTTATGGAATGTTAATATTCCATTTTTTTTTTTTGCGTGTGGGGGGGGCAGGGGTATATTTAATTTTATTAAAACTAGGAAAAAGGTGTTACATTAATTATGAAAGACAAAATCTTGGCCACTCTAGTTTTGTGTTTCGCTTCCGGCTATGTCATGGCGGGCGAAAATATGGGGGACGTGCAATTTTTAGGGGTTGTCAGTGACGAAACCTGTAATATTCAACCAGACGTGGGTGGAGCAACAACTTCACTTGTCCGTCTGGGGAGTGTTAAAACATCCACAACTGCAGGAGGTGATGGAAGCAATGAGGGGACACCTGTCGCATTTTCTCTGAAACCAACTGCAGCATGTGCCGAGACCATGAGCAGTGCGGTATTTGGTTTCTCGTCCTCAAGCCTGAACTCTCTGGGAGTTGGGAATAGCTCAGGAACAGCTACAGACGCTAATATGATCTTGACAGCAATCAATGCTACCGGTGGTCCGGTGGAGATTAAACAAGGATCCACCACAGTTGAAGTCCCAATTACTGATTTGAATACTACTGGTGCCGAGTTTACTGCACAGTTGATGGGGGGAACTATTGCTGGTGAATACAACTCTACAGTTGTCTACACAGTATATTACAATTAAGTTAAGTTCCCTGTTGCGTTAATATCAAATGCAACGGGGAACATTCTTAGGTGTAAATGTTGGTTTATATGTGTCATCGTATTATCGTAAAGTATATTTCGTTATTCGAAACACTAGTGCTGTTGTCATTTTTTAACTGGAATGCGAATGCAACAGAATTTAACATGGCTTTTGCGAAGGGGGTGGAAGAAGTCCCTTCTGTTCTGAAGTCAGACGTGAAATACCCTGCCGGTCAATATTATGTCGATGTGCTTTTGAATGGCGTATTCCTTAGGCGTATGCAATTGGTCGTATCTCGGAATAATGAGCGGGATAATCTGTTGTGTCTTGATAATGAATGGTTGCAGAGTGCAGGTGTCTGGTTTCAAAAAGATGCCTACGAAGAAACTTTTGATGTTACTAAAGATTGTTATGCTCTTGAACGAAAGGAAAGCACACATCTGAATCTGGATATGAGTGCTCAGACACTGGATATTATTATTCCTCAGGCTTGGTTGCTGGAAAAAAATGATGCTGCCCGCTGGGATTATGGAATTAACGGTCTGCGCATCAGGTATGACGGTAATTTCAATAAAAATGTCCAGTCAAATAGCGGGGATGATGAATTTAACGCATTTGTTAATTTAGATACCGGTCTCAATATAGGGAGATGGGTATTATCGAGTGACATGAATATCAACCGCAATGTTACTGGAAATAAATTCTCAACCAATAACTTTGTTTTATCGACAGCCATCAGTCAGGTACAAGGAGACCTTTTTCTCGGTTATTCTCAGTCCCGTACAGAATTGTTCACTGATTTTGGCTTCTACGGAGTATCCCTGCGTTCAAATCGTAATATGCGCGCACTGCGTACCCGTGGATATGCCCCGACAATCACAGGAATAGCTACCGGCACGTCACGTATCACAGTGAACCAAGGCGGTTATACCATCTATTCCCGCGTGGTGCCGCCAGGACCATGGCGCCTGGATGATATAGCCTCGACAGGTAACGGAGACCTGATGGTGACTGTAGAGGACGAAGTCGGGCGGAAAACCGTAACCGAATACCCGGTCGCTACGCTACCTTCCCTGCTTCGCTCCGGGGATCATGAATATAACCTTGCACTCGGAGAACGTAATAAATCAAACACTCTTGACGATGCTTTCTCCAGAGAGGAGGGGGCTTTTGTGCTGGCGAGTTTTGACTGGGGGCTCCCGACAACCACGCTTAATATGGCGGCAATACTCCATGGACAGTATCAGAGCGGAGGCATTGGTATCACGCAGCCATTGGGGGGATGGGGGGCGCTGGCCCTTAGTGTGAACGGGTCACGAGCGGATTATAATGATGGTTCACGGCGCGAGGGAATGAGTTCATCAGTGAAGTATTCAAAAAGTTTCAGCGGCAAAACTGACCTTCAGCTGATGGCGTACCGTTACCAGAGCCAAGGTTACACCGAGTTTGCAGACTGGGATCCGAAAAGGACGAATATAGAATTATTTAATGATCCCCATGACTCAGAATATGAAACGAAGTATATATGGTCTGACGGAAGGGAAAAAGCTCGTTATGAATCACGTCTTTCCCATCGACTGGATGGTGTATTTCTCAGTGGTTCATTTTGGCAACAGACATACTGGGATCGTAATAAAAGCACTCATGGCGCGAATATTTCGGCAAGTACTACCATGGCGAGTGGTATATCTCTGACTCTAAGTGGAAACTGGTCCCAGAGTGCTTGGTATGCAGAAGATGATTATTCCACAGCGTTAGGGATAAGCATCCCATTTTCTCTGGGGGACATCCGCCACTACAGTAGTAATACTATTGGCTATAGCCGTTACAGTGGAATAAATTTTAATAATACGACATCTGCAACAGTGAACGAACGTTTGAATTACAATCTCAACGTTGGTACTGATGAGAAACGCAATGATACGATAGGGGTATCTGCCAGTTATGCATTTGACCGAATCCAGACAAATATGGCCTTATCGCAAAGCCGTTATGCTACTACCTTGTCGGGTAATGTATCAGGCTCCGCAATTGCTACTGCAAAAACAGATTTGCTTCTGACGAAAGAATCAGCTGAGACGATAGCGGTTCTGAAGATTAAAGATATACCCGGAGTGACTTTTAATAACTCTCTGCCCACTAACAATAACGGTAATACGGTAATGTATTTATCGGAATATCACCCGACCACTATAAATATTAATCCGGAGAACGTTCCTGATAGTGCAGAATTGCTGACAACTTCTTATGAAGTGGTGCCGACAGAAAAAGCTATTATTTACCGTGAATTTGATTTCGAACAAGTTAAACGCTACATCCTCCAAGTTAAAGATATTCATGGAAAGTTGTTGGCCGGCGGGACTGCCAGAACGGAACAGGGACTGGATGTGGGGTTTGTTAACCGTAATGGTGTGTTATTGATGAACCTGATTGCAACGCCCCAGAAAATCCTTATAAGCCAAAGCGAAAGAGAGTGTAGTATAAATATGGCTGGTCTGAAAGACGGAATTAACCTGGTTCAGGAGACACATTGTGAGTAAATACAAAATTATGCAGGGCTCCCTAATAATGATGACTCTGATGAGTTCAGCGGTTACAACATCAGCTATGGCAGCCTTCACTTTGAATGGAACTCGTTTTATTTATGAAGAAGGAAAAAACAGCATTTCCCTTGAAGTAAATAACAGCACAAAGGAAACCTATGGCGGACAGGTGTGGATAGACAATGTCTCTCAGAACAATGCGAATGTGTATTTTGTACCATCCCCCCCATTTTTTAAAGTGGAAGCGGGCAGAAAACAGGTTTTGCGTTTGATTAATGCTAATCCGGCTCTGCCGCTTGATAGGGAATCAATATTCCTGATTAATCTACAGGAAATACCGCCTAAATCGAAGCAAACGGACGGCAGTATGATCGCGATTGCAATGAACACGCAGGTGAAGCTGATTTACCGTCCGAAGGCGCTACTTAAAGGCCGAAAAGAGGCCGAAAAAAAACTCACTGCGATACACAGGGACGGACGTGTGTGGCTAAAAAATACAACGCCGTATTATTTTGCAGTGACAAAGTTGAAAGTAAACGGAAAAAATATCGAAATACCTAGAGCACAGCAACGGGGGTTGGCGATGCTGGCCCCCTTCAGTGAAGCAGATACAGGGCTGAAGAAAAACGATAAGTTAGCGATTGTGGCTATAAATGACTGGGGCGGGGAGCAGGAATATGAGGTTAACTAGCCGAATACTGCCTCGGCTATTTATTTATCTGCTATCCCTGATCGGGAATTCAACCGTACAGGCAACACCTTTAGCCACAGCGTCTGCTACCGTTACCCTGAATATTACGGTCACGCAACCATCATGCACCCTCACGATGCCCGAGACAGTATCACTGGGGGGAATGTTACAGGGGATACGTAGCTACGCCCCTTTGTTTATCGACATACGCTGTGGGTCTGGTTCAGGCGTAACTTCAGCGCTCTACGCAGAAATTGTGCAGGGTTTCCCGACAGCCGGCTATGTCGACCGTATTAATATGATCGCTCCTGCCGACAGCAGTGGAACAGCAGCGCAGTTGTGGCTGAAAACAGTAGACGGTAATTCTGTAGTGATGGACCCTAACGGAAGTTCGAACATGGACAGTCAGTTCTGTAGAGGGAGCACAGATCGTCAGTGTACTCTCATACCCTACACCCAGATAGCAGCGGACACTCCTAGAGGAATAACATCAGCCGTGGTGCGTGTCAGTGTGACATACCCCTAAAACAACGTCAGTTTTAAAATTCTGCCCTGCCATGTAGGGCACTACATCTTCCTATAAGCAGCGAGAAAAATTAATATGAGATCCTTTGCGCTAGCTTGCCTGGCCGTGTCTTTTCAAGCAGCCTGCTATCCTATGAATTGCGTGCTAAGTAATAACTCAACGGGCACCGAACCGACACTTTCGAATCCGCTGAAAGGAACACCTGGCCCGGTGGGAACGACCGCTCAGTCCAACTACGATAATCTGCAGATCCGCCCATTTGCCCCAAGTCTGACATGGGAAAATGGCTTAACCGCTAACATAACCGTACCTCAACTTACCAGCACGCTGACGGGGCGCCCGTGGGTTGAATTAACAACGAATTCTGCAAGCGTTAAAGGACCAGGACCTGATTGTTGGCAATCCGCGGCATACGCCTGGGACGGATCAAATCATGGTATAACGACCAGTGGATCCCCGGATGACCTAGGGTGTTTATTCACAAATGATTCGTGGAACTGGAGACAAACAGTAACGCTAAGCAAAACTAAAGCCGGTTTCAGTTTTCCTTCCACTGTTTGGGACCGGGCAGACAGTAAGATCGTATTTAATTCAGAGGGTTATCCGGTAAGTGCAAGCGGGTCAAGCACGGATTTAAACTGCTGCACAGCTACAGCAACAGGATCGTTACCACGACAATACACTACTACAATCACTAACGGCGTTGAAGAAATGGTCAAAACGACACAGCATGTCTTAAAATATACACTGACATGTACACGCGACCCTATAAACTTTGTGGTGAACATCAATCCCTCTGAATTATCGTTAATAACATCACCCGGCCAGACCCAGACACAAACTCTAAGTGTGAGCCCCACTGCAGATGGAGCATCAGTTGGAACATGGTCGATGCAGGCATTACTGGACACAAATATGAACGAGGACGTCGCCACCATCAAAATAGCTGACATGGCTGGAACCAATATACCGTTTGGTGAAATGCGGAGCTACAACGGGAACGTGCAACTGCAGGTGTCTGCTACGGGGCTACGAACAGGTACCGGCGAGCAGCGGATAACCCTTAATGTCGAATTGCCGTAGAATCTAGCCTCAGCAGATGCTGTATTAAAGCAACATATGTGCAGGAGTTTATATAAAATGTTCCGTCATGCATAATGGCATAAAAACGTCATAGGGCCATCTTGCCTGGGCGATAAGTGCCTGAGCGTGTAGCTTTCCTTGGCTTATTTTACGTGCGTAGTAATCTGGAGATAGCCTCCCTTCGCGTGGCGAAGGTGCGTCAGGCGACCCTCTGTGATAATTCTGGCTGCGGTCCTGACGCCGATTCCAGGCATGCTGGTAAGGACCGAGTAAATAGGGTGAGTAAGAGCCCGTTGTTCTGTCTCAAGGGTCACCCCATAACTTGCCATTGTACTGGTCAGCCAAAACAGCGCTCCTAAACTCGCTGTTAAGGTGCTAAAAAAAATATGATCGCATTATAAATGGAAAGCAGGTCAGCGCTGGAGGACGCGCTTCGCCATATCTTAATCGTAAGCTAAAGGAAGACAGTCGCCGGGTAAATCCAAAGCGGGTATACCGGATCATGAAACTCAAAAATCAGTTGCTGGCAAATCGGGTCAGGAGAAAAAGCATCGTAACCATACTGGTAATGTGATCATGCTGAAACCGGATACCTGATGGTGCTCTGACGGCTTTGAAATACACGGCTGAAACCGGGAAGTGGTACGAGTGGTATTCAGCCTAGACTGTTGTTATCGGGAGGTTACCTGCTGAGCTGGAGTGCCACCATAGGGGCCTCAGCAGTGCGGTGGTGCATGATCTGCTGACATAAAGTCTGAAGAAGCTGTTCGTTAACACGCTGATGGTCCCACCTCCAGTTGAATGAGTGACCGCTAACGGCTGTTGTTATATAGCAGATGCCACACGCACGTTCGCCAGTTCACTGAGGCTCAAAGTGTGTACCACGCCAGTATGTAGCCCGGAAAGTAATGGCATGGCAGATTCGTTCGTGAAGATGTTCAAACGGGATTACGTCTACGTAAATGACCTGCAGGATGCAGTATCAGTGATGGACATCTGGCAGAATGGATGGAAGATTATAATAACCAGCATCCACACAAAGGCTTGAACATGAGGCCCCTGCGCGATGCCGTGTTAGCAGTTAATTAGTCGTGTCCGTTTTAGCAGGAGCAACTCCACCAGTCAGGTTTTGTTTCAGATATCGTTGAAAAGAATTGATGGTACTATCAGCATATATGGCCATGGTGCGGCATAAAATTTAAGCAGGGTTGCATGTTAGTAAGGATGTCATGTCGGTTCTTCAGGATGGATGGCTGTGGTAAGACAGGACAGGATCGTCACGCAGGCGTATGCAGAGTCTCACCTTCGACGCCACACCTGCAGCACTACCTTGTTTTTCCTTTCTAATGCATGCTTTTTTTTGCATCAGCAAGAGATTTCCTATACTCGCTCAGTGGCAATGGACGACCAAATAAATATCCTTGTATATACGTCACGCCCAGGGCTGAAAGTTGTTTAGCTTGTTTTTCCGTTTCCACGCCTTCTGCTATCGTCTTAAACCCGAGCAGTGTTGATAGCTGTATGAGATTTTTTACGATATGAACCGAGAAGGCATCTTTTTCAATGCCTGTGATGAAAATTTTGTCAATTTTTACAATCCCTGCTGAAAAGCGCTTCAGGTATGCCAGGTTCGCGTTACCAGTTCCGAAATCATCAATAGCAATAATCACACCGGCTTGCTGTAGTTGATGGCAAATTCCAATGGTTACGGGATCATCATCAATATGATCCCGTTCTGTTATTTCAAGAACTAAAACAATACTAGGATTGTTAACCTTCTTGATAAATCGGAGACACATAGCGTTGATATCATGGTTACGAAAATCAGAGGCGCTGACATTTATGTGGCAATAGAAAGGTTCTGGTAAAACATTCTTGTTATTTTTAATGAAATCAGACACCTGGTCTGAAACCTGCTCAGTGATTCTGGTGATTAGCCCACTTGTTTCTGCAAGGGGAATAAACTGATCTGGTGGGATTATCCCCATTGTCGGGTGGTTCCAGCGAACCAGAGCCTCACACCCAACTATATTTAGCGTGTTGCTGTCTACGATATGTTGTAACCAGGGTTCAAATTCCCCCTGATTTATCGCGCTGGTCAGTAAGGCAACTGGCGTAGAGTGTCTGTTCAGGAGTCTATAAAGGAATGCCGAAAGGATGAATGACAAAATAAAAACAATCAATGGTCCCCCACGAGCGTAATTCCAGATAACTTCCCTGTCCAGAAGGGAAGGCCGGGAAGTGAAAACCTGTATGCCATACATCTGTGATGTTGCTACTCGGGTCCTGTTAGTCCAGCCAGGGTTAGTACGATGCAGTTGTCCATCTTCTCCCATCCACACATCGCCAATTTTCAGATAGAGGGGGGTGGGGATGCTTAATAAAGCTAGGGCGTTCTCAAGATAATATCCGTCAATGCCTACTAGAATACTCAGGCTGTTTTTGTTAACTCTGTATACGAGGAGAGATCTGGAAGGTGTAACCTGATTTCCTGATAGCAGTTGTAAATTACCGCGAAAATATTTCTGGTCACTCAAATGATAGTTCGTGGGGCCATAGAGGGATGTGCAGTATATGCTATTCCCGGTGACAAGGTTAATCGTTCTAACATCCGGGAGGGTAGTGACAATGCGTCGTAACGAAAGCACAAGTTCCTCCGAGCAGGGTTTACCTGCCAGATCATCGGATTTTTGTGCCGCAAGATTTGCATGGCTGACTGCACCATCCATTCTGTAAAGTGCTCGCCCGAGTCTTGCCTGCATCTCATCTTCTAGGCTGTCAGAAACAAACCAGAGGATAAAGGTACTTCCCATCCCCGTTAAAACTAAAAATACGATAATCGTGATCAACAGGTTTTTGTATTTATCCATTAACGTTCCAGTCGTGAGCAGTGCAAAAGGACAGAATATTTGTATATTAACAGAATACAATCACCATGCTAAAGGGGATAGGTAAAACTGTCGATGATGAAATTTTTTCCCCACGCAAGATATATACCTCACCTAAACTCATTGGTATATGTGTTTTCATATATTACTATCTGTATGAATGAGTATTTATTCTTGTTGTGAATGTTTTAATTGTTTATGATTTTGTTGGCAAATGTGAGGGCCGGTGCTTTGTTTTGTCACGTCTGCGTGTAGATAAAGGCGATTACCCGAGATGCTTATATATTTTACAAGAATGAAGATGTGAAAACAGTGGTACCTTTATCGCCGTGGTGGACGCGTGAGCGGTAGCATTCTCATTTTTGAAGTGCTCATCTGCCGCCATCAACTCTCAGCTGGTACGCCTTCGGCATCAGTATTCAGAGGCCCTGTTCACCCGGGAAGGTCACCTGCTGGAGCTGAATCCGAGCAGAAAAAATACTGTACCGGCGCCTTTCTTGGCTACTGCAGCAACTGTGCCATCGTATTGAAGCATCACTGTTGAGCTGAAGGTTATCCGGTGCTCTGGATTTTCATTTATTCCGGGGTTTATTTCTCTCGTTGATTATGTTTTTTTTAATGAATTGTTTTTTTTGTTGTGGATGTGCTGCGCATTGAATGAGTTGATAAAGGGATTGGTTAAAAAATAAAAATCTTCAGGGGTGGGCTGAGTGAAAGATGTGCATTAGTTTTGTGTGTTATGTTTTGTATTTATACGTGCAATATAACGACCGGGAATTAAGATTTCTTTTGGGTAAGGTTTTTAATATGACGCGCTAGTTGTGTCATGGTGAAAAGGGGGCGGGCAGAAATGATTATTTCTGCTTGACTGATCATTGTGTGTTGTTGTTTGCATTGCGCATGTCAGGAATTACATTGTCGTGAAAAGTAATATTTACTCGCCGCAGAATTCAGGGGCTCCCATTGGTCACTGTTGTGTTTCTGCCACGCCTGCCTTTATGAGCGTGCTTCCCCTTAAGCGCATTGCCCGCCTCTGCCTTGCTCTGAAGTTATTTACTCTCTCCGCCTCCGTGGTTAGTCCTGTGGTCATGGCTGCATCTTTCGCTACCCTGCAGACAGCTCCCGGCGGACTGATGGGGCAGCCGGCGGTCACGTATACCCTGAAGACGGGCGAGACTCCAGAGAGTGTAGCGAAAAAGTTCAGCCTGACTCTGGAGCAGTTACAGGAATTCAATCAGTTTCGCACCTTCAGCAAATCTTTTGCACAGCTGAGTGCCGGTGATGAGGTTGACGTGCCCGCTGCGAATAATGTAGCTGCTGGTGCAGGGAAGCCGGATCAGGAGTATTTGCAGACGACAACAGCAGCACAGCAACTTGGCAATATCCTTTCGGCGGACGATTCCACCCGCCAGGCTTCTTCACTGGCCCGGGAAATGGCCACGGGCGCAGTGAATCAGGAAGTGCAGAACTGGATGAACCGGTTCGGCACTGCGCGCGTGCAGGCTAGCGTGGATGACAGGGGGAGCCTGGATGGCAGTTCACTGGATTTCCTACTCCCCCTCTATGACCGTGATGACTGGCTGCTATTCACCCAGTTGGGTGCGCGCAACAAGGAAAGCCGTAACACGCTGAATCTGGGCCTGGGCGCCCGCCGTGATGTTAATATCTGGCTGCTGGGGCTGAATGTCTTTTATGACCTTGACTGGACCGGTCATAACCAGCGAATCGGGGTGGGGGGAGAAGCTTTTCGAGACCACATTAAATTCTCGGCTAACACCTACTTCCGTCTGACAGACTGGCATCAGTCCCGCGATTTTGCCGACTACAACGAGCGCCCGGCGAACGGCTTCGACGTGCGTGCCGAAGGCTGGCTGCCTGCGTATCCGCAGATCGGCGGCAGGCTGATGTACGAGCAGTACTACGGCAATGAGGTGGCGCTATTTGGTAAGGACAACCGTCAGAAAGATCCATACGCCATGACGGTGGGGGTGACGCACACACCTTTCCCTTTGCTGACCTGGGGAGCCGAGCACCGGATGGGGAAAGGTAGCACAAACGACAGCCGGGTGACGCTGAGCCTGAATGTACGTACGGGGGAATCCCTGAACAGCCACTTTGACCAGAGACTGGTAGCAGCCATGCGCACACTGTCAGGCTCGCGTCAGAGCTTTGTGGAGCGTAACAGCAACATCGTGCTGGATTACCAGAAGCAGATGCTTATCCGGCTCGGTCTGAATGACCGGGCCGGCGTGTCCGGGACGGCGGATGCCGTCACTGCACAGGTGACGGGCAAATACCTGCCTGCTACGGTGGAGTGGGATCCAGCGGCCCTGGTTGAGGCAGGCGGAACGGCTTCGCCGCCCGTAACCAACGGCCGGGTGCTGAACTTCACCTACCCGCCCTACAAACCGGGCGGAGTCAACACGTACATAGTGAGTGCTGTAGCGAAGGATGTGAAAGGGAATACCTCTCCGAGGAGCGAGAGCGTCATTACCGTCACGGGCGGTGGTGTCAGCGTAGTGAACTCCAGCCTGGCGGCGGCCCCGGCCACCATCACGGCGGACGGGAGCAGCGCCTCGGTTATCACCCTGACCCTGAAGGACACGAACGGTAATGCGGTAAGTGGCCAGACAGTGAGCTTTAACAGCAGCCTGACGGGGAGCACGACGGGTGATGTGACGGACAACGGTAACGGGACCTACACGGCGAATCTGACCGGTACGGCGGCGGGCGTAACCAGCGTGACGGCGACGGTGGGGGGGAATGCCTTCGGCGTGAGCCCGGCATCGGTGACGCTGACGGCGGATGCGAATAACCTGAGCACCACCCTGTCGACGCTGGCGGCGGCCCCGGCCACCATCACGGCGGACGGGAGCAGCGCCTCGGTTATCACCCTGACCCTGAAGGACACGAACGGTAATGCGGTAAGTGGCCAGACAGTGAGCTTTAACAGCAGCCTGACGGGGAGCACGACGGGTGATGTGACGGACAACGGTAACGGGACCTACACGGCGAATCTGACCGGTACGGCGGCGGGCGTAACCAGCGTGACGGCGACGGTGGGGGGGAATGCCTTCGGCGTGAGCCCGGCATCGGTGACGCTGACGGCGGATGCGAATAACCTGAGCACCACCCTGTCGACGCTGGCGGCGGCCCCGGCCACCATCACGGCGGACGGGAGCAGCGCCTCGGTTATCACCCTGACCCTGAAGGACACGAACGGTAATGCGGTAAGTGGCCAGACAGTGAGCTTTAACAGCAGCCTGACGGGGAGCACGACGGGTGATGTGACGGACAACGGTAACGGGACCTACACGGCGAATCTGACCGGTACGGCGGCGGGCGTAACCAGCGTGACGGCGACGGTGGGGGGGAATGCCTTCGGCGTGAGCCCGGCATCGGTGACGCTGACGGCGGATGCGAATAACCTGAGCACCACCCTGTCGACGCTGGCGGCGGCCCCGGCCACCATCACGGCGGACGGGAGCAGCGCCTCGGTTATCACCCTGACCCTGAAGGACACGAACGGTAATGCGGTAAGTGGCCAGACAGTGAGCTTTAACAGCAGCCTGACGGGGAGCACGACGGGTGATGTGACGGACAACGGTAACGGGACCTACACGGCGAATCTGACCGGTACGGCGGCGGGCGTAACCAGCGTGACGGCGACGGTGGGGGGGAATGCCTTCGGCGTGAGCCCGGCATCGGTGACGCTGACGGCGGATGCGAATAACCTGAGCACCACCCTGTCGACGCTGGCGGCGGCCCCGGCCACCATCACGGCGGACGGGAGCAGCGCCTCGGTTATCACCCTGACCCTGAAGGACACGAACGGTAATGCGGTAAGTGGCCAGACAGTGAGCTTTAACAGCAGCCTGACGGGGAGCACGACGGGTGATGTGACGGACAACGGTAACGGGACCTACACGGCGAATCTGACCGGTACGGCGGCGGGCGTAACCAGCGTGACGGCGACGGTGGGGGGGAATGCCTTCGGCGTGAGCCCGGCATCGGTGACGCTGACGGCGGATGCGCCTGTTCCAATGCCTGGTTCGACAACAATACTGGTTAACGGTGCCACTTTCGGTGTAAACGACGGCTTCCCTCGTAATGGCTTTGTCGGCGCGGAATTCCAGATTGCAGTGAGTGGCAATGCGACTAATAACAGTAGCTACGACTGGAGTGTTAAGGGAGCATCGTGGGTAGGAGTTGACAGTTCCGGGAAAGTCTCATTTAGCGGAACAGGCACATCGAATGAGGTGACTATTTTGGCGACGCCGAAAACAGGTGGTTCTCCACTCAGCTACACCTTCCGGTTGAATACTTGGTTTATTAACAATGGTTCAATCAAATTAACTGCCGCTGAAGCTGATGCCTTCTGCGCTGCTCAGCCGGGTGGATATGCCACACCGTCGTACAAGCAAATGACAAATGCACCGTCACTTAACAGCAATGGAACACGCTCAGCAACAGGCCAGTTGTGGTCTGAATGGGGCAACATGTCTGTGTATCCTAAACCATGGATTGGCAACAATTATTGGGCATCCGAGGTGTCAGGCTCTGGTCGGTACGGTGTAAACCTGAATAGCTTTGGCCGCGTCCAGTATAACACTTTGACGGTCGGCCAGTTCGTTGCTTGTTCGAAAGGGCTTTAAACTTGAATTTTTAATATTTAAATTTGATTTTTGATCTTCCCAGCCGCCTTTAAGCGGCTCGGGCTTTTTAAGAATGTATATGAGTGATATGAGGGTAAGGGAGTGTATAAACGTGAAAAGTTGGCGCTGAGTGCGCGGGAAAACATGGTGGCATTTAATCGGGAGGGGATCTTCTCTTGATGAAATCAACAGTCGTTGTTTGCGTATCTGACGATATTGTCCGGTAACGTGAAGATATTATATAAAAAAGTAAAGCGCCTTAATAACAGAATTGCCTTCTTGGCATTCACGTATCAGCTTGAATCGACGCTTCCGCTGAACAAGAAGGTCCGGACACCCGTTTCATCCTAATCCACGGCGCTCTGATGAGGTACATGCTAGGCTATGGCTACGTCCTGATGCGTCAGGCGTTCAGAATGTAAAAATGCGGAGCACGGAAGCAGCCTTAATGCTAGCCGTGGATCGGAGAGGCTGATGCAGCCGGCTCCTGAGTCATGCGTTGATGCCGACCAAGTATACGTTACACTCGCAGGCGTCACACTTACTCCAGTATGAAAACCTGTCCTCTCAGGGATGATAAGACGTTATTACAGGAAGCACCCTTTAAAGATATTGCAGGCAGCCTTATACCTTAGCCATTGTTTAAATTCAATATCGTCGCATGTAGTCAGTGCTAGTATGAGTGTGGATAAATCATTTATCTTTTTCAGCGACAGCACGGACCAACCTATGGGGGCAGGATTTTCTGTTCTGATCGAAGGTACGAACAATAGCAATATAGAGCATGGCAACGTAGCAGGTGTCGGCCTCCGGTTTGGTCTGCCCCTGGAACTGCTAACCGCAGGTCCGATGGTGAAGGCCAGATATCTCAATCCATCTAGGGGGATCGGGATGCTGCTACGGCATCCGGCGGGGCTCTGGGCTGGTCTGTCAGTCGTTCAATCCAACTTAAAGTACACGCTATTTGTATTCTCCGGAAACCCTGTTTGATGGTGCAAAAAGCTATCATGAGGCGGTGATATCGCCTACAATAATAACGATGCAAGCCGGAGAGTATCATGAACACATATATCAGTCATAAACATTTTCACCTTATTGCGGATTTAGCAAAAACAAAAAATTTCAGTGAAACCGCAAGAAAATTCCATATCGCGCAATCCAATTTAAGCAGCCTGATTGCCTCTGTCGAAGCGAGTCTGGGGACCCAAATTTTTAACCGTGACAGCCGACCAATTTCGTTGACTGAATTTGGAAAAGGACTCATGCCATATATCGAAAAAATGCTTGATTCGCAAAGTGGAATGAATACCTTTGTCGACTCTTGGCAGAATGCTTCCGTTGGTCGCATTCGCATGGCCTGCTCCGTCGGCATACAAGCCTGGCTTGTCCGCCATTTTCTGCCAGATATGCTATCCGGCGCTCCTGGGCTCAATATTACAATGCTGACGGCAAACCAGTTGGAGTACGATTATTTTAAGGGAAGCCTGTTACCCGAAAATGCTGATGTTATGGTATCTTATACTCAACCTTCAAATAAAAACCTCATCGCGATAAAGGCTTGTGTTCTAAGGTTGAATATTTATTCGACGGACGCGTTTTATCGCGATCACCCTTTTTCGTCTTTCCGTCAACTGGCAGAGCATCCGTTTATTCTCATGAATTCGCTGGGGCAAACTCAGGATGAAAATATTCTGGACATCAAAAATATACAGACGGGTGAAACTGATAGGATAACGGTTTCAGGGAGTCTTCATTTTGATAATGGCTATATTGCTGCGGAGGCCTGTCGTCAGGGGATGGGATATCTGCTTTACTCACACTTACAGGTCAGGGAGGATGATCTCCTGAAGGCACGATTGGATGAAAATCATGGGGTATTTTTACCTATTTATATTATCTATCGTCGTCAGGATAAAAACATGCAGAGAATTAAAAATGTTGTCAGCACGCTGCGGGATACCTTGGCATCCCTGGAGTATTAAATCTTGATGTTTTTTCCTCGTCTGACTTTTTCGATGCCACCCTGGAGGCTGAATGTACTCAACAGGTCTCTTATTGATATTGGTACAGGCTTATATAGGATGTTTTTCCGTTTCCCAGAGGGATCCCTAAATATTTACTTAACCCCATGTGTGTGCTAATTTAAAAGTAGTTTAACTACAAGTCGGTGACCTTGATGCGAGCGTTGAAAGAAATCGAAATAATTGTATTCCTGGATATCGTTAAGTCGGGGAGTTTCACACAAACATCGGAAAATCTTCGTATTTCGCAGGGGAATATAAGTAAAATTATTATAGCTCTTGAAAATAAATTGGGGATGCCAGTTTTTGACAGGGATACCAGGCCTGTTAGCTTGTCTCGCTTTGGTGCGGCAATTTTTCCTTATATAGAGCAACATTATTCTTCTCTCCGAACAATGTCTTCATTTGTAGATTGTTTTAAAAACTCTAATGCTGGGGTTGTGGCAATATATTCCCCGACAGCAATGCAACATTTTTTAGCGAAATATATAATTCCAAAACTATGTAATACATATCCGGATTTGTATATATCGTTAAAAACACATCACCCTTCATCTGGAGATTTTATCAATGGTGCCGTCAGGATGCCCGATGATTGTGATATTTTATTTTCTTATTTACCTCCAAAGCAAGACACCCTTGTTTCACGGAAGCTCCTTCCAGTTAAGCTCAATGTGTATGCTAATGATTTATTTTATTTCAATAATGTTTTCCATCATCCATCCGAACTTAGTGAAAAGAAGTTTATCTTAATTCATTCTGCATCAAATGGAAAACATTTAAATGATTTTGTCATAACAAATAATGATTTGAAAGAGGTTGTGGATATAACTGTGACTGGAAGTGTTATGGCAGATAACGTTTTTTCTGCGCGAGAGTTGTGTGAAAATGGTATGGGATATCTTTTTTTTCCTGATGTTTTGATAAGCCCAGGAAGTGTTATTAAACCTAGGTTACCTGAAGGGTTCGAATGTGTTATAAATCCATATTTAACATATCGAAGAAAAGAGCACCAGCCAATACGTATGCGCGATACAATAGATTTTTTATTACATGAGATCTCTTTGTATATTACTAATTTAAAATGATGGGTAGGGGGAGAAATTATGTCATAAGGAATGACCTTATATTCGTTTAATGTAGATATATTTCTCTAAATAGCTGTGTCTTATACCACTTAGTTTTTTGCCAGACCGTGTTCGCCTCTAAGGAACTGATTGATGGTTTACATAAAATGGCTGGCTTTTTCAACAGTTGCTTCATTGTGCGACATTGATGATTGCGCCTTATTGGTTTGCGAAGTTCAAGCAATAGCCGTTCCACATGTTTCACATAAAGCGAGTAAACCTGTTGGTAATGATCCTCAGCTTTGGGTCCTCCTTCAGCCAGCGCTCTGTTCCACAGTTTTGCGGGTAATATCGTTACCCTCGTTCAGCATGAAGATTTTCGCTCGTCGGCACGTCGTTTTATGCCGCTTCAGCAGGCTGATTAACAGCACTGAGGATATGTAAGTGACTTTGCCTGTTCCGCTGTACATGCTCTGACCAGATGTTATTTTTCGTTCTGACCCGGTGTCATCATGCGTTTGTTGTAGCCCGCTTGGCTGTCGTTTAGCGCCAGTTTTGGAATTAAGATATCAGCCTCATCTTCACAAAGTACCGAATGTACTGTGCTTTATTCTTCTGGTGCTTTGTGGATTGCTGCCATGTTTACATCCTTATACGCATCACGGATACGCAGAGTTGGCTCATTCCTTCGCCATATAAGCCCTTGAAGACGGCAGCTCGCGGTGAACGGGACCCTGCATGTAACTGGCAGCCGGTTATCTCATTGGTTTTATATTGATATAAATTCTGTACTCCAGCGAGAGCGCTGGTAGCTAAAATCGCCGGAACCATGTTTTACCAGTACAGATATATTCAAAAGGACAGAGATGGGCTCGTTTGACAGGTAACGATTTCAATCCTGCAACATCTGACATCCTAAACCCGTTAATCCATCGACCAACGGAAGAGTGGGTGATAAAATGTAATTAAACAACCGCGGTCACGGTCGTTCTCTGATATAGTATCAGCATGATGTTTGCCGCGCATGCTTTTTATCGTGGATTTGTTGGGACTCTTTGCGCATCGATTATCATTCTTCATCAAAAATTGCTACTATGATCGAAATCGCTCATTCCAGTTGGTGATTTGTGATGTTTGACGACTGTTCAGTTCACACATTCAGGGCTTAGGTAACTTTCAATGACCTGCTATTTGGTGAAGCTATTTAGTATAGATAAAACATTCATTTTTTAGGCGTTTTGTAAGGTATTGTAGCAGGGAACAATAATACGAGTAAGAGCCCTATACCTAACGGGAAAAAAAGATAAATAGAGTGAAGTGAAATCATGTATCCATTAATTCCACTCTCCAGGCAGATAGCTATAATAGGGAAAACCAAAAACACTAGAGATGCTTGAAATACACCCGCCTTTTTTTGTAGTGCAAAATAGCTTAATATTCCACAGACCCCTGCCACTATACCTAAATACATAACAGCTCCCAAAGATGCAGGTGAAAAACCATCAATGCTGTCATTCTCAAGCATAATCCCAGCAACCGAAAGGAGCAATCCAGCAAACAGGCAGGGCAAGGCATTAAAAGTTATCACAGAAAGAGTTGAGCACCGTTTTTTGCATTGAGTATAAATAATCGCATGCATCACCACTGCAAGCATAAGTGCAATAACACCTTCAGTATGACCTTCAACGTCTCCATTACTTTCAAATAATAAAATCCCACACAATGAAAGTAACGCCATAAGCAGGCCTGTAAGTTGCAGTAAATTGGTTCGCTGGCGTAGCAGGATTACGGATGCAACTAACACTGCTGCGGGCATGGTCGCAAAAATAATTGCTGCCAACGCAGAGCTAACGAATTGCTCACCATAAATCATTAACGTAAACGGCAGGGAAAAATAAAACAAAACAACCATGCACTGAAAAACACGCTCCCCCGGTGGAAACAATAGTGGCATTTTTGTTATACCAGCAATACACAACAATACTGGGGCTGCGCACAGAAAGCGCAGTCCTGTTGCCAATACAGGTGAGATTGATTTGACTGCAATCTGCATGGCCAACCAGGTAGTTCCCCATGTCAGTGACACCACAATAAATAATAAGATAGCAACCATATTTTTATGCATGATTTTTTGCCTTTCAATTTCCGCTATTCAGCCTCTCAACTACTATGAGGACTGTTCATTATCACAAGAGTGCGGGGGGTTAACCTAAATGTTACCAAAATGGCGATACCTGCATTCACATAATTTTTTTTGTATGGCTAATCTGATGTTGCCAAATATCCGTTGTTACTGAAATCAAAACTCCTGCAAATTAATTGCAATCAGCATTTCAATATGTACAATCAGTTGGTTTCTTCATGCCATATATCACTTATATTTATAAGTTTTTTTCTGACCAGGGGTTTCAAGTGCAGTATATAAGGTGATGCATAAAGAATGCAGTCACTCTTTTATAGAGGGCACCATGCAACTGAAAAAAACTAAGCTAACCGCAATGCAACCCCCTTCTGGCATGTGGAAAATCATTATTATCATGGCGTTAAGTTTGTGTTTGTATGATATTAGTAATGATATTTTATTGTGGGTTAACCATGTAAGCTTAAGTAAATTATATGCTTCAAATCCCCGGTGTTAAATTTATAATTGAAGTTCTTTTTATTTTCTGACATCATCAAAATGATGTCTTTGAATAAACACTCATATCTAGGTACTGATCACCGCCATTTATGGGGCTTGCCGCCAGTGTGTAGTAGCAATGTTTAGATTCTACCCCTAGCGCATTACATATCTTATCGGCCAGTTTTTGTACCGAAACCGATTGTGCAGAGGATGGCCGCTCCAAAGTGTAAAGAGCAATTCTTGCTTCAGCAATTATTTTCCCTTCAGGAATTTGATGTGATGCCTGAGCTAATGCTGGTGCAGTAATTAATAGTATAATAAAGAATTTAAAATAAATCACATTTAATCCAAAAGTTATGTTTCACATAGCGGAGTTTGAAGTGTAATAATCTGCCTTTAGAATTCAATCTTTTTATTGGAATAAGATTATTCATAAATAACACCCTAAATAGATATAACGGCTCTTATTGTATAATTGGTAAATGTCATAGTTACTATCGATAAGATATTCGTGACTGTAATACATCTCGTCGTTGCGGATTTTAAATGTTAAATCACATTCCCGGTCTTTTTTTTCTATAACTCCAGACTTATTGTCTGTCTTATTTTAGATTTGCCGACACCACAGATATCCCCGCGGTGAACGGTTACTAAAGACTGTGCGGATGCCATTCGTTAAAATGTTCGAGCACCATCGACAGATTCTGCATTGCTGTATATGCATCGGGCCTGTGACCACGCTGGTATAGCCGCGGTTCATCGTCTTCACGAAGCTCTCTGCGATGCCGTTGCTCTCCGGGCAGCGAACTGCCGTTCTTTTGGGCTCCGGTCCCGCAATCAGGCGAACCGCCTGGTTTGTCGATTTCTGTAAAGTGAGGCGTTCTCTGGCTGTCACTCAAAAGGATGAGTAGGTTGTGGTTGACCGAAGCTTCGTTCAACCACAACCAGCATCGTGTCCTGCACTGTATCGCTGTTGAAGCCGTCTTTGCCAACTTCCCAGTGCAACGCTTCATGAACGCAGCAGTCTAGGGCAAAAGTCACGAGGAATTTCTCTCTCTTATCACAGAGGAACTTGAAGCCATCTGGGCACCAACATTTTTTGCTGTCGGCAAGCGCCACTTTGCCAGTATAGGCCCGGGTAGATAGCTGCCCTCGGAGTATTCGTCCCAACAACAACACAGGCTGACACATGCTCCGGTAAATCCGCTTGGCATTGACGATCGCCAGCTCTAGTGTTTCAGACTGTCGGCGCGGTTAACGCCCAGAAATAGAGGTAGCCATAGGTTGGCAGTTCACCGATGCCGCCGTGGATCATTTCAAGCACTCTACTATCATCAGTCAGACGTTTCCGGCGACCATCCTACCAAGCATGTAGTGGCACACGCGAGACCTGGAGGCAGCAGCTGACATAGTTCAGTCGCTATCCCTGGGCAATAAGGGCGCATGTGCAATCTCTTTTTTCCGACCGGACTCCACCGCCTCTTTGAGGAGCTCGGCTTCCATAATCTTTTTGCCAAAAGGCGCCGGAACTTGCGGATATATTTATTAGCCGCAGCAAGTTCGGAGACGATTACGCCGCTTGCATCTCAAGCCCCTGCAGTCAGGTAACCGCCTTTTTACTGCCTGTGCCATTTAAAGAGCTGATTAACAATGATGCCATGCAAGCGAAAGACATGAAATACGTTCTTTCGGGGTTCCATCGTCAGCTGCATAGTGACTATTTTTTCCTTCGCCGTATGGTGTCAACGGCGCTCGGGTCCAGATAAAGCTATAACCATCTTGTTATTCTGACGGGGTTAAATAGAGTGCCAAAACTACCTTTTACTCTAAGAGAGGCGAAGTGTCTGGCGAACTATGGTGCTAATCTAGAGCCAGTCCGCACCCATGTCATTGCGGCAGTAGAAAAGAATTAAGGGCTAATCATGACAAAAATCTTTGCAATGTGATAGGAAATAACAGCGATATCATATTATGATCGCAATCACTTATAACAGTAAAGACGAGTGGGGAGGGGGGATTACGCAACGGGATATAAAATATGTATTATAAAAGACTTGAAGTATGAAGAAACTTTCCTTTTTCATCAGTGGTTATACGTAATAGGGGTATTAACTCCTTCTGTGAATAAAGTAATGATTTAAGATGAGTTAAAAGAGCGACAAAGGAGATATAGTCGCTCATTTTTAAAAGATTTTGTTGTTGTCAGGATGTTAGTTATTTATAGACAACCACGGTGCCAGAGAGCCCCCCCTCTTGTTCCTGAACGGATGAAATCACATAGTATTTTCCGCCCTTTTTATCGACTTCTTTTGCTACTTCGCTTTGTAGATCGGATGGCATTGAAAATTGCTTACCTGCAGTGTCAACGGATATTTCACCAATCTTTTCTAATTTATAATGGTTTGCTTCTTCTTGAGTAATCATTTGCGAAGCAAGGACGTTAAATGAAAACAGTCCGCCAGACATAATTAGCAAGGGAAGTATTTTTTTCATGAGTAATCCTTATACAAGTTAGTGGGTAAAGCTAATACTGAGGATATCAGATGGGAAAACTTTATCCAGATAAAATTTGTGAGCTAACGCCCGATGTTATCATTTTTGTAATACAGATTTCTGAATGCTGTGTGATTACAAGGCTCACAAAGTGCTTAAAATCACAAAACATACCAATAGTGCTCAGGAGGCATTCATGTGAGCTACACAATAAACTGCGATTAAGAGAAATATCATCAATCAGCATATCGCTACCTGAGGGTTGTTATTTCTGGTGATTTAACGATATCAAACGGGGTAATGCGCTGCCAGACGCTTTCTAGCGCACCTTTATGCCTGCGAATACTGATTTTCTCGTTATCTGGAGATAAAGCATATTGTTCAAAACACACACTGATGCTGCAAAAACGGCAGCGTGAACCACATTGGCAAAATTATAGGTGAGTAGGGGGGTAATGCAAATTTGCTGGATCACGAAAAGGCCGGAGAGATGGAGATAGTCGCGTTTATAAACATGGAGCGCGTCAATAGCGCCCCTGATGTGTGTATGGATTAAACCTTTTTAAGTCCTTTCCACATGCGGCCTGCGGACTCTGTTACTAAAACCCTGGAGCCGGATTTGATACCCGTCGCAACTTGATAGGCTTTATCGAGCACAGTCCTAATGGTTTCTGTTTCAGATTTGAACTCATATTCCGCATCAGGTAAGTGATAAACGATACCTTCGCTGCTTTCGATGGTCTTTGAAAAACCGGCTGTCATCATTTTTTTATGCAAGTCGTCGTAATCTCCCGATGCCGGATCGTTAAGCTCTACGCGTACTGTATAAATTTTCATTCTAAATCCCTTTGAGATTGTGGAATTAAAAATTTACCATTTTTCTTCGTCTGTGAAAAGCAGGTAGTTCTGACCGTCTGGCAGGGAGTGCAAAACAGGCGTATACCTTCTCGGAAATCCCTTTGTGGAACGGAATAATTATATTCCAATCAATCAATGGTGTTGTGTGATAATTATGGTTATCGTCTTTGACGGGGATTTTATCCTACATGCCTGTGCTGAAAATGAATGTTATTTAACCTGTTGTCGGGGGGGTGGCCCGCAATATATGCTTAGGTATTTTTATTGTGGGCTTTTTTTTTCGAGTCTCATGTTAGCGCCAGTCTGGCACGGGTATTATCGTCCCAAAGCGTTCCTGTGTCTTTCAGGTGCTAACATGAGACCTGAAGTAATTATATGTAAAACTTTATACCGGCCCCGTGCCGGTTTTTTATTGCACCTACATCTGCGCGGCTTTTTTATTTTAGGTATAAAATCCAATGAATATAAAACTCCTGCTTGCAAATCTGCTGGCGGGCCCCACTGTGCTCTATACCTCTTCTGCGCTCTCAATCACGCGCTCCGCGGACAAGAACGACCAGAGCCTCATTAATGCTGAGGTTCAGCCGGACAGTATAGTGGCGCTTACCAGCCCACATGGCTCAGTTTGCATCGATACCAGTCCGTGCTAATGCCAGACCTGCAAAGGGATGTGAGATGAAAACGCTAATGCTTAGTCTGGAGTGGTTATGGAGTGGTTAGGTATGCTGACTGGCTGCGCTTGTAGCGTTACGTTGGCGTACAAATCACTTCTGCGCCTGAAATGGACAATACCCGCGTACTGGTGGTTGGCAAGGCAGTGACGGGATGTAAGATTAAGAAGCAGGCTTGCTAACCTAGTGTAAGACTACGCACATTAACTAATGTGCCCATCATAATTCTAATTAAATCATAATAATATCGCAGGAATAACAAGTATTGGTGCAACTGCTGGTAGTGATTGTGGCGGCAGCGTGTATGACTGATTGTTCAGGCAAATAGACTCCGGCGGCCGGCCGATTTCGCAAGATGTGGCGGGAATTCTGGATGATGAGAAGTTGGTTGTCCAGTCAGAAAGCAGGCCTGCCTTCTGTTCGTATGGCTTTTCCATAAATATCCACCCAGCGACGACAGAAATAAGCGTGGTATTTATCATGAAATAACTGAAGAAGTTAGGGGGGCGTATAAGAGAGTGTGTGATTCGGGTCTGTCTTTTGTATGCCCCGGCTTGCAGAACTTCTGACTGAAACTTCCGGGCGTGCATGCCGTAATTATCTGACATATGCATCCTCTACTTCGAGGGGGCTGTTCTTACTCAGCATCAAATGCTTCATCAGAACACGAGTTTGATATCAGTCTTCGTTAAAATTGCAGACGTCATGGTGCTGAGTGGTATGCGGGAGGAGGGCAGGCAGGAGCTGTGCTCAGAATAATGCAGGGTTCTGGATCTCGGGGAAACATGAGTATACTAATCGCAATCCAGTATCAGTAAAATTCTCTCCAGGTAGGTGATTGCATCACCGTTATCGAAAATCAGGCTCATCCAAATAAACAGGAGGGAGCCGAGTGTCACAAGAGCTAAGTAACTAAGCGTCATTGATATTTAGAAAAATCCCCGGTGAAAGATCAGGTAAAATGTATAGGGAAGCACATGGTGTTTCCTAATTAACCGATTTTAAATGGGCTGAGTAGGATGGATATATTCTGTTAAGCATCCCCTATCGCTAATCATTATCGCGTTCATGATTAGCGATAGCGTCGTTCATTATTTTTGTGATCGATGCAAGAACTATAAAGATAAAAAAGCAAAATAATAAAATTAAATCCATGTAGTTGAAGTCCATAAAAATCTCACAAATGTTAAGTGATGGTTAATTATGTCATCATTTGCTCTCGGTTCCTAACCCTAAATACAGAATGCTTTTATTCATGTCGTGGGTAACAGTGCTTTCTGAACAGACCTGTAAACGGATGGCACTTATAGGTATACAAGGAAAACTATGTCAGGAATTGAGAGTTGCTCCTGAATTTAAATCATTTCATTTTTCATTATGTATCTTGGGTTAATTAATCTATATGCACACCGCAGAGTGAGGAGATGTTAAGATGAAATTAAGTAATCGACCGGTCCTGTCTCCTCGCTGTGGTTCCATGAGTGCGCATTATGAGATTGTACGCCTTTCTGCTATAAGGGATATGCCGCTGGAGTCTGAAATAGTGGTGGAATGGAGTTAATTACTGAAAGTTCATAAAAAAAGGCCTTCTGCCTGATGTGTCATAAGGCAATCGCTCTTTTTGAAGAAGACACCTTGAAAAAGAGCATATAGATAAAGGTATAGCTGCCAGTTGCTTTCTGGTGCTTGCAAGTTGCCGCTGCCCATCGCATGCCCCACCGGCTGAAGTAGAAAAAGCGTATTTGTTTTGGCTCTTACTAAGCTCCGCACGTGAACCAGCCAGTGTAAGCCCTTTAGACGCGCAGAAAGCCACAGCATCAGCCACTAGGTCCATTTGTCCGTTTGTTTCATACCACTTTGTCAACGTAAAGGTCCATCTAAATCCTGGCAGCCCATACCAGGAAAAAGGGAACTGCCAGACAATCACATCGGCCCAGAACAGGCTTTCCTGCTCCGCAGCGATATTGAATTTGTCGTCCGGATATAGCCAGTCCAGACGACAAATCTTAGCATCGGGAAGGGGGCCGTTAATGCGATGGAACCCTAAAAATCATGTAACTATCAAATGTTCTTTTTACATACACCAGGGTTGAAAGAAGAATCATACTGGTGCCCCCCACTAGTATAAATATAACCATCAGTTAACCTGATTGTAATATGTGTCGTAGAGGTATTGGCATAATTACTCCAGTAACTACCTGCTCTAAATTCACTTCCAGAATAAGCGGTGACATCTCCCCACTCTCCCCACAAAGAACCTAGTTGTCTTGTATCTAAACCAGATGACATCTCCTCTCGCGAGGGTATGCTACTTCCTTGAGAAATACAGTAATTATCTGTATCGGGCCAAGTACGATTTGTAGAGCCAGCATCAGAAAACCACTTCCCAACAGTGAATGTATACGCATAGGGCATCCCTGCAATACCCGATTTCGGCGTCGCCGTGACCGTGACCGTTTTCGAGCTGCTTGTCGCCGATTCAGTAAACGTCACATTACCACTGCCATCCACGCTCACCCATTCCTGATCATCGCTCCAGATATAATCATCCGCGTTACCCGTATTACCTGTAGATGTGGTTGAGGCTGGCTGCACCCTGAATGTTGCCTGAGCAAACCCTGTGCTCGGGAAACCGCTGTTCAGGGCAAAATTATGACCATTAACGACCACATTACCTGGCATCGTGATAGCTGCACCCATCGTAAAAATAGTATTCACATTCTGAGTGCTGCCGTTAATGCTCGCCACCACGTTACTGGTCCCGGCCGTTCTACTGGTCAGGCTCATCGTGACCGTGCCATCCGCTCCGGTGGTACCGGTGGCTGCCATGGTCGCACCGTTATCCGCGCTGAAGCTCACGGCCTCACCGGCCAGCGAGTTACCGAACGCGTCCGTCACCGTTGCCTTCACGCTGTTGGTTGCCGTGCCGTCGTTCACGACATTATTGGTCACCACCATCAGATTGCCACCGGTAATCTGTGCCGTAGCAGGATTTCCCGTCATGGTGACCACCACCGGTGTAACCGCCAGGGCGCTGCCGTTCACGTTCGCGGTGATGTTTGCCGCCCCCGCAGTCGTCCCCCTCAGCGCCGCCGTGTAGGTCCCGTCCTGGTTATCCGCCACGCTACTTAAGGTAGTGCCCGCCAGGCTGCTGGTCAGGGATACACGCATGCCCGGCTGTGGGTTACCGCTGCCATCTTTCAGGCTCAGGGTCACCAGCGAGGTCGCCATACCGTTCGCCACAATCGTGGCTGGCGAGGCTGTCATTGCAGACTGTGCAGCATCCGGCATGTTTGCCGCAGCAGTCAGGGTAATCGCCCGGCGCAGCGACGTGGCATGCACGTCATTAATCACCGGCTCTACAGTTCCCTGTCCGGCCACTGTACCGGTCAGCGAGGCGGTATACGTCCCCGGAACGCTCTCGTTCACTGCTGACAACGTGGTATTTTCCACACCACTTACCTCAAAACTGACATTTTTCAGCCCGCTCATCGGCCGGCCCTGAGCGTCAGTGGCCTTCAGCACAAGCTGGCTGCTGTCCTGGCCGTCCGCCCGGATCACTGCCGGAGACAGCAGCAGGGATGAGCGGTTTTCCGCAAATTCCCATGCCGCGAAGGTTATGCCCGTCTGCTGACTCTGCCCTTTGAACGTCGCGCTCACCGTGGCTGCGCCCGGAACCACAGACGTAATGTCCAGACGGGCATATCCCTGCTTATCCGTGACAACGTCTTTCGTCTGTTTGCTGCCATCCGACAACGTGACGTCCATGCGAACCGTCTGATCCGGAAGCGGCTTACTGTTACCGTCCATCAGCGACGAAGTCACCGTTACCGGTGTCACACCATCGGCCGGTGCATTATCATTCTCCACCTGCATCTCTCCCTGGAATCCCGCTGACGGCGGAAGTACTTCAACCACCAGGGTCTGAGCATCACTCCGGTTGCCCTGTTTGTCTTCAGCAACCGCTTTCAGGTGATAGATGTTGGATGCCGGCGATACCGCCTGTGTCCGGGCTGCCACACGGGATTCCGCCTGATATTCAGGCAGAGTCAGGGAGAAGCGAGTGTCGCTGAGTGTACGAAATTCCCCGCCTGCCGCCAGAAACGCTGCATTATCCCAGGTCACTGACTCTGTCGGATACTTACTGTTCACCAGAACCGCAACGTTGTGTACTGAGCCCGGCTCACCGCGGATGCTCTCCTGGCTCATCTTCATACTGATAAGCTCCTGCTTGCGGTACTCCAGAACAATGTTGTTATTGCGATCCACAATGCTGTGGCGGTTTTCACTCAGCTTACGCATTTCCCCTGCGCCGTCAGGATGTATCTGAGACTGCCATGACTTGTCCGGCCTCCAGGTCAGCTGAAGGTTGACACTGGTCTCACTCATCTGACCTTTTCCCGTCCGCTGGTCAATGCCCAGCGTCATCAGCGGAAACGGCGTCCAGTTAATTCCGGTCGTGACGGCATATGCATTCTTCTGGCGCTCATCTTTACCAAACAGTGCCACCTCATCACCAAAATACTGCTCATAAATCACTTTGCCGCCCAGCTGCGGCAGCGCCGGCAGCCAGCCATTCAGTCGGATATCAAACCCGTCAGCCGGACGCTCGTCATAATCATCAAAGTCCCGCGACTGGTGCCAGCCCGTCAGACCGAAGTAGCCATTGGCAGAGAGCTGCAAATAATCCCGCCACAGCTCAGCTCCCATGCTGACCCGGCGGTTATTCCCGGTCAGGTCTTCGTCATAAAAGCCGTTCGTCCCGTACATCCACTCTCCGTTGAACCAGCGCATCCCCAGCCCCAGGTTAACGGTATTACGGTCATCACGGTTACGCGCACCAATCTGAGTGAACAGCACATTATCCGGGGTCTCATACAACGGCACCAGCCAGTCAATGCTGCTGTTTTCCAGTGAGAAATCCTCGTTCAGGCTCAGCTGGGCCTCCACGGTACCGAACTGTCCCAGCCACTGCTGTACAGCATCATTCGCTGTCCCCGTCACAGCCTGGCGTGCCGCGCCGGCTACTGCGGCTGTTTTGTTCTCATTCTGCAGCAGGCCAATAGCACGACTGAGTCCGCCAGCTCGCCTGGCGTCCATCTCATCTTCGGTCTTCGTCTCCGGCGGGGGAGGGGTTCCCTTCCCGTTAGCCGGGCGTGGTGCAGGAATATCAATTTCATCCCCGGCACTCAGGCGTTCAAATGGTTTACTGAAGGTACGGAACTGGTTGTATTTACGCAGTTGTTCCACAGTCAGCCCCAGACGTTCAGCGACCAGCACTGTCGTCTCGCCATCAGTCAATATATAGGAACGTGAAGGAGCAGAAAGTTGCATCTCCAGCCACTGTTTCTGTGCAGTCGACGACGCATCCGCTCCCATTGAAGTCACTGAGGCGACAACGGGCGCGGATACCGAAAATAACTGTGCGAACAGACAAAACCAGGCCGTGCGCCGAAGAAAGAGCCCGGGAGCTAGTGTGTTTTTTTGCATGACATATTACCTGAAGGGAAAATTACCTGAGTCGTGGGGAAGGGGAGTAAAATAAGGTGTACGAAAATCAAAAAAATAAGCTTAGTGCTTAAGGGGAGCATTAATTAATTGTTTTTTTGATTTACACGAAACGCACAGGGCATTACCCTGGAATACAACAGACAACCCCTAATCCGTATAAGTTAAATAAACATAATCATTAAGCGGATTTTATATGAGGGGGGATATTAATGATATGTTTTCTGTTTATATATTAATATATAAACATATAAATACATGCCCTCACTTCAGAAGTGCTTCACGACAGTTGGACAGTCATTTGACAGGCGGACTGCCCCCACTCCGGTAGGCGATCCCGCCCTATAAGCGTATCCATACGAAGCATGGCCAGATAGCTACGGTTTGCAACGATCCTACCGAGTACACGGACCGCTCGCTGAGCTGGCAAATTCGGACCGATTTCTTCGCCGACACCTCCCGGTTAAAGTCATCAACGACATTCAACGTGCGCAAACGGCGGTCACATACCATGATAGCAGCCATATATTTCAGACTGGCGATACAGTGGGCATACTCTGCATACTTAGAGTTCATTAGGCGGGCCAGCAGCCCCGGTCCTGCTATAGCCTGCTCGATGGGGCGAGAAGACCTGCGCGATGGCATCGCACTGAGTACAGGCGTGTCTTATACGTGCAGTCAGTATAAGCTGGAAGGCGATGCGCATCTGTTCCAGCTGTTCGGAGACATCCTTATCCTGATTACTCAGCAAGCCGCCATACTCCAGGCTTCGGAGTACTATGGGTAACAGCCGTTTTTCATCGCGGGCGAATGATTCCGGGAACGGTTTGCAGGTTTGGGTCTGGCGCAACGTGCGCTGCGTGGCCGGGTCGTTAACACTATCTGTAAGGGTATCGCTTTCTTTCTGAGTAACCTTTGGGTCAGCTTCCATCTGCGCGATACGATGGAATACTTTCTCGAAACGACTGCTGAAATTCATCCTACGGAGCTTGTCCATCTGTGCCTATAGATGTTCTCTTTCGCGTTCACGATCGGCAGGTATTTCCAGTATGGCACGGTTCAGCGCTTCCTGTTCGTTTGGTCAGCAGGCACAGCCCGTCTCCAGTAGACCACAGCAGTTTGACCTGGCAGCCGCTGCGCCCCGGAAGATGAAGACATGACCTGACATCGGATCGTCCTTCTATGCTGCCCGTACCTTTGCAGCTAGGCCGTTGAAGCCATTTCTCATATCGGTGATACCACTAGCCAGATTTTACTCCCGGAATGTATCGTAAGAAGTGTTAATCAAGATTATCCGTGGCGATTCACCTTTGCACTTTCACTTAAGCGCATACTTTCATTCCGTTACTTTTCTTTTTATCTCTTCAGGCTCGGTGATATCCTCCAATATCCACGAGTCAAGAGAAAAAAATCACATGCCTAACTTCATGGTACGTATCGAACTGCAAGATGTGAATCCAGACTACAGGAAGCTCCACGAGCTAATGACAAAGCTTCAATACTCAGACGAATACCTTCAATATCCTTCGAAATACAAATTGCCAGAAGCTCAATATATAAAACCATCCAGATCGCCAATGCTTAGCCCTGGTAGATTCGCTGAGGAGTGCGAAATCCACAAAGAGGTCAATAGAATTAGCGAAGCGCTGAAATTACAATTCAAAAAATTCAACATTCTTATGACCACCTTTGATAACCTCAACACGAACTACCTGACCCGAGTCAGCTACTCACCGTTCTCATAAATCAGCGGGAGAAGAGATAATTTCTCTGGACAAGATAAGAATGTAATCCGAGTGCAAAAAAACAACTAATCCCACAGTCAGGTACCTCCTTTCCTGAGACACCTGACTTGCTCTGCTCTGACCGCTTTTGGTTCGGGAAACCATCCAGACTGAAGTTATGCAAAGTCAAATTGGCTAACTGATTTATCACTGCTGGCATTCAGAAAATCAGTCCTTTTTCGCCGTTAATGGTGTGGAACTGCTGCAGAATACCCAATGCCTGAGTTGATACTGGAACCAGATGCTCTGTATGGATTTTTGAGCCTCGATGGTAATGCTTGACCCCGTCAAAAGGTTTCCGCTTAGGGGGAATGGTCCACATGGATTTCCTGAAGTCGATTTCATACAACCTGGCAAAGCGTATTACACTGGAACGGATGAAGATAAGCAGGGTACGTTTAGTTGCCAGTCGGGTGAGAGGATGTCCTCTGTAGGTATCCAGTCGTTCAAGAAGCTCTGAAATATGATTTAAAGCGAGGGCAGGGCGGTACTGGCGTTTCCCCGTTGTTAAAGCGCCAGCAATATCCACGGCAGGGTTATAGCTAATAATGACTGATTCGCAGCATAGCGCATGATTGTAGTGATACGCTGCTGAAGGCGCGCTGCGACTTCATATATCTCCTTTACTTCGGCTGTTTTAACGGGAACTTATAAGGTTGTCCTCCGGCTTATTTACACGTATTTTAGTGTCAGTTAACACCATTGGCGGCATATCCTGATAGTAAAAGGGGTATAAATTTTATCGAATTCGACTATACCCTCAGTTGTATCAACTAAAGGGGGGTGATTCGGGTTGAAGTACATTGAGTTGAGTGGAGTCAATGGATTGCAGAGGTGCTGATTTTAGCGGGCCTGGAATGCAAAAACGGACCTCCATGGAGGTCCGTTGATATGAATTTGGTGCCCCGGAATCGAATCCGAACCAAGGGCATGGGGATTTTCAAAACTGGTGCTTAATTTGGCACTTCTGACAGTAAAGGCCAGTCTTCTGGTACCAGGGCAGGGGGCTTTGTCCAGGGGCGCTCGGTTAAAGCATCCTGGAACCACTGGTCGCGAAGATTTGCGTGCTCTGTCACGATAAGCTGGAAGCCTGGGACTTCTTCTTGTGTAAACTTCAGCAGTAATGCAAACAGTCTACGTACTGCTGCTAAGTCAGCATCAGCTTCCGTTTTCTGAACAGTACCATCAGCTTCCTGGTATATTTTTTCAGAAGGGAAATAAACTTGGGTAGGCTGATCAATTAAAAGAAACTGAGGGATGGGGCAATTGTTCTTTGAGGCAAAGAGATGAAGGGCTAACAATGCAGACAGGTGATAAGCGAGATGATTTTCGCCACCTCCAGTTCGACTCATTGGTACCGGACGATCTGTACGATCAAAGATAATAGTCATTTGGCTTAGATCAAACCGTGCAGGGAGCCCCTGAAATTCTGCATCAAAAGCCATGATGTAGCGCGTAATCTGTGACGAAATGTTATTCAGAATAGATATGAGTCTTTCATGGCTGCTATCAGCTCCAACTTTCCTTTGTAGGTCTTTGACTTTGAGCTTAAGACGACGATTTTCTGCTTCATATGTGGCCAGCTCAGAATTAGGTACAAGGTCTTCAAGGAACAAACTTATACGACCAATTACTCTTGCCGCAGCATTATTGCGTGTGCCTAATTGCTCAATAACTTCGTTTGCCGCGATTGCCGCAGCAAGCTCCACTTCTTTGGCTCTTATCGAGCTTACAATGGTCTGAACCTCATCTTCTAGTTGAGTAAGATAAGCATCCATTTTAGGGCGTTGGCCAGCCACAATGCTCATTTCAGCGTCGAGAGTTGTTAGTTCGCTCAGGAGTGCTTCAGCAATTGGAGATTCCAGTGCTAAATTTGCTTCACAGAAAGGCCATTGCCATTCGCCAGTTTCCGAATTTTTCGGTAGAGCCTTGATAGAAGATAATCGGTCTTGCTGTTCTAAAATTTCTTTTTCAAAATTACCTGATTGCTTGGCATACATCCGAGCAGAATCAATTCGGGACTGGATCTGACGTCTGTCTTGTCGTAAACCAGCAATTTCATTTTCAAGAATAGATATTCTATGTCCATCGTCTTCAGGTAGGGGGGACGGAATCCACTGCATTGCAGAACGCAAAACATTAATTACTTCGTCAGTTCCGATTCTGTCTTTGTCTTGTGTGATGATACCTACGGCTCTGGCTTCAGATAAAAGCCCAGAACCTTTTAGCAGTGATGTATCGATTGTATCGCGAGCTTGTTCAAGACGTTTGGCGTTGATTTTCAGATCTCGCTGCGCTGTTCGGAGTTTGGCCTCAAGTTCATAGCGTTCATTTGATGAAATGCCTAGAAGAATCGGTAATGTGTCGCGAATAGCTTGTGGCTGAAATGCCTCATTTTGTCGATAAAAAAGTTGATCTTTATTTGCTACAAGGCCCTGCTTTTGGAAAAGGTAATAAAAAGTATGCTTGATGTTTGCATCAAAGCTTTCTCTGCTGTGCCCAATTGCCACGTCTGTACGGTTCTCGCGGATGCCAAGTAATCGTGACAACAGTGCGACTACTGAATCATCATCGGTGTTAACCGAGAGGTCTTTGAAATTTGGTGCGGTCAGTTCATTTCCTCGTCGCAGCATAACGGTGCCACAGCTTGTGGCTCCTGCATTTGGTGTTGGTTTCGCGATCAGTACTTGTTCCTGTGAAAATTGATAAATGACTGCGAACCATGACACTTTATCACGAATAATACCTTCTGGTACGTTAAAGGTAGATCGACCCATGCAGTATTCAATGATCTCAGAAAGAGCTGATTTACCGGTTGAGGAACGGCCAGTAATGACATTTAAACCATTAACCTTAAATTGCAGGTCCCGACGTTGGCCATCATGGCTGTAGACATGAATCGACTTAATTTTCATGGGCGTATTCCAAAGGTCGTGTACACCGTAACGCGATCTGCAATACGGGCAAATTCTTTTCCTATATAGCGCGCGACACGCTGGCATGAGATAGATTCTTCAGTCCCTATGACCGATTTGCGAACTTTATTAGGTACTGTTTTCAATCGGCCGTCTTGCGTTACAACAAAACATCCTCGTTCCATGAGCACTCCAAAAGCTTCTAGCGTAAATGGCAGCATATTATTGACGCGGTTAGCAAAATTAATGAGTAATTCGGGATTGTTTTCTATAGTTTTCAAAAGGTAGCGGCGAGGATTTTCAGCAAACACTTGGCGAGAATCTTTTTGCAGACATAATGGTAAAACTAAAAGAGTCAGAGAAAATGGCATGCCCTGTGAGTTTTCCTCTTCGTAGCTCTGCATTGCTCTAAATAGTACAACACCACAAAATGCTGGATTGAAAAGATTTCTTATCTCGAATGGACGCTGATCCCATTGCTTCATGCTTGGGCTCCCAACAATTGACCAACTCTATTTAGGAATTGGGGATGCCAGAAAATTTTGGGTAGTGGTCTACTGTTCGCAAGGATGTGAAATCCTCCTCGAACTACATAAGGCTCAGTCACTCGTTCTCTGATACGCAATGAGTGAATATTACCACTTTCAAGATCGGCCCATTTATACAATGCTTTTCCCGCAGTAATAAGTACTTCTTCAGCTGAATTTTCATCTAATTCTTCAAAAACGACATCTTTATATCGACTCCATTCATCAACAAGGCGGTCTTCATAATCTTCCATCTCTCCTGTTACCAAAAGGTTTTCACGTGCCCATGAAGAACGCTGCTCAAATGCTCTGTAGTAGTCGAGAATCGCGTTTCGGATTCGATTAGAGGAAACCCCTATTTCACGGAGTTGCACAACAAAGAGCCTGGGATCATTCATCGCATCGATTTCTCCAACGGGCATTTTTCCTCTGAAAGTAATCGGCAGATTGTCCGATTTGTACTCTTCAGAAAATGCTGCAAGTTTGTCTGAAATCTCATAACCAAAAATCGCCTCTTTACGTTTCCCTGTTAGCAGATCGACTATGGTGTTATTCCACCAGCCTTCAAGTCGTTCAAAAATAGCGTCTCGGTTATCACGTCTAATGATACGCATGTGCTGATTTTTGATAATTGCTGGGAGGTCTTCAATGCGAGGCCCGCCATCAAATATGATTATACGTGATAAGAAGTCATCTTTTTGCTCATCAGTCAGTTTATTGAACTCATCGGCTATTGCCGTGATCAGTTTTGACTTGCTTCTAGCTAGAGCTGTGTTGGTGAGTTGAGTTATTGATACTGAATTATCGTTTTTTGTTGGCGGTTCGACTAAGAAGTGTTGCAGGAATGAGGAGTTTGAGATAGATCCGGTCGTAAACAGAAAGAAACGAAGATTTGCTTCTGTTTTACCATCACGATTATAGCGGTCAAGCCAGATGCGGACTGACTTCCAGAAATCGGTAGACAGGTCGGTTAGAGTATCTCCATCCCCTTTGTGTTTGAGCGATGCCAGTGTTTTGACACCATCAAAACTAACGAAGTCTAGGTCATCATCTTTTTCGATCAAAACAGATGTATCTTCTGGCCACTGTAGAAGCTTAAGTAGCGCAAAACGAGGCTGATAGATATACCCTAAGCCCTGTTCACCAGCAGCGTATTGATCGCTAAATACTCTGGTCATTTTTAGTCCCTGCGTCGATTGCGCTTTCAGCTGTACGGAAAAATGACTCATGAAAGCAACAAGCTACCATCCAATGTTTGGCGGTACGTATCACATCATCGATATTAGCTTAAAACAATACCACTGTGTTTCCTGCGTGAATAGAAAAAGTAAGTGCTTAAGGATGCTAAATGTGAAGTGAATAGCCTTCCGTGCCAATGTTTATCGCGCTAATGAGGCACTTTGTAACCTGAATGGAAAACGGCGTTCGGTCATGTGAAGGTTTTCGTTGTAAAAACTCTTCTTCATGGGGGACCCCTTACGTTGCTGATGAAGACATTACTAACACAGCGGTGTATTAATCAACGGGGATCAGGTCAATCCTCCTCAACAGTGGCGAGTCTCTGACCGTCAGGAGCCTTGCTGAAGAATTTAACGTTTGCGAAAAAACAATACGGCGTAATCTAACCGAATGTCTTGCTTACCTGAACTTGCTCCGTCAGAGAAAGCAGTACAGGATCGCTTCACGCTGGAGTTCATGCAGCGCGGTAAATATGCCAGAAGGTTATAGAACAAACAAAAAATAAAAGAATTACGTTCCCCGCACCTTCAGGTGCGGGTGAACAACCACTAACTTTTTGTCGATGAACTGAGAAGCTTGTCAATATAATCAGCGTACCACTGCATCATTTCTCGTCTTCCATCTAGATACTGTGCATGGTTATATGTGCCGCGAATGCTATTTTTATCCACGTGAGCGAGCTGCATCTCGATCCAGGCTGTATTAAAGCCCTGTTCATGCAGAATGGTGCTCATGGTATGGCGAAAACCATGTCCAGTCGCTCTCTTATCATAGCCAATCCTTTTAATAACCATATTAACGCTAGCTTCACTCATCGCTTTGTTAACATCGTTTCGTCCTGCAAAAATAAGCTGGTAGGTTCCTGTTATTTCTTGCAGTTGACGAAGAGCGCTCAAGGATTGAGCAGATAACGGGATTACATGAGGACGTTTCATTTTCATTCTATTTTTGGGAATTTCCCAGATACAATTATCGAAGTCAATTTCACTCCATTCAGCCAGACGTAACTCTACTGTTCTCAAGCCTGTCAGCATGAGCAAACGGGTTGCGAGAAGAGTAATAAGACTTCCAGAGTAGCTTGATAACTTTTGCAAAAACTCAGGCAGCTCAGCGGCGGTAAGGAAGGGATAGTGCTTTTTCTCATGGCCTTGCAAAGCGCTACCAAGATCAGCAGCAGGGTTGTATTCGGCACGACCTGTAACAATCGCGTAGCGAAAAACCTCACTACAACGCTGGCGTACTTTGCTTGCAAGCTCATGCGCTCCCCGCTTTTCCATTCGTTGTAATACGGACAAAAGCTCCAGTGGTTTTATGTCATTAACTGGCTGAGAGCCTAGATAGGGGAAGACATTATTTTTAAAAGCTCGTTTGACGTAATCAGCATAACTTTTTGACCAACCAGAAACTTTTGCACTGTACCATTCGAGCGCTATTGCTTCAAATGTGTTGGTAACCAAGAGTTTTTTAGCTAATTGCGTGGCTTTTTTGACCTCTCCCGGATCCTTATCATTCGCCAATACCTTTCTTGCTTCATCTCTTTTAGTGCGAGCTTCCGCAAGTGAGATGTCCGGGTAGGTTCCGAATGAGAGCTTTTTCTCTTTCCCGGCAAATCGATATTTCATGCGCCAGTACTTTGAACCGTTAGTATTGACCATGAGATAGAGCCCTCCGCCATCAGAGAGCTTATAGGCTTTGTCTCTGGGCTTTGCAGTCTCGACCTGACGCGCATTTAAGGTCATTTTTGGGGGCCTCATTTTTCATTGAACAGAATAAGCCCCCACTAAGGCCCCCACGTGTTTATTGATTCACGTTGAAATGGGTAGACATCAGTTGACGTCGCATAGCCAGAGTAGAGGGTTTATATCTGATTATAAGAGGGTTTTATTGAATTTGGTAGATGTCAGAAGATGTGTGTATGGTGTCCCCTGCAGGAATCGAACCTGCAACTAGCCCTTAGGAGGGGCTCGTTATATCCATTTAACTAAGGGGACGAGGCGGCACGAGTATAGCTCTATTTACACTTTGGGTTAAGCGCATTGCCGCCTGACTGCTCAAAGAGTCACCATTCAGGTCGATTTTTTTGTCGATTTATCATCATTTTCCCGTGCCTTAAGCTCAGCTTTGCGTTTGTTCGACATGTCGTTACGGATTTGGGCATGGCTTAACAGCGCGAAGATAAACGTTCCGCCGCAGATGTTTCCCGCCAGCGTCGGAAGGGCGAACGGCCAGAAAAAATCGCTCCAGTGAAGCGTACCGTTAAAGACCAGATAGAGGATTTCCACGGTGCCGACCACAATATGCGTGGTGTCCGCCAGCGCAATCAGCCACGTCATGAGTATGATCACCACAATTTTGGCGCTCCCCGCTGAAGGAAACATCCAGACCATCGTGGCGATAATCCAGCCGGAGATGATGGCATTTGAGAACATCTCGACCGGGGTGTTTTTCATCACATCCATGCCAATTTTCACAAACGCATCCCGGGTGGGTTCATCAAAGATCGGCATATATTCAAACGCCCATGCCGCGATGCCCGTGCCGATGATATTACCCAGCAGGACCACGCTCCAAAGCCGCATCAATAAACCGAAATTACCGAGGGTGGGGTTTTGCATTACCGGCAGAACCGCGGTCACCGTGTTTTCGGTAAACAGCTGCTGGCGGGCCATGATGACAATAATAAAGCCGAAGGTATAGCCGAGGTTCTCCAGTAAAAATCCGCCGGGTACGCCTTCCAGCTGCACATGAAATATCCCTTTTGCGAGCAGTGACGCGCCCATTGAGAGCCCGGCAGCAATGGCTGACCAGAAGAGGGCCATGGCGTCGCGCTCCATCTCCTTTTCGCCATCCTGGCGGATATGCTCGTGGATGGCCATCGCGCGGGAGGGGAGGCGATCTTCATCAATTTCTATCTTCTCGCCGCGCGCTTTCTCCTCGCTTTCAATTTCAAGTTCCTCAGTGTTCTCGCCAATTTTTTCTTCGCCCACGTCTTTCATATTTGCTCCCGGAGGTTGATCTTTCTGTTAAGCGTAGCGGCTTTTATCGGGATGCCTGTGGGGATGCTCTTAAATTGGCGGCAATGACAACAAAGGTGATACATCTCTTTCAAAGTCATTATAAAATTGCCAGCGAAACGAATTCCAAAAGCCAGGCTATGCTGAGATCAGAGTCACGGTGGTTACTGCCCGTAATTGTGCTCATAGACATCGGTAAACGTGCTGTTACAATCGCTTGCACGTTTACAGACGGAGCGTCAACGGCTCCGTTACGGATGGCAATCAACGATAGCCATACTGAACAGGGAGATATTTATGAAACTTCGGCTGTCGGCGCTTGCGCTTGGCGCGACGATGCTTGTGGGCTGCGCCAGCTCCGGTGAGCAAACGGGACGCTCCGATCCTCTCGAAGGATTTAACCGCTCAATGTATAGCTTCAACTACAACGTACTGGACCCGTATGTGGTTCGTCCGGTGGCAGTAGCATGGCGCGATTATGTTCCACAACCAGCGCGTAACGGGTTAAGCAACTTTACCAGCAACCTCGAAGAACCTGCGGTAATGGTGAACTACTTCCTGCAGGGCAACCCGTATCAGGGGATGGTCCACTTTACCCGCTTCTTCCTGAACTCCATTCTGGGGATGGGGGGCTTTATTGATGTTGCAGGTATGGCTAACCCGAAACTGCAGCGTGAACAGCCGCACCGCTTCGGCAGCACGATGGGACATTACGGCGTCGGGTATGGTCCGTACATGCATTTACCGTTCTACGGCAGTTTCACCCTCCGTGATGATGGCGGCGATATGGCGGATACGCTGTATCCGGTCTTGTCATGGCTGACCTGGCCGCTGTCGGTGGGTAAATGGACGGTGGAAGGGATTGAAACCCGCGCACAACTGCTCGACTCTGATGGTCTGCTGCGCCAGTCTTCTGACCCGTACATTATGGTACGTGAAGCGTACTTCCAGAATCATGACTTTATTGCCAACGGCGGTAAGCTGAAGCCGGAAGAGAATCCAAACGCGAAGGCGATCGAAAACGAACTAAAAGACATCGATTCGGAATAAATAAAAAAGGTGAGCAATGCTCACCTTTTTTGATTTCAGCGCAATTAGAACGCGTAGTTGAAGTTCGTACCGAACAGCCAGGCTTTACCTTCAGAGGTAAACTCGTACGGACCTTCTTTGAACGTCACTTTCTGACCGTGCATATAAGATACGCCCGCGTCGATGGAGGCATTTTCGTTGAGCGCATAGGTCGCGCCAGCACTCAACCAGAAACGGTCCTGATCCGGAATGGAAATGGAACGTTTGTCTGCCGGAACCGGGCTGTCGTCAAATGCGATACCGGAACGGAAAGTCCAGTTTTTATCGTAGTAGTAGGTAGTACCCAACGCAATACGATAGGCGTCGTGGAAGCTTTCGTCCTTATAGAACAGCGTTTGACCATTGGTTCCGGTCGCTTTCAGCTCCTGGAACTGGCTCCAGCTGGTATAGGCCAGGCTGTAGTGAATGGCCCATTGTGGTGCAACGCGGTTGTAACCGGAGACTTCCCACATTTCTGGCAAATGCAGTGACAGTGAACCTGGAACGGTCTGGTTTGATGTTCCCCAAGGAATGGTGGTGCCCGCACCTGGAACCAGATTGTTCACAGGCGTCAGGATGCCGCTCTTGTAATCGCCGTCGAAGTCAATTTTGACTTCAGAACGATAGGTCAGGCCCCAGCGGTTGTTTTTATCCAACTCGTACAGGATGCCGGCGTTCCAGCCATAGCCCCACTCATCACCTTTAAGGCTGGCAATTTTATTGCTGTTTTTAGGCAGGCGAGCAGTCTGTTCCCCGGCATAACGTTCGATTTTGGCATCAGCATAGACGGCATCAAAGCCCAGACCAAAACTCCAGCTATCGTTCAGGCGATACGCACCGCTCAGGTTAAGGTTCAGCGTAGTAAGGTCTGTTTTACCGCCGTATTCACCTGCCGGATAGTTGTTATTGAACTCGGTAGCAAGACCGTAGTTAGACGTTACGGATGCACCCCAGCCAAACTGTTCGTTGATAGGTGCAACGAAGTGCAGGTTCGGGATCCATGCTGTTGGGGCAATATTGTCCGCTTTAAGGCTCGCACCTGAAGGCGACTTGCCGGAAATATTGACATCAGGATCGATATACACCGCACCAGCAGAGAAAGTCGGACGATCAAACATCATGATCAATGCAGGGTTACGACTCGCGTTACCTGCATCATCAGCAATAGCGCCTTCCCCGGAATACGCACGGCCAAGGCCAGAGGAAGAAAATTCGTTTAACTGAAAGCCCGCTGACCAGGCGGAAGTGGAGACGAGTGCCACTGCGACTGCCAGCGCAGTCTTGTTGAACAGGGTTTTCTGGCTCATGACCATAACCTCATTGAGTTATTTTTATTCAATAATTGTTACATACCGTAACAGGAGCGCGAAGTGTAGGGTCTGAGGTATGACAGACAAATCAGACCAGTGGCCAGAGTATAGGTCTGACCAGCCGGAATGTTGCAAGTTTGTTTATTAATATTTTCAAACATGTTTCGTGAAACGAGATCTGGTTGGCAAAATTGTGACCATCGCGACTCACCCAAAAGGGTGGTTTTTGTTTTAGATCATTTTTTAGTGTGATATTGGTCACTTATCCGATTTTGCGCCATTAACGGCTGGAGAGAGCCCGCGCCGGGGCGTAAAATAGCAGCATCGTGTTTATCTCGCGCGCTGCGCGAATACAGAGGAAATTGAGCTATGAGTAAATGCAGTGCTGATGAAACCCCGGTTTGCTGCTGTATGGATGTTGGGACCATCATGGACAACACCGATTGCACCGCCTCTTACAGCCGCGTATTCAGCAACCGTGCCGAAGCGGAAGAGACCCTGACCGCACTGAGCAAGCGTGCGCGTGATGTTGAATCCGATCCGTGTGAAATCAAGTCTACCTTTACCGAAGTGGAAGGCGGCGTGAAGCTGGACATCGACTTTGTCTTCGCCTGCGAAGCAGAAACGCTGATTTTCCAGCTGGGCCTGCGTTAATCCCTGCGGTCTGGTGCCCTCACCCCGACCCTCTCCCACGGGAGAGGGTGCAAACATTAAAAACGGTAACCTACGGGTTACCGTTTTGCTTTTACCTTGCGCACCCGGCAACAAACCGCACAAATGCCTCTGCCATGCAGGGGCATTTTCTTTTTCTTCTCTGTGCCTTAGCTCGCACTTTTTCGTTTCCCCGATTGGCTGAATGTAAAAAAATGGTTAAGACTATTATCAGGTCAGACCACTTTATGTTTGAGAAAATTTTTTACAGGGGAGTGTTATGAGTCAGGCATTACCGCTTATTACCCGTCAGGGCGATCGCATTGCCATAGTCAGTGGATTGCGCACGCCATTTGCGCGTCAGGCAACGGCGTTTCATGGCATACCGGCCGTCGACCTGGGGAAAATGGTAGTGGGGGAGATGCTGGCTCGCAGCGAAATTCCGCCTGAGGTCATTGAACAGCTGGTATTCGGTCAGGTCGTGCAGATGCCTGAAGCCCCCAACATTGCGCGGGAAATCGTCCTCGGTACCGGGATGAACGTGCATACCGATGCCTATAGCGTCAGCCGAGCCTGCGCAACCAGTTTCCAGGCCGTGGCTAACGTCGCTGAAAGCCTGATGGCGGGCACTATTCGCGCCGGGATTGCGGGGGGGGCGGACTCCTCTTCGGTGCTGCCAATTGGGGTCAGTAAAAAGCTGGCGCGCATCCTGGTAGATGCCAATAAAGCCCGCACGACGGGTCAGAAACTCAAACTCTTCTCGCGTTTACGCCTGCGAGACCTCATGCCTGTACCACCTGCCGTCGCGGAATACTCCACCGGCCTGCGCATGGGCGATACCGCCGAGCAGATGGCTAAAACGTATGGCATTACCCGTGAACAGCAGGATGCCCTGGCGCATCGTTCACATCAGCTTGCGGCAAAAGCCTGGTCGGAAGGCAAGCTGAGCGACGAGGTGATGACGGCTTATATCCCGCCTTATCGTGAACCGCTCGCGGAAGATAACAATATTCGCGGTACCTCGACGCTGGCGGATTACGCAAAGCTGCGCCCGGCGTTTGACCGCAAGCACGGCACGGTGACGGCGGCGAACAGTACGCCGCTGACGGATGGCGCCGCCGCCGTGATCCTGATGACTGAATCCCGCGCTAAGGAGCTGGGCATCACCCCGCTAGGGTATTTACGCAGCTATGCCTTCACCGCCATTGATGTCTGGCAGGACATGCTGTTAGGTCCGGCGTGGTCCACGCCGCTGGCGCTGGAGCGCGCGGGGCTAACGCTGGCTGATTTAACCCTGATTGATATGCACGAAGCGTTTGCCGCGCAAACCCTGGCAAACGTTCAGCTGCTGGCAAGCGAGCGTTTCGCGCGCGATGTGCTGGGCCGCGCCCACGCCCCAGGCGAAGTGGATCAGAGTAAATTCAACGTGCTGGGCGGCTCTATCGCCTATGGTCATCCGTTTGCCGCCACAGGGGCAAGGATGATCACGCAAACATTACATGAACTCCGTCGCCGTGGCGGCGGGTTTGGCCTTGTTACCGCCTGCGCGGCGGGTGGCCTTGGCGCAGCAATGGTTCTGGAGGCTGAATAATGGATATGCCATCTGCATTTAATCTGACAGTTCGCCTCGATAACGTGGCCGTTATCACTATTGATGTGCCTGATGAAAAGATGAATACCCTGAAGGCCGAATTTGGTGTTCAGGTGCGCGCGATGCTAAAGCAGATCCGCGACAATAAAGCCATTCGTGGTCTGGTGTTTATCTCTGCCAAGCCGGATAACTTTATCGCCGGGGCCGATATCAATATGATCACCCGGGCGCAAAGCGCTCTGGAAGCCGAAGAGCTGGCGCGTCAGGGCCAGCAGGTGATGGCGGAGATCAGCGGCCTGCCGATCCCGGTTATTGCCGCGATCCACGGCGCCTGTCTGGGCGGCGGGCTAGAGCTGGCGCTGGCCTGTCACAGCCGGATTTGTACTGACGATGCGAAAACCATTCTGGGTCTGCCGGAAGTGCAGCTGGGCCTGCTGCCAGGCTCCGGCGGAACGCAAAGACTGCCGCGCCTGGTGGGCGTCAGCACGGCGCTGGAGATGATCTTAACCGGTAAACAGCTGCGCGCCCGCCAGGCGCTGAAGTCCGGTCTGGTCGATGACGTCGTGCCGCAGTCCATTTTGCTGGAGGCCGCCGTTGAGCTTGCGCTGAAAGGGCGTCAGGCAAGACGGCCTCTGCCGGTACGTGAGCGCGTGCTGGCCGGCCCGCTGGGGAGAACGCTCCTGTTCAACATGGTGGGCAAAAAGACCGAACAAAAAACCAAAGGCAATTACCCGGCGGCAAAGCGAATCCTGGAAGTGATCGAAACCGGTCTGTCGCAGGGCAGCAGCAGCGGCTATGCCGCTGAAGCTAAAGCCTTTGGCGAGCTGGCGATGACGCCGCAGTCACAGGCGCTGCGCAGCATCTTCTTCGCCAGCACGGACGTGAAAAAAGATCCTGGCAGCGAGGCTGAGCCTGCGCCGCTGCGTGCCATTGGCGTACTGGGCGGGGGGCTCATGGGCGGCGGTATTTCTTTTGTTACCGCCAGCAAAGGCAAATTGCCTGTACGAATCAAAGACATTAATCCTAAGGGGATCAACCACGCGCTGCAGTACAGCTGGCAGAACCTTGATCAAAAGGTCAAACGCCGCCATATCAAGGCAAGCGAGCGTGATAAAACCCTGGCGATGATTTCCGGTACCACGGATTACAGCGGTTTTGCGCACCGCGATCTGGTGATTGAAGCCGTGTTTGAGGATCTGGCGCTTAAGCAGCAGATGGTGGCAGACGTTGAGCAACATTGCGCCCCACATACCATTTTTGCGTCCAATACGTCGTCATTACCCATTGGCGATATCGCGGCGAAAGCCGAGCGTCCGGAGCAGGTGATTGGACTGCATTTCTTTAGCCCGGTCGAAAAAATGCCGCTGGTGGAGGTGATTCCGCATGCGACCACCAGTCCGCAAACCATCGCCACGGTAGTCAAGCTTGCGAAGAAGCAGGGGAAAACGCCGATCGTGGTAGCAGATAAAGCAGGCTTCTACGTTAACCGCATTCTGGCTCCCTACATTAATGAAGCAATGCGGTTGCTGACGGAAGGCGAGAAAATCGAACACGTCGATGAGGCGCTGGTAAAGTTTGGTTTCCCCGTTGGCCCAATCCAACTTTTGGATGAGGTGGGAATAGATACCGGCACTAAAATTATACCAGTGCTGGAAGCCGCCTATGGCGATCGTTTTAGCCCACCTGCAAACATTGTTTCTGCGATTTTGAAGGACGATCGCAAAGGCAGAAAAAATGAACGCGGTTTCTATCTTTACGGCGCGAAAGGGCGTAAAAGCAAGAAACAGGTCGACCCTTCGGTTTATGGGCTTATTTCGACCACCGGTCAGGGAAAACTGTCCGCCGTTCAGTGCGCTGAGCGCTGCGTGATGATGATGCTCAATGAAGCGGCGCGCTGCTTTGGTGAACAGGTGATCAAGAGCGCACGCGATGGTGACATCGGCGCGGTATTTGGCATTGGCTTCCCGCCGTTCCTGGGCGGCCCGTTCCGTTACATGGATACGCTCGGCGCGGGTGAAGTGGTTGCTATCCTGCAACGTCTGGCTTCGCAATATGGTCCACGGTTTACACCCTGTGACGAATTATTGCAGATGGCGGAACGCGGCCAGACATTTTGGTCTGCAAGGGAAACTGTCCTCGTAAGCTGAGGTCAAAGAAGGGTAAATCCTGAAGTGAATGAACCTGTTCTGGCGATTTTGTAAACAGAGATTGACTATACTTACGCCATTGAGGTAAAAAACAGCGTTTCATTCACCGAATGGATCAGGCACAATGCCCGGCCATCGGGTTTTCTACCTCGCAGTATTTATCGCGGGTAGCTAACGCCGGTGATTCTGGTTAACAAAAGCGGTGCAATATGCAAGTTTTTATCATGCGTCACGGCGACGCGGCACTCGATGCCGCCAGTGACTCAGTACGTCCTTTGACCGTCTGTGGCTGCGACGAATCTCGTCTGATGGCGACCTGGCTTAACGGTCAAAAAGTGGACATCGAACGCGTTCTGGTGAGTCCGTTCCTGCGTGCAGAACAGACGCTGGACGTGGTAGGGGAGTGTATGAACCTGCCATCCAGTGTGGATGTTCTTCCTGAACTCACCCCATGTGGCGATGTAGGCCTTGTCAGCGCTTATCTTCAGGCGCTGTGCAATGAAGGTGTCGCTTCCGCGCTGGTCATTTCCCACCTGCCACTGGTTGGCTATCTGGTATCTGAGCTGTGCCCTGGCGAGACCCCACCGATGTTCACGACATCCGCCATTGCCAATGTTTCTCTCGACGAAACGGGCAAAGGTGTCTTCAACTGGCAAATGAGTCCGTGCAACCTGAAGATGGCAAAAGCGATCTGACGTGACGTGCGATATGGCGGGGTGCAATGTGCTTCCCGCCATTCTGTCAGGGCAACTCTGGCGGCTGCCACTCTTCCACTTCAATCAACACCAGCAATGCGGCATCTCCGCCGTACTCTTTGGGTGCCTGATGAAAAGCCATCACGTGTGGATGCTGAGCCAGCCACAGTGGCGTCTGTTGCTTGAGGATATGTTTACCGTGGCCATGCATCACGCAGGCGCAGAAAACATGTTCACGGCGACAGGCAGCGATCAACGCTCCCAGCTCCTGTTTCGCCTGCATCTGCGTTAAACCGTGCAGATCGAGAAACAGCTCCGGCGAATAATCTCCGCGACGTAACTTTTTCAGCTCAAAATGGCTGACGTCTTCGCGCACGTATTTTACAGCCCCCTGCGTGTTGAGCAGCGGCTGAAATTCATCTGAAAAATAGTGGCTGTTATCCGCCTGCTCCTGCAGCAGGCGTTTGACCGGTACTTCGCTGATTTTTTTACGCTGCGGGCGATGGACGATGGTGTCCTGCGTGATTTTACGCGTCCCGGTCATTAGCTGTTGGAAGAGCGCCTGATCCTCCTCGCTGAGCGATGTTTTCTTTTTCATTCGTCATTCTCATCTCGTATTTCCGACAGTGTACCCGACTAAACGCATTTTTTAACCTCAAGCGAGACGCGTCATTGCTGATTTATCGCCGTCTTCATGGCAAACTAGCCGCCGAAAATTATGCGAGCATGCCCTGGAGGAAAGAGTGGATAAAATATTTGTCGATGAAGCAGTAAACGAGCTGCATACCATACAGGACATGTTGCGCTGGTCGGTTAGCCGCTTCAGCGCCGCCAATATCTGGTACGGTCACGGTACCGATAACCCGTGGGATGAAGCCGTGCAGCTGGTGCTGCCGTCTCTCTACCTGCCGCTGGATATCCCGGAAGACATGCGCACCGCGCGCCTGACCTCCAGCGAAAAACACCGCATCGTTGAGCGCGTGATCCGCCGCGTGAACGAGCGCATCCCGGTCGCCTATCTGACCAACAAAGCCTGGTTCTGCGGCCACGAGTTCTACGTCGATGAACGCGTGCTGGTGCCGCGCTCGCCGATTGGCGAGCTGATCAACAACCACTTTGAAGGCCTGATCGGCCATCAGCCGCAGCACATTCTGGATATGTGTACCGGCAGCGGCTGCATCGCGATTGCCTGCGCGTACGCCTTCCCGGAAGCGGAAGTGGACGCCGTCGATATCTCCACCGACGCGCTGGCCGTGACCGAGCACAACATTGAAGAGCACGGCCTGATCCATCACGTTACGCCAATTCGCTCTGACCTGTTCCGCGATCTGCCAACGCTGCAGTACGATCTGATCGTCACCAACCCGCCGTACGTCGATGCGGAAGACATGTCCGATCTGCCGAACGAATACCGTCACGAGCCGGAGCTGGGTCTGGCGTCAGGCTCTGATGGCCTGAAGCTGACGCGCCGTATTCTGGCCTGCGCGCCGGATTATCTGACCGACGACGGCGTTCTGATTTGTGAAGTGGGCAACAGCATGGTACATCTGATAGAGCAGTACCCGGATGTGCCGTTCACCTGGCTTGAGTTCGACAACGGCGGTGACGGCGTCTTTATGCTGACCAAAGCGCAGCTGCTCGACGCGCGCGAACACTTCAGCATCTATAAAGATTAATCCAGCGGGCTTCGGCCCGTTTCACAACGCTCAAACACAAACAACAACATCGGAGCCGTGATGGCAGGAAACAGTATTGGACAGTTATTCCGCGTGACCACCTTTGGCGAGTCGCACGGGCTGGCGCTGGGCTGTATCGTTGATGGCGTACCGCCAGGCATCGAACTGACCGAAGCCGATTTACAGCACGACCTCGACCGTCGTCGTCCGGGCACCTCTCGCTACACCACGCAGCGTCGCGAGCCGGACCAGGTAAAAATTCTCTCCGGCGTCTTTGAAGGCCGCACCACCGGGACCAGCATTGGTCTGCTGATCGAAAACACCGATCAGCGCTCCCAGGACTACGGCGCTATCAAAGACGTCTTCCGTCCGGGCCACGCCGACTACACCTACGAACAAAAGTACGGCTTCCGCGACTATCGCGGCGGCGGGCGTTCTTCCGCGCGTGAAACCGCGATGCGCGTGGCGGCAGGGGCAATTGCTAAGAAATATCTGCAGCAGAAGTTTGGCATCGTCATTCGCGGCTGCCTGACCCAGATGGGCGACATTCCGCTGGCGATCAAAGACTGGGATCAGGTTGAACAAAACCCGTTCTTCTGTGCCGATGCCGACAAGCTGGAGGCGCTGGACGAACTGATGCGCGGGCTGAAAAAAGAGGGCGACTCCATTGGGGCGAAAGTCACCGTGGTGGCCGACGGCGTCCCGGCTGGCTGGGGCGAGCCGGTATTCGACCGTCTCGACGCCGACATTGCCCACGCGCTGATGAGCATCAACGCGGTGAAGGGCGTAGAGATTGGCGACGGCTTTGACGTGGTTCAGCTTCGCGGCAGTCAGAACCGCGACGAAATCACGAAGGCGGGCTTCCAGAGCAACCATGCGGGCGGCATCCTGGGCGGTATCAGCAGCGGGCAGCAGATTGTTGCCAACATCGCGCTGAAGCCAACTTCCAGCATCACCGTACCGGGCCACACGATTAACCGCGATGGCGAAGAAGTTGAGATGATCACCAAAGGACGTCACGATCCGTGCGTGGGGATCCGCGCGGTGCCGATCGCTGAAGCGATGCTGGCGATCGTGCTGATGGATCACTTCCTGCGCCAGCGCGCGCAGAATGCGGATGTGACGACCACCATTCCACGCTGGTAAACATGAAAAAAACCGCAATTGCTCTGCTGGCGCTGCTTGCCAGTGGAGCCAGTCTGGCCGCGACGCCATGGCAAAAAATCACCCACCCGGTGGCGGGGAGCGCGCAGTCCATTGGCGCCTTTTCCAACGGCTGTATCGTCGGTGCCCAGGAGCTTCCTCTCCAGTCTGATACCTATCAGGTGATGCGCACCGATCAGCGACGTTATTTCGGCCACCCGGATCTGGTGCTGTTCATCCAGCGTCTGGGAAACCAGGTGCATAACCTGGGGCTAGGCACGATGCTGATTGGCGATATGGGGATGCCTGCCGGCGGTCGCTTTAACGGTGGACACGCCAGTCACCAGACCGGACTGGATGTCGATATCTTCCTGCAGCTGCCGAAAGCCCGCTGGACCTCCGCCCAGCTGCTGAAACCGCAGGCGCTGGATCTGGTGGCGAGCGACGGTAAGCGCGTGGTGCCGTCCCTGTGGACGCGAGAGGTATCCAGCATGATCAAGCTGGCCGCGGAAGATAACGACGTCACGCGGATTTTCGTTAACCCGGCCATTAAGCAGCAGCTCTGCCTTGATGCCGGAACCGATCGCGACTGGCTGCGTAAAGTGCGCCCGTGGTTCCAGCATCGTGCGCACATGCACGTTCGTCTGCGCTGCCCGGCGAATAGCCTGGAATGTGAAGATCAGCCGCTACCACCGCCAGGCGATGGCTGCGGTGCGGAACTGCAAAGCTGGTTTGAACCGGCAAAACCTGGAACCTCTAAGCCTGAGAAGAAGACACCGCCTCCGTTGCCGCCTTCCTGCCAGGCGCTACTGGATGAGCATGTACTTTAATGGATAATTTCGTCGATCTGTTTATGGTGTCACCGTGGATGCTGGCGGCACTGTTTTTTGTTGCGATGCTAGCCGGTTTTATCGATGCCCTGGCGGGTGGGGGCGGTTTGCTGACCGTTCCGGCACTGCTGGCGGTGGGGATGAGCCCTGCCCAGGCGCTTGCCACGAACAAACTTCAGGCCTGCGGCGGATCGCTCTCCGCGTCGCTCTACTTTATTCGGCGTAAGGTGGTAAACCTTGCCGATCAGAAGCTGAATATTCTGATGACCTTTATCGGCTCGACCTCAGGTGCGCTGCTGGTTCAGCACGTGCAGTCTGATATTTTGCGTCAGATCCTGCCGATTCTGGTTATCTGCATTGGCCTCTACTTTTTGCTGATGCCTAAGCTCGGTGAAGAGGACCGCCAGCGTCGTCTGCACGGCCTGCCGTTTGCCCTGATTGCCGGGGGCTGTGTGGGTTTTTACGACGGTTTCTTCGGGCCGGGGGCCGGTTCATTTTATGCGCTGGCCTTCGTGACGCTGGCCGGGTTTAACCTCGCCAAATCTACCGCCCATGCCAAAGTGCTCAACGCGACCTCAAACGTCGGCGGCCTGCTGCTGTTTATCATCGGCGGTAAGGTCATCTGGGCAACCGGATTTGTGATGATGGCAGGACAGTTCCTGGGCGCGCGCGCGGGCTCGCGTCTGGTGTTAAGCAAAGGACAAAAACTTATTCGCCCGATGATCGTCATCGTCTCGGCCGTAATGAGCGCCAAACTTCTTTATGATAGCCATGGACAGGAGATCCTCACCTGGTTGGGGATGCACTAATGAACAGTACGCATAAATACGAACAGCTGATTGAGATTTTCGACGGCTGTTTTGCTGACGATTTTAATACCCGTCTGATTAAAGGCGACGACGAACCGATCTATCTTCCTGCTGATGCAGAGGTTCCGTATAACCGCATCGTCTTTGCCCACGGCTTTTATGCCAGCGGCTTGCACGAGATTTCGCACTGGTGCATTGCGGGGAAAGCGCGGCGTGAGCTGGTGGACTTCGGCTACTGGTACTGCCCGGACGGGCGTGACGCCGCTACCCAGGGGCAGTTTGAGGATGTGGAAGTGAAGCCGCAGGCGCTGGAATGGCTATTCTGCGTCGCGGCGGGTTTCCCGTTCAACGTCAGCTGTGACAACCTCGAAGGTGACTTCGAGCCAGACCGTATCGTCTTCCAGCGCCGCGTTCACGCGCAGGTGATGGAATATCTTGAGAAAGGCATCCCGGCACGTCCGGCACGCCTGATCGAGGCCTTACAGAATTATTACCACACGCCGGTTATCACGGCGGAATGCTTCCCTTGGCCGGAAGATCTTTAACAGAGGAAAGAAGATGATCGCAGAATTTGAATCACGCATTCTGGCGTTAATTGATGACATGGTGGAACACGCCAGTGATGATGAGCTGTTCGCCAGCGGTTATCTGCGTGGTCACCTGACGCTCGCGGTAGCCGAGCTGGAAGCGGGTGACGATCACTCTGCCGACGCCGTTCACGCTGAAGTCACTCGCAGCCTGGAAAAAGCCATTCTGGCCGGGGAGCTCTCTCCGCGCGACCAGTCACTGGTGCTGGGCATGTGGGACACTTTGTTCCAGCAGGCTAAACGCTAAGCCGCCGCCTTCTCTTCCCTCTCCCCTTTGGGGAGAGGGCCAGGGTGAGGGGATTTGACCGCACCCTACTTAACCTTCTTCCCCTTCAGCAGCTTCCGTACCCACAAGCGATTCGGATTTAGCCCCGCAAGCGTAACCCTGTCCAGCGGAATCGGCTCGTCGCTCATTTGCGCGGCTAACACTTCTGCCAGCAGCGGTGCGGAACACAGCCCGCGAGACCCTAATCCACCCAGCATATACAGCTCCGGATAAACCGGCGCGCTTACCCCGTTATCCCGGTTATCAGCAAGGTCCTGATAGGCCTCAATCGTTGCCTCATAGTCCGGCACATTTCCCGCCATCGGCAGATGATCGCGGGTGGCGCAGCGAACGCCGCAGCGCGCTTCCCCCTCGCTGACGTCAACCTCTTGCGCCCATGCCGCATTCGGGAAACAGTCAATCAGGCGCTGGCGGTTCTGCGCCTGATCCGCGTCGCTGTAGCGCATATCCGTTTCGCCACGATGGTAGCTGGCCCCGATGCAGTGATGACCGTTAGACGGATTTTGCGGCGTCAGATAGCCGTCATAGCACAGCACCTGACGCAGTTTGCTCAGTTCGGGCGCGGAAGGAATATGGCTTACCTGGCCGCCGACCGGATAAACCGGCAACGTTTCTGTCTGGATAAACTGGCTGATGTTATGCCCGTTTGCCAGCACAACGCTGGCATGGCTCGCCGCTTTGCCATCCGCAAAACGCAGATTCCAGCGCTCGCTTCGGCTCAGCGATTCAACGGTGTGAGCATAATGCGCCGTCAGCCCGCGCGACTGCGCCAGGGCAATGACCGCCGCGGTCAGCTCAGCCGGGCACAGCCAGCCGCCGAGCGGATACTGAATTCCCCCACAGCCGGTTTCCACGCCAGCGGTGTCTGCCACCTCTTGCGCACTCACCGCACGGGCAACCTCGTCAGGCAGGCCCAGCGACAGCATCTGCGTGATTTTCTGCTGGCTCTTTTCATCCCAGCCGAGCTGCGTCACGCCGCACCAGTCATGGTCAAACGCCACCGGCAGGGCGTCGTACAGGCGACGTGCGAAGGTAAACGCCGCCGGGAAAAACCGGAACAGGGCCGGGTCATGCGCGCTTAAAAGCGGATAGAGCGCCCCCTGGCGGTTGCCGGAGGCGCCGCTTGCTGGCGCATCGTCAGCACAGTAGAGCGTGACCTGCCAGCCACGGTGGAGAAGCGCGAGGGACAGCAGGGCGCTGGCGATCCCCCCGCCGACTATCGCCACCTCACGTGATGCGCTGGCGCGGCGTGCAAACCAGGGCGCCTGAGCGGGAACGTCCAGCGTCTGCTCCATTCTGCCGACCAGCATGTCGCGCTTGCGGCCAAAGCCTTTGGTCTTCTGCATGGTAAAGCCCGCCTCCTGCAGCCCGCGGCGGACAAAGCCTGCCGAGGTGAAGGTGGCAAGCGTTGCGCCAGGACGCGCCAGCCGGGCCATCGCGCTAAACAGATGCTGGCTCCACATGTCCGGGTTTTTGGCGGGGGCAAAGCCGTCCAGGAACCACGCGTCCACCGTCTGATTCATCGAATCATCGAGCGTATCGGTCAGGTCATTGATGTCGCCAAGCCATAAATCCAGCGTTACGCGTCCGCCGTCCAGAATCAGACGGTGGCAGCCGCCGATGTGAGGCGGCCACTGCGCCTGAAGCTGCTCCGCCAGGGTGGCAAGCTCTGGCCAGCGCTGATGAGCGAGCCGCAGATCGTGCGCGGTGAGCGGGAATTTTTCGAAACTGATGAAATGTAATCTTTGTAGCGTAGCCTCAGGGTGTGCAGCGTGAAACTGGTTAAACGCCTGCCAGAGGGTTAAAAAATTCAGCCCGGTGCCGAATCCACTTTCCGCGACCACAAACAGGCTGCGCGAATGCTCCGGGAAGCGGGTGCTGAGCTGGTTTCCGTCGAGGAAAACATAGCGAGTTTCTTCGAGTCCGTTATCATTAGAAAAATAGACGTCATCAAAATCTCGGGAAACAGGTGTACCCTCAGCGTTGAATTCGAGGTTGGCGGGTTGTATAGCGTTTTGTTTCACGTAAGTTACTCGTCTGACAGGCAGTGGCACGATCTTAACGATGTGAGTCCATCGGTGCAAATTTCCGCAGAAAATGTCTGATCGGACTTGTTCGGCGTACAAGTGTACGCTATTGTGCGACTCGAAACTTACTATAGTGCGACTTACAGAGGTATTGAATGAAACGTGCAGTGATTACTGGCCTGGGCATTGTTTCCAGCATCGGTAATAACCAGCAGGAAGTCCTGGCATCTCTGCGTGAAGGACGCTCCGGGATCACTTTCTCTGAAGAGTTTAAAGATTCAGGTATGCGTAGCCACGTATGGGGTAACGTCAAACTGGACACCACCGGTTTGATTGACCGCAAAGTGGTTCGTTTCATGAACGATGCCTCTATTTATGCTTATCTCTCCATGCAGGAAGCGATCAAAGATTCCGGCCTGAGTGAAGAGGTTTATCAGAACAACCCGCGCGTGGGTCTGATCGCCGGTTCCGGCGGCTCGTCAAAAGCGCAGGTATTCGGCGCTGACGCAATGCGTAGCCCGCGTGGTCTGAAAGCAGTAGGTCCGTACGTGGTGACTAAAGCCATGGGTTCTGCGGTTTCCGCGTGCCTGGCGACCCCATTCAAAATCCACGGTGTGAACTACTCCATCAGCTCCGCGTGTGCGACTTCCGCACACTGCATCGGTAATGCTGTTGAGCAGATCCAGTTGGGTAAACAGGACATCGTATTTGCTGGCGGCGGCGAAGAGCTGGGCTGGGAAATGGCCTGTGAATTCGACGCGATGGGCGCACTGTCCACCAAGTACAATGAAACCCCGGATAAAGCCTCCCGTACCTATGATGCGCACCGTGACGGTTTCGTTATCGCTGGCGGCGGCGGTATGGTTGTGGTTGAAGAGCTTGAGCATGCCCTGGCACGCGGCGCGCACATCTACGCTGAGATCGTGGGCTACGGTGCAACGTCTGATGGCGCCGACATGGTTGCGCCATCCGGCGAAGGCGCGGTGCGCTGCATGAAGATGGCGATGCACGGCGTTGACACCCCAATCGACTACCTGAACTCCCACGGTACCTCTACTCCGGTAGGCGACGTGAAAGAGCTGGGTGCGATCCGTGAAGTCTTCGGCGACAACAGCCCGGCGATCTCCGCGACCAAAGCCATGACCGGTCACTCTCTGGGTGCGGCTGGCGTGCAGGAAGCGATCTACTCTCTGCTGATGCTGGAAAACGGCTTTATCGCGCCAAGCATCAACATTGATGAGATGGACGAGCAGGCTGCTGGCCTGAACATCGTGACCAAACCAATGGACGTGACGCTGACCACCGTCATGTCAAACAGCTTCGGCTTCGGTGGCACCAACGCCACGCTGGTAATGCGTAAGCTGAAAGCATAAGCGTTTGAATGTATAGTAGAAGGGAGCCTGATGGCTCCCTTTTTTTATGCCTGAATTCGGAGTTATGCATGACGGCCGCAACCTCAGAAAAAAACGCCACGTCCGGGAACATCTCGCTGTTCCGCATCGCTTTTGCGGTATTTCTAACCTATATGACCGTTGGCCTGCCGCTGCCGGTGATCCCGCTGTTCGTTCATCAGGAACTGGGCTATGGCAACACCATGGTCGGCATTGCCGTGGGCATTCAGTTTTTAGCCACGGTATTAACCCGCGGTTACGCCGGACGGCTGGCGGATCAGCACGGTGCAAAACGTTCGGCATTACAGGGGATGTTTGCCTGTGGGCTGGCGGGCGGCGCATGGCTGCTGGCTGCTCTGCTGCCGGTAGACGCCGCGTATAAATTTGCGCTGCTGGTGCTGGGCCGTTTAATCCTTGGCTTTGGTGAAAGCCAGCTGCTGACCGGCACCCTGACCTGGGGAATGGGTCTGGTGGGGCCGGCACGCTCCGGCAAGGTGATGTCCTGGAACGGCATGGCCATCTATGGCGCGCTGGCCGCAGGCGCACCGCTTGGGCTGCTGATCAATAGCCAGTTTGGGTTTGCGGCGCTGGCCGCCACCACGATGGTTTTACCCCTGCTGGCGTGGGCGTTTAACGGTTCGGTCCGTAAGGTGCCCGCGCACAAAGGCGAGCGTCCTTCCCTGTGGAGCGTGGTCGGCCAGATCTGGCAGCCGGGTCTTGGCCTGGCGCTGCAGGGCGTGGGTTTTGCGGTGATTGGTACCTTCGTCTCGCTCTATTTTATGAGCCGCGGCTGGGCGATGGCCGGTTTTACGCTTACCGCGTTTGGCGGCGCGTTTGTGCTGATGCGCGTGCTTTTTGGCTGGATGCCGGATCGCTTCGGCGGCGTGAAGGTCGCGGTAGCGTCGCTGATGATAGAGACCGTGGGTCTGCTGCTGCTGTGGAATGCACCCGTGGCATCCGTTGCGCTGCTTGGCGCGGCGCTAACCGGCTGCGGCTGTTCACTGATCTTCCCGGCGCTGGGCGTTGAAGTGGTGAAGCGCGTGGCCCCGCAGGTGCGCGGTACGGCGCTGGGCGGCTATGCGGCGTTTCAGGATATCTCATACGGGGTAACCGGACCGCTGGCCGGGGTGTTAGCCACCTCGTTTGGTTATCCGTCCGTCTTCCTGGCCGGTGCGGTTTCTGCGGTGGTGGGGATCGTGGTGACGCTGGTGGCGTTTCGCAGGACTTGAGCCGTTGTTGCCGGGTGGCGGCTGCGCCTTACCCGGCCTACGATTCGAGCCGTTGTAGGCCCGGTAAGCGCCGCGCCACCGGGCAAAACCTCAGGCAACCAGCCAGAAAATCGCCAGTGCAATCAGTAGCGCAATAAACATCAACCCCGGACGCGCAGAGAGCGTCCTGAACGTCTCGACGACCGGCGCAAACAGCGGGCTGTAGATCGGCTGAATGTTTCTCACCTCCGGCACGCCGCCTTCACGCTCGGCGCGACGAACGAAGATTTGATTGAGCAGATCCTGCACCTGCGCGGTGGTCAGTACCGTTTGCGGCGTGGCCTGCCAGTTTTGCTGGGCGTAATCCCGAATCACGTCGAGCTCATGCGGCTCAAGCGGCTGCTTCAGTGCCGCCTGGACGGTATGCAGGGTAGGGGCATTCTGGGCGCTGAGCGTCTGGCGCGCCTGGAGCCAGGTTACCAGATGAGTAAACTGTTTGGCCGGGATCAGCTCACCCGCCTTCACGCCGGACAGCTCCAGCATGGATTGCCAGATAAGCTTCGTCGGTTCGCCGGTGGCCGCAGCCAGCTTTGTCACCATCTGCTTGAGCGTGTTGTGCTCGGCGGGCAGCAGCGAACGCTCGGTCGCCGGGCGCACCTGAGGCTGCGGAATCGACAGCTCGTTGTTCTGCAGCAGGGTCAGCACGGTTTTGAGCTGGTCGGGCGTCAGCTGCCCCAGCGCGGTCTGACCATACTGCTGGCGAATAAAATCACTCACCGCCTGGCGGTTATTGCCCTGGCCCAGCAGCTCCGTCAGCTGAGCAACAATCTGGCGCGTGGTGTGGTTCTGCTGCGCGTTATTGATACGCTGGTTCAGGTTTTGCTCGGCAGCAGGGAAATGACGCGACTGCAGCGGTGCGTCGTTCCTCACGCCTAGATCATGCTTAACCCCGGCCCAGACTTCCGCGTTTTGCTGTGAAGTCAGCGCAATCAGGCGCGTGATCAGTCGCTCCAGCACGGTGCGCTGTTGCGTGGATAGCGGTTGTTCACCGGCAACGTTTGGCGTGACGGGGCCTTCACCCGGAGGGCGTGGCGGCGTACCTGAAATGGGCTGCATCGTCAAAAATCCTTAAAGTCAAAACTCAGCGTAAACCAGGTATACGTATATGCCTGGCGGCCAGATTATGGCACACTTGACAGGTTTTCTTCCTCTCAAACAGGTACTCAGACGTGAAAATCCTCGTTGATGAAAATATGCCTTATGCCCGTGAGCTGTTTAGCCGCCTGGGTAACGTTAAGGCTGTCCCTGGTCGCCCGATCCCGGTCAACGAACTGGATGACGCAGACGCGCTGATGGTGCGCTCGGTGACCAAGGTAAATGAGGCGTTGCTTGCCGGTAAAGCGATTAAGTTTGTCGGAACCGCAACGGCAGGGACCGATCATGTGGATGATAAGTGGCTGAAGCAGGCTGGAATCGGTTTTTCCGCCGCGCCGGGCTGTAACGCCATTGCCGTTGTGGAATACGTTTTCTCCTCGCTGCTGATGCTGGCCGAGCGCGACGGGTTTGCGCTGAAAGACCGCACCGTGGGGATTGTCGGCGTGGGTAACGTCGGCGGACGCCTGCAAAAGCGCTTTGAAGCATTTGGGATCCGCACGCTGCTGTGCGATCCGCCGCGCAAAGACAACGGCGATGAGGGCGATTTCCGCTCGCTGGACGAGCTGGTCGAACAGTGTGACGTGCTGACGTTCCACACGCCGCTGTTTAAAGAGGGGCCGTATAAGTCGCTGCATCTTGCTGACGAGGCGCTGATCCGTCGTCTGAAGGCTGGCACTATTCTGATAAATGCCTGCCGGGGTCCGGTCGTAGATAACGCCGCGCTGCTGAGATGTCTGAATGAAGGACAAGACCTCAGCGTGGTGCTGGACGTCTGGGAGCCGGAGCCGGATCTCAACGTTGAGCTGCTTAACAAGGTGGACGTGGGCACGGCGCATATCGCCGGTTATACCCTTGAGGGGAAAGCGCGCGGTACGACGCAGGTCTTCGAGGCCTACAGCGCTTTTATCGGCCATCCGCAGCAGGTAGCGCTCGATACCTTACTCCCCGCGCCTGAATTTGGCCGCATCACCCTGCACGGCCCGCTCGATCAGGCAACGCTGAAAAGGCTGGTGCATTTGGTGTATGATGTGCGCCGCGATGATGCGCTGCTGCGTAAAGTGGCGGGGATCCCGGGTGAGTTTGATAAGCTGCGCAAGAACTACGTTGAGCGCCGCGAGTGGTCTTCCCTGTATGTGATGTGCGACGACGCGTCGGCGGCGACGCTGCTGCATAAGCTGGGATTTAACGCCGTTCATCACCCGGCGCATTAATGTCTTCTTAATGCTCCCTGTCGGATACTCCGACAGGGACGCTTTTTTATTTCTGGAGTAAACCACCATGTCTGAAGGCTGGAACATTGCCATTTTAGGTGCCACGGGTGCCGTGGGCGAAGCCCTGCTCGAAACCCTTGCTGAGCGTCAGTTCCCGGTGGGCGACATCTATGCGCTGGCGCGTACCGACAGCGCAGGTGAGCATCTGCGTTTTAACAGTAAATCCGTTATGGTCCAGGACGCGGCAGCGTTCGACTGGACGCAGGCGCAGCTGGCGTTTTTCGCCGCGGGTGCTGAAGCGACTGCTGCGTACGTTGAAGAAGCGACCAACGCAGGCTGCCTGGTGATCGACCTGAGCGGCCTGTTCTCAATGGAGCCGGATGTGCCGCTGGTGGTGCCGGACGTGAACCCGTTTGTGCTGGCTGACTACCGCAACCGTAACGTCATTGCGGTCCCGAACAGCCTGACCAGCCAGCTGCTGACCGCCCTGAAGCCGCTGATCGACGACGGCGGCCTGTCGCGCATTACCGTCACCAGCCTGCTTTCCGCGTCCGCGAACGGCAAAAAGGCCGTTGACGCGCTGGCCGGGCAGAGCGCGAAGCTGTTGAACGGTATCCCGATTGATGAAGATGATTTCTTTGGCCGCCAGCTGGCGTTCAACATGCTGCCGCTGCTGCCGGACCGCGAGGGCTCCGTGCGCGAAGAGCGCCGCATCGTCGATGAAGTGCGTAAAATTCTGCAGGATGATGGCCTGATGATCTCCGCGAACGTCGTGCAGTCCCCGGTCTTCTACGGCCACGCGCAGATGGTTGGCTTTGAAGCCCTGCGTCCGCTGGCGGCAGAAGAGGCGCGCGACGCGTTTGGCCGCGGTGAAGACATCGTGCTCTCTGAAGAGAGCGAGTTCCCGACGCAGGTTGGCGATGCCACCGGCAGCGCGCATCTTTCCGTTGGCTGCGTGCGTAACGATTACGGTATGCCGGAGCAGGTTCAGTTCTGGTCGGTTGCTGACAACGTCCGCTTTGGCGGCGCGCTGATGGCGGTCAAAATCGCTGAAAAACTGGTGCAGGAGTACCTGTACTGATGTCAGACGTGGAACAAAAGCCGGTCCATAGAATTGCCCTCGGCATTGAGTACGATGGCAGTAAATATTATGGCTGGCAGCGTCAGAACGAGGTGCGCAGCGTCCAGGAAAAGCTGGAGAAAGCGCTCTCGCAGGTAGCAAACGAGCCGATTAACGTCCTGTGCGCAGGACGTACGGACGCGGGTGTTCACGGTACGGGGCAGGTGGTTCACTTTGAAACCACCGCCGTGCGTAAGGATGCAGCCTGGACCCTGGGTGTAAATGCGAATTTGCCTGGTGACATTGCGGTGCGTTGGGTAAAAACTGTGCCGGATGATTTTCACGCGCGCTTCAGCGCCACGGCGCGTCGCTACCGGTATGTCATCTACAACCAGCGCCTGCGCCCGGCGGTGTTAAGCCAGGGCGTGACGCATTTTTATGAGCCGCTTGATGCGGAACGTATGCATCGCGCGGCGCAGTGCCTGATTGGTGAAAATGACTTTACGTCGTTTCGTGCGGTGCAGTGTCAGTCCCGCACGCCGTGGCGCAACGTCATGCACATAAACGTCAGCCGTTTTGGCGCGTATGTGGTGGTGGATATCAAAGCCAATGCCTTTGTACATCATATGGTTCGGAATATTGTGGGCAGCCTGATGGAAGTGGGTGCCGGACACCAGCCGGAGAGCTGGATTGCAGACCTGCTGGCAGCGAAGGACAGAACGCTTGCGGCAGCCACGGCGAAAGCGGAAGGATTGTATCTGGTCTCAGTAGACTATCCGGATCGATTTGACCTGCCGAAACCGCCAATGGGCCCGCTGTTTTTAGCGGACTAAACAAAGGTGCAATTAGGGCTTAGACAATATGGACGTAATTCGTTTTTTGATTGATTTCATTCTGCATATTGATGTTCACCTGGCGGAGCTGGTCGCGCAGTATGGCGTCTGGGTTTACGCCATTCTGTTCCTCATTCTGTTTTGTGAAACCGGTCTGGTCGTTACCCCATTCCTGCCGGGGGATTCACTGCTGTTCGTTGCCGGGGCGCTATCGGCGTTACCCACTAACGATCTGAACGTGCATCTTATGGTTGTGCTGATGGTGATTGCCGCCATTGTCGGTGATGCGGTCAACTATACGATTGGACGGGTATTCGGTGAGCGGCTTTTCAGCAATCCTGATTCGAAAATTTTCCGCCGCAGCTATTTAGACAAAACCCATGCGTTCTATGAACGCCATGGCGGAAAAACCATTATCCTTGCGCGTTTTGTGCCTATTGTGCGCACATTTGCACCGTTTGTGGCGGGAATGGGGCATATGTCCTATCGTCATTTTGCGGCATACAACGTGATTGGCGCGCTGCTGTGGGTACTGCTGTTTACCTACGCAGGCTACCTGTTTGGCGATCTTCCGGTGGTTCAGGAAAACCTTAAGTTACTGATTGTAGCGATTATTGTGCTTTCCGTACTGCCGGGCGTTATCGAAATCATTCGTCACAAACGTGCGGCGGCAAAACAAGCGAAGTAAATGCACGCTGGCGGTTCGACCACTTTTTTATCCAAAGTTTCGGGCTGTTATGTTTTAATGTGCAACATTCATGGTCTGTTGGAGGCAAAAATGGCATTATTCGCCTCTTATAGCAAAACTGGCATACGACCAGGTTCAGGCAGAAAGGTTATCAATGAGCTGGATTGAACGAATTAAAAGCAACATTACCCCGACGCGCAAAGCGAGCATTCCTGAAGGGGTATGGACGAAGTGTGATAGCTGCGGTCAGGTTCTGTATCGCGCAGAGCTGGAGCGCAACCTTGAGGTGTGTCCGAAGTGTGACCACCATATGCGTATGTCGGCGCGCAACCGCCTGCATAGCCTGCTGGACGAAGGCTCTCTGGTAGAGCTGGGTAGCGAACTCGAGCCAAAAGACGTGCTGAAGTTCCGCGATTCCAAAAAATACAAAGATCGTCTGGCCTCTGCACAGAAAGAGACCGGCGAGAAAGACGCGCTGATCGTCATGAAAGGCACCCTGCATGAGATGCCGGTTGTCGCCGCTGCCTTTGAGTTCGCCTTTATGGGCGGCTCTATGGGCTCCGTGGTCGGTGCGCGCTTCGTGCGTGCCGTAGAGCAGGCTCTGGAAGACAACTGTCCGCTGATCTGCTTCTCTGCCTCCGGCGGTGCGCGTATGCAGGAAGCGCTGATGTCGCTGATGCAGATGGCGAAAACCTCTGCTGCGCTGGCGAAAATGCAGGAGCGCGGTCTTCCGTACATCTCCGTGCTAACCGACCCTACCATGGGCGGCGTCTCCGCGAGCTTCGCGATGCTGGGCGATCTGAACATCGCTGAGCCAAAAGCGCTGATCGGCTTTGCGGGGCCTCGCGTTATCGAGCAGACCGTTCGTGAAAAGCTGCCGCCGGGCTTCCAGCGCAGTGAGTTCCTCATTGAGAAAGGTGCTATCGACATGATTGTCCGCCGTCCGGAAATGCGCCTGAAGCTGGCGAGCATCCTGGCGAAGCTGATGAATCTGCCAGCGCCAAACCCGGATGAGCCGCGCGAAGGCGTGGTGGTACCGGATCAGGAACCCGAGGCCTGATAACTGAAAAGGGCAGGGCCGGTTGGCGCTGCCCTTTTGCTTTCTAATCTGTTAATGACAACCGGGCATTATGGAAAATAAAAGCATTCCCCAAGCCACGTCGCCCCTGGCCGCGTGGCTTTCTTATCTGGAAAACCTGCACAGTAAAACCATCGATATGGGGCTTGAGCGCGTAAGCCAGGTCGCCGCGCGTCTTGATGTGCTCAAACCGGCACCTTTCGTGTTCACCGTCGCGGGCACCAACGGTAAAGGCACTACCTGCCGCACGCTGGAATCTGTCCTGATGGCCGCGGGTTACAAAGTTGGCGTGTACAGCTCTCCACACCTGGTCCGCTATACCGAGCGCGTTCGCGTGCAGAACAGCGAGCTGCCAGAATCGGCGCATACGGCGTCGTTCGCGGAAATTGAAGCCGCGCGCGGCGAAATCTCATTAACCTATTTTGAATACGGCACCCTGTCGGCGCTGTGGCTGTTCAAACAGGCGCAGCTGGATGTGGTGATCCTGGAAGTAGGGTTGGGCGGACGTCTTGATGCGACCAATATGGTGGATGCGGACGTGGCGGTAGTCACCAGTATCGCGCTGGACCATATCGACTGGCTGGGCCCGGATCGTGAAAGTATTGGCCGCGAGAAGGCCGGTATTTTTCGCGCAAATAAGCCCGCCGTGGTCGGCGAGCCGGATATGCCGTACACCATTGCTGACGTGGCAAACGAGAAGGGCGCGCGTCTGCTGCGCCGCGGCGTTGACTGGCAGTATGAGGTTCAGGAAAACGTCTGGCGCTTTAGCGATGCGCAGGGCGCGCTGGACAACCTGCCGCTGCCGCAGGTGCCGCAGCCGAACGCGGCAACCGCGCTGGCGGCACTGCGCGCCAGCGGCCTCGCGGTCGGCGAGCAGGAGATCCGCGACGGCATTCAGAACGCAATTCTGCCCGGGCGTTTCCAGATTGTCAGCGAGTCACCGCGCCTGATTCTGGACGTGGCGCATAACCCGCATGCGGCGGCGTATCTCGCGGGACGTCTCAAATCGTTACCAAAAACCGGGCGCGTGCTGGCGGTTATCGGTATGCTTCATGATAAAGATATCGGCGGGACGCTGGCCTGCATGGAGAGTGTGGTCGATAGCTGGTATTGTGCTCCTCTGGAGGGGCCGCGCGGCGCGACGGCTGAGCAGCTGATGGAACATCTCGGCAAAGGCGCAATCTACAGTAGCGTGGCTCAGGCCTGGCATGCCGCGATGGCGGATGCTAAACCAGAAGATACCGTGCTGGTGTGTGGGTCATTCCACACGGTGGCACATGTCATGGAAGTGATGGACGCGGGGAGAACCGGTGGCGAGTAAGTTTCAGAACCGTTTAACAGGAACCATTGTGCTGGTCGCGCTCGGGGTGATTATTCTCCCGGGTCTGCTCGACGGGCAGAAAAAGCATTATCAGGACGAGTTTGCCGCTATTCCGCTGGTGCCGAAACCGGGTGACCGCGATGAGCCGGATATGCTGCCAGCGGCGACGCAGGCGCTGCCTGCTCAGCCTCCGGAAGGGGCGGCGGAAGAGGTGCGTGCAGGCGATGCCGCCGCACCGTCGCTCGATCCGTCACGCCTGGCGGCAGCGAACAACAGCGATATCGATCCGGTGCCGGTAGAGCAGCCTAAACCTGTTGAAAAACCGAAGCCGGTTGAGAAGCCGCAGCCGAAACCGCAGCGGGATAAAGCCGCAGAGCAGCTGGCTGCCGCGTCAGAAACCCCACCGCCGGCAAAACAAGACGCGGCGCCGACCGGAAAAGCGTACGTTGTTCAGCTCGGCGCACTGAAAAACGCCGATAAGGTCAACGAGGTCGTGAGCAAACTGCGCAGTGCGGGATATCGTGTTTACACTTCACCTTCCACGCCGGTGCAGGGTAAAATTACCCGTATCCTCGTGGGGCCAGAAGCGTCCAAAGACAAGCTTAAAGGTTCGCTCGGTGAGCTGAAGCAGATCTCCGGCCTGAGCGGTGTGGTGATGGGCTACAGCGCGAACTGATAAGATCTACCCCTCACCCCGGCCCTCTCCCCAAAGGGGAGAGGGTGAAAATCGCATCGAGCGCGTTTGTATCATACTGCATCGTACAGTTCCCTCTCCCCTTTGGGGAGAGGGTTAGGGTGAGGGGCGTTGAACATTTTTTCAGCGCCTTTTTTATTTACGCGAGGGAAGGAAATCCCTACGCAAACGTTTTCTTTTTCTGTTAGAATTCGCCCCGAACTGGATGACAGGGCGTTAAATCGTGGGACATATATGGTCTGGATTGATTACGCCATCATTGCGGTGATTGGTTTTTCCTGTCTGGTTAGCCTGATCCGTGGCTTTGTTCGTGAAGCGTTATCGCTGGTGACATGGGGCTGTGCTTTCTTTGTCGCCAGTCATTACTACACTTACCTGTCTGTCTGGTTCACGGGCTTTGAAGATGAACTGGTCCGAAATGGAATCGCTATCGCGGTGCTGTTTATCGCAACGCTGATTGTCGGCGCTATCGTGAATTACGTGATAGGTCAGCTGGTCGAGAAAACCGGTCTGTCAGGAACGGACAGGGTGCTCGGGATCTGTTTCGGGGCGTTACGAGGCGTGCTGATTGTGGCCGCGATCCTGTTCTTCCTGGATACCTTTACCGGGTTCTCCAAAAGCGAAGACTGGCAGAAATCGCAGCTCATTCCAGAGTTCAGCTTCATCATCAGATGGTTCTTTGACTATCTGCAAAGCTCGTCGAGTTTTTTGCCCAGGGCATAAACCCTGAGATGTGGCTTAACGAGGAAAAGACGAATGTGCGGTATTGTCGGTATCGCCGGTTTCATGCCGGTAAACCAGTCGATTTATGACGCGTTAACGGTGCTTCAGCACCGTGGGCAGGATGCTGCGGGTATCATCACCATTGATGCAAACAACTGCTTCCGTTTACGCAAGGCGAATGGCCTGGTAAACGATGTGTTTGAAGCCCGCCATATGCAGCGTCTGCAAGGTAATATGGGGATCGGTCACGTTCGTTATCCTACTGCTGGCAGTTCCAGCGCCTCTGAGGCACAGCCTTTCTACGTCAACTCACCGTATGGCATCACCCTTGCTCATAACGGCAACCTGACCAACGCGCATGAGCTGCGTAAAAAGCTGTTCGAAGAGAAACGTCGCCACATTAACACCACCTCTGATTCTGAAATCCTGCTCAATGTGTTCGCCAGCGAGCTGGATAACTTCCGTCACTACCCGCTGGAAGCAGACAACATCTTTGCTGCGATTGCCGCGACAAACCGCCAGATCCGCGGCGCGTACGCCTGCGTAGCGATGATCATCGGTCACGGCATGGTGGCCTTCCGCGATCCAAACGGCATTCGTCCACTGGTGCTCGGCAAACGCGACCTCGGCGATGGCCGTACCGAATATATGGTTGCCTCTGAGAGCGTGGCGCTGGATACCCTGGGCTTCGAGTTCCTGCGTGACGTTGCGCCGGGTGAAGCGGTCTATATCACCGAGAAGGGCCAGCTGTTTACCCGCCAGTGTGCCGATAACCCGGTCAGCAACCCGTGCCTGTTTGAATACGTTTACTTTGCCCGTCCGGATTCCTTCATCGACAAGATTTCCGTCTACAGCGCGCGCGTCAACATGGGCACGAAGCTGGGCGAGAAGATTGCCCGCGAGTGGGACGATCTCGACATCGACGTGGTTATTCCTATCCCGGAAACCTCCTGCGATATCGCGCTGGAGATCGCCCGTATTCTGGACAAGCCATACCGTCAGGGCTTCGTGAAGAACCGCTACGTTGGCCGCACCTTTATCATGCCGGGCCAGCATCTGCGCCGTAAGTCCGTGCGCCGCAAGCTGAACGCCAACCGCGCGGAATTCCGCGACAAGAACGTTCTGCTGGTGGATGACTCCATCGTTCGCGGCACCACCTCTGAGCAGATTATCGAGATGGCGCGCGAAGCGGGTGCGAAGAAAGTCTACCTGGCCTCTGCTGCGCCGGAGATTCGCTTCCCGAACGTGTACGGCATCGATATGCCAACCGCCAACGAGCTGATCGCTCACGGGCGTGAAGTGGATGAAATTCGCCAGATCATCGGTGCCGACGGCCTGATTTTCCAGGATCTGAACGATCTCATCGACGCGGTGCGTGCCGAGAACCCGGAAATTCAGCAGTTTGAATGCTCCGTGTTCAACGGTATTTACGTGACCAAAGACGTTGACCAGCAGTACCTCGACTATCTTGATTCGCTGCGCAACGACGATGCGAAAGCCGTTCAGATGCAGAACGATCTTGAAAGTTTAGAGATGCACAACGAAGGTTGATGCTCCGGCAGGTGAGGGCGAAGGCCCTCACTTGCAACTCCCCGCAAAATCCTGCACAGTCTGCCCTGAAATCAGTAAGGGCGAAAATCATGAAACGACTCATTGTTGGGCTTAGCGGCGCCAGCGGCGCGATTTACGGCGTACGTCTGTTACAGGTTCTGCGTAACGTGGCGGAAGTTGAGACCCATCTGGTGATGAGCCAGGCGGCGCGGCAGACCCTCTCTCTGGAAACCGATCTCTCCCTGCGCGATGTTCAGGCACTGGCGGACGTGGTTCACGATGCCCGTGATATCGCCGCCAGCATCTCCTCAGGCTCGTTTAAAACGGCCGGCATGGTTATCCTGCCCTGTTCCATTAAAACGCTCTCCGGCATTGTGAACAGCTATACCGACACCCTGGTAACGCGCGCGGCGGATGTAGTGCTGAAGGAGCGTCGTCCCCTGGTGCTCTGCGTGCGGGAAACGCCGCTGCATCTCGGCCACCTGCGTTTGATGACCCAGGCCGCTGAGCTTGGCGCCGTCATCATGCCGCCGGTACCGGCGTTTTATCATCGCCCGACCTCGCTGGATGACGTGATTAATCAGACCGTTAATCGCGTGCTTGATCAGTTTGACATCGACCTGCCAGAAGATCTCTTCACCCGCTGGCAAGGAGCCTGATTCTGTGCACAAACAGAGTGCATGAAAAGAGACGTTGCCCTGTTTCAGGGCAATTATGCAACGGCGATCATATCCTCGACATTTAATTCGTTTTTTCCCTTTTTCTCTTTCCGGTTCGTTCGGCAGACCTGCTATCTTTCACCATTAAGGCAATATCGCAACGTTTTATTAACATATTTAACGTCGAAGTTTTGACCAGACGGCAATGTGGCATAAGACCTGCAAGATGAAGCCTGCAACACAACACACAACACAATACATAATAAAATCACGGTACTTGAGGGTAAATGTATGAAGAAGACGGTTCTGGCTCTGTCTTTGCTCGTGGGGTTAAGTGCGGCAGCAGGTAGCTACGCAGCGCTTCCACAGACGGTTCGTATCGGTACAGACGCAACCTACGCGCCATTCTCTTCCAAGGATGCGAAAGGCGATTTCGTGGGGTTTGATATCGATCTGGGAAATGAAATGTGCAAACGCATTGCGGTGAAATGCACATGGGTGGGCAGCGACTTTGACGCGTTAATCCCGTCGCTGAAAGCCAAGAAAATCGACGCCATTATCTCTTCTCTCTCCATCACCGAAAAACGCCAGCAGGAGATTGCCTTCTCTGACAAGCTCTACGCCGCGGATTCTCGCCTGATTGCGCCGAAAGGTTCCCCGATTAAGCCAACCATCGACTCGCTGAAAGGCAAGCATGTTGGCGTGCTTCAGGGATCGACCCAGGAAGGTTATGCCAATGCCACCTGGCGTGAAAAGGGTGTAGACGTGGTGGCTTACCAGAACCAGGATCTGATTTACTCTGACCTGGCCGCAGGCCGTCTGGATGCGGCATTCCAGGATGAAGTCGCCGCGAGCGAAGGCTTCCTGAAACAGCCTGCGGGTAAAGACTATGCGTTTGCAGGCCCGTCGGTAAAAGACAAAAAATACTTTGGTGATGGCACCGGGATTGGCCTGCGTAAGGATGATACCGAGCTGAAAGCCGCCTTCGACAAAGCCTTTGCAGAGCTGCGTAAAGACGGTACTTACGACAAACTGGCGAAGAAATACTTCGACTTCAACGTATACGGTGAATAATAGCTGGCGCTAACGCACCGCAAAGGTGCGTTACGGGAGCGGTTGACCCAATGCGGTGCATTTGTTGCACCGTGTTGGATCGCTTTGTGCATACTTACGCATTTATAATGCAAAAATTCCCGCCTGAAGGGCATTAGTCTTTGCCTGACAGAGGGGATTGATGGCACATTAGCACCACCCCGTCGTCGTAAAAATCCCGTATGAAGACAGTTTGTTGAGGACAAATATGAAAAAACTCGTGTTGTCACTATCTCTGGTGCTGGCCTTTTCCAGCGCCACCGCGGCATTCGCAGCCATTCCGCAGAAAATTCGGATTGGTACCGATCCAACCTATGCGCCGTTCGAATCGAAGAATTCAAAGGGTGAACTGGTCGGTTTTGACATCGATCTGGCTAACGAGCTGTGCAAACGCATCAAAGCACAGTGTACCTACGTTGAGAACCCGCTGGATGCGCTGATCCCGTCCCTGAAAGCGAAAAAAATCGATGTGATTATGTCCTCGCTCTCCATCACCGAAAAACGCCAGCAGGAGATTGCCTTCACCGACAAACTCTACGCGGCCGATTCTCGTCTGGTGGTGGCTAAATCTTCTGACGTTCAGCCAACGCTGGAGTCCCTGAAAGGCAAACGCGTCGGCGTTCTGCAGGGCACCACGCAGGAAACCTACGGCAACGAACACTGGGCGCCGAAGGGGATTGAAATCGTCTCCTACCAGGGCCAGGAAAATATCTACGCTGACCTGACGGCAGGCCGAATTGATGCGGCATTCCAGGATGAAGTTGCGGCAAGCGAAGGCTTCCTGAAAACGCCGGTGGGTAAAGATTACAAGTTTGGCGGCCCGTCCATTAAGGACGTGAAGTTGTTTGGTGTGGGCACCGGTATGGGCCTGCGCAAAGAAGACAACGAGCTGCGCGAGGCGCTGAACAAAGCGTTTGCTGAAATGCGCGCTGACGGCACCTACGACAAGCTGGCGAAAAAGTACTTTGATTTTAATGTTTACGGCGGCTAATCGCCCCGTCAAATAACGTGCGGCCCCTCCCGCTGCGGGAGGGGATAAGACACGGTTCCACCACTCACGATACGACAGGGCTCGCGGTATGCTGTACGGATTTTCTGGCGTTATTTTACAGGGCGCGCTTGTCACCCTTGAGCTGGCTATCAGCTCCGTGGTGCTGGCGGTGCTGATAGGTCTGGCAGGCGCAGGGGCGAAGCTTTCGGCTAACAAACCGCTGGCGCTAATTTTTGAAGGCTACACCACGCTTATTCGCGGCGTTCCCGATCTGGTGCTGATGCTGCTTATCTTTTACGGTCTGCAGATTGCGCTGAACAGCGTAACGGACGCGATGGGCATGGGACAAATTGATATCGACCCGATGGTGGCCGGTATTATTACCCTCGGTTTTATCTACGGTGCCTACTTCACCGAAACCTTCCGCGGCGCTTACATGGCCGTGCCGAAGGGCCACATTGAGGCGGCAACCGCATTTGGTTTTACCTCTTCACAAACGTTTCGTCGGATTATGTTCCCGGCCATGATGCGTTATGCGCTTCCGGGCATCGGCAACAACTGGCAGGTTATCCTCAAAGCGACAGCGCTGGTCTCGCTGCTCGGTCTGGAAGACGTCGTGAAAGCGACTCAGCTGGCGGGCAAGAGCACCTGGGAGCCGTTCTATTTTGCGGTGGTCTGCGGCGTGATTTATCTGGTCTTTACGACCGTCTCCAATGGTGTGCTGCTTCTGCTCGAGCGTCGCTACTCCGTGGGTGTGAAGAGGGCTGACCTGTGATTGAGATTATTCAGGAATACTGGAAATCCCTGCTGTGGACGGATGGCTACCGCTTTACCGGCGTGGCGATTACGCTCTGGCTGCTGATCTCCTCCGTGGTGATGGGCGGCATTCTGGCGGTGTTTCTTGCCATTGGCCGCGTGTCGAACAATAAATTTATCCAGTTCCCGATCTGGCTGTTTACCTACGTGTTTCGCGGTACGCCGCTGTACGTGCAGCTGCTGGTGTTCTATTCGGGGATGTATACGCTTGAGATCGTAAAAGGCACTGAGATGCTGAATGCGTTCTTCCGCAGCGGTCTGAACTGTACGGTGCTGGCGTTGACGCTCAACACCTGCGCCTACACCACCGAGATTTTCGCGGGGGCAATTCGCTCTGTCCCTTACGGTGAAATAGAAGCGGCGCGCGCGTACGGCTTTTCCTCAGTGAAGCTTTATCGCTGCATTATTCTGCCGTCGGCACTGCGTATCGCGTTACCGGCGTACAGTAACGAAGTGATTTTGATGCTGCACTCCACCGCGCTCGCCTTTACCGCGACGGTGCCGGATCTGCTCAAAATAGCGCGCGATATTAACTCCGCGACCTATCAGCCGTTTACCGCGTTTGGCATTGCGGCGGTGCTCTATTTAATTATCTCTTATGTTTTGATTAGCCTGTTCCGTAAGGCTGAAAAACGCTGGTTGCAGCATATAAAACCTTCTTCGACGCACTGAGAAAGATGATGGCTGAGAACAAATTAAACGTTATTGATTTGCACAAACGCTACGGCGAACATGAAGTGCTGAAAGGGGTGTCGCTGCAGGCTAACGCAGGCGATGTAATCAGTATCATCGGCTCATCCGGCTCGGGTAAAAGTACCTTCCTGCGCTGCATCAACTTCCTCGAAAAACCGAGCGAAGGCTCGATTGTGGTGAGCGGGCAGAATATTAACCTGGTCCGTGACAAAGACGGCCAGCTGAAGGTGGCGGATAAACACCAGCTGCGTCTCCTGCGTACGCGCCTGACGATGGTATTCCAGCACTTCAACCTCTGGAGCCACATGACGGTGCTGGAGAACGTGATGGAAGCGCCGGTTCAGGTACTGGGGCTGAGCAAGCAGGAAGCCCGCGAGCGCGCGGTGAAATACCTGGCGAAAGTGGGTATCGACGAGCGCCAGCAGATGAAGTACCCGGTGCATCTCTCCGGCGGTCAGCAGCAGCGTGTCTCCATCGCGCGTGCGTTGGCGATGGAACCGGAGGTGCTGCTGTTTGACGAACCAACCTCCGCGCTGGACCCGGAACTCGTTGGCGAAGTGCTGCGCATCATGCAGAAGCTGGCCGAAGAGGGCAAAACGATGGTGGTGGTGACGCACGAAATGGGCTTCGCCCGTAACGTCTCGAACCACGTGATTTTCCTGCATCAGGGGAAAATTGAAGAGCAGGGCCACCCGGACGAGGTGCTGGCGAACCCGCAAAGTCCGCGTTTACAGCAGTTCCTCAAAGGATCTCTGAAGTAAAGAGGGCATCAGCCCGCAGTGCAGCCCAATCGCCCGGTGGCGCTTCGCTTACCGGGCCTACAAAAACCGTAGGCCGGGCAAACGCAGTGCCGCCCGGCATTCAGGCCGCACCGCACTCCAGCCGATACACCCAGTCGTCATAGCGCACGCCGTTAATCTCATACGCCTTTTCCAGCACCTGCGTACGTACAAACCCCGCTTTCTCAAGCACCCGCACCGAACCGCCGTTATCCGCCAGTACGTACGCGTTAATCGCTTTCACGCTGGTCTGGTTAAACGCGTAATCACACACCGCGCGCAGCGCCTCGCTGGCAATCCCTTTTCCCTGCGCGGCAGGCACAACCGTATAGCCGATATCGGCCTCTTCACGATTCTCAGGGCTGATTTGCAGACCAATATCACCCAGCGGCGTATCGTCCTCCAGAGTGCGGATCACGAAGACATGCTCCGCCATCAGGCGTGCGGCAAACGCGCGTCGGGTCTCTTTTTCCGGCGCGATGGCGGCCATGTAGCGCATGATGCTGCGATCTTCACGCAGCGAGCGAAAGAAGGCCCAGTCGGTGGGTTCGAAAGGAGTGAGGTGAAGTCGGGGAGTGGTGATCGTTGCCATTGTTACGCCATTTCTTCGGAACATGGCCTGTCACTGTAACATATTCACCGCACCACATCCCCCAGCGCCTCTTCTAATTCATACCAGCGGAACGCAAACCCGGCCGCTTCCAGCCGTTTTGGCAGCGCCCGCTGTCCGCCTAATACCAGCACGGACGCTTCACCCATCATCAGGCGAATGACCGTGGCAGGTACGCGCAATATCGCCGGGCGGTGCAGGGCATGCCCCAGCGCGTGGGCAAACTGTTCGTTACGCACCGGATAGGGCGCAACCATGTTAAACGGCCCGCGCAGATCGTTATCCAGCAGCCAGAGAATACCGTTGACCATATCGTCGATATGGATCCAAGCCAGGTACTGACGACCATTGCCGATGGGGCCGCCGAGCCCGAGTCTGAAAGGGGGAACCATCTTCGCCAGAATACCGCCTTTCGGCGCAAGCACGACGCCGGTCCGCAGCAGGCAGACGCGGGTACGATCGCTTTGCGCCGCACAGGCGATACGCTCCCACTGGGCGCAGAGCTTATGGGTAAACTCGTTATGGGGCGGCTCTTCCTCGGTTACCACCACCTCACCGAGATCGCCGTAATAGCCCACCGCTGAACCCGAAATCAGCACCGAAGGCGGGGTGTGGCTATTGCGGATCAGCTCGACCAGCTTTTCGGTAATGTTCCACCGGCTGCTGCATAACAGCTGTTTTTGCTCTTCCGTCCAGCGCTTATCGGCGATGGGTTCACCCGCGAGGTTAATGACGGCGTCGAAGCCGTCCAGATTTTGCTGCTCGGCCAGATTTTTCCAGATATCGATACCCGCCCCCAGCACCTGGCGCGCTTTCTCCGGGCTGCGCGTGACCACGGTGATGTCGTGATGCAAGGCCTGCAGACGCGCAATCAGGTGACGACCAATCAGGCCTGTACCGCCGGTCAGCAAAATCTTCATACAACCTCCAGGTTTACGCCTGGCGTCGCCAGCTTAACGTCATGGAGACGGAATCGGCGTAGCGCAGGGCGTGAAGTTTATCGATCTCAACTTCAGCATAAGTGACCCAGTGATGTTCGCGTGCGATATCGAGCACATCCTGAGTTAATTTTTCCAGCAGAGAGAAGCGGTTATTCTCCACGTACTGAATGATGTTTTTGGTGATTGTGCGGTAGTTCAGCGCGTCGTTGATGTCTTCGCTGGCTCGCGCTTTGTCTGCGGGGTAGTGAATCACCACGTTAATGACAATATCCTGACGGTTGGCGATCTCTTCCTCTTTGATACCGATGAAGGTACGCAAGCGTAAATTTTTTATACGAATAACAGCATCTGGCTGTGACATTGCAGGTCTTCTCCGTGTCAGTATTTCCTGCTCATCATACATGAGAGGCTCGCAGGCACCCAGCCTCATAGAGGGTTAAATCTGCTGGATTTTTTGCATCGCTCGCTCGGTGGCCGGGCGGGTTCGAATGCGCTCAAACCAGTTGTTCACCGCCGGGTAAGAGGCCAGGTCAATGCGGTGTTTTTCATGCGTATTCACCCACGGCCAGCAGGCGATATCGGCAATACTGTAATGATCGCCCCCGAGCCACGGCGTTTTCTCCAGCCGACGGTTCAGAACGTCATATAGCCGTTGAGTCTCAACCTGATAGCGTTCTATCGCATAAGGAATGGGCTGCGGGGCGTAAGCGGTAAAGTGATGATTTTGACCCAGCATGGGCCCCAGCCCGCTCGCCTGCCAGAAGAGCCATTGCAGGGTATGGTGACGCTCGCGCAGTTCGCCGCTCAGCAGTTTGCCGGTTTTCTCCGCCAGGTAGAGCAAAATTTCACCGGATTCAAACAGGCTCAGCGGTCTGCCCCCGTCCGTCGGCTGGTTATCAATAATGGCCGGGATTTTATTATTCGGCGAGATAGCCAGAAAGAGAGGGCTGAACTGATCGCCTTTGCTGATATCCACGCGAATAATCCTGTAATCCAGCTCGGCTTCTTCAAGAAAGAGGGTGATCTTATGGCCGTTTGGGGTAGGGGCGTAATAAAGGTCGATCATTCTCAACTCCTGTCCATGCGAATAGTGGTGCCATGACAAATGAGTATAGGTGGTTGTTGTAAATCGTGAGTTTTCATCAAGTGACAGCGAGGCAAAGAGATTATATGTTGAGTAAAAACCGATCAGCCTATGAGGATGTTATGAACCAGCCCGTCATCACGTTGTGGTCCGATGCGAATTTCTTTTCTCCCTATGTTATGAGCGTATACGTTGCGCTGGCCGAAAAAGGGCTCACTTTTACGCTGAGGACCGTCGATCTTGACGGCGGTGAACATCTCAAGCCGCAGTGGCAGGGCTACGACCTGACCCGACGGGTGCCGGTGCTGGAGATTGACGGTTTTGCCCTGAGCGAATCGTCGGCGATTGATGAATATCTGGAAGATCGGTTCGCGCCGCCCGAGTGGGAGCGCATCTATCCTCATGACCTGCAAAAACGCGCGCGGGCGCGCCAGATTCAAGCGTGGCTGCGAAGCGATCTGGTGCCGATTCGCGTGGAACGCTCGACGGACGTCGTGTTTGCCGGGGTGAAAAAGCCAGCGCTCAGCGCAGAAGGCCGTGAAAGCGCGCAAAAACTGATTGAAACCGCCACCTCGCTCCTCGCACACGGCAACCCGAACCTGTTCGGCGAATGGTGCATTGCCGACGCCGATCTGGCGTTGATGCTTAACCGCCTGATCCTCAACGGCGATGAGGTGCCGCAGCTGCTGGTGGATTATGCCGCGTTTCAGTGGCAGCGCGCCTCCGTGCAGCGCTATGTGGCACTCTCGGCTAAGCGTGCGGGCTGATAAGCCCTGACGCTTCAGGTATGATGGGGGCAGTCTGTTTTCCCGAGGAGTGACTGATGAAACTGATGTTTGCGTCGGATATCCATGGATCGCTGCCCGCTACCGAGCGTGTCCTCTCCCTGTTTGCACAAAGCGGCGCGCAGTGGCTGATTATTCTGGGGGATGTGCTCAATCACGGCCCGCGCAACGCGCTGCCGGAGGGCTACGCCCCGGCGCAGGTTGCGGAAAAGCTCAACCCGTATGCCTCGCGCATCATTGCCGTTCGCGGCAACTGCGACAGCGAGGTGGACCAGATGCTGCTGCAATTTCCCCTTACCGCGCCATGGCAACAGGTGCTGCTGGAACAAAGCCGCCTGTTCCTGACCCATGGGCATCTTTTTAGCCCGGATAATCTCCCGACGCTCGCGGCTGGCGATGTCCTGGTTTACGGTCATACTCATATTCCGGTTGCTGAAAAGCGCGGTGAGATTTATCACTTTAACCCGGGTTCGGTCAGCATACCGAAAGGCGGTTATCCTGCGAGCTATGGCATGCTGGATGGAAATACCCTGAGCGTTATCGCACTTAATGATCAGCAAGTTATTGCGCAGATAGCGATTAATCCGTAAGTTACACCTCAACTGCAAACGCGCCGAAAGAGCGCTTAGAAGAGAAGGTTTCCCGATGGTGGAGCAGAGTCATTTGGCAAGTACAGAGTGGGTTGACATTGTCAGCGAAGAGAATGAAGTGATCGCGCAGGCCAGCCGCGAACAAATGCGTGCGGAGCGTCTTCGCCACCGCGCAACGTACATCGTTGTGCATGACGGTATGGGCAAAATTCTGGTCCAGCGCCGTACGGATACCAAAGATTTTCTCCCGGGTATGCTGGATGCCACCGCAGGTGGGGTTGTCCAGGCAGATGAAGTGCTGCTGGATTCCGCGCGTCGTGAAGCGGAAGAAGAGTTAGGTATTGCCGGCGTGCCGTTTGCCGAACACGGTCAGTTCTATTTCGAAGACGAAAACTGCCGCGTCTGGGGCGGGCTGTTTAGCTGCGTTTCTCACGGCCCGTTCGCCCTGCAGGAAGAAGAGGTGAGTGAAGTCAGCTGGATGACGCCGGAAGAGATCACCGCGCGCTGCGACGAGTTTACGCCGGATTCGTTAAAAGCGCTGGCGCTGTGGATGACCCGCAACGCCAAAAACGAATCGACCAAATCAGAAAAAGAGGAAGAGGCTGAGTAAGATTCAGCAACTCTCTCTCAGACACAGACTGGACGCGATGGGCTTTTGATCGCGCCAGTCACCGTCATTCAGACGCTCCAGCAGCGCTTTCCCGGCTTCAATTCCAATCTTACGATGCGGCACCGCCATCGTCGTCAGCGGCGGCTGACAGACGCGGCTCACGTCGCTATCGCCAAAGCCTACCACCGCCAGATCGTCCGGCACCTTGATTCGCCTGCGCTGGCACTCGTACAGCGCGCCGCATGCCAGCTCGTCAGAGACGCACACCAGCGCATCCAGCTCTGGCCATGCCAGCAAAAACTCAGGCAACTGCGCGGCACCCGTGGAGAAGCTCGGCGGCATCGCCGCGTTAATGACCCGGGTCGGCGACATATGGTGGCGAAGCATAGCTTTGTACCAGCCCTGCAGATGCTGCTGGAAAATCCACTGCTCCTGGTTGGCGCACAGCAGGCCAATATTTTGATAGCCGCGCTTAATCACCATTTCCGTAAGTTCGTACATGGCCGCTACGTTATCAATCCCGATATTCATATCAATCGGGTCGGCGCGCATGGCGCCCATCTCCATCACCGGAATAGAGGCGTTTTTCAGCCAGTGGCGAACGGTGTCGGTATGTTCAACGCTGAGCAGGATAGCGGCGGCAATATTCGACGCCAGCAGCGTCTCCAGCAACTTCTCCTCCTGCTCAAGACGATGCTGGGATTCAGCCAGCATGATCTGATACCCGGCAGGCTGTAGCACCTGCTGCAGCCCGGCGAACATCTCCGAGCAGCCGGCTTCGGAGAGATTAGGCACCACCATGGCTATCGTCCATGACGACGCCGAGGCCAGCGCGCTGGCGGCAAGATTAGGCATATAGCCCAGCTCCTGCACGGCAGCTTCAATTTTTTCTCGTAGTTTATCGGAAACCTGTTCGGGCGTGCGGAGTGCACGGGACACGGTCATCGTGCCCACACCGGCAAGCTGTGCGACATCGGCGAGTGTCACTTTACCAGTACTGCGCCGTTTTCGGGTTAAAGACATACACCTTCCTGCTGACCAGACGCGTTCTTCATTTCCTTCGCTTCACGTGACAGGCAGTATACGCCTTAAATCCCTTTTTTTGCTGTGATTTAGCACCGTGATTGCAATTTGATAGCGCTATCACATTTCTGCATGTTAACCATTGGTAGCGCTATCTTTGTGATCGCGATCGCAGTCATCCAGCGATGTGTTGAATAAAGTTTGCTCATCTTCAAGCGTGTAGCGGGAGTGAAAAGTGCTCAAAAAATGGATATATGATACAACCATCACGCTGCAGGATAGCGTGGAAAACTGGCCGCAGGCGCTGGAGCTGTGCGCGAAGCCGCTTCTGGATTTGCAGGTGATTGAGCCTGAATACGTCACCGCTATCATCCAGCAGCACCACACGTTAGGACCTTATTATGTGCTGGCACCAGGGCTGGCGATGCCGCATGCGCGGCCGGAGGAAGGCGCCAAAGGACTGGGGTTGTCTTTATTAAAACTAAAACAGGGCGTCTCGTTTGGTGCCGGTGAGTTTGACCCTGTCGATGTCATTATTATGCTCGCGGCACCCGACAAAAATAGCCATATTGAGATGATCTCATCGCTGGCTGAATTATTTTCCAGCGATGCCGATATGGCTGAACTGCATCAGGCGAATACCCTGGAGGAAATTAAAACGATTATTGACCGCTTCTGATTTAATTCTTTAATCCGATTATTCACAACATTACGCGCCAGCGTGATGGGGCGTGCTCTACTCAAAATAAGGGGACAACAATGAAAATCATGGCTATTTGCGGCTCCGGCCTGGGCAGCAGTTTTATGGTCGAAATGAATATTAAAAAGGTGCTTAAAAAGCTGGAGATTGAGGCTGAGGTTGAACATTCCGATCTCTCCTCGGCCACGCCGGGCGCGGCCGATCTTTTCGTGATGGCAAAAGACATTGCGGCCAGCGCCAGCGTCCCGGAAAGCCAGCTGGTGGTGATTAACAACATCATCGATATCAACGAACTTGAAGCGCAGCTGCGCGCCTGGTTCGAAAGACTTTAACCCTGATAAGGCGAGGTGGATATGTTTATCCTTGAAACGCTGAATTTCGTTGTTGATATTTTAAAAGTCCCTTCGGTGCTGGTCGGTTTAATTGCGCTAATTGGTCTGGTTGCGCAGAAAAAAGCCTTTTCGGACGTGGTGAAAGGAACGATTAAAACCATTCTCGGCTTTATTGTGCTGGGCGGCGGCGCCACGGTGCTGGTGGGATCGTTAAATCCTTTGGGCGGTATGTTTGAGCACGCCTTTACGATCCAGGGCATTATTCCAAACAATGAAGCGATTGTGTCAATCGCGCTGGAAAAATACGGTGCAGCGACCGCGCTGATTATGGCCTTCGGCATGGTGGCGAATATTATCGTCGCGCGCTTTACTCGCCTGAAGTACATCTTCCTGACCGGTCACCACACGTTTTATATGGCGTGCATGATTGGCGTGATCCTGACGGTCGCGGGCTTTGAGGGTGTGGGTCTGGTGTTTACCGGCTCGCTGATCCTCGGCCTGATCATGGCCTTCTTCCCGGCGATTGCCCAGCGCTACATGAAGCGCATAACCGGCAACGACGAAATTGCCTTCGGCCACTTCGGCACGCTGGGCTACGTACTGTCCGGCTGGATTGGCAGCAAGGTTGGCAAGGGCTCCCGCTCAACGGAAGAGATGAACCTGCCGAAGAACCTGAGCTTCCTGCGCGACAGCTCGATCTCCATCTCCCTGACCATGATGATTATCTACCTCATCCTGGCGGTGAGCGCCGGGCGCGAGTATGTGGAGGCCACCTTCAGCGGCGGCCAGAACTACCTGGTGTATGCCATCATCATGGCGATCACCTTTGCGGCGGGCGTGTTCATCATCCTGCAGGGCGTGCGCCTGATTCTGGCTGAGATCGTTCCGGCCTTTACCGGCTTCTCCGAAAAACTGGTCCCTAACGCGCGTCCTGCTCTGGACTGCCCGGTGGTCTATCCCTATGCGCCAAACGCGGTGCTGATTGGCTTCCTGTTCAGCTTCCTCGGCGGGATTGTGGGGTTGTTGATCTGCGGTCAGTTTAGCTGGGTGCTGATCCTCCCGGGCGTCGTGCCGCACTTCTTCACCGGCGCCACGGCGGGCGTGTTCGGTAACGCCACCGGTGGACGCCGCGGGGCAATGATTGGCGCCTTTGCTAACGGCCTGCTGATCACCTTCCTGCCGGTCCTGCTGCTGCCGGTGCTGGGCGCCATTGGCTTTGCCAACACCACCTTCTCGGACGCCGACTTCGGCGCGGTCGGGATTGTCCTCGGCAATCTGGCGCGCTTCCTGTCGCCGCTTGCCATCACCGGACTGGTTGTGGCGTTGTTCGCGCTGCTGGTGGCGTACAACGTCTTCGCGAAAAACAAACCTGCGGGCGGTAACGCGCAGGAAAACACCGGAGCCAAATCATGAATGAGAAAGAGATAACCGAACTCGCGCGTCAGATCCGTCTTGAGACGCTGAAATCCCTGACGCAGCTGGGCTTTGGGCACTACGGCGGCAGCATGTCGGTGGTTGAAACCCTGGCCGTGCTGTACGGCGCGGTGATGAAAATCGACCCGGCGGATCCGGACTGGCCGGAGCGAGACTATTTTGTCCTGTCTAAAGGTCATGCGGGCCCGGCGCTCTACAGCACGCTGGCAATCAAAGGCTACTTCCCGGTGGAAGAGCTGAGCACCCTGAACCAGAACGGCACTCGCCTGCCAAGCCACCCGGACCGTCTGAAAACGCGCGGCGTGGACGCCACCACCGGTTCGCTGGGGCAGGGGATCTCCATTGCTGGCGGTATGGCGCTCTCGCACAGGCTGGCGGGGCGACCGAATCGGGTCTTCTGCATCGTCGGTGATGGCGAGCTGAACGAGGGGCAGTGCTGGGAGGCGTTCCAGTTTATCGCCCACCATCGCCTCAACAACCTGACGGTGTTCGTGGACTGGAACAAACAGCAGCTCGACGGCGAGCTGGACGAGATCATCAGCGCGTTCGACCTGGAGGGGAAATTCCGCGCCTTTGGCTTTGACGTGGCGACGGTGAAGGGCGACGACATTCCGGGCCTGCTGGCGGTGACGTCGCGGGTTCCGGCTGCTGACGCGCGTCCGTTAGTTGTTATCCTCGACAGCGTCAAAGGGCAGGGGGTACCGTACCTGGAACAGCTCAGCAACTCGCACCACCTGCGGTTGACCGCGGAGAGCAAAGCGGCCCTCAACGAGACGATTCGCCAACTGGAGGCTTCACATGATTAAGGTTGCACCGGCAGGAGAGAAAGACGCAGTTGAGATGCGTAAGGTCTACGCGGGCTTCGTGGCAAAGCAGATTGAGGCAGGAAGCGAGATTATCGCCCTTGAAGCGGATCTGATGAGCTCGATGGCGATGGACGGCGTGGCGCGCGATTATCCGCAGCACGTGATTAACTGCGGCATTATGGAGGCCAACGTCATCGGCACCGCAGCCGGGCTGTCGCTCACCGGGCGTAAGCCATTCGTGCACACCTTCACCGCGTTTGCCAGCCGTCGCTGCTTCGACCAGCTGTTTATGTCCCTGGACTACCAGCGCAACAACGTGAAGGTGATTGCCTCGGACGCGGGCGTGACGGCCTGCCACAACGGCGGCACGCATATGTCGTTTGAGGATATGGGCATCGTGCGCGGTCTGGCGCACTCGGTGGTGCTGGAGGTGACCGACGCGGTGATGTTCGAGGACGTGCTGCGCCAGCTTATCAACCTCGAAGGCTTCTACTGGGTGCGGACCATTCGTAAGCAGGCGCCGAGCGTGTATGCCCCGGGCTCAACCTTCACCATTGGCAAAGGCAACGTGCTGCGCGAAGGAAGCGATATTACCCTGATTGCCAACGGCATCATGGTGGCGGAAGCGCTGGAGGCGGCGCGCCAGCTGGAGCAGGAGGGGGTAAGTGCGGCGGTCATCGACATGTTTACCCTGAAGCCCATCGACCGGATGCTGGTGAAAAACTACGCCGAGAAGACCGGGCGCATCGTCACCTGTGAAAACCACAGCATTCACAACGGCCTGGGGTCGGCGGTGGCGGAAGTGCTGGTGGAAACCTGCCCGGTACCGATGCGGCGAGTGGGCGTCAAGGAGCGCTACGGTCAGGTGGGGACGCAGGATTTCCTGCAGAAGGAGTATGGCCTGACGGCACATGACATTGTATCGGCGGCGAGAGAGCTGCTGTAAATAAAAAAGGCGACCCTTTGTGGTCGCCTTTTTGTTGCCCGGTGGCGCTTACGCTTACCGGGCCTACGGTCCTGTAGGCCGGATAAGCGAAGCGCCATCCGGCAAGACCTTACAATTACTGCTGCTGCGAAGACTGAATCGCGGTCAGAGCGATGGTGTAGACGATATCGTCAACCAGCGCGCCACGGGACAGGTCGTTCACAGGTTTGCGCATCCCTTGCAGCATTGGCCCGATGGAGATCAGGTCTGCAGAACGCTGTACCGCTTTGTAGGTGGTGTTACCGGTGTTCAGATCCGGGAAGATGAACACGGTAGCGCGACCTGCAACCGGAGAGTTCGGCGCTTTGGATTTCGCAACGTCGGCCATAACGGCGGCGTCGTACTGCAGCGGGCCGTCGATCATCAGGTCAGGACGTTTTTCCTGGGCCAGACGTGTCGCTTCACGCACTTTCTCTACGTCGCTACCAGCACCAGAGGTACCGGTGGAGTAGGAGAGCATCGCGACGCGCGGTTCGATACCGAAGGCAATCGCAGAGTCCGCGGACTGGATAGCGATTTCGGCCAGCTGTTCTGCGGTTGGATCCGGGTTGATCGCGCAGTCGCCGTAAACGTAAACCTGTTCAGGCAGCAGCATGAAGAACACGGAAGAAACCAGAGAGCTGCCTGGCGCGGTTTTGATCAGCTGCAGCGGTGGACGGATGGTGTTCGCCGTGGTGTGAACCGCACCGGAAACCAGACCGTCAACTTCGTCCTGCTCCAGCATCAGCGTACCCAGCACCACGTTGTCTTCCAGCTGCTCGCGCGCAACGGCTTCGGTCATGCCCTTGCTCTTACGCAGCTCGACCAGACGGGCAACGTAGCTTTCGCGAACCACTTCAGGGTCAACGATTTCGATGCCAGCGCCCAGCTCAACGCCCTGAGACGCCGCAACGCGGGTGATCTCATCCGGGTTACCCAGCAGTACGCAGGTCGCGATGCCGCGCTCGGCACAGATAGCAGCCGCTTTAACGGTACGTGGTTCGTCGCCTTCTGGCAGAACAACGCGTTTGCCCGCTTTACGCGCCAGCTCGGTCAGCTGGTAACGGAATGCTGGAGGAGACAGACGGCGGCTGCGCTCGGAGGTCGCGGTCAGGGATTCGATCCAGTCTGCGTTGATGTAGCCCGCAACGTATTCCTGAACTTTCTCGATACGCTCGTGGTCATCAACCGGCACTTCCAGGTTGAAGCTCTGCAGGCTCAGGGAGGTCTGCCAGGTGTTGGTGTTCACCATGAAGACCGGCAGGCCGGTAGCGAACGCGCGTTCGCACAGCTTGCTGACGCGTGGGTCCATCTCGTAGGCACCGGTCAGCAGGATCGCACCGATTTCCACGCCGTTCATCGCGGCCAGGCAGGCTGCAACCAGAACGTCAGGACGGTCTGCGGAGGTCACCAGCAGAGAACCAGCGCGGAAGTGTTCCAGCATGTGCGGAATGCTGCGCGCACAGAAGGTCACGGACTTCACGCGGCGGGTGTTGATGTCGCCTTCGTTAACGATGGTAGCGTTCAGGTGACGCGCCATATCGATTGCACGGGTGGCAATCAGATCGAAGCTCCATGGCACCGCGCCCAGTACTGGCAGCGGGCTGGATTCCTGCAGCTTAGCCGGGTCAACTTTGACAACTTTTGCTTTGGAAGAGTCGTCGAAGATCTCGGACAGGTCAGGGCGAGTACGGCCCTGCTCATCCACCGGTGCGTTCAGTTTGTTCACGATTACGCCGGTGATGCTGGTGTTTTTCGCGCCGCCGAAGCTGCTGCGCGTCAGTTCGATACGCTCGTTCAGCTGCTCTGGGGTATCGGTGCCCTGAGACATCACGAAAACGATCTCTGCGTTCAGGGTTTTCGCGATTTCAAAGTTCAGAGACTGGGCAAACTGATGTTTGCGCGTCGGGACCAGGCCTTCAACCAGCACCACTTCCGCGTCTTGCGCGTTAGCATGGTAGTTGGCGATGATCTCTTCCATCAGCACGTCTTTCTGGTTGCTGGACAGCAGAGATTCAACGTGGCTCATCTTCAGCGGTTCAGCCGCTGGCAGATTGGAGTTCTTGCGAACGATAGTGGTGGTCTGGTCTGGCGCATCGCCACCGGCACGTGGCTGGGCGATTGGCTTAAAGACGCTCAGACGAACGCCTTTGCGTTCCATAGCACGGATAACGCCAAGGCTGACGCTGGTCAGGCCGACGCTGGTTCCGGTAGGGATCAGCATAATAGTACGGGACACGGTTTATCCTCTTTCGTTACCGCCGCGATTGGGCGGGTTACAAAACAGCACCGCCAGCATTGCTGGCGGTGTGGAATCAGGCAGTCAGGCGGTGCGCGTCTTGCGCAATGACCAGTTCTTCGTTAGTTGGGATAACGAGAGCAGGGCGAGTGCCTTCTTTGTTGATGAAGCCAGACTTGCCGAAGCGGGCAGCCAGGTTACGCTCGTGATCAACGTCGAAGCCCAGAACGCCCAGTTTGCCCAGGGACAGTTCACGAACCATTGCCGCGTTCTCACCTATACCACCGGTGAAGATAACCGCGTCCAGACGGCCTTCCATCAGCGCAGTGTAAGAGCCGATGTACTTCGCCAGACGGTGGCAGTAAACGTCCATTGCACGTTTAGCGTCTTCTTTCTCTGCGTAGTTGTCTTCAACGTAACGGCAGTCGCTGGTGACTTCGGTCAGACCCAGCAGGCCAGACTCTTTGGTCAGCATTTTGTTGATCTGGTCAACGCTCATGCCCAGGGTGTCGTGCAGGTGGAAGATAATCGCCGGGTCGATGTCACCGGAACGGGTACCCATCACCAGACCTTCCAGCGGGGTCAGACCCATAGAAGTATCAACACATTTACCGTTGCGGATAGCGGAAACAGAACCACCATTGCCCAGGTGGCAGGTGATGATGTTCAGTTCTTCAACCGGCTTGTTCAGGACTTTTGCTGCTTCCTGAGTCACATAGAAGTGGCTGGTGCCGTGCGCGCCGTAACGACGTACGCCGTGTTCTTTGTACAGGCTGTATGGCAGGGCATAGAGGTAAGACTCTTCCGGCATGGTCTGATGGAACGCGGTGTCGAATACGGCCACGTTTTTGTCTTTCAGATTCGGGAAGGATTTCAGCGCTTCAGCGATACCGATCAGGTGAGCCGGGTTGTGCAGCGGTGCGAAGGACGCAGAGTCCTTGATGCCCTGGATCACAGATTCGTCGATAACGACGGAGCTGGTGTATTTTTCGCCGCCGTGGACGATACGGTGACCAATCGCAGTCAGCTGAGCAGACAGTTCTGGTTTTTGTGCCAGAATAGTGTTAACGATAAAGTTCAGCGCTTCACTGTGAGCGGCGCCTGCACCTAAAGCCGCTTCTTGTTTGCTGCCGTCCATCTTCCACTTGATACGTGCTTCAGGCAGATGGAAACATTCGGCCAAACCAGAGAGGTATTCGTCACCGTTGAGCGCATCGATGATGGCGAATTTCAGTGAGGAGCTACCGCAGTTCAGAACCAGTACTAACTTACTCGACATGGAAGTACCTATTATTGATACGTGGCTAAAAAAACGTCAGTGAGTCTAACAGCGTAACGCATGATGACTCAGACATTTATGATTAACATCATGCCAAACGAACATTGTGGCATGATGGAAGAAATAACTATGATTTTATGCCATTTTGCACAATTTTCAGCCAATGGCATAATATGCAATAATTTGACGAGTTAATGATTCTCGTCTATGGCCCTATCAGGCTGGCACAGGATACCCGATACGGGGTAGAGATGACAAAATATTTTGAACGTTGTCATAGCTTGTTGTGGTTTTGCACGAAAATTTTAATTTTTATATGTGAAGTTGAGGTACAGCCATGTCGACACCAGAAAACCCGTCCGTAAATTTCTTTAGTCTGTTTCGTCGGGGACAGCATTACGCAAAGACGTGGCCGATGGAAAAGCGCCTTGCGCCGATGTTCATTGAGAATCGCACCATCCGCGCCACGCGCTATGCGATTCGCTTTATGCCGCCTGTCGCTGTCTTTACGCTGTGCTGGCAGATTGCGTTGGGCGGGCAGCTGGGTCCTGCGGTCGCGACGGCGCTCTTCGCGTTAAGCCTGCCAATGCAGGGCCTGTGGTGGTTAGGTAAACGGTCCATCACCCCACTTCCCCCTTCTATTTTACACTGGTTTTATGAAGTGCGCGGAAAACTGGAGGAGGCCGGGCAGGCGCTCGCCCCGGTTGAAGGCAAGCCCGATTACCAGGCGCTGGCGGACACGTTAAAGCGTGCTTTTAAGCAACTGGATAAAACATTCCTCGATGACTTGTGATTGATCATCGAAACGACGACGAAAAGAAGGCACAGTAACAATCAGTTACCGTGTCTTTTTTTTAAAGTGCAATGCGCTACAGGAGTCGAAAGATGGAAATGACCCATGCTCAACGTCTGATTTTGTCTAACCAGTACAAGATGATGACTATGCTTGATCCCGATAACGCTGCGCGCTACAGCCGCCTGCAAACCATCGTCGAACGCGGTTTTGGTTTGCAAATGCGCGAACTGGACCGCGAGTTTGGCGAGCTGAAAGAAGAAACCTGTCGCATCGTGATCGACATTATGGAGATGTATCACGCCTTGCACGTGTCCTGGACGAATCTCAAAGATCAACAGTCCATTGACGAGCGCCGCGTGACCTTCTTAGGCTTTGATGCCGCAACGGAAGCGCGTTATCTGAGCTATGTTCGCTTTATGGTGAATACAGAAGGGCGCTATACCCACTTTGACGCGGGCACCCACGGCTTCAACGCGCAGACCCCAATGTGGGAGAAATATCAGCGTATGCTAAGCGCGTGGCACGCCTGTCCGCGTCAGTACCATTTAAGCAGCAACGAAATTCAACAAATCATTAATGCCTGACGGAGGTGCGTGTGCAGTGTAGAGGTTTTCTGTTTGATCTGGACGGTACGCTGGTGGATTCGCTGCCGGTTGTGGAGCGTTCATGGTGCCATTGGGCTGACCGACATGGCATCGACCATCAGGACGTGCTGAATTTTATCCATGGCAAACAGGCCATCACCTCGCTACGGCACTTCCTGGCCGGACGCTCTGAGGACGAAATTCAGGCGGAGTTCAAATACCTGGAACACATTGAAGCCACGGATACAGACGGCATCACCGCCTTACCGGGCGCGCGCGAGCTGCTTGAGCATCTGAACGAAGCGCAGATCCCGTGGGCGATCGTCACCTCAGGCTCCATTCCCGTCGCCCACGCCCGTCATAAGGCGGCAGGTTTACCGAAGCCGGAAGTGTTTATCACTGCGGAGCGCGTAAAGCGCGGTAAACCGGAGCCCGACGCGTTTTTACTGGGCGCTGAACTGCTGGGCCTCGCCCCCGCAGAGTGCGTGGTGGTGGAAGATGCGGCCGCTGGTGTACTGGCCGGGCTGAACGCCGGAAGCCACGTTATCGCCGTTAACGTTCCGGCGGGATCCCCCCGGCTGGAGGAGGCAGACTTTGTGCTGGATTCACTGACGGCACTGGCTGTATCTAAAGCCTCTGACGGAGTTGTAACCGTCTCGCTAAAAATGTAATCACATGATATAGCCCCACATTGCTGGGGCTTTTTTATGGCACAATTTCTCCTCTCCCACTGACAAGGACATGTTGTGAACGGTGAACTGATTTGGGTACTGAGCCTGCTTTTAATCGCCATCCTTCTTTTTGCAACGGGCAAGGTACGCATGGACGCCGTCGCCTTGTTTGTCATCGTCGCGTTTGTGCTGAGCGGTACGCTTACGCTGCCGGAAGCCTTCTCCGGATTTAGCGATCCCAACGTGATCCTGATTGCCGCCCTGTTTATTATCGGTGATGGGCTGGTGCGTACCGGTGTGGCAACCATCATGGGATCGTGGCTGGTGAAGGTGGCGGGCAGCAGCGAAACCAAAATGCTGATCTACCTGATGGTGACCGTCGCCGGGCTGGGGGCGTTTATGAGCTCAACGGGCGTGGTCGCCATCTTTATTCCGGTGGTGCTGAGCGTCTCCATGCGGATGCAGATCTCGCCGTCGCGCCTGATGATGCCCCTGAGTTTTGCCGGTTTGATCAGCGGAATGATGACGCTGGTGGCAACGCCACCGAACCTGGTCGTCAACAGCGAGCTGATCCGGGAAGGATTCCAGGGCTTCAGTTTTTTCAGCGTCACTCCGCTTGGGCTGGTCATTCTGGTGCTGGGTGTAGTCTACATGCTGCTGACCCGGTTTGCCCTGAAAGGTGAAAAACAGGATAAGAATAAAGAAGGATGGAAGCGACGCACCTTCCGCGATCTGATTAAAGAGTACCGTCTCACCGGGCGCGCGCGCCGTCTGGCTATTCGCCCCGGCTCGCCGATGGTGGGACAGCGCCTTGACGACCTGAAGCTGCGTGAGCGCTATGGCGCAAACGTGATCGGCGTTGAGCGCTGGCGTCGTTTTCGCCGGGTGATCGTCAACGTCAACGGGGTGTCGGAATTCCGCGCGCGGGACGTCCTGCTAATTGATATGTCCACCGCGGACGTGGATCTGCGCGAGTTTTGCAGCGAACAGCTGCTGGAACCGATGGTGCTGCGCGGGGAGTACTTCTCCGATCAGGCGCTGGATGTCGGCATGGCCGAAGTATCGCTGATCCCGGAATCGGAACTGTTGGGTAAAACCGTGCGGGAAATGGGGTTCCGAACCCGCTATGGCCTGAATGTCGTGGGGCTGAAGCGCGATGGCGTGGCGATGGAAGGGGCGGTGGTGGATGAGCCGATCCTGCTGGGCGATATCTTCCTGGTTGTCGGTAACTGGAAGCTGATTAGCCAGCTCGGGCAAAAAGGACGTGATTTTGTGGTGCTCAACATGCCTGTCGAGGAGAGCGATGCCTCCCCGGCGCACAGCCAGGCGCCCCACGCGATTTTTTGTCTGGTGCTGATGGTGGCGCTGATGCTGACCGATGAAATCCCCAATCCGGTCGCGGCAATCATCGCCTGCCTGTTGATGGGCAAATTCCGCTGCATTGACGCCGAAAGCGCGTATAAAGCCATTCACTGGCCGAGCATTATTCTCATCGTCGGGATGATGCCCTTCGCCCTGGCGCTGCAAAAAACCGGCGGGGTGGATCTGATCGTTAAAGGCTTAATGGACGTTGGCGGCGGGTATGGGCCGTACATGATGCTGGTCTGTCTGTTTATTATGTGCGCCACCATCGGTCTGTTTATCTCCAATACCGCGACGGCGGTACTGATGGCGCCGATTGCGCTGGCGATGGCCAAATCCATGGGCGTGTCACCGTATCCCTTTGCGATGATGGTCGCAATGGCGGCCTCTGCGGCGTTTATGACGCCAGTGTCTTCACCGGTGAATACGCTGGTGCTGGGGCCCGGGAATTACAGGTTCAGTGATTTCGTGAAGCTGGGCGTGCCGTTCACCGTGCTGGTGATGCTGGTATGCGTGGTGTTGATACCGGTCCTGTTCCCGTTCTGAGCATTTTGCCGGGGGGCGGTTGCGCCTTACCCGGCCTACAAACTAAAAATTACAACGGTGAATCCTGGCTAATCTCATCCAGCGAAAGATGGAAGCTCGGCACAAACACCTGCATAAAGTAATCCATCTCTTCGCTGCGGCGGGATTCCAGCGTTTTTTCCAGACGCGTTTTCGCCAGTAAAAATTCGTTATTCCCCGCGGACAGCTCTTCCAGACACTTCAGGTAGGCGCAGAGCGCGTCGGCCTGTTTGACCAGCGACTTTTCATCTTCCGTGTACTGATGCTCATCGATGAGCGGCTCAAAGATGTCGCGCAACTCGTCCGGCACCATGTCAATCAGCTTCTGCTGGGCAATCTTCTCGATGGCCTTATATTCCTGCGCGATCTGCGAGTTGAAATATTTCACCGGCGTAGGCAGGTCGCCGGTCAGCACTTCTGACGCATCGTGGTACATCGCCAGCAGGGCAATGCGCTCTGGATTGACCTGACCGTTGAATTTGCGGTTTTTAATGGCGGCCAGCGCGTGAGCGACCATCGCAACCTGCAGACTGTGCTCTGAGACATTTTCCGTGCGGACATTGCGCATCAGCGGCCAGCGGTTGATGAGTTTCAGGCGGGAGAGGTGGGCAAAGAAATGACTCTGACTCATAGGTTACCTTTTGTCTTCACTGCGACAGGCGTTCATTGTGCGGGGAGGGGAGGGAAGATGCAAATCTGAAGGTGTTGTAGGCCGGGTAAGCGCAGCGCCACCCGGCAGAAAGCCAGCGTTACTGATGATAACCGGACAGGAATCGCCCGAAGCGGCTGATGGCCATTTCGAGGTCATCTTCGCGCGGCAGCGTCACGATACGCACGTGATCCGGCCACGGCCAGTTAAACGCCGTACCCTGAACCAGCAGCACTTTTTCCTGCAGCAGGAAATCGAGCACCATTTTCTGGTCGTCATGAATATTGAAGCGCTTCGCGTCAATTTTCGGGAACATATAGAGCGCGCCATTTGGCTTCACGCAGGAGACGCCCGGAATATCGTTGATCAGCTCCCACGCGCGGTTGCGCTGTTCGTACAGGCGACCACCGGGAACGATGAACTCGCTAATGCTCTGATAGCCACCGAGCGCCGTCTGGATCGCGTGCTGCGCCGGAACGTTGGCACATAAACGCATGGAGGCCAGCATCTCCAGCCCTTCAATATAGCCTTTGGCGTGCTTTTTCGGACCGTTCAGTACCATCCAGCCCTGGCGGAAACCGGCCACGCGGTAGGTTTTAGACAGGCCGTTAAAGGTGACGGTCAGCAGATCCGGGGCCAGCGCAGCGATTGAGTGGTGCTGTGCCGCGTCGTACAGGATCTTGTCGTAGATTTCGTCGGCAAAGATGATCAGGTTGTGCTGGCGGGCGAGCTCGACGATCTCCATCAGCAGCTCTTTTGAGTACACCGCGCCCGTTGGGTTGTTCGGGTTGATGATCACGATGCCGCGCGTGCGGGGCGTAATTTTTGCGCGAATATCATCGAGGTCCGGGAACCAGTCAGAGGACTCGTCGCACAGATAGTGCACTGCTTTACCGCTGGACAGTGATACGGCAGCCGTCCACAGCGGATAATCCGGCGCGGGTACCAGCATTTCATCCCCGCTGTTCAGCAGCGCCTGCATCGCCTGCACAATCAGTTCGGAGACGCCGTTGCCGATATAAATATCTTCAACGGTAACATCACGCATACCGCGTGCCTGGTAGTGCTGCATGATGGCTTTACGTGCGGAGTAAAGTCCTTTTGAATCACAATAGCCTTGTGCAGTAGGAAGGTTGCGGATCACATCAACCAGAATTTCATCCGGCGCTTCAAAACCAAATGGCGCAGGGTTACCAATGTTGAGTTTCAGAACCTTGTTGCCTTCTTCTTCAAGGCGTTTTGCCTCTTTCAGAACCGGGCCGCGGATGTCATAACAGACGTTATCTAGCTTGCTGGATTTTTCGATAGGGGACATGAACCTTTAACCTTTTCGCTATTATTGCCACTCCCTGCCGTGGAAGTCAGCACGGAATAATGTACTCCCCCCTCGCTTCGTTTTGAAGGGTGTGCAGTAGAAGATTTTGTGCCGGGAGCAAAATGTTGATAAATCTTTTTCGCTGTGTGCGTGCTTTTATGCTGGCGTAAAGTTGTGCTCACAGCGTCTCGTTAGGTTAAATGTGCTATTCATTTGTCAAAATTGTGTATATTGTGCTGGTAAAAATAAGTGGTAAGCAGGACAAAGGTGGCAATCACCCTGAGTGACATTTCGTTAAACCTGAATGCTTGATACATGTTCTGGTAATAGCATGCTGTGGCTAAAAGTTACTCATGTGAAATTAATGTTAAGTGCCATTAATGAATGGTCTTAATCTAAATTAAAATTTATTTATTATTAACCTAAAAAATGCAACTTTAGTTAATTCTAATAAAATTAGTTTAGAAGCTTAACATTCTTCTTTAATCCTCAATATTGCAATAAGACTTATAAATAAAGTGGATTTGGGTTAAGATGTCTTTCAGGAAAGCAGAGGTCAGAAGCATGCTTTTTGTATATCTGACGCTGTTTTTCCGAATTAATTGATTGTTATTGTTGGAGTTATCTCTGGCTGGAATGTGTCGAACATCTCCTGCTACGTTGACAGCGCTGCGATAAAGATGGCAGAAAAGGTGTTACACCTTTAATGTAATTTACATAAACCTGCGAACATCTAAATATCCTGAACGTTTAAGAGAATAAAAATAACGTCATGAAACGTGCTTTCTGACTGTTGATATAAAGCAGCACAATAACTATCTGTCAGGCAGTCTGCCGGGCCGGGATGCGAGGGAAAATCTTCAGAGGGAATTGCTTAACTGTACACACACAGCTTCAACCCGGGCAGCTCCGCACGAGCAACCTGAAAGTGAATAGATATGATAAATGCAAATCGTCCGATAATGAATCTCGACCTCGATCTGCTGAGAACGTTTGTTGCGGTCGCCGATCTCAACACTTTTGCAGCAGCTGCTGCCGCCGTTTGCCGTACTCAGTCTGCCGTCAGCCAGCAAATGCAGCGGCTGGAGCAACTGGTTGGTAAAGAGCTTTTTGCGCGTCATGGGCGTAATAAGCTCTTAACGGAACACGGTATTCAGCTTCTGGGTTATGCCAGGAAAATTCTTCGCTTTAATGATGAAGCATGTATGTCATTAATGTTTAGCAACCTTCAAGGGGTGCTAACGTTAGGCGCATCTGATGAGTCAGCGGATACTATATTGCCGTTTCTTCTCAACCGTATTAGCTCGGTTTATCCGAAGCTTGCGCTGGACGTTAGCGTAAAGCGTAATGCCTTTATGGTTGAGATGTTAAATGAGAATAAAGTCGATCTGGTGGTGACGACGCATCGTCCCGGGCAGTTTGATTGCCTGACGTTGCGTACATCACCTACGCACTGGTATTGCGCAGCCGAATACGTGCTGCAAAAAGGCGAGCCGGTTCCACTGGTCTTACTGGATGATCCGAGCCCGTTCCGCGACATGGTGCTCACAGCGCTGAATGAGGCCAACATTCCGTGGCGTCTGGCGTATGTGGCTTCCACGCTGCCAGCGGTTCGTGCCGCCGTGAAGGCCGGTCTGGGCGTAACGGCCCGTCCGGTAGAGATGATGAGCCCCGATCTGCGCGTCCTTGGGAAATCCGATGGTCTTCCTGCGCTGCCGGATACGGAGTATCTGCTCTGCCACAATTCGTCCAGCCATAACGAGTTGGCCAAAGTGGTGTTCGAGGCGATGGAAAACTACCATAACCCGTGGCAGTTCGAACGCGTTACCTCCGAAGGGGGGGACGACTCCCTGATCGTTGAAGGGGATTTTGAGTGATCGATAGCTCAAAATTCTGGTAACAAAATGTAAGTGTAAAAAAAAGCCACTCGTGTGATTTTCACATGCAGTGGCTTTTTTTTAGCAAAAATACCCGCTTATGGCGCATGGATTTTCAGGATATTCTATATTTATCAATAAGTTAAATGCTTTTGCTTAAAACTTGTCCGTTTTCCGTTCTAACTTCATCCATATCCCTCTCATGTTAAAAAAACAGGAAATATGTTGCCGTTTTCCAGGTTGAATTAACAAAAGCGTGTCTCAGATCAAGAAAATACTCCTATTTGGGGGGAGGAATCGTTGGCAAATCCTGTCAAAATAGGAGGGTTATTTTTTTTACTTCCGAAACGGACACGATTCAACAACATACATTTGACGGCAAGTCATGCACCCACCAGGGTTAAAGGGCACCAAATGTTAATGAGAATCGCTCGATGTAATTTAATGTGAAGAAACCTTTGTTAAAGTTGACAATAGGTTATAGAAAGGAGTAAAAAACCCCATCATTTTGCTGTCTACGTCTCATTTCTGACAGTTAGTGTAAGGTTATTTGTTCCTCCCCATGAATCGATGTGATGCCCATCTGCCAGCAAGAGCAGTGTCGTTGGTATCACTTTTGATGAGTAAGCAATGAGTATGTCAACATCCACAGAAGTCATCGCTCATCACTGGGCATTCGCAATCTTTCTTATTGTAGCCATTGGCCTGTGCTGCCTGATGTTAGTCGGCGGCTGGTTCCTGGGCGGTCGCGCCCGTGCAAGGCACAAAAACACACCTTTCGAATCAGGTATTGATTCAGTAGGTTCCGCTCGCTTACGCCTGTCTGCCAAGTTCTATCTGGTAGCCATGTTCTTCGTCATCTTCGACGTGGAAGCGCTTTACCTTTTCGCATGGTCAACGTCCATCCGCGAAAGTGGTTGGGTGGGCTTTGTCGAGGCCGCAATTTTCATTTTAGTGCTACTGGCCGGTCTGGTTTATCTGGTGCGTATTGGCGCGCTTGACTGGACGCCTGCGCGTTCACGTCGTGAACACATCAACCCGGAAAACAGTATCTCTAATCGTCAGCAGTAACAGCGAGGCAATAAGATGGATTATACGCTCACCCGCATAGATCCTAACGGTGAGAATGACCGTTACCCCCTGCAAAAACAGGAGATCGTAACCGACCCCCTGGAGCAAGAAGTCAATAAAAGCGTGTACATGGGCAAACTCGAACATGCCATGCACGATATGGTCAACTGGGGTCGTAAGAACTCCATCTGGCCGTACAACTTTGGCCTTTCTTGCTGCTACGTTGAAATGGTGACGTCATTCACTGCGGTGCATGACGTTGCGCGTTTTGGGGCAGAGGTACTGCGTGCTTCCCCACGTCAGGCTGACCTGATGGTGGTAGCCGGTACGTGCTTTACCAAGATGGCACCTGTTATTCAGCGTCTTTATGACCAGATGCTGGAGCCTAAATGGGTTATCTCCATGGGCGCATGTGCAAACTCTGGCGGTATGTACGACATTTATTCCGTCGTGCAGGGCGTAGATAAGTTTATTCCAGTGGATGTGTACATCCCAGGTTGTCCGCCACGTCCGGAAGCTTACATGCAGGCGCTGATGCTGCTGCAGGAGTCTATCGGTAAAGAACGTCGCCCACTGTCGTGGGTTGTTGGCGATCAGGGTGTGTATCGCGCGAACATGCAGTCTGAGCGCGAGCGTAAACGTGGTGAACGTATTGCCGTCACCAATCTGCGTACGCCTGACGAAATTTAATTTGCGCCTGTAGGCCTGGAGAACACCTTCGCATATCACTACTCAAATAGCGCGAAGCCAGGCTCAACAGTCACCACGGACCATTTGCAATGGTGAACAATATGACCGACTTAACCGCGCAAGAAGCCGCCTGGCAGACCCGGGATCATCTGGATGACCCAGTCATTGGCGAACTGCGCAACCGTTTTGGGCCGGATGCCTTTACTGTTCAGGCTACCCGCACCGGGGTACCCGTTGTTTGGGTGAAGCGTGAGCAATTGCTGGAAGTTGTCGATTTCCTCAAGAAATTGCCAAAACCGTACGTCATGCTGTTTGACTTACACGGCATGGATGAACGTCTGCGTACCCACCGCCAGGGTCTCCCTGCTGCGGATTTTTCCGTTTTCTACCACCTGATCTCAATAGACCGTAATACGGATATCATGCTCAAGGTGGCATTGTCTGAAAACGACATGCATCTGCCGACGATCACTAAACTTTTCCCGAACGCCAACTGGTACGAGCGTGAAACCTGGGAAATGTTCGGCATGACCTTCGACGGTCACCCGCATCTGACGCGCATCATGATGCCGCAGACCTGGACCGGCCACCCGCTGCGTAAAGACTACCCTGCACGTGCAACCGAATTCGATCCGTTTGAGCTGACCAAAGCCAAGCAGGATCTGGAGATGGAAGCGCTGACCTTCAAGCCGGAAGACTGGGGCATGAAGCGCGGTACCGACAACGAGGACTTCATGTTCCTCAACCTCGGTCCAAACCACCCGTCTGCGCACGGTGCATTCCGTATTATTCTTCAGCTTGATGGCGAAGAGATTGTCGATTGCGTGCCTGACATCGGCTACCACCACCGTGGTGCTGAGAAGATGGGCGAGCGTCAGTCCTGGCACAGCTACATTCCGTATACCGACCGTATCGAGTATCTCGGCGGCTGCGTCAACGAGATGCCATACGTGCTGGCCGTTGAAAAACTGGCGGGAATCGTTACGCCGGATCGCGTTAACGTGATTCGCGTCATGCTGTCAGAACTGTTCCGTATCAACAGCCACCTGCTGTACATCTCCACGTTCATTCAGGACGTCGGCGCGATGACCCCGGTCTTCTTCGCCTTTACCGACCGTCAGAAAATCTACGATCTGGTAGAAGCGATTACCGGTTTCCGTATGCACCCGGCCTGGTTCCGTATCGGCGGTGTGGCACACGATCTGCCGCGCGGCTGGGACCGTCTGCTGCGTGAATTCCTCGACTGGATGCCAAAACGTCTGGCGTCCTACGAGAAAGCCGCGCTGCGTAACACCATCCTGAAAGGCCGTTCCCAGGGCGTTGCTGCCTACGGCGCGAAAGAAGCGCTGGAGTGGGGTACGACAGGTGCAGGTCTGCGTGCGACCGGTATTGATTTCGACGTGCGTAAAGCCCGTCCTTACTCTGGCTACGAGAACTTCGACTTTGAAGTCCCGGTGGGCGGCGGTGTTTCCGACTGCTACACCCGCGTGATGCTGAAAGTAGAAGAGCTGCGCCAGAGTCTGCGCATCCTTGAGCAGTGCCTCAACAACATGCCGGAAGGCCCGTTCAAGGCGGATCACCCGCTGACGACGCCGCCACCGAAAGAGCGCACGCTGCAACATATCGAAACCCTGATCACCCACTTCCTGCAGGTTTCCTGGGGTCCGGTCATGCCGGCGCAAGAATCCTTCCAGATGATTGAAGCGACCAAGGGTATTAACAGTTACTACCTGACCAGTGACGGCAGCACCATGAGCTACCGTACCCGCGTGCGTACGCCGAGCTTTGCGCACCTGCAGCAGATCCCGTCCGCCATCCGCGGCAGTCTGGTCTCCGACCTGATTGTGTATCTGGGTAGTATCGATTTTGTTATGTCAGATGTGGACCGCTAATTATGCACGAGAATCAACAACCACAAACCGAGGCTTTTGAGCTGAGTGAAGCAGAACGTGCCGCCATTGAGCATGAGATGCACCACTACGAAGACCCGCGTGCGGCGTCCATTGAAGCGCTGAAAATCGTACAGAAACAGCGTGGTTGGGTGCCGGATGGGGCGATCTATGAGATCGCGAAAGTGCTGGGTATTCCGGCAAGCGACGTAGAAGGCGTAGCCACGTTCTACAGCCAGATCTTCCGTCAGCCGGTTGGCCGCCATGTGATCCGCTACTGTGACAGCGTTGTCTGCCACATCACCGGGTATCAGGGCATCCAGGCTGCGATTGAGAAGAAGCTCAATATCAAGCCGGGCCAGACCACGTTCGATGGACGCTTTACTCTGCTGCCAACCTGCTGCCTGGGTAACTGCGACAAGGGGCCGACCATGATGATTGATGAGGACACTCACAGCCATCTGACGCCGGAAGCGATTCCTGACCTGCTGGAGCAGTACAAATGAAAACTGTAATTCGTACTGCTGAGACGCATCCGCTGACCTGGCGTCTGCGCGATGACAAACAGCCGGTATGGCTCGACGAATACCAGAGCAAAAACGGCTATGCCGGTGCGCGTAAAGCCCTCGGCGGCATGGCGCCGGATGACATCGTTAATGCGGTGAAAGACTCCGGCCTGAAAGGGCGCGGCGGTGCGGGCTTCTCCACCGGTCTGAAGTGGAGCCTGATGCCAAAAGACGAATCCATGAACATCCGTTACCTGCTGTGTAACGCCGATGAAATGGAGCCGGGCACCTATAAAGACCGCCTGCTGATGGAACAGCTGCCGCACCTGCTGGTGGAAGGCATGCTGATCTCCGCGTTTGCGCTGAAAGCGTACCGTGGCTACATCTTCCTGCGCGGTGAGTACATCGAAGCGGCGGAAAACCTGCGTCGCGCGATTGCCGAAGCTACCGAAGCGGGCCTGCTGGGCAAAAACATCCTGGGTACCGGGTTTGACTTCGAACTGTTCGTGCACACCGGTGCAGGGCGTTATATCTGCGGTGAAGAAACCGCGCTGATTAACTCCCTGGAAGGCCGCCGCGCGAACCCGCGTTCCAAGCCACCGTTCCCGGCAAGCTCCGGCGTATGGGGTAAACCGACCTGCGTAAACAACGTTGAAACCCTGTGTAACGTTCCGGCTATCCTCGCCAACGGCGTGGAGTGGTATCAGGGCATCTCCTCAAGCAAAGATGCCGGTACCAAGCTGATGGGCTTCTCCGGTCGCGTTAAAAATCCAGGCGTCTGGGAACTGCCGTTCGGTACCACCGCACGTGAAATTCTTGAAGACTATGCGGGCGGCATGCGCGATGGCCTGAAATTCAAAGCCTGGCAGCCGGGTGGGGCAGGGACAGACTTCCTGACCGAAGCCCACCTTGACCTGCCGATGGAATTCGAAAGCATTGGTAAAGCAGGCAGCCGTCTGGGTACGGCGCTGGCGATGGCCGTCGACCACGAGATCGGCATGGTCTCGCTGGTGCGTAACCTGGAAGAGTTCTTCGCCCGCGAGTCCTGCGGCTGGTGTACACCGTGCCGTGATGGTCTGCCGTGGAGCGTGAAGATCCTGCGTGCAATCGAACGTGGCGAAGGCCAGCCTGGGGATATCGAGACGCTTGAGCAACTGTGTCGATTCTTAGGCCCGGGTAAAACCTTCTGTGCCCACGCACCGGGTGCCGTCGAACCTCTGCAGAGCGCGATCAAATATTTCCGCGACGAGTTCGAAGCAGGCATCAAGCAGCCGTTCAGCAATACCCATGCGATTAATGGGATTCAGCCGAACCTGCTTAAAGCGCGCTGGTAACGACAAGAATTTTGATTAACGCTCGGTTTCGACCGAGCCAACTGGAAGCATGCTAATGGCTACGATTCATGTAGACGGCAAAGAATACGAAGTCAACGGGGCGGACAACCTGCTAGAAGCTTGTCTGTCTCTTGGCCTCGATATTCCGTACTTTTGCTGGCATCCGGCGCTGGGCAGCGTCGGTGCTTGCCGCCAGTGTGCGGTGAAGCAATATCAAAACGCGGAAGACACGCGTGGTCGCCTGGTGATGTCCTGTATGACGCCAGCCACCGAAGGCACCTTTATTTCGATTGATGACGAAGAAGCGAAACAGTTCCGCGAAAGCGTAGTGGAATGGTTGATGACCAACCACCCGCACGACTGTCCGGTCTGTGAAGAGGGCGGTAACTGCCACCTTCAGGATATGACCGTGATGACCGGCCACAGCTTCCGTCGCTATCGCTTTACCAAGCGTACCCACCGTAACCAGGACCTGGGGCCGTTCATCTCTCACGAAATGAACCGCTGCATCGCCTGCTACCGCTGCGTGCGTTACTACAAAGACTACGCAGACGGTCAGGATCTGGGCGTATATGGCGCGCACGATAACGTCTACTTCGGTCGTCCGGAAGACGGTACGCTTGAAAGCGAGTTCTCCGGTAACCTTGTAGAAATCTGCCCGACCGGCGTATTCACGGATAAAACCCACTCCGAGCGTTACAACCGTAAATGGGACATGCAGTTTGCGCCAAGCATCTGCCAGCAGTGTTCCCTCGGCTGTAACACCAGCCCGGGTGAGCGCTACGGCGAACTGCGCCGTATCGAAAACCGTTACAACGGTACCGTTAACCACTACTTCCTGTGCGACCGCGGTCGTTTCGGCTATGGCTATGTGAACCTGAAAGACCGTCCGCGTCAGCCGGTTCAGCGCCGTGGCGACGATTTAATTACCCTGAACGCCGAGCAGGCGATGCAGGGCGCGGCAGATATTCTGCGCCAGTCGAAGAAAGTGATCGGTATCGGCTCCCCGCGCGCCAGCATCGAAAGCAACTTCGCGCTGCGCGAGCTGGTTGGGGCGGAAAACTTCTATACCGGTATCGCCCAGGGCGAGCAGGAACGTCTGCAGCTGGTACTGAAAGTGCTGCGTGAAGGCGGTATTCATACCCCTGCGCTGCGCGAAATTGAATCTTATGATGCGGTCCTGGTGCTGGGTGAAGACCTGACGCAGACGGGCGCACGCGCGGCTCTGGCGGTTCGTCAGGCGGTGAAGGGTAAAGCACGTGAAATGGCAGCGGCGCAGAAAGTGGCCGACTGGCAGATTGCGGCGATCCTGAACATCGGTCAACGCGCGAAGCATCCTCTGTTTGTGACCAACGTTGACAACACCCGTCTGGACGATATCGCCGCGTGGACCTACTGCGCACCGGTTGAAGATCAGGCGCGTCTTGGCTTTGCGATTGCCCACGCGCTGGACAGCAGCTCACCGGCGGTAGAACTGGATCGCGACCTGCAGAACAAGGTTGACGTGATTGTTCAGGCCCTGGCAGGTGCGAAAAAACCGCTGATTATCTCCGGTACCAACGCCGGTAGCGCTGAAATCATTCAGGCCGCCGCGAACGTTGCCAAAGCCCTGAAAGGCCGCGGTGCGGACGTCGGCGTGACCATGATTGCCCGTGCGGTGAACAGCATCGGTCTGGGTATGATCGGCGGCGGCTCGCTGGAAGAAGCGTTAAGCGAACTGGAATCCGGTGCCGCTGACGCCGTTGTGGTGCTGGAAAACGACCTGCATCGCCACGCGTCTGCCGCTCGCGTAGACGCCGCGCTCTCCAAAGCGCCGCTGGTGATGGTGATTGACCATCAGCGCACCGCGATCATGGACAAAGCACACCTGGTGCTCTCTGCGGCAAGCTTCGCAGAAAGCGACGGTACGGTTATCAACAACGAAGGCCGCGCACAGCGTTTCTTCCAGGTTTACGACCCGGCGTACTACGACAGCAACATCGTGATGCTGGAAAGCTGGCGCTGGCTGCACTCCCTGCACAGCACCGTGCAGAGCCGTGAAGTGGACTGGACGCAGCTCGACCACGTTATCGACGCGGTAGTCGAAAAACTGCCTCAGCTGGCAGGCATTAAAGATGCCGCACCTGAAGCAAGCTTCCGCATTCGCGGCCAGAAACTGGCGCGTGAACCGCACCGCTACAGCGGCCGTACCGCGATGCGCGCCAATATCAGCGTGCACGAACCGCGCCAGCCGCAGGATAAAGACACCATGTTCGCCTTCTCCATGGAAGGGAACAACCAGCCGTCTGCGCCGCGTTCGCAAATCCCATTCGCATGGGCGCCAGGCTGGAACTCCCCGCAGGCATGGAACAAGTTCCAGGCTGAAGTGGGTGGTTCCCTGCGCCACGGCGATCCGGGCGTGCGTCTGATTGAAGCCTCCGAAACCGGTCTGGACTTCTTCACCACCGTTCCTGCGAGCTTCCAGGCGCAGGATGGCAACTGGCGTATCGCGCCGTACTACCATCTGTTCGGTAGCGACGAGCTTTCCCAGCGTTCACCGGTCTTCCAGACCCGCATGCCGCAGCCGTACATCAAGCTCAACCCGGCGGATGCCGCGAAGCTTGGCGTTAACGCTGGCGCAAACATTGCTTTTAGCTATGACGGCCAGACAATCAGCCTGCCGCTGATTATCTCCGAAGGTCTGACAGCAGGGCAGGTGGGTCTGCCGATGGGTATGCCTGGCATCGCGCCGGTTCTGGCGGGTGCGCGTCTTGATAACCTGCAGGAGGCAAAAGCATGAGTTGGTTAACGCCGGATCTTATCGACATCCTGCTGAGCATTCTGAAAGCGGTTGTTATCCTGCTGGTAGTGGTCACCTGCGGTGCGTTCATGAGCTTTGGCGAACGCCGTCTGCTCGGTCTGTTCCAGAACCGTTATGGACCGAACCGCGTGGGCTGGGGTGGTTCACTCCAGCTGGTCGCGGACATGATCAAGATGTTCTTTAAAGAGGACTGGATCCCGCGCTTCTCGGACCGCGTAATCTTTACTCTGGCACCGATGATCGCCTTCACCTCGCTGCTGCTGGCGTTTGCTATCGTTCCGGTCAGCCCGACCTGGGTGGTCGCTGACCTGAACATCGGCATTCTGTTCTTCCTGATGATGGCAGGCCTCGCGGTTTACGCGGTGCTGTTCGCAGGCTGGTCCAGTAACAACAAATACTCGCTGCTGGGTGCGATGCGTGCTTCCGCGCAGACGCTGAGCTACGAAGTGTTCCTGGGTCTCTCCCTGATGGGCGTGGTGGCGCAGGCCGGTTCATTCAACATGACCGACATCGTCAACAACCAGGCCGACATCTGGAACGTTATTCCGCAGTTCTTTGGGTTTATTACCTTTGCAATCGCGGGCGTGGCCGTGTGTCACCGTCACCCGTTTGACCAGCCAGAAGCCGAACAGGAACTGGCCGACGGTTACCACATCGAATATTCCGGTATGAAATTCGGTCTGTTCTTCGTGGGCGAGTACATCGGTATCGTCACCATTTCCGCGTTGATGGTAACGCTGTTCTTCGGTGGCTGGCATGGCCCGTTCTTACCGCCGTTTATCTGGTTCGCGCTGAAAACCGCGTTCTTCATGATGATGTTCATTTTGATTCGCGCAGCGTTACCGCGTCCGCGTTATGACCAGGTAATGTCCTTCGGCTGGAAAGTGTGCCTGCCGCTGACGCTCGTCAACTTGTTGGTAACGGCGGCTGTCATTCTCTGGCAGCAGCCATAAGGGGCTATAGACCATGACCTTAAAAGAATTACTGGTAGGCTTCGGTACCCAGGTACGCAGTATCTGGATGATCGGCCTGCACGCGTTTGCCAAACGCGAAACCCGGATGTACCCGGAAGAGCCGGTATATCTGCCGCCGCGCTACCGTGGCCGTATCGTGCTGACGCGCGACCCGGACGGTTCCGAGCGCTGCGTTGCCTGTAACCTGTGTGCGGTAGCGTGTCCGGTAGGCTGTATCTCTCTGCAGAAAGCCGAGACGGTAGACGGCCGCTGGTACCCTGAGTTCTTCCGCATCAACTTCTCACGCTGCATCTTCTGCGGTCTGTGTGAAGAAGCGTGCCCAACCACGGCGATTCAGCTGACTCCAGACTTTGAGCTGGGTGAGTATAAGCGTCAGGACCTGGTGTACGAGAAAGAGGATCTGCTGATTTCCGGTCCGGGCAAATACCCGGAATATAACTTCTACCGGATGGCGGGTATGGCAATCGACGGCAAAGATAAGGGCGAAGCAGAGAACGAAGCTAAGCCTATCGACGTCAAGAGCCTGTTACCGTAAGGAGAGGGCAATGGAATTCGCTTTTTATATCTGTGGCCTTATCGCCATCCTGGCTACGCTACGAGTGATTACGCACACCAATCCGGTGCATGCGCTGCTGTACTTAATCATCTCGCTGCTGGCCATTTCCGGGGTGTTCTTCGCACTGGGCGCGCACTTCGCCGGTGCGCTGGAAATCATCGTCTACGCCGGGGCCATCATGGTGCTGTTCGTGTTCGTGGTGATGATGCTGAACCTGGGCGGCTCTGAAATTGAGCAGGAACGTCAGTGGTTAAAACCGCAGGTGTGGATTGGTCCGGCGATTCTGTCGGCCATCATGCTGGTGGTGATTGTTTACGCCATTCTGGGCGTAAACGATCAGGGCATCGACGGCACGCCGATTGGCGCGAAAGAGGTCGGTATTACGCTCTTTGGCCCATACGTTCTGGCGGTTGAACTGGCCTCAATGCTGCTGCTGGCAGGTCTGGTTGTTGCTTTCCACGTTGGCCGCGAAGAGCGTGTTGGCGAGGTGCTGAGCAACCGCACTGACGACCGCGCGAAAAGAAAAATGGAGGAGCGCGCATGATCCCCTTAACACATGGACTGATCCTCGCTGCGATTTTATTCGTCCTGGGTCTGACCGGTCTGGTTATCCGCCGCAATCTGCTGTTTATGTTGATCGGGCTGGAAATCATGATTAACGCCTCCGCGCTGGCCTTCGTGGTCGCCGGAAGCTACTGGGGCCAGACCGATGGTCAGGTGATGTACATTCTTGCCATCAGCCTCGCGGCTGCCGAAGCGAGTATTGGCCTGGCGCTGTTACTGCAGCTCCATCGTCGCCGCCAGAACCTGAACATCGATTCAGTAAGTGAGTTGCGTGGATGAACATGCTTGCCTTAACCATTATTTTTCCGCTGATTGGCTTCGTGCTGCTGGCGTTTTCTCGTGGCCGCTGGTCTGAGAATCTGTCTGCAACCGTGGGCATTGGCTCCATCGGTCTGGCTGCGCTGGTAACGGCGTATGCGGGTATCGACTTCTTTAACAACGGGCGTCAGCCTTTCAGCGTGCCGCTGTGGACCTGGATGTCGGTCGGTGATTTCAACATCGGCTTCAACCTGGTGCTGGACGGCCTCTCGCTGACCATGCTCTCCGTGGTCACCGGCGTTGGCTTCCTGATCCACATGTTCGCCTCCTGGTATATGCGCGGTGAAGAGGGTTACTCCCGCTTCTTCGCCTACACCAACCTGTTTATCGCCAGCATGGTGGTCTTGGTACTGGCCGATAACCTGCTGCTGATGTATCTGGGCTGGGAAGGCGTGGGTCTGTGTTCTTACCTGCTGATCGGTTTCTACTATACCGATCCGAAGAATGGCGCAGCGGCCATGAAAGCGTTCGTCGTGACCCGCGTGGGTGACGTCTTCCTCGCGTTCGCGCTGTTCATTCTTTACAACGAACTGGGCACGCTGAACTTCCGCGAAATGGTGGAACTGGCGCCAGCGCACTTCGCCGCAGGCAACAATATGCTGTGGTGGGCAACGCTGATGCTGCTGGGTGGTGCCGTGGGTAAATCCGCACAGCTGCCGCTGCAGACCTGGCTGGCCGACGCGATGGCGGGTCCAACCCCTGTCTCCGCGCTGATCCACGCCGCGACAATGGTAACCGCCGGTGTCTACCTGATTGCACGTACCCATGGCCTGTTCCTGATGACCCCGGAAATTCTGCATCTGGTGGGTATCGTCGGTGCGGTCACGCTGGTGCTGGCAGGCTTTGCCGCGCTGGTGCAGACCGACATCAAACGCGTTCTCGCGTATTCCACCATGAGCCAGATTGGTTACATGTTCCTGGCGCTGGGCGTTCAGGCGTGGGACGCAGCCATTTTCCACCTGATGACGCACGCGTTCTTTAAAGCGCTGCTGTTCCTCTCATCTGGTTCGGTGATTCTGGCCTGCCATCACGAGCAGAACATCTTCAAGATGGGCGGACTGCGTAAGTCCATTCCGCTGGTTTATGTCTGCTTCCTGGTGGGCGGCGCGGCGCTGGCGGCACTGCCGCTGATCACCGCGGGCTTCTTCAGTAAGGACGAAATCCTTGCGGGCGCCATGGCGAATGGTCATATCAATCTGATGGTTGCGGGTCTGGTCGGTGCGTTCATGACCTCCCTGTATACCTTCCGTATGATTTTCATCGTATTCCACGGTAAAGAACAAATTCACGCTCACGCAGGGAAGGGGATCACCCACCACCTGCCGCTGATTGTGCTGCTGGTACTGTCCACCTTCGTTGGCGCGATGATTGTGCCGCCGCTGCAGGGCGTACTGCCAGACACCACCGAGCTTGAGCACGGTCGCGTTCTGACGCTTGAAATCACGTCCGGCGTGGTCGCTATCGCGGGCATCCTGATCGCTGCATGGCTGTGGCTGGGCAAACGTACGCTGGTGACTGCCGTTGCCAACAGCGCCCCGGGCCGTCTGCTGGGCACCTGGTGGTACAACGCGTGGGGCTTCGACTGGCTGTACGACATGATCTTCGTTAAGCCGTTCCTGGGCATCGCGTGGCTGGTGAAGCGCGATCCGCTGAACAGCCTGATGAATATCCCGGCGATCCTCTCCCGCTTTGCCGGTAAAGGCCTGCTGTACAGCGAGAACGGTTACCTGCGCTGGTATGTGGCGTCCATGAGCATCGGTGCGGTTGTCGTGCTGGCGCTGCTGATGGTGTTGCGATAGTGGTTTTGCCCGGTGGCGCTGTGCTTACCGGGCCTACGAGACCGTAGGTCGGGTAAGCGTGAGCGCCACCCGACACCACAAACCGCACTAACGCGTGAATTTTGTCGAATTTGTTGAAAATCGGTCCCTTAGGGACTTTAACAAGGAATAAAAATCGCCATGTTACTACCCTGGCTAATATTAATTCCCTTCATCGGCGGCTTCCTGTGCTGGCAGACTGAACGCTTTGGCGTGAAGATGCCGCGCTGGATCGCGCTGATCACCATGGGATTGACGCTCGCGCTTGGCCTGCAACTGTGGTTGCAGGGCGGTTACTCACTGACCCAGTCTGCGGGCATTCCGCAGTGGCAGTCTGAGTTCATCCTGCCGTGGATCCCGCGTTTCGGCATTACGATCCACCTGGCGATTGACGGCCTGTCGCTGCTGATGGTGGTGCTGACCGGCCTGCTCGGCGTTCTGGCGGTACTTTGCTCCTGGCGAGAAATCGAAAAATACCAGGGCTTCTTCCACCTGAACCTGATGTGGATCCTGGGCGGCGTGATCGGCGTGTTCCTTGCCATCGACATGTTCCTGTTCTTCTTCTTCTGGGAGATGATGCTGGTGCCGATGTACTTCCTGATCGCGCTGTGGGGCCACAAGGCGTCCGACGGTAAAACGCGTATCACGGCGGCAACCAAGTTCTTCATTTATACCCAGGCGAGTGGTCTGGTGATGTTGATTGCCATTCTGGCGCTGGTGTTTGTTCACCACAACGCCACCGGCACCTGGACCTTCAACTACGAAGATCTGCTGAAGACGCCAATGTCCCACGGCGTTGAATACCTGCTGATGCTGGGCTTCTTCATCGCGTTCGCGGTGAAAATGCCGGTCGTTCCGCTGCACGGCTGGCTGCCAGACGCGCACTCTCAGGCACCAACGGCGGGTTCCGTTGACCTGGCGGGCATCTTGCTGAAAACGGCGGCCTACGGTCTGCTGCGTTTCGCTCTGCCGCTGTTCCCGAATGCCTCCGCAGAGTTCGCACCGATTGCCATGTGGCTGGGTGTGATCGGTATCTTCTACGGTGCCTGGATGGCCTTCACGCAGTACGACATTAAGCGTCTGATTGCCTACACCTCCGTTTCCCACATGGGCTTCGTGCTGATTGCTATCTACACCGGCAGCCAGCTGGCGTACCAGGGCGCGGTGATCCAGATGATTGCGCACGGTCTGTCCGCAGCCGGCCTCTTTATCCTTTGCGGTCAGCTGTACGAACGTCTGCATACCCGCGACATGCGCATGATGGGCGGCCTGTGGAGCAAAATTAAGTGGCTGCCAGCGCTGTCCATGTTCTTCGCTGTTGCCACCCTGGGGATGCCAGGCACCGGTAACTTCGTCGGCGAATTTATGATTCTGTTCGGCAGCTTCAAAGTTGTGCCGGTGATTACCGTGATCTCCACCTTTGGTCTGGTGTTCGCTTCCGTGTACTCGCTGGCGATGCTGCACCGCGCTTACTTCGGTAAAGCGAAGAGCGAAATTGCTGCACAAGAACTGCCGGGGATGTCGCTGCGTGAGCTGTTCATCATCCTGCTGCTGGTCGTACTGCTGGTGCTGCTGGGCTTCTTCCCGCAGCCGATTCTGGATACCTCGCATAGCGCGATGGGTAACATCCAGCAGTGGTTTGTTAATTCTGCTTCTACTACAAGGCCGTAATTCGCCATGACAATAACTCCACAACAACTGATCGCGCTGCTACCGCTGCTGATCGTCGGATTGACGGTGGTGGTTGTGATGCTCTCCATTGCGTGGCGACGCAATCACTTCCTGAATGCCACGCTGTCGGTCATCGGCCTGAACGCCGCGTTAGTCTCTCTCTGGTTTGTTGGCCAGGGCGGGGCGATGGACGTCACCCCGCTGATGCGCGTTGACGGTTACGCCATGCTGTATACCGGTCTGGTGCTGCTGGCGAGCCTGGCAACCTGTACCTTTGCGTACCCGTGGCTCGAAGGCTACAACGACAACAAAGAAGAGTTTTACCTGCTGGTTCTGATTGCCGCGCTGGGCGGCATTCTGCTGGCGAATGCGAACCATCTGGCCGCGCTGTTCCTCGGTATTGAGCTGATCTCTCTGCCGCTGTTCGGTCTGATTGGTTACGCCTTCCGTCAGAAGCGCTCTCTGGAAGCAAGCATCAAGTACACCATTCTGTCTGCTGCTGCGTCCTCGTTCCTGCTGTTTGGTATTGCGCTGCTGTACGCACAGTCCGGTAACCTCTCCTTCATGGCGCTCGGCAAGAGCCTCGGTGACGGCATGCTGCATGAGCCGCTGCTGCTGGCGGGTCTGGGCATGATGATCGTGGGTCTCGGCTTTAAACTCTCTCTGGTTCCGTTCCACCTGTGGACGCCAGACGTCTACCAGGGCGCTCCGGCTCCGGTGTCGACCTTCCTGGCGACGGCGAGCAAAATCGCTATCTTCGGGGTGGTTATGCGTCTGTTCCTGTACGCACCGGTGGGTGACAGCGAAGCGGTTCGCGTGGTGCTGGGCATTATCGCGTTCGTCTCCATCATCTTCGGTAACCTGATGGCGCTGAGCCAGACCAACATCAAGCGTCTGCTGGGCTACTCGTCTATCTCTCATCTGGGCTACCTGATGGTGGCGCTGATTGCGCTGCAGAGCGGTGAGATGTCGATGGAAGCCGTTGGCGTGTATCTGGCCGGCTACCTGTTCAGCAGCCTCGGCGCCTTCGGCGTGGTGAGCCTGATGTCCAGCCCGTACCGTGGTCCGGATGCCGATTCACTGTTCTCCTACCGTGGTCTGTTCTGGCACCGTCCGATCCTGTCCGCAGTGATGACCGTGATGATGCTCTCTCTGGCAGGTATCCCGATGACGCTCGGCTTTATCGGTAAGTTCTACGTGCTGGCCGTCGGTGTGCAGGCGCACCTGTGGTGGCTGACTGCGGGCGTGGTTATCGGCTCCGCGATTGGTCTCTACTACTACCTGCGCGTGGCCGTGAGCCTGTACCTGAGCGCGCCTCAGCAGCTCAACCGTGATGCCCCAACCAACTGGCAGTACAGCGCCGGTGGTATCGTGGTGCTTATCTCCGCGCTGCTGGTGCTGATCTTCGGTATCTATCCGCAGCCGCTGATTGAAATCGTGCAGCGTGCGATACCATTAATGTAAAAACAAAAAACCCGCCTCGGCGGGTTTTTTATTGCCCAGCGGCGCTACGCTTGCAGGGCCTACGGGTTTTGTAGGTCGGGTAAGCGTAGCGCCACCCGACTAGGCCAACTGCTTCCGGCTAATCAACGGCCCGTCAATCTTCTTCATCGAGCGGTCCAGCACTTCCTCAATCACCGACGACAGCTCGTTCAGCTCAAACTTCGCCACATACCCGTCCGCCTTCACCTTGCGAATATGGTCTTCGTTGGCGTTGCCGGAAAGAGAAGAGTGGATCACCACCGGAATATCTTTCAGTACCGGGTCGGTTTTGATTTTGCGCGTCAGCGTAAAACCGTCCATCTCTGGCATTTCGAGGTCGGTCAGCACCAGAGCGATCTTATCGGTGATCGGCACCCCTTCAGCCTGCGCCTGTGCCGCCAGCACGCCAATTTTCTCCCACGCTTCTTTGCCGGTGATATGCAGCTGTGCCGGGATCTCCATTGCCTGCAGACCTTTCTCCAGCATCGAGCGCGCCACTTTAGAGTCTTCCGCGACGATGGCGACAGCGCCTGGCTTGATATGGAATTTGGTGGTCTTCAGGTTCGTGGCGTGCAGATCGTGATTGGCCGGGGTGATGTCATACAGGATCTGCTCAACGTCCAGCACCATCGCCAGATCGTTGGTATCGGTCTTCTCGTCAAGGCACGCAATGCTGGTGATGTATCGACCGCTGACGGCGGTTTCCGCCGCGTGCACCTGCTTCCAGTCCAGACGCATGATGTTCTCAACCGATTCCACAGCAAACGCCTGCACGCTGCGCGCATATTCGGTGATCAGCAGAATGTTCAGCCCGGTGGTGGGCTTACAGCCCGCCACGGCGGCCAGATCAATCACCGGGATCACCTGATCGCGAATATTCACCATTCCCATCAGCGGTGACTTCATCCCGGCGGGTTTTGTGAACTCCGGCATCGGCACAATTTCACGCAGCTTAAAGACGTTAATGCCAAACAGCTCAGATTTATTTTCGTTCAGAGAGGTGCCAAGACGGAACAGCAACAGTTCAAAACGGTTCGACAGGGTCAGATTCGCCCTGTCATCAATATCTTTCTGGAAATTATCCATTCTACCCTCGAGAGAAATGCTGACCTTTTAATCGTTATCGGCATCCTGAGGGAAAAATGAAGGACTAAACGCTGACCTGAGCGAAATCTTCGGCCAGCTCACATTCCGGGAACAGCGCGCGGCACTCTGCCAGCAGGCCTGCGCATCCCCGCGCGTCGTAGCGCGAGCTGACATGGGTGACGATGAGCCGCCCGACGCCCGCGTCACGGGCAAGCTGCGCCGCCTGACGCGTGGAGCTGTGGCCCCGGCTGTTGGCTTTCTCTTCCATCGCGGTTTCAAGCGTCGCTTCATGCACCATCACGTCCACGCCCTGGGCCAGCGTGAGCGCCGCCGGGCAGGGTGCCGTATCGCCAAAAATCGCCAGTTTTTTGCCCGGCTGCGGTGCGGCGAGATAATCCTGGCCGTTGATGACGCGTCCGTCCTCCAGCGTGACGGTCTCTCCGTGCTTCAGACGCTGGAACAACGGCCCGGGTTTTACGCCGTCTGCCATCAGCGCGGCGGCATCCAGCGCGCCGGGTTTGTCATGCGCCTCAATGCGGTAGCCATAGCACTCCACAGGATGATTGAGCGGTTGAGCAGTAACCCGATAATCCCCGTCATCGAATACCAGGCCTTCGGTAATCTCAACGACCTCCAGCGGATAATCGGTCCATGACCCGCTCAGGCGCAGCGTAGCTTCAACAAATTCACTAATACCCGCAGGCCCGTAAATCGTCAGCGGGTTGGCGTTACCGGCCATCGAGCGGCTGCACAGCAGGCCGGGAAGGCCAAACAGGTGGTCGCCATGCAGATGGGTGATAAAAATGTTATCCAGCTTGCCGGGGTGATAAGCGGTGTGTAACAGCTGATGCTGCGTCCCTTCACCACAGTCAAACAGCCACAGCCCGCCACGGGTGGGGTGCTTAAGATCCAGCAGGATCGCCGTCACGTTCCGTGAGCGGGTTGGCACGCCAGCGGACGTACCCAGAAAAATCAGTTCCATAACGCAATCAGCCCTTTGCCGAACGGGGAGGGGTTTAGTATAACGTGATGAACCCCAGGAAGGAGACTGACATGATCCAGTGGCAAGATTTACATCATAGTGACCTCACCGTTCATTCGCTTTACGCGCTGCTGAAGCTGCGCTGCGAAGTGTTTGTTGTGGAACAGACCTGCCCGTATCAGGACATCGACGGCGATGACCTCGTTGGCGAGAATCGTCATATCCTCGGCTGGCGCGATAACGAGCTGGTGGCGTATGCGAGGATTCTGAAAAGCGAAGACGATTTTCAGCCCGTGGCGATCGGTCGGGTCATCATCAGCGGTAACGCGCGCGGTGAAAAACTGGGCTATCAGCTGATGGAAAAAACGCTGGAGGCGTGCCGGAAACAGTGGCCGGACAAGGCGTTATACCTGGGCGCGCAGGCGCACCTGCAGTCGTTCTATGCCCACTTTGGCTTCACGCCGGTAACGGAAGTGTATGACGAAGACGGTATTCCCCACATCGGCATGGCGCGAGAAGTGAAACAGGCGTAATGGCATCTCGTTGGCTATAGTTAGCGGACTGGTGTACTAACATGGAGAAAAATATGTCATTTCAATCCTGGGATACCCGTATCGACGACGACCTGGCCTTACTGAGCGAAACGCTGGAAGAGGTGTTACGTTCCTCGGGCGACCCTGCCGATCAGAAATATATTGAGCTAAAAGCCCGTGCCGAGCAGGCGCTGCATGAAGTGAAAAACCGCGTCAGCCATGCGTCAGATACTTACTACTACCGTGCCAAAAAAGCGGTGTATCGTGCCGATGATTACGTGCATGAAAAACCGTGGCAGGGTATTGGGGTGGGTGCCGCCGTGGGGCTGGTGCTGGGGCTGCTGTTAGCCCGTCGTTAACAGCGTTTTAAACGCTTAACCACTCCCTATACGTGGGTACTGCTATTTATGGTCAGTACCCCGTATAATACGAGGTTTTAACAGGGAGAGGTTCGCGTGAATTCGATTTTCCTCGCGCTGGAGCAACTGCGTACCCAGCTATCGCAAGCGTTACCCGCAGCACCCGGCATACGTCATTTCGACGTCTCTTTCCCGTTAAACGACGCCTTCGATCCCCTCGCCTGGCTGGGCGAGCAGCAGTGTTATCCGCAGTTTTACTGGCAGCAGCGTAACGGCGATGAAGAGCTGGCCGCGCTGGGGGCAGTCACCCAATTTCCCTCTCTGGCATTAGCCTCGCAGTTTTTGCGCGAGCAAAACGCGGCAGGTGATACCCGTATCTGCGGCCTGAACGCCTTTAACCCGGAGCAGGGCAGCCTCTTTTTACCGCGACTGCTCTGGCGACGCACCGCTGGTAACGCCACGCTGCGCCTGCAGCTGTGGAGCGACCGCTCGCTTGAGGAGGATGCTCGCGCCGCGCTGGATTTTTTACAGCAGCTCCGTCCCGCGAGATCTATCCGTCCGCTCTCCGTTCAGGTTGAGCACGAAACCCATCAGCCGCAGCAGGCCGAATGGCTGAAGCTTATCCGCACGGCGACGGAGACCATCGCGCGCGGTGATTTTGAAAAAGTGGTTCTCGCCCGGGCAACCGATCTGCAGTTTACGCAGCCCGTTAACCCTGTCGCGCTGATGGCGGCCAGCCGCGGCCTGAATTTACACTGCTACCATTTCTGCATGGTATTCGACGCCAGCAACGCGTTTCTTGGCTCTACGCCGGAGCGTCTGTGGCGGCGGCGCGGCAAGCTGCTGCGCACGGAAGCGCTGGCGGGCACCGTTGCCAGCCATACCGATGATAGCCAGGCCCAGCGTCTCGGCGAGTGGTTGCTTAACGATGATAAAAACCAGCGCGAAAATATGCTGGTCGTGGAAGATATCTGTCAGCGTCTTCAGCACCATACGCAGACGCTTGAGGTACTGCCCGCCCAGGTGGTGCGCCTGCGTAAGGTGCAGCATTTGCGCCGCTGTATCTGGACCGAGCTCAAACAGGCCGATGATGAGCAGTGTCTGCTCATGTTACAGCCGACCGCGGCCGTTGCCGGATTACCCCGACAGCCTGCGCGCGAGTTTATCCAGAAGGTTGAGCCCTTTAACCGCGAATGGTACGCCGGTTCGGCCGGGTACTTATCCCCCGAACAGAGTGAGTTCTGCGTGGCGTTGCGCTCCGCGCGCGTTCTGGAGGACTCTCTGCGGCTCTACGCCGGCGCCGGTATTGTCAGCGGGTCTGACCCGGAGCAGGAGTGGCAGGAGATTGAAAACAAAGCCGCCGGATTGCGCTCTCTGCTCCTAAGGGATTAATACTGAATCGCGCAATCCCGATTCATATCAAAATTCCAATTTTTTCTATTATCTATACTGTGTCGCATTCTTGATACCGGACAATCTCATGTCAGTAAGTTCTTTTAACCGACGCTGGGCGGCGGTGATCCTTGAAGCCCTGACGCGCCATGGCGTCAGGCACGTGTGTATTGCACCGGGTTCTCGCTCAACGCCGCTGACGCTGGCGGCTGCTGAAAACCGGGCGTTGATTCACCACACCCATTTTGATGAACGCGGCCTCGGCCATCTTGCGCTGGGTCTGGCGAAGGTCAGCAAAGAACCTGTGGCGGTGATCGTCACCTCCGGTACCGCCGTGGCAAATCTCTATCCGGCCCTGATTGAAGCCGGGTTAACCGGTGAAAAACTGATCTTACTGACGGCCGATCGCCCCCCTGAGCTTATCGACTGCGGCGCTAATCAGGCCATTCGCCAGCCGGGGCTCTTTTCATCGCATCCTTCGCAGACGATTTCGTTACCGCGTCCCACCCAGGATATTCCGGCAAGCTGGCTGGTCTCCACCGTCGATCACGCCATGGAGACGTTGCGCAGCGGGGCGTTGCATATCAACTGCCCGTTTGCCGAGCCGCTGTACGGTGAGCTGGACGACACGGGTCTTGACTGGCAGCAGTGCCTTGGCGACTGGTGGGAGAGTGAAAAACCGTGGCTGCGCGAGCAGACGCATCTTGAGAGCGCGAAGCAGCGCGACTGGTTCTTCTGGCGGCAGAAGCGCGGCGTGGTGATCGCCGGGCGCATGAGCGCCGCCGAAGGCAAGCTGGTCGCCGAATGGGCGCAAACCCTTGGCTGGCCGCTGATAGGCGACGTGCTTTCCCAGACCGGTCAGCCGCTGCCGTGCGCCGACCTCTGGCTGGGGAATGCCAAAGCGGTCACCGAACTGGCGCAGGCGCAGATTGTGGTTCAGCTTGGATCGAGTTTGACCGGCAAACGCTTACTGCAGTGGCAGGCCACCTGCACGCCGGAAGAGTACTGGCTGGTGGACGCGCTGGAAGGGCGGCTTGACCCGGCGCACCACCGCGGCCGTCGTCTGGTCAGCAGCATCGATACCTGGCTGACGCTTCATCCGGCTGAGAAACGCAAGCCCTGGGCGGTGGCCATTCCGGACCTTTCGCGCCAGGCGTGGGAACTGACCAAAGCGCACTGTGAAGCGTTTAGCGAAGCCGGGCTGGCGCACCGCATTCGCCAGTGCCTGCCTGAACAGGGGCAGCTGTTTGTCGGCAACAGCCTGGTCGTGCGGCTGATTGACGCATTTTCGAAGCTTCCCGCGGGCTACCCGGTTTACAGCAACCGCGGTGCCAGCGGCATCGACGGGCTGATCTCCACGGCGGCGGGCGTGCAGCGCGCCAGCGCGAAATCGACGCTGGCGATCGTGGGCGATCTCTCCGCGCTCTACGATCTCAACGCGCTGGCGCTGCTGCGTCAGGCGTCTGCCCCTTTTGTGCTGATTGTGGTCAACAACAACGGCGGACAGATTTTCTCCCTGCTGCCAACGCCGCAGAGCGAGCGTGAGCGCTTCTATCTGATGCCGCAGAACGTGCAGTTCGAACACGCCGCGGCGATGTTTAGCCTGAAATACCATCGCCCGGAAAGCTGGGAACAGCTGGACGCGGCGTTAAGCAGCGCCTGGAAGCAGCCGGGTGCGACGCTGATTGAGCTGGTGGTGAACGATGCTGACGGTGCGCAGGCCCTGCAAAGCCTGCTGGCGCAGGTGAGCCAGTTGTGATCCTCTCTGGCGTCCAGCAGGCCGGAAAACCAGGCTATCCCTGGCTGGTCTTTTTGCACGGTTTTTCCGGTGACTGCCGCGAGTGGCAGAGGGTCGGTGAAGGGCTCAGCGATTACCCCCGGCTGTACCTGGATTTGCCGGGGCACGGTGGATCCCAGGATCTTGGCGTGACGGGGTTTGACGAGATGAGCACGTTGCTCACCCGAACCTTTCTTAGTTACAACATACTGAAATTCTGGCTCATCGGGTACTCCCTCGGCGGCCGCATTGCGATGTTCCATGCCTGCCAGCAGCCGAAGGGGCTGCAGGGTGTGATGGTGGAGGGAGGACATCCGGGCCTGCAGGATGCCGAGGCGCGAAATGCGCGGCTGGCGTCCGACCGCCGCTGGGCAACACGTTTTCGCACCGAACCGCTGGAGAAGGTGTTCACTGACTGGTATCAACAGCCCGTGTTCGCCTCCCTCACGGACGCCCAGCGCGAGGCGCTGATTACCCTGCGCAGCCAGAACAACGGCGCGACGCTGGCGATGATGCTCGAGGCTACCTCGCTGGCCGTGCAGCCGGATTTGCGTGCCGCGCTTAGCGCACGCGATTTCTCTTTTGACTATCTCTATGGCGAACGGGATGAGAAGTTCGCGGCCCTTTCCGCGGAAGTGAACGCCGTTCGCCATGCCATTCCCAATGCCGGACACAACGCCCACCGGGAGAACCCCGATGCGGTTATCGCGAGTCTGGCTCAGATACTGCGTTATCGAATAAAGGACACTCTATGATCTATCCTGATGAAAACATGCTCTACGCCCCGGTTGAATGGCAGGACTGCTCCGAAGGCTACACCGACATTCGTTACCACAAATCCACCGACGGCATTGCCAAAATCACCATCAACCGTCCGCAGGTGCGTAACGCCTTCCGTCCGCTGACCGTGAAAGAGATGATTCAGGCCCTGGCGGATGCGCGCTACGACGATAACATCGGCGTGATTGTCCTGACCGGCGAAGGCGATAAGGCGTTCTGCTCCGGTGGCGATCAGAAAGTGCGCGGCGACTACGGCGGATACCAGGACGATGCGGGCACGCACCACCTGAACGTTCTCGATTTCCAGCGTCAGATCCGCACCTGTCCAAAACCGGTGGTGGCGATGGTGGCAGGCTACTCCATCGGCGGCGGTCACGTGCTGCACATGATGTGCGATCTGACCATTGCCGCCGAGAACGCCATCTTCGGCCAGACCGGTCCGAAAGTGGGGTCCTTCGACGGCGGCTGGGGCGCGTCCTACATGGCGCGCATCGTCGGGCAGAAAAAAGCCCGTGAAATTTGGTTCCTGTGCCGTCAGTACAACGCCCAGGAAGCGCTGGATATGGGCCTGGTGAATACCGTGGTGCCGATTGCCGATCTCGAAAAAGAGACCGTACGCTGGTGCCGCGAAATGCTGCAAAACAGCCCGATGGCGCTGCGCTGCCTGAAGGCCGCGCTCAACGCCGACTGTGACGGCCAGGCGGGTCTGCAGGAGCTGGCGGGCAACGCCACCATGTTGTTCTACATGACCGAAGAGGGTCAGGAAGGGCGCAACGCGTTTAACGAAAAACGCCAGCCGGACTTCAGCAAATACAAACGGAACCCGTAATGCGTCGCGCGCAGGTTTACCGCTGGCAGATACCGATGGACGCGGGCGTGGTGCTGCGTGAACGGCGGTTAAAAACCCGTGACGGCTTCTTCGTGCATCTGCAGCAGGACGAGCGGGAAGGCTGGGGCGAGATTTCGCCTCTGCCGGGTTTTAGTCTGGAGTCGCTGGATGACGCGCAGTCAGCATTGCTGGCGTGGGCAGACGCGTGGCGCGCGGGCGCGGATCCGGCGTTGCCGGACGTGCCTTCCGCGGCTTTTGGTATCAGCTGCGCGCTGGCGGAGCTCGACGGTAGCCTGCCTGAAGAGGCTAACTACCGCGCGGCACCGCTCTGCACGGGCGATCCTGACGAGCTGTTCGCGCTGCTCTCCGCCATGCCGGGCGAGAAAGTGGCGAAAATTAAAGTCGGTCTCTACGAGGCGGTGCGCGACGGCATGGTCGCCAACCTGCTGCTGGAGGCGATCCCCGATCTTCATCTGCGTCTGGACGCTAACCGCGCCTGGACGCCGCTCAAGGCGCAGCAGTTTGCAAAGTACGTTAACCCGGCGTACCGCAGCCGCATTGCCTTCCTGGAAGAGCCGTGCAAAACCCGCGACGATTCGCGCGCGTTTGCCCGCGAAACGGGGATTGCCATCGCCTGGGATGAAAGCCTGCGCGAGGACGATTTTGAATTTGTCGCCGAGCCTGGCGTCAGCGCGGTGGTGATTAAACCAACGCTGACCGGCAGCCTGGCGAAGGTGCGCGAGCAGGTCTCGGCGGCGCACGCGCTGGGGCTGACGGCGGTCATCAGCTCGTCGATTGAGTCCAGCCTTGGGCTGACCCAGCTGGCGCGCATTGCCGCCTGGCTAACGCCGGACACGATCCCCGGCCTCGACACGCTGAACCTGATGCAGGCTCAGCTTGTCCGCACGTGGCCGGACAGCGCGCTGCCGTGCTTCGACGTCTCGGCGCTGGAGCCGCTGCGATGAGTTTTACCGACTGGCCGTGGCGACACTGGTGCGCGCAGTTTGCTGATAAACCGGCCCTGCGGCTGGACGACGAGGTGCTCAGCTGGCAGCAGCTGTGCACCCGCATCGACCGCCTGGCGGCAGAGTTTCATCTGCAGGGCGTGGAGGAGGGCGACGGCGTGCTGCTGCTGGCCCATAACCACCCGCAAACCCTTCTGGCGTGGCTGGCGCTGCTGCAGTGCGGGGCGCGCATTCTTCCCGTTAATCCGCAGCTGCCGTGCCCGCTGCTCGACGTGCTGATCCCGCAGATGACGCTGCGCTTTGCGCTGGTACTGGACGGTACCTTTGACGGCCTACCTGCCCTGCGCATGCGCGAGCGCGCGGGCGAATATTGCGTTGCGTGGCAACCGTCGCGGCTCGCGTCCATGACGCTGACCTCCGGCTCCACCGGGCTGCCGAAAGCGGCGGTGCATACCTGCGCCGCCCATCTCGCCAGCGCGCGCGGCGTGCTGGCGCTGATGCCCTACGGCGAAGAAGACGACTGGCTGCTTTCGCTGCCGATGTTTCACGTTTCCGGCCAGGGGATTTTATGGCGCTGGCTGCAGGCCGGGGCGCGGTTAACCGTGCGCGAGAAACAGCCGCTGGCGCAGGCGTTGCTCGGCTGTACGCATGCCTCGCTGGTGCCGACCCAGCTCTGGCGTCTGCTTAATACCCACCAGCCTGTCGCACTGAAAGCGGTGCTGCTGGGCGGGGCCGCCATCCCTGTTGAATTGACACAGCATGCGCGCGCGCAGGGGATTCACACCTTCTGCGGCTACGGCCTGACCGAGTTTGCCTCTACCGTCTGCGCGAAAGCGGCGGACGGCGAGCCGGACGTAGGCCATGCGCTGCCGGGCAGAGAGGTGCAGGTGGTTAACGGTGAGGTCTGGATCCGGGCAGAGAGTATGGCCTCAGGCTACTGGCGGGACGGTGAATTGGTTCCGCTGACCAACGCGCAGGGATGGTTCGCCACCCGCGATCGCGGTGAATGGCATGACGGCCGCCTGACGATCCTGGGCCGCATGGACAACCTCTTCTTTAGCGGCGGAGAAGGGATCCAGCCGGAGAGCCTTGAGCGTGTTATCGCCCGCCATCCGCAGATTAACCAGGTGTTTATCGTCCCGCTGGACGACGCCGAGTTTGGGCAACGTCCGGTGGCGGTGGTGGAGTGCGAGCCGGGCACGGATATCACCTGCTTACCCGACTGGGTCAGGGATAAGGTGGCGCGTTTTGAGCAACCCGTCCGCTGGCTGCTGTTGCCGACCGAACTCAAAAATGGCGGCATCAAAGTCTCACGCCGCGCGCTGCAGCAGTGGGTAAACGCATCGCTGAAGGGATAATAGCCGTTTCAAATAGTTACAATCTACCGTTCTGCCGCACGCAGAGTGCTTGATCCCCGGGAGACTCCGGTTAAAATCTCGCGGTTTTGGGACTTCTTTATAATAATTGTGCGGGATCACGACAATGAAAAAAGTGGCATTACTGGGCCTCGGCCTGATGGTTGTATCTGCGGCGGCTAACGCCATCAGCATTAACGGCTCGGCGGGTCAGGATTACACCCACCTGGGCTTTGGCATGGGTACCGAGACTTCCGGTCTGGCGATGACCGGCGGCTGGACGCATAACGATGACGACGGCGACGCGGCCAGCCTCGGCCTGGGTCTGAACGTTCCTCTTGGCCCGTTCCTGGCCACCGTCGGCGGTAAAGGTATCTATACCAACCCAAATGACGGTGACGAAGGGTACGCGGCGGCAGTGGGCGGCGGCCTGCAGTGGAAGATTGGCGACAGCTTCGGTCTGTTTGGTGAGTACTACTATTCGCCGGACTCCCTCTCAAGCGGTATCGAAAGCTATGAAGAGGCCAACGCCGGCGCGCGCTGGACCATCATGCGTCCGATTACCATCGAAGCGGGCTATCGCTATCTGAACCTGGCCGGCAAAGACGGCAACCGCGACAACGCGCTGGCCGACGGCCCGTACGTGGGCGTCAGCGCAGGCTTCTAATCACTCCGGCGCGGCGTTCTGTCGCGCCAGTTTCTCTCTTCTCCACCCCGCGTTTGCGCTATAGTGTTTTGACCAAATAAGCGGGAGAACATAATGATTAACGTGGAGATGTTATCCACCGGCGACGAAGTGCTGCATGGACAAATTATCGATACCAATGCTGCCTGGCTTGCCGATCTTTTCTTTGAGCAAGGATTACCGTTAACGCGCCGCAATACCGTGGGCGACAATCTTGAGTCGCTGGTCGCTATTCTGCGCGAGCGCAGCGAGCACTGCGACGTGCTGATTGTGAATGGCGGGCTCGGCCCCACTAGCGACGATCTCAGCGCGCTGGCCGCCGCGACCGCAAAAGGCGAAGGGCTGGTGCTGCACGAGGCGTGGCTTTCACAGATGGAGCGCTTTTTCTCCGAACGTGGCCGCGTCATGGCCCCCAGCAACCGCAAACAGGCGGAAATTCCCGCCAGCGCCGAGCTGGTCGATAACCCGGTGGGTACCGCGTGCGGGTTTGCCATGCAGCTGAACCGCTGCCTGATGTTCTTCACGCCGGGCGTGCCCTCAGAATTTAAAGTGATGGTCGAGCAGCAGATCCTGCCGCGCCTTCGCGATCGTTTTACCCTGCCTGAACCTCCGCTGTGCCTGCGTCTGACCACCTTTGGCCGCTCGGAAAGCGATCTGGCCCAGAGCCTTGACCCTCTCCCGCTGCCGACGGGCGTGTCCATGGGCTATCGCTCCTCCATGCCGATCATTGAACTTAAGCTGACAGGCCCGGCCGAGCAGAAAGAGGCGATGCTGGCCCTGTGGCCCGAGGTGCAGCGCGTGGCGGGCGAAAGCCTGATTTTTGAAGGGACGGAAGGGTTGCCCGCGCAGATTGCGGCGCATCTGCAGTCGCGTCAGCTGAGCGTGACCTTAAGCGAGCAGTTCACCGGTGGCCTGCTGGCGCTGCAGCTGTCGCGCGTCAACGCGCCGCTGCTGGCCAGCGAAGTGGTGCCGTTCCAGCAGGAAACCTTGGCGCAAACCGCACGCTGGGCTTCCGAGAGAAGGGTGAAGCATTTTGCCGGTCTGGCGCTGTTCGTCGGGGGGCTGGACGAGGAATACCTTAACTTCGCGCTGGCGACGCCGGAAGGCACCTGGGCCCTGCGGGTGAAAATGAGCATCACCCGCCATAGCCTGGCGGTGCGTCAGGAGGTTTGCGCCATGATGGCGTTGAACATGCTGCGCCGCTGGCTGAATGGTAAAGAGGTTGCCAGCGAGCACGGCTGGATCCATGTGGTCGAGTCGCTGTTTATCGAGTAAAACCTGTGCCGGGGCCTTTCGCCCCGGCACTGTTCAGCCCAGCGCCTTCGCCAGCAGGGTGATTGGATGTTCGCAGCGCTTGCTGGTGGACATCTCAATCTGCCACTTGCAGGTTTCGCAGTCCGTTACCACGATATCCGCGCCGCTCTCTTCAATCTGACGGAACAGCGGAGCGCCAATCGCCTGTGACGTTTCGTAGTTTTCACGCTTAAAGCCGTAGGTCCCCGCAATCCCGCAGCAGCGCGAATCCAGCACCGTCAGCTCCAGGCCTGGAATAAGCCGCAGTAGCTCAAGCGTATAGAGCGACCAGCCCATTTTCTCCATATGACACGGCGTGTGATAGACCACCTTCAGCGGTAATGTCTTCAGCGGCAGCGTCTGTCCGCCGTCCAGCTTGCGCCACAGGAAGCGTGTCGCCAGCTCGATGTGCTCGCGCAGGCCGGTGTTATCCACGTCCAGCAGATGCGGGTACTCGTCGCGCAGGGTGAAGGTACAGGTGGATGAGGTCGCCAGCACCGGAATACCTTTATCGACAATCGCTTCGCGCAGGGAGGTGACATTGCTCTGAGCCTGCCTGCGCGCCTTATCGGTAAACCCGTTAGCAATCAGCGGTACGCCGCAGCACTTCTCTTTGTTCAGTAGCTGAACGCCCGTTCCCATGGCGTTCAGCACCTTCAGCAGGTCTTTACCCAGCTGCGGGTGGTTGTAGTTCACATAGCAGCCGTGGAAAAAGGCCACCTGGTCGGCATACTTCGCCTGTTCCGCCGCGACGGATTTGTACCAGCGGCGGAAGGTGCCGTGAGAATATTTCGGCAGGCTGCGGTGATGGTCTATCTTCAGCGTCGCATCCAGCAGCTGGCGCACCGGCTTGAGCGAGGTCGCGGCATTCACCAGCGGGGCAAAGGGCGTCGAGACGCTGCCCATCAGATCGGTATGGCTCAGGATCGCATCGCGCAGCGTCGGCTTTTGCGTGCTGTAGCGCGCCCGGGCGCGCTGGATGATATCGCCGATTTTAACATCCGACGGGCAGGCGACTTCGCAGCGTTTGCAGTTAATGCAGTATTTCAGCGCCTCGTCGTACAGCTTGCCGTCCTTCAGACGCAGACGCTCGCCGTCCGGCCCGGCCTGTTTCGGGCCAGGGTAGCGAGGGTTCACGCCGCTGACCGGGCAGACGGTGGTACACACCGTGCATTTAATGCAGCTTTCAAAACGGGTGTCGTTCATTGTTCAGCCTCCGTGCGCTGGCTAATCTGCTCTGCCACATATAGCGCCGTGACGGCGCAGACCCCGCCACCGCAGCCCTGGGCAATGGGATCGTACCCGCCCAGCAGCGAGCCGATGGCAAAGAGATTACTGACGGACTTACCGGAAAGTTGCGGATGCAGCTGGCTATCGACAATCACACCGAACTGTTGCCAGGGCTGCGGCGAGAAGAAATCGCTCTGATACCAGTCAGATCGGGAGGCTCGCTGGCGAACATCCAGCCCCATGATGGCTTCCCGGATGCCCTCCCGGCTGCTCAGCAGCCCGTTGCTGAAGAAGCTGCCGCTTGCCAGCACCGTATAGCGGGCGCGAAGCGGAATATCGTCGTGGTTGCGCGTCCAGATTTCGCTCACCGCGCCGTCGGTCAGGGTGATTTTTTTCACCTCATCACCCGCCATCCACACGCCGCCCTGCGCGACAAACTGGCGCTGGAGCTGGGTATTCAGGCGAATGCCGGGTACGGAAGGGGGCAGCGTGGGCAGCAGGCCGAGCGAGCAGGGCAGCCGATCCGAGAGCCAGCGCCAGAGCCGGTTGTCGCGTAAACCAAAGCAGGCGGGCATCAGCAGGGCGTCGCAGCCGTCGCTGAGCGGCCTGAGCGCGTCATACAGCAGCGGCCATTTATCCTCGTTATCCAGAAAACGGGCGATATTCACCGCGCGAAACTCGCTCGGGTTATCGCGCAGGACATCAAGCTCGGGCAGCTCTATCTCTGCCGTTTCGGCGTTAACGCCCTGGCGACAGAGCGACGCCGCCGCGAGATGGGGCTGAAAATCCAGAAAGCCGCTAATACCCACGACCCGCACGCGCGCGGCATTGAAGGGTGCAACGGGCACCTCCTCCGGGCTGAGCCAGGCAGAGCGTAGGGTGCCGAGCGGCGTGACGCGCTGGTGATTGAGCCGGGCGCTTCCCTTCAGACGCGCGCCGCAGTCCGCCAGCAGCGCTTCGGTTTCCAGCGCAAAGCGGTCAATATGCTGCGCGCCAATCAGGTGATACGGGTGCTCCGGCGGCAGCTTATCGCGGTACGCTTCGTCCACCAGATCCAGCGAGCCCGACGAGAAGTGCAGGGCGCTCTGGCCCCGGGTGATAATGGCGCAGCGCAGCCCCTGCTTCGTGAGTTTGATGCCACAGAGCAATCCTGCCAGCCCGCCGCCGACGATGACGGTATCAAATTTCATCGCGTTGCTCCTTCTCAAGACCGCAAAGCCCCTGGTAGACCCAGCGGGTAAATTCGCTTTCGCGCAGGGCATCTCCCCACGCGACAGGCTGAATGCCTTTCCAGCGCTCGTTTAAAAACGCGCTGAGCTGATCGAGCGACTGGGTAGCGGTGGTGGTGTGAAAACGCTGCAATAACCCGGCGGCACGACAGGCGCACAGCTCGCCCTGACAGGTCCCCATTCCAACGCGGGTGCGGCGGCGAAGATCGAGCAGGCTTGTGACCGTCAGGCTCTCCACCGCGTACTGCACCTCACCGGCGGTGACGGCTTCGCACTCGCACACCAGGCTGCGGCTCAGTCGTCCTTCACCGAGCCACTGTGGCGTTCTGTCGCCGTGGCGGTAAATAGCGGACCCGCGCAGCGGCGCGGGCAGGGAGATAATTTTTTGCAGCGTTTTTTCGGTGGACTGACGCGAGCCGGGCAGGGCTTGTTCTGCCGTCACGCACCGTTCCGTATTGCCCAGCTTGCGGCAGACGGCATCGGTCGCCCACTCGGCCATCAGGCGGTAGGTCATCAGCTTGCCGCCGGTGATGGTGATAAACCCGTCCATGCCGTCGCGCTCGGCGTGATCGAGCAGCACGATGCCCCGGCTGACGTTACGCCCGCTCGGGTCGTTATCGCTGGCGACCAGCGGACGCACGCCCGCGTAGGCGCGCAGAATACGCGTCTGGGCCATCACCGGGGCCAGTTTTTCCCCTTCGCGCAGCAGGATGTCGACCTCGTCGGCGGTCACGCGGTTGTAGTCAATCTCGCTGTAGTCCACGTGGGTTGAGGTGGTACCGATTAACGAAATGGTGTCGCCCGGGACGAGGATATCGGCATCAGACGGTTTGCGGCAGCGGTTGATCACGTGGTTATTGATGCGGTGGTCGAGGATCAGCAGCGAGCCTTTTGCCGGGAACATGCGTACCGACAGGTCCGCGTATTCCGCGATGCGCTGCCCCCAGATCCCCGCCGCGTTGACCACAACGGCGGCATACAGCTCGCTGTGTTCGTTATATTGCGTATCAAGGATCCGCACGCCGCAGATGCGATTCCCCTCGCGGATAAGCCCGGTCACTTCGTGCCCGGTCAGGATGTGCGCGCCATGTTCTCGGGCGTCCAGCATATTGGCGGCAGTCAGGCGGAAGGGGTCAACGGTGCCGTCAGGCACTTTCACCGCGCCGATAAGCGCCGGGTTAACCGACGGTTCCAGCCGCCGCGCCAGCACCGGGTCCATGGCCTCAGCCTGAATGCCCGCTGCAGTGCAGGCGGTAATAAAGGTGTCCTGAAAGGCGAGGTCATCTTCGGGAAGGGTAATAAAGAGGCCGTCGGTCGGCTCAATGCAGTGGCGGGCGATACGCTTGAGGATCTGGTTTTCAGCAATACATTCGCGCGCGGATTCACCGTCGGTCACCGCGTACCGCGCGCCGCTGTGCAGCAGGCCGTGGTTACGCCCGGTTGCGCCCGTGGCGATATCATGGCGCTCCAGCAGCGTGACGCTTAAGCCGCGAAGGGCGCAATCGCGTGCGATCCCGGCGCCGGTTGCGCCACCGCCAATGATTATCACATCGCTGTAGCGAGGATCGTGAATGGTCATTGTTTACCCTCTATGTTCGTTTTTTTATCATTTAGCCATATCAATAGTGTGGTTTGTTTGATTTCGAACATAAACGCGCGAAATTCGAAAGTGAAACGTGATTTCATGCGCTTTTTTGCGCATTCTGTCATATTTCTGTAACAATCTGTGCGTTGATTCACAGTAACAATCACCGTGATTTCTTAACATCCCCGCCTCTGGAATTCGGGTGCGAGCCACCTGCTCATTCAATTCAAGGCCACGGAGGCTGTTATGCTCAGTATCTTCAAACCTGCGCCGCATCGGGCGCGTCTGCCAGAGGCAGAAATTGATCCGCTATACCGCCGTCTGCGCTGGCAAATCTTCCTGGGGATCTTCTTCGGGTACGCGGCGTACTACCTTGTACGTAAAAACTTCGCGCTCGCCATGCCTTATCTGGTGGAGCAGGGCTTCTCCCGCGGCGATCTGGGGTTCGCGCTGTCGGGGATCTCAATCGCCTACGGTTTTTCCAAATTCATCATGGGTTCCGTGTCGGATCGCTCGAATCCGCGCGTGTTCCTGCCCGCCGGCCTGATCCTGGCGGCCGCAGTCATGCTGTTCATGGGCTTTGTGCCGTGGGCGACGTCCAGTATTGCGATTATGTTCGTGCTGCTGTTCCTCTGCGGCTGGTTCCAGGGGATGGGGTGGCCGCCGTGCGGACGCACCATGGTGCACTGGTGGTCGCAGAAGGAGCGCGGCGGCATCGTGTCGGTGTGGAACTGCGCGCATAACGTCGGTGGCGGTATTCCGCCGCTGCTGTTCCTGCTGGGGATGGCCTGGTTCAACGACTGGCACGCTGCGCTGTATATGCCTGCTTTCGGCGCCATCGTCGTGGCGATTATCGCTTTCGCGCTGATGCGCGATACGCCGCAGTCCTGCGGCCTGCCGCCGATTGAAGAGTACAAAAACGACTATCCGGATGATTACAGCAAAGAGCACGAAGAAGAGCTGACCGCAAAACAGATCTTCATGAAGTACGTCCTGCCGAACAAGCTGCTGTGGTACATCGCGGTGGCGAACGTGTTCGTTTACCTGCTGCGCTACGGCATCCTCGACTGGTCGCCAACCTACCTGAAAGAGGTGAAGCACTTCGCACTGGATAAATCCTCGTGGGCCTATTTCCTGTATGAATATGCCGGGATCCCGGGCACGCTGCTTTGCGGCTGGATGTCGGACAAGGTGTTTAAAGGTAACCGCGGTGCGACGGGCGTCTTCTTTATGACTCTGGTGACCATCGCGACCGTTGTTTACTGGCTCAACCCGCCGGGCAACCCATCAGTAGACATGGCCTGCATGATCGTCATTGGCTTCCTGATTTACGGTCCGGTAATGCTGATTGGTCTGCACGCGCTGGAGCTGGCACCGAAAAAAGCGGCAGGCACGGCGGCAGGCTTTACCGGTCTGTTCGGCTATCTGGGCGGTTCGGTCGCGGCGAGCGCCATCGTGGGCTACACCGTTGACTTCTTCGGCTGGGACGGCGGCTTTATGGTGATGATCGGCGGTAGCGTGCTGGCGGTACTGCTGCTGATTGTTGTGATGATCGGTGAGAAACGCCACCACGCGGAAGTGCAGGCGCGTCGTCAATAAGGAGTATTGCCATGAAATTATCTTACGTTACAACCGGCCTGCTGCTGGCGGGCCTGATGACCGGCTCCGCGCTGGCGGCGGATAAAATCGTTATCGCCCACCGCGGCGCCAGCGGCTATCTGCCGGAGCATACGCTGCCGGCAAAAGCGATGGCCTATGCCCAGGGCGCGGATTACCTGGAGCAGGATCTGGTGATGACCAAGGACGACCAGCTGGTCGTCCTGCATGACCACTACCTGGACCGCGTGACGGACGTGGCGGAGCGTTTCCCGGACCGCGCGCGCAAAGATGGCCGCTACTACGCCATTGATTTCACCCTGGCGGAGATCCGTTCCCTGAAGTTTACCGAAGGCTTCGAGATTGAAAACGGCAAGAAGGTGCAGGTCTATCCGGGACGTTTCCCGATGGGCAAATCTGACTTCCGAATTCATACCTTCCAGGAAGAGATTGAGTTTGTTCAGGGGCTGAACCACTCCACCGGTAAAAACATCGGTATTTACCCGGAGATCAAAGCGCCGTGGTTCCACCATCAGGAAGGAAAAGACATTGCCGCAAAGACGCTGGAGGTGCTGAAACAGTACGGCTACACCAGCAAGAAGGACAAAGTCTACCTGCAGTGTTTTGACGCCGCCGAGCTGAAGCGCATCAAAACCGAGCTGGAGCCGAAGATGGGCATGAACCTCAATCTGGTGCAGCTGATCGCCTATACCGACTGGAATGAAACCCAGGAGAAGCAGCCGGACGGGAAGTGGGTGAACTACAGCTACGACTGGATGTTTAAGCCGGGCGCGATGAAGCAGATTGCGCAGTACGCCGACGGCATCGGGCCGGATTACCACATGCTGGTGGCGGAAAGCTCAGCGCCGGGCCATGTGAAGCTGACGGCGATGGTGAAAGAGGCGCACGCCAGCAAGATGCAGGTGCATCCGTATACCGTGCGTGCAGACCAGCTGCCGCCGTATGCCACGGACGTGAATCAGCTTTATGAGGTGTTGTATAACCAGGCGGGCGTTGACGGACTGTTTACGGATTTCCCGGATAAAGCGGTAAGCTTTTTGAAGGATTAACGCTGAAATTGCCGGGTGGCGGCTGCGCCTTACCCGGCCTACGAACTGCGGTTTTGTAGGTCGGGTAAGCGAAGCGCCACCCGACACAATCACATCTCGATCTCTATATCGCCTTTTGCCCGGCAGCAGCAGGGCAAAATTTCCCCTTCGTTGATAAAGGCCAGCGGCTCGGTCAGCCAGTCCACCTGGCCGGCGACCAGACGGCAGCGGCAGGAGCCGCAGTAGCCGGAACGACACTGGTACTCTACTTCTACCTGATGCGCCTCAAGCGCCACCAGCAGAGAAGGGTGCTCCTCCCGACACAGTACCTCAGTGCCGGAAAGGCTTAACGTGACGCGTGACATCAGAGCTGGAAGTTGCTCAGGTCGTCGGTGTTGACTTCAGAATCAATCTGACCGACCAGATAAGAGCTCACTTCCACTTCCTGCGGCGCAACCTGCACGTTATCGGACACCAGCCAGGTGTTGATCCACGGGATTGGGTTAGAGCGCGTCTGGAACGGCAGGTCGAGACCGACGGCCTGCATGCGGATGTTGGTGATGTACTCAACGTACTGGCACAGGATGTCTTTGTTCAGGCCAATCATGGAGCCGTCGCGGAACAGGTAGTCTGCCCACTCTTTCTCCTGCTGGGCCGCCAGCACGAACAGGTCGTAGCACTCCTGCTTGCACTCTTCGGCGATTTCCGCCATCTCCGGGTCGTCCGTACCGCTGCGCAGCAGGTTCAGCATGTGCTGGGTGCCGGTCAGGTGCAGGGCTTCATCGCGGGCAATCAGACGGATGATTTTGGCGTTGCCTTCCATCAGCTTGCGCTCGGCAAAGGCGAAGGAGCAGGCGAAGCTCACGTAGAAGCGGATCGCTTCCAGCGCGTTGACGCTCATCAGGCACAGGTACAGCTGCTTTTTCAGCGCGCGCAGGTTCACGGTAACGGTTTTACCGTTCACGTTGTGGGTGCCTTCGCCCAGCAGATGCCAGTAGCTGGTCATCTGGATCAGCTCGTCGTAGTAGTGGGCGATGCCTTCCGCGCGCTTCTGGATCTGCTCGTTGGTAACGATATCGTCAAACACCACCGCCGGATCGTTCACGATGTTGCGGATGATGTGGGTGTAAGAGCGGGAGTGGATCGTCTCGGAGAACGCCCAGGTTTCCACCCAGGTTTCCAGCTCAGGAATCGAGATCAGCGGCAGCAGCGCCACGTTCGGGCTACGACCCTGAATGGAGTCCAGCAGCGTCTGGTACTTCAGGTTGCTGATGAAGATATGCTTTTCGTGATCCGGCAGCGACTGGTAGTCAATACGGTCGCGGGAGACGTCCACTTCTTCCGGGCGCCAGAAGAAGGAGAGTTGCTTTTCGATCAGCTTTTCGAAGATGTCATATTTTTGCTGATCGTAGCGTGCCACGTTGACCGGCTGGCCGAAGAACATCGGCTCTTTGAGCTGGTCGTTTTTCGTCTGTGAAAAGGTGGTGTATGCCATGAGTGTGTCCTGTGAGAGATTTTGTCAGTCGGGCAAACAAAATCGTAGGCCGGGTAAGCGTAGCGCCACCCGGCATTTACATTAGATCTTACATGCGCCGCTTTCGCAGCCATCGTCCTGAATTGACGGTACCATGTCGTCCTGCGCGTCTTCCGCACCGTCACGGGTGTTGTGATAGTACAGCGTTTTCACGCCAAATTTATAGGCGGTCAGCAGGTCTTTCAGCAATTGCTGCATCGGAACCTTGCCGGACGGGAAGCGCGTCGGGTCATAGTTGGTATTGGCAGAGATCGACTGGTCGATAAACTTCTGCATGATACCTACCAGCTGCAGGTAGCCGTCGTTGTTTGGCATTTCCCACAGCAGCTCGTAGTTGTTGCCCAGGGTTTCGTAATCCGGTACGACCTGACGCAGCACGCCGTCTTTCGACGCTTTAATGCTGACGTGGCCGCGCGGCGGTTCAATACCGTTGGTGGCGTTAGAGATCTGCGACGAGGTCTCGGACGGCATCAGGGCAGAGAGCGTGGAGTTACGCAGGCCGTGGGTCTTGATGGACTCACGCAGGCCTTCCCAGTCGAGGTGCAGCGGCTCGCTGACAATCGCATCCAGGTCTTTCTTGTAGGTGTCGATTGGCAGAATGCCTTTCGCGTAGGTGGTTTCGTTGAACCACGGGCACGCGCCTTGCTCTTTCGCCAGCTCGTTAGAGGCTTTCATCAGATAGTACTGAATCGCTTCGAACGTCTGGTGCGTCAGGTTGTTGGCGCTGCCGTCAGAGTAACGCTTGCCGTTTTTCGCCAGCCAGTAGGCGAAGTTGATCACGCCGATACCCAGGGTACGGCGGCCCATCGCACCGCGTTTAGCAGCCGGGATTGGGTAATCCTGGTAGTCCAGCAGGGCGTCGAGCGCGCGAACCGCCAGCACGGCCAGCTCTTCCAGCTCGTCCAGGCTCTTAATCGCGCCCAGGTTAAACGCGGACAGCGTACACAGCGCGATTTCGCCGTTTTCGTCGTTCACGTCTTCCAGCGGTTTGGTCGGCAGGGCGATCTCCAGGCACAGGTTAGACTGGCGCACCGGGGCGACGACCGGGTCAAACGGGCTGTGGGTGTTGCAGTGGTCCACGTTCTGGATGTAGATACGGCCAGTAGAGGCACGTTCCTGCATCATCAGGGAGAACAGGTCTACCGCCTTCACGCGCTGCTTTCGGATGCTGTCGTCTTTTTCGTATTTGGTGTACAGACGCTCGAACTCGTCCTGATCGGCAAAGAACGCGTCATACAGGCCCGGAACGTCGGACGGGCTGAACAGCGTGATGTCTTCGCCTTTCAGCAGACGGGTGTACATCAGCTTGTTGATCTGCACGCCGTAGTCCATGTGGCGCACGCGGTTGCCTTCAACGCCGCGGTTGTTTTTCAGGACCAGCAGGCTTTCCACTTCCAGGTGCCACATTGGGTAGAACAGGGTCGCAGCACCGCCGCGCACGCCGCCCTGAGAGCAGGATTTTACTGCCGTCTGGAAGTGTTTATAGAACGGGATACAGCCGGTGTGGAACGCTTCACCGCCGCGAATCGGGCTGCCCAGCGCACGGATGCGACCGGCGTTGATGCCGATACCGGCACGCTGGGAAACGTATTTCACGATGGCGCTGGAGGTGGCGTTGATGGAATCCAGGCTGTCACCACACTCGATCAGTACGCAGGAGCTGAACTGACGGGTTGGGGTACGCACGCCAGACATGATTGGCGTCGGCAGAGAAATCTTGAACGTGGAGACCGCATCGTAGAAACGCTTCACGTATTGCAGACGGGTGTCACGCGGGTAGTTAGAGAACAGGCAGGCGGCCACCAGAATATAGAGGAACTGGGCGCTTTCGTAGATCTCACCGGTTACGCGGTTCTGAACCAGGTATTTGCCTTCGAGCTGCTTAACCGCCGCGTAGGAGAAGTTCATGTCGCGCCAGTGATCGATAAACCCGTTCATCTGCTCGAACTCTTCTTCCGTATAGTCTTCCAGCAGATGCGTGTCGTATTTGCCCAGCTCAACCATTTTCACCACGTGATCGTAAAGCTTCGGCGGCTCAAACTGGCCGTAGGCTTTTTTACGCAGGTGGAAAATCGCCAGACGTGCAGCGAGGTACTGATAATCCGGTGCTTCGCGGGAGATGAGGTCTGCCGCTGCTTTAATGATCGTTTCGTGGATATCAGACGTTTTGATGCCGTCGTAGAACTGAATGTGGGAACGCAGTTCAACCTGGGAGATAGATACGTTGTTCAGTCCTTCTGCTGCCCAGTCGAGAACTCGATGGATTTTGTCCAGATTGATACGCTCGGTAGTACCGTCGCGCTTTGTCACCAGCAGACTCTGATTCATGTGGGTTTTACCTGTCCGTGAAATAAAAAATATCCCCCGCTTATCCACAGATCCGTCTTGTGACTAACTCTGTGGATAAATACTACATATAGGGGGTTTGCGATAAGAAAAACGCTATATGGTGAGTATTCTAGTATCGAATCTTTTCAGCACAAGGGTTGATTTTGACGTTAAATTGAGGTTGTGAAAGGGTAAAAAAGGCTAAGTCCTCGTACCGTAAGGCCTGGAAGACATGTCAATAATTAAGAAAAAAAATTCAAAATTTGATCGAGTGCTGATTTCTTCAACGAGAGGTCAGAATTGCGCAACATGATGTCGCGCAATCTTTATAAGAATAACGAATGACGTTAGTCGTTTTTGGCGGTTGTGTGCAACATATAGTTAACATCAACGCCCGGTGCGAGTTTGAATTTATCGGTCAGCGGATTGTAGTGCAGGCCGGTGATGTGCTGCTCTTTGAGCCAGGTCTGGTCAACCCAGCTTAACAACTCCGCAGGCTTGATGAATTTCTTCACGTCGTGGGTCCCTTTCGGCACCATGCGCAGCACATACTCCGCGCCGACAACGGCCATCAGCCAGGCTTTACCGTTGCGGTTGATGGTTGAGAAGAAGACCTGGCCGCCCGGCTTCACCAGTTTTGCACAGGCGTGCACCACCGACTGCGGATCGGGAACGTGCTCCAGCATCTCCATGCAGGTCACCACATCGTACTGATGGGCGTGTTTCGCCGCATGCTCTTCCACGGTTTCCTGCACGTATTCCACCTGTATACCGGACTCCAGCGCATGAAGGCGGGCCACCTGCAGCGGTTCAAAGCCCATATCCAGGCCAGTGACGTTCGCCCCTTCGCGCGCCATGCTTTCAGCCAGGATGCCGCCGCCGCAGCCGACGTCGAGCACTTTCTTACCGAACAGACCGCCGGAACGCTCCGCGATATAGCCCAGACGCAGCGGGTTAATGCGATGCAGCGGTTTGAACTCACCTTCGAGATCCCACCAGCGGGACGCCACCGCTTCAAATTTGGCAATCTCTTCGTGGTCAACGTTGTGAGCCGTCGGGGATTTTTCGGCATTCATGGGCGCTTTTACTCCTTATTTAGCAAGACAAAGGAGTATATCAGGCAATCCCCGTGAATAAAGCGTATAGGTTTACCTCAATCACCTCGGCTGTGTTATAATTTGCGACCTTTGAATCCGGGATACAGTAGAGGGATAGCGGTTAGATGAGCGACCTTGCGAGAGAAATTACACCGGTTAACATCGAGGAAGAGCTGAAGAGCTCCTATCTGGACTATGCGATGTCGGTCATTGTTGGCCGTGCGCTGCCGGACGTCCGCGATGGCCTTAAGCCGGTACACCGTCGCGTACTATACGCCATGAACGTATTGGGCAATGACTGGAATAAAGCCTATAAAAAATCTGCCCGCGTCGTCGGTGACGTCATCGGTAAATATCACCCGCATGGTGATACCGCCGTTTATGACACCATCGTTCGTATGGCGCAGCCATTCTCCTTGCGTTACATGCTGGTAGATGGTCAGGGTAACTTTGGTTCAGTCGACGGCGACTCCGCTGCGGCGATGCGTTATACGGAAATCCGTATGTCGAAAATCGCTCATGAGCTGATGGCCGACCTGGAAAAAGAGACCGTTGATTTCGTCGATAACTACGACGGCACCGAGCGCATCCCAGATGTGATGCCAACCAAGATCCCGAACCTGCTGGTTAACGGTTCGTCCGGTATCGCGGTCGGTATGGCAACTAACATTCCGCCGCACAATATCACTGAGGTGATCAACGGCTGCCTGGCCTATATCGACGATGAAGACATCAGCATTGAAGGGCTGATGGAACACATCCCGGGCCCGGACTTCCCGACGGCGGCGATCATCAACGGTCGTCGCGGTATTGAAGAAGCGTACCGCACCGGCCGCGGCAAGATTTACATCCGTGCCCGCGCCGAAGTGGAAGCGGACGCTAAAACCGGCCGTGAAACCATCATTGTTCACGAGATCCCGTATCAGGTGAACAAAGCGCGTCTGATTGAAAAAATCGCCGAGCTGGTAAAAGAAAAACGTGTTGAAGGGATCAGCGCGCTGCGTGACGAGTCTGACAAAGACGGTATGCGCATCGTGATTGAGATCAAACGCGACGCGGTGGGTGAGGTTGTGCTGAACAACCTGTACTCCCAGACTCAGCTTCAGGTCTCCTTCGGTATCAACATGGTTGCACTGCACCATGGTCAGCCGAAGATCATGAACCTGAAAGAGATCCTGAGCGCGTTCGTGCGTCACCGCCGTGAAGTGGTGACCCGTCGTACCATCTTCGAACTGCGCAAAGCGCGCGACCGTGCGCACATCCTTGAAGCGCTGGCGGTTGCGCTGGCCAACATCGACCCGATCATTGAACTGATCCGTCGTGCGCCAACCCCGGCGGAAGCGAAAGCCGCCCTGATTTCCCGTCCGTGGGATCTGGGTAACGTCGCCGCGATGCTGGAACGTGCGGGCGATGACGCAGCGCGTCCTGAGTGGCTGGAACCTGAATTCGGCGTGCGTGACGGTCAGTATTACCTGACTGAACAGCAGGCCCAGGCGATTCTGGATCTGCGTCTGCAGAAACTGACCGGCCTTGAGCATGAAAAACTGCTCGACGAATACAAAGAGCTGCTGGAACAGATTGCTGAGCTGCTGCACATCCTGGGCAGCGCAGAGCGTCTGATGGAAGTGATCCGTGAAGAGCTGGAACTGGTGCGCGATCAGTTCGGCGATGCGCGCCGCACCGAAATCACCGCGAACAGCTCTGATATCAACATTGAAGACCTGATCAACCGCGAAGACGTGGTGGTCACCCTGTCTCACCAGGGCTATGTGAAGTATCAGCCGCTGACCGACTACGAAGCACAGCGTCGTGGCGGTAAAGGCAAATCTGCAGCACGTATTAAAGAAGAAGACTTTATTGACCGCCTGCTGGTGGCCAACACCCATGACACGATCCTCTGCTTCTCCAGCCGTGGTCGTCTGTACTGGATGAAGGTTTATCAGCTGCCGGAAGCGAGCCGTGGCGCGCGTGGTCGTCCAATCGTTAACCTGCTGCCGCTGGAAGCGAACGAACGTATCACCGCCATCCTGCCGGTACGCGAGTACGAAGAGGGCGTGAACGTCTTTATGGCGACCGCCAGCGGTACCGTGAAGAAAACCGCACTGACCGAGTTCAGCCGCCCACGTTCCGCAGGGATCATCGCGGTGAACCTGAACGAAGGCGACGAGCTGATCGGCGTGGATCTGACCTCCGGTTCTGATGAAGTAATGCTGTTCTCTGCGGCCGGTAAAGTGGTGCGCTTTAAAGAGAATGCCGTCCGCGCGATGGGTCGTACCGCTACGGGCGTTCGTGGTATCAAACTGGCTGGCGAAGACAGCGTTGTTTCTCTGATTATTCCGCGCGGTGAAGGGGCTATCCTGACCGTCACGCAGAATGGTTACGGTAAACGTACGGCGGAAGGGGAATACCCAACCAAGTCTCGCGGCACGCAGGGCGTTATCTCTATCAAAGTGACCGAGCGCAACGGTTCCGTTGTGGGCGCGGTGCAGGTGGACGATGCCGACCAGATCATGATGATCACCGATGCCGGTACGCTGGTGCGTACCCGCGTGTCTGAGATCAGCGTGGTAGGGCGTAACACCCAGGGCGTAATCCTCATCCGTACAGCGGAAGATGAAAACGTGGTGGGTCTGCAGCGTGTTGCTGAGCCGGTGGATGACGAAGAGCTCGATTCCATCGACGGTAGCGTTGCGGAAGGCGATGATGATATCGCGCCGGAAGCCGATACTGACGATGACGCAGCGGATGACGCTGACGAGTAATGTCTCCTGATGCAAAAAAGGGCCGGATTCCGGCCCTTTTCTTTTGCACAAGCAGATAAGTCAACGTTGCGACCTGGCGCGTTTACCGCTACCTTAACCACATTCTTTTGACCCCGACGGCGGAGCCTCGCCCCCTTGAAATACCTCGTCTCCTTTCGTACTACGCTGAAAGTTTCTCGCTATCTGTTTCGGGCGCTGGCGCTCCTGCTTTGGCTGCTGGTGGCCTTGTTCTCGGTGTTTTACATCGTAAACGCGCTGCACCAGAAAGAAGCGGAGATCCGCCAGGAGTTTAACTTAAGCTCCGACCAGGCCCAGCGCTACATTCAGCGAACGTCTGACGTGATGAAGGAGCTGAAGTATATAGCCGAGAATCGTCTGACGGCGGAAAACGGCATCCTGGCGCTTCGCGGGCGTAATGACAAAACCGAAGTCCCGGACTTCCAACCCCTGTTCCCGGACTCCGATTGCTCCACCATGAGCAATTCCTGGCGCGGGTCGCTGGAATCCCTTGCCTGGTTTATGCGCTACTGGCGCGACAATTTCTCCGCCGCCTATGACCTGAACCGTGTATTCCTGATTGGCAGCGAAAATCTCTGCATGGCTGACTTTGGCCTGCGCGATGTGCCCGTTGAGCGTGACGATGCGCTGAAAAGCCTGCATGAACGTATTGTGAAATATCGCAATGCGCCGCAGGACGAGCGCGGGAATAACATCTTCTGGGTTAGCCAGGGCCCGCGCCCGGGCGTGGGCTATTTCTACGCCCTGACGCCGGTGTATCTCGGCAATCGCCTGCAGGCGCTGCTGGGGATTGAGCAGACCATTCGCATGGAAAATTTCTTCACCCCGGGCAGCCTGCCTATGGGAGTAACCATTCTGGATGAAAACGGTCATCAGCTGATCTCACTCGCCGGGCCGGATAACCGGTTAAACGTCGAACCGCACTGGATGCAGGAACGGTCGTGGTTTGGCTATACCTCGGGTTTCCGCGAACTGGTGCTGAAGAAGAGCCTGCCGCCTTCGTCGCTGAGTATTGTCTATTCGGTGCCAGTGGACATGGTGCTTGAGCGGATACGCATTCTCATCATGAATGCCATTCTGCTGAACCTGATCGCGGGTGGGGCGCTGTTCACCCTGGCGCGCATGTATGAGCGGAAAATCTTTATTCCCGCCGAGAGCGACGCCCAGCGGCTGGAGGAACACGAGCAGTTTAACCGCAAGATTGTTGCCTCGGCACCGGTGGGGATCTGTATTCTGCGTACCCAGGACGGGACCAATATTCTGAGTAACGAACTGGCGCATAACTACCTGAACATGCTGACGCATGAAGACCGGCAGAGGCTGACGCAAATTATCTGCGGCCAGCAGGTTAACTTTGTCGACGTGCTCACCAGTACGCACACCAACCTGCAGATCAGCTTTGTCCATTCACGCTATCGCAATGAAAACGTGGCGATTTGCGTGCTGGTGGATGTCTCCGCGCGCGTGAAGATGGAAGAGTCGCTGCAGGAGATGGCGCAGGCGGCGGAGCAGGCCAGCCAGTCGAAATCCATGTTCCTTGCCACCGTCAGCCACGAGTTGCGAACGCCGCTGTACGGGATCATCGGTAACCTCGACTTGCTGCAGACGAAAGAGCTGCCGAAAGGGGTCGACAGGCTGGTGACGGCGATGAACAACTCCTCCAGCCTGCTGCTAAAAATCATCAGCGATATTCTCGACTTCTCTAAAATTGAGTCTGAGCAGCTGAAAATCGAGCCGCGGGAGTTCTCGCCGCGCGAGGTCATGAACCACATTAGCGCCAACTATCTGCCGCTGGTGGTGCGTAAACAGCTGGGGCTCTACTGCTTTATCGAACCGGACGTGCCGCTGACGCTGCATGGCGATCCGATGCGCCTGCAGCAGGTCATCTCTAACCTGCTCAGCAACGCCATCAAATTCACCGACGTTGGCTGTATCGTGTTGCACGTCTGCCGGGCGGGGGATTATCTGAGTATTCGCGTGCGCGACACGGGCGTCGGCATCCCGGCGAAGGAAGTGGTTCGCCTGTTCGACCCGTTCTTCCAGGTCGGGACCGGCGTGCAGCGTAACTTCCAGGGCACCGGACTGGGGCTGGCGATTTGTGAGAAGCTCGTCAGCATGATGGACGGGGATATCTCGGTGGATACCGAGCCCGGCATGGGCAGCCAGTTCACCATCCGCATTCCGCTCTATTCGGCGCAGTATCCGGCAAAATCGACGGTGGACGGTCTGAGCGACAAGCGCTGCTGGCTGGCGGTGCATAACGCCTCATTGAATGACTACCTGACGGCGCTGCTTGCCCACAGCGGCGTGCGGGTGTGCCGCTATGAAGGTCAAACGCCGGACGTGGACGATGTGCTGATCGCCGACGAGATGCCGGATCAGCCGTGGCAGGGAAGAGGGGCGGTGCTCTTCTGTCGTCGCCACATTGGAATTCCTGTCGAGCGTACGCCTGGAGAATGGGTACACAGTGTCGCAACGCCGCACGAGCTGTTGAGCCTGCTGGCGCGCATCTACAAAGTGGAGCTGGAAGAGCGCGACGGCGCGGGCGGATTGCCGTCACCGGACTCTCTGGCGTCGGTGAATGACGATATGATGATTCTGGTGGTGGATGATCATCCGATTAACCGCCGCCTGCTGGCTGACCAGCTGGGATCGCTGGGCTACCAGTGCAAAACGGCCAATGACGGCGTGGATGCGCTGAATGTGCTGAGTAAAAATCATATTGATATCGTGCTTAGCGACGTCAACATGCCAAACATGGACGGCTACCGTCTGACGCAGCGCATCCGACAGCTGGGCCTGACGCTGCCGGTGGTGGGCGTAACGGCGAACGCGCTGGCGGAAGAGAAACAGCGCTGTCTGGAGTCAGGCATGGACAGCTGTCTGTCGAAGCCGGTGACGCTGGACGTGCTGAAACAGACATTGTCGATTTACGCGGATCGCGTGAGAAAAACCAGAATATAAAAAAGGCCCGCAAGGGCCTTTTACGTTTTTCACCCTCTCCCTGTGGGAGAGGGATGGGGTGAGGGCATCAGGCCGCACACCCGTCCGGGATCAATCCTTGTCCGTTGCGCTCAGCGTAACGGAGGACAGATAGTTCAGCAGGGCAATATCGTTGTCCACGCCCAGCTTCATCATCGCTGATTTCTTCTGGCTGCTGATGGTTTTAATACTGCGGTTCAGCTTCTTGGCAATCTCGGTCACCAGGAAACCTTCTGCGAACAGGCGCAGAACTTCACTCTCTTTCGGGGACAGGCGTTTGTCACCGTAGCCACCCGCGCTGATTTTTTCCAGCAGACGAGAGACGCTCTCAGGCGTGAACTTCTTGCCTTTCTGCAGCGCAGCGAGCGCTTTTGGCAGATCGGTCGGTGCGCCCTGTTTCAGCACAATCCCTTCGATGTCCAGATCCAACACCGCGCTCAGGATCGCCGGGTTGTTGTTCATGGTCAGAACAATGATCGAGATATCCGGGAAGTGACGTTTAATGTATTTGATGAGCGTGATCCCATCACCGTACTTGTCCCCAGGCATGGAGAGATCGGTAATAAGCACGTGTGCATCAAGCTTTGGGAGGTTATTGATCAGTGCTGTAGAGTCTTCAAATTCACCGACTACATTCACCCACTCGATCTGTTCAAGTGATTTGCGAATACCGAACAGTACAATCGGATGGTCATCGGCAATAATTACGTTCATATTGTTCATGTATAAGGCTACCTTGCTACAGCAAGCTTTTGACGTAGGCGTCAATGTCGCTGATGTATTTTTCAATGCCAGAGGCATCTTTCTCACGAATTAGATGTTCCAGCGTTTCACATAACTGCTTGCCGGGAACCAGATTAAGCATGGCAAACACCCCTTTAAGCCGGTGTGCTGTCTGTGCCAGCGCTGCTAAATCATTCGCAGCGGACTCAGTATACAACCGCTTAACATCATCTGGTACTGTATCAACAAAGAGTGAATAGTATCCGCTGGCGTGAAGCTCGGCATTTTCATTGCCGCCTAACGGTGATTCCGCTATCTCTTCCTGCGCCAGCTGCTCTTCTATTAGTTGTAGTACAGCTTCCTGCATCGCATTGCTTATATTAAAGTTGACGCGCAGCTGGCCAGGGCCGATTTTCCGCACGCCTGACTCATCATCGCTTAAAAGCAAGCCGGAGGCAGTAAGATTAGACGGATTATCAGTTAAAAACAGATCAAATTCTTGACTTGCAAGTCTTTCATCCGGCGTGATGCAGGCCGCACCCCAGTTTTCTAACTGACGAACGACGATATTGCGGATCTCGTTCGAGGTCACATCGACCATCACCACGACGTCATCCAGCAGACGTTCTTCATCTTCTTCCTGCGGATTGGCCGCCATTTTCACGTGCAGAGAATAGCGGGTGCCGAGAGATTCACGGGCTTTGATATTCAGATGGCCGCCGAGCTTACGCGCCAGCTGATCGCACAGCCAGAAGGTCAGAGCATTGGCCTTGCCGTAGCGATCGCTTTGCGTGTCATTCAGGAACGGGAAGTGCAGGTTATCAATTTCACTCGTTGTGACGCCTTCCCCGGTGTCCAGGATGCGGAACGCCAGGCGGTCTTCTGCCGACTCCTCAGCGCTGACTTCCAGGGTGATCTTGCCGATCTGCGTGGTGGTCACGGCGTACTGAATAATCATCAGCAGAATGCGGCGCAGCGCTTCGCGATCGCCGTGGCGTTCGTCATTCGCCGGGAGATTGTTATTGATCAGCAGCTGCAACCCTTTGCGCTTAATCACGGGCAGCACGTCCGGCACCACTTCATCGATCAGATCCTGAATGGAGAAGAGGGTTGGCGTTCCCTTCCAGAAATCATTCTCCAGCATGTTCGCCAGCTGGATCTCATCAACCATTCTGACCAGCGAATCGGCCTGGCAGGCAAGCTGGTGGCTTTCAGAGGTGTTTAACGCCGCCGCCTGGGTCGCCAGCGTTTTTAACGGCTGCTTGAAGGCATCGCCAATGTTCTGCATGAATGCGGCGCGCCCCTGCTGGTTTTTCTCATACAGTCTTTGCGCTTGCTTGAGCTTTTTATTGACCAGCACTTCGCGATCCTGGTCGCGAATAATGAATATTTGCGTGCGGGGAGCCACCTGGCTGCGGAACTGACGGATCTCGTACAGTTCATTGTTGATGGTGGCCTGAATCACCCCCTGGTGCTGATCCGCCATGGTGGTGATGTTCTGCAGGTTAAGATGCGGCAGCAGATGGTCGGCAATTTTGTTGCTCATCACCGTACGATTGGCCTCCTGGTCGTGAACTAAGACCCCAAGCGGCAGCACGGAAACAATTTCTTCATTCAGTGCACGCAATACGCGCAGCTCATTGCTGGTGCCGGCCGGAACCGCAGAGGCGTCGCTCTGACGCCCCGTCTGGAACCGGAAGGTGCTGTAGCCAAACAGCGCCAGCGCCAGCAGACCGATATTCAGCAGCAGAGGCAGCAGGATATTTTGCAGGGTGTCGAGCAACAGCGTGCCAAACGGCACCTGCCACACCAGACGCATCCCGGTCGAATTCAGCGATGAGGCAATTTCGATTTTCGAACCGTTAAAGGAGATCGAAACGCTTTCTGCGGCCTCTTTGTCTGACGCAGCACGCATGTTCTGGGTGCTGCTGTCTGGCTCCATACGGAAGCTGTCGAGCGGCATGTCCGGCGGGATTAAATCATTAATCGGTAAATCGAAGGCCACCACCGTCGCCAGGTGTCCTGGCTGGTTGAACGTGGTGCGCAGGGTAAAGTAATGACCGTTTTGCCAGGCCAGACGACGCAGGGAAGAGAAGCTCTCGCGTTCATCAAGGGCATTCGCCTGCTGCAGCATCTCTGCCCGGCGGGAATCGACGATGCTGCCCACGGTGGTCTCTTTAAACCCGGAAGAGAGATCTTTTAACGGCAGCGTTGAGATCAGGATCATGCTGTTGTCCTGACCGTTCAGATAGTACATCGACCACGGTACCGTTTCAGCGCCCCAGAGGGTATCCAGATAGGTCGAAATACGCTGCGTCATCTCAAGCGTCGCGCTGTCGTGAGAGCCAAAGATGAGGGCCTCGGTCTTACGCTGCGGTTTTTCGAGATAATAGACATCCTGCTTAAGCCGCGTCTCCTGAAGTCCATCCCCGGTCGAGGAGGTCGGGGCAGCCGCGATATTGTCGTAAATCTGCCAGGTGGCGTAGCGCCAGGTATCAATGCGCTTGTGCACGGCATGGGTGATATCAACGACCTGATAGCTCTTATCCTTCAGCCAGGCGTTAACCGCGCTTTGCACCATCACCCCCATGGTGACTAACAGCACAACGATCAAAAGAAGAAAGAAACGGGTGATGCTCCCGGGAAGGAGGGAAAATTTGCTCGGGGCGGTAGTTTCAGTCTGACTCATTGATATCTTTAACCCGTTATGGTCGTGCTCTGTGGCGATAGGGCAGTATAAAGGGTAATAACTGAATTTCCAGCGCCACTGTCCGGGAAGAAGCGACTTTTTCGCCGGGCAATATCGGCGGTGGGGTGTGCAGTAAACATGTACAAACTCGCCATATGCGTACAAATAACAGGCATACGCGCCCGGAAAATAGCACGAATTAACAAGAAATTAAGTTTCGCCTCAATTCTATGTCCTCGCAGGATACCCGAGGAGAATTTAGTTAATAGTCGTTACAATTACGGTGCGGTAGCACAAAAAAAGAGAAGTTACGTAAAGAAAGGTAAAAAAAAACCGAATGCGGAGCATCCGGTTCAATTAGGGATAAACAGACATTCAAAACTGAATGACGGTAATAAATAAAGTTAATGATGATAGCGAGAGTTATTTTAGAGATTAGGTGCGATCTTGTTTTGTCATTCAGTGCTGTAACGAATTTTATTGTAACTAATTGATATTTATGTGGTGATTTTCCTGTTTGATTATAAGTGCTAATTTTATAAGCTATTTGTGCTTTGTAAAAGTTCCTTGATATTTACATTTTGAAACATGTTGATAGATAAATGAAACATCTTCAAAGTTTTCGTATCATATTCGCATTGGATTATTCTGTAATTTTGCGGAGAATGAAATTGCCGACTGGTTAATGAGGGTTAACCAGTAAGCAGTGGCAATTATAAGGCATATAACAGAGGGTTAATAAAATGAAAGTTAAAGTACTGTCCCTCCTGGTACCAGCACTCCTGGTGGCAGGCGCAGCAAATGCGGCCGAAATTTATAACAAAGATGGCAACAAATTAGATCTGTACGGTAAAGTCGATGGTCTGCACTATTTCTCTGACGACAAGGGCAACGACGGCGACAAGACCTATATGCGTCTTGGCTTCAAAGGCGAAACTCAGGTTAACGATCAACTGACCGGTTACGGCCAGTGGGAATACCAGATCCAGGGCAACACCACTGAAGGTGACAACCAGTCCTGGACGCGTGTGGCGTTCGCGGGTCTGAAATTCGCTGAGGCGGGTTCTTTCGATTACGGTCGTAACTACGGCGTAATCTACGACGTAACCTCCTGGACCGACGTTCTGCCTGAATTTGGCGGCGATACCTACGGCGCAGACAACTTCCTGCAATCCCGTGCTAACGGCGTTGCAACCTACCGTAACCAGGACTTCTTTGGTCTGGTTGACGGCCTGAACTTTGCTCTGCAATATCAGGGCAAAAACGGCAGCGTAAGCGGTGAAAACACCAGCGGTCGCAGCCTGCTGAACCAGAACGGCGACGGCTACGGTGCATCCGTGACCTATAACCTGGGCGAAGGTTTCAGCGTGGGTGGCGCGATGTCCTCCTCCAAACGTACCGCCGATCAGAACGCACCAGGCGTATACGGTAATGGCGATCACGCAGAAGTCTATTCTGGCGGCCTGAAATACGATGCTAACAACATCTATCTGGCAGCGCAGTACTCTCAGACCTACAACGCAACCCGTTTCGGTACCTCTAACGGCAGCAGCCCGACTACCGCTTACGGCTTCGCTAACAAAGCGCAGAACTTCGAAGTGGTTGCTCAGTACCAGTTCGACTTCGGCCTGCGTCCATCCGTGGCTTACCTGCAGTCTAAAGGGAAAGACATCGAAGGTTACGGCGATCAGGATCTGCTGAAATATGTTGATGTTGGTGCGACTTACTACTTCAACAAAAACATGTCCACCTACGTGGATTACAAAATCAACCTGGTTGATGAAAATGAATTCACCCGTCAGGCGGGTATCGGTACTGACGATATCGTCGCGCTGGGCCTGGTTTACCAGTTCTAATCGCTTCACCGTGTGACGTAAGGGGCCTGCTGGCCCCTTTTTTATGCCTCTCTGATTCTCACAACTCACCCGTTTTGGTGTACTCTTGCCGCCCTGGCATGAGGATAATAATGAATGGACATGACTTTTTTACGCGCCAGCTTTCTGGCTATGCTTTTTTTCCTGACCGCGTGTAACGATCCCACCCCCGTGGCGAAAACCGACACACCCGCCGCGACGGTGCTCGAAGGCAAAACGATGGGGACCTTCTGGCGCGTCAGCGTCATGAACCTCGATAAAACGCGCACAGATGAACTTCGCGGCAAAATCCAGTCGCAGCTGGACGCCGACGATCAGCTGCTGTCGACCTATAAAAATGACTCGGCGCTGATGCGCTTTAACCTCTCCACCAGCACCTCCCTGTGGCCGGTGAGCGAGGCGATGGCCGATATCGTGACCGAGGCAATGCGCGTGGGTTACAAAACCAACGGCGCGATGGATGTGACCGTCGGACCGCTGGTAAACCTTTGGGGATTTGGCCCTAACAAACAGCCGGTGACCACGCCTGAACAGGCGGCTATTGATGACGCCCGCGCCAGGACAGGGCTGCAGCATCTGACGGTGATCAATCAGTACGGGCAACAGTACCTGCAAAAGGATATCCCCGATCTGTTTGTCGATCTGTCGACGGTCGGGGAAGGCTATGCGGCGGATCATCTTGCTGCGCTGATGGCCCAGGAAGGGATTTCCCGCTATCTGGTCTCCGTGGGCGGCGCGCTAGTCAGCCGGGGCATGAACGCCAGCGATAGGCCGTGGCGCGTAGCGATTCAAAAGCCGACCGATCGGCAAAATGCCGTGCAGGCGATAGTGGATATCAACGGACATGGCATCAGTACCTCCGGAAGCTATCGTAACTATTACGAGCTTGAGGGGAAGCGTATTTCGCACGTTATCGATCCGCAGACCGGACGTCCCATCACGCATAACCTGGTCTCGGTGACGGTCATTGCCCCCACCGCGCTGGAAGCGGATGCCTGGGATACCGGATTAATGGTTCTCGGCCCGGAAAAAGCCAAAGAGGTGGTTCGTCAGGAAGGGCTGGCGGTTTATATGATCACCAAAGAGGGCGATGGGTTCAAAACCTGGCATTCACCGCAGTTCGACAGCTTCCTGGTGCGCGAAAAAAATTAAAAAGCAAGGTTGCGGGTTTTTTATCAGTGGCACTCAGGCAGGCTCTATGTATGCTTACAAGAGGAGCCGATAATGAGAAACTCGACCTTTATTACCGATGAGGATCGCTGGCAGGCCGTGCTGGCCCGCGATCCGCTCGCTGACGAACAGTTTGTCTTCGCCGTGCAGACCACGGGTATTTTCTGCCGCCCGTCATGCCGCGCCCGCCACGCGCTGCGTAAAAATGTCCGCTTTTATCCCGATGCCCACCATGCCGTTCAGGCAGGGTTTCGCCCGTGCAAGCGCTGCATGCCGGACAAACGCGATCCGCAGGCGCAGAAGCTGGCGAAAGTGGAACACGCCTGCCGTCTTCTGGAGCAGGAACCCACGCTAACCCTGAAGGGGCTGGCGCAGCAGGTTGCCATGAGTCCTTTTCATTTCCACCGTCTGTTTAAGTCCGTGACCGGCATGACGCCAAAAGCCTGGCAGCAGGCGGCGCGAGGCCAGCGCCTGCGCACCGCGCTTGCACAGGGTGACAAAGTTACCGACGCCGTGCTGGCAGCGGGGTTTCCCGACAGCAGCAGCTATTATCGCAAAGCCAACGATGCGCTGGGCATGACGGCCAGGCAGTACCGCAAAGGGGATGCGGCAGTGCGTTATGCCATCAGCGACTGTTCGTTAGGACGCTGTCTGGTTGCAGAAAGCGAGCGGGGGATCTGTGCGATCCTGCTGGGTGACAGCGATGCGGAATTAGCCGAAGAGCTTGCCGCGCATTTTCCAAAAGCAGCGCATGCGCCGCTGGAAGAGGATTTCGCGCGGCGGATCCAGCAGGTAATTGCCAGTATCGATAACCGCGACGTACCGCTTGCGCTGCCGCTGGATATTCGCGGAACCGCGTTCCAGCAGCGCGTCTGGCAGGCCCTTCGCAACATTCCCTGCGGCGAAACGGCAAGTTACCGGCAGGTGGCGCAGGCGATTGGTCAACCCAATGCGGTACGCGCCGTTGCCGGAGCCTGTGCGGCAAACACGCTGGCGATTGTGATCCCCTGTCATCGCGTGGTTCGTCACGACGGCGCGCTGTCGGGTTACCGTTGGGGGACGGCGCGAAAAGCGCTATTACTGAAACGTGAGGCGAAACGCCAGGAGGGATAATGCTCGATCTTTTTGCGGATGCTGAACCCTGGCAGGAGCCGCTTGCGCCGGGGGCGGTGATCCTGCGGCGCTTTGCACTCTCCCGTGCGGCGGCGCTGCTTGCCGGTATCGACGAGGTGACGGCGGTTTCGCCGTTTCGCCATATGGTGACGCCGGGCGGTTACACCATGTCGGTGGCCATGGCCAACTGCGGCGAGCTGGGCTGGGCGACGAACGAGCGGGGCTATCTGTATGCCCCGAACGATCCAGCTACCGGCCAGCCGTGGCCCCCGATGCCTGCCGTTTTTCAGGCTCTCTGCCACGAGGCCGCCGTAGCTGCGGAGTATCCTGACTTTCGGCCGGATGCCTGCCTGATCAACCGCTACGCCGTCGGTGCGAAGCTCTCGCTGCATCAGGACAAGGACGAACCCGATTTGCGCGCGCCTATCGTCTCGGTATCGTTAGGTTTGCCCGCCGTCTTCCAGTTTGGAGGATTACGCCGCAACGATCCGCTCAAACGCATCATGCTGGAACATGGCGATGTGGTGGTGTGGGGCAGGGCGTCGCGGCTTTATTATCACGGCATTCAGCCGCTGAAGCCCGGGGTCCACCCGCTGACGGGCGAATACCGTTATAACCTGACCTTTCGTCAGGCCGGGGCGAGTAAACAAAAATAAGAATTATTCTTGATGTCCGCGCAGGGCAGTTTACACTGCTGGCTGATTTTTATTGTCCGGATTGCCTGCATGCAACTACTTCTCCTCGTCTGGCGTCAGTACCGCTGGCCCTTCATCGCCGTAATGGCATTAAGCCTTGCCAGCGCCGCGCTGGGTATTGGCCTGATCGCGTTTATTAACGTGCGGTTGATTGAAATGGTCGACACCTCGATCGCCGTATTGCCGGAGTTTCTCGGCCTGCTGCTCCTGTTGATGGCGGTTACGCTCGGCTCCCAGCTTGCGCTGACCGCGCTCGGACACCATTTCGTTTTCCGTTTGCGCAGTGAGTTTATCAAGCGGATCCTGGACACCCAGATAGAGCGCGTTGAGCAGCTCGGCAGCGCTTCCCTGCTGGCGGGGCTGACCAGCGACGTGCGCGCCATTACTATCGCGTTCGTGCGTCTGCCTGAGCTGGTGCAGGGGATCATTCTGACCTTTGGATCGGCCGCATATCTCGCCTGGCTCTCCAGCACAATGCTGGCGGTGACCGCGCTGTGGATTGCCATTACCATCTGGGGCGGCTTTATGCTGGTGTCGCGCGTCTACAAACACATGGCGGTGCTGCGCGAAACCGAAGATAAGCTCTATAACGATTACCAGACGGTACTGGAAGGACGCAAAGAGCTCACCCTGAACCGCGAGCGCGCCGAGCATATCTTTAATAACCTCTATATTCCGGACGCGCGCGAATACCGTCATCACATTATTCGCGCCGATACCTTCCACCTGAGCGCGGTGAACTGGTCAAACATTATGATGCTGGGTGCCATTGGCCTGGTATTCTGGATGGCGAACAGCCTGGGCTGGGCGGACACCAACGTCGCGGCAACCTACTCGCTGACGCTGCTGTTTCTGCGCACGCCGCTGCTCTCGGCGGTCGGTGCGTTGCCTACCTTGCTGAGTGCGCAGGTGGCATTTAAAAAGCTCAACAAATTCGATCTCGCACCGTTTAAAGCCGAATTCCCGCGCCCGCAGGCCTTCCCGAACTGGCAGACGCTGGAGCTGCGTAACGTCACGTTCCGCTATCAGGACAGCGCCTTCTCCGTGGGGCCGGTCAACCTGACGATCCACCGCGGTGAACTGCTGTTCCTCATCGGCGGCAACGGCAGCGGTAAATCTACGCTGGCGATGCTGCTGACCGGACTCTATCAGCCGCAGTCGGGCGAGATTTTGCTGGACGGCACGGTGCTGAGCGCGGAGAAGCCCGAGGATTACCGCAAGCTTTTCTCGGCGGTGTTCACCGACGTCTGGCTGTTCGATCGGCTGCTGGGGCCGGAAGGGCAACAGGCCAATCCTGCGCTGGTGGAAAAATGGCTGGCGCAGCTGCAGATGTCGCACAAGCTGGAGTTACAGGACGGGAAGATCCTCAACCTGAAGCTTTCCAAAGGGCAGAAAAAACGCGTGGCGCTGCTGCTGGCGCTGGCGGAAGAGCGTGACATCATCCTGCTGGATGAGTGGGCAGCGGATCAGGACCCGCACTTCCGCCGCGAGTTTTATCAGGTGCTGCTGCCGCTGATGCAGGAGATGGGCAAAACCATTTTCGCCATCAGCCACGACGATCACTACTTCATACATGCTGACCGCCTGCTGGAGATGCGCGACGGCAAGCTGAGCGAGCTGACTGGTGAAGAGCGCGATGCGGCCTCGCGTGACGCGGTGGCGCGTACGGCCTGATGCCCTCACCCTAACCCTCTCCCACAGGGAGAGGGGATAGATCGTGGCCGTAATGCCGCTTTTTTCTCCATCCCGTCCCGTTGTTTATTCTTATTTACATATCCCCGCGCTATGCTTAACCCCAACTCATTTAATGGATTTATGATTGATGTCGGTATTAAAGAAAAACAGCGCCAGGCAGCGTGACCAGGAGCGCGCGCGACTCATCTGGCTTCTCACGACCGATAAAGCGGTCACTTCTACGCTATTAGGCAAACTCACCCTGGCTGAGCAATATGATGTCGGCACCCTGGCCGACGATATTGCTGAGGTAGGTGCGCTGGTTGCTCATTTACCTCCGCCGGATCTGGCGGATACCCTTGAGGCGCTTCCCTCGGAAGAACGCCACGCCCTGTGGCGTCTGGTGCAGGATCACGAGCGCGGGCAGGTGCTGCTTGAGGCCTCTGAAAACGTCTGGGACGACCTGATCGACGAGATGAGCGACCGGGACATTCTCGACGCTGTGCAAACCCTGGATATCGACGAGCAGATTTACCTCGTTCAGCACCTGCCGCGAAACCTGACCGGTCGCCTGCTGGCGTCGCTGCCTGCGGAGGAGCGGGCGCGCGTGCGTCAGGTGATGCACTACGAGAAAAACAGCGTCGGCGCGATCATGGAGTTCGGCGTTATCACGGTGCGACCGGACGTGACGCTCGGCACCGTGCAGCGCTACCTGCGTCGACTGGGCAAGATGCCGGACAACACCGATAAGCTGTTCGTCACCTCCCGGGATAAAACCCTGCTCGGCGAACTGGAGCTGAAAACTATCCTGCTCAATAGCACCCAGCGGAAGGTGAGCGAGGTGATGGAAAACGAGCCGATGGTTTTCTCCCCGGAAGACGATGCGGAGAAAGCGGCGCGTACCTTCGAACGTGACGACCTCGTCAGCGCCGCCGTCGTGGATTCTGTCGGCAAACTGATGGGGCGTCTGACCATAGATGAGATCGTTGATGTGGTCTACGAAGAAACCGACAATGACCTGCGTGCGCTCGGCGGGATCAGCGCGGAAGACGATGTCCACGCTTCTGTGGGCAAGGCGGTGAAAACGCGCTGGGCGTGGCTGGCCATTAACCTCTGTACCGCGTTTATCGCCTCCCGGGTGATTGACGGTTTTGAACACACCATTTCACAGCTGGTGGCGCTGGCCTCGCTGATGCCGATTGTCGCAGGGATTGGTGGTAACACAGGAAACCAAACTATAACCATGATCGTTCGCGCCCTTGCGCTGGAAAATATTCAGCCAGGTAACTTTTCGTGGCTCATTTTTAGAGAGATGGGCGTCGCGCTAATTAACGGCCTGGTGTGGGGCGGGATTATGGGCGGCATCACCTGGTGGCTGTACGACGATATGGCCCTGGGCGGCGTGATGATGCTGGCGATGGTGCTGAACCTACTGGTAGCGTCGATAATGGGCGTGATTATCCCGCTGACGATGACCAAACTGGGGCGCGACCCCGCGGTGGGGTCGAGCGTGATGATCACCGCCATCACCGATACCGGCGGTTTCTTTATTTTTCTTGGGCTGGCGACGGTTTTTCTTCTTTAAGCCGACGCTTAATGCGGGCGGGGAGGAGTGCCATGACGATAATCCCGCCCAACACGCCAATCGCCAGATTGCCGGTGGATACCGTGGCGGCTACGGTGACCAGCATGACCACCGTTTCTGCAATCGGGGCCGTTTTCACCGTGGCTGGCTGAAGGCTGTGCCAGCTGAAGGTTTTAACGGCGACAATCGCCATAATACCCGCCAGCACCGCCATCGGGATTTTGGCCATCACGTCGCTGAGCGCCGTCACCAGGATCAGCAGCACGATGCCCGCCGCAAAGGTTGAAATGCGGCTTCGACCTTTACCCATCTCCACGTTGACGATGGTTTGCCCAATCATCGCGCAGCCTGCAATACCGCCATAAAATCCGGCCAGAATATTGCCGACGCCTAATCCAATGCTTTCGCGGCGTTTACCTGACGGTGTCGCGGTCAGCTCATCCACCAGCTTTGCCGTCAGCAGGGATTCCAGCAGGCCGACAAACGCGATGCTCAACGCGCACGGCCAGATAATGCTCAGCGTCTGTACATTGAGGGGGACCAGAAGTTCGGTAAGACCCGGCAAACCGCCGCTCATGGAGCCTTCATCGCCCACGGTCGGCAGGATTTGTCCGGTTGAAACGGTGAACAAGGTAAGCACAACAATCGCAATCAGCGGGGAAGGGATGCTTTTGATATAGCGCGGCACCCACAGCACGATCAGCAGCGTCAGCACGAACAGGCCCACAATCAGCGGGCTTCGGCTCCAGAAATGCGGCACCTGAGCGAAGAAGATCAAAATGCCGAGGGCGTTAACAAACCCGGTCATGACCGACTGAGGAATAAAGCGCATCAGCCTTGCCATACCCAGCACGCCAAACAGAATCTGAATCACGCCAGCCATCAGCACGGCGGGAAGAATATACTGTACGCCGTGCTGATGCACCATCGGGCCAATGACCAGCGCCACGGAACCGGCCGCTGCCGTGACCATCGCCGGGCGACCGCCCAGTACCGACAGGGCAAGACACAGCACCACGGAGGCGATCAGGCTGACCTTCGGATCAACGCCCGCCACCACCGAAAATGAGATAACCTCGGGGATCAGCGCCAGGGCGGTAATCACGCCTGCCAGCGTTTCACGCGTCAGCTGCTTAGGGGAACGCAGCACGTTGGCTACGCGGTTTTCGGGAGATACGGCAGAATGGGGTAAGGACATAACAGTTCGCTGGTTAGGGCAGGCTTCCGCGCGCGCGATCACAAAACGCAACATACTAGCCAGTAAAACCGCGCTTTACCAGACGCATCGATAATTCCTCACAAACAATCCATCATTAAATTTCACAATTACAATAATTTCGTAACCTTTAAACAATATTTAAAAGTTGTTACCGTGCCCCCGCAGCTTTTTTCACCTGCAATTTCCACGCATCAAGCACTTTTACACTAAGGCATAAATTATGAAAAAAATGACTGCCATGCTCTTTTCTCTGGCCGTGGGGCTTAACACCGTCTCCATGGCGGCGAAAGCTGACGCACCAAAAGAGCAGGAAACGGACGTCCTTTTAATTGGTGGCGGTATCATGAGCGCCACGCTGGGAACCTATCTGCAAGAACTGCAGCCGGACTGGTCTATGACCATGGTCGAGCGCCTTGATGGCGTGGCGCAGGAGAGTTCGAATGGATGGAATAATGCCGGTACCGGACATTCGGCACTCATGGAACTGAACTATACGCCGCAGAAAAAGGACGGTTCCATTAGTATCGAGAAGGCGGTAGAGATCAACGAAGCATTCCAGGTTTCTCGCCAGTTCTGGTCTCATCAGGTCAACAGCGGCGTGATGCACGACCCGCACTCCTTCATCAACACCGTGCCGCACATGAGCTTTGTGTGGGGTGAGCAGAACGTTAACTTCCTGCGCGCGCGCTACGCCGCTCTGCAGCAGAGCACGCTGTTCCGCGGGATGAAATACTCTGAAGACCACGCGCAGATTAAAGAGTGGGCTCCGCTGGTCATGGAAGGTCGTGACCCGAACCAGAAAGTGGCGGCGACCCGTACCGAAATTGGTACCGACGTTAACTACGGTGAAATTACCCGTCAGCTGGTGACGTCTCTGAAGAAAAAAGAGAACTTCAACCTGCAGCTCAGCACCGAAGTGCGCGGTTTCAAGCGCAACGCGGATAACAGCTGGAGCGTGACCGTTGCCGATCTGAAAAACAACGAAGCCGAGCACGTCATCAAGGCGAAGTTTGTCTTTATCGGTGCGGGCGGCGCGGCGCTGAAGCTGCTGCAGGAGTCCGGTATTCCGGAAGCGGACGACTACGCGGGCTTCCCGGTGGGCGGCCAGTTCCTGGTGTCCGATAACCCGGATGTGGTGAACCGTCATCTGGCAAAAGTGTACGGCCAGGCTTCCGTTGGCGCACCGCCGATGTCTGTTCCGCACATCGACACCCGTATGCTTGACGGCAAACGCGTGGTGCTGTTTGGGCCGTTCGCAACCTTCTCCACGAAGTTCCTGAAAAATGGCTCCCTGTGGGATCTGCTCAGCGCCACAACTACTTCTAACGTCAAACCGATGATGGACGTGGGTCTGGATAACTTCGACCTGGTGAAATATCTGATTAGCCAGGTGATGCTCTCTGACGACGACCGTTTCGAGGCGCTGAAAGAGTACTATCCGCAGGCGAAGAAAGAAGACTGGCGTTTGTGGCAGGCGGGTCAGCGCGTACAGATCATCAAGCGCGATCCGAAAGAGGGCGGCGTGCTGCGTCTGGGTACCGAAGTGGTGAGCGATAAGGATGGTACCATCGCCGCGCTGCTGGGTGCGTCACCGGGCGCGTCTACCGCTGCGCCAATCATGCTGCACCTGATGGAAAAAGTGTTTAAAGATAAAGTCGCCAGCCCGGAATGGCAGGCGAAGCTGAAAACCATTATTCCATCCTACGGCACGAAGCTGAATGGCAACGTGAGCGCGACGGAGCAGGAGCTGGAATACACCAGCCGCGTACTGCAGCTGCAATACATCAAGCCGCAGGCTGCGGATGCTGCGCCAAAAGCGGAGCTGAAGCCTCAGCCGGAAAACAAACCGGTTGCGGATATCGCGCTGTAGTGTAAAAAAGCCGGGTGGCGATGACGCTTACCCGGCCTACGTTCGGTGTTGTTTTGTAGGTCGGGTAAGGCGAAGCCGCCACCCGACTTATTTTTAACGTACTACCGCTTGACCGACGTTCTCGTCCGCCTTCCACACGCGATACTTAACTTCCACGTTTTCAGGCGTATAGACCACGATCGGCAGCTTGCTGTTGTAGCGCAGCAGACTGTTGTCGCCCAGATACGCCGTCACAAATTTCTTCTCTTTTTTGCCGTCCGGGCAGGCCATCATGGTGGAGACCGGAGAGGTCACTTTATCAAAGACGTAATAGTCGTAACCCCAGCCTTCCAGGGTTTTGCTTTCCAGCTGACCGCCCAGACGGTGCTGGTTGCAGTCCACTTCCAGCGTCTTGCCAATTAACAGTTCCACTTTGAAGTTCGCTTCATCCTGCTGAACCGGCAGCTGGATCACCTGACGCTTCATCCCTTTGTCCGCCTGCGGGTACGGAGCCACTTTTTCCAGCGGCTGCTCTTTTGGGGTTTCGCTGGCGAAAGCACTGCTGCTGACGCACGCGGCGGCGATGAGGGCGATGGCAAATTTAGGTGCGTTTTTCATTGTCATTCCTTTATGTCAAAACGATCCTGCGCAGGTTAACATAACAACTATGAATGAATGGTGTTATTTACTTACATTTTCACTATGGCTAGCGTTATGCGCTCTTAAACATCCTGTTTAGTGGTTTTTTATGCTGATGTGGAGTCGAGTGCCAGTTCGTGTTATTTTAGACCTTATATAATGTTATTCATCTGTAAAAGGGAAGAGAGATGGTTCGTGCAAAACTGAAAACACCTGAAGGCCGCAAATTCCTCCTGGCGCTGCTGGTCGTGTTTATGATTGCTGCCGCGTGCGTGGGGCGGGCAACCATTGTTGGCGTGATCGAACAGTACAATATCCCCCTCTCTGCCTGGACAACCAGTATGTATGTCCTGCAATCGGCGATGATCTTCGTCTACAGCCTGGTGTTCACCGTTCTGCTGGCCATCCCGCTGGGCATTTTCTTCCTGGGTGGACGTGAGAAGCGCTAAGCATTCACCCAGAGAATGAAGCCAGCCTGCGGGCTGGCTTTTTTTATATCAGATGATTTTTATTCGCATTTCCAGGATATTCTGTTTCGAACGAGGTTGTTCGACATACAGCAGGAGATGCGCAATGTTATCCCGGTTTGCAACGCTCAGCCGGATCCCGAAAGGAGTCTGGGTTGTGGGTGGGGTCAGCATGTTGATGGATATCTCCTCGGAGATCATTCACAGCCTGCTGCCGTTGTTTATGGTCACGACGCTGGGTGCCAGCGTGATTTTCATTGGTTTGATTGAAGGTCTGGCCGAGGCCACGGCGCTGTTTATCAAAGTGTTTTCCGGCGCAATCAGTGATTATCTGGGCAAACGTAAAGGGCTGGCTGTTCTGGGCTACGGTCTTGGCGCGTTGAGTAAACCGTTGTTTGCTATTGCCTCCTCCTCCGGCATGATTCTTGGGGCACGTTTAATCGACCGGGTAGGGAAGGGGATCCGGGGGGCGCCGCGCGATGCGCTGGTCGCTGACGTTACGCCGCCGGAACTCCGCGGCGCGGCCTTTGGTTTGCGTCAGTCGATGGACACCATTGGCGCCTTTCTCGGGCCGCTGCTGGCCGTAGGCTTAATGCTGCTGTGGAATGATGATTTCCGCACCATTTTCTGGATTGCGGTGATCCCCGGCGTACTCGCCGTTGCCTTGCTTTTCTTCGGCCTGCATGAGCCTAAAGCCCCTGTCGAACATAAACGAACAAATCCCATCAAAAGAGAGAACCTCAGGCGCCTCGGGAAAGGCTGCTGGTGGGTCATTGGCCTGGGAGCCATCTTCACGCTCGCACGTTTCAGCGAAGCATTTCTTGTCCTTCGTGCTCAGCAGTCGGGTGTGCCGCTGGCGCTGATCCCGCTGGTGATGGTTGCCATGAATCTGCTCTATTTCCTCTCTGCCTATCCGTTTGGCAAGTTATCCGATGTGATGAGCCACACCCGATTATTGCAGTGGGGGCTGGTGGTGCTGATTGGCGCGGACATTGTGCTGGCGCTGAGCACCCACTGGGCAGGCATTATTTTAGGCGTTGCGCTATGGGGGATACATATGGGCATGACCCAGGGGCTGCTGGCGGCAATGATTGCGAAAACCGCGCCCGCGGATCTGCGCGGTACCGCCTACGGTATTTTTAGTCTTGTCAGCGGCGTGGGGTTATTAGTCGCCAGCCTGGGAGCAGGAGCAATCTGGGAGACGTTTGGTGCGCAGTATACCTTCTATGCCGGGGCGGTGATTTGTCTGGCGACGTTGGTTTATCTGCGAAAAACACCTGACGAAATGGCATAAAAAAAACCAGCCGTAAAAGGCTGGTTTTGATAATAATTTTGGTCGGCACGAGAGGATTTGAACCTCCGACATCCACGACGGTTTAACTAATTATATTTCAGGTGTTTAGGCTTTTTTAGGAGTGTTTCTAATGGCTATAATCCGTCAATTAACGTTTGGTAAATTCAATGTTAAGTCCGAGTGAAGGACTTCCCTCAAAATACAATAACCCGTGATTCATATGTTGAATGTGAGCTAGCCGCTAACGAATATTTAGCGGGGCTTTATCCTTCTACGAACACTGTAGAAAAGCTAACTACGCCTTACATGAATGAGATCATGATAAAGAGAGTCATTGATCAATAGAGTTTTCACTCTTTGTGTTTATGATCTTCCCCATAATCAGTGGCCTATGAGGCGACACACATGAAATCTTTACTTTTTACAGCGCTGATCTTTCTCTCCGTGTCCAACGTGAACGCAGCGGAGAAACTCGAGGCAGACGGCTTACTGGGGTTTAGATAGACCTGCGACAATGGTACAACACCAATCAACTACAACGATGGTTCAGAAGCGGTTATCACTATCTCCGGGGTTAAGTATCTTCACACATCACCCACATCGTGCGGGGCTAGTCTTTACGATGGGATTATTGATCCATATAAAACTTCCACGGTGAAGTCTGAGAAGGTAAATTCCAGATTCATAACGTATTATGATGATTTACCACTGGGGAGTACGTATTGTGAATAATAGTGTGATCGGGATCAACATTGATTAATCAATGCTCGTTATCATTTCTCGTCGTTTGTTTGAGGGTGTTCAAAAAATGGTTGGTTTCGTTCTATTTCTTCTAGCTATTGTTTTAATCATCGTGATTTTCAAGTTGTTACCACGTAGTACCTATAAATGGATCGGTTATGCCGTTTTAGCTGTTGTCGGCGTTTGCGTGATTGGTGGTGTTTGGCTCTATGTACAAAACCAACAAAATGCCGAACGCTATCGGGCAGAGCAACAGCAGGAGCAACGAGATCTCGTTACTTTCTTGAATGATGTTGATAGATGGGGGCAAGAGAACGCGAAGAAGGATAGCACCGGCTATTACTCAATCAATACCCAACAAATCAAGCAATATGCCGCTGACCTTCATACGGCCCGGAAATATAGCTTTTATTTCTATGGAGTAACCACGTTGGGAGATAATCGAGTAACTACGACTCTTGATAAGCCTCTTAACGGGGTTAGCGAAGTGAAGATCGTTTGTGATGGGGCTTTGATGCAATCCGACTGTGAAAAAGCCGTTAAGAATGGCTACCGGGGTGGCTTCCTGCTTCACATCTACACCTTAGACGGCGGAAAAGCTTTTAGCCCGACAAAAGGCTGGTTAAACCCTAAACCGTGGGATAAAGAAGCTAAGCCAATTTCGAATTAATATGCTAGCAGAGAATTTTTAATGATGAAAAGGAGCACCAGAGCAGGGTTATTTTCGTTGTTGGTTGCTCCTATAAGTGTGCATGCAAACCTACAAATAATTTATGGTGTTTATCAGGATGATATCCTCCCCTATAAATTTTTTCTACAGTACCTAAAGGCGCGTTTAAATCCCTTCGGGATTCAGTGGCTAAATTGAATGAAAAGTTATCATAAAGCAGCGTTATTAATCTTAAGCTGGATCATGTTGGTTGCAGCCCTTCCAGCCCGCGCGGGGATGTTTGATAGTTCTATTGATCTTTCAAAGCCGTTTACGTGTAAGGATGTTTCCCCGTCACCTATGCGTATCACGGAGAAGGGGTTGATCATGGGTGGTGTGCTTTACCCGCTATACAACCCTAACGCCGCCTCTACTCCGGTGCTTACTAACACTATATTTAGGAGCCGGGATAATCTGGAAGAAATAGACGTTGTGCAGTATGCCAGCGATGGGAAAGTAAACGTTAGCTATATGAAATTCTATAGCGACCCGGATCAATTCACCGACTATGAAGCAATCGACAATAACAAAATCTTTGAGAAAGCCAGTGGGGAAGCTGTAGATCCTAAGCCGTTCTATCACTCTAAAAATCAGGGGTGCAAACAATGAAAGCAGGACAAGCCTTAGCCGCTTTGGTGTTGGTTCTTATCTCTCTAAATGCCTCTGCTACTATGTACGTGAATAGCGGTAGTGATAGCGATTATGTTTACTGCAACACTACTAACCCGGATGGATCAAACAAGTTTGGGAATTGCCCGACAAAGGGCAGACAGTTAGAAGTTGAAGCGGTTAGGGAAGGTGTGATCCGTTTCCGTTTCTATGATATGGGCGGCGTTTTCCCGTGGTTCTATGCAAAGGTGATCGATAGTGAAAACGGTGTATACCGGGAACTAACCAGCCTCCCCGAGAGTGTAGATGAAGCGCAGGATCTACAGCTTACAGGCGACTATGTGATCATCAATCAATACAGCAAGAAAAACCCCGCTGATAAGAATGTATTCACACGGGAAACGTTTTTCAAGATTAGCCAATAATAGGGGGTAAATAGTTACAACCTGTTTAAGTATAACCAGATCATAAAGCGGGAGCCGGATCAGTAGTTGTGTCATGGCCTCGCTTTTATCTTATGTGAGAAACACATACCAGCCCGTGTAGCTTCGCGACTGTCATGCTTTCAGCATGTAAGGGCTTTATGTACTACTGACGAAACGCAAGGAGGCCCGGAGGTGGATTACTTCTATCACGGCAAACCCTGCAAGCGGTGCGGGAGTACAGCAGGTTAAACCCGCTCTTGTAGTTTCATGAATGGCCATAGCAGGAGAGCGACACGGAAACCCGGAACATACACGGGCCAGCCTCTTTCTATGATGGCAAACCCTGCCAGAATTGCGGAACTACTAAAAAATACCGATCTGATCGATCTTGTGTCGAATGTAAAAGGCTACGAACAGAAGCCAGAAAAGCCAAACGGCAGCAGGAGAGCCAGAACAGGGAAAAAGCCTAACCGGGGCAAGATGTTTGCAAAGGTTACGGAGAAACCAAAAGCTATCGCTTTCTTGATTATTGCCGAAAGTGTCAGGCGCAGCCTGTAGCATAGCGAGCGTTTATGACCGTAGCGAATGCACGTCATGGCGGTGTGTCAAGCTAAAAGAAATTGCGGCTCGTTAAGTAAAAAATAAATAAAGGGGCAGAGAGGAAGGGCAAAGCGTGGTTAATTCCTGATCATGTACAAACATGAGAAAGACCATTGTAGACCAGTCGATAGATTCAGGTGGTTAAGGTAAGAAGTGTTTAACTCCCTAACCATCTGATATAAATGATAAAATTTGGTCGGCACGAGAGGATTTGAACCTCCGACCCCCGACACCCCATGACGGTGCGCTACCAGGCTGCGCTACGTGCCGACGCATAAAAAGAATACTACTCGATTCCGTTTTGAATGCAAGGGAATCCGTCGCTAACTGGTTTATTATTAATCAGTTAGCGATAAACCGCTTCTCATCCGTCAGGACCTGCAGCAGCAGGCTCAGCTGCGGTTTCTGGTCTTTCAACCGTTCACCCTGCAGGTTATACGTCTGATAATTCCCGTTGCTGTTCAGCACCAGCGTCAGCTTCGGCGTGGTCACCACCAGCGTGTTATTCCCCGCAGCCGTCACCCAGCTGTGGCGGCGCGCGGCGCTGAAGAGATCCTGCCCCTGCGAATACTCGTTTGCTGGCGTGCTGACGTGCAGCAGGCGTTGCATCAGGGTAGTCATCACATCTTTATGCTCGGTGAGCATATTGATGCGCTGCGCCGGCGTGCCTGGCCAGTGGATCACCAGCGGAACCTGCAGATTCGGACGAGACCAGCTCATACTCTTCGTCTCGTCACCTAACGGCACCCCATGACCTGCGGTCACGATCACCACGGTGTTGTCCAGCTTGCCCGACTCGCGAAGCGCATCAAGCACGCGGCCTATCTGCGCATCAACATCGCCAGCCGCGCGGCCGTAGCGGCGCGCAAAGTCATTCTTATTGCTGTCAGCAAGCGTTGTGCCGTTAAAGGCAACCCATGAGAACCAGCGGTTATCTTCCTGGGCGTAGCGCTGCAGCCAGTTTATCCACTGGCTGGCGGTCTGAGCATCGGACTGTTTTTGTGCCGTCGGCAGTGAGAAATCGGACAGCAGCGCCTGGCGGTAGAGCGGGCTGTTAAAGCCGTCGGAGGAGAACAACCCTAACTGATAGCCTTGCTGATTCAGCCCGGTGATGAGCGCCGCAGGCGTGCGGGTAGACAGTACGCCGTCCATGTAGCCAGCTGAAATGCCGTAGAAGAGGCCAAAGATGCCCGCATCGGTTGAGTTACCGGAGCTCATATGCTGAGTAAACGAAACGTTTTTACTGGCGAAATCGGCCAGCGCAGGCATCTGCTTCTCGTAGCGCGAATAGTTCAGGCCATCGACGGTGATCAGCAGGACGTTTTGCCCGCGCCCCATATCACGGTAGTGCAGGTCGCTCAGCGGATACTGAACGCTGACGGCTTCCGGGTTACCCTGTTCGACCAGGCGGCGCTGGTACTCCTGCGCATCAAGCAGGCCGTGTTTCTCGAGGAAGCGACGGGCCGTCATCGGATATGAGAGCGGCAGGTTAGCGCGCTGCATGGTAATCGGGCGATAGAAGTTCGCATCCGCCCAGATATACATGATGTGCGAACTGATAAATGAGACGAAAAAGAGCGTGGCGACGGGCTTCGCATAATGGCGTCGCCGGGTCAGGCTGCGAAGTTTTTGCCAGCTCCAGGTGGCAAACAGCATCTCAATCAACAGGATCACCGGGACGCTGATAAACATCAGCTGCCAGTCACGGGCCGTTTCGTTCTGGTCGGGGTTAATCACCAGTTCCCAGACGATGGGGTTGAGGTGCAGGTGGAAGCGGGTGAACACTTCACTGTCGATAAGCAGCAGCGTCATCCCCACCGTCGCAAGGATGGCGGACAAGAATCGCATCAGACGCTGCGACATGACGATAAACGTCAAGGGGAACAGGATCAGCAGATAGGTGGCGAAAACCAAAAAGCTAAAGTGACCGACAACGCTTATCCAGGAGTAGATACGCCCGGTTAGCGTTGTTGGCCAGTCTGCGACAAACAGATAACGACAGCCAATGACCGTCGCCAACAGAATGTTGAACAGGGCAAACCAGTGCCCCCAGCTGACCATCTGGGAGACTTTTTCACGGTAGCGCTGACGATTCGTCACCATAAACTGTTGTTCGTATCCCTTAATGGGCCGGGTCGTTGCTGACGGACGACTGTAAAGCCTGGGCGAACGATTTTGCGATCGCCTGACGCTGAGCCGGAGCAACGCTGGTGTTAATCAGGTTGGTGACCATATTTCCCAAAACCATCAGGGAGAGATCGGTCGGCGTTTTATGTTTTTCCAGTACGTTGACCAGCTCACTGAGCAGTTGTTCAACGTGTTCATCACTGTAGCGGGAATGTTGTGGCATAAATCAAAATCAGTTTGTTGATGAAAGGGCAACATATTACCGTAGCAACAGCTTTTTTTCCCCTTTTTTATCTGTTGTTGCACACATGTCCTGGTGGTGGTTGAATACCGCCCGGTCTAAAAGGAGAGTTTATCATGAGTCTGGAAATCAACCAGATTGCCTTGCACCAGCTTATCAAGCGTGATGAGCAAACCCTTGAAGTGGTGCTGCGCGATTCGTTACTGGAACCCACGGCGACCGTTGTGGAGATGATGGCAGAGCTGCATCGCGTCTACAGCGCCAAAAATAAAGCCTATGGCCTGTTCAGCGATGAGAGTGAACTGGCTGATAGCCTGCGCCTGCAGCGTCAGGGCGAAGAGGATTTTCTGGCGTTTAGCCGCGCCGCAACCGGGCGACTGCGCGACGAGCTGGCGAAATATCCGTTTGCCGACGGCGGGATCGTGCTGTTCTGCCACTACCGCTATCTGGCGGTAGAGTATCTGCTGGTCACCGTACTGAATAACTTAAGCAGCATGCGCGTGAACGAGCAGCTGGATATCAGCTCAACGCATTATCTGGATATCAACCATGCGGATATCGTGGCGCGCATTGATTTGACCGAATGGGAAACCAATCCGGAGTCGACCCGCTACCTGACATTCCTGAAGGGGCGCGTGGGTCGCAAAGTGGCGGATTTCTTTATGGATTTCCTCGGTGCCAGCGAAGGTCTCAACGCCAAAGCTCAGAACAAAGGGCTGCTCCAGGCGGTTGATGACTTCACAGCAGAAGCGCAGCTCGATAAATCTGAGCGCCAGACCGTGCGTCAGCAGGTCTACAGCTACTGCAACGAACAGCTGCAGGCAGGGGAGGAGATCGAGCTGGAGTCCCTGTCAAAAGAGCTGGCCGGCGTCAGCGAAGTCAGCTTCCAGGAGTTCACCGCGGAGAAAGGCTATGAGCTTGAAGAGAGCTTCCCGGCGGATCGCAGTACGCTGCGTCAGTTAACCAAGTTTGCCGGTAGCGGCGGCGGGTTAACCATCAACTTTGACGCGATGTTGCTGGGTGAACGCATCTTCTGGGATCCGGCCACCGATACGCTGACCATTAAAGGCACGCCGCCGAACCTGCGCGATCAGCTTCAGCGCCGCACCTCGGGCGGGAAATAACAGCCATAAAAAAACCCCGCAGAAGCGGGGTTTTTTTCGACGTGTTTGCGATTACGCGCGAACGAAGTCGATGTGAGACAGTTTTGGCTTGAACGGGTGACGCTGAACAGCCTGAACTTTCACTTTTTCTTCTTTACCGCCAACAACGATGGTCAGAACTTCGCTGTAGAATTCAGCTTTGGTCTGCAGGTTCCACAGTTTGTCGTGATCCAGTTCGATTGCAACTGGAGCAGCTTCGCCACCGTAAACGATAGCCGGGAACTTGTTAGCGTTACGCAGGCGGCGGCTCGCACCCTTACCCTGCACGTTACGTACTTCTGCTTCGATAGTGAACATTGATTTCTCTCTGTATTTAAAACCCTGCTACAGGCGACCCAGCAGCAGGTGAGTGTTCTGCCTCACGGATGTGAAGCGGGCGGCATTTTATACTCAAATGCCCCTCACATCAATGAAAAGTCCCGCTAACCGCGCAATTCGTTGGCGCGACGGAAGCGACCTTCGTAGTCAAAGAGTTTCTCGCGCACCTGCCAGAACTGGCCTTTCTTACGGGCGACGACAAAATCCGGATGGCGCAATAACACCTGCTGGCGCACGATATCGGCCACGGTTATCCAGCGCAGGGGGACGCCCGGCGTTCGGGTATGCGGGCGGATAAACAGCTGTTCGAAGGCCATTCGCTGAGCAGGCGTCTGGACCCGGAAGCGCTCGCTGACGTCCGCGCCGTCTTCGTCGTAATAGGTGATTTTTAACCACTCACCTTTTTCATCGGCACCGGGCTGCAGCGCCATGCCGGAACAGCGCAGCACCAACGCATCTTTCAGCTTTAGCGCCGCTTTCAGCATGTCGTCCGGGTCAACCAGCACCGTGTCGCATTCCCGGCAGCGGCGCGCGGCAATGTCGTTTTCGGCGTTGCACTGCGGGCAGTTCTTAAAGCGGAAACGGAAATCGCACTGCTCGCGATGCCCGTCATCATCTTCAAACCAGCCCTGACAGCGGCGGCCAAAGTGTTCGATCAGCGTACCGTCGGCGGTGGTTTTTCCCCAGAAGGTGTTGGCAAACCCGCAGGCTGGGCAAAAGACCTGCACGGGCACGTTGTCGCTTTTCCCTTTTGGCGCGCCGACTTCAGGCGTATAGAGATCGTGCGGGTTACCGGCATAATCCAGAATCAGGCAGTCTGTTTTTCCCGGGGCCAGACGCAGGCCGCGGCCAACAATTTGCTGATACAGACTGACCGATTCGGTCGGGCGCAGAATGGCGATCAGGTCGACGTGCGGGGCGTCAAAGCCGGTGGTCAATACCGACACGTTAACCAGATAGCGGAACCGCTGGGCCTTAAACGCGTCAATCAGGCTGTCGCGCTCCGGGCCGGGCGTCTCGCCGGTGATTAACGCCGCGTCGCCGGCGGGCAGTAACCCGGTGATTTCTCGCGCGTGCTCAACGGTGGCGGCAAAGATCATCACCCCTTTGCGCGTCGCGGCGAACTCCTCTATCTGGCTGATGATATGCGGCGTAATACGCTTCTGCTTTTTCAGCTCCTGGTTGAGATCCGCTTCGCTGAATAAGCCGTTGCTCTGCGCCTGCAGACGGCTGAAATCGTACTGTACCACCGGCATATCCAGCCGTTCAGGCGGCGTCAGGTAGCCATGTTTAATCATGTAGCGCAGCGGAAGTTCGTAAATGCAGTCGCTAAACAGGGCCTTGTCATCGCCGCGCACCATGCCGTGATAATGGTAGCGATAGATCCAGCCTTTCCCCAGACGAAACGGGGTCGCCGTCAGGCCCAGCAGGCGCAGGTCAGGGTTCACCGCTTTCAGGTGGGCCAGGATTTGCTGGTACTGGCTGTCGTCGTCGTCGCTGATGCGGTGGCATTCGTCGACAATCAGCAGCGAAAATTCGCTGCGAAACAGGTCCAGATTGCGCGCCACCGACTGCACGCTGCCAAAGACCACTTTACCGTGGCTCTCTTTGCGCTTCAGCCCGGCGGCGAAGATATCGGCTTCCAGCCCAAGCGCACAATACTTGGCGTGGTTTTGCGCGACGAGCTCTTTGACGTGCGCCAGCACCAGAACGCGACCGCGCGCCAGACGCGCCAGTTCGGCGATGACCAGGCTTTTGCCTGCGCCGGTCGGAAGCACAATCGCCGCTGGCTCGCGGTGTTTACGGAACCAGGCGAGGGTGGCGTCAACGGCTTCCTGCTGATAGGGACGAAGTGTAAAAGTCATGGGGTCTCGGTTTCGTTATTCCGCACATAGTATGCCACGAAACTTTTTCCCTTGAGTGGCGCAACCAGACCATTATACTGAACCGTTCCAGACTGCTTCTTTTTTCGGACCCGTTGTCCGACTTCCAGCACCATTAAGGCTAAAAAGATTTCATGCGACTTGATAAGTTTATCGCTCAGCAACTCGGCGTAAGCCGCGCTATTGCCGGGCGCGAAATTCGCGCCAGCCGCGTTACCGTGGATGGCGACATTGTGAGAGACAGCGCGTTCAAACTGCAACCTGACCATCAGGTGGAGTATGACGGCAATCCGCTGACCCAGCAGCACGGTCCGCGCTACTTCATGCTCAATAAGCCGGAAGGCTACGTCTGCTCAACGGACGATCCGGATCACCCGACGGTGCTCTATTTCCTTGATGAACCGGTGGCGCACAAGCTGCACGCCGCAGGCCGTCTCGACATCGACACCACGGGTCTGGTGCTGATGACCGACGACGGGCAGTGGTCGCATCGCATTACTTCCCCGCGTCACCACTGCGAGAAAACCTATCTGGTCACGCTGGAGTCGCCGGTGTCGGATGACACGGCAGAGCAATTCACGAAAGGCGTTCAGCTGCATAATGAAAAAGATCTGACCAAACCCGCCGTGCTTGAGGTAATCACGCCGACCGAAGTCCGTCTGACCATCAGCGAAGGGCGTTACCATCAGGTGAAACGTATGTTTGCCGCCGTGGGGAACCGCGTTGTTGGCCTGCATCGTGAGCGGATTGGTGCGATTGAACTCGATCCCGACCTGGCGCCAGGCGAATATCGCCCGTTAACGGAAGAAGAGATCGCCAGCGTCGGTCTGCCTTCGCACTAATTTCAGGAGAGCTCTGTGACCACCAGGCCACACTCGTCGTTCAAAATCGTCTTCATTCTTGGCCTGCTGGCCATGCTGATGCCGCTGTCTATTGATATGTACCTGCCTGCGCTGCCGGTAATTTCTGCACAGTTTGGCGTCCCGGCGGGCAGCGCGCAGATGACGCTCAGCACCTATATTCTCGGCTTTGCCCTCGGCCAGCTGTTTTATGGCCCGATGGCGGACAGCCTTGGACGCAAGCCCGTCATTCTGGGCGGGACGCTGGTCTTTGCTGCCGCAGCGGTGGCCTGTGCGCTGGCGCAGACCATCGATCATCTGATTATCATGCGCTTCTTCCACGGTCTGGCGGCGGCAGCGGCAAGCGTGGTGATTAACGCTCTGATGCGCGATATCTACCCGAAGGAAGAGTTCTCCCGGATGATGTCGTTCGTGATGCTGGTGACGACGATTGCGCCACTGGTGGCACCCATGGCCGGTGGTGCGGTGCTGGTGTGGTTTAGCTGGCACGTGATTTTCTGGATCCTGGCTCTGGCCGCCCTGCTTGCCTCGGCGATGATCTTCTTCTTTATTGATGAAACGCTCCCCGTCGAGCGCCGTCAGAAATTCCACATCCGAACCACAATAGGCAACTTTGCCTCGCTGTTTCGCCACAAGCGCGTGCTCAGCTATATGCTGGCAAGCGGGTTCAGCTTCGCCGGGATGTTCTCCTTCCTGAGCGCTGGGCCGTTTGTCTACATCGAGCTGAACCACGTTTCGCCGCAGCACTTCGGCTATTACTTTGCGCTTAACATCGTCTTCCTGTTCATCATGACCATCATCAACAGCCGTTTTGTCCGGCGGGTGGGGGCGCTCAACATGTTCCGCGCCGGGCTGTGGATCCAGTTTGTGATGGCTATCTGGCTGGTGGTGAGCGCGTTTCTGGGCGTGGGCTTCTGGGCGCTGGTGGTCGGCGTGGCGGCCTTTGTCGGCTGCGTGTCGATGGTGTCATCAAATGGGATGGCGGTGATCCTCGATGAGTTTCCGCATATGGCGGGCACCGCATCTTCCCTGGCGGGGACGTTCCGCTTCGGCATCGGCGCTATCGTTGGCGCGTTGCTTTCGATGGCCACCTTTACGACGGCATGGCCCATGCTGTGGGCGATGGCTTTTTGCGCAACCAGCTCGATACTCTTCTATCTTTACGCCAGTCGACCGCGAAAAGCGGCCCACTAAAACACAGAGAAGGTCCGCCAGGGCCTTTTTTGTTGATGCATATCAACCAAACCCCCGTTCGTTTATGCCGTGTTTGTTTATTTTATGTAAAATCTATTTGTGTAAAAAGTCACATCATTGTATTCAAAAAGGTTGAGTTAGATCGCAGAAACGGGTACATATAGCGCCGACGCGAGCCTGGAAACGGATAAAAAAGCGCTGAATAGTGCAGGCTGGCGATGATGTGTTACTATAAATGTAAATAAATTGTGAAGTAAATTTTGCTTCCGGGGAACGAACGTGAATACATTACAACTCTCCATTGTCCATCGCTTGCCCCAGAGCTATCGCTGGTCGGCGGGTTTTGCAGGTTCGAAAGTTGAACCGATTCCGCAAAACGTCGCGGGCTGCGAAAACTGCCTGGTCGCGCTCAAGCTGTTGAGCCCGAGCGACGAAAATGCATGGCGGGTGATGGAGCGTCTCAGTCAGGCCCTGACGGATATCGAAGTGGACAGCTCCGTACTGGAGTGTGAAGGTGAGCCGTGCCTGTTTGTGAAAAGCCAGGACGAGTTTGCCGCTACCTGCCGTCTGAAGAATTTTGGCGTTGCCATCGCTGAGCCTTTCTCCGGCCAGTACCCGTTCTGACCGCTAGTCTGCCGACAACAGCTGGCGCGTGTAGCGCTGCGTTGGCGCGCTAAATACGCGCTGGCACTCACCCTGCTCGACCACTTCTCCCTGTCGCAACACAATCACCTGATGGCATAGCGCCCGCACCACCTGTAGATCGTGGCTGATAAAGATATAGGCCAGCCGGTGCTTTTCCTGAAGCCCTTTCAGCAGGGCCAGGATCTGCGCCTGAACGGTTCTGTCCAGCGACGACGTCGGTTCATCCAGAATAATCAGCTCCGGTTTCAGGATCAGCGCGCGGGCAATGGCAATACGCTGGCGCTGCCCGCCGGAGAATTCAGCCGGATAGCGGTGGCGGGTCCCGGCATCTAAGCCCACTTCGGCCATCACCCGCATAACTTCCTGCTCTCGCTGCTGAGCGCTCAGGCCGGGCTGATGCACGCGCAGGCCCTCTTCGATAATCTGCAACACGCTGAGCCGTGGGTTAAGCGAGGAGTTAGGATCCTGAAACACTACCTGCATGCGGGGCCGCACGGGCAGCATCTGACGGCGGTTCCAGCGGTGCAGCGGCATATCGTCAAAGAGGATCTCGCCCTGGGAGGCAATTAAGCGCAGCAGCGCCAGACCGGTGGTGCTCTTACCCGAACCGGATTCGCCCACCAGCCCCAGGGATTCTCCCGGGCGCAGCGAGAAGCTGATGTTTTTCAGCACTAGGTTCCGATCGACAATGCGCCGCAGAATACCTTTGCGGATCGGGAACGACACGGACAGATCCTCAACGCGCAGCAGCGGTGTGCTGTCGGCCGCGAGAGGAACCGGGTCGCCGGAGGGGTCGCTGTCGAGCAAACGCTGCGTATAGGGGTGCTGCGGCGCGCTCAGCAGCGTGGACGCGGTATTCTGTTCAACGCACCGTCCGTTTTGCATCACCGCGACGCTGTCGGCCAGCTTTCTCACAATGCTTAGGTTATGCGTGATAAATAGCAGGCTCATGTTCAGCTCGTCACGCAGTTCCCGCAGCAGCGTCAATATTTGCGCCTGTACCGTCACGTCCAGCGCCGTTGTAGGCTCGTCGGCAATTAACAGTTCGGGACGCGTGAGCAGGGCCATGGCAATCATCACGCGCTGACGTTCGCCGCCGGAGAGCTGGTGCGGAAAATCATTCAGCCTTTTGGCCGCGTTGCGTATGCCTGTTCGCTCCAGACAGTCCAGAATTTCTCCCCGTGCGGCCTCTTTGCGCATCCCCCGGTGCAGGGAGAGCACTTCATAGAGCTGTTTCTCCAGGCTGTGCAGCGGGTTGAGGGAAACCATCGGCTCCTGGAAGATCATCGCGATTTTGTTGCCGCGAATGCCGCGCAGGGTATGTTCGTCGGCGTGCAGTAGCGAACGGCCGTGAAACAGAATATCTCCTTGCGGGTAGCTGACCGGCGGGGACGGTAACAGGCGCAGGATGGAGAGTGCTGAGACGCTCTTGCCTGAACCCGACTCGCCCACCAGGGCCAGCGTTTCACCGGGCTGGATCTGCAGCGACAGGTCGGTGACCACGGTGCGCGTCTCGCCCTGCGTTGAAAAGGCAATCGACAGGTTATCAATGCTGAGAAGAGGCTGGGTCATTTTATACCGCCTTGTTCGGATCGAAGGCATCGCGCACGGCTTCGCCAATAAAAATCAGCAGCGAAAGCAGCACGGCCACGGAAAGAAAGGCGGCGATGCCTAACCACGGCGCCTGCAGGTTGTTTTTGCCCTGCAGCAGCAGTTCGCCGAGCGACGGGGAACCCAGCGGTAGCCCGAAACCAAGAAAATCCAGCGAGGTGAGGGTGGTGATGGAGCTGCACAGAATAAACGGCAGGAAGGTGAGCGTTGCGACCACCGCGTTGGGCAGCATATGGCGGAAGATGATCCCCCGGTCGCTCACGCCAAGCGCCTGCGCGGCGCGAATGTAGTCGAAATTACGGGTGCGCAGAAACTCCGCCCGCACCACGCCCACCAGCGCCATCCAGCCGAACAGGACGGTGATGCCTAACAGCCACCAGAAGCCAGGCTGCACCACGCTGGAAAGCAGGATGATCAGAAACAGCGTTGGCATGCCTGACCAGACTTCAATAACCCGCTGGCCCCACAGGTCAATTTTCCCGCCGTAGTAGCCCTGAACGGCACCCGCCACGACGCCCATCACGCTTGAGAAGATCGTCAGCATCAGCCCAAAGAGAAGAGAAATTCGCGTGCCATAAAGGATGCGCGCCAGCACGTCGCCGCCGTTAGCATCGGTTCCCAGCCAGTTTTGCGCGGAGGGCGGGGAAGGGAAGGGGGTCGTAGTAGCAAAGTTAATGCTGTTTGCGCCAAAGCGCACCGGTGCCCAGAGCGCCCAGCCGTGCTGCTCAATCTGCTGGCGAAGCCACGGATCCTGATACTCCGCCGGTGTCGCAAACGGGCCGCCAAAGTCGCTTTCGCTGTAGTTGGCGATAACCGGCACGTACCAGCGGTCGTTAAAATGCACCAGCAGCGGTTTGTCGTTGGCGATCAGCTCCGAACACATGCTTAAGGCAAACAGCACGGCAAAAATCCACAGCGACCAGTAGCCGCGGCGGTTGTGGCGAAAGCGGGCCCAGCGGGCCTGGTTGACGGGGCTTAAACGCGGCATCAGCGGCCCTCAAAATCGATTCGGGGATCGACCAGCGTATAGCTGATATCGCTGATGATATTCAGCAGCAGGCCTATCAGGGTGAAAATATAGAGTGTGCCAAACATCACCGGATAATCGCGCGACACGGTAGCCTCATAGCCCAGCAGCCCCAGGCCGTTGAGCGAGAACATCACCTCTATCAGCAGCGAGCCGGTAAAAAACATGCCGATGAACGTGGCCGGAAATCCGGCAATCACCAGCAGCATGGCGTTGCGGAACACGTGTTTCCACATGATCTGCTTCTCGCTTACGCCCTTGGCGCGGGCAGTCACGACGTACTGCTTACGGATTTCATCGAGAAAGGCGTTTTTGGTCAACATGGTCAGGGCCGCAAACCCGCCGATGACCGTTGCCAGCACCGGCAGCGTGATATGCCAGAGATAGTCAGTGATTTTCTGATACCACGGCAGGGAGCTGAAATCGGCGGAGACCAGCCCCCGCAGCGGGAAGAGGTCGAAATAACTTCCCCCGGCAAAAAAGACAATCAGCAGGACGGCAAACAGAAACGCCGGAATGGCATAGCCGATGATGATGAACGTGCTGCTCCAGATATCGAAGCGGCTGCCGTTGTACACCGCTTTGCGGATCCCGAGCGGTATAGAGACCAGATAGATGATCAGCGTTCCCCACAGCCCCAGCGTTATCGACACCGGCAGGCTTTGCTTGATCAACGTTAACACTGAGGCACTGCGAAACAGGCTGTCGCCAAAATCAAAGCGGATGTAATCCCAGAGCATTTTGAAATAGCGCTCGTGAATCGGTTTGTCAAAGCCGTAGCGGTGGGTGATCTCGGCGATCACTTCCGGATCCAGCCCGCGTCCGCCGCGATAATGGCTTTCACTGATATTCCCTACGCCGGTTCGCGCATGGCTCGCGCCCATCCCTTCGCCGCCACCGCCGGGCATGCCGCCGCTGTTGCCAAATTCAATGGCGGCAATTGCCTGATCGACCGGGCCGCCGGGGGCGATTTGCACGATAAAAAAGTTAATCGTGATGATGGCCCACAGGGTGGGGATGACCAGCAGGAGACGACGGATAAGATACGCACCCATGATGATTCCTTATCGCCGCTCAGCGGGAAGTCTGGCGGCTTTGTTAACGTCATACCACCAGGTATCAAAGCCCAGGGAATAGACAGGGCGCACGGCAGGCACGGAGAACTTGTCCCAGCGCGCCAGGCGGTCTTCGCCCATATACCACATCGGCAGCATGTAGTAGTTCCAGGTTAAGACCCTGTCGAGGGCGCGCCCGAGCGGCAGGAGCTTTTCTTTATCCCCCTGCGCCGCCACTATTTTCGCAATCAGCGCGTCAATCGCCGGGCTTTTTACCCCCGGCGCATTGTATGAGGAGTCGATGTAGCTGGAGGCCCAGGAGATTTGCAGGTCCGAGCTGGGCCACGGCTGGGCGGGCCACAGGCGCTGCATCATGTCGTAATCACGGCTGCGCATGCGGCTGGTGATCTGCGCGTTATCGACCTGGCGAATGTTCATGGTCACGCCCAGCCGCTCGAGGTTGTGCTTAAACGGCAGTACCCACTGATCGTTGCCCCCGGACGAGAGCAGCAGCTCAAAGCTGAGAGGCTTACCCGTTTTGGCATCCACACGCTTTTGATTTTTCAGGTGCCAGCCCGCGTCATCCAGCAGCTTGCTGGCTTTGAGCAGGTTGTCGCGGTCGTAACCGTCACCGTTCGACGCGGGCGGCTGAAATACGGTGGTGAACACCTGTGGCGGAACCTCCGCTTTTAGCGGCGCCAGCAGGACCAGCTCGTCGGCTTTCGGGTAATCGCGCGCGGCGTACTCGGTATTCTGAAAATAGCTGTTGGCGCGACTGTAGGCACCGTAAAACAGCGCTTTGTTCATCCACTCAAAATCAAAGGCCAGGGAGATGGCTTCCCGCACCCGGCGGTCATTAAATACCGGACGCTGAATATTAAACGCCAGCCAGCGGGTGTCCTGGGCCGACTCATTTTTGTGCTCGTCTTTGACGATATAGCCTTTTGCGAAATTTTTGCCGATATAGCGGGTCGCCCAGTTTTTGGCGCTGCTCTCTACGCGTAAATCGAAGGCGCCGGCTTTGAACGCTTCAAACGCCACGTTATCGTCGAGGTAGTAATCATAGCGAAGGGTGTCGAAGTTCCAGCGCCCGCGGTTTACCGGCAGGTTGGCCGCCCAGTAGTCTTTAACGCGAGAGTAAACGACATATTGCCCCATGCGCCAGTCGGTGATGCGGTATGGGCCGCCTGCCAGCGGCGGCGTGGAAAGCGGGTCGCTTAGCTTATGATTTTTCCAGAACGATTCAGGCATTACCGGCAGCGAGAACAGGCTAAGCATGTTCTCCTTGTTCGGTTCGCTCAGCTCGATGCGAACGGTGAGCGGCGCGATGGCTCTGACGGATGCGCCTTTATACACGATGCGGAACTGGGGGACGCCTTCGGTCATGAATTTATGGAAGGTGAACGCGACGTCGCTGGCCTTCACCGGCGTACCGTCATGAAAACGTGCCCGCGGGTTCAGCGAGATTTCCGCCCAGGCGAAGTTGTCGGCGTAACGAACGTTATCGGCAATCAGCGGATAGTAGCTGCCGGGTTCATCATCAGACGTGACGAAGAGCGTATCGTAAAGCGATTCCGTCCGTGCGGCCGCTACGCCGCGCAGGGCGAATCGGTTGAAGTTGTCGAATGTCCCCGTGGCGGAAAGCGTGACCTTTCCGCCCTTCGGCGCGGCAGGGTTAACGTAATCGAAGTGCGTAAAATTGACCGCGTATTTCGGCTCGCCAATCACCGCGAAGGCGATATTTTCTTTGATGGTCTGCGCCTGGCTGGACAGGCTCGTTAATGCCAACATCAGCAATATGAAGCGCATAAGCATCTCGCGGCAGCTCCCTCTTTTACAGACCGGCTCGGTTAAGCTGAATAATAAGTGACGTCACGGGCAATGTGAAATTAATCGCCCTCGGGCGCAATATCAGGCCGCCATTCGCGGAACTGCGCCAGCGGCATCGGGCGGCTAATCCAGTATCCCTGCAGGAAGTTAACGCCGTGTTCGCGTAACCAGGCGGCCTGTTCCGGCGTTTCCACCCCTTCGGCGACGGTCAGCATACTCAGCCGTCTTGCCAGCGTCAGGACGGCATCCAGCACCGGCGACGTCACCGTTTCAGTACCTATCGCATTAACAAACCCACGGTCGATTTTGAGGTAGTCCATGGTGAAATGCTCAAGATAAATCAGCGCGCTGTGGCCGGTGCCAAAATCATCAATGGCTATCTCAAACCCTTCGTTATGCAGCCATTCGAAGAGGCTGTTGGCTTCACGATGATTCAGCATGTCGCGCTCGGTAATTTCCAGCACGATCTGGAAGTAATCCGGCGGCAGTAACGCTTTGAAGGTGCGCATATCGTCTTTGAAGCTTTCCGCATGCAGATGCCCCGGCGCAATGTTAATGCCCACCTTGGCACCCGGGGGCAACAGGGTTTGTAACACGGGTGCATCGTGAATGATAAGGTCAAAGAGATGCAGCGTCAGCGGGACAATCAGCTTCTGCGCTTCGGCAAAGTTGATAAACGCGTCCGGCGGGATTTCCCCCATTGTCGGGTGCTTCCAGCGCATCAGCACTTCAAGTCCGGTCATTTTGAGCGATTTCGCATCAACGACGGGCTGATAGACCACGTAAAACTGGCCGCGCTTAATGGCGCTTAAAATCTCTTTACCCGGACTGAGCCGAATGCTGAGGATATAGTAGTTGAGCGATCCGGCACATATGCCGCAAACCAGCCCGAAGAACAGGGCGTAGAGAATTTCATCGCTGGTCCATGCGTCCGCATACAGGTTTATGGTCAGGGGGATGCCTTTCAGCGTCGCGGTACGGACCGGGATTTCATGTAGATCGCTCGCGTTGACCAGCGTGCTGGAACGCGTTGACAGCGCATGATCGCCAATGATGATGGCTATCCCCGTGAATTCGTCCTGGCGCGCGGTGTAGAGCAGGTAAGGCGTCAGATTGATATTCACCGAGGTGAACACGCCGCCGTCCTTCACTAACGGGTTACGGTACCAGATGGCAATCGCAGGCTTATTGGGCAACATCGGGGTGCCTGAAAGCAATGCCATATCAATCTGCTTATCGATGTGCAGCTCGGGTATCAGCTCCTCCATCGGGAAATTCATCGGGCCTGTGGCAGAAGAACAGAACGCCATTTTGTCTCTGACCAGCAGGAATGCGCGAACGTTAATGCTAAAGGCCGCGCGCGAGGTGAGTTCCTGATTGACGTCGTGGCAGCTGTTTAACGTGAGCGGCTGGAGGGTATCGACTGCGTTTTTTAACTCATCGAAATAGCTCTCCATATAGATGCTCACGTCGCGGATCAGGGTGTCGAATTTGACTTCCCGCTTGTGGTAGCTCCAGAAAAATTGCAACGAACCCAGGAGCAGGGCGGCGATCAGGCCTGTGATAATGCTGAGGATTAATATCTTGCGATTGCTGGAGAAGTAGCGGGTAAACATAGACGTCGTGATTCCTGAAATGCCGCTGGATGTATTCAGTGTAACGGGCAAAAAAAAACACTGCCGAAGCAGTGCTTTTTTTCATCATATCGTCAGCCAAGGGATAACCAACGATACAATAGTCATATCAACTGCGGGTCAGTACGCGGCGTGCTTCGTTGTAGCGCTTCTTCCAGTATGGTTCATTCATGCTGGAAATGGTTACACCGCTGCTGGTGGAGGCATGTACAAACTGGTCATTACCAATGTAGATGCCAACATGTCGACCTGTAGAACCGGCACGGAACAGGACTAAATCACCGGTGCGCAGTTTGGTACGTGAAATCGACTTGCCCATCTCCTGCTGTTCATAGGTTGAACGCGGAAGATCTAACCCAAATTGCTCACGGAACGTACGCTGTACAAAACCGGAACAATCAATACCTGTTTTTGTGCTGCCGCCAAGACGATAGCGCACGCCTTTCCAGTCAGCATACTGGTCCATAATGCGGGACTTCACGTCCAGATTACGTACCATATTTTCAAATTCATCCTGAGAGGCTTGCAGTGACGAGGAATCTTCCATTCCCACAACACGCGTCTCAGGATGCATATTCTTTGCGGTGTTCGATGTACTACATGCAGATAACAGTACCGCGACTGCTATCACCGGGATCCCCCGTAAGATATATCTCAGAAACGGTTGAGATTTGACCATTTTGTTTATTATCCCTTGAAGTCCTTAACGACAAATATCGTTATAAAAATGCCAAACGTGACGAGACTAATTATCTGTTCACATTGAGACAATTCTTTCTGGTCACATTTGTGGCGCAGCGCACAAAATTATTCACCAGCGAAATAATTATCTCTATGGGGCAAAACGAGTTCGAGATTAACCGATTGCCAGGGGTATTGCGAGTAAAAAAAGCCTTTTTTTTATAAGAAAATGTGATACAGAAAGTAAAAACATAGAATTGCTCAAAATAGCGACGGATCCGCTTCGCCAGTATGCAATTGCTTCATTTTTATCATGAATATGATGACGAGAATATGACAGAGGGGAAAGATCGCGGCAAGAACGCTATCAGGGATCATGTCGATCCCTGATAGCCCACGTTAATTTAGGTTAGTTATTTGTTTAATTGTTGTTGCGCTTTACCGGGAAGATAGCGATCGAACAGCGCTATTATCCTGTCGCTCAGTGGGGTCATTAAACACCACGGCAGCGCAATCAGCGCCACGGAGAGCGAACCGACGGCAATATCGGTGAACCAGTGAGCGCCAATCATTACGCGCGGGAAGGCAAAAACCACAAAAATAATCAGGGCTATGGCAAAGGCTTTTTTGCCGAAATAGCGAAGCATGATTGCGGAAAAAATAAGCAGCATCATGCCGTGATCGCCCGGGAAACTGTCCTTCGACGCATCTTTTGTTGGAATATGCAGCAGTTCGCTGACGCGATAAATATCGGTGAAGAAGAGCGTTGGGCTTGAACGCTTAACCGGAATAATCGCGGTTGCCAGCTGGTTAATGACAACGGCAAACAGCAGCATCACCAGACCGATAATGAGAATCCGCCGACGCCCGGCTTTATCCTCTTTCAGCCAGAAAGAGAGCATCAGGCAGCCCATAGCCAGCAGCGAGAAGCCGTCAAAGGCGCGGTTGTTGGTAATGGCCACCAGCCACAGGAACGCGTTGCTCTTCACCAGCTCCTGGTTGAAGAAGTGAAAAATGGCAGAATCCAGCGGGAACCAGAAACCGTGATCCGCCGGGATATACCAGGAGAAGAAAAGCGCCAGACCGGCGACATTAAGCAGTAATATCAGGGGAAATCGAGTTGTCATAACGTTCTGCATAGAGTGAAAACTGGGGCAACGTTAGCCGCCCGAACTTAAACGAATCCTCAACAGGCTGGACTGGAGGGCATTCCAGTCGGCGTTAACCGCACTAATTAACTCTATTCGGCTGTCAGGCGGCGCCACATTTTGCGTTTCAATAAAGAAATCCTCGCCCTGACGGTTGATCCGCACCAGCCCGTCCGGCGTGCGCATGATCCCTTTCACGCGATCGACGGGAGCCAGCCGGGCCCACTCCAGGATCCCGATGGTGTCGAAAACGGTTTCAGCATCAAAAATCCACCCGCAGGCCTGATATCCCTGACCGCTATTCAGGTTACGACGCCAGCGCTGGTGTTCTGGCAGGCTAAGGGCAGCTAAACCCTGTTTCACCGGATGGCTATGCGCATGTTCCGCACTGGCCGGAAGTTCAGCCAGGTTCAGACGAGGAAGATCAAGCAGGGCGCTGTCAATATTCCCCTGGGTGGTCTCCACCCGCGTGCGATTGCCGCCGAAATGTTGCCACCACGCGTCCAGCGCGGCCTGGCTTTCAGCCGTGGCGCGATCTGCTTTATTCGCGACAATAACGTCAGCCGAGGCGAGCTGATCGCGGAAGTTCTCATTGGCCACCGCCTTGTCATCCAGAAGCTGACGCGGATCGAGCAGGCACAGGGTGGCGCGCAGATCGATCCACGGCTCGTAAACCGGGGCGGTCAGTAAATCGAGGATCTGCTTCGGGTGACCCAGCCCGGTGGGTTCGATCAGCAGGCGGTCAGGTTTGCCCTGACGCAGCAGGGTATTGAGCCCGACCTGCATCGGCAGGCCATTGACGCAGCACATGCATCCGCCGGGGATCTCTTTAATCATCGCGCCGCTGGATGACAGCAACGCGCCGTCAATGCCCACCTCGCCAAATTCATTGACCAGCACGGCCCATTTCTCGGCCGGATCTTTATTTGCCAGCAGGTGGAGAATTGAGGTGGTTTTACCGCTGCCGAGAAAACCGGTGATGAGGTTGGTTTTGGTCACGTGCGCTCCAGATGAGAATGGTGATGCTATAACACTGTTCTCTCTATCCTGGCGAAAAACGTGACCTGTGAGAAGGGGAAGGGCGAACGGAGGCCGCATCCGTTCGCGTTAAGCGCAATAATCGTTAAACATTTAACGTTTCGATAACAGCCTGACGCGCGCCGTGGCGGGTGATGCGCTGGTATGCCTGATTGACTGCCTCTACAAACACGCTGTTTTGCGCGAGATCGTGACCAAAGACCTCGCTCAGCCCCAGCAGGGCGTCAACGCGGTCGGCGTCCCTGCTGGCATCGACCATCGTGCGAATTTTATCGCTGAGGGGATCGCGAACATCAATCGCGTTGCCACGGTCGTCGGTACCGCTGACGTAGCGTATCCAGCCGGCCACGCCCAGGGCCAGCAGCGGCCACGGTGTTTTTCGCTCAAGATGAACGCGGATCCCGTCCAGCATTCTTTGCGGAAGCTTCTGGCTACCGTCCATCGCGATTTGCCAGGTCCGATGCTGAAGTGCCGGGTTGGCAAAGCGCTCCAGCAGGCTATCGGCGTAGGCGGTGAGGTCGACATCCTTAATGCGTAATGTGGGCGCCTGCTCGTCAAGCATCAGCCGACGGGCGGCTTCGCGGAAGGCTGCGTCTTCCATACATTCATTGATATGCGCGTAGCCGGCGAGATACCCCAGATACGCCAGGAAAGAGTGGCTGCCGTTAAGCATGCGCAATTTCATCTGCTCCCAGGGCAGAACATCCTGAACCATCTGAACGCCCGCGACTTCCCACTCGGGACGGCCGGCGACAAAATTATCTTCCACCACCCACTGAATAAACGGTTCACAGCTGATGGCGCACGGATCTTCAACGCCGAGCGCGTCGGTGATTTCCGCCAGTGAGGCGTCCGTCGCGGCGGGAACAATCCTGTCAACCATCGTTCCGGGGAAGCTTACGTGGCTATCAATCCACTCAGACAGCGCCGCGGAACGCTTTTGCGCCATGCCCAGCACCGCGTTTTTCACCACGTGTCCGTTATCAGGGATATTGTCACAGGAAAGCACGGTAAACGCAGGCAAGCCGCGCTCGCGGCGGCGGTGGAGCGCTTCGACCAGGATCCCGGGCGCGGAATGCGGCGCTGAGGGGTTCTCAAGATCGTGGATTATTCGGGCGTTGTGCAGATCGAGTTTTCCGGTGGCGGGATCGATGCAGTAGCCTTTCTCCGTGATGGTAAGCGACACAATAGCGACCTGCGGCTCGCAAAATTTTTCAATAATGGCGGGCAGAGAGTCCAGCTTTGCGTTCAGGCATTCATGAACGGCGCCGACGATAATCGCCTCATTGCCTTCTGCCCCTTTCTCCAGCACGGTGAACAGGTGATCCTGCGCGCGCAGCTGGCTCATCAGCACGTCGCCGCTGAAGAGGCTAATCTCACAAATACCCCAGTCGCCGCCTTTTTCATTCAGCACCCGATTTGTTAACAATGCCTGGTGCGCACGGTGGAACGCGCCAAAGCCAAAATGGACGATGCGGGAGCGTAATTGCGCGCGATCGTAGCGAGGTTGCTGAACCTGGGCAGGAAGGGCGGTGGAGGCAATTGTCTTCATGAGATACACACCTGATTAACCATTAATTAACAATGCCAGTGTAAAGTTATATGACAGCAAATAAAATTGGTGAGCCGTAAATATCCCCGTTCTGTGAGTTTGATCAATCAATGTGTGGCGGTATGTTGACCCTTAGCGGCAAACATGTATGGTAGTCGTCATTGCAGTAACACATATTGGTATAACAACTTAAGAGGGTGAGGCAATGGAACAAACCTGGCGTTGGTACGGGCCGAACGATCCGGTTTCTCTTGATGATGTGCGCCAGGCTGGCGCAACGGGTGTCGTCACGGCGCTGCATCATATTCCTAACGGTCAGGTATGGCCGGTTGAAGAAATTCAACAGCGTCAGGCGCTGCTGGCGGAGAAGGGGTTAACCTGGTCTGTGGTGGAAAGCATCCCGGTTCATGAAGACATCAAAACCCATTCAAGGGAGTACCAGACCTGGATTGCTAACTATCAGCAGAGCATTCGCAACCTGGCGACCTGCGGCATTGATACGGTCTGCTATAACTTTATGCCCATCCTCGACTGGACGCGTACCGACCTTGAATACCAGATGCCGGACGGCTCGAAAGCGCTGCGTTTCGATCAGATCGCCTTTGCGGCATTCGAACTGCACATTCTGAAACGCCCAGGCGCCGAAGCGGATTACACCGCGGAGGAGGAGCAGCAGGCGCTCGAATGGTTTAACGCCGCCGGTGACGCGGACATCGAAAAGCTGACCCGTAATATTATTGCGGGCCTGCCGGGGGCTGAAGAGGGGTATACCCTGGATCAGTTCCGCGCGCGCCTGGCGGAATACGGCGATATTGATAAGCACCAGCTGCGTGAAAACATGGCGTACTTCCTGCGCGCTATCGTGCCGGTTGCTGAAGAGGTCGGGGTACGCCTCGCGGTACATCCGGACGATCCACCGCGTCCTATCCTCGGCCTGCCGCGTATCGTTTCCACCCTTGAAGATATGCAGTGGCTGAAAGAGACGGTAGACAGCATCTATAACGGCTTTACCATGTGTACCGGCTCCTACGGTGTGCGTGCGGATAACGACCTGGTGCGGATGATTGAAACCTTCGGCGATCGTATCCACTTCACGCATCTGCGCGCGACCTGCCGCGAAGAGAATCCAAAAACCTTCCACGAGGCGGCGCACCTGGGCGGCGATGTGAATATGGTGGCGGTGGTAGACGCCATTCTGGCGGAAGAGGCGCGTCGCAAGCAGGCGGGCGATGTGCGTCCTATTCCGTTCCGTCCGGATCACGGCCACCAGATGCTGGACGATCTGCGTAAGAAGACCAACCCGGGCTATTCGGCGATTGGCCGTCTTAAAGGGATGGCGGAAGTGCGCGGCGTTGAGCTGGCGTTGAAGATGACGAAGTATCCGGAGCTTCTGTAACCGGAATTGCCGGGTGGCGGCTTCGCCTTACCCGGCCTACAAAAACACAAAAACCGGCTTCAGGGCCGGTTTTTTCGTAGGTCGGGTAAGCGTAGCGCCACCCGACAAACGCCGCAATCAGTCAGCGCGACCCATATAGCGTTTTTCTTCGATATGGATGCGGATTTTCTCGCCAGCGGAGAGGTATTCCGGCACCTGCACAACCAGGCCGGTCGTCAGGGTCGCCGGTTTGTTGCGGGCACTTGCGGATGCGCCCTTGATACCTGGTGCGGTTTCAACGATTTCCAGATCGACGGTCTGTGGCAGCTCCAGCGCCAGCAGTACGCCGTCCCAGGTCAGGACCTGCATGTCAGGCATGCCGCCTTCAGGGATGAACAGCAGCTCTTCTTCAATCTGATCTTTGGTGAAGATGTACGGGGTGTAATCTTCTTTATCCATGAACACGTATTCATTGCCGTCGATGTAGGAGAAATCAACGTAGCGACGGGTCAGGGTCACGGTATCGACGATATCGTCACCTTTAAAGCGCTCTTCCACCTTCAGGCCGGTACGCACATCGGCGAAACGCATTTTGTACAGCGTTGCTGCACCACGGGCGCTCGGGGCCTGAATGTCGATATCTTTCACAATCAGCAGTTTGCCGTTGTAATTCAGCACCATACCTTTCTTAATTTCGTTCGCTCTTGGCATTGCAGTAATCCTGTTTACGGGAGGTAAAAAATATCGCGCCAAATTACTCGCGCGCGGCCTTTCAGGCAAGAGGAATTCGTGGCTTTTGCTATCAATACGCAAAAGGTGTTACTGTGCGCGCGATGCCCGACTGCGCGGGCGATCGTCAGCGAAAGAGAGCATTTATGGATTGTCGTCCCGATTGTGGCGCGTGCTGTACTGCACCGTCCATTTCAAGCCCCATTCCAGGAATGCCGGAGGGCAAGCCTGCCAATACCCGCTGCGTTCAGCTCTCGGAAACGAACCTGTGCATGATCTTTGGCTCACCGCTGCGCCCGAAAGTCTGCTCCGGGCTTCAGCCCGCTGCCGAAATGTGTGGCAGCACGCGAGGGCAGGCGATGACGTACCTTCTTGAGCTGGAAGCGCTCACCGCGCCCTAAACGTCTTTAATCCTCGCCAGGCAGCCGATCGTCAGGGTACACATCACCAGCGCAATCCAGAACACCGTGTGATAGTTCCAGATTTCGGCCACAACACCGGCCATTGAGCCCGCGATAATCCAGCCCACGCGGGTGGTATTAGTATAAAGGGTGGTGGCAGAGCCTGCCTGACCCGGCATCAGATCCTGGAAGTAGAGCATGCCTATCCCGGCGAGAATGCCAATATAGATGGCGTTCAGCAGCTGTAAAGCCAGCAACAGCCCCGGCGTATGTACCGTCAGCATACCGATATAGAACAGCAGACCGGCGATGGCGGCAATGCGCATTAAAAAACGCTTTCCGAAGCGCTTTGCGTAATAGCCCGCAATGAGCATCGTCGGGATCTCAAGCCCGGCCGCGGTGCCCATCATGATGCCCGCCAGCTTCTCCGACAGGTGCAGTTCATCAATAATAAACAGCGGCATATTGATGATATACAGGCTGTTGGTGCCCCACATCAGCGTGCAGATAACAAACAGGAGCAGGGCATCACGGCGGTTACGGCGCGGCGCTTCCAGCACGCCCGTTGCCACTTTGGGCTCTTTGCGCATGGACGGCAGGAAGAACCACACCAGCGCGCCGCACACCACAAACGCGACGGCCGCACTGAGGTACATCACCGTAAAGCCAAAACCCATCGCCAGCGCGTAGGCCAGCGGCGGGCCAATCACCCACGCCAGCGACACCTGAGCGCGCAGGACAGAGCTGAACATCACCGCTTCACGTCCGGTATGGTCCGCGTGTTCGCGAGCAAGGGCGAATAGCTGAGGGTTCGCCGTTGAGCCAAAGCTGCTCAGGAATACCCCGACGAAGAGCAGAATGAAATAGTTGCGGTTCCAGGCAAACAGAACGCAGGCCATGACCCCCAGCAGACAGCAGAAAACGATCAGGCTTTTACGATCGCCTTTTCTGTCGGAGCGTCCCGCCAGAAACTGGCTGACCAGGATGCCGATGATGGCGCTTCCGGTAAAAAAGAAGCCGACCATTGCCGGGCGGACGTGAACCTCATTTGTCAGGAATAAGCTCAATGTCGGCGTCTGTAACGCACCGGCAATGCCCGTGAAGAAGGCTACAACCAGGAATGCCGCAGAGGTCAAATCAAAGGGCTTCGGCGAGACGGCCGCAGGGGTGTTATGCATGTTTTATAATTAGCGAGTAGCAGAGAGGGCCGGAGTTTACGCCGTCAGCTAAAAAATAAACAGTGGGTGCGGTCAATAATGCCACGAAAAATCAAAATGGCATTTCAACTTATCTCTCATCCGGCTGAACTTAGCTGAAACTGTCTTGCTGAACTTCAGCAAAATTCAGCTGAACGAAGAAGAAATGTGCTGTATCTCTAAATTCTGAGATCGGAAATACGAGTTTACTTGCAAGACATTGCAGAAAGCGCAAGACTTTTTGAAACGTTTCAGCGCTATCTTGTTTTAACAAACGGAGCAGGCTAGCGCATTTTTTCTCATTAAAGCTGAAACGATTCAAGTTCAGCAGGAGTGGAGAACCATGTTCCAGTTATCTGTTCAGGATATCCACCCGGGCGCTCAGGCCGGGGATAAAGAAGAGGCTATTCGCCAGGTTGCCGCTGCGCTTGTGCAGGCGGGTAACGTCGCGGACGGCTATGTAAACGGCATGCTGGCCCGCGAGCAGCAGACCTCAACCTTCCTCGGCAATGGCATTGCCATTCCGCACGGCACAACCGACACCCGCGATCAGGTGTTGAAAACCGGCGTTCAGGTTTATCAGTTCCCGCAGGGCGTGCTCTGGGGCGACGGTCAGGTGGCCTACGTGGCTATCGGTATCGCGGCCAGCAGCGATGAACACTTAGGCCTGCTGCGTCAGCTGACGCATGTCCTGAGCGATGACGATGTGGCTGAACAGCTCAAGTCCGCCACCACAGCTGAAGAACTGCGCGCCCTGCTGATGGGCGAAAAACAGAGCGAAGCGCTGAAACTGGATAATGAAACGCTGACGCTGGATGTGGCTGCCTCCAATCTTGTGACGCTGCAGGCGCTGAACGCGGGTCGTCTGAAAGAAGCCGGCGCGGCGGATGCCACGTTTGTGACGCGCGTCATTAACGATAAGCCGTTGAATCTGGGTCAGGGTATCTGGCTGAACGACAGTGCTGAAGGCAACCTGCGAAGCGCTATCGCCGTGAGCCGCGCGGCCAATGCGTTTGACGTGGAAGGCGAGCGCGCGGCCATGCTGGTGACCGTGGCGATGAACGACGATCAGCCGGTTTCCGTGCTGAAGCGTCTGGGCGATCTGCTGCTGAACAACAAAGCTGAAAAACTGCTGAACGCTGATGCCTCCACCGTGCTGGCACTGCTGACCAGTGATGATGCGCCGACTGAAGACGTGCAGACCGCTGAGTTCGTGGTACGTAACGAGCACGGCCTGCATGCCCGTCCGGGCACCATGCTGGTGAATACCATTAAACAATTCGAGAGTGAGATCACCGTGGCGAATCTTGATGGCACGGGCAAACCGGCCAACGGCCGTAGTCTGATGAAAGTTGTCGCGCTGGGCGTGAAGAAAGGCCACCGTCTGCGTTTCACCGCGCAGGGTGCCGATGCTGAACAGGCGCTGAAAGCGATTGGCGATGCCATCGCGGCGGGTCTGGGGGAGGGCGCATAATGAGCAGACGTGTTGCGACTATTACGCTGAACCCGGCTTATGACCTGGTAGGATTTTGCCCGGAAATTGAGCGCGGCGAAGTCAACCTCGTGCGTACCACTGGCCTGCATGCTGCGGGTAAAGGGATTAACGTCGCGAAAGTGCTCAAGGATCTCGGTATCGACGTCACCGTGGGTGGATTCCTCGGTAAAGATAACCAGGATGGTTTCCAGCAGCTGTTCAGCGAGCTGGGTATTGCCAACCGTTTTCAGGTTGTTCAGGGCCGTACCCGCATCAACGTTAAGCTGACGGAGAAAGACGGTGAAGTGACCGATCTGAACTTCTCTGGCTTCGAAGTGACGCCGTCAGACTGGGAGCGTTTTGTTAACGACTCTCTGACCTGGCTTGGTCAGTTTGACATGGTCTGCGTCAGCGGCAGCCTACCGTCCGGCGTCAGCCCGGAAGCGTTTACCGACTGGATGACGCGTCTGCGCAGCCAGTGCCCGTGCATCATTTTTGACAGCAGCCGCGACGCGCTGGTTGCCGGTCTGAAAGCCTCGCCGTGGCTGGTGAAGCCGAATCGCCGCGAGCTGGAGATCTGGGCGGGTCGTAAGCTGCCAGAATTAAAAGATGTGATTGACGCTGCCCATGCGCTGCGCGAGCAGGGTATCGCTCACGTGGTGATCTCTCTTGGTGCAGAAGGCGCGCTGTGGGTTAACGCGTCTGGTGAATGGATCGCCAAACCGCCGTCAATGGAAGTTGTCAGCACCGTTGGCGCAGGGGATTCTATGGTTGGCGGCCTGATTTATGGTCTGCTGATGCGTGAATCCAGTGAACATACTTTACGTCTTGCCACCGCCGTTGCTGCCCTGGCCGTAAGCCAGAGCAATGTCGGCATTACCGATCGTACCCAGTTAGCCGCGATGATGGCGCGCGTTGACTTAAAACCTTTTAACTAACAGCAGGAGAGGAATAATGAAAACGCTGCTGATCATTGACTCCGGTCTCGGACAGGCCCGCGCCTATATGGCGAAGACCTTGCTGGGCGCGGCGGCACAAAAAGCACATCTGGACATTATCGATAATCCAGGCGATGCAGAACTGGCCATTGTACTGGGCGACAAAATCCCGGCTGACAGTGCGCTGAACGGCAAAAAAGTGTGGCTGGGCGATATTAATCGCGCGGTGGCACATCCGGAACTGTTCCTGAGCGAAGCGAAAGGTCACGCGTCTGTCTACAGCGCGCCTGTCGCAACGGCACCGGCTGCGGCTGCGGGTCCGAAACGCGTTGTCGCGGTGACGGCCTGTCCGACAGGCGTGGCGCACACCTTTATGGCAGCTGAAGCCATTGAAACCGAAGCGAAAAAACGCGGCTGGTGGGTAAAAGTTGAAACGCGCGGCTCCGTTGGCGCGGGCAATGCGATTACCCCTGAAGAAGTGGCGGAAGCCGATCTGGTGATCGTGGCGGCGGATATCGAAGTGGACCTGGCGAAATTTGCCGGTAAGCCCATGTACCGTACGTCTACCGGCCTGGCGCTGAAAAAGACCGCGCAGGAGTTTGATAAAGCGCTGGTGGAGGCGAAGCCGTATCAGGCAACCGGCGCGCGTCAAACCGCGACGGAAGGTAAGAAAGAGTCTGCAGGCGCCTATCGCCATCTGTTGACCGGTGTGTCATACATGCTGCCAATGGTGGTTGCGGGTGGTCTGTGTATTGCCCTCTCGTTCGCATTTGGTATTACCGCGTTTAAAGAGCAAGGCACGCTGGCCGCTGCGTTAATGCAGATTGGCGGCGGATCCGCGTTCGCACTGATGGTCCCCGTTCTGGCAGGCTTTATTGCCTTCTCCATCGCTGACCGTCCTGGCCTGACGCCGGGCCTTATCGGCGGTATGCTGGCCGTGAGCACCGGTTCTGGCTTTATCGGCGGTATTATCGCGGGCTTCCTGGCCGGTTACGTCGCGAAGCTCATCAGCTCGAAGCTCAAGCTGCCGCAGAGTATGGAAGCGCTGAAGCCGATTCTGATCATCCCGCTGATTTCCAGCCTGGTGGTTGGTCTGGCGATGATTTACCTGATTGGTAAGCCGGTTGCGGGCATCCTGGCGGGTCTGACCCACTGGCTGCAAACCATGGGTACCGCGAACGCGGTTCTGCTGGGTGCAATCCTCGGTGGCATGATGTGTACCGACATGGGTGGTCCGGTGAACAAAGCGGCGTACGCCTTTGGTGTTGGCCTGCTGAGTACCCAGACCTACGCGCCGATGGCAGCCATCATGGCGGCAGGCATGGTGCCTCCTCTGGCGCTCGGCCTGGCGACGATTATTGCCCGTCGTAAGTTCGATAAAGCACAGCAGGAAGGCGGCAAAGCGGCGCTGGTTCTGGGCTTGTGCTTCATCACCGAAGGGGCGATTCCCTTCGCGGCTCGTGACCCAATGCGTGTACTGCCGTGCTGTATCGCGGGTGGCGCGGTAACGGGTGCAATCTCCATGGCGATTGGCGCGAAGCTGATGGCACCACACGGCGGTCTGTTTGTGCTGCTGATCCCTGGCGCCATCACCCCGGTCCTGGGCTATCTGCTGGCCATCGTTGCCGGTACACTGGTGGCGGGTCTCTCTTACGCGGTGCTGAAACGTCCGGAAGCGGAAGTTGTGGCAAAAGCAGCGTAAGCGATAAACAACAAAAAAAGCCGGGTTGCATTATGCACCCGGCTTTTTTTATGCCGCCTGTTCAGCGGTTTGCTGTGCCTTCAGCCAGGCAATCTCTTCTGCCCAGATGTCCGGATTAATGGTTTCCAACACCATCGGAATACCGTCGAAGCGGGCGTCCTGCATAATGAAGCGGAACGCATCGTGGCCGATGTTGCCTTCGCCCAGGCTGTGGTGGCGGTCAACGCGGCTGCCGAACGCACTTTTTGCATCGTTCAGGTGCATGCCGCGCAGGTACTTAAAGCCCACAATGCGCTCGAACTCATCAAACGTGTTTTTCGTTGCCTCGGTGGTGCGCAGGTCATAACCGGCGGCAAACGCGTGGCAGGTATCAATGCACACGCCAACGCGAGATTTATCCTCCACGCCGTCGATAATCGCCGCCAGATGTTCGAACCTAAAGCCGAGGTTGCTGCCCTGACCGGCGGTATTCTCAATCACCGCGGTGACGCCTTTGGTCTTGTCCAGCGTGATGTTGATGGACTCGGCAATGCGCGCCAGGCAGGCATCTTCATCGATTTGCATCAGATGGCTACCCGGATGGAAGTTCAGCAGCGTCAGCCCCAGCTGTTCGCAGCGCTGTACTTCATCAAGAAACGCCTCGCGGGATTTTTCCAGCGCCTCTTCAACCGGGTGACCGAGGTTGATCAGGTAGCTGTCGTGGGGAAGGATCTGGCCTGGCCCGTAGTGGTACTTCTCACAGGCGGCCTTGAAATCATCAATCACCTCAGCGGTGAGCGCTGCGGCGCGCCACTGGCGCTGGTTTTTGGTGAACAGGGCGAAAGCGGTCGCCTCGATTTCGGCGGCGCGAATGGCGGCATTCGCAAGGCCACCTGCAGCGCTGACGTGCGCTCCAACATATTTCATAAAAAAACTCCTGCTAACCCGAAACGCTTATGATAGCGGGTTAGCAGGAGAAGGACGAGATGGTTTATGCCATCAGGCTATGGACCGCGAGGTTAATCGCACCGCCGCCGACAATCAGCCAGATGAAGAGCACCAGCGCCATCAGCAGCGGTTTGGCACCGGCTTTTTTCAGCGCGCTGACGTGTGTGGTGACTCCCAGCGCTGCCATGGCCATCGCCAGCAGCACGGTATCCAGCGTCACCAGCATATCCACCACGGCTTTCGGCAGCAGATGGAAGGAGTTGAAAATCGCCACCACGATAAACAGGATCGCAAACCACGGAATGGTGATTTTGCTTTTCTCGCTGCCGCCTGCCGGTGCCAGCTGCTTAACCCGCGCCGCGAGGAAAATCAGGAACGGTGCCAGCATCATCACGCGCAGCATTTTGGCAATCACCGCCGCGTTTTCAGCTTCCGGGTTAATGGCATGTCCTGCCGCCACCACCTGGGCCACTTCGTGCATGGTCGAACCGATATAGATGCCGTAGGTTTCCGGGCTAAACCAGTGCGCCACCAGCGGATACATTGCCGGGTAGAGGAAGATCGCCAGCGTACCGAAGATCACCACCGTCGCCACCGCCACGGTCACCTTGCTGGCTTCGGCTTTCACGACGGGCTCTGTTGCCAGCACCGCCGCCGCTCCGCAGATACTGCTCCCGGCACCGATCAGCCAGCTGGTTTGCTTATCCAGGCCAAAGACTTTCTGGCCGATAAAGCAGGCCAGCAAAAAGGTGCTGGTCAGGGTCAGGACGTCGATAGCGATTCCGCTCACGCCCACGTCCGCAATCTGCGAAAAGGTGAGACGGAAGCCGTAAAGGATGATCCCGAGACGCAGCAGGTGCTGTTTGGCAAAGATCACGCCGCCGTCGCAGGATTTCCAGATATGTGGGTAAACGGTATTTCCCACGACCATGCCCAGCAAAATGGCCAGCGTCAGCGCGCTAAAACCCGCGCCTGCGATAGCCGGGATGCTGCCGCCCCATAATGCTACGGCGGTCACTGCTGCGCTAAGCGCGAGGCCCGGCACGAAGTGCCACACTGTACGATGATGTTGTAAGGTGATTTCTGACATAACCTTCTCCTTTGTCTGGCTAAAGGTTACGGCGCTCTGGCTTAAAAATAAAATTGATTATATACTTATAATCAATCTATATAAGTGGTAAGCAACCATGCACATTACATTGCGTCAGCTGGAAGTATTTGCCGAGGTGCTGAAAAGCGGCTCGACGACCCAGGCGTCACAAATGCTGGCGCTCTCGCAGTCTGCGGTCAGCGCGGCGTTGACCGATCTTGAAGGACAGCTGGGCGTGCAGCTTTTCGACAGGGTAGGGAAGCGTCTGGTGGTCAACGAGCACGGTCGTCTTCTTTATCCACGCGCGCTGGCGTTGCTGGAGCAGGCTATAGAAATCGAACAGCTGTTCCGCGAAGACAACGGCGCGATCCGCGTCTATGCCAGCAGCACCATTGGGAACTACATCCTGCCGGAAGTGATTGCCCGCTACCGCCGGGATTTTCCCACTCTGCCGCTGGAGATGAGCGTGGGCAATAGCCAGGACGTTATCAACGCGGTGATCGATTTCCGCGTGGATATTGGCCTCATCGAAGGGCCCTGCCATAACGTCGATATCATTGCCGAGCCCTGGCTGGAAGATGAGCTGGTGGTGTTTGCGTCCCCGGCTTCGTCGTTATTGCAGGGCGAGGTGACGCTGGAGCGCCTGGCGCAGGCGCAGTGGATCTTGCGCGAACAGGGCTCCGGCACGCGTGAAATTGTCGATTATCTGCTGCTTTCCCATCTGCCGCATTTCCAGTTGGGGATGGAGTTGGGGAACTCTGAGGCCATCAAGCACGCGGTGCGTCATGGCCTGGGGATCAGCTGTCTTTCCCGGCGCGTCATTGCCGAACAGCTTGAAACGGGGTCGCTGGTTGAAATCCCGGTTCCATTGCCGAAGCTGGTGCGCACGCTATGGTGCATCCATCACCGCCAGAAACACCTTTCCAGCTCTCTGCAGCGTTTTCTGCGCTACTGCGCCATTTAACCTTCCCCGGTGGCGCTTCGCTTACCGGGGCTACGCGCGCCTGTCACCCCACATTTTTATGCTTTACTTATAATCCTGGCCGAGTCATGAAGCTCTCTTATAACTGAGTATTTCTGCCGGAAGGAACGCGGATCGTCTGCTACAATCGCGCCTCATTTATTAAATGGACAGCATTTTCATATGGTTTCAGAAATTAAAACCACAGAAGCGCCCACGCTACGTCGTGAACTCAAGGCGCGTCACCTGACGATGATCGCCATTGGCGGCTCAATCGGTACAGGTCTTTTCGTTGCCTCTGGCGCAACGATTTCGGCAGCAGGCCCGGGTGGGGCACTCTTCTCTTATATCCTGATTGGCCTGATGGTGTACTTCCTGATGACCAGCCTCGGCGAACTGGCCGCGTACATGCCGGTATCCGGTTCGTTCTCAACCTACGGTCAGAAATACGTTGAAGAAGGCTTCGGCTTCGCGCTGGGCTGGAACTACTGGTACAACTGGGCGGTCACTATCGCCGTTGACCTTGTCGCCGCACAGCTGGTGATGAACTGGTGGTTCCCGGATACGCCGGGCTGGATCTGGAGCGCCCTGTTCCTGGCCGTCATCTTCCTGCTGAACTACATCTCCGTGCGCGGTTTCGGCGAAGCGGAATACTGGTTCTCTTTGATTAAAGTGGCAACCGTCATCATCTTTATCGTCGTCGGTGTGGCGATGATCGTTGGTATTTTCAAAGGCGCTGAACCTGCGGGCTGGAGTAACTGGACGATAGGCGATGCGCCGTTTGCCGGTGGCCTGTCGGCGATGATTGGCGTGGCGATGATTGTCGGCTTCTCCTTCCAGGGGACCGAGCTGATTGGTATCGCCGCCGGTGAGTCAGAGAACCCGGAGAAGAATATTCCGCGCGCGGTCCGTCAGGTCTTCTGGCGTATCCTGCTGTTCTATGTGTTCGCGATCCTGATTATCAGCCTGATCATCCCGTACACCGATCCAAGCCTGCTGCGCAATGACGTAAAAGACATTAGCGTCAGTCCGTTCACGCTGGTCTTCCAGCACGCCGGCCTGCTTTCTGCCGCGGCAGTGATGAACGCCGTTATCCTGACCGCTGTGCTTTCAGCCGGTAACTCTGGGATGTACGCCTCTACCCGTATGCTCTACACGCTGGCATGCGACGGTAAAGCGCCGCGTATCTTCGCGAAGCTGTCCCGCGGCGGCGTGCCGCGTAACGCGCTGTACGCCACCACGGTAATTGCCGGTCTGTGCTTCCTGACCTCGATGTTTGGCAACCAGACGGTGTACCTGTGGCTGCTCAACACGTCCGGGATGACGGGCTTTATTGCCTGGCTGGGGATTGCCATTAGCCACTACCGTTTCCGCCGTGGCTTCGTCAAGCAGGGTCACGATATTAACTCGCTGCCGTATCGCTCCGGCTTCTTCCCGCTGGGTCCCATTTTCGCCTTCATTCTGTGCCTGATCATTACGCTTGGACAGAACTATGAAGCGTTCCTGGCGGACACCATTGACTGGGGTGCCGTCACGGCGACCTACATTGGTATTCCGCTGTTCCTCGTCATCTGGTTTGGCTACAAGCTGACGAAAGGCACAAAATTCGTTCGCTACAGTGAAATGGAATTCCCGGAACGATTTAAACAATAACCGCACTTCCTCTCTTTTAACCCGCTCATTCGAGCGGGTTTTTTTATTCCCGCAGGCTGAAACAAAGATATATTTCTTAACAATTTAATTGATAATAATTATCGTTTGCTTTATCGTTATCAAAAATAAGCGTGTCACCGACCCACCGCAGACGTGGGCGGCAGGGAAGACGCTGTGAGCAATGATGATTTGATTTAGTTGTATTTACCTCATGGAGATATGGAATGTTTAGGTTGAATCCCTTCGTCAGGGGAGGACTTTGTGCGTCCGCAATGTCCCTGGCCCTGCCTGTTATCGCAGCGGAATCCGGCGACACAATGGTTGTAACGGCCTCCGCGACCGAGCAAAACCTGAAAGACGCACCGGCAAGCATCAGCGTGATTACCCAGGAAGATTTGCAGCGCAAACCTGTTCAGAATCTGAAAGATGTGTTACGGGAGGTGCCGGGCGTTCAGCTCACGAGCGAAGGGGACAACCGTAAAGGGGTAAGTATTCGTGGACTGGACAGCAGCTATACGCTGATCCTGATCGACGGCAAGCGCGTTAACTCGCGTAACGCAGTATTCCGCCATAATGATTTCGACCTTAACTGGGTGCCGGTTGATGCCATCGAACGCATCGAAGTGGTGCGCGGACCGATGTCTTCTCTGTACGGTTCCGATGCGCTGGGCGGCGTGGTGAACATTATAACCAAAAAAATCGGCCAGAAATGGACGGGCACCCTGAGCGCCGACTCCACGGTTCAGGAACACCGCGACCGTGGAGACACATACAACGGCCAGTTCTATACCAGCGGTCCGCTGGTGGACGGCCTGCTGGGGCTGAAAGCCTACGGTAGCCTCGCGAAGCGTGAGAAAGACGGTCAGCAGAAATCCTCTACCACGGCGAGCGGTGAAACGCCGCGCATTGAAGGCTTCACTAGCCGCGATGCGAATGTGGAGTTCGCCTGGACACCGTCTGAAAATCACGACTTTACGGCGGGCTACGGTTTCGACCGTCAGGATCGCGACTCGGATTCCCTCGACAAAAACCGCCTTGAGCGTCAGAACTACTCTCTCAGCCACAACGGTCGTTGGGGCGTCGGCAACAGCGAGCTGAAGGTTTACGGCGAAAAGGTGGATAACAAAAACCCGGGCAACAGCAATCCGATCACCTCCGAGAGCAACGCGGTGGACGGAAAATACGTGCTGCCGCTGGGCGAAATCAACCAGCTGCTGACCTTCGGCGGCGAATGGCGTCACGATAAGCTGAAAGATCCGGTCAACCTGACGGGCGGTTCCAGCAGCAGTACGTCGACAAGCCAGTATGCCCTGTTCCTTGAGGACGAGTGGCGTATCTTTGAACCTCTGGCGCTGACCACCGGCATCCGTATGGATGACCATGATACTTACGGCGATCACTGGAGTCCGCGAGCCTATCTGGTCTACAACGCGACCGATACCGTAACGGTGAAAGGGGGCTGGGCTACCGCGTTTAAAGCGCCGTCGCTGCTGCAGCTGAGCCCGGACTGGGTTACCGGCTCGTGTCGTGGTGCCTGTGAGATTGTCGGTAACCCGGATCTGAAACCGGAAACCAGCGAGAGCTTCGAATTTGGTCTCTACTACAGCGGGGAAGAGGGCTGGTTAGAGGGCGTGCAGGCCAGCGTCACCACCTTCCAGAATAACGTGGATGACCGCATCAGCATCAGCCGTACGGCCAATGTAAACCAGGCGCAGGGCTACCCTAACTATGTCGGGCTGAATGCCGACGGCGAGCCGATTTTCCGCTACTACAACGTTAACAAGGCGCGCATCCGCGGGGTGGAGACCGAGCTGAAATTCCCGCTGGCGGACGACTGGAAGGTGACGCTGAACTATACCTATAACGACGGTCGTGATATCAGCAACGGCGGCAACAAGCCGCTGTCGGATCTGCCGTTCCACACCGCCAACGGTACCGTTGACTGGAAGGCGACGCAGGACTGGTCGTTCTACGTTCAGGGCAACTACACCGGTGAGAAACGCGCGCTGACCAGCAGTGAACCAACGCCGGGTGGCTACGTGATCTGGAATACCGGTGCGGCATGGCAGGTAACGAAAGCCGTTAAGCTGCGCGCGGGCGTGCAGAACCTGCTGGATAAAGATCTGAGCCGTGACGATTACAGCTACACGGAAGATGGTCGTCGCTACTTTGTCGGCGTGGATTATAAGTTCTGATGTAACCTTTATGCCCGGTGGCGCTTCGCTTACCGGGCCTACAAAAACCACGAATGTAGGCCGGGTAAGGCGAAGCCGCCACCCGGCAATCATCCGCACTTACGCGAACAAATGCTCCGCATGGAAGCGGAGATGATCCTCAATAAAGGACCCGATAAAGTAATAGCTGTGGTCGTATCCCGGCTGAATGCGCAGCGTCAGCGGCCAGTCCTTCTGGCGCGCGGCTTCGGCAAACACCGCAGGCTGTAGCTGTCCGGCGAGGAACTGATCCGCATCGCCCTGATCGATAAGCATCGGGATCGCATTTGCCGAGCTGCTGGCCAGCATTAGCGCACAGCTGTCCCATTCCTGCCAATTCGCTTCATCTTCACCCAGATAGTTCGTGAAGGCTTTCTGCCCCCATGGCACCTGCGTTGGGTTCACAATTGGCGCAAATGCCGACACGCTGACGTATTTTCCCGGATTTTTTAGCGCCATGATTAGCGCCCCGTGTCCACCCATGGAGTGTCCGCTGATGGCGCAGCGGTCGCTTACCGCAAACCCGGACTGAATCAGCGCGGGCAGCTCGTCGCGAATGTAATCATACATGCGGTAGTGGCGCGCCCAGGGCTGCTCGGTTGCATTCAGATAAAACCCGGCGCCTTTGCCCAGGTCGTATCCTGCATCGTCGGCCACATCATCGCCACGCGGGCTGGTGTCAGGCATCACCAGCGCAATGCCCAGCTCGGCGGCAAGTCGCTGCGCGCCCGCTTTGGTGGTGAAGTTTTCGTCGTTGCAGGTCAGGCCTGACAGCCAGAACAGAACCGGCGGATTTTCCGTCGGCGGCAGGAAAATGCTGAACGTCATCGCACAGTTCAGAACGGTGGAGTCATGCCGCCAGCGCTGCTGTCGACCTTCAAAACAACGGTGCTCTTCGAGCAGTTCCATGCAGGGCTCCTTAATGAGAATGCGTATTCATAAAAACCATAATACAGCCTTTTCATTGACCTGTGAGTAACTTTCACTTTCGCCAGGCGGCGAGATGCTGCATCATAAATTTACTTTTCTTTAACAATTGGAGCCGTCATGGCACTGCGTATTGCGCTCAGTGGGTTTGTCGTTCTGGTGGTGGCGATGGGGATAGGGCGCTTTGCCTTTACGCCTCAGGTGCCGCTCATGATTGCTGCCGGGCAGCTTACGCTGACCAGCGCGGGTCTGGTCGCGGCGATGAATTATCTGGGCTATCTGGTGGGCGCATGGGATGCCATGCGCGCGCACCGCTTTGTGGAAACGCGCCTCTGGCTTGGCATCACCGGCGCGGTTGCGCTGACGCTGCTCTCCGCGGTGGCGGATAACGCCGTCGTGCACGGCCTGCTGCGCTTCGTGATTGGCTGCATGAGCGGCTGGTCGATGGTACTCATTGCCGCCTGGACCAACGAACGGCTGGGGCAGCTGGGTAAACCGGGCCTGAGCGCTGCGGTGTTTGCCGGACCGGGGGCGGGCATTGCCCTGAGCGGGCTGCTCGCCGTCTATATCCAGGCAAAATCCCTTTCGGCCGGAGCGGCATGGCAAATCTACGGCGTGCTGGCGCTGGTACTCATTGCGCTGGTGGCGCGCTACCTTCCGCGATCCGGCCAGCTCCATCGCCCCGGCACCGCGCCGGAGCCGCTGGTGCTGACGGCGGATTTAAAGCGCCTGGTCTGGAGCTACAGCCTGGCCGGGTTTGGCTATATCCTCCCGGCGACCTTCCTGTCGCAAATGGCGGCGGTGCGTTTTCCCGGCAGCCTGTTTGCCCAGTTTGTCTGGCCCATTTTTGGTATCGCCGCCGTGGTGGGCATTGCGCTTAGTATTCTTTTACGCCATACCTCAACGGCTAACCGCAGGCTGGCTATCGTGCTGTGGTTACAGGGAGCTGGCGTGCTGGCGGCCTGGCTGCTGCCGGGGATTGGCGGTTTGCTGACGGGCGGGCTGCTGGTGGGTGGCGGCTTCTTGTGTGCCGTGCAGCTCTCTCTTTTATACGGTCGCGAGCTGGCGCCAAACCACACGCGCTATATGGCAGGACTGCTTACCACCGGGTATGCGATAGGGCAGTTGATTGGCCCGATGACCTCGGCGTTATCAACCTGGCTTACCCACCGGCTGGAGCCCGCGCTGGGGCTGGCGGGCGTTGCGCTGTTCGTCGGGGGAGCCCTGGTCTGGAATCGTCACGCTGAAAGGCAACAGCAATTGCAATAATTATCGTCGTGAATACTGGATTATGTGCGCCGCCTCACGCACAATGAGCGCATACTTTTGCCACAACGAGGGCAAAAGACGCCACACCTGCAGGAGAACAAAATGTCATCACTCAGTAAAGAAGCTGCCCTGGTCCACGAAGCCCTGGTTGCGCGCGGTCTTGAAACGCCACTGCGTCCGCCCGTACAGGATTTGGACAATGAAACCCGCAAGCGTCTGATTGCCGGTCATATGACCGATATCATGGAGCTGCTGAATCTCGATCTGAGTGACGACAGTCTGATGGAGACGCCGCACCGCATCGCGAAAATGTACGTCGACGAAATTTTCTCCGGGCTGGATTACGCCAACTTCCCGAAAATCACCGTCATTGAAAACAAGATGAAAGTGGATGAGATGGTGACGGTACGCGATATCACGCTGACCAGCACCTGCGAACACCATTTCGTGACCATCGACGGTAAAGCGACCGTGGCGTATATCCCAAAAGATACGGTGATTGGCCTGTCGAAGATCAACCGCATCGTGCAGTTCTTTGCTCAGCGTCCTCAGGTGCAGGAACGTCTGACGCAGCAGATCCTGACCGCGCTGCAAACGCTGCTGGGTACCAATAACGTGGCCGTCTCTATCGACGCGGTTCACTACTGCGTGAAGGCGCGCGGCGTGCGTGATGCAACCAGCGCGACAACAACAACCTCGCTGGGCGGCCTGTTTAAATCGAGCCAGAATACCCGCCAGGAGTTCCTGCGCGCGGTACGTCACCACAACTAAGTCTTACAGGGCAGGAACCATGGAGCGAAACGTCACGCTCGATTTTGTTCGCGGCGTCGCCATTCTCGGTATCCTGCTGCTTAATATCAGCGCCTTCGGTCTGCCGAAGGCGGCTTATCTCAATCCTGCCTGGTATGGCGACATCACGCGCAGTGATGCCTGGACGTGGGCTGTCCTCGATCTCTTCGCGCAGGTTAAATTCCTCACGCTGTTTGCCCTGCTGTTTGGCGCTGGCCTGCAACTGCTCCTCAAACGCGGTACGCGCTGGATCCAGTCCCGCCTGACGCTGCTGGTTCTCCTCGGCTTTATCCACGGCCTGTTCTTCTGGGATGGCGATATTCTTCTTGCGTATGGATTAGTCGGGCTTATCTGCTGGCGTCTCATTCGCGATGCGCACAGCGTAAAAAGCCTGTTTAACACCGGCGCGATGCTCTACGTCATGGGCCTTGCCGTATTGCTGCTGCTGGGGATGATCTCCGGCGAGGCGACAAACCGTGCCTGGATCCCGGATGCCGCTAACCTGCAGTACGAACAGTACTGGAAGCTGAAGGGCGGTACGGAAGCGATAAGCAACCGCGCGGATATGCTGGGGGATAACCTCCTTGCGCTGGGGGCGCAATACGGCTGGCAGCTGGCGGGCATGATGCTGATGGGTGCGTCATTGATGCGCACCGGCTGGCTGAAAGGGGAGTTTAGCCTGCGTCACTATCGGCGAACGGGTGCCGGGCTGGTGCTGCTCGGCGTGCTGATTAACCTCCCGGCGGTGATTACGCAGTGGCACATCCACTGGGATTACCGCTGGTGCGCATTCCTGCTCCAGGTGCCGCGCGAACTGAGCGCGCCGTTCCAGACCATCGGCTACGCGGCGCTGATCTATGGCTTCTGGCCAACGCTTTCCCGCCTGTGGATCGTCAGCGCCATCGCCTGCGTGGGCCGAATGGCGTTGAGCAATTACCTCCTGCAAACGCTGATATGCACCACGCTTTTCTATCGCTTTGGCCTGTTTATGAAATTCGACCGCCTCGCGCTGCTGGCGTTTGTTATCCCGGTCTGGGTGATTAACCTGGCGTTTTCTGTGCTCTGGCTACGTTTTTTCCGCCAGGGCCCGCTGGAGTGGGTGTGGCGTCAGTTAACCGCACATGCTTCAGGGATATCATTGAAAAATACATCCAGATAACGATCTGGATCACAATCATTAACAAAACGGATGTAAGCGTTTTCATGAGTGTGAGCTTCTTCACGTAGTCCCCTTCCTCTCGCTGCCAAAATAGCCACCTTGCTAAACACAGGGGGTGTCTGTGAGTTGCTGCAATCCTTTGAAGGATGGTGAATATGATCACCATTCGTGACGTCGCCCGTCAGGCGGGCGTTTCTGTGGCTACCGTCTCGCGCGTGCTGAACAACAGCGCGCTGGTCAGCCCTGAAACCCGTGAAACCGTAATGAAAGCCGTGACCCAGCTCGGGTACCGGCCCAATGCCAATGCCCAGGCGCTTGCGACGCAGGTCAGCGACACCATCGGCGTGGTGGTGATGGATGTATCGGATGCCTTTTTCGGCGCGCTGGTGAAAGCGGTCGACGTGGTCGCCCAGCAGCATCAGAAGTATGTCCTGATCGGCAATAGCTATCATGAGGCGGAAAAAGAGCGCCATGCCATCGAAGTGCTGATTCGCCAGCGCTGTAATGCCTTGATTGTCCACTCAAAAGCCTTGAGCGATGAAGAGCTAACCGGCTTTATGGATCAGATCCCGGGCATGGTGCTGATCAACCGCATCGTTCCCGGCTATGCCCATCGCTGCGTTGGGCTGGATAACGTCAGCGGCGCCATGATGGCCACGAAGATGCTCATCAACAACGGGCATCAGCGGATCGGTTATCTGGCCTCCAGCCATCATATTGAAGATGACGACCTGCGGCGCGAGGGGTGGCAAAACGCCCTGAAAGAGCACGGCATTACGCCGTCAGAAAGCTGGACGGGCACCGGTACGCCGGACATGCAGGGCGGTGAGGCGGCAATGGTGGAGCTGCTGGGCCGCAACCTGCAGCTTTCTGCGGTGTTTGCCTATAACGACAGCATGGCGGCAGGGGCCCTGACGGCGCTGAAGGATAACGGCATTGCGGTGCCACAGCATTTATCACTCATTGGCTTTGATGATATTCCGATTGCCCGTTACACCGACCCGCAGCTGACAACGGTGCGCTACCCCATTGCCTCTATGGCGAAACTGGCGACTGAGCTGGCGTTACAGGGGGCGGCAGGACTGCTGGATCCGGGTGCAACGCACTGTTTCATGCCGACTTTAGTGCGTCGCCACTCCGTCGCGGCCCGGCAAATTGTGGTTCCGATCACTAACTGATTACATCAGGTGATGTAACCGTTTTCAATCTGTGAGTAAATTCACAGTATCTTAACAAGGCGCTGACTATGATGTCAGCGTTTTAGGGGCTGAAACGCTATGTAACGGTGATTATTCACTTTCACCATAGCCAATGTGCCGCAAACAACGAATAAAACGCATTTCTGGAGCGTTACCGACCACGGAAGATAGAAATTTTATAAGTGAACGTCGGCTGTCAGTAACGTTTTATTAACACCTGCCCGCCGATCGTTATTCACAAGAACTACCCTGCATAAAAAAACCGGAGATACCATGAATAAGAAGGTGTTGACCCTGTCTGCTGTAATGGCAAGCATGCTTTTTGGTGCAGCAGCGCACGCTGCGGATACCCGTATTGGTGTGACCATCTATAAATACGACGACAACTTCATGTCTGTTGTGCGTAAAGCGATTGAGAAAGATGCGAAAGCAGCGCCAGACGTTCAGCTGCTGATGAACGACTCCCAGAACGACCAGTCCAAACAGAACGACCAGATCGACGTTCTGCTGGCGAAAGGCGTGAAAGCCCTGGCCATCAACCTGGTTGACCCGGCCGCAGCAGGCACGGTTATTGAAAAAGCGCGCGGCCAGAACGTGCCAATCGTCTTCTTCAACAAAGAACCTTCCCGTAAGGCGCTGGATAGCTACGATAAAGCGTATTACGTCGGTACCGACTCCAAAGAGTCCGGTATTATTCAGGGCGATCTGATCGCCAAACACTGGGCGGCGAACCCGAACTGGGACCTGAACAAAGACGGTCAAATTCAGTTCGTACTGCTGAAAGGCGAACCCGGCCACCCGGATGCTGAAGCCCGTACCACTTACGTTATCAAAGAGCTGAACGACAAGGGTCTGAAAACCCAGCAGCTGGCGTTAGATACCGCGATGTGGGATACCGCTCAGGCGAAAGATAAGATGGACGCGTGGCTGTCCGGCCCTAACGCGAACAAAATCGAAGTGGTTATCGCCAACAACGATGCGATGGCAATGGGTGCGGTAGAAGCGCTGAAAGCGCACAACAAATCCTCCATTCCTGTGTTCGGCGTCGATGCGCTACCGGAAGCACTGGCGCTGGTTAAATCTGGTGCAATGGCCGGTACCGTTCTGAACGATGCCAACAACCAGGCGAAAGCGACCTTCGATCTGGCGAAAAACCTGGCCGACGGTAAAGGTGCGGCTGATGGCACCAACTGGAAAATTGAAAACAAAATCGTTCGCGTACCTTACGTGGGCGTAGACCAGTCCAACCTGGCTGAGTTCATCGGTAAATAAGTTAGCGGTACTGTCTCCACTGGGCGCAATTCGTTGCGCCCTTTTATAACGCGATATGCGAGGCCAACAAGGTATAATTATGGTCAGCACAAATACTCAGTCATCCGGTGAATACCTGTTGGAAATGAGCGGTATCAACAAGTCATTTCCCGGCGTTAAGGCACTCGATAATGTTAATTTAAAAGTTCGTCCTCACTCTATTCATGCCCTGATGGGGGAGAACGGTGCGGGTAAATCAACATTATTAAAATGTCTTTTTGGGATCTATCAAAAAGATTCTGGCAGCATTCTTTTTCAGGGGAAAGAGATCGATTTCCATTCAGCGAAAGAAGCACTGGAAAACGGTATCTCGATGGTTCACCAGGAATTAAACCTGGTGCTGCAGCGTTCAGTCATGGATAACATGTGGTTGGGGCGTTATCCAACCAAGGGTGTCTTTGTCGACCAGGACAAAATGTATCGCGACACCAAAGCGATTTTCGATGAGCTGGATATTGATATCGATCCGCGCGCTCGCGTGGGGACATTATCCGTTTCCCAGATGCAGATGATCGAAATCGCCAAAGCGTTCTCCTATGATGCGAAAATCGTGATCATGGACGAACCGACATCGTCATTAACGGAAAAAGAGGTTAATCACCTTTTTACCATCATTCGTAAGCTAAAAGATCGCGGCTGCGGCATTGTGTATATCTCCCACAAAATGGAAGAGATCTTCCAGCTGTGCGATGAGATCACCATCCTGCGCGACGGTCAGTGGATTGCCACGCAGCCGCTGGAAGGGCTGGACATGGACAAGATCATCGCCATGATGGTCGGCCGTTCCCTGAACCAGCGCTTCCCGGACAAAGAAAACAAGCCGGGCGAAGTGATCCTGGAAGTGCGCAATCTGACCTCGTTACGCCAGCCTTCCATCCGCGATGTCTCCTTCGACCTGCACAAGGGTGAAATCCTGGGGATTGCCGGTCTGGTCGGCGCAAAACGCACCGATATCGTGGAAACCCTGTTTGGCATCCGTGAGAAAGCTCAGGGCACCATTACGCTTCACGGAAAGAAAATCAATAACCATAACGCCAACGAAGCCATTAATAATGGTTTTGCGCTGGTGACGGAAGAGCGTCGTTCGACCGGTATTTATGCCTATCTGGATATTAACTTTAACTCGTTAATTTCTAACATTCGCAATTACAAAAACAAAGTCGGACTGCTGGATAACTCACGCATGAAGAGCGATACCCAATGGGTTATTGACTCTATGCGCGTGAAAACGCCAGGACACCGCACCCAAATTGGTTCGCTGTCAGGCGGTAACCAGCAGAAAGTCATTATCGGGCGTTGGTTATTAACCCAGCCAGAAATTCTGATGCTGGATGAACCGACCCGCGGTATTGACGTCGGCGCGAAGTTTGAAATTTATCAGCTGATTGCCGAGCTGGCGAAAAAGAATAAAGGGATCATTATTATTTCTTCCGAAATGCCGGAATTGTTAGGGATCACAGACCGTATTCTGGTTATGAGCAATGGTCTCGTTGCCGGTATTGTTGACACCAAAACGACAACGCAAAACGAAATTTTGCGTCTTGCGTCTTTGCACCTTTAAGATCAGGGGCTCCTCATGAGTGCGTTAAATAAAAAAAGTTTTCTCACTTACCTGAAAGAAGGCGGTATTTACGTTGTTCTTTTAGTACTGCTGGCTATCATTATTTTCCAGGACCCTACGTTCTTAAGCCTGCTGAACCTGAGTAACATTCTGACCCAGTCCTCCGTGCGTATTATCATTGCGCTGGGCGTGGCGGGCCTGATCGTGACCCAGGGGACGGACCTTTCTGCCGGTCGCCAGGTGGGGCTGGCGGCGGTTATCGCGGCAACCCTGCTGCAGTCGATGGAAAACGCCAACAAGGTCTTCCCGGAAATGGCCACCATGCCGATTTTCGTGGTGATCCTGATTGTCTGCGCCATCGGTGCGGTGATTGGTCTGATCAACGGTATTATCATCGCCTACCTGAACGTGACGCCGTTTATCACCACGCTGGGTACGATGATCATCGTTTACGGTATCAACTCCCTGTACTACGACTTTGTCGGTGCTTCACCTATCTCGGGTTTTGACAGCGGCTTCTCGACCTTTACGCAAGGGTTTATCGCGCTGGGCAGCTTCCGCCTGTCCTATATCACCTTCTATGCGCTGATCGCGGTGGCCTTCGTCTGGATCCTGTGGAACAAAACGCGCTTTGGTAAAAACATCTTCGCAATCGGCGGTAACCCGGAAGCGGCGAAGGTCTCCGGCGTAAACGTTGCCCTGAACCTGCTCTTCATCTATGCGCTGTCCGGCGTGTTCTACGCCTTCGGCGGGATGCTGGAAGCGGGCCGTATCGGCTCTGCAACCAACAACCTTGGCTTCATGTACGAGCTGGATGCAATCGCAGCCTGCGTGGTGGGCGGCGTCTCCTTCAGCGGCGGCGTCGGTACCGTACTGGGCGTGGTGACCGGTGTGATCATCTTCACCGTCATCAACTACGGGTTAACCTACATTGGCGTGAACCCGTACTGGCAGTACATCATCAAAGGCGCCATCATTATCTTCGCGGTTGCGCTGGATTCACTGAAGTACGCGCGTAAGAAGTAATTGCTCCTCGCGTTATCCGGCCCGCTCATCGAGCGGGCTTTTTTATGCCTTATGCCAGCTGTGACTCCTCTCGGGTCACGATGCGTTCAAACCAGTCGAGTTCAGAGAGCTTGCAGGCAACCCACTGTTCGGAAAAGGCGTCGCCCAGGCTGTCGGTGAGGTACTGACAGCGGGCAAAGGTCTCAATCGCCTCCTGCTGAAACAGCGGCAGTTCAGGCCGATCGAGCTGCGGTTCGGGCAACTCCTCCTCGTCGATGTATTCCAGCCCGTACAGCATGCCGGTGAGGATAGTGGCTGCCACCAGATACGGATTGGCATCAGCCCCGGCCAGCCGGTATTCGATGCGACGGTTGTGGTCATCCGAGCAGGGAATACGCAAAGCGGCGGAGCGGGTGTTATAGCCCCAGGAGTTAAATACGGGTTCGGTCAGGTTTTTACGCAGGCGACGAAACGCGTTGACGCCCGGCGCAAGAATGGCGATAGAGGCGGGCATCAGCGCCAGCTGGCCCGCGATGCACAAACGCATCATGCTGTTAAGCGCGTTCACCGGGGAAGCAAAGACGTTTTCGCCGTGACGATTGTTCAGGCTGAAATGGAAGTGCAGGCCGCTGCCGGAGAGCTGGCTGAAAGGCTTAGCCATAAAGTTGGCCCTCAGGCCGTGCTTTTCGGCAACGTATCGGGTCAGGCGACGAAGCGCCAGCACGTTATCACAAACCTCAACGACGCGATGGCCGTGCTTCAGGTTTAATTCGTACTGACCGGACTCGGCCTCCGCCACGATCCCGGACAGCGGGATGCGCTGCAGGTGCGCCAGCTGTTCCAGCTCGTCAAACAGCGCCGCATGCGCCGACGAGGTATCCATGTGAAAACAGCCCTGATTTTGCGGATCCCGATCGTCATGCCCCGTCAGATAGAACTCGATTTCCGGGGCAATCACCGGGAAGAGGCCGTGCTGGTGGAAGCGGGCCAGCACGTTCTGCAGTATCACGCGTGGCTCAAGCGGGCAGGGGTTATCGTCGCTGTCTTTCATCGTCAGCAGAATCTGCGCGTTGTGCTGCGGATCCTGCGGGCAGGGGCGCAGGGAGCCGGCGACCGGAACGCAGAGCCGGTCCGGCTCATCATGAAGCGGGGCGGCGATTTTTCCTTTCTGATCCATCGAGTAGACCGAAAGGGGAAAATAACAGCCTTTTTCCAGGGTCAGCATGCTCTCCACCGACAGACGCTTGCCGCGCATCGTGCCGTTGATGTCGTTCAGGTAAACGTCTACATGTTTCGTCTGCGGGTAACGTTCCAGATAATCTGCCACTTCTACTGAAATGTTGTGCTGCAGGGCGTCAATTTTTTCATCAAGCCAGAGACCGGAATTGAGTGCGCCAGGAAGCGATAAACCGGGAAAGTTAAAATACGGACGGAGACTTTTGAGGAAAAACGCATTCATTATTGAGTTCATAGTCATTCTTCAATGAAGCCGTAGCGGCAGTGAACTCAGCTTAAAAGAGCCGACGTAAAGGGGGGATAAAAAGCGTCAGGCCCGGCGTAAAGAAAGTATAAAGGCGGTCCTGTTATTTCTCTTTTTTCTGCATATCAAGCAGCTGTTCGGGCGTGACGGCCGGGTAACCCTGCGCGTCTTCCGGTACTTCATGCATCGCCGGAATGGGCACCAGCGGGCCTAAAAAGCGCGGTTCGCGTTTGAAAATATACAGGTCTGCCAGCGCGCCAAAACGCGCGCCAAACTCGCGGACGCGCACACTCAGCATATCTTTTGGCGACGGCACCGCGTAACACTGCGCCTGAATGCCCATATGCAGCGCGATAAACAGCGCGCGTTCGCAGTGGAAGCGCTGGGTGATGATGATGAAGTCGTTGGTGTCGAAGACTTTGCGCGTGCGCACGATGGAGTCCAGGGTGCGGAATCCGGCGTAGTCGAGCACGATATCGGCAGGGTCCACGCCCGCCGCAATCAGGTCCTTCCGCATCGTCACCGGTTCATTGTAGCTTTGCAGGGCGTTATCCCCGCTTAACAGCAGGTAGTTTACCTTCCCGCTGTTGTAGGCGTTCAGCGCGCCCTGAATGCGGTAACGGTAATACTGGTTAATGACGCCGGTGCGGTAATACTTGGCGGTACCGAGAACCACGCCAACCTGACGATAGGGCAGGTCCTGCAGGTCATCAAAGATGTAGGGGGCGGTTTTCCAGCTCATCCAGCGGTCGAGACCCAGCACGATCAACAGCAGTATGCCGACCAGGACAGACAGGCTGTAAAAAACGCGCTTTAACATGGAGATGGCTCGTTCGTGGATGAAATTTAACTCAGGCTACTTTACCCGCCTGGTTAGCGCAAGAAACAGCGACTCAACTGAGGGGTTTTTCAGCAAACTGGCGGGCATTTCTGCCCGCCGGAAGGATTACGCAAGCAGTATGCGGTCAATTGTCGTACAGCCTAACGCTTTAAGCGTTGCGGCGGTGGCATCCCACTGGATCAGTGGCGCATCGGCAATCTCAGCCAGAACGGCGCGCTGAATGTCCGGATAGTCATAGCCGTTCAGGCTCAGCAGGTTAAGCGCGCCCTGCAGCGGAGGCAGGGTTGGGTTAAACGCGGCGTTTTCCGCATAGCTGCCGCTAAAGATTTGGCCATCACGGCACTGCAGCGCCACGCCGCTCGGAGACTTGCTGTACGGCGTGTGGCTCTTGTTGGCCGCGCGAATGGCCGCCTGGTTCAGGTCATCGCCGGACAGGGCGTAACCGTGGTCCTGATCGTCCATCAGCAGCGTTTTGATCTCCAGATCTTTAGGGCCAAACGCGTCAGGCAGATAATCCCCCAGCGTGTGCGGCGCGCGGCCTGGCAGGTTGATGCGCAGCTGCAGTCCGCTGTTCAGCTCGTTCATAAACTGACGGCAGTGGCCGCAGGGAGTGTAGTTAACGGTAATGGCGCTCAGGGCTTTTTCACCGCGCAGCCAGGCGTGGCTGATGGCGCTCTGCTCGGCGTGAACGGTCTGCTGCATGGTCGCGCCCAGGAACTCCATGTTGCCGCCGAAGTACCAGGTGCCGCTGACGCCGCGCGCAATGGCCCCGACGTTAAAGTGGGAGAGATCGGCCCGCGCGCAGGCGGCAGCCAGGGGAAGCAGTGCGAAAGCCAGCGCGTCTTCGTCCAGTCCCGTTGCCTGTTTCAGCATCGTGACCTGCTCCGCGGTCAGCAGGGCGGGGAAGTGTGCATCTGCCAGAACGGGAGCCAGGGCTGACTGCAAATTCTCTGCAAGCTGGGCGAAAGCAGCTTGAAAACGTGGGTGCATGGCGTTTGCCTCATAAAGGTTAATGGATCGGTAGTTTACGGAGCCGTTAGGGCTTTATATGTGATCCACTTCTCATTATGTATGCAACTTATGAAATCAAAATGAAATTTGCGCGACGCATCGCAAATTTTAGCCCATCACCGCCAGAATCAGCGGGAAAATGAACGGGGCCAGCAGGGAAGTGATAATCCCGCAGATCACCAGCGCCAGCGAGCTAAACGCCCCTTCCTGATAGTCCAGCTCCGCACAGCGTGCAGTGCCCAGGGCGTGGGAGGCGGTCCCCATCGACAGTCCCCGTGCCGCTTTAGTATGAATACGCATGCCGTTCAGCAGGGTGTGACCAAACACCGCGCCGAGTATACCGACGAAAATGACGCACATCGCGCTGATGGCCGGAATCCCGCCGAGGCTGCCACCCACTGCCATCGCGATAGGCGTGGTCACCGATTTAGGCAGAATAGAGGCGGCAATCTGCGGGGAGGCCCCCATCAACAGCGCCACCGACGTGCCGGTGATCATCGCCACCAGGCTTCCCACAAAACAGATGGTAATGATGGATTTCCAGCGGGCGCGGATCTGGTGGAGCTGCTCATATAAAGGAAAGGCGAGCGCCACAACGGCAGGCTGCAGCAGGTCGTTTAAAATTTTGCTGCCGGCAAAATAACGTTCGTAAGGAATACCGGTGAGCAGCAGGAACGGAATAATGACCACCATCGCCACCAGCAGCGGGTTCAGCAACGGCATTTTGAAACGTGCGGCAAGCTTGCGCGCGGCGAAGAATACCGCCAGGGTTAACGGCAGCGACCACCAGATATTGGCCATCATTTTTTTGTTTTCTCCCCAACCACGTTACGTTCACCGTGCACCAGATGCGAACTCCAGCTCACCACCAGGAAAACCACCAGCGTGCTGACCGCGCAGGAGACCACAATCGGGCCGAACTGGGCTTTGAGCAAATCAAAATACTGCATAACCCCGACGCCGATAGGCACGAAAAGCAGCGCCATATAGCGAATGAGGACGAAGCAGCCGGGGTTGACCCATTTTGCGGGCAGGATTTGCAGCGCCAGCAAAACAAAGAGGATCAGCATACCGATAATGCTGCCGGGAATGACGATGGGCAGCAGCGATGCGATGAATATCCCGGCATACAGGCAGGCGTATATCAGGACGAATGCGCGCAGATATTGCCAGATAATGTTCAATGATTTGCTCATGGTGATAGTCCTTGCTGAAACGCATTCATCATACAATTAAACCTAAAAATGTGCCACGGATCACATCATGAATTTTGAGCATACCAGACATTCCAGAATGGAACGTCCGGTATCGCCTTACAGGGGCAGGCTACAGTTTAGAGGAAAGGGCGTGCGGTGGCGAAGTGACGAGCCAGAGAATGCATCAGCGCGAGGCGGTCAGTTTATCGAGAAAAGAAAACAGCACCTGATTCATTTCGCGATAATCATGCGAGCGAAGTTTTTCCGCCGTTTCGACAAAACGAAATTCAGCCGCGCGGCGGAGATCGTTCTGCGAATGTTCAATCAGCAACTCAACGACCTCCGGCGTCAGCTCCATATGGCACTGAAAACCGTAAACCCGTTCGCCGTATTGCACGATCTGACGGGGACAGCCCTCGCTGTAAGCGAGCACCTTAGCCTGCGGCGTCAACCCTGGCATGTCGTTATGCCAGTGACCGACGCTAAGCTCGTGGCCAAAATCCCCAAACAGCGGGTTGGCCTTGCCTGCCTCTGTGAGCCTGAGGGGAAATCTGCCGATCTCTTTTTCCGGGCTACGGCAAAACGCTGCGCCCAGCGCTTCACCGATAAGCTGCGAGCCCAGACAAACGCCAATCACCGTTTTACCCGCCTCTATTGCGCGGCCGATGAGCCGCATTTCCGCCTGCGCATCAAACCAGGGGCACTCCTTAAGCGTGGTGGCAGGTGACTGCGGCCCTCCCATGATAATAAGCACGTCCGTACTCTCCAGGTCTTCGGGTAACGGATCGCCCTGATAAACTCTGGAGTAGCTCAGGCTACAGCCGCGATTTTTCCCCCAGATTTCATAGGCGCCTGGCGCTTCGAAATGTTCATGAATGATAAAATGAATGTGCATTGCGTCTCTCTCCGGTTACGTGTACAAGCAGCATCATAAGAGGAAGGGAGGAATGTGAAATGCCAACCGTTATCGATAAAACGCCAATTCACGACGACGCCATCGGATGGTCCAGAGGGGCAATTAGCTATACGCGCGGCGAAGTGGATCCCCCTCACCGGCATTCACAGGGGCAACTTTTGTTTGCCATCAAAGGGGTGATGCTGGTCGAAACCGGCAATAAGCGTTGGGTCATACCGCCTCAGCGCGCGCTGTGGATCCCTCCCTTTCAGGAACACACCTACAGTGTGTTATCCACAACGGAGCTCCGCGCGGTCTGGTTTAGCCCCGCGCTGATAGCGCAATGCGAGCCTTTTACGCGGAAAGAAGAGGTCCACGTGATTATGGCGACAGCGTTGTTCAAAGAGCTGATTGCCGGGCTGTTCAGCGCGGAATACCGGCCGGCAAGCCAGCGCAGCATGGCCGTTTTGCTGCTCGAAATCCTCAGTGAGGCGCAGCAGATTTCGACCGAATTACCGATGCCCGTTGATGAGCGGTTACATCGCGTTGCCTGTGACATCATTGCCAACAATCTCTGGGATGTTTCGATGGAAAGACTGGCGGAACAGGTAGCGATGTCTGAGCGCACATTCTCACGCGCGTTTATCAAAGATACCGGATTTAGCTTCCGGGCCTGGCGACAGCGAGCAAGGATTTGTGCCTCGCTGGACTTGCTCGCAAACGGATACCCGGCTAAGCAGGTGGCCTGGATGCTGGGGTTTTCTGGCCCGGCGGCATTTGCGGCGGCGTTTCGCGCCATTGTCGGGGCAACGACAGCTGACTTTTTCCCTGAACAGAAGCGCTTCCCAGCGATATAGAGAGCGGCTACTATAGCGTGTCTTTTTTCACAGGTACTGCTATGCGTGTTTTACTGGCCCCAATGGAAGGCGTGCTCGACTCCCTCGTGCGCGAGCTTCTGACCGAGGTGAACGATTATGATCTCTGCGTGACGGAGTTTTTGCGCGTGGTCGATATGTTGTTGCCGGTAAAATCCTTCTTCCGCCTGTGCCCCGAGCTGCACAACCAGAGCCGGACCTCTTCCGGCACGCTGGTGCGTATTCAGCTGCTCGGCCAGTATCCCGAATGGCTGGCGGAGAACGCCGCCCGCGCGGTTGAACTGGGCTCTTACGGGGTGGATCTCAACTGCGGCTGTCCGTCGAAGCTGGTGAACGGCAGCGGCGGCGGAGCGACGTTGCTGCAAGATCCTGAGCTGATTTACCGCGGCGCGAAGGCGATGCGTGAGGCCGTGCCTACGCATTTGCCGGTGACGGTGAAGGTGCGCCTGGGATGGGACAGCGACGCGCGGCAGTTTGAAATCGCCGATGCGGTGCAGCAGGCCGGGGCCACCGAGCTGGTGGTGCATGGCCGCACCAAAGAGGATGGCTACAAAGCCGAACGCATTAACTGGCAGGCGATCGGGGAGATCCGCAAGCGCCTCACCATTCCGGTCATCGCCAACGGTGAAATCTGTGATTACGAGAGCGCGCAGGCCTGTCTGAACGCCACCGGCTGCGATGCGGTAATGATCGGTCGCGGCGCCCTGAATGTGCCGAACCTCAGCCGGGTGGTGAAATATAACGAGCCGCGGATGCCGTGGGCAGACGTCGTCACGCTGCTGCAAAAATACAGCCGTCTGGAAAAGCAGGGCGACACCGGCTTGTATCACGTCGCGCGAATTAAACAGTGGCTGAGTTATTTACGCAAAGAGTATTCCGAGGCAACTTCTCTCTTTATGGAAATTCGAACATTAAGCAATTCTGCCGACATTTGTTTTGCTATTAATAATTATCGTCAATAATATTATTGTTTTAATGTTTTTAAATAACGCAGTGGAGTTCCAACTTATCGAATGAATTGAGAAACACTGTAATCAAAAAAAGTAACAGGGGGCTTTTGCCCCCTGTTACTTTTATATTAACTTCTCACCATTTTCCTTCCATCTTTTTCTAACTAAAGACTCAAACTTAATATCTTTTAGTTCTAGTTTATCTGCATGTTCTAATATTATGACTTGAGGCATAAAACCAGATTTTTCTTTGATGTAATTTAAAATTGTAACAATGGTGTTAAATATATTTTCCACTTGTTTTAGATCTGAATCCTTCTCTTTTTGATTATTAAATCCGGAAGGGAAATAAACTTGACTTGGTTGGTCTAAAAAAAGGAAGGTTGGAATACATGATTTTTCCTCTGTAGCCAGTAAATATAAAATAGATAAAAATAAAGACAAATGACAAGCTAACCAGTTCGCACCACTTCCCATTTCATGTAGCCTAATCTCTTGGTCTCCCAATTTATGATAAAAATCGAAAGACTGAAGAGAAAAATGAAGGTTTGCTGGTTTTAACTCTTCTTCAAAATCGAGTTGATTACAAATTTGAGTCATTATAGAATTTAATCTTTTCTCATATGTAAGGTATTTTTCTTCAAGATTGTATGTTGCAATTTCCTTTTCTAGTCTTTCTATTCTAGATCTTAATTCTTTTGTTGAGTCATCTGAATTTATTATTTCATTGTTATTTAAATAAACAGAAATTAGAGTGCTAACTTGTCCGCGCATAAAGTTCGCTTTCTCGCGAAAACTTTTTGATTTGGCTAATTCTAATTTATTTCTCTCGAATGCCTTAATTTTACCATTTAATATCCGTAAGTTTCTCTTTATTTCGTCACGTCGTTTAATAAGATTTTCCATTTCAGTGGTAATATCTTCGTGGAAAATTTGTAGTTTTGAAAGATCTTGTACTAAAACTGTTTGATGTTGAATTAGAGACTCTAATTCCTGAGATAATGCAGATTGCTTGCTTTCACAAAGAGGACATTTCAATATGTCTGGAGAAGAAATATCAAAAGTTTTTTTTATTTTATTCAGCTCTGTTGCATGCTCAACGGAGATTGAATTGCATAGCTCTAATTTAGATATTTTTTCATTAATACTTGCTAGTTCAAGGTTGCAGTTATCTTGATCTTTTATATAATCTTTGTACAAACTTTCTGTTTGCCCTGAGCCATATGCCATATCTGGGACTGAGGGAAGATCAGTTGCAATCTTCAATATTTGGTTATAGTTTAAGTCTTCAGTTAATTTATAATCAATAAATGCTAAGTAATTTTCAATTAGATCTTTTAAGGTTTTTTTCTTTTGATCATACGTGGCTTTATAATTTCGTTCTAATTTCTCTTGAGTCCTGAGCTTTTTATATGTATCATCAAGCTCACGAATTAATCTATAATAATTCCCATCTACCCAGCCAAGAAATATTGGTAATTCCTTGATGGTTCTATCTCGCTTGATAAAATCATGGAAGCGATAAAATAGAGCATGTTTATTGGCAATTAAATTCTGATGCTGAAATAATAAAGAAACAGCGTTTCTAATAGAGGCCTTTCCATGATGGAAACTATTTTCATCGTCTCTTAAATTAGATACTGATAATCCGAGATAGCTTTCAAATTTTTTCTGAGCTTCTTTGATTGATGCCGGAGCTATTTTTTCAAAATAGCTTAAGCTTAATGGTGATATTTTTGTTATATCAACTTCTTGTCTAATGTATGCTTTGGAACTCATTCCTGTCTTAAATGCAGGTCTACCGATAACAATGAAGCTCTTGCCTAATTGAAATACGATTGAATAGAAATCCGAAAAGGAGGTTATTATTCCTTTTGGTATACTGGAAGTTTTAGCAAATAAACAGTAATCAACTATTTCTAATAATGCACTTTTACCAGTTTTAGAATCGCCAGTTATAACATTCACACCATCCGTGAATTCAACAAATCTATGTTCACCATTATTATTGAATATATTTATAGATTTAATAATTGCTTTCATTTAGATTGCTCCAAATTTTATAATGATATCTAATGAGTCTTCTTTTGCTAACATTGCGCCGAGATTATATGCAGCCTTATAATGTTTCTTTTTATACTCATCATTTTCTGTAATGGATTTTATTGGTTCATGAAGGGTAATGTGACTGTTTATAGATAATTTACCTAATGATGATAATATAATAATGGCTTTTTTAGTAACTGGTTTATAATGTTCAATATTCCATTTTGATTTAAAATATGAGCTTTGCAAGTTACTATTAGTTAATAGTTTACTCATGTTTGATTTAATGTTGCCTTTCGAGAGATGTTCTAAAGCATTCTCATCGAGCAAAATAGGAATTGCAAGGAAGATTAATTCAAATTCTAATCCATCTTTTTTTATTCTTTGCGCACCACTTAAAAAACTTTCGAGTAAAGAAGCGATCCATAAAGGAGAGTGTAATAGTGCAATAAAATCAATCGGTTTCATTGTTCTTTACCTCAAAATGCCATGAGAAATTTTTCTGCTCAACATGAGAATGAATTCTTCCCTTCTGATAGTATTTTTCCATGGAATGTACATTCCGTATTTGTTTCGTTTCTAACAGCAAACAGTCTGAGTACATAATTTTTGATTGATTTGTTACGTTAATCGGGGTGCTCATTAATTGCAAAGTATTGATATGTTTTAATTTTAATAAATCGAGATCTTGTAATAAATCATCTTCAAAATCTTCAAGATGATTTACCAAAGTTGAATGCAACCTAAGAAGTTTTAGTAAGCTTTTTTCTGAGCGAAGATAATCTATTACTGCATCAGTTATCATCTTTTCGCCAATCTCTATAGATTCTAGTTCCTTAACGAAATAGTAATTATTTGATTTTTCCTCTATGACATCTGTTTTAGACACTACTGGAAATGGATAATCTTTCTGAACATAAGGCATCGAAAAACCTATCATTTCTCTTATGAACTCATTATATTCTATATGCCACGTATCTGAGTTTTTTATTGCTTTTAATGATATAAAGCCCAACATTCTTTCTATGAATGATTCCTTGTGAATGTCAGGGATTAATTTAAAAGCATCATGTGATTTAAGTTCCTCAAGCTTATCCATTATGTTTGGCTGCGATGATATTATATTTATTTTATCAAGAAGAGATAAAATCTCTTCATCACTTCGTAGTAATAATTCATTATGATATTTCTGTATTGTTTGGGTAGGTATGACTTTCTTTAATCGTTCTTTTTTTATCTTTGATGATAAATTATTCCAATCGAAAAATATTGACTCTTCTTTAATGTCTGAAGTTGTTAATAATTCAAATCGTGTAAAGCCTGAATAAACTGCATGCTCAGACATTAAGTTGTATAATGTCTTCCAAAAGTCTCTGTGTGTATCATTAAGAAATGTATCAGACATATGATGTTTAACTTCTGTACTAGTTCCATTATGAGCTACATCACCAAAGCATTCGATCCAAATAATATCATTCTCTTTTCCACTCAAGCATCTTTCTAACGCTATAAATTTCTGGTATTCGAAACCCAATATGTTTGAGGTGGCATTATTAGATACTCCTGACATGATTACCTCCCTGATATATAAACGAAGTCTACTATAACTCCTATATAGAGTAACTTGTAAACAAAAATTTTAATACTGTGTGAATATACAGGTAAGTGTTGTTTCGATATGTTTTTTTCAAGAAAAGACATTACTGGATATTCATTTTATTTGAAATGGTTAACTTTGTTAATTAATTGTTGATTTGACTTATCATCTTTATGCAGCGCTTCTTCCGCGACAACGGTATTCAGCTTGAGGTCACGGATGCCGACCGCGAGGCGCTGAAATCGACCGTCGACTTTATCTCGTTCAGCTACTACATGACGGGCTGCGTCACCGCGGATGACGCCCTCAACCAGCAGGCGCGCGGCAACATCCTGAGCATGGTGCCAAACCCGCATCTGGCCAGTTCCGAATGGGGCTGGCAGATTGACCCCATCGGTCTGCGTACCCTGTTAAACGTGCTTTGGGATCGCTATCAGAAGCCGTTGTTTATCGTAGAAAATGGCCTCGGCGCGAAGGATAAACCGGACGCGGACGGCGTGGTCCAGGATGACTATCGCATCAGCTACCTTAACGACCATCTGGTACAGGTGCGAGAAGCGATTGAAGACGGCGTTGAGGTGATGGGCTATACCAGCTGGGGGCCAATCGACCTGGTGAGCGCGTCTAAAGCGGAACTGTCCAAACGCTACGGCTTTATTTACGTGGACCGCGACGACAGCGGTAAAGGCACCCTGGCGCGCAGCCGTAAAAAGAGTTTTTACTGGTATAAAGAGGTGATTGCCACGAAGGGGGGATCGCTGAAAGCCTGAGATGAATAACATCGCCCGGCGCAGTGCCGGGCAAATAGATCAGAAAATCATTTTGAATACGCCGGTAACCACTAACAGCCCTATCAAAAATATAATTAAAATAACCCACAGTAATATTTTCATTCCCTTCTCCTGCCCGTGTATGACACTGAATAAGTGTAGCAGTCAATTCATAATTCGCATGAATATATTTAATTTACTCATTGTGGTTGGAAATAAATTGCCGAATATGAAAATGTATGACAATTTGCGGATTGCCACGCGTTACTAAAAAACAGAGCGGCATCAAGCGTAATTTGCGCCTTTAATTTTTTGAGTTATGGCGTAATGAAACGTTCTCTTATTTTATCTCTGAGTGCTCCTCTTGTCTTAATGCTGGCTGCCTGCGCGCCGGAACATGCCAGCGTGTCGCCGATTAAAACGCAAGCCGCTGCGGCGTCGGTGAATACACGGCTAAGTCAAACCAGCTGGCCGAAAAACGAATGGTGGAAAGACTATAACGATCCGCAGCTTAATTCGCTGATTGCGAAGGCGCTAAATGATGCGCCGGATATGCAGATTGCCCGTCAGCGCATTACGCTTGCCGAAGCCCAGGCGAAAGCCACCATGGCGGCAGACGGCCCACAGATTGATTTCTCCGCCGATGCGGAACGGCAAAAAATGTCTGCGGAAGGGTTGATGGGACCCTTCGCCATTACCGATCCGGCCGCGGGCACCACCGGGCCGTGGTACACCAACGGCACCTTTGGGCTGACCGCAGGCTGGGATCTCGACCTGTGGGGCAAAAACCGCGCGCAGGTTGAAGCCCACATCGGCAAGGTCAACGCCCAAAAAGCCGAGATGGAGCAGACCCGTCAGCTGTTGGCCAGTAGCGTCGCGCGGCTTTACTGGGAGTGGCAGACTCAGGCCGCGGTGGGGGATGTCCTCGTGCAGATTAAACACGAGCAGGAAAATATCATCGGTGCCGACCGGGAGCTGTATCAGCACGGGATCACCTCTTCGGTAGAAGGTGTCGAAACCGATATTAATGCCAGTAAAACCGAAGAGCAGCTTGCCGGGGTAAAAGGCAAAATGAAAGCCGTTGAGGCACGTCTGCAGGCCCTGACCAACACCTCCTCTATGAAACTGACTCGCCATGCTTTACCAACAGCGGAAGCGGCGTTGCCCGCCACGCTGGGATACGAGCTGCTGGCTCGCCGTCCGGATCTGCAGGAGGCGCACTGGTACATTGAAGCTTCCCTTAGCGAAGTGGATGCCGCCAAAGCCGCCTTCTATCCTGACGTGAACCTGATGGCGTTCCTACAGCAGGATGCCCTGCATCTGAGCGATCTGTTTCGCTCTTCAGCGCAGCAGATGGGCGTGACCGCCGGATTGACGCTGCCGATCTTCGATAGCGGCAGGCTGAATGCGAATCTGGATATCGCCCAGGCGCAGAACAACCTTTCGGTGGCGAACTACAACAAGGCGGTGGTCGATGCCGTTAACCAGGTGGCGCGCGCGGCCAGTGAAGTTGAAACCCTGACCGCCAAAAACCAGCAGCAGCGGCAGGTCGAAAAAGATGCCGCGCGCGTGGTGGCACTGGCACAGGCGCGCTTCAGCGCGGGGATTATTGCCGGTTCCCGCGTTAGCGAGGCCAAAATTCCGGCACTGAAGGAACATATCGCTACGCTGACCCTGAAAGGGCAGTACGTGGATGCCACGCTACAGCTGACGTCCGCCCTGGGCGGTGGCTATCATCACGGCTAAAAAAGGTCATTATCTATACTTACCTCTTTGCACATTTTCAGGAGGTGAGTATGACCCGAGTAGCAATTGTAACGGCATCGGATTCCGGTATCGGTAAAACCACCGCGCTGATGCTGGCCGAACGCGGGTTTGATATCGGCGTCACCTGGCATTCCGATGAAAGCGGCGCGCGGGAAACCTGCCGTGAGGTTGAGGCGAGGGGGCAGCGTGCAGAGGCTATCCATCTTGATTTGAGCACCCTGCCGGAAGGTGCAGAGGCCATTGAAACGCTGATTGCGCGTTTTGGCCGGCTGGACGTGCTGGTCAACAATGCGGGGGCGATGACCAAAGCGCCGTTCCTTGATATGCCATTTGACGACTGGAGGACGATTTTCACCGTCGACGTGGACGGCGCGTTTCTCTGTTCACAAATTGCCGCGCGGCAGATGGTGAAGCAGGGGGAAGGGGGGCGAATTGTGAACATTACCTCGGTGCATGAGCACACGCCGCTGCCGGAGGCGAGCGCCTACACGGCGGCAAAACATGCGCTCGGCGGGTTAACCAAATCCATGGCGATGGAACTGGTTAAGCATAATATTCTGGTGAACGCCGTCGCGCCGGGAGCCATTGCCACACCGATGAACGACATGGACGACAGCGAAGTGAAGGAAGGTTCAATGCCGGAAATCCCGCTGGCAAGACCGGGCCACACCAAAGAGATCGCCAGCCTGGTGGCGTGGCTGTGCGACAGCGACGCCAGCTACACGACGGGGCAATCATTTATTGTCGACGGGGGTTTTATGCTGGCGAACCCGCAGTTTAAGCCGGAGGGGTAAGTTTCCCCCTCACCCTAACCCTCTCCCAGAGGGAGAGGGAACTAAAAACCCCCTCTCCCTCTGGGAGAGGGCCGGGGTGAGGGCACCAGACCGCACTCACTCCTCATCCCGCGTCTTTTCCCGATGCTTCAGCCACAGCCTGACCCCAATCACCGCCACAACCACCAGAATCAACCACGCCCAGTGCTTCAGGTGCTGGTCGAGATTATGCAGCCATGGCGCAATCACTTCGCCCCCGACGTAGCCGAGCGTCGTAAAAATCATCGCCCAGGCAATCGCCCCCACAATGTTGAGCGGCAGGAAAATTTTTGGCGGCAAATGGCTGGCGCCAATCAGTATCGGCCCGATGATGCGAAAGCCATACATAAAGCGCGTGCCGATGACGAACAGATAGGGATGACGCTGAATGAGCCGTTGAGCGCGGCGGATTTTCTTCTGATGCTTTGCGAAACGCTTAAGCAGCGTGGGCCCGAAGCGCAGCCCGAGAAAGTAGAGCAGCTGATCGCCAATCATTCCGCCGAGCGCGACCGCAGCGACGACCAGCGGGAATTTCAGCAATCCCTGATGCGCGGCGACGCCGCCTAACAGCGTGATGGTTTCACCTTCTGCCACGCTACCGATGACCAGCGCGGCATAGCCATATTGTTCAATAAGTGCGTTAATATCCATTACGTAAATGTTATCTCCCTCTTCATGCCTCGTTTAATCATATACCCCATGAATCAACAGCGGGGAAATCAACGGAAATTTCCCACTGTACAGAAAATAATCTAAAGCCTGCATTATACTTAAGGTATCGCTGACGGGCCGACAACAAGGGGGCGCTATGAACCATGTCTGGGGACTTTTCTCCCATCCCGATCGTGAAATGCATGTCATTAAAAGTGAGAACGAAACGGTCTCGCATCATTACACGCATCATGTGCTGCTGATGGCTGCGGTGCCGGTAATATGCGCTTTTATCGGAACAACACAAATCGGCTGGAACTTCGGTGACGGCACCGTGGTTCAGCTTTCCTGGTTTACCGGGCTCTATCTGGCCATTGTTTTTTATGGCCTGATGCTGGCGGGTGTGGCGATAATGGGGCGTGTCATTCACTGGATGGCGCGTAACTACCCGCAACGTCCATCGCTGGCGCACTGTATGGTCTTTGCCGGATATGTCGCGACCCCGCTGTTCTTAAGCGGTATTGTTGCGCTCTATCCACTGGTCTGGCTGTGCGCGCTGATCGGTACCATTGCCCTCTTTTACACCGGGTATCTGCTGTATCTGGGGGTCCCTACCTTCCTGAATATCAATAAAGAAGAGGGCCTGAGTTTTTCCAGTTCAACACTCGCTATTGGGGTGCTGGTGCTGGAGGCACTACTGGCACTGACGGTTATTCTTTGGGGTTATGGATACCGTCTCTTCTGAGTTCACTGCATTGCTGGCGTAAATGCCAGCAATGCAGCATCTGTTCACGATTATCCGCTGGCGACAACGTCCGGTGACCGCTATGATGCCGAAGCCAGCCTGTGTTTATCCGTTGATACAGGCGGTGTACGTCATTACGTGCGTGAATAATTATCAGAAGTCTCACCATGCTGAAATTCCGAGTCTCTTTACTTAGCCTGGCGCTGCTGCTGGGCGCGTCCGCTGCCGTGCCGGCCGTCGCTAAAACGCCCGCGGTGACCGCCGCCGCTGCTCAGCCGCAAATTGCGTCCGGCAGCGCGATGATTGTCGATCTCAACACCAATAAGGTGATCTACGCCAGCCACCCGGACCTGGTGCGCCCGATCGCCTCGATTACCAAATTAATGACCGCGATGGTGGTGCTTGATGCCCATCTGCCGCTGGACGAAAAGCTGAAAGTGGACATCAGCCACACGCCGGAGATGAAAGGGATCTACTCTCGCGTGCGTCTGAACAGTGAAATCAGCCGTAAAAATATGCTGCTGCTGGCGCTGATGTCATCTGAAAACCGTGCGGCGGCGAGCCTGGCGCACCACTATCCGGGCGGCTACGACGCCTTTATCCGCGCGATGAACGCGAAAGCCAAATCGCTGGGGATGACCAATACGCATTATGTTGAACCGACGGGTCTGTCGATCAACAACGTCTCCACGGCCCGCGACCTGACGAAACTGCTGATAGCCAGCAAACAGTATCCGCTGATTGGACAGCTCAGTACCACCCGTGAAGAGATGGCGACCTTTGCGAACCCGGCCTACACGCTGCCGTTCCGCAATACTAACCATCTGGTTTACCGGGATAACTGGAATATTCAGTTAACGAAAACTGGCTTTACCAACGCGGCAGGACACTGTCTTGTGATGCGCACCGTGTTTAACGGTAAGCCGGTGGCGCTGGTGGTGATGGATGCCTTTGGCAAATACACGCACTTTGCCGATGCCAGCCGTCTGCGCACCTGGATTGAGACCGGGAAAGTGCAGCCCGTTCCGGCCGCAGCATTGACGTATAAAAAGCAGAAAGCGGAACAGATGGCGACGGCGCAGAACGACTGAGCCGTTTGTGCGCGCTGATGCCCTCACCCCGACCCTCTCCCACAGGGAGAGGGAGAAAACACTAAAAACGGTAACCTGGGTTACCGTTTTGCTTTTATTCCGGCAGCGTCCAGTCTCCATCGTTGAGCGGGCGCTGCATAATCACCGTATCCCGCCAGTCGCCTTTCTTATACCCTACGCTTCGCAGCTGACCGACAATCTCGAAGCCGTGCTTTTTATGCAGCCGCAGCGAGCCTGAATTATTGTTGCCATCTCCCACAACGGCAATCATCTGCCGCCACGGGCCTTGCTCGCAGCGGGCGATCAGCGCATCCATTAATGCCGAGCCAAAACCGCGCCCGGTAATGCTGGCATCCACGTAAATCGACTCTTCCAGGGTATAGCGGTAGGCGTGTCGCGGACGGTAAGGCGTGGCGTAGCAGTAGCCCACCACGATGCCGCGATACAGCGCGATAAGCCACGGTAAACCGTTCTCAGCCACGCTTTTCATCCGCTGACGCATTTCGTCGATAGTCGGGGGGACTTCTTCAAATGACGCGCGCCCGTGAAGCACATGCCAGGCATAGATGGCGGCGATGGCATGCACATCATCGGGAAGGGCATCGCGCACTTCCAGTTCGGTCTCGGATAAAACATCAACAGCCGACATGATGTGCCTGCTCCTCGTAATAGAATGCCGGAGAAACGTTACTCCGGTGTCAGAGCGTCACTCTATTACGATTAAGGCACGCTAAACAATCTCTCAAATTTGGCTGTAGGAATTAATCAGACGCTTGCGTTATGCGCTGCTCCGCATCTGCCTCTTCTTTCCAGTATTTCTTCCGCGTTGTTTTACCAATGCCGGGATTCATGCTGTTTGTAGGGTCATTCTCGCGATAAAACTGCTTAAGTGCGTCAGGGGCTTTATAAAGATGCCCGACGTTATGTTCCGCAGGATATTGTGCGCCGCGTTCGCGCAGCAGGGCGAGCATCTGCTCCTTCAGTTCGTGTGCATCGACCCCTTTTTTGACGATGTAATCCTGATGGAAGACATAACACATAAAGTGGCCGTAATAGAGCTTGTGCACCAGCTTGCTGTCGATTTCCGGCGGAAGGTGCTCAAACCACTCGGTGTCGTTACGGCGCAGGGCGATATCCAGCGCCAGAATATCTTCCACCTCTTCGGAATGCACCGCCTGGTAACGGATGGCGGCACCCGCAGCGGCAAAACGGTGCAGGAAGGCTTTGCTGCCTTCTTCCGGCGTGCAGGCAAAGAAATCACCCTCAGCCGTCCTGAAGAACTCGGTCAGCCAGCTTTGCGCTTCGGCAATCCCGTCTCCGGCCATCTTCAGCAGCAGGTGGTGCTCATACTTATCGCGCCAGGTTTTCATTCGCTCCGGTAAGTGCGCCGGGAAAACGTTGCCCAGCTTCTGCATAAAGCGGTCGGTGAAGTGGGGTTTGAACAGCGACACTTTCTCCAGCATCGCATCGGTGCGGCCCTTCATGGTGAAAAAGAACGGCATTTTGTCGGTGCCGAGCTTGTCGATCATCAGGAACGTATCTTTGCCGTAACGCTCGGCGATGTCGTAAATGTCCCGGTGCATGTACTCGCCCGCGACCGGCAGATGGCTGAATTCGCCCAGAATATGACGACGAATTTCGGTCAGAACGTCAGGCTGATTGGTACCGATGTAAAACACCTGCTGCTTTTTCTCTGCCGGGAAGGTATCCAGACGCACGGCAAAAACGGCAAGCTTCCCGGCGCAGCCGGAGGATTCAAACAGGCGGTCCGGGTCGGCGTTGTAGCGCGCTGGCGTATCGGCATCGATATCCCGCACGCGGGTCACGTAGTCGTGATCGTGCGCGTGGCGGCCATCGTGCTGCACGTCTTCGTCCTTCACGCGATCGTCGTCAAGCTTGCTGAGGATCTGCTCTGGCGTCATGCCGAGATCGATGCCCAGATGGTTCACCAGCGTCAGCTTGCCGTTTTCGTCAATACGGGCAAACAGCGACATCTCGGTGTAGGCAGGCCCGCGCTGCACCAGAGAGCCGCCGGAGTTGTTGCAGATCCCACCGACCACCGAGGCGCCAATACAGGAGGAGCCAATCACCGAGTGCGGCTCGCGGCCCAGCGGCTTAAGCGCTTTTTCCAGGGAGTAGAGCGTCGTGCCGGGGAATGCAAGCACCTGCTCGCCTTTATCCAGCAGGTGCAGCTTGTCGAGGCGCAGGGTGCTGATAATCACGATGTCGCGATCGTAATCGTTGCCGTTCGGCGTGGAGCCTTCGGTCAGACCGGTATTGGCGGCCTGCATTAAAATAATCTTGTCGGCGGCGACGCAGGCGCTCAGGACGCGCCACAGCTCAAGCAGCGTGCCGGGGAAGACCACCGCCAGCGCCTCGCCCTGACCGGAGCGGAAACCCTTACGGTAGCGGGCGGTTTTGGCCGGGTCGGTAAGCAGGTGAGAGGAGCCAACCAGGCGCGACAGTTCGTTAATAAAAGCCGTGTTATCGTTTGTTCGAACAGAAGACATCTTCCACTCCTTGTGGTGGGGCAAATTTCTCGCTGTAAAGCATAGCGCGATTAACTGTTAAGCGGTCGAGTATTCACGAGAAAAATCAGAGAATAACCCTGCAACGTTCTGAGGGTTTGTGGCACACTGCGCTTTTCGCACGGTATGGCCGAGATCGTCCGGCGGTTATTGATGAGAGAGTAAAACGACATGAAATGGCTATGTTCTGTAGGTGTCGCCGTCAGCCTGGCGCTGCAACCTGCGCTGGCAGAGGATTTGTTTGGCAATCACCCGCTCACGCCTGAAGCACGGGACGCGTTTGTCACGGAATTGCTCAAGAAAATGACGGTTGATGAGAAAATCGGCCAGCTGCGTCTTATCAGCGTCGGCCCGGATAACCCGAAAGAGGCCATCCGTGAGATGATCAAAGACGGGCAGGTAGGGGCGATTTTTAATACCGTCACCCGCCAGGATATCCGCAAAATGCAGGATCAGGTGATGGACCTCAGCCGCCTGAAAATTCCGCTGTTCTTCGCCTATGACGTGGTGCACGGCCAGCGTACCGTCTTCCCCATCAGCCTCGGCTTAGCCTCCTCCTTTAATCTCGATGCGGTGAAAACCGTCGGGCGCGTGTCCGCCTATGAAGCGGCGGACGACGGTCTGAACATGACCTGGGCGCCAATGGTGGACGTCTCGCGCGATCCGCGCTGGGGCCGCGGCTCGGAAGGCTTTGGTGAAGATACGTATTTAACCTCCACGATGGGTAAAACCATGGTGGAAGCGATGCAGGGCAAAAGCCCGGCGGATCGCTACTCGGTGATGACCAGCGTCAAGCACTTCGCGGCCTATGGCGCGGTGGAAGGCGGTAAAGAGTACAACACCGTCGACATGAGCCCGCAGCGCCTGTTCAACGACTACATGCCGCCGTACAAGGCAGGGCTAGATGCTGGCAGCGGCGCGGTGATGGTCGCGCTGAACTCGCTGAACGGCACGCCTGCGACGTCCGATTCCTGGCTGCTGAAAGACGTGCTGCGCGACCAGTGGGGCTTTAAAGGCATCACCGTTTCTGACCACGGCGCGATTAAAGAGCTGATTAAACACGGTACTGCCTCCGATCCGGAAGACGCCGTGCGCGTGGCGCTCAAGTCCGGCATCAACATGAGCATGAGCGACGAGTACTACAGCAAATACCTGCCGGGGCTGGTGAAGAGCGGCAAGGTCACGATGGCGGAGCTGGACGATGCCGCGCGCCACGTGCTGAACGTGAAATACGACATGGGGCTGTTTAACGATCCATACAGCCACCTGGGGCCGAAAGATTCTGACCCGGCAGATACCAACGCTGAAAGCCGTCTGCACCGCAAAGACGCGCGTGAAGTGGCGCGCGAAAGCCTGGTGCTGCTGAAAAACCGCCTCGACACGCTGCCGCTGAAAAAATCCGGCACCATTGCCGTGGTGGGCCCGCTGGCCGACAGCAAGCGCGACGTGATGGGCAGCTGGTCTGCCGCGGGCGTGGCCGATCAGTCCGTGACCGTGCTGACCGGGATCAAGAGTGCCGTGGGTGAAAACGCGAAAGTGGTGTACGCCAAAGGGGCGAACGTCACCAACGATAAAGACATCGTCACCTTCCTCAACCAGTACGAGGAAGCGGTGAAGGTCGATCCGCGCACGCCGAAGGAGATGATTGACGAGGCGGTGAATACCGCGAAGCAGTCTGACGTGGTGGTCGCGGTCGTGGGCGAGGCGCAGGGTATGGCGCACGAGGCCTCCAGCCGTACCGATATCACCATTCCGCAGAGCCAGCGCGATCTAATCGCCGCCCTGAAAGCCACCGGCAAGCCGCTGGTGCTGGTACTGATGAACGGGCGTCCGCTGGCGCTGGTGAAAGAGGATCAGCAGGCTGACGCTATTCTGGAAACCTGGTTCGCCGGTACCGAAGGCGGTAACGCCATCGCCGACGTGCTGTTTGGTGATTACAACCCGTCGGGCAAGCTGCCGATGTCCTTCCCGCGTTCCGTCGGGCAGATCCCGGTCTACTACAGCCACCTCAACACTGGTCGCCCGTACAACGCCGACAAGCCGAACAAGTACACGTCCCGTTACTTCGACGAAGCTAACGGCCCGCTGTATCCGTTTGGTTACGGTCTCAGCTACACCACCTTCAAGGTCTCTGACGTGAAAATGTCGGCACCGAGCCTGAAGCGTGACGGCAAAGTTACCGCCAGCGTTGAGGTGACCAACACCGGCGAGCGCGAAGGGGCAACGGTGATTCAGATGTACGTGCAGGATGTCACCGCCTCGATGAGCCGTCCCGTGAAGCAGCTGCGCGGCTTCGAGAAGGTCAACCTGAAGCCTGGCGAAACCCAAACCATCAGCTTCCCGATTGACGTGGATGCGCTGAAGTTCTGGAACCAGCAGATGAAATACGATGCGGAACCGGGCAAGTTTAACGTCTTTATCGGGGTGGATTCCGCCCGCGTGAATAAAGGCGAGTTCGAGCTGCTGTAACCTTTCCCTCCTTTGCATCCCCCGTCCTGCGGGGGATGCGTCTTACCTTATGCTAAAAAGGCATTTTGACGGTTAATTCGGCCGTTTTAAGCTACGCTTTTCTCTCAAGCCTCTGAAAAAGGCAGCAAAATAAATGAGGATAGTAGAATGACGATTGCAAAGGGGATGTTGGGATCTGCGGTGCTGCTGGCGGCGCTGAGCCTGCCGTTACAGGCGGCGGAGCCGGTAAAAGTGGGCTCAAAGATCGATACCGAAGGGGCGCTGCTCGGCAATATTATTTTGCAGGTGCTGGAAAGCCACGGCGTGAAAACCGTCAATAAAATTCAGCTCGGCACCACGCCCGTCGTGCGCGGGGCGATCACCTCCGGCGAGCTGGATATCTATCCGGAATATACCGGCAACGGCGCGTTCTTCTTCAAACAAGAAAACGATCCTGCATGGAAAAACGCTAACGCCGGGTATGAGAAAGTCAAAAAACTCGACGCGGAACAGAACAAGCTGGTCTGGCTGACGCCGGCCCCGGCCAACAACACCTGGACTATCGCGGTGCGCAAGGACGTGGCGGAGAAAGGTAAGCTGACCTCGCTTGCGGATCTCAGCCGCTATCTGAAAGAGAAGGGCGACTTTAAGCTCGCTGCGTCCGCGGAGTTTATCGAGCGTCCTGATGCGCTCCCGGCGTTCGAAAAAGCCTACGACTTCAAGCTCGACCAGGCGCAGCTGCTCTCGCTGGCGGGCGGGGATACCGCGGTGACCATCAAAGCGGCGGCGCAGCAAACCTCTGGCGTTAACGCGGCCATGGCCTACGGCACCGACGGCCCGGTGGCGGCGCTCGGCCTGCAAACCCTGACCGATCCTAAAGGCGTACAGCCGATTTACGCCCCGACCCCTGTCGTGCGTGAGGCGGTGCTGAAAGCCTATCCGGAGATTGCCGACTGGCTTAAGCCGGTCTTCGAAAAACTGGATGAAAAAACGCTGCAGCAGCTGAATGCCAGCATTGCCGTCGAGGGGCTGGATGCCAAAAAAGTGGCCGCCGACTTCCTGAAACAACAAGGGCTTGTGAAGTAACGGGAAAGGGCTGTGCCAATAAAATGTCATAACCGCGTACTGCTGCTGCTGGCCTGCGTGGCCATCGCGGCGGTCGCGCTGCCGTTTGTAAATGTCGCCCCTAACCGCCTGATGTCAGGGGAGGGGCGCTATCTCTGGGAAGTGTGGGCGTTCACGCCGTGGTGGCTGGCGGCGGCGCTGGCCGCGTGGGTTGCGCTTTCGCTCTGGCAAGGGCGCACGGCGCAGTGGCTGACGCTGCTCCTCGCTGAAGGGCTGTTTATCCTCCTCTTCTGGGGAGCCGGGCAGGCGGCGACGCATATGGCGTCGGCGGAAAGCCCGCTGGCGAGAACCACGGTGGGCAGCGGCCTCTGGCTGTGGCTGGCACTGTGTCTGCTGGCCAGCAGCGATGCCATTCGTCGACTCATCTCCAGCGCCGTCTGGCGCTGGGTGCTCAACGCGCAGATATGGTGCATTCCCTTGTTCCTGCTGTTCAGCGGGGAGCTGAACAATCTTTCGCTGCTAAAAGAGTACGCCAACCGTCAGGAGGTGTTTGATGATGCCCTGGCGCAACACCTGACGATCCTCTTCGGCACGCTGATCCCGGCTCTGCTGATCGGTATACCGCTCGGCATGTGGTGCTATCGCCATCCTTCACGCCAGGGCGGGGTCTTTGCCGTACTCAACGTGATCCAGACCATTCCTTCCGTCGCGCTGTTTGGCCTGCTGATTGCCCCGCTGGCCGGGCTGGTGAAGTCATTCCCGGCGCTGGGAACGCTCGGCATAGCCGGAACGGGGTTAACCCCCGCGCTCATCGCGCTGGTGCTGTATGCGCTGCTGCCGCTGGTGCGCGGCGTGGTCGCGGGTCTGGGCCAGGTCGCGCCGGATGTGCTGGAAAGCGCCCATGCGATGGGGATGAGCGCACGGCAGTGTTTCTGGAAAATTCAGCTCCCGCTGGCGCTGCCCCTGCTGCTGCGCAGCCTGCGGGTGGTGGCGGTACAAACCGTCGGCATGGCGGTGATTGCGGCGCTGATTGGCGCGGGCGGCTTTGGCGCGCTGGTGTTCCAGGGGCTGCTGAGCAGTGCGCTCGATCTGGTGTTATTGGGCGTGGTTCCCACGATTGCGCTGGCGGTTGTCGTCGACGCGCTGTTTGCCTTATGGCTCGCGCTGCTCAGGAGAAGAGCCAATGATTGAATTTCATGATGTCAGTAAAACCTTTGCCGGCCGTCCGGCGGCGAGCCATCTGAACCTGAACTTTGCCGAGGGGGCGTTTTCCGTGCTGATTGGCACCTCGGGCTCGGGAAAATCCACCACGCTGAAGATGATCAACCGGCTGGTTGAGCATGACAGCGGGTTGATCCGCTTTGCCGGAGAAGAGATCCGCAGCCTGCCGGTATTGGAGCTGCGTCGCCGGATGGGGTATGCCATTCAGTCTATCGGCCTGTTTCCGCACTGGACGGTGGCGCAGAACATCGCCACCGTGCTGCAGCTGGAGAAATGGTCGCGGGCAAAAATCGCTGACCGGGTGGATGAGCTGATGTCGCTGTTGGGGTTAGAGCCCGCACTGCGCGATCGCTATCCGCACCAGCTTTCCGGAGGCCAGCAGCAGCGCGTGGGCGTGGCGCGCGCGCTGGCGGCCAACCCGCAGGTGCTGCTGATGGATGAACCCTTCGGCGCGCTGGATCCGGTCACGCGCGGGGCGCTGCAGGCGGAGATGACCCGCATTCACCGCATTCTCGGACGCACGATCGTTCTCGTGACGCACGATATTGATGAAGCCCTGCGCCTGGCCGACCATCTGGTGCTGATGGATCATGGCGAAGTGGTGCAGCAGGGCTCGCCGCTTGAGCTATTAACATGGCCGAAGAACGACTTTGTGCGCGAGTTTTTTGGCCGCAGCGAGCTGGGCGTGAGGCTGCTCTCCCTGCGGACGGTCAGCGACTATATGCGTCGGGAGGAGCTCCCGGTGAGCGGCGAACCGCTGCAGGCGCAGATGAGCCTGCGGGATGCTCTCTCCGCGTTTGTCGCGCGGCAGTGCGAGGTATTGCCCGTCTCGGACTCAAGCGGGGCGCCGTGCGGAACCTTACATTTTCGCGATCTGCTGGCCGGGGAGGTGACGCGTGAAGGCACTGCGTGATCCGCTCCTCTGGCTGGTAGCGCTCTTTGTCGCCTTACTGTTTCTGATGCCCCACAGCGCGGCGCTGTTTAACGCCCTTTTTCCCGGGCTGCCGCGGCCGGTCTATCAGCAGGAGAGCTTTATTAATCTCGCCCTGGCGCATCTCTGGCTGGTGGCGCTCTCAAGCGTCATCGCGGTTGTGTTGGGGGTAGGGGCAGGCATCGCAGTTACGCGGCCCGCGGGCAAGGAGTTTCGTCCGCTGGTAGAGACAATAGCGGCCATTGGTCAGACGTTTCCCCCGGTGGCGGTGCTGGCGATAGCGGTTCCGGTGATGGGCTTTGGCCAGCAGCCCGCCATTATTGCGCTGATTTTATACGGCGTACTGCCGGTTCTGCAGGGCACGCTGGCGGGTCTCGCGGCGGTACCGGCGTCGGTGCTAAGCGTGGCTGAAGGGATGGGGATGAGTCGCGGCCAGCGGCTGCGCAAGGTTGAACTGCCGCTTGCGGCACCGGTTATCATTGCCGGGATCCGCACGTCGGTGATTATTAACATCGGGACGGCGACCATTGCGTCTACGGTCGGTGCCAATACGCTGGGAACGCCGATTATTATCGGCCTGAGCGGGTTTAATACGGCTTACATCGTGCAGGGGGCTGTGCTGGTCGCGCTGGCGGCAATCGTCGTCGATCGCCTTTTTGAGCGGCTGGCGCTGTACCTCAGCCGACACCGCCGCGAACAATAAACGAGTATCCTGCCAGCATCACGCCGCCGATACCGCTCACGGCCATCAGGACAAAAAGGGTAATAATGGCCAGTTTGGTTGCCTTCATCATGTGCTCCTGTTGTTAACGGAACAATTATACGGTGAAGCGCAGCTGTTAATGAACCATTAAATGCCGTTATGGCTCATCCGGACCAAGGGAATAAACCGGGTAACCATTCTCTCGCCACTCCGTCAGCAGCTGTTGCTGCGTAGCGGAGGGCACTTCACCACACCAGACCAGCAGGGTCTGGCCGTCGAAAAACTCGGGCTTAAGCTGCGCCAGCGAGTGCGCCAGGACATCCACGCGCCAGCCCTTCTGGGTCGCAATCCACGCTTCCAGCCACAGGCGGGTGGTATCGTGCACGTTCCAGCCGACCACCAGCGCATCTTTTCCGGCTTTGTTCTTCGCCGAGGCAAGGCAGACGGCAATGTAGTTGATCAGCACCCCGTCGAGCATGCTGAGCAGCGCCTGCAGGGTGGACTGCTGGCACTGCAGGCGTCGACGGAGCGGAATGAAGAGATGGTTGATCAGCGTCTGTGCCGGATAATCGCGGCCTTGCTCTTTTATCCATGCGCGCAGGCGCTGAAGATTGCCCGCCTGCAGGAGTCGCAGCAGGGTTTCCTGCTGTTCGCGCCAGAGGTGCTGCGTGTCCGGATCGTCGTGGCTCAGCAGGGACTTCACCTTGCCGACCTGCACCCCGTTGTCGATCCAGCTTTTAATTTCGCGAATGCGGTCGATATCGGCCTCATTGAAAAGGCGATGCCCACCGTCGGTCCTCTGCGGTTTGAGTAATCCATACCGTCGCTGCCACGCCCGTAGGGTAACGGGATTGATATCACAAAGGAGTGCCACTTCACCTATTGTGTAAAGCGCCATATTCGCCCCCTGGCTTACGCGTCCCCAGCTTAACTGTAGACTCACTTTGGCGAACCAGGAAGGATTGATTGATTTTTGAACAAACAATGCGAAGCATGCGCGATATTCAGAAAAAGGTGTGATAACGGACACGATTTTGCGCTTTTTTGGGATGCTTCAAAGAAAGTAAACCCGCATCAGTGTATGTTACGCGTTTTTAGCGTGTGCGGTTTTGAGTATGTACGAGTTTAATCTGGTGCTGCTGTTGCTTCAGCAGATGTGCGTGTTCCTTGTCATTGCCTGGCTGATGAGCAAAACGCGCCTGTTTATCCCGCTGATGCAGGTCACCGTACGTCTGCCGCACAAATTCCTCTGTTACGTCGTATTTTCCATATTTTGCATTATGGGGACCTGGTTTGGTCTCCATATCGAAGACTCTATTGCCAATACGCGCGCGATCGGCGCGGTGATGGGCGGGCTGCTGGGCGGTCCCGTCGTCGGTGGCCTTGTCGGTTTAACCGGAGGGCTGCATCGCTATTCCATGGGCGGGATGACGGCGCTCAGCTGTATGATCTCGACGATCGTGGAAGGGCTGCTCGGCGGGCTGGTGCACAGCTACATGATCAAACGCGGCCGCCCGGATAAAGTCTTTAGCCCGCTCACCGCCGGTGCCATTACCTTTGTGGCCGAAATGGCGCAGATGGCGATCATTCTGCTCATTGCCCGTCCGTTTGAAGATGCGCTGCACCTGGTCAGCAGTATTGCCGCCCCGATGATGGTAACCAACACCGTGGGCGCGGCGCTGTTTATGCGTATTCTGCTCGACAAGCGCGCCATGTTTGAGAAGTACACCTCGGCGTTTTCCGCCACGGCGCTGAAGGTCGCCGCCTCAACCGAAGGGATCCTGCGTCAGGGGTTTAACGAAGAGAACAGCATGAAGGTCGCGCAGGTGCTCTACAAGGAGCTGGATATCGGCGCGGTGGCCATAACCGACCGCGAGCGGCTGCTGGCCTTTACCGGCACCGGGGACGATCACCATCTGCCGGGTAAACCGATCTCCTCAGCCTACACGCTGCGCGCCATTGAAACCGGCGAGGTGGTGTATGCCGACGGTAACGAAGTGCCTTACCGCTGTTCGCTGCATCCACAGTGCAAGCTGGGCTCCACGCTGGTGATTCCGCTGCGCGGGGAAAACCAGCGGGTGATGGGCACTATCAAGCTGTACGAGGCGAAAAACCGTCTGTTCAGCTCGATCAACCGCACGCTGGGGGAGGGGATCGCCCAACTGCTGTCAGCGCAAATTCTCGCCGGGCAGTATGAACGGCAGAAAGCGCTGCTGACGCAGTCCGAAATTAAGCTGCTGCATGCCCAGGTCAACCCGCATTTCCTTTTCAATGCCCTCAACACGCTCAAAGCGGTGATTCGCCGCGACAGCGATCAGGCCGCGCAGCTGGTGCAGTTTCTGTCGACCTTTTTCCGCAAGAACCTGAAGCGGCCGTCCGAGATCGTCACCCTCGCCGATGAGATTGAGCACGTAAATGCCTATCTGCAGATTGAGCAGGCGCGTTTCCAGTCGCGCTTGCAGGTGACGCTCTCCGTTCCGGACGAGCTGGCGTATCAGCATCTCCCGGCCTTTACCCTGCAGCCTATTGTCGAAAACGCCATTAAACACGGCACGTCACAGCTTCTGGGGACAGGGGAGATAACCATTGCCGCCAGCCGTTTTAACCACCATCTGGTGCTGGACATTGAAGATAATGCCGGGCTTTATCAGCCTTCCGCCTCCGGCGGTTTAGGGATGAGCCTGGTGGATAAACGCCTGCGCGCGCATTTCGGCGATGACTGTGGCATTACCGTCGCCTGTGAGCCAGACCGATTTACCCGTATTACCGTACGACTGCCGCTGGAGGAAAACGCATGTTAAGAGTGCTGATTGTGGATGACGAGCCGCTGGCACGGGAAAACCTGCGCGTTCTGCTGCAGGAGCAGCCTGATATTGAGATTGTGGGGGAGTGCGCGAACGCCATTGAGGCCATCGGAGCGGTTCACAAGCTTCGCCCGGACGTGCTGTTCCTCGACATTCAGATGCCCCGCATCAGCGGGCTGGAGATGGTCGGCATGCTCGACCCGGCGCATCGCCCCTACATCGTGTTCCTGACGGCGTTTGATGAATATGCCGTTAAGGCCTTTGAGGAGCACGCGTTTGACTATTTACTCAAGCCGATTGAAGAGAAGCGTCTGGAAAAAACGCTCACCCGTTTACGCCAGGAGCGAACCGTACAGGACGTCACGCTGCTGCCGGAAAACCAGCAGCCGCTGAAGTTTATCCCCTGCACCGGGCACAGCCGAATCTATCTTCTGCAGATGGATGATGTGGCGTTTGTCAGCAGCCGCCTGAGCGGGGTGTTTGTCACCAGCGCGGAAGGGAACGAAGGGTTCACCGAGCTGACCCTACGCACGCTGGAGAGCCGCACGCCGCTGATCCGCTGCCACCGCCAGTATCTGGTGAACATGGCGCACCTGAAGGAGATCCGCCTGGAAGATAACGGCCAGGCCGAGCTGGTGCTGCGTGCCGGGCAAACGGTACCCGTCAGCCGTCGCTATCTGAAGAGTTTGAAAGAGGCGATTGGCCTTTAAAACTGGTACACTGCGCGCCATTGCATCATCGACATTCGAAGGCTCTATGCTAAGTAACGATATTCTTCGTAGCCTGCGCTACACTCTGAAAGCAAACAATAACGACATGGTGCGCATTCTTGCGCTGTCGGACATGGAATCCACGTCTGCCGGTTTCGATACCTGGATGACCAAAGAAGACGAAGAGGGGTTTGTCCGCTGCCCGGATATTATCCTTTCTGGCTTCCTGAACGGCCTTATCTACGATAAGCGCGGCAAAGATGAGTCTGCGCCAGAGCTGGCGCTGGAGCGTCGCGTGAACAACAATACGGTGCTGAAAAAGCTGCGCATCGCGTTCTCGCTCAAAACGGACGATATTGTGGCGATCATGACGGAGCAGAAATACCGCGTGTCCGTGCCGGAAGTGACCGCCATGATGCGCGCGCCGGATCATAAAAACTACCGCGAGTGCGGCGACCAGTTTCTGCGTAATTTCCTGCGTGGGCTGACCCACCGGGTGCATCATCCGAAGGGGTGATTTTTAGCCGGGTGGCGGCTTCGCCTTACCCGGCCTACAAAACCCGTAGGCCCGTGCAAGCGTAGCGCCGCCGGGCAAAAAAAAGCCGGAGACACTCTCCGGCTTTTTTGTTATTTCACCTGCTGGCCCGGCTTCGCGCCTTCGTCTGGGCTTAACAGGAAGATATCTTTTCCGCCAGGGCCTGCGGCCATCACCATCCCCTCGGAGATACCGAAGCGCATTTTGCGCGGTGCCAGGTTCGCCACCATCACGGTCTGACGACCGATCAGCACCTGCGGGTCCGGATACGCTGAGCGGATGCCGGAGAAGACGTTACGCTTCTCGCCGCCCAGATCCAGCGTCAGGCGCAGCAGCTTGTCAGAACCTTCCACGAACTCCGCGTTCTCGATAAGCGCCACGCGCAGGTCGACTTTGGCGAAATCGTCAAAGGTAATGGTTTCCTGAATCGGATCGTCCGCCAGCGGGCCGGTAACCGGTGCCGCAGCCGCCTTCACCTCTTCTTTAGACGCTTCCACCAGGGCTTCAACCTGCTTCATCTCGATGCGGTTGTACAGCGCCTTGAAGGTGTTCACCTTGTGGCCGAGCAGCGGCTGCGCCATGGCATCCCAGGTCAGTTCAGTGTTCAGGAACGCTTCAGCACGGGCTGCCAGCTGCGGCAGAACCGGCTTCAGGTAGGTCATCAGCACGCGGAACAGGTTGATGCCCATGGAGCAGATGGCCTGCAGGTCGGCATCGCGGCCTTCCTGTTTCGCCACCACCCACGGCGCCTGCTCGTCGACATAGCGGTTCGCCAGGTCAGCCAGGGCCATGATTTCACGTACCGCTTTGCCGAACTCGCGCGCTTCCCAGGCTTCGCCAATGGTCGCCGCCGCGTCGGTAAAGGTTTGGTACAGGGCAGGGTCAGCCAGTTCGGCCGCCATCACGCCGTCAAAACGCTTGGCGATAAAGCCCGCGTTACGGGACGCCAGGTTCACCACCTTGTTGACGATGTCCGCGTTCACGCGCTGCACGAAATCTTCCAGGTTCAGGTCGATATCGTCGATGCGGGAAGAGAGTTTCGCGGTGTAGTAGTAGCGCAGGCTGTCCGCGTCGAAGTGGTTCAGCCAGGTGCTGGCTTTGATGAACGTCCCACGGGATTTGGACATCTTCGCGCCGTTCACCGTCACGTAGCCGTGTACGAACAGGTTGGTTGGCTTGCGGAAGTTGCTGCCTTCCAGCATCGCCGGCCAGAACAGGCTGTGGAAGTAAACGATGTCTTTACCGATGAAGTGATACAGCTCGGCAGTGGAATCTTTCTTCCAGTATTCGTCGAAGCTGACGGTATCGCCACGCTTGTCGCACAGGTTCTTGAAGGAGCCCATGTAGCCGATTGGCGCGTCCAGCCAGACGTAGAAGTATTTGCCCGGCGCGTTCGGGATTTCGAAGCCGAAGTACGGCGCATCGCGGGAGATATCCCACTGCTGCAGGCCGGATTCGAACCACTCCTGCATTTTATTCGCCACCTGCTCCTGCAGCGCGCCGCTGCGGGTCCACGCCTGCAGCATTTCGCTGAAGGACGGCAGGTCGAAGAAGAAGTGCTCGGAGTCACGCATCACAGGCGTGGCGCCGGAAACCACGGATTTCGGCTCGATAAGCTCGGTCGGGCTGTAGGTCGCGCCGCACACTTCGCAGTTATCGCCGTACTGGTCCGGGGATTTACATTTCGGACAGGTGCCTTTGACGAAACGGTCCGGCAGGAACATGCCTTTTTCAGGATCGTACAGCTGAGAGATGGTGCGGTTTTTGATAAAACCGTTCTCTTTCAGACGGGTGTAGATCAGCTCCGACAGCTCGCGGTTTTCGTCGCTGTGCGTGGAGTGATAGTTGTCATAGCTGATGTCAAAGCCAGCAAAATCAGTCTGATGCTCCTGACTCATTTCGGCAATCATCTGCTCCGGGGAAATCCCCAGCTGCTGCGCTTTCAGCATGATCGGCGTGCCGTGGGCATCGTCCGCACAGATGAAATTAACCTCGTGGCCGCGCATTCGCTGGTAACGGACCCAGACATCAGCCTGGATATGCTCCAGCATGTGGCCGAGGTGGATTGAGCCGTTGGCGTACGGCAGGGCGCACGTTACCAGAATTTTTTTCGCGACTTGAGTCATAGTAGGCATTACTTCTTTTAACTGTGAAAAGGGTTTTTGATATTACCAAAAGGGGCATTATTAAGTAAGCACAAACCACGGCCTTTCAGGTAAACTTGTTCTTCTAAGGTCTTATTCACAAGAACAAAGGAGTCGGGATGAGTTCTCAATCCCAGGCCAAATCACCGGAAGCCTTACGAGCAATGGTCGCCGGGACGCTGGCTAACTTTCAGCATCCAACCCTGAAGCACAATCTCACTACGCTGAAAGCGTTACACCATGTTGCCTGGCTGGACGACACGCTGCACATTGAGCTGCAGATGCCGTTCGTCTGGACCAGCGCCTTTGACGCGCTGAAAGAGCAGACCAGCTCTGAGCTGCTGCGCATTACCGGTGCGAAGGCGATTGACTGGAAGCTGAGCCACAGCATCGCCACGCTGAAGCGCGTGAAAAACCAGCCTGGCGTGAACGGCGTGAAAAACATCATTGCCGTCAGTTCGGGCAAGGGCGGGGTAGGGAAATCCTCTACCGCCGTAAACCTGGCGCTGGCGCTGGCGGCGGAAGGGGCAAAGGTCGGTATTCTGGATGCGGATATCTACGGCCCGTCTATTCCGAACATGCTGGGCGCGGAAAACCAGCGCCCAACCTCGCCGGACGGCACCCACATGGCGCCAATCATGGCGCACGGTCTCGCGACCAACTCCATCGGTTATCTGGTGACCGACGATAACGCGATGGTCTGGCGCGGCCCGATGGCCAGCAAGGCGCTGCTGCAGATGCTGCAGGAGACAATGTGGCCGGATCTGGATTATCTGGTGCTGGACATGCCGCCGGGCACCGGTGACATTCAGCTGACGCTGGCGCAAAACATTCCGGTCACGGGTGCGGTCGTCGTCACCACGCCGCAGGATATCGCGCTGATCGACGCCAAAAAAGGCATCGTGATGTTCGAGAAGGTGGAAGTGCCGGTGCTCGGTATCGTCGAGAACATGAGCATGCACATCTGCAGCAACTGCGGTCACCACGAACCTATTTTCGGTACCGGTGGCGCAGAAAAACTGGCCGCGAAGTATCATACCCAACTGCTGGGACAGATGCCGCTGCACATTACCCTGCGTGAAGATCTGGACAGCGGAAAGCCGACGGTGGTCAGCCGTCCGGACAGCGAATTTGCGGAAATGTATCGCCAGCTGGCGGGACGCGTTGCGGCGCAGCTCTACTGGCAGGGCGAAATCATCCCAGGGGAAATCGCGTTCCGCGCGGTGTAATTCCTCTTCGCTTAGTGCCGGGTGGCGGCTTCGCCTTACCCGGCCTACGAAATGCGGTTTTGTAGGTCAGGTAAGCGAAGCGCCACCTGACTTTACCCAAGCCGATAATGCATCAAATAATACTCTCCGTCCGGAGAATTACCCGTCGCCTCAATGTGCCAGCCGTGTCGCTGGTAAAACGCAATAGCCCGCGCATTCTTCACCAGACACTTTAGCGAACCCGTACTGGTAAACGTCTTCTGTACGTGTTCAAGCAACTCGTGCCCGACGCCCAGGCTTTGATACTGTGGATCGACAAAGAGGTTGTGCAGGAAATTATCGTTTGTCCAGACGGAGGCAAAGCCCAGGCGATGCCCGTTCTGAACAGCAACCCAAATCACTTCGTCACGGGTTGCCGCGTCAAAGTCTTCCAGCTGCCAGTCTGCACTCTCCAGCCATGGCCAGGCTTCGCGCCGGGCGTGGAGGTAGAGCGTGCGCAGGAAAGGACGGTCACTTTCCTGCCAGGGGCGAATCAGGATTGCGTTAGCGGTGATAGAAAATATCTCCATTGTAGGCTTTGTAAATCTTGCCATCAGCATCGCCAATCAGCACGTAATTCTCACCCATATAGGTCCAGTGGGTTCCGGCATCCGGCGCCGGCAGGTTACGCAGCTGGTACTGTTTGATGGTGTACTCCGGCGTTTGATACTGCGCCGGTGCCGTGTCGCCAATCTTGAATTTCGTAAAGTCAGCGATGAACTCATGTTCTTCGTAGGCCTTGATGCCAGATGGCGCAGCGGCCGTTTGCGGGGCAGCGAATGCGGAGCCCGCCAGAGACAGTAATACACCCAGAAGCAGCAATTTACGCTTAGCCATTTTTTCTCCAGTGATATTGTTACAGATACTTTTCGTCTGCGGGTCGTGCAAAGCGGAGCAGACGGTCCATTTTAAGTATCAACGCAGGGTATGTTTGAAAAAAAATGTAACAAAAGTGGACGGTTTTGCGTAGTCGAATGGGATGATGTTTATCACTATGGTGAATATTGTCTGTGCTTAATATTTTTAATATTTATTATTTCATTAATCAATTCTGAAAATAACTTTTCACATCAAAATTGGACTGCTCTGCGAATGCTTTCCCACTAAAGAAGATTTAATATTGCCTTCGTGTAAAGCGGGCTTGCTTCCGTTTTCTTTTACAGGGTTGAGTATTACTTTTGTTTTTTAGAAAGCAGTTTGATCACGTTTTACAATGCCAGAATTTCATATTGCATAAGAATAAGCAATTAAATTTCATTAAGTTAGATGAAGTCTCTTTGCAAGCTTGATGATGAACGCAACGTTAAAAAGAAATATTTATATAATGAAAGCTACAACTGCATTTTCGCTGTTATTTCTTACTGTTAGTCAATTAACAGGGTGTGTATTTTCCCCCGGCCAGAATTTGAGTGTATCCGGGAAAAAAGTCATTGCTGCGGAAGACGCCAATTATCAGCTTGAAAAGCGCGTGGAAATTTTTCCTCTGACGCCGGGATTGATTGAAAAACTGCGTCCGGCCGTATCGAAATCTCAGTCAAATCCTAATCTGGATGAGCAGATCAAAAACTGGGAATACCGCATTGGCACAGGCGACATCCTGACGGTCACCGTCTGGGATCACCCGGAATTAACGACGCCCGCGGGGCAATATCGTAGTGCGAGCGATGCCGGTAACTGGGTCAACGCCGATGGTACGCTCTTTTATCCCTACGTCGGTAAACTGCGGGTGGCGGGAAAAACGGTTTCACAGGTACGTGAAGAGATTACAACGCGACTGGATAAGGTCATTGAGAGCCCGCAGGTGGACGTCAGCATTGCCGCCTTCCGTTCGCAAAAAGCCTACGTTACCGGAGAGGTCGAAAAATCGGGCCAGCAGCCCATAACCAATATTCCGCTGACGGTGATGGATGCGGTCAACGCCGCTGGCGGTCTTTCAGCGGATGCCGACTGGCGTAACGTCGTGCTCACGCATGATGGCCAGGACTCCCGTCTTTCGCTCTATGCGCTGATGCAGCATGGCGATTTGACTCAAAATAAGCTGCTTTATCCTGGCGATATCCTGTTTATTCCCCGCAACGACGCGCTGAAGGTGTTCGTGATGGGCGAGGTGGTTAAGCAGAGCACGCTTAAGATGGATCGTAGCGGCATGACGCTGGCCGAAGCCCTGGGGAATGCCGGGGGGCTTAACCAAAATATGGCCGATGCAACCGGCATTTTTGTTATTCGACAGGTAGCGAAAAAAGGCGACACGGACAAAATTGCCAACATCTATCAACTGAATGCGGAAGACGCCTCAGCCATGGTGCTGGGTACGGAATTCCAGCTGGAACCGTATGACATTGTCTACGTTACCACCGCACCGTTATCACGCTGGAATCGCGTGATTACCCAACTGGTGCCTACCATCAGCGGCGTTCATGACCTGACCGAAACCGTTCGTTACATCAGATCGTGGCCGCAGTAATGTTCCAGTCAATCTTAGTGGTCTGCACCGGCAATATTTGCCGTTCACCGATGGGTGAGCGGCTGTTGCGTCAGCAATTACCCGGCCAGCAGGTGACCTCGGCAGGGATTTTGGGGCTTGAAGGGCATCCCGCAGATGCGACTGCGCAGGCTGTGGCCCGGCGTCATGGTGTTTCGCTGGAGGGGCACGTTGCCCGCAAGGTGACGCGCAGCCTGTTGCAAAAATCCGATTTGATTCTGGTCATGGAGCCGGAACATCTCCGTTACATAGCTGCTATGGCCCCGGAGAACCGGGGAAAATCGCTCCTCTTTGGACAATGGCTGGAAACCAGGGACATTCCCGACCCGTATCACAAAAGTCGTGAAGCCTATGAATATGTTTTCGAGCAATTAGGAAAAGCCAGTCAGGAATGGGCTCGTCGTTTGAGTCAACAAGGAATGAAGCAGTAATGTCGTCTTCAAAATCAGAAAAATATAGTGCTGCAACGTCGCAGAATAATGAGATCGATCTTCTTCAGCTGCTTGCTGAGATGTTTGATAACCGCGTGACGATCGCGTGCGTCACGCTCCTGCTTACGGTATGTGCGGGGATCTACGCGTTCAGCACCACGCCAGTTTATCAGGCTGATGCCCTGGTACAGGTTGAAGCGAAGCAGGACAACTCGCTGCTCAAGAACCTGACCGCGTTCGGGTCCGATCTCTCGCCCGACGTCGCGCCAGAACTTTTACTCCTTAAATCACGAATGATCCTGGGAGAAACCGTCGATCGGTTAGGGCTGACGTACAGCGTTAAACGGCACGTGTTGCCTGTCATCGGGACCTTATGGGAAAAGGTTCTGGGACGTAAATCCGATAAAATAACGATTGGCGCGCTGACTATTCCTCTTCTGGAAGGGAAGCCACAAACGCTTTTACTCACCGTTCAGGAGCAAGGGCGGTATCGTCTTGAGGGAAAAACGCTTGAGGCAGAGGGCGTCGTGGGTAAAACCCTGGCTAAAGACGGCATATCGCTTCTGGTGACATCCCTCAGCGCGGAACCCGGCACCCGGTTTACCCTCGAAACCGTCACAAGGCTTGACGCGATCAACGCCATTCAAAACAGGCTTACGGTTGTAGAGTCGGCGAAACAGAGCGGTATGATCGCATTAACGTTAACGGGTGAAGACCCCGGCAAGATTGCCACGGTGCTTAATACGATTGCTGAAAATTTTCTTAGCCAGAATGTTGCGCGCCAGGAAGCGAAAGATTCCCGCAGCCTCACGTTCTTACAGGATCAATTACCTAAGATCAGCCGGGAACTGGATGAAGCCGAAGCACGACTGAATGCCTACAGAGAGCAGCGCGATTCTGTCGACTTGTCTCTGGAGGCAAAGTCGGTGCTCGATCAGGTGGTTAACGTGGAAAACCAGCTTAACGAGCTGACGTTTCGCGAAGCAGAGGTTTCCCAGCTTTTCAAAAAGGACCATCCCACCTACCGCGCTTTGCGGGAGAAGAAACAAACGCTTGAGCGTGAGCGCGCGCGTCTGAATAGCCGCGTCTCATCCATGCCTTCCACGCAGCAGGAAATCTTACGCCTGAGTCGTGACGTTGAATCCGGGCGTACCATCTACCTGCAGCTGCTGACGCGTCAGCAAGAGCTGAGTATCTCGCGCTCCAGCGCTATCGGCAACGTGCGGATTATTGACCCGGCCGTGACGCAGCCGGCCCCAATCAAGCCGCGCAAAGCGCTCATTATCGTGCTGGGTATGCTGATGGGCTTGATGCTCTCTGCCGGAACGGTTTTAGTGCGCTCAGCCTTTAAGCGGGGCATTACCTCGTCTGAACAGCTGGAAGCGCAGGGGATACCGCTTCTGGCGACGCTCCCGCGCTCGGTGTGGCTCTGGAAAAAAACGCACCTGCGCAGGAGAAACCTGTTTGCTTCCCACTGGAAGCACAGGACGTCGAACATCCCTTTTCTGCCCGTTGACCGTCCGGCAGATATGTTTGTCGAGGCGGTGCGCGGGCTGCGCACCAGCCTGCATTTTACCATGATGGATGCCGCAAACCGGATCGTCGTGGTGTCTGGCCCCACGCAGGACTGCGGAAAGACGTTGGTCAGTACGTCACTGGCGTCGATTGCCGCTCAGGCTGGACAGCGAGTGCTGTTTATTGATGCGGATATGCGCAAGGGATATGTCCACAACGTTTTCAAACTGAGCAATCATCGGGGACTATCCAGCGTGCTTGGAGGCGCCGTTGAGTGGCAGGAGGCAATTCAACGCGTCGAGAAAGGCGGTTTTGATGTATTGACCTGCGGACCCCAACCTTCGCATCCCGTTGAGCTGCTGATGAGCGAACGCTTCCAGGCTATGGTGTCGCAGATAGACAACCATTATGACATCGTGATTGTCGACACCCCCCCTGTGCTTGCCGTGACGGATGCCTTGCTGATAGCCAGAGCAGCGGCTACCACGCTGCTGGTTGCCAGGTTTGGTAAAACCAGCGTCAAGGAGATCGAGAACTGCCTGAAGCGTCTGCAGCAAATGGGTGTGCAGGTGAATGGCGCGATCCTCAATGATATCGTGAAATCGGCAGCGCTCTATTACAACTCGGGATATAGCCATTACGACTACGGCTATACCCAGGAGTAAACCTGGCGCGACACTTCTTTACAGCGTGATGGCGTATTGCCCGTTAAGATGACCTTCGTTAAAACATGAGGTCACAATGGATAACCGCAAAATCAGTCGACTGCGCCGCTGGGCGCGGGAAGGGATCATACTCGTTCTGCTGACGCTGGCCGTGGTATGGGGTGTAGATCGATATCGTAAACCGACACTCCCCGCCAGTTTTAGTGCGACACCGATGCAGAGCATCGACGGCAACATTCACGATATCGCGGCGCTCAGCCAGGAGCGTCCGCTGCTGATTTACGTCTGGGCCACCTGGTGCAGCATATGCCGTTACACGACGCCTTCCGTTAATCAACTGGCAGAAGAGGGCGGGAACGTGTTGAGTATTGCCATGCGTTCCGGTGATAACGCAAAGCTTGCGCGCTGGGTTGAAAAGAAACAGCTGAAAATGCCGGTGATAAACGATGAAAACGGCGCGCTGTCGCAGCAGTGGCAGGTGAGCGTAACGCCGACAATAGTGATTGTGTCGAAGGGTAATGTGGTCAGTACCACGACGGGCTGGACGAGTTACTGGGGATTAAAAACCAGGATGTGGTGGGCAGGGCTTTAAAATAACCCCTCTCCCGGCGGAAGAGGGGTGTTGTATTACTTCGCCAGAACTTCCTGCGCGGTGCGCTCAACCAGAGACAGCAGGATTTTAATATCTTCCAGCGTCACGGTTGGGTTCAGCAGCGTCAGCTTCAGGCAGGTGACGCCGTTATGCTCGGTCACACCGACGTTCGCACGGCCGGATTCCAGCAGCGCATCACCAATTTTCTGGTTCAGCAGGGCGATGCCCGCGTCGTCCATCTGCACCTGTCCGCGGAAGCGGAACAGAACGCTTGCCAGCTGTGGCTGCATAACCAGCTCCAGAGCAGGCTGCTCCTTCACGTAAGCCGCAACCTGCTGTGCCAGCGTTACGCCGCAATCGATAATCGCCGCGTACTGCTCCTGACCCAGCGCTTCCAGGCTCATCCACAGCTTCAGCGCGTCGAAACGACGGGTGGTCTGCAGAGATTTGGACACCAGGTTAGGCACGCCTGCCTCTTCGTCGAACTCAGAGTTCAGGTAGGCCGCCTGATAGCGCATCAGCTCATAGTGACGCGCTTCTTTCAGCAGGAACGCGCCGCAGCTGATGGTCTGGAAGAACTGCTTGTGGAAGTCCAGGGTGACGGAATCCACCAGCTCGATGCCGTCCAGGTAGTGACGATACTGCTCAGACATCAGCAGCGCGCCGCCCCAGGCCGCATCAACGTGTACCCAGATGTTCTGCTTCGCGGCCAGCTCTGCAATCGCACGCAGCGGGTCGATAGCACCGGCATCGGTGGTACCTGCTGTCGCGACGATCGCCAGAATCTGCTCGCCGTTTGCATTGCACTGTTCAATTTTCGCCGCCAGATCGGTCAGATCCATGCGGGAGAATTCGTCCGTTTTCACCTGCACCACGGACTGGTAGCCCAGCCCCATCAGCGCCATGTTTTTCTGCACGGAGAAGTGTGCGTTTTCGGAGCACAGTACGCGAATTTTGCGCAGATCGCCTACCAGACCGTCCTGCTGAACGGAGTGACCCTGACGCGCGAAGAACGCATCGCGAGCCAGCATCAGGCCCATCAGGTTGCTCTGGGTGCCGCCGCTGGTGAAGACACCTGCGTCGCCGGCCTGATAACCCACGCGGGTACGCAGCCACTCGATCAGTTTGATCTCGATAATGGTTGCGGACGGGCTTTGATCCCAGGAGTCCATACTCTGGTTAGTGGCGTTGATCAGCACTTCCGCCGCCTGGCTTACCACCAGGCTTGGGCAGTGCAGGTGCGCCACACACTGCGGGTGATGAACGGACAAGCTGTCTTTCAGGAAGAACTCCACGGCGCGTTCAATCGCCGCTTCGTTGCCCAGCCCCTTCGGGTTGAAATCCAGCTTAATACGGTCGCGCAGTTCCGCGACCGTTTTGCCCTGGTACATCTCAGGCTGTTTCAGCCACTGCATCACAGCCTGAGTGCTTTGTTCAATCGCCTGCTGGTAAGCTTCAATGCTCTGCGCAGAGGAGAACAAAATTGGGTTTGAATCAGACATCGTAATCAATAACTCCGGTTACGCCGGGCGAACGCCCGCAGCAAGCAGTGCCTGCTCAAATTTATCCAGGAAGATTTTCAGCTCTTCGTCGCTGATCAGCAGAGACGGCAGCAGACGCAGAACGATACCGTTACGGCCACCGCGCTCCAGAATCAGACCGGCTTCGAAGCACTTCTTCTGAATCAGTGCAGACAGCTCGCCGTCGCCCGGGAAGCAGCCCATGTGGTCAGCGGCTTCGTGTGGCTTAACGATCTCAATACCGATCATCATGCCCAGACCGCGCACGTGGCCGATCACCGGATAGCGTTTCGCCATCTCTTTCAGCTGGCCTTTCAGCCATTCGCCCTGTGCAGCCACTTTGCCTGCGATGTTCTGGTCTTTCAGGATTTTCAGCGTCGTCAGACCGGTTGCCATCGCCAGCTGGTTGCCGCGGAAGGTACCGGTGTGGTGACCTGGCGCCCATGCATCGAACTGCTTTTTGATACCGAGCACGGCCAGTGGCAGACCGCCACCCACTGCTTTAGACATCACGATGATGTCTGGCTCAATGCCAGCGTGTTCGAAGGCGAAGAATTTACCGGTACGGGCAAAGCCAGCCTGAACTTCGTCGAGGATCAGCAGAATGCCGTGTTCCTGAGTCACTTTACGGATGCGCTGCAGCCACTCAGCCGGAGCCGGGTTCACGCCGCCTTCGCCCTGAACGGCTTCCAGAATCACCGCTGCAGGTTTACGCACGCCGCTTTCAACGTCGTTGATCAGGTTATCGAAGTAGTAAGTCAGCGCTTTCACGCCCGCTTCACCACCGATACCCAGCGGGCAACGGTACTCGTGCGGGTAAGGCATGAACTGGACTTCTGGCATCATACCGTCAACCGCTTCTTTCGGAGACAGGTTGCCGGTCACGGACAGCGCGCCGTGGGTCATACCGTGGTAACCACCAGAGAAGCTGATGATACCGCTACGACCGGTCACTTTTTTCGCCAGCTTCAGCGCCGCTTCAACGGCGTCAGCACCGGATGGGCCGGTGAACTGCAGGCAGTACTCTTTGCCCTGACCAGGCAGCAGAGAGAGCAGGTATTCAGAAAACGCGTCTTTCAGAGGCGTAGTCAGATCCAGGGTATGTAACGGCAAGCCGCTGGTAATGACATTTTGGATGCTTTTCAGCACATCAGGATAGTTATGGCCAAGCGCAAGGGTCCCCGCGCCTGCTAAACAGTCAAGGTATTCTTTATTGTCTGCATCGGTGATCCACACGCCTTCTGCTTTAGTGATGGCTAAAGGCAGTTTGCGCGGATAACTCCTGACGTTAGATTCAAACTCGGCCTGACGGGCCAGATAGGTTTCGTTGCTTTTGTGGGCATCTACGGTGTCAATACGGACTTTATCCGTCATCATATCACTCCTACAACCGCCGCTTCGTTATGAGCCACGATTGAATAAAAAGTTAAAAAACAGATGGGGGCCTGAAAAAAACGCCGCCAATATAGAGCCTTTTGCCACGGGGCTCAATGGTTAATTTGTTTACTGTTTTGTGACACGGGGCTGTGGGGAGAAATTATCCCCATTTTTAAAATGAAAATTGCATTTTATGCCAAATAAAAACAGCCTGTTACAGGCTGTTTGTCCGGCGTGTAAAGTCGCAGAAAAGAGTGTGACAAAACGTGCCATCGAATGGCAAAAAAGGAGGCTGGCTCTCTCTATTCCTGCGTCATGCGCAAAAAGCGGTGCTCATGATGCATGCACAACGGAATCACGCATTAAAAAAGGACTTTCAACGCGCGTGGTGTTCTGATGCTCTTCGCCGTTAATAATATGCAAGGCGCTCAGGCGGCCAATTTCATAGTGTGGCAGTTGAACCGTAGTGAGAGGAGGCAGGAACAACTCTCCGATACCGACCATATTGTCATAGCCGATTACCGCGACGTCTTTCGGTATGCGAAGCCCTTGCGCCAGCAGCGTCTGGTACACCATAAACGCGATACGGTCGTTGCCGCAGATAACGGAGTCGAACCCGGGAATGCCATTCTGCATGTGCGCCAGCAGCACTGACGGGATATCACGATAGTGCTCGTCCCCTAACGCCATATAGCTGTGCGCCAGGCTTTGTGGGTCGAGCCCCGCTTCGCGGCATGCGCGTTCCAGTCCCTGACGGCGTCGGGTTGTGGCCAGGAGTCCCGCAGGTAAATGCAGGCAGAGAGGTCGTCGATACCCCTGCGCGAGTAACGCCCGCACGGCGGTATACTGCCCCTGTTCATCATCAGGAATATAGCTGGCGACCTTTTCGCCGTCACTTTCGCAGTTGGCCAGCACGCAGGGAAGGGTGAGGAGTTTGGCCGGGAGAGGAACCTGACGTAACCCCATGGTGGTGTAGATAATCCCGTCAGGCCGATGAGAGAGGAGAAGGTCGACAATCGCGTCCGGGTTGTCATCGGTAAACATATTCATCACGAAGCTGTTCCAGCCGTGCATTCTGGCCGTCTCTTCAATAGACAGCGTGATGTCCACCGAGAAAGGTGTCGTTACCGTATCAAGCGCCAGTACGCCTATGGTTTTTGGCGAGGCATGCGCGCCGCGTATTTTCTTGGCGGACAGGTCAGGAACGTAGCTGGTCTGCTCAATAGCCAGCTGAACGCGCGCCAGGGTTTCCGGTTTAAGGCGCTCCGGGCTGTTAAGCGCGCGGGAAACCGTCATCAGCGATACGTTAGCCAGCTTTGCGACGTCCTTCAGGGAAGCCATTTTGTTACTCCGTTAATGCTCTGTGTGAGAGGGTATACAACTAAGTCGCTGATGTAAAAGGAAGGCTGATGCCCAGGTTTGGTCATGCTGACCTCAGTGATGAATTTTTGATCGCGATCTCATTTCCTTAATGTTAACGTTAACTTTCGTGATTAACATCGTAAATCTTAGCCAAACAGCATGAGAAAGAAATAATGTTAACGTTACCATTGCGTCATTACTCCAACATGAGAATGTCATAATGAAAACGCATCGCTCTCACAGCTACCCTTTACTGAGCGCATTACTGTTTTTCTTTTTTGTCACCTGGTCGTCTTCCGGCTCATTACTCTCCATCTGGCTTCATCAGGAAGTAGGCTTAAAAGCGGGGGATACCGGCGTTATCTATGCCGTGCTTTCCGTCTCCGCGCTTTTTGCACAAATCTGCTATGGATTCATTCAGGACAAACTCGGCCTGCGCAAAAACCTGCTCTGGTTTCTGACCAGCCTGCTTGTTCTTTCTGGTCCGGCTTTTTTGCTGTTTGGCTATCTGCTGAAGATTAACGTGTTGCTCGGCAGCATTTTCGGCGGGATTTTTATCGGCCTGACGTTTAACGGCGGGATAGGAGTGCTCGAGTCCTATACCGAGCGCGTGGCCCGCCAGAGTCAGTTTGAGTTCGGCAAGGCGAGGATGTGGGGATCGCTTGGCTGGGCGGCGGCAACCTTTTTTGCGGGGCTGCTGTTTAACATTAATCCGAAGCTGAACTTTGCCGTCGCGAGCTGCGCAGGGCTGGTGTTTTTTGTTTTGCTGGCGCGTCTCAGGGTCTCTTCCGCCCCGCACGCCATGCAGGAAGCGGTGTCCGGCGGTAAGGTCACGCTGGAAGATGCCTTGCGCCTGCTGACGCTGCCGCGGTTCTGGGCGCTGGTATTTTTCGTTATCGGCACCTGTATTTATGGCGTTTATGACCAGCAGTTCCCGGTCTATTTCTCCTCCCAGTTCCCGACGTTACAGGAAGGAAACGCCATGTACGGCTATCTCAACTCCTTCCAGGTTTTTCTTGAGGCGGCGGGTATGTTTTGTGCCCCGTGGCTGGTGAATCGTCTCGGTGCGAAAAACGGCCTGATTTTCGCGGGAATGGTGATGGCGATGCGTATGGTGGCATCGGGTCTGGTTGAGGGGCCGGTACTGATCTCCATTACCAAGCTATTGCACGCGGTTGAGCTGCCCGTTTTGCTGGTCTCAATCTTTAAATACAACAGCCTGCATTTTGACAAGCGGCTCTCTTCCACCCTCTATCTGGTGGGCTTTGCCTGTACAAGCTCGGTGATTGCCTCGGTTCTGTCGCCGCTGGCCGGTTACAGCTATGAGAAATACGGCTTTGCCCAGTCCTATCTCATTATGGGGCTGTTAGTTTTCAGCACCACGCTCATCTCCATCTTCCTGTTGCGCTCGGGTAAGTCCTCTTCTGACCCGTTAATGCCGCAACCATCCACTATCTGACTGAAAAGAGTAGACAAATGACGTATTCCATTGCCAAAGCTGAACAGGAACTGCAGGCCAGACAAGGCACTCTTAACCTGCGCTGGTATCCGCGTTACCACCTCGCCGCGCATGCCGGCTGGATGAACGACCCGAATGGCCTGGTGTGGTTTGACGGCTGGTATCACGCGTTTTACCAGCATCATCCATACTCGACCCAGTGGGGGCCGATGCACTGGGGTCATGCGCGCAGCAGGGATTTAGTTCACTGGGAGCACCTTCCGGTAGCACTGGCGCCGGAAGGACCAGAAGACAAGGACGGCTGTTTTTCCGGCTCGGCGGTAGTAGATGGCGATACGCTGGCGCTGATTTACACCGGACATAAATTCCACGGCGATCCTGATGATGAGGCTAATCTCTACCAGGTGCAGTGCCTGGCCACCAGCCGTGACGGCGTTCATTTTGCCCGGCAGGGAATGATTGTTGACACGCCGCCTGGGCTGCATCACTTCCGCGATCCGAAAGTGTGGCGTGAAGGGGAGAGCTGGTACATGGTTGTCGGCGCGCGAGACGGTGAGACGGGCCAGGTGCGCGTATACCGTTCTGCCGATCTGCGCGAGTGGCAGGATATGGGCGAGCTTGCGGTGGCTGAAAAAGAGATGGGCTACATGTGGGAATGCCCGGACTTTTTCACCCTCAACGGCAAACGTGTGCTGATGTTTTCACCTCAGGGGCTGGCGGCGGACGGATTCAAAAACCGTAATCTTTTCCAGAGCGGCTACCTGCTGGGCGAGTGGCAGCCCGGACAACCTTTCGAGCGTGAAGGGGAATTTGTGGAGATGGATCGCGGGCATGATTTCTATGCGCCACAAAGCTTCCTGACGCCCGACGGCCGCCGCATTGTTATCGGCTGGCTGGACATGTGGGAATCGCCCCTGCCGGAACAGCAGGATGGCTGGGCGGGTATGCTCTCCTTACCGCGCGAGCTGACGCTGAGTGCGGATGACCGTCTGCAAATGCGGCCAGCCAGAGAAGTCGAAAGCCTGCGCAGGGCGTGGTTCCCCTGGCCGGTGAGCACGCTTAACAATCAGCAAATCGCTCAGGTGGAAAGCTGTGACGCGATGGAAGTCATTCTGCAGTGGGATTGCGCCAACAGCAGCGCGGAGCAGTACGGTATTCGTCTCGGAGACGGGTTACGTATTTATGTCGATGCGCAGATGCAGCGCCTGGTGCTGGAGCGTCACTATCCGCAGTATGGCTTGTGCGGGACCCGAAGCGTCGCGCTTAACCTGAACGACACGCTAAACCTGCGCCTGTTCTTTGACAACTCGTCGGTGGAGGTGTTTGTCAATGACGGTGACGCGTGCCTCAGCAGCCGCATTTATCCTGAAGCGGGGGCTCGCGAGCTGGCGTTGTTTGCCTGGACGGGGAGTGCGTCGCTCATTGATGCCGGGGCGTGGCAGTTAGAGTAAATGGGTTACCTCAGAAAAATTCAGTAAGGTCCGCAAATAATAAAGGCGACACCTGTCGCCTTTATTATTATTTAATCTTTCTGGCGTAGCCCTGGAACTGACCTTCTTTACTCACCGCTAATTTGCCTTTAGCAGGATAGTAAATGAAGGTATATAGCCCTTGTGAATAAACCTTTGCCTGAGGCTCGTTTTCATCCAGCGCACCTAATACGCCGTCAACATCTAATATCTCGCCTCTAATCGTGATTTTCATCCCTTCCCATTTAAAGGTGTGTGCTGCTTTAGCAGCCTGGGCATGTTGTTTCGCATCTTTCTTAGCCCAGATACCCGTACCCGCAGCGGCATCACGCGCGTTCGCCCATGCTGCATTTTGTGCGGCTTCATTGTAGGCATTCTGGCGGTTTTGCTCAGCGAGGTAGCAGGTATCTTTGCTAATCCCCTGGCGTTCACATTCTGCCATGCGCTGAGCAGGCGACGTACATGCAGAAAGCAGAGCAGTAGCACCCGCCATGATTACCGCTAAAAGTGTTTTTTTCATTACGCGAAGACCTTAAATTAAAAATATACAGCAGGAGAATTTTCAATATCCGCAAATATAATAAGAGTGATACATACAACCTAGCCATACGCCAATCAGGATAAGTGCTATGTATAATATTAAAGAGATAAAAATATATTTTGCCATGCTGCTTTTCTATTAAAAGCCGACCCCTACGCCGATGGAGGCACCCATGTTATTCGCAGTGTCATCAGAGAAACTGACTTTCGCGATCGTATGTGAATTGACGTTAACGGATGCCCCGACGGCAAGGGCGCTTTCACTATTGTACGTTGCACCGCCAGCAGAGAACATAACGTGCTGATTCGTTTGTACCTGCGGTAAACCTGCCATCGCCATGGCGCCCGAGATACCGGCGTTGGCCTGTTTCTTATTATTATCCACTTCGTCGTGCAATGATTTGAACTGCTGGCGGGTGTTGTTATTCATTGCCTGTAACGTCTGCTTTGTTGCCTGAAGTTCCTGAGCGGTGGCGGTAACAGCCTGGCTATTGTTGGCCACTTTCGTTTGCGTCGCTGCGTCTACCTGCACGCGCGTTACGGTAATCGTCACGCCATCTTTTCCATCTACGCCGTTAGTGGGTTTAGGGGCACTTTCCAGGCTATCAAGACGGTTATCCTGCACTTTGTTAACGTTTTCCATATTGATAATTTCAGTGCCGTTCGTCATGACGCCCTGTAAAGCAGCCTCACTTTTTTGATTCGCAGTATCTGCGAGCGCACCAGCAAGTAGTGCTTTTTGCTTAGCCTCATTTGTGGCTTGATCAACGATCAAAACACCTAATTTAGTCGATTGAAGGTCGCTATCAACCTGAGTTAAGCGATTGTCAGTTGAGAGATCGCGAGCAATACTATCAGCATTGTTTTGCGTAATTTGGTCTTGATGGTCATTCACAATATTTGTGATTGATGCATCGTCCCAGGCTGCAGCAGCATCGGTAATATTCATGGCGCTACCTGCTACCACCCCTAATACAAAAACAGAAATAACAGATTTCTTAAAAGCTTTCATTCGAAGGACTCACATTATTAACGTATTGAAAAACAAATTTAAGCAGAACGGTTTTGGCTTTATTGAGCATGAAGATATCTGTATTCCCATATATCAATACAGGTTATTCATTGCTGAGATCTTTTTTAGTTGCGTGAATAAACTATCAATTAAACCCAAACTGATTATTTTGATCTAAATCATAAATGATATGAATAAATACATGATCAGGATACGACACCGTGGTGATTTATTTAATGTATACATTGACTTATGGATTGTGTGGTAAGCCAGAGGAAACGTTAAGCCATTGATGGAAATACGAATGTTCAATGGGTTTAAATAAATTAATATTTCCTTTTTCTTTCATGCGAAAGAAGTTTCTATATCTTATAAAAGATGAAGGGGAACGTAATAAAAAATAAAAATAATAGCCTCAGTGAAAGTGCATAATAAAGGTTTTCAATAAGGCGTTAACAATTATTGAACCAGAATTAACTAAAGCGTAATAAATATAGGTAAATGACTGGAAAGTACGTCTGGAGATTTTCGCTATGACAAGCCCGGCGATAAATCGAAACTCCTTGCGCCTGGCCTATGGCCGCGGTTACACTAAACAACGTTAATGAGTTTTTATAACTCTCTGTTTTAAAAGTATTTTGACTCGGGGTGCCCTTCTTCGTTGAAGGCTGAGAAATACCCGTATTACCTGATCTGGATAATGCCAGCGTAGGGAAGTCAGATGCCTTCCCGGTCATCGCTTCTTCACGCAAGGCAGGAGCGAACCCATGCAGCCTGACCTGCTCGATTTACACGTTTTACACCACTTCCGAAACCGTTCTCCGCTGACCCACTGTATGACCAACGATGTCGTACAGACCTTTACGGCCAACGTTCTGCTCGCGCTTGGCGCATCACCTGCGATGGTGATTGAGGCCGAAGAGGCTGAACAGTTTGCCGCGATCGCCGATGCGCTGCTGATTAACGTTGGCACGCTGACCTCACCGCGCGCCCAGTCGATGCGTCGGGCAATAGAAAGCGCGGTGGCGGCAGGCAAGCCCTGGACGCTGGACCCGGTTGCCGTGGGCGCCCTGACGTTCCGCACTCGCTTTTGCCATCAAATTCTTGCCCTGAAACCGGCCGCCATTCGCGGCAATGCCTCTGAAATTCTTGCCCTTGCCGGAATGAGCGCGGGCGGGCGCGGCGTTGATACGACCGATACCGCAGCCAGCGCGGTGCCTGCCGCGCAGGCTTTGGCGCGTCAGACGAATGCAATTGTCGTGGTCACGGGAGAAGTGGATTACATCACCGACGGACAACGCACCCGCACGGTTACGGGCGGCGATCTGCTGATGACGCGCGTGGTGGGCTCCGGGTGCGCGCTCTCTGCCGTTGTGGCGGCGAGCTGCTCGCTGCCGGGCGACCGGATGGATAACGTCGCTGCCGCCTGCGGATGGATGAAGCGGGCCGGAACGGTGGCCGTTGCGCAGTCGCGTGGGCCAGGCAGTTTTGCCAGCGCGTTCCTGGATGCGCTCTATACGCTGGAGGAGCAGGCATGAAGCGGATTAACGCCCTGACCATTGCCGGCACCGATCCCAGCGGCGGTGCGGGGATCCAGGCTGACCTGAAAACCTTCTCGGCCCTTGGCGCGTACGGCTGCTCGGTCATTACCGCGCTGGTGGCGCAAAACACGCGCGGCGTGCAGTCGGTCTACCGTATTGAGCCGGATTTTGTTGCCGCGCAGCTGGATTCGGTATTCAGCGACGTCCGCATCGATACCACCAAGATCGGCATGCTGGCCGAGACCGACATTGTGGAAGCGGTGGCCGAGCGGCTTAAGCGTTATGCGGTGCAAAACGTGGTGCTGGATACCGTCATGCTGGCAAAAAGCGGCGATCCGCTGCTCTCCGGCTCCGCCGTCGAGACGCTGCGCAATAAGCTGTTGCCGCAGGTGGCGCTCATTACGCCCAATCTGCCGGAAGCCGCCGCGCTGCTGTGCACATCGCACGCGCAAACTGAACGCGAGATGAAAGCGCAGGGGAACGCGCTGCTGGCAATGGGCTGCGGCGCGGTGCTGATGAAAGGCGGGCACCTGGATGATGCCGAAAGTCCGGACTGGCTCTTTACCCGCGACGGCGAAGTACGCTTTACCGCGCCGCGCGTGCAGACCAAAAACACCCACGGTACGGGCTGTACGCTCTCTGCCGCGCTGGCGGCGCTGCGTCCCCGGCATGACGGCTGGGCCGATACGGTGCGCGAAGCGAAAATCTGGCTCTCTGCGGCGCTGGCAAAAGCCGATACTCTGGAAGTGGGTCACGGTATTGGGCCGGTTCATCATTTTCATGCGTGGTGGTAACCCAGTATACTGGCAGGAAACACCACGCCTGAGAAAACAGAGATGGAACAAGCGCATACCCGGTTAATCGCTCAACTGAATGAACGGATCGCCGCGCCTGACAACACGCCGCTGTACCTGAAATTTGCCGAAACGGTAAAAAATGCGGTGCGCAGCGGGGTGCTGGAGCACGGGAATATTTTGCCCGGCGAGCGCGATCTGAGCCAGTTAACCGGGGTGTCGCGCATCACCGTGCGAAAAGCGATGCAGGCGCTGGAGGAAGAGGGCGTGGTCACGCGTTCCCGTGGCTATGGCACGCAAATCAACAACATCTTCGAATATTCGCTGAAAGAGGCGCGCGGCTTTTCCCAGCAGGTGGTGCTGCGTGGTCAAAAGCCGAATACGCTATGGGTCAACAAGCGGGTGGTGAAGTGCCCGGAAGAGGTCGCAAACCACCTGTCGATCCCGCCGGACAGCGAAGTCTTTTTGCTCAAGCGCATTCGCTATGTGGATGACGATGCGGTGTCGATTGAAGAGTCCTGGGTGCCGGTTGGGCTCATTCCCGATGCGGATGCGATTGGCATTTCGCTGTACGATTACTTCCGCAGTCAGAATATTTTTCCGCAGCGTACCCGTTCACGGGTAAGCGCCCGCATGCCGGACAGCGAGTTTCAGGCGCACATTAAGATGGACGAAAAAATACCGGTGCTGGTGATCAAGCAGGTCGCGCTTGACCAACAGCACCGGCCGATTGAGTACAGCATCAGCTACTGTCGCAGCGATCTATACGTCTTTGTGTGCGAGGAATAATTCGTCGCGAGTGGGTGCGCAGTCCCCGCCGCGGTGGCTGACCACCCAGGACGCCACGGCATTCCCCAGCAGAACGGCGTCTGCCAGCGACCATCCCGCCGCCAGCCCGGCAAGCGTGCCGCCCGCGTGGCTGTCGCCAGCGCCAATGGTGTCCACCACCGTCGCCGGAAATGCCGGAACAACGCCCGAGACGTCACCGTCATACCATGCGGCACCGTCTTTATCATGCCGCACAATCAGCGCGGCGCCGAAGCGATGCTGCCACTCCGCACCCAGATTTTCAGCCGCTACACCCAGCCGTTCGGCTGCGATCTCCGCTTCCTGACGATTAAGCGACACGATCGGCCTGCAGGCCATAATCCGCGCCATCAGCGCGTCGGGAATATCCGCGATGCGGGGACCGAAATCGATAAAGGCCGTCACGTCCTGCAACTCCTCCAGCCAGCGCGTCAGCAGCTCGCCGCACGGCGAGGCCAGCTGATAGCCGGATAAATAGACCAGGCTGTTCGACGGGATGTTAAGCACATCAAGCCAGCGCTGCTGCCACTGGTTCTCCACGCCGCTAAAGGACATAAAGGTGCGCTCGCCGTCTGGCTCCACCAGCGCCAGGCACCAGCCGTTGTCGCCGGTTTCGGCCTCGATGGCGCTGTGCAGATCCTGCTTCGCCATGGCGTTGCGGATGATATCCGCCCACACGCCGTGGCCGACGGGCAGGGCGTTTTGCGCCGTAATGCCGAGCCGTTTCAGAGCGATGGCAATGTTCAGCGCGCAGCCGCCAATATTCACGCCCTGCTGTTTAAGCTCGATATCGCACCCGCGCCAGGGCAGGGCGTAGGCGTCGGCGATGACGTCAATCACCGCTGCGCCCAGCACCGTTACCGGGCGCGCGGCGTGCAGGGTGTCGAGACGTTGGGCAAATGAATTCATACGCCCTCCCTTTGCTCCCGGTAGTGCAGCAGTTTCTCGCAATAGTGGCCGAAATCGAGCCGGTTGACGGCGTCGAGTTCGGCTTTGAGCGTCGGGTCAATCGCCTGCACGCCGTGGAGCGCGCCGCAGATGGCCGTCGCCATTGCGCCAATGGTGTCGGTATCGCCGCCCAGATTGGCGCATAAAATGGCGCAGCGGTTTGGGTCGGTTCCCGCCAGTTCGACCATCGCAATGGCCGCCGGAACGGACTCAATGGTGCTGGTTCCGGCCCCCACGAGCTGGTACACCTGCTCGCTGGCGGATTCAACCCCGTTGGCTTCCCGCACGGTCTTAAGCGCCAGCTCAATACGTGCTGCGAGCGACGCGCTGAAGGTGGTGGTTTTCGCCTCCTGCGCATAGCGGGCGATACCCGGCAGCGCATCAACGATGTTCTGCCAGCTTTCGCCGTCGACGGCGCGCGAAATCGCCCAGGCAACCACCACCGCGCCGGCAATGGCGAGATCGGATTTATGGGTCGGGCTGGAGGCCAGCGCCACCTGCTCAACAAAGTGTTCCAGACGCGTGGCCGGAAGCAGGCAGCCCAGCGGGGAGGCGCGCATCGCCGCCCCGTTGGTCACGCCGTTGTTTTCCAGTTCGCTGACCGGCTTCCCGTCGCGAATCGCGTTAAGCGCGATTTTTGAGGTCGGGCCGAGCACGTTCTTATTAAACGCATCGAAATCGAGCGCCCAGTGCAGAATATGCTTGCCGATAACGTCCGCGTTGATGTCTCCCTCACACTCAATAATCGCATCCGCCAGGCACAGCGCCATTGAGGTATCGTCGGTGAACTCTGCCTGTTTGAAATAGCAGGCCGCATTATTCTCTGCCGGGCCGGGTAAAAAGCGGTCGATCCAGCCGAAGTGCGCTTTGACGCGCTTTCTCGGCCACAGCTCCGACGGCATGCCCATCGCATCCCCTAACGCCTGCCCGTAAAGAGCACCGAGAACACGTTCTTGTTTCATTTAACTTCCCCTTGTGTCAGCGCGGCATCGCCATCAACCACCTCAATTGCGGTGATCTCTTTATCCGATTCGCGGAAAAACAGCATAAACAGCACGGCAATCACGGCAATCATGATTGCACCAAACGCCCACATTCCGGCCCAGTTGAAGGTCAGCCCATTCACCGGCTCTTTGTATGCGAACATTTTTTCCATCATCACGCCGCCCAGGCGGTAGCCCAGCAGGCTCCCAAAGCCTTGGCAGCACAGCGTAATCAGGCCCTGCGCGGCGGTGCGCATGTGCACCGGCGCTTTTTTATCCACGTAGATGTACGCGGTGACGTAGTAGAAGTCGTAGCTCACGCCGTGCAGCAGAATGCCGAGGAACAGCAGGGCGTAGGTGAAGTACTGTTCCGCTCCGCCGTAAACGAAGAACCCGTAGCGGATGGCGGCAGTGATCAGACCCAGCAGTAAGACCTTCTTAATACCAAAGCGTTTGGTAAAGAACGGCAACGCCAGCATAAAGAAGATTTCGGAGAACTGGCCGAGCGTCATCCAGCCGGTGGCGTTTTTCATCCCCACTTCGGTGAGATAGCCGTTGGCGAAGATGTAGTAGAAGGCCAGCGGCATGGCGAACAGGAACGAGCAGAAGAAGAATACCAGGAAGTTTTTGTCGCGCAGCAGGATCAGCGCGTCCAGCCCCAGCATCACTTTGATATCCAGCTTGCCGGTGCTCTTCGGCGGCGTGTTCGGCAGGAACAGAGCAAACACGCCGAGCAGGGCGGAACTGGCGGCCGTCATCAGCAGCGGAATATTGGTATCAGAAATGTCGCTGTAGCCCATCATCTGCGGCAGGAATCCGCACGCCAGGCCCGAGGCGATCCAGCCGATGGTGCCCATCACGCGGATGCGCGGGAAATCGGCCTCGACGTCGTCCACGTTGGCGAAGGCAATGCTGTTGGTCAGCGCGATGGTCGGCATATAGGTCAGGGAGTAAACCAGCAGCAGCGGGAAGAAGGTGCTGAACTGGGTTTGCTGTGCGGCGAAGTACATCAGAATCGCACCGGCGAACATCAGCACCGCCAGCACTTTCTGGGCGGCGAAGAAGCGGTCCGTCAGCGAGCCGACCAGAATCGGTGAGAGGATAGCGGCAATGGCGGTACAGGCGTAAGACCAGCCGATTTCCCCGGCGGTAAAACCGCTTTTGCTCAGCCACAGCCACAGTGGCACAAACCACGCGCCCCAGATAAACCATTCAACAAACATCATGAATGACAGTTGGACTTTCGTTTTCATTTTTTAATCCTGCATGTCAGAGAGGGTACGCCTTTAACATACCACTCAATAATACCTTTTAAATACCTTTGCGGCGATTGTTTGATCAATGTAACAGTTTTGTTGTACACGAATCGAGCCAGCAGATTGTGCTGAAAAAAAATGCAAAGGGTGGAAAATCTGTTAAGTCGGTACCAGGCTTAGTCTGCCCATGAAAGATGGGACTGGATAAACACACACCGACACGACGTCGGACTTACGGGAGTATCACATGACTGATATTGCGCAGTTGCTTGGCAAAGACGCCGACAGCCTTTTACAGCATCGTTGTATGACCATTCCAGCCGACCAGCTGTATCTGCCTGGCCATGACTACGTTGACCGCGTGATGATCGATAACAATCGTCCGCCTGCGGTCCTGCGAAATATGCAGACGCTCTACAACACCGGGCGGCTCGGCCATACCGGGTACCTCTCTATTCTGCCGGTGGACCAGGGCGTTGAGCACTCGGCGGGTGCCTCTTTCGCGGCGAATCCGCTCTACTTCGATCCGAAGAACATTGTTGAGCTGGCGATTGAGGCGGGCTGTAACTGTGTCGCCTCCACCTACGGCGTGCTGGCCTCCGTCTCGCGTCGCTATGCTCACCGCATTCCGTTCCTTGTGAAGCTGAACCACAATGAAACCCTCAGCTACCCTACCGAATATGACCAGACCCTCTACGCCAGCGTCGAGCAGGCGTTCAACATGGGGGCGGTGGCGGTAGGGGCGACCATTTATTTCGGTTCTGAGCAGTCCCGTCGTCAGATTGAAGAGATCTCCGCGGCCTTTGAGCGCGCGCACGAACTGGGCATGGTCACCGTACTGTGGGCGTATCTGCGCAACAACGCGTTCAAGAAAGACGGCGTGGATTACCACGTGTCGGCCGACCTGACCGGGCAGGCGAACCACCTGGCGGCGACCATCGGCGCAGATATTGTGAAGCAGAAAATGGCCGAGAATAACGGCGGCTATAAAGCGGTGAACTTTGGTTACACCGACGATCGCGTTTACAGCAAGCTGACCAGCGATAACCCGATCGACCTGGTGCGCTACCAGCTGGCGAACTGCTACATGGGCCGTGCGGGGCTGATTAACTCCGGCGGCGCGGCGGGCGGTGATACCGACCTGTCAGACGCGGTGCGTACGGCGGTTATCAACAAACGCGCGGGCGGCATGGGGCTGATCCTTGGCCGTAAGGCGTTTAAGAAATCGATGGCCGACGGCGTGAAGCTGATCAATGCGGTGCAGGACGTCTATCTGGATAGCAAAGTAACGATTGCCTAACCTGAGGGCGAAACGTAGGCCGGGTAAGGCGTAGCCGCCACCCGGCAATACAATCAGCGCAAAAGCACACAGTCCGGCGGCAGCCGACACTGCAGCGCGCCGGGCAACACCTCAATGCGGAACTGCGTTCCGCTCAGCGGCTCTCCGTCGAGGTTAAAGGTCATCCCGTGCGGAGCATTCACTTCAAACCACGCCGATTTCCCGGCAATGATATTTGGACTCTCTTCCGGCTGCGTCAGCGTGGTAAACAGCGCGGGCAGCAGGCCGTCGCCCGTGAAAATACGCAGCTGTAGCTGACCGTCATTGATCAGCGCCTCCGGGCAGAGCTGCTGCCCGCCGCCAGCCTGGCGGCCGTTGCCAATCCCAATTACCAGCGCGTCACCCTGCCACTGAAAATCCTCGCCGCGAATTTCGCAGCGGTCAGGCTTGAGGGTGTCCATGCGCATCAGGCCGTGGATCAGGTACGATACGCCGCCCAGCGCCGCCTTCAGCTTTTCCGGCGTTTCGCTGGTGATACGCGTGCCAAACCCGCCCGTCGCCATATTGATAAAACAGGTTTTATCATTCACCTGCGCAATATCCACAGCGGTGGCCTTGCCGAGGATCGCCAGCTGAAGCGCCTTCTCTAACTCCTCCGGGATCCCGGCGCTGGTGGCAAAATCATTGGCGGTGCCGAGCGGTAAAATGCCCATCACCGGCCGGTCCGCCGGGGGCAGGTCGATAAGCGCTGACGCAATCTCATTGATGGTGCCGTCGCCGCCGCCGGAAATGATGGTGTTGACGCCAAGCCCGAGGGCTTCATTGATATAGCGTGCCGCGTCGCCTTTTTCCCACGTCACCCTGACGTGGATGCGCGCGCCGTCGTCACGCAAACCCTGAATGACCTGACGCAGCAGATCGTTGCCCGCACTTTTGCCATTGAGAATCAATAAACTGTCTGGATAGGTTGCCATCCGCGCTGCTCCCTTTTTTAGCGTTAGTAAGAGTGTATAGCAGAGAGGAAAAAAGCGGGTAAGAACAGGATGAAAGGGAAAAAATAAGGCTGCGGAAAGGGGATTTATCCCCCTTTGTGGCGTTTACCTTTTATATGCCGGTCCCTCAATTGACGCTTGCTGTCAACGTTTGAGCCCAGCCATTTGCCTGTTCTCAATTCTCAACTGCTTACGCCACACACGATTATGTAGCGTTAGCGCAATTGAACGGTAAAAGACTGACGTATTCATCCACACGATATTCAGGCCGAAAAATCCCAATCCTAATAGTGAGGTTATTTGCGGTGTGTAATTCTCTACAGAGCCGAATAAAAGCGAAATCCACGTCCAGATAAAATAAACGATGCTCATCAAGCCAGTCAGTGTAATGACAGAAATATGCAGTTTATATCCCGTTAAGGACCCTTTGGCCGTTAAAAACATCGTGCTCATTACAATCATGCAATACACCACTGCTGCAAGGAATACTCCCATCATTACCTTAAATTCAGGTAAGCCGAGCAGGCGAAATAGCAACATCCAGACAGAAACTTGTAGCATAGCGTAGCAAAAAATAGTGAGTAAGGTACTTATTGCTAAGGGAATACCTGTCATATGTACACCCACAGGAACACCGAACTGACCTTTTAAGCGATCTTTCAATGATTCAAGCCGTTGGCAATCGTCAGTCGTCATTTCACCTGTTATCACAGCACTTAATGCAAGGCTCTTTTTGATGTAATTTATCATGTCCGGGTCAATAACTTCCTGTAAATGAAAATGACTGAATCAAACCAAAAACGTATTTACCAGATTGTGTAATATTCTGAGGATTCCGAATTGTACCCGAGATAGCACTGCCAACAAATGCTGAGGAGTTTGAAATAGCATTCAACAGCTCTCGCTGTAAGAGCAGCTGCAGCGCTTCCGAGGGGTAACGTTTAGGGTAAACCCCGGCTTTCATCGCTGCTTTAACCCCTGAATTAGAGATCCCGGGATTTCGGATACGAATGATTTCCTCAGTTAACCGCGTGCGGTCCGCTCGGCTCATTTTTTGTAGTAACGAGAGTAAACTTTCGGACGTCGAGCGATTAAGTAGGCGGTAGGTTAATACTGCGCTTTTTAGACCCGCAGCAGCCCCGGCAAGTGAAATCGCATCAAGAGCAGTATTGGTTGCGGTATACCATTCCTGAGAATCCATCCATGCAACATAGTCGTTATGATTCATGGCAATAAGTGACAAGCGGCCAAGCCCGTTTGCACACTGAATTCCTGTTGCTACACCACCAGCGACAATCACAGCGGCAACTGCACCGGAAGAACCTGCGGTGAGAGGAATGGCCATACCTGCACCTGCAGCAAGTACGACAGTGAGAATTGCGGCTCCGCAGGAAATCGCCGTAGAACCTATTTCAGTCGCTAATGAAGGTGACTGAATCGTCGTCGTCGTTGCCTGGAGAGGATTACTTGATGAGGCGTTTACTTTAGTGATGACGACATGACTCACCGAGCTTTCGTTTGGCGTCGCAATCCGTCTTGAGGGTCTCACTAACCACTGACGCGCACCGTCTGAGTAGATGATCCCAACCTGGCTAAAGTTACGGCTACAGTCCAGCTGATTGGCAAGGGCGGTGAAATCAATATCGCCCCCGGAGGCTAGACCCAGACTGCGGGCGAGTTCGTAATCCGGAATATCCTTTGAAATCTGACCAGGAAAAGTCATGTGTCTCTCCGTCCGTGTGAAATCGTATAACGCTAAGAAATCAAGAGTAAAGGGCATGTTATGGACGGGAATTAGGAATGATCCGAATAACGCGCCATCCTGCCAGAACCAATGAAAATTGTAATGGATATCATATACCCGCCCGATTTTCGTAAAAGATCTTCCAGCAGACGCTGTCGCGAATCAACACCCTTCATTTGGTGGGGCGGTGCAATTTCATTCTGACTCAGTGGACTGAATTGTACAAAAAAATAAGCCCGCGTAAGGGAGATTACGCAGGCTAAGGAGGTGGTTCCTGGTACAGCTAGCATTTATGGGTTATGTTTTTCAGCGGGGGGATAATACCCGTATTGAACGAAGCGGTATGTGATCCGATTCTAAGAATTATCCCAGCGCGAAAAAATTTCCTGATTAACTATTTGCCGTGTGGGTTTCGGGTGCTTTCACCGTTGAAGTTACGCATCAGCAGGGCAAACTTCAGCTCCACCTCTTCAGGAACCGGCAGCCAGACGGTATGACCGTCGCCCGGCGCCACGTCAATCGCTTCGCCTTTGCCGTTTTCCAGATGCTCCAGCGTAAAGTTCATGTTGCCCTGCGGGGTCATCAGCTCCAGGCTGTCGCCTTTGGTGAATTTGTTTTTCACCGCGACGGCCGCCAGCGCGCCTTTGCGCTCGCCGGTAAAGTCGCCGACAAACTGCTGGCGCTCGGAAACGGAGTAGCCGTGCTCGTAGTTCTGGTAGTCGTCATGGGTATGACGGCGCAGGAAGCCTTCGGTATAGCCGCGGTGCGCCAGGCCTTCCAGGGTTTCCAGCAGGCTGGTATCGAACGGTTTACCGGCCGCCGCATCGTCGATGGCTTTGCGGTATACCTGCGCGGTGCGCGCGCAGTAGTAATAGGATTTGGTGCGGCCTTCGATCTTCAGGGAGTGCACGCCCATCTGGGTCAGACGCTCGACGTGGGCGATGGCGCGCAGATCTTTCGAGTTCATGATGTAGGTGCCGTGCTCGTCCTCAAAGGCGGTCATGTACTCGCCCGGACGTTTGGCTTCTTCAATCATAAACACGCTGTCGGTTGGCGCGCCGATGCCCAGCGTAGGCTCGACGTTAGTCACCGGGATAGGCTCGTGCTTGTGGACGATGTTGCCGACGTCATCCTCTTTGCCTTCCTGGACGTTATATTCCCAGCGGCAGGCGTTGGTGCAGGTGCCCTGGTTCGGGTCGCGTTTGTTGATATAGCCAGACAGCAGGCAGCGGCCGGAGTAGGCCATGCACAGCGCGCCGTGAACGAAGATTTCGATTTCCATATCCGGCACCTGGGTGCGGATCTCTTCGATCTCTTCAAGAGACAGCTCGCGAGAAAGAATAACGCGGGTCAGCCCCATCTGTTTCCAGAACTTCACCGTCGCCCAGTTGACGGCGTTAGCCTGTACGGAGAGGTGAATATCCATCTCCGGGAAGTTCTCCCGAACCAGCATGATTAAACCCGGGTCCGACATGATCAGCGCGTCCGGCCCCATATCCACAACGGGCTTCAGGTCACGGATAAACGTTTTCAGCTTGGCGTTGTGCGGCGCGATGTTGACCACCACGTAGAATTTCTTGCCCAGGGCATGCGCTTCGTTGATGCCGAGCTGCAGGTTCTCGTGGTTGAATTCGTTGTTACGCACGCGCAGCGAGTAGCGCGGCTGGCCCGCGTAAACGGCGTCGGCACCATAGGCGAAAGCGTAACGCATATTTTGCAGCGTTCCCGCCGGGGAAAGGAGTTCCGGTTTAAGCATGTTTGTTCTCGTTCTGATGACAGGTCAGATCCGCGTGCACCAGGTGCAGCGGTAAGGGGAGATCCCCCACTTTAAGGGCGGGCATTGTAGCGCTGCGGGGCAGGGAGGTAAAGCGCCGGGTCGCGTCACCGCTCTCCCGGCGCGCGTCGTGCTGTCAGGTGTTGTCTTTTACCGTCTGGGTAGACCCATTAGTTTTGACCGAAGCGATACCCTTATCACGCGACTGTTCCGTCGCATAAAGCTGGCTGCTGCCAATGACCTGATGATTGCCCGCCTTGAGATTGAAATGGAACTTACCGTTAGAGGCCGTTTTCTTCTCATAGCGCTCGTCCAGGGGGCTGTTCGTGCGTACGGAAGCAATGCCGTTTTCGGCGGCACTTTTGCTGGTGTAAAGCTCGCTGGTCAGAACGATCTCCCCGTTTCCAGCCTTCAGCACAAACCTGAACTGACCATCACTGCTTTTACTTAATTCGAACCAACCAGACATAGGAACTCCTTGATCGAAAGTAAAATTATCAGCACCAGTTATAAGTAAGCGAACCGGTAAAAAGAGTATGGTTGAATCCTGGATGGATTCCAGAAAAGAAAAACCCGCCAGGGGCGGGTTTCAGAGATGAAGCGTCACGCAATCCTGCACGCATCCGCTTCCCAGCGATACCCCACGCCATACACCGCGCGAATAAACGACTGTTCGGCGTCCAGCGCTTCCAGCTTGCGCCGCAGGTTTTTGATATGGCTGTCGATGGTGCGGTCGGTTACGACGCGGTAATCGTCATACAGGTGGTTCAGCAGCTGCTCGCGGGAGAAGACTTTCCCCGGCTCGTGGGAGAGGGTTTTCAGCAGACGGAACTCCGCAGGCGTCAGGTCCAGCAGCTTGCTGCGCCAGCTCGCCTGGAAGCGGCTTTCGTCGACAATCAGCGGGCTTTCGGCGTCCAGCACCTGAAGCTCGCGCTGCGGCCTGCAGCGGCGCAGAATGGTTTTCACGCGGGCGACAACTTCACGCGGGCTGTAGGGTTTGCAGATGTAATCGTCCGCGCCAATTTCAAGCCCCAGCAGGCGGTCAATCTCTTCAATTTTGGCGGTGACCATGACGATCGGCACGTCGGAGAAGCGACGAATTTCCCTGCACAGTGTCAGTCCGTCAACGCCCGGCAGCATTAAATCCAGCAGGATCAGAGCCGGCGGGGTCTGACGCACGTATGGTAGCACCTGGTCGCCGTGGCCGATCAGCGACGGGGCGTAGCTGGCCGCGCGTAAATAGTCGATCAGCAGCTGCCCAAGCTTGGGCTCGTCTTCCACAATCAAAATGCGCGGCGTGTTTTCGTCAATCGGTAACTCGGTCATACTTCTCTCGATAAATCCCGTTCCAGAGGTAACTCTACTGTAATGCTAACCCCGCCAAAAGGCGAATGGGCGGCGCGGATCGTGCCATTATGCGCCTCGACGATGTTAACGCAAATCGCCAGCCCCAGGCCGGAACCGCCGCTGGCGCGGTTGCGGGAGCCTTCGGTACGGTAGAAACGTTCAAACAGTTTTTCCAGCTGCGCGTCCTGCACGCCGGGGGCGGAATCCGCGAAGGTGAGGGCAAAGCGCCCGTTTTCCTGTCTGCCGGAGATGTGCAGCCCGCCGCCGCTGTCGGTGTAGCGCAGGCTGTTTTCCAGCAGGTTGTTGAACAGCTGCATCAGCCGGTCTTTGTCGCCAAACACCACCGCGCTGTCCGGCAGGGAGAGGTCGATTTTCAGGTCGCGGCTGGCAAAGCGCTCGCGGAACGCGCCGCTGATCACTTCCAGAATGTTAATCACGTCCACCGGCGCTTTCTGGTAGGCCAGCGCGCCTTCGTCGGACATGGAGAGCTGGTGGAGGTCGTCCACCAGCTTGGTGAGCGTACCCACCTCCGCCTGCAGAGAGGCCACCGATTCGGGCGTAAACTGGCGAACGCCGTCCTGAATGGCCTCCAGCTCGCCGCGCAGCACCGCAAGCGGCGTGCGCAGCTCGTGGGAGATATCGGCCATAAAGTCGCGGCGCATCTGCTGGTTCTTCTCCAGCGTACTGGCGAGCTGGTTAAAGTCCTGCGCCAGCTTGCCCAGTTCGTCCTGGCTGCGGGTATCGACGCGGGTGGTGAAATCCCCGGCGGCCAGCTTGTGCGTGCCTTCCACCAGCCGTTTCACCGGGGCGAGCAGGCCGCGCGCCAGCGGGAAGGTGGCGAGCGCGGCGAGCAGGGTGGAGAGGGCGACAATCAGCCAGCTTGTCCGACGCTGCTGGCGGTCAAAGTTGATGTCGGTGTTGCGCGTCAGGCGCTCCACCGGAGAGGCGATAACCCAGCCGACTGTCGCATTATTGACTTTGATTGCACGACGGGTGCCGTCCGGCGGTATCGGCGCGCGCGGACCCACCAGCGTACGCATGTCCTGGTCAATCACCCAGAACTGGGTGCGCCAGCCGTGCGGCGGCATGCCTGGCCCCGGGCGATCGTCACCGGTATCGTGCTCCAGCGAGCGCAGGATCTGGAAAATAAAGCGGTCGTTATTGCGCAGAAAACGCCAGTTGCCGTGCTGGGCGTACTGTTCACTCAACGCATCGCTTAAGCCCTGCAAACGCTGCTCGTTGCCATGCTTGATGTAATCAATAAAACCGCGCTCAAAGCTGATCCGCACCGCCCAGTGCATGGTGATCAGCAGGACGATACAGGTGGCAAATATCGCCACGAAGAGCTTGCCGGTAATACCCGGACGCCAGAATTTCATGAACCACTCCTTTTGCCGCGCCTGATGACGACGTTCTTGCTGGTATCATCCGGCACTCTGGCGAAGATGAAAGCGGGCAGGGCGATGATGACCGCCATGCTGAGATAGGTATATAAAAAGACCTGATGCGCCACCGGCGTGTCGACGCTGAGGTGGTGCTGGCCGTACATGCCGAGCAGTAAACCCGCGATGGTCACCCCGACGCTCATGGAGAGCTGCATAATCATCGACAGCAGGCTGTTGCCGCTGCTCGCCAGATCGTCCGGCAGATCCTTCAGCGTCAGGGTATTCATCGACGAGAAGCGCATGGAGTTGACGATCCCCTGGCAGAACAGCACCAGCGGCAGAACGTAGAACCAGCCCATCAGCGCCACGGCCATAAACACCAGACTCACCAGCGCCAGCCCCAGCGTGGCGGTGACCAGCACGTGACGGTAGCCAAAGCGGTTCACGACCTGCACCACGATGCGCTTCATTCCCATGCTGCCGAGCACCATCGGGATCATCATCAGGCCCGCGTGGAACGGCGAAAATCCCATCCCGATTTGCAGGAAAACGGGCGTCATAAACGGCAGCATGCCGCTGCCGACGCGCCCGGCGAAGCTGCCGAACAGGCCAAGGCGATAGGTAGGGTTTTTAAACAGGTTCAGGCTGAACAGCGCCTTATCGTTACCTCTGGCATGCCACAGGTACCACAGTATGGCGGTAACGCCGAGCGCGATCAGGAGCCCGAGCGTCAGGGGCGAAATCCCCAGACCTTTTTGCCCGTCGAGCGCCAGGGTCAGCGTGGCCATGCCCGCCGCCAGCAGAATAAAACCAAAGAAATCAAAGCGCCGCGTCTGCATTTTGTAGTTCGGCATCAGCGTCAGGGTGGCGATGGCGCCGATGATGCCAACAGGAAGATTGATTAAGAAGATCCAGTGCCAGGAGGCGTACTCCACCAGAATACCGCCGAGCGCCGGGCCCAGCAGCGGCCCCACCTGACCGGGCAGGGTCACAAAGGTCATCGCCGCCATGTACTGCTCGCGCGGCACAATCTTCATCACCGTTAGTCGCCCGACGGGGACCATCATCGCTCCGCCAACGCCCTGCAGCACGCGCGCCATCACCAGCTGGTCGAGGGTGTTGGCCTGGGCGCAAAACAGCGAGCCGGTGGTAAACAGCACGATGGCGGTAAAAAAGATATTCCGCACGCCCACTTTGTCCGCCAGCCAGCCGCTGGCGGGCAGCATGACGGCCACCGTCAGCACATAGGAGACAATCACCATATGCATATGCAGCGGGCTCTCCCCGAGGCTTTTCGCCATGGAGGGGAGGGCGGTGTTGACGATGGTCGTATCCAGCGACTGCATAAAGAAGCCGAAAGCGACTATCCATAGCTGCCAGCGAACGTTAGCGGGGAGATCGGTCATCTACTCGGTCACCGTGGTTCTGTTTTTACGCGAGAAGCGCAGCCGCAGGCGGTCGAAGAACAGATAGACCACCGGCGTGGTATACAGCGTCAGCAGCTGGCTCATAACCAGGCCGCCGACAATGGTGATCCCCAGCGGCTGGCGCAGCTCTGAGCCGTCTCCGCCCGAGATAACCAGCGGCAGCGCGCCAAACAGCGCCGCCAGGGTGGTCATCATGATCGGACGAAAACGCAGCAGGCAAGCCTGGAAGATCGCCTCTTCCGGCGACAGATTGCCGTTGCGCTGGGCGTCCAGGGCGAAATCGACCATCATAATGGCATTTTTCTTCACAATGCCGATCAATAGCATGATCCCGATGAGCGCGATAAGGCTGAACGGCGCGCCGAACAGCTCCAGCGCCAGTAGCGCCCCCACGCCCGCCGACGGCAGCGTTGAGAGAATGGTCAGCGGGTGAACGTAGCTCTCATACAACACGCCCAGCACAATATAGACCGTGGCGATGGCGGCCAGAATCAAAATCACCTGCGAGTTCATCGTCTCCTGGAACACCTGCGCGGTCCCGGCAAAGCTGCCGCGCACGGTGGACGGCACGCCAAGCTGCGTCATCGCGCGGTTGATTGCGTCGCTGGCTTCAGAAAGCGACGAACCGGCGGGCAGGTTAAAGGAGATGGTCGACGCCGCCGAAAGCCCCTGATGGTTCACCGACAGCGGCGCGTTGGCAGGCTGCCAGCTGGCAAAGTAGGAGAGCGGAATCGCCTTGCCGTCGTTGTTAATCACAAACATTTTGTCCAGGGCGCTGATGTCCTGGGTGTAGCGCGGATCGACTTCCATCACCACCTTATACTGGTTCATCGGCTGGTAGATGGTGGAGATCTCGCGCTGGCCGAAGGCGTTGTTCAGCAGGCTGTTAGCGGCTTCAACGTTAATGCCCAGACGCGACATGGTTTCGCGGTCGTAGGTCAGGGCCATCTCGGCGCCGTTGTCCTGCTGATCGGAGTTGACGTCCGCCAGCTCCGGCAGGGCGGCCAGCGCCTTGCGGATCTTCGGCTCCCACTCGCGCAGGGCGGCTAAATCGTCCGAGAGCAACGTGTACTGATAGCTGGCGTTCGCCTGACGGCCGCCGACGCGGATATCCTGAACGGCCATCAAAAACAGGTTTGCCCCCGGCTCTTTGGCGAGCTTCACCCGCAGGCGGTCAATCACCTGCTGGGCGGTTTCGTTGCGATCGCCGCGCGGTTTCAGGGTAATAAACATCATCCCGCTGTTAACGCGTGACCCGCCGGTAAAGCCGGTGACGTTATCCACGGCTTTGTCTTCACGAATGATCTTCATAAAGTCCTGTAGCTTGCCGCGCATCGCCTGGAACGAAATGCTCTGGTCCGCCTGAATTCCCCCCATCAGCACGCCGGTGTCCTGCTCGGGGAAGAAGGTTTTCGGGATGGTGATGTACATCCAGACGTTGAGCACGATGGTGCCGATCAGCACCAGGCCAACCAGTCGGGTATGGTTCAGCACCCACTTCAGCGATTTGCCGTAGCCTTCCTGCATCGCCATCAGGAAACGGCCAAAGCCTTTGCGGCGCGGCTGCGAATGGGGCTTGCTGCGCTTGAGCATCCAGCCGCACATCATTGGCGTCAGCGTTAGGGAGATAACCAGCGAAATCCCGATGGCGACGGAGAGGGTGACGGCAAACTCGCGCAGCAGCCTGCCCGGCAGCCCGCCCATCAGCAGCAGCGGCAGGAATACCGCCACCAGCGACAGGCTCATGGAGAGCACCGTAAAGCCCACCTCGCGCGTGCCCTGCAGCGCGGCCTGCAGCGGCTTCACGCCCGCTTCCAGATGGCGGGAAATGTTTTCCAGCACCACGATGGCATCATCCACCACGAATCCCGTGGCAATTGTCAGGGCCATCAGCGACAGGTTGTTGAGGCTAAACCCGCACAGGTACATAGCGGCAAAGGTACCGATCAGCGACACCGGCACGGCCACCGCCGGGATAAGCGTCGCGCGGCCGGATCGCAGGAACAGGAAGACCACCAGGATCACCAGCGCGACGGAGATAATCAGCGTCTGCTCCACCTCTTCCAGCGAGGCGCGAATCGTCGGGGAGCGATCCTGCGCAATTTGCAGATCGATTGCTGCCGGGATGGTCTCCTGCAGGTCCGGAAGACGGGCGCGAATGCTGTTCACCGTCTCAATAATGTTCGCTTCCGGCAGCTTGCGGATCATCAGCAGAATGGCCGGTTTAGCGTTAGTCATCCCGGCGTTACGCACGTCCTGCACCGAGTCGGTGACGCTGGCGACATCGCTCAAGCGCACCGCCGCGCCGTTGTTGTAGTGAATAATGAGCGGCTGATATTCCGCGGCGGTTTTCAACTCGTCGTTAGTGTGGATCTGCCAGCGGTGGCTACCGTCCTCAATCGCCCCCTGCGGCTTGCGGACGTTGGCCGTGCTGATGGCGGAGCGCACGTCATCCAGCGACACGCCCTGGTTGAACAGCGCCTGCGGGTTTAGGCCCACGCGCACGGCTGGCAGGGAACTTCCGCCGACACTCACGTCACCGACGCCGTTAATTTGTGAGATTGTCTGCGCCAGCTGGGTAGATGCAAAGTCGTAAAGCTGCCCCTGCGAATACGTATCCGAGGTCAGCGTCAGGATCATGATCGGCGCATCGGACGGGTTGGCCTTGCGGTAGGTTGGGCGGCTCGGCATCCCGCTCGGCAGCAGGCTTTGCGCGGCGTTGATGGCCGCCTGCACGTCGCGCGCCGCACCGTTAATATCCCGGTCGAAGCTGAACTCCAGAATGATGCGCGTGCTGCCCAGCGAGCTGCTGGAGGTCATCTCGTTGACCCCCGCAATCCGCCCAAGGGAACGCTCCAGCGGCGTGGCAACCGACGAGGCCATGGTCTCCGGTGAGGCACCCGGCAGCGAGGCGCTGACCATGATCACCGGGAAATCTACCTGCGGCAGCGGCGCCACCGGCAGCAGCCGGAAGCCCAGCACGCCGCAGAGGGTAATGGCGAGCGAGATTAAAATCGTCGCCACCGGGCGATAAATGAAGAGGGCGAAAAACTTCACTTATGCCCCTCCTCTTCACGTTTCGGGAAGCGGCTTTTGGTCCACAGCGCCAGGCGATCAAACAGCAGGTAGATCACCGGCGTAGTGAAGAGCGTTAGCACCTGGCTCACCAGCAGACCGCCGACCATGCCGATACCCAGCGGACGGCGCAGCTCCGCGCCGACGCCGGTGCTGAGCATCAGCGGCAGCGCGCCCAGCAGCGCGGCCAGCGTGGTCATCAGGATCGGACGAAAACGCAGCAGACAGGCCTGGAAAATGGCATCGCGCGGCGACATACCCTGCTCGCGCTCGGCGGCAAGGGCGAAGTCGATCATCATGATGGCGTTTTTCTTCACGATCCCGATAAGCAGAATAATGCCGATGATGGCAATGACGTCCAGCTCGCTGCCCGCCAGCATCAATGCCAGCAGCGCCCCCACGCCCGCCGTCGGCAGGGTAGAGAGGATGGTGATCGGGTGGATAAAGCTTTCGTACAGGACCCCGAGCACGATATACATCGCCACGACCGCCGCGACGATCAGCCAGATGGTGTTACCCAGCGCGGCCTGAAACGCCAGCGTGCTGCCCTGGAACTGGGTCTGAATATCGGATGGGAAGCTGAGTTCTTTTTCCGCAGCCTGAATGGCCTCCACCGCTTCGCCGAGAGAATAATTGTCCGGCACGTTGAAGGAGATGGTGGTAGACGGGAACTGATCCAGATGGTTAATCGACAGCGGGGTATATCGTTCTTCCACCGTGGCGATAGCGCTCAGCGGCACAATGCCGCCGTCTTTGCCGGTCAGGCGCACCGAGTCCAGCCCCGCCAGGCCGGGCGTATTCTCCGTGTTGTGCTCCAGCACCACGCGATACTGGTTGGCCTGGGTGTAGATGGTGGAGATCAGGCGCTGGCCGAAGGCGTTGTACAGGGCGTTGTCCACATCCGACATGGTAATGCCCAGACGGCTGGCGGTATCGCGGTTGACGTTCACGTACGCCGCCAGCCCTTTGTCCTGCCAGTCGCTGCTGACGTCGGCGAGCTGCGGCAGGGTGTTAAGCTTATTCACCAGCTGCGGCACCCAGGTGCTGAGCGCGTCCAGCGAGGTGGCCTGCAGCGTGAACTGGTACTGCGTGCGGCTGACCTGGGTATCAATGGTCAAATCCTGAATCGGCTGCAGGTAAAGCTCAACGCCCGGCACGCGCGCGACGGCGTTTTGCAGACGCTCAATGACGGCGTTGACGCGATCGTCGCGTTCATCCAGCGGCTTGAGGTTGATCTGCAGACGCGCGCTGTTGAGCGACGGGTTGGTGCCGTCGACGCCCACGTAGGAGGTCAGGCTCTCGACCGCCGGATCTTTCATGATGATCTCAGACACCTGCTGCTGGCGCTGGGCCATATTGGCGAAGGAGACCGACTGCGGGGCCTGAAGCGTGCCCTGAATAATGCCGTTGTCCTGGATCGGGAAGAAACCTTTCGGAATGAAAATCCACAGCATCACGCTGAGCGCCAGGGTTCCCAGCGCCACGCCGAGCGTGGCCCACGGATGGTTAAGGACTTTCGCCAGCAGGCGACCGTAGGCGGCAATAATCCGCTCGAACATGCGCTCGGAGGCGCGCGAGAAGCGGTTTTGCTTGCGCAGGGACTCGTGGCTCAGCATGCGGGCGCACATCATCGGCGTCAGGGTCAGCGACACCACGGCGGAGATCAAAATGGCGACCGCCAGCGTCACGGCAAACTCGCGGAACAGCCGCCCGACGATATCGCCCATAAACAGCAGCGGGATCAGCACCGCAATCAGCGAGAAGGTCAGCGAGATAATGGTAAAGCCGATTTCGCCCGCGCCCTTCAGCGCGGCCGCCAGCGGTTTTTCACCTTTCTCGATATAGCGCGAAATGTTCTCAATAACGACGATGGCGTCGTCCACCACGAACCCGGTGGCGATGGTGAGCGCCATCAGCGTCAGGTTGTTAATCGAAAAATCGAGGAACACCATCACCGCAAAGGTCCCGACCAGCGAGAGCGGCACGGCGACGGCGGGAATAATGGTGGCCGGAACGTTGCGCAGGAACAGATAGATGATCATCACCACCAGCGCAATCGCCAGCATCAGCTCAAACTGGGTGTCGGTAACCGACGCGCGAATGTTGGTGGTGCGGTCGGAAAGTACCTTCACGCTGACCGATTTCGGCAGGCTTTCGATCAGCTGCGGCAGCATGGTGCGGATGCTGTCGGCGGTTTCGATGATGTTAGCGCCCGGCTGGCGCTGAACGTTCATCACGATCGCCTGCTGTTTGTTGGCCCAGGCGCCGAGCCAGCTGTTTTCGGCACCTTGCTCCACGGTCGCCACGTCGCCCAGACGCACCGGAGCGCCGTTCTGGTAAGCAATAATCAGCTGGCGGTATTCATCGGCTGACTGCATCTGATCGTTGGCAGAGAGCGTCACGGCGCGGGTGGGGCCGTCCAGCGAGCCTTTTGCCGAGTTAACGTTGGCACTGCTGATGGCGGTGCGGATGGTTTCGCTGGTCAGACCCAGCGCGGCAATTGCCTGCGCGTTAAGCTTCACGCGAACGGCCGGGCGCTGGCCGCCCGCCAGCGTAACGAGGCCCACGCCCGAAACCTGCGAAATTTTCTGCGCCACGCGGGTTTCAACCATGTCTTCCACCTGCGTCATCGGCATGGCGGAGGAGGTGACGGCAAGCGTCATGATCGGCGGATCCGCCGGGTTCACCTTGCTGTAGACCGGCGGGTTAGGCAGGTCAGACGGCAGCAGGTTGGTGGCGGCGTTAATCGCGGCCTGCACCTCCTGCTCGGCGACGTCCAGCGACAGCGTCAGCTGGAACTGCAGCGTCACAACGGATGCCCCGCCGGAACTCTGGGAGGACATCTGTTTTAGCCCCGACATCTGGCCGAACTGGCGCTCCAGCGGGGCGGTAATGGCGGACGTCACCACGTCCGGGCTGGCACCCGGATAGAGCGTTACCACCTGAATGGTTGGGTAATCCACCTCAGGCAGCGCCGACACGGGCAGGAAGCGATAGCCGATAATCCCGGCGAGCAGGATCGCCACCATCAGCAGCGTGGTGGCGACAGGACGGAGGATAAACAGGCGTGACGGCCCGCCTGTAGAGCCTGGGGGCATAACCTGCATCAGGATTTCTCTCCCTGTTTCGCAGGTTCTACCACTTCCACTTTGGCCCCTTCGGTCAGACGGTCAATGCCGTCGGTGACTACGCGGTCGCCTGCGGAAAGTCCTGCGGCGATGACTACCGTCTGGCTGTCCTGGATACCGGTTTTGACCAGGTGCTTGCTGACCTTATTGTCGCTGTTAAGTACCCAGACGAAGTTACCTTCGTTACCCATCTGCAGCGCGGCGGTGGGGATCACCACTGCGTTCTCTTCGGTGGCGACCAGCATGCGCGCGTTGACGAACTGGTTCGGGAAGAGGGCATCGTCCTGGTTGTTAAAGCGCGCCTTCAGCTTGATGGTGCCGGTGGTGGTATCGATCTGGTTATCCAGGCTGAGCAGGGCGCCTTCGCTCAATTTCTGCTTATTGGTGCGGTCCCAGGCTTCCAGCACCAGACCTTTACCGGCTTTTTGCGCCTGCACCACCGTCGCAATGTCGCTTTCCGGCAGGGTAAAGACTAAATCAATCGGGTGAGTCTGGGTGATCACCACGATGCCCGTGGTGTCGCCGCTGGAGATCTGGTTGCCGATATCGACCTGCTTCAAGCCCACGCGTCCGTCAATCGGCGCGGTGATGCGGCTCCAGTCCAGCTGCAGCTGTGCGCTGGCCACGGCGGCCTCGTCGGCTTTGATGGTGCCCTGCGTTTCGCTGACCAGCGACTGCTGGGTATCCAGCTCCTGACGAGACACGAGGTTGGTTTTCACCAGCTGCTGGTAGCGCGCCAAATCGCGACGGGCGTTGGCGAGGGTGGCTTTGTCTTTCGCGAGCTGTCCCTGCGCCTGAGCGAGAGCGACCTTAAACTGGCTCGGGTCGATTTCCGCCAGCAGATCACCGGCTTTGACCTGCTGCCCTTCCTGAAAGTGAATGGCCATCAGCTGGCCGTCGACGCGGCTGCGCACCGTCACGGTGTTGGCGGCGGTAATGGTCCCGAGGCCCGTAAGATAGCGAGGAACAGCTTTATTCACCGCCGTCGCCGCCTGTACCGGCGCCAGCGCGCCGCCGCGCATGCCGTGACGCCCTCCGCCTGCCGGGCGCTGTGCCTGACTGCTGGCACCGGCGGGAGCGGCGGAGTTCGCGGATTGACTGTGCCAGTACCAGGCGGCGGCAAGGACCACCACAATGATGCCAGCGACGATTGCCCAGCGGGATTTGTTACTGCCTTTCATCGTTATACGTTCTCATCCTGAAGACTTCGGGGAATGATACTAGTTTAGTCAGCTAACACAGCGGAAAAATGGAGGAAATATGGAAGACTGTCAGGAATGGTCTGAGTGTGGCGATCTTTTTAGCCGGGTGGCGCTTCGCTTACCCGGCCTACAAGGTAAATGCAAACGGCAACGGATGTTGCCGTTTTTGGTGTTTGCACCCTCTCCCTGTGGGCTGAGGGATCCCCAGTAATATGGTCATGCCACCATGACCATATTACTGTACTCTTTTCCCAGCTTTTTCATCTCGTTACCTATATTTAGCCGTCTCACTTTTCCAGGCTCATGCCGGATGACTTCTTCTGCCAGACTCAGGTATGACAGCACCCGCCTGTGCCTGATGCTGCTTGCCTGATAGTGCCAGTGTAAACACTGTCTTTCTGCCCTGTAACCTGCCAGCCACATCACCAGACTTGCCATTGCCGCGACCATATTCAGCACTTCCAGCCGCCCTTTTCCCTGACTCCGGCTCAGCCTCAGACCGAACCCGAAGCGGGGACTTTTGTCGTCCCGGAAGTTCTGTTCTATCTGCATTCGGCGGCTGTACAGCGCCATTATCTGGTGTGGCTCCAGTCCCTCTGCATTACTGAACAGCAGCCAGGGCTCACGGGCGCTGCTGCGGTGTTCCCGCTGTGTTTTTGGCATTCCTCCCTTTCCGTGACGCCCTGCTTCCGGGCGCCTGTGCAGATAAAACCGGCCGTAACAGGGCGTTCGTGGTTTACGGGACAGGACACCGTAACCCACGCAGACCGGTTGTCCGGTAGCCTCAAGCTCACTGATTTTCATCCACTTTTTCTCATCCTCCAGCCGGAAGCTGATACAGCCCCTGACCCTGCCGGTGAAGCGCCAGCCCAGCAGGCTCACATGCCGGAACCAGTCTGTCCGGAAGCCTGCATCCGTAATGATGGTGACGGCTTTATCTTTCGGGATGGCATCATGCAGGCGGTCAAGGAAGCGGCACTGGACATCACTGTTCTGTGCCAGCTCTGCGGGAACAACCTCACTCATAAGCGGAAGTGAACGCCCATTACAGACCAGGCTTGCCCGCAGAAGATGCCAGTTCCTGTCATGCCAGCCTGTCCAGTCGACAGCAATTATGCAGAAGGGCATCAGGGAGGTGATGGTATGTGTGAGCAGGTGCTGAATACGGGGAATATCACGGTGAAGGGCGGTATTACCCAGGGCACGGTCGACACGTTTAATTTTATTTTTGACGTGCGCCCTGCCGGGAAGGGTACGTCCAAGGCTGGTCAGGGTCAGGTTGGCCCCGTGCGTGAGGGCGACGGCCATGGAAACAAGGACATTGACCCGGAAGCTGTGAATGTCAGGTAAAGACGCGGAGAAAAATTTCTGGCAGACTGTCTGTAAAGGCACGATGAGGTCTCTTCTGATTTGTTAGCGCAACCAGTAGATCACACTTCATCGTGCTTTTCATTTTTCTGGGGAACCCTCAGCCCACAGGGAGAGGGCCGGGGTGAGGGCACCAGACCGCACCGCAAGCGCACTAGCTAAACATCACCTGCGCCCAGCGCGCCAGCCCTGCGGTAACGGAGCCAAAGTCATCTCCACCGGCAATCGGAATGCCCGGCAGCTGTTCCGCCAGCGCTTTCTTAATCAGCGGCGAACGGGCGCTACCCCCGGTCAGGTAGATAACGTCCGGCTTCTCTTTGCCGTTCTCCAGCGCCAGCTGCACCTGCTCCAGAATACGCTGCAGCGGCTGCGCGAGCGCCGTCTCCAGCCCGTCCTGCGAAATCGCGGTGGCCAGATCGTCGCTGATAAACGGCAGGGAGACCGCATGCTCCGCGCGGTCGGAAAGGGCAATTTTGCTCTCTTCAGCCGTACGCACCACGCGGTAGCTCAGGCGCTGACGCCACACCTTATACAGCAGGGCGACTTTTTCGGCGTCCTGCGCGTCACGCACCAGATCGTTAAGGAAGCGGCCGTTCGCAGTGCTGTAAAAATCACTCTGCGCCGGCACGTCGTTAATGGCAATCGCGTTCCACCACGGCAGGATCGGCAGGGCGATGCCTTTTTCGGTTTGCCCGCCCATGCCCAGCAGCGGCATCAGGCTCTTGAACGCCAGGGCGATATCGAGATCGTTACCGCCTACGCGGCAGCCGCTGTGCCCGAGCAGGCTGTTTTCGCGGTCGCGACGGTTATGCCACTGCGGTCCCATCAGCAGCAGCGAGCAGTCCGTTGTGCCCCCGCCGATATCCACAACCAGCACGCGCCTCTCTTCCGTCAGCGTTGCTTCAAAATCCAGCCCCGCCGCAACCGGCTCATACTGGAACACCACGTCGCGGAAGCCTGCCCGGTGCGCCGCGCGTTCAAGGATCCCCTGCGCCTGCTGGTTGGCCTCGTCGCCGCCCAGCCCCTGGAAGTTGATTGGTCGACCAATAACCGCCTGGGTAATCGCATCGGAGACCTGCGTCTGTGCCTGATTGCGAATATGCAGCATCATCGCGCACACCAGGTCTTCGAACATCGCCACCTGCTGCGGCTTTAGGCCGCTGGCGCCGAGGAAGGATTTTGGCGACTTAACGAAGTAGACCTCTTCCGGGTCTTCAATGTAGTGCCCGAGCGAAGAGAGGCCGAACTGCACGCTGGACGGCGAAACGTCGATGTCTTCCTCGCGGTTAAAGCTGACCGCCCGGCGCAGCAGCGCCTGGGTCTCCGCCGCCGTGGCCGGAACCTGGTGGTGGCGGAACAGCCATTCGCTTACCGCTTCACGCGTCGGCGCGCAGAGCATTGAGGGCAGCAGCGTGCTCTCTTTTTCCATTTTCAGGAGCTGTGGCTGCCCGTTTTGCATAATCGCAACCGAGCAGTTTGCCGTACCGTAGTCGAATCCAATAAACACGATAAATCCCCATGCCAGTGAGAAGGGGCGAGACTTTAACGAAATGTCTTCATGGCGACAACAGGAATATGAAAGCAAGGCAATACAAGGTCTTTCCGTTTATGCTGATATACCCGTCATACTTCAAGTTGCAGGTGTGTTGGCTGCGCTCGCTCACCCCAGTCACATAGTTATCTATGCTCCCGGGGATTCGCTCTCTTGCCGCCTTCCTGCAACTCGAATTATTTAGGGTATAAGAATGAAAAAGGAGCAACGATGTACACCCTGAACTGGCAACCCCCTTACGACTGGCAGTGGATGTTTGGCTTTCTTGGCGCGCGTGCGGTGACGGGCATTGAAACCGTCACGCACGACTACTACGAGCGCAGTTTTGACTGCGAAGGGCATCAGGGGATATTTCGCGTCACGCCGGATATCGCTACCCATACGCTGAACGTGACGCTCAGTCCGGGGTTAATCCCGGTTGCTCAGACGTGCCTTGAACGCATCGAACGCCTGTTCGATCTCGCCTGCAACCCGCAGCACGTCGCGGATACGCTGGGCGACCTCGGCGCTGCCCGGCCAGGCTTGCGTTTGCCGGGGGCAGTGGATGCGTACGAGCAGGGCGTCCGGGCGATCCTCGGACAGCTGGTGAGCGTGGCGATGGCGGCGAAACTGACGTCGCGCGTGGTGGCGCTGTGCGGCGAACCGCTGGTGGACTGTCCGGGCTATCTCTGCTTCCCTACGCCGGACGCGCTGGCGGCAACGGACCCGCTGGCGCTGAAAGCGTTAGGGATGCCGGTAAAGCGGGCGGAATCGTTAATTCATCTGGCACAGTCGGTCATCGACGGGACGTTTCCGCTTTTCCCGCCCGCAAATATTGAGGCCGGGATAAAGGCGCTACAGCAGCGGCCAGGGATAGGGCGCTGGACGGCAAACTACCTGGCCCTGCGCGGCTGGCAGGCGAAAGATGTCTTTCTGCCGGATGATTATCTGATTAAGCAACGCTTTGCCGGGATGACGCCCGCGCAAATTCGTCGTTATGCCGAGCGCTGGCAGCCGTGGCGATCTTACGCGCTGCTGCACATCTGGTATACCGACGGCTGGACGCCGTCAGTTGATGGCGAAATAGCTGGTGTTGAGCAGTAGATCCAGCGGCTGCGGCTCGGCGATGGTATCACCAAAGATAAAATCAATGCCGATGCCGGAGAGCGTATCCATCATGATGGGCTGGTTGCAGGGGCCCGCGATGGTTTTCATTCCCAGACGCTGGGCGTGGCCCTGCACAATGGTCACCATCATCTCATCCATCAGGTTGCCATACACGTTGCTTACCACCTCTGCGTCCAGCATCAGATAGTCAGCCATATTGGCGGTCAGGTGGGTAAAGACGTTCATGTCGCGGCCCACCTGGCTGAAGATCACGCGGCAGCCCGCCTGGCGAAGCTTTTGCAGACTCCGCTGCAGGTTTTTATCCGGGCTGCACACCACGTCGGCAGAGATAACCAGATGCAGGAGACGGCCCGGCATGGGGCTTTTATCCAGCAGGTCGAGAAGTTCATCAACCAGCGTTACGCTGGCTAAACCGGCCTCAGAAAGCGGCAGTGCCACCCCCATGCCTTTACTGGCGACCTGTGCGGCAGAAGCGCGGAAAAACTCATTAAAAATACGTCTGTCGAGGGCGTGAAAAAGCTCAGGCTCCGCCAGGCCCGAGCGGAACGCATGCTCCTCCTGGACTTCGCCCTGGCTGGTCCACAGGCGTAACGACAGCAGCCAGAAATTACTGCTTTCCGGAATGCGCGGAGAGGCGACGCTGCGGGCAATCATCAGCAGGTGATTGTCTTTAATCATGTGCCACTGTTCATCAAGCGACATCATGCTGCGCGTGTTGTGATCCCGCTCCTGCTGGGGTTCGTAAACCGTCACCATGCCGCGCCCGCTGTTTTTCGAGGCATAACAGGCAATATCCGCCTGCGACATGATCTCCGACGCCTGATGGTTATTTTCATCAATCAGCGTGATACCTGCGCTGGCGCCGATCCGGTGCAGGCGGCCTTCCCACATAAAGTGATAGTCATTGATCGCCTGGATCAGGCGCCCGGCGATATAGCGCGCGCTTTCAATATTGCAGTCCGGTAACAGTAACCCGAACTCATCCCCGCCCAGACGCGCCAGCACGTCGCTGGAGCGGAGCATGGTCAACATCAGGGAAGAGAGTTCCCGCAGCAGGGCATCGCCCGCCGCGTGGCCTGCCGTATCGTTGACGGCTTTAAAGCGATCGAGATCGATAAAGACCAGAGCGTGACGCTGGCGCGTTTCACGAACGGTCTGCAGGAGGCGTTTGAGATGATTTTCAAAGCTGACCCGGTTTGCCAGGTGGGTCAGGGCATCGTGGGAGGCGCTGTAGCTCAGCTGACGCAGCATTTTGCGCGACTCGGTCACGTCCTGAATCACGATAACCGAGCCAATATTCTGCCCGTCCAGCGTGCTGAGCGGCGTAATGCTGTAGTGAATATCAAAATTCCCGCCGGTACGGCAGTTCAGCACCACGTCCTGATCGATATCGGAACGGGACATATCGCCGCTGTGAATATTCTCCATCAGCGGCCCTTTTTCACCAAAGGTGATGTGTAACACCTTCAGAATCGGCTGGCCGATAGCCTCGGTCTGCAGCCAGCCGCTCATTTTCTCGGCCACCGGGTTCATAAAGGTGACGTTCATGTTGATATCGGTACACAGCACCGCTTCACCGATGGAATCGAGGGTGATGTGCAGACGCTCTTTTTCCTGGAAGAGGGCCTCGTTGAGCTGCTTAACCTCGGTCATGTCCATGTTGATCCCGAGCAGCCGTTCGACCTCACCCTGCTTATTGAGCACCCGGTTCGCCAGGGAGCGAATATGGCGCACGCCTTCCTTCACGCGGATGCGGAATTCCAGCTTAAACGGCAGGCGGGAAATCAGCGAGTCCCGCAGCACCTTCTCTGCGTGGGCACGATCTTCCGGCAGCATCGTGTCATGCCAGAGCTGCCAGGTGGGCTTGATGTGCGGCGGGATTTCATACAGCTCAAACATCCGCTTGTCCCAGCTGATAATGTCTGGCTCCAGATCCCACTCCCAGATACCGATGCCGCCCGCTTCGTTAGCCAGCGTAATGCGCTCCATCAGGCGCTTATTGACCCATTCGGTCTGCTTCAGGTCGTTAATGTCTTCAATCTGGGCGATAAAATAGAGCGGCGAGCCGTCGGTGTGACGCACGACGGAGACGGCAAGCAGCGCCCAGACTACTTCTCCGTCGCGGGTGTAGTAGCGCTTCTCGAGGGTGTAGGTATTGATGTCGCCGTTGACCAGCTGTTCGAGCTGTTCCAGGTCGGTGTGCAGATCTTCCGGCCAGGTGAGCTGCTGGAAGGTCAGCGACTGGAGCTCGGTCTGGCTGTAACCGAGGAAATTGCACAGCGCCTTGTTAGCCTGAAGCCATTTGCCTTCAATACTGACCAGCGCCATACCGATGGCGGAATATTCCATCGCATTGCGGAAGCGCTCCTCGCTTTCGGTGATGTGCTTGCGCTCGGCGCGGAAGGCGTACATCACCATGGTCATCACGTTAGCAGGCAGGAGCAGCATCAGGAACGGCAGCCAGGGGGCGTTCAGCATCGCCCCGACGTGCTGGGTTGTCAGCGCCACCGGGTTTTGGGCAATCATCAGCGACACAACCATCACGGTGACCAGAAACACCAGGAACGCTTCCATTCGCGGCAAGCGCACGGCGCTCCACATAAGCAAAACGATAACGCAGGTGAAAGGCCACGGCAGCCAGGTGATGGCTGCCCAACTGAGAGCCAGCGTCACGGCCAGCGTGGTCAGGGTTTCCAGCAGCAGTCTCGGGTCACGGTGGCGCAGCAGATAGTGCGGCTTAAACAACAGTCCCAACGGTACTACCGCCAGCGCGCCAATGGCTTCGGACAACACCCAGACGAAGAAATTTCGCAGGGGTTCGGGGCCGGGAGCCAGCAGAGACACCAGGACGCCACCCACCAGCGGCGGTATCACGGCGCTGCCGATGGCCACGCGGACCCAGTCATTCAGATTCTGCAGCGGGTTGTACCACGGGAGCAATTTGCGCAGCAATAGCGCGCCGGTAAAAGCTTCAACCACGTTAATTGAGGTGTAGGTGAGGCTTATCGATCCCCACGAAAACAGCATCCAGGTGGCCAGAATATTGCCGAACGAACAGGCCAGGGCGATTCCCGGCCACATTTTTCCTGCATGGCGGTAAAACGCCACCATCATAATCGCAGTGGGGAACCAGAGCGGGGCAAGTAGGGTGCCGAACCGGGTGAGCTCCAGCGAAAATAAGGTAAAGATAAAGGTGACCAGGCCCAGACAGACAAGTCGTATTAAAGGATGTGGGGTGGTAACCAAAACCCGCTGGTATTGTTTATTCATTACCGCTTTATCCAGAGACGCCATGCCGTCAGGGAAGATGTCCGAACGCGTGAATTTGATAATTTGGTTTATGCTAGTACAAACAATTTACAATTCATATGGTGACCGCTCAGAATTTGACACCACAGACTTATTAAATAGAGACTCCGTGAGAAAAAAACGGTTAAACGCTGAAAAAACGGTCATTTAAATTTCACTCAGGGAATAAAGCGTCACTTTTCGGCCAGTCTCGCAGAACCTGTGCATTCGACTGGTATCACGCCCGCGAAATCCCTATAATTGCCGCGTTTGACGCTCCGGCGTCGTCCTTCCTTAACATCCAGGTTAATCAGGTCGCTAAATTTATGACTGATAAGTCTCATCAGTGCGTCATTATAGGCATCGCCGGCGCATCGGCTTCAGGTAAAAGTCTAATTGCCAGTACGCTTTATCGCGAACTGCGTGAACAAGTTGGTGATGAGCATATCGGCGTCATTCCCGAAGACAGCTATTACAAAGATCAATCCCATCTGTCGATGGAAGAGCGCGTCAAAACCAACTATGACCACCCCAATGCGATGGATCACAGCTTGCTGTTCCAGCATTTAGAAGCGCTTAAGAGCGGCCAGGCGATTGAGCTGCCCGTTTACAGTTACGTAGAACACACCCGCACCCAGGAAACCATCCGCATCGAGCCGAAAAAGGTCATTATCCTTGAAGGCATCCTGCTGCTGACCGATGCCCGCCTGCGTGAATCCATGAACTTCTCGATTTTCGTTGATACCCCGCTGGATATCTGCCTGATGCGCCGCATCAAGCGCGACGTGAACGAACGCGGCCGTTCGATGGACTCCGTCATGGCGCAGTACCAGAAAACCGTCCGCCCGATGTTCCTGCAGTTTATTGAGCCATCCAAACAATACGCCGATATCATCGTGCCGCGCGGGGGTAAAAACCGCATTGCTATTGATATCTTAAAAGCGAAAATCAGCCAGTTTTTTGAATAAGCCGCGCGAATTGTGTACCGTTCAGAGATAACCTGGTTTTACCCTGAGCGCTTACCGCCTCAGGGTATGATGCATGAAAGGAGAAAGTGCCGTGCGTCTTTGCGATCGCGATATAGAAGCCTGGCTGGATGAAGGCCGTTTGTCTATTACCCCACGTCCACCCGTTGAGCGTATCAATGGCGTGACCGTTGATGTACGGTTAGGGAATAAATTCCGCACCTTTAGCGGCCATACCGCACCGTTCATTGACCTTAGCGGGCCGAAGGATGAAGTCAGCGCCGCGCTCGATCGCGTGATGAGTGACGAAATCGTTATCGACGAGGGCGAAGCCTTTTATCTGCACCCAGGTGAACTGGCCCTGGCGGTGACGTTTGAATCCGTCACTCTGCCTTCGGACCTCGTCGGCTGGCTTGATGGCCGTTCTTCGCTGGCGCGACTGGGGCTGATGGTTCACGTGACCGCGCACCGTATCGATCCAGGCTGGTCGGGGCGTATCGTGCTGGAGTTCTTCAACGCCGGTAAATTGCCGCTGGCGCTGCGTCCGGGCATGATGATCGGCGCGTTAAGCTTTGAACCGCTGTCAGGCCCGGCAGATCGTCCTTATAACCGTCGGCAGGACGCAAAATATCGCGACCAGCAGGGCGCGGTTGCCAGCCGTATTGATAAAGACTGATCGTTAGCCCATTGAGGATGCCATGAGAAGAGTTCTGACAACGCTGATGATTTTGCTGGTGGTGCTGGTGGCCGGCCTTTCGGCGTTGGTTCTGCTGGTTAACCCCAACGATTTCCGCGCTTACATGGTGCGGCAGGTCGAGGCACGCAGTGGTTATCAACTGAAGCTTGACGGGCCGCTGCGCTGGCACGTCTGGCCGCAGCTCAGCATTCTCTCTGGCCGCATGTCGCTCACGGCGCCGGGGGCGGCCCAGCCGCTGGTGTCCGCAGACAACATGCGCCTTGATGTGGCGCTGATCCCGCTTATTTCCCATCAGCTGCAGGTTAAACAGGTGATGCTGAAAGGCGCGGTGATCCAGCTCACCCCGCAATCCGAAGCCGTGCGTGATGCCAATGCGCCGGTTGCGCCGCGCGAAAATACCCTGCCTGATGAACCCTCTGATACAGGCTGGTCCTTTGATATCGGCAAGCTGAAAGTCGCCGATAGCGTGCTGGTTTTTCAGCATGAGCATGCAGAACAGGTGACCGTCCGCAACATTAACCTGCAGATGGAACAGGATGATCACCATCTTGCGTCGGTGGAGTTTAGCGGGCGGGTGAATCGCGATCAGCGCGATTTGACCCTGTCGTTGAATGCTAATGTGAACGCCTCAGACTATCCGCATCAGCTTACGGCCGACATTCAGCAGCTTAACTGGCAGCTGACGGGGGCCGATCTTCCTGCCCAGGGGATTACCGGCCAGGGAACGCTGCAGGCCGTGTGGCGCGAAGAACAGAAGCAGCTGGAGCTGGATAACCTCAACCTGCAGGCAAATGACAGTAGCCTGAAGGGCCAGGCGAGCGTCACGCTGGAAGAGAAGCCGAAGTGGGTGCTGAATCTGCAGTTTGACAAGCTCAACCTGGAAAATCTGCTGCCACCGCTGCCGGCCAGCGCCACGGACAACGATGCCACGCAGACGGGGCAAAGCCAGGCACCGGTATCGCGTCCGGTTATCTCGTCGAATCTTGATCAACCTGACTATAACGCCCTGCGCGGATTCACGGCGGATATTCTGCTGAAGGCCAATAGCCTGCGCTGGCGCGGCATTGATTTTACCGACGTGAGCAGCCAGATGTTTAACCATAACGGTTTGCTGGTGATCTCCGAACTGAGCGGTAAGATGGGCGCCGGGAACATCTCGCTGCCCGGCACGCTGGACGTCCGTAAAGACGTTGCCAGCGCCGAATTCCAGCCGCGTCTCGATAACATTGAGATAGGCACCATTCTGAAAGCGTTTAACTACCCGATATCCCTGACGGGGCAGCTGACGCTTGCGGGTGACTTCTCAGGCACGAAAATTGATGCCGATGCTTTCCGCCGCGAGTGGCAGGGGCAGGCGCATCTTGACCTGAAAAACTCCCGTATGGAAGGGCTTAACTTCCAGCAGCTGGTGCAGCAGGCGGTCGAGCGCAGCAGCGATGTGAAAGCTCAGGATAACTACGACAGCGCCACGCGTCTCGACAGCTTCACCACGGATCTGACGCTGGACAACGGGCAGCTCTCTCTCGATGGAATGCAGGGCACCTCTTCACTGTTATCAATAACCGGTGAAGGTAAGCTGGATCTGGTGAAAGAGACGGCGGACACGCGCTTTAACGTACGGGTTCTTTCCGGCTGGCAGGGTGAAAGCAAGCTCATCGACTTCCTGAAAGAGACGCCGGTTCCGCTGACCGTATATGGCAAATGGCAGGCCCTGAATTACAGCCTGCAGGTGGATCAGATCTTGCGTAAGCATCTGCAGGATGAAGCGAAACGTCGGCTTAGCGGCTGGGCGGATCGTAATAAAGATTCACAGGACGGCAAGGATGTGAAGAAGCTGCTGGATAAGCTTTGATGCCCGTTGTGCCGGGTGGCGGCTTCGCCTGACCCGGCCTACAAAACCCTGACGCGGTTGTGCCGGGTGGGGGCCAACAAAAATCTGATGTCGCAGGCCGGGTAAGCGCAGCGCCACCCGGCTTTTTTACACCTCAAAATCCAGTTCTTCCTCATCCCGCAGTGGAATGAGCTGAACCTTCTGCACGCGATGGTTTTCAATTTGCAGGGTTTTGAGCAGATAGTCGCCCACCTGAACCTCTTCCCCCGGCTGCGGGATACGCTGCAAATACTCCATCAGCAGGCCGGCAATAGTGTGATATTCCCGTTTTTCATCCAGCGGCAGCGGTACATATTGCACCAGGTCTTCCAGCGGCATATGGCCGTTAGCCGTCCACGAACCGTCTGCGTTTTTCTGAATGTCATGGCGGGCGTCAATCTCATCCACCTCGTTAGGCAAATTACCGGCGATGGTTTCCATTACGTCGCTGAGCGTGACCAGCCCTTCCACCGATCCAAACTCATCCACCACAAAAGCAAAGTGCGTGCGCGCGTTACGGAATTGCTCAAGGGCGGAGAGAAGCGGTAGTCCCTCCGGGAAAACCAGCGGCTGGCGGACCAGGACGCGCAGATTGAGCGCCTCGCCGTGCAGCTGCTGCTGGAGCAGGTCAATAACGTGCACCACGCCCAGCAGCTCCTCTTCCTCTTCACCGCCGGTCACCACCACGCGGGTGTGCTGGTTTTTATCCAGCAGGGCGCGAATGTGCTCTTCCGGTGCCGTCAGGTCGATATGTTCAATGTCATGCCGTGAGGTCATGATGCTGCTGACCGTCCGCTGGTTCAGATTGAGCACCCGCTCAATCATCCGTCGCTCTTGCGGGTCGAAGATCAGCCCGTCGCTGTGATCGGCCAGCATGGCGGAGGATTCGGCGTCCAGCTCCGCATCCTCTTTCTTACCGCTTAACAGGCGCATAACCGTGTCGGCCGTGCGCTGACGCAGGGTCTGATTCGCGGACAGGAAGCGGCGGCGGTTAAATATCGCCAGCTGGTTAAGCGCTTCAATCATGACGGAGAACCCGATGGCGGCGTACAGGTAGCCTTTCGGAATATGGAAGCCAAAACCGTCGGCCACCAGGCTAAAGCCAATCATCAGCAGGAAGCTCAGACAGAGGATCACGATGGTCGGGTGACTGTTCACAAAGCGGGTCAGCGCCTTGCTGGCCATGACCATCAGCGTGATGGCAATAATCACCGCGGCCATCATCACCGCAAGGTGGTCCACCATCCCGACGGCGGTAATCACCGAGTCCAGGGAGAAGACCGCATCCAGCACCACGATTTGCGCCACGACCGGCCAGAATTTCGCCCCTCGGCGCTGGGTCGGGTTCTCGCTGTCTTTGCCCTCCAGCCGCTCGTTGAGTTCTACCGTGGCTTTGAACAGCAGGAACAACCCGCCGAAGAGCATGATCAGATCGCGGGCGCTAAAGCTCAGACCGTGAATGGAGAACAGAGGCTGAGTGAGCGTAACCAGCCAGGAGATAGAGGCCAGCAGCAGTAACCGCATCACCATCGCCAGCAGCAGACCCGTCACGCGCGCGCGGTCGCGCTGGGAAGGGGGCAGTTTTTCAGCGAGGATGGCGATAAAGACCAGATTATCAATCCCGAGCACGAGCTCGATGACGACCAGCGTAACCAGCCCGGCCCAGATTGAGGGATCGGCAATCCATTCCATAGTAATAGCAATACCTTCTGTTATATGACGAATGTCACACTTCGATCATGGATAAAGCTGGGGGAAATTGCAATGCCAGGCTGAGATTTCTCTTAATACGAGGGGTAAAAAAGAGAGCATTCTCAACAGGGTGTAAATAAGCGAAATACGTATATTTAATTACAAAGAAAGCATTTTAGGATATATCGCAGGTGATGATTTTTACTTTAATTTTGTCAATATAAAGAAAATCCTAAAAGCTCAAAAATTTGCTCTTAATATTAATCTTAAAAACCGATATTAGGACAGTTGTCTCCTTGCCTGCTATTAGGTTAGCTGCAACAATTCTCCCAGCATCAAATGTTAAATCTCGGTGTTGCTATTAATGTTCGGTCTTCAGGGATGGTTATTCATTATCCGTCGGGTTTCTCAAGCGACTGATATATTTCCAGAAGACCTTGCTCAAGAGGGTGTCTATCCATAACACATTGTTTAGTCAGTGGATTGGTAACTGAAAGCCAAGGGCGGTAGCGTGCCTGAAAGCGTGTGAATCAGCCTCGATTATTCTGTCAATAGCCAATGGATGAATAAGCTTTTTTTAGGACTGATGCCAGTTATATTTCTATTTGATTAACTGCATGCTGAAACCCAATACGACTCGAGCTTATTTAAATTGCACAGGATAATTACTCTGCCAAAGTGATAAATAATCAATGATGAAATCCAAAATGAAATTGATGCCATTATTGGTGTCTGTGACCTTGATGAGTGGTTGCACGGTCTTTCCCGGCAGCAATATGTCAACAATGGGTAAGGATGTGATCAAGCAACAGGATGCCGATTTTGATCTCGACAAAATGGTGAATGTTTATCCACTTACGCCTCGTCTGGTCGAACAATTACGTCCACGTCCGAATGTTGCCCAGCCGAATATGTCGCTGGACCAGGAAATTGCCTCCTACCAGTACCGCGTGGGTCCGGGTGACGTAATCAACGTGACCGTCTGGGACCACCCCGAACTGACCACGCCAGCGGGCCAGTACCGTAGCTCAAGCGACACCGGTAACTGGGTGCAGTCAGATGGCACCATGTTCTATCCCTACATTGGTAAAGTCCATGTTGCAGGGAAAACGCTTGCCGAGATCCGTAGTGATATTACCGGCCGCTTAGCGCAGTACATCGCCGATCCGCAGGTGGACGTTAATATCGCCGCATTCCGCTCGCAAAAAGCCTATATCTCCGGCCAGGTGAACAAATCCGGCCAGCAGGCCATCACCAACGTTCCTCTGACCGTCCTGGATGCTATTAACGCCGCGGGCGGGTTAACCGACGGCGCCGACTGGCGCAACGTCGTGCTCACCCACAACGGGAAGGAGCAGCGCATTTCGCTGCAGGCGCTGATGCAAAACGGCGATCTGACCCAGAACCGTCTGCTCTATCCGGGCGACATTCTCTACGTGCCGCGCAATGACGATCTGAAAGTCTTCGTGATGGGTGAAGTGAAGAAACAGAGCACCCTCAAAATGGACTTCAGCGGTATGACGCTGACCGAAGCGCTGGGCAATGCTGAGGGTATCGATCTGACGACCTCCAACGCGACCGGCATCTTCGTCATTCGTCCGCTGAAAGGTGAGGGCAGTGCGAAAGGCAAGATCGCCAACATCTACCAGCTGGATATGTCCGATGCGACCTCTCTGGTGATGGCAACGGAGTTCCGTCTCCAGCCATACGATGTGGTGTACGTCACCACCGCGCCGGTTGCCCGCTGGAACCGTCTGATCAACCAGTTGCTGCCAACCATCAGTGGCGTTCGCTACATGACGGATACGGCGCGCGACATTCATACCTGGTAATCCGCGATGTTTAACAAAATTCTGGTGGTATGCGTGGGGAACATCTGCCGTTCCCCTACGGCTGAACGGTTGTTGAAACACTACCAGCCCGAACTGACCGTTGATTCGGCCGGGCTGGGTGCACTGGTCGGAAAAGGTGCCGATGAGCGCGCAACGAGCGTGGCGCGGGATCATCACCTCTCTCTCGACGGCCACGTGGCCCGCCAGGTCACTGGCCGCATGTGCCGGGAGTATGACCTGATCCTGACGATGGAAAAACGCCATATTCATGCGCTGTGCGATATCGCTCCTGAGATGCGCGGCAAGGTGATGCTGTTTGGTCACTGGGACAATGAACGTGAAATCCCCGATCCGTATCGCAAAAGCCATGAGGCCTTTGAGGCGGTTTACACCTTACTTGACCAGTCTGCCCAACAGTGGGCGCAGGCACTGAAAGTTCAGCAGGGATAACAATGACAGAAAAAACAAGACCTTCTGCCGCCCCGACTTCGGGCAGTGATGAAATTGATATTGGGCGCCTGGTCGGCACTGTTGTAGAGGCAAAGTGGTGGGTGCTTGGCATTACCGCCGTGTTCGCCGCGGCGGCCGTCGTCTACACGCTGTTCGCCACCCCTATCTACAGTGCCGACGCGCTGGTGCAGATCGAGCAGAATACCGGCAACTCGCTGGTGCAGGACATCGGTTCCGCGCTGGCCAACAAACCGCCGGCATCCGACGCCGAAATTCAGCTCATCCAGTCACGTCTGGTGCTGGGTAAAACGGTTCACGACCTCGGGCTCGATATCTCCGTCACCAAGAATACCTTCCCAGTCTTTGGTGCCGGCTGGGATCGTCTGATGGGACGAAACAACGACACGGTGAAAGTCACTGACTTCGTGCTGCCGAAAGGGGCTGCCGATCAGACGTTTACCCTGACGGTGCTTGGTCCGAAACAGTACCAGCTAACCAGCGACGCAGGTTTTAGCGCGCGCGGTGAAGTGGGGCAGATGCTGACCAAAGACGGCGTCAGCATGATGGTCAGCGCGATTAACGCCCAGGAGGGCGGTGAATTCACCGTCACCAAATTCTCCACGCTGGGGATGATCAACAATCTGCAAAATAACCTGACCGTTACCGAAAACGGTAAGGACACCGGCGTGCTGAGCATGACCTTTACCGGTGAAGATAAAGATCAAATCCGCGACATCCTGAACAGCATTACCCGCAACTATCTTGAGCAGAACGTTGAGCGTAAGTCGGCGGAAGCAGCGAAAAGTCTGGCCTTCCTCGCCAAACAGCTCCCGGAAGTGCGCGCTCATCTGGATGATGCTGAGAACAAGCTGAACGCCTATCGTCAGGATAAAGACTCCGTTGACCTGCCGCTGGAGGCGAAATCGGTCCTCGATTCGATGGTCAACATTGATGCGCAGCTCAACGAGCTGACCTTCAAAGAGGCGGAGATTTCCAAGCTTTATACCAAACGTCACCCGGCCTACCGCACGCTGCTGGAGAAACGCCGTACCCTGGAAGAGGAGAAGGCGAAGCTTAATGACCGCGTGACCGCGATGCCGAAAACGCAGCAGGAGATCGTGCGTCTGACCCGCGACGTGGAGTCCGGACAGCAGGTTTACATGCAGCTGCTGAACAAGCAGCAGGAGCTGAAAATCACCGAAGCCAGTACCGTCGGTGACGTGCGCATCGTCGACCCGGCCATTACCCAGCCTGGCGTACTGAAGCCGAAGAAAGCGCTGATTATTCTCGGCAGCATTATTCTCGGCCTGATGCTCTCCATCGTGGGCGTGCTGCTGCGTTCGCTGTTCAACCGCGGCATCGAAAGCCCGCAGGTTCTGGAAGAGAGCGGTATCAACGTCTATGCCAGCATTCCGCTGTCCGAGTGGCAAAAATCCCGCGACAGCGTCAAAACCATCAAGGGCGTTAAGCGTTACAAACAGAGCCAGCTGCTGGCGGTGGGTAACCCGACCGACCTCGCTATCGAAGCGATCCGTAGCCTGCGTACCAGTCTGCACTTCGCCATGATGCAGGCCAAAAACAACGTCCTGATGTTAACCGGTGTTAGCCCGTCGATCGGTAAAACCTTCGTCTGCGCCAACCTGGCGGCGGTGGTTAGCCAGACCAACAAGCGCGTGCTGCTGATCGACTGTGATATGCGTAAGGGCTATACCCACGAACTGCTGGGTACCAACAACGTTAACGGTCTGTCGGAAATCCTGCTTGGCAAAGGTGACATTAGCCAGAGCGCGAAACCAACAACGGTGCCGAAATTTGACCTTATCCCTCGCGGTCAGGTACCGCCTAACCCGTCCGAGCTGCTGATGAGCGAACGCTTCACCGAGCTGGTGGAGTGGGCGAGCAAAAACTACGACCTGGTGCTGATCGATACGCCGCCAATTCTGGCCGTGACCGACGCGGCCGTTGTTGGCCGCCATGCGGGCACCACGCTGATGGTGGCGCGTTACGCGGTGAACACTCTGAAAGAGGTGGAAACCAGCCTGAGCCGCTTCGAGCAGAACGGCATTGAGGTGAAAGGCGTGATCCTGAACTCCATCTTCCGCCGCGCGACCGGGTACCAGGATTACGGGTATTACGAGTACGAATATAAATCTGACAGTAAATAAAAATCCCCCTCACCCTAACCCTCTCCTCTGAGGGGAGAGCAGCTTTTCTCCCTCTCCCTCCGGGAGAGGGGCGGGGTGAGGGATAAGGGGAAGACCATGACCACACAACGCCCTTTAGTTTCAATCTATATGCCGACATGGAATCGTCAGCAGCTGGCGATCCGCGCAATCAAATCCGTCCTGCGACAGGATTACGATAACTGGGAGCTGATCATCGTTGATGACTGCTCTTCCTCGTATGAACAGCTGCAAAAGTTTGTGACTGACCTCAACGACCCGCGGGTGGTCTATACGCATAACGCCATTAACTCCGGCGCATGTGCAGTGCGTAATCAGGCGATTATGCAGGCCAAGGGGCAGTATCTGACCGGGATCGACGACGATGACGAATGGACGCCGAACCGCCTGTCTATCTTCCTGTCGCATAAAGAACAGCTGGTCACGCACGCTTTTCTGTATGCCAACGACTATGTCTGCCAGGGCGAGGTTTACTCGCAGCCCGCGAGTCTGCCGCTGTATCCGAAATCACCGTACTCTCGCCGCCTGTTCTACAAGCGCAACATTATTGGTAACCAGGTCTTCACCTGGGCGTGGCGTTTCAAAGAGTGCCTGTTCGATACCGAACTCAAGGCCGCGCAGGATTACGATATCTTCCTGCGCATGGTGGTGGAATACGGCGAGCCGTGGAAGGTGGAAGAGGCCACGCAGATCCTGCACATCAACCACGGGGAGATGCAAATCACCTCCTCGCCGAAGAAGTTCTCCGGCTACTTCCATTTTTACCGCAAGCACAAGGACAAGTTTGACCGTGCCAGCCGTAAATATCAGCTCTTTACCCTCTATCAGATCCGCAATAAGCGCATGAACTGGCGCACGCTGCTGACGCTGCTTTCCGTGCGTAACGGCAAGCGCCTGGCTGACGGGCTTCGGGGGAAATAATGTTTCTGGAAGATTGCCGCGCTAACAGCTGGAGCCTGCGACCGTGCTGCATGGTTCTGGCGTACCGCATCGCGCACTTTTGCTCGGTGTGGCGTAAGAAAAACGTGCTGAACAATATCTGGGCGGCACCCGTGCTGGTGCTGTATCGCATCATCACCGAATGCTTTTTTGGCTATGAAATTCAGGCCGCTGCCACCATTGGCCGCCGCTTTACCATCCATCACGGCTATGCGGTGGTGATCAACAAGTTCGTGGTCGCCGGGGATGATTTCACCATTCGTCATGCAGTCACGATTGGCAACCGTGGGCCTGACAGCCTGGCCTGCCCGGTCATCGGCAATAACGTCGAGCTGGGGGCGAACGTGGTAATCATCGGTGACATTACGATTGGCAATAACGTCACGATTGGTGCTGGCAGCGTGGTGCTGGACAGCATTCCGGATAACGCGCTGGTGGTGGGAGAAAAAGCCCGCGTGAAGGTGATTAAATGAACATTCTGCAATTTAACGTACGCCTCGCAGAAGGCGGAGCGGCAGGCGTGGCCCTGGATCTGCACCAGCGCGCGCTGCAAAAAGGACTTCAGTCTCGTTTTATTTACGGCTACGGCAAAGGCGGCAAGAAAAGCGTCAGCCACGATAACTTCCCGCAGGTGCACAAGCACACGCCGCGTCTGACCTCGATTGCCAACATTGCGCTGTTCCGCCTGTTTAACCGCGATCTGTTTGGCAACCTGAACAACCTTTACCGCACCGTGACGCGCACGACCGGCCCGGTTGTGCTGCATTTTCACGTGCTGCACAGCTACTGGCTGAATCTTGAAGAGGTGGTGGTGTTTTGTCAGAAGGTGCAGGCCCACAAGCCCGACACCCGCTTTGTCTGGACGCTGCACGATCACTGGAGCGTGACCGGACGCTGCGCCTTTACCGACGGCTGCGAAGGCTGGAAAGATAACTGCCAGAAGTGCCCGACGTTAAGCAACTACCCGCCGGTGAAGGTGGATCGCGCGCATCAGCTGGTCGCCGGAAAGCGTCAGCTGTTCCGTGACATGCTTTCGCTCGGCTGTACCTTTATCTCCCCGAGCCAGCACGTGGCCGATGCCTTCAACAGCCTGTACGGGACAGGGCGCTGTCAGATTATCAACAACGGCATAGACGTGGCGACGGAAGCCATTCTTGCCGAGCTGACCCCGGTGGCGGAAACCGCGGGCAAACCGAAAATCGCTATCGTTGCGCATGACCTGCGTTACGACGGTAAAACCAACCAGCAGCTGGTGCGCGACATGATGGCGCTGGGTGACAAGATAGAGCTTCACACCTTCGGCAAGTTTTCGCCGTTCGAAGGGGCCAACGTGGTGAACCACGGGTTTGAGACCGACAAGCGCAAGCTGATGAGCGCGCTGAATGAAATGGACGCGCTCGTGTTCAGCTCCCGAGTGGATAACTACCCGCTGATCCTCTGCGAAGCGCTCTCAATCGGCGTGCCGGTGATTGCCACCCACAGCGATGCGGCGCGTGAAGTGCTGGAAAAGTCCGGCGGGAAAACCTTCACGGAGCAGGAGGTCCTGCCCCTGGTGCAGCTGCCGAAGGCGCAGATTGCTGAGATCGTTTTTGGCACTGACCTGGAATCGTTCCGCAACCGCAGCCGCAAGGCCTACAGTGGACAACAGATGCTGGAGGAGTATGTCTCGTTCTATCAGAATCTGTAGTTATCTGCTGCTGCCGCTGATCTACCTGCTGGTCAACGTCAAAATTGCCCAGCTCGGCGAAAGCTTCCCGATAACCATCGTGACCTTCTTGCCCGTTCTGCTTCTGCTGTATGTCGATAAAATTAACCTGAAGAAGCTGATGATTGCCTTAGGGCTGGGCACGGGCCTGACGCTGTTTAACTACATCTTTGGCCAGTCGCTGGATGCCAGTAAATACGTCACTTCGACCATGCTGTTTGTTTATATTGTTATTATTATCGGAATGGTCTGGAGTATTCGGTTTAAAACTATTTCTCCGCACAATTATCGGAAAATCCTTAGGTTCTTTTATATTGCCGTTGCGTTAATTGTTATGCTTGCCGCACTGGAGATGGCGCAAATTATTCTGACCGGTGGCAGCAGCCTGATGGAGATAATTTCGAAATATCTCATTTACAGTAACAGCTATGTATTGAACTTCATCAAGTTTGGCGGGAAGCGTACTACGGCCCTCTATTTTGAACCGGCGTTTTTCGCTCTGGCGTTAATCTCAATTTGGCTCAGCATCAAACAGTTTGGTATCAAAACGCCTAAGACCGATGCTATGATTCTTGCAGGAATTGTTCTGTCTGGATCGTTCTCAGGGGTAATGACATTTATCCTGTTTTACCTGCTGGAGTGGGCGTTCCAGTACCTGAACAAAGATGCGATTAAGAAAAAACTGCCGCTGGCGATTATCTCCCTGACGGTATTTATGGTAGGCGTGATATTTGCCTTCCCGTACATCTCAGAACGTCTGGGAGATTTGGGAACGGAAGGATCTTCGTCCTATTATCGCATCATTGGGCCACTGGTGATGGTGGGTTATTCCTTAACCCATATCGATGGGGTAGTAAGATTCGGCTCACTTTACGAATATGTTGCATCATTCGGAATCTTTAACGGTGCGGATGTCGGTAAAACCATAGACAATGGTCTGTATCTGTTAATTATTTATTTTTCGTGGTTCGCCGTACTGTTGACCCTGTGGTATCTGTTTAAAGTTTTTAAAATGATGATTAACGCGTTTGGTGATAACCAGAATTTTCGCGTTCAGCTTTATCTGTTTACTCCGGTGTCGCTGTTTTTTACCGGGTCAATATTTAGCCCGGAATATGCTTTCTTGATTGTCTGTCCGTTTATTCTGCGCAAGGCGCTTAATATTACGAACGTATGACGAAATGAGGTGATTTATGTTTCTTAGCGTCATTACTGTCGCTTTTCGTAATTACGAAGGGGTGGTAAAAACCTGGCGCTCGCTGCGCAACCTGGCGCGCGATCCAAGCCTCACCTTTGAGTGGATTGTGGTCGACGGCGGCTCGAACGATGGCACGGCGGAGTTTCTGGAAAAACTCAACGGTGAGTTCAACTTACGCTACATCAGCGAGAAAGATAAAGGCATCTACGATGCGATGAATAAAGGCATCAACATGGCGCAAGGCCGCTATGCCATCTTTCTGAACTCGGGCGACATTTTCCATGATGACGTGGCGCTGTTTGCCCGCCAGCTGGCTCGGCAGAAAGAAGATGCCATGTATATTGGCGATGCGCTGCTCGATTTTGGCGACGGACATAAAGTGTGCCGCAGCGCGAAGCCAGGCTGGTATATCTATCACAGCTTGCCGGCCAGCCATCAGGCCATTTTCTTCCCGGTAAAAGGTCTGAAAAAACAGCCTTACGATTTGCAGTATAAAGTGTCTTCGGATTATGCACTGGCGGCCAGCCTGTATAAGTCAGGTTACCCGTTCCGCCGAATTAAAGGCCTGGTATCTGAATTCTCAATGGGCGGCGTGTCAACCTCGAATAATCTGGAATTGTGCCAGGATGCCAAAAACGTACAGCGTAAAATATTACGCGTGCCGGGGTTCTGGGCGGAATTGTCTTATTTATTGCGCCTGCGTACCACAGGCAAAACGAAAACCTTATATAACAAAGCCTGAATATAAGGAAACGCAATGCAGGATTTAAAAGGTTTCTCCGTGCCGAAAGGCTTTCGGGGCGGGAACGGTATTAAGGTACAGCTGTGGTGGGCCGTTCAGGCAACCTTATTTGCCTGGTCGCCGCAAATACTGTACCGCTGGCGTGCCTTCTTATTACGCCTGTTTGGCGCAAAAATAGGAAAAAACGTAGTCATCCGACCTTCTGTGAAAATTACCTATCCGTGGAAATTAACGCTTGGGGATTACGCATGGGTTGGGGATGACGCGGTGTTATATACCCTTGGCGAAATTACGATTGGCGCAAATTCGGTGGTTTCACAGAAATGTTATTTGTGCACCGGCAGCCACGATTTTATGAGTCAGCATTTTGATATTACCGCTTCGCCTATTGCGATCGGTGAAAAATGCTGGCTGGCAACGGATGTTTTTGTTGCACCGGGTGTTTCTGTTGGTGATGGCACGGTAGTCGGTGCCCGCAGCAGCGTTTTTAAATCGCTACCGGCAAATAAAGTTTGCCGTGGCAACCCCGCAGTGGTGATACGCGAACGCGTTGAAACTGATTAAATTCATAAGTAGAGGAATATAAACATGTCTAAAGTCGCTCTCATCACCGGCGTTACCGGGCAGGATGGTTCTTACCTGGCAGAGTTCCTGCTGGAAAAAGGGTATGAAGTGCACGGTATTAAACGTCGTGCGTCTTCTTTCAACACCGAACGTGTGGATCATATCTATCAGGATCCTCATGCGGCGAACCCGAAATTCCACCTGCACTACGGCGACCTGACCGATACCTCCAACCTGACCCGTATCCTGCAGGAAGTGCAGCCGGATGAAGTCTACAACCTGGGCGCGATGAGCCACGTAGCGGTCTCCTTCGAGTCCCCGGAATACACCGCTGACGTTGATGCCATGGGTACCCTGCGTCTGCTGGAAGCGATCCGCTTCCTCGGCCTTGAGAAGAAAACGCGCTTCTACCAGGCATCCACCTCTGAGCTGTACGGTCTGGTGCAGGAAATCCCACAGAAAGAGACGACGCCGTTCTACCCGCGCTCTCCGTATGCGGTAGCAAAACTGTATGCCTACTGGATCACCGTGAACTACCGTGAATCCTACGGCATGTACGCCTGTAACGGCATTCTGTTCAACCACGAATCTCCACGCCGCGGCGAAACCTTCGTGACCCGCAAAATCACTCGCGCTATCGCCAACATCGCGCAGGGTCTGGAGTCTTGCCTGCACCTCGGCAACATGGATTCCCTGCGTGACTGGGGCCATGCCAAAGACTACGTGAAAATGCAGTGGATGATGCTGCAGCAGGAACAGCCAGAAGACTTCGTGATTGCGACCGGCGTGCAGTACTCCGTACGTCAGTTCGTTGAAATGGCCGCGGCACAGCTGGGCATCAAACTGCGCTTCGAAGGTACCGGCGTGGAAGAGAAAGGTGTCGTGGTTTCCGTGACCGGCCACGATGCACCGGGCGTGAAGCCAGGCGACGTGATTGTGCAGGTTGACCCGCGCTACTTCCGTCCTGCTGAAGTGGAAACCCTGCTGGGCGACCCAACCAAAGCGCACGAGAAGCTGGGCTGGAAACCAGAAATCACTCTGCAGGAGATGGTTTCCGAGATGGTAGCCAAAGATCTTGAAGCAGCGAAAAAACACTCTCTGCTTAAGTCTCATGGCTACGAGGTTGCCATCGCGCTGGAGTCCTGAGAATGACAAAACAACGTATTTTTGTCGCCGGTCATCGCGGAATGGTGGGTTCCGCGATTGTTCGCCAGCTGGAGCAACGCGGTGACGTAGAGGTGATTGTCCGCACCCGCGACGAGCTGAACCTGCTCGACAGCCGTGCGGTACATGACTTCTTTGCTAACGAACGCATTGACCAGGTGTATCTGGCGGCGGCGAAGGTGGGCGGCATTGTTGCTAACAACACCTACCCGGCGGATTTCATCTACGAAAACATGATGATCGAGAGCAACATTATTCACGCGGCGCACCTGCACAACGTGAATAAGCTGCTTTTCCTCGGGTCGTCCTGTATTTACCCGAAAATGGCGAAGCAGCCGATCGCCGAGAGCGAACTGCTGCAGGGCACGCTGGAGGCCACCAACGAGCCGTACGCGATTGCCAAGATTGCCGGGATCAAGCTGTGCGAGTCCTACAACCGTCAGTACAACCGCGACTATCGCTCGGTGATGCCGACCAACCTGTACGGACCGCACGACAACTTCCACCCGAGCAACTCGCACGTGATCCCGGCGCTGCTGCGCCGCTTCCACGAGGCGACCGCCGAGAACGCGCCGGACGTGGTGGTGTGGGGCAGCGGTACGCCGATGCGTGAATTCCTGCACGTGGACGACATGGCTGCGGCCAGCATTCACGTGATGGAGCTGGATCGCGAGGTGTGGCAGGAGAACACCGAGCCGATGCTGTCGCACATCAACGTCGGTACCGGCGTGGACTGCACCATTCGCGAGCTGGCGCAAACCATCGCGCAGGTGGTGGGCTACAAAGGTCGCGTGGTGTTTGACGCCACGAAACCGGACGGCACGCCGCGCAAGCTGCTGGACGTGACCCGTCTGCATCAGCTGGGCTGGTATCACGAGGTGTCACTGGAGCAGGGTCTGGCCAGTACCTACCAGTGGTTCCTGGAAAACCAGCACCGCTTCCGGGGGTAACGATGTTTTTAAGTCAGGAAGATTTTGCCACGGTAGTGCGTTCCACTCCGCTCATCTCAATTGATTTGATCGTGGAGAACGAACGCGGCGAGTTCTTGCTGGGGAAACGAACCAACCGTCCTGCACAGGGCTTCTGGTTCGTGCCCGGCGGGCGCGTGCAGAAGGATGAGCGGCTCAGCGATGCGTTTGAGCGTCTCACTCTGGCGGAACTGGGCCTGCAGCTGCCGATGGCAGCGGGCCAGTTTTACGGGGTCTGGCAGCACTTCTATGACGATAACTTTTCAGGCACCGGGTTCTCCACGCACTACATCGTGCTGGGGTTCCGCCTGAAGGTGAGTGAGGCAGACCTGCGTCTGCCTGATTCTCAGCATGACGACTACCGCTGGCAGACGCCAGAGGCGCTGCTGGCCAGCGACAATGTGCATGACAACAGTCGTGCCTATTTCCTGGCCGATCGTCAGTCCGGAGTGCCGGGCTTATGAAAATTTTAGTGTACGGAATCAACTACTCGCCGGAGCTAACCGGCATCGGGAAATACACCGGCGAGATGGTCGAGTGGATGGCGAGCCAGGGACATGACGTGCGGGTCATTACCGCGCCGCCGTACTACCCGGAGTGGAAAGTCGGGGAGCGCTACTCAAGCTGGCGCTACCGTCGCGAAGAGGGTGCAGCGACCGTCTGGCGCTGCCCGCTGTATGTGCCCAAGCAGCCCTCGACGCTGAAACGGTTACTTCATCTGGGCAGCTTTGCCCTGAGCAGTTTTTTCCCGCTGATGGCGCAGCGTCGCTGGAAGCCGGATCGCATCATCGGCGTAGTGCCGACGCTGTTTTGCACGCCGGGCATGCGCCTGCTGGGCAAACTCTCCGGTGCGCGCACGTTGCTGCACATTCAGGATTATGAAGTTGACGCCATGCTGGGCCTGGGGATGGCAGGCAAAAGCAAAGGCGGCAAAGTGGCGAAGCTCGCCAGCGCGTTTGAGCGCAGTGGTTTACACAACGTGGATTACGTCTCGACTATCTCGCGCTCGATGATGAACAAGGCGCAGGAGAAGGGCGTCCCGGCGGAGAAAGTCATTTTCTTCCCGAACTGGTCCGAAGTGGCGCGTTTTCGCGATGTGACAGAACAGGACGCTCTGGCGCTGCGCGCGCAGCTCGGTTTGCCTGAAGATCAAAAAATCATTCTTTACTCAGGCAACATCGGCGAAAAACAGGGGCTGGAGAGCGTGATTGAAGCGGCCCAGCTGCTGAGTGAACATCCGTGGACCTTTGTGATTGTCGGGCAGGGCGGTGGAAAGGCGCGGCTGGAGAAAATGGTCGGCGAACGCGGCCTGACCAACGTGAAATTTTTCCCGCTTCAGTCTTACGAGGCATTGCCTGCGCTGCTGAAGATGGGCGACTGCCATCTGGTGGTGCAAAAACGCGGCGCCGCGGATGCGGTGCTGCCGTCCAAGCTGACCAACATTCTGGCAGTGGGCGGCAACGCGGTGATTACGGCAGAAGCCGAAACAGAATTAGGCCAGCTGTGCGACAGCTATCCGGGAATTGCCGTGTGCGTGGAGCCGGAATCGGTCCCGGCGCTGGTAACCGGAATTGAGCAGGCACTTGCCATGCCAAAAGTAAACACGGTGGCACGTGAATATGCCGAACGCACGCTCGAGAAAGAGAACGTGCTGAGCCAATTTATTGCAGATATACGGGGATAAATCATGAGTCAAACCACTTTGTATCCGGTTGTGATGGCTGGTGGCTCTGGTAGCAGGTTGTGGCCGCTGTCCCGCGTGCTCTATCCAAAACAGTTCCTCTGCCTGAAAGGGGATCTCACCATGCTGCAGACGACGGTAAACCGTCTGCACGGCGTGGAGTGTGAAAGCCCGGTGGTGATTTGTAACGAACAGCACCGCTTTATTGTTGCCGAGCAACTGCGCCAGCTGAATAAACTCACCGAAAACATCATCCTGGAGCCTGCAGGACGCAATACCGCGCCTGCGATCGCCCTGGCGGCGCTGGCGGCAAAACGCAGCAGCCCGGACTGTGACCCGCTGATGCTGGTCCTGGCGGCGGACCACGTTATCCAGCAGGAAGACGCATTCCGCGACGCGGTGCGTGCGGCCATTCCTTACGCCGAGAGCGGCAAGCTGGTGACCTTCGGCATCGTGCCGGATCTGCCGGAAACCGGCTATGGCTACATCCGCCGCGGCAGCGTGACGCCGGGTGAAGGCGACAGCGTGGCGTTTGACGTGGCGCAGTTTGTTGAAAAACCGAATCTGGAAACCGCGCAGGCGTATGTCGCCAGCGGGGAGTATTACTGGAACAGCGGGATGTTCCTGTTCCGCGCCGGACGCTATCTGGAAGAGCTGCGCAAATACCGCCCGGATATTCTGAACGCCTGCGAGAAAGCAATGGCGGTGGTGGACCCGGATCTCGACTTCATCCGCGTGGATGAAGAGGCGTTCCTCGCCTGCCCGGAAGAGTCCATTGACTACGCGGTGATGGAACGTACGGCAGACGCCGTCGTGGTACCTATGGATGCGGGCTGGAGCGATGTAGGCTCCTGGTCCTCCCTGTGGGAGATCAGCGCCCATACCCCGGAGGGTAACGTCCATCACGGCGATGTTATTAGCCACAAAACGGAAAACAGCTACGTCTACGCCGAGTCCGGCCTGGTGACCACGGTCGGGGTGAAAGATCTGGTGGTTGTCCAGACTAAAGACGCCGTGCTGATTGCTGACCGTAACGCCGTGCAGGACGTTAAAAAAGTGGTGGAGAAGATCAAGGCGGACGGTCGCCACGAACACCATATTCACCGCGAAGTCTACCGTCCGTGGGGGAAATATGACTCCATTGACTCCGGTGACCGCTATCAGGTGAAACGTATCACCGTGAAGCCGGGCGAGGGGCTGTCGGTGCAGATGCACCACCACCGCGCCGAGCACTGGGTGGTGGTCGCGGGTACCGCTAAAGTCACCATCGACGGTGAAGTCAAACTGCTCGGTGAAAACGAGTCCATTTATATTCCGCTGGGGGCGACGCACTGTCTGGAGAACCCGGGGAAAATTCCTCTCGACTTAATTGAGGTGCGCTCCGGCTCGTATCTGGAAGAGGACGATATCGTGCGCTTCCAGGACCGCTACGGGCGGGTTTAGCACTCTGCATTATGCCCGGTGGCGCTGCGCTTGCCGGGCCTACGAATGACAAAAAAATCAATTTGGCCATTTAGTGGTCAGGGCCGACTGTTGCCTGAAAAAGGGGTCATCATGGAAAAATTAACCTGTTTTAAAGCCTACGATATTCGCGGCAAGCTGGGCGAAGAGCTGAATGAAGACATCGCGTGGCGCATTGGCCGCGCGTACGGCGAATATTTAAAACCGCAGACCATCGTGCTGGGCGGCGACGTGCGTCTGACCAGTGAATCCCTCAAGCTGGCCCTGGCGAAAGGGCTGCAGGACGCGGGGGTGGACGTGCTGGATATCGGCCTTTCCGGGACCGAAGAGATTTACTTTGCCACCTTCCACCTGGGCGTGGACGGCGGTATCGAAGTGACGGCCAGCCACAACCCGATGGACTACAACGGCATGAAGCTGGTGCGCAAGGGCGCGCGTCCTATCAGCGGCGACACCGGCCTGCGCGACGTGCAACGCCTGGCGGAAGCCAATGATTTCCCGCCGGTGAACGACGCGAAGCGCGGCAGCTACAAAAAAATCAACCTGCAGAAAGAGTACATTGACCACCTGCTGGGCTACATCAACGTGGCGAACCTCAAGCCGCTGAAGCTGGTGATTAACTCCGGTAACGGCGCGGCAGGCCCGGTGGTGGACGCGCTGGAAGCCCGCTTTAAGGCGCTGAACGTGCCGGTGACCTTCGTCAAAGTGCACAACACCCCGGACGGCAACTTCCCGAACGGTATTCCTAACCCGCTGCTGCCGGAGTGCCGCGACGACACCCGCAACGCGGTGATTGAGCACGGCGCGGATATGGGCATCGCCTTTGACGGCGATTTCGACCGCTGCTTCCTGTTCGACGAGAAAGGGCAGTTCATCGAGGGCTACTACATTGTCGGCCTGCTGGCGGAAGCGTTCCTCGAGAAAAACCCGGGCGCGAAAATCATTCATGACCCGCGCCTTTCCTGGAACACCGTCGACGTGGTGTCAGCGGCAGGCGGCACGCCGGTGATGTCCAAAACCGGCCACGCCTTCATCAAAGAGCGCATGCGCGAAGAAGACGCCATTTACGGCGGCGAGATGAGCGCCCACCACTACTTCCGTGATTTTGCCTACTGCGACAGCGGGATGATCCCGTGGCTGCTGGTGACCGAGCTGCTGTGCCTGAAGGGGCAGACGCTGGGCGAGCTGGTGCGCGACCGCATGGCGGCGTTCCCGGCGAGCGGGGAGATCAACAGCACGCTGGCGGAGCCAGCCGAGGCCATTGCCCGCGTGGAGCAGCACTTTGCAATTCACGCGCTGGAAATTGACCGTACGGACGGCATCAGCATGGCGTTCCCGCAGTGGCGCTTTAACCTGCGCTCGTCCAACACCGAGCCGGTAGTGCGCCTGAACGTGGAATCCCGTGCTGATACGGCGCTGATGGAAGCCCGAACGAAGGACATTCTGGCGCTGTTGAATCAGTAACAATTGCCCCTCCTGCGGGAGGGGGAACCGAATACAGGAACAACGATGACGAATCTAAAAAAACGCGAACGAGCGAGAACGAATGCATCGTTAATCTCTATGGTGCAGCGTTTTTCTGATATCACCATCATGGTCGGTGGATTGTGGGCGGTGTGTCGGATCGGCGGGCTGCCGTTCTTATACATGCATCTGCTGATGGCTCTGATTGCGCTGGTCGTGTTTCAGATGATCGGCGGGATGACCGATTTCTACCGCTCGTGGCGCGGCGTCAAAATGACCACCGAACTGATGCTGTTGCTGCAGAACTGGACCCTGAGCCTGATTTTCAGCGCTGGCCTGGTGGCGTTTAGCCATGATTTTGACAATCGCCTCGTCACCTATCTCTGCTGGTATCTGCTGACCAGTGTTGGCATGGTTGTGTGCCGTTCCCTGATCCGCTTTGGCGCGGGCTGGCTGCGTAACCGGGGCTATAACCGTCGCTTCGTTGCCGTGGCGGGCGATCTGCCGGTCGGGAAGGTGCTGCTCGACAGCTTCCGCAAAGAGCCGTGGTTAGGGTTTGAAGTGGTCGGGATTTATCACGACGCGAAGCCGGGCGGCGTACCTGCGGACTGGGCGGGCAATTACGAACAGCTTATTGAAGACGCGAAAGCGGGCAAGATTCATAACGTCTACATCGCCATGCAGATGAGAGACGAATCCCGCATTAAGCAGCTGATGCGCGAGCTGGCGGACACCACCTGTTCGGTGATCCTGATCCCGGACGTGTTTACCTTTAACATCCTCCATTCACGCATTGAAGAAGTGAACGGCGTGCCGGTGGTACCGCTGTACGACACCCCGCTGTCGGGCATTAACCGCGTGCTGAAGCGCGCAGAAGATATTGTGCTCTCTTCGCTGATTTTACTGCTCATCTCCCCGGTGCTGTGCTGCATTGCCCTGGCGGTGAAGCTGAGCTCTCCCGGCCCGGTTATCTTCCGCCAGACCCGCTACGGTATGGACGGTAAGCCGATTATGGTGTGGAAATTCCGCTCCATGAAGGTGATGGAAAACGACAAGGTGGTGACCCAGGCAACGCAGAACGACCCGCGCGTCACCCGCGTGGGGAACTTCCTGCGCCGCACCTCGCTGGACGAACTGCCGCAGTTTATCAACGTCTTCACCGGCGGCATGTCGATTGTTGGCCCGCGTCCACACGCGGTGGCGCATAACGAGCAGTACCGCTCGCTGATTGAAGGCTACATGCTGCGCCATAAGGTGAAGCCGGGGATCACCGGTTGGGCGCAGATCAACGGCTGGCGCGGCGAAACCGACACGCTGGAAAAAATGGAAAAACGTATCGAATTCGATCTGGAGTACATCCGCGAATGGAGTATCTGGTTCGATATCAAGATTGTTTTTCTGACCATCTTCAAAGGTTTCGTGAACAAAGCGGCGTACTAAGATGAGCTTACGTGAAAAAACCATCAGCGGGGCGAAGTGGTCAGCGATGGCGACCATCGTCATCATTGGCCTCGGTCTGGTGCAGATGACCGTGCTGGCGCGCATTATTGATAATCACCAGTTCGGTCTGCTGACCGTCTCGCTGGTGATTATCGCGCTGGCCGATACGCTGTCTGATTTTGGTATTGCCAACTCGATTATCCAGCGCAAAGAGATTAGCCATCTTGAGTTGACCACCCTCTACTGGCTGAACGTGGGGCTGGGGATTTTCGTGTTCGTGCTGGTGTTCCTGCTGAGCGACACCATCGCCAGCGTGCTGCATAACCCGGATCTCGCGCCGCTGATGCGCACGCTGTCGTTTGCCTTCGTGGTGATCCCGCACGGGCAGCAGTTCCGCGCGCTGATGCAGAAAGAGCTGGAGTTCAACAAGATCGGCATGATCGAGACCAGCGCCGTGCTGGCGGGCTTTACCTTCACCGTGGTGAGCGCCCATTTCTGGCCGCTGGCGATGACGGCCATTCTGGGATACCTGGTTAACTCTTCCGTGCGCACGCTGCTGTTCGGCTACTTTGGCCGTAAGATCTACCGCCCAGGGCTGCATTTCTCTCTCGCGTCTGTCTCGTCCAACCTGCGCTTTGGCGCGTGGCTGACGGCGGACAGCATCATCAACTATGTGAATACCAACCTGTCGACGCTGGTGCTGGCGCGTATTCTTGGCGCGAGCGTGGCGGGGGGCTACAACCTGGCCTACAACGTCGCGGTGGTGCCGCCAATGAAGCTGAACCCGATAATCACCCGCGTCCTGTTCCCGGCGTTCGCCAAGATTCAGGACGACACCGAGAAGCTGCGCGTCAACTTCTACAAGCTGCTTTCCGTTGTAGGGATCATTAACTTCCCGGTGCTGCTGGGACTGATGGTGGTCTCCAGCAACTTCGTGCCGCTGGTGTTTGGTGAGAAGTGGAACGGCATCATCCCGATCCTGCAGCTGCTGTGCGTGGTGGGGCTGCTGCGCTCCGTGGGGAATCCGATTGGTTCCCTGCTGATGGCGAAAGCGCGCGTGGACATCAGCTTTAAGTTCAACGTGTTCAAAACCTTCCTGTTTATTCCGGCGATTATCGTCGGCGGGCATATGGCGGGCGCCATCGGCGTTACGCTGGGCTTCCTGCTGGTGCAGGTAGTCAATACCGTTCTGAGCTACTTCATCATGATCAAGCCGGTGCTGGGCTCCAGCTACCGTCAGTACATCCTGAGCCTGTGGCTGCCGTTCTATCTCTCATTGCCGACCCTGGCGGTGAGCTACGGCCTGGGCATCATTCTCAGCGGCCACCTGCCGCTGGCAGCGCTGCTGGCGGTACAGGTTGCTGCGGGGGCGCTGGCATTTGTCGTGATGATTGTGCTGTCGCGCAATGCGCTGGTGGTAGAGATGAAGCGCCAGTTTTGCCGTAATGAAAAAATGAAAACGCTGCTTCGCGCAGGCTAGTTATTTAAGAGGCCATTATGAAATTATTAATTCTTGGCAACCATACCTGCGGCAACCGTGGCGACAGCGCCATCCTGCGCGGTTTACTGGATGCAATTAACACCCTTAAGCCTGAGACCGAAGTGGACGTGATGAGCCGTTATCCGGTCAGCTCATCCTGGTTACTGAACCGCCCGGTGATGGGCGACCCGCTCTACAGCCAGATGAAACAGCATAACAACGCCGCGGGCGTGATGGGCCGCGTGAAGAAGGTGCTGCGTCGTCGCTACCAGCACCAGGTGCTGCTTTCCCGTGTGACCGATACCGGCAAGCTGCGCAATATTGCTATCGCGCAGGGCTTTACCGATTTTGTTCGTCTGCTGTCCGGCTATGACGCCATTATCCAGGTTGGCGGATCGTTCTTCGTCGATCTCTACGGCGTGCCGCAGTTTGAGCATGCGCTTTGTACGTTTATGGCGAAAAAACCGCTGTTTATGATTGGCCACAGCGTCGGGCCATTCCAGGATCCGCAGTTTAACCAGCTCGCAAACTACGTCTTCGGCCACTGCGACGCGCTGATCCTGCGCGAGTCGGTCAGCCTCGACATGATGAAGCGCAGCGAAATTGACACCTCAAAAGTTGAGCACGGCGTGGATACCGCCTGGCTGGTGGATCATCAGGACGACAGCTTCCAGCCGAGCTACGCGGTGCAGCACTGGCTCGACGTGGCGGCGAAACAGAAAACCGTCGCCATAACCCTGCGCGAGCTGGCGCCTTTTGATAAACGTTTAGGCACAACGCAGGCGGCGTATGAGAAAGCCTTCGCCGACGTGGTGAACCGCGTGCTGGACAGCGGTTACCAGGTGCTGGCGCTCTCAACCTGTACCGGTATCGACAGCTACAACAAAGATGACCGCATGGTGGCGCTGAACCTGCGCAGCCTGGTGAACGATCCGTCCCGCTATCACGTGGTGATGGACGAACTGAACGACCTGGAGATGGGCAAGCTGCTTTCCGCCTGCGACCTGACCGTGGGCACGCGGCTGCACTCCGCCATTATCTCCATGAACTTTGGCACGCCGGCCATTGCCATCAACTATGAGCACAAATCAGCAGGCATCATGCATCAGCTTGGCATGCCGGAAATGGCCGTGGATATCCGTCATCTGCTGGATGGTTCGTTGGGTGCGATGGTGGGGGACACTCTGGGTCAACTGCCTGACATCAATGAACGCCTGGCCGTGGCGGTGAAAGCCGAGCGCGAGAAGGGCATTGGGATGGTGAAATCGGTACTTGACCGCGTACGGGAGGGGAAATGAAGGTTGGTTTCTTCTTACTGAAATTTCCGCTGTCTTCTGAAACGTTTGTCCTGAACCAAATCACCGCGTTTATCGATATGGGATATGACGTGGAGATTATCGCCCTACAAAAGGGCGATACCCAAAATACCCATGCGGCATATACCCAGTATGGGCTGGAGGCGAAAACCCGCTGGCTGCAGGATGAGCCGTCCGGGAAGCTGAGTAAGCTGCGCCACCGGGCCAGCCAGACCTTACGCGGGATCTACCGCGCGTCGACGTGGCGGGCGCTGAATGTTTCCCGCTATGGGTCCGAATCTCGCAATCTGATCCTGTCGGCCATCTGCGGGCAAACGGCGCAGCCGTATCGTGCAGACGTGTTTATCGCCCACTTTGGCCCGGCGGGCGTCACCGCCGCGAAGCTGCGCGAGCTGGGCGTGATCGACGGTAAAATTGCGACCATCTTCCACGGTATCGACATTTCCAGCCGCGAAGTTTTAAACCACTACACGCCGGAGTATCAGCAGCTTTTCCGCCGAGGCGACATGATGCTGCCGATCAGCGACCTGTGGGCCGGACGCCTGAAAAACATGGGCTGCCCGGGAGAAAAAATTGCCGTTTCGCGAATGGGCGTGGATTTAACGCGCTTCACTCGGCGTCCTGTAAAGGTGCCGGGAAAGCCGCTGCAGATCATCTCCGTTGCTCGTCTGACCGAGAAGAAAGGCCTCCATGTGGCCATTGAAGCCTGCCGCCAGCTGAAAGCGCGCGGGGTGGATTTCCACTATCGCATTCTCGGCATTGGGCCGTGGGAGCGTCGTCTGCGCACGCTTATCGAACAGTATCAGCTGGAAGATGTCGTAGAGATGCCGGGCTTCAAGCCGAGCCACGAGGTCAAGGCCATGCTCGATGAGGCGGATGTGTTTCTGCTGCCCTCGGTGACGGGCGCCGATGGCGATATGGAAGGCATTCCGGTGGCGTTGATGGAGGCGATGGCCGTAGGTATTCCTGTGGTATCAACCCTGCACAGTGGGATCCCGGAGCTGATTAAGTCTGACCATTCCGGCTGGCTGGTGCCGGAGAATAACGCAATGGCCCTTGCGGACCGATTAGCTGCCTTCAGCGACATCGACCAGCAGGCGCTGGAGCCCGTGCTCCATAATGCCCGACAAAAAGTGGAAGCCGATTTTAACCAGCAGGTGATTAACCGCCAGTTAGCGAGCCTGCTGCAAACGTTGTAACGCCGAGGATGTATGCTGAAAAAGATTACCCGACGCACCTTTGTCTCTTCTTTGTCCGTTCTGGCGGCCACGCCGCTGCTGTCGTCACGCATTGCGCGGGCGGCAGCCGGAAGAACGGTCTCTGTTAATCAGTACAATAATAACGACTGGATCGCCGCCTTTAAGCAGGCGTTTAATGACGGCGACACCGTCGTTGTCCCTGCCGGGCTTACCTGCGAAAACATCAATACGGGCATTTTCATTCCCGATGGTAAAACGCTGCTGATCCGCGGGGCGTTAACCGGCAACGGGCGCGGCCGCTTTGTTCTGCAGGAAGGCAGCAAAGTAATAGGCGAAGGTGCTGGTCGCACGGAGAACATTACGCTCGACGTTCGCGGCTCTGACTGCGTCATCAAAGGGCTGGCCATGAGCGGTTTTGGCCCGGTGACGCAGATCTACATCGGCGGCAAGAAACCGAGCGTGATGCGCAATTTGCTGATTGATAACATCAGCGTAAGCCAGGCCAACTACGCCATCCTGCGCCAGGGTTTCCACAATCAGGTGGATGGCGCCCGCATCACCAACAGCAAATTTAGCCATCTGCAGGGGGATGCGATCGAGTGGAACGTCGCCATCAACGATCGCAATATCCTGATCTCCGATCATGTCATCGACAACATCAACTGCACCAACGGCAAGATCAACTGGGGCATCGGCATTGGCCTCGCCGGCAGCACCTACGATAACGACTATCCGGAGAAGCAAACCGTCAAGAACTTCGTGGTGGCCAACATCACCGGCAGCAACTGTCGCCAGTTAGTGCATGTTGAAAACGGTAAGCATTTTGTTATCCGCAATATTAAGGCCAAAAATATTACTCCCGACTTCAGTAAAAAGGCGGGAATTGATAACGCCACGGTGGCTATTTATGGCTGTGATAATTTCATTATTGATAATGTCGATATGGTTGACAGTGCCGGAATGTTAATCGGCTATGGGGTGATAAAAGGCGATTATTTGTCCATCCCGCAGAACTTTAAGCTCAATAATATCCACCTCGATAATCGCCAGCTTGCGTATAAATTGCGCGGAATACAGATTTCATCCGGTAACGCCACCTCGTTTGTGGCGATAACCAACGTGGAAATGCAGCGTGCAACGCTGGAATTACACAACAAGCCGCAACATCTTTTCTTACGCAACATCAATGTGATGCAGGAAGCCGCTGTGGGGCCTGCCCTGAAGATTAACTTCGACCTGCGCAAGGATGTGCGGGGTAAATTCATGGCGAAAGACGAGACCCTGCTGTCGCTGGCGAACATAAAAGCTGTGAATGAGAAGGGGCAGAGTTCGGTGGATATTGACAGGGTCGACCAGCAGGTGGTGAATGCGGAAAGGCTGAACTTTGCGCTTCCTTCCTTCAGAAAGTAAGTCTTGACGTCACATCTCATTGAGTGCGCGGTAACTCCTAAAATTTGTTACTGAACTCAGCGATTTTAGGGTTTATAATCCGTGCCACATTTTCGTCAGTTGTGTCTTATCATTAGCGATACCTCAGGGAATACAGTGATTACCGGAGGTTTGCCAAACACACATAACGCACTGAGTGGTTTATGAACGATAAAGTTTTGTTTATTGGCGCGTCCGGTTTCGTTGGGACTCGTTTGATCGAGATTTCTAAGGCTGAGTTTGATGTCACCAACTTCGACAAACAGCAAAGCCATTTCTACCCTGACATTACTGTTTCCGGGGATGTGCGCAATCAGGAGCAACTCGATCACGCTCTTGCCGGTTTCGACACGGTGGTATTACTCGCTGCCGAGCATCGTGATGATGTTAGCCCAACCTCGCTCTACTATGATGTAAACGTTCAGGGGACACGTAACGTACTGGCAGCTATGGAAAAAAATAATGTTAAGAACATTATTTTTACCAGCTCAGTTGCCGTTTATGGTCTCAATAAAGTCAATCCTGATGAATCCCACCCGCACGATCCTTTTAACCACTATGGTAAAAGTAAGTGGCAGGCGGAAGAGGTACTGCGCGAATGGTTCAACAAAGCTCCAGAAGAGCGATCTCTGACAATTGTTCGCCCAACGGTCATTTTTGGTGAACGCAATCGAGGCAATGTCTTCAATCTTCTTAAGCAAATTGCGGGTGGAAAATTCGCAATGGTAGGTGCCGGAACTAACTATAAGTCTATGGCTTATGTCGGTAATATTGTTGAGTTTATCAAATTCCGATTGAGCAACGTCAAACCTGGCTACGACGTATACAACTATGTCGATAAACCCGATCTGAATATGAATCAGCTGGTTGCCGAGGTAGAAAAGAGCCTTAGCAAAAAAATCCCATCAGTTCATCTCCCTTACCCTTTAGGGATGCTTGGAGGTTATTGCTTTGATATTCTTAGCAAAGTTACCGGAAAGAAGTATGCGATAAGTTCCGTACGTGTCAAAAAATTCTGTGCCACCACTCAGTTTGATGCCACGAAAGTGCACACCTCAGGTTTTAAAGCGCCTTATACCTTATCTCAAGGGCTGGACCGTACGTTGAAGTATGAGTTCGTTCATGAGAAGAAAGATGACATCACGTTCGTTTCTGAGTAATGACTTAGAATCTGGGATTTGTCGGAAACAGACTCTGCGTCTCCTTTATTGATATGGTTTCCGACGATTCTGGGTCACACTCATAGCGTAATGAGCTTAAGTTATGAGAGTTCTGGACTAAACGTGATTTGCATTCGACGTAGTAGACTTTCTTCATCAGGCATTTTTCCTGACACGGTTTATACTTCGTCAACCATTTTAAGGTGGAAGAGATAATGATCAATTTGAAAGCAGTCATTCCGGTAGCAGGTTTGGGCATGCATATGCTGCCAGCCACAAAAGCCATTCCTAAAGAGATGCTGCCGATTGTCGACAAGCCAATGATTCAGTACATTGTCGACGAGATTGTTGCTGCAGGGATCAAAGAAATCGTTCTGGTTACGCACTCGTCCAAGAACGCGGTAGAAAACCACTTCGACACCTCTTACGAACTCGAAGCGTTGCTTGAGCAGCGCGTTAAGCGCCAGCTGCTGGCGGAAGTACAGTCAATCTGTCCGCCGGGCGTGACCATTATGAACGTGCGCCAGGCGCAGCCGCTGGGTCTTGGCCACTCGATTTTGTGTGCCCGTCCGGTTGTGGGTGATAATCCATTCATCGTTGTGCTGCCGGATATTATTATTGATACCGCTTCTGCCGATCCGCTGCGTTACAACCTGGCGGCAATGGTGGCACGTTTCAATGAAACGGGTCGTAGCCAGGTGTTGGCGAAACGCATGAAAGGCGATCTCTCCGAGTACTCCGTTATTCAGACTAAAGAGCCGCTGGAGACGGAAGGGCAGGTGAGCCGCATCGTTGAGTTCATTGAAAAACCGGATCAGCCACAGACGCTTGATTCGGACCTGATGGCGGTTGGTCGTTATGTTCTGAACGCAGATATCTGGGCGGAACTTGAAAAAACCGAGCCAGGCGCCTGGGACCGTATTCAACTGACCGACGCGATTGCCGAGCTAGCGAAGAAGCAGTCCGTGGACGCCATGCTGATGACCGGCGATAGCTATGACTGCGGTAAGAAAATGGGGTATATGCAGGCGTTCGTGAACTATGGGCTGCGTAACCTGAAAGAAGGGGCGAAGTTCAGAAGCCGTATTGAAAAGTTGCTGGCTAATAACGACTGATATTCCTGCCACGGCTTGAACCAGCGGCAGTCATCATTAAGGTGTGTTGAAGCATATCCATAATGATGACTGCCGTTTTTCGTTATTAATACTAATGATAACATTGAGTTATCTGATTCAAGCCTGAGCAGGTTTGTAGCGATTTGTGCTTGTTTCTAAGGTCGTTTAGGACGACAATTAACGCCAGTTTTTGTCTGTATCCAGACAAGAAAAATCATTTAATCAAACACCGCTCAGTACACTGGTAGCTGTTAAGCCAGGGGCGGTAGCGTGCTCAATTTCTGAAACGTTTCTAAATGGTCAGGTTTCAGAGCGTCAGTATCCAGACATTTCCAACAGACGGAACAGATAACGTGAAAATTCTTGTGACGGGCGGTGCCGGCTTTATCGGCTCAGCAGTTGTACGACATATTATTAAAAATACCCAGGACGACGTCGTCAATGTGGATAAGCTGACCTATGCCGGTAATCTTGAGTCGCTTAGTGAAGTCAGCGAAAGCGACCGCTATGCCTTTGAACATGCAGATATTTGCGACAAAGACGCTATGGATCGCATTTTCGCAAAACACAAGCCTGATGCGGTGATGCACCTGGCAGCTGAAAGTCACGTCGATCGTTCAATTACCGGCCCGGCTGCGTTTATCGAAACCAATATCGTCGGCACCTATGTGCTTCTGGAAGCCGCTCGAGCGTACTGGTCTACGTTGGATGAGCAGGCGAAGAAAACGTTTCGTTTCCATCACATCTCTACCGACGAAGTGTATGGTGATTTACCGCATCCTGATGAACATCCGGAATCAACTGAGCTGCCACTCTTCACAGAAACCACCGCGTATGCACCAAGCAGCCCGTATTCAGCGTCGAAAGCCTCCAGTGACCATCTCGTGCGTGCCTGGCTTCGTACCTACGGTTTCCCGACTATCGTCACCAACTGTTCGAATAACTACGGCCCGTACCATTTCCCGGAAAAACTGATCCCGTTGGTTATTCTGAATGCGCTGGAAGGTAAAGCTCTGCCAATTTACGGTAAAGGCGATCAAATCCGTGACTGGCTGTATGTAGAAGATCATGCGCGTGCACTCTACACCGTTGTCACTCAAGGGAAACCGGGTGAAACGTACAACATTGGCGGCCATAACGAGAAGCAGAACCTGGACGTGGTCCATACGATTTGCGATCTGTTGGATGAAATTGTACCTAAAGGGACATCTTACCGCAGTCAGATCCGTTATGTAGCTGATCGCCCAGGCCATGACAGAAGATATGCAATCGATGCGCACAAAATAGCTGAAGAATTAGGCTGGAAACCACAAGAGACTTTTTACAGTGGCATTCGTAAAACGGTTGAATGGTATCTCAATAATCAAGGGTGGATTAATAATGTGAAAAGTGGTGCTTACACATCTTGGTTATCAAAACAATATGGAGATAATGAATGAAGGGTATAATTCTCGCTGGTGGCTCTGGTACCAGGCTGTATCCTGTAACTTTGGGAGTATCTAAACAACTTCTTCCCGTTTATGATAAACCAATGATTTATTATCCCTTGTCCGTTTTAATGCTGGCAGGTATCAAAGATATACTTATAATAACAACACCTGAAGATCAGAGCGGTTTTGTAAGACTTTTGGGGGATGGCAGTCAATTTGGTATTAATTTGAGTTACGCTATTCAACCAAATCCTGATGGTTTGGCACAGGCTTTCATTATAGGTGAGAATTTTATTGGGCAAGAGCCAGTCTGTTTAGTACTAGGCGATAATATTTTCTTCGGACAAGGATTCACACCTAAATTACAGCTGGCGAGTAGTAGAATAAGTGGGGCAACAGTCTTCGGCTACCAAGTCATGGATCCACAGCGGTTCGGTGTGGTTGAATTTAATAGTGATTTCAAAGCAATAAGTATAGAGGAAAAACCAGCTCAGCCTAAGTCTAATTGGGCGGTGACGGGACTCTATTTTTATGACAATAACGTCATTGATATTGCAAAAAATATAAAACCGTCGGCAAGAGGCGAGTTAGAAATAACAACAGTCAATGAAATTTACCTTAACAATAATAATTTAAATGTCGAATTGTTAGGTCGCGGTTTTGCATGGCTTGATACCGGCACCCATGATAGTTTAATTGAGGCCGGAAGTTTTGTCGAAACAGTTCAAAAACGTCAGGGTATGATGGTAGCTTGTCCAGAAGAGATTGCCTGGCGAAATGGATGGTTAAATGATGAGACCCTTACGGCTATTGGTTCTAAATTAGCAAAAAACCATTATGGACAGTATTTATTAAAATTAGTAAAAGGGCATTAAAATACAATGAATTTGATTCAGCTAAACAAAAAAGGTGATGACAGGGGTGCATTGGTAGTTATTGAGCAAGAAAAAGACATACCGCTTGATATCAAGCGGGTCTACTACATGTTTGATACGACACCAGGCGTCAGAAGAGGCTTTCATGCCCATAAAAAACTAACGCAAATAGCTGTTCCTGTTAAGGGATCTTGTAAGTTCTTGCTTGATGATGGAAAACAAGTTGAGCATGTGCTTTTGGATTCACCGACGGTTGGATTAATAATCGAACCCATGGTTTGGCATGAAATGTATGATTTCAGCGACGATTGTGTCTTAATGGTTCTGGCCGATGATTATTATGATGAAAGTGATTATATTCGAGACTATGCTTCTTTCAAAGCGATCACTGACCTCAAAAATTAAAACGACTAGGGTTAGTGAAAAGCCAACATTAAAAAAATTTACTTTTTGATATACAGTACAAATTATAGGGTGTGTTATTAGATGATTAAATTTCTTGATCTTCAAAAAATAAATCAGGTTTATCATGCGGAGTTAATGAGTGCATTCGAATCTGTGTTAGATTCGGGATGGTATGTAATGGGAAATCATCTCCAAAAGTTTGAGTCTGAATTTGCTAATTACTGTGGTGTTAAACACTGTATTGGTGTAGCGAACGGCTTAGAAGCCCTGGTGTTGGTTTTACGCGCCTGGAAAGTAATGGGTAAATTGCAAGAAGGTGACGAGGTTATCGTACCATCTAATACATATATTGCTTCTATTCTTGCAATATCTGAAAATAATTTAACTCCAATACTTGTAGAACCTGATGTAAATACTTTTAACTTATCTCTAGAAAATATAAAAGCAGCTGTTACGACAAAAACAAAAGTGATCCTTCCTGTTCATCTTTACGGTCAGATTTCACCGATGAAAGAAATACAGGAATATGCTGCTGCAAACAATATATTAGTTCTTGAGGATTGTGCGCAATCACAAGGAGCTGAGCAGTTTAAAATCAAGGCAGGCAGTTGGGGGGATGCAGGTGCGTTTAGTTTCTACCCGGGGAAAAATTTAGGTGCTCTGGGTGATGCTGGTGCGATCACAACGAGTGATGATGGCTTAGCAGATACACTAAAAGCTCTTCGTAATTATGGCTCACATGTAAAATATCAAAATCTCTATAAAGGGGTAAATAGTCGACTGGATGAATTACAGGCAGCGCTTTTAAGCGTCAAATTACCAAATTTAGATAATGAAAATAAACGCAGAAGAGATATAGCTAAGAAATATCAAGAGAATATTACTAACGAAAATATTACTCTTCCAGTTCATCCTGACAATGAAGTTTCACACGTATGGCATTTATATGTTATTAAAACAGTAAATAGGGATAGTCTTGTTAACTATTTGAATGATCAGGGAATACAAACCCTTGTACACTATCCGATACCTCCTCATCATCAAAAGGCTTACTCAGAAATTTCACATTTATCCTTACCTGTCTCAGAAATGTTGCATAATTCCGTACTCTCTTTGCCAATTTCGCCAGTTATGACCGATGATGAGGTCGACTTTGTCATTCAAAAAATAAATGGATGGCAAATTTGAATTTTGCAAAAGTAACTATTTTTAGCGGAATATTGACACTTCTGCGACTATTATGCGGTTTCGCGATATCAAAAGTTGTTGCAATATATACAGGTCCAGTGGGGATTGCGGGATTAGGGCAATTACAAAATCTGGTGACGTTCATAAATGGTTTTGTATCCTCTCAGGTTTCTCAGGGGATAAACAGATATTCCGCAGAAAATAAAAATGATTATGAAAGTGCAAAATACTACTGGAGAGCTGCCTTAAAGCTCTCTGTAGTAGCATGCCTGTTTATCATTTGCTTGGGGTGCATTCTATCAAGTAATATATCAATGCTTTTATTTTCAACGAAAGCTTATTATTGGATAGTCATACTTGCTTTGATTGTTGTACCGCTAAATGTTATAAATAATATATTCTTGGGTGTGCTCAATGGTCTTGGAGACCATTATAGGTTTTTTGTTGCTAATGGATGTGCTGTTGTTTTTTCTGCCATCTCTATGATGTTATTGGTATATCTTTTTGGGTTAAAGGGAGCATTGATTGCTGCGGCATTGAATAATGCAATTGCAGGCCTATGGCTTGTATTTGTAGTCATGAAATGCGATTGGTTCAAATATCATTTCTGGGTTGGTAAAACAACCTCGTCTCATATATCTGAAATGAGAAATTATTTTTTCATGGGCATAATTGGCGCACTGACCGGCCCTGTATCTCTCATTCTAGTGAGGACTATTTTAACCAAAGATTTTTCAGCAGAATATGCTGGCTATTGGCAGTCTGTATCGAAGTTATCTGAAGCTTACCTGGCAGTCCTGACAACCGCACTAACTGTATATTATTTCCCCAAAACAGCAGCCGCCAAGACAGTTAAAGAACATATTTCTGTTTTAAAAACAGGCAGTCTCATTGTTATTCCCTTTGCCTGCATGTTTGCTATGAGTATATTTTGGGGTAAAGAATATATATTGAAGATATTATTCAGTTCGGAATTTATTGCAGCAAAACAATTGTTCTTATTTCAGAATTTGGGTGATGTTTTCAGAATAACAAGTTGGTTATTTGCAACAGTGTTATTAGCTAAGGGATATTTTAAGATTAATGCTATACTGGAGATCACATTTTCAATCTTATTTCCCTTATTAACGTGGGGGTTAACAAAGTATTTCTCATTTACTGGGGTAAGCATTGCATACTGTATAACCTATTTAGGTTATTTAATAGTTTCTATACTTATATATATTGCTCATATTAAGAGGCTACAAAAGGTTAGTGATATAGCATGAGTGAAGAATATCCATATAAATGTTCAGTCATAACACCAGTATATAATGAAGAGCGAAATATTAATGCTTTTCTAAACATGCTGTGTGAAATATATGACCCTCAAATACAGTTCGTACTCATTGATGATGGTTCTACTGATAAAACATTTGAGATCATCTCTAATGACTCTTTTATACGTAATAATAAAAATATCAGGGTTATTAGCAAAAAAAATGGAGGTGCTGCAGAGGCGCGCCTTGTAGGGATTAATAACTCCGAAAGTAATTTTATTGTTTTTTGTGATTGCGATGACAAACTTGATCAATTTTCTATAAAAAAAGCATTGGCCGAATTTGAGAACAATAAAGAAATTGATCTGGCTTTATTTGATTATTATGTGTGTTCTACTCAAAAGGAGCCCACACGTTTTAACTACACAATTCAAAATTGGCCGATTTCTGGATATACTGCATTCGAGAATACAATTTCGTTATGGGGTATTCATGCGTTTGGTATATATCGGAAAGAGACGATTCTGGCTGGCTATAATGCAATCAAAAATATTGCTGGAGGTTTAGCTAATAATGTCAATGATGATGAGTTAATAGCTCGGATGGCTATGTTAAATGCCCGAAAAATTACTCTATCTGAAGGGAAGTATTATTATGCAGAAAACACACTTTCAACAACCAGAAGAGTTAATAGAAATTTGTTTAAAATGGCATTTACAGCTCAACGATTAGCAGACATCATCACCGATACTCCATCATTAAGCTTGTTAATTCCTGCCGTTCATTTGTATATGATCAGAGTTGCTACTAATTTAACAATAAAAAGGTCCCTCTGGCGAAAAAAAATAAATAATAAAAGTGAATGGGACCTGGCGGTTTCCAGTTTAATTCAGAAAGTTAAGCTTAAAAATATAATAGAAATTACTAAGCATAATAAAAAATTACTAACTTGGTCTCTCTTCAAGTTTATGGTACTTAAGGCTATATATGGATTTCGAAATGTTAAACCATGAAGAAATGGTGTCTATCGTAATAGTGACATATAATTCTGCTGATTTTATTGAAGAAACGCTAGATAGTTGTTTAAAACAGACTTATTCTAACATTGAAATTATAGTTTCTGATGATAACTCGGCAGATAATACTGTCAATTGTTGTAAACAATGGAATGAAAAAAATAATTCACAAGTTAAATTTAAAGTGATCACTAGTGAACTACGAGCTGGGATACCTGCTAATTGTAATAGAGGTGCGATGGCTTCATCTGGTAGCTGGATTAAGTTTTTAGGTGCAGATGATCTGTTAGAAGCTACAGCAATTGAAGATCTAATGGCTTCAAGAAAAAGTAATACCGGTATTGTGTTTTCCCGATTTGAAACATTTGGAGAAAATGTTTCAACTGAAGTTTTCCCATATTCCTTTACATGGAATTTAATAAAGAATAAGTCGGAACAAAATTCTAAATACTCAGACTGGCTCTTCTTACTTGGTTTTTCAAATGTTGCTCCAGGGGTAATGATATCCAGAGAAACATTTGACAAGTATCATGGGTATGATGAAAGTTATTACTTGCTAGAAGATTTACCTCTTTGGTATAAATTATTTTCGAATAATGAATGTATTTCATATTGTTCAGTAATAACTGTAAAGTATCGTATTCATCAAAACCAGGTAACGTCTTCGGGCATCAGCGAGTTATTAAAAAAAGATTTATTAAAGTTTAATGTTTCAGTAAGAAAAAGATACAAAGCTCCTTATGTTCATAACTTAATTCAGATCATAGCTAATTCCAATAAAAGATTGAGGTTCTTGAAATATATTGATCTTTTTCAATGGTATATATCTTTATATAATAGGTTATGTAAATAATGTTTATTTTATCGCAATGTATGCCGCTTCTGTTTTTGTCATTACTTTGGCCAAACTTTAAGGCTTCTTTAAAAAGAATAGTCGCTTATTCTTTGGTTTTTTTATTGGGCGTGGCTTACACCGCTTTTTACCTTAATGGAGAAGATTGGGTAAATTATTATGTAAACTTTTTCACTCGTGAAGGAACTGCATGGTTTGAGCCTGGATTTTATTTATTGTATTCATGCTTGTCATTCTTGTCTCATTATAACTTTGGCATCACAACGCTCCTGTTTTTCCTGTTGTCATTTGCTATACTTACTAAGTTTGTCCTTGATAATAAAGACTGTAATTTACCATTTTTTTTACTATTGCTTATTATTTGTTTTGGTAATACATTAATTTTAGAGCAGTTAAGACAGTTTGTTTCCGCAATATTAGCACTATGTGCATTAACTACTAGATTAAATTTAAACAAAAAAAAGTCTAATTTCTATCTTTTGCTTGCAATAGCATTTCATGCATCAGCAGTTATTGTCGGATGTGCATTTCTTTTGGCGAGCATAAAGAATTCTAAAGCTTTTATATTTATTTCTCTCTCTATAGCCTCCTTTCTTTTGCTGTTGCTGACCAGTGACTCTCTGGTGAATATAGGTGTGCAGTTACTGCCTGTTATTTTTCTCAAGATTAAAGTTTATCGTGAAATCACAGATTTAACATTACATGTTGGACCTTCTCTTATTTTCTCAATTATTTACTTATTATATCAATTTAAAAACATTGGAGAGCTAAAATATACTGGAGATTATTCAGTTGTATTCTTAAAAAGACAGCTTTTCTTTGGAGGCTTGGTCTTCTTGGTCGGTATTTTTATACCTTTCATGTCACGAATGTCGACTTTTTTTATTATATTTTTATTTTATGATGTCGCGATTAATAACTACTTTAAATATTTTCAGATAGGTAGAAAAGTTGTGTTGAAGTTTGTGTTGGTTTTGTTTTATAGCTTATTTAGTATGGCTTCATATTTTAAAAACGATATAGCTCCTATTTCCTTTGATAACTTAACATTTAATTTCATCCCGTTTGTATTAAATGATGTCAACTATGATTCATTAGTATATGAAACCTATTTCAAAAATGCTCTGGTGACAAGCGAGCTCATATCGGATAAGTAATGATACCTATGAAAATAGCAATGATATTACCTAGCCTTGCAAAAAGTGGTCCTGGGATTCAAGTGGAAGCTTTGTGCAAGCTGCTTACAGCACAGGGTTGTTATGTAGAAATATTTTATTTGCGTGAAAACACAAAGAACAAACTCAATTTTGTTGGGATAAAGAAAAATAGGGTGGATTTTTCTTTAGGTACCATTAATAAATTTCGTGGGTTCGATATTGTTCACAGCCATGGTTTTTTCCCTGATTTATTACTTGTATTGCTGCGCTGCTCTGGAGTTAGAGCAGCATTTGTAACAACAATGCATAACTTTCTTAAAGAGGATATATTTTCAAGATATAAACCAATGAAAGCAAGAATATCTGTCTTTTTATGGAAGCTTGTTCTCTCATTTATCCCTAATAAATTTGTATTCACATCGATAGCGAAAAATTATTACAGTTCTTTTTCAAATGGAGATGTTTATATTGTTAGCAGTGGAATCGATGTGTTAGCAGTTGAAAGTAAAATTGAGGAAAGCTCAGTTCTTGAAGATGAATATATTGAAGCCGCCGCCTCTTTAGTAAAACGAAATCTGAAAATTATTGGTTCAACTTCTATTATTACATCAGGGAAGCATCTGGATACCATCGTCCATGCCCTACCTTTTTTACCGAATCATGCCGCTATTTTTGTCGGCGGTGGTGCCAGGGAAAAAGAGTTAATAGATCTAGCCATTAGTTTGAAGGTTTATGATCGTTGCATATTTACTGGGTTTAGAGCAAACCCACTCCCTTATCTTAAGACATTTGATATTTATGCAATGCCAAGTTCAAGTGAATCCTTTGGGCTAAGTTTATTTGAAGCCATAATTGCTAAGCTTCCAATTATATGTCGTGATTTGCCAGTTTATAGAGAACTCCTGGAAAATGACAATATCTGTTTCTTTGATGGTACTGTTTCAGATTTCGTTAAAGTAGTTAACTCCATGGATACTTGCAATGAAGAATTGATTTCGTCTTTATATAATATGGTTAGTCAAAATTATGACATGTCAGTCGTTGCATCAAAATACCGTGCTTGCTATAGGGATTTAATAAAGAAATGATCGATTTTAGTGTTCTAATGTCCTTATATACTAAAGAGACCCCTGGTAATTTGGAGCAATGCTTTGAAAGTCTTTTTAATCAAACCTATCAAGCTAACGAAATTATTGTAGTGCTGGATGGGCCGATAAACGAACAATTACACTCCGTCATAAATAAGTGGGCGGAGTTTTTACCACTACATATTGTTCCACTACCAAATAATGTTGGTTTAGGCAATGCGCTTAATATTGGAATGAAGAGTTGTAATCATGCTCTAATTGCGAGAATGGATACCGATGATATTTGTGTGCCAAATCGCTTTGAGCTTCAGATAAGAAAGTTTAGTGAATCCCCTGAACTTTGTATTTTAGGAGGGGCAATCAGCGAATTTGAAAACGACATTAATATTTCTACCGGCGTTCGAAAAGTACCTGAAACGCATGTGGATATTTTGAAATATGCAGTTTTAAAAAACCCCTTTAATCATATGACGGTTATGTTCAAAAAAGATGAAATTATGAGCGTTGGTGGTTATATGCATCACCATTTTATGGAGGACTATAATTTATGGCTAAGAGTTTTATCAAAAGGGAAAACTGTAGGTAATATAGCTGATATATTAGTCTACGCAAGAACTGGAAATGCTATGTTAAACCGTCGTCGTGGTTTGTCTTATATCCACAGCGAGTTAATACTGGCGAGACTTAAACATAAACTTGGTTTTCAAAATTTTTTATCCGCTTCGTGCATCTTGTTGTTGCGCTCTCTTCCAAGATTGTTGCCAATAACCCTATTTAGAAAAATATATTCAGTCATGCGGAAGCAATGAAAATTCATAGGTTATTTTTTAATGTTAAATAAACATATCTTTAGTTTAACATCACTACGTTTTTTTGCAGCAGTTGGCGTATTTCTGCATCATCTAGGCGTTCTTAATTCAGTTGACAATCCAATAATAAAATCTTTCGCAAGATATTTTTTTTCTGGCTATGCTGGAGTTACTTTTTTTTATATATTGTCCGGTTTTATAATATCGTATAGCTTCAGGAAACATAAAGCGGATGGGTATTTTGATTCTAAGGATTTTATTTTCTTTAGAGTCGTTAGGATATTTCCTGTCCATTGGTTAACATTGTTGTTTTCTTTTTTTGTTTTTAGCCATTTCTCTAATTTTGACTTTTTGCACATCATTGCTCTTATTTTTAACTTTTTTTTGCTGCATGCATTTATTCCATTGGAAGATGTTTATTTTTCATTTAATCCAGTGAGTTGGAGTCTTTCTTGCGAACTTTTCTTTTATTGTAGCTTTGTATTTTTAGTAGTGTTAAAAACTCGTTTTTTACTAATTTTGTTAGCAATGATACTAGTGCTTCAATTTTATTTCTTGATTCACCCACAAGACCTAGTATCTGATCACTGGCTGTTCTACATAAACCCTTTCTTTAGAATTAATGGATTCATTATTGGTATGCTTTTATGTCGCATGCATGTTTCAAAAATGCCTGTATTGTCTGAAAGTATGTTTAGTTTCATGGAGATATTATCAGTTATTTTGTTAGGGTTGACGTTGTATCTTTCTACTAATTTTATTTCTGATATGAATTTACGCTATGATTTGCTATTTATACCCGCAATGGCATTTATGGTGTTTGTTTTTTCTTATGACGGCGGGGTCATTTCTAAATTATTATCGCATCGTTGTTTTGTTCTTTTAGGAGAGGCATCATTCTCTTTTTATATGATTCATTTAATTGTCATAAGGGTTATTTTTAAAATAACAAATGACAATCATGCTGATGATATCTTAGCTATAATGTTGACGGCTTTAACTGCATTTATTTTGTCTGTTTTAGGATCTGTTATTATATTTAAATTATTCGAGGTTCCTGTTAATAAAGCACTGCGAAATCGATGGTTAAAATTCAGATACAAAAAATAAGGGTTTAGTGTCATCGCTATACTTTGTTCCCAAACTCACATCTTAACTGTATAATCACCATATCTCATATTTAGAAATTACAACTATTCACACCTGACAGGAGTATGTAATGTCCAAGCAACAGATCGGCGTTGTCGGTATGGCAGTGATGGGGCGCAACCTGGCGCTCAACATCGAAAGCCGTGGTTATACCGTCTCCGTTTTCAACCGCTCCCGTGATAAGACCGAAGAAGTGATTGCCGAGAATCCAGGCAAGAAACTGGTTCCTTTCTATACGGTGAAAGAGTTCGTTGAGTCTCTGGAAACGCCTCGTCGTATCCTGTTAATGGTGAAAGCGGGCGCAGGTACCGATGCAGCTATCGACTCCCTGAAGCCTTACCTCGAAAAAGGTGACATCATCATTGATGGCGGTAACACCTTCTTCCAGGATACCATTCGTCGTAACCGTGAGCTGTCCGCAGAAGGCTTCAACTTCATCGGTACCGGTGTTTCCGGTGGTGAAGAGGGCGCGCTGAAAGGCCCATCCATCATGCCTGGCGGCCAGAAAGATGCATACGAACTGGTTGCACCTATCCTGACCAAAATCGCAGCCGTGGCTGAAGATGGTGAGCCTTGCGTAACCTATATCGGTGCAGACGGTGCAGGTCACTATGTGAAAATGGTGCACAACGGTATCGAATACGGCGACATGCAGTTGATCGCTGAAGCTTATTCCCTGCTGAAAGGCGGTCTGAACCTCTCTAACGAAGAGCTGGCTGAAACCTTTACCGAGTGGAACAAAGGCGAGCTTAACAGCTACCTGATTGACATCACCAAAGATATCTTCACGAAAAAAGATGAAGAGGGTAAATACCTGGTTGATGTGATTCTGGATGAAGCAGCGAACAAAGGTACCGGTAAATGGACCAGCCAGAGCTCTCTGGATCTGGGCGAACCGCTGTCTCTGATCACCGAATCCGTATTTGCGCGTTACATCTCTTCTCTGAAAGAGCAGCGCGTCGCGGCATCTAAAGTGCTGTCTGGCCCACAGGCCAAACCTGCTGGTGATAAAGCCGAATTCGTTGAAAAAGTGCGTCGTGCACTGTACCTGGGTAAAATCGTTTCTTACGCGCAGGGCTTCTCTCAGCTGCGTGCGGCGTCAGACGAGAACAACTGGGACCTGAACTACGGTGAAATCGCGAAGATCTTCCGCGCGGGTTGCATCATTCGTGCGCAGTTCCTGCAGAAAATCACCGATGCCTATGCTGAAAACGCCGGTATCGCCAACCTGCTTCTGGCACCGTACTTCAAGAAAATTGCGGATGAATATCAGCAGGCGCTGCGTGACGTGGTTGCCTACGCTGTTCAGAACGGTATCCCGGTTCCGACCTTCTCTGCAGCAGTCGCCTACTACGACAGCTACCGTGCGGCTGTTCTGCCTGCTAACCTGATTCAGGCACAGCGTGACTACTTTGGTGCGCATACTTACAAACGTACCGATAAAGAAGGCGTGTTCCATACCGAATGGATGGAATAAGTTAGCTTACTCGCTTTAATCAAAACCCGGAGCCTGTCTCCGGGTTTTTTTATGCAAAAAATGTCGCCTGTTATTCGAAGTAGTCTGAATCTCGGCCCGCTCGTAGTGATTACTCCTGGTTTGCCTTGACAGTTCAGTTTGCCAGGAGGTACAAAGCCCAACAGTTATGTTTATCGCGATGGTCTGGCGGCCATCAGTACAGTTAACTCACAGAAGTCATTAGCGAATGAAAATAACAATCTCCGGAACAGGGTATGTCGGTCTTTCTAACGGCATTTTGATTGCTCAGAATCATGAAGTGGTTGCGCTGGATATCGTGCAGGCCAAAGTGGATATGCTCAATCAGAAACAATCGCCGATTGTGGATAAAGAAATTCAGGACTATCTCAGCAATAAACCGCTGAATTTCCGCGCCACGACAGATAAAGAAGATGCATACCGCAATGCGGATTACGTCATCATTGCGACGCCTACTGACTACGATCCTAAAACCAACTACTTCAACACCTCAACTGTAGAAGCGGTGATCAAAGACGTTATCGCGATCAACCCTGATGCGGTGATGGTCATTAAGTCAACGATTCCTGTTGGTTTCACTAAATCCATCAAAGAGAAGTTTGGGATTGATAACATCTTCTTCTCGCCGGAGTTCCTGCGCGAGGGGAGAGCACTTTACGATAACCTGCATCCTTCGCGTATTGTTATTGGCGAACGCTCTGAGCGTGCTGAGCGCTTTGCCGCGCTGCTTCAGGAAGGGGCGCTTAAGAAAGATATTCAGGTGTTGTTTACCGACTCCACTGAAGCTGAGGCGATTAAGCTCTTCGCGAATACCTATCTGGCAATGCGAGTGGCTTATTTCAATGAGCTCGACAGTTACGCAGAGAGTCTTGGACTGAACACCCGTCAGATTATTGAAGGGGTGTGTCTCGATCCGCGCATTGGTAATCACTACAACAACCCTTCATTTGGCTACGGTGGCTACTGTCTGCCAAAAGACACCAAGCAACTGCTGGCAAACTACCAGGCTGTGCCAAACAACCTGATATCGGCGATTGTTGATGCTAACCGTACACGTAAAGATTTTATCTCCGATTCCATCCTTGCGCGTCAACCGAAAGTCGTCGGTGTATACCGTCTGATCATGAAGAGTGGCTCCGATAACTTCCGCGCTTCTTCTATTCAGGGGATCATGAAGCGCATTAAGGCGAAAGGGGTTGAGGTTGTTATCTATGAGCCAGCCATGCCGGAGGATCAGTTCTTCAATTCACGGGTGATCCGCGATCTGGACGCATTTAAGAAAGAAGCCGATGTCATCATTTCAAACCGCATGGCGGAAGAGTTGGCTGACGTGGCGGATAAAGTGTATACCCGCGATCTGTTTGGTAGTGATTAATAAAAAATGTTCTTTAAAAGGACAGACCGTAATGGTCTGTCCTTTTTTATATTTGATGTTAATTGAGGAAAATGTCTTTTATTTAATTAAAATATGCTGAGGAAGGTATTTCTTAAATTTATTCATTGAGTCCTGAATACTGTCTTTCGAAATAGTGAAAAGAATATCATCTTCTGTTTCTTTTTGACGAACAGCACCGAAACGCTCGTGGAACCTAATGACAGAAAGATTACCTTTACGGACATCGAAGTGGGCGCGGGTAAAACCTAATTTCAACGCGTAGTAGTAGACTAAAAGCGCCGACTCAATTGCGAAATGTGAAGGTGCATCCTCATGAATGACCCATGATCCCCAGCAGAAAGAATCTTGTTGCTGATCATAAATTCTTACCGTACCAAAAGGTATATCTTCGAGATCGGTAATGATAAAGTAGGCTTGACCCTCACTTTTCAGATAACCTTCGATCCATTTTTCTTGTGCCTTAGTATCATCAGAGGTCGTGCTTATAAATCGACCCTTTTTCTCATTCGTTCTCAGCGCAACAATGAAAGCTGCGTCATCGATTTTTACATTTCGAAGTTTAACAGAGCGACCTACGATAAGATCTGTCTGGTGAATTACTGGAATAGACATAGCAGTTCCTTTTTGCGTAGACATATTGAATGTATTCAAATTTTATAGAAACGTTTGTACCAGTCTACAAAGTTCTTCACCCCATCTTTAACCGAGGTTTGCGGTTTAAATCCGATCGCGTCATAAAGTGGCTGGGTATCGGCGCTGGTTTCCAGAACATCCCCGGCCTGGAGTGGCATCATATTTTTTTCCGCTTTTTTACCCAGGGCCTCTTCCAGAGCGGTGATGTAGCCCATCAGCTCTACTGGTGAACTGTTGCCGATGTTATAAACCCGATAAGGCGCTGAGCTGGTCGCAGGTGAGCCGGCCTCAACGGTCCAGTTTGGGTCTGACCGAGGAATAACATCCTGAAGGCGAATAATGGCTTCAGCGATATCATCAATGTACGTAAAGTCGCGCTTCATCTTACCGTAGTTATAGACATCAATGCTTTTGCCCTCAATCATCGCCTTAGTAAACTTAAACAGGGCCATGTCCGGGCGTCCCCACGGACCGTACACGGTGAAGAAGCGCAGGCCGGTGGTCGGCAAGTTGTACAGATGCGAATAGGTGTGCGACATCAGCTCATTGGCTTTTTTGGTCGCAGCATAGAGTGAGACCGGGTGATCCACGGAATCATCGGTGGAGAAGGGCATCTTGCGGTTGAGGCCATATACGGAGCTGGATGAGGCATAAAGCAGATGCTGAACGTTATTATGGCGGCAGCCTTCCAGCACGTTGAGATGGCCGATAAGGTTGGCATCCGCGTACGCGTGAGGGTTTTCCAGAGAGTAGCGTACACCCGCCTGGGCGGCCAGATGAATCACCCGATCAAACTTCTCACCAGCGAAAAGTGCGGCCATACCTTCGCGGTCGGCTAATTCCAGCTTGTGGAAGGTGAAACGCTCAGATTTTAACAGTTCCAGGCGTGCCAGCTTCAGGTTGACATCGTAGTATTCATTGAGGTTATCGATACCAACAACCTGATGACCGGCCTCAAGGAGGCGTTTACTGACATTCGCACCGATAAAACCTGCGGCACCCGTGACTAAAAATTTCATAGCTTCCCTCATAAAACCTATTCTTACAGATGCCATAGCGCATCACATGGCGTCTATGATAGCGCGAAGGATGTAAGTTACATAACCCATCTTTCCGATATTACTCATCGGATTCTTATAGAAAAATCGCCAGTAATAGATAAACTATGCAAACAAAATTATGTTTGCCCTTTTTCATCTGTTAGGGATTGTATGACACAAAACAACAATAGCCAGGTCAGCCGAAGCAATGACCCTGAGCAAATTGATTTATTTGATTTAGTACTGCAACTGTGGCGTGGAAAGTGGACGATAGCAGTCTTTGTTGTTGTTTTTATTGCCCTTGCTATTGGTTTTTTATCTATTGTAAAGGAAAAATGGACGTCAAGTGCAATTATTGCACAACCTGATGCTGCTCAGATAGCCAGCTATTCTAATGCATTGAATATCCTCTACGGTACCGCAGCACCTTCAATGCTTGATAATCAAACACGTGCTATTGGTCGTTTTAACTCCTCATTCTCCGCGTTGTCGCAGGCGCTGGAAAATCAGTCAGTGCCTGAAAAACTTACCATTGAGCCCACGGTTAAAGGACAGCCGTTACCATTAAGCGTCTCCTATACCAGTACATCCGCAGAAGCCGCACAAAAGCAATTGGCGCAGTATATCCAGCAGGTCGATGAGCAAACGGCGAAAGAACTTGCCGTTGACCTTAAGGACAACATCAAGGAACAGATAAAAACCCTGAATGACTCCCTGCAAAACCAGGAGAAGGTTGCTCAGGAGCAAAAAGATCTGCGTATCAAACAGATTGCTGAGGCACTCAAGAACGCTGAAGCAGCGAAAATAACCTCGCCGCAGGTCCAGCAAACCCAGGAGGTGACTCAGGAAACATTGTTCCTGCTGGGTAGCGAGGGGCTGAAATCGATGATTGACAATGAGGCTTCTCGTCCGCTGGTCTTCCCAACGGCCTATTACCAGACCAGGCGAAATCTGTTGGACATCCAGAATCTGAATGTAAACCCTGACACGATCCACGTTTACCGGTATGTCATGAAGCCGGAACTCCCAGTACATCGTGACAGTCCGAAAAAAGCGGTTGTTCTGATTCTTGCCGTGCTGCTGGGTGGTATTTTCGGTTCAGGTTTCGTGCTTGGCCGTAACGCCTTACGCAACTACAAACCAAAAGCCTGATTTGCAGATTAAAAAAAACCGGGGATATACCCCGGTTTTTTTTATTTGTGACGCTTACGAAGATTCTCTATCACCGCCGTCAAATCCAGCTCCTGATCCTGCAGCAGCACCAGCAGGTGATACATCAAATCAGACGCTTCATTCGTCAGTTCCTCGCGGTCATGCACCGTCGCGGCCAGCGCGGTCTCAACGCCTTCTTCTCCTACCTTCTGTGCGATACGCTTGGTTCCGCTGGCGTACAGCTTCGCGGTATAAGAACTCTCCGGATCCGCCGTTTTACGCTCTGCCAGCAGCTGTTCCAGTTGATACAGGAACAACCACTGGTGGCTCGTCTCACCGAAGCAGCTGCTGGTGCCCTTGTGGCAGGTCGGCCCGATCGGATTGACCAGCACCAGCAGGGTGTCGTTATCGCAGTCGGGCGCCATGCTGACCACATTGAGGAAATGGCCTGAGGTTTCCCCTTTGGTCCACAGACGCTGTTTCGTGCGCGAGAAAAACGTCACTTTGCCGCTGTCGATCGTTTTTTCCAGCGCGTCCTGGTTCATATACCCCAGCATCAGCACTTCGCCTGAGACGGCATGCTGGACAACTACCGGCAGTAATCCGTCCGTTTTTTTCCAGTCCAGCTGCGCCTGTTGTTGCTCTGTTAACATACCCTGATCTCCACGCCCTGGTCGGCCAGGTACGTTTTTAACTCACCAATATTAATAATCTGTTTGTGGAACACGGACGCGGCCAGCGCACCGTCCACGTTGGCATCGCGGAAGGCTTCGAGGAAGTGCTCCATGGTGCCCGCGCCGCCGGAGGCGATCAGCGGAACGTGGCAGACTGCACGGACTTTTTTCAGCTGCTCCAGATCGTAACCGTTACGCACGCCGTCCTGGTTCATCATGTTGAGGACAATCTCGCCCGCGCCACGCTTCTGCACTTCCTGCACCCAGTCGAGCGTTTCCCACTGCGTCACGCGCGTGCGGCTTTCATCTCCCGTGTACTGGTTGACGTGGTACTTGCCCGTTGCGGCGTCATACCAGGTGTCGATCCCAACCACAATACACTGTACGCCAAAACGATCGGCCAGGCGGGTGATCAGCTCCGGGTCGGCCAGGGCAGGGGAATTGATGGAAATCTTGTCGGCACCAAACGAGAGAATTTGGGCTGCGTCGTCTGCGGATTTAATCCCGCCCGCCACGCAGAACGGAATATCGATCACTTCCGCCACGCGCGCCACCCAGCTTTTGTCGACCACGCGGCCATCGCTGGAAGCGGTGATATCATAAAAGACCAGCTCGTCTGCCCCTTCATCGGCATAGCGTTTTGCCAGCGGGACGATGTCGCCAATGATCTCGTGGTTGCGGAACTGCACGCCTTTCACGACCTGACCATCGCGTACGTCCAGGCAAGGGATTATCCGTTTTGCCAGCATTGAATCGCCTCCGTCACAGTAAATTTACCTTCCAGCAGGGCTCGGCCCACAATCACGCCCTGTACGCCCGTTCCGCGCAGCGCGGCAATATCGTTTAAATCACCAATTCCGCCAGAAGACTGGAAGGCTACCTGCGGATAACGCGCACAGACCTCTTCATACAGCGAGACGTTGGAGCCCGCCAGCGTACCGTCGCGAGAGATGTCCGTGCATAACACGTGCTTCAGGCCAACGGGGAGATACATCTCGACCAGCGCCTCCAGCGTCACGCCGGAGTTTTCCTGCCAGCCGCTGACTGCCACCTGCTTATTACCCTGTTCGTCAATGCGCACGTCCAGAGCCAGCACCAGAGCGTCGGCGCCAAAGCGGCGGAACCAGCCTTTTACAATCTCAGGCTCTTTCACGGCGGTTGAACCGACCACCACGCGCGCTACGCCCGCGTCCAGCAGCGCCGCAACGTCATCTTCCGTACGCACGCCGCCGCCAACCTGTACCGGCACATCAACACCGGCGACCAGATTTTTCAGCAGGGGGATCTGTCGCTTTGCCGGATCTTTCGCGCCCGTCAAATCCACAAGATGCAGCACCTGCGCACCCTGGGCGGCATAATCCTGCAGACGCGGCAGCGGGTCGTTTCCGTAGTCTCGCTGCTGGCCATAATCGCCCTGGTGGAGACGAACAACCGTGCCGTCAATTAAATCTAAAGCGGGAATAATCATCACATCTCCAGGAAGTTTTTCAGCAGCTGCGCGCCTGCGGCGCCAGAGCGCTCCGGGTGAAACTGCACGCCGAAGAAATTGTCTTTCTGTACGGCCGCGGTAAACGCCTCGCCGTAGGTGCACTGGGCGATCGTATTCACGTTCACCGGCATGGCGTAGCTGTGCACGAAGTAAAAATACGCGCCGTCTTCGATGCCGCGAAACAGCCGGTCGCCCGCTTTGGCGTAAACGCGGTTCCAGCCCATATGCGGCAGAGGCAGGCCGTGGTCGGTCATTTTAGGCACGTCTTCGTCAATAATGCCCAGCAGGTCAACGCCGTTGCTCTCTTCGCTGCGGCGGCCCAGGATCTGCATACCCAGGCAAATGCCCAGCACCGGCTGGGTACAGGCTTTGATCAGATCGACCAGCTCGCGTTCGCGAATCTGATCCATCGCGGCCTGGGCGGTTCCCACGCCCGGTAAAAAGAGTTTGTCGGCACGCAGCACCACGTCCGGGTCACGGCTCACCGCCGGCTCATAGCCGTGGCGCGCAATTGCCGATTTCACGGAGTTCAGGTTGGCGCATCCGGTATCCAGAATCACCACGTTCATTACAGCACTCCTTTCGACGAGGGCAGGGCGTCGCCTTCCACGCGAATCGCCTGGCGAAGGGTACGGCCAAAGGCTTTGAAGAGACTCTCCACGCGGTGGTGGTCGTTCTTGCCTTTGGTCTTCAGGTGCAGCGTCAGGCCCATGGTGTAGGAGAATGAGCGGAAGAAGTGCTCCACCATTTCGGTGCTCAGATCGCCCACGCGCTGATAGGTGAAGTCGGCTTTATATTCCAGGTGCGGACGACCGGAGATATCCATCGCGCAGCGCGCCAGACACTCGTCCATTGGCAGAACGAAGCCAAAACGGTTAATGCCGCGCTTATCGCCGAGCGCCAGCTTCAGGGCTTCGCCCAGCGCCAGGCCGGTATCTTCCACGGTGTGGTGATCGTCGATATAAAGGTCGCCTTTTACCGCGATCTCCATGCGGAAGCCACCGTGGGTGGCAATCTGGTCCAGCATATGGTCGAAGAAACCGACGCCGGTGTGGATCTTGCTGCCGCCTTCACGGTCCAGCCAGACCTTCACATCAATCTGCGTCTCTTTGGTGTTGCGCTCAACGTGGGAATAGCGGTCGCGCTTTGTCAGCTGCTCGCCAATCTTCGCCCAGTTAAGGTTGTTGCGGTCGTAGCGCAGCCCCGCGATGCCCATGTTTTCCGCCAGCGTGATATCGGTGATACGATCGCCGATGACATAGCTGTTGGTTTTATCCAGCGCATCTTCAGCCAGGTAGCGCTCTACCAGCTTCACCTTTGGCTTACGGCAGTCACACTCGTCGGCTGGCATGTGCGGGCAAATTAGCACGTCATCAAATACCACGCCCTGAGAGCTCAGCACCTGCATCATCAGATTATGCGGGCCGTCAAAATCCGCCTGCGGGAAGCTGTCGGTACCCAGACCGTCCTGGTTGGTGATCATCACCAGCTTAAAGCCTGCTTTTTGCAGATTAAGCAGCACCGGGATCACGTCCGGTTCAAAAGCCAGCTTGTCGAATCGATCGACCTGAAAATCGGCTGGTGGCTCCGAAATAAGGGTGCCGTCACGATCGATGAAAAGGATCTTCTGGGTCATACTTTCTCCGCTTTCAGGGCGTCAATCACGCGCTGGCTCTCTGCACGGGTGCCTACGGTAATGCGCAGGCATCCGCTCAGAGAAGGTTGTTTATTCTGGTCTCGTAAGATAATGCCCTGATCCCACAAAGATTTAAATACGGCGCTGGAGGCGGTGAAGCGTACCAGGATGTAGTTGGTTTCCGAGTCGAACACCTGCTCCACGCAGGGAATATCCTTCAGGGCGGTCACCAGATACTGACGTTCCTCCAGGATTTGCGCCACGCGCTCGCGCATCGCGTTGATTCCCTGAGGCGTCAACGCCTGTGCTGCAATATCGGCAACCGGCGTCGAGAGCGGGTACGGGGCGATCACTTTCAGCAGCAGGTCTATGACTTCTTTATTCGCCAGGGTGAATCCGCAGCGCAAACCCGCAAGGGCAAAGGCTTTCGACAGCGTACGCAGTACCACCAGGTGCGGGTACTCCTCCAGCCAGCCTGCAAGCGTTGCCTGCGGGCAGAACTCGATGTAGGCTTCGTCGGCCACCACCAGGGCTTTACCGCGCGTCATCTCCAGCAGGGTGCGGATATCCTGCGGGTTGATAATCTGTCCGGTCGGGTTGTTCGGGCTACAGACAAAGACGACTTTTACGCCATCAAGATTGTCTGCAATGCCCTGCAGATCCAACTGCCAGTTCTCCAGCGCCTGCACGTTGCGGCACGCCACGCCGAAGGTTTCCGCGCTGACGCTGTACATGCCGTAGGTAGGCTGGCAGTACATCACCGCGTCTTTGCCCGGCTCGCAGAAGGCGCGGATCAGCAGTTCAATACCCTCATCCGCACCGCGGCTGACCAGTACCTGCTCCGGCTTCACGCCCGCGTACTGCGCGTAGTTTTCAATAACGGCCTTTGGCTGACACTCCGGATAGCGGTTCAGCGTTTGCTGGGACAGCTCAAACTGCACCGCCGTTGGAAATTCGTTGGCGTTCAGCCAGACATCCCCTTTGCCGCCGAGACGACGCGCGGACTGGTAAGGCGTCAGGCGACGGACATTTTCGCGGGCTAATTCTTCAATGTTCATGCTTGCTCCTTCAGGGCTGCAACGCGCAGCGTAACGGCATTTTTGTGGGCGGTCAGCCGCTCGGCGGCAGCGAGGGTTTCAATAGTCGAAGCCAGTGACGCAAACCCTTCGCGGGAGAGTTCCTGCACGGTCATGCGTTTCTGGAAATCCGCCAGGCCCAGGCTGGAACAGGTTGAGGTGTAGCCATACGTTGGCAGCACGTGGTTGGTGCCGGAGGCGTAATCCCCCGCGGACTCCGGGGACCAGTCGCCGAGGAACACCGAGCCCGCGCTGGTAATGCTATCGACCAGATCGCGCGCGCTGCGGGTCTGAATAATCAGGTGCTCCGGACCGTACTGGTTGGAGATGGCAATGCACTGGTCCAGATCGCGCGCCACAATCAGGCGGCTGGCCGCGAGCGCCTGGCGCGCCGTGTCGGCGCGGGGCAGGTCGGCAAGCTGACGCTCAACGGCTTCGCCTACGCGTTTCGCCATATCGGCATCCGGCGTCAGCAGGATGACCTGCGAGTCCGGGCCGTGTTCCGCCTGAGAAAGCAGGTCGGAGGCAACGAAGTCTGGCGTTGCGCCGCTGTCGGCAATCACCAGTACTTCAGACGGGCCGGCAGGCATATCGATGGCCGCGCCGTCCAGACGCTGGCTGACCTGACGCTTGGCTTCGGTCACGTACGCATTGCCTGGGCCAAAGATTTTGTCGACCTTCGGAATGGATTCCGTCCCGAACGCCAGGGCTGAAATCGCCTGCGCGCCGCCCACTTTATATACCGCCTGCACGCCGCACAGCTTCGCCGCATAAAGGATCTCGTCGGCAATTGGTGGCGGTGAGCAAAGCACCACTTTCTGACACCCGGCAATGCGTGCGGGAGTCGCCAGCATCAGCACGGTGGAGAAAAGCGGGGCAGAGCCGCCAGGAATATAGAGGCCGACGGAGGCAACCGGGCGCGTGACCTGCTGGCAACGCACGCCGGGCAGGGTTTCGACATCGACGCTCTGCAGCTTTTGCGCGGTGTGGAAGGTATCAATGTTTTTCACCGCGACGGCCATCGCCTGTTTGATGTCGTCACCCAGACGGTTGCTGGCGTCAATGATTTCCTGCTCGGTTACCCGTAATGCGCCGACTTCCGTCTTATCAAATTTTGCACTGTATTCACGCAGCGCGTCATCGCCGCGGGCTTTGACGTTGTCCAGGATCTCCGCCACGGTGCGTGAGATGCTTTCTGAGGCGGAAATCGCCGGGCGCATCAGCAGCTCGCGCTGCTGTGCATCGCTACAGGTATTCCAGTCGATGATTGTGTTAAAGCTCATGGCGATTACTCCATCATCTTCTCAATAGGCAGCACCAGGATGGAGCTTGCACCCAGCGCCTTCAGTTTTTCCATGGTTTCCCAGAACAGGGTTTCGCTGCTCACCATGTGCATCGCCACGCGCTGCTGATCGCCCGCCAGCGGCAGGATGGTTGGGCGCTCAGCGCCCGGCAGCAGGGCAATCACTTCATCCAGACGCTCGGTTGGGGCGTGCATCATGATGTATTTGGACTCACGCGCCTGAATCACGCCCTGAATACGGGTCAGCAGCTTGTCGATCAGCTGCTGCTTGGCATCGGCCATGTCGCCGTCACGCTGAATCAGGCACGCTTTAGAGCGATAGATGACTTCAACTTCGCGCAGACCGTTCGCTTCCAGCGTCGCGCCGGTAGAGACGAGGTCACAGATGGCGTCCGCCAGACCCGCACGCGGTGCCACTTCAACGGAGCCGTTCAGCAGGCAGGATTTAAACTGCACGCCTTTCTGGTCGAGATAACGCTTTAACAGGTGAGGATAAGAGGTGGCGATACGTTTGCCGTTCAGCGCGGCCGGGCCGTCCCACGCTTCATCAACCGGCGTTGCCAGCGACAGGCGGCAGCCGCCGAAGTCCAGACGACGCAGGGTGAAGTAACGCGGATCTTCGCCCTGCGCGCGGCGGGTCAGCAGCTCTTCTTCCAGCACGTTTTCACCGATGATGCCGAGGTCAACGACGCCGTCCATAACCAGACCGGGAATATCGTCATCACGCACGCGCAGAATGTCGATGGGCATGTTTTCAGCCAGAGCAATCAGGCGCTGGGTGTGCAGGTTAATTTTAATCCCGCAGCGGGCCAGCAGTTCGCGTGAGTCGTCGCTCAAACGGCCTGATTTTTGAATAGCTATGCGTAAGCGTGAGTTATCTAACATTCTTTATTCCTCGTTAACCTGTTTTAACCTGTCTGAATTCGGTCCAAAAAAAAGCCCCCGGAAGAAGATCTTCCGGGGGCTTTCTCATGCGTTCATGCACCACTGGAAGATCCAAACGTCTTCCAGCACACATCGCCTGAAAGACTAGTCAGGATGATGGTGATGATGGTGGTGTTTAAATTGAACGCGTGTCATATAAATTCTCGATGAATGCTTATTCATTTGATGTCTTTTAACCTAAACCAGTTGTACGACATATTGCAAGGGCTTTTTTTGATCATTAATTCATTTCATATTGATGCTATGAATTGTGTGTTCTGCCAGGCTGGCGTAGCCTTATAAAAGACGAGTGAGAGTCAGGAGAATTCGCATGAAAAAGGTCGCGATTGTCGGTTTAGGATGGCTGGGAATGCCGCTGGCGATGTCATTAGCCACGAAAGGCTGGCAGGTGACCGGGAGCAAAACCACGGCGGATGGGGTAGAGGCAGCTCGCATGTGCGGTATTGATGGCGTTGAACTGCGTCTTGAACCGGAGCTGGTGTGTGATGCTGACGATCTGGACACGCTGATGAACGTCGATGCGCTGGTGATCACGTTACCCGCGCGGCGCAGCGGGCCGGGCGAGTCGTTTTATCTGCAGGCGATGCAGGAGATTGTCGACAGCGCGCTGGCGCACCATGTTCCGCGCATCATTTTTACCAGCTCAACGTCGGTCTATGGCGAAGTTGAGGGCGTGGTGAAAGAAAGTTCCGAGCGCCGTCCCGTGACGGCGAGCGGTCAGGTTCTGAAAGAGCTGGAAGACTGGCTGCATCATCTTCCCGGCACGCAGGTCGATATCGTACGTCTGGCGGGGCTGGTGGGCCCTGGTCGCCATCCGGGACGCTTTTTTGCCGGGAAATCCGCGCCAGACGGCCAGCATGTCGTCAATCTTGTACATCTTGACGATGTTGTTGGCGCAATTGAGCTACTCCTACAGGCTCCGAAAGGTGGACACATCTATAATATATGTGCACCGTCTCATCCGGCGCGCAGCACGTTTTACCCGCTGATGGCACGTCAGCTGGGCCTGGCGGCGCCGGTTTTCGGTGAGGCAAAGGATGACAGTAAAGGCAAAATTGTTGATGGCAATCGCATTTGTCATGAGCTGGGGTTTGAGTATCAGTATCCCGATCCGCTGTTGATGCCCATGGAATAAGTCCCGCAGCGGAGACGATCGCACACCAGAAGGGGGGCGAGCATGAAACCGCTGCTGGATGTTCTTATTATTCTGGATGCACTGGAAAAAGAGGGGAGCTTTGCCGCTGCGTCGGCAAAGCTCTACAAAACCCCATCTGCGTTGAGCTATACCGTTCAAAAACTGGAAAGCGATCTTAATATCCAGATCCTCGATCGCTCCGGGCACCGCGCTCGTTTTACCCGTACCGGTCAGATGCTGCTGGAAAAAGGCCGCGAAGTCCTTCATACCGTCCGTGAACTCGAAAAACAGGCCGTTAAACTCCATCAGGGGTGGGAAAACGAGCTGGTTATTGGCGTGGATGATACCTTTCCGTTTTCTCTCCTGACGCCGCTGATTGAAGCCTTTTATCAACACCACAGCGTCACCCGGCTTATCTTTATCAACGGCGTGCTGGGGGGCTCCTGGGATGCCTTAACGCAGGGCAGGGCGGATATTTTTGTCGGTGCACTCCATGAGCCTCCCCAGCTGAGTGATTTTGGTTTTGCCCGGCTGGGCGTGCTCGAGCAGGTGTTTGCCGTCGCGCCCCATCATCCCCTGGCTCAGGAACCCGAGCCCATTAACCGTCGCGTGATTAAAGGCTACCGCGCCATCGTGGTCGGGGACAGCTCGCGCCCGGAATGTTCGGTCTCCTCGCAGCTGCTCGATGAGCAGGAGGCCATTACCGTTTTCGACTATAAAACCAAGCTGGAACTGCAAATAAGCGGCCTGGGCTGCGGCTATTTACCCCGCTATCTGGCGCAGCGGTTTATTGACAGCGGTGCGCTTGTTGAAAAACAGGTACTTGCTCAAAGCAGTAATGACTCGGTGTGGGTAGGCTGGAATGAACAAACTGCCGGGCTGGCCAGCGCCTGGTGGCGGGACGAGATTTTAGCAAATAGTGCTATCGCCGCCGTTTACTCTCAGCCCGGCGTCCAGAAATCAGCCAGTTAGCAAAAAGAAAATTGTCCCGTGCTTTGCAAAGTATTGCCTTTTGTATCCGATGTGGGGCAAAATGCCGCCGCTGCAACCAAATGAATAATCGACGATATAAAAGGCGTCGGTTATTTTTTTTTGCATGTACGAAACGAAACTAAAAACCAAGAGGCCGGGCTTCGTACCGGATAGATATTTACTAAAATCCGACAGTTGTTGTCGCTGAGGAAGAAAGAAATGGGGCAATTTTTCGCTTACGTGGCGGTTATCACCGTAAAGGAGAATAACTATGTCGCATAACGCAACTCCAAACACCTCTCGCGTGGAATTACGTAAAACGCTTACGTTGATTCCGGTTGTTATGATGGGCCTCGCCTATATGCAACCGATGACGCTGTTCGATACATTCGGTATCGTATCGGGCCTCACAGACGGTCACGTGGCAACGGCTTACGCCTTTGCGCTGGTCGCTATTCTCTTTACTGCGCTGAGCTACGGTAAACTGGTTCGCCGTTTCCCGTCTGCAGGCTCTGCCTACACCTATGCCCAAAAATCCATCAGCCCGGCGGTTGGCTTTATGGTGGGCTGGTCATCTCTGCTGGACTACCTGTTCATGCCGATGATCAACATTCTGCTGGCAAAAATTTACTTCGAAGCGCTGGTGCCTTCTGTTCCATCGTGGATCTTCGTTGTCGCGCTGGTGGCCTTTATGACCATCTCTAACCTGCGCAGCATCAAGACCGTGGCGAACTTCAATACCCTGATTGTTATTCTGCAGATGGGCATTGTGGCGGTTATCGTTGGCCTGATCATCTACGGTGTTTCTCACGGTGAAGGTGCAGGTACGCTGACCAGCACGCGTCCATTCTGGTCTGAAGGTGCGCACGTTGTGCCGATGATTACCGGTGCGACGATTCTGTGCTTCTCGTTCCTGGGCTTTGACGGTATCTCTTCTCTGTCCGAAGAGACCAAAGATGCTGAGCGCGTGATCCCGAAAGCGATTTTCCTGACAGCGCTGATTGGCGGCCTGATCTTTATCGGCGCTTCCTACTTCCTGCAGCTGTACTTCCCGGACATCTCTCGCTTTAAAGATCCGGATGCGTCACAGCCTGAAATCATGCTGTATGTTGCGGGTAAAACCTTCCAGTGGGGCGTGCTGATCTTCTCCAGCGTGACCGTACTGGCGTCCGGCATGGCGGCACACGCAGGCGTTTCTCGTCTGATGTACGTGATGGGCCGTGACGGCGTATTCCCGACCCGTTTCTTCGGCTACGTTCATCCGAAATGGCGTACTCCGGCGTGGAACGTGCTGCTGGTTGGCGCTATTGCCCTGCTGGCGATTAAATTCGACCTGGTGACGGCGACCGCGCTGATTAACTTCGGTGCGCTGGTGGCGTTTACCTTCGTTAACCTCTCCGTGATCTCCCAGTTCTGGATCCGTGAGAAGCGCAACAAAACGCTGAAAGACCACTTCAACTATCTGGTGCTGCCAGTGTGTGGTGCCCTGACCGTGGGCGCGCTGTGGATTAACCTGGAAGAGAGCTCTATGGTTCTGGGTCTGATCTGGGGTGCTATCGGTTTGGTTTACCTGGCTTGCGTCACGAAGAGCTTCCGTAACCCGGTTCCTCAGTACGAAGACGTTGCATAATGACTCGTCGGGTGGCGCTAGCGCTTACCCGGCCTACAAAAAAAACACACCCGTATGCCCGCGTAAGCGCAGCGCCACCGGGCAAAAAAACCGGAGACTATTGTCTCCGGTTTTTTTATCTGGGAATTTCAGACTATCTCTTGCGCGTACTGGAACAGGGATTTCAAAAGTGCCTGTTTTTCAGCATTCCCTTCATACTGGCCATAAAGCATTTCCAGCTCCTGGGCATAGCTATTAAGGAACTCCGGGGTAAAGACATTGCGACGATGCTGCAGCCAGCGATCCTGCTCTGCCTCGTCCAGCGTGCCGGGGTAGTTACGCGCGCGGTAATTAAACATCAGCCTTTCGATGCGTTTATCGGCGAAGGTGATATCCAGCGCAGGCAAGTTGCGCGGCTCGGTTTGCAGAACGATATTCATCGCCGCGCGATCGGCATCGCTGAAGAAACCGTTATAGAGCTGGGCATCCACGTTTTCTGACGGAACGAAAGGCTCCGCCTCGGCAAAGATGGCAACCACTTTCTCGCGCACCTGAGGATTATCACGCAGCACTTTCAGATTATCGAGGCAGTGCTGCCGGTTTATGCCCAGCCTGTCAGCATCTTCCGGGCGCAGCGTATTGGCCTGCGCCAGGACCGGACATTTATTGATATGCACCAGTTTGACCGGCACCGCAGGCAGATCCCCGAGTTCATTTTTCGGGGTATAAAGCCGTTCGCGTAGGGTATCGCTGTCAAGCTCAAGCAGCGGCGAAATATCGCCGGCCAAATCCACCATGATGACCGCATTACGGTTATCCGGATGCCAGGCCAGCGGGGCGACCCAGCTGGTATTACCGCGCCAGGCGCCAAACATGCCGGAAATATGCACCAGCGGCTTCATCTGCGGCACATCAATCAGCGTGGTCAACTTCTGTTTACTGCGGTGGCTCAGCAGATACTCAAACAGCCGGGGCTGTGCGCTTTTCACCAGCTTCGCCATGGCAATGGTGGCATAGACGTCCGCCATCGCGTCGTGGGCATTGCTGTGCTCGATGCCGTTGGCGCGCGTCAGGTGTTCCAGCCGGAAGCTGGTCAGCCCTTCCTCATTTTCTGGCCAGTTAATGCCTTCAGGACGCAGGGCATAACAGGCGCGCATGATGTCGAGTAAATCCCAGCGTGAGTTGCGGTTCTGCCAGCTCCAGGCATAGGGATCGTAAAAGTTACGATAGAAGATGTTGCGCGTCACTTCGTCATCGAAGCGGATGTTGTTGTAACCGACCACGCAGGTATTGGGGACGGTAAACAGATCGTGGATGCGTCGGGCGAATTCTGCCTCGTTAACGCCTTTCTCACGCGCTTCCTGAGGGGTGATCCCGGTGACCATGACCGCCCCGGGCTGCGGCAGGTAGTCATCCGCAGGCTTGCAGTAAAAGACCTCAGGCTCGCCAATGATGTTGAATTCGTCGTCGGTACGGATGGCGGCAAACTGCGCCGGTCGGTCCAGCGCCGGGTGCGTGCCAAAGGTTTCGTAGTCGTGGAACAAAAAAGTCGGGCGAGCGGCAGAGTCAGACACCAGTAATACCATCCTGTTAAAAAATGACGTCACTATGGTAAACGATCGTGCGGTCCAGACCGAATAAAAAGCACCGCCATGGCGCAAATTTGCGCGCCAGCTTCAGAGAAAAATCAGCGTTCTGTCACATTTTTTTGCAATTAAGCCAGGTAACGACATCAGAACTCCCGTAAAAAGGTCATCGATTTTTAATGACCTGAGGATATACCGTTGAAACGCCGTCTGTTTATTGCTGTTTCTTTACTCGCTTCGAGTGTCTCATCTGCTTTTGCGGCCGAACCACTGGATTTTTCGCCGCAGCCTCCGGCCATTCAGGCTGGCTCCTGGGTGCTGATGGACTACACGACTGGTCAGATCTTAACGGCGGGCAACGAACATCAACAACGTAATCCGGCGAGCCTGACCAAGCTGATGACGGGGTATGTGGTTGATCGGGCCATTGATAGCCACCGCATTACGCCGGACGACATTGTCACCGTAGGGCGTGACGCGTGGGCTAAAGGCAACCCGGTTTTTGACGGCTCGTCGCTCATGTTCCTGAAAGAGGGCGATCGCGTCTCCGTGCGTGACTTAAGCCGCGGCCTGATTGTCGATTCCGGCAACGACGCCTGCGTGGCGCTGGCCGATCACGTGGCGGGCGGTCAGCCGCAGTTTATGAAGATGATGAACGACTACGTGCAAAAGTTGAATCTGCGCGATACGCATTTTGAAACCGTCCACGGGCTGGACGCGCCGGGCCAGCACAGCTCGGCCTATGACCTGGCCGTACTCTCCCGCGCCATCATCCACGGCGAGCCTGAGTTTTATCATATGTACAGTGAAAAGAGCCTGACCTGGAACGGGATCACCCAGCAGAACCGTAACGGCCTGCTGTGGGATAAAACCATGAACGTGGACGGCCTTAAAACGGGACATACCTCGGGGGCGGGCTTTAACCTGATTGCGTCCGCCGTTGACGGGCAGCGCCGTTTAATCGCGGTGGTCATGGGGGCGGACAGCCCGAAAGGGCGTGAGGACCAGGCCCGAAAACTGCTGCACTGGGGGCAGCAGAATTTCGATACGGTGCAGATCCTGCATAGCGGTAAAAAAGTGGGGACAGAACGTATCTGGTACGGCGATAAGGAGCAGGTGAAACTGGGTACCGACCAGGACTTCTGGCTGGCACTGCCGAAAGCGGAAGTGCCGAACATCAAAGCCAAATACGTGCTGGATAAAAAAGAGCTGGAAGCGCCGATCGCCGCGCACCAGCGGGTCGGAGAGATCCAGCTCTACGACCGCGACAAAGTGGTGGCGCACTGGCCGCTGGTGACGCTGGAAGCCGTTGATAAAGGTGGCCTGTTCTCTCGCATGAGCGATTATCTGCACCACACGCTTTAACTGTTGCTGAGCAGGCTGGCAGGGTTGCGAGTCTGCTCACATAATAAACACTCCTCGTTTGCCGATAATAGTCATCCAGTTTTATAGTGTATAAATATACAGTGATAAGTGGAGGCAGCATGGACTACAGCATTAAGCAGCAACAGAAACGTAAGATTGCCGGTTTTCATTTGGTCGGACCGTGGGAACAAACGGTAAAACAGGGTTTTGAACAGCTGGTGATGTGGGTCGACGGGCGTCACATTGAGCCGCTGGAGTGGGTTGCGGTCTACTACGATAACCCCGACGAGGTCCCGGCAGAAAAACTGCGCTGCGATACGGCGGTTACGGTACCGGATGATTTCGTCATCCCGGAAAACAGCGAAGGCGTCATGATGACGGAAATCGCGGCCGGGGATTATGCCGTGGCGACGGCGCGCGTGGAAAACTACGACTTCGCCACGCCGTGGTATCAGTTCTTTAATTCCCTGCTGCAGGACAATAAGTACCAGATGGCGCTCAAACCCTGCTTCGAGCGCTATCTCAATGACGGCAATGCAGACGGCTACTGGGATATCGAAATGTATATCGCGGTAGAGCATAAAACGGTTTAAGCCTGCGAAGTGAAGGGTTTTTCAGCCGGGAGCGATCCGCCCGGCTGAAAACACAGTACAATTGTGATTTGCCGTGTAGCTGGAGAGCGGGTGTGCGTCCCGACAAATCATTAACCCCTTTTGAAATTCGGTTGTACAAACATTACCGCGTGGTGCACGGGTGTCGCATCGCGCTGGCTTTCGTATTAACGTTTGTGCTGGTCCGTTTGCTGGACGTTCCCGAAGGGACGTGGCCGCTGATCACGCTGGTGGTGGTGATGGGGCCCATCTCGTTTTGGGGAAACGTTGTTCCGCGCGCTTTTGAGCGAATTGGCGGGACGGTTTTAGGCTCGGCGCTTGGGCTTATCGCCCTGAAGCTGGAGCTCATCTCATTTCCCGTGATGCTGGCATGGTGCGGTGCCGCCATGTTCCTGTGCGGCTGGCTGGCGCTGGGCAAAAGACCGTATCAGGCTCTGCTGATTGGTATTACGCTCGCGGTGGTTGTCGGTGCGCCCGCCGGGGATATGACCACGGCGCTGTGGCGAAGCGGGGATGTCATCCTGGGGTCACTGCTGGCCATGCTCTTCACCGGTGTCTGGCCACAGCGTGCTTTTCTGCACTGGCGTATTCAGATGGCTAACTACGTCACCGCCTTTAACCGCGTCTATCAGGCCGGTTTTTCCCCGAATCTGGTTGAGCGTCCCCGGCTGGAAAAGCATCTGCAAACGATCCTCAACGACGTGGTTAAAATGCGCGGCCTGATCACGCCCGCCAGCAAAGAAACCCATATTCAGAAATCGATTTTTGAAGCTATCCAGACGGTAAGCCGCAATCTGGTCTGCATGCTTGAACTGCAAATCAACGCCCACTGGGCCTCGCGTCCCAGCCATCTGCTGATGCTTAACGCGCAGACCCTTAAAGAGACCCAGCAGATGACGCAGCAAACGCTGTTGACCATCGCTCATGCGCTCTATGAAGGGAACCCGCAGCCGATACTGGCCAACAGCGAGCGGCTGAATGAGATCGTCGCGGAGCTGAAGCAGCTCATCAACGAACGCCAGAGCGATAACGTGGCGGAAACGCCTATTCATGGCTACGTCTGGCTGAGCATGGAACTGGCGCGGCAGCTTGAGCTGTTATCGCACCTTATTTGCCGGGCGCTGCGCAAATAAAAGGCGTATGTGACGGCTGCTGCTTCGATTCAGCAGCAATTGGGGTTATGATAGCTTTAAACGATATACTCATTGTCATTCGCAGCCGCTGTCAGTAAGGTTATTGTTACAACGGTTGCCTTAACGAATCCGAATCTCACATTATCAGGGGTGTAAAAATGGAAACTACCAAGCCTTCGTTCCAGGATGTTCTGGAATTCGTCCGCCTGTTCCGCCGCAAAAACAAGCTGCAGCGTGAAATCCAGGACGTTGAGAAGAAGATCCGTGACAACCAGAAACGTGTTCTGCTGCTCGACAACCTGAGCGACTACATCAAGCCAGGTATGAGCGTTGAAGCTATTCAGGGCATCATCGCCAGCATGAAGAGCGACTATGAAGACCGCGTTGATGACTACATCATCAAAAACGCTGAGCTGTCCAAAGAGCGTCGTGACATCTCCAAGAAGCTGAAAGTGATGGGCGAAATCAAAAACGGCGAAGCAAAAAGCGAGTAATCGCAGCGAATAGTGAAAAAGGCTCTCTGGTGACAGAGAGCCTTTTTTTATGACGCAGAACGCGGCTGTAGCTGATAAATCCAGGCCTTAACCTGCTTGCCTTCAAGGGTGGTCACCGTGACCTCAACACGATCGTAGCCGTCTTCAAACTCATCCAGCATTTGCCAGTGTGCGGCAAGGTTATCAGAGATAAACAGATAGCCTTCGACGCGGGGGCCATCAGGGTGGAGCACAATCCCCGGGAAATCCGCCGCAGCGCCCCAGCCGCGTTCGTAAAACGTACCGGATACGGAACCGACCAGCCATTCGCCGCCAATGTTTTCAAGAATATGCGCATTAGAGTGGCCCGGGCGCAGCGTGCCGTAGACAAACAGAGCGTTCATTTTCCCTCATCCGCAAAGCAAAAAGCCTGCTTTAAAAGCAGGCTTTTTAAATTTGGCTCCTCTGACTGGACTCGAACCAGTGACATACGGATTAACAGTCCGCCGTTCTACCGACTGAACTACAGAGGAATCGTTGTGGAGGCTTATCTTAGCGGCGAAAAAACTTTTGTCAAACCTGATCTTAGGGAAAATCGACCGATTGCTGATTCTGTCGTCAGTTTGTTGTAAATCCACACATCTTTTTCTGGAAAATACTTTGCAGGATTAGCATTTGTCCCCCATCATTTGAAATGGAGTTTCAACTTTTCTCTCTAAGGTCCATTTTGAACGTCACTGCCTCCTTACGCCAGGCGATAGCGCGCACGCCATGGTATGCAAAACGTAAAAGCTATCGTGTCCTGTTCTGGCGTGAAATCACCCCTCTCGCTGTGCCTATCTTCCTGGAAAATACCTGCGTTCTGCTGATGGGGGTCCTGAGCACCTTCCTGGTGAGCTGGCTGGGGAAAGAGGCGATGGCAGGGGTTGGGCTGGCGGACAGCTTTAACATGGTGGTGATCTCATTCTTTGCCGCCATAGATCTCGGGACGACGGTGGTGGTGGCTTTTAGCCTCGGCAAGCTTGACCCCAAACGTGCACGCGAGGCGGCCCGCCAGTCGCTGATGATCATGACCATTTTTTCGATCGTTCTGGCGGCGGTGATCCACTATTTCGGTAAAGAGATTATCGATTTTGTCGCCGGGGAGGCCACGAACGAGGTTAAAGACCTGGCGCTGACCTACCTGGAAATGACCGTCTTAAGCTATCCGGCGGCGGCCATTGCGCTGATTGGCAGCGGCGCGCTGCGCGGGGCGGGCAACACCAAAATTCCGCTGCTGATCAACGGCGGGATGAATATCCTGAATATCGTGATCAGCAGCGTGCTGATCTACGGCGCGTTCTCGTGGGAGGGGCTGGGGTTCGTCGGTGCGGGGCTGGGCTTAACCATTTCACGCTATATCGGCGCGGTAGCCATCATTGGGGTGCTGATGGCGGGGATTACCCCCTCGCTGCGTCTGACGCTGAAAAGCTATTTCCGCCCCTTTAATTTCGCCATTATCTGGGAAGTGATGGGGATCGGCATTCCCGCGAGCATTGAATCGGTGTTGTTCAACGGCGGGAAGCTGCTCACACAGATGTTTGTTGCCGGAATGGGGACCGACGTTATCGCCGGTAACTTTATCGCCTTTTCTATTGCCTCGCTGATTAACCTGCCGGGTAACGCGCTGGGTTCGGCATCGACCATCATCACGGGTAAACGGCTCGGGAAAGGGCAGATAGGCCAGGCGGAGCGTCAGCTGCGGCACGTCTTCTGGCTGTCGACCATAGGGCTGACGCTGATCGCCTGGGGAACCGCGCCGTTTGCCGGGCTGATGGCCTCGTTTTATACCCACGAAGACGACGTTAAAGAGGTTGTTAAGATCCTCATCTGGCTCAACGCGGCCTTTATGCCCATCTGGGCGGCCTCATGGGTATTGCCCGCCGGGCTGAAAGGGGCGCGCGATGCCCGCTTTGCAATGTGGGTATCGATGCTCGGCATGTGGGGATGTCGCGTTGTCGCGGGGTATACGCTCGGGGTGATGCTCGGATGGGGTGTGGTCGGCGTCTGGCTGGGGATGTTCCTCGACTGGGCCGTGCGCGGTGCGCTGTTCTACTGGCGCATGGTCAGCGGGCGTTGGCTGTGGAAATATCCGCGAAAGAGTGCCTGACAATTGCGCGAAGTGGAGAATAATTCGGCAAACGATCGGAAATATGCATTCTGCCTTTGACATCATGGGGGAGCATCGATAATATGCGCCCCGTTCACACGATTCCTCTGTAGTTCAGTCGGTAGAACGGCGGACTGTTAATCCGTATGTCACTGGTTCGAGTCCAGTCAGAGGAGCCACATTTAGAAAAGCCTGCTTACGAGCGGGCTTTTTGCTTTTCTGGATCTGGTAAAAATGTCGGGTGGCGGCTTCGCCTTACCCGACCTACAAAAACCTCGAATCGTAGGCCGGGTAAGGCGAAGCCGCCACCCGGCTAAAGCCGCACTATCGATCCAGGCTAATCGGTGCCGTCGCCTCTTCCAGCCACGAACGCGCCTCGCTATTCACCAGAGGTAACAGCGCCTCACGTACCTGCCGGTGATACGCATCCAGCCACTGCTTTTCCTGCTCGCTCAACAGATGCAGCTCAGCCTGACTTAAGTCGATCGGGATCAGCGTCAGCGAGGAAAACGAGCAGAACCCCGGACGGCTCTCCACAATCTCCACCTGGTTTTCAATACGAATACCGTGGCTATCACCCAGATAGTAGCCCGGCTCGATAGTCATGATATTGCCTGCCACTAGCGGCCACGGGTTGACCTTTTTGGCGATGCGATGCGGGTTCTCATGGATCAGCAGCTGGTGCCCCACGCCGTGCCCCGTGCCGTGATCGTAATCCAGTCCCATCTCCCACAGCGGGCGACGCGCAAACGCATCCAGCTGATGCCCCTGAGTCCCGGAAGGGAACTGCAGGGTAATGAGCGACAGGAAGCCTCTCAGCACGGCAGTGTAGTGCAGGCGCTGTTGCGGATCGACTTTCCCCCACGCCAGCGTACGCGTGGCGTCGGTGGTGCCGTTAACATACTGGCCGCCGGAATCGTTCAGGTAAAAATGGTCATGGCCGATGGGCTTATTGCTGGCCTCGCTCGAATGGTAGTGGCACATCGCCGCATTGCTCGAAGAGGCGGAGATGGTCGCAAAACTCTGCTCGATGAACCCAGGCTGCTGTTGACGGAACGCAAGCTGCTGCGCCTGCGCGTCCAGCTCGGTGAGCGGTTGTCCTGCCGCCTCGCGCAGCGGCACTTCACGGCTCAGCCAGGCGAGGAAGTTGACCCACGCGGCCCCGTCCTGGTGATGGCACTCGCGATAGCCTGCCAGCTCGACCGGGTTTTTAGTCGCTTTCATCAGGGGGATGGGGTCGGTCCGCCAGACAATTTCTCCCCGTGGCTCAATGGCGAAACGCAGGGCCACCGGTGCGGAATCGGCATCAATCATCACCCGTTTGCCTTCAGCAATCTGCTGGCAGCGTTCAATAAAGGTATCCTGCGGCGCAATGGTGAACGCGTTGAGCACATCGTCAGGCAGGGCGCTGAGCTTATTGTCGTTAACAAACCACTCAACGTGACCGTCACGACCAAGAAGGGCAAAGGAGAGCGGGACCGGGCTGTAAGGGATATCCGCGCCACGCACGTTCAGCAGCCAGGCGATGTTATCCGGCAGGGTGACGGCGAGATAATCAGCGTTGTTTGCGGCCAGCACGGCGGCGACGCGCTGACGTTTGTTCGCGCTGCGTTCGCCGCTGTGTTCAACCGCCATTTCACGGATAAGCCCCGCCGGCGCGGCAGGGCGGTTAGTCCATAAGGTGTCAAACGGCGAGGCCTTCAGCGGTACCAGCTCGCACGGCGTGGCAGACAGTTGCTCAAACTCCGAGTTGGTCATCAGCAGCGCGTCAAAACCGATGCGTGTCCCGGCCTCAACGTTTTCTGCAAGCCATTCTGCCAGCGGCTCGTTGTGCAGGTGGTGGATCTCAACCTCATCCGTATTGACCTGAACGCGGGCCTGAACCTGATAGCGACCGTCGACGAACAGCAGCGCTTTGTTTTTCAGCACCAGCGCCACGCCGGCCGAGCCGTCAAAGCCCGTCAGCCAGGCCAGCTTTTCGTCGTAGGGCGCGCAGTATTCGCTCTGCCAGGCATCCGCCCGCGGGACGATCATCCCGTCGAGATGGCTGGCCTCAAGCCAGTGGCGAAGGGCAGAGAGCGGTGATGTGCTGGACATTGTTTTTCCTTATCGTTATTAGCGGAACGGCGGCTCGTTGAAGGTGCGCAGCTTGCGGGAATGGAGCTTGTCGCCTTCTGCCCGCAGCAAATCAATGGCGCGAATACCAATCTGCAGATGCTCTGAGATAGCCCCTTCATAGAAACGGTTGGCCTGGCCCGGCAGCTTAATTTCGCCGTGCAGCGGCTTATCGGAGACGCACAGCAGCGTGCCGTAAGGGACGCGGAAGCGATACCCCTGTGCGGCGATGGTAGCGCTCTCCATATCAATGGCCACCGCGCGGCTCAGGTTGAACCGCAGCGCGGAGGCGGAGTAGCGCAGCTCCCAGTTGCGGTCATCCGTTGTGACGACCGTACCGGTGCGCAGGCGCTGTTTAACCTCTTCACCCGGCATGCCGCTGACCTCTTTGGTAGCGTCATACAGCGCGCGCTGTACTTCGGCGATGCTCGGGATTGGGATGTCCGGCGGCAGCACCGCATCAAGCACGTGGTCATCACGCAGATAGGCGTGGGCCAGCACGTAGTCGCCAATCAGCTGGCTTTCACGCAGGCCGCCGCAGTGGCCAATCATCAGCCACACGTCCGGGCGCAGGACCGCCAGATGGTCGCAAATGGTTTTGGCATTTGACGGGCCAACGCCGATGTTGATCAGGGTGATGCCCTGACCGTCGGCGGTGATCAGGTGCCAGGCGGGCATCTGGTGTTTTTTCCACGCCAGGTCGGAAATGGCCTGCTCGGGCGCTTCGGTCTCCGCGGTGATCCAGATCCCGCCTGCGCAGGACAGCGCGATGTACGGGCTTTCCGGGTCGAGGATCTGGCTGCAGCCCCAGCGGACAAATTCGTCAACGTAGCGGGTGTAGTTGGTAAAGAGCACGAACGGCTGGAAATGTTCGACTGGCGTACCGGTGTAGTGGCGCAGGCGCGCCAGGGAGAAATCGACCCGTCGGGCATCAAAGTGCGACAGGGGAGAAAATTCTGCCGGGTGATAAATCCCGTCGGCCGTCTCATCGCCAATCTGCGAAAGTTCCGTCGTCGGGAAGTGGCGGGTCAGCCCCGCGCTCATGGAGCGATCCAGCGTCAGCGCCGAGCCGTCTATCACGTACGGATAAGGGATTTCGTGCAGCGAAGGTTCCACAGAAATGTGCGCGCCGTAATCCTGGTACAGCAGCGTGAGTTGTTCTTCAAGATACGGGCGGAACAGCGCAGGGCGGGTGACGGTGGTGCTGTAGCAGCCGGAGTGGGTAAAGCGCGCGTAGGCGCGGGTTTTGGGATTGCTGCTGGCGCTGCCGTCCCAGGTCACAGAGAGCGATGGATAAACAAAAAGGCCCTCGTTTCTGGCCTTTTGGTCGGGAAGTTTCCCTGTTTCGATATATTCGCTGATGGCGCCGCGCAGCGCGTTGACGGACTGTTCGTACAGCGCGTCGAGTTTTTCCAGCGCCTGAGCCGGGGTCAGGCTGGAGCCCTTATTATTCATCTCTGTCTCCTTGTTCCACAGGTGTGCGACTCTATCCGATAGTATGTCACACGCCCGTGAAACAAAAGGGAGATCAGCTGTGGCGCGTCTCTTTCATCAGCAGCGCCGTCGCCGCCGACAGCAGGCAACCCGCGAGCAGATAAATCGCCACGCTGTGCCAGTTGCCGCCGGAGAAGGTCACCAGCGCGGCGGCAATAAACGGCGTAAATCCGCCGCCGACCACGCTTGCGACCTGGTAGCCCACGCCCGCGCCGCTGTAGCGGTAGCTTGCGCCAAACAGCTCGGTGAACATCGGCTGCTGCACGCACACCACCATATCGTGAGCGATGTTGGCGAGCATGATGGCGAAGAAGACAATCCAGAAGATCGACTGTGCCTCCAGCGCCATAAAGAACGGCCAGGCGCTGAGACTACCAATCAGCGCCCCGGTGATGTAAACGCGACGGCGACCAAACCGGTCCGCCAGCCACGCGAAGCAGGGGATGGTCAGGCAGCTGATCCCGCCGACCAGCAGGCCAATATTCAGGAACAGCTCGCGCGGCAGACCGAGGTTCTGCGTCGAGTAGTTCAGGGCAAACGCGGTGACGATATACATCGTCAGCAGTTCACAGAGGCGCAGGGCGATAATTTTCAGAAAAGCGCCAGGGTGCCGGACGAGGGCTTCCATAACTGGAAGACGTTTGTTCGTGGCCGGTTTTTCCTGCTGCTTTTCGAACTCTGCCGACTCCTCCATCCCGTTGCGGATCCACAGCGCGGCGATGACCAGCACGATGCTGAAGATGAACGGAATGCGCCAGCCCCAGCTCAGGAACTGCTCGTCGGTAGTGAGCTGGCTGATTAGCGATACCAGCCCGGTGGAAAGCAGCAGGCCTACGCCGTACCCGACCTGTACGCCGCTGCTGTAAAACGCTTTCCGGTGCTTCGGCGCGCTCTCAACGGATAACAACGCCGCACCGCCCCATTCGCCGCCGACGGCGAAGCCCTGGATGGCGCGCAGGGTGACCAGCAGTACCGGCGCCCACCAGCCGATAGAGGCAAACGAGGGGAGAATACCAATCAGCGCGGTGGCGATCCCCATCATCCAGACGGTGAGCATCAGCATGCGCTTGCGGCCAAGACGGTCGCCGAAGTGGCCGAAGATCACCCCGCCCAGCGGGCGAAACAGAAAGCCGACGCCGAAGGTGGCAAACGCGGCGAGCGTGCCCATCGCGGGGCTGACCTGCGGAAAAAACTCGCGGTTAAACACCAGGGCGGCAGTGATGCCGTAAAGCAGAAAATCATACCAGTCGACGACGGCACCCGCGAAGCTGCCTAAGGCCGCGCGGCGGGCACGATTGAGCGAAGGTGTCTCCTCGTTGGGACGATCGGAGATGAGGGTGGAGTCCATAGTTGTCCTGTCCGTACTGATTTTTAATTATTGGTATAAGAAAAGGTCACTCACATTGCGTCCGTCATATAAACGGAACCTATGAGACTACCGCGACAAAACGCCTGAGAAAACGTTTTTATCTTTCCGGAAGGCGCTGAATAAATAAATTTCATCTTCCCCTACGCTGAGATAAATCAGTCTGTTTGGCTCCGGTTAGTGCTGAATGGATTACAGTTATAGATACCGCTGCGTGGCCTAAGCTGAGGGAATAACGATGCAACGCACCTTTTCGGCATTCTGGATGGTCCTGTTTTTATTCGTCGCACCGCTTAACGCGGAGCCCAACGTCTACGGTGAGCAACGCATCAGCGGCTGGTGGAATGCGCTGACGGATGATATCTCACAGACCTGGGAAGAACCTCAACGTTACGACCTGTACCTGCCGTTCCTGAGCTGGCACGCTCGCTTTATGTACGACAAAGAAAAAACGGACAATTACAATGAAATGCCGTGGGGCGGCGGGCTGGGCGTTTCCCGCTATAACGAAGAGGGCAACTGGAGCGCGCTGTTCGCGATGATGTTCAAGGACTCGCACAACGAATGGCAGCCCGCGATGGGCTATGGCTGGGAGAAGGGCTGGTATCTGGATAATGCCAAAGATTTCCGCCTTGGGCTCGGCGCCGCCGCGGGCATCACGGCGCGAGATGATTTTGCAAACTATGTCCCGCTACCGTTCATCTTCCCGCTGTTTTCCGCCGGGTATAAGCGCGTTACCGTCCAGTTCACCTATATTCCAGGAACCTATAACAACGGCAACGTGCTCTTTGCCTGGCTGCGCTTAGGCTTCTAAAGGGTGATCACCTTTTTTGCCACGGCGTTAGACAATACCAGCATGGAGAAGAGAACAGAGGTAATGAACGTGAGCACAATCAGCGCCAGCTTCATACCGAGAGAGGTCACCGGTATCAGCGCCGTCAGCAGATGAAACACCGAGTAGTGCACAATGTACACGCCGGTCATCGTTTTGCTGATGGCGGCCAGAATGGACTCCTTAAATTCAGCGTTGCGGCGAAAGCGCACGCCGTTCGCCGCAATCACCAGGGCAATAATCAGGATGTAGATCTGCGAGCCGGTGAGAATAAAGGCGTTTCTGTCCGCCTTGAACAGCGCGAAGAAGAAGTGGCGCTCGTAAAACCAGGTGAAGAGGTAGATAAACGGGATGGCGATAACCGCTGCCCGGACCACCTTTTTGCGGCTAATCCACTCGGCGACTTTCGGGTCGCAGAAGAGTTGCCCCGTCAGATAAAACAGCAGCCACGTCCACAGCCGATACTGCGGTGACAGGGAAAGGACGTGCGTTTCAGGATAGAGCGCCGATAGCAGATCGTATCCGTAGGAAAAGAGCAGCAGGGCGGCAATCGCGCCGCAGAACAGCGCTCGCCGCTGGCTCAGCCATTCCACAACCGGGTGGAAGGTGTAAATCACCACAAACGCGAACACGAACCAGGGCTGGATTAAATACCCGCGCTGATAGGGCTCCCACAGGTAGTAGAGCGTTATCCAGAACAGAAAAACAATCACCAGACTTTTAATTTTACCCAGCTGCCAGCGGGTGTCGTGACGTGACTGTCCGTCGAGATAACCCGAAACCACAAAAAACAGCGGCGTGGCGATGGTCGAGATAAAGGTTAGAAACCCCAGGATCCAGTGATAGTCATAATCATAATGATCCCAGGTGTTGTAGATGGTAAAGAAGGTCACCGCCGTCATACAGCCCAGCGTCTTGATAATGTTCAGCCCTGTCGCATTCATTGTGGTTTGGCTTCGTCCTTACGATGGAAACACGCATAGATAACGGGGAGTACCAGCAGCGTCAGGATTGTAGCAAACCCCAGTCCAAACATAATCACAACGGCCATGCTCTGGAAGAAAACGTCCAGCAGCAGCGGAGCCAGGCCAAGTACGGTCGTAAACGCGGTGAGCAGGATGGGGCGCAGGCGCGAGGTGGCGGCGTACACGATCGCGCTGCGCTGATCCTTTTGCGTTTTCTGCTGTTCGATCTCTTCCACCAGCACGATGCCGTTGCGGATCAGCATGCCGCTCAGGCTCAGCAGGCCAATCAGCGCCATAAAGCCAAAGGGAATGCCGGTTAGTAAAAATCCCGGCGTCACGCCAATCAACGCCAGCGGTACGGTCAGCCAGATGGCGACGGCATTTTTCACCGAGCTGAACATCAGCACCGTAATAACAAACATCACCAGATACCCGAGAGGTAGCGTTGTGAAAAGCCCCTGCTGCGCTTCACTCGAGTTTTCCGCGTCGCCCCCCCACTCGATGCTGTAGCCGTGTGGCAGGGGAAGTGCATCAATCTGCGGCTTCACGCGGGCGAGAATGTCCCCGGAGGTTTGCTGGCTCAGCGGATCGGGATCGGTCTGCACCGTCAGCACTCGCGAGCGGTCGCGTCGAAGTATCAGCGGATCTTCCCACTCCAGCGAGAAGCGGCTGACGACGTTACTCAGCGGGATATACTGCTGCCGCGTCTGGCTCCACACCAGCACGTTGTTCAGGTGATTGGCGTCCAGCCGTTCGCTCTCAGGCGGGCGCACCACGACAGGGAGCAGGTCACTGCCCTCCCGGTACAGCCCCGCCCGGCTGCCGGAGAAGTTCATCTCCAGCGCGTTATCAACGTCCTGCTTATCTACGCCAAGCTCGCGGCCCAGGGCGGCAACGTACTGTGGGCGGATCACCTTGCTGCGGTTTTGCCAGTCGTTCCTGACGCTGCCCGTGGCAGGGTCGCGCGTGAGAATGTCGTCCACCTGGCTGGCAATCAGGCGCAGCCGGTCAGGGTCCGGGCCTTTAATGCGCACCTCAATGGCGCTGTCGCCGGAGGGGCCAAACATCACGCGTTTGGTGCTGGCGTTGACCTGGGGATAGTTTCGCGCGATGTACTCGTCCACGTGTCGGGTCAGGGCAGAGATGTTGCGCTGGTCGTCCATGCGCACCATGATCTGCGCATAGTTGCCGTACTGCCGCTGCCCGCTGTAGGTCAGAATAAACCGCATACTTCCCTGACCGATGGTTGAGACGGTGGTTTCCACCCCCGGCTGGCCGTTAATGGTTTTTTCGATATCGCCGGTCATTTTCTCGGTCCATTTAATATCGGTACCGTAGGGTAGCCAGAGATCGACAAAGAAAATCGGCGTATTAGACGACGGGAAAAAATTTTGCCGCACGGCACCGAAGCCCCAGATGGACGCTGCCAGCAGCGCAGCCATCACAATGAGCGTCGGTGCCTTATGGTGCAGTAGCGTGTTAAGCAGGCGCTGGTAGGCGCGGTAGAGTCGTTTATCGTAAGGATCTGACTCGTCGGTTTTATCGGGCGCGCTGTCGTTTTTAAACAACCACCACTTAATCAGCACCGGGGTGAGGGTGAGCGCCGAAAACCAGCTCAGCATGAGGGAAATTAGCAGCACCTGGAACAGGGATTTACAGTATTCCCCGGTGGAATCCTGCGACAGCCCGATTGGGGCAAACGCCAGGATGGCAATCACCGTCGCCCCAAGCAGCGGCAGGGCGGAGCGGCGGATGATGTAGTTCACGGCGGTAAGCAGCGGGGAGCCCTGCTGTCGGGCAATCAACACCCCTTCGACAATCACGATGGCGTTATCCACCAGCATGCTGAGGGCGATAATCAGCGCCCCGAGCGAGATGCGCTGCAGCTCAATGCCCCACAGATACATAATCAGCAGCGTGCCGAGCACGTTAAGCGCGAGGGAGAACGCGATGATGATCCCGCTGCGTACGCCCATAAAGATCAGCAGCACGCCGATGACAATCGCCAGCGCCATCAGGAAGTTAATAATAAAACCGTTAACGGAGTGGCCCACTTCGGCTGCCTGATCGTAAAACAGGTCTATCTGTATGCCTGCCGGTTTTTCCGCCGACATCTGGTTTAGCTTCGCCTCCAGCGCGTGCCCCACGTCGATAACGTTCACGCCGGGAATAAACGAGACGCCCATGGTAACGGCTTTTTTACCGTTGGCATGGTAGATACTGGCCGGCGATTCGTTCAGCCCGCGCGACAGCGTGGCAATATCCCGCAGACGCGTCGCCGCCCCGGTGCCGGAAGGCGTGATGATGATATCCGCCAGTTCATCAAGATTCTCGAACTCACCGGTCGGGTGCAGGCGAATGGATTCGGTGCCGGAGGTGATTTCTCCGGCGCTGGAAACGACGTTAAGTCTGCTGAGCAGGGCGGAAAGCTGGTTCAGCGTAATGCCGCGCGCGGCCATTTTGGTCAGGGAGATATCGATGTTTACCTGTTGGCTAATAGCCCCGCCGATGGCGACCTTCGCGACGCCGGGGATCAGAATCAACTCCCGGCGCAGCTGCTCCGCATATCGCACCAGCTCAGGATTACTGAATTCATCTCCGGAAATGGCGAAGAAGAAGCCGAACACGTCGCCGAAATCGTCATTCACAAAGGGCGTAACGACGCCGGGCGGGAACAGACGCGATGCATCGCCCACGCGGCGGCGCAGTTCATCCCAAATCTGCGGCAGCTCGTTCGAGTGATAGCGAGAAGCGATGTTAACGGTGATTTGCGACAGACCGTTTGAAGAGATGGAGCTCACGTTGTCCAGATAAGGCAGCTGCTGCAGGGCATTCTCCAGCGGAAGCGTCACCTCCTCTTCAACCTGCTGAGCGGATGCGCCGGGGTAGTGGGTGACCACCACTGCGGTTTTGATGGTAAAGGCGGGATCTTCCAGCCTGCCGATATTCAACAGGGCGAAAATCCCCCCAATGCCCAGCAGCAGGATCGTTAGCCAGACGCGAACAGGGTTATTAATAAATTGACGAGAGATATCCATTACAGTCCCCGTTCACGCGTCCAGATACGCACCGGCTGGTTAGCATGGAGCTCCCCAACGCCCGCGGCCACCACGCGTTCGCCTGCCTTAAGCCCGCTGGTAATCACCACGCCTTCGGTACTCACTTGCCCCACGCTGACCTTGCGGTCTTCCAGATGCAGCGCATCGCCTTCGCCCGTTACGACCCAGACGTGCGGCTCGTTGCGCGGGCTGTTGTCCGGGTTAAAGACTGCCTCAACCGGTACGACCAGCGCCTGAGCGTCCGCGCCCGCCGGGAGGTTGGTTAGATTAATGGTCACCGTACCGCTTACGCCGCCGACGGCGGGAAAATCATCTGGCCGCGGCATGGTCAGTATCACCTGCCAGGTCAGGGTATTGCTGTCGCTGCTGCCGGAGTGCTCTTTGTAGACGGCGGTAAATTCCCGATCAGGAATGGCGTTAATTCTCACCACGGGGCGATACTGCGCGTTGCGGATATCAAAGGTCTTAAACAGGTTTTCAGGGATGCTGAACACCACGTCCAGCAGGTCGGTGCGGGTTAACGTCGCGATGGGCTGACCGGGGGACACCACCTGATGGTTCCGTACGTGTACGCTGGCCGCCGTCCCACTGAAGGGGGCGACGAGCGTCATCTGATTCAGCTCTTCCCGGGCAATCTGCAGCGCCGCATTCGCCGAATCGCGGTTCGCGCGCTGCACGTCCATTTCTGCTTTCGAAATCGCCTGGCGGCCCGCCAGGGTCTGGAAGCGATCGAACTGCCTCTGGGCCAGCGTCGCCGCCGTTTGTCTGTCGTTAACCCGCTGCTGGGCTTCACGGGCGTTCAGCCTGGCAAGCTGTTGCCCCTGTTTGATGACTGCGCCCTGACGAACATCGAGCGCTTCAATTTGACCTGCGCGCTTGAAGGAAAGGTCTGTGGCATCGCCCGATTCAATGCGGGCGGGAAAAACGCGCTGCTGGGCGTGACCGGGAACCGTCACCTCCGCCACTTTTACCATCCTGGGCAGGGGGGCGGCTTGCTTGGGCTTCGGGTCGCACGCCGTGAGCGTTAACAAAACGAACGGTAAAAGAGAGAGATAGCGGTTCACTGTATTCCCCTAATAAATAACTGTTTTATTTATTCCATAACCTGGACAGGGGTGACACTATTCTGCCAGAACAGTGACGACCATATAGGTAAATAAACCAATCGCCGTGCTGGCGATAATGGCAAGCGCAATAAACATACCCAGACGGATCAGGCTTAAACCATACATAGATTCCTCCATGAGCCGGAAGCAGTAGCTGACTATGAGCATAGTCGGCGAAAAGATAAATGTTAAATAACCATTATCAGTGGGGAAGCGCTAAACCTGATATTCCTGTGCTACGTTTAATGTTATCCATCTTTTTTTACCGTAACTGGCATTAAGGGCAACCCCCTGCATTTAATGCGTTTTTTGCTTCACTCACTCTCGTGTTGGTTATAAAAAGGATGCTCGATATGTATAAAAACATTCTCGTTCCGGTGGATGTCTACGAGACAAGCCTGGCGGATAAAGCGTTGCAGCATGCACAGTTTCTGGCGCAAAGCGCATCGGGTGACATTCATTTGCTGCACGTCATGCCCAAATTTTCAGCCGAGCTGACGCGTGGTTTTATTTCAGATGCGCGCAAAATGGATGAATATATGATTAATAATTCGAAAGAAAAGCTGTCTGACCTGGTCAAAAAATTGAATCTGCCAGAAGATCGTGTTCATCTCCACGTCCGTAGCGGGAATGTTCGTGATGAGGTTATTAAGCTGGCGGATGAACTTACCGTCGGCGCGATTATTGTCGGCTCGCGAAATCCAAATATTCAAACCCATTTGTTAGGATCGGAGGCGGCAAGTATTGTTCGTTACGCACATGTTCCTGTTTTCGTTATTCGTTAATTACAGAGAAGCAAGGTGATTTCTGAATAGAACCTGAGGAAGGAACGATGAAAACAGGAAAACCTGAACGTCCGTATTATCAACAAACCGTTGACGAAACCCTGTCGAATATCCACTCCACCCTGGAAGGCCTTAGCGGCACTGAGGCATCAGCCCGACTTCAGCAGCACGGTGAGAATGCGTTACCGCAAAAAAAGGGCAAACCCGCCTGGCTGCGCTTCCTGGCGCATTTTAACGACGTATTGATTTACGTTCTGCTGGTGGCCGCGTTGCTTAAGCTCTTTATGGGCCACTGGGTAGACATGTTTGTGATCCTTGGGGTTGCCATCATTAACGCGCTGATTGGCCATATCCAGGAGAGCAATGCTGAAAAATCGTTGCAGAGTATTCGCAATATGCTCTCCAGCGAGGCCGTGGTGGTACGACAGGGGAATCATGAAACGATCCCCACTACGGCGCTGGTCCCGGGAGATATCGTGGTGATCCGCGCCGGGGATCGTATCCCTGCGGACCTGCGCGTGATTGAAGCGCATAACCTTCGCGTGGAGGAGGCCATCCTGACCGGCGAATCCACCGTTGTTGAGAAAAACAGCGATGCGTTAAGCGGGGAACTGCCCTTAGGTGACCGGTATAATCTGCTCTACTCAGGCACCACTGTCAGCTCCGGCGGCGGTAAAGGCGTGGTGGTGGCAACCGGGGGCGAGACCGAGCTGGGCCACATCAATCAGATGATGTCCGACATTGAAAAGCACCGCACGCCGCTGATGGTGCAGATGGACAAGCTCGGTAAGACCATCTTCATCACTATCCTGGTGATGATGGTGGCGCTGTTTGTCTTTAGCCTCCTGTTCCGGGATATGCCGGTTTCTGAACTGGTGCTGTCGCTTATCAGCCTCGCCGTTGCCGCCGTGCCGGAAGGCCTGCCGGCCATCATTTCCATCATCCTTTCGCTTGGCGTACAGGCCATGGCGCGTCGCAAGGCCATTATTCGCAAGCTGCCTACGGTGGAAACGCTGGGGGCAATGACGGTCATCTGCTCGGATAAAACCGGCACCCTGACGATGAATGAAATGACGGTCAAAGCGGTGATTACCGCTGACACGACCTATCGCGTGGAGGGCGACAGCTACGAACCGGTGGGGAATATTCACCCCGTAGATGACCCGACGCCCGTTAGCGTGACGCAGGGTTCCCTGCTGGAACGCTACCTGCGCACCATTGACCTCTGCAATGACAGCCAGCTGATCAAAGACGAGCAGGGGCTGTGGAAAATCACCGGGGGCCCAACCGAGGGCGCGCTGAAGGTCCTGGCGGCGAAAATTCCGCTCCCACCGCTCGATACCGAAATGCGCAGCAAAATCCCGTTTGATTCGCAGTATAAATACATGTCCACGTTGTACCGGCTGGGCGATGAAGAGGTGATTTTGATCACCGGCGCGCCGGACGTCCTGTTCCGCCTCTGCCAGTACCAGCAGACGAATGACGGACTGCAGCCGTTCGATCAGCCTTACTGGGAAGGGAAGATTGAAGAGTATGCCCGGGAAGGGTTGCGCATGGTGGCCGCGGCCTGGAAACCTGCCCGCGAGGGGCAACGCGAGCTGGATCACCCGGACCTGCACGATGGCGTGATCCTGCTGGGTATTGCTGGAATGATGGATCCGCCGCGTCCGGAGGCGATTACCGCCATTGCCGACTGTCTGCAGGCCGGGATCCGCGTGAAAATGATCACCGGCGACCACCCTCAAACGGCAATGAGCATTGGGCAAATGTTGGGGATTGGTAACGCCGCAAGCGCTATCACCGGCCGTGAGCTGGAGGCGATGGACGATCGTCAACTGAGCGACGCCGCGCAGCAGTACGATATTTTCGCCCGAACCAGCCCGGAGGATAAATTCCGCCTTGTGCAGGCCCTGCAAAGTAAACAGGAAGTCGTGGGCATGACCGGGGATGGCGTAAATGACGCCCCGGCGCTCAAGCGGGCGGATGTAGGTATCGCCATGGGGATTAAGGGGACGGAAGTCACCAAGGAAGCCGCCGACATGGTGTTAACGGATGACAACTTTGCCACCATTGCCCGTGCGGTGCACGAGGGGCGTCGGGTTTACGATAACCTGAAAAAGACCATTCTGTTCGTTATCCCCAGCAACATCGCGCAGGCTCTGCTGATCATCATCGCGCTGCTGGCGGGGAACCTGATCCCGCTGACGCCGGTCCTGATCTTGTGGATGAACATGGCCACGTCGGCAACGCTGTCGTTTGGCCTGGCGTTTGAAGCGGGTGAGAAGGACATCATGAACCGGCCGCCGCGAAAAGCGAATCTCCACGTGATGGACGGCTATGCCATCTGGCGCGTGGTGTTTGTCGGTCTGATGATTGCCATTAGCGCCTTCGTGCTGGAAGCCTGGCTACAGCCGCGCGGCTACTCGGCGGAGTTTATCCGCACCGTACTGCTGCAAACCCTGGTAACGGCGCAGTGGTTCTACATGCTCAACTGTCGCGTGAATGACGGCTTCTCGCTGAGCAAAGGCCTGCTGGCGAACAAAGGGATTTGGATCGTCAGCGGCGTGCTGCTGGCGCTACAGCTTCTTATCATTTACGCCCCCTTCATGCAGATGCTGTTTGGCACCGAAGCGCTGCCGTTCCGCTACTGGGTCATCACCTTGCTGATTGGTTTTGTGATGTTCCTTATCGTCGAGGCGGAAAAAGTACTGACGCGCCGGTGGCGCAAAACCGAGGCGTGATAGCGTAAACTGAGAAAGCCTGAGCCCAGGCTTTCTCTTTTCCGCCGCATACGGTTGATGGTTGCGCCGCTATCGTTATCTTATCGACAGAAAACGTTCGTTTACTAATGTGCAACAGACCGTTTAGTTTATTATTGTTCTCATTGTGAAGCGCTTTCGATAAATTCGTATTACCCCAATTCCTGGTTTATACGAATATGAATAAAACGCTATCTATGCCCCTGGTGGTATTAATTGCATGCCTGTCCGTGGGCGGATTAATATCTACCGATATCTTTTTGCCTGCGCTGAGCGAAATGCAGTTGTTTTATAAGGTCACGGAGGCGCAAATACAGGATGCTATCGCCCTGTTTTTATTTGGTGTTGCGTTTTCACAGCTGGTGTATGGGCCGTTAAGCGACAGCCTGGGGAGAAAGAAAACGCTTATTGCGGGGCTGTTAATCTGGTTGGTTTCGACGGTCGGCGTTATTTACTCTACTCATATTAATGAGCTGCTTATTTTACGCTTATTACAGGGCATCGGCTCCTGCGCCGGTATCACCGTCAGCCGGGCGATTATTAATGACATGTTGGATAAGAAGTCTTCGGCCCAGTTGTATCTTGTCATATTTCCCTTTGTCGGGATGTCACCGGCTATTGCGCCCATGATCGGCGGCGTTTTAACCCAACACTTCGGCTGGAAATCCTGTTTTATCTTTTTGACCTTGTTTATCGTCATGACGCTGGGACTCTGTCTCACCGCGCTGCGCGAAACGTTACCGCCTGAAAAAAGGCAAAGGCTGAGCGTGATGGCGGCCATGGTCAACACCCTTGTGGTGTTAAGAAACAGGCAGTTTTTGTTTTATGCCGCCATTCCCTGTTTTGCTTACGCGGCCTATTTTTCCTATATCGTCGAGTCGCCCTTTTTGCTGGGCAAGCTTGGGCTTTCACCGCTTTATATCGGTTACACCTATATTTTGCTTTCCGTAAGCTACGTGGCGGGGAATCTTATCGCTAAAAAAAGATCTCGCCTGGTGGGTATTGAAGAGACCATTCGCCGTGGGTATCGCATTTTTGTCATCGGCGGCATCGTCTTTGCGCTTCAGATGTACTTAAGCCCAGTGCCTTTGTTCACCAGCATTATCTCCATCGGCATTCTGACTTTTGGCAATGGCTTCCTGCTGCCGTTGGGCACGGCGTCTGCCATCGCGGCACATCCGCAGGCGTCAGGAACGGCCTCGGGGGTGATGGGCGCATTACAGCTTGGAAGCGCAGCGCTCGCAACCTTCCTTATTGGAAAACTCTCCGCTCATGCTCCCGTCATGACCGCGCTGATTATTGCCTGCGTCTGCGTTGTAGGTTTCCTTGTATATGTTTTTGGTCAATATGGTTTTATGGAATTTATCTCCAGTAAAGAGAGTAATATCAATGATTAATAATATAGATGTCACATTAAGGGATGGCGGGTATCAAAACAATTTCAGCTTCCCCGTGGACTACGCAATTAAGCATGTGCGCGCACTGGTGGGCAGTGGCGTTGAATGGATAGAAATAGGTTACCGAAACGGTTCGTTTAAACCCATCGCGGATATTGGTTTAACCGGAATGTCTCCCGATAATTATATCCAGGCGATTCATGATGCCGTACCCGAAGCAAAATTAGTGGTCATTGCCCATCCTCATAATATTAACCGACAAGATATTATTAGCCTGCGAAAAAGCGGCGTTGCGCTGCTGCGGATCTGTATCAAAACAGATAATCCCCAACCCGCGCTGGAAATGTGTGAGGTGGCGAAAGAGAACGGTCTGCGCGTGAGTATGAACTTTACGCGAGCCAGCCAAATTAACGCGAAGACGCTTGTTGACGTGGCATTGCAGTGTGAGAAAGCCGGGGCCGATATTATTTGCATTGCGGACTCTAACGGCAGCTTGCGGCCAGAGCAGACCGCGCGTCTGGTCAACCTGCTTAAATGCACCACCCCGCTTGAGGTGGGATTCCATGCCCACGATAACCTGGGGCTGGCAATGGCAAACTCCATTGAAGCCGTAAAGGCCGGCGCGACCTTTATTGATAGTTCCCTGACCGGCATGGGAAAAGGGGCGGGAAACCTGGCGATGGAAACCTGGCTGTCGCTGTGTAATTTCAACGAAGGCAAAGACCGTTATCACACGGAGTGGATATTTAATCAGGTGCATCAGCTGGTATCGAAGGAATTCTACAACGCCTCTTACCGCAGCGTGGTGGATATGATCCTTGGGGTGAAAAATCTCAGCGTCGAAAACCGGAAGATGGTGGAAGAGACGCTGACGACAGAAAGCCAGAGAACCTTCAGCGCTATTGATAACGTGATCACAGGAACGGCAGCATGAAATTACAGGATGCAGTAATACTGGCGCCGGTCATGCCCGCCTGGGACGGGGGGGCGTTTTGCGCTCCGCTGGTTACCTTGCTCGAAGAGAAAGGATTTTCCGTCACGATCGTTGATACGTTGAACCTGATTACACACGACGATCCGCAGAGCGCGATTGACGCGCTTTGCCAGACGCTAAATGCCCAGGTCAAACGCCCCTGGCTGCTGGTGGGGTTTGCAATGGCAGGCACGCTGGTGCAGCTGCTGGCGCACCGTTTACGCGGCGTAGCGGGCGTCTTGAGCGTGAGCGCTCCCGGTTTTGCCGACGAAAAATTAACGCAGCGGCTGGTTCGTCTCATCTCTCTACTTGAAAAAGGTGAACTCGGTTCGGCCATGGATATTCTGCATCACTATGTCCTGCCCGAAGGTTCGCCTGCGCCGCGGGAGAAATTTACCCTGCCAGATACCGAGAAAATGTCGGCGATTAAGAGAATGCTCACCGGATTCTCACTGCTGTTAAAGATGGATGCCCGCGCGGATATTGCCGCCTATGACGGTAACTACCTGGCGATTGTGGGTGAAAAATCCCAGCTGGCCTCATGGGAAAACCAGACCCACAGCCCCCGAACCCAGCACTATTACAAACGCATTCCCGGCGCGGGGATGCGTCCGTGGAATGACAATCCGGCTGCGGTGAATGCGCTGCTCAACGAATGGATCGATACCTTATGAAAAATGTTCTGGTATTGCCGGGAGACGGTATTGGTCAGGAAGTGTGCGACGCCGCGTTACCCGTCATCGGTGCGCTGGATCTTCCCATCCACCTGACCTTTGGGGAAATAGGCTGGTCCTGCTGGGAACGTGAGGGTAATCCTGTGCCAGCCCGTACCTGGGATCAGATTGCGGAGGCTGATGCGGTGCTGCTGGGGGCCATCACCAGCAAGGGAAAATTGCAGGCTCAGCAGGCGCTACCTTTAGCGCTCCGGCAGAAAGGCATTGAGTACGTCTCACCGGTGATTCAACTCCGGCAGAGGCTTGGGCTCTTTGCCAACATCCGTCCGGTGAAATATGTAACAGGGGAGCGACGTCCTTTCCGCTGCTGTGTGATCCGGGAAAATACCGAGGGGCTGTACGCCGGAATGGATTTTAAAGGTGTCGGCGCGAACGTGGCCAGCTGGCTTAAGCACCCGAACCTCGAAAAATATGGCCCGGACGAGGCGGCATGGTCAGTCCGCCTGCAAACGCGCTATGGCCTGGAGCGCCTGTTTCAGACGGCCTTCGACTATGCCCGCAAAAACCACTTTTCGCGCGTCACGTTTGCCGATAAACCCAACGTCATGCGCGAAAGCGGCCATTTCGCGGCAACCATATTTCATGAAGTGGCCGCGCGTTTTCCTGACATTCGGGCAGATATTCATAACGTTGATGCGATTGCCCTCTGGCTGGTACGCAAGCCTCACGAGTTTGGCGTGATTGTCGCAGAAAATATGTTTGGCGATATCCTGTCGGATCTGGCTGCCGGCGTGATGGGGGGACTTGGCCTGGCACCCAGCGCCAATATTGGCAGTGAGGTAGCCTATTTTGAACCCGTACACGGCAGCGCGCCGGGGATGGCGGGGCAGGGAAAAGCCAATCCGTGTGCGATGTTCTACACGATTGCGCTCATGCTGGAGTACCTGGGCTTTGAGGCGCAGGCGGAAAAACTGCAGCAGGCTGTCGATCGCGTTGTTCGTGACGGGAAGGTGGCCACCTACGATTTAGGCGGCTCGGCGACAACGCAGGAGATGGCAAAGGCAATAATCGACGCCCTGGTTCAGCCAGCCATCGCGAAAACGGCCAGCGTGATCGCGATTGGTGATGAGCTCCTTTCCGGACAATGCCTTAATACGAACCAGCAGACTATCAGTCAATGCCTTGAAAAGGCGCATTATCAGGTCAGATTTCAGGCGACCTGTGCAGACAATATCCCGCAGATAAGCTCGGTAGTGACGGGGCGTATCGGGCAGGACGATCTCATTGTGGTATGCGGCGGACTTGGCCCAACCTCTGACGATAAAACCCGCGAGGCGATTGCTCAGGTCCTGAATAAACCGCTGGTACACGACGAAGAGACGTGGAAAACCATTGAACGCCGTCTCGTGACGTTCGGGGTGAAGAACGATCCTTCGAATCGTCTTCAGGCGCGTTTCCCCGAAGGCGCTTCCATTCTGGATAACGCTTCCGGCACCGCACCAGGGTTCAGCGCATGCGTGGCGGGCAGCCAGCTGGTGGTTCTGCCTGGGCCGCCCTCCCAGGCGTTACCGATGCTGGAAGAGACGCTGGCAAACAGCGTGGAAACCGGGCCTGAAAGGAAAAAGCACAGCTGGACCCTGCTCGGCATCAGCGAGAGCGAGGTTGGTTCTATCGTCAGTGCGCTGGTTACCTCCACGGACTGGGACAGCCATTTCTTATGGAAAAGCCCTTACGTCATCGTCCAGATTGTGACGCCTGAACATCGGCCTCTGCCGCTTTCGGTGAGGCAAAGTCTGGACAGCGCGCTGCGTCCATATCTTGTGAGTAAACGGAATAAAACGGCGGGAGAAATACTGCAGGAGGCGTGCAGTATTCGCTGGCATACGTCAGATGCAGACCTCCCGGCTTACCTGCCCGCAGGATCCCAGCACCGAAAAGGAGAGCCAGCGGTCAGGATGGATGTGACGGTTAGCCCCTCGCTCCACGAGCTTCCGATCGGCGAAGCCCATCTGGGGCAAATGACAATATCGGTTCGTCACCAGAATGGTCAGGCGCATCAGATGACGTTTCCGATGAACAGAATACTGCTTGCGCAAACCCTGCCGGAATATGCCGCCTGGTGCGCCTTAAAAACCCTGACAACACAACATGGATAATTCGACAATGACGACTCACCCGACGCTTCAGTCGCGCCTGCTGGCGCTGGATACGGCAGCCATTTCGGATGCGCTGGACAGTTTATACATTGCGGGTGGCCTTGCGGGCATTAAGCTGCAGGCCGGGGGCGGAAAGCTGGCAGGGCCTGCCTGGACCGTCAAGTATGAAGCCTGCGTGGTGGAGAAAAACCAGTTTATGAATGCGGGGAACTATATCGATCAGGTTCCGGCTGGCGCGGTCATCGTTGTGGACAATGGTGGCCGTACGGACTGCACCAGCTGGGGCAATATTCTGACCACCAAAGCCGTGCTTAAAGGCATCGCCGGTTCCGTCATCTACGGCTCAGCCAGGGACATTGCAGACATTCGTCAGATGAATTACCCGCTGTTCGCCAGCAATATCTATATGGTTTCCGGCAAGAACCGTGCGCGGGTCAGCGCGGTACAGTGTGCGCTGCAGATTGAAGGGGTAACGGTCTGCCCCGGCGACTGGATTTTCGGCGATGAGAATGGCGTTCTGGCGATCCCCGCTGAGCAGTTGGAGGAGGTGATCCGTCGGGCTGAAAATGTTGAAAAGACGGAGCGTGAAATCATTAATGCTGTTCGTGAAGGCACCTCGCTCGACGAAGCCCGACAAACGCTTGGCTACCATGTGCCCTGGGAAGCAAAAGCATGACGCGCCCGTTTTATAACTACTGGGCGTCCCGCCTGCGCTTTCTGGACGTGCACTATCACGCGCGCCCGGACAGCTATCAGCGGCGTTACTCCGCAATGGAGGCCGGGGAACGTTACGCGCAGCTTCAGGGGGGCGTGGTGCTTAAGAACCACCTGGGGAGCGTCAGCGCGCTGGCATCGGCAATGCAGGAGAGGGGGCTGCCCGTCTTTGGCTCAGTTGTACTGAATGCCGCCGCCGGGGGAATAAACCTTAACGTTGTCCGCCAGGCGCTGAGTCAGTATCAGTTTGACGGCGCGCCCAGGCTGCTTGTGCACTTGCCAACCGTGGTTCCAACGGCGCATAAAAGCGGGTTATCCCGGACGTTCAGTAACGAGTATGCCCGGCATTTCGCCGGGCAGCCGCTCTCGATTGCTGACGATGGGGGTGAATTACGTTCTGGCGTAAAAACGCTCATTCATTTTGCCAGGCATCATGACATTGTGCTCTCCTCAGGACATGCGACGAAAGACCAAACGCTGCGTCTGATTGAGGCCGTTGAGCGAGTGGGTGGATGCAGGCTGATGCTGAACCAGCCGGCGAATCCGATGACGGGATTTACCGCCCGTGAACTGCGCGCGCTCGGCGAACACGAGTGGCTCTTTGTTGAGCAGTGCGCCCTGACGGTCTATTTAGGCTATCAGCCCCTCGACGATCTCTATGAGGTGCTGACGGGAGTCCATAACCTGGTTTACAGCTCGGATCTGGGCCAGCCGGGCCAGCCCGACATCGGCGAGTGGCTGGAGGATAGCCACCGCTGGTTCAGAGAGGCCGGACTGGATGCGGCGCGCATCGATGAGATCGCGCTGCTGAACCCGCTCAGGATGTTGGCGCCGGGGCCGTTGCAAGGTTAAGCGTGCGGAGGAAATCAATAAATGCCTGTTCCTTGGGCGAGGGATGAGGATTGATATGCACCACATACATGGGAAGAGGGGCAGGCATATAGGCATCAAGGGCGGTGATGATTTCTCCTGACTCCATTCCCGCTCTCACGGTGAATTCCGGCAGGTAACAGATCCCTAACCCGTGATGCACCATATTGCACAGGTCGAGGCTGTTGCTCACTCTGGAGACGTAATGAGGGCGGATTTCAACCAGCTCATCGTCAATAACAAATTTCCAGCTGCGGCGGTGGTTATCAAAATGCAGAAGGCAGGTATGCTGGCGCAGCTCGTCAGGATGTTGCGGAATACCGTGCTGCTGCGCGTAGGAGCGTGAAAGACAGGTATATTTTCGCCAGTAGCCAATCAGCGTGTAATAAAGGTTGCTGTCGGGGAGTGGCCCGCACTGAAGCGCCAGATCGAAGCCGTGGCTGAACAGCTCCATGCAGTGATTGCCGGTCACGATGTCCAGCCTCAGATTGGGATAGCGCTCCAGGAAGGCACCAAGGTGCGGAATAACGTGCTGGTTGCTGATTGAATGGGGTATACCCACTTTGAGATTGCCGCCAATTTCGTTACTGAGGCTTTTGACATCCCTGAGGCAGGACTCATATTCATCAATAATGAGCAGGCAGCGCTGGTAAAATTGCTCTCCGGCCGTCGTCAGTGAAATGCGGCGCGAATTGCGTTTAATCAGTTGCGCATTCACCTCGCTTTCCAGCTTTTCAATTCTGCGGCTGATCATGGCCGGGGAGAGTTTCATGGCCATCGCGGCGGCGCGGAACCCCTGACACTCTACGACCATTCTGAAGGCTTTCATATTTTCCAGCATTGTGTCCTCCTGACGCTGGTCTGGTATCGCTATTCTCGCATTATTTCATCAGCATGTTGTGCTGGTTTTTATTGCAAACCGTTATCGCAGCGTGACTATTCTGACAAATTTCGCAGCGGGCAGTTATAGTTAGCCTGTGACTATCAGGTTTAAGATCAGGGAAACTATGATTCGCTTATTCTCGCTCGCGTTAATGCTTGCTGCCATAACTCCCGGTGCGCTGGCCGTTACGTACCCACTTCCCCCTGAAGGCAGTCGTCTTGTTGGCGCTCCCGTTACGGTTGTTGTCCCCCAGGAGAATACCCGGCCGCTGGAGTATTTTGCGGCGCAGTACGGGCAGGGGCTGAGCAACATGCTGGAAGCAAACCCGGGCGTGGATCCTTTTTTGCCAAAAGCCGGAACGACCTTAACCATCCCTCAGCAGCTGATTTTGCCTGACACCGTCCGCGAGGGCATTATCGTGAATGCGGCAGAAATGCGCCTCTACTACTACCCGCCGGGTGGCAATACCGTTGAAGTGCTGCCCATCGGCATCGGTCAGGCCGGGCGTGAAACCCCGCGTAACTGGGTGACGGCCGTTGAGCGTAAGCAGGAGGGGCCAACCTGGTCTCCGACGCCAAATACGCGGCGTGCCTATGCTGCAGAAGGGAAAACGCTTCCGGCATTCGTGCCCGCCGGGCCGGATAACCCGATGGGGCTCTATGCGATTTATATCGGCAGGCTCTATGCCATTCACGGCACAAACTCGAATTTCGGCATCGGGCTGCGGGTGAGCCAGGGCTGTATTCGTCTGCGAAATAACGACATCAAATACCTTTTCGATAACGTTCCCGTGGGAACCCGCGTGCAGCTTATCGATCGACCCGTAAAGGTGACAACTGAGCCGGACGGAAGCCGCTGGGTGGAGGTTCATGAGCCATTATCACGTAACCGCGCGGAATTTGAGTCAACCCGGAAAGTGCCTCTGCCTATTTCAGCCGCGCAGCGAACGCAGCTGATAAACGAGGGCGCGGGCGCTGAACTGGAGCGGCGATCGGGGATGCCGGTTAAGATCGGCATGTGAGGTGATTTTCGCCGGGTGGCGGCTGCGCCTTACCCGGCCTACGATTCGAGGTTTTTGTAGGTCGGGTAAGGCGCAGCCGCCACCCGACAATTTTACCAGATGCCGAAAAGCAAAAAGCCTGCTTTAAAAGCAGGCTTTTTAAATTTGGCTCCTCTGACTGGACTCGAACCAGTGACATACGGATTAACAGTCCGCCGTTCTACCGACTGAACTACAGAGGAATCGTGTGAATGGGGCGCATATTATCGACCTGCGTTCGCCTTGTCAAAGGGTGGATCAACGCCTTTTGATCGTTTGCTGACAAAATCGGCAAAGTGATGTTTTTGGCAGCGGAATGCACCGTCATGGTGCGGGTATACCCCTAATGGGGCAGATCATAAACTGCTGTTTCGGTAATAAAACCCCCCTCCATGATTAGGTTTCCTTATTTTCAGGCGCTTAGCGAACAATTTAGACCGCCTGGTAAAAGTGGCATTCATATTGCAAAACCTGTTCAACAACGACAGCCGGTTCCGGCACAGCATTTCGAACAGGGGGCAAAATGAACTTAAGACGACTGAAATACTTCGTAAAAATCGTCGATATCGGCAGCCTGACTCAAGCGGCAGAAGTGCTGCATATCGCGCAGCCCGCGCTGAGCCAGCAGGTGGCTACTCTGGAAGGCGAGATGGATCAGCAGCTGTTGATCCGCACCAAACGCGGCGTCACACCAACGGAAGCAGGCAAAATCCTTTATACCCATGCGCGCACCATCCTTCGCCAGTGTGAACAGGCGCAGCTGGCGGTGAATAACGTGGGGCAGACCCTGAGCGGGCACGTGTCTATCGGCCTGGCGCCCGGAACGGCCGCGTCCTCTATTACCATGCCGCTGCTGCAGGCCGTTCGCGCCGAGCTGCCTGAAGTGCTGGTCTACCTGCACGAAAACAGCGGTTCCGTCCTGAATGACAAACTGCTCAATGGCCAGCTGGACATGGCGGTCCTTTACGATCGCTCCCCGGTTGCCGGTATCACCAGCCAGCCGCTGCTGAAAGAAGATCTCTACCTCGTGGGGACTCGGGACTGTCCGGGCCAGAGCGTAGACCTTACCGCCGTGGCAGAGATGAACCTCTATCTGCCGCGCGACTATAGCGCCGTGCGCGTGCGCGTGGACGAAGCGTTCTCCCTGCGCCGCCTGACGGCCAAAATCATCGGTGAAATTGACTCAATCTCCACGCTCACCGCGGCCATTGCCAGCGGAATGGGCGTGACGGTTCTGCCGGAGTCCGCAGCACGCTCGCTGTGCAGCGCGGCAAACGGCTGGATGGCGCGGATCACCACGCCTTCGATGAGTCTGCCGCTGTCGCTGAACATGTCTGCGCGCGGTTCGCTGTCGCCTCAGGCACAGGCGGTAAAAGAGATTTTGATGTCGCTGGTCAGCAAGCCGTCGCTTGAGAACCGTGAACTCCAGCTCGTGAGCTGATATTCCATAAAAGCATAAGATGCTGGTTTTTATTATTTGTTCTGCAGCTCGGCTGACTCTAACAATAGAGCTATGTCAGATGCGCCGGAGTGAATCGTGAATTTCCAGCAACTTAAAATTATCCGTGAGGCGGCCAGGCGGGACTACAACCTGACCGAGGTCGCCAATATGCTTTATACCTCTCAGTCCGGCGTCAGCCGCCATATCCGCGAGCTGGAAGAGGAACTGGGTATAGAGATCTTTATCCGTCGCGGCAAGCGGCTGCTCGGCATGACGGAGCCGGGTAAGGCTTTGCTCATCATCGCAGAGCGGATCCTCAACGAGGCCAGCAACGTTCGTCGTCTGGCGGATCTCTTCACCAATGACGCCTCGGGCGTACTCACCATCGCCACCACCCACACCCAGGCGCGCTACAGCCTGCCGCCGGTGATAAAAGCCTTCCGCGAACTTTTCCCTGACGTCCGTCTGGAGCTCATCCAGGGCACGCCGCAGGAAATTGAAGTGCTGCTGCAAAACGGTGGGGCGGATATCGGCATTGCCAGCGAGCGCCTGAGCAACGACCCGCTGCTGGTGGCGTTCCCCTGGTTTCGCTGGTACCACAGCTTATTGCTCCCGGTCGATCATCCGCTGAATCAGGTCTCTCCCCTGACGCTGGAAGACGTTGCGAAATGGCCGCTGATCACATACCGCCAGGGGATCACCGGACGTTCGCGCATTGATGAAGCCTTCAACCGCAAAGGGCTAACGCCGGACGTGGTGCTGAGCGCGCAGGATTCTGATGTGATCAAAACCTACGTTGAGCTGGGCCTGGGCATTGGTCTGGTTGCGGAACAGTCCAGCGGAGAACGCGAGGACGGGAATTTGGTGCGTCTTGATACGCGACATCTGTTTGACGCCAATACCGTATGGCTTGGCCTGAAGCGCGGGCAACTGCAGCGCAACTATGTGTGGCGCTTTATCGAGCTCTGCAACGCCGGGCTGTCGGTGGATGAGATTAAACGCCAGGTGATGGAGCCGGAAGAAGTGGCGATTGATTATCAGATTTAGCTGCTGGCCTGCCCGGTAGCGCTGCGCTACCGGGCTCATCGCTTAGTTGAACGGATATTTTTTAAAGACCGCCTGTGATTCGAATGATTCGGCAAATGCCTGAATCTCTCTGAAATCCGCTGCGTTAACGACGTGCGGGATCATCGACTGAATAAACGTCCAGACAACCGTGCTCGTGACGGCAACCTGATCGGGAACGGTGGTCGGGCGCGTCTCCAGTAAGGTATTCCATTCCCTGCAGGCAGCCAGCAGCTGGGTTGTAATGCGTTCGACCCATGCAGCGTGCTGCTTTTCCACCGGGCGCTGGTGGTGTTCATACACATTTTGCACGGCCTTCTCAGCGGCGGCGAGAATAAAGCCCAGCGTCTGAAGATCCTTTGCCTGCGCATCCGGCGCGACGGGCAGGAGTCTCCGCTCGGGGGTGGCCTGAGACTCAAAATAGTTCAGTATCAGCGACGAGTCCATCAGCCGTATTCCGTTATCCAGAATCAACGTTGGCGCTTTTACCGCGGGGTTGATTCGGGAGAACGCTTCGAAGGTGCTAAAGACCGACAGCGGCTGGCTTTCAAACTTAACGCCATAAAGCTCAAGAGAGATCGCCACGCGCCGTACATAAGGCGAATCCATCATGCCAATAAGCTTAATCATAATTCCCGTTTTCCTGTCTCTGTGAAATAACGCGTCATTGAAAAGGATGAACTGACATTACAATACAAACTTCCTGGCGAATATCTTCAGTATCTTACCGTAAAGGTTAGTATTACTGACATGTGGGCAAGCTGTCGTTATAGATCCAGTGCAGATAAGGGAGTGTTTTCATGTCCGATTTTCCACCCATTGCCAGTTTGCGAAGCTTCGAAGCCGTCGCCCGTCTTGGCAGCGTGACGCTGGCGGCGAAAGAACTCCACGTTACCCATTCCGCTATCAGCCAGCAGATCAAAATGCTGGAGGAGATGGTGGGCGTGAAGCTCTTCATCCGGAACGGGCGAGGGGTGCAGCTCAACGAAGAAGGGCGGCTCTATGCCCTACAGGTACGCGAGGCGCTGAACCATATCGCAGATGCCACCCGGCTCGTGCAGGTGAAGCCGAGAAAACAGGAGCTGACGCTGGCAATGGTGCCGTCTTTTGGATGCCACTGGCTGTTGCCGCGCCTGGCGGTTTATGTATTAACGACTCCAATATCATTATCGAAGCCGTTCGGCTCGGGAAAGGCATCGCGCTGGAGCGTCGCTCTCTGGTTCAGGACGCCATCACCAGAGGTGAACTGGTCCAGCTAACCTCCATCACCGCGCCGTATCCCTGGCCTTACTGGCTGGTGACAGCGCAGCCAAAGGAGGCGAAGCCGGAGGTGGCTCTTTTTGTCGCGTGGCTGAACGAAGAAGTGCGGATCTGGCTTCAGCAGACGGCGCCCTGAGAATGATGTCAGGCCAAATACTTTCGAATATCGGAAGGCGCATAGTTTTGTTCCCACAAAGCCTTCATCATCAACATATAGGGTTCCGCATACGTAAAAAAAGCCTGATAGCTTTCGCAAAAATAATTAAGCTGCGGCTCACCGGATTGGGAAAGCGCTATGCGGTCTTTTGCACAACCGCCGCGGCAGGCGAATTCCATTTTGCAACTCGTACATTCTTTTGCCAGTTTCGCTGTGAAATGTGGATTGCTGTCATCACAGGATGCATAAACGCAGGTCGGCACAGATAACCCGCACCACGCAGCAAATGCATGCTCAAAGATAGGGATTTTAATCGTTCCAATGTCCAGGCGTATCCAGGTATAAAAAATCGTTTTCAAAAAAATCCCCAGTGCGGCGGGCGCAAGGCTTTGCGCATCCACACCACCTTGTTCAAGCGGTTTAAGTAACGGGAGAAACAACATATGGCGACTGCCAAGACTCTTCAAATAATGATAGATTCGCAGCGGTTGCTGGCTATTTATGTTGTTAAGGACGGTAAGCGTACTGAATGTAATGTCGTGCTTATGCAGTAGCCTCACGTTTGCTTCAATCATATTAGCCACTGGGCTTTCAGAAATCGTTTTGCTGAACGTGTCGCTTTGCTGACTATCACCATCTACCGAAATGCAAATAAGAAAATCATTCTTTTTGATGAATTCACACCAGCCGTCATCTAACGTAATACCGCTGATGAGCAATGTATTAATAATAGTTTTACCTTGTGCAAACCGCAGCTGTAAGTCAATGACGCGTTTTAAAAAAATTAATCCGTCAGACGTTAATTCTTCATCTTGCCAGGAAAAATGCACATCGCCAGTTTCCCATGATTCAATTTTCTGACGAATATATTGCTTAAGCGTCGTATCATCCATACAACCCGTTTGGCATTCCGGGTGCAGTCGCATTTTATGGAGATGAGAGCATTCTGTACAATGTAAATTACAGAATGTAGTTAAGTGTTTTTCCGTCATAGGGCAACTTTCCATCTTTATAAAAAGTGATGCCACTCATAAACGAATGGCATCATTATTTTATTACTTACTGACTTCAACGCGCATTTCATTAACTTGTGCAGGAACGATTTTGTGCCCTGACTTCAGATAGTCAATGACCACATCGGACATATTGTGTCCGGCACGGACTTGAACATTTTTCCCTTCTTTAAATGCCAGAAAACCATCGCCTCCTAAAGCAAGGAATGTCGTCGTAGCAACATGGTAAGTCTCCGTATCGGCAATCTCTTTGCCGTTAATTGTGAAAGATACGACGCGCTTACCTGCTGGTTTCTGCGGCATATAATGCATTTCAGCCCCCTGTGACATTTGAAGTATGCCATTGGTGAGCGATGCGCCATGCTCCATCAGATTACGCAGATCCTTGCCGCTGAGATCCATCTCTGTAAGCTCATTCTTGAAGGGGAATGTGCTGGTGATATCATCAAAAGTAAGAGGGCCTGCGTTGAGATCGGCCCGTAAGCTACCGGAATTAATCAGTGCTATCTGTGCCTTCGGCGCAGCGGCAAGCATTGCATCAGTAAACAAGTTCCCAAGTTGTGATGACTCGCCATAGGCACGGGTTAACGCGATGGGGGATTCACCGACCGGCTGGCGCACGATATCCGCGAGTTTTTTATTCCAGCCATTAATAACTTTCTGCGTTGTTGGATCAGGTTTCCATTCATCAGCGTAAAGCGTTTTAAGCTCGAAGCTTTTCACTTCATGGGTATGCGTGGCAGGTTTAACATCGAGTACCAATTTACCGACATCGATACCGCCGCTGTCAGTCGAAAGGATTAACGTATTCCCCACTTTGATCGGTTCCGGTGTTCCTGTGTGAGCATGTCCGGTGATAAGAATATCAAGTCCTGTGACCTGGCTTGCCGTCTGAATATCTTTATCCAGTGCACGTCGGACATCGGTATTCCCAATGCTGGACTGACGCGCCGGAACACCTTCATGAACCAGCGCGACGGTAACGTCAACTTTGCCCCGCAGCTCATCCAGGTAGTGCTGCAGATACTTCACCTCATCGCGAGCCTCAATCCCCTGGTTCTTAAGGGCCGCTGCTGATTTATCAAAGCGGTTGTTATTATCATTATCGAGACCCTGGAGCGAGAGTTCTGAGACAGTGTCATTAAACGCAAACACGCCGTGCAGCCCAATAACGCCAATCTTTACGCCATCTTTTTCCAGAATGGTATACGGTTTGTTCCAGAAAGGTTTTTCGCTGTCCTTATGGAATACATTCCCCAGCAGAACAGGGAAGTTCGCTTTGCTTAACTGGCGCAGGAGATTATCCCAGCCATGGTCAAATTCATGATTGCCAATTGATACCGCATCAAACGGCATAGTATTCATAATATCAATTATTGCCTCCCCCTTTGTCAGACTGCTGATATAGGGTCCGGTAAAGTAGTCACCGGCATCAAAATAAAAGGTGGCTTTATTTTTTGCTTTTTCCTGTTTTACTAAGGTTGTGATATTAGCGAATCCACCAATATCCCTTGTGCCGTTGGCGACATAAGGGAGTTTGTAAGTATCGACATGCGCGTGGAGATCGTTGGTATAGATAATAGTGACATCTTTGGCACCTGCCCAAAATGGCAACGTCAACAGAACACTTGCAGCAATTATTCTTTTCTTCATGGCCAATTCCTTTTAGTCATATTTAAAAAGTGTATCCGGCGGTTAAATAGTAGGCCCACCCCGTTGAGTCTATACGCGTGATCTGCCCTTTGCTGTTGTATGCTTTACTGCCTTCTTCAAATTGCCCACCATGATAGAAATAACGAAGGGTCGCGCCATAACTCCAGTGAGAGTAAACTAAGCTGAGGATATGGGTGGAAACGATTGAGTCATTTGTACGTGAGTAAAATGGCTGCGCGCCTCCTGATTCGTCTTTTAAGTCTGAGCCGAAATCAAAGTTGGTGAAACCGACGTAATTTAGCTTGCCGCCAAACAGCGTAGTGAGCGGAACAGCATATTTTACTTTAAATCGATACCCATCCCATTCGTTTTCGTTGGCGGCGTTATAATTATTCCCCTGGTATTTAGCGTAGATGTTCGCAGATAACGTCATCGGTAATCCCGTATCGATATCTGTCCCAAGCCCCATATACCAGGTACTCTGACGCTGTCCTTCATTAGTGCCCGCATCATAAATATAGTTGTGAGCAAAATACCATTCTTTAAATGGACCAAAACTCAGGTCGAGCCCCGTTAATTTGTCGATGCTAAAGCGTGGTTCTATTTCCATGAAGAATGGCGAGCCATTATCCCAAATGCCGATATCGTTATCATTTCCTAAACCAAAAAATTTAGGTAAATCGGCGTAGCCGTAGAAATCAAACCAATCCACATGTGCCCACGCACGATATTCTGGATATAAGTCTGCTCTTTTTTGTGGCCCGAAGCGGGTAGAGTTGCTGCCGACAATATTAATGCTTTGATGCCACCAGTCTGATAGGTATTCATCATTTCCAGAGTCTGCAAACGCAACCACAGGTAGCAATATCAATGCGCCTGGCAAAAGACATTTCATTTTTTTCATGCGTATAATTCCTTCTATGGAAGTCTGTTGAAAAACGAGTGTTATTTGAAATACGCGTCAGTATTTCACCACTTCTTGTTGAATCTATTTAGCAGCGCTTACATCAGTCACCCTCATTTCAAGATCGGGTTTTACTGGGCTATGCGCCTTAACGTAATCAATAATTGACTCGGCAGAGGTAGTACTGTTGGTGGTTTTGATGTTTTTCCCTTTTAAAAACGCTTCAAATCCATCGCCACCTGTCGCGCAAAATGAGTGTGTAGCAACCCGATATGTTCTGGCTGGATCTATAGGCTGATTATTAACAGTGAATTTAATAAGACGTTCACCCAGCGGTTTTTTACTGTCATATTCAACATGAACGCTTTTTGACACTTGCAAAATACCATTGGTGAGATTAGTTGCATGGATCATTAAATCGGTGAGATCTTTACCGGTGAGATCCATTTCAACCAGATCGTTATTAAATGGGAAGGTAGTAATGACATCGCCGTAGGTTAAGTTCCCCTGTGGGAAATCAGCACGTATTCCGCCGCTATTTTGTAATCCAACGACGGCATCCGGCACTTTTGCCATCATGGCGTCGATAATTAAATTACCGACAGGTGATGATTCACCATAAGAACGTGTGAAGGGCGCCGTTGTCGATCCAATAACCTGGCCAGTGATTTTTTTCAGCCTGGCATTCCATTCATCAATTCTGGCTTGTACTTTTGGATCTGGCTTATATTCGTCAGCAAATACAGTGATTAATTTACCATTATAACCCTCAATTTTTTTAGTCTGAGGGTTATAATCCAATACTAATTTACCAATATCAGTGCCATAGGCATCCGTTGAAACAATGAGAGTGTCATTGACTTTAATTGGCTCTGGCGTACCTACATGGGCATGACCCGTGATTAATACATCAATACCCTTAAATTTCTTTGCGGTATCGATATCAGCTTGCAGCATTCTGGCTACGTCTTTGTTTCCATAACTTGATTGACGCGCTGGCGTACCTTCATGGATAAGCAGCACGATGATATCCACTTTACCTTTTAACGCATCAAGCCCTTGTTGAATATAAGGCACTTCATCACGCGCCTCTGAGCCTGCGTAAGCTTTAGCGGCAATCGTGTCATAAAATGCAAATTTCTGATGCACCCCGATTACACCAATTTTAATGCCATTTTTTTCGACGATCGTCCAGGGGTTATTCCAGACGGGCTTATCACTGTTGGTATAAAAAACATTGCCTAACAAAATGGGGAAGTTTGCTTTTGATAACTGCTTAACCATATTATCAACGCCATGGTCAAATTCGTGGTTCCCCACCGACACAGCGTCAAAAGGCATGGTGTTCATGATATCAATAATTGCTTCACCTTTGGTCAGGGTGCTTATATAGGGTCCGGTAAAGTAATCACCTGCATCAAAGAAAAAGATATCTTTACTTTTTTTCTTAGCATCATTAACGATGGTCGCTATATTAGCAAAACCCCCTACCAGACGTTCTTTGTCAACGGTGGGGACTTTCCCCGGAGAGACATGCGCATGCAGATCGTTGGTATAGTAAATTGTCACATCTTTCGCATTAACTGATGCAGTAAGCGTTGCGGACAAGCACAACGTAATCAGACTCAGCTTTATATTTTTCTTCATAATCAATTCCCTTGAAAAAACGATAGTTTGAAAAAGGGTTCATGTAGATATATGAACCCTTAAACGGTTATTTCATTACATTCATTTCAATGCATTCATCACCAATGCGGCACCGAAAGCATGTATGGCAGGGACCTTTATTTTTTTACATCAGCAACGCGCATGCCGTTGATCTGCTCATCCGTAATGGTATTGCCCGCCTTGAAGTAATCGATCACAGCGTTAGAAACGTAGTAACCGCCTGTTGTATTGCGTGCTTTACCTTCGGTAAAGGTGGTAAAACCATCCCCACCGTCAGCAAGGAAGCTCTGGGTGGCAATGTGGTAGACGGTCGCGTCTTCAATTGGCTTGCCGTTAAGTGTAAATACGACGACTCGCTGACCGATCGGTTTACTGCTGTCATACTTCATCTCCAGGCCTTTTGATACCTGCAAGACGCCATTGCTTAAACTTGCGGCATGCTCCATCAGCGTGCGTAATTGTTTGCCCGTGAGGTCCATCGTGGCCAGCTCGTTAGGGAAGGGGAACGTACTAATGACACCACCCATCGTAATCGCGCCAGACGGGATTTCATTGCGAATCCCACCGGAGTTGGTCAAGGCCAACTGGGTATTTTTACCCGCTGCCGCCAGCAAAGCGTCAGCAGCCAGATTTCCCAGCGAGGCTGATTCACCATACGCACGCGTCAATTCAACCGGCGACTGCGCTACGGTTTGTTGAACCACTTCATCAAGTTGCTTATTCCAGCCGTCTATGACCTTTTTCGTTTGCGGATCGGGCTTCCACTCATCGGCGTAAATGGTTTTAAGCTCGAAATTTTTCACCGTAAACTGATGCGGCTTCGTGTAGTCCAGTACCAGTTTCCCCACATCAATGCCGCCGCTGTCGGTCGAGAGGATCAACGTATTGCCTACTTTAATCGGTTCCGGGGTACCAACATGCGCATGTCCCGTAATCAGAATATCCAGGCCTTTTACCTGGCTTGCGGTTTGAATATCTTTATCCAGCGCACGGCGTACGTCGGTCCCCCCCACACTGGACTGACGCGCCGGCGTGCCTTCATGAACCAGCAATACGGTTAAGTCGACTTTTCCTTTGAGTTCATCTAAATAGCTCTGCAGCCACTTAATTTCATCCCGCGCTTCAATACCTACGCGTGTTGCCGCTGAAACGGTATCATTGAAGGCAAAGACGCCGTGCAAACCAATGACGCCAATTTTCACGCCTTCTTTTTCGATGATGGTATATGGCTTATCCCAGAATAACTTGCTGCTGTTCTGATAGAATATGTTGCCCTGTACAATAGGGAATTTCGCCTGGCTTAACTGTAATAACGTATTATCCCAGCCGTGATCGAATTCATGATTACCTATCGTGACTGCGTCAAACGGCATGGTATTCATAATATCAATAATAGCTTTTCCCTTCGTTAAGCTACTAATATAAGGACCCGTAAAATAATCACCTGCATCAAAAAACCATGTTGCTTTACTTTTTTGCTTTTCCTCTTTCACCATGGTGGTGATATTCGCCCAACCACCGACATCGCGTTTGCCTTCAGCGATCCATGGAACCTTATAAGGCTCCACATGAGCGTGGAGATCGTTGGTATAAATAAATGTGACATCCTTGGCACAGGCCCAAAATGGTAATGTCAACAGAATGCCTGCGCTAATCGCTTTTATATTCATCATCAGTTCCTTTCAGTTATATAAAGGTTCGTTACTTTACGTTGTGAAAGAATCTTTTATGCGAGTCTGCTCACACAATCAATCAGGAGTTATGAGGCAAAATCAGCGACCTCTTGAAATCGTTGGTAACACATATTGACTCTATTTACGATTAATACCTGCAAATCGTTTGGTTGCCGCAATTTAGGGCTACCTGTATCGGCATGTTCAGATTACAGTTGGCCAGATTACAGGCTAGGGTTTCCGGCATTACACTGTCGGGCTTGCGGGAGTTATCCCCCGCTGTTTGATGAACAACAATTTAATGAATGGCTATCTGCTCATTTAAAGGCATATGCCTCAGAAAACGGTTATTTTTGTCCTGAATGTTATAGCCTGAAAACTATTTGTTATGGTTATAACCCGCAGAGAACGCAGCGGGTGCAGTGCAGAGCCTGCAGAAAAGTCTGGACGCCCAAACGACAAACAAAAAGAAAAATTGTCCCCCCGGAGCGAATTGAAACTATTTCACTCATTGTGCCTTTTCAGGGGAGTAGTACAGAACAGAAGCTGTATGTGCTACTCAGTTTCGACGCCGACCGCGGTAGTGTTCTTCATATCTCCACAAATTTTACGCCGCATGCCAGCGGTGAAACGTTAAGGTATCACTGGCGTGGGTATATTGAGCCTGATTTGCACCATAGTGATATCGTTAATCGCGTTGATATGCGCGAGATGCAGTTTCTACATCGGAGCCAGTTTGATGAAATTCAGTATGGAAGTGCAGCTCTCAAACGTAACGCCAGAGGTGCGATTCTGCGTCCCGTTATCGCGGCTCACGGGCATTTTCGTTTACTTAACATCCTTTTCCCTCAGGTAAAGACACACGTCATTTCACACGAATGCTTTCTTCGAGGCGCCGTTATTACCGCCTGGGCAGATCTGTTTCGCCAGCGGCAAGGTGAGCTTTGGTTTTTAGAAGAGGAAATCACTGAAGATGAAAGCGATATACCCTGGACTTTACTGAGAACAACACAGCACGGCTGGTGGCAAACTCAGTGGCAGCTCTGGGGACAGGGGAAAAACCGCCGGATGGTATGTCCGTTAACAGGGGGTGATAAGCGTAACGCTAAAATACTCTCTTTAAGGGCCAGCAGGCACTTTAGCCACTGGCTATACCAGCAAGCTGAGTTTACGAATAGTGCCAAACTTTCCGCTGGGCGCGTAACGCAGATTCTCCTTTCTCTGGCGGATGCGTCTAACGATAAACTTACACAAACGTTGCCTGGCACGAGCACCGCTTCAATCTAATCTAATCGGCGATAAAGTTATGCCCTGCATTCCCGGTATATAACGTTAAGGGTTCATGTATCTACATGAACCCTTTTAACATCTGCAGTGCGATCAATAGGTAATCAAACCTGCCGACCGATTGCTAATCTTTTTACATCTTTTTATTAATTTGCATGAATGGATGCCGCAGTGATGACATCAGTAAGCTCCGTTTCGTTAAACAATCTTGCACGATAGGCCTCACCAGGGAATTGAGGTGCGCCATCAGGTAATGAAATCACATCGTAGATAGAAGCAATCATATTGCCGTCCACATCACTGATGAAGAATGAACGCGCATGGCAGGTGAAGATAGTGAAATAATCACCATGATCAAACACGCTTCCCATAAAGTCAGTCCATTGGATGATAGGCGTCGTTGGGAGTTCAATAGGTGCATGAATTTCCACTGCTGTTTTGGCTGCTAAGTCTACCGCATAGAAAAGAATGCGTGCTGGATCTGTTTGGTAGGCATCCGTTGTTGCTTCGTCATTCATAGGGCGAATAACAGGGTTTCCATTTGCATCAACGCAAGATCTGTTATCAAAGACAGATAAGACAAATTTGCCTACGGTAGGATCGATATTTGCTGCAAATGCACTATTATTAGTGATGCACACCGTATGGGCACCATTTTCATAGTGAGTAATACCAGTGTTATCAATATGAACAGTCGTTTGTTTAGCCGGGAACTGAGGGTTGAAATTACCGGTGTCGATTGTCCACAAGATACTGCCATCAACGATAGAGATCCCAAAAGTGGTACTCGTTGTGCGAGAATGGACAATAACGGCTTCTTCGTTGTTTGGACTACTTGCAATCCATGTGAGTGAGTTAAAATGGACATCATTAGGGGTATTATTATTCAAGATTTGAGAGCCACTATACTCACTGGTATAGTTTTTCGCCCAAATCATTTTCCCTGTCTGATCGTTGAATTTTAGCACCACGGCATCTTGCGCCATCGTATTGGTGAGTCGGTTAGGACTATCGGTGCCAAACATATAAATGTCGCCCGCTGAGTCCCAGACTACATCGTGAGTATTTGCATAATGATTGCCATCCGCATCACGCAGGTCGAATTCCAGAACGACATTACCCATAATGTCAATTTTGAAGAAGCGACGACCGTACCACGACATATCTTCATCGCTACCGGTATAGAGGTAGCCATTGTGGATTCGCAGCGGCTGGAGATGATAAACCGATACGAAGTTAAAACGCAGGTCACCATTCTGGTCATAACCACGGCCAGTGGATTCCATTAACCAGCTGTTTCCCCATACAGAGGTAAACAGTGCAGGATCGGTTTGTTCAATATCGAGATGGAAGATGACAGAGGTATCATATATCTGATCTTCGGTGCTAATAGTGAATGCCTGATTGAAAACTTCAGCTCCAGTTTCATCCTTAAACACGACCTGCACGCTGTTTGCATATTGTGCATAAAGACCAATAACAGGAATTTTTATGGTTTGAGAAACGCCATAAATCAGATCCGATTCATAGGTGAAATCTACGCTGGTTGGGCTGGTTGTCCGTTTTGATACGGTGTAAGAGTAGCTAACTGGCGTATCAGAGGTAAAATAAATATATGCAGCGAGCTGGTTGTCGGCTGGTGCAAGTTCAGTTTTAACATAAGTAATAGTCATGATTGTATTCCTTTTTGTTTCGTTCAATGAAATATATATTTTTTGCCAGCGCAATAAGGTATCGCTAAAATAAATAGCGAACAAATGAACGACTGGCGGATAAGTTGATGCTGTGGTAATTAAAAATAGTTTTGTATTGTAATTCTCCTCTTGTAAAATAGTTGAATAAGCATGGCATGGTTTATCATCCAGTAAATGCTGGTGTACAGTATTATCGGCCAGAATAGACCTGCCAAATATTTAGCTGCTATTCAGGATACATCTTTCGTGAGAGCTGAAAATGAACCCCATCCTTTATTTCCGTCCAGTTTCCGCCCCATTCAACATCAACAGATAACTCCTTAGCAGCCTGAAACACAGCCGTTGCAATTGTCTGGTAATGTTTAAACTCCTAGGATGCTGTGCCGTTTATGACTGCGAATACATCGACGGCGTGTCCCGTTAAATGCCTGCTTTTTGAGGTTAATGATTTTCCTGCTGCCAATAGCTCAAGCTGCCGCTTCTGGTTTCTTACCCCTTCTGAAATGCCGAAATCAATAGGCGATAATTTCAACGCTTTTCTCATTACATCAGAAAGATCCTTATGAACGCCTTTAAGGTTCTTTTCAGTCGTTTTACTAAATTCATGATTTATCATTGCTGTCTCCAGAGATTTTTTTCCAGTAATAATTAAGGGCAACAACGCCCATGGCACCTGATATACCGCTGACGGCAAGTGAAGTGTGAAATACTGTTCCCAGGCTTTGGGACATCAATCCAGCAAGTACACCGGTGAATCCTGACACAATAATTTGTGCTACTGCCGAAAATAAATTTCTTCCCGACTGGCCCGACTTAACGTCAAGGAGATATCTAACAAGACCTCCCCACGCGCCGAATAATATTATGTAAACCCAGCTAAAAAATGCATTTGATGATGGATCTTTCCATGGCAAAACAATTACCTCCATAGGTGAGTTAATAACGAACTTTACCTCATGATGAGATTATTTTTTCCTGACCGAGAAATATTTTTTTGCTATGCGGTAAATAATAAACGTTGAGCGACCCTGTTTTGTGATGAATGTCACACGGAATGTAATTAATAGATTTTGTCGATCAATTAATGCTGAATGATAGTTATGTGTTATTGATATTAATAATTATATTTAGCAGTGGAATACATAAGAGGAACCAGTAGGAGAATGGCGTATTCTGGTAACGGCAGGAGATAAACCAATACCCTGATGAGCGAATCAGGGACTGGTATTATTGGAATTAGGGACATGCTGCTGCATCAATTCAACAATCCAATCAATAAAAACGCGCAGCCTGGCGTTGACATGGCGGTTCGGCGGAAATGCCAGGTACAGGGGCATTGGGTGAATACGCCATTGCTCAAATAGCGGAATTAAGGAGCCACAAGCCTGATGTGCTGCCGCCATATAGACGGGTAGCGCAATCACGCCTAATCCCGCCAGCCCAGCTTCGAGGTAGGCGTTGCCATCATCCACTGCAAGCACATAGCTGCTCTTGATTTCAATATGTTCACTCTCACCGTGCAGTACCAGAGGATCAATCTTACCGGTGCGTGAGGACAAGAATCCCACTATGCGATGGTCCGTATTTTCCAACTCTTGCGGGTGCGCAGGGACGCCAAGGCGTTCCACATAGCTCGGTGCGACGTAAACACCGATTTGCAAATCACCGACATGGCGTGCGATCAGGGACTGGTCATTGATTTCGCCGCCCCGCAGGACGCAATCCACGTTATCGCCGATCAGATCCACCACCCGGTCACTCACGCCCATATCGAACTGGATGTCAGGGTAGCGCGCGTGAAAAGCCGGTAGCGCAGGCACCAGCACCAGGCGAGCGAGAGGCGTGGGCACGTCTATCCGTAGCCGTCCCCTGGGCGTCATCGCCGAACTGGAGAGGCTGTTTTCAGCATCCTCCATGTCCGCCAGCAGACGGATGACGCGCTCGTAGTAGACCGCGCCATCAGGAGTTACACCGAGCCTGCGGGTGGTGCGATGGAGCAGCTTGACGCGCAGGCGCGCTTCCAGCTGCTGAATAAGCTGCGTCACCGTGGTTTTGCTCATATGAAGCGTCTGGGCAGCCTTTGTGAAACTGCCTGCTTCCACCACGCGAGCAAAGGCGCGCATCGCATCGAAACGATCCATCCCTTGTCCTCTCTTTTTACCGATTGTTTGGATATTACAAACAATGATGGACAAAGTCGCTTGTTTATCCGCCGGATCCTGCGCCTGTAAAGTGTCTTTATGTTCAGCGGGCAGATTTCGCCCCATTACACAGGTACTAACATGACAACACGCGAAGCAGTTTTTCCCTTCGGACGCCAGGCGCTCTATGAGCGCAATCGCTATTCACCCGCCATCAAATCTAACGGCTTCCTGTTTGTTTCGGGGCAGGTTGGTAGCCGGGAGGATGGTTCGCCTGAAGAGGATCTCAACGCGCAGATCCGGCTGGCATTCGATAACCTTAACGCTGTTCTTACGGCTGCGGGCTGCACGTTCGATGACGTGGTTGACGTTACCCTTTTTGTCGTCGATCCCGAGTCAAACCTCGACGCTATCTGGAGTATCCTGCCAGAATATTGGGGGGAAGCGCCTTATCCTACGTTGACCGGGATCGGCGTGACGTGGCTGTACGGGTTCCAGTTTGAGATTAAGGTGATTGCCAGGCTGCCCTAGGGTTACGTGGCTTTGCGCCGGTCGAAAAAAGACAGAGGAAAACTGATGAAAGCAGCGGTTTATGACGTGGAAGGCGCTCCCGGCGTCCTGCAGTATGTCGACGTCCCGGATCCGGTCGCCGGGCCTGACGACGTCCTGATTTCTGTCGAGGCTATCTCTATTGAAGGGGGAGATCTGATCAACCGGCGCTCAACTCCGCCGCCTCTTCCTTCATGGATCGTCGGCTACGCGGCTGCGGGGACAGTTGTTGCCGTCGGGGCGAAAGTCAGTAGCCGAAGGGTTGGGGACAGAGTGACTGCTTTTAGCATGCAGGGATCGCATGCGGAACGTTGGGCTGTGCCTGCGGAACGCACCTGGCTTATACCGGACGGGGTGGATGCAGCAGAAGCGGCGGTGGTACCGATCTCTTTTGGAACCGCGCGCCACTGCCTTTTGACACGAGGGATGCTTCGGCGCGGAGAAACCGTCCTGATTCAGGCTGCAGCGGGGGGCGTGGGGCTCGCGGCGGTTCAGCTTGCCTCACAAGCCGGCGCGAGGGTCATCGCCGTGGCAAGCGGAACGCAGCGAATAAACCGGTTGCTGGAACTTGGTGCCGATCATGTCGTGGATCGTGTAGAGAATAACGTCGTGGACAGTGTCCGAGAGTACACCCATGGCACCGGTGTTGACCTCGTCATCGATCCGGTAGGGACGACGCTGCCTGTTTCGCTTTCGGCACTCGCTCCGGAAGGGCGTCTCGTCTTCGTCGGTAATGCGGGCGGTGGAAGCCTGACTGTCGACCTGTGGCCGTCAATGCAGTCTAACCAGACGCTCATGGGAGTATTCATGGGACCTCTTTTTGAAAGGCCCGGCGTCCGGACAAGTGTGGACGAGATGTTGCAGGCTGTGGCAGAAGGGCGCCTCAGGGTGGTCATTGACCGTGTCTTCCCTCTGGCTAACGCCGCCGCGGCCCATGAATACGCTGAGACAGCGAAACCGCTTGGCCGTATTGTTATGAAGCCTTGAGAGAGGGAGGCCTCAACCTGGCCCGGAAATTCTCCCAATGCGGAGGAGAAAATGAAAATAAAAAAAGCCTGCTTCAAAAGCAGGCTTTTCAAATTGGGGGAGCATTCAATGAGTCAGTTATTCCAGCCGTAACCTCTCCCTAAGCTCCTTCACCAGCGACGCATCATCCAGCTCTGCACTAATCTCATGGCGAATCGCATTAGTGAACTGTTCACTGCGCTCGCAGCTATGGTGATAACCATGAGATAGCCAGTTCCAACTCCCGAGAACAATGTAGCGGCCATCGATCATCATTACCTTTTCATGTGTCCCTTCCGTCAACCGGATAATATTCTCTTTTCCTAATTGTTCACGGTACTCGGCAACCAGAGTCTCATCATTATCATCCGCTCGATCCATGCGCTGATGATAGTAGCCGTAATAAACTTTAACCCTGACACCACGCCGCTGCGTGGCTACCAACTGCGCCAGCTCCGGCCTCTGATAATTCTTACCTCCTCGACGGATCCATGGAGCGATGATAACCAGCTCCTGTTCACACTGGCTGGCCAGCGCGCTAAATGCGGCAATATGTTCGCAGTCGCGATAATAACGCTGTAGACGGGGGGTCTGGCTAAGGCTGGCAAAATTCGGATGCTGGCTACCTTGTTCAAGAAGGAAGCTTTCGGCAACGCTATCCGCAAGGACTTTCAGGTATCCACCTGCTTGCCGCAATCGATGATGGTTACCTACGACGATAAATTGCTGCTTTGCGCGTGAAACCACGACATTCAGCATGTTTGGTGCGTCGTTTTGAAAATTCGGATTATCAAGAGGATGAAAAATAACCGGACTATAAATGATGACCTCAAAGCCTACGCCCTGAAACTGATGCACTGTACCAATGCAGTTTTTCTGCCAGTGATTCATTCGTTGCGCAAGACGTTTAATCAACAATGACTTCTGATTGCTATAGGGAGTGACGATGCCAACATCGGCAGTCAGATCGTAACCAGCTTCTTCCAGCTTATCCAGCAATAGCTCAATAGCATCAACTTCATCCAGATTAGTGTTAACCATATCGCCTTTCTGGCCTTCTACGCTGTAGAACATCAAATGATGTCCGCCTGATTTCTCAAACGCGCTGGCAATACGGCTGGAAGGGGGCGCCGTTTCCACGCTGACGCCATGATAGTTCGCCAGTCGGATGAAAAGGTCGGCAATAGGTTGCTGGCACCGGCGATGCTCATCGAGAATGATGCCATTACCCGTATCGTCTACCTTGCCGGAAAGCGTACCAGCAGCACGGTGCCAGCCCGTGACGCTTGCAGGTGAGACACGCTCATACAACGTATTGTTGCTGGCGAAATGACGCTCACGCAACTGTGTTTGGAGGTTTTCTGACAGGTTTCTGATGGGTTCAATTTGCAGAGGATCGCCAACAATCATCGCTTTCTCACTGCGACTCAATAGAGGCACCAGGGATTCAAGCGAAATCATGCCCGCTTCGTCGCACAGTGCCAGGTGCCATGGTTTATGCCCCTTGAGGTCATCGAGCTTACGATAACCCGCAACCTTCCACGCGGAAACCAGCGTGGTCGCCATTACCGGATATACAAGAGACAGTGCGCGATAGAAATCATCAAGCTTATCCAGCCAGCGATAATAGCCCGCACTGAGGCGCTTACTCATCAACGCTCGCCAGTGAGTCAGTACCTCTTCTAGCTCAATTTTCCGCTTCAGTTGCTCTTGCCAGAGATAACCGATAGCGGCTTCAAACATTTCTCTGTGTTGCCTGATAAAGCGTTTACGCAAAATGTCGCACCAGTTACCTTCCGGATAAAGCTGTTGATACTGTGCCGTTAGCTGTTGCGCCTGGATGACCTGACGCCATTGTGCCTGCAATTGTGCTACTTCAGTATTAAGAGCCTGCAGGTCAACTTCCTGTTGAGCTTCGGGTTCTGCATGCAGGAGCAGCGCCAGTAGCGCTAAGCTATCTACCTGCTGTGAAAGCATTTCTCCAGCATCAGCCAGAGCAGCCAGCTGATGATGGGGAAGGGAAGAAAGACTGAATTTGCGAAAGTCCTCCGGTGCAGCCAGGCTCATCTGTCGCAGCCTTGCTGGATATTTCCTCTCGAAAAAACGAGCCAGATAACGCTTTATCCCTTTACGCGGATAGTCGCGGTAATGCAGTTCCAGGGCCGGGCGTAGCGGTGAATCCATCCAGCTAAGTATCTGCTCCAGACTATGCTGTTGCGGCCATGTCGCCTGCAACGTCTGGTAAATTCTGCTGGCCAGTAGACGCTGCGTTTTTATCTCCCTAAATTCCTGCAGGCGCTGTTCTAACTGACTGGCTAAGGTATCCAGGTCGTCGGGGTGATGAAGCGAAACATCAATGCCGAGTACCTGTGCATGAACGGCGAGCGGGGGAATTTTTTCCATGAAACGAGCCGGTAGCTCTTTTGCTAGTCGGGTGTCCAGATCACAATCCACGACAGATTGTATCGCGACTGCCTTTTCATTCAGATACGCCCGGTAACAAGCGTTCATCTCGTCGCGATGCTTGAGTAAAACCGCTAGAAAATTGTGCTGCTGCTGTTGGTCATAGCTTTCCTGTCGCCAGCGACTAATCAGTTTCTCAAGCCGGGTAAGCTCATGCTGAACCTGTTCGTTCGAGCCGCTATGAAACCATAACCAGTCAAGATCCTGAGTTGCAGGGTCACTGCGCAGATCGTCAATGATATTTTCCACCGCTTTTATTGCAGTGGACGTGACCAGCATGCCGAAGTTCTGGTCCTTTCCATCAGCAATCGCCAGTGCTCTGGCAACCAGTTGTTGTGCGATGAGTGACTTGAATAGCGTGGTTTTACCCGTACCCGGCGCACCTTGTACGGCAATCAGGCGCTCATCCTGATTAATCGCCTGTATTGCCGCCATCTGCCCATGACCCAGAGGATAATGCGTTTCAAACAAACCGCCAGTCACCACTTCGTGAATATACGGGGCCTTCTCGTCACTATGAATATGGCTGAGATACTGCTCCAGCAACGGGAAATCACCAACCGCGTTATCACAAAGCCAGGTGAAATCTTCCGCATCACGCTTGAGGTTGTAATCCTCATTATGCAGCGGAGCCACCAGGGCATTAAACGCATTTTCCAGCCCCTGATATTTACTGTTTGATTGCTGAGTGACCCATTTCAGAAGAGCCTTAAACGCCTCAAGGAACGTGTCATATTTACATCCTGTGAGCGCGCTAACGATACTCATCATATGACGATTTTCACCGAGCTCATCCAACTGAACACCAAACATTTCGCGAAAAGCGAAGGGGAATGCGCTAACAAGTTGTCCATCTTTGACGGGAACTAGCAGGGTGTTTTCGTTCTGTTCAAAAAATGATTTTGGGAGGGGGAAAGAGAAGAGCGGAAGGTATTTTACATTGGCCTTACCTCGCTCATTTTCGATACAGCGGAGTACCGGAAATAGCAGGTTAACAGGTTCAACATGGGTAATTTTACCCTTTTCGTCATATTTGACGAAACGCCGGCGCCAGTGGTTGCGCATTTCAGGCGTAACACGGAGTACTACTCCGCTCTGGTTTTCTTCACAGTTATTTATACCGAGCATGAGTTGTTGGTACTCATGTACCTTGCTGGCCGGTATTTTACTCTTTTCTGCGCCACTGAATTTTACATAATCATGCCACGCTGAAAGGATATCCTTAGACGAGTTTTGCATCATGCTAAAAGAACCTTAACCTGAGTATCTCCCTGAAATTAATGGTTAGAGAATAACACAGAGGCAGATATTTTAACCCTACCAATGGGGACATCTTTGTATGGAGACATAATATGAGTTACAGCGGCTAATAAGATTTCCAGTTTGACTGAGAGGAGTTAGCGTTCAAACAACTGGAACGCATTCTTATGGCACTGCAAATGAAGAGCCTGCCAGGCGGGAAGCTATCTTGAGCTAGCGTGGGAATGATGAAAAGCAAAAAGCCTGCTTCAAAAGCAGGCTTTTCAAATTTGGCTCCTCTGACTGGACTCGAACCAGTGACATACGGATTAACAGTCCGCCGTTCTACCGACTGAACTACAGAGGAATCGTGTGAACGGGGCGCATAGTATCGACCTGCGTTCACCTTGTCAAAGGGGGAAATTAAACTTTTCGTTCGTTTGCCGACAATTTCAGCAAATTGCTGATTTTATGGCAAATTTGCGTTGAAATTACACAGCAAAAAGCGCCGCCCGCAGGCGGCGCGCAGGATCAGAACAGTACGGAGTAGTTCAGACCAAAGGTTCGTCCGCGGCCTTTATAGGTATACAGGCCCGGTGCGCCGTAGGTTGGGCTATACAGCCCCGGCGCGCGCTGGCCCCAGGCGGTGGTGTAGTCTTTGTCCAGCAGGTTTTCCACGCTGAAGCTGACCTTACCCACCGGCAGGGCGTAGCTGCCCAGGAAGTCGACCGTGTTATAGCCATCGATCTTCTTGCCGTCGGAGTCTGACACGTCAAAGGTCTGCGTGCTCTGCACGCGCAGGGTCCAGTCGCCCGGCGCCCAGTTGACCCATGCGCTGGCCTTCGACGGGCTGGCGCTGTCGACCGTCAGCTTCTCCCATTTGCCGTTTTCGCGGGTTTCAGACTTAATGGCGTTAAAGTTCGCACCGGTGCTCCAGTCGCTGTCGGTGAAGAAATAGTCCACCTGACCTTCCACCCCGTAGATACGACGCTTGTCGTCTTCCAGGTTGATGGTCATATCCGTCTTGTTGATGGTGATGGTTTTATCCGAGAGCGAGTAATACGCCGCGACCTGCGTGCGCAGGTTATCGCCGGTGTAGCGCCAGCCCAGCTCATAAGCGTTGACCTTGATGCCGTCCAGCTTCGAGTCGTTCACGTTGACGCTGTTCAGCAGGCGGTAGTGACCGTTGCTGAGCTGATAGGTGCCCGAGCCGTAGTACTTCGCCAGGTCCGGAATTTCGAAGCCCTGGGAGAAGTTAAACCACACCTGCTGCTGTTCGGTCAGGCGACCGAGGATCCCGGCGTTAAACAGGAAGTTGTTGTAATCGGTTTTCCCGCCCGGCACCGCGTCTGCGGAGGTGGCTTTCCCGGTGGCGATAGCCTGCTGCTGGGTGTAACCGACAAAGTCGTCCACCTTGTTTTCGGTGTACTGGTAGCGCACGCCGCCGCTCAGGGTGATGGCGTCAATGTCGTAGCTGGCCTGCAGGAACGGGGCGAGGTTGGTGATGCTGTAGCCCGGGTAACGGCCCACGTTGTAGGCGTTATCCAGCTCCATGCCGCCGCTCGCCGCGGCCTTGCTCAGGTTAAAGAACTGCTGGTTAGCATCGAAGGTTTCGTGGTCGGCATCCACACCCCAGGTCAGCGTTAAATCGTCCACCGGCTTGCTGTTCAGCGTCAGCTTGCCGCCGTAAAAATCGGTTTTCTGCTGGGACGCGCCGATGCTGCTCACCACGCCTTTGGTCAGTGTCGGGAACGGATAATAGGTCAGGCTCTCGTCGCGATAGTAAATCTGCGCGACCAGATCCTGGCCCCAGAAGTCGGTATTGGAGTACTGCAGGTTAATCAGATGGCGCTCGGTACCCGGTACGCGGTCAGAATCAAGATTACCTTTGTTGTAGGCGGTCGCATCCCCCGTTACCGCCGAGAAATTCTTCCCGAGATACAGCCCATGCTTGCCGTCGGACTCGCTCTTGTAGTACTGCGTCGTCAGTTGCAGCTGCTGATGATCGTCAATGTTGATGGTGCCCGTGCCCATCACATCAATACGGTCGGAATACTGGAGGCCGGTCTGGGTGTTATCGATAATCACCTCGTCGCCGTTGCCGTCATACCAGCCGCCGTAGCGCTGATACGACACCGACAGACGACCGGAGGCGTTGTCATTGCCACCGCTTACGGCTGCCGATACGTTCTCATCGTGATCGTTGTGGCTGTTAAATCCGCTCTTTGTCCCGGTCTGGAACTCAACTTCGGTCTCCGGCTGGCCCTTTTTGGTAACGATGTTCACCAGGCCGCCGGTGCTGCCGCCGCCGTAGAGTGAGGTGGCGCCGGAGATCACTTCAATACGGTCAATGTTGAACGGATCAATAGAGTCCAGCTGGCGGCTGTCGCTGCGGGACGAGTTCAGGCGAACGCCGTCCACCATCACCATCATAGAGCGGCCGCGCAGGTTCATGCCGTAGTTGGTACGCCCCTGGCTGCTGACGTCCATGCCGGGGATCAGCTGCGCCAGCACCTCTTTAATCTCTTTCCCGCCCTGAACCTGCTGCTCAATTTCAGCCCGCTCAATGACCCAGGTGGTCTGCGCCATCTCCGCCACGCTGCGGTGCGCGCGGCTGGCGGAGACAACGATATTTTCTTCCTTTTGTTCTTCCGCCCACGCAGAGGTAGAAAGCATTGCAAGCAAGCAAGGATTTAAAACCCAAAGATGAGAACGTTTCATTGTTATGTTGATCCTGATTGTGTGTGTCAGTACTCGGTGGTTTTTGCTAATGATTTAAAAACCTGGCTGCTGTCCGGGCTGGCTGTGGTGCGCCAGTGGATAACGCCGGGGGTGGTGGCCAGCTCAAACGGCTCGTCGGCGTGCGCGCGATTCAAGATCCGCGCCGCGCGCCAGGCCATCAGGCTGAGCTGGGGTTCGGCAATGCCGAGACGGTGCATCCCGGCATTCACGGCGAACAGGCGGTTGCTCTGCGGGCCGTCCCATTCGAGAGTGAAATCGTTGTTGATGCAGAAGGCTTCGTCCGTATCCAGATGCAGGCGATGAGACAGCGGCGCGAGGAACGCGGGCTGAACGGCGCGGTAGCCGGTGGCGAAAATCACCACGTCGCTCTCCAGCTGCTCGCGGCCGCCGTCGAGGTGATGCTGAATGCTCAGACGATGTCCGTTTTCCTGGCGCGTCAGGGACGTCACCGAGCGGGACGGCAGGAGATGCGCCCAGGGTTTTTCACGCAGCACTTCGAAGCGGTGGTACATCGCGCGGTAAATCGCCAGCAGGGACTCGGTGGTGATGCCGTCGGACGTCATCTTCTGCTCGTGCAGCATCTGACGACGGGCCTCTTCGCCCAGCGTGGAGAAGCTGTCCACGTACTCCGGCGTGAAATACTCGTTGGCAAAGGCGGCTTCATCCAGCGCGTTGTAGTTATTGCGGCGCGATACCCAGTTCAGGCTCAGCGGCTGGCCCCATTCGCCGCGGAAGATATTCAAAAACAGGTCGGCTCCGCTCTGGCCGCCGCCGACGACGGTGACGCGCTTGCCCGCAAGATCCGGCGTGCGCAGCATCATCTCGCTGGCGTGGAAGCAGGTATCGTCCTGAACGGTGACGCAGTCAGGCAGGTTGATCTGTTTGCCAATCCCCACGCAGACGTGGCGCGCCAGGAAGCGGTCGCGCTGGGTCACCACTTCAAACAGGCCGCTTTTCTCATCAAAGCTCACCTGCTGCACCTGCTGGCTGAAGGCGAGGTTGGTAAGGTTTTCCGCCGCCCAGCACAGGTAGTCCGCAAACTCCTCGCGGGAGACGGTGCGCTGCTCGGTGGTCAGGAAGCGGTAGAACTTTTTGCGCTGCACCAGGTAGTTCAGAAAGCTGTGGCGGTTGGTCGGCTCCACGGCGCTGACCAGATCCTTCAGGAAGCTGGTCTGCATGTGGCAGTCCGGCACCATCATTCCCGGGTGCCAGGAGAAGTGCGGTTTACGCTCAAGGAACAGCGAGCTAAAACCGTCCAGCCCTTCGGCCAGAGCGGCGATGCTGAGGTTAAACGGGCCAATACCAATGCCGATGAAATCATAGGTTTTCATTGCGCTGACTCCCGGGAGGCGAGAAAAAGAGGGTTATCGAGGTCGGTAACGTAGTTCGGCAGCATGCGGCTGCCGCCGTCGTGTTCGGAGAAGGTCAGTTTGACCGGGTTGAGGATCACGCGAATAATTTGCGGCTTGAACAGGTCGAACGTCGCAAAGCGCTCCGCAAGCTCCGGGTGCGCGGCCATATAGCGGTGTAAAACCTGCGCCAGGATCTGATAGAAACGGGGTTCGCTCACGCCGCATTGCAGGGTGAGGCGCGAGATAAAGCGCAGCACCGTCACAAAGTTGCCGGTTTGCAGGTCGTGAATGATGTAATCCGCGCTGAGGCGCGCCGTGACGGCCTTCACCTGCTCCGGCAGGCTCTGCGCCTGCGGGAAATCCTCATCCACCAGGCGCATATCGCCCTGGAAATCCTTCAGCAGGATGCGCTGCGGGACGTAATCCTTCATCACCAGCGTTACGTTCTGGCCGTGGGCAATCAGCGCCACGCCGTAGCGGCAGAGCAGGTGGTAGAACGGGATCACCGTTGCCTCAAACAGCTTTTCCAGCCACGCGTCGGCGCTTAGCCCCGAGCGTTTAATCCACGCGTCGATCAGCGGGCGCCCTGCATTGTCGGTTTCCATCAGCGCCGCCATCAGCACCGCCTGTTCACCGTCTTCTAAATAACAGGATGGGTTCTCGCGCCAGATCACCCCCAGCATCTCCTGATAGCGGTAGGGCGCTTGCGGCAACGCGGCATAGCCCGGATGCGACAGATAGCCGGCGGCGGGTTCGCCCAGCACCTGCGCGCTAGAGCGGGCAAGCGTGGCGTCGGTGGCAAACTGTTGCTGTAGCCAGCGCGAGGCCAGCGGCCCGGCGGCAATGTACTTGCCTGGAATGCCGCGATAGCAGGAGGTGTTGTAGATAGTCAGCGGAAGCTTGATGTCAAACGGCGCGCGACGGCTGGCGTTGGTGAGCGTTCGCAGGGACTGCTGCGCCAGATACTCATCGCCAAATTCGCCCAGCTCAACCATCTCTCCGCGCGCCAGCTGCGCCAGGAAATGAATGGCAATTTTCTGCTGCCACTGCCACGGGTGCAGCGGCACCGGCAGCCAGCCGTCGTCGAGCCCCAGCGCCTGCCAGCGGGCGTCAAAGCGGGCGCGCTCGGCGTTGTCCATAGCGCTCGCCAGCAGAGCGTTGATATCGCAATCGACGTCGCTGCTCCAGACCAGATGCTCCCGCTGAACGGCAACCCAGTGCAGACGAAAACGTCCGCGATACTCCGGCGCGTACTGACGGAGCGCGTCCAGCCCCCAGCCGCGGCGGCCTTTGTTGAAAATAAACTTCGGGTGACCGCTCATCAGACACTGTAATTCGTCCGGGTCGAGGTGGATCAGCGCGTCCGCGTCCAGCGCTTCACGCGCCTGCAGCAGCTGAATGTCGCCGCGCAGCGTGGCGTAGAGATCTTCCATGTGCTCTGCCGTTTGCGCGTCGCTCATCTCCAGCACCGCCGCCAGCTGCAGCAGCGCGCGTTCCGCTTCGACGGCTTCGCCGCTGTCGGCGATCAGGCTGTCCGGGTCGATATGCAGCCAGCCCCAGATCCCGCGCGCGGCGCGAAACTGCCAGGACTCGTTGCCCATGGTGATGCGCCAGCCGTCCGACGAAACCGGCTTAGCGCGCAGGGTGCGTTCGTATTCCAGCTCGGCGAGGATCTTCGCCACCATCTCGCGGTTCACTTTCTGCCAGAGCGCGTTCACAGTTCCACCTCGCTGAAGAAGCGGTGACGCTGGCTCACGATCAGGCGCGAGCGCTTGTGCGGGAAGTCGAACTCTTTCATCGTCTCGAAACCGGCGGAGGCCAGATGGCGGAACAGGCGCTGGTTGTCGAAGCGCGGCTCGGCGACAATGCGCGCGGTGCGCGGTTCATCGAGATACAGATAATGGCTTAACCCGCGCAGCCAGCTGCGGATGTACTGCGCGCCGCGCCAGTTCTCTTCGCCCACCAGCATGTGCAGGCCGCGGTCAAACGGCTGCCAGCGGTAGTGGCGGCCAATGCGGTCTTCCGCCGCCCAGTAGAGCTCAAAATAGCCGAACGGCTGGTCGTCGAAGCAGCCGATAACCGGGTAGCAGTACGTCGAGTCAAGCTGGCGGCGCAGGTAGTTTTCCTGCTCGGCCTGCGGGCCCGCCATCTCCCAGAAGGCGTTCACGCGCGGGTTGTTCATCCATTGGGTAAAGCGTTCGCCGTCCAGCGCCACGTCGGCCACGCGGAAGCTGAGGGTACGCTTAATTTGCGGATCGTAACGACGGTACACTTCGCCCTGCGGGCGATGAGGACGCAGCGGGAAATACAGCTGACGGCTCTCATCAAACTGCATCCCGCCGCTGGCCCGTGATTGTTCACCTTTCAGCCACAGCGGCAGCTGCCAGAAGGTTTCGCGTGCCAGATAGTCCCCGTGGGCCAGGCTAAACAGCGCCTGCGCCTGGGGTTCATCCTGCCAGGTCGCCCAGGGCAGGGTAATGCCGGTCAGCGAGGGTGCGGCAACAAACAGCTGATCCAGGGCTTCGACCAGCCAGCCGTCCGGCATCCCACTCAGACGCTCCAGCACCGCGCTGCCGTCGAGACCCAACGTCAGCGGCAGCGCGCGATCCGTTGTGGTGCAGCGAAAGCCATAGCCGGAATGGACGATATTCGCGATTGCCATTACGCCTTCTCCTTGTAAAACGGGTTGCTAAAGTCGAAATAGATCACCGCCGGATCGGCGATGGTGTTTTCATTGCGATCGTGCAGGTAGCAGAAGAAGTTGCCTTTGCAGTTCCAGGTCGGGCTGTCGAGCACGTAGTCGAGGCAGCGGGTCTGCTTTGCCGTACGGCGCAGTTCCGCCAGCGCGTCGCGCACCCGGGACATCAGGCTTTCCTCGCTGTCGAAACCTGCGGCGGCGAGGGCGGCGGTGACGGCAAGGGTAGAGTTCAGCAGCAGATAATAAGGGAAGTAGCGCAGCAGCTGGCTCTCACCGAAGCGGTTTTCCACCTCCGTTTCGCCCGCCTCTTTCAGCCACGCGTCGGCTCCTTCGGTCCACGCGCTGCCCTGGCAGTCGCGGTAGATCAGCCCGACGGGGAAATCCTGCTGCATCTCAACGAGGATATTTTGCTGGTGCGCCAGCAGGACCAGACCGTAGTCCGCCTCGGCGCTGAACAGCGGAAGTAATACGCGGTCGCAATAGGCGTCCAGCCAGCAGCGGGCGGCCTGGGCGAGCGGTAATTCCAGACGCTGACTCAGACGGCGCACCGCGGAGGCCAGCAGGCTATCACCGCCGTCCGGCGCGGCCTGGGTCAGGCTCACCAGCACGTTGGTTTGTGTTTCAGGGGTATCGAACAGCAGGTTGACGCGCAGGGCCATCAGGCTCTCTTCCTGAATAGTGCCGTTTTCGTCACGCAGCCCCGCCCAGCCGTCTTCCTGCATCACGCGCATGGTTGGGTAGCGAGCCTGCAAATCTTGCCAGCGTTCCGTTTTCGCCAGGCGCGCCAGGCGCATTCCGCGCTTAACCTCTTTGACCGACAGCGTGCGCACGGAGTTGGTCAGGCGCACGCTGAGGGAGAACTTAATCATGTCGCCGTTGGTTTCGCTGTACAGCGAGCGGGACGAGCTGGTGGGCAGCCACTGCGCGCCCGCTTCCCCCAGGTCCTGCAATGAACCGTTTTCCGCCAGACGCAGGCACCACTCCTGCTCCAGCAGATAGTCGGCCTGCCACGGATGCATCGGCAGCAGCCAGCGGGTGTCGGTGAAATGGCCGAGCAGCTCAGGCGCGCTCTGGGCCGCGAAGCGCAGCAGACGCTCGCGCAGCGAGACGTTCAGGCTGTCGCCAGCAACGAGCGTGCTCTCAACGGCAAACCAGCGCAGCGGGAAGCGGGAGGCGAAATCGGGCAGATAGCGACGCGCCTCGGTTTCGTTGAAGGGCTCGTGCGACTTCGGTGCAGGGTGAAACGCGTGGCCGACCAGCAGCGCCTGTTCCGCCTCGGCAAACGTCAGCGGCTTATCGCGCAGGTTTGCCCAGCTGTGGCGCAGATCGATCGCCTGCCAGGTGTGCGCATGGCTTTCGAGAACGCGCTGCTTAAAACGCGCCAGCGTATCGGCATCAAGCGAGCCTTTTACTGACGGTTTTTCAAGAATTAAATCAACCAGTTGATCAAATGTGACGGCGTCACCGTCATCACTGTTGCTTTGAATAAGCGTTGCCGGGAAACGGTACTGATGATGCTGGGTAGGAGAGAAATAGCGTACCGGAACCCGAAGAGCCTGGGTTTGTGACAGCGGAATATGAATGTCCGGTAACGCATCCGCAGCGGTAGCAGGGAGATAGCGCCAGTCCTTCGTTTCGCGCAACAGGGCGTTTAAAAAACACTGGGCTGCAACGTCTGTACCGGCAGAGCGGGGCAGAGCACGCATAGATGTACCTCATTCCATGATTGATAATAATTCTCGTTATGATATTCATTCTGTTTACAGTCGCAACCATTTTTGCAATATTTGTTTTCATAAACTTCATAATTTCCACACATTTATTGACACTATGTTCACATTCTCATGCACACTGACTCTGAAATATTAACCGAAAACGTCACCTCAAAAGCCAACTGGCCCCTGGCGCTATGTGCGGGTTTATTAGGTATCGGGCAAAACGGCCTGCTGGTGATGCTCCCGCAGCTGGTGACCCTGACCGGGCTGTCGCTCTCGGTCTGGGCCGGTCTGCTGATGTTCGGATCCATGCTCTTTTTACCGGCATCGCCATGGTGGGGACGCCAGAGCGAGCGGCGAGGGTGTAAGGCCGTGATGGTGGCCTCGCTGAGCGGCTATCTGGCCAGTTTCGTCGTCATGGCACTGGTGGTCTGGGCGATGGCGGCCGGAAGGCTGGATACTTACTGGGGACTGGCGGGGCTGATCCTGTCGCGCCTGCTCTACGGACTGACGGTCTCAGGGCTGGTGCCTGCGGCCCAGACGTGGGCTATTCAGCGTGCGGGGCTGGAGAAGAGAATGGCGGCGCTGGCGACGATAAGCTCCGGCCTCAGCTGCGGACGGCTGCTCGGCCCGCCGCTGGCGGCGCTGATGCTCAGCGTCAGCCCGGTGGCGCCGCTCTGGCTGATGGCGATCGCGCCGTTAATCGCCCTGCTGCTGGTGCTTCGCGAAGTCGCGGACCCGCCGCTGCCGCCGGTGGCGCACCAGGCGACCCGCCTGCAGGCCTCCATGCTGCCGTTCCTGCTGCTGGCGCTGTTGCTGGCGGCGCTGGTCAGCCTGATGCAGCTTGGGCTGTCACCGCATCTTAGCCCCCTGCTGGAGGGCAATGCCCGGGACATCAGCCATCATGTTGCGCTTCTGCTGAGCCTGGCCGCCCTGGCCACGCTCGCGGCACAGTTTCTGGTGGTCCGTCCGCAGCATTTCACCCCGGTGACGTTACTCTGCATCGCGGCGGTGTTAATGGTGGCCGGGCTTGGGCTGATGACCGTCGCGGGTTTAACGCTGTTCTACGTGGGGATTGTTATCACGTCACTCGGGGCGGCGATGGCCACGCCGGGCTACCAGCTGCTGCTGAACGACAGGCTGACCACCGGGAAAGGGGCGGGCGTCATCGCCACCAGCCACACGTTAGGTTACGGCGTCAGCGCGCTGCTGGTGCCCGTGGTGACGCGTTTTTACGGCGAGCAGTCTTTAACGGTGGCTGCATGGGGAATGGCATTGCTGTTTTTAGCGTTGAGTATAGGGGTACGGTCAACCGAGCGTACCCCTGCTGAAAAACCTTAATGGATCTGGCGGGAGGAATGGCCGCCAGACTCCTCATTTTGCCGCAGACGCTGCAGGGGATCCTGCTGATAAAACTGGCAAAAACGCTGCCACAGCGCCGGGAAGCGGGGCGCGAAGAGCTCGGGGGCGCTGAAGAAATACTCCGAGAGCACAGCAAAGCATTCGGCAGGGTCGGTTGCCGCATAGGCATCAATGCTGGCGGCGCTTTCACCCACCAGATCTATCTCATCCTGGATGTTATCCATTGCGGCATGCAGGTCGTGCTCCCATCCTGCCACTTCACGAAGCGGGATCAGCGGCACGCCGCTGGCGCGATCGCCGTTGCGGGTATCAAGCTTATGCGCCACTTCATGAATAATCAGGTTAAAGCCAGAGGCGTCGAACGAGTCCTGAATGTCGAGCCAGTTCAGGATAATCGGCCCCTGCTGCCAGCTTTGTCCGGACTGCACCACGCGCTGGTTATGCACCAGCCCGATATCGTCCTGCCATTCGTCATCCACCACGAACGGCGCGGGATAGATTAGCACTTCGTGGAAACCGTCCAGCCACTCAATGCCGAGCTCAAGCACCGGCAGACAGAATAGCAGGGCGATGCGCGCGTTTTTCAGGGGATCGAGTTCGAAACCCTGCAGTGGAACCAGGCGTTTTTGCTGTAAAAAACGATCCGCCAGTTGAACCAGTTTCGCTTGTTCATCCGGCTTAAGATTAGTCAGAACAGGGATCGTCAGCGCGTCATCCCATGGCAGCGCCATATCCCGGCCAGCCTCATTCGTTTTCCAGGGCCACTTTATCATCGCTTTGCTCGCAAACTCGTCACTTGAACAAAAATGGGAAAGTCAGGTTCGGTTAAGATGCCAGAAAATCGCTCGCTGCGACAATTCCAGCCTGAATAAACTATCATTCGTACGTAGCGGTGGGTAGCGGTTTGCGGGCATCACCTTCATTTTGTGAAGTCTGTCGTAGCCTTAACCCACAGGTTCAGTGAAGAAATCAGTACGGTATTGAAAAATGAGCGATTTCAAAGGTAACAAGCAGGACCTGCCCAGCCGAGCGTGCGCGCACTGCCAGCGGCCTATGACGTGGCGCAAGAAATGGGCGAAATGCTGGGATGAGGTCAAATACTGTTCCGAGCGCTGTCGCAGGAGCCACCGTTGACCGAACTGCGCCTGCTCCTGGGCGATCAGCTTAATCCGCACCATAGCTGGTTTGATGCCTGCAATCCGAATGTCATTTACGTGATGCTGGAGCTGCGGGCGGAAACCGCGTACGTGCTTCATCACGCCCAGAAAGTGATTGCCATCTTCGCGGCCATGCGCGCGTTTGCCTCTGCGTTAAAGGAAAAGGGGCATCGGGTGAGGTACGTCCGGCTCTCTGACAGCTCAAACCGCGGCGCGCTGGAAGACAATCTCAACGCGCTTGTCGCGCATTACGGCGCGGACAGGGTGCTGTGGCAGGAGCCCGACGAATGGCGTCTTGATGCGCAGCTGCAGGCGTGGGCGAAAACGGCGTCCGTCGTAACGGCCTGCATCAGCAGCGAGCATTTCTTCACCACCCGTGAACAGGTGAGCGCGTTTTTTGCAACGCGTAAGAGCTGGCGAATGGAGTACTTTTACCGGGAAATGCGTTGTCAGCACGGCATACTGTTGACCTCAGAAGGCGAGCCGGAAGGAGGAAAATGGAATTTTGATGCTGAAAACCGCAGGCGCTGGTCAGGCGAGCCGCCCGCCCCGGAGGACTCGCGTCCGCGCCACGATAATTCAGCCTTATGGGCGGAGATCCAACGCTGCGGCGTAAATACCTTCGGCGAACCGCAGGCCGGGAATTTTCGCTGGCCGCTCAACCGTTCGGAAGCCAAAGCCGGGCTGGATGAATTTATCACTCACGTGCTCCCGCAGTTTGGCGCCTGGCAGGATGCGATGCACGCGGAGGAGCCTTTTCTTTTCCACTCGTTAATTTCATTCGCGCTGAACACCAAAATGCTTAATCCGCGTGAAGTGGTGGCTGCCGCCCAGCAGGCATGGCGTTCGGGCCATGCGCCGCTGCCTGCCGTTGAAGGGTTTATCCGCCAAATTCTCGGCTGGCGGGAGTACGTGCGTGGGATTTACTGGTCGCAGATGCCGGGCTACCGGGAGCTGAATGCCTTAGACCAGCACGCCCCGCTGCCTGACTGGTTCTGGACGGGCAAGACGCAGATGCGCTGCCTGGCGCATGCCGTTGGACAGTCGCTCACCGAGGCTTACGCCCACCATATCCAGCGCCTGATGGTCATCGGGAATTTTAGCCTGCTCAGCGGCCTGTCGCCGCAGGCGGTTCATGAATGGTATCTGGGGGTCTACATTGATGCCTTTGAATGGGTGGAGCTGCCCAATACCCTCGGCATGAGCCAGTTTGGCGATGGCGGGTTACTGGCCAGCAAGCCCTACGTCTCGAGCGCGTCATATATTCATAAGATGAGCAATTACTGTCAGGGGTGCCGGTATCAATACAACCAGCGTACCGGAGAGCTGGCGTGTCCCTTCAATGCCCTTTACTGGGATTTTTTTGCGCGCAATCAGGCGCGTCTGGGTAACAATCCCCGCCTGGGCATCGTCTTTAAACAGCTTGCAGACATGAAGGAAGAGGAGCGGCAGGCCCTTGCCGATCGCGCCGGGTATGTTCGCCTGCATCTCAACGACCTCTGACGTATTTCTCCACCGCGCCGGTTGCGGTGGGTCAATAAGAGGCTATTATTTTGGACTTTGTTGCGTATTCCCTGACAGGACATCCAGACGCTATGCCCGTGAATTTTGACCTTAACGATCTTTATGCTTTCAGAGCGTTAGTGGAATACGGTAACTTCCGTGTCGCTGCGGAATCTATCTGCTTATCCCAGTCGGCGCTGAGCCGCAGGATTGAAAAGCTGGAAGCCGCGCTGGGAAACCGGCTGTTTGACCGTACCACCCGCCGCGTGGCCTTAACCTTATACGGGCAAAACTTTGCTGAACGCTCCGCGCAGCTGCTCGACAACGTTGAGTCAATGCTGGCGGATGTTGATAAAGTCAGTGAAGAGCGGACGGGGCTGATCACTGTTGCCACGGTGCCGTCCGCCGCCTGTTACTTTATGCCTGATGTGATCCGTCGTTTTCAGTCTCGCTATCCACGGGTTCGCATTAAGCTCATTGACAGCAGCGCGGGGAACGTGATTGACGCCGTGGCCCGAAGCCAGGCGGATTTTGGCATCTCCTTTGCAGGAAACTTGCCGTCTGACATCGAATTTTTCCCGCTGGTGGAGGATATCTATGTTGCGGCGTGCCGAAAGGATCACCCGCTGGCGCAGAAGCGTCACCTGACGTGGCAGGAATTTTACCAGCAGGATTATATCTCCCTCGATAAAACCTCAGGTAACCGTAACCTGCTCGATCGGATGCTGGGGGAAATCATTCCCGAACGCCCCAGCGTCTGCGAAACGCGCCACGTTACCACGATGCTCGGCATGGTAGAGGCGGGGATCGGCATCGCTGCCGTTCCCGCCATGTCGATGCCGACGTCAGCGCACACGCTGCTGACGCATCTGCCGCTGGTGGCGCCGGAAGTGAAACGCACCGTGGGGCTTATCCGGCGCCGGGGGCGCATCCAGTCCTACATTGCGGCTGAACTGGAAAAGCAGATCACCGAGCAGTATCGACGGACGTAACGGGGATCATCCCCGTCTCCTGGATGACGGCCCTTGAGGGCGGTGAGGCGAGATAGGTCAGCAGCGCTTTCCCCTCCGCGGGATGTTCGGCATGGCGGGTGACCGCACCCGCGAAGCGCGTGATGTACTGCAGATTATCCGGGATTTTCCCGATAAAGGTGACGCCCTGAACCGGCAGCAGTTCGCTGACCTGCTGGAAGCCCACGGCGTATTTTCCTTTCGCCACCTCTGAGGCGACCGGAATACGCTCAACCATTGTCGCTTTGCCCGCCACGTCCTTTTCAATCCCCAGATTTTTGAACAACGCCTGGCTGACATACCTGCCGCTGGCGCTGTCAGAGTAGGCGATAGAGCTGGCCTGCAGCAGCGTGTTACGCAGACTCGCCTCGCTGCTGATATCAGGAACATCCGCACCTTTTTTCACCACCATGCCAACGGGAGAATCCGCGAGTTCAGTCCGCGAGCCCGGCTGGGTCTGGCTGGCTTTTTCAAGCTTCTCCAGCGCATCCCCGACCATAATCACCACGTCGGCTTTTTCGCCGCGCGCCAGTCGGTTTGGGATCGCCTGCGGCGTCGTGCCCATTGAGGGGCCGGGGATGATCACGATTTTATCCCCGGTCCGGCGTTCATATTCCGGGGCCAGCTTTTCCAGGGCGGCTTTGAAGCCGCCTGAGATCATGACCTTCACGTCCTGGGCGCAGGCATTGACGCTCATGAGGGCCAGCACCAGCGCGCTGGCGGTATAGCGATAAGTGCGTTTCATACTGCCCCCTGTGACTTGACGGTATTTTGCAGCGATACCGCGCGGCGGCGGTAGAGGTAGAGCGTGGCCAGCAGGGCACACACGGCAGCGAAGCTCATCCAGTAGCCAGGCGATGCTTTGTCACCGGTGTATTCAATCAGCGCGGTGGACATTACCGGCGTAAAGCCGCCAAAGACCGCCGTTGCCAGGCTGTAAGCCAGAGAGAATCCCGCCACGCGCACTTCAGCAGGCATAATCTCCGTCAGGGCCGGGATCATCGCGCCGTTATACAGGCCGTAGAGGAAGGAGAGCCACAGCAGCACGCTCAGCATCATGGAGAAGCTGGGGGCGCTCGCCAGTAGCGTCAGGGCAGGGTAGCTGGTCGCCAGCGCCAGCAGGGCCATGGCAATCAGCACCGGCTTGCGCCCGAAGCGATCCGACAGCGCGCCGCCTACCGGCAGCCAGATGAAGTTAGAAATCGCCACCAGCAGCGTGACCAGCAGGCTGTCCGAGGCGCTGAGCATCAGCACCTTTTTGCCAAAGGTGGGGGCGTAGACGGTGATCAGGTAGAACGCGGTGGTGGTCATCGCCACCATCAGCATGCCCGCGACCACCACCTGCCAGTTGCCGAGCAGTGTTTTAAAGACCTGACGCATCTCCAGATGATGGCGGCGCGCGCTGAACTCTTCCGTCTCCTCCAGCTTGCGGCGCAGGAAGAAGATAAACGGCACGATTAAACAGCCGAACAGGAACGGGATGCGCCAGCCCCATTCGCGAATGGCGCTCTCCTCCATCAGGGCATTCAGGGCAAAGCCCATCGCCGCGGCGACCATAATCGCGACCTGCTGGCTGCCGGACTGCCAGCTGGTGTAAAACCCTTTGCGGCCCGGCGTGGCGATTTCAGCCAGATAGACCGAGACGCCTCCAAGCTCCGCACCGGCGGAAAAGCCCTGCAGCAGACGGCCCGTCAGCACCAGCAGCGGTGCCCACAGACCGATGCTTTGATAAGAGGGGATAAGTACAATCAGGAACGTCCCCGCCGCCATGATGGAAAGCGTGACGATCAGACCCTTTCTGCGCCCAACCTTGTCAATATACGCGCCAAGCACAATGGCCCCGATGGGCCGCATCAAAAAGCCCGCGCCGAAGACGGCGAAGGTCATCATTAGCGACGCAAATTCACTGCTCGCCGGGAAGAACGTGTGGGCGATGTAGGTGGCATAGAAGCCAAAAAGAAAGAAATCGAACTGTTCGAGAAAGTTGCCGGACGTCACGCGAAGTATCGCGCCCGCCTTAGATCGTACGGTTGCAGGTGAGGTTGAGGAAAACATGGTTATCTCCAGTTTATTGTTGACGTTTTACGCGTCTGTTTCTGAAAACTGGATCAGGACGAGGAAATAGATAAGCGCAAATGCCGCATTGGCTGATGCATTTTTTGCATGAATATCATTCACCGTGTAAATACAATTAATGGCAACAATAACTTAACAAGTCGTTGTCTTTTTATTCACCAATATTCTGTAAGTCTCTGATATTGCGATTTTGTGATGTGGCGCAGAGGGGCGCTTTAGAAAGCGCCGGGTAACCGCTTCATTACCCGGCGGGTGCAATTTATCGCAGTGCCCGAGCAATCGCGCTGAACATCAGAGAGGCCTCCAGCGGCTGGGCGCTAAAGGACGGCTCCGCCTGCGGCCAGGTAGACCACTGGACGATAACCAGCTTTTCCTTCTGGTTCACCACGATCATTTGCCCAAAAATGCCCAGCGCCCAGAGTGAACCTTTCAGCGAATCTTGCGCTGCTGGCTCAACGCCGGTGGCGTTGGCGGGCACGGCGTTATTCCACCACTGATAGCCGTACAGTCCGTCTGGATGGGCGTCTGATACCGAGCCTTTCGCCTTTGTCCAGTCTGACGACTGCCGGATCCAGTTATCCGGCAGGATCGTCTTACCGTTCGGCAGCGTACCGTTGTTCAGGATAAATTGCCCGAAGCGACCCCAGTCCTCCAGCGTGGCGTTAAAGCCGTGCGCGCCGACGTCGTGCTGGCCTTTGCTGTAGGCATGCCACACGCCGTCGCTCGCCATGCCGTACGGCTGCCAGATGCTTTTCTCCAGATAGGCTGCGAGCGTCATGCCGGTGGCGCGCTCCAGCACGTCACCCAGCAGCCAGGCGCCGCCCGATGAGTAAGACCAGCTCTCTCCGGCCGGGTGAACCCTGCGTAGTCCCTTCACCAGCTTGCGCACGCAGTCGTAGGTACCCGGCTTCGCCTCGCACTCCGTGAGCTGCGCGAAATCGGAGTTCGGGTTGGTGTAGTCCTCGTTCCACGCCACGCCCGAGGTGTGGGTGATAAGCTGTTTGAGCGTCACGCCGTCCCACGCGGTGCCTTTCAGATCGGGTTCATACTGCGTGACCAGGTCGTTGAGCGAGTGAATTTTTCCCTCTTTGAGGGCAACGCCCACCAGGGCCGAAACGACTGATTTACCTACCGAGCGCGAGGTCCAGAGCGTGGAGTCGGTATTGCCCTGTGCGAGATACTTCCAGGCGATTTTGCCGTCCTTCAGCACTAGCATGCCGCTGACGTTCTGGCGCTTAAGGTACTCCTCCAGGCCGTAGCGCCTGCCGTTGATCTGATAGTGGGCGTCCTTGAGCGGCTTGTCCGACACCCGCAGCGGCACGGCGCTACCGTGGCGGAAAATATCCCCGGCGTAGTTGCGGTAGTCATTGCGAAAGCCCACCACGCGGTCAGCCTGGCTCCAGGTGAGCATCTTATGGGTGTCCGGCAGCGCGGCGTCAAAGGGGGCAGGGCAGGCGCTGAGGCCGGTGCCTTCGCAGGCGGCCATTGCCGCAGGGGAGAGCAGGCTGCTGAAGACAAGACCCGCCAGCAGAGCCTGGTTTACTTTTTTGTTTTTCATATCCGTCTCGTATGGGTTAAGAACGGCTTCAGTTTAAAAAGCCCGGCGCTATAATAAAAAACGCATAATGGGGGAAAATCCCCCCAAACAACGGAGGAAACGTGGCGGGCCTACTCTATTCCTTTGCACAGCTTGAGGCATTTACCGCCGTGGCTGAGAACGGCAGCCTGAGTAAAGCGGCGGTGGCGCTGAAAAAAGACCGAACGACGCTTCGCGATCTGATTGATTTTCTTGAGGACGGGTTGGGCTATGCGCTGTTTATTCGCGACGGGCGTACCCTGCGCCTTACGGCGGAAGGAGAGCAGCTTCAGCGCCAGGCGCATCTGCTGATGCGGCAGGTAAAAGCCTTTGAGGCCTTTGCCAGAGAAGTGCCCCAGGGTGCCACGCAGGATCTGACGCTGGTCTACGATCCTTTTACGCCCAGAGCCTTTCTGCACGAGGTCATCGCTGAAATGGTGGCGCGAAAAGTCCGGCTGAGCCTCATCTGCGCCTCGCGCGATGAATCTGAACTCCTGCTGACGAGCGGCCGCGCGGATCTGGCCATCTGCCAGGCGCGCAACCGCAGCGTGGGCAACGACATGGAGTGGCGGGCCCTGGGGGCAATCGATATGGATTTTTACGCCTCCAGCACGCTGTTTGCGGATATTTCATCCCCGCTGTCGCTGCTTGACCTCTCCCTGGTACCCCAGATCGTTATGCACCCTGCATCGGACGAGCCGGTCGCGCGTCGCCTGCAGATTTCCGGGCATACCCTTTTTACGAACGAGCCGGAAATGCTACGCGGCCTGCTGGAACGCGGATGCGGCTGGGGATTCTTACCGACCCATTTTCATGCCGCGCGGTGGCAAAACGTAAAAAGGCTGCGCACCGAAGTGGGCAGCCAGGGGATTAGTCAGACGATGGTCACCATCTGGAAGCCGGGGAGCGACAAGCGCGCCATTATTGCTGACGCGCTGGCGCTACTGCCGGACGTGTGGAAGCACTCAGCGCTGTGAACAGCCTTTGCACTGCTGGTTCTGGATCTGCTGGAAGAAATCGTTGCCTTTGTCATCCACCAGGATAAACGCCGGGAAGTTCTCCACTTCAATTTTCCAGATGGCTTCCATTCCCAGCTCCGGATACGCGACGCATTCCAGGCTCTTAATGCTGTTTTGCGCCAGCACCGCCGCAGGGCCGCCAATGCTGCCCAGGTAGAAGCCGCCGTGCTTATGGCAGGCGTCGGTTACCTGCTGGCTGCGGTTGCCTTTTGCCAGCATGATCATGCTCGCGCCGTGGGATTGCAGTAAGTCCACATACGAGTCCATACGTCCCGCCGTGGTCGGGCCGAGTGAGCCAGACGCGTAGCCTTCCGGCGTTTTGGCCGGGCCTGCGTAGTAAATTGGATGATCTTTAACGTACTGCGGCAGTTCTTCACCGTTTTCGAGCAGCTCTTTCAGCTTCGCGTGGGCGATGTCGCGCGCCACGATGATGGTTCCGTTCAGCGACAGGCGGGTAGAGACCGGATGCGCGGAAAGCTGCGCCAGGATCTCATTCATAGGCTTGTCCAGATTGATGCTCACCACGTCGCCTTCGCCCTGCTGGCGCAGTGACTCCGGAATGTACTGACCCGGGTTGTGCTCCAGTTTCTCAATCCAGATCCCGTCGCGGTTGATTTTCGCTTTGATGTTGCGGTCCGCGGAGCAGGAGACGCCCATGCCGATCGGGCAGGAGGCGCCGTGGCGCGGCAGGCGGATCACGCGGATATCGTGGGCGAAGTATTTACCGCCAAACTGCGCGCCCAGGCCGAGGTTCTGGGCTTCCTGGAGCAGTTCCTGTTCGAGCTGAACGTCGCGGAACGCCTGGCCGTGTTCGTTGCCTTCGGTTGGCAGCGCGTCGTAGTAGCGGGTGGAGGCCAGCTTCACGGTTTTCAGCGTGCTTTCGGCAGAGGTACCGCCAATCACAAACGCGATATGGTAAGGCGGGCAGGCCGCAGTGCCCAGGGTGCGCATCTTCTCAACCAGGTAGTTTTTCAGCTTCGCCGGGGTGATCAGCGCTTTGGTTTCCTGATAGAGGTAGGTTTTGTTGGCAGAACCGCCGCCTTTTGCCATGCACAGGAATTTGTATTCGTCGCCGTCCACGCTGTAGAGATCAATCTGCGCGGGCAGGTTGGTGCCGGTATTCACCTCTTTATACATATCCAGCGCCGCATTCTGCGAGTAGCGCAGGTTGTCTTCAATGTAGGTGTTGTACACCCCCTGGCTCAGCGCCGCTTCATCGCCGCCGCCGGTCCAGACGCGCTGGCCTTTTTTACCCATGATGATCGCCGTGCCGGTATCCTGACAGGTTGGCAGCACGCCTTTGGCGGCGATTTCAGAGTTACGCAGGAACTGCAGGGCAACGTATTTGTCGTTCTGGCTGGCTTCCGGGTCGTTGAGAATGGCGGCAACCTGCTTCTGGTGGGAAGGACGCAGCATAAACGCGGCATCGTGGAAGGCCTGCTGCGCCAGCAGCGTCAGCGCCTCTGGCTCGACTTTCAGGACTTCCTGGCCGTCGAACTCGGCAACGGAGACGTGCTCTTTGGTCAGCAGGTAGTATTCGGTGTCGTCATGCGCGAGAGGGAAGGGGTTCTGGTAGATAAACGGTTTGTTTGACATAGCGTATTGCTCCACAAAAATAAAACCGCCGGAGGAGAAGTCCGGCGGTCAGGAATCAGAACATCATGGACATCCACGGATAACCAATCAGCAGCAGGGCCGCCAGGAAGATGGCACCGAAGATGGTGCCGAGGCGCCAGTAGTCTTTGGTTGGCAGGTAGCCGCTACCGTAGTAAATCGGGCTTGGGCCAGTACCGTACGGGGTGATGATCCCCATCACGCCCAGCGAGGTCACCATCAGCAGGACGAACACTTCCATATTCATGCCCGGAATGGTGGAGGCGATGGTCAGCATTGCCGGCAGCAGCGCGGTAGTGTGCGCGGTGGTGCTGGCAAACAGGTAGTGCAGCAGGTAGAACGCCAGCAGCAGGACGATGGTCGCCACGCCCGGAGAGATACCGCTCATTAACAGACCGCCTTCTTTACCTAACCAGCTGATAAAGCCGGTAGAGGAGAGGCCATCCGCCAGTGCTACCAGGGTGGCGAACCAGACGAAGGTGTTCCATGCGGCTTTGTTACCGGTGATATCATTCCACTCCAGCACGCCGGTCCACAGCATCAGACCCACGATGAGCAGGGCCGCCATGGCAGGCTCAATCCATGCGGCAGCGAAGATCCACATCAGCAGCGCACAGCATACGAACACCAGCAGCAGAATTTCATTGCGGGACAGTTTGCCGAGTTTTTCCAGCTCGCGGGTCGCCCACAGCGGCACTTCGTTATTCACTTTAACTTCGGGTGGGTAGAACCAGTAGGCCAGCAGCGGCATGGCCAGAATCAGCAGGATACCCAGCGGCAGGAAGGCGAGGAACCAGGTACCCCAGGAGATATCAATCCCAACCGTACTTTTCACCAGCGCCAGGGCCAGCAGGTTTGGCGCGAGGGCGGAGAGGAACATGGAGCTGGTGATACAGGCTGCGGTGATCGCCACCCACATCAGGTATGAACCAATCTTACGCGCGCTTGGGTCGTTGGGTTTTGAACCGTACAGCGGCGGCAGGTTAGCAATGATTGGGTAGATAGTCCCGCCGCTGCGCGCGGTGTTGGACGGGGTGAACGGTGCCAGCAGCAGGTCCGCAAACGTAATGGCGTAACCGAGCGTCAGGCTGCGACGGCCGAGGTACTTCACCAGAATCAGCGCCAGACGGCGGCCGAAGCGGGTTTTGTCATAGCCCGCGGCGAACATGAAAGCACCGAAGATCAGCCAGACGGTAGAGTTACCAAACCCGCTCACCGCCCATTTAAAGGAGGCACCCGCCAGCTTGAATTTCGGGTCAGCCAGCTGCTCAGGGCTGAACAGCACCCACTGACTGCACAGGGCAATGGCGACGACGCCGGTCAGGCCGATCACCGCGCCCGGCAGGGGTTCGAAGATCAGACCGACGATCACGCCGACAAAGATGGCGAAGTAATGCCATGCGTAAGGCGGCAAGCCTTCAGGAACGGGAACAAACAGCAGCAGTACGGCGACGACGATGGGTAACGCCATCATCAGCAGTCGTTTTGCGTTTCCATTTGATGCCTGGTTCGCCACTGGGGGCGTTACAGCAGTTTTTGTATTCATAGTTTCACGTCTTAAGTTGTCAAAAATTCGGTCGCACTGAAAAACGAAATCACTTTTTTAAGTTTCTTTGCTTTTTTTAGTTATTAAAGGTGTTTTCTTGTGTTTTCAGTAATAGCGATTTAACGCGTTTTTGTGTGCGCTAAATTAAAAAATGATGATGTTTTTATATTGCGCTTTTGAATGCCATAACTATTGATCGCGATCAAAAAAATAGAATTGCAGCGTTATTTTTATGCTTTTATTAATAACCACTCTGGCGTATGTGGGTATTGCGTATTTTTTGCGTGTTATTTATCATTCCCTTAACAATATTGATTTCGGTGTAATCATATATTGTTGTTTTTATAGGATTTAGTTGTGTCATGGTGAATTGGTTTTACCATTAATCATTTAACGAATTTTAAATTATTGTGAATAGCTGAATTACAATCGCTAACACCAATGTGTTATTTGTGTTATCGCAGGGATTAAATAGTTTTTTAACTAACGTAATAACTTTAGAAACTAAAAAAATCATTATATTAATATCATGACATCGGCAAATAACGACGAAATAAAAAATCAATCCGATAACGAATTCTTAATTTTTAAAAGTTTGGAGTTTCAATTATGAGCACTAACGAACGCATTCTAAGCCCCTTCACATTACCGAATGGTACTGAACTGAAAAACCGTTTGTTAATGGCCCCGATGACAACCTGTACCGGCTATTTTGACGGCACCGTCACCAGCGAGCTGGTGGAGTACTATCGGGCCCGTTCCGGCAGCATTGGTACCATCATTGTGGAGTGCTGCTTCGTCGACGATCTCGGTCTCGCCTTCCCGGGTGCCATCGGTATTGATAATGACGAGAAAATTGCTGGGCTGGCGAAAATCGCAGAGGCCATTAAGTCCAAAGGGTCTAAGGCGCTGCTGCAGATCTACCACGGCGGCCGCATGGTCGACCCAAAACTGATTGGTGGCCGTACCCCGGTTGGCCCAAGCGCCGTAGCCGCGCCGCGTGAAGGTGCCGCAACGCCGGTTGCGCTGACCGCTGAAGAAGTGGAAGGCATGATCGGCAAATTTGGTGAGGCCGTGCGCCGCGCCATCCAGGCCGGTTTCGACGGCGTGGAGATCCACGGCGCAAACACCTACCTGATTCAGCAGTTCTATTCGCCTAACTCTAACCAGCGCGACGACGAGTGGGGCGGCAGCCGCGATAACCGCGCGAAATTCCCGCTGGCAGTGCTGGATATCACCCACAAGATGGTGCGACAGTACGCGGACGATGCGTTCATCGTTGGCTATCGCTTCTCCCCTGAAGAGATGGAAGTCCCGGGCATTCGCTTTGACGACACCATGTACCTGCTGGAAAAACTGGCGGCGCGCGGCGTGGACTACCTGCACTTCTCCGTCGGCGCGACCCTGCGTCCTTCCATTGTCGACACCCAGGATCCGACCCCGCTTATCGAAAAATACTGCGCGATGCGTTCTGAAACGCTGGCGCAGGTTCCGGTCATGGGCGTGGGCGGCGTGGTAAATGCTTCAGACGTGAATGAGGCGCTGGACCACGGTTACGATCTGATCGCAGTGGGCCGCGCGACTATCGCTTACCCGGACTGGACCGACCGCATCGCTGCCGGGGAAAGCCTGGAGCTGTTTATGGACAGCACCCAACGCGAAGAGTTGAGCATTCCGGAACCGCTGTGGCGCTTCTCGCTGGTAGAAGCGATGATCCGCGACATGAGCATGGGCGAATCCAAATTCAAACCGGGTACTTTTGCTGAGAAAGTGCAGGATGACGCTAACGAACTGGTGATTAACGTCAGCCTGGAAACCGACCGTATTGCGGACATCGAGCTGGCCTCCGGCCCGAGTGAAGACGTTGAGTTTGTGACCAGCTTTGAAGAGATCCGTACCCGTATTCTGGACGCCAATACCCCGCACGTGGATGCTATCACCGGCGCAACCAGCCAGAGTGAAGCGGTGAAGAAAGCGGTCTCGAAAGCGATGCTGAAGTCCAGCAAAGCGCTGGCCGCGGAAGAGGGCGTTGACCCGAACGAAACCCGCAGCGTGGACGTGGTCGTTGTCGGCAGCGGCGGCGCAGGTCTGGCGGCGGCGATTCAGGCTCACGACGAAGGCGCGAGCGTGCTGATTGTCGAGAAAATGCCAACCATCGGCGGGAACACCATTAAAGCCTCTGCCGGTATGAACGCCGCCGAAACCCGCTTCCAGCGCGTGAAGGGCATTCAGGACAGTAAAGAGCTGTTCTATCAGGAAAGCCTGAAAGGCGGCGGCAACAAGAACAACCCGGAACTGCTGCGTCGCTTTGTCGAGAACGCGCCGCAGGCGATTGAGTGGCTGGCAACGCGCGGCATTATGCTTAACGACATTACCACCACCGGTGGGATGAGCATCGACCGTACTCACCGTCCAAAAGACGGTTCTGCGGTGGGGGGCTACCTGATCAGCGGCCTGGTGCGTAACGTCAACAAACGCAACATCGAGGTGATGCTGGATACCTCCGTCAGCGACATTATCTTCGAGAACGGCGAAGTGACCGGCGTACGTTTGACCACCGAAGAGAACGAAACTGTCACCGTGGCAACCAAAAGCGTGATTGTTGCCACCGGTGGCTTCAGCGCCAACAGCCAGATGGTAGTGAAATACCGTCCGGATCTGGAAGGGTTCGTCACCACCAACCACAAAGGGGCGACCGGCGGCGGCATCGCGCTGCTGGAGCGTATCGGGGCGGGTACCGTGGATATGGGCGAAATCCAAATTCACCCAACCGTTGAGCAGAACACCTCGTACCTGATTTCCGAATCCATTCGCGGCGGTGGGGCGATTCTGGTGAACCAGAAAGGGGAGCGCTTCTACAACGAAATGTCGACCCGCGATAAGGTCTCTGCGTCAATCATCGCGCTGCCGGAAAAATACGCATACATCGTCTTTGACGAGCACGTCCGTGCCAAAAACAAAGCCGCGGATGAGTACATCGCGAAAGGTTTCGTGACCAGCGCCAGCTCGCCAAAAGCCCTGGCTGAAGCGCTGGGGATGGATTACCACGCTTTCCTCGCGACGCTGGAACGTTACAACGGTTTCGTTGAAAAACAGCACGATGACGATTTTGGCCGTACCACCGCGCTGCGTGCGCCAATCAACGAAGGGCCGTTCTACGCCATTCAGATTGCGCCGGGCGTGCACCACACCATGGGCGGCGTGACCATCAACACTGAAACTTGCGTGCTGGACAGCAACCACAACGTGCTGCCAGGCGCGTTTGCGGCCGGTGAAGTGGTTGGCGGGATCCACGGCGGTAACCGTATCGGCGGTAACGCAGTGGCAGATATCATTATTTTTGGTACGCTTGCAGGACATCAGGCGGCTATGCGTTCGAAAAAGCAGTAAGACCCCTGTGTTGTAGGCCGGATACGCGCAGCGTTATCCGGCATTTTCCCCGGCGGCGCGGTGCCTGCCGGGGCTACATCTGAGGACTCATGCTATGCCTGATAGCCATCGTGTTTACAGCTACTCCGCCGTCCTGATGGGCTCACCCATCCTCCTCAAACTCTTCTCCCACGACGAAGCCCTCGCGTCCCGCGTGTTTCGCCTGATCAAACAGTATGAGGATCTGCTTACCGTCAACCGCGCGCACTCGCAGGTGATGGACATCAACCATGCCGCTGGGCAGCATCCGGTTACCGTCAGCCGGCCGGTGTTTGAGCTGATCCGCTGTGCAAAAGCGGCAAGCCTGCTCAAGGACAGCGCTTTTAACCTGGCGATAGGTCCACTGGTGAAGCGCTGGAAAATTGGTTTTCAGGGGGACAGCGTTCCGCCTGCCGATGAAATCGCGTCGCTGCTGGCGATTACCCGTCCTGAAGATGTCCTCCTTGATGAGGCCAGCAGCAGCGTGTTTCTGACCAGAGCGGGGATGGAGATCGATCTGGGGGCCATCGCCAAAGGCTATATCGCCGACAGGGTGCGTGATTACCTTCGTAAAGAGGGCGCTGAGCTGGGGCTGATCAACCTCGGCGGGAACATCCAGACGTTAGGCTCGCCGGAAGGGGGCTGGGGCGTGGGGCTCAAAAAACCGTTCGCCGGTGAGGCGCTGATCGGCACGATGACCGTAGAGAACCTGTCCGTCGTGACGTCGGGAACCTACGAACGCTACTTCGAACAAAACGGCAGGCGTTATCACCATATTCTCGACCCGCGCACCGGGTATCCGCTGGACAACGAGCTGGATAGCGTGACGATTATTTCGAAAGACTCCATCGACGGCGATATCTGGACCACGCTGATGTACGGCATGGGGATAGAAAAGGGCTGTGCCGCCCTGCGCGCGCGCCCCGATATTGAAGCGATTTTTGTGACCAAAACAAAAGAAGTGGTGATCTCCTCGATGCACCACTTCCGCTTTACCCTGCTGGATAACGACTACCGCGTTACTGACAGTATTGCTTGAGCAGGCCGGTCTGCTCCGGCTGGAGACGGTAGCGATACACCGGACGGCCGGTGGCACCGTAGTGAATGCTGGTGAACAGAATGTTGATTTGCGCGAGCCAAATCAGGTATTTACGGCAGGACACGCGGGAGATATTAACCGCGTTGGCCAGGTCATCGGTAGAAAACTCCGTCTCCGGGTGAGCGTCAATCCACTGGCAAATCGTGCGCAGCGTTTGCGGCGTTAACCCCTTCGGCAGCTTTTTACTGTCCGCCAGTTCCGGCGCCCCGCCGTGGATCAGCCGGTCGACGTCGGCCTGCTCATAGTACTGGTGCGAACCCATCAGGCTGTGCTTTGCCTTCCAGCCGTTCAGCGCCTCTTCAAAGCGCGGGAACTGGAACGGCTTGATCAGATAATCCACCACGCCGTAGTGGATGGAAGTCTGGATCGTGGCGGCGTCGGCAGCCGACGAGATCATAATCACATCGATTGGGCGGCCGGATGCGCGGATAACGGGCAGCAGATCCAGCCCGTTATCCTGCTGCATATAGACATCCAGCAGCACCAGATCGACAGGCTGCCCGGGGTTATTAATGATGGCCTCGGCCTGGTTTAGCGTGGAGGCGACGCCGCAGCAGCTAAAACCTTCAACACGGTTGACATACAGACGGTTGAGGTCGGCTACCATGGCGTCATCATCGACAATTAATACATTTATCACGCGATATTCCTCTCGCTATCCCAGGGGATGTGAACAAAAAATTGGGTAAATACGCCTGGCTCAGACTCGACGCTGATATCGCCGCCGAGGTTCTGAATTTGCTGGCGAGCAAGGAACAGCCCAACGCCGCGGTTTTCACCTTTTGTTGAGAAGCCCTTTGTAAAAATAGCCTCCAGCTGAGCGGGATCAATGCCGGGGCCATCGTCGCTGACTTCGCAGCTGAGCCAGCCGTTCTGATAATGCAGCAGCAGGCCAATCTCACCTTCCTGCTGTCCTTCCATCGCGTCGAGCGCGTTTTCAATAAGGTTACCCAGCGCGGTGATCAGCACCGCGACCTGCTCTTCACTCGCGGTATCCGGTATCTGGCATTCATCCGCCAGCGTCAGGGTGACGCCCGCTTCTTTCGCCCGGTTGATTTTACCCAGCAGGAACCCGGCGATAACCGGGGATTTTACCTTGCTCTGTATCGTACCGATATCCGTCTGGTAATTTTGTGCCGTCTGAATGATGTACTCTTCCAGCTTGTCGTAGCGCTTCATGTGCAGCAGGCCCAGGATCACATGCAGTTTATTCATAAACTCGTGGGTATGGCTGCGCAGGGCGTCGACGTAGTTGACCATGCCGTCAATACGCTGCATCAGCTGGCTGATTTCCGTTTTATCACGGAAGGTGGTGATGGCGCCGATCACCCGATCCTGACTTTTAACGGGCACCATATTGCACAGCAACAGACGCCCGTTACAGCTGATCTCCTGATCCTGGCGCGCGACGCCCGTCTTTGAGACTTCACGCAGGCTGGCCAGCAGGGGCGCGCTGGCGTTTTCGGTCTGCTTGCCTGAGGGGAGAAGCAATATTTCTCTGGCGGTCTGGTTGATCATCGTCACGCGCCCGTGAATATCGACGGCCAGCACCCCCTCGCGAAGCGACTGCAGCATCGCCTGGCGCTGTTCGAACAAGGCGGAAATTTCGTAAGGTTCGAGTCCGAACAGGATGCGTTTCAGGACCCGCACCAGACCCCAAATCGCCATCGAACTCATAAAAATACTGAATAAAATGGTCCAGACGGCGTTTAGCCGCCCGCGGGCAATCTGTTCTTCAACCTTATTCAGGGAGATACCGACCGCCACCACGCCGATCTGCTCGTGCTGGCCATCGTAGACGGGCGTAAAAACGCGCAGCGCTTCGGCGAGTGCGCCCCGGTTAACCGATACGTTCTCTTTGCCTTCCAGCGCGGGGGTTAAATCATCACCGATAAAATGCAGCCCCAGCAGCGCCTCGTTCGGGTGTGAATAGCGGATCCCGCGCATATCGGTGACCACGGTGAACAGCAGATCGTTTCGTTTCGTCACCGCCTGGGCAATGGGCTGAATAATATTCTCCTGCGGTGCCTGCATGAGGCCGCGCTGTATCTCGGGGCTGTCGGCAAGGGTGCGGGCAATGCCGAGCGCGGTGTCTTTAACATCATCGCGGGTCGCCCGGGTGATTTGTACGGAGTAGAGCGCAAAGACCACCAGCAGCACAGAGGCAATAATCGCGCACACCATCAGCGTGACCAGGGTGTTCAGCTTCATGGGGCGCTTGCGCGTCGGAAGGAAAGGCTGCAAATCGCTCATCAACACTCCGCGATGATTAAGAAAGGGGTAATTATCGCCGATGACGGGCTTTTCTTAAAGCCATGTAAAGGCGTGGATTTGCTCCTCTTTTCGTGACCCTCCTCGCAGGTCATCTATATAAAACACTTTATAGTGTGTGGGTACTCATAATAAGGAGGCTGTTTATGAGCATTATGCTTACCGGTTCGGTCAAGGAAAGACGGCACGCCAGCACGATGAATATTGATAGATTGTCCACGCTGGACATGCTGAAAGTCATTCACCAGGATGATGCACTCATTTCTGCTGCTGTTACCCCCTGTTTAGATACTATTGCCCGCGTGGTGGATAACGCCGCCGCAACGCTAAGCCATGGCGGTCGCCTGGTCATCGTTGGCGCGGGGCCGTCGGGGCGTGTTGCGAAACAGGTTGCCGATGAATATGCGCCGGGCAAAACCCCTGTGATGGCCGTTACGGCGCAAGAAGGGGAAGGGAGCTACGAGCGCGGCGTTGCCGATCTGCAGGCCATCAAATTTGGCGAACACGATATGATGCTGGCCGTGACCGTCAGCGGAAAAACGCCGTGGGTCTGGGGGGCTATGCGTCACGCGTGGTCGCTGGGTTCACCGGTCGCCATTATTACCGGTGATGCGCAAAGTGAAGCCGCACAGCTGGCAAGCATGGTTATCGCGCCGGAACTGGGGGCCGACGTCGTCGCAGGCTATCTCAACACCAAAGCGGGGATTGCGCAGAAAATGATCCTCTCAATGATCGCCACTGGGCTGGCCGTCCGAACCGGACGGGTTTTCAGCAACCTGCGCGTGGATCTTGAAGCAGGCACGACCAAATGGGCTGAACGGCAAATCGCCATTGTGATGGAAGCGGGGGGATGCAGCCGGACGGAGGCAAAAGCCGCGCTGGAGAGCTGTAACCATAACTGTAAAACGGCGGTATTAATGGTGCTGACAGGGCTGGATGCGTGGAAAGCCCATGAGCTGCTGGTGCAGAACAACGGGTTTATCCGCGTGGCGCTGCAGGAAGCGCCGTAACATACACCGTGAAGACGTAAAAAAGGCCGCAATTGCGGCCTTTGGTATTTTGGAGATTAGAACTGGTAGGTCATGCCGATGCCAACGATATCATCGGTGGAAATACCGTATGCGTCATACAGCGCTTCGTCCTGATCCAGCATGTTGATCTTGTAATCAACATAGGTGGAGAAGTTTTTGTTGAAGCTGTAGGTCATGCCCAGGTCGACGTAGTTAACCAGATCCTGATCGAATCCTTTACCGTCCAGGTCTTTACCTTTTGAGTAGACCCATGCCAGGGAAGGGCGCAGACCGAAGTCGAACTGGTACTGAGCAACCGCTTCAAAGTTCTGAGTCTGGTTGGCGATACCAACGTTGCCGATTGGCGTCATGTTGCGGGTTTCCGCATACATCATCGCCAGGTAGACGCTGTGAGCATCGTATTTCGCGCCCACGGTCCAGGCTTCAGCTTTATCACCAGCCGCATAGCCGATGCCTTCCGCGGCTTTGCCATAAGCAACCTGCTCGTTAGTACGATCGGAAGACGAGTATGCCGCACCCAGGCTCAGGCCGGAGAGATCGCCAGAGAAGTCATAGGTGGTAGACATACCGAAACCGTCGCCGTTCTGGAAACGAACATCGTTATGACCGTTTTTAGTGCCTTCCTGCACATCAATATAATTGCCGAATTGATCTTCGTGCGGACCACCTTCGTTATTACTCTGATACTGCAGCGCGAAATTCAGACCCTCAACCAGACCGAAGAAATCCTGGTTACGATACGTTGCCAGACCGTTAGCACGGCCGTTCATGAAGTTATCGGTCCAGGTGTAAGAGTCACCGCCAAATACAGGCAGCATATCGGTCCAGGCTTCTACGTCGTACACGACGCCGTAATTACGGCCATAATCAAATGAACCGTATTCGCCATATTTCAGGCCAGCGTATGCCAGACGGTTAAATGATTTGTCACCCGCGCCTTCGGTATCGTTAGCGTAGGTTTTGTATTCCCACTGGCCGTAACCGATCAGGTCGTTAGCGATCTGGGTTTCGCCTTTGAAACCAATCTGCACATAGGTTTCGTCGCCGTCGTCGCCAGCGTTGTCAGAGAAGGTGTGACGCGCATCGACTTTGCCGTACAGGTCAACTTTGTTGCCGTTTTTGTTGTACATCTCAGCCGCATTTGCTGCGCCTGCCATTAATAACGCGGGTACCAGAATTGCCAGAACTTTTCTTTTCATTATATATTCCCTTAAAAGATAATTTATATGAATATATGTAATCACGCTCCGTAATTACAGGCTCGATACTATTCCAGGAGATGTTATTTAGTTTCAAAAATAAATGTAATTAAATTCGATGAAATATTGCTAAATATTTCTATTGATCTCTTTATTTTTCTAGTGAATTAATTCATTGAATTTATATGATGTAATTATTATTAAGTATTTCGCAATTCTATTTTTTAATTGGTTTGATTCGGCTGTGTTATAATTCACGCTCTTTTAAACAACAGGATATGACGATGGAACTTGCCCAGTGGCAGCACAGATTTGAGCGCTGGCTCGAGGAAAACCACAGCACCGACGATACCGCACATGATATTTCGCATTTCCGTCGGGTCTGGATGACGGCGCAAAAAATCATGGTTAATGAAACGGTGGAGCCGCTGGTGATCCTGACCGCATGCTATTTCCACGATATTGTCAGCCTGCCGAAAAACCATCCCGAACGCAGCCGGTCGTCACAGCTGGCGGCGCGCAAGACGGGTGATATTTTGCGCCGCGACTTCCTGGACTTTCCGCCAGAGCACGCAACCGCCGTCGCGCACGCGATTGAAGCGCACAGCTTCAGCGCCGGGATTGCGCCGCAGAGCATAGAGGCCAAAATCGTGCAGGACGCAGACCGGCTGGAAGCGTTAGGCGCTATCGGCCTGGCGCGCGTCTTTGCCGTCTCGGGCGCGCTGGGCGTGTCGCTTTTTGATGCCGACGATCCCTTTGCCGATGCGCGTACCCTTGACGACCGTGCGTTTGCCCTAGACCATTTTCAGACCAAGCTGCTGCGATTGCCTGATACAATGCAAACGGAAATGGGCCGCGAGCTGGCACGTCACAATGCCGATTTCCTGATCCAGTTTATGGCGAAACTCAGTGCTGAATTACGCGGCGACTGCATCGGGCTGGATAGCCAGGTGTTGAACCGCTTCCGTCGCAGTTTGCGCAACTGAACTGTGGTAATCTGTTTCCAGTCTTTATTCTCCGGTTAAAAGAATGCAGGAAAATCGATCAGTGACAGAGCCCGCGCCTGAGCAGGCTGAGAAATCAACGGCAACGGTGCAGGCGTTACTGCGCCAGCTGTTGGATATCTATGATGCTAAAACGCTGGCCAATCTGCTGGTGGCGCACGGCGAGAGCCACTGGAGCCCGGCGATCCTTAAACGTCTGCTGACCAGCGAGCGCGCAGGGCGTCGCCTGAGTGAGGGCGAGTTTCGTTATCTGCAAAACCTGCTTCCGCGTCCTTCTGCCGCGCACCCGAACTATGCCTTCCGTTTTATCGATCTGTTTGCCGGTATCGGCGGCATCCGACACGGTTTTGAAGCTATCGGCGGACAGTGCGTGTTTACCAGTGAGTGGAACAAACATGCCGTAAGGACCTACAAGGCCAACTGGTACTGCGATCCGCACGAGCATCATTTCAACGCGGATATCCGCGATGTGACCCTGAGCCATAAAAGCGGCGTAACGGATGAACACGCCGCCGAGCACATTCGCCAGACGATCCCGGCGCATGACGTGCTGCTGGCAGGCTTCCCGTGTCAGCCCTTCTCGCTGGCCGGTGTCTCCAAAAAGAATGCCCTCGGACGCGCCCACGGTTTTGCCTGCGATACCCAGGGAACGCTGTTTTTTGATGTGGCGCGCATCATCGATGCCTGCCGTCCGGCCATCTTTGTGCTGGAAAACGTCAAAAATCTAAAGAGCCACGACGGTGGAAAAACCTTCCGCATTATCATGCAAACGCTGGATGAATTGGGTTATGACGTGGCCGATTCACAGGACATGGGCGCGGACGATCCCAAAATCATTGATGGGAAACATTTCCTGCCCCAGCATCGTGAACGTATCGTGCTGGTAGGTTTCCGCCGCGATCTCAATCTCAAGGGGAATTTCACCCTTCGGGATATCCCGTCTCTGTATCCCGAGCGGCGTCCAACCGTGGCCGACCTGCTGGAACCTGTCGTTGACGCGAAATTTATCCTGACCCCGGTGCTGTGGAAATACCTCTACCGCTACGCCAAGAAACATCAGGCGAAGGGCAACGGCTTCGGTTTTGGGATGGTAAACCCCAACGATCCCCACAGCGTGACCCGCACGCTGTCTGCTCGCTACTACAAAGACGGCGCGGAAATCCTGATCGACAGGGGCTGGGACAAGGCGCTGGGTGAAACAGATTTCGACGATCCGCATAATCAACGTCACCGTCCGCGACGCTTAACGCCGCGGGAATGCGCCCGGCTGATGGGATTTGAGACCCCGCAGGGCTACCGCTTCCGCATTCCGGTTTCGGACACCCAGGCGTACCGCCAGTTCGGTAATTCGGTGGTGGTTCCCGCGTTCGCGGCGGTGGCCAAACTGCTGGCCTCGCGCATCAGACAGGCGGTGGCACTCCGTCAGGGCGAGGCCGTCAATGACGGATGTTCACGATAAGGCGACGCGCAGCAAAAACATGCGTGCCATCGGCACGCGTGACACCGCCATCGAAAAGCGCCTGGCCGGGCTGCTGACGCAGGCGGGCTTTGATTTCCGCGTGCAGGATCCCGCGCTTGCGGGCCGGCCGGATTTCGTCATCGACGCCTGGCAGTGCATCATCTTTACCCACGGCTGTTTCTGGCACCACCACGACTGCTACCTGTTTAAAGTCCCCGCGACGCGCACCGATTTCTGGCTGGATAAAATTGGCAAAAACGTCGAGCGCGACAGCCGGGACCTGAGCGCGCTGATTGCGCAGGGCTGGCGGGTGATGATCGTCTGGGAGTGCGCGCTGAGGGGCAGATTAAAACTGAACGATGCCGATCTGACCGAACGGCTGGAAGAGTGGATCTGCGGCGGCGGCCAGACCGCGCAGATCGACACCCAGGGAATTCACCAGCTTAAGGTTTCTCCACCCCGCAAGGCGTGACCACCGGTTTTGCGGGCAGTAAATATTTGCCCAGGGTGACCAGCACGACGGCAAAAACAATCACCCCTAATGCCAGCCATTCAACGGAAGAGAGCGTTTCTCCCCCCAATCCCGTTCCGAGCAGCACGGCCACGACCGGGTTGACGTAGGCATAGCTGGTGGCGACAGCCGGTGAGACGTTGCGGATCAGGAACATGTAGGCGTTAATGGCGATGATGGAGCCAAACAGCGCCAGGTAGCCTACCGCCAGAAAGCCCGACAATGGCGGCAGGGTCGTCAGCTTTTCTCCCGTCAGCGTGGAGGCGAGCAGCAGCACGATTCCGGCGGCAAGCATCTCAATCGCCCCCGCCATCATGCCGGCCGGCAGTTCGATACGCGAACCGTAGACGGAACCAAACGCCCAGCTCATCGAGCCAATCAGGATGATGACGGCGCCCCACGGATTCCCGCTCAGGTTGCCGCCGCTGTTCAGCAGAATAATGCCAGCAAGGCCAATACCAATCCCCAGCCATTCCAGCTTGCGGGTACGGATACCGAAAAGGCGGCTAAAGCAGAGGGTAAACAGCGGTACGGTGGCAACGACCACGGCGGCGATCCCGGACGGTACGTTCTGGTGCTCGGCAATCGTGACAAACCCATTTCCCACCGCCAGCAGCAGCAGGCCGATGAGGGCGGCATTCAGCATCGGGCGCAGCGGGGGAAGCTTGTGCCCGCGCAGCAGCAGGAAGGCCAGCAGCAGCACGCCAGCCGAGAGGAAGCGGATGCCCGCCATCATCAGTGGAGGCCAGCTTTCCACGCCGATGCGAATGACAAAGTAGGTTGAACCCCAGATGATGTACAGCGAAAAGAGTGCCCCAATGAGCGGTAGCAGTTGCCGGAAACGCATAATCCCTCACGACGAAATAAAAAGGTCGCTGATAGTAAACGCGAAAACTATCCTGCTGGCGAGCCCTTTAATTGTGTAGCTGATGTGAATTTTTTGTTGACGTGAGGTGCCTGTTTCCGGGTTTGCGCTTTTGCTCCATACTATTCACCTAATTACCAAAAAATGAAGGATTAAGATTTTGGCAGGAAGTAGCTTATTAACATTGCTGGATGATATTGCGACCTTACTGGATGACATTTCAGTGATGGGTAAACTGGCGGCGAAAAAAACCGCAGGTGTGCTGGGAGATGATTTATCGCTTAACGCCCAGCAGGTGAGTGGGGTAAGGGCTAACCGTGAACTGCCGGTGGTGTGGGGGGTAGCAAAAGGCTCCTTCCTGAATAAGGTGATTCTGGTGCCGCTGGCGCTGCTGATCAGCGCGTTTATTCCCTGGGCCATCACGCCATTGCTGATGATTGGCGGGGCATTTCTCTGCTTCGAGGGCGTGGAGAAGGTTCTGCACTCCTTCAGCGCGCGCAAGGAGAGCGATACGCCGGAGATGCGCCAGCAGCGTCTGGAAGCGCTGGCCGCGCAGGACCCAAAAACCTTCGAGCGCGATAAGGTCAAAGGCGCCATTCGAACCGACTTTATCCTGTCCGCAGAGATTGTCGCCATTACGCTGGGCATCGTGTCTGACGCGCCGCTCCTGAATCAGGTTCTGATCCTCTCCGGCATCGCCATTCTGGTCACCGTCGGCGTCTACGGCCTGGTGGGACTGATCGTGAAGCTGGATGATATCGGCTACTGGCTGGAGGAGAAATCGAGCGCGGTGGCAAGAGGCATCGGCAAAAGCCTGCTGGTGCTGGCCCCGTGGCTGATGAAGAGTTTGTCGGTGGTGGGCACGCTGGCGATGTTCCTCGTGGGCGGCGGGATCGTGGTTCACGGTATCGCTCCGCTGCACCATGCAATCGAACATTTCTCCTCGGCGCAGGGGGCCGTTGTCGCGGCGATTCTGCCGACGCTGCTGAATCTGGTGCTGGGCTTTATCATTGGCGCTATCGTGGTCGCGGCGGTGAAGCTGGTTGAAAAAATACGCGGCACGTCGCACTAATTGTTACCCGCTGTGGGATGCAAAAAGACCGTTCCTCGTCTAAATTGAAACAGTTTCACCCTGATACAGGAGGCAGGTATGGTCTTTTTGGTCAGTGATGAAGTTAAGCCTAAGAAGGGCGGCCCACGTATGATTGTCACCGGGTATTCCAGCGGAATGGTGGAATGTCGGTGGCACGATGGCTATAGCATCAAGCGGGAAGCATTTCGTGAAGATGAGCTTCAGCCGGGGGACGGGCAGCACAAGCGGGACAAGGCTTAATCACATAACGCCCGGCTTTGCCGGGCGTTTTTATCTCAAGTACCGGGTGTAAGGCAGTCATCATGGAGTGTGTGTGCAGCGCGATACCTTTGTTGTAAGACGATCATTTTTGCAATGGCTGCATAAGCGTAGCAATCCGGGGTTGATTGTTAATCTCTGTTTTCTGGTCGTTCTGGTGTTTTCCACTCTCCTGACCTGGCGTGAGGTGGTGGTCCTCGAAGAGGCTTATATCTCCAGCCAGCGTAACCATCTGGATACGGTGGCCAGTTCGCTGGACAGGCAGCTGCAGAACAGCGTGGACAGGATGCTGTTGTTCCGTCAGGGCATGCGTGATGCGATCCAGACGCCGCTGGCCTTTGATGTATTACAGAATGCGGTGTCACGCTTTAACACCCTCCGCATGCTCCCCACCTGGCAGCTTGCCGTTGATAAAAAACGCACCCTCCCCATTAACGGCGTTTCGGATGCGTTCGTCGACAAAACCACGCTACTGAATCGTGACGCTGAGCGTCTCAGCCACGAAATTTCCGCCGCGCTCGAAGTGGGGTATCTGCTCAGGCTGGCGTCGTCGAGAGCGCAAACGGAAGCGCGCGTGATCTACGTGTCCCGCGCCGGATTTTTCATTTCCACGGATACGCCGGACCAGGCGGGGGATATTACCTCCCGCTATTACCATCTGGTCACGCAGTCCTGGTTTACCCAGCAGTCAGAACGGAACAATCGCGCGCGCGCGGTGCGCTGGTTTATCTCTACCCCTTCATCCTGGACCAATGATGAACGTACGATCACCGCCAGCGTCCCAATCTATTTCGATCATTACTGGTATGGCGTCGTGGCGATGGATTTTACGTTGAGCACGATGCAGCGTCTGCTGGCCGATGCGACGGAAGATCGAACGGAAGGGGAGTATCAACTGTACGATACCCGGCTCAATATGATTGCCACCTCAGTCCACGCGGAGAACGCGGTTAACCATTTTGACGAACGCGAAACGGCGCAGATTGCGCAGGCGATTGAGCACGCGACCGGCGGCGGGATCCGCCTCGGAAGCCGGTTTGTTAGCTGGGAGCGGCTCGATCACTTCGATGGCGTTGTCCTGCGGATCCACACCCTGCACGAAGGGGTACAGGACGATTTCGGCAGCATCAGCATCGTGCTGGCGCTGCTGTGGGCGCTCTTTACCGCCATGCTATTGATCTCGTGGCTGGTGATCCGTCGGATGGTGAGCAACATGTACACGCTTCAGCACTCGCTCCAGTGGCAGGCCTGGCATGACCCGCTTACCCGGCTGAATAACCGCGGCGCGCTGTTCGACCGCGCAAAATTGCTGGCGGAAACCTGTCGCCAGCAGTCGCTGCCGTTCTCGGTGATTCAGATCGATCTCGACCATTTTAAAAACATCAACGACCGTTTCGGCCATCAGGCCGGTGATAAAGTCCTCTCCCACACGGCAGGGCTGATTGCCAGCGCGCTACGCAAGAATGACGTGGCAGGGCGCGTAGGCGGGGAAGAGTTTTGCGTTGTCCTGCCGGGGATTGGTCTGGAGGAGGCGAGAAGCGTCGCGGATCGCATTCGCTGCCGGATCGACAGCAAGGAGATCCTGGTGAAGAAGAGCACGACTCTGCGCATCAGCGCGTCGCTGGGGGTCAGCAGCGCGGATGAAGCGGGTAACTACGAGTTTGAACAGCTGCAGTCCGTGGCGGACGCCCGGCTGTACCAGGCCAAACAGTGCGGCCGTAACCGGGTCGTCTGGCGGGATTAGGACAGGAAGTGATCCAGCCCCTCCTGCCAGCCCGCGGGGCCGGGCTGCCGGGTGTGATAAACCCGGGCGGGGGTATCATCCCGTAGCGTGATGCCCTGGCGGTTAATGCCCTTAATCACTACCGCGAAGTCAACGCTGTCGAGCAGCGGCGCATCGTTAGGGCCGTCGCCGAGCCCCAGCGTGGTGGGTTCGATCTCTTCCTGCTCGCGGTACTGCGCAATCAGCCAGTTAACCGCAACGTCCTTGCCGCAGCGGGCGTCCAGAATGTGCCAGAAGCGCGCCCCCTGCAGACACTTCAGGCCACTGCGCGCCAGCAGCTCTTCAAACTGGACCATTTTCTCGTCGGTATCGCGCCAGATGAGCGTGACGGACGCTTCATGCTTGCGGGCAAGCGCCGAACGGTAGCGCGTTAGTCCGGTCCACTCGCTGATGACATGCTCATCCACGTCGTCAAAGGTGGTGAATTTAAAGCCCGTCTGCAGGCGAATTTGCTCGATCCGCGGGCGAATATCCCGGTGCGTCATTCCCCTGATCTGGCGCTGAACCTTCTCCCAACGCACGTCGGGCTGAATTACCGCGCCGTTCTCGGCAATAAAAGGCAAGCCTTCCAGCCCCAGATCCTGCTGGATATCCAGCATCTCTGCTGCGGTCTTGCTGCTGCAGAGAATGACCGGGATCTGGTTATCCAGCAGCCTGTCCAGCCAGGGCATGGCGGGTTGCCACTCATAGGTATGAATATCCAGCAGCGAGCCGTCCAGGTCCGAAAAAATCAGCAATGTGTCCCGCAGTGAAGGCATAGTGACTCCTGGTAACGGCTTCGTCTCTTTCTAAGAAAAATCCTAAAAAATAGCCGAATTGTTAACAGGAGAAATGAGAGTATTCCCTGGCAAACCCGCATTCGGCGTGTGTTAATGCTCATAACAAAAAGCATTATGTTAAAAATATTATATTCATCATAAGAATATATGCTTGTCAGACAAATTCGTTGGGGATAGTGTGGCATGTACATCAGATTTCCTGGTGTAACGAATTTTCAAGTGCTTCTTGCATAAGCAAGTTTTGATCCCGGTCATCCCCATGACCGGGATTTTTTTCGCCCTACCGATTGGCTTCAGACACGCTAAAGTCGTGAATATCAAGCTCGAAGGCCTCGGCCAGCTCACGATAGGTGTGATAATCCCTTCCGTTGACAATGACGCGGTCCGAATTGTCGTCCGTCCGACGGACTTCCGACTCACTGATCTCATTGATGGCGGCCAGCAGGGCATCGACATCCACCTCAACCTCGCGCTTGATGGTGTCGCTGTACTCTTTATCGGTCTTCATTACGGGGTTCCTCATTCAACCGTGTCCAACGGTAAGTATAGACTGTGCATAAAAACGCCATTCACACCGGGCGGCGATGTGCGTTTTTGCGTTTTGTTCTACACTGGCTCAAAACCAGAGGAGGAATGTATGAAGGTCAACGATCGGGTAACGGTTAAAACGGACGGTGGGCCGCGCCGCCCGGGTGTGGTGCTGGCAATTGAAGAGTTTAGCGAAGGCACAATGTATCTGGTATCACTCGAAGACTACCCGCTCGGCATCTGGTTTTTTAACGAACTGGGGCATCCGGACGGCATTTTTGTAGAGAAAGCAGATTAGCACGGCGTCGGGTAGCACAGCGTGTGCCCGACAACCTCACAGAAGCAAAAATCTCTGGCCAGGCCAGAGATCAAAGGTAGGGTGCACAGGGTCTTAAGGGACTAACGCATGTTGACGAAAATCCCGTTCGTCACATTATCGGTCAGGCGTACCACGTGGTAGATCACTTGCTTATTATGCGTTTTAATTTTCCTTTTAATATTTCCTTTGTGTGACGAAACGGTTTTCGCTTTAATATTCATCTGGTCCGAGATCTGAATAGTTCCTTGTCCCGCCATCCACATTCGCAGCATACTTGATTCAGTCCTGCTTAATGATAGGGTGGGTAAGTTAACCGCTCCTACATTCTTAACTTCTTTATTCAAATAATCACCCAGAATGTCATCCAGCGACTCGGGTTTAATCGATTTAGAACTAATCAATAAATTTTTACGGACCAACAAATACTCATCGAAATGGATATTCGCGATCGCCATAAAAACAATAAACAGGGTTTTTGGATGCTGATTAATGATTTGCTTAATGTGCTGACTGTTGGCTGGATCGTGAATGAAACAGTCCTCATTAATAAACACCACGCCTGGTTTTAGTTCGTCACAAGCGGCTGCGAGTTCGTCAACGGTGTGTGCATCGTTGATGTCTCTCTTTCTTACCCCTCTGCTTGCCAGGTACCCGGTTAACCCTAGCCGGGTGTAGCTGCATAAATCCATAATGATCGTTGACATGGCATACCCTCACTCAATGCGTAACGATAATTCACCATCTGCCTGAGAGCTCAAAACAGCCATACGGGATGGAAAAAAATAATAAACCTGTGAGCATGACAAAGACTTTCAGGCGGACTCACTATCCCGTAAAGTTACGTATAATTTGCCAGGAATCTTCTTAAAGTAAAGTAAATATTAAGTATTGTGAGATGGTTAGAAACAATTAAACCGCGTCAGATATATCCTGGAAGATGTTTTTCACGTTTTATTTTAGGAATATCCTCAGAAAGACAGCAGCAACAGTGCGGGCTATTATTTACGTGGCAACTCGCTGACAATATCCGCTAACAGGTTGAATATCTCGCCGAATAAATGTTCACAGAAGGGAGCGATAAGTGGCATTAGCAATGACATTAATAAAATACCCACCGTCAGCGTCAGCGGAAAACCGATGACAAACACCGAAAGCTGCGGTGCCATTCGGTTGAGTAAACCTAATGCCAGGTTGACGGTCAGCAGCAGGGTGATGATCGGCAGCGCCAGCATCAGCCCGTTCAGGAATATCAGCCCCGCAGCGCGAGTGAGCGCCAGAAAGGCGTTGCTGTTTACCGGATTTTCACCAATCGGCAGCGTATGGAACGTATCCACCAGCATGGAGATAAGCCACAGATGGCCGTTGAGCGACAGGAACAACAGCATGGCGAGCAGATCGATAATGCGCGCCAGCACGGGCATGTTGAGATGACTACCGGGATCCACAAACGTGGCGAACGATAGCCCCATCTGCAGGCCGATCAGTTCCCCTGCGGTACGCACCGCGGCAAAGGCGAGCTGCATGGTAAAGCCGACGGCGACGCCAATCATCACCTGCTGCAGAGCCACCCACACCGCGTTCGCCGAGAAAATCGGAATATCCACGGGGGGGAGAGAGGGCGCAACGATAATGGAGATGATAATGCCCAGCCCCACCTTGACGCGCTTGGGTATCGATTTCTCACTGAGAATGGGGGCGGTGGAGATCAGCGCCATGATGCGCAGCATCGGCCAGAAATAGACGCCGAGCCACTGAACCCACTGGTCGCTGGTGAAGTGCAGCATCGTCAGGTCAGCCGATGATGTACGGCAGATTGGTAAACAGGTTGCGCATATAGTCCAGCAACAGGTTCAGCATCCAGGGCCCGGCGACGATAATCGCCACGAACACGGCGATGATTTTCGGGATGAACGACAGCGTCATTTCGTTAATCTGCGTGGCGGCCTGCAGGATACTGATAATCAGACCGGTAACCAGCGCGACAAGCAGCAGCGGCGCGGCAACGGCAATCGCGATTTTCATCGCTTCCGTGCCCATCATCATGACCGATTCGGGTGTCATTACCGTTCCTTAACTGTAGAAACTCTGCGCCAAAGAACTGACCAGCAGCTGCCAGCCGTCGACCAGAACAAAGAGCATGATCTTAAAGGGCAGGGCAATGGTCGCGGGCGGCACCATCATCATCCCGAGCGCCATCAGGACGCTGGCGATCACCAGGTCGATAATCAGGAACGGAATAAAGATGGTAAAGCCAATCTGGAACGCGGTTTTCAGCTCGCTGGTGACATAGGCTGGCAGAAGAATACGCATTGGCACTGATTCCGGTCCCTGCAGCTCGCCGGTGTTGGACAGGCGGGCAAAGAGGGCCAGGTCGGCTTCGCGCGTCTGGCGCAGCATAAATTCTCGCAGCGGCTGAGCGCCTTTATCCAGCGCCTCCTGCATGGAGATTTTGTCTTCGCTGAACGGCTGGTAGGCGTCGGTATAAATCTTATCGATAACCGGCGACATAATGAAAAAGGTCAAAAACAGCGCCAGGCCAAGCAGAACCTGGTTTGGCGGCGCGGAAGGGGTTCCCAGCGCGTTTCGCAGCAGACCAAAGACGATGATGATGCGGGTGAAGCTGGTCATCATCAGCAGGATGGCCGGAATAAACGTCAGCGAGGTGATGAAAACCAGCGTCTGGACCGGAAGCGACCAGCTTTGTCCGCCGCCCGCGAGAGGGGTTGAGACCAGACCGGGCAGTTGGGCATAAACCGCGGGAGCAAACAGGCCAACGCCCGCAAGCGTCAGGGATAACAAACGGCGCATCAGGATCTCCCGGAACGCTTAAGCAAACTCTTCATGACGGACTGAAAATCCGCGGGGGCGTCTGCGCGCTCGTCCACCACTACAGGGGCGGGCGGCAGCTTATGTAATACGCTGATGTTTGAGGCCGTGACGCCCAGGACCAGGCGCGCGTCGTCCACTTCGACGATGACCACGCGTTCCCGTGGCCCCAGCGTGGTGCTGGCGCTGACCTTCAGGCCGCGGGCACCAGCGGTCTTACCCGCCAGACCAAAGCGCTTCGCCAGCCAGGCGGCGATAAGGATAAAGGCAATAATACAGAACAATGCCCCGCTCACCTGGAGCAGAGGCGAGCCGGGAACGGCAGAAGGCTGTGATATTGTTGCCTGGGTTTTCATGCTTAACGGCTCAGACGACGCATACGTTCAGACGGGGTAATGATGTCGGTGATACGTACGCCGTATTTATCGGCAACCACCACCACTTCACCCTGGGCAATCAGATAGCCGTTGATCAGAATATCCAGCGGCTCGCCGGCCAGACCGTCAAGGGCCACCACGGAACCCTGCGTCAGGCGCAGCAGCTCTTTAATGGTCATCCGGGTGCGTCCCAGCTCAACGGTCAGCTTAACCGGGATATCCATAATCAGGTCGATGTCCTGCAGCGTGCCGCTGACATCACCGCCGCCGAGCTGCTGGAATACGGCATCCGCAGCACTTTTGGCCGGGGGTGCTTTTTGCTCGTTTAACGCGTCAGCCCACAGATCGTCCAGTGCTCCGCTGTTTTCATCGGACGGATTGTTCATGTCACTCATTTGGGCTGTTCCTCATTCAGCGAATTCAAAATCGGGTTGATCAAGTGCTCAACGCGTAACGCATACTGACCGTTAATCGTGCCGTACTGGCTTGTCAGCACGGGGACACCATCCACATGGGCAATAATGCGGTCGGGTTTTTCTATCGGCAAAACATCGCCGGGTTGTAATTTCAGGATCTGAGATAATCGCAGCGGGATATCGGCGAAGCTCGCCACCAGCTCAAGCTGCGAGTGCTGGACCTGGCGAACCAGGTTTTCACGCCAGTTCTGGTCTTCGTTGCGGGAGTTCTCCAGCGGCGGGTTAACCAGCAGCTCGCGCAGCGGTTCGATCATGCTGAACGGCAGGCAGATGTTGAACTCGCCGGTCAGGTTACCGATCTCCACGTGGAACGGGGTGTTAACGACGATATCGTTCGGGGAGGTGGTGATATTGGTAAATTTCACCTGCATCTCAGAACGGACGTACTCCACTTCCAGCGGGTTAATCGCTTTCCACGCGTCGCTGTAAGACTCCAGCGCCAGCTTCAGCATGCGGTTAATGACGCGCTGTTCGGTGTGGGTGAATTCACGACCTTCTACTTTGGTCGGGAAACGCCCGTCGCCGCCGAACAGGTTATCCACCGCGATGAACACCAGGCTTGGCGAAAACACCACCAGACCGGTGCCGCGCAGCGGCTTCAGATGAATCAGGTTAAGGTTGGTTGGCACCGGCAGGTTGCGGGCAAACTCATGATACGGCTGAATGCGGATCGCACCGACCGTGATATCCGGGCTACGACGCAGCAGGTTAAACAGCCCCATACGGAACTGACGTGCAAAACGTTCGTTAATGATCTCCAGCGCCTGCAGACGTTCACGTACCACGCGACGCTGGGTATTCGGGTCATAGGGACGAATATCGCTATCGCCGCCAATACCCGGTTTAGGATCATCATTGTTATCGCTGTCGCCGTTGAGCAGCGCATCGATTTCTGCCTGAGAAAGAATACTGTCGCCCATGTCGTTACCGCAGAATGAATGCTGTATACAGAACGTCAGTGACTTCCTGCTTAGGTTGGCCGTTTACCAGCGGGGTCGCCAGCGTTTGTTTAATAGCGTCGACCAGCTTTTGCTTACCCACATCGGTGGCCAGCGCCGAAGCGTCCTGACGAGAGAACAGCAGCAGAAGTCTGCTGCGCACTTCTGGAAGGTAATCGTTCAGACGTGAACGGGTGGCTTCATCTTTCAGGCGCAGCGTAATGCCAACATAAAGCACGCGATCCGCATCACCCAGGTTGACGGTGAAGGTATCCAGCGGGAAGAAGACTGGAGCCGGCGGAGGTGGCGCTTCAGCTTTGGCTGCAGCGGTGGTAGGTTCCTGCTGCATACGCCAGTAACTATAGCCCGCGGTAGCGCAGGCGGCGAGCGTGATCAACACCAGCAGCGGGATCCAGATGGAACGCTTACTTTTTTTGGTGATAGCGGAGTCAGTCATCTGATACGAGCTTCCTGTTTCGGTACAGCTTAATAAGGTGATTATCCCGTGTCCTGCTGTCGTCAAAGCGTGGAAAAGACGGGGATAATCACGCTACCTCTGGCGTTTAGGCGAAGATGTCTACGGCACTGTTACCGCGCGCTGCGGATTGCAGGGCGGCAGGGACAGGCAGTAGCTCATCGCTCTCTTCATTAAAACCGCCGGTGTTGCCGGAACGCGAAGCCTGGTGCTGCTGCTGGGAGGAAGACTGCTGCTGCCCGGCGAAGCTCTCGCTGCTGACGCTGCTCTGCGAAAGCTGAATGCCGTTCTCCGCCAGCGAGGTCCGCAGTACCGGCAGCGCGGCTTCCAGTGCCGCACGGACATGGCTGTGCGCAGAGACCATCTGCAGCTGCGCCTGGTTATCATCCAGCTTGAGCGAAATTTGCACCTGACCCAGATCTTCCGGGTGCAGACGCAGCTCTGCCGTCTGCTGGCCCTGCTTAGTGAACAGGGTGATGTGCTGGCTCAGGGATTGCTGCCATTCGTGGGTTCCCAGAGGCTGGCTTAACACCGGCGCGGTGGCGACGGTGGCGGCCGTCTGGCTGGTCGCATGGCTGGACATAATCGGTGCCAGGGTGGCTGTTGGGGAGGCTGAAGAGGAAGAGCTGGCGAGCTCCTGCTTCTCTGCCGCCGCGGCCACGGCCGGGGTTGCCGGCGCGTTGCCCGACAGGGCCAGATCGTTGTTTTTCACCTGGCTCTGATAAGGCACAGAACTCTGCGCTTTATCATGGCTTCCCGGAAGCGCGTTCAGGGACGGTTGACCCGCGCCATTGTGCGAAAGCGCCGCGGAATTCAGCGTTGAGGTGGCCGTAACGCCGTCACTGCCTGCCGCGCGAGAGGCGGTAGTTTGCTGGTGCGGAAGCATCGCCATCAGCGCGCTTAATCCGGCCAGCTCTTCTTCGCTCAGCTCGCTTTTACCGTCATCCTTGCTGTTTGCCGCATTGAGGGTCTTCAGCGCGTCGCCCTTAGACAGCGGCACCAGCCCGGAAACCAGCGTATCAAGCGGCGTGACGGGCGAGGTTTCATCGCCATTCAGCGCGGTTTGGCGCGAAAGCAGGTCGGCAATTTTGGCCTGCAGGGTGGTATCCTCTTTGGCATCCTGAGCCACCTTTGACAGTTTACTGCCTGCGGCTTTCAGGTCAGCCAGGGTCAGCGGCGCATCTTTGCCCTTGCCCGTTGCGTCCGACAGGGCGCCCGCCAGCAGAGAGAGAAAGTCCTGTGCACCGTCGGTGCCTTTCCCCGTTTGCGTGCCGCCTGACAGGTCGCTGTCGCTCATCAGCAGTTGTTGCAGTGTGATCATTCCGGTTTCCTCATTGATGCGCGCTGGGCAAACTCATCCATTTTCTTCTGATCCAGACGGTTTTCCGCCAGGGTCGTTGCCGCGATCTGTCGGTCCTGCAAAGTCTGCCAGGCCTGCAGCCGCTGCTTTTTCTCGCGCCAGAAATTCAGCGCGGTATCGACTTTCTGGGTCCACTGGTTAAGCTGCTGGCGATGCTGATCTATCGCCTTCTCCAGCGTCTGGATAAACTGCTGATAGTTAATCCAGCGCTGGCTTCCAATGCCCTGTGTCATATCGGTATTGAGGTTGGTGCGATATTCATGCTGATAGTCGATCAACATCTTCAACTGTTCTTCAGCCTGCTGGCACCCGCGTCGCATTGCGCCAAGCTGCAATGCGGCATCATCAACTTCTTTTTCAGCCAGATCTTTCAGCGTTGATAACGCGCTGTTTTGCGCCATGACCTTCGCCCTCCACCTGTGTTACACCTGCGGGAAAATCAGCTCCAGTGCCTGAATTGAATCTTCCCAGTCGGCGCGTTCAAAAATGCCTTGTTGCAAAAATGCCTCCAGCTGCGGCCACAGGCTAATCGCTTTGTCGAGCATCGGGTCGCTGCCTTTGGCATACGCCCCCACGCTGACCAGATCGCGGTTGCGCTGGAAGCTGGAGAGGAGTTGTTTGAAGTTACGCACGCGTGCGTAGTGCTTCTCGGTTATCAGCGCCGTCATTGCGCGGCTGATAGAGGCTTCAATATCAATGGCCGGGTAGTGTCCGGCTTCGGCCAGACGACGCGACAGCACAATATGACCGTCAAGGATCGCGCGCGCGGAGTCGGCAATCGGGTCCTGCTGGTCATCGCCTTCCGTCAGTACCGTATAGAACGCGGTGATGGAGCCGCCGCCGGTGATGCCGTTCCCCGCGCGCTCAACGAGGGCAGGGAGCTTGGCGAAGACCGAAGGCGGGTAGCCTTTGGTCGCCGGTGGCTCACCGATGGCCAGCGCGATTTCACGCTGCGCCATCGCGTAACGGGTCAGGGAATCCATGATCAGCAGCACGTGCTTGCCGCGGTCCCGGAAATCTTCGGCAATACGGGTGGCATAGGCGGCACCCTGCATACGCAGCAGCGGCGACACATCCGCCGGCGCGGCGATAACCACCGAGCGGGCGCGGCCTTCCGCACCCAGAATGTTTTCAATAAAGTCTTTTACTTCACGACCACGTTCGCCGATCAGCCCCACGACGATCACATCGGCCTGGGTATAGCGTGCCATCATGCCGAGCAGGACGGATTTGCCCACGCCTGACCCGGCGAACAGGCCCATACGCTGCCCACGTCCCACGGTCAGCAGGGCGTTAATCGGGCGCACGCCGGTGTCCAGCACATGTTCGATAGGGGTACGCTGCAGGGGGTTAAACGGCTGGGTGATCAGCGCGCCGGTTTCGGTGGTGTCCGGGGAGGGCAGCCCGTCGAGCGGCTTGCCGCTGCCGTCCAGCACGCGGCCCAGCAGGGCAGGGCCAAGCGGCAGCTGTTTCCCGCTTTGCAGCCCGTCGCCAGAAATGTTTTTGGCATACACGCGCGCGCCGGGCAGAATGCCTTCCACCTCTTCAAGCGGCATCAGGAACAGACGCTGGCCGTTAAATCCGACCACTTCGCTTTCAACTTCACGCGTTTCCAGACCATCCTGACGCTCAATGACGCAGGTCGCGCCCAGCGGAAGCTGCAGGCCGGTGGCCTCCAGAACCAGACCGGTGGCGCGCGTCAGTCGCCCATAACGACGAACAGACGGCAGTTGCGCCATCTTTGTCTCAAAGTTGTCGAGCGTGGTGAGCCAGCGGGTGAGGCGCGCAGTCATCAGACGACTCCCGGTGCCGCCAGGCGGCACAGTTCCTGCCAGCGGGTGGCGACGCTGGCATCCAGGTCACCTTCATCGGCAGAGACTTTGCAGCCGCCGTGATGTAGCGACGGGTCGCCGCGCAGACGCCAGCCGTGCAGGTTTAGCGTCGCCCCCAGGCTTTCTTCAACGCGCTGCAGATCGTCCGGATGGACGCGCAGCTGAGGCTTCCCGCTGAACAGCGGCTCCTGCTGAAGCAGACCCTGAATTTGTTTTATCAACGCAGTGTTATCCACCACGGGCGTCTGGCCGATAACCTGACGCGCGGCTTCCAGCGCCATCTGCATCAGTCGCGAGGCAATCACGCTGTCCAGCGCGTCCAGCGTGTGCTGGAACTCGCTGACCAGCTGCTGCATGCGGGCATGGATCGGCGCCTGCTGCTGGCGCGCCTGATCGATGCCGTGCTCTAATCCTTTCGCCAGACCTTCCTGATAGCCAAGGTCGTGGCCTTTCTGCCGGCCTTCGTTCAGACCGGCATTATAGCCCTGCTCGTGCGCCTGCATTTGCAGCTGAGCCAGCATCTGAGCCTGCTGCTCCTCTTCGCTCAGCTCGGGCTGCTCGACGTCCGGGTCAAGCTCCTCGGTTGCGATGACGGCTGGCGTGAACTCAGAGAGGGGAGGGGCCAGATCGTCAGGCGTCCAGCGCTTCCACGGCAGCTCATTAGACATAGGTGTCGTCTCCGCTGCCAATCACCATCTCGCCGGTTTCCGCCAGACGACGAACAATAAGCAGAATGGCTTTCTGTTCGTTTTCCACCTGAGACAGACGCACCGGGCCGCGGTTGGCAAGGTCGTCGCGCAGGATATCGGCCGCACGCTGAGACATGTTGCGCAGGAATTTCTCGCGCAGCGGCTGCTCGGCGCCTTTGAGGGCGATAAGCAGTGACTCGGAGTCCACTTCTTGGAGCAGGCGCTGGATGCTGCGGTCGTCCACTTCCACGAGGTTTTCGAACAGGAACATCTCGTCGATGATTTTCTGGGCCAGCTCGCCGTCGAATTCGCGAACCGCCGTAATGACGGCCTCTTCCTGCTGCGTTTTCATCAGGTTGATGATTTCCGCCGCCGTTCTCACGCCGCCCATCTTGCTGCGCTTGAGGTTCTGGCCGTCGAGCAGGTTGTTCAGCACTTCGGTCAGCTCCGCCAGCGCGGCTGGCTGGACGCCGCCGAAGGTCGCGATACGCAGCATCACATCGTGGCGCAGGCGTTCTTCGAACAGCGCCAGAATATCGGCCGCCTGGCCACGTTTGAGGTGGACAAGGATGGTGGCGATAATCTGCGGGTGCTCGTCGCGAATAAGGTCGGCGGCACTCTGCGGTTCCATAAAGTTGAGCGTTTCGATACCGCTGGCGGTATCGCGCGTTTCCAGAATATCTTCCAGCAGGCTGGCGGCACGCTCTTCGCCCAGCGCCTTGACCAGCACGGAACGCAGGTAGTCGTTGGCGTTGACGTTCAGCGCGGCAAACTGTTCGGCTTCCTGTTCAAATTCTGACAGCACTTCGGTCAGCTGTTTATTGGAGATTTGACGCACGTTGGCCATCGCCGCACTGAGAATCTGCACTTCACGCTGGGAGAGGTGTTTAAACACCTCTGCCGCGCGATCTTCGCCAATGGTCATCAACAGGATGACGCTTTTATCGGTGCCCGTAAGCGTATTACTCATGTTCGTTACCCATCCACTGGCGGATGACCAGCGCCACGACGCGCGGATCGTTATCTGACATTTCGCGAATGCGCTGGCTCATGACCTCAGCGCCCATGCGCTGGTTAGCACGACGCTGCTGCATCTGTTCATCTTTACTGAGGCGAACTTCAACCGCTTCTTCCGTTTCCTGACGCGTAGACATCTGTTCGCGAGCCGCTTTTTCGGCTTCAGCGCGACGCTGAAGCTGCGGACGAACGCCCTTACGCCACAGCAGCCACGCGACAATCAGCACCAGCAGCCAGCGTCCTGCGGACATCAGCTGATCGATAAACGCCTGCTGTTGCCAGAACGGCAGTTCACCGCCGGTCTCTTCAACCGAGTTGAACGGTGAGTTCACCACGTTGAGGGTATCGCCGCGCTTCTCGGAGTAACCCATCGCTTCACGAGTCAGGTTTTCAATCTGCTTCATCTGCTCGGCGGTCAGCGGCAACGGTTTGCCATCCGCCAGCGTTTTGTAGTTCACCACCACCGCAACGGAAAGACGCTGAATATCGCCCACGTTCAGTTTAGTGTGGCGAATCGTCCGATCCACTTCGTAGTTCGTGGTTTCGTTACGGCTGCTGGTACGCGGACCGGCGTTATTGGTTGTTGAGGTGGTCTGCTGATTTTGCTGACCGTTCTGCTGATTGGCCGGAGGCGTGGAAATCGGCGCCGCGTTAGCCGGGGCAGGCTGGTTAGACAGTGCGCCCGGCACGCCGCCCGGGTATGCACCGCCGACCTGCTCGTTCGAATTGATCTGGCGTGAACGCATCACCGCCTGAGCCGCATCGCCGTTCGGGCTGTATTGTTCTTCAGTTTGTTCTTTATTCGCGAAGTCGATCTGCGCGGTAACCTGCGCGTGCACGTTGCTGTTACCCACGACCGGGCCGAGGATGGCTTCAATACGGCGCTGGAGACGGCTTTCGACATCGGAGGCATACTTCAGTTGCGCATCATTCAGATCGCGACCGGCGGTATTGGATTGCGTCAGCAGGTGACCGCTTTGGTCAACCAGCGTCACGTTACCCGGCGGCAGACCAGCGACCGCGCTGGAGACGAGGTGCGTCACCGCGCTGATTTGCCCTTCGTCCAGCGCGCGGCCAGCCTGGAGGTTCACGGTAACGGAAGCCGAAGGTGATTTCTGTTCACGGACAAACAAAGAAGGTTTAGGCATCGCCAGGTGCACGCGGGCACTCTTCACCGGGCCTAATGTTTCAATGGTGCGGGCCAGCTCACCTTCCAGCGCACGCTGGTAGTTCACCTGCTCGCTGAACTGGCTGATACCGAATTTTTCCTGATCTAGCAGCTCAAAGCCAACGGCACCGCCCTTCGGCAGCCCCTGCTGAGCCAGACGCAGACGCAGTTCGTGCACCTTATCTGCCGGTACCTCAAGCGCACCGCCGTTATCGGCAAAGCGATAAGGGATGTTCATCTGGGTAAGCTGGGTGACGATGGCACCGCCATCCTGATCGGAAAGGTTGCTGTAGAGCGTCCGGTAATCAGGGCTTTTCGCCCACAGGACCATCGCTACAAGGATCGCAATTGCGGCAGCGCCTGCCACGATCAACGGGATTTTAGGATTCGCGCGAAGGCGGTTCATCCACTCGAGTGATTTATTCTGCGGCGCTGTCGATGCTGTTGCACTCATTGCGCACCTCTTAAATCCTGGTGGTTTACGTTATTCGTGTAGAGAAACAAAACTGACTCCCGGGTCGGCAAACACGACAAAAGTTCCATATTGATGGCACTGCCATTATTTGATGATTCGTGATTTTCTATGCGTCAAATAACCTGGTTTTTTCACGCTATTTACCGCCATTATCTTATTGACAAGCTGTTAGTCTTGACCGCGTAAAAAACCATCCAGGGGAAAGTCATGGCTATACAGGGCATTGAAGGGGTAATCAGTCAGTTGCAGGCAACGGCGATGACGGCCCGTAATCAGAATGTGGCAGATCAGCAGCCGAGCATCAGCTTCGCAGGGCAACTGCATGCCGCTCTTGACCGTATCAGTGATACCCAGACCGCCGCGCGCACTCAGGCAGAAAAGTTCACCCTCGGTGAGCCGGGCGTGGCGCTGAATGATGTGATGACCGATTTGCAAAAAGCCTCGGTTTCCCTGCAGATGGGAATCCAGGTGCGTAACAAGCTGGTGTCGGCGTATCAGGAAGTGATGGGGATGCAGGTTTAAGACCTGTCGATCTTCGCTGGCAGCCGCAGCGCTTTAATGCCACAATATTTTTTTCTTCGAATGCAGGAAAGATGATGAAAAAAATAGCAATTGCTGGCGCGCTGCTGGCACTGACCGGGTGCGTTCAGGTCGATAACTATAACGACGTGATCAAGCATCCTGTCCCGGCAAATCTGGCGGGATACTGGCAGTCAAAAGGGCCGCAGAGCAACATGGTCAGCCCGAAGGCGATTGCCACGCTGGTGGTGACGGAGGAGGGCGACACGCTGGACTGCCGTCAGTGGCTGCGCGTGATTGCCGTGCCGGGGAAAATCATGCTGCGTTCAGACAGCTATTACAACGTGACGCGTAAGCTTGATATCTATCCGCTGGAGCGCGATGGCTCGACGCTTGAGTACGACGGGCTGGAGCTGCAGAAGGTCGACCGCCCAACGGTTGAGTGTGCGGATTACCTGAGTAAGCATCCGCTGGAGAGTAAACTACCGTAGCCGTTTTTTTGCCGGGTGGCGGCTTCGCCTGACCCGGCCTACAAAAGTACCGTCCCGTAGGCCGGGTAAGCGTCAGCGCCACCCGGCATTGTTTCTACAGCGCATCCTCTATTACCCAAATGCTGACGCTCCCCCCATTACAGGTAAACGTCCCTTCGCCATCCGCCGCCGTAGTGATGGTTTCTTCGCGATTGCCGAGAAAATCCCGCCACGTTTTGTTGCCGTAGTTTTCCCCAAGACAAATCACCTTTTCACCGTCGTCGCCGTTAGAAAGTACCACCACGCAGCCGGGATCGTCTTCCGTGCCGCTGCGGCTGAAGGCAATGCAGTTAGGATGGTCGAAAAACAGCGTCTGCACGCCGTGGGCAAAACGCTGGCGCGCGAGGATCAGCTCGTGAAGCTGCTCAATGACTGGCATATCAATATGGTAGGTTTCACCGTCGCCTCCCGTGTCGTCATAGCTGGCGCCGAAAAGATCCGGGTAAAAGACGCTCGGCACGCCATTTTCCCGCAGCAGGATCAGCGCGTAGGCCAGCGGCTTAAACCAGGCTTCGACCGGCGCTTCGAGCGCCTGTAAAGGCTGGGTGTCATGGTTCGCGACGAGGGTGACCGCATGAAACGGATCGGCTTCCACCAGGGTACCGGTGAAGATTTGGCTCATGTCGTAATCCCGGCCCTGACGTGACGCCTCGTGGAATTTCATCTGCAGGGGGGCATCAAACAGCATGGTTTTGCCTTCGACCTGGTCGATATAGGCCTGAAGTTTATCCACCTCATGGGACCAGTATTCCGCCACGATAAACAGCGGCTGGTCGGCGACTTCCTGGACGTGCTCAATCCACTCTTTGTAAAACCAGGCGGGAATATGCTTAACGGCGTCCAGACGAAAACCGTCGCAGCGCGTCTGTTCCATAACCCAGCGGGCCCAGTATTTGATCTCCTCGGTCACGGCGTGATTGCGAAAGTCGATATTTTCGCCCATCAGGTAATCGAAGTTACCCATTTCATCATCAACCTGATCGTTCCAGCCTTCGCCGGTGTAGTCGTTGACGATTTTAAAGATGCCGTCTTCATCGGGGTTTTCAATATGGTCGACGCCGCTGAAGCATTTGTAATCCCAGATGAACTGCGAATACTGCCCGGCCCGGACGGGGAAGGTGTAGCGAGTCCAGGCTTCGCACTCAATGACCTCGTCATCGATTTGCGTGCGGTCCTGTTCGTTTACGCGCTGAACGCGCACAGGCTCCTTCTCATCGGCACCCATTTTGTGGTTGACCACCACGTCCAGCAGCACGGCAATGTCATTGCTTTTGAGGGCGTCGATGGCCTCCAGCAGTTGCGCTTTGTCGCCGTATTTCGTGGCAATACTGCCTTTCTGGTCAAACTCGCCGAGATCGAACAGGTCGTATGAGTCATAGCCGACAGAATACCCGCCGGACGCACCTTTATAGGCGGGCGGCAGCCAGATCATGTTGATGCCGATTTCATTAAGATTGGGAGCTAACGCCGTGACCTCTCGCCACAATTCACCGCCAGCAGGGTAATACCAGTGAAAACATTGTAACAGGGTGGGGTTTTTCATCATCCTTGCTCCAGAAGCCGGTTGGCAGACTTCTGGAGTATGGATGAAGAAATCATAGTTGTGTGTCGCGGGTAAAACTTTCTGGATAAAGAATATTCCCTGACAGCTTTCCATAGGTAGACGTGATGGATTGCTGTTTACCGGTTTGATCAATCAGATTGCGCAGTTCGTCCATGCGGACCTTCAGCAGTGCCTTTAGCGCATTCTCATTTTCAAGGATCATTTCCAGCAGCGCACGCGCTTGCTCAACCTGAGCCGGAGGGCATGACATGATGGGCGTTTGAGAAATCCTTTCCACCAGTTGTACGTAATGCATTTCCTGCTCGATAAGCGCATCCCATTGACCAGAATGTGCGAGATTTAGCATAGCAATGCTCTGAGCATGTAACGCCTGCCAGTGGCTAAGCGCTGCGCTGGGATTATTCATCAAAAATTATCCTGAAATAGAGGACGCATTGGGGCCGATTTGCTTCCACGCATCCGCAATGTTGTTTAATAAACCCTCGACTTCAACAATTGCGTCTACGTCGTTACTGACATTCGCCAGCAACAAACGTCGAACCATATATTCGTACAAGGAGGCAAGATTCTCGGACAAGTCGCTCTCAACCTCCATGTTCAGTCCTGCTTTTAAACCGTTGTCGATGATGTTGATGGCTTTGGATAGGGCTTCGCCTTTCTCACGAATTTGTCCGGCTTCCATGAACAAACGCGCGCGAACAAGGGCGCTATGCGCCCCGTCGAACAACATGACAATCAGCTGGTGTGGACTGGCATTCATGACTGCGCTTTCTACTCCTATCTGCTGATAGGATTGAACACCAGAGGTCTTATACATATCCACTCCTGAAGGCTACGACTATTTTTGTGAGAACTGTTGGGTCAGGTAGTTGGCCGTGCTGGTCATTTTGGTGACTAATACGTCCAGACTGGTGAACTGGGTTTTGTAACGCGCCATGGTGGCTTCAATTTGAGCATCCATGGCATCGTAACGTTCGCCCAGCGTTTTCAGCGTTTTGTTGATCCCGTCTTTCGCGTTCTGGATCACCCCGGCGCTGCCGGTACTGGTGCTGAGCATATTGGTCAGCGTATTGTTCATCTGGGTGGCCAGACCGGTAGTTTTCCCGTCACCAACAAAATACTGCTGTACGGCGCCAGGGTTGTCAGTAAGTACTTTTTTCAGCTTATCGGTATCGACTTTTAGGTTACCGACGGTACCGTCCGCGCCTTTTACCGGGTCCTGGGTAATCCCCAACTGGGCCATGATCTGAACCGAGCCGGTTTGTGCTTCGGTTAGCAGGCCGCGCAGCTGAGACTGAACTCCGCGCACGTTCGCATCACCGACCAGCGCGCCGTTGCTGGTAGACTGGCCGCCAGCGCCTGCATCGACAGGAACATACTTCGTCAGGCTGTTAATGGTGGACTGCAGCGAGTTGTACGCTGTAACCCAGTCCGTGATCGCCTTCTGGTTCGCATCCGTTGCGCGTGAAACCTCAAGGGTTTCATCGGCTTTGCTCTCGGCCTTCACCGAGAAGGTGACCCCAGGCAGCGCATCGGTAATGGTATTCGACTGACGCTCGATGGAGATGTTGTTCACCACCACAATCGCGTTCTGCGCGTCGGTGTTCACCGTCAGCGCGCCCGTTTTGGTGGTTGAATCATAACCAATGGCGCTTTGCAGCTTAGCGTCGCCGGTAACGCTTACCGTCATCGCACCATCCGTACCGGTGGTTTTGGATGACAGCATCAGGCGGTAATCACCGTCTTTCGCTTTAATGACGCTGGCGGTGACGTTGCCGTTTGCTTTATTAATGGCGCTCGCGATCCCGGCCAGCGACGTATCGCCATCTGCCAGGGTGACCTCTAAAGGCGTTTTCGTGCCCGGCTGGGTGATGGTGATTTTACGCGTTGTACCTGTCGTATCGCCCAGCAGGTCCGTGTTGTTAGCGTAGGAGCCGGTGGTGAGCGCCTGTGCCTTTGCAACCTGGTTGACGTTGACAACAAAAGAACCTACTGACGCGTCAGCCGTTGTTGTAGCTGTAAAGGCCGTGTTGGTGCTGCTAACGGACGTTGAGTTCCAGGTGGTTGCTTTACCCAGTGCAGCGGTCGCAGTCTGCAGCGATGTCATGGCGCTCTGCAGCTTGCCGTAAGCGCTTAACTGTGCGTTATACGTTGATTGCTGGGAAGTAATCGTCGTCAGCTTGGTTTTCTCTGCCGCTTCCAACTGATTATATAAATCCCCGAGTCCTGCAGAACCTATCCCGAGGTTACTGATAGTAGCCATGCATATTTTCCTTAAAATACGAAAGTAGTTCAGGACTCTTATCGGCCTCTCAACGTAAAAGTTTACGACGGTGAGAAAAAAATAATCCAAAGAATAGACGCGTCCTGGCGGGGTAAATGAATGGATTGCACTTTAGGGACATTATCAGTGCATTAAAAACACGAGTAAGTGTGTGCCTTTTTTGTCATCTCTTTGAGCGTTAAAAAAGCGTAAAAAATAAACCTTTGACGGACCTTAATTGATTTTTTAAAAATAAAATCATTAATAATCAGTGTGTTGTAATTTTTTAAAAATTGATTCTAAAGTCTTTTGGGGACCCGTCGATAACCTTGTTGACGGTGAGAGACGCTGTGAGTGTTAGGCACCGGACCTAAAACCCAATTTTTGAAGGAAACAAAATTATGGCAGTTATCAATACTAACCTGATGTCCCTGACCACTCAGAACAACCTGAACAAATCTCAGTCTTCTCTGGGTACTGCTATCGAGCGTCTGTCTTCAGGTCTGCGTATTAACAGCGCGAAAGACGATGCTGCTGGTCAGGCAATTGCAAACCGCATGACCGCTCAGATCAAGGGTATGAACCAGGCCGCACGTAACGCCAACGACGGTATCTCCATGGCGCAGACTGCTGAAGGCTCTCTGAACGAAATCAACAACAACCTGCAGCGCGTACGTGAACTGGCTGTACAGGCGAGTACTGGTACTAACAGTACCTCTGACCTGGCTTCTCTGCAGGATGAAGTTACCGCTCGTCTGGCAGAAATCAACCGCGTTGCGGGCAAAACTGACTTCAACGGCATCAAACTGCTGGACGGTTCTGCTGGTGCAGCTGGTGTGGTTAAAATTCAGGTTGGCGTGAACGACGGCGACACCATCGATCTGGACCTGAGCGGTGCTAAAGCTGACACCACCACCCTGGGCGTGAACGCTATCGACCTGAAAAGCGTACAACCTACCGACCTGGCAACTATCGACGCAGCTATCGCTAAAGTTGATAAAGCACGTTCAGGCCTGGGTGCTGTGCAGAACCGTTTCACTTCTGCAATCAACAACCTGAACAACACCTCTAACAACCTGTCTGCTGCTCAGTCCCGTATCCAGGACGCTGACTACGCAACTGAAGTTTCCAACATGTCCCGCGCGCAGATCCTGCAGCAGGCTGGTACTTCTGTTCTGTCTCAGGCAAACCAGGTTCCACAGACCGTTCTGTCTCTGCTGCGTTAATTTTACGCGTGAAACCCCGCTTCGGCGGGGTTTTTTTATCTCTGCTATTTGAGAATCCGCCTGTGAAACAAATCAGTGTCACTCAACCAAAGCTGGTCGCAGATTTTTCATGTGTCGGTGGGGAATGCCGTGAACATTGTTGTCAGGGCTGGACCATCGCGTTTGATAAATCCTCCGTTAATCGCTATCTGAACAGTAAAAATGCCGCCATTCGTCATACGGCGAAAACGGCGATAAAAGTCACCAAAAAGCAGTATGGCAACTGGGGCGAAGTGATTTTCCATACGGAAAGTAAAAACTGCCCGTTTATGGATACGGAAAAACTCTGTTCTATCCATAGCGCCATGGGCGTCCAGGCCTTAAGCCCCACCTGTTCGTCCTTTCCACGGACAAACCGGGTCTATAAAAATGAAATCGAAAAATCGCTGAACCTCTCGTGTCCGGAAGTGACCCGACTTCTGTTGAACGATCGGGAGTCTATGTCGATGATGGAATCCATCAGCGTCCAGCAGGACGTCAATAATGCGCCGATGATTGATTTGAAGGCAAAGGTCATCAATCTCTTCTGCCAGAATATTTTCAGCGTTGAGGCGGTCAGCGTTGAAGAACAGGTTTACGCCGTGGTGAAATTCCTCATGGTGGCTGAAAAGCTCGATAATCTCGAAGAGAATATCGGCACGCTCGAAACGGTCTATTTCTCGCTGGTTAACGAACTGGTGAGCGGTAAAATCAAAACGGAATTAGGCGGATTTAATCAGAACTACAGCCTGAAATTCGCGTTAATTTCACTCATCCAGAGCTACTTTACGAAGAAAGCGACAGCCCGCGGTGGTGCGGTATTAAACCGTTATTTTACTCAGCTTTATCAACAATTTGAGTCGGCTGGTGACACTGTGCCGGCAGAGAAGGTCATGGAGAACATCGAGTCCGTCTGGCGCGATGTTGCGGGCAGTTACCTGGCGACCAATGACCATTTATTTAAGAACTTTTTTAAATACAAACTGTGGGAGCAGGGCTTCCCGCAGAACAATGGCCGCAGCATGTTGAATAATCTTTATTTAATCGTCGCGGAGTTCTATTTCCTTAAAACGTTACTTGCCGGTCAGGCACTCGTGGCGGGAAAAATTGAACAAGATAATATCATTGATGTTATTTACAGCTTCCACTCCCTTAGCCAGCATAATCAGGAAGCGGGAAAGCTCTTTCATCAACATATAGATAGCGTCAAACTCGGCGACGATCTTTCATTGTTACAACTGTTAATTTAGGCAGAAAAGTTGCCCCTGTTGTGGGCAACCTCAGAATAACCTCACTTTATCCCCCTTTTTCATCCAATTGAACGCCCTGCAGAATCGGATAATCATGCCGATAACTCAACTAACGCAGGGCTGTTTATCGTGAATTCACTCTATACCGCTGAAGGTGTAATGGATAAACACTCGCTGTGGCAGCGTTATGTCCCGCTGGTGCGTCACGAAGCATTGCGCCTCCAGGTGCGCTTGCCGGCGAGCGTGGAACTCGACGATCTGCTACAGGCGGGCGGTATCGGGTTATTGAATGCAGTTGACCGATACGACGCTCTGCAAGGAACGGCATTTACGACTTACGCAGTTCAGCGTATTCGTGGTGCGATGCTGGACGAGCTGCGCAGCCGAGACTGGGTGCCGCGCAGTGTTCGCCGCAACGCGCGCGAAGTGGCGCATGCGATGGGGCAGCTGGAACAGGAGCTGGGACGTAACGCAACGGAAACCGAAGTGGCGGAACGTCTTGGCATTGCTGTTGAAGAGTATCGTCAGATGTTGCTCGATACCAATAATAGCCAACTCTTCTCTTATGACGAGTGGCGCGAAGAGCATGGCGATAGCATCGAGCTGGTGACGGATGAGCACCAGCAGGAAAACCCGTTACACCATTTAATGGAAGGGAATTTACGCCAGCGCGTCATGGAGGCTATTGAAGCTCTGCCTGAACGCGAACAGCTGGTATTGACCCTTTATTACCAGGAAGAGCTTAACCTCAAAGAGATTGGCGCTGTTCTGGAGGTGGGAGAGTCGCGGGTGAGCCAGCTGCACAGCCAGGCCATTAAACGCTTACGAACCAAGCTGGGTAAGTTATAGGTGATTGATTCACCTGAAAAATGCCGCACAACGTATTGACAACCAGGAGTTATCATGACGGTGCAGCAATCTAAAAGACGGCCTTTAAGCCGCTACCTGAAAGACTTTAAACACAGCCAGACGCATTGCGCCCACTGTAACAAGTTACTCGATCGTATCACGCTGGTTCGCCGGGGCGAAATCGTCAATAAGATTGCGATTTCGCGTCTCGACACGTTAATGGACGAATCGGCATGGCTCGAAGAGCAAAAAGAGTGGGTGGCGCTTTGCCGTTTCTGTGGGGATCTCCACTGCAAAGAGCAAAGCGACTTCTTCGACATTATCGGCTTCAAGCAGTTCCTGTTTGAACAAACGGAGATGAGCCACGGCACCGTTCGCGAATATGTGGTTCGCCTGCGTCGCCTTGGGCAGCATCTGACCGTAAACAATATTTCTCGCGATCTGCTGAAAACCGGTTATCTGGATGAAAATCTGGAGCCGTGGCTGCCTGCGACCAGCACCAACAACTACCGAATTGCGTTGCGCAAGTATGCGCAATACAAGGTACAAATGCCCGGTGCTATAAAGCAGAAAGCCCACGCCGGAACAACTTCTGATATATATTAAAAAAGAATAAGATGTAGCGCAGTCGCCTTTGACGTTGCAGGCGATTTCTCTACACTACGTAAAAATTCCACTATATCGGGGTATTTATGAAATTTGCACTTCTGGGTCGTCAGGCGCTGATGGGTGTTATGGCCGTTGCGCTGGTTGCGGGCATGAGCGTGAAAACGTTCGCCGCTGAAAACCTGCTGAATAAAGTAAAAGAGCGCGGTACGCTGCTGGTCGGGCTGGAAGGAACCTATCCTCCGTTCAGCTTCCAGGGCGATGACGGTAAGCTGACCGGTTTTGAAGTGGAGTTTGCTGAAGAGCTGGCGAAGCACCTCGGCGTGAAAGCGTCCCTGAAACCGACCAAATGGGACGGTATGCTGGCATCGCTGGATTCCAAACGTATTGATGTGGTGATTAATCAGGTGACCATTTCTGACGAGCGTAAGAAGAAATATGACTTCTCTACGCCGTACACCGTGTCCGGTATTCAGGCGCTGGTGAAGAAAGGCAACGAAGGCGGGATTAAAACTGCCGCGGACCTGAAAGGGAAGAAGGTCGGTGTCGGTCTGGGGACCAACTACGAAGAGTGGCTGCGCCAGAACGTGCAGGGCGTGGATATCCGCACCTATGATGATGACCCGACGAAATACCAGGATCTGCGCGTGGGCCGTATCGACGCCATTCTGGTTGACCGCCTGGCAGCGCTGGATCTGGTGAAGAAAACCAACAATACCCTGGCCGTAGCGGGTGATGCGTTCTCTCGTCAGGAATCAGGCGTGGCCGTTCGTAAAGGTAACGAAGACCTGGTCAAAGCGATTGATTCCGCGATTGCTGACATGCAAAAAGACGGAAGCCTGAAAGCGCTCTCCGAGAAGTGGTTCGGTGCAGACGTCACGAAATAAGTTTCTGCCGTAAAAAAAGGCGCTTTTAAAAGCGCCTTTTTTATTTCTTTCGCGTCTGCGTGCATAATGAAAAATATCACATTTTGTCAGAGTTACCGGAGAACCCATGTCACTACAGAATTTAACGCGCTTTCCCCGCCTGGAGTTTATCGGCGCGCCGACTCCGCTGGAGTACCTGCCGCGATTTTCTGATTATTTAGGGCGCGATATTTTTATTAAGCGTGATGACGTGACGCCGATGGCGATGGGGGGCAACAAGCTGCGCAAGCTGGAGTTTCTGGCGGCTGACGCACTGCGCGAAGGCGCGGATACGCTCATTACTGCCGGGGCTATCCAGTCCAACCACGTTCGTCAGACGGCGGCAGTGGCGGCAAAGCTTGGTCTTCATTGCGTGGCCCTGCTGGAAAACCCGATTGGCACGCGGGCAGAAAACTATCTCACCAACGGTAATCGCCTGCTGCTTGACCTGTTTAATGTACAGGTCGAAATGGTGGATGCGTTGACCGACCCAACCGCCCAGCTCGATGAGCTGGCAACGCGTCTGGAAGCGCAGGGCTTCCGTCCCTATGTTATCCCCGTCGGCGGGTCGAACGCGCTGGGCGCGCTGGGGTATGTGGAAAGTGCGCTGGAAATCGCGCAGCAGTGCGAGGGCGCGGTGAGTCTCTCCTCGGCGGTTGTCGCGTCCGGGAGTGCGGGCACGCATGCCGGGCTGGCGGTGGGGCTGGAGCAGCTGCTGCCGGACGTCGAGCTGATTGGCGTGACGGTGTCCCGCAGCGTCGCGGATCAGAAGCCAAAAGTGGTGACTTTACAGCAGGCGGTAGCCGAGCAGCTGGAGCTGAAGGCAAAGGCCGATATTCTGCTCTGGGATGACTATTTTGCGCCGGGTTACGGCACGCCTAACGAAGAGGGTATGGAAGCGGTGAAGCTGCTGGCGCGCCTCGAGGGGATACTGCTCGATCCGGTGTATACCGGCAAAGCGATGGCCGGACTGATTGATGGCATTGCGCAGAAACGCTTTAAGGATGAAGGGCCGATTTTATTTGTCCATACCGGCGGGGCGCCTGCGCTGTTTGCCTACCATCCTCATGTCTAAAAATCAGGTCGAAAAATAATAATGCAAGAAAGTATTCAACTGGTTATTGATTCTCTGCCGTATCTGCTGAAAGGTGCGGTATTTACGTTACAGCTCAGTATCGGCGGGATGTTCTTCGGGCTGGTACTGGGATTTGTGCTGGCCTTGATGCGCATGTCACCCGTCCTGCCGGTACGCTGGCTGGCGCGCTTTTATATCTCCGTGTTTCGCGGTACGCCGCTTATCGCCCAGCTCTTTATGATCTACTACGGCTTACCGCAGTTTGGTATCGAACTGGATCCGATTCCCGCAGCGATGATTGGTCTGTCGCTCAATACCGCGGCGTACACCTCAGAAACCCTGCGAGCAGCGATCTCCTCCATTGACAAAGGGCAGTGGGAGGCTGCGGCCAGTATCGGGATGACCCCGTGGCAGACGCTGCGCCGGGCCATTCTGCCGCAGGCGGCGCGCGTGGCGCTTCCGCCGCTGAGCAACAGCTTCATCAGCCTGGTGAAAGATACTTCCCTGGCGGCAACGATTCAGGTGCCGGAGCTGTTCCGACAGGCGCAGCTCATTACCTCGCGCACGCTTGAAGTCTTTACCATGTATCTGGCCGCCTCGCTGATTTACTGGGTGATGGCGACGGTGCTGTCTGCTCTGCAAAACTACTTCGAAAACCAGCTTAACCGCCAGGAGCGTGATCCAAAATGAGTGCTATCGACGTCAAAAACCTGGTGAAAAAATTCCACGGTCAAACGGTGCTCCACGGAATCGATCTTGAAGTCGAGCAGGGTGAAGTCGTGGCGATTATCGGACCGAGCGGTTCGGGAAAGACGACGCTGCTGCGCAGTATTAACCTGCTTGAACAGCCGGAAGGCGGCACTATTCGGGTAGGGGAGATAACAATTGATACCGGAAAATCAATCAGCCAGCAGAAAGGGTTGATTCGCCGCCTGCGCCAGCATGTCGGCTTCGTTTTCCAGAACTTCAATCTCTTCCCGCACCGTACGGTGCTGGAGAACATTATTGAAGGGCCGGTCATTGTAAAAGGTGAATCGAAAGAGGACGCAACGGCGCGGGCGCGCGAACTGCTCGCCAAAGTCGGGCTGGCGGGGAAAGAGACCAGCTATCCGCGCCGTCTGTCGGGAGGGCAACAGCAGCGCGTGGCGATAGCGCGCGCGCTGGCGATGCGCCCGGACGTGATCCTTTTTGATGAACCAACCTCTGCGCTCGATCCGGAACTGGTGGGTGAGGTACTGAACACCATTCGCCAACTGGCACAGGAAAAACGGACGATGGTGATCGTAACGCATGAGATGAGCTTTGCACGCGATGTTGCTGACAGAGCCATCTTTATGGATCAGGGGCGGATTGTGGAGCAGGGGCCGGCGAAAAGCCTGTTCGCTAACCCTCAACAGCCGCGAACCCGTCAGTTCCTTGAAAAATTCCTGATGCAGTAGAATTTTTGCACTAATTTGCTCCAGAAATTTAGCCTGGAGCAAATTATTCTCCCCCTGCACGCCGTCCTGTGTTTTTTTATTCCACCCAGCTCGGATAAACCTTATCAATAGTAAAGTTAATTGTGCTATTGCCGATATTTTGTAGTTAGAAAAAAGTTTTATGTGTTAGGTTATATTCACCATAATAATGATTATCTTTTCAGAGGCTTCATTTAGTAAGTATGAAGGATTCAGACTTTTTCACCTGGCGACGGGATTGCTCCCTCCGGTTTCAGGAATTGACCTGTGCCGACGAGGTATATCAGGAACTTCAGCGACAAACTCAGACGCTTGAATTTGATTATTTCGCGCTCTGCGTGCGCCATCCCGTGCCATTTACCCGGCCTAAGATCGCCGTGCATACCACTTATCCAAAGCAGTGGATGGCGCAATATCAATCCGCGAACTATTTCGCTATTGATCCCGTCTTAAAACCGGAGAATTTCATTCAGGGTCATTTACCCTGGACCGACGCATTATTCGCTGACGCGCAGGAATTATGGCATAGCGCGCAGGACCACGGTTTACGTGTGGGAATAACGCAGTGTCTGATGCTGCCTAATCACGCGCTCGGCTTCCTGTCGGTTTCCCGTACTAGTGTACTGGAAGGGCCATTTGCCCGTGAGGAAATAGAACTGCGGCTGCAGATGCTGGTGCAAATGGCCTTAACTTCTCTGATACGCTTTGAAGATGAGATGGTCATGCCACCCGAAATGAAATTCAGCAAACGCGAACGCGAAATTCTGAAATGGACTGCGGAAGGGAAGACGTCTGCGGAAATAGCGATCATTCTCTCCATCTCCGAGAATACCGTTAACTTCCATCAGAAAAATATGCAGAAGAAATTCAACGCGCCTAACAAAACCCAGATCGCGTGCTACGCGGCGGCAACGGGACTGATCTGACGGGATAATACGTTCTGCGTGACAGACGAGCGAACGGCTGAATGCACTGCATCCAGCCGTTTTTTGTTACTGGCGGTAGGCTTGTTTGATTTGCTTAACGGTGTTAGCAAATACCGCAGATTCAGCCTGGTCTTCCATCTCCGCGATTTGTTTTTCCATTTTAATGATCACACGACCGGCGTCCGCCTGGCCCATCGCCTGCAGCATCAGCGTTAGCAGCGCTTTCAGGCAGTTTACTTCCTGTGCCAGTTCCTGGTTATTCTCAGCAGTGGCAAATTCAGGTGTGCTCATTTATTTTCCTCATTATTAAACGGCGCTAAAGTGCGACGACGAAAGTCAAGGCGGCGGAGTATACCACAAGCTGACGCAAAAAATGCAGCGGTTGTTTTTCGTACTTTTACGCGGATGTTTAATTGCGTAAACAGAACCTACCGGTAAACTGAAGCGCTGTTTAAGGCTATTAATTGTTTATGCCCGGTTCGCTTGCCGTTAATTATTGTTACAAAAATTTGAGATCTGTTTTTTTGCAGGGAAGTCCTGCAGGTTTTTTGTAACTTTTTGAATACAGATGCTTAAAAAAAGCTGCAAAAGCCCTGTGTACACGGCCTTTCTTTCCACGGACTGTACAGCCTAATTTCCAAAAACGAGAGCGAAATCGAATAGCCGGTTTTTTAACGTTTTAATCTTGTGAGGAAAACCGTTAATATAAACCAAATTATCACTCAGTAGCGTTATCCCTATTCTGGAGACATTTCCTTTGATCAACGTCCTTCTTGTTGATGACCACGAACTGGTGCGCGCAGGGATACGACGCATTCTTGAAGATATTAAAGGTATTAAAGTTGCCGGTGAGGCGTGCTGTGGGGAAGATGCGGTAAAATGGTGCCGCACAAACTCGGCCGATGTGGTACTGATGGATATGAACATGCCCGGTATCGGCGGTCTTGAAGCAACACGCAAAATCGCGCGTACCTTTGTTGATACAAAAGTCATCATGCTGACCGTGCATACCGAAAACCCACTGCCCGCGAAAGTGATGCAGGCGGGCGCAGCGGGCTACCTGAGTAAAGGTGCTGCGCCGCAGGAAGTCGTCAATGCAATCCGTTCCGTGTTTGCCGGACAGCGTTACATTGCTTCCGACATCGCTCAGCAGATGGCGCTGAGTCAGATCGAGCCCGAGAAAACCGAATCACCGTTTGCGAGTTTGTCCGAGCGTGAATTGCAGATTATGCTGATGATCACCAAAGGTCAGAAGGTGAATGAGATCTCGGAACAGCTGAATCTCAGCCCGAAAACGGTGAACAGCTATCGTTACCGGATGTTCAGTAAACTGAACATTCATGGCGACGTCGAACTGACGCACCTGGCCATCCGGCACGGCTTGTGTAATGCGGAGACGTTGTTAAGTCAGTGAGTGATGTGTTCGATTCAAAAGCATTTCTGAAAACCGTAACCAGCCAGCCTGGCGTCTATCGCATGTATGACGCTGGCGGTACGGTTATCTATGTGGGGAAGGCAAAAGATCTTAAAAAACGCCTCTCCAGCTATTTTCGCAGCAACCTGGCCTCCCGGAAGACCGAAGCGCTGGTCTCACTCATTCAGAATATTGATGTCACCGTCACGCACACAGAGACAGAAGCGCTGCTGCTTGAGCACAACTATATAAAGCTCTACCAGCCGCGCTATAACGTTCTGTTGCGTGATGATAAATCCTACCCGTTTATTTTTCTGAGCGGCGACACCCATCCGCGCCTCGCCATGCACCGCGGTGCAAAACACGCCAAGGGCGAATACTTCGGGCCGTTCCCTAACGGCTATGCCGTGCGTGAAACGCTGGCGCTGCTGCAAAAAATCTTCCCGATCCGCCAGTGTGAGAACAGCGTTTACCGTAACCGCTCGCGCCCTTGCCTGCAGTACCAGATCGGACGCTGCCTGGGCCCCTGCGTGGCCGGGCTGGTGAGTGAAGAAGAGTATGCGCAGCAGGTGGATTATGTGCGCCTGTTCCTGGCCGGAAAAGACGATCAGGTCTTAACGCAGCTGATCGCGCGGATGGAAAAAGCCAGCGCCGCACTCGAGTTCGAAGAGGCCGCGCGGATCCGCGACCAAATCCAGGCGGTGCGCAGAGTCACTGAGAAACAGTTTGTTTCGAATACCGGTGACGATCTCGACGTCATCGGCGTAGCCTTTGACGCCGGGATGGCCTGCGTGCACGTGCTGTTTATTCGCCAGGGCAAAGTGCTCGGCAGCCGCAGCTATTTCCCGAAAGTGCCCAGCGGTACCGAACTGGGTGAAGTGGTGGAAACCTTTGTTGGGCAGTTCTATCTGCAGGGGAGCCAGATGCGCACGCTGCCTTCTGAGATCCTGCTCGATTTTAATCTTGACGATAAAACCCTGCTGGCCGATTCGCTCTCTGAACTGGCGGGCCGTCGGGTCAATGTTCAAACCAAACCGCGCGGCGATCGTGCGCGTTATCTGAAGCTGGCGCGAACCAACGCGGCGACGGCACTCACCACTAAGCTGTCGCAGCAGTCGACGGTGCACCAGCGTTTAACGGCCCTGGCGACGCTGCTGAAGCTTCCGGAAGTGAAACGGATGGAGTGTTTCGACATCAGTCATACGATGGGGGAACAGACGGTAGCGTCCTGCGTGGTGTTTGATGCGAATGGTCCACTCCGCGCCGAGTATCGCCGCTATAACATCACCGGCATCACGCCGGGTGATGACTATGCGGCCATGAATCAGGTGCTGCGTCGTCGCTATGGTAAAGCCATAGAAGAGAGCAAAATCCCGGATGTGATCCTGATTGACGGCGGGAAAGGGCAGCTCGGCCAGGCGAAAGCGGTATTTGAATCGCTTGATGTCAGCTGGGATAAAAACCATCCGCTGCTGCTGGGCGTCGCAAAAGGGGCCGATCGTAAGGCCGGTCTGGAGACATTGTTCTTCGAGCCGGAAGGTGAGGGCTTCAGCCTGCCGCCGGATTCCCCGGCGCTGCACGTCATCCAGCATATTCGCGATGAATCGCACGATCATGCCATCAGCGGTCACCGCAAAAAACGGGCGAAGGTGAAAAACACCAGTAGTCTGGAAACGATTGAAGGCGTGGGGCCAAAACGTCGGCAGATGCTGCTGAAGTATATGGGCGGATTGCAAGGATTACTCAACGCCAGCATGGAGGAAATTGCAAAAGTGCCGGGTATTTCGCAAGGGCTGGCAGAAAAGATCTACTACTCGTTGAAACATTGAGGGCTCTGTAGCAACATAGAGCTAAATTTTACTGACAACAAATAGTTACCGTCACTATGCAATATAATATCCCTACGTTGCTCACTCTCTTTCGTGTTGTACTCATCCCGTTCTTTGTACTGGCGTTTTACCTGCCGGTTGTCTGGGCACCTTTCGCCTGCGCATTGCTCTTCCTGATCGCGGCGGTCACCGACTGGTTTGATGGCTATCTGGCCCGTCGCTGGAATCAAAGCACTCGTTTCGGTGCCTTCCTCGATCCGGTGGCAGACAAAGTGATGGTCGCTATCGCCATGGTGCTGGTGGCCGAGCACTATCATACCTGGTGGGTGACGCTGCCTGCGGCAACTATGATTGGTCGTGAGATCATCATCTCCGCGCTGCGCGAGTGGATGGCGGAACTGGGGAAACGCAGCAGCGTGGCGGTCTCGTGGATTGGTAAAGTCAAAACGACGGCGCAGATGGCAGCGCTGGTCTGGATGCTCTGGCGTCCAAACGCCTGGGTTGAATGGGCGGGAATTGGTCTGCTGTGGGTTGCGGCAGTGCTGACGCTGTGGTCCATGCTGCAATATTTGAACGCTGCGCGCGGGGATTTGCTTGATCAGTGATCGTTTCGCCGTAATTTTCAGCAAACGATCCGGGGATGCAAAAAATAACGTTGACTCATAACGTCATATCAGTAGAATGCAACGCATCGAACGGCGGCACAGCAAGCCGGACGATAGTGAAATCAAGTGGTTAGACGTTTACTTGATGACATGCGGGAATAGCTCAGTTGGTAGAGCACGACCTTGCCAAGGTCGGGGTCGCGAGTTCGAGTCTCGTTTCCCGCTCCAGATAAAAGACATGCGCAGTTGCGGGTGTCAGTTTAAAAAGTTTTACGGCGCGTTAGCAAAGCGGTTATGTAGCGGATTGCAAATCCGTCTAGTCCGGTTCGACTCCGGAACGCGCCTCCACTTTCTTCCCTGGCCGGATGGTGGAATCGGTAGACACAAGGGATTTAAAATCCCTCGGCGTTCGCGCTGTGTGGGTTCAAGTCCCACTCCGGCTACCATGGGAAACAAAGAATAATCAAAGCAATAAGCAGTGTCGTGAAACCGCCCCTTTAGGCGGTTTTTTTATTACATCTGTGTGACTTCAGAATATAAATTGTTTGATGACTTTCAGTTAAAAAAGAAAAGCCTTCAGCTTTCTGACCTGAAGGCTTCTCATATTTCGATCTTACAATCGTTATCGCATAGAGTCTGGCACTGCGCTTTTGTCCTTTCGTTTCGACCGTTTCTGACGTAATAGCGCAACTAACCAGATGATTAAAGTAGTGGTTAAGATCGCAGCTGTGAACAAAACCAACGTGTAGTAATCAAGAAAGTCTTCCTCCATGACATAGCCATACTTTTCTACATACCATCCATAAATCTCCAAATCGGGCATAAAGTAGCAAAACACTGAATATAATATGAAGAGGGTAGCTAGTTCTGCATACCAGAGAAGCACCTGTGAAAGAGGTTTCATCAATATACCTGTATTGTGCCAAACGCCCTCAGCTGGGCTGTAACCATGACTGGTGGCGATTTAACGAGTGCCCTCCAGAGGATCATGTAGTCGGATAACGAAACTAGAGAAATACATCCATCGCTGTTTCCGTTATGACCTGCAGGGTGCAGACGAAATGCTCCACGCTCGACCGTTCCAATAAACGAATTATCATCAATTCGCTCATCTTCCCGAAAAAGAGCAAACCACAGATTGCGATCAGAACCGCTTTCTATAGTTTTATACAAATCGTTAAGTCTTGTATTCCATCCTCCCCGCGAGCGGGTGACGATATAGTATTTTCCCGGAGGAAGAGGCCCCCTCTTGGGTATTGCGATCGAATCAGGATTGTTTCTATGTTTCCCTTTATTGCCTGAGTAGGCAGCGAAAAAACCGACTCCTGGGCAGCTCAGGGAAGAGAGTTGTCCATTATTGATATGAAAATAACAACGAATCATCTGTCAGCCCACGAATCAGAAAATAGTATGTTACCGTCGCAGTGTTTCCAGGTGATGCGCTCATAACGCAAAGATATGCTTTCAAGATGATTGTGCTTTTCAGTCGCAGGGTCTTTCACATCATGCATGGTGGGGCACACAGAAACTACTTTTACTCCTTCAAGAAACATATTGAAGTATTCAACTTCCTGCCCAGCGTCGTTAATCCTGTACCACTTAAATTCCGCTGATTGTAACGTCTGCCCTTGCGCCACTGCCTTATAAAGGTAAGGGCTTGATGAATCAAATTCCTTTTCAAAGTTTAATGCGGAGTGAACACGCGTACCTGTAATTTTGCCGTTTGCGCTGTCAGTCGGAAGATGTAAACCATGCCCAAATCCAAGAACCTCAATACTGCCTTCGCGGTACTCAACATCAACAGACCCTTTGAGGTCTGTACCACCGTCATCTTTAAGCCAAAGATATGCAGGTATAGCCATTCTGAACGCTCCTTTTCAGTGAGTTTGACGTGATTGTCAGAGATTAATAAATCAACAAACTCAGGCTATCTCAAGGCATTGCGTGCTATACTTTCCATGAATATCTCGTTGTTATTTATATGAAAATATTTTAATGATTCCTTTTATTTCAAATCACACCCCGCCCAAATAAGCCTTCCTCACCTCCTGATTTCCCAGCAGCTCCTCGCCGCTGCCGCTCAGCCGGATCTGCCCGTTAACCATCACATACCCGCGATCGGAAAGCTTCAATGCGTGGTGCGCATTCTGCTCCACCAGAAAGATGGTCATACCGTTGCGGGCCAGCTCGCGTAGCGTCTGGAAGATCTGTTTCACCACAATTGGCGCCAGCCCGAGGCTCGGTTCATCCAGCAGCAGCAGCTTCGGACGGCTCATCAGCGCCCGGGCGATCGCCAGCATCTGCTGTTCTCCGCCGGACATGGTCATCGCGCGCTGCTTGCGTCGCTCCTTGAGGCGGGGGAACAGGTCGAACATGGTTTGCATATCCTCTGTGGCAAACTGGCTGCCGATGGGGATGGTCCCCATCAGCAGGTTCTCTTCAACGGTCATATCCGGGAAGATTCGTCTGCCTTCCGGCGCCTGCGCAATGCCGCCGGACGCGACGTAGTGGGTGGATTTATGGCTGATATCTTCACCACCGAAAAGGATCTGCCCGTTGCGGATACGGGGCTGGCCAAAGATGGACATCAGCAATGTCGATTTACCCGCGCCGTTTGCGCCAATCAGCGCCACGGTTTCACCCTTATTGACCTCGAGGGAGACCTGCTTCAGCGCCTGAATGACGCCGTAAAACACATCCACCTCGCGAAATGCCAGCAGCGGTTCGCTCATAGGGTGACCTCGCTTTCATCCGTACCCAGGTAGGCGGCAATGACCTTTTCATCATGCTGGATCTGCTCGGGTTTTCCCCTGGCAATAACATCCCCGTGGTCGAGCACGATAATGTCGTCCGAAATCTCCATCACCATCCCCATATCATGCTCAATCAGTAATACCGTGATGTCATGATGATCCCGCAGAAAGCGAATAATGCTGCTCAGCTTGTGCGTTTCAACCGGGTTCAGCCCGGCGGCGGGTTCATCCAGACAGATCATTTCCGGCCCGGTGCACATGGCCCGCGCAATTTCCAGACGCCGCTGCTGTCCGTACGACATCTCTCCCGCCAGGCGATTGGCGCACTCCACCAGATCCACCACTTCCAGCCAGTAGAAGGCTCTGTCCAGGGCGTCGCTTTCCGCCCGCCGGTACGCCGGCGTATTTAAGATCCCGGCGAGCAGATTGCGGTTAACGCGCATATGCTGCGCGACCAGCAGGTTTTCCACGACCGACATCTCGCGAAAAAGACGGATATTTTGAAACGTGCGGGCCAGCCCTGCGCGGTTGACCAGATGCGTTCCGCCAAACATTTTGTAGAACAGACGCTGCCCGAACTGCGCGGGGTTAATCCAGTCACCCGGCTGGAATTTTTGTCCGAGGACCTGAATAACGTTGGTCGTTTTATTGCGGGTATTAAATAGAATGTTGCCGCCGGAGGCCCTGTAAAAACCCGTCAGGCAGTTAAACACGGTTGTTTTCCCCGCACCGTTTGGCCCAATTAGGGCGGTAATAGAGCCACGCTGCACGTCCAGGTTGACGTCATTTAGCGCCTTAATCCCGCCGAAGTGCATCATCAGATGTTCAACGCGTAATATCGTTCCGTTCATGGCGCGACGCCCTTACGCACGGCAAACCCGCTGCGGTTAATGCGGATCAAACCGCGTGGACGCCAGATCATCATCACCACCATGAGCATGCCAAACAGCAGGACACGGTACTCGGCAAAACTGCGCAGCAGTTCCGGCGTTACCGTGAGCACAAAGGCGGCCAGCACCACGCCAAGCGTCGAGCCCATACCGCCCAGCACCACAATGGCGAGGATCAGCGCCGATTCAAAAAAGGTAAAGGAGGTTGGATTCACGAACCCCTGGTAGGTGGCGAAGAACACTCCGGCAATGCCCGCGGTGGACGCGCCCAGCGTAAAGGCCGACAGCTTAACCAGAACGTGATTTAACCCCATCGAGCGGCACGCAATTTCGTCTTCACGCAGCGCTTCCCACGCCCGACCAATCGGCATCCGCGTCAGGCGGTGCTTGATGTAGAGCACCAGCATTACCACCAGGAACAGCACCGCATAGATAAAAATAAACTTCATGTTCGGGTTGTAGGTCAGGTGGAAAAATTCGTGGAAGGGCACGCCGCCTTCTTTCGCGCGTCGCCCAAATTCCAGACCGAAAAAGGTGGGGGGAGGGGCCGAGACGCCGTTTGGTCCGCCGGTGAAGGTCAGCCAGTTGTTCAGTATCAGGCGAATGATCTCCCCGAACCCGAGGGTGACGATGGCGAGATAGTCACCGTGCATGCGCAGTACCGGAAAACCGAGCAGGGCACCTGCGGCGGCGGCCATGATTGCCGCCAGCGGCAGCATGCTCCAGAAGCCTAAGCCGAGATACTGGTATCCCAGCGCCAGACCATACGCCCCAATCGCGTAGAACGCGACATATCCCAGATCCAGCAGACCGGCCAGACCCACGACGATATTCAGCCCCAGGCCGAGAAGCACGTAGATCAGCCCGAGAATGGCGACGGTCAGCACATATTTAGTGGCGACAAACGGAAAGCAAATCGCAAGGGTAATCACCAGAGGAATAATCCAGCGCATGCGGCTTTTATATTCCGGTGGCCGAACATATACGCCCGCGCTATCGGCTTCGAAGCGCGCCTGGAAACGGGCGCCCGCGGCGGTACCTAAAAAGACGCTCAACAGAAAACGCCCGAGCATGACGATGCCAACCATCCAGGCCAGCCGCTGCCCGGCGAAGTTAAAGCTGTACCCGTCCAGCACCACGCCCGCTATGGGGCCGAAGATTATCAGCGCAATCAGCCCGGAAAAAATCGCGTCCAGAATGCAGCGTTTAAGTGAAAAACCCTGTGATGTCATCAGTCTCTCCCTCACACTTTAGCCACAATCGGGCGCCCAAGCAGGCCCTGGGGACGGAAAATCAGGATCATGACCAGCAGGCCGAACGAGAAGACGTCTTTATAGTCCGAGTTCACCATGCCCGAGAACTGGGCTTCCGCCACGCCCAGGATAAGGCCACCGAGCATGGCGCCGGGGAGGGAGCCGATGCCGCCGAGTACCGCCGCAGTAAAGGCTTTAATGCCGATCACGAACCCGACGTAGAAATCAAAGGTGCCGTAATTCATGGTGATCAACACCCCCGCCAGACCGGCCATTGCCGCGCCGATGACAAAGACCAGCGAAATAATTCGGTCGGTGTTAATACCCAGAATGGAGGCCATCTTACGATCCTGCTGTACCGCGCGGCACATCCGGCCCAGCCGGGTATGGTTGATTATCCAGGTAAGCACCAGCATGCCGACAAACGAGGCAACCAGAATAAACACTTTGGTGTAGGTTATCTGCACGAACCCGTCGCCCAGATGCAGGCGAATCACGCCGTCCAGCATGGTCGGCACCCCTTGCTGACGCGGACCCTGGCTCAGCTGCGCGTAGTTTTGCAGGATAAGCGACATCCCGATGGCGGAGATCAGCGGCGCCAGGCGCGTGGAGTTGCGCAGCGGCTTGTAGGCGATACGCTCGATGGTCCAGCCGTACACCCCGGTTACCACAATGGTGAACACCAGCGTCCCGAGGATCAGCAGCGGGAACGACTGCAGACCGAAGAAAGAGAGCAGCGCCAGGCCAATGGCACAGAGATAGGCGGAAATCATATACACTTCGCCGTGGGCGAAGTTGATCATGCCGATAATGCCGTACACCATGGTGTAGCCGATGGCGATCAGGCCGTAGACGGAGCCCAGCGTTAAGCCATTGATTAACTGTTGCAGGAAGAATGTACTCATCTTAGCGCGCTCGTTTTATAGGCTGCGCGAGCCGCACAGCCTGATGTTTATTACGCGCCGACGGGCAACCCCGCCGACGTTGAGCGTGACTCCGTCCCGTTACTGCACTTCCTTATATTTTCCTTTGTCGTCCCACTGGTAAACCACGTAGTCAGACACTTTCAGATCGCCTTTGCTGTCCCAGGCTTTTTTGCCCATCACCGTGTCGACGGAATTGGCTTTCAGCCACTCGCTGGCTTTGGCGGAGTCCTTGCCACCAGTGGCCTTGAAGGCTGCGGCAATGGCCTGGACGGAGGCATAGGAGTAAAGGGTGTAACCTTCCGGTTCGAATTTACCAGCGCGGAACTTCTCGATAACCGCTTTACCGTCCGGGATAAGGCGCGGATCTTTACCGAAGGTCATGTAAATGCCGTTGGTGTATTGCGGGCCACCCGCGGCGGTCACCATCTCCTCGTTGACAATACAGTCCCCGGAGAAGAATTTTGCCTGTACGCCCTGCTCACGCATCTGGCGAACCAGCGGGCCGGCTTCCGGGTGACAGCCACCGAAGAACACGACGTCCGGTTTTTGCGCGCCGATCTTGGTGACCAGCGCGTTAAAGTCTTTTTCACCGCGGGATAACCCCTCATACATCACATCCTGAACCCCGCGTTTCGCCAGTGCCGCTTTGGTGGCGTCAGCCAGACCCTGACCATAGGTGTCTTTGTCGTGAATGATCACCACACGTTTGGCTTTCAGCTTGTCGATGATGAAGTCGCTGGCAACCTGACCCTGCTGGTCGTCGCGGCCGCACATGCGGAACATATCGCTCATGCCGCGTTCGGTGATCAGCGGGTTAGTTGAGCCGGGGGTAATCGCAATAATGCCTGCGTCGCTATACACCTCGGATGCGGGCATGGTGGAAGAGGAGCAGAAATGGCCGACCACGGCGTTGACTTTATCCTGGTCAACTAAACGGTTGGCGACGGCCACGGCCTGCTTGGGCTCGCAGGCATCATCCCCCTGAACCAGTTTGATTTTCTCACCGTTAATGCCGCCTGTGGCATTAATGTCTTCAGCGGCCTGCGTTGCGCCGTGCCAGTACTGATCGCCATAGGTGGCGTTCGGACCCGTGAACGGTCCGGCCACGCCAATCACAATATCTGCCCGGGCGGAAAACGCCGTCACCAGGCAACCGGCCAACACAAGAGAAAGAGGAGTTCTGATAAATTTCAGCGACATTATTATGTTCCTTAGCAAAGAGGTTTTTGCACCACGGCGTAAACCCGAACGCCCGACGGCGCAGCCAATCCGAAACACGAGCAAGAACAAAATGCACTAAACGAACAAGATACAGACGGCATCCTGCATATTACGGCGAGATTTCCCTGCGCAGGGACGCGCGAAGAACGTTAAGCAAAAACGTTGCCAGAATGGTTAACCCATTGACCAGCATGCGACATGTTTGAGTATAGAGCGCCGCGTTATGCCGCCTTGCGGGAGGAGAAGAAATTACAGCGGAGATCACATATCGTTAACAATAAAGCCCATAAGTTGTGCAAAGGTCACGATTTGCACGTTTTTGCAGCAATAAAGACCTAAACTTCAGCCCGGAGAGGCGTGAGATATGTGTTAGGATCGTTTCCTTTTTTGCAGGAGTATCAGCGATGACTGAAGGCCCATTGAATGAAAGCGAAATGGCATGGCTTGAAGAGACGTTAATGTCTTACGGTCATGATGACGCGTCCGTGATTGACGTGTCCGAACTGGACGGCATGCTTACCGCAGTGCTTTCCGGTCCTGTTGTCGTTGAGCCAGATGCCTGGCTGGTGGCGGTGTGGGGTGGCGAAAAGTATATTCCGCGCTGGAAAAACGATCGTGAGATGAACCGTTTTATCGATCTCTGCTTTAAGCATATGAACGATATTGCCGAGCGCCTGAGCGAGTACCCGGATCAGTTTGAACCGATGTTCGGTTATAACGACGTTGACGGCGAGAGCTATACCGTAGTGGAAGAGTGGTGCTATGGCTATATGCGCGGCGTGGCGCTGACGGACTGGTCAGCCTTGCCGGAAGCCCTGAAAGCCGATCTTGAGGTAATTGCTCTGCACGGGACGGAAGAGAACAGCGAAAAGCTGGATGAACTGTCCGAAGAGGAGTATATCGCCAGCATCGAGAGCATCCAGCCTGCGGCGCTGCGTTTATATCAATACTGGGTTAACAACCCGCAGCAGCCGGAAGTGAAGAAACCGACGGTGAACGGCACGAAGGTCGGGCGTAACGATCCGTGTCCTTGCGGCAGCGGGAAGAAGTTTAAGAGCTGCTGTTTGCACTGATAAAAAAAGGGGCTGATGATAGCCCCTTTTTTATTTAACCCACTTCCGGCAGCATCCCGGCTGCAATCAATACCTGCACCAGAATAATCACCACCCCACAGCCAAAAACAACGCACAGCAGCGGTTTTCCGCCCGCCACGCGATATCCCTGCTGAGGATGCTGCTGGCGGCTCTTCCATGCCAGCAGGGAAGGGAGGAGAAGGGCAAGGATCGACAGCGCTACCCCTGCGTACCCCAGCGCCATCACAAATCCGCGTGGGTAAAACAGCGCGAACGCCAGCGGCGGCAGGAAGGTGATTGCACCCGTCTGTAACCGTCCGGCCGCGGTATTGCGACGCTGGAACAGGTCGGCCAGGTAATCAAACAGGCCGAGCGCCACGCCCAGGAACGAGGTTGCCAGCGCCAGGTCGGCAAACAGGTGTACCGCCAGCTCCACGTGCGGGGAGGTTACGACCTCGCGCAGTGCTAGCAGAAAACCGTTCAGGCCAGCGTGTTGCGCCATCAGCCCAATAAAGGTTGAAGAGTCAATGCTGCCCAGCGTCACCAGCTGCCAGAAAATATAGGCAATCAGCGGGATCGCGCTGCCGATAACAAAGACGCGGCGCAGCTTGCGGATATCGCCGTTCATATAACTGACGATGCTCGGCACGCTGCCGTGGAAGCCAAACGAGGTGAAAATAACCGGGATCGCGGAGAGCGCTAGCCCTTTTTCCAGCGGCAGCGTCAGCAGGTTGACCTTGTGCACGTGCGGCGCCAGCAGCACCAGCATGACGATCAGGAAGAGAATTTTGGCGCTGAACAGAAAACGGTTAAACAGATCGACCAGCGATGTGCCCACGCAGACCACGCCGCCGCCGATGAGCGCAAAGAAGATAGCCCCCGTCGCAGGGGTAATGTCAGAGCCAAACCAGTCATTGACGCTGGAGGCGATAAGCTCCCCGGCGCCGCTGATATAGGCGGCGGTCAGGGCGTACATCAGGAACATCATGCTAAAGCCGGTTATCCACTGGCCGTAGCGTCCCAGATAGCGCGCCGCAAGCGAACCCAGACCGGTATCGGCGGGCACGTGCTGGTAAACCTCAAGCAGCAACAGTGCGGTGTAACACATCAGCGCCCAGAGCGTGCCCAGCAGCAGCAGGGTCATGCCAAATCCCACACCCGCGGCTGCCAGGGGCATTGCCAGCATTCCTGCCCCAATTGTCGTTCCGGCGACGATAAAAATACTTCCCAGGGTTCTGTTTCTCACGCTTTCCTCTACAACGATGCTTAACCGCGACAAAATCTGCGGCGCAGAGTAAGGGAAATGCCGTAATTCGTCAAATCACCGTTACAAGTAGTGTAATGAATGGTTTACGAATTAATGACCCTCTGATCCTTTATAGGCTTCTGCCTACTTCATAAGGGCAATGTTGCTGCGCGACATTCCGGCGTAACGTAAACAATAAATATAAATTATCAAATTAAGTGAGGGTTTTATGGCAGGGGAGAATCCCTTTACCGCGGCATGGAGCCGGGGAGGTAACCTGTTGTGCCATGGTCACTGGATAATCAGCTGGCAGAACCAACCCCTGATACTTCCCGAGTCCCGTCGCGAAAAGGATATGGGCACTTGGGCAATCTATTCGGTTATTGATCCTGAAGACGAAACCTTTGCACAAGGCTTACAGGAAGATGAGTGGATTATTGAGAATGTCGAGTGGTTAACGGATATGTTCTTCGAAGTGGGCATTCCGCTGGAGACCTCCAGCTACCGCTATTTTTACCAGGCCGTGAATCCCCATGACTGGCGCTGCACCAGCTGTGCGGGCTGTATGTAAATTAACGCGGTGCCGGAAAGCGGCACCGCGCTGAAATTAATTCTGCGTATCAAGAGTGGAAAGTTCTTTATCAATAAAGTAAAGACCTTCGCCGGATTTCCCCACCAGAGATAATTTGTCCAGCACGGATTTAAACAGTTTCTCTTCTTCGTGTTGCTCAGCGACGTACCACTGCAGGAAATTAAAGGTTGGATAATCCTGGCTGGTCATCGCCGCATGAACCAGTTCGTTAATTTTCTGCGTGATCAGCTGCTCGTGCTCATAGGTAGCGCGGAACAGTTCATCGAGAGAATTATACTCAGCAAAGGGTGACGTCACGGTTTCAATGCGCGGCAGGCTGCCCGTATCCGTCAGATAATCAAACAGACGCTGCATGTGGGTCATCTCTTCCTGAGCGTGACGACGCAGAAACGCGGCAGCGCCTTCGAAGCTGTGGTAGCTGCACCAGGCGCTCATCTGCTGGTAGAGCAGGGATGAAAAAAGCTCAAGGTTCATTTGTGCGTTGAGCTTGTCGATCATTTCAGTTTTCAGCATGGTGACGCTCCGGATTATTATTTCTGGTTCACAATGAGCGACACTATAATTTGTTATTTAATTATTTGCAAAACGTAAAATTTTTATTTTATTTATTTAAAATACGAATGGGAATAAAACGCATTGGCAATTTTTAAAACTTATTAATGAGAATTATTTTTGTTCGTAATGAAATAAACTGCCAGCACGCGCTGGCAGCTTCGATTAATACCACGGATTATTTGACTTAGGATTAACGGCGTAACCCATACATTTATACTGGATGGTCACGCTCTCGTTCAGGCACAAAGAGCCGCTCGTCAGGGTGCAGGTTTTAATGGGCTGACCATAGGCTGAGGCAGTGGCATACCCCATGCTCTGACACGCTTTTGCCGCCGTGCCGTTATTTACATACTCATCGGAATACGCATTTTGCAGCGCTGCCTGGCCGTAGTCGAGGCGGACGATGCCGTTCGGCGCGTCGAGGCTGCTAACTTCAGCCTGGCGATTAATGCTACACCCCGCGAGCAGCAGGATTGTGCCGGCTACAATGACTCTTTTCATGGTTCGCTCTGAGTGGATGGAAATACGTTATCGTACCCGCAGATGCCCGCTGCAATGCCTGGAATAGCCGAACAATCTGCCCTCACTCTTCGCAACGGGTCAGCGTTGAGCGCTTTCAGTCCATACCGCAAGAAAAGTGTGATATGAGTCACAAAAGTGTTGATTTTTGTGATGGTGGTCATATTATAGGCACGTTGATAATAAAGTTGTATAACAAGTTAATGGAGCATCATCGTGAAACTGCGCAAAATCCTGAAAAGTATGTGGGCCAATTACTGCCGCACGTTCAAAGACGTGCCGCCGGGCGCCATGTTCTGATAAAAAAAACCTGCTTCGGCGGGTTTTTTTGTACCTGCTGATGATGAAGGGAAGATGTCAGGGGGGGTGTTTTGATACTATGGCGGCCTTTAAATAAGGAGAAAGCCCCCATGTCACAAAACCTGAGCGCCGATCAGGAACTGGTCTCTGACGTTGTCGCCTGTCAGCTGGTTATCAAACAAATCCTCGATGTTCTGGACGTGATTGCGCCGGTTGAAGTGCGCGAGAAGATGTCTACGCAGCTGAAAAACATCGATTTCGCCAGCCATCCTGCTGCCGCTGACCCGGTTACGCTTCGTGCGATCCAGAAAGCCATCGCGCTGATTGAGCTGCGATTCACGCCGCAGGGTGAGTCCCACTAAAGCAGGGAAATGGGCGACGGCATGTGTCGCCCTTTGATGCGGTTAGAAGAACGTCTGGACTAGCAGATAGCTCGCCGCGCACGCGCAGCTTACCCCAATCAGCCCCGGCAGAATAAAGCTGTGGTTGATGATAAATTTGCCGATGCGTGTGGTGCCTGAACGGTCAAAGCCGATGCAGGCCAAATCGCTTGGATAGGTCGGCAGGACAAAATAGCCGTATGACGCCGGGAAAAAGGCGATCAGCATTTTCGGGTCGATGCCGAGCATCAGGCCCATAGGCGCAACGGCCGTCAGCGCAGCCGCCTGGCTGTTCACCAGTTTTGACACCAGAAACAGCACAATGGCATACGTCCACGGGTGGCTTTTCACCACGCCTTCCAGCGCCAGCTTCAACTCGTCGAGATGCGCCTGGAAGAAGGTATCGCTCATCCACGCCACGCCGAACACCGAGAAGATCGCCACCATACCGGCCTTGAACACCGCGCCGTTGGAAATCGCCGACGCGTTGACCTTACAGGCCATCAGCATCACGGCGCCCGCAATTAACATCATCATCTGAATGACAAGGTTCATCGACAGCGCCGTCATTTTGCCTTTCAGCTCAAAGGCGGGGCGCAGGTCAGGGAACGCCCCCAGCAAAACGACCACGGCAATACCGGCAAAGAAAATCCACGTGGACCAGTAGGCCTGTTTAGGGAAACGCTGATTCATTAACGTCTCCGTTCCACCGTAGATAAACTCGCGCTGTTTAGGATCTTTCAGCTTTTCCTGAAACTCCATGTCGTCAGCCAGATCTTTACCACGGCGTAAACTCCACAGGGCCGCAATAGCGACGCCGAAAAGCGAAGCGGGAACCGACACCGCAAGAATTTCCAGGATCCCCCACGCGTGGCCGATCCCATGCTGGGCCGCCAGGATGGAGACCAGCGACACCACGGCAACGGAAACGGGGGAGGCTGTAATCGCCATCTGCGACGCGACCGATGCCACGGCCATGGGGCGCTCGGGGCGGATCCCTTTTTTCAGGGCGATATCCGCAATGATGGGGAACATGGTGTAGACCACGTGCCCGGTGCCGCACAGAAAGGTCAGCATCCAGGTGGTGAATGGGGCGAGCAGGGTGATGTGCTGTGGGTGTTTGCGCAGCAGACGTTCAGCAAACTGCATCATGACGTTGAGGCCGCCCGCAGTCTGTAGCGTAGCCGCACAACCAATCACCGCGAGAATGGTCAGCATAACGTCTACCGGCGGCTTACCCGGTTGCAGACCAAAGACAAAACATAAAATAAAAAGACCAATACCGCTGATTAACCCAAGCCCCATACCGCCGAAACGCGTACCCGTCAGCAGGCAGAGGAGAATAACAACAAACTCAATGGTGATCATGATGCTCCCTCGTCAATGATTATGTAACTAAATAAATCATCACACGTTGTGTGGTTAATCATTGGGAGCCAGATCTGATTTGTTAAATTTCAGCAAAAGCAGAAGGTTGGAGATAGGAAGCAGACTTTATCTCGTATGGGACGTAAATCCACATTCAACAGCTATTCAAAGTGTTTTAATAATATTAAAAACTAACAGCGACAGCCCTGGTCCGGCTGTAAATCGCCGAAGCGTTTCCGTAAGGCCGGGTCGAGGCGCAGGGATGCGCCGAGAGGGCGTGGCCTGCAGGGATGCAGGCTCATGCCCGACCCGATAGCCTGAAGGAATAAGCTGAGGGTACCGCGAAGCGGCGATTTACCGCCGGGAGCCCGGGTTGCCAGGGTGGTGGCGATTGAGCCACCCTGGCACGTTCACCGGTCATGTCGTTACAGAGTAGCAAGGAACATAAAGTGAACGGAATGACCACTACAGCCGTATGTTCCCCTCACCCTAACCCTCTCCCCAGAGGGGCGAGGGGATTATTTCGTGCCTTAACCTGCGTAGGAGCAGATTAAAAAACTCAGTGGTGCTGCACCGCCACAATGTCGAGCAGGTGGCGGTCAGTTTGCTCAGGACATAAACCCGCCTGCTGCGCATTATGGATCTCATCCGCCAGCGTCTTCAGCAGCATGCCATCCTGCTGCTGCTCTTTGTCCATATCACGTAAGAATTTGAGCGTCGTAATGTCCTGCTGCGCTTTGGCTTCATCGGCCAGCTTGCTGAGAGTGCTGCAGCGTTGTTCATACTCTTCAAGCGTTTTCTGAAACAGTTCTTCCAGGCAAGAGAAGTTCTCATTGATCCCATCAAGGGCTTTAACGACAGGATTTGCCCCCGCGGCTTTCAGGAAGTTAAAGACACGCATCATATGGGTGACGTTACTTTGCGCCTGAGAGCGAAAGAATGTCGCAGATCCCGTGAGGCTATTCTCGGCACACCACGCGCTTAAGTGAAGGTGCAGATTCGAGGCGTAGAACTCAAGGTTCATCTGCGCGTTAAGTTTTTGCATCATCGTTTGGGTAGCCATACTCATATCCTTATTGACTGTGGGACGTGATGTCCGTTGCTTAACCTGAGGGCCAGGCAAATACGAAGAAAAGAGCAGAAATACACATTCTGCCGTGACCGAAATTCACTTCCTGTGTTCGATATAAATAAGCATACCCTTGTCTATGGTCTAAGAAAACTCTTAATTAGGCTGTGTTTACCATACATTACAAAGTTTAATATAGTACAGAAATGCAATTAGCTCGCCATGAATTGAATCTTGGTTAATGCTCTAATAATTAACGATTTTTATTAAGGTGACACACTGTTACTCTTTCGAAAATATTAAGTTGGAATAATGCTCCGTGAAAATGAGAAATACGGATTAATCGTTTCGAATATATGATGTGCTAATAAAATTGCGTTAAATCAAATTCTGCTGAATAACGTTTTTCCAGGTGCCTGGTGCATTTTTGATGAAAAACATGTTGAACCCCTTTAACGCCAGGTGGCGTTTTGCCCGCTGAGGGGCATCAGGGATATCTTAGCTAATCTTATGGATAATTCTGCTTAACCCACTTTCATTTGTCTGACAAATCCTGCCTTTTTTATGTCATTTTTCGCTGAATTTATGTACGCAATTACTGTAATTCTGCGGTGTGATGGGGCTCTCTTATGGATGATTAATTTCCCGCTAAAACTATCACCAGCAATAACGCTTATGACGAGGTAAGCGCTAATGCCTTGTTTTAAGTCCGATTAAATAAGAAGCACGCACTTATTCCCTACAGAAAAGAATGCTAAAGCTGGAGTTTACCATGCACAAATTTACTAAAGCGCTGGCGGCCATCGGTCTGGCTGCCGTTATGTCACAATCCGCTATCGCTGAGAATTTAAAACTCGGTTTTCTGGTAAAACAGCCCGAAGAGCCCTGGTTCCAGACTGAGTGGAAATTCGCCGATAAAGCCGGGAAAGATTTAGGTTTTGAAGTGATTAAAATCGCCGTGCCTGACGGTGAAAAAACCCTGAACGCCATCGACAGCCTGGCGGCCAGCGGTGCAAAAGGTTTCGTTATCTGTACCCCGGATCCAAAGCTGGGATCGGCAATTGCGGCGAAAGCGCGCGGGTACGATATGAAGGTCATCGCGGTTGACGATCAGTTCGTTAACGCCAAAGGCAAGCCGATGGACACCGTCCCGCTGGTCATGATGGCGGCGACCAAAATCGGCGAACGCCAGGGCCAGGAACTCTATAAAGAGATGCAAAAACGCGGCTGGGATGTCAAAGAGACCGCGGTGATGGCCATCACGGCAGACGAACTGGATACGGCACGCCGTCGTACTACCGGTTCAATGGACGCGCTGAAGGCGGCCGGTTTCCCGGAAAAACAGATCTACAAAGTCCCAACCAAATCTAACGATATCCCGGGCGCTTTCGACGCCGCGAACTCTATGCTGGTCCAGCATCCGGAGGTCAAACACTGGCTGGTGGTCGGCATGAACGACAACACCGTGCTGGGTGGGGTACGCGCGACGGAAGGCCAGGGCTTCAAAGCGCCTGACGTGATCGGGATTGGCATCAACGGCGTTGACGCCGTCAGCGAGCTGTCCAAAGCGCAGGCGACCGGCTTCTACGGCTCTCTGCTGCCAAGTCCGGACGTTCACGGCTACAAATCCAGTGAGATGCTCTACAACTGGGTAACCAAAGGGGCTGAACCGCCGAAATTTACCGAAGTGACCGACGTGGTGCTGATTACCCGCGACAACTTCAAAGAGGAGCTGGCGAAAAAAGGACTGGGCGGTAAGTAATACGCTGTGATTGTGCCCCTCACGCACCGTGAGGGGCCAGACGTACACACTACAGGAATCACGGAGACGTTATGCGACAGTCTGATCCGTATCTCTCTTTTCGCGGCATCGGGAAAACCTTCCCCGGTGTTAACGCGCTGACCGATATCAGCTTCGACTGCTATGCCGGCCAGGTTCACGCCCTGATGGGGGAAAACGGCGCGGGAAAATCCACGCTGTTGAAGATCCTCAGCGGCAACTACGCGCCCACGACCGGCACGCTGGCCATTCGCGGCGAAGAGGTGGCGTTTGCCGATACCACGGCGGCGCTCAATGCCGGGGTGGCGATCATCTACCAGGAGCTGCACCTCATACCTGAGATGACCGTGGCGGAAAACATCTATTTAGGACAGCTCCCGCACAAAGGCGGCGTGGTAAATCGTTCGCTACTTAATTATGAAGCGGGGCTGCAGCTTAAACACCTGGGTCTGGACGTCGATCCCCAGACGCCGCTGAAATATCTCTCCATCGGCCAGTGGCAGATGGTGGAAATTGCCAAAGCGCTGGCGCGTAACGCCAGAATTATTGCCTTCGATGAGCCCACCAGTTCGCTCTCTGCGCGTGAAATCGACAATCTGTTCCGCGTGATCCGCGAACTGCGTCAGGAAGGGCGTACGATTTTGTATGTCTCACACCGCATGGAAGAGATATTTGCCCTGAGCGACGCCATCACCGTCTTTAAAGATGGGCGCTATGTGCGCACCTTTACCGACATGGCGCAGGTTAACCATGACCAGCTGGTTCAGGCGATGGTTGGCCGCGACCTGGGTGATATCTATCACTGGAAACCCCGGGAGTACGGCCCTGAGCGCCTGCGCCTGGACAACGTCAAAGCGCCGGGCGTGCGCACGCCCGTTTCGTTATCCGTACGCAGCGGCGAAATCGTCGGCCTGTTTGGTCTGGTAGGGGCAGGGCGCAGCGAATTGATGAAAGGGCTGTTCGGCGGTACCCGCATTACCGATGGGCAGGTCTCCATTGACGGCGAGCGGGTCGATATCCAGAAACCGGCCCACGCAATCAGGGCGGGGATGATGCTCTGCCCGGAAGATCGTAAAGCAGAGGGGATTATTCCGGTGCATTCGGTACGCGACAACATCAATATTTCCGCCCGCCGCAAGTTTATTCGCGCAGGCTGTCTGATAAACGATGGCTGGGAGTCGAGCAACGCCGACCACCATATTCGCTCGCTGAATATCAAAACGCCGGGTCCGGAACAGCTGATCATGAATCTGTCAGGCGGAAACCAGCAGAAGGCGATTTTAGGCCGCTGGCTGTCAGAAGATATGAAGGTCATTTTGCTGGACGAGCCGACGCGCGGTATCGATGTGGGGGCAAAACACGAGATTTATAACGTGATCTATGAGCTGGCAAAGCGCGGCGTGGCGGTTCTCTTCGCCTCCAGCGATCTGCCGGAGGTGCTTGGCGTGGCCGACCGCATTGTGGTGATGCGTGAAGGCGAAATTGCCGGTGAATTACTTCATGAACAGGCGAATGAACAACAGGCGTTGAACCTCGCCATGCCTAAAGTCAGCCAGGCTGTCGCCTGAGTAAGGAGTTAATGATGTCCTCTGTTACTACATCCGGAGTGCCGAAGTCGAAGTCGGCGCTGAGTTTTGGACGTATCTGGGATCAGTACGGCATGCTGGTGGTCTTTGCCGCACTGTTCCTTGCCTGCGCGATCTTTGTCCCTAATTTTGCCACCTTCATTAATATGAAGGGGCTGGGGCTGGCCATTTCCATGTCCGGGATGGTGGCCTGCGGGATGCTGTTCTGTCTGGCCTCTGGCGATTTTGACCTGTCGGTGGCGTCGGTGATTGCCTGTGCGGGCGTCACGACGGCAGTGGTGATCAACATGACGGAGAGCCTGTGGATTGGCGTTCTGGCCGGTCTGCTGCTCGGCGTCATCAGCGGTCTGGTGAACGGTTTTGTTATCGCCCGCCTGAAGATTAACGCCCTGATCACGACGCTCGCGACGATGCAAATTGTCCGCGGGCTGGCCTACATCATCTCCGACGGTAAAGCCGTGGGCATTGAAGACGAGCGCTTCTTTACGCTGGGTTACGCCAACTGGCTGGGGCTGCCCGCGCCAATCTGGCTGACCGTGGCCTGCCTGATCCTGTTCGGCTTCCTGCTCAACCGGACCACCTTTGGCCGCAATACGCTGGCGATTGGCGGTAACGAAGAGGCCGCTCGCCTGGCCGGGGTGCCGGTGGTGCGAACCAAGATTATTATCTTTGTGCTCTCAGGGCTGGTTTCTGCCGCCGCGGGAATTATTCTGGCCTCGCGTATGACCAGCGGCCAGCCGATGACCTCTATCGGTTACGAGTTGATCGTCATTTCGGCCTGCGTTTTAGGGGGCGTTTCCCTCAAGGGCGGCATCGGAAAAATCTCATATGTGGTGGCCGGTATCCTGATTTTAGGCACTGTAGAGAACGCCATGAACCTGCTGAATATTTCGCCGTTCTCGCAGTACGTCGTGCGTGGTCTGATCCTGCTGGCAGCCGTGATTTTCGACCGTTACAAGCAAAAAGCGAAGCGTACCGTGTAACTCCAGCGCTGTATTTTTATTGCACAACTAATAACCTTAGTTGACCCCTGAACCGCCCCGCCAGTTTTGCTGGCGGGGCGGTTGTCAAATGGCGAGCCCCGTCACACTGTCTATACTTACATGGCTATGAAAGAGGTAAAGGCGTTTACCTCTCGTAAACCGTAAGGAGGATTAGGGTGGCTGACATGTTAACCGCACCGCCTGTACTGCCCGGAAAATATGCTTTCTTTTTTGACCTCGACGGGACACTCGCCGGGATCCAGCCGCATCCTGACGACGTGGTCGTACCGGATACGGTGCTAGAGAATTTGCAGCAGCTCTCCAGACTGAACGAGGGCGCATTGGCATTGATTTCAGGGCGCTCAATGGCCGAGCTGGACGTGCTCGCCAGTCCTTACCACTTTCCGCTAGCCGGTGTACACGGAGCGGAGCGCCGCGATATCCATGATCAACTGCACGTTGTATCACTTCCTGAGACTTTAATTAAGGCGTTACACACTCAACTCTCCTCGGCGCTGGCGTCGCTTCCGGGCACTGAACTGGAAGCGAAGGGCATGGCTTTCGCCTTGCACTATCGCCAGGCACCGCATCACGAGGCGGCAATCTTTGCGATTGCCCGCAGCGTGGCCGATGCACACCCGCAGCTCGCGCTGCAGCCGGGGAAGTGCGTCGTCGAGATAAAACCGGAAGGGATTAATAAAGGTGCTGCTATTGCGGCGTTTATGGCGGAACCGCCATTTAAGGGACGTACACCCGTGTTTTTTGGCGATGACCTGACCGACGAGGCCGGGTTTCGCGTGGTGAATCAGGCCGGAGGGATCGCCGTCAAGGTGGGGCCTGGTGACACCGTTGCCGAATGGCGCCTGGCGGACGTCGCTAGCGTCTGGCAGTGGATATCTGACATCGCTAACCAGCAACAACAACAAATAGCGCAAAGCAAAGGGGGAAACCATTATGGGTCGCTTAGTCGTCGTCTCTAACCGAATCGCACCGCCTGATGATAAAAAAGCCAGTGCGGGTGGCCTGGCGGTAGGGGTGTTAGGTGCCTTAAAAGCCGCTGGCGGGCTGTGGTTTGGCTGGAGTGGGGAAATCAGTGAAGAGGAGAAACCGCTCAAAAAGGTGACGCGCGGAAACATTACGTGGGCTTCATTTGCATTGAAAGAGAAAGACTACGACGAGTATTACTCGCAGTTCTCGAATGCCGTCCTGTGGCCCGCGTTTCACTATCGTCTTGACCTGGTCAAATTCCAGCGTGAATCCTTCGAAGGCTATTCGCGCGTGAATGCGCTGCTGGCGGATAAACTGCTGCCATTAATAGAAGAAGACGATATTTTATGGATCCACGATTATCACCTGTTGCCCTTCGCGCGCGAGCTGAGAAAAAGAGGGGTAAATAACCGCATTGGCTTCTTCCTGCACATCCCGTTCCCGACGCCGGAAATTTTTACCGCGCTGCCGCCGCATGAAGAATTGCTGGAGGCGCTGTGTGATTACGATTTGCTGGGCTTCCAGACCGAAAATGACCGCCTCGCGTTCCTTGACTCCGTGTCAGGTAAAGCGCGGCTGGTGACCAAAGGCGGGAAAACCCATACGGCGTGGGGGAAAACCTTCCACACCGAAGTGTATCCAATAGGGATTGAACCTGACGAAATTGCGGAGCAGGCTTCCGGCCCGCTGCCGCCTAAGCTGGCACAGCTTAAGAATGAACTCAAACACGTGAAAAATATCTTCTCGGTAGAGCGTCTTGATTATTCCAAAGGGCTGCCGGAACGCTTCCTGGCGTATGAAACGCTGCTGGATAAATATCCGCAGCATCACGGTAAAATCCGCTATACCCAGATCGCGCCGACGTCGCGCGGTGAGGTTCAGGCTTATCAGGACATTCGCCACCAGCTGGAGACGGAAGCAGGGCGCATTAATGGCCGCTACGGGCAGTTGGGCTGGACGCCGCTGTTTTACCTGAACCAGCACTTTGACCGTAAGATCCTGATGAAGGTCTTCCGCTATGCGGATGTTGGCCTGGTCACGCCGCTGCGCGACGGGATGAACCTGGTGGCGAAAGAGTATGTGGCGGCCCAGGATCCTGCCGACCCGGGTGTTCTGGTGCTCTCCCAGTTTGCCGGCGCCGCAAATGAGCTCACGTCGGCGCTTATCGTTAACCCTTATGACAGGGACGACGTGGCGAACGCGCTGAATCGCGCCCTGACAATGCCGCTCACGGAACGTCTTTCCCGCCATGCTGACATGATGGAGACGATCCGTAAGAACGACATTAACCACTGGCAGGCACGTTTTATTCAGGATCTCCGGGATATCGCCCCGCAAAGTCATGAAGGCGATCTGCAAAAAAAGATCGCGACCTTCCCTAAACTCGCCTGATTTTCCGCTGGGGGGTTAATTCCCCCCAAGCGGCACTAACAGCACATCGACCTGGCTCGACGCGACAATGGATTTCGCCGCGCAGGCTGCCCGCGATATAAAGCTGTGGTTATGATTCCCGCAAATAACTAAATCAATATCCTGTTTACGACACATGTCGAGAATATGGGCGTTAAGCTCCCCGGTCGCAATAATTGTCTCATAAACCGGATATTGTGCCTTTTCCACCAGTTCACGCAGAAATTGCTGCGTTTCTTCCTGAAGGACCTCTCGAATATCCTCCAGCATGGGGGCAGCCAGCTGATTATACATCTCTGGCTCCGCGGCGAGCGTGATGAGGCTGATGCGGGCATTGTGGGGTCTGGCAATGGAAACTGCCCGCGCGACGAGCTGATGACTTTCGGAGGAAACTGCAACAGAAACAAGAAGATGGGAGTAACTCATGGCGCACTCCTTAGGTGTCTGAAAGACAGCGTATGATCACCTTTACCGCGATTTCCCAGGTTCTGCAAGAGCAGATTACGACATTAGTGTGAAGCTTATCATAATTATTCATTAATTATTCTTATAAGAAGAATAACTGAAAAATGCGCCTAAATGAAAAAAATTAACAACTTAACGTAAATCACACAAATTCACGCTTTCACTGTTAAATCGTTTTGACGCGTTACAAAATCATTTCGAATGATCACGTCCTGAAACATCTTTTTTGTGCTACCTGCATAACTATATGTTTTTTCACGGTAAGAAAAATGTTTCCCGAAGAGGGGATTGTTGTAAATGTTTCCGCGGGGTGCTTACGACGGTAAAAGCACGATACATGCCAGTTCGGATCACCCGTGTGCATGAGTATTCGTCAATTAAGAATACAAAACAGTACTGATTGGTTAAAAAATGAACAAATTACAAGTCATACTGATGGATTTATGGGTCATATTCACTTAAATTGTGTGACGTGGATCACATTTTTTTTAAATTTGAGGGTGGCTGGATTGTATGTGGCAAAACTGACGAGTAGAGTTTGCGTCGAATTAGGAAAAATCTTAGTTATTTGTAAGAAATGATAAATCTTGTAAGAGACGCATTCGCGGTTTCTCTCTTACGGTTTCAGTGAATACAAACCTAAATTCAACTATGCATTTAGCCTTTTCTTTTTTATACCGGGTGATTTCCCGGCGACATCACGGGGTGCGGTCTTTCCGCATAAAAATAATAGTTGGTTATTCGGGATGGGAACAATGCATACATCCGAGTTGCTAAAACATATCTATGACATCAATTTGTCGTATTTACTGCTCGCGCAGCGTTTGATTAGTCAGGACAAGGCGTCCGCGATGTTTCGTCTGGGTATTAACGAAGAGATGGCAACCATGCTGGGCGGTTTAACCCTCCCGCAGATGGTTAAACTGGCTGAAACGAATCAACTGGTTTGCCAGTTCCGTTTCGATGATTCACAGACAATAACGCGTCTGACGCAGGATTCCCGTGTGGACGATCTTCAACAGATCCATACCGGTATTCTTCTCTCCACTCGCTTGCTTAACGAAATCAGCCAGCCTGATGACGCAGCCCGTAAGAAAAGGGCCTAGCAATGAGCGAGAAAAGCATTGTTCAGGAAGCGCGTGACATACAGTTGGCCATGGAGCTGATTACACTGGGTGCTCGTTTACAAATGCTGGAAAGCGAGACTCAGTTGAGCCGTGGCCGTCTCATCAAACTGTACAAAGAGTTACGTGGTAGTCCCCCGCCGAAAGGCATGCTGCCGTTTTCTACCGACTGGTTTATGACGTGGGAGCAGAATATTCACGCTTCCATGTTCTGTAATGCCTGGCAGTATCTTCTCAAAACCGGTTTGTGTAGCGGCGTTGACGCCGTGATCAAAGCGTACAAACTTTACCTTGAACAATGCCCACAGCAGGAAGAAGGTCCTCTGCTGGCGCTGACCCGCGCATGGACGCTGGTGCGTTTTGTTGAGAGCGGAATGCTTGAACTGTCGCGCTGCAACTGCTGCGACGGCAATTTTATTACCCATGCTCATCAGCCTGCAGGCAGCTTCGCCTGTAGTTTATGTCAGCCTCCATCCCGCGCAGTAAAAAGACGTAAACTTTCCCGGGATGCTGCCGATATTATTCCACAACTGCTGGATGAACAGATCGAACAAGCTGTTTAACCCGAACGTGTGGGAAAGATTCCAGCAGCGGTAAGCAATTACCGCTGCTTTTTTTTACCCCGCAAACGGTAAACGCTGCGAGCTGGACGTCCTTGCCATAGTCACTAGCGGAAGGATGATGTCGTGCTTATCTTATTAGGTTACCTGGTAGTTCTCGGTACAGTTTTCGGCGGTTACATGATGACCGGCGGGCACCTTGGAGCACTCTATCAACCGGCTGAACTTATTATCATCGGCGGTGCAGGGGTAGGGGCTTTTATCGTTGGCAACAACGGTAAATCGATCAAGGGCACGCTGAAAGCGATTCCGTTGCTGTTCCGTCGCTCGAAATACACCAAAAGTATGTATATGGATCTGCTGGCACTGCTCTATCGCCTGATGGCGAAGTCGCGTCAGCAGGGCATGTTCTCGCTTGAACGGGATATTGAAAACCCGAAAGAGAGCGAAATTTTTGCCAGCTATCCGCGAATTCTTGCTGACGCCATGATGCTGGATTTCATCGTCGACTATCTGCGGCTCATCATCAGCGGCAACATGAATACCTTCGAAATCGAAGCGCTGATGGACGAAGAGATCGAAACCCACGAAAGCGAATCTGAAGTGCCGGCCAACAGCCTGGCGCTGGTCGGCGACTCGCTTCCGGCATTCGGTATCGTTGCGGCGGTCATGGGGGTGGTTCACGCCCTGGCCTCGGCAGACCGTCCGGCAGCCGAGCTCGGTGCGCTGATTGCCCATGCGATGGTGGGGACTTTCCTCGGTATTTTGCTGGCGTACGGCTTCATCTCTCCGCTGGCAAGCGTTCTGCGCCAGAAGAGCGCGGAAACCACCAAAATGATGCAGTGCGTGAAGATCACGCTGCTTTCTAACCTCAACGGTTACGCGCCACCGATCGCGGTTGAGTTTGGCCGTAAAACGCTTTACTCCAGCGAGCGTCCGTCGTTTATCGAGCTTGAAGAACACGTGCGTGCGGTGAAAAACCCAAACCAACAGACGACAACTGAGGACGCATGAAAAACCAGTCCCATCCGATCGTCATCGTAAAAAAACGCAAGCACAAGGGCGGCGGGCATGGCGCACACGGCTCGTGGAAAATTGCGTACGCCGACTTTATGACCGCAATGATGGCGTTCTTTCTGGTGATGTGGCTGATCTCCATCTCCAGCCCAAAAGAACTGATCCAGATTGCCGAATATTTCCGAACGCCGCTGGCAACGGCGGTGGCCGGTGGGCCGCGTATCTCTAACAGCGAAAGCCCGATCCCGGGCGGCGGCGATGATTACACCCAGCAGAAGGGTGAGGTGAAAAAAGAGCCGAACATCGACGAGCTGAAAAGAAAGATGGAGCAGGCGCGTCTGAAGAAACTGCGTGGCGATCTCGATCAGCTGATTGAGGCGGATCCGAAGCTTCGCGCGCTGCGCCCGCATCTGAAGATCGACCTGGTGCAGGAAGGGCTGCGTATTCAGATTATCGACAGCCAGAACCGCCCCATGTTTAAAACCGGGAGTGCGGAAGTCGAACCGTACATGCGCGACATTCTGCGTGCCATTGCACCGGTGCTGAACGGCATTCCTAACCGAATCAGCCTGTCAGGACACACGGATGATTTCCCGTACGCCAGTGGGGAGAAGGGATACAGCAACTGGGAGCTTTCTGCCGATCGTGCCAACGCCTCGCGTCGCGAGCTGGTGGTAGGTGGGCTTGATGATGGCAAGGTACTGCGCGTAGTCGGCATGGCCGCAACCATGCGCGTTTCCGACCGCGGGCCGGATGATGCCATCAACCGTCGTATCAGTCTTTTAGTGCTGAACCAGCAGGCGGAGCAGGCCATCCTGCATGAAAACGCCGAAAGTCAGAATGAGTCACTGGACGATTTAAAACAGCCTGGGGCCGTTCCTTCGGCTGCCGTTCCAACATCGCCACCAGCCAATCCGAGGTGATAGCGTGAGCATGGATATTAGCGATTTTTACCAGACATTCTTTGATGAAGCCGACGAATTGTTGGCCGATATGGAGCAACACTTGCTCGATTTGGTGCCCGAAGCACCAGACTCCGAGCAGCTCAATGCCATCTTCCGTGCGGCGCACTCTATTAAAGGCGGAGCCGGAACGTTTGGATTTACCATCCTGCAGGAAACCACCCATTTAATGGAAAACCTGCTTGATGAAGCACGACGCGGTGAGATGCAGCTCAATACCGACATTATCAACCTGTTTTTGGAAACCAAAGATATTATGCAGGAACAGCTCGACGCCTATAAAAGTTCGGCAGAGCCTGATGCCGCCAGCTTTGAATACATCTGCAATGCGCTGCGCCAGCTCGCGCTGGAAGCAAAAGGTGAGGTTGCCGCCGCGGTTGTTCCGGCCGCAAAGCTGAGCGTTGTCGATGCGGTTGCGGCCGACGATGCCGCGCCAGCCGCTGCACAGGCGGGCAAACTGCGCGTTGTGCTGTCACGACTGAAAGAGAGTGAAGTTAACCTGCTGGAAGAAGAGCTGGGTAACCTGGCGAAATTAAGCAACGTGGTAAAAGGCAAAGACAGCCTGGCCGCGACGCTTGAGGACGGTATTGGCCAGGACGATATCGTCGCGGTGCTGTGCTTTGTGATTGAAGCTGACCAGATCGCCTTCGAAACCGAAGAGGCTGCGGTTGACGCCCCTGCGGCAGTGGAAGAGGTGGCCGTTGTCGCTCAGGCCGCCGCACCGGCTGTGACGCCTGCGGCCCCGGCGCTGAAGGCGGTGCCAAAAGAGGCCGCTGCGCCTGGCCGTGGCGAAAAGCCTGCCGCGCGCTCCAGCGAGTCAACCAGCATCCGCGTTGCGGTTGAGAAGGTTGACCAGCTGATTAACCTGGTGGGTGAACTGGTGATCACCCAGTCGATGCTGGCACAACGTTCTAACGAACTGGACCCGGTCACGCACGGCGATCTGATTACCAGCATGGGCCAGCTGCAGCGTAACGCCCGCGACCTGCAGGAATCGGTGATGTCCATCCGTATGATGCCGATGGAATATGTCTTCAGCCGCTTCCCGCGTCTGGTGCGCGACCTTGCCAGCAAGCTGAATAAACAGATTGAGCTGACCCTGATGGGCAGCTCAACCGAACTGGATAAGAGCCTGATCGAGCGTATCATCGACCCGTTAACGCACCTGGTGCGTAACAGCCTCGACCACGGTATCGAACTGCCGGAAAACCGCATTGCCGCCGGGAAATCGCCGGTCGGCAACCTGATTCTCTCTGCGGAACACCAGGGCGGGAACATTTGTATCGAAGTGACCGATGACGGCGCCGGTCTGAACCGCGAGCGCATCCTGGCAAAAGCGATTTCGCAGGGGATGGCGGTCAATGAAAACATGACCGACGAAGAAGTGGGCATGCTGATCTTCGCGCCGGGCTTCTCTACCGCAGAGCAGGTGACCGACGTGTCCGGGCGCGGCGTAGGCATGGACGTGGTGAAACGTAACATCCAGGAGATGGGCGGCCACGTTGAGATCCAGTCTAAACAGGGTTCCGGCACCACCATTCGCATTCTGCTGCCGCTGACGCTGGCGATCCTCGACGGCATGTCCGTCAAGGTGGCGGACGAAGTCTTTATCCTGCCGCTGAACGCCGTGATGGAATCCCTGCAGCCGCGTGAGGAAGATCTGCATCCGCTGGCGGGCGGCGAGCGCGTGCTCGAGGTTCGCGGTGAGTACCTGCCGCTGGTGGAACTGTGGAAAGTGTTCGAAGTGGACGGGGCGAAGACCGAGGCCACGCAGGGTATCGTGGTGATCCTGCAAAGCGCGGGCCGCCGCTACGCGCTGCTGGTCGATCAGCTGATTGGTCAGCACCAGGTGGTGGTGAAGAACCTCGAAAGCAACTACCGCAAAGTGCCGGGTATTTCTGCCGCCACCATTCTGGGTGATGGTAGCGTGGCGCTGATCGTCGATGTCTCGGCGCTTCAGGGATTAAATCGTGAACAACGTGTGGCGTACACAGCCGCCTGATTAAGTAGAAGGTAATAACATGACCGGTATGAGTAATGTAACGAAGCTGGCGGGCGAGCCATCAGGGCAGGAATTCCTGGTATTCACTTTAGGCGATGAGGAGTACGGCATCGATATCCTGAAAGTGCAGGAAATCCGTGGTTACGACCAGGTTACCCGCATCGCTAACACGCCTGCTTTTATTAAAGGTGTCACCAACCTGCGTGGCGTTATTGTGCCAATCGTGGATCTGCGCGTGAAGTTCAGCCAGGGCGACGTTGACTACAACGACAACACCGTGGTGATCGTCCTCAACCTGGGGCAGCGCGTGGTCGGCATCGTGGTGGACGGCGTATCTGATGTGCTTTCTCTGACCTCTGACCAAATTCGTCCGGCGCCGGAGTTTGCGGTCACGCTGTCGACCGAATACCTGACCGGTCTGGGCGCGCTCGGCGAGCGTATGCTGATTCTGGTGAACATTGAGAAGCTGCTGAACAGCGATGAGATGGCGCTGCTGGATATCGCCGCGAGTCATGTAGCATAAAACAAAGCCGGGTGGCGCTGACGCTTACCCGGCCTACGTGTTCGAGCCATTTGTAGGCCGGGTAAGGCGAAGCCGCCACCCGGCTTTTTTACATCCTTAAACTTCCTGCTCTACCAGCTCCGCTTCCGCTTCCCGCGCGCCTTCATTCTGCGACAGCATCGCGGTCGCAATACCATTCCCCAGAACGTTAATTGCGGAACGGCCCATATCCAGGAAGTGGTCGATCCCCATCAGCAGCAGAATACCCGCCACCGGAATGTTAAAGCTTGGGATCGTCGCTGCCAGCACCACCAGGGATGAACGCGGTACGCCCGCAATCCCTTTGGAGGCCAGCATCAGGGACAGCATCAGAACCGTCACTTCCGAGAAGCTCAGGTGAATGTTGTACGCCTGAGCGATAAACATCGAGGCGAAAGAGCAGTACACCATCGAACCCACCAGGTTGAAGGAGTAGCCGATCGGCAGAACGAAAGAGGCGATGTTGCGCGAGCAGCCAAAACGCTCCAGCTGCTCCAGCGTTTTAGGGTAGGCGGCTTCAGAGCTGCTGGTGGTAAAGGCCACCAGGACCGGATCTTTCAGCATGCTGACCAGGCGAAACACCTCTTTTTTCAGCACCATATAACCCACCGCCAGCAGCACCATGCAGGTGAGAAGAATGGCAACATAGTAACCGCCAATAAAGGAGGCGTAGTTCAGCAGAATGCCCAGACCCTGCGTGGCAATGACGGAGGAGATCGCCGCAAAAATGGCCAGCGGAGCAACGTACATCACGTAACCCGTTACCTTCAGCATGATATGGGAAACCACATCCAGCGCGGCCACCAGCGGCGCGTTGAATTTCTGCCCCAGCGACGCGCCGCCGATGCCGAAGAACATCGAGAACACCACAATCTGCAGGATCTCATTGTTCGACATCGCCCCCGCGATGCTGGTCGGAATGGTGTGCGACAGGAACGCTTTCAGCGTCATGCCGCCAACGGCCAGACCGGTATCCACCGCTTCGGTTGGGATCGTCAGGTTCAGACCGCTTCCCGGATGCTCCAGCGTGACGATAAACAGGCCGACCAGAATAGAGAGCACGGATGAGCTGATAAACCACACCATCGCTTTGCCGCCAACGCGGCCAATGGTGGAGGTTTCGCCCAGCTTCATAATGCCGACGGTGAGCGTGCTGAAGACCAAGGGTGCAATGACCATTTTGATCAGACGGAGGAAAATATCGGTCAGAAGGGTAATATTATCCGACCAGGCTGTGATGGCATCCGCAGATGCATATTCATGAATTGCTGCCCCTGAAAGAATACCCGCCAGCATGAATATCACGATGAAGAGTGTGAGTTTGTTTGCACTTGCCACGAAAAAAGACCCTCTATGCGCTTCAGATGTAGCCCGCATCGATACATATAAATTTTTTATTACGATGCGGGAAATTATTCGGCACATAAATTGACGCAAAGTGTAGGGGGATACAACTCCTTTTTAAGTTTTATTAATTTTGTTGTTATTGATCTGACGATATATTGTGATCTGTGTCACACATTAGTGGATATATTCTCTTTGGAAAAAATAAAATCGCGGATTAAATGTATTTAACCCTCTGTTATTAATATGAAAATTAAGTCAATAAGACATATGGCTTATGCGTGGAGGGGCGGGTGGTCGAAGCGATATCCGTAAACTAAATTCACATTAACCCCCTCAGAGGAACCTTAAGCGGGGCTAACATCTTGAACGACAAAAATAAAATGTGGCAAGGGAACGGAGACGTCTTCTGGAGGGTGGTAAATGAAAAGAAAACTTCTTTTGATCTGCGCAGGCACCTTACTGACTGCAACAACGGCCCATCAGGCGCTGGCCGTCACCAGCAGCGGCACCATTGGGGCGACGCTGACGCTGACAAACGGCTGTCTGATAAACGGATCGCCCGCGCAAAGCGGCATTAACTTCGGTACGCTCGATTTCGGTACCCATCCGGCAACCTTTTCCACGCTTACGACGCAGCTGAGCGGTGCCAGCGGCGGAAACACCTTCACCATTCAATGTACGACCGCAAGCTATACGGTCGCGATCACCGGTAATACCCACTCTACCGCGCCCGGCTCCGTTGTCGGTTCGCCGGGTACGCCTGAACGCTATCTGGTTAATACGGCCAACGCGGCACAGGGCGTGGCTTACAGCCTGTACAGCGACAGCGGGTTTAACACCGTGATTGCCAATAACGCCGCGTTGCCGATCGCCTCTACGACCGGAGGCGTGGATAGTTACACCCTCTACGGGCGTATTACCGGCGGTGGTAACAGCGTGACGGTCGTCCCGGGAACCTACACCGACACGATTAACGTCAGCGTCACCTACTAGTCCCGAACCGCCATGAAGGCAACTCTTACAGGTCTGCGCAAACACGCAGAGGGACGTGTGCAGCCTTTTTTCGCGCTGATCGTGGGATTGCTCATGATGCCCACGGCGAATGCGGTGACCTCACAGTCCTTTAAGGTCAGCGCGACGATTGTACCGGGATGCGCGGTGGCCACCGGTAGCGGAGGGCTTCTCGGCACGCTGGATTTTGGCAGCCATAACGGCGTCGAAAGCGCGCCGGTTAGCACCAGCTTTGTGCCAAACGGGGCGTTGTCCATCGCCTGTACGCCGGGCGTGGCGCTGAGCATGAGCATTAATGGCGGGCAGAATTATTCATCCGTTCGTCGGATGAAGCGGTCCGGTGGAGCAGAACTGGTGCCGTACCGGCTCTACAGCAGCAGCTCGCTGGCCGCGAACAGCGAAATTGGCGTCAACCAGGCGATACCGGTGACCTATACCAACAGCAATAACATCGCGCTGCCGCTTTTTGGCGTGGCGCTACTGACCGGGTTTAGCCCGGCGGGAACCTATTCCGATCAGCTCACCGTGACCCTGTCATGGTAATAAAGGGAGAGTATTGATGAAGCCATTTTTCAGACCCGTTTGTCTGGCGGGCGCGTTGGGAATGGCGGTTGCTGGCCAGGTTCAGGCGGCGGCCACCATCCTGCTCTGGCCGATCGATCCGTGGCTCGCTGCGGACGCCAACGCCACGGAACTGTGGATCCAGAACCAGGGAAACAGCGCCACGACGATGCAGGTTCGCATCGTGCGCTGGAAGCAGGAGGACGGACACGAGCGTTATACCGCGCAGCAGGACGTGGTCGCCAGCCCGCCGATCGTCACGATTGGCACGGGCAGCAAGCAGCTTATTCGCCTTATCAAACAGGCTTCAGTTCCCGCAGGGGTCGAACAGGCATATCGCATTATCGTCGATGAAATCCCCCAGCCTGATGCCAAAGCCGAACCCACCATCGGCCTCAAACTGCAGATGCGTTACTCCATCCCTCTGTTCGTATATGGGCAGGGGATCCCGACCATCAAAGAGGGGGCGCATCACGCGCTGGCGGAGACCCAAAACCTGAGCTGGCGGGTGACGCAGGCTGAGGGTAAGCCTGCGCTGGAGGTCAAAAATCGGGGTGATGTCCACGTCAGGCTAAGCCAGGTCGCGCTGGAGCAGGGGGGGCAGAAACGCACGGTGGCGGAGGGATTACTGGGTTATGTCCTTCCGGGCAGCACCCGCAGCTGGCCGGTACCCGCTGGCGTTCGTCAGCCAGAGCGGATGAGCGCGCAGATTAATGCCAGGGACGAACAATGGCAGCGACGCCCGTCAACTGAAGCCGGCGATGATGATCCTGCTATGCGTCAGCTCCGCGACCCTGGCCGAGCCCGGTGACGACAGTTTACCGCCGCCTCCTCAGGCGCAGGCGATAAATGATGAAGCGGTTTTCCAGCTTTCTCTCGTGGTCAACCACTACGATACCGGCCTGGTCGTACCCGTGACGCAGCGTAAAGGCGCTTTCTTTATCTCCAGCGCCGATTTGCTGCGCGCGGGGCTGCCCCCGTCGCATGTTCCCACCGGCGAGGTGAATCTCTCCTCGCTTGATCAGGTTCGGGTGGAGTACGACAGCGCCGCGCAGCGCCTGCTGCTGACCGTTCCCCGCGACTGGGTGACGGCCCGGGTAACCCCTTTCAGCGCACAAACGGCGCAGGCCAAACCGCACTACGGGCGCGGGGCGCTGCTGAATTACGATCTCTACACCAACCACACGGAGCATATCGGCGGTCAGGCGTCGCTCTGGCACGAGTTCCGCTACTTCAACGAGAACGGCTCCTTTTCCTCCACCGGCTACGCGCGGGAAAATTTCACCGGTAACGACGGCCAGCAGGAAGGGTATGTTCGCTATGACACGACCCTGCTGTTCACTAACGAAGATGACGCGATGAGCTGGAGCGTCGGGGATGTGATCAGCGATGCCCTGAGCTGGAGCTCCAGCGTGCGGATGGGTGGAATCAGCGTCGGGCGGGATTTCTCCCTGCGCCCTGACCTGGTGACATGGCCGCTGCCCGAGTTCGCGGGGGAAGCCGCGGTACCCACCTCGGTCGATCTCTTTATCAACGGCTATCGCTCCGGCTCAACCCAGCTTCAGCCGGGCCCCTTCACCCTGACTAATCTGCCCTATATCAACGGCGCCGGGGATGCGGTGCTGGTCACGACGGATGCGCTGGGGCGCCAGGTGAGCACTACGCTACCGTTTTACGTCACCAGCGACCTGCTTAAACAAGGGCTGAGCGACGGCGCCGTGACGCTGGGCGGCCTGCGGCGAAATTACGGTATCAAGAATTTTGACTACGGTTCCGCGGCAGGCAGCGGCTCGTATCGCTACGGGATGACGGACTGGCTAACGCTGGAGGGCCACGCGGAAGGGGCGCAGGAGCTGGCGCTGGGCGGCGTGGGGACGGTGATAAAACTCGGCCAGTTTGGCGTGGTGAACACCTCTTACTCGCAAAGCCGCATGCGCGGTGATGCGGGCGGGCAGATCAACTGGGGCTACCAGTACAGCACCAGCGCGTTTAGCGTCGCCACCCAGCACACGCGTCGCGACCGCGGCTTTGGCAACCTCGCCCTCTACGACCAGCCGACGGTGTATGACGAAAACGATAAACCCATCGCCAGCTTCAGCCGTAATACGGACCAGTATTCGCTGACCTTCAATCTGGGGCAGTACGGCAACGTTGGTGCGGCCTGGATCGGCGTGGAGAGTTTTGACAGCCAAAAAACCGAGCTGCTCAATCTCTCCTGGAGCCGCAATCTGTGGGGGGCGAGCAGCATTTACCTGGCTGGCAGCCGGGACCAGCAGCGAGGGGACTGGACGGTCGCGCTGTCCCTGCAGGTGCCGCTGGGGGCGCGCGACAGCGCTGCCGTCACCTTTGAAAACACTCCGGATGCAGGCAGTACCCAGCGCATCAACTATAACCACTCTATGCCTTCCGACGGCGGCTTCAGCTGGAACATGGCCTGGGCCAACCAGTCACGATCCAGTGATTATCAGCAGGCGACGCTGGGCTGGCGCAATAACAACATAGAGCTGCAGGGCGGCGGCTATGGCGAAAGGGACACCATGACCTGGTGGGGCGAGGCGATGGGTTCCGTTGTGCTGATGGACGGCGAGCTGTTTGCGGCGAATAAGATCAACGATGCGTTCGTGGTCATCAGTACCGACGGCCACCCGGACGTTCCCGTCAGCTACGAGAATCAGCCCGTCGGTAAAACCAATAACAGCGGCTACCTGCTGGTGAGCGGGGTGTCGGCGTATTACCCGGCAAGCTACCGGATTGATACCCTCAATCTGCCGGCGGATACCCGTCTGAAAGAGACCGAGCGGCGGATCGCAATCCGCCGTCACAGCGGCTATCTGGTCGATTTCCCGATGGAGCAGGAGCGGGTGGCAAGCGTCATTCTGCATGACGCGCACGGGCAGTCGTTGCCGGTGGGAAGCCAGGTTCGACGCGCCTCGCGCAGCAATGCGGTGGTGGGGTATGACGGCATTGCCTGGCTGGAAAATCTCAGCGATGTGAACCCGCTTGAGGTGATTACACCTGACGGAAAACGCTGCAAGACTACTCTGACCGTGGGGGCCAATCCGGAGCACAAGCTGCAAACCTACGGTCCGCTGGTATGTCGGGAGGGGCCATGACGCGCCTGCTGCTGTTGATGCTGCTGCTTTTCTCCGGCGGCGGCTGGGCGGCGTGTACCGTCAGTACGGTTAATGCGTCGTTTGGCAGCGTCACCTCGTTCGCGCTCAGCGGAACCGGGGAGGTGGAAACCACCGGCAGGCTGGTGGTGGCGTGTGATACCGTGCTCAACGTCCTGACCAACGATTCGGTGACCCTGAGCTACACCGCGGCATCAGTGTCGGGCAACAGTCGCGCGACCATGAAACGTACGGATAATGCGGCCATTACGGACGTAATCCCCACCCGGTTGTGCGGATTATCGGCTTGCGCGAGCAGCAGCGAGGTGCAGATAAGTAAAACGTATACCTGGAGCGGGAATACGCTGCTGGGGCTGCTGGGGACAAAGCAGTACAACATTCCGCTCTATTTTCGCACCGTCGCCGGACAAAACGTCACGGCGGGGCCTTACCAGGTGATGTTGACGTTCAGCATCAACTACAGCGTCTGCGCGTTAGGCGTGGGAAGCCTTTGTACGAACCCCCAGACGGGAACCGCGACAACCACCATACTGTTAGATATGACCGTCACCAACGACTGCAGCGCCATGACCACGCCAGATGTGAACTTCAACAGCGCGCCGCTGGTACAAAGTTTCCCCACCGTCTCACAGGCGATTGCCGTCACCTGTACCAAAGGAAGTTCGTATACCATCGGCATTAATAACGGTGCCAACGCGCTGAACAACGTGCGGCGGATGGTGAGCGGCAGCAACACCATGAGCTACGACATCTATAAGGAAGCTACCACTAACCGCTGGGGCAGCAGCGGCAGCGAGCGCTGGTCCAGCGCGGTGTCGTCCCAGGTCAGTACCGACGGCTTACTGCGCACCTACAACTACACCGCGAAAGTCCTGACCAATCAGGCCACGCCGCCCGCTGGAACCTACACCGACACGCTGATTGTCGACGTGGCGTTTTAACCCCGCGCTTTTCCCTTTCTCAAATGTAAAGTTCCTGTGGGCAGTGCCGATAACACCGTTAATAAATCTATGAGAAGGTGTTGTATGTTGAACCGTATCCGCGTTGTCACAATGCTCATGATGGTGCTGGTCATTTTCGCACTTCTTCAGCTTATTTCCGGCGGGCTTTTTTTCTCGTCATTAAAACAGAACCAGGACAGCTTCGCGGCCTCGAACGATCTGCGCCTGCAGCAGAGTGAACTCACGTCGACGTGGGATCTGATGCTGCAAACGCGTATCAACCTGAGCCGCTCGTCCGCGCGCATGATGATGGATCCCAACAATCAGCAGAGCAGCGCGAAAACCGATCTGTTGAAAAATGCCCGTGCCACCCTCGCTGACGCCGCTAAACACTACGACGCCTTCAAGAAGATCGCCCCGCAGCCTGCTATGGAGCAGGTGAGCCAGAACATCGATGAAAAATACAACGCCTATCATACCGGCCTGACGGAGCTGATTCAGTTCCTGGAGAGCGGCAACATGGACGCCTATTTCGCGCAGCCAACGCAGGGGATGCAAAACGCACTCGGCGCGGCGCTGGGGGAATACGCGAAGGCCAGCGGGGATCTCTATCACTCGGCCTTTACCGCAAGCCAGAATGACTACCGCTTTGCGAAATGGCAGATGGCCGTGATGGCGCTGGCGCTGGTCATTGTGCTGATCGCGGTCTGGTACGGCATTCGCCATATCCTGCTGAACCCTCTCGGTCGCGTCATTGCCCACATTCGTGAAATTGCCGGCGGGGACCTGACCAAAACGCTGACCGTTTCCGGGCGCAATGAGATCACCGAGCTGGCAAACAGCGTTGACCATATGCAGCGTTCGTTAATCGAAACCGTCGCCAACGTGCGCAACGGGTCGGAGGCTATCTATACCGGCACCAGCGAAATTGCGATGGGGAATAACGATCTCTCATCCCGTACCGAGCAGCAGGCGTCCGCCCTGGAAGAGACGGCCGCCAGCATGGAGCAGCTCACCGCAACCGTGAAGCAGAACGCCGATAACGCCCGCCAGGCGTCTCAGCTGGCAGAAAGCGCCTCCGAAACGGCGCAGCGCGGCGGTCGCGTGGTGGATGGCGTGGTGAAAACCATGCACGAAATCGCCGACAGCTCGAAGAAAATCGCCGACATCATCAGCGTTATCGACGGCATTGCCTTCCAGACCAACATTCTGGCGCTGAACGCCGCCGTGGAAGCGGCGCGTGCAGGCGAACAGGGACGCGGGTTTGCCGTGGTGGCCGGGGAAGTGCGCAACCTGGCCAGCCGCAGCGCCAACGCGGCAAAAGAGATCAAGTCGCTGATTGAAGATTCCGTCTCCCGCGTGGATACCGGCTCCGTGCTGGTGGAAAGCGCCGGGGAGACCATGAATGACATCGTGAATGCCGTCACCCGCGTGACGGACATCATGGGTGAAATCGCCTCTGCGTCTGATGAGCAGAGTCGTGGTATCGACCAGGTTGCCCTGGCGGTATCGGAAATGGATCGCGTGACACAGCAAAACGCCGCGCTGGTGCAGGAGTCCGCTGCGGCGGCCGCTGCCCTGGAAGACCAGGCGAGCCGTCTGAAGATGGCCGTCTCGGCGTTTCGTCTCGCTTCACTCGCTGGAAACACGGTCACCCCGCAGGCGACGTATCGCGCGCCAGCCGCTGAATCGGCTGCAAACCGTACGCGCGCCGCGACGACCGGACAAGATGAAAACTGGGAAACATTTTGACTGACAATTAAACCGCGGCTGCTTGCCGCTTGATGGGAGCGTGGATGTTAAATCGTATTCGTATCTCGACCACACTGTTTTTGATTTTGATCCTTTGCGGTGTGTTGCAGGTTGGCAGTAACGGGTTGTCTTTTTGGGCGTTTCGCGATGGCTATCAGAATTTGCAGGAAGTTGAGGCGAGTAATCAGCAGCGCTCCGCACTGGCACAAACGCGTGCCGTGCTGTTGCAGGCAAGCACTGCGCTGAACAAGGCGGGAACCTTAACCGCGCTGAGTTATCCGGCGGATGACATTAAAGCGCTGATGGCGACCGCGCGCGACAGCCTGAAGCAGGCTGACGCACAGTTTAAAGCCTTTACGGCGCAGGCCGCCGACAGCGAGAAAGAGAAAGCGCTGAAGGCCGCCATGAAGACGAACTTTGAGCAGTGGTACAGCGATCTGGACCACCAGGCGACGTGGCTTGAAAACAACCAGCTTTCGGACTTTATGACCGCACCGGTTCAGGCGTCTCAGGCGGCGTTTGACGGCAGCTTTAACGCGTGGCAGCAGGATATTAACCAGTCTGTTCAGCGTGCCGGTGACCAGAGCCGTCAAAGCTATCACATGTCGGGCGTCATCTTTGCCGTGGTGGTGATCCTGGCAGGGCTGCTGACCGGCGGGGCACTGCTCTGGTCGCGCAGAATGATTGTGCAGCCGCTGGCGATTATCAGCAGCCACTTCGACAGCATTGCGAAAGGGGACCTGGCGCGTCCGGTCGCGGTGTTCGGCAAAAACGAAATTTCGGCGATCTTTGCCAGCCTGAAGGCGATGCAGGGATCGCTGCGGGAAACGGTGAGCGACGTGCGGCAGGGCAGCTATGCCATGCACACCGGGATCTCCGAGATTGCGGCGGGCAACAACGATCTCTCGTCCCGCACCGAGCAGCAGGCGGCCTCGCTGGCGCAGACGGCGGCCAGCATGGAGCAGTTGACCGCGACGGTAGGCCAGAACGCCGATAACGCGCGCCAGGCGTCTGACCTGTCAAAACAGGCGGCGATGACGGCGAAGAAAGGCGGAGATCAGGCCTCCCATGTCGCCAGCACCATGCAGGAGATTGCCACCAGTTCGCAGAAAATTGGTGACATCATCAGCGTGATTGACGGTATCGCGTTCCAGACCAACATTCTGGCGCTGAATGCCGCCGTTGAAGCGGCGCGTGCCGGTGAGCAAGGGCGCGGATTTGCGGTGGTGGCGGGGGAAGTACGTAACCTGGCGAGCCGCAGCGCCAACGCGGCGAAAGAAATTAAGATCCTGATCGAAGAGTCGGTGTCGCGCGTTCAGCAGGGCTCAACGCTGGTGGATACGGCGGCGAAAACCATGCACGAGATCGTCACCTCCGTCACGCGGGTGAACGACATCATGGGCGAGATTGCCTCTGCGTCGGATGAACAGCGTCGCGGGATTGAGCAGGTTGCCCAGGCCGTCAGCCAGATGGATCAGGTGACGCAACAGAACGCCTCGTTAGTCGAGGAAGCGGCAGCGGCAACCGATCAGCTGGCCAGCCAGGCCGACCGTCTGACCGGACTGGTCGCGGTATTTAATGTGAAAGAGCACGTTGAAGCAGTAACAGAAGTCGGGCGGTCGCAGGCCGTGCCAGTTGTATCCTGAATGTAATTAAGAAGGCGCTATGACATCACCAATGCCCCCTGGGCAAACGTCATTACTGTTGCAGATGACACAGCGCCTCGCGCTGTCCGACGCGCATTTTCGTCGGATATGTCAGTTAATCTACCAGCGTGCGGGGATCGTGCTTGCGGATCATAAGCGGGACATGGTCTACAACCGTCTGGTGCGGCGCTTGCGCACGCTGGGGCTGGATGATTTTGGCCGCTATCTGAGCATGCTCGAGGCGAACCAGAACAGCGCAGAGTGGCAGGCTTTTATTAACTCGTTAACCACCAACCTGACGGCGTTTTTCCGCGAAGCTCACCACTTCCCGGTCCTGGCCGAGCACGCCCGCCGTCGCACCGGGGAGTATCGCGTATGGAGTGCCGCCGCCTCGACGGGGGAAGAGCCGTACTCGCTGGCGATCACCCTTGCTGACACCCTGGGGATGACGCCCGGACGCTGGAAAGTCTACGCCAGCGATATCGATACCGAAGTGCTGGAGAAGGCGCGTAACGGCGTGTATCGCCAGGATGAACTGAAAACGCTGTCGCCGCAGCAGCTGCAGCGTTATTTCATGCGCGGCACGGGCCCGCATGAAGGCCTGGTACGCGTACGCCAGGAGCTGGCGAACTGCGTCGAATTCGCGCCCGTTAACCTGCTGGATAAGCAGTACAACGTGCCGGGGCCGTTCGACGCCATTTTTTGCCGTAACGTCATGATCTATTTTGATAAAACGACGCAACAGGACATTCTGCGTCGGTTTGTTCCGTTGCTCAAGCCTGACGGTTTACTGTTTGCCGGGCACTCGGAAAACTTCAGCAACCTCGCGCGTGAGTTTAGCCTGCGTGGGCAAACGGTATATGCGCTGAGTAAGGAAAAAGCATGAGTAAAATCAGGGTGTTGTCTGTCGATGATTCAGCGCTGATGCGTCAGATCATGACTGAAATTATCAATAGCCACAGCGACATGGAGATGGTGGCCACTGCGCCCGATCCTCTGGTAGCGCGGGATTTAATTAAAAAATATAACCCCGACGTGCTAACGCTGGATGTCGAGATGCCGCGCATGGATGGCATCGATTTCCTCGAAAAATTAATGCGGCTTCGGCCCATGCCGGTGGTAATGGTCTCCTCCCTGACCGGTAAAGGATCGGAAATCACCCTGCGCGCGCTGGAGCTGGGGGCGGTGGATTTTGTCACCAAACCGCAGCTCGGCATTCGCGAAGGGATGCTGGCCTACAGCGAAATGATCGCGGAGAAGATCCGCACCGCGTCGCGTGCGAAGCTTGCTGCGCATACGCCATTGGCTGCGCCTGCGACCCTGAAGGCCGGTCCCTTACTCAGCTCGGAAAAACTGCTGGTGATTGGGGCGTCAACCGGAGGAACAGAGGCAATTCGTCATGTACTCCAGCCATTGCCGCTTTCAAGTCCGGGTATTCTGATCACTCAGCATATGCCGCCAGGCTTTACCCGTTCGTTCGCCGAACGCCTGAACAAGCTGTGCCAGATCAGCGTGAAAGAGGCGGAAGACGGCGAGCGCGTGCTCCCGGGACATGCCTATATCGCCCCAGGGGACAAGCATATGGAGCTGTCGCGCAGCGGCGCTAACTATCAAATCAAAATTCATGACGGGCCGCCGGTCAACCGGCACCGTCCGTCGGTGGATGTGCTGTTTCATTCGGTGGCGAAACATGCGGGGCGCAACGCCGTTGGGGTGATCCTGACGGGGATGGGCAACGACGGTGCCGCCGGAATGCTTGCAATGCACCAGGCTGGCGCCTGGACGATTGCGCAGAATGAAGCAAGTTGTGTGGTGTTCGGCATGCCGCGCGAGGCCATCAATATGGGTGGCGTGAGCGAAGTGGTCGATCTTAGCCAGGTAAGCCAGCAGATGCTGGCGAAAATCAGTGCCGGACAGGCAATACGTATTTGACTCAGGAGTATTATTTTATGGCGGATAAAGAGCTTAAGTTTTTGGTTGTGGATGACTTTTCCACCATGCGTCGCATCGTGCGCAACCTGCTGAAAGAGCTGGGCTTCAACAACGTTGAAGAAGCAGAAGACGGCGTTGATGCGCTGAACAAACTGCAGGCTGGCGGGTTTGGTTTTGTTATCTCCGACTGGAACATGCCTAACATGGACGGTCTGGAACTGCTGAAAACCATTCGCGCCGATGCGGGAATGGCGTCTATGCCGGTTCTGATGGTCACAGCAGAAGCGAAAAAAGAGAACATCATTGCCGCTGCACAGGCGGGCGCAAGCGGCTATGTGGTGAAGCCATTCACCGCGGCAACCCTGGAAGAGAAGCTCGGTAAGATCTTCGAGAAACTCGGCATGTGAGGTGATGGAAATGTTGCAACCTGCTATGAAACCCGTTGAAGAACACTCGCCGAGCGATATCATCGTCCGCATCGGCAGCCTGACGCGCATGCTGCGTGACAGCCTGCGCGAGCTGGGTCTGGATCAGGCGATTGCCGAAGCGGCGGAAGCCATTCCTGATGCCCGCGATCGTCTGGACTACGTTGTGCAGATGACTGCTCAGGCTGCTGAGCGTGCGCTGAACAGCGTTGAAGCGTCACAGCCGCACCAGGATGCGATGGAAAAGGGGGCGAAAGCGCTGAGCAAACGCTGGGACGAGTGGTTTGAGAACCCTATCGAGCTGGCGGATGCCCGCGAGCTGGTGACGGATACCCGTCAGTACCTGGGTGATGTGCCGGGCCACACCAGCTTCACCAACGCCCAACTGCTGGACATCATGATGGCGCAGGATTTCCAGGACCTGACCGGTCAGGTGATCAAGCGCATGATGGATGTTATCCAGGAGATTGAGCGTCAGCTGCTGATGGTTCTGCTGGAGAACATTCCGGAACCGGCAGCCCGTCCAAAACGCGAGAACGAAAGTCTGCTCAATGGTCCTCAGCTCGACGCCAGCAAGGCGGGCGTTGTGGCAAGCCAGGATCAGGTCGACGACCTGCTGGACAGCCTCGGCTTCTGATTGCCAATTCCGCCTCAGGAGGTTTACGCCACCTGAGGCGGTTTGTGACAAAATCACCGAAAAGAGCCCGAATAAACGGGCTTTTCCCGCCATTGGATTTCCGCTGCGCTGGCATGATACCCGTGACGTAATGGGCTGAGCATGCACTGTGGCAGAAGAGAACGACGACAAAACGGAAGCCCCCACACCCCACCGACTAGAAAAGGCGCGTGAGGAAGGGCAGATCCCCCGATCCCGAGAATTGACCTCCCTGCTGATCCTTATCGTAGGGGTGTGCATTATCTGGTGGGGCGGGGAGTCGCTCGCCCGCAAGCTGGCGGGAATGTTGTCCACCGGCTTACGCTTTGACCACAGCATGGTCAACGATCCGAATCTGATCCTCAGCCAGATTATTCAGCTTATTAAAGGAGCCATGGTCGCGCTGTTGCCCCTGATTACCGGTGTTGTGCTGGTCGCGCTGGTCTCTCCGGTGATGCTCGGCGGTCTGGTTTTTAGTGCCAAATCGCTGCAACCGAAATTTTCCAAACTGAACCCGCTGCCGGGCATTGCGAAAATGTTCTCTGCGCAGACCGGGGCTGAGCTGCTCAAAGCCGTTCTCAAATCGGTGCTGATGGGCAGTTCCGCGGGGTTTTACCTCTGGTACCACTGGCCGGAAATGATGCGTCTTATCAGCGAATCGCCGCTCACCGCAATGAGCAATGCGCTGAATCTGGTCGGGCTCTGCGCGCTGCTGGTGGTGCTCAGCATTATCCCGATGGTGGGTTTTGACGTGATCTTCCAGCTTTATACCCACTTCAAAAAACTGCGCATGTCACGGCAGGATATTCGTGACGAATATAAGCAGATGGAAGGTGACCCGCACGTAAAAGGGCGCATCCGCCAGATGCAGCGTGCCGCCGCCCGACGCCGCATGATGGAAGATGTGCCGAAGGCCGACGTCATTGTTACCAACCCGACGCACTATTCCGTTGCGCTGCGCTATGACGAAAACAAAATGAGCGCGCCGAAAGTCGTCGCGAAAGGGGCTGGACTGATCGCGCTGCGCATCCGGGAAATTGGCACAGAACACCGCGTGCCGATCCTCGAAGCCCCTCCGCTGGCGCGTGCCCTGTACCGCCATGCGGATATTGGACAACAGATCCCGGGACAACTCTACGCCGCCGTGGCGGAAGTGCTGGCCTGGGTATGGCAGTTGAAGCGCTGGCGTCTGGCCGGCGGTCAACGGCCTGTGAAACCTGAGAACCTTCCGGTGCCTGCCGCGCTGGATTTTATGAACGAGAAGGACACTGATGGCTAATCTGGTGGCAATGTTGCGCCTGCCCGGCAACCTGAAATCGACCCAATGGCAGATCCTTGCCGGGCCGATTCTGATCCTGCTAATTCTGTCGATGATGGTACTGCCGCTCCCGGCGTTCATCCTCGATCTGCTTTTCACTTTCAATATTGCGCTGTCCATAATGGTGCTGCTGGTGGCGATGTTCACCCAGCGTACCCTGGAGTTCGCCGCGTTCCCGACCATTCTGCTGTTTACCACCTTGCTACGCCTGGCGCTGAACGTCGCGTCCACGCGTATCATCCTGATGGAAGGTCACACCGGTGCGGCAGCGGCAGGTAAAGTGGTGGAGGCGTTCGGCCACTTCCTGGTGGGCGGCAATTTCGCTATCGGTATCGTGGTGTTCGTTATCCTCGTTATCATCAACTTTATGGTTATCACCAAAGGTGCAGGGCGTATCGCGGAAGTGGGCGCGCGTTTTGTGCTGGACGGGATGCCGGGCAAGCAGATGGCGATCGACGCCGACCTGAACGCCGGTCTTATCGCTGAAGATGAAGCCAAAAAACGCCGTTCGGAAGTGACGCAGGAAGCGGACTTCTACGGCTCCATGGACGGTGCGAGTAAGTTTGTGCGCGGTGACGCCATCGCGGGCATTCTGATCATGGTGATTAACGTGGTCGGCGGCCTGCTGGTGGGGGTATTGCAGCACGGGATGGACATGGGCCACGCGGCGGAGAGCTATACGCTGCTGACCATTGGTGACGGTCTGGTTGCGCAGATCCCGGCGCTGGTTATCTCCACGGCGGCGGGTGTGATTGTGACCCGCGTGAGCACCGATCAGGACGTTGGCGAGCAGATGGTGGGCCAGCTTTTCAGTAACCCGCGCGTGATGCTGCTGGCCGCTGCCGTTCTGGGTTTGCTCGGCCTGGTGCCGGGTATGCCAAACCTGGTGTTCCTGCTGTTTACGGCGGGTCTGCTGGGGCTAGCCTGGTGGATGCGCGGTCGTGAAACCAAACCGGCAGCGGAGCCTGTTCCGGTAAAAATGCCGGAGAATACCCAGGCCGTCGAAGCGACCTGGAACGACGTTCAGCTGGAAGATTCCCTGGGCATGGAAGTGGGCTATCGCCTGATTCCGATGGTCGATTTCCAGCAGGATGGCGAGCTGCTTGGCCGTATCCGCAGCATCCGTAAAAAATTCGCGCAGGATATGGGCTTCCTGCCGCCGGTTGTTCACATCCGCGACAATATGGACCTGCCGCCCGCGCGCTACCGTATTCTGATGAAAGGTGTCGAAATTGGCAGCGGTGATGCCTATCCGGGCCGCTGGCTGGCGATTAACCCCGGCACCGCCGCAGGCACGCTGCCGGGCGAGCAAACCATCGATCCGGCCTTTGGCCTGGCCGCTATCTGGATTGAAAGTGCCCTGAAAGAGCAGGCGCAGATCCAGGGGTATACGGTTGTCGAGGCCAGTACCGTGGTGGCGACCCACCTTAACCATCTGATTGGGCAATTCTCGGCGGAGCTCTTTGGCCGCCAGGAAGCGCAGCAGCTGCTGGACCGCGTCACGCAGGAGATGCCGAAGCTGACCGAAGATCTGGTCCCGGGCGTGGTGACGCTGACGACGCTGCACAAGGTGCTGCAAAACCTGCTCGAAGAAAAGGTGCCGATCCGCGATATGCGCACCATTCTGGAAACGCTGGCAGAGCATGCGCCAATCCAGAGCGATCCGCACGAGCTGACGGCGGTGGTGCGCGTGGCGCTGGGCCGCGCGATCACCCAGCAGTGGTTCCCGGGAACCGGAGAAGTGCAGGTTATTGGCCTCGATACGCCGCTTGAACGTCTGCTGCTGCAGGCTCTGCAGGGCGGGGGCGGCCTGGAGCCGGGGCTGGCGGACCGTCTGCTGGCGCAAACGCAGGAGGCGCTGGCGCGTCAGGAGATGCTGGGGGCGCCGCCGGTGCTGCTGGTGAACCATGCGCTGCGTCCGCTGCTGTCGCGCTTCCTGCGTCGTAGCCTGAATCAGCTGGTCGTGCTGTCGAATCTGGAGCTGTCGGATAACCGTCATATCCGCATGACCGCGACGATTGGAGGAAAATAATGCGTAAATGGCTTTGGATTTTGCTCTTCCCGCTGGCGGCACAGGCTAGCGGGGAGGGGACCTGGCAGGCGAGCAGCATGGGTGTGACCCTCAGCAACCGGGGCGTCGCCATGTCCTCTAACCCGCTGTCGCCTTCTGACGGGGTGTCCGGTCAGATGGGCCTTGTGGTCTGGAACTACCGGCTGATTGGCCCTACGCCAGCGGGCCTGCGGGTGCGCCTCTGCTCCCAGACGCGCTGCACGGAAATCGACGGCGAAAACGGCACGACACAGGCATTCAACGGCGTACCGGCGATTGAACCTCTGCGTTTCATCTGGGAAGTGCCGGGCGGTGGACGCTTAATCCCGGCCCTGAAAGTACAGAGTAATTCTGTCATCGTGAACTACCGCTAACACCCTGTCTTTTCACCAGCCATCAGGCATTTCTGATGGCTGGCTCTCAAAATTGCCCTCATCTTTTGAATAAATAGAAACGCTGTTTTATAAATAAGTGACGCGCGTGACGATACTCTTTGCATTTTTGCCATTCACCCGCCAGGTGATGGCAGAAACAGAAAGGTATCAACATGCCGATGCAATTACTGTAGCCGTATAAAAGCTCCCGGATGAAGCTTGCTTGCAGGGAGTCTCCCAAAACTGATTAGGGTTGACGGCAATGAAAACACGTAAAATTGGACTCGCAAATTATCTTGCTTACGGGTCAGGCGATTTCCTCGGGGCGGGTACCACCGCCCTGACGGCGGCCTGGCTTTTATATTTCTATACCACCTTCTGCGGGCTCTCACCGATCGAAGCAACCTTCATCTTTGCCGCGGCAAGGGTGCTGGATGCCGTAGTTAGCCCGTTAATGGGCTTTTTAACCGATAACTTTGGTACGACCTGGTTCGGTAAGCGCTTTGGCCGCCGTAAGTTCTTTATCCTGCTGGGAATTCCGTGCGTTTTCAGCTACTCGCTGATGTGGGTAGGGGACATGAGCTTCTGGTACTACCTGCTGACCTATCTGCTGTTTGATATTGTCTACACCATGATTCTGGTGCCGTACGAAACGCTGGTGCCGGAAATGACCGACGACTTTAAGCAGAAAACCAAGTTCTCCGGGGCGCGTATCTCTATGGCGCAGATGTCCGCCATTCTGGCCTCTTTCCTGCCGGGGATCCTGTTGACCCACTTCGGGAAAGACAACGCGGTTTCCTTCTTCTATGCAAGCCTGGTCTTCTCCGTGCTTTGCGCGCTGATGCTGACCTTCGTCTGGTTCTTCACCTGGGAACGCCCGCGCGAAGAGTGGTCTGAAGCGGCGCTGCGTGCTGAAGAAGAGAAGAAGAAGCTGACGCTGGGGCAGAGCCTCAACCGTCTGTTCGTCGAGTTAAGCTCGACGCTGCGCATCAAGATTTTCCGTCAGCATCTGGGCATGTACCTCGGCGGCTATATCGCGCAGGACGTGTTTAATGCGGTATTCACCTACTACGTGGTGTTCGTGCTGATGCAGGAAGCGTCAATGGCGTCCAATCTGCTGGGCACGATGGCCATCTTCCAGTTCCTTGCGGTTATCGCCATGATCCCGCTGTGTATCCGCTTCGGGCCTGCGCCGTCCTACCGCATGGTGGTGGTGCTGTTTGGTCTGGCATCAATTTCCTACGCCGTGCTCTATTACGCGGGCCTGAGCGACGTTTACGCTCTGCTGTTGCTGATCTCTGCGGTGGCGGGCCTTGGTCGCGGCGGAATCAACTATGTGCCATGGAATACCTACACCTACATTGCTGACGTGGATGAAGTGATCACCGGCCAGCGCCGCGAAGGGATCTTCGCGGGCATCATGACCCTGACCCGTAAGGCGTCACAGGCCGGTGCGGTGATGCTGGTGGGCATTGTGATGCAGATGTCCGGCTTTGTCAGCGGTCAGAAAGTGCAGCCTGCGGAAGTGAGCCACACCATTTTGATGATCCTGAGCGTGGGCACCATCCTGGTGCTGTTCTGCGGCTTCCTCGTTTCCCTGCGCTTCAAGCTCAATTTGCAGACCCACAGCACGCTGCGCGAGGAGACCGCGAAAATGCGTGAATGTGGTCATGCGATGCCTGAGTCAGCGACGCCACACGCCCGCGCCACCGTCGAGATGCTGGCCGGTATGCCTTATGAGTCACTGTGGGGCAATAACAACATCGGCTATCTGAATCGCAACAAGCCAGCGGCGCCTTCGCTGAAGGATCGCGCGGTACTGAATTCGACATACAACAGAGGTTAAGATAATGAAAGTTTGGCCTGTCAAACATAGCCCGTTACTGCGTCAGCCAGAGCGCTTTATCGCCCGGGACGAGCTGAAATCGCTGATTCAAAAGGTGACGCATAGCCTGGTCAATATCCACGACAAAACGGGTGAATTTTTGCTGCGGCTGGACGACGGGCGCGTGATCGACACCAAAGGCTGGGCCGGATGGGAGTGGACGCACGGCGTCGGCCTGTACGGTATCTGGCAGTATTACTGCCAGACCGGCGACGAAGGTATGCGAGACATCATCGACGGCTGGTTTGCCGACCGCTTTGCGGAAGGCGCGACCACCAAAAACGTGAATACCATGTCGCCGTTCCTGACGCTGGCCTATCGCTACGAAGAGACCAAAAATCAGGCCTGGCTGCCGTGGCTGGAAAGCTGGGCGGAATGGGCGATGGCCGAGATGCCGCGCACTGAACACGGCGGGATGCAGCACATCACCCTGGCGGAAGAGAACCATCAGCAGATGTGGGACGATACGCTGATGATGACGGTATTGCCGCTGGCGAAAATCGGCAAGCTGCTCAACAAACCGGAATACGTTGAAGAGGCGGTGTATCAGTTCCTGCTGCACGTGCAGAACCTGATGGACCGGGAGACCGGGCTGTGGTTCCACGGCTGGAGCTACGACGGTAATCATAACTTTGCCCGTGCCCGCTGGGCGCGCGGCAACAGCTGGCTCACCATCGTGATCCCGGACTTTCTCGAGCTTGTGGACCTGCCGGAAAACAGCGCCGTGCGCCGCTACCTGGTGAAGGTATTGAATGCGCAGATTGCCGCGCTGGCGAAATGTCAGGACGACAGCGGGCTATGGCATACGCTGCTCGACGATCCACATTCGTATCTTGAGGCGTCCGCCACGGCAGGGTTTGCCTACGGCATTCTGAAAGCCGTGCGCAAGCGCTACGTTGGCGCGGAGTATGCCGAAGTGGCAGAAAAAGCGATTCGCGGTATCGTCAAAAATATTTCGCCGGAAGGCGAGCTGCTGCAAACCTCGTTCGGTACGGGGATGGGGAGCGATCTGGAGTTTTATCGCCAGATCCCGCTGACCTCGATGCCGTACGGGCAGGCGATGGCGATACTGTGTCTGACGGAGTATTTGCGGAAATACTTCTGAACCTGTGGATATCCCCGGTGGCGCTGCGCTTACCGGGGCTACAAAAAAAAACCGGCTTGCGCCGGGTTTTTTGTATTACATGCGTTCTACGGTTTCGATACCCAGGGTATCCAGACCCAGCTTCAGGGTCTTCGCCGTGAGCTGCGCCAGCTTCAGGCGGCTGTTGCGGACCGATTCGTTTTCCGCAGACAGAATAGGGCAGTGCTCGTAGAAGCCGGAGAACAGACCCGCCAGATCGTACAGGTAAGCACACATCACGTGCGGCGTTCCGTCACGCGCGACAACCGTCAGCGTCTCTTCGAACTGCAGCAGACGCGCCGCCAGCTGCGCTTCACGATCTTCGGTGATGGTCACGGCTGCATTCGCCAGTACGCTTTCATCGATGTTTGCCTTACGGAATACGGAGAGCACGCGGGTGTAGGCATACTGCATGTAAGGCGCCGTGTTGCCTTCAAACGCCAGCATGTTATCCCAGTCGAAGATATAGTCGGTGGTGCGGTTCTTGGAGAGATCCGCGTATTTCACCGCACCGATACCCACGGCGTTGGCCAGTTTTTCCAGCTCATCGGCAGGCATGTCCGGGTTCTTCTCGGCCACCAGACGGCGGGCGCGTTCCAGCGCTTCGTCCAGCAGGTCGGACAGCTTAACGGTACCGCCAGCACGGGTTTTGAACGGCTTGCCGTCTTTACCCAGCATCATGCCGAACATGTGGTGTTCCAGCGGAACGCAATCCGGCACGTAACCGGCTTTACGCACGATGGTCCACGCCTGCATCAGGTGCTGGTGCTGACGGGAGTCGATGTAGTACAGCACGCGGTCAGCATGCAGCGTTTCGTAACGGTATTTCGCGCAGGCGATATCGGTTGTGGTGTAGAGGTAGCCGCCATCCTTTTTCTGGATGATCACGCCCATCGGTTCACCTTCCTTGTTTTTGTACTCATCAAGGAACACCACCGTTGCGCCTTCGCTCTCAACCGCCAGGTGCTTGGCTTTCAGGTCGGCCACAATGCCGGGCAGCATTGGGTTATAGAGGCTTTCACCCATCACGTCGTCACGGGTCAGGGTGACGTTCAGGCGGTTATAGGTAAGCTGGTTCTGAGACATGGTGATGTCGACCAGCTTGCGCCACATCTCGAGGAAATATTGATCGCCGCCCTGCAGTTTTACCACGTAGCTGCGCGCGCGCTCGGCAAAGGCTTCGTCTTCGTCGTAGTGCTTTTTAGCTTCGCGGTAGAACCCTTCCAGGTCCGCCAGCGCCATTTCACCCGCGTTTTCCTGCTGCTGTTTTTCCAGGTAAGCAATCAGCATGCCGAACTGGGTACCCCAGTCGCCCACGTGGTTCGCGCGGATCACCTTGTGACCGAGGAACTCGAGCGTGCGCACTGCGGCATCACCGATGATGGTGGAGCGCAGGTGGCCAACGTGCATCTCTTTCGCCACGTTCGGGGCAGAGTAGTCGATCACGACGGTCTGCGCCTCCGGCTGGGAAACGCCCAGACGGTCAGATTTCAGCGCCGCGTCAACGTGGCGTGCCAGGAACGCAGGCTCAAGGAAGATGTTGATAAAGCCCGGACCGGCGATTTCGGTTTTGCTGGCAATGCCGGAAAGATCCAGATGCGTCAGTACCTGCTCAGCGAGCTGTCGCGGCGGCATGCCCAGTTTTTTAGCCACTGCCATCACGCCATTAGCCTGATAGTCGCCAAACTGTACTTTTGCTGACTGACGAACCTGCGGTTCGCAATCCGCAGGCGCGCCTGCGGCAATCAGTGCCTGACTGACTTTTTCGGAGAGAAGAGCCTGAATATTCACCTGGATACCTTACGTTTTTGATGCGGGCTTACAACCGCCCGCGCCAGTTAAAGAATTTAGGGCGGGAGTATACTGCAAATGCCTTCTGGCGTCAGCATTGCGGGGCCTGAAGATTGCTCAGAATCCAGGCGGTGAAGGTGTGCATAATCATGCAGTCGCAAAAAGCCGGATTCTGCGGTTGGTCAAAACAGGGCAACAGAGTAAATTAGCGGCTTTGCGACACGAAATGAGAGTGAATTATGGCGAACTGGCTATCCATTGACGAACTGCATGATATTTCCGCAGATTTACCGCGCTTCACCCAGGCGTTCACAGAACTTGCCACCCGTCTGGGTCTGGATATCGCACCGCTTGAGGCCGATCACATCTCTTTGCGCTGTCATCAGAATGCCACCGCCGAGCGCTGGCGTCGTGGGTTTGAGCAGTGTGGTGAGTTACTGTCCGAGAACATCATCAACGGTCGCCCCATTTGCCTGTTTAAACTCCATGAACCGGTGAACGTGGCGCACTGGCAATTCACCGTGGTTGAACTGCCGTGGCCGGGTGAGAAACGCTATCCACACGAAGGCTGGGAACATATCGAAATTGTTCTGCCGGGAGAGCCGGAGACGTTAAACGCGCGCGCGCTGGCCCTGCTTTCTGACGAGGGCTTAAGCAAGCCGGGAATTTTTGTGAAGACGAGTTCACCCAAAGGCGAGCGCGAGCGGTTGCCTAACCCGACGCTGGCCGTCACTGACGGACAGGTTACGGTGAAGTTTCATCCGTGGACCATTGAGCAGATCGTTGCCAGCGAAGCGTAAGAGATGTGAGTTCACGCCGGGACTGAAAACGGACGGCGTGGCAAGATGGTTCGTTTAGTGGGATTTCAGGAGGATTAAATGGCGCTGCTGGAGATTTGTTGTTACAGCGTGGAGTGTGCCGTGACCGCGCAAAAGCACGGGGCTGACCGCATTGAACTGTGCGCGGCACCCAAAGAGGGCGGGCTGACGCCGTCCTTCGGCGTATTGAAGTCTGCCCGTCAGGCCGTCACCATTCCCGTGCACCCGATTATTCGTCCGCGCGGCGGTGATTTTTGTTACACGGCGGGCGAGTTCAGTGCCATGCTTGATGATATCGCGCTCGTTCGGGACCTGGGGTTTCCGGGGCTGGTGACCGGCCTGCTGGATGAAGACGGCAATATCGATCTACCGCGCATGCGTCAGATTATGAGCGCCGCGCAGGGGCTGGCCGTCACATTTCATCGCGCATTTGATATGTGTAAGGATCCGCTTCAGGCCTTTGAAACGCTTGGAGAACTTGGCGTAGCGCGCATTCTGACATCGGGCCAGCAGGCGTCAGCTGAAAAAGGACTGCAATTAATTACGGAACTAAAAGCACATTCCGGTGTTCCAATAATAATGGCGGGTGCGGGAGTCCGCGCCAGCAATCTGGAACGGTTTTTAAACGCCGGGGTAGAAGAGCTGCACAGCTCCGCGGGTAAATGGATACCTTCACCCATGCGTTATCGCAACACAGGATTGTCAATGTCGACGGATGCTGAAGCGGATGAGTATTCACGCTATGGCGTAGAGGGAGAGTCGGTTGCGGAAATGAAGTCGCTGATTGAGCGCCATCACGTGTAGCAACGTACCGATTTTTACCGCGCATCATGTCGCCCAATATGATGCTTGCTTGTACCAGGCCCCTGCAATTTCAACAGGGGCCTTTTTTTATCCCCTCACCCTAACCCTCTCCCCATAGGGGAGAGGGGACGGCTCGGTGCGGTTTTTCTCCCTCGCCCCTATGGGGAGAGGGCCGGGGTGAGGGGAAAACTACGGCTTGGTCGCAATCAACACCGCACGCATCGGGGCCGGATAGCCTTCGATGGTTTTGCTGTGGTCGGCCGGGTCGAGGAACTGCTCCAGCGATTCGGTGATCATCCAGTCGGTGCGGCGCTGCTCTTCGATAGAGGTCACGCTGACATCGGCAATCCGCACATCCACAAACCCGCACTTCTCCAGCCAGTTCTTCAGCGCCAGCGCGGAAGGGATGAAGTAAACGTTGCGCATCTGCGCGTAGCGATCGCCCGGCACCAGAACGGCATGCTCATCGCCTTCAATCACCAGCGTTTCCAGCACCAGCTCGCCGCCGCTGACCAGCTGATCTTTCAGTTGCCACAGGTGTTCAAGCGGAGAACGACGGTGATACAGCACGCCCATGGAGAAGACGGTATCAAACGCTTTCAGGGCAGGGAGCTGTTCGATGCCCAGCGGCAGCAGGTGCGCGCGCTGGTCGTTACCCAGCAGCTTGCGCACCGCTTCAAACTGGCACAGGAACAGCTGCATCGGGTCAATACCGACCGCCAGATGCGCGCCCGCGCCAATCATGCGCCACATGTGGTAACCGCTGCCGCAGCCCACGTCCAGAATGGTACGTCCGGTCAGGTCGGAAAGGTGGGGCAGAACGCGATCCCATTTCCAGTCAGAGCGCCATTCGGTATTGATGTTCACGCCGTAAAGTGAAAACGGCCCTTTGCGCCACGGCATCAGGTTACGCATCAGCGTTTCGATGCGGTTGATCTGCCCGGCCGGAAGCGGCTCTTCGCTCTCGGCGGTTACGCTGTGCAGAAGATCCAGACGATGCGGGGTCAGTTCGGGCAGATACTCCACCGCGTTTGACCACTGCTTTAACAGGCCGTGCTGCTGATCGCGCTGCCAGGCGGCAATCTGCGCGGGCAAGGTTTCCAGCCAGTGGGAAAGCTGGTTTTTGGCAATCAGCTGATAGAAGTTGCTGAATTCGATCATGCGGATTCTCCCGCTTTTAGCGCCACCAGAGAGCCAAAGTTAAAGCACTGGAACCACAGTTCGCTGTGCTCAAACCCGGCTTTGCTCAGACGCGCTTTGTGGGTTTCAACGGAATCCGTCAGCATCACGTTTTCGAGCATGCTGCGCTTCTGGCTGATCTCCAGCTCGCTGTAGCCGTTCGCCCGTTTGAAATCGTGGTGCATATTGAACAGCAGTTCGCCAACCTCGGCATCTTCGAAGCTGAATTTCTCCGAGAGCACCAGCGCGCCACCGGGATTCAGCCCCTGATAAATTTTATCCAGCAGCAGCTGGCGGTCTTCAGGAACCAGGAACTGAAGGGTGAAATTCAGCACCACCATCGAGGCGTTATTGATCTCAATCTCGCGGATGTCACCTTCCACCACGTCCACCGGGACAGGGGCTTTGTACGCGTCAATATGGCGACGGCAGCGCTCAACCATGGCCGGTGAGTTATCGACGGCAATGATTCGGCAGCCTTCCTGGTGAATATTACGACGAACCGACAGCGTTGCCGCGCCGAGCGAGCACCCCAGGTCATAGACCTGCGTGCCGGGTTGAACGAAGCGCTCAGCCAGCATGCCGATCATAGAGATAATATTGGAATAACCGGGAACAGAGCGCTGGATCATATCCGGGAAGACTTCGGCTACCCGTTCATCGAAGGTCCAGTCGCCCAGGCTGGCGATAGGCGCGGAAAAAAGCGTGTCGCGATCTGACATAACGTAAAAATCCGGGAAAAATAAAGTGGCGTATTGTGCGCTAATGGAGGGAGAAAACCAACTCCCACGGCATATACCACAGGTTAGCCAGCACCATCAGCAAAAGCGAACACCAGGTCGCACTCATGCCGGAACGACGCCAGCGGATTAAGCGGTGGTGAAAACCGTAATAGTGCATCAGGCGGCCAGCAATAAGAAGCAGGCCACAGATGTGCACCATCCAGGTTTCTGCGCCATTCATCTCCATAAATAGCAGCAGGATTAAGGCTGCGGGGATGTATTCGACCGCGTTGCCATGAATGCGGATAGCGCTTTGTAGCTCTGAAAACCCGCCGTCACCGTAGGAGACCCGGTACAGCGTTCTGAGGCGCACAACATCAAATGAAAACTTAATCAGCAGTAATGCACCTAACACCGCATACAGCGCGCTGACCATACAAACTCCCTGTTTTTGGCAGATGGCACTTCACTATGATAGGGGGTGATATCAGAAAAGAGAAGATTGTTGTGGGATGCCAGGGGCGCTGCCCACGGACGGCACCGCAGCCTGCAAGGCCTGCCACAGAGCATCGACCAGTTCGGGCGCCTGGGCGATATCCGGCGTGTGCAAAAAGAGATACGGCGTGGTGGAGTGCTCCCATTTCGCTAACGTTTGCAGCCAGACGGCGAACATCGCCTGATTTTGCTGCATGTTATCGCTGCCGATAAACCTGACCATGGGGTTATGCGCGGTCACGATGGCGTGGACCGGCACTTTCGGTTTTTTACGCTGCGCTTCAACGATGGCTTCGCTATGGGGGATAGCGCTGTGCACCGGGCGGCTGTCGAGGATCACCCGGTTTACGGAACGCTCAAGCAGGCCGCGATTGAGCGCTTTTTCTGCTTCGCCCTTCGCAAAAAATTCAGGATGCCTGACTTCAACGCCGTAGGTGAATTCGCGGGGCAGGGCATCGAGGAACTGCCACAGCGCAGGCATATCGCGCGGGCCAAACGTGGCGGGTAGCTGGATCCAGTATTGACCGATGCGGTTCGCCAGCGGCGACATGCGTGTAAAAAACTCTTCGGTCAAATCGCCGCAGTTGCGCAGCGCGGCCTGGTGGGAAATGGTGGCCGGAAACTTAAAGCAGAAGCGGAAGTCGTCGGTCGTTTGTTCCCGCCAGCGCGCAACAATCTCGGCTTTGGGAAGCGCATACAGGGTGGTGTTGCCCTCGACACAGTTGAAGTGCCGGGCATACTCCTCGAGGCTGGTGATGCCAAGGCGCACCCATTTCGGGTGCGACCACTGGGGCAGGCCTACATACATCATAGCGCGCTGACAATCTCATCCGTACTGCGCACACGTCCGATGCGCGGGAAAATATGGGTCATGCTGCCCTGATGCTGTTCCGCGGAGGCCGCGCTGCAGGCATCTTCGGCGATCACCAGGTTAAAGCCCAGCTCCCACGCGTTGCGGGCGGTAGACTCCACGCCGATGTTGGTGGAAATGCCGCACAGGATGATCGTGTCGATGCCGCGACGGCGGAGCTGCAGCTCGAGATCGGTACCGTAGAATGCGCCCCACTGGCGTTTGGTCACTTCAATATCGCCGTCGCGTTTGCCGAGTGAGACCGGGTACGTCCACCAGTTTTCCGGCAGGGCGCGTGCTGGAGCCTGGGCATCAACGGGCTGTTTTAACGCTTCGGCGTAATCCGCAGACCAGCCGACGTGCACCATGACAACAGGCGCACCGCTGGCACGACATGTTTCCGCCAGGCGAGCGGCGCGGCTGACCACGTCATCCGCGGTATGCGGGCCACCGGCGAAGGGCAGAATGCCTTCCTGTAAATCAATCACGACAAGTGCGGTTTTACTGGCATCAAGTGTTAACATCGTTACTCCCGTTAAATTAGTCACTTCCAGACACCATACGACGTGATGGCCTGTTATTGGTCGGATAATTTTGTTAATTTTTGTGAGAATGCGCAATAAGAGTGCAGCAAACGACCGCCTGGCCGTGGTTCGCTCTTATCGTCCGGCGGAATTTCCAGTATAATAGCCGCCTTTTTTCATCCAGTTGTGACATACAGAAAGCTGCGACATAGTAGCCTGCATACCAGGCGACATTTAGCCTGCGGCTAATTAAGGGATATCTCATGCGTACAGAATATTGCGGGCAGCTGCGTCAGTCCCACGTCGGGCAGCAGGTAACCCTGTGTGGTTGGGTCAATCGTCGTCGTGATCTTGGTAGCCTTATCTTCATCGATATGCGCGACCGCGAAGGTATCGTTCAGGTGTTCTTCGACCCGGATCGCGCAGATGCGTTGAAGCTGGCCTCTGAGCTGCGTAATGAGTTCTGCATTCAGGTTACCGGCACCGTGCGTGCGCGTGACGAGAAAAACGTTAACGCCGACATGGCGACGGGTGCCATCGAAGTGCTGGCGTCCGACCTGGTGATCATCAACCGTGCAGAAGCGCTGCCGCTGGACTCCAACCACGTCAACACTGAAGAAGCGCGTCTGAAATACCGCTACCTGGATCTGCGTCGCCCGGAAATGGCTCAGCGCCTGAAAACCCGTGCGAAAATCACCAGCCTGGTGCGTCGCTTTATGGATGACCACGGTTTCCTCGATATCGAAACCCCGATGCTGACCAAAGCCACGCCGGAAGGTGCGCGCGATTACCTGGTCCCATCCCGCGTTCATAAAGGTAAATTCTACGCGCTGCCGCAGTCTCCACAGCTCTTCAAACAGCTGCTGATGATGTCCGGCTTCGATCGCTACTATCAAATTGTAAAATGCTTCCGCGATGAAGACCTGCGCGCTGACCGCCAGCCAGAATTTACCCAGATCGATGTGGAAACCTCCTTCATGACCGCCGAGCAGGTGCGTGAAGTGATGGAAGCCCTGGTGCGTAGCCTGTGGAATGATGTGAAGGGCGTTGAACTGGGCGACTTCCCGATCATGACCTTCGCTGAAGCCGAGCGTCGCTACGGCTCCGACAAACCAGACCTGCGTAACCCGATGGAGCTGGTGGACGTTGCAGACCTGGTGAAAGGCGTTGAGTTTGCCGTATTCTCTGGCCCGGCTAACGATCCTAAAGGCCGTGTGGCGGCCCTGCGTGTACCGGGTGGTGCAACACTGAGCCGCAAGCAGATCGACGACTACGGCAACTTCATCAAGATCTACGGCGCGAAAGGTCTGGCCTATATTAAAGTGACCGAGCGTGCGAAAGGCCTGGAAGGTATCACCAGCCCGGTAGCGAAGTTCCTGAACGCAGACATCGTGGAAGCGATCCTTGAGCGCACCGGCGCGCAGGACGGCGACATGATCTTCTTCGGCGCAGACAACAAGAAAGTCGTGGCGGATGCGATGGGCGCGCTGCGTCTGAAGCTCGGCAAAGACCTGAGCCTGACCGACGAAAACAAATGGGCGCCGCTGTGGGTTATCGACTTCCCAATGTTTGAAGACGACGGTGAAGGCGGCCTGACGGCAATGCATCACCCGTTCACCTCGCCAAAAGACATGACGGCAGCAGAGCTGAAAGCGGCACCGGAAGATGCGGTCGCGAACGCCTACGATATGGTTATCAACGGCTACGAAGTGGGCGGCGGTTCCGTGCGTATTCACAGCGGCGAAATGCAGCAGACCGTGTTCGGCATCCTGGGCATCAACGAGCAGGAGCAGCGCGAGAAGTTCGGCTTCCTGCTGGACGCCCTGAAATACGGCACGCCTCCGCACGCGGGTCTGGCCTTCGGTCTTGACCGACTGACGATGCTGCTGACCGGCACCGATAACATTCGTGATGTTATTGCCTTCCCGAAAACCACTGCCGCAGCGTGTCTGATGACCGAAGCGCCAAGCTTTGCCAACCCGGCCTCTCTGGCCGAGCTTGGCATTGACGTGGTGAAGAAGGAAGAGAAAAACTGATATGGCATATAAGCTTCCCGTTTCGGTCCTGGTGGTCATTTATGCAGAAGACACGAAGCGGGTGCTGATGTTGCAGCGGCGCGATGACCCTGATTTCTGGCAGTCGGTAACCGGCAGTCTGGAAGAGGGGGAAACCGCGTTGCAGGCCGCCGCGCGTGAAGTAAAGGAAGAGGTCACCATTGACGTTGCCCGCGAGCAACTGACCCTGAAGGACTGTCAGCGCACGGTGGAGTTTGAAATTTTTAGCCATTTACGTCATCGCTACGCGCCGGGTACCGAGCGCAATACGGAGTCGTGGTTCTGTCTCGCGCTCCCCCATGAACGGGAGATCGTGTTTACCGAACACCTGACCTACCGCTGGGTGAATGCGGCGGACGCCGCCGCACTGACCAAGTCGTGGAGCAACCGGCAGGCGATTGAAGAATTTGTAATTAACGCTGCCTGAAAAGGCGCGCTCTTTGAGGATATTTTTATGGCAGGTCATAGTAAGTGGGCCAACACCAAACACCGCAAAGCGGCACAGGATGCCAAGCGCGGTAAGATCTTTACCAAAATCATTCGCGAGCTGGTGACAGCAGCGCGTCTGGGCGGCGGCGACCCGGCTTCTAACCCGCGTCTGCGCGCGGCGGTAGATAAAGCGCTGTCTAACAACATGACGCGTGACACCCTGAACCGTGCAATCGCACGTGGCGTGGGCGGTGATGAAGACGCGAACATGGAAACCATCATTTATGAAGGTTACGGTCCTGGCGGTACAGCGGTAATGGTTGAGTGTCTGTCTGACAACCGTAACCGTACCGTTGCGGAAGTGCGTCACGCGTTCACCAAAACCGGCGGCAACCTGGGCACTGACGGTTCCGTGGCTTACCTGTTCAGCAAAAAAGGCGTCATCTCCTTCGAGAAAGGCGATGAAGATGCGATCATGGAAGCGGCGCTGGAAGCCGGTGCGGAAGACGTTGTGACCTTCGATGACGGTGCTATCGACGTTTACACCGCGTGGGAAGAGATGGGTGCCGTGCGCGACGCGCTGGAAGCGGCTGGCCTGAAAGCGGACAACGCTGAAGTCTCCATGATCCCGTCTACCAAAGCGGACATGGATGCGGAAACGGCACCAAAACTGCTGCGTCTGATCGACATGCTCGAAGACTGCGACGACGTGCAGGAAGTGTATCACAACGGTGAAATCTCTGATGAGGTTGCAGCGACTCTCTAATGAGAGCGTATAAATCCGTTACGGGAGACGCGTGATGTCGATTATTCTCGGGATTGACCCAGGCTCACGCGTCACCGGTTATGGCGTTATCCGGCAGGTTGGACGCCAGCTAACCTACCTGGGCAGCGGCTGTATTCGTACCAAAGTTGACGATCTGCCGTCGCGCCTGAAACTCATCTATGCGGGCGTGTCGGAGATCATCACCCAGTTTCAGCCGGACTATTTCGCCATTGAGCAGGTCTTTATGGCGAAAAACGCCGATTCGGCGCTAAAGCTCGGTCAGGCGCGCGGCGTTGCCATCGTCGCTGCCGTGAACCAGGATTTGCCGGTATTCGAATACGCGGCGCGTCAGGTCAAGCAGACGGTGGTGGGCATTGGTAGCGCGGAGAAAAGCCAGGTGCAGCACATGGTGCGTACCCTGCTGAAGCTTCCCGCGAACCCGCAGGCCGACGCCGCCGATGCGCTGGCGATTGCGATTACCCACTGTCACGTCAGCCAGAACGCGATGCAAATGAGCGAGTCGCGGCTCAATCTGGCGCGAGGCAGGTTACGATAATGAGAAATCAGGCTGGATAAACATCCAGCCTTTTTTTATTATGTCGGCAGTTAATTTCTCCCAGAACGCAGGAGCGTCACGTGATAGGCAGACTCAGAGGCATCATCATTGAAAAACAACCCCCGTTAGTGCTGCTGGAAGTGGGTGGCGTGGGCTATGAAGTCCATATGCCGATGACCTGCTTCTACGAGCTGCCGGACGCGGGCAAAGAGGCGGTTGTCTTTACTCAGTTTGTGGTGCGTGAAGATGCCCAGCTGCTGTACGGCTTCAATAACAAGCAGGAACGAACCCTGTTCCGCGAGCTGATTAAAACCAACGGCGTTGGCCCGAAGCTGGCGCTGGCGATTTTATCCGGCATGTCTGCACCACAGTTCGTGAATGCCGTTGAGCGCGAAGATCCTGCGGCGCTGATTAAGCTTCCGGGCATCGGCAAGAAAACCGCCGAGCGTCTGATTGTCGAAATGAAAGACCGCTTTAAAGGTCTGCATGGCGATCTGTTCACGCCGGCTGCCGATTTGGTACTGACCTCTCCTGGCGGCCCTGCCACGGATGATGACGCCGAGCAGGAAGCGGTTGCCGCGCTGGTGGCGCTGGGCTATAAACCTCAGGAGGCCAGCCGTATGGTGAGCAAAATTGCCAAACCGGACGCCAGCAGTGAAACCCTGATTCGTGAAGCGCTGCGCGCTGCATTGTGAGGTAAAGGATGATTGAAGCAGACCGCCTGGTATCGGCAGGCACAATTCAGGCAGATGACGTGGTGGATCGCGCGATCCGCCCTAAGCTGCTTGATGAGTATATCGGCCAGCCGCAGGTTCGTTCCCAGATGGAGATTTTCATCCAGGCGGCAAAGCTGCGCGGCGATGCGCTCGATCACCTGCTGATTTTTGGCCCTCCGGGTTTGGGGAAAACTACGCTGGCGAATATCGTCGCCAATGAAATGGGCGTCAACCTGCGCACCACCTCCGGCCCGGTGCTGGAGAAGGCGGGCGATCTCGCCGCGATGCTGACCAACCTCGAACCGCATGACGTGCTGTTTATCGATGAGATCCACCGCCTGTCACCGGTGGTGGAGGAAGTGCTCTATCCGGCGATGGAAGATTACCAGCTGGATATCATGATCGGTGAAGGCCCGGCCGCGCGCTCCATTAAAATCGATCTGCCGCCCTTTACCCTGATTGGCGCTACCACCCGCGCCGGGTCGTTGACCTCTCCGCTGCGCGACCGTTTCGGCATCGTACAGCGTCTGGAGTTTTACCAGGTGGCGGACCTCCAGCACATTGTTGGCCGTAGCGCCCGCTATATGGGGCTGGAAATGAGCGAAGAGGGCGCGTTTGAAGTGGCGAAACGTTCCCGCGGTACGCCGCGTATCGCCAACCGCCTGCTGCGCCGCGTGCGTGACTTTGCCGAAGTGAAGCACGATGGCTCGATTTCCGCCGAGATCGCCGCTCAGGCGCTGGATATGCTGAACGTCGATGCCGAAGGCTTTGACTATATGGACCGTAAACTGCTGCTGGCGGTGCTGGATAAGTTCTTTGGCGGCCCGGTCGGGCTGGATAACCTGGCGGCGGCTATTGGGGAAGAGCGTGAGACGATTGAAGATGTGCTGGAGCCGTATCTGATCCAGCAGGGCTTCTTACAGCGCACCCCGCGTGGACGTATGGCAACGGTGCGGGCGTGGAATCATTTCGGCATTACGCCACCGGCAATGCCGTAAATCGTGCCGGATGACGGTTTCGGATGGTTTTGTAGCCCCGGTAAGCGAAGCGCCACCGGGGACATACCCGCTACTGTGCGGTCTTTTTCATCATACTGAAGATAAACAGCACCGCCGCACTGAGCACCACGGACGGCCCCGCAGGCGTGTCATAGAACGCCGAGAAGGTTAGCCCACCCGTTACGGCAATCATCCCGATAATAACGGCCACACCGGCCATCTGCTCCGGCGTACGGGCAAAACGACGCGCCGTGGCGGCAGGGATGATCAGCAGTGATGTAATAATCAGCGCGCCGACAAACTTCATCGCTACACCAATCGTTAACGCCGTCACCAGCATCAGCAGCAGCTTCACGCGCTGCAGCTTCACGCCGTCGACAAATGCCAGGTCCGGGCTGACGGTCATGGCCAGTAAATTCCGCCACTGCCAGAGCAGTATAGCGAGCACCACCACCACGCCAATGGCGATAGCGATAAGATCCTCCGGCGTCACAGCCAGCAGGTCACCGAAGAGGTAGGCCATCAGATCCACGCGGATGTTCGACATCAGGCTGACCACCACCAGACCCAGAGACAGGGCACTGTGCGCCATAATGCCAAGCAGCGTATCAATCGCTAGGTGAGGGCGCTTTTCCAGCCAGACCAGACCTGCGGCCAGCAGCAGCGTAACCACAATCACCGCGTAGAAGGGGTTCACATCCAGCAGCAGACCAAAGGCAACGCCCAGCAGAGACGCATGCGCCAGGGTATCGCCAAAATAGGACATTCTGCGCCAGACCACAAACGAGCCAAGCGGGCCCGCGGCGCAGGCAAGCATAATCCCGGCCAGCCAGCCGGGCAGTAACAGTTCAATCATGAGTGTCCATTTCCCCGACGCAGTACAATTCGTCCCTGTAAATCATGGCGATGATTATGATGATGGCGGTAAATGCCCAGCTGTTCGGCGCCGCGAGGGCCAAACATAGAGATAAATTCCGGATGCATTGACACCACTTCAGGCGTGCCGGAGCAGCAGATATGATGGTTGAGACACAGCACTTCGTCGGTTTTTGCCATCACCAGATGGAGATCGTGAGACACCATCAGCACTGCGCAATCAAGCTCTCGACGTAGCTGGTCGATCAGATCATAAAGCGCAACCTGACCATTCACGTCCACGCCCTGAGTCGGCTCATCCAGCACCAGCAGCTGCGGGCTGCTCAGCAGCGCGCGGGCAAGTAAGACTCGTTGCGTTTCACCGCCGGACAGTTTTTGCAGCGGCGCATCGATGAGATGGCCCGCCTGCACGCGTTTCAGCGCCGGGAGAATATCGGCTTTCCGTGTACCGGGGCGCAGACGCAGGAAACGGCTGACCGTCAGCGGCAGCGTGGCGTCGAGGTGAAGTTTTTGCGGCACATAGCCAATACGCAATTTTTCCTCGCGCTTGATCACGCCTTCATCGGGTGCGACCAGACCCAGCACTACGCGCACCAGGGTGGATTTGCCTGCGCCATTGGGACCGAGCAGCGTCAGAATTTTGCCGGGCTTCAGATCGAGCGACACGTCAGAGAGGACGCGGCGCTGGCCGAATGAGACCGAAATATTTTCAAGAGAAACCAATGTCGTCATGTCATTTTAGGCTTGAAGAAGTCAACGAATGTTATAATATCACATTCCACGCATTCACTACGATGATCAGTCGCATTATGTTACATAAAAATACGCTTCTTTTCGCAGCATTATCCGCTGCCCTTTGGGGTACAACCGCACAAGATGTTAACGCTGCGGTTGTCGCTTCGCTTAAGCCACTCGGATTCATCGCCTCGGCCATAGCAGACGGAGTAACGGAAACCCAGGTTCTGCTCCCTGATGGTGCATCCGAGCATGACTATTCCCTGCGCCCGTCAGATGTAAAACGCTTACAAAACGCGGACTTAGTCGTCTGGATTGGTCCGGAAATGGAAGCGTTCATGCAGAAGTCAGCAAAACAGGTTGCTGGCGAAAAGCAGGTCGCGATTGCTGCACTCCCTGGCGTGAAACCGTTGCTCATGAAAGGGGCGGACGACGACGGCGACGAGCATGACCATCATGCTGCAGACGGTGAAAAAGGTGATGGAGATCACCATCACGGCGAGTACAACATGCATCTTTGGTTATCCCCAGAGATAGCGCGGCTTTCAGCGGTTGCAATCCATGACAAATTAGTGGAACTTATGCCGCAAAGTCGAGCCAAACTAGACGCCAACCTGAAGGATTTTGAGGCACAATTAGCCGCAACCGATAAGCAGGTAGGTAATGAGCTCGCACCGTTGAAAGGAAAAGGGTATTTCGTTTTTCATGACGCCTACGGCTATTACGAAAAACATTACGGTTTGACCCCGCTGGGTCACTTCACCGTCAACCCTGAAATTCAGCCTGGTGCGCAGCGTTTACATGAAATCAGAACACAGTTGGTTGAGCAAAAAGCGACATGCGTTTTTGCTGAGCCACAGTTCAGGCCAGCGGTCGTAGAAGCCGTGGCCAGGGGAACATCCGTGCGCATGGGAACCCTTGACCCGCTAGGTACGAATATCCAGTTGAGCAAAGCGAGCTATTCGCAGTTCCTCAGCCAACTGGCGAACCAGTATGCGAGCTGCCTGAAAGGAGATTAACGAGGAAGTGAATACGTGCAACAGATAGCCCGCTCTGTCGCCCTGGCATTTAACAATCTGCCTCGACCCCACCGCGTTATGCTGGGGTCGCTTACAGTACTCACCTTAGCGGTCGCCGTCTGGCGGCCCTATGTTTACCACCCGAGTTCTGCCCCTATCATTAAAACCATTGAGCTTGAAAAGAGCGAAATCCGTTCTTTGCTGCCTGAAGCCAGTGAGCCTATCGACCAGGCGGCTCAGGAAGATGAAGCCATCCCGCAGGATGAACTGGACGATAAAACCGAGAACGAAGCGGGTATCCACGAATATGTTGTGTCAACCGGGGACACGCTGAGCAGCGTGCTGAACCAGTACGGCATCGACATGGGTAATATTAGCCAGCTGGCGGCTGCGGATAAAGATCTTCGTAACCTGAAAATCGGACAACAGCTCTCCTGGACATTAACGGCGGATGGCGATCTCCAGCGTCTGACCTGGGAAATGTCCCGCCGCGAAACCCGCACCTACGATCGCACTGCAAACGGTTTCAAGATGACCAGCGAAATGCAGAAGGGCGACTGGGTTAACAGCGTTCTGAAAGGCACCGTGGGCGCGAGCTTTGTCTCCAGCGCGCGCGATGCAGGCTTGACCAGCGCTGAAATCAGCTCGGTGATCAAAGCCATGCAGTGGCAGATGGATTTCCGCAAGCTGAAGAAGGGCGATGAGTTCTCCGTCCTGATGTCCCGCGAAATGCTGGACGGCAAGCGCGAGCAAAGCCAGCTGCTGGGCGTACGTCTGCGCTCCGAGGGCAAAGATTACTACGCGATTCGTGCCGAAGACGGTAAGTTCTATGACCGCACCGGTACGGGCCTGGCGAAAGGCTTCCTGCGCTTCCCGACGGCAAAACAGTTCCGCGTCTCCTCGAACTTTAACCCGCGTCGTCTGAATCCGGTAACCGGGCGCGTCGCGCCGCACCGTGGCGTTGACTTTGCCATGCCGCAGGGCACGCCGGTACTGGCGGTAGGGGATGGCGAAGTGGTGGTGGCCAAGCGTAGCGGTGCCGCCGGATATTATGTCGCGGTACGTCATGGTCGTACTTATACGACCCGCTATATGCACCTGCGTAAGCTACTGGTCAAACCGGGCCAGAAGGTGAAGCGCGGTGACCGTATCGCGATCTCCGGCAATACCGGACGCTCTACTGGCCCGCACCTGCACTATGAAGTGTGGATCAACCAGCAAGCAGTGAACCCGCTGACGGCGAAACTGCCGCGCACCGAAGGCCTGACAGGTAAAGATCGTACTGATTATCTGGCGCAGGTGAAAGAGGTGATGCCGCAGCTGAGCCTAAACTAAGCTCTCTGTTTTTGTTAAAAAAGCCGGCGCACACTGACGCCGGCTTTTTCTTTTGTGCGTGGACGACTGCCTCGCTACACTATCTGAATTAAATTTTGCGTCATCAGACCCTGGATCCAGCATGGAAACCAAAAAAAACAATATTGAATACATTCCTGAGTTTGAAAAATCCTTCCGCCATCCGCGCAACTGGGGCGCCTGGCTTGGTGTTTACGCCTTTGCGGGGATGGCGATGCTGCCTGCCTCTGTTCGCGATCCCGTTCTCGGTAAAATTGGCCGTCTGGCCGGGCGTTTAGGCAAGAGCGCCCGCCGCCGCGCGCAGATCAACCTGTACTACTGTTTTCCTGAGAAAAGCGACGCCGAGCGCGAGGCAATCATTGATGAGATGTATACCACCGCGCCGCAGGCAATGGCGATGATGGCGGAACTGGCGCTGAAAGGGCCGGATAAAATCGTCGATCGCGTTGACTGGAAAGGGCTGGACATTATCGAGGAGATGCGCCGCAACGACGAGAAAGTCATTTTCCTCGTCCCCCACGGCTGGGGCGTTGATATTCCGGCGATGCTCATGGCCTCTCAGGGGCAGAAAATGGCGGCGATGTTCCATAACCAGGGAAATAAAATCTACGATTTTGTCTGGAACACGGTGCGTCGTCGTTTTGGCGGACGTTTGCATGCGCGTAACGATGGCATTAAGCCCTTCATTCAGTCGGTACGTCAGGGGTACTGGGGCTACTATCTACCGGATCAGGACCACGGCCCCGAGCACAGCGAGTTTGTCGATTTCTTTGCAACCTATAAAGCAACGCTCCCCGCGATTGGCCGTCTGATGAAGGTCTGTCGTGCCCGCGTAATCCCGCTATTCCCGGTCTATGACGGCAAAACGCATCGTCTGAGTATTGAGGTCCGTCCGCCGATGGACGATCTGCTCACCGCGGACGACCACACCATCGCGCGTCGAATGAACGAAGAGGTGGAAATACTGGTGGGGCCACATGCCGAACAGTACACGTGGATACTGAAGCTGCTTAAAACGCGTAAACCGGGTGAAACAGAGCCCTATAAACGCAAAGAGCTTTATCCGAGGAAATAAAAAAAGCCCTCTCCGTCTGGAGAGGGCTTTTTAACACAGACGTTATTACTCGACGGTCATGACGCGCGTGGTGTTGGTTGAGCCGATGGTGCTCATCACATCGCCCTGGGTCACAATGACGATATCACCGGACACCAGATAGCCTTTGTCGCGCAGCAGGTTTACGGCATCGTGTGCCGCCGCTACGCCGTCATTGGTGCTGTCGAAGTGAACCGGCGTCACGCCGCGGTACAGCGCGGTCAGGTTCAGGGTACGCTCGTGACGGGACATGGCGAAGATCGGCAGACCAGAGCTGATACGAGAAGTCATCAGCGCGGTGCGGCCAGATTCGGTCATGGTGATGATCGCGGTAACGCCTTTCAGATGGTTTGCCGCGTACATCGCAGACATCGCAATCGCTTCTTCTACGTTGTCGAACTGCACGTCCAGACGGTGTTTAGAAACGTTAATGCTTGGGATCTTTTCAGCGCCCAGGCAGACGCGCGCCATGGCGGCCACGGTTTCTGCCGGATACTGGCCCGCAGCGGTTTCCGCAGAGAGCATCACCGCATCGGTACCGTCCAGCACGGCGTTAGCCACGTCCATGACTTCTGCACGGGTTGGCATTGGGTTGGTGATCATCGACTCCATCATCTGAGTGGCGGTGATCACCGCGCGGTTCAGCTGACGTGCGCGACGAATCAGCGCTTTCTGGATACCTACCAGCTCAGGGTCGCCGATTTCCACGCCCAGGTCACCGCGCGCAACCATTACCACATCGGACGCGAGGATCACATCGTCCATAGCATCCTGATCGCAAACGGCTTCCGCGCGTTCAACTTTCGCGACGATTTTGGCATCGCAGCCTGCATCACGTGCCAGGCGACGCGCATAGTTCAGATCTTCGCCGCAGCGCGGGAAGGAGACGGCCAGGTAGTCAACGCCGATCAGCGCGGCAGTGACGATGTCCGCTTTGTCTTTATCGGTAAGCGCTTCAGCAGAGAGGCCGCCACCCAGTTTGTTGATGCCTTTATTGTTGGAGAGCGGGCCGCCGACGGTGACTTCGGTGAACACTTTCATGCCCTGAACTTCCAGCACCTTCAGCTGTACGCGACCGTCGTCGAGCAGCAAGATATCGCCAGGCACCACGTCAGCCGGCAGGCCTTTATAGTCGATACCGACTTTCTCTTTATCGCCTTCGCCTTTGCCCAGGTTGGCATCCAGCAGGAATTTGTCGCCGATATTGAGGAAAACTTTACCCTCTTTAAAGGTCGATACGCGGATTTTTGGACCCTGCAAATCGCCGAGGATGGCCACGTGGCGGCCCAGTTTTGCTGCGATTTCACGCACTTTGTCGGCACGTAATTTATGGTCTTCTGGCGTACCGTGAGAGAAGTTCATACGCACCACGTTGGCACCAGCGGCGATAATTTTCTCAAGATTGTTATCGCGATCGGTGGCCGGGCCTAAGGTGGTTACGATCTTGGTTCTGCGAAGCCTTCTGGACATGTAATACTCCGTTGACTGAAACAACTTTGGTGTTGCGTGAACATTGAATCGGTCTTCATCTGCTGCAAGGCAGCGGAGAGTGGACCGAATGCCGTAAATCGTTACATCGTAATTATTGGTTACGTCTTCGTTATCAACTATCAGGGAACATCGCTCTTTATAAGCAATTCTTTATCAAAACGCGATTCCTTCAGCGCTTCCTTGACCCGCTTCAAGTTATCCCGGAATTTTGCGCCCCGACGTAAGGTAAAACCGGTCGCCAGCACGTCAATCACGGTAAGCTGCGCCAGCCGGGAAACCATCGGCATATAAATGTCGGTGTCTTCCGGCACGTCAAGGGTGATCGCCAGCGTCGCCTCACGCGCCAGCGGCGTGCCTGCCGTGGTGAGGGCAATCACCATGGCATCGTTTTCACGGGCCAGCTGCGCCAGCTCTACCTGACTCTTGGTGCGGCCGGTATGCGAAATCAGTACCACGACGTCATCTTCACTGCAATTCATACAGCTCATGCGTTGCAGCACAATGTCATCGGAATAAATAACCGGGACGTTAAAGCGGAAAAATTTGTTCATCGCGTCATGCGCTACGGCCGCCGACGACCCGAGACCAAAGAACGCAATCCGCTTGGCCTGGGTGAGTAAATCCACCGCGCGATTCACGGAACTCATGTCCAGAGACTGGCGGACGTGGTCGAGCGAAGCCATAGCCGATTCAAAAATTTTCGCGGTATAGGCATCAACGCTGTCGTCTTCATCCACATTACGATTAACATAAGGGGTGCCGTTAGCCAGACTTTGTGCCAGATGCAGTTTAAAATCAGGAAAGCCGCGCGTTTCCAGGCTGCGGCAAAAGCGGTTGACCGTCGGTTCGCTAACACCCGCTTCCTGTGCCAGAGCGGCGATGCTCGAATGAATCGCCTGAGCGGGGGAGGCGAGAATGACCTCGGCCACTTTTCGCTCGGATTTGCTAAGGTGTTCCAGTTGAAACTGGATTTTTTCCAGCATGTTCATGTTAACAGGACGCTCATGGGTGTAAACGATTTCATAAATTGATGAAATCGTGATTCGATTTAGCCGATATTACCCTTGTGGCTTCCCTAAAGGGTAATAATCGACAAGATAATGTTGTTGTTTTTTTTCATTACTTGATCGGTGTCGGGTTTTGCCGTGACCCTGTTGCGCAAAGAAACGGCGGTTGTTGCGTCATTGCGCCGTCGTAATCCTCCAGAGAGGGAAAAATCGCGTTATCGCACGCGACGATAAGCGCTAATGGTTTCGGGAATGACGTAAAAGCAGTACAGTGCATTGTAATAAAATTACAACGATACCTGGCAGAAGTACCAGGTGATCCAACTGAGGAGAATGACATGGCGGTAACGCAAACAGCCCAGGCATGTGACCTGGTCATTTTCGGCGCGAAAGGCGATCTTGCACGCCGAAAATTGCTGCCTTCCCTGTATCAACTGGAGAAAGCGGGCCAAATTCATCCGGATACCCGTATCCTGGGTGTAGGGCGCGCCGACTGGGACAAAGACGCTTATACCAAAGTCGTCCGTGAGGCGCTCGAAACTTTCATGAAGGAAAAAATTGATGAAAGTTTGTGGGATACCCTGAGTGGACGTCTCGATTTCTGCAACCTGGACGTCAATGACGTCAGCGCGTTTACCCGTTTAGGCGCGATGCTGGATCAGAAAAACCGTGTCACCATTAACTATTTCGCCATGCCGCCAAGCACCTTCGGCGCCATCTGCAAAGGTCTGGGCGAAGCCAAACTGAACGCCAAACCGGCGCGCGTCGTGATGGAGAAGCCGCTGGGTACGTCGCTGGCAACCTCGCGTGAAATCAACGACCAGGTGGGCGAGTTCTTTGAAGAGTGCCAGGTCTACCGTATCGACCACTATCTCGGTAAAGAGACGGTACTGAACCTGCTGGCGCTGCGTTTCGCTAACTCCCTGTTTGTGAATAACTGGGACAACCGCACTATCGACCACGTGGAAATCACCGTGGCGGAAGAGGTGGGGATTGAAGGCCGCTGGGGTTACTTTGACCAGGCCGGCCAGATGCGCGACATGATCCAGAACCACCTGCTGCAGATTCTGTGCATGATTGCCATGTCTCCACCGTCTGACCTGACGGCTGACAGCATCCGTGACGCAAAAGTGAAGGTGCTGAAGTCACTGCGCCGCATCGACCGCTCCAACGTGCGTGAGAAGACCGTTCGCGGCCAGTACACCGCCGGGTTTGCGCAAGGCAAAAAAGTGCCTGGCTACCTGGAAGAAGAGGGCGCGAACAAGTCCAGCAACACCGAGACGTTCGTGGCCATCCGCGTGGATATCGACGACTGGCGCTGGGCGGGGGTTCCGTTCTACCTGCGCACCGGTAAACGTCTGCCAGCCAAATGTTCCGAAGTGGTGGTTTACTTCAAAAACCCGGAACTGAACCTGTTCAAAGAGTCCTGGCAGGAGCTGCCGCAGAACAAACTGACCATTCGTCTGCAGCCGGACGAGGGCGTGGATATCCAGATCCTGAACAAAGTGCCGGGCCTGGATCACAAACACAACCTGCAGACCACCAAGCTGGATCTGAGCTACTCCGAAACCTTCAACCAGACGCACCTGGCCGATGCTTACGAGCGTCTGCTGCTGGAAACCATGCGCGGTATCCAGGCACTGTTCGTGCGCCGCGACGAAGTGGAAGAAGCGTGGAAATGGGTCGACTCCATCACCGAAGCCTGGGCTGCCGATCAGGATGCGCCAAAACCGTATCAGGCGGGGACCTGGGGACCTGTCGCGTCGGTTGCGATGATCACCCGCGATGGCCGCTCCTGGAACGAGTTTGAGTAAGATAATCCTCTAGCCCGTAAGTGTTATTTTACCGGTAACATGATCTAACACAGCTAGTGGCACAATTTTCAACTTTTAAGCTCCGCGTGGATTCACCCGCGGAGCTTTTTTTATTACACTGCCGGAAGTGATTTTGCCCCTGAGCTCCGGACAGCAAGCGTTTCAGCGTTGTTAACAACTGCCAGCGACTTTGTAAACTCCCGAGCCCGGACAGATAAATTAGAGGAGCTTTTATGAATCCGACATTGTTACGCGTAACACAGCGCATTACTGAGCGCTCGAAAGAGACCCGCTCGGCCTACCTCGCCCGGATTGAACAGGCAAAGAGCAACACCGTCCACCGATCTCAGCTGGCCTGCGGGAACCTGGCGCACGGCTTCGCCGCCTGCCAGCCTGATGATAAAGCGTCGCTGAAAAGCATGTTGCGTAACAATATCGCCATCATTACTTCCTATAACGATATGCTTTCCGCTCACCAGCCGTATGAGGTCTATCCCGCTATCATCCGTAACGCGCTGCACAGCGTAAATGCCGTGGGCCAGGTGGCAGGCGGCGTACCTGCCATGTGCGACGGCGTGACGCAGGGGCAGGACGGCATGGAGCTGTCCCTGCTGAGCCGCGAAGTGATTGCGATGTCTGCGGCGGTGGGCCTGTCACACAACATGTTTGATGGTGCGCTGTATCTCGGCGTGTGCGACAAGATTGTCCCGGGCCTGGTAATGGCGGCGCTGTCGTTTGGGCACCTGCCTGCGATCTTCGTGCCGTCAGGCCCAATGGCGAGCGGTCTGCCGAACAAAGAAAAAGTGCGTATCCGCCAGCTGTACGCGGAAGGGAAAGCTGACCGTCAGGCGCTGCTGGAGGCGGAAGCCGCGTCCTATCATGCGCCGGGGACCTGTACGTTCTACGGTACGGCTAATACTAACCAGATGGTGGTGGAGTTTATGGGAATGCAGCTTCCGGGCTCGTCCTTTATCCAGCCGGATGCGCCGCTGCGCAAGGCGCTGACCGAGGCCGCGGCCCGTCAGGTCACGCGCCTGACCGGCAACGGCAACGAATGGATGCCGATGGGCAAAATGGTTGACGAAAAAGTCATCGTCAACGGGATTGTCGCGCTGCTGGCAACCGGGGGGTCAACCAACCACACCATGCACCTGGTGGCTATGGCGCGTGCGGCGGGCATTCTGATTAACTGGGATGACTTCTCCGAAATCTCTTCCGTGGTGCCGCTGATGGCACGCCTGTACCCGAACGGTCCGGCGGATATTAACCACTTCCAGGCCGCAGGCGGCGTACCGCTGCTGATGCGCGAGCTGCTGAAAGGCGGGCTGCTGCATGAAGACGTAAATACCGTGGCGGGCTTTGGCCTTAAGCGCTACACCCAGGAGCCGTGGCTGAACAACGGCGAGCTGGACTGGCGCGAAGGGGCGAGCGCGTCTCTTGATGCGCAGGTGATCGCCACCATCGACAAACCGTTCTCACCTCACGGCGGCACTAAAGTGCTGAGCGGCAACCTCGGTCGCGCGGTAATGAAGACCTCTGCCGTACCGGAAGAGAACCAGATTATCGAAGCGCCGGCGGTGGTGTTTGAAAGCCAGCACGACGTGTTACCCGCCTTTGACGCCGGTCTGCTCGATAAAGACTGCGTGGTGGTGGTGCGTCACCAGGGGCCTAAAGCGAACGGGATGCCAGAATTACATAAACTTATGCCACCACTTGGTGTATTATTGGACCGCCGTTTCAAAATTGCGTTAGTCACCGATGGACGCCTCTCTGGGGCATCCGGTAAAGTGCCTTCAGCCATCCACGTAACGCCGGAAGCCTACGACGGCGGTTTACTGGCGAAAGTGCGCGACGGTGACATGATCCGCGTTAACGGCCAGACGGGCGAGTTAACCCTGCTGGTCGATGACGCCGAGCTGGCGGCACGTCAGCCCCATATTCCTGACCTGAGCGCATCGCGCGTGGGGACCGGACGCGAAATGTTCAGCGCGCTGCGTGAGAAACTCTCCGGTGCGGAGCAGGGCGCAACCTGTATTACGTTTTAAGACGACTTGATTTTAACGATCTGGCGAGAGAAAACTCTGATGAAAAACTGGAAAACAAGTGCAGAAGCAATCCTGACCACTGGCCCTGTCGTGCCGGTTATCGTGGTAAACAAGCTGGAGCACGCAGTACCGATGGCGAAAGCGCTGGTTGCGGGCGGCGTTCGCGTTCTGGAAGTCACCCTGCGTACCGCCTGCGCGATGGACGCTATCCGCGCTATCGCCAAAGAAGTGCCGGACGCCATCATCGGTGCGGGCACCGTTCTCAACGCGCAGCAGCTGGCAGAAGTGACCGACGCGGGCGCGCAGTTCGCCATCAGCCCTGGCCTGACCGAGCCGCTGCTGAAAGCCGCCACTGAAGGCACCATTCCGCTGATTCCGGGCATCAGCACCGTCTCTGAACTGATGCTGGGCATGGACTACGGTCTGAAAGAGTTCAAATTCTTCCCGGCTGAAGCGAACGGCGGCACCAAAGCGCTGCAGGCGATTGCGGGTCCATTCTCTCAGGTACGCTTCTGCCCGACGGGCGGTATCTCTCCTGCCAACTACCGTGACTACCTGGCGCTGAAAAGCGTGCTGTGCATCGGTGGTTCATGGCTGGTTCCGGCGGATGCGCTGGAAGCGGGCGACTGGGATCGCATCACCAAACTGGCTCGCGAAGCGGTTGAAGGCGCTAAGCAGTAAGCCATTCGCCGCATGAAAAACGGGCCTTACGGCCCGTTTTTTTATCCTGCAACCTTGACGCTCGCAGCGGCCGCTTTCGCTCTCGCCACGGCGTCGTCAACGTTATCCCCGGTGGCTAATGCCACGCCAAGACGGCGGGTTCCGTCGATCTCCGGCTTGCCGAACAAACGTACCTGCAATCCGACACCCACCGCCCCGTCGACGTTATCAAACGTGACGTTCTGGCTGGTTAACTGCGGCAGGATCACCGCCGAGGCTGCCGGGCCATACTGACGGATACCGCCGACGGGCAGGCCGAGGAATGCGCGCACGTGCAGGGCGAACTCGGAGAGATCCTGCGAAATTAGCGTGACCATGCCGGTGTCATGCGGACGAGGGGAGACTTCGCTGAAAATCACCTCATCACCGCACACAAACAGCTCCACGCCGAACAGGCCATAGCCGCCCAGCGCGAGTACGGTTTTACGGGCGATCTCCTGAGCACGCTCCAGCGCCAGGGCGCTCATCTGCTGCGGCTGCCAGGATTCGCGGTAATCGCCATCCTCCTGACGGTGGCCAATCGGGTCGCAGAAATGGACCCCGTCAACGGCGCTGACGGTCAGAAGGGTGATTTCGAAATCAAACTTTACGACGCCTTCGACGATGACGCGACCGGCTCCGGCACGGCCACCCTGCTGGGCATAATCCCACGCGTTATCCAGGGTGCTGCTGTCGCGAATAAAGCTCTGTCCTTTTCCGGAGGAACTCATCACCGGCTTAACGATGCACGGGTAGCCAATCTCCTCGACGGCCTTCAGGAATGCGGCCTTATCGCCCGCAAAACGGTAGCTCGAGGTGGGCAACCCCAGCTCTTCCGCCGCCAGGCGACGAATGCCTTCGCGGTTCATGGTCAGCTTTGCGGCTTTCGCGCAGGGCACCACGCGCTGGCCTTCCTGCTCGAGGGCGATCAGCGTATCGGTGGCAATGGCTTCAATTTCCGGTACGACAAAATCGGGTTTCTCGCGCGTAATCAGTTCGCGAAGGGCATCGCCATCCAGCATGTTAATCACATAAGAACGGTGGGCGACGTGCATGGCGGGTGCGTCGGCGTAACGGTCTACGGCAATGACTTCCACACCTAAACGCTGGCACTCAATGGCGACCTCTTTCCCCAGCTCGCCCGATCCCAACAGCATCACTCGCGTCGCCGCAGGTCGCAGCGCAGTTCCTAAACGAATCATAACAATCCCCCTAAAAAAGTTGCGCGCAGTATAAACGAAAACGTTTGCGTCTGTCTTGTGCAGGGCTAAACGAGGGGGCAGAAATTTGCGCTTCTTTAGCCCGACCAGACGTTTCCTGACGCCCGCTCGCTTACGCTGTGGAACATGTTCACCGTTAAGTGAGGGAAACCATGTCTGGCTGGTTAAATCAACTGCAATCCCTGTTAGGGCAGAAAACATCGTCTGGCGAGCGGGACCTTAGCAAGCTGCTGGTACCCGGGGCGCTCGGCGGACTGGCTGGCCTGCTGGTCGCGAATAAATCCTCACGCAAGCTGCTGGCAAAGTATGGCACAGGCGCGCTGCTGGCCGGCGGCGGCGCTATCGCGGGCACCGTGCTGTGGAATAAATACAAGGACAGGGTACGGACCGCGCACAGCGATGAGCCGCATTATGGCGAGCACACCTCGCCGCTGGATCTGCGTACCGAACGGCTCATTCTTGCGCTGGTTTTTGCCGCGAAAAGTGACGGGCATATTGATGATAAAGAACGTTCGGCGATCGAGCAGCAGCTGCGCGAAGCCGGGGTCGAAGAGAAGGGAAGAGTGCTGGTGGCGCAGGCGATAGAACAGCCTCTCGAGCCGCAGCGTCTTGCGCAAAGTGTGAAAAATGAGGAAGAGGCGCTGGAGCTCTATTTCCTCAGCTGCGCCGCCATCGATATCGATCACTTTATGGAGCGCAGCTACCTTAACGCCCTGGGCGATGCGTTAAAGATCCCTCAGGACGTGCGCGAGGGCATTGAGCGGGATATCCGGGAGCAAAAACAGGCGTTACAGGGATAGCCGTCGCCGTCGCGACGCGGTTTCGCTTGCATCATGCGTGGGTTTTGCCAACCTTATAGGGTGTAAAACTTAAAAGAATGATGACATGCCACCGAAAGCCCGACGTACTCCTTATGCGATCACCACGCATGGCGATACGCGTATAGACAACTATTACTGGCTGCGGGACGATTCGCGCTCCCGGCCAGAGGTACTCGACTACCTGCACGAGGAAAACGACTATGGTCGCAAGGTCATGTCCAGCCAGCAGACGCTTCAGGACCAGTTGCTGAATGAAATGGTGCAGCGTATTCCTCAGCACGATATCTCCGCGCCCTGGACCAAAAACGGCTATCGCTATCGCCACATCTACGAGCCCGGCAATGAGTATCCCATCTACCAGCGTCAGTCGGTGTTAAGCGCTGAATGGGATGAGTGGGATATTCTGCTGGATGCCAACCAGCGTGCCGCCCACAGCGAGTTTTATACCCTGGGCGGCATGTCCATTTCGCCTGACAACGCGGTAATGGCGCTGGCGGAGGATTATCTCTCCCGTCGCCAGTACGGCCTGCGGTTTCGCAATCTGGACACCGGCAACTGGTATCCGGAAATGCTGGAAAACGTCTCCCCGGATTTTGTCTGGGCGAATGATTCCGAGACGGTTTACTACGTCAAAAAGCACGCGTCGACGCTGCTGCCTTATCAGGTGTGGCGACATACGGTGGGAACGGACTCCGCTGACGACGAGCTGGTTTATGAAGAGAAAGACGAAACGTTTTATGTCAGCCTGCATAAAACCTCCTCGCGCCACTATGTGATTATCTTCCTTTCCAGCGCGACGACCTCGGAAGTTCTGCTGCTGGATGCCGAACTGCCCGATGCCCAGCCGCTCTGTTTCCTGCCGCGCCGCAAGGATCACGAGTACAGCCTGGATCACTTCCAGCACAGCTTTTATTTGCGCTCCAATCGCGAGGGCAAAAACTTTGGTCTCTATAAAACCAAAGTGCGCGATGAGCGCAAGTGGGAGGTGCTTATCCCCGCGCGGGATCAGGTGATGCTGGAAGGGTTCACCCTGTTTACCGACTGGCTGGTGGTGGAAGAGCGTCAGCGCGGGCTGACCAGTATCCGGCAAATCAACCGTAAGACCCGGGAAGTGGTGGGGATTGCGTTCGATGACCCGGCCTACGTGACGTGGATTGGTTTCAACCCTGAACCCGAATCGTCGCGGTTGCGCTACGGCTACTCATCCATGACCACGCCGGACACCCTGTTTGAGCTTAATATGGATACCGGGCAGCGCCAGGTGATTAAACAGACCGAGGTAAAAGGGTTTGAATCCGAAAACTACCGCAGCGAGCACCTGTGGGTCACCGCTCGTGATGGCGTAGAGGTGCCGGTCTCTCTCGTTTACCATCGGGCGCATTTCCAGAAAGGCAAAAACCCGATCCTGGTGTACGGCTACGGCTCGTATGGCTCAAGCATGGACGCCGATTTCAGCAGCAGCCGGTTAAGCCTGCTCGATCGCGGTTTTGTTTTCGCCATCGCCCATATTCGCGGCGGCGGTGAGCTGGGACAACACTGGTATGAAGACGGGAAATTCCTGAAAAAGAAAAACACCTTCAATGACTACCTCGACGTCTGCGATGCGCTGATAGAGCAGGGCTACGGGGATCCGCAGCTCTGCTTTGGGATGGGGGGCAGCGCGGGCGGCATGCTGATGGGGGCGGCGATCAACCAGCGTCCCGATCGCTTTAAGGGGATTGTCGCGCAGGTTCCGTTTGTCGATGTGGTCACGACCATGCTCGATGAATCCATCCCACTTACCACCGGGGAGTTTGAGGAGTGGGGGAATCCGCAGGATGAGATGTACTACCGATATATGAAAGAGTACAGCCCGTACGATAACGTGGAGACGAAAGCCTACCCGCATATGCTGGTCACCACCGGCTTGCATGATTCTCAGGTGCAATACTGGGAGCCGGCAAAATGGGTGGCAAAGCTGCGGGAGTTGAAAACCGATGACAACCTGCTGCTGCTGTGTACCGATATGGATTCCGGGCACGGGGGGAAATCGGGACGGTTTAAATCGTACGAAGGGGTTGCCCTGGAATATGCCTTCCTGATAGGCCTGGCGCAGGACACGCTGCCAGGCCGTGCGGAGCGCTAAGCGTCGCCCAGATAATGTTTCAGCGTTAAGCGCAGTTCCGGGCTCATTCTGTCGAGGTTGTTATACAGCCAGCGCAAATAGCCCGGGTCTTTATCCGCCACTTCGGACACCGGCTTTCCGCGATATTTCCCAAAGGTAAACGTGGTCAGTAGCGCGGGGCGTCCGGTGATGGTTGCCATGTCATCCGGCGTCCAGCCAGAGATATTCATAATATCAATCAGCAGCGCGGCGGTGATATAGCAGTCATACAGGGCGCGGTGATGGTGAAGCCCCTCAGGGGTACGGACGCTGAGCTTACGGGACTTGTACAGCGCCATGTTGCTGTATTTAATCCCCGGCCAGAGACGACGCGCCAGCTTCATGGTACAAATCCATTCACCCGGCATCTCAGGTAACACCCGGCGGTCAAAGCTGGCGTTATGCGCGACGTACCATGGGCTACCGTAGTAGTGCGGAATAATCTCTTCGATCCACGGCTTGTCTGCCACCATCGATTCGGTAATGCGATGGATAGCCATCGCCTGAGGGCTGATGGGGCGATCGGGACGCACCAGATGGCTCATTGGGTTGACGATTTTACCGTCAACCACGTCGACAGAGGCCACTTCCACAATTCCGCCCTGAAGATCGCAAGTTTCGGTATCGATGACGCGCAGCATTGAAAACTCCTGAGCTTAAAACGCCTAGCCTAAAGGAATGATATCGCCTTGCCAACCCCGTCTGCTGAGCGTACCGGTCACCAGAAGCTCGCCTTTATCCGCGCGCACGATCAGCTGGCCTTTTTCATCCCACAGCGCGCTGCCGCCGCAGGCGTTTGCCATCAGTACCGCAATGGCATATTTATGCGCGAAGCGCTGCAGGGTACCGATGGACTGCCGCCAGCGGTTATCCCTTACTGACTGGCAACTGGTGACAAGCGTGGCCCTGGGATCGAGATTGGGGGAATCGCCATGCGCATCAATGATGGTAAGGTGTTTATCCCCCGGCACCAGGCTGGCACCGTGACCTTGCGGGTAGCAAAGGATGCGGTGGCGAGCGGGCGTAAACAGCGCGAGGCCTTTCTGGCGCTGACCATTCCGCTCCAGGGGAATTCCGGCAATAACGGTAATTTGGTAAAAATGTGCTGCGTTAAGCAGCGGTTCCAGCTGCGCGTCATCGGGCGGGGGAGGTAGCGTCGGCGCGCCTGAGCCCGTTAATGAGAGTTCAGGGAAGACCAGCAAATCACACCGCTGCCGTGCTGCTTCGGAGATGAAGCGCAGGTGGTGCGTAACATGGTCATCCACGCTCTGGTGCTGACCGCCATACTGGGCTGCCGCTATATTCCAATGTGACATCGTGACTTCCTTATACACTGAGTCGCAGAGATTTAAGAATACACCTAAATTTATCAGGGTTTTCTTATCCTGCCAGATTCCGCGTAAGGAAGTGTAACGACTCGTTAAGCTTATTTAACTTTTGGCTCGTACGGTAAACGGGAGAGGTTAACCGAGGCGAGACGGTGGGCGATTAATCTTTCGCGAAACCAGTCGCGCAGATGGGCGGGTTGTTCCCGTTCCACGACTTCAGCCACGATGGGCATGTTGTAACGCTCTTTAAACGCGACGCCAGCGGCAGCGAGATCGACATTCACTTTATCCATCTCGTCCTGCGGAAGGGCGGCTAGATTGATCTTCATTACCTTCTCCTTTTTATGCGGCGGCAACGTTACCGCGATTGCACGAAGATGACAAGCGGAGGCAGGATGATCCTCGACTCGTTTATTATACAGCGTTATTCTTTAGCTTACAGACATAACAAAAAGGAATGATTGCGATGGGTTTCTCCGCCTCCCGCGCGGTATGCGCACTGGTTTTTGTGGCCTTGACAATGATGACGCCCTCCGTGCTGGCACATGCACATCTTACACAGCAGGTCCCGGCAGCAGACAGCGTAGTGACCGCACCGCAGGCACTTACGCTGAATTTTTCGGAAGGTATCGAACCTGGGTTTAGCGGTGTGGTAGTAACGGATGCGCAAAAGCAGGTCATCAAAACCGGAACCGCCGCGCGAGACGAAAAGAACAAGGCTCAGCTCACCGTTCCGCTGGAACAAACGCTGGCGTCAGGGACTTACCAGGTGGACTGGCACGTGGTCTCCGTAGACGGCCATAAAACCAAAGGCAGCTATCACTTTAGCGTGAAGTAGCATGCTGGCGCTGTGTTATATCGGGATACGCTTTATCCATTTTGGGGCGCTGATGCTGGTTTTTGGCAATGCGCTTTACAGCGTCTGGTTTGCGCCTTCTTCTCTCCACCGTCTGATGTCCCGGCGATTCCAGTCGCAGCAGAAAGTGGCTGCCTTAGTGGGCCTGGCGGCAGCATTCCTGATGTATATGCTGCAGGGTGGATTGATGGGTAACGGCTGGGGGGATGTGTTTGCTCCGCAGGTCTGGTTCAGCGTGATGGGGACCCGGTTTGGTGGCGTCTGGCTGTGGCAAATGATCCTCGCGGCGATAACGGTCGGTGCGGCATGGCTTGCGCCGCTGAAAGGTTCGCGGCTGCTGCTGCTTGCAATGGGCCAGCTTATCCTGCTGGCTGGGGTTGGGCATGCGGCGATGAACGACGGTCCTATGGGGGCGTTGCAGCGTCTTAATTATGCTTTTCACCTGATCTGTGCCGCAACCTGGCTTGGCGGATTACTGCCTCTGCTGTTCTGCATGCGGCTGGCGAAAGGGCGGTGGCAGAATGCCGCCATCTTTACCATGATGCGATTCTCGCGCGTGGGGCATTACGCCGTCGCGGGCGTGCTGCTCACCGGCGTGATAAATACGCTCATGATACTGGGCGTCCATATTCCCTGGCAGGCTGGCTACGTGCGGTTTTTGTTGTTCAAATGTGCGCTGGTGGCGTTGATGGTGGTAATTGCGCTGGCAAATCGGTATTTTCTGGTGCCACGGTTTCGTCCGGAGACCGGGCGAGCACAACAGATTTTTATCAGGATGACACAGGCAGAAGTGGTGCTGGGAGCGCTGGTACTGGCAACGGTCAGTCTGTTCGCCACCTGGGAACCCTTCTGACAAGGTTAAATATCATATGAAAAAGACAGTACTTTCTCTCATATTGCTGGCCTGCACGGGGAGCGCGATTGCCGCGCCGCAGGTTATCACCGTTAGCCGTTTTGAAGTGGGTAAGGACAAATGGGCGTTCAATCGCGAAGAGGTGATGCTGACCTGCCGTCCGGGCCATGCGCTGTATGCGATCAACCCGAGCACGCTGGTGCAATACCCGTTAAATGATACCGCAGAGCAGCAGGTAGCCAGCGGTAAGAGCAGCGGCCAGCCGATTAGCATTATTCAGATCGATGACCCGGCGCATCCGGGACAAAAAATGAGCCTGGCACCGTTTATCGAGCGCGCCGACAAGCTCTGCTAACGCTCAGGTTTCCAATAAAAAACCGCAGATGCTGGCGAAAGCACTGCGGTTTTTCACATTTTATGATGCTCTGGCGCTTTTTTTCCGACCGCTTTAGCTGTGGACTGGAAAACCTGGCGTCGTCATCTATTCTTAAAAGGCAAGGCGACTTAGCCTGCATTAATGCCAACTTTTAGCGCACGGCTCTCTCCCAAGAGCCATTTCCCTGGACCGAATACAGGAATCGTATTCGGTCTCTTTTTATCTGTATGTTTTTCAAACCATTGTTCGGTGTTGACTCGAAATCACCCGAAACTTTCTCGAACATTCCATATCCTGTCTAAACCATAACATACTCAGGACCGCGTGCGTCCAGGGTTTTTTGGGATCTTTGTTAAAATTTTGTGTCCGAGCGATCGCTGAGCAAAAGTCTTCTGGCCAGCAAAAGGGCAGCCCGTAAGTTAAATAATGAACGCGCTGAATTTGTCTTTGTTGCGGACAATGTACTCCGGAAAGTTTTCAACCGTCAGCGCTTGCCTGGTTAACGTCCTGTCGCGTCCCCAGATATCTTCCGCATTTTTAATGACCTTCATGATGTGTTCCGGGTTGTTAAACTCAGGAAGATCGTATTCAGTATGGGAAATGGTAGACATTTTTTCTGAGATGCGCTCAGGTGTCATCACCCATGAGAAATGCCAGCCACCATTTTCAATGATGCTGTTGTTAACCTTGAACCAGTTCCATTTTAGCCAGGACCAGCTTTTGACGCTTCGGGTGCGTTTAAGATTCCTGAATGATTCAGGTTCACCGCCAAAGAAATTAACGAGATTTTTATATTGGGTGGCTCTCGGTAATTTACATTTTCTTGGCGTGTTGTCAGTATTAAAAACCTGCAGGTTAAACTGATAATTATAGAAATTCTGATAAATAGTAGTGCACAGCTTTTTGGGATTTATCGATGCGACCACCCGAGGGGAAAATATCTCATCCACGTCGGAAACTAAAATCAAATCATCATCGTTGGCCTGCGTCAAACCCTGCATGATCGCATTCCTCTGCGCGGCTTCATTTGCCCACGCATCCACTACCATGCCGTCTGGCAGACCCGGAATGACCTCCCGAGCCGGATGTGATTCTTCAGCGGCTTTCGTAATCGGTTCTTTATCATGAACAATGTAGATAATTTTATCTTTAAATTGACTGTATTTATTTATGTCAAAATGCAGCTGCCTCTTTTTACCGGTAAAGGTATGCGTTGACTCAACGATAACGAAGCGATCGACAACGTCCGCTAGCGTGTTTAGCCTGATTTCGAGAAGCATATCTTCATCGTAATATAAGAAGCAGTCATAGATCATTACCGAAGTCCCTCATTTTTGCGCCCGCATTGCGCTTTTCCCAACGCATTCGTCAGTTTCATTTCGCGCAATGCTAACTGAGCGCCCTCGCCCTGTGCAATAGTGGGCTGCTTTATCATTCCTCTTTTAAACAGAATGCATCCACTACGCAGTGAGCGAAAACGCCAGCCGGGCTTAAAAGTGGGACTTAACGGATGCCTCTATTTCATCGAGCAGCTCAAAGCGACGGCGGTATTCGGCACGTTTTTTACTGGCAATCTCTTCCAGGGATTTACGCTCCATTTGCAGCGGCAGCTGCCAGCAGAAGGCCGAAAGCTTTTTACCGTCCAGAGATCCCCAAAACTCATCGTAGCTTGCATGGAAATGGCGGCCTTTGCTCAGGCGATATCGCAACGCGCGGAAAACGTGTCCCTCGTCGCTGACGGCAAAAATCGCCCGGACAGAGGAGTGCGCAGCCAGCTGGAAGAGGACTTCCATCAACACCCGTTTAGGGAACAGGCCGTGGCAGGCGCGGGTGGCCTGTTTAATGACGTCTCGCGATACGCAGCGACGAGGTCCCTGAAGCCCGCCGATGACCATCACTTGCTGACCATTGCTGCGCGCGACGCTGAAGGTCAGGCTGGCCAGCAGCGTATCCTCGTTGTCGCGTAGCCACAAGGTGCTTTCGCCCTCGCGCTCGGCTTTCCCCGCAGAGGATGCATTGACCGTATAGGTTACACCGTCTTTAGCGTGGAACCGTACGACGGTTTGCTCCTGTGGGCTGGTCAGGGCCTGAGCGAGACTGCTCTCTTTCAGGCTATCAACCCAGTAGTAATGGTTAACGATAGCGTCGGCGCGATCGTTAGGCGTCAGGCCGCGCATCAGATACTGCCGGTGGGTCTTGCTGGGCAACGTAATCTGTGAGGCCAACAGCCTGTCGAAATCGTCGCGCCCGGAAAGGGCTTCCAGCATGCGATGGGTAGAAGACCAGAACAGGAGCGAGCGTAAAAGGAACTTCAGGCGATATTCGCGTTTCCGCCAGATTGGCCCCGGCACGCGTTTGCCGTTCACCAGCTCGGAAATAATATTTGTGCGATGCGGATAAAAAACATCGTTATGCAGGTGCGTATTAGACACGTGAAGACCCCTCTTTTTTTTTCTACCCTTATTCTAAAGAGCCAATAAAAAGGGATTAATAGCGCGAGGATCTTTATTTCCGTTTGGTTTACCGTTTGTTTCACTTCGTGCGGACCGCGCCTGTCTGTTGCCTTTTCTGCGGTGGCTATACTGTTAAAAGGAGGTCCTATGTATCAGCGAATTGAAGGTGGGATGTGGCGTCACGTCTGGGTTGTCAGCGATATACACGGTTGTTACCAGTGGCTTATGGAGGAGCTTAAACGTCGTCACTTTAACCCGTATGAGGATTTGCTTATTTCTGTCGGGGATATGATCGATCGTGGCCCTGATAGCGTGAAATGCCTGCAGTTAATTCATGAAAAATGGTTTCGCGCCGTGCGGGGCAACCATGAGCAAATGGCTCTCGACAGTCTGGATAATAACGATTTTTCGCTCTGGACGATGAATGGCGGAATATGGTTTTCGCAGCTTGAACGTGACCAGCAACAGCTTACGCTGTCGTTACTCGAGGCCTGTCGGGAATTACCGCATATCATCGAGATAACCTGTGCGAACGGTCTGAATGTAATTGCCCATGCTGATTATCCGGCTGCGGAATACCAATGGCAAAAACCGGTTAGCGCCCAGCGCGTCTTATGGAACCGCGACAGACTGATGGGATTTATGGTGGGCAAAGGGCAGGGCATCAGCGGCGCGGATCATTTTTGGTTTGGCCATACGCCCCTCGACAGAAGGTATGATTTTAATAATCTCCACTACATTGATACGGGGGCTGTTTTTGACGGTTACTTTACGCTGGCGAAGCTGCAGTAATAAATAACCCGCCTTCGGGCGGGTTCTCTTTAGGTCAGGCAAGACGCATGACCCAGGCATCGGTTTTGCTATCGTAATGCTCACGGTAAAGGACAGAATGTTCGCCATCAAGTATTGCCGGGACGCTGGTGTCTGCATCCCATGCATCGAGCTGCATGCACAAATCCGGGTCGGATTTGCAGGGAATACTTAACGTTCGATCGCCTTGTGCTTCGCCGCGCAGCTCTGCGTCGTCGATTTCAAAAGCGCCAATACGCACGCTGGTTTTCGTCATAGTGCTCTCCGGGTCGGTTGTCAAAATCTGGTATGACCAGTGCGGTCACCCATTTTTGATCGTAGACAAGGAGAGCAAAATCGCCAGTAAAAAAATGCGCTTTTTTTAGTCCGTGCGATCGTTACCGGTAAACAAACGGCCGTCCCGAACCAGCTCGCGCGGATAGCTGTTTTTCAGCCTTGAGCCAACCTTTTTTGCCAGGCCCAGCGGGTATCCCTGATACGTCACTATCACTTCATCACCTGATGGCGCGCTGTCCGGATAGACATCGCGACCACGGTACCACTCTTCGGCTTCCTGATGCGTCAGGGCAAAGGTATTCTCGCGTCCGGCAAGGGCGATAACGGCCTCATGCTGCCAGCGATACCCTTTGTTATGCACTTCCGCCAGGCGGATCCCGATTCGCGAAAAACGGACCTTTCCGATGAGCGGTTCGATCTCAGCCGGGAACAGCCATATCTCTTTATCACGCACCCAGAGATGCAGGCTCTCATCCCAGACCAGCCCAACCTTTTTGGCTGCAGCTTCAAGCTGCGCTGCATCGCGACCTTTAAGGGGGGCAAACGGGAAGTTGCCGACCTTGAATTTAGGTGCGGGTAGGGGAGCAACCGCCTGCGTTTTACGCAGACGCGCCACAAAGAACCCTTCGCAGTCGTAAATCTGCGGGAACACGTGAAGGAAACCCTCGGGGGTTACCGCCTCTTGTGCCGAGGCAAACAGATCGTTAAGCGGCAGAAACTCGGCTGCTTCCGGATACTGCGCTTTCAGCCACAGACAGACGTCTTCGTTTTCATCGCGGTTTAGGGTACACGTTGAATAGACCAGCGTGCCGCCAGGGCGCAACGCGTGAAAGGCGCTCTCGATCAGCTCTCGCTGCGTGGCGGCGATCTCAAGGTTGCTTTCCACGGACCAGTTCTTTAATGCATCGGGATCTTTACGCACCACCCCTTCGCCGGAGCAGGGGGCGTCCAGCAGAATGGCATCGAAGGCTTCCGGTAAGGCGGCGCCAAACACGCGTCCGTCGAAGTGCGTCAGGGCAACATTATGAATACCGCAGCGGCTGATGTTGGCATGCAGCACCTTCACGCGGCTGGCGGAAAACTCGTTGGCGAGGATCGCCCCGTGATTACCCATCCGGGCGGCAATTTGCGTGGTTTTTGAGCCGGGCGCCGCCGCAACATCCATCACGCGCTCAGGCGCGTTGCCATCGGCAAACAGGGCAGCAACCGGCAGCATCGAGCTGGCTTCCTGAATATAGAACAGACCGCTCAGATGTTCAGCGGTACTGCCCAGCGGCAGTGAAGCTTCATCATCGCGTTCTATCCAGAACCCCTCGGCGCACCACGGTACCGGCGTAAGCTGCCAGCCGTACGGCGAGACCAGCGCCAGAAAATCATCGACGCTGATTTTCAGCGTGTTGACGCGAATGCTTCGGCGTAACGGACGCTGGCAGGCGGCGATAAAATCGTCTAACGACAGGTGAGAAGGAAGCGCCTCGCGCATCTGCGCCAGGAATTGTTCAGGAAGAAATACGGAGTTTTGAGCCACGGGCACACCACAGGGAAAAGTTCAGGCGCGCAGTGTAACATAAAGGCTCCGGTGCGTTGACACCGGAGCCTGTCGGATTAACGCGGCAGGGCGGTTCCCCATTCACGCCACTCTTTCGGTTCGCTTTCGAGCAGCAGGAAGTGTTTACCCGGCTGCGCTTTTGGCGCCAGCGGCGTTCCTGGCGGCGTGGCAAACGCGATACCGCCGCGAATGAACTGGTTGAAGGTGCCGGTTTTCACCACACCTCCCGTCAGGCCAAAGTCCAGCGAATAGCCGGATGCCAGCCAGAATACCGAGTTATTACGTACCAGGTGCTGATAGCGTTCGCTGATACGCAACGCCACCATCACGCGGTCGGAGAGCGTACCGAGCGTCAGGCCCGTGACCGTACCCACTTCAATACCGCGGAACAGTACCGGGGTGCCGATGCTCAGCGAGCCCGCTTCCGGCACTTCCACCACGATGCTCAGGCCGCCAAGGTAGCGCGAGTCGGTGATCGTGGCTTCCTGCAGCTCAAAATCACGACGGGCATTGCCCTGGCCTGGCTCAACGTTGATGTACGGCTGCAGGATGGTGTCGAGATGCTCAACGCCCGCGGCCGAGATCTGCGGCGTGACCACCGAGAAGCGCGAACCCATCCGGGCAAAGGTCTGCACATATTCCGGGTAAAGCACGGCGGTAGCCTGCACCTCGTTACGCGAGGTAATAAGCGTCAGCTTCTGGATCTGCCCGATATCAATACCCAGATAGCGGATTGGCATGCCTTCCGCCAGCTTACCGGCATCAAACGCGTGCAGGGTAATCTGTCCACCCACGGCACGTGCGGCGGTTTCGGACGGGAAGAGAATACGCTTATCACCTTTACGCAGATTCGCGCCCGCGCCGCTGAGGTTATCGAAGCTAATCGCCCCGCGCAGCGCGCGTGAGAGCGGGGAGGCCTGCACGGTCAGCCCGTTACCGTTAAGCTGAACTTTCGCGCCGCCTTCGGCCCAGAAGACGCTGTTTGGCGTCAGCAGCTTGCGATACTCCGGCTTGATATGCAGTTCGATATCGAACGCGTCCGCACGCGGGCGAACGGTGATCACTTCCCCGACTTCAAACTTGCGATACAGCACCACAGATCCCGCCTGTACGTCCGGCAGCGTCTCGGCGCTTAGCGTCAGCGTGGTGGTAGGAAGATCGCTCAGGCTGTTTTCAACCGCTTTCTCCAGGTTGGCATACAGCGGATAGCTGTCGCGCACGGGGCCTTTATCGCCGGGCAGAATGCGGATACCGCCGTTAACCCATTCGCTGGCGCTGGCACCGAGGAACTCCACGCCGTCCAGACCCACCTTCACGTCGACGCGACTGTTCACCACGAATTTGCTGTCACCGTGCACCAGGTCGCTGTACTGCGGATCGATGGCGACCGAGAACGTCACGCCATCCGCCGAGAGCTTACGCTCCAGCACCTGACCGACCTGCACGCCGTGTAAAATTAACGGCTGTCCGGCTTCGATACCGTAACTTTCTGGCGCATTCAGCGTGACCGTCACCACGCCCGGCTTTTGCAGCAGGGCTTTATCTGCCGGGGCAATCACGAAGCTATTGCTGGGCTCACCTTCGCCGGGGATGAGCTCAAACGTATTTCCGGTCAACAGCGTGCTGAGGCTGGCATCGTTCAGAGAGAGCTTCGGACTGCGCATTTCGATGCGCGTTTTCTCGCGCAGGAGATCGACCACGCTCGGGTCGACAGTCATTTCGCCGGTGACCGAACCGCCCGGGTTGAGCGTCATTTTGGTGAGCTGACCAACCTGCAATCCCTGATACATCAGCGGCGTTGAACCCGCTTTTAGCCCTTTAGCATCGGGCAGGGCGAGTTTGACGATCACGCCGCGCTGGCTGTGCGCCAGGTCAGCATACAATCCAAATGAATCATCAGCGGTGGCAGGGCTTGAGTTTTCCGGGGAGTCAAAGGCAATGGCGCCATTCACCAGCGCGGCCAGACTCTCCAGCTTCACTTTCGCACCGCTCAGGCTGAGGTCAGCATCCACGCCGGAGACGTTCCAGAAGCGGCTGCCTTTTTTCACCAGATTGGTGAAACGGCGCTCGATCAGCACGTCGATGGTGACGCCCTGTTTATTCGGGTTGATCGCGTAATCGTATACGCGGCCAACCGGGATTTTGCGGAAATAGACCAGCGAACCGCTGTTCAGAGAACCGAGATCCGGGGCCTGCAGATGGATCATTAAATCGCCGTTATTGAGGCGGTACTTGGGCTGTGTATCCAGGGCAACAAAGTGATCCTGCGGCTCGCCTTTGCCCGGCATCATGCCGATATAGTTACCGCCCACGAGCGCATCCAGCCCGGACACGCCGGCCAGAGAGGCTTTCGGCGTCACCAGCCAGAACTGCGTTTCGCTGCGCAGGGCATCCTGCATGTCAGATTTAATACTGACCCGCACCTGAATCTTGTTCAGCCCTTTTCCAAGGGAGATGTCCTGAACCGTACCCACTTCAACGCCCTGGAAGCGAACGGGCGTTCGCCCGGCGACGATGCCGTCGGCGGTCTGGAAATCAATGGTGACGGTACTCCCGCGATCTTCATAGCTCGTCCAGATAAGCCAGCCTGCAATCATCAGGGCGATGACGGGCAGCAACCAGAATGGCGAAATGCGGCGTTTTGTTTTAATTCTCGCTTCAGTCGGCGAAGCGGGGGTTTCCTGACTCATGTGCATCCCAAAGTAAGCGGCTATCCAGCCATTCCACAGCAAGAATAGTCAATATCACCGCAGAGCCGAAATAAAAAGCCGCGGGTCCCATTGTAAAAGCAAGTAGCTGGTCGCGATTGATGAGCGACATCATCAGCGAAATCACGAACAGATCTAACATTGACCAGCGGCCAATCCAGGTGACGAACCGCAGCAGCAGAATGCGGGTTCGTAAGCCTTGTTCACACTTAAAGTGAATGCTGATGAGCAGGGTAAACATCACCACCACTTTGGTAAAGGGAACCAGGATACTGGCAATAAAGACGATCGCCGCAACCCCGACGTTGCTGTGCGCAAGGGAGATAATCCCGGAGAGTATAGTATCCTCCTGACGCCCGCCATTCACGTAAATGATGGAAATCGGCAGCATATTGGCTGGGATCAGAAACACCAGGGAGGCGATCAGCGCGGCCCAGCATTTTTGCAGGCTGTTGTTGCGCCGCAGTCTCAACGGAATGTGGCACCGCGGGCAGCGTCCTCGCGCGTCGGGCAAGCCGGTATAGTGGCATCCCAGACAGACGCGCAGATTGTCATCGGGACGCGTGGCGGGGCGCTGAGGGTAAAACCGTTCCCAGAGCTGCTCAACGTTCAGGTGGATCAGCGTCAGGATGCTCAGCAATACCAGGCAGATGAAAGCAAAGAGCCCGATGCCGGGCTGCAAAAAGGCGTAGTCCTGTACCTTTATTGACGCAACGCCCACGCCCACAAGATAAATATCCAGCATCACCCACTCTTTGAGCTTGTCCAGCATCAACAGCACCGGGCGAAGGTTCATGCCGAGAATATTGCCAAACCAAAGATAGGCAATGGCGGCGACCAGCACCAGCGGTGCGCCAACGGTGCAGAACAGCACCATGGCAGCGGTAATGGGATCGCCCTGACGGGTCATCTGCCAGATACCCTGCAGCACGTTGGCGTCAATGCGTACCCCAAGCAGGTAGAGTTTCAGCAGCGGTTCGCTCCAGGCGAAGGGCATCAGCAGCAGCATGGTGACGGCCATGGCGGCGAGTCGGGTTAGCGACCAGTCGCGACCATCACGAATTTTGGCGTCGCATCGGGGACAAAAGGCACTTTGGTGCGATTTCATCTTCGGCAACATAAAAAGCGTATCGCACTGGGGGCAACGCTGATAATGTGCACGTGGCAAAGCTTCGCTTACCGTATGGACAGTTATCTTTCTTGTCGGCGTAATTTTGGTTGTTTTTAAGGCCATCAGCTGCGCACAAATAAGTATTGTTGAAAGTTATAATAACTCATGAACGGATTCATCTTGAGCATGAGCGCATTTAATGCTTATTTTAATAGGCTATGCGGTAAATTTGTAAGACAACTAAGTGATTGAATAATGAACAAAACAGAATTCTACGCGGATCTGAACCGCGATTTTAAGGCATTGATGGCGGGTGAGACCAGCTTCTTAGCCACTCTGGCAAATACTAGCGCATTGCTGTTTGAACGTCTCTCTGACGTGAACTGGGCCGGCTTTTACCTCCTGGAAGGTGAAACGCTGGTGCTTGGCCCGTTCCAGGGCAAACTGGCCTGCGTGCGTATACCGGTAGGGCGCGGCGTATGCGGCACGGCGGTGGCCGAGAATCAGGTCCAGCGTGTGGAAGACGTTCATGCGTTTGACGGGCACATTGCCTGTGATGCCGCCAGTAACTCTGAAATCGTTCTGCCGCTGGTGGTCAAAAATCAGATTATTGGCGTTCTGGATATCGACAGCACGGTCTTCAGTCGCTTTACAACCGAGGACGAACAGGGGCTGCGCGAGCTGGTGGCTAATCTGGAAAACGTACTCGCTGCAACCGATTATCAAAAATTCTTTGCGAGCGTCGCAGGATAATCAACGGATAACGTAGCATTTACTGATAGCGTCATTATAATGACGCCTGTTCATGCCTGCGCTTGTTGGCAACGTCCGTTGTAATCAGGAAATTTCATGGAAAATCAACCTAAGTTGAATAGCAGTAAAGAAGTTATCGCATTTCTGGCCGAGCGTTTCCCGCAGTGCTTCAGCGCGGAAGGTGAAGCTCGTCCCCTGAAAGTCGGTATTTTTCAGGATCTGGTGGCGCGTGTTGAAGGGGAAATGAACCTCAGCAAAACTCAGCTGCGTTCCGCCTTACGTCTTTATACTTCGAGCTGGCGTTACCTGTACGGTATCAAAGCTGGCGCGACCCGCGTGGATCTCGACGGCAACCCGTGTGGTGAGCTGGACGAGCAGCACGTTGAGCACGCGCGCAAGCAGCTTGAAGAAGCCAAAGCACGCGTTCAGGCACAACGTGCAGAACAGCAGGCGAAAAAACGCGAAGCCGCAGCGGCAAACGGCCAGGAAGAAGCGCCTCGTCGTGAGCGTAAACCACGCCCTGCGCCGCGCCGTCACGATAATAACGATCGCAAACCGCGTGCAGACAAACCAGCAGCAAAAGCCCCGCGTGCCCCTCGCGAAGAGCCGCGCCATACGCCGGTTTCTGACATTAACGCTCTGAGCGTAGGTCAGGCGCTGAAGGTAAAAGCGGGTAACAATGCTATGGACGCCACCGTAATGGAAATCACCAAAGATGGCGTTCGTGTACAGCTGACTTCTGGTATGTCAATGATTGTACGCGCAGAACACTTGTTGTTCTGAAACGGAGGCCAAGCCTGGCATGAACACTTTTTTTAAGCTCACCGCGCTGGCGGGCCTGTTTGCTATAACAGGTCACGCTTTTGCAGTGGACGATATCACGCGTGTTGATCAAATTCCGGTACTCAAGGAAGAGACGCAGCACGCGACGGTGAGCGAGCGCGTGACCTCACGTTTTACCCGCTCGCACTATCGTCAGTTCGATCTCGATCAGGCCTTTTCGGCCAAAATCTTTGACCGCTATCTGAACTTGCTGGATTACAGCCATAACGTTTTGCTCGCCAGCGATGTCGAGCAGTTCGCTAAGCGCAAATCCGAGGTGGGTAACGAGTTGCGTTCAGGCAAGCTGGATCTGTTCTACGATCTCTACAACCTGTCGCAAAAGCGCCGTTTCGAACGCTATCAGTACGCGCTGAAAGTGCTGGAACGTCCGATGGACTTCACCGGCACTGACACCTTTAATCTGGATCGCAGTAAAGCACCCTGGCCGAAAGATGAAGCCGAGTTGAATGCACTGTGGGACGGTAAAGTTAAATACGACGAACTGAGTCTGAAGCTGACCGGCAAAGACGAAAAAGAGATCCGTGACACGCTGACGCGTCGTTACAAATTCGCCATTCGTCGTCTGGCCCAGACCAACAGTGAGGATGTCTTCTCGCTGGCCATGACCGCCTTTGCTCACGAAATCGATCCGCACACCAACTATCTCTCTCCGCGCAACACCGAACAGTTCAATACCGAGATGAGCCTGTCTCTGGAAGGTATCGGTGCGGTGCTGCAGATGGACGATGATTACACAGTGATCAATTCGATGGTCGCGGGTGGCCCGGCATCCAAAAGCAAAGCGATTAGCGTAGGCGATCGCATTGTGGGTGTAGGGCAAACCGGCCAGAACATGGTCGACGTGATCGGCTGGCGCCTTGATGACGTGGTTGCGCTGATCAAAGGTCCGAAAGGCAGCAAGGTTCGTCTGGAAGTTCTCCCGGCAGGAAAAGGCACCAAAACCCGTATCGTTACTCTGACCCGCGAGCGTATCCGTCTTGAAGACCGCGCGGTGAAAATGTCGGTGAAAACCGTGGGTAAAGAGAAGGTCGGTGTTCTGGATATTCCTGGCTTCTACGTAGGGCTGACTGACGATGTGAAAGTTCAGCTGCAGAAGCTTGAAAAGCAGAACGTCAGCAGCATTATCATCGACCTGCGCAGTAACGGCGGCGGTGCGCTGACTGAAGCGGTTTCACTCTCGGGTCTGTTCATTCCATCGGGTCCTGTGGTTCAGGTGCGCGATAACAACGGTAAAGTGCGTGAAGATGCCGACAACGACGGTGTGGTCTACTACAAAGGCCCGCTGGTGGTCCTCGTTGACCGCTTCAGTGCCTCCGCGTCTGAGATCTTTGCCGCTGCAATGCAGGACTATGGCCGCGCGCTGATCGTCGGTGAGCCAACCTTCGGGAAAGGCACCGTTCAGCAGTATCGCTCTCTGAATCGTATTTACGATCAAATGCTGCGTCCGGAATGGCCTGCACTGGGCTCGGTTCAGTACACCATTCAGAAATTCTACCGCGTGAACGGCGGCAGTACGCAGCGTAAGGGCGTAACGCCGGACATTATGATGCCGACAGGCACGGAAGAGACGGAAACCGGCGAGAAGTTTGAAGATAACGCGTTGCCGTGGGACAGCATCAATGCTGCGACCTACGTGAAAGCGGGTGATATGACGCAATTTGGCCCTGAACTGCTGAAAGCGCATAACGACCGCATCGCGAAAGATCCGGAGTTCCAGTACATCATGAAGGACATTGCACGGTTCAATGCCCTGAAAGATAAGCGGAATATCGTTTCTCTGAACTACGCACAGCGTGAGAAAGAGAACAACGAAGACGATGCAACCCGCCTGGCGCGTATCAACGATCGCTTCAAGCGTGAAGGTAAGCCTCTGCTCAAAAAACTGGACGATCTGCCAAAAGATTACCATGAGCCGGATCCGTATCTGGACGAGACGGTGCATATCGCTCTCGACCTGGCGAATCAGGAAAAAGAGAAACCTGCCGTACAGCCCGCTCCGGCAAAATAATCTCCCAACAGGCACAAGAAATTGTGCCTGTTTCTTTTTGTTCTTCATCCTTCCGTCAGCCAGATTTCCAATTGTGTAAAGTTGTGTCTTTCTGGTGACTTACGCCCGCCGGATGCTTGAAAATAGCCGCAATACCCATACGATGTGGGTTATCGCATAGTGCGTTTTGTTAAACTGAGGTAAAAAGAAAATTATGATGCGAATCGCGCTCTTCCTGCTCACCAACCTGGCGGTCATGGTGGTTTTCGGGCTCGTGCTAAGCCTGACAGGAATTCAGTCGAGCAGCGTTCAGGGTCTGTTGATTATGGCGCTGCTGTTTGGTTTTGGTGGCTCGTTCATCTCCCTGCTGATGTCGAAGTGGATGGCACTGAAGTCGGTGGGCGGTGAGGTTATTGAACAGCCTCGTAACGATATGGAACAGTGGCTGATGAATACGGTGGCTCAGCAATCCCGTCAGGCCGGGATCGCCATGCCGCAGGTGGCGATTTATCATGCCCCGGACATCAACGCTTTCGCCACGGGCGCCCGTCGCGATGCGTCACTGGTTGCCGTCAGCACCGGATTGCTGCAGAACATGAGCCGTGACGAAGCCGAAGCGGTTATTGCCCACGAAATCAGCCATATCGCCAACGGTGACATGGTGACCATGACCCTGATTCAGGGCGTGGTGAACACCTTCGTGATCTTCATCTCCCGTATTCTGGCGCAGATTGCGGCAGGCTTTATGGGTGGCAACCGCGACGAAGGTGAAGAGAGCAACGGCAATCCGCTGATCTACTTCGCCGTTTCGATGGTTCTGGAACTGGTATTCGGTATTTTGGCCAGCATCATCACCATGTGGTTCTCCCGCCACCGTGAATTCCACGCGGATGCCGGCTCGGCGAAACTGGTTGGTCGTGAGAAGATGATTGCCGCGCTGCAGCGTCTGAAAACCAGCTACGAGCCGCAGGAAGCGAACAGCATGATGGCCTTCTGCATTAACGGTAAGTCCAAATCGCTGAGCGAGCTGTTTATGTCTCACCCGCCGCTGGATAAACGTATCGAAGCGCTGCGCAGTGGGGAATACCTGAAGTAACGCTAAGAACCCTAATAAGCCGGGCAGGAGAACTCTCCGCCCGGCTTTTTTTATGCCTGAACCCTGGGCTGGGTCACGCGAAGGCCGCTGACGACCGCCGCGAGAGAGGCAAGGGCACCCGCGGTGAGAAGCGCAACATGGTTGCCGTTTTGTCCGGCGAGGTTAAACATCAGGGCGACCAGCGCCGCACCGCTGCTTTGCCCCAGAAGGCGCGCGGTCCCCAGCATGCCGCTTGCACCTCCGCTGCGATGGCGCGGCGCGGAGGTGATAATAGTGTGATTGTTAGGGGACTGGAACAGGCCAAACCCTGCGCCGCACAGGATCATACGCCAGATGATGTCCAGATCGGTTGGCGATGACGGCAGCAGAGCCAGCGCGAAAAGGCCTGTCGCCATAACCGCCAGCCCCAGTGCTCCCAATAAACCGGCATGGACGCGTTCAATCAGGTAACCTGCCAGCGGCGCCATCACCATTGTCGCCAGCGGCCAGGGAGTTAACAGCAGGCCGGTCTCCACTTCTGAACGTCCCAGCACGCCCTGCAGAAAGAAGGGCAGAGAAACCAGAGCCAGCATTTGGGCGCAGAACGAGCAGACTGACGTGCAAATGGAGAGGGAAAAGAGGGGAATACGCAGCAGATCGACCGGCAGTAAGGGCACAGGGAGTGTGAGCTGGCGGCGAACAAAGAAGAAACCGATCGCCAGCAGGGCGACGAGCTCCGCGCCGGTAAGCATCAGAGACTGTCCCTGCGCAAAGCCGCTCAGCGCCGTAATCAGCAGGCCAAAGGTCAGGGCATTCATCACCGCACTCGCCACGTCGAAGCGCGGCATGGTGCTTTTAGGCCCGTTAGCGGGAAGAAAGCGCAGAGCAAAGAAGATGGCGATGATACCCAGCGGCACGTTAATGGCGAACAGCCATTGCCATGACGCAACGGAAAGGATCGCCGCCGCAATGGTAGGCCCGGCGGCGGAAGAGACGGCGACAATAAACGAGTTTATCCCCATGCCGCGCCCCAGATGACGCTGCGGATAAATTAAGCGGATCAACGCCGTGTTTACGCTCATCAGCGCCGCGCCGCCAAACCCCTGCGCAATGCGGGCAAGCGTCAGGGTATGCAGTGAATCTGAAAGGGCGCATAGCAAGGACGTGAAGGTGAAAACCACCAGACCGCACTGATACACCCGACGGTAACCGAACATATCGCCCAGGAAAGAGAACGAGAGCAGGGAAACCACAATCGCAATCTGATAGGCGTTAACAATCCATATCGAACTGGCGGGAGAGGCGTGCAGGTCGCTGGCGATGGTTGGCAGGGCGACGTTCGCGATTGCGCCGTCAAGGACGGCCATTGAGATACCGATAATGATGGTTGCTATAGCGCCATACCGCTGGGGTAAAGGCAGGCCATCGGAAAGGGTCTTTTCCATTAGGATTAAAAAAGCTCAGCGTGAAATTATTCTCAGGGTAACTATTTTAGCATTGTTACAGCCGCGATATGTCGCAGATTTGTAACGAAGTAAACGCGGATTGATTGCAGGTGACATGACGGGAACTTATAATAAAAACCGGTTCTGATTTTTATAAAACACTCTCTATGAGGTGGTAAATGGCTATTGCGGATTTGGATAAACAGCCAGATTCTGTTTCTTCCGTGCTGAAGGTGTTTGGCATCTTACAGGCGCTGGGAGAAGAGCGTGAAATAGGTATTACAGAGTTGTCGCAGCGCGTGATGATGTCAAAAAGCACCGTTTATCGCTTTTTGCAAACCATGAAGTCGCTGGGCTACGTTGCCCAGGAAGGCGAATCTGAAAAATACTCTCTGACGCTGAAGCTGTTTGAGCTGGGTGCCCGTGCGCTACAAAATGTTGACCTGATCCGCAGCGCCGATATTCAGATGCGTGAAATCTCTCGCCTGACCAAAGAGACCATCCATCTCGGCGCGCTGGATGAAGACAGCATTGTTTACATCCATAAAATCGACTCCATGTACAATCTGCGCATGTATTCGCGCATTGGTCGTCGCAACCCGCTCTACAGTACCGCCATTGGTAAGGTTCTGCTGGCGTGGCGCGATCGTGAGGAAGTGAAGCAGATCCTCGAAGGCGTGGAATACAAGCAAAGTACCTCACGAACCATTACCAGCACGGACGCGCTGTTAACGGTGCTCGATCGCGTACGCGAGCAGGGGTATGGCGAAGATAACGAAGAGCAGGAAGAAGGGCTGCGCTGCATCGGCGTTCCGGTGTTTGACCGTTTTGGCGTGGTGATCGCGGGCTTAAGTATCTCCTTCCCAACCTTACGCTTCTCCGAAGAGCGTCTGCATGAGTATGTGGCTATTCTGCACACTGCCGCACGTAAGATTTCTGAACAGATGGGGTATCACGACTACCCGTTCTAATCTCTGTTCCCATAAAAAAACGCCGCAACAGATGCGGCGTTTTTTGTCGGTCATTTACCCGGCTGATTAACCATTATCAATCACGACGGATGTCTTACGCAGGACCGGACAGTGGGTTAAGCCCACGATCCCGCTTTCAGTATGCAGATATTGCGCAGTGCTCACGCCCTGTGCCGTTAAATATTTACACTGAATTCCTAACCCGGCTGCGTTCTCGGTGCTTCCCACAAGCACGCCATAACCCGTTAGCAGAAGGCCAATCCAGACAATGGCCAGTGCAACAATTGTTCGAATGATTAACCGCATCATTTCCTCTTTTATCGTTGTTATCATAATGCTAGCGTAAACGGTTTACGCGGCGAAACAAGTGCAGGAATCTGAAAAAAGCGCGATGGAGGCACAGTTAGTCCTTGTTTAAGATAAGCGTGATAACCTCGTTACATCAGGTCTTTAGACGGAGTGTGGAGTGAAAAAAATACGCTGGGTAATTCTGATTATCGTGCTGATAGCGTGCGTGGTGTTATGGACGCAGACGATCAATGTGATGTGCGATCAGGATGTACAGTTTTTTAGCGGCGTTTGCGCAATCAATAAATTTATTCCGTGGTAACACGCATTTTTTCTCAAGGTGATTTCCTTCCTTCGCGCCAGTGGTAAAATAGACGTTTTTATTGAGGTGGTGAAATGGGTGAGTTACTGAATTCAGGGCTGCTGAATATAGCATCCCTGATGATTTCTTTGGTTGTTCTGCTGGTGGGGCTGGTCATTTGGTTTTTCGTGAACCGCGCCAGTTCCCGTACTAACGAGCAGATTGAACTGCTGGAAGCGCTGCTCGATCAGCAAAAACGTCAGAATGCGCTGCTTCGCCGTCTATGTGAGGCTAACGAACCGGAAGAGAAAGACGCGCCGAAAGACCCGGTCGCTGAAGATAACAAAGACGAAGACGACTTTATCCGCCTGGTGGCTGAGCGTTAATCTTTTGTCTGGGAGGTGGCTGTGGTCTGGAAAAATCCCTGGTATGACCCCTCCCTGAAACATCACACCCCGAACGGTTTTCGTAATACCGATCCTGTCGGACATCAACCCGGCGATCTTGACCGCTGGCGTAAAGCGCGTAAAGAGGCCGGTTTACCGAAGCCGCCCGCGCTGGGTTATGAAGACTTTATCCACCAGTGGTGGCAACCGGTTGAGCTTACGCAATCTCATGAAGATGGGGTGTGGTGGCTCGGACACGCGAGTGTGTTGCTGCAGCTGGACGGCAATATCATCCTTACCGATCCGGTGTTTTCACGGCGCGCTTCTCCGCTCCCTTTCCTGGGACCACAGCGTAAAACGCCTCCCGCGCTGTCAGTCGATCAACTGCTTCAGCTTGATGCGGTCGTCATCTCCCATAATCATTACGATCATCTTGATGACGCGACCATTCGCCGTATCCTCAAGCGCTTCCCCGACGTCAGTTTTTTTGTTCCGCTGGGCCTGGCCGACTGGTTTCGCCGCCGGGGGGCAAAACGCGTGGTTGAGCTCGACTGGTGGCAGAGTTTCACCTGGCAGGGGATGACGCTGACCGCCGTACCGGCACAGCACTGGAGTATGCGCACGCCATGGAACCGCAATCGCTCATTATGGTGCGGCTGGGTTATGGAAGGTCGACATCATCGTTTCTGGTTCAGCGGCGATACGGGGTATTCGCCCGAGCTGCTGTTGATACCTCAACGCCTGGGCCATATCGATGCTGCCGCGTTACCGATAGGTGCCTATGCCCCACGATGGTTCATGGCTGTCCATCATATGGATCCGCAATCCGCGGTGGCATTGTGGCAGCAGTTGGGTTGTCCGCTGGCGTTTCCCATTCACTGGGGCGTGTTTGAACTGGCAGATGAAGCCCTGGATGAACCTGTGCGGGAGTTAACTGACGCGCTAGATAATTTAGCACCAGTTAATCATTCTTTCAGGATACTGAAAATTGGCGAATATTTATCCTTATAAACGAAGCGATTAATTGTTGCATATATTCTTGATGTAAACGCACTCAGGAATGTTTTATTTTTATCGAAACGTTTTGCTTGCCTTCTTTTGATGCAGGTTCATAAAAATTTCATTATTTTGGTGCATAACACTGTTTATTAGCTGGTGCATTTTAATACAGTTGGGCGTGGGTTATTAACGTTGTTTTTTCTCTGAAACAATTTGGTCGCGTTACAATGATTTAAGCATAAGTTTTCACAAATTGTTCTAACTCAATCAAGACGTAAGATTTCTTTTCCCGGTTGCTGGACGCTTCGTTATGAATGAGCTATGTTAAAAACATCTTAGATTACAGCGGTTGTGAAAGCAACGCCGGGTCTTTGTTACGCAGCAGAGCTGTCTGTACGTGATGCGCATAATTGTGCAAAACCTGACAGGCACTGTTCGAATTTGTGCGGCGGATCGAGACATGTTTAAAAATGGCTTGCCATATTAAACATAGTGTGTGATAACACGTTTTGGGTCAAACGAGGTACAGTTCTGTTTATGTGTGGCATTTTCAGTAAAGAAGTCCTGAGTAAACACGTTGTCGTTGAATACCGCTTCTCTGCCGAACCTTATATTAGTGCCTCATGCAGTAATGTCTCAGTTTTATCTCAGTTAATGCCTGCGGGCTAAGAAAACACTCTAAGGAATTTTGCAAAATGGCAAAGATTAAAGGTCAAGTTAAGTGGTTCAACGAGTCTAAAGGTTTTGGTTTCATTACTCCTGCTGACGGCAGCAAAGACGTGTTCGTACACTTCTCTGCAATCCAGGGTAACGGCTTCAAAACTCTGGCTGAAGGCCAGAACGTTGAGTTCGAAATTCAGGACGGCCAGAAAGGCCCAGCTGCAGTTAACGTAACTGCTATCTGATCGAACCGCTGCTGACTGAAGCGCTTAGCACTTCAATCTCAGACATAAAGCCTCGCATAACGCGGGGCTTTTTTATGCCCCTTATCTTTCAAAATATTACTATTCGCGGTCTTGTTAGTAACTTGTTGCAAAGCTGCGAGGTTAGTAGCACTGTTTTGCCACCCTAAACCCATCTTTTCCCGTTAAATCAGGGCGTTGTTTTACAGTCCCGGGGTTCAGGTGAAGAAGAAATTGATAACGACCGCTGGCAATTTCACGCCGGCGCGTTTTGTGCTGCTCTGTTTAGCTATTTTTTGTAGTCTGGCTTTTTTGCTGGGCCGCGTTGCCTGGCTGCAAATCATCAAGCCTGACAATCTGGTGAAGCAGGAAGATATGCGCTCCCTTCGCCAGCTGGCGATTGACGCGCCGCGCGGCATGATAATGGATCGCGAAGGTCGCCCCCTGGCGGTGAGCGTGCCTGTCCGGGCCGTGTGGGCCGATCCTAAAACGGTGCTGGCAAAAGGGGGCGTTGGCGTTGACGAACGCTGGCAGGCGTTGGCAAACGCGCTGCATCTCTCCCTGGGCACACTTTCGGCGCGAATCAATGCCAACCCGCAGGGCCGTTTTATTTATCTTGCCCGTCAGGTCGATCCTGCACAGGCAAAGTGGATCGATAAGCTCAACCTGCCCGGCATCAATTTACGCGATGAATCCCGCCGTTTTTATCCTGCCGGTCATGTGGCAGCGAACCTGATTGGTTTCACCAATATTGACGGGCAGGGCATTGAAGGCGTGGAAAAAAGCTTCAACGCACAGCTGACCGGCAAGGCGGGTGTGCGACAGGTAAGGGAAGACCGCTACGGACGCGTGGTTGAAAACCTGACGGAAGTGGCACCCGCACCGGCGCATAACATCCAGTTAAGTATCGACGAGCGTCTGCAAACCATCACCGAAGATGCGCTCGATAATGCCGTGGCCTGGAACAAGGCCGAGTCTGGGGCATCGGTGCTAATTAATATCCCAACCGGGGAAATCCTCGCCATGGCGAGCTATCCGGATTTCAACCCCAATAACCGGGAAGGCGCGACGATAAACGATTTTCGCAACCGTGCGATCAGCGATACGTTTGAACCGGGTTCCACGGTCAAGCCGCTGGTGCTGATGACGGCCCTGCAGCAGGGGCTGGTCCAGCCGGACAGCGTGATTGACACGCACCCGTATACCCTTGACGGGCATCGTATCCGCGATGTGGGCTATTATCCTGAACTGACAATGACGGGGATCCTGCAAAAATCGAGCGATACCGGCGTGTCCCGACTGTCCCTGGCAATGCCTGTCCAGCATCTTATTGATACCTATCGAAACTTTGGTTTTGGCACGAATACGGGGCTTGGCTTAACGGGGGAGAGCGCGGGACTGCTGCCCCAGCGTAAATACTGGAGCCAGCTCGACCGCGCGACCTTTGCCTTCGGCTACGGGCTGATGGTGACGCCGCTCCAGCTGGCGCACGTCTACGCCACGATTGGCGGTTTCGGGCTTGAGAGACCTCTCTCGATTACGCGTATCGATCCACCCGTTATCGGGCACCGCGTTATGCCGGAAGAGATTGCGCATGAGGTGGAGCACATGATGGAGAGCGTTGCGCTGCCCGGCGGTGGCGGGGTTAAGGCCGCCGTTCGTGATTACCGGGTGGCGGTGAAAACCGGTACGGCGAAGAAAATTGACGACAGCGGGAAGTACGTCGATAAATACGTCGCCTATACGGCCGGCGTTGCGCCTGCCAGCGATCCACGCTTTGCCCTGGTGGTGGTCATTAACGATCCGCAAAATGGCGCCTACTACGGCGGTGCCGTTTCCGCGCCTGTCTTCAGCGAGATTATGGGCAACGTGCTGCGTCTGGAGAATGTGAAACCTGACGGGTTACCGGCGGGTTCAGATCACCTTATCGTTATGCGTTAACCGGACGTTTATAACCAGGGCGAATAGCGGTACACTTCGCCCTTTGATTATGCTCCGGAGTCACCATGTCCTTCAGCTGTCCCCTTTGCCACGCCCCCCTGACGCACTCAGATAAAAGTTATACCTGTCCGCAGGGGCATCAGTTTGATATGGCAAAAGAAGGCTACGTGAATCTTCTGCCGGTGCAGCATAAGCGCTCCCGCGATCCAGGAGACAGTGCAGAGATGATGCAGGCGCGTCGCGCGTTTCTGGATGCCGCGCACTATCTGCCGCTGCGTGAGACCGTCGCGCAGATGCTTAATGACATTCTGCCGGATTCTGCCACCGCCATGCTCGATATTGGCTGCGGGGAAGGGTACTACACCGCACGGTTTGCCGGGATTGCCCGTGAGAAGGGCGCGCTGACATTCGGTCTGGACGTGTCGAAAGTGGCCATTCGCGCGGCGGCAAAGCGTTACGCGGACGTGACGTTCTGCGTGGCATCCAGTCACCGGCTGCCGTTTGACGATGCCAGCATGGATGCTGTTATCCGCATTTATGCGCCCTGCAAGGTGGAAGAGCTGGCTCGCGTGGTGAAGCCGGGCGGATGGGTGGTCACCGTAACGCCGGGCCCGCGTCATCTGATGGAGCTGAAAGGCCTGATCTACGATGAAGTGCGTCTCCATGCCCCTCATTCTGAACAGCTGGCCGGTTTTAGCCTGAAGCAGGAGCAAAGCGTGGCGTATGAAATGACGTTGAAAGGGGAAGAGGCCACCGCGTTGCTGCAGATGACGCCGTTCGCGTGGCGGGCAAAACCGGAAGTATGGGAAGCGCTAGCTGCACACTCAACATTTCGCTGCCAGACGGATTTCAGTATCCACGTCTGGCAGTGCGAAGATTAACCGGCGAAGTGTGCCCAGAGGATCTGGGCGCCAATGCCAATCAACACAATTCCCCCCAGGATCTCGGCGCGTTTACCCAGCAGCGGGCCGATAAACCGTCCAACCATCATGCCCAGCGTGGACATAATCAGCGTTGCGCAGCCGATGGCCAGCGCGGTGGCGATAATATTGACCTGCAGGAATGCCAGACCGACACCGACGGCCATCGCATCAAGGCTTGTGGCAATCGCTGTGGTGACCAACAGCCAGAACCCGTGGCGGTGCTGCGGCTCCTCGTCTTCTTCATCACCACCGCGAAAACCTTCTATGACCATTCGACCACCGAGAAAGACCAGCAGGACGAACGCAATCCAGTGGTTCCATTCAAGCACGAACTGGCTGGCGAGCATGCCAAGACCCCAGCCGATAAGCGGCGTCAGCGTTTCGATAGCACCGAAAATGAGACCGGTACGCAGGGCTTCTGAGAATTTTGGTTTATGGAGCGTGGCGCCTTTTCCGATAGAAGCAGCAAATGCGTCCATGGACATGCCAAAAGCGAGGAGGATCGTAGCGGAGATATTCATAACAGCGTCCAGACCGGGGATATCCATATGACACATCACTGCCCCCAGTAAACAGCAGTTGATGTATCTATGGTCTCGCCTGATCGCGCCGCACATAAGATGTGCTGTCAGCGAACCGTACGCGCCACGTTTTTCAACGAGTATGTTGACACGTACATTTCCTGCGAGCAGGAAATCGGCTACTCCCCAACGACGGGCGCAACCTTAACATATTTTGAGAAAATAAAACAACAATGAAGAGGCATTATTTAAAATGCTTAGTGATAACGATTTTCATTTGTCTTTAAGCGTGAAGATATCGTTAACAAATAGAGATCAAATTAACGAAGGGGATATAGCTTTGGCTATATTTCTTGCGCACGATAAACGCATTATATAGCCATTGCTATATATCTAACTTATTGAGTTTTAACGAGTAACTTGTATATCTTTTCCAGGTCGTCAATATTCTTCACCCGAACAAGCAGGCGACGTTGTTCTAATTGCATCACCAGCACACCGTCTTCGGATAAATTCATCTCTTTAATACGGTTATATTCTATCCATACATTGGCGAAGAAAAACCCGCGGGATTTAAAAATGATTTTCGGCGTGCGGATCCAGAACAGATAAACAGCCATTAATGCCAGCGCACATAATAACCATGTGGTTAATATTGCACCATGGCCGGTGACGTTATTGTAAATAAGAATAGCGATGAGACCCGCGAAGATAAACGCATCCACGCGCCCGCGTCGCAGAAGGGGAAGGGAGAGCAGCGTCTCGCCGTGACGGCGGGGCATGATGAACTCGTCATAGATCGCGTAAGCCAGAAGGGCAGCAATAAATAAAACCAGTACGATGTCCGTGACAGTCATTCATCCTCCAGATAAAAAAACCGGGGGCAAGCCCCCGGCCTATAGCATTGAAACTTACAGACCCAGCAGGCCGACAGCGTAGCCCGCGATACCGATGACGAAGAAGCCAACGATAATCCACAGCGGGTTCACTTTCTTACGCAGCAGCCACATGCAGGCGAAGGTTAACAGCAGCGGTACCAGGCCAGGCATCAGCTGGTCCAGAATCGTCTGCACGGTGGTGACGCGCGTCTGACCATCCTGCCCGGTGATGGTCGAGACCACCAGCGGGATGTTCACGTGTGTCCACTTGTTAACCAGCGCCCCCATGACAAACAGGCCGAGGATTGACGCCCCCTCAGTCAGTTTCTGCAGGAAGCCGCCGCCCATGTCCTTAACGATATCCACCCCTTTACGGTAGCCGTAGGCCACACCGTAGTAGCGGGTCAGCAGTCGCACGGCGTTGAACAGGATGAAGAACAGCAGCGGGCCAAGCAGGCTGCCGCTCATCGCGATACCGGCACCCAGCGCCGCGAAGACCGGACGTACGGTCCCCCAGAAGATAGGGTCACCGACACCGGCCAGCGGACCCATCAGGCCGACTTTGATACCGTTGATAGCACCATCGTCAATCTCTGCGCCGTTCGCACGCTGTTCTTCCATCGCCAGCGTTACGCCCAGTACGGGGGCCGCAACGTAAGGATGGGTGTTAAAGAATTCCAGGTGACGCTTGATCGCCTGACGGCGCGCTTCGTTGTTTTCCGGGTACAGGCGTTTGATCGCCGGTACCATGGAGAAGCAGAAACCCAGCGCCTGCATACGTTCGAAGTTCCATGAACCCTGAAACAGGTTAGAACGGATGAACACGCCACGAATATCACCCGGAGTGAGTTTTTTCTCGGTGGTAGTTTTTGTCATATCAACCATTTCGCTCACCTGTTAGTCCAGTTCGTTATCGAGATCGTTGTTACCAGCAGCCTGCGCTGGGGCACCCGCGACGCGGTTGTATTTCGGGCTGAGCTGGATGTAGAGGATCGCCATCACCGCACCAATCACGCCCAGTGCAACCAGGTTGAAGTTGGTGAAGGCAGCGGTCACGAAGCCGAGGTAGAAGAACGGCATCAGGTAGCCTGCGCGCATCATGTTGATGACCATCGCATAACCGACGACCACGATCATACCGCCCGCGATGTTCAGACCGCCGGTGACCACTTCTGGAATGGCGTTCAGCATGCTCTGAACTTCACTGGTACCGACGGAGATCGCCACGATAACCGCCGGGATCGCGATGCGCATCGCCTGCAGGAACAGGGATGAAACGTGGATCCACGACAGGGCCGTGAGGTTGCCGTTTTCGGCCGCCTTATCCGCCGCGTGCTGGAAGGCAACGGTGATAGTACGAACGATGATGGTCAGAACCTGGCCTGCGGCTGCCAGCGGGATCGCCAGGGCGATACCGGCACCAATACTCTGGTGACCAGCAATAACCAGAACGGTCGAAATGATAGAGGCCAGCGCGGCATCGGGCGCAACCGCCGCGCCGATGTTCATCCAGCCCAGGGCGATCATTTCCAGGGTACCACCGATGATGATACCGGTTTTCATGTCACCCAGAACGGCCCCAATCAACGTACAGGCCACCAGAGGGCGGTGGAACTGAAATTCATCAAGTACGGATTCCATACCCGCAATACATGCGACGACGAACACCAGCACAATCTGAAGAGTGGTAATCTCCATTGCACTTCTCCTATTACATAAGCTTTATGTGAGAACCGGCGCGGGCTTATTTCCCAACTTTGCCGATCAAATCCATCATTTTCAGTTTTTGATCCGTAGAAACCTTACGGGCTTCCAGCTCAATACCGCGTGCATTCAGCTTGTTGAATGCCTCGATATCTTTCGCATCGACTGAAATGGCGTTGTTGACCTGCGTTTTGCCCTGACGGAATGCCATACCACCAATGTTCACGGAGGTGATTTTCACGCCGCCTTCAACAATGCGCTCAACGTCTGTCGGGTTAGTGAACAGGAGCATCACGCGTTCACCCGCGTATTTCGGGTTGTTGTACACGCGGATCATCTTGGCGACATCCACGACGTGCGCGGTAACGCCAGGAGGAGCAACCTGAGTCAGAAGGGTTTTACGTACGGTATCGGCGGCCACTTCGTCGCTGACCACGATAATGCGTCGAACGTTGGTCTCTTTGGTCCAGCGCGTGGCAACCTGGCCGTGGATTAAGCGGTCATCAATACGCGCAAGGCCGATAACCATGTAATCGTTCGGGCCCATCGGTTTTGCCGGTGCTGCCGCTTTTGGTGCCGCTGCAGGCGCAGGGGCGGGTTTTTCAACCGGCTGCGCTTTCAGGGCTTTTACCCCTTCGCGACCGGTTTCAACGGCCAGTGCCACCAGCTCATCAAACGCCGGATTGTCGTCGCGCGCCATGAAGGTTTCCACCAGCATGGGAATATTCACCCCGGCGACAACTTCATAGTGCTCTTTATCGACGACAATGCGGCTGGCGGCATTGAACGGGCTGCCGCCCCATGTATCAACGAGAAACAGCACGCCTTTGCTGGTATCCAGCTTCGCGAGTTGAGCGTTGTACTTCTCTATCAGCGTCTCGGCGTTTTCACCGGGAACGAAATCGATCCAGCCGACGTTTTCCTGCTCGCCCAACAGCATCTCTGCCGTTTTGAGTAGCTGCTCAGCAGCCCAACCATGTGTGCCTATGACAATAGCAATGGTCACTTGCTACCTCCTTTTATTATCATTAATACGCCTGCCAGGCAGTCGTACTGAGAATCGTATTGGCGAACCGAATCGATTCAGATAAGGGTTAGAGTTCAAAAAAACTAAGACTTCCGCGAATTATTTTAGATAGTGAAAAAATAATTTATGTGATGAAGATCCGTAATTTAGCCACGCGTTACAGATTTATCTGTAGCGTAAAGCCGCTGTGTTACAGAACTTTGCAAAGGAACGTAAATCTTTGCTAAAAACACATTGTCTCTGATATGTTTAGCCTCCGTTTAATAGTTCAGGAGTATAGGGCTACAGCCCACTATATGGACCGTCACCGACGTCAGTCATCTACCAGGCCATTTCGCGCCTTATTCATCGGCGATCCTCGCCACGTATCGACTCTGTTTACCTCTGTTTTGCCCACGTTGAGTGGGGCACCGTTTCGTCATTCCTTTAGCAGGAGCTTGTCATGGAATTCTTAATGGACCCGTCAATCTGGGTGGGATTGCTCACGCTGGTGGTGCTGGAGATTGTTCTCGGCATTGATAACCTGGTGTTTATCGCCATCCTTGCGGACAAACTGCCGCCAAAACAGCGGGATAAAGCGCGCCTGATTGGTCTTTCGCTGGCGCTGGTCATGCGACTGGGGCTGCTCTCCGTCATCTCCTGGATGGTCACGCTGACCAAACCGCTGTTCTCCGTCATGGATTACACCTTCTCCGGGCGCGATTTAATCATGCTGATCGGGGGGATATTCCTGCTTTTCAAAGCGACGACAGAGCTACATGAGCGGCTGGAAAACCGCCAGCACGATGACGGGCACGGTAAAGGCTATGCCAGCTTCTGGGTGGTAGTGCTGCAGATCGTGGTGCTTGATGCGGTCTTCTCGCTGGATGCGGTGATCACGGCGGTCGGCATGGTGAATCATCTGCCGGTAATGATGGCGGCTGTCGTTATTGCGATGGCGGTAATGCTGCTGGCCTCGAAGCCGCTTACGCGCTTCGTCAACCAGCATCCGACGGTGGTCGTGCTGTGTCTGAGCTTCCTGCTGATGATTGGCCTGAGCCTGGTGGCGGAAGGTTTTGGCTTCCATATTCCGAAAGGCTACCTGTACGCCGCGATTGGCTTCTCGATCCTGATTGAGCTGTTCAACCAGATTGCGCGCCGTAACTTTATTAAGCAGCAGTCGAATCAGCCGCTGCGCGCCCGTACCGCAGATGCCATTCTGCGCCTGATGGGCGGTCGTCGTCAGGTGAACGTCCAGTCTGATTCCGAAAACCATAACCCGGTTCCGGTCCCTGAAGGGGCGTTTGTGGAACAAGAGCGCTACATGATCAACGGCGTGCTCTCCCTGGCCTCCCGTTCGCTGCGCGGCATCATGACGCCGCGCGGGGAAATCAGCTGGGTCGATGCTAACCTGAGCGTGGATGAAATTCGCCAGCAGCTGCTCTCTTCACCGCACAGCCTGTTCCCGGTGTGTCGCGGTGAGCTGGATGAGATCATCGGCGTCGTGCGGGCGAAAGAGATGCTGGTGGCCCTGGAAGAGGGCGTCAACGTGGAAGCCGTTGCTGCCGCGTCGCCTGCGATTGTCGTGCCGGAAACGCTGGATCCTATCAACCTGCTCGGGGTGCTGCGTCGCGCTCGCGGTAGCTTTGTTATCGTCACCAACGAGTTTGGCGTGGTGCAGGGGTTGGTTACGCCGCTGGACGTGCTGGAAGCGATTGCCGGTGAATTCCCGGATGCCGACGAAACGCCAGAGATCGTAGCCGACGGTGAAGGCTGGCTGGTTAAAGGTACTACCGACCTGCACGCGCTCTCTCACACGCTGGGGTTGGAAAACGTGATCAACGATGAAGAAGACATCGCGACCGTTGCCGGTCTGGTGATCGCCGTTAACGGGCAAATCCCGCGCGTAGGCGATGTGATAGAGCTTGCGCCGCTGCACATTACGATCGTTGAAGCCAACGACTATCGCGTTGATATGGTTCGTATTGTTAAAGAACAATCAGCCCACGACGAAGACGAGTAAGCCGGCTTAGCGCAGCGGCATTAAGGGCACGATGTGCCCGTTATGATGCGCTGGCGGGGGCGCGCTTCCCGCCAGCCACTTCGGAAAATCCCGTAGCGGCATGGGCCGCGCATAGAAAAAGCCCTGCAGAACAGGTACGCCATGGCGGCGCAAATAGCGCGCCTGCTCCTCTGTCTCGACCCCCTCAGCAACCAGTTCAATATTCAGCCGCTGACCTAGCGCAATAATCATATCCGTCACCGTCGAGTTCACGGCGTCGGTACCGATGGCGGTGGTAAACGACTGGTCAATTTTCAGCACGTCCGGGTGGAGCTTTTCAAGCCAGGAGAGGGAGCTGTTCCCGGTTCCAAAATCGTCGATGGCCAGCTTCACCCCTTTGCGATGCAGCTCGCGTACGATGCGATAATCCGCATCCAGCAGCGCATCCCGTTCCGTGAGTTCAATCACCAGCTGCTGGCGCGGACTTGCGCTGAACCAGAGGCGGTTCAGGTCCTGTATCAACATCGCGTGACGGAAATGGCTGGCGGCAACGTTAATACCGATGTGAAAACCGGCGTTGGAAGGGAAGTAGCCTATCTGGCGCACCGTTTCGGCGATGACATAGCGGGTCAGGGGGACAATCTGGTTATGTTCTTCTGCCAGAGGGATAAACACCTCCGGGGTGATCCAACCCTGACGGGGGTTATTCCAGCGCAGCAGGATCTCCACGCCGGTGCACGCCTGGGTGCGGGCATTCACCAGCGGCTGGCAGAAAAGCTCAAATTCCCGCGCCGCGATGCCCATATCAATCTCCCACGTAAAGCTCATTCGGTTTGCCGTTGCCAGCCAGGCGAGATAGCCCAGCAGCAGGCTGAGCATGAGCCCCAGCGGCAGCTGGGCTGGCAGGCTTTTTAAGGCTAACTCTCCAGGGCCTGGCCCGCTGACCGTAATGGTGAAAGGATTTCGGGTTGATGACTGCCGGAAAAGAGAGCCCTCCTCATCAAAGGTCAGGCTGTCGCTGACGCGTTGTCCATAGCGCAGAAAGCGATCGCCCACGGTTAGCGCCACGTCATTAATAAGCGGGCGCTGGGGCTCAAGGATCATTTTGGCGATCAGATCGATATTGATGATTTCGATAACGCCTGCTTCACCGTCCTGAGAGACGGGATACCACTGGACCAATATCGGGCTATCTTTAAGCAGCCACTGATCGGTCGATAAAATCAGCTTCGCCGTGCTGGCGGGGAGTTCTTTCAGGAAGTCGCGAACGGGCACATTGCGGCTCCCGAAAATACTTGAGCAATACAGGATTCCGTCGTTAATCAGGGCGATGGAGCGTACCGTCTGCAAAATGGCGGCCTGCTTTCGCAGCGCCAGGTGCGCCTGCGGACAGGGCTGCCCCACCAGGGGCTGCAGCACGCTGCGGCGGTTCTCTAAGGAAAGCAGGACGTTATCAAGGGCGCGAACGGTGTGGCTTGTAAAATCGAGGATCCGCTGTTGGTTAACATTGCGCTGTGAAATAAAGCGAATGCCTAACGTCAGGATGAGCGTGAGGAGCGCAACCGTGACGCAGACGATAACGCGTTTTCGGCGATAGTTTTTAATGATCGTTTGTGCAGTTTGCATGAACGGTCGCCTGATAAGCCACCAGCCACAAAAGCCGGACGCAACAGTAAAAGTGTAGTGGGGAAAGCAGAAGGAGACGAGAAAGAAGAGGGAAATTCGCCCATCCGTTGCAGATGGGCGAAAGGCAGTATTAGTCGCACTGCACCTTAATGGCCAGGCCACCGCGGGACGTCTCGCGGTATTTCGCGTTCATGTCCTTGCCGGTTTCGTACATGGTTTCAATCACCTTATCCAGCGATACGCGAGGTTCGCTGGTACGGCGCATCGCCATACGTGAGGCGTTGATGGCTTTCACCGATGCAATCGCGTTACGCTCGATGCACGGCACCTGCACCTGGCCCGCGACCGGGTCACAGGTCAGACCGAGGTTATGTTCCATACCGATTTCCGCCGCCACGCAGACCTGCTCAGGGCTTGCGCCCAGCAGCTCTGCCAGACCGGCCGCCGCCATGGAGCAGGCAACGCCCACTTCACCCTGACAGCCCACTTCCGCACCGGAGATGGAGGCGTTCATTTTGTACAGCGCACCAATGGCACCTGCCGCCAGGAAATAACGGATATAGATGTCCGGCGTCACGGGCTCAATAAAGTGATCGTAGTAGGCCAGCACTGCCGGAACGATGCCGCAGGCACCGTTGGTTGGCGCCGTCACAACGCGGCCACCGGCGGCGTTCTCTTCGTTAACCGCCAGGGCAAACATGTTTACCCAGTCGACCACGTTCATCGGGTCGTTGGAGAACTTGTCCGTGGTCACCAGCATACGGCGCAGGGCGGAGGCACGACGCGGTACGCGCAGTGGACCCGGCAGAACGCCTTCGGTGTTCATCCCGCGATCGATACAGGCGCGCATGGTTTGCCAGACGTTCGCAAAATAGTCTTCAATCTCTTTTTTGCTGTGCAGGGCCAGTTCGTTCTGCATCACCATACCGGACAGGGAAAGACCGGTCTCTTTGCAGTAGCCCAGCATTTCGGTAGCCGATTTGAACGGGTACGGTACGTTGACGTCGCCGACGCTGTCTTTGCCAAAATGCTCTTCATCCACGATGAAGCCACCGCCGATGGAGTAGTACGTTTTGCTGTAAATCTCTTTTTCACCGCTCCAGGCGTGAATGGTCATGCCGTTTTCGTGCAGCGGCAGGTTGTCGCTACGAAAACGCATGCCGTCATCCTGCGGGAAATCGACTTCCTGCTGGCCGTTTGCCAGCAGCAGGCGGCCGCGTGTTTCCACGTCGCGGATGAATGCCGGGATGGCATCAATATCAACGGTATCCGGCATATTGCCTGCCAGACCCATAATAATGGCGATATCGGTGTGGTGGCCTTTACCCGTTAATGACAGCGAGCCGTAAACATCCACGGCGACACGGGTAACGCTTTCCAGTAATCCTTTTTCGACCAGATCATCGACGAACTGTTTACCGGCCTTCATCGGGCCAACAGTATGGGAAGACGAAGGGCCAATTCCCACTTTGAACATGTCGAATATACTAATCACTTTCACACTCCTGACAGGGTTACCGGGGTTCCAGTAACGATGTTATAACTGCGCATAGTGTAAGAGGGAACACCGGCCTCGGCTTAACTATTCACATGAATTAAACTAATGGTTAACGATGGGTTTTGCTAATAGCGCGACGCAGATCGCAAACTTGGCAGAAGAGGGCGGAATGTAAAGTATAGTCAAGGCTTCAGGCCGATTTGCAACGCCAGCTCACGAATAATGCCCGCCGTCATGCCCCAGACAAAATAATGCTGATACCAGGACAACCAGACCCGATGGTCGTGCCCGCGACGCTGAATATCCAGCGGGTGATAACGACTCAGCCGAAGGGCTTCATCCAGCGGCATTTCAAACACCGCAGAGACTTCATCGATGCTGGCGTGATACTGCAGTCCCGGCGGGATAATGCCCACCACCGGCGTGACCTGAAAACCGGTGACGCTGTCGACGGGGGGCAGCACGCCGATGACCTCCACAGCCTCCGGCGGAATGGCAACCTCTTCCTGCGCTTCCCGCAGCGCGGCGGCAATCAGCGAGGCGTCGGAGCTGTCTACTGCGCCACCCGGAAAGGCGACCTGACCCGCGTGCTTACGTAAATGGGGAGAACGCTGGGTGAGCAGCAGGCCCGGCTGCGTGCGACGCACGACCGGGATCAGCACTGCCGCCTGTCGCTGATTCATCGCCTCGCGGTTGACCTGCGGTCGTAATAGCTGAAAGCGAGATAAAAAGTCATCCAGCGTCAGGTTCTCTTTTTCCACCCGTGATTACTCCAGTTGTTTCAGGATACGGTTAACTTTATCAAAGGTTTCCTGATATTCCGCATCGACCTGACTATCGGCAACAATGCCGCCCCCTGCCGAACAGTAAAGGTTTCCGTCGCAGGCAGTCAGCGTGCGAATGGTAATGCTGGTATCCAGCGTGCCGCACAGGCTGATATAGCCGATGCTGCCGCACCAGGCGTTGCGGCGCTGCGGCTCCAGCTCATCAATGATCTCCATCGCCCGCACCTTTGGCGCGCCGGTGATGGAGCCGCCCGGAAACGCCGCGCGCAGAAGATCGCAGGCCGTGCGTGATGCCGGCAGCGTCGCGGTGATAGTACTGACCAGGTGATGCACCGCCGGGAAAGGCTCGACGACAAACAGTTCCGGCACGCGCACGCTGCCCGGAACGGCCACCCGGCCAATGTCGTTACGCATCAGATCGACAATCATCAGGTTCTCGGCGCGGTCTTTCGGCGAGGCGGCCAGCTTTTCCGCCTGCTGGCGATCGGCGTCGGGATCGGCAAGACGCGGCAGGGTGCCTTTAATCGGACGGGTTTGAATCGTGCCCTCGGCCAGATGAATAAAGCGCTCCGGAGACAGGCTAAGTATGGCCCCCTTTTCCAGACGGACAAACGCGCTGAACGGCGCCTTATTGCTGGCATTAAGGTGGGTAAACGCCTGCCACTCATCTCCCCGGTATGTCGCCTGGAAGCGCTGGGCGAGGTTAACCTGGTAGCAGTCACCGCTTTGCAAATACGCCTGAACGCGCGCGAATTTTTCGGCATACTCCGCTGCGCTCATATTTGAGCGCCAGCCGGAGGTCAGCGTGAACGTCTGTGCCGGTGCAGGCTGCTGCGCCTCAAGCCACGCCCGGCGCGCCTGCACGTCACGATGGCTCAGCAGGGAAACCGTTTTTTTCTGGTGATCAACAATTAACGCCCAGTCATACAGCCCCACGGCCATGTCTGGCAGGGAAATATCAGCCTGCGCATGCTCCGGCAGCGTTTCGAAACGGCGGCCCAGGTCATAACCAAACAGGCCCAGCGCGCCCCCCTGAAAAGGGAGGTCCGGGTTCGGCGTGGCAGATAAGCCCAGCGCGTTAATGGCCTGCTGAAGCTGCACCAGCGGATCGTCCGCTAACGACAGGTCATCGGTTGTCAGCGTCTTTAGCGGGTCGGCCACCAGAATATCGAAGCGGCTATAGGGATGGTCCGCATGGCCGGAATGCAGCAGCATCGCAAACGGAAGATGGCTCAGGCGGGCAAACCAGAATTCAGCGGCGTCTGTACGCCAGGGCAAGGTAATAACAGTGGGGAAGCGCATGTTCATGTGTGGCATACTACCGGGCAGCGTGAAATAATTAGCGCGAATAATTTAGCAGGAGTTGACGATGTTTGCAGGTTTACCTTCTCTGAGCCATGAACAGCAGCAGAAAGCGGTTGAGCGAATTCAGGAACTGATGTCCCAGGGGATGAGCAGCGGACAGGCGATTACGGTTGTCGCCGAGGAGATTCGCGCCAGTCATTCCGGCGAGCGGATTGTGGCGCGATTCGAAGATGAAGATGAAGATCCAGAAGAGTAATCGGGCTTACACCGCCGCGATAATCTTGATCTCAACCTTATACTCCGGTTTCATCAGCGTGGCCTGTACGGTGCAGCGTACAGGCGCGTGACCCGCCACTACCCATGCATCCCAGGCTTTGTTCATCGCCGCGAAATCGTCTTTGTTTGCCAGGAAAATCGTCGCATCCAGAATGCGGGATTTGTCGCTGCCCTGTTTTTCCAGCACCGCATCAATCTGCGCCAGGGTGTTAGCCGTCTGCTCGAACGCATCCGCGTCCAGGTTAGCCGGTACGCCGGTGTAGTAGAGCGTCTGGTTATGGATCACTACATCAGACCAGCGGGCTTCGGCATCAATGCGCACAATTGACATAAACGTTTCCTCGTTATTTTTCGTCGTCAGGCGGCAAGACTGCCATATTGTTCTCCTGTCGTCACTATTTGGGGTGGCACAGGAGAGGATGGGCTGACATAATCCCTGTGCAAAAATACAGTGAGAGAGCACCGTGGCAGACGATTTTTCCCCTGAAGGTCAATTAGCGCAGGCTATCCCCGGCTTCAAACCCCGTGAGCCTCAGCGTCAGATGGCGCACGCCGTTGCGCACGCCATCGATAAGGCTCAGCCGCTGGTGGTCGAAGCCGGAACCGGCACGGGTAAAACGTATGCTTACCTTGCTCCGGCGCTGCGCGCGAAGAAGAAGGTGATTATTTCCACCGGATCGAAGGCGCTGCAGGATCAGCTCTACAGCCGCGATTTGCCCACGGTGGCTAAGGCGCTGAAATACAAGGGGCGTCTGGCCTTGCTGAAGGGGCGCTCCAACTATCTCTGCCTGGAACGTCTTGAGCAGCAGGCGCTGGCGGGCGGCGACCTGCCGGTGCAAACCCTCAGCGACGTCATTATCCTTCGGTCGTGGGCGAACCAGACTGAAGAGGGCGATATCAGCACCTGCGCGAGCGTGCCGGAAGATTCCCCGGCCTGGCCGCTGGTGACCAGCACCAACGACAACTGCCTCGGCAGCGACTGTCCGCTGTATAAAGACTGCTTCGTGGTGAAAGCGCGCAAAACGGCGATGGACGCGGACGTGGTGGTGGTGAACCATCACCTGTTTCTCGCGGATATGGTCGTCAAGGACAGCGGTTTCGGCGAGCTGATCCCGGAGGCTGACGTGATGATCTTCGACGAAGCCCACCAGCTTCCTGACATCGCCAGCCAGTATTTCGGCCAGTCGCTATCCAGCCGCCAGTTGCAGGATCTGGCGAAAGATTTCACCATCGCTTACCGGACCGAACTCAAAGATACCCAGCAGCTGCAGAAGTGCGCCGACCGTCTGGCCCAAAGCGCACAGGATTTCCGCTTACAGCTCGGCGAGCCGGGCTATCGCGGCAACCTGCGCGAGCTGCTGGCGGACAAAAACATCCAGCGCGCGCTGCTGCTGCTCGATGATGCCCTGGAACTCTGCTACGACGTGGCAAAACTGTCCCTCGGCCGCTCTGCGCTGCTGGATGCGGCCTTCGAACGCGCCACGCTCTATCGCGGGCGGCTCAAACGGCTGAAAGAAATTAACCAGCCGGGGTTCAGCTACTGGTATGAGTGCACCTCGCGGCACTTCACGCTGGCGCTCACGCCGCTGACGGTGGCGGATAAATTTAAAGAGGTGATGGCGCAAAAACCGGGAAGCTGGATCTTCACCTCGGCAACCCTGTCGGTGAATGACGATCTGCATCACTTCACGGAACGTCTTGGCATTGAGGAGGCGGAATCGCTGCTCCTGCCCAGCCCGTTCGATTACGAAAAACAGGCGCTGCTCTGCGTTCCCCGTAATCTGCCGCTGCCAAACCAGCCGGGTGCGGCGCGCCATCTGGCGGCGATGTTAAAACCGATGATCGAGGCCAACAACGGCCGCTGTTTTATGCTCTGCACCTCTCACGCCATGATGCGCGACCTCGCCGAGCAGTTCCGCGCCACCATGACCTTACCGGTGCTGCTGCAGGGCGAAACCAGCAAAGGCCAGCTGTTACAGCAGTTTGTCAGCGCCGGGAATGCCCTGCTGGTGGCGACCAGCAGCTTCTGGGAAGGGGTCGACGTGCGGGGCGATACGCTCTCGCTGGTGATCATTGATAAGCTGCCGTTTACCTCTCCGGACGATCCGCTGCTGAAGGCGCGCATGGAAGACTGCCGCCTGCGCGGGGGCGATCCGTTTGACGAGGTGCAGCTGCCGGACGCGGTGATTACCCTCAAGCAGGGGGTAGGGCGATTAATCCGCGACGTTACCGATCGCGGGGTGCTGGTCATTTGCGATAACCGGCTGGTGATGCGTCCTTACGGGGCAACCTTCCTCGCCAGCCTGCCGCCCGCGCCCCGGACGCGGGACATAAAACGCGCGGTGCGCTTCCTGGCAAACCCAACGGCGGAGTAATTTACCCCGGAGTGTGCTAAGATGCGCGCCATTTTGTGACTGACCCTTGCGAGAGCGCGACGACTGATGCGAATTCTGGCTATTGATACCGCGACAGAGGCTTGCTCTGTCGCTCTGTTGAACGACGGTACTGTTTCTGCCCATTTCGAAGAGTGCCCACGGGAACACACCCAACGCATTCTGCCCCTGGTAAAAGCCATTTTAACCCAGGGCAACACCTCCTTAACCGACCTCGACGCGCTGGCCTTTGGCCGTGGCCCTGGCAGCTTTACGGGCGTTCGCATCGGGATTGGCATTGCGCAGGGGCTGGCGCTGGGCGCTGAACTGCCGATGATTGGCGTCTCTACCCTCGCCACCATGGCGCAGGGGGCATGGCGCATGACCGGGGCAACGCGCGTCCTGGCCGCAATAGATGCCCGCATGGGCGAAGTTTACTGGGCCGAATACACTCGCGACGAGCAGGGCGTGTGGCACGGTGAAGAGACGGAAGCCGTGCTTAAGCCGGAAGCGGTCACTGAACGACTGCAACAGCTCTCCGGTGAGTGGGCGAGCGTCGGCACCGGCTGGCCTGCGTGGCCGGAGATGGCGAGCGGCACCGGCGTGACGCTGGTGGACGGCAACATGCTGCTGCCGGCTGCGGAAGATATGCTTCCGATTGCCTGCCAGCTGCTCGCAGCAGGAAAAACCGTTGCCGTTGAACACGCGGAGCCGGTTTATTTGCGAAACACCGTTGCGTGGAAGAAACTTCCGGGCCGCGAGTGAATCTCAGTAACAGGAACTGAGAAAAAGGAGTCGCATCATGGCGGTTCAGACTAAAGTAGTACGCCTTATTATGGCAGGCGCGGTTGCCATAGCACTGAGCGGATGCGTTTCCGTTCCTGATGCGATTAAGGGCAGCAGCCCGACGCCACAGGAGGATCTGGTTCGGGTGATGAATGCGCCTGAGCTGTACGTTGGCCAGGAAGCGCGCTTTGGCGGTAAGGTCATCGACGTACAAAACCAGCAGGGGAAAACCCGTCTGGAGATCGCGACCGTTCCGCTGGACAGCGGCGCGCGGCCTGTACTGGGTGAGGCCTCCCGCGGGCGTATCTATGCGGACGTCAGTGGTTTCCTCGATCCGGTCGATTTTCGCGGACAGCTGGTGACCGTCGTCGGGCCGATTACCGGCGCCGTGCAGGGCAAAATCGGCAGCACGCCGTATAAATTTATGACCATGCAGGTCAACGGGTATAAACGCTGGCGGCTGGCACAGCAGGTGATCATGCCGCCTCAGCCGATGGATCCGTGGATGTGGGGTCCACATCCTTATCGTTACGGCTACCCGGGCTGGGGTTGGTACAACCCGGGTCCTGCACAGGTTCAGACGATCGTTACTGAGTAACTTACTGTTATTGTTGGAAAAGAGACAGCGGCTCAGCCGCTGTCTCTGTTTTTTTACGGATAAAACGAAAAAAAAGAGTGACGCGCTTCGCAACCTTAAATCTGAACAATTAATAAACTGGTACGCTGAGTTAATATAATGTTAACAAACTGTTTATTATCGGGGTTGTGATGACGACGAACACTCATTTCAGAGGTGATGCATTGAAGAAGGTTTGGCTTAACCGTTATCCCGCAGATGTTCCTGCTGAGATCAATCCTGACCGTTATCAATCCCTGGTGGAATTATTTGAGCACTCGGTAAGGCGCTACGCGGACCAGCCCGCATTCGTGAATATGGGCGAGGTCATGACGTTCCGTAAGCTTGAGGAGCGTAGCCGGGCGTTTGCGGCGTATCTTCAGGAAGGGCTGGGGCTGCAAAAAGGGGACCGCGTCGCGCTGATGATGCCGAACCTGCTGCAATACCCGGTGGCGTTGTTCGGTATCCTGCGAGCCGGGATGATTGTCGTTAACGTTAACCCGCTGTATACCCCGCGCGAGCTGGAGCATCAGCTGAACGACAGCGGCGCAGCCGCGATTGTCATTGTGTCCAACTTCGCCCATACCCTGGAAAAAGTGGTCGACAAAACCCAGGTTAAACACGTCATCCTGACGCGCATGGGGGATCAGCTCTCCACCGCCAAAGGCACGCTGGTTAACTTTGTCGTCAAATACGTCAAACGTCTGGTGCCAAAATACCACCTGCCGGACGCCATCTCCTTCCGCCGCGCGCTGCATGCGGGCTACCGTATGCAGTATGTGAAACCCGAAGTGGTCGCGGAAGATCTTGCGTTTCTGCAATACACAGGCGGGACCACCGGCGTGGCCAAAGGAGCCATGCTTACCCACCGCAATATGCTGGCAAACCTTGAGCAGGTGAACGCCACCTACGGACCGCTGCTGCATCCGGGCAAAGAGGTGGTGATCACCGCGCTTCCGCTGTATCACATCTTTGCGCTGACCATGAACTGCCTGCTGTTTATTGAGCTGGGTGGTCAGAACATCCTCATCACCAACCCGCGCGATATCCCTGGCCTGGTGAAAGAGCTGGCGAAATACCCGTTCACCGCTATGACAGGGGTAAACACCCTGTTTAACGCGCTGCTTAATAACAAAGAGTTCCAGCAGCTGGATTTCTCCACGCTGCATCTCTCTGCGGGCGGCGGCATGCCGGTTCAGCAGGCGGTCGCCGAGCGCTGGGTGAAGCTTACCGGCCAGTATTTGCTGGAGGGCTACGGACTGACGGAATGTGCTCCGCTGGTCAGCGTTAACCCGCATGATATCGACTATCACAGTGGAAGCATTGGTTTGCCGGTTCCTTCTACCGAGGCCAAACTGGTCGATGATAACGATAACGAAGTCGCGCCGGGCGAGCCGGGTGAGCTGTGCGTCAAAGGTCCGCAGGTGATGCTGGGCTACTGGCAGCGCCCCGACGCGACCGACGAAATCATTAAAGACGGCTGGCTGCACACCGGTGATATCGCGGTGATGGATGACGAGGGCTTCCTGCGCATCGTCGATCGCAAGAAAGATATGATCCTGGTCTCCGGCTTCAACGTCTATCCGAATGAGATCGAAGACGTGGTGATGCAGCACAGCGGCGTGCTCGAAGTGGCGGCAGTCGGCGTCCCCTCCGGCAGCAGCGGTGAAGCGGTCAAGATATTTGTGGTCAAGAAAGACGCTTCACTCACGGAGGAGGAGCTGGTAACGTTCTGCCGTCGTCAGCTGACGGGCTACAAGGTGCCGAAGCTGGTTGAATTCCGCGATGAGCTGCCGAAATCCAACGTCGGAAAGATATTACGACGAGAATTACGTGACGAAGCCCGTGGCAAAGTAGACAATAAGGCCTGAGCTTCACGTTAATCGCCCAGACGCCGGTTAAGCCGGCGTTTTTTATGGGCGCAAACAAAAGAGAATCCGATTTGAATTACCAGATGATCACGACCAACGACGAGCTGGCTTCGCTGTGCGAAGTGACGCGCGACTTTCCTGCCATTGCCCTGGATACCGAGTTTGTCCGTACCCGGACCTATTATCCGCAGCTGGGTTTGATTCAGATGTACGACGGTAAACACGTGTCGCTGATCGACCCTCTCGGCATTACCGACTGGACGCCGATGCGTGACCTGCTGCTCGATACCGCCGTGACGAAATACCTGCACGCAGGCAGTGAAGATCTGGAGGTCTTTCTGAACACTTTTGGCATCATGCCCCAGCCGCTGATTGACACGCAGATCCTCGCGGCATTCAGCAATCGTCCGCTCTCATGGGGCTTTGCTGCCATGGTAGAGGAGTATACGGGCCTGACGCTGGATAAAAGTGAATCCCGTACCGACTGGCTGGCGCGTCCGCTAACCGAGCGCCAGCTGGAGTATGCGGCGGCAGACGTGTTTTATCTGCTGCCGATTGCCGGACAGCTGATGAAAGAGGCAGAAGCTTCCGGATGGCTGTCTGCGGCGCTCGACGAGTGTCGTATGACCCAGCTGCGTCGCCAGGAAGTGGTCGACCCGAAAGAGGCCTGGCGCGATATCAGCAACGCCTGGCAGCTGCGTACGCGTCAGCTGGCATGCCTGCAGCTGCTGGCAGACTGGCGCTTGCGTAAAGCACGCGAGCGCGATCTGGCCGTTAACTTTGTGGTTCGCGAAGAACATCTCTGGGCGGTCGCGCGCTATATGCCGGGCAGCCTGGGCGAGCTGGACAGCATTGGGCTTTCGGGCAGCGAGATCCGCTTCCACGGCAAAACCCTGCTGGCGCTGGTCGCAAAAGCGCAGGAGCTGCCGGAAGATGCGCTGCCGGAACCGCTGCTGAACCTGATGGATATGCCGGGCTATCGCAAAGCGTTTAAGGATATCAAAGCGCTGGTGCAGGACGTTGCAGCGGAAAGCAAGCTGGGCGCGGAACTGCTCGCCTCACGTCGTCAGATTAACCAGCTGCTGAACTGGCACTGGAAGCTGAAGCCGCAGAGTGGGGTGCCGGAAATGATGGCGGGCTGGCGAGGGAAATTGATGGCCGATCGCCTGAATACGCTGCTGCAAGGTTATCAGCGATAAAAAATATGCCGGGCGATATACCCGGCATATTCCCCCGGTGGCGCTGCGCTTACCGGGGCTACGAAATCACAAACCTACGGACGCGACTCTTCCGCTTCCGGGAGCGTAACGTTCAGCTCCAGAATCGAAATATCCCCGTCTTTTTGTTCCAGCTGCACCGTGACCATCTCCGGGTCAATCTGCACATACTTACAGATCACTTCCAGGATGTCCTTGCGCAGCTGTGGCAGGTAGTGAGGCTCGGCGTCGCTACGACGACGCTCCGCAACGATAATTTGCAGACGTTCTTTTGCGATGTTGGCGGTGTTCTTTTTCCGCGAGAGAAAAAAGTCCAGTAATGCCATAACTTATCCTCCGAACAGGCGTTTGAGGAAACCTTTCTTCTCTTCTTCAATGAAGCGGAAAGGACGTTCTTCTCCCAGCAGACGGTCAACGGTATCGGCGTAAGCTTTACCTGCATCTGCCAATGTATCAAGGATCACTGGCTCGCCCTGGTTAGACGCGCGTAACACGGACTGATCTTCCGGGATAACGCCCACCAGCTTAATGCGCAGGATCTCCAGCACGTCTTCCATGCTCAGCATGTCACCTTTGTTCACGCGGCCCGGATTGTAGCGGGTGAGCAGCAGGTGTTCTTTAATCGGGTCTTCGCCATTTTCCGCACGACGGGATTTAGAGGCGAGGATCCCCAGAATGCGGTCAGAGTCACGAACGGATGAAACTTCAGGGTTGGTGGTGATGATCGCTTCATCAGCGAAGTACAGCGCCATCAGGGCACCGGTTTCGATGCCCGCAGGGGAGTCGCAGACAATGAAGTCGAAATCCATTTTTTTCAGATCGTCGAGCACCTTTTCCACCCCTTCACGGGTCAGGGCGTCTTTGTCACGCGTCTGAGAAGCCGGGAGGATGTAGAGGTTCTCGGTGCGCTTGTCTTTAATCATCGCCTGGTTCAGCGTGGCATCGCCCTGAATGACGTTCACGAAGTCATACACGACGCGACGCTCACATCCCATGATGAGGTCGAGGTTACGCAGACCGATATCGAAGTCGATAACGATGGTTTTCTTTCCCTTCTGGGCCAAACCAGTAGCGATGGCCGCGCTGGAGGTGGTCTTGCCAACGCCTCCTTTACCCGAAGTAACAACAATAATGCGTGCCATAGAAATTCCTTGTTAAAAAGGGATCAATTCAACGGTTGAACGGTCAACGCGTCGTCTGCCAGAAGCAGGCGAGCCGCTTTGCCATAAAATTCGGCTGGGATCTTGTCGCTCAGCCAATATTCACCTGCGATGGACACCAGTTCCGCCGTCAGGTGAGTACAAAATATTTGCGCATCTCGATCGCCACTTGCACCTGCGAGCGCACGTCCACGCATCATACCGTATACGTGAATATTGCCATCTGCAATCAGCTCAGCGCCAGCACTGACGTGGCTTGTAACAATCAGATCACAGTTTGGTGCATAAATGCGCTGACCGGAACGAACCGGCACATCAATCATTCGCGTTTTTGTGACGGTAGTAACGTTTTGCACCACAGGAGGGGGCGTTTGCACGGCAACGGGGGCCGCACGCGAGGCTTTTTCTTTGCCCTCATTCAGAAGAGGCAGCCCCGCACGCTCAATTTCCGCTTTCAGCTCAGTATCTTTGCAGCCGCTGATGCCCACGATACGCAGTCCGGTCGAGGAGACGGCCTGCTGGAGAAGTTTCCAGTTAACCGGAGCCTCAAGACCGCTGACGTTGATAACAACAGGGGCGTGCTTCAGAAAGGCGGGAGCCTGGGCGATTTTGTCTTCTAACGCCTGACGAATAACCTCGGGTTTTGCATCATGCAAATGTACCACTGATAAGGTGAAGCTACTGCCTTTAAGCTCGATGGGCGTGTTTGACATCCTGGCCTTACTCAATTTGCTATTAACCGCAACCACTCGCTGCGATATTCCGAAGAGTATCAGGCATGTTATAGTCAGGAGTATATTGAGGCAAGCAACCACCCATTAATTCAGAGTAAAAACATGTTTTGTGTGATCTACAGAAGTACAAGCCGTGACCAGACCTATCTTTATGTCGAAAAGAAAGAGGATTTTTCACGCGTGCCTGACGAATTAATGAAGAACTTTGGCCGACCACAGCTGGCGATGCTGCTGCCGCTTGATGGTCGTAAGAAACTGATTAATGCCGATCTGGATAAAGTGAAAACGGCCTTAGCCGAGCAAGGCTATTATTTACAGCTTCCACCGCCACCCGAGAATTTATTAAAACAGCATCTTGAGGCGAACGGTAAAAAATAGTCTCAACTGTTTTTGGGCACAACACATCAACCGTTTAGGGGTCGACCATGTATCAACATCATAACTGGCAAGGTGCATTACTGGATTATCCCGTCAGCAAAGTGGTTTGCGTGGGCAGCAACTATGCAAAACATATTCAGGAGATGGGCAGCGCGACGCCAGAAGAGCCGGTCCTGTTCATTAAGCCTGAAACGGCGCTTTGTGATATCCGCCAGCCGCTGGCGCTGCCGCAGGGGCTGGGCTCGGTGCATCACGAAGTTGAACTCGCCGTGCTGATCGGCGCGACGCTGCGCCAGGCCTCAGAAGAACATGTTCAGAAAGCGATTGCCGGTTACGGCGTGGCGCTGGATCTCACGCTGCGTGACGTGCAGGGCAAAATGAAGAAAGCAGGGCAGCCGTGGGAAAAGGCCAAAGGGTTTGATAATTCCTGCCCCATCTCGGCGTTTGTGCCGGTGAGCGAATTTACCGGCGATCCTCAGGACACCCCGCTTAGCCTGAAGATTAACGGCGAGATCCGCCAGCAGGGCACCACCGCGGACATGATCCACAAGATTGTGCCGCTGATCGCCTACATGAGCCGCTTCTTTACCCTGAAACCGGGCGATGTGATCCTGACCGGAACCCCAGAAGGTGTTGGCCCGCTGCTCAGCGGTGACGAGCTAGAGGTCGGTTTTAACGGCCTGTCGCTGAAAACCCGCGTGCTGTAACCCCATCTTGCCGCCTGAAGAGGGCGGCAAAACTTGCAACAACGTGCCAGACTCGTTATAAGGTGCGCTTTCTTTTGACGTGTGGACATCCTGATGAACGACATCCCTTTCTGGCAAAGCAAAACTCTCGACGACATGACCGATGCGGAATGGGAATCATTGTGCGACGGCTGCGGGCAGTGCTGCCTGCACAAGCTGATGGATGAAGATACGGATGAAATCTACTTCACCAACGTTGCCTGCAAGCAGTTAAACATTAAAACCTGCCAGTGCCGCAACTATGAGCGCCGGTTTGAATTTGAGCCTGACTGCATCAAGTTAACCCGGGATAATCTGCCAACGTTTGAATGGCTGCCGCATACCTGCGCGTATCGCCTGCTGGCGGAAGGGAAAGGTCTGCCTGACTGGCATCCGCTGTTAACCGGTTCAAAAGCGGCGATGCACGGTGAACGCATTTCTGTGCGCCACATTGCGGTGAAAGAGTCCGAGGTGCGTGACTGGGAAGACCACATCATGAACCATCCGACCCGTTGAGATTAAAAAACCCGCCGAGGCGGGTTTTTTATTGTGTTTGTGCGGCCTGATGCCCTCACCCCAACCCTCTCCCACGGGAGAGGGCGCAAACACTAAAAACGGCAACCAAGGTTGCCGTTTTGCTTTTACCTTCCGAACAGATCGCGTTTCTTCGGTTTGAACGGCTGGGCGATCAGCACCAGCAGTGCCACGACGAAGTAGGCGGCAAAAATACCCACCAGCCACTGCGGCATCTCCAGCGTCAGGAATTCCCACTGACGAACGGAGCAGTCACCGGATGCGACAAACACCTGCGGCAGCCATTTGTCCAGCGGCAGCCAGCTCGGGAAGCGGGCAGCAAAATCACAGGTCATAAACGGTGACGGATGCAGTTGCATCATGGTGTGCTGCCAGGAGAGTTCAATTCCTTTCCAGGCGCTGTAGATCCAGATGGCAATACCGGCATAGCGAAGCGGCGATTTTGGGGCAATCGCGCCGACCAGGCCCGCACCCATAATGCCGAACAGCGCGCAGCGTTCATAAATACAAAGCACGCAAGGTTTCAGTCCCATTACATGCTGGAACCACAGCGCGACCATTTCCAGCGCAAAGGCGGTCAGGGCCATTAACAACCACGCTCCGCGACCGCGGGAGCACTGGTTTAAAAATCTCAACATAATCATTTCCCTGGAACATGCTTAGAAAGCGCAGTGTAAACGAATTCGTTTTTCGCGCCACCTGTACCTGGCGAAATAAAACGTAATTGGATGTTTATCGTGCGAAAAGGCAAACGGGCAGCGAACTGCCCGAGATGCATAGTTTACTGCGCCGCAAGTATACCCGCTTGTATCAACCATTGCGTACAGGGAATGAGGGTAATTTTGACGCAAAGCAATCCCACGATCGTGAGTACCAGCGTGTAGGGCAGCGCCATCCACACCATCCTGCCATAAGAAAGACGTATGAGCGGCGCGAGGGCGGAGGTCAGCAGGAACAGGAAGGCGGCCTGGCCATTTGGCGTCGCTACCGACGGCAGGTTGGTGCCGGTATTGATCGCCACGGCCAGCAGCTCAAACTGTCCTGCGCTGATAACGCCTTGCTCCATGGCCGTTTTGGCCTCGTTGATGTAGACCGTCCCGACGAAGACGTTATCTGAGATCGACGACAGCAGGCCGTTAAACAGGTAAAACAGCGACAGCTGAGCATCCGGTGACGCCTGTAATACAAAGGCAATAATCGGCGCGAAGAGATGCTGGTCGATAATCACGGCCACGACGGCAAAGAACACCGCCAGCAGGGCGGTAAACGGCAGGGCTTCGGTAAACGCCTTGCCGATGGCATGTTCGTCCGTCACGCCGGTAAAGGTGGTGGCGAGAATAATGACTGACAGGCCAATCAGCCCCACTTCGGCAAGATGGAGCGCCAGCGCCGCGATAAGCCAGACGCCGATGATCCCCTGGGCAATCAGTCGTAGCGTCTCCTGGCGCGTCCGCTGGCTTCGGCTCTGCACATCGAATTTATGCAGTTCCTGACGTACCGGCTCCGGCAGCTGCGCCCCGTACCCAAAGAGGCGAAACTTCTCCACCAGCAGACAGGTCGCCAGACCGCAGATCAGCACCGGTACGCTCACCGGCGCCATTCTCAGGAAGAACTCACCGAAGTGCCAGCCCGCCGCTTTGGCAATGATCAGGTTTTGCGGCTCGCCCACCATGGTCATCACGCCGCCCAGGGCGGTACCGACGCCAGCATGCATCATCAGGCTGCGCAGGAAGGCGCGAAACTGCTCCAGCACGTCACGGTTATGCGCCTCGACGTGGCTGTCATCCTGCAAATCTTCACCCGGGCGAGAGGAGGCCACGCGGTGATAAATTCCGTAAAACCCAACCGCAACGCTTATCACCACCGCGACGACCGTCAGCGCATCCAGGAAGGCCGACAGGAAGGCGGCCGCAAGGCAAAACGCCAGCGAGAGGAACATTTTCGACGGAATGCTGAGCAGCAGGCGCGTGAAGATAAACAGCAGCAGCTGTTTCATGAAGTAGATGCCCGCCACCATAAACATCAGCAGCAGCAGCACTTCGAGATTTGACGCCAGCTCTGCTTTGACATGCTCGGCGCTGGTCATACCGATGACGACGGCTTCAAATGCCAGCAATCCGCCCGGCAGCAGGGGATAACATTTCAGCGCCATGGCCAGGGTGAAGATAAATTCCGCCACCAGCAGCCAGCCGGCGATAAAGGGATTCACGCTAAAAATGATGGGATTAACGACCAGGAAAACCAGCAGTGCCAGTTTGTACCAGTCAGGAGACTGACCTAAAAAATTGCGCCACAGCGCGCGCCCAAAAGAAATTTCCACAACAGACGTCCTTCCCGTCAAGTAATACAAAACCTCAGTATACGCAAAAATCGCGGCCTGGAGGCGGATAAGGCTGCATTGTAAATTTCACAAAAATGAAACGGCGATCCCTCTTTTCTCTCTTTGCCGTGCTACCTGCCACTGGCTGCCTCTGGTATGATGAGTCCAATTTGCTAAAGCTGTGTAATGGAAATCTCACTATGGTCATTAAGGCGCAGAGCCCGGCGGGTTTCGCGGAAGAGTACATCATTGAAAGCATCTGGAATAATCGTTTCCCTGCGGGGTCCATTCTTCCGGCTGAACGCGAACTCTCTGAACTGATTGGCGTCACTCGCACCACGCTGCGTGAAGTGCTCCAGCGGCTGGCGCGCGATGGCTGGTTGACGATCCAGCACGGCAAGCCGACGAAAGTAAACAACTTCTGGGAAACGTCCGGGCTGAACATTCTTGAAACGCTGGCGCGTCTCGACCATGAAAGCGTGCCGCAGCTCATTGATAATCTGCTTTCCGTTCGCACCAACATCGCGACGATCTTTATTCGTACCGCTTTCCGTCAGCATCCTGAAGATGCCCTTGCGGTGCTGGCCACAGCGAACGAGGTGGAAGATCATGCCGATGCTTTTGCCACCCTCGATTACAACGTGTTTCGCGGTCTGGCGTTTGCCTCCGGCAACCCGGTGTACGGCCTGATCCTTAACGGTATGAAAGGGCTTTACACCCGCATTGGCCGCCACTACTTTGCCAATCCTGAAGCGCGTAGCCTGGCGCTGGGCTTCTACCATAAGCTGAGCAAGCTCTGTACCGAAGGCCTGCACGATCAGGTTTATGAGACGGTGCGCCGCTACGGTCACGATTCCGGTGAAATCTGGCACCGTATGCAGAAAACGCTGCCGGGTGATTTAGCGATTCAGACCCGCTAAAAGAAAAAACCTCTCGTACGAGAGGTTTTTTTCGTCGGGTGGCGGCTACGCCTTACCCGACCTACGGGTTTTGTAGGCCCGGTAAGCGTAGCGCCACCGGGCAAAAAAACTGCACTACAGCGTATTCAACCGCGCCGGGCAGCGTTCCAGCAGCTCGACGCTCCCGTCTTCATTCTGCTGCTCCAGCTGCACGTCGAAGCCCCACAGGCGATGCACATGCTTCAGCACCTCTTTACGCCCTTTATCCAGCGGCGCGCGATTGTGCGGGATATAGCGCAGCGTCAGGGAGCGGTCACCGCGCAAATCGACGTTCCAGACCTGAATATTCGGTTCAAGGTTGCTCAGGTTATACTGGGAAGAGAGGCGAGAGCGGATCTCACGGTATCCCTCTTCGTTATGGATCGCGGAAATCTCCAGATAGTTGTTGCGGTCGTCGTCCAGCACGGTGAAGAAGCGGAAGTCACGCATGATCTTCGGCGACATAAACTGGCTGATGAAGCTCTCATCCTTAAAGTCGCGCATCGCAAAGTGCAGCGTTTCCAGCCAGTCAGAGCCGGCGATATCCGGGAACCAGTACTTGTCTTCTTCCGTCGGCGACTGGCAGATACGCTTAATATCCTGGAACATGGCGAAACCAAGCGCATACGGGTTTATTCCGCTGTACCACGGGCTGTTGTAGGGCGGCTGGAACACCACGTTGGTATGGCTGTGGAGGAATTCCATCATGAACCGCTCGGTAACTTTCCCCTCGTCGTACAGATGGTTAAGAATGGTGTAGTGCCAGAAGGTCGCCCAGCCTTCGTTCATCACCTGCGTCTGCTTTTGCGGGTAGAAATACTGGCTCACCTTGCGCACGATGCGCAGGATCTCACGCTGCCACGGCTCCAGCAGCGGGGCGTTCTTCTCCATAAAGTAGAGCAGGTTTTCCTGCGGCTCGGACGGATAGCGACGCGCTTCGGCGATCGTTTTTTCCTCCTCACGCTTCGGCAGGGTACGCCACAGCATGTTCACCTGGCTTTGCAGGTACTCTTCGCGGCTTTTCTGTCGGGCCTTCTCCTCCTGCAGGGAGATTTTCTGCGGACGCTTGTAGCGGTCCACGCCGTAGTTCATCAGCGCGTGGCAGGAGTCGAGCAGTTTTTCCACTTCGTCCACGCCGTAACGCTCTTCGCAGTCGGTAATGTATTTACGGGCGAAGATCAGGTAATCGACGATGGAGCTGGCATCCGTCCAGCTGCGGAACAGGTAGTTATTCTTGAAAAATGAGTTGTGCCCGTAGCAGGCGTGCGCCATCACCAGCGCCTGCATGGTAATGGTGTTCTCTTCCATCAAATAGGCGATGCACGGATTGGAGTTAATCACAATCTCATACGCCAGCCCCTGCTGGCCGTGCTTATACAGCCGCTCGGTTTCAATAAATTTTTTACCAAACGACCAGTGCGGATAGTTAATCGGCATCCCGACGCTGGAGTAGGCGTCCATCATCTGTTCGGACGTAATGACTTCAATCTGATGGGGATAGGTATCCAGACGATACAGCTTTGCGACCCGGTCGATTTCGGCGAGGTAAACATCCAGCAGCTCGAAGGTCCAGTCGGGTCCATCGCTCAGACGTGTGTTGTCCTTGTTCAGGGAATCAATAGTAGCCATTAGCGCGCCCTCGTTGTGGGTGCTCTCTCTGTCTGGAGAGCCTCCTTTCAAGCATAGATCAACGTGTTAAAAAGCGTGCTGGGGCAGAAATTTTTTCTTTGCGATTTCGCGTTTTTGATACGGCAAAAAAACGGTATGTCTCAGCATATTATGCTGGTTAAAAATAACGCGCAGCAGGAGATCCCAAATTAACACTATCCCCTGATGCTGGGGGATGTGTGAGGTAAGTCACCATAAAAAAGTCGTATGTTGAATAATATTTTCAACTAGGTTATCAATCTGTAATTAGAAGATTGTTCTTTTGCACATAATGGAGTGGCTATGCGTGTTGTCATACTGGGAAGTGGTGTCGTTGGGGTAACCAGCGCCTGGTATTTAAGTCAGGCGGGACATGACGTAACCGTTATCGATCGTGAATCCGGTCCCGCGCTTGAAACCAGCGCGGCGAATGCCGGGCAAATCTCTCCGGGGTATGCGGCGCCGTGGGCTGCGCCGGGCGTTCCGCTGAAAGCGATTAAATGGATGTTCCAGCGCCATGCGCCGCTGGCCATCAGCCTTGACGGCACGCAGTTCCAGCTGAAGTGGATGTGGCAGATGCTGCGCAACTGCGACACCCGCCACTACATGGAGAACAAAGGGCGCATGGTGCGTCTGGCGGAGTACAGCCGCGACTGTCTGAAAGCCTTACGCGCCTCGACGGGCATTGAGTACGAAGGCCGTCAGGGCGGTACGCTGCAGCTGTTCCGCACTGAACAACAGTATGAAAACGCCACCCGCGACATCGCCGTGCTGGAAGATGCTGGCGTACCGTATCAGCTGCTGGAAGCCAGCCAGCTTGGTCAGGTTGAACCGGCGCTGGCGGAAGTGGCGCATAAGCTGACCGGCGGCCTGCGCCTGCCGAATGACGAAACCGGCGACTGCCAGCTCTTTACGCAACGTCTGGCGCAAATGTGCGAGCAGGCGGGAGTGAAGTTCCGCTTTAATACCTCCGTCGACAAGCTGCTGTCGGAAGGGGAAAAAATTTACGGCGTGAAGTGCGGCGACGAGGTGATCAAAGCCGATGCCTACGTGATGGCGTTTGGTTCGTACTCCACCGCCATGCTGAAAGGTATTCTCGACATTCCGGTCTACCCGCTGAAGGGCTACTCGCTGACGATCCCGGTCAAAGAAGAGAGCGGCGCGCCGGTGTCGACCATTCTGGATGAAACCTACAAAATCGCCATTACCCGCTTCGACAACCGCATTCGCGTAGGCGGCATGGCGGAGATTGTGGGCTTCAACACCGAACTGCTGCAGCCGCGTCGTGAAACGCTGGAGATGGTGGTGGGCGATCTCTTCCCGCGCGGAGGTTTTGTCGAGCAGGCGACGTTCTGGACCGGCCTGCGTCCGATGACCCCGGACGGCACGCCGATCGTGGGCCGCACGCCGTATAAAAATCTGTGGACCAATACCGGACACGGCACGCTCGGCTGGACGATGGCCTGCGGATCGGGCCAGCTGCTGAGCGACCTGATTTCCGGGCGCACGCCGGCAATTCCGTTTGACGATTTAAGCGCCGCACGCTATCAATCGGGGTTTACGCCTTCGCGTCCACAGCATCTGCACGGCGCGCATAACTAAGGAGCTGTCATGTCCCGTCCTGTTCTGGCCCAGCTGAACCTGCAGGCCCTGAAGGATAATCTGCAAATTGTTCGTCGGGCGGCACCCGGTTCGCGCGTCTGGTCGGTGGTGAAAGCGAACGCCTACGGCCACGGTATCGATCGTATCTGGAGCGCGCTGAGCGCGACCGACGGCTTTGCGCTCCTGAATCTGGAAGAGGCCATTCTGCTGCGCGAGCGCGGCTGGAAAGGGCCCATACTGCTGCTGGAGGGCTTCTTCCACGCGGACGATCTGCCGCTGCTGGACAAGTACCGTCTGACCACCAGCGTTCATAGCAACTGGCAGATTAAGGCGATCCAGGATGCGAAGCTCCACGCGCCGCTGGATATCTATCTCAAGGTGAACAGCGGCATGAACCGCCTGGGCTTCCAGCCTGAGCGGGTGCATACGGTCTGGCAGCAGCTGCGCGCCATGAAGAACGTGGGTGAAATGACGCTAATGGCGCATTTTGCCGACGCGGAACAACCTGACGGAATTGCCGATGCCATGGTGCGCATTGAGCAGGCGGCAGAGGGGCTGGACTGCCCACGCTCGCTGTCGAACTCGGCGGCCACGCTCTGGCATCCCGAGGCGCACTACAACTGGGTGCGTCCTGGGATCGTTCTGTACGGCGCGTCTCCTTCAGGCCAGTGGCAGGACATCGCCAACAGCGGCCTGAAACCGGTCATGACCCTGCGCAGTGAAATCATTGGCGTGCAGACGCTGAAGGCCGGTGACACGGTGGGCTACGGCAGCCGCTACCGGGCACAGGGCGAGCAGCGGATTGGCATCGTGGCGGGCGGCTATGCCGACGGCTACCCGCGCATCGCGCCGACCGGCACGCCGGTCTGGGTCGATGGGGTTCGCACCGGAACGGTGGGCACCATATCAATGGATATGCTGGCCGTTGACCTGACGCCATGCCCGCAGGCGGGCATCGGTTCACCGGTGGAGCTGTGGGGTAACGAAATCAAGATTGATGACGTCGCTGCCGCGGCGGGCACGGTGGGGTACGAATTGATGTGCGCGCTGGCACAGAGAGTGCCGGTTGTGACGGTGTAACGGATGGTTGTGTCGGGTGGCGGCTTCGCCTTACCCGACCTACAAAAACTTCGAACGTAGGCCGGGTAAGCGTTAGCGCCACCCGGCAAAAAAACGCTACTCGGTTTCCTCTTCCATCGGCCTGACGCCGACTTTTCTCACTGCGTTATCTTCTTTTTCCGCAACCGTCCAGATCATCCCTGCGAATTCTACCTGGTCGCCGACGACGGGGGCCGCCCCCAGCAGTTGCTGAATGATTTCCCCTAACGTTTGCTGCTTGTCGCGGTACTCCAGCCCTTCATCCAGGCCGTAAATCAGCGCCACATCGGCAAACTTGGCGCTGGCTTCCAGAATAAAATCGCCGAAGAAACGCTGATCCAGCGCCACCGGAGGCGACTGGCTGAACAGCTTGCCCAGCGCGGGCAGGTCGCGCTCGCGGCCAATGACGCAGAGAATATCCCCTTCGCGCAGGCGGGTGCTGCCGGTAGGGTGCAGCAGGACATTATCGCGGAACAGGGCGGCAATGCGCGTTTCGGCCGGCATGTGTAAATCGCGCAGCGAGGCCCCCACGCACCATTTGTCGGCGCTCAGCTGATAGACGAACTGTTCCCACGGGTTCTCCGGGTGAATGTCGAGCCCCACGCGGGAGACCGGCCAGCCCACGGGAGGGACCACCACTTTGGCTTTTTTCGCCGCCCACCCGAGCGAGGTTCCCTGGAACAGCAGTGAAATCAGCACCACGAAGAACGCCACGTTAAAGAACAGCCGTGCGTTATCCAGACCGGCCATCATCGGGAACACCGCAAGGATAATCGGCACCGCGCCGCGCAGGCCCACCCAACTGATGAATACCCGCTCGCGCAGGTTGAAGCCGCGAAACGGCAGCAAACCTGCAAATACCGACAGCGGACGGGCGAAAAAGATCATCCACGCGGACAGCAGTAGCGCCGGAACGGCGATCGGCAGCAGATCGGATGGCGTGACCAGAAGACCGAGCACCAGGAACATGCCGATCTGCGCCAGCCAGGCCAGACCGTCAAAGTTCTGCAAAATGGCATGCCGGTTACGGATAGGGCGGTTGCCCATCAGGAACCCGCAGAGGTAGACGGCGAGAATGCCGCTGCCGTCCAGAGCGGTGGTGACGGCAAAAATGAGAATACCGCCGCTCAGCGCCAGCAGGGGGTAAAGCCCCGCGGGCAGCGAGATGCGGTTGATCATCTGCTGTAACAGGTATCCCCCCGCCAGGCCGATAACAATCCCCAGCCCGAACTGCTGCAGGATATGCCAGACGAACATCCAGCTCAGGCCCGTCTCGTGCTGCTGGATCATCTCAATCAGGGTGATGGTGAGAAACACCGCCATCGGATCGTTACTGCCGGATTCAATCTCCAGCGTGGAGCCGACACGTTCGTTAAGCCCTTTTCCGCCGAGCAGGGAAAACACCGCAGCCGCATCGGTTGAGCCCACGATGGCGCCAATCAGCAAACCTTCCATGATGTTGAGATGGAAAAGCCACGCGGCCATCATTCCGGTGAGGCCAGAGGTAATCAACACGCCGACCGTGGCGAGCGACAGCGCAGGCCCTAAGGCCACGCGGAAGGAGCTCGCCTGGGTGCGCATTCCGCCGTCCAGCAGGATCACCGCCAGCGCGAGGTTACTCACCATGTAGGCGAAGGGATAATTATCGAATGGGATACCGCCAATGCCATCAATGCCGGCGAGCATGCCGATGGCGAGGAAAATGACAAGAATAGGTATGCCGAGACGCGATGAAAATGAACTTAATAAAATACTGCTGGTTACAAGGACGGAACCCAAAATGAAAAGACTGATTATCGCTGCGGCATCCAATGTTCTCTTACTCCCACCTCAATGTTAACGCTGTTACTAAAACCCTAACATATTAACAACGGCAACAGCGTTTTATTAAGGGGGTATAACGGCTTTTTTATGCCTTTATGACAGGATGGCCACTGATGGTCAGCCGACTGCCGGAATCGTTGTGGATCAGGGAGGCATGCGCCCCCAGCGCCAGGGTCACGGTTTGCTGCTCATGGCCGAAATCCAGACCGGTGATGACCGGAATATCCAGCCGCGAGCGAACGAAGTCGACCATGGTCTCCAGGGAGTAACCCGCGTCATAGTCATTCGGTGCAGAACCGCTGAAGCTGCCCAGCACAATCGCGGACTGGCGTTCAAGAATACCGGCATGATAAAGCTGCAACAGCATGCGTTCGACGCGGAACGGATGTTCGTTGATATCTTCCAGCACCAGAATGCCGTCCTCGATGTGCGGCATCCACGGCGTGCCGATAAGCGAGACCAGCATCGCCAGGTTACCGCCCCAGAGCTGGCCTTCACACTCCCAGTGCGGTCCATTGCCTTGCCACTCCACGCTGTAGGTAGGGTTACGCAGCGCGCGCCAGAAGTGTTCCACGGTAAACGCATCCAGCTCCGGCGCGCCGAAGTTACCGGCCAGCATCGGACCGCTGAAGGTGATCACGTTATGCAGGGCCAGCAGCCCGAGCTGGATGACGGTGAAATCGCTGTGGCCGCAAATCAGCAGCGGATCGTGCTGCTGGCGCAGCGCCAGCCCCTGCCAGTCAATGCTCTCCAGCAGCCGGCTCGCACCGTATCCGCCGCGCACCGCAAGCACAATCCGGTTTTCGCCCGTCAGGTTCACCAGGCTATTGATATCATTCAGCCTCTGCGCTTCAGTACCGGCAAAACGCTGCTGGCGGCGGGGGATAATCGTCTGATTTTCTACCTGATGACCCGACTCCAGCAAACGCTGAACGCCCCGCTGCGCCGCGTCCTGGTTAATGCAGTAGCCCGACGGCGCGATGAGATGAAACTGAGACATGGCAATTCCTTGCTGAATGAGAAACTAATTGTCTATATCATGCCGCTTATACGCCGCCTGCTTCAAGAGGCGGCGCACCGCGATGACCGGCTATAAGGATAGATGACGTGAAATTGAGATGGTTTGCTTTTTTGATTGTGTTGCTTGCTGGCTGTAGTTCAAAACATGATTATCAAAACCCACCCTGGAACCCGGAAGTGCCGGTGAAACGGGCCATGCAGTGGATGCCGATCAGTGAACAAGCCGGGAAGGCCTGGGGCGTCAGCCCGCGTCTCATCACGGCGATCATTGCGGTGGAGTCCGGCGGAAATCCTGCGCTTGTCAGCAAATCCAACGCGGTGGGCCTGATGCAGCTTAAAGCGTCAACGGCGGGGAAAGAAGTTTACCGCTATATGGGCTGGAGCGGCCAGCCGTCGACCAGCGAGCTGAAAAACCCGGAACGCAACATATCAATGGGCACCGCTTATCTGAGCATAATGGAGCATGGCGTGCTGAAGGGCATTAAGGATCCGGAGGTGATGCAGTACGCGCTGGTGGTGTCTTACGTTAACGGTGCTGGCGCGTTGCTCAGAACCTTCTCCTCTGACCGCAAAGAGGCGATAGAAGAGATTAACGGCATGGACAAAGACGAATTCTTTGAACATGTGGCGAAAAATCACCCGGCACCACAGGCGCCTCGTTATATCTGGAAAGTACAGAAAGCGATGGATGCCATGTAATGCCGCAGACGGGCGGCGGTCACGCTGCCCGATTTTCCTTACAGGACTTTATTTGCGCGTTCCCGCGCCTCCCGCTCCAGCGAATAAATAATGCGCTGAAGCTCGCGCTCTGCGCCGGGCCCGACGTTCAGGAAACGGAAGCTCAGGCGCGGCGTGGTGATGGTTTCATTTTTGCTGTCCACAACGGTACGGTCGCTGATGGCAATCAACTGTGCATCGAAATAAAAGCGACCCCAGCCCCCCATATCCAGCTCAATTTGCGAAAACCGCATGCCCTCTACCAGACCGTCGGGTTTCGGCGTATCCATCAGCGCGCCCATGCCGCCCAGCGACAGGTCGAAGAGGCGGAAGCGGAGCTCTTTTTTGTCCGGCATTTTGGCCTTACAAAAATAGGCGGGGTGAAGCGGGGCGCTGATGCGGAAATATTCACGACGCTGAACAAACCAGAGATTGGTGGGAAGCGGGGTAGCAAAAGCAGGGAGTCCCTGGTATTCACTCATTTCCAGCCGCGACAGGACAAACTCCACTTTGGCGCCCTGCGTTTCGGCCATCACCGCGACATTTTCCGCTTTCAGCGCCGCGCGGTTTTCATACTCCTGACTGCCTAGATCAATCACCAGCCGCTCCTGCGAGGCGTCAAGGATCTTGCTGATGAACTGATTATTCGACCAGCTGATGCGCAGCGGCACTTCACCTTTTTGCAGGTCGCGTAATACCCCTAATACAGCCAGCGGATTTTGCTTGAGGAATTGCTCACTGTAATGACTCACGCCGGATGGCTCCTTGATTGATGACAGACTGTCTTAGCGTTATCGGCAATCTGCAATGAAACTTAATACAAACCGGTGAGTTTTTTTTGCCTGTTTAAGCAAAGATAAGTCGGTGAGATGAAAATGGTTTTCCGGCGATGACCTATACTTACGTTAGCTGTGCAGAAGGTTTTCTGCGCACGCGTTAAACCTGCAAGAGGGCATCGCTATGGGTATCATCGCCTGGATTATCTTTGGTCTTATTGCTGGCGCTATCGCTAAACTGATCATGCCGGGAAACGATGGCGGCGGCTTTATTTTGACCTGTGTACTCGGGGTCGTTGGTGCGGTTGTGGGCGGCTGGCTGGCGACGATGTTTGGTTTTGGAGGCAACATAAGTGGTTTCGACCTGCACAGTTTTCTGGTCGCTGTCGTGGGTGCCATTGTGGTGCTGGGCATATTCAGGTTACTGCGACGAGCATAAATTGACGTAAACGGCTCTCTGCGGAGGGCCGTTTTTTTGCCTGAGTATTGATTTGTTAATCTAAATGATAATAATTGTCGTTCCGTATTGCATCTAACAACAAGACGACATTATGAATACCTCACGCTTTACGCTTTGCGCCCTGGCAGGCGCCGTTACGCTGGCATTGCAGGTCCCGGCGTTCGCCGAAGAATCCACCATCGTCGTCACGGGCTCAGAGCAGGGCAGCGCGCTGCCGGCCTGGACGAACAGCGCCACGAAATCGGCCGTGGCCGAAAGTAAAACGCCGCAGGTCATCACGACCCTCTCTGCGCCGGAAATTGAAAAGCGTCACGCGAATTCCGTGAACGAAATCCTGCGCTATGCCCCGGGCGTCTCTACGGAGGTGCGGGGAAATACCTCCTACATGAGCGAATATAAAATTCGCGGCTTTACCGTCGACCAGGAGTTCTACAACGGGCTGCAGCTGCCCTATAACGTCACCGGCAATACCAAAGCGCGCATCGATCCGCTGCTGATTGACAGCGTTGATATCCTGAAAGGCCCCTCATCGGTCCTTTACGGCGGCGGTTCGCCGGGTGGGCTGGTGAATATTCAAAGTAAAAAACCGCAGCGGGAAGCCCGAACGGAGATCGGCGTTAACACCGGAAACCGTAATCTGAAAGAGGGCTATCTCGATTCAACCGGACAGATTGCCGACAGCGACTGGAACTACCGTCTGCTGGGCAAAGCCACGGAAAACGACGATCAGCCGCACACTACCCGGTATGAAAACTACCTGGTTGCGCCGTCCGTCACCTGGCAACCGGACAGCAAAACCCGCCTCACCCTGGACGCGCTGGCGCAAAACACCCCGAGCCTGACGCCGTCTAACCCGCTGCCGCTCGCCTACCTGCGCTCAAAATACGCGGGCAAGCGCGATTACGCCGGAGACGAATGGAGCGGGTTTAAGCAGCGTCAGTGGATGCTGGGCTACAGCTTTGAACATGAATTTGACAGCGGCTGGGGCTTTAACCAGAAGGCGCGCTATTTCGACGTCGATACCCACCAGCGCAGCGTCTACGCGACAGGGACGGGAAGCGAGGTGTATCAGCTCAACCGCTTTGCTTACACCACCGATGAAGACCTTAAGAGCTTCAACATCGACAACCAGGTCACCAAAACCGTTGCGCTGGGCGACTGGAAACACCATCTGCTGGCCGGGTTTGACTATCAGAAGCTGAACTCCCATTTCCACTATCGCTACGCGTCGGCCACGCCGGGTATCGATATGCGTCATCCTGACTATTCGCAGATCGGTGAAAGCACGCTGGGGCTGTATACCGCCCAGAAAAACCGCCTCAGCTATCAGCAGAACGGCTATTACTTACAGGATCAGGTAGAGTTTGGCGGCCTCAACCTGCTGGGCAGCCTGCGCTACGACGATTACCGCTCCGTCACCACCAACTACCTGCAAAACGGTGATAAAGCCTGGGTGTCGCAGGATCGCGTCACCAAACGCCTGGGCGCGCTTTACGCCTTCGATAACGGGATTTCACCATTTATCAGCTATTCAGAAGGTTTTGCGCCGGTGTCACCGCAGGGAACGCTCGTGGCGAAAGACGTCAAGCCAACCACCAGCAAGCAGGTGGAGGGCGGGGTGAAATATCTTCTGGCCGACTACGCCACCACCTTTACCGCCTCGGTGTTTAACATTCGTCAGAAAAATGTCGTTACCTCCGACCCGGGCTTCCTGAACTATCGTCAGACCGGGGAAGTGGAATCCAAAGGGGCAGAGCTGTCCGCCATCAGCCGTCCGACGGACAGCCTGACGCTGGTTGCCAACTATGCGTACACCCACGCGATCAACCGGGAAGATGACAAGTACAAAGGTAAACGTCCAACGCAGGTCCCGGAGAATGCCTTCAACCTCTGGGGGGATTACACCTTTGACAACACGCCGCTGAAAGGACTGATGCTGGGAGCGGGCGCACGCTACACCGGGCCGATGGAAATCTCTCCGGCAAACGATGCGGGAAAACTGGGCGGCACTACGCAGTACGATCTGGCGGCTTCCTACCGGATGGGCGAAATCCTGCCTTCGCTGGCAGGGCTGACGCTTAAGGCCAGCGCGCAGAACATCACCAATAAAGAGACGTTGACCTGCTACGACACGACCAACTGCTGGATCGGGCGTGACAGGACGTATCAGCTAGGGGCGAGTTACAGTTTCTAAGTAACTCCCTGTGAGTTCAAAATGTAGGCCGGGTAAGGCGTAGCCGCTACCCGGCAATACACCTTTACTGCGCCGCAGCTTTCACCGGCGCAGCCTCATCATTCGCCGCAGGCTGATTCTCCGGCACGCTGTCGCACGGTTTTTCTTTCGGGCAGACCCGATCCAGCATTTTCAGCGTCACGCCGTTGCTCCAGCCGAAGCCGTCCTGCAGCGGATATTCCCCGCCGCCGCCGCCCGTACCGGTTGTCGACACGTCATACTTCTCGACCAGTTTCTTTTCCCTGTCGTAAGTATGCTGAACGTTCTTCAGGAAGCGCCAGGTCACGTCCATCGAGACCTTCTCCTGGCCGTAGTTCTGCAGCCCTTCCGCGGCAACCCACTGCAGCGGGGCCCAGCCGTTTGGCGCATCCCACTGCTGGCCACTGTTGACGGTTGTGGTCGCAATACCGCCCGGTTTCAACAGGCGCGACGAGGTTGCCGCGGCGACTTTATCGGCCCGCTCCTGCGCCGCCGCCTTCACGTAAAGCGGGAACAGGGCTGCCGCCGTGAGCTGATTACGTACCTTCTTGCTCTTCAGATCGTAATCCGCGTACCAGCCCTCTTTATCATTCCACAGGTGGCTTTCGATGGCTTTCTGACGGGCTGTTGCCAGCGCCTCGTATTTGCTTGCGCTGGCGGCGTCGCCACTCTCCTGGCCTGCCCGCGCCAGCAGTTTTTCCATTTTGAACATCAGGGCATTCAGGTCCACGGGGACAATGCTGGTGGTCCGAATGGTGCCGAGCTTTTGCGGGTCGTCCATCCAGCGGGAGCTAAAGTCCCAGCCCGAGGCCGCAGCGGAACGCAGATCGCGGTAGATCTCTGTCGCAGGTCGGTTAGGGTTACTTTTGGCGGTATTCACATCGTCAAGCCAGGACTCCGGGCGCGGGGTATCGCGGTCGTCCCAGTAGCGGTTGAGGATAGCGCCGTCATCCAGCTTCACCACGCGTTTGTTAGCCTGCCCCGGCTGAAGGGCGTCGACGCCGTCCATCCAGTAGGCATACTCTTTCTCCATCTGCGGACGATACTTCTTCAGCGCATCGCTGTCGTGCGTTGCCAGCAGTTCCACCATCAGCGAGAAGAACGGCGGCTGGGATCGGCTCAGGTAATAGCTGCGGTTGCCGTTGGGAATGTGGCCGAAGGTGTCAATCTCATACGCAAAGTTATCCACCATGTCGCTGATTTTGTCCCAATGAGCGCTCTCTGCCAGGCCCAGCATGGTGAAATAGCTGTCCCAGTAGTAGACCTCGCGGAAACGTCCGCCGGGCACAACGTAAGGTTTGGGTAACGGCAGCAGGGAATCCCATTTGTTGCTGGCTTTATCCGTGGTGCGCGTCAGTACGGGCCAGAGATCGTCGATGTGCTCACGTAAACTTTGTCCAGCAGGCGGAACATATTTTTCCCCTTCCGCAGGGAGCGTAAAGTTCATCTCGACAAAGTGGCGTAAGTCAAAGCTGGACTGCGTGTGCTGCATCCGATAGTCCGCCAGAATCATCAGCGGGTCGCTTTTGGGGACGGCATCAGCGAAGGTTTTCTGATCGGGAAACAGTTTGGCGCTTTGCACATCATTAAACAGCGGGCCCAGCAAAATATCGGGTGAGACTGTCTGGGCTGCGGGTCTATCGTCGGCATAACCGAATGTCGTTACGCCGAGCAGCGCGCCTCCTAACGCAAGGGGCAAGAACGCGGGGCGTAGTGTACGAGGTCTTATCATTAGTTCGTCTCCTGTCTTCACTAAACAGCGTGACCGCTGTTGTCAATCACCTGAAAACCTTAGACGAATATTGCCCGCTTCGCGTTAAATATTGCTGGTCAGTCAAACCTCTTCCGGCGTCTGGCTGGCTTCCCGCAGCGTGCCCGGCGCATGTCCAATAATGCGCTTAAATGCCCGGCTAAATGCCGCCAGAGAGCCGTACCCCAGCCGCAGCGCGACGGTTTCAATCGGCTGATTTTCGTGGCGAATGTACTGAATGGCCAGCCGCATCCTCAGCTCGCTGAGATATTTTGCCGGGGTGGTTCCCGTCGCGGCCAGAAACCGTTCGGCGAACACGGAACGGGACGTGCCCGCTTCTTTTGCCAGATCCGCCACGCTCCAGTTCAGGCCGGGCTGCTGGTGCATGGCGTAAATGGCCCGGCTCAGGCGCGGGTCGCGCAGAACCTGCACCCAGCCGGTGGCTTTACCACAGCCGCCTTCAACCCAGCCGCGCACGATTAACGCCGCCACCACGTCGGCCAGGCGCGCGAGGATCCCGGCGTACCCGGCCTGACGCGCCACGGATTCCCGCTCCATAGCCGCCAGCAGCGGGTGGATCTCCGGCCAGGTGGACATCAGCCGGCTGACCATCATCACTTCCGGCATCGCCTTGATCAGCGGCTGCATCCCGCCCAGCTCAAAATCCATGCACCCGCTAAAGATGATGGTGTTCTCGCTTTCCGGGCAGGGCTCGCAGGTGATGGCACAGACCGAGCTGCAGATAGGCTCGCTGGGAAAGTCGCTGACCGGGGTAATGGTGGCCCGCTCGTCGGAGAGCAGGGCATGGGAATTGCCGCCAGGAATAAACAGGGCATCGCCGCTGCTCAGCTGAAAGGCCGCACCGCTCTCCATTCGCAGCAGGGCGCTGCCGTGGCTCACGAAATGAAACTGCGCTTTGCCGGGGGCGTGGTGGAACGCGACGCCAAACGGCGAGCTGGCTTCAATCCGCCGGTATTTCACCCCTGACAGGCGCATGCCGCGTAAAAGTTCGCTGATCAGATCGGGTGACTGTACGGTCATGGCGCAACTCCGGACGAATAATCAATAAGTGGAGATTATATGTCATAGATCGTCCAGGGTGAACCTTCTATGCTTTTGCGACAGTTGTCACATTTTTATAACGGGAGAAAAACAGATGAATTCATGTGTCGCGGCGAGCGAGGCGGTAGCGCCTGCAAAACCCGCCTGGCGGGCCGTCTATTCACTGGGGCTGGGGGTGTTTGGGTTGATTACGGCAGAATTTCTGCCCGCCAGTCTGTTAACGCCGATGGCCGCGAGCCTGGGCGTAAGTGAGGGAATGGCCGGACAGGCCGTCACCGCCACCGCGCTGGTGGCGCTGGTGACCGGGCTGCTGATTACGCCAGCCACCAAAAGTATCGACCGCCGCTGGGTGCTAATGTTTTTCTCGGTACTGCAAATTATTTCCAGCCTGCTGGTGGCCTTTGCGCCGACTCTGCACGTATTGCTGATGGGACGCCTGCTGCTGGGGGTAGCCATCGGGGGATTCTGGGCGATGTCGACGGCTACGACGATGCGTCTGGTTCCGGCGGATAAAGTGCCTAAGGCGCTGGCGGTGATCTTCTCCAGCGTATCGATTGCCACGGTGGTCGCGGCGCCGCTCGGTAGCTATCTGGGCAGCCTGATCGGCTGGCGCAACGTCTTTGTTCTCTGCATCCTGCCGAGCATGCTGGCGCTGCTGTGGCAGCTCTGGGTACTGCCGTCCATGAAGCCGGAGAGCAGCGGCAGCCTGAGTACGCTGTTCCGCGTGCTGCGTCGTCCGGGGATGATCGGCGGCATGCTGGCGACCATCCTTATCTTCAGCGGTCATTTCGCCTTCTTTACCTACCTGCGTCCGTTCCTGGAAACGGTAGGTCAGGCGAGCGTTGAGACCATTTCGCTGATCCTGCTCGGCTTTGGGCTCGCCAACTTTGTCGGCACCTCCGTTGCCGGGCATCTGCTGGCGCGTAATCTGCGCCTGACGCTGGCGCTGGTGCCGTTCGCAATGGGCGTTCTCGCGCTCACGATGGTGGCGTTTGGTCATCTGGCGATGCTGGACGGGTTCCTGGTCGCGCTGTGGGGCTTTGCATTTGGTCTGGTTCCGGTGGGCTGGTCAACCTGGCTTGCTACCACCGTTCCGGATGAAGCCGAAAGTGCAGGAGGACTGCTGGTGGCCTCAATTCAACTGGCAATCAGTGCCGGTGCGGCCGGGGGAGGGGCGGTATTTGACCTCAACGGCGCCAGCGGCGTATTCGCCGGAAGCGGTTTCCTGCTGGTGATGGCGATGGTGATTGTGTTTATGGGTGTGAAAGTTAAAGCGGAGTGAATTATTTGCCGGGTGAACGCATGCGCCACCCGGCTTTAGGCTTACAGCCCTTTCTTATCCATCAGCACCGCCAAATCCACCAGGCGGTTAGAGAAGCCCCACTCGTTGTCGTACCACGCCAGGATCTTCACCATGTTCCCGCCAATCACCAGCGTGGAAAGCCCGTCGATAATTGAGGAGCGCGGGTCGCCCTGGTAATCGCTGGAGACCAGCGGTTCATCGCTATAGCCCAGAATGCCTTTCAGGGGCCCGCTGGCGGCAGCATTGCGGAACGCGTTGTTCACCTCCTCGGCGGTCACGTTCCGGCTCAGCGTTACCGTCAAATCCACAATCGACACCACCGGTACCGGCACGCGCAGGGAGTACCCGGTCAGTTTGCCGTCAAGAGAGGGGATCACTTTCCCCAGCGCTTTCGCCGCGCCGCTGGAGTAAGGCACAATCGACAGCGCCGCCGCGCGTGCGCCGCGCAGATCTTTCTCCGGCTGGTCGTGCAGCGCCTGGCTGTTGGTGTAGGCATGGGTGGTATTCATCAGGCCATGCTCAATCCCGAACTGCTGATGCAGCACCTGAGCGGCCGGTGCCAGGCCGTTCGTGGTGCAGCTCCCGTTACTCACCACAGCGTGTCGGGCGGGATCGTACTGCTCATGATTCACCCCCATCACAATCGTCAGGTCGTCGTTCTTCCCGGGAGCGGAAATGATGACACGCTTAGCGCCGCCGTGGGTAATATGCACCGCCGCTTTTTCCCGCTCGGTAAAGAAGCCGGTGGCCTCAATCACCACGTCAGCGCCAACATCGCGCCACGGGATATTCGCCGGATCGCGTTCGCTAAATACGGCGATCCGCTGCCCGTCTACCTGCAGCGCACCGTCCGCCGCTTCAACGGGCGCGGGCAGCTTGCCCAGAAGGGAATCGTGCTTCAGCAGGTGGGCGAGAGTTTTACTGTCCGTCAGATCGTTAATGGCCACAATCTGCAGATCCGGGTTACCCAGCGCCGCGCGCAGGAAATTACGTCCGATACGGCCGAAACCGTTAATACCGACCTTAACCATGGTGCACTCCTTATCTCTGTTGTCTGGAGTCACTGTAGGCGTCGGGCCGGTTGGCGTAAACGACAAAAAAGGATCAGATTACGCCATCTTGCGGCAGTGGAATCGCTGGCGGTACTCGCCGGGCGTGAGGTGAAGCTGTTTCTCAAAGATGCGGCGCAAATTAATGCTGGTGCCAAACCCGCTTTGCTCGGCAACGCGTTCAAGAGAATCCTGGGTCTGCTCAAGCAGCTGACGGGCCGCGGCCAGACGCGCCTCGGTCACGTAGCGGGCCGGAGAGACGCCCGCGTCGCGGGTAAACACGCGGGTGAAATTACGCGGGCTCATCGCCGCTTTCTCGGCCAGGTTTTCCACGCACAGGTCGGCGGTGAGGTTCTGCAGGATCCAGGCCTGCAGTTCGCTTATCGGGCCCGATGCGCCGGGCGGCTGCAGGCTGTAACGACTGAACTGCAGCTGGCCACCGGGACGGCGCAGATACATCACCATATCCTGCGCCACGTCGCGGGCGAGGGTAAATCCGTAGTCGTCTTCCACCAGCGCCAGGGTCAGATCGAACCCGGAGCTCACGCCGCCGGAGGTCCAGATGGGGCCATCCTGAATATACAGTGGACCGCCTTCGACGTGGATAGCCGGATACTGCGTTTGCATCGTCTCCAGCAGCCGCCAGTGGGTGGTCGCGCGCCGACCGTCCAGCAAGCCGGTCTGGGCCAGCAGCATTGCGCCGCCGCAGATAGAGGCGACCCGCCGGGCATGCGGCGCAGCGAGGTGCAGCCAGTCCACCACCGCCGTGCTCTCCAGCTCGTTCATGCCGCGTCCGGTAATGATAATGGTATCCAGCGGTTCACGCGGATCCAGCTCCGGCAGACGATAGTCCGCCAGCAGATTCAGGCCGGACTGGCCGTGGATCACCTGGTGAGGCTGCGTGGTGGCGATGATAATCCGGTAGCGGGGGTGGGAAAGCCCTTCCGGATGCAGCCGGTTGGCCTGCATCAGAATGTCGGCGATACCGGCGGCTTCAAACAGCATGCCGCCGTCAGGAACGATAATCAGGATCTTCTTCATGTCCTGAAAAGTACCTTTATCACAGAATAAGTCAAGCGACGTGTGCGCCCCACGTTTCTGGCAAAGCAAAGCGATTTAAGTTCTTTGTTATTTCAGGCGTTATCCCCGATCGTCAGAGAATTATCTCTGGCGAAACGGCGTCTGAAGGAATGAGTCAACGAAGCTCCCTCTATTTACATCCGCAACAACGCGAACAAATCCGTCACCTTGCATCGGGTTTTTTATGGCGAAGCGAACTGCCCACGTGGCTGTTGATCGTCACTATTTATGCCGGCTGGTTTGCCACGCTGACCTTCTGGCAAACGCTCGGCCTGCTGCCCGCCACGCTGCTGCTGATCGGGTTTACCGCCTGGTACATGTCCCTGCAGCATGAGCTGATCCACGGACACCCCACGCGTTTTGCCTGGCTCAATCAGCTGTTTGGCACGCTCCCGCTGGCGGTCTGGTATCCGTATGGCCTGTACCGGGACTCCCATCTTGCCCATCATCGACACCATAGCCTGACCCATCCGGTGGATGACCCGGAGTCGTACTATTTTACCGACGAGAGCTGGGCGCGCTTTTCGCCGTGGCAGAAACGCGCGATCCGCGCCCGGAATACCTTCGCCGGGCGGCTGATGCTGGCGCCGCTGCTGGATATCCTTCAGACGCTGGGCAGCGCCGCGGCGGCGTTTCGTCACCTTCAGCTGCGGGCAATGACGATGTGGCTGGTTCACGTTTTGCTGCTGGTGGCGCTCTTCGCCTGGATGACGCATACCGGTTTTTCACCGGTCTGGTTCGTGCTGGCGGTCAGCTATCCGGCGCTGGCGCTGACCAAGATCCGGTCGTTTTTCGAACATCGCGCGGCGGACGACCCGCTGGCGCGCTCCGTTATTAACGAGGCCGGGTTATTCTGGCGGGTGCTGTTTTTGAATCTCAACTACCATTCAGTCCATCACGATCTGCCGGGCGTTCCCTGGTACGGGCTGAAGGCGATCTACCAGCAAAACCGGGAGGCGTACCAGCAGAGAAACCACGGTTTTCTCGTCAGGGGCTATGGTGAATGGCTGCGACAGTTCTGGGTCAGACCAGTCGACGTCACCGTTCACCCCGGAAAACAACAGGGGGAAGGGTATGAGTAACCTGCTGGCGTTTCCTATGTATGCCGTGGATCGCGCCGACACCCGCGCCCTCTGGCTGGCGGTAAAGGGGCTGCTGGCCGCGCGCGGTGTGTCCGTCGATCGCGACCCCGGCTGGCCGGAGTCCGATCTGCTGACCCACTGGCAACAGCCTGGGCTTATCCTCAGCCAGGCCTGCGGCTATCCGCTGGTCACGCAGCTCCCGGACGTGCAGGTGGTCGGCTGTTTTCACTATACGGCACCGGGCTGCGACGGGATCCAGTACCGCAGTTTTCTGGCGGTGCGCGAGGAGGATCGGCACCTGACGCTGGCGGATTTTCGCGGACGTCGTGCGGTCTGTAACTCCCCGGATTCCCAGTCCGGCTACAATGCGCTGCGAAAAAAAGTGGCTCCCCTGACCGCTGACGGTCCGTTTTTCGCGCAAACGTCCTTTAGCGGCAGCCATCGCCAGTCGCTGATTGATGTGAAACGCGGAGCAGGGGATATCGCGGCCATCGACTGCGTAACCTGGGCACTGCTGCAGCGCCATGAGCCGGAACGGCTTGCGGGGCTGGCAGTCATTGACCGTACCCCGCTTACGCCGGGACTGCCCCTGATAACGTCGCATAACACTTCACCTGAAACGCTTAACGCCATCTGCGATGCGCTCCACGAGTTGGTCAGTTCACCGGAACATCGGGAGATTTGCGACGCGGTGCTGATCGGCGGTTTTAGCGTGGTGACGCGCGAGGCCTACGCCTCATTGTCCGCGTGATAAATCTCCTGCGCGTCGGTAAAACAGCGCAGCGCCAGCGAGGAGATGGGCTTCTGCCTGCGCATAATCAGGCCGACAGGAGCCTCAATGTTCGCATCTGCGATGGGGACAATCCTGAAATTGCCGTTCAGTGCTTCCAGCCCGTTGTTCAGCGGCATGACGGCGCAGCACACGCCGCTCTGAACCGCCTGAATGATCTGGAACGTGGAGTCACTCTCGAAAACGGACGTCGGTTCGATGCCGGCAGATTTAAAGCTGGCCTCCATATGCGCCCGGTAATGCATCCCTTTGGTCAGGAACCCCAGCGGAAAATCCGTCAGATCGTGCCAGGTCAGCGTTGCCTGGTCGAGCTGAAAATGGCGGACGTCGTGCAGCAGGCCCATCTTCGTTTTCGGCAGCTGGATAACGTCAAACAGACTGGTGTCGATGTTGTTGAGGTAGCAAATTCCCAGCTCAAGCTGGTTGCGGCTGACGCCGTCGGCAATCTGCGCTGAGGACATGGAATAGAGGCTATAGGTCAGCTCCGGGTATTTTTGCGTCAGCAGGCGAATAAAAATCATCGGATCCACGCTCGCCAGCGGCACCATCCCCAGACGTAATTCCCCCACCACCAGGCCTTTGCACAGCGCGGCTTCCGCCTGTAACCCGTCGTGCGCGGCCAGCAGGGTGCGGGCCCACGCGAGGATGCGTTCACCCTCCGGGGTAAACCCTTCAAAGCGCTGTCCTCGCGCAATCAGCACCAGCCCCAGCTCCTCTTCCAGGCTGCGGATGCGCATGGAGAGGGTCGGCTGGGTGACGTTGCACTGCGAGGCCGCTTTACCAAAGTGCCGGGTCTCGTCGAGTGCGATTAAATATTTTAACTGTTTAATATCCATCATATTCTCTGCGCGAGCAGCCTTACAGCATGCGGATCTCTTTTGAGCGCAGGGTGATGCGAACCGGAACGGATTTATACGACGGCGTACCGCTGTCCTTATCCAGATAATCAAGCGGCACCAGCACGTTGGCCTCCGGGTAATAGGCGCCGACGGTGCCCGGCGCGATGTTGTACGCCACCACGGTAATGTCTTTTAGACGCTGTACGCTGCCGGGGAGGGCGGTTTCGATATCCACGCGGTCGCCGTGTTCCAGACCTGACTGCGCCATATCGTCTTCGTTCATAAACAGCACGTCGCGGCGGCCAAACACGCCGCGGTAGCGGTCGTCCAGGGCGTAAATGGTGGTGTTGTACTGGTCGTGGCTGCGCAGCGTGATGAGCCGCAGAACGTGCTCACCTTCACCGCTGGCGTTCTCGTGAACGCCGTCGAATACCGAGAACATCGCTTTCCCCGTCGCCGTTGGCCAGATACGCTGCGTCGGCGGCAGCGGCATACGGAAGCCGCCGGGAACGCGGATCCGCGCGTTGTAGTTCTCAAAGCCCGGAATGGTCTGCTCGATCAGATCGCGGATCCGGTCGTAATCCTCAACCAGCGTCAGCCAGTCCACGCGGGTTTCCGGCAGCGTGGCTTTCGCCATGCCCGCGACGATAGCGGGTTCTGACCGAAGCAGCGGTGAGGCGGGCTTCAGCTTGCCGGATGAGGCATGCACCATCGACATGGAGTCTTCGACGGTAATGGACTGACGACCAGTGGCCTGGATATCCAGTTCGGTACGGCCGAGACACGGAAAGATAAAGGTCTCTTTACCCACCAGCAGATGGGTGCGGTTGAGTTTGGTGCCGACGTGCACGCTCAAATCCAGGTTACCCATCGCCGGAAAGCCCCGCTCGTGATCGGGCATCGCGACGGCAAAATTACCGCCGAGGCAGATGAGCGCTTTCGCACGACCGTCGATCATCGCCTGCGTGGCCTGCACCGCATCGTGTCCGTGGTGAGACGGCGGCTCAAAGCCGAAAACGTCCTTCAGACGGTTCAGGAAGGCCGGCGTGGGCTTCTCGCTGATCCCGACGGTCCGGTTCCCCTGAACGTTTGAGTGGCCGCGCAGGGGGCAGATTCCCGCGCCGGGCTTGCCGATATTCCCGCGCAGCAGCAGCAGATCGGCGATCAGGCGGACGTTTGCAGTACCTTTATTGTGCTGGGTAATACCCATCCCGTAGGTAATAATGGTGGCATTTGATTTCGCATAGGCTTCGGCCACCTTTTGGAGCGCTGCCTGGCTCAGGCCTGACTCGCGCTCGATCTCGTCCCAGCGGGTTTGCGCGATATCGGCGGTGAAGTCCTCAATGCCCTGGGTGTGTTCGGCAATAAACGCATGGTCGAGCACGTCACCGCGTTCGGCCTCCATTTCCAGCAGATGTTTGGCAATGCCTTTCAGCGCGGCGGCATCGCCCCCGGCCTTCACCTGGAAATAGGTCGAGGCGATATCCGTTGAGCCGTAGGTCGCCATTTCAATCACGCTTTGCGGGTCGGCGAAGCGTTCGAGGGCGCGTTCGCGCAGCGGGTTAAAGACGATAATCGGCACGTTGCGACGGGCCAGCTCATGGAGAGTCCCCATCATTCGCGGATGGTTGGTGCCGGGGTTGTGGCCGATGGAGATCACCAGCTCGGTCTTATCGAAGTCGTCCAGCGAGACGGTGCCTTTCCCGATGCCAATCGAACGCGGCAAACCGACGCTGGTGGCCTCGTGGCACATATTCGAGCAGTCGGGGAAGTTATTGGTGCCGTATTCGCGAGCGAACAGCTGGAACAGATACGCCGCTTCGTTGGAGGCTCGCCCGGAGGTATAGAACTCGACCTGATCCGGTTCGAGCCCGCGCAATACTTCGCCGATGCGTTGAAACGCCTCTTCCCAGTCGACGGGCCGGAAGGTATCGCTTGCCCGGTCATAGCGCAGGGGATGCGTCAGTCGACCGTAGCCTTCCAGTTCAAAGTCCGATTTTGCCAGCAGCGAGGAGACGCTGTTTTCGGCCAGAAACGCGGGGGTAACGCGTTTGCTGGTCGCTTCCCAGGTCACCGCTTTGGCACCGTTCTCGCAGAACTGGAACGTCGATTTGTGTTCTTTATCGGGCCACGCGCAGCCCGGGCAGTCAAAACCGTCAGGCTGGTTAGTACGCAGCAGCGTGGCGGGGGCATCAAGGGTATCCATTTGGGTACGTACCGCGATGGCCGTCGCTTTTAATGCCCCCCAGCCACCGGCAGGACCGTCATAGTGTCGGATACCTGGCACTGAGCGTCTTTTCTTATTCATACCCACTCCTGATTTGTTCGGTCACGCACGTCTAAACCCATAAAAGCCCTGCACGGGACAATAAGCGAAAGCAATGACGACCGGATGACGACGCGCATGCGGTGCGGAAAAGTGCTTAATCTTAAATTCTTTTATTACAGCTGCTTATCGGCATGATGTGTAAATATTTAAAGAAATTATAACGAATTTTTAGCATTTTAATAATAAATATTATCTATTGCCCGGTAGGCGAGATAGATGGGGGTGCGTAAGGAAGGATGTAGTACCAGTAAAACTTCGAATGAAGTCTATGAGCGATAGAAATAGACAGTGCTCGCAGCTGGCGGGGGATTGTGTGCATTTTTTGCTTGCGACAATGACGGGAAGGTTAACTCAGGCTTAATGATTAATGGTTATATTTTATGCCTGACAGGGTAATTATCACATCGTGAAATATAAAGTTATTTTGAGCCGTAAAATTAACGCCGCGCTGCATAAGTGAAATAGGGACATTCATGGTGTAATGTGCATTAAATATTAAAGATGCCCTGTTAGTGCAACAAATAATTCATCGTCAATTTATTCTGCTGACATCACCAATACGCCAATTCTACTAATTATGGTAGTGGCGATAATAGTGGTATTGCGTTAATGAAAGTGGTTCTTCTTTGTATTTTTACTTTGTAAAACAGTATGTTATGTAGTTTTACGATGAAATGATAACGCCATTTAGGCTATGTAGGATTTTTTATTAGGATTAATCCTATAATCTACCGGCTGCTTCATTTACCAACAGTTACGTAACGGTAAATATTGAATTGATGCGAAGCTCATGTAAACTTGTTTACCGTTTGTCAAAATATGTCAGGAAGACGCTGGGCCTTATTCTGAAGGGCTCGTGCGGTAGCTATGCCCTTAAAATAGTAACGCCCCGAAAATATCCTGGCTATTTTAACAATAGCACTTAAGTCAAACTTCACTCCCTTATCTTCATCATCGAAATATCGCTACGGAAAAGCATATGAAAATGCGCGTACTGTTTTCACTTCTGTTTGTAATGGCGGTGGCGGGCTGTAAAGCGCCGCAGAAACCTGTGATCAACGACGATACGATCGAGACCAGCCAGGTCAACGGCGTAACCTTAACCCACCGTCACGCCGTAACGCCGCCAGCGGAATTCACGCCGGTTAACGAGCCGTATCGTGCCATGTATCCGGCCTCCCTGATGAGCCGTCCTGACTTCGGCGGTAAAGTTATCCGCAATCTTGAGACCGGAAAAACGTACGTGGTGCTGGGGCAGGTTGAACACTACTGGATGGCGCTTGCCGATGAAGGTAACGATCAGCTGATTGGTTACGTCCCGATGCGTGCCGTGATCAAGGCAGATCAGTACGACGCCGCCGTGCGCAAGCAGGCCATTCGTCCGAAGGCGCGTAAAAAAGCGACCTGTGTCGATGTCGATGGCAACAGCAAAGCCTGCAAAGACAGCGCTAACGGTACCTGGATCCTGAACTAAACGGCTTTCATGAGCGCATTTTTATGAATAATAAAAATTTTCATAAGCTGTGGTTATTCTTTTACGCGGTGATTTTCGCCCTGGTCAGTGGTTGTACGTCGTCTTCACACAGCGACCCCTCCCGCTACAATCTGCAGTTTCAGGCTCATCCACAAATCAATGAATCTGCGCCGCTTAAGGTCCGGGTGCTGCTGCTGAAATCCGATGCGGATTTCATGTCCAGCGACTTCTACTCCCTGCAGAACAACGCGTCAGCCACGCTTGGCGCGAATCTGCTGAACAGCGACGTGTTCTTCCTGATGCCGGGACAGCTGTCCAAAACCCTCAGCGGGCAAAGCTCTCCGGAGGCCCGCTACATCGGCGTGATGGCGGAATATCAGGCGCTGGATGGCAAAAAATGGCGCGTTTCACTCCCTCTGCCTGTGCCTGGCGAAAATCATATCTACCAGTTCTGGAAATGGTCCGCTGATGAACTTCAGGCCAACGTTTTTCTCGACGTGAACGGCATTCGGGTCATCAGCCAGTAACGTGCTTCAAAACAGGAAACACATCATCATGACGAAAGCAGAAAAGGTCGTCTGGACCGAAGGCATGTTCCTGCGTCCACACCATTTTCAGCGGACTGAAAGTTATCTGCTCAACCATGTTCGTGAATGGGGTGCGCTACAGCGGTCATATCTCTGGGGCTTTCTTGACGTTGAACTGGATGAAGCGATGCTTCGTCAGGGATGCATTGCCCTGAGCTACTGCAGCGGCCTGCTGCCGGACGGCACCTTTTTCCAGGTGCGTAACGGGCGCAACGGCCCTGCGCCGCTGAAAATTCCTGACAATCTCACCAACGAAAAGGTGGTGCTCGCGCTGCCGGTTCGTCGTGGCGAGAGAGAAGAGGTGATTTTTAGCGAAGAGCCGGCCTCGCTGGCGCGCTTCATCGCTTTCGAGCAAGAGGTGGAAGACGACAACGCCATGTCGGTGGGGGATGCCACCGTCCAGTTTGGTCGTCTGCGTCTGACCCTGATGCTGGAAAAAGACCTCACGGCAGAATGGACCGCCATCGGCGTGGCGTTTGTGACAGAGAAACGTAACGACAATCACGTGCGGCTCGACAACAGCTACATCCCGCCGATGCTCAACGCCAACAACAGCCCGCAGATCTACAGCATGATCAACGATCTGCACGGTCTGCTGGTGCAGCGCAGCCAGCAGATTGGCGGTCGTTTACGCCAGCCCGGCCGCTTTAATACCTCCGAACTGATTGAGTTCACGCTGCTGTCGCTGGTTAACCGTCATCTGGGCGAGGTTTCACATTTAAAAATCCTCCCGCTGCTGCATCCGGAAACGCTCTGGCGCAGTTGGCTGCCGTTTGCGACCGAGCTCGCCACCTGGACGTCCCAGCGTACCGCCGAAAGCGTGCTGCCGATTTACGATCATGACGATCTGGCAAACTGCTTCAGCAAGCTGATGCTGATGCTGCGTCAGGGGCTGTCGCTGGTGATGGAAGACCACGCGATCCAGCTGCCGCTTAACGAACGCTCCCACGGCCTGAACATCGCCACGGTGCCTGAAACCAGCATGGTGCGTGAGTTCGGCTTCGTGCTGGCGGTTAAAGCCAACGTGCCAGGCGAACACCTGCAAACCCATTTCCCGGCGCAGATGAAGGTCGCGCCGGTCTCGAAAATCCGCGATCTGGTTCAGCTTCAGCTGCCGGGCATTATGCTGCGCGCCATGCCGGTCGCGCCGCCGCAGATCCCGTGGCATGCAGGCTACAGCTACTTTGAACTGGAGAAGGGAAGCGAGCTGTGGCACGAGATGGATAAGTCCGGCGCATTTGCCCTGCATCTTGCAGGGGAATTCCCGGGGCTGGATATGGAGTTTTGGGCCATCCGTAGCCCGACAGAATAATAAAGCGAGCGCTTAATATGCAGGAACGACAGGACACCGGCAGTGATGCCGCGTTTACCGGAGCCAGTAGCAACAATCAGCTGGTGGCGGCCGCCAATCCGCTGCTCAATGCGATTCCGCAGATCCGTCATTCGGTCTCCCATGACGATCAGGTGGCGTTACGCCAGCGTCTGATCGATGAGATTCGCCGTTTCGAAGTCCGCTGCCAGCAGGCGGGGCTGCCCTACGAAGTGATCGTTGGGGCACGTTACTGCCTGTGTACGGCGCTCGATGAGGCCGCCGCGCTCACCCCCTGGGGCAGCAGCGGCGTCTGGTCAAGCAACGGTCTGCTGGTGACGTTCCACAACGAAACCTGGGGCGGCGAGAAGTTCTTCCAGCTGCTGGCGCGCCTGTCTCAGAACCCGCGCGAGCATATTCTGCTGCTGGAGATGATCAACTACTGCCTGCTGCTTGGCTTCGAAGGACGCTATCGGGTGCTGGATAATGGCCGCACCCAGCTTGAAACCATCAAGCAGCGCCTGTGGCAGATGATCCGCGGCGTGCGCGGCAGCTATCCGCCGCCGCTTTCTCCCCATCCGGAAGATCGTCCGGTGCTGCGCAAGCTCTGGCGGCCGATGGTTCCCCTGTGGGCCTGCGTGGCGCTGGCCGGGTTTATCGCCTGCCTGTTTTATATCGTGCTTAACTGGCGGCTTGGCGATAACACCAACCCGGTGCTGGCGAAGATTTATCAGTCCCAGCTGCCGGAAACCACTATTCAGCAACCGGCCCGTCAGCTACCGGCGGTGCTGAACCTGCGCGGCTTCCTGAAGCCTGAAATCGAGGCTGGCCTGGTCGCGGTGAAAGACGAAGCGGACCGCAGCGTCGTTATCCTGAAGGGCGACGGGCTGTTTGCCTCTGCCTCTACCGTCGTGCGTGACCGCTATGAGCCGGTCATCAACCGCATCGCGCAGGCGATGAATAACGTCAGCGGCAAAATTCTGGTGGTGGGCTACAGCGACAACGTGCCGATCCGCAGCGCGCGCTTTGCCTCTAACTATGAACTCTCTCTGGAACGCGCCCGCTCGGTACAGAAAATGCTGCAGGGAAACCTCTCTCAGCCTGGCCGCGTGAAAGCGGAAGGGCGGGGCGAGATCAACCCGGTGGCGCCGAACACGACGCCTGAAAATCGCGCCCGTAACCGCCGTGTGGAAATTACTCTGCTGGTGTCGCCTGAAAACACTCAGGCTGAGCTGAACGGATTGCCGCAAGGAAACTAAGGATGCTGACTACACTTCTTTCCATTTTGACCAACCGCATTCTGTGGAGCTTCCTCGGCGTAACGGCGCTTGCGGCGGTGATCTGGATGATTGGTCCTCTGTTGTCCATCGTGGACACCCGACCGCTTGAGTCTGAACAGAACCGTATTATCAGCATTGCCGTGGTCTATCTGCTCTGGGCGCAGGGCCACATTCTGCCGCGCCTGTACAATGCCTGGCTGAACCGCAAGCTGATGGACAAGCTCAAAGAGAATACCGCCAGCCCGGAAGCCGCGGATCCGCAGAAGCGACTGAACAGCGAGGAGCAGATCCTCGCCAGCCGCTTTGATGAAGCCGCGCAGATGCTGAAAAAAGCGCACTTCAGCAAGGCGGGCCAGGGCGCCCAGTGGACGCAGCGCTTCAGCACGCAATATCTCTATCAGCTGCCGTGGTACGTCATTATCGGCGCGCCGGGCTCCGGTAAAACCACGGCGCTGGTCAATTCCGGGCTGCAGTTCCCGCTGGCCGACCGTTTCGGTAAGACCGCGCTGCGGGGCATTGGCGGCACGCGTAACTGCGACTGGTGGTTCACCAATGAGGCGGTGCTGCTGGACACGGCGGGTCGCTATACCACCCAGGAAAGCGAGCAGGTGCAGGACGCCGGCGAATGGCTGGAGTTCATGGGGTTACTGCGTAAGTATCGCCGCCGCCAGCCGATCAACGGCGTCATCATCACCATCAGCATTTCTGACCTGCTCACCCAGTCCGCCGAGGCGTCCCGTCAGCAGGCGGTGAACCTGCGTCAGCGTCTGTCCGAGCTGCATGAACAGCTGGGTATCCGCTTCCCGGTGTACGTGATGGTGACCAAGGCCGACCTGCTTAAAGGCTTCCGCGCCTGGTTTGCCGACTACGACAAAGCGCAGCGCGAACAGATCTGGGGCTTTACCCTGCCGTGGGAGCAAACCAAACACGCCGATTACGACCTGATGGGCAACTTCCAGCAGGAGTTTTCTCTGCTCCAGCAGCGTCTCGATGCCGGGCTGCCGGAAACCATGCTGAAAGAGCATGACGCGAAAACCCGCGCGGAGGCGTATCTCTTCCCGCAGGAGTTCGCCGCGCTGCGTCCGCTGCTGGCGGACTACCTGAGCACGGTCTTTGCCCGCTCCAACTTCGAAACCGAGTTCTCTCCGCGCGGGATCTACTTCGCCAGCGGGACTCAGGAAGGCATGCCGTTCGACCGCGTGATGGGCGAACTGAACCGCGCGCTGTCGCTGCCGGAAGGGGGGGAGGCGGATAACTGGGATTCGGTCAGCAAAGAAGCGCCTATCCCGGGTGCTAAAGGTCAGAGTTTCTTCATTAAGAACCTGCTGCAAAACGTCATCTTCCAGGAAGCCGGGATCGCGGGCGAAAACCGCTGGTGGGAGCTGCGCAACCGGGCGGTGATCTGGTCCGGCTACGCGGCGCTGCTGGCCCTGCTGGCGATCCTCGGCGGTCTGTGGCTGACCAGCTATGCCAAAAACAAAACCTATCTGGCGGAGGTGGATGCGAAGGTGCCGCTGCTGGACCAGCAGAGCAAGGCGTTACAGAACCAGCCGCAGCGTGACCTGTTCGATCTGCTGCCGCTGCTGAATGGTCTGGTCGACCTGCCGAAAAGCGACGCGTTTGATGTCAACGATCCGCCAGTTTCCCGCCGTATGGGGCTCTATCGCGGGGATGACGTCAGCGATGCCGCGCAGTCTCTTTACCAGAAAGCGCTGGATCAGATGCTGTTGCCAGCCGTCGCCATGCACATCACTACTTGGCTTCGCAACGACAACGGCAGCGATGTGGAATACAGCTATGAAGCGCTGAAAGCCTATCAGATGCTGTATCAGCCGAAGCGCTATGATGGCAAATTCCTGCATTCGTGGGTGATGCTCAATCTGCAGCGAAATCTGCCGCAGAACGTCACGAAGGCGCAGCTGCAGCAGCTTGAATGGCACCTGACGCAGCTGCTGGAACCGAAAATTCAGGCCTCGCCGTACGCGCAGGATGAATCTCTGGTTGCCCGCGAAAGAGCGATGATCAATAAGCAGCCGCTCTCCACGCGCGTATACGGTCGTCTCAAACGCCTGCTGGAACATGATGACAACCTGAAGCCGGTCTCCCTTTCCGACCTTGGCGGACCGCAGAGCGAGCTGGTGTTTTCACGCAAAAGCGGCAAGCCGGTGAGCGAAGGCGTACCGGGTCTGTATACGCCGGACGGCTACTGGAAAAGCTTTAACGGCCAGATTGACAGCGTAACCACCGCCCTGCACGAGGACGACGCCTGGGTGCTGGGGGCCGCCACGGCGCAGGAGGATAAACAGCAGATCGATAACGCCGTGCGCCAGCTCTACATGCGCGACTTTATCGCTAACTGGGATCGCTTTCTCGCTGACATTCAGCTCAATAACAGCGCCGATCTTTCCCAGCGCATCAACACCGCGCGCCTGCTCTCCGGCGCAAACTCGCCGCTGCGCCGTCTGGTGCAGAACCTGAGCCAGGTCCTGACGCTGTCACGCAATGCGCCAGCGCCCGAAGATGCGGGTAAAGCGCAGGCGCAGAGCAACCGCGCCACCCGCACGCTGGAAGCCCTGTTCAGCAACAATGACGCTGCGCCGACCCAGGCCGCCGTGGTCACCCAGGCGCCGGAACAGCTGGTGACCGACCACTATGCGCCGATGATTGAGCTGGCGCAGCCGCTGGAGAAGGGCGGGAAAACCATCGTGTTTGATGATTTTCTCAAGCAGGTGGATGAGCTCTATCGCTACCTGACCGCCGTTCAGGACGCGGCCAACAGCGGTATGCCGGCACCGGGCGGCGAGGCGATCAGCCGTCTGCAGGCCAGCGCCGGTCGCCTGCCGGGCGGTCTGCAAACCATGTTCAGCAATATGGCGGTGGGCGCCAGCAGCGATACCCAGCGCCGTGACCTGGAAAACGTGCGTAAGCGGATTAACGTTGAGGTGGGTGGATTCTGCCGTCAGGCGATTGCCGGTCGCTACCCGCTGGTGCGCAGCGCCAGCACCGAGGTCACCCCTGACGATCTCGCGCGCATGTTTGCGCCGGGAACCGGGCTGATGGACGCTTTCTTCCGCGACAATCTGACCAATAAAGTGGATACCACGCAGGCAAACTGGCGCTTTATGCCGGGCATCGACGGTAAAACGCTGCCGGGAAGTGAAGGGCTGCTGAGGCCGTTCCAGCAGGCCCAGTCGATTCGCGACGCCTTCTTTGCTAATGGCGCCACGACGCCGTCCTTTAAAGTGACGGTTCGCACCGTGCGAATGGATAACACCATTCTGAACCTGACGCTGGACGTTGACGGCCAGCTGCTGCGCTACAGCCACGGTCCGCAGGCCGTGCAGATCATGAACTGGCCGGGGCCGGGCGGCACCAACCAGGTCCGCATGCAGCTGGGGCTGGCTAACGGCAGCACGGCGACGCTGGTCACCAACGGCGCCTGGGCGCTCAACCGCTTCTTCGATAAAGCGAGCACCAGCCCGGGCGCGGGTAGCCTGAGCCGTCAGGCCACCTTCAGCGTCGACGGACATCAGGTCACGCTGGAGTTTGCGCCTAACAGCATACGTAACCCGTTCCAGCTTCCCCGTTTCTCATGCCCATAACCGCAAGGACAGCCGTATGACGAATACCCCTGCGATGAACCGCTACAGCTGGTATGGCAAGTTACCCAGCGCCGGAGATTTTTTGCAGCGTCGCTTTCCTGACACTTTACAGCGCCAGTGGTCACACTGGTTCCAGGTCGGTCTGCTGGCCTGGCAGCAGGAAGAACAGCGCAGCGGCGAGCGCCAGTTCCAGAAAGCGCCAGTCTGGAATTATGTGGTACCGCCTATGCTGGGCAGCCAGATGATCCAGATGGGCTGTCTGCTGCCCGGCCGCGACAGCGTTGGCCGACAGTACCCGGTTTGCCTTCAGCAGAGCTTCGCTCCGTCAGAGTGGTCGACCAGCCTGCTCAGCCAGGCCGAAAGCTGGTACCAGCAGATTGGGCGCCTGGGGCTACACGCGGTGCGCAACAGTTTTTCCGCCTCGCAGCTGGATGAGATGCTGATGACCATTCCGGCACCGCAGCCCGTGGAGCCGCAAAAGCGTTCCGACATCCTTGATGTAATTGGCTATGACGAGGATGGCCAGAGCACGCTGGGCTGGCCTCAGGCGGCGGAGTGTTTTGATCCGCTCCGTCAGACCAGCTACTGGTGGACCAACCGCTGCGACGGTTACCCGCTCTACACCCACGTGCACAGCGGTAACTTTACCGGGCAGCTTTTCACCCTGCTGTTCGACCCGGCAGGGGGCGCCCGTCCGGGGCGTCACGGTCTTTATCCGCCCATGTTTGAATAAGCAGGGATCTTATGAATATCGAAGAATTTCTCGCGCCAATAAGCCCCGAAAAGCCCTGCGGCGAAAACCTGGAGTACGACGCCGACTTCCAGATCATGAATCAGGCAAGTCTTGGGAAAGCGGAACAGCAGTTTGGCGACACCATTATCCCGGCAGAGCCCGCTGACTGGAACACGGTAGAAAAATTCGCCACCAGCCTGCTGACCCGCACCAAAGATCTTCGCGTACTGCTGGCGTTAACCCATGCCTGGACGCGCCGCCGCGGGCTTGCGGGCTACGCGGACGGATTATTGCTGGTGCAGGAGGCGATCGCCCGTTACTGGGAGACGCTCTATCCGCTGCTGGAAGAGTATGGCGAAACCGATCCGTTCTATCGCATTAACGCCCTGGCAGGGCTGAGCGATAAATCCGACCTCACCGTCGCCGTGCGAAACGCCTCGCTTCTGCGTTCAAACGGCGATGAAATTTCGCTCCGGGATGCTCAGGCCCTGCTGGACGGCAGCAAGACGGAATGTCCGGACTATCCCGGCGGTCGTCCACGGCTGATTGACGAACTGGCCCGCGGCGACCAGCCGGGAACCGCCGCGGTTATCGTCATTAACGAACGTCTGCTGGCGATTCGCGAGCTGCTCACCGGGCATCTCGGTGAAAGCGGCGTGCCTGAGATGGAGCAGCTGCTGAAAACCGTCGGACTGGTCGCCAGCGCGTGTCAGGTGACCGACATCAGCAAGCTGCTGCCGAGCCGTGAGGCGCAGGCAGAACCACAGGCCGAGCAGCAGTCGGCGTCAGCGCAGCCCGCTCAGCCGGTCACCGACTGGCGCAGCGTGCAGGTCACCAGCCGCGCCGACGCGCAGCTGATGCTGGAAAAAGCGAAGCAGTATTTTGCGCAGTACGAACCGAGCCACCCCGCACCGCTGATGATTGAACGGGTGCAGCGGCTGTCAGAACTTAACTTTATGGACATTATTCGCGACCTGGCGCCAGACGGCGTTAACCAACTTGAAAACATCTTTGGGCGCCGCGAATAACGCGTCCAGGCATTATGACGACAGGCATGGAGCCTGCCGTTTCACCTTCACCGCGCATCTTTGATGGAGAACATCATGGCAATGAGTAACAGTGGGCAGAAATTCATCGCACGTAACCGTGCCCCCCGCGTGCAGATCGAGTACGACGTAGAGATCTACGGTGCAGAACGTAAGATTCAGCTGCCGTTTGTGATGGGCGTCATGGCCGATCTGGTCGGCAAACCGGTGGAAAATCTGCCGGCCGTCGACGAGCGTAAGTTCCTCGAAATCGACATCGACAACTTTGACGAACGCATGAAGGCGCTGAAGCCGCGCGTGGCGTTCCAGGTGGATAACACCCTGACCGGCGAAGGCAAGCTCAATGTTGATCTGACCTTCGACAGCATGGACGACTTCCTGCCGGATGCGGTGGCCCGCAAGGTTGAGCCGCTGAACAAGCTGCTGGAAGCACGTACCCAGCTCTCCAACCTGCTGACCTATATGGACGGCAAAAACGGTGCGGAAGAGCTGATCGCTAAAATTCTGCAGGATCCGACGCTGCTCAAATCCCTGAGCCAGTTGCCGAAAAATGACGAAAGCGCGAAAGGTAGCGAGGAATAATCGATGAGCAACCAGACTCAACAACATGAGCAGCAGGCGGGTCAGGCGTTCAGCCAGGATGAGTTCAGCGCGCTGCTGAACAAAGAGTTCCGCCCGAAAACCGATCAGGCCCGTTCAGCCGTAGAAAGCGCGGTCAAAACCCTGGCGCAGCAGGCGCTGGAAAATACCGTCACCTTCTCCAATGATACCTACCGCACCATTCAGAACCTGATTGCCGGTATCGACGAGCAGCTGTCGCAGCAGGTGAACCAGATCATTCACCACGACGAGTTTCAGAAGCTGGAGAGCGCCTGGCGCGGTCTGAGCTACCTGGTGAATAACACTGAAACCGACGAGATGCTGAAGATCCGCTTTATGAGCATCTCCAAGCAGGAGCTGGGCCGCACCCTGAAGCGGTTCAAGGGCGTGGGCTGGGACCAGAGCCCGATCTTCAAGAAAATCTACGAGCAGGAGTACGGTCAGTTCGGCGGCGAGCCGTTTGGCTGCATCGTGGGCGACTACTACTTCGACCACAGCCCGCAGGATGTTGAGCTGCTGGGCGAAATGGCGCGCATCGGCTCTGCGGCGCACTGTCCGTTTATCACCGGTACCGCACCGGGCGTGATGCAGATGGAGTCCTGGCAGGAGCTGGCTAACCCGCGCGACCTGACCAAGATCTTCCAGAACACCGAATACGCGGCCTGGCGTTCACTGCGTGAATCCGAAGATGCCCGCTATCTGGGCCTGGTGATGCCGCGCTTCCTGTCGCGCCTGCCGTACGGCATTCGCACCAACCCGGTCGACAGCTTTGATTTCGAAGAGCAGACCGACGGCGCGAACCACAACAGCTACTCCTGGGCGAACGCCGCGTACGCGATGGCCGCCAACATCAACCGCTCATTCAAAGAGTACGGCTGGTGCACCTCGATTCGCGGCGTGGAGTCCGGCGGGGCGGTGGAAAACCTGCCGTGCCACACCTTCCCGAGCGATGACGGCGGCGTGGACATGAAGTGCCCGACCGAGATCGCCATCAGCGACCGTCGTGAAGCCGAGCTGGCGAAAAACGGCTTTATGCCGCTGGTTCACCGCAAAAACTCCGACTTTGCCGCCTTCATCGGCGCGCAGTCGCTGCAGAAACCGGCTGAGTACCATGACCCGGATGCCACCGCTAACGCGCGTCTGGCCTCTCGTCTGCCGTACCTGTTCGCCTGCTGCCGCTTTGCCCACTACCTGAAGTGCATCGTGCGCGACAAAATCGGCTCCTTCCGCGAGCGCGAAGAGATGGAGCGCTGGCTGAACGACTGGGTAATGAACTACGTGGACGGTGACCCGGCGAACTCTTCTCAGGAGACCAAGTCCCGCAAACCGCTGGCGGCTGCGGAAGTGCAGGTGCAGGAAATTGAAGACAACCCGGGCTACTACGCCGCGAAGTTCTTCCTGCGTCCGCACTACCAGCTGGAAGGTCTGACCGTTTCCCTGCGTCTGGTTTCTAAACTGCCGTCGCTGAAGACGAAAGACGCGTAAAAGCGTCAGACTGCTGACAACGTGCGTTTAGTGAGTTTCGCCCGGCGGCGCTACGCTTGCACGGGCCTACGATGAAACGTGCAATCTATTGATATCGTTGCTCAATGTAGGCCGGGTAAGCACAGCGCCACCCGGCAAGAAAGACGGCTAAATTGTTAATGCTGTCCTTAACAGGTTCCAGAATAACGCACGGTAATAATGACTTCACATTCCTTCCGTTATTTCGAAGGAATGTAAGACTGTCAAATGACACGGGTCATTTGATGTGAGGCAGAGGTAAAATATGGACGGTTTTATTCAGCCCCATGCTTTCCTGTTTGCCATATAAGTGCTTTTTCGAAAGCAATATTGTTCATCCACGAAGAGTAGATATTATGGCTATTGATATGTTTCTGAAGGTCGAGGGTGTTACGGGCGAATCTAAAGATTCTAACCACACCGGCTGGACTGATATTACCTCCTTCTCCTGGGGCGCTTCCCAGCCAGGTAATATGAGCGTTGGCGGTGGCGGCGGTGCCGGTAAAGTTAACTTTAACGACCTGCACGTAAACGCGCTGATCGACAAATCCACCACAGCTGTCCTGAAACACTGCGCCAGCGGTAAACACCTGACTAAAGTTGAGCTGTCCGTCTGTAAAGCCGGCGGCCAGCAGGTGGAATACTCCCGCATTACGCTGGAAGATGTGCTGGTCACTTCTGTTCAGTACACCGGTGCAGACAACGGCGATACCGTTGGTGTGACCTATGCATTCCAGGCTGCGAAAGTGAAACAGCAGTACTGGGAGCAGACCACTTCTGGTGGTAAAGGTGCTGAAAGCAGCGCTGGCTGGAACATCAAAGAAAACAAAGAAGCATAATAATAGTGGGCCCGAAAGGGCTCACTTTATCCTGAGCTTCTTATCAAGGAGAAATGAGATGTCTCAAATGCGTCCTGCTTTTGGCGCCGCCTGGAACCGATTCAGAGAAGTGAACGTAAACGTAGAACAGGTTGGCAAGTTATTGGGTGGAAAAGTTCAGCATAATATCGACGCCGGTATTTTTAAAAATGCCTGCCCAATACGTATGAGCTACGTCTTGAATTATTGTGGCATTCCGATTCCTTCTAATAGCAAATATGCGACAGTGACCGGAAACGACAAAAAGCGCTATATGTTCCGCGTTAAAGATATGATTGCATTTCTACCCACGGTACTGGGCAATGCAGATATGTCAGTCTCTTCCCCAACGCCTGCCCAATTTGCTGGTAAGCAAGGTATTATCATCTTTACCGGTCACGGCTGGAGCGATGCAACCGGGCATGTAACACTCTGGAATGGAAATATTTGCTCTGATGACTGTCATTTCCTTGGTTCTCCAGGAAATGGTTCATTTATTCCTACCAACGCAACATTCTGGAGTCTGAAATGAAACGTCTACTGCTGCTCGTGTTGGCATTAAATGCCTCTGTTGCTTATGCCCAAACGCTGCCTGATATCAGCGCTTTTTCGCAGCAACAAATTTTTGAAAACTGGGTGCAAAACCGGTGTATCGGTAAGATTGCGGACAGCAAAGCCCTGAGAGCTGATGCAGAGGCCAGCGCCGCCGCCTGGCTCGAAGCAAGCGATTTGCCTGCTGAGAATTTTGAAAAAGCTGACAAGGTGATTGCTTCTCAACTGAAAGAGAAAGTGGGCGGTACTGAACCGGGTCATTATCAGGTTTTGAAGTGCAGCTTAATCGCCAATAGCGACGCGATTCGTCCGCTCAAAACGCCAGAATAGAACAGATGGAATCGGCCCCAAACGCCGCCGTTCTCGTCCCGAGAGCGGCAGCGTTTGAGCGCTAATCATACCAGCAGGAATACGCCATGCGATTCACGATTATTTCTACGAAACCCGGTCATCAGCCGCCGCAAAGCAGCTGTGATTTTTACGCCCCGGGCGGCACCATTGGGCGCGGTACGGATAACAATCTGGTGTTGCCGGACAATGACCGCACCATCTCTCGTCTGCAGGCGATTGTTCACGTGGACGCCCAGGGCGAATGCCGCGTGACCAACCGTGGTAGCGTCACCCGCGTGGTATTAAATGACATTCCGCTGGAGCGAGGGCGTCAGGTTGAACTGCAGGATGGCGACATTCTCGGTATTGATGACTACCGTATCGAAGTGACCGAACTGATCCACGATACCCAGCCCGTGAGCCGAATGGCGGCCAGCATGCATCAGCAGTCGCGTCCGACACCCGCACCCGCGACCGCTCCACAGCCGAAACCGGCGAGTGCCGCACCGCGCGGCAAGGCTGAGCCGACCGCCGTGCCAACGGAGATCTGGGATAGCCTGATGCAGGAGTTCTCCATCTCCGACAGCATCTCCAGCAACCGCACAAAACCGCAGCCTGCTGCATCGCACGATCCGTTCTCCCAGCCTGCGGCCCCGGAGCGTAACGCCGAAGATCCGCTGGCGATGTTCAACGACAGCGATCCAAAGCTCGAGCGTAAGAATGTCGACCCGGACACGCTGTTCAGCGACGAAGCGTTGTTCAAAAAAGAGAGTATTTTTGACGACGTCACCCCGTCAACGCTGGTGCCGCCGGGCGAGAATAGCCCCGTTAAGCCAGAAGAAGAGGCGACGGATGAGCTCGATCCGCTGGCCCTGTTTGGCGGTAAGGCCAGCGCGCCAGCCGCGCGTAATGACGACCCGCTCGGTCTGATGGGCGGGGCACCGTTAACCCATCCGGATGACATTGTTGACGAAAAGCCTGCGCCAGTGCCGGAACCTGCGCAGGAAGAGGACGTGCTGGCCGATTCTCCGCTGTTCGCCCCTGAGCCGCAGGAAGAACCGCGTGCTGAAGAAGAGCCCGCGCGACCGGATTACGCAGGATTCACCATGCCAACGCCACAGGCCGTTGCGCGCAGCAGCGCTCAGGCCCCGAAGGGACGCCTGCGCATAGACCCGGTCAATAACGCCGCCGCCCCAACCGCCACGGCGAACAGCGGTGAGAAGGGCGAAGTGCTGCAGGGCGAGCTGCTGGAGGCGCTGCTGGAAGGGATGGGGCTGAGCGAAATGCAGCCCGTCCCGCAGTTTGACCGTGAAAACATGCGTCAGCTGGGGCAGATCCTCGGCATGTTCTCTCAGGGAACCGTGGCGCTGCTTTCTTCGCGCTCCATTCTCAAGCGCGGCGTGAAAGCCGATATGACCATGGTGCTGGACGATGCCAACAACCCGTTCAAGCTGTTGCCGACCGGCAAAACCGTGCTGATCCAGATGTTCGGCACCCCGATGCCGGGCTTTATGCCGCCGACAAAATCCGTGCGCGACGCGCTGATCGATCTGCAGGCGCACCAGCTGGGCATGATCTCCGGTATCCGCGCCATTATTGCCGCGATGCTGCAGTCCTTTAACCCGGAACAGCTGGAAGAGCAGGCGAAGCAGAACGGGATGACCTCTCGTCTGGCGCTGCCGGGCAGCCGCAAAGCCGCCCTGTGGGACTATTTTGTACGCAGCTATGGCGAGACGGCTGGCGAGATTGAGGATGACTTCCACACCCTGTTCGGCGAGGCCTTCCTTCATGCGTACGACATGGAGGTAAATCAGTACAAAGACTCACAGAGCGGATCGGAAGACAAATGAATATCGCAACGGCTTCTCTCTCCCGCCAGGGGACGCGCGCCAGCAACCAGGATCAGACGGGAGAAACCATAGGGGAACGTTCAGCCTGCTTTGTCGTCTGCGACGGCATCGCGGGCCTGCCGGGCGGTGAGGTGGCTGCAGAGCTGGCCCGCAACAGCATCATCTCCCGCTTCGATGGCGACAAACATCTTAACGCGCAGCATATCCGCGACTACGTTCAGACGGCAAACCGCACTATCCTCAGCGAACAGCAGGCCGTGCAGGACTATCGCCGGATGGGCACGACGCTGGTCAGCCTGTTCATTGACCGTGACTACGGGCTGGCCTACTGGGCGCATGCCGGAGACAGCCGCCTGTACCTGTTTCGCCGGGGATGGCTGTGGCATGTGACCACCGACCACAGCCTGGTGCAGCAGATGAAAGATGCCGGGCACCAGACCGACAACCTGAACAGCAACCTGCTTTATCTGGCGCTGGGGATTGAAAACGGCGGGCCGGAAGCGAGCTACAGCGACGTGGTGCAGGTTGAAGACGGCGATGCCTTTTTACTGTGCACCGATGGGTTCTGGCACGGCGTCAGCGAAGAGCAAATGAAGCAGTCGCTGCATATGGTCAATACGCCGCAGGAGTGGCTGACCTTAATGAACCAAATCATTCAAAAGAATGGCGAACAGGAGGGGAATGCTCAGGATAACTATACTGCCCTGGCGGTATGGATGGGCAACCCTCAGGACACCACTTTGCTGCACACCCTCTCTGACGCAGCACAATTTCTTCCCTGCGGAACTGATTAGACACACAAGGAACGATATGAAACTTTGGCTATCGGGTTTAGCACTTCTGGCGGTCACCTCCACCGCGCAGGCTGAGAATTTCCGCATCGTGCAGTCTCCTGCGCAGAAGCTGGATATCTGGATCGACAACATTAAAGACAACACGCCGCAGAGCTGGTGTAAGCCTGAGGTGGCGCTGCGTATCGTGGCGAACGGCAAGAAAGACGTCTCCGTGCTGGAGAACTTTGTGCCGCGTCTTGGCGCACTGCTGGAACACCAGTGCAGCAAAGTGAATAAGCTTAGCTGGACGCTCAACGACCCGGCGGGTACCACGCTGGCGCAGGGCACGGCTGGCAAAGCGCAGGACTGGGCGCTGGTGGTGAAACAGGAGCAGGCCGTGCCTGCTGCGACCGTCACCGCAACCCCGGCCAGCGGCGCGTTACTGCCGCCAGACCAGAACGTGGCGTCCCGCACTGTCGCTGCTGACCGCACCCCATGGCAGGAATTTACCCTGCAGGACGGCTGCCACCTTCGGACCTTCTGGGAAGGAGGCGCGTCCGCTCCGGCGCTCTTTATTCCGGATTCTGACACCACCCGCTGCGGTAACGGCAGCTGGCTGAGCGGACACACCGTTGTTTCGCAGTCCCGCAACGGCGGACAGAAAGAGATGGCGGTGACCTACATCCATGGCTTCCCGGTGACGGGGCTGAATCAAAGCGCCGATCCTGAAAACGCGCTGATCACCTCCGTCAACAAAGAGCGCATGGTATTCAGCACGCCTAACAGTGACCAGAGCTGGATGATCCTGCCTTACGATAACACCCTGAACAGCTGGAAAAGCAACGGCACCGTAGCAGTGGAGATTTCACGTGAAATCGCCAGCGATGATGCAAAACTGCAGGCGCGCATCGCGGCGGTGAAAAAGACCTGGAGCGCCTGGGTCGCACCCGGCACGCCGCTGAATATCGTTCTGATTGACACCCTGCGTCCCCAGCTGCGCGATCCGGCCGTCGGCGCATGGCGCGCGGCGAATTAAGGAATGGCTATGAATACGCTCTATCAACGCCTGGCGGGCGAGTCGCTCAACGATGCGCTGACGCGCCTTGAGGCTGAAATCAAAGCCCGTCCGGCGGATGCCGACCTTCGCGCCGCGTTCGTGCAGTTTTTAACCCTCAGCGGCAACTGGACGCGTGCGCTGACCCAGCTGAAAAGCTGGCTGGCGCTAAAGCCTCAGGCGAAGCCTACCGTCACGCTGCTGGAGCAATCCATTCAGGGCGAGCTGCAGCGCGCGCAGGTGATGGCGGGACAGGCGCGTCCGGCCATGCCTGAAGCCCAGTGGCCGTGGCTGACTACCCTGGCCGCGGCGCTGAGCGAGGAGGGCGAACGCGCCAGGGCGCTGCGTCTGGAGGCCCTCGATCGGGCTCAGGCCACCCCCGGCCACATCACCCTCGAAAACGAGGAGACGCAGGCTTTCGAGTGGCTGATGGATGGCGACGCCCGTCTCGGCCCGGTCTGCGAAACCATCGTGAACGGCCGTTATTTCTGGCTGCCGTTTAGCGCTATCGCGGAGATCCGTTTCCAGGCGCCTGCCAGCGTGACCGATCTGGTCTGGCGTCACGCGCTGGTGCGCCTGACCGACGGTACGGAGCAGGTGTGTCAGATCCCGGCGCGTTATCCTTTTGCTGCCGATGCCACTGATGCGATCAAACTGGGCCGCACCACCGAATGGCAGCCGCTCGACGAAGACGGCACCCTTTACGAAGGGATGGGCCAGAAAGCCTGGCTGAGCGAGCAAAGCGAAAGCCCGCTGCTGTCCTTAAGCTTCGTGACGTTTGCGACGGATGGAGCCGATGAGTAATCCCGCTGGCGAAGGCGATCTGCTGCGCAGCGGCTGGCAAGCCCGCAGCAGGCAGGAGAAGGTGGGGGCGCGCGACAAAATGCAGCCCTCGCTGCTGGATCGCCTCACCGATAACGACCCGGAAAAAAAACGCGAGTCGGCCAATAGCAATCTGATCACCCACGCCGCCCTGCGCCGCAATGTGTTGCGCGATCTTCAGTGGCTGTTTAATACCATTAACCACGATGCCTCCGGCGATTTGAGCGCCTTGCCGCACGTGAACCGCTCGGTGGTCAACTTCGGCGTCGCGCCGCTGGCCGGAAAGAGAATGTCGGATATCGAATGGCACGATATCCAGCGCAAGCTCACCGAGGCCATCATCAATTTCGAACCGCGCATTTTGCCGCAGGGGCTGCAGGTCCGCTGCGTGTCGGATACCTCCTCGCTGGATCTGCACAACGTGCTCTCCATCGAGATCAAAGGGCGTCTGTGGTGCGTGCCGTACCCGCTGGAGTTTCTGTTTCGTACCGATGTCGATCTGGAAAACGGCCATTTTGAACTGAAAGATGCGGGGTAATCATGGAAAGTAAACTGCTCGAATACTACAACCGTGAGCTGGCCTACCTGCGCGAAATGGGAGCCGAGTTTGCCGAACGCTATCCTAAGGTCGCCGGGCGGCTGGGCATGCGCGGCATCGAAGTGGCGGACCCGTATACCGAACGTCTGATGGAGGGCTTCGCCTTCCTGACCTCCCGCGTGCAGATGAAAATGGACGCGGAGTTCCCGCGCTTCTCCCAGCGTTTGCTGGAGATGATTGCGCCTAACTATCTCGCGCCTACGCCGTCGATGGCGATCGCGGAGATTGAGCCCGACAGCAGCCGGGGCGACCTGAGCAAGGGCTTCATTGTGCCGCGCGGCACCATGATGGACAGCCTGGCGCTGAAAAAAACCGGCGTGACCTGCAGCTATACCACGGCGCACGAGGTCAACCTGCTGCCGCTGAAAATCGACAAGGTCGAGCTGGGCGGCGTGCCCGCCGATCTGCCGCTGGCGCAGCTGGGGCTGAGCCAGCAGGGGATCAACAGCGCCTTACGGATCCGCATCGCCTGCGACGGCCCGCAAAACCTCGGGCACCTGGATTTCGACCGCCTGGAATTTTTCCTCGGCGGTCCGGATATTGAGGCGCTGAAGCTGCTGGAGCTGGTGATGGAGCACCACGCCGGGATCGTTTGTCAGACGGTCAGCCCGCAGCCGCAGCGACAGCTGCTGGCGTCGGATGCGCTGCGCCAGGAGGGCTTTGAGCCTGACCAGGCGCTGCTTCCGGACGATCTGCGCAACTTTGACGGCTACCGCCTGCTGCAGGAGTATTTCGCCTTTCCGGCCCGTTTCCGCTTCATCAGCCTCAGCGGTCTGAGCAAGCTCATCCAGCGCTGTGAAGGCGAAAAAGCCTTCGACATCTTCATTCTGCTGGATAAGTCGGATGAACAGCTGGAGCGCGTGGTTGATGCCAGCCATCTGGCGCTGCACTGTACGCCGGTCATCAACCTGTTCCCCAAGGTCGCGGCGCGTCAGAAGCTGAATGAAGGCCAGCATGAATATCATCTGGTGGTCGATAACATCCGTCCGCTGGATTATGAAATTTACGCGGTCAAAAAAATCTATGGCAGCGCGGACGGCCAGCGTGATGACCAGACGTTTCGTCCTTTCTGGAGCACCTGGAGCGGCGACGCGGGCAACTATGGAGCCTATTTTTCTCTGCGCCGCGAACAGCGCGTGCTGTCCGAGCACGCCCTGCGCTACGGTACCCGCACCGGTTACATCGGTTCAGAGGTGTTTGTTTCGCTGGTGGATGAACAGCACGCCCCGTGGCAGGAAAACCTGCGCTATATCTCTGCCGAGGTGCTGTGCACCAGCCGCGACCTGCCGCTGATGCTGCAGCAGGAGCTCGGGCAGTTCATTATGGCCGATTCCATGCCGGTGAAATCCCTCACCCTGCGTAAAGGCCCGACGCCGCCGCGTCCGGCGCTGGCAGAAGGGTTCAGCACCTGGCGGCTCATCAGCCAGCTGCAGATGAACTATCTCAGCCTGATGGACAGCGAAAACGAAGAGGGTGCGGCCGCGCTGCGCCAGCTGTTAGGGCTGTACGCCAACCTGGCAGAAACGCCCGTTGCGCGTCAGGTGGAGGGGGTACGCCACTGCGTGCTGGAGCCGGTTCACCGCCGCGTGCCTGAACCCGGTCCGGTCGTTTTCGCCCGCGGGATCGGCATTACCCTGACGGTAGATGAGCGAGCCTTTTCCGGCGCCAGTCCGTGGCTCTTTGGCAGCGTGATGGAACGTCTCTTTGCCCGTCTGGTGTCTATCAACAGCTTTACGGAGTTCACCCTGAAGAGTCAGCAGCGCGGCGAGATTGGCTACTGGGCGCCGCGTATGGGTAAAAGGGCGCTGATATGAGTGACGCTGCCACCGCACCGCTGCGCGTGCATCGCCTGACCCGGCTGCCGGATGCGTTCTGGCACGGCGTCCGCGAGACGCCCTGGCGCTACGATCTGTTTCAGCTGCTAAGGCGCATTGATGCCCAGGGCGGCGAGCGCTACCCGCTGGGACGCGCGCCGCTGCCGAAATTTGAGCCGCTGCGCATCGGCCAGCAGCCGTCGATGAGTTTTGCGCCGTCGACGCTGGCTCAGGTACGTCAGCGGGAGGAAAGCGGGCTGCATGAGGTGTCTATCCTCAGCTTCGGCCTGTTTGGCCCGAACGGCCCGCTGCCGGTCCACATGACCGAATACGCCCGCGAGCGTATTTATCATCATCAGGACACCAGCCTCAGCGCGTTTGCCGATCTGTTCCATCACCGCCTTGCGCTGCTGTTTTACCGCGCCTGGGCGGATGCGCAGCCGGCCGTCTCTCTGGATCGCGCTGATAACAGGCGCTTTGAGGGCTACCTGGCGTCTCTGATTGGCATGGGGCAGCCGGGGCAGATGAACAAAGGCAGCCTGAGCTCGCATGCCCGCTTTACCCACGCCGGACACCTGACCCGCCACGGGCGGGACCCGGAGGGGCTGGAGAAGATCCTGCGCAACTATTTTAAAGCGCCGGTTAAGCTGGTGAGCAACGTGCCGCAGTGGATGCCGCTCTCCACGCGCGAGCAGGCGCAGCTTGGCGCAGGACGCCGCATGCCGCGCATGGGGGAATCCGCTTTTCTCGGCATTGCGGTGCGCGACGTGCAGCATAAGTTTCGCATCGACATTGGCCCGCTGAGCGCGGAGGAGTACAACCGCTTTCTGCCGGGTGAAGCGTGGGTCACCGAGCTGCGCGACTGGGTGCGTCAGTACGCCGGGGTGGAGTTTGAATGGGAAACGCGGGTGATCCTGCGTGAAGACGCGGTGCAGGGCACCACGCTCGGCAGCAATGGGCGATTAGGCTATAACACCTGGCTGGGCCTTCAGCCTCAGCCAATCCCGCGTGGCGATCTGGTGTATTGCGCAGAGCGATAATTTTTCTAACGCATTGTTATCAATGGAACCGAACATGTCAGAAATTAGCCGTGCCGTGCTTTTCGGCAAACTGGATACGCTGTTATTTACCTCTCTGGAAAGCGCCACTGCGTTCTGCAAGCTGCGCGGCAACCCCTATGTTGAGCTGGTGCACTGGCTGCATCAGCTGATGCAGCAGCAGGATGGCGATCTGCAGCAGGTCATCCGCCACTTTGCCCTTGATGAACAGCAGCTGACGCGCGATATCGTGGCGGCGCTGGATGTGCTTCCGCGCGGGGCGAGTTCCGTTTCCGATCTCTCCGAGCACATCGACAGCGCCGTGGAGCGCGCCTGGGTCTTCGGCTCGCTGAAGTTTGGCGTCAGCCGCATTCGCGGCGGCCATTTGCTGATCGGCATGCTCAAAACCTGGAACCTGGCGAACGTGCTGAAAAGCATCTCGTCACAGTTCACCCGCCTTAACGTCGAGGTGCTGATTGAGCAGTTCGACGCTATCTGCGCCAACAGCAAAGAGACGCAGCAGGCCGCTGCCGCCGTCGATGCACCGGCGGGTGCGGTTCCGGCTGCGCAGGGGACGCTGGCCCAGTACGGCCAGGACCTGACCGCCCGCGCCCGCGACGGGAAGATTGACCCGGTTGTCGGGCGCGACGAGGAGATCCGCCAGATGGTGGATATCCTGATGCGCCGCCGCCAGAACAACCCGCTGCTGACCGGGGAAGCCGGGGTCGGCAAAACGGCGGTGGTGGAAGGGCTGGCGCTGCGTATCGCCGACGGCGACGTCCCGGAGCCGCTGCAAAACATTCAGCTGTGGCTGCTGGATATCGGCATGCTGCAGGCAGGCGCAGGCATGAAAGGCGAGTTCGAGGCCCGTCTGCAGGCGTTAATCAATGAAGTGCAGTCCAGCGCCACGCCAATTATTCTGTTTATCGATGAGATCCACACCCTGATTGGCGCAGGCGGCCAGCAGGGGACCGGCGATGCGGCGAACCTGCTGAAGCCTGCCCTGGCGCGCGGACAGCTGCGCACCATCGGGGCCACCACATGGGCGGAATACAAAAAGTACATCGAGAAAGACCCGGCGCTGACCCGTCGTTTCCAGACGGTGCAGGTTCACGAGCCGGACGAAGCGAAAGCCATTCTGATGCTGCGCAGCACCGTGTCGCCGCTGGAGACGCACCATCAGGTGCTGCTGCTCGACGAAGCGGTCAGCGCGGCGGTGAAGCTGTCGCATCGCTACATCCCGGCGCGTCAGCTGCCGGATAAAGCCGTTGCGCTGCTCGACACCGCCTGCGCCCGCGTCGCGGTCAGCCAGAGCGCGCCCCCTGCGCAGCTCGAAGACTGCCTGCGCCACCTTGCCGCGCTGGACGTGGAAATTGAGATCGCTGAGCGCGAAGCGCGCGTGGGAGCCGGTGACGCCGAGCGCGTAACCGCTTTACTCGCCGAACGCGACGTGTATGAGACAAAACGCGAAGCCCTGGCCCAGCGCTGGGAAGAAGAGCGCAGCCTGGTGCAGGAGATTATTCGCCTGCGCGCCGCGCTGTTCGCGGCGGGCGAGGAAGATAGCGCCGAGCTGCGCGGCCAGCTGGCGGAACAGCAGCTGGCGCTGAACGCCCTGCAGGGTGATGAACCGCTGCTGTTTGCGGCGGTGGATGAAAACGTGGTTGCCGCGGTGGTCTCTGACTGGACCGGGATCCCGCTGGGCCGGATGGTGAAAAACGAGATCGACGCGGTACTCAACCTCGCCGACACGCTGAACCAGCGCGTTATCGGCCAGCGTCACGGTCTGGATCTTATTGCCCGCCGCGTGAAAACCTCGCGGGCGAAGCTCGACGATCCCAACAAACCGGTGGGTGTCTTTATGCTGTGCGGCCCGTCCGGCGTCGGTAAAACTGAAACCGCACTGGCGCTCGCCGAATCCCTCTACGGCGGCGAGCAGAACGTTATCACCATCAACATGAGCGAATTCCAGGAAGCGCACACCGTTTCCACCTTAAAAGGTGCGCCTCCGGGGTACGTAGGGTATGGTGAAGGCGGCGTGTTAACCGAGGCCGTGCGCCGCCGCCCGTACAGCGTGGTGCTGCTGGACGAAATTGAAAAAGCGCACCCGGACGTTCACGAAATCTTCTTCCAGGTCTTTGATAAAGGCTGGATGGAAGACGGCGAGGGGCGCCACATTGATTTCCGTAACACCATCATTATTCTGACCTCCAACGTTGGCACCGACCTGATTAGCGCCATGTGCGCCGATCCGGAGCTGATGCCGGAGCCTGAGGCGTTAAGCGGCGCCCTGCGCCAGCCGCTGCTGGAAGTATTCCCGCCGGCGCTGCTGGGCCGCCTGCTGGTGGTGCCGTACTACCCGCTCAGCGACGAGATGCTGGGGCAGATTGTTCGCCTGCAGCTCAAGCGCATTCAGCGTCGTCTGGAAGAGAATCACAGCATTATTTCTGAGTTTGACGACAGCGTGGTGGAACAGATTGTTCAGCGCTGTACCGAGGTGGAGTCCGGCGGCCGCATGGTGGACGCTATTCTGACCAACACCTTGCTGCCTCAGATGAGCCAGATATTACTTACCGCCAGCCGCAGCGACGAGCAGTACCGACGTCTGCACGTCACCTGCGATCAGGGCGAGTTTCACTGTCAGTTTGCCGCGTAATAATCATCAAGAGAACTGTAAAAGATGACGGATAATGATAACAATCGGACTGTCCCAAACGCGCTCCCGGTCGGGTACCGCTTCAACGAGTTTGAAATCAAAGAGGTGATCGGCGGCGGCGGTTTTGGCATCGTCTATCGCGCGTGGGATCACCAGCTCGAACGCACTATCGCTATCAAAGAATTTATGCCTTCCTCGCTCGCGGTGCGCGGCGACGACATGACCCTGGTGCTGCGCAGCGAGCGCTTTGGCAAAGCGTTTTCCGCAGGCCTGAACAGCTTCATTCAGGAAGCCCGTCTGCTGGCGCGCTTTAACCACCCGAACCTGCTGCACGTCCTGCGCTTCTGGGTGCAAAACGATACGGCCTACATGGGGACGCTGTTTTACAGCGGCACCACGCTTTCTCGCCTGCGCGAAGAAAAGCCGGAGCTGATCAACGAAGCCTGGATCCGCCGCACGCTGCCGATGCTGTTCGGTGCGATCAAGACCATCCACAACGAAGGCTACCTGCACCGCGACATCTCTCTGGATAACATCCAGATCCAGGATAATGGCCTGCCGGTGCTGCTTGATTTCGGCTCCGCGCGCCGCACCATCGGTAACCTCTCCGACGAAACGGAAACCATGCTGCGCCCGGGCTTTGCGCCGATTGAGCAGTACACCGACGATAACGAAAGCGAGCAGGGGCCGTGGACGGATATTTACGCCCTGGGCGCCGTGCTGCGTACCCTGATTGTGGGCTCTCCGCCGCCGGTCAGCGTGGTGCGCTCTATTCAGGATACCTGCAAACCGCTGGTGGAAATCATGCCGCAGGGCTATTCCATTCCGCTGCTGCAGGCCATCGACCGCGCGCTGGCGCTGCACATGGAGGACCGTCCGCAGTCAATCGACGAGTTCGCCGCGCTGATAGAGATGCCGGTCGCCGGGATCAACGACGTGCTGACGGCGAAAAAGCCCGGCACGATGCTGGTTCCGGTCGAAGACGAAAAACCGGCTTCGCTGCTCGACTGGCGCCGCTACAAGATCCCGGGCATGGTCGCCGCAGGCGTGCTGGTGGGTATTGTCGCCGGGGCGATGCTGTTCAGCGGCGGTAACGATGCACCTGAGCAGGCTGCACAGGCACCGGCAGAGACGCGCCCGGCTGAAACCGCCGCGAACACGCCAGACGTGAAGCCGGAAACGGCGAAGGTGAGCGAGCAGGCAACGGCCCAACAGACTCCACCGCCTGTCGACACCAGCCCGGTCGCGCTGGTTTATATCCGTATCCAGGACGGCGAAACGCTGAAAGTGAACGGCGAGCCAAAAGCACTGCGTCCGGCGACCAACGGCTATGCATCGCTCAAGCTGCCAGCCGGTGAAGTGAAGATTGAACTGCAGGGCAACGGAAGAACGCGTGGCCAGACGCTGGATATCACCAAGCCGGGCACCTGGCTGGTGAATCCTTAGAATTACGCTCAGTCACAGATGCGAACCTCTTTTCTGAATCGCATAAGCTAGATGGAATAAAGATTATGCTCAACCGAATTACCGTTCAGCTCCCGGTGGAGGGGCTTCTGTTCTGGAAACTGACGGGCCGCGAGGCGATGTCCGAGTCGTTCGCACTGACGCTGACCGTGCTCGGCACGGACGCGCGCATCGACCGCAGCAAGCTGCTGGGCCAGCCGGTCACGGTGACCATCCCGACGCAGAATCTGCTGACCTCCCGCTATGTTAACGGCAAGATTACCCGCGTGGCGGTCAGCGCCGTTGAGCTGACGGGCACCCGCTATGCGGTCTACCAGCTGACGGTGGAGCCGGACCTGTGGCCGATGAAGCGCGACCGTAACCTGCGTATTTTCCAGGGCCAGACGGTACCTCAGATTGTTAAAACCCTGCTCGGTGAGCATCAGGTCAACGTTGAGGACAAACTCACCGGCAGCTACCGGGTGTGGGACTACTGCGTGCAGTATCAGGAGTCCAGCCTGGACTTCATCAGCCGCCTGATGGAGCTGGAGGGGATTGCCTATCACTTCAGACATGAGGCGGATAAACACACCCTGGTTCTCACCGACGCTGCCACGCAGCATCAGCCGTTCAGCGGCTATGAGGTCATTCCTTACCACCAGACGCCGTCAGGCGGCAGCACGGATGAAGAGGGCATCAGCCAGTGGGCGCTGGAGGACAGCGTGACGCCGGGGATTTACAGCCTCGACGACTATGACTTCCGCAAGCCGAACGCGTGGCTGTTCCAGGCCCAGCAGAACCCGGCGTCGCCGAAGCCGGGCAGCATCGACGTGTACGACTGGCCGGGGCGCTTTGTGGATAAAGGGCACGGGGAGTTCTATGCCCGCATCCGTCAGGAGCGCTGGCAGGTTGAGCATCAGCAGATTCAGGCCACCGCGACGGCGGCGGGGATTGCGCCAGGGCACACCTTCACGTTAACCAACGCGCCGTTCTTCAGCGACAACGGCGAGTATCTGGTGACGGCAGCGGGTTACCACCTCGAAGAGAACCGCTACGCCAGCGGCGAGGGGGAGACCATTCACCGCACCGATTTCACGGTGATCCCGTCGGCAGTGGTGTACCGTCCGGCGCAGACCACGGCGTGGCCGCGCACCTACGGCCCCCAGACCGCGAAAGTCGTGGGCCCGAACGGCGAGAGTATCTGGACGGACAAATACGGTCGCGTGAAGGTGAAGTTCCACTGGGACCGCCTGGCGAAGGGCGATGACACCAGCTCCTGCTGGGTGCGCGTGTCGAGCGCGTGGGCGGGCCAGGGCTACGGCGGGGTGCAAATACCGCGCGTCGGCGACGAGGTGGTGGTGGACTTTATCAACGGCGACCCGGACCGGCCGATTATCACCGGGCGCGTGTACAACGACGCGAGCATGCCGCCGTGGGCGCTGCCTGCCGCGGCCACGCAGATGGGCTTTATGAGCCGCTCTAAGGGGGGCTCCGTGGACAACGCCAACGCCCTGCGTTTTGAGGACAAGGCGGGCGCAGAGCAGGTGTGGATCCAGGCCGAACGCAACATGGACACCAGCGTTAAAAATGATGAAACGCACAGCGTCGGCGGGGCGCGCAGCCATTACGTGAAGAAAAACGAGCTGCATCGCGTGGAAGCGAATCAGACCCAGGCGGTGAAAGGCGGGACCGAGATCCTGACGGGGAAAGGCAAGCTGGATGCAGCGGTGGAGCAGTATGTGATTGCTTCCGGGACGAAGCTGCGGCTGGTCTCCGGTGAAAGCGCGATTGAACTGAATGCTAACGGCAAGATTAACCTGATCGGCAAAGAGTTTAACTTCTTCGTGGAAGGGGATGGGTATATCACCACGGGCGGTAAGCTGCACCTGAATACCTCGGGAACCAAGCCGGGCACTACAGCACCGGGTTCTGAGCATAAAGGGGATATTGATGCGGCGGTGCAGGAGAAATTTGCGCCGGGAAAGGAGAGTAAGGCTGGTGTGGCTGCCAGCGCACCTGCCGAAACTTCTAAAAACGCTACGCCTCAAGCATCCAATGTTCCTTCAAGCGGATATGGAAAGGATGTTGATAGTCTTGTCGATAAATCACCTACTATGAAAAATGACATAGCTACGTTAAAGAAACGAGGCTGGACATTTGAAGAAGGTGAAGCAGGCAAGGGGACGTTTGCCAATCGTCAAAAGCGCGTTATTACCGTTGATAAAAATGAGCTCGGTAACCCGAATGCAGTCGTTCAGTCTCTGTCACATGAAAGTGGTCACGCTTTATATGAACCCAACATTGATTTTTCTTCGCGCGACGCCTATCTCAACAGCACACTCAGTGATGAAGGCGCTGCAACGTTGAACAATATCCGGGTCCAACGCGAAATCATAGCCAACAAGGGCGGGGATATCGGTATTGCAGGCAATCCAGCAAATCAGACACAATATAATCGTATCTATGATTCTCTCGAACGTGGGGCTATAAAGGAAAGTGAAGCGCGTACGCAGATAGGCCGTATCTTTGGCAAAGGCGAACAAACGTCTACCACAGGGCAATATTACGAAGATTATTATGGCGGTTGGTATGATAAAAATTATCCATAGTCTAAAAACGGGTGCGGTGCTTGCGGCTTTATTAACGACGGGAATGGCAGGTGGTAACATGCAGAAACAGGATCTTTGGCAGTTCATTTCAGAAATGAGCGCATCACTCAAAACGTTGTCCGTTAACAGTCTGGATAACGCTCCGTTATCATTCAAGCTAACGAAACAGAATGAATATATCAATTTCTACAATGCCGACGATATCAAACTGGCGGATGGAACGAACATTACTGCAATTGATTTACGTTTAAGTAAAGAAAGTGACGGTATGGCACCGTTACTGAATTTTTCACCGTCCGGCCAGTGCATCACTCTCGACACTGTTAAAAAACATTATCCGCAACTGACGTTAACTGATTATCCACGAGGCCGTTCGGAGAACGAAGTGACCAGTTATACAGCGGCAAAGGATATGAATGGACAAAAAGTAAGCTTCAGTTTCACGGTAAAAAAACCTGACTGCTTGGGTGGGGTCGCTATTAGCGCTGACTAAAATGCTTATTTCATTACTCACCGCTTTTTAAAGTGGTGAGTAGCATAATATTTATCCAGCAAATGACGATTAACGTGAAAAAACGCCTTTCTGTCTCTCTTTTTTTTACTCTCATGTCTACCTTTCTGAGCAGTTATGAAGTAGTGGCTCAGACTATGCCGCCCATTCTGGCTAAAGAGGATTTTTCTCTGCAGATAAAAGACCAGATTGTGGCACTGGGCGATAGATGGACTTCTGAGGTTGCGCGTAAAATTGCAGTTTCTGTGGAAGGTAGTTTTGTCGGTGAGGTTCTTTTTGACGGAACGAACTATAAATTCTACCAGCATCAGAAGACTGGTTTAAAAATATTCAGTTCCAATCTCTGGTGGGATAAAACCGAGCGAAGTGTTGATGAATATATTGTGGCGCAGATAACGCTAACTGCTCCGGAAGGCAAAACAGTTCGCGGGATCCATATTGGTTCAACAATAAATGAACTTGATAAAGCTTATGGTGGTGGCCATGTCGAAAATGACTCCGGGGAGCAGTGGGTTTCGTATGAATTGGGTAAGAAATTACTCTCTTTTGAGGTTAAGGACAGTAAGGTTGTAAAAATAACAATGAATTACGATAATGGTTCTTCAGAGTGACTTATGACCAAAAAATATCTTGCAGTCGTATTGTTCACCGCTTTATTGACAGGCGTCGTTGAAACGTCAACAGCGCTTGAATTATCGCAATACAATAAGCTTGATACGGTAAGTCGCATCGTTAACGATAGCGAAGTGAAAGACAATCTCAGGAAGACGCTGGGAAATCATTACCAGACCTTTATTGATAACTTTGATGTCTTCGGTGAACCGCATACCACCACAGGTGGAGGATTGTTTGTCGAAGGCTGGCTAAAGGATCTCTACCAGGAGAATGCGTCAGCGCTGGTCATCAATCCTGACGGCAAAATCTTTGCGGCCTGGGTGGTTCCGGAGTCGGACGTTATTCATTACCAGTCTTCTGATAATAGCCCGGTTATTCATGCCGATATACAGCAATGGGCCGCCAGATTCAATGCGATGCATTTTGCAACGAACAGCCAATCAGGCCTCGCGTTTGACGGAGAATGGGCTGGCGAATACGAGAACGACTCAACGTTAACCCTGCGGTTAGCTGAATCAGGCAACCGTATCACCGGGACTTATTGCTATATCACCCAGAGAGGAAACCGTATAGATTGCCCGGAAGATGATGAGCGTAATCTTAGCGGTACGATCGCAGGCAATCGTGCCAACGTTGAGTTCAACTCATCGTTTGGCGGCGTAGGCGGACGGGCTGTTCTGGAAATAAAGGGGAGTGAAATGGAATGGCGCTTAGTTACTCCTCCTCATAAAGGAAATTATTATGCTCCGCTGCGTTATACGTTACGTAAAGCCGCTTCGGTTCATAGCGCTGAAACCAGAAATCTCGACACCGAAAAGTTCTCTATTTCGCTGATAAATACGTGCGGTCATTTTGATAGCGAATGTAACCAGATGGCTTATCTCGGCGTGCGTAAAAGCGATAACAGTACGATCTCCTTAAGGGGAAAAACGTTGCACGACTCCGCAGGTAAAATAATCGGCTCAACGTACAAGAATGGCGAGACCGTTTACACCGTGACGTATGCACCCGCGAAATTGGTTGTCAGCAAAGGCAGCCATGTTTTAGTCGAACAGTCAGGCCAGTGGCTTAAATAATAAAAAAGCCAGCCAAAGGGCCAGCATGGATTGGCCTTCTTGTTTCTCACCATATTAATCATCCCGAGTTCACTTATGAAATACACCCTCCAGGAAGGTTCGTTTTCCCTTTTTCCTGCTGCCTGGCAGGATAACAGCATGAACATTATTCGCGATGACGAAAGCGGGCTGTCCGTGGTAGTCAGTCGCGGCGTTATCCCGGATGGCAGCAACTATGAACAAGAGTTTCACCGCCAGTGGGATGTGCTGCGTCCTCAGATGGGCGAAATTGCCCAGAGTGAATTCCGGAACGTAAAGGCCGGGCCTGACGGAAAAATTAACGGGCTGGAAGTTGAAACCACCTTTGACCGTAACGGCCAGCGCCTGTGGCAAAAACAGCTGGCCATTCAGACGCCGGGCAAACCGGTATTGATGATTTTTACCCTCTCGGCACTCAGAGCATTCACCGAAGAGGACGAGGTGCGCTGGAGCGCGCTTAAGCAGAGTCTGACGCTAAACGACAACCGGAATGTGTAAGGCATGAGCGATAACAACGCGGCCCGTAAGGGCGACGAGATTATTCACTCCAGCATTTTTGCTGACATCACCAGCATTGTTGCGGAAGGTGCCGCCTATGCGGTGATCGGCGCGGCGGTGGGCGCAGCAGCAACCGTAGCGGCGCCATTGCTGGGGGCGGGGGCAGCAGCTGCAGGCGTGGCAGCAATTGGATCCAGCTGTCTGTTAAGCGGCATCATTGGCGGCGTGCTGGCGAACGTGGCGGGGATCACCGACGATATCAGCAACGCCGCGGAAGGGTTAGGCAATGCGCTTTTCCCGCCGTCGCCTGCGGGTAAAATCACAACCGGTTCCAGCAATGTTCTCACCAACGCAATCCCCGCCGCGCGCGCGGCAGGCACGCTGACGCCCGCCGATACACCGTCCCCTGAGCCGCAGTCGCCGGGCAGCTTTGCCGATTACGCGGGCATGCTGCTTTCCGCCGCCGGACAGTTTGGCAGCGAAATGTGGCAGCCGAGCGTGGCCTCTGCCGCCGCGGGAACCTCGCCGCTGGAAGAAGACAAGGTGGCGTGCGAAAAGCACTCCGGGCCGCAGTATCTGGCGGAAGGCTCTAAAAGCGTCTTTATCAACGGGCAGCCCGCGGTGCGCGCGAAAGATCGCACTACCTGCGAAGGTACCGTTTCCGACGATGTCTCCCCGAACGTGATCATAGGCGGGGACACGCTCACGGTCCGCGATATCAAAAGCGGTAAAACGCCGGGTCTGGCGCTGGGGATGATTGCGCTCTCTCTGCTGCGCGGGCGTCCGGGCAAGATCCTGAAAAACATGCCCTGTGCACTGGCTTCAGCTGGCGGCGGGATGCTGGCCGATATGGCGGTAAATGCCGTGTTTGGCTCCTCGCACCCTGTTCACGCCGCCACCGGCGTGAAGGTGCTGAATGACGACGACGAACTCGATTTCTCGCTGCCGGGGCGCTTCCCGCTTCACTGGCAGCGCAGCTACAACAGCCTGACCACCCGCGAAGGGCTATTTGGTCTGGGCTGGGCAACCACCTTTGACAGCTATCTGGCGCTGGAAGAAAACAATGCCACCTGGTTCGATGAAACCGGGCGCGAGCTGAGCTTCGAGCTGCCGCCTGTCGACCGCGCGTTTTACAGCATCAGCGAAGGCATCATTATCCGCCGTAATGAGAACGGCGACGTGGCGATTGCCGACGATGACGGTGCGGTATGGCGTCTGTATAAACCGACCCGGGCGAATCCATCCATCCTGCGTCTGGCCTCCCTCAGCGATGAATACGGCAACGCGCTGCTGACGGAGTGGGACGAGCACGGCAGGCTGGTTGGTCTTCACGACGAGCCGCGGGCGATAGACGTCACCCTGCGCTATGAAGATGAACGATTCCCGCAGCGCGCTACCGCTGCCAGCCATTTCGACGGCAACCAGACATGGCCGCTGATGCAGTGGGGCTACGACGCGCGCGGCCAGCTGGCAAGCGCGACGGATGCCTCCGGCGTGGTGACGCGTGAATACCGCTATAACGACCACGGGCTGATGGTCTGGCACCGGATGCCGGGCGGCCTGGAGAGCGAATACCGCTGGAAAAAATTCGATCACTGGCGGGTGGTGGAAAACCGCACCAGCACCGGTGACGGATGCCGCTTTAGCTACGATTTAGCTGCCGGGTTAACGATCGTTGAGCACTATGATGGTCAGACGCGCCGCCACTACTGGAACGCGCAAAATCTGATTGTCCGCTACGTTGACGAGCGCGGTGAAAACTGGCGCTACGAGTGGGATGACAACGAGCTTCTGACGCGTCGCATCGATCCGCTCGGAAACGCCGTCACCTTCGTCTATGACGAGATGGGCAACCGGGTTCAGGAGACCGATGCCGACGGCAATACCCGCACCACCACCTGGCTGGAGCACCGCGCGCTTCCTGCGGCCATTATCGAAGCCGACGGCAGCGCCACCCGGTTCTGGTACGACGAACATCACGGGCTGAAGCGCGTGGTGGACCCGATGGGACAGACCACGCAACTGCGCCGGGACGCGTTCGGCCAGGTCGTCGAAGAGGTCGATGCCGCCGGAAACAGCCGCTACCAGGAGTACAACGAGGCCGGGCAGATCGTTCGTGCGACGGACTGTTCCGGGCGTATTACCCGCTACCGCTATCATCCGTTGGGCTGGCTGGTGGCTGAAGTTAGCGCCGACGGTGAAGAGACCCGTTATCGCTACGACGCCGCAGGGCGTCCGGTACAGCTCGATCGTCCGGAAGGCTGGACGGAATCGCTCAAATGGAACGAACGTGGCTTGCCGGTGAAGCATGCTGGCGCCGACGGTAAAGAAAGTGAGTTCAGATACGATGAGGCAGGGCGCTTAACCGCGACGCGCAATACCAAGGGCGAAGAGGTGCGTCGCCGCTGGGACAGCCGCGGGCGTCTGATTGCCCTGGAAAACGAAAACGGCGAAGCGTATCAGTTCCGCTGGGGCGCGGATTCGCTGCTGCTGGAAGAGGTAGGGCTCGATGGCGTAGCCTCGCAGTATCGCTACGACGCCTGCGGGCGCACGATAGCGCGCACGTTTGCCGCCGGTCATCCGGAGGCCATTACCCACGCCTTCGTCTGGAGCGCGAGCGGCCAGCTGGTCGCCCGTACCACGCCGGAAGGGCAGACACGCTACCGCTACACTCCGTCCGGGCTGTTAAGCCGGATAGGGCTGCATCCTGCGCTTTCAGCCGACGCATGGACCACCGAGGCAGAGCAGGAGCTCGCCTTTGACTATGACGCGCTTGGTCGCGTCACACGTGAAGCGGGCGAGCACGGCGAGCTGGCGTGGGAGTATGACGCGCTGGGCAACCGCACCTCCGTCACGCTTCCCGATGGCCGCGAGCTAAAGCAGTTCTACTACGGCAGTGGGCATCTGCTCAGCATTGCTCTCGATAAGCTGTCGGTCTCCGACTTTACCCGTGACGAACTCCACCGCGAGACCAGCCGCACTCAGGGGCTGCTGACCACCCGCAGCGAATACGACCGCCTTGGTCGGCTGCATCGCCGGGACGTCTTTACCGGCAATGCCCAGCGCCCGTCGCCGCGCCGCTGGTCCCGCCGCTGGGATTACGACTATCGCAATAACCTGGTGAGGGAAGAGCGGGACGATAACCCGTTCAGCTGGTACCGCTGGCAGTACGACAGCGCCGGGCGCCTGCTCGTTCAGGACGGGACGCTGCCCGGACAGGAGCAGTGGCGCTGGGACGCTGCCGGTAACCCGCTCGAAGGTTCTGCTGAGAAGGTCACGCACAACCGCCTGACGCAGATGAACGGCATTCGCTGGCGCTATGACATCCACGGCCGCACCGTGGAGAAAGATAACGGCCAGACCCGCTGGCACTACCGCTACGACGGTGAACATCGCCTGACGGAGGTTATCAGCCAGCCGCGGGACCGCAACAAGCCGCAGACGCAGGTCAGCTTCCGCTACGATCCGCTCGGGCGACGCATCAGCAAAACGCGACGCCAGATGCTGGGCGGACAGCCAACCGGCAAGCCGGTCACCACCCGATTTGTCTGGGAAGGGTTCCGCCTGCTGCAGGAGGTGCACGGGGATGTGCCGCTCACCTACGTTTACAGCGATCAGGACAGCTACGACCCGCTGGCGCGTATTGACGGCGTGGAAGCCCCGGAGATTTTCTGGTTCCACTGCCAGCCCAACGGCACGCCGGAGCGGATGACGGATATCGAAGGGCAGGTACGCTGGGAAGGGGTGAACAGCGCCTGGGGCAAGCTGCTGCGGGAAAGCGAGACGCAGGTATCAGGATATTCTCAGAACCTGCGCATGCAGGGGCAATACCTGGACCGTGAGACAGGGCTGCACTACAATCTGTTCCGGTATTATGACCCGGACTGCGGGCGGTTTACGCAGCAGGACCCGATAGGGTTGGCGGGGGGGATTAACCTTTACCAGTATGCGCCGAATGCGCTGGGATGGGTGGATCCGTGGGGGTTGAGTTGCCGTAAAAAATTTATGGGAAGAACCCCGGGAAAAAATAGTAAAACTGGACGTGAAGTAATCGCACGAATGCGAGGAGAAGGACGTATTCGTGGTACGGGCGATAGGATGCAATTTAAAAGCTCAACTGATGGTAAATGGTACCGTATTCAGGATGCGGACATGGCTCATTTAACAGATGCAGTTAAATACTGGAATCAGAAGGGTGGCTACTATGGTCCTAAATCTCGTGAGGTCAGAGCCTTTATGAGAGATTCCAGAAATTATGAGCTTGAATATTATGGCCACAATCGGTCTCAGGGAGCGCTGCTACCTGATAGATATAAAGATTCCGCTGATTTTATTGGCCCACAGGAAAAATCCCAATATTTCCAATGAAGGAGCATTGTTCCATGAAAGATCTTGAAGACCCAAAAATTGAATCCGAAATTAACTCCTTTGTTGAAAAAGGAAACGAGTTTCACGATGACAAAAAATACGCTGAGGCTTTAGAGCAATACCAAAAAGCATGGCAAGCTCTCCCTGAACCAAAGCTTGAATGGGAACTTGCCAACTGGATCTCTGCGTGCATGTACAGCGCATATTTTGATCTCGCCGATTACGATGAGGCGAAGAAATGGGGAGAGACGACGTTGCGCACACGTGGATCGGATATAGACACTGCACCATCAATCGACCTCGGTATGGTCTGTTACGAGTTGAATCAATTCGATGAAGCGTATAAATATTTCAACGATGCTTATAACTACGGCAAAGAGCGTGCGTTTCAGGATAGACCTAAAAAATACCTTGAGTTCTATCTGCGCAAGAGGGCGTAAAATCGGTAATTTATGAAAAAAAATCCACGCCTAAGCGTGGATTTTTTTCATTCAAAACAAATCAGACGTTAAACAAGAAGTTCATCACATCGCCATCTTTAACGATGTAATCTTTCCCTTCCGCACGCATTTTGCCTGCTTCTTTCGCACCTTGCTCACCCTTGTAGGTGATAAAGTCTTCAAACGCGATAGTCTGCGCACGAATAAAGCCTTTCTCGAAGTCGGTGTGGATCTTACCGGCAGCCTGAGGCGCAGTCGCACCCACAGGGATCGTCCACGCACGCACTTCCTTCACGCCAGCGGTGAAGTAGGTCTGCAGGTTCAGCAGCTCATAGCCCGCGCGAATGACGCGGTTCAGGCCCGGCTCTTCCAGACCCAGCTCGGCCATGAACTCTTCACGGTCGGCGTCGTCCAGCTCGGCGATGTCGGATTCAACTGCAGCGCAAACCGCCACAACCACAGAACCTTCAGCCGCTGCGATTTCGCGCACTTTATCCAGGTACGGGTTGTTCTCGAAACCGTCTTCGTTAACGTTGGCGATGTACATGGTTGGCTTCAGGGTCAGGAAGCTCAGGTATTTGATCGCCGCCTTGTCTTCTTCAGTCAGGTTTTTCAGCGCGCGCAGCATGCCCGCGTTTTCCAGCTGTGGCAGGCATTTTTCCAGCGCAGCCAGTTCCGCTTTCGCGTCCTTGTCGCCGCCTTTGGCTTTCTTCTGCACGCGGTGAATCGCGCGTTCGCAGGTGTCGAGATCAGAGAGCGCCAGCTCGGTGTTGATGACCTCGATGTCGTCAGCCGGATCCACTTTGTTGTTTACGTGGATGATATTGTCGTTCTCGAAGCAGCGCACAACGTGGCCGATCGCTTCGGTTTCACGAATGTTGGTCAGGAACTGGTTACCCAGGCCTTCACCTTTGGATGCGCCTTTTACCAGGCCCGCGATGTCCACGAATTCCATGGTGGTTGGCAGGATGCGCTGCGGCTTCACGATTTCCGCGAGCTGATCCAGACGCGGATCCGGCATTGGCACAACGCCGGTGTTAGGTTCGATGGTACAGAACGGGAAGTTCGCCGCTTCGATACCCGCTTTGGTAAGCGCGTTAAACAGGGTGGATTTGCCCACGTTTGGCAGACCGACGATACCGCATTTGAATCCCATTTCTAAATCACCTTAATAGCTTGATAATCAATCCGTTATCGTTAACTGACTGATGAAAAGTAAATAACTACGCCTATTATACACGTAACCCGCATGACGCGCGGTAAAAAAGCCGGATTGGGCGGATTATTGCGCTTTGAAAGCGTGCAAGCGGTTTGTCGCTTTGGTTAACCCATCTTTCAGCCAGATTTCGGTGCAGCGCGCCGCTTCGTCTACCGCCTCATCAATCAGTTTCTGCTCAGAAACCGGGGGCTTACCGAGTACGAAACCGACAACTTTGTTTTTATCGCCCGGATGACCGATTCCTACGCGCAAACGGTGAAAATTCGGGTTATTACCCAGCTTGCTGATGATGTCTTTAAGACCGTTATGGCCGCCGTGCCCGCCGCCCAGTTTGAATTTTGCCACGCCGGGCGGGAGATCCAGCTCATCGTGAGCCACCAGAATTTCATCCGGATTGATGCGATAAAACGTTGCCATTGCCGCCACGGCTTTACCGCTCAGGTTCATAAAGGTGGTGGGCACCAGTAAACGAACATCCGCACCAGCAAGGTTGATACGCGAGGTATACCCGAAGAATTTAGGTTCTTCACGCAGAGGAGCACGTAACCGCTCGGCCAGCAGATCGACGTACCATGCCCCGGCATTATGGCGTGTGGCCGCATATTCTGCGCCCGGGTTGGCGAGGCCGACAATCAGTTTAATCGTCACGATTCAATTCCTAATGGGTTCCAGATCTGGCGCGTAGTTTACTGTCTGGCGCGCCGCTTGACAAAATTCTGCGATCTTCTCAGCGAAATACGAATAATTTCTGATTTGAACAATTAGAATTTCAAGCTGTTCAAAGTCTTATTTGTAAACTTTTGTTTGGGAGTTATCTGTAATTGTGATCATTCACGCAACTCATAAAAGGGGCGTTGTCTATACTTTACACACAAGGATTAGGGGCTTTTCCCCTGACAACCCAAAGTTCCGGAGGTGACACATGAAACGCAAAAACGCTTCGTTACTCGGTAACGTGCTGATGGGATTGGGGCTGTTCGTGATGGTAGCCGGCGTGGGTTATTCAATTTTAAACCAGTTACCGCAGCTTGACCTCCCGCAATACTTTGCGCATGGCGCGATATTGAGCATCTTCGTTGGTGCGGTATTGTGGCTGGCAGGGGCTCGCGTGAGCGGCCATGAGGAAGTGTGTGACAAATACTGGTGGGTGCGCCACTACGATAAACGCTGTCGTCGCGACCAGCATAAGCACAGCTAGTGCTACGATAAAGAACACCGAAACGGCTCCCGAGGGAGTCGTTTTTTTTGCATCAAGGGTTGACCCTCACGTAACGTAAGGCTCCAGAGTGGCACCACTGGCAAAGAAAAAGGAGCAGCTATGTTGATTCAGGTGGGTGAGCTGGCGAAACGTGCCGGGATCACCGTGCGGACATTGCACCACTATGAGCAAACAGGGTTGTTGCTGCCTTCTGCCAGAAGCGCGGCAGGTTACCGGCTTTACAACCTGGCGGATGTTCAGCGTCTGCACATGATCCAGGCGCTGGCAAAAGCGGGGCTGGAACTTGCTGAAATCAGGGATTTCCTGGAACAGGAGTCGCTGTCGTTAACCGAGTTACTCGATGCGCAAATCACGCTGCTGGATAAACAGCTGCGCAGCATACATACGCTGCGCGACCGTCTGGTGGAGCTGCGGACCGGGCTTATCGACGATGCGACGCCGGATCTGGAATCCTGGCTACAGACTCTGGAGTTAATGAATATGTACGATCGCTGGTTTAGCAAAGAAGAGTTACAGCAGCTGCCGTTTGCGATGCAGAAGGATGCGCTGACGGCTATCTGGTCGGGGCTGGTTACAGAGGCCAAAACGCTTCTGGAGCAACATATACCCGTTACGGACGCGCGAGCCATGGATCTGGCGACGCGCTGGATGGAACGCCTGGAGCAGGACACGGCGGGCAAGCCGGAGTTTCTCACCCGGCTGAACGAGATGCACAGCGTTGAACCGCAGATGCAGGTGCAGACCGGTATCACGCCTGAGATGACGGATTACATCACGCGCGCGTTTGCGGAATCTAAGCTCAGCATATGGGAGAAGTATCTCACCGCCGAAGAGATGGCCTTTACCCGGGCACACTACTTTGACCGCATGATGGAGTGGCCGCCGCTGGTGGCGAAACTGCATCAGGCGCAGCGGGATAATATCGATCCTGCCTCGGAGGAGGCGCAAAAGCTGGCTGAAAACTGGCTGGCATTGTTCCAGTCTTACGCGGGCACCAACCCGGAAACTCAGCAAAAGTTTCGCGCTGCAATGCAGCAGGAGGCGCACCTGATGAAAGGAACATGGATGACGCCTGCCGTGCTTGCGTGGCTCCAGCAGGCGATCGGGGTGATGATGCAGAAACGTTTCTCTGCATCAGGTCACTCACAGATCCGCTAACGCGGCGTCACGGTTAGGGTAAAAGGAGAGTCGGCCAGGGATAGGCTGCACGCCCGCGCGCGCCATGGTGCGCAGCGGCTGAAACTCCAGGTTACTCACCCGCAGCTCACAGCCTTCCGGCAGACGTGCCACAAAGCGCTGGAAGGCATCCAGGCCGCCTGCATCCAGCACGGGTACGGCATCCCACTTCAGCACCACAACCCGTTTGCCCGCGATGCGGGACTCCAGATCGCTAAACAAACCTTCCGCCGCGGCGAAGAACAGCGGGCCAATCACGCGCAGCACCAGCACATCGTCAGGCACCTCGACGTTAACCGGGGAAAGGCGCGTCATCTGCGCGATGCGGCGCATAAACAGCAGGGACGCCAGCACGATCCCGACGCTGATGGCGATGACCATATCGAACAGCACGGTCAGCGACATGCAGATCAGCATCACGATGATGTCGTCTTTCGGCGCGCGACGCAGCAGGTTCACCACTTTATGCGCCTCACTCATGTTCCAGGCCACCATCAGCAGCAGGGCAGCCATGGCGGAAAGCGGCAGCCAGGAGAGCAGCGGGGCGAGGATCAGCAGGGCGAGGATCACCAGTACGGAGTGGATAACCGCCGAAACGGGTGAGGTTGCCCCCGCGCGCACGTTGGCAGCAGAGCGGGCGATGGCTGCCGTTGCGGTAATACCGCCGAAGAACGGCGCGACGAGGTTGCCTAATCCCTGACCAACCAGCTCGCTGTTGGCTTTGTGTTTGGTGCCGGTCATACCGTCCAGAACGACGGCACAGAGCAGGGATTCAATCGCCCCCAGCATCGCCATAGAGAACGCGGCGGGAAGCAGGGCACGGAGGGAATCCCAGCTTAGGGTGAAGCTGGAACCGGGCATGTCCCACGGGAGCACCAGCTGCGGCAACAGTTGCGGAATGCCGCTGCCCTGTGAACCGTCCGCCAGAACATAGTGAAACTGCGAGCCAATAGTCGCGACATGGCCACCGAACATATTGACGAGGGCCATCACCGCGCAGCCCAGCAGCAGAGCGGGTAAATGGCCCGGCAGACGGATCCCCAGACGTGGCCAGACGATCAGCGTACCCAGCGTTACAATCCCGATGGCGGCATCGCCCAGGTTGGCCGTCGGCAGCGCCATAAACAGCGCCCCCACTTTTTGCAGGTAGTGCTCCGGTACGTGGGACATCTGCAGGCCGAGAAAGTCCTTGATCTGCATGGTTCCGATGGTGATACCAATCCCCGAGGTGAATCCCAGCGTCACGGAAAGGGGGATGTACTCGATCAGCCGCCCAAAGCGTGCCAGGCCAAACAGAATCAAAAAGACGCCGGACATCAGGGTGGCGACCAGCAGGCCTGCCAGACCAAACTGCTGCGAAACTGGGTAGAGGATCACCACGAAGGCGGCGGTCGGGCCGGAGACGCTGAAGCGCGAGCCGCCCGTCAGGGCAATGACTATCCCGGCAACGGCCGAGGTGTACAGACCGTACTGTGGCGCAACGCCGCTGCCAATCGCCAGCGCCATCGCCAGCGGAATGGCGATAATGCCGACGGTGATCCCGGCAATCAGGTCACGGACAAAGCGTGACGAGGTGTACTTCTCTTTCCAGCAGGCGTCGATGAGGGCGCGAAAGGGCAGAACATGTGAGGAGGTTACGTTTTTCACAATTATCTATCATCCGTATGCGCATCATCTGTCATGTGAATGGCAGGTGAAGGAGGCATTAATCATACAAATAAAACCCAGAGACAAAAAAACCCGCCGCAGCGGGTTTTTCGGCCGTGTTCGATTAGTGTTCGAACATTGCTGAGATTGATTCTTCGTTGCTGATACGACGAATCGCTTCGGCCAGCATCCCGGACAGGGTCAAAGTACGCACGTTTGGCAGTGCTTTGATCTCGTCGCTCAGAGGGATGGTATCGCATACCACCACTTCGTCAATGACGGAGTTGCGCAGGTTGTTTACCGCGTTACCGGAGAAGATCGGGTGAGTCGCGTAAGCGAACACGCGCTTGGCACCACGCTCTTTCAGCGCTTCAGCGGCTTTACACAGCGTACCGCCGGTATCGATCATGTCGTCAACCAGCACGCAGTCACGGCCAGCAACGTCACCGATGATGTGCATCACCTGAGAAACGTTAGCGCGCGGACGGCGTTTGTCGATGATCGCCATGTCGGTATCGTTCAGCAGCTTAGCGATAGCACGGGCACGTACCACGCCGCCGATGTCCGGAGAAACCACGATTGGGTTATCCAGGTTCAGCTGCAGCATGTCTTCCAGCAGAATTGGGCTGCCGAATACGTTATCAACCGGGACGTCGAAGAAGCCCTGGATCTGCTCTGCGTGCAGGTCAACGGTCAGTACGCGGTCAACGCCGACGCTGGACAGGAAGTCAGCGACAACTTTAGCGGTGATTGGCACACGTGCGGAACGGACGCGACGGTCCTGACGGGCATAGCCGAAGTAAGGGATTACAGCAGTGATACGGCCTGCTGAAGCGCGACGCAGGGCGTCGACCATAACAACCAATTCCATCAGGTTGTCGTTTGTTGGAGCACAGGTGGACTGGATGATGAAAATATCACCACCGCGTACATTTTCGTTAATTTGTACGCTGACTTCGCCGTCGCTAAAGCGACCTACGGCGGCGTCGCCGAGGGAAGTGTACAGGCGGTTGGCAATACGTTGTGCTAGTTCCGGGGTGGCGTTACCAGCAAAAAGCTTCATATCAGGCACGAGAAGAACCTCAGGCATGCGTCCAGTGGTGGATAGCGTTCGCCGCAAACTGTGCGGGCCAGGCGAAGGCTATCCAGGCGGTGTATTAAAGAGCGCGATGCAACGTCTGGAACAGGGTGACGTTGTCACCGAAACTCAGTCTGCGCCAGAATGGCCTGCTGTAGGGGGGAGGTGTTCATCCCACGTGCTACAAAACCATGCAGCCAAACCGGCGCTTGCTCAAGCACCTGACGAGCGGCGGATTCGGTGTCAAATTCAGCAAAGACACAGGCCCCTGTACCAGTCAGGCGCGACGGCGCGTATTCTAACAGCCAGGAAAGCACCGCATCAACCTCGCGAAAACGTTTTCTTGCGATAACCTCGCAATCGTTGCTGAATTCACAATTTAATAACGTTTCTATTGACCGAACCGGGGTATTCCTTTTCAGGTCAGGATCTTTAAAGATGACCGGGGTCGGAATGCTCACGCCAGGGTGGGCAACCAGATACCATTTCTCCGGCGGTTCAGCCGGGGAGAGGATCTCACCCACGCCCTCAGCAAAGGCCGCATGACCGCGAACAAACACCGGGACATCAGCCCCCAGCGTCAGGCCCAAGGCTGCCAGTTCGTCCTTCGACAGCCCGCAGCCCCAGAGGTGGTTCAGCGCAACCAACACGGTGGCAGCGTTGGATGAGCCACCGCCCAGACCGCCGCCCATCGGCAGGCGCTTCTCGATACGGATATCCGCACCGCTTCCCGCAGGCAGACGGCCCGATTCCGCTGCGGCTTTCATCAGCAGGCGCGCGGCGCGCACGATCAGGTTGTCCTCATGCGCCACGCCGTCGACCGGCGTTAGCAGGCAAATCTGCCCGTCCTGGCGCAGTTCGATGGAGATCGTGTCGCCATAGTCAATAAACTGAAACAGCGTCTGCAGGGTGTGATAACCGTCAGCACGCTGGCCGGTGATGTATAAAAACAGGTTCAGCTTTGCCGGAGAGGGCCAGTGGGTCATCATTTAACGATCCAGTTGTCCATTTTCAGCTTGATACGCTGGCTGCCCTGAGTCAGTTCCATATTCGATGGCAGCGACGGTTTACTCTTACTGTCATAGGCGCTGTACACCACTTTCCAGGTTTTACCGTTCTGGGTGTAGTTCACCTGGCTCAGACGGTACTGGTCGTCAAGGCTGTAGTCAGTTGCCTCACCCGGCAGGCCCAGGATCCACTGGCGCAGGCTGTTGAGCGGGATAGGCATCCCGGTCAGCTTGCCAATCATCTCTTCGGCATCGGTCGCGGTATAGTGCTGGCCTTTGTTATCGGTGATCTGCGCTTCACCCGGTTTCGCGATAAGCTCCAGTTCGGTGCTGCCCAGCGGGTTCAGCAGCAACAGGCGATAGTTGTCCTGACCCGTCTGCTGCCAGAAGAAGCGGGCATAAACCTTTTGTTCGTCAGAGAGATAAGCGAAAGCGCCGCGGGTCTGGTACTGGTTCAAATTACGGACGTCCTGCTGGTGCTGACGCCACTGCGGTGAATCAGGGCTTTTGCCCGGGCCTTTTGGTTGAGTGACGGTACATGCGGTCAGAACCAGTGCTGCCAGCGGCAGCAGGCGAATCAGTCGGGTCATAATGAGGACAAATCCTTGAGATACGTTGCAGTTATAACTGTTAATGCTAGCGTCGAAGGGGGCTACCGTCTACGTTCAAATTATCTCAAAGGGTTGTATCTACCCTAAATAATTCAAGCTGCATGAAGGCGGCAAGAGAGTGAATCCCCATGAGCATAGATAACTATGTGATTGGGGTGAACGAGCGCAGCCAACGCGCATGCAGCTTGAAGTATGACGGGTATAAGCTATTACTCCGAAAGGGGGCAGTCCCTTTTATTGATCTCGCGCATCCTGTATGATGCGTTCTGCTAACCTTATTAACGCTGGTACTACTCCCGCTCAACATGACCCTATTAGCACTCGGCATCAACCACAAAACGGCTCCGGTTTCGCTGCGAGAACGCGTGACGTTTTCGCCGGATACGCTTGACCTGGCGCTGGACAGCCTGCTTGCACAGCCGATGGTGCAGGGTGGCGTGGTGCTCTCGACGTGCAACCGTACCGAGCTGTATTTAAGCGTGGAAGAGCAGGACAACCTGCATGAAGCGCTGATCCGCTGGTTATGCGACTACCACAATCTCAACGAAGACGAGCTGCGCAATAGCCTGTACTGGCATCAGGACAACGATGCCGTCAGCCACCTGATGCGCGTCGCCAGCGGGCTGGATTCGCTGGTACTGGGCGAGCCGCAGATCCTGGGTCAGGTGAAAAAAGCGTTTGCGGACTCGCAAAAAGGGCACCTGAAGGCCAGCGAGCTGGAGCGCATGTTCCAGAAGTCGTTCTCCGTGGCGAAGCGTGTGCGAACCGAAACCGACATTGGTGCCAGTGCGGTTTCTGTTGCTTTCGCGGCCTGCACCCTTGCACGCCAAATCTTTGAATCCCTGTCTACCGTCACCGTGATGCTGGTGGGTGCGGGCGAAACCATCGAACTTGTGGCGCGCCATCTGCGCGAGCATAAAGTGAAAAAGATGATTATCGCTAACCGCACCCGCGAACGCGCGCAGGTGCTGGCGGATGAAGTGGGCGCAGAGGTGGTTGCCCTGAGCGACATCGATGAACGCCTGAAAGAGGCGGACATTATTATCAGCTCTACCGCCAGCCCGCTGCCAATTATCGGAAAAGGGATGGTGGAGCGTGCGCTGAAGTCCCGTCGTAATCAGCCGATGCTGCTGGTGGATATCGCCGTCCCGCGCGATGTTGAGCCGGAAGTGGGCAAGCTGCCTAACGCCTATCTCTACAGCGTGGATGACCTGCAAAGCATCATTTCGCACAACCTCGCCCAGCGTAAAGCGGCGGCGGTGCAGGCGGAAACCATCGTTGAGCAGGAAACCAGTGAGTTTATGGCCTGGCTGCGCGCGCAAAGCGTCAGCGAGACCATCCGCGAGTATCGCGGGCAGGCGGAGCAGGTGCGTGATGACCTGACTGCCAAAGCGTTAGCGGCCCTTGAACAGGGCGGCGACGCAAATGCGATTATGCAGGACCTGGCGTGGAAACTGACCAACCGCCTGATCCATGCACCAACCAAATCTCTTCAGCAGGCCGCCCGTGACGGGGATGATGAGCGCCTGACTATTCTGCGCAACAGCCTCGGGCTGGAATAGCGCCCTATACCCATTTTCTAAGACAAGGTGCACTTACGCCTATGAAGCCTTCTATCGTCGCTAAACTGGAAGCTCTGCACGAGCGCCATGAAGAAGTACAGGCGCTCCTCGGGGATGCCGGGACCATCGCGGACCAGGAACGTTTTCGCGCGCTCTCGCGTGAATACGCGCAGTTAAGTGATGTTTCTAAATGCTTTACCGACTGGCGACAGGTTCAGGAAGATATTGAAACCGCGCAGATGATGCTCGACGATCCTGAAATGCGCGAGATGGCGCAGGAAGAGTTGCAGGACGCGAAAGCGCGTTCTGAAGAGATGGAGCAGCAGCTTCAGGTGCTTCTGCTGCCGAAGGATCCGGACGATGAGCGTAACGCGTTTGTAGAAGTGCGCGCCGGTACCGGCGGTGACGAAGCGGCCCTGTTTGCCGGGGATCTGTTCCGCATGTACAGCCGCTACGCCGAATCGCGTCGCTGGCGCGTGGAGATCATGAGCGCCAACGAAGGCGAACATGGTGGCTACAAAGAGGTTATCGCCAAGATCAGCGGCGACGGCGTGTACGGTCGTCTCAAGTTTGAATCCGGCGGTCACCGCGTACAGCGCGTACCGGCCACCGAATCTCAGGGACGCATTCACACCTCAGCCTGTACGGTAGCGGTGATGCCGGAGCTGCCGGAAGCAGAACTGCCGGACATCAATCCGGCGGACCTGCGTATTGATACCTTCCGCTCCTCTGGCGCGGGCGGTCAGCACGTCAACACCACCGATTCCGCCATCCGTATTACCCACCTGCCAACCGGCATCGTCGTCGAATGCCAGGACGAGCGTTCACAGCACAAAAACAAAGCCAAAGCGTTGTCCGTGCTGGGCGCGCGTATCCACGCAGCGGAAATGGCGAAACGCCAGCAGGCGGAAGCGTCTACGCGTCGTAACCTGCTGGGCAGCGGCGATCGCAGCGACCGTAACCGCACCTATAACTTCCCGCAGGGCCGCGTGACCGACCACCGCATCAACCTGACGCTGTACCGTCTGGACGAGGTGATGGAAGGGAAGCTGGATATGCTGATCGAGCCTATCGTGCAGGAATATCAGGCCGACCAGCTGGCGGCACTGTCCGAGCAGGACTAATGGATTTTCAGCGCTGGTTACGTGAGGCGGCCGGAGAGCTTTCAGAAAGCGAAAGCCCGAAACGCGATGCCGAAATTTTGCTTGAGCATGTGACGGGTAAAGCCCGTACGTATCTGCTGGCTTTTGGCGAAACCGAACTGACCGCTGAGCAGGAAGCGCAGCTCGCCGCGCTGCTTGCCCGTCGTAAAACCGGCGAGCCGGTGGCACACCTTGTCGGTGAACGTGAGTTCTGGTCGTTACCGCTGTACGTCTCGGCGGCGACGCTGATCCCGCGTCCGGACACCGAGTGTCTGGTTGAGCAGGCGCTTGCGCGTTTACCGGCGGCGGCCTGCAGCATTCTCGACCTTGGGACGGGGACAGGTGCTATCGCGCTGGCGCTGGCCACCGAGCGGCCCGACTGCGCGGTGACGGCGGTGGACGTAATGCCCGACGCGGTGGCGCTGGCGCAGCGTAACGTGGAACGTCTCGGGCTCCGCAACGTGACGGTGCTGCAAAGCAGCTGGTTTGCCGCGCTGGAGAATCGCTCATTTGCGATGATTGTCAGCAATCCTCCTTATATCGACGAACATGACCCGCACCTTGCGCAGGGAGATGTTCGCTTCGAACCGCTCACGGCGCTCGTGGCCGCCAACGCGGGATTAGCCGATCTTGATCACATAGTGACAACGTCACGGGAACATTTACTTCCCGGCGGCTGGCTGCTCGTGGAGCATGGCTGGACGCAGGGAGAAGCCGTGCGGACACTGTTTACGCAAGCAGGTTACGCCGCAGTCGAAACCTGCCGCGACTACGGCGGCAACGAACGCCTGACGCTGGGGCAGTGGCCATGAAAACAGGCTATCTGCCATTTACTGATAAAGGCGCATGGCTGACTGAAAAGCTGTTTGGCGTTATCATCTACATCGTTTTGAGTTTTATCGCGCCTGAGCGTCATTGTTCGCTTAGTCGTTACTGGGGTAAGTCATGAGGTCCTTAGCCGATTTCGAATTTAATAAAGTGCCGCTTTGCGATGGCATGATCCTGATTTCTGAGATGATTCGCGACGATTTTACGTCGCAGTTTGTCTACGATGAGCTGGAGAATCTGGTCAGCCTGGCGCGTGAAGAGATTAATCAGGCTCGCCCGCAAGACTGGCAATTAGAGAAGCTGCTGGAGCTTTTCTACGGCGAATGGGGTTTCTGCGACACGCGGGGCGTATATCGCCTGTCTGACGCGTTATGGCTGGACCAGGTCTTAAAAAATCGTCAGGGCAGCGCCGTGGCGCTGGGCTCTATTTTGCTGTGGGTCGCGCACCGTCTGGATATTCCGCTGGTCCCGGTCATTTTCCCGACGCAGATGATCCTGCGCGCGGAGTGGCTGGACGGCGAAATGTGGCTCATTAATCCCTTCAACGGCGACACGCTGGATGAACATACGCTGGACGTGTGGCTGAAAGGCAATATCAGCCCGGTGGCTGAGCTCTTCAATGAAGATCTCGATGAGGCGGATAACGCCGAGGTGATTCGCAAGCTGCTGGATACGCTGAAGTCCGCGTTGATGGAAGAGCGTCAGATGGAGCTGGCGTTGCGCGCCAGTGAAGTGCTGCTGCAGTTCAACCCGGAAGACCCGTACGAAATTCGCGATCGCGGGCTGATCTATGCGCAGCTCGACTGTGAGCACGTGGCGCTGAATGATTTGAATTATTTCGTCGAGCAGTGTCCGGAAGATCCCATTAGCGAAATGATTCGTGCGCAGATCAACGCGATCTCGCACAAACAAATTACACTGCATTAATCTTAATTCCGATTCACACCTGAATAAGGCGATCCTATGAAACAAAAAGTGGTTAGCATTGGTGATATCAAGGTAGCAAACGATCTGCCGTTCGTACTGTTTGGCGGCATGAACGTGCTGGAATCCCGCGATCTCGCCATGCGTATCTGCGAACACTACGTGACCGTGACCCAGAAGCTGGGCATCCCGTACGTGTTTAAGGCCTCTTTTGACAAAGCCAACCGCTCCTCCATCAACTCTTACCGTGGCCCGGGCCTGGAAGAAGGGATGAAGATTTTCCAGGAGCTGAAGCAGACCTTTGGCGTGAAAGTGATCACCGACGTGCATGAAGCCTCACAGGCGCAGCCGGTGGCAGACGTGGTGGACGTGATTCAGCTCCCGGCATTCCTGGCTCGCCAGACCGACCTGGTTGCGGCGATGGCGAAAACTGGTGCTGTTATCAACGTGAAGAAACCACAGTTCGTGAGCCCGGGGCAGATGGGTAACATCGTCGATAAGTTTATCGAAGGTGGCAACGACAAGGTGATCCTGTGTGACCGTGGCGCAAACTTCGGTTACGACAACCTGGTTGTCGACATGCTGGGCTTCAGCGTGATGAAAAATGTCTCCGGCCAGTCTCCGGTGATTTTCGACGTGACCCACGCCCTGCAGTGCCGCGACCCGTTTGGCGCCGCGTCCGGTGGCCGTCGTGCCCAGGTGACCGAGCTGGCGCGTGCCGGTATGGCGACCGGCCTGGCTGGTCTGTTTATTGAAGCGCACCCGGATCCGGCTAATGCGAAATGCGACGGCCCATCTGCGCTGCCTCTGGATAAGCTGGAGCCGTTCCTGAAACAGATCAAAGCGATTGACGATCTGGTGAAGAGCTTCGACGAGCTGGATACCAGCAACTAATAAAAAAACCCGCTTCGGCGGGTTTTTTTTATGGGGCATATTGCCGGGTGGCGCTGCGCTTACCCGGCCTACAAAACCCGTAGGCCCTGCAAGCGAAGCGCCGCTGGGCAAAAAACACTACGCAAAAATCGTCATCAAATAGGCAATAAACAACGCCATATGCGCCGCGCCGTTCAGCACGTTGGTGCGTCCGGTTGAGAATGAAATCTGGCACAGCAGTAACGAGGCGACCATCACAATCATCTCCGGCGCGCCCAGCGCAAACTGCAGCTCGTTGCCCGTCATAAAGGCAATCAGCGTCACTACCGGTACGGTAAGTGAAATCGTCGCCAGTACGGAGCCGAAGAACAGGTTCATTGCGCGCTGCACCTGATTATTCAACACCGCTTTCAGCGCCCCCAGCCCTTCAGGGGACAGGATCAGCAGGGCGACCAGGAAGCCGGTAAACGCTACCGGCGCGTTCAGCTCGGTTAACAGCGTTTCCAGCGGGTTGGCATTCATCTTGGTGACCGCAATCACCGCAATCAGATGCACGATCAGCCAAACCGTATGCCACGCGCTGCTGTGGGCCGACGGCTTGCCGTGGTGCGGGTCATCATCGTCGCCGTCATCTTCATGCTCGTACACAAACAGGCTCTGGTGCGTTTTGGTCTGAATCAACAGAAACACGCCGTACATGGCGGCGGAAATGAGCGCGACCAGCAGCGCCTGACCGGTGGAGAAGTTTGCACCCGGCAGCGCCATCGGGAAGACCAGCACAATAATGGCCAGCGGGAAGAGGGCAATCAGATACTGTTTAATGCCGAACAGGTTCATATACTGGGTCGCGAACTTGCGGCCGCCCAGCAGCAGAGAGAAGCCCACCAGGCCGCCCGTCACAATCATAATGATCGAGTAGAGCGTGTCGCGCATCAGCGTCGGCGCGGCATCGCCGGTCGCCATGAGCGCGGAAATCAGGCTAACTTCGAGGATAACGACGGAAAGGCTGAGAATTAACGATCCGTACGGCTCGCCCAGACGGTGGGCCAGGACGTCCGCATGGCGAACGACGCTAAATGCGCTAGTTAAGATGCCGACCAGGGCAAGAATATTGATACCAACCACCACTGGCAGTGACTGACTGCTTCCCCAGAAGAGCAGCACAGCCAGTGCCAGAACCGGGAAAATGAGTGACGTCTCCTTGTGGCGGGTCTTTACCGCCTCGTGTGTTGCTGTCATGTGCTTCTCCATCAATGCAGGTGCTTGTAATTATAGATAGAATTTTGAGGTCATTAAACTAACAGATCTCTGTTAAATACCCTTTATTTTTTACTTAATTTTACCCTTTGTCATGATTTTTCTGTTTGATGTCTATAATTCTCTGTCTTTATTTAATATTCATTAAATAACAACGAATTATAAATGGTATATATTCATAAATTATCGCGGGGTGGCACGCTGCCATATCGTCGTCCACACTTATCTCTTTAGCCAAAAGAGAGGTCAGTGATGCCCTATAAAACGAAACGCGAATTACCCGATAACGTGCAAAACGTGCTGCCCGCCCATGCGCAGGATATCTACAAAGAGGCGTTTAACAGCGCCTGGGATCAATACAAAGATAAGGACGATCGCCGGGATGATGCCAGCCGTGAAGAGACGGCGCACAAAGTCGCCTGGGCCGCCGTAAAACATGAATATGAGAAAGGAGACGACGATAAATGGCATAAAAAGAAATAGCCGTGAAATAATTCGCTGCCTTCATTTTGACTTTTCAGGCGGTTGAACTTCCGTTGTATTGCAACTGGTCCGCTAATTGCTTATCGTTATTTAACTGCTGGCAAAATGACCAGCACATAATGCCGGGAAGGCGAATTACAGATGTCGCAAGGAAGCATGCAGTGGCGGAGGTGGAAAGTGTTAACGCGTGATTTCTTAATGAAGGCAGATTGTAAGACGGCATTTGGTGCTATTGAGGAATCGCTTCTCTGGTCAGCTGAACAACGTGCGGCGTCACTCGCTGCCACGCTTGCCTGCCGCCCGGATGATGGCCCGGTATGGATTTTTGGCTACGGCTCCCTGATGTGGAACCCGGCTCTGGAATTTGTCGAATCGGCAACGGGCACGCTGCCTGGCTGGCACCGCGCATTTTGCCTGCGCCTGACGGCCGGACGCGGCAGCGCGTGCCAGCCGGGACGCATGCTTGCACTGAAAGAGGGCGGGCGCACCACGGGCGTGGCGTATCGCCTTCCGGATGCCACGCTGGAGGAGGAGCTCACGCTGCTCTGGAAGCGCGAGATGATCACCGGCTGCTATATGCCGAGCTGGTGCAAGCTGGAACTGGACGACGGTCGTACCGTCAATGCGCTGGTGTTTATTATGGACCCGCGCCATCCGCTGTATGAAGCGGATACCCGTACGCAGGTGATTGCCCCGCTGATTGCCGCCGCGAGCGGGCCGCTGGGCACCAACGCGCAGTATCTCTTCTCCCTCGATCAGGAGCTAACCCGCCTCGGCATGAAGGACGACTGTCTGAATGAGCTGGTGGCGAAGGTGAAGGCACTGCTGGAAGGGAACCCGCTCAACGGCACGCTGCGAGCAGGCTTTGCCTGATAATACGCCCGGCTCGCCGGGCGTTTAATCTTATGCCGCCACGTAGCTGACGGAATGCTCCAGCGACTGACTGTGGCTGTCGATCAGCACATCCCACGTGCCGGTATACGGCACGGTAAGCCAGGCCTTATCGTCCTGCACGGTCAGAATATCCGCCTGGGATTGTTTTTGTGCTTTCGCACTCATCAGATGAATACGGCAGCGCTCTGAGCAACGCACCACTACCGTATCCCCGCCAAACAGTTTCAAACTTGTTTTCACCAGTGCCATTTTTTACCCCGTCGATTTTGCCCATCCCGAGCGTGATATTGTTCACAAATTACTCATTGCATAACACCAAAGCGGGGGGCGAGGGATGATGATTTTGATCAAAAAATGGCATAACGTTTAAACAAAAATGACAAAATGCCTGAAAGCATTCAGCTGGCGCGGGTTTTACCCGAAAACCCGCGCCGGAATAAAATTAAATGCGGAAATGGCCGGCTGTTTCAGCAAGGTCGCCCGCCTGGCTCTGCAGGGCACCCGCGGCGGCGGCGGATTCCACCACCAGCTCGGCGTTCTGCTGCACCATGCGGTCGAGATGGGTCACCGCGTGGTTGATCTCGTGAATGCCTTTCATCTGCTCGCTGGTGGCGATGGAAATTTCGCGCATGATGCCGGAGACGCTGCCGATGCTGGAGCGGATCTCATCCATGCTTTCCCCTGCCAGATGCACGTAGCGGGAGCCGGTTGCCACGCTGTCGGTGGTGGAATCAATCAGCGATTTGATCTCTTTCGCCGCCTGAGCACTACGGCTTGCCAGGTTACGCACTTCGCCTGCGACGACGGCAAACCCGCGCCCCTGCTCACCGGCACGCGCCGCCTCGACGGAGGCGTTCAGCGCCAGAATGTTGGTCTGGAAAGCAATGCCGTCAATCACGCTGGTGATATCGCCAATTTTTGCCGACGCAACCTCAATGGACTGCATGGTGCTGATCGCCTGCGATACCACCTCGCCGCCGCGCGCCGCGGCCGCTGAGGCTTTGCTCGCCTGATCGTTGGCTTCTGCTGCCGATTCATTCGACTGGGTCACGGAGGCGGTGATCTGCTCCACGGCGCTGGCCGTCTCGCGCAGGCTGGATGCCGCCTGCTCGGTACGTCCGGAAAGATCCTGGTTACCCGCGGCAATCTCCTGCGCCGCGTTTTTCACCGATTCACTGGCATCCCGGAGCTGCACCATCACCACCGACAGCTTATCGCTGAAGGCGTTAAAGGCCTGGGCAATCTGCGCGACTTCGTCCTCGCCGCTGTCCGGCAGGCGCTGGGACAGATCGTTAGTCCCGTTGGCAATGTTGTGCATCGCGTCGCGAATGTCGGACAGACGCTTCAGCAGGCGGGCAATCAGGAAGTGAACAATGGCCGCGCTCAGGAGTGCCAGGAACACCAGCGAAATCGCCGATGCTTTAAGCAGGGAACGCATGCCGGAGGTGGCGTCACCGTTGTCCAGCGCGACGACTAACAGCCAGTTAGTGCCCGGTACGGCTGTCGCCACGAAGGTTTTTTCAGCGTCGTTCAGCGTTCCGTCGACGAGGTTACCGCTTTTCAACGCAGCAAAATCAATGCCTTTGATCGTCTCAGCAAAGGGTTTGAGCGTCAGGGCCGGATCGTTAGCGGCAATCACGCTGCCGTCACTGTTCAGAAGCAACCCGCTGCTGGCCGGAGTTGGATGGATCCCGCGCACGTTTGCCACCACGCTGTCCATCGCCACATCGCCCGCCACCACCGCTTTAAGGGTGCCATTTTCTTTTACCGGCACGGCGAAGGTCACCACCAGCTTACCGGTCCCCGCGTCAACGTAGGGCGCGGTGACAACCGGACCGTCCGTGCTGACTACCTGCTGATACCACGGGCGAATGGTCGGGTCATAGTCCGCCGGGACGCCCGCCGGCTCAGAGAATTTCGCCGTTTTGCTGGCGTAGCCAACATAGACGTTGGTAAAACCACCCGCCTGCGCAAGCTGTTTAAACACCGGAACCGGATCGTCATTCAGCGCAACGGTCTGCGCAGAGGCAATCACCGTCATCTTGCTTTTGACCCAGTCGGCAATCGCCATGTTATGGCTGGCGCTGGTGCTGGTCAGGATATCGCGCTGAGACTGCTGGTTATCCTGACGTGTTACCTGAAAGTTAATGACGGTATTGAGGAGAAGGGCGACGACCAGACAGCCTGCCGTCGCAGCGATGATGCGTGCACGAATCGATCTGAACATAAGTGAAATACCTGCTGTGTTGTTTCCATGCCTATCGGCAACCCCGCAGGTAAACTTGATGCTGAAACCGCGTCCATAAGAAAATAATATTTTTACGAGTTTATTATTAAAAAGTTAATACTTTATCTGCGGACAGCGTCCACTCGGCCAGCTCAACCAGCGTACCAATTTCTACCCCCTCAATCAGCGGCAGTCCGGTAATGCCGCGGCCGTCGGTGCAGGTCTTGCACAGCTTCACCGGTACGTTTTGCGCGGTCAGGATCTCCAGCATCTGCTGAATGTTATAGCCCTCTGCCGGTTTTTGACCCTTCAGCCCCGCGGTGACCGCATCCGACATTAAAAAGAGCCGTAACGCCAGGTCGCTCTCTTTTTCACGCAGCGCAATCGCCAGGCGCAGGCTGTTAAAAAGAGATTCGCTGCCGTAGGCCGCACCGTTGGCGACGATCACAATCTTCTGCATGTTGACTCCTGTTCTTATAAAGGCACGAATATTGCTTAATTCTTCCGAGTTTCGCTGTCCGGGAGAGTAAGCATGACATTAATGGCTGGCATTTCGCCAGGCGCTGCAGAATGGCTCACGCGCGCAAAAATGATGCGTCAGGAGCAGTTCAGCAAGCTGGCACAGCTGGGCGTACTTGTGCACGGCATTAGCCAACTGGTGCACATGTTACAGTGCGAGCGCGGGGCGTCCAACGTCTGGCTCTGCTCACAGGGTAAGCTGTACGCCCCCGAATGCAAAGCCAGCCGGGCGCTGGTGGATGAAAATCTCGCAGCCCTTTACGGCATTCTTGAAACACAGTCGCCGATCCCGGGAAGTACCGTCTGTGAACGCATCGGCGGCGCGCTCCTGAGTCTGGATACGCTTCCCGCGCTGCGTGACGGTGTGATTCAGCAAACGGTAACGGCACCGCAGGCGATGGAACACTACTCCCGCATGCTTCGCCATCTGCTCAGTATCGTGCCGCAACTCAATGACAGCATTGACGATCCGCAAATCGCAGGACGTTTTGTCGCGCTTTATAGCCTGATGCAGGGCAAAGAGCTGGCGGGACAGGAGCGAGCGCTGGGGGCGATTGGCTTCACGCAGGGCTTTTTCGATGAGGTGACCCGCCAGAGGCTGGTTGACCGTATTGACGGGCAGCAGGCCTGCTTTGAGATCTTTCTCTCACACAGCGCCGCTGACGTTCAGGCCACCTTTTCAATGCACTGTCAGCCCGATCGTGAAACGGAGCAGCTCCGGCGCGTGGCCTGTACCCGCCAGCCTGCCGCAGATGATGGCCTTACCGCGCTGAACTGGTTTGCTCTGCAAACCGCGCGCCTTGAGCATCTGCGCACGCTGGAGGAGACGATCATCGCCGATCTGATGGTCGCGGTGGACGAATGCATTCACCGTGACGATGAGTACGCGCTCACCGCCGATGAACAGGATGACCCGCCGATCCGTTATCCGGAAAAACCGTTGCTCACCCTGGTTCGCCAGCAGGCACGCGAGATAGAGCAGCTCTCACGTCAGCTTGCGTCGCTGCGCGATACGCTTGAAGAGCGCAAAATCATTGATAAAGCGAAAAGCGTGCTGATGACGCATCAGAATATGAGTGAGGAACAGGCCTGGACCGCGCTGCGCAAAATGGCGATGGACAAGAACCAAAGGATGGTGGATATCGCCCGCGCGCTGCTCATGGTGAAGAATTTGTGGCAGGTAACACCAAAGGAGTAACTGCACGGTCAGTGGGCATTTTCTGCATGATTGCGGTGCGTAAAGTCGAGGGAATACGGTAAGCGCTGCAAAAAACAGTGCGTTAAAACCTGGCATTTACTTTGCATTATCAGATTAACCATTTTTGACGATGCGCCAACGGCGGTGCATGCGTCTTCGGGATAAAGGCGTCCAGCGGTGCTCCGGCACGGTGGGCGCTTTTTTTTGGCTTTTTTTCAGGAGCGGTTATGGCGGATTTGTCGAGACGGCGATTTTTGCAGGCCAGCATGCTGGCGGGTGGCGCAATGCTGTTACCGGGTGTCATGCAGGCCACGTGGGCGGCAGGCTCGGATAAACCGGAGCAGGAAACGGTGCGTATCGGGTTTATCCCGCTGACCGACTGTGCCCCTGTGGTTATCGCGGCGCTGAAAGGGTTTGATAAAAAATACGGCATTACCATCGTGCCCACCAAAGAGGCGAGCTGGGCGGCGGTGCGCGACAAGCTGGTGGCGGGCGAACTCGATGCCGCACACATTCTCTACGGCCTGCTGTACGGACTGGAGCTGGGCATCGCCGGTAAGCCACAGCAGATGGCTAACCTGATGACCCTCAACCAGAACGGTCAGGCCATTACGCTCTCCAGCGATCTGGCAGAGAAGGGCGTTCGCGATCTCGATGGGCTGAAAAAGCTGATTGGGCAGCAGGCGCCCGGCACTTATACCTTCGCGCACACCTTCCCGACCGGGACGCACGCCATGTGGCTCTACTACTGGCTGGCCAGCGCGGGCATTAACCCCTTTGATGACGTGCGCACGGTAGTAGTGCCGCCACCGCAGATGGTGATGAACATGCGCATTGGCAACATGGTCGGCTTTTGCGTCGGCGAGCCGTGGAACGCGCGAGCCATCAACGACCGCATCGGTTTTACCGCCGCCACGTCACAGTCTATCTGGGCCGACCATCCGGAAAAAATTCTCGGTACGCGTCGCGACTGGGTGGAGAAAAACCCGCACACCGCGCGGGCGCTGGTGAGCGCGGTGCTGGAGGCGGCGCGCTGGATTGAGGCGTCCCCGGAAAACAAACGCGAAACCGCGCAGATCCTCTCCCGCCGGGCGTGGCTCAACTGCAAGGAACAGTATCTCACCGGACGCATGCTCGGCGAGTACGACAACGGTCTGGGACAGCGCTGGCAGGATGCGCACCCGATCCGCTTTTTCAACGAAGGGGCCGTCAGCTACCCGTATCACTCCGACGGCATGTGGTTCTTAACCCAGTTCCGCCGCTGGGGCTTGCTCAAAGCCGCGCCGGACTATGCGGGCATCGCACAGCGCATTAACCAGACCGCGGTCTGGCAGGATGCCGCCACGGCGGTGGGGGGCATTACCACACCGACTTCACCACTGCGCAGTAGCACATTGATGGACGGCACCGTCTGGAACGGTACCGACCCGGAAGGATACGCCAACCGTTTCGCCATTCATCGTAAAGGGGCCTGATTATGCCGCATCTGCAAAAGACGACATCACAAGAGACACCGGTGAGTGGGGAAGTCATCCCCCTGCCACCCGTGCAGGTTCGCCGCCGTACGCCGACGTTTGCGCGTCGGATCAACGCGGTCCTTCAGCGCATCATTCCGGCGTTTCTGGGGCTGGGACTGCTGGTCGTGCTCTGGCAGTTGGCGGCGATTAACAGCAAAGGCTTCCCGACGCCGCTCAGCACGCTCGATTCCGCCATTACCCTGTTCGCCGATCCGTTTTATCGCGACGGGCCAAACGACATGGGTATCGGCTGGAACGTGCTCGCCTCATTACAGCGTGTGGCGGTGGGCTTTGGCCTGGCCGCGTTCGCCGGGATCCCGCTCGGCTTCCTAATTGGCCGCTTCACCTTTTTTTCGCGCATGTTCGGCCCGCTGATCGCGCTGTTACGCCCGGTTAGCCCGCTGGCCTGGCTGCCCATCGGCCTGCTGCTGTTCCAGAAAGCGGAACCGGCTTCCAGCTGGACCATTTTTATCTGCTCCATCTGGCCGATGGTGATCAACACCGCCGAAGGGGTTCGCCGCATTCCGCAGGACTACCTTAACGTCGCACGGGTGCTGCAGCTTTCCGAGTGGACCATCATGCGCCGCATTCTCTTCCCGGCGGTGCTGCCCGCGGTGCTGACCGGGGTGCGCCTCTCCATCGGCATCGCCTGGCTGGTGATTGTCGCCGCCGAGATGCTGACCGGCGGTTTAGGGATCGGCTTCTGGATCTGGAACGAGTGGAACAACCTCAACGTCGAAAACATTCTCATCGCCATCGTCATCATTGGCGTGGTCGGGTTGCTGCTGGAGCAGGGGCTGATGCTGATCGCCCGCCGCTTTAGCTGGCAGGAAAAATAAGGAGCGAACATGAAACCATTAATTCAGGTCCAGGCCGTGAGCCAGCGTTTTTCCACCGCCAGCGGCGAGTTTCTTGCGCTGCAAAACGTCTCTTTTGATATCCACGAGGGCGAAACCGTCAGTCTGATTGGGCACTCCGGCTGCGGCAAATCGACGCTGCTGAACCTTATCGCTGGGATCACGCTGCCGACGGAAGGCGGGCTGATTTGCGACAACCGCGAAATCGCCGGGCCGGGTCCGGAGCGCGCGGTGGTGTTCCAGAACCATTCCCTGCTGCCGTGGCTCACCTGCTTCGACAACGTGGCCCTGGCGGTCGATCACGTGTTTCGCCACAGCATGAGCAAGGTGGAACGCAGAGAGTGGATTGAGCACAACCTCGACCGCGTGCAGATGGGGCACGCCCTGTATAAGCGCCCGGGGGAGATTTCCGGCGGCATGAAGCAGCGCGTCGGGATTGCCCGCGCGCTGGCGATGAAGCCGAAAGTCTTGCTGATGGATGAACCCTTCGGCGCGCTCGACGCCCTGACGCGCGCCCATCTGCAGGACTCGGTGATGCAGATCCAGCAGGCGCTGAACACCACCATCGTGCTCATTACCCACGACGTGGACGAGGCGGTGCTGCTCTCCGATCGGGTGTTGATGATGACCAACGGCCCGGCGGCCACCGTCGGGGAGATCCTGCGCGTGGACCTGCCGCGCCCACGTAACCGGGTGCAGCTGGCCGATGACAGTCGCTATCACCACATGCGTCAGCAGATCCTGCATTTCCTCTACGAAAAGCAGCCGAAAGCGGCGTAGCGAGGGGGCTTTGATGCGACTGGTCATTATCGGCAATGGCATGGCGGCTACGCGGCTGATTGCCGCGCTCACCGGGCGTGCCCCCGATCGTTTCGCTATCACCGTCATCGGTGACGAGCCGGAGCATGCCTATAACCGTATCCAGCTCTCGCCGGTGCTGGGCGGTGAAAAAGCGGCGGCGGGTATCTGTCTTCAGGATGACGACTGGTACCAGGCGCGCGGCGTGACGGTGCTGCGGGGCGAAAAGGCGATCGCCATGAACGTGGACACGCGCGAAGTGCAAACCACCGCCCGCACGCTGGGTTGGGATGCGCTGGTGTTCGCCATCGGGTCAACGCCCTTTATTCCGCCAATTCCCGGCTGCGATGCACCGCATGTCTTCACGTTCCGCACCCTGGAGGATACCCGGGCCATTCAGGCGATCGCCGGTCCGGCGGTGGTGCTGGGCGGCGGCGTGCTCGGGGTTGAGACGGCGGCAGCCCTGGCGCGTTCAGGTGACAACGTCACGCTTGTTCATCGCGGTCCGTGGCTGATGGAGCAGCAGCTGGACCAGCAGGCGGGCATGCTGCTCGAAGAGGCGCTGGCGGCGCGGGGCGTGCGCTGTGAGTTCGCCTCTGGCATTACAGCGATAAGCGAAAATAGCGTGACGCTGCTCAACGGGCGCAGCGTCGCCGCCGCTCGCGTGGTGCTGGCGACCGGCGTGCAGCCTAACGCTGCGCTGGCGCAGGCCAGCGGCATTCGCTGCGCGCGCGGCATCGTGGTGGATCACCAGATGCAAACCTCCGTGCCGGACGTCTACGCCATTGGCGAGTGCTGCGAAATTGACGGCCAGACGTTTGGCCTCGTCGCCCCCTGTCTGGCGCATGCGGATATCCTCGCCGCGCGGCTGGCCGGGGACGTCACCGCGCCGTTTGTCCTGACCGACAGCGGCGTGCGCCTCAAGGTGACCGGCGTGGCGCTGTTCAGCCTCGGTCGCGCGGCAGAGCAGGAGGGCGACGTGGTCTGGAGCGCATGGGATCCGCTGACCCGCCACTATCGTCGTTTACTGATCCATCAGGGGGCGCTGGCTGGCGTGCTGCTGATGGGGGACTGCCGCAGCGCGGCAACATTTACCGATTTACTGGCAACGGCTGCGCCCGCCCACGCGGACTGGCTGTTCGATCGTTTCACTACGCAACCGCAGGTTGCAGGACAGAACGCTATGACAAAACCTACTCTGGTGGTGGTTGGACACGGTATGGTCGGCCATCATTTCCTCGAAGACTGCGTTAACCGCAATCTGCATCAGCAGTATCAGATCGTTGTCTTTGGCGAGGAGCGCTATGCCGCCTACGACCGCGTGCATCTGTCGGAATATTTTGGCGGGCGCAGCGCGGAGTCTCTCTCGCTGGTGGACGGCGATTTCTTTGCCGACAACGGCATTGAGCTGCGCCTGTCGCAGCAGATTGTCGCAATCGATCGCGATGCGCATGTGGTACGTACCGCAAGCGGGCATGAAACCCACTGGGACAAGCTGGTGCTGGCGACCGGCTCATATCCGTTTGTCCCACCGGTGTCGGGCAACGATCTGCCGGGCTGTTTTGTTTACCGCACCCTTGACGATCTGGACAAGATTGCGGCGCATGCGGAGGGCTCACGCCGCGGCGTAGTGATTGGCGGCGGCCTGCTGGGGCTCGAGGCGGCGAATGCCCTGAAACAGCTCGGGCTGGAAACTCACGTAGTGGAGTTTGCGCCTAATCTGATGGCGGTCCAGCTCGACAACGACGGCGCGGCGATGCTGCGCAAGAAAATCGAGGCGCTGGGCGTCGGCGTCCACACCAGTAAAGCGACGACGGAGATCGCCACCGCGGACGGCGGGCTGGTGCTGCGCTTCGCCGATGGCGAACAGCTGGAAACGGACATGGTGGTCTTTTCTGCCGGCATTCGTCCGCAGGACGCATTGGCGCGCAGCAGCGGGCTGGCTGTCGGCGAACGCGGCGGGATCTGCATTGACGACGGCTGTCACACCTCCGATTCGGACGTGCTGGCCATTGGCGAGTGCGCCCTGTGGGAAGGGAAAATTTTCGGTCTGGTCGCGCCGGGTTATCAGATGGCGCGGGTGGCCGCCGCCGCGCTGGCGGGTGAGGAGAAAACCTTCACCGGGGCAGATATGAGCACCAAGCTCAAGCTGCTCGGCGTGGACGTGGCGTCCTTTGGCGATGCTCACGGGCGCACGCCGGGGGCGCTGAGCTACCAGTGGACGCACGGTCCGCAGCAAATCTACAAGAAAATCGTGGTCAGCCACGACGGTAAAACGCTTCTCGGCGGCGTGCTGGTGGGCGACGCCAGCGAATACGCCACGCTGGTGCAGATGATGCTTAACGGGATAGCTCTGCCAAAAGAGCCGGAAACGCTGATCTTACCTGCTTCGTCAGGCAGTGCGCCGAAAGCGCTCGGCGTGGCGGCGCTGCCGGAAAAGGCACAGATCTGTTCGTGCCATAACGTCAGCAAAGGCGATATCTGCCAGGCGGTGAGCGCGGGCGCTACGGATATCGGTGCCGTTAAGCAGTGCACTAAAGCGGCGACCGGCTGCGGGGGCTGCAGCGCGCTGGTGAAGCAGGTCATGGAGTTCCAGCTGGCGGCGCAGGGCGTGGAGGTGAAAAAGGACATCTGCGAGCACTTCCCGTACTCGCGCCAGGAGATTTACCACCTCGTGCGCGTCAACCATATCCGCACCTTTGACCAGCTCATCAGCCGCTACGGTCAGGGGCACGGGTGCGAAATTTGTAAGCCGCTGGTGGGGTCGGTGCTTGCCTCCTGCTGGAACGAGTATCTGCTGAAACCGGCACACCTGCCGCTGCAGGACACCAATGACCGCTACTTCGCCAATATCCAGAAGGACGGTACCTACTCCATCGTGCCGCGCATGCCCGCGGGGGAAGTGACCGCCGATGGGCTGATCGCCATCGGCCAGATTGCGAAACGCTACAGCCTGTACAGCAAAATCACCGGCGGCCAGCGTATCGACCTCTTCGGCGCCACCCTCGAACAGCTGCCGGAGATCTGGCAGGCGCTGGTGGAAGCTGGGTTTGAAACCGGGCACGCCTACGGGAAATCCCTGCGTACGGTGAAATCCTGCGTCGGGTCGACCTGGTGTCGCTACGGCGTGCAGGACTCCACCGGCCTCGCGGTCAGGCTCGAGCACCGCTACAAAGGCCTGCGAGCGCCGCACAAGATCAAAATGGCGGTCTCCGGCTGTACCCGCGAATGCGCCGAGGCGCAGAGTAAAGACGTGGGAGTCATCGCCACGGACAAAGGCTGGAATCTCTACCTGTGCGGCAACGGCGGGATGAAGCCGCGCCACGCGGACCTTTTCGCCAGCGATCTGGACGATGAAACGCTGATCCGAACCGTTGACCGTTTCCTGATGTTCTACATTCGTACGGCGGATCGCCTGCAGCGCACCAGCACCTGGATGGACAACCTGGAAGGCGGTCTCGACTATCTGCGGGAGGTGATCCTCAACGACAGCCTGGGCATCGCCCACGAGCTGGAGCAGGAGATGATCCGTGTGGTAGAGACGTATCAGTGCGAATGGCAAACCACGCTTAACGATCCCAACCGTCTGGCGCTGTTCCGCACCGCGGTGAACGTCGCGCCGTCGGATGAAAGCAATCGCTGGCAGGAAATCTGCGGCATCGACGATATCCCGGAGCAGGCGGGAATCGCCGCGCGGCTTGGGCGTAAGCCGATCGCGCTGTTCCGCTTTGGCAAAACCGTCTATGCACTTGACGATCGGGAGCCGGGCAGCAGCGCGAACGTGCTTTCACGCGGCATTCTTGGCGATGCGGCGGGGGAGCCGATGGTGATCTCTCCGCTCTACAAGCAGCGTATTCGCCTGCGCGACGGCTGTCAGGTGGAAAACGGCGAACCCGCGGTACACGCCTGGCCAGTCAAAATTGAGAACGGCAAAGTGTGGGTTGGAAATGATGCCCTGGTGATACGTGCGGAGGCCTCATGACGGAAACCCGGACAACGTGCCCCTATTGCGGGGTCGGTTGCGGCGTGGTCGCCCGCGTGGAAGATGAAGCGGTCAGCGTTCGGGGAGATGAAACCCATCCTGCGAACCTGGGTCGCCTGTGCGTGAAAGGATCGGCCCTGGGGGAGACGACGGGATTACAGGGGCGGCTTTTGCGCCCGGTCGTTGACGGCCTTGAAGTGGACTGGGCGCAGGCGCTGAACGCGGCAGGCGAGCGCCTCAAGGATATTATCGACAAATGGGGGCCGCAGGCGGTAGCGTTTTACGCGTCCGGGCAATTGCTTACCGAGGACTATTACGTCGCCAATAAGCTGATGAAAGGGTTTATCGGCGCGGCGAACATTGATACCAACTCCCGGCTCTGCATGTCATCGGCGGTCGTTGGCTATAAACGCGCCTTCGGTGAAGACGTCGTGCCTTGCAGCTACGAGGATGTGGAAAACAGCGATCTGGTGGTGCTGGTGGGATCAAACGCGGCCTGGACGCATCCGGTGCTGTATCAGCGGCTGGTGCAGGCAAAGCACAACAATCCGCAGATGAAAGTAGTAGTAATCGATCCGCGCAGAACCGCCACCTGTGATATTGCTGACCTGCATCTGGCGCTTGCGCCGGGGAGCGATGCCGGATTATTTGTCGGCCTGCTGAACCTGATTCAGGGAACGGATGAGTGGCCCGTTGAGCGCGTGGCGGCGTTTTGCGGCCTCTCGCCTCAGGATGTTGGCACGTTTTACGACTGGTTTATGACGGCACCCCGGGCCATCACGCTCTACACCATGGGAATCAACCAGTCCTCCAGCGGCAGCGACAAGTGCAGCGCCATCATTAACGTTCACCTTGCTAGCGGGAAATTTAACCGTTCGGGCTGCGGCCCGTTTTCGCTGACCGGACAGCCTAACGCGATGGGCGGAAGGGAAGTGGGCGGGCTGGCAAATCAGCTGGCGGCGCACATGAACTTTGAGCCGGACGATCTTTCGCGGGTGGCGCGTTTCTGGGGAACGGAACGGCTGGCGCAAACCCCGGGACTGATGGCGGTGGAGCTGTTTGACGCCATTGCTCGCGGCGAGGTGAAGGTGGTGTGGATCATGGGCACCAATCCTGCCGTCTCGCTGCCGGACAGCCACGCGGTGTGTCAGGCGCTGGCGAGCTGCCCGCTGGTCATTGTCTCTGAGGTGATGAACGATACCGACACCAGCCGGTTCGCCCATATCCGTTTTCCGGCACTGGGCTGGGGAGAAAAAGACGGCACGGTGACCAATTCTGAGCGGCGCATTTCGCGCCAGCGCGCGTTTCTGCCCGCGCCGGGTGAGGCAAAGCCAGACTGGTGGATCGTCGCGCAGGTTGCAAAACGGCTGGGCTACGACGAGGCCTTTGCCTGGCAACATCCGCACGAGATTTTTTGCGAGCATGCGGCGCTGACGGCCTTCGAAAATGACGGCGCGCGGGCGTTAAACCTTCATGACCTGGCTGCGCTAACCCGTGAGGAGTGGGAGCGGCTTGAGCCCTGGCAGTGGCCGACGGGGGATTTTCCGCGCCGAAACATTGTTCCCGTTAACCCTCTACCGCACGGTGCGACGGTCAGCGCGTTATACCCGCTGATTCTCAACTCGGGGCGCATCCGCGATCAGTGGCATACCATGACGCGAACAGGGTATGTGGCCAGGCTGATGCAGCATATCGCCGAACCGTTTGTTGAGGTTTGCCCCGCGGACGCCGTTCGGTTTTCCCTGTGCGACGGCCAGCTGGCGCGCATCAGCTCGCCGCGAGGCGTCATGGTGGCAAGAGTGCGCATCAGCGACGGCCAGCGTGAAGGGAACGCTTTTGTCCCGATGCACTGGAACACTGAGTTTGCCCGCCAGGGAAAGGTGAATGCGCTGGTGGAAGGGCGCTGCGATCCGGTTTCGGGCCAGCCGGAGAGTAAACAAACCGCCGTCAGAATCATGCCCTGGCAGCCCGCCTGGCAGGGGGAACTCTATGCTCGTGAATGGCCAGAAATGCCCTCTTCGGTTAACTGGTGGCGTAAAGCTTCACGCCTGACGGTGGCGTGCGATAAACCGCTGCTGCCGTGGCTAATGGATTACGCCAGCGGCCGGGGCTGGCAGCTGCAGGTTGCTCAAGCCGGTGAACGCAGCAGCGTGCTGGCCTGGCATGAAGGCCAGTTGATGCTGGGTTTCTGGGAAGGTACCGCGTTACCGGCGCTGGCGCATGCGGTGATTGAAGCCGCTTTTCATTCACCACCCGTGCTGCCCACAGAACGCCACGCCTTGTTGAACGGGCAGAGCGTCGGGAAGGTGGCGGATCCGGGACGCATTATCTGCAGCTGTTTCAGCGTCGGGGAAAAGGCGATACGGGAGGCTATTGCCGGAGGGTGTGACTCCGTCAGCGCGCTGGGGGTGAAGCTGCGCTGTGGTACGAACTGCGGCTCCTGCGTGCCGGAGCTGAAAGGGCTGTTTCAGGATAATCCTGAAATGTCCGCCAGGACTGTATTTCAAGGCTTATCGCGTTAACATAATAAGAGTTTATTCATAAACACAGGTTCTTATTTACGACGTTGATGGCTGTATCGTCCCGCATTCGTTTGCTGTTATTACTCCCCCTTCTTACGGCAGGAGCCGTTCACGGTGCGCCGAATTCCTTTATCCAGCAGGCACAACATCCCTTCGATAACAATGGGGATAGTTTGCCTGACCTCGGCATGGCGGTACCAACGGGCGAGGGGGAGAAGCATCTGGCCGAAATGGCGAAAGCCTTCGGTGAAGCCAGCATGACCGATAACGGCCTTACAACGGGCGAGCAGGCGCGTCAGTTTGCGTTTGGTCAGGTGCGCGACGCGGTGAGCGGCGAAGTGAACCAGCAGATTGAATCCTGGCTTTCGCCCTGGGGGAACGCCAGCGTGAACTTGCTGGTAGATAACGATGGCAAATTTAACGGCAGCAGCGGGAGCTGGTTTATTCCCTGGAACGATAACAACCGTTATCTGAGCTGGAGCCAGCTTGGCCTGACCCAGCAGACGGATGGGCTGGTGAGTAACGCTGGAATCGGTCAGCGCTGGGTCGCCGGAAAATGGCTGCTGGGTTACAACACCTTTTACGATAACCTCCTGGATGAAAACCTGCAGCGTGCCGGACTGGGTGCGGAAGCGTGGGGGGAAAATCTGCGCCTGTCAGCTAACTATTATCAGCCCTTTGCCGGCTGGCGCGATCGCTCCGACGTCCAGGAGCAGCGCATGGCGCGCGGATATGACGTCACCGCTAAAGCCTGGCTGCCGTGGTTCCATCATCTCAATACCAGCGTCAGCTTCGAGCAATACTTTGGCGATAACGTCGACCTCTTCAAGAGCGGAACCGGCTATCACAACCCGGTAGCGGTGAATCTGGGGCTTAACTATACCCCCGTTCCGCTGGTCACCTTGACCGCCGCGCATAAGCAGGGCGAAAGTGGCGCGAGCCAGAATAACCTCGGACTGAAGCTCAACTATCGCTTTGGCGTGCCGCTGGTTAAGCAGCTTTCCGCCAGTGAAGTCGCCGCCACGCGCTCCCTGCGCGGAAGCCGCTATGACTCGCCGGAGCGCAATAGCCTGCCGGTGATGGAGTTCCGCCAGCGTAAAACGCTGTCCGTGTGGCTGGCAACGCCGCCGTGGGATTTGAAAGGGGGCGAGACCGTTATGCTGAAGCTGCAGGTTCGCAGCACGAACGGTATTCGTCAGATCCACTGGCAGGGGGATACGCAGGCGCTGAGCCTGACGTCGCCGACTAAAAGCAACAGCAGCGACGGCTGGAGCGTGATTATGCCTGCCTGGGATGACCGCGAAGGGGCGACAAACCGCTGGCACCTGTCGGCGGTGGTGGAAGATGAGAAAGGCCAGCGCGTCTCGTCCAATGAGATCGCGCTGACCGTCGTGCAGCCGCTGGTCGCATTGCCGGATAACGATCCGCGCTGGAAGCTTCTGCCGGAGGAGTAATCCTTAAAAAATGCGTTCCTGGTGCACCCACACCGCGGCTTCAACGCGGGATTTGAGCTTCATTTTCTTCAGCATATGCTTCACGTGCACTTTGACCGTGCTTTCGGTGATGTCCAGGCGGCGGGCAATCATTTTGTTCGGCAGCCCCTGAGCAATGAGTTTGAGAATATCGCGCTCGCGCGGGGTTAACTGACTCACGTCACGGTCAGAGGTGGCGCGATTGGCGCGCAGGCTGGCGGCCAGCACCGGCGTTAAGGCTTCGCTGAGCACCATCTCGCCCGCCGCTGCCTGCTGCAGCGCCTTAAGCAAGTCTTCCGGCTCCATATCTTTTAGCAGATAACCATCCGCCCCGCGCTTCAGCGCCGTGACCACATCCTCTTCATGGTTTGATACGCTAAAGACGACGATGCGCCCGGAAAGCGATTTTTCCCGCAGCTTGTCGAGGGTTTCCAGCCCGTTCATGCCGGGCATATTCAGATCGAGCAGGATCAGATCGGGATCGAGAGATTCGGCAAGCTCAATGCCCTGTTCACCGTTGCTGGCTTCGCCAACCACGGTGATATCGGGTGCCATGCTGACCAGCTGTTTTACGCCAGTACGCAGCATCGGATGGTCGTCGATCAACAGGATGGATGCCGGTTCCTGATTAGTCATGGGTTTCTCCTTGAGCAGTTGTAAGCGGTTTCTCGGGAATAAAGGTGACGACAACTTCCGTGCCGCCCGTCTCTCTCCGGCGAACCTGGCAATCACCGCGCAGGCTTTGGGCGCGGTCTCGCATAATAATTAAACCATAGTGGTTAGTGCGTTCGGCATTTTCCGGCACGCCGCGGCCGTTGTCGTGAACCGTGAGCTTCACCTGATTGCCGTGCTGGCTAACGGTGACCGTTACCGCCGTCGCGCCGGAATGCTTGAGCACGTTGCTCAGCGCTTCACGGGCAATCTGCAGTAAATGTATGGCCTGGTGGGAGGGGACAAACCGCGGCGGCAGCTGGTAGTCCAGCTTCACCGGGAACCCCAGCCGGGCGCTAAATTCGTGACAGCTGGCCTCCAGCGCCGGGCGCAGGCCCGGCTCGGTCAGCTGCAGGCGGAAGGTGGTCAGCAGCTCGCGAAGCTGTATCCAGGAGGTGTTCAGCTCGTTGCGGATCTGGCTGAGCAGCTGCTTATTGCTTTCCGGCATCTCCGCATCCTGCATCTGCAGGCAGCTCACCTGCATTTTCATACAGGAGAGCGACTGGGCGATAGAGTCGTGAAGCTCGCGGGCAATAGTCGCGCGCTCTTCCATGACGATCAGCTGCTGCTGCTTTTCCTGATGCCTGTCGAGCGCCAGCGTGGCCGTTAGCTGTTCGACCAGCGTATCAACCAGCTGCTGCTGGTCGTGGCTCAGGTGACGCCCGGCTGGCAGCGTTGCCAGCAGAATACCGTACTGGGTGTGGCTGTCGGTCAGGCGCCACTTCAGGGTGGTGCCGCCGGACGTCAGAGGCGGCAGGCCGCGAGGGCAAAGATGGCAGCCTTTGTCATCGCAGGACATATCTGACTGACAGGTAAATTCCTGATGGTTATCTTCGTCTTCCACATCGTAGACCCGCAGCTCAAGGTCGTGCAGCAGGGTCAGATTTTGCAGGCCGTTCAGCACCGGCGAGAGGCGTTCGCATAGCGGCACCTGCATGTGCAGACGACGGTTAGCCTGCCACAGGAAGGAGAGGATCTCGTTTTTCTGCTCCAGTCCGGCCGTTTTTTCCTGAACGCGCTGCTCCAGCACCGCGTAGCTCTCGGAGAGCTCTGCCGACATGGTGTTGAGCGCCTGGCCGAGCATGGCCATCTCGTTGCGCCCGCTGATGTGCGTGCGCTGGGTAAAATCGCGTGCGGTGACCGCGCGGGCCATTGCCAGCAGCTGTTTCCACGGGTTCAGCAGCCGCGCGCGGAGCCAGACGATGGTGAAAATCAGCAGCAGACCCATAAACAGCGCCATCGCGCGGTGCACCATCACCACTCGGTCAATGCGGAGTTCGGTGGTTTGGTCAAAAGAGGAGACCAGCGCATCAATACGTGAGACGAACCCCGCCACGTCCTGCGCAACGGTTTCTGTGCTGCGCGCCTGTTTCAGCCCGGGCTCAAGCTGGCTGTGCCAGTAGCCCTGAAGGGCGTTAAGCTGGGACTGCTGACCGGCGCGGATGGCCGCGTTTTCCAGTTCGGGGCTGAAGACCGTGCGCTCCATTTCATCAATCAGGGGCCGATCGTCCTGCGTCAGGGGAACCGATGCCAGCAGGCGATAACTCTGCATGCGTAGCGAGCCTGCCTCGTTGATGGCATGCGCATTACCCTGTACGCCCTGTACCAGCCAGCCGGAGATCGCCATGCCGGTCACGCCGATAGCGGTGGACAGCAAAACGATAAGGGCTAGCTGATTCACGAGCGTCAGCGGAGATAAACATCTTTTTAACATAGAGGTGGCGTGCTCCTGACGTGGCCTGCTTGCAGGAATGGCGCTATTCTGGTGCATACCCTGGAGTATACCCATACCAATAAAGGATTACCCCTAAATTGCCAACGGAGTAGAGGGAAGGAGGTGGGGGTAGCCAGGAACCGTCAGTGCCGTGAAAAACCACGTCTTTTTTACCGAATTAGCCTACTCACTAAGGGTGAGGCCTTATTTTGCGCCGCAAATCCTCCCACTTTTCCTTTGATTTATATCAACTTACCGCCGCCCTAAAACCCTAATGTTTGCAGCATCATTCGAGAATCAGAGGTGTCTATGAGTCACTCATCCGCTCCCGAAAGGGAAAATGGTGCCGTTATTACAGACTGGCGTCCAGAGGATCCGGCGTTCTGGCAACAGCGCGGCCATCGTGTAGCAAGCCGGAATCTATGGATTTCCGTGCCGTGTTTGTTATTAGCATTTTGCGTATGGATGTTGTTTAGCGCGGTGGCGGTCAATCTGCCAAAAGTTGGGTTTACGTTTACGACCGATCAGCTGTTCATGCTGACCGCGCTGCCGTCGCTGTCAGGCGCGCTACTGCGTGTGCCTTACGCGTTTATGGTGCCGGTGTTTGGCGGTCGTCGCTGGACGGCGTTCAGCACGGGCATCATGATCGTCCCTTGCGTGTGGCTCGGCTTCGCGGTGCAGGATACCTCTACGCCGTTCAGCGTGTTCGTGATTATCTCCCTGCTGTGCGGTTTTGCGGGCGCGAACTTCGCCTCCAGCATGGCGAACATCAGCTTCTTCTTCCCGAAAGCGAAGCAGGGCGGCGCGCTGGGCATTAACGGCGGTCTGGGTAACATGGGCGTGAGCGTGATGCAGCTGATTGCCCCGCTGGCGATCTCGGTCTCCATTTTTGCAGCCTTTGGCGGCGGTGGCGTTGAGCAGGCGGATGGTTCTTCCCTCTATCTGCAAAACGCAGCCTGGATCTGGGTACCTTTCCTGGTGGTCTTCACCCTCGCAGCCTGGTTCTTTATGAATGACCTGTCCGCGTCGAAGGCGTCGCTGAGCGAACAGCTGCCGGTGCTGAAGCGTGGACACCTCTGGGTGATGGCGCTGCTGTATCTGGCCACTTTCGGCTCGTTTATCGGCTTCTCTGCGGGCTTCGCAATGCTGTCGAAAACGCAGTTCCCGGAGATTCAGATCCTGCATTTTGCCTTCTTCGGGCCGTTTATTGGCGCCCTGGCGCGTTCGCTGGGCGGCATGGTGTCTGACCGTCTCGGCGGCACCCGCGTGACGCTGGTTAACTTCGTCGTGATGGCAATCTTCTGCGCGCTGCTGTTCCTCACGCTGCCCGTCGACGGACAGGGCGGTAACTTCATCGCCTTCTTCGGCGTGTTTATGGTGCTGTTCCTGACGGCCGGGCTGGGGAGTGCGTCTACCTTCCAGATGATCTCCGTGATCTTCCGTAAGCTGACCATGGATCGCGTGAAGGCGCAGGGCGGGAGCGAAGAGCAGGCGATGCGCGAAGCGGCGACGGATACGGCCGCTGCGCTGGGCTTTATCTCTGCCATCGGGGCGATTGGCGGCTTCTTTATCCCGAAAGCGTTCGGTATCTCTCTGGACCTGACCGGCTCACCGGCCGGTGCCATGAAAGTCTTCCTCGTCTTCTATATCGCCTGCGTAGTGATTACGTGGCTGGTATATGGCCGAAATACTATGAAAAATAAGTAAGTGTGATTATCCGTTTACGCGGCCTTCGGGCCGCGTTTTTTTTAGCCTGAATAATAGTTACAACATACTTACGGCTTTTACGGCAGACGCCTGCGGTGACACTGTGAATGCCATCGCTTTGCAGGTGGGTCTACCCCTTAATACCTGAGATGTTAAATTTTGACCTGCTTTTTGTACGATAAAATAAAAATACCCATATATTTCATATACATATGGATTTTTATAAGATACCGCTTTGGTGGTATTCGGTATAACCCCTCGCCTGAAAGTCCCTCCTCGTCTTGATCGTTATCAATTCTCCCCCTCTTTCAGGGCGTTACCTTCGCTGCAAATCAGCAATGTCGATTTAGAGAGCCACAGGCTCCACACAGGAGATACCCGATGAGCAAATTTTTGGACCGGTTTCGCTACTTCAAACAGAAGGGTGAAACTTTTGCCGATGGGCACGGCCAGGTTCTGGATACCAACCGGGACTGGGAAGACGGTTACCGTCAGCGCTGGCAACATGACAAAGTCGTCCGTTCGACCCACGGCGTGAACTGTACTGGCTCATGCAGCTGGAAGATATTCGTAAAAAACGGTCTGGTGACCTGGGAAATGCAGCAGACCGACTATCCGCGCACCCGCCCGGATATGCCAAACCACGAACCGCGCGGCTGCCCGCGTGGCGCCAGCTACTCCTGGTATCTCTACAGCGCTAACCGTCTGAAATACCCGCTGATGCGCAAGCGCCTGATGAAGATGTGGCGTGAAGCGAAAGTGCAGCACAGCGATCCGGTGGATGCCTGGGCATCCATCATCGAAGACGCGGACAAAGCAAAAAGCTTCAAGCAGGCTCGCGGTCGCGGTGGTTTCGTTCGCTCTTCATGGAAAGAAGTGAACGAGCTGATTGCCGCCTCCAACGTCTACACCGTCAAAACCTACGGTCCTGACCGCGTGGCGGGCTTCTCGCCAATCCCGGCGATGTCGATGGTCTCTTACGCCTCCGGGGCACGCTATCTGTCGCTGATCGGCGGTACCTGCCTGAGCTTCTACGACTGGTACTGCGACCTGCCGCCTGCATCTCCGCAGACCTGGGGCGAGCAGACCGACGTGCCGGAATCCGCGGACTGGTATAACTCCAGCTACATCATCGCCTGGGGCTCTAACGTTCCTCAGACGCGTACGCCGGACGCGCACTTCTTTACCGAAGTCCGTTACAAAGGCACCAAAACCGTGGCGGTGACCCCCGACTACGCGGAAATCGCCAAGCTTTGCGATCTGTGGCTGGCACCGAAACAGGGTACCGATGCCGCGATGGCGATGGCGATGGGCCACGTCATGCTGCGTGAATTCCATCTTGATAAGCCAAGCCAGTACTTCACCGACTACGTTCGTCGCTACACCGACATGCCGATGCTGGTCATGCTGGAAGAGCGTGAGGGCTACTATGCCGCTGGCCGCACGCTGCGCGCCGCCGATCTGGTGGATTCACTGGGTCAGGAAAACAACCCTGAGTGGAAAACCGTTGCGTATAACAGCAACGGCGAGCTGGTGGCGCCAAACGGCTCTATCGGCTTCCGCTGGGGCGAGAAGGGCAAGTGGAACCTTGAGCAACGCAACGGCACCACCGGCGAAGAGACGGAGCTGCGCCTGAGCATGCTGGGCAGCCAGGACGAGATCGCTGAAGTCGGGTTCCCGTACTTCGGCGGCGAAGGTTCAGAGCATTTCAACAAGGTTGAACTGAAAAACGTTCTGATGCACAAACTGCCGGTTAAACGCCTGCAGCTGGCCGACGGCTCTACCGCACTGGTCACCACCGTTTATGACCTGACCATGGCGAACTATGGTCTGGAGCGCGGTCTGGGCGATGAAAACTGCGCAACCGGCTATGACGACGTGAAAGCCTACACCCCGGCCTGGGCGGAGCAGATCACCGGCGTTCCTCGCGCGCACATTACCCGTATCGCACGTGAGTTCGCAGAAAACGCGGACAAAACGCACGGCCGTTCGATGATCATCGTCGGTGCGGGTCTGAACCACTGGTATCACCTCGATATGAACTATCGCGGACTGATCAACATGCTGATCTTCTGCGGCTGTGTCGGTCAGAGCGGCGGCGGCTGGGCGCACTACGTGGGCCAGGAAAAACTGCGTCCGCAGACCGGCTGGCAGCCGCTGGCGTTTGCCCTCGACTGGCAGCGTCCGGCACGCCACATGAACAGCACCTCCTACTTCTATAACCACTCCAGCCAGTGGCGCTACGAAACGGTCACCGCGCAGGAGCTGCTGTCGCCGATGGCGGATAAATCCCGCTACAGCGGCCACCTGATTGACTTCAACGTGCGTGCTGAACGCATGGGCTGGCTACCGTCTGCGCCTCAGCTGGGTACTAACCCGCTGCGCATCGCGGAAGAGGCGAAGAAGGCTGGGATGTCCCCTGTGGATTACACCGTGAAATCCCTCAAGGACGGCTCAATCCGTTTCGCGGCAGAACAGCCGGAAAACGGTAAAAACCACCCGCGTAACCTGTTCATCTGGCGCTCCAACCTGCTGGGCTCGTCCGGTAAAGGCCACGAGTACATGCTGAAATACCTGCTCGGTACCGAAAACGGTATCCAGGGGAAAGATCTCGGCAAGCAGGGCGGCGTTAAGCCAGAAGAGGTGGAGTGGAAAGACAACGGTCTCGACGGCAAGCTGGATCTGGTGGTGACGCTCGACTTCCGTCTGTCCAGCACCTGCCTGTATTCCGACATCGTGCTGCCAACCGCGACCTGGTACGAAAAAGACGACATGAATACCTCGGATATGCATCCGTTTATTCATCCGCTGTCAGCGGCCGTTGACCCGGCGTGGGAATCGAAAAGCGACTGGGATATCTACAAAGACATCGCGAAGAAATTCTCCGAAGTCTGCGTAGGTCACCTGGGTAAAGAGACCGACGTGGTGACGCTGCCAATCCAGCACGACTCTGCCGCCGAACTGGCGCAGCCGCTGGACGTGAAGGACTGGAAAAAAGGCGAATGCGACCTGATCCCGGGCGTGACCGCACCGCACATTATTCCGGTTGAACGCGACTACCCGGCAACCTACGAGCGCTTTACCTCTATCGGCCCGCTGATGGAGAAAATCGGTAACGGCGGGAAGGGGATCGCCTGGAATACCCAGAGCGAAATGGATCTGCTGCGCAAGCTCAACTACACCAAAGCGGACGGTCCGGCGAAAGGACAGCCAATGCTGAACACGGCGATTGATGCGGCAGAGATGATCCTGACCCTGGCCCCGGAAACCAACGGCCACGTTGCCGTGAAAGCCTGGGCGGCACTGAGCGAGTTTACCGGCCGTGACCACACGCACCTGGCGACGAATAAAGAGGAAGAGAAAATCCGCTTCCGCGATATTCAGGCGCAGCCGCGCAAGATTATCTCCAGCCCGACCTGGTCAGGCCTGGAAGATGAGCACGTGTCTTATAACGCGGGCTACACCAACGTTCACGAGCTGATCCCATGGCGTACCCTGTCCGGTCGTCAGTCGCTGTATCAGGATCACCAGTGGATGCGCGACTTCGGTGAAAGCCTGCTGGTCTACCGTCCGCCAATCGACACCCGCTCCGTGAAGTCCGTGATGGGGGCGAAATCGAACGGTAACCCTGAGAAGGCGCTGAACTTCCTGACGCCGCACCAGAAGTGGGGTATTCACTCCACCTACAGCGACAACCTGCTGATGCTGACCCTGTCGCGCGGCGGTCCGATTGTCTGGATGAGCGAAGCGGACGCCAAAGATCTGGGTATTGAAGATAACGACTGGATCGAAGTGTTCAACAGCAACGGTGCCCTGACGGCGCGTGCGGTGGTGAGCCAGCGCGTACCGGCCGGGATGACCATGATGTATCACGCGCAGGAACGTATCGTTAACCTGCCGGGGTCAGAAATTACCGAACAGCGCGGCGGGATCCATAACTCCGTGACCCGCATTACGCCGAAGCCGACCCACATGATCGGTGGCTATGCGCAGCTGGCCTACGGCTTTAACTACTACGGCACCGTAGGATCGAACCGCGATGAGTTCGTGGTGGTACGTAAGATGAAGAACATTAACTGGTTAGACGGCGAAGGTAATGACCAGGTACAGGAGAGCGTAAAATGAAAATTCGTTCACAAGTCGGCATGGTGCTGAATCTGGATAAATGCATCGGCTGTCATACCTGCTCGGTCACCTGTAAAAACGTCTGGACCAGCCGCGAAGGTATGGAGTACGCCTGGTTCAACAACGTGGAAAGCAAGCCGGGCACCGGCTTCCCGACCGACTGGGAAAACCAGGAGAAGTGGAAGGGCGGCTGGATCCGTAAAATCAACGGCAAGCTGCAGCCGCGCATGGGTAACCGCGCGATGCTGCTGGGTAAAATCTTCGCTAACCCGCACCTGCCGGGCATCGACGATTACTACGAGCCGTTTGACTACGACTACCAGAACCTGCACAACGCGCCGGAAAGCAAGCACCAGCCAATCGCCCGTCCGCGCTCGCTGATCACCGGGAAGCGGTTGGACAAGATTACCAGCGGTCCAAACTGGGAAGAGATTCTGGGCGGCGAGTTTGAGAAACGCGCCAAAGACCAGAACTTCGAGAACATGCAGAAGGCGATGTATGGCCAGTTCGAAAATACCTTCATGATGTACCTGCCGCGGCTGTGCGAGCACTGCCTCAACCCGGCGTGCGTGGCGACCTGCCCAAGCGGCGCCATCTACAAGCGTGAAGAAGACGGTATCGTGCTGATCGACCAGGACAAGTGCCGCGGCTGGCGTATGTGTATCACCGGCTGCCCGTACAAAAAAATCTACTTCAACTGGAAGAGCGGCAAGTCTGAGAAGTGCATCTTCTGCTACCCGCGTATCGAAGCCGGGATGCCAACCGTCTGCTCCGAAAGCTGCGTAGGCCGTATTCGCTACCTCGGCGTGCTGCTGTACGACGCGGACGCGATTGAAAATGCCGCGAGCACCGAGCACGAGAAAGATCTGTATCAGCGTCAGTTGGACGTCTTCCTCGATCCGAACGATCCGAAGGTGATTGAGCAGGCGCTGAAAGACGGCGTGCCGCAGAGCGTCATCGACGCGGCGCAGCAGTCTCCGGTGTACAAAATGGCGATGGACTGGAAGCTGGCTCTGCCGCTGCATCCGGAATACCGCACCCTGCCGATGGTCTGGTACGTGCCGCCGCTGTCGCCGATTCAGTCTGCCGCTGACGCGGGCGAACTGGGCAGCAATGGCATCCTGCCGGACGTGGAAAGCCTGCGTATCCCGGTTCAGTATCTGGCTAACCTGCTGACCGCAGGGGACACCCAGCCGGTCCTGCTCGCGCTGAAACGTATGCTGGCGATGCGTCACTTCAAACGTGCGGAAACCGTAGACGGTGTTACCGATACCCGCGCGCTGGAAGAGGTCGGCCTGACCGAAGCGCAGGCGCAGGAAATGTACCGCTATCTGGCGATTGCCAACTACGAGGACCGTTTCGTAGTGCCGAGCAGCCATCGTGAGCTGGCCCGCGAAGCCTTCCCGGAAAAAAACGGCTGTGGCTTTACCTTTGGCGACGGTTGCCACGGGTCAGACAGCAAATTCAATCTGTTCAACAGCCGCCGCATCGATGCCATGGATGTGACCAGCAAAACGGAGCCGCACCAATGATTGAACTCGTCATTGTTTCGCGTCTGCTCGAGTACCCGGATGCTGCGCTTGCGCAGCATCAGCAGGAACTCTTTGATGCACTCGCGTCATCTGAAAACCTGGATAAAGACGATGCCCAGAAGCTGGGCGTCTTCCTCCGCGATCTGCTGGCGCGCGATCTGCTCGATGTCCAGGCGGACTACAGCCAGCTGTTTGACCGCGGGCGCGCTACGTCGCTGCTGCTGTTTGAACACGTGCACGGAGAGTCCCGCGATCGAGGTCAGGCGATGGTCGACCTGATGGACCAGTACGAACAGCACGGCCTGCGGCTCGACAGCCGCGAGCTGCCGGATCATCTGCCGCTGTATCTGGAGTACCTGGCGCAGCTGCCGAAAGAAGAGGCGCTGGGCGGTCTGCAGGACATCGCGCCGATCCTGGCGCTGCTCGGCGCGCGTCTTCAGCAGCGTGAGAGCCGCTATGCGGTGCTGTTCGATCTGCTGGTGAAGCTGGCCAACGCCGCGGTCGACAGTGAAAAAGTGGCGGAGAAAATTGCGGATGAAGCCCGCGATGATACGCCACAAGCGCTGGATGCGGTGTGGGAAGAAGAGCAGGTGAAATTCTTTGCTGACCAGAACTGCGGCGAGTCTGAAATCTCCGCTCACCAGCGTCGTTTTGCCGGCGCGGTTGCCCCGCAATATTTGAATATCTCTAACGGAGGACGGCACTAATGCACTTCCTGAATATGTTCTTCTTTGACATTTACCCGTATATCGCGGGCACCGTGTTCCTGGTGGGAAGCTGGCTGCGTTACGACTACGGCCAGTACACCTGGCGTGCCGCCTCCAGCCAGATGCTGGATCGTAAAGGGATGCATGTGGGCTCTAACCTGTTCCACATCGGTATTCTGGGGATTTTTGCCGGTCACTTCCTCGGGATGCTGACGCCGCACTGGATGTATGAAGCGTGGCTACCGATTGAGGTGAAGCAGAAGATGGCGATGATCGCCGGCGGTGCCTGCGGCGTGATGACCCTGGTCGGTGGCCTGCTGCTGCTGAAACGCCGTCTTTTCAGCCCGCGCGTGCGTGCGACCACTACCGCAGCGGACATTCTGATCCTCTCCCTGCTGATGGTGCAGTGCGCGCTGGGCCTGCTGACCATTCCTTTCTCGGCGCAGCATATGGACGGCAGCGAAATGATGAAGCTGGTCGGCTGGGCGCAGTCCGTGGTGACCTTCCACGGCGGAGCCTCCGCGCACCTGGACGGCGTGGCGTTTATCTTCCGCGTTCATCTGGTGCTGGGGATGACGCTGTTTGTGCTGTTCCCGTTCTCTCGTCTGGTGCATATCTGGAGCGCGCCGGTAGAGTACCTGACGCGCAAATACCAGATTGTGCGCGCCCGCCGCTAATTCACCGTTTTGACACTCACCCCGCACTCGCGGGGTTTTTTTTCGCCCCAGCCCAGATTGTTGCCCGCAGCAGCAAACAGGATCAGCGCGCCGCCCGCGAGCTGCGTCAGGTTCAGGGAGTGTCCGAACACCAGATTATCGACAACGATCGCCACCACCGGATAGATAAACGACAGGGAGCCGGTTATAGGCGTAGGCAGCTTCTGAATTGCGCTGTAGAGCAGCTGGTACATAATGCCGGTATGGACGATGCCCAGCGTCAGCAGGATCGGCCAGGGAAAATCACTGGAAAATGACGGCATGCTGGCAAACGGTAAAAGCATCACGACGCCCGTCAGCACCTGGATAAAGGCAATATGCTGCGGTGCGATTGTTTTCAGTTTACGCGCAATAATTGCCGTCAGCGCGTAGAAGAAGGCCGCGGCCATGGCCAGACCGATTCCTGCCTGCCATTCAGTGCCGTGGGCGCCTGTCAGCTCGCTGGAGAGCAGTATTACAACACCGCCAAAGGCAAGGAACAGCCAGCCCCATTTCACAAGGCTGACGCGCTCGCCTAAAAACATCCCCATTAAGACCAGCATAAACGGCTGGGTGTTATAGACCACGGTCGAAAGCCCAATAGAGATCCGCTCATAGGCTGCGAAGAGCAGCAGCCAGTTCACCACTAATGCCACGCCGCCGAGAATGGCCAGCAGCAGCGTGGTGCGGGTGAGGGGACTAAAGGGCTTCTGACTTATCCGGATAAAAATTAAAAGCGCCATTGCCCCGATAAGACAGCGCCAGAACACCACTTCCGTCACCGGCAGACCGCTGAGCAAAACAAACGCGCCAATAGAGCCGGAAATTAACATCGCCAGGCTCATTTGCCAGACGCCTTTATGTAAATCACGCATCATCCACCTCCTGATTAGTAACGTTATTGTCGAAAATAGCTGTCAGGTTTTACAGGGGTGAGATAAGGTGAAATACAGTAATGGGTTTTTAAAATTAGGTGAAAGCGATGGAATACCTTCTCGATGATATCGACCGACAAATTCTGGCCTGTCTGGTCGAGGATGCGCGCATGTCTTTGAAGGTGCTCAGCGGACGCATCGGTCTGACTTCCCCCAGCACGGCAGAACGCCTGAAAAGGCTGGAAGAGCGCGGTGTGATTCAGGGGTATGGCGCACGGGTGAACCTGGCGGCGCTGGGGTATACGCTGCAGGCGCTGGTGCGCGTGCGGCCTTTGCCGGGGCTGTTGCATAAGGTGGATAAGTACATTCAGGCGATGCCGGAGTGTATTGAGAGCGACAAAGTCACCGGGGAAGATTGCTTTGTGATTAGGCTGGTGGTGCGATCGATAGAGCAACTGGATACGTTGCTGGACGGTCTGGCAGAGCATGCCCAGTGTAATACGTCGATTGTGAAAAGTTCGCCGGTGAAGCGTCGTTTGCCTCCGATGTAGGTTTCTGTCGCCGGGTGGCGGCTACGCCTTACCCGGCCTACAACGACGGATTCGGTTTTTATGTTGGGGAAGGATTATTCGGCGCGTTGCGCCTCGCCCTTCGGGTCGTTGCCTGCGGCAACGCTTTCTCGCTACGCTCGAATCGAACCTTAATCGAAGCTTCTCATCCTTCCCCGTTAAGGAAATGCATGACGCCTGGTGCGAACAGAAGGTTTGGAGTTATTTGGAAGTGATGGTGGTGGGGGAAGGATTCGAACCTTCGAAGTCGATGACGGCAGATTTACAGTCTGCTCCCTTTGGCCGCTCGGGAACCCCACCAGGGGTAATTCAAATTTTGATGTCGTGCTGAGAGATGGTGGTGGGGGAAGGATTCGAACCTTCGAAGTCGATGACGGCAGATTTACAGTCTGCTCCCTTTGGCCGCTCGGGAACCCCACCACGGGGTAATGCTTTTAACTGGCCTGCTTCCTGCTGGAAGCGGGGCGCATCATATCAAATGAGACGCCCCTGTAAAGCATTCCTTTAGGGAAATGAAGCTGTTTGCCTGCTTTTTATCCGTAAAGGCGCAAAGCTAATCAATTCATTTTCCGAAAGATTAAAGAATGATGGTTCTGTTGCCGTAGACAAAGACACGCTGCGCCAGCACCTGATACAGCGCACGACTCAGCACGTTCTTCTCAACGTCACGCCCGGCGCGCATCATGTCCTCGGCCGTGTAGGTGTGATCCACGTGAATCACGTCCTGCATGATGATTGGACCTTCGTCCAGATTGTCATTCACGTAGTGCGCGGTCGCACCGATGATCTTCACGCCACGTTCGTACGCCTGGTGGTAGGGACGCGCACCAATAAAGGCCGGCAGGAACGAGTGGTGAATGTTGATGATCTTGTTCGGGAAACGCGACACGAAGGATGGCGTTAACACGCGCATGTATTTCGCCAGCACCACGTAGTCCGGGTTATGCGCTTCAATGGCCTGTGCCATCAGATCGTCGTGTTCTTCACGGGTATGGCCTTCGTGGCTCACCAACTCGAACGGAATATCAAAACGCTCGACCAGCGTGCGCAGCGTCTCATGGTTGCCAATAACGGCTGCAATTTCAACGTCCAGACCGCCGTAGTTTGCTTTCATCAGCAGGTCGCCAAGACAGTGTGCTTCTTTGGTCACCAGGATCACGATGCGGCGTCGACCTGCTGGAGTCAGTTCGCGCACGGAACCTTCCGGCAGCGCGCTGTCCAGATCGGCAAGCAGGGTGGTGTCGTTGAAAATACCTTCCAGCTCGGTACGCATAAAGAAGCGGCCGGTACGGTGGTCAACGAACTCGTTGTTCTGCACGATATTCAGTTCATGTTTGTAGCAAATGTTGGTAATTCGTGCGATCAGTCCTTTTTGATCGGGACAGATGGTGCGCAGAACTTTACGTTGTAATGATTGCATCGCCGGGAAATCCTGTTTGTATTTGCGAAGTCTGGGCTGTCAGGCATTACTGCCCGCAACACTTTTTAAATTTTTTACCTGAACCACATGGGCAGGGATCGTTACGACCAAACTGTGGGCGCGTTCCGTCAATATAATACCACTGCCCGCTTTCCTTTAAGAACCGGGAACGCTCGATAATGGCACCAGGTTTATTATTCTCGGTAAAACGGGCAATAAAGCTGACGTAACCTTCATCAGCATGACTGCCTGTTGCGGATTCATAGACGGTAAGGCCGAGCCACTGCGTGTTCGCGAACCCGGCTTCGATGTCCTGTCTGAATTCGTCAGCGTGGCAGGAGGGATGCCAGGTTTTGAGCAGGTAGTCTGCGTCTTTGATCACAAAAGCAGTGTAACGTGAACGCATGAGGTGTGACGGGTCTGGTGCAACCTGATCGCCAGACAGATATCGCTGGCAACATAGGCTATACTCCAGAGCGCTACCACAGGGGCAGAGTTGAGACACGATTCTCTTCCTGGAACAAAAAATAAAGGCGTTAAACGCTTCGGGTAGCACTATGTTAACTGAGCTATTGCGTTGACGCTATGTCAGGAATCCAGGGGAAGTAAAACAGGACTAATGAGAAAGGTTAAAATTGGACTGGCGCTGGGCTCAGGTGCAGCCCGGGGATGGTCACACATCGGCGTTATTAATGCCTTAAACAAGATGGGCATTGACGTTGATATTGTCGCAGGGTGTTCAATCGGATCGCTTGTCGGCTCCGCCTACGCGTGCGGGAAGCTTCCGGAACTCGAGACGTGGGTGCGCTCCTTCAGTTACTGGGACGTGCTGCGACTGATGGACCTCTCGTGGCAGCGCGGTGGGCTGTTGCGCGGCGAACGCGTATTTAACCAGTTCCGCCAGGTTATGCCTCTCGAAGACTTCACTGATTGTCAGATGCCCTTTGGCGCCGTCGCGACGAACCTTAGCACGGGACGCGAACTCTGGCTGACCGAAGGGGATATTCACCTTGCCGTGCGTGCCTCCTGCAGTATGCCGGGGCTCATGGCGCCTGTCCCACACAACGGCTACTGGCTTGTCGACGGTGGCGTCGTGAACCCGGTCCCCATCTCTTTGACCCGAGCAATGGGGGCAGACATCGTGATTGCCGTCGACCTGCAGCACGACGCTCACCTGATGCAGCAGGACCTCATGCCGGTCAATCTCCAGAGCGAAGATGCCGAGGGCGAGAAACTGGCCTGGCATGAACGCCTGCGCGGAAGAATTGGGCGTATGGCCGCACGCCGCTCGGTTGCCGCGCCGACGGCGATAGAAATCATGACCACGTCAATCCAGGTACTGGAGAATCGCCTTAAGCGCAATCGTATGGCCGGCGACCCGCCAGATATTCTTATTCAACCCTACTGTCCGCAAATATCTACCCTTGATTTCCATCGGGCTGAGGCCGCCATCGCAGCGGGCTCGTTAGCCGTCGAAAAGAAAATGGACGAGTTGTTGCCTTTTGTGCAAGCAGCACGTTAAGCACCTTTTTTTGATTACTTCAGCAAAATCTGACAGGCGATAGTGCCGATAGCATGCCACTATTTAGTTACTGTCAGCCAGGGGAGGAACCATGACGCAGCCATTGGCCGGAAAACACATTTTGATTGTTGAAGACGAGCCCGTTTTCCGATCTCTACTGGAATCGTGGTTATCCTCGCTGGGAGCAATCACTTCTCTGGCTGAAGATGGCATCGACGCCCTGGAAAAAATGATCAGCATTACGCCCGATTTGATGATTTGCGACATTGCGATGCCGCGCATGAACGGGCTGAAGCTGGTTGAACATCTGCGCAACGAAGGCAACCAGACGCCGATTCTGGTGATCTCTGCCACAGAGAATATGGCGGACATCGCCAAAGCATTACGTCTCGGCGTACAGGATATTCTGCTTAAACCGGTCAAGGATCTTAACCGGCTTCGTGAAACGGTCTTAGCGTGCCTTTATCCCAATATGTTTAATTCCCGGGTAGAGGAAGAGGAGCGTCTTTTCCAAGACTGGGATGCCCTGGTGAGTAATCCACCTGCCGCAGCGAAACTGTTGCAAGAACTCCAGCCTCCCGTACAGCAAACTATTTCACACTGTCGCGTAAATTATCGCCAGCTGGTGGCGGCTGACCAGCCAGGATTGGTGCTGGATATCGCGCCTCTGTCTGATTCCGACCTTGCGTTTTATTCTCTGGATGTCACCCGGGCGGGGGATAATGGTGTATTAGCCGCGTTACTTCTTCGCGCGCTATTTAATGGTTTGCTGCAGGAACAGTTATCGCATCAAGGACAACGACTCCCGGAGTTAGGCAGTTTACTCAAACAGGTTAACCAGCTTTTTCGCCAGGCCAATTTACCCGGACAGTTCCCGCTGCTGGTCGGCTATTACCACAGCGGTTTAAAGAATCTGATCCTCGTTTCAGCAGGTCTCAATGCTTCACTGAATACCGGTGAACATCATATTCAGGTAAGTAACGGTGTGCCGCTTGGGACATTGGGAACGGCGTATCTTAATCAAATTAGCCACCGCTGTTCCTCCTGGCAGTGCCAAATTTGGGGCGCCGGGGGACGGCTACGCTTAATGTTGTCCACGGAATAAGCAATTGGATCTTAATTTTAAGATTGCTTTACCTGTGTTTTGTGGGGAGTGCTACTATCGCTGCCCAGTTTCATGCGTATTTATCCTAATTGATCGGCAACGCGTTCTTTTCAGACCCGGACTGCGGGGCGAGGCTGATATACTCAACGCGTTATTTATTGCATAAAAGTTCAAAACTTGAACAGCTCAGGAGAATTTGAATGGCTGCCCTAAATTCGAAAGTCAGAAAGGCCGTCATCCCGGTAGCGGGATTGGGGACCAGGATGTTACCAGCAACTAAGGCGATTCCTAAAGAGATGCTGCCTCTGGTTGATAAGCCATTAATCCAGTATGTCGTTAATGAATGTATCGCAGCTGGCATCACTGAAATTGTGCTGGTTACGCATTCATCAAAAAACTCTATCGAAAACCATTTCGATACAAGCTTTGAACTCGAAGCCATGCTGGAAAAGCGTGTTAAGCGTCAACTGTTAGAAGAAGTTCAGTCTATTTGCCCGCCACACGTTACTATTATGCAGGTTCGTCAGGGCCTGGCGAAAGGTCTGGGCCACGCTGTTATGTGTGCGCATCCTGTTGTGGGTGATGAGCCTGTCGCGGTAATTCTGCCAGACGTTATTCTGGACGAATACGAATCCGATCTTTCTCAGGATAACCTGGCTGAGATGATCAAACGTTTCGACGAAACCGGCAGCAGCCAGATCATGGTTGAGCCTGTTGAAGACGTGACGGCATACGGTGTGGTTGACTGCAAAGGCGTTAACCTTGAGCCGGGCGAAAGTGTGCCAATGGTTGGCGTGGTAGAGAAGCCTAAAGCCGACGTAGCGCCTTCAAACCTGGCCGTCGTAGGCCGCTACGTTCTGAGCGCGGAAATCTGGCCTCTGCTGGCGAAAACGCCTCCAGGAGCGGGTGATGAGATCCAACTGACGGATGCCATCGATATGCTGATCGAGAAAGAGACCGTTGAGGCTTACCATATGAAAGGTAAGAGCCACGACTGCGGTAATAAGCTCGGTTATATGCAGGCGTTTGTTGAATATGGTATTCGCCACAATACCCTTGGCGAAGAATTTAAAACCTGGCTCAAAGAGAGCGCTGGTTTTAAGAAATAAGCCAGGGCTGCAAATGTTCGAAACCGGTGAGGCGCTGCCCACCGGTTTTTTTATGTCCAAAACACCCCGGAATCAGCGTGGTTGTAAGCGTTGTGAAATAGCCGAATAACACGTTATGACAGAGTGTAAGGGGATGTTTGCGACAAATTTTGGTTAAAAAAAATCCCGCATTACGCGGGATTTTTCTGAATGTGGCGTGATTAATCCTTGATCAGGAAATCATCCAGCTGTTTACCTTGCTCATCCATGGCTTTCTTGATAACAGCAGGAGTACGACCCTGGCCAGTCCAGGTTTTAGTTTCGCCGTTCTCGTCAACGTAGCTATATTTAGCAGGACGAGCAGCACGCTTGGCTTTGGTACCGGTTTTAGCGGCAGCCATGCTGTTCAGCAATTCATTTGGATCGATACCATCAGCAATCAGCATTTCACGATATTGCTGCAGTTTACGAGTACGCTCTTCGATTTCAGCAGCAGCAGCGCTTTCTTCTTCGCGACGTTCATTAACTACAACTTCTAATTTTTCCAGCATTTCTTCAAGCGTTTCGAGGGTGCATTCTCTTGCCTGCGCACGAAGAGTACGGATGTTGTTCAGAATTTTAAGTGCTTCGCTCATTGTAGTAATCTCAAACTTATAATGGGGGGTGGTTTGTTGACCTAATAATAGAGCCATAAATTCAGATGTGCAATAGCCAGGAATGTAAGGAATTCAAAAAATACTAAATAATGTCACTATTATTAATTACGCTAACTTAAATTTCATCACCCGACAGTCTCGCCTGTTATCACGTAAACCTGCTTAACCCGGCCGATTGCATCTTTTTTTTGTGACATTTACCGCAGGAATTATAGTTGCGGCGGATAAATATCAGCCTTTTGTATTAGTTCCTACCCGTGATGTTAAGACTGAAATAGTTAATAAATGGTGAATTTTAATGAACGGTGATTCCACTATAAAAAGAAGTGTTATGTTTGGCTGAACATATAACATATTGACCTGGCTGAATGCGTTTACTTCATGTTTTAACGGATTATTTTCGCAAACAGTAGGCGCTGAACTCCGCGCTGAACCGCTTCCTCTGTGCGCTGTATCGCTGATGACCTGACAAAATATGGTACAATGACTCATCGGGAATATTACACATTGATTGGGGTTTTTACGGCCAATGGCACAACTTTATTTCTACTATTCGGCGATGAATGCCGGTAAATCCACCGCGTTGCTGCAATCCTCGTACAATTACCAGGAGCGCGGGATGCGTAGCCTTGTTTATACGGCTGAAATTGACGATCGCTTTGGCGCAGGAAAGGTGAGCTCCAGAATAGGGCTCTCGTCGCCTGCCAGGCTGTTTAACCCGAAAACCGATCTGTTTGAAGACATTCGCACAGAACATGCTGCTCAGCCCATTCACTGCGTCCTGGTCGATGAGAGCCAGTTTCTGACGCGTGAACAGGTTCACGCCCTTTCTGAAGTGGTTGATGAGCTCGATATCCCGGTGCTTTGTTATGGACTGCGCACGGATTTCCGCGGTGAGCTCTTTGCCGGGAGTCAGTATTTGCTTGCCTGGTCGGATAAACTCGTCGAACTGAAAACGATCTGCTTCTGCGGTCGCAAAGCCAGTATGGTGCTTCGTCTCGACCAGGCCGGAAAACCTTATGCAGATGGTGAGCAGGTGGTGATAGGCGGTAATGAACGCTATGTATCGGTATGTCGTAAGCATTATAAAGAAGCGCTGTCTGTAGGCTCGCTGACGGCGATTCAGCACGACAACAGGAAATAAGGTTAGCCTTATTATTAAGACATAAAAAAACCCGCCATAAAGGCGGGTTTTTCATTTGCTGTCAGTTAAGCGCTTTTCTTTGCTTTCTTGTCAGCTTTGATGACAGGAACTTCTGTTTTCACAGCGGCAACGTCATTTTCTTTGAACTCACGACCGTAGAAGGTATCCAGCAGAATCTGTTTCAGCTCGGAGATCAGTGGGTAGCGCGGGTTAGCACCAGTACACTGGTCATCGAATGCATCTTCAGACAGCTTGTCTACGTGAGCGAGGAAGTCAGCTTCCTGAACGCCTGCTTCACGGATAGATTTAGGAATACCCAGTTCAGCTTTCAGGCTTTCCAGCCATGCCAGCAGTTTCTCAATCTTCGCAGCAGTACGGTCGCCCGGTGCGCTCAGACCAAGGTGGTCTGCGATTTCAGCATAACGACGACGCGCTTGCGGACGGTCGTACTGGCTGAAAGCAGTCTGCTTGGTTGGGTTGTCGTTAGCGTTATAACGGATAACGTTGCTGATCAACAGGGCGTTCGCCAGACCGTGAGGAATGTGGAACTGAGAACCCAGCTTGTGCGCCATAGAGTGGCAAACACCCAGGAAGGCGTTCGCAAACGCGATACCAGCGATGGTTGCTGCACTATGAACGCGTTCACGCGCTACAGGGTTTTTAGACCCTTCGTTATAGGACGCTGGCAGGTTTTCTTTCAGCAGTTTCAGCGCCTGCAGGGCCTGACCGTCAGAGAACTCAGACGCCAGAACAGAAACGTAAGCTTCCAGGGCGTGAGTTACCGCATCCAGACCACCGAACGCACACAGTGACTTCGGCATTTCCATGACCAGGTTCGCATCAACGATGGCCATGTCTGGGGTCAGTGCATAGTCAGCCAGTGGGTATTTCTGACCTGTTGCATCGTCTGTTACAACCGCGAATGGGGTCACTTCTGAACCGGTACCGGAAGTGGTGGTTACCGCGATCATTTTCGCTTTTACGCCCATTTTCGGGAACTTGTAGATACGTTTACGGATGTCCATAAAGCGCAGCGCCAGTTCTTCGAAGTGGGTTTCAGGATGCTCGTACATGACCCACATGATTTTCGCGGCGTCCATTGGGGAACCACCACCCAGTGCGATAATCACATCTGGTTTGAAGGAGTTAGCCAGCTCAGCACCTTTACGCACAACGCTCAGGGTAGGGTCAGCTTCAACTTCAAAGAACACTTCAGTCTCAACGCCAGCCGCTTTCAGCACAGAGGTGATCTGGTCAGCGTAGCCGTTGTTGAACAGGAAACGGTCAGTCACGATGAGCGCACGTTTGTGGCCATCAGTAATCACTTCATCCAGCGCGATTGGCAGTGAGCCACGGCGGAAGTAGATAGATTTCGGAAGTTTGTGCCACAACATGTTTTCAGCTCGCTTAGCAACGGTTTTCTTGTTGATCAGGTGTTTTGGACCAACGTTTTCAGAGATGGAGTTACCACCCCAGGAACCACAACCCAGAGTCAGGGAAGGTGCGAGTTTAAAGTTGTACAGGTCACCGATACCACCCTGAGAAGCAGGGGTGTTAATCAGGATACGTGCAGTTTTCATCATCTGACCGAAGTGAGCAACACGTTCTGGCTGGTTATCCTGGTCGGTGTACAGACAAGACGTGTGACCGATACCGCCCATGGCAACCAGCTTCTCGGCTTTCTCTACCGCGTCTTCGAAATCTTTCGCACGGTACATTGCAAGCGTTGGAGACAGTTTTTCGTGTGCAAACGGCTCGCTTTCGTCGACAACTTTCACTTCACCGATCAGGATTTTGGTTGTTGCCGGAACGGTAAAGCCTGCGAGTTCAGCAATTTTGTACGCTGGCTGACCCACGATAGCGGCGTTCAGCGCGCCATTTTTCAGGATGATGTCCTGAACGGCTTTCAGCTCTTTGCCCTGCAGCAGGTAGCCGCCGTGGCTGGCGAAACGTTCGCGAACGGCGTCGTACACGGAATCGACAACAACAACAGACTGTTCAGATGCACAGATCACGCCGTTATCGAAGGTTTTAGACATCAGTACAGACGCAACGGCACGTTTGATGTCAGCGGTTTCGTCGATAACAACTGGGGTGTTACCGGCGCCAACACCGATGGCAGGTTTACCGGAGCTGTATGCGGCTTTAACCATGCCAGGACCACCGGTCGCCAGGATCAGGTTAATGTCCGGGTGATGCATCAGGGCATTGGAGAGCTCAACGGAAGGTTGGTCGATCCAGCCAATCAGATCTTTTGGTGCGCCAGCAGCGATCGCCGCCTGCAGGACGATATCCGCAGCTTTGTTAGTCGCGTCTTTCGCACGTGGGTGTGGAGAGAAGATGATTGCGTTACGGGTCTTCAGGCTAATCAGTGATTTGAAGATAGCAGTAGACGTTGGGTTAGTTGTCGGAACAATACCGCAGATGATGCCGATAGGTTCAGCGATGGTGATGGTACCGAAGGTGTCGTCTTCGGACAGCACGCCACAGGTTTTCTCATCTTTATAGGCGTTGTAGATATACTCGGAAGCAAAGTGGTTTTTGATCACTTTATCTTCCACGATACCCATGCCGGATTCGGCAACGGCCATTTTAGCGAGAGGGATTCGAGCATCTGCAGCAGCCAGTGCGGCCGCGCGGAAGATTTTATCAACCTGTTCTTGGGTGAAATTGGCATATTCACGCTGGGCTTTTTTAACGCGCTCGACGAGTGCGTTCAGTTCAGCGATATTAGTAACAGCCATAATGCTCTCCTGATAATGTTTAAACTCTTTTAGTAAACCAGCGCTCGATACGTCACACAGTATAGACAGAGCCGATACGACTTGCGTAACACAAAGTAAAACAAAGAGTTACTTTCTGCGTCAGCACACTAATTTACTAAAAGAGCCTTACCTTAGCATCATCCCTTTTTGTCAGGCGATCTCCCTGGGGGCGTAACCAAGATTACTCACTTCTGAGTACGGAAATCATGATCTGCGTCAATTTTCCCCCAAGCTGATACCTTTCAGCAGGGTTATTTCGTTGAGATTTTTCCAGTGTTAAATAATTACGTAAGTATTGGAAGTGGCGCTATCATTGATTATACATATGTTTAACATCCTGAAATGATAACGTTTTGCCACAGATTTCGAGTGAAGTGTGCTAATAAAAAGGGTATCTTCAGCGCGATTTCTCACGACAAATTGTCAGTCCCGGGCATGTGTATAAGCGGAGCAAAACGTGATCCAAACGCTCTTTGATTTTCCAACGTATTTTAAATTTTTTATTGGTTTGTTTGCCCTGGTCAACCCGGTGGGGATCATTCCTGTCTTCATTAGTATGACGAGTTACCAGACGGCGGCGGCCAGGAATAAGACCAACCTCACCGCTAACCTGTCAGTGGCTATCATATTGCTCACCTCCCTTTTTCTGGGTGACGCCATTCTCCAGCTCTTCGGGATTTCGATCGACTCTTTCCGCATTGCGGGTGGGATCCTGGTCGTGACCATCGCCATGTCCATGATCAGCGGTAAGCTGGGCGAGGATAAACAGAACAAGCAGGAGAAGTCAGAAACCGCCATCCGCGAAAGTATTGGCGTGGTGCCGCTGGCCTTGCCGCTCATGGCCGGCCCCGGTGCCATCAGTTCAACTATTGTCTGGGGCACGCGTTACCATAGCCTGATGCACCTGATTGGTTTTTCCGTCGCCATTGCGCTTTTCGCGCTCTGCTGTTGGGGCGTATTCCGCATGGCACCTTGGCTGGTGCGCCTGCTGGGGCAGACGGGCATTAACGTCATAACGCGTATCATGGGCCTGCTGTTGATGGCGTTAGGGATTGAATTCATCGTGACGGGTATTAAAAGCATTTTCCCCGGTTTGCTACACTGATATTTCGTATGAAAGAACGGAGCGACGGCTCCGTTTTTTTACGTCATTATCAGTAAATCCTATAACTAAAGTTGAAATGCTCACATATCATAATAAATTCTACTAATAATGTTCATTGCTTGTATTTCAACAAGTTATTAATTCCCCTAAAACCCGCCTGCGCAGAAAATCTGCGATCGCTCTGTTATTTTACTCACATGATACTCTTGGGCTTGCTGAGCGATAACCGAAATGATATTAGTAATTTCAACATTCCCCTAGATGAATGTGCTAAATAATAACCAGTTGTTAAATTTTTGTACAAAATCATTCGAAGATAGCGCAGCGACGCGCTTATAGAGAAAAATTTCTCTATCTCGTTGAATATCATGTTTTTTATGTGGTGTTCGATGTCCGGCAGGGCTGCCCTCAACGATGCGGTACTCACCGTAAAAGAGAATTGCTTAACAAATTTGCAAAATGTATTGGCGCGCGTTTACGCCATTTGATACTTTCCGGCCTAATATTTTGCAGCATAAAACAAGCAGATGAGAATTATTTTCATATAGTTCTCTTCTCAGATATCCAGCGCAGGTCTCAAACAGGGGAGGCCTGTAAAGAATCGACGCAAGACGGCCATACGAGCGGTCAGTAATAAAAAAGTCGGTGATAGCAAGCAGTAAAAGAAGAACCTGACAGCAGCAAAAAAAACTCCTGCGCTGTACAGGCCCCAACAGGGGATTACACAGCTGGCGAAGGCCAGTCATTATAATGAGTGGAGTACCAACACAATGTCCATCATCACAAAAAAAAATCTGGTAGCGGCGGGGATTTTAACTGCGCTAATCGCGGGCAACGCTGCAATGGCTGCGGACGTTCCTGCAGGTGTTCAACTGGCTGAGAAACAGACGCTGGTGCGTAACAACGGTGCGGAAGTTCAGTCTCTTGACCCGCACAAAATTGAAGGTGTTCCTGAGTCTAACGTTAACCGCGACCTGTTCGAAGGCCTGCTGGTGACAGACGTAGACGGCCACCCGGCGCCGGGTGTTGCAGAAAAATGGGAAAACAAAGATTTCAAAGTCTGGACCTTCCATCTGCGTAAAGATGCGAAATGGTCCGACGGTACACCGGTCACAGCCGAAGATTTCGTATATAGCTGGCAGCGTCTGGCAAACCCAAACACCGCCTCTCCGTATGCGAGCTACCTGCAATATGGCCACATCGCCAATATTGATGACATCATCGCGGGCAAAAAGCCGATTACCGACCTGGGCGTAAAAGCGATCGATGCTAATACCTTTGAAGTGACGTTGAGCGAACCTGTTCCGTACTTCTATAAGCTCCTGGTTCACCCGTCCGTCTCCCCGGTACCAAAATCCGCCGTGGAAAAATTTGGTGAGAAATGGACGCAGCCTGCCAACATCGTAACCAACGGTGCCTATAAGCTGAAAGACTGGGTGGTCAACGAACGTATGGTGCTTGACCGTAACCCGCAGTATTGGGATAACGCGAAAACCGTTATTGACCAGGTGACCTACCTGCCAATCTCTTCTGAAGTGACTGACGTTAACCGCTACCGCAGCGGTGAAATCGACATGACTTATAACAACATGCCGATTGAACTGTTCCAGAAACTGAAAAAAGAGATCCCTAAAGAAGTTCACGTCGATCCGTACCTGTGCACCTACTACTACGAAATCAACAACCAGAAAGCACCGTTCACCGACGTACGTGTCCGTACCGCGCTGAAGCTGGCACTGGATCGCGATATCATCGTGAACAAAGTGAAAAACCAGGGCGACCTGCCTGCGTACAGCTATACCCCTCCATACACCGATGGCGCAAAACTGACCGAGCCAGACTGGTTCAAACAGACTCAGGAACAGCGTAACGCCGAAGCGAAGAAACTGCTGGCCGAAGCGGGCTACACCGCAGATAAGCCGCTGACCTTCAGCCTGCTGTACAACACCTCCGATCTGCACAAAAAACTGGCTATCGCCGTCGCCTCGATCTGGAAAAAGAACCTGGGCGCGAACGTGAAGCTGGAGAACCAGGAGTGGAAAACCTTCCTCGACAGCCGTCATCAGGGCACCTTTGATGTGGCACGTGCTGGCTGGTGTGCGGACTATAACGAACCGACCTCCTTCCTGAACACCATGCTGAGCGACAGCTCGAACAACACCGCTCACTATAAGAGCCCGGCGTTCGACAAGCTGATTGGCGACACCCTGAAAACCACTGACGAAGCACAGCGTACAGAACTGTACTCTAAGGCCGAGCAGCAGCTGGATAAAGATTCCGCGATCGTTCCGGTTTACTACTACGTTAACGCCCGTCTGGTGAAACCGTGGGTAGGTGGGTATACCGGTAAAGACCCGATGGATAATATCTACGTTAAAAACTTGTATATTATCAAGCATTAATGGCAATGAGTGGGGCGGGCGTGCTCGCCCCACGGTGTCTAACCAACGTCACATAATATAGGCACACGCCAGAAGGTACGGGCAATGTTGAAATTTATCCTACGTCGCTGTCTTGAAGCGATTCCAACGCTATTTATTCTCATCACGATTTCCTTCTTCATGATGCGCCTTGCGCCGGGAAGTCCATTTACCGGTGAGCGTACGCTGCCGCCTGAAGTCATGGCGAATATCGAAGCGAAATACCACTTGAACGATCCTATCTCCACCCAGTACTTCAATTACCTGAAGCAACTGGCCCACGGCGATTTTGGACCGTCATTTAAATATAAAGACTATTCCGTTAACGACCTGGTTGCGTCCAGCTTCCCGGTTTCGGCTAAGTTGGGTGCTGCGGCATTCATTCTGGCCATCGTTTTCGGCGTCACTGCAGGCGTTATCGCCGCGCTCAGACAAAATACCAAATGGGATTATGCCGTAATGGGGGTGGCAATGACCGGGGTAGTGATACCCAGCTTCGTTGTCGCGCCATTACTGGTGATGATATTTGCCATCACGCTGAAGTGGCTGCCTGGCGGCGGCTGGAACGGCGGGGCATTGAAGTTCATGATTTTGCCGATGGTGGCATTATCTCTGGCGTACATCGCCAGTATCGCGCGTATCACCCGTGGTTCAATGATCGAAGTGCTGCACTCGAACTTCATTCGTACCGCGCGCGCTAAAGGGCTGCCGATGCGTCGGATTATCTTCCGCCACGCGCTCAAACCGGCGCTGTTGCCCGTGCTCTCCTACATGGGACCGGCATTCGTCGGGATCATCACCGGCTCTATGGTTATCGAAACAATCTACGGTCTGCCTGGCATTGGTCAGCTGTTCGTTAACGGCGCGCTCAACCGCGACTATTCGCTGGTTCTGAGCCTGACGATTCTCGTCGGTGCGCTGACCATTCTCTTTAACGCTATCGTCGATGTGCTGTATGCCGTCATCGACCCGAAAATTCGTTACTAACGCTGGAGCACGCCATGATGTTGAGTAAGAAAAACAGCGAGGCGCTGGAAAACTTCAGTGAAAAACTGGAAGTAGAAGGTCGTAGCCTCTGGCAGGACGCGCGCCGTCGCTTTATGCACAACCGTGCAGCGGTTGCCAGTCTGGTTGTTCTGGTGATCATCGCGCTGTTTGTGACCCTGGCGCCGATGCTGTCGCAATTTACCTATTTCGACACCGACTGGGGCATGATGTCCAGCGCGCCGGATATGGAATCAGGGCACTATTTCGGCACGGACTCCTCGGGACGCGACCTGCTGGTGCGTGTCGCTATCGGTGGCCGTATCTCGCTGATGGTCGGTATTGCTGCCGCGCTGGTGGCGGTGATCGTGGGTACGCTCTACGGCTCACTTTCCGGCTATCTCGGCGGCAAAATAGACTCGGTAATGATGCGTCTGCTGGAAATCCTGAACTCCTTCCCGTTCATGTTCTTCGTCATCCTGCTGGTGACCTTCTTCGGTCAGAACATCCTGCTGATCTTCGTGGCCATCGGGATGGTGTCCTGGCTGGATATGGCGCGTATCGTTCGCGGCCAGACGCTGAGCCTCAAACGCAAAGAGTTTATCGAAGCCGCGCAGGTAGGCGGTGTATCTACCGGGAATATCGTGGTTCGCCATATCGTTCCTAACGTGCTGGGCGTGGTGGTGGTCTATGCCTCACTGCTGGTGCCAAGCATGATCCTGTTTGAATCTTTCCTGAGCTTCCTGGGTCTGGGTACACAAGAGCCACTGAGCAGCTGGGGCGCGCTGCTGAGCGATGGCGCAAACTCGATGGAAGTTTCACCGTGGCTGCTGCTTTATCCGGCGGGTTTCCTGGTCGTCACCCTGTTTTGTTTTAACTTTATCGGCGATGGCCTGCGTGATGCCCTCGACCCGAAAGACCGTTAAGGAGCGCCGTCATGACAATTATTGAAACGGCCACTGCGCCACAGGTGCAACAGCAGAACAATCTCCTGCTGGATGTGAAAGACCTCCGCGTGACCTTTAAAACGCCGGACGGGGATGTTACCGCCGTCAACGATCTCAACTTTAACCTGCGCGCGGGTGAAACGCTGGGGATCGTGGGTGAGTCCGGTTCCGGAAAATCCCAGACTGCCTTTGCGCTGATGGGCCTGCTGGCCTCTAACGGCGTGATTGGGGGTTCCGCTAAATTCAACGGTCGTGAAATCCTCAACCTGCCGGAACACGAGCTGAACAAGCTGCGTGCCGAACAGATCTCGATGATTTTCCAGGATCCCATGACCTCGCTGAACCCGTACATGCGCGTTGGCGAGCAGCTGATGGAAGTCCTGATGCTGCACAAAGGCCTGGGCAAAGCGGAAGCCTTTGAAGAGTCGGTCAAAATGCTGGATGCGGTGAAAATGCCGGAAGCACGCAAGCGTATGCGCATGTTCCCGCACGAGTTTTCTGGCGGTATGCGTCAGCGCGTGATGATTGCGATGGCGCTGCTGTGCCGTCCAAAGCTGCTGATCGCCGATGAACCTACCACCGCGCTGGACGTTACCGTTCAGGCGCAAATCATGACCCTGTTGAACGAGCTGAAGCGTGAGTTCAACACGGCGATTATCATGATCACCCACGATCTGGGCGTGGTGGCGGGCATCTGTGACAAAGTGCTGGTGATGTACGCCGGTCGTACCATGGAATACGGCAAAGCGCGCGATGTCTTCTATCAGCCTGCGCACCCGTACTCGATTGGTCTGCTGAATGCGGTGCCGCGTCTTGATGCGGAAGGGGAATCCCTGCTCACCATTCCGGGCAACCCGCCAAACCTGCTGCGTCTGCCGAAAGGCTGTCCGTTCCAGCCGCGCTGCCCGCACGCGATGGAAATCTGCAACAGCGCTCCGCCGCTGGAAGAGTTTGCACCAGGCCGTCTGCGCGCCTGCTTTAAGCCGCAGGAGGAGCTGGTATGAACGCATTAGATGAAAAACGCAACGTGCTGCTCGAAATCGCCGACCTTAAAGTGCATTTCGACATCAAAGACGGCAAACAGTGGTTCTGGCAGCCGCCTAAGACCCTGAAAGCGGTGGATGGCGTCACGCTGCGCCTGTACGAAGGGGAAACCCTGGGCGTGGTGGGAGAGTCCGGCTGCGGTAAATCGACCTTTGCGCGAGCCATTATCGGCCTGGTAAAGGCTACCGACGGAAAAGTGGCCTGGCTGGGTAAAGATCTGCTGGGCATGAAACCCGACGAGTGGCGCGAGGTGCGCAGCGATATCCAGATGATTTTCCAGGATCCGCTGGCGTCGCTTAACCCGCGTATGACCATCGGCGAGATTATTGCCGAGCCGCTGCGAACCTATCATCCGAAGATGTCTCGTCAGGAAGTGCGCGATCGCGTTAAGGCAATGATGATGAAAGTCGGCCTGTTGCCTAACCTCATCAACCGCTATCCGCATGAATTCTCCGGCGGTCAGTGCCAGCGTATTGGTATTGCCCGTGCGCTGATCCTCGAACCGAAGCTGATTATCTGCGATGAGCCGGTTTCCGCGCTGGACGTCTCCATTCAGGCCCAGGTGGTTAACCTGTTGCAGAAGCTGCAGCGCGAAATGGGGCTGTCGCTGATCTTCATCGCGCATGACCTGGCCGTGGTGAAACACATCTCTGACCGCGTGCTGGTGATGTACCTGGGTCATGCCGTGGAGCTGGGCACCTATGACGAGGTGTATCACAATCCACTGCACCCTTACACCAGAGCGCTGATGTCCGCGGTGCCGATCCCCGATCCCGATTTGGAGAAAAATAAAACCATCCAGCTTCTGGAAGGGGAATTACCCTCACCGATTAACCCGCCGTCGGGCTGCGTCTTCCGCACGCGCTGCCCAATGGCCGGGCCGGAATGTGCGAAAACGCGACCGGTTCTGGAAGGCAGTTTCCGACATGCGGTTTCCTGCCTGAAAGTAGACCCGTTATAATCGCAAGGGCTGACATGATGTCAGCCCTTATTTTTTGCGAGGTCACTGTGTCGCGTTTATTCACGTCAGCCCGTCGGCGGCTATATCATTTTTTATTCGATCCTGAAACGGTATCCGGACGACGCTTCGAAGGTCTTTGCGGTTTATTTGCGCTCCTCAGCGTGATTGTCATCTTTATAGAATCAGGGGCCGGGACGCAATACCACCTGACGTTTGACGAATGGCATATCTTCGTCTGGCTTGAGCTGGCGATTACCCTGGTCTTCACCGCTGAATATCTCCTCCGAGTGATAGCCTGGCCCAACCCGGCCAGATATGTTTTCAGCTTCTGGGGATTTATCGATTTAGCCACCATCCTGCCGCTTTACGTGATGTGGCTGTGGCCGGAGATCAGCCTGAGCTATGTCTTTGCCTGGCGAGCGATGCGCGTGATTCGGGTATTACGTATTCTGAAATTACTGCGTTTTATGCCGTCATTACGCGTGTTCTGGAGTGCCATCGTCAGCGCACGGCATCAGCTTATTCTGTTCTACTCGTTTATTGCCATCGTCATGATTGTTTTTGGCGCGCTGATGTATTTAATAGAAGGGCCGAAGTATGGCTTTACGACGCTCAATGCGTCCGTCTACTGGGCCATCGTGACCGTCACTACCGTGGGTTACGGTGATATCACGCCCCATACGCCACTGGGTCGCATTGTGGCGTCAGTGCTGATTTTGATTGGCTATTCGGTGATTGCGATCCCGACGGGACTGATTACCACGCACATGAGCAGTGCCTTTCAGAGCCGCAAGCAGCAGCGCAAATGTCCTCATTGCCAGCAGGGTGAACATGAACACAGCGCGCGATTTTGTTACCGCTGCGGCAGTGAATTACCGGAGTAAATAAAAAAGGCTGCAATCGCAGCCTTTTTTATTATTCGCGCCAGAGTATATGACACAGCTTGTGGTCTTTCTCACGACACAGCAGGACGCGAGCGAAAATATCGTTAATTTCGCCGCCATCCTCATCGGCCAGCCCAATCACCACTTCGGCAAAGAAGTCCGGATTCAGGTCGAAATCCACATGCTCAGCCCAGTCTTCTGAAGGGTCGAACAATTCAGCGCCGCCGCGCTCTTCGAACTGCAGATTAAAGAGGATCACGTCTGCGGGATCGAGGTTATCAACCGCCAGTTCGAGAAAAATGTCATAGGCCTGCTCGAGCGTTTCGTCTTCGGTCAGGCGATTGTTCAGATCCATTTCCATGATGACTACCTGTTTAACATCGTTGGGCACGTTTTACAGCAACGGACTAAAGAAGTAAAACAGTCGTTCGGCAATTCTCTGCCACAGCGGACGTTTTACCCACAGTCTGGCATCCAGCAGCCGCGAGCGGGAGATATAATCATCCTGCACCGCGGCGAGATCGCCGCCAAAGCCGGCATCATCAATGACCAGCGTAATTTCAAAGTTTAGCCACAGGCTGCGCATATCCAGGTTGACCGTCCCCACCAGGCTCAGTTCACCGTCGACGAGAACGCTCTTGGTGTGGAGTAATCCGCCTTCAAACTGGTAAATTTTTACCCCGGCGGCCAGCAGTTCACTAAAGAATGCCCGGCTGGCCCAGCCTACCAGTAGGGAGTCATTTTTGCGCGGCAAAATGATGCTCACATCGACACCGCGCTGCGCTGCGGTACAGATCGCGTGCAGAAGGTCGTCGCTGGGGACAAAGTAGGGCGTCGTCATGATCAGATATTCACGCGCTGCGTAGGTTGCCGTCAGCAGCGCCTGATGGATTAAGTCCTCCGGGAAGCCCGGCCCGGAAGCAATGGTATGAATGGTGTGACCGCTGGCCTCTTCAAACGGCATAATGTTGCCGTCCGGCGGTGGTGGCAGGATACGCTTGCCGGTTTCAATCTCCCAGTCGCAGGAATACACGATGCCCATCGAGGTGGCAATCGGCCCCTCCATTCGCGCCATCAAATCAACCCATTGACCCACGCCCGAGTCCTGCTTAAAGAAGCGCGGGTCAACCATGTTCATACTGCCGGTGTAGGCAATATAGTTATCGATCATGATCATTTTGCGATGCTGGCGGAGATCCATCCGGCGCAGAAACACGCGCAGGAGATTGACCTTAAGCGCTTCAACCACTTCAATTCCGGCATTACGCATCATGCCCGCCCAGGGGCTACGGAAAAAGGCCACGCTACCCGCGGAGTCAAGCATCAGGCGGCAATGAATGCCGCGACGCGCGGCAGCCATCAGCGACTCAGCGACCTGGTCAGCCATCCCGCCGGGCTGCCAGATATAAAAAACCATCTCGATATTATGACGCGCCAGTTGGATATCGCGGATTAACGCCTGCATGACGTCGTCGGATGAGGTCAGCAGCTGCAGCTGGTTGCCCTTAACACCGCCAATCCCCTGGCGGCGCTCGCACAGCTTAAACAGTGAGGAGGCGACGCTGCTGTTCTCCTCGGCAAAGATATGTTTGCAGGCTTTTAGGTCGTTCAGCCACTTTGCGGTTGAGGGCCACATTGCGCGGGCCCGCTCGGCGCGGCGTTTACCCAGATGAAGCTCGCCGAAAGAGAGATAGGCAATAATTCCCACCAGCGGGAGGATGTAGATTATCAGAAGCCAGGCCATGGCAGAGGGTACGGCTCTGCGCTTCATCAGGATGCGTAATGTCACACCCGCGATTAACAGCCAGTATCCCAAAATGACCAGCCAACTCACCACGGTGTAGAAGGTTGTCATAGGTAAAAAAATCCTTTTGAAAGCGTATTGTTATGAGTGTACGCATCAGGATTCATCTGGCAAATAAAAACGCCAGGTAAAAGCGCTGGTTTGCTGCCGGGTTGGGTTTATAATGGCCTTTCTTTTAGAGAAAAAGTGTTAGTGAAAGAGTTTAGACATGAAGCGCAGTAGAACTGAAGTAGGGCGCTGGCGCATGTTGCGACAGGTGAGTCGTCGCAAGGCTCGTTGGCTGGAAGCACAATCCCGCCGCAATATGCGTATTCACGCCATCAGAAAATGTGGAATGACCCGGCACCGTAATGCGTTGCTGTTCGCAGTCCAGGATATCTGAGTACCATGAGGGCACCGTAATGGTGCCCGCTGATTTTATAGCGTCTGATTTTTTGGGAATAGCGTATTTGCAGCGTTGTTCCTGCTGTGTTTAGCAAAAGGAGGGAGAAGTGTTTGCGGAGTTTGGCGTGCTGAATTTCTGGACGTATGTTGTTGGTGCGTTTTTTATTGTGCTGGTGCCAGGGCCGAATACCCTGTTTGTGCTCAAAACCGGGATTGGTCACGGCGTTAAAAAAGGGTATCTCGCCGCGACAGGCGTATTTATCGGTGATGCGGTACTGATGTTTCTGGCCTGGGCGGGCGTCGCGGCATTAATCCAGACCACGCCGGTACTGTTTAATATCGTGCGCTATCTCGGGGCCTTCTATCTACTCTGGCTTGGGGGCAAAATGCTCTGGTCGGTGGTGAATCGTCCAAAAAGCGCGCATGAGAGCGGTCCCGAACCGGCCAGTATGATCATGAAACGTTCGCTGGTATTAAGCCTGACCAACCCCAAAGCGATTTTGTTCTACGTATCGTTCTTCGTTCAGTTCATTGACGTGAATGCACAGAGTACCGGCACTTCTTTCCTGATCCTCGCCACGACGCTGGAGTTAATAAGCTTCATGTACATGAGCTTCCTGATCTTCTCCGGCGCGTTTGTCACACGTTACCTGAAAACCAAAAAGAAACTGGCAAAGCTGGGGAACGGTTTGATAGGGCTGCTGTTTGTTGGATTTGCGGCGAGGTTGGCGTCGCTGCATTGATGAATCAAAGGCTCCTTCGGGAGCCTTTTTAATTCTGTTTGACAATCCCTCACCATTTAGTTGTATAGTACAACTAAATGGTGAGGACATAACATGCACAGCGAAACCCCGGTAGTCAGTGTTATTCGACGTTCATCGCGCCTCATGGTGCGAGAGTTAGGTTTTATGGCCTCGACCCTGGCTTCAACAAATTACTCCCCTTCGGCCGTCCATACCCTGGTCGAAATCGCCTTACGCAAAGAGATGACGGCGAGTCAGCTGGTACAGCTGCTGGGCCTGGAAAAGTCCAGCGTCAGCCGGATGCTGGCTCGCCTGATTGCCGCGGGCGAACTCGAGGAGGTGACATCACCTGAAGATGCGAGAGCGAAGAGCCTCAGGCTGACCGCGAAAGGTCATGAGACGGTCAGTAAAATTAATACCTTTAGCAATGAGCGCGTGGTCTCAGCAATAAAGCGTCTTGCTCCTGCCCAGCAGCAGACCATTTCTGAGGGACTCTCCCTTTATGCCAACGCGCTGCTGGCGTGCCGTGAAAAGGGCAATGACACGCGCCCCGACGAGCTTACGATAGTTAAGGGGTATATTCCCGGCATGATTGGCCGTATCGCGGAGATGCACGGGGTTTATTACGCGCGCGAGCACCATTTTGGCCGCTTTTTTGAGGCCAAAGTGGCTACAGGTGTTGCAGAGTTTAGTGACCGCCTGGATAAGTCATGCAACCAGATCTGGCTGGCGGTGATGAACGGCAGGATAGTGGGGTCGGTGGCGATAGACGGCGAGGATTTAGCGCCGGGTGAAGCCCATCTTCGCTGGTTTATTCTTGACGATGGCTGCCGGGGACACGGGGTGGGGAAAAAACTGCTGACCGATGCGATGCGCTTTTGCGACAGCGTTGGTTTCTCTGCCGTGCATCTGTGGACATTCAATAAGCTGACCGCCGCACGACGTTTATACGAATCGTTTGGATTTACGCTCGCCAAAGAGTGGGAAGGCGACCAGTGGGGAAGCCTGATTACAGAGCAGCAGTTTACCCGGCATAAAGACGCCTAACCGCCGCGATAAAAAAGGCTCCTTTCGGAGCCGCTTTGGTATCAGAACACTTTCTTATACGGTCGAACCGTCACTTTCGCATACACACCTGCTGCAACATACGGATCTGCGTCAGCCCATGCCTGAGCGGTTTCCTGAGATTCAAACTCAGCAATCACGGTGGAACCGGCAAAACCGGCGGCGCCCGGATCGTTGCTGTCTACTGCAGGCATTGGGCCGGCGGTCAGTAAACGGCCTTCATCCTGGAGCAGCTGCAAGCGTGCCAGATGCGCAGGGCGCACGGCCTGGCGTTTTTCGAGCGAATCAGCAACATCTTCAGAGTAAATCACGTAAAACACGGCGAAGCTCCTTAACCGGTAAAAGTGTCAGTTACGTTATGTGAAAGGGCAAACGACTGCAATGTAAAATAAAAACAATGTTAATACCCTGATCTGAATGCGCCTTTTTTGGCCTCTCATGCGCTAAAGTTGCGTCAGAACAAAGTGTCTTATTGAATATGATTGCTATTTGCATTTAAAATCAGTGTTCGGTTTTTTAACGTTGATGATTATGACTTCGATGACCCTTGATTTACCTCGCCGCTTTCCCTGGCCGACGCTGCTTTCTGTCGTGATTCACGGTGCTGTTGTGGCGGGTTTGCTGTATACCTCGGTTCATCAGGTTATTGAAATGCCCGCGCCCGCGCAGCCGATGTCGGTGACAATGGTCTCGCCAGCGGATCTCGAACCGCCGCAGGTTGCCCCTCCGCCGCCACAGCCGGTGGCTGAACCTGAGCCAGAGCCCGAGCCTGTTCCGGCGCCACCGAAGGAAGCGCCGGTGGTGATCCACAAGCCTGAACCGAAGCCAAAACCTAAGCCGAAGCCAAAGCCGGTGAAGAAGGTCGAGGAGCGTCCAAAACGCGAAGAACGTCCGGTTGAACCGCGCGCAACCCCGCCGGTGGAAAATTCAGCGCCTTCCCGTCCGGTGATGAATAATACGGCAACGATGTCAAAGCCAACGGTTACCGCGCCAGCGGGCCCGCGAGCCGTAAGCCGCAATCAGCCTCAGTATCCGGCGCGAGCTCAGGCCTTGCGTATTGAAGGCCGCGTACGGGTGAAGTTTGATGTCACTGCGGATGGCCGCGTGGATAACGTGGAAATCTTATCTGCGCAACCTTCTAATATGTTTGAGCGCGAAGTGAAATCTGCCATGCGCAGATGGCGCTATGAGCCAGGCAAGCCGGGTAGCGGATTGATCGTGAATATTGTTTTCCGCCTGAACGGCGGGGCGCAGATGGAATAAAAAAAGCCTCCGAAAGGAGGCTTTTTTTTGCCTGTCGATCAGGCCTGTGGAAGTTGACGAGGTTTACCCTCGCTGTCCACGGCGACATAAATAAACAGCGCTTCAGTGGCCTTATAACGTTGCCCAATCGGCTCAGAAGAGACTTTCTTCACCCAGACTTCGATGTTGATGGAAATGGAGGTATTACCGCGTTTCACGCAGCGCGCGTAGCAGCAAACCACATCACCCACCGCAACCGGGCGCAGGAAGGTCATGCCGTCCACTCTCACGGTGACCACGCGCCCGTGGGCAATCTCTTTTGCCAGAATTGCGCCGCCCATATCCATCTGCGACATCAGCCAGCCGCCAAAAATATCGCCATTGGCATTGGTGTCAGCGGGCATTGCCAGTGTGCGTAAAACCAGTTCGCCCTGCGGGGCGTTATTTGTTGTCATTGTTTAAACTCGTAACGGAAGACTTCAGGCGGGATGCTACTATGATTTCACAGCGGAGAGAATAGACCAGAACGCTAGTCGTTGACGTTCTGGTCAGTCATTACTCAGTGCTTGTCGTCCTGCGGCATGTGGCGATAGATGTATACACCGCTTAACAGCGTGAAGATAAGCGTCAGCGCGGTCAGGCCGAAGACCTTGAAGTTGACCCAGATATTTTGCGGCAGCCAGAAGGCGATATAGATATTGGCAAGACCACAGAGAATAAAGAAGACCGCCCAGGCGATATTCAGACGGGACCAGACTTCCTGAGGCAGCGTCAGCTCTTTGCCCAGCATGCGCTGGATCAGCGGCTTTTTCATGACCCACTGGCTAATTAACAATGCGCCCGCAAACAACGCGTAAATAACGGTCACTTTCCACTTAATAAATTCATCGTTGTGGAAGAACAGCGTAAGCCCGCCGAACACGGCGACCAGGACGAACGTTATCAGCGCCATCTTTTCGACTTTACGATAGCGAACCCAGCTGTAGATCAGTACAACAGCGGTCGCAACGATCAGCGCAGTGGTCGCGGCATAAATGTCATACAGCTTATAAAAAGCAAAAAAGACCACGAGCGGTAAAAAATCAAGAAACTGCTTCATTCTGTGATTCCATCTTCTGAGCGGGGCGGGAGGCAGCGATGCCGCCCGCCTCAGGATTACTGACGAATTAACATATACAGGCGGAACAGATAGACCAGCAGTACCGCTGAAATCAGATTGCTCAGCGTATTCGCCACTACCGCGCCAACATTGGGCGTTAATACCGCAAAATTCGGTGCAAACAACAGCAGGAGCGTTTTGGCGAGCAGCCAGCCGATCACGGCGGGAGCCACCAGACGCATATTAGCCCACGCCAGTCTGATGCTGCTGCGCATCGCGGTAAAAATCCCCATCTTATCCTGCACGACCATCACAGGCGCAAATGAGAGCACGATAGCCAGTAATACGCCCGGCACCACGACCAGCATAATCCCCATTTGCACCAGCAGGGTGGTTAAAAAGATCAGGATAAACAGCTTAGGTAAGACTGGCGCACTGGCACCAATCGCCCGTAAAGCGCTGACCCGGTGACCCGCCGATACCAGCTGAATCATCAGCAAAACGCCGCCCGCCAGAATTGCATTACCAATCAGGCCTGAGAACGTGGATGCGGCAGACGCCCGCAGCAGAATTTGCTGCTGTTCCGGCGTCATGTTTTGCACCAGTTCAAATAGCCCCACGCTTCCGGCAAGGTGGTCGCCCTGACTCAGGCTGGCAATCTGTTCATCACTCGGTGAGAAGGCATGGCCCAGCACCACCGTGATAAAGGCACATAGCAACGCGATCAGTAAAAAGGTTATGAACTGATTGCGGAAAAAGTTTCCCGTGTCACGGTAGACAGACTTCGCCGTGATAGACATGCACTCTCCTTGAGTATTGCAGGTGTTAATTAGCCGGCAATTGTACACCGGATGCGCCTGCTGTGGCAGCATCAAGGCTTGTATGGAAAAGCATATCTTTGTAAAGCGGCGGTAATCCAACGCGTGCCCGGGCGCGATTGCAGGCTACGTTGACCTGCCCATCTTCCCCCGACATGGCAAATTCCCGACACGGGCTGGGCCGATCCTCATAGATAGAACATCGGGTAGAGACCCCTGGCTCACCCTGTAGCGCGACGCAGCGGACCTGCTTTTGGTTGGTGCCGCTCATGCAGCGCAGAAAAGGCGTTAGCGGCTCTGTGAGATGAACCGGAACGGTACCGCCGCCATCGCTGGCTTCGGCCCAGTAGAAAGAGACTCGAAAATACGCACAACAGGCTCCGCACGTCATGCACGGGTTGATATCACTCATGGCACACCTGCTAAAGAAGAACGCATCAAATCAATTTGTGAGAGCGATAAATTATCCAGCCGCCTGAGGAAGAGCAAGAGGGGGAAAAGGGAAAATTTTGTAACTGTGAAATGCCAAAAATTGACATGGAAACAACTTATCGCTTTTGGATGCGTAACAAAAAATTAATCCAGATCAATGAATGTTAAGTTACTGGTTTTAATGTGATCTGTAGCAGATCACTTATTACTCATTTGTGAGTATATTCTCACCCGCGATTAAAACCACAACGATGGAGCGGATATGAAAAAATTAGCGGTGGCAGCCCTTGTATTAAGCAGTCTCTCTGGCGGCGCGTATGCGCATGAAGCAGGCGAATTCTTTATTCGTGCCGGTTCGGCTACGGTTCGCCCAACTGAAGGATCGGATAACGTGCTGGGTATGGGCGGTTTTAACGTCAGTAATAACACCCAGTTAGGGTTAACGTTCACCTATATGGCGACGGAAAACGTTGGTGTTGAGCTTCTGGCTGCAACGCCGTTCCGTCATCGCGTGGGTCTGGGCGCAACCGGTGATATTGCTACGGTTCACCATTTACCGCCAACGCTGATGGCGCAATGGTATTTTGGTGATGCCAGCAGCAAGGTGCGCCCTTATATTGGCGCCGGTGTGAACTACACCACCTTCTTTGACGAGAAGTTTAACGATACCGGTAAAGAGGCCGGTCTGACGGACCTCAGCCTGAAAGATTCATGGGGTATGGCGGGGCAGGTCGGTCTGGATTATCTGATTAACCGCGACTGGCTGATCAACGCCTCGGTCTGGTACATGGATATTGATACGGACGTACGCTTCAAGGCGGGCGGTCAGCAGCAGAGTATCAATACTCGCCTGGATCCGTGGGTGTTTATGTTCTCTGCGGGTTATCGTTTCTGATCCGCCGTCAAACTGGCCACAGGGTGGCCAGTTTGCTTTGCTCACTTCAAAACGACGGATAAACCGGCCGCTCATCAAGCTTTACGCAGTGCCTCAGGATCTTTTCCCCATCATATAAATAGCTGAAAGCGTCGCTGGACAGGGAATGAAAAAGAATATCGCCGTTGACAAACGGGATAATTTCGGTATCACCCGCACGTTTATGTCCCGCACCGGTTTCAAAATGACCTTGCCATCGTTCCTGGGTATGGTCATAAACGTGCAGAATGACCTCGACAAGTCCTCTTTGCGGACAATTAAGGCGCAGGAAGGTAGAAGAGAAATTCAGGGACAGCGCATGGAAGGGAATCAATAAGGCGAAAACCAGTAAAGCTCGTAAATACATCAAACCGCGAAAACCTCCTTCAAAAGGGAAATGAGATTTTACTTAAGTCAAAAATTGCGTTTTTGCCGTGGATCAAGATGTCCTATAATTCAATAGGATAAAGGCCCCTTACGAGGCCCTTAGCGATCACTTCTTAATCAAATAGCGAATGGTCGGGCCATCCTGCTGGATATCCAGCACCGTGTAGCCGTGGTTTTTTGCATCCAGCGGAATGTTGTTAATGGACTGCGGGCAGTCGCTGACCACTTCCAGAATTTCCCCTTTCTTGAGCTGCGGTAGCGCTTCAAGCGTGGCAACAGCCGGATAAGGGCAGGGTTCACCGACCATATCCAGACGGTAATCGGGCACGATCTCTTTCATGCAGCATTCTCCTGGGTTTCTGTTTTAACACTCGCACGACGAAAGAAGCGTTTCTCCTGCGCGATAACCAGTAAAAAAGCGACCAGCAGCAGGGCGTAGGTGACGAGCAGGCCGCCGAGGGGGCCGAAGGTGCTCAGCAGGTTGACCTTGTCCCAACTCGTGGCAAGCGCCGGAGACAGATCGTCCCAGAAGTACGCCAGGATCGTCGAGCCGATAACATTCCCCAGTCCTACCCACCAGTAATGCACCTGACCTTCAACGGCGCGGTACATCCAGCCGGTTTCGCATCCGCCAGCCAGTACGATCCCGAAGCCGAACAGCAGGCCGCCAATGACCGCGTTAGGACCGGCCCACATGATTTTCGGTTCGACGCCGAGCTGAACATAGCTGAAGATACCGATGGCGCTGACCGCCATTCCGGCGATAATCGCCTTCGCCATCATCGTCCGACCGGTGATCCACATATCGCGAAACGCGGAAGTAAAGCAGATCTGCGCGCGTTCAATGAGCAGACCAAAACCCACGCCGAACAGCATCGCCAGGCCAAGTTTGGGCTGGTTCATCGCAGTGCACATTGCCCAGGCGACCATAGCAAAAAAGACCAGCATACCGAGGCGGAAACGGCGACGCGCCTGAGAGGGCTTTTGGGTTAACGGAGACGCTGCGCTGACTTTTGTCATTTTCACCGGAATGCGGAACAGCGGCAGCAGGGTGAATTTTGCGCCAAAGTAAGAGCCGATGGCCGTGGCGACAGCAAAAAACCAGGCGTGAAGCGAAAACTGAGGAATCCCCGTAAAGAAAGCGGCCAGGTTACAGCCCATCGCCAGACGGGCCCCAAACCCGGCAATGATACCGCCGACCACCGCCTGCATTATGCGAATCCGGCTTTTGGGCATACGCAACTTAACGTTGTTTGCCCACAGCGCCGCCGCGAAACAGCCGCCGAACATGCCAATGATCATCATCCCGTCGATGCGGGTAAGCGGGGTGCCGTCCAGATGAATGAGTTTAAAGTACCCCCACTCTTCGGTATGCACGCCAGCGAGCTGCAGCAATTGACCACCCCAGCGGGTGAACTCGCCGGTCACGGCCCAGAAGGTGCCGGTAATGCCGAAATAGTAGGTAGAGAGAATGCCCGCCGCGATAACGGCCGGAACAGGTGACCAGAACTTAACCAGGTAAGTCTGTTTGAAGTATTGCCATGACATGAATGAGCCTCTGAACTCAGAAGGATTAAAGATAAAAAAGAGTCCAGATCATACGCTTACATGACAGTTTGAAAAGCCATTCATACCGAAAATATCGAAAGGATCAATTTTGACGTAATCCTTTTTAGATGGTGGGGAAGAAAGGGTAACCGTCTGGCTGAGATGCCAGACGGCAGAAGGATTATGCTTTACGCGTCGCCGCTTTCATTGCGGTCACAAATGCTTTCAGCTCGGCCAGCATCTGCTCTGGCTTGTCCACGTTCTTTTCAATGATCTTCACAATCGCGGAGCCGGAGATGGCACCTGCCGCCTTAGCGTCAATCGCTGCGGTGACCTGATCCGGGGATGAAATCCCGAACCCCTGCAGCGGAGGTGCGGCATGGTACTCGGCCAGCTTCTCCACCAGATGATGCAGCGGCAGTGCGGCTTTATTTTCGGCACCGGTCACGCCTGCGCGGGAGAGCAGGTAGGTATACCCGCGTCCGTAAGAGGCAATCTGGCGCAGCAGTTCGTCATCAGCGTTCGGTGGGCAGATGAAAATCGGGGCGACGTTATGGCGCATTGCCGCCTGACGGAATGGCGCAGACTCCTCAACCGGCACGTCTGCCACCAGAACGGAGTCGACGCCCACGCGAGCGCACTCGGCGTAAAACTCATCAATACCGCGGTTGAACACCAGGTTGGCGTACATCAGCAGGCCAATCGGAATGGTCGGGTGCTTCTGGCGAATCGCCGCCAGCATCTCGAAGCACTGGGTTGGTGTTACGCCCGAAGCAAATGCGCGCAGCGTTGCGTTCTGGATGGTCGGGCCATCCGCCAGCGGGTCAGAGAACGGAATACCCAGCTCCAGCGCGTCGGCGCCGGCTTCAATCAGGGTGTCGATAATCTTCAGCGACTGTTCCGGGCCCGGATCGCCCAGGGTGACGAAGGGAACGAACGCGCCTTCCTGGCGGGATTTCAGCTCTGCAAATACATTATCGTAGCGTTCCATCAGATTTCCCCTCGTGCTTTCAGAATATCGTGAACGGTGAAGATATCTTTGTCACCGCGGCCGGAAAGGTTCACCACCAGCAACTGTTCTTTTTCCGGGTTTTCTTTAATCATTTTCAGCGCATGCGCCAGTGCGTGCGAAGACTCCAGCGCCGGGATGATCCCTTCGCTGCGGCACAGCGTTTTAAAGGCTTCCAGCGCTTCGTCATCGGTAATGGAGACATAGTCCGCGCGGCCGGTACTGTTCAGGAACGCATGCTGTGGCCCGACGGACGGGAAGTCGAGGCCGGCAGAAATAGAGTAAGACTCTTCAATCTGTCCCTCATCGGTTTGCATCATCGGGGATTTCATACCGAAGTAGATCCCTACGCGGCCATGCTTCAGCGGCGCGCCGTGTTCACCCGATTCAATGCCGTGACCGGCAGGCTCGACGCCAATCAGACCCACGCTGGTGTCGTCGATAAAGTCTGCGAACATGCCGATGGCGTTAGACCCGCCGCCAACGCAGGCGATCACCGCATCCGGAAGGCGACCCTCTTTTTCAAGGATCTGCGCTTTGGTCTCTTCACCGATCATGCGCTGGAATTCGCGCACGATAGTCGGGAACGGGTGCGGGCCTGCGGCTGTGCCGAGCATGTAGTGCGCGGTGTCGTAGCTGCCAGACCAGTCGCGCAGCGCTTCGTTACAGGCGTCTTTCAGCGTCGCGGAGCCGCTGTGCACAGGGATCACTTCCGCCCCCATCAGACGCATGCGGAAGACGTTCGGAGACTGACGCTCAACGTCTTTCGCCCCCATATAAATGCGGCATTTCAGGCCGAGCAGGGCGCTGGCAAGCGCAGAGGCCACGCCGTGCTGACCTGCGCCGGTTTCGGCGATGATTTCGGTTTTACCCATACGCTTCGCGAGCAGCGCCTGGCCCAGCACCTGGTTAGTTTTATGCGCGCCGCCGTGCAGCAGGTCTTCACGCTTCAGATAAAGCGTTGTTTTGGTGCCTTCCGTCAGGTTACGGCATTTTGTCAGCGCGGTCGGACGACCGGCGTAATTTTTCAGCAGGTCGGTAAATTCCGCCTGAAACGCCGGATCCTTCTGCGCGCAGACAAAGGCTTCTTCCAGCTGGCGCAGAGCGGGCATCAGGATTTGCGGGACGTACATCCCGCCGAACTCACCAAAATACGGGTTAAGTAATGTCGTCATCTTCTCTTCCTTAATATGCACGCAGAGTTTTAAAAACCGAGGCCAGCTTGCTGGCATCTTTAATACCCGGTTCTGACTCTACGCCTGAATTGAAATCGAGGCCTGCGCAGCCGGTTTTGGCGGCTTCTACGCAGTTATCCGGGCTTAATCCGCCCGCCAGCAGGACGTTGTCCAGTTTTTCGCCGTTCAGCAGCGACCAGTCAAAACGCTGACCGGTGCCGCCCTGGCCGTTATCAAGGACGTATCTGTCCACATGGTTGAGGTTACGCGAGGGCAACGTATCGCCAACGCTTTGCGCTTTCCAGATCTGCACCTGGGGTGCCAGCGCGGCGCGCAGGGCATCGATGTAGCTCTGGTCTTCATCGCCGTGGAGCTGCACCGCGCTCAGGGATAACGCGTCGGCTTTGGCCGCAACGTCTGCAATATCTGCGTTGCGGAAAACGCCCACGTAGCTGAGCGGAGCCGCTGCGATGACCTTACGCGCCTGCTCTTCGCTGACCGCGCGTGGGGAGGAATCCACAAAGATCAGCCCGCCGTAAATCGCCCCGGCTTCATACGCGGCCTGGGCGTCCTGTTCGCGGGTTAAGCCGCAGACTTTGTTTTCACCCAGCAGCACGCGACGCACGGCCGCGTTGAGATCGTCATGCTCCATCATGGCGGAGCCAATCAGGAAACCGTTGGCGAAGTGGCTCAGCTCGCGCACCTGGGCATAGCTGTTAATGCCGGATTCGCTGATCACCGTCACGCCAGAGCCCAGACGCGGCGCCAGCTGGCGCGTGCGGTTCAGGTCAATGGACAGGTCGCGAAGATCGCGGTTGTTGATCCCGACCACTTTGGCTTCCAGCGCAATCGCGCGTTCCAGCTCCTCTTCGTTGCTCACTTCGGTCAGCACGCCCATGTTCAGGCTGTGCGCCACGGCGGAAAGCTGGCGATACTGCTCGTCGTTGAGCACCGAGAGCATCAGCAGGCAGGCGTCAGCCTGGTAAAAACGCGCCAGCCAGATCTGATACGGGTCGATAATAAAGTCTTTGCACAGGATCGGCTGCGGCGCGATGCCGCTGACGATCGGCAGAAAATCGAAGCTGCCCTGAAAATATTTCTCATCCGTCAGTACGGAGATGGCTGACGCATGATGCTTATAAATGCCGGCAATACGCGCCGGGTCGAAATCGTCACGAATAACGCCTTTAGACGGGGAGGCTTTTTTGCACTCAAGAATAAACGCGGTGCGTGCACCCTGCAGGGCATCATAGAAACGACGTTGGCTTGGTACGACGTCATTCTGGAAACTGGCAAGCGGCTGCTGTTGCTTGCGGGCTTCCACCCAGATGGCCTTATCGGCAACGATTTTCGCTAAAACGGTCTGCATTCTTTACCCTCTTGCCGCAAGTGCGGTAACGCGATCGTAAGCTGCACCGGAGCGCAGTACATCCAGAACTTTTTGAACGTTGGCCTTCAGGTCTTCCTCACCGTGCAAGCGCATCAGCATGGCGACGTTGGCAGCAACGGCGGCCTCATGAGCGACCTCTCCCTTACCTTGTAATAAGCGCGTCAGAATGTCACGGTTTTCTTCCGGCGTACCGCCAGCCAGCGCCTCCTGGTGATACGGCGCGAGGCCGAAGTCGGCAGCGTCAAGCTGATAGCTCAGGATTTCACCGTCGCGCAGTTCGGCCACCAGCGTCGGGGCATGAAGAGAAACCTCATCCATACCGCCGCTATGCACCACGGCGGCACGTTGGTAACCCAGCACGCGCAGCGTCTCGGCAATCGGCAGAACCAGTTCCGGGCTATAGACACCAATCAGCGCCAGCGGTGGATGCGCCGGGTTGATCAGCGGGCCGAGCACGTTAAACAGCGTGCGGGTTTTAAGCTGCTGACGAACCGGCATCGCGTGGCGGAAACCGGTGTGATACTTCGGCGCAAACAGGAAGCAGACGCCCAGGTCATCCAGCGCTTCACGGGAACGCTCGGCGTTCATATCGAGATTAATACCGAATGCGGCGAGCAAATCGGAAGAACCTGACCGGCTGGAAACGCTGCGGTTACCGTGTTTTGCGACCTTCAAACCACACGCCGCCGCCACGAAGGCGCTGGCGGTGGAGATATTGATGCTGTTACTGCCGTCTCCCCCGGTGCCGACAATATCGGCAAACTGATAGTCCGGGCGCGGGAACGGGGCGGCATTTTCCAGCAGGGCCGTAGCGGCACCGGCGATCTCCTGCGGGCTTTCGCCGCGCACTTTCATGCTCACCAGCGCGGCCGCCAGCTGTTCAGGCTTCAGCTCACCGCGAACCACGGCGGAGAAGAGCTGGTGGCTCTCCTGCTGGCTCAGGGTCTGCGCCTGGTACAGTTTTTCCAGAATCGGCTGCAGGGTATTGGTCTGCTCCAGCTTCTGTAACGCCCAGTCGAGCGTCTGCTCCAGCAGGCGGGCGCCGTGGGAGGTCAGGATAGATTCCGGGTGGAACTGCAGGCCGCAGACGCGGTCCGCATCGTGGCGCACCGCCATCACCATGCCTTCAAACGAGGCGTTGATGGTCAGCCCAGCTGGAATATTGCTGCCAACCAGCGAGTGATAGCGCGCGACCGGGAGCGGGTTCGGCAGCCCGGCAAACATTGCCTGGCCGTCATGTTCAATGCTGGACGCTTTACCGTGCAGGATCTCGCCCGCCTGGCCAACGTAGCCGCCATAGGCTTCAACGATCGCCTGATGACCGAGGCAGATGCCGATAATCGGCAGCTTGCCGCGCATACGGGTCAGCAGCTCCGGCATACAGCCCGCTTCGCTCGGTGCGCCTGGCCCCGGAGAGAGCATCAGCACCGGGTTTTGCATGGTGGCCAGACGGTCAATCAGGGTCTGCGCCGGTACGTGGTTGCGATAGATAACGACGTTATGGCCATTCGCACGCAGCTGATCTGCCAGGTTATAGGTAAAGGAGTCGATATTATCGAGCAGCAGAATGTCAGCCATCAGAAAATCTCCTGTGCATGGTGTGCGGTAGCAATGGCGCGAAGGACCGCACGGGCTTTACTGCGCGTTTCGTCAGCTTCAGACTGCGGAACAGAATCAAGGACAATCCCGGCACCCGCCTGGACGGTGGCAATACCGTCTTCAACATAGGCGGAGCGGATCACGATGCAGGTATCCAGGTCACCGTGGGCCGTGAAGTAACCCACCGCGCCGCCGTAGCTGCCGCGACGGCGTCCTTCAGCGGCGGCAATCAGCTGCATAGCGCGCACTTTCGGCGCGCCGCTCAGGGTGCCCATGTTCATGCAGGCGCGGTAGGCGTGCAGCACGTCGAGGTCATGGCGCAGCTCGCCGACCACGCGGGAGACCAGGTGCATCACGAACGAATAGCGGTCGACTTTAGTCAGGTCAGCCACGTAGCGGCTGCCGGGGGTGCAAATGCGTGCCAGATCGTTACGCGCCAGGTCAACCAGCATCAGGTGCTCGGAGAGTTCTTTGTGGTCGGTACGCATTTCCAGTTCGATGCGGCTGTCCAGATCGCGATCCAGGGAGCCGTCGGCGCGACGTCCGCGCGGACGGGTTCCGGCAATCGGGTAGATCTCAATCTGACGGCTGGTGGCGTCGTACTTCAGCGAGCTTTCCGGCGAGGCGCCGAACAGCGTGAACTCGTTGTCCTGCATGAAGAACATGTACGGGCTTGGGTTGCTCTTTTTCAGCACGTCGTAGGCTGCGAGCGGCGACGGACAGGGCAGTGAGAAGCGGCGTGAAGGCACCACCTGGAAAATTTCCCCGGCGCGAATCGCCTTTTGCATCTGGCGAACCACGGCGCCGTACTGATCGTCGGTCTGGTTAACATCGCATGTCATTTTTTCCACCCGCTGCACCGGCAGCGCAGGCGGCGCTTCCGTCATCTGCTGCTGCAGTTGAGCGATGCGGTGCTCAAGACGGTTTTTCTCAGCGGAAGAGGGCGTGAACAGGCTTGCCTGGATGCGGGTGTATTGTTTCTGGTGGTCGATCACCAGCAGCGTTTCAGCCAGATAGAAACAATAGTCCGGGCAGCGATTACCCTGCTCGGTTTCCGGCAACTCTTCAAATCCGGCGACCAGGTCATAAGCAAACAGCCCACCGAAGAACATCGCCTCACGCTCGTCTTCCGGCACGGTGACCAGGTTCTGCAGCAGGCGGAAGGCATCGAAAACGGACAGGGAGCAGAGGCGCGCGTCTTCGTCCAGCAGCTGGCTCACCGGCGGGAAATGCAGAATGCGCATTTCTGGATGACGTTCGTTTTCAATGCCTGAAGGCAGGGCGGCATCCAGCAGCGGCAGCAGCGATGCGCCATTGTCTGACAGCGCCTTGATTGTGACGGTGTCACCTAAAGCGGTAATGCGCAGCGCGCTGTCGACCAGCAGCAGGCTCTTGAGATCGTCCTTGCTGTCGATATCCGCAGACTCCAGCAGCAGCGTCGCCGGACGTGCACCGCAGACCTGATGAAACAGCGCGGTGGGGTTGTGGCGATAGGCCGCCTCGCAGGTCAGCAGTTCGAGGTGTGGTTTGGCTGTTTGCATGATTTTATTCTCATTTTCTGTTCAAAAAAAAGCCCGCTTGGAAGCGGGCTGGGTATCTGTTTGCATTTCGCAGACGCGTGACACTGCCCGAGGATCAGGAACTACGCCACCAACAGTGCAGAGTGAAATGTGCTGTCATTTTCAGATACCTTTCTCGCGTGAACTTGCGTACTAGTTAACTAGTTCGATGGCGAGTTGTCAACCCTTGATTTCAGAATTTCGCGTTAAGTCGGTATCATGGTGTTTTCGGATGTCTCCAACCTGTTATGGGAAGTGCTTTGAGCGATACCACCTACGCCATTATTTATGATTTACACAGCCATACTCAGGCCTCTGATGGCCTGCTGACACCCGAAGCCCTGGTTCATCGTGCCGTTGAAATGCGCGTCGGCACGCTGGCGATAACCGATCACGATACGACAGATGCCATTCCGGCGGCGCGCGCCGAGATTGCCCGCAGCGGGCTGGCGCTGAATCTGGTGTCCGGCGTCGAGATCTCGACCGTCTGGGAAAACCATGAGATTCATATTGTTGGCCTGAATATCGATATAGACCATCCGGCACTGACGGCATTTTTGCAAGAACAAAAAACGCGCCGCAATCAGCGCGCAGAGATGATCGGCGAGCGTCTCGAAAAGGCGCATATTCCGGGCGCGCTGGAAGGCGCACAAAAGATGGCGAACGGCGGGGCGGTCACTCGCGGTCATTTCGCCCGTTTTCTGGTTGAAGCCGGCAAAGCGACGACCATGGCGGATGTCTTTAAAAAGTATCTGGCGCGCGGGAAAACCGGATACGTTCCACCACAGTGGTGTACAATAAAACAAGCTATTGATGTGATTCATCATTCTGGCGGTAAGGCCGTGCTGGCCCATCCGGGACGGTATAATCTTTCTGCTAAATGGCTGAAAAGGCTGCTGGCACACTTTGCCGAATGCGGTGGCGAGGCGATGGAAGTCGCCCAGTGTCAGCAGGCGCCCAACGAGCGCGCGCAGCTCGCGACCTATGCCCGCCAGTTCGGCCTGCTTGGGTCTCAGGGGTCTGATTTCCATCAGCCCTGCGCCTGGATCGAACTGGGGCGCAAGCTCTGGTTGCCCGCTGGCGTTGAGCCGGTCTGGCAGCTCTGGGAACAGCCGCAGCAAATTGAAGAGAGGGAAGTATGAGTCAGTTTTTCTATATCCATCCGGATAACCCGCAGCCACGTCTGATCAACCAGGCCGTGGAGATCGTCCGCAAAGGCGGCGTAATTGTCTACCCGACCGATTCAGGCTACGCGCTGGGCTGCAAAATTGAAGATAAAGGGGCGATGGAACGCATTTGCCGTATTCGCCAGCTGCCGGACGGCCATAACTTTACCCTGATGTGCCGCGATCTCTCTGAGCTGTCGACCTATGCGTATGTCGATAACGTGGCGTTCCGCCTGATTAAGAACAACACGCCGGGTAACTACACCTTCATCCTGAAGGGCACGAAGGAAGTACCGCGTCGTCTGCTCCAGGAAAAACGCAAAACCATCGGCATGCGCGTGCCGTCGAACCCGATTGCGCAGGCGCTGCTGGAAACCCTCGGCGAACCGATGCTTTCTACCTCGCTGATGCTGCCGGGAAGTGAGTTTACCGAGTCCGATCCGGAAGAGATCAAAGATCGTCTGGAGAAGGTGGTCGAGCTGATTATTCACGGCGGCTATCTCGGCCAGCAGCCGACCACCGTGGTCGACTTAACCGAAGATGCGCCGGAAGTGATTCGTGAAGGCGTGGGTGACGTAAAGCCTTTCTTGTAAAGGTATAAGCAGAAATACTACGCGGCCATCAAAGCAGGGCTCAGCCCTGCTTTGACCTGATTCGACGCCTGTGAAGACATAAGCCTGATGAAATCGTCCAACGACTTTTCGCGTTACTTTGCTCCAAATGGGCAATAGATCTTATGTTGCACAAAATCTGCGGAAGCGGACGAATGGTGGAACTGACGAGGATTTTGAGACGTTTCAAGGGGAGGCCAGCATTGCTGCTGGCTTAATTTGGGGATGCTATCGAAAGTACAACACTGCTCCGGCGATAAAGATTGATACCAATCCTAAAGCAGAGAAAGCGTACTCGACGATAAACCAATTTTTGAGATGAGGTGGCAAGCCTCTGATGAACGTAACATCATCATTGGTACTGTCTACTGAGCTTTTACAAAAGATTAACAGATTTACGATAAAATTGATCTTTGCGGCATAACCTGAGTTAAATCCTATCGAGCCCGCTTTGTCGAAAATAATAGCCCCTGCCGGGAGAGAACCAAACTTTTCTTTATACAGCGTACAGATCGCGGAGAAGCGCTTTTTGTTTAGAGATGAGAGCACCGCTACAGTTATACCGCAGATGAGGCTTAATCCTCCGAACCCGCAAATGATTAGATCTGCCGAATTGATCATTTATCGACCCAAAGGCAGATGCAACCAATAATAAGGCCAATAAAAATAACCAATGAACACAAGAATTCGGCTATAAACCAGTATTTGATGTTTGCAGGCAGTCCTCGTATAAAATCTACATCCTCATTTTTGCTCTGGATAGACTTTTTGCCAAAGATCAATGGATGGATAATGAAGTCCATTTTTGTTGAGTATCCAGCAGTGAAACCGAGTAAATCAGCATCTCTTAACACTGTGGCAGCAAGTGGCACAGAGCCAAACTCCCTTTCATACAAACGACATACTTCAAGGAAGCGTTTTTTGTTCAAAATTGACAGTACAATCATAGTGACAGCTGAGAGCAGGATCACTCCCCCAGTACCAATAACGAGGACATCGAAAACAGAAACCGTCACTTTGTGACCTCATAAATTCTTTCACCTATCATTTCGCCAAACTTACCACCTAACTCCCCTCCAGCATAGCCAACCGAACCAGTGAAGATCACGCCGCAGGCCAACATTCCAGCACCGGCAGCTTCAATCGTTAGTGCACCCAAGACAACTGAGCAAACCGTAGTAGACACCGAACCAGAAACAAGCGCACCTGCACCAATTCCGGTGCCTAACCCCACACCAAAACTTCCAACCTCGGTATACGCCGTTTTCTCGCAGTCAGACCCGACTGTGCAGGCTTCGTAAATCTTATCCAGCCTGTTCACGCCATCAAGAGCGATTCCGACATAGCCCGCTGTTTTCATCATTTTCACATACTTTGCAGCTTTCTCAATGAATGTGGCGTAGCCCTCAATATCTGCAACTCCGGTCTGATTCCAGCGATGTGTAATCGAACTGGTTGAAAGTCCCAACGCCCGTTTAATGTCTGGGTAGTCCTGCAATGCCAGTTTGTGACGCGTGAAATCCGTTAGAATGCTATCGAGTTCACCGAACAGTTGCCGTCTCTGAACATAAAATTGTTCACTGATCAGTGATCCGCTGGTGATGTACTGATTTTTGTATGCTTGCTGAATCTTGGTCAGAACACTCTCGATCTTCTCAAAGTATTTTCCCGCAGCTTCTGAGGCGATCCCTGTTGTCGTACTGGCTTGAGAGGTAAAAAGATCAATGGTGTCTTTATGTTTATGCAGGAAGTTAGCTTCCTGGATTGTCAGCGGTTCTAACGCTGCATCAACTCGCGCTTTCGCGGCTTTCATGTGGGCGATCTGTTCGTCGTCCTGCTTATCAGGATCGACCAGAAGCATAATCGAACCAGCTTTGCATCTTTGATCCGGGCCGTTGAGCGTAGCGAATAGTTCCTTTGCTTCCACTGACGGGTTTTCGGTGAATAGCAGACGTTGCCAGGCTTCTGTGGTGCCGCCGTAGGGGAGAACGGCAAAACCTGCGTCGATGCCTGTTTTCTTTTTCGCTGTCTGGGCGTGTTGTTCTGGTTCTGCTTGCGGCTGTTGAGATGCAGCAAGAGCGGCTGCTGCGGTTGCCGCTTCTGCCAGATACCTTGCTGTTGCCTGAGAGGGAGATTCACCTGGGCCGATCCATCCCAAAGGGGCTATGATACGGTTAGATCCAGAGGGGCAGCCACATAAAACGACGCCCCTGTCCACGGCTACAGGGATCTGGTGAATTGTGCGGTGTGACTCACCTTCAACAACTTTTCCTTCTTTGCCGCATTTCGGGCAAGCGGTAGTCTTGTCACCCAGAACAATAGGACGACGACCAAGAATGTTACCGCAAGAAAGTGAGGGGATGAGTTTTGCGCCAGTTGTGGTTTGATCACCAAACAACGCCATTCCCCGCCCTAAAACGTTTGGACGCATTCCCCCCATTTATGCCACCTTTGCAACAGTCAGGAAATCATCTGGAATTGATTCACCCTCGCGGAAAGAGAACACTAATCCATAATCAGGGGTGCTGATAATTACATCTCCGTTATCAAGCAAGCTACCAACCAGTGCAATTCCTTTACCTTCCCATTCGCTTAACTGCCCGGCGCTGGTGATGATGACAGCTTTCGTTCCGTCTGAATAAGTGACGGTTGCACCTTCTGTGACAATGCTGGCCCATTCACCGCTATCGAGTTGGACTTTCATACCCTGGCTCGGATCTGGATTAGGCTCATCGACAACGCCGCCCCGAAGAGTGCGGCTTCCGGCAACGGCTGTACGATAGATAGCTGTAACTGGATGGTGTTCGGCGTACTCTTACTGCCCGATAACGAGTTGGCGGGCTTCTTCATTTATTTCGGACAGTTGGTTGTCGGTATAACGAGGAGCATCTAAAGATGCAATGATGTCAGGGGTAAGATCGTTGTTGTACTGTTTCATAAGTCCCTCTACTTGTTATAGAAATAATCACAGAGGTCATTTTACAAGCAATAACCACATGCGCAACAAGTATTAGGCCTAAGTGAAACTTCGTTTCGTAACAGAAGGTTATCCGGTAAAGTGGTGAGCATTAATCTTCAACAAATCTCAGACATGGGACGCTATGGCAGGCATTTTGGCAGGTACGGCGGCAGCGGTTGGAATCCTTGATAAAGCGGTGAGCATCACCCAGAAACTGGCGAATAACAGTGATGAACTGGACAAGGCAACGCTCAAACTTGAGTTGGCTAATCTGATGGTTGAACTTGCTAACGCCAAAATCGAAGCGATAACTACCCAGACTTTGCTTTTCGACGCTGAACAAAAAAACAAGCACCTTGAAGAACAGTTGGTAGATAAATCAACGTTCGTATTTAAGCCGCCGTTGTACTGGAAAGAAGGTGATGAAACTCCTTTCTGTCCGAGATGCTACGAAGGGGACAATAAGAAGCTTCACCTGCGCTCTGTCGTTCATGACGGTGTACCAGGATACGGGATTAAGCCGACCAATAATTGGTCATGTATGCACTGCAAGTTTTCCCAAAAAAAGAGTAGTTAAAAACCTATTTTGTTTAGCTGCTTAGGATCATTCCGGGCCGTGATTACGGTCACGTAGAAGAGATGATCGGGGGGTATGTAATGTTTACCAAGGCAAGGGGGTGATGCTCTTCGCCATTGTATGAGCTATTAAGCGCGAATTTTGAGGCTCTCCCGGTTTTTACCCCGACCATCCCCAAATATCCGAGGGGGAGGATGTACGGTAGAGCACCGAGGAGTAGCGGGGGCACTGTTGGCCCAACTCTGGGAGGCGCTCCACTTCGGCAACATCTCTTTCAAGGGCACATAGTAGATAGCTATCAAAGTCCTGCTTAGTGGCGGCTCGGTAGCCTTGAATCGTCCGCTTAAACTCTTCAATACCCATTGTCCCATTCTGAACGAGAGGAATGTATGGGCGGATCTGATTCATGACCACTTCGGCTTGTTTTTGACTGTCAGTACCAAGACTCAGACGCACAAAACTTGTTGAATCATTTAGTCTAAAATTCGTGTAGTATGTGCGCCCACGAATCATTGTGTGTGACAGCTTGTGTGACACGTTGTTTGCCATGCTGTGTGCCATGAAATAGTTACAGATCAGCGAGTTAGTCTAATTTTAGCGTTAACTCGTTGTTTTAGAAAGTACACCAGACGCCTGTGAAGGCGACACCTGAGGAAGCTCAATGAGCGAGAAGTTACAGAAAGTGCTGGCGCGCGCCGGCCACGGCTCACGCCGTGAAATCGAAGCCATTATTGAAGCGGGCCGCGTGAGTGTGGACGGTAAAATCGCCACGCTGGGTGACCGCGTTGAAATCGTACCGGGGCTGAAGATCCGCATCGACGGTCATCTTATCTCCGTGAAGGAATCTGCTGAACAAATCTGTCGCGTACTGGCTTACTACAAGCCGGAAGGCGAGCTGTGCACCCGCAACGACCCGGAAGGTCGCCCGACGGTGTTTGACCGTCTGCCTAAACTGCGTGGCGCTCGCTGGATTGCCGTCGGTCGTCTGGACGTAAACACCTGCGGTCTGCTGCTGTTTACCACCGATGGTGAACTGGCAAACCGTCTGATGCACCCAAGCCGTGAAGTGGAACGTGAATACGCGGTGCGCGTATTTGGCCAGGTTGATGAGAACAAACTGCGCGATCTGTCGCGTGGCGTTCAGCTGGAAGACGGCCCTGCGGCGTTCAAAACCATTAAGTTTACCGGTGGGGAAGGCATTAACCAGTGGTACAACGTGACCCTGACCGAAGGACGTAACCGCGAGGTGCGTCGTCTGTGGGAAGCGGTAGGCGTCCAGGTAAGCCGTCTTATCCGTGTCCGTTACGGCGACATTCTGCTGCCGAAAGGACTGCCACGCGGCGGTTATACCGAACTGGATCTGACCCAAACCAACTACCTGCGCGAGCTGGTCGGCCTGACGCCGGAAACCACCTCAAAAGTGGCGGTGGAAAAAGACCGTCGTCGCATGAAGGCGAATCAGATCCGTCGTGCGGTGAAGCGTCACAGCCAGGTGAGCAGCAGCCGCCGCTCCGGCAGCCGTAATAACAACGGTTAATATAAAAGCCCGGTGAATTCACCGGGCTTTTTTCTTTTAGTAATCAACACCAATTTGCGCTTTGATGCCCGCATCAAACGCGTGTTTGACCGGACGCAGCTCGCTGACGGTATCGGCCATTTCCAGAATATCCCGATGACACCCGCGCCCCGTGACGATAACCGTCTGGTGTACAGGACGGTTCTTCAGAGCATCCAGCACGGCTTCCAGCGGCAGGTAGTCGTAGGCGACCATATAGGTGATCTCATCCAGCAGAACCATATTCAGCGAGGGATCGGCCAGCATTCTCTTTGCATGCTCCCAGACGGCGAGACAGGCGGCGGTGTCCGTTTCCCGGTTCTGGGTATTCCACGTAAACCCGGTCGCCATGACCTGAAACTCGACGCCGTGAGGCTCGAGCAAATTCCGCTCGCCGTTGGGCCATGTGCCTTTAATAAACTGGATCACGCCCACTTTTTGCCCGTGACCGACGGCGCGTGTCGCCGTGCCGAATGCGGCGGTGGTTTTCCCCTTGCCGTTGCCGGTAAAGACGATGACGATCCCACGCTCGTCCTGTGCCGCCGCGACGCGCGCATCGACCTGTTCTTTCAGACGCTGCTGGCGCTGCTGATGACGTTCTTCACTCATTGCGAAATTCCTGGTTTACGGCCCGGCTGGGCGTCAAAGGTCATCCCGGTTTTGCGGCGGCTGTCGTCGCCCATCAGCCAGAGATAGAGCGGCATAATGTCTGCCGGGGTTTTCAGCTTCTGCGGATCTTCGCTCGGGAACGCGCTGGCGCGCATTTTGGTGCGCGTACCGCCCGGGTTAATGCAGTTTACGCGCAGATGGCGGCTCTGATACTCCTCCGCCAGCACCTGCATCATGCCTTCGGTCGCGAATTTTGATACGGCATAGGCTCCCCAGTTAGCGCGACCCTCACGGCCAACGCTGGAAGAGGTAAAGACCAGGGACCCTGCCTCGGATTTCAGTAATAAAGGAAGCAATGCCTGTGTGAGGAAAAACGTGCCGTTGACGTTGACCTGCATCACCTGCTGCCAGATATCAGGATCCTGTTCATCCATCGGACGCACTTCACCTAACAAGCCGGCGTTATGCAGCACGCCGTCGAGTCTCGGATAGTGGGCGCCGATGCGCTGGGATAACTCCTGGCACACCGCGGGCGTGCAGGTCAGCAAATCCAGTGTATACCACGGGGCCGGCGTGCCGCTTACAGCCTCAATCTCCTGAGCGACGTTTTTCAGTTTTTCTTCGTTGCGCCCAATCAAAATAACGTTTGCGCCGTATTCGGCGTATGTCAGGGCCGCCTCGCGGCCAATCCCGTCGCTGGCACCTGTGACAAGAATGATCCGGTTTTGCAGCAGATTTTTTTGCGGTTGATAATGCACGGTGACTCCTCAGGCGACCGGTAACGCAGTGGCGCCTTTATGATGACTTTTCGGCTTTATGCCCGAATTAGCCTAATAATTCAATCAGTCTACAGGACGCATTACTGTAAAATTAACAATTTGCAAATATTTAAACTCCAGGGCGGGGATTCCTGAAGGCGGCTCGCAGAGGTAATGTCACGAGCGAGACGCATGAGCAGGGCTGTTGTACACTGCCGTGAAAGATTCGTGGTTAAATCAAGGTGGAACGCGTGGAATTACTTTCTCAATATGGGTTGTTTTTGGCCAAAATCGCGACGGTGGTGATTGCCATTGCGGTGGTTGCCGTTCTGATTGTCAACCTGACGCAGCGCAAGCGTCAGCGAGGGGAGTTACGCATCACCCGCCTGAGTGAGCAGTATAAAGAGATGCAGGAAGAGATGTCTCTGGCGCTGCTTGATAGTCATCAACAGAAACTCTGGCTGAAAGCACAGAAGAAAAAGCATAAACAGGAAGCCAAAGCGGCAAAGGCAAAAGCAAAGCTCAATGTGCCGCAGGATAAGGCTACGCCACGTGTCTATGTGCTCGATTTTAAAGGCAGTATGGATGCGCATGAGGTTTCCTCTCTGCGGGAGGAAGTGACTGCCGTACTGGCCGTGGCGACGCCGCAGGATCAGGTTGTCGTGCGTCTTGAAAGCCCCGGCGGGGTGGTTCACGGTTACGGGCTGGCCGCCTCACAGCTGCAGCGCCTGCGTGAAAAACAGATCCCGCTGACCGTGGCGGTGGATAAAGTGGCGGCCAGCGGTGGCTACATGATGGCCTGCGTGGCGGACAAAATTGTTGCCGCGCCGTTCTCCATTATTGGCTCGATCGGCGTGGTCGCGCAAATTCCGAACTTTAACCGCTTCCTGAAAAATAAAGAGATTGATATCGAACTTCACACGGCGGGTCAGTACAAACGTACCCTGACGCTGCTAGGGGAAAACACGGAAGAAGGGCGTCAAAAATTCCGTGAAGATCTCAACGAAACGCATCACCTCTTTAAAGATTTTGTGCACCGTATGCGTCCGACGCTCGATATTGAACAGGTCGCGACGGGGGAGCACTGGTACGGCGTCCAGGCGCAGGAGAAAGGGCTGGTGGATGACGTCGGAACCAGCGACGATCTGCTGCTCAACCTGATGGAGGGCCGGGAACTGGTGGGCGTGCGCTTTACCCAGCGTAAGCGACTCCTTGACCGCTTTACCAACAGCGCGGCGGAAAGCGCGGACCGCCTGCTGCTGCGCTGGCTACAGCGCGGACAAAAACCGCTGCTGTAAACAAAAACGCGAGGCACATGCCTCGCGTTTTGCATTAATCGACCAGGTGATATTTCTCGGAAAGCGTATGCGCCAGGTATTTGAACATGTTAAACACGGCGGTGCTTTTCGGGGTCGGCAACCCCTGCTCGTCAAGGAAGTATTCGCCGCTGAAAATCAGCACGCCATTACGCTGCTCGACGCCGGTGGCTTCAATGCCCGCCAACGTATCTTCATGGTCACGAATAAGCTTGTTTGCTTCGATAAGCAGAGAGGCTCGGTCAATAGGTTGGGTCGTATTCTGCATAATCCACTCCTTAAACAGTGACAATAGTCTACGCCGAGGGCGCTTTGGGGGCAAATTTTCCCTGTAATGTGAGGGGATAAGGTGCAGGGGCCTGGCTGGCGGGATTTGCTTTTGCATGCTAATAAAGTTGCGTAACGAATTTTATCAGGTAGAGTGTGCGCTTTCGTCATTCTGGCAACAGAATTGCTTGACATTCAACCGGGAATTCGTCACGAATTACACGAGATGTGAGAAAAATACCCGAAAACTCAATCACCTGGGCGTCTTTTCTTTAACGCCCGGTAAGACAAAGGGGTTGATATCTCCTGACGCAGTCGCAATATCATTGGCTCGTCGTCAGCGGAAGGGAAATCAACGTGCGGCGTATTCCTGGAAGAATTAAATTAGGTAAAGGTGAATATGGGTAAAGCTCTCGTCATCGTTGAGTCCCCGGCAAAAGCCAAAACGATCAATAAGTATCTGGGTAATGACTACGTGGTTAAGTCCAGCGTGGGTCATATCCGCGATTTGCCGACCAGTGGCTCAGCCAGCAAAAAGAGCGCAGACTCTACCTCCACCAAAGGGGCTAAAAAGCCTAAAAAGGATGAACGTAGCGCGCTTGTCAACCGCATGGGTGTGAACCCATGGCACAACTGGGATGCACAATATGAAGTGCTGCCCGGGAAAGAAAAAGTCGTTAACGAGCTGAAGCAGCTTGCTGAAAAAGCAGACCACATCTATCTCGCAACCGACCTTGACCGCGAAGGGGAGGCCATTGCGTGGCACCTGCGGGAAGTGATTGGTGGTGATGACAAACGCTACAGCCGTGTAGTGTTTAACGAAATTACGAAGAATGCGATTCGTCAGGCGTTTGAGAAGCCGGGCGAACTGAATATTGACCGTGTAAACGCACAGCAGGCACGTCGCTTTATGGACCGCGTTGTGGGCTACATGGTTTCTCCACTGCTGTGGAAGAAGATTGCCCGTGGCCTGTCCGCAGGTCGTGTGCAGTCCGTCGCCGTGCGTCTGGTCGTTGAGCGTGAGCGCGAAATTAAAGCCTTCGTGCCGGAAGAGTTCTGGGAAGTTGACGCCAATGTGACCACGCCGGGCGGTGACGCTCTGCCGCTGCAGGTCAGTCATCACAACGATAAGCCTTTCCGTCCAGAAAACCGCGACCAGACCATGGCCGCCGTTGCGCTGCTGGAAAAAGCACGCTATCAAGTGCTGGAACGTGAAGACAAACCGACCAGCAGCAAGCCGGGTGCGCCGTTCATTACCTCTACGCTGCAACAGGCTGCAAGCACGCGTCTGGGTTATGGCGTGAAGAAAACCATGATGATGGCGCAGCGCTTGTATGAAGCGGGTTACATCACTTACATGCGTACTGACTCCACCAACCTGAGCCAGGACGCTGTGAATATGGTTCGCGGCTATATCAGCGACAATTTCGGCAAAAAATATCTGCCGGAAAGTGCGAATCAGTACGCCAGCAAAGAGAATTCCCAGGAAGCGCACGAAGCAATTCGTCCTTCCGACGTCTCCGTCCTCGCGGAATCGTTAAAAGATATGGAAGCGGATGCGCAGAAGCTGTATCAGCTGATCTGGCGCCAGTTTGTCGCTTGTCAGATGACGCCTGCGAAGTACGACTCCACAACGCTGACCGTCGGCGCGGGTGATTTCCGCCTGAAGGCGCGGGGTCGTATTCTGCGCTTCGACGGCTGGACGAAAGTGATGCCTGCGCTGCGTAAAGGCGATGAAGACAGAACGCTGCCTGCGGTTAATAAAGGTGACGAGTTGTCGCTTGTCGATCTGGTTCCGGCACAGCACTTCACCAAGCCGCCTGCGCGCTTCAGTGAAGCGTCCCTGGTGAAAGAGCTGGAAAAACGCGGTATTGGTCGTCCGTCGACCTACGCGTCCATCATCTCGACGATTCAGGACCGTGGCTACGTACGCGTTGAAAACCGTCGTTTCTATGCGGAAAAAATGGGTGAGATCGTCACCGACCGTCTGGAAGCTAACTTCCGCGAGTTGATGAACTACGATTTCACCGCGCAAATGGAAGACAGCCTCGACCAGGTTGCCAGCCATCAGGCGGAATGGAAAAAGGTACTCGACAGCTTCTTCAGCGACTTTACCGACCAGCTTGAAAAAGCGGAGAAGGATCCTGAAGAGGGCGGCATGCTGCCTAACCAGATGGTTCTGACCAGCATCGACTGCCCAACATGCGGCCGCAAGATGGGGATCCGCACCGCAACCACGGGCGTCTTCCTTGGCTGCTCCGGCTACGCGCTGTCACCAAAAGAGCGCTGCAAAACCACCATCAACCTGGTGCCGGAGAACGAAGTTCTCAACGTGCTGGAAGGTGACGATGCGGAAACTAACGCTCTGCGTGCCAAACGCCGCTGCAAAAAATGCGGCACGGCAATGGATAGCTACCTGATCGATCCAAAACGTAAGCTGCACGTCTGCGGTAATAACCCAACGTGTGACGGGTATGAGATCGAAGAGGGTGAGTTCCGCATTAAAGGCTATGACGGCCCGATTGTGGAGTGTGAGAAGTGTGGCTCTGAAATGCACCTGAAAATGGGGCGTTTCGGTAAGTACATGGCCTGTACCAACGACGAGTGTAAAAACACGCGCAAAATTCTGCGTAACGGTGAAGTGGCTCCGCCGAAGGAAGATCCGGTTCCGCTGCCAGAACTGCCGTGCGAGAAATCCGACGCGTACTTCGTGCTGCGTGACGGGGCTGCGGGTGTCTTCCTCGCCGCCAACACCTTCCCGAAATCGCGTGAAACTCGCGCGCCGCTGGTGGAAGAGTTGCACCGCTTCCGCGATCGTCTGCCTGAGAAACTGCGTTATCTGGCCGATGCGCCACAGCAGGATCCGGAAGGCAACAAAACCGTGGTGCGGTTTAGCCGTAAAACCAAGCAGCAGTATGTTGCGGCCGAGAAAGAGGGTAAAGCGACCGGATGGTCAGCTTTCTTTGTCGATGGCAAATGGGTTGAAGGCAAGAAATAATCTTCCCTTACCGTAACTTACCTGTAAAAGGGCCGGATTTCCGGCCCTTTTTTATTGCCTTGTTATTATTTTTTGTTCCGTACTATACAGTCAGGCTATAAATGATATAGTGGTTATAGTTAACCTGTTTCTTATTATTAAATCGTCTTAAGCGATTGACCGCATGCGCTAAATCGGATGGTCTGGCATGAAATTACAGCAGCTTCGTTATATCGTTGAGGTGGTGAATCATAACCTTAACGTCTCTTCAACCGCCGAGGGGCTATATACCTCGCAACCGGGCATCAGCAAACAAGTTCGTATGCTGGAGGATGAGTTAGGTATCCAGATATTTGCCCGCAGCGGTAAGCATCTTACCCAGGTGACGCCTGCGGGGCAGGAAATCATCCGCATTGCGCGGGAAGTCCTCTCCAAAGTCGATGCGATTAAGTCAGTGGCAGGGGAACATACCTGGCCGGATAAAGGTTCGCTGTATATTGCCACGACGCATACCCAGGCGCGCTATGCGCTTCCCGGTGTTATCAAAGGCTTTATCGAGCGTTATCCTCGCGTCTCTTTGCATATGCACCAGGGCTCGCCAACGCAAATTGCTGAAGCCGTTTCCAAGGGTAATGCAGACTTTGCCATCGCCACCGAAGCGCTTCACCTGTATGACGATCTGGTCATGCTTCCATGCTATCACTGGAACCGTTCTATCGTGGTGACCCCGGATCACCCCCTGGCGGGTAAAGGATCGGTCTCTATCGAAGAGCTGGCGCAATATCCGTTGGTGACGTACACGTTTGGCTTTACCGGCCGGTCCGAGCTTGATACGGCCTTTAACCGGGCAGGACTAACGCCGCGCATAGTCTTTACCGCGACGGATGCCGACGTGATTAAGACCTATGTGCGGCTTGGTCTGGGGGTGGGCGTCATTGCCAGCATGGCGGTGGATCCGGTGTCAGACCCTGACCTGGTGCGTCTTGATGCGCACGATGTTTTCAGTCATAGCACCACCAAGATTGGATTCCGTCGCAGCACCTTCCTGCGCAGCTATATGTATGATTTTATTCAGCGCTTTGCCCCTCATTTAACGCGTGATGTGGTTGATACCGCCGTTGCATTACGCTCAAATGAAGATATTGAAGAGATGTTTAAAGACATCAAACTCCCCGAAAAATAATCACACCCGGTATCTTTCCCTTACGGAAAGATACCGAAATAACGCCTCAAAGCTAAATTAGAATTATCATCATCTACGCACTCCCTGTCATATAATGTCATTATCCATTTAACGTGTAAGGTTATAATGTCGTGAATTGGCGACAAAAGTAGAAACTAATTTACGCCTTCGCAAATTTTTCTTTTCAATTATTTATTTCTGGTCAAAAGATTGAATATTTCATACCTCCCGGTGCGTAAATTCACTGGCTTTTCGGCTAAAGTTTCTTTAGGATTTATCTCAACAGATGATTAATTGTACCAATTGTTTGGTCCTAAATGATAAGCGATATCGATTGTATGAGGTTAGCAATGCCTTCAGGAAGTGAAGAACCGCAAAGGGATCCTGCGCTCAAGCGTAAAGCCTGGCTGGCGGTCTTTCTCGTCTCTACCCTGTTTTGGGTGGTGGTTGCTCTCCTGGCCTGGAAATATTGGGGTTAAATATGGCAGTGACGGTACGTACAGAAACGGTAAAACAGATTTGTCAACATCGTGACAACGGCCACAGAGGGCGTAAAGCACCTGCGACTGTTGTACCCGCGTCCTGGAAACTGACGCCGCAGCAGCAAGCGTTTATTGATGTGTTCGCAGAAGACGAACCCAAAAAACAATAATTTAGTTAATTGCGTAATGATGCAAATAGTCTGAATATCGACTCTGCACTTTTGTACTCTTTAATAAATACACATCAGCAATATAGCACTGAGGACTTACCTCGGAACTTTTTATAAATAATGCCTGGTGTCCCTATGATGAATAACATGACGTCTCACAAATACTGGTCATGGATCGGCGTTTTTACCGTGTCGATTCTGTTCTGGAGTCAGCTCATCTGGTTGGCCCTCCACTAAATTGTAAAACCTCGCTACGGCGGGGTTTTTTGTTTTCCCATTCTGGACCAATCCGAAATTTATCAATTTGGGTTGTTATCAAAACGTTACGACATCTTTGTGTTATCTTTAATTACGGCCCTGATGATTGTCGGGGCATCTCTGTGATTAAGGAGGAGCTTATGTCGTTAACCCTACGCGAAGCCAGTAAGGACACATTACAGGCAGAAAACAAAACCTGGCATTACTACAGCCTGCCGCTGGCTGCCAGAACGCTTGGGGACATTTCGCGTTTACCCAAGTCATTGAAAGTTTTACTGGAAAATCTGTTGCGCTGGCAGGACGGTGACTCTGTCACCCTCGACGATATCCAGGCGCTGGCAGGGTGGCTTGAAAAAGCCCATGCCGACAGAGAAATCGCCTACCGCCCGGCAAGGGTGCTGATGCAGGACTTTACCGGTGTCCCTGCCGTCGTTGATTTAGCCGCGATGCGCGAGGCCGTTAAGCGTCTCGGCGGAGATACGGCCAAAGTGAATCCGCTTTCCCCTGTTGACCTCGTCATTGATCACTCCGTAACCGTTGACCGCTTTGGTGATGACGACGCCTTTGGCGAGAACGTGCGTCTGGAGATGGAGCGTAACCACGAGCGCTACGTGTTCCTGAAGTGGGGCCAGCAGGCATTCAGCCGGTTTAGTGTGGTCCCGCCGGGTACCGGTATTTGTCACCAGGTTAACCTTGAATATCTGGGTAAAGCCGTCTGGAGTGAATTGCAGGATAAAGAGTGGGTCGCCTATCCGGACACGCTGGTGGGCACGGACTCCCATACCACCATGATCAACGGTCTGGGCGTGCTCGGCTGGGGCGTCGGGGGTATCGAAGCGGAAGCGGCCATGCTCGGCCAGCCGGTGTCCATGCTTATCCCTGACGTGGTGGGCTTCAAGCTCACCGGCAGGCTGTCTGAAGGCATTACCGCCACCGATCTGGTGCTGACCGTCACCCAGATGCTGCGTAAGCATGGTGTGGTGGGCAAGTTTGTCGAATTCTACGGAGACGGACTGGATTCACTGCCGCTGGCCGACCGCGCTACCATTGCCAATATGGCGCCGGAATACGGCGCAACCTGCGGCTTTTTCCCCATTGATGATGTCACGCTGGAATACATGCGCCTTAGCGGGCGCAGCGAAGAGCAGGTCGCGCTGGTGGAGGCCTATACCAAAGCGCAGGGCATGTGGCGAAACCCGGGCGATGAACCGGTCTTCACCAGCACGCTTGAACTCGATATGGGGAGCGTCGAGGCGAGCCTCGCCGGGCCAAAACGTCCGCAGGATAGGGTTTCGCTGAGTGACGTGCCAAAAGCCTTTGCCGCCAGCAATGCGCTGGAAGTGAACGTGGCGCAGAAAGACCATCGTCCGGTCGATTATGTTCTGAACGGACATCAGTATCAGCTCCCGGATGGCGCGGTGGTTATTGCCGCCATTACCTCCTGCACCAACACCTCGAACCCCAGCGTATTAATGGCGGCCGGTCTGTTGGCGAAAAAGGCGGTAGAGCTTGGGCTAAAACCTCAGCCATGGGTCAAGGCCTCGCTGGCGCCGGGTTCCAAAGTGGTGTCGGATTACCTGGCGCAGGCCAAACTGACGCCGTACCTTGACGAACTGGGCTTTAACCTTGTGGGCTACGGCTGTACAACCTGTATTGGCAACTCCGGTCCGCTGCCTGAACCCATTGAAACGGCGATCAAGCAGGGCGACCTGACGGTAGGCGCGGTTCTGTCCGGCAACCGTAACTTTGAAGGGCGTATTCACCCGCTGGTAAAAACCAACTGGCTGGCCTCACCGCCGCTGGTGGTCGCTTATGCCCTGGCAGGGAACATGAATATCAACCTGGTGACCGACCCGATTGGCCACGATCGCAAGAATGACCCTGTCTACCTGAAAGATATCTGGCCATCTTCGCGTGAAATCGCGCAGGCCGTTGAAAAGGTCTCAACCGAGATGTTCCGCAAAGAGTATGCGGAGGTCTTTGAAGGCACGCCGGAATGGAAAACCATTAACGTTATTGGCTCAGATACCTATGACTGGCAGGATGACTCGACCTATATTCGTCTGTCGCCGTTCTTTGATGAGATGCTGGCCGAACCTGCACCGCTTAAGGATATTCACGGCGCGCGCATCCTGGCGATGCTGGGGGATTCTGTCACAACTGACCACATCTCTCCGGCAGGGAGTATCAAAGCCGATAGTCCGGCGGGTCGTTATCTGCAAAGCCGGGGCGTCGAACGCCGTGATTTTAACTCCTACGGATCGCGTCGCGGCAACCATGAGGTCATGATGCGCGGGACGTTTGCCAACATCCGCATTCGTAACGAAATGGTGCCGGGCGTAGAAGGGGGCATGACCCGCCATCTGCCGGGAACGGAAGTCGTTTCGATTTATGATGCAGCGGTCAAATATCAACAGGAAGGTACGCCGCTGGCGGTGATCGCCGGGAAAGAGTACGGTTCCGGCTCCAGCCGCGACTGGGCGGCGAAAGGTCCGCGCCTGCTTGGCGTTCGCGTGGTCATCGCCGAATCGTTCGAACGTATTCACCGCTCGAATCTGATCGGTATGGGGATCCTGCCGCTTGAGTTCCCGCAGGGCGTGACGCGTAAAACGCTGGGGCTGACCGGGGAAGAGCAGATTGAAATTAGCGGTCTGCAAAACCTGCAGCCGGGTAAAACGGTGCCGGTGAAGTTAACGCGGGCAGACGGGAAAACCGAGGTGCTGGACTGCCGGTGTCGTATTGATACGGCAACCGAGCTGACCTATTACCAGAACGACGGCATTTTACATTATGTGATTCGTAAGATGCTGGACTGAAGAAACAAGCCCGGCACGCGTGCCGGGCTTTTAGCATCACTCTTTCAGCAGATGGCCCATCTTGGCGGCTTTGGTATCCAGGTAGTGGGCGTTTTTCGGGTTACGGCCGACAATCAGCGGTACACGCTCGACGATGTTGATCCCCGCTTCGGTCAGGATCTCCACTTTTTTCGGGTTATTGGTCAGCAGACGAACTTCGTCCACGCCCAGCAGCTTGAACATATCGGCGCACAGGGTGAAGTCGCGTTCGTCAGCGGCAAAGCCGAGCTGATGGTTTGCTTCAACCGTATCGTAGCCCTGATCCTGAAGCGCGTAGGCGCGGATTTTATTCAGCAGACCAATATTACGACCTTCCTGACGGTGATAAAGCAGCACACCGCGACCTTCTTCTGCAATATGAGACAGGGCGGCTTCCAGCTGGAAACCACAATCACAGCGCAGGCTGAATAGCGCGTCGCCGGTAAGACACTCTGAATGGACGCGGGACAGCACCGGCGTCTGCCCTGAAATGTCGCCAAACACCAGCGCGACATGATCCTGTCCGGTTGCCAGTTCTTCAAAACCCACCATCAGGAAATCGCCCCATGGGGTTGGCAGTTTGGCTTCTGCCACACGTTTAAGCTGCATGTGATTCTCCAGAGTAGGCTGACACGTTTCGTGCCTTTGCCCTGTTTTGCTTTCTGTATCAGTTCATTTTGCCACAAGCTCAGCAGGTTCGCCTAATGGGCACCATGCTATATGAACGTTAAACGCACGATCCGACATATCCACCCAAAGGATTAATTTCAGTTATGATTGTGACGCTTAGCGAAAAAGGAGAAGACATGCTTTCAATCGCCAGACGTACGGCAGCAGGCGCGGCCATTTTACTGATTATGCCTTTGGCCGTTTGGGTATCCGGCTGGATGTGGCAGCCCGGGCAGAATGCTACGTGGCTTAAAACGTTGTACTGGGTTACGGAAACGGTCACCCAGCCCTGGGGCATTATTACCCACGTCATTCTCTGCGGCTGGTTTCTGTGGTGCCTGCGCTTTCGACTGCGTGCGGCGCTGATGCTCTTTGCTATCCTGGGTGGGGCAATCGTTATTGGTCAGGGCCTGAAGTCATGGGTAAAAGACAACGTTCAGGAGCCAAGGCCGTTTGTCGTCTGGCTGGAAAAAGCACACCATGTTCCGGTGGATGAGTTCTACACTTTAAAGCGTAAAGATCGCGGCGCGCTGGTGAAAGAACAGCTTGCGGAACAGGAAGATATTCCAAAATTCCTGCGTAAACACTGGCAGAAAGAGACCGGGTTTGCGTTTCCTTCCGGTCATACCATGTTTGCGGCCAGCTGGGCGCTGCTGGGGGTCGGGCTGCTTTGGCCGAGGCGTCGCACGATCACCATCGCGGTGTTACTGGTTTGGGCAACAGGGGTAATGGGCAGCCGCTTGCTACTGGGGATGCACTGGCCGCGGGATCTGGTGGTCGCCACGCTGATCTCATGGCTGCTGGTGACGCTGGCCACCTGGCTTGCTGAACGATTCTGCGGCCCGCTAACGCCACCGCCGGAAGAGAAAGAAGAAATAGCCGAAAGGGACCAAACCGACGCCTGACGGTTGATATTCCGCATTTTGCCCATAGATCCATGACCTGCGCGTCACTTTTTCCGTTTCGCGCTCGTCGCTAAAATGGTAGTTTATAAGGCTGATTGCGGTGAGTTGAACACACTTTATTCGCTTGAACCACATAACGGGAAGTAATGTGAAATATTTACTCATTTTCTTACTGGTATTGGCGATTTTTGTCATTTCAGTCACGTTGGGTGCACAAAACGATCAGCAGGTGACGTTTAACTATCTGCTGGCTCAGGGTGAGTATCGCGTCTCGAGCCTGCTGGCGGTCTTATTTGCTGCTGGCTTTGCCATTGGCTGGCTGGTTTGCGGTCTGTTCTGGCTGAAAGTCCGTGTTTCTCTTGCGCGCGCTGAACGTAAAATTAAGCGACTCGAAAATAACATTGCCCCTGCGTCTGACATCCCGGAAAGCTCTGGTGTGCCGGTCGTGAAGGAATAATCGACTATGCTGGAGTTGTTGTTTCTGCTTTTGCCTGTAGCCGCAGCCTATGGCTGGTATATGGGCCGCAGAAGTGCGCAACAAACAAAACAGGATGAGGCCAACCGGCTCTCCCGCGACTACGTTGCGGGGGTAAACTTCCTCCTGAGCAATCAGCAGGACAAAGCGGTAGACCTGTTCCTCGATATGCTGAAAGAGGATACGGGGACGGTTGAAGCGCATCTCACCCTGGGTAACCTGTTCCGCTCGCGCGGCGAGGTCGATCGCGCCATTCGTATTCACCAGACCCTGATGGAAAGCGCCTCGCTGACCTACGATCAACGTCTCCTTGCGGTACAACAGCTGGGGCGGGATTACATGGCCGCAGGGTTGTACGATCGCGCAGAAGATATGTTCGCGCAGCTGGTGGACGAAACAGATTTCCGCATCGGCGCGCTGCAGCAGCTCTTGCAGATTTATCAGGCCACCAGCGACTGGCAGAAAGCCATTGATACCGCCGAACGTCTGGTGAAGCTGGGTAAAGATAAGCAGCGCGTTGAGATAGCCCATTTCTACTGTGAGCTTGCGCTTCAGCAGATGGGCAACGACGACATGGATAAAGCCATGGCGCTGCTGAAGAAAGGCGCCGCCGCGGATCGCAACAGCGCGCGAATCTCCATCATGATGGGGCGCGTCTTTATGGCGAGTGGCGACTACGCCAAAGCCGTTGAAAGCCTGCTGCGGGTTATCGACCAGGACAAAGAGCTGGTCAGTGAAACGCTGGAAATGCTGCAAACCTGCTATCAACAGCTCGACAAGCAGGAAGAGTGGGTAGCATTCCTGCGTCGTTGCGTGGAAGAAAATACCGGCGCCACCGCTGAACTGATGCTATCAGACGTTGTTGAGCAGTATGAGGGAAGCGACACCGCGCAGGTTTATATTACGCGTCAGCTGCAGCGCCATCCGACCATGCGGGTGTTCCATAAGCTGATGGATTACCACCTGAACGACGCAGAAGAAGGGCGCGCCAAAGAGAGCCTGATGGTGCTGCGCGACATGGTTGGCGAGCAGGTGCGCAGCAAGCCGCGCTATCGTTGCCAGAAGTGTGGTTTTACCGCCTATACGCTCTACTGGCACTGTCCTTCCTGCCGCGCCTGGTCCACCATTAAGCCAATTCGAGGCCTGGACGGGCAGTAATTTTTTAAAACATCCCATTTTAGTTACAACATACTGATGGCTTTTACCACACGCCGTGCATCGTGCGGTTTGCCGGCCTGGCAGGCGCGTAAATGGATCCTGTCAATTTGCGGCGTCGGCAGGTAGAATGCTGGCCGTTTATCTGTTCCGCGCCGCTGCGCGCCCATAGACGAAAAGGGCTGGTCATGACGTCTGTTACATCCTCCACTTCCCGCGTAATTACGGATTCTCCTGTTGTTGTTGCGCTTGATTACAATAAGCGTGATGCCGCACTGGCGTTTGTCGACGGCATTGACCCTCGCGACTGCCGTCTGAAAGTTGGCAAAGAGATGTTCACGCTGTTTGGACCGCAAATCGTTCGCGATCTGCAGCAGCGCGGCTTTGACGTTTTCCTCGATCTCAAATTCCACGATATCCCGAATACCACGGCGCACGCCGTTGCCGCAGCCGCAGAGCTGGGCGTATGGATGGTCAACGTCCATGCATCGGGTGGGGCCAGAATGATGACGGCCGCCCGTGAGGCGCTCCTGCCGTTCGGTAAAGATGCACCGTTGCTGATTGCGGTCACCGTGCTGACCAGTATGGACGAAAACGATTTACGCGACCTGGGCGTGACGTTGTCACCCGCCGAGCATGCCGAACGTCTCGCGCGTCTGACGCAGCAGTGCGGCCTGGATGGCGTTGTTTGCTCCGCGCAGGAAGCGGTACGTTTCAAATCAGCGCTGGGCAAGGATTTTAAACTGGTCACGCCGGGGATCCGTCCTGCAGGCAGCGACGTGGGCGATCAGCGCCGCATTATGACGCCTGAGCAGGCGCTGGCTGCCGGTGTTGACTACATGGTCATCGGGCGTCCGGTGACGCAGTCTGCAAACCCGGCTGAGACGCTTAAAGCTATCAACGCATCGCTGAAAAAGGGGGCATAATGATCGATTCCAACAGCCGTCTGGTCTATTCAACCAATAGCGGGCGTATAGATGAGCCGAAAGCGAAAGTGGAACGTCCTAAGGGAGACGGCATCGTTCGGATCCAGCGCCAGACCAGTGGACGAAAAGGGAAAGGGGTTTGCCTTATCTCCGGCATTGACCTGGATGATGCGGAACTGGCAAAGCTGGCGGCCGAATTGAAAAAGAAATGCGGCTGCGGCGGTGCCGTGAAAGACGGCATTATTGAAATCCAGGGCGATAAGCGCGATTTAATAAAATCTCTGCTGGAAGCCAAAGGGATGAAAGTCAAACTGGCAGGCGGCTAAAATAAATGAGCCACGGCAAATGCCGTGGCTCGTGTTATATACGTGCGTATGTCAGACCTGAAATGCGTTCAAATATCGCAATACCGGGGAAGGCTTAGATAATAATTATTTGCCAACCTGGTGACCGATAATACCACCGACAGCAGCGCCACCTAATGTACCCAGCGTACTACCATCCGTTAATACTGCACCACCGAGAGCACCGGCACCGGCACCAATCGCGGTGTTACGGTCACGTTTAGACCAGTTAGAGCACGCGCTCAGGGACATTGCTACAGTGATTGCCAGAACAGCGGCGGCTAATTTTTTGCTGGTTAAGGTCATAATACTTTCTCCTGAATTATCGATTCACGGAAAGATGTACACGTTAAGTATAGACGAATCGAATACTTAATTCTGTTCTCCGTGAAAGCTGGTCGCGCAGGCGTTACGTAATCACGCAGGTGATAGTCACTTCCTGTTATATCGCTAACATTAATTTTACGACTTTAATGCAGGTTAAACAGGTAAAAACTCTTAAAGAAGTACCAGGAATCATCTCAGAGAAAGAAGGGCGTGTGCGCCCGAAATTCGGGCGCGGAGGGGACTCAGGCGGTCGTTTTAATAATATTGACGATCAGTCTGTCATCTTCCAGCTTATTACGGTGCGCGTCGCTCAATCTTTCGTCGGTAATCACGCGGCTAAAGCGTGAAACGGGGCCCATCGTATAAGGATGAACGGCGCCAAATTTAGAGCTGTCGGTGAGCACAATGGCTTCACACTCTTTTTCCAGCACGGCATTCACGACGTCAGAGCGCATCATATCCCGGCCGGTAAAACCCGTCTCCGGCTGCCAGCCGTCAATTCCGATGAAGGCCTTGCTGAAATGAACCTGCTGGACATACTGACGGGTCAGCGGGCCTACCATGCTTTCACTTTTTTTCTGGTAAATACCGCCGAGCAGAATTACCTCGCAGCGCGTCTCTTTGAGCAAATGCGCGATATAACTGCTGACGGTAATGATAGTAACATCCTTTTGATCGGCAAGCGTGCGCGCCAGAAGGGCATTACTGCTGCCGTTTTCAATAAAGACGGTCTCACCGTTGTTCACCAGGGACGCGGCAAACTCCGCCAGTTCACGTTTGAGAGCGTAGTTATTCATCATGCGCGTCTCCACGTCATCGCTGTCCAGCGGGACAGCATATCCGTGCGCGCGACGCAGGTAGCTCTGTTTTTCCAGCAGATTAAGATCCTGACGGATTGTGACTTCAGACACGCCGGTGGTTTTAGCGAGATCGACTACGCTTACGCGTCCCTGATCGATGACCATCTGCAAAATGAGTTGTTGTCGGGAATTCATAGCATCCATTTAATAAAGCGAAACGAGGTCGGAGACGGTGGGGTTAAACTTCCCACGGCGCTTTTGGCTGTCTGTTTTCAAGCGCATTGTCAGCACCATTCTGAGCAAGAAGTTCAGACTTCAGGATCTCGAGATTACGGATAGCAGAGTGATAATCGCCCGCCACCAGGATATCCAGCACGGTATCAATTCGTTGTGCTACAGCTTGTGCGTCAATAGTCGACATATTCTCACCCCAGGCGCGAAAAGTTAATATTTTCAATGATGCAGAAATTAGGATCAAAAGAGAAGGGAAAAAATGCAATAACTAAATTACATAAACGTAAGTGATAAATTTATTCCCCCTCATGCAGCAGGCTTATTGAGTGGATTAGTCTAAAACTGCGCGCAAGGCGCTTTTTTATAAGAGGAATTAGACTATGACAGTTATCAATCAGCCTACCTGCACACTGTTTACCGATACTGAACGGTTCACGCAGCTGTCAGGGTATTACGAGGCGGAGCGTCACACGGTCTGGATGATGCTGCGGGCTCAGCCACGCCCTTGCTTTAACCATGCGTTAATTGAGGAGATCATGAACTTTTCATGGCTGGTTCGCCAGTCTGGTTTTGCGGTTGATTTTTGGGTAACCGGTTCGCTGGTTCCTGAAATGTACAATGCGGGCGGTGATTTACAGTTCTTCGTTGAGTGCATTCAGCACGGACGTCGGGAAGCGTTACGGGCGTACGCTCGCGCCTGCGTTGATTGCGTCCATGCGGCCTCACGGGGGTTTGATACGGGGGCCATCTCTCTGGCAATGGTCGAAGGCAGTGCGTTAGGGGGCGGGTTTGAGGCCGCTCTGGCGCACCATTTCGTCCTGGCTCAGCGCGATGCCCGTCTGGGTTTCCCGGAGATTGCCTTCAACCTGTTTCCGGGTATGGGGGGGTATTCCCTGGTTGCACGGCGTTCAGGCATGAAGCTGGCGGAGGAACTCATCTACAAAGGGGAATCCCATACGGCTGAATGGTACGAACAGCACGGGCTGGTGGATGTCCTGTTTGAACCCGGACAAAGCTATGTCTCCACCCGAACCTTCATCGATACGCTGCGGCCAAAACTGAATGGCGTCAGGGCGATGCTGCGCGCCCGTACGCGCGTTCTGCAATTGCCCCGCAGTGAACTTATGGACATCACGGAAGACTGGGTAGATGCCGCTTTCTGCCTTGAGCCGAAAGATATTGCCTACATGGAGCGACTGGTCACGCTGCAAAACCGCCATCACGCGGCGGGCTTGCGCAAAGCCAGTTAACGTTGATTTCGCGCTTGATATCGTTTTAGCCATCGCTCGAATGCGGCAGCGGGCATCGGCTTAGCAAACAGAAAACCTTGCCGTTCGTTGACGCCGTTCTTGGTGAGAAAGGCGTCTTCTTTTGCACTTTCCACCCCTTCGGCAATCACCTGCAGATTTAACGCCTGCGCCACCGCGACGATAGCGCGCACCAGAGACTGGGAGATGGACTGCTTATGAATATCCCTGACAAAAGATTGATCGAGTTTAATGGCGTCGATAGGGAAGCGGGCCAGTTGAGAAAGGGAAGAGTAGCCGGTGCCAAAATCATCCAGATGAATTTGTGCCCCGAGTCGGCTGAACTGCTGGATCACGGACAGCGCCAGCTCTTCGTTCTCAATAAGACAGCTTTCGGTTAATTCGACGTCAACAGGGCAGTATTCAAAATTCAGATCCTTCAGCGCCTGCTTTAAGTCACTGAAAATAGTCTGGTCGGCCAGCTGGCGCGCAGAGACGTTTACCGCCACGCGCAGGTTTATTCCCTTATCGCGCCATTTCGCCACCTGGCGAACAACGTCGAGCATCACCCAGCGGCCCAGCGGCACAATCAAGCCCGACTCCTCGGCATAAGAGATAAACTCCAGCGGCGGGATCAAACCGCGCTCTGGCGATTGCCAGCGGACCAGCGCTTCGAGGCTTCTGACTTCCCCGCGCCAGGTTATTTTCGGCTGATAGTGGATCAGAAGCTGATCGTTATCCAGGGCCTTGCGCAGGTTGGTATCCAGCCAGAGATACTCAAACACGCGCTGGTTCATCTCGGGTGAGAAGACGCAGAACTTGCCCCGGCCGTTCTCCTTGGCGGTGTACATGGCGGTATCGGCGTTACGAATGACGCTTTCCCTGTCGTTCCCATGCTGCGGGGCGAGGGCGATACCCAGGGAGCAGCCGGTATAAATCTCAATCAGCCCGATTCGGAACGGCTGGCGTAGACGGGTTAAAATGCGCGACGCCATCGCCTCCAGAGAGCCCTGCGAGGTATTGGTGGCCATGACGATAAACTCATCACCGCCAAGCCGCGCCAGCACCTGCTCCTCGTCCAGACAGCTTAAAATGGCGAGGGCGACGGCCTGTAACAGCTGATCGCCAAACATATGACCGTAAGCGTCGTTGACCTTTTTAAAGTTATCCAGATCGAGATACACCACGCCTACCTGCGTGTCGCCACGGTTGTCGATGGCGTCAGAAATCAGGTCGTGGATCGCATTGCGGTTTGGCAGGCCGGTGATGGTATCGGTATTGGCCAGCACGCGCAGCCGCTCCTGAGCGCGGCGCTCCTCGGTAATATCGGTCCCGGAACAGATAAGGAAAATTTCATTTTTACCGCTGCCGCTGTGCACGAATTTGTTTCTGAACAGAAACAGCCGCTGCCCTTTACGCGTTTTGATCCAGCGTTCGACTTCGTAGGAGCTGCCGTTGCGAAAAAAACCGGTAATGTTGCGCTTTGAAGCGGCCGCTTCGCTACGGCTCATAAACAGCTTAAAGACGTTCTGGCCAATCACTTCCTGCTCTTTCAGGCCGGTGTACTCTTCGCTAAGCCGGTTAAAACGCTGGATATTGCCGTGCCGATCGAGAATAACAATGACGGAATTAGCCTCAGAGACAACCTGTTCCGCGAATGAGAGCCCCTGAGCCAGATCGCGCGCCACGGAGGGCGTATCGTTCCAGGCGGAAGCGGTTCCGGCCCACTCGTTACGGGTAATTTTACGGCCCACAAGATGAACCGGAACATCTTCCCCGTACAGGGAGAGCGACATGGAAATGCTGGAGGTAATAACGGTTAAATGACGGATGAGATCGGCCTGTTCATCGTCCAGCGCCACGACCTGAGTGACATCGGCATTTTCGCTGGTGGAAAGGTGCAGAGCGTTGCTGTCGGCTGACAAGCGCCACCACGGGCTGTGAGTTCCCATGTAGCGAAACAGCAAATTCTGCTCCAGATCGTCCATCATGTTTTCTCCCGCAGCTTTCATTAGCGCACAAATTATTCAATTGCTGTCGACTTTTCCGTTGAGAAACAGCGGCAAAACCGAAGTGAACTTATTGTTTTTCCCTGTTTTCTTATAATAAAACGAGACAGGTTAAAAAGGATACTGAGCGTATAAAAATTCACGTAACCGAATATAACAACACTCTTTTACTGTAGATAATTATGGCGGGTTTGGGCGAAGGGATGCTGAAAATAGTAAGGAAAAATAATGATTTTGTGGCGGGTATAAAAAGAAAAATTGTCGGCCCTTCCGGAAAGGAAATGGCCGACAATTGAACCGGTTATCAGGCGACAGGACGCGCGATAATACTGCGGGTTTCCATGCGAACTTCGGCGATAGTGACGTCAATCACGTCGGTGACTTTGTAAACTGTTTCACCTTTAATTTGTACGGTACCGTTTTCCTGGCTACAGACCATTTCGTCACGAACCGCATGCAGGAACGGCGCAGGAATAAACGCGACAGCACCGTTATCGACCAGGCGGACGCGCATGCCCCCGCGGCTGATATCGATGATCTCTGCGGCGAAACGGGTATCCGTACCGGCTTTATCCTGCAGGAAGCGTGCGTACAGCCAGTCTCCAACGTCACGTTCCGCCATGCGGTTCAGGCGGCGGCGATCGGCCATCTGCAGCGTGGTGTCCTCCTGAGGACGGGCAATGGTTTCACCTTTGATAATCGCTTTCAGCAGACGGTGGTTAACCATATCGCCATACTTACGGATCGGCGATGTCCAGGTGGCGTAAGCTTCGAGGCCAAGACCAAAGTGCGGGCCCGGCTCGGTACTGATTTCAGCGAAGGACTGGAAGCGGCGAATGCGGCTGTCCAGGAAGCCCGACGGCTGCGCGTCCAGTTCGCGGCGAAGCTTGCAGAAGCCCGGCAGCGTCAGCACTTCTTCCGGATCGACGTGCACATCGTGATTCTTCAGCAGGGCCGCCAGCGCTTCGGTATTCGCCGGATCAAACCCGGTGTGAACGTTGTAAATGCCAAAGCCCAGCTTGTCGCGCAGCACGCGTGCGGCACAGATGTTCGCGGAAATCATCGCCTCTTCAACGATGCGGTTCGCAATGCGTCGCGGTTCGGCCACGATGTCCAGCACTTCGCCTTTCTCGCCCAGAACAAAGCGATAGTCCGGGCGGTCTTTGAACACCAGCGCGTGGGTTTTACGCCACTCGCCACGGTTCAGGCAGATGCGATGCAGCAAACGGATTTGCGCGGCAATGGCGTCGGATTCAGGTTTCCAGCTACCGGTATTTTCAAGCCAGTCGGAGACGTTATCGTAGGCCAGCTTGGCTTTCGATTCGATAGTGGCGGCAAAGAACTCGATATCGTCTTCAATCGCCCCATCTGCGGCGATGGTCATGCGGCAGGCAAGAACCGGACGCACTTCGTTTGGACGCAGCGAGCAGAGATCGTCTGACAATTCGCGCGGCAGCATCGGAATGTTGAAGCCCGGCAGATAGTTGGTGAACGCACGGATTTTCGCGGCGTCATCCAGCTTGCTGCCTTCGCCAATCCAGGCGGTTGGATCGGCAATGGCGACGGTCAGATGCAGTTTGCCATCGGCGCTCTCTTCTGCGTACAGCGCGTCATCCATATCTTCTGTGCTGGCGCTGTCGATGGTGACAAACTCCAGCGAGGTGAGATCGCGGCGCGTCAGACCTTCGTCCTGCATCTCGGTCGCGACGCCGTTCGGCGCTTCTTTTTCAAGATTGTGGCGTGCCAGCGTGACCCACCATGGTACGAAATGGTCTGCGCCAAAGGTGATGAACTGGGTCAACTCGGCATAAAAACCGCGATCGCCTTTCAGAGGATGACGGCGCATTTCTGCTACGGCCCAGTCACCTTCTTTAAAATCATGCTCAACGCCACGGGCGGCGCGGCAGGGAATGGCATCTTTCAGCAGGGGATGATCCGGCACGATACAAAGACGATCGTTTTTTCCCTGCACCTTACCCACAAAACGGGTCAGGAACGGTTCGATCAGTTCTTCCGGCTCGGCAGACTCTCGGTCCTTCTCGGTATGAATGACAGCCATAACGCGATCGCCATGCATCACTTTCTTCATCTGCGGTGGCGGAATGAAGTAGCTTTTCTGCGCGTCAACCTCAAGGAAGCCAAAGCCCTTTTCCGTGGCTTTTACGACCCCTTCTGCACGCGGCGTCTGGGAATGCAGTTGCTGTTTAAGCTGCGCTAGCAGCGGGTTGTCCTGAAACATAATGTTCTATTTTCGTAGCCATTGAGCGGCTGACAGTTTTACGCGATTCTCACTGTCTCAGCAAGCGGTCTTTGGGTAATTAGTATGGTTATTCCTCTTTACCAAACGCGACTTTCAGACGATTGAGCCAGCCGTCAAACGCACTCTGGGTAAGCAGCGTGATGGCATGTTCGCCGGAGAGTCCTTGATCCATGAGAGGGGTAAACTGCGCGGCGCTGAAGCGGTCCGGAGAGCGTGTCAGCAGTTCGACAGCAGCCGAAAGTGCGGGGGACGTCAGCGGGATCGCTTCGCGGGTGTTTAACAGGATCTCTCCGGTCAGGTCGAGCAGCGACGGCTCATGGCAAAGGACCGGCGTCAGCGCCTCCAGCGCGGGTTCTGCCTGCCAGCGAGACAGCGATTCAAGCTGATGCGCACTCGCATAGCGCAGCTCGACGACGGGCAAAAGCGGCACCCACGCGGCGTGGCGCGTAGGCAGCGTGTGCGGCTGAATATGATGGCCTGGCAGCCAGCGTACAGGGTGTCCCAACAGCGCCTGAAAAATCGCGACGACGCGCGCCTGAAACCCGATAAACCCGATAATCTGGTTTATCACCACAATGTCATACGTTGACAGGCCAACTTCATCAAGCTGGTTCTGCGCTTTATCATCAATGACATCAGGGGAGCTGGCGAGCTGGCGGGCATACTGCGTAATTTGCGCCAGACGTCGGTTGCTTTCGCGTGAGGAGTCCGGGCCGGGAAGCGGGGCGAGAAGGGCGGCGTAATGGTTACAGAGCCGCTGAACGCCGCAGGCCTGTGCGACCGTTAGCGCGGTGCTGAGTCGATCGTAAGCGCTGAGCGTATGCAGGCGGTTAACGGGAATCGAGAGCGGAAACAGCTGGTGGCATAAGGCCCTGGCAGGGGTAAGCCAGCCAGAACAGGCGGCGACAATCTCATCAGGCAGGGCTAAATCGAGCAAAAAACGATCGTCGACGTTAGCGGCTTCGGGCACCAGAGGCAGAACATCCGTCTGCGCGTGGTTTGACTGGGTTTCGTGATACCAGTGGCCTTTGCCGGAAAAACGGCGTTGTTCCATGTGCGTTCCTTGATCTCAAAATGGCGATCAATATCCTGGCGTAAGGCAGATAAAGGGAAAAATATTGTTAGGTGATAACAAATAGCAGAACGGAATAACGAAGGGGTGGTGCGGGGGGAAAACTCTCTTCCCGGGCGGGAAGAGAGCCACAGCTTATTTAATTTCCAGCTCGTTCATTGCAGCGATATTGAAGCCGCCGTCAACGTGAACCACTTCGCCGGAGATACCAGCGGAAAGGTCAGAGCACAGGAATGCTGCAGAGTTACCCACATCTTCAATGGTAACGGTACGACGAATCGGGGTAACCGCTTCGCAGTGTGCCAGCATTTTACGGAAATCTTTAATACCGGAAGCGGCCAGGGTGCGGATAGGACCTGCAGAGATGGCGTTAACGCGCACGCCTTCAGGACCCATTGCGTTCGCCATGTAGCGTACGTTCGCTTCCAGAGACGCTTTAGCCAGACCCATAACGTTGTAGTTAGGGATAGCACGTTCAGCGCCCAGGTAGGACAGGGTCAGCAGGGCTGCGCCCGGGTTCAGCATCGCGCGGCAGGATTTCGCCATCGCCACGAAGCTGTAGGAGCTGATGTCGTGAGCGATTTTGAAGCCATCACGGGTAACCGCGTTCACGTAGTCGCCGTCCAGCTGGTCGCCAGGAGCGAAGCCAATGGAGTGAACGAAACCGTCGAATTTCGGCCATGCTTTTGCCAGTTCAGCAAACATGCCGTCGATGCTTTCGTCTTGTGCAACGTCACATTCCAGAACAATGCTGGAACCCAGCTGCGCGGCAAACTCTTCAACACGGCCTTTCAGCTTGTCGTTCTGGTAGGTGAACGCCAGCTCAGCGCCTTCGCGATGCATTGCCTGTGCGATGCCGTATGCGATGGACAGTTTACTGGCAACGCCAGTTACCAGAATGCGCTTACCGGAAAGAAAACCCATAGCTTTAATCCTTATATTCATTGCTAATTTTGCCTTGTAATTCATAGCGTTACAGGCAGTATTTCAAAATCATTCGAAATTAGCTCGAAATTATAGCCCACTCACAGCCCCTTGTGTCACGATATTTCTCGCACTTCTCCGAAGACGCTTGCCCCGAAGAATGCACCGCGGAGTCGCGGGGGCTCAAAATTTCAGCATTCGTCCAGTATATCACCCGGCAACAGCTTCACCTCATCCAACCAGAGAGGGAGCGCGATTCCACCAGGGTATTCACGCTTTCCTGATGTTGTCGACAAAACGCGCAATGACGATAAAGAAAACCGGTACGAAGAAGATCGCGAGAAGCGTACCGCTGATCATGCCGCCAAATACGCCGGTACCGATGGCGTGCTGCGTACTGTCGCTCGCACCACTGGCCAGCATCAAGGGAACAACCCCTAAAGTGAAGGCTAACGAGGTCATCAGAATGGGGCGCAGGCGCTGGCTGGCGGCGTGAACGGTTGCCGCCAGCAGGGGCTGTCCTTCGCGATGGAGCTGCCTGGCAAATTCAACAATCAAAATGGCGTTCTTGGCCGACAGGCCGATAAGCGTGATCAGGCCGACCTTAAAGAAAACGTCATTCGTCATGTCGGCAACAGACACCGCTATCACGGCGCCGATAAGGCCCAGCGGAACCACCAGCATGACCGCAAAAGGAATAGACCAGCTCTCATACAGCGCGGCGAGAACCATAAATACGACCAGTATCGACAGGACGATAAGGCCCGGAAGCTGAGACTCCGATTTTCGCTCCTGCAATGAACTCCCGGCCCACTCGCCCGCCATGCCCTGCGGTAAATCTCGGGACAAACTCTCCATCACCTTCATTGCGGTGCCGCTGGACTCTCCCGGGGCCGCACTTCCGGTAATGCGAATAGCAGAATATCCCTGGTAACGCGTCAACTGCTGCGGCGCAACGTTCCAGGAAAGCGTGGCAAACGTCGATACCGGTACCATCTGACCCATCCGGTTTTTCACAGATAACGTCAGTATCTGCTCAGGCTGCATTCGGTAGGGCGCATCGGCCTGAATGATCACCTGCTGAACGCGGCCGCTATTCGTATAGTCATTGACGTAATTTGAGCCCAGGGTGACGGAGAGCGTCTGGTTGATTTCATCAAATGAGACGCCCATCGCTTCCGCCTTTTCTCTGTCCACCTGGAGCGCAAGGCTTGTTCCTTCCGGAAGACCGTCTATATACACGTCACTCAGTTCAGGACGTTCATTGGCTTGCAGGACCAGCGCGTCGGCAGCGCGCTTTAACGCCTCGTAGCCCAGACCCGCTCTGTCCTGCACGTACCAGGTGAACCCCGAGGAGGTGCCCATATCCGAAATGGCCGGCGGGAGCAGGCTCATCGTGACGGCATCAGAGACGTTCGCCATGCTGGCCTGTATATGGTCGGCTTCATCCTGAGCCGTCGAGCCCTGCCGGTTTTTCCAGTCCTTCAGCGTGGTGAAGGCCATAGCCGAATTCGGCCCTGAACCTGAAAATCCAAACCCCAGGATCATAATATTGCTTTCAATATCCGGCCGGGCCGCAATTTCCTCTTCAAATTTTTTAACCACGTTGAGGGTGCGCTGCATCGTGGCATCAGAAGGCAGCTGGATTGAGGACATAAAGTAGCCCTGATCTTCGTCCGGCAGAAAGGACGACGGTAACGAAGACAATCCTAAAAACAGCGCAGCGCAAAGCGCAACGTACAGGAGCAGCATCCGTCCGGTTCGCTTCAGAACGGCTCCCAGCCCGGCTTCGTAACAGACGGTGAGCGAACGGAAGCGCGCGTTAAACCTGGCCGCGAACCGTCCACTTCCGCTCTTTCCTGCCTTGTGCGGCTTGAGTAACGTTGCGCACAGGGCGGGCGTCAGCGTCAGGGCAAGAAACGCGGACAGCAGTATGGATACCGCCATGGAAATACAAAATTGTCGGTAGATAATCCCGACGGATCCTTCGGCAAACCCCATGGGGATAAAGACGGCGGTTAGCACCAGCGTGATCCCTATAATCGCCGGGGTGATTTCCTGCATGGCTTGCCGCGTGGCGTCACGCGGGGACAGGCTTTTTTCCTCCATCAGCCGTTCAACGTTTTCTACGACCACAATGGCATCATCAACGATAATCCCTATCGCCAGCACCATGCCGAACATCGTCAGAATATTGATGGAGTATCCGCTCAACAGCATCACCGTGAAGGTGCCAAGAAGTGCGACGGGAGCAACAATCGCCGGGATAAGCGTACAGCGTATCTTGTGCAGAAACAGCAGCATAACCAGGAAGACGAGGACCATCGCTTCCACAAATGTCTGAACAACCTTCACGATAGAAAGTTTCACAAACGGCGCGGTATCGAAGGGAACCGTAAACGTCATTCCGTCGGGTAACACCCGGGAAAGCTCGTCGATGCGCGCGCGCACGCCTGAAGCCGTACTCATTGCGTTGGCGCCTGGCGAAAGCTGAATTGCCGCCGCCGTTGCGGGCACGCCATTTTCGCGAATACCAAAGGCGTAGCTTTGCAGGCCAGATTCAATCCGTGCAATGTCGGACAGTTTCAGGCGGGCGCCGGATGCGTCAGATTTCAGGGTGATATTCCTGAACGCCTCGACCGAGGAGAGTTGTCCCTTCACGGTGATGGGATACGTTACCCCTTGTCCTGCAGCTGTGGGCTCATCTCCCGTTTTACCGGGCGAAACCAGGGCATTTTGCTGGCCAACGGCGGTAAGAACATCACTTACCGAAAGCCCATAGCTATGGAGCTTCATGGGATCCAGCCAGATGCGCAGCGCTTTTTCGCCACCAAACAGCTGAACTTTCCCTACGCCGGGCACGCGGCGAAGCTCGTCACTGACGTTTCTGGCAAAATAGTCACTTAAATCAGCTTCCTCAAATTGACCTGTCGTGGACTTCAGCCCCACCATCATCAAAAAGCCAGAGTTAGCGGCCTCGACGTTAATGCCGTTTTGTCTTACCGCCTGAGGCAGACGAGGCTCGACGATCTTAATCTGATTCTGCAGGTCCATCTGCGCCAGCTTGATGTCCGTGCCCGGTTTAAACGTGACGGTAATCGATGCCGAACCGGTTGTGTCACTGGATGATTCGAAATAGAGCAAGTTATCGACTCCAGAGATTTCGCGCTCGATTAACGACACCACCGACGTATTCATGATATCGGGGCTGGCACCCGGGTAACTGACGGAAATAATGATTCCCGGCGGTGCCACCGCCGGATACTGCGCAACCGGTAAACGGGGAATAGACAGAAGTCCCGCCAGAACGATAAACAGCGCCACTACCCAGGCGAAAACGGGGCGTTCGATAAAAAAATGAGGCATTAAATTAACGTCCAGTTACGTGAATTTCATCATCAGTGGATACGCGTTTACCGATATCCCTGAGCTGCGAAAATTTCTCAAGAAGCTGCGGTGCGTCATCGAGGCTCGTCGCGAACATCCACATGTAGGTCATCACGGAATAAATATGCCCGGCGGTGATGCCGGTTGAGCGCGTCATCCAGACGATGGTCAGTGTAAAAAGCGCGGCAACAAGTACGCCAACCCACAAATAGCCCCACGCCTCGCGGTCAGATAATGCGATACGTAAACGCGCCAGCGTGGCGTAATGTCGGTGAAGGGTCGCCGTGCCAGCCTTATGAACATAATCCACTTCTTTTTCCAGCCGATTATTCAGGCGCATGAATAGCCATTCATTTTTACGGGCATATCCGGAGACAAATCCGAGCAGGATAAATACAATCGCAAAGCACATGACGCCGGCCCAAAATTCAATAAACAGCAACATGATGGCGGCACCAAAAAGTGAGCTCAGCGATGTAATCAGCAGGGGAAGGTGCATTTCAAAGAAATCCACATATTCGCGCGAGAGCGTGACTCTGGCGGCGATTGCCGAATGGTTTAGCTGATATTTGCGCTGTGCCAGGACGACGGATACCGCGAGTCCGGCATAAATGCGTGCAAACGTGCGCGTGTCGATGCTGCGTCTGGCCGCGCCGATGAACCACATACAAAGTACCATCAGGCCATACAGCGCGGCGTTAAGCGTCTCACCTGCGAGGATGGCATTTATCGCGATGCCTGCCAGAACGGGATAAAGTAAAAACGTCACGTTTTCGGCCACCACCAGGAAGAAAGTGACAGCCAGTTTTTTTCGGTGTCGTATCGCGAGTTTTTTAAGCGAGTGCATCACACCGGCAGGTTCAGAAGAACGAAGATTATTATTACGGTTCATCATTATGGGTAAGTCGTGTCAGACTTTTCAGTGAGTTATTTTTGTGCAAAAGCGTGAGATAGAGAGTCTATCGCGAGCCTGTTTAGCGGACATGGGCGGTTTATGGAGGACGTGTGGAGCAGCGACTCAAATCATTCTCATAATGAGGTACAGCGGTGCTCCGCCAAAAAAAATGATCAAATAACACTCGTAGTAAAAGACCAGATCCTCGAGATCGGGTATCGCGTTTAACAGCACGGTGAACGTAATAATGAGATAGACAAAAATCACTATTAGCCAGAAGGCGATGACAAGCAGCTCCGTCAACGCGCCAGCTTTATTTTGGATTATTAAAGAGACCACCGACAATGCGATGCAGCCATAGATAATGGGTGAAGAGAGCAGCGTCGAGGCGACTTTTTCATCCATTCTGTGCACCAGCACCAGCCAGGTATAAAGTAATCCCCAAGACAGCAGCAGAAACAGGGAATATATGCCCAGTTTTTTAGGAGAGAAATATTTTGAAAGTTCCATGTTCATTATTTCAGCCAACTTCATAAAATCTTTAAGAAACAGTGGTAATTTGCAACGCGCAATGCACAAAGGGCTATGCCTCAATAGCGATTATGAGCGGACATTGTCGAGTCTTTATTGACTGAATGTGTAGGCTGTGTGGAGAAATAACCGGGCATTTAAATCAACCAGGAAATTTTCGTGACCACGGCACTTTTTCGCGGAGGCTGTGTCTTATTGTGCTAAAGATATCTGATAGCGTGCTCAAAGGGATTTCACCCACGGAGATAAAATGCACAAAAATACGCTGATCCTTATTGTTGAAGATGAAGACGAAATCGCCGATATACTGATGAGCTACTTAGAGCGTTCGGGAATGAAAACGCTCAGAGCCAGGCAGGGCGAGCAGGCCATAACGCTCAATCGACTCCATAAACCGGATCTCATATTGCTGGACATTCACCTGCCCGTATGTGACGGCTGGAGCGTACTTACCACGCTTCGTCAGGAAAGTTCTGTCCCGGTCATTATGGTTTCCGCTCTCGATCAGGATGTCGATAAGCTCATGGGGCTGAGGCTGGGCGCGGATGATTACGTGATCAAACCCTTCAACCCTTCTGAGGTTGTCGCACGGGTTGAGGCGGTGCTGCGCAGAACAAAAACTGCGCTTCAGCAGGCGGGTTCCCTGCCGCTCAGAACGCCCTTTATTACGGTCTATCCGGATGATTTCTACGTGGAAGTCACCGTGGGAGAAGAGGTTATCTCCCCGGTATTAACAACGACCGAATTTAAATTACTTACCTGGCTGATGCGATATCCGAGAAAGGTCTGTTCCCGCGAAGAGTTACTCAACGCGTGTCTGCCGGAAGGTGACGCGCTCGACAGAACCGTCGACAGCCATATGAGCAAGTTGCGTAAAAAACTGGAGCTTGCCGGCCTTTACGGTGTTCCCGAGAGCATCAGAGGCATGGGCTACCGGCTTGGGGAAAAGAAATGAACAGAGAGTCTGTCCTGAGTCGTCAGATCTTAACGTATATGCTGTTGCTGACGTTTACGATAATTGCCATCGCCATACTCGGCTCCTGGTTTTTTTACTCCTTTATTCTGGATCACCTCCCGGGCGGCCCTGCTGCGGGCGATGACGAGCAGATGACGATGTGGGACTGGGTGTGGATTGGGACCGCGACTACGATCAGTATGATTATTGCCCTCTTTTTCACGGTCAAACTGTCATCCCGAATACTCACCCCGCTAAACGCGGTAGCGTCCAGCCTGAAAAGGATTTCTCAGGGCGATCTGGACGCACGGGCATTTTGCGCCAGTTCCCGGCTGGGTGAAATCAATCACCTTGTGACGGATTTCAATGAAATGGCGGAAAAATTACAGACCCTGGATATTCAGAGAAAATCCTGGAATGCCGCTATTGCGCATGAGCTGAGAACGCCGGTCACGATTTTACGCGGACGGCTTCAGGGGTTGGTTGACGGTGTTTTTACCCCGGACCCGGTACTGTTTAATAATCTTCTCAAACAGACGGAAGGGTTAACCCGTCTGATTGAAGATCTCCGGGTTGTCAGTTCGAATGGCGGGGCGGGATACACGCTGTGCCAGTCAAGAACGGATCTAAAAGGGACAATACAGGATGCACTCGATACATTCATGCCCGAGTTCAACCGTAAGGCATTTACCGTCAATACAGAACTGAGGGAGCAGCAATGCGTATTCGATCCGTTACGCATCAATCAGTGTCTGACCGTTTTATTTGACAATGCCTTACACTATTCAACCTCGCGCAAACTCATCGTGAAAAATGGCGTTTCTGATAAAGGCAATTATATTCTTATTCAGGACGGGGGACCGGGCATCCCCAGGGAGTTTCATGATTTCTTATTTCAGCCCTTTCAGCGCGATAATGGCGCCAGACATGTGAACCCGGAAGGCTGTGGTTTGGGCTTGTCGGTGGTAAAAGCCATCATGCTGGCTCATGGTGGCGATGTTACCTATACCTTATCGACGCAAAACCACTCGATATTTAAGCTCACCTGGCCCGACTCGTGAGTTTCAGCGGCAGGTCAAATGCGCCTGCCGGCGATAAATGCCATATTTTCCCTAACTTAGCATCCCATTCCTGCGGGGTAATCGTCAGTTTACCGCGTCTCGGGCTTAGGGTTATTTCACTGAAAAAGATTTCATCTTTCTTTAGCATCAGGTCAACGCGGCAGTAGTCAATTCCATCCGCCAGCTCCTGGGACGCCAGCAATGCCTGTCGGAACAAGACCGGTTCGCCTGGATCTGCTGAAGTATTCGGATATTCCATCTGGAAGGGTTGTAAGTTCCAGTGCCTGTCATAAACGTTGATAAAACCGTTGCCGTTATCATCCGTAAAATCCGCTTCAACATAGTGGGCAACGCCGTGAAAGCAATGGATCCTCAGCATTTCGGGCGTTGTATTTCTGTCAGCATCATCGAAGAGATCGACAAACGGCTCGCAAAGTATACTCGGCGTAATGTTTTTGTATTGCCATTCGCGCGTGGTGTAGTACAAATTTTTCTTTAACGCGAGGCTCAGCTTTTTACACGCTTCCCCGACATTAAATTGCGCTTTATTTGTACATATTATTGTGCTGCCACTGTCATGGTTGCACTTAAGGACGAATTTGTCAGGGAGTACTGAAAAATCAATCTGCGACGGCCGGGAATACACACCAATTAATGGCACCGTTTTCACGCGAGTTGTTCTGGAGGAAACGTATGCCCGAACGGCGAGTTTATCAGCGAGCATCGTGTAGAGGTTATTATGGTCATAAACCAGACGATGACATATTTTTTCACTCAACGTCGTGGGTGATTGAATGTCAGGGGTTTTCCCGGATGTTTTCCTGAGCCTCACAGTATGAAAGTGCAGGTCCGTCATTAAAAATGAGCGGCATTTTCTGATGAGATACTCGGTGTATTTTAGAACGTAAGTGCTGGTGTTCATTTCTTCTCCTCCGTAATGTCCGGATATTCTGAAGAAGAACTGTTGATTTATTTTGCTTAGAATATGGAGCAGGAGTGGAGATGAAAAAGTTAAAGGATTAAACAGCGTGTAAAAGCTATTTAATCCTTATTGAACAGTGCAACTTTTTTTTAACGGTCTTTGCGCCATGCATCGGCGGTTAATGCTTCGCCGAAATGACCGGCAATCAGTCGTTTCGTCAGCTCATGAAGTGGGGAGGCCATCACATCCGCCGTGCTGCCGCGTTCGACAACTTCTCCCTGGTGCATGACCATCACCTGATCGCTGATGTGCTTCATCATTCCCAGATGTTGGGTGACGTAGATATACGAGATCCCCTGTTTTTCCTGCAATTCCAGCATCAGGTTAATCAGCTGTGAGCGCATCGACATATCCAGCGAGGCAAGCGCTTCATCCGCAATGATCACTTTTGGCCGCAAAATCAATGCACGCGCCAGACCCAGACGCTGTTTCTGGCCGGGGGCCAGCATATGCGGGTAGTAGCTTTCGTGGTCCGGTAACAGGCCAACCATACGCAGGGTTTCAAATACGCGCTTACGGCGCGCCTCCGGCTCCAGGTCGGTGTTCAGACGCAGCGGAAAATCGAGGATCTGCGAAATACGCTGGCGCGGATTAAGCGAGGTAGAAGGATCCTGGAAGATCATGCGGATGCGCTGGCTGCGGAAAGAGTAATCGCCGAACGTCAGAGGATGATCGTCAATCAACACTTCGCCTGCAGTCGGTTCAACCATGCCGGCGAGCATTTTCGCCAGGGTGGATTTCCCGGAACCGTTCTCGCCGATGATCGCCAGGGTCTGTTTTTCACGCAGCGTAAAGCTCAGCGGCTTCACCGCGTCGACAGTTTGACGATGAAACAGCCCCGTGCGGTAGCGAAAGGTCTTACTCAGGTTGCGAACTTCCAGTAAGGTTTCGACCATTTCACTCTCTCTCCATGTTCAGCGGGAAATGACAGGCGTAAAGATGATTTTTGGCACCGGTCAGGCGCGGCGTCTCGATACATTTACGCTGAGCATAAGGGCACCGCGGCCCCAGACGACAGCCTATCGGCAGGGATTCCAGCAGCGGGATCGCCCCCGGCAGGGTATTCAGGCGGCTTTTATGCGGCATGGCGCTGCCAAAATCCGGAATGGCGCGGATGAGCGCCTGCGTATACGGATGATGCGGGGCGTTAATCAGATCTTCACTCGGCGCGGTTTCGACCGTTTGCCCGCAATACATCACATCAATTTTATCCGCCCATTTGCTGAGCATTTGCAGGTCATGGCTGATCAGCAAAATGGTGGTGTTGTTATTCTGGTTGAGGCGCGACAGCAGGCGGAAAATTTGCGCCTGCGTGGTGGGTTCCATCGCATTCGTCGGTTCATCCGCAATCAGCAGACGCGGCTGATTGGCCAGCGCGATGGCAATCATCACTTTCTGACATTCGCCGTCGGTCAGCTCATAAGGGAAGCTGCGCATCGCATCTTTGTGATCTTTAATCCCAACGCGGTGTAAAAGCTCAATGGCGCGACGCTTGCGCCAGCCAACGCGTTGCCACCAGCGGCCTTTATAGGTCCAGCCGGGAATGTTCTGCATGAGCTGCTTACCCACGCGTTCGGACGGATCGAGACAGGACTGCGGTTCCTGGAAAATCATCGAGACGTTATGTCCGACCAGCTTACGCCGCTCGCGGGGGGAGAGGCGCAGCAGATCGATATCATCAAAACGCATACGGTCTGCGGTCACGCGCCAGTTGTCTTTCGCCACGCCGCAGATAGCCTTGGCAATCAGGCTTTTTCCCGAGCCGGATTCCCCCACCAGCCCGCGAATTTCACCCTCCGCGAGGGTGATGCTGATGCGATCGACGGCTTTAACCCAGCCTTCACCGGTTTTGAATTCGATGGTGAGGTTGCGAATATCAAGAAGCGGCATTATTGCACCCCCGCGTTAATTGCACGGCGAATACCGTCGCCCAGCAGGTTGATGAGCAGCACGCTCACCATAATGGCCGCACCCGGCAGCATGACCGTCCACGGTGCCACGTAGATGAGTTCCAGCGCGTCGCCGAGCATCGCACCCCATTCGGGTGACGGCAGCTGTGCACCGAGGTCGAGGAAGCCGAGTGCCGCGATGTCCAGGATCGCCATCGACAGGGCGCGGGTGATCTCGGTGACCAGTCCGGCGGCGATGTTGGGCAGCACGGCAAACCACAGAATGTTGAAGGTCGTCGCGCCGTCCAGACGGGCTGCGACGACGTACTCTTTTTCCAGCTCATCATGCACCATGCTGTAAACCGAGCGCACGATGCGGGGCAGGATAGCCAGCCAGACGGCGAACATGGCATGCGACAGATGCGGACCGGCAAAGGCAACAACAATGATCGCCAGCAGCAGGGACGGGATCGACAGCAGCGTATCCAGAATGTGGTTAAGCACCGCCGAACGCAGGCCGTGCGTGGATCCTGCAAAAATACCAAGCGCCAGCCCACAGATCGTTGCCGCGAGCGTCACCACAAATGCGCCGCCCACCGTCGGGGCTGCACCGCTCAGCAGACGGCTCAACACGTCACGTCCAAGGTCGTCCGTTCCCAGGAAGAAAGAGACTTCGCCGTAGCGCGACCAGGACGGCGGCAGCAACTGATAGCCAAGGAACTGCTGGTCGATGCCGTACGGCGCAAACCACGAGCCAAAGACGCAAAGCAACACCAGGCCGGCACAGCCGTAAAGGCCGATCATTGCCGTGGTATCACCATAGAATTTACGCCACACGGTGCGCAGCACACCGGGCGTGCGCTTTTCACTGTATACGCTATCGTAAGGCATACCATTCCTTATGCTTCAATGGGTTGGCCATGGCACCCAGAATATCGGACAACACGTTAACAATAATTACCAGCGAACCAATCACCATCACGCCCGCAGAAATCGCGGCGTAGTCCTGCTGGCGGATGGCGTTAATCAGCCATCGCCCGAGGCCTGGCCAGCTAAAGACCATCTCGGTGATCATGGCCAGCGTCAGCATGGTGGAAAACTGTAATCCCAGACGCGGAATAACCGGCGGCAGCGCGTTGTGCAGGACGTTGCGGCGCAGTATGGTCAGGCGTGACAACCCGCGCGTGGCGGCGGCTTTGACGTAGTTCTGGTCAAATACCTCAATGGTGCTCAGGCGCATCAGGCGGATCACTTCAGTTGTCGGCGCAACCGCCAGGGTCAGCACCGGCAATACCATATGGCGCAGGGCGCTGACGATCATCTCATGGCGCCACACCGAATCGGACAGCCACGCGTCAATGATGGCAAAACCGGTTACCGTTTTAACCGTATAGAGCAGGTCAAAACGACCTGAAACCGGCAGCCAGCCCATCGTCAGCGAGAAGAACAGCGTCAGCAGCAGCGCCAGCCAGAAGACCGGGATGGAGAAGCCGAACAGGGCGAGGGCGCTGATAAACTTATCCTGCCATTTGTTGCGATAGATCCCGGCCAGCATCCCCACGGGAATGCCAACCATCAGGGCAAAGCCGAAGGCCAGAATGCACAGCTCCATCGTGGCCGGGAACACCTCTTTCAGTTGCTCGGAAATCAGCTGTCCGTTAATGCTGGACACGCCGAAATCCCAGTGCAGCAGCCCGTTAAACCAGAAGAGCCAGGCATCCCACAGGGACGACCCCTGGAGCGGGGCGTGAGGCGTGAAATAGCTCAGGCTGAAGCCGACAAAGTTCAGGAAAAAGAGCGTCACCAGCAGCAAAAGGAGCCGACGTAAGGTAAAAATAATCATGGTTTTTTCACCTCTTGTTCTTTTTCACGCGACACGCCGGCGAACGAGGCGTTGCCGAACGGACTCAGCACCAGACCTTTAATATCATAACGATAGGCCTGAAGACGCAGGGAAGAGGCCAGCGGCAGCACCGGCAGTTCCTGGGCGAGGATCTTCTGCGCTTCATCATAGGCGTCGATGCGCGAGGCCAGCTGCTGGGAAGCCAGCGCTTTTTGCAACACGGCGTCAAACTCCCGGTTACACCAGTGGGCGTAGTTGGTCTGCGAGTTTATCGCCGCACAGCTCAGCAGCGGCCGGAAGAAACTGTCCGGATCGTTACTGTCGGTCGCCCAGCCGGTCAGGGTTAAATCATGATTCATGTCCATCAGGCGCGCCTCCTGGAAACGGCCCTCAACCGGTACGATGATCACTTTCACGCCCACCTGCGCCATATCCGCCTGCAGCAGTTCGGCGGTCTTGAGCGGGCTCGGGTTCCACGCCTGGGAACTGGTTGGCACCCAAAGCTGCAGCGTGAGGTTTTCCGCCCCCAGCGCCTTCAGCTGTTCACGCGCTTTTGCCGGATTGTATTCCGTAATTTTAGCTTCACCGTCATAGGCCCACGAGGCGCGCGGTAAAATTGAGGCGGCGGTTTCCGCCGTGCCGTAGTAGATCGACTGCATCAAACGCTGGTTGTTAATCGCCAGCGCCAGAGCATGACGAACGGCAGGGTTATTCAACGGCGGCTTATCGGTGTTAAAGGCCAGATAAGCGATATTCATGCCGGGGCGCAACGTCAGACGCAGGCGCGGATCGTCGCGCAGAATGGTGAGCTGGCTGGCCGCGGGCCAGGCGAGCACGTCACATTCCCCGGTGAGCAGTTTCGACAGACGTCCCGTTCCGCCTGAACCGAGATCGACCACCACCTGCGGCATCAGCGGGGTGCCGCGCCAGAAATGCTCATGGCGCTGCAGGCGAATATACTGCCCGGCGCGGTATTCGGCCAGCTGGAACGGACCGGTGCCGACCGGCTGACGATCGAGTAACTCCTGGCGATCCTTTTTCGTCAGGTTCGCGGCGTACTCAGCGGACATGACCGACGCATAGTGGGTCGCCAGGTGCCAGAGGAAGGAGGCATCCGGGCGCGTCAGCGAAAATTCTACCGTGCGGTTATCCAGCTTGCGCACGCTCTTGACGGTGTCGGCAAACTGCAGGCTGTCGAAATAGGGGAAGTTGCTGCCGTTAACGTTATGCCACGGGTGGTTGCGGTTAAAGATGCGCTGGAAGGTGAAGACCACGTCATCTGCGTTCAGCTTGCGCGTGGGGGTAAACCACGGTGTGCGCTGAAACGCGACGTCATCGCGCAGGTGAAAACGGTAGGTTGCGCCGTTATCCAGCACTTCCCAGCTTTCCGCAAGCTCAGGCACCAGACGATAGGTGTACGGGTCAACATCAAGCAGACGGTCGTAAAGCTGTGCGGCCAGGGTATCCACGATCAGGCCGCTGCCCGCTTTTTGCGGGTTGAAAGTATCCACCTGGCCGCTTACGCAATAGACGAAGCCGCTATCACGAATGTCAGGCTGCGGAGTAAGCCCGGGCGCGGCAAAGACCAGGCTGCTAAACAGACCGAGTGCAAAAAAGGACGATAAAACCAGACGCATAATTTTTAAGGTTTTTAGGTTCGATCTGCAAAGTGTATCGCACTTACGCCTGCTTCGTAAAAATGTCTGCGGGTAAGTGCTGATATTGTCAGCGCATTTGATGCTTTTTAAGCAATGCCCTTAACTGATGGTAGGTCAGACCCAGCAGTTCAGCCGCCCGTTTCTGGTTATATTTTGCCGTCTTCAGGCTTTGCTCAAGCAGCTGTTTCTCCTGGTCGTTCTGGAACTGGCGTAAATCAAGGGGGAGAGTAGGGAGATCGCCTGAAGACGTTGGTGCGGACAGCGGCGGCACGCTGCGCTGGAAAGGATCGATAATGATGTTGTCCAGCTCCGTCTCGCTGCTGCCGTGGCGATAGACGGAACGCTCCACGACGTTTTTCAGTTCGCGGATATTTCCCGGCCAGTGGTAAGCAAGCAGCGTCTCCTGTGCATAATCGCTGAAGCCGGGGAACAGCGGCAGTCCGAGCTCGCGGCACATCTGAATCGCAAACTGGTCTGCCAGCAGCATGATGTCGCTTTTGCGCTCGCGCAGCGGAGGAAGCTGAACGACGTCAAAGGCCAGACGGTCAAGCAGGTCGGCACGGAATTTCTCCTCCGCCACCATCTCCGGCAGGTTGGCGTTCGTGGCGCACACCAGACGCACGTTAACCTGCAGCGGCTGGCTACCGCCGACGCGCTCCAGCTCGCCGTACTCAATCACACGCAGCAGTTTTTCCTGTACCAGCATGGGCGCGGTGGCCAGTTCATCAAGAAACAGCGTACCGCCGTCGGCGCGCTCAAAGCGCCCGGGATGACGCTTCTGGGCACCGGTAAACGCACCCGCCTCATGGCCAAAGAGCTCGGTGTCGAGCAGGTTTTCATTCAGTGCCGCGCAGTTAAGGGAAATGAAGGGGCCGTCCCAGCGCCCGGATAAATAGTGCAGACGGTTGGCTATCAGCTCTTTCCCCGTTCCGCGTTCACCGATGATCAGCACCGGTTTGTTGAGCGGCGCCAGGCGAGAGACCTGTTCCAGCACTTCAAGGAAACTGTTTGCTTCACCAAGTAAATTGTCTTTGTATCCAGGCATGATGAAATTAACCACTCCTTAGCGATAATCACCAGGAAAGGATAGTTCTTCACTGCATGAAAATCAATCAGTGTCAGTGAAATCAATAAGATAAAAAGTTGGCATGATGTTTGTATTATCTGTACAGCAGGGCATAGCCCGATAACAGAACTATGAGGATTTGATTATGGGTATTTTTTCTCGTTTTGCCGACATCGTGAACGCCAACATCAACTCACTGCTTGAGAAAGCGGAAGATCCGCAGAAGCTGGTACGCCTGATGATTCAGGAGATGGAAGACACGCTAGTTGAAGTGCGTTCTACCTCCGCCCGTGCGCTGGCGGAGAAAAAACAGCTTACGCGTCGTATTGAACAAGCTACCGCTCAGCTGAACGAATGGCAGGAAAAAGCGGAACTGGCGCTGCGCAAAGATAAAGAGGATCTGGCCCGTGCGGCGCTGATCGAAAAACAGAAGCTGGCCGATATGGTCGCGACGCTCGAGCATGAAGTGACGCTGGTGGATGACACGCTCACCCGTATGAAGAAAGAGATTGGTGAGCTTGAAAACAAACTGAGCGAAACCCGCGCGCGTCAGCAGGCGCTGACTCTGCGTCACCAGGCGGCAAGCTCTTCCCGCGATGTGCGTCGTCAGCTGGACAGCGGTAAGCTTGATGAAGCGATGGCGCGTTTTGAATCGTTTGAACGTCGTATCGACCATATGGAAGCCGAAGCCGAAAGTCACGGCATCGGTAAGCAGAAGTCGCTGGATCAACAGTTCGCCGACCTGAAGGCCGATGATGAAATCAGCGAGCAGCTGGCGGCACTGAAAGCCAAAATGAAGCAAGACAACCAATAATAATTCCTGCGGCACCTGAGCATGCCGCATCGTAAGACAAGGAGTACACATGAGCGCGCTTTTTCTGGCCATTCCCCTGACAATTTTCGTGCTGTTCGTTTTGCCGATTTGGCTGTGGCTGCACTACAGCAACCGTTCTTCACGGGGTGAACTTTCCCAGAGTGAACAACAGCGTCTGGTACAGCTCTCCGGTGAGGCGAACAAAATGCGCGAACGCATTCAGGCGCTGGAAGCCATCCTGGATGCTGAACATCCAAACTGGAGGGACCGTTAATGTCTGGACTGAATCTGAACAAAAAGTTGTGGCGTATTCCACAGCAGGGCATGGTGCGCGGCGTTTGTGCCGGGCTGGCTCATTATCTTGATGTCCCGGTCAAACTGGTGCGCGTGGTCACGGTGCTATCGATCTTCTTCGGTCTGGCGTTTATTACCCTGGTGGCATACATCGTCCTGTCGTTTGTCCTTGACCCGATGCCGGAAGGAGAACTGGCTGCGGAAGGCGCCCCTACCAGCAGCGATCTTCTCAATGCGGTTGATGAGCAACTTGCCGCCGGTGAGAAGCGGCTACGGGAAATGGAACGCTATGTCACGTCGGATACCTTTACGCTGAGAAGTCGTTTTCGTCAGCTTTAAGAGAGAGATGAGATGAAACAACACTGGCAACAGGCCGGTCAGAAGGTAAAACCCGGCCTGAAAATCGCAGGTAAACTGGTCCTGCTGACCGCGTTAAGGTTCGGCCCGGCAGGAGTGGCGGGGTGGGCGATTAAATCCGTTGCCCGCAAGCCGGTCAGAATGGTGCTGGCCGTGGCGCTCGAACCGCTGTTGCAAAAGGTGGCAAAACGGCTTTCTCGTCGTTACTTATCCCAATAATTCCCGCTGGCGTTAGCCCTTTCCCTTCCGGGAGAGAGACTGGCGACGGTTAACCGCATTTCTCTTTTCCCCGTGCTTTCTTTGCGGCAGCTCACAATATTGCGCTGAGCTGCTTTGCAAACACCTTTTTCTCCTCCCTGGTCCGTTGACAGATATTTTTCATGGGAGTAGATTGCCACTCCGTGGGACCGCTACCATGGAAAATGAAATGAAGATAAAAATTAAAGAGCTCATTAATCTTGTTTACGGGGAAACGTTTTCTGAAGCCCATCTTAATGCGCTTTTGGAAAATATTGAAAAGGCTGCTTCTGTTATTACAGAAAAACGTAAAATGGCCTGGGATGAAAAAGATGTTGTTCTGATTACCTATGCCGATCAGTTTTCAGCGAAAGGGGAGAAGGCACTGCCGGTTTTTACACGTTTTTATAACAAGTGGCTTTCTCATTCTTTTTCTCATGTCCATCTCTTGCCTTTTTATCCATGGTCTTCGGACGACGGGTTTTCTGTTATTGATTATCATGAGGTTGCACCTGACACGGGTACGTGGCGAGATGTTGCTGAGTTAAAAAAGTCAGCCAGCTTAATGTTTGATTTCGTCTGCAATCATATGTCAGCCAAAAGCAAATGGTTCGCTAATTATCTGAAGCAAACGCCTGGCTATGACGATTTCTTTATTTCTGTCGATCCTGAAACAGACTTATCCGCGGTGACGCGTCCGCGTGCCTTACCGCTTCTTACGCCTTTCACGCTGCATGATGGCAGCGTGCGACACCTGTGGACCACCTTCAGCGAGGACCAGATTGACCTCAATTTCGCCTCTCCGCAGGTGCTGATCGCGATGGTGGATGTGCTTCTGCATTACCTGATTGAAGGGGCGCGGTACATTCGTCTGGATGCTGTGGGCTTCATGTGGAAAATACCCGGAACAAACTGCATCCACCTTGAGCAAACCCACCAGCTCATCCAGCTTTTCCGCGCTATTACCGAGGCTGTCGCCCCGGGAACGGTGATTATCACCGAGACGAACGTTCCGCATAAAGATAACGTTGCTTACTTCGGTGACGGTGAAAATGAAGCGCAGATGGTGTATCAGTTCTCATTGCCCCCGCTAGTACTGCATGCGGTGCATAGTCAGAACGTACGGACGCTGAGCCAGTGGGCAGCGTCGCTGACGCTGCCTTCCACCAAAACCACCTGGTTTAACTTCCTGGCCTCTCATGACGGAATTGGTCTGAATCCGCTACGCGGCATTTTGCCTGAGTCGGAAATCCTCTCGCTTGTGGAGAAACTTCAGGCTGAAGGGGCGTTGGTTAACTGGAAAAATAACCCGGATGGGACACGCAGTCCTTATGAAATTAATGTGACCTATCTGGATGCATTAAGTACGCGTGACAGTCTTGATAGCCATAGGATTGCCCGGTTTATTCTGGCGCATGCCGTCCTCTTAAGCTTCCCCGGCGTGCCAGCGGTTTATATCCAGAGTATTCTCGGCTCGCGAAATGATTATGCAGGTGTTGAGCGCCTGGGATACAACCGCGCAATAAATCGTGAGAAATACGCTGCGGGACAAATTGATAGCGTGCTTGAGGATAAAAATAGCCTGCGTTCTCAGGTCTATTGTGCGTTGAGTCAGTTAATCGCGCTGCGCCGGGCCGAAAAAGCATTCCATCCTGACAGTGAGGCTTATTTCAGTGCATCAGGTGAACATGTATTAAAAATCGTTCGCGTGGCGAGCTGTGGCGAGAAAATAACGGCGCTGTTTAATTTCAGTGATGGCATTCAAACGGTGGAATCGGATATTCAATCCGGAACGGAGTTGATAGCCGGAAAAGATATTACAGATAAAACGCTGACCCTACATCCATGGCAGGTGTTGTGGATTAAAGAAAACTAAAAAGGACCTTAAAAATGAAAATGCCCAAAATTGTGCTGATATCAGCGCTGGTTTCGTGCGCCCTGTTATCGGGCTGTAAGGATGACAAAAAGTCTGCTGTCACCATTGAGTTTATGCACTCATCGGTCGAACAGGAGCGCCAGGCGGTTATCACGAAGCTGATCGAAAAGTTCGAGAAAGAGAACCCCGGCATCACGGTGAAACAGGTGCCGGTAGAAGAGGATGCCTACAACACCAAGGTCATTACGCTCGCCAGAACGGGCGCGCTGCCCGAGGTGATTGAAGTCAGCCATGACTACGCGAAAGTCATGGACAAGGAACAGCTGCTGGATCGCAAAGCTATCGGTGAAGCCATTAAAGCGGTAGGTGAAGACACCTTCTATGACGGCATTTTGCGTGTTGTTCGTACAGAGGACGGTTCTGCCTGGACGGGTGTGCCAGTCAGTGCCTGGCTATCCGGGGTCTGGTATCACAAAGATGCGCTTGCTGCGGCGGGTATCCAGGAGCCCCATAACTGGGAACAGCTGCTGAAAGCTAGCCAGAGCCTTAACGACCCGGCCAAAAAACGTTACGGCATTGCGCTGCCCACCGCGGAAAGCGTGATGACAGAGCAGGCATTCTCCCAGTTTGCGCTTTCCGGCGGCGCGAACGTTTTTGATGCCAAAGGGAACGTCGACATCGAAACCCCTGAAATGGCAAAGGCCCTGGCGTTTTATAAATCCCTGGCCGCGACCACCATGCCGGGTTCAAACGACGTCATGGAGATCAAAGATGCCTTCATGAACGGGTCTGCGCCGATGGCGGTTTACTCCACCTACATCCTGCCGGCGGTATTCCATGACGGAAACCCTGCCAACCTGGGCTTCGTCGTCCCAACAGAAACCTCTTCTGCTGTTTACGGCATGGTCACGTCGCTGACGATTACCACCGGTCAAACCGAAGATGAAACTCAGGCGGCTGAAAAGTTTGTCACCTGGATGGAGCAGGCTCAAAACGCAACCGACTGGGTCATGATGTCACCGGGTGCGGCACTGCCGGTGAACAAGCTGGTGGTGGGCACTGATACCTGGAAAAACAACGATGTGATTAAAGCGTTTGGGCAACTGCCTTACGAACTGATTGCGCAGTTCCCAAATGTGCAGGTCTTTGGCGCCGTGGGCGACAAAAACTTCACACGCATGGGCGATGTAACCGGGTCCGGCATCATCAGTTCCATGGTGCACAACGTCACGGTGGGGAAACACGATCTCAGCAGCACGCTTAGTGACAGCCAGAAGCGACTGACTGATCTGATTTCACAACGATAGGAGCGCTCTGCGGAAGGAAATTATGAAGACGTTGTTTTCTGGTCGTTCAGATATGCCTTTCGCCATGCTGCTGTTGGCCCCCAGCCTGATTTTGCTGGGGGGCCTGGTGGCCTGGCCAATGATTTCCAATATTGAAATCAGTTTCTTACGTCTGCCGCTTAACCCGCGTATTGATGCGGTGTTCGTCGGGCTCGATAACTACATCCGCATTCTCGGTGATGCTGCGTTCTGGCACTCGCTGTGGATGACGTTCTGGTACACCGCGCTGGTCGTGCTCGGCAGTACCGGGCTGGGGCTTGCCGTCGCCATCTTCTTTAACCGGGAGTTTCGTCTGCGGAAAACGGCGCGTTCGCTGGTGATTTTATCCTACGTTACGCCGTCCATTTCGCTGGTGTTTGCCTGGAAATACATGTTCAACAACGGCTACGGCATTGTGAACTACCTGGGCGTTGACCTGCTGCATCTGTATGACCAGGCGCCCCTGTGGTTCGACAATCCGGGCAGCAGCTTTGTACTGGTGGTGCTGTTCGCCATCTGGCGTTACTTCCCGTACGCGTTCATTTCGTTCCTGGCGATTTTGCAGACCATTGATAAGTCGCTGTATGAAGCGGCGGAAATGGACGGCGCGAATGCCTGGCAGCGTTTTCGAATCGTTACGCTGCCCGCGATTATGCCGGTGCTGGCAACGGTGGTGACGCTTCGCACTATCTGGATGTTCTACATGTTTGCGGATGTCTACCTGTTGACTACCAAGGTCGATATTTTGGGCGTCTACCTCTACAAAACGGCATTCGCGTTCAATGATTTGGGTAAAGCTGCGGCGATTTCCGTCGTGCTGTTCGTGATCATCTTCGCGGTGATTCTGCTGACCAGAAAAAGGGTAAACCTCAATGGCAACAAATAAACGCGTACTGAGCCGCATTGGTTTTTATTTGGGGCTGGCGGTATTTCTGATTATCACGCTGTTCCCGTTCTTCGTGATGCTAATGACGTCGTTTAAGAGCGCGAAAGAGGCCATATCGCTGAATCCGACCATATTGCCGCAGGCGTGGACGCTTCAGCATTATGTCGACATCTTTAACCCGCTGATCTTCCCGTTTGTGGATTACTTCCGCAACAGCATGGTCGTGTCGCTGACCTCCTCGGTAATTGCCGTGTTCCTCGGCACGCTGGGGGCTTACGCCCTGTCCAAACTGCGTTTTAAGGGCCGCACGACGATCAATGCGAGTTTTTACACCGTCTACATGTTCTCCGGGATATTGCTGGTGGTGCCGCTGTTCAAAATCATCACGGCCCTTGGGATCTACGACACCGAGCTGGCGCTGATTATCACCATGGTGACCCAAACGTTACCGACAGCGGTGTTCATGCTGCGCAGCTATTTCGACACCATCCCGGACGAGATCGAAGAAGCCGCGATGATGGACGGCCTGAACCGCCTGCAAATCATCTTTCGCATCACCGTGCCGCTGGCGATTTCCGGGCTCGTGTCGGTGTTTGTCTACTGCTTCATGGTGGCGTGGAACGACTACCTGTTTGCGTCCATTTTCCTGTCCAGCGCCAGCAATTTCACCTTGCCGGTCGGGCTGAACACGCTCTTTAGCACGCCAGATTATATCTGGGGTCGCATGATGGCGGCATCGCTGGTGACGGCGCTTCCGGTGGTCATCATGTACGCCCTGTCTGAACGTTTTATTAAAAGTGGTTTGACCGCCGGTGGCGTGAAGGGCTGAGGCGGCCAATTTTAACAAGGAGTCAGTCATGAAAAAATTAGTTGCGACAGCGCCACGCGTGGCGGCGCTGGTGGAATATGAAGATCGTGCTGTGGAAGCACATGAAGTGAAAATTCGCGCCCGCTTTGGCGCGCCGAAACACGGTACCGAAGTGGTGGATTTCCGCGCCGCCAGTCCATTTATCGACGAAGAGTTCAACGCTGAGTGGCAGATGTTTACCCCGCGTGAAGAGGGGACGGCCCGCGGGATCGAATTCGGTAAGTTCCAGCTGGGCAACATGATTGTTGGCGACATTATCGAATGCGGTGATGACGTCACTGAATATCAGATCGGCGACAGCGTCTGCTGCTACGGTCCGCTGCAGGAAACGGTCATCGTTAACGCGGTGAATAACTACAAGCTGCGCAAAATGCCGCAGGGGGCCTCCTGGAAAAACGCCGTTTGCTACGACCCAGCGCAGTTCGCCATGAGCGGCGTGCGTGATGCCAACATCCGCGTGGGCGACTTTGTGGTCGTGGTCGGTCTGGGAGCCATTGGGCAGATTGCGATTCAGCTGGCGAAAAAAGCCGGTGCGTCAGTGGTTATCGGCGTTGATCCAATCGAACACCGCTGCGAGATCGCTCGTCGTCACGGTGCGGACCACTGCCTGAATCCAATCGGTACCGATGTCGGTCTTGAAATCAAGAAGCTGACCGGGAAGCAGGGCGCGGACGTGATCATCGAAACCAGCGGTTTTGCAGACGCGCTGCAGTCCGCGCTGCGCGGACTTGCCTACGGCGGCACCATCTCCTACGTAGCCTTCGCAAAACCGTTCGCGGAAGGATTTAACCTTGGCCGTGAAGCACATTTCAACAACGCGAAGATTGTCTTCTCCCGCGCAGGCAGCGAACCCAACCCGGACTACCCGCGCTGGAGCCGCAAACGTATTGAAGAGACCTGCTGGGAACTGCTGATGAACGGTTATCTGAATTGTGACGATCTGATTGACCCGGTCGTGACTTTCACCACCAGCCCGGAAAGCTACATGACGTATGTCGATCAGCACCCGGAACTCAGTATCAAAATGGGCGTCACTTTTTAAGCTAAGGAGAGCACATCATGAAGATCGCGACACAAAACCAGGCCTTTTTCCCAACCAACATCATGGAAAAATTCGAGTACATCAAAGCGATGGGCTTTGATGGCTACGAAATTGACGGCCGCCTGCTGGTGGAAAACCTCGACGACGTAAAAGCCGCTATCAAAGCCACCGGTCTGCCGGTGACAACGGCCTGTGGTGGATACGATGGCTGGATCGGTGATTTCATCGAAGAGCGTCGTCTGAACGGATTAAAGCAGATTGAACGCATTCTGGAAGCGCTGGCTGAAGTGGGCGGCAAGGGCATTATCGTGCCTGCCGCGTGGGGGATGTTTACCTTCCGTCTGCCGCCAATGACCTCGCCGCGCAGCCTCGATGGTGACCGCAAAGCGGTAAGCGCCTCCCTGCGCTGGCTGGATGAGGTGGCGGCTCGCACCGGGACGACCGTCTACCTGGAGCCGCTGAACCGCTACCAGGATCATATGATCAACACCCTTGCGGACGCGCGTCGCTATATCGAAGAGAACGGCCTGAAGCACGTGCAGATCATCGGCGATTTCTATCATATGAACATCGAAGAAGACTCGCTGACGGATGCGCTGCATCAGCACCGCGATCTGCTGGGCCATGTGCACATCGCAGATAACCACCGCTATCAGCCGGGCAGCGGCAGCCTTGATTTTGCCAGCCTGTTCGACCAGCTGCGTGCCGATAACTATCAGGGATACGTGGTGTATGAATGCCGTGTTCGCGCCGAGGATCCGGCTCAGGCATACCAGGACTCACTCATTTATCTGCGTGAATGCTAAGGATGACGAGCGTGATGAGTGCTTCTACACCTTCGCCTCTGCGCGTTGCCATCATTGGCGCCGGGCAGGTCGCGGATAAAGTGCATGCCTCGTATTACGCCACGCGCAGTGATGTTCAGATGGTGGCTGTCATGGACAGCCATCCTGAACAGGCTCGGGCGTTTGCGGAACGTCATGGTATTTCCTCGGCATGGCAGGATGTGCGAGAGATGCTCGAGGCGGTTAAGCCGGATGCGGTGAGCGTCTGTTCGCCTAACCGGTTCCATTTCGAGCACGTCATGGCCGCGCTGGAAGCGGGCTGCCACGTGATGTGTGAAAAACCACCTGCTATGACTCCACAGGAGGCCGATCGGATGCGCATGGCCGCGCACAGCGCGGGAAAAGTGCTGGCGTATGATTTTCACCATCGTTTTGCTCTCGATACGCAACTGCTGCGTGAGGCTGTGATGAAGGGCGCGCTGGGAGAAATTTATTACACCACGGCGCAGGCGCTACGGCGCTGCGGGGTTCCTGGCTGGGGCGTCTTTACCAATAAAACGCTACAGGGCGGTGGGCCTCTGATTGATATCGGCATCCATATGCTAGACGCCGCAATGTATGTTCTGGGTTTCCCGGCGGTAAAACGGGTGACCGCACACAGCTTTCAGAAGCTGGGAAACCGTAAAAGCAGCGGCCAGTTTGGCGAGTGGGATCCCACGCGGTTTACCGTTGAGGATGCTCTGTTTGGCACCATTGAGTTCTGCAATGGCGGCATTCTGCGTCTGGACACGTCGTTTGCGCTTAACATCCGCGAGCAGTCGATCATGAACGTCGCATTCTGCGGTGAAAAGGCGGGGGCAACGCTGTTCCCGGCGCACATCTACAGCGACGAAGCCGGTGATTTAGTCACCCTCACGCAGCGTGAAGAGGCTGACGACCAGCGTCATATGCGCAGTATGGATGCCTTCGTACGCCATGTGTTGGGAGAGCCCGTCACGATCGCTGATGCGGAGCAGGGGCTGATTATCCAGCAGCTTGTCGCCGCGCTGTATGAATCAGCAGAAACAGGGGAAAGCGTGACGTTATGCTAAACGTGTCTGTATTAACCGACCCGGGATTTTGTCCACATAGCCTGAATAAATACGCCTCCATCATGGCCTGCGGTAATGGCTACATGGGGATCCGGGCTGCGCATGAAGAAGATTACACCCAGCAAACCCGAGGCATGTATCTTGCAGGTCTCTATCACCAGGCGGGTCGTAACGAGACCACTGAGCTGGTCAATCTGCCGGATATCACCGGTATTGATGTTGAGCTGGATGGCGTCAATTTCACGCTCCTGTCAGGCGAAATTCTTGAGTGGCAGCGCGAGCTGGCATTTGCAAATGGCGAACTTCGTCGCAGCGTCGTCTGGCGCTCGCCTGACGGGAAACGCTATCGTCTGGAAAGTCGTCGTTTCGTGTCGCTGGACCAGTTGCCCCTGGTGGCCATGCAGCTTTCGATCACACCGCTTGATGCCGCCACGCAGGCCGTGCTGAAAACCGGCATTGATGCAACGCAAACGAACAGCGGCAGACAGCATCTGGATGAAATGTCGGTCAGAGTGTTCGACCAGCAATACATGCAGGGCGTGTATGAAACGCAGGACCGTGCCTCAGAAGTTGTTGTTTCGGCGTTTTGTCAGCTCTCCGCGAAGAGCGACAGCTGCTTCACCGCCAAAAATCGTCGTCTCAGCGTTCATCATTCGCTGACGATTTCGATGGGTGACACTGTCACGCTCGAGAAAATCGTCTGGCTGAAGCATCGCAGTGATAAAGCGCTGTCGCAGGCCTCTTTCGCCCGCAACGCGCTGGCCGATCTTAAAGTCTGTGCGGCAAGAGGCTACGACGCGTTGCTTGAGAGCTCATCGTATGCCTGGGAGGAGGTCTGGCGTGACGCTCGGGTGGAAGTGGACTCTACGGAGTATCAGGATCAGGTAGCGCTGGATTACGCCGTCTGGCACTTGACGACCATGACGCCTGCCCATGATGAGCGAAGCAGTATCGCCGCCAAAGGGCTGACGGGCGAGGGGTATAAAGGCCACGTCTTCTGGGATACCGAAATTTTCCTGCTGCCTTTTCATCTGTTCACCCGCCCGAAGATAGCCCGCAGCCTGCTTCGCTATCGCTGGCTTAATCTCTCAGGCGCACGGGAAAAAGCCCGTCGCAACGGCTGGCCCGGCGCGTTGTTCCCGTGGGAAAGTGCCGCCAGCGGCCTGGAAGAGACGCCGGAGTTTGCGGCTATTAACATCCGAACCGGCACGCGCCAGAAGGTGGCCTCCGCGCTGGCGGAACACCACATCGTGGCGGACATTGCCTGGGCCGTCGTCGCTTACTGGCAGGCGACACACGATGATGCCTTTATGCGAAGTGAAGGCCTGACGCTGCTGATGGAAACCGCTGCGTTCTGGATGGGCCGCGCAACGGAAATCAATGGTCGTCTCGAAATCCATGACGTCATCGGACCGGACGAATACACCGAGCATGTGAACAACAACGCGTATACCAACTATCTGGCCTGGCACAACGTCGCCTGCGCTCGCCGGTTTATGGCGATGTTTGGGCGCGAGGATGACGGTTTTACGCAGAATGCCACACGGTTCCTGGCGCGCTTATGGCTACCGGAGGGCGACGCGGACGGTGTGATCCCCCAGGATGATACCTTCATGGCAAAACCTGCCATCGATCTGAGCCGCTACAAAGCCAAAGCGGGTAAGCAGACCATTCTGCTCGATTATTCCCGTGCGGAAGTTAACGAGATGCAGATCCTTAAGCAGGCCGATGTGGTGATGCTTAATTATCTACTGCCGGAGCGGTTTACACCGCAGCAGTGCGCCGCCAATCTGGCGTTCTACGAGCCCCGCACGATCCATGATTCGTCGCTGAGCAAGGCCATTCACGGCATTGTGGCCGCCCGCTGCGGTGACACCGAAGGTGCCTACGCCTTCTGGCGTGATGGCGTCGCCATTGACCTTGGGGACGACCCGCACAGCTGCGATGACGGGATTCACGCCGCTGCGACCGGCGCTATCTGGTCCGGCGTTATTCAGGGCTTTGCCGGTATGCAGATAGTGGAAGGGGAGCTGCATCTTTCGCCCAGGTTGCCGGCCCACTGGCGAAGGCTTGCTTTCCCCCTGCGCTGGCGGAACGCAGCGCTGCACTTTACGTATGAAAACGAGGTTTTAACCATTGAAGCTTCAGCACCGGTCACGCTGACGCTGTGGGGCAAAACGCTACTCGTATCGGGGCATAAAGTTTGCACCTATAAGGACTTTCTTACACCTGTAAATGGGACCGCTACCACGGAGGTGCGCCATGACGCTTAAGGCTGTTGTATTCGATCTGGACGGTGTGATCACCGATACCGCACACCTCCACTTTTTGGCCTGGCGTGCAGTGGCGGAGGAGATAGGCATCACCTTCGATGAAGTCTTCAACGAACAGCTGAAGGGGATAAGCCGTATGGATTCCCTCCAGCGCATCCTGAAGCATGGTGGGAAAGAGGGGACGTTTAGCGATGAGCAGTGCCTCGCGCTGGCGACGAAAAAAAACGCGCTCTATGTCCAGTCTCTGGCGTCACTGACGGAAGATTCTCTGCTTCCCGGTATTCGCGACGTGCTGGCGGATATTCGTGCGGCGAACGTCAAAATTGGGCTCGCCTCCGTTTCCCTGAATGCCCCCGGCATATTGCGTGCCCTGGGCATTCAGCACGCTTTTGATTTTTGCGCTGATGCCTCCCTGATTATCTGTTCGAAGCCGGACCCGGAGATCTTCCTCGCCGCCTGTGCAGGCCTGAATGTGCGTCCTGAAGAGGCCATTGGCATCGAAGATGCACCTGCAGGCGTTGAGGCGATCAACGCGGCGGGAATGCTGTCGGTTGGGATTGGATCTGGCCTGAACCATGCGGGATTACAACTTCATTCAACGCGGGAACTGACCTGGAAATGTCTGACCGAGTTTTGGGCATCCCGGACGTATTGATAAGGAATTAACAATGGCTCAACTGTCTCTGAAACACATTCAGAAAATCTATGATAACCAGGTCCACGTGGTTAAGGATTTCAATCTCGAAATCGAAGACAAGGAGTTCATCGTCTTCGTCGGGCCTTCGGGCTGCGGTAAATCCACGACGCTGCGTATGATTGCCGGTCTGGAGGAGATCAGCGCGGGAGAGCTGGTCATTGACGGGGTTTGCATGAATGACGTGCCCGCCAAGTCTCGCGATATCGCGATGGTGTTCCAGAACTATGCGCTTTATCCGCATATGACGGTCTACGACAACATGGCGTTTGGCCTGAAGATGCAAAAAATTGCGCCTGCGGTTATCGAAGAACGCGTTAACTGGGCGGCACAGATCCTCGGTTTACGCGAGTATCTCAAGCGTAAGCCGGGCGCGCTGTCCGGCGGCCAGCGTCAGCGCGTGGCGTTAGGCAGGGCGATCGTGCGCGAAGCGGGCGTGTTCCTGATGGATGAACCACTCTCCAACCTCGATGCCAAGCTTCGCGTGCAGATGCGGGCTGAAATCAGCAAGCTGCACCAGAAGCTCAACACCACCATGATTTACGTGACCCACGATCAGACGGAAGCCATGACGATGGCGACCCGCATCGTGATCTTAAAAGACGGCATTATTCAGCAGGTCGGTGCACCGAAGCAGGTGTACAACGAACCGGCAAACATGTTTGTCGCCGGGTTCATTGGATCGCCTGCCATGAACTTCATTCGCGGCGCTATCGACGACCGCTATTTCGTCACGGAAACGCTGCGTCTTGAGATCCCGGAAGACACGCTCGCTTCACTGAATGCCGCAGGGTACCAGCGTAAAGCCGTGGTTTTTGGGATCCGTCCGGAAGATATTCTCACGCTGCAGAGCAGTGGTGAAAACATCGCGGCGAAAGTCAGCGTAGCCGAACTGACCGGTGCGGAGTTCATGCTCTACGCCACCGTTGGCGGCCATGAGCTGGTTGTTCGCGCTGGCGCCGCGAATGATTATGCCGCTGGGGATAATATCGACATCCAGTTCGATATGAATAAGTGCCATTTCTTCGACGCTGAAACCGAAGCGGCTATTAGATAAGAAAGGTGTTCGCCGGAAATGCAAATTTCCGGTTTTTTTGTTTGTTACTTATAAAGGGAATATTTAATGGGTACTCTACTAAGAAGTGCTGCGCTCGTTCTGTGCGCAGGGGTTAGCTGTGCACAAGCATCAGAAACAGCTAAACAGTGGGAATTTAATATTGGTGCAATGTATGAAATCGAAAACGTCGAGGGGCAGGGTGACGATAAAGATGGATTATATGAACCTTCCGTGTGGTTTAATGCAACCTGGGACGCGTGGACTATTTCGCTGGCGATGTATCAGGAGGGGCCGGTTGATTATAGCAGTATGACCCGTGGAACCTATTTCGACCGTCCTGAATTTGAATTACGCTATCGCTTTATCGGAACCGATGATTTTACTTTCGGTCTGACCGGCGGTTTCCGAAATTATGGCTATCACTTTAAAGATGAACACGGCGCCAAAGACGGCAGCGCGAATATGCAGCGCTACAAAGTTCAGCCTGACTGGGATATTAAATTAACCGACGACTGGCGTTTTGGCGGCTGGTTTGCCATGTATCAGTTCGCCAACGATCTGGAAAAAACCGGCTATGCTGACAGCCGCGTCGAAACCGAAACGGGCTTTACCTGGACCATTAACGAAACCTTTGCGGCTAAAGTGAATTACTATTTAGAGCGCGGTTTCAATATGGACAGTTCCCGTAATAACGGCGAGTTTTCTACCCAGGAAATTCGTGCCTATCTGCCCATTTCGTTAGGCCAGACCACCCTGACGCCTTATACCCGCCTGGGGCTCGATCGCTGGTCGAACTGGGACTGGCAGGACGATCCTGAGCGTGAAGGACACGATTTCGACCGACTCGGTCTCCTCTACGCTTACGATTTCAACAATGGTCTATCCATGACGCTGGAATACGCCTATGAGTGGGAAAACCACGATGAAGGCGACAGCGACCGCTTCCACTATGCGGGGGTTGGCGTAAACTACGCGTTCTGACCGGGGGCACGCCAGGGGCATTACGCCCCTGGTTTTAGCGAAGGGATGCAGCCAACAGAAAGTGGGTATCAACCAGCACTTTTTGCGGGGCGGGCTGACCGGCAATACGCTTGAAAAGAAGATCGCAGCTCTCTTCCCCCAGCTTACGGGTGGGGATATCAAAGCCGCCAGGTGCGGGCGTTAAAATGAGAGACAGCATCGGGTCACTGTATCCGGCTATCACCACCTGCTCCGGGATCATCAGATTTAACTCATCCGCCGCGCGATAGAGGCTGAGCAACTTCATGCTGTCGGTAGCAAATACCGCATCAGGCGGTGTGGGTGACGACAACAGTTCCAGAGCCGCCGCAAGCGCACTCTCATGGGTATAACCGCCATCCCTGATCCAGTCCGGGTTAATGGCAATTTGGTGCTTTTCCAGACTGGCTTTATAACCCGCCAGACGATCGATAGAAACATGATAATCAAGGGGCGCATGCAGGCAGGCAATTTTTCGGCGACCGTTTTTTATAAAGGTTTCGGTCAGCGTGGCGCTGTCATGGAAATTATCCGTGTCGACGGAATAAATATTCTGATACTCACCTTCAACTTTGCCGATAACCACTACCGGTACGCCATACGCATCCAGCGTGGTGAAAAAGGATTCATTTGCCGGTGAGCTCAGCATAATGATCCCTTTGATCATCTTCTGTTTTATTTTACTCACACATTTCAGCAGATCGTCTTCGCTGCTTTTTGAGGTCTGTAAAATAACGTCAAAACCTTCTTCTTCCGCTTTTGCCGTAATGGCATGAAGGACATCGGAGAAAAAAGGATTACCGGCGGTGGTTTTGGTTGATCGGGTCGAAATAACCATAATGGCATCGAAGCCTGAAGAGGTCAGGGCGCGGGCCAGTTTGTTGGGCTGATAATTTAATTCGTCAATCGCCTTAAGCACTTTTTCACGCGCTTCGGGAGAAATATTCGTTTGTTTATTCAGAACGCGGGAAACGGTTGATTTCGATACGCCCGCAACCCGTGCGATATCATAGATGGTGGGTGACATACACCTTACTCACTCCGGACTGACAGCAATGCCGTTCATCTTACTGGAGAGAAAACGGCAATAGCAATAAATAAGAATTGATAATCAACGATCTGCCCCCATTTATTGTATTCTGAAGTCATGCATTCAAGGCTTCCAGGCAACGAAGGACGGCGATGAAGCGACTTAAAAACGAAATCAATTCACTGGTGAACCGCGGCGTTGACCGTCATCTGCGTCTGGCCGTGACGGGGCTGAGCCGCAGCGGTAAGACGGCGTTTATCACCGCAATGGTAAACCAGCTCCTGAACCTGCACGCCGGGGCGCGTCTGCCGTTGCTTAGCGCGGTGCGGGAAGAACGCCTGCTGGGCGTGAAGCGCGTCCCTCAGCGTGATTTTGGTATTCCACGCTTTACCTATGACGAAGGGCTGGCGCAGCTCTACGGCGATCCGCCTACGTGGCCGACGCCGACGCGAGGGGTCAGTGAAATTCGCCTCGCGCTGCGTTTTCGCTCGAATGAATCCCTGATGCGCCACTTCAAGGATACCTCCACGCTGTACCTGGAAATCGTCGATTACCCAGGCGAATGGCTGCTCGACCTGCCGATGCTGGCGCAGGATTACCTCAGCTGGTCGCGGCAGATGACGGGCTTGTTGCAGGGGCAGCGCGCCGGGTGGTCGGCCAAATGGCGACAGCTGTGCGAAGGCTTAGACCCGCTTGCCCCGGCCGATGAAAACCGTCTGGCCGCCATTGCCGAAGCCTGGACGGCGTATCTGCATCAGTGTAAGCAGGAAGGGTTGCACTTCATTCAGCCGGGTCGCTTTGTCCTGCCGGGTGATTTAGCGGGAGCACCTGCGCTTCAGTTCTTCCCCTGGCCGGATGTGGATGGGGCGGGCGAGTCGAAGCTGGCGCAGGCCGACAGGCACACTAACGCCGGGATGCTGCGCGAGCGTTACAATTACTACTGTGAAAAAGTGGTCAAGGGATTCTATAAAAACCACTTTTTGCGATTTGACCGTCAGATTGTGCTGGTGGATTGTCTGCAGCCGCTCAACAGCGGTCCACAGGCCTTCAACGATATGCGCCTTGCGCTGACGCAGCTGATGCAAAGTTTTCACTACGGGCAGCGGACGCTGTTTCGCCGTTTATTCTCTCCGGTGATCGACAAACTGCTCTTTGCGGCCACGAAGGCCGATCACGTCACGGTCGACCAGCATGCCAATATGGTATCGCTGCTGCAGCAGCTGGTGCAGGACGCCTGGCAAAACGCCGCCTTCGAAGGGATCGGCATGGATTGCCTTGGCCTCGCGTCCGTGCAGGCGACGCAAAGCGGGCTGATTGACGTTAACGGCGAGAAAATACCGGCATTACGCGGGAACCGGCTCAGCGACGGTGAACCGCTTACCGTGTATCCGGGCGAAGTGCCCGCGCGGCTGCCGGGTCAGGCCTTCTGGCAGAACCAGGGCTTCCAGTTTGAAGCCTTCCGCCCGCAGGCAATGAGCGTCGATCGGCCATTACCGCACATCCGTCTGGATGCGGCGCTGGAGTTTTTGATTGGAGATAAATTGCGATGACGGAACCGTTAAAACCGCGCATAGACTTTACCGGAACGCTTGAGCAGGACCCTCAGGAGGCGTTCAAAACCGCGCAGACGTTCAGCGGCACGCAGGCTGATAACTTTGCCCCGGCCCTGACTGAGGAGCCGGGCGTCGAGGACGGTCCGGCGGAGGCGGTTGTGGAAGCCGCTCTGCGTCCAAAACGCAGCCTGTGGCGCAAGATGGTCACCGCCGGTCTGGCGCTGTTTGGCGTAAGCGTGGTTGGGCAGGGCGTGCAGTGGACGATGAATGCCTGGCATACTCAGGACTGGGTCGCGCTGGGCGGATGTGCCGCGGGCGCGCTGATTGTTGGGGCGGGTGTCGGGTCGGTTGCCACCGAGTGGCGGCGGCTCTGGCGATTGCGCCAGCGCGCGCACGAGCGTGATGAAGCGCGGGATCTGCTCCACAGCCACGGTACCGGGAAAGGTCGCGCATTCTGTGAAAAGCTGGCCAGCCAGGCCGGAATCGATCAGTCGCATCCGGCGCTTCAGCGCTGGTATGCCGCTATCCATGAAACCCAGAATGACCGGGAAGTGGTGACGCTCTACTCCCATATGGTTCAGCCGGTGCTGGATGCCCAGGCGCGACGGGAGATCGGCCGTTCTGCGGCGGAATCGACCCTGATGATTGCCGTCAGCCCACTGGCGCTGGTCGATATGGCCTTTATCGCCTGGCGCAACCTGCGCCTGATCAACCGTATTGCGAACCTTTACGGCATAGAGCTGGGTTATTACAGTCGGCTCAGATTGTTCAAACTGGTTCTGCTCAATATCGCGTTTGCCGGGGCGAGTGAACTGGTGCGCGAAGTGGGCATGGACTGGATGTCACAGGATCTGGCGGCGCGTCTTTCTGCTCGTGCCGCCCAGGGTATCGGCGCAGGATTATTGACGGCGCGTTTGGGGATTAAAGCGATGGAGGTCTGCCGTCCGCTGCCGTGGATTGATGGCGATAAGCCCCGTCTGGGGGATTTCAGGCGTGAACTGATCGGCCAGCTCAAAGAGACGCTCAATAAAAAACCTGCTCCGTGAGGTTTTGTTCACTAATCGTGCTGGCTGTCAATATTTGTTGACAGCCATCTTCCGGATCACCGTGTTCTGACATATCATTTTACTGTTATTGGCTTAAAACGGTGAATTTCCCATGCGTCTTGAAGTCTTCTGTGAAGACCGTCTCGGTCTGACCCGCGAATTACTCGATCTTCTTGTTTTACGTAGCATTGATTTACGTGGCATTGAGATCGATCCTGTCGGGCGAATTTACCTCAATTTTGCCGAAATTGAATTTAATACCTTCAGCAGCCTGATGGCGGAAATCCGCCGTATCGCTGGCGTTACGGATGTACGCACCATTCCCTGGATGCCCTCTGAGCGTGAGCATCTGGCGCTGAGCGCGCTGCTGGAAGCCATGCCGGAGCCGTTCCTCTCCCTGGATTTGAAAAGCAAAGTTGAGCGCGTTAACCACGCGAGCTGCCAGCTGTTCGCGCAGAGCCAGGAGAAGCTCAGCAATCATAACGCTGCGCAGCTGATCCCCGGCTTTAACTTCCAGCGCTGGCTGGACAGCAATCCGCAGAACACGCTTAGCGAGCATGTGGTGATCAACGGGCAGAATTTCCTGATGGAGATCACGCCTGTCTATCTGAAAGGGGAAGGGAATACCCGCGTGTTGACCGGGGCGGTGATCATGCTGCGCTCGACGTTACGCATGGGCCGTCAGCTGCAAAACCTCTCCAGCCAGGATGTCGGTGCGTTCAGCCAGATTATTGCCGTCAGCCCGAAAATGCGCCACGTGGTTGATCAGGCGCGCAAGCTCGCAAGCCTGACCGCGCCGCTGCTGATTACCGGAGATACCGGCACCGGGAAAGACCTGCTGGCTCACGCCGTGCATCTGGCGAGCCCGCGAGCGGCTAAGCCTTATCTGGCACTTAACTGCGCCTCTATTCCGGAAGATGCCGTTGAAAGCGAGCTGTTTGGTCACGCGCCGGAAGGCAAGAAAGGGTTCTTCGAGCAGGCTAACGGCGGCTCCGTGCTGCTGGACGAGATCGGCGAAATGTCGCCGCGTATGCAGGCTAAGCTGCTGCGTTTCCTGAACGACGGAACGTTCCGCCGAGTCGGTGAGGATCACGAGGTGCATGTGGACGTGCGCGTCATTTGCGCCACCCAGAAAAACCTGGTTGAGCTGGTGCAAAAGGGGATCTTCCGCGAAGATCTCTATTACCGCCTTAACGTCCTGACGCTGAATATTCCCCCGCTGCGCGATTGTCCTCAGGACATCATGCCCCTTACGGAGCTGTTCGTCGCCCGCTTTGCCGACGAGCAAGGGGTGCCGCGTCCGAAGCTGTCTGCCGATCTCGGCACGGTGCTCATGCGCTACGGCTGGCCGGGCAACATTCGCCAGCTCAAAAACGCCGTTTATCGTGCGCTGACCCAGCTTGAAGGCTACGAACTGCGTCCACAGGATATTCTGTTGCCTGATTACGACGCGGGGACGGTGTCTGTCGGCGAAGAGGCGATGGAGGGTTCGCTGGATGATATCACCAGCCGTTTTGAGCGCTCGGTGCTGACGCAGCTGTACCGCAGCTATCCCAGCACCCGCAAGCTGGCAAAACGGCTTGGCGTCTCGCACACCGCGATCGCCAACAAGCTGCGTGAGTACGGTTTGAATCATAAGAAAGGCGACGAATAAAAAAAAAGCCTCTGCAAAGAGGCTTTTTACGTTACGTTTATTCCTTCGCCATCGGCGTGTTAACGATTTCTGTTTTTGTCTCTCCCTGAATCGACGCAATCCTGCTTTCCACGTCTTTCACCTGCTGCGGGCTGTGCAGCAGGGTATAGGTCAGGTCAAACTGCGCGCTGGCACCGGGCTGCAGCTGCTTAACCCGCTTCTGCTCGCGTTCAATCGTAACCGGGTAGGCGTAGCTGGTGCCTGGCTCAATGCCCGTGACGTAGCCCTGCTTCAGCGTGTCGGTGTTCTTCCATAAGGTCAGCACGGGCAGCTGGCGGGTATCAAACTGGATTGACGCGCCTTTATCTCCGGCTTTATTGACCACCGCCGCGAGCGTTTCGTGGTTATTGTCCGCGAGCGGTTTAATATTAAAGACCATCTCATCAAAGTCTTTTGTCGGCCCGGCATAGGTTTGCCAGTCGTTAACGCCCGCTTTGGCGTAGTCATTGAATGGGCTCACGCTCACCGCAGGCGCCAGGAAACGGGCGCCTTCTTCGAGGATCGGCGTGCCGAAGTTGCTGTGATAGATGATTTGGTAATCATGAGGGTAATCTGCATGGTTTGTCAGAACATCATGCAGGCTGAACTGGTTGGTTCCGGGAACGTAGCGCAGTTCGGTCATGGTTTGCAGATCCGCTTTTTTAAACGTGCTCTCTTTGATCAAACCGCGAACGCGGATCTCATGCGGGGCGGCATCGGCGATTTCAACCTCGACCTGCGAAACAGGGGTATTACCGGCCCTGCCGTGCAGGGTATAAATTTGCCCGTCCGCGGTGACCGGGTGCCCGGTCCACTCATAGCCACAGCGCACCATCATCTCGTTGAAACCATCCAGCCAGCCAAGGCCGTTACGGCTTTCAAGATTGATATAAGCCGGATTAACGACCTCTTTGACGGGTGAATTCCACCCCAGTCGGGTGCCAAAGCCTTCTACGTGCAGAAGGTTCATCCCACGGGTCGGGCTCAGGGTAATGCTCAGGCCGTCTTTGCTGCTAATAATGATGACTTTGCTGCCTTCCTGTTTACCGCCGTGCAAGACTTTTTGCTCAATGCTGAACGTTTGGTCTTTAACTTTCAGCTCATCACTGGAAATCTTCCAGTTTCCTTTCTCTACGCTGCTTTCAGCGCTTGTCAGCACCCAGGTTTTGGCCGCTGCATGGCCAGAAATCAGTACCGCAAGGAGCGTAAAAGCGAATTTAATCTTCATATATTATCCTTTTTGCTGAAACGATTATTTTCTTTCGTAAGCAAATCTAATGTTTAGACAAAAAGGGAAATGTGATGCGCTTCACTGGGGATGAAAATAGGGGATTTTAACGATTATTATGCGTTATTGATCACGCTCATGTTACATATAGTCTAAGTTATTGCATGATTAATGTGACTTGTGCGTACTTTAGCTTTATCGATTCAGCTTTGGTGCAATAAAAAACCCCGCCGCGGCGAGGTTGAGAATAAGTTGTATAGAATGCTAAGTACTTATTATGCTTTCAGCACGTCCAGCGCGGCAGTGTAGTCCGGCTCGGTGGTGATTTCGTTAACCAGTTCGCTGAAGACGACGGTGTCGTTTTCATCAAGAACCAGTACAGCACGTGCTGCCAGACCTTTCAGCGGGCCTTCCGCGATGCTGACGCCGTATTTCTCGAGGAAATCTGCGCTGCGCAGGGTGGAGAGGGTAATCACGTTGCTCAGGCCTTCGGCACCGCAGAAACGGGACTGGGCAAACGGCAGGTCAGCGGAAATGCACAGCACAACGGTGTTGTCCATTTCAGTCGCCAGCTGGTTGAATTTACGCACGGATGCGGCACAAACGCCGGTATCAATGCTTGGGAAAATGTTCAGTACTTTGCGTTTACCCGCAAACTGAGCCAGTGTGACGTCAGACAGATCTTTAGCCACCAGAGTAAAAGCCTGTGCTTTGCTGCCAGCCTGCGGAATGGAACCTGCAACAGCAACCGGGTTGCCCTGGAAATGAACGAGTTGTGACATAGATATCTTCCTGTTTACATATAGTTAACGTCGTGGCTAGTGTATGCCATCAGCGGATAACACGGCAAACCAAATTTTTCGCCTTTCCGGGCCGCAAGGAGTCAGTGATGAGAAGCGTTAAGGTCTATGAAGAAGCCTGGCCATTGCATACCCCGTTTGTGATCTCCCGCGGCAGCCGAAGTGAAGCCAGCGTGGTCGTGGTTGAGATCGAAGAAGAGGGGGTTAAAGGCGTCGGGGAATGTACGCCTTACCCGCGCTACGGAGAGAGTCCTGCGTCGGTAATGGCGCAGATCATGACCCTGGTGCCTGACCTGCAAAAAGGGCTCACGCGCGAGGCGATACAGCAGCGTTTACCCGCCGGGGCAGCGCGCAACGCCGTCGACTGTGCGCTCTGGAGCCTTGAGGCCGCTAAGCAGCAACAATCGCTGACGACCCTGCTGGGCGTGGCGCTGCCGGAGTCCGTCGTGACGGCGCAAACGGTCGTGATTGGTGAGCCGGAGCAGATGGCCGCCAGCGCAAAAGCGCTCTATGACGCCGGGGCCACGCTGTTAAAAGTGAAGCTCGACGATCGCCTGATCAGCGAGCGGATGGTCGCCATTCGCTCGGCGGTGCCCTCGGCCACGCTGATTGTTGACGCCAACGAGTCGTGGCATCCCGAGGGGCTTGCCGCACGATGCCAGCTGCTGGCCGACCTGGGCGTGGCGATGCTGGAGCAGCCTCTGCCAGCGAAGGATGATGCGGCGCTGAAGAATTTTATCCATCCGCTGCCCGTCTGCGCGGACGAGAGTTGCCATACCCGCGAGAATTTGAGCGCGCTTAAGGGGAGCTATGAGATGGTCAATATCAAGCTCGACAAGACCGGCGGGCTGACAGAAGCGCTTGCCCTGGCGGCGGAAGCGCAGGCGCAGGGCTTTTCCCTGATGCTGGGATGCATGCTCTGTACATCCCGGGCGATCGGCGCGGCGCTGCCGCTGGTCAATCAGGTCCGTTTTGCCGATCTGGACGGCCCGACGTGGCTGGCGGTTGACGTTTCACCTGCGCTTAATTTTACCAGCGGCGTGCTTCACCTTTGAGGCTGCCAGCGCAGAAGCTCCATCATCGCTTTTAGGTAAATTTCGCTGGCTTCGTCGGAGGATATCGGCGGGAATTCAGCGGTGATGCAGGGCAGGCTTAAATCGGCGCACCAGCTTCCGAAGGACCCGGGGGTTTCATAGCCCACGCTGGTGACGAGCGGCAGGGCGAAAGCCTGCGCCAGCCACGCGCCCAGTTCGGAGTGACGCGGATCTTCAATACAGGCCAGCGGATCGTGGAAGGAGACAACCCATGCAGGGTGGATCTTATGGATAAGTTGGCACAGCGCCTGCGTTTCTGGCTCGGAACCAGGCTTGTCTCCCGTCAGCAGCACCACGTCCCGCTCCTCGGCGGAGCTGTTCCAGCGATAAACCGTTTCTCCGGCGCGCCAGTTTGCCGCCGGGAAATTACGGTTCAGGTCGACCCCCCTCGCATTCGCCCGTAATCCAAGCTGACAGCCATCCGGATTGACGGCAAGAATCACATGATGGCGTCGCAATGACGGCGTCAGCGTCCGCAGCGCGCAGGAAAGGGTGACGATGGACGAGTTCTCATCTCCGTGCGTGCCGGCAATGACCAAACCGCTGTTGCGATCGGCATCGGGCGCCGGGAACCAGATCAGCGATGCGCCTAAAAATGAGCGGCCATATTGCTCAGCGCCCGGCGGAAAGGCGCCGCGTTCGGCTCGTGGTCGGGTGATTGCCATACGAAATCCTGATAAAGAAGTCTCTACTGGCAGTGTTGTGCAAAACTCGCTGTTAATCAAATAGTTTCCGTGAAGGCTGAGAATTGCCTCAAATCACTATTCCGGACGAAGGTATTTGCATTTCTCTGTTTCGAAACAAATAATTACGCATCTGCTTGTTACCTGAATTCATTAAAGGGGATCTTATGAAGCATCCTGTTTCGCGTCTCTGTGCTGCACTGTACCTGTGCGGACTCTCTACACTCTCGTACGCTGCTGATGTGCCACAGGGCACGGTACTGGCGCAAAAACAGGAGCTGGTCAGGCATATTAAAGACGAACCGGCTTCGCTCGATCCGGCAAAAGCAGTGGGATTACCCGAGATTCAGGTGATTCGCGATCTTTTCGAAGGGCTGGTAAATCAGAACGAGAAAGGGGAACTGACCCCGGGCGTGGCGACGCGCTGGCAGAGCAACGATAACCGTATCTGGACCTTCACCCTGCGTAACAACGCGAAATGGTCTGACGGTACGCCCGTCACCGCGCAGGATTTTGTCTACAGCTGGCAGCGTCTGGTTGACCCGAAAACCACGTCTCCGTTTGCCTGGTTTGCGGCGCTGGCGGGAATCAACAACGCCCAGGCCATTATTGATGGTAAAGCTGCGCCTGACACCCTGGGCGTGACGGCGGTGGATGCCAGGACGTTACGCGTCCAGCTGGACAAACCCCTACCTTGGTTTAGCAACCTGACGGCAAACTTTGCCTTCTATCCGGTGCAAAAAGCGAACGTTGAAAGCGGCAAAGAGTGGACGCGTCCGGGCGCCCTGGTGGGCAATGGCGCATACGTCCTGAACGACCGCGTGGTGAATGAAAAACTGGTTGTCGTTCCGAATACGCACTACTGGGACAATGCGAAAACTGTCCTGAAAAAAGTGACCTTCATTCCGATCAATCAGGAATCATCCGCCACCAAACGCTATCTGGCGGGGGATATTGATATCACCGAATCGTTCCCGAAAAACATGTATCAGAAGCTCCTGAAGGACATTCCGGGACAGGTGTATACGCCGCCTCAGCTCGGAACCTATTACTATGCGTTTAACACGCAAAAGGGCCCGACGGCCGATGCCCGGGTTCGTCTTGCCCTGAGCATGACTATCGATCGCCGCATTATGGCAGAAAAGGTATTAGGTACAGGCGAGAAGCCGGCCTGGCATTTCACCCCTGACGTGACGGCGGGCTTCACCCCTGAGCCTTCACCGTTCGAGCAGATGTCCCAGCAGGAGCTGAATGCGCAGGCGAAAACCTTACTTCAGGCCGCAGGCTACGGTCCTCGGCGTTTGCTGAAGTTGACCCTGCTGTACAACACCTCGGAAAACCACCAGAAAATTGCCATTGCGGTGGCCTCCATGTGGAAGAAAAATCTCGGTGTGGATGTCAAACTGCAAAACCAGGAGTGGAAAACCTATATCGACAGCCGTAATACCGGCAATTTTGATGTGATCCGCGCGTCATGGGTAGGTGATTACAACGAGCCGTCGACCTTCCTGTCTCTGCTGACCTCAACCCACAGCGGCAATATCTCGCGTTTCAATGAACCGGCCTACGATAAAATTATCCACCAGGCAACGCTGGAAACCACGGCGAAAGCGCGTAATGCGGACTACAACATGGCGGAGAAAATCCTCATGGAGAAAGCCCCCATCGCGCCAATTTACCAGTACACCAATGGTCGCCTGATTAAGCCCTGGGTAAAAGGTTACCCCATCGAAAACCCGGAAGACGTGGCGTATAGCCGGACAATGTATATTGAGAAGCACTGACGTTTAACGAGAACTGGCGCACTCGCGCGCCAGTTCTGCAGTACGCGGTATCGCTTCATCCGTTCTGCATGGCCGATGCCGGGGCTCTGTTATTCTAACAATGCACTGAACTTCGCCAGCCACTGCGGATGCGCGGGCCAGGCGGGAGCCGTGACCAGGTTGCCGTCTACATGGGCCTGATCGATGCCGATAGTGGCGTAGTGCCCACCCGCGAGGCGTACCTCAGGCGCACAGGCCGGATAGGCGCTACAGGTTCGTCCCTTCAGGATACCCGCGGCAGCAAGCAGCTGCGGGCCATGGCACACTGCAGCAATCGGCTTACGCGCGGCGTCAAATGCCTGCACCAGCTTTAACACGTCCTCATTCAGCCGCAGATACTCGGGCGCTCTCCCTCCGGGAATGAGCAGCGCGTCGTAATCCTGTTCCTTGACGGTGGAAAAATCGGCGTTGAGGGTAAACCGGTGCCCCGGTTTTTCGCTATAGGTCTGGGCGCCGTCAAAGTCATGGATTGCCGTCATGATGTAGTCACCCTTCGGTTTGTCGGGGCAGACCGCATCTACCTGATGGCCAATCATCTGCAAAGCCTGAAAAGGCACCATGGTTTCGTAATCTTCGGCGTAATCGCCAACCAGCATCAGGATCTTCTTGCTCATCATTCCTCACCTTTTTCAATAAAGATGATTAAGATATAGCCTGGCATGGCTGAATTGCCGGAAATAAAAAAGCCCGTCAGAGCACGGGCAACATAAGCAAATGAATAAGTGATTCGTTATCAACATTGTTGGAGGATAACGCCGCGTATTTTACGCGGCAGTAAGGGAAGCAGATACCCGACATATTCGGTAGGTGAAACCAGCGATTAAACGTGCGTTACGGTACGTCGAAGGTTGGGTAAAGGCTATTTTCAAGAAATTCGACGAGATACCAGATCTCTCCGCTAAAAATAAACCATAAGCCAAATATAATAAGGAGTAAAATAATTAAGGTGAGTATTATTTCGGTTTTTCCCATTGCAGCTTTAACCCACCTGAAGCTAATTGATTCGAGGTGGGCATTGTAGCGGGGCTTTCCTGGATACTCCAGTTTCATGCAGCAAGGACTTTATTGCGTCCATTATTTTTAGCGCGATATAGCGCATCGTCCACACGCTTAAACAGCTCGTCAATACTCTCCCCCTGATCGTGCCGCGCCACGCCAATGCTGACGGTAAAGCGCGGTAAGCCCGGGATCGTAATACGGGCAACGGCTGCACGGACTGACTCGGCAATCTGCATCGCGGTGTCGAGAGAGGTGCGCGGCAGCAGGATGACGAACTCTTCGCCCCCCCAGCGGAACACCATATCACCCTCCCGACTACAGGCTTCCAGCGTTCGCGAGAGGGCGATAAGCACCTCATCGCCTTTCAGATGACCGAACAGATCGTTAATGTTTTTGAAATGGTCGGTATCCACCAGCAGCAGGCTAAATTGCTGCTGCGCAGGAAGTTTATTCAGGTTGCTTTGATCGGTAATCGCGTAGAACTGCCGCCGGTTGAGTAATCCCGTCATGGAGTCACGTAACGCCGCATGTTCCAGCTCCTGCTCCAGCCTTTTTTGCTCGGTGATGTCGTGGATGATGCACAGCATCAGCTTGTCACCGTAGATCTCAATGGGCCCGGCATACGTCTGAACGTGGCGGGTGGAGCCATCGGCAAGGCGGTGAACAAAATTGAGCGGCTTATGTCCGCCGGGCAGCGCGGCAATCGCAGTCATAATGGGCATCACATCACGCCCCAGGGTATTGATTTCCCAGGTATGTTTACTGCACATGTCATCATGTGAATAACCATAAAAATTGAGCGCGGCCAGATTCGCATCGACGATTTGACCATCGCGGGCAGGATCGATTAGCAGCATCGGGGCGCTGTTGGTCAGAAAAAAGCGCGCGTAAAAACCCTGTTTTTTCCGCTGGTAGTTGGCGGAACGGCTGGCCTTCAATCCTGAGAGTATTTGTTGGGAGATCCCCTCGAAAACAATCACATCTCCCCAGGGAGCGTAGTGGGCAAGCGAAAGACGACAGGTTAACGGCGTATTCTGTCCATCCCGGCTTAGCGTCCAGATTTCGACGATCTCCTGCTCTGTTTTCAGTTCCGGTACATACATCGACAGGAGGGTTTGCGCACTGGCAGAGTAGATCCCTTTGCGCAGGTCATCGATCGTTTTATCCCCCATGACCTGCGTTGCGGCCACATTCGCAAAAATGATCTGTTCCGACACGGGTGAAATGAGCCACACGGGTGTTTTAATTACATTCAACGCATCAAAACAAGGTTGCGACATAGGCATTTCCTGTTCATCGGCACGCTGGGGCCGACAGTCATGACAGAATTGACTCGCGTGTACTCCTTTGAAACATACTCTACAAAATCCCGTCAGGCATGGTTTTTTTGTGAAGCAAATACATGTTCCGAATGAATTTTACCAATTGGTATAATTTGCTTGTCGGAGTTTATTTGCAGAAGCAGCCATGGCACCTGTTCGGCAGGCAAGGGTCGGGAAAAAAGGTATCCCTGCAGGTAATCGCAGCCGAGACGGGTGAGGACCGCCTGCTGTTCTTCCGTTTCGATCCCTTCTGCCACCACATTCATCTCCATGGTCCGGGCGATACTGATGATGGTTTCAACCAGCTTGTAGCTTTTTTCATTTTCCAGCATTGAGGTTACAAAGCTTCTGTCGATCTTAAGCTCTTTAGCCGGAAGCACGCTAAGCATCAGCAGGTTGGAATAGCCCGTACCAAAATCATCAATCGAGACAACGATCCCCGCTTGATTAAACGCATTGAGCAACTCAATGCTGCGGTCGAGATTTTTAAGCGCGGTGCTCTCCGTTACCTCAAGGATCAGCCGCGACGGAGACAGGTTATATTTTTCCAGCATCGACGAGATGATAGGGAAAATGTCCGGCTGTTCGAACTGGACGGGGGATAGGTTGAGCGACAACGTCCACTGGCTGAACCCTTGTTCCGTCCAGAAATGAAGCTGTCGGCATGCCGCTTCAATGGCCCAGTTACCTACCGGAATAATTAAGCCTGTTTGTTCCAGCGAGGGGATAAAAAGATTAGGCAGTACAACGCCTTGCTCAGGATGTCGCCAGCGCAGAAGGGCTTCAAAACCGTGAATGGTTTTCTCTCCCGCATGCCAGGTTGGCTGGTACCACAGTTCAAACTGATCGCGTTCAAGCGCCTGAGAGAGCTCCTGCAGGAAACCGGGTTTCGCCGGGATCGCCGTTGACATCTCGGCCCGGTAAATCGCCCAGCCGTTGCGGCTATCTTCTTTGACATGATGTAAGGCTGCATCCGCCTTGAGCTTCAGCTCGTGCAGCGTTTCGCCATCTTGAGGATAGAGGCTGACGCCCGCGCTGATCGTCGTGCTCAACGTATGTCCGCAGATAGACAGGGGGCGTCGTACATCCCCCAGCAACGAGCTGAGCAGGGCGTTGAGCTTTTCGTCATCACATTCAGGCACCAGCAGGATAAAGGCATCTCCTCCCAGCCTTGCCAGGGTCATCTCTCGCGTGAGTCGGGCCGTGATGCGCTGCGCGACGGTGATCAATAGCTCATCACCGACGCCGTGGCCCCAGGTGTCGTTAACGCGCTTGAAGTGATCGACGTTCAGGAAAATAACGGCAAATGGCTTCTTGCTTAGCAGCGCGCTGCGCAGACAATCCTGCATGCGGAGATCCATCTGGTGGCGGTTTGCGAGCCCGGTAAGTGCGTCAAAACGCGCCTGTAGCTCAAGCTGGCGGTTGAGCTGCTGCAGATTATCCGTCAGCCGACTGGTGCGCCGGTGAGAATCGATAAGTGAAATGATTAACATCAGGCCGAGCAGGCAGAGCGTGGTGACTGAAACCCAGATGGACAACCCCAGCTCGCCAATCCCACCGGGGAGGGTGTGCGCCATTTCCTGAAACTGCGCGGCGCTCATGCCGGTATAGTGCATCGCGCAAATCGCGGCGCCCATGACGAAGGCCGCGAGAATGCGATCGATAAAGACGCCTTTGTGTTTATCCCGCAGGCGGAAAGCCAGCCACAGCGCGGTGCCGGAGGCAACAACGGCAATAATCACGGATACCGCCACAAGGCGGCGATCCCAGATGATGCTGCCATCCAGCATCAGGGCCGCCATACCGATGTAGTGCATACACACCACGCCAGCGCTCAGGATTGCCGTGGCGAGGATCAGTCGTAAGGGAGAACGTTTTTTGCCCGTGACGGCAATATTAAGGGCCGTGGCTGAAGCAACCACCGCGACGCCCAGTGACGCAAGAGTTAACCAGAGGTCATAGCTCATCATCATGGGCATTTGCATCGACAGCATGCCGATAAAGTGCATTGACCAAATGCCAATGCCCAGCGTAACCCCACCGGCAATGCGCCAGAACAGGGCAGCCTTGCGGCTGGAAAGGGGGATCTTTCCGGCGCTGTCCAGCGCCACAAAGGAGGCGATAAACGCCACCAGATAAGAGATAGCGATTAACACAGGGTCCCACGATATATTGAGCATTATGCAATCCCACGCCTGAGAGGGTTACCGATTTCGCCTGCCGGGTACATCTTTATTGGGCAACGAACATGCGCATTCAAACCATATTAGTTATTTATCGTGAACAATGACCAGTCATATTAAAACTCTAAAACTTATTAAGAATATAAAATATATTCTATTTGTTAATGTATTAAGCATTGCTAAACAAAAACGAATAACAGTAGCAAAGCTCCTTAAATATGAGGGCGATCGTATCGTCTCACCGCGGGCGATACTATCGCTTAAGATGGCGGGAGACCAGTATCACAGCATCCTGCGCAGAACATTTTTACTAATACGCTCTTTTTATCTGACTTAAGACAAATCCCAGGATGCTAACGGCGAAACCAAAAACAAGCGTCGTTTGCGATGAAAAACTTCTGAGCCAATGCTATAAGTCTTAATGCCGACCAAAATATAAAACGTGGGTATTATCATGCTAAAAAATATTAGTGTCAGGACCTTTATTATTGGGTTCCTTTTCTCTCTTTTTTTGGTGAATGCAGGTGTCGTCGTTCTATTTTCCAGCAATCCTTCTCTCTTTATTTCGCTTAATGTCATCAACTTCGTTGCGCTATTTTTGCTCTGGGTCTATATGACGAAGTATCTTGTGACGCCGATCAATACGGTGAAGAAAAGTATTGAAGAGGTGACAGCAGGTAACCTTGGCGTCTCTATCCCTGAGTTTGGCAATAACTGTGCGGGCCGACTCATCCCGGGGATCAATAGTCTTTCCGGCAACATTGCGACGCTGGTGCGTGAGATCAGGGCGTCATCGCAAACCGCTATGACCTTATCGGATCAGCTCTCGACACGGAGCGCTCAGCTTTCGGTGAAAACCGAACAGCAGTCTGCGTCTTTAGTACAAACCGCAGCCAGCATGGAGCAAATGGCCGCGAGCACCAGGAACAATGCCGATAACACCCGCCTGGCGAGCGAGCAGGCCACTGTGGCGACGTTACAGGCGCGAAAGGGCGGCGAGCTCATGGGGCAGGTCGCCAGCAATATGCAGTCCATTACCGAATGCGCACAGCAGATGACGGAGATTATTTCGCTGATTGACGGCATTGCGTTCCAGACGAATATTCTGGCGCTGAACGCGGCCGTTGAGGCGGCGAGGGCGGGCGATCATGGAAAAGGGTTTTCTGTCGTTGCCGAAGAGGTAAGACACCTGGCTCACCGCAGCGCAGAGGCCGCGAAGAATATCAAAACGCTGATAGACGTCACCAGCAGTAACGTCACCCAGGGGGCCAGCGTTGTGTCACAGGCAGAGAAAAATATGCATGAAATCGTGACCGGCTCGGGGAATGTCAGCCGGTTGATGGACGACATTTCCGCATCGACGTCAGAGCAGGAGAAAGGAATCTCTCAGATTACGCTGGCGCTATCGGAGCTGGAGCGGGTCACGCAAAGCAACGTGGCAATGGCAGAAGAACTCAACGGTTCCTCTGATGTACTGCGCAATCAGGTGATTGAGCTACAGGCCCGAACGCGTAATTTCAGGCTCGACCCGGGTTCCTCTTCCTTATCATCTACCGGCTCGTCATCCTTCCTTCAGCGGCCAGAGCACTCGCTCTGACAAACCCGCAATCATGTCGCCGCTTTTCTTGCCGGGTGGCGCTGCGCTTACCCGGCCTACACTCTGCAACAATATCAATACATTACCCCTTTCACAGTAGGCCCACGCAAGCGTAGCGCCGCCGGGCAAAACGCACAGCATGTACATTTCCTGAACGATATCAGCGCGATGGGATACATAGTTGTTGCTTAACCCCTGATGACAGCTAGACTGACACCGAAATAGTTAAAAAGGTGGAGGCGCGGTGGAAAGCATTAAAGGATCTGAACTTAACGTTCCAGACGCAGTTTTTGCGTGGGTGCTGGACGGTCGCGGCGGTGCGCGACCGCTGGAAGATAATGATGTGATCGACAGTGCGCATCCCTGCTGGCTACATCTGAACTACACCCATACGGACAGCGCTGACTGGCTGGCCTCGACTCCGCTTCTGCCTAACAACGTGCGCGATGCGCTGGCGGGTGAAAGCCTGCGGCCCCGCGTGAGCCGAATGGGGGACGGGACGCTGATCACCCTGCGCTGTATTAACGGCAGCACGGATGAACGTCCGGATCAGCTGGTTGCGATGCGTGTCTACATGGACGATGGGCTGATTGTCTCCACCCGGCAGCGTAAAGTTCTGGCGCTGGATGACATCGTCAACGATCTGAAAGAGGGCACCGGGCCGGTCGACTGCGGCAGCTGGCTGGTGGACGTATGCGACGCGCTTACCGATCATGCGAGCGAGTTTATTGAAGAGCTTCACGACAAAATCATCGACCTGGAAGATAACCTGCTCGATCAGCAGATCCCGCCGCGCGGTTTTCTGGCCCTGTTGCGTAAGCAGTTGATTGTGATGCGCCGCTATATGACGCCGCAGCGCGACGTGTACGCGCGTCTTGCCAGCGAAAGGCTCGCCTGGATGAATGACGATCAGCGACGCAGAATGCAGGATATTGCCGACAGGCTGGGGCGCGGGCTGGACGAGATTGATTCCTGTATTGCCAGAACGGCGGTGATGGCGGACGAGATCGCGCAGGTGATGCAGGAGTCGCTGGCGAGAAGAACCTATACGATGTCCCTGATGGCGATGGTGTTTTTACCCAGCACGTTTCTTACTGGGCTGTTTGGCGTAAACCTGGGAGGAATTCCGGGGGGCGCGTATCGCTACGGCTTTACCGCGTTTTGTGTCATGTTAGTTGTTTTGATTGGTGGTGTTGCATGGTGGTTGCATCGTAGTAAATGGCTGTAAATTTACGCTTTTTTGTTCTTTTGCCGGGATCAAAACGCTCTTTTAATTGAGCGAAGTCAATAAACATCTACCCCGTAAGGTGCAATATTACTCCCGCAGGTGAATGCAACGTCAAGCGATGGGCGTTGCGCTCCATATTGTCTTACTTCCTTTTTTGAATTACTGCATAGCACAATTGATTCGTACGACGCCGACTTCATAGTCGGCTTTTTTTTGCCTCCTGATTCTCAGCGTCTACCCTAAAAGGGACGACAGCAAATTCTGGAGGGAATGATGAGCATCCTGAACGCTCTGCTAGTGCAACAATCGCGTCAATCCGATCCTATCCCCAGCGATCCGGTGCCAATGCCCGATCCCATCCCGCGCCCACAGCCGATGCCCGACCCGCCGCCAGATGAAGAACCGATTAAATTGTCGCATCGGACCGCGAGATCTGCGAGGATACGCGCCATCTGACCGCAAAGATGACCACGAGAGACTATTGTGACCGCTTTTTCTACCCTGAATGTTCTGCCCGCCGCCCAACTCGATAACCTCAACGAGTTGGGATACCTCACGATGACGCCTGTTCAGGCGGCCGCGTTGCCTGCCATCCTCGAGGGCCGTGACGTGCGCGTGCAGGCGAAAACGGGCAGCGGGAAAACGGCGGCATTTGGCCTTGGCCTGTTGCAGCACATCGATGCGGCGCTTTTTCAGACCCAGTCACTGGTGCTGTGCCCGACCCGCGAACTGGCAGACCAGGTTGCGGGCGAACTGCGTCGCCTGGCGCGTTTCCTGCCTAACACCAAGATTTTAACCCTCTGTGGCGGACAGCCGTTCGGCGCGCAGCGTGATTCACTCCAGCATGCGCCGCACATTATTGTCGCCACGCCCGGCCGTCTGCTCGATCATCTGCAGAAGGGCACCGTCTCACTGGATGCGTTACAAACGCTGGTGATGGATGAGGCAGATCGCATGCTGGATATGGGCTTCAGCGATGCGATTGACGAGGTGATTCGATTCGCACCGGCCGATCGCCAGACGCTGCTGTTCTCTGCGACCTGGCCGGACGCTATCGCCGCCATCAGCGGGCGCGTGCAAAAAAATCCACTCACCATTGAAATCGACAGCGTAGAGGCGCTGCCCGCTATCGAGCAGCAGTTCTTTGAAACCTCGCAGCAGGGGAAAATCCCGCTCCTGCAGAAATTGCTGAGCCAGCATCAGCCTGCGTCCTGCGTGGTGTTCTGTAATACCAAAAAAGACTGTCAGTCGGTCTGTGATACCCTTAATGCCGCCGGGCAGAGCGCATTGTCGCTGCATGGCGATCTGGAACAGCGCGATCGCGATCAGACGCTGGTCCGTTTCGCGAACGGCAGCGCCCGTGTTCTTGTCGCAACCGACGTCGCTGCGCGCGGTCTGGACATTAAATCCCTTGAACTGGTGGTGAACTTTGAGCTGGCGTGGGATCCTGAAGTGCATGTGCACCGTATTGGCCGTACCGCACGAGCAGGGAACAGTGGTCTGGCGATCAGCCTCTGCGCACCCGAAGAGGCGCAGCGCGCCAACATTCTCTCTGAGATGCTGCAGATTAAGCTGAACTGGATGAATGCCCCTGCTGGCGTCAGTCTGGTGCCGCTGGAAGCCGAAATGGCGACGCTGTGCATTGATGGCGGTAAAAAAGCCAAGATGCGTCCAGGGGACGTATTAGGCGCGCTGACCGGGGATGTGGGTCTGGACGGTGCGGATATCGGTAAGATTGCGGTCCATCCGGCGCATGTCTACGTAGCGGTTCGCCAGGCGGTGGCCCATAAGGCATGGAAGCAGCTGCAGAACGGGAAAATTAAGGGTAAAACCTGTCGCGTACGTCTGCTGAAATAAAGAATGAAGCGTCTCAGAAGGTGTTTCTGAGACGCTAATCGCTTACTTCACTTCAAGCACGTTCAGACGCAACTCTTCGAACTGACTATCATCTTCTTCCGGCTGCCAGCCGGCAGGCTGCATGGGAATATCTTCCCGGTCAAACGCCAGATCGCCGCCATTCACCACGTCTGAGTCATGGTTGATGCCTTTGAAGTCGAACAGTTCAACATCCGCGAGATGGGAAGGGACAACGTTCTGCATCGCGCTGAACATGGTTTCGATACGACCCGGATAACGCTTATCCCAGTCGCGCAGCATGTCGCCAATCACCTGACGCTGCAGGTTCGGCTGAGAGCCGCAAAGGTTACATGGAATGATCGGGAATCCTTTAGCCTGAGAAAAACGCTCAATGTCTTTTTCACGACAGTAGGCCAGAGGGCGGATCACAATGTGTTTGCCATCATCGCTCATCAGTTTAGGCGGCATGCCTTTCATCTTGCCGCCGTAGAACATGTTGAGGAACAGCGTTTGCAGGATATCGTCGCGGTGATGGCCCAGCGCAATTTTGGTCGCGCCCAGCTCCGTCGCGGTACGATACAGAATGCCGCGGCGCAGGCGAGAGCAGAGTGAGCAGGTGGTTTTCCCTTCCGGGATTTTCTCTTTCACAATGCCGTAGGTATTTTCTTCGACGATTTTGTACTCAACGCCGAGATTTTCCAGGTATTCCGGCAGAATGTGCTCCGGGAAACCCGGCTGTTTCTGGTCAAGGTTGACCGCCACCAGCGAAAATTTCACCGGTGCACTTTGCTGAAGATTACGCAGGATCTCCAGCATGGTATAGCTGTCTTTACCCCCTGACAGGCAAACCATGATGCGATCGCCTTCTTCAATCATGTTGAAGTCTGCAATGGCTTCGCCCACGTTACGGCGCAGTCGCTTTTGCAGTTTGTTCAGGTTGTATTGCTCTTTTTTGTTAATCTCTTGATTCTCTTGCATTGAGTACTACCTTCGGAGCCAGCAGGGGCAAAAATTGTATGCCGCGTATGGTACGGATTCCGGCGGCGAATACCAGCACGTTTTACAGCGGCGTAGAATCTGGAACTGATACTCGATAAAGCGTAGTAGGCTTTCTGTTAGCCATTACGCATCCGGGGCATGAAAACAACTCACAGCTCTGATGCTCTCCTGTGTGCCAAAGCGGGGGTAACTAACATTGTGCTACGTTATTTTATCGGGACGAGTTCAACGAAGGTATTATCTTCATGTAAGAGGAATTAAAGATGAATAGGACGGCATTACGATACGGAATGCGTAGTGTATGAGCCTAATATAGGTAAGCCTGCTGAGGTAGCAGATACAACTCTGCCACGTTATCTCAGCTTACAGCACCTCTACCAATTCAAATTCTTCTGCGATCAGTTCCATCTCTTCAGAAAAATGGCCTTCCCGAAAGAAAAACCGCTGATGCTCTTTCTGCCAGTATTCAAGGCTCAAATCACCTTCACCCTCTTTGCGAGCGAACTCCTCATTAACATCGCAAAAACGCACCAGTCGCATTGAAACCAGTCGGATCACACAGACCGGGATATTCTGGCCATCAAGAATTATGCTGTAGCCGCCTATCCCTGGAGTAGACATATCCTGCGAGAAAGACGCAAAAGATCCGCATGAGGCCGTTTTAATCCCTTGTTTAATCAATCGCGCAAGCTCGGTTGCCAGTTCCGGGCTGTCACCCATTTGGCAGGCATCTGCGCCGGGATATCTCCTTTTAATTTCCTCTACCTCAGACATCGAAACCCCTTCTTGTACATCGATGAAAAAAACGTTATACCGGATTTAATCTGAACTGTCCCGACATGAATAGTGATGCTTTTCTTAGGAAGCTATGGGCCGCTCGGTGACAGCATCGTTATGTCCGAACCAATTCACTACAGGGTGGGGCATTCATTTGTATTAGAACGCCACATTCGCAGAGGGACGGAATAATGACTGATTCACTACATGATAAACCTGCTGCGTTGTCATTAAATATTGGCAATAAGATAAGACGCCTGCGGCAGTCCCGGGGGATTTCTTTAAACGATCTGTCTAAATTGTCAGGGGTTTCAAAGGGGGCATTATCCAAACTGGAGTCAGGGGCCTCAAGCCCTCGCGTTGATACGCTGGCAGCTATCGCCACCGCATTACGCTTACCGGTTGGCGATTTGCTGAGTGGCAGCAGCAGGATGTACCCTTGTTTTGAAAAATATCATTCCTCGCAAGACGAGTATTTGCAAATGATGAAATTCCGCATCGGCCCCGGAAATACCTCTGAAATTTGGTTACTACAAATGGATCCGCGGGTAACCATTCACAGTGCCGGACATTCTGACGGGGCACATGAACATATTCTTGTTCACAGCGGGATCTTACTATTGCGCTTTAGCCAGCATGAGGTGATCAGATTAGAACCTGGGGATTTTTATGCCTTCTCCGCGGAGGTTGCGCATGCATACATCTCAACGGAAACGGCAATTAGCGCAACGGTGGTGATGTCCCACCTCGAGCCAGGCTAACTCCGCCACGCCATCCTCTTGCAAGGAAACGCAAGATAAAACGCCGGAGTTCCGAGTATTTGTTCACTTAAAGAAACAAAAGCGATGTTCTGAAACGAGGTGGAGAATTTTTTAAAATATAAAAACAATTGAATTCAATACATTGATTGCACGTAGATAAATTTCTGTTTACGTAACCAGGAAACCCGTTGTCCTGCGTGCGCGCTGACTGTATTGTTATTTCGAACAGCCTCATCGCTACATCAATCTGTATTTTTGCCAGGCATTCGACCGGGGAGTGGGCCATCAGACGACCGATTATTCTATAGTCCACTGGAGTCTCTTTCTTGGTCCTGAATATCGTCCTAAAGAATGAGCGACATGCAGTCCGTTATCGGCGCTTTTTTATGACAAAACATATCCACTCAGACTAAACATATAAGACGGAGATGAAGAATGCGTAAAGTTAATTTGAAAGAAAGTTTTAATCTTTTCAGCGAACATTGGAGTCCCAAAATTGTCGGTGATATTAATAACGAGTATGTCAAACTGGCTAAATTCTCCGGAAAGTTTGACTGGCATCATCATGAACATGAGGACGAGCTCTTTCTGGTTGTCAGCGGTCGTTTACGAATGGGATTAAGAACGGGTGATATCATTATTGATGAGGGTGAGTTTATTATTGTACCGAAAGGAGTCGAGCATTGTCCGGAAGCATTAACAGAAGAGTGCTGCGTCGTTTTATTGGAGCCCAAATCGACTCTGAATACGGGCAATATCGTTAATGAACGAACCGTATATGAGCTGGATAACCTTTAATCGTGGATCCTGACGCCATTCAGTGTAGCGCATTTCGGAATTGCCTGGTCTATTTGGACCTTCTATTGTGCTGCCTCGATTAGTTCCGGCCCCTGATTCTTCACATTACCCACGGCGCGCGTCACAGAGTGCGCTGTGGTTTCAGGACCTCCTATAGCATCTTACTCGTACTGGTTTTCCATAATTGTTATATGACGGCAGGGAACTTATGTGGCATAAGAGCGTTAAACGAACATCAAAAAGGAATGACGTTATGCCGCTTTATGACCTCAAAACTGAAGCACTTGCAATACCCGAAACCTGGCACTCTCAAGTATTAGGCCGCATTGGAACTGCAAATCTCAAAGTTTTACGAATGGATAAACGCTCAGTGATTGAAGAGGTTCATGAATATGACGAGGGGTTACTGGTCATTGATGGACGTCTGGAGCTGAGCGTGAAGGGTAAAAACATCTCTGTAACGTCTGGACAGCTTTATGTAGCCAAAGCTGGCACTCCCCATACTGTAGAAACAGGCAGTTTTGGCACACTGGTTATCATTGATTTACCCGAAGCGGAAGTAGCCTCACTTTAAGCGGCTTGCGATGAGGTCACAGATTGTCAGGGTTGTTCGACGTGCTGATCCAAACTTTAATCAAACTCAACGTTATCAACCCCATCACGACGGCAACAGTGGTTACTACAATATAAGATGTCATAAAATAATCTTTTCTGGTAAGGGTCTTCATTTGACCCATTTCTTTTGCATTAGTTCCTGCAAAGAGCAAAACTTTAATGAAAAGAAGTGTCGAGTTTTAGTCTGTGTTGTGTAAATAAAATCGAGGCAGGGTATGATTATAGTTTTTAAAAAAAACGCCTGCATTTAGCAGGCTTTAATAGTTAGACCTTTTTATTATTTTAATTCAAAAGATAAATCCTAAAGGTGCTCTCTGAAAATACTGGCGATTTTACTGAGGTTTAGCCGGAAACGCATATCACAAATGGTTTCTTGCAGCATCAAGTATCTTCTGAGAGGTGAGTTCTCTATCAGAGGCAACGTAGACAAAGCTGCGATCGCCGGTTAAAGACGGGAAACCTGCAGACATAATCTGAAGGTATATTTCTTCTCCATCCGGATACTCCTGCCTTACGGACGTAACGCCTTGTTGCACCGTGACAACTTTACCTGGTTTCCCATCGAAAAAAACGATGACATTCTTCATAAACCATCCTGTGTTTTTGGGTACATTCGAAAATTAAAGCAAGCATTTTTTAGCTTTAACGTGTATTGTGGCAATCCGTAAAATCAGGAGATGCCTATGTCTGGACGTAAAAATACACAATCCCATCGAAATCATTTAGTCAAATGTTCATGCCCAAATTGTTCTAAAGATTCAGAGCATAGTTTTAATCGCGTGCAAAAGGGCGCTCAACTTGTCTGCCCGTACTGCCACGCTTTGTTTAAATCTACTCAACGATTCTAAACCAAAGTAGTTGACAAAATGAGTTAGCGTTGAGTTTTAGACCATTCATGCAGCAGTTCTGCACTTCATCACATTGTTTAGCGCACTCGTTAAGAAAATATGCTGACTGTTGATATCAATAACAGTCATATAATCCAGGGCCCGTTTACTCAGAAAACCTCATTGGTAATCACGGGCCATTGATAATATTATCTGTCCAGAAGAATGACATTTGCAGCAGCAGGGCCTTTATCGCCGCTTAGAATCGCAAATTCGACTTTCTGACCTTCAAATAGTGTATTAAAGCTTTCTCCCTGCAGGGCAGAGAAACGAACAAGAACATCTTTACTGCCATCAAGCGGGGAGATGTAGCCAAAGCCTTTATCTTCATTAAACCACTTAACCAGACCTTGAATTCTTGAAGACATACATACTCCTTTTAAAGACTCTTTAAATGATAAGAAATGACAAAACGTATGGACTCAAAAGGAGGGGATATCAGCGATAGCGCCTGGTTATGAGGACTGCCGGATAAAAAAGGGTATTCGGTATTGCATCGAACTAAATCATTAAGGCACGGACTGAATTGATAAGCAAATATTATTTTAGCCATCCGGGTGGCTGCCTGGGCGCGTTACAGTCACGTTGAATCTGATGTCAATTCTCGATAAAAAGTCGTCGGCTTGATGTTCGTCTTTGCGAATCCGGGGCCGGAAAAAGGGTTGCGCGCATTGACCTTGTGAATATATTTTGATTAGGCTATGTATGTTCGGCACCATGCTTTTTCTTAAAATTTTATCCCATTGGAAGGGTTTTACGTGTTCAAGCTTAATTCATCTCTACTGGCCTTTTTCCTGCTGTCAGGTTGTAACTCTGATCTGGTTCTCAGTCCACCTCAACAACCCGAATACAAGGCTATGCCAGAAATAACCCAGTCTGTGACGCCATCACAGCAGCGTGCAATCATGGCTGGCGAGAGGCCTGACTGGTCAGAAAGAACGCCCGTCAACGCTACAAAGCGCTATTAATAAAACGTATCAGCAGGGCTGCCATTCGGTGGCCTTTTTGTTACCCCTCGATTATGTCGTTTATTGCGCCATGGGCGCGGACCCAATACTCTGGTCTGAACGAAAATTTTCGACGCCTGACATGGTAATTATGAGGTTATCTACCATGATTAAGAAGATGACAAATCAATCACTTCAGCATCGTTGAAGCGGTTACTACACGCTAATCGAGAACCCTAAATGCGCCATGCATCTATCCCCGTAGCTGCAGCCACGGCAATATTTTTGCTGGGCGTTTTTATCATCAATTTACAGGTTTGGTATTCTGCACGGGCTGACAGCCTTGCAGGGGCGCACTATGTCGTGCGGAACATGAATGTCATTCTTAAAGAAGCCCGTCATGCAACTCAGTTGGCGAAGCAACTTGCTGATAATGAGTGTGATGCGGAAGGACAATATCGGCTAGGCACCGAGGCTGCATTACAGCCTCACCTCAGAACGATCGTTATTCTGAAAAATGAAGCGGTCTGGTGCTCTTCTTTACCAGGCAACCGCGTGTTGTTGGTCAACAGTTCAATACTGCCAGAATCATCATTGCTACTCGTCCCTGCGGGAAGTACCGTCAACGGCCTTCCTGTGCTTCTATACCAGACCAATCACGCCGGAAGCCGAATCATCGTTAGCATCAGCGACAGCCATATCCGGGATGCACTGGATATGCCATTAAATGGCGTTGAATATTCACTTCGAGTAGGCAATACCCTTTTGGGCATGACAGGCGATGTGGCGACGGCAGACCATTCGAAGAAAGAGGTATTGACGGTAAAAGCCTCTGGTTATCCTTTCGAGATACAGGTTAACTCTCCAGTCCTTTTCAGCCTTAAGAGATTGCTCAATCGAGCTGGCGGCGTGGTGCTATTCCTGCTGATAATATCGACTCTATCTGCTTATATACTTCAGCGATATCTCTCTAAAGATGTTTCACCAGAAGAATCACTGCGCACCGCCATTTACAGAAATGAAATAACCCCGTATTACCAACCGGTTGTTAGCGGCAGGGAGGGAACCTTGCGAGGTGTGGAAGTGCTGGCCAGATGGAAGCATCCGCAATCCGGGTTTATTTCTCCCGCTTCATTTATTCCCCTCGCGGAGAAATCTGGCTTAATTATTCCTTTAACCCAGAGCTTAATGCGTCAGGTTGCTGCGCATATGAATTCAATTTCAACCTTGTTGCCAGAAGGGTTTCATGTAGGGATTAACTTCAGCGCTTCTCATATCGTTTCGTCCACCTTTGTAGAAGAGTGTCTCCACTACAAACACAGTTTTATTCGACAGGATCTTAACCTTGTCATTGAGGTAACCGAGCGCGAACCGCTCCACATCGATGAACATCTCGTCAGGACGCTGAATGAGCTGCATAACAACGGATTTGCCATTGCGCTGGATGATTTTGGCACGGGATATTCCGGTCTATCCTACCTGCAAGAACTGCATATTGATTATATTAAAATCGACCAAAGTTTTGTTGCCAGGGTTAACGCCAATGAGGATTCAACCCTGATCCTGGATTCGGTACTGGAACTGGCAAAAAAACTTTCAATTAGTATTGTGGCGGAAGGGGTTGAGACACAAGATCAACTTGATTACCTGATCCGCAATAACATCCGTTTTTTACAGGGGTTCTTCTTCTACAAACCTCTACCTTACAAGGAGCTGGTCAAAGTCCTCTTATCGAAGCCTAAAGTTAAAGTGAGGGTGGAATGAGGTTTATCCAGCACCTGACGAAGATAGGGTATAATGCGTATCCCAAAACCGCTCAACAACCCAGTGACGCATTCAATGACCCTCAATCGCTTTTGTTACTTACTCCTGATATTCGCTGCGCTCGGCAGCCTTTTATCATCGAATCCTGTGGTCGTCTGGTTTCTGCTGATCAATGTGCTGACAATGGTCATATATGGTGCCGATAAAATGGCGGCGCGTAAGGGGATGCGCAGGGTTCCGGAAGCGACGTTGCTGGTATTTGGCCTGACCGGAGGCTGGCCTGGCGCCATTGTGGGGCAACAGCTCTTTCGCCATAAAACCCAAAAGCAGCCCTTTAAAACCTACTTTTTCTTAAGCATTGTCGTCAGCATCGCCGTGATGGCGGCGGTTTACCATTTCTCTCCTGTTTCTTCGTTATGAGCGTATTGACATCAAGTTAACTTGAGCTTTTAAGATGTCAGCACCACGTTGATAAAGGAGTAACATCTTAAAATGAAAGACATTGATGTAGGTTTCACTCATGTCGCGTTTATGGTCAGGGACCTGGAAAAGAGTATTGCCTTCTATCGTCGCTATGCCGGTATGGAGGTCATTCATTGGCGTGAACCCGACATGCCTGATGCAAGAAAAGTAGCATGGCTTAGCGACTATACCCGTCCTTTTGCACTGGTTCTGGTACAAGCCGATACCGTGACCGACACGCCGCTGGGTAACTTCGGGCATCTGGGTATTGCCTGCGCGACCCGCGAAGAAATTGACAGAAAAACCGAGATGGCCACCGCTGAAGGTGTGCTAAGGAAGGCGCCTGAGAATGTAGGCGATCCCGTCGGCTACTATGTCTTTTTTGCCGATCCCGATGGAAATACGTTAGAGCTGTCATTCGGACAGCGCGTCGGCCTGGAAGCGATCCGAATGGCCAGTCGGAATAAATAAAGTGAACATACGTTAGCAACAGGAGACAGACCGCATCGCGTATCGTTAATTAACCCTCCATCACTGCCAATAGTAGTAGGACTATTCTTAAGTTGTTGCTGTTTTTTGCACAATCTGAATAATACGTGCAACACCACGGACGATGACATCCCATGAAAATAGTATCTATTATGCTGGTAGTGCTGGCGCTTTTTTCTGCGCCTGCCTGGTCCGCTTTTCAGGAGCGGGAATATAATACCTGGTATATGAAAAATGCGGTGCTTTACGATATGACGCAGACCTCGGCAGGTTATCCCGTCATGGTGAGTGTATCCCAGCCCGGAAGGAAATCCGCTAATTTACTGGTGTCTTATATTACGGAAGGGCGCTGTGGTGAGAATAATCTGCCGCTAAATGTGAATGGTAAAGTGCTGCCCGCCAAATATAATTGTGTCCAGATAGGACAGAACAGAATTGAGCATTTTTCAGTGGTGGATGCGGAAAGCGTCAATAGCATGGTGACGCATTTAAAATCTGATTTCACTATTCTGTTGCAAAACGACATCAAGATTTGGGCTGCAAACATCAAAACCCCAAAATACGGTTTGACGCCGCGTTTTTAAAAATCCTGCTAAGCTTGTTGGTTGGACCAGGAGCATGAGCATGATGAACAAAGATGAACAAACCGGATTAGTGGGGCTGGCGATTGGGGCCGCCGTTATTGGGCTGGTTTCAGCGCAAAAGCCGATCCATCGCAACAGCATTGTCGATGAGCTGGTCAGGCTCGGCAGGCAAAAAGGCGATGGTGTAGAAGACGAGGTTTTCGTGAAAGCCGCCGAGCTGGTGAGAAAAGGGGTATAGCCCATGGCTGAAAGACGTAATGCGAAGTGCCATTGCGGCGCGGTGGCATTCACCGTTGAGCTTACCGATGGCCTGAACACCGCGCGGCGCTGCAGCTGTTCTTTTTGTCGAATGCGAGGCGCGGTGGTCGTCTCTGCGCCGCTGTCGGGGATTACGGTGACCAAAGGTGAGGATAAGCTCACCGAGTACCGCTTTAACACGGGAACGGCACGGCATTTCTTTTGCTCGGTGTGCGGAATTTACACGTTCCATCAGAGGCGTTCTAATCCTAATGAATACGGCGTGAACGTCGCCTGTTTTGAAAGCGTTTCTCCGTTTGATTTCCCTCAGGTAACCGTGATGGACGGTGTCAACCATCCCACGGATGGGGAAAGTGGAGTATTTGGCTATCTTACTTTTCGCGAGAAAGGGGAAGAGCAGGCATGATTGCCGCCTGGCCACTCTTTAATCAGCCTGGCTATAGTGGAGGGTGGTTATCTGAAACAGGAGAAACTATGCTCTGTGTTGAAAAAGACGATCCGCGTGAGGCCCCTGAGTCAGGGGATAAAAAGCCTCAGCCTGTGAAAAAATAACGCGACATGTGCGTTTACCCGCCACTGGCACTGCTGGTGGCTTTTTGTTTACAGGGAACGCGGTTAACTGCCATCCAGATGGTTTAACAGCGTGCCGAGATGCCCGACAATATCACCAAAATCAAAAATTAACGCCATCCACAGCATGGCTAAAAGGGTAAGTACGGCAAGGGATACACGACCAAACAACGCTGTTATCCTTAGTGACGAAAGGGCTATCACCTGAGTTTAACCAGCTTTCTTTCAACTTACCCTCAACCAATCCCTTTCTGAAACTGCCTTTTGTGACGGACTTCAAAAAACAAGCGAGCCCGCATGATTATGCGGGCTCTGACAATCAGAACTGGTAAACCAGACCTAACGCTACGACGTCATCGGTGCCGATGCCGTTGTTTTTGTAGAAGCTGTCATCTTCATCCAGCAGGTTGATTTTGTAATCAACGTAGGTGGACATGTTTTTGTTGAAGTAGTAGGTCGCGCCTACGTCAGCGTATTTAACCAGATCCTGATCGCCCTGACCGTTGCCCAGGTCCTTACCTTTAGACTGCAGGTAGGAAAGGGTTGGACGCAGGCCGAAGTCGAACTGGTACTGCGCGGTCACTTCGAAGTTCTGGGTTTTGTTCGCCACGGCGTCGGTATTATCACCATACGGGGTCATATTGCGGGTTTCAGAATACATTGCCGCCAGGTAGATGTTATTGGCGTCATACTTCAGACCCGCCGTCCATGCATCCGCTTTGTCACCACCCGCTGTGGTATTCATCACCTGCTCGTTGGTTCGGTCAGAAGAGGTATAGGCTGCACCCGCAGTAATTCCCATGCCGAAGTCATAGGTGGTAGAAATACCGAAGCCATCACCATTCTCGTGACGCGTGTCGCGACCGTTGTTGGTGCCTTCCTGATTGTTGCTGGCATCTTCATTCTTGCCCTGATACTGCAGCGCAAAGTTCAGACCCTGCACCAGACCATAGAAGTCGGTGTTGCGGTAGGTTGCCACGCCGTTGGCGCGGCCCGTCATGAAGTTGTCGGCTTTGGTGTAGGAGTCGCCGCCGAACTCTGGCAGCATATCAGTCCAGCCTTCCACGTCGTACAGCACGCCATAGTTACGACCGTAATCGAAGGAACCGTAGTCGCCCACCTTCACACCGGCGAAGGCCAGACGCGTCCAGGACTGGTTATCAGACCCTTCGGTGTTGTTGGCCTGAATGTTGTATTCCCACTGCGCGTAGCCGGTCATCATGTTGTTGATCTGGGTTTCACCTTTGAAGCCCAGACGCATATAGGTTTGATCCCCGTCAGCGCCTTTATCGTCGGAGAAATAGTGCAGGCCATCTACTTTTCCGTACAGATCTAATTTGTTACCGTCTTTATTATAAATTTCTGCTGCATGTGCAGAGCCAGCCATTAACAGAGCCGGAATCATCAGAGCCAGTACTTTTCTTTGCATTGTGATATTCCTTTGCAGTTGTTTTTATTTAATTACCTGTTGAACTTTCAGAATGAGAAAGTTGTCTCATGCTAAATCACTCCAGTGTAAGAGTAATAAAATATAATTGTTACGAACTAAGTAAAATCTAAACCGGATAAATCGGCGGAAATGATCATTGATTTGATGAATGGTTTAAAACCAAGCATATTAAATTGAAATTATTAATCAGGCGTTAATTAAGGTAATCTTGCTGGTGTTATATGCCTTTAAGATGATTCATCCATAATTAACATGAATGCTATTAAGGAAACTCAATAGATATTCATTGATTATCTGGATTCGCCCGGTGTGAATACGCCGGGCTTTTTTTATGGCAAAAAAATGCCCGGACAAGCCGGGCAGAGGAACTAGTCGCTGGTCGGTTTTTCGGCTTTACCCGCCATTTGCGCGAGGAAGTCATAACGTTTTTGCAGGTCAGCAGCAGCGTCTTTCCAGAGCTGTTCGGCCACTTCCGGCTGCTGCGCGTTAAGGCGACGGAAGCGCTGTTCCTGCATTAACGTCTCGGCCAGAGCATCTGACGGTGGACGCGAATCCAGCGCCAGCGGCAATTTACCCTCGTCAGCACGACGCGGGTCGAACCGGTACAGCGGCCAGAAGCCGGTCGCGGTCAGCTGACGCATCTGGTCGTGGCTGAGCGCCAGGTCGTAGCCATGCTCTTCGCAAGGGCTATAGGCAATGATCAGCGACGGGCCTGGATACGCTTCCGCTTCCTGGATGGCTTTTACCGTCTGGTTAAGCTGGGCACCCAGCGAGATTTGCGCGACGTAAACGTGGCCGTACATCATCATGCTCACACCGAGATCTTTGCGCGCCTTGCGTTTACCGTGCTCACCGAATTTCGTCACGGCGCCTAACGGCGTGGCTTTCGATGCCTGACCACCGGTATTGGAATAACACTGCGTATCCAGAACCAGGATGTTGACGTTTTCGGTCAGGCTCAACACGTGATCCAGTCCGCCAAAGCCGATATCGTAAGCCCAGCCGTCGCCGCCAATCAGCCAAATCGATTTTTCGACCAGGGCGTCAGCGTCGGTCAGCAGCTGTTCAGCTCCCTCCACACCCTGAAGCACGCGACGCAGCTCGGCAACCTGCTCACGACGTTCTTCTGGCGTCGCGTCCGCATGAAGCGCGTCATTGAGCTCAGCAGGGATCTCCCCGGCAAACTGCTCCAGCAGGCGCATCACGCGCGCGCGATGCTGGTCGACGGTCAGGCGGAAGCCCAGTCCGAATTCGGCGTTATCCTCGAATAACGAGTTTGCCCACGCCGGACCGCGACCATTCGCGTCGGTGGTGTACGGAGTGGAAGGCAGATTACCGCCATAAATTGAGGAACAGCCGGTTGCGTTGGCAATCAGCATCCGGTCACCGTACAGCTGGGTAAGCAGCTTGATATACGGTGTCTCACCGCAGCCGGAGCAGGCCCCGGAGTACTCAAACAGCGGCGTAATCAGCTGTGACGTACGAATATCAATACGTTCCAGTTTGCTGCGATCGATTTCCGGCAGATTCAGGAAGAAGTCATAGTTGACCTTCTCCTCTTCAACGTGCTCCAGACGCGACATCATATTGATGGCTTTGATCTTCGGATCCTGCCTGTCTTTCGCCGGACAGACCTCGACGCACAGGTTACAGCCGGTGCAATCTTCCGGCGCGACCTGCAGAACGTATTTCTGTCCGCGCATATCACGGGATTTCACATCCAGGGAATGCAGGCTGGCCGGCGCGGCTTCCATCTCTTCAGGTGACACCACTTTGGCGCGAATAGCAGAGTGCGGGCAGGCCGCCACGCAGTGGTTGCACTGGGTACACAACTCTTCTTTCCAGATGGGGATCGCTTCGGCAATGTTACGTTTTTCCCAGCGCGTGGTGCCCATCGGCCAGGTGCCATCCGGCGGTAGCGCAGAGACGGGCAGGGCATCGCCCAGACCGGCTAGCATCGCCGCCGTCACGGTCTTAACGAAATCAGGCGCCGCATCGGACACCACCGGAGGGCGATTCGGACTTGCGGCATTCACCGGCTGCAGCGGTACCTCAAACAGCGACTCGCGTGCCAGCGCCAGCGCCTGCCAGTTTCGTTCGACCAGCTCCTGGCCCTTGCTGCTGTAGCTTTTAGCAATCGCACCCTGCAGTTCCACCAGCGCGCTGTCGCCCGGCAGGATATTGGTCAGGTGAAAGAAGGCCATCTGCATTACGGTATTAATACGCGCAGCAAGGCCACATTCGCGGGCAATTTTAGCGGCGTTGACCACGTATAAACGGGCTTTTTTCTGGTTCAGCACCGCCTGAACTTCCTGCGGCAGACGCGCCCAGACTTCGTCCGCGCTGTAAGGCGTATTGAGGAGGAAAATACCGCCGGGCTTCAGGCGCTCGGCCATCTGGTATTTATCGATAAACTGCAGCTGGTGGCAGCCAACAAAGTCCGCCTGAGAAATAAGATACGCGGAGCGGATGGGCTGTTCGCTCACGCGCAGGTGGGAAACGGTCAGGCCGCCTGCTTTTTTGGAGTCGTAAACGAAGTAACCCTGGGCGTACCACGGCGTTGAGTTGCCGATGATTTTGATGTTGTTTTTAGTCGCGGAGACGCTGCCGTCGCTGCCCAGACCATAGAACAGCGCCTCAAGTTTGGCGGTCGAGGGCAGGGTATTTTCCGGCAACGACAGGGACAGGTTTGTCACATCATCATAAATGCCGACGGTAAAGCGCGGCTTGGGCTTCGCTTCGCTTAACTCGTTGAATACCGCCAGCACGCAGTCCGGCCCAAACTCCTTGGAGGACAAACCATAGCGACCCCCGATCACGCGCGGCAGCGTTTCACGTTCGCCCTGATTAAAGGCTTCTGCCAGGGCCGTCATCACATCCAGATACAGCGGTTCTGCCTGTGCGCCGGGCTCTTTGGTACGGTCGAGCACCGCCACAGAGCGGGCGCTTTCAGGCAGAGCCGAAAGCAGATGTTTAGCCGAGAACGGACGATAGAGACGCACTTTAAGCACGCCAACTTTTTCGCTGCGCGTCAGCAGCTCGTCAACCACTTCTTCACAGGTCCCAATGGCTGACCCCATCAGCACAATGACCCGTTCCGCCTGCGGATGGCCGTAGTATTCAAACGGCTTATATTCACGGCCGGTTGCGACAGCAAAATCATTCATTGCCTGTTCAACATGGTCGTAGACCGCGTTGTACCAGGGGTTCGTGGCCTCACGGGACTGGAAATAGGTATCCGGGTTCGCCGATGTCCCGCGAATAACCGGGTGTTCAGGATTCAGAGCCCGGGCGCGATGCGCGTCGATTTCCGCCTGCGGCAGCAGATTCAGGATTGTATCGTCAGCCAGCGGGACGATTTTGTTGATTTCGTGAGAGGTGCGGAAACCATCAAAAAAGTGAATAAACGGCACGCGGCTTTTGAGCGTGGCGATATGCGAAATTAAGGCAAAGTCCTGCGCTTCCTGAACGCTGCTGGCGCATAGCATCGCGCAGCCGGTCTGGCGCACGGCCATCACGTCAGAGTGATCGCCAAAGATAGAGAGCGCGTGGGTGGCAACGGTACGCGCGGCAACGTGCAAAACAAAGGGCGTCAGCTGACCGGCGAGTTTGTAAAGCGTAGGGATCATTAACAACAATCCCTGAGAAGAGGTAAACGACGTGGAAAGCGCGCCGGTCTGAAGCGCACCGTGTACCGTGGCAATCGCCCCGGCTTCAGACTGCATTTCAACCACTCTCGGGACATCGCCCCAGACGTTTTTTAACCCGTTTCCCGCCCAGGCATCCGCCTGCTCGGCCATGGTCGAACTTGGCGTAATCGGGTAGATGGCGATAACTTCACTGGTGCGAAACGCGACTGAGGCAACTGCACCATTACCGTCAATAGTTTGCATAGGACAACACCCTTACATTGCGCAAAAAATAGGGGTCTGTATAACGGTAACAAACCCTGAATATTATCAGTGTATTCTAGCAAATGCGGGATTTTACGATTTTCGCTTTTGTGTCCTTGGTATTCTCTCCATCAATGAGTAGATCAAACTTTTGGCGAAAAAATTGCGAGAAATTGTTTCTGGAGCGCATAAATACGCACTTCCGCTCTCGACGACACGGGATGTGATGCCTATTATGCATAGGTTTCGCATTATTCATGGGGGAGAGAGCATGCGCTCAGCATTTTGGGTAGGGTGTGCCGCATTATTGTTGTCGGCATGTAGCAGTGAACCAGTCCAGCAGGCAACGGCAGCCCACGTGGCACCGGGAATGAAAGCGGCGATGTCCAGTTCAGGCCAGGCCAACTGCGCAATGATTGGCGGTTCGCTGTCTGTCGCCCGCCAGCTTGATGGTTCTGCTATTGGGATGTGCGCCTTGCCAAACGGCAAACGCTGTAGTGAACAGTCGCTTGCCGTTGGAAGCTGCGGTAACTACTGATTATTCTGCACGCTTAAACATCAGCGTTTTATCGGCTGTCGCCAGGGTTAACTGGTCCTCAGTCAGGTCGACCTGCGCCCCTTTGCGCAGCATGTCGCCGATGGCCTGATCCAGCTCATTCAGCTGCGGTTCAGTACAGAGCTTGCGCGTCATGGCCAGCGTTTTAACCTTAAGCTCGCCTTCGGACAATTTCCCCTGTCCGTTGAAGCGGTTACACATCTGGCCAGAAACGCTGATGTTATTAACCAGGCTGATATCTGGCAGCGCGCTAAAACCAATCTCAGGTTGCGTTGTCGAGGTCTTCACGGCCTTACCGTTTACATTTTCCAGCACAAAGCGGTGGTTTTTAAGTTGCTCCGGCTGTACGGAGGCTTTACCCGGATTAACGCACCCGGTAAGGACAAGACTAATAACACTTAACGCAATGAGCTTTTTCATTTTTCTTCTCAAACTATAAATACCGTGAATCTTTTTCCAGTCTAACGATACTCTGCCGTGCGTTAATGGGGTTTATCTGAAAGTGCGGGGGGAAGTACCGGGCAACGCAGCGGTTGCCCGGAATGGCGTTAATGCGATTTAAACCCTGCCGCCGTCATCAGCATACGGAAGAGCATACTGACAGCAGCCAGCGCCAGTACGCTGCCGCCCCAGATAATGGCCAGCCACAGTAATCTTTTCCAGACCGGTTGTTGCATCAGTGATAACCCTCCCCATGCTGAACTTTGCCGCGAAACACGTAGTAGCTCCAGAAGGTGTAGACCAGAATAACGGGAATGATCAACAGCGCGCCCACCAGCATAAAGCCCTGGCTTTGCGTCGGGGCGGCGGCCTGCCACAGGGTGATCGACGGTGGAATAATATGCGGCCAAATGCTGATCCCAAGCCCGCTAAAACCGAGGAATATCAGCCCCAGTGTCAGGATAAACGGACGGCTATGGCTGTCGGGATTATTCAGGCAGCGCCACTGATACAGGCTAAAAATCACCACCAGGGCGGGGACAGGCAGCAGATAAAACAGATTCGGCAGCGTAAACCAGCGCGCAGCGATGGCCGGTTGCGCCAGCGGCGTCCAGAGGCTGATCGCCGCAATAAACGCCAGCAGCACGATTAACAGCGTTTTCGACACCTCACGCATCCGCTGCTGAAGCGCGTTTTCGCTTTTCATCACCAGCCAGGTAGAGCCTAACAGCGCATAAGCTACCACCAGCCCGGCCCCGCAAAACAGGTTAAACGCGGTAAACCAGTCAAAGGGGCCGCCGGCATAGGCCCGACCGGTGACGGTAAAGCCGTTAATGACGGCGCCTACCGTCACGCCCTGGGTAAACGTTGCCAGAATTGAACCGCCTATAAACGCCTTATCCCAGAAGGGGCGGTGGGCCGGCGTGGCTTTAAAGCGAAACTCAAATGCCACCCCGCGGAAAATAAGACCGATCAGCATTAACGTCAGCGGAATGGTGAGAGCATCAACGATAACCGCATACGCCAGCGGGAATGCGCCGAACAGTGCGGCACCGCCAAGCACCAGCCAGGTTTCATTTCCGTCCCAGACCGGCGCGACGCTGTTGACCATCACGTCGCGATCGTCGGCGTTCTGCGTTGCCGGGAAGAGAATACCGATCCCCAGATCAAAACCGTCCATCACGATATACATCAGCGTGGCAAAGACGATAATGACAAACCAGATAATGGAAAGATCGATACCCATTATGGCTGCTCCTTATGTTCAGTTGTGACGGCAGAAAGCGGGCGCGCCGGACGTCCGTCGGACTCGGTGGCGAATGATTCATGCGGCTGCGGGCCTTTTCGGATGAGGCGCACCATATAGCTGTAACCCACGCCGAATACCGAGGTATAGACGACGAAGAAGGCCAGCAGGCTCACGCTCATGTGCAGGTCACCATGGGCAGACACTGCATCCTTCGTTCGCTGGAGTCCGTAGACCACCCACGGCTGGCGGCCCACTTCGGTGGTGATCCACCCGGCCAGGATGGCAATCAGCCCGGTTGGCCCCATCAGCAGCGCAAACCACAGGAAAGGGCGTGACGAATACACGCGTTTTTTGTAGCGCAGCCAGAGTGCCGTTACCCCAAGCAGCAGCATCAGCATGCCCAGGCCTGCCATAATGCGGAATGACCAGAAGACGATGGTGGAATTCGGACGGTCTTCCTTCGGGAACTCTTTGAGGGCCGGAACCTGTTTATCCAGGCTGTGCGTCAGGATAAGACTCCCCAGCGCCGGGATCTCCAGCCCAAAGCGGGTCCGCTCCTGTTCCATATCCGGCCAGCCAAACAGCAGCAGCGGGGTAGGCTCACCCGGCGGATTTTCCCAGTGGCCTTCAATGGCGGCAATCTTGGCGGGCTGGTGCTTTAAGGTGTTCAACCCGTGCATATCGCCAACCATGGCCTGGATGGGGGCGACAATCAGCGTCATCCACAGCGCCATCGAAAACATCGCGCGGATAGCAGGGGTATTATTCCCGCGCAGCAGATGCCATGCCGCCGATGCGCCCACAAACAGGGCGCTGCTCAGGAATGCGGCTATCGACATATGCAGCAGGCGGTAAGGGAAGGAGGGGTTAAACACCACGGCGAACCAGTCCACCGGTACCACCTGTCCGTTGACGATCTCGTAGCCCTGCGGGGTTTGCATCCAGCTGTTCGACGAGAGGATCCAGAAGGTGGAGATAATGGTGCCCAGCGCCACCATACAGGTGGCGAAGAAGTGCAGACCCGGCCCGACCTTGTTCCAGCCAAACAGCATCACGCCGAGGAACCCGGCTTCGAGGAAGAAGGCGGTGAGCACTTCATAGGTCAGCAGCGGGCCGGTAATGCTGCCCGCAAACTGTGAAAATCCGCTCCAGTTGGTGCCAAACTGGTAGGCCATCACCAGCCCGGAGACCACGCCCATGCCAAAGTTGACGGCAAAAATCTTCGACCAGAAATGGTACAGCGAGCGCCAGACCGGATTTTTTGTTTTCAGCCACAGCCCTTCGAGTACGGCAAGGTAGCTTGCCAGGCCGATAGTGATGGCCGGGAAAATAATGTGAAAGGATACGGTAAACGCAAACTGTATCCGTGCAAGGTGAAAAGCATCTAAACCAAACATGCACAGCCTCAATGTCAAACGGTGTGCTGTTATGGTATAGGGGCGAAGTTCGGACTATCAGACGCAGAAAAGTGATTTTTAACCATAACAGTTGGCATAAATTTCATGCTTTAACCATCTGATATACTTCGCACTGAGGAATAAAAACTGTATTTTTATGATTTTTACGCATAAAACCGCTTGCCTTGTCGTCTGCGCCGTGCGTTAATGGTCTTCTGGTTTTGAGTCCAAATAAATATCTGACGTAGTTTTATAAAGCAGTTCTCATCACGTTGTGCCTCTCCGCAGCCTCTCTTGGGTCTTTATCTACTTTCCGATTCGTTTTGTTTAAAACCATTATTGCCCAATCGGCCCATTAGTAATTTACGTTTTACGTTTCAGGAGAATCCTATGACTTCTTATATCCATTTTCGCTGCCCATGCTGTCATGGCTCGCAGTACCGTACCTCAGTCTTTGATATGTCTGAGAAAAACCCACTCGGCGCGAAATGCATCTTTTGCAAATCGTCGATGATTACGCTCGATCACCTGGCCGCTGCGCGTCAGGCGCAAAGCCACGTTACCGAGTACCGTAAGTAATTCATTTCGCAAACTATAACAGTTAGCTAAATCTTCTCTTTTTCTCCTGCTGATATACACTGTCGGTCATAAGGAGAATCTGATGAAAAAATACCAGCGTCTGGCGCAACAAATTATCTCGCAGATTGAGCTTGGCGTATGGCTGCCGGGCGATAAGCTGCCTTCGCTGCGAGAGCAGGTGGCGAGCAGCGGTATGAGTTTTATGACCGTTGGCCACGCGTATCAGATGCTGGAAAGTCAGGGGCGCATTGTCGCCAGACCGCAGTCGGGCTATTACGTTGCCTCGCGCCCGACCGCACAACAGCCTGCTCCACCTGCCCAGGTGATGCGTGACGAAGTGGTGGATATTAACACCTACATCTTCGACGTCTTACAGGCCAGCCGCGACCCGTCCGTTGTTCCTTTTGCCTCCGCGTTTCCCGATCCCCGACTTTTTCCGCTGCAGCAGCTCAACCGCTCGCTGGCGAACGTCAGCAAAACCGCGACGGCGATGAGCGTGATTGAGAACCTGCCGCCGGGTAACGTCGATCTTCGCCACGCCATTGCCCGTCGCTACGCGCAGCAGGGAATGAACATCTCCCCGGAAGAGATCGTGATCACCGCAGGCGCACTTGAAGCGCTCAATCTCAGCCTGCAGGCGGTGACCGAGCCGGGCGATTGGGTGATAGTCGAAAACCCGTGTTTCTACGGCGCGCTGCAGGCGCTGGAGCGTCTGAAGCTCAAAGCGTTGTCAATTGCGACGGATGTCCGCGAGGGGATTGACCTGAATGCCCTTGAACAGGCGCTGAATGAGTACCCGGTTAAAGCCTGCTGGATCATGACCAACAGTCAGAACCCGCTTGGCTTCACGCTGAGCGCGGAGAAAAAAGCGCAGCTTGTGGCGCTGTTAACGCAGCACAATGTCCCCCTGATTGAAGACGATGTCTACAGCGAGCTCTATTTTGGCCGCGAAAAGCCGCTCCCGGCGAAAGCATGGGATCGTCAGGACATGACGCTGCACTGTTCGTCCTTTTCAAAATGTCTGGTGGCCGGTTTTCGCATCGGCTGGGTCGCGGCAGGAAAACACGCGCGACGCATTCAGCAGCTGCAGCTGATGAGCACGCTCTCAACCAGCTCTCCCGTGCAGCTGGCGCTGGTGGATTACCTGGCGACTAAACGTTACGACGCCCATCTTCGCCGCCTGCGGCGGACGCTCGCCGAGCGAAAGCAGCAGGCCTGGCAGTCACTTCTGCGCCATATGCCTGCCGGCGTCAAAATCCACCATAACGACAGCGGCTACTTTTTATGGCTGGAGCTTCCGGCGCAGCTCGATGCGGGGCTACTGAGTGAAAAAGCCTTAACGCACCACATCAGCATTGCCCCCGGAAAGATGTTTTCCACCTCTGACGCATGGACACCGTTCTTTCGTTTTAATACCTCCTGGGCCTGGGGAGAGCGAGAAGAACAGGCGGTCATTCAGTTAGGAAAATTAATTAGCGCGATGATGGAATAATCTTTTCTGCGTTATTTAAATAATCAATTCTTATCCTGATGACGGCACGGCGAATATTTCGCGGTGTCCTGTCATAGGAAATCTGCATACCGTCTCTCGCGGCTAACTCCTTGTCTATAATCCAGTTAACGGGGAATGCGCCCTCTGTCACACCTTGATGAAATTTCCTGAAGCCGTACGGTGCGGCGCATTTGCGCGGTCTACGTTTAATAAGGGAGATATTTTTACGGCACGGCTGCCGCTAAATTTCATTGCGACAGGAGTAACTCTTATGAGCAAAAATTTTGCCCGCAGCAGCCTGTGTGCGCTCGGCATGACTATCATGACAGCGCAAGCCGCAGAACCACCAAAGGCCATTGGCGACGGGGAAGGTCGGCTGGATATTATCGCCTGGCCGGGATACATCGAACGCGGACAGACGGATAAAAATTATGACTGGGTCACCCAGTTTGAAAAAGAGACCGGGTGTGCGGTCAACGTCAAGACGGCGGCCACGTCGGATGAAATGGTCAGCCTGATGGCGAAAGGGGGATATGACCTGGTCACCGCCTCGGGTGACGCCTCGCTGCGCCTGATCATGGGGAAACGCGTTCAGCCCATTAACCCCGACCTCATCCCCAACTGGAAAACTCTCGACGCGCGGATTGTGAAAGGGGAATGGTTTAACGTCGGCGGTAAAGTCTACGGCACGCCGTACCAGTGGGGGCCAAACCTGCTGATGTACAACACCAAAACCTTCCCGACGCCACCGGACAGCTGGAGCGTGGTCTTTACCAAACAGGATCTGCCGGACGGTAAAACCAATCAGGGACGCGTGCAGGCCTACGACGGCCCGATTTATATCGCCGATGCCGCGCTGTTCGTCAAAGCCACGCAGCCGCAGCTGGGTATCAAAGACCCGTACCAGCTCACCGAAAAACAGTATGCCGCCGTGCTCAAGGTGCTTCGCGACCAGCATGCGCTGATCCACCGCTACTGGCATGACACCACCGTCCAGATGAGCGACTTTAAAAATGAAGGCGTCGTGGCCTCCAGCGCCTGGCCGTATCAGGCGAATGCGCTCAAGGCTGAGAACCAGCCCGTTGCTACCGTCTTCCCGAAGGAGGGGGTGACCGGCTGGGCGGACACCACCATGCTGCACGCGCAGGCAAAACACCCGATGTGCGCCTACAAGTGGATGAACTGGTCGCTGACGCCGAAAGTGCAGGGCGATCTGGCGGCATGGTTTGGCTCCCTGCCCGTGGTTGCAGAAGGGTGTAAGGCCAGCACGCTGCTGGGTGATAAAGGCTGCGAAACAAACGGTTATAACGAGTTCGACAAAATCTTGTTCTGGAAAACCCCCATCGCAGAAGGCGGCAAATTTGTCCCTTACAGCCGCTGGACGCAGGATTACATCGCCATCATGGGCGGTCGTTAATTGCCCGGGAGCAGAACATGACGTACGCGGTAGAGTTTAACAACGTTTCCCGTCTGTACGGCGACGTACGGGCGGTGGATGGAGTCACCATTGCTATTCGTGACGGAGAATTTTTCTCCATGCTGGGGCCTTCGGGCTCCGGCAAAACCACCTGCCTGCGTCTGATTGCCGGCTTTGAGCAGCTGTCAGGCGGCACGATTTCTATCTTCGGCAAAGAGGCGAGCGAACTGCCTCCCTGGGAGCGGGATGTGAACACCGTCTTTCAAGACTACGCGCTGTTTCCGCATATGTCGATCCTCGACAATGTCGCCTACGGGCTGATGGTCAAAGGCATCGACAAGAAAAAACGCCATGCGCAGGCCCGTGATGCCCTGGAGAAAGTGGGCCTGAGCTTTGCCGTTACCCGCAAACCTTCGCAACTTTCCGGCGGCCAGCGGCAGCGTGTCGCCATCGCCCGCGCGCTGGTGAATGAACCGCGCGTCCTGCTGCTGGACGAACCCCTTGGTGCGCTCGATCTCAAACTGCGTGAACAGATGCAGTTCGAGCTGAAGAAGCTTCAGCAGGAACTCGGCATCACCTTTATTTTTGTCACCCACGATCAGGGCGAGGCCCTTTCCATGTCAGACCGGGTGGCGGTGTTCAATAACGGGCGCATCGAGCAGGTGGATACCCCGCGCGATCTCTACATGCGTCCGCGCACGCCGTTTGTCGCCGGTTTTGTCGGCACCTCTAACGTCTTCGATGCGAGCCTTGCGCAGAAAATATGCGGCATGGAGGGCAGCTATTCCCTGCGTCCGGAACATATTCGCCTTGATGAGGGCGGAGACGTTCAGGTTCAGGGTGTCGTGCAGGCCGTTCAGTATCAGGGGGCGGCCACGCGGCTGGAGCTGAAACTCGCCGACGGTGCCAGGCTGCTGGTGAGCCAGGCTAATCTCAGTGAAACCTCGCCGCTGAGCGGCATTGCGCCGGGGCAGGCCGTCACGGCGTCGTGGTCACGCGAGGCGATGATTCGCCTGCACGAGGAGAGGTGAAATGGATATGAGCGTTGCGCATCCTCCCGCCTCGCGCGGCCGCTTAAGCCGCATGACGGCGCTGTTCTGGCGTAAACCGTCGCTCGGCCTGTTCCTGCTTCTGCTCGCGCCGCTGATGTGGTTTGGCATCGTCTATTTAGGATCGCTTCTGACCCTGCTGTGGCAAGGGTTCTACACCTTTGACGATTTCACCATGGCCGTCACGCCGGATCTGACCCTGGCGAACATTCAGGCGCTTTTCAACCCGGCCAACTACGACATCATCCTGCGCACGCTAACGATGGCGATTGCGGTGACGATTGCCAGCGCCATCCTGGCATTCCCGATGGCGTGGTACATGGCGCGATACACCCGCGGCAAGTGGAAAGCGTTTTTCTATATCGCCGTGATGCTGCCGATGTGGGCGAGCTACATCGTCAAAGCCTACGCCTGGACGCTGCTGCTGGCGAAGGACGGGGTGGCGCAGTGGTTTCTCAACCATATGGGGCTGGAGCCGATCCTGACCTCACTCCTTACGCTCCCGGCGATTGGTGGCAACACCTTGTCCACCTCCGGGCTGGGGCGGTTTCTGGTCTTCGTCTACATCTGGCTGCCGTTTATGATCCTGCCGGTCCAGGCGGCGCTGGAACGCCTGCCTGCCTCGCTACTGCAGGCCTCAGCCGACCTTGGCGCGCTCCCTCGCCAGACCTTTCGCTACGTCGTTCTGCCGCTGGCGATCCCGGGTATTGCGGCTGGCTCAATATTCACCTTTTCCCTGACGCTGGGGGATTTCATCGTTCCGCAGCTGGTGGGGCCGCCGGGTTACTTCATCGGTAACATGGTCTACTCGCAGCAGGGTGCCATTGGCAATATGCCCATGGCCGCCGCGTTCACGCTGGTGCCCATCGTGCTGATTTCACTCTATCTGGCGTTCGTGAAACGTCTGGGAGCATTCGATGCACTCTGAACGCGCACCGCTGTTCCTGAAAGTGGCAGCCTGGGGAGGCGTTATCTTCCTGCACTTCCCGCTGCTGATTATCGCGACCTATGCCTTTAATACCGAAGACGCTGCCTTCAGCTTTCCGCCGCAGGGGCTGACGCTGAAGTGGTTTAGCGTGGCGGCGGAGCGCGGCGATATTATTGAATCCGTGACGTTGTCACTTCAGATTGCGTCGCTATCCACCGCAATTGCCCTTGTGCTTGGCACGCTTGCTGCAGCGGCGCTGTGGCGAAGCGAGTTTTTTGGCAAGAATGCGATCTCACTGTTGCTGCTGTTACCGATTGCGTTGCCGGGGATCATCACCGGCCTGGCGCTGCTGACAGCATTCAAAACGATCGACCTTGAGCCGGGGTTTTTCACCATCGTGGTCGGACACGCCACCTTTTGCGTGGTGGTGGTGTTTAACAACGTGATTGCCCGGTTCAGACGCACCTCCTGGAACCTGGTGGAAGCGTCGATGGATCTCGGGGCCGACGGATGGCAAACCTTCCGCTATGTGGTGCTGCCCAATCTGGGTTCCGCGCTGCTGGCCGGGGGAATGCTGGCGTTTGCCCTGTCGTTTGACGAGATAATCGTCACAACGTTTACGGCGGGACACGAACGCACGTTACCGCTGTGGTTGCTCAATCAGCTTGGCCGTCCGCGCGACGTGCCGGTCACCAACGTCGTAGCACTGCTGGTGATGCTGGTGACAACTATCCCCATTCTGGGAGCCTGGTGGCTAACCCGCGACGGCGAGAACATCGCCGGCAGCGGGAAATAACAGTGAATTCAACAGGAAAATGCTATGCAAACACAACTGCTGATAGAGGGAAAACTTGTAGCCGGAGAGGGAGAAAAACAGCCGGTCTATAACCCGGCCACTGGAGAACTCCTGCTGGAAATTGCCGAGGCGTCAGCGGCTCAGGTCGACGCGGCGGTTCAGGCGGCCGACCGTGCTTTTGTGGAGTGGGGACAAACCACACCGAAAACCCGCGCCGAGTGCCTGCTGAAGCTGGCGGATGCGATTGAAGCGCATGGGGAGGACTTTGCCCGGCTCGAATCCCTCAACTGCGGCAAGCCGCTGCACTGTGCTCTGGGTGATGAAATTCCGGCGGTGGTCGACGTTTTCCGTTTCTTTGCCGGGGCCGCCCGCTGTCTGAACGGGCTGGCCGCGGGCGAGTACCTTGACGGCCACACGTCGATGATCCGCCGCGATCCGGTGGGCGTGGTTGCCTCTATTGCCCCCTGGAACTATCCGCTGATGATGGCGGCATGGAAACTGGCGCCCGCGCTGGCGGCAGGGAACTGCGTGGTGATTAAGCCCTCCGAGATCACGCCGCTGACCGCGCTGAAGCTGGGAGAGCTGGCAAAAGATATCTTCCCGGCAGGCGTTCTGAACGTCCTGTTTGGCCGGGGAAAAACGGTCGGCGATCAGCTTACCGGGCATGAAAAAGTCCGCATGGTTTCGCTGACCGGTTCGATTGCTACCGGGGAACATATCATCGGCCATACGGCGTCCTCTATTAAACGCACCCACATGGAGCTGGGCGGTAAAGCGCCGGTTATCGTCTTTGATGATGCCGACCTGGATGCGGTTGTCGAAGGGGTGCGGACGTTTGGTTTCTACAATGCCGGGCAGGACTGTACGGCGGCCTGCCGTATTTATGCCCAGAAGGGCATCTATGCCGCGCTGGTGGAAAAGCTGGGCGCAGCGGTCGCCAGCCTTAAAATGGGAGCGCCGGAGGAGGGCTCAACCGAACTTGGGCCGCTCAGCTCGGCCGCCCATCTTTCACGCGTCTGTAAGGCCGTCGATGACGCGAAAGCGCTCGGCCATATCCGCGTCGTCACGGGCGGGAGCAAAAAAGAGGGGGCGGGCTACTACTTCCAGCCAACCCTGCTGGCGGGGGCAAAACAGGACGACGCCATCGTTCAGCGCGAGGTGTTTGGCCCGGTGGTGAGCGTCACCGAATTTGACGACGAGGCGCAGGTGCTGGCCTGGGCGAACGATTCGCAGTATGGACTGGCGTCATCGGTCTGGACCAAAGACGTGGGCCGCGCCCATCGCCTGAGCGCGCGCCTGCAGTACGGCTGCACCTGGGTGAATACCCATTTTATGCTGGTGAGTGAAATGCCGCACGGCGGCATGAAATTATCCGGCTATGGCAAAGATATGTCGGTCTACGGACTTGAGGATTATACGGTTGTCCGGCATGTGATGATCAAACACTAAGCCCGTCATGCCTGGTCGTATTCGCGGCCAGGCGTTCGCCACGCCCGCCATGAGTGTTATGCATGATACTCAATTGTTATTATCCATGAATTTTAAGTGGTTATTCTGTAACGAAAAAACTTGATCTGTATCAACATATGACGCATATTGCGTGCGGTTATTTTTTCGGCTCTGGTATACAGAATGACGTTGTATCAAAAGATGTTGGTTTTTTACGCAATCATGGCTTCCATCTGCGCATTAATTACCTGGTTCCTCTCCAAAGACCGCAAACGTATCCGCCTGCTCAGCGCTTTTCTGGTGGGGTCAACCTGGCCAATGAGCTTTCCCGTTGCGCTGCTGGTCTCGCTTTTCTGAAGCACGCTTCCATTTTTAAAAGATGAATATGGCATTCCAGATACGATAACTGTATAAATACACAGTGCATCGTAAAAGGAGTGCTTATGAACAGTTTTTACTCGCAGCAGGCCGGTTGTACCGTGCGCTGGCATGACCTGCCCGGCACCGGCGATCCCGTTGTGTTCATCCACGGGCTGGGCTGCGCCTCTTCCTATGAATATCCCCGTGTCGTTCATGACCCGCTGTTTGGCTCGCGCAGAGCGATTCTCATCGATTTGCCCGGCAGCGGCTACAGCGACAAGCCTGAGCACTACAGCTATAAAACTACCGACCAGGCGCACGTTGTGGCGGAGCTGATTGACCACCTTAAGCTGGATGCCTTCTGGTTATACGGCCACAGCATGGGCGGCAGCATTGCTATCGAAACGGCGGGGCTGCTGGCAACGCGCGTGAAGGGGCTGATGGTGTCAGAGCCCAATTTTCATGCGGGTGGCGGGATGTTCAGCCGGTCTATTGCAGCGCAAACCGAGCAGCAGTTTCTGAACCAGGGCTATGACGCCATGCTCAGCGCGGAAAAAACGGCGTGGGCGGGGTGTCTGCAGAGCAATGCGCCGTACGCCGTCTGGCGGGGCGCATCGAGCCTGGTGGCGGGCGTGGAGCCCGAATGGGAAGCGCAGTTCCTGTCACTCCCTTGCCCGGTAACGTTGATTTTCGGCGAGCTGTCTCTGCCGGATGACGATGTGGACAATCTGAAGCAAAAGGGCGTTGAGGTAAAAATCATCCCTGCGGCGGGGCATTCAATGTCGTGGGAAAACCCGTCTGCGCTGGCAGAGACGTTAGCCGGGTGTATGGCAGTGTGATTATCGTGCAATTTATCATCGTTGCGAAATGTAGGCCGGGTAAGCGCAGCGCCACCCGGCAAGAAATGCGGCTACATTGTTAATCAGCGTTTAGCGTAATAATGCGTGCAAGGCCTGACGAGCGTCATGCTGAACATCATGCGGGTGCTGGTAATCAATGTTCTCTATCGCGCGGCTATAGAGGGCGACCAGCCAGTCGTAAACGTACGCGGTGGCCGCATGCACAGGCTGTTCCCCCAGGCGCGTCAAGCGGGGCTCGGCGCTGCTGACCACCGGCGTAACGAAGATTGCCTGGCCCTTGCGGATGCGGCTTGCCGGACGTCCCGCCACGGGCGTCTGGTCGTAACCCAGCCAGCCAATGAAATTGCCCATCACGGCATGCAGCTGTGCAGCGCTGCTTTTATCCGCTTCGACGATACGCTGAAGCTGTTGAGGCAGTTCAAGCCGGTAGCTGGTGACCACCAGGACATCCGCGATTTGCTGTAACACCGCAGGTTCCAGCCCAAGACGGGCGGCCGCGGCCTCATTGCGGCTCCACTGGCGCAGATGATTTATCCAGACTCTATGCGCCAGCCGCGCTTTGTCTTTTGTCTGGAACAGGCCGTTGCTTTCCTGCGCATTCTCGGCAAACAGGTCAATGGTGTCCGTAAACAGCCCGTTCACCTGCTCCTCGCGAGGCTGCTGAACGGCGAGCAGTGTTTCAAAGGCTTTCAGCGGCGGCAGCAGGCCTTCAAGCAGTTCGCCGTGGCGGGCGGCGCTGTTTTGCAACGTGCGCACCATGTTTTCGGCCTGAACACGTCTTGTCCCCGGTTCCTCAACCAGCGGCGCAAGATAGCTTTGCATCAGCGATGAGAGCTCCTGTCGCAGCAGGCCTTTCAGCGTGCTGAGACGCTTGTGTCGCTGCGCGGGCAGCGTGGCCTGAGAGAGCCACTCGATGACGCGCTGCATGCTGTGGCTGTCCAGCGCCTGCAGCGTGCCCCAGCGTAAACCCGGTTTCCCGAGCAGATGCTGTACGGCTTCATCGAGATTCTGCCGGGTGGTAAAGCGAGCGTCGTGAGGGGTAATTGCCCACACCAGACCCGGAAGGGCAGACTCTTCAGCAGGCTGCGTCTCCTTCACCCAGTTCATCAACACTTTTGCTTTTTTGGCCGTCTGTTCGTGCTGCGCCGTCGCATTACAAATCACCAGCACATCAGGCTGAAGCTGCTGACGGTAATGCTCGAGCAGCCACTGGGACTTCGCCTGGCGTAGCGGGTCGGCACGGTTATCTTCAAAAACTGGAATATCAATAATATCGACGTTATCCAGCGCGCCGCTCTCAACCGGCAGCACCAGCTCGCGGGTCAGGAAGGCCAGAACATCGACGGGGATACTGATGGCGTTAAGCATTTCACCGCTATTTAGCGGATGAAGCAGCGTCTCCTGCGCGTCCTGAAGGTCTAACGTGCCGTCGTGCGTCAGGAACCCTTCACCCGGCAGCCCAAAGCTGTCCACCAGCAGGCTAAGCGGGGCAGCAAGCTCACCGGCATGGCTGGTCTGGTGCAGCACATGGGCCAGTTTTAACCACTGCTGGGTCAACTCCTGCTGCTCGCCCCACAGCAGCGACCAGACGCTGGCCCGCGTGCTGAGATCGAGCGAGGGCACCAGCTGGGCAAATTCATGCCACAGGGCATCGTCAATTTGCTGTTTCGCGGCGGGTACGGTGCTTTGCCAGAAGCGGGCAATCGCACCCACTTCCTGACCCGTGATGCCGGGCACGCCCTGCGGCTGGCGCAGCCCGCGCCATTTATCGAGACGTGTCTCAATGACCGCCTTATCCACCGCGCGCATCTGCGGATGCAGGGTCGTGCGGGCAATAAACAGCTGTACCAGCTCGGCCTCGGTGACCAGACGCAGACGCAGCGGGAACGCCTCATCGGCCAGCTCCGGGTTTTCCCGGGTGAAGCGGACGGCCATGTTGGTCAGGGCATGCCCCGGATTGATATGCGAAAAATAGTCAAAGGTGCGCTGGCCCGGCGTCACGTTCAGGCGTCCATTACCGCTGCCGCACAGAGACAACAGAAGGTGTGCTTTCGCGCTCTGCGAATGACCGTACACCCCAATGCTGCTCTGGCGGGTCATGGCGCGTTCAATGGCCTGCTCCCGCGCCTGCGCCGCGTTGATGCGAGCAAGCAGGGCGTCAGCATCGTTATCCAGCACAGGGGCGTTCAGGCGCGTCTCATTAATCCACCCGATTAAGGCCTGAGTGGTGGTCGTCGTCGCTGTCATTTCAGGTATACGCTCCCGCTGTCGATCCAGTAGTGGCTACCGCTGTGTCGGCGATCGGCCAAGGTATTCAGTTTGAAGGTTAATGCGTCAGGCGCAACCGGCGTGCCGTCCTGCAGCCAGGCATCGCTCAGCTCGAAGGCCTCCGGGCCTTCCTGCTTGCCGCCGCCGCAGAGTTTAAGCCGCACGTTCAGCACGCCGTCACCGGCAATGGCTTTCGCCAGTTCGGCCGAGTTAATGCTGAGCGTGTAGAGCGGCGTGGCGGGCCAGCGTGCGTTCGCCAGCTGGCGGAAGCCGAGGGTGACGTTACCGCGCAGCGGGAAGTGCAGACGTGCGTCGAGCTTCGCGCCGGGTTTATCAAGATCGATATCCTGATACCAGACGTTTTCCTCGCGCAGGGTATTGACGGTGTTATCCAGCACGCCGAGATACCGCACGGTTGAATACGCGCCAATGTCCGCGGCTTTAAAATTGAAGCGCGGCAGACGTAGGTCGAGCGCCAGGCTGCAGAGCATGGCTCCCACCGCGGCCGTCGATTTCGGGTTGCCAATGCGCCCCTGCTGGCTGAACGGATACCACTCGTGCACCTGGTATTTATCCAGCCAGACGATGCGATTGACCGGCACCGGCTGCAGATGACGAATGAGCGCCTGAACGCCAGGCAGGCAGCCGGGGCGTCCGGTGATCAGCAGAATATCGCAGCTGTAATGGGATATCGCCTCACACACCGCGTGGAGCGGTGAGGCCAGCGTAAACTGCCCGGCCAGCATCGCATCCTGCATTTCGCGGAAGTTCACGTGAAGCGGCACCGCGAACAGGTCAAACGCGTCTGAACCCGCCGGCAGGGCATGATCGATCGCCTGCTGCAGGTAATTCATTACGTTACGGGTCGGCTTCTGCGGCAGGAGATCGCCAAAGGTGGCATGCAGACCGGCCAGCGGATCGTCAACGTCGCTCGATTCCCACGCGGCAAGAATGGCGTGGCCAATCGGCATAAAGAGCTGAAGCGCCGTCTGCTGACGGAGTACCGCCTGGGTATCGATGCGCCCGGAGTCGCCGAATAGTGACGCCATCAGCAGCGAGGCGTCCGCGATACCGGATTTCTGCAGCTGCGTTTGCAGGGCAGGTAACACGTAGCGCTGAATCACGTCCAGAAGCGTATCGTCACCCGCGACCTTAAAGCCTTCACGGAACAGCAGCTGCGGGGTGATCTTGACGTTATTGCCGAAACCGTCATCCAGCTGATAATGGGTGATCGCCATATCCGTTGTGCCGCCGCCGATGTCGATAGACGCGACGCGCAGCGCGCGGCCCGGCTGGCTACCCGGCTCTGGCTCACGGTCCGGGCGGGCCAGGGAGGCGAAGAAGGCTTCGGTCTGACCGCCAAAGCGGGAGATCGCTTCGTTATACAGCCAGACCAGTTGACCACAGCTGGCTTCATCCCACTCCATCTGGATTTCAGGCACCGGCACCACGCTTTTATCCTGCTGCTTGCGGGTGACAAAATCCTCATCCTGCGGGTGCCATCCCATCGCTTTCCAGACGATGGCGATGGCTTCGAACATGCGGCGACGGAAAATCTCGCGCTCCTGCTTTGGCATGGCCGAGGGCAGGGTCAGGATCAGGGTGCGCAGCTGGCGCGGCGACGCCGGGAAGCCCAGACGCAGGCGCGTGGCGACGCTGTTGATCTGCCCCAGCGCCTGCGCCAGCAGCTCGCACAGCATGTGCGTCATCAGGGTGCTGCGGCTGTACTGCGGCGAGAAGACCGGCAGCCGCTCGTCCTGCGGCAGCGTGAAGAGCGGCTCTCCGTCATCGTTCATCAGGTTCATCAGCGGAAACGCGGTGGCAAGCGGTTCACGCTGGGTTTTGCTGTTCATCTGGCTAAAGCGCCAGTCCTGCACGACCGGCGTTTCATCCCACAGGTAGCGGCGCGGGCTGGAGATGCCGCTATTGCCTTCCGTTCCCAGACGCTGCATCGCCAGCTTGCGGGCTTCATCGCCGACGCGAACAATCGACGGCCAGACGAAGGCGTCTTCGCGACCGCTTTCAACCGAGAAGTGCTGCTTGCCAAAACGCGCTTCCGAAAACTCGAGACGGCTGGTGAACAGCGGCTCGTTCAGGAATTGCGGCTCGCTTAACGAGCGTACCTGCAGCTCGGCGGTCTGGCGCAGCCCATCGTTGGCGTCGCCGTGGTCTTCAATAATGACGCCGCAGGTGTGGGTATTGCCTACGTCGAGGATCAGGTCGACCGGAATGGCAGGGGTGCTGAGCGTATGGGTTACAAATTTCACTTCCGGCACGGTGAGCTGTTCACCGAGCATGGTCATCAGGTTGAGCCAGTGGGCCTGGTATTCAAAACCGCGCATCGCCTGCTGGAGATCGCGTTCTGAGCGGTTTTCAACGCCGTCGGCATACTGGGTAAATGCCTCGCGCAGCCAGCCGTCAATCCAGGTCTGGTCGAGGAAACTTTCAACCTCATTGTCTCGCCAGGCCAGCGCGAAACGGGTCCCGTTCAGAATATCGTTTTCAACCGGGGACAGGGCTGACGTGGCGTGTTCAGCAATCTGGCTGTCGAGGGCGAGGGTCACGCGGTGCGTATTGCCTGCCGTATCGGGTGTATCCAGCCTGCGCACCTGAACGCGTGCCCAGTTATCCGGCCCCTCAACAAAGGTTCGCGGTGGGTTGAAGCGCAGGAACGGAACCGGAAGCCAGACGCCGTCCAGCACCGTCAGAGACTGATGCAGCGGGATGGTGGTTTCCGGTTTGACCACTTCAGGCTGCCCGCCGTTCGTTCCCGGCACGGTATAACGTCCGTTGACCAGGTCGAAATCGAGTCGCAACAGCGGCCCGTTCGCGGTTTTACGTACGAAGCGCCCGTTGCTGGCGGTGTCCTGCGGCGTCAGACCGAAATCAAGGAACTGCACGCCGCTGTTGGCAATAAGCGTGACGCTTTGTTTATAGTCGCAAAGATTAACCAGCATAGGATCAGGCACCTGCTTTCTTGAACGTCAGTGGGACGACGGTATTGGCATCATAACGAGCGCGACATTCTGCGATATCGCTGGCGCCTGCTTTACAGGCAACCTCCGGCATCGGGTAGCGGGAGCCGTCGGTGCAGCGGGCAGTACCGCGACTTTTAATCATCAGCTCGCCGTTGCTGTGCAGCCCGGAGAAGACCTCCGCGCGGCAGACAACGTTATCGCCATGGACAACCCGGGCGAAACCTTTATTGTTCTGGATCTGATAGCGCATTGACGGCGGCTTGCCGGTGACCGGATCTTTCACGTCGAGAACCGCACGCCAGGTGCCGTTCAGGAAACGCGTCGATCCCGCTTTCACCTGATTCGCTTCCATTACCATGGCATCTTTCGGGATGGCGACAATCACCACCGGAGCGGGCTGTGGCGCAGGAACGGGAGCCGGTTCTTTTTCTTTGCTCGCCACGACTTCAGCCTGATGCAGCGGTAATTTCATTGCCAGCGGCTCAACCGCTTTGATCGGGTTAGGCGCAATCTCGACGGGCTGAGGTGCAGGCGCCGGGGCGGGCTCAGCGGAAGGGGACTGTTTTGGCCACAGCAGCGGTGCGGCAATGGCGGCAACGATTACGGCGGCAACCGGCAGCGTCCACAGGGGAACGCGGCGCTTTTTCGCGACGATCGGCACAGCCGGTTCCTGAACGGGTTGCGCAACGGCCGGGGCTGGCTCAGGCTCATACAGGTCTTCCGGCGTAATGCGCACCACCGTGGAAGGGGCGATCAGCGGCTCGTCGGCGTGTTCAAAGGCCACCAGCGGTTCTGGCTCGGGTTCTGGTTCAGGATCTTCAATGACAACGGGGGCAGGCTCAGGGACCAGCGATTCACGCAGGCAGTCGAGGACATCGTCGCGCGCATTCTCGTTCAGGTTTACAAACCCCCAGAAGCTGATGACCGGCTTTCCGTCTACCAGGAAGAGGAAGTTTTCACCCGGGAACTGAAACGCCTTCGACAGCAGAGAACCAAAAAGCTGCTGCGCGGTTTTGGGGGACTGGAGGCATTTCTTGCTTAACGACTCGATGCTGGCCAGCGTGTTTTCCAGATAGCGCAGGGCGCGATAGCGGTCATCTTCATCGGCCGCTTTCCAACTGGTTACGCTCCCTTCAACAGGGGAATACCAGTCCACGCGGTCACCGCTGTCGTTGACCTGAGGAATAGCCAGACAGTCGACGATGGCCTGTTGTTTGCGCAACCGGAGCGCTTCCCGGATTTGTAACGCTGATTCAAAAACGGCTTGTCCGCCGCCGCCAACGGCCTGAAAGTCATCCAGGTTACCGCTGCGTAAAAGAGTTTTTGCCACGATTTGATCCCATATACTTCTTCACACCGTTACTTTAACGAAACGAGGAAGCAACCAAACGGGGGAAGAGACGCTAAAAGGGCCGATTTCTTGCGGCATAGAAAGTGACGGTTGTGCTTGACGAATAATGGCCCTTAAGGCAAATCACGGTTTAGGGCGCTGGCGGTTAAAACAGCAAAAAACGCGGCTTTAGAATAACCTGATAGTGTTTCGTTATTTGCCAGGTCATACCGCCTGTGCTGTTATTACTGTCTTATATAATAAAACTGTCAGGGTTATAACCATGTCTACAGGGAAAACACTGCTCGCCCTTGCGCTGAGCGCTCTTCTACCAGCCGGTGCCGCATGGGCGGCAAATAACGACACGCTTATTTACTGTTCTGAAGCGTCCCCCGAGTCGTTCAACCCGCAAATCGCCAGCTCTGGCCCGTCATTTGTGGCCAGCTCTCAGGTGCTGTACAACCGCCTGATCAATTTCGACCCGGTGAAAAACACCCCGGTCCCGTCGCTGGCAGAGTCCTGGACGATTTCACCGGACGGCAAGACCTATACCTTTGCCCTGCGCAAAGGGGTGAAGTTCAACAGCAATAAATACTTCAAACCGACGCGCGACTTTAACGCCGATGACGTTATTTTCTCGGTCATGCGTCAGAAAGACCCTAAACACCCGTACCATAATGTGTCGCAGGGCAACTACGAATACTTTAACGATGTCGGGCTCGATAAGCTGATTCAGGACGTGAAAAAGGTCGATGATTACCACGTCCAGTTCACCCTCAGCGAACCCAACGCCGCGTTTCTGGCCGACTGGGGGATGGATTTCGCCTCCATTCTCTCCGCTGAATACGCCGACGCGATGCTGAAAAAAGGCACGCCTGAAAACGTAGACACCTGGCCGATTGGTACCGGGCCTTATGCGCTGCAGCAGTACAAGGTGGATTCGCTGATCCGCTACGTCGCGAACCCGAACTACTGGGAAGGCAACGTGCCGACGAAGCATCTCATCTTCTCCATTACGCCAAACGTGGAAACTCGCCTGGCGAAGCTGCAGACCAACGAGTGCCAGATCATTCCTGCGCCGTCCCCGGTTCAGTTTGACGCGATCAAGAACAACAAAGACCTGACGCTGCACTCGGTCGATGCGCTGAACGTCGGCTATCTGGCGTTTAACACCGAGAAAAAACCGTTTGATAACGTGCTGGTGCGTCAGGCGCTTAACTACGCGACCGACAAGAAGGCTATCGTCAATGCGGTCTTTATGGGTTCCGGTACGGTGGCAAAATCGCCGATCCCGCCAAACATGCTGGGCTTTAATAAAGACCTGAAGGACTACAGCTACGATCCTGAAAAAGCGAAAGCGCTGCTGAAGCAGGCCGGGCTGGAGAAGGGCGCGGAAGTCACGCTGTGGTCAATGCCGGTTCAGCGTCCGTACAACCCTAACTCACGCCGTATCGCGGAGATGATCCAGAGCGACTGGGCCAAAGTTGGCGTGAAGGCTAAAATCGTCTCCTACGAGTGGGGCGAATACCTCTCCGGAATGCGCAAAGGCGAACATGACTCCGCGCTGTTTGGCTGGATGTCCGATAACGGCGATCCGGACAACTTTGCCGACGTGCTGCTGGGCTGCAACAGCATTAAAACAGGCTCCAACGCCGCGCGCTGGTGCGATAAAGGTTATGATGCTCTGGTGCAAAAAGCGAAGCTGACCAGCAGCCCGGCCGAGCGTGCGAAACTCTACGGCCAGGCGCAGGAGATTTTCTATCAGCAGGCACCGTGGATCGCACTGGCAAACGGGAAAACGTTCTATGCAACCCGCAGCAACGTGACCGGCTATAGCGTGAGCCTGATGGGCAGCGATTTCTCCAAAGCGAAACTGAACTAAGCGTTTTATCGCCGGGTGGCGGCTACGCCTTACCCGGCCTACATTTGGACCCCGTAGGCCGGGTGGCGGCTACGCCTTACCCGGCCTACATTTGGACCCCGTAGGCCGGGTAAGGCGTAGCCGCCACCCGGCAATTAACAAGGAGTGACAATGTCACATTTAAACGACGTTACCGCCCGTGTGGATGCCGCCATCGAAGAGAGCGTGATTACCCACATGAATGAACTGCTGATTGAATTAAGCGATGACGCAGAGCTTAGCCGTGAAGATCGCTACACCCAGCAGCAGCGACTGCGTACCGCGATTTCACATCACGGTAAGCAGCATAAGGAAGAGATGGACGCGCGTGAGGAACAGCTGACCAAAGGCGGCACCATACTGTAACGATCAAAACTGGCGTCGCGCCACCAGCCAGGCCCCGACGACCAGCATCACCGCGCCGCACGCCGGGCCTATCAGGGCGCGCAGCGGAACGCCATTGCTTTTCAGCACGTCCATCACCAGCCCGCCAATCAGCTGGCTTGCCACCAGCACGGCGATAGTCGTCGCCGCGCCAACGTTCTGATACCCGCTAATGCTGGCAAAAACGAAAAATGACCCCAGCAGCCCCGGAATAAGCGTCCACCAGCGTACCGTTGCGGCCAGTTCGCTAAACCCGGCGAAGCCCTGTTTCAGCAGCAGAATGCTGACAAACAGCACAATGCCGACCAGGGAGTTCAGCAGCATCGCGATAAGAATGGTGGAGGAGGACTGGGTGATGCGCACCATTAAGGTGTTTTGCACCACCAGGCCGATCCCCGCCGCCACCAGAAACGCCAGCGTCAGTGACTGATTCATGGGATGGCGTCCGGATCGCTGCGCTCGTCCAGCTGAAGCTGCATAAATGTTAAGTCCAGCCAGCGGCCAAACTTGGTCCCCACCTGCGGCATCTGCCCCGTTGTCACAAAACCGAGCGTTTCATGGAGATGAATCGAGGCATGGTTTTGTGCTTCAATACCGGCCACCATCACGTGTTTACCAATGGTGCGGGCCTCGTTAATCAGCGCGTTCATCAGCGTGCGGCCAATGCCTTTGCCCTGATGAGCCGGGTGGACGTAGACAGAATGCTCAACCGTATGGCGGAAACCATCGAAGGCGCGCCAGTCGCCGAAAGAGGCGTAACCGGTGATAACGCCGTCTTCCTCACTCACCAGAACCGGGTAACCCGCGAGCGTGCGCGCCTCAAACCACGCGATTCGGTTATCGGTATCGACGGTTTTATCGTTCCAGATGGCGGCAGTATGCAGCACCGCGTGGTTGTAGATTTCTCCTATCGCGGCGCAGTCTTCTTTGCAGGCATGACGAACGATCATGATTAACCCTCTGTGTGTTGTTCACTATAGTATTACGTTATTCCTACGATATTACACAATGGCATTGCCCGAACGCTACGGCATAAGCCATATTTTTTTGTTATCAAAAGCCCATTGAAATGCCGTTCATACACTATAGTATGACGTCATGAACACCATAACAGACACGATGAATCAACGGATTAGCGCAAGAATTCGCCTTGAACGCGAGTCTCGCGGATGGTCCCTGAGCGAGCTTGCTGACCGGGCAGGGGTCTCGCGCGCGATGATCCACAAGATAGAACGCGGAGACAGCAGCCCGACGGCCACCTTGCTTGCCCGCCTGTCTGGCGCATTTGGCATCAGCATGTCCACGCTCATTGCCCGGGCCGAAATGCAGGAGGGCAAGCTGCTGCGCCTTGCAAACCAGCCCGTCTGGCGAGACCCGCAGACGCACTACCTCCGCCGCCATGTTTCTCCCCGTACCGATCTGCCCATCGACCTTGTGCAGGTTGAACTGCCTGCGGGCAGCGATGTTCCTATGCCTGCGTCTTCTTACGCGCTGGCACGTCAGCTTATCTGGCTCCAGTCCGGTGAGCTGGTGTTTCAGGAGGGCGACACGCGCCACGAAATGCACGCCGGAGACTGTCTCGAGCTGGGGCCGCCAAATGACTGCCGGTTCATCAACGAAACGAATGAAACCTGTATCTATCTGGTTGTAAGGCTTAACCAGTCTGCCTCGTAATGCTAATGCGATAACGCCGATCGTGAGCCAGGCTGTAATGACATGTGTACCAGAAGGAGATCCCGATGAATCAACCTGTTTCGCAAAATCGCCGCTGGGTACTGGCCTCTCGTCCACAGGGTGCGCCGGTCGCGGAAAATTTTCGTCTCGAAACGCAGCCTGTTCCCGCACCCGTTGAGGGGCAGCTTTTGCTGCGCACCGTCTGGCTGTCGCTGGACCCTTACATGCGGGGCCGCATGAGCGATGCGCCATCCTATTCACCGCCGGTTGAGCTGGGCGCGGTGATGGTGGGGGGAACGGTTAGCCGCGTTGAACAGTCAAATCATCCCGACTTCAAAGCCGGGGAGTGGGTGCTGGGCTACAGCGGCTGGCAGGAGTATGAACTCTCAGACGGCAGCGGCCTGGTGAAGCTGGGCGAAAATCCGTCACACCCTTCCTGGGCGCTGGGTATTCTGGGCATGCCGGGCTTTACCGCCTATATGGGGTTGCTGGATATCGGGCAGCCAAAAGCGGGTGAAACGCTGGTGGTCGCCGCGGCGACAGGCCCGGTTGGCGCGACCGTCGGGCAGATCGGCAAAATCAAAGGTTGCCGGGTGGTCGGCGTCGCCGGTGGTGCTGAAAAATGCCGCCATGCCGTTGAGGTTCTCGGGTTTGACCTGTGTCTGGATCATCACGCGGCCGATTTTGCCGAACAGCTGAAGCGCGCCTGTCCGAACGGGATTGATGTCTATTATGAAAACGTCGGCGGGAAAGTGTTTGACGCCGTGCTGCCATTACTGAATACCTCCGCGCGCGTGCCGGTGTGCGGCCTGGTGAGCGGCTACAATGCGACGGGCCTGCCCGAGGGGCCGGATCGTCTGCCGCTCCTGATGGCAACCATCCTGAAGAAACGCATTCGTATGCAGGGCTTTATCATCGGTCAGGACTACGGGCACCGCATTAAAGAGTTCCAGGAAGCGATGGGACGCTGGGTGCAGGAAGGCAAAATTCACTATCGTGAACAGGTCACGGACGGGCTGGAGAACGCGCCCGAGGCGCTGATTGGCCTGCTTGAAGGGCGTAACTTCGGCAAAGTCGTGATTCGCGTCGCGAGTGACAATAAATAAACAGCAATATGGCGGGGTTTCCCGCCATATTTATTTGTGAAGATACGATATATTGTCTTTAATTAATGGACATGGCATTTCGCGCCCGCATCCCGGATGGGCCCGAAACCAATAAAAAAACAAACTTTGCTTTTTTTGATGTTTTTACGTACTTCCCACCACCAGGCATGACGATACAGGATATATCGGACCAGCGTCGTTTTATTAAAACTGGCGTTTAAAAATAGCATTAAGTTTTAGCTACAGGAATTGAACATGCTTGATTTGGATCACTTAGAAAAAGCCCAAAGGATCAGTCTTACCATGCAAGTTGAACTCAGTTTGAAAGGCGCGTTAATTACGGGCTCCCTCAAACCTGGGGCACGACTGATTACGAAAGAGATTGCCGATAAATTAGGAACCAGTATTACCCCGGTTCGCGAGGCGCTTTTGCGTCTGGTGTCATCAGGGGCGTTACACGCCACGCCCGCGCAGGCATTTCTGGTTCCGGAGGTGACGCTGGAGCGTTATAACGAGATTAACGCCATCAGAAAACAGCTTGAGCCGATGGCGGTTGCCGCAGCCTGCCAGAATATGTCTGAACAAAAGCTGGAGACGTTGCGCAAAATGTCAGAAGCATTCCATGAGGCCATGCGCAACGGAAACGTTCAGCAGGCGCTTCATGCAAATCGCGTCTTCCGCTTTACGCTTTATCAGTATGCGGAAATGCCGACGCTTAATGCCTTAATTGAACAGCTCTGGGTGCGCATCGGGCCGTGCATTAACTATCTGCACCAGGAGCTTAATGACATTAAAGAAGCGACGTATCACTATGACGAGCTGCTTTCAGCCCTGGAACGCCGGGATGCCCACGCCAGCCAGAAGGCGATAGAAAAGTTGATTGATGAAGCGAATACGCTTTTACAGCGACAATACTTTAACTGAGAGATTATTTAACAGAGCGACTATATACCGCGATTAATTATTTATCTGGTGAATAACTCCTGATGGCATATTGCCATCAGGAGCGTTATTTTCTTTATAAAATAAACTTTACTTATTTTTTACTCGAATCGATAAGAGACCGACAGCCCGACCCCGTAGTTACGGCCTGGTGCTGGTTCGTAATAACGCCCGTTGGACTCGTTGACAATAACCGATCCCGCGTACTCTTTATCGAACAGGTTATCGACGCGGCCAAAGACGTCCATGCCCCAGTTGCCGTAGTTGAATTTATACCCGGTGTTCAGCCCGACCACCGTATACGATGGCGCTTTCGCCGTGTTCTCGTCGTCGGCCATGATATCGCTCATATAGCGGACGTCAGAGCCTGCGTACCAGCCTTCCTCCGGCTGCCAGCCAAACGAAGCGTAGCCCATGTTGCGGGCGATGCCCGGCATACGATTACCGTTACAGTCTGCGTCGCTGCAGACGTTGGTGCGGTAGGTCGCGTCCAGGTAGGTCCACGCCAGCTTCAGCTTCCAGTTCTCAGCAAACTGCTGGTCGAGGGAAACTTCCACACCCTGACGACGGGTTTTACCGGCATTTTTATAGCTGGTACGTCCGCCAGAGCTGGCATCCACCACGATCTCATCATCCGTATCGGTGCGGAACAGGGCGGCGGTCACCAGGCCATTGCCAATGCGGGTTTTGCTGCCCACTTCGTACGTGTTGTTGGTGGACGGCTTCAGGCCAATGTTCAGACCGCCCTGGTTATCGGCGCGGTAGGAGAGTTCGTTGATGGTTGGCGTCTCGAATCCACGCCCTGCGGCAGCGTAAAGGTTCCATGCGTCCGTTACCGCGTACTTCACGGAGCCCGCCGGGAGCCACTTGTGGTAGCTCGCGTCACCGCTGTCATCGCCGTTGCCCGGCGTAACGTAATGGTCGTTGGAATCAAACCAGACCGAGCTGTAGCGCACCCCCGCATCCACCGACAGTTTTTGCGTCAGCTGCCAGCTGCTTTGCAGGTAAGGATCGACGTTCCACATCAGGTTACGTTCGTTTCGACGCTTGTCACCCTTCACGCCATAGTCCGGCACGCCGTTGTTCATCACGAAGTTCTCGTATCCGCGACGATCTTCGCTCAGGTTTTCGTAGTTCAGGCCGGTAGTAAACGTCACCGGCACCAGCAGCTCGCCGCGGTGTGTCCAGCGGGTATCGATGCCCTGATAATGACGCTGCATATCAATCACCCCGCCGGAGTGGGAGGCTTTTAGCTGCGGCTGATAGGGAATCGACTGGTACTGCGTCATTTCACGCTCACCGGCGTACATCATCACGCTGAGGTCGTCCTGCGCGCTGAGCTGGCGATCGTAGCGCAGACCGGCCTGGGTCTGCTTGATGGTCTTGCGGGTGTTGTACTGATCGCCGCGCGGAGACTGACGCGGATTATTCTGCCACTCCTGATAGCTCAGCCCGCCCGGATCGTTGGCCTTCATGTCCACGCTGTTGAAAATCAGCGTCAGCTTGCTGACGTCATCAATCCGCACACCCAATTTGGCGTTGGCCAGGTTCTTCCGCGCGCCGCTGTGGTCACGGTAGCCTTTGGTGGTGAAGCGGGTGGTGGAAACGGTGTAATCCACATCGCCCGCGTGGGTGCCGTCACCCATCGCACCGGTGGCCTTCATGCCGTAGCGCCAGGTACCGTAGCTGCCGTAATAGCTGCTGGCTTCAATGGTCGGCGGCTGCTGCCCGGTCTGGGTGTTGATGTTAATCACCCCGCCAGAGGCGTTGCCGTACAGGGCAGAGAAGGGGCCGCGCAGCACTTCAACGCTCTCCACGCTGGAGAGATCGATATTGGAGGTCTGGCCCTGACCGTCCGGCATGGTGGCAGGGATACCGTCGACGTACATACGGATACCGCGCACGCCAAACGTTGAGCGTGCGCCGAATCCACGCATTGAAAGCTGGAGATCCTGAGCATAGTTCTGGCGGTTCTGAATTTGCAGTCCCGGGACGCTGCCGAGGGATTCAGACAGGTTGATGCGAGGCGCGGCGTGGCGCATGTCATCGCCGTTGACGACGCTGACCGCGGCCGGGGTATCCAGCTCCGATACGGTTTGCGGCGTGGCGCTGACGATCATGGTCTGTTCCTCCGCGCTCATTGCGGTTAGCGGCGCGAAAGTAACGGGAACCAGCAGCAGCGGGAGAGAAGCCTTACGGGCAGAAATGATTTTCATGAATAAAACCGGTTGTGGTGTATAAACGAACCAAATGGAACATGTCCATACATGTTAAAGGTTTTGTAAATGTTTTGAAAACTATAACCGCACATTGCGTTAATGAAAGGCGAGACGCGAAAGAAAAACTCCACATTCCTCTCATTAATGATTACTATTCTCATTATCAAAAGGCAATGCCATGACGTTGCCTGCCGGAAGTAATGTCAGCGGAAACCCCTCTTTTCAGAAAAGGAATTGTTATGTCTTTACGTCATCTGTGCTCGCCGCGTCTGAGCCTGTCACTGCTGTCTGCCACTTTACTGCTTGCCGGGACGTTCCAGGTGCATGCCGCCGAAGAGGTGCTGCGTAAAGCGGTGGGCAAAGGGGCGTATGAAATGGCCGTCAGCCAGCAGGAAAATGCGCTGTGGGTGGCGACGTCACAAAGCCGCAAAACCGATAAGGGCGGGGTTATCTATCGCCTTGATCCGGTCACGCTGGACGTGACGCAGGCGATTCATAGCGATCTCAAACCCTTTGGTGCCACTCTCGACGGCGCGACGCAAACCCTGTGGTTTGGCAATACCATCAACGGCGCGGTGACGGCCATCGATGCGAAAACGGGCGACGTGAAAGGGCGTCTTGTGCTCGATAATCGCCAGCGCAGTGAAACCGTCAAACCGCTGCAGCCGCGCCAGCTGGTGGCGGATGACGCGAGCAACACGATTTACATCACCGGTGTTGGCAAAGAGAGCGTGATTTGGGTAGTGGATGGCGCAACGCTGAAGCTGAAAGAGACCATTGCCAATACCGGGACCTACAGCACAGGCCTGGCGCTGGATGCGCAGGCGAAACGCCTCTATACCACGAATGCGGACGGCGAGCTGGTAACCATTGATACGGCCACGAACAAAATCCTGAGCCGTAAAAAAGTACAGGATGACGGTAAAGAGCACTTCTATCTGAACCTGAGCCTCGACACTGCCGGTCAGCGTGCCTTCCTGACCGATTCAAAACAGCCGGAAGTGCTGGTGGTGAGCCTGAAAGACGGCAGCGTGATCGAGAAAATCGCCGCGCCGGAGTCCCTGGCCGTCCTGTTTAACCCGGTCCGCAATGAAGCCTATGTGACGCACCGTGAAGCCGGTAAGGTGAGCGTGATTGACGCGAAAACCTACAAGGTGACCAAAACGTTCGATACGCCGGTTTACCCGAACAGCCTGGCACTCTCTGCCGATGGTAAAACGCTGTATGTGACGGTGAAACAGAAGTCGACTCGCCAGCAGGAAGCCACTCAGCCTGACGACGTCATTCGTATCGCGCTGTAAGATAAAAAAAGGGAAGGCATTTGCCTTCCCTTTTTAATGCTTTCCGGATGCTTAACGCGAGGTTTCTTCTACCAGCGGCGCGTCGTGTTTTTCATCATCGTGATGAACCGGCGCGGTGCTGTGGATCTCGTGAACGCGCTTACGCACGCCGAACCAGCCAGCAATCAGCAGTACCGCCAGCAGCGGAATGGTCGCGATGGTGTAGGTACCGTTCGGGTAGTCGAACGCCATCAGCACTAGCACGCTGAACAGGAACAGCAGGGTGAGCCAGGAGGTCACCGGTGCGCCCGGCATTTTGAAGCTCACATCAGCCGCTTTGCCTTCTTTGATCGCTTTGCGCAGACGCATCTGGCAGACCACAATAAAGGCCCAGGAGGCGATAATCCCCAGTGCAGCCACGTTCAGAACGATCTCAAAGACGCGGGACGGCACCAGATAGTTCAGGAACACGCCAAAGACGTAAACCACCAGCGTTGCCAGAATCCCCGCATAGGGAACCTGCTGCTTGCTCATCTTCGACATGAACTTCGGAGCGGAACCGCCCATCGACATTGAGCGCAGGATACGACCGGTAGAGTAAAGGCCGGAGTTCAGGCTGGAGAGCGCTGCCGTCAGAACCACGATGTTCATGATGCTGCCAACGTAAGGTACGCCCAGCTTAGAGAAGAAGGTCACAAATGGACTCTGACCCGCCTGATAGGCAGTCCATGGCAGCAGCAGAACCAGCAGCACCACGGAACCGACGTAGAACAGACCGATACGCCAGATCACGCTGTTGATGGCTTTTGGCACCATCGTCTGCGGATCTTTACATTCACCTGCTGCGGTGCCCACCAGTTCGATGGAGGCGAAGGCGAACACCACGCCCTGAACCAGCACCAGCGCAGGCAGCAGACCGTGCGGGAAGAAACCGCCGTTATCGGTTATCAGGTGGAAGCCGGTGGCATTGCCGTCCAGCGGCTTGCCGCTGCCGAGGAAGACGGTACCCACGACCAGGAAAATCACAATGGCCAGCACTTTAACCAGCGCAAACCAGAACTCCATCTCCGCGAACCACTTCACGCCGATCATGTTCATGGTGCCGACAATCGCCAGCGCGCCGAGCGCAAAGACCCACTGCGGCACATCGCCAAACGCGCCCCAGTAGTGCATGTACAGCGCAACGGCGGTGATGTCGACGATACCGGTCATCGCCCAGTTGACGAAGTACATCCAGCCCGCAACGTAGGCCGCTTTTTCACCGAGGAATTCACGGGCGTAAGAGACGAAGCTTCCGCTGGAAGGGCGATGCAGTACCAGTTCGCCCAGCGCGCGTAGAATGAAGAAAGAGAAGATCCCGCACACCAGATAGACCAGGGCGAGAGCCGGGCCAGCCATTTGCAGACGCGCACCCGCACCTAAAAACAGACCCGTTCCGATAGCGCCGCCGATGGCGATCATTTGAACCTGACGGTTGCCCATCGCTTTGTGGTAGCCCTCTTCGTGGGAGTTCAACCAGCGACGTTTAGCAGCATGATGATCGGCTGCGCTTTTATTGCTTGTTTTCATTGAGTTACCTGTTTGCCTGTCTGAACCATTATCGTGATAGTCCTGCCTGGCAGAGCGCAATACAAACGATTGCTTCTGCGCAAACACATGTCGCCTTCCCAGTCATTCTGCGTATGGATAAGGCGAAACATGGCGAGGCATCCTACCTGCAATTCATAAGCGACGCAAAATATAACCGTGCCGAAAGTGATGCACGTCGAAGGAAATCGTGTGGTCAGAGCAGACGGCGATCACAACACGCTGAATCGTGGTGAGTTTTTAGACAAAACAGTTGGCGGGTTGATTATTTAATCATCAGATTTTCTTAATTATTACCAGGTGGTCAAGATTTTGATTGCTGCAGAGCATCTAGCAGTAACCTGAAAGCGGTAGTGTGCTGGCGACGGCTCGGATAATAAAGGTGATACCCCTCGAAAGTAGGGCACCACGATTCAAGGACCCTGACCAGCCGTCCGTCACTCAGCGCCTCCAGAACCGACGCCTCCGGTACGTAGGCGAGTCCGAGTCCATTCTCAGCGGCGTCGATGCGCTGCGACAGGTTGCTCAGCGTAAGCTGCCCCTCAACCCGCACGCGAAGCTCGCGCCCGTCGCGTTCAAATTCCCAGTGATACAAGCCCCCGCGCGTGGGCAGGCGCATATTGATACAGCGGTGGTCAGCGAGCTGCTCCGGCGTCTGCGGAACGCCAAAGCGTGCCAGATAATTCGCGGAACCGACCACGGCCATGCACATATCCGGCGCGATCCGTACCGCAATCATATCTTTTGCCACCTGTTCACCCAGGCGAACTCCCGCGTCGAAACGGCCATCCACGATATCCGTCAAGCCGTTATCTACCGTCACTTCGACGTTAATCTCAGGATACTGCACCATAAACGCCTTCAGTACCGGCCAGAGCACGACGTCCATCGCATGCTCGCCAGCGACGATGCGAATAGAACCTGCGGGTTTGTTGCCCGCGCTACGAAGCGCCGTGAGCTCCTGCTCAATCTCCAGCAAATGCGGGCTTAGGCGCGCAAAGAGCTGCTCACCTGCCTGGGTGGGAACAACGCTGCGGGTTGTGCGGGTTAAAAGACGAACGTCGAGCCGCGCTTCAAGCTTGCGCATGGCATGACTCAGCGCCGATTGCGAGACGCCCAGTTGCGCCGCTGCGCGTGTAAAGCTGCGCTCGCGGGCGACTACCATAAAAGAGAGCAGGTCGTTGAAATTATCTTTTAGCATCGTGATTGCCTCTATTTATGAATTTCAATCATATTTCCTATCTGATTATGCACGCTAATGCTCCGGAGTGCTTTGCGCTACTGTTAACGCAACAGTAAACGAGGAGCAAAAGATGAAAATTATCCGCAGCGGGTCATTACCTTCAGCAAAGGGACCGGAAGCCTGGTTCACCGGCACCGTCCGCATTGACGCGCCATTTCAGGCGAGCGAACCTGCCAGCGTCGGCGGGGCAACCGTGACCTTTGAGCCGGGCGCGCGCACCGCGTGGCATACGCATCCCCTTGGGCAAACGCTGATTGTGACGCAGGGGCGCGGCTGGTTACAGGAGTGGGGCAAAGCGGCGGAAGTATTGAATCAGGGGGATATTGCCTGGATCCCACCCGGCGTAAAGCACTGGCACGGCGCAAGTGCGCAAACGGCGATGACGCATATTGCCATCGCCGAATCCGTTAACGGCAGCCCGGTAGCCTGGCTGGAAAAAGTCACCGACGAGCAGTACCCGAACGGCTAACCGCCAAAAACGGCAATCGCCTGCTGCAGGCGCGTCGTGCGCTGCGTCAGGTGATTCGCGGCGTGAGCGACGTTATCCACCATCCCCGTATTGTTGTGGGTCATTGCACCGATACGGGAGATGGATGCGTTGATGAGCGTCAGCGCCTGGGTTTGCTCCTGCGTGGCGTGGCCGATCTCCTTAATCAGGGAGGAGACCCGTAGCACGTTGTCGATCATAACCGTCAGCTGCGTTTCGGTCTGTTCCACTTTTTCCACGCCAGCGTTGACGCTGGCAACGTTTTTCTCAATCAGCGCTTTGATCTCTTTCGCCGCCGTCGCGGAGTGCTGCGCAAGATTGCGCACCTCAGCCGCCACCACGGCAAAGCCGCGCCCGGCTTCACCTGCGCGCGCCGCTTCCACGGCAGCATTCAGCGCAAGAATATTGGTCTGGAAGGCGATACGATCGATAACGCTGATAATATCGACGATCTGGCTGTTATCCTGCGACACGGATTGCATCATACCGATGGTCTCTTTCATCATCGCTTCGCCGCAGTGGGCGCTGTCGCGGGTGCGATCCGCCATCTCCGTGGCTTCTTTCGCGGTTTCTGCCGTCTGCTTCACCGCGCTGGCGATCTCTTCCACCGCCGACGCGGTTTGCTGCAGAAAGTCTGCGGTCTCCTCTGAACGCGTCTGCAGCGCCGCGCCTTCTTTCGCGACCTGCTGGCTGATGGTGCCAATCCCGCTGATTTGCGCCCCGACATCGTCAACCAGCGAATTCAGGTTCAAACCAGATTGATTGACCAGACGCATCATCAGCCCGATATCGTCGATCCTGTCAAAATGGTAATAGTCCGTTTTACGTCCTGAAACCACGCGCTGCATCTGCTGCACAATGGATTTTACCGGGCGGGCGATCTGCGCATGAAGATAATAGGCCAGGGCAATAAACAGCAGCGCCAGACTTCCCGACTGCACAAGTTTATCAGGGAATAAATACATCGCCAGGAAGGAGAGTAACGCCGTCGTCGCAATACCCAGATGGATGCGTTTACTGGTGCTGAGACATTTAAAAAGCGACATAAAGGAAAATAAACCGCGCCGAACCAGTAAGCCTTTATAAAAGCGATAATGTCTTAATTCGTTATTACGCACTTTTGCGTATAGTTTTTCACTGGCCGCGATCTCTTCCCGCGCGGGTATATTTCGCACGGAAATATAGCCCGTCAGGGATCCACCCTGCCAGACCGGCGTCACGTTAGCCCGCACCCAGTAATGATCGCCATTATGGCGACGGTTCTTCACCAGCCCCGTCCAGGTCTCACCTTGCTGCAGGGTATACCACATGTCGCCAAAGGCTTCGGCAGGCATATCGGGATGGCGGATGAGATTATGCGGCTCACCCAGAAGATGTTCTTCTTTATATCCGCTGGCTTCAATAAAAGCGGAATTAGCATAGGTAATATGACTTTTTGTATCGGTGGTCGACATTAACGTCGAACCATCGTTAAGCAAATACTCGTTTTGTGTAACGGGAGTGTTACGCCTCATGAGTAACTCCATGATGATGTGCAAGAATAAAAAAACTCCGGAAAATGCTCCAGAAAGATGAATGTGATTATTTTTTTATAACTGTCCGTTGCTTATTCTCTCTGAAATTCTGACTGCCTGAAATACCCGTTGTTCATTATTTTTAATCTGTTAACGCTAGCGAATGTAATAAAAATGAAAATATTTTCAGAGGTGTTTTTGGTGGGCGCTGCAAATAAACGACATAAGCCAAATTAAAAGGGGGAGATCGCCACTCCGATAAAATTGCCCGGCTGAAATAGCGTTTCGTTAACAGGATGAAAACGCTATCATTTGGTCAATTTTCGTTAACACAGTGAGGCTGAGGTGAAAATTAACGTCATCGGAACCAGCGGGAGCGGAAAAAGCACGCTGGCGAAGCAGATTGCGACCGAACTGGCTATTCCCTATATCGAGATGGACGGACTCTACTGGCGGCCCGACTGGCAGGGAACGCCGGACGATGTGTTTCAGGAAAAGCTGGAGCAGGCGCTACAGGCGTCGCCAGACTGGGTGCTTGACGGCAACTATAACCGCACGCGGCCCGTGAAATGGCGTAATGTCGACGTAGTGGTGTGGGTCGATTATGGCTTTACCCGCACCCTCTGGCAGGCCGTCAACAGGGCAATCAAACGGGCCTGGCATAAACACGAGCTTTGGCCCGAAACCGGGAACAAAGAGAGTTTCCGGCGCGCGTTCTTTAGTAAAGAGTCGATTCTCATCTGGACGATGAAAACCTGGCGTAACAACCGCACGCGTTATGAAGCCGATCTGCAAAACCCGCAATACGGGCATATTCGTTTTGTCCGTATTACCCGCCGCGGGCAGGCGGAAACGCTGATTGCCGCCTTAAAGTCTTACTCTTAGCATGGTTTTATATATCTGATTTCCGGCAAACTAAATGTAAATTAATTGTTTCTCAGTGGTGAAATGCGCCTTTAATAATGTCGACATGTTAAGTCAAACGAGAACGCAACATGTCATGGCGAATCAGCATTCTGGATAAAAGCCCCATCGCTGAAAACGAAACGGCTGCCGATGCACTGGCGCGTACGCTGGCGCTGGCGCAGCAGGCAGAAAATCTGGGTTATCACCGCTTCTGGATTGCCGAACACCACAACACTCCCCATCTTGCCAGCCCCTCACCGGAGCTGCTGATTGCCTGGATCCTCGGGCAGACAACGCGCATCCGCGTAGGATCCGGCGGCGTGATGCTCCAGCACTACAGCCCTTATAAAGTCGCCGAGAATTTCAACGTGCTGGCCGCGCTGGCGCCCGGTCGCGTGGATCTCGGCGTCGGGAAAGCCCCCGGCGGTTTACCGCTCTCAACGCGTGCGCTGCAGCAGGGCCTGAATCAAGAGGAAAAGGGCAGCTTCGCCGAACAACTGGCCCAGCTCGATCGCTGGATCCGTCCTGAACATCCGTCAACGGAGGATGCCGTCCGCGCCACGCCTCTGCCGCCGTCGCCTGCAGAACGTTTTCTGCTGGGCGCGAGTACCGATAGCGCGCTGCTGGCCGCCAGGCTCGGCTGGCACTTTGTTTTTGCCGCGCATCTGAACGGTGACCCGGAACTGCTGCGCGAGGTGGTATCGACCTGGCGTAAGAACAGCTCGCGGGACGTGATTGTGGCGGTACAGGCGATTGTCGCGCCGACGCAGGCCGAGGCAGAAACCCTGGCGCAAAAGGTCGAAGTGTGGGGCGTTGAGCTGGCAAACGGCCAGCGTGTCACCGTGGCCAGCGAAGAGCAGGCCTACGCCTTTGCGCGTCAGGCGGGCAGCGAGCCGGTGCGCATTGCACGCCGGGCGCAGTCGCTGCTGGCGGGTACGGCTGAGTCGGTCCTGGAACAGCTCAACGCGCTGCACCAGCAGTGGGGCATTGACGAATTTATCATCGACACGCCGGTAGCGGAGGGAGCAACACGCGTCGCGTCGCTGCGCCTGCTCGCCGAGGCGCGTCTTAACAAGGAGGTCACCGTATGAGCTTTGGCGAACAGCTGATTGCCTGGCGTCGCGAGCTGCACCAGAACCCGGAGCTTTCCGGCCAGGAAGTCGAGACCACGACGCGCCTGCGCCAGTGGCTGACGAATGCCGGGATTACCCCGCAGCCTTACGACCTGTCGACCGGACTGGTGGCGGAAATCGGCTCGGGCAACAAACTGATTGCGCTGCGGGCGGATATCGACGCTCTGCCGATTGAAGAGCGCAGCGGCGTGCCGTTTAGCTCCCAGCGTGCAGGCGTAATGCATGCCTGCGGGCACGATATCCACACCAGCGTGATCCTCGGCGCCGCGTTGAAGCTGAAAGAGCGGGAAGCGTCGCTTAACGGCCGGGTGCGGATCCTGTTTCAGCCTGCCGAAGAGAACTTTGGCGGTGCGAAGAGCATGGTGCGGGCCGGTGCCCTGCGCGACGTCAGCGCCATCTTCGGCATGCATAACGAGCCCGGCCTGCCGGTCGGTGAGTTCGCTACCCGCGGCGGGCCGTTTTATGCCAACGTCGATCGCTTCGTGATCCGCATTACCGGTAAGGGCGCGCACGCCGCACGTCCGCACGAAGGCAACGACGCGATTGTGCTGGCGAGCCAGCTGGTGACGGCGCTGCAAAGCGTCGCCAGCCGCAACGTCAATACGCTGGATTCGGTGGTGCTGAGCGTGACGCGCATTGCAGGCGGTAACACCTGGAACGTGCTGCCGGAAAGCGTCGAGCTGGAAGGCACGCTGCGCACCCATCGCACGGAAGTGCAGCAGAACGTGAAAGCCCGCGTGGGCGAAATCGCCGCCGGGTTTGCCAGCGCCTTTAGCGCGCAGATTGATATCACCTGGTATGCCGGGCCCACCGCGCTGGTGAATGACGAACGCTGGGCCGATTTCGCCACCTCGGTCGCCCGGGACGCCGGATACGAAACCCGACACGCCGAGCTGCATATGGGCGGGGAAGATTTCGCGGTCTATCTGCAGCAGATCCCGGGGGCGTTTGTCAGCATCGGCAGCAATAGCCCGTATGGTTTACATCATCCGGCCTTCAATCCGGATGAAGCCTTAATTGAGCCCGCTGCCCGCTATTTTGCAGAGCTTGCGGAAAAAGCCCTGCAACACGTTTAATTCTTAAGAGGTGAATATGTCTGCACATCGTCAACTGCGGCTGGGGACCATTTTGCATGGTGCATCCGGAAATATGTCCGCCTGGCGTCACCCTGAGGCCGTCGCCGATGCCAGTATCAATTTTGATTTCGTCAAAGCGACGGCGATAAAGGCGGAAGAGGGCAAACTCGATTTTTTATTCGTTGCCGACGGTCTTTATATCAACGAGAAATCGATCCCGCATTTTTTAAACCGCTTTGAACCGCTGACGGTGTTATCCGCTCTCGCCAGCATCACCTCGCGCCTGGGGCTGGTGGGAACCTTATCCACCTCCTACAGCGAGCCTTTCACCACGGCGCGCCAGTTCGCCAGCCTCGACCACCTCAGCAACGGACGCGCGGGCTGGAACGTGGTGACTTCGCCGCTGGAAGGGTCAGCAAAGAACTTTTCCCGTGAAAAACACCCCGAGCATGCGCTGCGCTATCGCATTGCGGATGAGTATCTCGACGTGGTGAAAGGGCTGTGGGATTCCTGGGAGGGCGACGCCTTTGTGCGTAATAAGGAGAGCGGTCAATTCTTTGATTCGGTCAAACTGCATACCCTCGACCACCACGGTGATTTTTTCCAGGTCGCCGGTCCGCTGAATATTGGTCGTACGCCACAAGGACGACCGATTGTCTTTCAGGCGGGCGCGTCGGACGACGGGAAAAAGCTGGCGGCGAAACATGCCGACGCCATTTTTACCCATCACGAAACGCTCGATGAGGCAAAAGCCTTTTACCGCGACGTGAAGCAGCAGTTGGAAACGAACGGACGCCGCGCGTCAGATTTACATATTTTCCAGGGCGTCAGCGTGATTGTGGGTAAAGACGCCGACGACGTGGAAAAGCAGTATCAAACCACGGCGGCGCTGGTGTCGATTAACGATGCCCTCAACTACCTCGGACGCTATTTTGAACATCACGATTTCAGCCGGTATCCGCTCGACGAGCCGTTCCCGGATATCGGCGACTTAGGCAAAAACAGCTTCCGCAGCACCACCGATGAAATCAAGCGCAATGCCCGCGAGCGCAGCTTAACCCTGCGTCAGGTTGCGCTGGAAGCCGCCTCGCCGCGCCCGCGCTTTTCCGGTACGCCGGAAGAGGTGGCAGACGGTCTGCAGGCCTGGTTTGAAGGTTATGCCGCAGACGGCTTCATCATCCAGGGCGGTACGCCGGACACCTTCCCGCGCTTTGTTGACCAGGTGGTGCCCGTTTTACAGGCCCGCGGTCTGTTCCGCACCGACTACCCGGGCACCACGCTGCGCGAAAGCCTCGGTTTAGACGAACCCAAAAACCAGTTCACACAACAATAAAAGAGAACACCGCTATGCAGAAAACATCGCTTATTCTGGCGCTCGCGCTGGCCTTTACTCCTGCCGTCTGGGCAGAGAATGTGAATATTAACGGCACCGGCGTGAGCATCGAGGCCAATAAAACGCCTGTTAATACCGCTAAAAACAACGATGCGGTGGCACAGCTGCCGAAAGACTATCGCTTTGCCGTCCCGGGGAAATTTACCGTGGCGGTGGCGGGCCTCAATCAACCGCCGCTGACGGTGTTTTCCGATGACAACAAAACGCTGCTGGGAAGTGAGGTGGACGTCGCCCGTCTGGTCGCTGACAGCCTGGGGCTGGAGCTGAACGTGGTGCCAACCTCCTGGGAAGACTGGCCGCTGGGCGTGGCATCCGGGAAATATGATGCCGCCATCAGCAACATCACCGTCACCAAAGAGCGTAAAGAGAAGTTTGACTTTGCCACCTACCGTAAAGATTCCCTCGGGTTCTACGTGAAATCAAGCAGCCCGATCAAGTCGCTTGAGAAGGCTGAGGACATCGCCGGGCTGCGGATTATCGTCGGCTCCGGCACCAACCAGGAGGCCATCCTGCTCGCATGGAACGCCGAAAACCTGAAGAAGGGGCTGAAGCCCTTTACCCCGATCTATACCAAAGACGATGCGGCACAAACGCTGGCGCTGCAGTCCGGACGCGCGGATGCGTACTTTGGTCCGAACGTGATCGGCGCGTGGAAAGCGGCGCTGAACGGGAAAACCAAACTAGTGGGTAGCGTCGACGGCGGCTGGCCGAAGGCGGCGCACATTGCCGTGACGCTGAAAAAAGGCAGCGGGCTGGTTGAGCCGGTGCAAACTGCGCTGAACGGCGTCATCAAAAACGGCGATTACGACAAAGTGCTGAACCGCTGGGGGGAAGGGGTTGAGCGCATTCCTCAGTCAGAAGTGAACCCGGCTGGCCTGGGTGATTAAGGAGGCGTGATGAGCGAACGATTTCGTGATGTTTCCCCGGAAGATGCCGAGCTTCAGCCCATTATCGAGGGGCTGTTCGGTGAATATGCGGCCCGCTACGGGGACTACTTCTCTAAAGACGCGGAAGTGGAGCTCACCGAGTGGTATCTGGCGCCGCAGGGGCTGTTTATCGTCCTGGAGCGAGACGGGAAGATTATTGCCACCGGCGCGTACAAACCGTTCGACGAACGCACCGCGGAAATCAAACGCATCTGGACGGACAAAACCCTGCGTCAGCAGGGGCTTGCCGGGCGCGTGGTGCAGGAGCTTGAGCGCAGGGCGGTGCTGGCAGGCTATAGCCAAATCTACCTGACAACCGGTTTTCGCCAGCCGGAAGCGGTCAGGCTCTATCTCAGCCAGGGCTATCAGCCGCAGTTCGATCTGAACCGGGATCCGGAAGAGTACAGCCAGCCGCCGTTTGACGGTCGGCTGCGCTTCACTAAAACGCTGGTACGCGAAGCGTTCAGTAAAACCGCATGAGGAACGACGATGAGCAACGTTGAAACCATTAAGGTGGTCCCGGCGCGTTATCCGCTGCGGACCGTCGGCGCCGCGGTGGCGCTGTTTGTCCTGGCGGTCGTGATTCAGTCCGTGGCCTTTAACCCGCGCTGGGAGTGGGCGGTGTTCGCCCGCTGGTTCTTTGACCCGGTGATCCTCGAAGGTGTAGGGCAGACCCTGCTGCTGACGTTGATCGGCACCGCGCTGAGCGTGGTGTTGGGCGGCATGCTGGCGCTGGCGAGACTGTCCTCGTCGTGGCTTCTGAGCAGCCTGGCGTGGGCCTACATCTGGCTGTTTCGATCGCTGCCGCTGATTGTGGTGCTGATCGTTCTGTACAACTTTTCCTATCTCTACGACACGCTCTCTCTCGGCGTGCCGTTCACCGGCATCACCTGGGGCAGCTTTGAAACCATCAACGTGCTGGGGCAGTTTTCTACCGCCGTAGTGGGGCTGACGCTGGTGCAGAGCGCCTATACCGCTGAGATCATTCGCGGCGGATTCCTCGGGGTCGATCACGGGCAGTACGAGGCCGCCGCCGCGCTCGGCCTGCCGGCCTGGCGCCGCACGGTGCGGATCATTTTGCCTCAGGCGCTGCGCACCATTCTGCCGTCGGGGTTCAATGAAATCATCAGCCTCGCCAAGGGCACGGCGATGGTGTACGTCCTGGCGATGCCGGAGCTGTTCTATACCATCCAGATGATCTACAACCGCACGCAGGAGGTGATCCCGCTGCTGATGGTCGGTGCCGCCTGGTACCTGGCGATCACCACCGTCCTGTCCGCTATCCAGTATGGCGTCGAGCGCGCGCTTGCCCGCAGCGAACGCCGCTCCGCCGTTAACCAGAACCGTGCCGCCCGTCGTACTCGTTCTGTTACTACCACGTCAGCACAGGAGCCCGTCCATGCAAGCCTCTCCTGAAGGACATATTTCGATTACCGGCGTCAGCAAGTTTTTTGGCCGCCATAAGGCGCTCGACAACGTTTCGCTTGAGATCCCGCCCGGGTCCGTGACGGTCATCCTCGGGCCGTCCGGCTCGGGTAAATCGACGCTGCTGCGCACCATTAATCACCTGGAGCGCGTCGACGAAGGCTTTATCCAGATCGACGGGGATTACATTGGCTATCGTCGTCAGGGCGATAAGCTCTATGAGCTAAAGGAGAAGGAGATCCTCAAACAGCGCGTCAACGTGGGCTATGTGTTCCAGAACTTCAATTTGTTTCCGCATCTCACGGTGCTGGAAAACCTGATAGAGGCGCCCATCGCGCATAAAAAGCTCAGCAAAAAAGAGGCGGTGGAAAGGGCGTATAGCCTGCTGGACGTGGTTGGGCTGCGGGATAAAGCCGATGCCTGGTCACGCCATCTTTCCGGCGGTCAGCAGCAGCGTATTGCCATTGCCCGCGCGCTGGCGCTGCGTCCCCGCGTGATGCTGTTTGATGAGCCCACCTCGGCGCTGGATCCGGAGCTGGTAGGGGAAGTGCTGGACGTGATCAAAAAGCTGGCCCGGTCTGGCACCACGCTGGTGGTGGTGACCCACGAGATCGGCTTTGCCCGGGAAGTGGCGGATCAGGTGGTGTTTATGGTCGACGGAAAAATCGTCGAGCAGGGAAGCAGTGACGAGGTATTAAACCGTCCGTCACATGCGCGAACGCGCCAGTTCCTCTCCAAAGTCTTGTAAGGAGTGCCAATGAAATATGGACTTCTGGCGGGGCTGGTCTTCACGACGGCGAGCCACGCCAGCATCGATCTGAAAGCCAACGAACAGCCGCTGCCGGTGACGGTGGATCGGCAGGCCGTGGCGAAAATCCCCGCCAATTACAAATTCGTGGAGCCGGGTACGCTAACGGTCGCCGTTTCGGCGCTGAATTCTCCGCCGCTGGCGCTGCTGGCCAGCGATAACCGTACGCGCATTGGCAGCGATCCGGATATCGCCCGCCTGCTGGCGGGCAGTCTGGGGCTAAAGCTGAAGCTGGTGCCGACGGCGTGGGAAGACTGGCCGCTGGGGATCGCCTCCGGGCGCTACGACGTGGCGCTGGTGAACATTGCGGTGACCGAACAGCGTAAAGAGAAGTTTGATTTTGCGACCTACCGCGTCGATTCGCTGGCGTTTTCGGTGAAATCCACCAGCGAGATCCAGTCAATCAAAAGCGCGGAAGATCTGGCAGGGAAAAAGGTGATTGTCGGCTCGGGTACCAATCAGGAGCGTATTCTGCTGGGCTGGAACGAAGAGAACAAAAAGGCGGGGCGGACGCCTGCGCTGCCGGTCTATCTCCACGACGATGCCTCGGGCAATCTCTATATTCAGTCCGGCAGGGCGGACGTGTTCTTTGGCCCTCAGTCGGTTTCAGCCTACAAAGCGGCGCTCACCGGCAAAACCCGCGTTGTCGGTTTAGGGCCGAAAAAAGCCTATGTCGCGACCACCACCAAAAAAGGCAATGAGCTGGTGTACGCGCTGCAGGCCGCGCTGGACGGCGCGATTAAGCGCGGAGATTACCAGAAGGTACTGGCGCGCTGGGGCGAGCAGGGCGAAGCGGTGACGCAATCGGAGGTCAACCCGCCTGGGATAACCTACTAATGGTGCTCTACACTTAGGATTTTCACTCCTGAGGGGGCAACATGATTAAACTCTATGGCGTACCCGGCTGGGGCTCGGCGATCGGTGAAGTGATGCTAACCCTGGCTGATATCCCTTATCAATTTATCAACGTGGACGGGTTTGACCAGCCCGGTCCGCAGCGTGAGCTGCTGCAAAAGCTCAACCCGCTGTGCCAGGTCCCCACGCTGGAGCTGGAAAATGGCGCCATCATGACCGAAACGGCGGCGATTGCCCTGATGGTGCTCGACAGATGTCCCGATCTCGCTCCGCCCGTGGGGCAGGCCGAACGCCAGCAGTTTCAGCGTCTGCTGATCTGGTTTGTGGCCAACGTCTATCCCACGTTTACGTATGCGGACTATCCCGAGCGCTGGGTGCCGGACGCGCCGGAACAACTGCAGAAAAACTGCATCGAATACCGGAAGTCCCTCTATTTGTGGTTTGAAACTCAGCTCAAGGCTGCCCCGTTTGCGCTGGGGGAACGGCTGACGCTGCTGGATGTGTATATCGCGGTGGCGCGCACCTGGGGGCCACGCCATGACTGGTTTACGACCAATACGCCGAAACTGACGGCCATCGCAGATACCGTATGCCAGCAGCCGGAACTGCACAAGGTGTTAAAGGCCAACGGTATTATCTGATAACGTGGAGCCATGACTCACAACTGGAAGCCTGCATATGCCACACGTAGATATCAAATGTTTTCCCCGCGATTTAAACGACGAACAAAAAACCGCCCTGGCCGAGGATATTGCTGAGGTCATTATTCGCCATTTCAACAGCAAAGACAGCTCGGTGTCCGTTGCGTTGAATCAGGTGAACCAGGAGGACTGGAAAGCGCAGGTCTGGGATACCGAAATAGGACCGAAGCTGGACGAGTTAATCAAAAAGCCTGGCTATTCAATGTAAGCGCAACTGCCGGGGGGATCGCTCCTCCCCGGTTTTTCCCCGCCTCGTCTTCCCGCTTTTTCGCAAAAATCGATAAAAATGCGTTTTATCTTATCCGCTACACTTACCGTTTCTGGCTGACATATTAATCCTTAGGAAAGATCTCCAACAGAATCAGTTAAGGACAGACACGTTAAAGGATAATTTTCTCATGACAAAATTACCCCGTTTTTCACTCGCCTTTCTTCATCCCCGTTACTGGCTAAGCTGGGCCGGCATTGCCGCCTTGTGGCTTATCATGCTGCTCCCTTATCCAATTCTGTTCAGAATCGGTCATGGACTGGGTCGACTGGCGATGCGCCTGCTTCCGCGCCGCGTCGAGATTGCCCGCCGCAACCTTGAGCTCTGTTTTCCGGAGATGAACAAGGATGAACGCGAGTCATTGCTGCAGCGTAATTTTGAATCGGTAGGAATGGGGGTGATCGAAACCGGAATGGCATGGTTCTGGCCTGCATGGCGGGTGCGGAAATGCTTTACCGTGACGGGTTATGAGCATATGGAAAAGGCCAGGGCGCAAGGAAAGGGCGTAGTGCTGGTGGGGATGCATTTTCTGACGCTTGAGCTGGGCGCGCGGATATTTGGCATGCTTAACCCCGGTATTGGGGTGTATCGTCCCAACAATAATGCGCTGCTGGACTGGCTTCAGACGCGCGGACGCCTGCGCTCAAATAAAACCATGCTCGATCGTCATGATTTAAAGGGGATGATCCGCTCGCTGAAGCAGAATGAGATTTTGTGGTACGCCCCGGACCATGACTACGGCAAAACCAATAGCGTCTTTGTGCCGTTTTTTGCGGTTCCGGATGCCGCCACGACCGCTGGGAGCTATATGCTGGTCAAAAGCGCTAAGCCTGCCGTCATTCCCTTTGTGCCGCGCCGCAGGGCGGACGGCACCGGCTACGAACTGATTATTCTGGAGGATATCAGCGAGGCGCTGCAGGGGGGAGATAAAGAATCTGTAGCGACGCAGATGAACAGGGCGATTGAGCAGGCGGTACGGATGGCGCCAGAACAGTATATGTGGCTGCACCGGCGCTTCAAAACGCGTCCTGAAGGTCAGCCTGACCGCTATGCCCGCCGCAAGAGCGTGGCACCACGGGCTGATATCCTGTCCGCCGCCGATCTTTCCGACCGGTCAGGCGTCCAGCACTAAGACAGCAATCCTGCCCTCACCGTGCAATGAGGGCAGGCGCGAGGCTTACAGCGCAGACCTGCGGTACGGCGCGTAGTCCGCCTGCCACCAGGTCTTCTCGATACGCGCCATCAACGTCTCATCATCTATCGCCGGAGCCATGCCCTGTGCAATCGCGGCCCGGGCGACGGCGACGGCAATCTGGCGTGAGACCGTTTCAATTTGATCTACCGGCGGCAGCAGTCCGCCTTTTTCCGTGGTGACCAGCGGAGACTGCGCGGCCAGGCTGCGGCTTGCTGCCATCAGCATCTCTTCCGTCACCCGGCGCGCGTTGCAGGCCAGCACGCCCAGCCCCAGACCCGGGAAAATATAGGCGTTATTACACTGGGCAATCTCGTAGTGTTCATTCTCCCAGAATACCGGGGCGAACGGGCTGCCGGTGGCCACCAGTGCGGCACCCTGAGTCCAGGCGATAAGATCCTGCGGCTGGGCTTCCGCCCGTGAGGTCGGGTTCGAGAGCGGCATGATGATTGGGCGCGGACAGTGGCGATGCATCTCTTTGACAATCTCTTCGCTGAACAGCCCCGGCTGGCCTGAAACGCCGATCATCACCGTGGGATGCGCGTTCTTCACCACGTCCAGCAGGGAAATATTTTGCGAGTCTACCTGCCAGCTGCAAACGGCGTCGCGCGCGGTAAGCAGGTTTTTCTGGAAATCGAGAAGATTCGTCATGTCGTCGGTCAGCAGGCCGAAGCGATCGACCATAAAGATTCGCCTGCGCGCTTCCGGCTCGGTCAGGCCGTCATCTACCATCAGCGCCACAATTTTTTCTGCTATCCCGCATCCGGCAGAACCGCTGCCCAGGAAGACCACGCGCTGGTCGCGAATGCGCGTGCCCGCCGCATGCGCCGCTGCCATCAGCGTTCCGGCGGTGACCGCTGCCGTGCCCTGGATATCATCATTGAAGCAGCACAGCTGGTCGCGGTAGCGCTGGAGAAGTCGGGTGGCGTTTTTCTGCGCGAAGTCCTCAAATTGCAGGAGCACATTGGGCCAGCGCGCTTTAACGGTGCTGACAAACATATCCATAAATTCAGCATACTGATCGTCGCTGATGCGCGGATGACGCCAACCCATGTACATCGGGTCGTCGAGGTGCTGCTGATTATTGGTGCCGACATCCAGCATAATCGGCAGGGTGGAGGCCGGATGGATCCCCCCGCAGGCGGTATACAGCGACAGCTTACCAATTGGGATGCCCATTCCGCCGATACCCTGATCGCCAAGCCCCAAAATACGTTCTCCGTCCGTCACCACAATCACGCGAACGTCGTTGCGCGAAAAGCTCTGCAGCATCTCATCAATACGATGGCGGTTAGGCCATGAAATAAACAGGCCGCGCGCGCGTCGATAAATCGTAGAGAAATGCTCGCAGGCTTCACCGACCGTCGGGGTATAGATAATCGGTAACGTCTCTTTGAGATGCGAACGCAAGAGGTTATAAAAAAGAGTTTCATTGGTGTCCTGAATATTTCGCAGGTATACATGACGCGAAATATCGCTTTTAAAATGGCAGAACTGCACCCAGGCGCGCTCGGTTTGTTCTTCAATAGTTTCAACGTTGTGCGGCAATAGTCCATGCAGATTAAAATTATCACGCTCTTCTTTAATAAATGCGAGCCCTTTATTTAGCAGCGGATTTTCCAGCAATACGGCCCCGTTATAGGGGGTGTAAAGAACTTCTTTCCTGGACATGGTTAACTCCTGGGTATTTAAGTGACAAAGATAAAAGGCGAGTAAAAACAGTGGCTTTACGGGTTGTAAAGACACGGTTTCTTGTGTGTTTGATTGGGGGTAATTTAGCGCTTAGCTAACGGAACAGGAGTGATAAAGTTCACATTCTTTCTGGTTTTATTAATTTCAAAAAGGAATGCATCGATCACCATGAATAACTTTAGTTACATAATGATGAATTAAATTATTTAAAAGGAAAGAGTTGTTGCGTTCACATTTCTCTGCGGGAGCACATGCTAATTTCACCCTGAGCCTGTTTTTAGAAAAGGCCGCATAAATCATTATTTATATTTAAGAACATTTTTTCGTATCAGGAATAGTTTCAGTTATTCCTTTCTCTGTATATCCGAACACAATTTCAGGTGATTATATGAAAGATAATCCTGTACCGACTTCTGAACTGTCTACCTCGCGTTTTGCCTTTGGGCTCAACAATACTGAGGTGGGCACGGTCCCGTTGATGCTGTTCGTCGGGATTGCCGCTATTGTGGCGACGTCCGCCTGGGCAGGGCTGCTGCCGAAAAATATGATAGGTGGTCTCGCGGTCATCATGACCCTTGGTTTCGCGTTTGCCAAAGTGGGGCGTCAAATTCCGGTGCTGAAGGATATCGGCGGCCCGGCGATCCTGTGCCTGATGGTGCCCTCCGTGCTGGTCTATTTTGGCGTATTCGGGAAACAAACCCTCGATACCGTGCATCTGCTGATGAAAGAGGCGAATCTGCTCTATTTCGTCATCGCCTGCCTGGTGGTCGGCAGTATTCTGGGAATGAACCGGGTGCTGCTGATCCAGGGGATGATGCGCATGTTTGTGCCGCTGGTGGCGGGAACTTGCATGGCGGTGCTGAGCGGCCTTATTGTGGGCTCACTGTTTGGCTATACGCCTTACCACACCTTCTTCTTCATCATTGTGCCCATCATCGGCGGCGGGATTGGCGAGGGGATTTTGCCGCTGTCCCTGGCCTATTCGGCAATACTGGGGCAGACGCCTGACGTCTACGTTGCGCAGCTGGCACCCGCTGCGGTCGTCGGGAATATCTTCGCCATCATTTGTGCGGGCTCGCTGGCGCGACTCGGCGCGAAACGTCCTGCGCTTTCGGGAAATGGCATGCTCACGCGGAGTAAAGACGACGCCAGCCTGTTTGCTGGGGCGCAAAGCACGCAGCAGACGGATTTTCATCTGATGGGGGGCGGATTACTGATGGTGTGCGCGTTTTTCATCGTCGGCGGATTGTTTGAAAAACTGGTACACATTCCCGGCCCGGTGCTGATGATCCTGATTGCCGTTCTGTGTAAATACTTCAGGGTGATCCCGGCCTCAATGGAGCAGGGCGCGCACAGTTGCTATAAATTCGTCTCGGCTGCGCTGGTCTGGCCGCTAATGATCGGCCTCGGGATGTTATACGTGCCGCTTGAGAGCGTGGTGTCGGTCTTCTCGGTGGGATACGTGGTGGTATGCGGTTCGGTTGTGATTGCGATGGCGCTGAGCGGCTACGTTATCGCGTCGCGTCTGAATATGTATCCTGTGGAAGCGGCCATTGTAACCTGCTGCCACAGCGGGCTGGGCGGAACGGGGGACGTGGCCATTTTGTCCGCGTCTAACCGGATGTCGCTCATGCCGTTCGCGCAGATCGCCACCCGCATCGGCGGCGCGTCGACGGTGATTTTCGCCACGCTGCTGATGGGCTGGATTATGGCGCACTGATCCGAAACGTCAGGATACTGAATCGCAACGACATTTTCAGGATGTCGCTGCGGTTCAGTCCTTTATAAATATCACCGTACTGTATAGAATTACCGCATCCACAGCGACGGGATACCACACGATGACCGCAAGAGTTGATTATCAAATTGAAAAATATCTCCTTACCGAAGCCGCCGAGCCGGAGCGTCTGACGCGCCAGTGGGCAGAGGTGATGGAGGAGTGTCGTGAGCAAAAGTCCGGTGCAGAGGAGCGGCTGCGCCTCGCGTTGCTTAATGTGGATTACGTCACCAGCTTCGAGCTGCCCTTCAGGCTGCTTCTTACCCGTGCGCCCCAGCTGATAGACGTTGTCAGAAAAGAGCTTCAGCTCAGTCAGAAAAATGTGCTGTTTAACGGCAAGCGCTTTGGCTGCGTCTATAGCCTGAAAAGGGATCTCGACGGAATACCTGACGAGTTTACCTATCAGCTTAAAACGCGGATCCAGCGCAGTGACGCGACGGGATGTAATGAATTACCTTACAGGCAAATAGCCCAGCAGGTTAAAGCCCCCCGCGAACGACTTAAGCTGGCGCTGGAAAATGGGTTAGCGGTAACGGCACTCGACGGGCTTTTCTGGTTTGGCATTCAGCGCATCGCGGCGGATGTACAGAGGTTAAGGAAAACGGGCGTGAGAATTGTGACGTCTGAGACCGAGGTCTTCGATACGCTTACAAAGACCAGCCGACGGATCCCTGTTTATAGCCTTGCTCGCCCGGAATGAGTATTCGCCGCTGACCGGTCGACGGCATTAAACATTACGGAAAATTGCGGCCAATTTTTTTACAGCGTCTTCTATTTCCTTCTCCGTGTAAGCGGCAAATCCCATTAAAAAACCGGTGGACGCGGGGGAGCCTGCATATAAATCGGTAAGCCCAAGTATATCAACACCCGCGCGGCGGGCGGCGGTGGCTATCTCTTTCTCGGATATTCCGTGCTTCAGGTGACAAGGCATTTGCATTCCCCCCGCTGGCGTTTCACAGGCAACATACTCAGAAAGATACGCGTCTATCATGCTTGCCAGCGTGTTGCGACGAGCAACGTAAATACTCCGCATCTTTCGAACATAGGCGCCAAAATGGCCTCCCTCCAGAAATTTAGCCAGCGTCAGCTGGGTTATTGAGGCGGTGTGACCATCCATTAACGTCCTCGCCATGGTAAAGGGCTCTATCAGTTCTGAGGGAACGATGGTGTAGGCAATACGCAGCCCGGGGAAAAGAGACTTGGTGAACGTGCCGATATAAATTGTCCGGTTGTACGTATCAAGCCCCTGAAGACTGGCCATAGGCTTACCTTCGTAGTGAAACTCGCTGTCATAGTCATCCTCAATGATCCAGGCTCCGTAACGGTTTGCCCATTTAACAACGGCCAGTCGTCGGTCAAGAGAGAGCGTCACCCCGGTAGGGTACTGATGAGACGGCGTAAGGTAGATCGCCCTGGCTGGCTCGGTAAGAGAATTAAGACCGTCAACAGAGATGCCTTTTTCATCAAGAGGAACCGGAATACAGCGAAGGCCTGCAGCGTTGAACGCTTTGTGCGCCCCTTGATAGGAGGGATCTTCAATGACAATGCCATCCCCGGCGTCCATCAGCACGTGGGAACAGAGCGCAAGCGCCTGTTGAGAACTTGTCAGAACGATGACCTGTTCTGCCCTCGCACGCGTTCCGCGCTCAAGGTTGACATATTCTGCAATGGCCCGTCGCAGGCGCTCTATACCCTGTGGTGGACTTTGCTCTAACGCCTGGTGCTGAAACTCCTTCATAACCTGTCGCTGAAGACGTTCCCAGATCGGAATGGGAAACATGCGGGTTTCAGGAATGCCGGGCGCAAGGGGGCGAGGGGCGGAAAACTCGCGGATCCCGCCGCTTTCATAAACGATCTTTCCCCGGTCGCTGAGTTTTGCTTTTCGTATCTCAGCGGTTGGATGAGGCTGTCGAGGACGGGGTTTTAAAAAACGCGCGCTGGAAGAGACGAAGCTCCCTCTGCCTGTTTGTCTCTCAATAAAACCTTCGGCATGCAGGCTGGAGTAGGCCGCTTCTATGGTATCCCGGGAAACGCTGAGAGAAGCCGCCAGCGCGCGTGAAGCAGGAAGGGCCTTACCGTGAGATAGTACCCCTTCCAGTATCAGCGTCCGTATTGCTCTCTGGATCCTTTCATGAAGCGGTAGCGATCCGTTAGCGGGGTCGATAATCCATGCCTTAACCGTTTCAAGCTGTGCATGCTTAAACATTATGTTGTCCACTTTCCCTCGTATTTCTTAATTCTAAAGGAATATTGCACGCAGCAGGATGAAAAATTGGTCTGCCTTGATGGCGAGAATTGGCGGGGCAAAACGTGCCATTCAGCGAATACACTTTTCCTGAAACGAATAAACGGGTGAGAGAAGAGGCACTATGAATAATACGAGCGTGACAATTGAGGCAGTTAAAGAACGTGATTTTGAAAGCTGGATGCCACTGTGGGGGAAATATCAGGCGTTTTACAACGTCGATCTGTCCGGGGCGATTACTGAACGAACCTGGCAACGATTTTTCAGCCCCGTTGAGCCGCTATACTGCGTGGTGGCACGATGTAATGGAGATATAGTGGGTTTTGCTCATTATCTCTTTCACCGTTCGACCTGGGCTGAGAGCGATTACTGCTACCTCGAAGATTTATACGTCTGCGAAACCGTCAGGGGCAAACACATTGGCAAACAGTTAATAGAATATGTTCAGAGAGAAGCCAGAAAACACCACGCCAGTCATCTTTACTGGCATACGCATGAAGCCAACTATCGCGGGCAACGATTGTACGACTGGATTGGCAAAAAAAGTGGAATGATTGAGTATCGTATGCACGTGAGGTAAATCCCTTAGCTGACGTGATGCCCCTTAAATCTATACGGGGCATTTCCCCACATGTTCTTATGATTTCGCCTGTAAAAGTATCGCCATCAGCCCCGGAAAACGGGCATCCAGATCCTCTCTTCGCAACGAAATCATGTTTTCTCGTCCCTGTGGACGCTGCCAGATCACGCCGCTGTCGCGCAGTACGCGCCAGTGATGGGTCATCGTCGATTTCACCACATCTTCCGGGCGCAGCGCGTTACAGCTGAGTTCGCTGCCATCGGCGAGCCGGCGAATGATCGACAGCCGGAGCGGGTTGCCGAGGGCAAACAGCACATTTTCCAGCAGTATTTGTTCAGTTTCAGGGTGGTTTGGGATCATCGTTTTCCTGCGTTTGGCGTCAGATTGAGCTATATCAACAATAGGTCAACCGTTAAAAAATAGTTCGATAATACTCGTACAATAGGACTATTATAGCAAACGAACGAATGCACGACCATCCTGGTCGTCACAGACAAGTCATAAGACTTAAGGAAATATCATGCCCCGACCCATCCCTCTCGAACGTTATCGCAACATCGGTATCTCCGCGCATATCGATGCCGGTAAAACCACCACCACTGAGCGCATCCTGTTTTATACCGGGATGAGCCACAAGCTGGGTGAAGTACACGATGGCGCGGCAACCACTGACTGGATGGCGCAGGAGCAAGAGCGCGGGATCACGATTACCTCCGCGGCAGTCAGCTGCTTTTGGCCGGGTATGGACAGAGGCTATGAGCCGCACCGGATCAACATCATCGACACCCCGGGGCACGTGGATTTCACCATTGAAGTGGAACGTTCTATGCGCGTACTCGACGGTGCCGTGATGGTGTATGACTCCGTGGGCGGCGTGCAGCCGCAGTCGGAAACCGTCTGGCGTCAAGCCAATAAATATCACGTTCCGCGACTGGCCTTCGTCAACAAAATGGACCGTCCGGGCGCTGATTTCTTCCGCGTCGTACGGATGATGCAGGAACGCCTGAAGGCCAATCCGGTACCGATTGTCATCCCGGTGGGTGCCGAAGATCATTTCACCGGCGTGGTGGACCTCATCAAGATGCGCACCATTCTGTGGGACGATGCGACGCAGGGTATGGTATTTACCTATGCGCCCGTGCCGGACGATTTGGTCAGCACTGCCCGGGAATGGCGGGAGAAAATGGTCTCTGCGGCGGCGGAAGCCAGCGACGATCTGATGGATAAATACCTGGAGACGGGCGATCTCGACGAAGCGGAAATCATCAGGGGTCTGCGTATTCGCACCATCTCGGGCGAAATCCAGCCGATGCTGTGCGGCAGCGCGTTCAAGAATAAAGGCGTACAGCGCATGCTCGATGCGGTGATTGAGCTCATGCCGTCGCCGCTGGACGTGCCGGCCATTGATGGCGTGGATGAAAAAGGCCAGCACGCGGAGCGTCATCCAAGCGATGATGAGCCGTTCTCCGCCCTGGCGTTCAAGCTGATGAGCGACCCGTACGTCGGTCAACTGACCTTTATCCGCGTGTACTCTGGCGTGCTGCGCAAAGGCGACGCGGTGTACAACCCGGTGAAAGGGAAGAAAGAGCGTATCGGGCGTATCGTGCTGATGCACGCCAACGATCGCCACGAGGTGGACGAACTGCGCGCCGGGGATATCGCGGCCTGCGTGGGGCTGAAAGATGTCACGACCGGCGACACGCTGACCGACCCTAATGCCGTCATCACGCTTGAACGCATGGAGTTCCCGGATCCGGTTATCTCGCTGGCGATCGAGCCGAAAACCAAGGCCGATCAGGAGAAAATGGGGATTGCCTTGCAGCGTCTGGCGGCGGAAGATCCGTCTTTCCGCCTGCATACTGACGAAGAGTCCGGTCAGACCATTATCTCCGGAATGGGGGAGCTACACCTCGAGATTATCGTTGATCGCATGAAACGTGAGTTTGGCGTCGAGGCGAACATCGGTCGCCCGCAGGTGACCTACCGTGAAACCCTGCGTAAAACGGTGAAGGATATCGAAGGCAAATTTGTCCGTCAGTCCGGCGGTAAAGGGCAGTACGGCCATGTGGTGCTGAGCCTGGAGCCGCTGGAGCCTGGAAGTGGTTTTAAATTTGAAGATGCCACCAAGGGCGGCGTGGTACCGCGGGAGTATATCCCGTCCGTTGAGAAAGGGCTGCGGGAAGCGATGAACAGCGGCGTGCTGGCGGGTTATCCGGTCGTCGATGTCAAAGCGACGCTGACGTTTGGCTCGTATCACGACGTTGACTCCTCGGAGATGGCGTTCCGCATGGCGGCGATCCTCGGCTTCAAAGAGGGCGCCCGCAGGGCGGAGCCGGTGATTCTTGAGCCGATCATGCACGTGGAGGTGGAAACACCGGAAGAGTACGCCGGTAACATTATGGGCGATCTCTCTTCCCGCCGCGGCATGGTGCAGGGGATGGCCGAGCAGTACGGAAGCCAGATTATTCGTGCTGACGTGCCGCTCGCAGAGATGTTTGGTTATGCCACGACATTGCGCTCGATGTCGCAGGGTCGCGCGACGTATACGATGGAGTTCCATCATTTTGCGGAAGCACCGCGGAATGTTGCGGATGAGATTATTGCGCGTCGTGCGAAGTAATACGGTCACCCTCTCCCAATAGGGGGAGGGTTTTCTCAATCCAACGCCTTCACCATCTTCCCGCTCGCCACAAACGTCCCGGCCCCAAGATGATGCAGGGTATTCAGCTTATCCTCGTCAAACTGCCAGCGTCCGGCGACAAACGTGCGTTCATCGGCTGCCGCTGAAACCACTTCCCCAAACAGCGTGTCGTATTTTTCTGCCGCGGAGGTGACGGGTAATAACCGACACTCCATCCATGCCAGACATTTTTCTTCAATCACCGGCAGGCCAAGTTCAGGACCGTTCACGACCGGGATCCCGTAGCAGTTGAATTTGTCTTCATCGCGCCCGCTGACGCTACCGACCGCGTATGTCCAGTTGGCCGCCGCCACACCGGGGATGACGATGCCAAATTTCCCGCTGCGTTCAATCAGCTCACGTGACCAGGTACTTTTATCTACTACTATTGCGATACGCGGCGGCTCAAACTCAACGGGCATTGACCAAGCGGCGGCCATCACGTTGCGTCTGTCGAGGCTTTCATCCCGACTGGTGATAAGCACAGTAGGGCCGTGGTTCAGCAGACGGCTGGCGTGACGTAATTCAACAGGGCGAAAGTGGCTCATAGGATCTCCTCATCTACACCGATGAGTATGACGAAAAAGCACGGAAATCAAAGTGAGTGCGTAAAATTAGTTTATAAACAGAACATCACAATCAAAGGAAACTGATTCATGTCCCCATTCCTGACCGCCTATTTCGCCCGCATCGGCTGGACGCAACCGACACGAGTGGATATCGACACCCTGTGCACGCTGCATTTACATCACAACTGTGCGATCCCTTTTGAGAATATTGATGTCGTTCTGCCGCGCGAAATCCAGCTTGACGATCGGTGTCTGGTCGACAAGCTGGTCACCGCACGTCGCGGAGGGTACTGCTTTGAGCAAAACGGCCTGTTCGAACGCGTATTGCGCGAGGTCGGGTTTACGGTGCGTAGCGTGCTGGGACGCGTGGTATTAGCGAGTCCGCCGCAAATGCCCCCGCGCACGCATCGCCTGCTGCTGGTGGAGCTTAACGGTGAGCGCTGGATAGCCGATGTCGGGTTTGGCGGCCAGACGCTGACGGCGCCGATTCGTCTGCTCGCTAATGAAGAACAAGAGACGCCGCACGGGCTGTATCGACTGCTGAGCGAGGGGAACGACTGGGTGTTGCAGTTCCGTCACCACGAGCACTGGCAGTCGATGTATCAGTTTGACCTCACAACGCAGTATTTCAGTGATTACGTGATGGGGAATTTCTGGTCGGCGCACTGGCCGCAGTCGCATTTCCGTCATCATCTGTTGATGTGTCGCCATCTGCCTGACGGCGGCAAGCTGACGCTGACTAACTTTAACTTTACCCACTGGCAGAATGGCCATGTGGAGGAGCAGATCCACCTTCCGGATGCAAAGGCGCTTTACCAGCTGATGCAGGAACGCTTTGGACTGGGTGTTGACGATGCAAAACACGGATTTTCACTGGCGGAGCTGACAGCGGTAATGGCGGGCTTTGATACACATCCTCAGGCCGGGAAATAATGCGCAAAGGGGCACAGGCCCCTTTAACATTCGAGGGTTATAGCTGAGTAAACTTGCCGATCCAGGGGCTGTTGTTTTCGCCAGACCAAAGTTGAACAAGCATCTCTCTGAATTTTTCCGCAGCCGGGCTGAGCGGCGTTTCGCGGCGCTGCACGAGGCCCAGCGTTCGTCGTATCACGGGTTCAATCAGCGGACGGCTGACAAGGACATGATGTTCGTCGGTCGGCATCGCCAGGCTGGGAACAACAGACACGCCAAGACCCGCTTCCACCATCCCCAGCGACGTTGACAGATGGCGCACTTCATAAAACCAGTTCGGTTTCCAGGCCATTTTCTCGAACGCCTGATCGATAAGCGATCGGTTCCCGCTGGAGCGCCTCACTCCAATCAGCTTCATGCCCGCCAGATCGTCCCATGTCACCAGCGGTTTTTTCGCCAACTCGTTGTCCCGTCGGCATGCCAGAACAAAGGGTTCATTCACCAGCGGGGCAAAATCGATATTAGGATGTGTGACGTTTATCATATTTATGCCGAAATCTGCGTCGCCATTTAACACCGCTTCGAGACAATCGCTGGCACTGTGCTCAAGTATGCGGATACGGATGTTTGGGTAGTCATTGTTATAATCTCGTATCACTGAAGGCAGAAAATAGAACGCGGCGGTAGGGATACAGGAAACGGTAATCACCCCTGCCTGATGCGTCGCCATCTCTTTAATACTCAGGATCGCGCTTTCATAAAAATCGATTAAATTCTTTGCCTTAGGTAAAAATTCCCTTCCCACGGTTGTGAGCTTGACGCTGCGCGTGGACCGTTCAAACAGTGTGGTCCCCAGGCTCTCTTCGAGCTTCTGAATTCTGCGTGTTAAAGCCGGTTGTGAAATATGAAGAAATTGCGACGATTTTGTAAAACATCCGATTTCTGCAATTTTTACAAACGCTTGTATTCCCTGTAATTCATGCTGCATATCCGCACCTGATTATTGTTTTCCTATAACCACGATAACGCAAGGGCTATTAATACGTAAAGCGTATTAATCCTGCTTTTTTTGACATTAGAGTTATCAACGGGAGTGTGAAAACCTTATTGCGTTCCTGATAAACGCGAAATGAGAAAAAGACATGTTAAAGATCCCTTGCGTATTAATGCGTGGCGGTACCTCAAAAGGCCCGGTCATTCTGGCCAGCGATCTGCCTGCGGAAACCGAAGCGCGTGACGCGGTTTTACTCAGCCTGATGGGCGCAGGCCACGAACTCGAAATTGACGGCATTGGCGGTGGAAGCCCGCAAACCAGTAAGGTGGCGATCGTCAGTGCTTCCGACAGCCCGGACGCGGATGTGGATTACTTATTCGCCCAGGTGATGGTGAACGAACGTCGCGTCGATACCACGCCAAACTGCGGCAATATGCTCTGTGCCGTCGGCCCCTTTGCCATTGAAAAAGGGCTGGTGAAGGCGCAAAGCCCGGTGACGACGGTGCGTATCCGCAATCTCAACACCGGAACGCTGGTCGACGCAGAAGTGCAAACGCCTGATTATCGCGTCGTGTATGAAGGCGATACCCAGATCGACGGTGTGCCGGGTACAGCAGCACCGATTGGCTTAACCTTCCTGAATTCTGCGGGGTCGAAAACCGGGAAACTGCTGCCAACGGACAGCGTGACAAACGTGTTCGACGGTATCGAAGTTACCTGTATTGATATGGCGATGCCGATGGTCCTGATTGACGCTTCGGCGCTGGGCAAAACAGGCGGAGAGTCACCGGCAGAATTAGATGGCGACAGGGCGTTTAAGGAAAGGCTGGAGAACCTGCGCCGTCAGGCTGGCGCGGCGATGGGGTTAGGGGACGTGTCCAACAAAGTGATCCCTAAACCGGTCCTTCTTAGCCGGGCGCGTAACGGCGGAACGCTACAGGTACGTTATTTCATGCCGCATACCTGCCATAAATCACTGGCGATTACCGGCTCGATTGGTATCTCAACCGCGACGCTTATTGAAGGCTCCGTCGCCGCTAAAATTGTTGCCGACCGTCCAAAGGAGCGCTTTACCAACATTATTGATATTGAACACCCCAGTGGAAAAATATCCGTATCGTTGCTGAGGGACGGAAATAATATCGAAAATACCCGGGCAGCGGTTATTCGCACGTCACGAAAATTATTTGAAGGCGTCGTTTGCGTGCCAGTAAAAATGCTCTCTGAAGTTGATTAAGTAAAGTCTTAACTAAAAAGCTATCCATCTCACAAAAATATATTCTGTACCTTAACTATAATACTGAGGTTATTATGGCGTTAACGCATGCTAACAATACCCTGAAAGCCCCCGATCCGGTCAAAGCCAGCGCGCATATTCGCGTGATTCTGGCCCTGGCATTATCCGGGCTTGCGGAACTAGCTTCGTTGTTTTTTATTCAGCCGCTGCTCCCGACGCTCGCTGTGGAATATAATGTTCCGGTCAGTCAGGTGAGTATTATCTTATCCGCAGAAACGGCGTTGCTGGCAATTGGGCTGCTGTTTACCGGGACGTTATCCGACCACTATGGCAGAAAGCGGTTAATTATCGTCTCCCTCCTGCTGGGCGGCATTCTGACGCTGCTCTGCCCGCTGGTGGAATCCTGGGCGATGCTGGTGGCGCTGCGTGCGGTGATTGGTCTGGCGCTGAGCGGCATCGCGGCGGCGGCAACCGCCTACATCAGTGAAGAGGTCGCCCCGGTGGCGGCAGGCATCGTAACGGGATATTTTGTCTTTGGTAACTCGATGGGCGGTATGTCCGGGCGTATTGTTGCCAGCCAGCTTATCGATCACGTTTCCATCAATGTCATCTTTTACGGGTTTGCGGTCAGCCTAATTGCGGTTGCCATTCTGGTGAAGTTCCTGCTGCCGGAATCGAAGAACTTCACGCCTACGCAGAGTCTGAACGTGATGCGCATGGTAAAAGGGGCGGCATCGCATTTCAAAAACAAAAATCTGGCGCTGGCGTTTGTTATCAGCTTCATTATTTTCGGCGCATTTACTTCACTTTATAACTATCTGGCTTTCTTCCTGAAAGGCGAGCCGTTCCATATTTCACCGGCAAACGCGGGTCTGCTCTCATTTAGCTTCGCCCTGAGTTTCTTTACCGCTCCGCAGGCAGGTCGCTTATCGGCGAAATTTGGCGCCATGAAAGTCCTGCGCGTGCTGTTCCTGATAATGGCCTTAGGGATGCTGCTGACGCTGACGTCAAATGTCGTCACCTTTATTGTTGGGGCTGTGATTTTTACCGGCTGTTTCTTCGGCTGCCACTCTATCGGTTTAAGCTGGGTCAGTAAAAACGCAACGCATGCAAGAGGCCAGGCCGTCGCACTCTATTTATTCTTCTACTACATGGGCGGTTCGGTTATTGGATTTATTAACGGTTTCGTCTTCCACTCAATGGGCTGGCAGGGAATGACCGGATTTATTCTGGCATTACTGGGCGTGGGCGTTGTGGTGGCAACGTATCTGGCATCCGGCAATAAACCGGTACTGGTTCCAGCGCAGTCAGCTGAATAAATAGCATGGCAATGTGTTCACGCCTCGGGGCGTGAACACAGAATGAGCACGTCTATCAAACGGGTATTATTATGAAATTAGCAAGTTATATTCATCAGGGCCGTAAAAGCTACGGGATTTATACACAGTCCGGCATTATCGATCTGGGTAATAAAATCGGCCATCACTATGCGACTTTAAAAGACCTTCTGCAATGGGATGCAGTTGACGTCGCCAGGCAATATGACAATTGCCCTGTGGATATGATGCCTGAAGACATTACCTTCCTGCCCGTGATTGAAGAGCCGGGAAAGATTTTCTGCGTTGGGATGAATTACGCTGAAAAAAGAAAAGAATTTGCCGAGACGAATAATGCCCCCACGCTGTTTATCCGCTTTCCTGATTCCCAAACCGGACATGCGCGGCCGGTTTTAAAACCGGTTCTCTCCAGCGAGTTTGATTACGAAGGCGAGCTGGCCGTGATCATCGGTAAACCCGGCACCCGAATTGACGTCGAAAACGCACTCAGCCACGTCGCGGGCTACAGCTGCTACATGGATGGTTCCGTCCGCGACTGGCAGCACGCCTGGTTCACCGCCGGTAAAAACTGGAAGCAAACCGGTGCCTTCGGCCCGTATATGACCTCGGCGGATGAGATCCCCGATCCTCACGCGTTGACCATCCACACCTGGCTGAACGGCATGCTGGTTCAGAATGACTCCACCGGCAGCATGATCCACAAAGTGGCGGATCTCATTGCCTATATCAGTACGTTCACCTCCCTTAGCGCAGGGGACGTCATCATTACCGGCTCGCCCGGCGGCGTCGGGAAAAAACGTAATCCGCCTCTGTTTATGCGCGATGGCGATCGCGTCGAAGTTGAAATCGAAAACATTGGCCGCCTGATGAACACCATCGTGGAAACGCAACCCCAGCAGCAAGAATTAACCGTCTAGACGCTCAGGAGAGAGACGATGTACACCGCCACCACGCCAGAATTTGAGGTGATTAAAGCCGGTAACGCGCAGGCCAGAGAGGAGGTCGCCCGCTTCCTGGCCCGCAACGGTTTAGGCATTGATAACGATATTGAGCAATTTATCGTTGCGCGCTATCAGCGTCAGCTTGTCGGCTGCACCGGCATTGCGGGTAACACACTGAAATGCATTGCGGTGGATGCCGGATGGCGGGGCACGTCGCTAAGCCTGACGTTAATTCACGAGGCCGAGCTGCTGGCGGCACAAAACGGCGAACATCAGCTCTTTCTTTTTACCTGTCCGGATAACGTAAAGTCATTTCGCGGATGCGGGTTTTATCCCCTGGTGACGATCGAGAACTGTGCGGCGTTAATGGAGAATACGCCGGTCGGTATTCATCGTTACTGCAGCCAGCTGCGCCGCCATCATTTCGTGCCGGGGCAAAACACTGGTGCGATTGTGATGAACGCGAATCCGTTCACCCTGGGCCATCAATATCTTATCGAGCATGCGGCCAGCCGGTGCGACTGGCTGCATGTTTTCGTTGTGCAGGAAGATGTCTCCGCATTTTCGTTTAAAGAACGGTTTGCGATGGTCAGAGACGGAGCGCGGCATCTGCAGAATGTCACTGTGCATCCGGGGTCGGCATATATTATTTCTCGCGGCACATTCCCGGGCTATTTCTTAAAAGATAAGCAGGTCATTGATAAAGCCTATGCCGCCATTGACCTGATGCTGTTCAGAAATTACATCGCCCCTGCGCTGAATATTAATCATCGTTTTGTCGGTACCGAACCGTTCTGCCCGTTAACCGCGGAATATAACCTGGCGATGCACCGCTGGCTGGAAGACGAAACGTGTTCGGCGCCGCGTATCAGCGTGCACGAAATAGAAAGAAGAACGGATGGCAATAATGTGCCGGTGTCGGCTTCAGCCGTTCGTCGTTTATTAAATGAAAACAAACTCTCTGCCGCCAGCCGCATGGTGCCGGCCACCACGCGCGCGTTTCTGAATAAAGAGGTGCAGCATCAGCCCTGTTTATCCGAACCGATGTCGGCAGCGGTTTAACCGCATTATCACAGGAAAAATGATATGAAAATTGTGCAAGCCGCAATGGCGGGAACGCTGGAGTCCAGCGACCTGATGGTCAAGGTCAGTCCTGTCGAGAGCGGGCTGGATGTGGTCATCCAGAGCGAAGTGTATAAGCAATTCGGCGACCGAATTACTGAGGTGGTCAATGAAACCCTGGCCGCGTTCAACATCGAGCAGGGGCTTGTCGTAATTGATGATAAAGGCGCGCTGGACTGCGTGATCCGCGCCCGCGTGCAGGCCGCTCTGCTCAGAGGAATGGCCCGGGAAGACATTGCATGGGAAACGTTATAATGAAAAAGTTACGCCGCAGTATGTTATTTATTCCCGGTTCAAGTGCCGCCATGCTTTCAACGGCATTTATCTATAAACCTGATTCCATAATGTTTGATCTGGAAGATGCCGTCGCGCTAAAAGAAAAAGACAGCGCCCGCCTCCTGGTATTCCACGCCCTGCAACATCCGATGTACAGCGATATTGAAACCGTTGTCAGAATTAATCCGCTGAATACACCTTTTGGATTAAAAGATCTGGAAGCCGCCGTCAGGGCGGGTGTCGATGTCATTCGTTTACCCAAAACCGATTCCCCGGAAGATATTCATCAGCTCGAACGTGAAATCGTCCGCATTGAAGAAACCTGCGGACGTCCCGTTGGCTCAACGAAATTAATGGCGGCGATAGAATCTGCGGTTGGCGTGATTAACGCTGTCGCTATAGCGAAATCCTCCGACCGCCTGATGGGGATTGCGCTGGCCGCCTTTGACTACGTGATGGATATGCAAACCGAGCGGGGCGACGGGACAGAGCTGTTCTATGCCCGCTGCGCCGTATTACATGCCGCGCGCGGAGCCGGTATTGACGCCTTCGACGTGGTGTACGCCGATGTGAACGACGAGGCCGGTTTCCTGAAAGAAGTGGATCTCATCCGCCGGATGGGCTTCAACGGTAAATCGCTGATTAACCCGCGACAAATTGAAATTCTTCATAACGCCTACGCGCCATCGCAGGAAGAGGTGGATTACGCAGAGCGCGTGCTTGCCGCCGCAGAGGAGGGTGAACGCAACGGACTGGGGGTGATTTCGCTGAACGGCAAAATGATCGATGCGCCAATCATCAACCATGCCCGCGTCGTGATCGAACGCAAAAATGCCTCCGGCATTCGTCAGTAACCCCCTTTACCGCAAGCGACAGGATGAAAAATGAAAAACCAAACTGAAACCCTGCACCACATTCCTGGCTCTCGCCGTGAGTACGTCGCCTTCAGCGGCGCTAACGCGACGACGCCTTATCTTGCTGACAGCCAGCAAAAGACTCAGCGCAAACTGTTTGCCAGCGTGGACGATGTGCTGGCCCGCTGCGATCTTCATGACGGCATGACCGTCTCTTTTCATCACGCCTTTCGCGAAGGGGATAAGGTCATCAATTACGTGATGGACAAGCTGGCCCAGCGCGGCCTGAAAGGCATCACGCTCGCCTCCAGTTCGTTAATGTCCTGCAATACGCCGCTTATAGATCACATTCGCAACGGCGTGATCGGCAAAATCTACACCTCAGGGATGCGCGGTGAACTGGCGGATGCGATTTCGCACGGGCTGATGGACGAGCCGGTGCAGATCCACTCCCACGGCGGGCGGGTGAATTTGATTCAGCAGGGCGAAATTGCTATTGATGTCGCGTTTCTGGCGGTCTCCTGCAGCGACGAATACGGCAATGCCAGCGGCAACGGCGGCGCATCGCAGTGCGGCTCGCTCGGCTATGCGATGGTCGACGCGAAGTATGCCAGAAAGGTGGTTTTGCTCACCGAAACCCTGAAGCCGTTCCCCAACCTGCCAGCCAGTATCGTTCAGGATCAGGTTGACTATGTCGTGCAGATTGAGAGCGTCGGCGACCCGGCAAAAATCAGCGTCGGTGCCGCCAGGGTGACCAGCAATCCGCGCGAGCTGATGATTGCCCGCTCTGCCGCCGACGTTATCGAACACTCCGGCTACTTCCGCAACGGCTTTTCCATTCAGACCGGTTCAGGGGCGGCGTCAACTGCCTGCACGCGGTTTATGGAAACCCGTATGCGCAAGCACAATATTGTCGCCCGCTTCGCGCTCGGCGGGATCACCGGCAGCATTGTCGATCTGCATCAGAAAGGGTTAATTGAAAAGATCCTCGATACGCAAAGCTTTGACGGTGCGGCTGCGGCCTCCATGGCGGTCAATCCCGACCACGTGGAGATCTCCACCAACGTGTATGCGAACCCGGCCGCAAAAGCCGCCTGCTGCGACAGGGTGGACGTGGTGATCCTCAGCGCGCTGGAGGTGGATACCCAGTTCAACGTTAATGTCCTGACCGGCTCCGACGGCGTGATGCGCGGCGCGTCGGGCGGACACTGTGACGTCGCCGCGGCGGCAAATCTCACCATCGTGGTTGCCCCGCTGATCCGCAGCCGCATTCCTACCGTCGTCAGGCAGGTCACCACTCTGGTGACGCCGGGCGAAAGTATTGACGTTTTGGTTACCGATCACGGTATTGCCGTTAACCCGGCACGCCCGGAAATTCGCGAACGCCTGATTAACGCCGGGCTGGCCGTTGTCGACATCGACGCGTTGTATCAAAAGGCGCTGCTCATCTCGGGTGAACCTGAGCCTGTTGAGTTCACTGACCGTATCGTCGGCGTGGTTCGCTACCGCGACGGCAGCGTGATTGACGTGGTTCGTCAGGTGAAGGAGTAATCGTCATGACGGATAAAGCCTCGAACGCGAAAGTCTCTCTGGAACAGGTGTTGAGCGCCAGAGAGCAGCGAGCCCGTCGCCAGCAGGCGTGGCTGTTTCAGTCGGAACATACGGTTGTATCCGTCACGCTGGTCTGGCCGGGGGAGGTGAAGGATACCGACCTGGCCAGGCGGGTGATGGCCGCCGCGAATCAGGCGCTCGGCGAGGTATTCCGCACCCATCAGTGGACGGTCTGCCGACATCAGATCCTGCAGCCGGCCACCGGCCCCGAAGCGCTCTGGTCGGTGTCGGCACCCGCGTGGATGATCAAACACGTCACGGCGCATCTGGAAGATAACCATCCTCTGGGGCGCCTGTGGGACATCGACGTGTTTTGTCCGAAAACGGGGCTGCTGAAAAGAAACGCCATCCAGCAGCCGATGCGCAGATGCTTTATCTGTCATGAACCGGCCCACGTTTGCTCTCGCGCGCGGCGTCATTCGCAGGCCGAACTCGCGCGCGTAATCGAGGAGTTAACCGATGACTACTTCGCTTGCCAGATGTAATGCGCCAGACGCTCAGCGCACCTTCGCTGAGCTGGCTGCCGAGGCCATGTATCGGGAAATTCGCTTAACCCCGAAGCCGGGTCTGGTGGATCGCGTAAACAGCGGGGCGCATAGGGACATGGATTTTGCGCTGTTCATGACCAGCATCGCGGCGATTGCGCCCTGGTTCTCAACGTTCTTTAACGTTGGCAGAGAGACGGCTCGTCTTGCTGGTCCGCAAACGCTGCGGGCCATAAGACCGACCGGCCTGGCCTGCGAGCAGGCGATGTTTAACGCCACCGGCGGGGTGAATACCCATAAAGGCGGGATCTTCTCGCTGGGGCTGCTGTGCGCCGCGGCGGGACGTCTGACGCAAAGGGATGAAGCGCTCACGCAGCGCAGTTTATGCCGTGAGACCCGCATTATCTGTACCGGCATCGTTGAAAAGGAGCTGAAAACCAACGGCATCGCCAGAACGAAGGGCGAGCAGCAGTTCCAGGCATACGGCTTTACCGGGGCGAGAGGGGAAGCGGCCAGCGGTTTTATGACCGTCCGCCTGGCGGGTCTCCCGCACCTGCACAACGCGTTAGGTCAGGGCGAATCCGAAGACGTGGCGCTCTTAAGGATGCTGCTGGGTTTGATGGCGGCGAATCCGGATACCAATCTGGTTTCCCGTGGGGGAATAGAAGGGCTGAACTACGCCAGACGCTATGCGAGGCGGTTATTAAAAATAAGACGTCTCCCGGCGGATAAATTGGTTAACGCGCTGCTCAGAATGGACGCGGAATTTATCAAACGCAATTTAAGCCCCGGCGGTAGCGCCGATCTTATTTCCGTTGGCTGGCTATTGTCGCAGTTTCCACCCGAATAATCGCGAATAGCGTAACAGGAAAACGTCATGATTGAACAACGCCTGCAGCAGCTCAGTAAGGTTTACACCCTTGTTCTGGTCCCGGGGCTCAGAGACAGCGATGAACATCACTGGCAAAGCTGCTGGGGGCGGCGTTTTCCCTTCTGGAAACGGATCCAGCAGAAAAACTGGTTAGAGCCCGATATCGAAAACTGGGTCTCGGCCATTACCCGCGAGCTGGCAGTGTGCCCGCTGCCCGCCATCCTCGTCGGCCACAGTTTTGGCGCGCTGGCGTCATGTCGGCTGCTGCAAACGCGGCGGGTAAACGTAGCCGGGGTGGTAATGGTCGCACCGGCAGAGCCTGCTTTTTTCGGACTTGAAGAGGCCATTCAGCCAACGCCATTACCCGTCCCCTGCATCATATTTGCCAGCCGAAACGATCCTCTGATGCCTTTTGCGCGCGCTCACTATTGGGCTACGCGCTGGCGCGGCCATCTCATCGATATCGGTGAGGCCGGACATATTAATTCTGAGTCCGGTTTTGGCGAATGGCCATACGGACTCGAACGATTAACAGAATTTTGCGAACAACTTTAGCTTTAACAGGAGAACCTATGTTAGATGATTATCATCAGCACCAGAAAGCGCGCGCTGAATCGGGTATTCCCGCGAAACCGTTAACGGCGGAACAAACCGAAGCACTTATTCATCGTTTAATAAATGATGCGTCCACACATCATCCACAATTATTGGCTTTATTAACCCACAGCGTTCCGCCGGGGGTAGATCCTGCGGCAAAGCTAAAAGCCGATTTTTTATTTAAGGTGGCGTTGCAGGAATACCGTGTTAACGGGCTTTCTTCCGACGCGGCTACAACGCTGCTGGGGTCCATGCAGGGCGGCTATAACGTCCAGCCGCTGATTGAGCTTCTTGACCATCCGAACCTCGCGCCGCTGGCCGCCGAGCAGCTTTCTTCTACCATCCTGATCTTTGAAAAATTCAGCCAGGTGGAAGCCAAAGCGAAGAGCGGCAACGTCCGGGCAAAAGAGGTGCTTCAGTCCTGGGCAAATGCCGAATGGTTCACGCGCCGTCCGGCCATGCCTGAAAAAATTACCCTGAAGGTGTTTAAGGTTCCCGGTGAGACCAATACCGACGATTTGTCTCCGGCACCGGAGGCGTGGTCACGTCCTGATATTCCGCTGCACGCGCTCTCAATGCTCAGTAACGTCAGGGAAGGGGTAACGCCTGATGAACCCGGCGCACGCGGCCCTTTGCGCCAGCTGGCAGAACTGAAAGCGTCGGGCTGGCCGCTGGCGTACGTCGGTGATGTCGTGGGGACCGGATCCTCACGTAAATCCGCCACCAACTCCATCCTGTGGCACATCGGGAACGATATTCCGTACGTGCCGAATAAACGTAACGGCGGGTTTGTGTTTGGCGGTAAAATCGCCCCCATTTTCTTCAACACCCTGGAAGATTCCGGCGCGCTGCCGGTAGAGATGGATGTCTCCGCGCTGACGACCGGGATGCTGATCGATCTTTACCCGTACAAGGGCGAAATTCGTGAGACAGAAAGCCAGCGGCTGGTGACGACCTTTACCCTTAAAACCGAAGTGCTGCTGGACGAAGTGCGCGCCGGCGGGCGGATCCCGTTGATTATCGGACGCAGCCTGACGGCGAAAGCGCGGGAATCGCTGAAGCTTGAGCCTTCAGCGGTATTCCGCACGCCCGCATCACCTGCGCCATCCGCAACCGGCTTTACGCTGGCGCAGAAAATGGTGGGTAAAGCCTGCGGCGTGGCGGGGATCCGCCCTGGGCAGTATTGCGAGCCGAAGATCGCTACCGTCGGCTCTCAGGACACCACCGGCGGGATGACGCGCGACGAGCTGACCGACCTTGCCTGCCTCACGTTTTCAGCCGACCTGGTGATGCAGTCTTTCTGCCACACCTCTGCGTACCCTAAGCCGGTAGATGTCCAGCTGCATGAAACCCTGCCGCAGTTTATCACCCGCCGCAATGGGGTGGCGCTTAAGCCGGGCGACGGCATCATCCACTCCTGGCTTAACCGCATGCTGCTGCCGGATACGGTAGGCACGGGTGCCGACTCCCATACCCGCTTTCCGCTGGGTATCTCCTTCCCGGGCGGCTCCGGGCTGGTGGCGTTTGCCGCCGCAACCGGCATCATGCCGCTGGATATGCCTGAATCGGTGCTGGTGCGCTTTACGGGCGAGATGCAGAAAGGGATCACCCTGCGCGACCTGGTGCATGCCATTCCGCTCTACGCCAAAAAGCAGGGGCTGCTGACGGTCGAGAAAAAGAATAAGCGCAACGTTTTCTCGGGCCGGATCCTCGAAATTGAAGGCCTGGAAGCATTAAGCGCAGAGCAGGCGTTTGAGCTGGCTGACGCCTCCGCCGAACGGTCCGCCGCCGCGTGCGTTATGCGCCTGGCGGAAGAGAATGTCGCGCAATATCTGCGCTCCAATGCGGCTCTTCTGCGTTGGATGGTTAAGCAGGGGTATCAGAACGCCGCCACGCTTGAACGACGCATTGCTGAAATCGAGGCGTGGCTGGCTAACCCGTCGCTGCTCCGCGCCGATCCTGACGCGGAATATGCGGCAGTGATTGAGATCGATCTCAATGAAATCACCGAGCCGGTGGTCTGTGCCCCGAACGATCCGGACGATGCCCGGCTACTTTCGGAGGTTGCCAGCACTCCTGTTGAAGAGGTGTTCATTGGCTCCTGCATGACAAACATCGGTCACTTCCGCGCTGCGGGTGAAATCATGGCCGGTGCCAGGGAGAACCAGGCGCGCCTGTGGCTCGCACCGCCGACAAAAATGGATGCCCAACAACTCTCCCGCGAGGGCTATTTTAATCAGTTTATTAAAGCAGGGGCGAGAATCGAGCCCGCGGGCTGCTCCCTGTGCATGGGGAACCAGGCGAGGGTCCGTGAAGGGAGCAGCGTGGTATCAACGTCCACCCGAAATTTCCCGCATCGTCTGGGAACGAATGCGAAAGTATTCCTTGCCTCAGCTGAATTAAGCACCGTCGCGGCCATGCTCGGGAAAATGCCAACCGTTGAAGAATATTTTAGCTATACGGATAAACTTCACGACGCGCATGAAAATATCTATCGCTATCTCAGTTTTGATACTCTGACCGAATATCAGTCCAGGGAAGGTGATAATATCAATATTGCTAGCGTGTCACTGTAAGTTATTTATTTGATAAATGCATTTAATCGGTGGAGGCTTCTCTCAGGAGCGGTCTCCGCTATTCAGGGACCCTTTTCTCATGGGTGAGATATGCTTAATTCCAATGTTTTAAAAACAATCTTACTTGCCGTAATAATATTATTATCAATATTTATTCCTCCGCCTGATGGATTAACCAAAGAGGCGTGGATACTGGCAGGCATATATCTTTCCGCTATTGTTGGGTTGGTCATTAAACCGTATCCCGAACCCGTCATCATGCTGGTCGCGGTGGCATTAACCTGTTTTACCGTAACAAAATTCCCGGATTCTCCTGTCAAATCAATGGATGTCCTGAGCGGATACGCCTCGGGCACGACCTGGCTGGTGTTTAGCGCCTTTACGCTGAGCGCGGCGTTTGTCACTACGGGGCTTGGGAAACGGCTTGCCTACTGGTTCATCCTCAAGTTTGGCAGCACGACGCTGAGGCTGGGGTATGTGACCGCCTTGCTGGATTTGGTGCTGGCACCCGCCACGCCCTCAAATACCGCGCGGGCAGGTGGCGTGGTTTTTCCTATTATTAACAGCATCGCGACGGTATTAGGTTCAACGCCAAAAGAGACGCCGTGCAGGGCAGGTCGTTATTTAATGGTCAATGTCTATATGGTGACTAAAACGACCAGCTATATGTTTTTAACGGGTTTTGCCGGAAACGCGTTAGCGCTACAGCTAATTTCCGACATCTTCCATATTCATATTAGCTGGATCGGCTGGATGCTGGCAGGGGCCCCGCTGGGGTTATTGATGCTGTGTATCATTCCCTATATTTGCTACCGGGTTGCTTCCCCGGAAATTAAACATATTGATAATATCGCCATTGCGACCAACGGCCTGCAAAGCCTCGGGGCAATGAGCATCAAAGAGAAGGGGCTGGTGGTAATTTTTATCGCCGCGTTATTAGGCTGGATCTTCTCTCGTCACCTTGGGCTTAATGAATCCGCCGTCGCCATTATCGCGATGGGGGCAGCGCTGCTGTTTAATATTATCGGCTGGAGCGACGTACAAAAAAACAAAGGTGGCTGGAATACCCTGATGTGGTACGGGGGTATCATCGGTCTGAGTGCCACGCTGAGCAAGGAGGGATTTTTCCGCTGGCTGGCTGATTTCCTGTCAGCGCACCTCGATTTTCTCAGCGCGGGGAATATGACCATTGTTATTATCGTGTTTCTCAGCGTGCTGGTTCGCTACTTCTTTGCCTCAGGCGGGGCATACGTCGCGGCGATGGTGCCGGTCTTTGCCACCGTGGGGCTGGTCACCGGAACGGCACCCGTTCTGCTTGCCCTCGCCATTCTGTTTTCCAACTCCTATGGGGGTTGCATCACGCACTATGGCGGCGCAGCGGGGCCGATTATCTTCGCCGCTGGGTATAACGACATCAGGTCATGGTGGACCATCGGCACGCTCGTGGCGCTGTGCACGTTTTTAATCCACATGTTCCTCGGCATTCCCTGGTGGGGTTTCCTGATGCAGCACGGCATGCTGCAGTCTTAACAGACCGGGAGTAGACAAAAGGTAGGCCGGGTAAGGCGTAGCCGCCACCCGGCAACATCACTACCTGGACGGGGTATTAAACAACTCGAGCGTGATTAATGTATCAAGATGATTGTTAAACGCGGCTTCGTCCATTTCGGGCATGTTTAAGATATACATTCCGTCAAGCCCGCACACCAGACCAATCAAGCGCCAGGCAATATTTTCCGCCCGATCGCCCGGCTTCAATTCTCCGGCCTCCGTTCCCGCTTTGATAAGCGCCACCGTTTCCTGGTGCCACATCTCCATGGTCATCACATAGGCGGCCTTGATTTCAGCATCACGGCTGGCGAGGATCTGCGCTTCACGCCACAGGCGAATATAGGGCTCAAACCTGCCGTCATCGCTGCCGAGCATGCCATGAAGCTGTTCCCGCCATCCGGCCTGTTTACCCGCGACGTCCGCATCCAGCAGCTCGCGAATCAACCGTACGAAGGCCAGCGATTTTAGCTCCCCGCCAGACGTAAAGTGATGATGCACCTGGCCGGTGGCGACCCCGGCCTCGGCGGCAATACGGCGTACCGTCATGGCCGCCAGTCCTTCAGCCAGCGCCACGCGCATGGCGGCCTGTAAGATGGCTTCCCGCCGTTCATCCTTGCTCAGATATCGCATGTTTACTCACTCTCAATGGGAATGAAACGAGTGTAACAAAAAGCTGGACATATGTTCAACTTTACGTAGGATCGCATCCTGGACATGTGTCCATGTTTTAAAAGAAAAGGAAATTTATGTTTCGTCAGTGGTTAGCGTTAGTGATTATCGTGCTGGTGTATATCCCGGTGGCGATCGACGCGACGGTGCTGCACGTGGCGGCGCCGACATTGAGCATGACGCTGGGTGCCAGCGGCAATGAATTGCTGTGGATCATCGATATTTACTCGCTGGTGATGGCGGGAATGGTGCTGCCGATGGGCGCCCTGGGTGACCGCATTGGTTTTAAGCGATTGCTCATGATTGGCAGCACGCTGTTTGGCCTGTCGTCGCTGGCGGCAGCGTTTGCCCCGTCAGCAGGGTGGCTGATTGCGGCGCGCGCCTCGCTGGCAATTGGTGCGGCGATGATTATTCCGGCTACATTGGCTGGGATCCGCACGCTGTTTATCGATGCACGGGATCGAAATATTGCGCTCGGCGTCTGGGCTGCGGTGGGTTCCGGTGGGGCGGCGTTTGGTCCGCTGATTGGCGGTATGCTGCTTGAGCATTTTTACTGGGGATCGGTGTTTTTAATCAACGTGCCGATCGTGCTGGTGGTGGTTTCGCTGGCCGCGCGTTTTGTGCCTCCTCAGCAGGGCCGCCCGGAGCAGCCGCTGAATATTAGCCATGCCATCATGCTGATTGTGGCGATTTTGCTGCTGGTCTACAGTGCGAAAACCGCCCTAAAAGGCGTCCTGTCACCGTGGGTAGTCGCATCCGCGCTGGTGACCGGCTCGGTGCTGCTGTTTATCTTCGTGCGTATTCAGCTCCGCGCTCGCGTACCGATGATCGACATGCGTCTGTTCTGCCATCGCATCATTTTGAGCGGCGTGGTGATGGCGATGACCGCCATGATCGCGCTGGTCGGGTTTGAGCTGCTGATGGCCCAGGAGCTGCAGTTTGTTCATGGCTTTACGCCGTTTGAGGCGGGAATGTTCATGCTGCCGCTGATGGTGGCGAGCGGGTTTAGCGGCCCGATAGCGGGGGTCCTGGTGGGACGTCTCGGCCTGCGCCTTGTGGCGGCAGGTGGAATGGGGCTCAGCGCCGTCAGCTTTATCGGCCTGTCGATGCTCGATTTCAGCACGCAGCAGTGGCAGGCGTGGGGGCTGATGGTGCTGCTCGGCTTCAGTGCCGCCAGCGCGCTGCTGGCCTCAACCTCGGCAATAATGGCGGCCGCGCCGAAAGAGAAAGCCGCCGCCGCAGGGGCGATTGAAACCATGTCCTATGAACTGGGGGCCGGGCTGGGGATCGCCATCTTTGGTCTGCTGTTGACCCGCAGCTTCTCGGCGTCAATTGACCTGCCGCAAGGGCTGAATGCCTCGCTCGTCGATAAAGCCTCGTCATCCATTGGTGAGGCGATGAAGGTGGCGCAGGATCTGACCCCGACGCTGGCGGAGTCGGTGATTGAGGCGGCGAAAAGCGCGTTTATCACCTCGCACAGTGTGGCGCTGGGCAGCGCGGGCGGAATGCTGCTGCTGTTGGCAGTGGGGATCTGGTTCAGCCTGGCGAAGGTCAAGCCGCAGTAATACAGGGCGAGCGGTTGGCGCGGGCGGGGCAGATGGGCTATGTTTTTTATAGGATTATCTGACTCTTGCTGGAAAATATGAGCCCTCGCTACAGCAGTGAACCGTCCCAACCGCTCTCCCGGTTAACCCTGCTTGCAGGGGGGGCGCTGGGCGTCGTTTTTGGTGATATCGGTACCAGCCCGCTTTATACCTTCCGAACGGTGCTTTCGCTCTCTGAGCATGATCCAACGCCCGGCGTCATACTGGGCCTGCTCTCGCTGATTACCTGGACACTCATCCTGGTGACATCCATAAAATATGCCGCCTTCGCCATGCGAATTGATAATCATGGCGAGGGAGGCATCATGGCTTTGATGTCGCTTCTGGTAGAGAAAGGCAAAGGCGGGCGCTGGGTTATTTTTGCCGCCCTGATTGGCGCAGCGCTGATTTACGGTGACGGCGCGATAACCCCGGCAATCTCCGTGCTTTCTGCTCTTGAAGGGCTGGAGATGGTGATCCCTGAGTCCCAGCCGTACATATTACCCCTGACGGTGGCAGTATTGCTGGCGCTGTTTCTTATCCAGCCTTTTGGTACCGCCCGCATAGGGAAAATATTTGGCCCGGTGATGGCGCTGTGGTTTTTGGCGATTGCTGCGCTGGGCGTGCGGGGCATCGTCCAACACCCCTCGGTACTGCTGGCCCTCAATCCTGCGTACGGCATCGCGTTTTTGTTCTCGAACGGATATACCAGTTTCCTGGTCCTGGGGGGCGTTTTTCTCTGCGTGACGGGTGCCGAGGCCCTGTATGCAGACATGGGGCACTTTGGTAAAAAGCCGATCTGGCTTGCCTGGTACGGTATCGTCTTTCCTTCGCTGCTGCTCAACTATGCTGGCCAGTCAGCGCTGATTCTGGCCGGTGCCGACAGCAAGCAAAACCTTTTCTACACGCTCTGTCCGCCTGTGCTCCAGGTTCCGCTCATCATTCTTGCCGCGCTGGCGACGATCATCGCCAGTCAGGCGATTATTACCGGCGCGTTTTCCATGACGCGCCAGGCCATTCAGCTTGGCTGGCTACCCCGATTACGCATCAAACAGACGGCGGCAGAAAGCTACGGTCAGATTTATATCGGGATCATAAACTGGCTGCTGATGGTGGTGACCATCGGGCTGGTGGTGTTCTTCAAATCCTCCGATAAGCTCGCCGCTGCGTACGGTATCGCCGTGTCGTTAACCATGCTGATGACTACGGGACTGTTGTTTGTGGCGATGCGGGAAGTGTGGCGCTGGAGCCTGGCCAGCAGCGCGGTGATTGCCCTCTGTTTCCTGGTGATTGATGCCACCTTCTTGTTTGCCAATCTGATTAAGGTCCTGGAAGGCGGTTATATTCCGCTGCTGATGGCCGCAGCGATTTGTACGGTGATGCTGATCTGGCACCGCGGCGTTAAGGCGGTATCCGCATCGGTGGGCGAGAAGGGCGTCAGCGTGGATGCGTTCTTTGCCCAGCTTCAGCAAAAGACGGTGCCCAGGGTGGCGGGCTCCGCCGTCTTTTTGACCCGTACGCAGAACAATATCCCGCCGGTCATGCGCTGGCATGTCGCGCGAAACCGGGCGCTACAGCAAGATGTGTTGTCGCTGACCATTGATATTCTGAATGTGCCCTATGTGGGGGAAGAGCAACGTATCAGGGTAGAGCAGCGCGCGCCGGGATACTGGCACGGCGTGGCGCAGTATGGCTTTATGGAACACCCGGACATCCCGCATTTGTTGCAGGGTGTCAGCGAGATTAACGCGCTTTTTGCCACGGATGACGCCACCTGGTATGTCGGGCATGAAACCATTGTGGCAGGCGAGGGTGAGGCAGGCATGGCGGCCTGGCAACGGCACATATTTGCTTTTATGAAGCGCAACTGCACGCACGTCATCAACCATTATCACCTTCCCAGCGATCGGGTTGTCGAAATCAGCCGACGCGTTGCCGTGTAGATTCTGGCGAAAGCAGAGGAGCCCTGCTTTCGCCCCGTTCTATCTCTCAAGGGCCGCAGACAGGACGCTATGCAATAACACATTCGCCCCTTTCTCCGACCACTCCGGCAGGATCCTTTCCGCTTCGTTATGGCTGATGCCTTTCACGCAGGGGATAAAGATCATGCTGGCGGGCGCAATTTTGCTGACATAGCAGGCGTCGTGTCCCGCACCGGAAACCATCGGTTTCGACGAATAGCCCAGTTCCGCTACGGCCTTCTCCGTACGAGCCAGGCATTCGGCATCAAACGCGATAGGCGCATAGTCAAAAATGCGTTCAACGGCAGCAGCGACGCCGCGCAGTCTCAGGCTTTCAGCGACCTGGTGCAGCGCCGCCTCCATGGCTTCCAGTGCCTGCTGCGCCGGATGGCGAAACTCGACGCTGCATTCCACGCGAGACGGCACGACGTTGCGCGAGTTTGGCGTAACCTTCGCCATACCGATCGTCGCGCGTCCGTCCGGCGCATGCCGATAGCCAATCTCTTCTACTTTCAGCGCCAGCTCGGCAAAGGCGGTCAGCGCGTCGCGGCGGCTGTGCATCGGCGTCGTGCCCGCGTGGGCGGCGAATCCGTCCAGCGTCAGGGTAAACCAGCGCTGGCCCATTGCCGCGCGGACTAACCCGATATCGATGGCTTCATCTTCCAGGATCGGGCCCTGTTCGATGTGCAGTTCGTAGCAGGCGTGAACGGGAAACGCGCGGGCAGGGGCTTCACCCCGGTAGCCAATGCTCTCCAGCGCTTCGCCCACGGTAATGCCATCGTTATCCGCGCGGGCATGGGCGTACGCTTCGCTAAATTGCCCCGTCCAGACCCCTGAAGAGAGCATGGCTGGCGCAAAGCGCGCGCCTTCTTCGTTAGTCCAGTTCACCAGCACCACGTCACGCTCGGTCTTAACGTTATGATCGTTAAGTGTTCGCAGCAGCTCCAGCCCGGCCAGCACGCCGTAAACCCCGTCGTAGTTACCGCCCAGCGGCTGGGTATCCACATGTGAACCCGTCATGACCGGGGCAAGCTGCGGGTTTTTCCCCGCGCGACGGATAAACATATTGCCCATGCTGTCGACGTCGCAGGTGAAACCCGCGTCCAGCGCCCAGTCGCGCAGCAGGTTACGCGCAATACGATCTTCCTCGCTCAGTGCCAGACGGGTCACACCGCCGGCGGGCGTGCCGCCGATCTGCGCCATCATCTCAAGCGTTGACCACAGCCGTTCGGCGTTAACGCAGATCATGTCTTGTCCTTACTGCTGCGGTAGCGGAAATCACAGCACGAACCGCCCTGCATGATGGTGGTCGTGCGGGTCAGCTTCACGTCCGGCGCATAGCCAACGATGAATTTTTCATCGCGCGCGCAGGAGAGCAGATGACCAATCTCTCCCAGCCCCATTTCGTGATACATCTCCGCGTAGCGGCAGCGGGTCACGTTGTAGTTGTACTGCTGGTCGTCGGCGTCGATCACCTTCACGTCCAGGGCGTTATCTTTTTCCCACAGATACTGCAGGGCGATGAAACTCTTGACGTCCGCGCCGTTGGGTTCTTTACTGGCAAACGCTCTGCCTGCGTCAATCGCGGCCTGCTCAATGGCCTCGCCAATGACAGCCTGGGCGCGGGTTTTCCCAATCTCGCGCACCAGAATTTCATAAATTGGCTTAATAATTTCTGCTTCAATTTTGCGGCGGGCGAGAATGCCCAGCTCGTTATTATCACTCATCACATTGCCTCGCTGCGTTACTTCGCTTTTGCGCCGCCCAGCACGGTCTGCGACTGCCATTTGCCATCGACAACTTTGTAAACGGTGAAAGACGGCGATTTCAGGTTACCTTCTTTATCAAACGCGATCTGTCCGGTGACGCCGGAGTAGCTGATGGCGCGCAGGGCGGGCAGATAGTCGGACGGCTCAACGGAGTCTGCTTTTTCCATCGCCGCAACCAGCACGCGGGTGGCGTCATAGGCGAACGGAGCGTGCAGTTCGATATGGGTGTGGTAGCGTGACTGGTACGCCTGTTCGAATGCTTTACCGCCCGGCATCTGCTCAACCGGCAGGCCTGGTTCGAGGGCGACAACGCCTTCGCCTTCTTTCTGCGCCAGCTGCAGGAACGTCTGACTGACAAATCCGCCTGCGCCCATCAGGGTGGCGTTCATGCCCAGCTGTTTGATACGACGCGCCAGCGGTGCGGCCTGGCTGTCGACGCCGCCGAAGAAGATCAGATCGGCGTTTTTACTGCGAATAGCGGTCAGCACGGCGCTGAAATCGACCGTTTTGTCATCCACGTACTGACGATCGACAATTTTCACGCCCTGGGCTTCCAGTGATTTAATAAACTGGTCTGCAAGCCCCTGACCAAATGCGGTGCGGTCGTCGATCACCGCAATGCGTTTGGCTTTCAGGGTATTGACCGCATACTGACCGGCGAGCTGGCCGCCGTCATCGTCGTGTCCCATCACGCGGAAGCTGGTATCAAAACCCTGTTTGGTATAGGCGTGACCGGTCGCGACCGGTGCCACCTGTGCGATACCCGCATCGTGATAGATACGTGCCGCAGGAATGCTGGTGCCGGTGTTCCAGTGGCCGACCACGCCCGCCACATCGCTGTCCACCAGACGCTGCGCGACGGCCACGGCGGTGCGCGGGTCGGACTGATCGTCTTCGGACTGCAGTTTGAAGGTCACCGCTTTGCCGCCGATGGTCGGGTGCTGCTTGTTAATGTCGTCAATGGCCAGCTGCGCGCCGTTCTCCAGATCTTTACCGATACGGGCGGACGGGCCGGTGAGCGGGCCTGCCAGACCGATAACCACGGTTTCACCGTCGGCTGCCCACGCGGCCGTCGAGGCAAAACTGCCGAGGAGGATAGCGGCGCTGAGCGCACTGATTTTTACTGTTTTCATTGTATTTCCCTGATGTTGGCTGGTGTTGTTAAACGGGCATTTCGCCCAAATAAATCTGTGCAATCTGATCGTCATTGAGCAGCGCTTTCGATTCGCCATGATGAACAATGCTGCCGCTGTCCATCACCCACGCGCTGTCGGTGACTTCCAGCGCGAGACGGGCGTTTTGTTCGATGAGCAGCAGGGCTACGCCGCGCTCGCGCAGGCCGGCAATGACGGCAAAAATGTTTTCGACCATCTTCGGCGCAAGGCCCATAGAGGGTTCGTCGAGGATCAGCAGCCGCGGGCGGCTGAGCAGGGCGCGGTTAAGGGCCAGCAGCTGTTGTTCTCCGCCGGAAAGCAGGCCGGCGAGCTGATGCTGGCGTTCTCCCAGGCGCGGGAAGCGTTCGAAAATGGCATTCATCTCTTGCTTAACGGTGACGGTGTCACGCCTGAGCCAGGCGCCCATCTGCAGGTTTTCCAGCACCGTCATGCGGGAGAAGATCCCACGTCCTTCCGGGACCATGACCAACCCGTCGCGGAGCAGGGATTCGGGCCTGTGCTTACGTACCGCTTTACCGTTGAACTCAATACTGCCGCTAAAGCTTTCCAGCCCGGTAATGGCGCGCACGGTGGAGCTTTTCCCCGCGCCGTTAGCGCCGATCAGCGTAGCCTGTTCGCCCTCGTGCAGGGTAAAAGAGACATCGCGTACGGCCTGAATGCCGCCGTAATGCACGTCCACACGTTCCACTTTCAGTAATTCAGACATGGGCGTTGCCTCCAAGCCAGGCGGCGATCACTGCCGGGTCGCGACGCACGCTCTCCGGCGTGCCGCTGGCGAGCGTTTTACCGTAATCAAGCACCGTCAGGCGATCGCAGATGCCCATTACCAGCTTGACGTCATGTTCAATCATCAGCAGGGTTTTGCCGTCATCGCGCAGGCGGATAAGCAGCTCGCCGAGCGCCACTTTTTCCGCTGCGTTCATCCCGGCGGCGGGTTCGTCCAGCGCCAGCAGCAGCGGTTCCGTTGCCAGCGCGCGGGCAATCTCCAGACGGCGCTGATGGCCATAGGCCAGATCGCAGGCGCGGTAGTGGGCAAACTTCGCTATGCCGGTGTACTCCAGCCAGTGCCAGGCCAGCTCCCGGGTCTGCGTCTCTTCCGCGCGAGCGCGTTTGTGGCGGCTCAGCGCGGCCCACAGGCCGTTGCGGGTGCGCACGTGGCGACCCACCATCACGTTTTCCAGCACCGACATGTCGTTAAAGAGGCGCACGTTCTGGAAGGTGCGCGCAATCCCGGCGGCGGTGACTTTCTCAATGTGCTTTGGAAAATAGGGCTTGTCGGCAATTGAAAATTCACCGCTGTCCGCCGGGTAAAGCCCGGTGATCAGGTTAAAACAGGTGGTTTTTCCCGCCCCGTTAGGACCAATCAGCCCGTAGATCTCACCCTTGTTCACGGCGATCGAAACGTCATCCACGGCGGTAAGCCCGCCGAAGCGTTTGGACATGTTGCGTACGGTTAACAGACTCATGTATTCACCTCCTTGTGGCGTACCGGCCAGATCCCGGCAGGACGCACCAGCATGACCAGCACCAGCGCCAGGCCGTAGAACAGCTGACGCAGCACTTCCGGGTCAATCAGTACCGTACCGAACAGCGCCTGCTGAACCGGGGCTGCCTGACTGCGCAGCAGTTCCGGCAGGGCGGTAAGCAGTATCGCGCCGAGGATCACGCCCGGAATATGTCCCATACCGCCCAGCACCACCATCGCCAGCACGGCAATGGATTCCTGTAACGTGAAAGATTCCGGGGAGACAAAGCCCTGGAACGCGCCGAACAGGGCACCCGCCACGCCGCCAAACGAGGCACCCATCGCAAAGGCCAGCAGCTTATAGTTACGCACGTTGATGCCCATCGCGCGGGCCACATCCTCATCTTCACGGATGGCGTGCCAGGCGCGACCAATACGGGAATGCTGCAGGCGCAGGCAGACAAAAATAATCGCCACAATCACCAGCATCAGCAGGTAGTACCAGAGCCACAGGGCGGGCACTTTGAAACCAAACCAGTGGTATACGCCGCTGAACTTCAGGCCGAACAGATTCAGCGTATCCACCCCGGTAATGCCCTTTGCACCGTTGGTGATGTTTACCGGACGGTCGAGGTTGCGCATCAGGATGCGGATGATTTCGCCAAAGCCGAGGGTCACTATCGCCAGGTAGTCCCCGCGCAGCTTCAGCGTAGGAGCCCCCAGTAAAATACCGCAAACCGCAGCGACGAGCGCAGCCAGCGGAATAATCAGCAGATATGACGTGTGAAGTCCGTCCGGGAACCAGACGCCGAGCACAGGAAACACCTCCAGCAGGTGTGGCGAGGCCATCAGTGCAGCGAGGTAAGCCCCGACCGCGTAAAAGGCGATAAACCCCATATCCAGCAGGCCGGTATAGCCGACCACAATATTGAGCCCGAGCGCCAGCATGATGTAGAGCAGGGCGAAGTCGATAACGCGCACCCAGTAGTTGCCGCCAAGCTGCGTGGCCACCACGGGAGCAACCAGCAGCGCGAGGCAGAACAGGACCATGCCTGACCAGAATTTGCGCGGCACCGCCGGGGTTTGTAGTTGAAGAGTAGTCATCTTTTTCCTTACGCCCTGTGCGCCACGCGCTCGCCCAGCAGGCCTGCCGGACGGAAGACCAGCACCAGTATCAGGACCATGAAGGCAAAGACGTCCTGATAGTTGCTGCCAAAGACGCCGTGGGTCAGCTCCCCCAGATAACCTGCGCCCAGCGCTTCGATAATGCCGAGCAGGATCCCGCCAATCATGGCGCCACGAATGTTACCAATGCCCCCCAGCACGGCGGCGGTAAAGGCTTTGATCCCGGGCAAAAAGCCCATTGAGAAGCTGGCGTTGCCGTAGTTGCTGGCCATCATGACGCCTGCCAGCGCGGCAAATACGCCGCCAACGGCGAACGTCAGGGTAATAATGGCATTGGGGTTAACCCCCATCAGCGTGGCAACGCGCGGGTTTTCCGCCACGGCGCGCATGCCGCGGCCCAGGCGGGTGTATTCCACCAGCATCCATAGCCCTGTCATCACCGCAAGCGCCAGCGCCACGGTAACAATGCCGGTGACGGTCACAATGGCAGGGGGATGCAGTTCGCTTCCTGACGTCACGGCGATCGGCTCCATGGGCAGGATCTGCGGGAACATCAGCGGGTTGCGCGTCCAGATAATCATCGCCACGGTTTGCAGCAGGACCGAGACGCCGATACCCGAGATAAGCGGCGCCAGGCGCGGGGCGTTGCGCAGTCGGCGGTAGGCAAAGCGCTCCACGGCCATTGCCAGCAGGGCGCAAACGGCCATGGCAATCGCCAGGGCAGCGCCAAGCTGCAACAGCAGCGGCATGTGCGGGAAGGTGGCGTTCAGGGCGTTAATGGCGGAAAGCGTGGTGAGCGCACCGACCATCAGAATATCGCCGTGAGCAAAGTTAATAATGCGCAAGATGCCATACACCATGGTATAGCCCAGCGCGATCAGCGCGTAAATGCTTCCCAGCATCACGCCGTTGATCAGTTGTTGTATGAGTGTATCCAACGTCTGTACCCGCAAAGTGCTCTTTCTGCGGCTACCATCCGATAAATGAATTAAATTGTAAAATACACATATATTATTTCTTATGATAAACCGGTATTTCTATATCTTAATGATTTACATAAAGATAATGTAATCACGTTCCTGGCTAAAAAGCCTAAAGAAATCAACATATGAATAAAACAGAACAATCGGTGGGTTTGTCCGCGTATGCAGACAGTCGCCTGGCAAACGATCCGCCGCTTCGGGCTGTCCGTGCCTTTGAGGCCATCGCCCGGCTGGGCAGCGTCACGCTGGCCGCGCAGGAGCTGGATATCTCACCGTCGGCGGTCAGTCATCAGCTCAAGGTGCTAGAAGGGTATCTGCAAATGCCGCTGACGGAACGTCAGGGGCGCAGGCTGGTGCTGAGCCAGCACGGACGTGAATATTACCGCTCGATCCGTGCGGCGTTTAACGTCCTGCGCCAGGCTACGGAGCATCTGTCTGAGCAGGCGCAAACGCGTCAGGTCACCATCAGCCTGATCCCGCTTTTTGGCATGGGGTGGTTTATCCCGCGTCTGCCTGATTTCATGCGTGCCAACCCGCAGACCGAGATCAACGTTGTTTATGCCAACCATCGTAACTATCTGAGCGATGCCTCGGATATGTCGATTCGTTTTGGTAACGGTCAGTGGGCGGGCTACCAGAGCGAAAAGCTGATTTCCGGACAGATGGTGCCGGTGTGCAGCCGCGCGTTTTTGCGCATTCATGGCCATATCGACACGCCTGAGCAGCTGCTGCAAATGCCGCTGCTGCATGATGAGGAGCGCACCACGTGGCCGCAGTGGTTTCTGCAGCAGGGGGTCAAACGATCTCTGCGGCGCAGCGGCCCTCTGTTTGAAGACGGGCTGTTAACGCTGGCGGGCGTGCAGGCCGGGCTCGGCTGCGCGTTAATGCGCGAGCCGCTGATCGCACCTTATCTTGAGAGCGGCGAGCTGGTGAAAATATTTGATTTACCCATTGATGACGGGCGCGACTATCACCTCTGCGTTCGTTCAGATTCAGAGATGACCGAGGACGGTAAGCTGCTGCAAAACTGGCTGCGTCGGGCGGCGAGCGGTGAGTCGTCAGCAGGGTAAAAGAGACAGATAAAAAAAAGCCAGCTTATTCAGCTGGCTTTTGAACAGACAAGGTTTAGAACTGGTAGGTCAGACCCAGCGCAACGATGTTGTCGGTACCGATGCCTGCCTGGCGAGTGAACTGGTTGTCGTCGAGCAGGTTGATTTTGTAATCCACGTAGGTGGACATATTTTTGTTAAAATAGTAGGTCGTGCCAACATCGATGTATTTAACCAGATCCTGGTCGCCAAAGTTCTCGATGTCTTTACCTTTAGACTGCAGGTAAGCGATGGATGGGCGCAGGCCAAAGTCGAACTGATACTGAGCCACAACTTCGAAGTTTTGCGCCTTGTTTGCAAAACCGTAGATGTCGCTGCGGTTACCGTTAGAGGTACCGAAACGGGTTGCGTTATAGGTCTGAGAGTACTGCGCAGCAAGGTAAATGTTGTTTGCGTCGTATTTCACACCACCGCTGTACACTTCAGCGCGGTCGCCTTCACCGTATACGCCAGCAGCATTCTGGTCAGCGGTACGTCGTGAAGAGGACATTGCGCCACCTACGCTGAAGCCTTCGCCCAGGTCGTAGGTCAGGGACGCGCCGTAGCCGTCACCGTTCTGGTTCAGCAGGCTGCGACCGCTGGTGTTTTCACCGCTTACGCTGCCGTTTTTGCCCTGGTACTGCAGAGCAAAGTTCAGGCCGTCAACCAGACCAAAGAAGTCCTGGTTACGGTAGGTCGCAACGCCGTTTGCACGAGACTGCAGGAAGTTGTCGGCACCGTAGGTGTCGCCGCCGAATTCTGGCAGAACGTCTGTCCATGAGGTCACGTCGTAAATCACGCCGTAGTTACGACCGTAATCAAAGGAGCCTGCTTCAGCAAACTTCAGACCGGCAAACGCCACACGGGTCCAGGACTGGTTGTCACCTTCGTCTTTGTTACCCTGAATCTGGTATTCCCACTGGCCGTAGCCGGACAGCTGATCGTTAACCTGGGTTTCGCCCTTGAAGCCGATACGCATGTAGGTTTTATCGCCATCTGCGCCAGCGTCATCAGAGAAATAGTGCAGACCTGTTACTTTACCGTACAGATCCAGCTTGTTACCGTCTTTGTTGTAAATTTCGGCAGCGTTAACAACGCCTGCTGCCAGCATGGAAGTGACTGCCACTGCAACTAATTTAAGTTTCATCTTAAATGTTCCTTATAATTTTTTTCGGTATTTCCTGAACCACTGTGAACGATTTCTAAACGAGGCTGCTCGTCAATGGCATGCTATTTTTAAAAATCTCGTAGTCTTATTTCAATAATAAGTTTCAAATTATTAGAGATAATTTCAATTAGTGTGATCTCGATCGTGTGAAAAGTCGATTATTCAAACAAAGCGACCGAATTTTATACGATTGACAATTATGTTATCTGCGGGACTATTGCCATTGCTATAATTTCTACGAGTTTTAGTCTATTGAGTTAGATTTCGGTATTCTCGATGCATTGAGGGGGTGGGTATTAGTGTTTTGGCTTAATAACAGTGGGTTAGGGTAATGTTGTGACGTATATTGCGAACGTTTCCATGAATGGGTCAGAAGTGAATTATTTCACTTAGCGCTATCCATGGTGTTAATATTTATAGTTGACTAATTTCATTCCGTTGTCAGTTTGTGTCAATTATCCTGTTGGTCGTTTACAGAAGGCATCAAATATAAACCGAATTTAAACGGATGCCCTATTATTATGATAAATATTCTGAGGTGCGATCACATTTTAAATTTATGTTAATTATGTTGCCGGGCTGAAATTCCCCCGGCCGTTGGAGAAAATATTATTGTCTTGTTGCGTACCAACAGAGCAACGACCCGGCGCAGACCATCAGCGCGCCTTGCCAGAACGAGAAAGAGAGGGGGGAACTCAGCACTGCGGCGGCAAGCGCGGCTGAGAGGACAGGGGTAAAATACGATACGGCAGCCAGTACCGTGACGTTACCGTGAAGGATGCCAATATTCCATGCGGCGTATCCAAACCCAAGCGCGATACCGCACATGACGAGTTTCACCACCACCGGAAGCGTGAACACCATCTCGGGCTGATCGCTCAGGGCATATTTCACCCACAGGCTCAGCGCGGTCAGCAAAACAAACAGGGTGATGCCGTTTTGTCCTTTCGCAAATTTGCTGGTGACCGTGCAGTAGGCGGCCCAGATAAATGCCCCGGCAAACGCCAGCGCGTAGCTCAGCGGGCTCGAAACGATATTGCGGGTTATTTCATCAAGATGTAAACCCTGTTCACCGCCCAATACCCAGCAGACGCCCAGCAATGAGACGGCTAAGCCGGGGATCACCCACAGGGTTGATTTCTGTCCGTTGAACAAGATGGCAAACACAATGGTCAGGCTTGGCCAAAGATAATTGACCATGCCCACTTCAATAGCCTGCGAACGCGTTGCGGCATAGCCCAACGATAGCGCCAGGCATATTTCGTAGCTGACAAATAAAACGCTGCCGGCAATAAGATAGCGGGGTGAAAACCGCCTGATATCAGGAAATCCTACCGTCACCAGACACAGTAATCCGCTCAGCGTGTAGATCATCGCCGCACCGCCTACCGGGCCTAATCCCTCACTCACGCTGCGAATAAGACCGACCATGGTGCTCCATAACAGTATTGCCGCCAGCCCAATTAGCGTTGCTTTTTTTCTGTCCATTACTTCGCCATTGCAATAAAAATCAGAGGAAAAATGTATCGCATTCATCCTGACGCTGTCGCCCATTATTCTCTTAAACCGTTAATCAAAAAGGGGTATTTAAATATACCGGGGGTGACTATTAAGGGGGGGAAGACAGATGACCTTGATTTGACGCAAAAAAATCAGGGGAGTAACTGCTAGTTTGCGGCGCGAAGTCTTATTCGAAAACGAGGACAACAATGGACGTCAGCCGCAGACAATTTTTCAAAATCTGCGCGGGCGGTATGGCCGGAACAACGGCAGCCATGCTGGGATTTACTCCCAAAATGGCGCTGGCTCAGGCACGCAACTATAAGCTGCTGCGCGCGAAAGAGATCCGTAACACCTGCACATACTGCTCCGTAGGTTGTGGGCTTTTGATGTATAGCCTGGGCGATGGCGCGAAGAACGCCAGAGAAGCGATTTACCATATTGAAGGGGACCCGGATCATCCGGTGAGCCGCGGGGCGCTTTGCCCGAAAGGGGCCGGGCTGCTGGACTATGTACACAGCGAAAATCGCCTGCGCTACCCGGAATACCGCGCGCCGGGTTCAGATAAATGGCAGCGTATCTCCTGGGATGAGGCCTTCTCCCGTATTGCCAAATTAATGAAAGCCGACCGCGACGCCAACTTTATTGAAAAGAACGCGCAGGGCGTAACGGTTAACCGCTGGCTTTCCACCGGGATGCTTTGCGCGTCTGCGGCGAGTAATGAAACCGGCATGCTGACGCAAAAATTTGTGCGCTCTCTCGGCATGCTGGCGGTAGACAACCAGGCGCGCGTTTGACACGGACCAACGGTAGCAAGTCTTGCTCCAACATTTGGTCGCGGTGCGATGACCAACCACTGGGTTGATATCAAAAACGCTAACGTCGTGGTGGTGATGGGCGGTAACGCCGCAGAAGCCCATCCGGTGGGGTTCCGCTGGGCGATGGAGGCGAAAAATAACAACGATGCGACGCTCATCGTCGTCGATCCGCGCTTTACGCGCACGGCATCGGTGGCCGATATCTATGCGCCAATCCGCTCCGGCACGGACATTACGTTCCTGTCTGGGGTACTGCTGTACCTGATCGAAAACAACAAAATTAACGCGGACTACGTTAAGCACTATACCAACGCGAACCTGCTGGTGCGGGATGATTTTGCCTTTGATGACGGGCTTTTTAGCGGCTATGACGCTGAAAAACGCCAGTACGATAAAACATCCTGGAACTATCAGTTCGATGAAAACGGCTATGCGATGCGTGATGAAACGCTGACGCACCCGCGCTGCGTGTGGAACCTGCTGAAGCAGCACGTTTCCCGCTATACGCCGGACGTGGTGGAGAACATCTGCGGCACGCCGAAAGCGGACTTCCTGAAGGTCTGTGAAGTGCTGGCCTCAACCAGTGCCGCAGACAGAACTACGACGTTCCTGTACGCGCTGGGCTGGACGCAGCATACCGTCGGCGCGCAGAACATCCGCACCATGGCGATGATCCAACTGCTGCTTGGCAACATGGGTATGGCGGGGGGCGGCGTGAACGCGCTGCGCGGTCACTCCAATATTCAGGGGCTCACCGACCTTGGCCTGCTGTCGACCAGCCTGCCGGGCTACCTGACGCTGCCGTCTGAAAAGCAGGCCGATCTGCAAACGTATCTTGAGGCCAATACGCCAAAAGCGACGCTGCCGGACCAGGTGAACTACTGGAGCAACTATCCGAAGTTCTACGTCAGCCTGATGAAATCCTTCTACGGCGACGCGGCGCAGAAAGAGAACGACTGGGGCTTTGAGTGGTTGCCGAAGTGGGACCAGGCTTACGACGTTATCAAATATTTCAATATGATGGATAAGGGCAACGTCACGGGGTATATCTGCCAGGGCTTTAACCCGGTTGCCTCCTTCCCGGACAAAAACAAAGTCGTTCGCAGCCTGAGCAAGCTGAAGTACATGGTGGTTATCGATCCGCTGGTGACCGAAACCTCCACCTTCTGGCAGAACCACGGCGAATCAAACGATGTCGATCCGGCGTCGATTCAGACCGAGGTGTTCCGCCTGCCGTCCACCTGCTTTGCAGAAGAAGACGGATCTATTGCCAACTCCGGCCGCTGGCTGCAGTGGCACTGGAAAGGCCAGGACGCCCCCGGCGAAGCGCGTAACGACGGTGAGATCCTTGCCGGGATTTACCATCGCCTGCGCGAAATGTACCGCACCGAAGGCGGCAAAGTCGCTGAGCCGCTCCTGAAAATGGGCTGGAACTACAAGCAGCCCGATCGTCCTGAGTCAGAGGAAGTCGCCAAAGAGAACAACGGCGTGGCGCTGGCGGATCTCTATGACGCTAACGGCAACCTGGTGGCGAAGAAAGGCCAGCTGCTGAATAGCTTCGCGCTGCTGCGCGACGACGGCACGACGGCGTCGTCCTGCTGGATCTACACCGGCAGTTGGACGGAGCAGGGTAACCAGATGGCGAACCGCGATAACGCCGATCCGTCCGGGCTGGGCAATACGCTGGGCTGGGCATGGGCGTGGCCGCTAAACCGTCGCGTGCTGTACAACCGCGCGTCTGCAGACGTGAACGGCAAGCCGTGGGATCCGAAACGCATGCTGATCCAGTGGAACGGGGCGAAGTGGACGGGGAACGATATCCCGGACTACAACACCGCCGCGCCCGGCAGCAACACCGGGCCGTTTATCATGCAGCCGGAAGGGCTGGGACGCCTGTTTGCCCTCAACAAGCTGGCTGAAGGGCCGTTCCCGGAACACTACGAGCCGATGGAAACGCCGCTGGGCACCAACCCGCTGCATCCAAACGTGATCTCCAGCCCGGTGGTGCGCATCTACGAAGACGATGTCCTGCGCTTAGGCAAAAAGGACAAGTTCCCGTACGTAGGGACGACCTACCGCCTGACCGAACATTTCCATACCTGGACCAAGCACGCGCGGCTTAACGCTATCGCGCAGCCGGAACAGTTTGTGGAGATCAGCGAGACGCTGGCGAAGGCGAAAGGGATTGCCAACGGCGACCGCGTGAAGGTGAGCAGCAAGCGCGGCTTTATTCGCGCGGTGGCGGTGGTGACCCGTCGTTTGCAAAGTCTGAACGTGCACGGGCAGCAGGTGGAAACCGTCGGTATCCCGCTGCACTGGGGCTTTGAGGGTGTGGCGCAGAAAGGCTACATCGCCAATACCCTGACGCCAAACGTCGGCGATTCCAACTCGCAAACGCCGGAGTACAAGGCGTTTCTGGTCAACATCGAGAAAGCGTAAGGAGCGATTCAATGGCGATGGAAACACAAGACGTTATCAAACGCTCCGCGACTAACCCAATAACGCCCGCGCCCCGCGCGCGGGACTACAAGGCAGAGGTCGCCAAGCTTATCGACGTCTCCTCCTGCGTGGGCTGCAAGGCCTGCCAGGTGGCGTGCTCGGAGTGGAACGATATCCGCGACGAGGTGGGGCATTGCGTCGGGGTCTACGACAATCCGGCGGATCTGAGCGCCAAATCCTGGACGGTAATGCGCTTTAGCGAAACCGAGCAGAACGGCAGGCTGGAGTGGCTCATCCGCAAAGACGGCTGCATGCACTGTGAAGATCCGGGCTGCCTGAAGGCGTGCCCGTCTGCCGGCGCGATTATTCAGTACGCCAACGGGATCGTCGATTTCCAGCAGGACAACTGCATCGGCTGCGGCTACTGCATCGCGGGCTGTCCGTTTAAAATCCCGCGCCTCAATAAAGAGGATAACCGGGTATACAAATGCACCCTGTGCGTGGACCGCGTCAGCGTTGGGCAGGAGCCTGCCTGTGTGAAAACCTGTCCGACCGGGGCTATCCACTTCGGCACCAAGAAAGAGATGCTCGACGTGGCGCAGGCGCGTGTGGACAAGCTGAAAGCGCGCGGCTACCAGAATGCGGGCATTTACAACCCGCAGGGCGTGGGCGGTACGCACGTGATGTATGTGCTGCACCACAACGACCAGCCAGAACTGTACCACAACCTGCCGAAGGAGCCGGCGATCGATACGTCGATCAACCTGTGGAAAGGGGCGCTTAAACCGCTCTCGGCGGCGGGCTTTATCGCCACCTTTGCGGGGCTGATTTATCACTACATCGGGATCGGGCCAAACAAAGAGGTGGATGACGACGAGGAGGAGCATCATGAGTAAGTCGAAAATGATAGTGCGCACGAAGTTTGTTGACCGCGCCTGTCACTGGACGGTGGTGATCTGCTTCTTCCTGGTAGCGGTGTCGGGGATTTCGTTCTTCTTCCCGACGCTGCAGTGGCTGACCGAGACCTTCGGTACCCCGCAGATGGGGCGCATTCTGCACCCGTTCTTCGGCGTGCTGATTTTCGTGGTGCTGATGTTTATGTTCGTGCGCTTTGTCCACCATAACATCCCGGACAAGCAGGATATCCCGTGGGTGAAAGGGATCGTCGAAGTCCTGAAAGGCAACGAGCATAAGGTCGCGAAGGTGGGGAAATACAATGCCGGACAGAAGATGATGTTCTGGACCATCATGAGCATGATTTTTGTGCTGCTGGTGACCGGGGTGATTATCTGGCGTCCGTATTTTGCGCAGTATTTCCCGATTCAGGTAATTCGCTACGCGCTGTTGATCCACGCCACGTCGGCCATCATTCTGATCCACGCCATCCTCATCCATATGTATATGGCGTTCTGGGTAAAAGGATCGATTAAAGGGATGATCGAAGGGAAGGTGAGCCGCCGCTGGGCGCAGAAACACCACCCGCGCTGGTATCGCGATGTGGAACGTCTGGAAGCGAAACAGGAAAGTACGGAAGGGTTGAAGTGAGCCCTGCGCCGTCGGCTTTGCCCGGCGGCGCTGCGCTTGCGCGGGCCTACTCCTGCTATTTCAGAACCGCTCCTCCACATACCGGAACGGGTATTTTGTGGGTTTAACTTTACCAATTTTGCGTTTTGGTAAATCCACCTTTTCAACGTGTATTTCTTTATATGGAATTTGGGTTAGCAGGTGCGAAATAATATTCAGGCGCACGCGTTTTTTATCTTCTGAACGCGCCACAAACCACGGCGCCCATGCGGTATCGGTGGCTTCAAACATCGCGTCGCGGGCGAGGGTATACTCGTCCCACAGGTTAAAGGATTTAATATCCATCGGCGATAGCTTCCAGATTTTACGACCATCGTTAATACGGTCGCGCAGGCGGCGCTCCTGCTCTTTCGGCGTCACCTCCAGCCAGTACTTAAGCAGGATTATACCGGCATCCACCATCGCTTTTTCCATCACTGGCGTGCCGTCCAAAAATTTTTCCACCTGTTCCTCAGTGCAGAATCCCATCACCCGTTCGACACCCGCGCGGTTATACCAGCTGCGATCGAATATCACGATCTCGCCTGCCGACGGCAGGTGCGGCACATAGCGCTGGAAGTAGAGCTGGCTTTTTTCTTTATCAGTTGGGGCAGGCAGCGCAACAACGCGAAACACGCGGGGGCTGACGCGCTCGGTGATCGCTTTAATGGTACCGCCTTTACCGGCACCGTCGCGTCCTTCAAAGACGATGCACACCTTTAGTCCCCTGGCGACGACCCACTGCTGGAGCTTAACCAGTTCAACGTGCAGGCGACGTAGCTCTTGTTCATACTCTTTGGTCTTTAACGGAGCATTCTTTACGACATCAACAGCGACACTGGTTTTCTTTTTGCTTCCCATGATGGTCATCCTCAGGTTGTCCGGCGCGGAAAAAAGCGAGGCCGCACTATGAAGTGTAATCCACCTGATATTATGCGTAGTGTTTTTAGGTAATTAATTTCACAGCACTTTTAATCCCGCATTCTATGTGTGATTAGTAAGATAATTTCATTCTTATTTACTTAAAGGAACTAAGAATGAGTTGGAATAAAGAAGCTGCGGTTTCGTATCTCCGTTCACACGCTCTGGGGCACTCCCATAGTGAATGTGCTAAGTTTACCCGCCTGGCCATTCTGGCTGGAGGTGTTAAGGTGCCGAACACAGATTATGCAAAAGATTATGGGGCGGAATTATTACGCGCTGGATTCAGTGAGCTGCCGCCCGGTTCAACATTAATTTCTGGCGATGTGGCTGTGATACAGCCGTATCCCGGTGGAAATGGCATAGGTCACATGACTATGTATGACGGTACGCAGTGGATTTCTGACTTTGTTCAAAAAAGCATGTATCCGGGGCCTGGGTACCGCAAAATGCAACCGTCCTTTAAAATTTACAGGATGCATTGATGAAAAGGATATTTTTATCATTCGTTATGTTGCTGGTGGGATGTAGTTCTGCTGCCAATCGAGATCATAGCGCGCAAGATGCCACCGAATCATTTTATAAATCCTATCTTTCCGCATACGGCAGCGATGAAGCCAGGCCTTATCCTGCCGACGAACTGCGTAAATATGTTTCTGCAGATACTCTTGCTCGCATTAATGCCATTCAGGAAATCTCTGAACAAGAGTTAATAGAGTCTGACTATTTTACGTATACCCAGGATTACTCTCGCGAATGGATACCCGCGTTACGAGTGGAAAACGCGAGGCCTTTTTTAAACGGTGAAGTAGTCCAGGTCACTGAAGGGGCGGGTAACGGGAGAACCATACACCTTGAAGTCTTTCTTCGTCGTGAAGATGATGCATGGAAAATCTACCGCGTTCGTGACATAACGAACAATCACGAGCACCCAATTTTCAATGCTGGCGCTATTACACGCGCTAAAGCAGCGGCAGAAAGCGCACTGTAAAAGCTAGACCTTAAAACCTTTCAAGCCCTGACACCTGCCGGGGCTGCTTGTTTTCCCTTCCCGCTGTGCAGTAGTTGGAGAAAACTTCTGAATTAATGGATTAACCTGTCAGTCACCGGATTTGAACTGGCTCACCATACAAGATTATTCAATAATGCCCGTCGCGAGTGATTAACCAGTGGTTGAAGTATGAAAAAGACAATTTTTTCGTTGGCACTTGGCACATTTGGCCTCGGGATGGCTGAATTTGGCATTATGGGCGTGCTCACTGAACTGGCACATGACACCGGTATTTCGATTCCCTCCGCCGGGAATATGATCTCGTTTTATGCTTTCGGTGTGGTGATTGGCGCCCCGATTATGGCGCTGTTCTCAGGCAAGTTCTCATTAAAAACCACGCTGCTGTTTCTGGTGGCGATGTCCGCTGTCGGCAACGGTCTGTTTACGTTCTCAACGTCGTACTTCTGGCTGGCGTTGGGACGGCTGATTTCAGGTTTTCCGCACGGGGCCATTTTTGGCGTTGGGGCGATTATCCTGTCTAAAATTGCGCCACCGGGTAAGGTGACGGTCGCGGTGGCGGGTATGATCGCCGGTATGACCGTGGCGAACCTGGTGGGCGTTCCGCTGGGGACCTGGCTCGGGCACCAGTTCAGCTGGCGTTATACCTTTTTCCTGATTGCCGTGTTCGACGCGCTGGTGATCCTTTCGGTTCTGCTCTGGGTGCCGGATATCCGCGACACGTCAGAAATCAAATTGACCGAGCAGTTCCACTTTCTGAAAAAAACAGAACCCTGGCTGATTTTTGCCGCCACCATGTTTGGCAACGCCGGGGTGTTCGCGTGGTTCAGCTTCGTTAAGCCGTTTATGGTCAACGTCTCCGGTTATTCAGAAGGGATGATGACGGCCATCATGATGCTGATGGGGCTTGGTATGGTGTTGGGCAATCTGCTGAGCGGTAAGCTCTCGGGGCGTTTTAGCCCGCTGCGCATTGCGGCCACCACCGACATGGTGATTGTCGCCTCGCTGCTGCTGCTTTTCGCCTTTGGTGAAATGAAAACGGCCTCGCTGGTCATGGGCTTTATCTGCTGTGCCGGGCTGTTTGCGCTCTCTGCGCCGCTTCAAATTCTGCTTCTGCAAAATGCGAAGGGCGGTGAGATGCTGGGAGCGGCAGGGGGACAGATGGCGTTTAATCTCGGCAGTGCGATTGGCGCGTATTTTGGCGGGATGATGATTACCTTCGGCTTTAGCTGGCGTTACGTCACGCTGCCGGCGGCAATACTTTCTTTCTCGGCCATGAGCGCACTGCTGATCTACGGCCACCTGCGGGCCAGACGAGCTCAGGCTAACGCTCGCGCGCTAGCCTGACAGATTTCAGGCAAGCCAGGGCTCACCCAGGGTCAGCATCAGGCGGTTGGCCCAGGCGAAGAACGCGGCGGACTGCACCAGATCAAGCTGCGCCAGGGTATCCAGCCCCTCTTTTTCCAGCGCGGCAAGGTGCAGCGGCGTGGCGGCGGGGGGCGTGACCGACAGCGCCGCCGCAAAATCGATTTCCGCCTGCCAGCGTGCGGATTGCCCCTCGCTGAGAGATTGCCCCGGACGCACCGCCAGCAGGGCTTCTACCGCCGCGTCATCCTTTGACAGCTGGCTGGCTTTACGCGCATGGACAGATGCGCAGTAAATGCAGCCGTTGATTTTACTGGCTACCGTTGCGGCCAGCTCGCGCTCGGCGCGCGGCAATCCCCCCGATGTATAAAAAATTCCTTTATCCGTCAACGTGCGCTGTTCGAGCACCGGCAGGTTGCGCCCCAGCAGGCGGAAGTAGTCGGAATCGGTATGGCCAAATTTCGCCAGAATGGCAACCTCATCGTCACGGAAGTCCGCCAGCGGTTTGGCCGCTATCCACGGTTCCCATCCCAGCTCCTGCTGGGTAAACGCGACGGGTGCCGCCTTCCCGGTGACCGTTGTTGCGGTCGTGTGCCAGATGCCTGCCGCCACCGGCGCATCGCTTTTGGCGACGGGTTTGTCGTTCAGCAGCCGCAGTCCGGTGATGAGTCGACTCTGGAAGCTCACAAACGCGACGAGCTGTGCCAGGGTAACAATGCCTTCCTTGCTCCATCCCGCCTGGGTCAGCGCCCTTAACGCTGCGGGCGTCGCTTCGACGGGGGAGAATGTCAGCAGCCGCGCAAAATTCAGCGCCGGGGTCAGGCGTTCTGAGGTGGGGTCGGCCAGGCCAAACCCCGCATAGTGCGCGGCCAGCGCCTCCGCGCTGTGCCACCTGGCGACTTTGGCCGCCACGGCGAAGCGCTCGTCGAGTGCAAAATCATCATCCTGCTGGCTAAACAGGATTTCGTAGCTGCCCTGCGCGTGGCGCGTGGCGGCATCACGCGTGGCGCGCGCCTCTGCCAGAGGGGAACCGGGTTTGATTTCCGCCAGCTCGGCGAGAATGTCCTGACTTAATGACATAGGTGTCTCCTCAAAGTATGTGGGGGGCAATGCGTTCGGCAATCAGTTCGATGGACCGCAGCGTGTCGCGATGCGTAGGTTCGACCGAATGGACCTGGAATGAGATATCCGTGGCGCGCCTGAGAATGGAATCAGCATTCAGCGAATGCAGCACCGTATCGGGCGAACCAATATGCGCATCAAACTGACGGCGATATTCTGTGACACTGTCACCTTTAACCGTGTGCCCGGCAGCGCGATGCTGCTGGGCTTGTTTTATGAGACCCGGCGTCGCGACCTTGAGAGCATAGTCGTCGCTGTCGGCGACGAACGCCGTACGGGAGGCCAGGATACGCGGGGCGATGCCCGCAGGCAGCGCATCGAGGTAGGCATCCACAATCGGGTACTGGATCTCGTCGAGCGTTAGATCCAGCCGATCTGCCGGGCGCGGCTGCGTGCGGGAGAGCATTAAACCGTGTCCGGCCTGCGCGGCGCGAACGGCACCGTCAACGGAGAAGGTGGCAATCCAGATACGGTCAGCAAGCTGTGGCGCAGGCGGGTAAAGATGGTTATCCGGATGGGTCAGTGAATCCCCGCGCCAGGCGCTTTGAATCACATGCAAATGGTCGGCAAAGGCCGCGCCGCGCTCCTCAAACGTCAGGCCGAACGGCAGAAATGAGGTCGGTGTGCCGCCCGATCCAAAACCGACTTCAAGACGGCCATCGGCGAGTAAATCGAGCACGGCGGCATCTTCTGCGACGCGCAGCGGGTTTTCCATCGGCAGGGTAATGATGGCCGTGCCCAGGCGGATGGTTTCGGTATGCGCGGCGACGTGCGCCAGAAACAGCAGCGGCGACGGCAGGCCGCCTTCACTTTCGTGGAAGTGGTGCTGCGCGATCCAGGCGCTGTCAAAACCGTGGCGTTCGGCGTGGCGGATCTGTTCAGTTGCCAGACGATAGCGCTCCTTCGGCGTAGCGTCGTCAAGCAGGCGGGTGAAAAATCCCAGGCGTTTTCGCGTCATGCGAACTCCTCCGTAGCGGGTGAAAAATGGGGAATGGCGTCAATCAGCTCGCGGGTATAATCGTTCTGCGGCGACGCGAATAAGGTTCCGACGTCGCCCTGTTCGACCACCTGACCGCTGCGCAGCACCGTGACGCTGTGGGCGATCCGGCGCACGGTAGACAGATCGTGCGTGATGAAGAGGTAGGTCAATCCCAGCTGCTGCTGCAGCTGCTGAAGTAGAGCCAGGATCTGCGCCTGCACGGTGACGTCCAGCGCCGAGGTGGCTTCGTCCAGCACCAGAATGGTCGGCTCGAGGATCAGCGCCCGGGCGATGGCAACGCGCTGACGCTGTCCGCCTGAAAGTTCCCGGGCGGTGCGGCTCAGGAGTTCGACGGGCAGGGCAACCTTCTGCGCCACGGTCTCCACCTGGACCTTTCGCTCCGCTTTGCTCAGGCGAGAAAAATTCTTCAGTGGTTCTTCGATGATGTCAAACAGCGTCTGACGCGGGTCGAGAGAGGCAAACGGGTTCTGGTAGACAAACTGGATCTTCTGGCGCAGCTGACGGCGGGCCTCGCGGCTGAGCGCGGTGGCATCAATATCATCAATGATGACCTGCCCGCTGTCGGCCTGTTCAAAACCGAGCAAAATACGGGCGAGGGTGGTTTTCCCGGAGCCGGATTCACCCACCAGCGCATGCGTACTGCCGCGCCTGACGTCAAACGTCACCCGATCCAGCGCCTGAAGCTGATGACCTTTGCCCAGAGAGAATTGTTTGCTGATGGCGCGGGCGCGAATGGCTGGTGACGCGAGCGGGCGGCCTGCCACCGGGGCGATGGTCAGGCGCTGACCCTGGAGATCGCTCAACAGCTGGCGGGTGTAGGCGTGCTGCGGCGTGCGTACGATATCGGTAGTGTTGCCATGCTCCTGAACCTCGCCATCGCGAAAGACCAGCAGCCTGTCCGCGCGCTGTGCGGCCAGCGCCAGATCGTGGGTGACAAACAGAACGGCGGTACCCGATTCCCGGCGCAGGATATCCAGCAGATCGAGAATGCGTTTTTGCACTGTCACATCCAGCGCGCTGGTGGGCTCATCGGCAACGATCACATCCGGGCGCAGGGCAATGGCGATGGCAATCAACACGCGCTGTTTCATCCCGCCGGAGAGCTGGTGGGGGTACTGCGTCATGCGCTCTTCGGGGTGGCTCAGGCCGACCTTTGTCAGCAGGGCGAGCACCTGCTCGTCGCGCTGGGCGCGGGTCACTTTCTGGTGTAGCTGAATAATTTCTCCGACCTGCGCGCCGATGGTTTTCACCGGGTTGAGCGAATTACCCGGATCCTGCGGAACCAGGCTAATTCGCGCCCCGCGGAGGGTATCGAGACGCTTAGCGGACCATCGGCTAATCTCCTCGCCGTTGAGCGATATTTTTCCCGCATCGCGCCGGGCATTGTCAGCCAGCAGACCAATGATCGCCTGTGCCGTGGTCGTTTTGCCGGATCCTGATTCGCCGACAAACGCCAGCATTTCCCCTCGCCCGAGCGTGAAGCTGACGTTATGCACCACCTCTCGCCACTGGCGCGCGGTACGGTAGCTGATCGTCAAATTTTCCACTGAGAGAACGGTCATTAGCGACCTCCGCTGAACTGTTGGCTGATACGGTTGGTGGCCAGCACCACGGCGATGACGACGACGCCGGGGAAGGTGGTGAGCCACCAGGCGGTAGAGAGATAGTTACGGCCTTCGGCAATCAGTAAGCCCCATTCCGGCACGGGCGGCGGGGTGCCGTAGCCGAGAAAGCTCAGCGTGGAGAGCGCCAGGATGGCCTGACCAAACTGCAGCGTGGCAAAGGCCAGAACGGCGGTTAAGGCGTTGGGCAGGATGTGTCGCCACAGCACGGCGAAAAACGTCCCGCCGCTGCCAAACGCCGCCTCGACGTAATTCGTGTGCCGGATGCGCACGACTTCACCGCGCGCGAGGCGGGCGAAGCTGGCAATAGAGGCCACGCCGACGGCAATCGCGGCGTTAACGGTGCCAAACCCGAGCAGAATAATCACCGTCAGCGAGAGCAGCAGAGACGGGATGGACAGCAGCACGTCGACGAAACGCATCAGCAGAGACTCGACGCGTCCGGCGAACGCCCCGGCAACCACCCCTAAGCCGGTACCGACCACCAGACCCATCGTCACGGCGGCCAGCGCCGCGCTCAGGGAGTGTGATGCACCGTAGACAATACGCGTGTAAACATCGCGGCCAAGCTGATCGGTGCCGAGCCAGTGTCCCGCCTGCGGCGCCAGGCGTTGTGCCCCAGCGATGCCCTCAATCGGGCTGTAGTGGGTTAACAGACCTGGTGCCACGGCGGCAAAAGCGGCGAGAATAATCACCCCCCATGCCAGCCACAGTCCCGGTTGCCATTCCACGCCCTGCCAGGCTGGAACGCGTTTTCGCGCGGCGGCAGCGTAATCGACCAGACTCATGATGCACCTCCGGTAACGGTTTGCAGACGGGGATCCAGCAGCGGCATCAGCAGATCCACCAGCAGATTGATCAGGACAAAACCGAGGGCGGAAATCATCACGACCGCCTGAAGTACGGCGATATCCTGGTTATTCACCGCCTGCTGGGTCAGCTGTCCGAGCCCGCTGCGGCCAAAAACGGTTTCCGTGATCAGCGCCCCGGCAATCAGCTCGCCCAGCAGCAGCCCGGCAATGTTCAGGACCGGCAGCAGGGCGTTGCCGGTAACGTGACGCCACAGGACGGCGGTTTCACTCAGCCCTTTGGCACGGGCGACGGCGACAAACGGCTGCGTTGCCACCTGGTCCAGACTGCGCATCAGAATTTGTGCCAGCGGGGCGGAGATCGGGATCGCGACGGTCACGATCGGCAGGATCAGTCCCTGCAGCGGCGTCGGGTTAATCACCGGGATCAGCCGCAGCTGAAAAGAAAAGAGCTGGATAAATGCAATCCCCAGCCAGAACGTCGGTAAGGAGATAAACAGGACCGGCAGAGACTGGAGGGTATTACTCAGCCAGCGCAGACCCGGCAGACGCGATGCAAAGGCCAGCGCGAACGCCAGCAGGACCGCGAGTACAAACGCGGGCAGGGCGAGACTCAGGGTATCCGGCAGATTGCTGGCAATCAGCTCGCTGACCGGCACTCCGGCCTGTAGCGAATAGCCGAAATCCCCGCGCAGCATCGCCAGCAGCGTGTGGCCATATTGCTGCCACAGCGGGCTGTCCGCGCCGTAGGCCACGCGCATCTCCTCGATTTGCGCCGGGCTTAAGCCCAGGTCCGGGTTCTGAAATTTAATCAGCACCGCGTCGCCCGGCAGCACCTGGAGCAACACGAACGAGAGGGTAAAGGCGGCCCACAGTACCAGCAGCCCGTGCCCAAAGCGTTGAAGAAGTGCGTGGCGCATCGTCAGCTCCTCAGTGTTTCTCAATCCACGCGCCGTAGAACGACGGGCGGCCTACCGCTTCAAAATTGACGCCTTTCAGCCACGGCGCACCGGCAAAGACCTGCGGCTCTTCGAAAATCGGAATGACGTAGGCGTTATCCAGCAGGTAGCGCTGGGCGTCCCCCGCCAGCTGCAGGCGTTTTTGCGGATCGACCTCAGCCGAAATGTTCACCAGCAGTTCATTCAGCTTGTCGTCACGGAAGTTTTTGACCTTGTCGCTGGATCCGCCTTTTTGAAGCAGCGCGTCGCGGTTAGCCGGGTAGAACATGCTTTTCACCACGTCAGGATCGGCGCGGCCTACTTCGGAGACGGTTAACGGGGTTTTCAGCGGGTCAAGGTTATCCAGCGTGCGGCTGCCTGCGTCACCGGCTTTGACGCTCAGCGCCACGCCCACCTGGCGCCACTGCTGAGCAACCAGCTGCAGCACCTCTTTGTTTTGCGGCTGCGGCAGGGATTCATACACCGTCAGTGCCAGACGTTGGCCGTCCTTGGCGCGGATCCCGTCGCCGCCTGCTTTCCAGCCCGCGTCGTCCAGCAGCTGGTTAGCTTTTGCCGGGTCAAAGGTCAATTTGTCACTGAGGTCGACAAAGCCTGCGGCGGAATCGGCAATCACTGACTTCGCCTGCGGATAGTTGGCCGAGAAGAGGGTCTCGACCACCTGTTTTGCATTGGTCGCATGCAGCAGCGCCTGGCGTACGCGAATATCAGAGACCAGCGGGTTATCCGGGCGGAAGCTGATGCTGTCATTCACCCCGCGCGTCGGGGCGGCGTAGATCTTATAGCCCTGGTCTGTCGCCTGCTTTTCATCATACGCCTGCACCTGGCGTATAAAGTCGGCCTGACCGGCCAGCAGGGCGCCCACGCGCACGCTGTCTTCCTGGGTCACAATAAACTTGATGCCATCAAGATTGGCTGGCCCCTGTTGCGCCAGATTTTTGGGGCCCCACTGATAGTCTTTGCGCGCTTCGAGCGTCACTTCACGGCCCAGCTTCTCGTCCTTTACCACAAACGGGCCGGAGCCAATGATATGGCGGGCATCCCCCAGCTCTTCGAAATTGCGCTTCAGCGTGCTGAGCGAAACCAGACCCGAGCCAATGGTGGCGGTGCCCTGCAGGAACCCCGGCGACGGTTTTTTGAAGTAGAACTTCACGGTCAGCGGGTCGATGACTTCGCTACGATCGTAGTTATTGATCACTTCTGACACCGGCAGGCGCTGCGCCTTATTGCCTAAACCGTAGGTATCAAAATTTTTCGCCACGGCGTTCGCGTCCAGCGGCGTGCCGTCGGAGAAGGTGATGCCGGGACGAAGCTTAAAGGTGTATTCGGTTTTATCGGCGTTGGTGGTCCAGCTTTCTGCCACCCAGGGTTCCACCTGCAGCGTCTTTGGGTTCTGCCACGTCAGTTTGTCGGTGATTTGATTCAGAATGCCGCCGTTCGGGTAAAAGCCACCGGCAGGCGGATAGAGGTTGGTGTGCGCCTGTTGCTCCAGATAAATCAGCGTGCCGCCTTTGACGGGCGCATCTGCTGCCCAGGCTGCGGTTGTCGCCAGAATCAGCGCCGTCAGCAGCGGCAGACGAAATGGGGTTTGCATGGTGAATTCCTTTGTTATCTTCTTGTTAGCGTCGGATTCATCATCGGGCGCGGGGGAAAACAAGGGAACAAAGGAATTAAGATAAGGATTGCCGGAAAATGGCTATAAAAAAACCGCTCCAGTGAGGAGCGGTGATGAATGGTGGACGATTATGAACGTAAGTCGATCACCATACGGCCACGGATCTGGCCCTGTTCCATCTCTTTAAAGATGGCGTTGATGTCCTCGATTGGGCGCATCGTGACTTTCGGCACCACCTTACCTTCAGCGGCGAACTGGAAGGCTTCCTGCAGATCCTGACGGGTGCCGACCAGCGAACCCACTACCTGAATGCCGTCCAGCACCAGACGCGGAATGTCGAGGCTCATCGCTTCCGGCGGCAGGCCAACCGCGACCACGCGGCCACCGGCACGCACGGCATCAACGGCTGAGTTAAATGCGGCTTTTGCGACGGCAGTGACGACTGCGGCATGCGCGCCGCCGGTTTTTTCCTGCACGATTTTCGCGGCATCTTCGCTGCGGGAGTTGATGGTTAAATCCGCACCCATGCTGGCCGCCAGCTTCAGCTGTTCGTCGTTAACGTCAAGGGCGATGACTTTGGCGTTAAAGACGTTTTTGGCGTACTGCAGCGCGAGGTTGCCCAGCCCGCCCAGACCATAGATTGCAATCCACTGGCCCGGTTTGATGCCCGAGACCTTCACCGCTTTGTAGGTGGTCACGCCGGCGCAGGTGATGCTGCTGGCCGCCGCCGAATCCAGGCCGTCCGGCACTTTTACCGCGTAATCCGCGGTGACGATGCACTCTTCCGCCATCCCGCCGTCAACGGAGTAACCGGCATTTTTCACATCGCGGCACAGTGTTTCGTTGCCGGTATTACAGTATTCGCAGTGACCGCAGCCTTCAAAAAACCAGGCTACGCTTGTGCGGTCGCCGACTTTCAGCGACTTCACGCCAGGGCCGACTTCTTTTACGATACCAATCCCTTCGTGGCCCAGGATAACCCCGGTTTTATCGCCGAAATCACCGTTCTTCACGTGGAGATCGGTATGGCATACGCCACAGCACTCCATCTTCAGCAGGGCTTCCCCGTGCTTTAGCGGGCGTAAGGTTTTTTCGGTGACGTTGACCTGATGATCCTGAGTGACAACAGCAGCCTTCATGTGTATCTCCTTGTTCATGATAAGAATCTGCATAGCAGGGTAATACCCCTTAAGGATTAATACATTAGCCTGGTAATGCAAGGCTGCGGCAACATAATGTCATCATTTAATTCGTTTTCAGATTAAGAAAAGGGTGTTCCTCTAATAATTTAGGGGGAAACTACTGGCCCGACGAGAGAGCCTCGCCGGGCGCAGCGTTACAGCTGTGCTTCTATCTCCTCAATCTCTTTACGCCATTGTGCCTGCAGCTGCGGCTTTTGATGCTTCGGCTTACGCGCCAGATCGTCTTCCAGCAGCGTTTCCAGCGCGACCAGCCGTTCGAGCAGATCGTCATACGGCGAGGATTGAACCGTCTCCGCATCCATGACTGGCGCGGCGGTGGTCACCAGACCCGCGCTTTCACGCAGGCGCTCAAACACCGCTTCTGCATCGTGCCACTCGCTCAGCTTTCCCTCTTCAATCAGCCAGAAACGGTTGCAGCTTTGGCTAATTAACTGACGGTCATGGCTGACCAGCAGCACGCCGCCTTCGAACTGCTGAAGGGTTTGTGCCAGCGCCTCTTTGCCTTCCATGTCGAGGTGGTTGGTCGGCTCATCCAGCATCAGCAGGCTATAGCGGGCAAGCGTCAGGCCTACGAACAGCAGGCGCGAGCGTTCGCCACCGCTGAGCGTGCTGACCGTTTGCCCGTGACGCGCCCACGGGAAACCCGCGCTTATCAGCGCCATTTTGCGGTTCTGCGGATCCGGCGCGAATGGCTCCAGCGCGTCGAGCAGCGTGGCGTCATCCGAAAGCTGATGAAGCGTCTGATCGTAATAGCCTGGCGATACGCGCGGATGGATTTTCAACCCGCTGTCTGCGGGCTCATCGGCAAACTGTTGCCAGATAAGCCTCATCAGCGACGATTTGCCGCAGCCGTTACGACCGACAATCGCCACGCGATCGCCGCTTTTCAGCCGCGCCATGTCGATGTTAAACAGCGGCGGTAGCCCCGGCGCAGGCGGGACGCTGAGGTTTTCCATCTCAAGCAGACGGTCTGCCCGCAGCGCGTCTCCTCGCAGGGTTAACGTCCACGGGCTGCCTGCCGTGAGCGCCGTCTGGCTCTCCTTCAGCCGTTCGACCTGCTTTTCCATCTGTTTGGCTTTGCGGGCCAGGTCTTCGTTGTCGTAAACCTTGCCCCAGGTCGCCAGCCGCTTCGCGCTGGCGGTCACACGATCGATCTCCTTTTGCTCCGCCTTGTGGCGCTGCGCATCGCTTTCATCCTTGGCTTCAAGCGCCTTGCGGGCGGCCGTGCAGGGAAGGGCGAAGTAGTGCAGCGTTTTATCGCGCAGGATCCAGCTGCCGTTGGTGACGGCGTCCAGCAGCTGTCGGTCATGGGAGACCAGCACGAAGCTGCCTGACCAGTTCTGCAGAAAGTGTTCCAGCCAGAGCATGGTCGGCAGGTCCAGGTGGTTGCTGGGTTCATCAAGCAGGAGCAGATCCGGCTCGTGAATCAGCGCCCGCGCCAGCAGCAGGCGGGTGTGTTGCCCGCCGCTTAGCGTAGCGGATTGCAGCATCATATCCTGCGGCGTGAAGCCCATGCTCGCCAGCAGCGTTTCGGCTTTCCAGCGCAGGCTATCGCGCTCGGCTAAAGGCAGCTGTGCGAGTACGGCATCCAGCATGGTCAGCGGGAAAATGGCATCCGGGAGATGTTGCTCCACGCGCGCCATCAGGCAGTGTCCGGCCAGCGCTACCGTTCCGGAGGCGGGGGAGTCAGTGCCGTCCAGCACCTTCAGCAGCGTGCTTTTTCCGCAGCCGTTGTCGCCCAGCAGGCCAATGCGGTCGCCTTTTTTCAGCGTAAAGGAGAGTGAGTCGAAGAGCGTGCCAAACGCCGTATCAACGCGTAAAGATTGTGCAGTGAGTAAAGTGCTCATTGTTGCTTACCCAAGAGTTACAGGCATGTTTATGCCTCGTCAAACATCGCTGACGATAACTCAGTAAGCCCGAGAGAAGGGATTTCAGGGGTTGGTGTCTTCGCTCAAGCCGAAGTTATCGCAGCACGATACCGATAACGCTTGAGCTGGTGCGATCACCAAATGTATGTGAAACATTGAAAATTTCACGATACAGCATAATTGGCCTCCTTATATATTCAGTAGGTTAATGGATGAAGGGAGTGTAGCGGGGGAAAAGGGGTTTGGCTAGTGGGTATTCGATGGCGCGGTCTGTTGCCCTCACCCTAACCCTCTCCCACAGGGAGAGGGAAAACATCATGCCCGTAGGCCCGGTAAGCGAAGCGCCACCGGGCGATTGGGCCGTACCGCGTCTCCCACAGGGAGAGGAAACGGTCAAAGCGGTTTAAATCGAGGTACGGCGATAGCTGCGGTATTCAGGCTTCCAGAAGTTGTCGTCGATGGCCTGCTGCAGCGCGTCGGCAGAGGTTTTCACCGCCACGCCCTGTTGCTGCGCCATTTTACCTACCGCAAACGCGATGGCGCGCGACACCTTGTGAATGTCTTTCAGCTCCGGCAGCACCAGCCCTTCACCGTTGTTGACCAGCGGCGAGTAGCCCGCGAGGGTTTCGCTCGCCGACATCAACATCTCATCGGTAATGCGGGACGCGCCGGACGCGATCACGCCCAGACCAATGCCCGGGAAGATGTACGAGTTGTTGCACTGGGCAATCGGATAGGTTTTATCCTTCCACACCACCGGATCGAACGGACTGCCGGTCGCAACCAGCGCGTTACCTTCGGTCCAGGCGATGATGTCCTGCGGCGTCGCTTCCACGCGGGAGGTCGGGTTGGAAAGCGGCATCACGATAGGGCGCTCGCAGTGCTTGTGCATCTCGCGAATGATCTCTTCGGTAAAGAGACCGGTTTGCCCGGAAACGCCGATCAGAATATCCGGCTTCACGTTGCGCACTACGTCCAGCAGGGAAAGGACTTCGTTGTCGGTATCCCAGTTTTTCAGGTTCTCACGTTTCTGCACCAGCTTGGTCTGGAACGGCAGCAGGTTTGGCATGCCGTCGGTCAGCAGGCCGAAACGGTCAACCATAAAGACGCGGGAGCGGGCCAGCTCTTCGCTCAAGCCTTCACGCTGCGTCTGGGCGATAATCTGCTCGGCGATACCGCAGCCCGCAGAGCCTGCACCCAGGAAGACGATTTTCTGGTAGCTCAGCTGGCTGCCGGCTGCACGGCTGGCGGCGATAAGCGTACCCACGGTCACGGATGCGGTGCCCTGGATGTCGTCGTTAAAGGAGCAGATCTCATCGCGATAGCGGTTCAGCAGCGGCATCGCGTTTTTCTGCGCAAAGTCTTCAAACTGCAGCAGCACGTCCGGCCAGCGGTGCTTCACGGCCTGGATGAAATCGTCGACAAACTGATAGTACTCGTCGTCGGTAATGCGCGGATGGCGCCAGCCCATATAGAGCGGATCGTTGAGCAGCTGCTGGTTGTTGGTGCCGACGTCCAGCACCACCGGCAGGGTATACGCCGGGCTGATGCCGCCGCAGGCGGTGTAGAGCGAGAGTTTACCGATTGGGATCCCCATCCCGCCAATGCCCTGGTCGCCGAGGCCGAGAATACGTTCGCCGTCGGTCACCACAATCACTTTGATATTGTGGTTAGGCACGTTCTGCAGAATATCGTCCATGTTGTGACGATTCTGATAAGAGATGAATACCCCGCGAGAGCGACGGTAGATCTCTGAGAAACGCTCGCAGGCCGCACCCACCGTCGGGGTGTAGATCACCGGCATCATCTCTTCGAGATGGTTCTGCACCAGGCGATAGAAGAGGGTTTCATTGGTGTCCTGAATGTTACGCAGGTAGATGTGCTTGTCGATTTCAGTTTTGAAACCCTGATACTGGATCCACGCGCGCTCCGCCTGTTCTTCAATGGTCTCAACCACTTCCGGCAGCAGACCAAGCAGGTTAAAGCTGCTGCGCTCTTCCATGCTGAAGGCGCTGCCTTTGTTGAGCAGGGGGAATTCGAGTAAAACCGGTCCGGCGTATGGGATGTATAAGGAACGATGTTTTTTCAGTTTGTTGTCCATGTCACTCACTCTTTTTATGAAGATCCGTCCCTGACACTGCTGTTTGTCATCTTTCTGGCCTGTGCGCTGGGGTGCGGTCAGGCGGTATTATAAAGGAGCTAAATATTAATTACCGCAACACATAAACAAAAACACCATCGGGATTACCGATGGTGTTCTGGATCTCAGTCTGGAACTTACTTGCCCGCGTGGCGTTTTCTGCCGGTGGCGTGAGTGACCTGCGTTTCATGGTCGCCTTCAATCACCACTTTACGCTGATTGGAAAGCTTATAGTTCAGTCCCAGAATATGGCGTGCCTGACGGTTCGATTTCATGTTAACTCCTCAATCCTGTTGATAGTTTTAAGGACCAGTTTGCTTACGCAAACGAAATGTAACCCCTTAGGTTGCTGATCCAGCTTAGCAGGTTTTTACAAAGGTGCGTTTTGCCCGCTGACGACGTAGTTAATGGTCTGCTGGTAGATGTCACTGAGGATGTCATTATCCGTGGATTCCACCCACTTGGTGAGTTCCATCAAAATGTCATCTTCAGTCACAGCACCGTGCTCGGCGTGAAGACCCTGCGCAATCGCGTTAACGAGTTCAGGTTGTGCTGCTGTGGTATTAGCCGGGTAATAAGTAAACATGCTGCCTCCGTGTCGTTGTCTGTTTAATGGTACGGCTCGCAAAAAATTTAATTCACAAACAGAATGGCAAATATTTTCCCGGTTGTGGTTCAGATTCATCTTAGAAATAAAAATGACATAAGTGCATGCTTTTATGCGCTTTTAAACGGTGTGGCTATATCGACGGGTAACGGCGGGGATATTTTGGCGGTGCTCCTGCTATCACGGAAATATAGCAGGAGCTGTTTTTAAATTACCACTTCATTTCGCCGGTATTCACCTTCGCGCTTAATTCCAGCGAGCTCTCTTCCGCCAGGCCCGGATACTGTTTTTTCAGGGTGCTGATGACGCCTGCTGAATCTTTGTGCGCGGATAAGGCCTTGTCAAAGCGCTGCAGATAGTCGCGGGTAAAATCAATCGCGCCAGTCCCGGCGGGTGGCGTGCCAAGATAGTGGCCCGGGATCACGCGTTCTGGCTTGTGCGCGGCCATAGCCTGCAGAGTGTCCTGCCACTGCTTACGACTTTCCGGGGTCTGGGTGTCTGCCGTCCAGACGTGAATGCCCCAGGCTACCCCAGTGCCGCCGAGGATCGTTTTCGCGGACGGGATCCACACATAGGCCGCGTAGCTGTCCGGCTGCTCGATATCGACCTTTTCCCCGTCAACCATGAACGTGGTGGAGGCAAGCACCTGCGGGACGACCAGCTCCGTTGGCGCGCCGTCCTTCATCTGCGGGCCCCAGTAGGCGAGCTTGGCGTCTTTGGTGGCTTTGATGTGGTCAACCACATGCTGCGTGGCCACCACTTTGGCATTCGGGAAGGCTTCGACCAGCGGCTGCAGGCCAAAATAGAAATCCGGATCGCCGGAGGTGATCACAATCTTATTCAGGGTTTTACCGCTGCGGCGAATTTTCTCTACCAGCGCTTCGCCATCCTTCACGCTGAACTGCGCGTCAAACAGCACCGCCTCTTTCGGGCCGGAAACCAGCGTGGAGGAGACCGGGAAAATGCCTTTTTCCTGCGGGTTATAGGTATCAATGGTCAACGGCGCGGCAAAAACAGCCGGCGTGATAAGGGTGGAAAGCAGGGCAAGGTGAGTGAGTTTCATGCTGTTGTCTCTGTTGTTCAGTAATGTGTCTATTGTACGGATATTCGCATTTGCCAGAATTCCTGAAACAAGACATGCTTAGTTTCATAAATCGAGCAAATGGAGCTTTTATGGATCGCGTTATCGCCGCTCAGGTTTACAACCGGATATGCGAGCTGGGAAGTTTGAGCGCGGCGGCCCGCGCGTTGGGCATTTCCCGACCGATGGTGAGTCGCTACCTTGAACAAATGGAGAAGTGGGCGGGAACGCGGCTGGTAAACCGCTCCACGCGCAAGCTGACGCTGACCGCAGCAGGGGAAAAGGTGCTGCAAAAAACGCGGACGCTCTCGCAAATTTCGCAGGAAATTGAAGGTCAGTCGGAGAAAGACTTGCCGTCCGGCACGCTGCGGGTGGCCTGCGCGCACTTTACCGCCATGCACCTGATTGCGCCGGTCCTGCCCGGCCTGCTCTCGCGTTACCCGCAGCTGCGCATTGAGCTGGACGTGAATAACCACCCGGTCAGCCTGGTGGGAGAGCGCATTGACGTCGCCGTGCGCATTACCGACAACCCTGAACCCGGCATGATCGCCCGCCGGCTGGGGGAGTGTCGGTCGGTGCTCTGCGCCTCGCCGGACTATCTTGCACAGCACGGTACCCCCGTCAGCCCCGAAGAATTAGCGCAGCACAACTGCCTGCACTACAGCTTTTTCGCCGGGCAGTCCTGGCACTTCCTGACGCCGGAAGGGGAAAGCCTGAGCGTGGCCGTCAGCGGCAACCTGAGCGCCAGCATCTCTTCGCTGCTGATGGACGCGGCTATTAAGCACTGCGGTATCGCCATGCTGCCGGAGCGCGAAGCCTCTGCCGCGCTGGAACAGGGATTACTGGTGCCGGTGCTGGAGGCGCTTGAGCCGAAACCGCTTGCCATCCATGGCATTTATCAGTCCCGGGAATACCAGCCTGCCGCGCTGCGCGTGTTCCTCGACGAACTGTCGCGCTACCTGGCATAAGAAGGGATTACTTCGCCTTTAGCCAGGGAGATGCCGTGCTCCAGAAAATAATATCGGCACCGAGATAACTTTCGCCGAAGCGGACAAATTCCGCTTTGGTGAACGGTTTTCCGGTCTGTGGATCCTTATAGGTCAGGGTCGGTTCCTGAACCGCCATGGCGATGAGCGGTAGCGTCTGTTTATTTTTATGGAAGAAGGGATAGGCATTCTTCATGTGCGCCTTGCGGTTGGGAACAATGTCTGGCCCGCCCAGACCGACATTGTTGGCGCTGGCATACGCAAACAGACGCCCCATGTAGTTGTGGTCATTATCCCATTCGCACGGCCAGAAGTTCACGTATTGCACCACGTGTGATTTCTGAAAAGCCTTTCGTGCAAAGGCCAGGTTTTCCATTTCACCCGCGAAATAGCTGTCGCAGGTAAACCCGGCGGGGGGATTTTTTTCGTCGATATCAATGGCGGTTTCGGGCAGGTTTACCCCATACACCTCGCCATCAAAGCGCTTCGCGAGGGCGGCCAGCAGCGCCTGATAGCGCTCGCGCACGGCAGGATCCCACTGACGCGCCACCCATCCTGAACCGACTGGCTTGCCTTCGCCGGGGTTATCGAACTGCGGCGCAATCCCGCCGCCATATCGCTTATCGTGCATCAGATAGTCCGGCACGTAGCGGGCGTCCGGCTCAAAGAAACGATCCTGGATTTGAATAAAGAGCTTTTTTCGGGCGGACTTAACGCGCGCCAGATCCTGTTCAATCCGCGAGAAGTCATAGCTGTCCTTCTCGGGTTCCAGCAGGCGCCAGTTGTAAACGATCTGCACGCCGCCGATATCGCTTCGAGCAACAAGCGGGAACGCCGCGTCGAGATCGCCCGAGCTAGTATAGATAAAGTCCTCCGGCGTTTTCGCCAGTGAAGAGAGCGACAGAGCCAGCGTGGTTAGGGCAACGGCCATCCTGATTTTTAGCGCCATATCATTATCCTTTTTGTCGGTACAGCAGGTGAAAGTCCTGGAATTGTCTGTGTTCCAGGGTGGGCCAGATGCGTAGTCTATACTTAACCCTTTGTAAGCCAAAAGGAGAGCAAGAATGACTATTCATAAGCACGGTTCGGCACACTGGTCTGGCGACATTAAGCGCGGAAAAGGAACGGTTTCCACAGAGAGCGGCGTTCTCAATCAACAGCCTTATGGTTTCAATACCCGCTTTGAGGGTGAAAAGGGGACCAACCCCGAAGAGCTGATTGGCGCGGCACATGCGGCCTGCTTCTCAATGGCGCTGTCGCTGATGCTCGGGGAAGCGGGCTATACCGCCGACTCCATTGATACTACGGCGGACGTCTCTCTGGATAAAACCGACGGCGGCTTTGCCATCACTAAGGTTGCCCTGAAAAGCAAGGTGACCGTTCCAGGCATCGCCCCCCAGCAGTTCGATGGCATTATTCAGAAAGCAAAAGCGGGCTGTCCGGTATCACAGCTCCTGAAAGCCGAGATTACCCTGGACTATAAGCTTAACTAAGCCCCAGCCGGGTTCGCGCCCGGCTACCCCTTCAGCGCGGCGGGGAACACCCCCGCCAGCCAGGCGATAAAGACCTTCAGTCTGTGCGTCAAATGCCGGTTCTGCGGGTAAACCACATGAAACGGATAGGCGGCAGGGCGCCAGTCGCCCAGGATCGCCGTCAGCGTTCCCGCCTGCAAATATGACTTTGCGGAATACTCAAAGGTCTGAACGATCCCCAGCCCCGCCGCGGCAGCCGCCAGATGGGCATTACTTTCATTGACGCCGAAATAGTGCGGAATAGTAATCTCCAGCGCCTCGCCGTTCTGCCGGAAGCGAAACGGAAATGCCCGTCCGGTGACGGGAGAGAGATAGCTAATGAGCTTGTGGCCGTTGCACAGCTCCTGCGGATAGGCCGGGACGCCATGATTTTTCAGGTAACCGGGCGTCGCGCAGGTGACCATTTCGGCGTTACCGAGATGACGGGCGATCAGGGTCGAGTCGTCCAGCGGCCCGCCGCGGATCACACAGTCTACGTTACCGCTGATGAGATCGACCGGCCGGTCGGCCACGCCAAGGTCGATGCGGATATCCGGATAGCGCCGCATAAATTCCGGAAGTAGGGGGATGAGCACGTCCCGGGCGGTGGAGCCGCCCACGTCAACCCGCAAATGCCCTTTTGGCGTCGCGCGGGAAACGCGAAACGAGGTGTCGATGTCTTCGATATCAATCAGCACTCTGAGCGCTTTTTCATAGTATTCCATCCCTTCAGGCGTCGCGACCACCCGGCGAGTCGTCCGGTGCAGGAGACGTATCTCCAGGTGCGACTCTAGCGATTTAACCAGCTTGCTCAGCGTGGCGATCGGCATATTCAGCGAGTCCGCCGCGCGGGTAAAACTGCCTGACTCCACGACCCGCGTAAAAGCGCGCATCGCCATGAGCTGGTCCATGATGACCTCTGATTATTTCTGTAGGTGAATAGTCATTTTCTTTTTTGCCTGTTTTTCACTAATGGCGCAAGGGCTAAAGTTTGTCCAACGCAAACCCAACAAAAGGTAAATGACATGAACACGACTCTCTCAGGAAAAATCGCACTGGTCACCGGCGGCAGCACCGGTATTGGTCTTGCCACGGCGCAGGAGCTGGCGGCTCAGGGTGCGAAGGTATATATCACCGGGCGTCGCCAGGCCGAGCTGGACGCGGCGGTGGCTGAAATTGCTTCAACCGCGGTAGGCATTCGCGCGGACGTCTCTAAGCTTGCCGATCTGGATGAGGTCTATGCCCGGATAGCCAAAGAAGAAGGCCGTCTTGATATCCTGTTCGCCAACGCCGGTGGCGGCGATATGCTGCCGCTGGGCGCGATCACCGAAGAGCAGTTTGACCGTATTTTCGGCACCAACGTTCGCGGTGTGCTGTTTACGGTGCAGAAGGCGCTGCCTCTGCTCTCCGCCGGATCGTCGATTATTCTGACCGGCTCGACGGTGTCCATTAAAGGAACGGCCAACTTCAGCGTCTACAGCGCCAGTAAGGCCGCCGTGCGCAACTTTGCCCGCTCCTGGGCGCTGGATTTGCAGGGCCGCGGGATCCGCGTCAACGTGGTGAGCCCGGGCCCGATCAAAACGCCAGGCCTCGGCGATCTGGTGCCGGAAGAACACCGTCAGGGGCTGTACGACGCGCTGGCCGCGCAGGTACCGCTGGGGCGTTTAGGCGCGCCGGGTGAGGTGGGTAAAGCGGTGGCGTTTCTGGCCTCCGACGCGGCCAGCTTTATCAACGCCACCGAGCTGTTCGTGGACGGCGGGATGGCACAAATCTAATCCAGACTGCGCCAGCAGCGGACGTTACGGCCCTCGCGTGAGGGCTGTAACGGCTGGGGTCGCTCACACCCCTGCGTTGCCATCGGACAACGGTCGCGGAAAAAACAGCCTTCGGGCAGATGACGGTTGCCGGGAAGCTCCGTTTTGCGCAAGGCCAGATTTTCATCCAGCGGTTCACCTGTGCGGGGAACCGAGTCGAGCAACAGACGGGTATAGGGATGGCGCGGCTCGCCAAGCACCTGACCGGCGCTGCCCAGCTCCACAATCTGCCCGAGGTACATCACCGCCACCCGGTCGCTCATGTGTCTGACCACCGAGACGTTATGCGAAATTAACACGTAGGTCAGATTACGCTGCTGCTGCAGGTTCACCAGCAGGTTGAGGATTTGCGCCTGCACGGAGATATCCAGCGCGCTGGTGGGTTCATCAAGCACGATAATATCGGGGTCGGACGAGAGCGCCCGGGCGATGGCGATGCGCTGGCGCTGCCCGCCGGAGAAGGCGTGCGGAAGCCTGTCGAGGTATTCCGGGCGAATGCCAACCTGCAGCGCCAGTTCCTCCGCAAGTTGACGACGCACGCGCTCGCTGCTGCGTTTCTGCACCCACACCGGCTCGGTGATGATGCGCCAGACCGGCAATCGCGGGTCGAGGGAGGAGAGCGGATCCTGAAACACCATCTGCATGCCGCCCGCGTGGTGCGCCCGCTGGCATGCCCCGGTGCTGGGCTTAAGCATGCCCATCAGCAGCTGGGCCAGCGTGCTTTTCCCGCAGCCGGATTCCCCGACAATGCCCAGCGTTTCCCCCCGACGGATCTGAAGATCGAGCCCGTTGAGAGCATGGACCTGTTCCGTTACGCGCCCCAGCCAGTTTTTACGCGCCGCAAAGTTCACGTGCACGCTATCCAGTTCCAGCAGTACATCAGACATGGTGTTTCTCCCGTTGTGGATACCAGCAGGCAGCCTGTTGGCCTTCTGCCCCATTGGGCTGTAAGCGCGGCGTTTCGCTGCATTTCGCCCCGGCGGCAAAGCAGCGCTCGCGGAAGGCGCAACCCTGCGGAAGCTGGCTGAGGTTGGGCACCGTACCGGGGATGGCGGGAAGCAGGTCGCGCGGCTGGCCGTTTTCCGGGGCGCACTGCAGCAGGCCTATGGAATAGGGATGCACTGGGCGGTGGATCAGCGTTTGCGTGGCACCGCTCTCGATCACGCTGCCCGCATACATCACGTACATTCTGTCGCAAAGCTGCGACACCACGGCCATATCATGGCTGATAAACAGCACCGAGGTACCGCTGGCCCGCGCCTTATGCTTCAGCAAGCGCAGCACCTGGAGCTGGACGGTAACGTCCAGCGCGGTGGTCGGCTCGTCGGCGATGATCAGCTCCGGCTCGCAGGAGAAGGCAAGGGCGATCATCACCCGCTGGCGCATACCTCCTGACAGTTCAAACGGATAACGTTCCATGACCTGCTTCGCGTCCGGGATTTGCATCTCTTCCAGCAGGGTAATCGCCTTCTGCTGCGCCTCGCGCCGCGAAAGCGGCTGATGCTGGCGGATCACCTCCACCATCTGTTTGCCAATCCGCCGCGTCGGGTTGAGGGCGGTCATCGGCTCCTGAAAAATCATCGCCACTCGGGCTCCGCGCCACTGGCGAAGCTGCTTCTCGGACGCCGTCAGGACGTTTTCGCCGAGTAATTTCACCTGACCGTGGTGAATGCGGTAGCTCCCTTCCGGCAGCAGGCGCATGGCGAGCATGGCGGTCACGGATTTACCGGAACCGGATTCGCCCACCACGCCGACAATTTCGCCCCTGCCGATCTCCAGCGAGACGTGATTAAGCGCGTGAACCTCACCGCGAAAAATCGGGAAGCTCAGGTGCAGGTCTTCAATACGTAATACCGGTTCGGTCATCACTGTTTTCCTCCTGACTTCGGATCCAGCAGATCGCGGATACCGTCGCCAAACAGGTTAAAGCCCACGGCGGTAATTAAAATCGCCGCACCGGGAAAGGCGCAGTACCACCACTGGTCCAGGACGTAGTTACGGCCCACGGCCACCATCGCCCCCCATTCGGCGGTGGGCTGCTGCGCGCCCAGGCCAATAAACCCCAGCGTGGCGGCCATCAGAATGGCGCTACCGATATCCAGCGAAGCTTGCACAATCAGCGGAGGCAGGGCGTTGCGCAGAATATGCCAGCGGATCAAATGCCAGCGGGACGCGCCAAACGTGCGGGCGGCCTGAACGTAGGTAAACTGGCGCACCACCAGGGTTTGCCCGCGCGCCAGGCGGACGTAAAACGGGATGCGGACAATCGCAATCGCCAGCATGGCGTTAAACAGGCTCGGACCGAGCGCGGCGGCCAGCGCCATGGTCAGCACCAGGGAGGGAATCGAGAGCATAATGTCCATCACCCGCATGATGATGGCGTCGCCGCGCCCGCCCAGCACGCCGGACAAACAGCCCAGCAGTGAGCCAATGCCGCCCGCAATCACCACGACCGCCAGCCCGGCGGTAATCGACTGCTGGCTGCCCGTCAGCACGCGGCTGAACAGGTCTCGTCCTACCTCATCGGTACCAAACCAGTGTTGCGCAGACGGCGCCTGCAGGCGGGCGGTAAGATCCAGCGCGTTCGGGTCATGCGGCACAATCCACGGCGAAGCCACCATCAGAAAGAGCATCGCAATCATAATGACGCCGCCAACGATCGTGAGCGGGCTTTGACGCAGCATCCAGAACAGCTTTGCCCAGTTGATGCGTTGTCTGGCGGTTTTAACCGTGACGGGCGTTTCCTGCGTTAACATCATTCGGCACCTCCGCGCCCGATTCGCGGGTCAATCCACAGGTAAAGCAGATCGACCACCAGATTAACCAGCACGTAGGCCAGCGAAACGACGACGGCAAAGCCCATTACGGCAGGGAAATCGAGCGCCTGGATGGATGTCACCACCCAGGCGCCCATGCCCGGCCAGGCAAAGACGGTTTCGGTCAGCACGGCGCCGTAAAGCAGATCGCCCAGCGCCAGCCCGAGCACGGTAATGGACGGGATCATGGCATTGGGCAGGGCGTAGCGCAGGACGATGTACCAGCCGGGCAGGCCGCTGGCGCGCGCGGTGCGGATGTAGTCCTCGCTAAGCTGCTCCAGCATCGCCGAGCGAACCTGCCGCGCCACAATCCCCAGGTGAACAAACGCCAGCGTCAGCGAGGGTAAAATCAGGTGCTGAAGCGCATTGAAAAAGACCTCACCGTTGCCCTCCAGCAGCGCGTCCAGCAGATAAAACCCGGTGACGTGCGTCGGCGGATCGAGCCAGTCGTCCAGCCTGCCGCCGCCCGGCAGAATCTGCAGGTGCCCGTAGAACAGCACAATCACGCCCAGCCCAAGCCAGAAGGCAGGCGTGGAGATCCCGGTCATCGCCATTAAACGCACCAGGTGATCCAGCCAGCGGTTGCGGTACACTGCCGATAAAATCCCCAGCGGCACGCCGATGACCAGCGCCAGCAGCAGAGAGCAAAAGGCCAGCTCCAGCGTGGCGGGGAAAAAGGCCTTCAGATCTTCGGCGACCGGACGCCCGGTACGGATGGACGTGCCTAAATCACCGTGCGCCAGAGCGTCCACGTAGCGGCCAAACTGTATATACAGCGGCCGATCCAGCCCTAGCTGCTGGCGGATGTTCTGCACGATTTCGTCGCTGGCGCGATCGCCGGCCAGCAGACGGGCCGGGTCGCCGGGGATCAGGTGTGAAATAATAAAGGTGATAATACAGACACCGGCCACCACCAGGATTAACCCCCAGCAGCGCTGGCGCACGATGCTCCAGAACGTCATACGCTTTCCCCCGGCGAGAACCGTTATTTGCTCATGGTGGCGATGTTGAACACCTGCTCGAGCATCGGATTAAATGTGAAGCCTTTGACCTCTTTGTTCATCGCCAGCTGGTAGTTCTTCTGGAACAGATAAACGTAGGCCGCCTCGTCGATGACCACCTTTTGCGCCTGCTGGTAATCTTTGGTGCGTTCCGCCTGATCGGTCGTTTTCAGCGCGGCCTGCAGCAGGGAATCAACCTCTTTGTTCTCATAGAACGAACGGTTGCCCGGCAGCCCTTTTTTGTCCGATTCGAACCAGTAGTTCATGAACATGTACGGGTCGGCAAAGTCCGGGCTCCAGTTGCCGATGGCAATGTCGTAATCGCCTTTGCCGACACGGTCGCGCATGGTGGCATTAGCCAGTTTTTCCAGCTTGACGTTAATGCCGATCTTGCCGAGGCTGGCCTGAGTGGAAAGGGCGATCGGCTCCCAGTTCGGATCGTTATCCGAATAGAGGAAGGTCAGGCTGGCGGGTTTGTCTTTGACCTTCTCCAGCGCCGCTTTGGCTTTGGCCTCATCGAAGCTGTACTGCATTGCCGTGGCGTCAAAGCCCCACATGCCTTCCGGGATTGGGCCGCGCATCTGCTTGCCATTGCCGCTCAGAATGCCTTTCACCATCCCCTGGTAATCCGTCGCCCAGGAGATGGCCCGGCGTAAATCCACCTGATTGAGCGGCGCTTTACTGTTGTTGAGATAGAGGTAAGTCACGCGCAGGGACGGGTATTCCGCAACGGCGACTTTGCCTTCCTGCTTCAGGGCCGCAAGCTGATCGACCGGCAGGGCGTCGGCAATGTCCAGATCGCCGCGGGAAAGCTGCAATCGGCGCGAGGCGCTTTCACCGATAATTTTCACCGAGACGCGCTTAAAGTGTGGCTTCTCACCCTGCCAGTGGGGGTTAGGCACCAGGATCAGCTGCTGGCCTTTCTGCCAGCTTTTGAGCATAAACGGCCCGGAACCGGCGGTGTTTTGCGCCAGAAAACCGCGCGCATCGTCCGCCGCATTGGCCTTCAGCACCGCCGGGTTAATGATGGACGCCCCGTCGTTTGCCAGCGTATACAGGAAAGGCGCGAACGGCTGGCTGAGGGTGAACTTCACCGTATGGTCATCGACGGCATCAATTTTCAGGTCTTTCGGGAAGGCTTCAGACGGCCCCTGGCTGAGCTTCAGCAGGCGTTCAAAAGAGAGTTTTACCGCTTCAGCGGTGACCGGCGTGCCGTCGGAAAATTTCGCGTTATCCGCCAGGGTAAAGGTCCACTCTTTCTGGTCATCGGACGCCTTCCAGCCCGTCGACAGATCGCCTTCCACCTCGGTAGAGCCCGGCTTGTACTTGACCAGACGCTGGTAGGACGGATAGGTCACGGTCCAGTCGTTGTTATCAATGGTGATGGCAGGATCGAGCGTTTGCGGGTCGGCGGCTTTGCCGATCGCCAGCATGTCTTTCGGCACGGCAGCCAGCGCCAGCGGTGCGCTCAGGGCCAGCGTGGCGGCGATCAGAGTCGAGACAAGCGATGTTTTCATGGCAGTGCTCCAGGTTTAAAGAGGGGTGTGCGTCAGGGGAAAACAGGCAAAACGGTCGTCAAGCAGCGGGTAGCTGGCGGCGTTCGGCAGTTCGAAGTGCCACCATTCGCTGCTGATACCGACAAAACCGCCGCCAAACATGATGGCGTTCAACAGCAGACGGTTGCGCTGGGCGTGCGGCGGCACGGAGGGGTGATACGGATGCGATCGGTCATGCATTTCGTCAAAACCGGCACCCATATCCAGCACGGCGTTATGTTCATCCATCAGGGTGACGTCGATGGCCGTGCCGCGGCTGTGGTTGGAGCCTATTGCCACGTCAACCACGTATTCCGGGTTCGGGCAGGCATCCCACAGCTGGGCCTGTGCCTGCTGCGGGCGATAGGCGTCGTACACCACCAGCTTCAGTCCGGCCAGCGAGGCAATGCTGATGGCTTTTGCCAGCGCGGTGGCGGCATCGGTATGCAGCAGGCACAGCGCCTCCTGATAGATCGGCCGGCCGGTGATGTTGTCGGCGGTGGCGTACTTCAGATCGATATGCAGCGTGGGAAACGTCTTCGCCACATCGATCAGTTCACTCTCTTCGGGCATAGCTCCGCTCCTTTAGCGTTCGAATTGTCCAAACTCTTGTTGTAATTGTCGGTTGACCGCCAGTCGTGCCGGGAGCGCGTCACCCAGCGCTTCCACTACGCCCGACAGCAGCAGGTTGAACAGACAGCTTACGGGGGCAAGCGAATCCCAGAAATGACCGGTATCGGTTTTCACCTGCAGTAAATCAATCGGGTAATCCCGCGCCCACGGGCACCAGATGTCGGTGATTAAGGCCAGCGGAATGCCTTTCTCGCTGGCAACGCGGCAGTACTGGCGGGCCATTGAGGAGTAGGTGCGCGTGTCTGTCAGCACAACGTACGGGTGCGAAAACCCCGAGTTCAGGGATTCTACCCAGCTGCCGGACGCCCCCTCCGAATAGCTCACCCGCGGTCGGAGGTACTCAAGGTGGCTGAAGAAGGCGTTGGCAATCCCGCGCGTGGACTGGATCCCCAGCACAAACACCGCGTCCGCGTGGGCGAGGTTGTGCACCACCTGACGGAAGGCGTCCGTTTGCGCCAGCTGGTACACCTGCGTGATGGCATCCACTTCCAGCGACAGGGCGTGCTGAAGGCGGCTGGAAAGGGGGAGCTGCTGCTGCCAGGAGTCCAGCCGCTCGTTCATGCCCCAGGGCTGATACGGATCGCGCAGGCTCTTTTTGGCATCTTCCAGGTTGCGATACCCCAGCTTGCGCAGGAAGCGTCCGACGGTAATTCCGCTGGTCCCGCTCGCCTGACCGACGCTCTCAGCCGTTTCAAACGGGATTTGCGCGGCGTGCGCCAGCAGCCAGCTCCCGACCCGCTTTTCGCTGGGCGTGAGCTGGCTGAACGTCGCTTCGATACGGCTTAACATCTCAGGTTTCGTCGTCATACCGCCTCGCTGTTAACAGGCTGTCAATGGCTGAGTTTGTGTTATCTGATTAACAATGCATGACGCGTGCCATGTTCACAGGGCGGGTTAAACCCGCTGTGCAGTAAACTTCATGCAATAATTGTTTAACCAATGCTCAACATTTGTGCAGCGTAGTTCACTTTTGGTGCACTGTCTGACGCGGCAGGTATGAATTTGGTGAATCCGTCAGTCCGTTCACATTTTTGATAAGATAGATGTACTGTGAATATTAAAGGGATCCCGGCATGGCAAATCTGCCCTGGCGAGTCAGCGTGCGCCTGATGACGCTTGCAAAGAAAATAGGGATGGTCGTAGGGATCGTACTGGTCGTCCTGCTGGCGGTTAGGGTCTATTTCTCGCAGCAGGGACCGGAACTGCACCTCTGGCATACCTGGCGGGCCGACGAGATGTCCGTGCGCGAGATGGATAACGGCAATTTTGCCGGGTATATCGCTCGGGAAAACGCTATTTTCGCCGATCTTGATCGCGCGGTGACGGCGGAAACAGAGGGCGAGGAACGTACTCCGTTAAACCGCTTCTATCGCCAGAGCCTGGTGTGGCCCGGTCAGTTTGCTCCCGATGCCAATCGCTCCTTTGTGCTGATGCCTGCCGGAAAACCCCGCGGCGCGGTAGTGCTGCTGCACGGTTTGACGGACTCGCCTTACAGCGTCAGGCACCTTGCGGTGAACTATCAGCAACGCGGTTTTGTCGCGGTGGTCCCGCGCCTGCCCGGGCACGGCACCGCGCCCGGCGCGCTGACGGACGTTGACTGGGAGATGTGGCTGGCGGCGACGCGCCTTGCGGTGCGGGAAGCCACGCGTCTGGCGGGTGAGGCAGTGCCTCTGCATCTGGTGGGCTACTCTAACGGCGGGGCGCTGGCGATGAAATATACCCTCGATGCGCTGGACGCGCCTGCGCTGCGTCGACCGCAGCAGGTGATACTGCTCTCACCGATGATCGGCGTGACGGCCTTTGCGCGCTTTGCCGGTTTCGCCGGGCTACCGGCGCTGCTGCCAGCGTTTGCTAAAGCGGCGTGGCTGAATATCGCGCCGGAATATAACCCGTATAAATATAATTCGTTCCCGGTGAACGCCGCCCGGCAGTCATGGCTGCTGACGAAGGCCCTGCAGGAGCAAATTGGCCGCGCGGCGCGGGAGAACAGGCTGGCGAATTTGCCGCCGGTGCTGGCGTTCCAGTCGGTGATGGATTCCACGGTCAGCACCCGCGCGGTGGTGACCGGCCTGTTTGACCAGCTTCCGGCCAACGGCAGCGAGCTGGTGGTGTTTGACATCAACCAGGCGGCGAGCTTCCGTCCGCTGTTCAAACCGTCGTCGTGGACGGCCACCTCGGCGCTGCTGCCGGTTGTGCAGAGACGTTACGGTGTCACGATTATTACCAATGCGGACGCTCACAGCTTCTCGACGGTAGCGAAAATCACCCCGGCTGGCAGCACCCGGGAGACGGTCGTGCCGCTGGCGCAGGCCTGGCCGCAGGATGTCTATTCCCTGTCGCACGTTGCCGTGCCGTTCCCGCCGGATGACGATCTCTATGGCCGTGAGCCTGGGGTGAAAAACCGCTACGGCATCAGCCTGGGGACAATCGCGCTTTGGGGAGAAACGTCCGTGCTAAGCGTCGGGAAAGAGGCGCTGATGCGGGTCACCTCGAACCCGTTTTACGCCTATATGCAGGAGAGGATTAACAGCCGGATCGGGGATGCGGAAAAGTAACGTTCCCCTGTAGTGTGAATATGTTAGGTCGCATTGATTAAGTATGTTAAATAATAGCTTCAAGGCACCTCTCTTTCTCATTGGAACCTATTTTTGTGCTGACGACTCTGATTTACCGAAGCCAGTTGAATTTATCCTGTCAGTCCTCCGCGCTGAGGGAGCTGGTGGAGCGCGCCCGGATCCGCAATGCCAATCTGAATATCACCGGGGTTCTGCTTGCAAAAGGCAGTGACGTGCTGCAAATCCTCGAAGGGTCGGAAGAGAGCGTGCTTAAGCTGTTCCATAAAATCCGTGACGACAAGCGGCACAATGGAGTGGTAGAGCTGATGCGGGACTATGGCCCGCGCAGACGCTTCGAAAACGTCGGTATGCTGCTGTTCGATCTGCAAACGCAGTCGCCGAAAGAGGTGCTGCAGTCGGTTCTGAATTACAGCAAGCTGGAAAGCTATCTCACATCCGATGACCGGGTGTTCAAATTTATCCAGACGTTTATCACAGGCAAACGTCCGGCCCTGTCGGGCGCACGCTACGTCCCTGAAAAATGGACGCTGTCACCCGAGGCGTTGCCCTTTGGCGAACGTCTGGGGCTGATGGCCAACCAAACCTGTCAGTTTGCGCTCCAGCCCATCGTGGAGCCATCGGAAGGGAAGATCAGCTCGCTGGAAGCCCTTATTCGCGGCAACGATGGCGGCAGCCCGGAGCATTTCTTCAGCACCCTCGACCCGGACAAAATCTACGAAGTCGATCTCCAGACGAAAGCGTATGCCTTTGCGCTGGCGGAAAAGCTGGGTATTGGTAGCCATAAGATTGCGGTAAACCTGCTGCCGATGTCGCTGGTGAATGTCCCCGGCGCAGTGGAATTTCTGGTCGATCAGATTAAAAAACATGGCCTTCAGCCGGAGCAGGTGGTCATTGAAGTGACTGAAAACGAGATGATCTCCGGCTTCAACCAGTTTAATAGCGCCATCAAGCAGCTTCGCGGTGAGGGGATTGGCCTGGCAATCGATGATTTTGGTTCCGGCTATGCCGGCCTTTCGCTGCTGACCCGCTTCCAGCCGGATAAAATTAAGATTGACCGGGAGATAGTCAGCAATATCCACCTCAGCGGCCCGAAGCAGGCGATTGTGCGATCCATCATCAGCTGTTGCTCCGATCTCGAAATTACCCTGGTGGCCGAAGGGATCGAGAAGATTGAGGAGTGGTGCTGGCTCGAGTCTGCCGGGATCCGCCGTTTCCAGGGCTTTCTTTTTGCCCGTCCGCAGATTAACGGCGTCGGTGATATTCACTGGCCGCATCTGGTGCGTTAGCCAATTTTCCTCCCGCGTTATTTCCCCTTCGTCCTGCCTGTGCTTAAATAGCTAAAACGGTTTAATATGGTTTAGCTGCGAGGATCACATGAAAAAAATCTGGGTACTTGGCGATGCGGTAGTGGATTTGCTGCCCGATGGAGAAGGCAGATTGCTGCAGTGTCCCGGCGGCGCACCGGCAAACGTTGCGGTCGGTATTGCCCGGCTGGGCGGCCAGAGCGCCTTTATCGGCAGGGTTGGCGACGATCCCTTCGGGCGCTTTATGGCGAAAACTCTCGCTGACGAAAAGGTCGACGTGAAGTCTATGCGCCTTGACCCGGCGCACCGCACCTCAACGGTGGTGGTCGATCTGGACGACCACGGCGAACGCTCGTTTACCTTTATGGTGCGCCCGAGCGCCGATCTGTTTCTGGAAACCGCCGATCTGCCGACGTTCAGCGCCGGGGAGTGGCTGCACGTCTGTTCCATCGCGTTAAGCGCAGAGCCGAGCCGCTCCGCGACGTTTGAGGCGATGGCCGCCATTCGCAAGGCGGGCGGCTACGTCAGCTTCGACCCCAATATTCGCCCGGACCTCTGGCCGGATGAGAACGCGCTGCGCCGCTGCCTGGAGCAGGCCCTGCAGAGCGCAGACGTGGTGAAACTCTCTGTCGAAGAGCTGGCATTTTTAACCGGCGATGTGCCGGTAAGCGTCGGTCTGAACGCGCTGATGGCGCGCTGCCCGGCGCGTCTGGTGCTGGTCACCCAGGGAAAAGAGGGGGTGATCGCCTGGCATGACGGCACCGTGAAGCACTATCCGGCCACCCCCGTTCAGTGCGTCGATACGACCGGCGCGGGCGATGCCTTCGTCGCCGGACTGCTCTACGGCCTGGCTGCCGGGCAGGACCTGACGCCCGTCATCGCCTTAGCCCAGCGCTGCGGCGCACTAGCCACTACCGCCAAAGGAGCAATGACCGCATTACCCTGGCAGCACGATCTGTAATTCCTTCCTTCACTGGCCGCCATCCGGCGGCCTGAATTGTCGCCTCGATCACACTTACTAAAACGGTTTAGCAAAAAAGATTGCCGATCCAAAATTCAGAGGTTTAGTATCAGCAACCTAAACCGGTTTAGCAATTTAGCACGTTTAATGATTTCTTTTAGGGATGCGACAAAATGTATAAAAAACGCAGACTTGCCGTGATGATAGGCATGCTGGCCGGAAGTACCTCTGTTTTTGCCCAAACGGATATGACAAGTATCGAAGCGCGTCTTGCCGCGATGGAGCAGCGACTCCAGGCGGCGGAAACGCGTGCGCAGGTGGCTGAGAAGCGCGCCACCGATGCGGAACAAAAAACGCAGCAGCTGGTTGCCGCCCAGCAGCAGACGCAAACGACAACCCAGGCGGTAGCGCAGCGCACCACCGCGCTGGAGAAGAAGGCGGATCAAAGCAGCGGGTTTGAGTTCCACGGCTACGCCCGTTCTGGCCTGCTGATGAACGATGCGGCCTCCAGCAGCAAAAGCGGTCCTTATCTGACCCCGGCCGGTGAAACCGGCGGTGCGGTAGGGCGTCTGGGTAACGAAGCAGACACCTACGTTGAGCTGAACCTGGAGCACAAGCAAACCCTGGACAACGGGGCCACCACGCGCTTCAAAGCGATGCTGGCCGACGGGCAGAGAACCTATAACGACTGGTCAGCCGATACCAGCGATCTCAACATTCGTCAGGCCTTCGCGGAGCTGGGCAATCTGCCTGATTTTACCGGCGCGCTGAAGGGCAGCACCTTCTGGGCGGGTAAACGCTTCGACCGCGACAACTTTGATATTCACTGGCTGGACTCCGACGTGGTGTTCCTCGCCGGTACCGGCGGCGGCGTCTACGACGTGAAATGGAACGATTCGCTGCGCAGCAACTTCTCCATCTACGGCCGCAACTTCGGCAGCGTGGAGCAGACCGACAATAACGTTCAGAACTATATCCTCACCATGAACCACTTCGCCGGACCGTTCCAGCTAATGGTGAGCGGCCTGCGGGCGAAGGATAACGACGACCGTAAAGACACCAACGGCGATCTCATCAAAACCGATGCCGCCAATACCGGCGTTCATGCCCTGGTCGGCTTGCATAATGAGAGCTTCTACGGCCTGCGTGAAGGGACCGCCAAAACGGCGCTGCTGTACGGTCACGGGCTGGGTGCGGAAGTGAAAAGCATCGGCTCCGACGGCGCGCTGCTGCCTGAGGCGGATACCTGGCGCTTCGCAAGTTACGGTGTCACGCCAATCGGCGGTGGCTGGAGCGTTGCGCCCGCCGTGCTGGCGCAGAGCAGTAAAGATCGCTACGTCAAGGGCGACAGCTATGAGTGGGTAACGCTCAACACCCGTCTGATTAAAGAGGTGACGCAGAACTTCGCCCTGGCGTTTGAGGGAAGCTATCAGTACATGAATTTAAATCCGGAAGGCTATAAGGACCGCAACGCCGTTAACGGCAGTTTCTACAAGCTGACCTTTGCGCCGACGTTAAAAGCGAGCAAAATCGGCGATTTCTTCAGCCGTCCGGAGCTTCGTCTGTTTGCCACCTGGATGGACTGGAGCAGCAAACTGGATCATTACGCCAGCGATGATGCCTTTGGCAGCAGCGGTTTCAACGCCGGCGGGGAATGGAACTTTGGGGTCCAGATGGAAACCTGGTTTTAACCCATCACGCTCCCGCCTGGCGGGAGCGTTTCGCACATCATAAAAAGAAGTCAGGCAGAGGTATCTATGGATTTTAATCAAATCGCCCGCGAGCTCATTCCGCTGCTCGGTGGCAAGGAAAACATCGCCAGCGCGGCGCACTGCGCAACGCGTCTTCGTCTGGTGCTGGTCGATGACGCGCTTGCCGATCAGCAGGCTATCGGCAAGGTCGACGGCGTAAAAGGCTGTTTTCGTAACGCCGGGCAGATGCAGGTGATTTTTGGCACGGGCGTGGTCAACAAGGTTTACGCCGCGTTTATTCAGGCGGCGGGGATTAGCGAATCCAGTAAGTCTGAGGCCGCGGATCTGGCGGCGCGCAAGCTGAACCCGTTCCAGCGCATTGCCCGTCTGCTCTCCAATATCTTTGTCCCGATCATTCCCGCGATTGTGGCATCCGGCCTGCTGATGGGCCTGCTCGGCATGGTGAAAACCTACGGCTGGGTCAATGCGGATAACGCCATCTACATCATGCTGGACATGTGCAGCTCCGCGGCGTTTATCATTCTGCCTATTCTGATTGGCTTTACCGCCGCGCGGGAATTTGGCGGCAACCCGTATCTTGGCGCGACGCTGGGCGGCATTCTGACGCACCCGGCGCTGACCAACGCCTGGGGCGTGGCCTCCGGCTTCCACACCATGAACTTCTTCGGCCTTGAGATCGCGATGATTGGCTATCAGGGCACGGTATTCCCGGTGCTGCTCGCCGTCTGGTTCATGAGCATCGTAGAGAAAAACCTGCGCCGCGCGATCCCGGACGCGTTAGACCTGATCCTGACGCCGTTCCTCACCGTTGTTATCTCCGGTTTTATCGCCTTGCTGATTATCGGCCCGGCGGGGCGCGCGCTGGGCGACGGCATCTCCTTTATCCTGAGTACACTGATTGCACACGCGGGCTGGCTGGCCGGACTGCTGTTCGGCGGGCTTTACTCGGTGATTGTAATCACCGGTATTCACCACAGCTTCCACGCGATTGAAGCCGGGCTGCTGGGTAACCCGTCGATTGGCGTGAACTTCCTGCTGCCAATCTGGGCCATGGCGAACGTGGCGCAGGGGGGCGCCTGTCTGGCGGTGTGGTTCAAAACCAAAGATGCCAAAATCAAAGCCATTACCTTACCGTCGGCGTTTTCTGCGATGCTGGGCATCACCGAAGCGGCCATTTTTGGTATCAACCTGCGCTTTGTTAAGCCGTTTATCGCCGCGCTGATCGGCGGCGCGGTGGGCGGGGCCTGGGTGGTCTCAGTCCATGTCTACATGACTGCCGTTGGGTTAACCGCCATTCCGGGCATGGCCATCGTGCAGGCCAGCTCGCTGCTCAACTATATTATCGGCATGGTGATTGCCTTCGGCGTGGCGTTTACCGTCTCGCTGCTGCTGAAATATAAAACGGACTCTGAATAATGACGTTACCTTCCCGCTGGCCTGCGATCCTGCAGGCCGTTATGAAAGGCCAGCCGCGGGCGCAGGCGGATAGCCACTATCCGCAGTGGCACCCCGCGCCGGTGACGGGGCTGATGAACGATCCCAACGGGTTTATCTGGTTTGCCGGTCGCTACCACCTGTTCTATCAGTGGAACCCGCTGGACTGCGAGCATCGGTTTAAATGCTGGGGGCACTGGAGCTCTGCGGATCTGGTGCACTGGCGGCACGAGCCGCTGGCGCTGATGCCCGACGAAGAGTATGACCGTAACGGCTGCTACTCCGGTAGTGCCGTGGATAACCAGGGCGTCCTGACGCTTTGCTACACCGGCAACGTCAAGTTCGATGACGGCAGCCGCACGGCCTGGCAGTGCCTCGCCTTGGAACAGCCGGACGGGACCTTTAAGAAGCTGGGGCCGGTGCTGGCGCTGCCGGAAGGCTACACCGGACACGTGCGCGACCCGAAGGTGTGGCAGCACGACGGAGAGTGGTACATGGTGCTCGGCGCGCAGGATGTGCAAAAGCGCGGCAAGGTGCTGCTGTTTAAGTCAGCCGATCTGCACGCCTGGGCGTCCTGCGGGGAAATCGCCGGTCACGGGGTCAACGGCCTGACGGATGCGGGGTATATGTGGGAGTGTCCGGACCTGTTCGCGCTCGACGGAACGCACATCTTGATCAGCTGTCCGCAGGGGCTGGCGCGCGAGCCGCATCGCTATCTCAATACCTATCCGGCTACCTGGATGAGCGGGGCGTTTGACTATGCAAACGCCGCATTCGATCACGGCGATCTGCATGAGCTGGACGCGGGCTTTGAGTTTTACGCTCCGCAAACGACGCTGGCGGAAGACGGTCGACGCATTCTGATCGGCTGGATGGGCGTACCGGATGGGGAAGAGATGCTTCAGCCAACCCGGGCGCACGGCTGGATGCACCAGATGACCTGCCCGCGCGAATTACGCTATCGCGACGGCAGGCTCTGGCAGACCCCGGCGCGCGAGCTGGCGGCGCTGCGCGAAGATGAGCAGCGCTGGCAGGGGCGCGCCAGCGAGGCGCCGGAACTGGACGCGGCGCGCCTGGAGTTTGAGCTGAACGCATCGCAGATGAACGTCGCTTTTGGCGGCGCGCTGCGTCTCACGGTCGATGAGCAGGGCATACGTCTTGAACGCGCGAGCCTGAAAACCGGTGAAACGTTGACCCGCTACTGGCAGGGCGACGTCACTCATTTGCGCGTTCTGTGCGACCGCTCCAGCGTTGAAATTTTCATCAATCACGGTGAAGGGGTGATGAGCAGCCGCTATTTTCCTGACCATCCGGCCCAGGTGCGATTCGAAGGTGCGTCCGATATCACATTACGCTACTGGTCGCTGCGCGCCTGCATGATAGAATGAGGGTTTTGGCAGCCGGATCTAAGTCGTTGTGAGAAAAACAAAACGCGTCACCATTAAAGACATCGCGGAGCTGGCGGGTGTGTCAAAAGCCACCGCCAGCCTGGTCCTGAACGGGCGCAGCAAAGAGCTTCGCGTGGCGGAAGAGACGCGCGAGCGCGTTCTGGCGATTGCAAAAGAGCACCACTATCAGCCCAGCATTCACGCCCGGTCGCTGCGCGATAACCGCAGCCACACCGTTGGTCTGGTGGTCCCGGAGATCACCAACTACGGTTTTGCCGTGTTTTCTCACGAGCTGGAAACGCTGTGCCGCGAGGCGGGCGTTCAGCTGCTGATCTCCTGTAGCGATGAAAACCCGGGGCAGGAGACGGTGGTGGTGAACAACATGGTGGCGCGCCAGGTGGACGGTCTGATTGTGGCCTCCAGCATGCTTAACGATGCGGACTACCACAAGCTGAGCGAACAGCTGCCCGTTGTCCTTTTTGACCGCCACATCAACGACAGCGCGCTGCCGCTGGTCATCACTGATTCCATTACTCCAACGGCGGAACTGGTGGCCGAGATTGCGCGCCAGCATCCTGATGAGTTCTACTTCCTCGGCGGGCAGCCCCGTCTATCCCCGACGCGCGACCGTCTGGAAGGGTTTAAGCAAGGTCTGCGAGAGGCCGGCGTGGAGCTGCGCCCCGAGTGGATCATTCACGGCAACTATCACCCGAGCTCCGGGTACGAGATGTTTGCTGAACTCTGCGCCCGCCTGGGGCGTCCGCCGAAAGCGCTGTTCGCCGCCGCCTGCGGGCTGCTGGAAGGGGTGCTGCGCTATATGGGCCAACACAACTTGTTGCAAAGTGATATCAGGTTAGCCAGTTTTGACGATCACTATCTCTACGATTCGCTGACGATCCCCGTGGATACCATTCGCCAGGATAACCGCCAGCTGGCGTGGCACTGTTTTGATTTAATTAGCAAATTGATCGAAGGGGAGACGCCGCAGCCTCTGCAACGGAAACTGGACGCTACCCTGCAGCGACGCTATAAGTCAGCGAAATAGCCCGGCTCGATACTTCAATAACTTTAATTAATTTAAGTTTTGGAAGCGCCGATAACCATAAGGAATAATTCTCCTTGAGGTATTGGTTTATGTCGTTGAAAAAGTCGTCCCTGATCGTCCTGTTCTCGCTGCTTTTCTTCTTTGTTGTCAGCACTGTGACCAGCGTTGGCCTCATCATTAAAAGTAATAATTCCCTGGATAACGTCAACAAAGAGATCCAGGTTGTTCTGTCCATTATTGACCCTATCAACCATAGCCGTACGCTGCGCGTTCGGGTGATGGAGTATGTGAAGATGGTGGAAGCGGGCAACTCGGCGGACGGGGCTGCAAAGCTAACCGCCGTGAAAGAGGCGCTGACTAAAGCGGACCACGCTTTTGCGGCCTTTATGGCTTCGCCGCGTCTGACGGATGAAGGGCCGCTGGTGACTGCCTATCAGGATGCCTGGCAAAACTACCGCAACCAGGGACTGGCGCCGCTGATCGATGCCGCCGAGGCGCACGATGTCGCCAAATTTAACGCGCTGATCCCGGAAGTCTCCCGCCTTGACCGTCAGTACGAGATCGTTCTCGACCAGGTCCTTTCCGTCCACCAGAAATACGCCAAAAGCCTGAATGAAGATGCGAGCAGTAACTTCGTCTCTGGCCTGGCGATCATTGCCGTTATCGCCAGCCTGTTTGTGGTGGTGATTGTCGCCGTTAGCCTGCTGATGAAGCGCTTTGTCTTTGCACCGGTCAACCTGGCGCGCGAGCACTGCAGCCAGATTGCAGCAGGCAAGCTGGACGTTCCGGTGCCGGTCAAGGGGAGCGCACATAACGAAATCGATCATCTTATGAGCTCTATGGAGCAGATGCGTCAGGCGCTGCTGGCGACCATCGCCCAGGTGCGCGACGCGAGCCATACCGTAACGCACGCGGCGCAGGAGATTGCCTCCGGGAATATCGACCTCGCTTCACGTACCGAACAGCAGGCTTCCGCGTTAACCCAGACGGCGGCCAGCATGGAAGAGCTGAGCGCGACAGTGGCGAACAATACCGACAACGTTTATCAGGCCGGTAAACTGGTGCAGGACGCGGTGAAAAATGCCCACACCGGTGAAGCGGTAACCCGCGAAGTCATCGACACGATGAATACCATCGCGGCGAACTCGAAGCGTATCGAAGACATTACCAGCGTGATTAACAGCATCGCCTTCCAGACCAACATTTTGGCGCTGAACGCGGCGGTTGAAGCGGCGCGCGCCGGTACGCAAGGTCGCGGCTTTGCGGTCGTGGCCAGCGAGGTACGCACCCTGGCGCAGAAAAGCGCGGTGGCGGCCAAGGACATTGAGAGCCTGATTGCGCAGTCGGTTTCCAGCGTGAAAAACGGTGCGGAACTGGTGAGCCGCTCGGGCGAAGTGATTGACTCGATTATTTCATCGGTGAATAAAGTGAATACGCTGATGGAGCAGATCTCCGTCGCCTCTGAAGAGCAGAGCCGCGGGATTAGCCAGGTCGGGCAGGCGGTGACCGAGATGGATGGCGTGACCCAGCAGAACGCTGCGCTGGTGCAGCAGTCCGCGGCAGCAGCGGCATCGCTGGAAGAGCAGGCGCAGCAGCTATCGCGGAGTATTTCGAGTTTTAGTTTGCCGGTGCAGGCTTGATGATATGAGGGAGGCTCCGCAGGGAGCCTTTTTTGTATCTGGCATGCCCGTATCTGTATAATCCAGGACGTCTCTACATGCAGCACGAATCTAATATTAATTATCACAAGGGAAAATTATGTTAATTATTTTTAGTGGGCTACCCGGCAGCGGAAAAAGCACTGTTGCAAAAATAGTCACTCAAAGGCTGGGAGCAGTATATCTACGGGTTGATACCGTTGAGCAGGCCATTCGTTCGGTCTCTGAACCTGGGCAAAAAATTGGGCCGGAGGGATATTTTGCCCTCTATGGTTTGGCAAGCGAGAATCTTAAGCTGGGCTCCACCGTTGTGACCGATTCCGTTAATGATATTAACCTTGTGCGAGATGCTTTCCGCGATATTGCTCTGTCGTTGAATGTCCCTTTCCTGGAAGTTGAAATTGTCTGCTCAGACGAAAAAGAACATCGTTATCGCGTAGAGAACAGAGTATCTGATATCCCGGGACTCACGCCTCCTGACTGGGAAAGGGTAAAAAACCGTGAGTATGAACCCTGGGAGAGAGAACATCTCATATTGGACACCGCCCTGTTATCAGCGGCAGAGTGTGCAGATAAAATCCTGGAAATTAAGAACGCTCTAAACCGGCCTTAAACGGTGAACAAGCGCCTGCAATGGTTTTCACGGGGCGTGTGAAAATACGCTCCCCGCAAAATTATTCATTCCCCCCAGCAATATTTCCCTTCCTCATCCGTCTACCTCATCACAAGCCATAATCAGTTACTGTAAACGAGGTAAACACCATGAGAGATTTTGATATGCACGGCAGAGGTCACGGGCGCGGATTCGGCCGCCACCGTATGGGTAAGGGTTTAGTCATTGGCGCGGTGATTTTCATCGTGCTCGGCCTGGTAGTGATGACCCTGTGGAACGCTTTGCTCCCGGCCATCCTCGGCGTGAAGGCCATCGGATTCTGGCAGGCGCTGGGCATTCTGGTGCTGAGCCGCATTCTGTTTGGCGGGCTGGGTTTCCGTCCGGGTATGTTTGGCGCGCATCGCCGGATGCACGAGCGCTGGATGAACATGACGCCAGAACAGCGCGAGGCGTTTATTCAGCAGCGCCGCGAAGGGTTTGGTCGCCACGGCCGCGGCCACTGCGGCTGGCACGGTCATCGTGACGATAAGCGCGACGACGCCACGCCAAAAGCGCCGGAAGCAGAGTGAGCGAAATGAAAGCCGGGGAGGCGGGCGGATCCATGCTGATGTCGGCGCTTAATGCCTGCCGCGCCCGGCTGACAGCCTTCATTCGCGGGCGGACGTCCGTTCGCGATGATGCCGACGACATTTTGCAGGAAGTGACGTATCAGCTGATGAAAGTGGAGCAGCCGGTCGAAAACGTCGCCGCCTGGCTGTTCCGCGCAGCGCGTAACGAGATGACCGACCGGGCGCGTAAAAAGCGCGAGGTGTCACTCTCCGGCTATTTTACGGGCGTAGACGAAGAGGGGTTCCCGGAGGACGAGCTGGCCGAAACCCTGTTCGGCGTCCCGCACACGCCGGAAGAGGAGTACCTCAAAACGCTGCTGTGGGAAGAACTGGGGCAGGCGCTGTCTGAACTGCCGCCGCCGCAGCGTGAGGTGTTTGAAAAGACCGAACTGCACGGCTACAGCATTAAAATGCTGGCAGAGGAGACCGGCGCCAGCGAACAGGCGCTGTTATCCCGCAAGCACAAGGCGGTGCTGTTTCTGCGCACGCGGCTGCGGGACGTCTATGACGCGCTGACGGGCGAATAGCGGCGACAGACAAAACCTTACACTTCCGGCACTTGTAGATTCATCACTATCGTTTATGATCGGGGCGTCTTGTTACTCTGGAATGTTATGCGCAACCGTCAGCTTCTCGGAAAATGGCTTTTGATCGTCACCTGTCTCGCGATGGCGCTTTGCCTCGTGCAGCGTGCGGTGATGCTCAACCATTTTTTACAGGGACTGGATCCGCAAATTTCTCTGAGCGCAGATGCCCCGGCTCAAAGCAGCAGCACCGAACAACCCGGCCCGTCGCCTTGTCAACTTGGCGCACACTCGCTGCTTTGCGCCCAGCCGCTGTTCTTCGACGGTGCGCTACCGGCCATTATTATCTTCTTCGCGCTGCTGCAGCTGTTTACGCAAGGGCGGGCATTTGCTCCCGCAGAACAGCCCGTTCAGGCACCACCTCCCCGAATACACCTTAAAAACTGCGTTTTCCGTGAATGAAAATCATCGTCCTCACACGATAATTTTCACTGTTCACGGAGTAAAACATGCTTAACCTCTTCAGGGGATTCGTCTTCCTGTGGCTGTCCTGCATCGGCATTGTCCATGCGGCGGACACAGGCTGGCAGGTTTCCCCACAAAACGATCACGCCCGCATCCGCTTTCAGGCGGAGAGGGAACAAACGCACATTAAAGGCCTGCTCACCGTTGAGCTGAAGCCCGGCTGGAAAACCTACTGGCGATCGCCGGGCCAGGGCGGCGTAGCGCCGAAAATCAGCTGGCCGGAAGGCGTAACGGATAGCTGGTCCTGGCCGGTCCCGTCGCGCTTCGATATTTCCGGCATGACGACACAGGGCTATCACGACAAGGTCACTATCCCGATAACGCTCGACGGAGTGAAGGGCGACACGCTCGACGGGACGCTCACGCTCTCAACCTGCAGTAACGTCTGCCTGCTGACGGACTACCCGCTGCGTCTCGATTTTACCCAGCCGATGGACGAGGGCTTCAGTAGCGAGTTCGAGCAGGCGATGCGTGCCGTGCCCGGTACGTCAGGCGTATCCGCGGATCTCTCCGCCTGGCTCGCTGGCGACAAGCTGGTGATTACCGGCACGACGGACGGGAAGTGGGATAATCCGGGGATCTACTTTGACCCGCTGGAGGGTGACATTCTTCCCGGCGAGCCGGTCATTAAACACGACGGCAATACGCTTCGGGTGACGGTTCCCGTGACCGACGAATGGGGCGATAAACCCGCCTCGCTGGAGGGCAAAACGTTGTCGTTTGTGCTGACCAGTGGCGGTCACGCGCAGCAAACCACCATGACCGTTGGCGAGACGCCAGCTACGCATTCTGCGCCGGAAGGGACGGGCAAAATGGTGCTCTTTGCGCTGCTGGGCGGGCTGATCCTCAACCTGATGCCCTGCGTGCTGCCGGTCATGGGGATGAAGCTTAACAGCATCCTGCATGCGGGATCGGACAGGCGCGCGATCAGGCTGCGGTTTCTGGCCACCAGCGCCGGGATCCTCACCTCCTTTATGCTGCTGGCGGGGATGGTGACCGCGCTGAAGCTGGCCGGAGCGTCGCTGGGGTGGGGTATTCAGTTCCAGAACCCGTGGTTTATCGGCCTGATGGTCGCCGTCACCTTCCTGTTTGCGCTGAACCTGTTTGGCGCGTTTGAGATGCTGCTGCCTTCAGCCGCCACGGGACGGTTGGCTACGGCAGGGGGATCGGGGATCGGCGGCAGCTTCTGCGAAGGAATGTTCGCCACGCTGCTGGCGACGCCGTGCTCCGCGCCGTTCCTCGGTACCGCGGTCGCCTTTGCTCTTGGCGCACCGCTGCACTCCCTGTGGCTGATTTTCCTGATGCTCGGCGTGGGCATGAGCCTGCCGTGGCTGTTTGTCGCTCTGGTGCCGAAAACGGCCATGCTGCTGCCGAAACCCGGCCGCTGGATGAACACGCTAAAAGTCGTTCTGGGCCTGATGATGCTGGCCTCCAGCCTCTGGCTGGCAACGTTGTTGAGCGTGCATCTGGGAGAGTCGGTCAGCCAGATGGTGATGCTGGTGCTCATCGCCGTCGCGCTGGCGCTGTTCGCGCTGAAGGGGCAAAAATCCTCACCGCTGTTCTGGCTCGTGGTCATCGCGCTGTCGGCGTTCGGCGGGTATCAGGCGCGCGGGCTGCTTAACGCGTCGTCTGACGCCGTGGCGCAGAATGTCGCTCAGACTATCCCGTGGCAGCCGCTCAGCGAGGAAGCCATCCAGCAGGCGCTGGCGCAGGGAAAACGGGTGTTTGTGGATATCTCGGCGGACTGGTGCGTGACCTGCAAAGTCAACGAGCATCGGGTGCTGAATCAGCCGGACGTTATTGCCGCGCTGCGCCAGCCGGACGTGGTGGCCCTGCGCGGAGACTGGAGCCAGCCGTCCGCGTTTATCGCGGAGTTTCTGGCGAAGCGAAACCGTTACGCCATTCCGTTTAACGCAGCGTATGGCCCCGGTCTGCCCGATGGCGAAATCCTCTCGCCGCTGCTGGACAAGCGCACCCTGGTCACCACCCTGAACAACGCAAAAGGCTAAACGTATTATGAAAAAACTCCTTATTACGCTTCTGCTCCTGCTGGCCCCGGTTCAGGTGTTCGCTGCCCAGCCGCTGACGCCGGACCAGGAGCAGCGTGCGCAGAAGATGATCGCTGATTTCCTGTTTAACGATCCGAACTCACCGCGCATCGGCGCGAAAAACCCCAAGCTCACCCTGGTGGTGTTTACCGACTACAACTGCCCGTACTGTAAAAAATTCGATCCCTATCTGGAGAAGATTGTTGAGAAATACCCGGACGTCGCGGTGGTCTTTAAGTTCTTACCTTTCCGCTCGGAAAGCTCGCTGACCGCCGCGCGGGATGCGTTAACGCTCTGGCGTCAGGATCCCGGGCAGTTTATGAAGCTGAACCATACCCTGATGGCCAGGAAGGGGTACCACGATGACGCCAGCATTCAGGAGGCGCAGAAGCGGGCGGGCGTGAGCGTCACGACGCCGGACGAGGAGAGCCTGATGACGATCAAGCGCAGCCTGATCGTCGCGGAAAAAATGGGGATCCAGGGCACGCCCGCCACGCTAATCGGCGAGGGACTGCTGCCCGGCTGGGTGCCGTTTGAACAATTCGACGAAATGGTCAGTGACGCACTGAAAAACCGCTAACCTGAAGGGGGCGGAATGCCCCCGACAAACCGGAGAGGGAAATGAAAAAATTACTGTTACTTTCAGCGCTGGCGACGTCAGGGCTGGTACAGGCCGCTGATGCCATACCGGAGGTGGTGAAGCACTTCGGCGAGCAGCAGAACATTAAAATCATTAAGAAGCTGGATGCACCCGGCGGGGCACCGGCCTGGCTGGGGCAGTATCAGGACATGGGCGTGACGCTGTTTTTAACCCCGGACGGCAAGCACGTCATCTCAGGCTATCTGTACGATGACAAAGGGAAAAACCTCAGCGAAGGCTATTTCCAGAAAGAGATTTACGCCCCGATGGGACGCGAGATGTGGAAGAACCTCAACGCGGCGCATCCCCTGAAGGAAGGGGCGGATAACGCTCCGCGTAAGGTCTTTGTGTTTGCCGATCCGTTCTGTCCGTACTGCAAGCAGTTCTGGGCCGAAGCGCAGCCGTGGGTGAAGGCGGGCAAGGTTCAGCTCAACACGCTGCTGGTGGCGTTTCTCAACCCCAACAGCGGACGTAACGCCGCCGCGATTCTGAATGCGAAAGATCCGGTTTCGGCCTGGCGCGAATACGAGCTTTCCGGTGGGAAAAAATTGCCCAAGCCAGACGGCGAGGCTTCCCGTGAAACGGTAGCTATCCTGCAGAAGCACCAGACGCTGATGGACAGCCTGGGCGCTAACGCCACGCCGGCCATTTACTATCTGAATGCGGAAAATGAGCTGCAGCAGGTGGTCGGTATGCCGGATGCGCAGCAGCTTGAGGCGATGTTTGGGCCGAAGCCGTAAAAAACAGGCAGAAACGGGGCGTTTCTGCCTGATAGTCTCTTAGCTTCCCCAGCGTCCTTTCAGGTAGTTCACCGCCTGCTGCGTCTGCGGCTGGTTCAGGTAATCTTCCCGGAACAGGATGGTGCCATTCACGTTGGGCAGCGAATCGTTGAGATCGAGCTGCTTTTTCAGCTCCGGCACGCCGCCCTGAACCGTCCAGTCCGGCTCATTTCTCGACGGCTCGCCCACCTTGTAGAACGCAATGCCAATATACAGGCGAGTGTGGGTCGGCTTGACGACGTCGGCCCACCATCTGGTCAGCACGTCGTAGCGCGCGGCATCCCGTGAGAAGGGCCAGTAAATCTGCGGAGCGATGTAGTCCAGCAGGCCCTGCTGCACCCACTGGCGCGTATCGGCGTAGGATTCATCATAGGCCGCGGCACCGCGGGTGTCCGAACCCGCCGGGTCAAAGGAGCGGTTGCGCCACACGCCCGCCGGGCTGACGCCAAACTCAACGTCGGGCTTGGTCTGTTTAATCGCGCGGGACACCTGGACTATCAGCTGCTGCGTGTTGTGTCTTCGCCAGTCGGCCTTTGAGGCAAATCCCTGACCGTACTGCCGCCAGGTCTGTGCGTCATTGAGCGCTGAACCAGGCGTTTCGGTATAGAAATAATCGTCAAACTGCACGCCGTCTACCGCGTAGTTCGCCACCACTTCGGTCACCACGCGGGTGATCCAGTCCCGAACTTCCGGAATGCCGGGATCGAGAACAAAGCGGTAGCCCGAGATGCGCACCCACTCAGGGTGCTGAACATAGACGCTGGACGGGGTCTGATATGACGTCCGGTTCAGGGCGGCGATGGTTGCCGGTTTGGTATTGGTCGAAACGCGGTACGGGTTGAACCAGGCATGGACCTTCATGCCGCGCTTGTGCGCTTCATCCAGCATAAACTGCAGCGGGTCGTATCCCGGATACTCGCCGACGTTGCCCGTCAGCATATCCGACCACGGTAAAATTTTTGATGACCAGAGGGCCGTGCTGTCCGGCTTCACCTGGAAAAACACCGTGTTAATACCGAGGTGCTTAAGGTTGTCGAGCTTGCTGGTCAGCGCCTGCTTTTGCATCGCGATGCGCTGGTCCGCGCTGCGGCCGTTCACCGAGGCCACCGGCGGCCAGTCGAGACGAGAGACGGTTGCCAGCCAAATCCCGCGCATCGGCTCGTTTGCCTGCTGCGTCGGTTTGCTCGCGGTGGGGAGCGGGGTAACCAGTGATTTGGGTGGTTTTGAGGAGCAGCTCACAAGTAAAAGCGCGCAGCCAGCCAGCGCACCAATCCGTTTTACGTGTCGCGTCATTTGCGTATTAGCTCTTGATAATCCGACTGTTGGCCCAGGGATTAAAGGCGGGCTCCGCCTGTTCTGTGCTTACCTCATCGTGGAGGGAGTCCAGATACAGGGCTTCCACTTCCGCGCGCGCCCACGGGGTGCGGCGCAGAAATTTCAGGCTCGATTTAACGCTGGGATCTTTTCTGAAACAGTTAATTTTGATGCGGTCGCCCAGCTCGCTCCAGCCATATTTCGCCACCAGGGCGTTGACCATCATCTCCAGCGTTACGCCATGCAAAGGATCGTTAGAAATGTGTGCAGTCATAGGTGTCCGGATGTCTCAATGTTTGTGGGGGCAGGGTTACCGGTGAAAGGGTACAAGAAAGTGGAGGAAGCGGCAACAAACCTACCTTATTTGAGCGTCATGAATTTTACCCAAAACGGTATAATAGATGTGGCTCAAAACCTACAATTTGCGTTCGGGAAAAAAGAATATGAATGAAAATGGGAACGTCTTTACCTGGCTTGAGGTTTCGGAACAGTCCTTGATTACAAGGGAAAACGAAAAAAAAGAAATTGATGCGATAAAAGCAAGCAATAAGGAAAAAGGGATAACAAAAAGAATTCTGTATCCCTCCTACGAAATTGTGTGCATTGATTATGATCCACAGGGGGACATGGAGGATCCAGAGAAAAGGCTTATAGCCGAAACGTCGCTGCTTGCAACCCCTGGCGCACTGGAATGTGGGTATTCGCAGTGTATTGACTGGAAGGCTGACGGTATTTTAGATGAAGGAATTTATAAGCGGATTGGCTTCTACACACGTAACAGATTAAGACTTGCCGGGTCATGCGTTGAAATAAGCGATGGCAAGGCATTCAAAATGCGAAAGTTTTACCAGTGTATCGAGTCTTCCGAAAAATCCACCCTATCATTTATCCTCGGCGGTTTTTTCTGCTATCAGTCGGCAAATTACTGGCTTAAGTCCAGACATGAGCAGATAAAACATTTTATTCACGCGGGGCTAATTAAGAAAGCCTCTTTGCAGTTTTACCCGGATGAAGATAAACGAAAAACGCCTGATTATCTTATCGAGACCCAAGAGGGGAAATGGCATGTTTTTGAAAGTAAAGGGGGCGAACATACTTCACGATGGCAGAGAATAGAAGAGGCGGTAGCGCAATTAGACAGTGTGACTCATGTTGTCTGTAAAAATGGGCCGCCAAAAAAAATCAGGACCTTCGTCTGTACTCATACGTCGATCGATGCAGATAAGGATATTGTCATCAACGTCGTAGATCCGGTCCCGGATCTCGTGCAGCCCATTATTATCAATCCCGACGTTTGCGTCCTACTCTCAAAACTCACGTTAATCAGTCTTTTCGATACGCTATCTGCTATCAAAACAAGCCGCATACAAAAGATACCCGGAATGGATGACTGGGTATTTGTGGGTGCACCTCAATATGATGATATCCATTATGGTATTCCAGAGGTGTGCCTGGGTTTTAAGGATAAATTGAAATTAAGGCTTGGAGTATACCTTCTTATAAAGGAGGCCATTGATCTTAATCTTGCAAAAAACAAAGAGGGTGTAAACGTTGCAGAAGTTAACGAAAAACTCGCTGTATTACTTCCTTCACCAGTAAAACTGCGTAGAGTCATCGACGCATTGAGTCCCTTTATGCGCCACAAAATATCCTATAGAAATTATGGCGATTACTTTAATTTATTATCGGAATATTTAGGCCTTCCAAAACTAACGAAAAAAATTCTGGAGGAAGAGACGCGGTTAGTTAATGATTTACCGGAAATCATTAAGAAACACCGCTCGCCATGGGGTGGATTAACTCGCAAGGCTCCATTACCAGGCTATGACGATCCTTGGGAACTGGCGCAAATTAATAAACGGAAAACGCTTGGGAAGAAACCCAAAAACCGATAAGGGTATAACGATAAAGGCCACATTAACGTGGCCTTTTGTCATTATTTCTCGTTAAACAGTTCCGGCACCCACGGACGCGGATCCACCTCCATAAACGGCGCGCGCTCGAAGCGGTCCTTCAGCGCCCACGGCACCGTGCAGTCGAAGATGGTCTTGCAGGAGATGCCGTTTGCGCGAATCGAGGTGCTGTAATCCGGCGACTGGGACGGATCCAGCTGGTGGCCGCGGATCCCCGGAATATTCGTGATGCTGACATCACCCTGCATGCGGGTGGTCATCGCCCACAGGATGTCGTCGCTGTCGAAAATATCCACGTCTTCGTCGACCAGAATAATGTTCTTCAGCTCCGAATAGGTGGCTAAGGCGATAAGCGCCGCCTGGCCCTGACGTCCTTCGTCTGACGGCTGGCGTTTTTTCACCTGCAGGATACCGAGGAACTTACCGCCGCCTGCGGTATGCGCATAGACGTTTTGCAGGAAGCCCGGAATCGCCTCTTCAACGGCATTGCGGATGCTGGCCTCCGTCGGCAAACCGGCCAGCGTGGTATGTTCTTCCCCCGGTCCCACCAGCGTTTGCAGGATTGCGTGATGACGCATGGTCACCGCTTTCACTTTGATCACCGGCAGAGACGGGTTCGCCTCGCCGCAGTAGCCCGGGAACTCCGGCATCGCGTGGCCGGTATTGGTGTGCTGATCTTCTCTTACGCGCACGCCAGGGAGCAGTTCACCTTCGATGATGATTTCCGCCCGTGCGATCGCTTTCTCTTTTACTGCCACGCCCTGCACCAGCTCGACCGGCTGCTGGCGCAGCGCCCCGGCGACCCCCAGCTCGTTGTAGCCAAACGGCGTGGTGGGTGCCTCAAAGCACGCGCCGATATAGATGGCGGGATCGAGCCCCATATTGATCGTCACCGGCAGCGGTTTTCCGGCCTCTTCGGCTTTTTTGCGGAAGACTTCGATATGCCGACCGGCGGCAAGGAACATGGAAAGCTCGTCGCGCTCCTGGACGCAGAGGCGGTGAATGGTGACATCCGTCAGCGAGCTATCCTCAGGATCGCTTGCCAGCACCAGCCCCAGACAGAAGAACGGGCCAGCATCAATCGGCGTGTTTGTCGGTGCCGGAAGCAGCTTGCGCAGGTCGAAGTCAGGATCGTCCGCGTAGAAGACCTGTTCCTGACAGGGCGCCTGCGAGGCGGGGACGACAACGGGTGCCACCGGCTTTTTCACCGCCTGGCCGACGTGTTTTGCCAGTGCAGAGGGCTCGCAGCCCAGAAGGAGCGCCGCGCGCTCGCGGCTGGCGTGCATGCCCACCAGGATGCGGGAGCCCGGATAGCCCTTCACGCTATTGAACATCATGGCCGGTCCCGTACGGGTGGGACGTTTTACCGTGCCGCCCGCGCCGATATAACGGTAGACTCCCGCCAGCTCCGCGTTGGGATCGACCGGATGATCGGTTTCAAGATACTGCCCTTCGTGGCGCTCAAGCAGGGCGATGGCGCTGCGGAGATCGTTGATCGGGTTTTCCATATTTTCCTCCCTCGTTTGAATACCTCCATTTTTATGGCAATGACCAATAGCATCAATTGCATCATTACTGCTAAATTGATAAGTAAATTCATATCAAAAAGGAGGCGTTCCGTGCAGTTTCGTCAGATGCGCCATTTCATCGTCGTTGCCGAAGAGCTCCACATGCACCGGGCCGCCGAGCGTCTGAACATGGCGCAACCGGCCCTGAGCCAGCAGATAAAGGCGCTGGAAGAACGTTTAGGCGTCACGCTCTTTAGCCGGGCGAACCGCCGCTTAACCCTGACGCCCGCGGGCGAAGCGTTTCTGGTGAAAGCCAGGCTCGCCATATCCCTGACCGAACAGGCGGTTCTGGACGCCAGGCAAACGGCAAGGGGCGAGCAGGGGGTGTTAAACCTGGGGTGCGTGTCGAGCGCGATGTTCGACGGCAGGCTGCCCGCCGCGCTGCGCCAGATGCATACGCGCTGGCCGGCGATTACCATGTCGCTGGTGACGGGAAACGTGCAGACGCTCTACGCGGCCGTGCAAAGCAACCAGCTCGATGTGGCCATCATCCGGGCGCCGCTGCCGTCGCTGCCTGACGATCTGCAAAGCCGCCCGTTTACCGCCGAGAAAACGGTGCTGGCGCTGTATCGTCAGCATCCGCTAGCGGGATCGTCCGCGCTGACGCTTTCGTCGGTGAAAGACGAAAAATGGATCTCCCTGCGCGACCCGGAGGGAATGGGGCTGGAACAGTACTTTTATGACGCCTGCAGCGGGGCGGGCTTTCAGCCGGACGTGGTGCAAAACGCGACCGACGTGCCCACCGTGATAAGCCTTGTTTCGGCTGGGTTTGGGCTGGCGCTGCTGCCCGCGTCGGCAAAGGCGGTGAGCGTCGAGAATGTGGTTTACGTGGACATCCTTGACCGGCTCCGTGAAAGCGAGCTGACGCTGGTTTGCCACCGGATTATTCGCTCAGAAGTGCTTAAAAAGTTTCTGGTTACGCTCGATCACACCTGACGTCCGGCCGCCTGCAGCAGCTGCTCGCGCAGCCAGGCGTTCGCCGGATCCTGGCTGTTTTTCGGGTGCCAGTACATGTAGATGGTTATGGGCTGCAGCGGCAGCGGCGGCGGAAAAATATCCAGCGTGCTGGCAAACTGTCGCAGCATCCGTTCCGGCAGGGTGCATACCAGGTCAGTACCGGCGACAAGCGCAGGCGCCATGGCGTAGCTCTGCGTAGACATTGCGACATGCCGCTGATAGCCCAGCCCGGCCAGGGTTTGATCGACAAAGCCGGTAAACGGATCCCCCGCCGATGACACCACCAGATGAGAAAGCGCGCAGTAGCTTTGCAGATCTAACGCACCGGTCCCGCGCGGATGGCCTTTACGCTGGGCGGTGGCAAACGCGTCGTCGAGCAGTTTACGTCTGACCCAGCCGTCATGGGCACCCGCGCTCACGCCGATGTAGATATCGACATCACCGTTTTCCAGCTGCTGCGGCAGCTCGGCCATCTCCGGCAGGGCGAAGCGCAGGCGGATACCGGGAGCATCGGTGCTCACCTGGTTAAGCAGCCCTGTGCCCAGCATCAGCGCCGGATTTTCATGCAGGGCGATCGCAAAGGTCCGGCGGCTGGTGGCGGCATCAAACGCGATGGGGGCAAACATCGCGCTGATGCCGCGCAGCACGCTCTCCACCTGAGGCTTGAGCGCTTCCGCTCTCGGCGTGGGCAACACCCCTCGTCCATGTGGGGAGGGGATAAACAGCGGTTCGCCAAACAGCGTTCGCAGACGCGCGAGACGGGCGGAGAGCGCGGGCTGGCTGATGCCAAGCCGCGCGGCCGCATGGGTGATATTCCTGTCCTGAAGCAGGGCGTCCAGGGTCAGGATCAGGTCTATGTCCATGCCAGAGAGGGGCGTCATCTTATTTCGCGCTGCTGGCGTCCCGGTTGGTATAGGTGACAGGAACCCAGGCATAGCCGCCGTTTTCGCCTTTGGTGACATAGCCGATACCCGGGAACGGAAGATGGGGCGCGGCGACCAGGTCTTTATTTTTCACAAAGTCCGCAAACGCATGTTCGCGCACGCTTGCCGCTTTGCTCTGATCTTCATCGTAGGTAATGGTCACGTCGGGCTGCGGGAACTGAACAGCCGCGGCATGAATGATGTCGCCGACAAAGGTGATCTTCTCGCCTTTGCTTGTCAGCGTGTAGAAGGCCGAGCCCGGCGTATGGCCGGGATGAACCGTGCCGGTCAGCCCCGGGAGAATTTCAGATGTGCCGCTAAACGGCACCACTTTACCGGCGTCAAGATAGGGTTTTAAGGTCTTCTGCGCGACGTCAAAGTAGTTCTTGCCGTAGCCGGTTTTTTTCTGATTCTCATCGTTAAAGAAAAAGTCGACGTCCGGTTTGCCAACAAAAACGCGCGCGTTGCTGAACACCGCTTTGCCGTCTTTCACCAGACCGCCCGCATGATCGGAGTGGGCGTGGGTCAGCAGGACTTCAGTAATGTCCTCGGGTTTAATCCCCTGCGTGGCGAGGCTCTCAATCAGACGTCCGCCGTTGCCGGGGCCAAAGAGCTGGCCTGAGCCCGTATCTACCAGAATTTTATGTCCGGGCATCGCAATCAGGAACGCGTTGATGGACACCTCAGGCGGGTTGGTCTGGAAATTTTTCGCGAGCAGCGCATCAATTTTTTGCGGCGTTGTCCGGCGCAGCAGCTTGTGCAGATCCTGCGCGACGGTTCCATCCGTAAACGCGGTAACCAGAACGTCGCCGACCTGAACGCTGTATCCGCCCGCCGGTTGTTTAACGACGTGCTGAGGGGTCTCTGCCGACGCCTGAAGCGCAGGGTAGAAAAGCAATGAACTGGAAATCAGCGTGGACAGGGCAAGTTTTTTCACGGTAAGCATACGAGTCTCCTTTGAAAGCGCTCATCTTACTTCTTCGTAAAATTATAAGAACCTGCCCAGAAATGATAGGACCTATAAACGCGGTGGATAGCATAGCGAAGAGGCCGGGTGGCGGTGATGCCTTTCCCGGCCCGTAAAACGTTATTTTTTCAGCGGCGCGTTCCAGCCGTCCGGCGTGGCTTTCGACCAGGAGCCATAAGCGGCATTAGGCAGCACAATCCAGTTGTTACCGAAGTGATCCGCGCTGGCCTCAACCAGCTCGCGCTGCTGCTCGCTCGGCTTTTTGTTTTTAAACTGCACGGCGAAATCCGGCAGGCTGTCGCCAAACAGCATCACGATTTGCTGCTTTTTGAGGATGCTCTGGCGACGCTCTTCCTTGCTGACCGTGTCCAGAAGCACGCTTTCATCGGACACCTGCGGAAGTCCCAGGGCTTTTAACGTCCTGAGCGTATCGGCTTTATTTTCCTGCATGCGGTCCGAGACGTAATAGATACGGACGTTGCTTTGATTCACATGGTCAAGAAACGCCTTCGCACCCGGAATTAAGCCTGGTTTACCCTGTTTCTCCCAGTCGCTCCAGGTGTCCCATTTTGTAAAGTCGTGACACTGCTCGGTGTCGCGCACCAGCAGAGGGGTGTTATCCAGTACCGTTTCATCCAGATCCATTACCACGGCGTAATTTTCAGGCGTTTTCAGATCTTTTAACTTTTCGTTGAAACGCTCGGTGGCAAACCGATACGTCTGCAGCTGAAGAGCCATAATCTCTGCCGATTTCTGCTGATAGCGCAGCGCCATTTCGTACGCTTTGGGTTCACACAGGTCGCGCCCGGCGGCCGTCGCCGCTGCCGTTGCACTCAAAACAGGTAATGCCAGCAGTAATGCCTTAGCCATTGAATTCACACTTTTTTCCTCAACACCCTGGTTAAAATCCCGAAAGCGTAATGAAATTCAATGACAGAAATATGAAGGCTGCGTTGCTAGACCAGCATGTAATACCAGAACAGGGCGACTTCGTCTTTTTCCGGTAAGGCGTTGTAGAGAAAACGATCGTATCCGCCCAGGGTGAACCCGTAGTTACGGTAGAACAGACAGGCAGAGACGTTCACATTTTGTGTTTCAAGCCGTAATCCCGGCGCGTTTACGCTGCGGGCCCAGACGTGGGCGGCGGCCATCAATTTTTGTGCGGCGCCGGTTCTGCGTTTTGTACGCTCAACGGCGATATAATCCACTGAGATAAATTTATTCCAGCCAATTGAAGCGGTAATAAATCCGGCTATTTCACCGTCATCCGTTTCGGCGATAAGAAATATGGCGTCCGGATTAACGCAGTGGTTTTCAAGGGTTTGGATGTCGAGCTCGTAGGTTTTAATCCAGGGCTCGGTGACGGCTTCGATATGCAAATCACAGTGGATAAAGGGCTCTCGCGCAATGTGGCTAATGGTGAAAGAAAAGTCACAGCATTCAAGACGTACGAGGTCAGTATTTAATCCTTTTCGAATCTGCATAATTTTCCCGGTAGTGAGTTATTTCATAAAGAATAGACGAAGCGGTTAAATCCGCTGGGCTAACACACTTTCAATCCTGAACTAAGCTTGTACTTCGTTCCGCGTAAAATGTGGGTCATTCGAGGACAATGAATGGAATTCAGGACATTTCAAAAGCAGTGGGGTGCTGAGTTTATTTCCGATGACGTAGTACGTTTTCGCGTCTGGGCAGAAGGACAGAAAGAACTTACGCTACGTCTGGCTACCGCCGACGTGCCGATGACGGCAACCGGCGACGGCTGGTTCCAGGCAGATGTACCCGGCGTCACGCACGGTGCAGAATATCAATTTGTTCTTCAGGACGGCATGACGGTGCCCGATCCCGCCTCGCGCGCGCAGAAGGGCGACGTTAACGGCCCCTCCGTCGTTATCGATCCCCAACGCTATCAGCCGGTCAACCGGGACTGGGCGGGGCGGCCGTGGGAAGAGACGATCATTTACGAACTGCACGTCGGCACCTTTACCCCGGAGGGCACCTTCCGGGCGGCCATCGACAAGCTGCCGTATCTGGCAGAGCTCGGTATTACCCAGCTTGAAGTGATGCCCGTTTCCCAGTTTGGCGGGTCCCGCGGCTGGGGGTATGACGGCGTGCTGCTGTATGCCCCGCACGCCGCCTACGGCACGCCGGAGGATTTCCACGCGTTTATCGACGCCGCGCACGGGCTGGGGCTTTCCGTGGTGCTGGATATCGTGCTTAACCACTTCGGGCCCGAGGGGAACTATCTGCCCCTGCTGTCGCCCGCGTTTTTCGATGCGGATCGGATGACGCCCTGGGGTAACGGCATCGCCTATGAGCGGGAGCCGGTGAGGCGGTATATCACCGATGCGCCGCTCTACTGGCTGACGGAGTATCGTCTGGACGGTCTACGTTTTGATGCCATCGACCAGATTAAAGACGCCTCAGAGACGCACATTCTGGAAGAGATAGCAGAGAAGATCCGCGAGGCAATTCCGCACCGTCACGTGCACCTGACCACGGAAGACAGCCGCAACGTGATTTTTCTGCATCCGCGCGATGAGCAGGGCAACACGCCGCTGTTCACCGCCGAGTGGAATGATGACTTCCACAATGCCGCCCACGTCTTTGCCACCGGCGAAACGCACGCCTACTACCAGGATTTTGCCTTTGAGCCGGAGAATAAGTTTGCCCGGGCGCTGGCGGAAGGCTTTGTCTACCAGGGCGAGATTTCGCTGCAAACCGGTGAATCCCGCGGGGTGGAGTGTCAGACGCAGCCGCCGCAGTTTTTCGTCGATTTTATTCAGAACCACGATCAGACCGGGAATCGCGCCCAGGGCGAGCGGCTTATCACCCTGGCCGGTGCCGATAAGACGCGGGTGCTGCTTGCCGCGCTGCTGCTTTCCCCCCATATCCCGCTGCTGTTTATGGGCGAGGAGTTTGGGGAAACGCATCCGTTCCTGTTCTTTACCGATTTTCACGGCGATCTGGCAAAGGCGGTGCGGGAAGGGCGCGCAAAAGAGTTTACCGGTCACGCCGGGCACGATGAGGCCGTCCCGGATCCGAATGACGTGAACACCTTTGTTCGCTCAAAGCTCGACTGGAATAAGATTGCCACCGACGAAGGCAAAACGTGGCTGCGCTTCACGCGCCACCTGCTGACGCTGCGTCATCGCCATATCGTTCCGCTTCTGCGTCATGGCGGCACCGTTCAGGGCAAGGTGATCAAGACCGCGCCCGGCATGGTGGCGGTGAGCTGGTGCTTCCCGTTAGGAACGCTCTCTCTGGCGCTGAATATCAGCAATAAGCCCGTCGCGCTGCCCGATCTCGCGGGTGAGACGCGCTTTGCCTGGCCGGAAGTCACAAACGTTTTACCGCCGAACGGTATTGTCGTTCGCTTTGCTGATGGAGAAGCATCGTTATGATCCCTTCCGCCACGTACCGTATTCAGTTCCGCAATGGCATGACGTTTGACCGCGTTGCGGCGCTGGTGCCGTATCTGAAAGATCTCGGCATCAGCCACCTCTACGCGTCGCCCGTGTTTACCGCCACAGCGGGCTCCACCCACGGCTATGACGTCACGAACCCGAATGAAATTGACCCCGCGATCGGCGGACGAGAGGGTTTCGACCGCATGGCCGCGGCGCTTAAGCAGGCCGGTACGGGACTGATTCTGGACATTGTTCCTAACCATATGTCGACCTCGCTGGAAAACGCCTGGTGGCGCGACGTGATCGAGCACGGCAGGCAAAGTCGCTACGCCCGCTATTTCGATATCGACTGGTCACGGCCGCTAACGCTACCGTTCCTCGGCGACACCTTTGAAGCGGAGCTGGAGAAGGGGGCCATCACCTTAAAACGTGACCCTGTCACTAAAAAAGTCGCGCTGGTTTACTATGACGCCGAGTATCCGCTCAACCCGGGTACGTACAGCGAGGATAAGAGCATCGCTGAACTGCATGAAGCGCAAAGCTGGCGGCTGATGTCCTGGCGGGAGGCTCCGAAGCAGCTCTCGTGGCGGCGCTTCTTTGAGATCACCGGGCTGGTCGGCGTTCGGGTTGAAGATGACGCGGTCTTCGACGATTCGCACCGGCTGATCCTTGAGCTGGTTCACGCGGGCGTGGTGGACGGCCTGCGCATTGACCATGTCGACGGCCTGGCCGATCCGCTGGGCTATCTGCAGCGCCTGCGGCAGGAGGCCGGATCCGACTGCTACATCACGGTTGAAAAAATTCTCGCCCGGGGAGAACAGCTTCCCGCCGACTGGCCGATATCCGGCACCACCGGCTACGAGTTTATCGCCTCGCTGGCGGAAGTGCTGGTCGACGACGCTAACCTGCCGCGCCTGGAGACCATCCACGACGAGGCGCTGGGAATAACGGTCGATCGCCACGCTGAGCTGCGTGATGCCAAAGGCCTGATGACCGACCGCAATTTTGAGGGTGAATTCACCACGCTTCTTAACCTTGCTGACGATCTGGCCCGCCGCAATGAGGTTGCGCTGCCGCGCGAGGAGATCCGCCACGCGCTGCGCGAGCTGCTTATCGCCTTTCCGGTCTACCGCACCTACGGCACCCGGGAGGGATTAACCCCGCCGGACGTGGCGCTGCTCAATCGCGTGGTCGCCAGCGTGGAGACGTCTGAAGCGGCGCTGAGCCTGATTGTGCGTATTCTTACAGGCGACCTGCCGGAAGATTGCCGCGAGTCCGCCGCGCTTTTCAGAACCCGCTTCCAGCAGCTTACCGGGCCGCTGATGGCGAAGTCGGTGGAAGACACGCTGTTCTTCCGCCACAACCTGGAGCTGGCGCTCAATGAAGTGGGCGCCGACCCGACGCCGCGCGCGTTTTCCTTATCCCGCTTCCACCAGGAGATGCGCATTCGCCTCGCCCGTCAGCCCGACGCGCTGCTGGGCACCTCTACGCACGATACCAAGCGCGGGGAAGATGCCCGGGCGCGCCTCTACACCCTGACGGAGGCGCCGGAACAGTGGGGCGATAACCTGGCCCGCTGGCGACAGAAGAACCAGACCCAGGTGCGTTTTCTCAATGACGGTACCGCGCCGAACGCCGCCGATACCTGGATGATCTATCAGGCGCTGGCGGGCGTCTGGCCCGCCACGCTGTCTCCGGACGACGCTGAAGGGCTTGCATCACTGGAAGCGCGTTTTATCGGCTTCCTTGAGAAAGCGCTGCGCGAGGCAAAACAGCGCACCGACTGGATCGACAGCAACGAGAGCTATGAGAGCGTGGTGTTGAGCTACGCGCGGCACCTGCTTTCCCCGGACAACACTCTGTTCCTGCATGATTTTAGCGAGGCGATGCAGCCCTTTATCCAGGCCGGGCTGATGAACAGCCTCAGCCAGACGGTGATCAAGCTGACGGCTCCCGGCGTGCCGGATATCTATCAGGGCAGCGAGGCGCTCAACTTTAGCCTCGTCGACCCGGATAACCGACGGGAGCCGGATTTCCCGACCCTGGTGCACAACCTCTGCGCGGCGGATGCCACGGTGTTTGACAACCCGGCCTGCTGGCGAGACGGGCGCGTTAAACAGTTCGTCACCGCCACGCTGTTACGGCTGCGTCCGCATTACGCCGCGCTTTTCCGCTATGGCGACTGGCTGCCGCTTAAGGTTTCCGGCGAGCGCGAGGAGAACCTGATTGCCTATGCGCGCGTTAAGGACGACGAGGCGCTGATTGTTGCCGTGCCGCGTCTGGTTTTTGGTGTCAACGGCAACGAAACGCTGTGGGTTAATACCACGGTAGCGATACCCGACGAACTGGCCGGGAAGCGCTATCGGGATCTGTTCAGCGGTGAAAGCCGCCTTCTGCAAGAGAAGCTGGATTTAACGTCAGAAAAGGGATGTGTACTGGTTCTGCTTACCTGCGAATAATCGTGGAGAACGAAAATGGCAAAGGATACTACGTTTGAAATTCGGGCCGGTCATGGCCAGCAGTTGGGTGCTAATTATGACGGGAAAGGGGTTAACTTCGCGCTGTTCTCCGCTCACGCCGAGCGGGTAGAGCTCTGTCTTTTTGACCCGTCCGGGAAAAACGAAATCGCCCGGCTGGAGCTGCCGGAATATACCCATGAGGTCTGGCACGGCTATGTGCCCGATCTGAAGCCCGGCGCGCTGTACGGCTATCGCGTCTATGGGCCCTACGATCCGGAAAACGGTCACCGTTTCAACCCGCACAAGCTGCTTATCGACCCCTACGCCCGCGAACTGGTGGGCGATATCGACTGGAACGACGCCCATTTCGGCTATGAGCTGGGGCATGACGAACTGGACCTCAGTTTTGATACGCGCGACAGCGCGCCGTTTACGCCAAAATGCAAGGTCATCGACCCGGACGCCTTTGACTGGCAGGACAACAGCCGGCCAAACGTGCCCTGGCCGCATACCGTTGTCTATGAGAGCCACGTGAAGGGCTTTACCCAGATGAACCCGGCCATCCCGCCCGAGCTGCGCGGAACGTTTGAGGGGATGGGACACAAAGCCTCGGTCGACTACATCAAGAGTCTTGGCATCACCTCGGTGGAGCTGCTGCCGGTTCACTGGTTCCCGGACGATCAGCATCTGCTCGATCGTGGCCTGAAGAACTTCTGGGGCTATAACACGCTCGGCTTTTTTGCTCCGGCGTCGCGCTATTACGGCCCGGCGGGGATCCAGGGCTTTCGCGACATGGTGCGCGCATATCACGATGCGGGCATCGAGGTGATTCTGGACGTGGTCTATAACCACACGGCAGAAGGTAACGAGCTTGGCCCCACGCTCTCGTTCAAGGGGATTGATAACTACAGCTATTACCGCACCCTGCCGGACCAGCACCGGTACTACATCAACGACACCGGGACGGGAAACACGGTTAACACCTCGCACCCGCGCGTGCTGCAGATGGTGATGGACTCCCTGCGCTACTGGGCGGAGTCGATGCATATTGACGGTTTTCGTTTCGACCTGGGGACGATACTGGGGCGCGAGCCGGAAGGGTTTGACCCGCGAGGCGGTTTCTTCGACGCCATATCGCAGGATCCGGTGTTATCGAGACTGAAGCTGATTGGCGAACCCTGGGATATTGGCCCCGGCGGGTATCAGGTCGGCGGTTTCCCGCCGGGTTGGGGGGAGTGGAACGACAAATACCGCGATACCGTCCGCGAGTACTGGAAGGGCGATAACGTCTCTACCGATTTTGCCGCGCGTCTGCTCGGCTCCGGCGATCTGTACGACCTGCGCGGGCGTCGTCCGTGGGCCAGCGTCAACTTCATCACCGCTCACGACGGCTTTACGCTGAATGACCTGGTGTCGTACAACGAAAAGCATAACGCCGACAACGGTGAGGACAATAACGACGGGCATAACGATAATCGCTCGTACAACTATGGCGAAGAAGGGCCGACGGAGAACCCGGATATTATTGCTACCCGCGAACGGCAGAAGCGTAATTTCCTGACCACGCTGCTGTTTTCCCACGGCACGCCGATGCTGCTTGCCGGGGACGAGTTTGGCCGCACGCAGAAGGGCAACAATAACGGCTACTGTCAGGACAGCGAGATCTCCTGGATCGACTGGAAGGGGCTTTCCGAAAACGACGCCGCGCTGCGCGAGTTCACCCGACGGCTCATTGCCCTACGCGCATCGCAGCCGTTATTGCGTCGTGAAAGCTGGCGCGACGGGCTGGAGATCCGCTGGTTTAATGCCGGGGGCGGTCCGCAGCAGGCCGAGCAGTGGGATGAAGGCTCGACGCTCGGCGTCTCCATCAGCAGGCCGGATCTCAGGCAGGAGGACGGCATCTGGCACGACGTGCTGATGCTGTTCAACCCGTTTGAAGGCACCGTGCCGTTCCAGATCCCGCAGTTTGGCGAAGGGGGATGGGTGCTGGAACTGTCTACGGCAGATGACGCTGCCGCCGGGACAGCGATCACCGACACCGTAGAGTACGAACTGGCCGGACGCAGTATTACCCTCTTCAGACGTCCTTAGCGTTAGAGTGATGCCGCCGCGCGGGCGGCGGTGTCATACAGGGAGGAGATCGTGCGTAACAGCTGCGCAGTTTCGCCAATCGACTTCCCGGCAATGCCGCTCTCCGCGTGGATTGCGATCAGACACGCCTCCCGCACGTCCCGGTACTTCATGCACAGTGCTTTCCCTTCCTCGGTGGTGGAGAAAAAGAGTTCTTTGCCCGCTTTCTCGCTCGTCACATAGCCCGCTTTGACCAGCTTTTTAAGGGCGTAGGTCACCACGTGGGTATCTTCCACATTGAGTACGAAACAGATATCGGCCAGCTTTTTCTTGCGGTCGCGGTGGTTCACATGATGCAGCAGCGAGACGTCAAATGCGCCCATATCCGGTTCACCGGCTGCGGCCATGCAGCGCACCATCCATTTATTGAACGCGTTGCTGGTCATGATCAGCGCGTACTCCAGCTCTGACAGTTCCGCGCAGCGCTCGGATACCAGATGGCGGGAAGAGACGATCCGGCCATCGTTGATATCGTCACGATCGGGTGAAGCACTCTTTTTCGAGGTCATAACGTTCCTTAGCCAGAAATGTAAACTCATCGATAAAATAAGAACATTTTATTGATAATTTGTTTACATGTTTTTGAGGTTCAGATATAGCTTTTTAGCGCAGGTTTTCCGAAACCTGACGAAAAACACAACATCGCTCGCCGCAAATTAAAAAAATAGCCGTCGGCGCGCAACGCTCACTTTGGATAGGGTAAACGTTATGGACGGTACTACGCTGTTGCCGCTGATCGGGATACCGATCGTGGTTATTGGTTTTGCACTGCGCTTCAACCCGCTGCTGGTGGTCGTGGTGGCGGGGCTGGCGACGGGTCTGCTGGTCGGGATGGATTTCGGGATGCTGCTGGAGACCTTTGGCGAAAAGTTCGTGAATAGCCGATCGCTGGCGACCTTCATTCTGATCCTGCCCGTGATTGGTCTGCTGGAATATTACGGGCTTAAGGAGCGTGCCCAGGCCTGGGTGGCGAAGATCGCCAGCGCCACCTCGGCGCGTATTCTGATGCTCTACTTTGTCGCCCGTGAAGGCACCGCCGCGCTGGGGCTGATGTCGCTGGGCGGTCATGCCCAGACGGTGCGCCCGCTGCTGGCGCCGATGGCCGAAGGGGCGGCGTTGAACGAATATGGGGAACTGCCGCAGCACATCCGCGACAAAATCAAAGCCCATGCCGCCGCGTGCGACAACATCGCGGTCTTCTTTGGGGAAGATATCTTTATTGCCTTTGGCGCGGTGCTGCTGATCGATGCGTTCCTGAAGGAGAACGGTATTCCGGGCATTGAACCGCTGCATATCGGCCTGTGGGCTATCCCAACCGCCATTGCGGCATTAGTTATTCATATGACGCGCCTGCTGCGTCTGGATGCCAGCATCCGTCGCGACGTTATGGCCTGGCGTGCAGAGCAGGGTACGCAGGGGGCCGCGCAATGATGACGCTTATCACCATTAACCGCGTGTATTACCTGATCGGCTTCGTCGTGATGCTGCTGGTTGTGATGACCCTGCGCGATCGCGCCAATCCGAAGCGTTTTACCACGGCGCTGTTCTGGTTTTTATTCGGTGGGATCTTCCTGTTCGGTGACCTGATGGTGCAGGAGCTGGGTAAATCGCTGGCGTACCGGATAATCGGCGGCGGCGTTATCGCTATCGCGCTGCTGGCGGGCTTTGGTCTTGTCGGGAAAGGGCACTATAAAATGTCCACCGAAGACGAACGTCTCGCCTCGTCAAACCGCCTTAAAAACTGGCTGTTCCTGCCCGCGCTGATGATCCCGGTGGTGACGGTTATCGGCACCCTGTTCCTGAAAGGGGTTTCGGTTGGCGGCGTGTTCCTGCTGGATCAGAAACAGCTCACCCTCGCGGCGCTGTGCGTGGCCTGCGTCGCGGCGATCCTCACCGGCTGGTGGCTGACCAAGGGCACGCCGCTGCATGCCATTCGTCAGTCTCGTCGTCTTGTCGATACTATCGGCTGGGCGGTGATCCTGCCGCAGATGCTGGCCATGCTCGGCGGCGTATTCGTGGCGGCCAATACCGGTGATTCGGTGCAGAAGGTGGTGAGCCTGTTCGTTAACCCGGATAACCGCTTTATGCTGGTGGTGATTTACTGCGTGGGGATGGCGCTGTTTACCATGATCATGGGGAATGCGTTTGCGGCCTTCCCGGTGCTGAGCGCGGGGATCGCCTTGCCGTTTTTGATCAACGTGCATCACGGCAACCCGGCGCCGCTGCTGGCGATTGGCATGTACGCGGGCTACTGCGGCACGCTGATGACGCCGATGGCCGCAAACTTCAATATCGTTCCCGCCGCGCTGCTGGAGCTGAAAGATAAGTATCAGGTGATCAAGATCCAGATCCCAACCGCGTTAACCCTGCTGGTGGTGAACGTGTTCCTCATGTATTTCCTCGTGTTTCGCTAAGGAGCTGTTATGGAATTAACGCAACATCAGGCTGACGCGTTTGCCCGCATGCCTTTGACCTATTTGCGCCAGGAATACCCGAACCACATCATGCACCTGCTGAATGATGATGGCGACGTGCTGCCGCCTCGCGAACTTCACCCGATTTTCTACGGCTGTTTTGACTGGCATTCGGCGGTGCACGGCTACTGGCTGCTGCTGCGCTGCGTGCGACTCTATCCGGAACTGCCGAGCCGGGACGCGACCGTCGCGCTTGTCGACGAGCACCTGACGGAAGTGAACGTGGCGAAGGAGCTGGCCTATTTCACTGCCCCGTTCCGCGCCTCGTTTGAGCGCCCGTATGGCTACGGCTGGCTGCTGGCGCTGGCCCAGGAGCTAAAACAGTCGTCGCTGCCGCAGGCCGCAGGCTGGTACCGGACGCTGGAGCCGTTAACCCAGGATATTCGTAACCGGCTGGTGGATTATCTCGGCAAGCTCACCTATCCGATCCGCGTCGGGACGCACTACAACACGGCGTTTGCCCTCGCGCTGGGGCTGGACTACGCCCGCGCCGTAGAAGATAGCGCGCTTGAGCAGGCGATTGTGACGGCGGCGGAGCGGTTTTATCTCGCCGACACGCGCTATCCGGCCCACTACGAACCCGGCGGGGATGAGTACATTTCCGGCGCGCTGACGGAAGCGCTGCTGATGAGCAAGGTGTCGGAGGGTTTCCCGGCCTGGTTTGACGCGTTTCTGCCGGATGTCGGCTCCGTTGCGGCGCTGATGAACCCGGCGGAAGTGAGCGATCGTACCGACCCGAAAATCGCCCATCTCGACGGATTAAACCTCAGCCGCGCGTGGTGTATGAAGCATATTGCCAAAGCGCTTCCCGCTAACCATCAGGCGCAGCAGCCGCTGCGCGAGGCGGTGGTGAAACACCTGACGGCAAGCGTTGAGCATGTGGTCGGCAGCCACTACAGCGGCGGGCACTGGCTGGCGAGCTTTGCGCTGCTGGCGCTGGAGTAAACAAACGAGTCGTCCTTTTGCCGGGTGACGCTGCGCTTACCCGGCCTACAAATCCGTAGGCCCGTGCAAGCGAAGCGCCGCCGGGCGCAGCCTGCTCACGCTAAACAATACCGACCCCGTCGAGGCGATGACGGCTATCCACAGTGCAACCTGGATGGCATGCTGATGGTCCCATCCCGTCGTCGCGGCCAGCAGCACCCCCACCGCGGCGGCGCCGAGACACTGCCCAAATGTCCTGACGATAGACAACACCCCGGAGGCATAGCTGGCATATTCACGCGCCACGTTAGAGAGCATTTCCCGGTTATTGGGGCTCTGGAAGCAGCCAAACCCAATCCCGCACACCAGACTGCGCAGGCAGATATTCCATGCGGAAGGATTGTCCGGCAACGTCGCCAGCAGGACCAGTCCACCAACAAAAATCATCAGCCCGACTGTAGAGATCAGCGGCGCGGAAATCGTATCTGCCCAGCGTCCCGCATGCGGCGCGATCAGCACGATGCCGATCGGCCACGGGGTGAACAGCAGCGCGGAGACCACCGGGCTGTAGCCATACACGCTCTGAAACAGGAACGGCAGCGCAACAAAGGTGATGCCCTGGCTGACAAACGAGGCCAGCGAGGTCAGCGCAGCAAGGGTGAAGCGTCCGTTTTTGAACATGACGGGCGGCAGGATGGGACTTCGCGCACGCCGAATCCGCCAGATAAAGGCGAGGGCGCTGGTCAGCGTAAGAATCCCCCAGCCGAGGGCCTCCTGGCTAATGTGTTGCTCCACGCGCTGAAGGCTGTCGGCCAGCATAATCGCTGAGCCTAACAGCGCGGCGGAAAGCACGGCGCCAGGCGCGTCAAAGGATGAGCGGTCAACGGCCGACTCCCGCGGCAAAGCCCGCCACGCCAGCAGCAGGGCGACGCTGCCCGGAATAATGTTAATGGCGAACAGCCACTGCCAGCTCAGCGCGTCCAGTATGGTTCCGCCCAGCACGGGGGCAACTGCCGTGCTGGAGGCGATAAGCAGGGCGTGCAGCCCCAGAATGCGGCCAAGCAGTCGACCCGGAAAAACGGATCGCAGGATCGCCGGGGCGATACTCAGCGTGGCCGCACCGCCGATGCCTTGCAAAATACGCATGCCGATCAGCATTTCTGGCGTGGTCGCCAGCGCGCAGCCGATCGAGGTGAGCGTAAAGGTGGCAAGCCCGGCAAGAAACACCGGGCGATAGCCCACGCGCGCCGCCAGCGCCGCGAAGAGGGCTAACGTCATTGCCGCTGCCAGCAGGTAACCGTTGGCGAACCAGACCGCCACGTTCGCGGGGACCTGCATCGCCGTTGCCATGGAGGGCAGCGCGATGTTGATCATGGTGCCGTCAAAGACGCCCATCAGCGTGGTGGTCATGACGGCGGCCATCACCCTGGCGCGTTCATGCCCGGGCAAACCTTCATCGCCGGGCTGGTTTGAAAATAGCGTCATCGTCGTTACTCCGGATAAGAATAGTGATGACGAAACTATAATCATGCGGTATACAGGGCGGAAGACGCATCAGCTGCACTTAATCGTTGCATATAACGCCTTATCTGAGGAGCCATCGTGTCCGATCCTGACTTTAACCTTCTGGTTGCACTCGACGTTCTGCTCGCAGAAGCCAGCGTGGCGGGCGCGGCGCGACGTTTGAACCTCAGCACCTCCGCCATGAGCCGCACCCTGAGCAGGCTGCGGGAGGTGACCGGCGATCCTATTCTGGTGAGGGCCGGGCGTCATATGGTGCTGACGCCCTGGGCCGAAGCCACGCGGGACCGAGCCAGAAGCGCCGTGCATGAGGCGAGGGCGGTGCTACAGCCCTCCACCGAGGCGCTGAAGGTGGAAAATCTCGAGCGGCTGTTCACCATCAGAGCTAACGACGGTTTTGTGGTGGCGTTTGGGCCGCTGCTTATTGCGGCGGTGGCGAGCGTTGCGCCCGAGGTGTGCATCCGCTTCTCTCCGAAACCTGAAAAAACGTCGCGCTATTTGCGCGAGGGGCTGGTCGACCTGGAGATCGGCGTGCAGAGCAATATGGGGCCTGAAATACGGCTGCAAAGGCTCTTTCAGGATCGGTTTGTTGGCGCGGTGCGCAAGGGGCATCCGCTGTCATTACAGCCTGACGTCAGCCTTACCGATTATGTCGCATGGGGCCACGTGGTGGCCTCACCGGACGGATCGTTACACGGGTTTGTCGATGACGCGCTGGCGGAACGGGGGATGAAGCGCAAGGTTGCCAGCGTGGTGCCCGGATTTCCGACGGCGTTATCCGTGGCGCTGGCGTCCGATCTGATTGCCATGGTGCCGGCGCTGTACCTGCTCAATCAGCCGATGAACGAGCGCGTACACGTCTTTGAGCTGCCGTTTAAAACCCGGACCATTACGGTGTCGCAGATGTGGCATCCGCGCATGGAGCGGGACCCGGGGCATCGATGGCTCAGGGAAAAGGTACTGGAAGTGTGTCGACCCGTGCGCTGACGCTCAGGCCGCTTTTCCCGGCACGGAGAGGATGAAGCGCGTCGATACCGCATCCGATTCCACGCGGACTTTCCCGTGGTGCGCGGTGACGATGGACTTCACGATGGCAAGCCCGATCCCGCTGCCTTCGCCTTTGCGCTGTCTGGACGGGTCGACGCGATAGAAACGGTCAAACAGCTTTGGCAGATGTTCCTGAGGGATCGGCTTACCGGGGTTTTCTATCATCAGTTCAACATCGTTATCCTGATTTCTGATGGAAACCGTCACCGCTTTTCCTGGTGGCGTATAGCGCAGGGCATTGGAGAGCAGATTATTCATTGCTCTTCTGAACATCTGAGGATCGCCTTCTATCAGGCAGGGCATCCCGTTAAATTTCAGCGTGATGTTGCGTTCTTCTGCCCAGGCTTCGAAGAATTCGAAGACTTTCATAACCTCCGCACTTAAATCAAACATCACACGGTCAGGGATCAGCTGGTTATTATCCGCCTGCGCCAGGAAAAGCATGTCGCTGACCATCCGGGTCATCCGGTTGTACTCTTCCAGACTGGAGTACAGAACATCTTCCAGCTCTTTCTGCGAGCGGTTCTGGCTCAGCGCGATTTCCGTTTGCGTCACCAGGTTGGTGATGGGGGTTCTGATTTCATGCGCGATATCGGCGGAGAAATTCGCCTGACGGGTAAAGACGTCTTCAATCTTTTCGATCATATGGTTGAAGGAGATGACCAGCTGTTCCAGCTCAACGGGCACGCGGGACGGCTCCAGCCGCGCATCCAGGTTTTCTGAGGTGATATTTTTAATGGCGTTGCTGACGTTACGCAGGGGCAAATGTCCCTGACGAACCGCGATGCGGATGACAAGAATAATCAGCAGGCTGATCGCCGCGGCAATCATCAGGAGATTCTTTTTCAGCGCCTCCAGGTAGTGCAGATGAAAATTAATGGAGAGCCCGATCAGCATGACGTAGCCCTGCGTTTTGCCCTGCAGCGTTGCCGTGCCTGTAGAGGCGATAATCCGGTACGTTTCCATGTTCATGTCGGACCCGGCGTGCACAGGCATGGCATGGCCTTCAACCGTCCAGTGAAACACATCCTGTGTGCGGCAGTGTTCGCTAAAGTCCGCCGTATTCATTGCAGGGCGCAGTGCCGCCCCTTGCGCCGAGCTAAACAGCGTATTTCCCTGCGGATCCAGGAGCAGGACGGCTACGTTGCGGTAGCTGGCGATCGACTCTTTGATCTTGCTGATTTTCTTTTGGTCAGGATCGACCGGCGATTGCAGTATGCGGTGCATCGCGGTGCTGATTTGCTGCAGATCGTTGATATCCTGCTCGGCGAAATGCTTTTCAACGGAATGGAGCATAAACCAGGTAAAGGCGAAAAAGGCCAGTATCGTGGAGAGACTGATAAAAAAGGTCAGCCGCAGGGCAAGCGAAAAAGGGCGCCTGGGAAGCTTAACGTGCATCCGGCACCTCCAGCATATAGCCCACGCCGCGCACCGTCTGGATCAGCTTCGGTTCATAATCGTTATCGATTTTCGCGCGAAGCCGCTTTACCGCCACATCTATTGCGTTTGTGTCGCTGTCAAAATTCATGTCCCACACCTGGGAGGCAATCAGGGAGCGGGGAAGCACCTCTCCCTGATGACGCATGAAAAACTCCAGCAGGCTGAACTCTTTGCTGGTTAACAGGATGCGACTTCCGGCCCGGCTTACCTTTCTCGACACGAGGTCAACCGTCAGGTCTGCCACCTGAAGCTGGCTTTCCGCGATCACCGTATTTCCGCGTCTTAACAGCGTCCTTACCCGGGCGAGCAACTCTGCAAAGGCGAAAGGCTTAATCAGATAATCATCCGCGCCAAGCTCAAGCCCTTTAACCCGGTGTTCAATCGTGCCGAGAGCCGTGAGTAACAGGATGGGCATCCCTTTGCCTCCAGAGCGGAGCATGCGGACAATGTCCCAGCCGTTCACATCGGGCAGCATGATATCCAGAATCAGCAGATCGTATTCAGCGGTCATGGCGAGATGGTAGCCGTTCAGGCCGTTATCCGCGTGGTCCACAACAAACCCCGCTTCAGTCAGCCCCTTACTCAGGTACTCACCGGTTTTAATTTCGTCTTCGACGATCAGTATTTTCATCATGCTCCCCTGACTGGCTGCTGATGACATTCTAGTGAGCCTGCGACCGTTAACAATGACTTACGCTAAAAATGACAACATTGTCATTATCCTGTCACCCGTCAAACAGGATGCGTTTCGTAGAGTAGCCCTAAATTACTCTGGACTTCATTTGAACCGTTATGTTCCTGTTAAAACGACTAAGCATCAGCACGGTATTTATTCTGGCAGGCTGCGTCTCGCTGGCCCCAGAGTACCAGCGGCCGGAAGCACCTGTACCGCAGCAGTTTTCGCTCTCCCGTAACGGCCTGACGCCCGCGGCCGCGGGGTATCAGGACACCGGCTGGCGACGCTTTTTTGTCGATCCTCAGGTTGCCGGGCTGATTACGGAAGCCCTGAAGAACAATCGCGATATCAAAATGGCCGCCCTGAAGGTTGAGGAAGCCCGGGCGCAGTTCAACGTGACGGATGCGGATCGTTATCCTCAGCTGAATGCCTCCTCGGGTATCACGTACAGCGGTGGGCTAAAAAGTGACAAACCTACTTCACAGCAGTACGACGCGGGTCTTACGCTGAGCTACGAGCTCGACTTTTTCGGCAAGCTGAAAAACATGAGCGATGCTGACCGACAAAACTATTTCGCCAGCGAAGAGGCCCGTCGCGCGGTGCATATCCTGCTCGTCTCTAACGTGTCGCAGAGCTATTTCAACCAGCAGCTGGCGTATAAACAGCTGCGTGTCGCGCGGGAAACGCTGAAAAATTACCAGCAGTCTTATGCGTTCGTTGAGCAGCAGCTGGTGACGGGCAGCACGAACGTCCTGGCGCTGGAACAGGCGCGGGGACAGATCGAAAGCACGCGGGCAGATATTGCCAAAAGAGAGGGAGAGCTGGCGCAGGCCAATAATGCCCTGCAGCTGGTCCTCGGCACGTATCGCGCACTGCCGGGCGATAGCGGCATGAATGCCACCGACGTTGCGCCGGTAAAACTGCCACCCCATCTTTCCTCAGCGATACTGCTGCAGCGCCCGGATATTATGGAGGCGGAGTATCAGCTTAAAGCGGCCGATGCGAATATCGGCGCGGTACGTGCTGCCTTTTTCCCGTCCATATCACTCACCAGCGGGCTTTCAACCGGCAGCACGGAGTTGTCCAGCCTGTTCACGTCAGGTAGCGGGATGTGGAATTTTATTCCTAAAATCGACATTCCCATTTTTAATGCGGGCAGAAATAAGGCCAACCTGAAGCTGGCCGAAATTCGCCAGCAGCAGTCGGTTGTTAATTACGAACAAAAAATTCAGTCCGCCTTTAAACAGGTTGCCGACGCGCTCGCGCTGCGTGACAGCATTAACCAGCAGCTTGCTGCGCAGCAGCGGTATCTTGATTCGCTACGCATCACCCTGCAGCGGGCCAGAGGGTTATATTCCAGCGGCGCGGTCAGCTATATCGAAGTGCTTGACGCGGAACGTTCTCTTTTCTCCACGCAGCAAAATATTCTCGATCTTATTTATGCCCGGCAGGTTAATGAAATTAATCTCTTCACCGCGCTCGGCGGCGGTTGGGTCGAATAACGTTATTTAATTAAACAGGAAAATAAATATGCGCAATTCAATTAAGGCTGTTGTATTCGGTGCGATCTCCATTATGTTTTCTGCCGGTATCCAGGCTGAGGCTCATCAGCACAAGGGAATGAGTTCTACCAACGAAGGGACCTCAGAGCAACTCATCACCGGGACCGGCATCGTGAAGGACATTGATCTCACAAATAAAAAAGTCACGATTTCTCATGAGGCTATCCCGGCGATTGGCTGGCCCGCGATGACCATGCGTTTCACCTTTATTCAGGCTGACGAGAGTATCAATGCCTTAAAAGTCGGCAGTCACGTTGATTTTTCGTTTGTTCAGCAGGGCAATATCTCTTTACTGAAGAGCATTAAATAGCGAGAAACGGCATGGACTCATTAAAAATAAAATATTCTGCCATGATAGTCAGCAGCCTAATTGCGGGAGGGCTAATATCGGTGACGGCCTGGCAGGCTCTTCATTCATCTGTAAAAACGGAAAATAGCGCACCAGAAAGAAAGGTACTTTTCTGGTATGACCCGATGAAGCCAGACGTTAAATTCGATAAGCCCGGTAAATCGCCGTTTATGGATATGGATCTGGTACCGAAATATGCGGATGAAAACGACAATAAAAGTAGTGCCGGTATCCGTATTGACCCGACACAGGTTCAGAACCTGGGATTAAAAACGCAAAAGGTGACGCGCGGAACGCTGAATTATGCCCAGACCATCCCGGCTAACGTCAGCTATAACGACTATCAGTTTGTCATTGTGCAGGCGCGCGCGGAAGGCTTTGTGGAGAAAGTGTACCCGCTGACGACGGGCGATAAGGTGAAGAAAGGCACGCCGCTTATTGATATTACCATTCCTGACTGGGTAGAGGCGCAGAGCGAGTTTCTGCTGTTATCCGGCACCGGCGGAACGCCAACGCAAATAAAAGGGGTTCTGGAACGGCTTCGCCTGGCGGGTATGCCGGATGAGGATATTCAGAGGCTGCGTGCGACCCGCACTATCCAGACCCGGTTTACCATCAAGGCGCCGATCGACGGGGTGATCACGGCCTTTGACCTGCGTACCGGCATGAATATTTCCAAAGATAAGGTGGTAGCGCAAATTCAGGGGATGGATCCGGTCTGGATCGGCGCGGCAGTGCCTGAATCCATTGCTTATCTGCTGAAAGATACCTCGCAGTTTACCGTTTCGATACCGGCTTATCCGGATAAATCCTTCCCGGTTGAAAAATGGAGCCTTCTGCCGAGCGTGGATCCGACCACCCGTACGCTGCAGGTGCGCCTGCAGGTCGCTAACAAGGATGAGCTGCTGAAACCGGGCATGAACGCGTACCTGAAGCTGAATACCCAAAGCCAGGAAATGCTGCTGATCCCCTCCCAGGCCGTTATCGATACCGGCAAAGAACAGCGCGTGATTACGGTTGATGCGGACGGGAATTTTGTCCCGAAAAGGATCCACGTTCTGCATGAGTCTCAGCAGCAGTCCGGCATTGGTAGCGGACTGGAAGAGGGGGAGTCGGTGGTGGTCAGCGGTCTGTTCCTGATTGACTCGGAGGCCAATATTACCGGCGCGCTGGAGCGCATGCGCCACGCTGAAACTGCTGACGACGCGCATTCTGGTCATTAAGGAGACGATGATGATTGAATGGATTATCCGGCGGTCAGTCGCCAACCGTTTCCTGGTCATGATGGGGGCGCTGTTCCTCAGCGTCTGGGGGACATGGACCATTATCAACACCCCGGTCGATGCCTTGCCCGATCTCTCTGACGTTCAGGTGATTATCAAAACCAGCTATCCCGGCCAGGCCCCTCAGATTGTTGAAAACCAGGTGACCTATCCACTGACTACCACCATGCTCTCGGTTCCCGGCGCAAAGACCGTGCGCGGTTTTTCGCAGTTTGGCGATTCGTACGTGTACGTCATTTTTGAAGATGGCACCGATTTGTACTGGGCCCGTTCGCGCGTTCTGGAATATCTGAACCAGGTTCAGGGCAAACTGCCTGCCGGCGTGAGCTCAGAAATCGGTCCTGATGCCACCGGCGTGGGCTGGATATTTGAGTATGCGCTGGTGGATCGCAGCGGAAAACACGATCTCGCAGAGTTGCGTTCGTTACAGGACTGGTTCCTGAAATTTGAGCTGAAAACTATCCCGAACGTGGCCGAAGTGGCCTCCGTCGGCGGCGTGGTGAAGCAGTATCAGATCCAGGTCAATCCGTTAAAACTGGCTCAGTACGGCATTAGTCTGCCGGAGGTTAAGCAGGCCCTCGAGTCGTCTAACCAGGAGGCAGGAGGATCGTCAGTTGAAATGGCGGAAGCGGAGTATATGGTCCGGGCCAGCGGCTATCTGCAGACGATGGACGATTTCAATAACATCGTCCTGAAAACCGGAGAGAGCGGGGTACCGATTTACCTTCGTGATGTTGCCCGCGTACAAACGGGGCCGGAAATGCGGCGCGGTATTGCCGAGCTGAACGGGCAGGGGGAAGTTGCGGGTGGCGTGGTGATCCTGCGTTCGGGCAAAAATGCGCGCGAGGTCATTACGGCGGTGAAAGATAAGCTGGAGACGCTGAAGGCCAGCCTGCCGGAAGGCGTTGAGATTGTGACGACCTACGATCGCAGCCAGCTCATCGATCGGGCAATCGACAACCTGAGTTCCAAGCTGCTTGAAGAGTTTATCGTGGTGGCCATCGTCTGCGCGCTGTTCCTGTGGCACGTTCGCTCTGCGCTGGTGGCGATTATCTCTCTGCCGCTTGGCCTGTGTATGGCCTTTATCGTCATGCACTTCCAGGGACTGAACGCCAATATTATGTCCCTGGGAGGCATTGCCATTGCGGTCGGTGCGATGGTGGATGCCGCCATCGTCATGATTGAAAACGCGCACAAGCGGCTGGAGGAGTGGGATCACCAGCATCCGGGAGAGCAGATTGATAACGCCACGCGCTGGAAGGTGATCACCAACGCCTCTGTCGAGGTTGGCCCCGCGCTGTTTATCAGCCTGCTGATCATCACCTTATCCTTCATTCCTGTCTTTACCCTAGAGGGCCAGGAAGGGCGGCTGTTTGGTCCGCTGGCCTTCACCAAAACGTACTCCATGGCGGGCGCGGCCGCGCTGGCTATCATCGTTATCCCCATCCTGATGGGATTCTGGATCCGGGGTAAGATTCCCGCTGAGACCAGTAACCCATTGAACAGGCTGCTGATTAAAGCCTACCACCCGCTACTGATTAAGGTGCTCCACTGGCCAAAAACAACCCTGCTGGTTGCGGCCTTGTCCATCTTCACGGTGATCTGGCCTCTCAGCCAGGTGGGCGGCGAGTTCCTTCCGAAGATTAATGAAGGCGATCTGCTGTATATGCCGTCAACATTGCCGGGCGTTTCTCCGGCAGAAGCAGCGGCGCTCCTGCAGACCACGGACAAACTGATCAAAACCGTGCCTGAGGTGGCCTCAGTTTTCGGCAAGACGGGTAAGGCCGAAACGGCTACGGATTCCGCGCCGCTCGAAATGGTGGAAACCACCATTCAGCTCAAACCTGAGAATGAGTGGCGGCCCGGCATGACGATTGACAAGATTATTGACGAGCTCGACAAGACCGTTCGTTTACCCGGCCTGGCGAACCTCTGGGTTCCGCCTATTCGTAACCGGATAGACATGCTTTCCACCGGGATCAAAAGCCCGATTGGTATCAAGGTGTCAGGTACCGTTCTGTCGGATATTGATGCCACGGCGCAGAGCATCGAGGCGGTAGCCAAAACGGTGCCGGGCGTGGTGTCTGCCCTGGCTGAACGACTGGAGGGCGGGCGCTACATTGATGTCGATATCAACCGGGAAAAAGCCTCCCGCTACGGGATGACCGTGGGCGATGTGCAGCTCTTTGTCTCCTCGGCCATCGGCGGGGCGACGGTGGGTGAAACGGTGGAAGGCGTCGCCCGATACCCGATTAATATTCGCTATCCTCAGGACTACCGGAACAGCCCGAGCGCGTTGAAGCAGATGCCGATCCTCACGCCGATGAAACAGCAGATCACGCTGGGGGATGTGGCGGATATCAACGTGGTTTCCGGCCCCACGATGCTGAAAACGGAGAATGCCCGACCTGCGAGCTGGATTTATATCGATGCCCGCGGCAGGGATATGGTGTCGGTGGTGAACGACATTAAGACCGCTATCAGCCAGAACGTAAAGCTGAGACCGGGTACCAGCGTCTCATTCTCCGGACAGTTTGAGCTGCTCGAGCACGCCAACAAGAAACTGAAGCTGATGGTGCCGATGACGGTGATGATCATCTTCATTCTGCTGTATCTGGCGTTCCGCCGGGTTGATGAAGCTCTGTTGATTCTGATGAGCCTGCCGTTCGCCCTGGTGGGAGGGATATGGTTCCTGTACTGGCAGGGCTTCCATATGTCTGTGGCAACCGGTACCGGGTTTATCGCTCTGGCCGGGGTGGCGGCAGAATTTGGGGTGGTCATGCTGATGTATTTGCGTCATGCCGTTGAAGCACAGCCGGCGTTATCCCATCGGGAAACGTTCACCGAGCAGGGACTTGATGACGCTCTTTATCATGGCGCCGTGCTGCGCGTGCGGCCAAAGGCAATGACCGTTGCGGTGATTATTGCCGGTCTGCTGCCCATTCTGTGGGGGACCGGTGCCGGGTCAGAGGTCATGAGCCGGATAGCGGCACCGATGATTGGCGGGATGATCACGGCTCCGCTGCTATCGCTGTTTATTATTCCTGCGGCGTATAAGTTAATTTGGTTGCGCAGGCATAAAAAGCCATAAAAAAACCCGCCAGCGATGGCGGGTTTTTTACGGAATGAACGCTTAGCGCGCTGTTTTAGCACGCGTCTGGCTGAGAAGCTTGCGCCAGGCACGATTATGCAGAGTAAACAGCAGCATCTTATAGAAGGCGGAGGAAAGGATACAGCTGCCGCTAAGCAGTAGCATGACGATACTCACTAGCGCCGCGGTCAGACTGACGCCCGGAGCAGTGCTACCGCTCAGCGCGACTAGCAGATAGGCTGCTGGCGGTTTCTGCATCCAGCTGGGCTGCAGAGACAAACAACCACGAACAGGCAGCAATGTCCCATGACATGATGCAAAGCAACTCATCAAATTCGAGCCAGAGCATGGCGGAAATGCATAAGGAGATGATCAAAACCCGTCCATGCGGTACTAACGAAACAGCGGCGTCTTTTTCCGCGATGAATGAACACGAGAAAGCGGCGATTGCACACGAGACGGCGAATAACGGCCAGTCTTCGTTCAGCCATCAGCAGCAGGCGCAACAACATCGTCGCCAGATGACAGAGAATTAATCCGCTGCGAAGTCTCTCATTGATTATTGACGTTACTGATACGCTCCTTAAAAAAGGGGCGTATGTCTATGGGGAAGGCCGCATTATCACGTAGGGAATTGAGGACTGGGGTATTGGCATATTGCATTTAACATAATATACATTATGCGCACTAATATGAAGTAAGGCGGAATCTGGTGTTTTGTGGACATCCTTGCCTGAATGATAATGGCCTCTGAGCGTGTCTTCTCAAGTGCTGTTATCGTCACGCTGATCATCTCACAGTGCATGGCTTACCGTTTTGCCCTGTTGATATAATCCTGTAAACCCTCAGCAAGAAAATCAAACACCGTTTTACAGGCCTGGCTATGGCGTAAATCCTCATGCATCACCAGCCAGGTGTCGAGATGAAATGCAAAGAAATCAGGCATTATCCTCTGTAACGGCGGAGAAAAATCGGCGAGCTGCACCTGACACATACCGATACCTGCCCCGGCGCGTATGAGGTTTAATTGCGCAACATCACTGTCGGTTCGCACGGTAAACAGTTCGCGGTTTAGCTGTGGGTACTGTTTAAGCGCCTGTAAAATAAAGGGCGTTAAATTATCGAAACCCACGAGCGTATGGGTAAATAACTCATCAATATTTTCCGGTACACCGTGTCGTGACAGATAGGCTGTCGCGGCATGCAGACCTATTTCTATCCTGCCCATCCGACGTGCAATCAATTGCTCCTGCACCGGTGTGGTCATGCGTACAGCAATGTCCGCTTCCCGGTTCAGTAAATCCTGAACGCGATTAGACAGAACCAGCTCAACGGTTATTTGCGGGTATTCTTCCTTTATATGTGCGATCACCGGAGGCAGAACCTCGGTGCCGATGATTTCACTGGCGGCGACGCGCACCACGCCTCGTAATCCGGTTGCGCCGGAGCTGAAACTGGCAGCCGACCGCTCAATCATCATGGCCGTATTTTCCATCGCTTGCGCATGGCCCTTCAGCTCGACGGCTGCATCCGTTGCCTGCAATCCCGTCTGCGAACGGGTGAATAAAACAAGACCGAGGGCTGTTTCCAGTGCCGCAATATGACGTCCGGCGGTTGGCTGGGTGATGGCAAGCCTGCGGGCGGCCCCTGACAGAGACCCTTCTTTCATCACGGCCAAAAAGGTGCGATACCATTCCCACGGAATATTTAGCTTCATACAAATATGCATACCTGCTGGCTTATATTATGCAATTACATTTAGCCCGTGTGCTCATTAAGATGTCAAGCAGATAACCAACAAGGGTAAGACGATGAAAAGCACAAATAAGGTACTGATACTGGGCGCAACGGGTGGGAGCGGTGGCGAAATTGCCCGTAAATTGATCCGTGACGAATGGGATGTACGTGCCTTGCGTCGCAGCGTTCCGGAAAATGACGCACACAGCAAAAGCATTACGTGGATAAGCGGCGATGCGCAGAATGCTGAGCAGGTTGAGGCCGCGGCGTCAGAATGCAGCGTGATTGTCCATGCCGTTAACCCGCCGGGTTATCGAAACTGGGAACAGCTGGTTTTGCCCATGCTGCATAATACCATCAGCGCAGCAGAGCGAAACGGCGCATTAATCGTTCTGCCGGGGACGATTTATAACTACGGTCCGGATGCTTTTCCCCTGTTACGCGAGGATTCCCCTCAGAATCCGGTTACCCGAAAAGGAGCCATACGCGTGCAAATGGAGAAAAAGCTCGCAGCCTATGCACAGCGTGGCGGAAAGGTGCTGATTTTGCGGGCTGGCGACTTTTTTGGTCCCCATGCTGGTAACAACTGGTTTTCACAGGGATTAGTCAAACCGGGGCATCCACCGAAGGTAATTAAAAACCCCGGGAAAATCGGCGCAGGCCATCAGTGGGCTTATCTGCCGGATGTCGCCGAAACGCTCGCAGCACTGCTGGCGCGTCGGGATGAGCTCGAGCCGTTTGCCAGTTTCCATATGCGCGGGCATTGGGATCCTGATGGGACAGAGATGACCGCAGCCATAAAGCACGTCGCGATGCGTGCCGGTATTAAGGCGAAGGTGAAGTCATTTCCCTGGTGGCTTATCTCCACGATGAGTCCCTTTAACGCTACGCTGCATGAAATGCGGGAGATGCGCTATCTTTGGGAGCAGACAATAGAGATGGATAATTCAAAACTGATTGCCTTTTTAGGCCATGAACCGCAGACCCCTCTTATTGAGGCCGTGCATTCCACATTAGCGGGTCTGGGCTGTATTTAACATAATCCTAACCTGCACGTTTAGAAAGAGTTGAACGATATCTGATATACTTCAGCTTTTGAAAAACGCAGCCCTAAGCAAATGGAAATTGAATTAAATAAAAGTATTAAAGAGAGAATCTTCCATGCTGTCATTTTTGAAGTGATAGCTAACGTTATCATCGCGCTGTCGCTTGCCTGGCTGATGAACGTGTCGATACTCCAGTCAGGCTCCCTGTCCGTTATATCTGCACTTACCGCAACGGCCTGGAATTTTGTATTTAATAAACTCTTTGACTCCCTGCAAAAAAAACATCAGTTTCAACGAACATTTCTCGTTCGTGCTATCCATGCGGTGGGTTTTGAAACAGGACTGATCGTCACCCTAATCCCCGTCGCGATGGTTATGCTGGATTTATCCATGACTGAGGCATTTTTCGTTGAGATTGGTCTGGTACTGTTTTTCCTGCCATACACAATGCTGTTTAACTGGCTATACGACTACCTGCGGTGGATATTTGTTGGACGGAAACGGGTTGCTATGTAGCGGTTGTGCGTTATAGCGCACAGTGGTAAACTGGCCTTCTTGATTGACAATCAGCAGTGAGGCGCCGCTTTATGAATAAACTTCTTATACTCTTCCCCGCTCTATGTTTAAGTGGTTGCGTGGATCTGGGTAAAGTTGGAACGCATCCGGAAGTGGCATCCTTCTATATCAATCATCCCAAAGGCCAGGTTGCAGATTGCCTCATGTACGCATCATCCAGAGAACATTTATCGCTGGAATTTGATGATACCCTTCCTGATGGTAGCGAAAGATATAATCTCAAGGATAGCGATTATACCGATGTTGCCTGGGTCGAAGTCAGTACATTCAGCGGAAAACAGACTTCCGTTGAATTTTATTATGCACCTCACGATCCTGGGTTGCTTAACTCAATTCTTTCTATAGTGGATCAGTGTAAAAAATGAAGAGGAAAATAAAATGCAAAGTCTCCTGATTAAAGGAGTTTGTCTTGCGTTAGCGTTGTCCGCCGCCGGAACGGCTCAGGCCGTTGAGAAAGAGAGCCATGGCGACAAGTTTACCGGGATCACTATTTTTGCTCAAAAAGAGTCTCAGGGAAGCCAATGGAACAGTGCAACGGGCGAAGCGAAATACATGGTCAGCTATAAGGTGACACTGGATAACGCGTCGGGTAAAAGTATTGAGCCGGGCAAAGATAATAAAATATGTTTCTTCCTGTTTGATAAAACCGGAAAAACATTTATGAGCACCGGTATTGAGCTGGATATGTTGAAAAAATATGAACCGCGGGACAACAGAACAGGAGTGGTTTATTTTTCCAGTTCAAACCCTGACGTTTTAAATATGCCATTTGTCCGTTTCGGCATCGGAAAAGACTGCATAAATTGATGCCTGTCACATTGACGCCTTCTTTAGCATGTTCGCCCCCACTCTCCTTCTATACTCGTTATTTCTCTATCTCGTAAAGGAAGGAACCATGTTCGATCATGTGAAATTTGGCGTCAGTGATTATGAAAAAAGCAAAACCTTCTTTCTCCAGGCACTTCAACCGCTTGGTGTCGAACTTATCGATGAAGGCACGCCAGAATACGGTGTCGAAATGAGCTCAGGCGACGTTTCGCTCTGTCTTTTTCAGTCAAATGATAAACCTACTCCTCTGCATCTGGCGTTTGTGGCCAACACGCGCCAGCAGGTCGATGCGTTTTACCATGCCGCCCTGCGCGCCGGAGGACGTGATAACGGCGGGCCGGGGTTGAGGTCATACGGTGAAAATTACTATGCCGCATTTGTCATCTCGCCTGATGGCCACAATATCGAGGCGGTGTGCCATGCGCCGGAGCGCGTGTAGCTCAAGGCTTCTTCATTCACTCTCTGAGGTCAACACGACGGAAACCCCCTTTTCCGATACCGCGCGGATCCACTCCTTATCGGTATTGTCTTCAACGACGATGGTGTTCACCGATGACACATCGCCAATCACAAACGAAGACGCTGTGTTGATCTTTTCCGGAGAAGCCAGCACAACCGTCTCCGCGGCTCTGCCGGAAAATGCACGTTTGATGCACGCTTCTTCGAAATCACCGGTGGTCAGCCCCGCGTCGGGGTGAATACCGGTCACGCCCATAAAGAACAGGTCTGCATGAATATTTTCGATACCTTCGATGGCCGCAACGCCGACCGCAACGATAGAGTGCTTATACAAACGACCGCCGATCAGAATCACCTCAATGAACGGATGATCGACAAGCCCCAGGGCAATGCTCGGGCTGTGCGTTACCACCGTGATGCGTAGGTCTGCCGGTAAAAACGTAATCAGCTCCGATGTCGTCGTGCCACCGTCGACGATCACCACCTGGCCTGATGAAATCAGCTGCGCGCCTTTGCGGGCGACCCGTTTTTTCGCATCCATTTTCACGGATTGTCGTTCAGCAAAGGGCGCAATCGCGGAAGATGCCGGAAGCGCGCCGCCGTGAACGCGCTGCAAACGCCCTTCTGCCGCCAGCTCGCGTAAATCACGCCTGATGGTGTCTTCAGAGACGTCAAAGAACATGCTGAGCGCTTTTGACTGGACCTGACCTTCGGCGCCGAGCTTTTCGAGGATCAATTGTTTTCGCTGACTGGTGAGCATCATGAATTCCTGATGTTGCATGTTTTATCTTGAATGTGCACGATAATGCTGTTTATGATAATTACTCTACGTAAGGAGGAACAAACGTGCAATCAAAACGTGCAGATGTGCGCATCATTGACAGTGAAACGCTGTCAGATAACTGGTACGTTCTTAAAAAATACACCTTCGACCTGCAGCGGCGTGACGGCGAGTGGCAGCGTCAGCATCGGGAAGTCTACGACCGTGGGAACGGCGCGACGATTCTGCTCTACAACCGTGATAAAAAGACGGTGATCCTGACCCGCCAGTTCCGCTTCCCCGTCTTTATCAACGGCCATGAGGGCGATTTAATCGAAGCCGCTGCGGGGTTGCTGGACAATATGGATCCCGAAAGCCGCATAAAAGCAGAGGCGGAAGAAGAGACCGGATTCCACGTTTCACGCGTGCAGAAAATCTTTGAAGCCTATATGAGCCCGGGCTCCGTCACGGAAAAGCTCTATTTTTATCTTGCCGAGTACCAGCCGAAAGACAGAACCGGCGCAGGCGGTGGGATCAAGGCGGAAGGAGAAGATATCGACGTGCTGGAAATGACGCTTGAAGAGGCATTACGCGGCATTGAAACGGGCAAGATTGTCGACGGGAAGACTATCATGCTGCTTTATCATGTTGCGCTGAAAGGCATTCTCTAGCGTGCCGTTCTTCGGACACCTGCCGCCGTGCAGGTGTCTGCCTGTGCTATTCTTGCAGAAGCCTGCAAAACGGAGAACCGAAAATGGCCGACTGGAACCCTTCTCTTTACCTGCAATACGGCGCGGAAAGAACGCGTCCTGCCGCTGAACTGCTCGCCAGAATTCCGCTGGATGAGGTCTCCACCATCGCTGATTTAGGCTGCGGGCCAGGAAACAGCACCGCGTTGTTGAAGCATCGCTGGCCATCGGCACACATCACCGGGGTCGATAACTCCCCTGCAATGCTGGAGGAAGCACGCGGCGCGTTACCCGACTGCCATTTTGTTGAGGCCGATATCCGCCAGTACAAGCCTGGCCAGCCGCTGAACCTGATTTACGCTAACGCATCGCTACAGTGGATCCCAGACCATTACGATCTCCTGCCGCACCTTGTTTCCCTGCTCACGCTTAACGGCGTATTAGCGATCCAGATGCCTGACAACTGGCTTGAGCCCACTCACGTAGCGATGCGCGAAGTGGCGCTGGAGCAAGACTACCCTGACCGCGGCCGCGAACCTCTGCCGGGAGTGCATGCCTATTACGACATCTTGTCGGAGGCCGGCTGTGACGTGGATATCTGGCGGACAACCTATTTCCATAAAATGAACTCCCACCAGGCCATTATTGACTGGGTAAGCGCCACCGGTTTGCGCCCGTGGCTCCAGGAACTGAATGAGAGCGAGCAGAAACGGTTCCTGAAACGCTACCATGAACTGCTGGAAGAGCAGTATCCACTCCAGGAAAACGGGCAGATACTGCTGGCCTTTCCGCGGCTGTTTATTGTGGCTCAGCGTCAGCCCTGAACGGGGCTATGAACGAGCCTCTTTGAGCAGCTGCTGAATAACTTTTTCCTGCTGCTCATAATCACCTTCACCAAAGGCGGTATAGCGCAGCTGGCCTTTTGCATCGAAATAGTAATGCGCTGGCCAGTACTGGTTCCCGAACGCGTTCCAGATTTGGTAGTTGTTATCCGTCACCACCCGGTACGGCAGCTGCCATTTATTTACCGCATTTTTCACCGAGGCGAGCGGTTTTTCCCAGGGATATTCAGGGGTGTGAACCCCTATCACGACCAGACCCTGCGACTGATACTTTGTGGCCCAGTCTCGCACGTGCGGGAGCGTATGCTGGCAGTTGATGCAATCCCACGTCCAGAAATCAATCAACACCACCTTCCCTCGCAAGGATTCAGACGTGACAGGGTCACCGTTAACCCACCCTGTCCCGCCGCTTAACGAAGGCAGCTGGCTGCTGGGTTCTGCCATCACGACCGGCTGGAGTTTCACCGGCGCGGTTGCGGGTTTCGCCAGCGTCAGGAGTGTTGTCTCCAGACGGTCCGCAACGCCGTTTGCTCCTTTAAGAAGCGGAGTCATTCCTGTCGCGTTAAATACGACAGCCGCCAGCATCGCCACGCCCGCCCCCTGCCGCAGCTTTTCCATCAGCGCCGATTTTGCTCTTAGCGGCGCCATCAGAGTGCGGCCTCCTAAAACGAGCAGGCTTAACATCAGCGCGCATCCGCTGCCATAGGCCGCTAGCAGCGCGCCCGTCGCAATGGCCGAGTGGCCGGCGATATTAATGCTGAAAATGGCGCCCAGTATGGGCCCGGCGCAGGGAGACCAGAGCAGCCCAACCGCCAGCCCGGCCAGAAAAGCCGATGCCATACCGCGCGTTTTCCCGCTTCTGGCGTTGAGGACGTTTCCCGCGCTGACGGCCGGACCCGCAATACGCTGGGCGACGGACGGAAAGATTAAGGCCAGCGCGGCCGCGGCGAGAATGACGAGGGCGATCCAGCGCCCGACGATGGTTGCCTCGGCGATCCACTCGCTGGCGACGGTGACGACCATCGCCACCAGGGTGAACATCACGATCATCCCCGCGAGCAGGGCCAGAATATGGCGTCGCTGCCCCTGAAAACCAGCGAACATGAGCGGGATAACCGGGAGCGTACATGGACTGAGCAGGCTTATCATCCCGCCCAGAAAAGCGATTAACAGAAACATAGACACCTCACAATACAAGTCCTGCGACGCTGCAGTGAGACTATTTCATCGTGCGGATGTGTTCAGGATATGTGTAAAAACGCGGGTTTTGTCTGGCTCTGTATCGCCCTGACCGTGAGATACAAAGCCGTACAATTATCTAACGGCGCGGTAGCGTAATCGAGACGTCCAGCCCGCCTTCGGTCTGGTTCGTCAGGTTGAGCTTTCCTTCCAGCTGAGCGGTGAGCTGCGCGGCAATCGCCAGCCCGAGTCCCGTTCCGCCGGTATCGCGGTTGCGTGATGTTTCAACCCGATAAAACGGCTGTAATACCGCGTCAAGCTCGGCTTCGGGGATCCCCGGTCCGTCGTCCACAATGTGAATAACCACCTCGCTGTCGGACGAATCATCTATGGCAATCGCGGCATGCTCGCCGAACTTGAGGGCGTTATCCAGCAGGTTGGTCATCACCCGACGAAGCGCCTGCGGGCGCGTGACGATCGGTAAACGGACTTCACCTGCCTGAAACTGCACGTTTTTACCGATGTCCTGATAATCACAGGCGATGCTGTTGACCCATGCGTTCAGCTCCAGCTTCAGCGAGGTCTCTTCCAGAGATTCTGATGACCGGGCATATGCAATACCCTCCCGCACCAGACGCGACATGTTATCAAGATCGTTTAAGAGCTTGTCCCGCAGTTCAGGCTGCTCCGCCATTTCTACACGAAGCTTCATGCGGGTAATGGGCGTCTGGAGATCGTGAGAAATAGAGGCCAGGATCTGCGCGCGCTCCCGGAGATAAGCCTGAATGCGCGCCTGCATTGCGTTAAAGGCATGGGCTGCGCGCTGCACCTCCAGCGGACCTTTCTCCGTCATTGGCGTGCTGGCCGCCGGATCCAGCGAATCCACCGCGCGGGTAAATTGTGATAAAGGCCGTACCACCTGCCGCACGGCGATCCAGGAGCAGGCCGCCAGGAGCAGCAGCTGCAGGATGAGCACTACGGGCAGCCAGCTGGCGACCGGCGGCATGCGCGGGATGAGGTCAATGGTCAGCGGCGAGCCATCGCGTAACGTAAGATGCGCCTGGATGTGCGAAATGGCGCCGGGAACGGCGGTGAAGCTGAGCGGATACTCTGCCGCGAGCGTCGCTTTTAAGGTACGGATGGCATCCTGCGAACGCTTATCCGTCGGCGCTGCGCCGGGCTCCCCTGTGCCCAGAATATAGCGATAGTTACCCCGTTCAAGCCTCGGCAGCCAGGCCGCGCGCTCGCTGGCCGGTAACCGGTCTAAAATGGCGACGCTGGTTGCGACGTCGTTTTCCAGATTACCGAGCATCACCGTGCGGGCGCTGTGCATTCGTTCAATCATGACCAGCGTCAGGCTCAGCGCGTTAGCCAGCAGCAGACCGGGCAGCACGACGATCAGCAAACGGGCCAGCAGCGAGCGTGGCCAGAACCTCATTCGTTAACCTCTTTGATGGTCACCGGCATCGTAAAGACGTAGCCTTCGCTGCGCACGGTTTTGATATAGGCGGGCGTACGGGCATCTTCGTTCAGGCGCTGACGAACCCGGCTAACCAGCAGGTCTATAGAACGTTCAAACAGCTCGGCGTCGCGCCCCTGCGTCAGGTTGAGCAGCTGATCGCGGGTCAGCACCCGCTGAGGATGGTCAAGGAAAACGCGCAGCAGGCGATACTCCGCCCCGCTGAGCGCCACAATCACCCCTTCCGGATCGATTAAGTGGCGGGCGACGGTATCGAGCTGCCATTCACCAAACATCACCAGCCGCCCTGCTTCTGTCACCTGTAGATTGGGTGGCATCGTGCGGAAACGCCGTAAAATCGCTTTGATACGTGCCAGCAGTTCGCGGGCGACAAACGGCTTCACCACGTAGTCATCCGCGCCCATCTCCAGACCCAGGATCCTGTCCGTCTCCTCGTTGCGGGCCGTCAGCATCAGAATAGGCAGATCTTTGTGTTTGCCGCTGCGCAGCTGCCGACATAGCGTAAGCCCGTCGTCGCCGGGCATCATGACATCCAGCACCACCAGGTCGATATGCTGTTTATCCAGCACGGCGCGCATCTCTTTGCCGTTGGCCGCGCCCGTCGCGCGATAACCTGACTTAACGAGATAATCGACAATCAGTTCACGAATATCCCTGTCGTCATCGACGACAAGGATATGATCAATATGCTCCACCGAAATCTCCAGACCGAAGGGTAACGTACTGAAAATAGCACATTTCAGAGCTTGTCAGCGTCAACAACGGCCTTGACGAAATCCTGCGGATCTTCCTGAGGGGGATTGTGCCCCACGGTTGCCCCGAAGGTGCGATGCTCATATTTTCCGGTAAATTTACCCGCATAGGCCTGCGGAGCCGGATGCGGCGCACCGTTGTTCCCGCCTTCGATGGTGATCGTTGGAACAGTGATATTCGGCAGCGCGGCCAGTTTTTGCTCGTAGCCGTCGTATTTGCGTTCGCCTTTTTCCAGCCCTAAACGCCAGCGATAGTTGCTGAGCGTCACCGCGACGTGATCCGGGTTATCGAGCGATTTGGCGCTGGCGTTAAAAACAGCATCGCTAAATTTCCAGTCAGGCGAGGCCTGAGACCAGATCAAACGGGCGAAGTCATGCGTGTTTTTAGCATAGCCCTCAGCACCGCGCGCGGTGGCGAAATAGAACTGATACCACCACTGCTGCTCCGCTTTTGGCGGCAGCGGCTGTTTGCCAATCTGCTGGCTGCTGATCAGATACCCACTCACCGACACCAGTGATTTAACGCGCTCTGGCCACAGCGCCGCAACGATATCCGCCGTACGGGCACCCCAGTCATATCCAGCAAATACCGCCTGCTTTATATTCAGGGCATCCATCAGGTTGACAATATCTTTCGCCATGGCTGAAGGCTGGCCGTTGCGCGGTGTTTTGGCTGACAGGAAGCGCGTGGTGCCGTAGCCGCGCAGAGAAGGCACAATCACCCGATAGCCTTTTGCCGCCAGCGCGGGGGCGACCTCGGCATAGCTGTGAATATCGTACGGCCAGCCGTGCAGTAAAATAACCGGCTGGCCATTTTTCGGGCCGATGTCGACATAGCCGACATTCAGATCGCCGGCGTTAATTTGCTGCGGATGATCAAAGGCTGCCGCGACGTTTGTGCCGGTGACTTCGGCCTGACAGGCCATCACGGTGCCAAGAGAAACGGTCAGTGCGAGAGTTGAGTACGCGATTTTGCTAAACATGTTGGTATCTCCGGTTGAGTACAGTTCACGGGGATATAACAACACTGCAATGTATAGCGGATATGTGCGAAAGCGGGTTTATTGCAAGCCTGTGTATGTATCCGGTACGCAGATACAGTGTGATACAAACACAGGCGTTGACGCCTTACAGGGAGAGGCGGTAGCGGACGTAATCGTCAGCTTCACCATATTTGTCATAGAGTTTACGCGCCGGGTTGTTCTCCCGTGTGACCCAATACAGTTTTGACCACCCTTCGCGCTTGCCTTCCGCAATCAGAGCATCAATGAGCGCCTTACCTGCGCCCGCCCCGCGTTCGTCGGCATCAACAAACAGATCTTCCAGGTAGCAGACGGGGGCCGTTGACCAGGTGCCTTCATGGAGAATGCACATCGCGAAACCGATGACCTTTTGGTCTTTCTCGACCACCCGGCAGAACATCGGTGAATGTGCTGAAAGCGCCCTTTCCCATGTCGATGCGGTGACGGACTCCTCGAGGTAGCAATCATAAAAATGGGTATAGCCATCCCACAGCGGTCGCCACCGGGAATAATCGTCATCGCATAGAGGTCTTACTGTGACAGCCATGAGTTCCTCACATTACAAATCGATCGCCATTTCGAAACAGCGTAAATCAACACCTGCCATACGCGAGTGATGATAGGTTTCGCTTAGCGTCACAAACCCCAGCTTCTGATAAAACGACTGGGCGTTAGGCGTTGCATCCAGCCTCAGGTGGGTTATCCCCCGACTGCGGGCCTCATTTTTTAGCGCCTCGATTATTCGGGTCGCCATGCCTTTACCGAATGCCGCGGGCAAGGTGAATATCGCCTCCAGACAGTGGGTATCCAGATCCAGATAGCCGGTTGCCGCAATATCACCCTTTTCATCTTCCACTACATAAAAAGGGTATTCAACGATCGTCTGCCGAAAGCGTTCGGGCATGAGATCTGGCGTCCAGCGCGCAATGACGTCGGCGTCGTAGCTGGTTTTACAGCCGTGACGAATCGCCTGATTGCGAATATTCCAGAGTATTTCGGCTTCCTGGGGGTTGGCCCGTCTTAATACCATGATGACCTCTGCAATTCTTAGTAGTATGGGAAAAGAGCTCACTGGGATAGAGTGCCGTAAAGATGAAAATACCAGAACGCAAACAAAAGCATAACGCTTAAATATGGAGATCCGCGGATGACGATACCGACGCTCACGACAGCACGCCTGCTGCTAAAACCGCTGGTTGCCGAAGATGCGGCCCAGATTCAAAAGCTTTATCCGCGCTGGGAGATTGTCCGCTATATGGTCTCTTCCGTGCCCTGGCCCTACCCGGATAACGGCGCAGAAAACTATGTCAACAACGTGGCGCTGCCGGATATGGCGAAAGGGATTGCCTGGTTCTGGAGCATTCGTCGTCGCGAGGTGCCGGACGCGCTGATGGGCATTATCTGCCTGTACGATGTGGAAGATAACAACCGAGGATTCTGGTTGGCCCCGGAGTTTCAGGGCCAGGGATACATGCGTGAGGCCAGCATTGCCGCGACGGATTACTGGTTCAATACGCTAAACAAATCCGTATTACGCGCCCCGAAAGCCGCCGCCAACAGCCGATCCCGGCGTATTTCAGACAGTAGCGGCATGCGGCTTATCCGATCGGAACAAAAAGCCTACGTCAGCGGTATGCTGGATTCTGAACTGTGGGAGATCACCCGCGACGAGTGGAACGCCCGTCAGGTCAGCTGATAATGCTTATCCGGCATCAGCCTTTCCGGAATGTTCTCTTCATCGTTCATCTGCAGCAGATCGCGTTCCATCATGTTGCAGATGGCGTCCAGCGGCAGATCGTTATTCTCAGTGCCGAACGGGTCTTCCAGCTCTTCCGCCAGGGTGTCCAGCGAGATAAAGGTGTAGGAGATCAGCGCCGAGACAAAGGGCGTCATGTAGTGCAGATCCACAACCAGCGCGAACGGCAGCATGATGCAGAACAGATACACCGTGCGGTGCAAAATCAGCGTATAGGCAAACGGTACCGGCGTTGTCGCAATGCGTTCGCACCCGGAAAGGACGATGGACATATCGTTCAGGCGGTTGTTCAGGCTGTGGAACAGGATGTCTGAGAGTTGCCCGTTACGCCGCCGCACGGCCAGCCACTCCCCCATGATCAGTAAAATACGGTTTGCCGGCGAGTTGGCGCTCATCACGTGACGTAAATCATCCGGAGCAAGATAACGAGAGAGCTGCTCGGCGTTCAGCTCCCGCCGAAGGGTCATGCGCAGGCAGTTGGCAAAAGCAATCTGCAGGCGGACAAATTCACCCAGGTGCTTATCGTCAGGTAACGTGTTTTTTACCTCGCGAAACAGCGAGCGTGCCGCTATCATCAGCTGTCCCCAGAGCAGGCGAGCCTCAACGTAGCGTGAATAACATGCGTTGTTTCTGAAACCCAGAAAGATAGCGATCGCCACGCCGAGAATGCTAAATGGCGCCACGGTAAATTTGATGCCCAGCGAGGTGTACCACGGCAGCATCAGGATAACGGCGATAGAAAGCAGGAAGTTGAGCAGCAATCGGGTGTAGATTTTGGGAAGTACCGAACCGTGCCAGACAAAAATCAGTTGTAGCCAGTGCTGTTTAGGACGAACAATCATAGTGAGTTTCAGGAAAGAAAAGAGCGAAGCTATTAAACGTGATCCCCCTCACAGTTGCAAGCATGTTAACGAAACATTGAATTTTCTCGCCTGCGTAGCAATAACCGCACGGTGCTGCATCTGGTTTTAAAAAAAAGTGGCAAATAGTATGTTGTAACTAAATAAAGGTGTTGTTAAACCCGGCCGAAGCCGGGTCACGTGGTTAGCAAAGGGATTTAACCGCTGCGCGCATTCCTTTCAGCAGAATCGCATCCAGGTCCAGGGTGACCTGGTCAACAAGACCGGCGACCTGCGTCAGATCCTGTTCCCAGTGCTCGCTCACGCTCAGCACAGACTGCACCAGGTCACGGGTACTCAGCTGCAGGTCGCGGTGCTGCGCCCAGAGCTGCTGATAACGTTGCAGCCAGAATGCGTCATCCTGCACCGGATAGTTTTCCCCGTTACGCTCCGCGCGATAAAACGCTATCAATGCAGCCAGAGCGAACGTCAGACGTGCAGGCAATTGTCCGCCTGCCTTCTGCCCTGCCAGCAGCTGCGGTAGGATGCGGGTGCGGTATTTGGTCATGCCGTTAAGCGCAATGGAAAGCAGCTGGTGTCGGATGTAGGGATTACGAAAACGCCCTGTTACCGCACTGGCGAATGATTCCAGCTCGTGACGCGGCAGATCGAGAACAGGAATGATCTCCTGATAAATCGCTTTTTCGACGAATGCGCAGATCTCTGCATCATTCATCGCCTCACCCACCGTATCCAGCCCGGCCTGGAATGCCACCGGCACCAGCGCTGTGTGTGCGCCGTTCAGGATGGCGACTTTGCGCTCTTTGTAGGGCCTGATGTCGTCGACAATCAGCACATTTAACGGGTACTTATCCAGACGGAGTTCCTGAGCAAGGGATGCCGGTCCCTGGATAACGAACAGATAGAAATGTTCAGCCGTGTCCAGGAACCCATCGTGATAGCCCAGCTCAGCTTCCAGCGTTGCCACTTCATCGCGCGGGTAACCGGTCACGATACGGTCAACCAGCGTCGAGCAGAAGCTGTTGGCGTCTTTTAGCCACTGGATAAAGGCGGCAGGCAGCGCCCACTCCCTGGCATAGCGCAGGACGAGTTCACGCAGCGCATCACCGTTATAGTCAATCAGCTCGCACGGAATGATGATCCAGCCTTTATCCGCTGCACCGTTGAAGTGGCTGAAGCGCTCAAACAGCAGTCGCGTCAGCTTCGCCGGGTAGCTGGCCGCAGGGGCATCGTCGAATCGGTCGCCCGCGTGGTAGCTAATACCCGCTTCGGTAGTGTTCGAGAAAACAAAGCGCATATCCGGGTTGTGTGCCAGTTTCAGAAACGCCTCATAGTCGTCGTAGACGCTGATTTCACGGTTAACCGAGCGAATAAGACGGCTCTCACTCACCGCTTCACCCTGCCCGTTCAGGCCGCGAATGATAGTGGTATACAAACCGTCCTGAGTGCTTAGCGACGGCGGGAAGTTGCTCTGAATAGGACGGACGATAACCACACCGGCGTTAAGATCGGTATGTTCATTTAACAGGTCAATTTGCCAGTCGACAAAAGCACGCAGGAAGTTGCCTTCGCCAAACTGAATGATGCGTTCTGGGTATTGAGCACCGGGAAAATCACGACGGTTGAGCGTGTTCACAAGGAGGTTCCTTTTATGATTAGTCATACAGCCTGATAAGATTGGTACGATAACTTATCAAAACTTAACGACCGGGAACCCTGTTTTGATCAATCCACGGCGTAGTTGTACAAAATAATCATAAGATCTTATAGAACACGGACGTGGCCGTCATGGCGCCGTCCGGCATCAGCGCATAGCGTGGGATCTCGCCCACCTTTTGCCATCCGGCGCGCTGGTAAAAGGTCTCGGCCCCGCTGCCGGTGGAGGTATCGAGTACCAGAACCGAAATGTTCCTGGCCCGGGCCTCAGCTTCAAGCGCTTCCATCAATGCCATCGCGGCCCCTTTCCGGCGCGCTTTCTCATGAACCAGCAGCTTCGCCACATCGGCTCGATGCGGCTGGTTTTCCGGCTGGTCAACAATCAGCTGCACCGTTCCGATGACGCCGTCCTGCGGGTCGACACAGGCCAGCACGAGGCGTTCGTTGCGCCCTACGCTTTCAGCAATGCCGCGCCAGAAAGAACGGCCCTTCTCCAGGCTAAAGGGAAGCATAAAGCTGACGGATGCCCCGCCGTTCACACAGTTTTCGAGGATCCCGGCCAGCGCATCAAGATGGGTGAGAATTTCGTCTCGGTTGAGATTTTTGATTTGCAGTGAGGTATTCATTGTTTTTCCTTACGTTGAATACCGTCACTGTGCATTTAACATCTTCTTAACGCAAACGGATCGGACATAGGCTTTTGTTATGTCACCGGGCGCGCTGGCGCTGCTGCTTCATGGCATACATCTTTTCATCGGCATCTTTTAACCACTGCTGCAGGTCGTTGCCGTTATGATCGAATTCACTTAGCCCCCACGAGAAGTGGAGCGACCAGGGGTGAAGCTTCCGGGCGTTATAGCTTTCGACCTGCTCGGCGAGATACTGCATGGCAATCCAGGCGCCCTGCTCATCCGTATCCGCGAACAGCACGGCGAACTCGTCCCCGCCAAAACGAACCAGCAGATCCGCTTCACGGAAAGAGGCGCGCATCAGTTGCGCCATGGCTTTCAGCGCCTTATCCCCCTCTTCATGCCCGAAGCGATCGTTAATTTCCTTAAAGCGATCCAAATCCAGCCAGCCGAGCGTGAGCGGCTCAGCGCGACGCCGGGCAACGGAAAGCGTGAAGCGCACGAGTTGATTAAAGCCCCGACGGTTGAATAGCCCGGTTAATTCATCCGTGGTCGCCGCGCTGATGGCAGCAAATTCATCTTCCGCCAGCGCGCCAAGATCTCCCAGCACGGCGAGGTCGGCGGCAGAAAACTCCCGGGGAGCGTAATCAATCAGGCACAGCGAGCCAACGCTAGCGCCGTCACGCAGGCGCAGCGGGAAGCCCGCGTAAAACCGCACGCGTGGTTCACCGGCCACCAGCGGGTTATCCGCAAAACGATCGTCCTGAAGCATATCCCCCACCACCAGCGGCGCTTCGGCGAGGATCGTATGCCCACAAAATGAGATGTTACGCGGAACGGTGCCGGGCGCCTGGCCGTCGGCCGACTTCACGATTAGCGAATGCTCATCAATGAGATTGACCATCGCCAGCGGCACCTGGAAGAAGCGTTTTGCCAGACGCGTTAGCCGGTCAAACGCCGGGGAACTGTCGATCTCAAGCAGACCTGATTCTCGTAGCGAGTTGAGTCTGTCTGTTTCATTTTCAGGGGTTGCAGGTGCTTTCATAATGTCTCCTGACGTAAAGCGTTACTAAAAGCGTAGCTTAAACAGAGACATTGTCAGTGTTCTGACAGCCTGTTAAGCCGCTTACTATTCACGTCAATGCCTTATGACGATTAACGCAGCTATGTTTCACTCCCGGAGGGCGCGGCAATTTGCTCGTCGGCCACCCGGGCGCTGGTGCGGTTTCGACCCGCTTTTTTTGAACGATAGAGATGATCGTCCGCTTCGGCCATGAGCTTGTTGAAGACCTCGGTCAACTGCCACGACTCAGCCTTTCCACTTCCGAGGCCAATGCTGACCGTCAGAAAGAGCGTCTGTTGACGCCATGTAAAAGGATGGCTGGCAACGGTGGACCGGATACGTTCAGCCAGTTCAAAACCGTGCTGCGCGTCGCCTGAATTGACCACCACAGCGAACTCTTCCCCGCCCATGCGCGCCACCATGCCGTCTTCGCCAACCACCTGCTGAACCTGTCGGGCAAACGAGGCCAGCACGCGGTCTCCGCACTCGTGGCCGTAGTTATCATTAATGCTTTTAAAGTAATCAATATCCAGCAGCATGACGGTCAGAAAACGTGTATGCCGGTACGTCTCTTCATGCTTTAACGCCTCGTAAAGCCCGGAACGCGAGTAGACGTGCGTTAAAAAGTCATAATCCGCCCTCAGCGAAACCTGACGGATCAGGGAATTAATCGCCGCCATGCTGACGGAGACCATCACCGGGCAGATCGCCATCGTGGCGATGCCCAGCCGGGCTGAAAACATCATTGGCGTCGTAAACGGCGTCGCCACGGCAATATTAATGATCGAGTTGGCAACCAAAATGATCTCAGTGGCACCCGTGATAAACGTCAGCAGACAGGTCGCAGGCAATGAGTAACGAACCGCACACCAGATAAGCGCGGGCAGAGGAAACGAGAGGCTCCCCGCGCCGCCAATCACCAACGACGCGACCACCGAGACGATCAGCGCAATTACCGGCAGCAGCTGCTCCAGACGTAACCTGAGTTCACGCCCGGGCATACGCAACGTGAGCATACAGGGCACAACAAGCACGCCGGTTGAGAACTGCTCGCTAAACCAGTCGGCAAACAGCGGCCAGAAGGTGTGACTGTCAATCCCGACCGACCCCACCGCGCCCAGCAAGGCACAAAGCAGCGCGGCAATCAGACAGTAGTTAAACAGGCGTAATGCGTTAAGCGGATCGGGGGTTTTCTTCATCAGCCGCTTGTCGCGCTGAACCAGCACGGCGACGACAACGATAAAGATCATGTTAGACAGGTTAATCACCACTGAGGCTATCCCCCAGTTGGTCGTCACCGCGTCGTACAACAGCATCGCGACATAACATACCGCATAGTAGTGCAGGCGATTCAGGTAAACATAGCGGGCGAAAATTCCTGCCATGACGCCGTTCAGCGGCCAGAACAGCGACAGAGCCTCAACGAGCCGTAATTCCGCGCCCACAAAATAGAATAAGGTGGTGAGGATGAAGATCGTCGATGCATTTCGCAGCGGCGTGTCAACCTGGAACGGCCTGAAAGCGGTAAGAGCAGAACGCATTAAATATCATTCCATATGAAAGCTTATGGCAATTATTGCGGTCGTCAGCATGATCGGGACTAACTTGGGATGCATCTATAACACAAATACCACGGGAGCATAACTCGTCAAATTTAGGCGTTCATCTGCAGCACCAGCCAGTGGTGGATAACGCTGACGATATAATTTTGTTGCGGCGCGGTGAGCGTTACGCCCTGTGGAATGTTATGCCATTTCGCCAGACAGCCCCGACAACAGGTCGCGGTGGCATGCTGGGCGATAAACACCGGGTGGCCTCGCATAGGCGTCTGTTTACCGTCGTTTGCAGGGTGCGCGGGCGCAAGGCGCTTTTCGACAAAATCCGCGGCATGCTGGTCAATGGTTTCGGGGCCTTTATCCCAGCAGTACTGTCGTTCCTTATCGCCTAAGCGAAAGCGCGAGCGAAATGTCGAACGCGCCAGGCGGGAAAAGAGAGGATCCAGATCGGACATCAGTATACGGAACGTCCCAGACGCTGGGTCAGTTTCTCCAGAACCGCCACGCCGGCAAGCGAATTTCCCGTTTCATCCAGCTCCGGGCTCCAGACGGCTATCGCCATTTCATGCGGCACAATCGCCACGACCCCGCCGCCGACGCCAGATTTAGCCGGAAGCCCAACGCGCCAGGCAAACTCACCGGCGTTTTGATACATCCCGCTGGTGGCCATCAGCGCGTTAACCTGCCGGGCCTGCAGCGGAGAAACCACCTCCTGGTCGAGATGCGGCGCGTGCCCCTGATGCGCAAGGAACAGGAACGTCTGAGCCAGCTCAACGCAGCTCATTTTCAGGGCGCAGTAATGGAAGTAGTTTTGCAGCACGGTCGCCACGTCGTTGTGGAAATTACCGAAGGATTTCATCAGCCACGCGATAGCCGCGTTACGGGCGGAGTGTTCAAACTCCGAGCGTGCCACCACCGCATCATAGGCAATATCGTCAACGCCCGAGAGCTGGCGAACAATCTCAAGCATTCTCTGGCGCGGTGCGCTGAGGCGGCTTTGCAGCATATCGCAGACCACCAGCGCCCCGGCATTGATAAAGGGATTTCGCGGTTTACCCTGTTCAATCTCAAGCTGAAGCAGCGAGTTAAAAGGCTGGCCGGAAGGATCTTTACCGACACGCTCCCAGATCTCGTCTTCATCATACTGGCGCATCGCCGCCACCAGACTCAGCACTTTCGAGATGGACTGAATGGAAAAACGTTCCGTTGCATCGCCTGCCTGGTATCGCTGTCCGTCGATGGTACAGATAGCAATCCCCAGCTTATTCCCGCTCACCGAGGCAAGGGCCGGTATATAATCGGCAACCTTCCCCTTTCCAATTAACGGACGAACCTGCGCCAGAATCTCGTCCAACATCTCATTATGGATGACCGCAGCCACACTTTGCTCCTTGCCCTCAGGCTAAAACGGGCTGCGAGTATAACAGAGGCTTATGTATTGCGTCAGGCGCTAAGACGAAAACGCGAAACGGCCTGCAATAAAAGATCGGATTGCTTTTGCAGCCGCTCAGAGGCATCCGAGGCGTCAGAGACCAGCAGATCCGTCTGCCGGGAGACCTGATTCAGCGCCTGAAGCTGACGCGTCATCTGGTGAATACTCTCTCCCTGACTGAGCGTGGCGGTGGAGATCTCATTCAGCAAACTGCTTAAATTGCCCACCAGACCGGTGAACTGCTGCAGATTCTCTTCCATCAGGGTAACAGCACGCGAACCGTCTTCAATGCCCTGCAGCGAGCGGTTAATAAGCTCCTGAATGGTCTGCGTCGAGTGGCTGCTTTTTCTGGCCAAAAGCCCGACTTCCCGCGCGACGACGGCAAAGCCGCGCCCCTGGTTTCCGGCATGGGCCGCCTCGATGGCCGCATTCAGCGCCAGGATGTTGGTCTGAAACGCCACGCTGTCGATCATCGCCACGATCCCGCGCATCTCAGAAGATCGGTCGACGATCGCCTGCATGGACGCATTCACGGTAGACATCATCTGGTCGCCGCCCACGGCTGCCAGGCGCGCTTCATCGGCCCGCGAGCTGGCGAGCCTGGCATAGCCGGTATTCCCTTCCACATGGCTTTCCAGCGATGCAATATGCGCCGTCACATCCTCAAGCTCTTTCGCCTGGCGCGCTGACTGCTGATACAGCTTCTGGTTACCCTCCGCCAGGGAGCCAATGTTCTCCACCATGGTGGCAGTGGCATGGCTGACCTGGGTCACCAGCTGCTGCAGACCGTGCTGCATCGTCGCAATACTGTCGCTAAGCTGCCCTATCTCCCGGTTGAAGCGCATGACGTCCGGCGGCGTGCCGGAGAGATCCCCTGCCGCCAGCCGGTTAATATGCGCAATCAACCGACGCAGCGGCGAAATCACCCATCTGGACATGCCGAACCAGACGGCAACCGCGATGGCGAGCAGCAGTACCGGCGCAAACAGGAACAACGTTTGCAGGCCGGAGAGCTGTGCCATTAAGCTCTGGCGCCCCTGCATGGCCTGCTTCTCGCTTGCCTGCTGATAGCGCGCATAGTTGTCGTTAAAATCAGACTGAAACGCCTGGGCCGGTACGGCAAAAAAAGCGTCGATGGTATTGGTCTTGAGAAGCCCGTCTGCCTGCTCTTTGATCGCGCCGTAGAAAAGCTGATAGCTGTTCACCAGGGCATCGTCTTTCGGCGGATTGAGCGCCAGCCAGGCCTTCCACGCCTGCTGAGAAACCGTCAGCGCCTTTTGCGCATCGTCCATCAGGCTATGCCAGCTTCCGTCTGAACCGGTCTCTTTATCCTGCATAAACCAGACGCCGGACCGGTTAAGCAGGTCGCTTGCCGCCAGCAGGGAAACGCGGGCCAGATCCAGCTTGCTCTGCTGCTGCCAGGCCAGCAGGTTTTGCTGCTCGTTACGCTGGGCGTCGTTCAGGGAGGCGTTAAGCAGAAATGATGAGGAGAGCTGCAGCGCGGAGAAAAGGCCTATAATGCAAAAGATACCCGTCAGCAGGCCAAAGTGACGAGGGGTGAGACGCTGCGCAATACGGCGAAAAATTTGCGTTAGGTTCATAATTATCTTCATTATCAATGCGTTAGACGCGTGCGAGTCTACGAAATGAAAATGACAGAACCATTGCAGATAAATGACAACGGCCCTCGTGATGAGGGCCGAAATCACAGGCGGGCGATAAATTACACGCGATCCTTCCAGACCGTCTGCACGTTGCAGAACTCGTGCAGCCCAAAGTGGGAAAGCTCGCGGCCGAAGCCGCTTTTCTTAACGCCGCCGAAGGCCACGCGCGCATCGCTGGCGCTAAAGCCGTTGATAAACACGCCGCCGCACTCCAGTTGGCGGGAGAATTTATCCGCCAGCGCTGCGTCAGCGGTGAAGACGGTGGCAGACAGGCCAAAGTCGCTGTCGTTGGCAAGCGTCAGGGCGTGCTCCGCGTCTTTCGCAACAGTAACGGCCGCGACCGGACCAAACAGTTCCTGACGGAACGCCGTCATCGACGGGGTGACGTTCGACAGCACGGTTGGCGCGTAGTAATTGCCCTCTCCGACGATCTTCTCTCCGCCCAGCAGCAGCGTTGCCCCTTCGGCCAGAGTGGCCTGCACCTGCTGATGCAGTTCGTCGCGCAGGTCAAAACGCGCCATCGGGCCAATAAAGTTCTCTTCCCGATCCGGTGCGCCCAGCTTAAGCGCAGAAACGGCCTCGACAAAACGCCGGGTAAAGGTCTCTGCGATACCCTCCTCGACGATAAAACGTTTCGCAGCCGCGCACACCTGCCCGGTATTCTGGTAGCGACCCGCCACCGCCGCCTTCACGGCAAGGTCCAGGTCGGCATCGTTGAGGACGATAAACGGGTCGGAGCCACCCAGCTCAAGAACGCATTTTTTCAGCGCGGCTCCCGCCTGCGCACCGATGGCCGCACCGGCACGCACGCTGCCGGTGACGGTCACGGCCGCAATACGGCGATCGTTAATCGCCTGGCTTACGCCGTCATTGGTGGCGTTCACCCAGCCGAATACACCTTCAGGGAAACCGGCATCCGCAAAGATCTGCCCAATAAGATCCGCAGAGCCGAGCACGTTTGGCGCATGCTTAAGCAGATAGCTGTTACCTGCCAGCAGGATCGGCACCGCGCCGCGCAGCACCTGCCAGAGCGGGAAGTTCCACGGCATCACCGCGAGAATCGGCCCCAGCGGACGGTATTCAATGACCGCGTTGTGGTTTTCCACCAGCGTAGGCTCCGCACGCAGCATCGCCGGGCCGTGCTCGGCATACCAGTCGCACAGACCGGCGGATTTTGCCACTTCCGCCCGCGCCTGCAGGATGGGTTTCCCCATTTCACGGGAGATAATCTGCGCCATCTCTTCCGCGCGGTTTCGCAGCGCGGCGCCGAGATCCCGGAGCTTCTGCGCCCGGTGGGACACGCTTTCTCGTCGCCACTGGCGATACCCCGCGTCAGACTGAGCAATCGCGCGTTCAACCTCTTCCGGCGTCGCCCAGGGATACGCAGCGAGGGTTTCTCCCGTTGCCGGGTTAACAGAGAGGGCATGTGTAGCAGATGAATATTTCATGATGTTCTCCACGCATTTCGGTTGATTCATTGTGGCTCACTCTGCTATTTCTTAAAAATGAATAATACTAACCACCTTATTCACGAAACGAGAATGCTATGGACTTAACCCAGCTTGAAATGTTTAACGCCGTCGCGCTGACGGGCAGCATTACCCAGGCGGCGCAGAAGGTGCATCGCGTGCCATCCAACCTGACGACCCGCATCCGCCAGCTGGAAGCCGATCTTGGCGTTGAGCTGTTTATTCGTGAGAACCAGCGTTTGCGCTTATCCCCCGCCGGGCATAACTTCCTGCGCTACAGCAGGCAGATCCTCGCCCTGGTGGATGAAGCGCGCATGGTCGTCGCGGGTGATGAGCCGCAGGGGTTATTTGCCCTCGGCGCGCTGGAAAGCACCGCCGCGGTGCGCATTCCTGAAACGCTGGCGCAGTTTAACCAGCGCTATCCGCGCATCCAGTTTGCCCTTTCTACCGGGCCGTCCGGGACAATGATTGATGGGGTACAGGAGGGAACGCTAAGCGCCGCCTTTGTCGACGGCCCCCTGTCACACCCGGAGCTGGAGGGCATGCCGGTCTACAGGGAAGAGATGATGCTGGTCACGCCTGCCGGGCATGCGGAGGTGACGCGCGCCACGCAGGTCAGCGGCAGCGACGTTTATGCCTTTCGCGCGAACTGCTCGTACCGCCGACACCTTGAAAGCTGGTTTCATGCGGACAGAGCCACGCCCGGCCGCATTCATGAGATGGAGTCCTATCACGGCATGCTGGCCTGCGTCATTGCGGGCGCGGGCATCGCGCTGATGCCGCGCTCGATGCTGGAGAGTATGCCGGGACATCATCAGGTTGAAGCCTGGCCGCTGGCGGAAAACTGGCGCTGGCTCACTACCTGGCTGGTGTGGCGACGCGGGGCGATGACCCGCCAGCTGGAAGCCTTTATAGCGCTGCTAAACGAACGTCTTCAACCAGCGCCTTCTCCATAAACAGGCTGAGCGGGTCCTCAGCGTACGGGGCAAACGCCGGACGCAAATCGTACCCGCACTGCTCATACAGACGAACCGCTGCGCGCTGTTTGATTCCCGTCTCCAGCCTTACGGTATGGCAATGACGGCTCAGGGCTTCATCTTCCAGGGCGGCCAGCAGCGTCTCGCCGAGATGCTGCCCGCGATGGGCCGGATCGATATAGACCCGTTTCATCTCCCCCGTTCCGTCACCGTTGAGCACGATGGCTCCGCAGCCCACGGCGTGCAGCTGCTGGTCGCGAATGACCATCAGGATAAGCGATGTTTCAGGCAGCGCAGCGAGGTCGAGCAGATGATTGCTTTCGGCGGGATAGAGCTCGCTCTGATAGCGGTCAAGCGCCGCGATCAGGTTGAGAATGTCCGGATGACGTGCAGATTCAGAGGTAATGGAATACATGGCAGGCTCCTTGCTTTTTATGTGAGGCTAAATTTCAACATAGCTCAGGCCTGCCGGGGTGCTACATAGTATTAACTTATGTCATGACGCGAGCGTCAGCTGGACATCTAACGCCCTCAGCTCGGCCTGTGTCGTCTCATCGAGCCTGCTGTCGGTCACGATATCCGTCAGGGTATGAAGATGTGCTACGTTAAACAGTGACCAGGCGCCATATTTGGAGCTGTCCGCCAGCAGCACGCGGCGTTTAGCGTTGGCAATTAAATCGCGCTTCAGCGCGGCCTTCTCTTCCGTCGGCGAGGTTATGCCGCGGGTGATATCCCATCCGTTACAGCTGACAAAAGCCACGTCCGGCCAGACGTTTTGCAGCAGGCGACGGCCGTGTTCACCGATGCAGGACTGGCTCGAATCATCGATACGCCCGCCGATAATGGTTACTTCAATCTGTCGGAATTCCGAGAGAAACAGCGCAATGTGCAAATCGCTGGTGATCACGCGAAGCGGAAGATGCGTCAGCTGACGAGCGAGTTCAATCATCGTGGTACCGGCATCCAGCACAATGGCGTCCCCTGCTTTAACAAAGCTCGCTGCCGCGCTGGCGATAGCGTGTTTTTCCGCCAGACTGCGCTGCATTTTTTCATGCGTCGTGGGCTGGGAAGGAATAAACCGGTTAAGGGTGACGCCGCCATGGGTACGGCTAATCACACCTTCCTGATCGAGCTTAATCAAATCCCTGCGGATCGTTGCCGGAGAGGCATCGGTAATTGCCACCAGCTGATCCACCGTCACCAGATTATGCCCCTTCAGGTAATCCATTATCTGCTCTAACCGGTTATATCCCTTCATATCATTCCCGTGTAATTTGCATAGCCAACTGGATAGACACCGTCATGCTCTCAGACTTCGCTTTACCGGTCCAGGCAATATCGAACGCGGTTCCGTGGTCTGCAGAGGTACGGATAAACGGCAACCCGGCGGTGATATTCACCCCGTCATAAAAGCCGAGCAATTTTAGCGGAATATGCCCCTGATCGTGATACATCGCAACGACCATGTCATACATTCCTTCGTGGCATTGCATAAACACCGTATCCGGTGGACACGGTCCGGTGACGTTTAACCCTTGCGCTTTCATTGCCTCAACGGCCGGGCCGACAATTTTGATCTCTTCGTCACCAAACAGGCCATTCTCACCCGCATGCGGGTTTACACCGGCAACGGCAATGCGAGGATGCGCGAACCCGACGCGTTTCAGGAAGCTATCTGCAATACCAATCACGGTTTTTACCCGATCCTGATTGAGCGTATCAAGGAATTTGCGCAGCGCAATGTGGGTGGTGATGTGGATCACCTTCAGCTTATCCGTATACAGCACCATGGCGTAATCTTTGCTGTCGGTCAGATGCGCCAGCAGCTCTGTGTGGCCCGGATAGAGATGACCGGCGAGATGCAGAGCCTCTTTATTCAGTGGAGCCGTCGCGATAGCCTTCACCTTGCCCGCCATCGCCAGCTCGGTGGCTCGCCTCACGCAGCGATAGGCCAGATCCCCTGCAGCCGCCTGAACGACACCCGGCTTTAACGCATCAGGATCGGCCAGCGGTTCGTCCAGCACGTTAATCACGCCAGGGGCAAATTTCGCGTCGCTCACCGCATCGATAAGACGTATATCCGCCCGCCCGGCGATCCCTTTATCCAGCACCCGCTGCAGCGTTCTGGCGCAGCCCACGACAACAACAGGCGCCCCTGAAAGCTCGCCTTCGGTGAGGGATTTGATAATGATTTCCGGGCCAATGCCAGCCGGGTCACCCATGGTTACAGCAATGATTTTAGTCACTCAGTCTCTCCTCGATAAAATGCAGAACCTCAAGCAGCGTCTCTTCCTTTCCGAAGCCCCCTGCTTTGGTCATTACCGGCTGCTGCCAGCCGCAACCCAGAAATTTTCCGACCGGCACGCACTGTGCGACGCATCCGGTAATTTCAAACCCCCGAGCATCCAGTGCCTTCGCAACGGCCATCGCCACATCGCCACCGGAGACGTACAGCGCTTCCGGCTCGTGCACCGCAAGCACCTGTCGGGTCAGTTCGCCCAAAAACGTACAGATTTTTTCGCCCAGGCCAGCCCGGGTGACGTGATGCTGCCGACAGAGTTGTTCGACCTGATGTCGAGCATCGTTGCCCGCGCAGGTATGAACAATGCAGTGATGCCCAGCCTGTAGCACCTGCGCGATCCGGGCGAGATACCCGGCCGTAACGCCGCGCAAAACGTCATTCACATCAATGAATACCGACGAGACGCCGGAAGCATTTGTGGCCAGTGCGACCTGGCGTTGAGCGATCTCACTCATCGACCCCACCACGGCCAATAGTTGCTTGCGTCGCGCCGGGGCCAGATGACGGGCCAGCGCATCGCATAGCCCGGCAGAGCCCACCAGCAGCGGCATCTGTGCGCAGGTCATTGCTGCTGCGATAATGGCGTCCAGCTCCTCGTCGGTCTGCGCATCAACGAAGATCCACTCCGTTCCCTGCGCCAGTTCGGCTGCCAGCGTCTCCGCGGTCACGTTTTTACCGCTCACGTCGCGAAAAAGGTCAGCAATCGCGGCAGACGGAACGGGCGTTTTGGGATCGCTGGCAAATTCGGTTTCGTCCACCGGAATGCCGTTTACCAGACACCTGCCTTGCCGCGTGATCCGCCCTGCCGCGGGGTATGCCGGGGCAACAATCACCTGGCGTTTGCCGCTTAATGTCTTCAGGGCCTGTGACTCAGCCCCCGCGTTGCCGCGCAGCGTCGAATCCATTTTTTTGATGAGCCAGCGGGCATTCGCGACATCGGCCCCGAGTGCGGCCACCTTTTCGGCCGCCTCCCATGCCGACAGCGCCCGGGAATCGGTATTGACGATCAGCGCATCGGTCGTCTGGGTAAAAGGTGTATGAAACGCCACGCTGACTTTTTTGCCGCACAGCGCCAGGCTGACGCCGGCATCGTTAGCACCGGTAAAGTCATCTGCGACGACCACGACCTCTCTGTACAGATTGTTCACTTTCATCCCCACTCCGGGTTCGCCTTTCCTGTTAATGATTATATTCAATCACGATTGATTATATGTGAGCAAGATCAAGTTAATCAGTTTGCGAATAAATTATAAATTTAGCCACACGATGACCATGAAGCGTCTTATTTGAGCGAAATCAATCATGGGCACAGAGACAGGAGAAAAGCGTGGTTACGATCAACAGCACCATTATTAGCGGCGCGAATGCCATCGCCGCCATCAGGCCGTTACTCACTGATAAAACGCAGCTGCTGCTGGTGACGGACGGCAACATTGCGCGTCTGGAGGCAGCAAAGCAGATCCGCGCGCTCCTCGAAGAGGACGATCGTCGCGTCACGATTATTGACAGCGTGCCGCCTGAACCCTCCCACCACGATGTCAGCCAGCTGCTCGCGGGGTTAAACAGGACGTTTGGGCTTGTCGTGGGGATCGGTGGCGGTAGCGTACTGGATGTGGCCAAACTGCTCTCAGTGCTGTGTCATCCGCTGTCGCCGGGGCTGGATAACCTTCTGGCGGGCATAAAACCTGAGGCACGCATCCCCTCTCTGCTGCTCCCGGCCACTGCCGGAACCGGCTCGGAAGCGACGCCGAATGCCATTCTGGCGATTCCGGAGCAAAACACGAAAGTGGGCATTATCTCCCCCGTGCTGCTGCCCGATTACGTCGCCCTGCTGCCGGAGCTGACCACCAGCATGCCCGCGCATATTGCCTCATCTACCGGGATTGATGCGTTGTGTCATCTGATTGAGTGTTTCACCTCAACGGTCGCCAACCCGGTCAGCGATAACGCCGCGCTAACGGGACTGGCTAAGCTGCTGAACAACATTGAAACGGCCTGCGCCGAACCGGGAAATCTGCTGGCGAAGCTGGAGATGCTGTGGGCCTCTTACTACGGCGGGGTTGCCATTGCGCATGCAGGCACGCACCTGGTTCACGCCCTTTCCTATCCGCTTGGCGGTAAATATCACCTGCCGCACGGCGTCGCTAACGCCATTCTGCTGGCCCCCTGCATGCGAGCGGTTCGGCCCCACTGCCTGAAGAAATTTGCACAGGTATGGGATTTGGTGCCCGGTGCGGATACGGCGCTGTCAGACGAAGAAAAATCCCACGCGCTGGTGGACTACTTTGCCGCGCTGGTTCGAAGGCTCAACCTGCCGGACAACCTGGAGGCGCTGGGCGTACCGCGCGACGACGTCCCCTCCCTGAGCGATGCGGCCCTTAACGTTAAGCGGCTAATGAACAACGCCCCTTGTCAGGTCAACCACGACGAGGTGCAGGCGATTTACCGGACACTGTTTCCCAACATGAATAGCCAGGGAGTGAATCATGCATAACAACATCAGGGGCGTACTGACGGCCATCGTGACCCCCTTTGATACGGAAGGCGCGCTGAACCTACCGGGCCTTAAACTACAGATCGATCGTCAACTTAATGCTGGTAACGGCATCTTCTGCGGCGGCACAAACGGCGAGTTCTTCGTGCTGAACGAAGAAGAAAAAATCGCCGTTACCCGTACCTGTGTGGAAACGGTTGCCGGGCGAGCCCCGGTAGTGGCGCACATTGGGGAAATCTCGACCCGTGAAACCATCCGCCTCGGAAAACAGATCGCCTCGCTGGGCGTCGACGCCGTTTCCGTCATTACCCCTTACTTCGTTCCGCTGAAGCAGGCTGAACTCGTCTCACATTACACCGCTATCGCCGACGCGCTAGCCGTCCCGGTATTTCTGTACAACATTCCGGCGCGTACCGGCAACACCATTGAGCCCGCTACCGCACGCGCGCTGGCTGAACATCCTAACATTATCGGAATTAAAGACAGTGCCGGAAGTTACGAGAGCCTGAGCGGATTCCTCAATGCGGTGAGCGACATTGGCGGATTCGACGTGCTGAACGGCCCGGATTCGCTTATCCATCAGGGCTTCGTCGACGGATGTTCGGCCTGTATTTCCGGGCTGGCGAACGTGGCGCCGGAGGCCATCAACGCCATCTGGTCACGCTTTAACGCGGGTGATATTGACGGTTCTCGTCTGGCGCAGGAGCGCGTCACCCAGCTTCGTACCGTGCTTTACAACGTGGCGTTTTCGCCTGCCGCAGTCAAAAAAGCGCTGCAGATCATGGGGGAAGACGTCGGAGAAAGTCGCTATGCCGTGGCGTTTAGCGAGCAGCAGTGCCAACAGATACGCCGAATAGTGACGACGTCACTTAACTAAACGGCGTTTGTTTCGTCAATAAGAATACCGGGTGCCCGAGGTGCCCAGGATTCACTCGCCCTGAAGAGAGGCAAAGATGAATAATTTTACCGCTGAAGATACCCTGATCATTGTGGGCATAGTCATTGTCTACATCCTGTTCACGACCTGGCTAACCTTCCGGATCCGCAGTAAAAACTCCGGGGACTTTATGGAAGGCTCCCGCGCGATGCCGGCGTTTATTGTCGGGATCCTGCTGATGTCCGAGTATATCGGCGCCAAATCCACTATCGGCACCGCGCAGGCGGCGTTTGAAGACGGTTTTGCTGCGTCCTGGTCCGTCATCGGGGCCGCAATTGGCTTCCCGCTCTTTGGCCTGCTGCTGGTAAAACGCATCTATAGCACCGGAAAAATCACCATCTCTGGTGCGATTGCTGAAAAATACGGTAACAGCACCAAAAACATAATCTCCATCATCATGATCTATGCCCTGCTGCTGGTTAACGTGGGGAATTACGTCAGCGGCGCGGCGGCTATTTCCACGGTACTGAAAGTAAATCTCCCCGTTGCCGCCTTTATTACGGCCATCGTCAGTACCTTCTATTTCGCCTTTGGCGGCATGAAGGGTGTGGCCTGGGTGACGGTGCTGCACAGCGCGCTGAAATACTTCGGCATTCTGGCCATCATGGGCTTTGCGCTGTCTAAGACGGGCGGCTTCGCGCCAATGATTGAAAACATGCCGGACTTCTACTGGACCTGGGATGGCAATATCGGCGCGTCGACCATTTTCGCCTGGCTCATCGGCACCATTGGTTCCATCTTCTGTACCCAGTTTGTGATTCAGGCAATCTCCTCTACCAAAGACGTGAAATCGGCCAAACGCTCTACCTGGGTTGCGTTCTTCTTCTGCCTGCCGATTGCGCTGGCCATCGCGGTAATCGGCGTGGCGGCTAAATACCTGCACCCGGAGATTAACAGCCTGTATGCGATGCCGATTTTCCTGCAGGATATGAACCCGTGGCTGGCCGGTCTGGTCACCACCTCTCTGGTGGCATCTATTTTCGTCAGCGTCAGTACCGTTGCGCTGGCTATCGCCTCCCTGGTGGTAAAAGACTTTTACGTGCCGATGCGCAACCCGACGCCTGAGCAGGAATTTAAGGCCACCCGCTGGATCTCCCTGCTGATTGGTTTCCTGCCGCTGATTTTTGTTCTGCTGGTGCCTGAAGTCCTGAAGCTCTCCTTCTTTACCCGCGCTATTCGTCTGTCGATTTCAGTGGTGGCCGTTATCGCCTTCTACGCCCCGTTCTTCCGCAGCACCCGTGGTGCCAATGCGGGCCTGATTGGCGCCTGCGTCGTGACATCCGTCTGGTATCTGCTGGGCGATCCTTTTGGCATCAACAATATGTACATCGCCCTGCTGACCCCTGCCGTCATCATGGTGATTGACCGTCTCATTCCGGGAAAAGCGCAGGGTAAAGCGCCAACCCCCGTTGAAAATAATGGAGTCTGATATGTCTGTAACCGTAACCCGCGACGGGATAGTTCGCCCGCAACAGGATGCCCGCACGGAGGCCGCCATGCTGCCTTCCTCTTGCCCACAAAACCACGCGGCGAATCTGCTGCCGCTCCCGGATGGCTCGCTGATGTGCGTCTGGTTCGGTGGAACCCAGGAAGGTATCGCGGATATCTCCGTATGGGGTTCACGCCTTGCGCCTGGCAGCCAGCAGTGGAGTGATGCGGTAAAACTGTCGGACGATGCCACGCGTTCCGAACAAAACCCGGTTCTGTTCCTGGCCCCGGACAACGTGCTGTGGCTGCTGTGGACCGCACAGATTTCCGGTAATCAGGACACGGCTATTGTTCGCTATCGCCAGTCTCGCGATCTGGGGAAAACCTGGGGGGACATCGCAACCCTGCTCGATAAACCGGGCACGTTTATTCGCCAGCCCATTGTCGTGCTGGACAATGGCAGCTGGCTGCTGCCGGTATTTTACTGCCGCACCCGGCCGGGAGAGAAATGGGTCGGAAACGACGATATCAGCGCGGTAAAAATCTCCGCAGATGGTGGCAAAACGTGGCGCGATGTCGAGGTGCCGGAAAGCCTGGGCTGTGTACATATGAATATTACCCCGCTTCACAACGGCACCCTGGTGGCGCTGTTCCGCAGCCGCTGGGCGGACAATATTTATTACAGCCAGTCGACGGATAACGGCGAAAGCTGGTCCGTACCGGAGCCGACGGAGCTACCCAATAACAACTCCTCTATTCAGGTAACAACCCTTGCCAGCGGTGAACTCGCGCTGGTCTTTAACGCCATGAGCGCCGCTGGCGCGCGTGAACGTCGCGCATCGCTATACGATGAAATTGACGATGGTGACGGTCGTAAAGAGCCGGTGGTCACCAGCGGTCGGACAGCCTTCTGGGGCGCGCCGCGCGCGCCGATGACCGTCGCCATTTCGCCGGACGGCGGGAAAAGCTGGCCGTGGCAGCGTCATCTGGATGAAGGGGATGGTTACTGCATGACCAACAACTCCATGGAAAAACTCAATCGCGAATTCTCCTATCCCAGCATCAAGCAGGGAGCTGAGGGCAATCTTCATATCGCTTACACCTACTTCCGCCAGGCCATCAAATACGTGCGGGTGACGCCAGAATGGGTCAAGGGGGTAATATGATTATCGGGCATCTCAACGCCCTGCCGCTGGCAGGGCTACCGGCGGCGCTATACGCCCTGCTTTCCCGCCCGGACTGTACGCTGAAAGCCCTCTGCGAACGCGATGACGGACGCTGGCAGCCTGAGAATGCGCCGTGGTTTTGCCACATTGGGCCGGCGCAGACGCAGCCGCGCGCCGACCGGCATACGGAATACCATCATCAGTGGGCGGACATCCAGATTGTGTTGGCGGGTGAAGAGCATATTTATGCCGGAGCGCTTCCCGCAGGCAGGCCGGAAGATGAAGAGCGTAAACCGGATCTCTTTATTGCTCCATCAGCCGAACATAGCGTCAGGATCCGGCTTGCCGATGGTGACTTTGTGGTCTTTTATCCCGGAGAACCTCACCAGGCGCTATGCGCTGTAGAGGCCCCGATGATGGTCCGCAAAGCGGTGTTTAAGGTTCCCCGCGCGATGCTGGAGGTCTGACATGCGTCACGCCGTCGTCACCGGGGCCAGCTCCGGAATTGGTGAGGCCATCGTTAAGCGATTACTGGCGGAGGGCTGGCAGGTCACCGGGCTCAGCCGCCGAGCCGTGAAGCTGGATACGCCTGGCTTCACAAGCCTTCGCGTTGATATCACCGATCCTGATGCGTTGTGCAACGCCCTGCACACCATCGCCGCGCCCCAGGCAGCGATCCATGCCGCCGGGATGATGGCCGCCGCGCCGTTGGGCCAGCTGGAAAGCCGCGTTAGCGCCTCACTGTGGCAGCTCCACGTCCGGGCCTGTGAGGCATTGTTTAACCATTTTGCGCCCTCTATGACTGCCGGCGGACGCTTTGTGGCGATAGGCAGCAGAACCTCTCGTGGTGCAGCAGGACGATCGCAGTATGTTGCCACAAAAGCAGCGATGGTAGGAATGGTCAGGAGCTGGGCGGCGGAACTGGCCCCGCGCGGGATCACGGCTAACGTGGTCTCGCCTGGGGCCACCCAAACGCCGATGCTCAGCGCCCCAGGGCGGGAAACCTCGCCCCCGAAATGTCCGCCAATCGGACGTTTAATCGCGCCAGAAGAGGTGGCCGCACTGGTGAGTTTCTTGCTTAGCGAAGACGCCGCCGCCATCACCGGCCAGGAGATGGTGATATGCGGCGGTGCCTCCCTCAGCTAGCGCAGGAAGATACGCCCTTTCAGATACAGAGTCGCCTGGCCGCCAATCAGCACGCGATCGCCCTTCAGCTCGCAGCGCAGATCCCCGCCACGGTACGACACCTGGCGGGCATTGAGTGACGTTTTGCCCAGCTTTTCGCTCCAGTACGGGATCAGCATGCTGTGGGCAGATCCTGTGACCGGATCTTCCGGCACCCCTTCGCCCGGGCAGAAGAAGCGGCTGACGAAGTCATATTCCTCTCCCGGCGCCGTCACGCAGACCATTTTATCCAGCGGAAGCATGGCCCCAATATCTGGCGTTAACGCTTCCACCTGCTGCTGGCTCTCCAGCACTACCATGTAATCCCGCCCCACGCGCACCTCTTTTGCCGCCGGGATGCCCAGGGCGCTAAACAGCACCTCGGGGGGATTCTCCACAACTTCCGTCGACCACGCGGGGAAGTTCAGCGTCAGCCAGTCGCCGCTGCGTTTGACGGTCAACTCACCCACGAAGCGGGTGGTGAAGGTGATTTCGGTATGCGGGTAATCAAGGTATTCGAAAATGACGTGCGATGCGGCAAGCGTAGCGTGACCGCAGAGGTTAATTTCATCCAGCGTGGTGAACCAGCGCAGCTCAAACCCGCCGTCAGTGCGCACGAAAAAGGCGGTCTCAGACTGGTTATGCTGCTGCGCCATTTTGAGCAGCATTTCGTCCGGCAGCCACTCTTCCAGAGGACATACCGCTGCGGCGTTGCCGCCAAAGGTTTTATCGCTGAAGGCATCCACCAGATAAAAATCAATTTCCTGCATTGTCTCTTCCTCTCTTGTTATGGCTATTTAGCGCAGAAAAACTGTGCCTTTCAGATAAAGTGTGGCCTGCCCGCTCATCAGCACGCGCGAACCTTTCAGCTCACAGCGCACATCGCCACCGCGCGCTGAAACCTGACGGGCAAACATCGTGGTTTTGCCCAGCTTTTCGCTCCAGTAGGGGATCAGCATCGTGTGCGCGGAGCCGGTGACCGGGTCCTCCGGGACGGAGACGCCCGGGGAGAAAAAGCGGCTGACAAAATCATATTCCCCCTCACCGCGCGCCGTAACGCTCACCTTATGCTCGCCCGGCGTCATCGCCGAGAAGCGTGGCGCAAGCGCTTCAACCTGCTGACGATTTTCCAGAACGATCAGCCAGGCGCGCCCTTTACGGGCTTCAACGTAGCGGCTGATACCCAGCGCCGAAAGCATCTCCGGCGGGGGCGTCTCTTCATGGGTTGGACATGCCGGGAAGTCCAGCGTCATCCACTCCCCCTCCCGGCTGACCGTCAGGCGGCCAGAGGCGGTATCAAAGTGGATCCGCGAATCCGGGTAATCCAGCTCGGTAAACAGCACGTGCGCAGCCGCCAGCGTAGCGTGGCCGCAGAGATTGACTTCGGTGAGCGTGGTAAACCAGCGTAGCTCAATGCCCCCTTTACTGCAGACGAAAAAAGCCGTTTCCGACTGATTATGCTGTTGCGCCATTTTCAGTAAGGTCGCATCGGGCAACCACGCTTTCAGCGGGCAAACGGCTGCCGGGTTGCCGCCGAACGAGGTATCGCTGAACGCATCTACCAGATAAAAATCAATCTCCTGCATTGTCTTACCGCCTGTTTTTATTGTGTTGTTCTTTTATATTCAATGAAAACAGCGTTCCCGGCTACCGCTTTCATAAGGTAAATATTGAGATCTGCGTCACATAATGGTTGAGTTTTCGCCGTTCGACGTTTTAAGATCGTCACCTCTTCTTTTCAGCAACGAATCTCCGACTTCCCTATGACAACGAACACAGTTTCCCGCAGGGTTGCGTGGCTACGCGTGGTCACGCTGGCCATTGCCGCGTTTATTTTTAACACCACAGAATTTGTTCCGGTTGGGCTGTTGTCTGACATCGCTGAAAGTTTCCAGATGGAAACGGCTCAGGTGGGCATTATGTTGACCATCTACGCCTGGGTAGTGGCGCTGATGTCCTTGCCGTTTATGCTGCTGACCAGCCAGATGGAGCGGCGCAGGCTGCTGATTGGCCTGTTTGTGCTGTTCATCGCCAGCCATGTTCTGTCATTTATGGCGTGGAGTTTTACGGTGCTGGTCATTAGCCGCATCGGCATTGCCTTTGCCCATGCGGTGTTCTGGTCGATCACCGCGTCGCTGGCGATACGCCTGGCACCGGCGGGGAAACGCGCGCAGGCGCTGAGCCTGATTGCCACCGGTACCGCACTGGCGATGGTGCTGGGTCTGCCGATTGGCCGCATCGTAGGGCAATACTTCGGCTGGCGTACGACGTTCTTCGCCATTGGTATGGGGGCGCTGGTTACGCTGGTGTGCCTGATTAAGCTGCTGCCCGCGCTGCCGAGCGAACATTCCGGCTCGCTGAAAAGCCTGCCGCTGCTGATGCGTCGCCCGGCGCTGCTGAGTATCTACCTGCTGACCGTCATTGTGGTGACGGCCCATTACACGGCGTATAGCTACATTGAACCCTTTGTGCAGGTGGTGGCGGGCTTTAGCGCCAACTTTGCCACCGTCCTACTGCTGATCCTCGGCGGAGCGGGCATTATTGGCAGCGTGCTGTTCGGTAAGCTGGGTAACCGGCACGCCTCGACGCTGGTAAGCAGCGCTATCGGTCTGCTGCTGGCCTGCCTGCTGCTGCTGATGCCTGCCGCAGGCAGTGAGAGCCACCTGGCGATCCTCAGCCTGTTCTGGGGCGTGGCGATCATGATTATTGGTCTGGGCATGCAGGTGAAAGTTCTGGCCCTGGCACCGGATGCAACGGACGTCGCCATGTCGCTGTTCTCCGGGATTTTCAATCTTGGGATTGGCGCGGGCGCGCTGGTGGGAAATCAGGTAATACTGCACGTATCGATGTCGGCGATCGGCTATCTGGGTGCCATTCCGGCACTGGTGGCGCTTGTCTGGTCGGTGCTCATTTTCCGTAAATGGCCGGTGGCGCTGGAGGAACAGGGGCAGCACGGGTGAGGTTTGTTTGTGCCGGGTGGCGCTGCGCTTACCCGGCCTACAAGCCCATAATAACGTAGGCCGGGTAAGGCGTAGCCGCCACCCGGCAATCGCATCAATGATAGGTCTTAATAATTTCCAGCACGCCGTTAATAATAAACTGCACGCCCATACAGACCAGCAAGAAGCCCATCAGACGGGAAATCGCCTCGATACCGCCCTTGCCTACCCAGCGCATAATGGCACCAGAACTGCGCAGCGACGCCCACACGATAATCCCGATAATCGCAAAAATCAGCGGTGGCGCAACCGTCAGCACCCAGTCCGGGAAGGTTGCGCTGTCGCGCACCGTTGACGCGGAGCTGATGATCATCGCGATGGTACCCGGCCCCGCCGTGCTCGGCATGGCGATCGGCACAAAGGCGATATTCGCACTCGGTTCGGTTTCCAGCTCTTCCGATTTGCTGGCCGCTTCCGGCGACTCATGCGCTTTTTGCGCCGGGAACAGCATGCGGAAACCGATAAAGGCCACAATCAGCCCCCCGGCGATACGCAGGCCAGGGATGGAAATCCCGAAGGTATTCATCACCACCTGTCCGGCATAGTAAGCCACCATCATGATGGCAAACACATACACCGAGGCCATCATCGACTGATGGTTGCGCTCGGCGCTGTTCATATTCCCTGCCAGCCCGAGGAACAGCGCCACCGTCGTTAACGGGTTAGCCAACGGCAGCAAGACCACCAGCCCAAGGCTGATTGCTTTTATTAAATCCAACATAGTGCGTTGTCGTCCTTATCCATATTTAACACAGCAATTATAGGGTGAAAGTGTGACATTGAGCCATGGGCGCAACGTAACGATTATTTCCGGCCTGGAAAGATAACTCACAGTTATCTATATGATTTGAAAGACCTCAAAAAAAGTTCACGAAACGTTTTAGCAATTCGTGGCATCGGCTGACTCATTCAGTTGACTTATACTTGCCTGAGCAATAATATCTGCCGTGACTAACTACTTGCCAGGGCAACCATTGTGAAAAGCACCAGTGATATCTTTAACGACGTTGTTCCGCTGGGTCGTCTTATTCATATGGTAAATCAGAAAAAAGATCGCCTGCTCAATGACTATCTGTCACCGCTGGATATCACCGCAACACAGTTCAAAGTGCTGTGTTCCATTCGCTGCGAAGTGTGTATTACACCGGTTGAGCTTAAAAAGGTGCTCTCTGTCGATCTGGGCGCGTTAACCCGCATGCTCGATCGTCTCGTCTGCAAAGGATGGATAGAACGAAGCCCTAACCCGAATGACAAACGCGGCGTACTGGTGAAGCTGACCAGCGATGGCGCGGCCATGTGCGAGCAATGTCATCAATTAGTAGGACAAACACTGCATCAGGAACTAACAAAAAACTTAACGGCAGATGAAGTGGCAACCCTTGAGCTTTTGCTTAAGAAAATACTGCCGTAAACAGAAAAAGAGGTATGACGATGTCCAGACGCAATACTGACGCTATCACCATTCATAGCATTTTGGACTGGATCGAAGATAACCTGGAATCGCCGCTCTCCCTTGAAAAAGTGTCAGAGCGTTCAGGTTACTCCAAATGGCACCTGCAACGGATGTTCAAAAAAGAGACCGGTCATTCATTAGGTCAATATATTCGCAGCCGCAAGCTGACGGAAATTGCCCAGAAACTGAAAGAAAGCAATGAACCGATCCTTTATCTGGCGGAGCGTTACGGATTTGAATCGCAACAAACCCTGACGCGTACGTTCAAGAACTATTTTGACGTGCCGCCTCATAAGTACCGAATCACCAGCGTGCCGGGCGAATCCCGATACCTGTATCCGTTAAAACACTGTAGTTAACCATCGCCTGTAACAGACGTAACCGAGGAAATCATGAAAGTTACCGCCTCCGCCGCCCTCGCCTTGCTGGTGCTGTTCTCCAGCCAGACCTTCGCGGAGCAAACCCCTCGTGCAACGCAGCAAAATAATCCTGATACGATGATTTTGCCGTCAGCACATGACCAGTCGCCTTATGATTTCAACCATATGGGTGCTGGTAGCGACAAATCCGACGAATTAGGCGTGCCTTATTATAATCAGCACGGCCTCTGATTCGTTTTTGCCCCGCAGACGCGGGGCTTTTTTTATGCCTTTCTTACCCGCGTCGCCCAACGCACGCGCAGGCCAAAGACGTTAATGTAGAGCCCGGCCATGATCAGCACGGCACCCAACAGCTGCAGCGCGCTCAGCGTTTCATCCAGCAATATCGCCGCACTGGCAAGTCCTACCACCGGCACCAGCAGGGATAACGGCGCGACGCGCCAGGTTTCATAGCGCCCCAGCAGCGATCCCCAGATCCCGTAGCCCACAATGGTGGCGACAAAGGCCAGATAGACAAGAGAAAGGATGGTGGTCAGGTCGATCTCGACCAGGCTGTTGAGCATGACGGCCGGACCATCCAGAATCAACGCCGCGACCATAAACGGTATAACAGGGATCAGCGCGCTCCAGACCACCAGGGACATCACCTGCGGGCGCGCCTCGTGCTGCATAATCAGCTTGTTAAAGATATTCCCGCAGGCCCAGCTCAGCCCCGCTGCCAGCGTCAGCATAAAGCCGAGCAGCGCCACATGCTGGCCATTCAGGCTGGCCTCTATCAGCACCAGTACGCCAAACACCGCCAGCGTGATCCCCGCCAGCTGTTTGCCCTGCAGGCGTTCGCCAAACACAAACGCGCCGAGAATAATGGTAAAGAACGCCTGTGCCTGTAAGACCAGCGAGGCCAGACCGGCTGGCATACCGAACTTGATGGCGCAGAAGAGAAACGCGAACTGGCCGAAGCTAATGGTCAGACCGTAGCCCAGCAGCAGCTTTAACGGGATCTTCGGACGAGCGACAAAGAAGATGGCCGGGAACGCAACCAGCAGAAAACGCAAACCGGCCAGCATCAGCGGCGGCATATTGTGTAACCCCAGCTTGATGACCACAAAATTGAGCCCCCATACTACGACCACCAGCAACGCCAGCAGCCCGTCTTTACGCGTCATACCCTGCCCCTGAATTATTAATTATTTGTTAACACTTCAAGGTAACAGAAAAAAGCGGGCGGCGAGAAGATCATTAATTCTGGCAGTCAGGCGAAGCACTTAGGGATAAATTAGGCGCTATACAAGCCCCTTATGTCGTGATAATCCTTTTAGGACACAACATAAAAAGCATAAGCATTTGTCGGGCAGGAATATGAAACCATCTCTCAGGCGCTCAACCGCAGCGCTGCTGGCATCGTCATTGTTATTAACCATTGGTCGAGGGGCAACGCTGCCGTTTATGACCATTTATCTCACGCGCGTCTACAGCATGAGCGTCGAGAATATTGGTTATGCCCTGACGATTGCGCTGACTATCGGCGTGGTGTTCAGCCTGGGATTTGGCATTCTTGCCGATAAGTTTGATAAAAAACGCTACATGCTGATCGCGATCGTGGCCTTTATCGCCGGGTTTGTCGCGATCCCGCTGGTTGATAACGTCACGCTGGTGGTGCTGTTCTTTGCGCTGATCAACTGCGCCTATTCCGTCTTTTCGACGGTGCTGAAGGCCTGGTTCTCCGACGTGCTCACCACGAGCCAGAAAGCGCGCGTCTTCTCGCTGAACTACAGCTTCCTGAACATTGGCTGGACGATCGGACCGCCGATTGGCACCCTTCTGGTAATGTACAGCCTGCAGCTGCCGTTCTGGCTGGCGGCCTTCTGCGCCGCGCTGCCGCTTGGATTTATCCATTTCTTTGTGCAGAAAAGCGTTGCGCTGGATACCGCCGAGGAGAAGATGCCCTGGCAGCCGTCGGTATTGCTGAAAGACCGCGCGCTGTTCTGGTACACGCTGTCCGGCCTGCTCGCGTCGTACGTCGGCGGATCGTTTGCGACCTGCATTTCACAATATGTTCTGGCCGCGCATGCAGACAGTGATTTCGCCGAAAAGGTGGTCGCCGTGGTATTGCCCGTCAACGCCGCCGTCGTGGTAACGCTGCAATATGCGCTGGGTCGTAAGATCTCTGCCAGCAATATTCGCCCCCTGATGACCCTCGCCACCCTGTTTTTTATCGTGGGGCTGGGGGGCTTTATGCTCTCCGGGGAAAACCTGGTTTACTGGGGCATCGCTGCCGCGATTTTTACCCTGGGTGAGATTATCTATGCGCCGGGCGAATACATGCTGATCGACAACATTGCCCCGCCGGGGATGAAGGCAAGCTATTTCTCCGCGCAGGCGCTGGGCTGGCTGGGCGCGGCGGCAAACCCGATGATCACCGGCATTATCCTGACCAACCTGCCGCACTGGTCGCTGTTTGTCATCATGATGGTCGCCATCGTCATTGCGTGGCTGATGATTTTGCGTGGCATGAGCGTGAAGGCGTGGTGCGAGTCGCCCAAAGCGGCGTAGCAAATGTAGGCCGGGTAAGGCGCAGCCGCCACCCGGCAATAAAGCATCAGTGGTGCAACATCTCCTCCACCACCTGCTTTTTGTACATCTCATTCGGATAATAGGTCGGCCAGTTATCCATCTCTTTCAGCAGCGCCTCGTGGGAGGTGTTGCCCATGAAAATATGGAAGTGGGAAGAGGCCTTCGGCGCGATGGTATGGTCGCTGAACTGCACGAACTTCGGTGCCTTGCTGCTGGCGTCCTTACACTCAAACAGGTAGCGAACGCCTTTTTTGCCCGATGCGTAGGTCAATATTTTGTAGCCGCTGTAATCATAATGACAGCGGCTGACCGCTTTGCCCTTATGAAATTCCATCACGTTATTTTCGATGCCGATGGCATCCACGTCCGTCGCATAACCTGTCCGGTAATACGCTTTAACCTCGTCAAAGGTTTTGCTTTTGTCTTTCTGCGCTTTCTGCTTAAAGACCGGATCCAGCGAGCCGTCCAGCAGGAACGGATAGACCGACTGCCAGGTCCCGTCCCAGTCAGACAGCGATCTGTCCTTCACGTCCTTATCCTCAAACACGCCGCTCGCCGCTTTTTGTTCCGCTTCGGTCATCTGGTGGCCGTGCGAGTGTGCAAACAGCTGGCCGCTGACCAGCAGCGCCCCCAGAGTCATGGCAAATTTTCCAATATGTGCAGTCAACATAACATCCTCATTCCGCTTGATAAGAATGCGGATGTTATATTATAACATTTTAGATCGCAACCAGCCCGCGAACGCCCTCCTGCTCCATGTTCTCACCCCGTCCGCGCTGAATAATCGTGCCGCGCGACATTAGCAGGTAGCTGTCGGCCAGCTCGGCGGCAAAGTCGTAAAATTGCTCAACCAGTAGGATCGCCATATCCCCCCGGTCCGCCAGGGTGCGGATCACCTGGCCAATCTCTTTAATCACCGACGGCTGTATGCCTTCGGTTGGCTCATCCAGAATCAGCAGCTGCGGACGGCTCGCAAGGGCGCGACCAATCGCCAGCTGCTGCTGCTGTCCACCGGAGAGGTCGCCCCCGCGGCGGTGCTTCATCTCTTTAAGCACCGGAAACAGCTGCCAGATCTCTTCCGGCACCTGCTTCGCCTCGCGGGAGGAAAATCGCGACATCCCCAGCAGAAGGTTCTCCTCCACGGTCAGGCGCGGGAAAATCTCACGGCCCTGCGGAACGCACGCCACGCCAGACTGCACCCGCTGGTGCGGCCTGCTGTGGGTGATCGTTTTACCCTGCCAGACAATCTCCCCGGTCTTCGCCGGGATCAGCCCCATCAGACATTTCAGCAGCGTGGTTTTCCCGACACCGTTGCGCCCCAGCAGACAGGTGACCTCTCCGGTGACGGCCTCAAAGCTCACGCCGCGCAGGATATGGCTTCCGCCGTAGTACTGATTCAGTTCGTTGACCTGTAGCATCACCCCTCCTTAACGTCCCAGATAGACCTCAATCACCTGCTCGTTAGCCTGCACCTCGCGAAGCGAACCTTCCGCCAGCACGCGGCCCTGGTGCAGCACCGTGACGTGGTCGGCGATAGTCTCAACAAAGCCCATATCGTGCTCTACAACCATCAGGGAGTGCTTACCCGCCAGCGTTTTGAACAGCTCGGCGGTGTATTCCGTTTCCGCGTCGGTCATCCCGGCGGCCGGTTCATCCAGCAGCAGCAGGTGCGGGTCCTGTACCAGAAGCATACCGATTTCCAGAAACTGTTTTTGCCCGTGCGAAAGCAGCCCCGCGCGGCGGTCGCGCTCGCCGCTAAGGCGCAGCAAAACCAGCATCTCATCAATGCGGTCGCGCTGTTCACCGTTGAGCGTTGCCCGCAGGCTCGCCCAGACGGATTTATCGGTTTTCATGGCGATCTCCAGGTTTTCCCACACCGCCAGCGCTTCAAAAACGGTGGGTTTCTGGAATTTACACCCGATCCCCTGGCGGGCAATGGCCGCAGGCTCCAGCGCGGTCAGGTCGATGGACTGATCGTAAATCGCTCTGCCGCTCTTTGGCCGCGTTTTGCCAGTGATAACGTCCATTAGCGTGGTTTTACCGGCTCCGTTAGGGCCAATCACGCAGCGCAGCTCGCCCACGCCGATATTCAGCGAGAGATCGGTCAGGGCCTGAAACCCATCAAAATTGACGTTAATGGCCTCAAGCTGAAGCACCGGGTCGGTCTGTTCACGGTAACGATCGCCGGGCAACTGGCGGGTAAATAACCCTTCGGCTGGCTGCATTATTTATCTCCCTTTCGAAACAGACCATAGACGCCGCGCGGTAAAAAAAGCGTGACGGCGATAAAAATCAGCCCCAGAAACAGCTGCCAGTATTCCGGCATCGCGACGGTGAAGAAGCTCTTTGCACCGTTCACCAGCGCCGCGCCAATCACCGGACCGACCAGCGTGCCGCGCCCGCCCAGCGCAACCCAGATCGCGGCTTCAATCGAGTTCGTTGGTGACATTTCACCGGGGTTGATAATGCCCACCTGCGGGACGTAAAGCGCCCCCGCCAGGCCGCACAGCACGGCAGAGAGCGTCCATACCAGCAGCTTGAAGCCGCGCGGATCGTAGCCGCAAAACGTCAGGCGGTTTTCGGCGTCGCGAACGGCGGTCAGGATGCGGCCAAACTTGCTCTTCGCCAGCGCAAATCCGGTGCCTAACGCCAGGATCAGCAACAGCACGGTTGCCAGAAACAGCGCGATACGGGTGGTCGTTTCGGTCACCGAAAAACCGAGCAGCGTGGTGAAGCCGGTAAAACCGTTATTACCGCCAAAACCGGTTTCGTTGCGAAAGAACAGCAGCATCCCGGCATAGGTCAGCGCCTGGGTCATAATCGAGAAATAGACCCCTTTGATCCTGGAGCGGAAGGCAAACCAGCCAAACACCAGAGCCAGCAGGCCCGGCACCATCACAATCAGCACCAGCGCCCAGGCAAAATGCTGGGTTCCCCACCAGAACCACGGCAGTTCGCTCCAGGAAAGAAACGACATAAACGCGGGCAGACCGTCACCCGAGGCCTGGCGCATCAGGTACATCCCCATCGCATAGCCGCCCAGGGCGAAGAAGATGCCGTGCCCGAGAGAGAGCATCCCGGCATAGCCCCACACCAGATCCAGCGCCACCGCCACGATGGCATAGCAGAGGATCTTGCCAGTCAGCGTCAGCATCCAGGTCGACAGCGCCAGCGGATGCGTCGCAGGCAGTAAGGCGAAAAACGGTAATATCAGCAGACACACCACCAGCAGGCTGCCTGCCAGTTGCGTTGTGCGCGGCGCTTTGCGCGCCAGCGTTAAGGTCAGCGGCTGGCTCATCAGTCAATCACCCTCCCTTTCAGCGCAAACAGCCCCTGAGGGCGTTTCTGAATAAACAGCACGATCGCCACCAGAATCACGATCTTGCCCAGCACCGCTCCCATCTGCGGTTCAAGAATTTTATTGAAGATGCCCAGACCAAAAGCCGCGGCTACGCTGCCTGCCAGCTGTCCTACGCCACCAAGAACGACCACGAGGAAAGAGTCGATGATATAGCCCTGGCCCAGCTCCGGCCCGACGTTACCGAGCTGCGATAATGCCACGCCGCCTAACCCGGCAATCCCTGAGCCAAGCCCAAACGCCAACATATCGACGCGACCTGTCGGTACCCCGCAGCAGGCGGCCATGCTGCGGTTCTGCGTCACCGCCCGCACGTTGAGCCCCAGACGGGTTTTATTCAGAATGAGCCAGGTAAAGAACAGCACCAGCAGCACGAAGCCCAGCACCACGATGCGGTTCCACGGCAGCGTCAGGTTGGCAAAAACCTGCACCCCGCCGGAGAGCCATGCCGGGTTGGCCACCTCCAGATTCTGGGCGCCAAACGTCATGCGCACCAGCTGGATAATCATCAGGCTGATCCCCCACGTCGCCAGCAGCGTTTCCAGCGGACGACCGTACAAATGGCGGATCACGGTGCGCTCCAGCACCATCCCGATGCCCGCCGTCAGGCAGAACGCGACCGGCAGCGCGATAACGGGATAGAGCGCCAGCCACTGGGGCGCAATCCCTGCCATCGCCTGCTGCACCATCCACGTGGCATACGCGCCCAGCATCAGCATCTCACCGTGCGCCATATTAATGACGCCCAGCAGGCCGTAGGTGATGGCAAGCCCCAGCGCCGCCAGCAGCAGCACCGACCCCAGAGACAGCCCCATAAACGCCTGGCCCAGCAGGTCACCCCACATCAGACGATGCTGGATCTGGCTAAGGCTCTCCTGCGCGGCGTCGCGAACCCCGGCATCCGGCTCTGTCTGTGCCTGGGTAAACGGGGTAAGTCTGGACTCCACGTCCGGATCGTCAGACTGCCCTAATAATTCGACAGCCTTGCGGCGCACCTCTGCCTGCGGGCTGGCTAGCTGGAGATTCGCCACCGCCAGTAAAAGCGCATGACGAGCCACCGCGTCCGTTTCATCGTTTACCCGCTTTTTCAGAAAGGCGAGCATTCCGGGCTGGGCATCCCGCTGAAGCTGACGAGCCGCCGCCCGCCTTTCTGTGACACTGTCACTCACCAGCTGATGCGTAGCGATAGCCGTGGCGGCCAGAACCCGCAGCCGGTTGGTCAGTCGAACGGCTTTGGCTGGCCCTTCTGCCGCCTTAGCGTCACCGAGCGAGACCATTTGACCGTTGCGCTGCGCAAAGGCGTGCTTTTGACTGTCGGCATAGAGGTTTTCTTTTTGCAGTGCCTGCAGCAGCGGGAGCCTCGAGGCGTCCGGCGCGGCGGCCCACTGCGTCAACAGCTCCGCCTGCTGGCTGCGGCTGGCGGCAACAAAACGATCGGCATCCGATGCCTGCGCCATCCCTGGCAGCAGTCCGGAAAGCCATACAAGAGCGATGAACATGCGCATGGCGTTCATGACGTTTCTCCCTGCGGTGATGGCTTAGTTGCTGGCGGTTTTCATCGGCTGATCGGGCTTTTTATCGTTTCCGGCGATGAACGGGCTCCACGGCTGGGCGCGTACCGGCTGCTCCGTCTGCCACACCACGTTAAACTGGCCGTTGCCTTCGATTTCGCCGATCATGACCGGTTTATGAAGATGGTGGTTGGTGGCATCCATGGTGAGCGTAAAGCCAGACGGTGCCTTAAAGGACTGGCCAGCCATCGCCGCGCGCACTTTATCCACGTCGGTGGTCCCCGCTTTTTCCACCGCCTGCGCCCACATATGAATACCTACGTAAGTGGCCTCCATCGGGTCGTTGGTCACCACGGTATCGGCGTTCGGCAGCTTATGCGCTTTGGCATAGGCTTTATAGTCCGCCACAAAGGCCTGGTTGGTCGGGTTATCGACGGACTCAAAGTAGTTCCACGCGGCCAGGTTGCCGACCAGCGGTTTGGTGTCGATCCCGCGCAGCTCTTCTTCACCCACGGAGAACGCCACCACCGGTACGTCGGTTGCCTTCAGCCCCTGGTTAGCCAGCTCTTTGTAGAACGGAACGTTGGAATCGCCGTTGATGGTCGACACCACGGCGGTTTTGCCGCCTGCGGAGAATTTCTTGATGTTGGCGACGATGGTCTGGTAGTCGCTATGGCCAAACGGGGTATAAACCTCTTCAATATCCTTATCTTCCACCCCTTTCGAATGCAGGAACGCACGCAGGATCTTGTTGGTGGTGCGCGGGTAAACATAGTCCGTGCCCAGCAGGAAGAAGCGTTTCGCCGCGCCGCCGTCTTCGCTCATCAGGTATTCCACCGCCGGGATGGCCTGCTGGTTCGGCGCCGCACCGGTATAGAAGACGTTTGGCGACATCTCTTCGCCTTCATACTGCACCGGATAGAACAGCAGACCGTTCAGCTCCTCGAAGACCGGCAGCACGGATTTGCGCGATACCGACGTCCAGCAGCCGAACACTACCGCCACTTTATCCTGACTCAACAGCTGGCGCGCCTTCTCAGCAAACAGCGGCCAGTTTGAGGCCGGGTCTACCACCACCGGCTCCAGTTTTTTACCCAGCACGCCGCCTTTCGCGTTGATCTCGTCGATGGTCATCAGGGCGACGTCCTTCAGCGGGGTTTCGGAGATGGCCATGGTGCCGGAAAGAGAATGCATGATCCCCACTTTGATGGTATCGGCCGCCTGCACGCCAAAACTCATTCCCATTGCCACAACGGACGCGGATAACGCAAAGGCTTTTAATAAAGTACGACGCTGCATATTTTCACTCCTGAAAAAGAACGCTGTGCGAAAACGTCCGTTACGGCATGGACGCGGAAATAAAAGTGTCAGCGAAGCAGGAGCAAAAAGGATGCCAGAATGGAGGAAGCGCTATTGCAGGCGGTGGAACGCAGGATGTAAAGAGAACGTCTCAGAATGGCACAGCGCTGCACTTTTATAATGCAGCGCTGAGGAGGAGGTTTTACCAGACTTCGCTGGCGATCTGCGTGACCAGACGGATTTTGTCCCACTGCTGGGTTTCGCTCAAGCTGTTGCCCTCTTCGGTAGAGGCAAAGCCGCACTGCGGGCTGAGGCAAATTTGCTCTTTTGCCACGTATTTAGCCGCCTCTTCCAGGCGGGCTTTAACACCCTCAGGGTTCTCCAGCTCGCCGTTTTTGGTGGTAATAAGACCCAGCACCACCTGCTGCTTGCCCGGGCGAACAAAGCGCAATGGCGCGAAATCACCGCTGCGGTCGTTATCATATTCAAGGAAGAAGGCGTCAACGTTGACCGTGCCGAACAGCACTTCCGCCACCGGCTCGTAGCCGCCTTCGGAAATCCAGGTTGAACGGAAGTTACCGCGACAGACGTGCAGCCCGATGGTCAGATCGTCCGGCTTGCCTTCCAGCGCCTTGTTCAGGACGCGGGCATAGATGCGTGCCAGCTCATCGGCATCATCGCCGCGATCGCGGATCTGACGGCGCTGATCGTCCGAACAGAGGTAGGCCCAGACGGTGTCGTCCAGCTGCAGGTAACGGCAACCCGCATCGTAGAATGCGCGGATGGCGTCGCGCCAGGTGATCGCCAGATCGTCGAAATAGTCATTCAGGTCCGGATACACTGTGGCATCAATATCTTTACGGCCTCCGCGGAAATGCAGCACGCTCGGGCTGGGAATGGTCATTTTCGGCTGAGCATTGCCGCTGATGCTTTTCAGATAACGAAAGTCTTCCAGCATCGGATGGTCACCAAAGCCCAGCTTGCCGGTCACGCGCACGCCGTGGGCTTTGGTTTGTACTCCGTTGAACTGTATGCCCTGCTGTGAATCGTAACGCTCAACGCCCTGCAGACCGTCGAAGAAGTCGAAGTGCCACCAGGCACGACGAAACTCGCCGTCGGTGACCACATGCAGACCGCACGCGCACTGCTGCTCAACAACGTGGCGGATGGCGTCATCCTCTACCGCGCGAAGCTGTCCGGCGTCAATTTCGCCGCTAGCGAACTTCAGGCGAGCCTGCTTGATGGCATCCGGGCGTAAAAAACTGCCGACTACATCGGCGCGGTACGGGGCATGGTGTCGTTGCATGGAAATCTCCTCGGTCTGCCGGTATTAATTACCTGCAGTGATAATTCACTATTTGAATTTTTAGACTTCTGGATGTCTAAATGTCCAAAAAAGATGTCATACCTGTCCTGTTCCGGCAAACGAGAAAATTTCACGAATGTTGAAAAAAATTCATGTTCACAGCGCGGCGGCGGTTTCGCTGCTGGCAAAGGCGAACTTTTCATCTTCCCAGCCAGTGATGCCCCCGAGCATGATTTTGACGGGCAGCCCGAGGCGCGCCAGCTTGAGCGCGGCTCTGTCTGCGCCGTTGCAGTGCGGCCCTGCACAGTAGACAACGAACAGCGTGCCTTCAGGCCATTGGGCCATGCGCTCGGCGGTAATCTGGCTCCGCGGCAGGTGCAGTGCGCCAGGCACGTGACGCCGGGCAAACTGCTCCGGGCTTCCCACCACGTGCAGCAGCACGAAGTCCTGCTCATGGTTGACGATGGCGTGATGCACATCGGCACAGTCGGTTTCGACGCTCAGGCGACGCAGAAAATGGGTAACAGCTTCCTGCGGCTCGGCAGCCGGAAATTCAGTAACATAGCTCATGATCCTTCCTCATCTTTGGCGTTTGTGTTAACACTACTCTATCCACAAATTCAGCCCGTGAATGCGCTCGCTTATGCCAGAAAACAGCAAAAAGATGACAAACTTAAGACAAATTGCCCGCCCGAAAGTGGTGGTGCTGGCGTATGACGGTCTGTGTACCTTTGAGTTTGGCGTAGCGGTGGAAATCTTCGGCCTGCCGCGTCCCGAGCTGGGCGACGAATGGTATCGTTTTGCGGTAGCGAGCGTTGACAGCGGTGAACTTCGGGCGACAGGCGGGATCCGCATCATTACCGACGGGGATATCACCCTGCTTGAGTCTGCCGATCTGATCGTGGTGCCGGGCTGGCGGGGACTGGACTCACCGGTTCCGGATGCACTCTGCGGGGCATTGCGTCAGGCCAGCGCGCGCGGGTGTCAGCTGCTCTCTATCTGCTCGGGCGTATTTGTGCTGGCCGCTACGGGGCTGCTCAACGGGCGCAAAGCCACGACGCACTGGCGCTATATTGACGCGCTTAAAGCCAGCTACCCTGACATCGACGTGGTTGAGGATGTGATCTACCAGGACGAAGGCAATATACTGACCTCCGCGGGCAGCGCGGCGGGGATCGATCTCTGTCTGCACGTTGTGCGGAGGGATTTTGGCATGGAAACCGCCAACAGCGTGGCGCGTCGGCTGGTCATTCCCCCTCACAGGGATGGCTCTCAGCCGCAGCAGCTTAGCCGCCCGGTGGCGCAGCTGCGGGAGAGCCAGCGTCTCGGCCAGCTGTTTGATTTTCTGCACACGCATCTTATCGAGGCGCACAGCGTCGACTCGCTGGCGCGTCGGGTTGGAATGAGCCAGCGCACTTTCCTTCGTCGCTTCGAAGCGGCGACGGGGACAACGCCCGCACGCTGGTTGATCAATGAGCGCCTGCTGAGAGCGAAAGATTATCTGGAAAGCAGCCGGTTAAGCATCGACAGCATTGCTGAACAGACCGGGTTTGGTCAGGCATCGACATTGCGTCATCATTTTCGCCAGCAGTTTGCGCTTTCCCCGGCCCAGTATCGCAAAAAATTTTCACGTCCAGGTACTGCCCGCTAACGGTTGAGGGTTCCCCACAAAATAATGCCTGCACGGACGACCCCCTCTCCCTTGAGGGAGAGGGCTGGGGTGAGGGGGAACATACGGCTCTGGTGGTCATTCCGTTCACTTTATGTTCCTTGCTATTCTTTAACGACATAACCTGTGAACGTGCCAGGGTGGCTCAATCGCCACCACCCTGGCGACCCGGGCTCCCGGCGGTAAATCGCCGCTTCGCGGTGCCCTCAGCTTATTCCTTCAGGCTATCGGGTCGGGCATGAGCCTGCATCCCTGCAGGCCACGCCCTCTCGGCGCATCCTTGCGCCTCGCCCCGGCCTTACGGAAACGCTTCGGCGATTTACAGCCGGACCAGGGCATCGCTGTAAGTCAGTCATTATTCTGAAGACAGTCTTATTGCTTCAGAATACACGTTTACAAAGGAGCCCCTCTCCGCTAAGAGGAAGATTCATTTTTTAATTTTCGTAATACGGAGCACCTGATGGTTACCACACACGTTTTTATCGCGGTCAGTCTTGATGGCTACATCGCCCGACAGAATGACGATATCGACTGGCTGCTGCAGCGCGACGATCCGTCGGAAGATCATGGCTACGAGGCGTTCATCGCGGACAAAGACTACATCGTGATGGGACGAGGGAGTTATGAGAAGGTACTGACCTTTGACGCATGGCCTTACGATCGTCCCGTGCTGGTACTTTCCCGACATCTGGCCGATACGCCCGTGCCGGAGGCGCTGAGGGGCAAAGTGCAGTTCTCATCCCGCCCGCCAAAGGAGGTGCTTGAGGATCTCGCCGCGCAGGACGTTCATCGCGTCTATCTTGATGGCGGACAGGTGATCCAGTCGTTCCTGCGCGAGGGACTGGTAGCCGATATGGTGATCACGACCGTTCCTGTCCTGCTCGGGTCGGGAAAACCGCTGTTCGGAACGTTGTCCCAGGATATTGATTTGACCCTGGTATCAAGCCGCAGCTTCCCTTCGGGCCTGGTGCAGTCGCACTATCGGTTGACGCCATAAACCCACCGCGACGGCCTGCACGCAAAAAAAAACCGCCAAAAATGGCGGTAAATGCTTGCATGGATAGATTTGTATTTTGGTCTCTACGTCCCGACACTCCATGGCCGGGCTGCGGATCCCTTACAACCTAACACCTGTTGCCTTAACGAACGCTAAACAACCTTATTAACCTGCATGGGTATTAATCTGCAAATAACGCATAAGGCCCTGCTCAGCGCTCTGTTTTGCGTCGTCATTAATGGCTTCAAGATAAAAGGAGCGTGCGACACCATAAGGTGCTTTTTCAGAGGGATACACCGCGAACTGGAAGGTTTTTCCTCTTGCCTGATGAGTGCAATCTAATTCCCAACGCTGATCATTCACTTTTTTGCTGGCACAGGAAACGCCACCATAATCGCTGGTTAAATAGGAACCCACGCGAATTTCTGCAGACTGAATATATTCTGGTTCGTCATTACCTGCATAACGAACCCCTGCAACGGCTACAACAGCCACCGCCAGAAGCGCAAGCGCGACTATTTTTTTCATTTATAAATGACCTGTTCCTTAGCTCAAGATAACTATTATATAAGATTAATCCTTAATGCAAACATCCAATTGTGGACCAGAAATGGGAGTTTACAAAGATTCAGATGAATTTTAGGAAATATCCTAATCGTCATTCCGAATCCACATTATTTGACATTTTCTTTGCGCTAATTTTAATTTTTGAATAATAACCCTAAAAAATAATCAACATGATAATCCAGCATTATTTTTCAGCGGAGAATCCATGATTAAAAAAGGGTTATCTTTCGTGATGCTTATCTGTGCGCTGTTTTCTGGCCAGCTTATGGCCGGGCGCAAAGGACATGAATATTTATGGGTAAAGAATGTGGGGCATCAGCTTCGTCATGAAGCCGACAGCGATGAGTTGCGAAGCGCTGCGGAAGAGTCGGCGGAGGGTTTGCGCGAACACCACCTGTGGCAGAAATCGCGCAAACCGGACACGCACGTTCGGTGATTAGCTGCCTTTGCGTTTTGGCAGGGTTTTCATCAGGTCGTCTGGACTGACGGACGCCACGATACTGCCGGGCTGTGGCATTTTGAAGATGTGGTTTTTCATCTTGCCGATCACGTGCATTTCGCAAGGACGGCAGTCGAACTTAAGGGTCAGAACTTCGTCACCGTTTACCAGCTGCATGGGGGTGGCTTTCCAGCTCTTAATGTTCCCTTTCGCCTGCTTAGGACACAGGTTAAACGCAAAGCGGAGGCAGTGCTTGGTGATCATCACCGGCACATCGCCCTTCTCTTCATGCGCTTCATAGGCGGCGTCGATCAGCTGCACGCCGTGGCGATGATAGAATTCACGGGCTTTATGGTTGTAGACGTTGGCGAGGAAGGACAAATGGGTGTCCGGGTATACTGGCGCAGGGACGGCTTCCGCTTTACGGCTGCCGCGCGGATACTGCGCCAGGCGCGCGGCATCCAGCATCTCTGCCGTTTCACGGCGGAACGCGTTAAGCAGGCTGTTCGGCACGAACAGCGCGTCCGGCAGATTCACGTTGATAGTGCGCGCGTAGTAAATCGTCTGGCCCAGCTTCGCCACGCCATCCTTCAGGCTGTTAAGCGCTTTTTCCGCGTTGTTTGCCACCTCGAAGAGGCCATCGAGCGTATGCGTCACGCTGATGCCGTCTTCACAGGTCATGGTCAGAATCAGCTGCTCTTCCCAGCCGCCCAGCGCAATATCCACGGCGATACGACGTTCGCTTGAGGTTTTCAGCAGCGCCTGCTGCCAGTTATGATCGAGGTTACGGTTAAGCGCCGCGTTCGGCCGTGCCTTGTAGAGATCGGCGGGCATTTCATTCGGCCATACGCGGTAGCGGTTCTCGCCGGTTTTCTCGACCGTATTGGCGCGGAAGCCCACGACTTCACGCTTAATCATCACGTTAAGGCCATCGCCGTTCGCCAGCGGTTCCGTCACTTCGACATCAAGGTGATCTTTCGCCACTTTCAGCACTTCACCGACCGGTAAACCGATAAACTTCGGTGAGTCAAACGCGCCGATATCCCCTTTACGGGCATTCACAAAATAGTCCGTGCTGCCGCGGTGGAACGTTTTGTCCGTCGACGGAATAAAGAAATGCTCGGTACGGCCGGCCGACGCGCGCGCCAGGTCGCCGCGATCTTCGATGATGGCGTCGAGCATCTGGCGATAGTGCGCGGTGATGTTCTTCACATAGCTCATATCTTTGTAGCGCCCTTCAATCTTGAAGGAACGCACGCCCGCGTCGATCAGCGCGCCCAGGTTGGCCGTCTGATCGTTATCCTTCATGGAGAGCAGGTGTTTTTCGAACGCCACGACGCGGCCCTGATCGTCTTTCAGGGTATACGGCAGACGGCAGGCCTGAGAGCAGTCGCCGCGGTTGGCGCTGCGGCCGGTCTGCGCGTGGGAAATATTGCACTGGCCGGAATAGGCAACGCACAGCGCGCCGTGGATAAAGAATTCAATCGTCGCGTCTGTCGCCTGGTGAATATCGCGGATCTGATTCAGGTTCAGCTCGCGCGCCAGAACGATTTGCGAAAAGCCGACGTCGGAAAGAAACTTCGCCTTCTCGACCGTACGGATATCGCACTGGGTACTGGCATGCAGTTCAATGGGCGGAATATCCAGCTCAAGCACGCCCATGTCCTGAACGATCAGGGCATCAACGCCGGTCTGGTAGAGATCGGTAATCAGACGTTGCGCAGGCTCCAGCTCATCATCATGAAGAATGGTGTTCAGGGTCACGAACACTTTCGCCCCGAAACGGTGGGCGAACGGCACCAGTTCAGCAATATCGCTCAGGCTATTGCTGGCGTTATGGCGGGCACCGAAGCCAGGGCCACCAATGTAGACGGCGTCAGCGCCGTGAAGGATCGCTTCACGGGCAATGGCGGCGTCGCGGGCCGGGCTTAAAAGTTCAAGATGATGGGATTGCAGGCGCATACTTCGTCGTTATCCGTTATGGTCAAAATGGCGGCTATTGTAGTCAGAAGTATGCGTCAGCGAAACAGTTTTGCGTAGCGTCAGCGGGGATAATGAATCAGGGAGTGAAAATGCACCGTTCGCTCGCTGCTGTTGCGGTAAGCGTGCGGTTTATCGCCGGCAAAACGGACGCCCGAATCGGCAGAAATTGTCTGCCATTTGCCGTCAAGCTTCATCTCCAGCTCGCCGCTGACCACTACCACATGTTCAATCACCCCAGCCTCATGCGGCGTGGATTCACTCAGTGCGCCGGGTGCCAGCGTAATGGAGAAATAATCAAACCCGAGCGTCTCGTCCCACGGAAAAAGCGGTTTGACCACCATCGCCTGCTGCTGCGGGTCAAACACCGCCTGCCGGTCCGCCTCCGGCGTGATGAACGCGGAAAACGGGACGTTCAGCCCGGTAGCTATTTTCCACAGCGTCGACACCGTCGGGCTGGATTCATTGCGCTCGATTTGCCCGAGCATCGCTTTTGACACGCCGGTCTCGTCCGCGAGCTTCGACAAACTCCAGCCGCGCGCCTGGCGCAGCGTTTTCAACGTTGTTGCTAGATGTAGTGTGATGTCCATGTTCCCTCCTGATGGCGCTCAGCATACCACTTGTACGCTATAGCGCACAGTGTTACCTTATGCCGGACGCTATAACGCACAACGGAGTTTTCATGCGCCCTTCCTCTCACCTTGTTCCAGTCGCACTGGCTGGATTTGTCGCCGTGTTGGTCGGTTACGCCAGCTCGGCCGCCATCATCTGGCAGGCCGCCGCTGCGGCAGGCGCCAGCGCACAGCAGATTGCGGGCTGGATGACCGCGCTGGGGATTGGGATGGGTGTCAGCACGCTGGCCCTTTCCTGGTGGTACAAAGCGCCGGTCCTGACCGCCTGGTCGACGCCCGGCGCGGCGCTGCTCGCCACCAGCCTGCACGGCGTGACGCTGGCTGAGACGATCGGCGTGTTTATCTTTGCTAACGCGCTCATTTTACTTTGCGGCATCACCGGGCTCTTCGCCCGTCTGATGAGGCTGATCCCCCATTCGCTTGCTGCCGCCATGCTGGCTGGGGTGTTGCTGCAGTTTGGCCTGCATGCATTTGCGCATCTTGAGGGCCACTTTCTGCTGTGCGGCAGCATGATTGCGGCGTGGCTGCTGGCTAAAGCGCTGGCGCCGCGCTATGCCATCGTGGTCACGCTGCTGGTCGGCGGTATCGTGGCATGGGTGGGAGGTGACGTTGTCACCGATAAGCTCGCGTTCTCCCTTGTGATGCCTGAGTTTATTGCGCCCACGTTCACCTTCACCAGCCTGGTGAGTATCGGCGTGCCCTTCTTCCTGGTCACCATGGCCTCACAAAACGCACCGGGTTTCGCCACGATGAAGGCCTCCGGTTACCCGCTGGCTGTCTCGCCGCTCATCATCGTTACGGGTGCGCTGGCGCTGCTGCTTTCCCCTTTTGGCGTTTTTTCTATCTGTATCGCTGCCATTACTGCCGCCATTTGTCAAAGCCCGGATGCACACCCGGATGCCGATAAACGCTGGCTGGCGGCCATCGCTGCCGGAGGGTTTTATCTGCTGGCGGGGATTTTCGGCGGTTCGATTACCGGGCTAATGGCCGCTCTGCCGCTCAGCTGGATCCAGACGCTGGCCGGTCTGGCGCTGCTGGGCACCATCAGCGGGAGTTTATATCAGGCATTAAGCCACGAAGCAGAGCGCGACGCGGCCATCGTCACGTTCCTGATGACCGCAAGCGGCGTCACGATCCTCGGCATCGGTTCGGCATTCTGGGGGCTGGTGCTGGGCGGCGTATGCTATGCCCTGTTTTCACGCGCTCGCCGCGCGTAGCTGCGAAGGCGTCATGCCCGTCGCGCTGCGAAAGCGGTTGCTGAAGTGGCTGGCGGAGTTAAACCCGCAGGCAAGGGCGATGTCCGTCAGCGGCGTCGAGGTGTGCTGCACCAGGGCCTTCGCTTTTTCCATTCGCCTCTGCATCACGTACTGATGCGGCGCCAGCCCCGTCGACTGGCGGAACATGCGGGCAAAATGGTATTCGCTGAGGGCGGCCTGCGCCGCCAGTTCAGCCAGCGTCAGGGGCTGGCCCAGGTTCTCTTCGATAAAGGCCAGCACGTTGCGCAGCACGAATGGCGATAGCCCGCCGGTGACGACCGGCAGCTTCCACTGAACGTTAGAGTAATTTTGCAGCAGATGGGTCAGGAGCAGCGTAGAGGCCGTGCTCAGGGTGAGCTGGTTGGCGTGCTGCTGCCAGTCGCAGCCGAGCAAAAACTGACGATACAGCGCGGTGATCTTCGGATCGCTACCAAAAATGCGCTCGTCCAGCGTCAGCGAAAGCGGCCGCTTGTCCCAGATCTTTTCCCCCACATCGCGCAGATGTTCATCGGTGCAGTAGAGATGCACAAACGACAGGTCGTCACGGATATCCCATGTCGATTCGCTCTCTTTTGGCATCAAGCAGAAACGGTCCGGTCCCCCGCCGTTCTTCCAGCCGCCCGGCGTTTTTTGATAGCTTTCGTAGCCGTCCGCCACGTACAGGCTGAGGGTATGATGGTTGCTTTTTACCGTGATCGTATCGTGCTTGTTGTACCACGCTGCCAGCTGAATGCCCGAATTCAGCGAGACGGTTTCCCGCAGGACCGCATTCTGTTGGCAAAGCGTTTCAAAGGTATCGTAAGCGTGAGACATAACCGTTAGCGCGTGATTAACTGGAATATCAGTCTAAGAAGAGTTGTCTCCCGTTGCCAGTCCCCGCGTAAGAAAAAAGCGCAAGATTTTGCAAGTCACCCGCAAGCCGATGAAAGCCCGTCGCGGATCTCAGCGTCATACTGCGGGCTTCCGTGGTTTGAGAAGAGAAAAAGTATGAACGCATTATTATACGGACTGGTGGTGGTTATCTGGGGAACCACCTGGATTGCGATTTTCCTCCAACAGGGTCCCGTAGCCGCGCCCGTCTCTATTTTCTGGCGTTTCGCCGTCGCCAGCCTCACGATGATGGTGGTGTTAGTCGCCCTGCGCCGCCTGCGCAAGCTGGCGCTGCGGGATCACCTCTATTGCATGCTCCAGGGATGCTGCGTTTTCTGCTTTAACTTCTGGTGCTTTTACGCCGCAGCCTCGCACATCAACACCGGGCTGGAATCGGTGATCTTCTCCATGGCCGTGCTCTATAACGCCATTAACAGCTTTATTTTCTTCGGGCAGCGCCCGCCCGCGCGGTTCTGGACGGCGGCGGCACTGGGGCTGGTCGGGATAATTACCCTCTTCTGGGACGATCTGCTGGCCAGCGGCTGGAGCGCGTCGCTCCTGACCGGGATTGGTCTTTCCGCGCTGGGCACCTACGGCTTCTCGCTGGGCAATATGATCAGCATGCGTCATCAGCGCAGAGGCCTCGAAACCATGACCACCAACGCCTGGGCGATGCTTTACGGCACGCTGGTGATGGGCTGCATTGCCCTGTTCAGAGGCGACAGCTTCACGCCGGAGTGGACTACCAGCTACATTGGCGCGCTGCTCTATCTGGCCCTGTTTGGTTCGGTGATTGCCTTTGGTGCTTACTTCACGCTAGTGGGACGCATTGGCCCGGGCAAAGCGGCCTACAGTACGCTGCTCTTCCCGCTGGTGGCGCTCTCCATCTCCACGGTGTATGAAGGCTACGTCTGGCATTTCAACGGAATTATTGGACTCTTGCTGATTCTGGGGGGAAATATGGTGATGTTTACCAAACCCGAAACCTGGTTCAGGCGCCTGCGCACGGCGTAAATAAAACGGCCTGCATTACGCAGGCCGTTTTAGGTTATTTCGCGGTCTTTTTCACATCAAACATGGTGGCGTCCGTCGCCATATCATCAACAACCTGCTTCAGCGTCGCAAAGGTCATTGGCGTACTTTCGTTATTCAAATCTTTACCTTCGCCTTTACGCACCACCTTCATGACCGGTTTGTTGGTAGCCGCATCGATCAGCTCGCCTTCAAAGAAGAGATGCGTGTCCATGGTGCGATGCCCGGTTGCCATCTGCGTACCCGCCACCACCAGCGCGACCGGCACCACTTCATAGAACTGCAGACCCTCTTTCTGCGAACTCACCCCGGTAATTGCACCGCGGAAAATCAGGCTGTGTTTACCCGGCGTGGTCACCACTGGCTTACGCGTACCAATAGCCGTTTTCATTTTGTTATTGGTGTAATTCAGCAGCTCATCAAGCGTTTTTTGCCCAATTTGTGTCGTTGGTTTAGGCGCAGGATAATAAGTAATCGGCGTCCAGAGAATACTGTCGTAATTAGCTTCGTTATAGGAAGGATCAACCCAACGCAGCGTTGGTTTGCCCGTCGCCGAGGTCGTTTGCTGCAAGCCTGAATAATCTTTTAAAAAGCCGGAGTATTGTTCTGGCGCGGCGACTTTTGAAGAACAGCCCGCCAACGCCAACAGACCAGTAAGCACTGCAACTTTAAAAAAAGTTTGAGTACGCATGATAGTTTTCCATGTTATCTGCAAGTATGCATTTGAAGTTATAGCAAAAGACGGGCGGGTTTGTTGTGACAAAAAATGATGCGGGGAGCACAAATTGCGAAAAGACTGCCCGGCAGCGTGCCGGGCAGTGAAAAATTACTGATTTATATCCAGTTGCCAGAAAAGATGTTTGCCAAACGGGTCGATTTCATAGCCCGTCACCTCCTTGCGCACCGGTTCGAAAATGGTTGAATGCGCAATCATCACCGCGGGCATCTGGTCATGCATCATCTGCTGAGCCTCTTTATACAGCGCCACGCGTTTATCGCGATCGGTCGTTGATTTTGCTTCCGCAATAATTTTATCGAAGGGCTTATAGCACCATTTCGCCGAATTTGAACCGCCGTTTGCCGAGGTACAGGTAAATAGCGGACCAAAGAAGTTATCGGGATCGCCCGTTGCGGTCGTCCATCCCATCAGCGCGGCCTGATGTTCGCCGCCCTTCACGCGCTTGAGGTATTCGCCCCATTCGTAGGTGACGATTTTGGTCTGTACGCCGATTTTCGCCCAGTCGGCCTGAATCATCTCCGCCATGCGTTTCGCGTTCGGATTGTACGGACGCTGCACCGGCATCGCCCACAGGTCGACGCTCACGCCGTTGGCAAAACCGGCCTCTTTCAGCAGCGCTTTCGCCTTTTCGGGATCGTAATCGTAATCTTTAAGCTCGCTGTCTGCGCTCCAGACGCCCGGCGGCAGCAGGTTCTTCGCCGCGGTGCCGGTGCCGTGGAACACCGCGTCAATAATGGCCGGTTTATTGATGGCCATCGCCAGCGCCTGACGGACTTTTACGTTATCCAGCGGCGGCTTTTGGGTATTGAAAGCCAGAAAACCGGTATTCAGCCCGGCTTTGCTCATCAGGTTGATGTCTTTGTTCGCCTTCATGCGCGGCAGGTCCGCCGGGTTCGGGAACGGCATCACCTGACATTCGTTCTTCTCAATTTTGGCAAAACGCACGGAGGCATCGGGTGTGATGCTAAACACCAGCCGATCCAGCTTCGATTTCCCCTGCCAGTAGTCGGCGAACGCCGTAAACAGGATCCGCGAATCCTTCTGATACTGCGCCAGCTTAAACGGCCCAGTGCCGATGGGCTCCATATCCACCTTCTCCGGCGTGCCCGCTTTTAGCATCGCGTCGGCATACTCCGCGGAAAGGATCGAGGCAAAATACCATGCCAGATCGGCGACAAACGGCGCTTCCGGGTGCGCCAGGGTAAAGCGCACGGTGTGATCATCAACTTTATCAATGCTGGTTATCAGGCTGCCAAACTCCAGGCTTTCGAAGTTGGAGTAGCTGCCGTTAGAGACGTTGTGGTAGGGATGGTTCACGTCTTTCTGCCGCATAAACGAGAAGATCACGTCGTCGGCGTTAAAGTCGCGGGTCGGCGTGAAGGATTTATTGCTCTGGAATTTGACGCCCTTACGCAGATGGAAGGTGTAAACCTTGCCGTCGTCGCTGACTTCCCAGCGCTCCGCCAGGCTCGGCACCAGCTCCGTGGTGCCGGGTTTGAAATCGACCAGCCGGTTATAGACCGGCACGGCGCTGGCGTCCACGCTGGTTCCCGAGGTGTATAACTGAGGATTAAAGTTTTCCGGCGATCCTTCGGAGCAATACACCAGCGTTTTCGCGGCAACGGTGGAACTGACCGTGAGTGCAGCGAGTGCCAGCGCTAAAGTTGTGAGTTTGCTTTTCATCATTTATTCCTGTCTTTTTAATTCGACGGCTAATTAATTCTTTTGCCATTTCATAAATAACATTAAAGTGAGATGGCAAACACCTGAAAAATAAATAAGGAACAAATCACTATGGGCTCGCCGCTTTCCAGACAATTAACGCACCGTTTTTTCCGCTATCTCGCTATCACCAGCCAGAGCGATCCCAAAGTCAAAACCCTGCCCTCAACGCCGGGCCAGCACGACATGGCGCGCGAGCTGGCGCAGGAGCTGGCACAGCTGGGGTTAGACGACATTGTGATTGATGAATTCGCCACGGTGACGGCGGTAAAAAAAGGCAACGTGCCCGGCGCGCCGCGCATCGGCTTTATTACCCATATTGATACCGTGGACGTAGGATTATCACCGGATATTCATCCACAAATATTAAACTTTACCGGTGAAGATCTCTGTCTGAATAAAGAGAAAGACATCTGGCTGCGGGTGAAAGAGCATCCTGAAATTCTGGCTTATTCGAATGAGGAGATTATTTTCAGCGACGGAACCAGCGTATTGGGCGCGGATAATAAATCGGCGGTCACGGTCGTTATGACGGTGCTGGAAAACCTGACGGCGGAACATCAGCACGGGGATATCGTCGTGGCATTTGTGCCTGATGAAGAGATCGGCCTGAACGGTGCAAAAGCGCTGGATCTTAAGCGCTTCGACGTCGACTTTGCCTGGACCATCGACTGCTGCGAGCTGGGGGAAATTGTCTACGAGAACTTTAATGCGGCAGCCGCTGAGATCCGCTTTACCGGCGTGACGGCGCACCCGATGTCCGCCAAAGGCGTGCTGGTGAACCCCCTGCTGATGGCGACTGACTACATCAACCATTTTGACCGCCAGCAAACGCCAGAGTGCACCGAGGGACGTGAAGGCTATATCTGGTTTAACGGCATTCAGGCCAGCCAGAACGAGGCCATTCTTAAAGCCAATATCCGGGACTTTGACAAGGACAGCTTTGCCGCCCGCAAGCAGCAGATTGCCGACGTTGCCGCGCTGATTGCCGCCCAACATCCAACGGCCACGGTCGATTATCGCATTGAAGATACCTACAGCAATATTAGCAATGCGATTGGCGAAGACCGACGCGCTATCGATCTGATGTTTGCGGCGATGGAATCACTCGGCATCACGCCGAAACCGACGCCCATGCGCGGCGGGACCGACGGCGCGGCGCTCTCGGCAAAAGGGCTGCTCACGCCGAACTTCTTCACCGGCGCGCATAACTTCCACTCGAAGTTTGAATTCCTGCCGCTGTCGTCGTTCGAGGCGTCTTACAATACTGCGCTGCAGATCTGCCTGCTGGCCGCGCGTTAAGCGGGCTTGCGTGCCAGCATAGTGGCAAAGCGCAGCTTGATGCGGTTGCCGTTTTCATCGGTGCGGTGCAGTTCGCCAACGTCTTCGTTGTATTTGAGCAACTCCCAGCCTTCGTAGTAGTTGCTCAGCTCACCGCTTTTAAACGCAAACGGGAAGCCGACGGTGCACGGATAATCCGCCGTGTCCATCGCGGCAACGATCAGGTTGTAGCCGCCCGGCTTTGTGCAGCGCTGCATGTTGGCGATAAGTCCCGGGATGGTTTTTGACTCCAGGAACATCAGCACCACGGTGGAGAGAATGAAATCGTATTCGCCGTCAAAACTCAGGTTGTTGAGATCTTTAACTGCCGTGTGGAGGTTATCGATCCCTTCTTCCGCCTTGATGCGCTCGATATTATCGATGCTCAGCGGGTTCTTATCCCACGCGGTCACCTCGTAACCGTTGGCCGCCAGAAAAAGGCTGTTACGGCCATTGCCGCAGCCCAGATCCAGCGTTTTACCCGGTTTAATCTTTTGCGCACTGAACAGCACCTCTGAATGGGTGCGGGTTAAGCCATATTTCTCTGTGAAGTAATTCTCATCGACGGTCATTATTTTTTCCTGAGCCTGCATACGTTTAAAGTGCATCCTGAATGCCATTTTAAGGCGTTTACCGTCTGGTTGCCAGTCGTTCGAAAACCGAAAAATTTGCTACGTTTAGTTATGACGCTTATCAGAGACATAAAGATGAACAAATATCGCCTTAGCGACGAGACACGCCTCTGGCAATGGAAAAATGGCGACACTACCCACTCCGTCACGCTGCGGCAGATTATCGCGACAGTGGATTTTAGCGATGTGACGGCCGGTACCAAAGGCGGCTGGATTGACGACGGGCGCGCCCTCGCGCAGGACGGCGACTGTTGGATCTACGACGAAAACAGTGTGGTATTCGCCGGTGCCGTCGTGTCCGGCAACGCGCGTCTTACCCTGCCGTGCATCGTCAGCCATGATGCCCGTATCGGCGACAGCTGCTGGCTGGACGGCGCGGAGGTCAGCCACGGGGCGCGCATAAGTGACCACGTCACCATTCAGCAATCCTGCGTGCGCGGCGAGTGCCATATTTTCGGCGAGGCTCGCGTACTGCATCACAGCGTGGTGATCGCTGCCAAAGGGCTAACGCCGGACCATGAACAGATCCTGCAAATCTACGATAAGGCAACGGTGAGCCAGTCGCGCATTGTGCACCAGGCGCAAATCTACGGCGAGGCGATGGTCAACTTTGCCTTTGTTGAGCACCGCGCCGAAATATTCGACAGCGCCATCCTCGAAGGTAACGACGTGAACAACGTCTGGGTGTGCGACTGTGCAAAGGTCTATGGCAACGCCCGCGTGATTGCCGGTTTTGACGACGATGCCATCCCGACGGTGCGCTACAGCTCGCAGATTGCGGAGAACGCCGTGGTGGAAGGAAACTGCGTCATCAAGCACCACGTCCTGATTGGCGGTCAGGCCTGGCTGCGCGGCGGGCCGATCATGCTGGATGACAAAGTGGTGATTCAGGGACGCGCGCGGATAAGCGGGGATGTGCTCATCGAGCACCGGGTTGAAATCACCGATGATGCGGTCATCGAAGCCTTTGCCGGGGAGAGCATTCACCTGCGCGGCGAAAAGGTGATTAACGGCGACCAGCGCATCACCCGCACCCCGCTGCTGGGGGCGTTATAGGGTAGCGATCTTCCCGTAGATATTCACATCGTCAAAGCGACCGTTCAGGTATTCGGCTTCCCGCAGGCACCCTTCCAGCGTAAAACCGTTGCGCACGGCAACGCTGTTGCTGTGCTGATTCGCCACCCGACACTTGATCACAAAACGGCGGATCTCCCCGCGTTCGACGTAGTAGCGCATAAACGCCTGCAGTGACCGGGAGAGAATGCCCTGCCCCTGATGGCCTTCATCCAGCCAGTAGCCGATGTACCCGGCCTTGTTGGCAGGCTCAATCGTATTGAACGACAGCACGCCAACCAGTTCATCACCAGCGAAGATCAAAAACATTTTGGCGTAGCCGCGCTGGTGCAGCATCTGGTTACTCTGCACGTTGCGGCGGGTATCTTCTTCGCTGCCCACGTGCTGCGCCCAGTCAAAGGCGGTTTGCAGAAAGGTTTTGTTTTTGACGACGAGATTGTGCAGGTCGGTGGTGTAGCGCTCTTCGACAGCGCGAAGCTCGATATCCTGGGTAACGGGGATGATTTCTGAAGACATATAGTGCCTCGTCATTGCCGGGTGGCGGCTTACTCTGGATGCATTTGTAGGCCGGGTAAGCGCTAGCGCCACCCGGCACAATCCCACAAGGGTTAACGCATTACCCTGTCGTCAACGTAATGACGTTTATCCGGCGCCGGTGGGAAATACTGATACAGCCAGGTTTCGCTGATGGCATCGCCCTGGCAGCGCAGGAAAAGGCGCATATCCACCGGCTCCGTCGAATCCGAGGTTGGATACCAGTCAAACAAAATGCGATAGCCGTCAAACGGCTCTACGTAGAGGATCTCAACCTGCTTCGCTTCACCGCTGGAGAGCGTGATCACCGGCTCAATGCCTTTTGGCGCAGCGGCCTTCAGGTCGCCGCCGACGAAGTCGATGGCAAAGCGACGGGCCCACACTTTCGGATAATTTTCGCCCGGAGCCCAGCCTTCCGGGAACCCGCCCATACCGGTACGGGTAGCGAAGACGTTGGCCAGCGGAGAACGCACCGGCGGCATTGCGCTCCAGTACAGACGATATTTAAAGTCCAGCTCGTCGCCCGCTTTCACCGCTTTTTCCGGCTGCCAGAAGCAGACCACGTTATCCAGCGTTTCACCCGTGGTCGGGATCTCCATCAGGCCAACCGCGCCTTTACCCCAGTCGTTACGCGGTTCAACCCACAGGCTTGGGCGTTTGTTATACCAGCCCATCACGTCCTGATAGTGCGAGAAATCGCGATCGAGCTGCAGCAGGCCGAACCCTTTCGGGTTTTTGTCCATGTAGGCGTTGAACTGCAGCTTCTGCGGGTTGTTCAGCGGACGACAGATCCACTCCCCGTTGCCGCGCCACATTGCCAGGCGATCGGAGTCATGAATTTGCGGGTGAATGGTGTCACACATGCGGCGTTCGTTATTGCCGCAGCTGAACATGCTGGTCATCGGCGCGATGCCGAGCTGCTTGATGTCCTTACGCGCATAGAGATGGTTTTCCACCTCCATGATCACCTGGCTCTTCTCGCAGTGGATCACGAATTTATAGGCACCGGTAACGCTCGGGCTGTCCAGCAGCGTATAGACGGTAAAGGTCGTGTCGCCGGGTTTGACGGTTTCAAACCAGAAGGAGGTAAAGTCCGGGAACTCTTCCGGCGTGTCGGTAAAGGTATCTACCGCCAGACCGCGGGCAGACAGGCCGTACTGGTAGGTGTCATCCACTGCGCGGAAGTAGCTCGCGCCCAGGAAAGAGACGATATCGCGACGCGCCAGTTCAGGAGCCTTAAAGGCGCGGAAGCCCGCAAAGCCGAGATCGCTTTGCCCTTCCAACTGCCTGGTATCCACACCCGTTTCGCCGTAGCTGAACAGCTCCGGACGGAAGTGGATCTCGCGCGCCATAGAGGTAGACTGGTCCAGCGAGAACATCCGCACGCGGCGGCGGAACCCCATCCCCATGTGGAAGAACTGCACGTCCAGCTGACGCCCTTCAATGTTGTTCCACAGTGACTGTTTTTCATCGTAGCGGATGGCGTTGTACGCCTGCGGCGTCATGGTTGCCAGCGTGTCCGGTAGCGGACGCGGCGCGCCACCCCACGGGGTTTTCGCCAGGTCATGCGCCATGGATTGCAGTACGGAGAAGTCAAAACGACGGCTCTGGCCGTCAGCAATGTCAGAGTCGGCAGCGTACGCCGCTTTGGAAAACAGGGAAGCAAGGCCAGATGTGCCGCTCAGGGCTGCCACTGCCAGCGAGCCTTTTAGAAAACGTCTGCGATTCATGCCTGGAAAAACGTCCTTATGGTCGTGTGAATGTGTTTCGCGCTCGGCGAAATGACGGCAAGAAAGAACGCACAGCCTAAACAAAAATGGTTAAGAATCCAATTGTTGGCCGGTGATTATCTGAACAAAGTGAGAAATATTTTCTGTCGACCAGAACGGCCCGAAAGTGGTGTAAAGAAAGCCTGGAAAATGTGTAGAAAAATGCCCCGTCAGGACATCAGCTGACGGGGCTAATGAGGCGGTTATTTTACGCTGACATCGATACCTGGGAAGTACTTATCAGCGAGTTTAGCGATCGTGCCGTCGGCACGTACTTTATCAATCGCGGCATCAAGCTGCTTTTTGGTAGCCTCGTCACCTTTACGCAACCCAAAACCGATCCCACTGCCGAGGATAGTGTCGTCAGACACCGGTTTGCCGATGAAGCCAAATCCTTTCCCCTGCGGCTTGCTGAGGAAACCTGCCTGCCCGGCCGCGGACATGACCAGCGAGGCGTCGATACGGCCATTCAGCAGATCGCCCCAGGCCATATTCTGATCTTTATAAGATACCACGGTGACACCCTGCTTTTCCCAGTGCTCTTTCGCATAGGTTTCCTGAATGGATCCCTGCAGCACGCCGATGGTTTTACCCTTCAGCCCTTCTGGGGTTGCCTCAACCGCCGTACCGGCCTTGCCGACCAGCTGCGACGGAATACGGTAGATCGGCTGGGTAAAATCAATGCTCTTGCGGCGCTGCTCGGTAATGTTCATCGCCGAGTTGATGGCGTCAAATTTCTTCGCCACCAGGCCCGGGATAAGCGCATCAAACGAGGTTTCAACCCAGCTGCACTTCAGCGCAGCCGCTTTGCAGATGGCATTCCCCAGCTCAACGTCAAACCCTTCCAGTTCTCCCGCCGCATTGCGGCTCTCAAACGGCGGGTATTCCGCTTCCAGACCGTAACGCAGCTCGGTAGCCGCGAAGGAAGAAAAAGTACACAGCAATCCCATGCCGACAACTAACGCGCGTAATTTCATCTAATACTCCTCAGCGTGGTTTAACCCGACACAGGGCCTGGGCACCTGCCCGTAACGTCGCCTCATCTTTGGCAAAAGAAAGACGAATCAATTTATTATCCGTACCGTCCGCATAAAACGCCGACAGCGGAATGGTGGCAACGCCGTACTCAACGATCAGCCTCTTCACCAGCTCGCTGTCGCGCTCGTCGCTGAACTGGCTGTAGTCGGCCAGCATGAAGAACGATCCGGCGCTCGGCAGCAGCGTAAACGGCGAATCGGCCAGCAGGCTGTGCAGCAAATCGCGCTTGCGCTGATAAAACGCCGACAGCGACAGCCAGGTTTGCGGATCGACCATATGTTCAGCAAACGCGTGCTGCATTGGCGTATCGGCAGAAAACATTAAAAATTGATGGACTTTACAAATCTCGTCCATCAGTACCGCCGGTGCAACACAGTAACCCACGCGCCACCCGGTGACGTGATAGGTTTTTCCGAAAGAGGAAATTATCACGCTGCGCTCCGCCAGCTGCGGGTGCGTGGCCATTCCGTGGTGCGGCTCACCGTCAAAAACGACGTGTTCGTACACTTCGTCAGACAAAATAATGATGTCGGTATTGCGCGTCAGCGCCGCCAGCTGTTCCAGGTCATTGGCGGAGAAGACCTGGCCGCTCGGGTTATGCGGCGTATTGATGATGATCATGCGCGTGCGCGGGGTGATCGCGGCGCGAACCTCATCCCAGTTGACGGTAAAATCCGGCACGGTGAGCTTGATGGCTATCGGGGTTGCCCCCTGCAGACGGACAATCGGCGCGTAGCTGTCAAAGGACGGTTCAAAGTAGATCACCTCATCCCCCGGATGCACCAGCCCGCTTATTGCCGAATAGAGCCCTTCGCTGGCGCTGGCGGTCACCAGCACCTCGCTGGCAGGGTCATACTGCGTGCCGTAGAGCGTGGCAATTTTATCGGCAATACGTTCCTTAAGCGGCTGCAGGCCGGTCATTGACGCATACTGGTTATGCCCCGCCTCCATTGCGCGCGTGACGCCCGCAATCAGCTTCGGGTCGCAGGAAAAATTCGGTGCGCCCTGAGAAAGGTTAATCGCGTTATGCTGCGCCGAGAGCTGGCCGATAACGGTAAAAATGGTGGTTCCCACATCCGGCAGTTTGGAGCGCGTTTGCACAGGCGTTCGTAAAGTCATCCTCTTTCCCTTCTCATGGACATTGCATAACTATTCAAACAACATCTGTACTGTCGGGACAATCGAATTGTTGTCATAATAGCCATGATAAAAATGCATAGCTGAGGTGTTTTCTATGTCACGCCGTTCGCTCCCCCTTAATGCCATCGACGCATTTTTAGTCACCGCGCGTCACCTCAATCTGACCCATGCCGCCGCGGAACTGTGTCTGACGCAGGGGGCCGTGAGCCGTAAGATTGCCTCCCTTGAGGCGTGGTTTGGCTTTCCGCTTTTTGAACGCCACGCGCGCGGGCTACGCCTCTCGCCGCAGGGCAGCGCCCTGCTTCCGGAGCTGCAGTCCGCTTTCGAGCAGCTGCTGTCCGTGGCCGACCAGGCCCGCAGCCAGCACACGGTGATCCGGCTGAAGGCTCCCACCTGCGCCATGCGCTGGCTAGTGCCGCGCCTGCTGGAGGTGGAGCGCGAGCATCCGGATCTGCAAATTGCGCTGACCACCACCACCGATCACAACGTCAATTTCAAAACCGAATCTTACGACGCGGCCATTGTGTTCGGCACGCACATGAGCGCTGGCGATCTACTGTTCGAAGAGGCGCTCACCCCGGTGATAAGCCCGGTGCGGGCAGGCGCAGCGCTGGGCTCGTTAACGTTCCTTCACCCCACAAGGGATAAGACAGACTGGTCGCTGTGGCTGACGAAACAGGAAGGCCCTGGCTTTGTCATGCACAAAAATCAACACTTCGATACGATGGATCTCGCCATTACGGCCGCCATTCAGGGGCTGGGCGTCGCCATCGCCGACGAAACGCTGGTGGCAGAAGATGTTCACGCGGGCAGGCTGATGCGGCCCTATCAGACAAGCATAAAAACCGGCGCAAGCTACCGGCTGGTGCTGCGCGAAACGCCTGGCGAGGAAAATGGTCTCGCGGCGTTTCGCGCCTGTTTGCTTAATCGAGGCTGACGTGGTGCTTCATCACCCGTTTGAAGAGGCTCATGCGGGCACGCATAAAGCGGTTTTCAAGCCTGAAAGCTGCATGTTTATTCACACCAATGCGTAACAGAACGTCCCGCCCTTTACGACACGCGGGCCAGTGCGTCGGACCGGGCAGGCTGTCGCGACGACCCGCGTCACGCGCAAAGCTCACCCAGTAATCCGCCACCTGAGCAGCAAACTGCAGGTCCCGCTCATTGACGTACTGACGCGAAGGCTCTACCTGACCGAGCGTATCAAAGACGTAGGGAACTTCGTTGCCGTGCCAGGCGCCGTTGATATACGTGCCATGTTCCGCTTCGGCGACATAGTCAAACCAGTAACGCCAGCACAATCCACCGACGCGCTGCTGGGCCTGCATCACCACGTAGCCCATGGTGGTAAAGGCCATGTCGCGGCACACCTGCCTGCCCAGCTCTTCATCGCCCTTCACGCCCGGATAGAGCAGCTTAATCAGCCCCAGTCCGAAGCGACGCTCCCGACGAAGCTTCTGAATTTGTCCTGCGAGATCGATGCCAAACACCGCCATCACGCTGGCTTCATCGCTGTTGGAACCAATCATCACCGGCACCGGATGCTGACGGGCGGCAAAAAAGACGTCCAGCATGGCTTCCGGTAGAACACAGTCTCCAGCGATGGGCGCCGGGGCGACGTTCAGCGGCGCGGTGAGCGGCCAGAACGCGTCTGGCGGAATGGCGCGTAGCTGCCCGGCGGTCGCATTTTCCAGACCGAAATGGGCGGCCAGCGCTTCTCCTTTTTGCAGCGCCTGCTCGCGCGGCGTGTCCGGCAGGGTGTATCCGCTTTGTACTATCGCCTTATGAAACAATCCTGCCGCCAGCGGCGAGGCCAGCAGAGAGAGCACGCTGCGCGCACCGGCGGATTCGCCAAACAGGGTGATATTGGCAGGATCGCCACCAAACCCGGCGATATTATCCCGCACCCATTCGAGGGCGGCTATCTGATCCAGCAGGGCAAAATTATGCACTACGCGCCCTTCCTCGCCTTCCAGCGCGGGATGGGCGAAAAAGCCGAGATGACCGAGACGGTAGTTGATCGTCACGACAACCACGCCGCGCGTGGCCAGCGCTTTGCCGTTATACGGCGGTAAGCCACCAGCACCAATCGTAAACCCGCCCCCGTGCAGCCAGACCATAACAGGAAGCGGCCCGGCGCGCTCTGTGGGGGACCAGACGTTAAGGTAGAGACAATCTTCGGAAAACTGGCCCGGATCGCCGCCACCTAGCTCCTGACAATACTCGCTGCTTTGCCAGCTTGAGGGCGAGAAAGCCGTGGCCTCGCGCAGGCCATCCCAGCGTTCAGGGGGCCGGGGCGAGCGCCAGCGCCACTCCCCCACGGGCGGTGCGGCGTACGGAATACCGCACCAGAGGTGAACGTTTTCATCGGTTAAACCAGTCAGTGCGCCCTGGCGCGTTTCAACCACAGGGGCGGAAGGATTTTGCATAACAACCTTATTTTTTCCATCACACCCCAGCAGAGTAACGATTTCAGAGCAAACCGCAACGCTGTTTGCTGCGCGTTTCAGCCTCCTGGTAGAGCGTAAACTCGTCATACACCTGGCAGCCCAGCGCGTCTTCAAACGCATCGCGGCTCGCGTTACCGTGGCTGCGGGCCTGGGTTTCGTTCCCGAGATTGGACTGGAAAATCCCCGCGGCGCTGACCGGGAGGAAATCTTCGTAGGTGATCGGCTGGGCAACCACCCATCCGCGCTCAATCAGCGGCTGCGGATCGTCACCCGGACGGAACGCATGACGATGGGCTTCCCCGGCTGGCGTCAGGCGGTAGCGGAAATAGGCCAGCTCCTGACGGCGCATGAGCATTTCGCTGTCAGGGAAGGCGCTAAAAATCTCCCGCAGATGCAGCTGGTGTGTGAGGTTATCTTTACCGGTTCCTGCCTGAGCGAGGAGGCTGTCGTACAGTTCCCGGCCTTTCGGGGTCAGCGCCACGCCGCGCTGTTCAATCTCACCGAAGCGCGCGGTGTGGGTGCCTTTATGTTCACCGGCAAACAGCACCGGCTCTTCCAGCGCCTTGAAGCTGGTTTGACGCAATAAGACGGGCACGTCGCGACGTGGCGGTCCTTCGATCAGAATTTTTGGCTCGATACCGTACTTCGGCATCAGTTCCTGCACCCGGTCAATATCCAGCGTGCGCGGCGTGAGGTGGTTAATATGGCAGCCCGGGAAGCAGACCACGTCGGCAATCAGGCGATGTTCGTTGCTCAGTGCCAGATAGGTTTCCTGATCAACCGTCGCATGGCGGTGCCAGCGGAAGGTTTCTAACGCTTCGTGCACAAACTCGTGAGCCTGTGCGTCAGTAAAGTGCCCTTCCGACTCATGGAGGTCGATCAGTTCCAGACAGCGGGGGGTAAAGATGTTCCGGTGAGACAGGATCTCTGCGGCACGCTCGCGCAGCGCGACGTTTTCAATCAGCTCAAGACGCAGCAGCGAGGTAAAGATACGAAACGGATTTCGACACAGGGCCGCATCATCAACCGGGCGAAACGCCGTTGAGTGGACCGGCACCCCCGCCTGCGAGAGATCGTAATAGCTGACCGGGTACATGCCCATAATCGCAAACATACGGCGCAGGGTTGAAAGTTCCTGTGACGTGCCGACGCGGATCGCCCCGTGACGCTCAACGTTCAGGCGCGCAAGCTCATCGGCGTTCGCCAGTTGTTCATGTAGTAGTGGATTATTTTCCAGAACCGCCAGGTTTACGTCCGCAACCAGTTCAAGCAAGGTGCCGTACTGCGGAACTTCCTGCTGGTACATCGCCGACATAGCCTGCGAAAAGTGTTCCCGAATGTCATCAGCCGTGATGGTGTTCGCCATGATGTCATGCCTCCAGTGAATATTACCTGGAGTGTAGAGAAACCCGTTCCTTCCGGGGGGAAGAATTTCTGAATTGTGATCTTAAGACGACAGTGGTCAAACCGTGTGCTATCAGGCCCCTGAACAGCGCCGAACGGAACCGCCCTTACAACCTGAACGCTTTTATCCAGGATTTTCCTTATAATTATTTAGGGTTCCGCTTTCTATCTATAAAGGAGTATTTTTTGGCTCTCTCCTGAATGCAAATCAACCAATTCGAGTACGCCATTATTTTTATCCTCTCCTTTCAAATTTTTAGCTCGAAGTTAGGATTAATCTGAATGGTTGTTTACAAGTCCTTCCTGTCTATCCATATTTCCTTTTTAAGCGAAGCGCAAATTTACAAATATTTAAAAATAACGCAACCGCAAATAGCAAAACGCATTTGACGGATGACGCACAGCGACTAGAGTTATTACTCGAACGACGAGTGATACGGAATATTTTCGTATCGTACTGACATAACCAATATATGACTATGAGGTTTAATATGGCAGAGCATCGTGGTGGTTCCGGTAATTTCGCTGAAGATCGTGAAAAAGCATCAGAAGCTGGACGTAAAGGTGGCCAGCATAGCGGTGGGAACTTTAAAAACGATCCGCAACGCGCTTCTGAAGCGGGTAAGAAAGGAGGACAGAACAGTCACGGCGGAGGCCGTAAATCTGACAACTCCTGATCTTATTTAAAACTTTTTTAATAATACCAGAGAGCATGCTGCGGGCTGAAAAGCTCGCAGTACCCTTTCTTTATTTTACCGGAGCGTAATTATTATGAATATGAAAAGCGTCGAGGATGTCTTTATTCATCTTCTGTCGGATACCTACAGCGCAGAAAAGCAGCTTACCCGAGCGTTAAGCAAACTTGCCCGCGCCGCCTCCAGCGAGAAGCTGAGCGCCGCTTTTACCGCACACCTGGAAGAGACGCAGGGTCAGATCGAACGTATCGACCAGATCGTCGAGCAGGAAGACGGCATTAAGCTTAAGCGCATGAAGTGCGTGGCGATGGAAGGCTTAATTGAAGAAGCCAACGAAGTCATCGAAAGCACGGAAAAAAACGAAGTACGTGATGCCGCACTTATTGCCGCCGCGCAAAAAGTCGAACATTACGAAATTGCCAGCTACGGTACCCTTGCAACACTAGCTGAACAACTGGGCTATAAAAAAGCCGTTAAGCTTCTTGCCGAAACGCTGGAAGAAGAAAAAGAAACCGATCTTAAACTCACCGACCTGGCCGTTGGAAATATTAACCAAAAAGCGCAGAAATGACGCAATAACACAGGTTAAATAAAATGAGCATCAGTCCCAGGACAATTAAACGGTGCCATTTAACGGCAGCCATAATATGGTTCATTCTCGCTATCCCTTCCGTAATATGGTGGAAGAATAGCGTGCTGTGGGTCATTATCATCAGTATTTACGCCAATATTGTCGGCCATTTATCTGGCTACAGTGCCGCGCGTGCCGATCAGGCTGCTGAAAGTGAGACCAAATAAGCGAACCCCTAATGAGGATACAATGATGAATCACGTAGAACACTACCATGACTGGCTACGCGATGCCCATGCGATGGAAAAGCAAGCCGAATCTATGCTGGAATCCATGGCCAGCCGTATCGATAATTATCCTGATGTTCGCGCAAGAATTGAGCAGCATATTAATGAGACAAAACGGCAAATTACATTGCTGGAAGAAATCCTCGACCGTAATGATATTTCTCGTTCGGTTTTAAAAGATTCGATGAGCAAAATGGCGGCGCTGGGGCAGTCCATCGGCGGCATGTTCCCGTCTGATGAAATCGTTAAGGGTTCGATCAGCGGCTATGTTTTCGAACAGTTTGAAATAGCCTGTTATACCTCCCTGCTCGCGGCGGCTAAGAAAGCAGGCGACGTCGCCTCTGTACCCGCCATCGAGACGATTCTGGCGGAAGAACGCGAAATGGCCGACTGGCTGATCCGTCATATTCCGCAGACTACGGAACAGTTCCTGCTGCGTTCAGACGCATCGGGCGTCGAAGCAAAAAAATAATCCGGGAGAATCGCCATGTTCCGACACGTCAAACAGCTGCAATACACGGTTCGCGTTTCTGAACCCAACCCTGGCCTCGCCAACCTTTTACTGGAACAGTTCGGTGGGCCGCAGGGCGAACTGGCTGCCGCCTGCCGGTACTTTACGCAAGGATTGAGCGATGACGATCCGGGCCGTAAAGATATGCTGATGGATATCGCCACCGAGGAGCTGAGCCACCTCGAAATCATCGGTACCCTGGTCGGCATGCTGAATAAAGGCGCTAAAGGCGCGCTGGCGGAAGGGGTGGAAAACGAGGCTGAACTGTATCGGTCCATGACCGAAAACGGCAATGACAGCCATATTACCTCCCTGCTCTACGGTGGCGGCACCCCGCTCACCAACTCTGCGGGCGTGCCCTGGACGGCGGCCTACGTCGACACCATCGGCGAGCCGACGGCGGACCTGCGCTCGAACGTGGCAGCGGAAGCCCGAGCGAAAATCATCTATGAACGGCTGATCAACGTGACCGACGATCCCGGCGTAAAGGATGCGCTGGCGTTTCTGATGACGCGCGAGGCGGCGCATCAGCTCTCCTTTGAGAAGGCGCTGCAGTCCATCCGTAACAATTTCCCGCCGGGAAAATTGCCGCCAATCGAGGAATTCACCAACAAGTACTACAATATGTCTGAAGGTGGAGAGGTTCGCGGAAGCTGGAACAGCGATAAACATTTCGATTACGTTGAGTCCCCCCAGCCTGCGGTTGATGGCGGCGATGGCAGCGCAAGCGTCACGCTCACGACCGAACAGGCAACCCTGGTCAAGGCGATGTCCGCCCGCACGAAGTCCGATCCACATTCCGACCCGCTGACCGGTGCCGAGCTGGGTGCCGGTAAGACTAAACCGTAATCGGTTTTGCCGGGCAGCCATAAACTGCCCGGCAATTCTCGTGCCCCATCGTTTCAGAGGTACGGACCATGTTCGAACTCGACGCGTTCCATCTGGCCAGAATTCAGTTCGCTTTTACCGTCTCGTTTCATATCCTTTTTCCTGCGATCACCATCGGCCTCGCCAGCTATCTGGTGGTGCTGGAGGGTATGTGGCTGCGCACCAAAAACGACGTCTGGCGTTCGCTTTACCATTTCTGGCTCAAGATATTTGCCGTTAACTTCGGGATGGGTGTCGTTTCCGGGCTGGTCATGGCGTACCAGTTTGGCACCAACTGGAGCGGGTTCTCACAGTTCGCGGGCAGTATTACCGGCCCACTCCTGACCTATGAGGTGTTAACCGCCTTCTTCCTCGAGGCCGGTTTCCTTGGCGTCATGATGTTCGGCTGGAATAAGGTCGGTCCCGGCCTGCACTTCTTTTCAACCTGCATGGTGGCGCTCGGCACGCTGATGTCGACCTTCTGGATCCTCGCGTCCAACAGCTGGATGCATACGCCGCAGGGTTTCACTATCGAGAACGGACAGGTTATCCCGCAGGACTGGCTGGCGATCGTCTTTAACCCCTCCTTCCCTTACCGCCTTATTCATATGGCTATCGCCGCGTTTCTGAGCAGCGCGCTGTTTGTCGGCGCGTCGGGCGCATGGCACCTGCTGCGCGGTAACGATACGCCCGCCGTGCGCACCATGTTTTCCATGGCGATGTGGATGGCGCTGCTGGTCGCCCCCATCCAGGCGGTCGTGGGCGATATGCACGGCCTGAACACGCTTGAGCATCAGCCGGCCAAAATTGCCGCCATCGAGGGGCACTGGGAAAACCCGCCCGGCGAGGCCACCCCGCTGCTGCTGTTTGGCCTGCCGGATATGGACGAAGAGCGCACCAAATACGGTCTTGAGATCCCCGCGCTCGGCAGCCTTATCCTGACACACAGCCTGGACAAGCAGGTCCCGGCGCTGAAAGACTTCCCGAAAGAAGATCGCCCAAACTCGACCATCGTTTTCTGGTCGTTTCGCGTCATGGTTGGGATGGGGCTGCTGATGATTACTCTCGGTCTGATTGGCGTCTGGCTGCGCTATCGTCATCGGTTTTACCACTCTCGCCCGTTCCACTGGTTTGCCCTCTGCATGGGGCCTGCCGGGCTGCTGGCGCTACTCGCCGGCTGGGTGACCACCGAAGTGGGCCGCCAGCCGTGGGTGGTCTATGGCTATCTGCGCACCATCGACGCGGTATCGCTGCACAGCACCCTGCAGATGAGCATCAGCCTGCTGGCGTTCTTCGTCGTCTACTCATCGGTGTTTGGCGTGGGCTATGTTTACCTCATTCGGCTGATTAAGAAAGGGCCGCAGCCTGTCGATACGCTGACGTCAAATACCTCGGGCACGCCCGCCCGTCCGCTGTCTGCCGCTGAGTCTGTTCCTGAAGAGGAGAGAACCTGATGGGCGTCGATATCTCAGTTATCTGGTTTGCCATCATCGTCTTTGCCACGCTGATGTACATCATTATGGATGGCTTTGATTTGGGCATCGGCCTGCTGTTTAACTTCGTGGGGGATGCGAAGGAGCGGGATGTGATGGTCAACAGCGTGGCGCCGGTCTGGGACGGTAACGAAACCTGGCTGGTACTCGGCGGCGCGGGCCTGTTCGGCGCATTTCCGCTGGCCTATGCAGTGATCGTGGATGCATTGACCATTCCCCTTACCGCCATGCTAATTGGCCTGATCTTTCGCGGCGTGGCGTTCGAGTTTCGCTTTAAAGCCACACCGTCACACCGAAAGTTCTGGGACTACTCCTTTGCGGGCGGCTCCCTGCTCGCGACCTTCAGCCAGGGCATCGTCGTGGGCGCAATGATCAACGGCTTTGACGTTGAGGGCCGACGTTTTGTCGGCTCCGCGCTTGACTGGCTCACCCCCTTCAATCTCTTCTGCGGCATCGGTCTGGTCGTCGCCTACATGCTGCTGGGCACCACCTGGCTCATCATGAAAAGTGAAGGCGCGCTGCAAATCCGCATGCGCGAGCTGACACGCCACGTGCTGCTGGCGCTTATGGTCGTCATTGCCGTGGTGAGCATTTGGACGCCGCTCGGCTGGCAGTACGTGGCCGACCGCTGGTTCACGCTGCCCAACTTCTTCTGGTTCCTGCCGGTGCCCCTGCTGGTCGGGCTTTTCAGCGTGCTGATCTGGCGCCTGACCAGCAACCCGAACAGCCACTCCCGCCCCTTCCTGCTGACGCTGGGGCTTATTTTCCTCGGGTTTAGCGGGCTCGGTATTAGCCTCTGGCCGAACATTATTCCGCCGCGCATCACCCTGTGGGAAGCCGCGGCCCCGCCTGCCAGCCAGCTGTTTATGCTGGTAGGCACGTTACTGATTATTCCGGTGATCCTGGTGTACACCGCCTGGAGCTACTACGTCTTCCGGGGCAAAGTGTCGGATACTGAAGGCTATCACTGAGGAACGCTATGACCGACTGGCATACACGAGCCATTATTTATCAGATTGATACCGCGCTATTTTATGATTTGAACGGCGATGGCTGCGGGGACATCGCCGGGATCGCGGCCAAGCTGCGCTATATTCGCCGCATGGGGGCGACGGTTATCTGGATCACGCCGTTTTACCTCACGCCCTTTCTCGATGAAGGCTACGACGTCAGCGACCACCTCCAGGTGGATCCCCGCTTCGGAAAACTGGCCGATATAATCGCCTTTGTCGAACAGGCCCGCGAGCTGGGCATGCAGGTCATTATCGAGCTGCTGATCCAGCACACCTCGGACGCGCATCCCTGGTTCCAGCAGGCCCGCCGCAACCCGGCGTCACCCTATCGTGATTACTACCTCTGGTCGGATAACGACGAGGACGATACGCCGCCCATGTTCCCCGGCGTCGAGAAGAGCATCTGGACCTGGGACGACGAGGCGGGACAGTACTACCGGCACATGTTCTATCGCCACGAGCCGGATCTGAATCTCACCTCGCCCGCGGTGCTAAAAGAGATTGAGAACATTATCCTCTTCTGGCTCAAGCTGGGCGTGTCAGGATTTCGCCTCGACGCCGCGTCCCACCTCACCACGCAGGCGGGCAACGGTGATGAAAAAAAGGGCCTGTGGATCCTCGAACATATGCGGCGTCTTATCGAAGAGCGCAATCCGGACGCGATCCTGCTGGGTGAAGTTGACGTAGACGTTGAGACCTATAAAGACTACTTCGGCAATAATGACCGCCTGAATCTGGTGCTGAATTTCTGGCTCAACAAGTATTTCTACGTCAGCCTGGCCAGAAAAAGCGCCCGCCCGCTGCGCAATGCGGTGAAGAAGATGATCGTCCCGCCTGATGCCTGCTGTTTCGCTAACTGGCTGCGCAACCACGACGAGCTGGATCTGGAAGGCATCAGTCAGAAAGACAAACAGTTTGTCCTCGACACATTTGCCCCTGACGAAGAGATGAACGTCTATCAGCGCGGGATCCGCCGCCGCCTGGCGCCGATGCTCAACGGCGATCGGAAGCGGCTGGCGTTCTGCCACGCGGTGCTGTTTTCCCTGCCGGGTGTCCCGGTGATGCGCTACGGCGATGAGATCGGCATGGGTGACGACCTGGAGCTGGAGGAGCGCTACGCCGTTCGCACCCCGATGCAGTGGGCAGGATCGCAAGGGGGCGGTTTCTCCGCAGCCGCCCCTGAAAAATTTATCGCACCGATTATCGACCACGGCCCTTACCGCTATCAGAAAGTGAACGTCGCCGATTCGCTGCTTCACAACAACTCGCTCCTGCACCGGATAATCGATATTGCCAATACCCGCTCGGAGTTCCCCGAAATTGCCGTTGCGCCCTTTCGGCTTATCACAATCGATGATGACGCGGTGCTGGGGCTCTATTACGAGACCGACGAGCGCAGCATCCTGACCTTCGTCAACTTCAGCGACCAGCCGGTCCAGTTCACCGCAAAGGGGATCCGCAACGCCACCTGGACCGCCTGTCTCGAGGACAAGCGCTACGATGACGCGCTGGTTTGCGGCAAAACCGTTCAGCTCAGTCTGGGCGGGTACGGCTACCGCTGGTTCTGGATGCACCGTAGCGCGCTGCGCTGACTACGGTTTCCGGCGGGTTATCAGACGCGTCAGCACTATCCCCGCCACCGCGAGGGCGCCCAGCGCCACCTTACCCGGCATGCCGGAGGTGACGGACGGCGCGCGGGTTTTCGCCTCGTCAGTAAAACGGCCGTGGATTTTGTGCAGGTCGTTAACCGGTTGATCGAGGTAGTCCCGGCGATCCGGCGCGTTCAGCTCGTCGGTCATTTGACCTTCCCAGGCCTTTTTTACCATCAGCCGGTCAAGAAAACTGGGGAAGAAAAATTGCCCCACGATGGACTGGATGGTGCTGCCGCCTACCCACAGCTCGCGCACCGGTTTTTGCGCCACCCTGAAGATGGCGCTGGCGGCCACCTCAGGCTCAAAGACCGGCGGTACCGGGCGCATCGCCCAGGCGAACTTATTCCTCGCCCATTCAAACTGCGGGGTATTGAGCCCCGGCATCTGCACCATCGAAAGCTGAACCCGGCTGTTCTCATGCATCAGCTCGGTACGCACCGCATCGGTGAACCCGCGGATCGCCGCTTTGGCCCCGCAGTAGGCTGACTGTAATGGAATAGAACGGTAGGCCAGCGCGGAGCCCACCTGGATTATTACGCCCCTGTCGCGCGGGACCATAAGTTCGAGCGCAGCGCGGGTGCCGTTCACGTAGCCGAGGTACGTCACCTCAGTCACGCGCCGAAATTCGTCCGGCGTAAGGGTTCGGAACGGCGCCAGCACGGCCCCCATGGCGTTGTTCACCCAGACATCAATCGCGCCGAGGCGATACTCAATTTCATTAGCGGCATCCAACACCGCCTGGCTGTCGGCGACGTCCGCCTGCACGGCGTGGGCATTAACGCCATAGCGCCGCAGCTCCTCCTGGGTAGAGTGCAGGCTGGCTTCATCGCGCGCGATGAGCCCCACGTCGAAACCTGCCTTTGCAAAGTGCAGCGCCGTGGCTTTTCCCACGCCCGCCGTTCCGCCGGTAATCACTATGACAGCCATAGAACCTCCCCGTGAGTTTAACCGTTATCCTCGTCCGACAATGCTGTCAGCAGTTCGGCCAGCGAGAAGTGCACCGCTTTTTCCACCACATCCTGACAGTCACCGGAGAAAAGCACGGTGCGGGTTTGCGTCTCGCCGCGTATATTCCACGCAAAGCAGACCGTCCCCGCCGCCGTGCCGTCATCGCCCCCTTCCGGGCCTGCGTAGCCGCTGATGGCGATGCTGATATCCGCCTGGGCGATATCGCGGATACTGGCGGCCATCTCGGTAACGGTCTGTTCGCTCACGGCCGTAAACCGCTCAAGCGTCTCAGGACGCACGCCGAGGATCCGCATTTTGGCTTCGTCGCTGAACACGACCAGGCCGACATCATAAAATTCGGCGGTATTTTCCTCAGCGCAAAGCGCCACCGAGAGCTTGCCGCCCGTGCAGGATTCCGCGGTGGTTAAGCGAAGCCCGAGATCGGTTAATTTGCTCGCTAGCTTTTTTGTCAGTTCACCCACGGTATTATTACTGTCGTGAAAAAGATTGCTCATCTTGCCGCCTCTTATTTCTCGAAAGGAATGATTGAAATATGACCATTGCGCTCAAGTATGGCATATTTAATGTCGCTTATTTCCGTAATTCCATTATTCTGCCGTGCAGACACCAGAATATCATCACAGGAGACATCGACTTTTTTCAGCTTATCGGCTAACGGGACGCCGTTCTCGACCAGAATCACGGGCGTGCCATCCAGAATATTCTCCACCGGGGAAAAATATTTCTTCATCAGCCCAAATATAATGTCCACCACCACCAGCGTGGTAATGGTAATCATCGCGCCGGTGACGGAAAAATCCTGTCCAAGAAGCGCCTGCTGTGTGGCTTCACTAATTATCAAAAGCAGGATGAGATCGAAGCTGGTCATCTGCAGCAGCGCGCGACGTCCGGCCACCTTAAATACCACCACGAGGAACAGATAAATAGCCAGCGCGCGAAAGACCATATCCATATCAGCCTCCTAGGGGTAGATAAATTGCCAGATGTTAATCTCCGGCTCGCTGTTGACGCGGATCACAGTGTTCCATTTACCGGCTCTGGACGGTGTCGTGAAGAGTAACACTGAGAAGCTGTCTGACTTTTTCAGATTGTTATAGACAAAAAAGAGAGTCTTCCCCCGGCTGAACATGGTGTCCGGCTGGGGCCAGACGCTGCCGGGCTCATACACATCGCTGCTCTCGCTGGTCATGCTGAGGGTATACTTCCCCTCGGCCTGCACCGGAAACGCGAGCTCCATCCGCGTCTCTGTCTCCCGCCGTCCAAAGCGTTCATAGTTTATGGTTAGCGATTTAGCGGAATTCGTTTTGACCGTGTCGCTGACCATTCCGCTGGAAAACAGACCGGCAATCGCCGCGACGATAATAACTAACAGAACAATAAAACCCACCTGACGAAACGCGTATTCAAACGTCAGCAAGCGATAACTCTCATCTATCCCGGGTAACCTTTCTTTTTCACGCTTCATGGCCGTCGTCACCGTTTCGCTTATTATCCGATAATTTTGATTTCTAACGCGAATGTTTTTAGGACTTATCACATTTGCCACATAAAGGAATAGCAACAATACTTAATAAGTCAAGACACCCAAAATGAAGGATATCGGATGAAATTATCACTTATTTCCGCTTTATTGATATTTCTGGTTCCGGCCGCATGGGCAGATAATAACGGGGGTTTACAAAAAGGTGAAGCGCCACCGCCACCGCACGCGCTTGATAGCGGATATCGCGGAACCGACGACGCGCGTATTATGACCATCGATCAGGCAAAACAAATGCACGATGGCGCGACAATTTCATTACGCGGTAATCTTATTGACGGTAGCGGCGATAAGTTTGTATTTCAGGATAAAACCGGAAAAATCGACGTTATTATTCCCCAGGCAGTATTCGACGGCAGAACGGTAAAACCCGACCAGATGATCAGCATCAACGGTTCGCTTGATAAAAAATCATCTCCTGCCGTCGTCCGTGTTGATCGTTTGCAGAAATAATTCAGCGAAGCGTTAACGCTGCAGTTATCCATCAAATCTCACCCCTTGGCTTAAGGAGTCAGCTATGAGTGATACAAAACAACGTACGAACGCTTATCCGCAGCCCCCGTTCCCGGAACAGCCGCAAACACCGCCGGGACTGGCATCAGAAATGCAGCCTGTACCCGACCACGGGGAAACAAGCTACAAAGGACATGGCCGCCTCGCCGGCAAAAAAGCGCTGATCACCGGTGGTGACTCCGGTATTGGTCGCGCGGTCGCTATCGCCTATGCTCGTGAAGGCGCTGACGTTGCCATCAACTATCTTCCTGAAGAAGAGAAAGATGCCTCCGAGGTCATCGAGCTGATCGAAGCCGAAGGCCGCAAGGCTATCGCGCTGCCGGGGGACGTCCGGGACGAAACGTTTTGTCAGAATCTGGTCGAAGAAGCCGTCTCGAAGCTGGGCGGGCTGGATATTCTGGTCAACAACGCGGGGCGTCAGCAGTTCCGTGAATCGCTTGAAGAACTGACCACCGAGGATTTTGACGCGACGTTTAAAACCAACGTCTACGCCCCTTTCTGGATCACCAAAGCGGCCCTGCGTCACCTGAAAGCCTCGTCGGTTATCATTAATACCTCCTCCGTTCAGGCGGTGAAGCCCAGCCCCGTTTTGCTGGACTATGCCCAGACGAAAGCCTGTCTGGCGGTGTTTACCAAATCCTTAGCCAAACAGCTGGGTCCGAAAGGGATCCGCGTCAACGCGGTTGCCCCTGGCCCTTACTGGACGGTACTGCAGTCCAGCGGCGGGCAGCCGATGGAAAAAGTGAAGGAGTTCGGTGGCGACACGCCGCTGGGACGTCCTGGCCAGCCCGTCGAGATAGCCCCGCTGTACGTCACGCTGGCCTCGGATGAATGTTCCTTTACGTCCGGCCAGGTGTGGTGCTCTGACGGCGGTGACGGCGTGATCTAATCCGGTTAGCGATCCCCCTTCCGCAGTGAGCAATAAATGAACAAGGACGTTCGCTTATCGCCCCTCCCGAAAAACATGTTGTAACTCAAACAGATCAAATGTTAAAAATATTTTGCTATCAGGTTATCAAAATTAAACAACTTAACTTGTCACCCGCATCGCTCTGTTTTTAACATCGCCTATGGAAAAAAATGGTCTGTTCAGTCAGCGCATACGCTTGCGCCATTTGCATACATTTGTGGCCGTCGCTCAACAGGGAACGCTGGGGCGTGCGGCTGAAACCCTTAACCTGAGCCAGCCTGCGCTCTCGAAAACCCTCAACGAGCTGGAACAGCTGACCGGTGCCCGTCTTTTTGACCGCGGGCGGCTGGGGGCGCAGCTTACCATCGTGGGCGAACAGTTCCTCACGCACGCCGTTAAAGTGCTGGATGCGCTCAATACCGCAGGCCAGTCCCTGCATCGCAAAGAAGAACAATCCAGTGAGGTGGTGCGCGTGGGGGCCTTGCCTACTGCGGCGCTGGGCATTCTTCCGCCGGTTATCGGCCAGTTCCACAAGCAGCAGCGGCATACCACTATTCAGGTTGCCACCATGAATAACACCATGCTGCTCGCGGGGTTGAAATCAGGCGAACTGGATATCGGTATCGGTCGAATGTCCGACCCTGAACTGATGGGCGGTCTTAATTACGAACTGTTGTTCCTGGAATCCCTGAAGCTGGTGGTTCGTCCTAATCACCCCCTGCTGCAGGACACGGTGACGCTTAGCCGCGTGATGGAGTGGCCGGTGGTGGTGTGCCCGAAAGGGACCGTTCCACGCCAGACCGCCGAAACGTTGCTGCAAATGCAGGGGTGTACGCTGCCTTCAGGGTGTATCGAAACGCTGTCGGCCTCGCTTTCGCGCCAGCTCACCCTGGATTATGACTACGTCTGGTTCGTCCCTTCCGGCGCGGTAAAAGATGATTTACGCCAGGGGACGCTGATCGCCCTGCCGATTACCTCCCCAGGAGCCGGGGAACCCATCGGCATTTTGACCCGCGTAGACACGCCACTCTCAACGGGCGCACAGACGCTGCTGAGCGCTATCCGTAAATCAATGCCGGTATAAAACCTTTTTCACCCCTCACCCTAACCCTCTCCCCTTAAGGGCGAGGGGACTAGCCCGTGCGTTAATCAAATAATGCGGAATAATCCATTAACAATTGCGTAAAACAATTTAACAGTTTTATCATAATGGTGAATTCACCAAATGGTTCGCAAATCATTTTATAAAACCGAATTCATCCGTATTAATCATTATTCTTCCCGCAATTATTACCCAACTGGTACACACCCGGCACGGCGGGGGGATCGAAAGGAGAAAGACATGGCATTTGGCAGCGCGCCGCGCGGGATACCTCGTATTCTGCAGTGGCTTCTTGCCGGACTGATGATGCTCATCGGTCTGGCGGTCGGCGGGTTGGGCTTTAAGCTCGCCACCGTAGGCGGAAGTGGATACTTCCTGATAATGGGCGTGGTCATGGTGATTGCCGCGATCCTGATTTTCCTCAATCGCACCAGCGGGATCGTGCTTTACAGCATCGCGTTTATTGCCTCGCTGTTCTGGGCGGTAAGCGATGCGGGCTGGGATTTCTGGCCGCTCTTCTCTCGCCTGTTTACCTTTGCCGTACTGGCCTTCCTCTGCGCCATCGTCTGGCCTTTCCTGCGTGCTGCTAACCACAGCGCCGCGAACAAGGCGCCCGCTTTTGGCGTCGCGGCCGTGCTCGCGGTGGCCATGCTGGTCAGCCTGGGCTGGATGTTTAAGCCACAAACCCTCGTGGCCGCGAACGAGCCCGTTCCGGTTAAACCCGTCGCACCCGGCGAGCAGCAAAAGAACTGGGAGCACTGGGGCAATACCACTCACGGCGACCGTTTCGCCGCGCTGGACCAGATTAACAAGCAAAACGTCAGCGATCTGAAGGTCGCCTGGGTTGCGCACACTGGCGATATTCCGCAGAGCAACGGATCCGGCGCGGAAGATCAAAACACGCCTTTACAGGTTGGCGACACGCTGTATGTCTGTACCCCATACAGTAAGGTGCTGGCGCTGGACGTGGATTCCGGTAAAGAAAAATGGCGCTACGATTCAAAAGCCACGGCCCCTAACTGGCAGCGCTGCCGCGGTCTGGGCTATTTTGAAGATCATTCCAGCGTGACAACGTCACAGGCGGAGACACCACCTGCGGCATGCCCTCGCCGTCTGTTTCTGCCGACCACCGACGCCCGCCTGATTGCCATCAACGCGGATAACGGCAAGGTCTGCGATGACTTTGGCGACCATGGCACCGTTGATCTGAGCGTCGGCATGGGCGAGATCAAGCCCGGCTATTATCAGCAGACCTCCACGCCGCTGGTTGCCGGCAATGTCGTTGTCGTCGGCGGTCGCGTCGCGGATAACTTCTCCACCGGCGAACCGCCGGGCGTGGTGCGCGCCTACGACGTTCACACCGGTAAGCTGGCGTGGGCGTGGGATCCGGGTAATCCGAACCTGACCGGCCTGCCGCCGGAAGGCCAGACCTACACGCGCGGCACGCCGAACGTCTGGTCAGCGATGTCTTACGACGCTAAGCTGAACCTGATCTACCTGCCAACCGGCAACGCCACCCCGGATTTCTGGGCGGGCGAACGTACCGCGCTCGACGATAAATACAGCTCCTCCATCGTCGCCGTGGACGCGACCACCGGTCAGGTGCGCTGGCATTTTCAGACAACCCACCACGACCTGTGGGATTTTGACCTGCCTTCCCAGCCGCTGCTGTACGATCTGCCAGACGGTAAAGGCGGCACCACGCCTGTGCTGGTGCAGACCAGCAAGCAGGGCATGATCTTCATGCTTAACCGCGAAACCGGCAAGCCGGTGGCGAAGGTAGAAGAGCGTCCCGTTCCGGCGGGGAACGTTGAAGGTGAACGCTACTCTCCGACCCAGCCGTATTCCGTAGGCATGCCGATGATTGGCAACCAGACGCTGACTGAATCCGACATGTGGGGGGCGACGCCTGTCGACCTGCTGCTGTGCCGTATTCAGTTTAAAGAGATGCGTCATCAGGGCGTCTTCACCCCGCCGGGTCTCGACCGTTCCCTGCAGTTCCCTGGCTCTCTCGGCGGGATGAACTGGGGCAGCGTCTCCGTTGACCCGAACAACAGCCTGATGTTCGTCAACGATATGCGCCTGGGCCTGGCAAACTACATGGTGCCGCGCGCTAACGTGGCGAAAAACGCCAGCGGCATCGAGATGGGTATCGTACCGATGGACGGCACGCCGTTCGGCGCGATGCGCGAACGCTTCCTGTCGCCGCTGGGCATTCCTTGCCAGAAGCCGCCGTTCGGCACCATGTCGGCCGTTGACCTGAAAACCGGCAAGCTGGTGTGGCAGGTCCCTGTTGGCACGGTGGAAGATACCGGCCCGCTGGGCATTCGTATGCACATGCCAATCCCAATCGGTATGCCGACGCTGGGCGCATCGCTCTCTACCCAGTCCGGCCTGCTGTTCTTCGCCGGCACGCAGGATTTCTATCTGCGCGCGTTTGATACCGCCACCGGGAAAGAGATCTGGAAAGACCGTCTGCCGGTCGGCAGCCAGTCCGGCCCGATGACCTACATGTCGCCGAAAACCGGTAAACAGTACATCATCATCAACGCCGGGGGGGCTCGCCAGTCGCCGGATCGCGGTGATTACGTTATCGCGTACGCGTTACCCGATAAAAAGTAGATGTGAAAAAGGGACCGCAAGGTCCCTTTTTTGTAGGTCAGATTTTGTAGGTCGGGTAAGGCGAAGCCGCCACCCGACACAACACGCCACTCAGAACGTCTCCCAGTTATCCCCGGAAACCGTTGCCGCCGGGCGCAACGGCGCGTTCTTCACCGCTGGTGCCGACACCACCGCGCGGCCCGACTTTGCACCGCTCAGACGAAACGCCCCGACCGCCTCGGTCAGACGCGCGCCCTGTTCTTCCAGAGACGCTGCCGCTGCGGAGGCCTCTTCCACCAGCGAGGCGTTCTGCTGGGTCACTTTATCCATCTCAGAAATCGCCTGGCTCACCTGGACAATACCGCGGCTCTGTTCGTCGGACGCGGCGGCAATCTCCAGCATGATGTCGGTCACGCGCTTAACCGCCTCGACGATTTCATTCATGGTATTACCGGCGGCGACAACTTCACCGGAGCCCTGGTCAATCAGCGAAACCGATTCGTTGATCAGGCTTTCAATCTCTTTTGCGGCATTCGCACTGCGGCTTGCCAGGGTTCGGACTTCGCTTGCCACCACGGCAAACCCCCGTCCTTGTTCACCCGCACGCGCCGCTTCTACCGCCGCGTTAAGCGCCAGGATATTGGTCTGGAACGCAATGCTGTTAATCACGGCGGTAATCTCAGAGATCTTCTTCGAACTGGTGGAGATATTGCCCATGGTTTTGACCACGCCGGAGACCATCTGCCCCCCGCGGCTGGCTTTACCGGAGGCATCTTCCGCCAGCTTGCTGGCATGATGGGCGTTATCGGCGTTCTGTTTCACCGTCGCGGTGAGCTGTTCCATGCTCGCGGCGGTCTGCTCGATGGCCGCAGCCTGCTGCTCGGTGCGCGAAGAGAGATCGGTGTTACCGGCGGAAATCTCGCTGGTGCCGCGGTAGATCTCCTCCGCCCCCTGACGTACGGTGCCCACAGTGTTTTCAAGCGAGTGCTGCATGGTTTGCAGATCGCGCGTCAGGCGGCCAATTTCGCTGCGCCCGGCCACATCGTCCGGCATCGTCAGGTCGCCTTTGGCGATATTCTCGATACGTTTCGCTGCACGCTGCAGCGGATTGATTACCGTACGGCGCAGCACAACAAAGGTCATCGCCGTCAGCACCAGCGCCAGGGCAAACGCGCCCACCATAAACATCAGGCCCAGCTGCGTGCGGCTGTGCGCCTGGGCCGTCAGCGCATTGGCACGCTCGGTACGGATCTTGATCGCCTTCAGCAGCACGGCGTTGTATGCGTCATCCAGCGGGCGCGCCGTTTCGTTTTCGTGGTTGATAATCGCTTCGAACATACCGTTTTTGGCGAATTTCACCATCGGCTGCATGCCCGCGATATAGGCGTCGTACCGCGCCTTGAGATCCTCATCCAGCGCTGCGCCCTCAGCGGTACGCACGGCACGATTCATGTAGGCGGTAAAGCTCTCCTGGGACTGCTTAATACGCTTTTCAGCCTCGCTGATGTTCTGCTTCATCGCATCCATCTCCGCGATACGGCTTGCCGCACCGGCGTGGATCAGGTTGATACGCGCGGTTCGCAGATGGTTTGAGCTATTCGACAGCCCCATACGCACCTGAATTTCGGATGTGACATCCTGCTGATCGCGATCGGCCTGCAGCAGGAAATAACCCGCCAGACCCGAGCTCAAGGCAAACAGAAGAATAATGCCACCGAGAATGGAGGAAAACAGCGGAACCAGCCTGATGTGATGCAAGAAGCTCAGCTTACGCTGCGCCAGCATCGAAGTAGTGTTGTCCATGACCGTCGACTCTCTTATAGGTAAGATGCGTAAAAACACGCGTGTTAAATAGTCATCGGCACGGTGGGGATTTAGATTACGGCTAAAAACGCCGCACTGGTCACACTTTAGAGAAGATTATTAAAGAAACGCCAGCGGTGAAAAACCGCTGGCAGAAGAGTTACTTGTCGCCGAAATGAATGACGGTGCGGATGGATTTGCCTTCGTGCATCAGATCGAACGCCTCGTTGATCTGCTCCAGCGGTAAACGGTGGGTAATAAACGGATCGAGCTGAATCTTGCCGACCATGGCATCTTCAACCATACCTGGAAGCTGGGTACGCCCCTTCACGCCGCCAAACGCGGAGCCGCGCCATACGCGCCCGGTGACCAGCTGGAATGGACGGGTTTTAATCTCCTGACCCGCACCGGCCACGCCAATGATGATGCTCTCGCCCCAGCCTTTGTGGCAGCACTCCAGCGCGGAACGCATCACGTTCACGTTGCCGATACATTCGAAGCTGAAGTCAACGCCGCCGTCGGTCATCTCAACAATGACATCCTGAATCGGTTTTTCGTGATCTTTCGGGTTCACGAAATCGGTCGCGCCCATTTCACCCGCCAGCTTGAATTTCTCCGGGTTGGTGTCGACCGCGATGATACGCCCGGCCTTCGCCTGCACCGCGCCCTGAATCACCGCCAGACCAATGCCGCCGAGACCGAACACCGCAACGGTATCGCCCTCTTTAACTTTTGCTGTGTTATGCACCGCGCCAATACCGGTGGTCACGCCGCAGCCCAGTAGGCAGACTTTATCCAGCGGTGCCTGCGGGTTTACCTTCGCCAGCGAAATCTCCGCGCAAACGGTGTATTCGCTGAAGGTGCTGGTGCCCATGTAGTGATAAACAGGCTCGCCGTTATAAGAGAAACGGGTAGTGCCGTCCGGCATCAGCCCTTTCCCCTGAGTCGCGCGAACCGCCTGGCAGAGGTTGGTTTTACCGGATTTACAGAACTTACACTCGCCGCATTCCGCCGTGTACAGCGGGATCACGTGATCCCCCGGCTTCAGGCTGGTCACGCCCTCGCCCACTTCCACGACAATCCCGCCCCCTTCATGACCGAGCACCGCCGGGAAGACGCCTTCCGGATCGTCACCGGAGAGCGTAAACGCATCGGTATGGCACACGCCGGTATGGGTGATTTTGATCAGCACTTCGCCTTTCTTCGGCGGTGCTACGTCGATTTCAACGATCTTGAGCGGCTGGCCGGGACCAAATGCAACTGCAGCGCGAGATTTCATCATGTCTTCCCTTTTTGTCAGGTGTGTGGGTTTATTTTAGATAAGAGCGCAGCAAATGGCCGACTTCTGCCATGCGTACGGCTCGCTGATCCGGCGTGGTTTCCCCCGTTACCAGCTCATCTTTGAGGTGAATTTCAACCATTTCGCCCATCAGGCCATTGGCAGCCCCGCGCACGGCGGCGATTTGCTGCAGGATGGCCAGACAGGGATCGCCCGACTCCAGCGCGCGTTCAAGGGCATCAACCTGGCCCCGAATGCGACGGACGCGAGTAAGAATACGTTTTTTATCTTCGGGTGAATGCGGCATACGCCCTCCTGATACTATAGGGGGGTATGGTACCTATTTTATCCTTGAGATGTAAACACTCTGTTTTTTATGGTTAATGCGCATTTCGTTAACGTTACGTATTACTCCGGCAGCGTTATCCCTGAAATCTCAGTACAAATATTAATGAGACGATCCTGCAATGCGACGTCGTGCGCCTGCAGATTAGCCGTCATGCGCTTCATGTGGTAGAAATATTTCCCCGTTACGTCAGCCTCAGAATCACGGCTGGCGGCAAGCCAGGCCTGGGTCAGGTGCGCCTGGTCCATATCGTCCGGGGCATTCGGCCCCCCCATCTTTGTCGGCACCCAACCAGGCTCGAGGCTGTTACTACGCACATCACGCCAGCGACGCGCCAGAGCAAAAGCCAGCATAGCGTCGTGCAGTTTGCTCTCTGCATAGGCGTCAGACCCATTCCAGCGACGTTTGCTCCAGAGAATATCATCCAGGTTTGCCCGGGCATGATGATGCATTCCAGAACTCAGGTAGACGAGGCGATGCGGACGTTCAATCAACGCGGTGAGGATGTAAGCCGAGAGCGTGTTGATCGCGAAAACATGCGGCAGCCCGTCGCGGGTCGCGCGATACGCTTCATTGTAACCAACGGCAGCATTGTGGATGACGGCATCGAAGCGTCCCAGGGCGTTGACACGTAATGCCGTTTGTCTGGCACCTTCAATTGTCTCCAGGTCACCGACAACGACGGCTTCAGCCTGGGGTAAGGCGCGTTGGGCATCTTCTGCGCGGTTCGCATTACGCGCGTGCAACACAACCTGATGTCCTTGTTGAACCAGCAGTTCGGCCGCCATCAGACCAAGGCCCGTTGACGAACCGGAGATGAAAATGCGTGACATATAATTTCTCCAGATTATTAAACCGACAGCAAGCGCTGCCGGCTCGAATGTTTATTCAGGATTGATGCATCCGAGACGCGCTCGCAATCAGCGCCCCCAGCAGCGCACAGACCGTACCAGACAGATATACAGCGGCATAACTAAACTGACCGGCGATCAGGCCAGCTACCGGCCCGGCGATTCCATAAGCGACATCCAGAAATGCAACGAATGCGCCCATTGCACTGCCGCGGTTGGCTTGTGGAACACGTCTTATAGCTTCGACGCCCAATGCGGGGAAAACCAGTGCACAGCCCAGTCCGGTAACCAGAGCACCTGCAAGTGCCATCCATTCATTTGAACCCAACCACAACATTGCCTGGCCAAGAGCTTCAACCACCAATGACCAAACTGCAACGCGATAGCCGCCTATTTGGTCTGGTAGATGCCCCAGGGCGAGCCGAACGAAAATAAAACCCAGACCAAACGCAGTCATCACCAAGCCGGCGTTCTGCCAGTGATGTGCTGCAAAGTACAATGAGGCAAAAGCGGTAAGCCCGGAAAGTCCGACCCCCTGCAGCATCAATCCCAGCCCTTCGCGCCAGATGCGCCCTACTACGCGATGGAACGGCAGCCGCGGACCTCCCGGCGATATATATGATGCAGTGAACATTGCAATCAGAGCGGCCAAAACCGGTGTTGCAATACAGGCAATCATCGCCATTGCGAGGCTGTAATGCTGATACAACGCCATTCCAACCGGAGCACCAATCGACAGCGCTGCAAACATGGCGATGCCGGTCCACGACATTGACATACCGGCGCGCTGAGGGCCGACGGAGGCAATTGCCCATGACACGCATCCCGTCACGAACTGACTTTCGCCAAAACCGGCCATCAGACGGCCTGCGATAACAATGCAAAGGGTGGCCGTAGGTGATAGCTCCGTTACCGAAGCCACCAGATACAATGCCCCTGCTATCGCTGAAAGGATTGCTCCCTGAAGAGCAGAGCGTTTACCTCCCTGTTGGTCTGTAACCCGTCCGGCATAGCCGCGGGTGAGCACGGTTGCCAGAAACTGGATGCCGATCACCAGTCCCACCACGAGGTTGCTGAAACCGAGATGTCCATGGATGAACAATGGAATCACCGGCAATGGCAGTCCGACTGCCAGATAACCAAAGAAAAGTGCGGCAATAACACCCGTTGCCGGGCGGGGAAGCAGGACGCGCGGGGAGTTATCCTCCGCGAGCCGCTTTATGGCGAGGGCTCCCATGTAAATATCCTTTATGAAATATGATTAAGAGGGTTGAACGGCCCGGTGTATCAGGCCGTTCTGTCATCAGGATGCTTTAAAAAGATCGATGTGATAGCCGCTGGCGTTGAGCAGGTAATCACGTGAAACGGTTATCTCTGTACTGAGCGCCGCCAGATCAATATCCACCAACTTGCCCGCACGTTTACGAAGCTGACCGGCCACCATCACGGTATCCACATCAGACCGCTCTATCGCCTGCACGACGGTACCAATTACGTTGGTTACCGGGAAAACAGCGGCTCCGCTGGTGCGAACCATGATAATGTCGGCCTGCTTACCTGGAGTAAGGGTGCCAATCTGGTCCTCCAAACCGGCCGCACGCGCGCCATTAACAGTGGCCGCTTTCAGGACGTCCTCGGCCGTGATGGGTGACGGCACATTGTCCTCACCACGGAAGCGACGGTAGCGCATAGCCGATCGCTGTTGCCCGAACAGAGCGTGCATTTCCCCGAACATATCGCTGCCAAAGGCAGTATCAAGGTCAATGCCCAATGCCGGGGTCAAGCCGCGATCAACAGCCTGCTGATAGGCAAAACTTTCATCGTCGAAGCCAAATAGCGCATCCGATCGTGGATTGACCGTGATGTTTACTCCTGAATCGGCCAGGAGCTTCCAGGTATCCTGAGGAACCCTTGAACAGTGGTTGAAAATGTTATGTGTGCCCAGTACGCCCGGAATAGCAAACTCAGGGCCGAGATTGGCGAGATCGCCGATGAATTCGGTCAGAATACGCATGTCGAGTTTGCGAGCGACCTTCCACCAGTCAAGATTGAGCTGACCAAACAGACCAACGTGCACCAGGCTGTCATTTGTGTTCCAGCTTCGCGAGAGTCGCTCCAAATCGGCAGGCAAATGCGCCGATGAAGCTTCTTTATCCATTGCTACACCGACCATATGTAACGCACGGATACCGCTCTCCTTTAGTGCATCTAGTGCTGCATCAGTGTGCTCGGGGCTGCGCGAGTTGTGGCAGGCATCAATGATGGTAGTAATACCGGCATCCAGTGAGGCAAGTGCCGTAAGCTTAGTACTCAGATACATATCCAATGGACGATAATGTTTGCCCAGTTTCTCTGCGACCACATCGATGTAAGCAAAAAGATCGTCGACATTTGGCATCATACGGCGCATTACGCCAAGCCACATGTGGTGGTGAGCATCGACCAGGCCGGGCATAACGATATGGTCAGTTGCGTCGATTACCTGGGCATCATCCGCCTGCAGTTCCGGACCCACAGCTGCGATACGGTCGCCATGGACGAGAACATCGCCCACGGAGAGGTTGGGTATATCGGCATCCAAAGTAAGGATGATGCCGCCTTTAAAAAGAGTGCGCGTCGTAGTCATTTCGTATTCCTCAGGGTTAAGAGATGCCGTTCGTTGCAAGGTTCGTCCAGCCGGAAACAGGGAGAATTGCTCCTGGCAACGAATTGGTTGACACAATAGGTTGCGCACCATTTTTGATAAAGGTAGTTTTATGCAAATTATATTTGATTAAATTCAAAGGTGGGGATCGATGAGTTTTGACGGACGGCTACTTTCAGGATTAAGCGTGTTGGCCGCAGTTGTCGAGGCGGGTAGTTTCAGTCGCGCTGGCGAGGTACTAGGACTGTCCGCCTCAGGCGTAAGCAGATCGATAGACAGACTTGAAGAGAGGCTCGGAGTGCGCTTGCTAAACCGTACGACGCGTACGATGAACCTGACGAACGAAGGCCGGGCTTTGTACGAGCGCGCCTCGCCACACCTTGAAGGTATTGAGGTTGCGGCAAGCTACGTATCCGGTGCCGCCATGGCTGTACGAGGATCATTACGGGTCAGCGTTAATCCAATTTTTGCCCGTTATATTTTGGCCCCGAAACTGCCTCTTTTGCGCGAACTGCATCCGGAACTAGAACTTACAGTAGTGCAGCAACCTGACGTAGGGGATCTTGTGACAGAGGGTATAGATGTTGCGGTGCGTTTCGGGCCGCAATTACCCTCAACTATTTCTTCGAAACTGCTATTACAAACACGCGTGCTCACTGTGGCATCACCGGAATATCTGAAACGGCATGGCCGACCGGAGCATCCGGAAGAACTTGTCACGCATGAGTGCATCCAGTATATCGATCCTCGCCGCGGAAAACCGTTTGAGTGGGAATTTCGTCGTGGTCGCGAAGTACTGGCAATTGATACTCACGGTCATTTGACGACAACCGATGTAGATCTGATGGTGCAGTCCTGCGTAAGTGGTGTTGGCATTGCCCAGGTACTTTCACTCAGCGTCACACAATTGATTGCTGACGGAGTGCTTGTCGAACTTTTTCCGGAATGGCCAGGCGAAACCTATCCGCTGTATATCACGCGGCCATCTCGTCGACTGCCCCCCGCTGCTGTCGAAGCTTTTATGGAATTTTGCGCTGAAATTTGCGCAAACCATGAAGCGAACTGAAAAAAAACTTTCAGCTGCTCGCCGCACTTTAGCGGCGAGCAGCTGATAGCGTCATCGATAATCACGAAATTTATCTGTTCACAAACATGACCCCATTCATTTATTCCTTATTCGATATTATTTAATCTGCTCAACATGTATGCTGACGTTCAGCCGCTTTGCTTCCATGGTTATTATCTTTTGGGCCAGACCCATATCGCCGCCATGCACTTGATCTATGAAGTGTTGAACAAGAGTCATCATCAAAAAATCCTTATTAGCCGGATAAAACTCCGTCATATCAATCCCACTATCCTGCAACTGTTGATGTGCGGTTCTCTCCGTTTCAGCAAGAATTTCGTCTACTCTGACCTGCATCTTGTCGATCTGCTCAAAGACAATACGGTTTATGATTTCGATTTGTTCAGGCTTTAAGTCCTTTTCCATCATTACCCCTCATAAAATTTTGTAGCTTAGAAAATTTGAATTATGACAAACATACTATAAGGCAAGATCGGTCAGGATTCTGGCCGTTAGGTGAGGCAAAGTGGGTCATCAGGAGGATGCAATGAACGATGCAATCAAAACGGCCTACCGCGAGCGCTTCACAATGGTGTGCGACTATATCGCCAACCATCTCGATGAACCGCTTACGCTGGAGAAGCTCAGCGCGTTAGCCTGCTGTTCGCCTTATCATTTTCACCGGCAGTTTCTGGCGTTTAGCGGCCAGCCTTTATATCGCTATATCCAGTGGCTGCGTCTGCGTCATGCTTCCTGGCGACTGGTGTTTAATCCTCAGGATAAGGTGATTGATATTGCGCTCGATGCCGGTTTCCAGAGCCCTGAATCGTTCAGTCGCGCCTTCAGAAACGCGTTTGGAAAAAGCCCGCGTCAGTTTCGGCAGCAGCCGGACTGGCTGAACTGGCACCAGCGCGTACCGAAAATGACCTTTCAGGAGCAAAAAACAATGGAAATTAAGATTGTCGATTTCCCACAGACCCAGGTGGCAATGCTGCAGCACCGTGGCAACCCGGATCGGGTTAATGACAGCGCGGCGAAATTTATTGCCTGGCGTAAAAGCACGGGCCTATCGCCAGTACACGAAAGCAGCACGTTTGGCATTGCCTGGGATGACCCGGCAACCACGCCCGCAGACGCCTTTCGTTTCGATATCTGCGGCAGTATCGCTGAAGCGATACCAGAAAATGAATTTGGGGTTTCGAGTGGCGAAATCGACGGCGGACGTTACGCCGTATGCCGTCACACGGGTTCTCTGGATACTATTTCCGCCACGGTGTGGGCGATGTTTCGCGACTGGCTACCGGCCAGCGGCGAAACGCTGCGCGATGCCCCGGTATTTTTCCACTACCTCAACTTCATTCACGAGGTGCCGGAACATGCGCTGCAAACGGATATCTACCTGCCGTTAAAGTGACTCTCCCTTATTGACCGCCATTTCTGCCGGGTGGCACTGCGCTTGCCCGGCCTACAGTCTCCTGCCAGCCTGCGCGATCGGTGCGAAAAATCAAACACACCTTTAGATAAAGGCCACTTACTCTGAGGTACGTTCCCAGATAGTATTCAGAAACATGACGAGTAAAGTCGTGACTTAATAGTACAGCTTCTCTAATGCAGATAAGCCAACCCACGGAGATAAAATGCTGTTCCTTTTCACAATGTTTATATTTTCACTGACGCTTTCATTTTCACCTGGCCCCGTTAATATGGTGATTATCTCGTCAGGGGCCGTTCACGGTTTTAGAAAGACCTTCTCATTTGTCTCCGGTGCAACGATAGGGTTTACGTTATTACTCATCTTTATTTGTTTCGGTTTTTACGCTGCAATCGAAAAATACCCTGTGTTTTTCCGGTATCTTAATATTGCAGGTTCTTTATTTATAATGTATCTGGGCTATAAGATAGCGTCGTCCCGGCCCGATATGTCATTAACAAAAACGGATGCACCCGGTTTTGTTCAGGGTTTTGTCATGCAATGGATCAACCCAAAAGCATGGACCGCGTGCGCCTCAGGGGCAGCGATGTTTTCCGAACCCTCAAACCCTGCGGCAGCATTCATCTTTATAGCGGTCTATTTTTTAGTCTGTTACCTGTCGCTTTCTGCATGGGCATTGATGGGAGAAAAGGTGTCGACGCTGCTCAGGAGCACACAGCAGATCCGTACGTTTAACGTGTTGATGGGCGGACTGCTGCTTATTACGGCGTGTTACATGCTCTCTTTAGCATTTTAAAACCTTTATAACGTGTGAAACTCAATCGCGTTATAAATATCATTAATCAATTTGTAGGCAATACTGCTGGTCGACATATTAGCAGGCCATACGGCATAGACTTTCAGCGGTTCTAATGACCAGTCGGGAAGTATTTCCTGCATTTCTCCACGCTTAACGTCCTCTTCGCTTAAATAGCGAGGAGGTGCGGCGACTCCAATTTGTTGCCTGGCAAGGGCATAAGCGGCTTCGACGTTATCTACATACACCTCAGGCGTATACGTTACGACAGCCACCTCCCCAGATTTATGCCGGAATTCCCGGTTATTCTGCCTCATACTGAGTCCAATCCACGGCAGTTTCGCCAGGTCATCAGGATGCGTAATCGTCGGGTAATGGCTGAGTAAATCACGGGAAGCGACTACCTGGCGCGGCAGCACAAAAAGATGGCGCGCTTTAAGTGAACTGTCCGGAAGTTCGCCGATTCGAAATGCAACATCAATACCGTCGGCAATAATATCTCTGCGCGTATCACTGTAAGAGATATTCAGTAAAATGCCCGGATGACGTTTTATAAAATCGGCCAGATGGCGGGTAAACGCACTCTTCAAAAAAACGGCAGGAAGAGAAACAGTAAGCTTATTCGCCGTTGATATTGAACGCTGCTTAAATTCAATGACCCCCTGCTCATACAGCGCCAGCATCGATTTGGCCGTTTCCAGCAAATTTGCGCCATCGTGAGTCAGAGAGAGTTTACGCGTGTTTCTGTAGAGCAACGCGCAGCCAAGATTTTTTTCCAGCTTTGATAAATGCGTGCTTGCCGTAGCGGTTGTAAGCCCTAACGCTTCTGCCCCACCTGAAATGGATCCTGCCTCAGCAATCTTTGCAAACACTATCAGATAACGGATGTCATCAATCATTTATCGTCCTGTTGCGACGGCGTTCCTGCGAACTTCTCATTCAATCATAGAGTTACGATATCGTACTTTCCTCCCCGGCCGCATCTCTTTTTATCGTGAGCGCGTGAGCACACCTACCAATTTTAGTGTAAAACAATAAATGTTTATTGTTTTACGATAAACACCAGGCTAGCCTGCACGCACTTCCCCTTACCCTTTGCCAGGAGAGGCATTGAATGAAAAGAAGTCTGCTGTATGGCGTGTCGCTCGCGGGGATCATGCTTTGCGCCCCCTTACACGGTGCGGAGCTGTCCGGCTACGCGGGTCTTGGCGTCGCGGTCAGTCCCGTTTATTCGGGATCGCGGCATTACGCCCCCGGACCGCTGCTGAAGGGCGGCCTGAGTCTGAAGAGTAAAGACTGGGGGCAATGGGATCTCTCCACGGAGGGGCTGGCATGGTCATTTCACCCCGATACCCCGTTTGCCGTCAGTCTGCTGCTGGCCTCTGATGAGGGTCGAAAAGAGACAGTTAACTATCCCTTCTCCGCTCGAAAAAACCGTGACCTCCAGGGAATGGGCGATATGTCCGACATGCTGATGGCGGGCGCGGAAATGCGTTATCAACGCGAGGACTGGACGATATGGCTGCGCGCGTTAAGCGCAACGCAAAAACACCGGTACGGTGGCGAGACGCAGCAGCTGGCGAGGACCGTGAACAGCGGCGTAAAGTCCACCCTCTGGCGCGGGCAGGACGTCGAATTTTCGGTCGCAGGTGACATCACCTGGGCGAACAGCGGCTATCAGCAGCGCCATTATGGCGTCACCGCGAGCCAGTCTCAGCGCACCGGGCTTGATGCCTATTCCCCATCATCGGGTTTACAGGAAGCTGGTGTTGATAGCGAACTGGTCTGGCACATCAGTGAAAATCTGGCGGCTGGAGTGACCGGTCGCGCAGCCTGCCTGCTTGATGAAGCGGGTAAGAGCCCGCTGGTTAACAGCCGCATGCAGTACACCCTGTCATCAATGATCCAGTACGAGTTCTGAGGCGCAGACCATGAATAAACAGTATGTATACAGCCGCAGGCGATTGTTAGCCGCAGGGGTGGTTTTTGTGTCGCTGATTGCCGCAGGTATCTACCTGCAGCCGGGCGTCAGCACGCCGTCCCCGCGCCAGACGGGTGATGCAACCATCGTCTCGTTCCTGACGCCACACCTCAGCGGTGCGCGTGGCAGCGTTGCCGTCGCACTTATCACGCCAAAGGGCGTGCAGTACGCCCTGTGGGACAGCGATTTTACAAAACAGTATGAAATCGCCAGCCTGACCAAAACCATGACCAGCAGCCTGCTGATTGAGGCGCAGCGACGCGGCGAAGCGGCGCCGCAAACCCGCGTCGGTGAACTTATTCCGGAGATCGCAGGCCCGGCGAGCGATATTACCCTGGCGCAGCTGGCTTCGCATCGCTCCGGCCTTCCGCAGCTGGCGACGTCGTTACCCGAGAAAGTTCAGGTGATTAAGACCATCATCCTGCGTGACAATTTCTGGAAATTCGATGAGGGGACATTAATAGACATGGTGAATAAAGCCAGCGTCGAACGCCCGGCCGGATTTGACTATTCCAACACCGGCTACGCGCTGCTGGGCCTGGCGCTGGCGCGTGCATCGCATCAATCTTTTGCTGACCTCCTGCAAACGCGAATATTCACTCAGGCACACATGACAGACTCCGTCGTTGCCAGTGATACAGCGCCCGCCTCTTCCACGTTCAGCCAGGGGCGGTCCGCTTCCGGCCTGAGCGAAGCGCCGTGGATCATGCACGCATTTGCCCCTGCCGGAGGCGTGCGTTCAACCATTGTCGATATGGCCCATTACGCTCAGTCGCTGCTGGCAGGCCAGCTCGCATGGAGCGACGCAATGACGCCGCAGTTTGCGACTGACGACCCCGATTCACGCGTGGGCTATGGCTGGTTCACCACGCGCATTCAGGGGCGCGATATCACCTGGCATGATGGTGAATCGTCAGGGTTCGCTTCCGCTATTGCCTTCGACCGAAAGCGTAAAAGCGCCGTGGTGATCCTGTCCGACACCGCGTGGCCGGTGGTTGTCCCGGCCATACGGCTGCTATTAACCCAGCCACCTTATACAGCAGAGGCGCATCATGAACTGGATTGATATTCTCTGGGCGATACTGACCTTCGTCTCGGCCCTGCTGTTTGCGTGCGGAACCTGGGCCGCGCGGTATAAACTTCGGCTGGTGAACACAATGCTGACCGTGGGAATAATTCTGTATAGCATGGAGATGTTGCAAACCATCACCCATCTGAATACTCCAGGTTACTTTTTCAGAATGCTCACCTGGGTGATTCAGGCGTCATATCTTGCCTTTAGCGTGTATCACGTGTGGCCAAAACCCTGGATGAAACACGGAGCTAACTGTCTGAACAGCGGCAAGATTGCCATCGCGCTGATGCTTATGTCATGCTTGAGCATGCTGCTCTTAAAATAATATGAAATATTCAGGAAGGTTCGACGTGAATAGTGCGAGAGATAAACTCAGTCTGGTGCTCATTGCAGGGGTGCTGCCGCTCTTTCTCATCCTGGTATTAATCACCCCTCTGTGGATCTATTTCACCGGCGAGTCGTTTTTTATTTCCACTCTGCTAAAGCTCGCTGAGGTTCAGAATGACTTTCTGGCGGTTTCGACGGTTTCACCGCTACGCCAGATCCTCCTGCTGGCGATCCTTTATCTCCCCGCGGGGCTGTTTGCCTTTGCTGTCTGGCAGGGAATGAGCGTCACGCGACAGGTTCGTCAAAAACAGATCCTCTCCCGGGCTCTGGCAAACAGCGTTCGCAAGATTGCCATCGCGATGCTAACCCTTGGGATCGCACTGCCGGTCTGTCGCTTTTTGATCCCGCTGACCATCGCGTGGCCGGGACATTACTACCAGGTCACCCTTTTGCTTGGGGATTTTGTTCTGTTATTAACAGGCGGTTTGCTGCTGGTAACGTTTCACTCCCTGGTCGAAGGGATCAAAGCGGAAGAAGAAAATAAGGAGTTCATCTAATTATGGCTGTCGTGGTTCATCTGGACAAAATGCTGGTAGAGAAGAAAATGACGTCCAGAGCACTGGCAGCCTTTGTGGGGATCACTGAGCAAAATCTGTCGCTGCTCAAGTCCGGCAAGGTGAAAGGGATACGTTTTGATACGCTGGCGAAAATTTGCGAGGCGCTGCAGTGTCAACCCGGCGATATCCTTTCCTGGGAGCCGGACAGCCCGGAATGACGCGCCTGCGCCAGCGTTTGCAGCTCCTCCTTAAGCCAGCGGGTTGCGCCCCGCTGTCCGCTGCGTTTATGTGAATATATTTTCACTTCGAACGTGCGTATCGAAAACGGTAAAGGAAAAATCCTCAGGTCCGCCGCCGCCGTCAGCTTCTCTGTGGCAAAACGGGGGATCGCCATCAGCAGGTCGCTTTCCGCAACGATAAACGGCGCGCTGAGCATCGACGGCGTTTTGATCGCGATTTGTCGGGTATAGCCCAACTGTTCGAGCCGCACGTCCAGAACGCCCTGCTTTTCATTCCATGGCGTCACCACCAGGTGTCGGGCTGCGAGATAATCCTCCAGCGTCAGACGCGTCCGCCGCGCGTTGCTGATAACCACATACTCATCTTCAAACCAGTCGATCTCTTCCAGTTCCGGGTGCCGGATATCATCCTGAGTGCTGAACCCCAGCGCGAGATCCACTTCGCCCGCCAGCAGTTCCGTCAGCGCCGGGCTGTGCGGCAGATAGCGCAATTCGAAACGCAAACCCGGGGCAGCAAGCTGCAGTTTATGCATCAGCGCGGGGAAAATGCACAGCGCGGTAAAGTCCGTAATCCCAATTTGTAAGCTTTCGGTACTGCTGGCCGGGTCAAACTCCGGCTGCGGGGTCAGCTCATGATTCAGGAACGACAGTGCGGAAGCAATGGAAGGCGCAAGCTGAGCGGCATACACGCTGGGGGACATGCGATGCCCTTCCCGAAAAAATAGCGGGTCATTAAGGGTGATGCGCAAACGCGACAGCGCATGGCTCAATGCCGATGTGCTCATCGACAGCTCATCAGCGGCAAGCCGAACGGAACGGTGGCGGTAAATCGCGTCGAAAACGGGCAGCAGGTTTAAATCAAGGCGCCTCAGCACCGGATGCATAATATTCATCATTTGTTGATTTCATTGCACTTAATTCTACGGACAATACTCCGTATGCTTAACGCCATCAATCGAAACACAGGCTAAAAAACAGGAAAAACAATGAGCATAACCATTCGTCAGGCCCGTCCCGAAGATGCGGCGGCAATTTACGCCATGATCTATGAGCTCGCGGTATATGAAAAAGCGCCGGAAGAAGTGGTGACCACGCCAGAGGAGATCCGGGAAACGCTCTTTGGCGCAGGCACTAAAACCGAGGCGTTGATCGCGGAATGTGAAGGTAAGATCGCTGGCTATGTCGTGTTCTTCACCAGCTATTCTACCTGGCTAGGACGCAACGGTATTTACATGGAAGACCTGTACGTTTCCCCGGACTATCGCGGTAAAGGCGCGGGAAGAGCGCTGCTGAAACATATCGCGCAGCTCGCGGTAAAACGGCAGTGCGGCCGCCTTGAATGGAGCGTGCTGGACTGGAACCAACCCGCCATTGATTTTTACCTGAGCATCGGCGCGCTGCCGCAGTCCGAATGGGTTCGCTATCGTCTTGATGGCGACGCGCTGCTGAGTTTTGCCGAATAACAGTGTCTCTCTGTGCGAGCCCCCCGCACAGAGATATATCCGAAAACAGCCCTGCCAGGTGCCGAAATTAACCTTTCGTCTCCCACATCCGCAAAGAGCGGCTATCCTTTAAATATCAACAAAAGGAGGCGAAAATGTCCGATCTCGGTACTGATAAAAACACCCAGTTTGCAGAAGACAAAGCAAAAAATAAATTTGATGAACTTGCAGGTTCTGCGCAGCAGCAGTTTGGTGAATTCGTAGATTCACCAAAGCATCAGGTCAAAGGTGCGGCTAAAAAATATGCCGCGCAGGCCAGCGATGCGGTTTCCGACGTCACTGAAGCTGTCAGAAATAACCCCCTCACCGGCCTCGTCGCAGCGGGTGCGGTCGGTATTGTTCTCGGCCTGTTGCTGGGTCGAAAATAATAAAAGGCCCTTCGGGGCTTTATTTTTCTTAACTGAACAACCTCACCATGCGGTCTAACTCTTCCTCTTTCACGGCGCGCGATAAATAATACCCCTGAAAGTTTTTCACGCCCAGCGCGACTAATTTCTCAAACTTTTCTTCACTATCCACCCCCTCCGCAATACAGTCCGTTCCGGTCATGTCGCTATAAAACTGTATCGCTTTAATCAGGTTATAGTCATTGTCGTTTGCCACAAAATGCTCAACGATGTCCCGATCCAGCTTGAGTCCATCAAAATGCACCTGCCGCACCGGGAACATGGTTTGATGATTAGAGAAACAGTCATCCAAAAACAATCGACACCCCGTATTACGTAAATGCCGCATGGTTTCAGGGATCCTTTTGTCCTTCGTCACGTCAATATCTTCTGCAAATTCAAAGACCAGCTTTTCAGCCCATTGCGGTTTGAGCAGCATGTCGATAGCCTTCCTTGCCATATCAGGCAATGCATTCCCTGACGCCAGGCGAGGCGGAATATTTACTGAAAAATAGTATTTGCCATTATACTTATTGATCCCCGACACGGCAGCATGGATAACTAACGCTGTTATTTTTAACCATATCTCATGATTTGAGATATCCGTGAGAAAGCTGGCTGGCTTGACGATTTTACCGTTTTTATTCCAGCGGATCAGTATCTCAAAACCTACGCCCTTTTTGTCACGATCGGTAATAATCTGATAGGCAGGGAAGATCTCTCTCCTAAGTAGCGCATTAAATATTTCCGTTTCCTTATCCGTGAATTCTCTTTTTTGACGCTGATGTTTAACTCCCCCTTTCGCTTTAAAATTGTGCGGCTCGTGTAACCATCGCTTAATTAAGCGTAATTTCAGCACACCTTCCTTACGGTGGGTATAAACCGTCTTATTAGAAAGCCCCATTTCGTCGCACATTTCTTTTACGGACATGCCGCGGTAGAAATTTAATAAAACGTCAATCTCTCTTTTTGTTAGCCACTTAAGATTTTCTTGCGAAGAATTATCCCTGCAGCGATCGCGTAATAAATACGAACGATCCTTAAAAACGTGATGTTGCGTATAAGAACAGGTAATAGCATCTGAAATACGGGCTATACGAATCAATGACAATTGATAACTGTTATTTAAAAGACTGCCCAGAGTGCGGTAAAGCCAGCCATCCGGTATGTCACCATACAGGGTGACGCGTCGAATAACGGGAAGCGTATTGAGCACGGAAGCCAGCCGCTTCAGGCTCTCCAGGAGATTGACGATACCTTTCCCGAGAAACGCTACAATATGAGCATTCTGATTTATAAGGATATTTTCCATATCCTGTTGGGATACCTCATCACCGTCAAAGTGAATATGCGAAGCCTGTATACCGTACTGGTTAAGGATTAGACGATATCCCTGGAACGTAAAACCGCAGGCTGAGATGACATATTTTTGTTCATCGCACGCCCCATTTCTCATAGAAATTTTGTGGGTCATAACCTGCTCCTGGGCACTGAAGCGCCATTTCCATTTGTGAATGCATAAAATTTAACGCACCTGTTATAAGCATTAATTTTACAGTACAGCCTCAGGCTAAGAAACAGTTATCAGCCGAACTCACAGGAACATCTTTGCGTTAATCACCGTCGTTTAAATATACTTTTCTTTGCAAATAACAACGGCAAATATCTCATTCACAGGGTATAATGACAATTCCGAAAAAGAAGACTGGACACTTCATCTATCGGCTCATCCAAATACGAGAAAAATGCTATGGATAATCACATCTCATCCAGGGCCTTGCTACATCGAAGGGATGTTATAAAGAACAATCCCCGATTCGGTGAGGCAATATTAGAGCACTACACAATTAATGACACCATCTACAAAAAACAGCCTCTTTTCTACAAGACCATGCTGCAGGAATCACGGTTTAACATTATTCTCTCTATGTGTTGTTTTATTTTTGGAAATCAGGCGGAATCCGTTTCAGAGATAAAAGAGTTATGTTCTCGCTATAAGATAGCCAGCCCCAACAGCGTTATTGCGATCATTACGATACTGAGAACCACCGGGCGCATCAAGACCTGGCGCTGCACGGAAGACCGACGCAAAACGAGAATCGCGCCAACCGAAAAAGGTTTGAATGAACTTAAACGCTATATGTCCGGCGCATTTTTGCCAGTCAGCATTCTGTATCCGGCATTTAATATTAATGTTAACCTGCTGGATAATGATATTTTGAGAAATAACTTCTTCCGCCGTGCGGCAGAATATCTTTTTCGGGGATTAACGTTCAGAAAGGTTTTGCCAGAAGTGGGGTTATTTATCGATAAGGATGGTGGCCGCATGATTATGCTTTATATTTATCTGCAGGCCATGAAAAATAAATCCGCTCACGGCGCGGTTATTGATTATTCGGCCAGCACGCTCGCAAAAGAATTTTTCGTTTCACGCATCCACGTCAACCGAATTATCAAATCGGCACAAGAGGCGGGTTATGTTAAAGATCGTGGTGATGGTCGGATGTCGATATACCCGGCGTTTATCGAACTTGTCGAAAACTATGCCGGTTTATATTTTGCGTATGTTACGCATTACATCAACGTTGTCCCTAAAGAGCGACGCCACGCTCACAGCGTGACGTCAACCGTATAATCCAGCAGGCGTTCGGTGTTCCGAACGCCATTCCCCTATCGTTCCCGCAGCGCCTCCTTTGCCTTGTTCAGCGGTTTTAACAGATAATCCAGAATGGTTTTGCTGCCGGTTTTAATATCAACAGTGGCAATCATGCCCGGAAAGACCGGAAATTCCTGACCTTGCTTATTGGTCAGATGGTTACTGTCGGTACGAATATAGACGCGATAGTAGTAGACATCCCTTTTGACCTCATCTTGCAGGGTGTCCGGCGAAATCATGGTCACTTCCCCTTCCAGTCCGCCGTAAATGGAGTAGTCATAGGCCGTAATTTTCACCAGCGCTTTCTGGCCAGGATGAATAAACGCCACATCGCGCGGCGAGATTTTCGCTTCGACCACCATCTGATCGTCAAGCGGGACCAGGCTCATCAGCTTGCCGTTCGGTGGGATAACGCCTCCCACGGTCGTGACGTCAATATCCTTCACGATCCCGCGAACCGGGGCGTTGAAGGTCAGCCGGGTCAGGGAGTCCTCACGCCCTTTCATCACCGAACGCTGGGCCTCAATCTCCGCATTGGCTTTCGCCAGCTCTTCACGGGCGCGAACGTAGTACTGGTTTTTCATCTCGGTGATTTTATTCTCAAGCTCATTTTTTTGACGCTCAAGACGTAACACCTCAACCTTGCTGGCCGCCCCCTGGGTCACCAGCGGACGGGTCAACGACAGCTCGCGCTGCACCAGTTCGGCCCCCTGACGCAACCCGGCCAGCCCTTTTTCGAGGCTCTCACGACGGGACTGGTAGAGCGCCGTTTCCTGTTTAACCAGCTCAACGTCGTCATCCAGCTCTTCCGGGAACGCAAGTTCCGTGTCGTTCACCTCGGCCTTCAGGCGCGCCGCCGTTGCCAGCGCCGCATTCAGACGAGACTCGCTCTCCAGCACGCTCGACTCGGTTTTTGTTCGGTCTAGCTGCGCGAGCTGCTGGCCGCGTTCCACAATGTCACCTTCACGCACCATCAGGCTGTGGATAATGCCGCCTTCCAGGGACTGAATGACCTGCTCATGAGAAGACGGTATGACCTTGCCGCTGCCGGTCGTCACTTCATCCAGATGGAACAGGCTTGCCCAGGCGATAAACACCGCCAGCAGGGCGAACAGCGACCATGCCACCAGTGACGAGCGCGGCAGGCGTGGCTCCTTCAGTCGGCTATTGAATCGAGAGAAATCATTCATGCCGCGCCCTCCTCGGCAACTGCCGCCGGCTTCATGGTCACGGTGCGCTGCGCGGCTTTCTGCGGCGCCATACCGTGCTGATGCAGGATCGCATCGCGCGGGCCGTCCATCACCACCTTGCCGTTTTCCAGCACAATGATGCGGTCGACCAAATCCAGAATCGGCAGGCGATGCGTCGCCACCACCAGCGTCCGGCGCTTACCCAGCCATTTGTGGAGATGCTGTATAAACTGCTTCTCGCTCATTTCGTCCAGCCAGGCGGTAGGCTCGTCCAGCAGCAGGATATTAGGGGAAGTGATCAGCGCACGCGCCAGCAGCAGCGCCTGACGCTGGCCGCCCGACAGGCCAGCCCCGCCTTCGTTGATGATATAGTTCAGCCCCATTTTCTGCTTGCGCACAAACTCCAGCGCGCCGCTGTTAACCAGCGCCTGATGAATCTCATCGTCGGTGGCTAACGGGTTCCCCATCAGGATGTTGTCCCTCACGGAGCCAAAGAACAGCCGGGCCTGCTGGCTAAGCAGCTGCATGTCGCGGCGCACGTCGGCCGGGTCCAGATGATTGAGGGCAATATCGTCGAGCAGGATGCTGCCCTGCTGCGGCTCCTGCATGCCCGCCAGAAGCTGTAGCAGCGTGCTTTTACCGGAACCATTACGCCCGAGCACCGCCACGCGCTCTCCGGCGCGGATCTGCAGCTTGCTGATGTTGAGCACGGTGAGTTTCTCTTCCTCGTCGTAATAAAACCCGACGTCCTCAAGTGCATAGTCGCCGCGCAGGTGGGCTTTGTGCACCTTTTTGCCGTGCTGCGGATCGTCAATCGGGCGCTGCATCAGGTCGTCAAGCCCCTTGCGGGCCACTTTTGCCGACTGCCAGCGCGAGAGCACGCCTGAGATCTGCGACAGCGGCGCGATAGTGCGCGATGCCAGAATCGAGGTTCCCACCAGCGCACCGGTGGTCATGTCGCCGCTGATGACCAGATAACAGCCCACCAGCAGTACCACCGCATAGACGATGGACTGCACCTCCTGCGTCCAGGTGAGCAGCAGGCCCGTCAGCCAGCGCTGCTTCATGCCGACGCTGGCGGCAACGTCGTTGGTGTTATTCCACTGGTTCAGGAAACGCTGCTCGGCGCGCATCAGCTTGATGTCTTCAATGCCCTGCACCGCTTCCACCAGCGTGGCGTTACGGATGGCGGATTCACGCATCCCTTCGCTGGATAGTTTCCCCAGCGGGCGCTGCACCAGCAGGCCGGGGATGAGCAGCAGCGGCACGGCGAGCAGGACCACCAGTACCAGCGGGCCGCCAATCATCCACAGAATAAAGACGAATAGCAGGAAGAACGGCAGATCGGAAATCGCCGCAATGGTGGTCGAGGTAATGAGCTCGCGCACCGACTCCAGCTCGCGGATCTGCGCGATAAAGGATCCGGTTGATTTGGATCGCGCGCCGTTTTTAATCCGCAGCGCGTGGGCAAACACGCGTTCAGAGATACGCAGGTCGGCGCGCTTCCCCACCACGTCAGAAATATGCACGCGCAGCATGCGCATGATGAATTCGAACACGATGGCGATCATCACGCCGCCAAACAGCACCCACAGCGTGGCTTCCGACTGCGACGGTACCACCCTGTCATAGACCTGCATGGAGAAGACCATGCCGGAAAGCGCCAGCACGTTGGCCACCAGCGCCACCAGCATAATGTCGCTGTAGCGTCGCCAGTCTTTCAGCGCCAGCTGCCAGAACCAGTTTTTCTCATAGGGTTTGATGTAATCGTCCACGCGGGCATCCGGCGTGGATTCAAGCGGGCGCAACACCATCAGCCCTTTTAACCGCATCCCAATTTCGTCACGCGTCAGGGTCGTCTCCAGCCCCGCGTCGCCGCTAAACTGCAGGCTGACGTTGCCTTCGCTGTCCATGCGGTTAATGACCGCGATTTGCCCGCCGGTGAATTCCGCCAGCAGCGGCAGGCGCCACGGATCGAGGGATACCGCTTCAGCCGCCACCATACGCATCCCCAGCCCAAGCTGACGCGCCATCTCCTCCAGCACCAGCTGGCGCGGAGACTGGCTTTCATGGTTAATCGTGACCCGAACATGCTCCGCCGAGAAATCCAGGCGATAGTGTTTTGCGATAATGAGCATGCCCTGCAGCCAGGGTTCGTACTGTGGATGTGTCTTCATATTGCTACGTCCTGTCCAGGGCGATAATTTCGCACTGAAATGATACCTTTACGGGATGATTAAAAATCGAACGCTTTCTAAACGAGCCCGCAAAATAATCTTGTGAAATATAGGGTTATGACTATTCGTGTAAACAAACGCCAAAAGGCCGCGGGGATCGCTCCCCGCGGCGTTGGTTTACGCAATTAACAGCTGATGGTTCGCCAGCAGCGTCGCCAGATCCGTCTGCACGCCGTTCAGGGTCACCAGCGTGGTCGGTGAGAACTGACCGCCTGTACCGTCCAGGTCAACCTGGATCTCGGTATTGCTGCCGTTCTGCACCACGCGGATGTAATCGCTGATATTGCCCGCGCTGCTGTCCAGCGTGGCCACGCCGTTCACATAGCTCGCCGAGCCCGTGCCGGTATAGCCGCTGCCGGAGAGCAGATCGCGCAGGTCAATACGATCCGTGTCCGCGGTCCCTTCCCAGGTGCCGACCGTAAAGCCGTTCACCACGTCGTGACCGTTACCGCCCGTTGCGTCAGACGCGTTGATCAGCTTGTAGAGCAACGTATCGTGACCGCCGCTGCCGATGTTGAAGGTGTCGTTCCCGCCGCGGCCTTCGAACTGGTTATCACCGCTGTTGCCGGTAATGACGTCGTCGAAGTTCGAGCCGTTGATCCCCTCAATGTTGAGCAGTCGTGACGTACCGAACCCGGTGTCCTGCGCGGTAGAGAGGCGCAAATCAACGGTTACGCCGGAGGTCGCATTACGGTAATCCACCACGTCCATCCCACCGGTGTTGCTCCAGGTGTCGTAGTCGGAATGGGTATTCCAGCCGCCGGAGCCGTTGTAGGTATAGGTGCCATCCTCTGCGATAAAGGTGTCGTTATACCCGGTCCCGGTAATGGTCCCACTGTGGCCGCCAGTGGCCGCTTCGGCCGTCAGGACGTAGCCCTCTTTGCCGTTGCCCGCTTCCAGACCGCTCCAGGTGACGTTATCCGACACGCCGTTGGTGATCTTCAGGATCTCAGCCGAATAGGTTTCATTCGGATCCAGACCGTAGAAGCTCACCAGCGCAGAGGTATCGTTCGACCCGATTCCGGACTGGGCGTTGATGATCTGCGAAGCCACCAGCACGCCCGCGGCGTTGTACAGGTTGACCGTGTTGCCGTAGTAGGCGTTGATGCCCTCGCTGTCAACAATGTGCAGGTGCATCGCGGTGCCGTCAGCGATGGTTTTGCTGTTTTGCACCAGCACTACCTTGCCGTTCTGCTGAGAGACCAGCAGATCCTGCGCGCCGTCCCAGTTGTAGTCCACTGCCGCCACGCCGGTCGCGTAGGCAATACCTGACGCCAGCTGGCTTGAGGTCCAGGTGGAACCGTAACCGTTGTTGGTGAACAGGGTCGCCGTCTGCGAACCGCCGTAGGTGCTGAGCTTGATGATGTCCATCTGCCCGTCGCCGTTCCAGTCCACCGCCACTGACAGATAGCCCGCCGTGGCGTTAGAGGCTTCCACCGCGCTCTTGGTGGCAGAGAGCTTCCCGGTACCGTCGTTGTAGTAAATCACCCCGCCGTTGTTGTTGTAGCTGCTGCCCAGGTACAGATCCATGTAGCCATCGCCGTTGAAGTCCGCCCACGTCATGGACGCCGCCGTGGTGGTATTCGAGGCGTTTGCCACAAACACGTTGGTCAGGTTCTGACCGATAGAGAGCGTGCCGTTGCCGTTGTTGTTGATCACGGTTAACGAGTACGCGCCGCTACGGTTGGTGTGCTGGACAATATCTACCGTGCCGTCATTGTTCAGGTCGACGCCGGAAATTTCGCGCCCGGAATCGAACTGACCGTAGAAACCGCCTTCGCCACCGGTGCCATCAGGCGACAGAACGCCGTTGTTGTTCACCAGGTAGGTCAGTGAGTCCATGCCGGCATCACCGTACGCCAGATCCAGATAGCCATCGCCGGTTTTATCGTACGCAATCACGCCGCCGTACCAGATGGTGGTCCCCATCGCCAGCTGGCTGGCGTTATAGGTGCTGCCATCGTAGGTCCACATCACCTGCGTAGAGCCCGAGTAGGTGGTCTCCGTCGCGAAGATATCCTGCGTGCCGTTACGGTCAAAGTCGGCGGCGGTCTGGCTCACCACGTAGTAGCTGCGGGTGTTGGTCAGCGTATTTCCGGCATAGGTCGAGCTATCGCTGCTGGAGTAGGACTGGCCGTTAGCAATGATATTCCACAGACCGCTGCTGTTCATGCCGAGGGTCATGGTGGAGTTGTTGCTGTTCCCCGCCGTGGTTGCCCAGTCGGTATTCACCGAGGTGGTGTCAATTACCAGGCTGCCGGTCGCCGTACCGGTGGTATTGCCGTTACCCGCGCTGCTCTTCACCTGCGCCGTCACGCTGTAGCTCGACACGCTCAGCGCATCGCCGTCAGGGATCTGCAGATACCAGGTGTTGTGATCCGGGTCGACCACCACCGCGCCGCCGGTCTGGGAGGTGTAGGTTTTTCCGTTCACCGTGACTACCAGGTATTCACCGTTCACCAGATCGGCGGAGACGGTCCCGCTGACGATCGGCGTGGTGTCCGACGTGGTCTGCGCGGTAATCGCCGCCGTGGTGGTCGGGATGCTGGTATCAACGTTCAGCACAAAGCCGTCGGATTCCGTGTAGTTACCGGCCCTGTCGGTGACGCGCACAATGTAGGTGTGGTTGCCGTCGCTCAGGCCGTTGTCCTGGAAGGACCAGCTTGCGCTGCCGTTCATGGTCACCTGGCCGAGCAGGACCCCGTCACGATAGAGCTGCACGATTTCACCATCGTCCGGGGCGCGGTTAAGCGTACCGTTGATCAGCGGCGAGTTATCGTCCGTTGCCACCGCACTGCCAAAGGTTCCCTGACGCTCGCCTTCGCCGTCGGTATAGCTCACTACCGTGCCCACCGTGGTTGGCGGCGTGGTGTCCACCGTCACCACCTGAGAGGCGGTGGAGCCGACGTTGCCCGCCTGGTCGATAATCCGCACCTGGTAGGTGTAGTCTCCGTCAGGCAGATCGCGGGTATCGGTGTAGCTCCAGCGCTGGTTGGTGACCGTGGTATCGAGCCAGGTATTTCCTCCGTCCAGGCTTATCTGTACGCGCTCGTCGCTTGCCAGCGCGCTGCCCAGCGAACCGTTGATGGTCAGCGTGGTGTCCATGGTGATGAAATCACTGCCGGACTGGCCGGTATCTTCGCTGATGCTGTCGATGGTGACGCCATACTGCGGCGCCTGCGTATCCACCGTCACCGCCTGCGAGGTGGTGGCCCCGACGTTCCCTGCCTGGTCAACGACCCGCACCTGGTAGTTATGGCTGCCGTCTGTCAGGGTACGCGTGTCGCTGTAGCTCCATTGCGTACCGCTGACGGTGGCGTACACCCAGGTGCTGCCACCGTCCATGCTCACCTGCACGAATTCACCCGCGCCGAGTTCTGCGCCGAGCGTTCCGTGCAGCGTGTACGAAGTCGAACTGGTCAGGAAGTCGTTATTGTCGAAGCCGGTATCCACGGTGATGTTATCCACGGTCACCGTAATCGCCGCATCCGGGGCGACCGTATCGACGGTCACCTGCTGATGGGCGCTGGCCCCCACGTTGCCCGCCGCGTCTACCACGCGAACGTAGTAGTCATAGGTCTGGTTACCCAGCGCGCGGCTATCGACGTAGTACCAGCTGTTGCCGGTGACGATGACGTTCTGCCAGGTGACGCCGCCGTCGATGCTGATCTGGGCATACTCGCCGTCGGCCAGCGTCGCGCCGAGCGAGCCGTGCAGCGTCAGGGACGTATCGTTGGTGATAAAGTCGCTGCTGCTCAGGCCGGTATCGTCGCTGATGCTGTCGATGGCGATAGTTTTGCTCGCGTCCGGCGCAACCGTATCAATGGTCACCACCTGGCTGGCGGTGGTGCTGATATTGCCCGCGTCGTCAATCACGCGCAGCTGGTAGTTGTAATCCCCGTCGGCCAGCGTGCGGCCATCGACGTACGTCCAGCTCAGGCCGCTGACGCTGACGTCTGTCCAGGTCACGCCGCCGTCGAGGCTGATCTGCGCGTGGTCACCGCTGCCCAGCGCCGCGCCGAGCGTCCCTTTCAGGCTGATCTGGTTGTCGCTGGTGATAAAGTCGCTGCCGGACAGGCCGGTATCCTGGGTGATGGAATCGACCGTAATCGTCGTGGCCACAGGTTTCGTCAGGTCAATCACCACGTCCTGGCTGTCCGTCGCCCCCACGTTGCCCGCGTTATCGATAACGCGCACCTGGTACTGATACGTACCGTCCGTCAGGGTGCGGCCATCGGCGTAGCGCCATGTGGTGCCGGTCACGGTCAGGTCAATCCAGGTGTTACCGCCGTCGAGGCTGATCTGCGCCTTCTCGTTATTGCCGAGCTGCGCGGTCAGCGAGCCGTTGACCACCACCTGAGCGTCGTTGGTGATGAAATCACTCGCGCTGAGGCCGGTGTCGTTTTGCAGCGAATCAATGCTAATACCCATCGACGGCGCGGTGAGATCCACGGTGACGCTGTGGTTATCGCTGCCGCTGTTGCCGATGGTGTTGCTGACCTGCGCGTTAATCACGTACGAACCGCCGTCCGCCAGCGCGGTGACGTCTGCGCTTCCGACCGTATAGCTCCAGGTGCCGTCATTCTGAACGGTCGCCGTGTAGGTTTTACCGTTCAGCGTAATGGTCACCGTCTGGCCCGCCGGGGCGTCGGTGGTTCCGCTGACGACCAGCGGCGTGCCGTGCTCGGCGGCGTTGACGATATCGTCCTGCGCAAAGGTGTTGATGGTGATGGTCGGGACGTCGCCGTTCAGCGTCACGTCGTGCGTTGCGCTGCCCGGGTTGCCCGCCCTGTCGCTTACCGACGCGGTGATGGTGTAATCCCCGTCGCTCAGGCCGAGGAAATCACGGCCCGGCACGAAGACCGACCAGGATCCGTCCGCCCCGACGGTCGCCTGATAGCTGTGCCCGTTGAAGGAGACGGTCACCGTCTGGCCCTGTTCCGCCGTGGTGGTACCACGGATCGTCTGGCCCGCCAGCTGCTCCGCGTTGTTGACGATATCGTCATCGGCCACGGTGCTGATGGTTACGGTTGGCGCGACGGTATCGACCGTTAAGGTGTGCGTGGTCTGGCCGTTATTACCCGCTTTGTCGTTGACCGAGGCGGTCACCGTCAGCGCGCCCTGGCTCAGGGCGGCCAGATCGACTGCCGGAATATCCAGCGTCCACGTCCCGTCGTTCGCGACGGTTGCGGTGTAGGATTTGCCGCCCAGCGTCACGGTGACGGTCTGGCCCACCTCCGCGCTGGAAGAGCCGTGCACGGTCAGCGGCTGCTGCGCTTCTGCCGCGTTCAGCATGTCGTCAACCGACAGCGTCGCAATGCTCACGACCGGCGCAGTGGTATCCACGCTGATGCCGTGCGTCGCCGACGCGCTGTTGCCCGCGCTGTCCTGCGCCGACACGGACACCTGATAGCTCGCGCCATCTGCCAGGGCGCCCACGTCGGCGGCCGGAACGGTGGTCGTCCAGCTGCCGTCGCTCTGGATAGTGGCCGTATAGGTCTTGCCGTTCAGCGTCACGGTAACCTGAGTCCCGCTGGCGAGCTGGGCGCTGGAGCCGCTAATCACCAGAGACGAACCGGCTTCCGCCGCGTTGATGACGTCGTCACCGCTAACGGTGTTCACCGTCAGCGCCACGGAGGCGGTGTTCACCACCACATCGTGGGTCTGGGTGCTGCTGTTGCCCGCGCTGTCGGTAATCGTCGCGCTGAGGGTCACGGTCCCGTCGTTCAGCGCGGAAATCACGCTGGCCGGAACGCCCACGCTCCAGTTACCGCTGGCGTCAACGGTCGTTGTGTACTGGTTCGAACCGATGGTGATGACCAGCTTATCGCCGACGCTCGCGCCGGTTGCCGTACCGCTGACAATCTGCGCCTGCCCATGCTCCACGCTGTTAATGACGTTATCGCCCGCGACAGCGTTAAAGCTGACGGTCGGCGGCGTGGTATCAAGCGTAATCGCTTTGCCCGCGCTGCCCGGGTTACCCGCGGCGTCGCTCACGCTGACCTGCACGGTGTAGCCGTTGTCCGCCAGCGCGGACAGGTCGGTGCCCGGCACGTTCACGCTCCAGATGCCGCCCTGCTGCACCTGCGCGGTATAGCTCTTGCCGCCCAGCGTCACGGTGACCGTCTGCCCGATTTCCGCCGTGGTGGTGCCGGAGATGGCCACGCCCGCAGCCGCTTCGCTGGCGTTAATCACGTTATCGCCAGCGACCGTATCAATGCTCACGGTTGGCGCGGTCGCATCCACGCTGTACTCGCGGCCCGCCGAGGCGCTGTTGCCGTGCGCGTTGGTGACGCTCACCTGCACGCTGGCATCGCCGTCCTTCAGGCCCGCGAGATCGGCGGAAGGCACGGTGGCCGTCCAGTTACCGTCGGCGTCCACTTTCGCGGTGTACGTCTTGCCGCCGAAGGTGATGGTGACGGTCTGGTTTTCCTCCACGTTCGAGGTGCTGCCGGACAGCACCAGATCCGCGCCTTTCTCCGCCGCGTTAATCACGTCGTCGGTGGCAATCGCATCGATGCTGACGGCAACGGCAGACAGATCGACGGTGACATCGTGGCTGATGGTCACCGGGTTGCCCGCCGCGCTCTGACCTGCAACGGTCACGGTGACCGTGCCCGCAGCCAGGGCCCCGACGTCTGCCGCCGGGATCGCCGCGCTCCAGGTGCCGTCTGCCAGCACGGAGGCCGCATAGGTTTTGCCATTGACGGTCACGGTGAGCGTGGTGCCAGCCGCCAGCCCGTCGCTGGAGCCGGTGACGATCAGGTTTTGAGTATGTTCGATGCTGTTGATCACATCGTCGCCCGCCACGGTATCAATGCGCAGACCCGGCAGGCTGGCGTCTATAACGATTTCGCGTTCGCCCGCGCCGGTGTTGCCGTGACCGTTGGTGACGGATGCTGACACGGTCAAATCGCCGTTGCCCAGCGCGGTCAGGACGGATTCCGGCACGTTAACGGACCAGGTCAGATCGCTCTGCACCGTTGCGGTGTAGCTGTTGCCGCCGATAGTCACGGTAACCGTGTTGCCCGCTTCCGCGTTCGCCACTTTGCCGCTGATGGTCTGGCCTGCGGCCACTTCCGCCGCGTTGATGACGTTATCGCCCGCCACGGTATTGATGGTGACGGTCGGCAGCGCGGTGTCCACCAGCAGGTTCGCGGAGTTATTCACGGTGTTGCCCACGCCGTTGGTTGCGGCGACGTTCAGGGTGTAGTTGGCTTCGCCGAGACCCGCCAGATCCGCCGCCGGAACCGTCAGGCTCCAGGTGCCGTCTGCCGCCGTCGTGGCCGCGTAGTTTTTACCGTTGAGGGTCACGGTCACCACGGTGCCTTCCGCGAGGTTAGCGCTGGTGCCGCTGACGCTCAGATCCTGACCTTTCTCCACAGCGTTCAGCACGTTATCGCCGCTGATAGCGTTGAAGGCCACGGACGGCAGGCCGGTATCGACGGTCACGTTATGGCTGCCGGTACCGGTGTTGCCCGCCGCGTCGGTGACTGACGCCGTGACGGTCACGGTGCCGTCCTGCAGAGCAGAAATCACGCTCGCCGGGACGCCCACGCTCCAGTTACCCGCCGCGTCCAGCACGGTGGTGTAAGTCTGGCCGCCAATCGTGACGGTGACCTTATCGCCCGCTGCCGCGCCGGTGGCGGTGCCGCTGATGATTTGCGCCTGGCCGTGCTCAGCGATGTTAATCACGTCGTCACCCGCTACGGTGTTGATGGTCACCGCAGGCACGGTCACGTCGACCGTCAGAGTGTGATCAACCGTCGCCGGGTTGCCCGCCTTGTCGCTGACGCTCGCCGTCACGGTGACACTGCCGTCGCCGAGTGCCGCCAGATCCGCCGCCGGAACGTTCAGCGTCCAGCTGCCGTCCGCGCCTGCGGTTGTGGTGTAGTCTTTGCCGTTCAGCGTCACGGTCACGGTCTGGCCCGCTTCGGCGGTGGTGGTGCCGGATACGGTCAGATCGGACTGTGCTTCAGTGGCATTCAGAATGTCGTCGGTCGCCAGGGTATTGATGGTCACGGACGGCGCGGTCGCATCCACGCTGTACTCGCGGCCCGCCGAGGCGCTGTTGCCGTTCACGTTGGTGACGCTCACCTGCACGCTGGCGTCGCCATCCTTAAGGTGTGCCAGATCCGCAGACGGTACGGTGTAGGTCCAGTTACCGCTGTCGTCTACTGTCGCGCTATAGATTTTGCCGTTCAGGCTGATGGTCACGGTCTGCCCGGCTTCCACGTTGGTGGTCGCACCGGACAGCACCAGATCCGCGCCCTTCTCCGCCGCATTAATCACGTCGTCGGTAGCGATGGAATTGATGCTGACGGCAACGGTCGCCAGATCTACCGTCACGTCGTGGCTGATGGTAATCGGGTTGCCCGCAGAGCTGTCGCCGGTAACGCTGATTTTGACGGTGCCTTCCGGCCACGCGCTCACGTCGGTGGACGGGATCGCCGCGCTCCAGGTGCCGTCCGCCAGCACCGTCGCCGCATAGTCTTTGCCGTTGACGGTGACGGTCAGCGCCGTGCCCGGCGCCAGCCCGTCGCTGGAACCGGTGACAATCAGGTTCTGCGCGTGCTCGATGCTGTTGACGACATTGTCGCCCGCCACGGTATCCACGCGCAGGCCCGGCAGGTTAGCGTCGATAGCGATCTCGCGCTCGCCGGTGCCGGTATTGCCGTGGCCGTTGGTGACGGTCGCCGTCACGCTCAGGCTGCCGTTACCCAGCGCGGTCAGCACGTCAGACGGCACGTTCACGGACCAGGTCAGATCGTTCTGCACCGTTGCGGTGTAGCTGTTGCCGCCAAGGGTGACGGTAACGGTATTGCCCGCTTCGGCATTCGCCACGGTACCGCTCAGGGTCTGGCCTGCCGCTACTTCCGCCGCGTTGATGACGTTGTCGCCCGCCACGGTATTGATGGTGACGGTCGGCAGCGCGGTGTCCACCAGCAGGTTCGCGGTGTTGCTCACGCTGTTGCCCACGCCGTTGGTGGCGGTCGCATTCAGGGTGTAATTGGCCTGGCCGAGACCGGCCAGATCCGCTGCCGGAACGGTCAGGCTCCAGGTGCCGTCTGCCGCAGTTGTGGCCGTGTAGTTTTTACCGTTGAGGGTCACGGTCACCACGGTGCCTTCCGCGAGGTTAGCGCTGGTGCCGCTGACGCTCAGATCCTGACCTTTTTCAACGGCGTTCAGGACGTTGTCATCGCTGATGGCGTTGAAGGCCACCGATGGCAGACCGGTATCGACGGTCACGTTATGCGTACCGGTGCCGGTGTTGCCCGCCGCGTCGGTGACTGACGCCGTGACGGTTACGGTGCCGTCGCTGAGGCCCGAAATCACGCTCGCCGGGACGCCCACGCTCCAGTTCCCCGCCGCGTCCAGCACGGTGGTGTAGGTCTGCCCGCCAATCGTGACGGTGACCTTATCGCCCGCCGCCGCGCCGGTGGCGGTGCCGCTGATGATTTGCGCCTGGCCGTGTTCTGCGATGTTAATGACGTCGTCGCCCGCCACGGTATTAATGGTCACCGCAGGCGCGGTGATATCTACCGCCAGGTTATGGTCCACCGACGCCGGGTTACCCGCCTTGTCGCTAACCGATGCGGTAACGGTGACGCTGCCGTCGGTTAATCCAGCCAGATCCGCCGCCGGAACGTTCAGCGTCCAGCTGCCGTCTGCGCTGACGGTTGTGGTGTAGTCTTTGCCGTTCAGCGATACGGTGACGGTCTGGCCCGCTTCGGCGGTGGTGGTGCCGGATACGGTCAGATCGGACTGCGCTTCAGCGGCGTTCAGAATGTCGTCGTTCGCCAGGGTATTGATGGTCACGGACGGTGCGGTCGCATCCACGCTGTACTCGCGTCCCGCCGAGGCGCTGTTGCCGTTCACGTTAGTGACGCTCACCTGCACGCTGGCGTCGCCGTCTTTCAGACCGGTTAGATCCGCAGACGGCACGGTAGCTGTCCATTTTCCGTCTGCATCCACGGTCGCGGTGTAGCTCTTACCGCCGAAGGTGATGGTGACGGTCTGGTTTTCCTCAACGTTCGAGGTAGTGCCGGAGAGCACCAGATCCGCGCCCTTCTCGGCCGCGTTAATCACGTCATCGGTGGCGATGGCGTCAATGCTGATGGCAACGCTCGCCAGATCCACCGTCACATCGTGGCTGATGGAGACCGGGTTACCGGCGCTGCTCTGGCCAGCAACGGTTACGGTAACCGTCCCTGCTGCCAGCGCACCCACGTCCGCCGCAGGGATCGCCGCGCTCCAGGTGCCGTCCGCCAGCACGGTCGCCGGATAGGTTTTGCCGTTGACGGTCACGGTCAGCGCCGCGCCCGCCGCCAGCCCGTCGCTGGTGCCGGTGATAATCAGGTTTTGAGTATGTTCGATGCTGTTGATCACGTCGTCACCCGCCACGGTATCCACGCGCAGGCCCGGCAGGTTAGCGTCTATGGTGATTTCGCGCTCGCCCGTTCCGCTATTGCCCACGCCGTTAGTGACGCTGGCCGACACGGTCAAATCGCCGTTGCCCAGCGCGGTCAGCACGGATTCCGGCACGTTAACGGACCAGGTGAGATCGCTCTGCACCGTTGCGGTGTAGCTGTTACCGCCAATGGTGACGGTCACTGTGTTGCCCGCTTCGGCATTCACCACCTTACCGCTGATGGTCTGCCCGGCCGCCAGCTCCGCCGCGTTAATGACGTCGTCACCTGCAATGGTGTTGATAATCACGCCCGGCAGAACGGATTCCACGTTCAGGGTGTGTGACGTGCTGGTATTGTTGCCGACGCTGTCCGTTGCCGATGCGGTAACGGTGTACAACGCTTCACCCAGCGCGCCGACCCGATCAGCCGGAACGGTAGTCGTCCATTTCCCGTTATCGTCCACCTGCGCGCTGTACGCTTTGCCGTTCAGCATCACGGTTACCACCGCGCCTGCCGCCAGGCCGGAAGCCGTACCGGAGATCGTCAGATCCTGGGTTTTCTCGGCGTTGTTGATCACATCGTCACCGGAAACGGTGTCAATGGTCAGCACCGGCGCGGTCAGGTTCACCTCCACGCCGTGCATGGTGCTGTTGCTGTTGCCCGCTTTATCGGTCAGCGCCGCGGTAATGGTGTAATCCCCGGCGGCCAGGGCGGTGACGTCCGCCGCAGGCACGCCCACGCTCCAGTTGCCTGAGGCGTCCAGGGTGGCGGTGTACGATTTGCCGTTGAGCGTGACGGTGACCACGTCGCCCGCCGCCGCGCCGGTCACGGAGCCCGTGACAATCAGAGCCTGCGCATGCTCGGCGCTGTTGATCACGTCGTCCTCGGAAATGGTGTTAATGGTCAGCTGCGGAACGGTGGTATCCACCAGCACGTCGCGATCCGCAGAGGCCGGGTTGCCCGCCTTATCAGACACGGCGGCGCTGATGGTGTAGTTGCCGTCGGTAATACCGCTCAGATCCGCGGACGGCACGGTCACGCTCCAGCTGCCGTTTGCCTGCACGGTGGTGGTGTAGTCCACGCCGTTCAGCGTCACGGTGACCGTCTGGCCCGCTTCGGCGTTGGTCACGCCGTTAACAACCAGATCCTGCTGCGCTTCGGCCGCATTGATGATGTTGTTGTCGCTGACAATGTCAATAGACACCGTCGGCGCGGTCGCGTCCACGCTGTACTCGCGGCCTGCCGACGCGCTGTTGCCGTTCACGTTGGTGACGCTCACCTGCACGCTGGCATCGCCGTCCTTCAGGCTGCCCAAATCGGCGGACGGTACGGTCGCCGTCCAGTTGCCGCTGGCATCCACCGTCGCGGTGTACGACTTGCCGCCGAAGGTGATGGTAACGGTCTGGTTTTCTTCCACGTTGGTGGTCGAGCCGGACAGCACCAGATCCGCGCCTTTCTCCGCCGCGTTGATCACGTCGTCCGACGCAATCGGGTTAATGTTGATGGCGACTGCCGCCAGATCCACCTTCACGTCATGGCTGATGGAAACCGGATTGCCCGCCGCGCTCTGGCCGTCCACGGTCACGGTGACCGTGCCCGCATTCAGCGCGCTGACGTCTGCCGCCGGAATGGCCGCCGTCCAGGTGCCGTCCGCCAGCACGGTTGCGGCGTAGGTTTTGCCGTTGACGGTCACCGTTAACGCCGCGCCCGTTGCCAGGCCTTCGCTGGAGCCGGTGATAATCAGGTTCTGTGCGTGCTCAATGCTGTTGATCACATCGTCACCCGCCACGGTATCGACGCGCAGGCCCGGCAGGTTGGCATCAATGGTGATGTCGCGCTCGCCGGTTCCGGTGTTGCCGTGGCCGTTGGTGACGCTGGCTGACACCGTCAGATCGCCGTTGCCGATGGCGGTTAAGACCGTGGACGGCACGTTGACCGACCAGCTCAGATCGTCCTGAACCGTCGCGGTCCAGGTATTGCCGCCAACTGAAATAGTGACAGTGTCACCGCTCGCCGCGCCGCTCACTTTGCCGCTCAGGGTCTGCCCGCTAGCCACTTCCGCCGCGTTAATGACATCGTCCGTGGCGACAGGGTTGATGGTGACCTGCGGCAGCGCGCTGTCGACCAGCACGCTGTGGCCGGTGCTCGCGCTGTTGCCTGCGGCGTCGGTTACGCTCGCCGTCACGACGTAGCTTGCTTCTCCGAGCGCAGAAACGTTTGCCGCCGGAACGGTGACGCTCCAGCTACCGCTGGCGTCAGTGGTGGCCGTATAGCCGATACCGTTCAGGGTCACCGTAATGGTGGTTCCTTCCGGCTGGTTGCTGGTGCCGGACACCAGCAGATCCTGGCCTTTCTCGGTCGCGTTGATCACGTCGTCAACCGCCAGGGTATTGATGGCAACCACCGGCGCGGTCAGGGAGACGTCAAACTCGTGCGTCGCGCTGGTGCTGTTACCGGCTTTATCGGTGAGGGTCGCGGAGATCGTCTGGTCGCCGTTTGCCAGCGCGCCCACGTCCGTCGCCGGAACGCCCACGCTCCAGCTGCCGGACGCGTCCAGCATGGCGGTGTAGTCTTTACCGTTCAGGGTCACGGTAATCACGTCGCCCGCCTGCGCGCCCGTGACCTTACCGGAGACGATCAGCGCCTGGCCGTGCTCGGCAATATTCACGACGTTGTCGGCCGCAACGATGTTAAATGAAATCTGCGGTACGGTGGTGTCGACCAGCACCGAGGAGCCCGCGCTGGCCGGGTTGCCTGCCTTATCGGACACGGTCGCCGTTACCGCCGCGCTGCCGTCGGTGATGCCTGCCATGTCCGCCGCCGGAACGTCGAGCGTCCAACTGCCGTCCGCCTGCACCTGCGCGGTGTACTGATTGCCGTTGAAGGTCACGGTGACCGTCTGGCCCGCTTCGGCAGTTGAGGTGCCGCTCAGGGTCAGATCCTGCGCTGCCTCTGCCGCGTTCAGCATATTGTCATGGCTGATGGTGTTGATGGTCACCGTCGGCGCGGTGGTATCGACGCTGAATTCCTGCGCCGAAGACGCCGCGTTGCCGTTCACGTTGGTGACGTTTACCTGCACGCTGGCGTCGCCGTCTTTCAGGCCGCTCAGATCGGCTGCCGGAACGGTCCAGGTCCAGTCGCCGTTGGCATCCACCGTGGTGGTATAGGTTTTACCTGCGACGGTGATGGTCACGGTCTGACCCGCTTCAACGTTGGAGGTGGTGCCGGAAAGCACCAGGTCCTGGCCTTTTTCCGCCGCGTTGAGCACGTTATCGTCGGTCACGCTGCTGATGGTGATGGCGACAGGCGCGAGATCGACGTCCACGACGGTGCCGATGGTCACCGGGTTGCCGGAAGCATCCTGCGCGCTGGCGCTGATGGTGAGCGAACCGTCCGCCCACAGGGACACATCCGCCGCCGGTACCGCCGCCTGCCAGGTGCCGTCCGCCAGTACCGTTGCCGAATAGGCTTTGCCGTTGATGGTCACGGTCACGGTGCTGCCCGCCGCCAGATCGGTGCTGGTGCCGGACACAATCAGGTTCTGATTGTGTTCAATCACGTTGATCACGTCGTCACCTGCGACGGTATCAATACGCAGTCCCGGGAGCTGGGCGTCGATGCTGAAGTCGAGAGAAGAAGAGCCGGTATTGCCGTGCGCGTTGGTGACGCTGGCGGATACGGTGAGGTCGCCGTTGCCGAGCGCGGTAAGCTGGCTCTCGCTTAACGGCAGGCTCCAGGTGAGATCGTCCTGCACGGTAGCGGTGTATGTCTGGCCGCCAAGGATAATAGTGACAGTGTCACCTAACGCCGCGTTCGTCACCTTACCGGTCAGGGTTTGCCCTGCCGCCACTTCCGCTGCGTTAACGATATTGTCGCCTGCCAGCGTATTAATCGTCACCACCGGCAGCGAGCTATCCACCAGCACATCGTGTGAGGTTGAGGCGCTGTTGCCTACGCTATCCGTGACGCTCGCCGTCACGGTGTAATGGGCTTCTCCCAGCGCGCTGACGGCCGAGGCCGGTACGGTCACGCTCCAGTTACCGCTGGCGCCGGTGGTGGCGGTGTAGTTGATGCCGTTCAGGTTAACGGTGATGCTGGTCCCTTCCGGCTGGTTGCTGATGCCGGAAAGCAGCAGATCTTCGCCCTTCTCGGTCGCGTTGATTACGTCGTCCGCCGCCAGCGTGTTGATACCGATGACAGGCGTCACGGTATTCACCACCACATCCAGCGAACTGCTTCCGGTGTTGCCGGATCGGTCGGTCACTGAGACGTCGATGGTCCATGTACCGTCCGCCAGACCCTGCACGACGGATGCGGGCAGGCCGAGGCTCCAGTTGCCCGATGCATCCACCACCGTGGTGTAATCGACGCTATTAATGGTAATGGTGACCAGGTCGCCCGCCGCCGCACCGGTGACGGAGCCGCTCAGGATCTGCGCCTGTGAATGGGCGAGCTGGTTAACGGTGTTGGTGTCGGTGACAAAGTCGTTAATGGTCACCTGCGGTACGGTCGCGTCCACCAGACCCACGCGATCGGCGCTGCTGGTGTTGCCCGCCACGTCGCTGACGGTTGCGGTCACGGTCACGATGCCATCCGTCAGGGCACCGACGTCTGCCGCCGGGACGCTCAGCTGCCAGGTACCGTCCGTCTGGACCGTGGTCTGATACGTTTTGCCGTTCAGCGTCACGGTGACCGTCTGGCCGGGTTCCGCACTGCTGCTGCCGCTTAACAGTAAATCCTGCTGCGCTTCAGCCGCGTTTATGATGTTGTCGGCGGTCAGGTTATCGAGCGTAATCGCCGGTGGCTGCGTATCCACCGTGACCACGCGCGCGGCGTCCGCGCTGTTGCCGCTGACGTTAGTGACGCTGACGCTCACCTGCGCGCGTCCGTCGATCAGGGTTTCCATCGCGCTGGCCGGTACGGTCAGGCTCCAGGAGCCGTCCTGCTGCACCTGCGCGGTGAAGGTCTGGTCAGCGAATTTCACCACCACGGTCTGCCCCGCCTCCACGCCCTGCGTCTGGCCGGAAAGGGTTAAATCACCGCCTTTTTCTGCCGCATTCAGCAGGTCGTCGCCGGAGACGGTATCAATGGTGACCGCCACGGCGTTCAGATCGAGCTCAATCGGGTGTTCAGCCGAAACGGTATTGCCCCAGGCATCTACCGCGCTGACGCTAACCGTCATGCCGCCCGCCGTCCAGGCCTGCAGATCCGCCGCCGGAACGCCGATCTGCCAGCTGCCGCTGGCGTTAACCGCAGTGACGTACTCAACGTTGTTGATGGTGACGACAATCTGCGTGCCCGCGGCCAAATGGCTGCTGGAGCCGGTAACGCTCAAATCCTGCTGCTGTTCGATGGCGTTGATCACGTCATCGCCGGAAATGGTGTTCACGCGCAGACCCGGCAGCTCCGCGTTGATATTGATATCACGCTCGCCGGTGCCGGTATTGCCGTGCGCGTTGGTGACGGAGGCGGTAAAGGTTAAATCCCCGTCTCCGAACGCCTGAAGATCCGCTGACGGGATTTTCACGCTCCAGGTCAGGTCGCTGCCAACCGTTGCGGTGTAGCTCTTGCCGCCTGCGGCGATGGTGACGGTATCGCCCGCCGCCGCGCCGGTAACGCGACCGCTGAGGGTTTGATCGACGCCCGCTTCGGCGTTATTGACCAGGTTGTCGCCCGCAAACGTATTGATAATGACCTGCGGAAGAACGGTATCCACCAGCAGATTCGCTTCGGCAGAACCGCTGTTACCCACGCCGTCGGTACCGCTGACGCTGACGGTGTAAAGCGTGTTCGCCAGATTCAGGACGTCGGACACCGGCACCTGGACCGCCCAGATACCGTTTTCGACGGTGGCCTGATAGCTGACGTTGTTCAGCGTCACGGTGACGGCGGTACCGTCCGGCAGGTTGCTGGTGCCGGTCAGGCTCAGCGGCTGCATCGTCTCCTGGGCATTCAGGACGTTATCCTGGCTGATGGCATCAATCGTAAATTCTGGCGGGTGCCCGCTCAGCGTAATGCCGTGCGTGGCGCTGCCGGTATTGCCTGCCGCGTCAGTGACGGAGACAGAAATCGTGTGGCTGCCTTCACCCAGCGCGCCCAGCACGGACGCGGGAACGCCGACGCTCCAGCTGCCGTCCGCCAGCACCACGCCGGTGAAGGTCTGGCCGCCAAGGGTTAGGGTGACCACATCGCCCGCGGCGGCACCGCTCGCCTGGCCGGAAATAATGTGCGCCTGGCCCTGCTCGCTGATATTGAGGATATCGTCGCCCGCCACGGTATGGATGGTGACGACCGGCGCGGCGGTATCCACCGTGAAATCTGCCGTCACGGACGAGCCGTTGCCCGCTTTGTCGCTCACGTTAACCGTCAGGGTGTGGTTACCCTCGTTGAGCGCCTGCACGTCGCTCGCGGCAAGCGTGACGGACCAGGTGCCGTCGCTGCCCACCGTGGCGTTATAGTTTTTACCGTTCAGGGTGACCGTGACGATCTGACCGGCTTCCGCATTCGTTTTACCGGTCAGGGTCAGCGGCTGATTGTGCTCAGCCGCATTAATGATGTTGTCCTGTGCGAGAGTATCGACAGAGACGATTGGCGCGGTGGTATCCACGCCAATCGTCTGGCTTCCGCTGACGGTGTTACCCGCCGCGTCTTTACCGCTCACGTTAACCGTCCAGGTACCGTCGCCCAGCGCCTGCGCGTCTGCCGCAGGTACGTTAACGCTCCACGCGCCGTCTGCCCCGACTTCAGCCGCGTAGGTTTTGCCGTTCAGCGTCACGGTGAGTGCGGTACCCTGCGCCAGGTTTTTGCTGGCACCGGAAAGCGTAAAGCCCGCGGATTGCTCGCTGGCGTTCAGCACGTTATCGCCAGCCGTGGTGGCAAGCGTAATGGCGGCATCGGCGGTAGAGACCGTCACGGTGATACTGCCCGCAGAGGTGGTTTTACTGCCGTCGATCTGCACGACCGACCAGGTGTGCTCCCCGTCCGTCTGGGTCGGTAATATTACCGTCCACGTGCCGTCTTTACCGACCATGGTGCTGGCAATGGTGCTGCCGCTGCTGTCTTTGATCTGAATGGTCGCGCCCGGCTGACCGGTACCGCTAAAGGTTGGGTTGCTGTCGTCCGTGATCTCGTTTGCACCCAGCACGCCCTGCTTGTCACCCGCTTTATCCGACAGCAGGAAGGTCGGCGTGGCGCTTTCAACCTCTTTGGTATTATCAATGACTTTTGTTTTAGTTTCGCCGTCACCGCCGTTTGCCAGCAGTGCCCCGATGGCACCGCCGCCTAACGCAGCTCCCGCAATCCAGCCCCACGGCGCGTCGCTTAAAACACTTTCCTGCTCGAGGAAAGGTTGAATGCTGCTAATCGGTGTGGCCTGCGCGGTTAACTCGGTCACCGCAACGCCTGACGCTTCCCCGGCATCGGCAAAAGAAATATGTGTCAGTTCCTGACGATCGTTGAACACCAGCTCTGACTGATTATGCGTCTCTGGATCTTCGACAAAATAGTTATTGCAGCGAATAACGCTGCCATCTTTCATATAAATGAGGAGGTCTTTCCCCTGGCGGACATAACGCGCCACATCCTGAGCGGAACCCTGGATTTCAATCACGCTCGGGGATGAAATAGAGACCGACAGATTTCCTTCGCCGGTTAATTTCGTTTTCTCCGCCGTTTTGCGAATGATGACATCAACAACCTTTACGTTACTCATATTTCTCTCCTTGCAGGTGTGCGGATTCCTGTGGATATGTCCACCAGACGGATGTAGCTATCCCTGGGAAAAAACACCCATTATTTTCAGTCTTACTTTGCGCAACACTGCGCGTCTTTTATTAACTCAAATCGGGTAATTTTGCGGCAGCGTTTTTCTCTATTCCAATAAGCGGCATTAAATTATCAACCGCGGAAGCATAATTAATTGCCGAACTCCAGCCGTCATACTCAGCGATTATTTTCGCTGAGGTGGCCTGCCAGACATCCTGCTCAACGCTGAGCAGATCGTTAATGCTCCGCTTGCTTAGGGTGTATTCATTTTTATAAACATCCCGGGCGCGCAGTGCATTTTCCAGCTGCTGCTTTCCGGCCTCCATTCTTCCCCGTGCGCCGGTCCAGTCAGCCTGCGCGACGGAAGCTTTTTGCAGGACATCGAAACGTGCCTGATCGACCTGAGAGGAGGCCATGGCCCGTGCGCCTTCCGCCTGACGAACGCGAGCGGAAACCGCGCCCCCCTGATACAGCGGAGCATCGATATTGAGCTGTATCTGGTCGTCCCAGTAGGAGCGGTTGTCCGATTCGTAACGGGTGCGCCCCCCTTTCAGGCTTAACGTCGGCCAGTGCTGAGACTTCGCCGTTTCAACACCATACTGGGCCGAACGTTCCATATTCTGCGCGGCCATCACCGCCGGTATCAGGGAATAATCGATGCGGTTGAGCGAGTCCGGCTCCACGGCAAGATTCACGGGCACCGGCGAATAAGCCTCTGCCTGCATTCCGGTTAATACCGCAAGCCTTGCGCGCGCGCTGTTTAGGGCGGCGTGATACTGCGCGACCGTCGCCTGCATGCCGGCAATACGCGTGCGGGTCTGGAGCTCATCGGAGGTGGAACTCACGCCCGCGTCTGCGCGCAGCTTTGCCAGCTGCTCGACGTTCCTGAGCGCCTGCACGTTTTCGATTGCCGCCTGCAGCAGATCGGAATAGCGTTTGACCTCCACATAGCTCAGCGCCGTTTTTTCCGCCACGTCCGAAAGCGTGCCCATCAGCTGGTAGCGGTAGCTGTCACGCTGGGCGGAAGACTGGCTGATGCTGTTATTGGTCTTGCCAAAATCGTACAGCAACTGCGTCAGGCTCAGCCCCCAGGCGGCTGAATTCTTCAGCGACCCGCTGGAATCGGTGGTCTGGCTGTGCCCTGTACTCCCGTTCAACGATATTTGCGGCATCCAGCCGCTGCGCGCTTCATCTATTTGTGCCTGGCCAATACCTAATTGCGCGGCCTGCTGACTAATTGACGGATCGCGATCGATAGCAAAAAGAATACTTTCTTTTAAGGTTGTGGTTGCCACCGGGGCAATACCTACCTGATTACTACTGGCGTACGCCGTATTTATGGCTAATGAAATGAATGCCAGTGCTGCTGTAAATCGGCGTAACATAGGCTTTCGTAATATCGTCATGTTATCTCCCTGACTCTGAGTGATACTCAAGCAAATACCCAAAAAGAGGTACAGATAATTAGACAAATATCTTATTTAGCTACCGTGCTGAATTTTAGGTAATAATCCCCATACCCATTTCCATTGGAGATGAGATCTGCCTGCGTCTTATTTCAATTAAGAATTTACTTATTTCTTAAACTGGTTAGCAGCATAACAAAATGTGGTATAGCCCACTACAGCCACAATGTTAATGCGGTGTTACAAGCAAGAAAAAATATGGGGTTTCTGGACAAAACTCTTAAAGTGTCCTTTCAGATGAAACATATAAACCCTCTGTTATCTAAGGAAAATTCTTAATTCTTTCTATGCACATTTTTGCGTTAATTTCAGAGCGGGTCAGACACAAAGATTTTCAAAGAAGTGTCAATTTACGTAGCCTAATGGGTATATATAAAATTAAACGCTTTTAAAAAACTAATTAAAGCAATTAAATCCCGCATAATTTCTATTAAGCAGCACTTAAAACCACACAATAGCAATGCGCTGGTTACATAACCCAAATCGTTAAATAAAACATAACAATAACATTGTGATTAACATTCAAAACGGCTTCCTTATACCTGCTTAATAAAATTTTAATAATCACCCATCTGAATCATCACGCCGATGCACATTGTCATGACCACAATCCCCTTCTCTCTGCGTCAAAATGCTGTATTATGCAATACTATTGCGACATTTTGCAGGAATGTACTCCCATGCACAAAACCGCTCGTCAACGCTACGTCCTGGATATCCTCAGCGAGCAAGGCCAGGCCAGCATCACCGACCTGGCCGAAAAGCTGCAGGTTTCAGCGGATACCATCCGTCGGGATCTGACCGACCTGGAAAACCAGGGCCTTGCGCAGAAGAACCACGGCGGAGCCATCGCACTCAACCTCTCCGCCATGAACCGTCAGGGCCGCAATACGCTGCTGCCGGAGACCAAACAGCGCCTGGGTAAACAGGTCGCACAGCAGGTTCCGCCAGGCTCCACCCTGTTTCTGGATGCCGGAAGCACGGTGATGGCCGTCGCCACCTTTCTTCAGGGGCCGCTCACCGTCATTACCCCCTCGCTGGATATCGCCCAGCATTTTAGCGACCGGGAAGACGTTGAGCTGATCCTGCTCGGCGGGAAATGGGACCACAAGCAGCGACTGTTTGCCGGAAGCGCCACGCTGTCTTTACTGTCCCGTTATCGGGCAGATATCGCCATTCTTGGGGCGTGCGCCATTCATGCCGAACTCGGTTTGAGCGCCGGTAAAGAAGCGGATGCCGAGGTAAAACGCGCGATGCTCGACGCAAGCCACGCGCACTGGATTGTCGCCGACCACCTGAAAATTAACCGCTGCGAGCCGTATCTGGTTTCCGGGTTATCCAGCATTCAACAACTCTTTTTAGATCGTCCCTGGCCTGAGCTTGGGGACCATAGCGCACTGCAGGTTACGGTGTGCGCGAATTAACGTGGAGAAGGTCATGAGTAAAGTTCAAACAATCAACATTGCGCTGATCGGGTATGGATTTGTCGGTAAAACCTTCCATGCCCCGCTGATCCAGTCTGTGGACGGGATTAAGCTGGCAGTGGTCTCTTCTCGTGATGAAGAGAAGGTTAAACGCGATCTGCCGGACGTACAGGTGGTGGCGACACCGGAAGAAGCCATTCAGCATCCTGATATCGATCTGGTGGTGATTGCCTCCCCGAACGTCACGCACGCCCCGCTGGCGACGCTGGCCCTGAACTCGGGTAAACACGTGGTCGTGGATAAGCCTTTTACCCTCGACATGCAGGAAGCCCGCGACCTGATTGCGCTGGCGGATGAAAAGCAGCTGCTGCTCTCCGTCTTCCACAACCGCCGCTGGGACAGTGATTTCCTCGGCATTAAGCAGATTATCGAGCAAGGCACGCTCGGCAAGGTTAAACACCTGGAATCGCACATCGACCGCTTCCGCCCGGAAGTGCGCGTTCGCTGGCGCGAGCAGAACGTCCCCGGGAGCGGTCTGTGGTTTGATCTGGGTCCTCACCTGATTGACCAGACGCTACAGCTCTTTGGCCTGCCGGAGTCGGTTCAGGGGAATATCGCGACGCTGCGCGACGGTGCAGAAATTAACGACTGGGCGCACGTGGTCTTAAACTACCCGGAGCATAAGGTCATTCTGCACGCCAGCATGCTGGTTGCTGGCGGTACGGCACGCTTTACCGTCCACGGGGACAAGGGCAGCGTGGTGAAAGCCAGAATCGATCAGCAGGAAGCGCAGCTGCTCGCAGGGGTGATTCCCGGCAGTGAAACCTGGGGCGAAGACGGCGACAGTATGGTGTTCTTTGGGGCTGACGGCGCACCGCAAACGATCCCTACCCCGAAAGGCGATCAGCGCCAGTATTACATCAACGTACGTGATGCGTTACTCGGGAAAATCACCAACCCTGTCCACCCTGTTGAGGCACTGGCGGTCATGGCCGTGCTGGAAGCGGCGGTGAAGTCGTCGGAGACGGGGTCAACGCAGCCGCTGGCGTTAACTGCTGAAGAGCGTGCTCTGCTGGGTTAAAAAATAAGCCGGGTGGCGCTACCGCTTACCCGGCCTACAATTCAGAGCCGTTTGTAGGCCCGTGCAAGCGAAGCGCCGCCGGGCAAGAGGGCTACTGACGCTTTTTCGGCATCATGCGCAGAAGAGTATTATCCTTCCAGAAATAGTGATGCATCAGCGCCGCCGCCGCGTGCAGGCCAATCACAAAATAGCCCAGGTTCGCCAGCGTCTCGTGCCATTCTTTCAGCACATCAACCAGGTCAAAATTTGACTCCGCCGCATGCGGCATCACCATGCCAAACGCAAACCAGTCGCTGCCCCGGTTATACATCATCACAATGCCAATCAGCGGCAGCGCAATAAACAGCAGATACACCACCAGGTGCCCCAGATGGGACATCCCCGTCACCATCGCTTTTGGCTTCGGCTGAATCGGTGGCGCACGGAATTTCAGGCGAACCAGCAGACGCGTCACCATCAGCACCAGGATACTGATACCGCACGAAACGTGGATCATATTGATTACTGGACGCGCGCTGCGCGGGAAGAAACCTTTGAATTCCATGGCGCAGTAGGCGACGATGATTAACAGAAACACCAGCCAGTGGATGCCGATTTGCAGGCTTGTATATTTAGTGCGCATGTCATTTCCCGATTAAAAACAGTTATCGCGCCAACATAATCTCCTTTCCTTAAAAATTCATTAACTTTTCTGTATGGTTTTTCAAATACTTCCTCCCGCATGAAGCATCTTCAATTGCCGCCCAGCCCGTGATGGTCTAAGCCTGGATGAGTTCAAACTGTCGCATCGACACGTTTACAGGAGAACACCATGAGTAAAATTGGCATTAACGGCTTTGGACGCATTGGACGCCTTGTTCTGCGTCGCCTTCTTGAAACCCAGGACAGTAATACCGTCGTCGCCATCAACGACCTCACCTCACCGAAAGTGCTGGCCTACCTGCTCAGGCATGATTCCAACTACGGTGGCTTCCCGTGGAGCGTAGATTTCACCGAGGATGCGCTGATTGTGGATGGTAAAACCATTGCGGTGTACGCCGAAAAAGAGGCGAAGCACATTCCGTGGAAAGCCGCAGGCGTGGATATTGTCGTGGAGTGCACCGGTTTTTATACCTCCGAAGAGAAATCACGGGCGCACCTGGATGCTGGCGCGAAGAAAGTGCTGATCTCCGCGCCAGCGGGTGAGATGAAAACCATCGTCTACAGCGTGAATGACGACACTATTGACGCCAGTGACACCATTATTTCCGTCGCATCCTGCACCACCAACTGCCTCGCCCCGCTGGCGAAAGCCCTGAACGATGCGTTTGAAATAAAAGTGGGCACCATGACCACCATTCACGCCTATACCGGTACGCAGGCGCTGGTGGATGGCCCGCGCGGGAAAGACCTTCGCGCCTCGCGGGCGGCGGCTGAGAATATCATTCCCCACACCACCGGTGCCGCAAAGGCCATCGGTCTGGTGATCCCGGCGCTGAGCGGCAAACTGAAGGGCCACGCGCAGCGCGTGCCGGTAAAAACGGGCTCGGTCACCGAGCTGGTGGCGATTCTGGGCAAGAAAGTCACCGTTGAGGAGATCAACGCCGCGCTGAAAAAGGCGACGCAGGGCAATAAATCGTTCGGGTATACCGACGAAGAGATTGTGTCGTCCGATGTGATTGGCTCGCATTATGGTTCGGTGTTTGACGCCACGCAGACGGAGGTGTCAGAAGCGGGAGAGCTGCAGCTGGTGAAAGCGGTAGCTTGGTATGACAACGAATATGGTTTTGTGACGCAGCTGGTGCGGACGCTGGATAAGTTTGCGGCGCTGTGATTTTCCCCTCACCCTAACCCTCTCCCCAATGGGGCGAGGGAAGGGTTCCGTGCTTAGATTATCTTACGCGCCCCCGTCAGGACCGGATCGCGCTGCAGCTGTTTCCACGCGGCAATCACAGCTTCAGGAAAGTCAACGTGCGCGATAAAATCCCGCCCGGCCGGGCCATAGCCGTTAACGTCATCATACAAACGGGGCAGTTCCCCCAAAATCAGTGACAGGTAGCGGTCTACGGGCCACAGTCCTGCGCTGTCCGCGCTAAACTCCACGCCATCTTTACCGTTATGCAGTGTCGGTGTACACCCGGGATGGCTTATCCACTCCGGTGACACGGGCTCATCCCGACAAACGCGGGCAAACGTCGCCATCGTACGGCGCTGCATCGTCGGATCCTGCACCACCAGCACCCGCCCGGTTGCGCGCTGATGCTGTTTCAGCATGTTCCAGCTAAAATGCGCGTTCTCACCGCAGTTGGTGGAGCGATCTTCAATCCACAGGCGCGCCTCGGGGATCTTCCAGAACTCCCGCGCAATGTCGGCAAGAATGCTCGCTTCCGCCCGTCCTTCGACTTGTAAGGTGTGATAACGCGGATGACTGCGGATAGCGGCATATAAAAACGCGGTCGAGTGACCAATGCCTCCGCTAATCAGGAGCGGGATTTCTCGCTGCGCGGCAATTCGACAGGCCGCCTCAATGGTCGGGATCACCGCGTTCCCTGCCAGGATTACCGCATCGACGTCCGGGGGCTGGAGACCGCCGCTCAGGTCATCCTGCGCCAGCCATTCACCGACATTATTAATGGCCGCCAGCGTGGCATCCGGCAGGATGGGAAAATGGGTCTGTTCCATGATGAACTCCTTCTCTCTATCCCTTCAGGGTAGCGACTTCAGGTTCTCAACACAACGGCGACATCGGGCCGCTCTTTTTCCTTAAACTTCCCTTCTACATTTGATTAACATGCGTAAATCATATTCACTTGAATTATCATTTGCGGCAGACGTAGAATCGCTAGCCCGCTAATTATTCAACTCTTTCTAAGGTAAACGACGTTATGCGCCTGCCCGAACGCGACCCTTATGCTCCTCGCGAGTGGCAGCCACATGAGAAACCCGCTCTGCTGGGTTCGCCTTCCACACCCGAGCACACTACGCCAAAACGTATTGCCTACGGCGTCGTTGGCCTGCTGGTGTGCCTGACGGGGGCGCTGGGTAATGCGGTGGTGACCGCCAATCTGCAAAACCTGCAGGGGACCTTCGGGGCCTGGTCGACCGAAATCGCCTGGCTGCCCGCGGTCTACGTCATGACCAACATCTCTATCAACCTGCTGCTGGTTAAGTTCCGCCAGCAGTACGGTCTGCGCGCCTTCACGGAAGGTTTTCTGGTGCTGTACGTGCTGGTGACCTTTTTCCACCTGTTCGTTAACGATCTCAGCTCGGCGCTGATGGTTCGCGCCGCGCACGGGATGGTGGCCGCCGCGCTCAGCTCACTGGGGATTTACTATCAGATCCAGGCCTGGCCTGCGAAGCACCGCCTGAAGGCGCTCACCATCGGGATTACCGGGTCCTCGCTCGCTATCCCTCTGGCCCGCCTGTTTTCAACCGAACTGCTGCAGCTGGACGAGTGGCGCGGGCTCTATTTCTTCGAGCTCGGGCTGGCGCTGATCTCCCTGGCCTGCGTAATAGCCTTAAAACTGCCGCCGGGCGACAGGCGCAAGGTCTTTGAGAAGAAAGACTTCATCACCTTCTTTTTAATGGCCCCGGGAATGGCCCTGCTCTGCGCCGTACTCTCTTTAGGCCGTCTTGACTGGTGGTTCGAGGCGCCGTGGATCGGCTGGTCTCTGGCGCTGTCGCTGGTGCTGATTGTGGCCGCCATCGTCTTTGAACATAACCGCAGCAACCCGCTGCTGAACACCCGCTGGCTGTCGAGCGGCAGCATCGTCCGTCTGGGGCTCATCATGCTGTTGATTCGCATCGTGCTGGCAGAGCAAAACACCGGCGTCATCGGCTGGCTGCAGTACGTGGGGCTACAGAACGAGCAGATGACCCACCTCGCGTGGTCCATTTTCGCCGGGATCGTCTGCGGGATCGTCACCAGCTGTCTTACCATCAAGCCGACAAAACTTGCGTGGCCAATCATCACCTCTCTGGCGCTGATGATTGTTGCCTCGCTGCTGGACAGCCAGTCCAACAACCTGACCCGGCCGGATCAGCTGATGCTAAGCCAGTTTCTGCTGGGCTTTGGCAGCGCCTTCTTCCTGGCACCCGCCATGCTGGCCGCCATTGGCGGCGTGATCGCCGATCCGCGCAACCTGGTCAGCTTCTCGGTGATGTTCGGCATGAGTCAGAACCTCGGCGGCCTGCTGGGCTCCGCGATCCTCGGGACCTTCCAGACCTGGCGCGAGAAGTACCACTCCAGCCTGCTGGCGGACCAGCTCACCACGCTCAATCCGCTGGTCAACGAGCGTATCCAGATTTATACCCAGATGTACCGAAGCCTGATTGGCGACAGTTCGCTGCTGGGGACGCAGGCGATAACGCAGCTGCAAACGGTCACCACGCTGGAGGCGAATATTCTGGCCTACAACGATACTTATCTGCTGACGGCGAGCATCGCTGCCGCCACGCTGGTCTGGATTTTATGGCGCTTGCTACGCCTGCGCATCACTGCCCGTATGGCGCTGAAGAACGCCACCGGCAACAAATAATTGAAATAGTTCTGGAGAGTTTATGAGTCAGCAGGATGCCGCCAAAGAGCAGGCCAACACCCGCAAAAATGTGCGCATTGTTTCCATTTTCACTGCCGCTGCCATCGGTATTGTCGGCGTGCTGGTGATCCTTTATGCGTGGCAGCTGCCGCCGTTCACCCGCCACGCGCAGTTTACCGACAACGCCTACGTGCGCGGTCAGACGACGTTTATCAGCCCTCAGGTGAATGGCTATATCACCGAGGTGAAGGTTCAGGACTTTGTGCAGGTTAAAAAAGGCGACCTGCTGCTGCAGATTGATGACCGCATCTATCGTCAGCGCGTGCATCAGGCCGAGGCACAGCTGGCGATGAAAATTGCCGCGCTCAATAACAACCTGCAGCAGCGTAAAAGCGCCGAAGCGACGATTGCCAAAAACGACGCGGCGCTGAAAAATGCCCGCGCCCAGAGCCTCAAAACGCAGGCGGATTTAAAGCGCGTGAAGGATCTGACGGCGGACGGATCCCTTTCTATTCGCGAGCGCGACGCGGCGCTGGCCAGTGCCGCCCAGGGCAGCGCCGATATCGATCAGGCCAAAGCCACGCTTGAGATGTCGCGTCAGGATCTGCAGACGGTGATTGTCAATCGCGGCGCGCTGGAGGCAGATGTTGAGAACGCGAAAGCGGCGCTGGAGCTGGCGCAGATTGACCTGCAAAACACCCGCATTATCGCCCCGCGCGACGGTCAGCTCGGCCAGATTGCCGTGCGTCTCGGGGCGTATGTCACCGCCGGGACCCATCTCACCACCCTTGTGCCGCCTCAGCACTGGGTGATCGCTAATATCAAAGAGACGCAGCTTGCGGAGCTGCGCGTTGGTCAGCCTGTCAAATTCACCGTCGATGCCCTGAACGACAAAGCGTATCAGGGCCGCGTGGAGAGTATCTCTCCGGCGACGGGCGTGGAGTTCAGCGCCATCACGCCGGACAACGCCACCGGCAACTTTGTTAAAATCGCCCAGCGTATTCCGGTGCGCATCGAAGTGCTCGGTAAGCCTGAGGAGTCCGCCCTGCTGCGTCCAGGCATGTCGGTGCAGGTGACCATTGATACGCGGGAGGGAAAACAATGACCCTTCGCCCGATAGCCGGTCTGGTGCTGGCGGTGATGCTCGCCGGATGCCAGTCCGTCGACGTAAAACCGGCGCAGCCGACGCTGCAAATCCCCACCCAGTGGCGCGCCGATTCCGGCCCTGCCAGCCCGGCGGAGCGGCTCTGGTGGCGCAATTTCCACGACAATAACCTCAACCACTACGTGGACCAGGCGCTTAAAAACAACAGCGACGTGCTGATCGCCCGCGAGCGGATTAACGAGTATCAGGCTCGGGTCTTTGCTGCTGACGGCAGCCTGTTTCCGTCGCTTGACGCGGGCGTAACGGGGACGCGCGCCCGCTCGCAATCCGCCGCGACCGGGCTGCCGATCTACGGCACGCTGTACAGAGGAAGCCTGACGGCGAGCTATGACGTTGATATCTGGGGCGTCAACCGCAGCACGGCCAATGCCGCCGAAGCCTCGCTTGAGGCGCAAAAAGCCGCCGCTGCCGCCGCGGATTTGACCGTTGCGTCTTCCGTTGCCTCCGGGTATGTCACCCTGCTCTCGCTTGACGAACAGCTGCGCGTGACCGAATCCACGCTGAAATCACGCGAAGAGGCATTTAACCTCGCGAAACGTCAGTTTGAGACGGGCTACAGCTCGCGTCTGGAGCTGATGCAGTCGGATTCCGAGCTACGCTCAACGCGGGCGCAGGTTCCCGTGCTGCAGCATCAGATTGCGCAGCAGGAGAACGCCCTGAGCCTGCTGCTGGGAAGCAATCCCGGCGCGGTAGCGCGCAGCGAAAGCTTTGAGACGCTGACGCCGCTGAAGCTGCCGTCACAGCTGCCGTCTACGCTCCTGAACCGTCGACCGGATATCGTTCAGGCCGAACGACAGCTGGTTGCGGCGGACGCCTCGCTTGCCGCCTCACGCGCCAGCCTGCTACCGTCGATCAACCTGACCGCGACCGGATCGGTCCAGGATCGTACCCTTTCAGGCCTGCTGGACAACCCGCTTCAGCTCTGGAGCGTCGGGGGCAGTATTCTTGCCCCGCTGCTGAACCGCCAGGCGCTGAATGCGCAGGTTGATATTTCCCAGTCCCAGCGGAATCAGGCGCTGTACGCCTATGAAAAAACCGTGCGTAACGCGTTTGCCGAAGTGAACAACAGCCTTGATGCTATTACGCGCTATCAGGAGCAGCTAACGGAGCTGCTTGCCCAGCAGGATGTGGCGCAGGAGACGCTGCGCATTGCGCAGAATCGTAATCGCAACGGCTACTCCTCTTATCTGGACGTGCTGGATGCGCAGCGCACGCTGTACTCGGTTCAGACCAGCGTCGTGCAGGCGAAAAATAACCTGCTGCTGGCGCAGATCGATTTGTACAGGGCGCTGGGCGGCGGCTGGGTCAGTGCCTGAAGACAAGCCGGGTGGCGGCTACGCCTTACCCGGCCTACATTTCGCCCCGTAGGCCGGGTAAGGCGTAGCCGCCACCCGGCAATCCCTACCAAGGAGTCAATCTATGCAACAAAAATGGTCTGCAGTAGATAATTACATGATTTCTTCGCTTATTCCTGAAGATGACGTGCTGAGTCAGGTACTGGAAAACAACAAGCGCGCCGGGCTACCTGAACACGATGTTGCGGCCAATCAGGGTCAACTGCTGGCGCTGTTCGTGCGCATGACGCAGGCAAGACGCATTCTTGAGATCGGGACGCTGGGTGCCTATAGCTCAATCTGGATGGCGCGCGCCCTGCCGCCGGACGGAAAGCTGATTACGCTCGAGGCTGATCCGACGCATGCCGACGTTGCCCGTCAGAATATTCGCCTCGCGGGGCTGAACGATCGTATTGAATTAATTGAAGGCCCGGCGCTTAACTCGCTGGAGAATTTCGGTGACGTTCCGCCGTTCGACCTGATCTTTATCGATGCGGATAAGCCAAACAATCCCGGCTATCTGGAGTGGGCGCTGCACTATTCCCGTCCCGGCACGGTGATTATCGGCGATAACGTAGTGCGCGACGGCGAGGTCATTAACGGGCAAAGCGACGACGCGCGCGTGCTGGGCGTGCGGCGTTTTATCGAGATGATTGGGGATAACCCGCGCTTAACCGCCACCGCGCTGCAAACGGTGGGGGTTAAGGGATGGGATGGGTTTACGCTGGCAATTGTAGAACGATAACCAGCCGGGTGGCGGCTACGCCTTACCCGGCCTACATATTCTCCCGTAGGCCCGGTAAGCGCAGCGCCACCGGGCAAGGTTTTAAGCGGAAATCTGCTCCATCGCCTGCAGGATACGCTTATCCGAAATCGGATAAGGCGTACCGAGCTGCTGGGCAAAGAAGCTGACGCGCAGCTCCTCGATCATCCAGCGGATCGCCTGCACGTCTTCATCATCGCGGCGCGCCGGCGGCAGCTTGTTGAGCCACTGCTGCCACGCCTGCTGCACGCTTTCCACTTTCAGCATCTGCGCGCGATCGCGGTGCGGGTCGATAGCCATTTTTTCCAGACGTTTTTCAATCGCCTGCAGGTAGCGCAGCGTATCGCCCAGACGCTTAAAGCCGTTGCCGGTGACAAAGCCGCGATAGACCAGCCCCGCCATCTGCGCCTTCACGTCCGAGAGCCCCAGCGCCATGGTCATATCCACGCGCCCCTTCAGGCGCTTGTTGATATTGAACACGGCGGTGAGGATCTGCTCGACCTGTTTGGCAATCTCCACGACGGTGTCGTTCAGCTCCGCGCGCACCTTTTCATGAAGCTTCGCAAAGCCCTCTTCCGTCCAGACCGGACCGCCCGCCTCGTGGATCAGCTTGTCCACGCCGCAGGAGATGCAGTCGTCAATCAGATCCAGCACCTTGCCGTACGGGTTAAAGTACAGCCCCAGCTTGGCTTTGTTCGGCAACTTCTCGTGCAGATACTTAATCGGCGACGGGATGTTCAGCAGCAGCAGGCGACGCAGCCCGCGCCACATCATCTGCTGCTGTTCCAGCGGGTTATCAAACAGTTTGATCGCCACGCTGTCGCGCTCGTCCACCAGCGCAGGCCAGGCTTTGACCTTATAGTTACCGCGCTTCTGTTCGTAGCTTTCCGGAAGCTGACCAAAGCTCCAGATATGCAGCCCGCTCTGCTCGATACCGTCGTCCGCCACCGCAGAAAGCGTCTCCTGAACTTTTCCCTTCAGCGACTCTTTCAGCTCGCTCAGGGAACGTCCTTCCAGCAGCTTTTTGTTTTTATCATCCACCACACGGAAGCTGATTTTCAGGTGATCGGGCACCTGATCCCAGTTCCAGTCGTCGCGGTCGATGGTCGTCCCGGTCATGCGGCGGAATTCACGCTCCAGCGCGTCCAGCAGCGGCAGCTCCAGCGGCATGACGCGGCCTAAAAAGGCTTCCGCATAGTTTGGCGCAGGCACAAAGTTACGGCGCACCGGTTTCGGCAGGGATTTGATCAGCGCAATCACCAGCTCGCGGCGCAGGCCGGGGATTTGCCACTCAAACCCGCCCTCATCGACCTGGTTTAACAGCGGCAGCGGAATATGAACGGTCACGCCGTCCGCGTCTGCACCCGGTTCAAACTGATACGTCAGACGCAGCTTGAGGTTGCCCTGATGCCAGAAGTTCGGGTAGTCGAGCTTGCTGACCGACTCCGCCCCCTCTTTAATCAGCATGCTCTTTTCGAAGTTGAGCAGGTCCGGCGTCTCTTTGCTGGCCTTCTTCCACCAGCTGTCAAAGTGGCGGGCGGAGATCGCTTCGTGGCTGATGCGCTGGTCGTAAAACTCAAACAGCGCCTCGTCGTCCACCAGAATGTCGCGGCGGCGGGACTTGTGCTCAAGCTCCTCCACCTCGGCGCGCAGCTTCAGGTTTTCGCGGAAGAAGGCGTGACGCGTCTGCCAGTCACCCTCCACCAGCGCGTGGCGGATAAACAACTCGCGGCTGAGCGTCGGGTCAATCTGGCTGTAGTTGACCTTACGCGCGGCGACCACCGGCAGGCCGTAAACGGTCACTTTCTCGGTCGCCATTACCGCGCCCTGCGCGCGCTCCCAGTGCGGTTCACTGTACGAGCGTTTCAGCAGGTGCTGAGCCACCGGCTCGACCCACTCCGGATCGATACGCGCGGCAATGCGCCCCCACAGGCGGCTGGTTTCCACCAGCTCCGCGACCATGGTCCACTTCGGCGGCTTTTTGAACAGGCCGGAACCGGGGAAGATGGAGAAACGGGCATTACGCGCGCCGGTATACTCCTGCTTTTCGGCATCCTTCATCCCAATGTGGGACAGCAGGCCGGTCAGCAGCGCGATATGAATTTCGCGGTACTCCGCCGGTTCGCTGTTGACCGGAATGCCCAGCTCTTTCACCACCTGGCGCAGCTGGGTGTAGATATCCTGCCACTCGCGCACGCGCAGGTAGTTGAGGAAATCCACGCGGCACTGGCGGCGGAACTGGTTTGAGGAGAGCGCTTTCTGCTGCTCGCCGAGATAGTTCCACAGGTTTACGAAGGCGAGGAAATCGGATTCTTTGTCGTGGAAGCGACGGTGCTTTTCGTCAGACGCCTGCTGTTTGTCCATCGGACGCTCGCGCGGATCCTGAATGGAGAGCGCCGAGGTAATGATCATCGCCTCGCGCACGCAGCCGTGCTTTTGCGCTTCCAGCACCATACGGGCCAGGCGCGGATCCACCGGCAGCTGGCTGAGCTGGCGGCCCAGCGGCGTCAGCTTGTAGACCGTGGCCTGCTCGTCGGTGGTAATGGCGCCGAGCTCTTCCAGCAGACGTACGCCGTCCTGAATGTTGCGTTTGTCCGGCGCTTCAACGAACGGGAACGCCGCGATGTCGCCCAGCCCCAGCGCGGTCATCTGCAGGATAACGGACGCCAGGTTGGTACGCAGAATTTCCGGGTCGGTAAATTCCGGACGCGACAGGAAATCATCTTCGGAATAGAGACGAATACAGATCCCTTCCGACACGCGCCCGCAGCGGCCTTTACGCTGATTGGCGGACGCCTGAGAGACCGGCTCAATCGGCAGCCGCTGGACCTTGGTGCGGTAGCTGTAGCGGCTGATGCGCGCCGTGCCCGGGTCGATAACGTATTTGATCCCCGGCACGGTCAGCGAGGTTTCCGCCACGTTGGTCGCCAGCACAATGCGTCGCCCGCCGTGCGGCTGGAACACGCGGTTCTGCTCGCTGTTTGACAGGCGTGCGTAAAGCGGCAGAATCTCGGTGTGGCGCAGGTCGCGCTTGCTGAGCGCGTCGGCGGTGTCGCGAATTTCGCGCTCGCCGCTCATAAAGATCAGGATGTCTCCCGCGCTTTCGTTGCCCAGCTCGTCAACGGCGTCGAAGATGGCCTGCAGCTGATCGCGCTCGGTATCATCCGCCTCTTCCACAATCGGGCGATAGCGCACCTCAACCGGATAGGTACGGCCAGAGACTTCGATAATCGGCGCATTGTTGAAATGCTTCGAGAAGCGCTCCGGGTCGATGGTTGCGGAGGTAATGATGATTTTCAGATCCGGGCGACGCGGCAGCAGCTCTTTCAGGTAGCCGAGCAGGAAGTCGATGTTCAGGCTGCGTTCGTGCGCTTCGTCAATGATGATGGTGTCGTACTGCATGAGCAGGCGATCCTGCTGGATTTCCGCCAGCAGAATACCGTCGGTCATCAGCTTGACCATGGTGTTATCGCTAACGTGGTCGCTGAATCGCACCTTGTAACCAATGCAGCCGCCCGGCTCCGTCTGCAGCTCTTCGGCAATACGGTTCGCCACGGTACGTGCCGCCAGCCGACGCGGCTGGGTGTGGCCAATCAGCCCTTTTAGCCCGCGCCCCAGCTCCATACAGATTTTCGGCAGCTGGGTGGTTTTCCCCGAACCGGTTTCACCCGCGACAATCACCACCTGGTGGTCGCGAACGGCCTCAAGGATGTCCTGTTTTTTCTGGCTGACGGGCAGGTTTTCCGGGTAGGTAATCGCCGGGCGTGCGGCTTCGCGCAGCACAACTTTCCCTGCCGCCTGTTCAATCTCTTTCGCCATCTCCTGGTAAATGGCCTGTTGTGCATCAGGATTTTTAACCTTCTTCACCCCGTGCAGACGGCGGGCAAAGCGCTGTTTGTCGCGCAGCATCAGAGAATCAAGCTGTTGCAGGAGCATCGGGAAGGTTAATTTTTGTTGTTCTGTCATAGCGTTAAAGGGCAGTACACGCCCTGATAAACTCTCTTTTTAATGATTGCTATAGAGTACCACATCGACGCCTTTCGCGCCTTATTCAAAAAATTCGAACATAGGCTTCGATATATTGCGCTATCTCTGTGGCAGGATTGTGAATAGAGTGTCAACAAGCAACGGGGCAACCCCCTTCAATCAAATGCAACAACAGGAATCACCCATGAGCAAAGTATTAGTTTTAAAATCCAGTATTCTGGCAGGGTACTCTCAGTCTGGTCAGCTGTCTGATTACTTCGTTGAACAGTGGCGTGAACAGCATTCTGCTGACGAAATCACCGTGCGTGACCTGGCTGCAAACCCAATTCCTGTGCTTGACGGCGAGCTGGTTGGCGCGCTGCGCCCAAGCGATGCACCACTGTCTCCACGTCAGCAGGAAGCGCTGGCCCTGTCCGACGAGCTGATTGCTGAGCTGCAGGCGCACGACGTTATCGTCATCAACGCCCCAATGTACAACTTCAACATCCCTACCCAGCTGAAGAATTACTTCGACCTGGTGGCGCGCGCTGGCGTAACCTTCCGTTACACCGAGAACGGCCCTGAAGGTCTGGTGAAAGGCAAGCGTGCGGTTGTACTGACCAGCCGCGGCGGCATCCATAAAGACACCCCGACCGACCTGGTTGCGCCGTACCTGAGCCTGTTCCTGGGCTTCATCGGCATCACTGACGTGAACTTCGTGTTCGCAGAAGGCATCGCTTACGGTCCGGAAGTGGCGACCAAAGCGCAGACCGATGCGAAAGCCGCCATCGACAGCCTGGTTGCAGCGTAAGATTTTGCCCTCTCACCGCCAGGTGGGAGGGTTTTTCTTTTCTCCCGCATTTCGTTATCATCCGCTCCCACTCTCCAGCCGGGCGGCCTGATGTCTGCGATTATTGATTCTTTTATAGCCCCACCTTGTCACGACGACATTGAGATCCTCTGGCAGGATGAACATCTGCTGCTGATCGATAAGCCTTCCGGTCTGCTGAGCCTCTCGGGCAAAAATCCGCAAAACCTTGATTCTGTCCATTATCGTCTGGTCCAGACGTTCCCCGGCTGCACGCTGGTACACCGTCTGGATTTTGGTACGTCCGGGCTGATGGTGGTTGCGCGCAATAAGGCCATCAACGCGGCGCTGTGCCAGCAGTTCAGCCAGCGCAGCGTGGAGAAAGCCTACAGCGCCCTGCTTTGCGGACATCTGGAAAACGATGAGGGAGTGATAGACGCGCCGATTGCCAAAGACCCGGCGCTGTTCCCGCTAATGTCGATCTGCGCCATCAACGGTAAACCCGCCCGCTCCCGCTATCGGGTGGTGGAACGGTTTTATCAGGATACAGGGCTGCCGTTAACGCGGGTGAAACTGACACCGGAGACCGGGCGAACCCATCAGTTGCGTATTCACTGCCAGCAGCTGGGGCACCCGATTCTGGGCTGCGACCTGTATGGCGGTCTTGACGCGCCGGGGACTGAGGAAACGCCCCGGCTGATGCTGCATGCCAGCGAGTTGAATTTTATTCATCCCGTGAGCGGAGAGCCGGTTAACGCCCGTCACGCCGCCCCGTTCTGAATGCGGTTTACCACATCAAATCGTCAGGGATTTTGAAGTCCGCGTACGGATCGTCTTCGTCCTGTTCTTCCTGGCTGAGCGCGCTGTTTAACACGATGCTGTCGGCATCGCGCTGGGCAATTTTATCGGCCACCACCGCCGGAATAATCGCGTATTCACAGTCGCCGCTGGCGTTGATGACCAGGCGGGCAATCGCCAGACGGCCGTTGATCAGCTGAGCCTGAGTTTGCTTGTCCACGTCGATTTTTTTGATGAGATTGCCGTCGGTGAAGTTAAAGGTGATGTTGCCTCTCGCCACGGTGATGCGGTTCATCTCAATCAGCTGCTTCACCTGTGCTTTAAACTCTTTCGCCAGCACGGCCTGCTTCTGCTGCTCGCTCAGCTGCTTGTCACGCTCGATCTGCGCCTTTTTGTTCTCTTCTACCGCTTCCCGAGCTTCACGTGCCTGAACGCGTGATTTCTTTGCCGTGCGCTGCACTTTCGCCACTTTCTTGCTGCTGACTAAGCCCGCTTTCAGCATCTGCTCTTGTAAGGTGAGTTTTGTCATGATCGTTTCTAAACCGGTTGGAAATTTTGGGGATTATAGCGGGAATTGCGGAGCGTGTGCCAGAGAAGTAGGTATAGCGTTTTGTTGCCTGAGTCGGGTTCATTATTCATTCTGCATTTACTAACGTTGAAGCCTGAATAGTGGTTAAAAATTGTCAGGTCATTTTCTTAAAAAAAATGAGGAACTCATAAATATGATGTGAGTTGAATATCTGTACCCGCTTCAGGCGTAGGCTGCCTTTATCTTATTAAAAGGGTGCGGAAAAATATGGCCTTAAAAGGAACAATGCTGCTTAACGGTGCTGACTATGCGCCTTTTAACCTGCACGGCGTTGGCGTGTTTATGGCGCATTCCGGGCAGGGAATTTATAGAAACAATGGATTTTGTGGTGCAGTTAAAGGATCGGGTCCAATTCCCCCGGGTAAATACTGGATTGTTGACAGAGGGACTGGAGGTTTCTTTTCAGGGTTAAAAGCGAAGGTTCAGGATCGGTGGAACAAGGTTAGATCCGGCGCAGAATTTGGCCGCGATGAGTGGTTTGCTTTATACAAGGATGACTGGGGAATCGATGATGGTACCTGGATTGATAACGTTTATCGGGGTTTGTTTCGGCTGCATCCGGGTACGGTATCTGAAGGATGTATCACGATTGCCCATAATTCTGATTACGCATTAATCCGGAATGCTCTCATGAGTACAGAGCTTATTGAAGTTCCCTGTATGCGTTCGCTGATGGCACGCGGCTGGGTTGAGGTGGGTGAAAGTGGCTATAGCAGCACTTGCCCGTAAATGGGCCATCAGGCTATTGAAAACGGCCTGGTTTATATGCATCAGTATTATCGTAGGCCGCACATTGGGGCCCGCAGAACGCTATCTTGATCATGACGTGGCCTCGTCTATATGTAATTTTATTTATGGCGACGTGAATGCTGAAACAATATATGACACATATACCAATATCGATATTTTAATCGTACTGACCCTCACCGCGATTATTTACTGCTACTCAATAAAATAAGGAAATAAAGAATGCCAATCCCTCCCTACATGTGGCTAAAAGACGACGGTGGTGCACATATTAATGGTTCCGTTGATGTTCAGGACCGTGAAGGCAGCATTGAGATCATAGGGCTGAGCCATGGCATCAACCTCCCGGTAGACAGCGCTAATGGCAAGATCACCGGCACACGTCAACACTCATCCATGCGGATTGAAAAGGAAGTTGATAGCTCCACGCCCTATCTCTACAAAGCAGCATCTACCGGTCAGGCGCTTAAAAGCGCTGAAATCAAGTTCTATCATATTAATGATGCCGGACAGGAAGTCTGTTATTACACCGTACTCATGGAGAACGTAAAGGTTACTGGTGTTAACTGCAGCGTGCCAAACGTGAAGATCGCTGCCAACGATAAAATGAACCACGTTGAAAGCGTAAGCCTGCAGTACGAAAAAATTACCTGGCGGATCGTCGACGGGAACATCATGCACAGCGACGACTGGAACGAACGGCCTACAGCATAACGCTAAGGGGCGCGATGCCCCTTCCTCTTTCACTTCACTCCCCGGCCTGTGCGTAATCCTGTTCATGAAGTTCGCTCATGTTGCATTGAAATTAAGTCACTTCCCCTGCGCCGCGGGCTCAGGCATAAATTATGCATCGGCAACTTCTTAGCAACATGAACTTAGGATGCATAACCACAATGAGCAAAGCTTTCACATATACCCTTAAGCGCAGTTGCTTCGATGAGAATTACAACCCGTCAGAAAATACGCGTACGACCACCAACTTTGCCAACCTGGCGCGCGGTGAAAAACGTCAGGAAAACCTGCGCAATACGCTGGTGATGATCAACAACCGCTTTAACGCCTTAGCGCGCTGGGATAATCCAAACGCCGATCGCTACGCGGTTGAGCTGGAAATCATCTCTGTCGATTTGAACATTGGCGCGGAAAAACCGTTCCCGGCCATTGAGATATTGCAAACCACTGTTGTCGACAAAAAAAATAACCTGCGTATTCCTGGCATCGTCGGGAATAACTTCTCTTCTTACGTGCGGGATTATGATTTCAGCGTGCGGCTGCTGGAACACAACAAGAACCAGCAGCACTTCAGCATTCCGGAAAAGTTTGGCGAACTGCACGGCAATATTTTCCGCCACTTTGTGAATTCGCCGGAGTACAAAGAGAACTTCAGCAAGGGACCGGTGATCTGCCTGAGCGTCTCCAGCAAAGACACCTACCGCCGCACCGGTAACCAGCACCCCGTGCTGGGCATTGAGTATCAGCCGGATGGCGAGTCGCTAACGGAACAGTACTTCGCGAAGATGGGCCTGCAGGTTCGCTATTTCATGCCGGAAAACAGCGTGGCGCCTTTCGCGTTCTTCTTTACCGGGGATTTGCTGAGTGATTACACCGATCTGGAACTGATTGCCACCATCAGCACGATGGAGACGTTCCAGAAAATCTATCGCCCGGAAATTTATAACGCAAACTCGGCGGCGGGACTGTACTACCGACCGGATCTGAACCAGCAGGATCATTCATTAACCAAGATTGTTTATGACCGGGAAGAGCGAAGCCAGCTGGCGATTGAACAGGGCCGCTTTACCGAAGCGTACTTCATTAAGCCTTACCAACATATTCTTGAGCAGTGGTCTGATAACTACACGCTTTAATTCATTCAAAAAGGTCTTTTATTATGAAAACATTGCTCCCGACGTCTACGGCTGGCAGCCTGCCTAAGCCAACCTGGCTTGCACAACCTGAAACGCTGTGGTCACCCTGGAAATTGCAGGATCAGGAACTGCTGGCGGGTAAACAGGATGCGCTGCGCCTGTCTCTGGATGAGCAGATCCGTGCGGGAATCGATATTGTCAGCGACGGGGAACAGACCCGTCAGCACTTCGTCACCACCTTTATTGAACACCTGAGCGGCGTGGATTTCGAAAATCGCCAGACGGTACGCATTCGTAACCGCTATGACGCCAGCGTGCCGACCGTGGTTTCAGCCGTTGCGCGTCAGAAGCCGGTATTCGTGGACGATGCGAAATACCTGCGTCAACTCACGGACAAGCCGATCAAATGGGCCCTGCCCGGGCCGATGACCATGATCGACACCCTTTACGACGCGCACTATAAAAGCCGTGAAAAGCTGGCCTGGGAATTCGCCAAAATCCTTAATCAGGAAGCGCGTGAGCTAGAGGCCGCAGGCGTCGATATTATCCAATTTGATGAACCAGCATTTAACGTCTTTTTTGACGAGGTGAACGACTGGGGTATCGCCGCGCTGGAGCGCGCCGTTGAAGGGCTGAAGTGCGAAACCGCCGTACACATCTGCTACGGCTACGGCATCAAGGCCAATACGGACTGGAAAAAGACGCTCGGCTCAGAATGGCGCCAGTATGAAGAGGCCTTCCCCAAGCTGCAGACGTCTAGCATCGACATCATCTCCCTGGAATGCCACAACTCACGCGTGCCTATGGATCTGCTGGAGCTGATCCGCGGTAAGAAAGTGATGGTCGGCGCGATCGACGTGGCAACCAACGCGGTTGAAACGCAGGAGGAAGTCGCCGATACGCTGCGTAAAGCGCTGCAGTTCGTCGATGCGGACAAGCTTTACCCGTCCACCAACTGCGGCATGGCTCCTCTTTCCCGCGAGGTTGCTAACGGCAAGCTGAGAGCGCTCAGCGCTGGCGCAGAAATTATCCGCAAAGAGCTCGGCGCGTAATCCCTTACGTTTGCCAGTACGGCGGCGTACCAAAGTGCTCGACGTAATAATCAATCACCGCCCTGACGTTCAGGGGCGGATGTCGGGCATCAGGATAGATCGCCGCAATGGCCTGCGGTTCCGTATTGATGGCACACTCCAGCGAAGGAAGAAGCGGAATCAGCTCGCCGCGCTGGAGCTGCTCGCTCACCAGCCAGTCCGGGAACAGCACGATCCCCATTCCACCCAACGCCGCAGCCAGTAACGCTTCCGCATTATTGGAGATCATCAATGGCGTAACGGGATAGTGTATCCACGCCTCGCCCTTCCTGCGAAACAGCCAGCGGTTTGGCCCTGACGATCCGCGATAGACCAGCGTGTGATGACGGTTCAGATCGTCCGGCCCTTCAGGCGCACCCTGTTTTCGCACATAGTCTGGCGACGCGGCCAGATGATAAACCTGCTGCCCGAACACCCGCGCATGAAACGAGGAGTCCGTCAGCACGCCAATCCGGAAGATCACGTCGGCGGCATCCCGATGAGGATCGATAAAATCATCGGTCAGCGTCAGCTCTATGCTAAGGCGGGGATAGCGTTCCGACAGGCCGGGAAGGCCGGGCGCAATATGCTTCTGACCAAAGAACACCGGTCCGTTAATGCGGATCGCGCCGGAAGGCTCCACCGCACGCGCGTCCAGCTCCCGTCGCGCCTCTTCCAGATTTTCCGCCATCGACCGGGCATAGCGAATAAACAGATGACCGCTTTCCGTCGGGATGACGGCCCGCGTGTTGCGGTAGAAAAGCTGTTGACCGAGCGCATCCTCAAGCTGGTGGATCACACGCGATATCTGCGAGGCCGATATCCCCTGCCGCCGCGCCACGACGGAGAAATTTTGCGCTTCATACACGTCAATAAAGATCAGCAGCGCGCGGACGTTGATGTTGCTGGCGTCGACCATTAATGCATATCCTGCAAAGGTGTTTCCAGCATTATGGCATTTTTCTCACGAGACTGAAGACGTAATCTTCTTCGCCTGAAAACGGAGGAAGTGTAATGCAGTTTGTGTTGATTTTACTGGTGATTGCCGGCGGGATGGGGCTGTCCGTCGAGGCGGGACTGCTGGGTCCGCTGGGCGGCGAAGTGGGTGACTTATGGGCCACGTTCAGCATCTTCGGCGTAGGCGCCGCGCTGACGTTTCTGCTGATGCTGTTTTTCAGCCCCCGTAACAGCCCGTCGTTTTTCGCACAGCCCGGCTGGCAGCTGCTCGGCGGCGTGCTTGGCCCTGTCTACGTGGTCATTCTGACCGTTGCGACCCCCGCTATCGGCATCGCAATGACCATGATTGGCATTCTGGCCGGTCAGGTCTTTAAAAGCCTGATCATCGATCACTTTGGTTTGCTGGGTACGCCGCACAGAAAGATAAACGCGAAACGCATCGTGGCGCTGGTTTTTATTATTGCCGCACTGGTTCTGGTGGCACAGGGGTAAACGTATGACACTGATAATGATTATTCTGGCCGTGTGTGGCGGCGCAACGCTGAGCGTACAGGCAGCAATTAACGGGCAGCTCGGCAGCAGCGTGGGCGTTTTCAAGAGCGCGTTTCTGACGTTTTCCGTCGGCGCGCTGGTGACCGCCCTGCTCATTTTCTTCTTTGAGCCTAAGCAGGCGGTCACGCTGCTGGACGTGCCGAAATGGCAGCTCCTCGGGGCGATGTTTGGCGTGCCCTATATCGTGATAATGGTGCTTGCCGTACAGCGGATCGGCACCGCCGTCGCCACGGTGGCGGTGATATTCGGCCAGCTCGCCATGAGTATGCTGATTGATAACTTTGGCTGGCTGGGCAATGCGGCCATTCCGTTTTCGCCGAGCCGTCTGAGCGCGGTGGTGTGCCTGGGGATTGCCCTGTACTTCATCTACTCCAGCAGCAAAACCGGCAGCGTTCGCGACTAAGCTGAGGTCTTACGGGTAAAGAACAGCGTCACCGTGGCGACGGTGACGCCCAGCTTCTTCATTTCGGTTTTGTTAAACAGATGGATCTCATCCTGCAAATACATCCAGTCGTCGAAGTTCAGCAGCCAGGTGCTGCCGTTGGCCGTCACGTTCATGCTGTAATGCCAGTTAAAGGCGTTGCCTGCGGCCTGCCCCGTGGCAACCCCTTCTATATCCCCTGCCGTTCCCTCGTAGCGATCGTTCCCCACGCGGCGAATATGCCAGACCCGCTGCTGCTTCTCGCCATCGTCGTAGACAAAGTGCTCATTGAGCGTCAGCGTATCGCCGATAACGTCCCCGGCAATCTCAACGTGGAAACGGCGGATCTGCTTGCCGCTGCGATCCTGCACCATCCCCCACGCTTCGGTTTTGCCCTGGAAGTAGTGGAAGATATCAAGCCGCGGCTGCTGCTGGCGATACTCGGCCACCTCCGTGCTACAGCCCGCCAGCAGCATCGTGAATGCCAGCGCCATCATCAGGATACGTTTCATTTTTGGCCTCCGATTAACTGCTGACGCAGCTCAGGATATTGCGTGCGGGGATCGAGCCAGATGGCCAGAAAACGGGTGCTGAACGCTTCCGACTGGCGTGGTCCGAGTGGAATAAAGGAGGTTTGCGCCGCTGACGCGCGGTACCAGAACTGCCCCTGCTTATCGTTGAGAACAAACGCCAGCTGTGAACCCGGTCGGACATCCGGCCACAGGGACTGGAGCATCCGCAGCCAGGCTTCGCTTTGCGGTTCCTGTGCCAGGATCCCCTGCGCCTGCCACTGGTCGCGGGTCGCCTCAACCAGTTCATCGCGATCGATGTCCCGCGCATAGGTAATAATCAGCGCCTGATCCTGGTCCCGGCTGTAACGGCCATCCGGAGTGCGCAGCTGGGAGGTATAGACGGTGAAAGGTCCCCAGGTGAGCGTGGCGTCCCCCACCTTACGCCAGGCAAGCCAGTCGGCGGCCTGGGCAGCAGGCACAACCAGCGTCAGCCAAAGCAGCAAAACCGCAGCTCTCATTTTTGTCTCCCCATCAGCAGGTGGAAAAACAGCATCAACACCAGCCAGCCCGGCGCCATCCAGCTCACGACGATAAAGGTCGGCTCCAGAAACGTAATTCCCCCCAGCCGCTCGCCAAACAGATAGGCCACAGGTCCACCCGCGGCGGCCAGCAGGGTCAGCAGCCAGCCGGGCAACGTGGTGGTGCGCGTCAGCTGCGTCCAGACCGTGGCGAACATCAGCCACAGTGCCACCATCCATAACGGCATCAGGGACTCGCCCGTAAAGGCAATCAGCCCGGTCAGGGCCCAGAGGGCGTCGAGCAGGCTGCCCGCCGCCGCCAGCCCAATGGCGTAAAAACGGTATGCAGGCGGCAAGAGCAGGCACGCCAGGATCGCCAGAGCGATCCAGATAATCAGGCCCTGTTCGCGAAAGAGCACCACCAGCGCCCAGTAGAGATCGAACGCAATGGCCAGCAGGAAGACCTGAAGGTAACGTCTCATACGCGCTCGGCGGTCAGCTGCACCACGCTGATGGTGCGAGCGTTAAACCCGGCTTCGCAGTAGCCGAAGTAGTACAGCCACATGCGGCGGAACCGTTCATCGAAGCCGAGTTTTTCAATCTCCTGCCAGGCGTGGACAAAGCGCTGCCGCCAGTGGGCCAGCGTGCGGGCATAGTCGGGGCCCATGTCGAAGAGATTGCGCACCACGAAATCGGTGTGGCGCGTCATCAGCTCGTTCATCGCCGTAATGCTCGGCAAGAAGCCGCCGGGAAAAATGTAGCGCTGGATAAAATCAACGCTTTTGCTGTAGTCGCGATAGCGCTGGTCCTGAATAGTGATGGCCTGAATCGCCATCCGTCCTCCGGGGCGCAGCCGCGCCTGGCAGGTACGGAAGAACGTCGGCAGATAGCGTTGCCCGACGGCCTCAATCATCTCTATCGAGACCAGCTTGTCGTACTGCCCGGTGAGGTCACGATAGTCGCAGAGCAGTACCTCAACGCGATCCTGCAACCCGGCGCGGGCGATCCGCTCGGTCGCCCAGATATACTGCTCCTGCGATAGCGTGGTAGTCGTTACCCGACAGCCATAATGGCGGGCGGCGTATTCCGCCATCGCGCCCCAGCCGGTGCCAATTTCCAGCAGGTGGTCACCCGGGCTTAGCGCGAGCTGGTCACACAGGCGCGCCATTTTGGCCTGCTGGGCCGCCGTCAGATCCTGCTCGTCAGCGGTAAACAGCGCGCTGGAATAGAGCAGCTCCTTATCCAGAAAGTGGCTATAAAAGGTATTGCCCAGATCGTAGTGAGCGGCAATATTTTCGCGCGCCTGAATGCGGGAGTTACGCCGCGTCCAGTGGCGTATCCGCTCCAGCGGCCTGCCGAGCAGGCGGAAGCCGTTTTCCAGACGACCGAGCACCTCGCCGTTGATCGCCAGCAGCTCCAGAAGCGGCGTGAGATGTGCGGTTTCCCACTCGCCGTCCATCCAGGCTTCTGCCGCAGCAAGGCTCCCGCCCGTTAAGACGCGCCAGTAGACGCCGGGCGTGAGGATCTGCACGTCGGCATGCAGCGCGGAGGATGCTTCGCCAAAATGAAAGGTCTGTGCCCCTTCACGCAGGGTGAGCGAGCCGCCACGAATGCCGCTTAACAGACGAAACAGCAGCCATCGCGCGAGGCGGACGTTGCGCGGGATATCGGGTTCTAACGCAAAGACGGGATCGGTCATGAGCGTTCACTCCTGCTGACGGGGTGGTTATACAGCGGCACGCGCTTGAGCCACAGGCGCAGCGCCTGCCAGTAAATGGCAAAAACGGTTTTCAGGGTCATGAGCGGGATGCGCAGCAACAGCGAGCGCAGCGCGGGGCGCGTCAAAGGCTCCCGGCGCAGCGCGAGCGTGGCATCAAAGACCTTCGCTTCCTGATGATTTTCAATGTGCATATGCAGCGTGTTATCCGGGTCGTTAAAGCGCCAGTGGTAGATCATGTCCATCGGGTTGAAGGGGGAAACGTGAAACGCTTTTTCCGTGGGCTGCGCATCCTGTCCGTTGACGGCATAGTAATGACGTTCATTCCACGGCGTGTTGCGGACCTCCGCCAGCACCCAGCGCAGCGTTCCCTTCCCGTCGTAGCAGTAGTAAAAGTTGACCGGATTGAAATGAAAGCCGAAATAGCGCAGCTGCGTCAGGAGCATCACCCGCCCGTCCGGACGTTCCCCGGTCAGGCTCTCCAGCCTGCTGAGCACGTTCTCTTTAAGCGGCGCGCCGAGAGGATAGTCCGCGTCGTGGAACGAGGCGGCGGCAAAGCGATTGCGCCGCACGCCGACGGACGGCAGCAGCGGTAGTTCATCGAGATCCAGCCAGGCCATAAAGACGCTGTAGCTGAATTCATGGGTTTTCGGCTGAAGGCGGCGATGGCGTAACACGCCGTGGTAGAGGCAGCTGTTCATCTCAGTTCCCCTCTCCGGCAGCTATCGCGTTGACCACGTCCAGCGCGCTGCGCACGCCATCTTCATGAAAACCGTTGTACCAGTAGGCCCCGCAGTACCAGCTCCGGTTATGACCGTTGATCTCGCCGCGCCGCGCCTGCGCCCGCCAGCTTTGCGGGTTAAACAGCGGATGTTCATAGACAAAACGTTGCAGAACGAAGCGCTCATCTACCGGCGCGTCTGGATTCAGGGTGACGCAGAACAGCGGACTGCCCGCAGGCAGTCCCTGCAGGATGTTCATGTTGTAGGTGACGCAGGCGCTGGCCTGCTCCTCCGCGCTCAGGCGGTAGTTCCAGCTGGCCCACGCGCGCTGCCGCACCGGCAGCCAGCGCGGATCGCTGTGTAAAACGACCTCGTTGCGCTGCCAGCCGATATCGCCCAGCACCTCGCGCTCTGCGGGCGTCGGATCATCAAGCATCGCCAGGGCGCTGGCGGAGTGGCAGGCAAAAATCACCCGATCGAAGGTATGGCTGCCGTTTTCAAGCTGGAGCGTAACCCCGTGCTCGTGGCGGCTCACCCGCTGCACCGGAGAATTGAGATGCAGATTCAGACGGTCGCCCAGCTTGTCGAGCATGGCGCGGATATACTCCCGCGACCCGCCCGGCACCACGTACCACTGCGGGCGCTGGGTGATATCCAGCAGCCCGTGGTTCTGGAAGAAACGTAAGAAAAGCGGCAGCGGGAAACGCTTCATCTCCTGCAGCGACGAGGACCAGATGGCGGCCCCCATCGGCAGAATGTAGTGGCGCGCAAAAAACGGCGTGAAGCCGTGCTGTTCCAGAAACGTCTGCAGCGTGGCGTTCGGGTCCACCTCCCCGTCCAGCGCCTGTTTTGCCAGACGATTGAAGCGGACGATCTCCCCGAGCAGCCGCCAGAATGTCGGATTCACCAGGTTTCGGCGCTGGGCAAACAGCGACGTCAGGGTGTGTCCGTTGTATTCAAGCCCCGTCGCCGGGTTGTGCACCGAAAAGCTCATCTGCGTTTTTTGCCCGCTGATGCCCAGCTCGCTGAGGAGGCCCATAAAGCGCGGATAGGTGCGATCGTTGTAAACGATAAACCCGGTATCGATCGCGTATGTGCCCTGCGGCGTTGAGACGTCAACCGTTGCGGTATGGCCGCCGGGCGTGGCGCCCGCTTCAAACAGGGTCACCTGATGGTGCCCAGCCAGGCGCCAGGCGCAGGTCAGCCCGGCGATGCCGCTGCCGATAATCGCAATGTTCATGAACGCACCATCCTGCGCAGCAGCGCGCGCTGAAGAAACGCAGGCAGCCCGGAGAGCAACCGCAAAATAAAGCCGAACCCGTCAGGAAACGCGATATGCATTTTTCCTGCCGCCAGCCCGGTACGGATCGCCTTGACCGCCTCGTCGACGCTCACCCTGCCCGGCATGGCAAAATCGTTTTTGCGCGTCAGCGGCGTGTCAACAAAGCCCGGGGAGACAACCGTCACGGCTATCCCTTTTGGCTCCCAGTCCAGCCGCAGACTTTCGGCAAACCAGCTCAGGGCCGCTTTGGACGCGCCGTAGGCCTCTGCCCGTGGGAAAGGCAGCCAGTGGGCCATCGAGCTCACCAGCACCACGCGGTTGCCGGCAGCCAGCTGCGGCTGCAACGCGTCAAGGCAGTTCACCGGGCCGAGGAAATTTGTCGCCATCACCCGCTCTACCAGCGCCGCATCCACCACGCCCTGCTCGAGGTATTCGCAGGTACCGGCGCAGAGGATAATCAGATCGGCGTAGCTGCCGGTCAGCGCCTGGCGACAGGCGTCCCTGTCTGTCATATCGAACAGGCGAACGGTGAGATTGGGGCAGGTCTGATGCAGCGCTTCGAGACGCGCCGGATCGCGTCCGCAGGCAATCACGTGGTAGCCCTCTGCGGCAAAGGATTTCGCCAGCCCGGCACCGATGCCCGAGCTTGCCCCGGTAATCAGCACCGTCTTCATGATTTGACCCTCCGCTTCACGCCGCGCACCGCCCAGCCAAGCAGAGGAAGATGTTCGTAGATCATCTCTCCCGCATCGTAGTAGTCGCGCTGGTGCGTGATGAGATCGTTTTCCGTCTGCACTACCGAACATCCCGGCAGTTCGAGCGGCTCTCCCCCGGCAATGCGCGGGTGCGACCAGTGCATCACCCAGGTGACAACAAACCGGCTTCCGCTGCACAGCGGCGAATCGATGGTAAAACGGCAATGCTCAACGTTGGCCAGCAGATGGGTGAAATAGCGCTGAAGCGCAAAAATCCCGTCATGCTCGCCAAACGGATCGATAAGCGTGGCATTCGAATGGTAAAGCCCCACCAGCGCGGACGGCGGCTGGCTATCCAGTGCGGCGTAGTACTCAACAAACCGACTCACGACAGAGGGCAAAGTGCTCATGGGTCACATCCTGGCTGTAAACAACGTGGCGTAATCGCATAATTAAAACTTACACAATTAACGTTATTTGTCCAAGTTTGTGATGATCTATTTTTTATTTTGACTATATATCAATAAGTTATAGTCGTGCAAAAGAGTGGGTTTTGTAGGCCGGGTAAGGCGCAGCCGCCACCCTGCTTTAACTTTCAGGATATCCTTAAGGCAAACTCGCCGCTCTTCTTCCAGGCTTATCCTTTTTATTCATAAGGATGCCCTCGTGAAACGTTTCTTTCTCTCCCTTTTCTCCAGCCCGGAATCCTTACTGCAGGTGATGAGCCAGCAGGAAATCATTGAAGCCGTCGAAGATGGCGATCGCATCATTATCGACCAGGACGGAAACGCCTCGGTGAACTACAAAAGCAACGAGGTGCGGCAGGACTTTCTGCGTCACGTCAACACGCTGAAGAGGGCCTGATATGGGAACGGCGATATTTATGGTGCTGATGGTATGCGGGTACTGGTACACCAGCCGCGACCTGTCGACCCGCTTTAAAATCAAGCGCTCATTTGGCTGGGACGTCTATTTCCTTGTGGCGCTGTACGGCTGTATTTTCGTTCTGCAGGGCGTGATTGCCACCGGTCTGCTCTGGCTGCTCCTGCTCGCCCTCTCTGCCGCCAACAACGCTTTTCACTTTGCCTCACCGAAATATACCGACTGGCAAATCGACTTTATGAACTGGAGCTTTTTAGGCATTCAGGCGCCGGTGGTCGTGATGCTGGCGTTTGCCATCCTGTTTTGCCTCTACCGCTCTAACTGGGCAGGCAGCGCCAGGCTGGACGGCGAAAGCCGGAAGAAGCTCTACAAACGTCTGGCGCAGTCGAGCGGTATCGAACAACTGCTGTACCAGTGTATGGAGCAAGGCGAACTGGCGCAGGTCACGCTCCGTTCCAGGCGGATTTACGTCGGTATGATCCACACCGCAACGCTGGAATATGAAAAAACGGCCAATATCGTGCTGATCCCGATGTTAAGCGGGTACAGAGACGCGGAGACGATGAACTTTCGTATCGAGAATAATTACAGCAAGTGGTATGCGGAGCATGACATCACGCTCGACTCCGAACCCCGCAGCGCCATGTCATTCCGGAAGGTGATTTTACTCAATCAGATTGAGAGCCTCTCGCTGTTCGACCCCGCCAGCGCCAGCGCGCTATCGCTGGCACAGCGCGACGAGAGCTCTCGCCCTAAAGAGACATCCCCATAATTCTGAGAATGCTCTGCTGTGAAGCGGTTTCGAAAAGGACGTTCTTAATGCAGAGCATGCCCTGCTTCAGGTAGAACCGGTACGCTCCCGCGTTCTGCTCCAGCACTTCCAGCCAGAGATAGTCTTTTCCCCTGCTCCGGGCCATGTCGGTGATGCTGTTGAACATCACCTGACCATGGTTCTTGCCGGTCTCGGCAGGATCGAGGTAGAGCTTGTTGAGGAGAACGCCCTTCTTGTCCGTTTCCGGAATCCTGGCTTCCCATGTCACTTTCATGAATCCCACTGGCCGATCGGTCTCGGCAACATACCAGGAAACAGCGTTATCTTTCAGGCTCTGTTCAAGTACGGAAGGCGCGTACTCGCCGTGCAGAAAATCCTTCATCTCTGCCTCTGACACCCACAGATGCTGAAAATGGGCGGGGTAAATGCGATATCCAAGTTCGCTTAAGAGCGTTGAATCGGCCCCGGTGGCCTGTCGAATTCGAAGAGTCATGGAAGGTATCCTTACTAACCCGCTTTACGTGTGATGCCGCGCGAAACGAGAAAGACAAAAACAGTTAAATTCTTGCGACATATATTATTGTGGTGAACAACGTTAAGTACAGCCCGCGGGTGATGGATCTCGCCCTGACACACCAAAACGGGTGGGTGAAAACTCTCACCCGTTCGCGCTAGTCTGGCTGTGAAGAATGGAAGGTCAGGACTCGCGATTAGAACGTATGGAAATTATTTTGATGCGGCATGGGATCATCAATCGGTTTATTGCAAAAGAACCGATCGCATCAGGCTGGAAAGAACAGACTCTTCCGGGTAAGGGGTACTGGGGTGCGGGTGTTTACAGCGTTGTGTAGCGACACATGCGGAGCCGAGGGTTTTTAATCCTCGGCGCTCGGGTCATCGGGTCTGGCTAAGAATAATGCGATCGAACAGACGGTCACCCAACCAGACGCGCATGCCGATGAGCATCCTGGCATACTTGCCGGCTGCATAGCGCGTACGCGGGTGAGGACTTTTAACGGCGCGGGCAACCACGTCCGCAATCACCTTCGGGTCGCTGCCCCTGCCATTCCCATAAGCATTTTTGACCGAGTTCGCCACGTTCCCCACCAGATGACCATACGGGCCACTTGCTGAACGTTTGACAAAATTGCCGCTGACCACATCGCCAAAGCCTGTCTCGATTAAACCCGGTTCAACAATCACAACCTTAATGCCAAATTCAGCCACTTCAAGACGCAGACAGTCAGACCATCCCTCGAGCGCATGTTTCGTTGCGTGATACCAGGCTCCCAGAGGGGTGTAAATTTTTCCTCCTATCGAAGTGATGTTGATAATGTAGCCACTGCGTCTGGCGCGCATGGTCGGGAGCAGCAGCTGGGTAAGGCGGGCCGCACCAAACACGTTAACTTCAAACTGATAGCGAGCTTCATCAATACCGATCTCTTCTACCGGTCCGTAGAGCCCAAAACCCGCATTGTTGACCAGTACGTCAACCCCACCCGTTTGCGACGCGATGGTTTCCACCGCAGCCAAAATGTCTTCATCACGTGAGATATCCATCCGCAGAGGGCGCGCGCCAAGCTGGGCGAGATCGTTCATTTTTTCAACGCTACGGGCAGCAGCGTAAACCTGATAGCCATCCTGAATAAGACGACGGGCGATGACTTTGCCCATACCTGACGATGCACCGGTGACCAGCGCGGTTTTCTTGTCCTGAGTAAACATAAATACCTCGGTGAGTAGACTGTCGTTAGTTTGCCCTCACTCGGCCCCGCGTTAACTAGCGTATCGCGCCATATGACTCGCAAACTGCGCCATCATAGCGATAGATATGCCCGGATTTACTCAAGACGCATGGCTGTCCTGGCCGCTTCAGGAGTCTGGCCCGTCCAGGTCATAAATGCGCGATAGAATGAGTTAGGATCTTCGAAACCCAGTAAAAATGCGATCTCATACCCGGAAAGACGCGTATTGCGAAGATAATGACGGGCCAGGTGTTCACGACACGCGTTGACAAGGTTGCGGAAATTATCCCCTTCCTGCTCAAGCCTGCGCTGCAGCGTGCGTTTGCTCATTCCCAGGCGCTCCGCCGCTTTTTCAATTGTCGCTTCGTTACCGGGAATAAGTTCCAGGAGTACCGCACGAACGCGCTCGGCGGTTGAAGCCTGTTCATTTAACTGACCGAGACGACGCTGCAGTTCCGGTTCAAATACCTGCCACATCCCCTCATTTACCGTTAAAAAGGGCCGAAGCGCATCGGCTGCGGAAAAGCTGATGGCAGGCTGTTCTCCGTATTGCACGTCAGTACCAAAGAAACGCGAAAAGTGGCTGTTCTGAACCGCTGACGGTAGCGCAGAAACGGAGATCCGTAAGGGGTTAACCGGTTCGCGGGTCCCCAGCCGCAAAAGCCTGAGCAGGAAACCCAGCTCTGCCACCTGCAGAAACGGCGGGAGTTCTGTCGCAAAAAGCCAGCGTGGTGAAACGGTAAGGTTGCCGTTTTGGTCGACCGTTGTCTCCAGAACCATGGGAGCAATAAGCTGTTTATATCTGGCCAGTCGCTGGACAGCCTGCATCATATTGCTACTGCACAGTGCGGCAAAAAGTGGCGGATCAAACACATCCGCAGAGATCAACTCAATGAGCGGGACGGGAAAGGCAGGATCGTTCGTTTCGGCCTCTAGCGCGTTCCAGAAGCGGATGTATTCATCCGTATCGAGTCCACGCGCTTTTTGCAAAAAGAGATCGTCAGGTAATCCTGCCCTGCGGAGAATGCGTTCTGGCTCAAGCCCCGCGTCTTTCAGCAGCGTTTTCCAGCTTATATCGAGGGCGAAAGTACGGTTATAGGCCATTTGCTCATTCCCGGTGTGAAGGTTATTCAACGCTAAGTGTTGTTGTGTTGCGAGAGTTTGTCAGTCGTCGCAGGTATAAACATTATTTGCCCACTAATAACGCTGCGGCTAATCCCCTCTTCAACGAATTGATGACATCATCCGTATCCATGCCCATTTGCGCATGAATAATTGCACCGTCAATGAGCAGCATAATCTCATTGACGACGCGCTCATCCGCGATCTTCGTCAGCGATACAATAATTTTCTTTGTTTCACATTTATGATTGCGGCAAATCTCTTTTATTTCGCTTTCAATATCTTCCGATTTTGCCTCTGCGCTGGCGTTAATAAACGCGCAGCCGTGGAACTCGGGCGAAACAAACCATTCATAAAGCGTTGAAGATATCGCATCAGCAGGTATTTCGCCTTTATCGAGATGTCGACGCAGCGTGGCCTCAAACCAGTTAATCCATATTTCATGCCGATAATGCAAATAGGCGAGAATAAGCAAGCTCTTACTCGGGAAATGGCGATAGAAAGTCACCTTGGTCACTTTAGACGCTTTAATCAGCGTATCCACCCCCGTCGCCCTGAAGCCCGTGGAATAAAACAGATCGTGCGCCGTAAGTAATATCTTATCTCTGACGCTGATTTTTGTATCGTTCACTGCGGGTTCTGTTTTCACTTTTGGGTAGCCTCAAAAAGAATGTTGACAGCGTTATTTTACAGGCATAGATTACCGCAAGTAGACAGACCTGTCTACATCATATAACGCTGAGGTAATTGCAATGAACACACGTCCTCCTTTACCGCCCTTCACGCGTGAAAGCGCCATCGAAAAAGTCAGACTGGCAGAAGATGGCTGGAACAGCCGCGACCCGGCGAAAGTCGCGCTTGCCTATACGCTGGATACCCAGTGGCGCAACCGCGCTGAGTTCGCCACCAACCGTGAAGAGGCCCAGGCGTTCCTGGAGCGGAAATGGAAAAAAGAGCTGGACTATCGTCTGATTAAAGAGCTCTGGGCATTTACGGATAACCGGATCGCGGTGCGCTATGCCTATGAATGGCATGATGATTCCGGCAACTGGTTCCGCTCGTATGGCAATGAAAACTGGGAGTTTGAGCCTGACGGACTGATGAAGCACCGCTTTGCCTGCGTAAATGATATGCCGATAAAAGAATCCGAGCGCCTGTTCCACTGGCCGCTGGGCAGACGCCCGGACGATCACCCCTCACTGAGCGATCTTGGCTTATAGGATTTTCGCATCACTCCGGGCCGCCCCGGAGTGGTGAATTTACAGTGCGCCCAGCTGTTTCATCAGCGTCAGGTTGTCCTCAATATGCCAGTTAGCCACAATCTTACCGTCAGCGATCTCATAAATATCCGTGGCGATAAAATCTATTTTTTGCCCCTTTCCTTTCAGCTTGCCAAATGTCCCGGTGAAGGTACCGTGAAAATGTAAATGCGAAACCACGCGATTGCCTGAAATAATCATTTGTTCAACGTCACAGCGCAAATCAGGCACGGCGGCACGAAACGCCCGGGAGGCTAAAATAGCGCCTTCAGGACCTTGCTTACGACCTTCTGGGGGCGTCTTATCGATGAAATTCACCGCCAGCGCATCACGCGCCAGGGACTCTTCTCCCGTATTCCAGAAGGTTGCATATTCTCTGGCAGCATTTTCATTCACCTTTAATTGCGCCTGTGAAAGGCTCTTATCAATAATAAGCTGTTTCGGCTGCAGAAACTCCAATTGCGCCGAAAATACGGTGCCGGATAGACCTGCAAGAATAAGCATCGCGACAGCTGAACGAATACACGTCGTATATTTCATGATATCTCTCAATAATTTATCAGGATAACTGCAAATCGTTATTTTGAACGTTATATGATGGGTAATCGGTATATCCCGTGGCGGTGCCGCCAAACAGCGTGGCGGGGTCGCGTACCTGGGCAAGAGGCAGCTGGTGCGCCAGCCGGTGGGGTAAATCCGGGTTGGCAATAAACGGCCGTCCGAAGGCAATCAAATCGGCATAGCCGGCGGCAAGGATCTTTTCCGCTTTTTCACGGCCATAGTTCCCCGCGACGATAAGGGTTCCTCGAAACGTCTCGCGAAGCGATTGACGGAACTGTTCAGGTATCTGCGGCGCATCGTCCCAGTCGGCTTCCGCCAGGTGGATGAACGCAATGCCTTGTTGTTCACACCAGGCCGCGAGAGCGAGTATGGCTTCCGACACCTGCGGATCGTTCATCCCGCGCTGGGTGATAAACGGGGAAAGGCGGATGCCCGTACGCTCGGGGCCAATGGCCTCCGCAATCGCAGTTAACACCTCCTGAGCAAAGCGGATCCGGTTCGCCAGCGTGCCGCCGTACTCGTCCGTGCGTTTGTTGGAGGTTTGACGCAGGAACTGGTCGATCAGATAGCCGTTTCCACCGTGAACCTCCACGCCGTCAAAACCGGCCTGAACGGCATTTAGTGCCGCCTGACGATAGTCTGCGATGATGCTGTAAATATCCTTGCGCGAGAGCGTTCTCGGCTGCGGGCAGTCAACCATTTGGCCTTCTCCCTGATCATTCACCACCCACACCTGCGCGTCCGGCGCCAGCGCTGACGGCGCAACGGGCTGACCATCCTGATGAAAACTGGGGTGCGACATTCGGCCGACGTGCCAGAGCTGCGAAAAAATCACCCCGCCCGCCTGATGCACGGCGCCCGTGGTGAGCTGCCATCCTGAAACCTGCTCAGGCGAATGGATGCCCGGCGTCCATGAGTATCCTTGCCCTTGAGGCGAAATCTGCGTGGCTTCCGTGATGATTAATCCAGCGCTGGCCCGCTGCCGGTAATACTCCGCCATCAGCGCGGAGGGAATATTTCCCGGTTGCAGGGAGCGCGCGCGGGTCATCGGCGCCATGACGATACGATTTTTCAGGTCCTGCTGACCCAGCCTGTAGCGTTCAAAAAGTGAGGTACGTTGCATGTTTTCACCCCTTATGGTTTGGATGAAATCACTTTACAGGCGGCATCTGGTTTTGATAATTACGCTAAAGGCAGATGCACTTTTCGGAAAATATGAATAATGGGCAAACTCGAAGACATGGCGTTACTGGTGGAAGTGGCCGAGGCCGGCGGTCTTTCTGCCGCCGGACGACGCCTGTCCCTTTCCCCCGCCACCATGACGGCCAGGCTGAAGGCGATTGAGGAGCGTTACCAGACGCGTCTGTTTCACCGCTCAACGCGGTCCATCACGCTGACCCGCGCCGGAGAAGAGTTTTACCATGCCGCACTGCGCGTGCTGGAGGAGGTGCATCACGCCGAGTCGCTATTAACGCAAAAAGAAGGCGTGCTCAGCGGCAACATTCGCCTTTCTGCACCCTCGGACTTTGGTCAACAGTATCTTAGCCCCGCCGTTGTGGAATTCTCCCGACGCCATCCTGAGGTTAAATTTTTCATCTCGCTAAGAGAACACGTTGAGGATCTGGTCGCTAACCGGCTGGATATGAGCGTGCGTTTCGGCAATCTGCCGGACAGCAGTCTTGTCGTCAGAAACATCCGTCCGAACCATCGGGTGCTGGTCGCCTCCGGGGAGTATCTTAACGAGCGCGGAATCCCCTCCACGTTTGCAGATTTAACCCGTCACCGGTGCCTGGCGCTTGAGTCTCAAGGCGTGGTGATGAACGAATGGCGCTTTGAAACCAGTGGCGAGGAAAGCATTGTTCGCGTAGAGCCTGCCATGGTGTGCGACGACGGGGCATTGCTTCGCCAGTGGGCTCTCAGCGGGGCTGGCATCGCGGGGAAATCGTGGTGGGACGTCAAAGACGATGTTGAAACCGGAAGGCTCATGGTGCTGTTTGCCGACAGCTTCACCGGCTTCAGCCGATACGATCGCAAAGATGTCGGGCTGCAGTTTGTTTACCCGCAGCGCAAACTGCAGCCGCTTCAGGTCACGGCGTTTAGCCAGTTTTTTCTCGACTGGTTAAAAAAACATTAAATTAAATCGCGTCAGGCAGCTGCGGTTAATTTCTCGCCAAAATAAGAGATAGCGCGCATTTCGATGACAACCGCGGGACTACCCTAGGAGCGGTTTTCAGGAGGTACAAAATATGAAAAAGCTTCTGATATGCTGTTTGTTTGGTAATACCGCAAACGCTCTCGCCAAAAAGATGCAGTCTCTGGCAGAACGCGAAGGCTATCCGCTGATGATTAGCGCCGTTGGGCTGGATAACTTCGCCAGTGTCGCTCCCGCTTTCGATGGTTTCCTCGTCGCGCCGCACATTCAGTACAAACTCGATGAGATAAAAGAAACGGTGGGTAATACGCGTTCAATCGCCATTATTGAGAGCCTGCCCTATGCGTCCCTGGACGCGAAGAAAGTGTTAAATTTCGTGAAGGAAAAGATGCCTGAACTGGCTGCCTGACAGATAAGGCCGCATCGGTTTTGCGGCCTCCACTCACCCGCCGATCAAAACACGGTTTCCCCAGACATTCTAATCATATTGTGTCCACGCTCGGCTTAAGCAAAAACGGCTCCGTTCAGCGCAAGGGAGTTGAGCTGAAACCCTCGCTTATCGCAGACAGATAGATGCCATAGTGCACGAAAAACAGTGATACACTTACCCCACCTGGTTGATCGTCCCGTCTGAACGGCGCATGATGAATGACGGTAACCAAAGCACGAAATGGTCACTCGTTGTTAATCGTAGCCTGTCACGCTAAGCTTAAATAATGACTAAAAATATGAACCCCCCATCAGCACGTGGTCCACTTGACCACGCGGTCAGAGAGCAAATCGTCGAAGCCGCTTTTGAGCACTTCGGTCACTACGGCTATGAAAAAACCACCGTCGCCGAACTGGCTAAATCCATCGGTTTTTCAAAGTCCTACATTTATAAGTTTTTCGATTCCAAACAGGCCATCGGCGAGGTGATCTGCGCTAACCGCCTGGAGCTGATCATGGCGGCGGTGCTTTCAGCCATCGAAGATGCGCCTTCAGCAAGCGAAAGATTACGCCGCCTTTTCAAAGCGCTCACCGAGGCGGGAAGCGAGCTGTTTTTCCACGACCGTAAGCTATACGACATTGCCGCCGTCGCCGCGCAGGAGCAGTGGCCGTCAACCCAAAAGTATAGTGAAAGCCTGATGAAGCTGATTGAGAGCATCATTATCGAAGGCAGGCAGGCCGGCGAGTTTGAAAGAAAAACGCCGCTGGATGAGATTACCGGTGCCGTCTACATGGTGATGTGCCCTTACATTAATCCCGTTCAGCTGCAGTACAACCTCGAAATGGCCCCCACGGCGGCAGTGCTGCTCTCTTCACTGATTTTAAGAAGCCTGGCCCCCTAATTTGTGACCATTGACAATTTTGGTCACTAGTCAGAGAATGCGGATACCGTCCTGCTACGTCAAAAAGGTTTCCCATGCTCAGGCTCACTTCAGCCCGCATTGCCGTTTGTCTCCTGCCGTTTGCCCTGGTGGCGTGCGGCGATATTTCCGCGAGTGACGATCCGCGCACAAAGCCACCCCTCGTCAGATCCGCATCCGTCGAGCTTGCGAACAATACCTCCCGCGCCTTCACGGGCGTGGTGGTCGCAAGAACGCAAAGCGATTTGGGTTTCAGAGTTCAGGGAAAAATCCTTGAGCGACTGGTTGATACGGGTCAGACCGTCAAACAGGGTCAGCCCTTGCTGCGCCTGGATCCGGTTGACCTGAAATTACAGGCCCAGGCGCAGCAGCGCGCGGTGGATGCAGCCCAGGCGCGCGCGCGAAAAGCCTCCAGCGATGAGGCGCGCTATCGCGGTCTCGTGGCTTCCGGTGCCGTGTCGGCCTCGGAGTATGACCAGATCAAAGCGGCGGCCGATACGGCCAGGGCCGATCTCAGCGCCGCCCGGGCGCAGGCCAGCGTGGCGCAAAACGCCACGGGCTATGCCGTACTGCTGGCGGATTCCGACGGCGTGGTCATGGAGACGCTCGCCGAGCCGGGTCAGGTCGTCAGTGCCGGACAGGTGACGATCAGGCTCGCCAGAGCGGGACAGCGTGAAGCGCTCGTGCAGCTTCCGGAAACCCTGCGCCCTGCCGTCGGCAGCGAAGCGCAGGCCACACTTTATGGCAATGAAGAACACCCGGTCACCGCAACGCTGCGCCTGCTGTCTGACTCGGCCGATGCCACGACCCGCACGTATGAAGCCCGTTACGTGCTGGATGGCATGCTGGCGAACGCGCCGCTGGGGGCGACCGTCACGCTGAACATTCAGGATAATAAAGCGGAAGGTCAGATCATGCAGGTCCCGCTGGCCTCACTCTATGATGCAGGAAAAGGTCCCGGCGTCTGGCGCATTTCCGCCCAGCCGGCAAAGGTCGCATGGACGCCCGTCAAGGTGCTGAGCGTGGGTGAAGATGCGGTGCAGATCACGGGCGGGGTGAAGCCCGGTGAGAAGATTGTTGCGTTAGGCGCACATCTTCTGCACGAAGGTGAGGTCGTCAGGCTTGCTAAACAACGCACTGCCGCCCTGGCGGAGAACACACCATGAGCGGAAGCCGCTTCAACCTGTCAGCGCTGGCCGTCCGCGAACGTTCCATCACGCTGTTTCTTATCGTTCTGGTCACGATTGCCGGAATTTACGCCTTCTTTGGGCTCGGGCGCGCGGAAGATCCGCCCTTCACGGTAAAGCAAATGACGGTGATAACCGTCTGGCCGGGCGCCACCGCGCAGGAGATCCAGGATCAGGTCGCCGAACCGCTGGAAAAGCGCCTGCAGGAACTCAAATGGTATGACCGTACCGAAACCTATACCCGTCCCGGCATGGCGTTTATTACATTGTCATTGCAGGACAAGACCCCGCCTGCCGAAGTGCAGGAGGAGTTCTATCAGGCGCGTAAGAAGCTTGGAGATGAATCGCAGCGTCTTCCGGCGGGCGTCATCGGCCCGATGATCAATGACGAATTCTCGGATGTCACCTTTGCCCTCTTTGCCCTGAAAGCGAAAGGCGAGCCGCAGCGGCAGCTGGTACGTGATGCCGAAGGTCTGCGCCAGCAGCTTCTGCACGTTCCCGGCGTGAAGAAAGTGAACATTATCGGCGAACAGGCCGAGCGGATTTATATCTCCTTCTCCCATGACCGCCTGGCGACGATAGGACTCTCACCCCAGGATATTTTCAATGCCCTCAACAGCCAGAACGCGCTAGCCGCGGCGGGTTCCATTGAGACCCGAGGCGCGCAAATTTTTATCCGCCTGGACGGCGCGTTCGATGAACTGCAGAAAATCCGCGATACGCCATTTGTTGCTCAGGGCAAAACGCTCAAGCTGTCCGATGTGGCGACGGTTGAACGGGGCTACGAAGATCCCCCGACGATGCTCATACGTAATCAGCATGAACCCGCCCTTCTGCTGGGCATCGTGATGCGCGAAGGCTGGAACGGTCTGGCGCTGGGTAAAGCGCTGGATGCGGCAACGGCAAAAATAAATGATAGCCTGCCGCTTGGTATGTCCCTGACCAAGGTCACCGACCAGTCCGTGAATATTCGCTCGTCGGTCGATGAGTTCATGATTAAGTTCTTCGTCGCCCTGCTTGTGGTCATGGTGGTGTGTTTTGTCAGCATGGGCTGGCGCGTGGGGGTGGTGGTTGCGGCGGCGGTCCCGCTGACGCTGGCGGTCGTTTTCGTGGTGATGGAAGCCGCGGGAATAAACTTCGACCGCGTCACGCTGGGCTCCCTGATCCTCGCCCTCGGGCTGCTGGTTGACGATGCCATTATCGCCATCGAAATGATGGTGGTGAAAATGGAGGAAGGTTACGACAGAATCAAAGCTTCGGCCTTCGCCTGGAGCCATACCGCCGCGCCCATGCTGGCCGGAACCCTGGTGACGGCCATTGGCTTTATGCCGAATGGTTTTGCCCAGTCGACCGCCGGGGAATACACCAGCAATATGTTCTGGATTGTCGGCCTCGCCCTGATTGCATCGTGGTTTGTCGCGGTGGTGTTCACGCCCTATCTTGGGGTGAAGATCCTGCCGGCGATCCCCAAAGTAGAAGGGGGTCATGCCGCCATCTATAACACGCCTCGCTATAACCGTTTTCGCCAGCTGCTTGCCCGCGTTATCGCCAGAAAATGGCGGGTGGCCGGGTCGGTGGTCGCCATTTTCATCGTGGCCGTGCTCGGCATGGGTCTGGTAAAAAAACAATTTTTCCCGACCTCCGACCGCCCGGAAGTACTGGTTGAGGTCCAGATGCCCTACGGTACCTCGATTGAGCAAACCAGCGCCGCAGCGGCAAAAATAGAAGCGTGGCTGGGCCAGCAGCCTGAAGCCAAAATTGTCACTGCTTATATTGGTCAGGGTTCGCCCCGCTTTTATCTGGCGATGGCCCCTGAACTGCCCGACCCGTCTTTTGCGAAAATCGTGATCCTGACGGACAGCGAGACGTCACGCGAGGCGCTGAAGCTCCGGCTGAGAGGCGCTGTCGCCAACGGCCTTGCGCCCGAGGCGCGCGTGCGGGTGACGCAGCTGGTGTTTGGCCCTTACTCGCCCTTCCCGGTTGCCTGGCGCGTGACGGGTCCGGATGTCGAACAGGTGCACGACATCGCTGATAAGGTGAAAGCCGTGCTCCAGGCAAGCCCGTTGATGAGAACCGTCAACACCGACTGGGGGTTACGCGTTCCCGTATTGCATTTCACCCTCGATCAAAACCGCCTGCAGGCGACCGGATTAACCTCCAGTGCCGTTGCCGAGCAGCTTCAGTTCCTGCTGTCTGGCGTGCCCGTCACCTCCGTGCGGGAAGATATTCGCTCGGTAGAGGTGATTGGCCGCGCGGCGGGAGATATCCGTCTTGATCCGGCAAAAATAGAGGGCTTTACCCTTGTCGGCAATGCGGGACAGCGCGTTCCGCTGTCTCAAATCGGCAAGATTGAGATCGGTATGGAAGATCCAATCCTGCGTCGTCGCGATCGCACGCCGACGATAACCGTTCGGGGCGATATCGCTAACAATCTTCAGCCACCGGATGTGTCGGTCGCCATCATGAAGCAGCTCCAGCCGATTGTTGATGCGCTGCCGGCCGGGTACCGAATCGACATGGCGGGTTCGATTGAGGAATCGGGTAAAGCCACGCAGGCAATGCTTCCGCTGTTCCCGATCATGATTGCCCTGACGCTGCTGATCATCATTTTGCAGGTGCGCTCAATCTCGGCGATGGTGATGGTCTTCCTAACCGCGCCGCTGGGGCTGATTGGCGTGGTGCCCGTGCTGTTGATTTTCAACCAGCCGTTTGGCATCAACGCGCTGGTCGGTTTGATCGCCCTTTCCGGCATTCTTATGCGCAATACGCTGATCCTGATCGGTCAAATCAATCATAACCAGAAGGAGGGTCTAGAGCCGTTCCAGGCGGTGGTTGAAGCGACGGTCCAGCGCGCACGCCCGGTCCTTCTGACCGCCATGGCTGCCGTGCTGGCGTTCATTCCCCTGACGCATTCGGTGTTCTGGGGCACGCTTGCCTGGACGCTGATAGGCGGAACGCTGGGCGGGACGATCATCACCCTCGTCTTCCTGCCCGCGATGTATGCGATCTGGTTCCGGATCCGCCCAGCGGAACAACGCGTGCTGCACCCCACAGAAAACGTGTAAACTACCATGAGTAGATAACACATCTGAGGAAAGCATGGTTGTTAAGCGCTTAAGAAAAGAGGACCGCCGCGTGCAGCTGCTGGAGGTTGCACGCGGAATCGTTCGTCAGCAAGGCACGGAGGCGTTGACGCTTGGCTACCTGGCCGAGCGGGCCAACGTGACCAAGCCTATCCCCTACGACCACTTTGGCGATCGAGAAGGATTGCTGATGGCGCTGTACCAGGACTATAGCGATCGGCAGCTGGCGAAATTCCGCGAGACGCTGGCGGTCGACAGCAAAACGCTGGAAAAGACGATCCGCTTTTTCAGCGCCGCCTATATCGACTGCGCCATTACCGCCGGGCCTGAAACCGGGCCAATCGCCGCGGCGCTGTCCGGTTCCCACGCGTTGCAGACGTTTCGTGAGGCATGCGTGGCCGAATGTGCCGACTGCCTGCGTACCGCGCTTTCCCCTTTTGTCACGCTGAAAGGCGTTCAGGGGGAAGCGGCACTGACGGCCATCATTGGCGCAGCGGACGCGCTCAGCACCGCCGCAGGCAACGGCGTGCTCGCCCGGAATGTTGCGGAAGATACGCTCAGCGGCGCCATGACCGGCGTGCTGGAGACCTACGTGAATAGCACAAAATGATCGCTTTGGACGGATTGACACCTAAGTTACCAATAGTAATATAGGCATCAGTTCTCACCCATTCGAGGTCGCTATGTCTGCTACAAATGCTATTAATAACGCACTGATCGTGACGGCTCACCCTGTCAACAATTCGTTATCCCATTCGCTGGCTGACCGCATTGCCGGGAAATTGCGCGAGCAAGGTACGCAGGTTGAGATTGCCGATCTGCATGCTGAAGGGTTTAATCCGGCGATGACCCGCGCCGATCTTGATTTGTATCACGGCGATCCGAGCGCCCTTCCCAACGATATTTTGCGCGAGCAGCAGCGCGTCGAGCGAGCGGATATGCTGGTGTTTGTCTTCCCGGTGTACTGGTGGTCGGTCCCCGCGCTGTTGAAGGGCTGGTTCGATCGCGTATTAACCCTGAACTGGGCGTATAAGGTGGCCGAGGACGGCCGGATTGTGGGCAGCTTACGTGATGTTCCCGTCCGCCTGATTGCCACCGGCGGCAGCGATCTCAGCGGATTCGACAAACACGGCTATTCGACGGCGATTCAGACGCAGATTATCGAAGGTGTATTTGGTTTCTGCGGGTTGAAGAACGTTAAGCTCGATATCCTTTACCAGGCAGACACGGCGACACCTGAGCAGGTTGAGGTGTTCCTGCAGGAGCTCGAGAGCCTTAGCTAATCCCGGAAATCCAGCCAGCAAAGGCGTATCTCCTTCACCAGAAGGAGGTACGTGTTCTCGATGTTACTCACCGTCAGGTGATCCTGCTGGCAAACCCAACTCTCTTGCTAGTGATTATTCAGAAAATAACGAGAAAAGGCCAACCGTCATCACTACACTCATAATCACCTGAATCAAAATAATAAAAAAAGCGATCCCACCCAATACTGTGATTTTTCGGCGCAGAATGAAAGTAATGCCGGAAAGTACAACACTGAACAGAACAGCTTTAAGTATATAGGAAAGCGGCACCATTGCCGGGTGACCGGTTTGCACTCCAGCAAGCCCAATGAGACCCAGTAGAAAATTACCGCAGATTCCCCATCCCCAGAAAGTCGTCGATAAGCTCATCTGCCCCGCGACTAATCTTTTCAACATACACACATCCTTTTTGTGATTACTTGTATCAAAACTCACCGGTTTTTACAGGGTAAAACCACCGTCACCCACCTGCGCCTGGGCGTACCATTTCATCAGCTCCGCGCTGCCGGGCGCGTTCTCAGCCGGTGACCATGGGGCGGTATCGTGCTCCGGAACAGGCTGGTAGCCGCCGTGTTTTACCTCAAAAATGACGCCGCCTTTATCCAGCGACAGCACGGCATGCCAGGTACCGGCATCCATCTCCAGCACTTTGCAGTCTTCACCTAACACCACGCGCTGGGTCACGTTACCGCTGTCATCGAAATTCAGCACCAGAAAGCGACCGCTCAGAGCGGTTAGCAGTTCAAACGTGTGCGGGTGGCGATGGGGGCGAACATAGGTGCCAGGTTCCATCGCGATGGCCAGGCGCTGCACCGGGTCGCTCAGCTCGGGATGTAAATTGCGATGCGCGCGTAAGCGAGGAGAATTGGCAGCCTGCTCGCTTTGTTGCTGCAGGTCACTGAACGTAATTTGTTTCATATACACCTTTGTTAATGGGGTCAGCGGGCGGCCACCCTTTAGCCGCAAGACGTTATACCATTCGGAACGGTCGATGAGCGATGGCGTTTGTGAAACAAATCGCTGCCGGGTAAGCGGTCATATCCCCCGGCAGGAGGCTCATCAATAAAACTGACATGAAAATCGCCATTCCCCTTCTGATGACCGGTGAAAATAACCGATACCATTATCCGCCCACATCCAATTCACTTTTTCTTCCGACCCAACCTGAAAAACAAAATCGTCGATTCCCACACCGTGTTGTATCTCTGCCGGAAATCCCCCGACCTTGGTTCCCCTGTAGCGGTTAAAGTCCTCAAAAAAACTATCGCTGGCCTGCTCATCATCATTTACGCAAGAGAGATCAATAATGTCCCAGGCATCTTCCCATCCAGGAGCATCGTCATTGACACTGAGCCATTGAACAGGAAACGCGCGATACGGCGTGTCCAATTCAGGCAAAAACTGTAGCCCTTCAAGGGTGGCATACTCGCGGATTAACCATCCTTCACCGTGAGGTTCGTCAAAGGGATGTTGTTCCAAATTGTGGAACAACACCAGAAGGGCTATCCCCTTCAACTGGTCGGGAATAACAGGAAGCTCGTCGATCCGAATCTGAAGAAGCGGAAACATTGGCTTGTCCTTCCAGGTGGGTAATCCTTCGTCTGCACGAGAAACGCCCTTTAGAAACCAGGATGTTATGGGATCTTCAGGCGGCCGGAACCCGCCGACCTGCGCGACCGATGCGGGTCTTAGTTTGGTCCGGAGTTCTTCTAAAACTGACGCACTCTCTAATTTCATGTTTGCTCGCTTTGCAGACTCTGTCTGCGTAGATGTTTTAGCGTTCATTGTAAGGTAATCATCAGGCTCTAAGAAACGCATAAGATATTAAGCCCTATGTTGAGTAAAACTCACATTGATTCCCACTATTTATCGTTTTTCAAACGTAATCGCGATGAAATACCATCCATTCACCCCTGGTATACTGCTGTCGACAATAGATAGCGAAGTTAAAACAATAAAAAATAATGTACGTATATGGAGCACCTATGACACTCGATGTTTTATTCCATTTAATGAAAACCTTATCGCCAGCGAAAAACACCGCTGAGGAAAATATACCTGCGCTAATAAACTTACTTTCCTCAGAAAGCGATCGCTCAGAGGCGCTGTCACCTCTAATCCATCGACTGCACCTCCTCTCTTTCGCCCAAAGCAATTCGGGTAACGCCGAAGAGTTGCTCTCAGCGCATTTACCAAAAGAGGATGGGATCCTTCCGCTGCTTGACTTTGCGGAGTGGCCAAAGGTGCGTTACGCCGCCTCAGGCGAAGATCAAACGCGTGAATCTGAGGAGTATTTCCGTGACATGACCTCGGCTGCCAATCTGTTACGCACTGCGCTGATCGATGCTGAACGTGCAAAAGGGACGCCTGCGCTTTATATTCTGGATAAATTGCTCAACCTGAACAGCGCCCTGCCGGAAAGATATAAAAAGATGGCGAATATTCCCTACGCATAAATACGTTCAGGATGCGGAATATTCCAAAATTAATATTCCGCTATTTATTAAACCCGATTTTCATTGTATTCAAGACAGACGATATTCAAAGAAGGTACCACCGGCGCGTTAAGATTAAGCCACGCCAGCAACCGTTCAATACTCTGTCTTCTGAGCGAATGTTTCGGCCAGACAAGGTAATAGCCGTCCCCTGTTGCTATCGCTTCCCTGAAGGGCAGCGCGAGCAGACCGCTTTTCAGCGCGTCGAGCGTGAGGCGGAGATCGGCCATCGCCACCCCGTGACCGTGCATGGCGGCCAGGCTTCCCTGCTCCAGGGTGTCGAACACTATCCCTCGACTCACGTCGAGACCGGGGAATGACCCCGTTCTTTTCAGCCAGCGCTTCCAGTCCCGTCTGTCCGGAGAGGGATGGATAAGATCGCACTCTGGGAGCCGATGCCGGGCAGATTCAAGCAACGACGGGGTACAAACCGGAATGAGCCATTCACTGAAGAGCAGCCTGCTTTCCGTTGACTCGCCGAAATAGCCATTACCGAGGAGGATCGCACAATCGTATGGCTCACGACTAAAGTCAACGGTGTCGAAGTCCATCCAGACGCTGGCAATTTCAATTTGTGGCTTCGCGTGGTTCTCGCGAAAGGATTTAAGCACATTCAGAAGCCATCGCATTGTCAGGGTGCTGGGAGCTTTGAGGCGCAGAAGATGATTTTCGCTTCTGAATGCGCGACACGCCCACTCAATATTCGAGAAACTTTCGCTAAGCTGTCCGGCCAGAACGCGCCCGGCATCACTGACCTCCACTCTTGGCCCTTGACGTTTAAAGAGCTCACAGTCGAACCACATTTCAAGCGTCCGGACATGTCTGCTGACCGCTCCTGGCGTGATATTCAGTGCTTCAGCCGCTTTGCTGAAGGAGTTAAGCCGCGCGGCAACTTCAAAAGCGCGCAGGGCATACAGTGGCGGTAAAGACATACGTTCCCTTTTGTGAGGTTTAGCTATGCAGTGTTTGTATTATCGGCACTCGGTGACTTGTCGCCCAGGCCCTCTGGCGGAAATGTCAGCAGCAGCTCCCTGAGCAGGGACTCAAGCTGCGCGCGCTGCGCGTCAGATAAGCTACTCAGCAGCGCATTTTGGGTTTGTGTATGCACGATCAGCGCCTGTTCGATACGCTCCTGCCCTTGCGGTGTCAGGCTTACGAGGGTGCTGCGCTTATCATCCGGATCGGCAATTCGCCTGATAAGCCCTTGCTGTTCGAGATGGCTGAGCCGGTTCGTCATTGCCCCTGAGGTGATCAGCAGCGATTTATACAGCTGCGTAGGGGAAAGGCAGTACGGCTCACCGGCACGGCGCAGCGTGGCGAGCACGTCAAACTCGCCTTCGCGAAAGCCAAACTGCGCCATGGCCTGCGCCCGTTTTTTTCCCAGATGCTTCATCAGCCGGAGGATTCGGCCAAAAATTTTCATCGACGAGGCGTCCAGCTCCGGCATGGCACGGCTCCACTGGCCGACAACGAAGTCTACATGGTCTTTCATTTTCACCCCTGATGGCGTGGGCATTTATCCTGTTGTGCGGTACATCTTACGCAAAAACGGATTTTATCTTAACGTTAAGATAAATGCTCGCAGCAATTTGCCGGGCCATTCACAACCGAAAAGGACTCCATGTTGAAACGCACGTCGCCTTTACTCTTCGCGGTTATCGCTTTTATCGTCGGGCTGAACCTGCGCCCTATTCTGGCTTCTGTAGGACCGTTGTTTTCCGTGCTGCAGCGTGAAGCGGGACTGACCGCTACGCAATTCAGCCTGCTGACCACCCTGCCGGTCGCGATGATGGGTCTGGCCGCCTTATGTGGACCCTGGCTTTTAGCCAGAGTCGGCGCCGTACGGGGAATTATGTTCGGGCTCTTCATCCTGCTTGTAGCCTGCTTATTACGCGGCTTTAGCGCCTCACCGGAGAGTCTTATGGGCACCGCGTTACTTGGCGGGGCCAGCATAGGCACGATCCAGGCGTTAATGCCCGCCCTGATAAAAAAGGAATATACGCAAACGGCCAGCACGGTAATGTCGCTATTCAGCACGGGCATTATGGCCGGTGCGGCAGTCGCCGCCGCCAGCGCCGAGCCGTTGTTTTCATGGCTCACGCTGAAGCCCGCGCTGGCAATGGCCGGGCTGTTAGCGCTGCTGGCGCTGATACTGTGGTTAACCCTGGTTAAGCATCCTCGCGAGGAAAAAACAGCACACGAAACCGTTACGCTCTCGTCCTCCCGTACCGCACTACTGTTGCTCTTTTTCGGCGTGGGAACGGGAGCCTATACGCTGGTATTGGCCTGGCTGCCCCCGCTCTATATTCAGGCGGGATGGTCCGCACGCAGCAGCGGCTACATGCTGGCCTGGCTGACGTTAACCGAGGTTGTCGCAGGGTTTGCCGTCTCTGCGCTGATCGGTAAATTCCCTGACCGTCGCGTGCCGCTGATCGCCGTATTGCTGCTTCTGCTGGCGGGATTACTGTGTCTGGTCTTTTCGCCGGGTACAACGCCGGTGTTATCCACGTTGCTGCTAGGCACCGGGATCGGCGCCCTCTTCCCGCTGTCGCTCATCGTCACGTTCGATCATGCGCGAACGCCCGCGCAGGCCGGGAAGTTACTGTCTAAAGTTCAGGGCGGCGGATACATGCTCGCCGCGCTTATGCCGTTAATTGCGGGGATCGTTCGCGACAGTTCGGTATCGCTGACCAGCGCATGGCTGATCATGAGTGCGGGAGTCGTACTGCTAATCGTCATCGCGCTGAATTTTAAACCGATCGTGGACGTGCAGGCACGGTGAATGCGATACCAGAATTGAGAGTCGTATTTCAGTCGGTCGTAAGATAAATTCAGGGTGAATTTCACCTCATTCAGGAGTGGATATGTCGCAAGCGCTACCAGAAATTGATGTCTTATTTGTCGCCGGGTTCGGGCCCATTTCGCGGGATACGGAGTCCAGTACCGCGTTTTATGTCCAGACACTCGGCCTTCCGCTTAAGCCGATGGAGGGGAACAGCGATTATCTACTCACTGAAGAGGGCCAACTGGAAGGCGTGAAGCATTTCGCCGTCTGGCCGCTCGCACAGGCGGCAGCGTCCTGTTTTGGAGAAGAACAGTGGCCAGTTGAGCACCCGATACCGCAGGGCTGGGTTGAGTATGAGGTGCAGGATCTGGACTCGGCTACCCGCGTTCTGAGTGATAAAGGCTATCGGCTGCTGGTGGCTAATCGTATTGAACCGTGGGGACAAACCGTCACTCGCCTGCTCAGCCCGGAAGGCTTGCTTACCGGACTGACGATTACGCCGTGGCTGCGGGGGTAATGGGGTTTTGCTTTAGGCGAATTTATTAAGGGGAATGTCTGCTTTGAGCTATGAGCTATGAGCTATGAGCTATGAGCAGACATTATTAACTGCGATATGTATGAATTAACAGGAACAACTCAGCAGACACATCATTGTGACTAGAATGACAAGGTCAGGTTTTCATTTTTCACGATAATTTTTTTGTTGTTGATAACCAGCAGAGAAGATGTTCCTACACCAGTAAATAGCGCGTCCCCCTTAAAGAAGGTCTGATCGTGATTGCCAGTTAAATGTCTTGCCATTTCCAGTTCGCTTCCATTCAGAAGAATTGTCACATTGGTTTTGCGCACGCCAATGTACTTCATGCCTGCATCGCTAAGCACAGGTGCCATATTTGAAAGCATAAAAAAGAGAACGAAAATCAAAACCAAAATTGATATGGCGGTACTTTTTTTATCTTCTTCTTTTATCTTTTTATCAATATATGTATAGGGGATCAGTGTGATCAAAAATGCCGTAAATAGTAATGACAATATAACAGATTTCCCATCCAACATTTCATTTGCGCTACCAAAAATAAGAAAAAGCCCCCCCATAAATGCAATAATTAAATGGGCAAATAAAGCAACATAAATCCTCATACTCCTCCCTACTTTAAGTGTTATTTTCAGTCTTCCGCGCCACTCTTCACGTTTTATTTTTTTATTGGGCGTGAGGAATAAAATAAATTTCGTGCAGTAATAGGAGGTTACAACCGACATGGAATACCATATTGCAAGAGAGAATGTAAGAAAAATTGAAAAAGATATAATGACAAGAAGAAAAAATATGACATCAGAAAGTGATAAGCCTGTAGGTAAGAATCCAATTCTCATCGAGTAAATCATAAATACCGCCACACCGCCCCCTATCAGGGAAAGGTAGATATTTTTTGCCATATTCATATTTAAAATGTTGTTTATAGAAATCACTTCCTGACTCCATTTATATGCTAAAGGTGATATAAAAATGAAAACTGTCGTCCATCATATTGAGGCATCAGACGCAATGAGGATAGAGGATGTAGTTATGGAAGTGCTATTATCTACTTATGATATTCACTCATCCTTCATCTTTTTTTATCTATAGCAGTAAATATTCTTGTAAACCATTTGCTGCGGATGAATACTTACAACTTACGTTCCTGTCACCAGACTGCTGAAGAAATGGTCCGTGAGTCTGCTTCGAGCGAAAAGCATAACTGACTGGCTAATCTAATGGTGATAGTCTACATTCAAGCGAAACAAACTTGTACAATGTTTGAACACCACCACTAATCTTTATCTGGAATATCTCTCGCATCGTAATAATCAATCCCAAGTCTAAAGCTTAACTCAAGACCCTCAGGGCCTCCGTTTATATCACCTACGCCAAATGTATTAGGAGCATTTTTGCTTCTGAATTCTTCAAGATCTTTTTTATTTGGAGGAAATTCATTGTTATTATAAAAATCAGGGAGCGAATGCAACTCAACGTAATCAACGCCAGCAGGATTATAAGCAAGGTAAAAATTTCTATAGTTACCCGGATTTCCTAAGTAGTGCCCTTCTTCATATTGATAGAATTTTGAAGAATGATCAAAATGCAAATAGTTAATATCATTTCCAAAGTCTTTGAACTTATGCCCAAGGGTTTTACCCAGATAAGGCACTTCAGGATGAAAGTCCTTATCTTTGCTGGTTACGGAATAGAGTATCACTGTGTTCTTATTATCATAAACCACCTGTAGATAGAACTTCCTGAATGAGTAAATATACTCATTCACCTTACCATCCTCAGAATGTTCTTCTTTCACAGGTGCGCCAAAAATTGATTCGATATACTTTATCGATGCCCCGGTATAAATTACGTGAAGATTATCTTCCGCTTTTTTTTGAAAAAATTTATCTGCGATATTCTGATACAAGTCAAATACTGCATTTAGCGCTCCAAAGTATCCAGAAACGGCAAGCACACCACTCAAAATAATAGCAATAAATGATTTTTCAAGTACTTTTTTTGTAGCCATCAATTTTACTCGTCATTACATTTTCTAGTATTGTACGTATTACTGACTATAAAGTAAAACAATGCCACGTGAAAACAGGCATCATCAATGATGATTAAATCGAAATTTATCTTAAGCATGATTTCAATTTATGATATTAGAGCACCTTCTGCTGCTGGCACTGATCCGCTATAAAAATCCATACATCTCAAAGGATATTTCCGCCTTGCAATGAATGTGCCTTTTCTGCTTTGCGTTTACAGATTAGCCAGTGCCTGGTTTATTAATACCAGGCATCCAGGCTTTGCATTTATTCAATGAGATCGTATTCTTAACCCGCTTTTAGCATTCGTCGAAGTTCATGGTCCATATATTCATCTACAGCGCTGGCATCAATTCCACCGGCTTTGTACCAGACATGGAGCTCTTTAATTGCCAGCGTTCCAAATCTTGCCCAGCCGATGAGGTTCGTTCTCAAGAGGAACTGAATCATTTCTCCTCCTGAACGAAGTGCCGCATCGCCTGCATCCATCAAGCACAAGGTTCCATGCGCAACCAGCAACATTCGCCTGAGTTCTGGGTTTTTCGCAGAAGGGATACATTCACCCCAGGCCTTCTTATGGTAGCAACGTTGTTTAACTGTCCAGGTGATCCGCACAAGCAGTTCAGTAATCAGAACAGGGATCGCCATCGCTAATCCATGCCGTAAGTCGTATCCTTTCTCAAAAACCTGGACGGCGACAGTCGCGAAAGACTGGCGATGCTGACCAAATTCACCCACGTCAATAAACTGAAGTAATGAAAAGAAAGGAATTGGGATACCAGAGCCTCTTCCTTGCGCACCGGAAGAGCCCGCCATATCAGAAAAAAGATGGCCCATCCAGTTTACGAAACCACTAAATACTTTAGAGACAAAGTTATTCCCTTTAAGCTCAAAAGTTTCGGTATCTACGGAAACCAGTTTTCCGTCTGCCACAAAATGTGCCGTGCTGGTAAATTGATCAAGGATCGAGAAAAATAAACCGACTAAGTCCGGGGAGTGGGCAAGACTTTTAATATGGTGATTCTTCGTGTTCATCCTGAACAGACCGTCAACATCGCCGCCATGCCGATGGTCATAGTTGACCTTGAATTTTCTCTCCAGAAAACCGATAGCGCTTTTTGTAGGATCACTCCCTTCTGCACCGCCTTTCCAGCCAAAGGCTGAGGCGAATTTCTCGACTGCACCGTCCACTGCATTATCTGCAAGCTGGGTCAGCTTTCCTTCACCAGGTGCGCCTACCAGAAAAATATCGATAAGCCCGCCAATAACGCCACAGGTGCCGGCGATCATGTAATCATATTTGTCGCAGCGGGCAGTCTTAAAAGTAAAGTCTTCCTGAATGCGTTTCTCCAGAGCAATTCTCTGAGTCGGGGACATCAGGGCGCTAAACGGATCGACAGTTAAATCGACATTATGCTTATGGGCATAGTGCGATACGGACTGGGAATAGGTTTCCCAGTCCGTATCGCTGGTGAACGCTATTGTTTCTATCATCGACAGTTTACTGATACTGGACGATGACGGGGTCAAACCGGATTCAAGGTAATCGCTGAATTCACTGGAAACCGTTGTGTGGAAATTCTCATCAAACGTGATACCTGCGTGTTCCAGAACACCATCCATAGCGAGAATCATTTCATCTAAAGCAGCATCGGTATCAGTTTGCAAAGCGTTAAGTGCATCCAGAGCGGCATCAAGGTCACTTAATTGACTCTCGCTTTGTTCAAGCTGGTGCTTCTGCACCAGCAAGGCCGATACCTGAGTATCCGGTTTTTTCATTATGAGAATAATCCAGTCAATTTGCCTTTAATAACGTCCCCCGCTCTGAAATATCCGATGCCTTCAAAGATGGCGGCAAGTTTTTCTAATTGCTGAGTAGCTGTGTCTTCTTTAATTTTACGTTTTTTCACTTCAACAGTCTTACCATCGTGTTGCTCTTCGACAATACATTCTTCATAGAATGAAAGAACAATATCATAGAATTGTTTTTTGATGGGTTCTCGGGTCAGAGAACTGAGTTTAGCCTCATCAAGGTAGACAGGGCACTTAAGTTTGAGTGCACTGTTTTGCATCTTATTCGATTTCTTATTCAATTCATCCGCCGCGCCGGTCAATGCATTCATCATCTTCTGGAGCTTTTGAATTTTTTCACCTTGCCGATTGTGCGCATCCAGAGCGTCGTTAAACTTGCCAGAAATATAATTGAGATCATTAATTAACGCGGACAATGTGGATTGTGTCTGCTTGATGACTTCATTCAGCATCAGCTCCCGGCGCTTGGATTTATCCAGTTCATTAGCACCCGTAAGATGACGAATCCCTTTATAGGCCCCTACACCTAATAACACCGCAACACCAATACCCGTTGCCATACTTGAAAATCCCAGCACGCCGCCAAGTCCAAGCGTTGCGAGGCCAGAAGTGATGCCCGCAGCGGACATACCGATAACAGAGCCAGAAAGATAGACAGCAGCAAGCGGCACACCTACCGCACCGGCTTTTGCCGTAAGTTCTTTCATGCTGCGTTTCAGCGCATCGTCGGAAAAATCTTCTCGTAACATCTTAAAGTCTTGCTGAATAGCCATCACTGCAAGCTCTATTTCTTCGTCAGTTACGCTCAGCAAGGGTTGCACTTGCTGAAGAAATGGAAAGTTTTTATATTCACCGTTATTAACACTCATGAAAATGCTAATTAGGTCTTTAACAAGAGAGATTTTTATGGACTTGTTATGGCTAGGTACGCATTCCTGGTCAATAATCGCTATTAACTCTTCAACCGGCATTAGACTGGATTCTGCACCGATGTAACTACGCAGTATAAATCGGGATTCGGTCGTTAACTCAAGTCGGGTCATCAACAAGAGTATTTCGGCAAACTCTTTTTTATCAACCTGACCGTCATCTGAGAACGCCATGTTCACCATGATTTTGACGTAAGCAACTTTGAGAGTTTCTGACATTTCGGCAAGAGTGATGAGCTGATCTTCTTCTGTGAACTCATCAAAGTCACTGATAGTATGCTCAAGAACATCGCTCAGCTTCTTATAGTTGCACTCCATCAAACTTTTGAGTGGTTTTATCTCGCCATTTTTTAGTTTAAGGGAGACAAATTCTGTTCGCTTTTCCTTTCCTTTATCATTTACGGTGACATCTTCTATATATTCTACGGCATCAATATTGTTGTAGTAGACGTCATAAGGACTTTCAAATGCTTCTTTTATAACCAGTTTTTCACCGGTAAAAACGATGCCATCTTTTGCACTACCAAATACAGTATTATCATAAATGGCAAGCACAGCATTCAGGTTATCAGCGACATTGAATGCTTTAGCGACGTTATTCAGTTTTTTTTCAGGAATGCCTGGAGCAACAAAAACATTCTTACTTACTGAAGGTAAATTTTCCTTAAGGAAGGTATTGACGTTATTCACAACTTTCTCCTTATTCGTTGCAGTGGATCGACGAATAATCGACCCCGGATTTTTGCAAAGTGTGATTATCTCCTCCTGGAGTGTCACATTTTGTCATTAGCTCATCGGTATATAAGTAAAAATATAAAGAGGAGTATGCCATCCGGGCAAGTAAATCATTCACGAAATACTCAAAAGTAAATGGTTTTGTTCTGCCGTTTGCGTGGCATAAACTGATAACATGCTATTAACTAAATAACTTAAGTGAAACCTGCTGTCATCATCACGAGATGCAGCGTGCTGCATTTGCGCATTCTACAGGCGTTTTTAAGTGACATGTTGTTCATGGAGGAAACAGAGATGCTGGATAATTCCATTCACCAAAACACTCACCTCCCCAAAGCCTCCACAATCGCCCTCTCCATTTTCTCTGGCGTCGTCATCGGCGCAAAACGCTTGAGTGGTTTACCGTCACGTCCGATCAGGAACTTGGTAAAGTTCCACTTGATCCGCCCCCCAAGCACGCCGGGCAATTCGTTTTTCAGATAACGAAACAGCGGGTGCGCTGCGCTACCGTTAACCTCGATCTTCTCGAACATCGGGAAGCTCACGCCGTAGTTGATGTAACAGGTTTTCGAGATTTCGTCAGCGCCGCCGGGTTCCTGTTTACCGAACTGGTTGCAGGGGAAACCCAGCACCACTAACCCTTGATCGGCGTATTTCTTGTATAGCGCTTCAAGGCCACGGTACTGTGGCGTGAAGCCGCACTGGCTGGCGGTATTAACGACCAAAACCACCCTTCCCGCATAGTCGGCCATAGAGATAAGCTGCCCATCCAGACGGGTGGCGCTAAGTTGATGAAAGTAGCTCATATTAGTGATTATGATCTCTTAGAAAAACGGTTAGCACATCCTTTGGAGGAATTACACCCGTTTCAGAAAGCATCCATCCCACAGCGCCGCGATGATAGGTACCGTGAAACAGTACATGGTTGAGCATATCCGCCGCTTTCATTTCGCCATATCCGCCATCGACAAAACGGAATTTGATGATTTCAGAAAGTCCGGGCACGTCCATTGAACCTGCGTGCGTAATATACCAGTCAGTGCATTCAGTCATCTTTTTCAGAAGCTCGTCTGCAGACGGCGTTTCCGGCGTATTCAACGCGGTGTATTGATGCGTTTGACCAGTAATATTTGCCCTGAAAATCATATCCACGACATAAACATGGTTCATAAGTCTGAGCATCAGATGGTGCTTTTCAGCATTTGCGGAAGTATCGATCCTCTGTATTGCTTGTAAGGTTTCCGTATCTACCCAGCGTTTGAATTTGAATAACGTGACAATCGTGCCTGTATCCATTGCCCCTCCGGATTAACAAAAAATTATCATATCAGCAACTTTGTCAGGCCGGTATCACTTCCACTCCCGGCACCAAACAGACGGTAATTCTGCCACCCGAAAAAATCCCTCATGGCAGGCTATTTGTGATACATTCCTGGCGCGTCAATGACCACCACACTCGCTATCAGGTATGCAGAACATAACAAAAAAAATTCACTGGCTTCTGCTTACTCTCCCACTCCTCAGCGGTTGTGGCACGCTCTCGCAAATGTCTTCACCGGAAGGTACTCAGGAACTTCTCACTCATGACTCGCTGGATGGCGACGTTGACAGCGTGGTGCGTCACTACATGGCGCAAAAATCCGTTCCCGGGATGACGGTCGCGGTGATCCATAATCACGGCTCACCGCAGTTTTACACCTGGGGCGTAACCGATGCGGTCAATCGCTATCCGGTGAGGCCCGATACCCTGTTTGCGCTCGGCTCGCTCAGCAAAGGGATCACGGCGGAAGTGGTGGCTTGTCTGGTGAATGAAGGGCAACTGAACTGGAACGATAACCTGGCGACATTGCTTCCGCCGGGGACGCCGCTTAGCGCGGATGCACAAAAAATCACCCTTCTTGAACTGGTAACCCACACCTCCGGCCTGCCGCGTCAGAATATGGATGTTCCGATGCTTGGAAAATTCATCAGCTACTTAAGCACGGGTGATAATTTCTACGGTGAGCTGGATAGCGATAACGTGCTGCGCTACCTCGCCGACTGGCGAGCGCCAAAGAATAAAGTGCCGCAATATTCCAATACCGGCTACGCGCTGATCGGCTATATCCTGAAACACAAGACTGGCGAGGATATCCAGAGTTTAGCCTCGCGCTATATTTTCCATCCGCTGCAAATGGCTAACAGCAGCTTTACGCCCCGGCAGCTAAAAGGGTACCCCCAGCGTGCGCTTGGCCACGCGGGCGATCAGCCGAAATTTATCCCGCGCGGGCAGCTCACCCCGGACTGGCATTTTTCCAATAACATGGTGGCGGCGGCGAGCCTATACAGTAACGCCGAAGATCTGGCGACCTATGCCCGCTATCACGTCTCAACGACCCACAATCCCCTGCTGGACAGCGTCTTTGCCGAAGTGAGAAATACCGATATTCAACGTCCCGACGGGGTACAGGGTATTGCCTGGACCACCGATTTTATCGGTCTGGAAAAAATCACCTACCAGGTCGGCTATATCGGCGGCTACTCCAGCTTTATCGGCTATGACAAAGAAAAAGGCAATGCAGTGGTGGTGCTGCAAAATACCTTTAACTGGAGTAATTACATTGGCATCGCGTTATTAATGGATATGGCGAAAAAAGACAGCCAGAGCCCTGGCAGCCGCTTTGCGATTAATGAGACTCCAAAACGCTTTTATCAGCAATAGTAGTGAACGCCCGCCGTCAGATTCAGGCCTGATGCGCCAGATCTTCGCGAGTCGGCCCCTGAAAGTAGATCGTGCTGATATGGCAACTTCGAGGCTGAGTCAGTACAAAACGAATTGTTTCCCAGATTGACCATCCATTCACCAGACGTTCCCCCATTCTTGATTGATTATCGACATGCGCCTCTAAGCCGGTCAGTTCAAAATCAGGTGGATATAATCCGGTTACCCGAATGTTTTCTTTGGATAAGTGTTCTGACAGTTTCGTTGTAAAGCCGCTGAGCCCGTGTTTGCTGGCAAAAAAAGCGGGATGGGCAATCGAATCTGTAAAGTTCGGAATACCGCACGCAGATATAATCGCAATAATGTCTGCACTGTCTGAGCGTCTTAAACCCGGAAGCATTGCCTGGGTGAGCAAGATTGAACCTGTCAGGCCTGAACTGACGGTATTGAAGATTTCTGTGCTCGCATGTTCGTCTATTGTCCCAGACAACCACTGAGCAGCATTCAGAATTAAAATATCGATTGGCCTGTCTGAATGTAAGACCTGCGAAGAAAACTGAGAAATGGATTCCGGCAGGGCTAAATCACAGAGATACCCTTTCGCCTCACCACCTTCAGCCGCGATGAGGCTGCAGGTTTTTTGAATATCCACCGCCCGACGGGCGCTAAAATCCACTTCAACGCCCTCTCGGGCAAGCCAGACGCACAGCGCCTGACCAAATCCCCCGCCGCCACCCGTGATAACAGCTCTTTTACCCCTGAGCATAACTCTGCGTCCTCTGTCGTGATGAGTCTGTATCGAGGATTAATAGCATGTTGAGGCGGGTAACATCTTCCCGTTAGTGCCGTGGCGCAAACTTCCCCTCCTACACCGCCGATTTCGGCCTTAAATTCTCATCAAACGTCAGCCGTTTCCGGTCAGGCTCAGCCTCGCGCAGCGGCTCTACCTGGTGCATAGTGAGCTTGCAGCGCTCCACCAGCACCTGATACTCCCGCGTGCCCTGCTGCTTCCATGCCAGCTCCTGCTCGCTGAGTTCGCGAATCGCTTTAGCCGGGCTGCCGATAATTAAATGGTTGGCTGGCATCTCCGCTTTCGCCTTCACGAACGCCGCCGCGCCGACGATGCTGTTTTCACCGATAATCGCGCCGTCCATCACCACCGCGTTCATGCCCACCAGCGCATTGCGGCGGATCACGCAGCCGTGGAGAATGGCGCTGTGGCCGATATGCCCGTCCTCTTCCACCACAGTGTCCTGTTCCGGGAAGCCGTGCATCACGCAGTTATCTTGAATGTTGGCCCCGTCCTTCACCACGATACGGCCAAAATCACCGCGCAGGCTGGCGTTAGGACCAACATAAACGCCTTTGCCCAGAATCACGTCGCCAATCAGCACCGCCGTTGGGTGAACATAGCTCTCGTCCGGCACCACCGGCGTCAGACCGTCAATTTGATAAACTGGCATCTTCACTCCTTATGCGCTTGTAAGACCACCAAAGCGTTGATAGTAGAGCGTGCCGGGCACGGGCAGTTCGCCCACGGATGTTTCGCCCTTCTCGCTGACAAACGCCAGCGCCCCCGGCGCGACACGCTGATAGATGTTAATGCAAAGCTGACGGGCGCTTTGCCCCGCCCAGTGCGCAGGCAGCAACTCCTCCGGCAGCAGCGGGTCTTTCAGCACCACGCGACGATAAAAGTGAATCAGCAGCAGCTGGATCTGGAAGCAGCGTTCCGGCGTCAGCTCCTCCGGCGCGGCCTCTTTCAGCAGCGGCAGCAGCGGGCGGAACGAATTGATAAACGACTCGTACATCGCGTTTTGCTCGGTTAACTGCCAGCACTCTTCCACCCGCGAACGCAGCGCGGCGCGGGAGAGCGCCAGCGGCGAGTGGGCTTCAAAGAAAATCACGTTTTCCGCCACCCCGGCATCGTGAAGCAGGGACTGCACGTCCGCCAGATGCTGCGACGGCGAGGCCATCAGGCTCGGTGCCAGCGTGCCAAACCCCTGCCAGATAAGCTGTTTTTTGACGTCGGCAAGGGTGGTTTTATCCAGCCCTTCTGAGAGCAGCAATAACCATTTGCCGTCCCAGGCGGGCAGCTCCGCGCGGTAGATCTTATTCTCCGCGCGACGCGTCAGACGCAGCCCTTTGTCGCTCAGGCGGTAAAAGCTGCGACGCCCGATGCGGGAAACGTCCAGCCAGCCCTCTTTGTTGAGGCGAAATAGCGCGGTGCGCACGAAGCGCTCGCCAAACCCCATGCCTTCCAGCAGGGCCGCCAGGCTGCCGAGCCAAATCTCACCGCCGCGATGGGAAAGCGCGTCACCGTATAACGAGGAGATAAGCGAGGTCCCGCTGACGGGAACGGAGCTGACCGCGTGCTGGATGAAGGCGTCGAGTTTATTCATGTGATTCATTCTGTTGTTATTTTTGTCCTGGATGAATCATAGCATAGGACCCTCACCCTGACCCTCTCCCCAGAGGGGAGAGCGGAAAAGACCGCACCGTACAGTCCCTTCTCCCCTTTGGGGAGAAGGTTAGGATGAGGGGTAAGGTGTTTTAACCGTTGGCCGCCGCTTTACGCAAATCAAACACCCGGCAGGCTTTCCCCTCGGAGCGCGGAATGCTGCCGCAGTTCACGATCGTCACGTCGGTGGAAATCCCCACCATCGACTTAATGCGGTGGCGCAGCTGGTGGCACACCTGACAGCGCTGCTCGTGCGTCAGCGTGAGGCTACTCTCTTTCAGCTCCACCTTCACGGAAAGTGAATCAAGATGCCCGCGACGGTTTACCTCCAGCTGGTAGTGCGGAGAAAGGTGTTCGAACTTCACAATCTCCTCTTCCAGCTGCGACGGGAAGACGTTGACGCCGCGGATGATCAGCATATCGTCACTGCGGCCGCTGATCCGGTCCATACGACGCATGCTGCGCGCGGTTGCCGGTAGCAGGCGCGTCAGGTCGCGGGTGCGGTAGCGGATCACCGGCAGCGCCTCTTTGGTCAGCGTGGTGAACAGCAGTTCGCCCTGCTGACCGTCATCCAGCGGCGTGCCGTCGTTCGGGTTGACGATCTCCGGGTAGAAGTGATCTTCCCAGATGGTTGGGCCGTCGACGGTTTCGATACACTCCATCGCCACGCCCGGCCCCATCACCTCGGAGAGGCCATAAATATCCAGCGCCGTAATGCCTAAGCGTTTTTCAATTTCGCGACGCATGGCCTGCGTCCACGGCTCGGCGCCGAAGACGCCCACGCGCAGGGAACAGCCGCTGGCATCGCCGCCCATCTGGCGCTCCAGCTCTTCAATCAGGTTGAGGCAGTAGGACGGCGTTACCATGATCATATCTGGCTGGAAATCACGGATCAGCTGCGCCTGTTTCTCCGTCTGGCCGCCGGACATCGGGATCACCGTCGCGCCTAAACGCTCGGCCCCGTAGTGCGCCCCCAGCCCACCGGTAAACAGGCCATAGCCATACGCCACGTGAATTTTGTCCTTCGCGCTGCCGCCCGCCGCGCGCAGGGAGCGGGCCACCAGATTGGCCCAGTTGTCGATGTCGCCCTGCGTGTAGCCGACAACGGTCGGTTTGCCGGTGGTGCCGGATGACGCGTGAATGCGCACCACCTGCTCCATCGGCACGGCAAAGGTATCGAAAGGATAGTTATCCCGCAGGTCCTGCTTGGTGGTACACGGGAATTTGCGGATATCCGCCAGCTCTTTGAAATCGTCAGGGTGAACGCCCGCGGCGTCAAACTTGCGTTTGTACATCGGCACGTTGCTGTAGGCGTGATGCAGCGTCCATTTCAGACGCTCGGTCTGCAGCGCCTGTAACTCGTCAAGGGAGGCCGTTTCAATCGGATCAAGCTTTGTTGTATTTGTCATTGTAGGGTACTCACATTGTTTTTATGCTCAAACACGCTCAAGGATCATGGCAATGCCCTGACCCACACCGATGCACATCGTACACAGCGCGTAGCGCCCGCCGCGTCGGTGCAGTTCGTTGCTCGCGGCCAGCGCCAGTCTGGCACCGCTCATGCCCAGCGGGTGGCCCAGCGCAATCGCGCCACCGTTCGGGTTGACGTGCGCGGCATCATCCGGCAGGCCCAGCTGACGCAGCACGCCCAGCGCCTGCGAGGCGAAAGCTTCGTTAAGCTCGACAACGTCCATATCGTTAATACTGAGTCCGGCCCGCTCCAGCACCTTACGGGTGGCGGGTACCGGGCCGAGCCCCATCAGACGTGGCTCCACGCCTGCCGTCGCCATCGCCACGATCCGCGTGCGCGGGACTAACCCCTGCGCCAGCGCCATCTTCTCGCTGGCGACGATCAGCGCCGCAGCGCCGTCGTTGACGCCGGAGGCATTTCCCGCCGTAACCACCCCGTTCTTACGAAACGGCGTTTTCAGACCGGCGAGCTGCTCGAGCGTGGTGTCCGCGCGCGGATGTTCATCCACGCTGAACTCAGTGACCGCCCCTTTTTTTCCCGGCACCAGCACCGGCACAATCTCCTGCGCCAGAATGCCGTTCTGCTGCGCCTGCGCGGTACGCTGCTGGCTGCGCAGCGCGAACGCGTCCTGATCGGCACGGCTGATATTTAACAATTCAGCTACATTCTCTGCCGTTTCCGGCATACTGTCAGTTCCGAATTGCTGATGCATGAGCGGATTCACAAATCGCCAGCCGATGGTGGTATCAAAGATCTCCGCCTGACGCTGAAACGCGGCGGTGGCTTTGCCCATCACAAACGGCGCGCGGGACATGGACTCCACGCCGCCCGCGATCAGCAGGTCGCCATCGCCCGCCTTAATGGCGCGCGCCGCAAAACCAATCGCGTCCAGCCCCGACCCGCACAGGCGGTTAATGGTGGTTCCGGACACCGTCTGCGGCAGCCCGGCGAGCAGGGACGACATGCGCGCGACGTTGCGGTTATCTTCCCCCGCCTGGTTGGCGCAGCCGAAGATCACATCATCGATCCGCTCGAGGTCAAGCTGCGGATAGCGGGCCAGCAGCGCGCGCAGCGGCACGGCACCAAGATCGTCGGCTCGGACTGCGGCAAGCGCGCCGCCGTAGCGCCCCACCGGGGTTCGAACGCCATCACAAATAAATGCGTCACGCATCATGCTCTCCTGTCACGCTGCCGCCGATGCGGTGAGATTTTCCGCGAAAAAGGGCGACGGTTTTCTGTTGTTGGTTCTGGATTTCAATGTCGTACACGCCGGTCAGCTTGCCCTGATGCATCACCCGCGCGGTGGCGGTGAGCGTGTCCCCGGCAAAGCCCGGACGCAGAAAATCAATCGAGCAGCCGGAAGCGACCGCCGCCAGCCCCTGGCTGTTGCAGGCGTAGGCAAAGGCGGTGTCCGCCAGCGAAAAAAGCTGCCCGCCGTGACAGGTTTGGTGGCCGTTAAGCATCTGCGGGGTGATGGTCATGGTCACCACCGCGTAGCCTTCATCCATGTCGACAATGTCCATCCCCATCGCCTGCGCGCAGGCGTCCCGTTCGTACATCGCGCGGGCGTTATGCCAGGCGTTATGACTCATAGCTACTCTCCAGAAGCGCGCGCTGGCGCAGCAGTGAACAGGGGCGATAGCGCTCTTCGCCGTAATGACGCTGCAGGTTCTCCAGCAGCGTCAGCAGCCGCTGCCAGCCCAGCCGCTCGCCCCAGGCGATCGGCCCGCTCGGATAATTCACGCCCAGGCGCATGGCGGTATCGATGTCCTTCTCGCTGGCGACCCCTTTTTGCAGGGCATCCAGCGCTTCGTTGGCAATCATCGCCAGCGTGCGCCAGACCAGCAGGCCGGGATAATCGGCAATTTGCACCACCCGGTTACCCTGCTGCTGCAGGTAGCGGATGACCTTTTGCGTCGCGGTGTGCGGGTTGCTGGCGGCCGCTGCAATCACCGCTACATCGCGCTCAATGCGGTCCAGCACCACCACCGCGCCGTTGAGCCGCAGCGCCAGCGCCTGTGCGGTTTCCCCCTGCGTTTCAATCAGATATACATCATCAATTTCGGTGACACCGTCACGTCTCTTTTCCACGCGCATCGGGCTGTAGCTGTCGTTAACGGCTGGTACCCACCGCACCTCGGGTTTGTCACCCTGCCAGTCGTAGACGCCCTTCCCGCTCTTTTTGCCCAGCCTTCCTGCCAGTACCAGCTCCTGCTGCACCAGAGAAGGCAGAAAACGACGCTCCTGCCAGAAGGCGTTAAATACCGAGCAGGTCACCGCGAAATTCACGTCCTGACCAATCATGTCGGTCAGCTCCAGCGGCCCCATCGGGAAACCGCCGCCTTCGCGCAGGGCGGCATCAATCACCTCCGGCGGCGCGACCTGCTCTTCCAGCGCGCGCCAGGCTTCGGAATAGAACGGACGGGCTACGCGGTTGACGATGAACCCCGGCGTTGACTGGCAGCGAACGGGCTGTTTGCCCCAGTTCAGCGCCAGCCCGCACAGCGCGTCTGCCACTTCCGGAGAGGTCGCCAGCCCGCTGACCACCTCTACCAGCTTCATCACCGGTGCCGGGTTAAAGAAATGCAGCCCTGCGACCCGCTCCGGGTGGTGGATGTCCGCCGCAATCGCCGTGACGGAGATGGAAGAGGTATTGCTGGTCAGCACCGTCTGCGGCGGGCAGACTTCCGCCAGTTTTGCAAACAGCGTTTTTTTAACGTCAAGGCGTTCGGAAGCCGCCTCAATAACCAAATCTGCCGAGGCTAGCGCATCGATATCCGTCACTGGAACCAGTCGGGCGAGGATCTGTCCGCTCGCATCCGCAGAAAGCTTGCCGCGCGTTACCCGAGACGCGAGGCGTTGACGGATGCCGTCAATCGCGCGGGAAATGGCGTCGGCAGAAATGTCGTAAATCAGCACCTGATGACCGTGGCTGGCCACCACTTCGGCAATGCCTGCGCCCATCGTGCCGCTGCCAATCACGGCGACAGTCCGTATGTTCAGCATCTTATTTCCCCGTAAAGTTTGGCGCGCGCTTCGCCAGGAAGGCGCTGACGCCCTCGCGGTAGTCGTCGCTGCGCCCGGCCAGGCGCTGATAGTCGCGCTCCAGATCGAGCTGGGCGTCCAGGGTGTTGGTTTCCGCGGCGTTGATAGCCTGCTTGATCAGCCCCAGCCCGAAGGTCGGTTGAGACGCAAAATGCAGCGCCATCTGCTGCGCCGTAGTGGAGAGCTGTTCGTCATCCACCACCTGCCAGATCATTCCCCACGCCTGCGCCTGTTCGGCGCTGAGTTTGTCGCCGAGCAGCGCCAGCCCCATGGCGCGGGCGCGTCCGGCCACGCGCGGCAGCAGCCAGGTGCCGCCGCAGTCCGGCACCAGGCCGAGCTTGCTGAAGGCCATCACGAAGTTGGCGGAACGGGCGGCAATGACCATGTCACACCCCAGCGCCAGCGTGGCCCCTGCGCCGGCCGCCACGCCGTTAACGGCACAAATGACCGGTTTCGGCAGCTTTGCCAGGCGGCGCACCAGCGGGTTATAGAAAGTTTCAACGGACATCCCCAGATCCGGCGCCGGGCCGTTGGGATCGACGTTGCGGTCGTTCAGATCCTGACCGGCACAGAAACCACGTCCTGCCCCGGTGATCAGCAGACAGCGGATAGCGTCATCACGCTCGGCCTGTTTCAGGCACTCGGCAAGCTGCTGGTGCATCACGTCGTTAAAGCTGTTCAGACGCTCCGGACGGTTCAGCGTAATGGTCATTACGCCCTGCTCAACATGACTGAGAATAAATTCCACAATTAGCGTCCTTTAAAGTCGGGGGTGCGTTTTTGTAAGAAGGCGTCGATGCCTTCCCGGCGGTCTTCGGTGGCAGAAAGCAGCGTAAACAGCTGGCGCTCCTGGGCCAGACCGGCCTGGAGCGGCACCTCCTGTGACTGGCGCAGCGCCTGTTTCGCCGCCTGCAGCGCCAGCGGAGAGTGGCGCGCCATCAGCGCCGCCTGCTTCAGGGCATACTCCAGCGTCAGCGCTGCCGGGAAAACGTCGCTGACCAGCCCGGCGCTCAGCGCCTGCTGCGCGGAGATGCTCTCGCCCGTCAGCACCATTTTGCTGGCAAGGGATTTACCGACGCTGCGGATAAGACGCTGGGTGCCGCCCGCGCCGGGCATAATGCCCAGCGTGATTTCCGGCAAACCAAAGCGGGCGTTGTCACCGGCAATGACCACGTCGCACAGCAGCGCCAGCTCGCAGCCTGCGCCGAGCGCGAAGCCGTTCACGGCGGCGATCAGCGGTTTGCTGAACGCGTTAATGCGCGCCCACAGCTGCGGGCGGATATCGTTCAGGGTGGCAGGCAGGTCTTTCTCCGCCATTTCGTTGAGATCGGCCCCTGCGGCAAAGCAGCGCTCGCTGCCGTAAATCACGCAGACGGCAATGTCAGCATCCACGGCGGCGGCCTCAAGCTGTTCCGCAAGCTGCGTCAACAGCGCATTGTTGAGGGCGTTGCGCGCCGCCGGACGGTTGAGCGTCAGCTGCAGCACGCGGCCATGACGGGTAACAATCAGTTCGCTCATGCCATCCCCTTCGCGTCGAAGTCGACAATCACGTCGGCGGTTAACGGCAGCGACTGGCAGCTCAGCACATACCCGGCAGCCAGCTCGTCCGGCTCCAGGCTGTAGTTGGTCGCCATGTCCACCTTCCCGCGCAGCACTTTGCATTTACAGGTGGCGCACACGCCCCCCTTGCAGGCATACGGGAGATCCGCCCCCTGGCGCAGGGCGGCATCCAGGATGCTTTCGTCGTCCGCCGTCAGGGTGATTTCCCGGTCGCGCCCGTCCTGGCGCACGGTCACTTTCTGCCCTTCCGCCTGGACGTGCACGGCGCGTTTAACGGAGATCCCCGGGGTGTTAAAGCGCTCAAGATGAATCGCTTTGTCCGGCATCCCAAGCGCTTTCAGCGCGGCCTCGGCATCGTCCATCATCGCCGACGGGCCGCAGATAAACGCCTCGTCGTACTGGCGGAAGTTGATCAGGGTTTTCGCCAGCGCCTGCAGCTTTTCCCCGTCGATGCGGCCAAAGAGCAGATCGCTGTCCAGCCGCTCCTGGCTGAAGATGGAGACCAGCTGCAGCCGCTGCGGGTATTTGTCCTTCAGGTCCGCCAGCGCCTGGCGGAACATCATGCTCTGGCTGCTGCGGTTGCCGTAGATCAGGGTGAAATGGCTGTTGGGTTCGGTCGCAAGCGTTGCGGAGATAATCGCCAGCATCGGGGTGATCCCGGAGCCTGCCGCAATCGCCAGGTAGTGGCCTTCGCGGTCAGCCTGCGGCTGGTAGCCAAACTGCCCCTGGGGAACCATGACCTCAAGCGCCATGCCCGCCTTGATCTCATCCCGGGCGTAGCGGGAAAAGCGCCCGCCGTCGATGGCTTTGACCGCCACGCTGATCTCGCCCGGGGCGGTACTCCGGCAGATGGAGTAGCAGCGGCGCAGCTCGTCCCCCTCAAGCTTCGTTTTTAACGTCAGGTGCTGGCCGGGGCGGAAGCGGTAGGCGTCCTGCAGCGCCTGCGGCACCGCGAAGGTGATGGTCACCGCGTCGCGGGTTTCGGGTTCCACTTTTGCCACTGTTAATGAATGAAACGTTGTCATGGCAGCCTCAAATACATTTGAAATAGTCGAAGGGCTCGCGGCAGGTATTGCAGCGGTAGAGCGCTTTGCAGGCCGTCGAACCAAATTCACTGATGAGCGCGGTGTCGGTGCTGGCGCAGCGCGGGCAGCTCACATGCAAAGGCGCGTGCGCGTGACAGCTATGCCCCACGGGTGGACTGATGCCGTACGCCCGCAGGCGCTCGCGCGCGTCGGCGGTCATCCAGTCGGTGGTCCAGGCGGGGTCAAGCTGGAGCACAATGTGCACCGGGGTAAAGCCGTGAGCGGTCATCGCATCGCGGATCGCCCCCAGCAGGTGTTCCGTTGCCGGACAGCCCGAGTAGGTTGGCGTGAAGCCAATGACCCAGCCTTCCCCCTGCGCCTTCACGCTGCGCACCATGCCTAAATCGGTGATGGTTAATACCGGCACTTCCGGATCGGGGATCTGGCTTAACAGCGACCAGATCTGCGGGATTTGCGCGGGCGCGATGTCGCCGAGGCGTTGCATAGCGTTCTCCTTTACCACTGCTGACCGGGATAGGCGCGCTGGAGATACTGCATTTCCGCCAGCATCGGGCCCAGATGTTCGGTATGCAGCCCCCTCTTGCCACCGGTGCGGTACGCCACCTCTGCGGGCACCTGCAGGCAGGCTTCATTCAGACCGTCAAACACTTCGCTTTCCCACGGCTGGCGCAGGAGTCGCGGGTCAACCGCCACGCCGGCGTCAATCAGCGCCAGCTCGACCTCATCGGCTTCAAACAGCTCCGCCGTAAAACGCCACAGATTGTCGATAGCCTGCTGCATTTTTTGCGCGGATGTTTCGGTCCCGTCGCCCAGCCTCACCAGCCAGCCGCGGCTGAAGCGCAGGTGGTAGCGCGCCTCTTTAATCGCTTTGGCGGCGATGGCGGCAAGCTGGCCGTCGCTGCTTTGGGTCAGCCGCTCGTACAGCGCCACGTTCCAGGCATCCATCAGGTACTGGCGGGCAATGGTGTCGGCGAAGCTGCCGTTTGGCTGCTCCACCAGCAGGACATTGCGGAACTGGCGTTCGTCGCGGCCAAACGCCAGCGTGTCTTCATCGCCCTGGCCTTCCCGTTCCGCGGCATAGGTCAGGAAATTGCGCGCCTGGCCCAGCAGGTCGAGACCGATATTGGCGAGCGCGAGGTCAATTTCCAGCTCCGGCGCATGGCCGCACCAGGCGCCGAGACGCTGGGAAAGCACCAGACCGTTATCGCCCAGACGCAGGGCATAGGCAGTCACTGAATTCATTCTTTGCCTCACATATGCTCGATGCCGTCAGGGATGGTGTAGAACGTCGGATGGCGGTAAACCTTGCTTTCCGCCGGGTCGAAGAACTCACCGCTCTCTTCCGGCTGGGAGGCGACAATCTCGCTCGCCTTAACCACCCAGATAGAACACCCTTCGCTGCGGCGGGTGTAGGCATCACGCGCATTTTCCAGCGCCATGCGATCGTCGGCAGCATGCAGACTGCCCACGTGACGGTGGGATAACCCTTGTTTGCTGCGTACGAACACTTCGTACAGCGGCCAGTAGACATTGCTCATGGTTATTTCCTCTTATGCGGCCTGACGGGCGCGCTGTTTTTCCGCGTGCGCCAGTGCGGCTTCCCGCACCCACGCCCCCTCTTCCCAGGCTTTACGCTTGGCGGCCAGGCGCTCGTGGTTGCAGATGCCGCGTCCGTTAATCACCTCTTCAAACTCCTGCCAGTCGATCTCGCCGAAGCGGTAGTGACCGCTCTCTTCATCCAAACGCAGGTCGGGATCCGGCACCGTCATGCCCAGCATCTCCACCTGCGGTACCGTGTTGTCGACAAAGCGCTGGCGAAGTTCGTCATTGCCGAAGCGTTTGATTTTCCAGGCCAGACTGCGGGCGCTGTTCGGCGAGTTGTCGTCGTTCGGCCCGAACATCATCAGCGCGGGCCACCAGAAGCGGTTGATGGCGTCCTGCAGCATCTGCCGCTGGGCCTCGCTGCCCTGCGCCAGCGCCATGCAGGCCTCAAAGCCCTGACGCTGGTGGAAGCTCTCTTCTTTACAGATTTTCACCATCGCGCGGGCATACGGACCGTAGGAGGTCCGGCACAGCGCCACCTGGTTGACGATAGCGGCGCCGTCTACCAGCCAGCCGATCACGCCGATATCGGCCCAACTCAGGGTCGGATAGTTGAAGATGGAGGAGTATTTCATCTTGCCGTCGAGCATCTTCTGGTAGATGTCTTCCCGCGCGCAGCCCAGCGTTTCCGCCGCGCTGTAGAGGTAGAGCCCGTGCCCGGCTTCGTCCTGCACTTTCGCCAGCAGGATCGCTTTTCGGCGCAGCGTCGGCGCGCGGGCGATCCAGTTTCCTTCCGGCAGCATGCCGACAATTTCGGAGTGCGCATGCTGACCAATCTGACGGATCAACGTCTTACGGTAGGCGTCAGGCATCCAGTCCTGAGGCTCAATCGCCGTCTCCTGCGCTATGCGCTGCTCAAACCGTTGTTCTTGCGTCACGTCATCACCTTTATGATTCGTTAGTTTGCAAATTAAAGCGTAATGTTGAATCACTTCGTTTTTTAAAAGTTACACAAAGGTTAAATATAACCCCAAGAATTGTTTCCTGGTTTTGTGATGTTGCTCGCAAGGCTTTTACAGCACGCCCTGTACACAGCCGCTTTGCGCGCGGCAATTCATCAGACCGGATCACAATGTTAACAATTCATTAAAACTGAGCTTGATTTTTATGATTCATGATTAAACTATTAATGAGTAAATTACGTAACATTTGGAGATAAGCGATGCAGCAGTTAGCCAGCTTCTTATCCGGTACCTGGCAGTCTGGCCGGGGCCGCGAACGCACTATTCATCACGCCATTAGTGGCGAAGCGCTGTGGAGCGTGACCAGCGAAGGGCTGGACATGACGGCCGCCCGTCGCTATGCGATTGAGCGCGGTGGTGAAGCGCTTCACGAGATGTCCTTTATCGAACGTGCGGCCATGCTGAAGGCGGTGGCAAAGCACCTGCTTAGCGAGAAAGAGACGTTTTATGCCCTGTCGGCCCAGACGGGCGCGACGAAGGCGGACAGCTGGGTAGATATTGAAGGCGGCATCGGCACCCTCTTCACTTACGCCAGCCTGGGCAGCCGCGAGCTGCCGGATGACACGCTCTGGCCGGAAGACGAGTTAATCCCGCTGTCAAAAGAAGGCGGCTTTGCGGCGCGCCACGTCCTGACCTCAAAATCCGGGGTGGCGGTGCACATCAACGCCTTTAACTTCCCCTGCTGGGGGATGCTGGAAAAGCTGGCGCCGACCTGGCTTGCCGGGATGCCCGCCATCATTAAACCCGCTACCGCTACCGCGCAGGTGACGCAGGCGATGGTGAAATCCATCGTGGACAGCGGACTGGTGCCGGACGGCGCCATCAGCCTGATCTGCGGCGGCGCGGGGGATCTCCTCGACCAGCTCGACAGCCAGGACGTCGTGACCTTTACCGGCTCCGCCAGTACAGGGCAAAGCCTGCGCGTGCACCCAAATATTGTGGCGAATTCGATTCCGTTCACCATGGAAGCCGACTCCCTGAACTGCTGCGTGCTGGGGGAAGACGTTACGCCAGACCAGTCGGAATTTGCCCTGTTCATCCGAGAAGTGGTCCGTGAGATGACCGCTAAGGCCGGGCAGAAATGTACGGCCATTCGCCGGATTATCGTCCCGCAAAACCAGATTGACGCCGTGAGCCAGGCGCTGATTGCCCGGCTGGAAAAGGTGGTGGTGGGCGACCCGGCGCAGGAAGGAGTGAAGATGGGGGCGCTGGTCAACGCCGAACAGCGCGCGGACGTGCAGGAGAAGGTGGAGCAACTGATCGCCGCTGGCTGCCAGATCCGTCTGGGTGGCAAAGCGGATCTGCAGGCCGCGGGCGCATTCTTCCCGCCGACCCTGCTGTTCTGCCCGCAGCCGGATGAAACCCCGGCCGTCCACGCGACCGAAGCCTTCGGCCCGGTTGCAACGCTGATGCCGTATCGCAACGCACGCCACGCGATGCAGCTTGCCCGCGCGGGCGGCGGCAGCCTGGCGGGTACGCTGGTCACCGCAGACTTGGCCATTGCCCGCCAGTTTATTGCCGGTGCGGCGCGCGCCCACGGGCGTATTCAGATCCTTAACGAGGAATCAGCAAAAGAGTCTACCGGCCACGGCTCCCCGCTGCCTCAGCTGGTGCACGGCGGCCCGGGCCGCGCGGGCGGCGGAGAAGAGCTTGGCGGCCTGCGCGCGGTGAAGCACTACCTGCAGCGCACCGCGATTCAGGGCAGTCCGACGATGCTGGCCGCCATTGGCAAACAGTGGGTGCGTGGCGCAACGGTGCAGGAAGATCGCGTTCATCCGTTCCGCAAATACTTTGAGGAGCTACAGCCGGGCGACAGCCTGCTGACGCCGCGCCGCACCCTCACGGAAGCAGACATTGTGAACTTTGCCTGCCTGAGCGGCGACCACTTCTATGCCCATATGGACAAAATCGGCGCGGCAGAGTCGATCTTTGGCGAGCGCGTGGTGCACGGCTACTTCCTGATCTCCGCCGCCGCGGGGCTGTTTGTTGATGCGGGCGTTGGGCCAGTTATTGCCAACTACGGCATGGAAAACCTGCGCTTTATCGAGCCGGTTAAACCGGGCGATACCATACAGGTGCGTCTGACCTGCAAACGTAAAACGCTGAAGAAACAGCGTACCGCGGAGGAAAAACCGACCGGCGTGGTGGAATGGGCGGTTGAGATCTTCAACCAGCACCAGCAGGCCGTGGCGCTCTACTCCATTTTGACGCTGGTGGCGCGCCAGCAGGGCGAATTCTGACACCTTCCCTTCACCGCCTTTTCTGCCGGGTGGCGCGATGCTTACCCGGCCTACGGCGACCTGCCGGGGTGTGACGCCGCCCCGCTCTTTTTTTAACCTGGCAAGACTGACAAATAACCTGGCAGATGCAGGCAAACGCTTTTCTCATGGGCCTGTCAGGATAAGGCTGTCACAACACAATAAACACAACAAGATGAGGTCTACGATGGGAAGCAATTCTTCTTTTTCTGCCCGTAGAACGGCGCTGGCCATGGCCGTTGCGCTGTGTTGCGCCTGGCAATCCCCTGTTTTCGCCCACGGCAGCGAGGCGCATATGGTCCCGATGGACAAAACGCTGCAGGACTTTGGCGCGGACGTTCAGTGGGATGATTACGCACAGATGTTCACCATTGCGAAAGACGGTGCCTTTGTGAAGGTTAAACCGGGCGCAAAAAACGCCATCGTCAACGGTAAAACCCTCAGGCTTGAGGTGCCGGTGGTGATGAAAGGCAAGAAAGCCTTTATTTCCGATACCTTCATCAATGATGTTTTCCAGTCAGGACTCGATCAGACCTTCCAGGTTGAAAAACGCCCTCACCCGCTAAACGCGCTAACGGCGGACGAAATTAAGCAGGCCGTTGAGATTGTGAAAGCCTCGGCGGATTTTAAACCGAATACCCGCTTTACCCAGATTGCCCTTGCAGAGCCTGAGAAAGCTAAAGTGTGGGACTTTGTGCTTAACGGTACGGCCGTGGATGCCCCCCGCCAGGCGAAGATCGTCATGCTTGATGGAAAACACGTTATCGAAAGCGTGGTGGACCTGAAGGATAAAAAAATCCTGCGCTGGGAACCGGTGAAAGACGCGCACGGCATGGTGCTGCTGGATGATTTCACCGCGGTTCAGCAGATTATCAACGAGAGCACAGAGTTTGCCGAGGTGCTTAAAAAGCACGGTATCACCGACCCGAAAAAAGTGATTACCACGCCGCTGACCGTCGGCTATTTCGACGGTAAAGACGGCCTGAAGCAGGAAGATCGCCTGCTGAAGGTGGTGAGCTATCTGGATGTCGGCGACGGCAACTACTGGGCGCACCCGATTGAGAACCTGGTGGCCGTGGTCGATCTTGAACAGAAAAAGATCCAGAAGATTGAAGAAGGCGCCGTTGTTCCGGTTCCCATGACCCCGCGTCCCTATGATGGCCGCGATCGCGTTGAGACGCCGAAAAAACCGCTCAACATCACTGAGCCGGAAGGCAAGAACTACACCATCACCGGGGATATGGTGCACTGGCAGAACTGGGATTTCCACCTGAGCCTGGACTCCCGCGTCGGCCCGATGATTTCAACCGTCACCTATAACGACAACGGCAAAAAGCGCCAGATTATGTATCAGGGGTCGCTTGGCGGCATGATCGTCCCTTACGGCGATCCGGACGTGGGCTGGTACTTTAAAGCCTATCTCGACTCCGGAGACTACGGTATGGGCACCCTGACCTCACCGCTGGTGCGCGGTAAAGACGTGCCGTCCAACGCCGTGATGCTCAATGAAACCATCCCGGATTACACCGGCGCGCCGATGGAGATCCCGCGCGCGATCGCCATTTTCGAACGCTACGCGGGGCCGGAATACAAACATCAGGAGATGGGCCAGCCAAACGTCAGCACCGAGCGCCGCGAGCTGGTGGTACGCTGGGTGAGTACCGTAGGCAACTACGATTACATCTTCGACTGGGTGTTTCATGAAAATGGCACCATCGGCATTGATGCTGGCGCGACGGGTATCGAGGCGGTGAAAGGCGTTCAGGCGAAAACCATGCACGACGCCACCGCCAAAGACGACACGAAATACGGCACGCTGATCGACCATAACATCGTGGGCACCACCCACCAGCACATCTATAACTTCCGTCTCGATATGGACGTGGACGGCGTCAACAACAAGCTGGTGGCGATGGATCCAGAAGTGAAGCCGAATACCGCCGGTGGCCCGCGCACCAGTACCATGCAGGTGAATCAGTACGATATCGACACCGAACAGCAGGCGGCGCAGAAGTTCGACCCGGGCACCATTCGGCTGCTGAGCAACACCAGTAAAGAGAACCGCATGGGCAACCCGGTTTCGTATCAGATTATCCCTTACGCGGGCGGCACGCACCCGGTGGCAAGCGGTGCGAAATTTGCCCCGGACGAGTGGATCTATCATCGCCTGAGCTTTATGGACAAACAGCTTTGGGTGACGCGCTACCATCCGGATGAGCTGTACCCGGAAGGCAAATTCCCGAACCGCTCCATCCACGATACGGGGCTGGGGCAGTACAGCAAGGATAACGAGTCGCTGAACGACCAGGATGACGTGGTCTGGATGACCACCGGCACCACCCACGTCGCCCGCGCGGAGGAGTGGCCGATTATGCCGACGGAATGGGTGCATACCCTGCTTAAACCGTGGAACTTCTTCGACGAGACGCCAACGCTCGGGAAAAAGAAAGACGAACAGAAATAAATAACGCACCGGGCGCAATGCCCGGTTTATTTTTCCCTGAAATATTGAGAAATCATCGGCTCTGCTTATAGTAATTGGAATAACATCCACTTGATCTATCCCCTGGAAGGGAAAACGCGCCTTATGGAAAAAAGACACAACACCACGCCAGAGCTGGCTACGTGGCCCTCCCGCAAATCGATGGTGCTTCACGGGCTGGAAACGAACCTGTCGTGGCTGGCGTTTGTTAATTTTAGCTTTGCGCTGATGGTCCTGCTGCGCAATGTCCTTTTCGGCAACATTGATAACCTTTTACACGTCGAACCGCATCTCCGGTTTATGGTTGACGCCTCGATGCTGGGCGTGATCATTCTGTCCGCTGCGCTAACGCTGATGGCCTGGCGCCATATAGCGGGTATCAGCGTGGTTCTGTTTATTTGCAGCGTGCTCTGGTCGCTATGTTGTTACTGGTTCATCCACGACGTACACCTTCCTCATCCATGGCCGATTTTTGTCACCCTGCTGATGGCCGGGATGACGGCGCTCTATTTTCATCCTGTTGGTCTGATATCCTTTGTTCTGCCGCTCTGGCTTACCATGCCCGTTGCCAGTATGGCGCAGAATACGGGGATCAACATTCGCTTCGCTGGATTGTGGGTCGTTTTTACGCTCATTCTCATTTTCGGGCGTTTTATCTTGCTGAGCTGGTTTGAAGAGGCCTGGCGTCGCAACCAGCAGAACCAACTCTTGATTTCGCGTCTGGATGCGCTGGCGCATCAGGATCCTCTGACAAAAACGGCCAATCGCCGGGCTATGGAGCTGGTGCTGGAAAATGCGGTTGAGCAGGGAAAAACCTTTACTCTGATTATGCTGGATGTCGATTACTTCAAGCGTTACAACGATACCTACGGACATCAGGCCGGTGACGAGTGCCTGACTCGCGTGGCTGAAGTGCTTAAAACATCGGTGCGGACGCCTGACGATGTAGTGTCACGCTACGGCGGCGAGGAGTTCGTGGTGATCCTGTTTAACTGCCCGGAAAACATTGCTGAAAAGGTGGCCTTACGCATACAGGACGGCCTGCGCGCGGAGTCCATACCGCACAGCGCGTCAACCGTTAGCGACCATGTCACCGTGAGCATGGGGATTGCGAGCATGGCGGAAGGGTTAGCGGGCACCGAGATCATCGCTCGCGCCGATGCGGCGCTGTATCGGGCGAAGGAGGCCGGGCGGGATCGGTGGGCGCTGTAAATAAAAGCCGGGTGGCGCTGCGCTTACCCGGCCTACAACGACTCGCACCGTAGGCCGGGTAAGCGCAGCGCCACCCGGCTTGTTTTTTAATACCGCACGCAAACCGACTTGGTTTCACACCAGCCGTCCAGCCAGTCCGGGCCAAAGTCACGCCCGGTGCCGGACTGCTTCATGCCGCCGAAAGGCAGGTTGGCGTCGATCAGCGTATGGCTGTTCACCCAGACGGTGCCCGCCTGCAGCCTGTCGGTATACTCCAGCGCCTTGCTGATATTCTGCGTCCAGACGCTGGCCGTCAGACCATATTCGCTGTCGTTTGCCAGCTGGAGTGCCTCTTCCCCGTCGGCGACGCGCACCACGTTGACCACCGGGCCAAACACCTCTTCACGCGTCAGGCGCAGCGAGGCATCCGGGTTCACCACCAGCGTCGGCGAAACGTAATAGCCTTTGCCTTCCGGCCCCCGGTTACCGACGATCAGCTCCGCGCTGCGCGACTTCGCTTCATCAAGGAAGGTCTGCACCTTGTCACAGTGCGCGCGCGACACCAGCGGGTTGATAAACGCTTCCGGCGACATGCCCGGCCCGACGCTCAGGGATTTCACCGCCTGCTCAAACCCGCTGACCAGCGTGTCAAACAGCGGCGCTTCAATGTAGATGCGCGAGCTCGCCGCGCACACCTGCCCCTGGTTCAGGAAGCTGCCGGTCATCAGGCCTTCGATCACCCACGCCGGATCCGCGTCTTTCAGTACGATAGCCGGGTTTTTCCCACCCAGCTCCAGGGTCACCCCGGTTAGCGTATCCGCCGCCACGCGGGCGATTTGCTTGCCCGTCGCCGTTGAGCCGGTAAAGCTCACCTTTGCAATATACGGATGCGAGGTCAGCGCTGCGCCGCACACCGCGCCGCTCCCGGTTACCACGTTGAACACCCCGTCCGGAATGCCCGCTTCGCTTGCCAGTTCCGCCACCCGCAGCATGGTTAGCGGCGTGGTTTCTGACGGCTTGATGACAATAGAGCAGCCCGCGGCCAGCGCAGGCATCACTTTCCACATCCCGATCATCAGCGGGAAGTTCCAGGGCACAATCCCGGCCACCACGCCAACCGGCTCTTTACGCGTCCACGCCTGATAGCGGGCGCCCTGCGGCAGCGGGATGGAAAGGTCGAGGGTCTTACCCGAAATTTTGGTGGTCAGCCCGGCGGTATAGCGCATCCAGTTCAGGGTGCAGCTGACTTCAAACATGCGGGAAATGTTAATGGATTTGCCCTGCTCCAGCGTTTCAAGCTGGGCCAGCTCCTCGCTGTGCTGTTCGACCAGATCGGCAAAATGAAGCAGGATCCGCTCGCGCTCTGCCGGCAGTTTTCCGGCCCAGCTGCGGGCGACAAACGCGCGCCAGCCGGACATGACGGCACGGTCAACGTCATCGACGCTGGCATCGGCAGTTGAGGCAATGACCTCGCCCGTGGCCGGGTTGAAGACGTTCAGCCGTTTTTCACTGTCCGACGCGGCCTGACGCCCTTCAATCCACAGGCCATGCTGTCGGTCTAAAAATTGTTGTACGGCAGGCTGAATGGCCACCTGTGATTCAGACATAGGATACTCCTTCGTTATTCTTCGCAGGGTGTCCATCCAGTCTAAGTGGGGTTTTGCATTCTCGCTTTTGTCTCTGTGACATTCGCTTTGCCACCTGTGACAGGCTCCGCAAATCGCGATAATTGCCGCTTATATCGCTGTTACCGGTGAGTGTTCTTTCCTATAGTCAGCCTCATAGCTCTGACAAAATGCAACACAAATGCAACAATGCGAAAACGTTGACGGTGCAGTGAGAGAAACGATGGCGTGTGCAAGCGAGCAGGAACAGTATCAGCAGTGGCTGGCGCAAATTAACCAGGTTTGCGGGCGTTTTAACGCGCAGCCCACCGAGGGGAAGTTCTTCGGCGAGCTGGAGACCAGCTATGCGCGCAGCCTGAAGCTCAGCACCGTGACCGCAGGCGGCGTTAACCTGTTCCGCTCCCGTCAGGAGATTACGCAGAGTAACGATGCCTGGTTTTATACCGTGTTCCAGCTTGAAGGCAGCGCAGAAATTGAACAGGATGAGCGTCGGGCAGTACTCAGAACCGGTGATATCACGCTGATTGACGCGTCGCGTCCCTGCTCGATCAACTGGCGGGAAAAATCCCGCCAGATTTCGCTGCTGGTTCCCCGTCAGATTATTGAGCAGCAGTGTCGTTTCCAGGAGATAAGCTGCGCGACGGCCCTTTCCCGCACCTTGCCCACGGTACAGCTGAGCCACCGCCTGCTGATGGAGAGCATGAGCAATGCCGACCTGAGTGACCGGGAGAGCGAAGCGGCGCTCGAAGCGATGATCTGCCTGCTGCGCCCCGCTTTCCAGCAGCGTGAAATCATTCAGCCGCGCAAGGAACGTCAGTTCCAGCATGTGGTGGCGCTGATTGACGACCATATTCAGTCTGAATCACTGCGCCCGGAATGGATTGCCGCCGAGAGCGGTATGTCCGTGCGCAGCCTCTATCGCATGTTTGCCGAAAAGGGGCTGGTGGTGGCGCAGTACATCAAAAACCGTCGTCTGGATCTGTGTGCGCAGGTACTGCGCGCTGCCGGTGATGATGAAAAGCTGGCGGGCATTGGCTACAGCTGGGGGTTCACCGACCATAGCCATTTTTCAACGGCGTTTAAGCAGCGTTTTGGCGTCTCGCCGGGTGAATACCGCAGGCGCTACCGCTAACTACTTTTTGAGCCATTTTCCGTTAATACCCTTCACGTATTCGCCCGGCTGCGCGCGGGCAACCAGCTTTTGACCTGCCATTTTGGCCACTTCATCGACTGGCAAATTATTGCTGTCAGCCAGCTTCTGGTAGTTTTCCGTGCGTGCCGCATTGATACGATTGACCAGCGCCAGCGTTTCCGCATCCTGTTGAATCGGGGCAATATAACCGCTAAGGGTTTCCCCCACGCGCCCCTGCGCCCGGGCATCGTTTAAGGTCAGCGCAGCCGCCTGCACGTTCATCCCCAGCGCCAGTAAAATCAGAGCTAATCGTTTCATGGCATCCTCAGAACAGATCGCTGCGCGATTTCAGCAGGGTTTCAACATCTTTATCGACCTTAATATGGATCTCATGTTCGATTTTGACATTCATATTGATGGTAATCGGCTCCTTTGGCGCAGCGACTTCAATGCGCGGCGTACAGCCGGTCAGTAGCGCGGCAACGGCAACGGTGAGCACACCAGCCATCTTTTTCATTGTTGTTCCTCACTTTCCTTGCCAGTCGAACTGCGGGGAGCAGGTATCGCCGCATGTTGCTCAAACCAGGTTTGCAGGTTGTCCCCAAAACGCAGGCTGCGCCAGAGGGTAAAGACATTCTCGTCATGGGTATAGTTCAGGTTGACGGAGCTGCTTTTGCCATCCACCCGGCTGGTCCCCTTGATGGTCGCCTGCATGGTTAATTCGCCCAGGTTATCTAAATTGATTCTCGTCCACGAACGCGAAATTTCCATATAGCGGAGCCAGTTAATCGCCGCGCCCGCCACCATATTATCTTTCACGATGGCGTCTGCCGTATCTTTGTCGATGCGTAGCGTCATTGGCCCCGGGTTGGTCAGCCAGCCATCCTTAATAATCCATTTTTCATTGTCCAGCCAGAACGGCAGCGCCCCGCTCACCGGCCCTGACATGGCAAACTGTTTCGGATTAACGGCGCTAATCAGCTCGCTGGAGGAGATGTTGTCCACGCGCAGCAGGGCCGGATCGTGCTGTGGCATCCGCAGCTGCTGCATAGTGATCTTCCCGCCGAGGGTTTCCACCTTCACGTTGGTGAGCAGCAGCGGATTGTCCTCCGTCCAGGGATAATCCCCCTGTAGATCGGCGGTAATGTTGCGTGCGGTCACCAGGTTTTCCACTTCGCCGATGCGCAACGTGACCGGCCCGCGCGTGCCGAGAGACCAGGTTCCCTCGCTGAAGCGGAACGGCAGCACAAAATCGACGCCGTTAATCTGGTTATCCGGCATCCAGGCGCTGCCGGATTTCAGCACGCCGTGCCCGCCCGCTTCAAAGCCCTGATCGGCCGCTGCCGAGAAGGCGACCTGCGCGTAAAGTTCCCCGTCGCGCAGCGTCATTTTCCAGTCAGGCGGGATCAGCGGCTGGAAGACGGTGAGGGACTGTTTCGGCCACCAGGCCTGCCCGCGAAGACGTACGCCGTCCCAGCGACCGTTCACCTGTACCGGGCCGATTTTGTCCGCATGGAGGTCGCCCTTAAACTGAAAAATGGTCGGGTCGGTGCCGTCGACGCTGAAGGTCAGAACCGATGGCGGCAACGCGCTGCCGCCGGAGAAACGGGTTTGCCCGGCATTGAGCGACAGCGCGCCGCTGAAGGTCGGCTTTTCGGGGTCACGCAACCAGCGCACCGGTTTTTCCAGCACCAGACGCGGCTTGCTGACCTCCATCGTGCCGTACTGGAGCTTGTCAAAACCGGTGGAGAGCGCCGTCAGCTCTATAAGGTTGTCGCGCCACTCGCCTTTCCCGGCAACATCCCAGCGGGCATGCATCGGCGTAAAACCGCCTTTGCCCCAGTAGCGCCATTGCCACAGGCCGTTATCAGGTAAAAAGTCGTTGGCCTGGCCGTCCAGGTGGAGTTCAAAATCGCCCATCTGGTTTTCATGGGCGCGCAGAATAGCCTGTAAGCGGCCGTCCACGCCCTTCTGCGTCAGCTTCACGCCCGCCAGCGGCCAGCGAATTTCATCGATATCGAGTGAGTCAATGATGCGCCCGCGCGAGCGGAGCAGCGCGCCCGGCTCAAAGGCCAGCTGCGGTTCATACAGGCTGCCGGTCAGCGTGGCGGGCAATTTGGCGTAAAGGATGAGATCGTTTTGCTTCGCCTCGCCGCTGAGATGCAGCGGCATGTCGCTGTTTTCCATGCTGAGCCTGCCGGGCCCAATGTTCAGTACCGCGTTGCCTTTCCCCGCGTCACCCTGGGTAAGCACATTCAGTCGTCCTGTCAGGGTGGTTTTATCCAGCCCCTGCTGCCAGTTGTCCGCGCGAAGCGACACGCGCCCGCTCAGCGGCATACCGGAAAGATCCCAGTTCCAGCGCCCGTCGCTGATGTTCAGCTGCTCCGCCGTGATCTGCCACGGCAGGTCGAGCAGCGGATCGGGGTTGTCCCGCGCCATCACCACCAGCTGTCCCTGATTGTCTTCCCAGTCCAGATCGGCATCGACCAGAGACGTTAACTGTGGCACGTTAAAGGTTGCGACCGCGTGGCCTTTCACCGGCACGCCATCCGGTACCAGCGGCAGGGTAAACTCGCCCACCAGCTTAATCGGCTGCGGCTGGTCCGGGAGCTGTACATCGAACTGGCTGACCGAGAGCGTCTGACCGCGAAGCGTGCCTTTAATGCTGACCTGCTCGCCTTTATAGGCGATCTCCTGACGGGACGGGGTCAGCGATGCCTGAAGTTCGCCCTGCCACTGCTGCCAGGGCGAAAGCGTCAGACGGTGAATCGTGAGCCAGGTATTGGGTAACACGGCCTGCCACTGTGCCAGCGTTTTGGGGGCGACCGTTGAGGGCGCAGACTGGGGAATTTTGCTCAGACAGACGGAGTTAAGATCCAGCGCGCCGATATCCAGTTTCCAGCGGCTCGGATGTGACAGCGTCACGTTATCGATACGGGCAATTTCGCAGTCTTCAACCAGATAGCGAATATCGGGGATCACCAGCGCGTGACGGGTCAGTTTCGGGCTTTCTTCGAATGCGATGCGCGTCCCGACGGGCAGCCAGATCCCGGCGAGCGTCGGTACCCACTGGGCGAGCGTCATCAGCAGCGTCAGCGGCAACAATATGAACAGCAGTAAAAGCGCAAGAGCGGCTTTGTATTTACCCTTCATGGGCAGTTAATATCCTGATTTAGCGAAAGAATTAAGCCGGCAGTACCGATCATTGTCGCATGTTTAGCGATTGAGTTGAAGTTAACGCTAAGTTAAGAATAGATGCTGTAATAGTAAGCGGTGATTTTTTTGCCATGCGTAACCTAAAGAATATATTTTAGGTTCAATTGGTTACGCATAAATTCAATAACAATCGCAGAGCAGAGTTGTGAAATTAATACTTGTTCCTTGGCATTGCCAGCAGGTAAAGCATGGCGAATATCAATGACCCCCAATACACCGAGTCGTACCGCCAGGGATCAAAATCAATATGCAAAAAACCGCTAACAAACTCATAGCCGTTGGCAAAAACGTTAATTTGAATGGCTGCAATAGCAATCACAAACAGCGTATAGGCGATGAACAGAGGATATTTACGAAGCCTGTTGACCTTGAGTTTACCGAGGTACAACAAGCAAAAAATGGCAATAGATACAATAAAATAGAACACGGCAGGTAGAATCGGTGGGGTTAATGACAACTCGAACTGTTCCGACATAATTAATTCTCTTTAGCTATCTGGTACATCTGCCAACCTGTGACGCTTCCACTGGTCAAATCCAAAGCCATCGCTGTTTTAGAAGCCTCTTGCCATCCTCTGATATAATCAGATTCGATGTTGCGAAACAGACTCCAGGATTTTTCTCTGGGAGCCAGAACTCTCCTGCCCGCGCCATAGGCTGATAAAGAAATATCAACGACACCATAGACAATATCAGCTTCATTATTCCCATAGCCGAGCTTCGCTGCTGCGTAACGATAAGCATCTCTTAGCGTGCCAGACCGATCTTCACGATAGAGAAGATAGTATCCATTTTCATACATGTTGTTTAGCCCATGAGTAATCATAGGTGCACCATACGCAGCACAGGCAAGACCAAGCGAACCGACGCATAAACTAGCGCCCCCATACACTTGCGCCCCACCGGCAACGAAACCGATCTGTTTAAGCGCTAAAGTCGTCGTTGTTGTCCGATTTTTTTCAACAACAATGAATAATTTAGCCTTATTGAAGGTAAGTAAGTCATCTTGTTCCTTAAGATGATGTATCTGTTCATCAAGAACTTGAATCCCCCCTGACCAGGTCAAGCAATGCGATTCAATCTCCCTTCTCAAACGAGCAACAAGTTGTTGAGTTTCAAAAAACATGCCAGAGGTACCATAAAGCAAATGCTTTGTGGCAATTCGCTGCGCAAGATTTTCACTCTCTAAGACTTTCTCCTCGAAATGACTTTTTTCCCGATTATGGTTGTACATTCGGTCTCCCTGTCATTTTAAAACGATAGCAATAATACTACCTTCGATGTTAAGACATTCAAAGAGCTACGTTATTTCAACAGCTAAAGGTAGTCACATTTTCAGGTATTGGTAAACCATTTACCCAAACATAAGCACTTGCTGTGACTTAAGCTTCCCCCATAGCACCCCTGGAATAAAATAAGTAGACATCTCTCTGGTGCCCCCCTTAAGAAGCCGGTGGATATGAATATCATGGAGTTAGGGTGTACATATGCTCTAGAATAATTGATAGAACTTATTGAATTCAATAATATTTTAGAAATTGTAAGATAATTTTAATCATGCTAACGTGAATGAAAAATCACTGGAGAAAGTCTTATGAAACTCGCGGTATATAGCACAAAGCAGTACGACAAAAAGTATCTGCAACATGTTAACGAGGCTTACGGGTTTGAGCTTGAATTTTTCGACTTTCTGCTGTCCGAAAAAACCGCCAAAACGGCGCACGGCTGTGAAGGCGTCTGCATTTTTGTTAACGACGACGGCAGTCGTCCGGTGCTGGAAGAGTTGAAAAAACAGGGGGTGAAGTACATCGCCCTGCGCTGCGCGGGCTTTAATAACGTGGACCTTGATGCGGCGAAAGAGCTGGGTCTGAAGGTGGTGCGCGTCCCGGCGTACTCCCCGGAAGCGGTGGCGGAACATGCGATTGGCATGATGATGTCGCTCAACCGTCGTATTCACCGCGCTTATCAGCGCACCCGTGACGCCAACTTCTCGCTGGAAGGGCTGACCGGCTTCACCATGTACGGCAAAACCGCGGGCGTGATCGGCACCGGTAAAATTGGCGTGGCCGCCCTGCGCATTCTGAAAGGCTTCGGCATGCGTCTGCTGGCGTTCGATCCGTACCCGAGCGCCGCTGCGCTGGACCTGGGCGTGGAATACGTCGACCTGCCGACCCTGTTCTCGCAGTCTGACGTGATCTCCCTGCACTGCCCGCTGACGCCGGAGAACTACCACCTGCTCAACCAGGCGGCGTTCGACCAGATGAAAGATGGCGTGATGATCATCAACACCAGCCGCGGCGGGCTGGTTGACTCTCAGGCCGCTATCGAAGCGCTGAAAACCCAGAAAATTGGCGCGCTGGGGATGGACGTGTACGAGAACGAACGCGATCTGTTCTTTGAAGACAAGTCTAATGATGTGATTCAGGACGACGTGTTCCGCCGCCTGTCTGCCTGCCATAACGTGCTGTTTACCGGACACCAGGCGTTTCTGACTGCCGAAGCGCTGATCAGCATTTCAGAAACCACGCTGGGTAACCTGCAGCAGCTGGAAAAAGGCGAGGCGTGCCCTAACGAACTGGCATAAGCGTGACGCCGGGTGGCGGCTATGCCCCACCCGGCGTACTGTCTGTTTCCCAGGACCGATGCGCAAAGCACCACCAGAGCAGGACGGCCACCAGCGCAATCGCGCTCAGGACGCTGAATGCCGTCGCAAAGGAGTAATGACCCGCAATCGTGCCGGTTAGCGCCGGGCTCATGGATGCCCCAACCCCCTGCATCAGCATTACCACGCTCTGCCCGGCATTGACGTGCCCGCTCCCGCGCAGCAGCACCACGATAAACGACGGAACCACAACCCCCAGGATCCCTGCGGCCAGCCCGTCGAGGATTTGTACCGGGATCATCATTAACGGCGCGTCCGTAGACGCCGCCAGCGCCGCGCGCACCGGCATCACCAGCAGTGCCAGCATAATTAAGCGCCAGTAGCCGTAGCGGTCTATTCGGTGGGCGACCCAGATGGCAACGGGGATCATCACCGCCTGAGAGATGATAACGGTGCCCGCCGCGTACAAACCGGGGTTGATCGAGGCGGGTGCCGCGGCCACCCTCATGCTCAGCATCGGCAGCAGCGCGGCGTTCGCCAGGTGAAACAGCAGCAGCGTCAGCCCGGTGACAAACAGCGCCCGGTTTTTAATCAGCACGGCAAAGCCGGGGACCGGCAGGCTCGCGGAAGAGGACAGCCCGCGCGCCGCGTCGTTATCAATATCCGTGTTGCGAATGGCAAGCAGCGCGCACAGCGTGAGCAGCGTGGTACAGGTCATCAGCAGAAAAATCCCGCCGACGCCCCAGTACCAGGCAATGCCGCCCGCAATCAGCGCGGTGACAAAATTGCCGCCGTGATTGAACGCCTCATTTTTGCCCATCTGCGCGCTGAACCCGCTCTGGCCGGTCAGCCCCAGCGTAATCCCGGCGATCAGCGGCCCCACAAATGCCGCACAGATGCCGGTGACGATTTGCGAAACTGCGACAACGCCGCTTTGCTGGCTAAACCACAGCAGGAGCGTGCTAAGGGTGATGAGCAGGCACACCAGCGCCAGCACGGTCCGCTTGCTGCGTGAGGTGTCGGTGATGAATCCCGCCGGCAGCGTAGCGAGTAGTCCCGCCAGCCCACCTGCCATCATCAGGATGCCGATATCATCAGGGGTCCAGTGGCGTTCGGTTAGAAAAATACCGAGAAAAGGACCGAGGCCATCGCGGACATCTGCAATGAAAAAACTTGTCAGGCATAATGCCCGCAGCGAACGAAGAGACATACTGCCTGCCTTTGTCTGTTATCGCCTGTAAAAAAGGAAATGTAGTATACCGGGTATTTTTGAAAATCAGATGACGCATTAAAAAAAATGTCCTCCGAACTTAAACAATTCATAACGGAGGCCATTTTTTCGCTTTACTCATTATCTTGCCTGCCTATACTGGCAATAAATTTTCACAGGAGTCCTTCGTTGGAAAGTTATTTTAGAATCGATACGAAGGTAAGCTAGCGCAATTTTCTCGCTGCTTACCTTAAACGGTGGGCAGCAATCCTCTTAAAGCGATTGTATCCCGAAATAGTAAAACCGCTCAATTTGTGGGGCATCGCGATGTTCATGTTTACACATTCACTTTTTCCACCACCGTCGTCCTGACACGCTTAGCATTTAAACGGCGTTATGCTGTGCTTAGCAAAGCACTGACGCTTATTATTTAATAACGTTAACAGGCGACAGGCTGATGTTCCCTTATATCTCTCATCTGCTCGCAGCGATGCTGCTGGGCGCAATTATTGGCGCGGAAAGACAGTGGCGCCAGCGTATGGCCGGGCTTCGTACCAATGCACTGGTTGCCACGGGTGCGGCGGTGTTCATTTTGAGTTCGGTATCCACCTCTCCTGATAGCCCGGGGCGTATCGCAGCGCAGATCGTCTCCGGAATTGGTTTTCTTGGCGCTGGCGTCATTATGCGTGAAGGAATGAATATTCGTGGTCTGAATACCGCCGCAACGCTGTGGTGCTCGGCCGGAATTGGCGTGCTGTGCGGATTAGGCCAGTTCTGGAATGCCGCCATGGCCAGCCTAATTATTCTCTGTGCCAACATATTGCTACGCGAAGCCGCACAGCGAATTAATCAACTGCCCGTGCTCCATGAAGGCGAAAAATGCTATGTCCTGAAAATCACCTGTAATGATGAGCATGAAGATGCGGTGCGGCAGAGCGTCGTAAACATGGCGAAAGAGTTGACGTTAAGTCTGAAAGCGATTTATTCCGCAACGGCGCAGGCAGAAGGTAAAACTGAAATTCGGGCGGAGGTGATGACCCGGGAGGAATACCGAAAATTACTCGATCTGATTATGGGTAATATGGGCGGGAATAAAATTATCGCCTCCGTCAGCTGTCACGCAATATAAATATATTACCGGGCATGACGCCCGGTATAGCCTTTGCCGTTTTGCACGGTCACTGACAATAACGCGGAAAGCCTCATAAGGCAGCACTGGTTTTAGCCAGGCGTTTCATCATCTCCGTCGTCAGGCTGAGCTGTTCGCTGCCCATCAGATGGGACAATTTCTCCTTAGCTGCCTGCCATAACGGGATGACCTCTTCAAGCAGACGCCAGCCTTCACCTGTTAGCGTGAGTCGTTTTCCGGCACGTCCACGGCCTCCAGCCGAGTCAATAATGCCCCGGGATTCCAGACTACGGATATTTCGACTCAGCGTTGTCGCATCCACCCCTGCTCTGGCGGCGAGTTCCGCAACGGTTTCATTCGGGGAACCTCCAATGCCGACCAACAGACTGAACTGCTCTGCGGTCAGATCAAAAGGTCTGAAGCAGGCGTTGTAATAGCGTGTAATAGCCCGAGCGGTAGCGCGCGCCTGAAACCCCGGGCAGACTTCCGGAATGGTCTTCAACAGCGCCACATCAATGTTGTTCATCATTTCATCTCGACAAGCAATGCTAAAATTAATAATGTATATACACTATTAATCATGTTTAAGGAACGGCTATGCCAGCCTTTGTTCATATCAACTTACGCATTATTGACCCTGCCAGACAGGCCAGCCTGGCCCCACGCTTCACGTCAGCATTAGAGGAAGCAGGAGGTAAAATTGTTCATTTTGGAGCTGTTACACAGGTACTGGAAGGCGAAGTTGAGCCGTTACCCTATGCAGGCATTTTTGAATTCCCGACGCTAGATCAGGCTCTTGCCTTCTATCATTCGGAAAAATATGCGCCGATTAAGGCTGAACGGCAGCTCGCCCAGGAAGCGAGAATGTTCATCGTCACGACGGAATAACAGGCAAGTTCGACTGTACCTAAATCACAGAACCGAGATTTGTACCCGTTATGACAGCTTGCTCTCTTTTTTGCTGGAATTAACGGTTTAACCTGAGTTGTGCAAAAAACACTCAGGAGGGACACATGTACAACACAGTTTTGGTTCCAATTGATATTTCCGAGGATAGCCTGACACATATGGTTATCCCGTTCGTTCAGGCACATACCGCCCTTAACACCGCCAAAGTTCACTTTCTTACCGTTATTCCATCGCTTCCGTATTATTCATCATTAGGTTTGGCCTACTCCGTGGAAATGCCGAAGATGAAAGAGTTCCAGCACGCGGCCTTAGTAAAACTGGATGAAATTGTTAAGCAATTCAAAATACCTGCAGATAAGATTCAGACTCACGCCGTGACGGGATCCCCTAAGGATCAAATCCTTAAGCTCGCTGACACGATCGGCGCCGACCTGATTATCATCGCCTCCCACAAGCCTGACATATCAACATATCTGTTGGGTTCAAACGCTGCGGCAGTGGTGCGGCATGCGAAATGCCCTGTGCTGGTCGTAAGATAGAACGCTGCGTTTACGCTCATGGATATGATCAGACAGCAGAAAAAAACCGGGCGCAAAGCCCGGTTCTTTTGTCTGTCGGGACTGACTCTATTCGCTCAACCCGCGATTCTCCAGCATCGGTTCAATCTTCGGATCGTGCCCGCGCCAGCTGCGATAAAGTTCAGCCAGATCCGTGCTGTTACCACGGGACAAAATCGCCTCGCGGAATTTTTGCCCGTTTTCACGGGTCAGGCCGCCCTGTTCGACAAACCACTGATAGCCATCGTCCGCCAGCATTTGCGTCCACAGGTAGGCGTAATATCCCGCCGCGTAGCCCCCGCCAAAGATATGGGCAAAATAGCTGCTGCGATAGCGCGGCGGTACGGCGGGCAGATCCAGCCCCTCTTTTTTCAGCGCTGCTGCTTCAAAATCCTCTACGCTCGAAACGGCCTCACCGATGCCGTGCCAGTTCATGTCCAGCAGCGCGGCAGCCAGCAGTTCCGTCATGTCATAACCCTTGTTGAAATGGGTCGCGTTGAGCATGCTTTCCCGCAGCGCGTCCGGCATCGGTTCACCGGTTTCGTAATGGCGGGCGTAGTGGGTAAACACCTGTGGGTGGCTGGCCCAGTGCTCGTTAATTTGTGACGGGAATTCAACGAAATCACGCGGCGTATTGGTGCCGGAAAGCGTAGCGAAACGCTGGCTGGCAAACAGGCCGTGCAGCGTATGGCCAAACTCGTGGAACAGGGTGATCACGTCATCCCAGGAGAGAAGCGCGACGCCGCCGTTAGCCGGTTTTTGGTAGTTACAGACGTTGTAGATCACCGGGCGGGCAGCAAACTCGAAGGATTGCTCGACAAAATTCCCCATCCAGGCCCCGCCCTGCTTGGAATCGCGGGCAAAGAAGTCGCCGTAAAACAGCGCCATGCCCTCACCGGTGTGGTCGAAAATTTCCCAGACGCGAACGTCCGGGTGATACACCGGAATATCGAAGCGCTCCACAAAGCGAATGCCAAACAGCTGGCTGGCTGCCCAGAATACGCCATCCTGCAATACGGTATTGAGAGCAAAATAGGGTTTGATTTGCGATTCATCGAGGGCATATTTCGCCTGACGCACGCGCTCGGCGTAATAAGCCCAGTCCCAGGCCTGCACGGTGAAACCGCCCTGCTCGTCATCAATGACTTTCTGAATATCGGCCTGCTCGCGCTCTGCACGGGCGCGGGCGGCAGGCACAATGCCGCGCATAAAGGCCAGCGCGGCGTCCGGGGTTTTCGCCATCTGGTCGGCGATACTCCAGCTGGCGTAATCCTCGAAGCCCAGCAGGCCGGCCTGCCGCGCACGTAGCGCCGTAAGGCGGAGGATCAGCTCGCGAGTGTCGTTTTCATCCCCTTTCTGGGTGCGCGTCCAGCCCGCGTTGAACAGGTTTTCGCGGGTCTGACGATTGCGCAGCGCGGAAAGCGCGGGCTGCTGGGTCGTGTTCAGAAGCGGGATCAGCCAGCGATCGTTTAGCCCTCGCTCCGCGGCAGCCTGCGCCGCGTCAGCGATCTCAGCGGCGCTCAGCCCATCAAGCTGGTGCGCGAAATCCACTACCAGCCCGCTTGTCTTATCGGCAGCCAGCAGACGCTGGTTGAACTGGCTGGTCAGGGTGGCCGCCTCGGTATTCAGCGCCTTCAGCTCGGCTTTTTCTGCTTCATTGAGACGCGCGCCCGCCAGAATAAAGCGCTGCCAGGTCTCCTCGACCAGCCGACGGGATTCGGCGTCCAGCGCGGCACGGTCCTGCCAGACGCTCTCCACGCGGGCGAAAAGCACGTCATTCAGCCAGATATCGTTCGCCAGCGCGGCAAGCTCGGTGGAGAACTGCTCCTCAAGCTCCTGCAGGTACGCATTGGTGTGCGCGGAGGTCATGGCGAAGAACACGCTGCTGACCCGCGAGAGCATGGCGCCGCTTTTCTCCAGCGCCAGCACGGTGTTGGTGAAGTCCGGCGCAGCGGTTTGAGACACAATGGCGTCAATGTCCGCCCGCTTCTGGCGAAGCGCTTCATCGAAGGCCGGGCGATAGTGGCCGTCGTTGATTTCATCAAAATGGGGGGCCTGATAGGGCAACAGGCTGATGTCAAAAAAGGGATTCGTGGCCGTCATCTTTCGCTCCTGAGTACGGGTATCCTCCCAGAGTAGGCCAGGCCGCCATCCCCTGCAACGCCGTCATACAAATGTTGCCTTAACGCACCCTCTGCGGCCGTGCTATGTTAGTACAACACAAAAAGCGTTGAGGAACAGTGAGATGATTATTTTAGTTACCGGGGCAACGGCAGGTTTTGGTGAAAGCATCACGCGTCGCTTCGTCGCCAACGGGCACAAGGTTATTGCCACGGGCCGTCGTCAGGAGCGCCTGCAGGAACTGAAAGACGAATTAGGCGACAGCATCCTGACCGCGCAGCTGGACGTGCGTAACCGCGCGGCCATTGATGAGATGATTGCCAACCTGCCCGCCGAGTGGCGCGCCATCGACGTGCTGGTCAACAATGCCGGTCTGGCGCTGGGCATGGAGCCCGCGCATAAAGCCAGCGTAGAAGACTGGGAAAACATGATCGACACCAACAACAAAGGGCTGGTCTATATGACCCGCGCGGTGCTGCCGGGCATGGTCGAGCGCAACCGCGGCCACATTATCAATATTGGTTCCACCGCCGGGAGCTGGCCTTACGCGGGCGGCAACGTCTATGGCGCGACGAAGGCGTTTGTGCGCCAGTTCAGCCTTAACCTGCGTACCGATCTGCACGGCACCGCTATTCGCGTCACCGATATCGAGCCGGGCCTGGTGGGCGGCACCGAGTTTTCCAACGTGCGTTTCAAAGGCGATGACGCGAAAGCGGGCAAAACCTACGAAAATGCTAACGCGCTGACGCCGGAAGATGTGACCGAAACGGTCTGGTGGGTGGCGACGCTGCCAAAACACGTCAACATCAATACCGTAGAAATGATGCCAGTCAGCCAGAGTTTTGCCGGACTTAGCGTCCATCGTGGCTAAATTAGCCCTTCCCGGCCTGTGGGCCGGGTCTATTTCATACCCTAAAAGAATGGTAGTATGTTCAGGCTAACTCTCTGAGAAATGACAACTCATGGCCGCTGAATCGCAACTCAATCCCACCCAGCCCGTTAACCAGCAAATCTATCGCATTTTGCGACGTGATATTGTCCATTGCCTGATCCCACCGGGAACGCCGCTTTCTGAAAAAGAGGTCTCCGTGCGATTTGACGTTTCCCGTCAGCCGGTGCGTGAAGCGTTTATTAAGCTTGCCGAGAACGGGCTGATTCAGATCCGCCCGCAGCGCGGCAGCTACGTGAACAAAATTTCACTCTCTCAGGTACGCAACGGCTGTTTCGTTCGCCAGGCCATTGAATGCGCGGTGGCGCGCCGAGCCGCAACGCTTATCAACGACAACCAGTGTTACCTGCTTGAGCAGAACCTGCACCAGCAGCGCATTGCCATTGACCGCAAGCAGCTGAATGACTTCTTCCAGCTTGATGATGAATTCCACCAGAAACTGGCGCAGATTGCCGATTGTCAGCTGGCCTGGGATACCATCGAGAACATCAAGGCCACCATTGACCGCGTGCGCTACATGAGCCTCGATCACGTCTCCCCGCCGGAAATGTTGCTTCGACAGCATCATGATATTTTCAGCGCGCTTGAAAAACGCGATGCGGACGGTGTGGAAAAGGCGATGACGCTGCATCTGCAGGAAATCAGCGAATCCGTGCAGCTTATTCGTCAGGAAAATAGCGAGTGGTTTAGCGAAGAGTAATATTCGCCGCCCCCTTTCGGGTGCGGCGGCGTGATTAGCGAACGACTAACACCGGGATCGTGGCGTAGCGCAGAATAGATTCCGCGTTTGAACCCAGCAGATGGGTGGAGATGCTCGGATTTTTCGACCCGATGACAATCGCATCATATTCCCCCTCCTTGCTCAGCTTGATAATTTCATCGCGGACGTTGCCAAAACGCACCATGCTGTGAATATTCTCAGGGGCGATATCGAACAGTCTTTTTAACTCGTTCATTTTCTTGTTGGATTCTGCGGTCATATACTCTTCAAACTTTTTAATATCGGCGTTGAACCCGCGCAGCAGAGACCGGCTGCTGGCTGGGAGAATATTGACCAGGGTAATCGACGCGCCCTCTGCCTTCGCCAGGTTTGCCGCGTGGCGAACCGCTTTGTCGCTCAAATCCATTTCAAACACGTCTACAGGCATCAAAATGCTCTTATACATAAGCCTGACTCCTTATTCCGATGAAGGGTTATTTCCTGCACCCAGAATGACATCCGGAATATAAACCAACCCTCAACGCTTCCCTGTCGAAACTATCAGTTAATGAAAATAACGGTCTGCTTTGTAAATTACTGTCCTGAACCGTCAGCGCCCGACGAAATAAAGAAAAAAGTGTGAGTTTGATCAAAAACAAAAACATCAAGCGCGGACAGGCGTATTTATATGCCCCGTGAACGGCAAACCTGAAATAGCGCCGTAACGAACAGGTTAGAGAGGAGAATATACCATGATGACATACGACCGTAACCGCAATGCAATCACCACCGGCAGCCGCGTCATGATTAGCGGCACGGGCAAAACTGGCGTGATTAAAGCGATCCATAGCGACGGGCTGGATGCCGCGCAGGTGCGTCGCAGCAAAACGGTTGAAGTGGAAGGATGCGAAGGTAAGTTCGAGCCGATTGAGCTGATTCGCCTGGGGATGCACTAAGCTGTGCGCAGACATGCCGCCGCGCACGGCGGCATGTGCTGAATTACCGTTGGGACGCGTACTGCGCCACGGTCGCTTTCGCCCCCTGTTGCAGCAGCGACCGGTACGCGGTCATCACCGCAGCAACGAAGAGCGGCTCCTGCGGTAACTCTTTACCAAAGATGGCCTCAATGCCGAGCAGCGCGTTAACCCGACTTTCCCCTTCCGAACTTCCCTTCACCGCCGCCTGAATCATTGCCAGCTGCGGATCGCTCACATCAATGGCGTTACCCTGCTCATCCACGCCGCCGACATAACGCATCCACCCAGCCACACCCAGCGCCAGCAGTGGGAAAGGTTTCTGGTGCACCAGGTGCCAGCGCACGGAGTCCAGCATACGCTGCGGAAGCTTCTGGCTGCCGTCCATCGCGATTTGCCATGTCCGATGGCGCAGGGCCGTGTTGCTGTAGCGGGCAATCAGGAGATCGGCATAGCGGCCTAAATCAACGCCCTTCACTTTCAGCGTGGGTGCCTGCTCGTTAAGCATCAGCGCGTGCGCGGCGAGGCGGTAGTTCTCATCTTCCATACAGTCGTTGATATGCTGGTATCCGGCCAGATAGCCCAGGTACGCCAGGAACGAGTGGCTGCCGTTGAGCATGCGCAGCTTCATCTCTTCAAACGGGATCACGTCTGACACCAACTCGGCACCGGCTTTTTCCCACTCGGGACGTCCTGCCACAAAGTTGTCTTCGATCACCCACTGGCGGAACGGTTCACAGGCTACTGCCGCCGGGTCACGCACGCCCGTCAGCTGCTCAATTTTATCCAGCGTATCAGGCGTGACCGCCGGCACGATGCGGTCCACCATGGTTGACGGGAAGGTGACGTTAGCCTCGATCCAGTCCGCCAGCTCACCGTCTACCGCACGGGCGTACGCGCAGGTCACATTGCGCATCACGTGGCCGTTCTCCGGCATGTTGTCGCAGGACATCACGCTAAACGCAGGCAGCCCCGCCGCTTTGCGACGCGCCAGCGCTTCCACCACCACGCCCGGCGCGGATTTCGGCTGGTGCGGGTTTTGCAGGTCGGCGACGATTAACGGGTGATCGAGCATCAGTTGCCCCGTCGCCGGTGAGTGGCAGTACCCTTTCTCGGTGATGGTCAGCGAGACAATTGCCACCTGCGGTTCACACATCGCTGCCAGCACGGTCTCCAGCCCGTCAACATGCGCATGGAGGGCCTTTTTGACCACGCCAACCACGCGGGATGTCCATGCATCGGCAGACATCTCCGCCACGGTGTAAAGATTATCCTGCGCGTTCAGATCGGCAATCTGCTGCTCGCCGCCAATCAGGTTAACCTCACCGTAGCCCCAGTCGCTGCCGTGCTCTGCCGCGAGAATGTCGGCGTACACCGCCTGATGCGCGCGGTGAAATGCGCCGAAGCCTAAATGTACAATGCGTGCTTTAAGGCTGTCGCGATCGTAATGAGGCAGCGTCGCGTTGGCCTGTAATAAGGTGTTTTCCATGATTAAGACTCGTTAATTAGAAAGCTGTGGATCGCTGCCGCTCCTTCTGAAGCGGCAGCGCCTGCTGACTACACCAACTAGAATGGCAGTTGGGGTAAAAAAATAACTGCCATCAACCATACTGATACTGCCGTTTGATATTTTGATTTATATTAACTTTTGCTCATGTGGTGTGACATAAACATAAAGTTGTGTGATAAGTCACGAAAGCTATAAACCATTAGCGTCGCGAGGAGATCGCCCCGTAACCCACACGCTCTTCGGGCGCGGATTCCGCTGCGTCTTGCGCGGCGCTCAAATCACGGTCGCGCACTTCCGGCATCAGGATCGCCGAGACCAGCCCAATCACGGAATAGGCCACCAGCATGGCGACAATCGGCCACCAGGAGCCGGTCATATTGCAGAAGATCCCCGCCAGTACCGGACCAAAGCCCACCGCCACCAGACCGCCCGCCTCTTTCGAGATAGCCATACGGGTAAAGCGATTTCTCGAGCCAAACATCTCCGCCATGGTGATATTTTCCAGCGCAAACAGCCCCAGCACGGCGAAGTTATGGATAACGATGATAGAGAGCATGATTGTCCCCGGCGCATAGCTCTTATCGACGATGATCGACAGCATCGGATACGCGAGAAGAATGGCGGAGATATTGAGGATAATGTACGGCAGACGGCGTCCCACTTTATCGGAAAGCCAGCCCAGCAGCGGAATGGAGATAAACCCGAGAATGGAGCTGATCATCAGCGCATCGGTAGGGATGGCTTTATCGAACAGCAGCGTCTGGACCAGATACCCGGCAAGGAACGTCTGGATCAGACCCGAGTTGCCCGCCTGACCAAACCGCAGGCCGGTCGCCAGCCAGAAGGATTTACTTTTCACCATTGAACCCAGCGATGTGTCCGGCTGCACGGTTTGTGCATCGTTCACTTTCTCAAACACCGGGCTCTCTTTCAGGTTCATACGCAGCCAGATGGCGAAGATCATCACCACGACGCTGGCGAGGAACGGCACGCGCCAGCCCCAGGCAATCAGCTCTTCACGATCGAGGGCAAAGAACATCACCGCCCAGATCGCCGTGGCGCTCAGCGTTCCGCAGTTAGTGCCCATCGCCACCAGCGAGGAGATGATGCCGCGTTTGCCTTTCGGCGCGTACTCCGCCAGCATGGTCCCAGCACCGGAAATCTCCGCCCCGGCCCCGAGTCCCTGAATAATGCGCAGCGTCACCAGCAGAACCGGGGCAAAAATTCCGATCTGGGCATAGGTTGGCAGGACGCCAATTAGCGTGGTGCAGATCCCCATCATGGTAATGGTGATAAACAGCACCTTCTTACGACCAATGCTGTCGCCCATTCTGCCGAAGATAAAGGCGCCGACAATACGTGCTATGTAGCCTGCGCCGTAGGTCCCCATCGCGAGGATCAGCGCCATCGCGGCTGACTGTTCCGGGAAGAAGATCTCATGGAAGACCAGGGCGGCCCCCAGCGAGTAAAGCTGAAAGTCCATAAACTCCAGGGCGGTGCCCAGCCAGCCGGAAACGGCGGCTTTCACCAGATCGGAGGTGGTTCTTTGAGGTTGTGCTTGCGTCATAATGGCTATCTCTAAAAGGTAAGATGCGTACCACCAGAGCCTGTCTGCGCAGGCTCTTAACCGCGTAAATGATTATTGGCCGAACGTGAGCAAGACTTTGCAGCACTGCCGCTGGTCTTTCTCAAACAGTTCAATGGCGTCTGTTACATGGTGATAGTCAAAGGTATGGGTGATCAGTTTTTCCGGGTCGATCAGCCCCTTTTTCAGCCAGTCGATGACGACCGGGAATTTATTGGCATTGAGGCGCGATGAGAAGATCGCCAGCTCTTTGCCGGTGATGCCCTGCTGAACAATCTGGCTCGGCTCGCTGGAGAAGCCCATCAGCACGATGCGCGCCGCCGGCGAGGCCAGGGTTATCGCTTCCTGCAGAATCGCCGGATGACAGGCGGCATCGATGATTAACGTCGGTTTGATGCCCTTTTCGTCCAGCGCGGCCTGCAACGACTGCTCGCCGTTGTTCAACACCCAGTCCGCGCCGCTGCGCTGGGCCATTTTCAGGCGTTCATCGATGCGGTCAACCACAATAACCTGCTTCACCTTATAGACGCCTTTCAGCGCCTGCACGGTGACCAGCCCCATCGGGCCAGCGCCATAAATCAGCGCAACGTCCTGCTCGGTAGGGTTGGCCTGCCCCGTCACGTTGGCGGCGATGGTGAAGGGCTCAACCATGACGGCGTGTTTATCCGGAATATCATCCGGGATAGGCCAGGCATTTTTAGCGGGCACTGCCGCATATTCGCTGAAGCCCCCGTCGCGGTGTACGCCCAGCACCACCAGCGAGGTGCAGACGTTCGGTTTTCCGACGGAACACGGGTAACAGTGTCCGCAGCTGATCACCGGATCAACCGAGACGCGCTGGCCCAGACGGGCGCTGTCTACGCCCTCGCCCACGGCGTCAATCACGCCAAAGAACTCGTGGCCGATCGTGCGTGGATACTTCGCAAACGGATTATGGCCGCGATAGATGTGGCTGTCCGAACCGCAGATCCCCGCCAGCGTGATTTTGACGCGGACTTCGCCTGCGCCTGGTTCCGGGCGTGGCCGCTCTTCAATCACCAGTTCGTTCGGCTGTTGAATCACTACGCTTTTCATCGTTCGCTCCTCGTTTACCAGTTCCACAGCGTGCCATCTTCAAGACGGGCCACCGGCAGATAGGCCGGATCGTAGGGGTATTTCGCCGCCAGTTTTTCATCAAACTCGATGCCCAGCCCCGGCTTGTCGCCCGGATGCATATAGCCGTTATCAAAGCGCCAGCTGTGCGGGAAGACTTCCAGCATCTGTTCGGAATAGCCCATATATTCCTGGACGCCAAAGTTTGGCACCCACAGGTCGAAATGCAGCGCGGCGGCGTGGCAGACGGGCGAGAGATCCGACGGGCCGTGCGAGCCGGTGCGCACCTGGTAGAGCGAGGCAAAGTCCGCGATGCGACGCATTCCGGTAATCCCGCCCGCGTGGGTAATGGTGGTGCGAATGTAGTCGATGAGCTGCTCTTCGATGAGCTGCTTGCAGTCCCAGATGCTGTTAAACACTTCCCCCACCGCAATCGGCGTGACGGTATGCTGGCGGATCAGGCGGAAGCAGGCTTGGTTTTCTGCAGGCGTTGGGTCTTCCATCCAGAACATGCGGAATTCTTCGATGCTCTTGCCGAAACGCGCCGCTTCGATTGGCGTCAGGCGGTGGTGCATGTCGTGCAGGAGATGTTCATTAAAGCCGAATTTACTGCGCACCGCGTCGAACAGCTTCGGGGTGAAATCGAGGTATTTTTCGGTGGACCACAGTTGCTCTTCCGGCCAGTCGCCTTTGGTTGCAGGCTCGTAGGCCAGCCCCTTCCCTTTGGCCATGCCGTAGGTGGTTTTCATGCCCGGCACGCCGCACTGGACGCGGATCGCCTTAAAGCCCATCTCTTTATGACGGGCGTAGTCTTCCAGCACGTCGTCAATCGTGTGTCCGGTGGTGTGGCAGTAGACCATCACCCCTTCACGGGATGCGCCGCCCAGCAGCTGGTAGAGCGGCATGTTGGCCGCTTTGGCTTTGATGTCCCACAGCGCCATGTCCACGGCGGAGATGGCCGACATGGTGACCGGGCCTCGACGCCAGTAGGCGCCCTTATAGAAAAATTGCCAGATGTCTTCGATGCGGTGCGCATCGCGGCCAATCAGCTGGGGGCAAAGGTGATCCTTGAGATACGAGGCCACGGAGAGCTCGCGTCCGTTCAGCGTAGCGTCACCGAGGCCGACAATCCCCTCATCGGTGGTGATTTTAAGGGTGACAAAGTTCCGTCCCGGGCAAGTAACAAACACGTCAGCCGCGACAATCTTCATAATTCCTTTCCTTACATCGTTCGTTGTGATGCTGGAAATTTACCCACCAACCCTACTACCATACAAGTATAATGATCGTGAAATCAGCTAGCGATCACAAAACCCGGGGGCTCAGGCGCGCCCCCATCCCGCCACAATGATCAGCATACCGCACAGGGCAACCAGCGCGCCGGCCCAGTCGTACGCGCTGAGCTTGACGCCATCCACCACGCGTAGCCACAGCAGCGCGGTACAGACATAGACACCACCGTAAGCGGCATAGACGCGGCCGCTGGCAGCCGGATGCAGCGTTAGCAGCCAGACAAAGAGAGCCAGCGCGACGCTTGCCGGGATGAGCAGCAATACGGATCCCCCCTTCTTCAGCCAGAGCCAGGGCAGGAAGCAGCCGATGATTTCGCATAGCGCGGTAGCAAAAAAAAGCAGCGTCGTTTTGAGCATAGTTAACGTCAGGTGAGGATCTATTTAGACATCATACCCGATAATGTCCTTTACTTTTCCATGCCCGCTCCGCGGGTATGCCGTCATTTCTCTTTGGTGTAGAATCTGTTCGGGGTAACTTGATTATCTGCACCCATTTAAAAGGAAACGCTATGACCACATTAAGCAAACGCCTTTGTCTGACAGCCCTGCTGGCGCTGTCATCGTTCGCCTTTGCCGCCTCTGCGACAGCGGAAACCAGCAAGCTCATTATTGAGTCTGGTGACAGCGCGCAAAGCCGTCAGAACGCCGCCATGGACAAAGAACAATGGAATGACACCCGTAACCTTCGTCAGAAGGTCAACAAACGTGCTGAAAAAGAGTGGGACAAAGAAGATGTCGCTTTTGACGCGCGCGATAAGTGTCAGCAAAGTGCAAACGTCAATGCCTACTGGGAGCCAAACACCCTGCGCTGCCTGGATCGCCGCACTGGCCGCACGGTAGCCCCGTAATGTCGGCGCCCTGCGACATTAAACTCCGTCCGCTGGAGCGTGAAGACCTGCGCTTCGTCCACCAGCTCGACAACAATGCCAGCGTGATGCGCTACTGGTTCGAAGAGCCTTACGAGGCCTTTGTTGAGCTGTCCGATCTCTACGATAAGCACATTCACGATCAGAGCGAACGTCGTTTTGTGGTGGAGTGTGAAGGCGAAAAAGCCGGACTTGTGGAGCTGGTTGAAATCAACCATGTTCACCGTCGTGCGGAGTTTCAGATCATTATTTCCCCTGAGCATCAGGGAAAAGGCCTTGCCTCACGGGCAGCGAAGCTGGCAATGGATTATGGGTTCAACGTTCTGAATCTCTACAAGCTCTATCTGATTGTGGACAAAGAGAACGAGAAAGCGATCCATATCTATCGCAAGCTGGGCTTTATGGTGGAAGGCGAGCTGGTTCACGAGTTCTTTATCAACGGTGAATACCGCAATACCATTCGCATGTGCATCTTCCAGCATCAGCATCTGGCCGGGCACAAGCCGTCAGGCGCCAGCCTGCTGAAACCTACCGCGCAGTGAGAGTGATGCCCCCCATTGCGCTGTTCTTGCCGGGTGGCGCTGCGCTTACCCGGCCTACATGGTGCAAGAATATCAATATGTTGCACGCTTCATTGTAGGCCCGTGCAAGCGTAGCGCCGCCGGGCGAAACGCACAAAATGCACTTTCCTCTCAATAATATTCAATCGTGTTTTTAATGGTGTACTTGCGCTCAACGGCAGGTTTAACGCTGTCGTCGGTGATCGTCAGATCGCAGCTCACCGGATTATTGTGTCGATCGTAATCGCAGCTCTGCTTGACGTTGCCCATCGGCTTGTCATTCAGCATGCTCACCGCCGAGTAATCCATCCTTTTGCGAACATCTTTAGACGGCGTCGACTGGACGGACAGGTGCTGATCGCCGGAGACGGTGGTTTTGCCCAGCGGGTAGCCATCCGCATCGTAGCGATACTTCACTTCCATCTCTTTGCCGTGCGCCGCCACCACAAAACCGTTGTCGTCGGTATCCCACGTCACCCCGGCTGACGGCAGTTCGGCCAGCTGGCATTTCCCCTGGAGCTTCACTTTGCGCTGCTGGGTTTCCGCATCAAGGTAGTAATTGGCATCCAGCACCAGCGCCACGCCGGTGTTGGCCTCCAGGTCGTGCAGCTCCAGCGTATCGAAACACCCTTCCGTCGACACGGTGCCGGTAACCCGTTTGGACACTTCGCCCTTATCGTTGAACAGCGTCTGGGTAAAGTCTTTAACCGGGCCGCGCAGAGGATCGAAATCAAATTCGTTTGAAAAACTCGCCATCTCGGGCGTAAACGACAGCGGCGCGGAGCTGTTGTCGCACCCCACCAGTGTTGCTGCCAGTAGCGTTATCGCTGCGTATTTCTTCACATTTATTACCGTAAAGGGAGATTATTCCCAATCATATTAGCAAATACAGTTGTTTACACGAAGCCTGCTAAAATTAATCTCTACACAGAGAAAAGGAGCAAGAGATGAAACGGTTACCCTGGATTACCGCCCTGCTGTTAATGACTGCCTCAACGGCCGCGCTGGCGGCACCGGATTCCTGCGAACGCGTGAAAAGCGACATTCAGCAGAAGATTATCAACAACGGCGTACCTGAGTCAGGTTTTACGCTGAGCATTGTGCCGAACGACCAGGCCGACCAGGCGGGCACGCAGGTAGTGGGCCACTGCGCCAACGACACGTTTAAAATTTTGTACACCCGTACAGGCAGCGGGGCTGCTGAAGCTCAGTAATTTACCCTCAATCCCCTTTGATTTGATGAGGATTAAGATCTAATACCTCCAAATAAGTAACACTCACCCCATCATTAGCCCGGTTATCATTTCGGGAAAAATAATACGCAATTATAATGATGGGGTGAGCCATGTCCGATACTGAACATCACGGCGGAATTAGCCGTCGAACTCTCGTGAAATCAACGGCTATAGGTTCTCTGGCGCTTGCCGCTGGCGGGATCTCGCTTCCTTTTGGTTTAAAAAGCGCCGCCGCGGCGGTGAAGAACGCCGTCCAGCCTGCTGAAGATAAAGTGGTGTGGGGCGCCTGCTCGGTCAACTGCGGCAGCCGCTGCGCGCTGCGTCTGCACGTCCGCGACGACGAAGTGTACTGGGTCGAAACGGACAACACGGGCGAGGATATTTACGGTAACCATCAGGTGCGCGCCTGCCTGCGCGGACGTTCAATTCGCCGTCGGATCAATCACCCTGACCGCCTGAACTACCCGATGAAACGCGTGGGCAAACGCGGTGAGGGCAAGTTTGAGCGCATCACATGGGATGAGGCGCTGAACACCCTCACCGCCAGCCTGAAAGACGTGGTCGACAAATACGGCAACGAAGCGGTGTATATTAACTACTCCTCCGGCATTGTCGGCGGCAATATCACCCGCTCCTCCCCTTACGCTTCGCTGGTGGCGCGCCTGATGAACTGCTACGGCGGTTTCCTGAGCCACTACGGCACCTACAGCACGGCGCAAATCGCCTGCGCCATGCCCTACACCTACGGCAGCAACGACGGGAACAGCACCTCGGATATTGAAAACACCAAACTGGTGGTGATGTTCGGCAATAATCCGGCGGAAACGCGCATGAGCGGCGGCGGGATTACCTATTACCTGGAGCAGGCTCGCGAGCGGTCCAACGCGCGAATGATCGTTATCGACCCGCGCTATACCGATACGGCAGCCGGACGTGAAGATGAGTGGATCCCGATCCGTCCGGGTACCGATGCCGCACTGGTGGCGGGTATTGCCTGGGTATTAATCGACGAAAACCTGGTCGACCAGCCGTTTCTGGATAAATACTGCGTTGGCTATGACGAAAAAACGCTTCCGGAAGGCGCGCCCGCTAACGGCCACTACAAAGCCTATATTCTCGGCCAGGGGGATGACCACACGGCGAAAACGCCGGAGTGGGCCTCACGCATCACCGGCATTCCGGCGGATCGCATCGTCAAGCTGGCCCGCGAAATCGGCTCCGCGAAGCCGGCCTACATCTGCCAGGGCTGGGGACCACAGCGCCAGGCAAACGGCGAGCTGACGTCCCGCGCCATCGCCATGCTGCCTATCCTCACCGGAAACGTAGGCATCAACGGCGGTAACAGCGGCGCGCGTGAGTCAACGTATACCATCACCATCGAGCGTATGCCCCTGCCGGATAACCCGGTCAAAACGCAAATCTCCTGCTTCAGCTGGACGGACGCCATTGCCCGCGGGCCGGAGATGACCGCTCTGCGCGACGGCGTGCGTGGGAAAGATAAGCTGGACGTGCCGATTAAGTTCATCTGGAACTATGCGGGCAATACCATCATCAACCAGCACTCCGATATCAATAAAACCCACGATATCCTGCAGGATGAGAGCAAGTGCGAAATGATTGTCGTCATCGACAACTTCATGACCTCGTCAGCGAAGTACGCCGATATCGTGCTGCCGGACCTGATGACAGTCGAGCAGGAAGACATCATTCCGAACGATTATGCGGGCAACATGGGCTACCTGATTTTCCTTCAGCCCGTGACCGCACCGAAGTTCGAGCGTAAGCCTATCTACTGGATCATGAGCGAAGTGGCGAAACGCCTCGGGCCGGATATCCATCAGAAATTCACCGAAGGACGCACGCAGGAACAGTGGCTCCAGTTCCTGTATGCCAAAATGCTCGCAAAAGATCCTCAGCTTCCATCCTATGACGAGCTGAAAAAAATGGGCATTTATAAGCGCAAAGATCCGAACGGACACTTCGTGGCCTATAAAAAATTCCGCGAGAACCCGGAAGCCAATCCGCTGAAAACGCCATCGGGCAAGATTGAAATTTATTCCAGCAAGCTGGCGGAGATTGCGTCCACCTGGGAGCTGGCAAAAGATGAGACCATCAGCCCTCTGCCCGTCTACGCATCGACCTTTGACGGCTGGGACGCGCCCGAGCGCGCGCAGTTCCCGCTGCAACTGTTCGGTTTCCACTTCAAAGCCCGGACCCACTCGAGCTACGGTAACGTCGACGTGCTGAAAGCGGCCTGCCGCCAGGAAGTCTGGCTTAATCCTGTCGATGCCGAAAAACGCGGCATTAAGAACGGCGATACGGTGCGCGTCTTTAATAGCCGCGGCGAGGTGCGAATTGAAGCGAAGGTCACGCCACGCATCATGCCCGGCGTGAGCGCCATGGGCCAGGGTGCCTGGCACGATGCCAATATGAGTGGCGATCGTATCGACCACGGCTCATGCATCAACACGCTGACGACCCATCGTCCTTCTCCGCTGGCAAAAGGCAACCCGCAGCACACCAATCTGGTGCAGATTGAGAAGGTATAGAGGGTGAAACGCGAGACCCTGGTTTATTCTATGGTAAGTATTATCGGTTAACACAGTCGCGCGGACGTCATCCGCGCGAGCAAGGAAAGTTTAATGAAAGATGTCTCACATCGTGAATCGTTCGCGTTCAGCGCCCGCGTACTGGGCGCGCTGTTTTACTTCGCTCCCGACAGCGAGCAGGCCGCGCCGCTGGTGAAAGCGCTCACCGCGGGCGAATGGGTTCAGGACTGGCCCCTGCCATCGGAAACGCTGCTGCCCGTTGCCGATACGTTTGCCTCATCATCCGATGAACCGCTGACGGACGCCTGGCAACGGCTGTTTATTGGCCCTTACGCCCTGCCCGCCCCGCCGTGGGGCTCCGTCTGGCTTGACCGCGAATCCGTGCTGTTTGGCGACTCGACCCTCGCGCTGCGCCAGTGGATGCGGGAGAACAGTATCGCTTTTGAGATGCAGCAGAACGAGCCGGAAGATCACTTTGGTACGCTGCTAATGCTCGCGGCGTGGCTGGCCGAAAATGGCCGCGAAGCGGAGTGCGATCAGCTTCTGGCGTGGCACCTGCTGCCGTGGAGCACCCGCTTCCTGTCGGTGTTTGTCGACAACGCCGGGCATCCGTTTTATACCGCGCTGGGCAGGCTTGCACAGCTAACGCTCGCGGACTGGCGATCCGGGCTGCTTATTCCGGTTGCGGAAAAGACGCTGTATCGCTAAGGCGGGAGGCTTGCTCGCGAGTGGCGGGCAAGCTGCAGTCAGAAGATGACGTTTAAAAATTCATATCGAAACATGAGTCATATTAAGATAAATAATATATAATGGCCTTACGTAAAAAATTACGCTATTTTTTGATACATACAAAATAAAAAATGACTGAAAACCATCATTCCGAAAATAAATTTAAAAGGCTATTCATAACGGCTATAACATTTGTCATTTTAGGCGCATGGTTCTGGTATATGGCATGGGCATCAAACATCTCCGACAATACCATTTTGCAAAAATCGATTCCTGAATGGATAACGTATATTTCTATTGGAGCATTGATTGGAGCGCTTTTTGTTATACGTGCTTTTTTTTGTGCACGCTTTTAACCAAACCTTAAAATATTTTTCCAATACTTTCTTATGTGGTTTTTGGCTTGGGTTTGTATTGAGCTTAAATTGCTATGATATTTATGTCTATCTCTTCCCGGACAAAATAATTGGCTATGAATCTGAATATGAGGTTGTCTTTCCGGGGCCTTCGAGAGGTAAGTATAGCCATTGTGAAGCGGGTCTCTGGTTAAAAGATCAGAACACTCACAGATGGATACAGCTTTGTACCAACAAAGAATATCTGCACAGCCACCGTAAACAGGGAATGACAGGGGTATGGGTAACGGCTCGTGTTAATAAAATTGGGACTTACATCGTGAAGTATGAATTTATTTATTTGTAGTCGCCATTTTTATTGCGCCGGTGAAAATGAATGGTACTCAAGTTTAGCTCATAGCTGTCAGCCATACAGATTGTGCATTCACAGCGGAGCAACATGCTATGGGCAGGATCCTCTTAGAATCCAGTCAGGACAAAATCGTCCTCATCCCCCTACATTTAGTGGTAGATACGTGACGGTTATTACCCTATTCTGCTTTTACCAGCGAGCAAACCGGAGTCATTTTAGTGGATACTCCCATACTTCAGAAAACCATCATTATCTTTGTTCTCATCCTGTGGGTAATAAATGAGGTCAGGGGAAAGAAAAAAAAGCGTTATGACTCCGCTATTGCAGAGGCTAATGCCAGAGAACGCCATGAATGGCGCTATCTCAGATGGGGCTGGCAGGCAATACAAGTGGCAGCGGCAGTGTATATCTTTGTTCAGCTGATTCAGTTTTTACTGAGATAGATGCCACAAGCATGAACGACAGGAAAGGAACATCTCACTGTTCAGGCCGTCAGTAGTTGAGCCTCGGTGTTAGGTGTTGTGAATGTTTTCTGCGTGCAATAAGCGGCTGTTGCCAAGCCCACGCCAGATAGGTTTAACTATTGCATTCCCAATTGAAATGAACTCCACACATGAAAATACGATTGTTACTGATTATATTGCTCATCACTTCCCAGTCATGGGCAAGTGAACTTTCCCCAAGAGAGCAAGCTAAACAAATGGCTGAAGCAGCATGCTTATACCAATACAATGTCATCTACTCTCGCTTTACTTTAGGTTTTTCTGAGGAAAAAGCAGTTCAGGCGTCGTCTAAAATACTCACTAATTATATAGAGAGTCATAAAGAGAACGCAGGTGATTTTTTTCTATCATCGATTCGTAAAAGTACAATTGCACAGTTACGGGAGTTAGAAGTAAATAAAGAGACAGTGCGGCAACTAAGAACGCCTCCACCAGACTTTAAAAATAAATTTTTATCCTCTTGCAATCAAATGAAAACAGAGCAGTTGGAAGCCATGCATGTTTTTGATTAAGTTAAGCATACATACTTATATGCTTTTTTAGGGGCATCACATTTGTTATTTTTTCCCGACATTCGTACCAGACTTATTTCTCCAAAACCTGTTTTTTTTCGCTTATGAGGGGAAAGTACAGTCCATTATCAGGGTATTGAAGTCGACGATGCGTTAGAGATCACTGAATCGATTGATGTCTAAGGCGGTCAGGACTGCAACCGCAGTCCTGTTCCGGAAGCAGGAATTTTTAGCCTTTAACCAGGGTTTGGTTGTGCATTACCATCTGATTCCCCCTCACTCGCACTCTCTTTGCTCTGAATGAACCGAAGTGCGAGATAGAGGTCTGGTGCCAGGATCATGTCATCATCATTCATCGTTGGCCGACTCTCTTTAAACCAGCGTGTTAATTCCGTTTTCCTGCCCGCAAGGATTAATTTAATCTGTCGCCCCTTCAGGTCACGCTTTAACTCATTAATGGTTGCCAGAACGCTGATGTCTGAATAGGTGAAGCAAGCAACGGCATCAATGACCACCCATTTGGGTTGTAATGCCGCGCCATCAACCAGGTTCAATACCCGGCGTTTAAAATAAGCCACATTAAAATAGGTCAACGGTGAGTTAAATCGATACATCAGCACGCCCGGGACCATTTTAATATCGGTTGTATTGCCTAATGAGTGAATCATTCCATCTTCGTCAGTGCCCAACAAGTGCTCAGAGGGACGAAACACTGTACGAAGGAACTGTAGCAGCCCAAGCAGCACCGCAAGACCGATCCCCTGGATAACGCCGATAATTAACACACAGCCAAAGGTGAAAAAGGCCAGGCGAAATGCCTGTTTATTTCTGCGCCTCAGGTTCCATAGCCCACGTAAATCAATCAATGACCACGAAGCATACATTAGAACAATACCTAATGCAGATACCGGAATAAACTGTAACGGCTGAGTGAAAAATACCACTACGATACCGATGAGTAAGGCTGCGACTATGGAAACCAGCTGGCTTTTCCCACCCACTGAATCATTAACCGCGGTCCGGGAGTCGGCTCCACTGATAGCGAATCCCTGAGATAACCCAGACATAATATTCGCGATACCCAGCGCTCTGAACTCTGCATCAGCATTGATTTCATAGCCATTTTTAGCGGCAAAACTGCGGGCGGTCAGCATCAGGCTGACAAAACTGACTAAGGCCAGGTTCAGCGCCGGGATCACTAAATCACGCATCGGACCGGGCTGGAACGCTCCCCAGTTAACGACGGGTAAACCAGGCTCGAAGCCATCTCCCCCAATCGTGGCGATACCATACTGTTGCGCAGATGTTCCCCACACCAGAACCGTTGTCAGCACAATGGCAATCAACGGTGCCGGCCAGTGGCTGCGATACGTTTTGATAACCATTAAAATAATTAACGTTAAAAGTGATATCCCTATAGTTAATAAATGGCTGTCGGAAAGTCGGCCTGGCAAGGCCATTATTTTCTCAATAACCTCCGCTTCATCCAGCTTAACGCCCAAAACCTTGCCTAATTGCCCGACAATGATCGTCACGGCTACGCCATTAAGTAAACCCGTAAGAATGGGATGAGAAAGCAGATCGGCAAGTGCGCCCAGGCGAAATTTACTGGCAAGCAGGCACCACCCGCCCATCATCAACGTCATGATGATTGTTAGTTGCCAGTGCAGTTCGGGATTACCTGCAGAAAGAGGAAACACGACGGCCGCAATCACCGCGCAGGTCGTGGCATCAGGGCCAACAATAAGCTGACGTGAAGAACCAAACAGCGCATACGCTATCATCGGTAAAACGCAGGAATACAGCCCCACTATTGCACCTACACCTGCCAGTTCAGCATACGCAATAGCGACGGGTAGCGCGACCGCCGCAACGGATAACCCTGCTTTAACATCCTGTTTTAGCCAGCTTTTATCGTAGGCTAACAAATTTTGTAAACCTGGCATGTAGTTTAATAAAACTTTTCCGAACACGTTATTCTCCGGATATAAATATTACCCGCGTTATGTTGGCACACTTCTCAGTGAGGTTCTGGCTTTCAAATGCTCCGGATTAAGACTGCCACTGTTCAGAATTTAATAACAGTTCAACTATTTTTTATTCTGACTGCTGTTAAACATAGTTCAAAAACTACCGCTTGTGACTATTCCTCGTCCGTGAACGTATCGGCTTCAGGATAATAATGCTGACAAACGCATGCCAGTTTATGGCCGTCAGGATCGCGCAGATAGGCAACATAAAAATCGGGGCCGTACGCGGTTCGTGTCCCTGGCTCGCCTTCACTCTTCCCTCCCGCAAGGAGGCCTGCGGCATGGAACCGTCTGACAAGGTCCGCGTTATATGCACGGAATGCGAACATGGTTCCGTTTCCCGCCGTTGCAGGATGCCCGTCAAAAGGAGGGCAGATACAGAAGCTGAAGCCTTCATCGGGATTATTTTCATCTCCCCACATTGCCCAGTCCTCTGTCCAGGCAGGCAAACGTGAATAGCCAAGCACGTTAAAAATAGCGTCATAAAACGCCACGGCGCGCTGAAGGTCATTTGTACCTATAGTGATATAAGTCAGCATCTTGTTTCATCCTCTTTGCCGTTTATCTGAACAGCGATTATACCTCAGAGGCTATGATTCAAGGGGCCATAAAAAGGCTGTTTTTGACCATTGCAGAACCTATTCTGTAAGGTCATCTCAGCCCTCCACCTCGTGACGTGAATATCTCGAGTTTTCGTATGTATGCTAAAATTTATCCAGCTGAAGACCGAAGAACAGTCCTTAAAATTTCAGTACGTTAGGCAAAGCGAGCGAATATGGATAATATTCCACATAAGCAGACAGTTCGGAAAAGATGCCCCAGATGGCTGTGGTGCGGAAGTTTTTATCTGGTTACATTGCATTGCTCTGCAGATGAAATAAATCTGTATTCAATAAACACTGGCTCATACGTTTATCATCTGACGCATAATCACGGACAATACACGGAGAACTTTGAAAATAAGTTTGTTTCCGTGGAGAGAAAATTCTCGGACACGTCGAAATACAGTCTTGTGCTAGGCACAATGAAAAATAGTTTTAATGACAGATGCCTGGCTGCCGGGGTTAGAAGAGACTGGGCTGGATGGGATAACGGTTGGGTTTTTAAAGGAATCTATGGATATGTAGGTGAATTTTTCTTTGATACTTTCGATGATTGTGGTGACCATGGTTCATACCATGATTTTAAAAAAGTAACTGGGATAGGGTTCTCTCCTTACATATATCATGGATTCCAGTATAATTTTACGTCTTATTTTGGAATGGATGTGGGTATTATCATACCTTCCGTGTTTGTCATTACGGCACAATGGAGCTTTAGATAAATCCGTCAACCGTGTGTGCAGTGCTGTAAATGTCTGCAAAGGGAACCGCCCCGCCATCTCAACCGGAGCGGCTTTAATTACCGCAAGTGCGTGCTCAAAATATTAAGCCACCGCAGCCCACAATCAAAAACTGTACGTCACCTTTAAACTCCCCGTGGGCGACGTTTTACGCTGCACAATGGGGCTATCACCCGCATCCCCCGTGAGCTGCGTAACGCCTGCTGAGGCAAGCACGCTCCAGCGCGAGGTGAGCTTGTGGGTCCAGTCCAGATTCATCGACCAGGCATAAATCCCCGCCCCGGCGTCATGTCGGGCAAATCCCGATGAGCTCGACTGCGCGGCGCTGACCCCGTAGTAGGTCTGCATATACTTGTCAGATCCCCAACTGCCGGTCAGCGCCAGCGTCACCTCATTTTTTGGTGAGGTATAGAACGGGCTGGAAATGCCGAAATGCACCGCTTCACCGTTATCCCTCTCAGAAACCGGTACCTCAGCCTGCAGCTGTAGATGAAGCCAGTCTGTCACCTTGTATTCCAGCCCGGGCACAACGATTGCCGAGCCTTTTATCTCGCCCATCCCGCGCAGCTCGTCGCTGCCGGAGCTGATGGAATCGCTGCTCACGTCTTTATCTTTCCGGCCAATTCGATAGCTCAGCGCGGCGCTGTAATCCAGGTTGCCGATGTTGTTGCCGTAACCGATCCCTCGCGTGGTGCCGATAAAAAAGCCGTTTGCCATGGCGTAATCCACCACCTGAGCCGCGCTGACGCGGGTTTTATCTGAACCCGAGTAGCGCGGCGCGACGTCCACGCCGCCCCCCAGGGTTATGACGTTACCCTGGCTCTGTTCTGCCGCCAGTACGGGCGTGGCCAGTAACGCCATAACGACGCCCGGCACGATGTTTTTCAGGCTGCGGCCCGAGAGTAAATGGGGGAACGTATGACGCAGTTCGATGTTTCTCATTACAGAAGCCCTTTTGGATTCAAATGATGACGATGCATGCGGTTAACCGCCAGAACGCCCATTCTGAATACCGACCCTAAGGTTCTGATGAGCCGAATATGAAGAAATACTGAAGCGCGAGCAGGTGCTGTAAACCGGACAGGTTTCCTGATACCGTTTTTTTCTTAAGATGTTCTTCATTCACGGTTGATACAGTTACCAGTGTGAAAATTCTACTAATCGAAGACGACCTGGATCTCGGCAATGGCGTACGTATCGCCCTCTCAGATCAAGGTTTTGACGTCATATGGGTTCGCCGTAAAGAGGATGCGCTGCATCAGCTGGACGTCTGCGTGCCGGAACTTATTTTGCTCGACCTGGGGCTGCCCGACGGCGATGGCATGAGCCTGATGACGCGTTTGCGTCAGCAGCTCAAGGGGATCCCGGTCATCATCCTGACGGCGCGAGGCACGCTGCAGGATCGGCTTTGCGGGCTGGATGCGGGTGCGGACGACTATCTCGTCAAACCTTTTATTCTCGCCGAGCTGCTGGCGCGAGTCAGAGCCCTGGCGCGGCGCAGCTACGGTTTCGAGAATGAGGCGATAGAGATTCGAGGCCTATCGCTTCATGTCCCGACGCGTCGCGTGACGGTGAGCGCGCGCCACATAGACCTGACGGCGAGTGAATACGCGTTGCTAGAAACGCTGATGCTGCGCGCGGACCGCGTAATTACGCGACGGTTTCTGGAAGAACGGATATTCGGCAACAAAGAGAACCTCAGCAACGCGCTCGACGTGCATATGGGGAATTTGCGGCGAAAGATCGGCGACGGCTATGTGCGAACGGTGCGGGGCGTCGGGTATGTCATTGATACCGTCTCAGTCCAGAAGGTGACCGGTTAATGCAAAACGTCTGGTACCACCTGAGACGCCCAACGCTGGTACGGCGAATTATTATCGCCCAGCTGCTGCTGCTTACCCTGCTGTGGTGTCTGTTTTTAACCTTCATTCTGTGGGAGGATCTGCGCAGTCCTCCCATCCTTACGGGCAGTCATACCTACGACACCCTTTTTACCCTGGTCGAGCGGATGGACGAACACCCGCAGGATCGCACCGCCGTGCTGGAAGCCTTCAGCAAGGCGCTGCGTGAGGGCTATGGCGGCGGCGAGGATCCCGCGCTGTCAATCAACTTCATCGTGCGCAAAAATAACGCGATTATTTTTTCATCGCCTGGCGCACCAACGGGGGTAACCAACACCCGGTTTGGTGAAATGCAGCGTGTTCAGAGCGACGGTCGTACCTGGACCAGCCGAACCCTTAAATCCGCGCATTCCGACGTGGAGGTCACCCTTTTCACCCCGGCCGGCGGCTGGAACTTCTTTATCTACCTGAACTCGCGCGGCTACTACATCATGCCGCTGTTGGTCTGCTTCCCTTTTCTGCTGTTTCCCGCGTGGCTGTCAATCCGCATTGCGATGCGCCCCTGGAACAAGGTGGTCAATGAAATTACGTTGCGCACGCCTGACGATCTCTCTCCCTTAAAAGCCGTTCCCAGGCACAGGGAGCTTCGCCAGATGGTGGATGCGATCAACGACTTCCTTGCCAGGGTGCGTGAAAGCGCGGAAAGGGAACGGGTTTTCATTGCGGATGCCGCACACGAGCTGCGCACTCCCCTCGCGGCGATGCGCATCAACGTGGAAGCGCTGCAGTCCTGGGTCATCAGCGAGAGCCAGCAGGAGCTGCTTGCGGGGGTGATTCGCAGCAACAGCCGGGCTGCGCGCCTCGTCAACCAGCTGCTGCTGATGATGCACAGTGAAGCGCGCATAGATACGGACCTGGAGCCCGTGGCGCTAACGACGCTCATTCAGGAGCGAATGGCCGAGCTGGAACCGCTGGCGTCTGCGCGCAGGATTGAGCTGGAATTCTTCGCCGAGGATGAAATCTGGATCTCAGGCGTCAGGGAACGCCTGGTGTCGCTCGTTGACAACCTCATTGAGAACGCCGTGAAGTACAGTCCCGAGGGCGGGCGGATTCAGGTCGATGTTCGTCCATTAGGTGGCTTCGCGCGCCTTCGCGTTTCCGATGCAGGGCCCGGTATTCCGGCTGAGCTGCGGGAGCGCGTGTTCGACCGCTTTTTCCGCGACCCCAATCAGGTGCAAAGCGGGAGCGGACTGGGGCTTGCCATCGTCAAAGCGGTGGCGCAGCAGCACAGCAGCAGCGTAAACCTGAGCACTTCCACAGAAGGTGGTCTCATGGTGACGGTTGACTTCCCGGACCGCACGTTTAGCTAAACCAGAACAGGGTGTTTGATCGCAAATGCCGCAGATTGCTTCAAAATAATTACCGTATTTGTTATATTGTTGTTTATTGCTTATTCACCTCTGCGGTGCCAAAAAGAACAAGATTCACCGCAACCCAGGATACAAAAATGTTAGATTACCGCTTCCCGACAGCTTTGCAGATGGTTCTCAGCGTAGCGATGGCGGAGCAGTTGGGCGAACGTTCGACGAGTGCGATCCTGGCCTACGGCCTGGAAGCAAACCCGAGCTTCATCCGCAAATTGATGGTTCCGCTGACGCGTGACGGCATTATCGTCTCAACGCTTGGCCGTAACGGCTCAATTCATCTTGGTCGCCCGCCGGAAGAGATCACCCTGCGCGACATCTACCTTTCGGTTATCGAAGATAAAAAGCTGTGGGCGTCGCGCCCGGACGTACCGGCCCGCTGTGTGGTCAGCGCTAACGCCTGCTGGTACTTCAAGTCTATCTCCGAAGAAGCTGAACAGGCATCGTTAGCGGTATTAGCCCGCCATACCGTGGCAAGCGCCCTGGAGGCGGTTAAAAACGCCGACAGCAGCGGATGGGATCCGCTCCCCGACCTTATTGCCCAGTATCAAAAAACGTCGTAACGTTTTTCCTGATGCGAAAAAAAACCGCCTTCACAGTGAAGGCGGTTTTTTATTATCGGCAACGTCCCTACGCAGGCAGAACGTCCCTTTCCTCTTTTTTCCCGCGCGTCACGAACTTACGCAGCGTCACGTAAAACACCGGCGTCAGGAACAAACCAAAGAGCGTTACGCCCAGCATCCCGGAGAAGACCGTGATCCCGGTAACGCCGCGCACTTCTGCGCCCGCGCCGTGACCGAGGATCAGCGGAATTGTCCCGGCAATAAAGGCGATGGAGGTCATCACAATCGGGCGTAAACGCAGGCGGCACGCCTCCAGCGCGGCTTCCATGATGCCTTTGCCCTGAATTTCCAGCTCGCGGGCAAACTCCACGATAAGAATCGCGTTTTTACACGCCAGCCCCATCAGTACCACCAGCCCTACCTGCACGAACACGTTGTTATCGCCACCGGTCAGCCAGACGCCAAACAGCGCTGAGAGCATGGTCATCGGCACGATGAGGATCACCGCCAGCGGCAGCGTCCAGCTTTCATACAGCGCCGCCAGTACCAGGAACGCCAGCAGCACCGCGACCGGGAAGACGATCAGCGCCGTATTGCCCTGGGTGGCCTGCTGGAAGCTCAGATCCGTCCATTCAATGTTCATCCCGTTCGGCAGGATCTGCTTAGACATGGCGTCCAGCTGCGTCATCGCCTGCGCAGAAGAAAGCACGCGCGGGTCGGCATCGCCAATCAGATCCGCCGCCGGGTAGCCGTTGTAGCGAATCACCGGATCCGGCCCGTAGGTGGTCGTGATTTTCACCATGCTGCCAATCGGCACCATTTCGCCCTGGCTATTGCGGGTGCGTAAATTCGCAATGTCTTCCACGCTGTCGCGGAACTGCCCGTCGGCCTGCGCCATTACGCGCCAGGTACGCCCGAACTGGTTGAAGTCGTTCACGTACGACGAGCCCAGATAGGTTTGCAGCGTACCGAAAAGATCGGTCAGCAACACGCCCTGCGCTTTCGCCTTATCACGGTCTACCTGCACGTCCAGCTGCGGAACGTTAGCCTGGTAGGTTGAGATCGGGAAGTGCATTCCCGGCGTCTGCATAATCGCACCGGACATGGTGTTTACCGCATTTTGCAGTGCGCCATACCCCAGACCGCCGCGATCCTGGATGTACAGGGAATAGCCCGACCCCTGACCCAGCCCTAAAATCGGCGGCGGCAGGATGGAGAAGCCAAAGCCTTCCTGAATTTGCGCGATTTTCGCGTTGATCTCCGCGTTAATTTCCGCCGCAGTATGTTTACGCTGGTCGAACGGCTTCAGGCCGAAGAACACCGTCCCGGTATTCGGCGTGTTGGTGAACTGCAGCGCGTTCAGCCCCGGGAACGCAACCGCGTAGTCCACGCCTTCGGTATTCATCCCGATTTCGCTCATTTTGCGGATCACCGCATCGGTGCGCGCCAGCGATGAACCTTCCGGCATTTTCACGCCGCCAATCAGGTAAAGCTTGTCCTGCGTCGGAATAAACCCGCCGGGCACCGCTTTAAACATGACGCCTGCGGCACAGAGCAGCAGCAGATACACCACAAATACCGAGCCGCGTCGTCCCAGCGTTTTGCCCACCAGCCCCTGATAGCCGTTCGAGCTGCGGTGGAAAAAGCGGTTAAACGGACGGAAAATCCAGCCGAACAGACGATCGATAAGCCGGGTCGGGAAATCTTTCGGCGCGCCGTGCGGTTTTAACAGCAGCGCCGCCAGTGCCGGAGAGAGCGTCAGCGAGTTAATGGCGGAGATGACCGTGGAAATCGCGATCGTCACCGCAAACTGCTTGTAGAACTGCCCGGTAACGCCCGAGAGAAACGCCATCGGCACAAACACCGCGCACAGCACCAGCGCAATCGCGATGATCGGCCCGGACACTTCGCGCATCGCCTGATGCGCCGCCGCAAGCGGAGCGAGCCCCTCTTCAATGTTTCGCTCGACGTTTTCCACCACCACGATGGCGTCATCCACCACGATACCGATGGCCAGCACCAGCCCGAACAAGCTCAGGGTATTCAGCGAGAAGCCCAGCAGGTAGAGAATGCTGAAGGTACCCACCACCGACACCGGCACCGCGATCAGGGGAATGATCGACGCGCGCCAGGTTTGCAGGAACAGGATCACCACCAGCACCACCAGCACGACCGCTTCCAGCAGCGTTTGCACCACCGCGCGGATGGAGTCGCGCACGAAAACGGTCGGATCGTAAGGTGCCGCCCACTTCATGTCCGCCGGGAAGCGCGTGGACAGTTCGTCCATTTTCGCACGCACCGCGTTAGACAGATCGATGGCGTTCGCCCCCGGCGACTGGAAAATACCAATCCCGACCGCGTCTTTATTGTTCAGCTGGGAACGCAGCGCATAGCTGCCGGACCCCATTTCGATACGCGCCACGTCGCGCAGGCGGACGACCGTACCGTCCTGCGTCGTTTTCAGGACAATATTGCCAAACTCTTCTTCGGTATGCAGACGCCCCTGGGCGTTAATGGAGATCAGGAAATCGCTCTCTTTCGGCAGCGGCTCGGCGCCAAGCTGCCCGGCGGACACCTGCACGTTCTGCTCCTGCATCGCCGTGACCACATCCGAAGCGGTCAGCCCGCGGGCCGCTACCTTGTTCGGATCCAGCCAGACGCGCATTGCGTATTCACCCGAGCCGAAAATCTGGATCTGGCCGACGCCGGGCAGGCGCGCCAGCTCGTCCTTCACCTTCAGCGTGGCGTAGTTACGCATGTACAGGGAGTCATACTTGCCGTTAGGCGAAAACAGATGCACCACCAGCGTCAGCGTCGGGGACTGTTTCTGGGTGGTAATACCCAGGCGCCGCACGTCTTCCGGCAGACGCGCTTCGGCCTGCGCGACGCGGTTTTGCACCTGAACCTGCGCCTGATCCGGGTCGGTTCCCGGACGGAAGGTGACGGTGGTTACCAGCACGCCATCGGAACCCGCGACGGACTTCATGTACATCATGTTCTCAACGCCGTTGATCGCCTCTTCCAGCGGCGTCGCCACGGTCTCGGCAATCACTTTCGGGTTGGCGCCCGGGTACTCCGCGCGCACCTGCACGCTAGGCGGCACGACGTCAGGGTATTCGCTCACCGGCAGCAGCGGGATGGCGATTAACCCTGTGATAAAAATCAGAATCGACAGGACCGCGGCAAAAATCGGCCTGTCGATGAAAAAGCGGGAAAAGTCCATGGGTTGGATTCTCAGGTCAAGGGATCAGTTGAGGGCGCTGGCGGCGGTCATGGCAACGGTTTTCGCGTTAACCGGCATACCCGGCATAAACACTTTTTGTAACCCCTCGACGATGACTTTATCGCCAGGGTTCAGCCCCTGCCGCACGATGCGTAAACCGTCTGCCAGACGGCCCGGCGTGATGTCACGACGCTGCGCTTTCCCCTCTTTATCCACGATATAAACGTATTTACGATCCTGATCGGTCAGCACCGCTTTGTCGTCGATAAGCGTGGCTTTGAACTCCGCGCTGCCCGGCAGGCGCACGCGGGCAAAAAGTCCCGGCGTGAACTGACGCTGCGCGTTATCCAGCAGCGCGCGCATACGGATGGTACCGGTGCTCGGCGTTAGCTGGTTATCCAGGAAGTCCACTTTGCCCTGATGGGGATAGCCCTCCTCGCCCGTCAGGCCAATCTCAACCGGAAGCGCCGTGTGATTGCTGGACGCCCCCTGCCCGCTGCGGGCCAGATTTTGGTAGTGAAGGTAGGTCGACTCGTCCACGTCAAAGTAGACGTAAACCGTTTTCTGCGAGACCAGCGTGGTGAGGACACTGGCGGTGTCGCCCGCAGTCACCAGGTTCCCGCTGGTGATCAGCGCCCGGCTGGCGCGACCGTCGATAGGCGCGGTGACTTTGGTGAAGTCCAGGTTGAGCTGCGCGGCGTCCACTGCCGCCTGCGCGGCGCGAATATCGGCCTGCGCCTGAGTGGCGGCCGAACGACGCTGCTCCCACTCTTCGCGGGAAACAACGTTGGTATTGACCAGCTTATCGGTACGGTTAGCCTCGCTTTGTGCCAGGCTGGCCTGCGTTTTGGCTCTCGCCAGGTTCGCCTGCGCCTGTTCCAGTGCCGCGCGATAGGTTCGGTCATCAATCGTGAACAGCACCTCGCCCTTCTTCACTTCCTGGCCGTCGGTGTAATTCACTTTATCAATGTAGCCGGAAACGCGCGGACGGAGCTGAACACTCTCCACCGCTTCAATCCGGCCGTTAAAGCTATCCCACTGGCTAATGGATTTCACCACCACGTCAGCAGCGCTGACGGCAGGCGCGGGCGGCGCGGCATTTTGCGCGACGCTGTTATCGCATCCGACGAGCAGCACGGAGAGCAACATGACCCCCAGCGCGTTCAGATGATAGTTACCCCAGGTTTTTTGCAGGCTCATTATTTTTATTCCGGTAATTGTCGCCGCCGGGCAAGACGCAGCAGGAGGCACCGCGCCACTTCCTTTGTCCGGTGGCTGTCTTAAGGCCATTTGTGTCGTTCATCGCCACAAAACTGTAACAGTTGCGAATACACTATCGCGGCGATTGTAGGAAGGCGCTTAACTAAGTGCAAGAATAATTGTTGCACTTTATGTGCTATTTGAGCGGATGTGAAAAGACCCGTTTCGGTCAAGGTTTTAAATGCAACAATAAAACTTGCAATTAATACAAAAACGCGCCACCTTTTAATGCAACAGACAAAGATACTTTTATATTGGCAGCGTGGGGGTAACCAGATGAACACTGGCGCATTTATGCATGATTTACTCGACTGGATTGACAACAACCTGGATAGCCGTCTGGACATTGAGTCCGTCGCCAGGCGATCCGGCTACTCAAAATGGCACCTCCAGCGCCTGTTTAAAGAGCATACGGGCTACCCCCTCGCCGGGTATATTCGCGCGCAAAAGCTGCAAAAATCGGTTGAGCGCTTAACCCGCAGCGATGAACCGATTCTGAACGTGGCGATCGCGCTGGGCTTTGACTCCCAGCAGTCCTTCAACCGCAGCTTTAAGCGTCAGTATGGTCAGGCGCCTGGGGCATGGCGGCGGAGCATGGCTGGCCCGGAAACGCAGCAGCTACGCTAGCAATATATATTTTGCTGCAACGTCGATCTGTTGCTGATATACTGTACATAAATACAGTATAGCGAGGTGCACGATGGCTGTTGAGACAAAATTTGTTGTCGTAAGAAAAGGTGAAGAGAAAATGACATTTGCCAGTAAGAAAGAGGCTGACGCTCACGACAAGCTGCTCGATATGGCAGACGCGTTCACCGACTGGCTGTTGCAAAGCGGAATGCAGATGGATGAAACGCAGGCTGAAAATCTTGGCCTGTATCTCGCCGAGCAGAAAGAGACCGTGCAGCATATTCTGCGTACCAGCAAGCTTCCCGATCTCCATGCCCCAACTGCAGCGGATAAAACTGAATCAGATGCGGCTGACATGAAAAAAATCAGGGCTGTGAAAGCGGCCTGATTGTCAGAAAAATCATCACCGACCCTGGAGCCGTAAGCAGCCATCTGCTTGCGGCTTTTTTTAGCCAGAATATGTAAAGAGTAAAGGAGATGACGTGCGGCAAGGAATGAAGGAAAAAATCATCCGGATCTGTGATGCGAAAATTGCCTCTAAGGGAAGCGATGTTGGGCTTTCGTTTTATGCTTTTTTTGCTAATAAAAATGACGATCCTGAACTGCTTATGGAAGTAGCGCACTGGTGGATTATGGAGATGAAACTGGACCATTTTGAAAAGGCTGAAAAGATCAGAAACCTCGTCTCAGCCCTTTAATACGCTAAAGCGGGATGGCCGGTAACATTGCGGGATTTCATCGCTCTGACCGTCGCATAATTCTTCACAGACCAGTCTGCCAATCGTCGCTGCGCACGTCACGGCTGGGTGCATAGAGGCGACGTATACCGTTCTGCTCTCATCAGCAAAACCAAGAACGGGATACCCATCCTGAATAACAGGACGCTCTCCTGTTGAGTACTGGATGAGAGCAGCCGACTCTGCGCCCGTGATCCTGCCTCTTACCGCGCGTTGTGCAGCCTCCGCCGTTTCTCTGACGTTGCCGTTTGCCGGGTAATCTTCTGCGGCTAACAAATCCCCGTTGTGCACTTGCCGAACCTCAATATCATCACCGGAGAGGATCGTGTTGACCACGTTCCAGGAGGCCGCAAAGCGCAGCAATATGGCCGGTGATGACAGAACCGGAACATGAAAATCCATCTTCTCAGTCAGCGCTGGAATACCTGTACCGCATGCCAGCACGACGCAATCTGCATCCAGTTTCCCCCGAGAGGTCAGGACGCCTGTCACCTTCCCCTTCGTTATGCAAAGACCCGTAACGGTTGTTTGGGTATTTAGGACGACGCCCTTCTCACAGGCTTTGTCGAGCAATAGTCGCGTTGCGCTGACGGCATCAATAGCACCATCTTTTGCAGCATAGCGGGCCTCTGAGGGAGGATTGTTCAAAGCCGGTTCAAGGCGGGCAATCTCCGCCTTGTGGAGGAGACGTTCGTCCTGCAGGCAGGACCCGGATGCCGCGCCGTAGGTTAACGAACCGCTCCATTTAATGTGAAGTTCCGGTATGCGTTCTTCCAGCCTGTGCCAGTCCGCAAGTGCAGCTCGCCGGATAAGCACGTCAGCCGCCTCATCCTTCACCACACCGGTCAGCCAGCCAAACGCGCAGCCGGTTGCACCTGACGCAGGCATATTCTGTTCAACGAGGGTGACGTCAAATTCACTGTGGGCGAGATGCCATGCGATGGATACGCCAGTGATCCCAGCACCTACGACGACAATCCTTTTTTTATGGATCACAGTGCCCTTCTCCTGTGTGGGGAACATGTTTATGCGATGATGAGAAAGTAACCTCTTACAGGTTATTTTGTAGAATTGCAAAATTCGTGGGTGCAGTGGTTTAGGACGACAGATTCAGAGATTTGTTTCTCACTCATGAGCGACCTTATGGCCTCGTTTTATGTCCGCTTGGTGCCAGAAGCGGAAGTTAGAGTGTCGGAGACTATCTAATAGCGGAACGGTTGTTTTGCAAAGATGTTAACGCTGATATTAAGATAGTAATGGGGGACGCTCAATTTGCACCGGATCGTCTCAACGAAGCCATCCACTTGCGCCTCTTAACAACAAGGATTGAAAGACTCTATGGAAAATAAATACAAACATGACCTTCACGAAATTCTTTGTTTGAAAACGTTTGGTGAATCTTTCGAGGCTTATCGCGTTGATGATTATGACAAGATGATCATTGAGTGGGCAGAAAGAGAGCTACTCTGCGGCAATAGTTCTGAATCATTGTTAATTTTAGCCTCCCTCAATTTAGATAAACGTCCTGATTCAGGTGAAATTGAGCGCTACCTTTATGCATATATGCTTGAACAAAACATCGTTATGCCCAGCATTAACGCTAGCGCAATGACGTGGCTAAGGATCAAAGCTTGGTTTCTGATGCATGCCGAGACTTCCAAAGAATTAGAGTTACGGCTGCATCAAATCCCTGCGTTTCACCCATCTCCGGGTTCTCGTATCCTCAGCAACATCGGCTGGCAGTTTTACCGCATATACAATGATCTCTATGATGATTGGGGGCCTGGCTACCCCTCTAAGGCCTCAGCGATGAGCGAAGCAGATATTCTTGATTTTGTGAAATGCCGCGTGAAACCTTTCTATCGTGTTCTCTGTAACTCCGATTGGGCCTGGGTTATGGCCCGAGCAGTATAAGCAAACTCATGACTGCAAAGTGCCAGTAACGGAAGTTGAACAACCATCTGTGCGATCAAAATATAACAATAGTTTGATGGAGGAGCGGGTATCACTACCTTAAAACATGATATCTAAGAGGGATTGATTGTTACCAGGAACCCAGACGAGATTTATCGTTGATGGAGCTAAGTTGAGATATCCGTTATGAAGAGATCAATAACATACAAAAATGATCGTATGCCAGCACCAAGAACAAATCACTTTACGCCTGAAGCGAAGCAGCGTGTTATCAATGGACTCGTTGCGACGGCTAAAGCTGACTTCGTATCTTTAGTTCACTGGCTGAAAACAGGTAAACAGAATGGTGAACCTATTCCGTTTGATAAATGCGAAAGTCTTCGAACCGCTATTCTTAATCTTGATACCCTTAAAGCTGGTGTACAAACCGACTGGAAGCAGGCGATCCAGTTGATGGAAAAAGAAATCAAAAAAAGCCATCAATTGGATACCTCAGTTCCTGTATCCTCGCAGCTTGTTATTGTTGTTCTGCGAAATCTTAATGATATCAGCGAGAAGATTGCTGCGGGTAAAGCTGTTCCCGAGATGCTTGGCAGGCTCGAAAATATGCAGCAAATGATTACCAACCTCAAGGGTAATGAGGGTCTGGTTAAAAGTATCAGCATTCTAACCCGAAGTGCACAGGATGCTTTGCGTGGTTATAGCAAGAATCAGTCAAAATCAAAAATCAGGAAACCTGAAAAAATAAATCCTCTCCTTCGTGATGAGCAATCCTTTCGGAGCGAGTGTGCCCCTCTGATCGGGGAAAGCGATATTTTCATAATCGCTAGTTGCCTTATTTCAATGTCGGCTCGATTGGGGCAGTCCCCTGTTAGCCTGGCTAAAAGAGCAGCCGCTTTAAAAGGTGTCATCAAAACTGAGCTTTTGCCCGAACTGCTGGATTTACTTCAGCAGGATGTAGAGTTGAATGCTTTAGTACCGCTCCACAGAGACAAAGATGACAATACTCGTAGTGATGGTGGTAAGCTTGTTGGATTGACAGGGGTCGTTGAGGGGGGCTCTTCTATCGGTGTGGAAGCGCAGCGCATTATTACCGCAGAACTTAAAAAGCTTGCGCATATCTCCGGAGTTCATCGCGTTTATCTGGATACAGCTCGTTTAGGACTGGCTTTGGAAGATGATACGTTTAGGGTTATTGAAGAGGTAAAACGTATCGCAGGGAAGCATAATTTGAGTCCATTATCGGTTGCGGTGTATTCGACTTACAAAACGCCAGGCATAAGACCGGAGATCGCCGGAGATGTTATTACTTTACTGGCACAGGATGAGGTTCTTTCAGCGACCGTCAGACGGTAACTTTATTTTTATTAGCTCCGATTTGTCCTGACATAGGTGTGGCGCAGGGTCGGACTCAATCTGACAGTCCGCTTCGTGCCAGGATCGGACCTTCTCTGCGAATGAACATATGCACTGATAGCTGACTACCCAAGTATTTTAGGGCACTCATTCAGCTTTAGCTGGAGCGCCCCCACAACCATCTGGTTGCTGGAAGCATTTAATGGGAGATGATGACTAAGCAAGGCACTGGCAATGCTTCTTTAGCGATCGCAATTATGTCGGTCACTCACCAATGGTTTACTGCATTCAAAGATTCGCGTCGAAAATAGGTTAAAAGTGAACCACTGTTCTCAAAGGCTTTTAACCGAAATGGCAAATTATTTTTTTAAGTAAAGACTCTCCCACCATTTATTCAGAATCGAATGAGTCATATGGAAAAATACATTGAGATTTATAGGGGCTTCCTTATGAGACCATGAGGCGCCCAAGGTTGATTTCAATGGAATAAAATTGGAGGTAGGTGGGCATACTGCTTGTTCAGCTAATCCAGAATAGTTGTCCGGTGGAGAACACATAGGTTGGGGGAAAGGTTTCCCAGCATGAAGCGCTAATGATCGTAATCCATATATGGATTTGAATATTTTGAGTAAATTTTTCTCCTCCCATTCTATTTTTCCACTCTCCGGTCTTATTGGTGGGGCATCAGGAAGGAAATTGACGCAAAAGTCACAAAATTTCTTGGTTGCTCCAAATGTTCCTTCAAATTGTTTAGCGATATCTTCAATCAGCCCGTCAACATTATGGCCCAATAATCTATCAAACAACTCTGGTTTGGAGGCTTTGAATCTTTCAACCTTATCGCCCTTGTTAGAGTCCCAGTTTCCAGCAGCCACTTCTAACGCTGAAACCATTAATAACCAAGCTAGATTTGGTGACGATTCACAAATCCAAAGGCTATCTTGGAAATTTCGCGCTGCCTTAATTAGTGAGTTAAAATCCTTTTCTGAAAGCTTGTAAATATCGTTTAATAATTTCAATTGTGAAATTTCAATATGTTTTTTTGCTGAAGGAACTACAAATGATCCTTTTGACATTAAAGGTGGTGGAGGGTTTTGCTCTGCTCTTGGGTGACCATATTCAGGTGTATAACTACTATATTCTCTGACAGTTGAGCCTGCGTGTGCTCTTACGCCTAATTTCAAGCTAACCAAAGCTGCAATCTCATCACTAAGCCAACCGCCATGAAAGTCATCAGTATGTGGCTTTTCATCCATAAAAGACAACCTTGCTGGGTCTAAAGCAGACAAGGCTCTCACCGTTAAGGTTGGTTTTACACCAACATCTTCTAAAGGGATCATATTTAGGAAGGAATAAACAAAATCCCCTTTAGCTTCATCTGTGAATCTACTATCGGAATAAATTATGAATTCAGATATTCCGAACACATCACTCGTAGATTGAAATAGCTTACAGTTTTTATAAGAGAGTAAACTAGCTCTCATAACTTCATCTTTTTGAGTCATAAACTCATCCATTTTAAGTTTCCCTTGTATAATTCAAATCTAATCAATTTCATTAAAAAAGTCACTACCCCCACCTTTGCATTCCCTCATAACTCACTTTCGATATGATGACCTGCTCCCCGTTGATCTAAACAGAATGCAGTTTGCAATGTCTGTTAATCGCTCTTAGCAGACGTAACGTTCCCCCCGCCATAAAACCTGGTAGCTATACAAACACAACAGACTGTTACGTTAATACGCGTTCCCCCCTTAACGAGGAATCGCGCATGACCCCACATCCGCTACGCCAGATCATCGAATCCTGCGACCACGCCATCACCACCAAAAACTATGACGCGCTGATGGATTACTACGCCGAAGACGCGGCTCTGGTGGTCAAGCCCGGCATGACGGTTAAAGGCAAAGAAAACATCCGCAGCGCGTTTATTGCCATCTCTGATTATTTTCAGAACCAGCTGAGCGTCGAACAAGGAGAGATGCAGGTGATCGAAGGTGGTGGTAATGCCCTCGTTATCATGGAAACCGTTCTGCATTTTCCTGATGGTCAGGGTGGGATAACGGAATTGTCGCGCCGCGCGACCTATGTTTTTCGGCAGGAAAGCGACGGTCACTGGCTTTGTACTATCGACAACTCCTACGGTACGTCGCTGCTGGATACGGGGAACTGAACTCGTTAATCACGGTTTCAAAGGGGCGCTGCCGCCCCTGCACACCAGCGCCCTTAGTGTGTAGTGATGCGCGGCTCCCTCACAAACTCAGCCAGCAGCCACACCATATCGTGCAGCAGGCCCGTCAGCTCTTTCGCGACGTGAGCGGGCAGCCTTCCACCCATAACCGCTTGCGTCAGCGCCAGAACATAGTCCACCTGGGTCAGGGTGTCCTGCCAGCAGTCCGGCACGCAGGAGTTCAGTTTCTCACCCATGATCAATTGCGCGATCAGGTCTGGCGGCAGATCGACATCGCAGAGTTCTCTCAGCTTACGCAGGGCGTGCAGCAGCCGCTCGCAGAGCGCAGTAAACATCTTCGCATCCTCGATTTCGACCAGCACGCTCACCAGCGCGGCGCAGTTGTCGGCGACGACAAACAGATCGGCATCAGCCGGAAGCGGGCGGGAGATCAGTTGCAGAATGACGTTTTCGTCAGACGGGAGATAAGTCAGGGTTGGGATAGTAGCCATTGTAAGGCATCCTCAGTGTGTAAATTGGGTGAACCACCCGATGAGTTCCTACGCTCGAGGGGGTAGCGCTGACAGAGGTAGGAATGCCGCCCACAGAGAAAACGGCCAGCCTTGCGGCTGCTCCGCCAGCGCCACCGCAATTTTAACGAGTTCGGCGCTGCCGCGACATATAAATATCGCTCTGTAGATGCGGGTTCCTACGCCCGATTGCGGATGTGCCGCAACGCAGGCACTTTACGACCCCGATCGGTTGAAGAAAAGACATAACCCTGAATTTCACACGGTTAATTTGCGGTTTGCGAGGCGCCTTCCAGAATGCCAACGCTGCCCTAAATTTTAAGCGTATAAATCACCGCTCTAAGCGCAGGCGACACGTTGCCGTGCGGATAATAAAGATACAACCCGTCCATGCGCAGTCTCGGCAGCACGAAAGCAGGCAAAACAACGACCCGCATGGCTACTCATTTAAGAACAATGCTCCTGAAACTGCCTGAGTCGTCATAGGGTGGAAGCTTGCAAAACTGTGCGGATATTGGGTTATTGCCAGACCGCGGCAGCTAATAGGGTATTCAGGATATTATCAGCCGTTCAGCCATCCGGGTGTTTAAATGGTTAAAATAAAATAACATTTACATTGCGGTAATAAATATTCTATGTCTTAATAGCGTCATCGGTTTGGAAAACAGACCTTATGAAAGCAGTTTTAGTAAAGCAGTCCTCAGTTCAGGTGTTATCCTTAGATATCCCTTCTTCATGAGCCTTCTCCTAAGTGCCAAATAAGTAACTCTCTCAATACAGGCCATCATCGCCGCACTATGTGGCTCATAAATTAAGGAATTATCGATGTCTAATAAAATGACTGGTTTAGTAAAATGGTTCAACGCAGATAAAGGTTTTGGCTTTATCACTCCTGACGACGGCAGCAAAGATGTATTCGTGCATTTCTCTGCAATCCAGGGCGATAACTTCAAAACTCTGGATGAAGGTCAGAAAGTGTCCTTCACCATTGAAAATGGCGCTAAAGGCCCTGCGGCCGGTAACGTCACTGCACTGTAATAGGTGCTCATTATCAGTGGCGCTTACGATAGCGATGAAGGCGTTGGCCTGAGCAGTTATGTGCTACTGATAATAAAATGAACCCGCCCCGAGCGGGTTTTTTATTTATACTTCCTGACGTCTTAATCTCTTCAAATATTGTTAAAAAATAAGTAATCATCATTTTAAACGTGTATTGTTTTGCCCCCTTATAGCAGGAACTCCCTATGTCAGTACGTAAAAAAACACAAACTCATCGTAATTATTTAGTGAAATGCACATGTCCAGGCTGTGCAAAAGATTCAGAACACAGCTTTAGCCGCGTTCAGAAAGGCTCTCAACTTGTCTGTCCGTCTTGCAATACCCTCTTTAAATCTTCCAAATGAATGAAGGCGTGTTCCTGCCATTCTCTTTATCCCTGAAATAAAGCTATATTTTAAGCGTATCAATCACCGCTCTAAGCGCGGGCGACACGTTACGGTGCGGATAATAGAGGTACAACCCGTCCATGCGCAGGCTATAGCGCTGCAACACCCGGATAAGCGTTCCGCGCTCCAGATCGTCAGCCACCAGCTCCACCGGGACATAGGCAAGCCCCAGCCCCAGCCGGGCGGCTTCGGCCTCCATGTAGCTGTCAGACAGCGCCCATTGCCCCTCTGGCCGATGGGTGATTATTTTCCCGTCCTGCACCAGCTCCCACTGATAGTCACTACCGTCGGCAAGCTGGTAGGCAATGCACGGATGCGCCACTAAATCCGCAGGCGTCTGGGGAAAACCGTAGCGTCTGAAGTGTTCCGGGGCAGCCACTGCGGCCATTTCCATATCAGGCGTGATGCGTACTGCAATCATTCCCTGCCCCACTTCCGGCCCCAGTCTGACACCCGCATCGAACCGCTCGGCGATAATGTCGACGAAGCGGCTTTCATTCATCAGTTCCAGCCTGATATCCGGGTAACGCTGTTTAAAAATGGCGAGCTTTGGCAGCAGACATTTGTCGATAGCGTGCTGGCTGGCATTAATGCGTACCGTGCCGGACGGCGTCTGACGATAGTGTGCCAGGGTCGCCAGGCCCGTATCGAGCGTATCGAACGCGGACTCGGCGGTCCGGTAAAGCTGTTCCCCCGCGTGGGTTAGCGACAGCTTGCGCGTGGTGCGGACCAGAAGCTGAACGCCCAACCGATCCTCTAGCTCGCGAACCGAGCGGCTGATCCCGGATTGCGCCAGCCCAAGCCTTTGCGCAGCCGCCGTGAAGCTCCCCTCCCGCACCACCTGCATAAACAGGTACAGCTCATTATAGTTTTCCCGCTTCGCCATCACGCCCCCGATTTATAACAATATGATATGAATCCTAGCAGCTTTCGGCCTCTAATCAGCACTATTTCTGCTAACTATAATGTCCGCAACACAACACCACAGGGTCCATTTTCATGAAAACATTCACCCAAAAACTGTCCGTTGCGATGCTGCTATGCGCATCATTAAATGGAGTGACAACAATGAGTTATGCAGAAACCACCAACCCAAACGCACCGATTTCGATGGTGGCCACATGGGATAAAACCTTCGCCGAAAGTGACAAAGTCGATCACCGCAAGGTGTCCTTCCAGAACCGGTACGGGATCACCCTGGTGGGCGATCTGTATCTTCCCAAAAGCCGCGGTGACCGCAAGCTGGCGGCGATTGCGGTCAGCGGGCCGTTTGGCGCAGTCAAAGAGCAGTCCAGCGGCCTGTATGCGCAGACCCTGGCGGAAAATGGGTTTGTGACCCTGGCGTTCGATCCGTCCTATACGGGCGAAAGCGGTGGCCACCCGCGCAACGTTGCGTCTCCGGATATCAACACCGAAGACTTTAGCGCGGCGGTGGATTTTCTGGGATTGCAGAAAGAGGTTGATCGTAACCGCATCGGTATTCTCGGCATCTGCGGCTGGGGCGGTATGGCGCTGAATGCGGCCTCCATGGACACCCGCGTGAAAGCGGTTGCCACCAGCGTGATGTACGACATGAGCCGGGCGATGGGCCACGGCGTGGGCGACGGGAAAGATCGCTATTCAACGTCTGACCGCCGTGCCGTTCTGCAGTATCTCAACGCACAGCGCTGGAAAGATGCTGAGAACGGTACCTTCGCGCACGGCGGCCATGACATTTATGTCGATGAGAACGGCAAGGTGACGGCGGCTGAACGTATTCTGCCAGAGAGGCTGCCAGCAGACCCGCATCCGGTACTGAAGGAGTTCTATGACTACTACCGCATGCCGCGCGGCTTCCACGCGCGTTCCGTCAACTCCACCGGCGCGTGGACCGCGACCACGCCATTATCCTTTATGAATATGCCGCTGCTGAGCTACGCCGGGGAAATTACTATCCCGACGCTTATCGTAACCGGTGAAAAGGCGCACTCCCGCTACTTTGCAGAAGATGCGTTTAAAGCGGTCGGCAGCAAGCAGAAGGAACTGGTGATTGTTCCAGGCGCAAACCATGTCGATCTCTACGACAACGTTGCCGGGAAGATCCCGTTCGGCCAGTTTGAACAGTTCTTCAGAACCAGCCTTAAATAAACCTCTCCGCCGCCCGTGTTTAGCGGGCGGCCCTTCGTGAAAGATGACTATGTCCACTCTGAACCCTACCACCTCACAGAATGAGGAACGCGCGCACTGGGGCGGTATTTTTGCCATGACCCTGTGCGTATTCGTCCTGATTGCCTCGGAATTTATGCCCGTCAGCCTGCTTACCCCCCTTGCCAGAGATTTGGGCGTTACGGAGGGGCTCGCTGGCCAGGGGATCGCAATTTCCGGCGCGCTGGCGGTTCTGACCAGCCTCTTCCTTTCCCGGCTTGCCGGGAATATGAACCGCAAACACCTTCTGCTGGGCATGACGCTCCTGATGGCGCTCTCGGGGATGATTATCGCTTTCGCCCCAAACTATCTGGTTTACATGACCGGCCGCGCGCTGATCGGTATCGCTATAGGCGGGTTCTGGTCCATGTCTGCCGCAACGGCCATTCGCCTCGTTCCGCAGCATCAGGTCTCGCGCGCGCTGGCGATATTCAACGGGGGAAACGCGCTGGCGACGGTAGTCGCCGCCCCGCTCGGGAGCTATCTCGGCGCCACCATTGGCTGGCGCGGCGCCTTCCTGTGCCTGGTTCCCGTGGCGACAGTGGCGTTCCTCTGGCAATGCTTTAGCCTGCCCGATATGAACGGCAATAAAAATACGGCGTCACGCGCATCCGTCTTTGGGTTATTCCGCCAGCCGGTGGTTTCCATTGGTCTGCTGGCCTGCGGCCTGTTCTTTATGGGACAGTTTGCGCTGTTTACCTATGTGCGTCCGTTTCTCGAAACCGTCACGCAGGTCACCCCCTCCGGCTTATCGCTGATTTTACTCACCATCGGCGTCGCGGGTTTTGTTGGCACACTGCTTGTTGCCATGGTTCTGAACGCCGCGTTTTACCTGACGTTAATCGCCATACCCCTGCTGATGGCCGTCATAGCAGGCGTGTTGATACTGACCGGTCACAGCGTGTGGATCGTTGCCCTGCTGTTAGGCTTCTGGGGGATGCTGGCGACGGCGGCGCCAACGGGATGGTGGACATGGATTGCGCGAACGCTGCCGCAAGAAGCCGAAGCCGGTGGCGGGTTAATGGTCGCCGTGATCCAGCTTTCTATTGCGCTGGGTTCAACGGCCGGTGGCCTGGTATTTGACCATCTCGGCTGGCAGAGCACGTTTGCATTGAGCGGCATGTTGCTGCTGTGTGCGGTTGTATTGACGCTTCTGCTTTCGCGTCGTCACAAATCACTCGCCGGATGATTTGTTGACGCTTTTCTTCACCGCTGGTGTATTGTTTTTAAACGATTCATCACTCTGAAGAGAAGCGGCGACATGATTAACATCCTAGGCAAAACCACCTCCATCAACGTGCGTAAAGTGCTCTGGACCTGCGAAGAAGCGGGCCTCGCATATCAACAGGAAGATTACGGCAGCGGTTTTGCCTCAACGGAAACGGATGCCTTCCGCGCCCTGAACCCCAACGCCATGGTGCCGGTGCTGATGGATGACGATTTCGTACTGTGGGAGTCCAACGCCATCTGTCGTTACCTGGCGCGCAAGGCCGGACGTCACGATCTGTTGCCCGCAGAACCGCAGGCCTGCGCCAACGTTGAGCGCTGGATGGACTGGCAGGCAACCGAATTCAATAACGCCTGGCGCTATGTCTTCCCGGCGCTGGGGCGTAAAAACCCGGACTTTAACGACCCTGAGCGCATTGCGGCGGGAATAAAAGAGTGGAACCACTGCATCACCATTCTGGAAAACCAGCTGCAGCGCACCGGCGCCTTTGCGGCAGGCGAGACGTTTACCCTTGCGGACGTGGTGCTTGGGCTGTCGGTGAATCGCTGGAAGATGACGCCGTTTGATAAGCCCGACGTGCCGGCAATTGAGGACTGGTTTGAACGTATTAACCAGCGCCCGGCGTTTTTGCGTCACGGCAATAACGGCATGATATAAAGTATTTACGCCCCATCTTGAGCAAGGATATTTTATTTAATTACTAAACCCTTAAACACGTCAGAGGAAATAATAATTAAGCCATATCCTGGACAGCCCGTTGCACCGCTTTGCTAGCCTGACTATTCAGGCAAAGCTCAACCCGGAGGTATTCTTGCTGATTAGACTCAAGAAAGAACGAACGCATAAGGAGGATCGCCGGCTTGCTCTCTGGCTGGCGACCTCGGCAGGTCTGCTGAATGCCATCGCCCTTGGTGCATTTGGTTTTTTCCCCTCACACATGACCGGCAACACCTCACAGTTATCCAGCGAAGTCTCTTCCACCGACCTGAGCGATATTATTTTCTTCGGCTCGATTATTCTCTCCTTTGTCGCAGGCGCTATTCTTGCCCGCATGATTGTAATATGGGGCATTATCCATAACGTCAGGCTGGTTTTTTGCCAGATCCTGTTTGTCGAGGGGATATTGCTGACCGGCGTCTCCTTCTACGAGATGTATTTTCATGCCCTCACCAGCAACCGCGAGATTATTCTTTTTCTGTGCGGCCTGATGGGCATTCATAATTCCACCTCCACGCAACTTTCCGGCGGACGGGTGAGATCGACGCACATTACCGGCACGCTGACGGACGCGGGAATATCCCTGGCCTCCGTACTGGTGGCAATGCTCCGCAGGGATTACTCCAAAGATACGGCGGCACAAAAAAGCCAGTTGAAAACCCACTTAACCACCCTTTTCTCGTTTATCACGGGCGGTATCGCAGGACTGCTGCTGTTCAGGTGGATCGGGTTTAACGCCATGCTGGCGCTCGGGTTGATGCTCGCCGTGGTCGCTATCGTTTCAATTATCACCGTCTCGACGCGGGTTCGACGCGTTCGCGCCTCTCTATAAGATAATGACCTGTATCGGGCGTAAGAGCTCTTTAGATGTGACGTTGTCACATCTAAAAATTCGCTTTAGGACTATTCTGCCTGCCCCTCAATCAGCCCTTACGCCATAAGGCTTAACACCAGGTTGTCACTGTTTTCATAGGGTTACTGATTTTACCCCTTCGCTGGAACCCTTCCCAAACGCTTGCTATAGGTGAAATACCCCTGCCGAAACATGGCATAACAACAGGCAACCGGTGGTTGCTATAACGCATGCGCACAGGGAGACACACCGCAATGCACCCATTACTCAAACGCTCGCTGCTGTTTGTCGGCGCCATTATCGTGGTCCTCGCCCTCCTCGTCTGGGGTATCGGGATGGAGACGATAAAGGCGCGCCAGATTGACCTGGTCTATCTCGGGCAACAGCACATGATTCTGGTTTTCTCATCGATGTTTTTTGCCCTGCTGGTGGGTATTCCAGCCGGTATTCTACTAAGCCGCCCGGCCGCGCGGGGTATCGCCGAATATGTGATGCAAATCTTCAACGTCGGCAACACGCTGCCGCCGCTGGCCGTTCTGGCGCTGGCGATGGTGGTGATTGGCATTGGCGATACGCCCGCCGTCATCGCCCTGTTCCTCGCCTCGCTGCTGCCGATCGTGCGTAACACCTACGCCGGGCTGTGCTCGGTCCCGCCGTCGCTGCTGGAAGCGGCAAACGGCATCGGGATGACCAAATGGCAGCGCCTGCGTCAGGTTGAGCTACCAGCCGCCTGGCCGGTCATGCTCTCGGGGATCCGCATCGCCACGGCTATTAACGTCGGTACCGCACCGCTGGCGTTCCTGATTGGCGCCAGCAGCTACGGCGAGCTGATTTTCCCCGGTATTTACCTGAACGATTTTCCGACCCTGATCCTCGGCGCGGCGGCCACCGCCCTGATCGCCCTGATCCTCGATACCCTGCTGGCGGCGCTGGGTCGCGCGATGAGTCCCCATCTCGCTCGATAATAATAACAAGGAGCTTTTATGAGACTGTTTTCCGGCCTGACGGCGCTGTGTGCCGCGGCGCTGTTCACCAGCCAGGCGATGGCGGCCCCGCTGATTCTGGCGACCAAGAGCTTTACCGAGCAGCACATTCTCTCGGCGATGACCGTGCAGTACCTGCAAAAGAAAGGTTTTCAGGTCCAGCCGCAAACCAACATTGCCACGGTGATCTCCCGCAACGCGATGATCAACAAGCAGATTGACATGACCTGGGAGTACACCGGCACGTCGCTGATCATCTTTAACCACATCAACAAGCGCATGTCGCCGCAGGAGTCTTACGAGACGGTGAAACGCCTGGACGCGAAGCACGGTCTGGTCTGGCTCAAACCCGCCGACATGAACAATACCTACGCTTTCGCCATGCAGCGCAAGCGCGCCGAGGCGGAACATATCAACACCATGTCGGAGATGGTGGCGAAGATTGAGCAGGTCCGTAAAACCAATCCGGACAAAAACTGGCTGCTGGGCTTGGACCTGGAGTTTGCGGGGCGCAGCGACGGCATGAAGCCGCTTCAGGCGGCCTACAAGATGGATCTGGACCGCCCGCAAATCCGTCAGATGGACCCCGGTCTGGTCTATAACGCGGTGCGCGACGGCTTCGTTGACGCCGGTCTGATTTACACCACCGACGGGCGCGTGAAAGGCTTCGACCTCAAGGTGCTGGAAGACGATAAAGACTTCTTCCCGAGCTACGCGGTGACGCCGGTGGTGCGTAAGGACACGCTGGAGGCCAACCCCGGTCTGGAAGAGGCGCTCAATACCCTCTCGGCCCAGCTCAACAACGACGTTATCACCGAGCTGAACAAGAAGGTGGATATCGACCATCAGTCACCGCAGCAGGTCGCCCGCGATTTCCTGCGTAGCAAACAGCTGCTGTAGGAGGCGCTATGGAGACGATTCACTACATTCTGGACAACTGGGATTACCTCTTAACCCTGACGCTACAGCACCTGTGGCTGGTGGCGCTGGCCGTAGGTTTAGCCATCATCATCGGCGTACCGCTGGGCATTCTGATTGTGCGCCACAGGTGGCTGGCAACGCCGGTGCTGGGGATAGCCACCATCGTGCTGACCATTCCGTCCATCGCCCTGTTTGGCCTGATGATCCCGCTCTTTTCGCTGATCGGTCAGGGTATCGGTGCCCTACCCGCGATCACGGCGGTGTTTCTCTACTCGCTGCTGCCGATTGTGCGTAACACCCATACGGCGCTCGACAGCCTGCCGCCGGGCCTGCGCGAAGCCGGCCGCGGCATCGGCATGACCTTCTGGCAGCGGCTGCGCTGGGTCGAGATCCCGATGGCGCTGCCGGTGATTTTCGGCGGGATCCGCACCGCCGTGGTAATGAATATCGGCGTGATGGCGATTGCCGCCGTGATCGGCGCGGGCGGTCTGGGCCTGCTGCTGCTCAACGGCATCGGCGGAAGCGATATTCGCATGTTGATTGCCGGCGCGCTGATGATTTGTCTTTTAGCGATTGTGCTCGACTGGCTGCTGCACCGTCTGCAGGTGGTTCTGACTCCAAAGGGGATTCGATAATGATAAAACTGGAAAACCTCACCAAACAATTTTCACAGAAGCACGGCCAGACCTTTAAGGCTGTCGATAACGTCAACCTGAACGTGCCCGAAGGGGAAATGTGCGTCCTGCTCGGCCCGTCCGGCTGCGGGAAGACCACCACCCTGAAGATGATTAACCGCCTCATTACCCCAAGCAGCGGGACGATCCTGATCAACGGTGAAGACACCAGCGGGATGGACACCGTCACCCTGCGCCGCAACATCGGCTACGTGATCCAGCAGATTGGCCTGTTTCCGAACATGACCATCGAAGAGAACATTACCGTTGTGCCGCGCATGCTGGGCTGGGATAAAGCGCGCTGCAAAACCCGCGCCGAAGAGCTGATGGATATGGTGGCGATGGATCCGCACAAGTTCCTCAACCGCTACCCGCGCGAGATGTCCGGCGGCCAGCAGCAGCGTATCGGCGTGATCCGCGCCCTGGCGGCGGATCCCCCGGTGCTGCTGATGGATGAACCCTTCGGCGCGGTGGACCCGATCAACCGCGAGGTGATCCAGAACCAGTTCCTGGAGATGCAGCGCAAGCTGAAAAAAACCGTCATGCTGGTGAGCCACGATATCGATGAAGCCCTGAAGCTCGGCGACCGTATTGCGGTGTTCCGTCAGGGGAAAATCGTGCAGTGCGCCAGCCCGGATGAACTGCTTGCGAAACCGGCGAATGAGTTTGTCGGCTCATTTGTCGGTCAGGACCGCACCCTGAAGCGCCTGCTGCTGGTATCGGCGGGCGACGTCACCGACCAGCAGCCGACCATTACGGTGCGGGGCTCTACTCCGCTTCCCGACGCCTTTGCGACCATGGATGATAACGATATTCGCGCGGTTACCGTGGTCGACGATCACGGCAAACCGCTGGGCTTTGTGAAGCGTCGCGAAGCGCGTAACGCCAGCGGCACCTGCGCCGACATTCTGCATCCGTTCCGCATGACCGGCAAAGCGGAAGATAACCTGCGCGTGGTGCTTTCACGTCTGTATGAGAGCAATACCAGCTGGATGCCGATCGTGGATGAGGACGGTCGCTACAACGGTGAGATTTCGCAGGACTATATCGCCGAGTACCTGAGTTCAGGGCGTACGCGCCGGGCGCTGAATATTCATAGCGACAGCTAACCCTCCTGGCCGGGCATCGCCCGGCTTTTTCGCACGCATACCTTTTGCTAACCCCTCGATTTCCCGCCACAATATTGTATCGTCCCCGTTTAATCGCGACTCATGCAACGTCTTCATACGTACCCCGACATCCGCGCGATGTTTCGCCGACTGCTGATTGCCACCGTCACCGGCGTGCTGGCCGCGCTGGCCGTGGCGGTATTCCGCCACGGAATGTACCTGCTGGAGTGGCTGCTTCTCAGCAACGACAGCGGCAGCCTGGTGAATGCCGCCGAGTCGCTCTCGCCCTGGCGGCGCGCGCTGACGCCAGCGCTGGGTGGGCTGGCCGCCGGGCTGCTGCTCTGGGGATGGCAGCGTCTGACGGCGCAGCGGCCTCATGCCCCCACCGATTACATGGAAGCGCTGGAGACCGGTGACGGCCAGTTTGACTACGGCGCCAGCCTTGTGAAATCCCTTGCGTCGCTGCTGGTCGTGGCCAGCGGAAGCGCCATCGGGCGTGAAGGGGCGATGATCCTGCTTGCCGCCCTCGCCGCCTCCCTTTTCGCCCGGCGCTTTACGCCCAAATCCGAATGGAAATTATGGATAGCCTGCGGTGCCGCCGCCGGGATGGCCAGCGCCTACCATGCTCCGTTAGCCGGAAGCCTGTTCATTGCTGAGATTCTGTTTGGCACGCTGATGCTGGCCTCGCTCGGCCCCGTGGTTATCGCGGCGGTGGTGGCGCTGCTCACCACGCAGCTTCTGGCACCGGGCGCCGGTACGCTCTACGCGGTCCATCTGAGCGGCATCCTCACCGCGGCCGATTATGCCCTGCTGGTCGCGATAGGGCTGGTGGCGGGTCTCTGCGGACCGCTGCTGATGTGGCTGATGGCGTTCAGCCACGGTCTTTTCCTGCGCCTCAAGCTTTCGCCGCCGTGGCAATTAGCGCTGGGCGGTGCGATCGTCGGGCTGCTGTCTCTCCTGACGCCGAAGGTGTGGGGGAATGGCTATAGCGTGGTTCAGGCTTTTCTGCTCGCGCCGCCGCTGCTGTCGGTGATTGCCGGGGTGTTTATCTGCAAACTGCTGGCGGTACTGGCGAGCAGCGGATCGGGCGCGCCGGGAGGGGTGTTTACGCCCACGCTGTTTGTCGGTATGGCAACGGGGATGCTGTTCGCACAGCTGTTCGCGCTGTGGCTACCGGGTTCTGAGACGGCGATTCTGCTGGGGCTGGCAGGGATGGCAACGCTACTTGCCGCGACCACGCATGCGCCCATTATGTCGGCGCTGATGGTCTGTGAAATGACCGGGCAGTATTTTTTACTGCCCGGCCTGCTGGTCGCCTGCGTGGTGGCGTCCGTATTGTCGCGGACGTTACGCCACGACTCGATCTACGGTCAACACGCCACCGAGGGCAGAGAGATCGATGTACTGCGCTAGCTCGCGCTGCTCGGCGCGCGGCAGATAAGGCAGCTCGCCCACCAGCGGTCCGGGCAGCTTGGTGCTCAGCACGTCGATGATCTCCGCGTAGTGCGCCAGGCCCGGGTTGATGCGGTTTGCCACCCAGCCAACCAGCGGCAGGCCGTCATTGGCGATCGCCTGCGCCGTCAGCAGCGCGTGGTTGATGCACCCTTCCTGGATACCCACCACCATCACCACCGGAAGCTGCTCCTGCACGACCCATTCAGACAGCGGGCGCAGGTCATTCATCAGGCTGCGCCAGCCGCCCGTCCCTTCAACCACCACGTGGTCAACCTTCTCGCTCAGGTTCGCCAGGCCGTCGGACAACAGGGGATAATTAATCAGGCCGCTGTGCGCTACGCTGCTCTCCTCTTCGCTTAACGCAATGGGATTGACCGCGTGATAAGGCAGTTCCAGTGACGAGACGCTTTGCAGCACCAGGGCGTCTTTATTACGCAATCCCTCTGGCGTCTCTTTACTGCCTTTTGCGACCGGTTTGTACCCTGCCACGCGTTTACCGCTTGCTGCCAGCGCCTGCAGCAATGCGCGGGATACGACGGTCTTGCCGACAGAGGTATCTGTACCAGTAACAAAGAAACGCTTAAGCATGACTCACTCCACCTCTTGGGTATGCTTCGAAAATATAAACCAGGTAAATAATTCAGTGGAGGAAGTCTACGGGATGCGTGCGCTACCCGGCTTGAGATAGCGCAATTTTTCTTACATCTGCGGAAAAGAGTTAACCCTGTAGCAGGCGGATCAACAGCGAGCCGTTATACATGGCATCTTTGACCAGCGCCGCGCCTGCCATCGTGCCCTGATTGGAAAACTGGGTGCTTTCTACCGCAATATTCCGGCTGTAGGCGGGAAGCGACTGCTGCTGAATACAGGCCGTAATCGCCGGGAAAAGGATCTCCGCCGCCTGGCTCAGCGGTGAGCCAATGAGGATTTTTTGCGGGTTGAAGAGGTTCACCATAATGGCCAGAATGCGGCCAACGTTATTCCCCACCCCGGTAATAATGTCCTTCGCCAGCAGATCGCCCTGGCGCGCGGCGGCGCAGAGGGAATCCACCGTTAGGGGTTGTCCGTGCAGCGAGGAGCTCATGGACTGGCTGAGCCTGACCTGCGCCAGCTCAAGCACGCTTTCCACGCTGGCAATGGTCTCCAGACAGCCGTGGTTCCCGCAGTAGCAGCGCTTGCCGTACGGGTCGACCTGGGTGTGGCCAATTTCCACCAGGCTGCTGCTTCCGGCGTGGAGAAGACGTCCGTCGGTGATCACGCCCGCCCCGACGTTATGGTCGATGACCACCTGAATCACATCCCGCGCGCCGCGCGACGCGCCAAACAGCGCCTCCGCCATCGTCCAGGCGCTGATGTCATGCTGAATATAGACCGGCACGCCGGTATGGTTTTTCAGCACCTCGCCCAGCGGCATCTCTTTGACGTCGTCGTAAAACGGCATGCGGTGAACAATACCGTTTTCGGTATCAATAATCCCCGGCATGGTGATGGCAATCGCCGTTAAGCGTTCGAGCCGCTGCTGATGGCGGATAAAGAAGTGATCGATGTGCGAGACAATCGCGTCGAGGAGCGGTTCCTCCGCGTTGAGCGGCAGTTCAAGGCGGTCTTCCACCACCAGCTTGCTGCTCAGGTCACGCAGCGCAAGGAAGATCTCCCCCCGGCTGATGCGCAGTGACAGGTAGTGCCATGCTTCCGTTTCAACCACCAGTCCGACTGCCGGACGGCCACGGCTGCCCGGCTCCTGAATTTCCGTCTCCTGAACCAGGTGCGCTTCCAGCATCTCGCGGACAATCTTGGTGATACTGGCAGGTGCCAGTTGTGCCAGGCGCGAAAGATCGATACGCGAAACCGGACCAAGCTGATCAATCAGGCGATACACCGCGCCAGCGTTGGTCTGCTTAATCTGATCGATATGCCCTGGCTGACTATCAGCAACCACCTCGTACTCCCTTATTTTCGAGCTTCGAAATAAACTGTTTGCTATGGTGAAGCACTTCCATGTCCGTCGTCAAATATTTACTTAGCCATGTGATTTACCGCACATTTTTACCCTGTTTTCACTGAAAATGCCGCCCGGCAGAGGCGCTAATTAGCTGCTGTTTGAAGCGCTGCGCGGCGTGGCTCTGCTCGCGGTGCTTTGACCAGACCAGCCACATTTCGGAAACGGCATCCTCTTCGGCAATGGTCACCCAGCGCATTTCGCGCAATTGTACCCGTTTAAAGGAGGCCGGAAGAATAGACACGCCCAGCCCGGCCGCCACCAGGCCTATTATAGTCATCGCTTCCCCTACCTCCTGAGTGATGACCGGGGCGAGATCGTAGCGGCGCATCAGTCCCAGGATATCGTCATACAGACCCGTCCCGACCTGCGGGTCAAAAAAGACAAACGGCTCTTTTGCCAGCTCTGCCAGCGAGACCGCCGGACGCGACGCCAGCGGGTGATCGTGTGGGATCATCGCCATCAGCGGCTCGCGCAGGATCACCTCCCACGCCAGCGTGTCCGGCAGCTGGGTGTTACGCATCAGCCCCAGATCCAGCGAACCTTCATTCAGCGGCGCAATCTGCTCGCGGGTGTTGATTTCGCGCGTCTGAATGTGAACATCCGGAAAGTGACGACGGAATGACGATAGCGTCTCCGAGACGGCGCTGATAAACGGCGCGGACGAGGTAAACCCGATTCGCAGCTCTCCGGCCTCCCCGAGATAGAGCCGTTCTGCGCGAGCGGCGGCGTCATCGACCATGCTCAGAATTTGTCGGCTGTCGATCAGGAACTGCTTCCCCGCCGCCGTCAGGCTCACGCTGCGGTTGGTGCGGGCCAGAAGGCGCGCCCCGACCTGCTGTTCCAGGATCTGAATCTGCTGGCTTAACGGTGGCTGAGAGATATTCAGCCGCGCCGCCGCGCGGCCAAAATGCAGCTCCTCGGCGACGGCGACAAAGTAGCGAAGATGACGCAGCTCGATATTCATATTTTTAAAGTATCATTTGAGATTATTAATATATTAGACAGAATATTTACATTTTCCTACCCTGAACATGTGGTCATACCCGTCACCAGAAATCACGGGGATGTTTAAGCAAGGAACATGTGTGAGTCGTACAACTACCATTGATATCACTCCGGCAAATGATATTGATGATTTACCTGCAGCATCGCAGCCGGTGCAGTTTATTAAACGTGGTACCCCTCAGTTTATGCGCGTCACGCTGGCGCTCTTTTCCGCCGGTCTGGCAACCTTCGCCCTGCTCTATTGCGTTCAGCCGATCCTGCCCGTTCTCTCTCATGAGTTTGGCGTATCGCCTGCCAGCAGCAGTATTTCACTCTCTATTTCTACTGGCATGCTGGCGATTGGCCTGCTCTTTACCGGGCCGCTGTCCGACGCCATTGGCCGTAAACAGGTGATGGTGACCGCGCTGATGCTGGCGTCGGTCTGCACGTTACTCTCGACCATGATGACCAGCTGGCACGGTATTCTGGTGATGCGCGCGCTGATTGGACTCTCGCTCAGCGGCGTGGCGGCGGTCGGGATGACCTATCTCAGCGAGGAGATCCACCCGAGCTTTGTGGCCTTCTCGATGGGGCTTTACATCAGCGGGAACTCGATTGGCGGAATGAGCGGACGCCTGCTGAGCGGGGTCTTTACGGACTTCTTTAGCTGGCGTATTGCGCTGGCGGTCATCGGGTGTTTTGCGCTGGCATCAGCCCTGATGTTCTGGAAAATTCTGCCGGAATCGCGCCATTTCCGCCCGACCTCGTTGCGCCCAAAAACGCTGTTTATCAACTTCCGCCTGCACTGGCGTGACAAAGGGCTGCCGCGCCTGTTCCTGGTCGGCTTTCTGCTGATGGGGTCCTTTGTCACGCTGTTTAACTATATTGGCTATCGCCTGATGCTTTCCCCGTGGCATCTCAGCCAGGCGGTGGTTGGCCTGCTTTCCGTGGCGTACCTCACCGGTACCTGGAGTTCGCCAAAAGCCGGAGCAATGACCGCACGCTATGGGCGCGGCCCGGTGATGTTGTTCTTCACGGCGGTGATGCTGGTCGGCCTGCTGCTGACGCTCTTTTCCTCCCTGTGGCTGATTTTTGCCGGAATGCTGCTCTTCTCCGCGGGGTTCTTCGCCGCTCACTCGGTCGCCAGCAGCTGGATTGGCCCGCGCGCGCGTCGCGCCAAAGGTCAGGCATCGTCGCTGTATCTGTTTAGCTATTACCTGGGTTCCAGCATCGCCGGGACCCTCGGCGGCGTGTTCTGGCATAACTACGGCTGGAACGGCGTGGGCGGGTTTATTGCGCTGATGCTCTGTGCCGCACTGCTGGTGGGAGCAAGTCTTCATAAACGTCTGAGATAATAAGTCTGCGGGCTGATTCCCGATCCCGATAAACGGCACCAGCGTACTGGTGCCGTTTATCGTTCAGGAATCCCAGGCCTGCTCTATCTTAGCGGCTTCAAACTGCGGAGGCGGTTTTCGGAAACGGCGCGTTAGCCATGTCAGGTAAAGGATCCCCAGTGCCGCCCAGATGAGGCCAAGCGTCAGGGACGTCGCTTCGAGGTTTATCCACAGCACCCCAACCGTTACGGCACCAATGAGCGGCAGCAGGAGATAGTGGAACCGATCTTTCCACGTTTTATTCATCCCCTTACGCCGCCAGAAATGGTTGTACACCGAGAGATTAACAAACGTAAACGCCACCAGCGCGCCAAAGTTGATCAGTGCCGTCGCGGTCACGAGGTCAAAGTACAGGGCCGACAGCGCCACAATCCCTACCATAATGACGTTCAGAGCCGGAGTCCGCCATTTCGGATGCACGTAGCCAAACACCCGCTCCGGAAAGACGTTGTCACGCCCCATAACATACAACAAGCGTGAGACGCTGGCGTGCGAGGCCAGGCCTGAAGCGAGCGTATTCACAAACGTGGTACACAGAAACACCGACTGAAAGAGCTTGCCGCCCACGTACAGCGCAATTTCCGGCAGCGCGGCGTCCGGGTTCTTGAAGCGCGCGATCGTCGGGAAAAAGAGCTGCATGAAAAACGAGGCAACAATGAATATCAGCCCGCCATACAGCGCAGTCAGGAAAATGGCTTTGGGAATCACCCGCGCCGCGTTTGGCGTCTCCTCCGACAGCGTGGTGACCGCGTCAAAGCCGAGGAAAGAGAAGCAGACGATAGTCGCGCCGGTAATAATAGGGATCAGGTGCGCGTTCTCGCTGATAAACGGCTGGAGCGACCAGACGGTGCCAACGCCCTCACCCTTGTGCAGGCCATGCACCACGAGAATGATAAACACCACCATGATAGCGACCTGCACCAGCACAAACAGGGTATTAAAGTTGGCGACCAAATTAACGCTCTTCAGGTTCGCCAGCGTCAGGATCGTCACAAACCCCACCACCCAGACCCACGGCGGAACTTCAGGGAACAGCGCGGAAAGGTAGATCTTCGCCAGCAGCACGTTGATCATCGGCAGAAAGAGATAGTCCAGCAGCGATGACCAGCCGACCATAAAACCGAGGTGGGGTCCGATCGATTTCTGCGTGTAGGTGTACGCAGAGCCCGCTTCCGGGAACTGTCGTACCAGCTTGCCGTAGCTGATAGCGGTAAACATGACGCCAGCCAGCGCCAGGAGATACGAGGCGGGCACGTGGCCATTGCTGATACCGGACACAATGCCGAAGGTATCAAACACGGTCATGGGGGTGAGGTAAGCCAGCCCCATCATGACCACCTGCCAGAGCTTGAGGGAACTGCGCAGCCGGGTTCTTCCGGCCATGCCCGGCGAGTCAAGAGACGTGTTAGTCGCCATAAACCGTCCCCCCCATGCTTACCGTGGTTTGCAATCGCGTTGACCTTAACGCAAACCTGCTTAGCAAAGGGGGAAGTTGTAAAGAACACACGCCATCGTACCAGCGCACCGTCTCTGGTTCGCACTCACAGCTGGAGCCTGACTGGCCCCCTTCGCCCTGCGGATAGTTGAACATCTGCATCATTTCTTACCTCGTCACACAGTGTCGTTAAGAAAATCCCTGTGCCGCCTGCGCTCCATAACGCGACTCCCGGGAGATAGCTGGCGTGCCAGCAAACAGTTAGGCCAGGCTCCGCGCAGGCCGTTAGGTGATACGTATGCGATGAAACAAAGCGGCCCCTTACCGGGGCACGTTATCAGGCGTTTTTCAGCATCCACTCGATTTCAGTTTCGGTAATCAGGCGTTCAAACTGCAGCAATTCATCATTTTTGCAGGCGTGATAGACGTGGCAGAAACGCTCGCCCAGCCGCTCGCGAAGACGATCGTTTTGCATAAATTCCCACAGCGCATCGCTCTGACGGATCGGGAACGGCAGTCCGTCCTGCTCCAGACCATTGCCTTCCACTTCTTCCTGCAGGGGTAAATCGTTATCCAGCCCATGTAGAATGCCGGCAAAAATCGCCGCCATCACCAGATACGGATTCGCGTCTGCTCCCGCCACCCGGTACTCGACCCGATGGTTATGGCGATCGCCGCACGGGATACGCAGGGCAACCGTGCGATTGTTGTGTCCCCATGACGCCTGCGTCGGCACGTACATTCCCGGCTGGAAACGGCGGTAGGAGTTGACGTTCGGTGCCAGCAGCGCCATGGACGCCGGCATCAGGTCGATCATCCCGGCCAGCGCGCGTTTCAGCAGCGCGGAATCCTCGCCGCTAGCGTCTGCGAGCACGTTTTCGCCTCTGTTGTTTTGCATGCTGATGTGGATATGCATCCCGCTGCCCGCATGCTCTTCATACGGCTTTGCCATAAACGTGGCGTGCATCTTATGTTTTTCCGCCATCTGCCTGACGAGACGTTTTAGCGCCAGCGCATCATCGCAGGCATCAAGCACGTTTTCCGTATGGTGCAGGTTAATCTCAAACTGGCCCGGGGAGGCCTCGGCCACTGCCCCGTCGGCGGGGATCAGCTGCAGCTGCGCCAGCTCGTCAATGTCATTCAGCACGTCAGCAAAGTGGTTCAGGTTGTCAACCGAGTAGACCTGACTCTGCGTGTTACGCACGTCGGTGCCCGGCGCGCAGGGTGGCTGCAGATAGCCTTCGGCATCGCGTTTACGGTCAAGCAAATAGAACTCCAGCTCTACCGCTACCACGGGGAACAGACCGCGCTGGCGCAGCTGCTGCCAGAGTCGGTTGAGTACGTTCCGCGGCTCAACGTCAAAGGGAGCGCCATCTTCATCGACCATGGTGAGCTGCACCTGACCAATGTATTCCGGGTCGGCGGCGGACGGCGTCAGGGTGCCCGGTACCGGCACGCAGATACAGTCCGGCTCGCCGAGCTCCTGCCCCAGGCCCGCCTCTTCCACGACGTTACCCAAAATGTCCATGGCGAAAACCGATGCCGGGAAATAGCAGCCTTTTTCAAGTTTGCTCAGTCCGGCAACCGGGATACGTTTGCCGCGAAAACAGCCGTTCAGGTCGGTCAGGAGGACATCAATAAACTGGGTGTCAGGATACTTTTCTAAATAGCGCTTCACTTCCTGCGTAAAGGCGCTGCCCCGCCTCTCATCCGTGTGCTGCACAAAGTTCTCAACTTCTACGATATTGGTTTCCATGATTTACCACCGTTTTTGGGATTTGCGTTCGCTGCTCTGGACTGTCAAATATAATGTCCACGCTATCGAATTTGTATGCAAACAAATTGTTTGTCAAATGTTAAATTAAGTTTGCAAAAGGCAGATCTCGTTGCTAGATTGAGAAAATATTGAACGAAAAGGCCGTTCCAGAGGTGAGAATGGCCTAAATTTAGTCCACTTTGTGAGGGCGATCATGGAAAATATAATGAACAAGCCAGTTATTGGCGTGGTGATGTGTAGAAACAGGCTTAAGGGTCATGAGACCCAGACCCTGCAAGAAAAGTACCTGAATGCCGTTATTAACGCGGGGGGCTTACCTATTGCCTTACCGCATGCGCTGGCGGAGCCAGAGCTAATGGCCGCCCTGCTGCCAACCCTGGACGGAATTTACCTGCCGGGCAGCCCAAGTAACGTGCAGCCGCACCTTTATGGTGAAAACGGCGATGAGCCTAACGCCGATCCCGGGCGAGATCTTCTGAGTATGGCGCTGATTGCCGCCGCGCTCGAAAGGCGCATCCCCATTTTCGCCATCTGCCGGGGGCTGCAGGAACTGGTTGTTGCGACGGGAGGAACGCTGTATCGCCACCTGTTCGAGCAGAACGACCTGCTTGAACACCGGGAGGATGCTGAACTGCCGGTTGAGCTACAATACGCCCCGTCTCATGAAGTTCAGGTTCAGGAGGGAGGACTGCTGTCTCAATTAATTCCAGGCTGTAACAAATTTTGGGTAAACTCGTTACACGGGCAAGGTGCACGAACGTTAGGACCACGGCTCCGCGTGGAGGCCCGTTCGACGGACGGGCTGGTCGAAGCGGTTAGCGTTCATGACCACCCTTTTGCCCTCGGCGTGCAATGGCACCCCGAATGGAACAGCAGCGAGTACGCCCTGTCACGCATGTTGTTTGAAGGTTTTATCACCGCCTGTCAAAGCCACGTTGCCGAGAAGCAACGGCTTTGACCACTATCGTAAAGGAAATGCAACTATGAGCGATGACGGACTGGCGCCAGGGAAACGTCTGTCAGAGATCCGCCAGCAGCTGGGTCTCTCGCAGCGGCGTGCCGCCGAACTGTCTGGGTTAACACACAGTGCCATCAGCACCATTGAGCAGGATAAAGTCAGTCCTGCCATCAGTACGCTGCAAAAGCTGCTGAAAGTTTATGGGCTGTCGCTCTCGGAATTCTTTTCGGAACCGGAAAAACCTGATGAACCGCAGGTGGTTATTAATCAGGAAGACCTTATCGAAATAGGCAGTCAGGGTGTTTCGATGAAGCTGGTTCATAACGGAAATCCGAACCGTACGCTGGCGATGATTTTTGAAACTTACCAGCCTGGAACCACGACCGGAGAGAGGATCAAACATCAGGGTGAGGAGATCGGTACGATACTGGAAGGTGAAATAGTGCTGACCATTAATGGCCAGCCATATCACCTGGTTGCGGGGCAGAGCTATGCCATTAATACCGGCATACCGCACAGCTTCAGCAACACCTCGGCAGGCATCTGCCGCATTATCAGTGCCCACACCCCCACCACGTTCTAATTACCACTCGGTCCCGGCGTAAGCGCGCTTACGCCGGGACAAATAAAAAACGATCGATGTCGGCATTCAACGGGTTAATTCCCGGGATGCCCCACGGCTTCGTATTGCCTGAAACGGCCATGCCTTTATTTATCTGATTGCGAAAGAAAGGAGTGAATATGCATTTTCAGCACCTGACTTACTGGCAGGATAAAGCAAAAAACAGCGCCATTGAGACCCGGTTATTTATTAACGGTGCCTATTGTGACGCCGCCGATAATGCCACGTTTGAAACCGTCAATCCCGCTACCCGGCAGACGCTGGCGAACGTGGCCCGGGGCAAGCAGGCGGACGTGGACCGTGCGGTTCAGGCCGCGCGTGAGGTATTTGAGCGCGGTGACTGGTCGCAGGCGTCTCCGGCGCAGCGCAAGGCCGTGCTACATAAGCTCGCCGATTTGATGGAACGCCACGGCGAAGAGCTGGCCTTACTGGAAACGCTGGACACCGGTAAACCCATTCGCCACAGCCTGCGCGACGATATTCCCGGCGCGGCGCGCGCCATTCGCTGGTACGCCGAAGCGGCGGATAAAGTCTACGGCGAGGTGGCGCCTACGGGTCCGGGCGAGCTGGCGATGATCGTGCGCGAGCCGATCGGGGTTGTCGCGGCCATCGTCCCCTGGAACTTCCCGCTGCTGCTGGCCTGCTGGAAGCTGGGCCCGGCGCTGATCGCGGGCAATAGCGTGGTACTGAAACCGTCAGAGAAATCGCCGCTCACCGCCCTGCGCATGGCCGGGCTGGCGAAAGAGGCGGGCCTGCCGGACGGCGTGCTGAATGTGATAAGCGGTTACGGCCACGAAGCGGGCCAGGCGCTGGCGCTGCATCCTGAGGTCGAGGTGCTGACGTTTACCGGCTCTACCCGTACCGGCAAGCAGCTGTTGCAGGACGCGGGTGAAAGCAACATGAAGCGCGTCTGGCTGGAGGCAGGCGGCAAGAGCGCCAACATTATCTTTGCCGACTGTCCGGACCTGGACAAGGCCGTGAGCGCGACCGCCGCCGGGATTTTTTATAACCAGGGGCAAGTCTGTATCGCCGGTACCCGCCTGCTGCTCGAAGACAGCATCGCCGATGACGTCCTGGCAAAGCTGAAAGCGCAGGCCCGTCACTGGCAGCCGGGCGATCCGCTCGATCCCGACAGCACGATGGGAATGCTCATCGACGCTGCGCACGCCGATACCGTCCACACGTTTATTCGCGAGGGAACCCAAAAAGGCACGCTGCTGCTGGACGGGCGGGAACAATCATGGCCTTCCGCAGTCGGTCCAACCATTTTTGTCGACATCGACCCCGTCTCTCCGCTGTGCCGGGAAGAGATTTTCGGGCCGGTGCTGGTCGTCACCCGTTTTAAAACCGAAGAGGAAGCCTTAACGCTGGCCAACGACAGTGAATATGGGCTTGGCGCGGCGGTATGGACCCGCGATCTCTCCCGCGCGCACCGCATGAGCCGCCGCCTGAAAGCAGGCTCGGTCTTCGTCAATAACTATAACGACGGTGATATGACCGTACCCTTTGGCGGCTATAAGCAGAGCGGCAACGGCCGCGATAAGTCCCTGCACGCGCTGGAAAAATTTACTGAACTGAAAACCATCTGGATTGCCCTGGAGCCTCAATCATGACCGAACATACCACCAGCTACTACGCGGCCAGCGCGAACGCATACGAACCTTTCCCGACGCTTAACGAGTCGATCAGCTGTGACGTGTGCGTGGTAGGCGGCGGCTATACCGGCCTCTCCTCCGCGCTGCATCTCGCCGAAATGGGCTACGACGTGGTGCTCCTTGAAGGGGCGCGCATCGGCTTCGGCGCCAGCGGACGCAACGGCGGCCAGCTGGTTAACTCCTACAGCCGCGATATCGACGTGATTGAGAAAAACTATGGACCCGACGCCGCCAGAGTCCTCGGGAGCATGATGTTTGAAGGCGGAGAGATCATCCGGGAGCGTATCCAGCGCTATCAGATCCAGTGCGACTATCGTCCCGGCGGGCTGTTTGTGGCGTTAAACCATAAGCAGATGGAGACGCTGGAGGAGCAAAAAGCCAACTGGGAACGCTACGGCAACACGCAGCTGGAGCTGCTGGACGCCAGCGCCATCCGCCGGGAAGTCGACAGCGAGCGCTATACCGGCGCGCTGCTGGACCGCAGCGGAGGGCACATTCATCCACTTAACCTGGCGATCGGCGAAGCGGACGCCATTCGCCTGAACGGCGGGCGGGTGTATGAACAGTCCCCGGTGACCGCCATTCAGCACACCAGCCCGGCCGTGGTGAGCACGCAGCATGGCCAGGTGACCGCCCGCTACGTGATCGTCGCCGGGAATGCCTATCTGGGCGATAAGATAGAGCCGGAACTGGCAAAACGCAGCATGCCCTGCGGCACCCAGGTGGTGACCACCGCCCCGCTGCCGGAGGAGGTAGCCCGCACGCTGATCCCCAATAACTACTGCGTGGAAGATTGCAACTACCTGCTGGATTACTATCGCCTCACCGCCGACAACCGCCTGCTCTACGGTGGTGGCGTAGTCTATGGCGCGCGCGATCCGGACGATGTCGAGCGCCTGGTAATGCCAAAACTGCTGCAAACTTTCCCTCAGCTGGCAGGCGTCAAAATCGACTACCGCTGGACGGGCAACTTCCTGCTGACCCTGTCGCGTATGCCGCAGTTTGGTCGCCTGGACAAAAACATCTATTACATGCAGGGCTACAGCGGCCACGGCGTGACCTGCACCCACCTGGCCGGACGGCTGATCTCTGAACTGTTGCGCGGTGACGCTGAACGCTTTGATGCGTTTGCCAAACTCCCGCACTACCCCTTCCCGGGCGGTCGCAGCCTGCGGATCCCATTCACGGCGATGGGCGCGGCGTATTACAGCCTGCGCGATCGTCTTGGCGTATGATCGTTTCTACAAAAGGGTATCTGACATGAGTAACCAGGAATTTCATCAGCGCAGACTTTCTGCCACCCCGCGCGGCGTAGGCGTAATGTGTGATTTCTTTGCCCGCACGGCGGAGAATGCCACGCTTACCGACGTGGAAGGCAACGACTATATTGATTTCGCCGCCGGGATCGCGGTACTGAATACCGGCCATCGTCATCCTGAACTGGTAGCCGCAGTGGAAAAACAGCTTCACCAGTTCACCCACACGGCCTATCAGATTGTGCCGTACGAAAGCTACGTTTCATTAGCCGAAAAACTTAACGAGCTGGCCCCGGTGCAGAGTCCGGCCAAAACGGCGTTCTTCACAACGGGCGCGGAAGCGGTGGAAAATGCCATTAAAATCGCCCGGGCCCACACCGGCAGACCGGGTGTGATTGCCTTCGGGGGAGGCTTTCACGGCCGAACCTATATGACCATGGCGTTAACCGGCAAGGTCGCGCCCTATAAGCTGGGATTTGGCCCCTTCCCGGGGTCGGTTTATCACGTGCCGTATCCCTCCGAGCTGCACGGCATAACGACCCAGGATGCCATCACGGCGATAGAACGCCTGTTCAAAGCGGATATTGAGGCGAAACAGGTGGCGGCGATTATTTTTGAACCCATTCAGGGTGAAGGCGGATTCAACGTCGCCCCGCCTGAGCTGGTGGCCGCCATCCGCCGTATCTGCGATGAGCACGGGATCGTGATGATTGCCGACGAAGTGCAGAGCGGCTTCGCCCGTACGGGTAAACTGTTTGCCATGGAACACTACGCGGACAAGCCCGACCTGATGACGATGGCTAAAAGCCTGGCAGGCGGAATGCCGCTGTCCGGCGTGGTGGGCCGCGCCGGGATCATGGACGCGCCGGCGCCCGGTGGTCTGGGGGGAACCTATGCAGGCAACCCACTTGCGGTGGCCGCCGCGCACGCGGTGCTGAATATTATCGACAGCGAGTCACTGTGCGCGCGCGCCTGTCATCTGGGCGAACGACTGACAGCCACGCTGGAGGAGATTCAGGGCAGCTATCCTGCGCTCGTAGCGATAAGGGGAAGAGGATCGATGATTGCGGCGGAGTTTTTTGATCCCGAGAGCCGCGAACCTTCGGCCGCCATCGCGCAGGCGATCCAGCAAAAGGCGCTCGCCCGGGGCCTGCTGCTGTTGATCTGCGGCCAGTACGGCAACGTGATCCGCTTCCTTTATCCGCTGACCATTCCGGATGCCCAGTTCACCCAGGCGCTGGCGATCTTGCAACAGGTTATGCGTGATAAGGACTAAGTGCCCACCGAAAACCGTCTCCCGGTATTGCGGCGACGGTTTCAACGGAGGAGATCGGCATTGATTTCCTCCGTGTGGGAAATGTTGGGGAATTTGGTCTGTTTCATTGTATGCTCCCTGAAACACATCCCTGGCAAGAGGAAATAAGAATTGCAAAAAACATCAGCCTATCAGTCACTTGTCAAAACCTTCCAGCGTCTCTCCCGCTTCTCGCACCTCTCCTCCATCGCCAGCTGGGACATGTTCACCATTAGTAATTAATCATTAAATTCATGAGATTACATTACATGAGTAATGAATCGAGCATGAACAGTGAACGAAATGCTCATAGATTTTGTAGCTTTTATAAGAAGAAATCCAGCATCAAAGCAGGTCAATAAAACGTTTACGTTTTTGGAGTAAGTAGTATGTGATTCAACTATCCATTCATCACCACAGATATCAGAGAAAGCCATTGAAAACCATATGAATACCGTGGCATAAGATGAGGTAAAACTAGTAATGGAGAGTTACGATGTCTTGGATATGTCCGCACTGCAACTTTGCAGCAGTAATTAGAGATGAAGATAAGAAAACTACTGAATTTGACCTTGATTCAAGCCTTGGTATATGGAAATACAAAACAACTGGAACGGTTTGCCCAAATCCTGAGTGCACTAAGCCAACGATAACCGTTGAAATGGCTGAGTATGATAATTACGGTACTCATAAGTTGTTAAGACATGCCCGTCAAATCGTCCCCGTACTGCCTCAGTTACAGAAGCAACGTGCAAAAAATTATTCTGATTGCATACCCAAAGCTGTACTTGCTGACTACCGTGAAGCCTGTGCTATTGCTGAACTATCACCTAAAGCTTCTGCGACTCTTGCAAGACGATGTCTACAGGGCATGATTCGTGATTTCTGGGGAGTAAGTGGCAGAACTCTTCACGACGAAATAAAAGCCATTGAAGATAAGGTTGACCCTTTCGTATGGGAGGCAATTCTGGACGTCAAAAGTATAGGTAATATTGGTGCCCACATGGAAAAAGACATCAATCTTATTGTTGATGTGAGCACTGAAGAAGCAGACCTTTTGATAGAAATGATTGAGATGTTACTTGATGACTGGTACGTAGCTCGTCACAAAAAACAGCAGAAACTCCAGCGTATAAAGGAAGTTGCGGCTGAAAAGGCTGTTGCGCGTAAAGGATAACCAAATGGACAAATTGATTCTGATGGTTTGCCCCTGCCGCAACGGTATGGCGCAATTGCTACCATTATTATCGGTATTTCAATGGCAGTCCTTGACGGTGCCATTGCAAACGTGGCGCTTCCGCCGCCAGCTCCATTTGGATTGATGCGCTGTAAAATAGCAAATACGGTTATTTATCGCACAGAGACTAATACCACTACTCATTTTCTAATCGGATTGGAGAAGCGCTTAAGGCTATAGTGGGGGTATTTAATATTTCACCCTTTTCGGCTTTTACCTTTTCCAGAAGTTCAGCCACGGTGAGGTGCTTCTTGCGAGTGACTTTTGAGCCGTTTCTCTCCTCGGACTCCTCAAATTCAGCGACAGTAAACAAATCGGAAATTGCGCTCACTAACTGAGCAACCGAATTCCTGTTATCGAGCCTAAGTGATTGTTCTAACAAGGTTGAAACCTGAACGGCGAGGTCTTGAAACTTTTGCTTTTCCTTTATCATCTCTTCGAATTCCAGTTGATCTTCCTCGAATTTTTTCGAAAGAAGTTCGATTTTCTCCTCAAGCACTTTTTGCTGGGCTTCAAGTTCTTCTGTGATTATCTGTTCACGCTTCCCGCGCTCAGTGTCAGCCTGAATGTCTGCGCTGATTCTGGCGGTTTCGGCTTGTTCTGCCAGGAGTGACTGAACTTTCAGCTTAGAGAGCTTGATGTTATCTTGATAAACACGCTCTTTACCCTGGAAAATGTTATCGCTGTAACGGTCATCAGCCCATTTGTGAGCCCTGGAAAGTAACCACTGTACATACGGGGAGACAATAGCCAAAAGCCCACCTATCACAAATGGTCGAACAATGTAGGCAAGGTAAAAATGCTCCTGGTTCAGAATGTTATCAATTCTTAGTTTTACAGGTTCATCACTCATGAACAGCATCGCCATGTTAGGCCAGTTGAACCATACCCACGCCAGGATGATGAAGCCCCACAAGGGATTTTTGAGCCTGTCTTCCAGCACCTGCTTTAACGACTCTCCTGCACTTTCGCCCATGTCTATGTCTCTGATGTTGAGATAATTCTGTATCATAAACCAACAGTTCATCTTTATAAACCGTCCACCGATTTGTTAATTTTTTATTTTTTCCGCAGCAGGTCAAGCCATTATCACAATGGTTGCTGGAGGCTGTGGAAAGCATCTATCAGACTGTCGACGTGCTTAGTAGGGCTGGCAGAGTCAGTTACTCTTCCTGGCAAAATCCTAAAGTATTGGGTGAGATACGAAAAAGACCGCCATAAGGCAGTCTGCAATAGGGAGTTATGACCTGGTCTTATTGGGTCTGTAGCGCTTTAACCTTTGACACCATACCAAGTGAACAATCACAGAGTTTTGCTATCTCTGCGTAGGTATACCCACCTTTCCCAAGATAGGTTGAAATCTTGTCACGTAGCACTGTATTTGCTGGTCTTCCCTGATACTTCCCCTGCTCCTTTGCCTTGCTGATACCTTCTGCCTGACGCTTACGGCGCTTTGTATAATCTTCGTGTGCGTAATGTGCTGCGATATCCATCATGAGACCGTTAATAAGCTGAACAATGCGGTCATCAGCATCAGCTTTAAGTGCTCCGTGGCTGGTGGGCAGGTCGACAGCTACAACCTTGAGGCCACGCTCAGTGATACGAGCTTTTAGCGCTTCGTACTGGTCAGCAGGAAGACGAGTCAGGCGGTCAATAGACTCAACGATAATCAAGTCACCTTGCTCTGCCTGTGATAAGAGTCTGTTCAGTTCAGGACGCTCAAGCTTTGCACCAGAGAAGTTTTCTATATAGGTCTCTGTAGTTGTCAGACTGTTCTTAGCTGCAAAGTCTGTGACCGTCTGCAAAGCGCGGGATGCATCCTGGTCATCAGTCGAAGCACGAAGATAGAGATGGGCTGTTTTCATGATGATTTTCACATTGGGTCTCGATGTGACAACCATACGTGAAATAACCACATAGAGTCACCCAAAACCACCCATTGTGAACGAGATTTTCATGAATTGTAGCCTTCAGATAAGGCATACCCTATGTGAACAGGGTCAAACAGCTTTAAGTGTCTTTGATGGGGCGGGATTGAAAGTTGCCTTACCAGCGGGTGCAGGCTTATTAGTCACAGGTACAGATTCCTTATCACCGAGAACAGCAGCAGCCTGAACACGTTTAGATTTAGACCTTGCCTTAGTGTTCTCTGATTGCAGAAGAAGCTTTGCAGCATCTGAACGTGCTGAAGTTGTATCGAGTTCGTTTACCTGCTCTTTCGTCAGGCCATACGTCAGGAGTTTCTTAGAATCCCCGGTGAGGATAGCGGTAAACCATTCCTGAGCTTGTGATGGTTGTTCGATGTCCTGAACAGATGTATCACCAGATGTTGCATTAGTAGTCATTCAGACCCCTGTATGTTGTGTGTCTTTTTGAGATTGGAAAAGTGGGAAATAGTATCGAGGTAAAGTATAGAATCAGCACCTAAACAGACACTAATAATATTATTACAAATCAATTATTTAACTGATATCGCTTACGAACGGTACAGATGATGTTATTAACGTAACTGGTCGAGATACCCAGGATAGAAAAAATCTGCTTATGTGTTTTGCACTCAGCTTTCAGTCGTAGGACATTTGTCACAAGGTTATCAGTGCTGCTCTGTTGTGTTGCTAATTTAAATAGTGCGAGGTGCTCAGGGGTAATTTTCATTAGGTACTTGCTCCGGTGTAATCCTGAATCTTCAGAAGCACACGCTGATAAAGAGTGTGATTGCACTCAAAAAGTGGGTCTTCAAATTGCGGATTAGTAAATTGATAAAAGATAAAGTGTCTCGCTATACGGGCTACTTTACGGTTGATATTGATTTCAATGTCTCGAATCTGGTCAGGTGTGTATGCCATGGTTTAACCTTGTTCCTGTAGTCCATTGGAGGATTTGGAAAATCCGATTAATGATGATGTGATGGGTAAACAGTGTTTTTTAACCTTCTCTCTCGCTCATCATTAGCTCGATGCTCACGCATGAGTGGCTTTGTTCATGCATCTGAACAGAGACTTATCAGTGGCAAAATGAGTCATCGTGAGTGACGAAGAGAAGGTTTTAAGTTTGATAAGGGGTCTGTTCAGTAGGGTATCACAGTAAAAGACGGCTCTCGCTTCGCTGTGTAGCCTGTGGTCGCCATACTCGATGGCTCCCTTAGTTGTACAGAAAACTTATCAGAGGTTCTCTTATATATAACTCGTTATATTTTTTACTTACCAACCGAACATTTCGCCTGTGTTCGAATCAACGTAACATTGCAGTTCAGGTAACCACTGAAGACTACCCACATCATCAGGGTCACTGTGTTCAGGGGTGTAGTCAGAAACAAGCTGAATAGAAATCCCAGCTCTAAAGCGAATGCTGAACCCCCACATAACCTTTTCACCGTTCATATGGGATTCAACCTGAGATGGTGTTAATCCAGCCTTAACCAGTAACTCCCTTTTCTGCTCAGAAGTCTGTACTGGCTGAACATGATTTCTGTAATCTTCCGCATCAGATTCAGTGTCAAAGTCATCGTGAAGAGTTCCCTCTTTATAATAACTCGTTATATTTTTGACTTCTGAATGGTGCCCGAAAGCACTGATGACGTTACGACAAGCGCAAGCTACCAGTTGAGCGTATCTCACATCAATGTGCTCTGCCTTCGGTCTGCGGCTGTTAACTGCCATGTAAACAGATTCTGTAGAAACCGTGTTCAGAGACTTCAGCAGATTGAAAACAACATACGGATTCAAGTTAGAACCTGTTGTAGTCTGTCTTACTGCTCCCATGAAGATATCTTCCACCGTAGACAGCATATTGTCGTAACTGTGAATATGTCTGAACTCAGCATAGAAGAGGTTAGGAGTCTTTTTGCCCGTTCGAGGCTTACGTTGCTTACCAGTCTTGGTAATGGTCACTGCTGGATGGGATAATGGCTCTGGTACAGATGGGAGGATTTCTTCGAGAACTTCTTGGACAGCCTTTTCGATGTCTTGCTCTGTTGGGACTCTGAAACTATCAGGTAACCCGTACTGACGATTAATCTTTAACTGGTCATACATTAATACCTCAAAAATAGAAATAAACCTTAATGCCACTAAGAACTATACTACCAGAACAGGGCTAAATTGTCAATGCATTGTTATATTATTGTTAATTAAATGTTAAGAAACACAAGGGAGGCTATCTTGATAAACCTAACTAGGAAGTCTGGCAACACATCGACCGGAATCCACATGTTGCAGAGATCTGGAAAGAGGTACAAATTCAGATGCTGCCAGGACAGCCTGAAGCGTCTTACCTCTGTTGATGTGAAAAATGAGCATCTAAACCTTTTCACCCAACGCAAAGATGGCGTTTATCACTCAGAACTTTTCGACAGCGTAGAAGATGGGAAAGATGCTTTAATCGACTTTATTTTCAAAGTATGCGGCGTTCGCTGCAAGGTTGATTAAGTAAGCCCCCTCGCAATATGGAGGGGATTGCCATTACATCTTAACGCTTCAGGAGTGATGGAGAGAATCCAGCATTCTGACCTGCAACCTGCCAGCCACCACCTAACCCCTGAGAAGTCATCAAGATGCTTTCCATGTGGTCACCCATCATATCCTGCACTTCTGCCTGTGTTGTGTACGTAGAGCCATCAGGCATAGGGATATTCAGTGTCAGAGGTGCAAAGGTAGTCTTCACCTGAACCTGTACGGCCTGTGAACGAAGCCTTCCCAGACACTACGGTGAGAACCTCAAGGAGGGGGTATAGACAAAAGAAGTGCAAGTCTTGCCTACCATTTAATAATGACACAAATATAACAAGTTGTCAACAATTTATTAACATATGCGCAATCTTACAATTTAGTGCTTCACTTCGTTATAATAACGCTAGTTAATAAATTAAAAATATGATATAAAAGAGATATTCTGTTAAGAGTGTCTCAGAGTTAGTTTAAGGTCTGTTCAGTATTGGTGAACTGAACTATCAACAGAACGTCTTATCGTTAGTCAGATGTCTACATCAAGAAGACATCCATGTGATAAAACACTTCACAGTTACTCCTGACCTAATGTTAACAGGTGGCTTTGCCCCCTATCACGGTCATAAACTTGTATCTGTTAAGTTCTCTGTCAATAATTCTGTAAAGACCCGTATCGGTGAAAGCTGGTACGGGTTTTCTTATTTATGGTTATCATTGTGACGATACAGATTTCTCACCTTTCACATCAGCAGGTAAACTCACTCCACCTAACATCTGAAAGGATTAGCCAGAATGGGACATCTTAGCAGCTACACCAAAGCACAATTACGTCTTCAACCGTCAGGGTGCGGAGTTCCCGTGCCAGTCTCTACGGCTAAATGTGGAACACTCCAGCCCGACATGGAGCAATGGCTATGTAATAAATGCCATGCTGAATGGATGAAGTGTATGCAGGATGAGGAGGTAGATGAAAAATGAAAATGAAAGAAACCGTCTATAACATCTTTTTCTTTTCTCACGATGGGTTGTTCATCACTCATGCAGGAATCGTCCCTCACGAACTGGAAGGAAATGACCATGAGAAGCTGGAGTTCTTAAAACGCAGATTAGAAACTGACCTGGCTTCTTGTCGTTCATTTCATGAAATACATCCGTCCGTTCTGGATGGTGATAACAAGTTATCCCTTGCTAGGTATAACTCCAATTTAAGGGTTGGCAATCCTTTCGCACCGTTTGAGTTAGCACTTGAGTCTGTGAATGCCCCTGCTTCACCCTTAGTTATTGTTACGCCAGTTGTTCAGGGAAAACTACAACCCCAGATTCAGGTCTCTTTAGCAGAACAACTTAGAAACAAGCATATGCCCAACCATCACATTGAAGGTGTTAAGACCCTTCCTGATTACCTTGACAGCTATATGAACGAAGAAGGTTTTCAAATCGCTAAGCTACTTAACGATGACCATATGGAACCAATAAAGCTGCTATTTAATAGCAAGCATTATCTTGCAAGCTTTAAGCTATTGATGTCCTTCATTGATACAATCGCCTACATCGAATTTGGTAACACTAAGAGGGTGTTTCAGAATTGGCTTGATACATATTCAGCAATACAAGCACTTGGGATTACCTCTGATGAACTATATGAGTTAAGAAACTCACTTCTTCATATGACTAACCTCAATTCTCACAAGGTCACACAAGGTAAAGAGCGTCGCCTGAGCATTGCCATTTGTAAGCGAGGCCATCCAACTCAACATCATGATGGCATCGTGTACCTGAATTATACCGATTTTCTGTTCCTGTTCGATGAAGCAGTAAAAAAATGGGTTGATAGCTACAACGGAAGTAATAAGCAATTAACATTCATTGAGCGGTATGATGAAGTAGTAAGGGATAATTACTAATCTCAATATAGGGGCTTAATTGCCCCCTCACTGCATCACTGTGGCCTTATTTAACGCCAGAAGCATCTGTTTCAACGGCTGTCTGGTCTTATACACACGGTCTGACGTGGTGGTGTGCGCATGACCGAGTATGTGATATCGAACTGAATCCGGTACATCACAATCACGTAACCTGTCCGACAGGCTGTACCTGAAATCATGTGAACTGTGTTTCAAGCCAATTTGTTCAAAAGCAAACACAATTCGACTCCCAGCGGCATTGTTCTTTGACCAACCCAATGCTGGTTTAGCCTCCCATATCCCCATTCTCAGAAGTTCGTCGCTTATCGGTATGTCTCTGATAGAGGAATCATTTTTGACTTGCTTACCGCCCTCAGCATTGATGCTTATGCACTTGATTCCATCAACCTCACGGTAATCACACGGACGTAACTGTATTGCCTCCCCTATTCTCATACCTGTGTTCCAAAGAATCGCCAGAAGCCATTTCAGACCAGTGTAGTTTTGGACATACTCAGTCCTCATCACCTGGCTGTATTGTTCTGTGGTGACTTCGGTCTTATTGTTCACAGTTGTCACCTTCGCGTATGTCATTCCTTTCACAGGATTTACAGTCAAGTAGTCCCTTTTGCTTACACAAAAGTTGAACAGAGCCTGTAGCTTGATGAGCGCATCCTGCCTGCTTCGGGGTGCCTTATAGTGTTTCTCAAGAAAACCCTTGAACTCAGAAATGTGCTTTTTGCTGATTTCTTCGAGATGTCGTAAAGATTTTTTCTCAGCCCAATTAATGAACAGCTCTACGCTTCGTCTGTTAAGTTTCTCTGTACGAGGTTTCCAGTCGGAACGATTATCCCTACACCATTCTTCAAGTGCATCGGAGAGGCTATGTTGAGGCTTCTCAGTCACCGTTACCCTTGGTTCTTCCTCAACGTCTCCCAGACTGCCTAAAGCGATTAGAATCGCTTCATCAACTAATCTGTCACGGTATTTTTTAAGACTCACCCTCATTACCTCGAAAGATAGGCAAAGCTCTTTGCATTTCACAAACTGAATCGTGAGATTTCTGGCTCTCAGCTTTGCTGTCTCTGGATGTCGTGTCTTCAAGCTTACGGAAAGCGTCTTGTTGTTAAGTTTCTTTCTCCACAGATAACCATCCTTTGCAGAGTGGGTAAGATGAGTGCATGAAAAGTGCATGAATCGTGTAGGAATCACGTTAAACTCCCTTAACACTCCCAAAACGATAAGGAAGAACAAGAATGGAAAAAACATCGGCTTATCAGGCTCTCACCCGCACCTTCCAGCGTCTCTCCCGCTTCTCGCACCTCTCCTCCATCGCCAGCTGGGACATGTTCACCATGATGCCGCCAGGCGGCAGCGCCGCGCGCGGTGAAGCACTCGCGGAGATGAGCGTCCTGCAGCACCAGATCCTGACCGATAAAAAAGTCGGTGACCTGTTAGCGGCAGCGGCAGGAGAAGATCTGAATGGCGTCGAGCAGGCCAACCTGCGCGAAATGACGCGCCACTACCAGCAGGCGACCCTGCTGCCCGAATCGCTGGTGGAAGCCAAATCGCTGGCGGGCAGTAAATGTGAACACGCCTGGCGTACCCAGCGTCCCGCCAACGACTGGCAGGGTTTTTCCGCCAACCTGAAAGAGGTGGTCAAACTCAGCCGCGAAGAGGCTCGCCTGAGGGCGGAAGCCAAAGGCTGTACGCCTTACGACGCGCTGCTGGATATTTTTGAGCCCGATATGACCAGCGCGCGTCTGGACATTCTGTTCGGCGATATGAAGTCCTGGCTACCGGACCTGCTGGCAAACGTGGTGGAAAAACAGGCTCAGCGCTCGTTCGTTCCCCCTCAGGGCCCCTTCCCGACGGCAACACAGCGTGAGCTGGGCCTGGAAGCCATGAAGATGCTCGGCTTCGATTTTAACGGCGGCCGTCTGGACGTGAGTGCGCACCCGTTCTGCGGCGGCGTCCCGGAAGACGTGCGTATCACCACGCGCTATGACGAAGATGAACTGCTCAGCGCGCTGTTTGGGGTGATCCACGAAACCGGACATGCCCGCTACGAACAAAACCTGCCGCGCGCGTGGGCAGGACAGCCAATTGCTCTGGCGCGTTCAACCGCGATCCATGAATCACAGAGCCTGTTCTTTGAAATGCAGCTGGGGCGCAGTGAGGCCTTCCTCAAACATCTCCTCCCTGCGGTGCATGCCCGTTTTGGCAGCCAGGCGGCGTTCAGCGAAGAGAACTTTATTGCCTGGAACCAGCGCGTGAAGCCGGGTTATATCCGCGTCGATGCGGACGAAGTAAGCTATCCGGCACACGTGGTGCTGCGCTATGAGATTGAGCGGTCGCTGATCAACGGCGAGATCGAGGTGGACGATATTCCCGCCCTGTGGGATGAGAAAATGCAGGTCTGGCTCGGGTTGTCCACCAAAGACAACTACCGCAACGGCTGCATGCAGGATATCCACTGGACCGACGGCGGTTTTGGTTACTTCCCGTCGTATACGCTGGGGGCCATGTATGCCGCACAGCTGTTCCACGCCGCGAAAACGGCGCTTCCGGGTCTGCAGGCTTCCATCGCTGAAGGCGATTTTTCCGCACTCTTTGAGTGGCTGCGCCAGAACATCTGGCAGCACGGTAGCCGCTTCAGCACGTCGCAATTAATCACCCAGGCGACGGGCGAGGATCTGAATATCCGTTACTTCCGCGAACATCTGACCTCACGTTACCTTTAGTCCCTCTGCCGGAGCCTGCTCCGGCACTTTTCCCACCCTTTTCAATAAGAAAATGATTTAACACATGTTGTCATGATTGCATCGGGTGTATGAATGCATGTCCTCGCGACACAATAAAACTGCTATCGGGTCAGGATAAAAAAAATAAAAGGATGAATAATGAAAGGCATAATGAAAACGATGTTAGCTATTCTGTGTGCGACCAGTTTAAGCACTTTCGCAGCCACGGATAATACCCCGCAAGATGCGTTCAACGACATTACCCGCTCTCTTGCAGATCTACAGCCCATCACGTTTCAGGCTCCCGCTGAAAAATATAAGCTGCTGGTGTTTATTGATAATCAGTGCATTTACTGCAGCAATGTAGTGAAAAACGTTAAGCAATATACGGATGCTGGGTTGACGATGTCGTTTCTGACCGTTGCGCCCAACGCCATTCGCGACTCGGTGATTGAAGATATGGGGCGTGTCTGGTGTTCAACCGATAAGGTCAAAAGCCTGCAAAAAGCGATGGCGGGATTTTTACCGGATAACGACACGACTCAGGCCTGCTCCGATCTGATCGCGCAGCAATCTGCCCTGGCTGAACGACTGGGCATTAGCATTACCCCGGTAATGGTAGTGATCGAACCAGAGTCACGGTCGATTATAGGTAGTCAGTCACCTGCGGCTATTCTGGCGACACTGAACAAATAACAGAGGTCTGTACGAGCAGCGGCGTTAGGCCTGTTCGTACATTCTTCTCCCCTCTGTACATTCCGTTACACGCCGATACCAATCACTCACGGAAACCTCGAATTTACAGGGATATAGTTATTTCAACGGCCCCGCAGTGGGGTTAAATGAAAAACCAAATTCGAGGGTATGAGAATGAATAAAGTATTAGCTCTGGTTGTTGCCGCTGCTATGGGTCTGTCCTCTGCTGCGTTTGCTGCTGACACTACCGCAACTGCTGCACCGGCTGCCGCACCTGCTGCAACCACCACCGCTGCGCCAGCAAAAGCGGTTCACCATAAGAAACATCACAAAGCTGCAGCGAAAAAAGAAGCCGCTGCACCAGCAACCGCAGCACCAACCGAGCAGAAAGCTCAGGCTGCCAAAAAGCACCACAAAAAAGCCGCTAAACCGGCTGTAGAGCAGAAAGCTCAGGCCGCTAAAAAGCACCACAAAAAAGCGACCAAACCAGCTGTAGAGCAGAAAGCTCAGGCTGCTAAAAAACATCACCACAAAAAAGCTGCTAAACCAGCTGTAGAACAGAAAGCTCAGGCTGCTAAAAAGCATCACAAAAAAGCAGTAAAACACGAAGCTGCTAAACCAGCTGCACAGCCAGCTGCGTAAGAGTACAAGCTTAACCGTGCCCTTCGGGGCACGTTGGTAAACCGGCGCTGAACCGGAACAGGTTCCGCGCCGTTTTTTTTATCCGGAGGGCGTATGCTGCGACGCTATCGGTTTGAGCTGATTCTGATCCTGCTTATTTTATGCGCGCTCATCGCCAGCCATTTTTATCTTTCCTGATTGTAGCACGCTGATTTTACTCCCACTTTAGCGCTGTCCCGTCTATAGTATTTTCATAGGGTTCACTTTTAATAATCATAATTACCCCCACCAGAGTGTGATATGCGTAAATCTGTTGTGTTGTTACTGGGAACGTTTAGTCTTTTTTCTGGATTCTCACATGCGGATGATGGCGGTGATGACACCATTAGCGCGAAAGAGCTAAAGACGCTTTTTTTCGGTCATGACGATCGTACGCGCGTCGCCGATCCCACCCAGGCCCCCTGGGATGCAATAGGTCAACTGGAAACCGCCAGCGGTAACTTATGTACCGCGACGTTGATCACTCCACAGCTTGCCCTGACGGCAGGCCACTGTCTGTTAACACCGCCAAACGGCAAGCCGGATAAAGCGGTTGCCTTGCGGTTTGTGTCGCAAAAAGGGACCTGGCGCTATGAAATCCACGGCATTGAAGGCCGGGTCGATCCGTCTCTCGGCAAACGTCTGAAACCGGATGGTGACGGCTGGATAGTGCCACCGGCGGCCGCCTCATGGGATTTTGGCCTGATCGTTTTGCGCTACCCACCTTCAGGCATTACGCCGCTGCCGTTATTTGACGGCGACAAAGCCGCACTCACCGCCGCGCTGAAAGCCGCCGACCGCAAAGTGACGCAGTCGGGCTATCCTGTCGATCATCTGGATACGCTTTATACGCATACCGACTGTATTGTGACGGGCTGGGCGCAAAACAGCGTGCTTTCGCATCAGTGCGATACGTTGCCGGGTGACAGCGGTTCGCCGCTGATGCTGAAGACGGAAAACGGCTGGCAGCTGATCGGCGTCCAGAGCTCTGCCCCGGCGGCAAAAGACCGGTGGCGCGCCGACAACCGGGCCCTGTCCGTTACTGGTTTCCGCGACCAGCTGGAAGCGCTGGCGCAGCAGTAAATCAGCAGCGTCTGACCTTACGTAACGCTCTGATTGAATCAATCGGCATCGGCTGGCTGAACCAAAAACCCTGCAGTTGATGGCAGCCAGCCAGCCGCAGCAGTTTCATTTGCTTCTCGGTTTCCACCCCTTCTGCCACCACCGCCATGCCCAGCGCATTGGCGATCCGCACCGTGCCGCTCACCAGCGCTGCCGCCTGTTCATCGTGGTCCACCAGCCCGGCCAGGGATTTATCGATCTTGATAGTGTCGAAGTTAAAACGCCGCAAATAGCCAATGCTGGAATAGCCGGTACCAAAATCATCCAGCGCCACCGCGGTGCCCAGCGCTTTGAGATTGGCTATCGCCATGCGGGCACGCTCCGGATTCTCCAGCACATAGCTCTCCGTGACCTCAAGCTGCAGCCGGTGGGCCGGGAAACGGGTGCTCTCCAGCACGCTGGCCACTTTTTCTTCAAAGGCGGGATCGCGAAACTGCGCGGGCGAGATATTAACGGAAAGCTTTAATTCACCGTACGGCTGCAGATCCTCACAGGCCCGCTGCAATACAAACTGACCCAGTTTGTAAATCAGCCCGCTGGTCTCCGCAATGGCGATAAAGGTATCCGGACCAAGCGGCCCCTCAGGGCGACGCGGCCAGCGGACCAGCGCTTCGACGCTGCTCATTGTCTGGCTGCGGGCGTCAATAATCGGCTGATACCAGACCTCAAACTCATCGCGCTCCAGACCGTCACGAATCTGATTTTCAATCGCCAGCTTGCGTTCCCGGACGCTGTTCAGCTCCGCGTCGTAGTGGGTGATACGCCCTTTCCCGCTCATTTTGGCGTGATACATGGCAATATCGGCGCGGCGAAACAGTTCCGAGCTGTTGCATTCAGTCAGGGTTCCGCTGGCGATACCGATGCTGGCACCGATATGGATTGTGCGTTCCCCCAGCAGAACCGGGGTGGAGAGATAATCCAGCACGGAAACGGCAAAAGCGGTAGCCTGCGCCTCTGCATCATCACCGCCAATGGTCATGGCGAACTCATCCCCGCCCATGCGCGCCAGCATCCCGCCGGGCGGCACGCGTTCATTCAGCGTTTTCGCTATCGCCACGATGAGATCGTCACCGACGCTGTGACCGTAGATGTCATTCACATCCTTAAAGCCATCGAGATCGATAAACACCACGCTTTTGACGTCGGTATCACCTCGTAAACGCACCCGATCCAGCGCCTCGATGAGCGCGCGCCGGTTAGGTAAATGGCTTAGCCAGTCCGTTCTTGCGACCAGACGCGCCTGGCTTTCGCCGCGCGCGAGTTTGTACAGCCCCACGCTGCTCACCAGAATGAAAAGCAGGATCAGCGCCGACGCCAGCACCACAATCTGCCTGATGTCAGAAGATGCCGCCCGGGCGGCCTGCGCGCCCGGAAGCCGCGCCTGCCAGTTCAGAAATCCGACTAACTCCCCTGCTGCACTGTGAAGCGGCATGCTGCGCTCGTTAATTTTGCCTGGGGTAAAGTTGAGGTTATCGATCTGAAAGGTGCCGCCCAGGTCGGATAGGATTCTGGCGTTAAGATGGCGGGTAATGACCAGATAGCGACGCGTTCCGTCGTGAACCTGTAACCTGCCGACCATCGGGCGAATCAGCCCAATGCCGACAAAGGCCACGCCGGTGCGCGTCTGGCTGATCCCCGCATAGATATTTTTTTCACCCGCGAGCGCGCGCCCGTGCTGGTCGATAAGCGCTTTAAGGCCTTTACCAAAGAAGTCGAGGTTTTTTTCGTTAAAGGGTCGGCTTTGAAACGATCCCCAAAGGACGTTGAAATGCTCATCCAGCACGAAGGTGCCGTCATAGAGGTTATTGATTTTAAAGCCGGCTCCCCAGGTGTTGTACAGCCAGTCGGTATCGAGCGTGGGACGGTAGGCCTCCCGCACCGCATCGTCCCAGACGGCATTATCGAGCACCAGAGAGGAGACGCGGTTAACCGAAGTCTGAATGGCCCCCTGCACGGAAAGCGCCGTGCGGTGTTCATCAATTTCGTTGGTTTTGGTACTGATAAGATGCAGGGAAAGGTAGAGCAGTGCGACGATGGAGATGATTAAGCCGATCCCCGCCATGAAGACCATGGCAAACAACGTTCTCGCATTGGGAATATTGCGCCAGCTTAATGTGCGATACATCAGCCATCCTCTTCATGTTTTGCTTTTCTAAGCGTAATACAGGCAGCGAATTTCGCTGCCTGTAAATCATGGTTCGAGGTCTGTCAGGCAAGTTTTATCATGATCATGCCGGCAAGCAGCAGTATAAGCCCCATCCAGCCCTTGTTATTTAAGCGCTGGCCGAAGAGTACCCAGCCTGCGGCCAGCGTGGCGGCGATACCAAAACCACCCCACAGCGCATAAGCCACCGAAAGATCGATCCCTTTTACCGCCTGGGACAGGGCGCTGAACGCCCCCAGCACCGCGGCAATCGACATCAGGCCATAGAGCTTACGGCGAAAACCATCCGAGAATTTCAGCAGAACGTTCGCCAGGATTTCCAGCACGATGGCGAGCCCCAGCCAGGCCGCATGAACCCACTCAAACTGTTGCATGGTTCTGCTCCTTCTGCGGTTTGCCCGGCTTTCGGGTACCGGATTTAATCAGCACAATACCCGCGACCAGCGTCGTTAATCCGGCGACCTTCATTGTTGTTAATGTTTCGTCAAATATCAGCACGCTGAACAGCGTAATCAACAAAATACCGATCCCTTCCCAGAGTGCATACGCGACGCCCAGCGCAATTTTTTTCACCGCAAACGAGAGGAAAATATAAGAAAGCGAAATCATCACCAGCATCAAAATAAAACCGGTGTTGCCATCGCTGATGCTTGCCCACTTCATAGACAGCGTGCCGGTAATTTCAGCGATAATTGCCAGCGCTAATAGGATCCAGTAAAACATGTTTTTCTCCTGCTTGAGAATATAATCCATCGTGGCCCGCTGCGTGCAGCAAACCAAAAAATACGAATTGAAATCAGACAGCTAAGCGCTTAGCGCCAGCTCAGGCAGAAGAAATGACTATAGTGCGGTGCGCCAGTGTTGCTCACCAGAAAGCAGGCAGAAGGAGGTGGAGTATACAGCGGTATTGTTTGAAGAGTACGTCCTGAACATATTGTCCATAAAATTACAATTATCCGCGTTGTTGCTTCTCGTCTTTGCGGATGAAAATTGTCCTCAGTAGTTAAACACACCAAATTTGTACCATAAGCTAGGATTTTACTCAAAGTCTTTGCAATTCTTTACCCATCCCGTTTGATTTTGGTTAGTTTATTGCAACGCCTTTCACCTTTATTATAAATAAAAAGATTATTCCGGAGTCACCATGGCTAAACCCATCATTACCCTGAACGGGTTAAAAATTGTCATCATGCTGGGCATGCTGGTGATCATACTGACAGGCGTTCGTTTTGCCGCCGATATTATTGTGCCTTTTATTCTGGCCCTGTTTGTTGCGGTGATCCTTAACCCGCTGGTACAGCGCATGACGCGGCTACGCATTCCGCGCGTGCTGGCCATCACGCTGCTTATCAGCATCATTATTGTGGCGATGGTGTTGCTGGTGGCGTATCTGGGTACCTCGCTAAATGAGCTGGCGCGAACGCTGCCGAAGTACCGCTCTTCGCTGGCGATACCGCTGCTGCAGCTGGAACCCTGGCTGCAGCGCGCGGGTATCGAAGTCTCGGTTGAGGAACTCCTGAAATATATCGACCCCAATGCGGCCATGACGATCGTCACCAGCCTGCTGGCGCAGCTTTCCAATGCCATGACCTCCATTTTCCTGCTGTTTTTAACGGTGGTGTTCATGCTGCTGGAGGTGCCGCAGCTGCCGGCAAAGCTGCAGCAGATAATGGTCCGCCCTGTTGAAGGAATGGGGGCGATTCAGCGCGCGCTGGACAGCGTCTCACGCTATCTGGTGCTGAAAACCGCCATTAGCCTGGTCACGGGCGGCGTCGTCTGGGTGATGCTTCTGGCGCTGGACGTTCGCTTTGCGTTTGTCTGGGGGCTGCTGGCGTTTGCGCTTAACTACATTCCCAACATCGGCTCCGTGCTGGCGGCGATCCCCCCTATCCTTCAGGTGCTGGTTTTCAGCGGGCTTTATGACGCGCTGATCCTGCTGGCCGGATACCTGGTCATCAATCTGGTGTTCGGTAACATTCTTGAGCCGCGCATGATGGGACGAGGGCTGGGACTCTCCACGCTGGTGGTCTTTTTGTCCCTGATTTTTTGGGGCTGGCTGCTCGGGCCCGTTGGGATGCTGCTCTCCGTCCCGCTGACCATCATCGTTAAGATTGGCCTGGAACAAACGGCGGGCGGGCAAAGTATCGCCGTGCTGCTGAGCGATATGAGCCATCAATAGCGGTCAGTCCACCATCGACAGGAGGGGCTTGCGGGTCCTTCCTCCTTCGCGATAAGCACCGATCGCCCTCTGCCATTCCGCCAGTGGAAAGATCGCGACGTCGCTGTACCCGCTGTTGGGCAAATTAAGCCAGATGCGGTCAAACTCCGCTCGCCACGCCTCGGCGCTGAGCGCGTCCAGACCGTTTCGGATATGGAACCACGCCACGCGCGGCGCTGGCCGTTGCTGTCTGAAGGTTTGCCCGGAGAGCAGCCCGTAGCAGACAAACATGCCCTGCTCGGGCATCGCGCTGAGGATCGCTTCCGCAAGCGGCCCGCCGGTGGCATCGTAGACGACGTCGGTACGCGCGGCGACGGAGCCAATCCGCTGGGCGTCATGCTGCGCGACGGGAATGATCCCCATCGCCTCCAGCCGTTCAGCGTGAACGGCGGAACGGTGGATCCCGTACACCGCCTCCGCTCCCGCCTGACGCGCCCACTGCCCCAGCAGAATGGCGCAATCCGACCCGGCCGCCGTGAGCAGCACCCGCTTTCCCTGAGGCGGATAGCGGGTAAGCATCATCTGCGCCGCCAGCGGGTTGATATAGGCCCGCGCGGCCAGACGTGCGTCAACAGCGTCCGGAACGGGGATGGCATACTCTGCCGGACAATCAACATAGCGCTGCCAGGTGCCTTGACCGCGCAGCGGCAGGACGCGTTTACCCAACAGATGCGCAAACGACGCGGGCGCGTCGGTGACAACGCCGACACCTTCATACCCCGCTACCGCCGGTAACGGGGTTCGGTGGCAGTAGGCGCCGGTAATGGGAATGAGATCGGACGCGTTCACCGGAGAAAACAGCATTTGCACGCGAAGGTGACCCGGCGCAAGCGCCCCCAGCGGCGCGGTTTCAGGTTGCAGAACGGTTTCTGGCTCGCCAAAACGGCGATACCAGAGGGCCAGGTTTTCCATTACGATCTCACGGCTGATAGCGGAACGACTACTCGCGCCAGCCCATTGCCGGTGCGACATGTTTGAGAATAGACTCAATCACGTGCGCATTATAATCCACACCCAGCTGGTTCGGCACGGTCAGTAATAACGTATCGGCTTCGGCAATCGCGTCGTCCTTTTTCAGCTGTTCGATCAGCTTGTCCGGCTCCGCCGCATAGCTGCGTCCGAAGATGGCGCGCGTTTTTTCATCAAGGTAACCCACGCTATCGCTGTCGTTACGGCTGGCACCGAAATACATCCGGTCGCGGTCGTCCATCAGCGCAAAAATACTGCGGCTGACCGACACCCGCGGCTGACGCGTGTGCCCTGCCTCTTTCCAGGCCTGACGGTACGCGCGGATCTGTTTTGCCTGCTGAATATGGAACGGCTCACCGGTTTCATCGTCCTTCAGGGTTGAGCTTTGCAGGTTCATTCCCAGCTTTGCGGCCCATACGGCCGTCGCATTTGAACCGGCTCCCCACCAGATACGCTCGCGCAGCCCTTCAGAATACGGCTCCAGGCGCAGCAGCCCCGGCGGATTCGGGAACATAGGCTGTGGGTTGGGTTTTGCAAACCCTTCACCGCGCAGCACCTCAAGCAGCACCTCGGTATGACGGCGCGCCATATCCGATTCGTCTTCCCCTTCCTGCGGGACATAGCCGAAGTGACGCCAGCCATCAATGACCTGCTCCGGCGAGCCGCGGCTGATGCCAAGCTGCAGACGACCGCCGGAAATCAGATCCGCAGCCCCCGCATCTTCGGCCATGTACATCGGATTTTCATAGCGCATATCAATCACGCCGGTCCCGATTTCGATAGTTTTCGTTTTTGCGCCTATTGCCGCCAGCAGCGGGAACGGCGAGCTAAGCTGTCGGGCGAAGTGGTGCACGCGGAAATACGCGCCGTCTGCCCCCAGCTCTTCAGCCGCCACGGCTAAATCGATGGACTGCAGCAGCGTGTCTGCCGCCGAGCGCGTGCCGGACTGCGGAGAAGGCGTCCAGTGACCAAAGGATAAAAACCCGATCTTTTTCATAACCATGTGTCCTGATAATGCATTGCGTTCTGTCCACTTTACGCATTACCCGGTAAGAATAAATGCCGTTTATTTAACGGAGTGATTCAAATAAATTGACAGAATTGAGCGGGGCGTCATTACGCGCCATAATGGGATATAATATCCCCCACTTTTTTCATGGCAGGTAAACCCGGCAATGGCTCTGATCCCTAAAAACTACGCGCGACTGGAAAGCGGCTATCGCGAGAAAGCATTAAAAATCTATCCCTGGGTCTGCGGACGCTGCTCGCGGGAGTTTGTCTATTCCAATCTGCGTGAACTCACGGTTCACCATATCGATCACGACCATACCAACAACCCGGAAGATGGCAGCAACTGGGAGCTGTTGTGCCTGTTTTGCCACGATCACGAGCATTCGAAATACACCGAAGCGGATCAGTACGGCACCACCGTGGTCGCAGGGGAAGACGCGCAAAAAGACGTGGGCGTCGCCACGTTTAACCCGTTTGCCGATTTAAAAGCGATGATGGATAAGAAGAAATAATCGTTCACCGCCCATACCTGCCGTATGGGCGGTCCAGGAAAGGATAAAGGCCATGGACACCCTCCGCTGCTACTGGGATATGTTTTATACCGCCTACGGTTTACTTTTCACGAGAATACTTAGCCTCATACTTCTGGTATGGCTGTGCCATGATTTGCTGCGCCGCCCAGGGAAAAACGCTGCTGATGCCGCTGGCCCGATCGCAGAAGCCGATGCCCGGGAGCGGTATCAATGGCGTTTTCAGCTGTGGTCATTGCGAACCGTACAAATCCTCTGCCTGCTATCACTTTTCTGGATGCTTATTAAGGGACTCTTTGCCTGACCCTGTCCCTGATTAAAATGTCCAGGTGATAGCGGCGGTTGCAGACCCTTCATTGCGCCGCATCACGATCGGGCTGTCATTCGCGCGATCGCCAAGCCAGGTATAGTCCGCGCTCAGCACCGTCCCCCAGTGGGCATCGAACTGATGGCTCCAGGTCAGACTGGTGTCGACGCCGTAAAATCCACCCGGCGCTGAATAGCGGCGATATCCGATGCGGCGGCTCTGCTGCTCGCTGACACCATACCAGGTATTCAGATAACGGCCGTCGCCAAACAGGGCCGCGGACTGAAAGGCGATCGTGTCCTGGTTATTTTGTACGGGGATTAGCGTCACGGAGGCCTGATAGCTGGCCCCCTGGCTGTCCGTTAACGGCAGCGTCGCTTTGCCTTCCACACTCAGCCAGGGCGCGGCCTGCCAGCCCACGGCAAGGCCGGTATTCAGGGTGGCATCAATGTCCCCCATCCCTTTCAGATTGTTTGCGCCCTCACGCCAGCCAGAATTTTTCTCAGCCCTTCCGAAGTCGTAGCCCAGCGTGTGTTCGAAATACCAACCGCTGTCGTTTTGCAGGTCATATCCCACCCCTTTTTGCGCATCAATAAAGAAAGCGCCTTTACGACCCTGCAGCACCGGAACCACCTGCCACACCTGCTTGTCTGAGCCTGAGTAACGCGGGGCATACTGTCCCCCAAGCCCGACGGTGAAGGAATCGGACGCGGAGCCATCATCCGCCTGCACGCCGGACGTCACGACCATCAGAAGCGGGACGGACATATACAGGACTTTTTTTATCGCTATCATACTGCTCTCCATACAGACGCTGGCGTCTCCTGATTCAGGGGCGGCCATACAATGTTGGCGCAGTATGATTTGGCTGAATCAATGAATCGTCGGGAAAGTGTTAAGAAATGGTCAAGGTGAACGGATGTTGTCCAGAAGAGTGCTGATTATTGAAGATGACGCCGATGCGGCTGGCGTGCTCGAAGCCTATTTACGGCGTGAAAATTACGACGTGACCATTACCGGAGACGGTCTTTCCGGGCTGGATATGGCGCAGCGGTGGAAGCCCGACCTCATCCTGCTGGATGTCATGCTGCCCGGGCTTAACGGCACCGAGGTGCTGGCTGGCCTGCGTCGTAAAAGCGATGTGCCGGTGATCATGGTCACGGCCATGGGGGATACCCCCGACCGCATTGGCGCCCTGCGGTACGGTGCCGATGATTACGTTGTGAAGCCTTATCATCCGGGGGAAGTGGTGGCTCGGGTGCAGGCGGTGCTGCGGCGCAGCCGTAAAAAAGAGGCTGACGAAGCGATCCTTCGCTGGCAAACGCTGGAGGTGGATGTCGCCGCCATTGTGGCGAGCGTGGATAACGGCGACGACGCGCCCGTGATGCTCGATCTTACGCCAACGGAATTCTCGCTTCTGGCAACGCTGCTGCGCTCTCCTGCGCACCCATTCTCCCGCCAGTATTTACTGGAACACTGTTTGCCGGAAAGCGAGGCGCTGGAGCGCGTGGTGGACACCCATATTTATAACCTGCGTAAAAAACTTGAGGCGGCGGGTATTTCCGGCGTGCTGATCAACGTTCGCGGCGTGGGTTACAGGTTCAGACAGCCATGATAAAAAACCGGCACTCCTCTCTGTGGCGCTGGATTTGCGCGCGCATCTTAGCGCTGGCCATCGGCAGCGTGATCGTCATTGCCACCTGCATGTGGCTACGCTATGCGGTGCAGAACTACTGGATAATGGGCAGGATGCCGTCGGCTGTCCGGCAGGAGTTTCTTACGCTCAGCCAGAACCCGCAGGCCAATCCGGCCCGCTTCCACACGATTGTGGACACCTGGTGGGGCCTGAGCTATTCCACACCGTCTATCGCCTCAGCCGACTGGGTCACGGTGGCCCTGCTGGTGCTGGTAATGATCCCGTTTATCGTGGTGATGGGGCTAAAACACGCCCGGCCGCTGGCGCTGCAGTTCAGCCGTCTTCGCGATGCGGCAAAGGATGTCGCCGACGGGCAGTTTGGCCGTCAGGCGGAACTTATCAAGGATGCGCCGGCGGAAATGGTCAGCTTTGCGGCCGACTTTAACTCCATGACGGGGCAACTCGCCCGCTATGAAAAAGAGCTCCGCGCCTCACACGTCGCGATGGCGCACGAGCTGCGCTCGCCCCTGACGGCCGCCATTGGGCGTCTGCAGGGCATGTTAGACGGCGTGTTTGATGCCAGCCCGGCGCAGCTGGGCATGGTGATGAAACAGCTCCAGCACCTCAACCGCCTCACCGATGAGCTCCACCTTCTCTCGTTGGCCGACGCGGGTAACCTTGTGCTGGAGGACCAGCCGTTCTGTCTGGATGAGCTGATTCAGGAGCGGGCTGCCTGGATTATGCCCCAGGCTGATGCGCATCATTTCCGGATAACGCTTCGTAACCCGCGCACCTGTCCCTTCAGAGGCGATGCGTTCCGTCTGGGCCAGGTTGTTACCATCCTCATGGAAAATGCGCTACGTTACGGACGCGATGGTGGCCATCTTGAGGTGGCGCTGCACTACGCCAGCGGGCATTACACCCTCGAATTTACCGATGACGGGCCGGGGGTATCGCCTCAGTTCCTACCGGAAATGTTTAAACGCTTTAGCCGCGAGGAGCAGTCCCGCGCGCGGCATTCCGGCGGCAGCGGCCTCGGTTTGTCCATCGCCCGGGCGATTTGTCAGGCGCATGGGGGTGAGATTAGCGCGTCGTTACCGGAAACCGGCGGCCTTGCCGTGCGCATTTTATTGCCCTGGCAACCGTCCGATAATGAAAATCTCCACTCTTGATAAAGCCTTGACAGAACATCGAATCTTTCTCGACTTAGCGCGCATTTAATAACGCCATTCCCTTTATGGAGCGCCGTTATGTCAGACGAATTTTTTTTCTCCCTCCGCCACTGCCTGCATCATATGTACGGCGTGGCGCGCACCCTTTCCTGGCTGCATTTTCTTCCCCTGGCCCTGCTTGCGCTGGCGATTTTTCCGCTGACCGGCTGCGGTGATAAACACGAGAATAAGCCCGACCCGGTCCGAACGGTACGCTACGTCGTGGTTGGCACCGCCCAAACCCTTCCCGCGCTGGAAAGAACCGGTGAGATCCATGCCCACGATGAAACGACCCTGAGCTTTCGCACCGGGGGCCGGATACTGACGCGTAGCGTCGATATTGGTGACAGTGTCACCGCCGGACAGCTGCTGGCCACGCTTGACAACACGACCGGGCAAAACCAGCTCGACGGCGCTGAGGCCGACTATGAAGGCGCCAAAGCCTCTGCGCAGGTCGCCGCGCTTAACGTCAGCCGAATGCAAAAGCTCATGCCAACGGGGGCGATAGCCCGCACGCAGCTCGACAGCGCCCGTGCGGACTGGCTTGTCGCCAGCGCGCGCTTAAAAAGCAGCGAGGCCGCGCGACGAAATGCACGCGAAAGCCTCGGCTGGACGCGCCTGATCGCGCCACAAGCGGGCGTCATCACGGCCGTGAACGCCTCTGCGGGACAGGTTGTCAGCGACGGTCAGTCCGTGCTGACGCTGGCGACCGCTGAAGCCCGCGACGTGGCGTTTGATATTGCCACTCCCGATGCGATCCCACCTCTGGACAAGGCGGTTTTGCAGGTTTCCCTCCTCAGCGACCCGTCGGTACAGGCGTCTGCCGTGCTGCGGGATATTACTCCGCAGGCCGATCCTCAGACCCGCACCTGGCGCGTCAGGGCCACCCTGCAAAACCCGCCCGCGGCCATGGCGCTGGGTGCCAGCGTGACCGTCACGTTGCCATCGTCAGCCCCGCACGGGTACCCCCTTCCCGCGTCGGCGCTGACCCGCATTGGCGACAAACCGGCCGTTTTTGTGATTACCCCGCAGTCTCGGGCGCAGCTGCGCGCGGTGGTACCCGCGAGCTATACGGCCTCCTCCGTCATGATTGCCTCCGGCCTTGAGCCCGGCGATCGGGTGATTACGGCGGGCGTGAGCACATTGCGGTCCGGCGAGCCGGTGATGGCCGGAGAGGTTCAGCCATGAACACAGGACAGGAAGCCAAATTTAATCTCTCCGCCTGGGCGCTGAAGAACCAGCAGATGGTCAGCTTTTTCATGCTGCTGGTGATTGCGATGGGCGTGTTCTGCTATGAGGAGCTGCCGCGTAACGAAGATCCGGCTTTCACCATCAAAACGGCCGTCGTCTCCGCGCAGTGGCCGGGAGCATCCGTGGCGGATACCACCCGCCTGCTGACCGATACGCTTGAAAAAAAGCTGCAGGAAACGCCCTGGCTGGACTATCTCGAAAGTGAAACCCGGGCCGGACGCACCGTTATCCACGTCAACCTCCGTGACGATACGCCCCCGCAAAGCGTGCCGGATATCTGGTATCAGGTTCGCAAAAAAATGCATGACATCGCGCCGTCCCTGCCTGAAGGGGTGCAGGGCCCTGCCGTGGACGACGAGTTTGACGACACGTTCGGCACAATTTATGCCTTTATTCCCGAAGGTTTCACCCTGCGAGAGGTGCGGGATCGCGCAGAGACAATTCGTCGCGAGCTGATGTCCCTGCCGGATATGGGCAAAACCACCCTGCTGGGCGAACAGCAGGAGCAATGGGTTCTCGCCTTTTCTCCGGCACGCCTGGCCGGGATGGGGCTCGATATTCAGGCGGTCGCCGACGCCCTCCGGGCGCAGAACGCGGTTGTTCCGGCAGGCACTCTGCGTACCGGACAGGATAACATGGCGATAAAGGTCAGCGGGGCGCTCACGACCGAAGAGAATTTACGGGCCGTCACGCTGCACGTGAACAATCGCTATATTCCGCTGACCGACATTGCCACCGTCACCCGGGAAATCGCCGAGCCGCCTGCCCCCGCTTACCGGGTAAACGGCAAACCGGCTATCGGGCTGGCGGTGTCGATGGCGCCAACGGGCAACATGCTGCGTTTCGGTGCTGCGCTGAACGCCAGAATGGCGGCCCTCAGCGCCGGGCTGCCGCACGGTATCGAGATGGTGAAAGTCGCCGATCAGTCAGCGGTGGTCAGCGACGCGGTAAGCGGGTTTATCCGGGTGCTTATCGAAGCCGTTATTATCGTGCTGGCGGTTTCATTTGTTTCACTGGGCTTACGGGCCGGACTGGTGGTGGCGACGGCCATCCCGCTGGTGCTCGCCATGACGTTTGCCGGGATGATGCTCGCAGGCATCGGCCTTCAGCGCATCTCGCTCGGGGCGCTGATCATTGCCCTGGGCCTGCTGGTGGATGACGCCATGATCGCCGTTGAAACGATGGTCTCCCGGCTGGAAGCGGGGGATTCCCGTCGGCATGCCGCCACCCATGCATTCAAAACGACGGCCTTCCCGATGCTCACCGGTACCCTGGTGATGATTGCCGGTTTTATTCCCGTTGGTTTTGCGGCCTCCAGCGCCGGTGAATACTGTTTTTCCCTGTTTGCGGTGGTGCTCATTGCCCTGCTCTGTTCCTGGGCTGTCGCGATCCTGTTTTCGCCGCTGACGGGCACGTGGCTGTTGCCGGAAAAAGTTAGACATCACGCGGCGGGACCCGGAAGGATCGCGCGCGGGTACGGACGGCTTTTACGCCTGGCACTGCGTCACCGGGTCGCTACCGTGCTGCTCGCCCTTTCCGCACTGGGGCTGTCCGTGTACGGCACGACGTTTATGCAGGGCGAGTTTTTCCCCGCTTCGGACCGGCCTGAGCTGCTGGTCAGCCTGACGCTTCCGGCCAACGCGTCGCAGCCGGAAACGTTAAGAGAGGTGGAAAAACTCGAAAAGGCGCTGGCTGGCAACGGCAACATCAATCGCTATTCGACGTACGTCGGGTCGGGCGCCATCCGTTTTTACCTGCCGATGGACGTGCTGCTGGAAAATGAAAACATCGCCCAGATGGTTGTGGTGGCTAAGGATCTTGAGGCGCGGGATCGTCTGCATGCGCAGCTCAACAGGATCCTGGCGACGCAGTTTAGCGACATCATCACACGCGTGTCGCCCCTTGAGCTGGGGCCGCCCGTCGGCTGGCCAATCAAATACCGGGTGAGCGGGCCGGATTATCTGCAGGTCCGGGCGTTTGCGAACCGTCTCACGGACGCGATTGGCCAGTCCCCTTACTCACGCGACGTTAACCAGACGGCCGGAGAGCCGGAGAGGGTCATAACCCTTGAGGTGAATCAGACGGCGGCCAGGGCGGCGGGAATATCATCCGAAAGCCTCGCTCGCACGCTAAACACCGTCTGGTCCGGCAGCGTTGTCACGTCCATCAGGGATAACGACCGCCTTGTTGACGTGGTGCTCCGGGCCACGGACGATGAACGTCACAGCACCGCCACCCTCTCCTCGCTCACGATTCAGGGGAATGACGGTAAAAAAATTCCGCTCAGCGCCGTCGCAACGCCGGTCTGGGGCGTGGACGATCCGGTCATCTGGCGTCGCCAGCGCGTGCCCTTTATCACGGTGCAAACGGATCTTGCTCCGGGGCTGAAGGCTGAAGCGGTATCCGCGGCGCTGCGTCCGGCGGTCGATAAACTGCGCGCGAGCCTGCCGGCAGGTTACAGCATTGAAGAAGGCGGCGCGGTTGCCGAATCGGATAAGGGGAACAGCTCCGTCTTTACCGTTCTTCCGGTGACGCTGGTCATCATGCTGTTGCTGCTGATGCTTCAGCTGCGGCGATATTCCCGTATGCTGCTGACACTCCTGATGGCCCCGTTTGGTTTACCGGGGATCGTGCTGGCTATGCTGCCCGGTGGAACGCCGATGGGGTTTGTCGCGCTGCTGGGCGTCATCGCCCTGGCGGGGATGATCGTGCGAAACGCGGTGATATTGATTAGCGAGGTTGACAGCAATCTTGCTCAGGGGATGGCAAACGATGCCGCAATCAGGGCGGCTGCGGAACACCGGGCCAGACCCATCTGTCTGACCGCCTGCGCCGCCATTCTGGGCATGATCCCCATTTCTCACCAGGTCTTCTGGGGCCCGATGGCCTATGCCATTATCGGCGGACTGCTGGTTGCGACGCTGGTGACGCTGACCGTGTTACCCGCGTCGTTTAGCCTGCTGCTACAGTGGGGCGCTCAGCGCAACGCCACAGAAGACGGACAGCGCTGAGGCCCCACCGTTTCCCGGCAGATTACGCCTCGGTCAGCGCAAAACGGTTTTTCAGGACATGGCGGATTTCCTCCTCCGCCAGCTGCCGCGTTTCAGTGCCGTTCGCCGTGATGGTTTTCAGCACATCGCCCAGTAAAATCTGGCGCCCTTCCGGGCTGTGCTGCACCACCACCCGCTTCTGCACAAAGATGGCATCCGGGTGCGTGGAGTTAAGGTAGTTGGCCGGGACGAAATCAATCCATTCCTGAGGCGTGAGATCAAAGCCGTATTGCCGGGCCCATTCTCCCTCAACCTTCGCCTCAAGCAGATATTCGCCCTCCGCGCTGCGGCTTAGCCGAAACGTGTCGAAATCCTGCGTGATTTCCACATTAAGCGTGTCCAGCGCCATCGGCGCGCGAATGCCGTAGCTGCCAAACCCGAGATCGCAGAGCCACTGTCGGCTATCTACCTCAGCGATGAGCGCCATATGGGTTTTCGGCCGCCGCGCGGGGTAGAACATCGGGCGCGCCGCCACGAAGCGGTAAGGTATTCCTAACGCCTCCAGCGCCATGGCAAAAAGCCCGTTCACCTCGTAGCAGTAGCCGCCGCGCCCCTGCGTTAAGACCTTATCGGCAATGTCGTCTGGTGCCAGCGAGACAATTTTACCCGCCTGCACGTCCAGATTCTCAAAGGGAACGGAAAAGAGCTGATGACGCATCAGCGCATGCAGGGTGGCCGTATCGGCAGCCGCCGGTCCGGTGTAGTTTATGCGTTTGAAATAGGTGGAAATGTTGAAATTATCGCTGTGCATAATGCCTCCTTGTCCTGAACATGTCGGACACTATAGATGGCGCGCATCATTGGCTGTATAGTCAGTTTTATCGAAAATTAGCCTGAACAGATACCCATGTCTGCCCCGTCCCAGTCGTCCCCACACTATCGCCGAATTGCCGAGATGCTGCGCCTCACGCTCACGTCTGGCGCGCTGCGCGTCGGTGACAGGATGATCTCCGCACGCAAACTGGCCGAGCGCGAGCACGTTAGCCTTCCGACGGCGCTGGAGGCCCTTCGCTGCCTGGAGGCTGAAGGGCTGATCGTTGCGCGCCCGCGTTCAGGTTATTACATCCGCCAGACCAGCCTGCCACCGCGCGTAGAGCCCGCGCGTTCCTCACCAGGCCCGGTCCCCGTCACCCTGTCCGCCGTGGCCCGGTCGCTGTTCAGCAGTGCAGAAGCCAGGCTGATCCCGCTGGGCGCCGCCCTGCCCGATCCCGCGTGGCTGCCGGGAGACGCGCTGCAGCGGGCATTGCACTCTGCGGGCCGTCGTCTGGACGCGCATGGACAGAGCTACAGCCTGCCTCCGGGAAGGGGGGATTTGCGAAGTAAGATTGCCGCCCGTTCTGCACAGTGGGGAGCCCGGTTCGGCGCGGACGATCTCATTATTACCGCAGGCGCGACGCAGGCGCTGCGCCTGGCCCTTCGGGCCGTGTGCCAGCCGGGCGATGTCGTGGCGATTGAGCAGCCAGCCTACTTTGGCACGCTTCTGCTGCTGGAGGATTTAAGCCTGAAGGCCTTAGCGATCCCCACCGACCCTGTCGACGGCCTGCTGCTGGAACCGCTGGCGGACGCCATTCGCTGCCACCGCCCTGCTGCCGTTCTGGCCTCGCCCACCGTGCAAAACCCGTTGGGTGCCAGCATGCCCGTCGCCCGCAAGCAGGAGCTGGTTGCCCTGCTTGAAGAGGCGGGAATTCCTTTGATTGAGGACGATGTTTACGGTGACCTGGTCGGCGAGGGGCAACGTCCTCCGGCCTGCAAGGCGTTCGACCAGAGCGGGAATGTGATTTACTGCAGTTCTCTGTCTAAAACGCTTGCGCCGGGCTGGCGAATCGGCTGGATTGCCGCCGGACGCTACCACCCGCAGGTCTTACAGGCCCGCATGGCCGGAGACTGGGCCGGTACGCCGCTGCTGGAAGCCGCGGCGAGCGAGATGCTGGCAAGCGGCGACTACGATCGCCACCTGCGGCGGCTAAAGCGCCGGGTCGCAGAGGGTGTTTTAGCCGTCGTCGCACAAGTCGAGGCCAGTTTCCCACCCGGTACGCGCGTTAGCGTACCCGCAGCCGGTTTCCTGCTGTGGGTAGAACTGCCTCAGCAGGTCAACGCGCTGGAGGTGCACCGTCGCGCGCTGGCGCTGGGCATTGGCGTCAGCCCTGGTCCCCTGTTTTCCCCGGCCGCGGAGTTAACGCACTTTCTGCGGCTGAACTGCGCAAACGAACCTACGCCCCGCCTGCTGAACGCCGTGGACCAGATTGGCGCGCTGTGTCACGAGCTGGCTGTTTTCACACCAGACTCTCCAGCCACTCGGTAAAGACCCGCACCTTGCGGGAGAGATGACGGTGTGGATAGAGCAGTGACAGATTGCGGTCCGGCGAGCGATAGTCTGGCAAGACTTCAACCAGAAGGCCGCGGTCAATGTAAGGCTGAAGAAAAAGATTCATCCCCTGCATTAACCCCAGCCCGGCAAGGCCTGCCGCGATGTAGGCCTCGGAGTTATCCACGACAAGCTTACCGGGAAGTTTAATCTCCGCGACGCCTTCCGGCGTGGTAAACGTCCACGGATGAATTTGTCTGCTGCGGTTATTAATCCAGTTGATGGCCTGATGTTGCCGTAAATCATCCGGCGTTTCTGGCGTACCGTGTTTTGCCAGCCAGGCCGGGCTGGCGCAGGTCGTGATTTTGATGTTCCCGATTTTACGCGCGATATACTCGCCGTCCTCCAGCTCTCCCACCCGCAGCACGCAGTCCAGGCCATCCCGCAGCATATCCCGACGGCGGTCAGAGCTGCTCAGAATGATGTCGATCTCAGGATGCTGACGATAAAAATCAGGCAGATTGGGGATGACCCGCAGCGTGGCAATAGAGACCGGCATATCCACACGCAGCTGACCGTGTATTGCCCGGTCCGTACCAAACGACTCCAGTAATTCGTCCGCCTGCGCCAGCAGGGGTTTACTCCGGCGGTAAAACGCTTCCCCATCCGGCGTCAGGCTAATCCGACGCGTTGTGCGCTGCAGTAGCCGCGTGCCGCTGTGCTGCTCCAGAAGCTGTAACGCTTTGGTGACCGCCGGACGATGGATCTGCAGATTCTCCGCTGCCTGGGTAAGGCTGCCTGACTCGACAATTTCAATAAAAATTCGAATAGCTTCAAAGAGGTTTATTTGCATAAGGGACGCTTTTGCCGCGAGCAGGATAAAATGATTGTTACTAATTTTATAACAGTGATGAATCTTTTTGGCTATTTTTCCTAACAATCCTGCGCCATACACTCTTCCCCATTCAAACGTAAGGAAGAGTCTGCTATGAAAAATAACCGTATTTGTCAGATCCTGGGTATCGAAAAACCTGTTATTCAGGGGCCGTTATCCTGGCTCACGGATGCCCGTTTAGTCGCTGCGGTCAGCAATGCCGGAGGGCTCGGCGTGCTGGGGCCCAATGCCGGTTTAACCGCCGACACCGCGGTGTCCACGCCGGAAGAGACCGCCGAAAAAATGCGCGAAGAAATTCGTAAAACCAAACGGCTGACCGAAAAGCCCTTTGGCGTGAACCTGATCCCCACGGCCGTTAATGACGTCTGGACAGGGCCGATCCTTCAGGTGGTGAAAGACGAAGGCGTCAGGGTCGTGGTGTATACGGGCTATGGGGAAGGCAGCATTATTCCCGCACTGTTCAGCGAGTTAAAGGAGGCGGGTATCGCCATTATCTACCGCGACATCAACCCAACGCCGGAGAACACCCGCCTCGCGGAAGAAATGGGGGCTGACATTATCGTCGCCACCGGTTTTGATGAGGGCGGAACGTTACCCGCAACGGTGCTTGGCACCTTTTCCATCGTGCCGCTGATTGCCGATGCCGTGAAGCACGTCCCGGTGATGGCCGCGGGCGGCATTACCGATAATCGCACCGCCAGAGCGGCGCATGCATTGGGTGCGGAAGGCGTGTTTGCCGGGTCGGTCTTTATCAGCACGGAAGAAAGCCGCGTGCCGCAGGGGGTCAAAGAGAAAATTGTTGCCGCCAACGGCCTCGATTTGCTGCTTTTCCGCACCGTGCCCCACTACTACCGCTCTCTTCCCGGCAAGCTGGCGGAAAAACTGGCGGCGATGGATAAAGCAGGCGCAAGTAACGAAGCGCTGGGCAAGGCGATGGGAGGATTACGGGGCCTGCGTCTTGGCATGCTGGAAGATAACACCGATGAAGGCTATATCGCGCTCGGCACGGGGATTGGAAACATCCGCAGCGTGAAAAGCGTGGCCGAGGTTGTTAATGCGTTAACGGTTGAGTAAGTGCCCCGGCGTCCTGGCCTGCACCAGGACGCCCAGGTTCATCAGGGAATAATCCGTGCGGCTCTCAGCTGCGCGAACAGGCTGAAAAACATCTCATCAGTCGCCTGCATTTGCGTAAAACCCGCCCTGCGCAGCTTGCTCCCGTCACCGAACATGTCGTAATCCCAGCTAAAGACAAAATCGGCAAACCGCCCGTCGCTCAGCTGCAGAATATCCGCTTCCACCAGCCGCGCTTCGGCAAGCTCGCGCCATACCCCGCGATAGTCGTTAAACAGCTGATGAAATGACAACCTCACCGGCGGCGCAGAGTCCAGTTCAAACCAGCGTGCAATGCGCGGCCACAGTTCGCTCCAGCGCCAGACATCGCCATTGTTTACGTTGAAGGCCTGATTCTGTGCCGCAGGTGACGTGGCGGCCCACAGGGTTGCCTCGGCCAGCAGCCCGGCGTCGGTATGGTCAACGATGCTGAGCCAGGCCTGTTCCGAACCGGGAAAACGCAGCGGTAAACCCAGCACCTTGCACAGGGAGGCGTACAGGGCGATGCTCAGCGCAAGGTTCATGGTATTGCCCGATACCGCACTCCCCACCACGCCCGGCCTGATGGCATTCCAGTGCCAGCCTTTCCCCCGCTGAAACTGGCTGAGCCACGTGAGTTGCGCGGCGTTAAATTCGACACCCGGTACGCCGGGATCGCTTTCCCGCGCCGGGGTTTTAAACGGCCCAAGATGTGCACCATAAACTTTATACCCCTGCATCAGGCTTACCGTCTGCAAAGGCGCCGTTTTTTCGTGGGTGCTGACCAGATTACGCAGCATGGTGACGTTCGGCTCAACCATGTCCGTCCAGTTCGCCGCGTTCGCCCAGGCGCTGTAAAAGATATGGGTGACACCGTTCAGGGCGTGCAGCGCCCGCGCGGTGTCCTGCGCATCCAGTAAATCGACGTTCACCACGGGAATGCCGTCCGGGTGGGCTACCGCGTGGCGACTGAGGCCGATCACCTCCCACTGATGGTGCAGAAGGGTGTTGACCAGCTGCCTGCCGACAATGCCGCTGGCGCCCGCGACCAGGGCGACGTTGTGTTGCTGCATCTTATTCATGGTGTTTCTCCGTAAAGGGTGACAGACGCAGTGTGATCTATTATTTTTTTTGGAGATATCCCCTGAAACCGATGGCACTTATAAGCAGAATCATTAAATGAATAATAAGCTCACTGCCATTTACACCTTTCTACGCGTCGCTGAAGCGGGCTCGTTTTCGGCGGCCGCCCGTCAGACCGGTATTAAGCAGTCCGCCGTCAGTCAACAGATCGCGGCGCTTGAGGAATCACTGGGTGTGGTACTGCTGCACCGTACGACGCGTACGATGAAGCTGACCGAACAGGGTGAACGTTACCGGCGAGATATGCAGCTCGTGCTGGATGCCATGGGGGAAGCGGAGAGGCGTTTACATCCTGTCGACCCTGGCGTTCAGGGACGCGTCCATGTCCAGCTACCGAGCGGCCTGGGGCAAATTTTTTTGCCGCATCTGCTGGCGCTACAGCGCCTTCATCCCGAACTGCAGCTCAAGATTTCCCTGGATGACCGCCTTGCCGATCTGGTGACGGAGGGCGTGGATGTCGCGATACGGCTGGGCAGTGAGCCTCCGCAGGCGCACGCGGCTCGCGTGCTGGCGCGTATTGAAGCCGCGCTGTTTGCCGCTCCCGGTTTTCAGGCGGTACACGCCGTCAGCGAGCTGGCAACGCTGCCACACGTACGGTTCAGCGCTATTCCACTGGATGCCCCCCTGCGCCTGATTGCTGACGAGGAAACGGTCGAGGTCAACGTGAATACCGTTTTCCGTGCCAACACCAGCGACGCGCTGCTGCAGGCGCTGGAGTCAGGCATCGGTATCGGCGGCATGCAGCGACCGCTCGTGGCCAGGGCGCTGCAGGCGGGCACGCTGGTACCGGTGCTGCCCCACTGGCGGTTACCCGATCGCTTCCTCTATGCCGTTTATCCTGACGCACGCTTTATTCCGCAGCGCGTCAGAAAGGTCGTCAGCGTGATTGAGAAGTTACTGCCTGAAATAATAAAGAAAAACTGATTGTTTCCGCCGTAAATCACGTGCATTTTTTACCCGCAAGGAATAGAGTGTTTTTACCGTATCCCCTCTTTCTGGAGCACGTATGCCGGATTACTGTTTTTTCCAAAAAGGCCCGAACCTCATTGCGATCGAGAGCGCAAACACCGATGCGGCCGCTCAGCTCATCGCTCAGGGGTTTGAAAAACAGTTTGAGGAGATCGGCGCTGCGGATGAAAAAGAGGCGCTTACCCGCCTTGCGGATATCCGTAAAAATAATGAGATCGATCGCCATAACTTCCTGGCCGGAGCGGGCGAAATGCCGCTGATCGGCGCGCTGGCGGCTGCGGCAACCTGGTTGGTGCAAAAGAAATAACGCAACCATCCTCTACTTCGCCACCGGCAAATCGGCGTACCGCGTCGTATAGGCCGGTGACAGCATCTCACGCTTCATCGCCCAGGATTTCTCAATACCCTGCCCGGCGAACCATATCTTCCCTTTACCGGAATGATTTACGCTGTCCATCATCGCCATCAGCGCCGCGCTGTTGGCGCGCAGACGATTATCGTCAAACAAATTCAGCTGGGCGACGCCGCTGCTGAAAAAGTCCGCCAGCATGACCCCGGCTTTCATATAGCGATATCCGTCGAGCCATATACGCCCCAGCGCCTCCGTGGCGGCGCGGATGATATCACGCGAGTCATTGGTGGGCGTCATCAGGGTGACAGAAGCCTGATTGCCGTAATAAATTTCGTTGTCCGCGTGCGGGCTGGTGCGCACAAACACGCTGATAAAACGACAGTATTGATGCTCGCCGCGCAGTTTTTCCGCAGCGCGTTCCGCGTAGGCGCAAATGGCCTGGTGCATCTCCTCGTACTGCGTAATACGGTGTCCAAACGAACGGCTACAGATAATTTGCTGCTTCGTGGGGGTGAACTCTTCCAGATCAAGACAGGGCTCACCGCGAAGCTCGCGGGCCGTCCGTTCCAGTACCACGTTGAAATGTTTGCGAATGACCCAGGACGACGCTTCCGCCAGCTCCAGCGCCGTGGTAATGCCCATCGCGTTCAGTTTTTTCGTGATGCGCCGCCCTACCCCCCACACCTCCTCTACCGGAACCTTTGCCAGCAGCTTACGCTGCCGCTCGTGGCCTGAGAGATCGACCACGCCGCCCGTGCTGGCCCAGCGTTTCGCCGCATAGTTGGCCAGCTTCGCCAGCGTTTTGGTCGGGGCAATACCGACGCCAACGGTTAAGCCCGTATTTTTAAAGACCTGCGTGCGCATCTGGTGACCGAACGCTTCCAGAGACAGGCAGTGACTGACCCCTGAAACGTTCACGAACGCCTCATCAATGGAGTAAATCTCTATTGCCGGGGCGAGATCGGTCAGCGTCTGCATGACCCGACTGCTGAGATCGGCATACAGCGCATAGTTCGAGCTAAAGACGTAAACCCGCGACGGGTATAGCTTTTCTTTGAATTTAAAATACGGCTCCCCCATTTTTATGCCGAACTGCTTTGCCTCCCGCGACAGTGAAATAATGCAGCCGTCGTTATTGGACACCACCACGATGGGTTTCCCCTCCAGATCGGGGCGGAATACCCGCTCGCAGGAGGCATAGAAGCTATTCACATCAACCAGCGCGAACATGTTTATGCGTTTTGAGCGTGTGGGTGACGACGCCGAAGATCTGCAGCTCCTCTTCGGACTGAAAGGTAATCGGCTGATAGCGGGCATTATGCGCCAGAAGTCTCAGAACCGGACGGGTCTGTAGCTCTTTCACCGTAAACTCACCGGCGACCGACGCCACGACAATATCCCCATGTTCGGCATTTAACGAACGATCGACCACCAGCAGATCGCCGTCGCCGATCCCCGCCCCAATCATGGAGTCTCCACTCACCTTGATAAAATAGGTCGCACTGGGGTGCCTTACTGCCAGCCGGTTAAGATCGAGACGATCCTCCACATAATCCTGCGCCGGGCTGGGAAACCCACAGGCAACACGTTCTAAAAATAAAGGTAATTCAATGATTTGTTTTGGTTGATAAGAAAAGAGAGTGTCCATAATGCCTTTCTCGCCAGATACTGTATATAAATACAGTATTACGGATTATGGACAAGGATCAAGGTCATTTCCGGAGGCGAACCCAAACGCGTTGAAGTTTGAGCGGTTTTAATTAAGCAACATCGCCTGCGTTAACAGGCCTGACAGTATAAGTCATATAAAAGTCATTTGGTTTATGACTTACAAAAATAACATCACTACGCAATAACTACATATTGACTTTAAAGTCAGATAAAAGCATATTTTACGGCACGAATTAACAAGACTTACTGGAGAATATTTTCCATGCCAGCCCGTGACTATCCAGACAAGCGTGTTGCACGCGGTCTGGCAAAGGAGGCCGATCTCAGGATGCTGAGCGCCCGCATCGATCCCGACCTGATGGAGTACATCAGAACCACCGCCTTTGAGACGCGTAAAAGTAAGCAAGAGATTGTGGCGGAAGCGTTAGCGCTCCACAGGCAGAAAAGTCAGACAGGAGCCTAAGCGCGCAAAGCCGGAAGTCCCCTTCGGGCTTTGCGCATATTACGTTTAATCTATCAGCGAATTCAGCGTTTCCAGCGCTTCAGGCGGCAACCGCAGCTCCCCCGCCGCGAGGTTTTGCCGCAGATGCGCCACGGAAGAGGTGCCAGGGATCAGCAGAATATTCGGGGAACGCTGCAGCAGCCATGCCAGCGCTACCTGCATTGGCGTTGCGCCCAGTGAATCCGCGACGGCCTTCAGCCCGGAAGATTGCAGTGGCGTAAAGCCGCCCAGCGGGAAGAACGGCACATACGCAATCCCCTGCTGCGCAAGCAGATCCACCAGCGCGTCATCCCCCCGGTTCACAATGTTGTACATGTTCTGCACGCACACCACCGGGACCATCTTCTGCGCTTCCGCGACTTGGGTGGCCGTGACGTTGCTCAGGCCAATATGCCGCACCAGCCCCTGCTGCTGTAATTCGGCCAGGGTGGAGAGCGGTTCAGCAATTGACCCTTCCGCTGGCCCGTGCGCGCTAAACATGATCCGCAGATTCACCACGTCCAGCACGTCCAGCTGCAGATTACGCAGGTTGTCATGCACCGCCTGGGTCAGTTCCTGCGCGGAAAAGGCCGGCAGCCAGGCGCCTTTGTCGTCGCGACGGGCGCCAATCTTGGTGACAAGCGTCAGATCGTCCCGGTACGGGTGAAGCGCCTCGCGGATCAGCTGGTTAGTAACATGGGGACCATAAAAATCACTGGTATCAATGTGGTTCACCCCCGCCGCCACCGCTTCGCGCAGCACGTCCAGCGCGGCCTGCTTGTCCTTCGGTGGACCAAAGACGCCCGGCCCGGCGAGCTGCATCGCACCGTAGCCCAGTCGTTTAACCGTCCGCGTCCCGAGCGCGTACGTCCCGCTTTTATCAATGCTGCTCATGTTAACCTTCCTCATAAAAATGATCCGGATTTACAACAGGTTCCCTCAAAGAACCTTTAGTTAAGCGCGAGTTAATTAAAGTTTAAATTCTCTACGACGATAGTAATGAAGTACCCCTGCATCTTCTCTAACGGACGACCGCTATGCTGAAAAATCTGCACGTGATTACCGGTATTATCTTTGCCCTCACCATATTCTGTCTGCTGCAAGTTGTCACGGGAGGGTTGTTCTACTCTGCCGTCAGTAACGATCGCCATAACTTCCAGAACTCCGGCGTGCTCAATGCCCAGCAGGAAAGCCTGAGCGACAGCGTGAACACGCTGGTGAAAACGCGCGTCACCGTCACCCGCGTGGCGATCCGCTATCTGAAAAACCAGCGCGACCCGGCTTCCCTTGCGGCGATCAATAAGCTGCTTGGCACCGCAGCCGACTCGCTGGCAAAAGCCGAAGCCTATAACAAAGAGTGGCAGAAACTGCCGCAGGTTAAGGGCCAGGAGGCGGCATTAACCGACGAGATGCAGAAGTCCTGGAACCAGATGCACGAGGTGATGCGCTTATCGATTGAGTATCTGCGTGCCGACAACTATCAGGCCTATGGCGATCTGGACGCGCAGCAGGCGCAGGACGAGATGGAAGCGGTCTATAACCGCTGGCGCGCCGAAAACAACACCCTGCTGAAGGCCGCAACCGAAGAGAACCAGAGCAGCTTCACGCAGATGCAGTGGACGCTGGCGGCGATTCTGCTCGCCGTTATCGCGGTTCTGGTGGTCATCTGGCAGGGTTTACAGCACCTGCTGTTAAAACCACTCCACTCCATTATGAACCATATTCGCGCCATTGCAGGGGGCGACTTGACGCAGGATATCGCCATCTCTGGCCGCAACGAGATGGGGCAGCTGGCCACCGGCCTGCATGAGATGCAGCAGTCGCTGGTGACCACCGTCAGCGCCGTACGTGGAAGTACCGACTCCATCTACACCGGTGCAGGCGAAATTGCCGCAGGAAGCAACGATCTTTCCGCCCGCACCGAGCAGCAGGCCGCCTCGCTGGAAGAGACCGCCGCCAGCATGGAAGAGCTGACCGCGACCGTGAAGCAGAACTCCGATAACGCCCGTCAGGCCACGCTGCTGGCGAAAAACGCCTCTGAAACGGCCGCGCGCGGCGGTCACGTCGTGGATAACGTGGTTCGCACCATGAACGAAATCGCCGACAGTTCGCAGCAAATCGCGCATATTACCGGCGTGATTGACAGCATCGCGTTCCAGACCAACATTCTGGCGCTTAACGCAGCGGTGGAAGCGGCGCGCGCCGGGGAACAGGGGCGCGGTTTTGCGGTTGTTGCAGGCGAAGTCCGTACGCTGGCGAGCCGCAGCGCGCAGGCGGCGAAAGAGATCAAAGGGCTTATTGAGAACTCCGTCAGCCGGGTGAATACCGGTTCTGAGCAGGTCAGCGAGGCTGGCACCACCATGAAGGAAATTGTCGCCGCCGTCACCCGCGTGACCGATATCATGGGTGAGATTTCATCTGCCTCTGACGAGCAGAGCCGCGGTATTGAGCAGGTGAGCCTGGCCGTTTCGCAGATGGATAGCGTGACGCAGCAAAACGCCGCGCTGGTGCAGGAGTCCGCCACGGCGGCTGCGGCACTGGAAGATCAGTCCGAGCAGCTGCGCCAGGCGGTAGCGGCGTTTCGCCTGAACGGCAAAGAAAAAGCGGTCGCCCCACGCCCGGCCAGTCTGAAAACGCCACAGCTGCTGCGCCCGGCAACTACAGCCGCCTCCACCGACAGCAACTGGGAAACGTTCTGAGTCTCAGGCGGGCGAGCATATCGCCCGCTAGCGGCTGCGCTTGGCGTGCCGCTCCCAGTTTTCCTGTTTTGCTTCATCGGATTTTCGCAGTGAAACATAGCATGCCCCGCTGCCGCCGTGATGCGGCAGCGCCACGCAGAAAGCCTGCACTTCCTCAAACTCGGTTAACCAGCGCGCCAGATAGCTGCGCACCACATTGGGATGCGAATTCTGCTCGCGCCCTTTCCCGTGAATGATAATCAGATTGCGTAACCCGTCTCGTCCGGCCTGGCGGATAAAAGAATAGAGCATCTGACGGCAGCGTTCCGCTGGCTGACGCAGGAGGTTTAAGCTGGCCTGGCGGGCGTATTTACCCGAGCGCAGCTTATCGATAACGCCCTGCTGTACCCCTTCGCGCTGGAACGCCAGCGGCTCCTCCAGGGGAAGCACGTCAAGAAAATCCAGCGTCAGGAAGTTATCCAGCTGTTCGCTATTCACCTCCCCGCGCGCCCGCGTATTGCGGCTGGGCTGCCAGTGAATATCCGCGCAGCGCTTCAGGGGCTGGACATCTTCCATGGCGTCAAGAAAAAATGATTTGTCGTCAGGGTTCATGGACATCCTCCGGCTACATCTGAGGACTGTACTATACCTGCGCCAGAGACCGGCCTCAATCACCGTTACAGGGCGATGCGTGGCAATATTATTAACCTGATGAATATATATAGTAATTATTAAATAAACTTAAATCAGACTTAACTAAAATTTCAGCAAAGGTAAAATACGTGATTTGTGTTAAAATTTCATTAAATCAATCACTCGCCTGCCTTTCATTTTTCGGGAAAAGTGTTATACCTAAATATACCTGCCCCATGGAAATAATACCCAGGATTGGCGAAAGGACGCACTGCTGTGTGTACTATAGGGTCTGTCTGATGTCGGGCAGATCCTGTTTTTTTAATAAGCATTTCACGCTCAGATTAATTTTCTCGCTTCCCTTCTGAATTGCGTAATTAATGATTCCGCCAGGGGCGTCTGCCGTGAATCACGGCGCTGAATTAAATAATAGGCCGCTTTAGGAAGCGATTCGACAACCGGCAGCATAACCAGACGGCGCGCCAGCAGCGGGTCACAGCCTAGCTCCTGCGGCAATATGCTTAAAAAATCACTTTGCGCGACCAGGCTAATACAGGAAGAAAAGGTTTCGCAAACCACACCAATTCGCGGTATTTGCGAACGATCGCTAAATACCTCTTCTAATTGCTTGTAATAGCTTCCCCGCGGCGTCGGCATTGTCCAGTTATAATGCAGAAGTTCATTAATAGACGTCGCCCCCATGGCCGGATGTCCATCCCGACAAAATACCGCAAACGGTTTTTCGAAGAGCTTTTCAAACGTAAATTCCTGGTCGTAAGGCCCCTGATAATAGGTGTTGATGGTGAAGTCCAGTTCGCCCTGGCGTAATTCATTGATCATCGACACCAGTTGCCCTTCCATAATCCGCACCTTGACCTGCGGATGCTGTGCATGGAAGCGGGTAATGACGGCGGGCATCAGCGTGCGTGAAACGCTGGCCCCCATTCCTATATTGATCTGCCCGGCCAGCTCCCCCTGCCGCTGACGGATGTCATCCTGCGCCGCACGCAGCTCTTCCAGAATCAACCTGGCGCGCTGGTAAAAGCCCTCGCCGCATTCGGTCAACGCGACGCCCTTACTCCTGCGCACGAAAAGCTGCGCCGCCATGCCCTCCTCCAGCTCTTTGATGGATTTGGTCAGCGCCGGCTGGGAAAGATTCAGCGTCCTGCTGGCACCGCGGATGCTGCCCTGACGCGCAACCTCAACAAACGCCCGGATTTGATGAAATTTAATCTGGAATGTCATAGCCCGACCGATAACCGTTGTTTATCAGAGTAAAGAAACTGTCATCTACTTTAATGGAAAGGGATGTGCGAGGGTAATTCCTGAACGGTTAAAACTGTGAAAAATCGGTTAGTGATAAGTAAAAACTATCACAGCGTGAAGCAGTTCACATATTTTAATGATGACAGGAACAGATATGGACACACTGGCGCAGTACATCCAGACGTTATCCCCGCAGCTGAGCGCATGGCGTCGTGATTTTCACCATTATGCGGAATCCGGCTGGGTAGAGTTTCGTACCGCCGCGAAAGTCGCGGAAATCCTCGACGCGCTGGGTTACGAACTGGCGATGGGTCGCGACGTGGTGGATGCCGAAAGCCGGATGGGGTTGCCCGATGCCGCTACCCTGGAGCAAGAGTTTGCCCGCGCGCGGGCGCAGGGGGCGCCTGAGAAATGGCTGGCGCCGTTTGAAGGCGGGTTTACCGGCATTGTGGCGACCCTCAATACCGGGCGTCCTGGACCGACCCTGGCGTTTCGCGTCGACATGGATGCTCTTGACTTAAGCGAAGCGCTGGATGAAAGCCATCGCCCGTTTCGCGACGGTTTTGCCTCCTGCAATCCGGGAATGATGCACGCCTGCGCGCACGACGGCCACACCACGATTGGTCTGGGGCTGGCGCGGGTGCTTAAGCAGAATGAAGCGCAGCTCAACGGCACCCTCAAGCTGATCTTCCAGCCTGCCGAAGAAGGCACCCGCGGCGCGCGCGCCATGGTTGCCGCCGGGGCGCTGGACGACGTGGACTATTTCACCGCCATCCATATTGGTACCGGCGTCCCTGCCGGAACGGTGATTTGCGGCAGCGATAACTTTATGGCCACCACCAAGTTTGACGTGAACTTTACCGGCGTTGCCGCACACGCGGGCGGTAAACCGGAGGACGGACGTAACGCCCTGCTCGCCGCCGCGCAGGCCGCCCTCGCCCTGCACAGCATCGCCCCGCACAGCGAAGGCGCCTCCCGGGTGAACGTCGGGGTGATGCAGGCGGGCAGCGGACGCAACGTGGTACCTGCGAATGCCCTGATAAAGGTTGAAACCCGCGGTGAAAGCGAAGCGATTAATCAGTACGTCTTTGAACGCGCGCAGGCGGTCATTACCGGTGCAGCGGCGCTCTACGGCGTGCGCGCCGAGATGCGCCTGATGGGTGCCGCGACGTCCAGCGCGCCGACACCGGCGTGGGTTGATTATCTGCGCGAACAGGCGAGCCAGGTTTCCGGGGTTCTCCACGCTATCGATAAGGTGAAGGCGCCAGCAGGCTCCGAAGACGCCACGCTGATGATGGCCCGCGTGCAGCAGAACGGCGGCATGGCGTCCTATATGGTGTTCGGCACGGATTTGAGCGCCGGGCATCACAACGAAAAATTCGACTTCGATGAGCAGGTCATGGCCATCGCCATTGAAACGCTGGCGCGAACTGCGCTCAATTTCCCGTGGACGCGAGGTGTGTAATGCAGGAGAACTACGCTTTTATTGCCGATGCGATCGACACGCGATGTCGGACGTTAACCGATATTGCCGACGCGATCTGGGATCGTCCTGAAACCCGCTTTGAAGAGTTCTGGTCCGCCGAACGGCTCGCCAGCGAGCTGGAGTCAGAAGGATTTACGCTGACGCGCGAGGCTGGCGGTATTCCAAATGCCTTTATCGCCAGCTTCGGCAGCGGGAAACCGGTCATCGCCCTGCTGGGTGAATACGACGCGCTGGCCGGGTTAAGCCAGCAGGCGCACTGCGCAACGGCGCAATCCGCCACGCCGGGAGCTAACGGCCACGGCTGCGGACATAACCTCTTAGGCACCGCGGCGCTGGCGGGCGCGGTGGCGGTGAAAAGCTGGCTGGAACAGCACGGCGGCAGCGGAACGGTGCGTTTTTACGGCTGTCCCGGTGAAGAAGGTGGCTCCGGGAAAACCTTTATGGTGCGCGAAGGCCTGTTTGATGACGTCGATGCCGCCGTCACCTGGCACCCGGAAGCCTTCGCCGGGATGTTTAACGTCAGCACGCTCGCGAATATTCAGGCAGCCTGGCGTTTTCACGGTGTGGCGGCACATGCAGCCAACTCCCCTCATCTGGGACGCAGCGCGCTGGACGCCGTGACGCTGATGACTACCGGCACCAACTTCCTCAACGAACACATCATTGAGAAAGCGCGCGTCCATTACGCCATTACCGATACCGGCGGGATTTCGCCCAACGTGGTGCAGGCGCAGGCTGAGGTGCTGTACTTGATCCGCGCCCCGGAGATGGCCGATGCGCAGCAGATTTACGAACGCATCGAGAAAATCGCCCAGGGCGCGGCGATGATGACCGAAACCACCGTCGAGTGCCGCTTTGATAAAGCCTGCTCCAGCTACCTGCCGAACCGCACGCTTGAAGCGGCGATGTATCGCGCGTTGCAGCACTACGGCACGCCAGAATGGGCCGCCGAGGAACGCGACTTTGCCCGCGAGATCCGCGCCACCCTGACGCCCAACGATCTGCAAAACAGCCTGAAAAATATTGCCGCAACGGGGGGAGACGCGGGTAAAGCCTTTGCCCGTCGTCATCAGGAGACGCTGCTGGTGGATGAAGTCGCGCCCTATGCCGTCACCGACAACGTGCTGGCTGGCTCCACGGACGTGGGCGACGTCAGCTGGAAAATGCCGGTCGCCCAGTGCTTCAGCCCCTGCTTTACCGTCGGCACGCCGCTGCACACCTGGCAACTGGTGGCGCAGGGGCGTACCTCCATCGCCCACAAAGGCATGCTGCTGGCCGGAAAAGTAATGGGCGCGACCGTGCTCAATCTGCTGCAGGACGCAGCGCTGCTGAAAAAATGCCGTGAAGAGTTCGAACAACAATTACAAGAAAAACCGTACGTGTGTCCGATCCCACATGGCGTGACACCGTCACCTTTAAAATAAAAAAACACAACACAACAACACAACACTCCCGAGGAACGCCCATGAGTATGTCATCCATACCTTCGCATTCCCCATCCGGTAAGCTCTATGGCTGGGTTGAAAGGATCGGCAATAAAGTGCCGCACCCTTTCCTGCTGTTTATCTATCTGATTGTGATTTTAATGGTCGCCACCGCCGTGCTCTCCGCCTTTGACGTGAGCGTGCGCAGCCCGGCTGACGGCAGCCTGGTGGCGGTAAAAAACCTGCTCAGCGTTGACGGACTGCACTGGTTTTTGCCGAACGTTATCAAAAACTTCAGCGGTTTCGCCCCGCTGGGCGCCATTCTGGCGCTGGTGCTGGGTGCCGGGCTGGCGGAACGCGTGGGCTTGCTGCCCGCATTAATGGTGAAGATGGCTTCGCACGTCAGCGCCCGTTACGCCAGCTATATGGTGCTATTTATCGCCTTCTTCAGCCATATCTCCTCCGACGCCGCGCTGGTGATCATGCCGCCGATGGGGGCGCTGATTTTCCTCGCCGTCGGGCGTCATCCCGTGGCGGGCCTGCTGTCGGCGATTGCGGGCGTGGGCTGCGGATTCACCGCCAACCTGCTGATCGTCACCACCGACGTGCTGCTGTCCGGCATCAGCACGGAGGCGGCAAAGACCATTGATGCGGCAATGCACGTCAGCGTGATCGACAACTGGTACTTTATGGCAAGCTCGGTGATTGTCCTGACGATTGTCGGCGGGCTGATTACCGACAAGATCATCGAGCCGCGCCTGGGTAAATGGGAAGGCCGTAGCGATGAAAAGCTGGACACCCTGAGCAAAGAGCAGCGCTTCGGCCTGCGCGTGGCTGGCGTGGTCTCGCTGGCCTTTATCGCGCTGGTGGCGCTAATGGTGGTGCCGGAAAACGGCATACTGCGCGATCCGGTTAAACATACCGTCCTGCCGTCGCCGTTTATTCAGGGCATCGTACCGCTGATTATCCTCTTCTTCTTTGTCGTTTCACTCGCCTACGGTATCGCGACCGGCAAAATCCGCCGTCAGGGCGATCTGCCGCAGCTGATGATCGAGCCGATGAAAGAGATGGCGGGCTTTATCGTGATGGTGTTCCCGCTGGCGCAGTTTGTGGCGATGTTTAACTGGAGCAACATGGGCAAGTTTATGGCCGTGGGGCTGACCGACGCGCTGGAGGCTGCCGGGCTAAGCGGCGTACCGGCGTTTGTCGGTCTGGCGCTGCTGTCATCCCTGCTGTGCATGTTTATCGCCAGCGGCTCCGCCATCTGGTCGATTCTGGCCCCGATCTTCGTGCCGATGTTTATGATGCTGGGGTTCCATCCGGCGTTTGCGCAGATCCTGTTTCGCATCGCGGACTCCTCGGTGATTCCGCTGGCGCCGGTTTCGCCGTTTGTTCCGCTGTTTTTAGGCTTCCTGCAGCGCTATAAACCGGAAGCCAAACTGGGTACCTACTATTCGCTGGTTTTACCCTATCCGCTTATCTTTTTAGGGGTATGGCTGGTGATGCTGGTGGCATGGTATCTTGTCGGCCTGCCGATTGGGCCGGGGATTTACCCGAGGCTGAACTAAAGGAATGAGGATGCTGAGATTACTCGAAGATAAGATTGCGACGCCGCTCGGGCCGCTGTGGGTGATCGCGGACGAGCAGTTCTGCCTGCGCGCCGTCGAATGGGAAGAGCACAGCGACCGCATGGAAGAACTGCTCCATGTTCACTACCGCGCACAGGGGTATGAACGTATTCACGCCACCAACCCGGGCGGGCTGAGCGACAAGCTTGCGGCCTACTTCGAAGGCGATCTCAGCATCATCGATACTCTGCCGACCGCTACGGCAGGCACCCCTTTTCAGCGCGAAGTGTGGCAGGCCCTGCGGTCGATTCCGTGCGGGCAGGTCATGCATTACGGCCAGCTCGCGGAGCAGCTAGGCCGCGCAGGGGCCGCACGTGCGGTGGGTGCCGCGAACGGCTCGAACCCGGTCAGCATTGTGGTGCCCTGCCATCGCGTTATTGGCCGCAACGGCACCATGACGGGCTATGCTGGCGGCGTGCAGCGAAAAGAGTGGTTGCTGCGTCACGAAGGGTATCTCTTGCTCTAGTTCCCAGGCTTTTTGTGCTTAATTTTCTTCCGGTTAGGCTAAAAATCCATAATCAAGCTGTGGAATTTCAAGAAGATGGCGACATGTTGTCGCCTCTTGTCCTTATTGAGGGTTTGTCAGGCTTACGTACTTACCAAAAAGATGTTAAAATTGACCAATATCAATTAAGGCTTGAGCAAACCTATGATCCCGGAAAAGCGAATTATACGACGCATTCAGTCTGGCGGTTGTGCTATCCATTGCCAGGATTGCAGCATCAGCCAGCTCTGTATCCCGTTTACCCTGAATGAGCATGAACTCGATCAGCTTGATAATATCATCGAGCGTAAAAAGCCTATTCAGAAAGGGCAGACGCTGTTTAAAGCGGGAGACGAACTGAAATCGCTCTATGCTATCCGTTCTGGCACCATCAAGAGCTACACCATCACCGAACAGGGTGATGAGCAGATCACCGGCTTCCATCTGGCGGGCGACCTGGTGGGCTTTGACGCCATCGGCACGGGCCATCACCCGAGCTTTGCTCAGGCACTCGAAACCTCGATGGTTTGCGAAATCCCGTTTGAAACCCTGGACGATCTGTCCGGCAAGATGCCTAACCTGCGTCAGCAGATGATGCGTCTGATGAGCGGTGAGATCAAAGGCGATCAGGACATGATCCTGCTGCTTTCCAAAAAGAATGCGGAAGAGCGCCTGGCCGCGTTTATCTACAACCTCTCCCGCCGCTTCGCCGAGCGTGGCTTCTCGCCACGTGAATTCCGTCTGACGATGACGCGTGGCGATATCGGTAACTACCTGGGTCTGACCGTGGAAACCATCAGCCGTCTGCTGGGCCGTTTCCAGAAAAGCGGAATGCTGGCCGTTAAGGGTAAATACATCACTATCGAAAACGGTGAAGCGCTGGCCGTTCTTGCCGGGCACGCCCGCAACGTGGCGTAACTTTCCGCCTGTTGATGACCAGACTGATAAATTCTTGTGATTTATTGGTCTGGTATAATCACTTCCGTTCCAAGATATTTTCACCGCAGCACGTCCCCACACAGCGCCCGAAAGGTTCTCGTTGAGGTTATGAATTGAGAGAAAGTTTGTTTTTCGTTTCAGTCGTGATTGCCTCTGTGACCTTTATCTTCATCTGGATCATGCTTGTCGGCCCGATGAAGGGGGAGGAAAAAACCTACGTTCAGGACTCCACGACCTTTGCGATAGCGGTGATGGTGCTGCTGTTTATTGCGTTTATCGCGGTGACGACCACGGTACTTTTCCTCTGATAATTTTTCATGAATTATTGATCTGGTAAAACCTCCCCTCTGTTTCATTCAGGATATATAGGTTACTCTTTTAATTACAGACTGTGGTGACAGTAGTAAGGAGACCTGTATGGCCAAGTATCAAAACATGCTGGTAGCTATCGATCCGAATCAGGACGATCAGCCAGCATTACGACGCGCTGTGTATTTACATCAACGGATTGGTGGCAAAATCAAAGCGTTTTTGCCGATCTATGACTTCTCGTATGAGATGACCACCCTTCTGTCGCCTGACGAGCGCACCGCTATGCGTCAGGGCGTCATCAGCCAGCGTACCGCGTGGATCCGTGAACAGGCGAAGTATTACCTGGAAGCGGGTGTACCCATTGATATTAAAGTGGTCTGGCATAACCGACCTTTCGAAGCCATCATCCAGGAGATTGTCGCCGGTGGGCACGACCTGCTGCTGAAGATGGCGCACCAGCACGACAAGCTGGAATCCGTGATTTTCACCCCGACCGACTGGCACCTACTGCGTAAATGCCCTTGCCCGGTCTGGATGGTGAAAGACCAGCCGTGGCCTGAAGGCGGGAAAGCCGTTGTGGCGGTAAACCTCGCGAGTGAAGAGGATTACCACAATTCGCTGAACGAGAAGCTGGTGAAGGAGACCATCCAGCTTGCCGATCAGGTGAATCATACCGAAGTGCATCTGGTTGGTGCCTATCCGGTCACCCCGATTAACATTGCCATTGAGCTGCCTGAATTTGACCCGAGCGTGTACAACGACGCGATCCGCGGTCAACACCTGCTGGCTATGAAAGCGCTGCGCCAGAAATTCAGCATCGATGAGAAAATGACCCACGTGGAAAAAGGGCTGCCTGAAGAGGTGATCCCGGACCTGGCGGAACACCTGCAGGCGGGGATTGTGGTGCTGGGCACCATTGGCCGGACCGGTATTTCTGCGGCGTTCCTCGGCAATACCGCTGAACAGGTGATCGACCATCTGCGCTGCGACCTGCTGGTCATTAAGCCGGATGAGTACCAAACGCCGGTTGAGCTGGACGATCCTGAAGACGATTAACCAGCAGGATGAAAAAAAACCGTCGGGGAACCGGCGTTTTTTTTTTGCCGGGTGGCGGCTTCGCCTTACCCGGCCTACGGATTTGGTAGGCCCGGTAAGCTTGTGCGCCACCGGGCTTTACCCTGTCAGAGTGATTTCAGAATCGCATCCACGCTGGCTTTGGCATCACCAAACAGCATATGGGTGTTCTCTTTGAAGAACAGCGGGTTCTGAACCCCGGCATAGCCGGTATTCATGGAGCGTTTAAACACAATCACGTTCTGCGCCTTCCACACTTCCAGAACAGGCATACCGGCGATTGGGCTACCCGGATCGTCCTGTGCAGCAGGGTTAACGGTATCGTTAGCACCAATGACCAGCACGGTGTCGGTATCGGCGAAATCATCGTTGATCTCATCCATTTCCAGCACGATGTCGTAAGGCACTTTCGCTTCCGCCAGCAGCACGTTCATGTGGCCCGGCAGACGCCCTGCCACCGGGTGAATACCAAAGCGAACCTTGATACCCCGCGCGCGCAGCTTCTCGGTGATTTCCGCCACCGGATACTGCGCCTGTGCCACCGCCATGCCGTAGCCCGGGGTGATGATCACGGAATGCGAGTTTTTCAGCATGTCTGCGGTATCTTCAGCAGAAATTTCACGGTGCTCACCCACTTCTTCATCCGCACTGGAAGAAGACCCATCGGTCCCGAAACCACCGGCGATAACGCTGATGAACGAGCGGTTCATCGCCTTACACATGATGTAAGACAGGATCGCACCGGAAGAACCCACCAGCGCACCGGTGACGATCAGCAGGTCATTGCTCAGCATAAAGCCTGCCGCCGCTGCGGCCCAACCGGAGTAGGAGTTCAGCATCGAGACAACCACCGGCATATCCGCACCGCCGATGGACGCCACCAGGTGCCAGCCGAAGGCCAGCGCGATGATAGTCATTACCAGCAACGCCAGCACCTGCAGACCGACGCTTTCGGTACGCACGAAGACCACCAGCAGTACAAACGACACCACCAGCGCCGCCAGGTTCAGCTTATGACGGTTTGGTAGCATCAGCGGCTTAGAGGAGATCTTCCCGCGCAGCTTGCCGAACGCCACAATGGAGCCAGTGAAGGTTACCGCACCGATGAAGATACCGAGGAACACCTCCGTCAGGTGGATGTTCACCAGAATCGGTTCCAGGCCCGGTTCGTGATACAGGTAGCTGTTGAAGCCCACCAGCACCGCCGCCAGACCCACGAAGCTGTGCAGAATGGCAACCAGCTCCGGCATTTCGGTCATTTCGACGCGTTTTGCCAGGCGAATACCAATCGCGCCGCCGATGATCATCGCCACCAGGATCCACGCCACGTTGCCGGTATCCGGCCCGAAGATGGTGGCAATCAGCGCAATCGCCATCCCGGCGATACCAAAGTTATTCCCCTGCTGAGACGTTTCGTGTTTGGAAAGCCCCGCCAGACTGAAAATAAACAGGATTGCAGCAACAATGTATGCGGCTGTCACTAATCCTCCAGACATATGCTACCCCTTAGCCTTTACGAAACATTTTCAGCATGCGCTGAGTCACGGTGAAACCACCGAAAATATTGATACTGGCGATCAGCACCGCGATAAAGCTCAGGAAGCTGATCCAGCCGCCGTGACCAATCTGCAGTAACGCCCCCACCACGATGATCCCGGAGATGGCGTTGGTTACCGACATCAGCGGCGTATGCAGCGCATGAGAGACGTTCCACACCACGTAGTAGCCTACGACGCAGGAGAGCGCGAAGACGGTAAAGTGGCCGAGGAACTCTTTCGGCGCAACGTCAGCCAGCCAGCCGAACAGAATAATCACCAGCGCCATGATCGCGTATTTACGCCACGGAGAAGCCGGTTTGGCGGGTTCTTTTGGCGCGGGCGCCGCTTTCGGTGCCGCCTGAGGCTGAGCAGAAACCTGAATAGGCGGCGCAGGCCAGGTAATTTCACCTTCACGGACGACGGTGACGCCGCGCACCACCACATCGTCGAAATCAACGGTGACGTTGCCGTCTTTCTCTTTGCAGAGCAGCTTCAGCAGGTTGACCAGGTTAGTGCCGTAGAGCTGAGAAGACTGCGTTGGCAGACGGCCCGGCAGATCGGTATAACCGATCACCTTCACGCCGTTCGCGGTCGTGGTCACCTGATTCGGTACGGTATATTCGCAGTTACCGCCGTTTTGGGCGGCCAGGTCGACAATCACGCTGCCCGACTTCATGGAGTCAACCATCTCACGGGTAATCAGCTTCGGCGCCGGTTTACCCGGAATAAGCGCGGTGGTGACAATAATGTCGACATCTTTCGCCTGAGCGGCGAAGAGTTCCATTTCGGCTTTGATAAACGCTTCGGACATCACCTTCGCGTAACCGTCGCCGCTGCCTGCCTCTTCCTTGAAGTCCAGCTCAAGGAATTCGGCACCCATACTCTGGACCTGTTCCTTTACTTCAGGACGGGTGTCAAAGGCGCGTACGATCGCGCCCAGGCTGTTTGCCGCACCGATTGCGGCAAGGCCCGCCACGCCCGCGCCAATCACCATCACTTTCGCCGGAGGGACTTTACCCGCGGCGGTGATTTGACCGGTAAAGAAGCGACCAAATTCGTGGGCCGCTTCAACAATGGCGCGGTAGCCGGCAATGTTTGCCATGGAGCTTAAGGCATCCAGCGACTGCGCGCGCGAAATGCGCGGCACGGAGTCCATCGCCATCACGGTCACGCCACGGGCTGCCAGCTTCTCCATCAGCTCCGGATTTTGCGCAGGCCAGATGAAGCTCACCAGGGTCGTCCCGGGATTCAGCAGCGCAATCTCACTCTCTTCCGGTGCGTTGACCTTCAGAATCACCGGCGACTGCCAGACGTCAGCACCGTCGACCACTTCCGCGCCAGCCTGGATAAAGGCCTCGTCATCGAAACTCGCCAGTTTGCCTGCGCCGCTTTCAACCGCGACCGTAAAACCCAGTTTAAGCAGTTGCTCCACCGTTTTCGGTGTTGCCGCTACGCGGGTTTCATTGGCTAACCGTTCTTTTGGTACCCCAATACGCATAGTTTTCCCTTCCATCGGTTTTTGATGATGGTTTATCGATAAATGCCCGCGGTTTGTATCAATTTTCGCCATCGCGCGAGCGACGAGATATGATTAACCCCGGAAAATAAAACAGTAACAAACTGTCTATAACCTACTGAAAATAGCGCCCGCGATCTACCGCCAGAAAACACTATTTCTTACTTTATCTGTGAAAAATAAGCGATCGGCGTCACTGACAGTGATATTTACCTTAAATTCATTGCCAGAACCGATAAATCGCGCAAGCGGAGCGGTAAAAACATGATATAGCGCCGTAAGAGAACAACTTATTAACATTAAATTAACTTGTAAAAGTCATATGCTTTATCAGTTTTACTTGTCAAACGCGTGTTTTTTCAACATATCACTAAATGTTATCGAATTCGGTGATTCAGTCAGCACAGGCAGTGAAAAATGGCGCAGACAGCGACGGGTTTTAAATGCAATAATCGGGACCGTCTCAAATTAACAACAATACCAGTACATGGTTTGCGCAAGGCGAAGGATCATTTTTATGAAGCTTAAGAACACACTCCTGGCGTCCGCACTTCTTTCCGCGACCGCCCTGTCTGCGAATGCCGCAACAGAGTTAACGCCGGAGCAAGCGGCAGCGTTAAAACCTTTTGACCATACGGTCATTGTGGGTCGTTATAATTCTATTGGCGACGCCGTCGCCGCGGCATCAAAAGCTGCTGATAAAAACGGGGCTGCCTCGTTTTATGTCGTTGATCAGTCCGATTACGGCAACAGCGGTAACCAGCGCGTGACCATTGCGCTGTTCAAAGACAATGCGCCAAAAGCTGACGCACCGAAAAACCGCGTGATCAACGGTGTTGTTGAACTGCCGAAAGATCAGGCGATTGAGCTGGAACCTTACGACACCGTTACCGTTCAGGGCTTCTACCGCAGCCAGCCTGAAGTGAACGATGCCATCACCAAAGCCGCGAAAGAGAAAGGGGCCTACTCTTTCTTCATCGTGCGTCAGGTCGATGCTAACCAGGGTGGCAACCAGCGTATTACCGCTTTCATCTATAAAAAAGATGCGAAAAAACGTGTTCTGCAGAGCCCGGATGCTATCCCGGCGAATTCAGAAGCAGGTCGCGCGGCAATAGCAAAAGGCGGCGAAGAAGCGAAGAAAGTTGAAATTCCAGGCGTAGCAACGACGGCTGCCCCAAGCGCTGAAGTGGGCCGTTTCTTTGAAACGCAGTCCACGAAAGGTGGCCGTTACTCCGTTACGCTGCCGGACGGTACCAAAATTGAAGAGCTGAATAACGCCACTGCAGCGCAGATGGTGCCGTTCGACAGCATCAAGTTTACCGGCAACTACGGCAACATGACGGAAGTCTCTTACCAGGTCGCGAAGCGTGCGGCGAAGAAAGGGGCGAAGTACTACCACATCACCCGCCAGTGGCAGGAACGTGGTAACAACGTGACCATCAGCGCCGATCTGTACAAGTAACAAAATCGTTTATGAAAGGCGGCGCAATGCCGCCTTTTTTGTTACTTTTTTTGAATTTCTGCCCCACGTCATTGCATGCTTTCGTTACACTCCGTAAAATCCCGCGCCTTAGTGTGATCCACCATTTTTATGCGCCTGAGCGAAATAATTATTCTGGATTTTGACCTTTCATAACAGGAAGCCAATGGAAAAGAAACTTGGCCTGAGTGCTCTGACTGCACTCGTTTTAAGCTCAATGCTGGGTGCAGGCGTATTCAGTTTGCCGCAGAATATGGCGGCCGTCGCCAGCCCTTCCGCGCTCATGATTGGCTGGGGCATTACGGGTGTCGGAATACTGCTGCTGGCCTTCGCCATGCTGCTGCTCACCCGCATTCGCCCGGACCTGGACGGCGGCATTTTCACCTATGCGCGTGAAGGTTTCGGCGAGCTGATTGGCTTCTGTTCCGCGTGGGGATACTGGCTGTGTGCGGTTATCGCCAACGTCTCCTATCTGGTTATTGTCTTCTCGGCGCTCAGTTTCTTTACCGATACGCCTGAGCTGCGCTTCTTTGGCGACGGGAATACCTGGCAGTCTATTGTGGGCGCCTCGGTGTTGCTGTGGTTCGTCCACTGGCTGGTGTTGCGTGGCGTACAAACGGCCGCCAGCATCAACCTGGTGGCGACGCTGGCGAAACTGGTTCCGCTCGGCCTGTTTATCGTTCTGGCCTTTATTGCGTTCCGTCTGGACGTATTTAAGCTCGATTTCAGCGGCGTTGCGCTGGGCGTTCCCGTCTGGGAGCAGGTGAAAAACACGATGCTGATTACCCTTTGGGTATTCATCGGTGTTGAAGGCGCGGTCGTGGTTTCTGCCCGGGCCCGGAATAAACGCGATGTGGGCCGCGCGACGCTGCTGGCCGTACTGGCTGCGCTCGGGGTCTATCTGCTGGTGACGCTGCTGTCGCTGGGCGTGGTGGCGCGTCCTGAGCTGGCTGAAATGCGTAACCCGTCAATGGCAGGCCTGATGGTGAAAATGCTCGGCCCCTGGGGCGATGTGGTGATTGCCGCAGGGCTGATCGTCTCCGTCTGCGGCGCTTACCTGAGCTGGACCATCATGGCGGCTGAAGTGCCGTTCCTGGCCGCGACGCACAAGGCGTTTCCACGCCTGTTTGCCCGTCAAAACCAAAACAGCGCGCCGTCGGCATCACTCTGGCTGACCAACATCAGCGTTCAGGTCTGTCTGGTGCTGATCTGGCTCACAGGTTCAGACTATAACACCCTGCTGACCATCGCCTCGGAGATGATTCTGGTACCCTATTTCTTAGTGGGTGCGTATCTGTTAAAAATTGCCACACGCCCGGCGCATTATGTCGTGGGTGTCGGAGCCTGTATTTACGGCCTGTGGTTGTTGTATGCTTCCGGACCTCTGCATCTGCTGCTGTCGGTAGTGCTGTACGCACCGGGTCTGCTGGTGTTTATCTACGCCCGCCGCACGCATCAGCTGGAGAACGCGCTGAAACGCCGTGAGATGGCATTAATTGGACTGCTACTGGTTGCTGCCCTACCGGCAACCTGGATGTTAATGGGATAGCATCGCCTTTCCCATTGTTGAACTGTAAAGGAGAATACGATGGGAAATGCACCGCTTCGCCCAATACTGATTACCGGCGGAGGTCGCCGTATCGGCCTCGCCCTCGCCCATCACTTCCTCAACCTTCGCCATCCGGTCATTGTTAGCTACCGTACGGAATACCCGTCGATTGAAGGATTACGTAAAGCCGGTGCTGTCTGCATTCAGGCTGATTTTTCAACCGATGAAGGCATTCTGGCTTTCGCGGAAGAGGTGAAATCCACCACGACGGGGCTGCGCGCCGTGATCCATAACGCCAGCGCATGGCGTGCCGAAAAACCCGGGACGTCACTCAGCGAAACGCTCTCCGCCATGCTGCAGATCCACGTTAATACCCCTTATCTACTCAACCACGCCCTGCAGGATCTGCTGCGCGGTCATGGGCACGCTGCGGGCGACATTATTCACTTTACCGATTATGTGGTGGAGCGCGGAAGCGACAAGCACATCGCCTACGCGGCCAGCAAAGCCGCGCTGGATAACATGACGCGCTCGTTTGCCCGCAAGCTCGCGCCCGAGGTGAAGGTGAACGCCATCGCCCCGGCGATGATTTTGTTTAACGAAAACGATGATGCGGAGTATCGCCAGCAGGCGCTGAATAAGTCGCTCATGAAAATCGCCCCGGGCGAGAAAGAGGTGATCGATCTTGTGGATTACCTGCTCACCAGCTGCTACGTCACCGGCAGAACCTTTGCCGTGGACGGCGGCCGACCGCTGCGCTAGTGAAAGCAAATAACAGACTGAATAGCGCAACCGGCGTTAATTTTGAAAGATTAATGGAAGGTTAAGGTTTCGCAGTGTATGTTGGCTTTTTTCACGAAAACAGACGCTGTATGAATAAGATTGTTTATGTTGAAGACGAACCCGAAGTCGGGCAACTGATCGCCGCCTATCTGGGTAAACATGATATGGACGTCATTGTTGAACCTCGCGGCGATCGTGCCGAAGAGGTGGTCGTCCGTGAAAACCCGGATCTGGTGCTGCTGGATATCATGTTGCCAGGCAAAGACGGTATGACGCTCTGCCGTGACCTGCGCGCCCGCTGGGAGGGACCTATCGTCCTGCTCACCTCACTGGACAGCGATATGAACCACATTTTGTCGCTGGAGATGGGTGCCAATGACTACATTCTGAAAACCACACCGCCTGCCGTCCTGCTTGCACGCCTGCGCCTGCATTTACGCCAGCACGCCAGCATCGAACGCGAAGCGCCCGCGCCGTCTCTGACGCCGCACAAAGCGATGCGCTTCGGTACTCTGTCTATTGACCCCATTAACCGCCAGGTGCTGCTCTCTGGCGAGCTTATCGCCCTCTCCACCGCAGATTTTGACCTGCTGTGGGAGCTGGCAACGCACGCCGGGCAAATCATGGACCGCGACGCGCTGCTGAAAAATCTGCGCGGCGTGAGCTATGACGGAATGGACCGCAGCGTTGACGTGGCGATTTCGCGTCTGCGCAAAAAGCTGCAGGATAACGCTACCGAGCCCTACCGCATTAAAACCGTGCGTAATAAGGGTTACCTGTTTGCCCCGCATGCCTGGGAAACCTGATTCCGTTATCTGGCTAGCATAACGTGCGCGAAATGAAGGCATTACACAGCGATGTCCTTCTTTCGCGCGTTTATTTTTACGTTTGCGCAACAATTAACTTGCTAAGCACGCGAACTATCCCATAATTAAAACTTCATCCATCCTTTCTACAGCCAGCACTGCCCCGGCGACATGCAGACTCTTTTATCACCGTGAAGCTCTCACGATACCTCTCCCATAAAATCTTGAAATGAGGATTTAAGCCCATGAAATATGTATAGCTACAGTCAGGTAGAAGCCATCAAAACCAATCTTGAATGGATTGTTAATCAGGCAGCGCTTAGCTATCCCTCCCCCTCACGCGCCGATCAAAAAGCGATCTTTGATCTCCTTGAACTCATCCAGTCTTACGAAATTCTCCTGGATTTAATTCGCGAATTCGGGGCCGATGTGATTGATATGCACATTGCGGAAGGACTGGCCGTAACGGAAACACTCATCGCCAAGGTAAAAAACAGCGCGAAAGCCATGTAACACGCTTCACAGACATGAAAATATCGACGGGTTTTCATGTATATTCTGCACAAAGCGTTTCTTCGGTGAGATCCAATGAAAAAGCTGTTTGTGCAGTTTTAGTGTGCAGAAAATCCGCAACTCGTTGAAATAGCTTTATTTGTCTTGATATCAGTGAGTTAGCCAGAAACGTTTAACGGACATCTACGGACGTGTACGGTCTTTTTTGTGCCCCTATCGGTGTCCCTTCCTTCAAAATGCCCCCAAATTTGCCCCCATAATTCTGATTCGATTGGCTGATTTGCGAGCACTTTTCCAGTTTTTAAACCTCCTGCTTTACTGCCCCCAACTCCCAACAGCATAATCACCGTGAATGAGTTGTATGACTTAATCGGCGTGCGCTATTTTGTTGATTACTGCTTGTTTGCATGGCATTACTTCACTCCCCTTATGACATTTGAGAAGGACTTCTATGAAACAATTATTCTCTCACCTTCCGGAGGAATTCCTCCATACTCACCTCGGTAAATTCAGATTTGGATCCTTTGACGACATCCCAAAAGACGATGAACCGTTTGTCTACCCTAAGTTCAGCGACATTCGTTTCATTCTACCTCCTGTGTTTGCTCAAGAGGGTGGATGCATCATTTTTGCCGATGGGTTAAAAATTCTGGAAAGCATGGGGGATGAGGCATTTAACATCGACCCAATTCGCTGGCACAAAGTTAAAAGCTACATTGCCAACGGTATTGTCGAGTATCCGGAGATGAGCTCGCCATTCCGAATTATGGATGGTCGGCACAGAACCCTCGCTCTTACTCAACTTTATCCTGGTATAAAAATTCCAGTTATCGTCCCTCACAGCCTTCACAGTGAAGTTATTGAAACAGGAATTTTCAATAAAGCGATCGTTGAACCAATGCTTTAACTGCAGGTAGATAGGCAGGCAATACATTGGTCCCCATTTAGTGTGCTTATCTGTGCCTATACTTTCAGTCTGACAACTGGAGGTGCCCGATGTGTGGACGTTTTGCACAATCCCAAACCCGTGAAGAATATCTGACATACCTGGCCGATGAAGCGGATCGCATACGACCCTGAACCTATTGGCCAGTACAACGTGGCACCAGGCACTAAGGTTTTGCTGCTGAGCGAACGCGACGAGAAACTGCATCTTGATCCTGTTTTCTGGGGTTACGCACCCGGGTGGTGGGGTAAGCCGCCACTGATTAACGCGCGCGTCGAGACGGCGGCCACTAGCAGAATGTTTAAACCACTCTGGCAGCATGGCCGGGCGATATGCTTCGCCGATGGATGGTTCGAGTGGAAAAAAGAAGGCGACATAAAACAACCCTACTTTATCCACCGCGCTGACGGTCAGCCCATTTTTATGGCGGCGATCGGCAGCACGCCGTTCGAGCGTGGAGATGAAGCTGAAGGTTTTCTCATCGTGACGTCCGCAGTTGATAAAGGCTTGGTTGATATCCACGATCGCAGGCCACTAGTTCTGTCACCGGAAGCGGCCCGCGAATGGATGCGGCAGGATGTTGGTGGGACGGAGGCTGAAGTGATAGCCGCCGACGGCGCTGTGCCAGCCGATAAATTCATTTGGCACCCCGTTCTACCCTCAGTAGGCAATCCTCGTAATCAAGGATCTGATTTGATTATGCCAATACACTCTGTCTAGCTTTCAACATTATTTTTACTTTTATTACTCTTGCATAGTATAATTTCGAAAAGGAAATGACAGAGCAGATACTATGTGGAATTATATTAAAAATAACGAAGCAATTACTGTTGCTATACTTAGTGCACTAGCTTACGTCGCCACGTATATCTTCGAGTGTGGATATGCAAATTTTTACGGCATCCCAAAAGAGTTAATATCCATCTCTTTGGGAAATATTATAACAATGTCCCTCACTCTTTTTGTTGTGTCTTACATGTGTTTCATTTTCTGCAGCCTTCCTCTGGTATTAATGACTAGACTGAATAAAAATATATACATATCAACCATATTACCACGTATAATCTCATTTTCCATTTTTGTTACAATCATTCTTTTTTTGAATGGTTCCGCTAATTATATTAATTTAAAGAAAACCATTTATACTATGGTGGCAATTTTCTTTATGGCTTCATTTATGGCTTTCCTCAAGGAGAAGGAGAAGGAGAAGGAGAAGGAGAAGGAGAAGGAGAAGGAGAAGGAGAATGCCATACAAATGAACGAAGCCTCACCTTTCAAAGTAATTGACAGCGCTTTTGCAAATTTATTTATTGCGGGTGCAGCGTCGATGATATTTATTTTAAGCTGCGGGACATATATTGCTAAAACCACCTTACCTTTAGGGAATATTCAGTTAAGTGGTAAGGAATACTCTATCATTCGTGTTTATGGAGAGAATTTTATAGCCATAGAAAAAGAAGACATGAGTAAGGAAACTGCAAAAAGAAATAAAATCTATATATTTAAAGGTGAAGACCTTAAGTCCACCCCAATTATTACCCATGAAGTAAAACCAGCCAAGGAAAATAAAATCAACACTCCTTAGATAAAAACAAGCCACTTTAAATATTTTAAAGTTTCATTTCACACTTATTAAATCTGCGAATCTTGTTGTATACCGCGGCGACAGCATTTCGCGTTTCATCTGCCACTGCTGCTGAATGCCCTGTCCGGCAAAGTAAAGAGTTCCTTTCCCATCTTTCGCATTCAAGTGATCGAGCACCTCCATCAATCTTTCACTACCGGCACGCGGCGCGTTCTCGTCGAACAAGTTGAGCTGGGCCACACCCTGGCTGAAGAAGTCACCCAGCATTATGCCGGCTTTCTGGTACCGGTGACCATCCTTCCAGATTTTGTCTAGGCACTTTACCGCGGCGTTGATAATGTCGCGGGAATCCTGAGTGGGGGTGAGAAGCTTCATGGACGCACTGTTACCGTAATACGGCTCTTTAAGCGCAAAGGGAGAGGTTTTCACGAACGCAGAGATAAAGCGGCAGTACTGATGTTCACCCCGAAGTTTTTCAGCACCACGGGCGGCATAGCTGCAGATAGCCTGGCGCATTTGTTCATACTCAGTAACGCGTTCGCCGAATGACCGACTGCAGACGATTTCCTGCTTAGCTGGTGCAAATTCCTCCAGATCGAGGCATGGCTCTCCGCGTAGCTCCCTAACCGTTCGCTCGAGTACCACGTTAAAGTGTTTACGGATAATCCACGTACTCTGCTCAGAGAGATCCAGAGCTGTTTTGATGCCCATGGCATTCAGCTTCTTGCTTATGCGCCTGCCGACGCCCCACACGTCCTCAACGGGTACCAGGGCAAGGAGTCGGCGCTGGCGATCGATATTGGACAGGTCCACTACCCCGCCCGTTTGCCGCTGCCATTTCTTGGCCGCGTGATTGGCCAGCTTCGCCAGTGTCTTTGTCTGGGCTATCCCAACCCCAACAGTCAGGTGCGTACGCTTCTGAACCGTAGCGCGGATTTCTTTGCCGAAGTCAGTCAGGTCCCGGCAGTTGCGAACGCCAGTCAGGTCGCAAAAAGCTTCATCGATACTGTAAATTTCGACGCGGGGGCTCATTTCTTCGAGCGTTGTCATTACACGGTTCGACATGTCCGCATAAAGCTCGTAGTTACTGCTGAAGCAAACAACGCCAGCACGCCGGAAAAGCTCTCTTTGTTTGAAGAAAGGCTCTCCCATGGTAATTCCAGCGGCCTTGGCCTCGGCGCTTCGTGCGATTACACAGCCATCATTATTTGAGAGAACGACAACCGGGCGCCCTCTCAGGTCAGGCCTGAATACGGTCTCGCATGATGCGTAGAACGAATTCACATCACAGAGCGCAAACATAGTCAGCTCGCCGATTTGACGATGAAAGTAACAACGCCGAAAACGTCCAGCGTATCTTCGTTGCCTACAACAATCGGACTGTAGGCGCTGTTCATAGGATTGAGCTGCACTGTCGGTCGAAGCTGCAGGCGTTTAACAGTGAATTCCCCTTCTACTGCGGCGATGACAATGTCACCGTGCTCAGCCGTGCGCGAACTGTCCACCACCAGCAGATCGCCGTCACTGATCCCGGCTTCAATCATCGAGTCGCCTGCAGCTTTAACGAAATACGTTGAGCTCGGATGAGCGACAAGTAACTCATTGAGATCGATACGCTGTTCAACGTAATCAGCTGCGGGACTTGGGAAACCACACTGAACTAAGTCACTGAAAAGCGGGAGAGCGATAATTTCTCGCAGTTCTGTTGGCCTGATGAATTCCATTGCACACACCTCAAATACTGTTTTTGTATACAGTAGTTTTATTTGTAAGTGTCCGCAAGATACAGGCCCTACCGTCACTGCTTAAAGCTTCGCCGTTTCGTTTCTAAGTTTCTCTCTCGTTTCGAATTATGGCTTTTGTAAATTTTTCGATAATGGCTCTGTTTGAGCCGAATCAAATCGTGCAGAGCTAGTACTCGCAGACAATGATTAGTGATTTTTTTAGTTTCCTGATTGCAAACTTTCTACCTTATGATTCAACTCCTTGATTGCCTGAAGGCATAGCGCGATGACGCCAGAATATTCCACTGTGTAGCTGCGCTTACTGTCATCTCGCTTTCTTGTCAGCTGTCTGGTGTTTGTCACCTCACCAGCCTCATTTACCTCTTCAACAGACTCATACTGATCATGATCTTCAAATACCGATCCAACAGCCTCCGGCAGAACTTTGATGAGTTCCTGGGCAATCACCCCAGCCGATGGAAGGCCGCTGTCCTTCCAGTTGAATGTCACTCCACTTAAGCACATAACTTTGTCGAGTGCGTTCTCGATGGCTTTGACATCGTCTTTTTTATCCGCATCCGAAGTCTGAGTCAGTGATGCGCAGGTGATATTTCCAGGGGTAATAAATCTATCTCCCCGCATTGCGAAATATTTTTCTGTGCCGGGTTTGGCTGCCTGGGTTGTGACAAATACCAGATCACCATAATTTTCGCAGAAGGAGTAGGACATACTATCCAGAGAGCCCGGATACTTGAACGCAAACACTCCGAAACTGCTGGACTGAGTAATGACATTTATTGAACCAGTGGCATTTAAAGCAGATGAAATCGTGCCTCCTGATTTTCCGTTCACCGTACCCAGCCGTGAATCATCCCCGGCAGCCACCGTTCCCGCTGCTGTTCCAACGCCCCTCGTAGCACTGTCTCCCAAACCGAGGTTTGTGCGAGCGCCTGATGCGGTTGTCGATCCGGTACCGCCCTGATTAACAGGTACGGCCCCGCCGCTCTTAGTCGCCATATTGTTAGACAGATATTTCCATGATGGGCCGGTGAAGGTGGTGCCGTCAGGCAGCTTTACCGTGATGTTTCCGGCAGCACTGAAAACCTGCTGCCAGTTCTGTTTGTCGTAATTCAGTCCACGCAGAGCTTCAGCACTTTGCGCCACCAGCGCGGCAGTGACCATGTTCAGCGCCACACGGGGCACCGCTGACCAGGCTGCGCCCGATTGCGTGGGCCCAGTAAAGTTGCTGACCAGCATCAGCTGGGTATTGCTCTCGACTGATTTCACCGGCAGCGTATAAGGTACACCGCCCACAGTAGAGACAATGAAGTCACCTGCGGTGAGTTCTGTTGCGAATGAGGTTCCGGAACCGCCAACAATGGCGGACCCGTTTGTCAGGGTGATGGTACCTGCCGACATAAAGGACTCCTGAATTCAGATAATAAAAAACCCGCCGGAGCGGGTTTTCGTGTTGTTCATTTTGAACAGGTCGACCTGGTAAAGTTGTTTTTACTTATCCACCCCCAGCTGAAGGGATATCCAGCTTTGTATTCAACCTGGCTTGCTACTTGTCGCACACCATATATCTGTACGGTTTGTTCCTGCCCACCTAAAAGGGTTACAGCCTCACACACAGGAAGCTGCTTCTCAAAAATGTTTGCTGAGCAAGCAGAAAGAAGACAGACAATTAGCAAACTGCCGAGTATTTTTTTCATTTTTTATCCCTGAGGTAATTCGTACTTTGAAACTTAACCTGACGGGAAAATTAATGAAAATAGATTGAACAGATCAATATCGATTAATTGATCGTTTAAAACGATCAATTAATCAAATGCAGCCGTGTTGATTGCCGTCAAAGCTATTCCAGTCGTTGTCCCACCCGCAGCAGAGCCGGTTGCCGTAGTCGAGGGCGCGGCATTAATCCTGCTTGATGAACCATTAAACCGACATCCTGAGTAGGCTGTGATATTCACAATAGTGGGTGGTTTAGTGTTATTGTTCTGAATGATCTGGGAACCAAGAATAGCGGGAGCCACCGCATAACTTCCTGGCAAAGTGACGTCAATATTAATTCCACCTGTTGCAGCTCCTGGTGTCCCAACAGTCACGAGATCACTCAATATCCGACTCTCGTTTGTCAGGACCAGCTTTCCGGAAGCATCCCAGATAGCAAATCCCCATTTTGGCAATGTCTGTGGGAAAATGGCAAATATGTAAGCCGTTAAGGTATGTGCCTGTCCATAAGCATTGCTTGACCCAACAAGAATATTTCCCCCTGATCTTGCGGCAGTAACTACCGTGGGCTGAGCAGTATCACTCGTTTTGCAAAAAACCATCGCCGGATATGAAACGTCCAGAGCTATTGTTGCAGATGCACCGTGATATGCCCCGCTTGCTACTGAGTTAACCACTACCCTCCTGTAGAGACAAAATGGCGTGGACTGAGGCGTAATAAAGGGATTTCCATTATCCAGAGCTATCAGTGCGCCATAATCTGCCATTATGCTTTCTCCACAAAAACTACGAGCTCACATTCAGAGGCTGGATAGTTTCCAATCCCTGCGCTGTTTGCTGCTCCAAGAGTTATCGTATTTCCGCTGGCGACGATACTGCGCCCTACCGAGACCGCCCCCTTATCCAGAGAAACGACAAACCCGACCTTCATTCCTGCCGGAATGGTAAACGACCAGCTTCCAGAGTTTTGCCCCTCAGAAAGTTGAATACGTCCGACCACTGAAACTGGCTTAATACCATAATTGTTCGGATTGCCATTGGCATCCCATGTCTGAATGCCCCACGTCATTAAAATACTCCTGTAAGTTTACCAATCTGTACGCGGAGGACACCGTTCGCATCCCTGATGCTGTCAGTAACGTTCGTGGTCTTTCTTGCGCCCTGCCCATCGCTGCCGTAGTTTTCCCAGGTACCGCCTTTGTCCAGTTTCCACCCGGACTGCCCTGGGACGTAATTGTTGGACTGGATGAAGTTGCCGATTTTGGCATTGGTGATCGTGCCATCCTGAATAAACGCTGAGCTCATAAAGACCTGACCATTAACCACCGCGAACGGTGAATACTGGGTATCACCACTGCCACTCATCAATACAAACTGATTAGCGTTGAACCCAATACGGGTAACTACTGGTTTCCCGGCCTCAGCAAGCACAGCAATCGACATCCCGGCGTTGTACATCACCCCGTTTATCCTCACGCCTGTTTTGAGGGTGTAGATTGCCGAAGCACCGGAGGCATCGACGACGGCTGTGAGCTTGTCTTCCAGGGAAGCGGTGACGTTGTCGATCTGCGCCTGCACCTGTGTCGACATTTCGGCCATTGCCCTATCCACCTCAGCAATAGTCGTTTTCACAACCAGGATATCGGCACGTACCTCTCCGTATTGCGCCCATTGATGTTCAACTGTTCCGTGGTTAGCCAGCGCGTTCTGCATTGCGGCTTCAAGATTGGTATCAATATCGCTGGTCAGGCGGTCGCCGTCGGCCGAGGTAAGGAAATCGTCTGCTATTTCACCCAGATAATCATCAGCATTATCGTTAGACATCCCCCTGATCCAGTCGGTGTACCCGGACTCGTTGCCCGTTCTGTCAACCAGCTGTGCGCGATACCAGAATTCCTGCCCGGCTTTCAGCCCGAGCTGGGTATATTCAGCAGATGGATAAGGTACGTCCGATAGCAGCAACGGATCGGAAAAGTCGCTGTTGGCCGTGTACTGGAGTTCTGTTTTGAGGGTATCGCCGGTGTTTCCCGGGAACCCCCAGTTCAGACGAATACCCCAGTTAATTCCCGTAGCCATAAAGCCCACTGGCTTGGGCGGATTGCCCACTTTGCCGGTCAACGTCTTCTCTTCCGAAAATCCCCACCCGGATGAAATTTCCGCTGCATTGATAGCACGCACGCGCACCAGGTACCGTCCGGCGTAGATGCCGGAAACGTCAAAGGAAGCGGTGGAGCTACGAGGCACGTTAACCCAGTTCCCGTCGTTGCGGCGCCACTGCGCCTCATAAGCGATGGCATTTTGTGCCTGGTCCCAGCTCACTCGCATGGTTTCGACGCTGATATTCTGCTGAACCACCGAAAACGAGCTGATCGCGATGTTGGCTGGCGGCGACTGATTACCTGGAGGGATGACACTTACCGGCCGCTGATCAATGATGGCACCCGTATCGATTCGGGCATATTTATCCGGATCGTGATTTGCCCCCGTGATGGTATATGTCCCGTCATTGTTATCGGTGACACTAATTACCCTGTACTGCTGCGCATAGAGTTCATCAGATTCAATAACCCATACAGCCTCAGCCTGCGGAAGTTCACTAAAGGCGGTTGTCACGGTAATCATTTCACCTGACAGGGACTGAATCGTCCGGAATTGGGTAATACCCGACGGCAGGTTTACCATTATCCTGTCACCGGCCTTAGCACTTGGTACCCGGTCAAGTTTGAGTACACGGCCATTAACCGCGGATAATCGACCACCTAAATCTCGGCCAGAGAGATTTCGGTCAGCGACAGCAATTATGTAGCCAGGCTGAGGGATATTGCCGTCCAGACCAACCTCAAACGTTACAATCCTATCTTTATTGTTGGTCAGGATCCCCCAGCGCCCTTTTCTGTTAGCCTCAGACTGCCGGGTGCAACCGATGGCGGTGATCTCAAGCTGGTTGAAACCATAGCGCGCCACCAAAGCCTGCTCGAAGACGGGCTCCATTGCATCAGCATACCCATTTGCCGGATCAGACCAGGATACAAGAGCGTTTGTATAGCGACTTTTGGTTGTGCTGCTGGAATATACGAATTTGCCGTCGACAACGTTAGCATGCGTGTAGGTAAAATCGACATCTCTGGGCATGTCTGCAAGGGCAACAATCTGGTCGTCTCCCCAGTAGGTCATGCCTCGAAAAATGGCGGCGAAGTCACGCAGGACGGTGTAAGCGTCATTCCGATCCTGAATGTATACGTTGCAGGTGTAACGAGGTTCAGTTCCGCTACCCCCCTTACCATCCGGTACCGGTTGATCACAATATTGAGCGACCTGATAAAGCGTCCATTTGTCGATATTGGCTGCCGTTAGCCGATTACCAAGGCCGAAGCGGTCAGTGACCACCAGATCGTAAAATATCCACGCAGGGTTATCCGTCCATGCCCACTTAAATGCGCCCGTCCAGGTGCCGCTGTACGTTCGTGTTTCGGGGTCATAGTTATCGGGCACACGAATAACTCGCCCGCGAGGCTCGCAGGAAATTTGCGGTATTGAGCCATTGAACTGGCTCGAATCAAATTCGATGTACAGTAGCGCGGTGTTCGGATAGCGCAGTTTGGCGTCGATTACTTCTGTGAAGCTTTGCAGCGTCATCGTGTCGCCAATCTTCGCGCTATTTGCGTCAGCTGTAATCTTGCGCAGCCTGATGGTCCAGGTGCTGCCCGCCTGAGGTAAATCAATACGGTGGCTGCGTTCATAACCAGAGGTAGTTTTCCCGGTCACGCTGGTATTTAGCACCGTCTGCCAGGTACCGCCATCTGTCTGCAGGTCAATTGCGTAGTTGACCGAATAGCCAACCAGATCGCCATCGTCCTCCTGTTTGAAGAGAGAAGCCCATTTTAGACGCAGGCGAACAGCTGAAAGCTGCGTATTGGTGAACGTGCGCGTCCACGCTGTAGAGCTGGAAACTTCGGTACCTACATTGATTTCGTTTTCAGTACCTGGGATCCCTTGAATGTATTTTTGCGCCTGAGTTCCAGAACGAAACTCCCAAGCCACACCGCTGAAGTTCTGTGAACCATCTGAGTTCTCAAGTGCGGTGCCATCGAGATAAATATCGCGCGCAGTGAGGCCACCAGCAAACTCCCCCTCTCCCAGCGCGAGAAGGATTTTGGCCTTGGCTACTGACTGCAGATCGTCTGGCTGTTCTGTAGGAGTTCTTGAGCTTGAACTGCCGCCCTTGCGGCCTTTAATAGCGGTTGCTATAGCCATATTGCGCCCATAAAAAAAGCCACCCGGAGGTGGCTGATTGAAATGTGTTTAATCTAGTAGAATTCAACTTTCGTATTCGCTGTCATTAGTACTGGCTTCGGCACAGGATTCCCTGCGCTCTGCACTGTTACTTTACATATTTCAGGAACAAGCTTTTCGCTATAATGACAAGTATTCGTTGCTGTATAACCTTCCGAGTAAACTGATGTGTTTATAATTTTATAATCAAGAGGCTTCCTGTCTTTATCAACATAAGATATTTCGTTTTTAGAGAGGACCTTTCCAGAACCATAAAACTCAGAACGTATCAAATTAGAATTATCATCATAAAAATGCTCAGATATTTTCTTACCCAAATAATAAGTATCTTTAATTAAGCCATTCGAGTAAAGACTATATCGTAACTCGTCACCATTTTCATTTTTAGTCAAAATATTACATTTTTCATCGAGCTGTATTAAGAAAGGCTTACCATCTCTTTGGCCAACAAGACTTCCATTGCTATTTTTTAAATTTGTTTCATGACCAGACGAAACGTTATCAAGATCTAAGCTTTCGACACAACCATTCTTAGCTAGTCTGATGGCGATTTTATAAGTGACCTTACCATTTTCTTCAACATCAGTATCTAATGATTTGACAGCTCCTTTAACTGGATTGAAATCAAACATAGTAGATAAATTATAGAGGAGAGGTATGTAATGGTTATCAGCTAAAGCCATGCCTGAAAATAAGGAAGTACAAAGGAAAAGAGTAGATATTTTTTTCATTTTTGAATCTAAGCTCAAGTTACCCCATATTAAGTAAGCCCATTACAGCATGCTTACTGCTGATCTTCAACATAGATACCGGCGGAGATGATCGCGCCACCTATACGGCGCCGTCCGTACAAGAGCGGTACCGGATTGCCCTGAGCTGTCGTATTTGTTACTCCACCAAAGGCATAACTAGCCTTGTTGTCTGCCGATTGCTTGCTGGCAAGTCCGGTTGTCTGTGGAGAAAGCATTTGAACGACACCGCCAAGGGCCATCGCAGCGCCAAATTGCATTAGAGGAACACCGACAGCACCACCGCCAAAGTATGACGCCACAGCACCAACTGCGACCAAAGCCACGCCTAAGATGGTCTGGAATACTCCACCACGTTTACTCCCGAGGATAACCGGCGCAATACGGATATCAGCACTACTCTGATCCATAGAGAGTTCGTCATCGTTCAGGTTACGCTTTCCACTGAATACAGCGTAAGTAAGCCCACGCTGCTTGCTGGTATTCAAAAACCGCTCGAAGCCTGGCACGATAACGCACAATGCGCGGATGGCTTCTTTTGGTGATGCTACAGAAAGTTGGAATTCGCGGCCAAACGTAGTACCCAAAACACCATATAGGCGAACAGTACGGACGGATTCGTACATTATCCCTCCTGCATGATTAGGCTTTTATGCCTGACAATTTTCATTGTTCTCTCCATCCAGTACCCTCCATATGGCACACGTTGACTGAGGTGACCATAAAGATGATGGAGAAGCATGTTCCCCTCCAGCAAGATCCCTGAATGGTTCCACTTATTCGATTCCACCTGCATGATGATCAAATCGCCCGGCATTGGCGATCCATTGAATTCGCGGAACCCACATTCGTACCAGCAATCCTGATAGAAATTATCCGGATAGGAGTCCTCCCACCACGGATAATCAACACGGTAATCCTTAAGTTCAACATCCTGCTCCTGCCGGAAATAGCTCATTACCAGCCCCCAACAGTCGTAGTGTCCGAGCACAAACGGGCGCCCGAGCAGCGGCAATTCTCCGCGGGGAGTAATGGTACGAAAGTCTCCTTCCGGCCAACTGACAATATGCCAGGGCAGCAACGTTGCATCGCATTGAGCCTTGTCCAGTTCACTTGGTTGGGTCGTCGCATCAGGGTGACTATGTACGATTCCCGTTATCGTCCCCCAGTCTTCAGCAGCAGCGTAATCCTCTGGCGCAAGATGAAACTGTTCAGTTGGTTCGACAGCCAGATTACGGCATGGGAAATAGCGTTCCACCCGGCTTTTCTGCGCTATCACGCCGCAGCATTCGTGGGGATAGTCTTTCGCAGCATGCGCCAGGATGTCCTGAATTGTTTTCTGACGCATGTTAACTCCTGATCAAAGATGTTCCTGGAAAACCACCGAAAGGAAGTTCATCGTGTTCACCAAACCGAAGCTTGCAGGCGGTGAGCGTGCCGTTGCATTCATCCAATGAGGGATCGCTTACCGGATTGTTGTTTCTGTCGAAGTAAAGCGTGCCGGCATAATCGCACCCATCGCCGGTGCGGTACCTATTCCGGATGCACCATGTGCAAAGGGAATGCAGCTGTCTGGTCGGAATCATCAATCCCTGCAGATCCATCGGGCTGGTAAGAACAAACTCGATACTTTCACCGGGAAGCTCGCTATTTTTACCGTCGATATAGAAAACCCGCTTCCTCACCTGCAAGGGATCTGCTGTTGGATTTCCATCCGGGAAATTACGCGCATCCAGGTAATGCGCAAAAGTGTCATGAATCGTAACTTTGGCCTGCAGCATATCGTCATAGGCCAGACAGAGCGCAGTGATAGAGCTGTCAATGTTGGCAACGGTGAGCCTCGGCTGGGCGCTACTGCCATCGGTTGACGCTTCCAGTCCCTCGAGTTTATATGGCCAGGCACCATACTCTTCGCCCTGCCACCAGATACTCTTCGCCTTTAACTTTGATTCGTCGCCACCAGCAGCCGCAATCTCTTCTTCAGTATGCGGGAGGTTATAAGCGTGAAAGCGCAGAACGTCGTCAAGACCAAACGCAGAACCGTCTACCTCAAGAAGACGTATTTTTTCACCCGGTTCGAGGCGTTGATAATCTTCAGTAATCATGGTGTGTATGCCTGTTTGAAGGTTGCTTTTATGGTTATCACTTTGCTGGATAGCGGCTGGGCTTTAATGGAATCAGCTTCAATCCGGTATAAACCGGTTTCGCCAACAGGAGACGTCCAGATAAAGGATTTTGTGATGTGCTTGCGGCAAAAACTCAGCGCATCGAGCATCTCAGCTTTTTTTCCCGTTAAGGTCATCGGCCATGACTGTTTTTCAGGGTTGATGCCTTCACCGGCGATCTGTTCAAAGCCGTCTCCGAAAGATGCAGAGCGTGTTGCGTAAGTGAACTCCCCTTCCATTCCCGCCTGAATCTGGGTTCGCCAGGTAAATGTTTCGATCGTCACTTTTCCTCCGGGCATAAAAAAACCCGCCGAACCGGGTATAATTCGATTATTCGCTGAAAGAAATTTCATCTCCAATTGTCGATTCATTACGTATATTTGAATGGCTATTACACAATTTCACTACACAGCGAGTTCTCATGAAAACACTACTAATCGCAGCTCTTTCTTTAGCGCTTGTGGCGCCCTCGATCACTTATGCAAAAGGTTCTCGTGGTCATTACACCAACGGGAAAGGCTCCTCACACAAGGGTGGGACATATACAACACACAAGTATCTGCCCCGTAAATAATTAATCTTGTGATAGCAGGCTCAAACAAGGGACTGCTATCAGTTTATCAACGGCTTTTCATAGCGTTCCAAATCAACCTTCCGGGTTGCAACTCTTTAGCAATTCCAGCACGAACAGACTGATCGATGGTCTGTTTATAAGCCCGAGAAATAGCATCGTTATTGCCGGAAGGCTGCTGCTGAGTGTTCTGGTTATGAACGATCACGGACGTTTGAACGGTTACGCCGCCAGTTGCCGAAGATTGCAGCCCATACATCGGGGCGCGGCCAACATAACCGCCGTTTGCATACCCCTGAGCTCCACGCATAAGCGCATACAGATTGCCGACACCCAGTGCACGGGTCGCTTCCTTCGTAAACACAAACTCACCGCCGTGTACAACGCCTTTCGGTTGGTATTTACCGCCATCTCCCGTGTAGCCGCCTCCATCAAAACCGGGGACCAAACCACCACCTGAGAAACCAAAGAACGCGCCGATACCGGTTCCACCAAACGCTGACTTCATTCCATTAACCAGAGCCAGTTGGGTCAGCATCTGGGCGATGCCCTTGAGGAAAGTGGAAAGAAAATCTGAGAAGTTAGATTTACCTGTTGTGAAGAAATCAGTCAGGGTGCTGGCCATCCCGGTGAACGCGTTACTAGTAACCGTCTGCACCTGCGAGTACACATTGGTCGCGCTGTCTTCGAAATCAGCCCATCCCTTTTTCGCGCCGGTCAGCCAGTCACCGCGTAGCTGATCCTCAGCATTATAGTAATCGTTAGCTGCCTTAAGCTGTTTCTGGTATCCCTCTTCATCCAGCGAACCACCAGTATTTTTCCAGCCGGCGGCGAGCTGACTTTTTGCCAGCTCTCGCTGCGCCTGGCGGTCACCCATCCCCGCGCCACCCAGTAATGCGGCCTGTTTCTCAGCCATCTGCGTGACGTATTTCTGCGAGGTATCCATGCGCTTGTTCAGCAGTTCCTGCGCGGAAATCTGATCACCCAACAGGGCTTTCTGCCGCACTAACTGTAGCACCTGGTCTTTACTCGCGAGCAGAGATTGCTCCTGCTTTGTCAGAGAGCGAGATCGGGAGGCCTCTTCCAGCACCTGAAATTTCGCTTCCGTAGTCCAAAGGTCTTTGCGCTGTTGGCTGATATTGTCGTTCAGCCCTTTATGCTGCTGCAGCGCGCGTAACTGTGCCTGAAGCGCCAGTAGCTCGGCCTGGGCAGCATCCGTGCTGCGATCGCCAGCCGATAAAGTGCCCTGCTTTCCGGTTTTCGTCTTTTTACCAAAAGCAGCAACCTCTTCCCGATCCTTCTTGGTGGTTGCAGTACTTATCTTTCTGGTCGTATCGAGGTATTTACCTGCACTGATATCAGCGGCATCCCAGTCTTTTTTCAACTGAGAGACACTGTCGCCATAAGCGCTGGCCATTTGTTCGTTATAGTCCTGCCATCCCTGCAAAGTATCCGTTTTCGCCCAGTCAGGAATGAGATTAATCGCAGCCGCAATAGAGGAAGAAATGATCTGGTTCAGCTTCTGGAAAACGATCGCTACGCTGTAATAAATTGCGTTGAATTCCTTCAGTGTGTTTGATGCCAGCTCTGCTACCCACTGACCGATATTCTGCATGGCCTCAGATGCCCAGTCTTTGATATCCAGCCACAGGCGACCAAACGGTGTCAGCGAGTCATAAGCCTGCTCTCCGCGCTCAGCCATTGTGTCGCCAAACAAATCCATGGCCTGTGTAACTGCAGCAGTCTGGTCCTTCTGCTTCACCAGCTCATCAATGTGCTTAAGCTGCGAAACAGTCAGGAAGTTGTATTGTTCGTTTAGACTCTGAAGGGCTTTAACGGGGTCTTTTTCGATGTCCTTATAGGCTTTGGTGATGTCCTGCGCCGACACAATACCGGTCTGAACCGCCAACGCCGTAGAGCCCGCCGCTTTTTCGAGCTGCTGCTGTGTGAGCGAACCCATGCTAATTAGTTCAGTCATCAGACTCTGAACGGTTTCTACAGTAGCGCCAGTAGAGGCAGCAATCGACTGAGAGGAAGCCATAACCTGGAGCGCTGAAGTGCTGGCAATGTTGCCTGTCCTGATAATGGCCTTATTAATATCGTCGTAGGCTGTGAAGTAGTCTGCTCCCGCTTTTGCAGCAATCAGAACAGCACCGGCCAGGCCACCAATGGCCACTCGGGCAGGAGTCACCATCGACAACATCGCTTTCAGAGCATTGCCTACACCGCCAAACGAATCGCGCAGCTGGCCGCCCTGCTGAATGGCTACCATATAAACCGGCATACCAGACGCCAATGAAGTTACGATGTCGGTCATTTGCATTGGTAGATAACGCATCGCGTTGCGGTATTGCCCCGCGCTGATCGCTCCTGACTTCCACGCTTCCTCCTGCTCTTTCAGTCGGGCGATCATGGGTGCAGCACGATCGGACACGCCAAGTTGGGCTGCTTTTAGCTCTAACAGTTCTGCGCGCGTTTTTCCGATTGCTGTAACCTGCTCTTCCAGCGAATCGATAAAGGTCTTGCCCGCCGAAGCTGCACGCTGCACTGCCTGTGCCTGTTCAATGCGAGCCCGCCCCTCTGCGGTCTCAGACTCCATGACCTGCGCCAGTTTAGCTCGGGTCGTCTCAAGCACGCTGTTGTAGCGAGTAAAGTCTTCATCCCCTACCAGCCCTTTACCGCGAAACTTCGCCAGGCTCTCCTGGATCGTGTCCAGTTCATCCAGCGCCTTGTTTACCGGGCTAATTTTATTCAGCAGGTTCTGCAGCTCCTGGCGCTGTTGCTTCAGGCTTTCACTGTTTTTCTTCTGGTTATCGATACCGGTACGGAACGTACTGTTCAGGTCATCAGCTTTACCTGCCGCGGCGGACGCGGTCTCCTGAAAGCGATCCAATGCCTGATTACCGCGCTCCAGCTCACTGGTATTTACACGCAGGGAAATCGTGGCGATATCGTTACTCATTCCGCCCTCTCTTTATGCATAATTTTTAGCGCAGCACTTTCCATCACCCGGATGTCCGAAAGCGCGGTTGCCTCGTCGTCGACGTTGTGCAAACGCATCACCCAGGGCAAAACGTTATAGTCGAGCCCGGACGCGCCCCCCATTCCCGTTCGCCATTGCGTACTGACAGTCTGAAACACCAGGAATGAAGTCCATACATCTGGCCAGACGTCGATGTAATGATCGTCGTAATCATCCGGCGTAAGCCCGTATGGTGCCAGGTCTGCCGCTGTGGGTTCAGGCGTATAGAACGCAGAGGCAACCGCTATCAGTTTTTTTCGCGCTGCCCCATCAGCTCGCGGTAGTAGGTTTCCGGGATGGCCTTCATCGCCGCCGGATAGTTTTCCAGCAGCACCGACAGGTTTTCCGCGTTGAATGCATCGGGAAGTGCCCAGCCAGCAATGATTTCCATCAGAAAATCAGTGGCGGTTTTGCCTTCCAGTTTTTCCAGATTAGCCAGCTCTTTGAGTGGCTTATGATTAAACGTGAAGGTCAGCACGCCATCCTCATCGCCGGCGCGCGGGATCGAGACGTTGGCCTTAAATGTAGGTTTTGGCTGAAGGGTGAATTTGGTCGCCATCGATACCTCTTAACGGAAAAAAGCCTCCACAATGGGAGGCATGGAATAGTGAAAGCTCTGACGGCTAGGCGGCAGCGTCAGTCACCTTGTAGAACGTCATCGCCGATGACTGCAGGTTCAGCACCACACTTACTGTCTCTACCTCGTTAACCGCAGTAGTTGGCGTATCGTCAAAGGACGCCGTGGCCGCCCAGTAACGGTTTTCCTTCGCCTTCGGCACGTACATGTAAGCCGCAACCGTCTCTTCGTCTTCGTCCAGTTGGCGCAGCAACGGATAAACCGGGAGAGTTGAGTCGTGAGCGATCGAGTAGGTCTGAGAGACTGCGGATTTATAGGTATTCAGGTTTCGCTGGCGGTCGTCGCTCAGGAACTGAATCTGTGTGGTGTTCTGATCGCCACCAGATTTCGACACCTCAGTAATTTGCGGCAGCTCGGTCCATTCAAGAACCTTGCGGATCGAACCGGTACCGCCACCAGCGGCATATTTGTTTTTGTTGGTGGTATTGATATTGCGAAGAGTTACGGCGCTTTCGGCAATCGCATCAATTTTTGCAATGACGTTATCAACACCGGACCAGTTGCAGTTCACATGAACAATATCACCCACCTTGAGTGCGTCCGCTTCACTCACGGTGATCACCATATTTTCGGCGTTCGTCGCCCCGGTGAAAGTAATGGCTGGGCCATAACCCGATGCCAGATAGACGTGAGCGCCGTTAGGCAATGCAAAGCCCATATTGGTTTCTCCTTCAGAAACGGGAAAACCGGCTCAAGGCCGGTCAGTTGTGGGACATCAGAGGGGAATCAGCTGTTAATGTCTGCCCGATAATTTAGGCTGACAGGAACGGTGTAGGACACAGGTGTAGGGATGCCGCGGAATATGCCAGGCACGCTGCTAATCCAGCAGGTAAAGTCTTTGCCTGCAATTTCCTGCCCCTCAGGGAACAATTCTGCCACCCTGCCCGCCAGAGCAACGACGGAGGTGCGGCCGGAGCCGGCTGGCGCCACGACATTAATCTGGTACACGCCTGAATAAGTCCGGCAGCGCAATCCGAGATCGATTGTTCGCGGCGTAACGGGCATATCGTGAACGGCCAGGTACATCTCGTTAGCAGGGGGTGTAAACGGCACGTTTTCCCAGGCAACCGGGATACCTTCAGCATCAGCCCACTCGCCGAGCCTGGCGGCCAGCACCGCCGCGATATCGGGAATCATTTAGTCACCTCCCTTACTGCTTGCTCAAAAAATCGCTGAAACTCAGCAGCAGTAATGCGTACCATCCCTCCCGGAGCTTGGGAAGAGTGCCCCATCTCCAGTCGATACGCGTAAGGGACGTTGTTGCAGAAATAAATAGCCTTCATCCCGACTTTGAACAGCGACAGCGTGTAATTCCCTGAGGCTTTTGTCAGATTTCCGGTTTTATCTACACGTCCCGTTTCATCTGTGGCCGGTGCATCAAAAGAAACCTGCCAGTTGCCCCGAAACCGTCCACCGGTATATCCAGGCGGCGCTTTGATATCCATCCCATCCACCAGTCGAGCCTTCTTCTTAAGTCGTCCGGTTTTAGTCAGGTTGGCAGGGTCCGATTTTTGCGCTTCGTTATGGTCGTATACCGCCTGATTGTAAGAAGATGCCGTCTGGTTGATGCCCCAGAGTTCCGGGTTGCCGACAGGTGACATCATCACCAGTTGATTAAGGATCCGAATGCCGACAGCACGTACGACCGCTTCCTGATTCGCTTTGGCTTTGTCCACGAACGCGGTGATGGCAGCCGTGAACGCCTTGTTATCGCTCATGCTATGCCCTCAACTGAGATTTGTAGCAGAGCACCACACCGCCCGGTTTCACCGGGTTAGGCTTAACCACGCGGTGGATTACACCGTCCACGTCGATCAGATCGCCGATTTTGATTTCCTGCTCAGCACTGAAGACAATCCGAACATCGCCGTTTTCAATGACGGTTTCGTCAATTTCGCCTGGCGCGTAATCCGTCTTAACTCCTCTGGCGGTGAACTGGATATCATCGGAACGATGCTCCACACCACCGATGACGATTAACGTGCCCTTACGCGTGACGTTGTACGCAATGCCGTTCTGCTTGAGCATACGAGTCGTTGTCGCCTGCATTCGCTGATAGTTGATGGCCATTACGCGCGCTCCGCGAAAGCATTGATTGCATATCCACGCCCACCAGCCAGGTCGCCGAGAATAGCCATTACCGCCGGATAGGATGGTGTGAACACCTCACCATCGGCAACCGCATAGGTCATGGTTACGGCGCCTTCGACACGTTCGGTTTTAACCGCGGCCTCACGAACGCTTGAAAGCAAATCGCCCTCAATCGCCTCGATAGCCAGCATGCATTGTGCGGTGATAACCTGCCGCGGCACCTGGTCGGGTGGGAAATCATGTTCATCCAGAACGACATTCACGCGTGGCCATGCCAGAGCCTGTCTCGGGCCAGCTTTTGAGCCTACCCAGTCCAGCCCCTCTAGGTAATCCATTGCCTTAATCAACAAAGGTGTAAGCTTGTCAGGCAGTTCAATGCCGCGTATTTCCGCAAATGAGGCAAGATCCTCTTCACTGGCGTAGCTGTTGGCATCAGGAGAGGTGATATCGGTATTGATCATCGAATCATCCTGTTTATGGGGCTTTCGCCCCATTCGTTATTCTCCGGCAGGTGCAGTAAAAGTGATCTCATCCGTGGTTTTCGCCACTCCTTCAACCGTGCCGGTTACCGTGAAGGTGCCTGCCGTATCAGAGGTGAGCTTGACCGTCGCCCCACCAGCAGAGCCGGTCTGAGAACTGGCCGTGCTAAGCGTGCCGCCCGTTGAATTCCAGGCAACGGTTTTGCCGGAAACACCTGCTCCGTTTAGCGTGTACTTCAGGGAAATGGTGACCGCATCGGTGCTGTCAGCGGTTGCGGAGGTTTTATCCGCTGACAGCGTTACTCCCCCGCAGTGGATCCCAGCTTAATCAGCACGCCAGCCGTAGATTTGTTACTGGTGAAGTGCTTCTTCCAGTTACCTGCAGTGCCGATTTTGGTCAGGTCCGGGTTATCACCTTTGGAGGTATCCCAGCTGTAACCCAGCAGGTCGACATTCACCACACCTTCTGCACGGTATCCGATCGCCAGGTTTTCCTGATCGTTGATGTCGTAGGAACGGAAGCCCGGCGCCTGAGACTCGGTGACGGTAACCGCACCAGCTACCAGCCCAAGGATCGCATCAGCGTCCATGGTGTCGGTCACCAGCACAGGTTTACCCAGCGTGCCTGGCTGCCCGCCGTAAACCACCACGCCCGCTTCTTCGTAGATTTTGTTGGCGATCGCCTCATCCACGATGTCGAAGTAAGTGGCGGAGTGCATAACGAAGAGCACAACACGGTTGAACTTGTCGCCGTACTTACGCAGGCCGCGCGTCAGGGTCTTCTTACCGTCTGTTTCGATATCTGCGGTAACCACCATGTCCGCGTTTGCGCCAATAGCAGCCGTAAGCGCTTTCAAGCCATATTTCACATAGCCTTCCAGCGTCGCATCAGCAACATCAGTGCCGATCACCTCTGAGAACTCGTCAACCGAGCGGCCGCGGCGTTTGAACGCTTCTTCAGTAGTTTCATATGGACCGTATTTCCACGGCGCTTTGACGGATACGGCTTCACCGGCGCCAATCTTCTTACCCGTCACCTTTTCGGTGGAGTTAACGTCACGCGATTCGATTGAGCCGCCCACTTTGTAGAAGGCTCGCTTGCGGAAATCGCCTTCAATCAGCTCGTTATCCAGCAGGATCGCGCCGTTGGAGGACGCGTTGAAAATTGCCAGGTTGTCCTGGCGACGCTCGAGGAAAGCGGTCTGCGCCAGATCGTCATAAATGATCAGGTCACTATTAACAGTGCTAGACATGGGTTAATCCCTTATTTCGGAAGTTTGAGGAAGGCCTGCTGGCCATGCTTGCGGATGTAATCCGCTTTGTCGCTGGCGCTCATTTCGGAACGTTTCAGGCTGCCACCACCGTTTGGCTTGTGCCCGCCCGCGCCAGTGCCTTCAGCGCGTGGGAACAGATGCGGAGCCGTCTCCTTAAGAGACTCCGCCCATTCGAGTGGACTCAGTGGCGTTTTGCCGTCTTTACCGAACAGAACATCGCCATTTGCATCAACTGCTATGGCCTCGCCTTCGTCGTTGAGCTGGAAAGTGCCTTTGGCACGCAGAATGAGATCGTCGGATGCTTCCGGCAGCGCACCAGCTTTTGAGGCTGCTGCACGGATTGCATCGCCCAGAACTCGATCCCGGAATTTGTTGGAGAACGCTTCGGCTTTGTCGGCGCGTTCATTTGCGGCTTTGATTTGCTTATCGACGTCAGCACGCAAACGCTCGGTGCGCTTATCGAGCACCTCATCGATTTTCCCGGCGGCAATAAGCTTTGCCTCTTCATCGTCAGAAAAACGCTGGAGAATGCCGCGTACAGCGTCTGGATCGATACCTTCAAAGCGGGACAGGTTTTCTTTCTGCTGTTTAATGGTGCCCAGCAGTTCGCTATTTTTCGTTTTGAGGCCAGTGACTTCGCTGGTCACGCGCTCATCAATCAGCTTCTGGATTTCTGGGGTGATTTCGATACCACCGCCACCGCTGCCCTCACCGCCGCTTTCAGGTGCGTAAAATTTCAGAAGCATGTTTCGAATTAACATAATTTCCCCTCGGGATTTTGCCGGGCCTCGCCCATAAAAAAGCCCCGGCAGATGCCAGGGCGTGAAGAAAGAAGTGGTTGTTAGTTGTCAGTGCCTGAGAGCTGCTTCAAGCGTTCCAGGCTGATCCATTCGCCTTTGTCAGTGAACATATCAGCCAGGTTGATTTCACCGGCTCGGAACAGACGGCCACGCTCGGCACCCAAAACCTGATCCTGCCGTTGAGCTGGCTGACGCTCGAGCCATTCCAGATACGTGGTTTTAGCTGGCACCTGGCCATCCATGCTGGCACGACTCCCCTCGTCCATCTCGTCGATATCGATGCCGAGTTCGCGCCACGACTTGAGGATCAGGGTTTCGGTAGAACGACAGCAAAAATGAATTTTCCCGGGTCCCTGCAGGTAAGGCACCTTATGCCCGACCGGTTTGTTATCCAGGGTGTAACGCAGCAGGTCACGAATAATGCAGTCATGACTTGTTTTATTGTCCAGCGTAGACAGCCACTGTTTGCCTTTCACGATATCGCTGTTGGCGCTGGTGAAGCTGTTGCGTGCAGTGGCAGCCAGATGATTAACGGCTGTTTTAGCGATGCTGGCGGCATTTGCCCTGCTCATCTGCAGCGCGCCGTCGCGATAGTCTTTGTTGGCGTGGCCACGAACATTGCGGGCTATAGTTTCTACCGTGTCGCCGGCAAGATAACCCCTGCGGACAGCGTTCACGATACGCGCCAGCCTGTCCGATTCCAGATTAACCGCCCACTCACTCAGCAGCCGCCCCTGAAAGGGCTGCGCCATCGCCGCGGCATACACCATATCGGCGGTGATGCCCTGCAGCGGATAGTGAGACAAGACCTGTGATGGCAGAAGGGAATCGAACAGGCTCAGCTGATAACTGGCTTCGTTCTTTGCCAGCGCCACCAGCTCACTCTCGAGCCCTGCCTGCATGGTGGCAACGGCCTGATGGTTAAGCTCACGCACGCTGCCCAGTAAACTCTGCAGACGGCTAACGGTGAAGCTCTCAGGAGGCAATCTGTCCAGCGCATCTAGTAGCCGTGCCGAAAGATCCGCGTCCGTTTCGTTAAGCAACTTCACCATCCGGTTTGCCACTCCGGTGGCGTAGCGACTTAACCAGACGGAATGTGCGATCGACTCATCGCGCAGGCTTTCGTTAATGGTGGCCATATCAGCCTCCCGTCAACGTTGGTGCCTGATTGCGAAGCGCATCAATAACCTCGTCCGGACTGTCGGCCGGGTCAATGAGATCGAGCTTCTGCAGCGCGCGAATCATATCGCTATCGCGCAGCGCACCGGACTGCCAGGCGTTGACGATTGCCGTCACCATGCCCGACTCGGCAACCTTCGCTATGAATTCCTGATTGATGGTGTAACTCGTTGTTTCGCCCTTGATGCCGAGGTATTTCGCACACCATCCCAGCGCCAGCGTATAGGCCTCAGAAACGTTCGAAACGCAGATACCGAGCACCGATGTGGAAGATGTTTGCTCACCACTCGCCTGCGTCGCAGTCTTCGCCGTGGCGTTCTGCTCAATCAGTCGGGCGCCCAGTTGCACCATGTAATCGCGCTTACTGTCCATGGCCTCTTTAGCCAGCATGTTCGGCTGCGCCTGGGCATAGCCAAACGAGCCCTCCTTGGGAAGCAAAAGCGGTGATCGGGAACCAATTTTCACGCCCTTCTTCTCGAGGTGATCGCGCCAGCCGGTATCGAGCCCGGTCATATACGGCTGCACCTGGCCACAGAACCACACGCTGTCTTCATAGTCAGCACTGTTACGGTAATGCCCGTGGTTTATCTCCACCAGCGCGGCCAGCGGTGAATCATCGATAGTGGGATCGTTATTCTGAGCACCGACAAAGGTGAACGGAATTTCGTCCCAGTAGTCCTTTCCTTTCGGCTTAGGGTGGTACTCACTGTCAACGGTGTAGGTTCCGCTTGCGGTGCCACCAGCCCGGCGCCACACCCGGCAGATGAACCGCCCTTCTTCCAGCGCCAGCTCGCGGTACTGGATTTCATCCTTGTAAGCGTAACCATCCGGCTCTTCTACGCATTCGCGCAGGACCACAAGCACCAGCTGATCGCGCCCGTTAATTCGCTTTGTTCGCCAATTAATGATGTTCTCTGCCGGGTAGCGGAGGATAATCGCCTCATCGGATGCTTCTGCGTAGTCAACATAAAGCCCCTCTCGTGCCACCTCCAGCACGTTCTCGGTCACCAGTTGCGACTGCTGATAGATGCTGGTTCCGGCCCCGTCAGCATTGTCCAACAGGTACTTCAGCTTCTCCGGACCGTTAACCGTGGGGTCCTTGCGATACGCCATCCCAAGCATGCCGATCTTCGTATTGCCGGCAATGGCGTAGAACACCGCGCGGCTCAGATAGTCCTCATTACGCTTACGGTTGCGCGTGGATTTATCAGTTGGGTCGAGATAAGGCAGATATTTATTACCCGCCGCCTTTACGGCCTCAGCGCCTTTGCAGAAGTCCCTGTATTTCCGCCAGGCAGCAGAAGCCGCCCGGTGTTCTGGTCGAACCCAGGTGATATCGTCGTTTGCCATATCAGAAAGTAGTGTCCATAGTGATTGAGTATGCCGGTTTCACGATCGGGTAATCCTTCACGATGAAGTACCCACCAGCATCATTGGGGTGATCGTTATCAGCTGATTTGTCCGGTTCGCCATTGGCCGCCCAGATTTGCTGTTCGAGGCTTTCGGTGTAAACCGGGCAATTCTGCACATTCACCAGGTAGCGGCGTTCTCCGTTGGCGTTGCAGAACATGGCGTTCATCGAGTTGATGCGATCCTTAACCGGCGGGTTGGCATCATCAACGATGACGCTGAATCCGGCATCATTGAGCTGAGCAATATCTGTCTTGCTGGCGTTCTGTGATTTGCGGGAGTCGCCAGAGGCATCCGGATAGATGTAAATCTCCCGGCTCTTCACATAACGGCCATCCTCGTAGCGCCAGAACTCTTCCTGGATACGCTTAATCATCGCTGGCGTGTCGTAGACCTTCACCAGCTCACGGACCGCACGTGGTAGGCCATTACGCTTAACGTGAACAATCGCGGCCATTTTTCCCACGTTGAAGTCCATACCAATGAACAGCGGATCCCCGTCCTGAATCTCGTCAGAACAGTTATTCAGCTTGCGGTTAAATGTGTGGTAAATGGTCCCGCTGTTAAGGTTGGTGAATTTCCCTCGCAGGTATGCCTGAATCAGTTCATCCGGATAAGAACTCAACAGCGACGGGATGTAATCCGCGGGCAGGTTCTTAGCGTTATCGAATGTGCTGGCCTGTATCAGACCGTACAGTGCCGCAAGCTCTGGCTTTTCACGTACGGCCTTCACAAACTGCTGATAAACAAATTTGAAACCTTCCGGCGTTGTCGTTACGTCAATTCCATTCCTCAGGCCCGGGATGTTGTAACGCATACGGGCGATAATTTTTCGCCAAGCCTGCAGTGCTTTGGCAGCCGCCATGACGTCCAGCTCATCCACCATCGCATTACCGATTTTGAAACCGACTATCGAGCCGGGTTTCTCCATCGAGCGGCAGATAGTTGTCCCGCGGTAACGCCGTCCCTCATAGAAGTGAACCTCTTTGTTCCCCTCATTGATTTTGACGTTCAAGCCCCAGTCAAAGGCCACCTCTTCAATCGTCGGGTAGAAGATGTCACGAATCTGCGGGTACGTCGGCGCGAAATAGCCCTGGTTGATTTTAGGGTGCTCCCACATCCCCTTACAGATGCCGCCACAACCTACCCACGTCTTACCGGAGCCGAACCCGGCAACGTAGGCTTTGAATTTGTGCTGCATAGCGAGGAAGCGCGCCTGAGGAATGTTAAGTGTCGGGCTGATCCCCATCGTCTGCCCTCGCATCCACTACGTTGATATTGATCTGCACTGGGGTTGGTTCATCGTCCTCACCATCACCCGCCAGCTCTTTACGGAGTTTCTCAACCTCCAGCTGCCGGCGTTCGATTTCTATCTGCTGCAGGCGCTGCGCAAACTCGCTATCAGCCAGGCCAAGGCGTTTCATGACCGCTTCGTACATGCGCTCGCGGCTGATGGCTGTGATTTCTACGCCGTTCTTGCCGACCTTCACGCCTGAGTAAGCCAGCGCAGCATCAGGGGAAAGTTTCCTCGTGTCTGCGAAGTAAGGCTGGCCAATGCCGTCGCCGTTGCAGCGCGGGCATACTGGGTTAGGCTCTCTGTTGTGGTCATAGCCGTAACCGCCGGAATCTTCAGGTTCGCGTCTGTCACGTTCAACAGCCTCGAGCCTCTTCTCTTCGAACTCAACTGCATCGCGCCACTGATACTGGTGACCGAAGCCCCAGCAATAACGACAAGCCCCGCGACGATACTGCGACAGCTGATTGGCATCGAAAGTAGCGAGCTGCCACATCTGCTCAAGCACTTCATCGGCACTTCCAAGAGTGCGCACAATGGACGCTTTTTGCTGCTGCGCAATAGCCTGCGCAACTGAAGTTTTCTGAAGGAGTTGATAGCCGATTTGTTCAGCTGATTTTTTACTGTAGCCAGCCCGGATAGCTGCCTGTGTGGCATTGCCATCCTTCAGGTATTCTGCGACAAAGCGTCTTTGCTGTGCCGTTAACCCATCATCATCCACCAGCTCATTTGCGCTTTTATCTTTCTGCGCAGTGCGCATTTTTTTCTGCGCAGGTTTTTGCGCAGTTTGCGCAGAAGGTTTTTTGATGTATCGGCGGGCAGTCGCATAATTCAGTCCCTGCGCTTCACACCACTCTTTCGGTGATACGCCGGTTGCGGCATGTTCGGACAGGAACCGTTGCTGAAGCTCGCCCCAGTCCGGTTTTGCCATGTTTTTTCCTTGCGTCACTCACTATCAAATAGCAATAAAAAAGGCCGCATGAGCGACCTTGTTTTGTGAAGATACGATTAAAGGAGTTTGATTTTGACCTCGTACCCCTCAAGACCTGTCATCGCTTCACGAGCGATAAACTCAATTTCGGAAACTTCATGGCCTGTTTTTTTTCGTAACTCTGAAATTTTTTTTGATATGAGGGCAGAAATTTCTTCTTCTGCCTTGTGCGTCAGTTCTTCAATTTTCATTATTACCTCTTTTGGCCGTTTACTATTTCCATTATCAAGTGAGACGACAGTTATCGATACATTGCCGCTAACCTAACTGTATGTAAATAGTAGACTACCTGTGTAACAGATGCTGAATGGGCTAACTTCCAACTAGTCACCTACAGGAGGTCCCCAGCGTCAGTAATGCCCTAAAGAATGATAAAAAAAGCTCCTTCATCATTACAAGGGCTTTTGCCATAGAGGGATGGATACCTCCTGGTGAATCGTCGCTCAGTCACCGGAAGCCCGCAGCCTAATTTGTTAAAGATTGGCGCATGACAAGAAGACCCATCAGACACGTCACTGCCACTATGAACTGGGCTAATTCAAAACCTTCCACTACAGCAAAACCTGTAGGTAGTGGTTACCTTTTCCGGCAAGGATCATCAACCGTAAGATGCGAGGTTTCACATTATTGCATTTAAAAGTGCATTTAGTTTGCAATATTTGTGTGAGATGTTATTTTGCCAAAGCCTTAGAGCAAGAAGCACACAAATAAAACAAAAGATTCAACTCATAATTGCCCCTCACAAGGGGCATTTTTTATGGCAGAACGCATTTCAACCCATTCGTTCTTGTGCATGTGATTTCGAGTAAAATTTAATCTGATTATAGGGAATACCATGTGAAGCATATGCAACAAGAAAGAACTATCAAAGACCGTTAACCTGAGGAAATTCCTAATACTTTTCGCTTACGCTTGTTGATTACTGGCTGACTGCCAGGCTATCCAAGACTCTGATGTGGAGAATGCCAACTCCAGGGAAACATCGATAAAAAGAGCAAGTGAAACTGAGACTCCTTTAGCTCTCCATGCGAGGGCTTTTTTTTGGCATCACCCAATCTATCAGATTGCGCTTAAAATATATGCTAATGCTAGTGTCCAAGAGCGAGATAGTGGCAGAACCTTGCGGATGAGGTTCTATTTCAGACACTGCTCTTTGATGTAGTCCTGCAGGTAGCCAATTTGCTTTCTCACTGTGACGATTCGCTTTCTGAGGGTGAAATAATCCCGTTCAGCGGAGTCAGTAAGTCTGGGGCTGGTAGCATCGCCCATGCCGCCGGTGCTGGTCGCTCCGTTCGCGGGACATCTGGCGTTGACGTGCAACCCACACTTACCAGTGCTAACGCAACGCTGCAGATCTTCAAGCTGAGATTTCGCATCGGCTAATTCCTTCGTGTATTTAGCATCCAGTGCCGCTGCATCACGCTGGCGGGTCTGCATGTCTTTGATGGTGGCGATCGACAGGCTGAGTTTCTCAGTGGCTTTATCGCGTTGGTCTTTATAAGCGATGGCGTTGTCGCGGTAGTGGTTAATCGCCCAAGCCATGGTAACTAGCAGGCTGATAACGACAGCGAAGATGATGGCTGTTAATCGGCTCATTTCTGACCCCACTCGCAGACTTCGCGCTCAACCTCCCGGCGGGATACCAAGCCCTTCCACTGCTTGCCACCGGCATACGTCCACCGCTGCAGTTCTTTGCATGCACCCGGAATATCACCGGCATTCAGTTTCTTCAGCAGCGTCGATCTGCTAAACGCCCCAGTTCCCACGTTGTAAGTAAAGGAATAAAGTGCGGCGCGGGTAGGTTCAGGGATGTAGACCTTAATAAGCGGGTCGATAGCTGCAGCAACCTTGCGCAGATCTGACTGCAGTAGTGCATCGCACTCTTTATCGGTGTAACGGTGCCCGCGGCGAACGTCGGCACCAGTGTGCCCATCGCAAACAGTCCAGACGCCGACGACATCCTGATAAGCGTAGTAGCGTCGACCTTCCAGCCCATCCGCATTGCCCAGCAATACTGCAGCAATGGTGATTGCTCCGGATCCGCCAACAATGGCACCCACCAGTTTATTCCTGAGTGTCGGGTTCATCTCGGCTCCTGCTGCGGCGTTTGTCTTCGCGGATCTTGAAATAGAGATTCGTCAGATAAGTCAGTACGGCAATGATGATGCCCACCAGCACGCCGATAGCGTTCCACTGTTCGGGACTGTAGGCATTCAGCATGCCGTTTAGGATGCTGCCGGCTGAAGCGCCGTATGCAGCGCCGGTGGTTAATTTGTCCATGCGATACATGCTCTCACCTCGCTCTGTGCGGGTGCTAAATTTGGGAATAAAAAAAGCCCGCTCTTTCGAAGCGGGCCAATGAGTTGACTATTTGTAAGGTAGGTGTGAGTGAGACCTATGCTCAGGAGTGAAACTGTATCGGCTGATTCACTATAGGCTCAGGAGAACCACCGGAGAGGTAGGCACATCTCACAACTCAAAGCGTAGCAGCAGATTACAAAACCATAAAAAAAGGCCTGCTTTTTATGGCAGGCTCTCAAGGAATTTGAAACTTGTATTGTTGTTGTCATGGTGCCGGGTGCCTCCCGGTGACTCTACCCCAGTCAGCAAAGACGCGCGCATACCTGCAGATAGCAGTTGACTGGAACGCCCTTTCGCTTAGAAAGGATTCACCACAGAAATAATTTACGTGCTATTCATTCCTGTGGTCAATGGATTATCTTTGAACAAAAAAAAAGCCTACTCATAGGAGCAGGCAACCATACGCTAACAGCATGCACGCTGTTAGTAAACGCACTCAATACAAAGCACTTCCATATCCATTCCACCGGATATTTAGAAGAGTAGTTCGAAAAGGATGAAGTGCAATAAATACAGTGCAATATCGTGCGATAAATCTTCTTAGCTAATTGGTGGAGAAAGTGGGCCGGAGAGAACTTCCGCTTCTCCGTTATCGCAGAGGGGATCTCCCTGCGTCAGATGCCAGACACCAGTTATAGTCTGGCCAGTTTCAAGATCCTCGGTTACACCATTGGTGTAGTAGGCAACCTGAATCTTGCCGTTGTGCTGTACCCAGTAGAAACCTTCTTCCATTTTCCCTCCTGCTTGGTTGGGAAAATTATAAATCACCGCGGGGTTGGTTGGTTTTAGAAATTCTTAAATCGCTTTTAAGCAAAAGCCCCACGGGGTTAACCGCAGGGCTTTAAACGAAGGCATTAACCCATCGTTAGAGGAAAATTACCACAGATTCGGGAAATGTAAATAGCTCACGATAAAATAATGCCCTATTTTGTTATCTGCTTCAGCTGCGCATCAGCCCATGCTTCTTCGATATCAAACTTGGTAATTAACTGATCGTAGAATGGCTTAACAGACTTCTTCCAGGTATCGAGGCTGATTGCATCCGTTATCTGACATACAGCTGCGTAAGCCTCAGTCGATGGAATTCGCTCATATCCACGTCCGCCGCAGCGCTTGCAATCGGCCAGAACCGGCACGCCCTGCTTTTCAGAGAGGTCCTGATTCACTGCTTTACCGCGCCCGTGGCAGTCTTTACAGGCGCAGCTGACAACTTTCTTCCCTTTGCAGGTCGAGCAAAGGACCTTAGCGACTTCTTTCACCTGGCGCTTAACCTCGAAATCACTCGGAGATTGCTTAAGGTCTTTTGCCCATTGTGGAAGCTTCATCGTGTAGTGCGATTTCATCATGAAAACATCAGCCTCAATGAATCCCTGCCCCGAGCAGCAATCACACTGTTTCACGCTGGCGGCGCTGCGAGAATAATCTTCAAAAGCGAAAGTGGCCAGCTGGCGCATAACCAGTGGCTTAACCGCATCGTCCAGCTTGCGAAGCGCAGCTACTCGGTCGCACTTGGTCAGCGCATACTGGGCCAGCAACTCAATCGCCCTCTCCCGGTCATTGTTGCTGATCCCCATCTTCCCAAGAAAAGCGCTGTAACCCAACGCAGCCCGTTCCTGCGTCATACCAATAGCGGCCATGATATCCGTTCCGCTTAATGAGTCTGACGCCGTAGCGCGCGGAGAGTCGCTAATCATTGTCGATTTGGCGAAGTGATATTTGAGGGTATTTTCAAGATTCATGCGGTCTCCAGCTCGGTAATAGTGAGTTCCAATTTCCCGCCCTTAACGACAGGCATTTTCACAACGCGGTAATCAACAACCTGGCAGTCATCCATCCAGAATCCCGCCTTGGTTAAAGCGTCGAATGCAGCTTTTTGCAGGTTATCCAGATCACGGCGCCGGCGGTCTGGCATATGACATTCAATTCGGATTTTGAGTGGTGCAGCCGTTCGGATATTAAGCCGGGCGCTGCGAATGACACTGGCCACTGCATAGCGGTACGCGATGCCATCAGCGCTAATGTGCGTGCGCCCGCGGTTGTGCCGGTAATACCGGTTATTGCTCGGCGGCCAGGGCAAAGTGATTTGATATGTCTTCACGTTCACCCCCACATCCGGTTTCGCCGGCGGCTATCCGGGCGCGCTGGTGTATTTGAGGTCGGCAAGAATGCACTGACAGTCCATGTCACGTAATCCGGGTTAAGGCTACGCTCAACTCGTACCCCGCGCGCCATGTAACGCTTAACGAGTTCGTCGGCCTGTTCGGTGCTGCAATCGGTGTGGTGGAACCAGGTCTTCTTCATCCCCATCACCCCGCGAAACCAAGCAGTTGCGCGGCGACATTTTCTGCCTCATCACGACTGCGGAATGAACGCGACAGGACCCAACGCCAGAGGACATCGAGCGCAGCTTTATAGAGTTGCTGGAACTCGAGCTCGTCCATGTTGGCAAACGAGATGCTTCGAGGATGTTTTTTGAGTGTTCCGTCAGGGAGCTGAATGGCATCAAAGTGCCCTGCCTCGACGATCACCCAAGAGCGGTAAGCATCGAAGGATTTGCACAGGCTAATGCCATTCGTGACGCGCCGGTAAGCAACCTGCTCAAGATACTGCTCGGCAGCATCGATAAGCGCGCCTTCATTCCCGCCATACGAAGCCAGGAACTTGGCGTAGCCGGTGATCAGCTTCCGCTCGTTACTCGAGATAGCCCCGCCAGTTGGTTCCCAGTATTCAAAACCGAGATTGAGAAGCGCGAAAAAGCGCCGGTGAAATGCCGGGTTTCGTACCCGCCTGAACTCGGCAACAAGAACATCGCCGAGCCGGGTTTTGGATTGCAGAATAACGCTGGTCTCGGGCGTAGCCGGGATCAGTATTCCTGAGTGGTGTTTTATAAGTTGTAATTCTAGCGCCATGGTTCTCTCCGTGGCGCATCAGGTATAGGTTGTTCAGGCCTATGAAAGAATAATATCAGACGGAGGTGTAACTCGGTACCCCAGCCGTTTTGCAAATTGCATAAATCCGTTGAGAGTGAAAATTTCTTCCTCTTCGAGTAACGGTCGTAATGAAACTATTCCGTTTACTCGATAAACCAGATATCTCCCTTCCGCCGGGAAGCTATAGATAACTGCCTTATCGGCCCTTCTGACCACGTCGTACCATTGATCATCTGCATTAAAGGCATCTGCACTACACACTATTTCCCCCAGAGCGACTTATTGACGCGGTAAACAGTAATCGGGAACAGCCAGGGGAACGCAAACAGCGATACTCTTTGAAACTGCTCCAGTGAAATTCACGCGATTAATTAAACCACTCGTCAGCGCTTTCCCAGGTCTCCTGCACGATATGTTCGACCTCTTTCTTGTCACTCCCGAAAACAGTCAGCCCATCATGGCTGGCACGCTTAATCGTAAGCTGGCAATCATCAAACTGCTTACTGAGCCTTTTCAGCAGTTCTGACTCGAGCGCAGGTATAGCTCCATCAGGAAGTTTCTTCATGCGATCAATGGTTAACTCGATTTTCATATGTCCCTCCGCAATGAATTACTGTATGCATATACAGTATATTTATAAACGTATCTCACGGATTTTGCAACGCTTTAAGAGTAGAAATGCAAACCTGAGTTTTGAACAAAGGGCCTAAAAGAACATAGGCTGGCTTTGATTCCCGCTCAAAAGCTCTGTACGGCCCTTTCTCTGAAAATCATCCATGTCGGTTGATCTCTGAATCATTAATAATAATATCGTTCAAGGCTATGAAGGAGAGTTATGGAGGAAAGATGTTGGGCTGGAAATTACTAATTGGCTTTCTTTTTGTCGCAATCGTTGGGTTAGCACTGTTCGGTTTCGTTTTTTCACTCCAGCAGTTGACGTAAAAAGTACGATCATCCTCTGTTGCATGCCATGCACGAAACGCAAAAAACCCGCTCAGGGCGGGTTTTTTATGACTTTCACTTATCTGCTCAGGCTTGTGCCGTCATCGCTGTCGTAAGTGTTCAGGTCACTCTCAGCGATTACAGCGCAACAACGTTAGCAGCTGCCGGACCTTTGGCACCATTCTCAATCGAGAACTCAACCTTTTGGCCTTCATCCAACGTTTTATAATCATTACTCTGAATAGCAGAAAAATGTACAAAAACATCTTTGCTACCATCAGTTGGGCTAATGAAACCGAAGCCTTTTTCAGAGTTAAACCATTTTACTAAACCAGTCATTTTATTTGACATAGATACTTCCTTTAATTTTATTGAGCCACATGTTGTGGCGAACATGGCCTGATTGCAAATGAGGACTTACTGGGCAATTTGGAGAAGGCTCATGCAGAAGAGTATCTAAGGATAACACTTGAAATGAGGACTGCTTTATTAAAACTGCTTTCATAAGGTCTGTATGCCAAACCGAGGACACATAGTGAACCCACACGAGACATTAAGCAAGATTAGATTTGTCAGCGATTTACTGAGGAAATTTACAATCCAACGATGTTTTAAATTTGCTTGAGGAGAGTATCAAATTCACACGCTACTCTTGCTGTCGGGAGAAATGCCGTGCCCTATCATCTCTATTCAATCTATACTTCATCCTTGTGAAAAACCGCTAACGATGACGAATATAGTGTTTGTCTTTCTTATCAAAATCATTCCAGCTTTTGATTTGCTCTGGCTTTGAGCCCTTTTCTATCATTACTTATCATAAAATTCTTATGCTTAGAAAATTTATATTATGAGAAACATAATATAAGAACAGGAAGTGAGCCTTCAAATCAACATGCGGTCAGCATCTAAGGTGATCACGCCTGAATCCCCTTTCCTCTTGCCAGGTTAATTCTGTCAATGCATTCCCTCAATGCTTTGACTTGCTCCGAAGTGAGTTCAGATTCATCAATTGTTGTCAGAAAAGCGTTGAGGGAGCGCTCAATATCGTTTTTAGTCAATCGTAAACAGATAACCTTAACCCAACGTGGCGAGAACTTGCTGAGGCCGATTGCTCTTGTGATGCGCAGTTTCATGAGATGCCTCTTTAACGCCAGTGGTGGCGATTTGTAACTCGGTTATAACACACGTGGAGAAGACTTATGTGACTATTTCGCCTTAGAAATTTCTAAGGGTCGTTTAGCCAGGGTAACCGGGCTTTCAGTAAACATCTAAGTTGGTTTTCCAGCATGTCACACAAGCGCCTCGTCATAACCCGAAGCGGCTTATCACGTGAAGGTAGTTTTTACAGTCATACAAAGGCTGGAATGTCAGCTTTGTGCCAAAAGCGGACGTAGCTAACAGTACTTAGTGTTGATCAGCGGGAAGCTGGTCAACTCCATTACCAACTGATCGTTGTATCTAATATTGGGGCAGGTCGGGCCGGGCTGTGCAAGCGGCCTAACAAATTTCGTTGAGAACACTTATTCCTGTTGTTAGTTATTCTCCTACCGAAATTATTCTTCCAATTTCATTAACTATCGCCTCCTTGCATTGCATGAGTTCTTTCCGATAAAAGGCTTCATGTTTATGGAAACGTGGCGCTGGAACTAATAATGAGATAGAAAAACGACCAAAAAGTGTGTCTAGCGCTACTGCTATCGTGCAGACGCCCTCAAGAGTTTCACCCAGATCTATAGCCAGCCCATTGGCACGAACATCGGCGATCAGCTCCAGAAGCTGTGGAAGAGTTTTAACTGTCATTCCGGTTAGATCTTCATAGGCATCGCCTACCAGTATGCGGACATCTTCATCCCTTTCCATAGCCAGTAACACACGACCGCCGGAAGTACTGTAGAGCGGCAAATTAAGTCCAATACGAGGTACAACACGTAATTCACGTGATGCTACAACGTAATGGACGATTGCCAGCTGGGTACCACTGGCACGTGCCAGGGTCACTGTTTCATTAATATTGGCCGAAAGCTGCTCCAGGAAGGGACGTACAAGATCCACTACATCGCTGTGCACACTGGAAATAAGTTTGAGTAGTGCTGGTCCCAGACGCAGACCACCTGCACCGCTGCTACGCACAAGTTGAGCACTGTCTAAGGCCGCGACAATACGCTGCACCGTTGAACGAGGGAGAGCAACCTCCTGCGCAATTTCCCCCAGACTCATGCCGCCTGGGTGTTTACCCAGCACATTCAAAATTGCAGCTGCACGGGCGATAACCTGAATCCCGCCGGGTTTTTCATCCTCAAAGCTTGAAGCATTAACGGCCATATAGAGCTCCTTATCATCCGGTGACGGACAGCCTGTTATCTCAGTTCTTGTCTTAATTATCACATTGCAATGGACGCTACCACAATGTAAGATGCCACAATGTACCACAATACGGTACATTGTATCGATTTAATGCACGAGAACTTTGTATGAATGCACAGCGTTCTACCCAACCCTTGCCCCCCTTTACCTGGCGCCTTGCAATGGGGTTTGTGGGTGTACTGATTGCAGCCTTGACCTCCGGACTTAATGGTCGGGTTATAGATATAGCGCTTGCAGATGTGCGTGCCGGAATTGGCGTGACTTATGATCAAGCCAGCTGGTTCACATCTGCCTACCAGGCCGCGGAAGTAGTGGCGATGATGATCGCACCATGGTTTGCTGTGACTTTTTCGCTGCGTAAATTCGCGCTTGCTAGCGCTGGCGGTTTTATGGTTTGCGGCATACTTTTACCCTTACTGCCGAATGCGCCGTTGTTTATTCTCTTGCGAACGATACAGGGCCTGTTTAGCGGCGCACTTCCTCCCTTACTCATGACTGTGGCGCTACGTTTTCTGCCACCATCTATAAAACTTTATGGACTTGGAGCTTATGCTCTGACTGCGACTTTAGGTCCAAATGTGGCACCTTCACTGGCGGCATTCTGGACAGATGAAGTGAGCTGGATGTTCATGTTCTGGCAAGCGGTCCCCGCCATTTTGATTTCGATGATATTTATTGGCTGGGGTTTGCCGCAGGACCCGATTTATCTCGACCGATTTAAACAGATCGACCTGTTCGGTATGCTTACCGGCTGTTCTGGTATGGCGTTTTTAATAATCGCCATCACTCAGGGTGGACGTCTGGACTGGTTTGAATCGCCGTTATTTAATTGTCTGTTATCCAGCGCCATCGTGTGCCTGGCGATTTTTCTGATTAATGAATGGTTTCATCCCCTCCCTTTGTTCAAATTACAGATGCTGGAGAGAAGTAACTTTTCATATGGCCTGATGGCGCTCGCTGTAGTGTTGGTACTGGCGCTGGCTGGCTCGGCTTTGCCGTCCAATTTCTTTGGCAAAGTAGAGGGCTTTCGAACAGCGCAATTTGCGCCGCTGGCTTTGACCATTGGGCTCCCGCAGTTAATTATCACTCCACTTGTTGCCGCACTGCTTAGTCTGCGCTGGGTTGATTGTCGCTGGCTGATAGCTTTCGGGATTGCTCTGATGATTTTCGCCAGCCTGATGGGTATGCAGATAACCAGCGACTGGGCACGCCAGAATTTCTGGGCCATACAGGTTCTGCTGGCGATTGGATTACCGTCAATTATTTTACCGTTGCTTATGAGCGCAACCAGCGTTGTGGCTCCCCCGGAAGGACATTATGCCTCTGCTATGTTCAATACCGTACGGGGTTTTTCAAGCATCGCTGCTGGCGTATTAGTGGAATGGTTTATAAATCACAGAGAACAATTTCATTCTAATGTTCTGGTCAATAACGTAGCCAACCGCCCATGGTTGATATCGACACCGGTCAGTGAGCAGGCCAGCAGCAGCATCCCTTTATTACACGACGGCAGCATCAGCAACACCGAGAACATCGCGGGATTTATCACCTTATTAAAACATCAGGCAATTGTTCTGAGTCTGGGCGACAGCTATCTGCTGATGACTGGCTTTGCCGTCCTGCTGTTATTACTCACTGTCTGGTTGCCAAAACGTGTCTGGCCGCCCCAGACACGTTTTCAACCTGCCATGACTAAATAGAGGTGGTTAAATGAAATTTTCTGTATCCAGAAGGACGATTCTGCTCAGCGCATTATTAATTCTGATGATGACGATGATATTTTTCGTCTGGTCGACAATGCTGAATAATGATACACGTACCAATGATGCCTATGTGAATGCGGATTACACACTGGTAGCACCAAAAGTATCGGGTTATATCAAAAATATCTATGTCGCGGATAACCAACGGGTTAAAGCAGGGCAAACACTGGCCACGCTGGATGACCGAGACTACACAATAGCGCTTGAAATGGCGCAAGCTAATTTGCAGCTTAGTCAAGCAAAACACCTGAGCAGCCTTGCACAACTGGAGCAGCAACAATCCATTATTGCTCAGACTAAAGCGACCCTTTTAGCCAGTCAGGCATCGGCGCAGTACGCCAGTCAGAACGCTGAACGTTTTAACAAACTTTATCAAAGAGGTACCGTCGCTGCGGACGATCAACAAAAAGCTCATTCAACGCAGCGTTCTGCATCCGCAGTCGTTCGTCAGAACGAAGCTGCTCTGACCTCAGCAGAAAAACAGGTAGGCGTGTTGAGGGCTGCATTACGTCAGGCGGAAGCCGATGTTGCAGTCGCGCAGGCAAAGGTCAGTCAGGCGAGGCTTAACCTTTCTTATACGCGTATTGTTGCACCAGTCGATGGGATGGTAGGCCAGCGTTCGGTGCGCCTCGGTGCCTACGTTAACGCAGGGACACGTCTGCTGGCCGTGGTTCCGCTACATCAAACTTACATCACTGCCAATTATCTTGAAACACAGCTGGCAAATGTTCAGCAGGGGCAGAAGGTCTTAATTAAAATTGATGCCATGCCTGGCAAAAAGTTTACTGGACATGTCGATAGTATCGCTCCTGCAACCGGCGCAACGTTTTCAGCCATCCAGCCAGACAATGCAACGGGTAACTTTACTAAAGTCGTCCAGCGTTTACCGGTGAAAATAGTGCTGGATGGTAATCAACCCGATGCAAAATTATTGCGCGTCGGGATGTCAGCCGTTCCTGAAATTGAGATCCGCTAATATTCCAGATACACTCAAAAAACCGCTCTATTTTTGAACGTCTGGCTTAGAAACGGTGTTCCCGTTAGCGATACGTAATATCCTGTAGGAGATATATGGCACCGACACCAGACTAAATTCCTGTTAAAAAACACATGTAGTATCACGATCATATTTAGTCGACCCTCATTTACAGGGAGTGATCGACTAAATATTTTTATCAGGCAACGATACGGCTAAACAAGAGATTATTATTCACGCCTGGCTATCAAAAAACTTAATGCTGCATAAGCGCCAGTGTTTTTTCCTTAACCCGCTCCAAAATTTTCTGCGCCTCTTCGGTTGAGCGAATATTAGTGTATCCAATGACTAACCCATAACGTTTTTGTGTCTGCGCATACCAGCTCGAGAGTGGCCGGACGTAAAGCTCGTGCTGTGTCCATAATGCAGCTAATGCGGTATCTACAATGCCACGTTGCAGAAAGGCAACAATATGCATCCCGCCATCTGTAAGCTCAAATTCAAATAACCCTGGAAAGCTCGTTTCAATTGCTTCAAGCATCATGCGACGCCGCTGCTGATAGAGTAAGCGCATCTTTTTTATATGCCGGTAGAAGTGCCCTTCGCTAAGGAATTGCGCAAGTATTTTTTGCGGCAGTAATGGTAGACCCGTTTCAAGGATTTCGCCCAGTTCACTGAAACGGGCTACCGTCTCCTGTGGTATTACCATATAGCCGATACGCATAGCTGGCATTAGCGTTTTACTAAACGTACCGGTATAAATAACCCGGTCATGCATATCGAGGCTTTTCAACGCCGGGATTACTTTTCGTGTGTAATGAAACTCTCCGTCGTAATCATCTTCGATTATCCAGCTACTGTTTTGCTGTGCCCAGGCCAGCAGCTGATGCTTACGCGGTAATGAAAGGCTAACTGCGAGCGGACTTTGATGAGTGGGTGTAACGATAGCGAAGCGTGCATCATTGTGATAGCGCTGAAGAAAATCAACATCCATGCCCTGCCGATCAACAGGTATATAGTGCAGATTGGATGCCATTCGCTTCAATAATTGCTGACCATAAAAGTAGCCAGGATCTTCAAACAGCACTTTATCGTCAGGCTGTGCAAGTACCGACAGAATTAACCGTAAGTTGGCCCGATAGCCGCTGGTAACAAAGATTTGCTCCGGTCGGCAATTCATTCCTCTTGAAATATTGAGATAACTTGAAATGGCCTCACGTAGCGGCTGAAAGCCCATTACCGGGGGCATGAGCATTTCTTCTGGACGAAGACTTCGCGCCGCTTTTCCCGATATTAGTAACCATTTTTTATGGGGAAATTCATCCAGGGCAGGGATTCCGAGCCTCAGATCACCCTTCCTTTCAGTAATCTGTGTGTTAAGTGAACAAGACGATACAGCGTTGTCTGCGCTGACCGTTGAAGTTAGCCTGAGCTCCGGATTTATATAGGTCCCCTTTGCCCCCAGACTCACGAAATAGCCTTCTCCAATAAGAATTTCATACGCGGTTTCTACCGTTTTTCGCGCTACCTGCAACTCGCTTGCTAGCGAACGAATCGAGGGAACGCGCGCTCCCGGTTTCAGAAGACCGTCCTGAATCTGCTGACGATAGCGGGCATAAATCTCTTTGTACCCCATTAAATGCACCTTTAGATGTCCTATCAATTAAGTGCAATAATGGCCCTTTTTAACCAGACATACAAGATTAAGATATGGCTATTAACTAAGCCACTCAATATGAGGCGTCATGAAGATTGAACATTACGACACCGCTACTGACCTTGCCCGTTGCTTTGCGCTGATGCGGGAACTACGCAGCAAACTGACGAATGAGAAACAATTTATCGCCCAGGTACAGCGCCAGCAGGCGCAAGGCTATCGGCTTGCAGGACTGGAGCAGGATGGCAAACCAATAGCGCTGGCCGGTTATCGACTGCTCGAAAATTTTATTCACGGGCAATTCTGTTACGTCGACGATCTGGTAACAGTGAGCGAGGCTCGCGGTCAGGGGATGGGTGCAACGCTGTTGAATCACTTAGCGGTAATCGCACGTGAATACGGTTGTGGTCAGATGGTCCTTGATACCGCCATTAGTAATTCAGGAGCCCAGACATTTTATCAGCGTGTCGGATACACCGCCCTCGGCCTGCACTTTTATAGCGATCTCACCTGAGGAAAAAAATGATGAAACTGCTTCACATTAAAGTCAGTCCGGATTTATCAGGATCGGCATCCCGCGCGGCGTCTGAACGCCTTGTAGAAAAATTACGCGCGCATCATGCCGAGCTTGAAGAATCAGTTCTGGACCTGGCTCAACGGCCGCTACCACATCTTGATGCATTTACCATTGCTGGTTTTTTTACCCCACCAGACCTACGTAGTGAAGCTCAGCTCACCGCTATTAAGACTTCGGAACAACTGGTAGATCAGCTTTTTGATTGCGACACACTGGTTATCTCATCACCGATGTGGAACCTCGGCCTGCCTTCCGTGCTGAAGGCCTGGTTCGATCATATAACCCGCGCCGGACGAACTTTCGCCTTTACGCCAGAGGGCAAAAAAATAGGGCTAGTCAGCGGCAAAAAAGTGTATTGCGTTGTCGCCAGCGGCAGCGTATTTGCCCACGGTCCATTTGTAGCAGATGACCAGTTCACGCCCTACATTCGCGTAGCGCTTGAATATATTGGCATTACCGACGTGCAATTTATTCGGGTAGACGGCACGCATGACCCCGTAACTCGTACTACAGCATTACCCCATGCACTGCAAACCATTGATCGTTTATTTTAAAAAGAGGATTACAATATGTCGTCACGTGTGAATCATTTCAAAACCATCCCGGCACTGGCTAAAACACTTGCCGATGCTTCTATGGCATTAGGAAAAATCTCGCTGGATAAAAAACTTAAGCACTTAGTGGATATCCGTGCCTCACAGCTAAATCATTGTGCATTTTGTCTGGATATGCATGTTAAAGAAGCAAAAATGCATGGAGAGCGTGAACTGCGTCTTTATCACGTTGCAATCTGGCGGGAATCGCCATTGTTCAGCGCCAAAGAGAAAGCTGCTCTGGCACTGACTGAAGCTTTGACCCGCATTGGTAATAATGGTGTAAGCGAAGCGCTTTACAACGAATTGCGCGAACATTTCTCTGAAGTGGAAGTATCAGAGTTAACATTCACCGTTGCTGTAATTAATGCCTGGAACCGTCTGCAGATTTTATCGCAGATGGCACCAGGCTCGATGGATAGCGCTTACGGTCTGGATCGTGCTGAATTACATTAATAAATGTCCGCCAACAACACTTCTTGTTGGCGGCTTTATTTTTTAATTATAAGCTTACATATACTGTAATAACCGCACACGAATAGTATTCATAGTGTATTTTCAACCTAATATTATACATGCTTAAAAGAATATTAAGATCGATTATATTCATCGCTAGCTGTTAAAAAAGTAAAAACCGCCTTTCGGCGGTTTTTACTTTTGGGGAAATGAGTAACCAATCGCGAGAAGAAAATGAATGGTAATTTATGCCTTGGCCAGCGGCTTCATTCGAAAGCTGACGCCCATACGATTAAGTGCATTCATTGTTGCAATAACGATGGTCAAATCGACCAAATCTTTTTCACCAAATACTGAAAGCGCTGCAGAATACGCTTCATCCGAAGCATGTGTCTCACTTACTCTGGTAACTTCTTCAGCCCATGCCAGCGCCGCTTGCTCCAGATCCGAGAATAAATATGTAGCCTCCTCCCATACGGGAATCAGAACTATTTTCTCTACCGACATGCCACACTTCATAAGATCGCGGGTGTGAATATCAATACAATGCGCGCAGCCATTAATCTGAGATACTCTTAAAAAAACCAAATGTATTAACTCTTCCGGGAGATTTGTTCCTGTTGTGGCGAAATGATGCAGCGTTCCCAGTGCTTTTGAGCCTTCTGCAGATACCTGGAACCAATTTGGACGTTTCATTTGTTTTCCTTTAGAAAGTGTTACTTGATTGATTTATCTACGGAAATATGCCTCACCTTCTTCAGAAGGATTACTGATGGATACTTCAGTGTTAAGTCATCATAATCAAAATTGACATATAAAAAAGACACAAAGAAGAGGAAAACGCGTAGGACATGTTAGAAATGGAATGCCATGAAACTAATATGGGTTTAACTTTGATTCAACAATGATGATTGTTTGAATGGCCAATTTTAGTCTTTATGCAGAAATGGCACCTGAGGATGTGACTTGGTGAAGGTCTTCATCATTATGGTAAAAAAGTTGCAGGATACATTGTCGGATCACTCTTTCTTCTGGCTGAACTGCCGATTACCAGCAGGCTAAAGCCTGGCTATCCCAAACGACAATCGACGTTCCCAGGGAAGAAATGTTTAATTCATATGTAATGAAATTCGTTCTGTACGTACACCTCTCGCTCATAGCGGACCATTTCTTTCCTATGCCCTTCCTTCAGCCTTCATCCGCTCGTATTTGGCTTTGAGACGCTCTGCAGGTGTCGGTCCCTTCGACGATACTGGTGCTGCCAACGCTCTACGAACTGGCGGAATCGGCTTCCCGGCCAGCACCCGCTTTTCCCACACATCCAGAATGTCACTGGCTTCACGCTCGAGTTCTTTAAGACTCAACTGACCATTTGTTCCACGGCGCCGCAGTTCAAGGCAAATGTGGTAATAAACCGCCTTTGGCCACGGATATAGCTCGCTGCTCGGGTACCGATAAACCAGCTTCCTCCACTTCCAGTATTCAGCCATGACGTCAGCAGTGGTGATCCCCAGCACGCAGCGCCCTTCCCTGCACCACTTGATGAACTGGCCTGGAGAAGGCAGGAATGGACGCTCCTGACGGCGTACCATGCGCATACCGGCCTCAACCTGCTCCAGAGTGGTGATCCCGTTTTCTTTGAAGGCCAGCACCCACTGGCGGCGGATTTCGTCTACGTCGTCTTGGCTTCGATTAACCAAGCTTGCCGGGAACGCGGCCGCCAGCTGCACAAACAGGCCGTTGATAATCTGCGCCACCTGCTGCGTTTGTTCGCGTTCGGTGTACTTCTCAGGCAGGTTGTGCGCTACGCAGCGGGCCTGTTCCCGGTCAAAATTGCGAATGCTCTCTGCTAGGTTTTTCATTCCAGCACCCCGTCAATCCAGTCAGTGTTATGCAGGTCAATGCCGCCCCGGGGAGGTTTTACCGCTCCGGTTGCACGCAGCCGCTTGGTGGTGAGCTGATCCCACTGCTTGCGCAGACTCGAAGGGCTCAGGATGTTGTCTTTCCAGAATTCGTCCCGGTTAGCCCACTGGAACAGGTCACAGATTTCGTAGTGGGTACGTTTGTCCTGGACACGCATCAGCCTGATGGTGTTTGCCCATTCCGCCCAGTTTGGCTCAGATAGCGATGCGTTGACGGTGAGAAGCCTGTCGTAAATCCAGCGTGCTGCCTTGAGGTCGTCAGCGGATCCCCATGATTTACCTGCCGGGGTGTATATCCCGGCGGCAGCTTCTGGATGGCGAGAGAGAAACTTTTGAGTTTTCTGGTTTCGGGATTCGTCAGAATTCCGAGACGAGGATATTTTAATATTGTTCTTGTTATAGTCTTGGGTGTCTACCGTTTCCGGGAAGACTTTTCCCGTTTTCGGTAACACTTTTTCCGATTTCGGGAAGGTTTTTCCCGTTTTCGGTTTGTCTAAAATCCAGGCGGAAAGGTCAGTATTTATACCGACCGTTTTCATCACGCCCTGCTTTTGACTGAAGATAATTTTGCGATCTGCGAGCGATTTGAGCGCATCCGAAACGTGGGAATCACTCAGCCCTGTAAGCTCGGCGATCACCGTGTTCGTAACGCGGTCCTGTTTCTTGTTCCAGCCGTAGGTAAGCCAGATCACCGCCTCAAAACACTGCCACTCCCGGCCTGACATTCTCAGACGAGGCTTGAGCTGTTGGATCTCGTTAGCGACCTTGGTATACCCGTTCGACAGGTCGGCCATACGACCTCCCGGTTGTTCGGTTCTATTGGGGAAATTGATAATTTCAGCTGTGTTTGACATACTTAGCTCCGCAATTACACTCCGTTTTTGCACCTGAAAGCCGTTGGTGTTCGAGCACCGCGGCTTTCGCCTTTTCTGAAGTCTTCACATTGCCCCCAGCATGGTTGTAACCATCGCCAGTAAAGGCGCCGTTAGGTCAGGGTCGACTCTGAACATTTCGAAAATCCCCTCGCCTAACTCCTTCAGCTTTTCCTTCTTCGGTGCATCGAGCATCAGAGCTTGCTTCGCCTCACTCACCTCTTTTTCCAACCTGGCCATTCGGTAGGCAAACGAGTCGTTCTTTACGACGCGGTCGCGGTATCGAATCGGTAATACAGACATGATCGCGGGCACCAGCTGTTCGACGTTCTTTCGGTACGATGCGGAGTCTTCTTTGTTGTCCAGCCAGCGGAACAGCTTCACGTTCCAGACATCGGCCTGGCCTGAAAAATCCACGCCAACAACTTGAAGTTCTTCAGCTGCTTCTTGGATTTGAAGCGCAACAGCTACGCGCCCTTCTGCCGCTGCCCAAGCTCGTACCGCTGAGCAGATATCGCGATGATCGATATCCTTCACTGCCGATTCGCTTTGATGACACTGGAATATCAGTGAATTAGAGGAAGCTCTGCTACTCTGTTGAAATGAAACAGTTTGCATTGTTAAGGCTCCTGTTTAGGTAAACCGTCAGTTGGGTTTGGATAGAGGTCGGGGCGCAGCTCGTGTGGGGTGACGCCAGTGGCGTTGTATATTCGAAGAACACGATCGGCGGGAACAATCCCCTTATAGCGGTTCCGCCAATGACTAATAGTCATTGCACTAACTTCCAGCAGTTCTGCTAACCGGGTTGCGGTTCCTGCTCTAGTAATGGCTTTATCAATTGCTTTCATAGTTAACTCCAATGGTAACCATCAAATTAAACTAAATGTTTATTTTAATGTCAACATTTTGAATATTGAGCTAATAAACTTTTGGTTTAGAATTCTGTTATGAAAGAAAAAACTCATCAGATTAATCATCCGCAAGTGCAAAGGCTCAACGAGATCCTTGAGCTTAAGAATTTGACCAAGTCAGACATGGCTCGCATTTGCGGTGTCAGTGCTCAATCGGTCAATAACTGGTTCGTGCGCGGCACTATCGGGAAAAGCTCGGCGATAAAACTGGCAGATGCGCTTGGGGTGAGTCTTGAGTGGGTCCTTGGCCAAGAGGTCAATGAGAAGGACGGTTTAAAAGATGATGAACGGAAACTACTCGAGCTCTACCGACAACTTCCCGACGATGAAGAAAAACAGAATTTCCTTCGAGTGTTGTCGCTCCGTCTGAAAGAACTAGATGCTCTGTACGAGAAGTACATGAAGGGTCGGATTACGAAGCTAGAATAGTTCAATAAAAATCAATGAATTGAAGTTGAAATTTTGTCGATTTTAGAATGATTTTAAAGGATCGCCATTGACTACATTGACCACCCCACTTTGGAATTCGATGGGAGTGATTCCACCAATAGACGAGGCTGACCCAACCAGCCACGCACGCTCTCCATACGTGATGGATATAGTGAATTTTGTTAACATGTTTGCTCTTACAGCAACGCGAAGAAAAATTCTTAAGGGGTTTTTGGCTTACCGTTCATGCTTGAGTCAGGTTGGGCTAACAGAAGGATTTCAGTGGGTTGACGGGAGTTTTACAGAGAATATTGAGCTTACTGAGCGGCGCGCACCCAATGACGTCGATGTTGTTACTTTTTTCAAATTTCTCCCTGGTGATGACGATTCATCAGTAATAAATCGAAATCCAGACTTGTTTGATCATGAGTATGTTAAAAAAAATTACCTTGTAGATTCTTACTATGAGGGGCTTGACGCACCAGGTCATTACCTTGTCGATAGGACTGTATATTGGTACAGTATGTGGGCGCATAAACGTGATTTATCATGGAAGGGGTTTATCCAAATCCCATTAAACCCGCAACTCGATGTTGTTGCGTTAACTATACTTAATGCAAGTGAGGCTGAGGAGGGAAACAATGAATCGTAACGATTATATGTTCGCTCTCAGTGAACGCGAACAGCTAAGCAACCTATTGAAAAGCACACCTGAAAGCTCTTCCATAAGCAGAAGAAGCTTAGAAACTCGTCTAAAGAAAGTAGAGAGTATTATCTCAGAAGCAAACCTGTTAGAACACGAGCCAACCAGTGCAGTACTTACATTCAAAGGTCCTACAGTAATGGGGACTCATGGTATTTCTGCATCATTCGGTACAAAAGCACTCTCATTTTTCAATGATGCAATTGCATATGTTGCAAGCGCATTTAATGGCCCGCTTCCATCATCGGGTAAAGTGCCGAATATAGAAAACAATCACTTAATGATTACAGCAGCTGCCAGGGGGTCTTTTGGTTTTGTCTTAGAGGAGTTCAGACCAGATGCACCGCTGGGCTTTGATGAACAAACTCCTGTTTCTAAGGCTTTAGAAAAGACACAACAGATTTTACAGGCAAGCTTAGATGGTGATAATGAAAAGCTCTCCGATGCCCTTGAAGAACTAGATCAAAGAGCCTTAGATAAAATCAGGGGATTCATTCATTATCTATATGAAAATAAAACAGTATTTACTCTAAAAAATAACAACTATAGCATCTCATTTCGAGAGCCAAAACAGTTGGAGAATACCTATCAGCAACTAGGTAGTGATAACATAAAACAGGAGATTATCGAGGCAGATATTTTCTTCTTAGGCACTCTTCCAAATAAACGCCAATGTGAATTTATTGAACTAGGTTTTACCGAGATAAAAACAGCAAAAATCGACAAGTCCATTGAAGACCCGAATGTTATCAACCAACACCTCGGTGTGAAGGCCAGAGCAACATTTTCTAAAAAGACTATCGGTGAAGGAAAACCAAGATTCACTCTTATCAAACTACCTGAATGGGCAAACAACGCTCAAAATTGATAGTTTTGTAGTCATCATGCAAGTGTAAACAACCCCAAATCCCAGCCCTCGCTGGGATTTTTTTTATCCCAACCCCGCAAATTATGCATCACTCCTTACGCGAACTAAACATTTTGTTTATTATATAATACTCATTATGTTGACACGATTTTAAACTTTGTGTTTAATGAATTCACCAAGACGCACTACGAACCACCAAGGCAGGACGCCCACGAAGTAGCCGCCGACGGCACATGAACAGTCGGATGAGGTGGAGAGATTAACGCGCATCAGGTGTAAACGTTCCGCTGGCCGGCGATAAGGCAAACGAGGGTGAGAATGATTGATTTCGCACGCAAACCAGGACGGCAGCAAGCCGTAAAACTTAACTTGTTCGAAGTGATTCTTCGCCGCCTGTGCTACCTGCTGGCGCAAAAGGGGAATCCAGATGTGTAACTCAACGAAATGCGGGTACTGCAGCAAGCCGGCTAAACCGGAGGAAGTAGTCAAAAGTACCCTTCTCTATCGCAACGGCGCACAGCTGGCGCGCAAAGAAAAAGAATACTGTTCTGAACGTTGTGCTTCGTACGACCAGATGGCCCACGAGGCATAACGTAAAAGCCGCGCAAGGCGGCCCGTACGTCCGGTGCTCCCGACCAAAGTTACACCGGAAAACTACTTAAAAAACCAAAGTTCACCCAATGGGCGCTATCTCTGGCCCGGGGATCTTACATCCAAAAAAGAGGATCTCACATGGAATTTTTCTATGTAGTGAAGGCTACGCAGAAATCCGGCAAAGAAGACGCAGTGATTTGGTTCACTGCGAAATCTGAAGCCCGTGCAAACCTGCAGCTCGATGTTGAGCTGGAAGAAGCAGGTATTGAAACCGGACGCGGTAAAGATTACGCCAAACCTGTTCGCACCGATTTCCCGGTCTACAACGACCTCCCGGAAGAAAGCACCGTGGATTACACCTGGTGCAAAAGCTACGAACTCCAGGACGATGGACGCACCTGGCTACCAAAGGCTGCCGCTGAGTCTACTGAAGCCGTTGACAACATTGCCGCACCGGAACCGACCGTTAAAGTCGAAACTATCGTCGAGAGTGTCCCGCTTGAAAACCGCACTCCAGCGGTTCGTTTTGCCGTCCACCTGACCAGCGACAAATACCAGTCACACATCACTAAAGAGCAGCAGCTGGCTGCCAGCGAAATGTCACTGGATGAAGGCAACACCTATCTCCAGAACCTGCTGATGGCGAAGAGCGACATCCCTGAAGTTGCCGAACTCAGCCTGAACGCTGAGTGGAAACTGGTTCAGGCGATTAAGCAGGTATTCGCGCCAGATGAAGCGCACGAAACTGAAATTATCGCTGCATTCATGGCTGACTGGGCGAGAGCAGATGCCGGCGACCGCAATCAGTTAGTTGAAGAGTGGAGAAGCGGAAAGCTTATTCTTCTTAAATCAGATATCGCCAGCGAGATCGGTGTTACAACCGGTCAGGATCCAGAACCTGAAAACGGTCTTCAGATTGACGAGAATGATGACGAAACCACTCGTTATCCAGTCGTGCGTATGCCGTTCCGGAAGCAGCTACTCGCCCAGTTCACCGCCAATGAACTGCGTCACCACTTAACCCGCGAAGAGTACGAAGCTATCAGCGCGCTGGAGATGGACACTGACAACAGCTATGTCCAGAACCTGCTGCTGGCGGCAGAAAACTGCGAAGAGGTGAAGGGTTACGATACCAAAGACCTTTGGCGCTATACCGACGCCATTCGAAAGGTGTTCAGCCAGGAGAAGCGCCACGAACTCGCTTTGGTTCTCCGTTTTACCCGAATCTGGGCGGCGACTGATTATATTGACCGCGGCATTCTCGTTCGCGAATGGGCTGCAGGTAATCGCATCAGTAATGTTCAGCGTACTGATTCTGGTACCAATGCAGACGGTGGCTATGTGACGGATCGCGGCGAAGGCGCGCACCACACTCTGGACACTCTCGATCTTGAGATCGCCTGTGCCCTGCTGCCTATGGATTTCCATCACTTTGAAATCCCCTCAAGCGTTTTACGTCGCGCCAAAGAAATCGTGGCGAAGAAAGAAGAACCATGGAAATCATGGAGCGCCATCCTGCGTCATCAGCCCGGCGTACTGGCGGTGAACCGTGCGGCAATCTTCAATCTGATCCGCATCGCACCAGAAAACATTCATCACACGCCAGCGACTCATCTTGAGTTTGTGAATAAAACCATGACGGCTGAGTTTAACTCTGCTGTGGAGTTGCTGCCGCTGTCTACTCCGGCTGTTGAGACCGAAGCACCAGTTGAACAACCGCAGGTTGAAAATCTCGGCAGCGGCATGTTCTCCATCGATGGCCTGATGGGTGGAAATAACAATCCGGGCATCAATACCACCTCAAATGAAGTCGAACAAACGGAAAACGCAGCGGAGACCACCAACGATGTGCAGATGGAAACGGCTAAGCCAGAAAAAGACGAAGATGTTGGTTCGATACCACCAGGCGAAAGCACTGATGCAGCTAATACGCAGACAGATTCCATAGCGCCGGAAGAGCAGCAGTCAGAACCCGTAATCGAATACCCGGCTTACTTCGAGCCTGGCCGCTACGAAGGTCTGCCGAATGATGTTTATCACGCAGCAAACGGTATTAGCTCAACCCAGGTAAAAGATGCCCGCGTCAGCCTGATGTACTTCAACGCGCGCCATGTGGCTAAAACTATCCCACGTACAGCATCCAAAGTGCTGGATATGGGAAATCTGGTGCACGCCCTTGCACTGCAGCCGGAAAACCTCGAAGCAGAGTTCAGCGTAGAACCTGAGATCCCGGAGGGAGCTTTCACCACCACCGCAACTCTGCGTGAGTTCATCGACGTGTACAACGCCAGCCTGCCGGCGCTGCTAAGCGCTGACGAGATTAAAGCGTTGCTTGAAGAACATAACGCGTCCCTTCCCGCTCCAGTGCCGCTTGGCGCAAGCCTGGAAGAAACGGCTCAAAGCTATATGGCTCTCCCTGCTGAGTACCAGCGTATTGAAGAAGGCCAGAAGCAAACGGCAACGGCAATGAAGGCATGTATCAAAGAGTACAACGCCACTCTGCCGTCGCCGGTTAAAACCAGCGGTAGCCGTGATGCGCTACTTGAGCAATTAGCGATCATCAATCCTGATCTGGTGGCACAGGAAGCGCAGAAACCGACGCCGCTGAAAGTCTCCGGCAGCAAAGCAGACATGTTCCAGGCAGTGAAGTCGGTTAAGCCCGATGCCATATTTGCCGACGAACTGCTGGATGCCTGGCGCGACAACCCTGGCGAAAAGATTCTGGTTACACGCCAGCAGCTGGCCACAGCGCGTGTAATTCAGTCTGCACTCCTTGCGCACCCGACCGCCGGCATGCTGCTGACACATCCAAGCCGCGCCGTTGAAGTGAGCTATTTCGGTTTCGACGACGAAACCGGATTAGAAGTGCGTGTACGCCCTGACCTCGAGATTGAATTAGACGGCGTGCGCATCGGTGCTGACCTGAAAACCATCAGCATGTGGAATGTGAAGCAAGAAAGCCTGCGCGCCAGACTGCACCGGGAAATCATTGACCGGGACTACCACCTCAGTGCGGCTATGTATTGCGAGACCGCGGCGCTGGACCAGTTCTTCTGGATTTTCGTCAACAAAGACGAGAACTACCACTGGATCGCCATCATCGAGGCGTCCACCGAACTGCTTGAACTGGGCATGCTCGAGTACCGTAAAACGATGCGCGCCATCGCAACCGGATTCGACACGGGCGAATGGCCAGCGCCGATCACTACCGATTACACCGATGAACTGAACGACTTCGACCTGCGCCGCCTCGAAGCGCTGCGCGCTCAGGCTTAAGGGGGATTTATGCATAACACTAACGTTACCGTTGCTGACCAGAACACCGTTATTAACTCCAACGTGGCTTTGTTCGATTCCCAGTATCTGAACGCCATCAGCACATTTGCGCAGATCATGGCTCAGGGCACTGCCACCGTTCCTAAACACCTGCAGGGCAACCAGGCCGACTGCATGGCAGTTGCGATGCAAGCGGCACAGTGGCAGATGAATCCTTTTGCCGTGGCCCAAAAGACGCACCTGATTAACGGTGTGCTCGGGTATGAAGCGCAGCTGGTTAATGCAGTCATTTCACGCAGTGGCGTGCTGGCCAGCCGCTTTGAATATGAATGGTACGGGCCATGGGAAAAAGTTGTTGGAAAATTCCATATTCGTAAAGGCGAAAAAGGCGAGTACCGGGTCCCGGGCTGGACCCTGGCTGACGAAGCCGGGATCGGCATTATTATCCGCGCAACCCTGAAAGGTGAAGATCAGCCAAGGGAACTCGATTTGCTGCTGGCTCAGGCCCGTACCCGAAATTCTACCCTCTGGGCTGACGACCCTCGCCAGCAACTGGCGTACCTGGCCGTCAAACGCTGGGCGAGGCTGTTCTGCCCGGATGTGATTCTGGGCGTTTATACCCCGGATGAGCTCGATGATCGACGTGAAGAACGAGAGGTAAACCCGGCACCGGCGCAGCACGTGAGCCTTGCAGACATTTCAGGTGACAACGTCACTACCACTCAAACGGCTCAGGAATCAGCTCAAAACATCGATGCACTTGCTGATGATTTCCGTGATCGCATCGAGGCGGCTCAGGATGTGGATAGCGCTAAAGCTCTGCGCGCAGATATTGAAACCGTGAGAGCAACGCTGGGTTCTGCCCTGTTCACTGAGCTGAAAAACAAAGCCGTGAAGCGTTATTACCTGGTTGATGCACGGAACAAAGTCGAAGCAGCCATCAATTCATTGCCATCTTCAGATGAGCCGGATGCAGCTGCGCGGTTCGCGGAGGTAGAGCGCGTTCTTGCAGCGTCTAAACGCCATCTGGGCGACGAATTGCATGGTCAGTTCAGCATCACCCTGGCGGACATGAAACCGGAATACGTGGACTAACGAGATCGGGAGGGAAAACCCTCCCTCAAGGAGAAGAAATGCGACTGATTAATCGAGGCAGTAAGCAATCCCCTTTGGCTCGCCAGGCATGTGAAATCGCACTCGCAGCCCACCAGCAAAGATATGGTGACTATGGGCGCAGCAAGATGAAAGAGACCTATACGGTGAGAGTGGAAGGCGTGAAGGTCTGGGTTGAAGTGGTCAACTGCAAGGCAAGCTACGTGGCCACAGCAATGACTGGTATGCGTCGACTGCGTTCCCTGCCCGGGCAGACAAACTGAAACTGAAATATCAACGACTAAAGACCGGCATATCTATACTCATGCCGGTTACCTGAGGTGAACCATGTCGCAGGTAATTTACGATTCAGAATGGGGCGTTGCTTCAAAACTAAAAGAGAAGACAGGCCTTACCGATCGTCAGATTAAAAGCTATCGCCAAACCTCCTGGGTAGAAGGTGTTCATTTTAAGAGAATCCCATTGGATGGAAGCAGCTCCGAAGAGCGAGGACTTGTCTGGTACAACATCCCAAACATTAACAGGTTTGTGAAGGAGGCATAATGGCTGCAATGCCAACGGGTGTTGAGATCCACAACAATAAGATACGAATAAGTTTCAAGTTTCAGGGCGTTAGATGTCGAGAAACATTGAAAGGATGGATCGTAAATCCATCGAATCTCAAAAAAGCCGGGAATCTAAGGGCCAAAATTGTAAGCGAGATTCAGCTGGGCACTTTTGACTACCGGGGCGTGTTTCCGGAGTCAAAGGTAGCAGCAAAGTTTTATACATCTAAAAATATTACGACCTTCGCCGAACTTGCATCAACCTGGTATGAAAACCATAAAATCGATCTCTCACCCAATGCCGCAAGAAGCTATGGCATAGCTGTAAGAACTTTAACAAAACTAATTGGCCCTGAAACGCTGGTTGCATCCATCACCAACAGCGACATTCTGGGCTGGAGAAAGGAATTACTGACTGGTGAGACTAACTATGCTCCCGAAAAGAGAAGAAATAAAACCGGCCGCGCCGTTAGAACAGTAGATTATTATCTGGCCATCCTGCGACAAATCCTCGACTATGCGGTCAAAAATAAAGTCATTTCATATCAACCATATGTCGGGATAAAAAGGCTTCGCAAAGGGCAAACAAAACCCGATCCACTGCTGAGACATGAATTTGAGCAGTTGAAAGAGACTGCTCCGGCTCAGCAGAAAAACATGTGGCAATTTTTCGCTTATACCGGCGTTCGGCCCGGGGAGCTTTGCGCTCTTGCCTGGGAGGATATCGATCTTAATTCCGGCGAAGCTACGATTGCACGCAATCTAACTCAGGAAGGTTTGTTTGGACCACCCAAAACCGAAGCTGGATACCGGACGATAAAGTTACTGGAGCCGGCTCTGGAAGCATTGCGAGCTCAAAAGGAACTTACTGGGGGTGCCCCTAAAGTACCAATCACTTTTCACCACCGGGAGTTCGGTAAAACGGAAACGCAGAAACTGCACTTTGTGTTTATGCCTCGACCTCAGAAAGGCAAGCAAGCTGCGTACTATTCAGTCAGTTCAATTGTGTCATTATGGGATATTACGGTAAGACGATCGGGAATTCGCCGCAGACGCCCCTATCAGCTGCGTCATACATACGCATGCTGGATGTTGTCGGCAGGTGCTAATCCTGCTTTTATAGCGAATCAGATGGGTCATGAGAATGCAGAGATGGTCTTCCATGTATACTCTGCGTGGATAAATGCTCTCGATAGCGATCAGGTATCATTTTTGAATCAGCGCTTTGGCGGATATGCAAATGCCCCTATAGTGCCCCTGAAGGTAAAAACAAAGTAGTTAATTACTTGATTTCCCGGTGATATTTAATGAAAAAGCTGTTTGTGCAGTTTTATCTTTTGCTGTTTGTCTGCTTCCTGGTCATGACCATGCTGGTCGGGCTGGTCTATAAATTCACCGCCGAACGTGCGGGCAGGCAGTCGCTGGACGATCTGATGAAAAGCTCGCTCTATCTGATGCGCAGCGAGCTGAGAGAGATCCCGCCGCACGACTGGGCGAAAACCCTCAAAGAGCTGGATCTGAACCTGTCATTCGATTTACGCATCGAGCCGTTAAAAGATTTTGAGCTGGATCCGCCCGCCATGCAGCGTCTGCGCGACGGGGACATCGTCGCGCTGGACGAGAAATACACCTTTATCCAGCGTATTCCGCGCAGCCATTACGTGCTGGCCGTCGGGCCGGTGCCCTATCTCTATTATCTGCACCAGATGCGTCTGCTGGACATGGCGCTGATGGCCTTTATCGCCATTTCGCTCGCGTTTCCGGTCTTTATCTGGATGCGCCCCCACTGGCAGGACATGCTGAAGCTGGAATCCGCCGCGCAGCGCTTTGGCGAGGGGCATTTTACCGAACGCATCCACTTTGACAGCGGTTCCAGTTTTGAACGTCTGGGCGTGGCCTTTAACCAGATGGCCGATAACATCAATGCCCTGATTGCCAGTAAGAAGCAGCTGATCGACGGGATTGCCCACGAGCTGCGCACGCCGCTGGTTCGCCTGCGCTATCGTCTGGAGATGAGCGAGAATCTGACGGAAGCGGAGTCTCAGGCACTTAACCGCGACATTGGCCAGCTTGAAGGGCTGATTGAGGAGCTGCTGACCTACGCGCGCCTCGATCGTCCGCAAAACGAACTGAACCTCAGCACGCCGGACCTGCCCGCCTGGCTGCAAACCCACATCGATGACGTTCAGAGCGTGAACCCGCAGCGCACGCTGTTAACGCGCGTCACACCGGGTGATTACGGCGCGCTCGATATGCGCCTGATGGAGCGCGTGCTGGACAACCTGATGAACAATGCCATGCGCTACAGCGAAAGTACGCTACAGATTGGGCTGGATTTGCAGGGCAATCAGGCCAGCCTGACGGTAGAGGATGACGGTCCGGGAATTGCCCCGGAAGCGCGAGAAACCGTGTTTGAACCGTTTGTCCGCCTCGACCCCAGCCGCGATCGCGCCACAGGCGGATGCGGCCTGGGACTGGCGATTGTCTACTCTATCGCGCAGGCGATGGGCGGCACGGTGCATTGCGAAGAGAGCGAGCTCGGCGGCGCGCGCTTCTGCTTTAGCTGGCCGGTGTACCATAACATCGCCCTTCCCGTCCCTGCCTGACCTCAACCGCACGCTGGCCTGACCCGGCGTGCTGTGCTATATGATAAGTATGTTGTAACTAATGAGAGTGCTTATGGCGACCTACGATCTCCTCGAACGGCTGAACAGCACGTTTCGGGAAATAGAACACGAGCTCCTGACCCTGACCGAACGTTTGCAGGCCTGCCGCCTGCTGGCCGCGCGCGTCTTTACCCTGCCCGATGTGGCTAAAGGGGCCGAGCACGACCCGCTGGACGCCATCGAGGTTGAACAGCACATCGGCAGCGCCGCCCTTGAGCTGGCGCTGAAACACTATCGCCGCCTGTTTATCCAGCAGCAGTCAGAAAACCGCAGCAGTAAGGCGGCCGTGCGTCTGCCCGGCGTGATCTGCCTGCAAACCGATGCGACAACGCGCGACGCGCTGGAAAGCCAGATTACCCATATCAACACCCTGAAAGCGGCATTTGAAAAGATCATTACCGAAGAGTCCGGCCTCGCCCCTGCCGCCCGGTTTGAATGGGTGCACCGCCAGCTTCCGGGGCTGATTACCCTGAACGCCTATCGCACGCTGACGGTACTGCGTCACCCCGCCACGCTGCGCTTCGGCTGGGCGAATAAGCACATCATTAAAAACTTCACCCGGGATGAGATTCTGGCGCAGCTGGAAAAAAGCCTGAAGACGCCGCGCACCGTCGCACCGTGGTCACGTGAACAGTGGATTGAGCGCCTGGAACAGGAGTATCACAGCATCGCCTCGCTGCCGGCGGACACGCGCCTCAAGATAAAGCGCCCGGTGAAGGTGCAGCCTATCGCCCGCGTCTGGTATTCCGGTCAGCAAAAACAGGTTCAGTATGCCTGTCCGACGCCGCTGATTGCGCTTTATGATGCCGAGCAGGGGGCCATCGTGCCGGATATTGGTGAGCTTTTGAATTACGATGCGGACAATGTCCAGCACCGTTACAGACCTCAGGCGCAGCCGCTGCAGCTGATTATTCCGCGGCTGCACCTGTATGTGGCGGGTTGATTATTTCAGGCTGCCGACCATCGCTTCCGGACGAACCCAGGCGTCGAACTCCGCCTCCGTCAGATAGCCCAGCGCCAGGGCGGAGGCTTTCAGCGTCAGCCCCTCTTTATGCGCTTTTTTAGCGATCTCGGCGGCCTTGTCGTAGCCGATATGGGTATTCAGCGCCGTCACCAGCATCAGGGATTCATTGAGCAACTGGCTGATACGTTCGCGATTCGGCTCAATCCCTACCGCACAGTGCTCGTTAAAGCTCTCCATCCCGTCCGCCAGCAGACGAATCGATTGCAGAACGTTGTGGATCACCATCGGGCGATAGACGTTTAGCTCGAAGTTGCCGGACGCACCGCCCAGGTTGACGGCCACGTCGTTGCCCAACACCTGACAGCAGAGCATGGTCATGGCTTCGCACTGGGTCGGGTTGACCTTACCCGGCATGATAGAGCTGCCCGGCTCGTTTTCCGGAATGCTGATTTCACCGATGCCGCAGCGCGGGCCCGAGGCCAGCCAGCGCACGTCGTTGGCGATTTTCATCAGCGAGGCCGCCAGCCCTTTCAGCGCGCCGTGGGTGTGGACCAGCGCATCGCAGGTCGCCAGCGCTTCAAACTTATTGGGCGCCGTGACGAACGGCTGTCCGGTGATGTTTGCCAGCTCCTCCGCCACGCGCACCGCGTATTCTGGATGGGTGTTTAACCCGGTCCCGACCGCCGTCCCGCCGAGCGCCAGCTCCGCCAGATGTGGCAGGCTGTACTCAATATGCTTCAGATTATGTTCCAGCATCGCCACCCAGCCGGAAATCTCCTGGCCGAGCGTCAGCGGCGTGGCGTCCTGCAGGTGCGTACGGCCAATTTTAACGATGTCGCGGAAGGCCTGCGCTTTCTCGTTGAGCGTGGATTTCAGAACGTTGAGCTGCGGGATAAGCTGCTCGCGGATAGCAATCACCGCCGCCACGTGCATCGCCGTCGGGAAGACGTCGTTAGAACTCTGGCTTTTGTTGACGTCATCGTTCGGATGGACCTTACGCTCCATGCCGCGCACACCGCCCAGCAGTTCGCTCGCCCGGTTCGCCAGCACTTCGTTCATGTTCATGTTGCTCTGGGTGCCGGAACCGGTCTGCCAGATGGCGAGGGGGAATTCATCGGGATGCTTACCCGCCAGCACTTCGTCGGCGGCGTTGATGATGGCGGTCGCTTTGTCTGCCGTCAGCAGGCCTAAATCCTGGTTCACCTTAGCGGCTGCACGTTTGGTGAGCGCCAGCGCCTGAATCAGCGAGACGGGCATTTTTTCAGTCGAGATACGGAAATGCTCCAGCGAACGCTGGGTTTGCGCGCCCCATAGCTTGTCGGCCGGGACGTCGATGGCGCCCATCGAATCTTTCTCATGGCGTACCGTGGTCATTACTTTCTCCTTGATAACAAAAGAGGGATTGCTCACATGCTTAAGGGATAAGTATTGATGACTTCTGGGAAACGATATGGCGCTTTGTGCGCTCTTTTTGGTGTCGGGTGGCGCTGACGCTTACCCGACCTACCGAATACGTAGGCCGGGTAAGGCGCAGCCGCCACCCGGCTTTTTAGCTTACTTCACGCAGGCCGAACACTGAGAGGACTGGATCTGCTTGAAGAAGTCGTTACCTTTGTCATCCACGAGGATAAACGCCGGGAAGTCTTCCACTTCAATTTTCCAGATCGCTTCCATACCCAGTTCCGGGTATTCCACGCACTCCAGGCTCTTGATGCTGCCCTGCGCGAGCACCGCCGCCGGGCCGCCGATGCTGCCGAGGTAGAAGCCGCCGTGCTTGTGGCAGGCGTCCGTCACCTGCTGGCTGCGGTTGCCTTTCGCCAGCATGATCATGCTGCCGCCGTTGGCCTGCAGCTGGTCAACGTACGAGTCCATGCGGCCCGCCGTCGTTGGGCCTAACGAGCCGGAGGCATAGCCTTCAGGCGTTTTCGCCGGGCCGGCGTAGTAGATCGGGTGATCTTTAATGTACTGCGGCAGCCCTTCACCGTTGTCCAGACGCTCTTTCAGCTTCGCGTGCGCGATGTCGCGGCCCACGATAATCGTGCCGTTCAGGGAGAGACGGGTCGAAACCGGATACTGCGAAAGCTGTGCCAGGATCTCTTTCATCGGACGGTTCAGATCAACGTGAACCGCTTCACCCTCACCCGCTTTACGCAGCTCTTCCGGAATGTATTTACCCGGGTTGTTTTCCAGTTTTTCGATCCACACGCCTTCGCGGTTGATCTTCGCCTTGATGTTGCGATCCGCAGAGCAGGACACGCCCATCCCGACCGGACAGGATGCGCCGTGACGCGGCAGACGGATCACGCGCACGTCATGGGCGAAGTATTTGCCGCCAAACTGCGCCCCGAGGCCCAGGTTACGCGCCTCTTCCAGCAGTTCCTGCTCAAGCTGCACGTCGCGGAACGCCTGGCCGTGCTCGTTACCTTCGGTAGGCAGGCCGTCATAGTATTTGGTTGAGGCCAGCTTGACGGTTTTCAGCGTGCTTTCAGCCGAGGTACCGCCGATCACGAAGGCAATATGGTACGGCGGGCACGCCGCGGTGCCGAGGGTGCGCATCTTCTCAACCAGGTAGTTCTTCAGCTTGCCCGGGGTGAGTAGCGCTTTGGTTTCCTGATAGAGATAGGTTTTATTGGCTGAACCGCCGCCTTTGGCGATGCAGAGGAATTTGTATTCGTCACCGTCGACGCTGTAGAGATCGATCTGTGCAGGCAGGTTGGTGCCGGTGTTGACCTCTTTGTACATATCCAGCGCCGCGTTTTGCGAGTAGCGCAGGTTATCTTCGGTGTAGGTGTTGTAGACGCCGTGCGCCAGGGCCGCTTCGTCACCGCCGCCGGTCCAGACGCGCTGGCCTTTTTTACCGACGATGATCGCCGTGCCGGTGTCCTGACAGGTTGGCAGAACACCTTTCGCCGCGATGTCTGAGTTACGCAGGAACTGCAGGGCAACGTATTTATCGTTTTCGCTGGCCTGCGGGTCGCTCAGGATATCGGCAACCTGCTGCTGGTGCGCTGGGCGGAGCATAAACGAGGCGTCGTGGAAAGCGTGCTGCGCCAGCAGCGTCAGCGCCTGCGGATCAACCTTGAGGATCTCTTGTCCTTCAAACTCAGAGACGGAGACGTGATCGCGGGTTAACAGGTAATACTCGGTGTGATCCTTACTGAGGGGGAAAGGATCCTGATAATGGAAGGGTTTATTCGACATTGGTCTCTCACTTACTGCTTCGGTCTGTTTATTCAGGGCAGATGTTCCGCTGCCCGGCTTAAAAGCGAGTCAGCTTATCCTACACAATTTTTTAACAAAAACTGAGACTAGTACGACTTTTTACATCCACAGGTTACTTCCATGAGGTTTATTGCTTTAATACCCGGAGTTAATTCCACAATTGAATCAGGGCTTGATAATGCAAAAACTCATTAACTCAGTGCAAAACTACGCCTGGGGAAGTAAAACTGCGTTAACGGATCTCTACGGTATCGCGAACCCGAACAACCTGCCGATGGCAGAACTGTGGATGGGGGCACACCCGAAGAGCAGCTCAAAAATTGAAGACGCCAGCGGCCAGGTACGCAGCCTGCGTGACGTAATTGATGCCGATAAAGCCGCGCTGCTGGGTGACAAGGTCGCTCACCGCTTCGGCGAACTGCCGTTCCTGTTCAAGGTGCTGTGCGCCGACCAGCCGCTCTCCATCCAGGTTCACCCGAACAAGAAAGCCTCTGAAATCGGCTTTGCGAAAGAGAACGCGGCGGGTATCCCGTTAGACGCCGCCGAGCGTAACTACAAAGATCCTAACCACAAGCCGGAGCTGGTCTTTGCGCTGACCCCGTTCCTGGCGATGAACGCGTTCCGCGAGTTTTCAGAGATCGTTTCTCTGCTGCAACCGGTCGCGGGCGCCAACAAGGCTATCGCCCACTTCCTCGAAAACCCGAACGCAGACGCGCTGAGCCAGCTGTTTGCCAGCCTGCTGAATATGCAGGGTGAAGAGAAATCTCATGCGCTGGCGGTACTGAAAGCAGCCCTGGACAGCCAGCAGGGTGAACCGTGGGAGACCATCCGCCTGATTTCCGAGTTTTACCCGGACGACAGCGGCCTGTTCTCCCCTCTGCTGCTGAACGTGGTGAAGCTGAACCCGGGCGAAGCGATGTTCCTGTTCGCTGAAACCCCGCACGCCTACCTTCAGGGCGTGGCGCTGGAGGTGATGGCCAATTCCGATAACGTGCTGCGCGCGGGCCTGACGCCGAAATACATCGACATCCCTGAGCTGGTTGCCAACGTGAAGTTCGTGGCGAAACCTGCCGCGGAGCTGCTGACTCAGCCGGTGAAAAACGGCGCAGAGCTGGACTTCCCGATTCCGGTTGAAGATTTTGCCTTCTCCCTGCACGACCTGAACCCGGCCGAAACCGCCATCGCGCAGGACAGCGCGGCAATCCTGTTCTGCGTGGAGGGCGAAGCGACGCTGCGCAAAGGCGAACAGCGTCTGGTGCTTAAAGCCGGTGAGTCAGCATTCGTTGCAGCCAATGAGTCTCCGGTTAGCGTAAGCGGCACTGGTCGCCTGGCGCGCGTTTTCAATAAGCTTTAAGCACTTACTGAATTTTTTAACAACTCTTGCTAAGCTAGTTGCAGGCTTAATATCTCCAGGCGGTTTTTACCGCCTGGTTTCATTTTAGGGATAGTCGCAATGAAAAAATCGGTCGTAGCGGTTGGAGTGATTGTAGCGTTAGGCGTGGTCTGGACGGGTGCGTCCTGGTTTACCGGGAAACAGCTGGAAGGCCGTCTGGCTGAGATGGTGGCGCAGGCTAACGGAGAGATTAAGCGCAGCGCGCCGGAGGCGGGCCTTGAGCTGAGCTACCAGAATTATCATCGCGGCGTGTTTACCAGCCGTATGCAGCTGGTAGTGAAGCCGGTTGCCGGTGCTGAAAACGGCTGGCTGAAACCGGGCCAGAGCGTGGTGCTGGACGAGGTGGTGAGCCACGGTCCGCTGCCGCTGGCGCAGCTGAAGTCCTTTAACCTGATCCCGTCGATGGCGTCTGTTCATACCGTGCTGGTGAATAACGACGTCACCAAACCGCTGTTTGACCTGGCGAAGAATGAGTCGCCTTTCGACATTAATACCCGAATTAGCTATGCCGGTGACACAAGTTCCGATATTGCCCTGAAAGCGCTGAACTACGAGAAAGAGAATGAGAAAGTCGCCTTCAGCGGCGGCCACTTCAAACTCGATGCTGACCGCGACGGAAACGTGTTCTCCCTGACGGGTGAAGCGGAAAGTGGCCTGGTCAATGCCGTGAATGAATATAACCAAAAAGTTCAGCTCACCTTCAGCAACCTGAAAGCCGACGGCAACAGCCGAATGACCGATTTCCAGGAGCGTATCGGCGATCAAAAGCTGTCTCTCGACAAGGTTGCCATTGCGGTTGAAGGAAAAGAGATGGCCGTGCTGGAAGGCATGGACGTCAACGGCAAATCCGACGTTTCCAAAGACGGTAAGAGCATCAACACCCAGCTGGATTACACGCTGAAGAGCCTGAAAGTGCAGAATCAGGATCTGGGCACCGGCAAACTGTCGCTGAAGATCGGCAATATCGACGGCCAGGCGTGGCACGAGTTTAGCCAGAAATACAGCAAAGAGAGCCAGGCGCTGCTGACCGATGCCGCGCTGCAGCAGAACCCTGAGGTATATCAGCAGCAGGCGATGGCGGTGCTGTTCAACAACCTGCCTATCCTGCTGAAAGGCGAGCCGGTGATAACCGTTGCGCCGCTGAGTTGGAAAAACAGCAAAGGCGAAACCAGCTTCAACCTGTCTCTGTTCCTGAAAGATCCGGCAAGCGCAACGGGTGAACCGCAGACGCTGGCGCAGGAAGTGGATCGCAGCGTGAAGTCGCTTGACAGCAAGCTGACCATCCCGATGGATATGGCGACCGAGTTTATGACCCAGATTGCGAAGCTGGAAGGCTACGGCGATGAAGACGCCGGCAAGCTGGCTAACCAGCAGGTGAAAGGGCTGGCGGCAATGGGCCAGATGTTCCGCATCACCAAAGTGGAAAACAACACGATTTCCACCAGCCTGCAGTACGCCAATGGCCAGGTAACGCTCAACGGCGACAAGATGCCGCTGGAAGACTTCGTCGGCATGTTTGGTATGCCAACGCTGGGGATGCCGGAACCGGCAGCACCGGCAGCACCAGCCGAACCGACGGCACCGCAGCAGTAAACGTCAAAACCCCTCGAATGAGGGGTTTTTATTGCCCGCTAGCTTTTCCATCCAGCCAGGAAATCCAGCAGAAGCGCGTTCACTTTCTCTGGCTGCTCCTCCTGCGGCAGATGGCCGCACTCATCAATACCCTGCGCCCGCAGGTTTTCCGCCATTTCGGCCCAGACGCTTTCCATATCGAAAAGTTTGCCGACCGCATGAAAATCATTACCCCACAGCGACATTACCGGGCAGGTGATTTTCACCTCAGCGTCAGCCATATCCTGCGCCACATCCTCTGCGTTGGCGCGATAGTCAGCCATCGCGCCGCGCACGGCGCCCGGCGCCTGATACGCCCGAACATAGGTGTCAAACGCCTCGCCGCTAATGGTCGACGGATTGTAGGTCCAGTCAGAGAAAAAGTGGCGCAGCCAGATATGCTCCCGACCCGCAATCAGCGCTTCCGGCAGGTCTGGCACAAGATGAAACAGGAAGAACCAGTACGCACGCGCAATCGACGCATTCAGATCGCGCGCCACAATACGGGTTGGTACGTTATCCATCACTACCAGTCGATCCACCAGCTCAGGGTAATCTTTTGCAAACCGCGTCGCGACGCGCGCGCCGCGATCGTGCCCCACCAGCACCACTTTCTGTAAACCCAGCACACGCATCAGTTCCCGGATGTCCCGCGCCATGTTGCGCTTATCATAGCCAGAAGCAGGTTTATCCGTTTCGCCATACCCGCGTAAATCAGGTGCGATCATGCGGTAGTACCGGGACAGTACGGGTATCTGGTAGCGCCAGGCATAGTTTGTTTCAGGAAAACCATGCAGGAGAATAACCGGTGCGCCTTCACCCTCTTCGACCACAAACTGACGGATACCGTTTGCCGTTACGGTGTAACTTTTCATGCTCGTCACCTCACTTTATTTCAGCAGAGGCACGTTGGCCGCACGCTGATAAGGACCGTAATTGACAGGATTCCAGCTATAGCCCTGCTGCCAGGCGGTGATATGACCGATACCGGGGAAAGGCAGATGCGCTGCGGCCATCCACTCACCGTCTTTCGCCAGCGCGTTAAACTCCTGCGCCCTGGATGAGATGGCTTTTTTCGGATCGACATCAAAGCGAATAGACACTTCAGGGTGCGGGAACTGGACGGCAGGAGCATGAATCAAATCCCCAATGAAGTTGATAGCCGTCCCCTTCGACGCGAAGCGATAAACGGTACTGCCAGGCGTATGCCCAACGGCATATGCCGTCCGGACTTCCGGGATAGGCGAAGCTGGCGGGACGAAGGTTTTAAGGTGCCCGGCGGCTTTATAGGCGGACAGCGCATTCCTGGCGATAGCGAAATACGCCTTCGCATTAGCCGGCGCGCTCGCTTCTTTTGCAGGGTCAAGCCAGTAGTCGGCCTCCCCCTGCGGTACATATACGGTGGCATTCGGGAACAGCGCCTTACCCTCTGCATCACTCAGGCCGCACACGTGGTCAAGATGCAGGTGGGTCAGGAAAATGGTATCAACCTGCTCGGGACGGTACCCTGATGCGTTCATATTGCTGACCAGCTGGCCGGCCGTTTCCGCCATGCAGTGACCACCCCCGCTGTCAATCATGACCAGGTGTTTACCGGTATTAACCAAAAACGCGTTGAAGGAAGTAGGCATGCGTTCGGAATCGATTTTGCGTTGCGCCAACAGGTTGCGAACCTTGTCGGGTGAAAGCCCTTGCAATAGCGTTGGCGAAAGATCGTTATAGCCGTCGAACAGCGCCGTCACCTCGTATTCCCCTACCGCCAGACGATAATAGCCCGGGACCTGCTGTTTCACCTGCGCAGGGGCATCTGCCCACGATGTGCCAGCAAAGAGCAGGCCACTGAATGCAAGAACCGTTTTCAACTTTTTCATCTTCACTCCAAATTCATGTTTATCAGGATGTGAAGAGACTATGGCAGCGTAACGATAAATAATGTAGATAGGTAATTTGATAAGGCAGCATAACGATAAACGATATAATGAGACTTGAAGATATTGAAGTGTTTGTCGAAGCCGTCAAGGCGGGTAGCCTGGCGGGCGCCGCGCGTCGGCTCTCTGTGAGCGCCATGGCGGCGTCACGGTCTCTTAATAATCTTGAGGCTGAACTGGGGGTCAGGCTGGTGCACCGCACCACGCGTTCCCTCTCACCTACCAGCGATGGTGACATTTTTTTGCCGCATGCACAGGCGCTACTGGAAGATAAAAGCAACGCGCTTGCTGACCTGTTTCCCGAAGGGACCCACCTTTCCGGACGCCTGCGCATTACCGCCTCAGCGGGGTTTGGCCGGAAGATTGTGGCTCCCATGCTGACCCGGTTCATGCAACAGCATCCTTCCCTGCAGGTCGATTTACTCGCCACCGACGAACAGGTTGATATTGTCGGAAAAGGCATAGACGTGGCGTTACGCATTGCGCCGCTGCGCGATAACCGGCTGGTTGCCCATCGTCTGTGTCACAACCCTCGCGATCTCTGCGCCAGCGCGACGTATCTTGCCGCCAATGGCTATCCCAAATCGTTTAACGATCTGGCGGCACACAGCTGTCTGACCACGTCAGACACCGTTCACTGGTCATTCGAACAGGGCGAACAGCGTTACAAACAAAAGGTGTCGGGCCGATTCTCCGCGAACTCTATTGAGGCAATTTTCGAAGCCTGCCTGGGAGGGTTGGGGATCGCCAATTTATCCCGCTGGTACGTAGAGCCGACGTTCAGAGAGGGTAAACTCGTGCGGATCGTTCTTGAGGATGCCCAGCCGGAATCGCTGGCAGTGTGGGCGGTTTACCCGACCTCCCGCCTGATCCCGGCAAAAGTACGAAAGTTTGTGGAAGCGCTGGAAGCCGAATTGCTGCTCAATCCGCTAACGCAACCCACCTGATATCATTTCACCGTCACCAGCCGCGCCGCCACAATCTGGTGCCCGGCCTGCACATCCGTATTGTCGATGCGCTGCATGATCCTGTCTGCCAGCGTGTAGCCCATCTCCCGAGCAGGGGTGGTGGCCCACACGATCGGCAGGTCGTCGAGGGCGTTTTCACCGACGTCAGCGAACGCCCCGAGCGCCACCTGGTGGCCGAAGAAGGTTTCCACCCCGCCCTCGCCGCCTTGACGCCCGGCGCGGATCAGGCCAAACCAGGCGCCCATGGCAATCACATCGTTGTAGCAAATCACGGCGCTGATCGTCGGACTGCTTCGCAGCAGCGCGCCTATCGCTTCCGCCGCTTTCTTCTGGCTGGATTCACACTCCACGACCCATTCGCTGTGGAACGGCAGACCGTATTTAATTAGCGTTGCGCAGTAGCCGCCTACCCGCTCGGCGCGGGTCAGGGACGAGCTTTTCCCGCCCAGCCAGGCAATGCGCTGATGCCCGCGACGAATAAGATGCTCGGTCAGCATTTGCGCGGCCTGCATGTTATCCGGGCGCAGCGTATCGGCCTCGTCCAGGTAGCTGGCGCGCGAAGCAAACACCAGCGGCACGCCTTTCGCGGCGGCGCGCTCGCACAGTTCGCTGCCCACGCCCGACGCTCCGGCAACGATCACCCCGTCTACCCCCTGGTTAAGCAGCATATCGAGCCGGGAGAGAAGCTGATCGGCCTCGCGACCGCCGTGCAGCAGAAAGACCATTCGTCCCTGCGCTTCAAGCGCTTCGGTTAACCCGGCGGTCAGCTCCGCATAGAAAGGTGACGTCAGGTCGCGAACTATCAGGCCAATCACCCCGCTTTGCCCGCCGCGCAGCGCCGACGCCTGACGGTTACGCACAAAGCCCAGCTGTTCAACCGCCTCGTTCACCCGCTGACCGGTGGCAGGAGAGATTCGCCCTTTCCCGCTTAGCACCAGAGAAACGGTGCTGACGGAAACGCCCGCCGCCAGCGCGACATCGTTGATGGTGATTTTTTTCGCTACAGCCATGTGTCGGCGTGACTCCCTGAAATGAGATCGGTAAAACGTTTTATCAATACGTTATCTTTATACTACCAGTCAAAGCCTGAGAATGTGATTTAGCGCGCACTAAACTTTGATAAAACGTTTTATCTTCTCGCAGCATTGAAGCAGACAAACTGATTTTAACAATAAAGGAGTCGTTTTATGACGGCGAAAGCAGCACAAAAAATATCGCTGTGGGAATTTTTCCAGCAACTGGGTAAAACCTTTATGCTGCCCGTGGCACTCCTCTCGTTCTGCGGGATCATGCTCGGGATCGGCAGTTCGCTAAGCAGTAAAGACGTCATCACGCTGATCCCGTTCCTCGGTACCCCCGTGCTGCAGGCGATCTTCATCTGGATGAGTAAAGTCGGCTCCTTTGCGTTTAGCTTCCTGCCCGTCATGTTCTGCATCGCCATCCCGCTAGGCCTGGCGCGCGAAAATAAAGGCGTCGCGGCGTTTGCCGGTTTTGTGGGTTACGCGGTGATGAACCTGGCGGTTAACTTCTGGCTGACTGCGAAAGGCATTCTGCCGACCACCGACGCTGCCGTGCTGAAAGCCAACAACATTCAGAGCGTGATCGGTATCCAGTCCATCGATACCGGGATCCTCGGGGCAGTGATCGCGGGTGTAATTATCTGGATGCTGCACGAGCGCTTCCACAATATCCGCCTGCCGGATGCCCTGGCCTTCTTCGGCGGTACCCGCTTCGTACCGATTATCACCCTGGTGGTGATGGGCCTGTTTGGTCTGATCATTCCACTGATCTGGCCGGTCTTCGCGATGGGCATCAACGGCATTGGCCGCATCATCAACGGCGCGGGAGATTTTGGTCCGATGATCTTCGGCACCGGCGAGCGTCTGCTCCTGCCGTTTGGTCTGCAGCATATCCTGGTGGCCCTGATTCGCTTCACCGAAGCGGGCGGTACGATGGAGGTGTGCGGTCACGACGTGAGCGGCGCGCTGACCATCTTCCAGGCGCAGCTGAGCTGCCCGACCACCCACGGCTTCTCCGAAAGCGCCACCCGCTTCCTGTCTCAGGGTAAAATGCCTGCCTTCCTCGGCGGCCTGCCGGGTGCCGCGCTGGCGATGTACCACTGCGCGCGCCCGGAAAACCGTCATAAAATTAAAGGCCTGCTGATTTCCGGCGTCATCGCCTGCGTCGTGGGCGGTACCACCGAGCCAATCGAATTCCTGTTCCTGTTCGTCGCGCCGGTGCTGTACCTCATCCACGCGGTGCTGACCGGCCTGGGCTTTACCGTGATGGCGGTGCTGGGCGTGACCATCGGCAACACCGACGGCAACGTGATCGACTTCGTGGTGTTCGGGATCCTGCACGGCCTGTCCACCAAGTGGTACCTGGTGCCGGTCGTGGCGGCTATCTGGTTCGCGGTGTACTACGGTATCTTCCGCTTCGCCATCACCCGCTTTAACCTGAAAACGCCTGGCCGCGATACCGATACGGCAAGCAGCGTTGAACAGGCGGTAGCCGGGACCGTGGGCAAGTCTGGCTATAACACCCCGGCCATTCTGGCGGCGCTGGGCGGTGCGGATAACATCACCTCTCTGGATAACTGCATTACCCGCCTGCGTCTGTCGGTGGCGGATATGTCAAAAGTGAATACCAACGCCCTGAAAGCCAACCGGGCCATTGGCGTGGTACAGTTAAATCAGCACAATTTGCAGGTGGTTATCGGCCCGCAGGTGCAGTCGGTGAAGGATGAGCTGGCTACCCTGATGCGAACAGTAGAAGCCTGATGCCTCAGCCCCCTCTCATGAGGGGGTTTTACTTTAAGGATTAACGTCATGTTTGATTTCTCTACCGTCGTGGATCGACACGGCACCTGGTGTACCCAGTGGGACTACGTCGCCGACCGCTTTGGCGCGGTCGACCTGCTGCCCTTCACCATCTCGGATATGGATTTCGCTACCGCTCCCTGCATTACCGACGCGCTGCATCAGCGCATCAATCACGGCGTGTTGGGCTACAGCCGCTGGAAGAACGATGAGTTTCTCGCCGCCGTCGCGCACTGGTTCCAGCAGCGCTTTAACAGCCAGATTGAGACCGAATCGGTCGTTTATGGCCCTTCCGTTATTTATATGGTTTCTGAGTTGATTCGTCTCTGGTCAAACCCCGGCGACGGCGTGGTGGTACATACCCCGGCATACGATGCGTTTTACAAAGCCATCGAAGGCAATGGGCGTCACGTGGTGCCCGTAGAGATGGAAAAGCATGCCGCTGGCTGGCTGGGAAACATGGCTGCGCTGGAAGCGGCCCTGGCGAAACCTGAAAACAAAATTTTGCTGCTGTGCAGCCCGCAAAACCCGACCGGCAAGGTCTGGACGCGGGAAGAACTGACGCAGATGGCGGAACTGTGCGAGCGCTATGACGTGGCGGTTATCAGTGATGAAATCCATATGGATATGGTGTGGGGCGAGCATCGTCACACGCCGTGGAACGCGGTGGCGCGCGGTAAATGGGCGCTTCTCACCTCCGGCTCGAAAAGCTTTAATATTCCGGCGCTGACGGGCGCTTACGGCCTTATTGGCGATGAGGAGAGCCGTAACGGTTATCTCAGCGCGCTAAAAGGCCGGGACGGCCTCTCTTCCCCTTCCGTGCTGGCGCTGACGGCGCATATCGCCGCCTATCAGCAGGGAGCGCCGTGGCTGGATGCCCTGCGGGGTTATCTGGAAGGGAATTTGTTGTATATCGCACAGGAACTAAACAGCGCTTTTCCGAAACTGAACTGGCAGCCGCCAGAAGCGACCTATCTGGCCTGGATTGACCTGCGTCCGCTGAATATTGACGATCGGGCGCTGCAAAAAGTGCTGATCGAGCAGCAAAAGGTTGCCATCATGCCGGGATATACCTACGGCAAGGAGGGAAATGGCTTTGTTCGCCTGAATGCGGGCTGCCCGCGCAGCAAGCTGGAACAAGGCGTTCAGCGCCTCATTGCCGGGATTAACGCACTCCTGTAATCAATTTGCGCAACGGAATATTCCCTTGCGCAAATAGCTTTTTACCCCGTTTTGTTTTTATAATATGGCGCACTTTAACCAGAAAAGAGTGCGACCATGATTGATACACGCCTGCCTTTAACTGATATTCATCGTCACCTTGACGGTAACATTCGTGCCCAAACCATCCTCGATCTTGGCCGCCAGTTCAATTTAACGCTTCCAGCGCAGACGCTTGAGTCGCTGATCCCGCATGTACAGGTGACCTCCAATGAACCGGACCTGGTCAGCTTCCTGAGCAAACTCGACTGGGGCGTGAAGATGCTGGCCTCGCTGGATGCCTGCCGCCGCGTGGCGTTTGAGAACATTGAAGATGCGGCCCGTAACGGCCTGCATTACGTCGAGCTGCGCTTCTCGCCGGGCTACATGGCGATGACCCACAACCTGCCCGTTGCAGGCGTTGTAGAAGCCGTCATTGAAGGCGTCCGCGAAGGGTGTAAAACCTTCGACGTTCAGGCCCGTCTGATTGGCATTATGAGCCGTACGTTCGGCGAAGCCGCCTGCCTGCAGGAGCTGGAAGCGCTGCTGGCCCATCGCGATGCCATCACCGCGGTCGACCTCGCCGGCGACGAGCTGGGCTTCCCGGGCAGTCTGTTCCTCTCCCACTTCAACCGCGCGCGCGATGCCGGCTGGCACATTACCGTGCATGCGGGTGAAGCGGCTGGCCCGGAAAGCATCTGGCAGGCCATCCGCGAGCTGGGCGCCGAGCGTATCGGTCACGGCGTGAAGGCGGTTGAAGATCGCGCCCTGATGGATTTCCTGGCGGAGCAGCGTATCGGGATTGAGTCGTGTTTGACGTCTAACATTCAGACCAGCACCGTGGCAACGCTGGCGCATCATCCGCTGAAAACGTTCCTCGAGCACGGCGTGCTGGCCTCGCTGAACACCGACGACCCTGCGGTTCAGGGCGTGGATATCATCCACGAGTACAACATCGCCGCACCGCAGGCGGGCTTGAGCCGCGAGCAGATCCGTCAGGCGCAGATTAACGGGCTGGAAATTGCCTTCCTGACGCCTGAAGAGAAGCAGGCGCTGCGGGATAAGGTGGCAACCGCGTAAACCCTTTGCCGGGTGGCGGCTACGCCTAACCCGGCCTACAAAAGCATTTCAAACTTATGCCAGACAGAGCGTGGCGCGATGTTTGGCAGATTCGATGCCCAGTTCAATCAGCTCCATAATCTGAATCGCCTGGCTGGCCGGAACCGGATTGTCTCCCGTGCCGTTAAGCGCATCGCGGATGGCCGCATAGTAGGCCGGATAGTTTCCCGGGATCGTCAGCAGGGTCTCCTCAACGAGTTCCTCGCCTTCAACCCGCGTGACCACGCCGTCGCGCATGTCATAGCCCCAGTCTTCCTGCGGTAAACGTTCACCGCTTTTCAGACGGTCCTCCTGCGGATCGAGACCAAACTTCACGTAGCTCCCGCGCGTACCGTGAATGATATAGCGGGCCGATTCTGCGGCCGCGACCATCGTGCCGTGCAGCACAATCCGCCGCTGCGGGTAGCTGAGCACTGCGTGGAAGTAATCGGTTGTCTGCGCGCCGGGCCTGAGCTGGGCCAGATCGACCGTCATGCTCACCGGCAGACCAAAAAGATTGACGGCCTGATCGAGCAGGTGCGGGGCTAAATCGTACCAGATACCGCTGCCCGGACCGGCCTGCTCGCGCCAGCGGTTTCTCACCTGCGGACGGAAGCGGTCAAAGTGCGATTCAAAAAAGAGGATCTCCCCTAGCGTGCCCTCGCTGAGAAGCCTTTTTACCGTCAGAAAATCGCTGTCCCAGCGGCGGTTATGGAATACCGACAGCAGCCTGCCCAGGCTCTTTGCCAGCGCATCCAGCTCGCGAGCCTGAGACAGCGTGACGGTAAAGGGCTTATCGACAACCACGTGCTTACCGGCTTCCAGCGCGGCTTTTGCAAGCGGAAAGTGGGTGTCGTTCGGCGTGGGGATGACGATTAAATCAATATTCGGATCGTTGAAAAGGTGTTTAGGTTCAGAGACAACCGGCACGGAGGGCCAGTCGGCGTGGACTTTAGCGGCATCGCTGCTGGATACCGCCGCCAGCGCCATCCCCGGCGTCCCGGCAATCAGAGGCGCATGAAACGTTTTGCTCGCGTACCCGTAGCCGATAAGCCCGACGCGGATATTATCACTCATAGTGCCATCCTCTTTTATGACGTTCTTATTTCACACTGGCTAACCTGTCATGACCACAGATTAATAATGTGCCATATGACTTAAAATAGCAGGTTGTACGGGTTGTTTTTGTTACATAGTATTAACCTACTGATTTTGTTTAAGGGAACCGTTCCCAAAGCTCTTGCCGTCGGGGAAACGTCGCTGTAACATTTGCGCCCTGTATTTATGGATAAAGTACAATTACGAATCATGACGTCAATTATTAATCGAATCATTGAATTAGCGGGATGGATTGTCCTTGGGGTTTCGGTCATTTTGCTGGGCGTTGCCAGCCATATCGATAACTACCAGCCGCCGGAGCCTGTCACAGTCGCCCAACCTAAGTAACCGGTTACCGCAATAAAGAGTGACATAATATGTCAGTTACTTATTGCCAGCCCTGGTGAACACGGTTAACCTTCTCTTCCAGGCATCGTCTGATGCCTGAATTTCAGCAAAGAAAACTCCTAATTTCGTCGCGTTACCTGAGTGGGCTGTTTACGTCTTAATTAATCCGTTTATTATTCGACCGAATTACCTTAACTGGTATTACTCACTTTTATATGGAAACTTATTAATATGACAGTTCAGGACTATTTATTAAAATTTCGCAAGATCAATTCGCTTGAGAGCCTGGAAAAACTGTTTGACCATCTGAACTACACCCTGTCGGATAATCAGGACATCATTAATATGTATCGCGCCGCTGACCATCGCCGTGCGGAGCTGGTTTCCGGTGGTCGTTTGTTCAACGTCGGTGAAGTGCCTAAGTCCGTATGGCGTTACGTTTTATAAGAAAGTAGCCATCCGCGCGAAATGTTATATACTCTCCGCCCTGCAAACTGGCTGTACAACATTTCGCGCAGATTATGGGAGAGTTCATGACCGCAACGCCTGGAGAACGCATTGGAGGCTGGTTAATCGCCCCACTGGCATGGCTGCTGGTTGCCTTATTAAGCGCATCGCTTGCGCTGCTGCTGTATACCACCGCATTAGTTACCCCTCACGCCATCCAGACCCTGATGTCGCAAAGCGTGCTGAATATTGCGATGTGGTTTGTGTCGTTCGTTTTCGCGATTGGAATGTGGTACTACACGCTGTGGCTGACCATTGCCTTCTTTAAGCGCCGCAAGAGTGTGCCGAAGCACTACATCATCTGGCTGCTGATTTCGGTTCTGCTGGCGGTGAAAGCCTTTGCTTTTTCGCCCGTTTCAGACGCTCTGGCCGTTCGTCAGCTGCTTTTCCCACTGCTGGCTGCGGCGCTGCTGGTGCCCTATTTCAAGCGTTCGACGCGGGTGAAAAACACCTTCGTGAACCCGTAATAACCCTACAGATAACCTGTTGTCGCCTGCGTTGGTTTGTCCGATAATAGGCGGCTTTTTTATTTCAGGCTAAATAATGACCGATTACTTACTGCTCTTTGTCGGCACCGTGCTGGTTAACAACTTCGTTCTGGTGAAGTTCCTTGGCCTGTGCCCGTTTATGGGCGTGTCCAAAAAGCTGGAAACGGCGATGGGCATGGGGCTGGCGACGACCTTCGTGATGACGCTGGCGTCCATCTGCGCGTGGTGGATCGATACCTGGATCCTCATCCCGCTGGGGTTAACCTATCTTCGTACGCTGGCCTTTATTCTGGTTATCGCGGTGGTGGTGCAATTTACCGAAATGGTGGTGCGCAAAACCAGCCCGGCGCTTTATCGCCTGCTGGGCATCTTCCTGCCGCTGATCACCACCAACTGCGCCGTTCTCGGCGTGGCGCTGCTGAACATCAACCTTGGCCATAACTTTATGCAGTCGGCGCTGTATGGTTTTTCTGCGGCAGTCGGTTTCTCCCTGGTAATGGTGCTGTTCGCCTCCATTCGCGAGCGCCTGGCAGCAGCGGATATTCCTGCGCCCTTCCGCGGTAACGCGATTGCGCTGGTGACCGCAGGTTTAATGTCTCTGGCCTTTATGGGCTTTAGTGGTCTGGTGAAGTTGTAATGAATGCTATCTGGATTGCCATCGCCTCTATCAGCGTTCTGGGGTTGGTGTTTGGCCTTATCCTGGGTTACGCCTCCCGCCGTTTCGCGGTAGAGGACGATCCTGTTGTTGAGAAAATTGATGAGCTGCTGCCGCAAAGCCAGTGCGGGCAGTGTGGCTATCCCGGCTGCCGCCCCTATGCCGAAGCGGTAGGGATTCAGGGTGAAAAAATTAACCGCTGCGCCCCCGGCGGCGAAGCGGTGATGCTGAAAATCGCGACCCTGCTCAACGTTGATCCGCAGCCCGTTGACGGCGATGCGGACGTGCAGGAGCCGGTCCGTGCCCTGGCCGTGATCGACGAAGCCAACTGCATCGGCTGCACCAAATGTATTCAGGCCTGCCCGGTTGACGCCATCGTGGGCGCAACCCGCGCTATGCACACCGTCGTGGCGGACCTCTGCACCGGCTGTAACCTCTGCGTGGCCCCCTGCCCGACGCAATGTATCGAGCTGCGCCCGGTTGAAACGACTACCGAAAGCTGGAAGTGGGATCTTCAAACCATTCCGGTTCGCAATATTCCTGTGGAACAACATGCTTAAGTTATTTTCTGCTTTCAGAAAAGAGAAGATCTGGGACTTTGACGGCGGTATTCATCCACCGGAAATGAAAACCCAGTCCAACGGCACGCCGCTGCGTCAAATTCCGCTGGCGACGCGTTACGTTATGCCGCTCAAGCAGCATATTGGCGCTGAGGGTGAGCTGTGCGTGAAAGAAGGCGATACGGTGCTTCGCGGCCAGCCGCTGACCTTTGGTCGCGGACGCATGCTGCCGGTCCACGCGCCCACCTCCGGTAAGGTGGTCGCCATTGCTCCGCATACGGTGGCGCATCCGTCCGCGCTCTCAGAACTGAGCGTGATTATTGAAGCCGACGGCGAAGACCGCTGGATTGACCGTGACGGCTGGAGCGATTACCGCACCCACAGCCGCGAAGCGCTTATCGAGCGAATTCATCAGTTCGGCGTCGCCGGGCTGGGTGGCGCGGGCTTCCCGACCGGCGTCAAGCTGCGCGGCGGTGGCGATAACATTCAGACGTTGATTATCAACGCCGCCGAGTGCGAGCCGTATATTACCGCCGACGATCGTCTGATGCAGGACTGTGCCGCCCAGGTGGTGGAGGGCATCCGCATCCTCGCGCACATTCTGCAGCCGCGGGAAGTGCTGATCGGTATCGAAGACAATAAACCCCAGGCTATTTCCATGCTGCGCGCGGTGCTGGCGGGCAGTCACGATATTAGCCTGCGCGTTATCCCGACCAAGTACCCTTCTGGCGGCGCAAAACAGCTGACGCAAATTCTCACCGGCAAGCAGGTTCCGCACGGCGGACGCTCTTCGGATATCGGCGTGCTGATGCAAAACGTCGGCACCGCTTATGCCGTGAAGCGCGCGGTGATTGACGGCGAACCGTTAACCGAGCGCGTGGTGACGCTGACCGGGGAATCGATTTCTCGTCCGGGCAACGTCTGGGCGCGTCTGGGTACGCCGGTGCGCCATCTGCTGGAACAGGCTGAGTTTTGCCCGGGCAGCGACCAGATGGTGATCATGGGCGGCCCGCTGATGGGCTTTACCCTGCCGTGGCTGGACGTTCCGGTAGTGAAAATCACCAACTGTCTGCTCGCGCCTTCCCCGACCGAGATGGGCGAAGAGCAGGAAGAGAAAGGCTGCATCCGCTGCAGCGCCTGCGCCGATGCCTGCCCGGCGGATCTGCTCCCGCAGCAGCTGTACTGGTACAGCAAAGGCCAACTGCACGACAAAGCAAAAGCCCATAACCTGGCCGACTGCATTGAATGCGGCGCCTGCGCCTGGGTCTGCCCGAGCAACATCCCGCTGGTGCAGTATTTCCGCCAGGAGAAGGCTGAAATTTATGCCATCTCCATGGAAGAAAAACGCGCTGCGGAAGCCAAAGCGCGCTTCGAAGCGCGCCAGGCGCGACTGGAACGCGAAAAAGTCGCCCGTCAGGAACGCCATAAGCAGGCCGCCGTTCAGCCTGCCGAAAAAGATCAGGATGCCATTAACGCCGCACTGGCGCGCGTTCGTGAGAAAAAAGCAACCGCGGCACAGCCTGTGGTGATCCCTGCAGGTGAGAAACCTGATAACAGCGAAGCCATCGCCGCACGTGAGGCGCGTAAGGCCGCAGCGCGTGCCCGTCAGGCTGAAAAAGCGCAAACGGCCCAGGCAGAGGCGGAGATCGACCCGCGTAAAGCCGCCGTTGAAGCGGCAATAGCCCGCGCCAAAGCCCGCAAAGCCGGTGAGCAAAGCGTGGTCGTCGAGCAGGATGAGGTCGACCCGCGCAAAGCGGCCGTTGAAGCGGCGATTGCCCGCGCCAAAGCGCGCAAAGCAGCGCAGCAGGCTCCTGCGGCAGAACCCGAAGCACCGGTCGACCCTCGCAAAGCCGCCGTCGAAGCGGCCATCGCTCGCGCCAAAGCCCGTAAGGCGGCGCAGCAGGAAGAGCAACCGCAGGCCGCCAACGATGACCCGCGCAAGGCCGCCGTCGCCGCCGCCATTGCGCGCGTTCAGGCGAAGAAAGCCGCACAGCAAGCAGTTAACGAGGATTAAATGGTTTTCAGAATCGCAAGCTCCCCTTACACCCACAATCAGCGCCAGACATCGCGCATCATGATGCTGGTCTGCCTGGCGGCGCTGCCGGGCATTGCCGTTCAGTGCTGGTTTTTCGGCTGGGGAACCCTGTTCCAGATAATCCTGGGCTGTGCCAGCGCCTTAGCGGCGGAAGCCCTTGTGCTTAAGCTGCGCAAGGCGGCTGTCTCCCGCATTCTTGCCGACAACTCCGCGCTGCTGACCGGTCTGCTGCTGGCCATCAGTATCCCACCGTTCGCCCCATGGTGGATGGTGGTTCTCGGGACCGTTTTCGCCGTGATCATTGCCAAACAGCTGTACGGCGGGCTCGGTCATAACCCGTTTAACCCGGCGATGATTGGCTACGTGGTGCTGCTGATCTCCTTCCCGGTGCAGATGACCAGCTGGCTGCCGCCGCACGAGATTGCGGCCACGGTTCCGGGCTTTATGGATGCCCTGCACGTTATCTTTACCGGCCATACGGCGCTCGGCGCTGACATGAACACGCTGCGCATGGGCGTGGACGGTATCAGCCAGGCGACGCCTCTCGATACCTTTAAAACGTCCCTGCACGCCGGGCACAGTGTTGAGCAGATCATGAAATCCGCGATCTACAGCGGCATGCTGGCGGGTGCAGGCTGGCAGTGGGTTAACCTGGCGTATCTGCTGGGCGGCCTGTTCCTGCTGCAGCAGAAAGCCATTCGCTGGCATATTCCGGTCAGCTTCCTCGTGACGCTGGCGGTTTGCGCGACGCTGGGATGGGTCTTCTCTCCTGAATCCCTGGCCAGCCCGCAGATGCATTTGCTCTCCGGTGCGACCATGCTAGGTGCCTTCTTTATCCTGACGGATCCGGTTACGGCGTCAACGACTAACCGCGGCCGCCTGATCTTCGGCGCGCTGGCGGGCCTGCTGGTATGGCTGATCCGCAGCTTTGGCGGTTACCCGGACGGCGTGGCATTTGCCGTCCTGCTCGCCAACATTACCGTTCCGCTCATCGACTACTACACGCGTCCGCGCGTGTACGGCCATCGCTAAGGGTTTCGCCATGCTAAAAACGATGCAAAAACACGGCGTCACGCTGGCTGTCTTCGCCGCGGTCCTGACGGGGCTGACGGCACTGGTGAATGCGTTAACCAAAACGACCATCGAAGAACAGGCTTCAAAGCAGCAAAAGGCGCTCTTCGATCAGGTGATTCCGTCAGATTTCTACGATAATGACCTGCAAAAAAGCTGCTTTGTGGTAGACGCGCCACAGCTTGGGAAAGGCGCGCACCGTGTCTTTATCGCCCGCAAAGGGGATAAACCGGTAGGCGCAGTGATGGAAGCGACGGCGCCCGACGGCTATTCCGGCGCTATTCAACTGCTTGTCGGCAGCGATTTCACCGGCACGATACTGGGCACCCGCGTGACGGAACACCATGAGACGCCGGGTCTTGGCGATAAAATTGAAACCCGGCTGAGCGACTGGATTTTGCACTTCGCCGGTAAAGTTATCCATGGCGAAGGTGACACCGCGTTTGCGGTGAAGAAAGACGGCGGCGAGTTCGACCAGTTCACCGGCGCGACCATCACGCCACGCGCCGTGGTGAACGCCGTAAAACGAGCCGGGCTGTATGCTGAAACGCTGCCCGCGCAAATCAACAATCTTCCAGCCTGTGGAGAGTAATCATGAGCCAGGTTAAAGAGGTTATTGTCCAGGGGTTGTGGAAGAACAACTCCGCGCTGGTACAGCTTCTGGGGATGTGCCCACTGCTGGCGGTAACGTCCACCGCCACCAACGCGCTCGGTCTGGGTCTGGCAACCACGCTGGTGCTGACCCTGACCAACCTCTCCATCTCCGCCCTGCGCCGCTGGACGCCGTCGGAAATTCGTATTCCGATTTACGTCATGATCATTGCGTCGGTGGTCAGTATCGTCCAGATGCTGATTAACGCCTACGCGTTTGGCCTGTACCAGTCGCTCGGGATCTTTATTCCCCTGATCGTCACCAACTGTATCGTCGTCGGGCGTGCTGAAGCCTTCGCGGTGAAAAACAGCCCCGCCATGTCGGCGCTGGATGGTTTTTCCATTGGCATGGGCGCCACGTGCGCCATGTTCGTGCTGGGCTCGCTGCGCGAGATCCTCGGTAACGGTACGCTGTTTGACGGCGCAGATGCGCTGCTCGGCGGCTGGGCCAAAGTGCTGCGCGTTGAAGTGTTCCACACCGATACGCCATTCCTGCTGGCGATGCTCCCGCCTGGCGCATTTATTGGCCTTGGCATGATGCTGGCGATAAAATACCTGATTGATGAGAAACGTAAGCGCCGCGCGGCTGAGCGTAGCGTTCTGGAAGGGACACCCGAGAAGGCTTCATGAATAAAGAAAAGCGCATTGCGATCCTGACCCGTCTGCGGGACGAGAACCCGCACCCGACGACGGAGCTGAATTTTACCTCCCCGTTTGAGCTGTTGATCGCCGTGTTGCTCTCTGCGCAGGCTACCGATGTGAGCGTCAATAAAGCCACTGCCCTGCTCTATCCGGTCGCCAATACGCCGAAAGCCATGCTGGAGCTGGGCGTGGAAGGCGTGAAGTCCTATATCAAAACCATCGGCCTGTTTAACAGCAAAGCAGAGAACGTCATTAAGACCTGCCGGATCCTGCTGGAACAACACGGAGGCGAAGTGCCGGAGGACCGCGCCGCGCTGGAAGCCTTACCCGGCGTGGGGCGTAAGACCGCGAACGTGGTGCTCAATACCGCGTTTGGCTGGCCCACTATCGCCGTGGATACGCATATCTTTCGCGTGTCTAACCGGACTAACTTTGCGCCGGGGAAAAATGTCGAGCAGGTCGAAGAGAAGCTGCTGAAAGTGGTTCCGGCAGAATTTAAGGTTGATTGCCACCACTGGCTGATTCTGCACGGCCGTTATACCTGTATTGCCCGCAAGCCTCGCTGCGGCTCCTGCATTATTGAAGATCTCTGCGAATACAAAGATAAAGTGTATTCCTGATCGTCCCAACCCCACACCAAAAGAAGGGCTATCGAGCGTTCTTCTTTTGGCCGTTATTTGTCCGTCTTTCGCTTCCTCTGACCTGTCACTTGTTCGGCTGTTTAACGCTCAAACAGGTTAATACTTTTTTCATAGCCAAAAATTTCTATACATCTGTGATCGCGATCACCCTGATAACTTCATGTTGAATTTTTGTTGTCAAAATCGGCCTAAACCCTTTGTCTGACAAGATACTCTCCTTCCTATACCGAAGATAAGACCAGCTATTTTTCAGAATATGGGCTATATCACTGCATGAAGCGGTAAATAGCAGAACATATCGCCAAAAGCCGATTGGATAGGGTTATTGCCAGTCGAAAAAACTGCCTTTACTCATGGCATGAAATTTAACGCTGAATAACATTTATATGAACCGACGATTATACCACCCCAGATATATGTAACAGATTATTACAAACGTATTGCCAGATGGGGCAGGATAGTGAACATTACCCGCCGTTTCTCCTCCCAATATAACTATAAGGCGTATGGGCTACGGCCATCACGCTATGAACACCCCCGTTAATATGGGATGTAAAAAAAGAGGTATATGTGTCTACTGCAAACAATAAACCAACAGATGAAAGCGTGAGTCTTAACGCTTTTAAACAGCCTAAAGCGTTCTATCTCATCTTCTCTATCGAGTTATGGGAGCGTTTTGGTTATTACGGCCTGCAAGGGATCATGGCCGTTTACCTGGTAAAACAGCTGGGTATGTCCGAAGCCGATTCCATCACGCTGTTCTCTTCCTTCAGTGCTCTGGTGTACGGTCTGGTCGCTATTGGCGGCTGGCTGGGCGATAAAGTTCTCGGGACTAAACGCGTCATCATGCTGGGCGCCATTGTCCTGGCAATTGGCTATGGTCTGGTTGCATGGTCAGGGCATGATGCCGCTGTCGTGTATATGGGTATGGCGACGATTGCCGTCGGTAACGGTCTGTTCAAAGCGAACCCGTCCTCCCTGCTTTCGACCTGCTATAACAAAGACGATCCGCGTCTGGACGGTGCATTTACCATGTACTACATGTCCATCAACATCGGTTCGTTCTTCTCAATGCTGGCAACCCCATGGCTCGCGGCAAAATTCGGCTGGAGCGTGGCGTTTGCCCTGAGCTTCGTGGGTATGCTGATCACCGTGGTGAACTTCCTGTTCTGCCGCAGCTGGGTTAAAGACTACGGTTCAAAACCTGACTTCGAGCCTGTGCATATGGGCAAACTGCTGGCGACCATCGTGGGCGTTGTTGTCCTCGCGGCAATCGCCACCTGGCTGCTGCACAACCAGGGTATCGCACGTGCCGTTCTGGGCGTGGTTGCGCTGGGTATCGTGATCATCTTTGCGAAAGAAGCCTTCGCCATGCAGGGTGCTGCCCGTCGTAAGATGATTGTGGCGTTCATTCTGATGCTGGAAGCGATTATCTTCTTCGTGCTGTACAGCCAGATGCCAACGTCCCTGAACTTCTTCGCTATTCGTAACGTTGAGCATTCAATCCTCGGTATCGCGTTCGAACCTGAGCAGTTCCAGGCGCTGAACCCGTTCTGGATCATGATTGGTTCCCCGATTCTGGCCGCTATCTATAACAAGATGGGCGACCGTCTGCCAATGCCGCACAAGTTCGCCGTGGGCATGGTGCTGTGTTCTTGCGCCTTCCTGGTGCTGCCGCTGGGTACCAAATTTGCCACCGACGCCGGTATCGTGTCCGTTAACTGGCTGATCCTGAGCTACGCGCTGCAGTCTATCGGCGAGCTGATGATCTCCGGTCTGGGCCTGGCAATGGTTGCACAGCTGGTGCCGCAGCGTCTGATGGGCTTCATTATGGGTAGCTGGTTCCTGACCACTGCGGGTGCGGCAATCATTGCAGGTAAGATTGCTAACCTGATGGCGGTTCCGGAAAACGTGACTGATCCACTGCTTTCCCTGAACGTGTACGGTACCGTGTTCATGCAGATTGGTATCGCGACTGCGGTTATTGCCGTTCTGATGCTGCTGACCGCACCGAAACTGAACCGTATGACTCAGGACGACGACAAGACGGCTGAAGCGACCAAAACCGCTACCGCGTAATATTATTGAGAAACGACGAGCCGCTAATGCATATTAGCGGCTTTTTTTTTCTCCGTTTGGGCACTAACATAGCTGGAACCTCAGCAAAAAGGAGTTACCGATGAAACTGTTCTACAAACCGGGCGCGTGCTCTCTTGCTTCCCATATCACCCTGCGCGAGAGCGGCAAAGATTTTACGCTGGATGGCGTTGATCTGATGAAAAAACGTCTGGAAAACGGTGATGATTTTCTTGCCATCAACCCGAAAGGACAAGTTCCGGCGCTCCTGCTGGATGACGGTACCCTGCTGACCGAAGGCGTGGCGATTATGCAGTTCCTGGCCGATAGCGTACCCGATCGCCATCTGCTGGCGCCGGTCAGTACCATTTCTCGCTATAAAACGTTGGAATGGCTGAACTACATTGCGACCGAGCTGCACAAAGGTTTTACGCCACTGTTCCGCCCGGATACGCCAGAGGAGTTCAAACCGACCCTGCGCGCGCTTCTTGAGAAAAAGCTGCAGTACGTTAATGCATCGCTGAAAGACGATCAGTGGATTGCGGGTTCGCGCTTCACGATTGCCGATGCGTACCTGTTCACCGTGCTGCGCTGGGCGCGCGCGGTTAAGCTGAACCTGGAAGGGTTAGACCATATTGCATCGTATATGAAACGCGTGGCAGAGCGTCCTGCCGTGGCTGCGGCGCTGAAAGCGGAAGGTCTTAGCTAATATCGCCCGGCGGCGCTTCGCTTGCACGGGCCTACGGGTTTTGTAGGCCGGGTAAGCGCAGCGCCACCCGGCATAGTTTAAAGCTGGGTTGCGCTGAAATAGTGCTCCGGCTTCGCGATACGATCCTGTGCCGCTACCACCTGCAGTTCATATTCCTGCATCTCTTTCGTCGCAATCATGATTTCGTACACCGCCGCAGTAACGTGCTCCAGCGCGTCGCGTATCGTCGCCCCTTGCAGTAATTTCACCAACAGCAGACCGCTGGTGACATCTCCGACCCCAACCGGCTGGCGCAGGCCAAAATCCACCAGCGGACGGCTGATATGCCAGGCGTCATCTTTCGTCACCAGAAGCATCTCAAAACGGTCCTGGCTCAGCCCTGCGCGCGCAAGGTGTTTAACCAGCACAACCTCAGGCCCCTGAGCGATCAGTTCACGAGACGCGCTTACCGCCTCTTCTACGCTGTTAACCGGACGCTCGCAGAGAATTTCGAGTTCGACCAGGTTTGGCGCAATGATATCGCTGGCGGGCAGCGCGTGACGGACGTGAAACTCTGCAACGCCAGGCGCCACGATGCAGCCTTTCTCCGGATGGCCCATGACGGGGTCGCAGAAGTATTTTGCCGCCGGGTTTGCGGCTTTCACCTGGCGCACGATGCCGAGGATGTGCTCCCCCTGCTCCGCTGAGCCGAGGTAACCGCTTAGCACGGCGTCACAGCGTTTAAGCTGGTCGATATCGGCAATACCCTGCACAACCTCGGTGAGGTGCGAAGGCGGCATCACGCAGCCGGTCCATTTGCCGTACTGCGTGTGGTTAGAGAACTGCACGGTATTAAGGGGCCAGACGTTGACGCCGAGACGACGCATCGGGAATTCCGCGGCGCTATTGCCAGCGTGTCCAAAAACAACGTGGGACTGAATGGCGAGGATGTTCTTCATTTTTTTCTTACCAAACCCTGAAAAAACAAAAAGGGGCGTGGTTTCCCACGCCCCCTGGAGACTGTTAATTACTTCCAGCAGACAAGGCAGTAGTTCTTCTTGCCGCGACGCAGCAGCGTGTAGCGACCATACAGACGGTCGCCGTCAACGAAGGTGTATTCCGGGTCGGCCTGTTTCTCACCGTTGATGGTGATAGCGTTAGACGCGATGGTTTTACGCGCCTGACCGCGGGAAGGCTGGAGCTCAGAGTCCACCAGCGCCTGCATCAGGTCAGCCCCTTTTTCCATCTCAACCATTGGCACGCCGTCCTGCGCCAGCTGTTCGAAGTCCGCTTCGCTCAGATCGCTCAGGGTACCGTTGAACAGGCTTGCGGTAATGCGTTTTGCCGCAGCCAGACCTTCTTCACCGTGAACCAGTTTGGTCACTTCGTCCGCCAGCACGTACTGCGCGCGCGGCGCTTTACCGCTGTTCTTGTCTTCTTCTTCCAGCGCGTTGATCTCTTCAATGTCCATAAAGGTGAAGAACTTCAGGAAGCGGTAAACATCGGCATCCGCCGTGTTGATCCAGAACTGGTAGAATTTGTACGGGCTGGTTTTCTTCGGATCGAGCCATACCGCGCCCCCTTCGGTTTTACCAAATTTGGTGCCGTCGGCTTTGGTGATCAGCGGAACGGTCAGACCGAAGACCTGATTCTGGTGCAGACGACGGGTCAGGTCGATACCGGAGGTGATGTTACCCCACTGATCGGAACCGCCAATCTGCAGGGAAACACCGTGCAGTTTGTTCAGGCAGGCAAAGTCATAACCCTGCAGCAGGTTGTAGGAGAACTCGGTAAAGGAGATACCCTGGTCGTCGCGGTTCAGACGCTGCTTCACGGCCTCTTTGTTAATCATCTGGTTAACAGAGAAGTGCTTGCCGATATCACGCAGGAAGGTCAGCACGTTCATGCCACCAAACCAGTCGTAGTTGTTCGCAGCAATGGCGGCGTTATCACCACAGTTGAAGTCGAGGAACGGTGCAACCTGTTTGCGGATCTTATCCACCCACTCCTGCACGGTATCTTCGGTATTCAGTTTACGCTCAGCGGCTTTAAAGCTTGGGTCACCAATCAGACCGGTTGCACCGCCCACCAGGGCAACAGGCTTATGGCCCGCCATCTGGAAGCGTTTCAGGCATAACAATGGAACAAGATGCCCCAAATGCAAGCTGTCAGCGGTGGGATCGAAGCCGCAATAGAGCGCGATCGGGCCTTGCGCCAGTCGCTCTGCTAACGCTTCCTCGTCCGTCACCTGGGCCACGAGGCCCCGCTCTTGCAATTGTTTAATCAAGTTACTGCTTGCCATCAAATTCTCCATGTATAAACGACTGCACCTTTGCCGGTACACGACTTTTCGCCTGATGCGAAAGGACAATAGAATAAAGCGCAAGCGCGGCGTGCGCTAGCGCTTAAATCAACAAATTTCGGGGATTACGGTGCCAGTCTGTCGATTTTCCAGCCGCCATTCTCGCGCTGGTATAAAAAGCGGTCGTGCAGGCGATGTTCACCGCCCTGCCAGAATTCCATCTGCTCAATAGGGATACGAAAACCGCCCCAGAAGCTTGGCAGGGGAATTTCACCCTGCTGGAACTTCTGTTTCAGCTCCAGGAATTTACTTTCCAGCACGCCGCGGGCAGAAATTCGGCTGGACTGTTTTGATACCCAGGCGCCAATCTGGCTGTCTCGCGGACGGCTGTGGAAATACTTCACCACTTCCAGCGTCGAGAGACGTTCCGCCTTGCCGGTGACCATCACCTGACGTTCCAGCATGTGCCAGGGGAACAGCAGGCTGATACGCGGATTGTTTTCCAAATGGTGCGCTTTGCGGCTGCCGAGGTTGGTATAGAACACCAGGCCTTTCTCGTCATAGTGCTTGAGCAATACGATGCGCTGATAGGGTTGACCGTTTTCATCAACCGTCGCGACAACCATGGCCGTTGGATCGGCAAGTTTCGCTTCGCAGGCCTGTTTCAGCCAGCGTTCAAAAAGCACGAGGGGTTCAGCGGGAAGATCCTGACGACGCAGGCCGCCTTTGGTGTATTCACGGCGCAGATGCGCAATTTGCTGCAGTTCGTCGTTATCTGACATGGCGTTAGCTGACATTGAGAGTGGGTGGCGCTATTGTGCGCCGCCCCTGTAAAAATCTCAACGCTTCGGATTTTCAAGCTGGCAATTGTTCAGCACAATGCGGTCGCGTTTGTAGACCGTAGCGCTGTCGCCTTTCGACCAGAAGACGTAGATACCGTCGGTGTAACGTGCGCCGGAGGCCGACATGCCCTGCTTCAGCGTCAGCAATTTATTGTCGTAAACAAAGCTGGCTTCCTGGCGTGGATTATTCAGCTTCACGGTCAGCGGTTTTTCGTCGCAGCGATACTCCAGCGTATCGGTCTGCATGCGCTCAAGGAGCTGGTTGTAGACGCTGCATCCTGACAGTAACAAAGGGGCGGCAATTAGAAGAAGTTTTTTCATGGGCGTATTCCGAAGACTTTCCTGGTCCTGGAGGGCATGGCTGCCCTCCTGTTTCGTTCCATTCTAACCACGACATGCCGCGCTGAATTTCAGTTAACTCTGATTATGACGAGGATTTGCCGGGAAAATCGCCCCGAGGACACTCGCTTCACGAGCACCGGTTACCGACGGCAAGTTGCCCGGCAGTCCGGCAATGGTGCGCCAGGCGAGCCAGGCGAAGGCCAGCGCCTCCATATCATCACCGCTGATGCCGGCCTCATCGGTCGTGGTCACCTCGGTACCCGGCAGTAGCCCCGCGAGGCGCGCCATCACCAGCGGGTTGCGGCTTCCTCCGCCGCACACCAGCAGGCGCTCACATCCGCCGCTGAGCAGCACCTGTTCGGAAATAGACACGGCTGTGAGTTCTGCAAGCGTCGCCTGGACATCCTGCGGCGCGAGCGCCGGGAATGGCGCCAGCTGACGCTCAAGCCAGCCCAGGTTGAAGTATTCACGCCCCGTGCTTTTAGGGGCAGGCAGGGCAAAATAAGGATCGCTTAGCATCGACTGCAGCAGCGGAAGAATCACTTTCCCACTGCTCGCCCACTCGGCGTTTTTATCATACGGTTGACCGCACTGACGCCAGATCCAGGCATCCATTAACATATTGCCCGGGCCGGTATCGTAGCCGCGGACGGGCTGCCCCGGAATGAGCATCGACAGGTTGGCAATCCCACCAATGTTGAGCACCATCCGCCGCTCTGTTGGGTGCGCCAGCAACGCCTGATGGAACGCGGGTACCAGCGGCGCGCCCTGCCCGCCAAGGGCGATATCGCGACGACGGAAATCGCCTACTACCGTCACGCCCGTCTTAGCCACAATTTGGTTGTTATCGCCGATTTGCAGGGTATGCGGGGCGTCCCCAATAGGCTCATGCCAGACCGTTTGTCCGTGACACCCGATAGCCACCACATCCTGCGGGCGAAGATGTTCTTTTTGCATCAAAGCCTGCACCGCATCCGCAAACAGCGCCCCCAGGCGGACATCAAGCTGTCCAAGCTGGGAAAGGGTTAGCTGCTGCCCCTGACAGATACTCAGAATATCCTCTTTCAGTGAAATGGGGATTGGCCAGGTCAGGCTCGCCTGCTGTGCCACCATGTTTTCGTCAATGGCGGCCAGAACGACATCTACCCCATCCAGACTGGTGCCTGACATCACACCAATGTAGCGACCCGATTTCATGCGCTTTCCTTACGTTGCGTGGGCTAAGGACATCCACTCAACCATAAACGGCGCAGCTTTGCCATCCGGCAATAATATTTTTTAACAATGTCAGACGGGCAACACAGGCGAACCCTGTTTATGTCTCGTTAAGCCAAATTCAAGTACAATTTTCCTATTGTTAGTGCAAAGATATGAACTATGGCCCCTTATGCCATATAATTTAGCCATAACGGATGCCCCACTCGGGCGTTTTTGGTGAACAGGAGATTCAAATGATTTTACGTGTACTGGGCGTTTCGCTGATTGGTTTAACTCTGGCTGGCTGTGTGAATGACAGTTCACTTTCTGGCGACGTTTACAGCGCTTCTGAAGCGAAACAGGTTCAGAACGTGACTTACGGTACCGTTGTTAACGCACGTCCTGTACAGATCCAGGGGGGTGATGAAAGCAACGTAATGGGTGCAATCGGCGGTGCCGTTCTGGGTGGTTTCCTCGGTAATACCGTCGGTGGCGGCACGGGTCGCTCGCTGGCAACAGCCGCAGGCGCCGTTGCGGGTGGCGTAGCCGGCCAGGGCGTTCAGGGTGCGATGAACAAAACCCAGGGCGTAGAGCTGGAAATCCGTAAAGACGACGGCAGCACTATCATGGTTGTACAGAAACAAGGCAACACCCGCTTCTCTGCAGGCCAGCGCGTTGTTCTGGCAAGCAACGGACGTCAGGTGACCGTTTCCCCACGTTAATTAAAAATGGATGTGGCCATCGGGCCACATCCATTTACAATATATATCACTCCCACAAATATATTTACAAAATATATTCACCACACCTATTATTTACCACGGCATATATTGTTTCTGCGCAAAGTATTTAGCGCGCTAATTGATTAAACTCATCGCAATCCTCTTACCTTCATTCATTATAAAGTCGTTAAAAACCTATATGATTGCGAATCGTCGTTCTCTAAAGAGTCGTTATATCGCGTTCTGCCTCGGTTGCATTGTTGTCATCGGGATATTACAAACGCTCTATTTAAAGGTCGTTGAATGGGTACCTTCCTTTTCACCGCTTTTATTCCCTACGCTCACCATTTTTCTGCTGGTGTTCCACCTGTTTATTGCCTGTTTCATGGTGATGAAATACTGGTGTGACAGAAAACGGCTGTATCTGGTGGCCTTTGCCTTCGCCTTTGCGGGCTCCGCATTGCTGATGGTCGGAACGCTCTCCAGCTTTCCCGCCTGGCTGGACCTCTACCAGTTCAACGTGGTGAACTACAACGATGCGATGATCTACTATATGTTCCGCCATCTCTTAATGGCGGTGCTTATCATCGTTGCGGCAATACTCTATACCACGCGCAATTATCCTCTTTCACGACTGGCGCATATCGCGATTGTAAGCGGCGAGTTTCTCTTTACGGCCTGTGCGGTGGGATTGGCCTGGATCTATTCCAGTCATTCAACATTCTTATCAATTGACCTGGTTGATAATGAAACGCGTCAGTTTATGGTTCTCTGGAGCCAGTTCATTAATATTTCATTAATTGCTTTGTGGGTGGTGACATTAGCAGCGCTGATGTTTATTACGCGCGTACGCAATTTATTTTGGGTAGGCGGTAATTTTTTGTGCGTCTGCTATATCGTCACGCTCTCAATGCTGTTGATGGGTGGACATGCCGAAGGTATCTCCTGGTATCGCGCCCGCTTATTTGAAACTGTCGCCACGCTGCTGATTATTTTTGTTCTGCTCTACGATGTCTTCAGGCTGTATCGCGACTCGCACGTAAAATACCAGCAGTCCTACCAGAACTCGATTCGCGACCCGCTCACGCGCCTGTACAACCGCAGTTATTTTTATGAATCATTAAAGCAGGCTCTGGATATCGCCAAACCCAGCCGCCCTGTTTCCGTCATCGTCAGCGATCTCGATCGCTTCAAGCGTATCAACGACACCTACGGGCATCTTCAGGGCGACAAAGTCCTGCAGTTTGTCGCCAATCTGCTGATGGATTCGGTGCGCCCGCAGGATATCGCGGCCCGTATCGGTGGTGAGGAGTTTGTTCTGATGCTGGCCAACACCCCATCAGACGCGGCGTACCAGGTGGCAGAACGCATACGGTTGAAGCTGAGCAGCTTTGATCACACCAGCAGCGGCGGTCAGCTACCGGAGCCGATCACCATCAGCATGGGGGTGTTTACGGCAACCTCCTCGTCGGTAAGCGCAGAGGAGTGCGTGGAAAGTGCCGACAAGGCAATGTATGAAGCGAAGGAGACAGGCCGTAACCGTGTGGTCGTCTTTAAGTAAAAAAAAGGCCTTGCTACTGCAAGGCCTTGTTGTTTGTCAGTCTCTCGACTGCAGCTCATGGATGTTTTGCTCCAGGCGCCCAATGAGGCTAATGAGCATTTCCAGCTCCGCCGGTGAAACACCTGACAGGATCTCACCGCGCGTTTTGGTAATCACGGCTTCCATTTCCGTAATGATAGGCGCCGCTTTCTCGGTGAGTTTAATCCGTTTCGCACGACGATCGCTGGCGCAGGTTTGCCGCGAGATCAACCCCTTCTCTTCCAGCTGGTCAAGCGTGCGCACCAGCGACGGTTGCTCAATTCCTATCGCTTTTGCCAGTTGAATTTGCGACTGATCGGGCGGCAGCTGATGGATGTTGTGCAGCGTGACCCAATGCGTCTGTGTGAGCTCCAGAGGTTTCAGGCGATGGTCAATCAGAGCACGCCAGACGCGTACCAACCTTGCCAGATCAGAACCTAATGGCGATTCCAATTTCATCTCCTTATAATTAGCTTGCTAAGTTATTATACTGATTTTAGAATAGTGTGCAGCATTTGTATTGCCAAAACAAATGCAATACTGCATTCATCGAACTTAAAAGTATGACTTACACTGAATTGTGATGCTTCATCATACTAAGACAAGCCAACGCGGCATTCTGTTCACTGCAAAGGATTTCTGCCCGTGACGTTTTTTCATCGCTCAGAGGGTTTACCCCTTCAGGACCTGATCTTCGGTGCGTCAGTCTACTTTCCTCCCCTGTTTAAGGCCGTTCTGGTGGGCTTTATTCTCTGGCTCATCGCGCATCGTCTGCTTCGCGACTGGATGTACTCCGGCGAAGTCTGGCATCCCATGCTGATGGATCTTTCCCTGTTTGCCCTCTCCGTAAGCCTGGGCCTTGTCGTTTTGACTGCGTGGTGAATATGTCCCTGAAAACGTTAAAATACTTTTCCACCCTGTTTGTCCTTGCCCTCGCGCTGGTTGCGGGCTGGTGGATGTGGAATTTTTATATGCAGTCGCCCTGGACGCGTGACGGCAAAGTTCGTGCTGAACAGGTCAGCATCACCCCTCAGGTGTCGGGAAGCATCACGACGCTGTTGGTCAAGGATAACCAGTTCGTCAAAAAGGGAGAGGTTTTATTCCGAATTGACGACACCCCGTACCACATTGCGATTCTGAACGCCCAGGCGCAGCTGGCGAAAGCCCAGTCGGATCTGGCAAAGGCAAACAACGAGGCCAACCGCCGCCGTCACCTGTCGCAAAACTACATCTCAGCGGAAGATTTAGACACCGCGAATATTAACGTTAAGGCTATGCAGGCGAGCGTCAACGTGGCGGAGGCGACCCTTAAGCAGGCGCAGTGGCAACTGACCCAAACCGTGATTACGGCACCGGTCGATGGATGGGTGACCAACCTCTCCGCCCGCGTGGGTAACTACGCCACTACCGGCCAGCCGGTTTTTGCCCTCGTCGACAGCCACTCCTTCTACGTCGTGGGCTATTTCGAAGAGACCAAGCTTCGCCATATTCGCGAGGGATCGCCCGCCGCGATAACGCTTTACAGCGGCTCGCAAAAGTTACAGGGTCACGTATCCAGCATTGGCCGGGCCATTTACGATCAAAGCGTTGAAACGGATTCAGGGCTGGTGCCGGACATTAAGCCGAACGTTCCCTGGGTGCGTCTGGCCCAGCGCGTGCCGGTTCGCGTAGAATTTGATCGTTTGCCGGAGGACATTACCCTGGTATCCGGCACCACCTGCACCGTCTCCATCGGAACCCGCTAATGAAGCTTCAGGGGCTCGCCTGGCACAACACGCCGTGGATGAAAGCGACGCGTCCCCAATGGCGCTACGCGCTGCGTAACGGCATTGCCATGTGCCTTGCGCTGACCGTCGCCTACTATCTGAACCTGGATGAACCCTACTGGGCGATGACGTCCGCAGCGGTGGTCAGTTTCCCAACGGTCGGCGGGGTGATCAGTAAAAGCCTTGGCCGTATCGCAGGCAGCCTGCTCGGCGCCACCGCGGCGTTAATTATCGCGGGCCATACGCTAAACGATCCGTGGCTGTTCCTGCTGAGCATGGCGGCATGGCTGGGATGCTGTACCTGGGCCTGCGCCCATTTTACCAATAACGTCGCCTACGCGTTCCAGCTGGCGGGCTATACCGCCGCCATTATCGCCTTTCCGGTGGTAAACGTGCTCGACACCACCGAGCTGTGGGATATCGCGCAGGCGCGCGTCTGCGAAGTGATTGTCGGGATCCTCAGCGGCGGCTTTATGATGATGATCCTTCCCAGCACGTCCGACGGCACCGCGCTCATCACCGCGCTGAGAACCATGCATACCCGACTGCTGGAGCACGCGAGCCTGCTGTGGCAACCGGATACCAGCGACGACATCCGCCTCGCGCATGAAAAGGTTATCGGACAGATCCTGACCATGAATCTGTTGCGTATTCAGGCGTTCTGGAGCCACTACCGCTTTCGCCGTCAGAACACCCTGCTTAACTATTTGCTGCACCAGCAGCTGCGCATGACCAGTGCCATCTCCAGCCTGCGCCGGATGCTGCTCAACTGGCCGACGCCGCCTGAAAACACCCGTGCCGTGATAGAAGCGCTACTCGCGGCCCTTGCGCGCCCAGATGCGGACATCTACACCGTGGCGCGGATTATCGCCCCGCTCGCCCCGGCTGATGAGAACGACTACCGCCATCGCGCCTTCTGGCAGCGCCTGAATTACTTTTGTCGGCTGTACCTGCGCAGCAGTCGCTGGATCGCGTCCGTCGAAAATGCCACCCCATTAACGGAGTTCAACGTCCCCGGCAGCCCGGCACTCGCACGCCATACCGACTACCTGGAAGCGCTGTGGAGCGGTTTTCGCACCTTCTGCGCGCTGATGCTGGTAGGAGCGTGGAGCATTACCACGCAATGGGAGTCCGGCACGGCGGCCCTGACGCTTGCCGCCATCAGCTGCGTGCTTTACTCCGTCGCGGCCTCGCCGTTCAACTCGCTTACGCTCCTGCTGCGCACGCTGGTGCTGCTGTCGCTGTTCAGCTTTGTGGTGAAGTTTGGCCTGATGGTGCAGATAAGCGATCTGTGGCAGTTCCTGCTGTTTCTGTTTCCCCTGTTAACCACCATGCAGCTTCTGAAGCTGCAAATGCCCAAACTGGCGGGTCTCTGGGGACAGCTGATTGTCTTTATGGGGTCGTTTATCTCCGTGACGAATCCCCCGGTTTACGATTACGCCGACTTTCTCAATGACAACCTGGCGAAGATCCTGGGCGTGGGGCTGGCGTGGCTGGCTTTCGCGGTGCTGCGTCCCGGCTCCGATGCCCGCAAGAGCCGCAGGCATATTCGGGAGTTACGCAGAGGGTTTGTCGACCAGCTCAGCCGTAAACCGCATCTGGGTGAAAACGAGTATGAATCGCTGGTGTATCACCACGTCAGCCAGCTGAATAACAGCCAGGACGCGCTGTCGCGGCGCTGGCTGCTGCGCTGGGGCGTGGTGCTGTTGAACTGCTCGCACGTGGTCTGGCAGCTTCGCGCGTGGGAAACGCGCTCCGATCCGCTGTCGCAGGTTCGTGATGTTTGCATCTCCCTGCTGCGCGATGTGATGAGCGAGCGCGGCGTCCAGCAGCGGCCGCTGGAAACCACGCTGAATGAACTGCAGCGGATCTGCGATACGCTGGCACGGCATCATCTGCCCGCAGCCCGTGATTTGGCCTCGATAATCTGGCGCCTGCACTGCTCGCTGTCGCAGCTGGAACAGGCCCCGCCGCCGGGTACGATTGGGGATCAGATCACGCCGCACGCATAGCGTGCCCCGCCGCCACCGAGCGGTTTAGGGCTATCGGACATGTTATCGCCACCGACATGAATCATCAGCGCTTTGCCTTTCACCTCATCCAGCTTTTTCAGTCGCGGTGCGACAACGGGATCGGTGGCTTTACCATCGTTATTCACCACCAGCACAGGCAGATCGCCTAAATGCCCCATGCCATCCGGGCCTTCATGCTTGCCGGAATGCTGCGGATCGAGGTGACCCCCGGCCGCTTCCGCCGCCGACGGTTTGCCCTCTTTTAAAGCGGGCTGGCAGCTGCCTTTGGCGTGAACATGGAAACCATGTTCACCGGGAGGGAGGGCTTTGAGGTTGGGGGCAAACTCCAGTCCTTTATCGGTTTCAGTGATTTTCACCGTTCCGATGGACTGACCCACACCCTGTGAGGTGACGAGATTCATTTCCACTTCGTCACTGGCTGCCTGCGCCCCTGCGCAAACAACCAGCGTGACCAGTGCCAGAGCAAAACGCTTCATAATGACCTCCGCGGGTTATTTTTTGCCCCTTAAGTGTATACCAGGGGCAAAGATTTCACCGGAAAGTCACCTTCATGCGGTTTATGGTACGTCGTAACCCAGCGCGGCCTTGCGGATGCGGAACCACTGCTGACGGGTCATCTGCAGCTCTTCAGCCGCCAGCGCAGAACGCACGCGCTCAATTTTGCCGGAACCGATAATCGGCAGCGGTTTTGACGGCAGGCGCAGGATCCACGCGTAAACCACCTGCTCGATGCTCTCGGCGTTCAGCTCGCGGGCGATGGTTTCAAGCTCGTTGCGCAGCGGCTGGAATTCATCATCATTAAACAGACGTCCGCCCCCCAGGCACGACCAGGCCATCGGGCGAATGCGCAGCTGCTGCAGCTGATCGAGGGTACCGTCCAGCAGCAGCGGCTGGTGTACCGGGGAGATCTCAACCTGGTTAGTGGCCAGGGTAAACGGCAGACGCGACTGAAGCAGCGCAAACTGTGCCGGGGTAAAGTTAGACACGCCGAAGTGACGCACTTTCCCACTCTGGTGCAGGTTCAGGAAGGCTTCCGCCACCTCATCGGCATCCATCAGCGGGTCGGGGCGGTGGATTAACAGCAGGTCAATACGGTCGGTCGCCAGATTGACCAGCGACTGCTCGGCGCTCTTGATGATGTGTGCGCTGTCGGTGATGTAATGACCGAGGGCGTGCTCAGGTTTTGCCGTGGTGGCAATCCCACACTTCGTGACGATCTCCATGCGATCGCGGAGTGCCGGAACCAGCTTGAGCGCCTCGCCGAACGCGGCCTCGCACTGGTAGCCACCGTAAATATCCGCATGATCGACCGTGGTGATGCCTAAATCGAGGTGCTCTTCAATAAAGCTCGCCAGCTGGAGGGGGGACATATTCCAGTCCATCAGGCGCCAGTAGCCCATAACAAAACGGGAGAATTCTGGCCCCTGGGGGGCAAGGGTAATTCGCTGAACCATAACATTTTCCTCAAGGACGTAATGTCATGAGTATACGCAATTACCGTGTTAAAAAAGTGAAGGTTGCTGCGGTTCTTCGGTCTCACCGGCTTTGTTTGCGCGTATTTTGCGCAGAAAACGCTGTCGGCAGAGGCGTAGCACCTCCTGCTTCTGCGTGTCGCTAAAGTTTTGCCAGTTAAAACGCTCATCACGGGTACGCATGCACCCGCGGCAATATCCGCGTTCATCGACCTGACAAATACCCCGGCACGGGCTCTGGATGGGGAAAAACTCCAGCTGCTCTGCCACACTCACCTCCCGATAGCCACTCTCACCTACAGTGAAGACGCTAAACGCGCCGCGTGCAAGGCCTATATCACAGATTTATGGCATTAAGGTTTCACTAATCTTCCCTCTCTATACTCGGCCCATCATGACAATGACAGGTTCACCGATCGATGTGGTTAATCAAAAAGTTACAATGTAACGACATTAAATTTACTCTGGGCTGTGCACTCTTCTTTACTCTGCTTAACGGGCTGTTTATCCAGCGCAGCTGGGCCATTATTGGCCCTGTGCATCTTCACGACTTCCTGTTTGCCGCCTCCGTCCCGCTGGTGCTGTTTTGCGGTTGGGTGATTGTTTTTAGCCTGCTGAATATCCCGTATCTCCGCAAGCCGCTGCTGATTGTGTTGACGATCGGATGCGCTGCAGCAACCTACTTTATGTACACCTATGGCGCGGTGATCGATCAGAACATGATTGTGAACGTGTTCGAAACCAACTCTCAGGAAGCGACCGCCCTGGTGACCCCGCAGATGATCCTGTGGATTGTCATTGCCGGCCTCGTGCCTTCCGCGGTGCTGGCGTTGACCCGTATTCGTACCGGGAAATGGTGGTATGCCCTGCTGACGCGGGTTGCCGCGATGCTCGGCGCCCTGCTGGTGATTATCCTGATTGCCGCGCTGTTTTATAAAGACTACGCGTCGCTGTTCCGCAATAACAAAAGCATCGTCAAAATGGTCACCCCGGCGAACTATGTCAGCGCCGTGGTGAAGTACAGCAAAATGCGCTGGTTTGCCGGCGATCAAACGCTGGTTCGCATTGGTGAAGATGCCCATAAAGGGCCACTGATTACCGGTCAACAAAAGAAAACCGTTCTGGTGCTTGTCGTCGGCGAAGCGTCTCGCGCGGCAAACTACTCCCTGAACGGTTACGGGCGCGAAACCAACCCGGAACTGAAAAAGCAGGATGTGATTAACTTCCCGCAGGCCTCCTCGTGTGGGACTGAAACCGCGGTCTCCGTTCCCTGTATGTTCTCCGGCATGACGCGCAGCAAATACGATGCCGACCTGGCTCACCATCGCGAAGGACTGCTCGACGTGCTCAAGCATGCGGGTATCAACCTGCTGTGGCGCGACAACGACGGCGGCTGTAAAGGTGCCTGCGATCGCATCCCTCATACCGACATGACGCAGTGGAATCTGGATCAGTTCTGCAAAGACAAATCCTGTATTGACGATGTCAATTTCTACCGTCTGGACAACGTGCTGGATGGCGTGAAGCAAGACACGGTGCTGGTTATCCACCTGATGGGGAGCCACGGTCCGGCATACTATCGCCGTTACCCGGACAACTTCCGTAAATTCACCCCAACCTGCGACACCAATGAAATTCAGGATTGCGATCATCAGGCGCTGATGAACACCTATGACAACACCATCCTCTATACCGACAGCATGGTCAGCAAAACCATTGATGCGCTGAAAGCGCGCCAGGGAAGCATGAACACCGCGCTGATTTATCTCTCAGATCACGGTGAATCGCTGGGTGAAAGCGGTATTTATCTGCACGGTACGCCGTACATGCTGGCACCGGAGCAGCAAACGCATATTCCGTTTATGTTCTGGCTGTCACCGGATTACGCGAAAAACTTTGGCGTAAACGAACAGTGTTTGCGTGACCATGCAGCAAAAAATGCGGTTTCTCAGGACAATTTGTTCTCGACCGTACTGGGTATGATGGACGTGAAATCAACGGTTTATCAACAGCAGCTGGATATCCTGAGCGCATGTCGCCAGTAAACGCGCTTGCATTAGACCGAACGGTCTATTAGAGTGCGGCCATGAGCAGAAATACTGAACACGATACCCGCGAACATTTACTGGCGACCGGCGAGCAGCTTTGCATGCATCGCGGGTTTACCGGTATGGGGTTGAGCGAGTTGTTAAAAACCGCTGAGGTACCGAAGGGGTCGTTTTACCACTACTTTCGGTCCAAAGAGGCCTTCGGCGTGGCGATGCTGGAGCGTCATTATGCTGGCTACCACCAGCGTCTGGCGACCCACTTTGCATCGGGTGAAGGCAACTACCGGGATCGTGTTCTGAACTACTATCAGGAAACGCTGAACCAGTTCTGTCAGCAGGGCATCATCAGCGGTTGCCTGACCGTTAAGCTGTCTGCAGAAGTGTGCGATCTTTCTGAAGATATGCGCACGGCGATGGATAAAGGTGCCCGCGGCGTTATCGCCCTGCTGGCCCAGGCGCTGGAGAAAGGCCGCGATGAAAAAACGCTGGCCTTTTCCGGCGAGCCGCTAACCCAGGCGCAGGTATTATATGCGCTCTGGCTAGGCGCTAACCTGCAGGCAAAAATTTCGCGCAGTGCCGTGCCGCTGGAAAGCGCGCTGGCACATGTGAAAATCAGTATTACTGCGCCTGGCGTATAGCAGGCGTTTTTATTTACCTTATTACTAGTCGACTGGTCTACTCAGGAGTCTTTATGTCAGCTGAAAAATTATTTACCCCCTTAAAAGTGGGTGCCGTCACTGCGCCAAACCGCGTGTTTATGGCTCCGCTTACCCGTCTGCGCAGCATTGAGCCGGGTGACATCCCAACCCCACTGATGGGTGAATACTATCGTCAGCGCGCAAGCTCTGGCCTGATCATCACCGAAGCCACGCAGATTTCTGCTCAGGCTAAGGGTTATGCGGGTGCGCCGGGTCTTCACAGCCCGGAACAGATCGCCGCATGGAAGAAAATCACCGCGGGCGTTCACGCTGAAGAGGGTCGCATTGCGGTCCAGCTGTGGCATACCGGTCGTATCTCTCACAGCAGCATTCAGCCTGGCGGCCAGGCACCGGTCTCCGCTTCGGCCCTGAGCGCAAATACCCGTACGTCCCTGCGTGATGAAAACGGCAATGCGATCCGCGTGGATACCTCTATGCCGCGCGCGCTTGAGCTGGACGAGATCCCGGGTATCGTGAACGACTTCCGCCAGGCCGTGGCCAACGCTCGTGAAGCCGGTTTTGACCTGATTGAGCTGCACTCCGCCCATGGCTATCTGCTGCACCAGTTCCTGTCACCGTCGTCTAACCATCGCACCGACCAGTACGGCGGCAGCGTTGAAAACCGCGCTCGCCTGGTGCTGGAAGTGGTTGACGCTGTATGCCAGGAGTGGAGCCCGGACCGTATCGGGATCCGCGTCTCCCCAATCGGTTCTTTCCAGAACGTCGACAACGGTCCGAACGAAGAAGCTGATGCTCTGTACCTGATCGAAGAGCTGGCTAAACGTGGCATCGCCTATCTGCACATGTCCGAGCCGGACTGGGCTGGCGGTAAGCCTTACACGGACGCATTCCGTCAGAAAGTGCGCGAGCGTTTCCACGGGGTGATCATCGGCGCGGGGGCTTATACCCCAGAGAAAGCCGAAGACCTGATCGGCAAAGGGCTGATTGATGCCGTCGCGTTTGGCCGCGACTACATCGCCAACCCGGATCTGGTTGCCCGCCTGCAGAAAAAAGCGGCCCTGAACCCGCAGCGCCCTGAAAGCTTCTACGGCGGCGGCGCGGAAGGCTACACCGACTACCCTTCTCTGTAATCTCGCCGTTGTTCATTGATAGCGGCGATACTTCGCCGCTATACTAAAACATCGTTTCTGTTCAAAAAGACAGTCTATTTCATTGGTTAATGAGGAAATTATGCGCCTACTTCACACCATGCTGCGCGTTGGCGATCTGCAACGTTCCATTGATTTCTACACTAACGTACTGGGCATGAAGCTGCTGCGCACCAGCGAAAACCCGGAATACAAATACTCGCTGGCGTTCGTGGGTTACGGCCCGGAAACGGATGAAGCGGTGATCGAGCTGACCTACAACTGGGGCGTAGACAGCTATGAGCTGGGCACTGCCTACGGCCACATCGCGCTGGAAGTGGACAACGCGGCCGAAGCGTGTGAGCGCATTCGCAGCAACGGCGGTAACGTTACGCGCGAAGCGGGCCCGGTAAAAGGCGGCACCACCGTGATTGCGTTCGTGGAAGATCCGGACGGTTACAAAATCGAGCTGATTGAAGCCAAAGACGCGGGTCGCGGTCTGGGCAACTGATCCCTCAGGGCGCAACATGCGCCCGTTGTTTTACTGCATCACCCTGCAAAATTTGCCATAATGCGCTCTGCTTTTTCCCCTTGTAAGAGACCCTGATGTCCGATAACGCTCAATATAGCGGTCTGTGCGACCGTTTTCGTGGTTTTTATCCCGTTGTCATTGATGTTGAAACAGCCGGATTTAACGCTAAAACCGATGCGCTGCTCGAAATTGCCGCCATCACGCTGAAGATGGATGAACAGGGCTGGCTTATCCCGGACACCACGCTGCATTTCCACGTTGAACCTTTCGAAGGGGCAAACTTACAGCCGGAAGCGCTGGCGTTTAACGGTATCGATCCGCATAACCCGCTGCGTGGTGCAGTGAGTGAATATGATGCGCTGCACGCCATTTTTAAAATGGTGCGTAAAGGCATGAAAGAGAGTAACTGCAGCCGCGCCATCATGGTGGCCCATAACGCCACCTTCGATCACAGCTTTACCATGGCCGCCGCCGAGCGCGCCGCGCTTAAACGCAACCCCTTCCATCCTTTTGTGACCTTCGACACCGCCGCCCTGAGCGGCCTGGCCCTGGGACAAACGGTGTTATCAAAGGCCTGCATCACGGCAGGAATTGAGTTTGACGGCACGCAGGCACATTCCGCTTTATACGATACGGAGCGCACCGCAGAGCTGTTCTGTGAGATCGTCAACCGCTGGAAGCGTCTGGGCGGCTGGCCGCTGCCGATGGGTGATGAGGCCGAGCGCCAATCGTAGGTCGGGTAAGCGCAGCGCCACCCGACAAAAAAAAAAGCGACCACATAGCGGGTCGCTTTTTTATTTCAGCAGAAAATTACTCTGCGTCCGGCTCTTCAGTTTTGTACTTCGCTGCCGTCTCTTTGATCAGCTGCTGCAGTTCGCCGCGCTGATACATTTCAATCAGGATATCGCAGCCGCCTACCAGTTCACCGTCAACCCACAGCTGTGGGAAAGTCGGCCAGTTAGCGTACTTTGGCAGCTCAGCGCGGATGTCCGGGTTCTGCAGGATATCAACGTAAGCAAAACGCTCACCACAGGCTGACAGTGCCTGAACCGCTTGTGCGGAGAAGCCGCAGCTTGGCAGCTTCGGAGAACCTTTCATATACAGCAGAATCGGGTTTTCAGCGATCTGGCGCTGGATTTTTTCAATAGTGGTGCTCATGTCTTGCTTCCTTTAACATCTGTTACGGCATTCGTCTGACATTGTAGCGGGTCAGACTGGCATCGGAAAATAACATTTTTGTCACGTTTATACATTCTACCCCGAGTCACGAAAAGTTGCATTGCAAATGGTGTTTACCCCTGCGGCGGTCAGGGTTTTGCTTAGGGAGTGGGCAATTGTGCGACAGAACGATGAATTTTTTTGCACTTGCTAACGAAACACGCTTGTAGATTGAAAAATGCTATTAACTTTCTGGGTTTTTATAGATTAGAATCGACGGGCTTTGTAAATCACACGCGGGTATTATTGATAACCTGCATTTATCAGGGGACTGCCCAGTGGCGCGGATAAATAAAATCTCGATCACGCTCTGTGCTTTACTGTTTACTTCACTCACTTTCACGCCAGTGGCAAACGCCTCTCAGCAGGCGCGGCATTCTGCTGTACAAAAAAACCATCTGGTGAAAGCCACAGAACGTAAGAAAAAAACCACCGCTAAGAACGACAAGAAAAAAATACCGGCTCAAACGAAACAGACCGCTTCCAGCAAGACGAAAACAAAACCTACCCGCACTGCCCACTCCGCCAAAAATAAAGCTTCGCAAACCGCCGCTAACCTCGTTACTGAAAAATGCATCACGCGTAAAGGCCACAAGGCGAAATGCACGAAGGTCACGAAAATAGCGGAAGTGCATAAAGTGCGAGTACAGAAAGCGCAAAAAACCGCGATGAACAAACTGATGGGGCAGATTGGCAAACCCTATCACTGGGGTGGCAGCTCGCCGCGTACCGGTTTTGACTGCAGCGGCCTCGTCTATTACGCCTATAAAGATCTGGTCAAATTCCGCATTCCTCGTACCGCCAATGAGATGTACCACCTTCGCGATGCCTCTCCGGTTGACCGCGGTGAGCTGGAAAACGGCGATCTGGTGTTCTTCCGCACCCAGGGTCGCGGCACGGCTGACCACGTCGGCGTCTATGTCGGCAACGGGAAATTCATCCAGTCACCGCGTAGCGGCCAGGATATTCAGATCACCTCTCTCAGTGAAGACTACTGGGTACGCCACTACGTCGGCGCGCGTCGCGTGATGACGCCAAAAACCATTCGCTAACCCCTGCCCTGCCACATTCGTGGCGGGGTAAGTTCCTCTTTTGCATAACCTTTCAATTTGCTATCCTGTCCCTGTTGTCTGTGTGGTTATTGGCAACGCAAAATACAATAAGGAGAGAAGCAATGTCGTTCGAATTACCTGCACTACCGTATGCAAAAGACGCCCTGGCACCGCACATTTCGGCGGAAACCCTGGAATATCATTACGGCAAGCATCACCAGACGTACGTCACCAACCTGAACAATCTGATCAAGGGCACCGATTTTGAAGGCAAAACGCTGGAAGAGATCGTTCGCAGCTCAGAGGGTGGCGTATTTAACAACGCCGCTCAGGTGTGGAACCACACCTTCTACTGGCACTGCCTGGCGCCGAATGCCGGCGGTGAACCTGCCGGTGAACTGGCTACCGCTATCACTGCCGCATTTGGCAGCTTCGCGGATTTCAAAGCGAAATTTACCGATGCAGCCATCAAGAACTTCGGTTCTGGCTGGACGTGGCTGGTTAAAGAGGCGGATGGCAAACTGGCTATCGTTTCCACCTCTAACGCGGGCACCCCGCTGACCACCAGCGCTAAGCCGCTGATGACCGTAGACGTTTGGGAACACGCTTACTACATTGATTACCGCAACGCGCGCCCGAACTACCTGGAGCACTTCTGGGCACTGGTTAACTGGGACTTTGTCGCGAAGAACTTCGCCGCGTAAGAGACACGCAGAAGGGTTCGCCCTTCTGCGTTTTTGGTTTATTCCGCAGCGCAGGCTGCTTCAGGCTGTTTACGACCCGACATCATCACCAGCAGCAGGCCGAGCGCGGCAATAATCGCCCCCATCACCGGCACAAAGCTGTATCCCAGTCCCCCTGAAATCACGGCCCCACCGGCCGCCGCACCGAGCGCATTGCCCAGGTTGAAGGCACCGATGTTGACCGAAGATGAGAGGCCCGGCGCTTCATGCGCGACGCGCATCACGCGCATCTGCAGCGGCGGCACCACGGCAAAGGTGGCAGCACCCCAGACGACCATCGCGATCGCGACCCCAAACTCATTACGCGCCAGCCACGGAATGGCGATCATGATGACAATCAGCAGGGTTAAGAAGCCCTTCAGCGTCCCGCTCACGGAACGGTCGGCAAATTTCCCGCCGAGATAGTTACCGATCGAGAAGCCCACGCCAATCAGCACCAGCATCGCGGTCACAAAGAGTGGCGTTGCGTGGGTGATGTCATGCAATACCGGTGAAATATAGGTGTAGAGGGTAAACATCGCCCCTGCCCCCAGCACGGTGGTGAGCAGCGCGGAGAGCACCTGCGGACGCATCAGCACCGACAGTTCTCTACGCACGTCAGGACGTTCCCCCGCGCTGCCTTTCGGCAAGGAGAAGAACAACGCCACCATCGCAACCACGCCCAGCCCGGCAGTCGCCAGGAAGGACATACGCCAGCCGATCGCTTCCCCCAGCCAGGTTGCCGCAGGCACCCCGCCGATGTTGGCAATCGTTAGCCCCATAAACATGGTTGCCACGGCGCTCGCCTGCTTATGTTTTGGCACCACGCTGGCAGCCACGACCGACCCCAGCCCAAAGAACGCGCCGTGGTTAAGGCTGGTCAGAATGCGTGACAGCATCAATGTGGTGTAGTCCGGCGCAATCGCCGAAAGCACGTTGCCCAGGGTGAAGATCGCCATCAGGAAAATCAGCGCATTGCGGCGCGCGCGGTGCGAAAGCAGAAGCGTCATCAGCGGCGCCCCTACCATCACGCCGATAGCGTAGGCGCTGATTAACATGCCTGCCGCAGGGATCGAGACGTCTACGCCCCGGGCAATAACGGGCAGTAACCCCATCGGGGAGAATTCAGTGGTGCCAATCCCAAAAGCGCCAATCGCCAGGGCCAGCAGGGGAAAATTGATTTTCATGCGTCAACTCCGGATGCCGTGTCATGTGGTGACACAGAACAAAGAAGCGGAAAGCATGACATCAATCACAAAAAATGAGAAGTTAACAAAATGGCAAAAGATTTTTGCCAGAGAAGTAACAATCCGGGGAGTCGGGAGGGAGAAGGCTCTCCCTCCGCGTAAATCAGTGCAGCGCTGCCGTCAGACCGGCCGCGACAATCAGAGCCAGCACAACAACGGTGGTGAACAGCGAAAACTTAAGATCGGAACTCATCAATTTTTCTCCTTTTAATCCCCACACGAAAAGTGAGCTTGCTCATTTTTGCACAGATTACGTCAAAAATCTTCCTGGATTTATACTGATAACCACTTTACCTCTTCCCCTTTTCATCAAGATAGGACAAAATTCCACGCTAAATTTATTAGCGTACCGGCCATTGACCCCCTCCTGACGTCCCGTGTCGTTTTCCCGGCGTGCCGCAATTCAACATTGCGAGATAAGGGTGAGAGAAGGCAAACGTTTACCTTCATGTTTTTCAGGAGTTTAGGATATGGTCTGGAGTGACATTTAATGGCAACAATTAAAGACGTAGCAAAACGCGCAAACGTTTCCACTACAACCGTATCACATGTAATTAACAAAACCCGCTTCGTGGCGGAAGAGACGCGCAATGCCGTCTGGGCAGCGATCAAAGAGCTGCACTATTCGCCAAGCGCGGTTGCGCGTAGCCTCAAGGTTAATCACACCAAGTCCATTGGATTGCTGGCGACCAGCAGTGAAGCGGCCTATTTTGCCGAGATCATTGAAGCGGTTGAAAAAAACTGCTTCCAGAAAGGCTATACCCTCATTCTGGGCAACGCATGGAACAGCATTGAAAAACAGCGCGCCTACCTGTCGATGATGGCGCAAAAGCGCGTTGATGGCCTGCTGGTGATGTGTTCCGAGTACCCGGAATCCGTGCTGTCGATGCTCGAAGAGTATCGCCACATTCCGATGGTGGTGATGGACTGGGGCGAAGCGCGCGCGGATTTCACCGATTCCGTTATCGATAACGCCTTTGAAGGCGGCTATATGGCCGGTCGTTATCTGATCGAACGCGGCCACCGCGAGATTGGCGTGATCCCCGGTCCGCTGGAGCGCAACACCGGCGCGGGCCGTCTGGCCGGTTTTATGAAAGCGATGGAAGAAGCGCTGATCAACGTGCCGGAAAACTGGATTGTGCAGGGTGACTTTGAGCCGGAGTCGGGCTACCGCGCGATGCAGCAAATCGTCTCCCAGCCGCACCGTCCGACCGCCGTTTTCTGCGGGGGCGACATCATGGCGATGGGTGCGCTCTGCGCTGCCGACGAGCTGGGCCTGCGCGTCCCGCAGGATATTTCTGTGATCGGGTATGACAACGTGCGTAACGCGCGTTTCTTCACGCCAGCGCTGACCACCATTCACCAGCCGAAAGATTCGCTGGGCGAAACGGCCTTCAATATGCTGATGGACAGGATCGTCAACAAGCGTGAAGAGTCGCAGTCCATTGAAGTTCACCCGCGTCTTATCGAACGCCGTTCCGTTGCGGACGGTCCGTTCCGCGACTACCGTCGTTAATCGCTTTACGGGGCCAGCTACGCTGGCTCCCGTAACCATTCCCGGTTTAGCGTTTCGCTGTCTCCCAGATAATCCAGCAGCCAGGCCATCGCAGGCGAGACATCATTTTGCTGCCAGGTGAGGCAGCAGGCCGCATCCGGGAACGGATTCTCCAGCGTCAGCTCAACCCACTCCCCGGTATCGATGCGCGGACGCGCGAAATGAACGGGCACCATTGCGACGCACAGTCCGGCACTGAGACACGTCGCCGACGATTCCCAGTCGGGGGCCACTACCCGCCGCTGGTTGTCCAGAAGCCAGGTGATACGCTTGGGCAATGAACGGGACGTATCCTCCAGCACCAGCGACGGCCAGTTGCGCAGCGTATCATCGCTCAGCGGCCCTTCCATCGCCGCCAGCGGATGATCGCTTGCCACCACGCACTTCCAGCTCAGCATCCCCATATCGCGAAAAGCGTAACGCCCCCCGACCGGGATCGCCTGCGTGGCCCCGATCGCCATCTCTGCCCTGCCGTCCGCCAGCGCATCCCAGACGCCGTTGAACACCTCCTGCGAAACCCGCAGTTCGACATCCGAAAAATGACGATAGAAGTCGACGATCATCTGCCGGGTGCGTTCCGGCTTAACGATGTTGTCCACCGCGATGGAAAGATGCCCCCGCCAGCCGTTAGCGATCTGCTGACACTGTTCGCGGGTGATCTGCATTTTTTTGATAACAGAACGCCCTTCCTTCAAAAACCACGCGCCTGCGGGCGTTAATTCCACATCACGATGCCGCCGTTCAAACAGCGGAACAGCCAGCCACTCCTCCAGCTGACGCACCGTGTAGCTGATTGCCGAAGGGACGCGGTGCAGCTCCTGCGCCGCACTGCTAAAGCTACCGTTACGCGCAACAGCATCGACCACTTCAAGAGAATAATCTGACCACATTTTCTGCCTGCAAAAAATTTGAATGCACCCGCCAAATATTAGCGTTTCACAAGCGGCTTTGCACTCCCTACACTCAGCGCCAATGTATACCTGCCTCCTCAGGAGAATAAAATAATGCAACCCAGGAACGGTTTTTTAGTCTGGCTCGGCGGCTTAAGCGTGCTGGGCTTTTTGGCCACCGATATGTACCTGCCGGCGTTTGCCGCCATGCAGGAAGATTTGCAAACCCCGGCTGCCGCCATCAGCGCCAGCCTGAGTTTATTCCTCGCCGGTTTTGCTTTCGCACAGCTTCTCTGGGGACCGCTCTCGGATCGCTTCGGTCGTAAACCGGTACTGCTGCTGGGCCTGGCCATTTTTGCCGTGGGCTGCCTGGGGATGTTATGGGTACGCGATGCCACCTGGCTGCTGGTGCTGCGTTTTATTCAGGCCGTGGGCGTCTGTGCCGCGGCCGTGACCTGGCAGGCGCTGGTCACCGACTATTACCCGGCTAACCGCACTAACCGTATTTTCGCCACCATTATGCCGCTGGTGGGTCTCTCACCTGCCCTCGCTCCCCTGCTGGGCAGCTGGATCCTCGCGCATTTCGACTGGCAGGCCATCTTCGCCACGCTGTTTGCCATTACCCTGGTACTGATGCTGCCGGCGTTCGCCCTCAAGCCCGCGCATAAAAAAGAAGCGCATGCTGACGCGAAGCCGATTACCTTCACGTCCCTGCTCAGCACCAAAGCGTATCGCGGCAATGTCCTGATCTATGCCGCCTGCTCGGCAAGCTTCTTCGCGTGGCTCACCGGTTCGCCGTTCATTCTGCACGATATGGGCTACAGCCCGGCAGCCATCGGCCTGAGCTATGTTCCGCAGACTATCGCGTTCCTGGTGGGCGGGTACGGCTGCCGCGCGGCGCTTCAGAAGTGGGAAGGTCAGCAGATGCTGCCGTGGCTGCTGGTGCTGTATGCGCTGAGCGTCATCGGGACCTGGGCCGTTGGCTTTATTCCGGGTGCCGGTCTGGCTGAAATTTTGATCCCATTCTGCGTGATGGCCGTTGCGAACGGGGCGATTTACCCGATTGTCGTAGCCCAGGCGCTGCGTCCGTTCCCGCAGGCGACGGGCCGCGCCGCCGCGCTGCAGAACACCCTGCAGCTGGGGCTGTGCTTCCTGGCAAGCCTGGTGGTCTCGGCGCTGATTGCCACGCCGCTCCTGACCACCACCAGCGTAATGCTGGTCACCGTTGCGCTGGCGGTGATGGGCTATCGCCTGCAGGCAGCCGCGCAGCGCGAGCAGGACAACCGCACTCAGGTTGAAACGTCGCATGCATAATCGCGCCGGAAATCATGTTAATTTTCAGTGATTAGGTTGCTAAGAATTTTCTATTGAATCACCAAATTTTGAGGCCTATACTAAATTTGGTTCGATTAAATACGATAAATATTAAGTGTTAACGGGAGCCGGAGCGCTCCCGTTTTACCATGGAAGGCATTTCGGCAAGGGTTATCTCCCTTCCTCTGTTCTACGTCGGATATTAGCCTCGCGGTATTTACCGTGAGATTTCTCACAAACCAAAAAAAGCGTCTACGCTGTTTTAAGGTTCTGATCACAGTAGGGTGATGGAGAAGCTATGAGTTCATCGTGTATAGAAGAAGTCAGCGTTCCGGACGATAACTGGTCCCGGATCGTCAGTGAACTGTTAGGTCGAGCAGGCATCACTATCAATGGGTCATCGCCGTCCGATCCTCAGGTTAAACATCCCGACTTTTTTAAACGCGTGTTGCGAGAGGGATCGTTAGGCCTGGGAGAAAGCTATATGGACGGCTGGTGGGAGTGCGAACGTCTGGATACCTTTTTCGCCAGCGTGCTGCGTGCCGGTCTTGAAAATCAACTCCCTCGCAATCTGAAAGACACCCTGCGTGTCGCCTCTGCCCGACTGTTCAATCTGCAAAGTAAAAAACGCGCGTGGATCGTTGGCAAAGAACACTACGATCTTGGCAATGACCTGTTCAGCCGTATGCTGGACCCTTTCATGCAGTACTCCTGCGCCTACTGGAAAGACGCGTCGACGCTTGAAGAGGCTCAGCAGGCCAAGCTGCGTCTGATTAGCGAGAAGCTGCAGCTTCAGCCTGGTATGCGCGTGCTGGATATCGGCTGCGGCTGGGGCGGGCTGGCGTATTTTATGGCGAAGCACTATGGCGTCAGCGTCGTCGGCGTGACGATTTCAGCGGAACAGCAAAAAATGGCGCGAGAGCGCTGCCAGGGTCTCGATGTCGATATCCGGCTGCAGGACTACCGTGACCTGAACGAACAGTTTGACCGAATCGTTTCCGTCGGCATGTTCGAGCACGTCGGGCCGAAAAACTACGATACCTATTTTGAGGTGGTGGATCGTAATCTGAAACCGGACGGCATCTTCCTGCTGCACACCATTGGCTCTAAGCGGACCGACAATAACGTTGACCCGTGGATCAACAAGTACATCTTTCCGAATGGCTGTTTACCGTCCGTTCGCCAGATTGCCAACGCCAGTGAACCCCATTTCGTGATGGAAGACTGGCATAACTTTGGCGCGGATTACGACACCACGTTGATGGCATGGCACGCGCGTTTTCAGGAGACCTGGCCTGAGATTGCGGACAACTATTCTGAACGATTCAAGCGGATGTTTAGCTATTATCTGAATGCCTGCGCGGGGGCGTTTCGCGCACGGGATATTCAGCTCTGGCAGGTGGTATTCAGCCGTGGGATTGAACACGGACTCCGTGTCGCACGCTGAAAAATAACCCCGGTAGCCCGGGGTTATTTTTTATTCTTCTTCTGCGGCGGTCTTTATTATTGCCGCTTCTTTTGCTGCCAGCACGCGCTCAACCGTATCCACCACCGCCTGGGTTTGCGGATCGATTTCAATATTCACGCGGTGTCCCAGTTTTTTCGCACCCAGCGTGGTGCGCTGCAGCGTTTCAGGAATTAAATGTACGCAAAAACGCGTGGGCGTTACTTCACCCACCGTCAGGCTAATCCCATCGATGCCAATAAATCCTTTATAGAGGATGTATTTCATTAATGAAGGATCCTGCATTTTAAACCAGATTTGACGGTTATTTTCCGAGGTCACAATTTTCGCCACTTCAGCGGTGGTCATGATGTGCCCGGACATCAGGTGGCCGCCAATCTCATCGCTGAACTTCGCCGCACGCTCAACGTTGACGGTATCTCCCACCGCCAGCTCGCCCAGGTTGGTGATGCGCAGCGTCTCTTTCATTAAATCAAAGCTAATCTGATTGCCGTTAATTTCGGTAACGGTCAGGCAGCAGCCGTTATGGGCGATCGACGCGCCGGTTTCAATGCCCTCAAGCATATATTCCGGCAGCTCAACAACATGAGTACGGAAATTAGGTTTTTCATCAATGGACACCACTTTGGCGGTGCCCTGCACAATACCAGTAAACATGCTTACAACTCCTGTTTTTTCCGGACGGTGGTGACACCGTTTAATCCCACCACAATAACAGTTGGAAAAACAGGTTGCCAGCGGAGCGCATTTTCTGGCGATTTTTTCACTAGATAAATAGCTAAAGCCCGCTACAATAGCTGGCACCCCCCTGCATTTTCTTCTTGCTGCCCGTTTCGGCGGCTTTTTTAGTCTCTCAAATAACTACAAAATAAAGGTGTTCACGTGCAGAAGTACATGAATGAAGCGCGCCAGTTATTGGCACTGGCTATACCAGTGATCGTCGCGCAAGTGGCCCAGACCGCAATGGGATTTGTGGATACGGTAATGGCAGGTGGCTACAGCGCCACCGATATGGCGGCCGTTGCTATCGGCACGTCAATCTGGCTTCCGGCCATCCTGTTCGGCCACGGTCTGCTGCTCGCGCTCACGCCTGTTATCGCTCAGCTCAATGGCTCGGGTCGTCGCGAGCGCATTGCCCACCAGGTTCGTCAGGGTTTCTGGCTGGCAGGGTTTGTCTCCGTGCTGATCATGGTTGTGCTCTGGAACGCGGGCCATATCATTCGCGCTATGCATAACATTGACCCGGCACTGGCTGATAAAGCCGTGGGCTATCTGCGCGCCCTGCTCTGGGGTGCGCCCGGCTACCTCTTTTTCCAGGTGGCGCGTAACCAGTGTGAGGGCCTGGCGAAAACCAAGCCCGGGATGGTGATGGGCTTTATCGGCCTGCTGGTCAATATTCCAGTGAACTATATCTTTATTTACGGTCACTTCGGGATGCCGGAGCTGGGCGGCGTCGGCTGCGGCGTGGCGACGGCAGCCGTTTACTGGGTGATGTTTTTCGCGATGATCACCTATGTAAAACACGCCCGTTCCATGCGCGATATTCGCAACGAGAACAGATTTAGCACGCCGGACTGGAGCATCATGACGCGTCTGGTGCAGTTAGGGTTGCCAATTGCCCTCGCCCTGTTCTTTGAGGTGACCCTGTTTGCCGTGGTCGCTCTGCTGGTCTCCCCGCTGGGCATTGTGAACGTGGCCGGGCACCAGATTGCGCTGAACTTCAGCTCCCTGATGTTCGTCCTGCCGATGTCCCTGGCGGCGGCGGTGACGATCCGCGTGGGCTTCCGCCTGGGCCAGGGCTCAACGCTGGATGCGCAAACGGCCGCCCGGACCGGGCTGGGCGTCGGCGTCTGCATGGCTGTCTGTACGGCGCTCTTTACCGTGGCACTGCGGGAGCAGATCGCCCTGCTCTACAACGACAATCCGGAAGTGGTGACGCTGGCCTCGCACCTGATGCTGCTGGCCGCGATTTACCAGATCTCTGACTCCATCCAGGTGATTGGCAGCGGCGTGCTGCGCGGATATAAAGACACGCGCTCCATCTTCTTTATCACCTTCATTGCCTACTGGGTGCTGGGACTGCCGGCTGGCTATATCCTGGCGCTTACCGATCTGGTGGTGGATCGCATGGGTCCGGCAGGGTTCTGGATGGGCTTTATCATCGGCCTGACGTCGGCGGCGATTATGATGATGATGCGAATGCGCTTCCTGCAACGCCAGCCATCAACGATCATTTTGCAGCGCGCTGCACGTTAACGACGCAGTAGCCGCCGCCCGGCGGCTACTTTCTCTTCACTTTGCGCGGTAATGAAGCAATCGCGTGAAATCAGAGAGAAAAATGCATTTTCCCTCTTGCCACCTCGGTGCTGTGCCGCTAATATTCGTCCCCGTTGTCACCGACAACACGTTGCGTTCATAGCTCAGTTGGTTAGAGCACCACCTTGACATGGTGGGGGTCGTTGGTTCGAGTCCAATTGAACGCACCATTCTGCGTCCGTAGCTCAGTTGGTTAGAGCACCACCTTGACATGGTGGGGGTCGGTGGTTCGAGTCCACTCGGACGCACCATTTCAGTCCTGAAATGGTGCAAATCCTCTTCTGATATCCTGAATTTTCCTAATCCCTTATTTTCATCATTATTCTCCTGCTACGCTTTTCCTATGGAAAAAAAACAGGAAGACCGTCGATGAAGAAAATCGCGATTATCGGCTCCGGCCCCACAGGGATTTATACTTTTTATCATCTCCTTAAAAACAGCACGCCGCTCTCAGTTTCCATCTTTGAACAATCCGAAGACGCTGGCGTGGGTATGCCCTATAACGACGACGATAACTCTCGTCTGATGCTGGCGAACATTGCGAGCATTGAAATCCCGCCCATTTTTATGACTTACCTCGACTGGCTTAAGGGCCAGAGTGACGCCCATCTTGCACGCTTTAAGGTGGATAAAGCCCGCCTGCATGACCGGCAGTTCCTGCCCCGACTCCTGCTGGGTGAGTATTTCCGCGACAGCTTTCTTTCCATCGTAAAAGAGGCAAAAAGGCTGGGATTCAACGTTGATGTCCATGAATCTGCGAAGGTGACTGACATCATTACCGCGACAACCGGCGTTACGCTTTCCGTAAACGGCAGCGTCTTGCCCGATCAATTCGACCTTGCGGTTATCGCCACCGGCCACGTCTGGCCAGAAGAGGATGAAGCCACGCGCACGTTCTTCCCAAGCCCTTGGTCCGGTCTGATGGACGCCCGTATTCCTCCCTGCCGCGTCGGTATTATGGGGACATCGTTAAGCGGTCTCGACGCGGCCATGGCGGTAGTGATGCAGCACGGTGCGTTTCGCGACGATAAATTCGTGCTGGATAAAGGCAGCGAAGCATTAAACATTGTCCTGATGTCCAGGACGGGCATCCTGCCGGAAGCCGATTTTTACTGCCCTATCCCCTACGAACCGTTGTCGGTATTGACCGAACGCGCGGCTGAAAGCGAGATTGCCAAAGGGTCGTATGGCCTGCTCGACCGCATCTTTACCCTGATGGTCAAAGAGCTTCAGCTCGCTGACCCGACGTGGTGCGAGAAAATATCGCTGCATAAGCAGAATGCGGACAGCATCCGTGAGGCCTGGTTTGAGGATCGTAAACTGCACGGTCCGTTTACCTGGGCGGAGGAGAATCTCAACGAAGTTGAGCGGAACAAACGCGAACGGCGCACCGTGGCCTGGCGCTATACCGTCCTTCGGCTGCATGAGGTGGTTCAGGAGATTGTCCCCCACCTCGACGAAGAGGACAGAGAGCGCTTTAAGCAAGGCCTGGCCCGGGTATTTATCGACAACTATGCGGCCATTCCCCCGCAGTCGATCCGAAGGCTGCTCGCGCTTCGCGAAGCCGACATCATTAGCGTGGCTGCGCTCGGTGACGATTACGAGCTGGATGTTGGCAGCGATCGAACGGTGATAACCACAAAAGAGACCGTTTACCGCTTCGACGTTTTTATTGATGCGCGCGGGCAAAAGCCGCTCAAAACGAAAGATCTGCCCTTCCCGACGCTGCGCAAACAGCTGGAAGCCACGGGCGAAGAGATACCCGACGTCGGCGAGGATTACACCTTAAAAGCGCCTGACACCGTTCGCGGGCGCATCGCCTTCGGCGCGATACCGTGGCTGATGCACGATCGTCCCTTCGTTCAGGGGCTGGCGGAGTGTGCAGAGATTGCACAAGCAATGGCGAAGGCGGCGGAAAAACCCGCGACCGGATCGCGGCGCAGATTACCGTATCTTGAGAACTGACAGGGCGTCCATGCCCTGCTGTCGCGGATTACTCGAAGAAGACTTCCGGGTTTTCAGACAGCGAAACGAAGGTTTTCGTCTCTTTATCCAGGGCAAGAATTTTGCCGCTTTCAATGTCGTACACCCAGCCGTGCAGTCGGATAGAGTTATTACGCAGGCCCACCGCGACGGACGGATGGGTCTTAATGTTGCTCAGCTGCGCAAACACGTTCTCCTGCACCATCGCATTGACTTTATCGATCGGCTTATCCCAGGTTTTCTTCTCAACCACGGCTTTCGCCGCGTCGGAATAGCGCAGCCAGTGTGACACAGCAGGCATCGGCTCCAGGTTCGCGTTATCGGCAATCGCCTTCATCGCGCCACAGTTGGAGTGACCGCAAATCACGATATCCGTGACGCCCAGCGCCACCACGGCGTATTCGATGGTGGCGGACACGCCGCCAGGCTCCGGCCCGAACGGCGGCACGATGTTGCCAGCATTACGAATGACAAAGAGTTGTCCTGGCTCCTGCTGGGTGACCAGTTCCGGGACCAGACGGCTGTCGGAGCATGAGATGAACAGCGCTTTGGGATTCTGGCTGGACGCTAAACTGCGGAAGAGTTCTTTACGTTGCGGGAAAATCTCTTTTTGAAAGCTGAGAAAACCTTCAATGATATGTTGCATAGCAATGTCTCTTTTATCTGTTTTAGTTTAGGTATGATCGAGATCACACTCGTAAAGTTTACCCATCGTGGTTTACTTCAGACAAGCAATATATTTCTGGCCCGACCGCTGCACAATCTCGTCCGCCAAGGCCTGGATGTTCTGCCCTTCGAACGCGCCGTAAAGACGTTCAAAGGTTTTGCCTTCGAGATGACTCACGACTGACTCCACGGTGCGGGCCGGCAGCGGAAGATAATTCGGATAGCTCCACATAAACGAGACGCCGTCTTTACCCGGCGTGACCTGCAGAATATCGCCCACCAGCAGTACCCCGTCCCCTTCCTGCCAGTGCAGCACGGTTCCACCGGCAAAATGCCCGCCCAGACGTAGCAGGGTGACCGACGGGAAAACGTCCAGCGAATCCCCCTCCCAGAAATGAATGGCCGGGCTGTCGCGCATAACCCACTCTCTGTCGCTGGCGTGCAGGTACACCGGCGCATCAAACGCCGCAGCCCACTCCTGCATCGTGGTGTAATAGTGCGGATGTGAAATCGCAATTGCGCTGAGGCCGCCGAGGGCGGTAATGAGCGTTTTGGTTGCGGGGTCGAGGTTGGCGATGCAGTCCCAGAGGATATTCCCGTGAGGCGTTTGCAGGAGCAGCGCCCGCTGGTTGATCGCAAACGCAGGGACCGTTTTGATCCCAAACAGCCGGGGCTCCAGCTGCTGCCATTTGTTGGTATGCGTGGCGGTGACGGTGTCGAGATCGGTCCACGCCTGGCCCGTGGCGGGCACATACTGGCGCTCGTCCTCGCAAATCGGACATCGGTCCGGCTGCGTATCGTAGGCGGTTCCACAGGTTTTACAGAGTGTAATCATGTGCTCTCCTCAGCGATAAAGCACTGAGTATGGCAGGGATTATCCTTATGTGCTGCGAGGTACATTGCTGGCTTTTTTTGCCCTATACTGTGCCAGTATCAAAAACTGAACTGAGCAGGTGCCACATGGAAATTGATCTCGATAACTTAGTCTTTAACGGTCTGGATGAAGCCGAAGAGCGTAATGCGGAACGTCTGGACGATGCGGACAAAAAAGCGCAGGCGATTGTCGCCGACGATGACTGCGGCGATGCCTGCAAGATCTAATAAAAAAGCACCGGGAAACCGGTGCTTTTTTATTTCACTCGTTAAACGTCACGCACACCTCGTTCCAGTACGTTTCGCGCGTGCGGCGCAGTTCAGCGTGACGTTTTATCATGGAACCACTCCGGGTCAATGTTGGCAACGTCCACGCCATACAGGCTGGCGACAGGCAGGATTGACTCAAGAACACGTTGCGCGCTGTTCTCCGCATTCACTGGTCGGGTCGCAAAAAACCGCCGTAACGTGCTGATCCACTTTTTCATCGTCTTACCCTCTCTCGCCGTGTCTGACCTCAGTTAAGCACTCAAATGCCGCGCGGGGGAAATACCAAAATCCACTGTCGATGTGCAGGATTTGCAAATAGCATCCCGTTCTTTTCACTCTTCATTAACACCTTGTTCACTAATGCTTTTTTGCTCATAGCAAAGAACGATTTCTTATTTGGCGATAGCTTTCGCTTATGGGAGCGTAGCGGGGTAAAACAAAAACAACGGGATGGCGAATGACTATGGCAGCAAACATGAAAGGGTTTACCAAACGGACATGGGTACTGGGATTACTGGCGGCGGGCAGCCTGCTTTCAGCGCAGGCACAGGCCGATCAGCTGGCGGATATTAAGGCCGCAGGGGTGGTGAAAGTGGCCACGTTTGACGCCAACCCGCCGTTTGGCTCTATTGATGCAAAAACGCACGAGATCGTGGGTTATGACGTGGACTTCGCCAAAGCGCTTGCAAAATCGCTCGGCGTGAAGCTTGAACTGGTTGCCACTAATCCGGCTAACCGTATTCCGCTGCTGCAGTCCGGGAAAGCAGATCTGATCGTGGCGGATATTACTATCACCCCGGAACGCGCGCAGGTGATTGATTTCTCGACCCCTTACTTCGTCACCGGCCAGCAGTTCCTGGTCCCGGCTAAGTCCCCGGACAAGCTTGATGACTATAGCCGGGCGCGCATTGGCGCGGTCAAAGGAACGACGGGCGAACAGGCGCTGCACCAGCGTTTCCCGCAGTCACGCGTGCTCTCTTATGACGATATTCCCCTGGCGCTGACGGCACTGCGCAATGGAAACGTGCAGGCCATCACCCAGGACAGCACCATTCTGGCCGGTCTGCTGGCGCAGGCACCGGATAAAGCGAACTTTAAAATCCTGCCCGACCTGCTCAGTAAAGAAGAGATTGGCGTTGGGGTGAAGAAAGGTGAAACGGCGCTGCTGAAAGCCGTCAACGACGAGCTGGTCAATCTCGAGAAGAACGGCCAGGCGGCAAAAATCTACGACGTCTGGTTTGGTCCAGGCACCCCAGCCCCACAGCCTCGCGCCTTTAAAATAGAAGCCAGATAATTATGCTCTCAGCTTTATTTTCACACTCCGCGGCCGGTGCCGCGGATTTTTCACATCTGGAACAGGCCAGCGTCGAGTTTCGTCATGTGGACAAACGCTACGGCGACCATCAGGTTTTAAACGACATAAATCTCACCATCACGCCCGGTGAAGTGGTCGCCATCCTCGGCCCCTCGGGCTCCGGTAAATCCACCCTGATTCGTCTCATCAACCAGCTTGAAACTCTGAGCGGCGGAGAGATTCTGATCGACAACAAGCCTACCGGAAAGCTCTCCGGTACCGGGCTGCGCCAGCTGCGCAGCCGCGTGGGGTTTGTGTTCCAGCAGTTCAATCTTTACGCCCACCTCACCGCCAGCCAGAACATCACCCTGGCCCTGGAGCACGTTCACGGCTGGAAGCCGCAGCCTGCCCAGGAGCGCGCGCTGACCCTGCTGGAGAAGGTCGGAATGCTGGAAAAAGCCCACCATTTCCCGGCAGAGCTTTCCGGTGGACAGCAGCAGCGCGTCGCGATTGCCCGCGCCCTCGCCTCTTCACCGCAAATCATTCTGTTCGATGAACCCACCTCCGCGCTGGATCCGGAGATGATTGGTGAAGTGCTGTACGTGATGAAAGCCCTCGCCCACAGCGGGATCACGATGATCGTGGTGACCCACGAGATGCAGTTTGCCCGGGAAATTGCCGACCGGATTGTCTTTATCGACGGCGGGCAAATTCTGGAAACCGCGCCGCCGGCGCAGTTTTTCAGCCAGCCGTCGCATCCGCGCGCGCAGCGGTTCCTGCAAAAGGTGCTCAACCCGCTGCATCAGGAGCATTTGTAATGCCCGCGCTCGACTGGCAGGGGGTACTGACCGGACAGCCTCTGCAGTGGATACTCTCCGGATTCCTCACCACTCTGTGGGTAACGCTTGCCGGGATGCTGCTGGCCAGCCTGCTCGCACTGCTCTTTATGCTTCTGCGCCTTTCCGGCGGACGCCTCGGGAACGCGGTCGTCAGCAGCTGGGTATCGCTGTTTCGCAATACGCCGCTGCTGGTGCAGCTGCTGTTCTGGTATTTTGCCGCCTGGAACGGGCTACCTCAGGCGTTCCGCGACGCGGTGAACGCGGATCACAGCTGGTCAATTCTGCCCGGCGACGTCTGGTGGTTTACGCCCGAATTTTTATGTTCTGCCTGGGGTTTGGGCGTCTTTACCTCGGCGTTTTTAATCGAAGAGGTGGAGTCGGGGTTACGTTCCGTGCCTGCCGGACAGCTGGAGGCGGCGCTCGCTCAGGGATTCTCCGCGTGGCGTCTGTTTCGTTACATCCTTCTGCCGCAGGGCCTGGCCAACGCCTGGCAGCCGGTCGTGGGCCAGTACCTTAATCTGATGAAGCTCTCCTCGCTCGCGAGCGGAATTGGCTTTGCCGAGCTGACCTATCAGGTCAGGCAGATCGAGAGCTATAACGCGCACGCGCTGGAGGCATTCACCCTCGGAACCGCACTCTATCTGCTGACCAGCCTGGTCATGGGGATGGTGCTGGTTCGCATTGGACCTGAAGCGAAACGTAAACGCCCAAACGTCGCCACCTCAGGGAGTGAAAAACATGATTGCCGGACTTAATGTCATCACCGACAACCTCGATTATCTGCTGTGGGGACGCGCGGCAACGGGTGAACCGGGGGGCGTACTGCTCTCGTTGATAATGGCGATTGGGGCTGCCGTCATCGCTCTGCCCGGCGGGATAGTGCTCGCGTGTCTGGCCTGGCGCTTTACCGGGCTTGTGCGAAAGGCCCTCTTTTTGTGGGCAGAGCTGATTCGCGGTATCCCGCTCATCTTCGTGATTTTCTGGATGTGGTATCTCCTGCCGCTTATGACCGGAGGCGATCTGCCGGGGGCGCTTACCGTCACGCTAGCCCTGGCCTGGTTTACCGCGGCAACCGTAATGCACTCGGTGCTGGCCGGGCTTAATGCGCTACCGTCCGGGCAGTACGAGGCCGCACTGTCTCAGGGATTCAGCACGCAGCAAACCCTCTTACGCGTGCTGCTGCCGCAGGCGCTGAGGAATATTCTGCCGTCGCTGGTGGGGATTTTTATCAGCCTGCTGAAGGATACGTCGCTGGCGTTTATCGTGAACGTACCGGAACTGACCACGGTGGCGGGACAGGTCAACAACCGGGTGCAAATCTACCCGGCGGCCATTTTTATCTTTACGGGCGTGGTCTACTACCTGCTCTGCTGCTCGCTCGAGCAGCTTGCGAAGCGCTGGCGCTTTACCCGGCCAGCGCTTTAACCACCGTTTCCATCGCTTCGGTTGTCAGTTCACTGCGTTTAACGCGCTGGTTCGCCAGCGCGGTACGCAGGACTCCGGCAATGACAATATGCTTTGGCTCCTGCCCTAAATCACGCATCTCAAGCACCACCTTCCCGACCACCCGGCACATCTCCTGGTACAGCGCTTCATCTTTGGTCACGTTACCCATCGTCATCACTCCATTGCCTTTTAAACGTTGAGCTTAAATGATTCTCCTGCCGGATACAAAAAAGAAGCCCGGCGAGAGACTCGCCGGGCTTCATATGTAAAATCAGTAAATTAGTTGTTTACTGGAATAACCGCGCCTTTGTACTTGGTGCGGATCCAGTCCTGAATCTCTTTCGAGTGCAGCACGTTCACCAGCGCGACGATATCTTTCTTCTTCTCGTCACCGCGGTGCACGGTAATGATGTTGGCGTACGGGTTGTTTTCACCGCTCTCTACCGCAATCGGGTCGTGAACCGGGTCCAGACCCGCATCAATCGCGTAGTTGGCGTTGATCACCACCGCAGCGCCTTCGTCGTTGTTGTACATCTGCGGCAGCAGAGAGGCTTCCACGTTAGGCGTGAACTGCAGCTTTTTCGGGTTCTCGACGATATCGCTGATGCGCGCGGTCACTTTATCGATGCCCGGCTTCAGCTTGATCACGCCCTCTTTCTCGAAGATGGAGAGAATGCGCCCTTCTTCTGAAACCGCGTCACGCATGATGATCTTGCCACCTTCCGGCAGGTCTTTCAGCGACTTGTATTTTTTGGAATAGATGCCGATTGGCTCAATGTGGATCGCGCCCGCACTGACAAAATCGTAGTCTTTATCGCCCGCATGATCTTTCAGCACGCTGTTCAGGTAAGGAATGTGCTGGAAATAGTTCGCGTCGATGTCATGACCCGCCAGCGCGGTGTTCGGCAGAATGTAGTCCTGGAACGGTTTAATCTCCAGGTCGATACCCTGCTTCGCCAGAATCGGCTTTGCCTGCTCCAGAATTTCGGCGTGCGGCGTGTTGGATGCGCCCACGGTCAGGGTGTCAGCCCAGGAAGCGAAGCTCAGGGCGCTCAGGGTTGCGGCGGCGATCAGTGTCAGTGTCTTTTTCATGATGTGGTTCCTGTGTGTTATTAGAGATTATCTTTTGTCTAACAGTGAAGTAATGACATCGCCGCAGAACTGGATAATGAAAACGATGATCAGAATGGTCACCGTTGCCACCAGCGTGACGTCACCATGGTTGCGCTGGAATCCTTCCAGATAAGCCAGATTTCCCAAACCGCCGGCGCCAATCACCCCCGCCATTGCGCTGTAGCTCACCAGCGCAATCAGCGTCACTGTAATACCTGATACCAGTGCAGGTGATGATTCCGGCAGTAAAACCCGAAACACTAACGTGCTCAGTCGTGCGCCCATCGAGCGCGTTGCTTCTATAACGCCTTTATCCACTTCACGCAGGGCGATCTCCACCAGGCGTGCGTAGAACGGTGCGGCGCCCACAATCAGCGCCGGCAGCGCCGCGTTGGCGCCAAGAATGGTGCCGACGACGGTCTTGGTGAACGGGATCAGCAGGACAATTAGGATGATGAACGGAATGGAGCGGAACACGTTCACCACAATCGAAATGACGCTGTAGACCGTGCGGTTGTGGAACAGCCCGCCGCGCGCGGTTAAAAACAGCGCCAGCCCCAGCACGAGACCCAGCACAAACGTCGCCACGCCGGACAGTGCGGTCATGTACAGCGTCTCCAGCGTCGCCGCCCAGAGCTGATCCCACTTGAGATGCGGAAAGAGATTCTCAGCCATGTTTAATCACCTCGCCTTCAATATCGCTGTGCTGCAGGTCGGCGAGGATATTGTTCAGTTGTTCATCGGATGCCACGACATGTACCCAGAGCTGACCAAACACGCCGTGGGCGGTTTGCGTCATTTTCCCGTGCAGGATGTTAAACGGCAGGCCGTAGCGCAGGGTCAGTTCACCCACGATCGGCTTATGGGTGCTGTGCCCGGTAAAGTTTAGCCTGATGACCGTGCCTTCCAGATCCTTTGCCAGTTCGGTATTGAAGGTTTCCTCTTCGGCGTACTGGCTCACCTGGCGGACAAACTGCTGCGTAATCGGCTGCTGCGGATGGGTAAAGACGCTCAGCACGTCGCCCTCTTCCACGACTTTACCGTTCTCCATCACCGCCACGCGGTCGCAGATTTTGCGCACCACGTGCATCTCGTGCGTGATCAGCACGATGGTCAGTTTGAAACGACGGTTAATATCCAGCAGCAGATCGAGTATCTGATCGGTGGTCTGCGGGTCTAGCGCGGACGTGGCCTCATCGCAGAGCAGCACGTCAGGGTTGTTTGCCAGCGCGCGCGCAATACCAACGCGCTGTTTTTGCCCGCCGCTCAGCTGGGACGGGTAGGCATGCTCACGCCCCTTCAGGCCTACCAGCTCCACCAGCTCGGCGACGCGCGCCTTGATATTGGCTTTTGGCACACCGGCGATTTGCATCGAGAAAGCGATGTTCTCGCTCACGGTGCGCGACCACAGCAGGTTGAAGTGCTGGAACACCATGCTGATTTTCAGACGCGCCTGGCGCAGCGCTTCACCCTTTGCAGCAGAGATATCCTGCCCGTTAATGGTGACGCTTCCGGCGCTGGGTTTTTCCAGGCCGTTCAGCAGACGAATCAGCGTGCTTTTCCCGGCCCCGCTGTAGCCGATAATTCCGTAAATCTGTCCCTGCTCTATCGTCAAATTGACGTTATCAACGGCAGTCAGCGCGACCTTTCCGTTGTCAAAAACCTTCGAAATATTCCTGAGTACGATCATTCTTATTCTTTATCCGTTTCGCGCATGGCTGTTTAGCAGTATGGATGTCCAAACGATAGTAAACAGGCGTTATCAGGTTTTAAATGACCAAAAAAGAATTTGTTATAACTTTAAGAAATAAACAGCGGATTGAGCGGGTGGGGAGCATTTAGACCAATTTCAGCAATGATTATCTGCCGGATGCATATCTGCCGGTAGATGCCCGCAAAAAACGGTCATTTTTGCAGCATTTCATACCGATATAGCCATCCTCACATCCAGACAACTTTACGTCTTTCTGTCCTGACTTCCAAAAACGGCATATATATTCTTTTCTGTTCTAAAGAGCAGTGAATGGTTCTTTATTGAGAAAATTTCACCGCCCTATCATCCCGTCATGACATCCAGAAAGGAAAACATCATGACGATTTATCACTCCGTCACTGAACTGATTGGTCGTACCCCGCTTATCCAGCTGCATAAGCTTGATACCGGTCCCTGCTCGCTGTTCCTGAAGCTGGAAAACCAGAATCCGGGCGGTTCTATTAAGGATCGCGTTGCGCTGTCGATGATTAACGAAGCGGAGCGTACCGGGCAGCTGCTGCCGGGCGGCACGATTATTGAGGCCACGGCGGGGAATACCGGTCTCGGCCTGGCGCTGATCGCCGCCCAGAAGGGCTACTCGCTGATCCTGGTGGTGCCGGACAAAATGAGCCGCGAGAAGATTTTCCACCTGCGCGCGCTGGGTGCCCAGGTGGTGCTAACCCGCTCCGACGTTAACAAGGGCCACCCCGCCTATTACCAGGATTACGCCCAGCGCCTGGCCAATGAGCTGCCCGGCGCGTTTTACATCGACCAGTTCAATAACGAAGCCAACCCGCTGGCGCACCGCACCACCACGGCACCGGAGCTGTACGAGCAGCTTGACGGCAGGATCGACGCCATCGTGGTGGGCGTCGGCTCAGGCGGTACGCTGGGCGGCCTGCAGGCGTGGTTCGCCGAGCACTCTCCGCACACGGAGTTTGTCCTGGCTGACCCGGCCGGTTCCGTTCTGGCCGACCAGGTGGAAACTGGACGCTACCACGACGCGGGCTCCTGGCTGGTTGAGGGTATTGGCGAAGACTTTATTCCGCCGCTGGCCCACATTGAAGGGGTGAATCGCGCCTGGCGCATCACCGATCGCGAGGCCTTTACCACCGCGCGCGATCTGCTAAAAACGGAAGGCATTCTGGCGGGCTCCTCCAGCGGCACGCTGCTGGCGGCCGCGCTGAAATATTGCCAGGCGCAGACCGCGCCGAAACGCGTGGTGACCTTCGCCTGCGACAGCGGCAATAAGTACCTCTCGAAGATGTTCAACGATGACTGGATGCGTCAGCAAGGGCTCATCACCCGCCCTCAGGCTGGCGATCTCTCTGACTACATCGCCCTTCGCCACGATGAAGGCGCCACCGTCACCGCCGCCCCGGACGACACGCTCTCCACCGTACTGGCACGCATGCGTCTGTATGACATCTCCCAGCTGCCGGTGCTGGAGAACGGCAAGGTGGTGGGCATTATCGACGAGTGGGATCTCCTGCGGCATATCGGCGGCGACGGCGATCGCTTCTCGCTTCCGGTGACGGCAGCCATGACGCGTCAGGTGGAGTTCCTGGATAAACACGCCCCGGAAAGCGCCCTGAACGCCATCTTCGACCGCGGCCTGGTGGCCGTGATTAATGACAACGACCGTTTTCTCGGTCTGATTACGCGCAGCGACGTTTTGACCGCCTGGCGCAACCGTCTTCAGCAATAAAGGAATAGATGATGAAAAACCTGGCTACCCTGAGCGTACACAGCGGCGAATTCAACGACCAGCACGGCGCCGTCATGCCGCCGATTTACGCTACCTCGACGTTTGCGCAACCGTCACCCGGCGAGCATACCGGCTATGAGTATTCCCGCAGCGGCAACCCTACCCGCCACGCGCTGGAAACCGCCATCGCCGAACTGGAAGGCGGCACGCGCGGCTACGCCTTTGCCTCCGGTCTGGCGGCCATCTCCACGGTGCTCGAACTGCTGGATAAAGACAGCCATATTGTCGCCATCGATGACGTTTACGGTGGGACGTACCGCCTGATTGAAAACGTGCGCAAGCGCAGCACCGGCCTGCAGGTCAGCTGGGTTAAACCGGACGACCTGGCCGGGCTTGAGGCCGCCATTCGCCCGGATACCCGCATGGTGTGGGTCGAAACGCCAACCAACCCGCTCCTGAAGCTGGCGGATCTGGCGGCCATTGCGGCGATCGCCCGTCGTCATAACGTCATCAGCGTGGCGGATAACACCTTCGCGTCGCCGGTGATCCACCGTCCGCTGGAGTCGGGTTTCGATATCGTGTTGCACTCCGCCACCAAATACCTGAACGGCCATTCTGACGTGGTGGCCGGGCTGGCGATTGTCGGGGACAACAAGGAACTGGCGGATAAGCTGGGCTATCTGCAAAACGCGGTAGGCGGCGTATTGGATCCGTTCAGCAGCTTCCTGACGCTGCGCGGTATTCGCACGCTGGCGTTGAGGGTAGAAAAGCACAGCACCAACGCGCTGACGATTGCGCAATGGCTCGATCAGCATCCTCTGGTCGAAAAGGTGTTCTATCCCGGCCTGGAATCGCATCCGCAGTATCAGCTTGCCCGCACGCAGATGGCGCTGCCCGGCGGAATGATTTCCGTCGTGGTAAAAGGCGATGCGCAACGCGCCACCGAGGTGATTCGCAACCTGAAGCTGTTCACCCTCGCAGAGAGCCTCGGCGGCGTGGAAAGTCTGGTGAGCCAGCCTTACAGCATGACCCACGCCTCGATTCCGCTGGAGCAACGCCTCGCAAACGGCATTGTGCCGCAGCTGATCCGTCTGTCAGTCGGGATTGAAGATCCGAAAGACCTGATTGCCGACCTCAGCCAGGCGCTGCAAAAATAAGCAAAATGCGGCAGGTCAATCACCTGCCGCCATAAGTTGTCATCATGGCTTAACGCCTTGATAACAATATTATGTGAAACTGCATAGATTATTTCTGAAACACCGTTTCCATTTTCCTTTTATCTTAAAATCAGCGTATAATGCGCGCCTAATCCCTGGTGAATGGTTTCAGCGCTTGGAATACAAAAAACAACGTACAACTTCTCCACTCCTTCGTTGGGCTGTCACTCAGGCACACTTTCTTCTGCACGCTCATTTGATGTCTCCTATCCTTAGTGCGTGTCATATACTCTTTTGCAACACAGGTTTGACTCCGCGGCGGTGCGCCCCCGGAGCGAGATTTCCATATCCTTCCCAACTTAAAGACTAAGACTGTCATGAAAAAGACGAAAATTGTTTGTACTATCGGCCCGAAAACCGAATCTGAAGAGATGCTGACCAAGATGCTGGACGCCGGCATGAACGTGATGCGTCTGAACTTCTCCCACGGTGACTACGCAGAACACGGTCAGCGTATCCAGAACTTGCGCAACGTGATGAGCAAGACCGGTAAAAAAGCGGCGATCCTGCTGGATACCAAAGGTCCAGAAATCCGTACCATCAAACTGGAAGGCGGTAACGACGTTTCCCTGAAAGCGGGCCAGACCTTCACCTTCACCACCGACAAAACCGTTGTCGGCAACAGCGAAATCGTTGCAGTGACCTACGAAGGCTTCACCAGCGATCTGTCCGTCGGTAACACCGTGCTGGTAGACGATGGTCTGATCGGTATGGAAGTCACCGCGATCGAAGGTAACAAGGTTATCTGTAAAGTGCTGAACAACGGCGACCTGGGCGAAAACAAAGGCGTTAACCTGCCGGGCGTCTCTATCGCACTGCCAGCACTGGCTGAAAAAGACAAACAGGACCTGATCTTCGGTTGTGAACAAGGCGTTGACTTTGTTGCGGCCTCCTTCATCCGTAAGCGTTCTGACGTGGTTGAAATTCGTGAGCACCTGAAAGCGCACGGCGGCGAGAAGATCCAGATCATCTCCAAAATTGAAAACCAGGAAGGCCTGAACAACTTCGACGAGATCCTCGAAGCGTCTGACGGCATCATGGTTGCACGTGGCGACCTGGGCGTAGAAATCCCGGTTGAAGAAGTGATCTTCGCGCAGAAGATGATGATCGAGAAATGTGTTCGCGCGCGTAAAGTGGTTATCACCGCAACGCAGATGCTGGACTCCATGATCAAAAACCCACGCCCAACCCGCGCAGAAGCAGGCGACGTGGCAAACGCCATCCTCGACGGTACTGATGCCGTTATGCTGTCCGGTGAATCCGCGAAAGGTAAATATCCGCTGGAAGCGGTGTCCATCATGGCCACCATCTGCGAACGTACCGACCGCGTGATGAAAAGCCGTCTGGACTACAACAACGACAGCCGCAAGCTGCGCATCACCGAAGCAGTATGCCGCGGTGCAGTAGAAACGGCTGAGAAACTGGAAGCACCGCTGATCGTGGTTGCCACCCAGGGCGGTAAATCTGCTCGCGCGGTGCGTAAATACTTCCCGGATGCGACTATCCTGGCGCTGACCACCAACGAAACCACTGCCCGTCAGCTGGTGCTGAGCAAAGGCGTGATCCCTCACCTGGTGAAAGAAATCGCGTCTACGGATGATTTCTACCGTCTGGGCAAAGAAGTGGCGCTGGAGCTGGTTGATCGCGGTCTGGCACAGAAAGGTGACGTTGTGGTCATGGTTTCTGGCGCGCTGGTACCAAGCGGAACCACCAATACCGCATCTGTTCACGTGCTGTAATAATTCCCGAACGAATTAATTTTGATAAAAAGCGCCTCCGGGCGCTTTTTTTATTCCCGGCATTAGCCAAAGTCATTCAAATTGCAAATCGGGTTTCTCTATTTAATTGCGAATTATCTAAGATGAATCCGATGATAAATGCCTTTTTTTACATAGATTTTTGCCCCAAAAGGGCTGATTCGATGCTTCTTTGAGCGAACGATCAAAAATAGGTGTATTCCCATCAAAAAAATATTCTCAACCCAAAAAACTTTGTGTAATACTTGTAACGCTACATGGAGATTAACTCAATCTAGAGGGTATTAATAATGAATCGTACTAAACTGGTACTGGGCGCGGTAATCCTGGGTTCTACTCTGCTGGCTGGTTGCTCCAGCAACGCTAAAATCGATCAGCTGTCTTCTGACGTTCAGACTCTGAACGCTAAAGTTGACCAGCTGAGCAACGACGTGAACGCAATGCGTTCCGACGTTCAGGCTGCTAAAGACGACGCAGCTCGCGCTAACCAGCGTCTGGACAACCAGGCTACTAAATACCGTAAGTAATAGTACCTGTTAATAAAATGGCGCACATTGTGCGCCATTTTTTTTGCCTGCGTCAAACGGCTACTGCGTCACCTTCTCCCCTTCATCTTCCGCTACCGCTGCGGACACCCGACTGTTCTGCACCGACAACACGCTATTGCTGGCTGACGGACCGCTACCTGACGACACGATAACCGGGATCCCGGCGCGGCGTGACAGGGCTTTCTCAATCAGAGTCTTATCGCTTCCCGCCTGAGAGACAAAGGTCGCAAAGTCTGCGGAATGCGTAATGGGCGAGACCTGCGGGTTTTCCCCTTCTACCTGCGCCAGCGGGCGGTGGACTTCAATATAGCGTTTACCGTCCGGCTCCACGGAGAACTTCACGGGTTCATTGATAATCTGTACCCGCGTGCCAACCCGCACCTGTTCGAACAGAGCTTTAATGTCCGGGGCATTCATCCGCATACAGCCGGAGCTGACGCGCAGGCCGACGCTGTCGGGCGCGCTGGTGCCGTGGATGAGATATTCCCCATTCCCCACGCCTAAACGCAGTGCGAAGCGTCCAAGAGGGTTATTTGGCCCGGCAGGTACCACCGGCGGTAATTTAATTCCCTGCTCCAGAGAGCGCGCTCTGATGCCCGGCGTAGGTGTCCAGGTGGGATTCGGGATTTTCTGGCTCACGCGCGTGGTCGTGACCGGCGTTTCCAGCCCCAGCTGTCCGATGCCGAGCGGGAAGACCTGAACGATGTTTTCTCCCGGCGGGAAGTAGTAGAGCCGAAGCTCTGCGAGGTTCACCACAATGCCCTCGCGTGGCGTATCCGGCAGCAGCATCTGCGACGGAATAGTAATCACGGTTCCCGGCGCAGGGTTTACCGGCGCAATGGTATTGTTCGTTTCCAGGATCACCTGCGCCGCCGTATTAAACCGGCGGGCGATGGTCTGAAGCTTATTATCCCCTTCCTGTATCGTGTAGGTTTGATTTTGCCCAATCAGGCGGCTGCCTGCGGGCGGCAATGGATAGTCCATCGCGCGGGCCGAATTAAGTGCGCCGAGCGAACTGAGGAGTAATAGAGTTATTAGAGACGCGCGCTTCATGCTGAGATTCCTTATTCACTGACAGAACGCCAGAAAGCTGAAAAACCAGCGAGGCGGGAACCACCTCGCGAAACAGAATGAATGCTGTTCTGTAAGTCTAGCTAAGGATTGCAGCTTTGGCGCGAATGGCGCGAATCATCGCTTCCAGTCCCTGGGATCGGGACGGGGTGAGGTGTTGGGTCAGGGCCATTTTTTCAAACCACGGGCGGACATCGAACGCGACAATGTCCTGCGCCGACATCTGGTGATAGAGAATAAAGACGACCGCAATAAGCCCTTTCACAATGGCCGCGTCGCTGTCGCCGCGTAATTCGATAGTGCCGTCGTCAGATTGCTTCATCACAATCCACACCTGGCTCTGACAGCCCTGAATGATATTATCCGGGTTATGCGCCTCTTCGCTGAGCGGCGGCAGACGCTGCCCCAGCTCGATGATATAGAGATACTTCTCTTCCCAGTTTGCGCAACGCGAGAAGTTGCGCAGTAATTTATCTTTGTCCGGCAGTTCCGCCATCTTTCGCCTCTCCGTTAGCCCAGCAGCTGGTGAATGCGCTTAAGCCCCGCCACCAGCCTGTCGACTTCTTCCGTTGTGTTGTACATCACCAGCGACGCGCGGCACATTGCCGGTACCTGGTAAAACGCCATCAGCGGCATCGCGCAGTGGTGCCCGGTACGGACCGCCACGCCGTAGTTATCGAGGAAACTGCCCACGTCATAAGCGTGATGTTTCCCAAGATTGAACGCAATCACCCCTTGCCGGTCGGCGGGCCCGTAGAGGGTCAGATCCGGTACGCTGGCAAGCTCCGCAAGCGCATAGTGCATCAGCAGCTGTTCGTACTCCTGAATGCTGTCAAGGCCGATTGCGGAGACGTAGGAAATCGCCGCCCCCAGACCGATAATCCCGCCGGTATTGGGCGTGCCCGCCTCAAAACGCCACGGCGCGCGGGCATAGGTGGTGCCTTCCGTCAGGCTGACGGTGGCGATCATCGACCCGCCCCCTTCCCATGGCGGCATCGCCTGCAGGATTGCCTCTTTCACGTACAGCACGCCAATCCCGGTCGGCCCATAGAGCTTGTGGCCTGAAAAGACGTAGAAATCGCAGTCCAGCGCCTGGACGTCAACCGCGTGGTGCATCACCGCCTGAGCGCCGTCAATCAGCACCTTCGCGCCCGCCTGATGGGCCTTTTCTACAATCTCTGCCACCGGGTTTTCCGTCCCCAGCACGTTGGAGACCTGGGTGACCGCCACCAGCCGCGTTTTATCGTCAAGCAGTGCGTCTAGCTGCTCGAGCTGCAGCGTCCCGTCGGCGTTCAACGGGATCACCCGCAGCTGCGCGCCAACGCGCTCGCAGAGCATCTGCCACGGCACGATATTGGCGTGGTGCTCCATCTGGGTGATGATGATGTTATCCCCCGCGTGGACCTGCGCGTTGCCCCAGCTGTTAGCGACAAGGTTGATCCCTTCGGTGGTTCCGCGCACGAAGACCAGCTCTTCAGGCGAACGTGCATTGAGGAAGGCGGCCAGCTGCGTACGCACGTTTTCCATACGCTGGGTCGCCTCGGCGCTCAGGGTATGAATACCGCGATGCACGGCGGCGTAGCCGTGGCGATAAAACTCGGCTTCCGCATCCACCACCTGATTCGGCTTCTGCGCGCTGGCCGCGCTGTCCAGATAGGCCAGAGGAAGACCGTTCACTTCACGGGTCAGAACCGGAAAATCTGCCCGTACTTTCTCGACGGGAAAACTCATGCTTCGCCTCCAGGCAGACGCTGGCCGATACGCGCCAGCACCTGCTGTTTTAACTGACTATCGTGAAGCGCTTCCGTCAGCTCGGCGGCAAACGCATAGATAATCATTTTCTGCGCCGCCTGCTCGTCGATGCCGCGGGAACGCAGGTAGAACATCTGCTCGTCGTCGATGCGCCCGACCGTCGCACCGTGGCTGCACTTCACATCGTCGGCGTAGATCTCCAGCTGCGGTTTGGTGTCCACCTCCGCCAGGCGGCCTAACAGCAGATTGTTGTTGGTCATCTGCCCATCGGTTTTAATGGCGTGCTGCGCCACGTTAATCAGTCCGTTAAACACCGCGCGGCCTCTGTCGCTGACGATGGTTTTATGCAGCTGGCGGCTGTTGCAGTAGCCCTTATTGTGCTCAAGCCAGGTGCGCGTGTCGCACACCTCTGATTTAACCGGCATCGCCAGGCTGTTGATGCGCAGCGTGGTGTTTTCACCGTTAAGCTGCGTGCTGGTGTTGTGACGTAGCACCGCCCCGCCGAGCAGGAAGCTATGGCTGTACGCCGCGGCATCCTGACCCAGTACAATGTCGTTATGGGCAAAGTGGTGGCTCTGCGCATTTTCAAACGCCAGCTTGACGTGGTGAAGCTGCGCATTGGCGGCAACGTTCATCGTCAGACGGGATCCGGTAAAGTGACGCGTCTCGTTGAGGCTGACGTAATGTTCGATGACCGTGGCCTCCGCCCCCTCCGCCAGCTCCAGATGGTGGCGATAGTGCGCGGTGTTGATTTCGTCGCCGTCCAGCCCCTGGGTGATGTGCATCAGCAGCAGCGGCTTCGCCGGACGCTGGTTACGCTTCACGCGGATATGCGTCACGCTGCGGGCCAGACTCTCGGTCAGGTGCAGGAAAACCTCAGGCTGAACCGGGGCGCTAAGAGACTGGCGATCGTCGTTGATCTCAATCTCAAATCCGCTCGCCGGAAGCGCGTCGCTCAGCTCAGGACGGAACTCACCGTCGACAAACACCAGGCGCACGGCATCCACGCCCACTGCCAGCGCGTCACGCTGCGCAGGTGTGAGATCCGCCAGACGGGTCACAAACTCGGCGTTCAGCAGGCCATCAAGCGGGGTGTACTTCCAGTTTTCATGCTTACGCGTCGGCAGGCCGAGACGCAGCATCTGCTGCAGATGCTGCTGCGCCTGCTCAGAGCGCATGCCGCCCTGGGCTTCAAACAGCCTGTGCCACTGCTGGAGCGCATTACTGCTGTTCGGTAAGCCAGCCATAGCCCTGCTCCTCCAGTTGTTTAACCAGCGTGAAATCACCGGATTTCACAATACGTCCCTGGTAAAGCACGTGAACGTAATCCGGCTTGATGTAGTCCAGAATGCGCTGGTAGTGGGTGACGATAATGAACGAACGCTTGCCGTCGCGCAGGGAGTTCACCCCGTCAGCGACAATCTTCAGGGCGTCGATATCCAGACCGGAGTCGGTCTCATCCAGAATGCACAGCTCGGGCTCCAGCACCGCCATCTGCAGAATGTCGTTACGCTTTTTCTCGCCGCCGGAGAAGCCAACGTTCACCGAACGGGTCAGCAGATCCTCCGGCATTTTCAGCAGCTTGATCTTCTCTTCCATCAGGTCCTGGAAGTCGAAGCGATCCAGCGCCTCCAGGCCGCGATACTTGCGCACCGCATTCAGCGCCGTCTGCAGGAAGAACTGGTTGCTGACGCCCGGTATTTCGACCGGGTACTGGAAGGCCATAAAGATGCCCTCTCCCGCGCGGTCTTCCGGCGACATCTCCAGCAGATCTTTGCCATTAAACTCGACCGAGCCGTGGGTCACCTCATAATCTTCGCGCCCCGCCAGCGTCGCAGAAAGCGTACTTTTCCCGGAGCCGTTCGGCCCCATGATGGCGTGGACTTCACCCGGTTTGACGTCAAAATTGAGGCCACGCAGGATGGCTTTGTCTTCTACGCTAACCTGTAAATCTTTAATGCTTAACATGTGCTTTCCTTAACCGACGCTGTGTTCAAGACTAATGGCGAGGAGTTTCTGAGCTTCAACGGCAAATTCCAGCGGCAGTTCAGAGAACACATCCTTACAGAAGCCGTTGACGATCATCGAGATGGCGTCTTCTTCGCTGATCCCGCGCTGCAGGCAGTAGAAGAGCTGATCTTCCCCAATCCGCGACGTCGTCGCCTCGTGCTCAAGCTGGGCCGTGTTGTTACGGCACTCGACGTACGGGAAGGTATGCGCCCCGCAGTCTGCGCCAATCAGCATCGAGTCACACTGGGTAAAGTTTCGCGCATTGGTGGCCGTCGGCATGATTTTCACCAGCCCGCGATAGCTGTTCTGGCTATGCCCGGCGGAAATCCCTTTCGAGATGATGGTGGATTTGGTGTTTTTACCGATATGGATCATCTTGGTGCCGGTATCGGCCTGCTGATGGCCGCTGGTCAGCGCCACGGAGTAAAACTCACCGATAGAGTTATCCCCGCGCAGGATGCAGCTCGGGTATTTCCAGGTGATGGCCGAGCCGGTTTCGGACTGGGTCCACGACATCTTGCTGTTTTCGCCTTCGCACAGCGCGCGCTTGGTGACGAAGTTCAGGATACCGCCGGTATTGCCGTCGCCCGGGAACCAGTTTTGCACCGTGGAGTATTTCACCTCGGCATCTTTATGGATGATGACCTCCACTACCGCCGCGTGCAGCTGGTAGCTGTCGCGGACCGGAGCGGAGCACCCTTCGATGTAGCTGACGTAGCTGCCTTCATCCGCGACCAGAATCGTGCGCTCGAACTGGCCGGTTTTTTCGGCATTGATGCGGAAATAGGTGGAAAGCTCCATCGGACAGCGCACGCCTTTCGGCACATAGATAAAGGTGCCGTCAGAGGCTACCGCCGCGTTGAGCGCCGCAAAGAAGTTGTCGTTAGAGGGCACCACGGTCCCAATGTACTTTTTCACCAGTTCCGGATGATCGTGAATCGCTTCTCCGAAGGAGCAGAAAATGATCCCCTGCTCAGCGAGCTTCTCGCGGTAGGTGGTCGCCACCGAGACGGAGTCGAAAATGGCGTCCACCGCCACCTCTCTCCCCTCACGCACGGGTACGCCAAGCTGATTAAAGGCTTCTTCCACCTCTTTGCTGAGGAAGCTGTTCTCCGCGCCAGTTTGCTGCACCGCGCCGGGCTGCGAGGCGCAGGTGTCGTCACAGCTGCCGCAGGACGGCGCAGAGTAGTAGCTGTAATCCTGATAGTTCAGCTTGTCATAATGCGCTTTCAGCCAGTGCGGCTCTTCCATCTGCAGCCAGGCGCGGAAGGCGCTCAGGCGAAACTCCAGCATCCACTCCGGCTCGTTACGTTTCGCCGAGATCGCCCGCACGACATCTTCGTTGATGCCTTTCGCCAGCTCATCGGTCTGCAGCTGGGTGAAGAACCCCTCTTTATAGTTGAGGTGTCCACCGCCCCAGGTATTTACTTCACTCGTTGCTTCAGTATTACGAGACATAGTACCGCCTATACCCCAAAGCTTTCGCCGCAGCCGCATTCGTTCTGGGCTTTCGGGTTATGAAATTTGAATAACTGGTTTAAGCCTTCGCGGACGTAGTCCACTTCGGTGCCGTCAATAAACGGCATGGCCTGCAGCGCGACGTACAGTTTCGCGCCGTCCGTCTCGAACACCAGGTCATCTTTCTCGGGTTCGGTGACGGTATCGAGCACGTAGCCAAAACCTGCGCAACCGGTCTGTTTGACGCCCAACCGCACGCCGAGGATCTCGGGCTTTTTCGCCACCAGCTCGTGAATATGTGCCGCCGCCGCTGGCGTGAGCGTTAAGCCGCGCCAGGCAAAATCGGCAGGATTAAAGGTTTCTGAATGCAGTTCCATAGGTCCACCTCATCTGATAAGCCATCAGGGCATAACACCATGTTAGTGATAACGATTATCACTTCAACCCTCTGTCAGCAGGGGCATTCGGCTAAACCGCCCTTTTTGCCTACTTTTATTAAGCATAGACCCTATGGCAGGATGCAGTCAGGATGGATGTATTTGTTCAATGCATTGATTAATAATGCATTTCGTCGCGGTATTTATGACGGAGAGGAGAAAAGTAAAATATGCATCGGAAATGCCTATTTTTGAGATAGATTTTTTTATTTCGATGAAATCAGGCCATTTTAATAAAATCAGTGGCTTACGAATAGCAAACATTAGACAATTAAGGATCGTTTCGTAAATTTTTTCGCAAAAAAAACACTTTAACCCATTGTTTTCCCACCCAAAACCAATAGAAATAGTGGTAATTCCATCGCCGGGCAGTGGCTGCAAAATATGTCGATGAAAGCCCCGGCGGATACGGGGCTAATGATACTCACGGTTTAAAGACCGCTTTCAGCAGTAGACTTCGCGCGCGCGATGGCTCCAGCGTTAAATATTGGATGTTCATAGTTATCGGTTACATCACGGACCCTGTATATCTTCCATATGCCAGATTCACGCCGAACGAATACCTGAAGCTCTAACTTCCCTCCGTACTCCTTGCCAATCCATACGGGCAAAATTTCGCCGCCCATAAAAGGCTTAGCATCACCGACAGTGAGCGCCGATACCCATGATGGATCATAGTCCTGCGCATAAGCGAAGTAGTCAGATCCAATAAGGTCTTGCTCGGGTATCGCCTCAATATCATCCAGTCTCTTGAGCGTGTCGGCAGAGACATATTCGCGCAACTCAGACGGCGAATAAGCATTGTCGCTGCTGGTAAGAGACATCAGATAAGTAGAGTAAAAAGAATGTACTCGCATCGGCGCACTCTGATCCGGCTTAACTGAGCAAGCGGAGAGCAAGCATGTGTATAACACTATTGCGGCTCTCATCAATTCATCCTGTAAATTTTGTAGGCCGGATGAGCCGCGCGATACCCCGGGCCAGGGTACATGCTGTGCTGTCGGAAATCGGAGATCCATTGTGTCCCGTCATACATGGTCATATGCCCGCTGGAGTTTCCTCCCTGATAGGGTTGAATCACAGCGACATCACCGCTCAACAATGTTGAACCCGGCGGAACTTCACGAAATCCCGCTCGCAGTAATGATTGCCCGTAATCTTTTGCGTTTAGCGTTCTCTCAAGCCGTATGCCGCCAGCAGCTATAGCCTCCCTGGTAAAGGTAGCACATTCATTATGGGAACGACCGAGAGCGCGTGACCGGAGGTGTGAAACAGCAGCTTCTTTATTCCAACTCATTCTTAGTTCCTTTAAGTAAGTAAGAAGGAAATTATTAAATTAACTACTGATAAATTGTGGGATTAAAAATGCTGAAGTTTATTTTTAAAACTCAAAGGCAAGATCGACGCTATGACAGCGGTACTGGTGCAATGCATCTTCGCGAATACCTATGCCGTATCGCCGGAAACAAAAAAGGCCCTCTGGGCCTCTGACGATCAGTGATGAAATGAGACTGCAAACCCCTGTTCACGCCAGTGGTCGAGCTGTTCCTGCTGGCGAGGCGTTGGGGATTTCCCCGTCCAGACGAAGATTTTTTGCCCAGGGAACAGTTCAGGACGCGGCGAATCAATAGGTTCCGCCAGAACGTCAATGTGCCAGCCCTTCTGCGATAATCGCGCGGCTTCCAGCCACAGGTGGGTGCGGTCATCGCATTCCCAGCCAATCAGCAGCGCGTCTTTACCGGCTTTTTTGCGGGATTCCGACAGGCTTGCAATGGCGAATTCGATCAGTACACCGTCAAACAGGCTCGCCATGTGACGCACGGTATTTTGATCCTGATTCATTCGCTGACGGACGGGAGAGATAATATTGTCAATCAGCGCGTCCATCGCGTGATCGCGGCGGAATTCACTGATTTTGGCGCGCAGTTTTGCCGGGCTGGCGTAACGCAGAACGGTCATCATCTCTTCCTGGAACGAGACCCAGTTGCCCTGAGTCAACACTTCTTTGTTTTCCAGCAAGGCTTTGACTTTTCCGACCGAGACGCCGCTCTTCATCAGGCGCTTGATCTCTTCAATGCGCAGGATATCTTCATCGTCGAACTGACGATGACCCCCTTCGCTGCGCTGCGGCTTCAACAATCCATAACGGCGCTGCCAGGCACGCAGCGTAACGGGGTTGATACCGCATCGTTCGGCTACTTCGCCGATACTGTAATAGGCCATTAACTCCCTCACGCTCAGAACTTCCATACCTAACTGCACCAACCTTATCAGATTGTACACACCATTTGTATAACTAAGACCGCATTTTGAACGGGTGAACGGGGTTCTTTCCCATCCACCTGTTAATACATTGTTGTATAAAATTTGCCATTCGTACAGTTAAGTCTGCCGGAATGTGTACAGCTTTATCAGAAGTCGAACTTTTTCTCCGGCCACGCAATCGCGGGAATACCGCCGTGGCGCGGGCTGGCAAAAAGATGCCCCTGGAACTGGGAAATCCCCGCAGACTCCAGCCACATCCACTCTTCCGCCTTCTCTACCCCCACCGCGCAGAACTGGATCTCTAGCGAGGAGCAGCATTTGATAATCGCCTGAATAATGGCCTGTCGGGGGCCACTTTTATGCACGTTCGCCACCAGATCGCGATTAATCTTAATTCTGTCCGGCTGGAACTGCGCCAGCAGCTGCAGCCCGGCAAAACCGGCGCCAAAGTGATCGATCGTCACGCTGATGCCCGCGCTTTTTAACTGCCTGACCGAATCCGTGAATTCATCAAAACGGGAAATGGCTTCGCTCTCGGTGAACTCCACCACAATTTGCTCGGGCACAAACCCATTTGCTTCAATCGCGGTGAGCAGGAAATCCACGGCGTTGGGAATGTTGACCAGCGTCATGGGCAGCAGGTTAAGGGATAACGTCTGGTCCTGTAGCCCCAGCGCGCTGGCCATGGAGAGCGCCACCTGCTTGCTTTGTAAATCCGAGGCATACACCTCGTCACGCGGCCGGTTAGCGAAATAGACCCCCGGCGGGTCGCCGTCAGGGGTGCGGAGAAGCGCCTCCCAGGAGACGACCTGTTGCATAAACGGATCGACTATCGGCTGGAACGCAAAGCTGCAATCCGCCCCCTTCGCGACCACCTCAGGCTGCGCCGACAGGCGCGTTTCCTCGCGAACGAACTCCCAGGAATCCGCCGGCGGCAGTTCAAAATAGTTCGCTTTTTCCGTGGCCTCGACAAAGGTGCGGAAAAACTGCAGCGGGCGATCGTTATACGTCAGCTGATAGCGTGTCGTTCCCCTGTTAAGCACCTGCTGCAGCACCTCGTCCCTGTCGAAGTGGCGTAAATCAAAAAGCTCCATGCCCACGTTGCCAAACCGTCGGACGGGCCCGTGATCGCGCATCAGCTCCACCACGTTATGGTGCCGCGTGTCGCTGCAGATCTGCTCATAGATGGCAGAGACGTGCTCCACTGGCCCTTCAAGCAGCTGAAAAAAATGTGTGCCGTTAAACAGCAGGATCCCCGTGACGTTGGATTGCCGATTTTTACTATTTGCAGCAGCGACCATTGCTTCCAGCGCCTTCACTGGAACGTCCTCGCAGATATGACTGCGGTAAATGATGGTTGTGAGCATGCGATTCCTGGGGGTTAGGGTTTTGGCCACAAAAAAGGTGGATAAGGATCATTTATAGCACATTAATTGCCTGACAAATAATTTACATCTCAACCATTTACGGCAGTTAATGAAACATTTTTCTGTGCTGTACAACTTACCCGTACCAGACCTTTTTGTACAATATATCCTGTAACATTACCGGCTCATGACAAGATCATAAGACAATGAAAATAAAGCAATTTATAAAATATATCATAAAAATATTAAAAAACTGTACATTTTCAGTGTACAGATTTAGGAATTATGTATACCTTAATTGTAACGTTAGTGATTACAAAATTTTACAGGAGCGAAACATGCAGCAGAAAGGTTACGCCACAGATTCCGCAGCAGCGATCGCACAGTACTTCGAAAAGGCCGCACTGCCTACCCAGCAGGAGACGCTGGGTCAGGTGGTTGTCGAAATCCTCAGCGACGGGCGGAACCTGAATCGCAAATCGCTCTGTACCAAACTGCTCAGCCGCCTCGAAAGGGCCGATGGTCCGGAAGAGGAAGAGCATTACCACATGCTGCTTGGTCTGCTCTTCGAACGATAACGTGATGAATAGCAGTGACGCAGATCGACTGATCGACCAGCTTATCGGTGAAGCCGTTCTTTCTCTTCTGAAAGAGCGGGGGCCAGTGACAACCGAAGGATTGCTGCAGCGTCTGCGGGTAATGAAAGAACATGAAAAGGATCCCCGGCGGCGGGAGACACTTGCGGTGGTGATTGCCGACATCGGCTCAAACAGCATCGCCTTTACACGTCGCAGAACCGCGCAAGGACGAACGAACAGAGAGGGACCTCTCAACGATAACAGAGACAATGTAGTGCCGTTATTTGGAAGTGGAAAACCGTCCGACCCCAAAAAAATACATTGACTGCAATTTAACAGCTACGGTGAGAACAAATGAGACAAAATATTCAGCTTCAACCCGAATACCATTCTGCTTTTTTAGACAGTGCGCTGTCGGAATATTTCCGTCACGCAGGCGATCGTTTTGCTGAAGAGTCCGCTGTTTTTTCTACTGCAGTACGCTGTGTTCTGGCCTCCGAAGGCCATCTGTCTAATAAAGCGATCATCCTCTGGCTCATTCAGACGCTGGAAGCCACCCACGATGTGGTTCAGGCGGATGTGATTCGCAAGACCCTGGAAATCGTGGTGGGTTACACGATGGACGATCTGTAAGCTCCTGCGCTCAACGCCTCCTAACGTGTCATCGTCAAAACTGACGAACAGTCTGACGATGACACGCGCCTTTCCCGCGTAACACCCTGTAAAACCAGCAAAGCCAATCTGGCACGGTTCCTGCTTACCTCTGCTTACGGGACTGGGTTGTCCAGTCAACTTTGCTTCATTTCTTAACAGGTCTGTTATTGATGAAAAAGATCGCCAGCGTCTGCCCTTACTGCGGTGCAGGCTGTAAATTAAACCTTGTCGTTGAAAATAACCGTATCATCCGTGCCGAAGCGGCAGAGGGCGTCACAAACCAGGGCACCCTGTGTCTGAAGGGCTTTTACGGTTGGGACTTCCTCAACGATACCCGTCTGCTCACCCCGCGCCTGACTCAGCCGATGATCCGCTACCACAAAGGCGAGGCGTTCACCCCCGTTACCTGGGAAGAGGCTATCCGCTACACCGCCCACAGGCTCAGCAGCATTAAAGCGCAGCACGGGCCTCGGTCGATCATGACCACCGGCTCCTCCCGCGGAACCGGCAATGAAACAAACTATGTGATGCAAAAATTTGCCCGCGCGGTGCTGAACACCAACAACGTGGACTGCTGCGCGCGCGTCTGTCACGGCCCTTCCGTGGCCGGTTTACAGGAAACCCTCGGCAACGGCGCGATGAGCAACTCAATCAACGATATTGAAAACTCAAAATGCCTGCTGGTGTTTGGCTATAACTGCGCGGACTCCCACCCTATCGTCGCCCGTCGGGTGCTGAAAGCGCGGGAAAACGGCGCGAAAATCATCGTCTGCGATCCGCGGCGAATTGAAACGGCGCGCATCGCCGACCAGCATCTGCAGCTGAAAAACGGCAGTAACATGGCGCTGGTGAACGCCTTTGGCTACGTGCTGCTGGAAGAGGAACTCTACGACAAAAGCTACGTGGCGCGCTTTACGGAGGGGCTTGAGGCCTATCGCCAGACGGTGAAAGACTATGCGCCGGAGAAGGTCGAGCATCTTACCGGCATTGCCGCCCGCGACGTTCGCCAGGCGATGCGCACCTTCGCGGCGGCCCCTTCCGCCACCGTGATGTGGGGGATGGGCGTGACCCAGTTTGGTCAGGCTGTGGATGTGGTCAAAGGGCTTTCCAGCCTGGCGCTGCTGACCGGTAACCTTGGCCGCCCCGCCGTCGGCGTCGGGCCCGTGCGCGGACAAAACAACGTTCAGGGCGCCTGCGATATGGGCGTTCTGCCGAATATGTTCCCCGGCTATCAGGATGTGACCGATCCGGCGGTCAGGCAGAAGTTCGCCGACGCGTGGGGGATTGACGTCAATAAAATGGACGATCGGGTCGGGACGCGCATTACCGAGGTGCCTCATCTGGCGCTGGAAGGCAAGGTCAAGGCCTACTACATCATGGGGGAAGATCCGCTTCAGACCGAAGCCGATCTCGGCCTCGTTCGCAGCGGTTTTGAGGCGCTCGACTTTGTCGTGGTTCAGGACATCTTTATGACCAAAACGGCAGAAGTGGCGGACGTTCTGCTCCCTGCCACCTCCTGGGGTGAACACGGCGGCGTCTTTACCTGTGCCGATCGCGGGTTCCAGCGTTTTGGCAAAGCCATTGAGGCCAGCGGCAACGTGAAGCGCGACTGGGAGATTATCAGCCTGCTCGCCACAGAGATGGGCTACCCGATGCATTATGACTCCAACCAGCAGATCTGGGATGAGATGCGCGAGCTGTGCCCTCTCTTCTACGGCGTGACGTATGAAAAAATGGGCGAGATGGGCCACGTGCAGTGGCCGTGCCCGACGCTGGATCACCCGGGAACGCCGTACCTGTACAAAGACAATCAGTTCGACACCCCAACCGGTAAAGGGCAGCTCTTTGCCGCGCCGTGGCGCGCGCCGGCGGAAACCCCGGATGCGGATTTCCCGCTAGTGCTATGTACAGTACGTGAAGTGGGACACTACTCCTGCCGCTCGATGACCGGGAACTGCGCCGCGCTGCAGAGCCTGGCCGATGAGCCGGGACGGGTGCAAATGCACCCTGCCGATGCGGAAAAACTGGGCATTACTGACGGACAACTGGTCTGGGTGCGCTCACGTCGCGGCAAAGTGATTACCCGCGCCAGCATCAGCGAGCGTATCAACGCCGGGGCCGTCTACATGACCTATCAATGGTGGATTGGCGCCTGCAACGAGCTGACCCAGGACAACCTCGACCCCATCTCCAAAACGCCGGAAACGAAGTACTGCGCGGTGCAGCTGGAGGCGATTGAGGACCAGCGCTGGGCGGAGGATTTTGCGGCGTCGGCGTATCAGTCCATGAAGTCGCGGTTGATTAGCGCGGTGAATGTCTGAAGAAATGTCGGGTGGCGTCACTGCCACCCGGCAACTAAACGACGATAGTCCCACCGTCTCTTCCGCTCATCTGTCGTAACCGATCAGATGGTCACGCAATTTGTTCGGGTAGGCATTCTGTTCGACCATCCTGTGAATGAGCGCCATAAGCTCGTAATCACTGCGCAGATCGAATTTTTGCATCAGCAAATACTTATGCGTGAATACCGTTTTATCACTTGTCCTGAGCACATCCGCAATTTGCCCTACCGATAACCCTCTGTAAAAATTCACCGTAACGCGGATCTGCTGCGGCGAGAGTATCTTATGCTGGCACTCGAAACAGCCTTTATGCTGCCAGCGATATCCCGGCAGCTGCGTACGGTACCAGGCAATAAACAGCATCTCGCTAACCTGACCAAGCGGGGCGCGGCGGGAGATGAACATCATATCCTGAAAACAGGATGAAAATGCGGAAAAACGCCGTTCATCGTCCACCAGCCCAATCACAATCCCTTTTTTTCGCGCTTTCAATTCAGGAATACAGGTCAGCGTTTCCCCAGGGCATAAAGCGAGAATAATAATATCGGCGGCACTGACGCTGTCATAAGTAAGCTCAGTATCAAAATGAATTTGATGCCTGAAGTTATGCAAGAAGAAATCCACAAGAAAATATTGCAGACCATTTTTAAAAAAAGAATCCGGTTCTTTAATCAGAATATTCAACATTACAATTACCGACATCTGCATATCAATAAGGACAACTAACGCGCGTGTCGATCAGTTGTATTGCATCGTCATGACCACAACGGCACTAATGCTCCCCGGCGTCGCACCGCCGGTAATAGATTTGACTGATGCCTGCATAGCCATCGTCGCGGTTCTGTCTGCTGCAATGCTCTGCGTAATGCTTGTCCCGGTGCCTTTTAACGCATCGGTTGCAGCCTCGCGCATCGCAATCGCGACGTTCGTGGCCGAGCCGCTGTTCATATAGTAATCCACCCCCGCGACGGGATCGGGGTTACCGGTAAAGGAGACCGTAACGCTGCGCGTGCCTGCCGGACACTGGGTAAACAGCAGGCTAAAAGGCACAGGATCGGATGTCGACCCCGGCGTGACCATATTGGATGCCTGAATATTGCCGAGATTAATATCCAGAGTGTTATTCCCACCGTTAAAGATACAGGGGGAGGCAACAATATTTCCGGTAACGCTGACGTTTACACTGTCCGCCGCAAATAAATGACAGCTGATTAATGTAGCGCCGAGTGCTGCCGTGCGCAGAATATTCATCGTTTTATCCATCACTGATACGTCAAATTTAAGGTTGCAGACGCATTGGCGGTACCGGGTTCAACCGTCGTTTGCGTCTGGTAATAACGCGCTGTTAAAGGAAACGCCTGCTGCCCGCCAGTGGTGACGTTTAGCGGTAGACGCGTATTCAACGTGATGGGGGTACCGTTGTAGAGTAACTGAACGCCAACCCCTTTTGCCGTGCCGGTATTACCCTGCCCCGTCAGCGCGAGGACGCTCGTTGTGGCCACGTCAGGGTTCTGAATACCGCTGAGCGAAACGTTGACGTTGGCGCCCGGGTCGCAGTTCAGTCCCAGATTCTGCGTATTCTGGGCGCCTGCGGGCGTGGTTCCTACCGTTGACCCAAACGTCGCGGCAGAAATGTCACCGATGGGAAACGTCAGCTGCGGTGTTGTAATGCTGCAGGCCAGCACGTTGATGGTTCCGTCCAGCAGCGTCGTCGTCAGGCCATCACGATAAACGCCGTCACTGCCCTGCAGCATCACCACGCCCAGCACGCCAGGCGTCAGCGACCCTGATGCGACCGGTCCGGTAACGATGAGTTCTATTTTACCGCCCCACCATTCGACATAATCAGACTGTGCGTTATACGAAAAGGTATTGGTCGGGTTTTCAAAATAATTACCCGACGAAAAGCGCACGCCGATACCGTTTACATTGGTGTTATAAACATGATTACCGTAAGTACTCGGTGTCGCATTAAGGTAGCGCATGCTAAAACCCAGCATTAACGGGTTGGTACATCCCGTTAAATAGGAACCGGTTAACGTCGCGTTTCGCGAAAATAATACGGTGCCCACGGCGACATCGCGCTGGACCGTAATTGTGCCAATGGATAAGGTTGATTCCTGCGGCGTAATCGTCGTGCAGGTTCCTGCATAAGCACTGTTCCAGCCTGCTGCGACACACAGCAGGAATATGATGTTAATTAAGCGCATTTTAAAAACCCTAAAGACAATTGACGTTAATTTCGGTAATTCCGCCTGCCGAAGGCTGCGGGGAAAGCACGTACGGTGCGCGGCATTGCCGATCGCTCTCCGCTCCCCACGAGACGAAGACGGTTCCCTGTGTGTCCAGACCGGTGAGATAAGCCTGACCTCTATCGCCAACAATAACGCTGCTGCCGTCGGCGCCATTCAGGCTTGCCGTTGCGCCAAAGGGAACAAACTGGCCGTTATGCAGTAAATTAAATAACGCCCGTCGCCCCACCTTCGCCTTATAGCCGGCCAAAACGATCGCGCCGCGAGTGGGCGTCACCGTCCGGGTATTAATATCCAGCTCAACATCATCCGGCAGGCTTTCCGGGGCAAGGGTGATGTCATTTTTACGGTATACGGAGAGATTGCTGACCACCGTATATCCGCGGTAATCCGTTCTGACACCCGGCTGATTGCGAATATCGACGTCGTGCGCGCCCGGCGCGCTAATCAGAACATTGGTCTCACCCAGGGGCTGCGAAAGCGTAATCCCCTCTCTGTGAGCGAGAATGCCCCCCTGTAAGCCGTAGTTAAGCCGCTCGCTGTTTTTGTCGTAGCTGTAGCCCGCCGTCACTTCGCCGTAGGTTCCCTTATAATCACCATTCATATTGCCCGTGTAGCCAACGCCGTCCGACCCGTATCCCTGCTGCACGCTCCAGTTCAGGGCGTGGTTTTCCAGCGCCACGCCGTTCAGGCCGACGTTCTGCGTGGTGCCGTTATTCTTGCTGGCGCTCACGCCATAGTTAGCCCAGGTTTGCGGCAAAAACTTCTCCAGAGGAATGCTGACGTTAAAGGCCAGCAACCGATCTTTGTCGTACCGTTTATTGTCATCGTATGAACCCGCGCTGCCGTTTTTACTGTAGGTCCAGGTGAGTCCATAACTGATGTTGTGCCAGTAGTTGTTGTAACCCAGGCTGTATGACGCCATCGTTTGACCCGAATTCCAGTAGTCTTCGCGGGCCGCGCTCAGCGTCAGCGAGCCAAGATTACCGCCCAGCGTCTGGCTCATCGTAAGTTCGGCCCGGTTGCGGCGTCGGCCCTGAAGCGCGGAGCTGTCGCCGTACGAATCAAGGATCTCCTGCATTCCGTAGTAACCGCTGGTCGAGTAGCGGTAGCCCGCAATCGAAAAATGGGTTCCTGTCCCCACAAAGTTTTTACTGTATCGCGCCCGCCAGGACTGGCCGTTGGATTTCTCACCACCCTGCGGGGTGGACCAGGCCTGGGTCATGTCCGCAGAAATCGCGCCGAAATCCCCCATGTTTTTCCCAAGCCCGGTGGCGATCGACTGATATTTACTCGACTCCTGCAGCCCGCCATAGAGCGTCAGGCCATACGGCAACCCATAAATCCCGGTGATTTGCCCAAACGGGGTCTTATCAACGCTGCTGCTATAAGAACGGTACTGCCCCCCGGTCACCGCATATTTCAGGCGCCCTTCACGCTGCAAAACCGGTAATGAGGCATAAGGCAGGGTGAAATGCTGCTCGCTGCCGTCCGCTTCCTTAACGGTGACATCCAGATCGCCCGCGCCCCCCGTGGGGTACATATCGGTAATCTCAAAAGCGCCCGGCGCCACGTAGCTCTGATAAATCTGGTAGCCATTCTGGCGAACAATGACCTGCGCATTGGTACGCGCGATACCCCGCACCACGGGCGCATAGCCTTTGAGCGAATCCGGGAGCATGTCGTCGTCTGAAGCCAGCTGTCCGCCGCGAAACGGCATGCTGTCGAACACGTCGGCTGGGGCGGAGCTATCCCCCAGGGTGAGCTGCGCCTTGAGCGGAATAATGGCCCGCTGTGCATAGGTGTAGACGGTATCCCATTTGTCCTGACCGCTCTCATCCCGCGACCAGGTGGTGTAATTTCGCAGTCGCCACGGCCCAAGGTTGATACCCGGGCGCAGGTTGGCATATTGACTGTTGGTGTTTTTACTCTCGTTCTGTTTCACCCAGGTGTTTGCGCCACTCAGGCTGTAGTTCAGCATCGCGGCGGCGATCCCCTCATCCCACTGCTCTGGTGGGACATATCCTCTCGCAGGCAGATCGATTGCGGCCTGAGGAATGCTGATAACCAGCCGCTGTGCGCTAAACTGAAAATCCGTACTGGCATGAGGGATCGCCTGCAGGTTAACGCAGGTTGCGTTTTCTACAGCCAGGTTGGGAAACAGCGCCGTTTTGACGCCCCATTTTTTTAGCTGTGCAATGCTCAGGCAAGGCTGCAGGCTGTCGTTTTCCTTCCCGTTTTTTCCGGCAACAAAATCAATATCGCTGGTCTCAATAAGCTGGTCGTCAAGAATGATATCAACATGGTATTTCCCTGGTGCCTGCGAACCTGATTCAAACGCAGATAAATCGGCTTTACCCATTCCCGGATTATCCAGCTCTACCAGCTCGGCGTTAAAAGAATCACTGGCGTTAACCGCGGGTACTGCATTAGCCAGCGCGAAGGCGATACATATCGCCAGCCGCGCGGGTTGCATTTTTTTATTTTTCGTTGCCATCATCATAAACCTGACTCGATATTGAGGATGCTGCTTTCTTCAGAAATTAAAAGCTGGCCTGATGCGTTATTCCCGGGCTGCCGTAATCATTGATCACTTTAAATATAATCTGATTACCCGCGGTGCCCGGTGGCAGGCTAAATATGGCCACTTTGCCAGGGTCCACCCAGGTGACATCCTCCAGCTTTTTTCCGCCAATACTTATTTCATTAAAGTTAATGACGTACGGCGTGGGATTAGTAACCTGAAGTTTATTTCCGCTCCGCGACCAGGTTAATTTACTCGCCTGTTCATCAGGCGTTGACGCCTTCAGACCTGCCGGACGATAAATGAGCTTGATGCGGGTTTTAACGGCAATTTGCAACGCGTTTGCCTGTTTTGTGGCTGACGGTATCGCTTTAATATTTAACCAGAACAGGCTCTCTTTATCCTGCGGTAGCGATCCAGAGAATAAAATACGCTCAATATTTTGCTGGCCACCGTTCAGTCTGTACAGGGGGGGCGTGACGATAAATGGCGCTTTATTAGCATTACCCTCTGGCATGTCGACCCAGGACTGAATTAAATAAGGGGCTGCATCCACATTATTTACGCTAATGGACGCCTCTTTTTTCCCGCCATCAAAAATTACGCGGGTACCGCCAATCACGACCCCGGCAAACGCTTGTGACAGCGAAGCAGTCATCACCGCCGCGCTCAGCAGGGTTTTGCTAATAACATTCATTTCAAACCTCTTAAAACAAGGGGGCAATAATGCCCCCGCGCAGCGCCTCGCGGCGCTGGCTCTTGTTATGCTTTATGGCTAGTTATAAACAACGGAGAAGTTAGCGACGGAGTTTGCAGGACCGGCGGTCACCGCTGCCGCTGTTGAAATATACTGCGCGTAGAAATTCAGCGTATTATCGGCGGTGCTGCTTAACACATAGCTATAGCTGTTACTGCCGTGCAGCGGCAGATCCGCTTTATCCGCGGTCATCAAATTAATAGCAACACCCGTTGCCGCGCCGACGACGGAGGTATCAATAGCCAGCAGATCGGCGTTAGTCAGGTCAGGCGTACCGTCAAAACGGACTTTGGCACTGGTGACCGTGACCGGGCAGTTCTTCAGGACAATATCGAATTTCGTTGCCGCAGTTCTGGAGCCTGTTGCCGGAAATTCTGTTTTATTGTAATCGCCTAATACTACCACCTGATTTTGAGAGGCAACCGCCACATCACAGGCTGAATCCAGGATGTTACCATTAAAGTTAACGGTTCCTGCAGCAGCGAAAGCATTGCCCACCATTAAGGCAGAACCTGTCACAACCATCGCTAAAATAATGTTCTTTTTCATAATCTTCATTTTCCTGTTTACGGGATAACTTTATTTATTATTGAAATTCATGCAGCAGAAAGCCGATAAAAGAATCGCTATACATTCTTTTACTTTTCGATAAATGACTTAAGGTCTTTCTGACTGACTGGTTAAAATTTATATAATCATTTTGGTGAACACAACTTTTTGCTGGTCTAGCTGTAGACTCTGATTTAACGAAAGATCAACATTTCTTCCAGGATAGGCTTATGCCTTATTTCCCTGGTCTATTAGTAGACTTGAACATCTTTTTCTTTTCATTCAACACGTTAGATATCAAGCGCTCAACGGTCTACTTTTGGACCTTGCCGAAACATTCCCTGACCCCTTCATTTTTAAGATAATTCTCTGCACAGATCAAAAAATGATCGGCCCCCGTAGTCGCTGTGAGGTATAATTATGAATACACGTTTAACCACGCCATTGAATAACCACGAATCAACCGTTCTTGGTTTAAAACCGTTTATCCATATCGATACCCTGATTAAATCAGTGCTGCCAGCTTCGAACAGAATGATCATCTGTCGGGGAGAAACCGTACATTATTATAAAGATGATGTGCGCCAGTGTTTTTTACTTCTCCAGGGCAGCGTGGCGCTTCATCGTCGCGGCGACGGTATTGTTTTAAACTCTGAATCAGCACCGTTTATTCTGGGCGTCAGCAGTCAATTTTCTTCGGAGCATCTCTACGTCAGGGCTCTGGAGACGGCAGAAATTGCCCGCGTGTCGCTGGAGACGTTTAATCAGATTGTTTCACAGCAGGATTTATGGGAGCACTTTTCAAAGCTGCTAATTTATACCGCCTCACGGGTGTATGAGCATTGCGCGCAAATATCACAAATGTCCGCCTATGACATTATTCGCTTCCAGCTTGTTGAGCTCATGCAGGAGCCCGATGCCATACGGAAAAATACGACGGCGGCCGCGTACATCAAAAGCCGGACGTATCTTTCACGCAGTGGAATTATGCGTATTCTGGCAGAGCTGAGGACAGGGAAGTACATCACAATGGAGCGTGGGGTGCTGCTTGACATTCACCATCTGCCGCGAAAATATTGACAGCCAGCGTGCCTGTACCCGGGAGAAGCGCTATAATTAGCCAGGTTATTTTTAAGGTTGTCGGCTACTATGTCCCTTCCAGAAAAGTCTCAACGGGGTTCTCCCTACGCGCAAGAGCTTATTTCACACCTGTTGCCTGATTGCACAACCCATCGCGCCGCCCGCGGCGAGCGGCTGGACCTGCAAATCAACGGTCAGGGCATGTGCTATTTAATTCTTGAAGGCACCATCGCCATCTACAGAAGAAGCGATGACATGATGCTGTCTACGGCCCGCAGCCCCGCGGTGTTCGGCCTCGCTAACCTCTCCGATATCTATTTCAATGATTATATTAAGACCGTCAGCCCTTGTCTGATAGGAACGCTCACCGCCGAGAGGGTGAATGCTATTATTCAAGAGAAGGCGCTTTGGGGACTGCTTTCTAAACAGCTCATGTTTGTGTACAGCCGTCTTTATAACAACGTGATGCCGCAGGGCGCGCCGACGGCGTATGAGATGATTCGCCAGCAGCTGGTCAAGCTGATGGAGGAAGATGAGAGCTATCGGCTCAGCGTGACGGCGGAAAGGTATATCAGGGAGAAAACCCAGCTCTCCCGCAGCGGCGTGATGCGCATTCTGGCGGATTTAAAAACCGGCGGATTCATCGAGATGGAAGAAGGCAGGCTCATTAAAATCAATAAACTCCCCGCCCGATACTGAATTTCAGACACAAAAAAGGCCGCACTCGCGGCCCTTTTATTCCCATGTACTCAATGGACGTGAACGCCCAACCGCCAGGCAAAGTAGATCTCTTCTTTCAGTTCATTCGAAGAGAGCGCCAGCAAATCTGTAAATTCCAGCTCAAGCTGTTTCAGCTTTTTCAGGTACTGCGCCGGAGACAGGTTGCTCTTATCGCGACGTAAATATTCAATTGCCAGCTGTGTTGGGGTTATTTCAGTATCCATGATGTCCTCGCTTATGTACAAAACCTAACCAGTATACCACAACGCACTGGCTAGTTTTTGACCAAAGGCAAAACATCTGAAAACTTTACACAACCGCCGTGGTTAGCCGCGACGAGCAGCACAGGCGATCCTGCTCATCGAGAATATCTATCTGCCACACCTGATGGCGGCTTCCGGCGTGCAGCGCGCGGCAAACACCGCGCACGCGCCCGCTGCGCACCGAGCGAATGTGGTTAGCATTCACCTCGAGCCCGACAACCTTCTGCTCCCCTTCGGTACAGAGATACCCCGCCACCGAGCCCAGCGTTTCGGCCAGCACGACGGATGCTCCGCCGTGCAATAAACCAAACGGCTGGTGGGTGCGACTGTCGACGGGCATGGTAGCCTCAATCTCATCGTCGCCAATGCGAATGAACTGGATATCCAGCAGCCCCACCATATTCCCCTCGCCCATGGCGTTTAGCGCCTGCAGCGTCACTGCACGTTTCCAGATCATCCAATTATCTCCAGTAAAGCCTGCAATGGGTGACGTACGCCGTTACCCTCTACCCGTTTTACCTGGCTGCGGCAGGAGTAGCCCGTCGCCAGGCAGCGGTTTCGCGGCAAACGCTGCATTGCCTGATGCCAGGACAGCTCATAGATGCCGAGCGAGTTGGCGTGGTTTTTCACTTCGTGTCCGTAGGTTCCGGCCATCCCGCAGCAGCCTACGTTGACGCTCTCCAGCTTCGCACCAAAGCGGGCAAAGACAGACGCCCACTGCGCGGGGGCACCCGGCAGCGCGGTCACTTCCGTGCAGTGACCGAACAGATACCACGGCTCACCGCTGACATCCTGAACAGCCCTATCTTCCAGCGCCATCGGCAGCCACTCGTGCACCAGCATCACGTTGAAATCGCCGCGCTTATCGCCCAGCGTCTGCTTGTATTCATCGCGATAGCAAAGCACCAGCGCCGGATCGACGCCGACCATCGGTATCCCGAGCTGCGCCACGCGGTTTAAGAAGTCAGACGTTTTCTGCGCGGTCTTCGCAAATCGCTTCAGGAAACCTTTAATGTGCTGCGCCTTGCCGTTCGGAGAGAACGGCAGCACAACCGGCTGGTAGCCCACTTTCTCCGCCAGGCGGACGAAATCGGCCACCACCTGCGCATCGTAGTAGCTGGTGAACGGATCCTGCACCACCAGCACTACATTGGCTTTTTGCTCCGGAGCGAGCGCCTCCAGCTGTTCCAGGGTCATGTTCGCCGAACGGTGGCCGACGAGCTGGCGCTGCAGAGACGGGACCGACAGCAGCGGCAGATCGACCATGCCGATGTGTTTTTCGGAGAGCTTGCGCACCAGCGGCTGGTTGATAAAGAAGTTGAAGGTCTTTGGCGCACGCGCCATCAGCGGCGCGTAGCTTTCCACCGTCGCCACCAGATGGTCGCGCACCGGGCGGAGGTATCGGGTGTGATAAAGCTGCAGGAAACGCGAGCGGAATTCCGGCACGTCGATTTTAATCGGGCACTGGGTGGAGCAGGCTTTGCAGGCCAGACAGCCGGACATCGCCTCTTTCACCTCATGGGAGAAATCGTACTCGCCCTTGTTGGCATGCCAGCTGTTGCGGGTGCGCTCAATCAGCGAGCGCAGGCTGGCCCGTTTTTCCGGCAGCTCCTGCTCCAGCTTGAGCGGATCCACCCCGCGGTCGGCCAGCAGACGCAGCCACTCGCGCACCAGCGTCGCTCGCCCTTTCGGCGAGTGGATACGGTTGCTGGTGATTTTCATCGACGGGCACATCGGGCTTTTCACATCAAAGTTAAAGCACAGGCCGTTGCCGTTGCACTCCATCGCGCCGCGCCAGGAAGCGCGCACAGCAATCGGGATCTGTCTGTCGTACGTGCCGCGCTTGACGGCATCCACCTGCAGCATCGGGGCATCAACACCCTCAGGCGGGCAGATTTTACCCGGGTTGAGGCGGTTATGCGGATCGAAAGCCGCTTTCACCTTGCGCAACTCCGCGTAGAGCTGTTCGCCGAAGAATGCCGGGCTGTACTCCGCGCGGAACCCTTTCCCGTGCTCTCCCCACAGCAGACCGCCGTATTTGGCGGTTAAGGCCACCACGTCGTCGGAGATCTGCTTCATCAGGATCTCCTGCTGCGGGTCGCACATATCCAGCGCCGGACGCACGTGCAGTACCCCGGCGTCGACGTGGCCGAACATACCGTAGCTCAGGCCGTGGCTGTCCAGCAGGGCGCGAAACTCAACGATATAATCCGCCAGATGCTCAGGCGGCACGCAGGTATCTTCGGCAAAGGGAATGGGCTTCGCCGCCCCTTTCGCATTGCCGAGCAGGCCCACGGCTTTTTTACGCATCCCATAGATACGCTCAATCCCGGCCAGATCGTTACAGAGCTGCCAGCCGATCACGCCGCCTTCCCCCTGCGCAATCAGCTCATCCAGCCGCTGGCAGAGCGTGGTGACCTGGCGCTCAATCAGCTCCGCATCATCGCCGGCAAACTCCACGATATTGAGACCGAGCATCTCTTTATCCGGCACGTCGGTAATGAGGTCACTCACGGAGTGCCAGACAATATCTTCCCGGGCCAGATTGAGCACCTTAGAGTCGACGGTCTCCACCGACAGCGCCTGCGCTTTCACCATAAACGGCGCATTGCGCAGCGCAGAGTCGAAGGAGTCATATTTGACGTTCACCAGACGACGCACTTTCGGCAACCGTGTGATATCCAGCCGCGCTTCGGTAATAAACGCCAGCGTCCCTTCGGAGCCGGTCAGCACGCGGGTTAAATCAAACTGGGTCAGGTCGTCGTTAAAGACGTGGCGCAGATCGTACCCGGTCAGGAAGCGGTTCAGTTTGGGGAACTTATCGAGAATAAGCTGGCGGTTGTCGCGGCAGCGTTCCAGCACGGTGCGATAGATGCGCCCGCTGGCGGTGTTATCTTTGCCCAGCGTTTCCGCCAGTTCGACCGGCATCGGCTGGGTATCGAGGATATCGCCGCCCAGCAGAACCGCACGCACGCCCAGCACGTGATCGGAGGTTTTACCGTAGACCAGCGAGCCCTGCCCGGAGGCATCCGTGTTAATCATCCCGCCAAGGGTCGCGCGGTTGCTGGTGGAGAGCTCAGGGGCAAAAAAGTAGCCGTAAGGCTTGAGATACTGATTAAGCTGATCTTTGATGACGCCCGCTTCGACCCGCACCCACCCCTCTTCCGGGTTGATCTCAATGATGCGGTTCATATAGCGCGACATATCAACAATGATGCCCTGGTTCAGCGCCTGACCATTGGTCCCGGTGCCGCCGCCGCGCGGCGTAAAGACCAGCGAGGCAAACCGCTCCTGCGTGGCCAGCCGGGCGATAAGCGCGACGTCTGCCGTTGAACGGGGGAAAACCACGGCATCGGGAAGAAGCTGGTAGATACTGTTATCGGTCGCCATCGTCAGCCTGTCGGCATAGTTCGTGGCGGTATCACCTGTAAAACCCTGTTGCTCCAGTGCTTGCAAAAAATTAAGCACCAGCTGAACGACGCCAGGTGCCTGAGAAATCTGTGGGATCATAACTGTCGACCCTAATTAGAGTTGTATATACACGTCATCCTTCGAGCTGCCTCTGCGTTGGCTGCGTCTGCTCACCCCAGTCACTTACTTGAGTAAGCTCCTGGGGATTCTCAGACTTGCCGCCTTGATGCAACTCGAATGATTTTGTGTATAAAATCGTTTGCGTTGTGTCTGGAAAGTTTTATCACATTTTTTTCTTATAATCTCTGCTGAATTACAGGCAAAATCCGCCTGTCAAAAACCGCTGAGATCATTAATGATTAAAGAGACGCGGTTTTCCGTTCCCGCCAGTCGTACTGGCGTTCTTTTAAGGAAAGTTTCATTTATGGTCAATCTTCGCCAGCCCAGGGATGTTGCGCAAATTTTGCTGTCGGTGCTGTTTCTGGCCCTTATGATTATTGCGTGTCTGTGGATTGTTCAACCCTTTATTCTCGGCTTTGCGTGGGCTGCGACCGTTGTCGTTGCCACGTGGCCTTTGCTGCTGCGCTTGCAGAAGCTGCTGTTGGGCCGTCGCGGGTTAGCCGTGCTGGTCATGACGCTCCTGCTGTTCCTGCTGTTTATTATTCCTATTGCCCTGCTGGTGAATAGCCTGGTGGATTCCAGTGGCCCCGTTATTCGCGCCATTAGCAGCGGCGACCTGACGCTGCCGGACCTCGCCTGGCTGAACAGCATTCCGCTGGTGGGCGCCAAACTCTACAGCGGCTGGCATAGCCTGCTGGAGATGGGCGGCAGCGCGCTGATGGCAAAAGTCCGCCCGTACATTGGCACCACCACCACCTGGTTTGTCGGTCAGGCGGCGCATATCGGCCGCTTTATGATGCACTGTACCCTGATGCTGCTCTTCAGCGCCCTGCTTTACTGGCGCGGTGAGCAGGTAGCTTTAGGCGTTCGTCACTTTGCCACCCGCCTGGCGGGCAAACGCGGTGACGCAGCGGTACTGCTGGCTGCGCAGGCCGTGCGCGCAGTGGCGCTGGGCGTGGTGGTCACCGCGCTGGTGCAGGCGGTGCTGGGCGGTATCGGCCTGGCGATTTCCGGCGTGCCGTACGCCACCGTGTTCACCGTTGTCATGCTGATGACCTGTCTTGCGCAACTGGGACCGCTGCTGGTGCTGGTACCCTGCATTATCTGGCTCTACTGGACGGGTGATACCACGTGGGGAACGGTGCTGCTGGTCTGGAGCTGCGTGGTAGGCACCATGGATAACGTCATTCGCCCGATCCTCATCCGCATGGGTGCAGACCTGCCGCTGATTCTGATCCTCTCCGGGGTGATTGGCGGATTGATTGCCTTTGGCATGATTGGCCTGTTTATCGGCCCGGTGCTGCTCGCCGTCACCTGGCGTCTGTTCTCCGCCTGGGTGCATGAAATTCCGCCGCCGGGAACTGACCCGGACGTGATTTTGAGCGAACTGGAAGAGCTGGAAGAGAAGAACACGCATTAAGTTTTTTTGCCGGGTGGCGCTAACGCTTACCCGGCCTACATTCTCCCTCACAATACTTTAACGATGTTAAAGTATTTATTCGTTAATCACTGGTCAGACCCGCCCATTCAGCATTAAGCCTGCTATTAACCTCAAGAAATCTTTACGTCTCTTAAACTATTGAGACGAATCCGATCGACGCTAAATAACACAATGCCTACTATTAGCACACGGTTATAAATCAACACCTTGATTTATAAGCATGGAAATCCCCTGAGTGAAACAACGAATTGCTGTGTGTAGTCTTTGCCCATCTCCCACGATGGGCTTTTTTTTATCCTGATGTTCGCACCAGAGCCAGCAATGACGGCGTTTCAGGAATTTAGCACGTTGAGGGTATGCGATTACCTGTGTGCCGTTTGTGTACCATTTGTGTGCAATAGGCGTAAATCAGTCGAGTGTTACAACAATTTTCTGACTGCGGATTTTGGCGGGATGATGTGATGATTACTTTGAAAATCCCCTCATGCCTAAAGGTCATGAAGGGCTGATGTTGATGCTTAACGTGTTGACCAGTTCCCCATGCTTTTGTTTACACCGCCTTGACGGTTTGAATTTACGTTTTCCCTTTTAATGTAATCGGTAAGCCATTTTTGCAGACTAGCCCCCATTTTTTGCAAATCACCCGTTGTTGCGTTGTTGGTTCCCGTTACCCCGCCTTTGTTACCGTTGTCATTAATGGTAATGTTCACAACTGGCGCTGTTGAACCTAAACCGCCACGTGTAGCGCCCAATTTAGGAATATCAGGAACCGCAAAAGAGTTAGCCGCCGCTTTTGGTGCGCTAGATGAAAACAACCCATCAAAACCACCCTTAACGAATCCCGCAATCGGTTCAACAATCCAATCCTGAACCATGTATTTTTCGGTAATTGTGGCAATTGATTTAACAAAATTAGTCCAGCCAGCTTCACCAGTGGTAAAGAAATTAGTTAATGCGTCTGTCAGACCATCAACAGCCGTATCAAAAATTTTTTCTGATTGGCTAGCAACGTCATTTACTTGTTTTTGATATTTAATCCATCCCGCATTCATTCCCGCAATTGATGATGATTGGTATGATTGCATTTCATCATAACCAGCGATATTTTCAGCCAATACATTTTTACGCCCCAACTCTATTTTCTGGAACATTTCAACATATTCTTTAGAACCGATTGATTTATGATGTTCCAGCGCTAAACGGTCTACATTTTCGCGCATACGGTCGAACTGCTGATTAATCTGGTCAATTCGGTTAGCAAAATCATGTTGGCCAGAAGTCATAGAATAAGAATATAATTTATTACTCCACGCCTTATCAACAGAATCACCAATTGAATTAATTTGCTGGTCAAACTGTAATCCAGCCTGTTTAATTTGCGTTTGGTATGCAATTAGGCGTTTAGCGGCCTTTTCCGCTTCTGTTAATCCATGGTGCGTATGCAATGAAGGATTAAGCGCCTTATGTAGTGATAACGACGCAAAATTTAAATCTTCTGGTTTGGTTATGCCAACATGAAAATTATTAATTAGTTCATGGTATTTTTGAACATGCTGTTTACTAGATGCTTCTGCTCGACTCCATAACGCCGAATTATCACCAGTAATCAACATATCAAAAGTTTCACCCATACCGGAAAGTGCGTTTTTAAATGATTGCCAGTAACTTTCATCTTTAAAATTAACATCAGCGCCAGAAATATGATTCATGATAAGCGCTTGCTTTTCCATCTGGTCAGTAATCGCAGATTGCATTAACAATCGTGTTTTATCTTCATCCCCAGCTTTAGCGGCTGAAATAATCACATCCTGCTGCGCCTGAGACATTGAACCCTTTAACGCCTCAAAATTAGATTTAAAATTAGATAGCGGGTCTGCAAACGCTTTATCAAGTGCGCTTTCAACCTTTGCAAATTGCGCTTGCTGGTCGCTCGTTAGGCGGCTCATTGCCTCCTCATATGTGCTTTGCGCCTTTAGGAACCGCGACGACATTTGCGAGCTATTAACGCCAGCATTTGCAGCTTTTGTAACGGCTTCTTGAAAACTGGTAAAGCTAGTTGTCGCATTATCCACCTGTGAATAAAGATTTTGCACATACTGCGGATTTAATAGCGAATAATCATTATTAATTGCCGCTGCGGTCTGCAATTCTTTAGCTGCATCCGTCGCTTCACTCAAATCATCGGCTATGCGCTCAATTCCTTCAAATAATTCCATTCCACCCAAAATTAAACCAGTAGTGCCCAATCCCCCCATACCCAAATTAGACATAAATATTGATGCCGAACCACGCAAACGGGAAAGATTTCCGCTCATTAATTCATGGCTCATTACGCCTAATTCACGTTGCGCACTATGGTTTGTTTTAAGTGAATTAATGAAGTTTGCGAAAAAACCCTTTCCAGCCTTTTCACCTGATTCAGATATTTCATTTACTACATTGCTTTGAATGGATTGAAAATCACGAACAAGATTACCCATTTTCCCGCGCGTCATTCCATTTGCGCCAGTTATTTTACTAACCGCATCAGATAGACCGCTTGCACTTTCTGTTGCGCCAGTGGCGGCTTTTGATAATTCATCAAGCCTTTTTGTAGCCGTTTCTACTTGTGATGTATCAACCGAAAAACCTAGTTCAGCATTATCACCTGCCATTATATTCACCTTTGATTTGATATTGATTTACTTTGTTCGCTACACTCACGCCCCTACGGGGCTGGTGGGTGAAGAAAAGGAAGTTTTTCTTACACCATCACCATTAATTGAATTACTGATTTAAATTTAGAAACCACATCGGCGCATATGACGTGCATTGCGGCGCTGGCGTTCCTGTTTTTTCTGAAAATCGTGCTTCTGCTGTGCTTCTGCGTCATGCAACTTAATGATTTTGAATCGGCTGGTTGATTTAGTTTCGGCTAATTGTTCATTGCGTTTAGCCGCTGCATTTGCTGCTAGTTCGCGCGTTTTATAAAAGATTAACCCTTTTCGTGCTTCCTTTATAAAGCTGTGCTAGGCTGGGTGAAGGTTCTCCAGCCTCCACCAGCACCATAGACCATTTAACAAAACTTTCATCTATAATCATTTTTTATTCCCCAATGTAACGTTAAGATAGTCACGCACGCCACGCTTTACCAAATCAGCAATGTTATTCCGTTGATTCAATGCGCGGCGTGCTTTAAGGGCTTCTGTTAGATTCCCTGATTTGAATAACTCCTTAGTATTATTCAAATCAGGTTCAACAATTTCATTTAGCACATATTCATATTTATCTTTCTGCGCTGCCGGAATCGTTGCATTCATTTTCTGTGCATAACGCATACCTTCAATATAATCAGTAAAAATTCGTTTAGGTTTGACGCCACGATTTGCTACATTTTGGTCTGATGGAACATCTTCAACCCTTTTACCTTTACGCCAAAAAAAGACGCCATATTTTTTATCAGCCATTTTTGATTTCCTCTTTAAGAATCAGGAAAGCCCAAAACATTACAACCATGATTGCAATTGTCATGCTACACTTCCTTTATTTAATTAATTGGATTGTGCACGTTCGATTGTAAGAGCATCAATCAGGGCTTGCGTTGATTGCATCTTTTCCAAAGTCTCACTTACTTTATTAACGTGGCTATTAATCTTGTTTTCACCATTATCCCATTGTCCAAACCCCAAATTTGTAACTCCAATACGGGTTAAGTTTGCAACCTCATTATTATATTGATTTAGAAGATTTTGCATTCTCGATTGCAGCACCTGACTATATTCATTATCATCAATCATTCGGTTTTTATATTTTTGCTGATACATTTTAATTTTCCTATTTTTAAATTTAGATAAAAGAGTGTGCATGAGTTTCCTCTTTGATTTTGTGAAGTTTAAATTGTATTTATCGTATTGTTATTTTAAATTGAAATTTCTTTTGATAAGCGACTGATAAGCATCTTAATAATTGCATTTCTGCTTAGAGGAATCCCATTTTCTTTGTGATATTTATTTTTATAACTTTCAATTATCTCTATTTCATCATCTGACAGATATACAGCAACCTTATTCTTGCAGTTAGGCATGAATCATCCTCTTGTTGTGGCGATGAGTTCATTCTATTATATAGGCATAGTATCAACAAGGGAATTGCACCTATATTTCACCTACACTCTATCTAAAGGATCAAATTATGATCAAGTCTGTCAACACATCGCCTATAAGCAAAGAAGAAGCACTCTCATTAGTCAATCAAGCCGCATCTAACCTATTGAAAGCAGAGGAAAGGTTAGATTACCTGACCAGAAAAACATATTTAATCCAAATAACAATCAATAACAAAACTTATTTTTTATGTGACGATGATTCTTTAAATGAAAAATTCGGCGGGGCAATTAAATTCAAACGAAAATGCGATGCACAACAAGAATTAATGTTTTGGCTGGAACGAATAGATGCGATCGGGAATCCAAATCTAAAGTGTGAAATTGTGATTGAAAAGGATTTGCTTCGTAACTTTATCTCACACACTAAAAAACAAATTAACAAATAAATATAGTCTTATTAATGGAACCGCTAATTACAAACCTGCATGGGTGATTTAACCTAATCGCCCTTCCATCTCCCGGATAAATAAAATGCAAAAACAATCATCCACCATAGCATTATGTTTATTAGCTGCCAGTTTAACAGGATGCGCCCAACGTAATGCAATTATAGAACATGTTAATGAATTAAAACCCAATCATAATAAATCTCTGGTACTCTCACAAAATGACGATGGATTATTAATCTGTAAAAACGAGCGTGATGAATCTTTCAACCTGGAAATTACTGGTGTTTATCCCGAAATGCTCAATGACATTACTCATCTTTACCGCAAAGGAACAACATTAAGCGATCCTGACCACCATATTACAGGGCTAATAGATCAAGGTGAAATAAAAATAGAGGGTGAGAATATAGAATTGTACACTGAAATGGTTTCAGCTATACCGCCACAAATCGGATTGATTTATTTTTATAAAAACAAAAATGAGTATTATGCCTTTAAAACAAAGTCCCCTATAACACCGCATTTAGACAACTTCTTTTTGTGTCATCACGTCACTAGGGGATAGATGCAGCATAGGCGCACTAAGCGCCTCTCTAAGCCGCTCCAACTCCAACCCTACGAATCACACTTTGTTCTGCTTTCCATTGTCTGTTGGTACGTTTCCGGCGCAAATCCTAGGCATTGAGCGTCATGGTGCATTCGCCCTATCACATACCACCAACAACAGCCCCCGCAAGTTCAATTTGTGATCGATGGCTTCACTGGACGCATCATGAGGCGTTTAGGCTCAAAGACATACAATCATACAATCGCCTTACCTTATAGAGTTTAACGCTACAACGGGGCAGCAGGAGGAGCGCCATGATGAATGTCTTTTAGGTCTAGATTTTTAGTTTCTTCCAAAATAGACCTTTCTAAATAAGAATAGGCTAAATGTCTAAGATGGCTTTCATCTTCGGATAAATGATTTCTGACTCCATGCACAATTTTGGATCTTATCTGATATATTCTTTTAAAAGTTTCCTTTATATGTTTTCTATCTTGAATTTTATTCCCTATTAGATAAGCGCATCTATCGGAGAGAATTGTTGTTAGACCACCCTCAGAATCATCATCACCAAAAATTGATTCAAGCCCCATACAAATTTGAATGAAAGCCATAGTTTCATCATCAGTGATTTCAGATTGCACCAACCAATCAATAGCAGCCCTAATGCGCAGTGCTTCTTTTGAGTCGTCCTTTATTAGTGCATTTAACAAGAGAAGTGAGTGATTTATTTTTTCTACAATATAGCCGTTTTCAAATTCAGAATTAAAGATAAAGTTGTGCAAAAACTTCCCCACTGACTCCGATATGTAAACCCTACTGTTCATCCAAGGATACTTAACATTGACACAATCAATCTCAATTGTATCAGCAGTACCAGACAATGATTGTAATAATGTGGATGTCAGATTAGTTTTTCCTGACTTAATCAGCTTGATGGTTTTAATTAAAAAAATGAAGACTTTCAAATCTTGCAAGATCGACTTTATAAATGAACCAGGATAACTTCCTGAGAGATATCCATTCTTTTTTATGCTCGCAATCACATACTTTTCTTTTTCAGGGAACAAACCGAAGGCGATACTCTCACCCGTCCTAATTGATACAAACTCATAATCAATCGGCTCTATATCGATTTTAAGATTTCTAAAGTGAAAATCAATGGAGTAATCCATCGGTGTTTCACAGTAAACATTGCATAAAGCATCCACAAAATCATCTATCGCTTGCGCATCCGTTGTCGATCTGTCTTTGAAATGGTGTTTTTTCATTCCATCAAAAATAATCCAACATGATAATGCATCAATTTTAAACTTAATCTTTCTTTTATTAAGCTCATTTGCCAGTGCTTCATAAAGAGAAAAGTCATAATGACCAGCCCGACCAGTAAAGACTATTTCTGGCTTGAAAAATATCTCTCTGATTGTATCTTTAATTTTCGTTTTCGCTTTCTCGTGCATTTTAACTTTCTTTTTAAGAAATCAGTTTTGTAAGTTTAAGGTGATTTTTTAGAAAATGAAAGAGTCGAAATGTGTCAAACTTCAAATGATTAGGTTCGCTACGCTCACGCCCCTACGGGGCTGGTGGGTGAAGAAAAGGAAGTTTTGAAACCACATTCTTTCCACCCACCAGCGCGGAGCGCAGCAAGGCGAAGCCGCAGCTAAAATCAAAATTAGATACCCGTCAAAATTCGTATTTGTTAACTAGTACAGAAATGCAATTAATAACCATCACACGCGCGCGCGCAACATGCCCCACTATGCGATGTGTTAGCAAAAACAAAAATGCGCCCCTTAAATTAGAGACGCATTGATTTATCTAAACAGGTTTTCGAATCACACGATTTTTTGGAGAGCCATCTTTTTCAAAATACCTAGAAGGCCAAATTTCTTGAGGTGACACGCCAATTGCATTAGCAATAATTAATTCGCCTCTAGGCCATTCTCTACTAAGTGCATTTAGCAACGTGCTACTTGATAAACCATGCTCACGGGATAACCCCGCCATACTGATTTTCTTTTTCTTTAAAGCGGCAAGAATATCCGCTTTGTGCCAGTCTGTTTCCTGCATACATGCATCCCCGTGGTGACGATCACGACGAGGTTTGCAGTACCAGCAAACAAACAAAACTGGCGAGCCTTTCGACTCCCTCGCCGTGACCGCCATAACTGACGTGCGCACGCGCATCGGCAATTCCTTGCCAATGGTTTTGTTTGTTTGGGGCTGCAAATCCCCACCAGCGCCTTTTTCACGCTGGTAGAAGGAATTTACCACAAATCGACAACACCCCCAACCCCTAGGGGTGTACCCAACTCACAGTTCATTCACTTGAACGACCTTCATTCATCAACCTCTATAAAAAGCATTCCAATGCTTATTTATAGAGTGGCGAATGAGTGAATATGAAGGTGAATTTTTGGTTGAATAATTCAGGTGAATATTCAGGTGAATGAATCGGCCTGTAAGCCCCGCCGCGCCTGGGTTTCGTGGTGAATGAAGGGCTGAATGATTCAGGTGAATCATTCGGTGAATATTCAGGTGAATTTAATTCGGTCAAATATTCACCACCCATTCGAATAGGTTGAATGAATTGGTTGAATTATCACCAGCGAGCAATGCACATAAAATGAACGATTTCGTCCAACTAAAAATCACTAAATCCATTTTATTGATTCTTTTTATTATCAGATTCAATTTAAATTGATCACAATTAGTTAAGCCAGAATGATTTTTAATTTTTAAAATTGAATTTACATACAGTGGTTTTAGCCTCAATCTGTTGACAGTTAGTTAGACTTTAGCTGGTAGTGCTTACTATATCCGGTAATGCTTGCCGCTATTCCTCCCCTCGCCTACCATGACCGCACTCAGAATACATCTAAGAGATACCCTACATGAGCGATTTAATTACACCTCGTGAAGCACAACTTTTGGCTAAAATTGGATCAACCGCTTTTTATATGGCTAAACGTTTTAACCCTAAAGAATTTCCAAAAGAGCATGTAGTTACTTGCGATAAAAACAAAAAAACAAAGCATCTATATAAAAAAGAAGAAGTAATTGAATTTTTCTTAATTAAATATCCAAATTACGGTGAATGATATGCGCACAGGAATGTTTATTGATTGGTCTGCTATTCCTGATTATTATTACACTCTCGCGATTGATTATTACGCACCCGCCAACTACGGTGAGTGGTCTGAATATGATGGTATAAATGATGAATTGTGTGCAATTGAATTAGCTGAAATTCAATTGCAATCAGAAAAGCGGTTACGCCCTGTAATTGAAAATCTATTTAACCGAAAACAGGTCGGCTTCCTTTATGGTGAATCCAACACAGGCAAATCATTTGCGGCATTATCTCTTTTAAACAGAGTTGCACAGGGTAAACCGTGGGCTGGTTTGCGAGTTGCTAAAGAATGCCATGCTTTTTATTTTGATGGTGAAACAGGCGTTGAAATCAAAGATCGAAATACAGCGTGGTCTAATAAGTTTAATAGTGGCGTTAAAAATGACAGAATGCACATCTTGTCACCACAAATAAACTTATTTGATAAAGAAATACAGAATCGAATAATAAATGATGTAAATAAAATTACCAATAACAAAGGCGGCATCATTTGTTTTGATACGCTTTCTTCATTTTTGGCATACTACACAAAAAAAAGCATTGATGGAAAAACCATTTTGGATATGGAAAATCCTGATGAAAATGATGCTATTGCAATGCGTAAGCTGATTTCGATTTTGAAAAGAATTGCAGTAGAAACAAATTCTTTTGTCTTGATGGTTCACCACGGCGGCAAAGATGCGGCTAAAGGTATGAAAGGAGCCATTACCCTTAAAAATGACTCTGATACAGTCATTAAACTAGAGCAAATGCAGGGTAATGATTTTGGGTTATCCGTATCACTCACTATCGAAAAAAACCGTAGCGCTGCAAAATTACCAGTGATGCAATTTGATTTATGCACAGCGGATAACGGAATTACCGTCTGTGAATTACATGATATTAATAATGAATTATGCGATTATCCTGAAGAAAATGAAAAAGGTTATCAGGTAAACGCCAATACTAAGACGTTGGTATTTATTGATAGGCCAACTCCAGTAATTGCAGCAGGAAAAATAGAACGCAAACAAGCTAATGATGAACCATTTATCATGCAGCAATCACCGAAAAATGATTATGCGCAAATGCACACGCAACAGCGGCAACCACTAACAACGCAACAGCATAATAAGCAATTAATGCAAAACGCTGTAAATGCAGAATCATATGAAGCAGGAGTTAATTTTACTCAAAATGCTGCGCGTAATAACACTCTCGCTTACGAGTCATATATGAGCGAGTTAAAAAAGAAAAATGCACCAGCACAAGAGCGAGTTTTAGAAAGGATAATACAGTTAATGGAATTTAGTGCTGATGGCTGTGTACATGAATCCGATTTAACGAAGGCATTAAAAATTGAGTATAAAATGCAGCCAAATAATATAAAGCGAGCAATTACAGGGCTTGAACGATGTAGATTCATTATGAATAATCGAGGGAAAATTCATATCATTACCCCACCAGCACAGATAATGACTTAATATATAGGATACTAAAATGACCGATATAAATTACATGCGCGAAAAAATGCGTAAGCTACAGATTGAAAAATACGTTAATGAGAATAAAAGGCTAATCGCGGCACAGATAAAAGAACAATCCCAGAAAGTACAACTTACAGGGCTGGTGTGTGGTGATGATGCTGTAGCTTTGTCTGGTGTGAGCAAGCCAATGTTTTATGCAGCTAAACGATTTAACCCGAAAGAATTTCCTCAGGCGATTTATCAAGAACATGAGGGCTACATCTGGTATCGAAAACAAGATATTGTCGATTTCTTTACAAAGTACCCAGCTCGCCGATATGGTGGTAAATATAATGGCTAATTTCTTTACTGATTTAAATAACTTCATCAAGCAAAAACCACTTGATTACATGCGCGAATTTGGAATTGAAATCGAACCAAATATGCAAATCCCCTGCCCTATATGTGGGGGTGAAAATCGTTTTAATTGGAGAAGTACAGGCAAGCATGCAAATACGGGTTATTGCAGGTCAGGCGACAGTCACGGCGGTAATGTATTGCAACCACTAACAATCATACAAGCGATAACTAAATTTTCTCTTTCTGATATTGGTGCGCATTTAGGTTTTAATAAAACCAAGAAATGGCACAACCCCAATCATCTTATAATGAGGAATGCGCCAAAACAAAAATCCTATGTGCAGTCACTTGAACCTTTAAGTGAAGTTCAGTTAAATGAATTTAATAAAATCGCCAGCCAGTATTTTAAAAATGCCACATATAAAGAAAGCCCTTATCTATTATCAAAGGGCATTTCTAAAATGATGTGGGTAACAGGCCATGATAAAACCCTCTTGCCATACAGCCGTAATGGAAAAATATCAGCATTACAGGCCTTAAGCAAAGATGGGAAAGATAAAAACCTTATTAAATACAGTCAAGGAAGCGGCGCATACTATGCCGAATGGATGCCAAATGTGGAGATTAGAACAATATTCATTGGTGAAGGTCTCGCAACCGTCTGCGCTATTCAAGAGACATTATCCCATTTTTATCATGGTTCATTATTTGTGACATCACGAAGCGCTAACAATCTATATTATGTAGCAAGTGAATTACGTTGTTTATTCCCTACCGTACCAATATGTGTACTTACTGACAACGATGAAAGTAATGCAGGTTTAAAAGCAACAAAAAAGACTATTGAGAACATTAATAACTGCTGGTGGGCAATGCCCGTTAACGTTGGTGAGGATTGGTGTGATGTTTTTCAGCGCGGAAAATCTTTCTTGCATGATGAATTTCGAGGGGTTCTTACAAACAGCATCCCAACGCTATCATTATAAATACTCTTACTCTGATTACATTGATTTATTTTCAAGAACCACCATCACCTGCCCTTTACATGGTCAATTTGAACGTATCGGCATTTATCACATTTACGGCGATGAATGCCCCACATGCCAACACAGTAAGCAGCGAATTTATTATAACTATGTAATGCAATCGGAGAACATTATCAAAATTGGCAGGTCAGCTAACGTCTTTGCGCGAATGAGTAAATTATCATTTGATTTAGGTCGACCGTGTTTATTGCATAATGTATGCTCTTACAACTCAAGACGTGAAGCATGGGATTCAGAACGGTTCGCCCATTCCATGTTCAAACAATTCAATATATCGCCGTTTGATTTAAAATTCGCTGGTTCGTCTGAATTTTTCAAAATAGTGCCATCAATGGCATGTAATTCCTTAATTATTTCAGGGGGTAAATTAGTTTATGAGCATCATTAAATGTTAGCCCCTTTCGGGGCTTAACATCTACTTGTCATTTTTCGAGTTGTCAGTATAACTTACGATTTTACACTCTGTGTTTTTCTCATTGATAATATTATACTGCCTATTTATGCCATCACCTGTATAGATGATTGAAAATTCATCCCAAGCGCTAACAGGCATATCAGGGCTTTTGCCACCTTTAAATTTCTTAGGGTCTATTGCATGAGCATATACAGATACATTTATTCCATTTTGCATTTGCACACCACCAACCATGTGATAAAGTCCAGTACCATGTTCAGCTAGTAATTCTTTATCTCCTTTTCCAACCATAGCAATATTGATTACATCACTATCCAGAATATCCACATGCGGATATTCTGCACCACAATTTAACTTGTAATTGTAACTATATTCAGCATGACAAAAAGCAGACGTAAAACCAGTTGCAATTATTGCACTTAATAGAATTTTTTTCATTTATTGGAACCATCAATTTCATACTGGTACTTAAAATACCACACAATTAAAATGGTTTTTGTAATAAAGGATTTCAATCTGTTTAATTACTTATGTTCGCTACGCTCACGCCCCTACGGGGCTGGTGGGTGAAGAAAAGGAAGTTTTGAAACCACATTCTTTCCACCCACCAGCGCGGAGCGCGTGAACGAAGTGAACTTAATTAATTAGCATCATTCAGCGCCTTTAACATTTTCTGTAATGGTAAGCGCGTTATATAAACTCTATCAGTAATTCCATGCGCTGCATGACCTAAAATAAAGGTTCGTGTACTATCATCAGCATCAGTATCACGTAATCTGTTAGACATACTATGGCGGTAGCAATGGCTTGTTCGTTTTAAACCAATAGTTTTATACGCCTTGCTGATTTTATCCATAATGCTGTTTAATCCATTCTTCATTACGGGCTTTTCTTCCCATACGTTAAGCGCTAAAAGTGCATCGCAAATTGGTATGTTTCGTTTACTTGATTCTGTTTTAGTGGTTTTCCCTTCTTCATGAGTATTAATGCTAATGCATTTAATCCCTTCTATTTCGATGTAATCATCCTTTGTGATTTGCCGTAACTCGCTAACCCGCATCCCTGTATAATACATAAGTACATTAGCCCAATAATTTTGAACGTCTTTAGTTACTGCTGGTTGCTCAATCATTTTTTGAATTGAGTTGGGGTAACTTCCTCTTTAGGTTTCTCAACACTGACCTTTTTATAATTCATCCCCCTGAATGGATTTTTATCAATCCATTCTTTAACATTCAACACAAACGCAAACATACTACCCAATGCGGTAATAATTTTCTGTTTAGTCATGGAGGCTAATTTTTCTTCATCCATGCAAGATTTAAATGAAATAACATGCTCTTTCGTTATTTCTTCCACAGTCTCAATATTTTTCGATGTACACCAAACAATAAATCTATCTATGCAACCCGAATATGCCTTAATAGTTTTCTCTTTCCATTCAGTGTTAGCGTCAAAGTACGCTTTTTTGGCTACCGCTAAGGAATGCCCCTGTGCGACCTTCTGAGGCCGTTTAGTGCTTAAGGCAAGGGATTGCATTGGCGAAGCGGTAGTAACAGCGTGTGGCGCTTCCTGCGAAGCCGTCGCAAGATTCCTCAATCGTTCAATCTCGTCCGAGGCAACGAGGCCATCACGAAACTTTTTCAGCATTTCCCGCATTGAGGAAAATGGTGCTTCAAGGGATTTTAGCTCCATATACCGGATTGTTATAGATGCCGTTCTTTTTATGGCAATTGATTTATCGCGGGTGCGCAGGATGATTTCAATCGTGCGTTTTTCATAACGCTTGCGCCATACATACCCCTTTTTATTTGTGTGCGATATGTGTGCAATTTGTGTGTCCATTTTCAAGCCTTGCTTAATTTTGGTTATGCCGAAAAACCGCATACCCTCAAATCAATCAATGACTTAAATCCCCTGAGTGAAACAACGAATTGCTGTGTGTAGTCTTTGCCCATCTCCCACGATGGGCTTTTTTTTATCCTGATTACGCGCGCTTCACCTCACAGGCACTGAGCATCCGCCACTCCGCAGGCAGCACCCGCGTTTCCCCCGTCACATTGACCGTCACCGCCTGGCGGATATCCGCCGACGATGCGCCAACCTGCAGTTCAAACTCACCCGGCTCAACGATGCGTTTCCCGTCGCGACGGGTAAAGTTGAACATCTCAACCGGCAGCGTAAAGGCGAGCGTGGCGGTTTCGCCCGGCGAGAGCGTGACGCGCTGGAAGGCCTTCAGCTCCTGAAGCGGCCGCACCTGCGTGGCGACCTTATCTCTGACATAAACCTGCACCACCTCGCTGCCGCTGCGCTCTCCGGTATTGGTGATATCCACACTCAGCGTCACCTCGCCGTCGATCGGCACGCTGGATGCCGCCACTTTTGCCGCTCCCCAGCTAAACTGCGTCCAGCCGAGGCCGAAGCCAAACGGGTAACGCGAACCGAAATGGAACGCAAACGGCGTGCCGCCGCTTTTGAGCTTGTGATTGTAGTAATAAGGCATTGCCCCGGCGCTTTTCGGCACGCTCACCACCAGACGCCCCTGCGGCTCGGCACGCCCCGTCAGCACGTCCGCAATCGCCCAGCCCCCTTCCTGCCCCGGCGCCCACGCCATTATCAGCGCCGCCACCTTGTCCTCCAGCCCCTGAAGGTTGTACGGACGCCCGCCGGTCATCACGACAATCACTGGCTTGCCCGTCGCCACCAGCGCCTCCAGCAACTGTTGCTGGACGCCCGGCAGGTTCAGGGAATCGGTATCGGAACCTTCCCCCACGGTACCGCTCTGGAACAGCCCGGCGAGATCGCCCACGCAGGCCACCACCACGTCACTCTCCTGCGCGGCGTTTACCGCCTCGGGGATCAGGGCGGTGCTTAGTGAAACCGGCGACTGCTGCATCGGTTTGCCGCCGCTGTCACCCGGGAAGACCGGCGCGCCCGCCATCCGTTTTTCGATGATGTGGCACCCTTTGGCATAGCGGACGTTCGATGCACCGAGATACTGCTCCAGCGCCGCGCGCGGGGTCGTGACCTGCGAGGTCTCTTCCACCATATCGCTGATGATCAAATGCACCGGGAAGCTGTAGCCGCTCAGTAACGCCAGCGGATCGTCTGCCGTCGGCCCCACTACCGCCACGCGGGGTTTGCCGCCGAGCGGTAAAATGCCGTTGTTTTCCAGCAGCGTGACCGATTTTGTCGCCACCTCCCGCGCGGCCTGGCGGGTCATATCGTTTTGCAGATCGATACCGTTTTCATCCGCGTACGGCTTTTCAAACAGCCCCAGACGGAATTTTTCGGTCAGCACGCGCGCCACAATCTCATCCACTTTCGCCATAGAGATCAGCCCGCGCTCTACCGCTTCCGCCAGATGCCGCGCGCAGTCATCTTTCGGCAGCTCAACGTCCAGCCCGGCGTTGAACGCCAGCGCAGCAGATTCGGCCGCGTCGTGGGAAATGCCGTGGTGCTGGTGCAGCAGGCTGACGCCGCCGTAATCCGCCACAATAATCCCGTCGAATCCCCACTGTTCGCGCAGGACGGTGGTCAGCAGGAAGCTGTCGCTGTGCCCCGGCTGGTTATCGATATCGTGGTACGCGGGCATCACCGAACCGGCGTTTGCCAGCTTGACCGCCATTTCAAACGGCAGCAGGAAGGTGTCGTTCAGCTCGCTGAACCCCAGGTGCACCGGCGCATGGTTTCGCGCGCCCTCGCTGAACGAGTGCCCCACGTAATGTTTCAGGGTCGCCAGCAGGTCGCGTTTATCGCCCTGTAATCCTTTGACGTAGGCGGTCGCCATCACGCCCACCAGCCAGGGATCTTCCCCGAAGGTCTCTTCGGTACGCCCCCAGCGCACGTCTCGGGATACGTCCAGCACCGGCGCAAGCCCCTGCTGGCAGCCGACGGAGCGCGCCTCTTTGCCAATCTGCTCTGCCGCCCGCTGCACAAGCTCCGGATCCCAGGTCGAACCGTAGTTCAATGACGACGGGAACAGGGTGGCGTCTTTGCAGAGCAGCCCTACCAGACACTCTTCATGGAACAGCGCCGGAATGCCAAGACGCGTCTCTTCAATCATCATCCGCTGCAGGCGATTCGCTGCGCGCACGCCGGTTTTCGCATCAACGATGTGGGTGCCCAGCGGACGCGTGATCTGCCCGACGCCCAGCTTTAGCCGTTCGCTAAGCGACGCCTGCTCGCTCACGCCGGCGAATTCATCACTGAGGTCGCTGCGCTCGCGGTGGTTACCGTTTTCATCGAGGATCAGCCAGTACGCGTGCATCTGGGCGAACTTCTCTTCTGGGGTCATACGCGCCAGTAAATCGGCGACGCGCTCGTGCACGGGACGTCCCGCGTCCTTATAGATAGCAGTCATGTTTTACTCCTGTAGTGCGGAAGGGGTTGCCGGGCTGAGCTGCCCCGCGTCGGGTCTGACTTCACGCTTGCTGGCCAGCTCTTGGGCGATGGAGTCCACCAGCCGGCTGTTGAGCTTGTAGATGGCAAGCAGCGCGACCATGCAGAGGAACAGCGCGCAAGGGATAAGGGTGAACAGCGCGTTGATGGTCGAGAGAACGCCTGGCGCCTGGGTTGCCTGTCCCGGGGCGTAATCCACCATGCCAAGCACCCAGCCGACGACCGCCCCGCCCAGCGCCAGGCCAAACTTGATGGCAAACAGCGCGGTGGAGAAGACCAGCCCGTCCAGACGACGGCCGCTGCGGTGCTCTTCGTAGTCGACCACATCGGAGAACATGGTCCACTGCAGCGGCGTGGTGAGGTTTTGCACAAAGCTAAAGACGATGTTGAGGCCAAAAATCAGCCACACTTGCGAAGGCGGCAGGAAGAAAATCAGCGCGCCGAAAATGACGAAGGAAATAATGGTCCACTGGTAGGCGCGTACGCGATCAAATTTCCCCAGCAGCCGTTCAGATAATAATGCGCCGCTTAAGGAGGCCACCATGCCGGAAACAATAAAGGCAAAAACCAGATCCGGGCGCAACAGCACATAGTTCACGTAATACATGGTGGCGGAACCGCGCGTCACCACCGCCGTTAACAGCAAAATATTAAACAGGAACACAATACGCCACTGGCTGTTCCCGGCCAGCAGTTTTAAATCGGTGAGCATGGAGCCGGAAGTATCATTGCGCGGAGAATAACGCTCGCGGGTCATCAGAAAACAGCAGAAGAACAGCACAATTCCCAGCAGCCCCATCAGGCTCATGGCATAGAAATAGCCTTTCTGCACGTTGCCCTGGCCTAACAATGAGACCAGCGGCAGGGCAATAACCGTCACAACCAACCCGCCGATAAACGACAGGCCAAAGCGCCACGACTGCAGAGAGTGACGCTCGCGCGGGTCCAGCGTCAGCGCGCCGGGCATGGCGCAGTAAGGGACGTTAATCGCCGAATAGATAAGGCTAAGAATGGCGTAGGTCACGCAGGCATAGACGATTTTCCCGGACGGCCCGACGTCCGGCACGTAGAAGGTGATCAGACAGCTCACGCCAAACGGGATGGCGAACCACAGCAGCCAGGGACGGAAACGTCCGTGACGCGTCCGGGTGCGATCGACGAGTGCGCCAATGCACGGGTCGACAAACGCATCGACCACGCGCACCACTAAAAACATGGTGCCCATAATCGCGGCGGGCAGCCCAAACACGTCTGTATAAAAATAAGCGAGAAATAACGTTGCCGTTTGCCAGACCAGCGCGCTGGCCATATCGCCTAAGCCATAGCCTATTTTATCTTTGGTACGCAATACAGAGGAGAGTGTCATTGTTATTTGCCTTTTTATCAGGTTAAAACGTATTTCAACCAGTTGCGCATCATCTGAAGGGAAATGCGCAGTAAGGCTCAAGTATTAGCAACGGTTTGCGCGCTAACAATTGTCTAAATTGACAGACAAATTATGATATTTGGTTTTTTGTTTTATTTGTGATGGGGAGCATATTCGGACGGAAATAAAAAAGGCGAGGAGATATCTCCTCGCCTTTATCCGTTTTTAAGCGGTTACTTATTCAGTTCCGCCAGGCTCAGCCAGGTTTGCACCACGGTATCCGGGTTCAGGGACAGGCTATCAATCCCCTCTTCCATCAGCCATGCGGCAAAGTCTTCATGGTCGGATGGACCCTGACCACAAATCCCGACGTATTTACCCTGCTTCTTCGCCGCGCGGATGGACATGGAGAGCAGCGCTTTCACCGCCTCGTTGCGCTCGTCGAACAGTTCGGAAACCACGCCGGAGTCGCGGTCCAGACCCAGCGTCAGCTGCGTCATGTCGTTCGAGCCGATTGAGAAGCCGTCGAAGTGCTCGAGGAACTGCTCGGCCAGCAGGGCGTTGGACGGAATTTCACACATCATGATGATCTTCAGCCCGTTCTCGCCGCGCTTCAGACCCTGACGCGCAAGCTCGTCCACCACGGCTTTCGCCTGATCCACGGTACGTACGAACGGGATCATGATTTCAACGTTGGTCAGCCCCATCTCGTTGCGCACGCGTTTCACCGCCTCACACTCCAGCGCGAAGCAGTCGCGGAAGCTGTCGGACACGTAGCGTCCGGCCCCGCGGAAGCCCAGCATCGGGTTCTCTTCTTCCGGCTCGTAGCGCTCGCCGCCGACCAGGTTGGCGTATTCGTTAGACTTAAAGTCAGACAGACGCACGATCACGCGTTTCGGATAGAAGGCGGCGCCCAGCGTCGCGATCCCTTCGGTCAGACGGCCGACGTAGAACTCTTTCGGTGAGTCGTAGCCTTTCATCATCTCGCGGATTTCGTTCTGCAGCTTCGGATCCTGATCGTCAAACTCCAGCAGCGCACGCGGGTGAACGCCGATCATACGGTTGATGATAAATTCCAGACGCGCCAGGCCAACGCCTTCGTTCGGCAGGCAGGCGAAGTCAAACGCGCGGTCCGGGTTGCCGACGTTCATCATGATCTTCAGCGGCAGGTCCGGCATGGTATCTACGCTGGAGCTCTTCACGCTGAAGTCGAGGATTTCAGCGTAGACGTAGCCGGTATCACCTTCGGCACAGGAGACGGTCACGTTCTGCCCGTCCTTCATGCGCTCGGTGGCGTCACCGCAGCCGACAACCGCAGGAATACCCAGCTCGCGGGCAATGATCGCCGCGTGACAGGTTCGACCGCCGCGGTTGGTGACGATAGCCGCCGCTTTCTTCATGATCGGTTCCCAGTCCGGGTCGGTCATGTCGGTCACCAGCACGTCGCCTGGCTCAATGCGGTTCATCTCGCTAATGTCGTGGATCACTTTGACCGGACCGGCACCGATACGGTGACCGATGGCACGGCCTTCCGCCACGATTTTGCCCTGCGCGTGCAGCGTATAACGCTCCATCACCTGACCGCGAGAGCGGACGGTTTCCGGACGCGCCTGCACGATAAACAGCTTGCCGGTGTTACCGTCTTTCGCCCATTCGATGTCCATCGGACGGCCGTAGTGTTTTTCAATCTGCACCGCCTGCTTCGCCAGTTCCTGCACTTCGGCGTCGGTCAGGGAGAAGCGGTCGCGCTGCTCCTGCGGTACATCTTCAATTTTAACCTGCTTGCCATGCTCCTGGGTTGGGGCATAGATCATGCGGATTTTTTTCGAGCCCATGGTGCGGCGCACCACCGACGGACGGCCAGCGGCCAGCGTAGGCTTGTGGACGTAGAATTCGTCAGGGTTTACCGCGCCCTGCACCACCATCTCACCCAGACCCCACGCGGAGGTGATAAACACCACCTGGTCAAAGCCGGATTCGGTATCAATGGAGAACATCACGCCGGATGAGCCTACGTCCGAGCGCACCATGCGCTGCACGCCAGCGGAGAGCGCGACGCCGCGATGGTCGTAACCCTGGTGTACGCGATAGGAGATGGCGCGATCGTTGAACAGGGAAGCAAACACGTGCTTCACCGCCACCAGCACCGCATCGTAACCCTGGACGTTGAGGAAGGTTTCCTGCTGCCCGGCAAACGAGGCGTCCGGCATATCTTCTGCGGTTGCAGAGGAACGCACGGCAAAGGAGGCCTGCGCATCGTCAGCAGAGAGCTGGTTGTACGCGTCGTGAATGGCTTTTTCCAGTTCCTGCTGGAAAGGTGTGTCGATGATCCACTGGCGGATCTGCGCCCCGGCTTTGGCAAGCTCGGTAACGTCATCAATATCCGTTTTATCCAGCAGGTCGTAAATGCGCTGGTTAACACCGCTCTGGTCTAAAAACAGGTTAAAGGCATCGGCGGTGGTGGCAAACCCGTTCGGTACGGAAACACCCATACCCGACAGATTTGTAATCATTTCACCCAGGGAGGCATTTTTGCCCCCAACTCTGTCTACATCATTCATGCCGAGTTGGTTATACCAAAGCACCAGCGGTGACGAGCCATTGTTGGACATCGAAACAATCCTTTTGTGATATTTGATCGGAGTAAGTAACACCTGACTACGTATTTATACTGGCATATTTATTTCCGCTAAAAAAACGGTGAATCGTGTAAGCAATTTAAATTTTCAACTTTTCGGATACTTTCCCATCAACGATTAACCCGATGATTCCTCTATATTCAGCCAGAAACCCCAAAAATAAAGTCGCTATTTGAAAAATGAAATCCGCTTTTCAGGAAAATCAAAAACACCGTTTCATTTATAATTAAGACAAGTTCTTTGCTGTCTAATTTACTTTTTTAATTTATGCTTTCAGACAATTAGGTCTGATATTCAGGGTGAGTAAAATGGATAGTGCTGTCGATCGCCACGTTTTTTATATTTCTGATGGTACGGCGATCACCGCCGAGGTGCTGGGCCACGCGGTGATGTCGCAGTTTCCCGTTTCGATTAACAGCATCACGCTGCCGTTTGTCGAAAACGAAAGCCGCGCCAAAGCGGTGAAGGACCAGATTGACGCCATCTACCAGCAGACCGGCGTCCGCCCGCTGGTGTTCTACTCTATCGTTATCCCCGAGATTCGCGCCATCATTCTGCAAAGTGAAGGCTTCTGCCAGGATATCGTGCAGGCGCTGGTGGCTCCGCTCCAGAGCGAGTTGAAGCTCGACCCGACCCCTATCGCCCACCGTACCCACGGGCTTAATCCCGGTAACCTGATTAAGTACGACGCGCGTATCGCCGCCATTGACTACACCCTTGCCCACGACGACGGTATCTCCCTGCGTAATCTCGACCAGGCGCAGGTGATCCTGCTTGGCGTGTCGCGCTGCGGAAAAACGCCCACCAGTCTCTATCTGGCAATGCAGTTTGGCATTCGCGCCGCAAACTACCCGTTTATCGCTGATGACATGGATAACCTGGTCCTGCCCGCCGCCCTTAAGCCGCTGCAGCACAAGCTGTTCGGCCTGACGATCAACCCGGAACGCCTCGCAGCCATCCGCGAAGAGCGACGCGAGAACAGCCGCTACGCCTCCATGCGCCAGTGCCGAATGGAGGTTTCCGAAGTGGAAGCGCTGTACCGCAAAAACCAGATCCCGTGGCTGAACAGCACCAACTATTCGGTCGAAGAAATTGCCACCAAAATTCTCGACATCATGGGACTTAACCGCCGCATGTACTAATATGCTAGTACATTAACTCAGATTCAGGTATCATCATCTGCAACCACGGGGCGGTGTCGCCCCGAACTTGAAATCAGCAGGGATTGGTTTAAGGTGATGCCCATCACTTCCCGGTAGTCTGCCGATGAAGCAAAAATTTTCTGAGACATTCCATGAATAAAACCGATGAACTCCGCACTGCGCGCATTGACAGCCTGGTGACGCCGGCTGAACTGGCACAGCGGCACCCTGTTTCCGCCGCCGTCGCGGAACACGTGACGGCTTCCCGCCGCCGCATTGAAAAAATCCTGAATGGTGAAGACAAACGTCTTCTGGTGGTGATTGGGCCTTGCTCCATCCACGATCTGGATGCCGCGATGGATTATGCAAAACGGCTTCAGGGACTGCGGGATAAGTACCAGCATCGCCTTGAGATCGTGATGCGTACCTACTTTGAAAAACCGCGGACCGTGGTGGGCTGGAAGGGACTGATTTCCGACCCTGACCTCAACGGCAGCTATCGTGTGAACCACGGTATCGAGCTGGCGCGGAAGCTGCTTTTACAGGTCAACGAGCTGGGCGTGCCGACGGCGACCGAGTTTCTCGATATGGTGACCGGGCAGTTTATCGCCGACCTGATAAGCTGGGGCGCGATTGGCGCGCGCACTACTGAAAGCCAGATCCACCGTGAGATGGCCTCCGCCCTCTCCTGTCCGGTCGGCTTTAAAAACGGGACCGATGGCAACACCCGTATCGCGGTGGATGCCATCCGCGCTGCCCGTGCCAGCCACATGTTCCTGTCGCCGGACAAGAGCGGTCACATGACCATCTACCAGACCAGCGGTAACCCTTACGGCCATATCATTATGCGCGGCGGGAAGAAACCCAATTACCATGCAGAAGATATTGCAGCGGCCTGTGAAACGCTGGCCGAGTTCGACCTGCCGGAACATCTGGTGGTGGACTTCAGCCACGGCAACTGCCAGAAGCAGCATCGCCGCCAGCTGGACGTCTGCGATGAGATCTGCCAGCAGATCCGCAGCGGTTCCACCGCCGTGGCAGGGATTATGGCCGAGAGCTTCATCAAGGAAGGCACGCAGAAAATCGTTGCCGGACAGCAGATGGTTTACGGCCAGTCGATCACCGACCCGTGCCTGAGCTGGGAAGACAGCGAACTGCTGCTGGAGAAGCTGGCTTCAGCCGTGGACACGCGCTTTTAAAATCCTGCCGGGTGGCGCTGCGCTTACCCGGCCTACGGTACGTGCCCTTCTCCCTCTCCCTGTGGGAGAGGGCATCAGACCGCACTTCACCCCCAAATTTGATCCCCTCACCCTTTTTTCACAAAAACGCTTGCCGTGAATTTGCAGTTTATTGATAATGATTATCATTGTTACATTGATTGCTATTTATAAACATTATGTCACGTACGGATAACAGTGCGGCAACGCCAGCAAAAAAACACACAGCGCCAGCCCCCGCCGAGCGTCGGATTGACAGCAAAACCCTCCTCGGCGATGAGGGACGGGTCATTATCGAGCATGACGGCCAGCGCTATCTTCTGCGCCAGACCCATGCCGGAAAACTGATCCTCACAAAATAAACAACACCTAAAAATACGCCAGCCACCCAGGTGATACCCAGGCAGCCAGCGCTTTTCACTTCTTATGGAGAGTTGCTATGCCACACCTGCCTTCCGCATCTTTACGTCCGTCACTTCTGGCGCTGGCGATTGCCAGTACACTGCCGGGCGTCGCGTTCGCCGCCACAGACGACATTACCGTCACCGCCACGGGCAACGCCCGCAGCGCCTTTGAAGCGCCCATGATGGTAAGCGTGATTGACGCCAGCGCGCCGGAGAAACAGACCGCCAGCTCGGCGGCCGACCTGCTGCGTAACGTCCCCGGTCTGATGCTGGACGGCACCGGGCGCACCAACGGGCAGGACGTAAACCTGCGCGGCTATGACCGTCGCGGCGTGCTGGTGCTGGTTGACGGCGTGCGCCAGGGAACCGATACCGGCCATCTGAACAGCACCTTCCTCGACCCTGCGCTAATCAAACGTATCGAAGTGGTCCGCGGCCCGTCGGCCCTGCTGTACGGAAGCGGCGCACTGGGCGGCGTGATCTCCTATGACACCGCCGATGCCAACGATCTGCTCGAACCGGGTAAAAACAGCGGCTACCGCGTGTTTGGAACGGGCGCGACGGGCGATCATAGCCTCGGGATGGGGGCCAGCGCCTACGGCCGCACCGATACGCTGGACGGTCTGGTCTCATGGTCCAGCCGGGATCGCGGTGATATCCGCCAGAGCGACGGTGCAACCGCGCCTAACGACGAATCCATCAACAACATGCTGGCGAAAGGCAGCTGGAAACTCGACCCGGCCCAGACCCTGAGCGGCTCCCTGCGCTACTACAACAACGCCGCTCAGGAGCCGAAAAACCCGCAAACCACCGGGGCGGACAGCAGTAACCCGATGACCGACCGCTCCACCATCCAGCGCGATGCGCAGGTTGGCTACCGCATTGCACCGGAAGGATACGACTGGCTGGACGCCGACGCGAAGATCTACTGGTCCGAAGCGCGCATTAATGCCCAGAACGTCGACGGTAGCGGTGAGTTTCGCAAGCAGACCACCAAAGGCGGCAAGGTGGAAAACCGCACCCGCCTGTTCAGCGACACCTTTGCAGCACACCTTCTGACCTACGGCGGGGAGTACTATCGTCAGGAGCAGCATCCGGGCGGGACAACCACCGGCTTCCCGGACGCGAAAATCGACTTCAGCTCCGGCTGGCTGCAGGATGAGATTACCCTGCGCGATCTGCCTGTTACCCTGCTGGGCGGCACGCGCTATGACAACTACCGCGGCAGCAGCGACGGCTACAACGATGTGGATGCCGACAAGTGGTCATCCCGCGCCGGGTTAACCGTCAGTCCAACCGACTGGCTGATGCTGTTTGGCTCTTACGCGCAGGCCTTCCGCGCGCCGACCATGGGCGAAATGTATAACGACGCCAAACACTTCTCCATTGGCCGCTTTTATACCAACTACTGGGTGCCAAACCCGAACCTGCGCCCGGAAACCAACGAAACGCAGGAGTTTGGTTTTGGCCTGCGCTTTGACGATCTGATGCTTGCCAACGATGCGCTGGAGTTTAAAGCCAGCTATTTCGATACCAAAGCCAAAGACTATATCTCCACCACCGTCGATTTTGCCGCCGCGACCACCATGTCGTACAACGTCCCGAACGCCAAAATCTGGGGTTGGGACATGATGGCAAAATACTCGGCCGACCTCTTCAGCCTCGACCTGGCCTATAACCGCACGCGCGGGAAAGACACCGATACGGGCGAGTATATCTCCAGCATTAACCCGGATACCGTCACCAGCAAGCTGGATCTCCCGGTGGCGCAAAGCGGGTTCTCCGTCGGCTGGATCGGTACTTTTGTCGATCGCTCAACGCATATCAGCAGCAGCTACAGCAAGCAGCCGGGCTATGCGGTCAACGATTTCTACGTGAGCTACAAAGGCCAGGAACGGCTCAAAGGCGTGACCACCACGCTGGTGCTGGGCAACGCCTTTGACAAAGCCTACTGGTCACCTCAGGGCATTCCGCAGGACGGTCGTAACGGCAAGATTTTCGTAAGCTATCAGTGGTAATTCCCTTCGGGGCAACTATTCAGAAGGAAGAGACAATGAATCACTACACGCGCTGGCTTGAGCTAAAAGAAGCCAATCCGGGTAAATACGCGCGCGACGTCGCAGGGTTAATGAACATCAGCGAAGCGGAGCTGACCTTTGCCCGCGTGGGTCACGACGCCTGGCGACTGCGCGGTGAAATCCGCGAGATCCTGGGCTCGCTGGAGGCAGTGGGCGAAACCAAATGTATCTGCCGCAACGAATACGCCGTTCACGAACAGGTGGGGAACTTCACCAACCAGCACCTGAACGGCCACGCCGGGCTGGTGCTGAACCCGCGCGCGCTGGATCTGCGCCTGTTCCTCAACCAGTGGGCGAGCGCGTTTCACATCAGCGAAACCACCGCCCGCGGCGAGCGGCAGAGCATTCAGTTCTTCGACCACCAGGGCGATGCCCTGCTGAAGGTCTACGCCACGGATAACACCGACGTTTCCGCCTGGGGCGACGTGCTGACCCGCTTTATCTTTGCCGACAACCCGCCGCTGGCGTTGAGGATGGCCGATGCCCCGGCTCACGCTGAAAACGCGGATGCCGCGCTGGTGGATAAAGAGTGGCGCGCCATGACCGACGTTCATCAGTTCTTCAGCCTGCTCAAGCGCCATAACCTCAGCCGCCAGCAGGCGTTTCGCCTGGTGGGTGACGATCTGGCCTGCCGGGTAGAAAACACCGCGCTGGCGCAGCTGCTGGAAACGGCGCGTCAGGACGGTAACGAAATCATGGTCTTCGTGGGTAACCGCGGCTGCGTGCAGATCTTCACCGGCGCGGTGGAAAAGCTGGTGCCGATGAAAGGCTGGCTGAACGTCTTTAACCCAACCTTTACCCTGCATCTGCTTGAAGGATCCATTGCAGAAACCTGGGTCACGCGCAAGCCGACGGCTGACGGGCATGTCACCAGCCTGGAGCTGTTTGCCGCCGACGGGACGCAAATCGCCCAGCTGTACGGTCAGCGTACGGAAGGCGAACCGGAGCAGAGCCAGTGGCGCAGCCAGATTGACGCCTTAACGGCGAAAGGGCTGGCCGCATGAAACGGTGGCTTGCCCTGCTCAGCGCCCTGCCCCTGCTGGCGTCTGCTGCGCCGCAGGAGAAAATCGTTACCCTCGGCGGCGACGTCACCGAGATTGTCTACGCCCTCGGCGCGGCCTCCTCGCTGGTGGCGCGCGACAGCACCAGCCAGTGGCCGCAGGCGGCGAACGACCTGCCTGACGTGGGCTATCTGCGCCAGCTCAATGCGGAAGGGATCTTATCCATGCGCCCCACGCTGGTGCTGGCCAGCGCTCAGGCGCAGCCGTCCCTGGCGCTAAAGCAGGTTGAGCAAAGCCACGTCAGGGTGATCGCTGTTCCTGCCGGTAACGACCTGAGCGTCATTGACGAAAAGGTGCGGATCGTCGCTGAAGCGACGCACCGCGAGGTCGAGGGGGAGGTCCTGCGCAAGACGCTGCGCCAGGCGCTGTCGGCGCTTCCCGACTCACCGCTCAATAAGCGGGTGCTGTTTATTCTCAACCACGGCGGGATGACCGCGATGGCCGCCGGGCAACAGACCGGCGCAGATGCTGCCATTCGTGCGGCGGGGCTGCAGAACGCGATGCAGGGGTTCACCCGCTATCAGCCGCTGTCTCAGGAAGGCACGATCGCCAGCCGACCCGATCTGGTGGTGATTTCTCAGGACGGTCTCAGCGCCCTGGGCGGTGAAGCGAATCTGTGGACGCTGCCCGGCCTGGCGCAAACCCCGGCGGGACGGAATAAGCAGCTGCTGGCGATTGACGATATGGCGCTGCTGGGCTTCAGCGTGCGAACGCCGGAAGCCATCCAGCAGCTGCGTGCCAAAGCGGAACAGCTGCCCTGATGTCCCGGCGGATAACCTTATCGTTATGGATGCTGACCGCGATCCTGACCATCATGACGCTCGCAGCGACCGGGGTTGGGGCATTACGCCTGCCGGTCAGCCTGCTGTGGGACGGCAGCGACGAGGCGCTGCGTCAAATCTGGCTGACGATCCGCCTGCCCCGCGTGCTGCTGGCGCTGGCGATCGGCGGTTCACTGGCGCTGGCGGGCTGCGTGATGCAGGGGCTGTTTCGAAATCCGCTGGCGGACCCGGGACTGCTCGGCATCAGCAGCGGCGCGGCGCTCGCCGTTGCGCTGTGGGTGGTGCTTCCGCTCTCGCTGCCTGCCCTGGTGATGCTGTACGCCCCGATGCTCGCGGCGTTTCTTGGCGCGCTGGCCGCCACCTTCGTGATTTTCCTGCTCAGCCGACAGCGTGACGCCTCCCTGTCGCGCCTGCTGCTGGTGGGAATTGCCATCAACGCCCTGTGCGGCGCGGCCGTCGGGGTGCTGTCATGGCTCAGCAATGATGCCCAGCTTCGCCAGCTTTCGCTCTGGGGAATGGGCAGCCTCGGGCAGGCGCAGTGGTCAACGCTGCTGGCCGTCGCGTCACTGATGGTCCCCACCGCGCTGGTTATCTGGCGTCTGGCAGGCGCCCTCAACCTGCTGCAGCTGGGCGACGAAGAGGCGCATTACCTCGGCGTGGAGGTTGCCGCCGTGCAGCGGATCCTGCTGCTGTGCAGTGCCCTGCTGGTGGCTGCCGCCGTGGCGGTCAGCGGCGTGATCGGCTTCGTCGGCCTGGTGGTGCCGCACCTGGTGCGCATGTGGCTGGGAGCCGACCACCGGGCCGTGCTCCCCGGCTCGGTGCTGGCCGGCGCGCTGCTCCTGCTGGTTGCCGATACGCTGGCGCGCAGCGTGGTCGCCCCGGCGGAAATGCCGGTCGGCTTATTGACCAGCCTTCTCGGCGCGCCGTGGTTTCTGTGGCTTATCTTTCGTCGCGGAGGTGCGCATGGCTGAACGCTACTGTGCAGAAAACCTTGTTTTTCGCGCCGGACAACGCACGCTGATTAACGACGTGTCGCTGACCTTATCTCAGGGCGAGCTGGTGGCGCTGATTGGCCCCAACGGCGCCGGGAAATCAACGCTGTTGCGGCTGCTGACCGGCTATCTTAAACCTGCGGGCGGACGGTGCAGCCTGGCGGGTACATCGCTTGCGGCCTGGCAGCCGGACAGGCTCTCCCGCTACCGGGCGGTAATGCGCCAGAACACACAGCTCGGATTTGACTGGCCGGTTGAGGCGGTCGTCGGTATGGGGCGAGCGCCCTGGACCCGCACGCCTGAAGCGTCGGTTATTGAGGAGGTCATGGCCGTCACCGGCTGTTTACCGCTGGCAGGCAGGCAGTTTGCCGCACTCTCCGGCGGCGAGCAGCAGCGCATCCAGCTCGCCCGCGCGCTGGCTCAGCTCTGGTGCGACGGCGCGCCGCGCGGCTGGCTGTTCCTTGATGAACCCACGTCTGCGCTGGATCTCTATCACCAGCAGCATCTGCTGCGCCTGCTGAAGTCCCTGACCCGTCGGGGGCATCTGCACGTGTGCGCGGTGCTGCACGACCTTAATCTGGCGGCGCTGTGGGCGGACCGCATCCTGCTGCTGCATGGCGGCACAATCGTGTCCCAGGGAGCACCGGAAACCGTTTTACAGGCCGACGCGCTGGCGCGCTGGTACGGCGCGCAGGTGATCGTCGGCAGGCATCCGGCTCACGCCGCGCCTCAGGTGTTTCTCGCCCCCTGATCGGGCTGGTAAAAATCTTTCAGGGTTTCCAGCAGGGCATGGGCCGCCTTAGAGAGCTGCGTGTGCCCTGGATGGATCGCTCCGATACACTTTTCAATGGGTGGGCTGTCCAGCGGAATACAGACCGCGCCCAGCGACGCCATCTGCGTCTCGCACAGCGCCGGGACGGCGCTGCCGCCCAGGCCACTCGCAACCATTCTCCCGACCGTCACCAGCTGGTGACTTTCCAGCGCGACATCCAGCTTTCTGCCGCTTCGCGCCAGCTCCTCCTCCATCATCAGACGCACCGCAGAGGGGCGCTGCAGGGTGATGAAATCCAGCGTCAGCAGCTCTTCCCAGGTCAGGCGCTTTTTGCCCGCCAGCGAGGAGTCTTTCGGCACAATGGCAACAAACCTGTCGAGGCCCAGCGAGGTAAACAGCAGGTTGTGCGTCGGCGCGGGCTCAAAGGCGATGCCCATCTCGACCCGCCCTTCCCGCACCATCTCGATCACCTGCTCGTTAATAACGTCATGCACGGTGACGTTGACCCCGGCATGACGATCGCGAAATGCCTTTAGCACCTCGGGGAGGACATTCGCGGCAAACGACGGCATGGCGGCGACCGAGATTTTACCGCGCTGCAGGGTAAAGCACTGGTGCATCGCCTCTTCGACGTTATCCCAGTCGGCAAGCAGCTGGCGCGCCATGGGCAAAAACGTCTCCCCCTCTTGCGTCAGCGCGACCTTGCGCGTGCTCCGCAGCAGCAGCGGTCCGCCGAGCGTGTCCTCAAGCGCTTTAATGGTCAGGCTCAGGGCCGGCTGGGAAAGATTCAGCCGTTCGCTGGCGTGCGCGAAATTCAGAGTGTGAGCTACCGCTAAAAACGCGCGTAACTGTTTGACACTCATTCTCACTTTTCATCCTGTTAACTAATTGAAAAAATTTAGTTAACAGGAAATTAATAAAAAAACCAAATGAGTGGGTCACAAATTCAAAATTAACAAATGAGTCGCCGCCCCTAATGATACCGGCACGGTTAACGGGAGGGATGACTATGGCGGGACTGGATAAGCGCGTCGGCAGCTATGCGCAGGCGCTGGATGGGCTGACGGACGGGATGACCTTGCTGGCGGGCGGCTTTGGCCTGTGCGGTATTCCGGAGAACCTGATTGCAGAGGTCAGACGCCGTCAGGTGAAAGACCTGACGGTGGTATCAAACAACTGCGGCGTGGACGGTTTCGGTCTCGGGCTACTGCTCGAAACGCGGCAGGTTCGCAAAGTGGTGGCCTCTTACGTCGGCGAGAACGCGCTTTTCGAGCGGCAGGTGCTGAGCGGCGAACTGGAGATTGAACTCACGCCTCAGGGCACGCTGGCGGAAAAGGTGCGCGCGGGCGGCGCGGGCATTCCGGCATTTTACACGGCCACCGGCTACGGCACGCCCGTGGCTGCCGGCAAAGACGTGCGCCAGTTTGCGGGGAAGCACTACATCCTTGAAGAGGCCATTACCGGTGATTTCGCGCTCATTAAGGGCTGGAAAGCGGACTGGTACGGCAACGTTGTCTATCGGCATACCGCGCAAAATTTTAATCCGCTGATGGCAACGGCGGGCCGGATAACGGTCGTCGAGGTGGAAGAGATCGTTCCTCCGGGCGAGCTGCCCCCGTCGGCCATTCATACCCCGGGAATTTACGTCGACAGGCTGATAGTCGGCCAGTTTGAAAAACGCATTGAACAGCGCACGCTGCGCGTGGAAGGAGTGTGACGATGTTAACCCGTGAACAGATGGCCATGCGCATCGCCCGCGAGCTGCGCGACGGTTACTACGTCAATCTGGGGATCGGCATCCCTACCCTGGTAGCGAACTACATTCCGGACGGGATGGACGTGATGCTCCAGTCGGAAAACGGACTGCTGGGGATGGGGGCCTTTCCTGACGAGCAGAGCCTTGACGCCGACATGATCAACGCCGGTAAACAGACCGTGACCGCGCGCACCGGTGCGGCCATTTTCGACTCGGCCCAGTCGTTTGCCATGATCCGCGGCGGTCATGTCGACCTGACCGTACTGGGCGCGTTTGAAGTGGACGTCGAGGGCAATATCGCCTCGTGGATGATCCCCGGAAAGATGGTGAAAGGCATGGGCGGCGCGATGGATCTTGTCGCCGGGGCGCAGAACATCATTGTGGTGATGACCCACGCCTCGAAAAGCGGTGAGTCAAAGCTGCTGCCGCGCTGCACGCTGCCGCTCACGGGCGCGGGCTGCATCCGTCGGGTCTTAACCGACCTCGCCTTGCTTGAGATCGAGAACGGCGCGTTCGTCCTGCGCGAATACGCCCCCGGCGTCAGCATCGACGAAATTGCGGCTAAGACGGCCGGGAAAATGACCGTGGCGGACGACGTTCGCGAGATGCGCTTCAACTGAGGACTCACGATGAAAGAGGTCATGATTGTCGGGGCAACGCGAACCCCTATTGGCAGTTTTCGCGGATCGCTATCGTCCCTTTCAGCGGTTGAGCTGGGGGCCGCCGCGGTGCGGCACCTGCTGGAGAACAGCGGTCTTAGCGCAGAACAGGTAGATGAACTGATTTTCGGACAGGTGCTGACGGCCGGGTGCGGACAAAACCCTGCGCGCCAGACGGCCATCACCGCCGGATTGCCCGTCAGTACGCCGGCGACAACGGTCAACCTGGTGTGCGGCGCGGGCTTAAAGGCGGTGCAGCTCGCCGCGCAGGCGATCCGTAGCGGCGACGCGGATGTGGCGATTGCTGGCGGTCAGGAGAGCATGAGCAGCGCCCCCTATCTGCTGGACGGCGCGCGTTCAGGGCTGCGTTTTGGCCATACGGGCCTGCAGGACAGCATGATTACCGACGGTCTGTGGGACGCTTTCAACGATTACCACATGGGGATCACCGCTGAAAACGTCGCCCGTGAGAATGACATTTCCCGCGAGCAGCAGGACGCCTTTGCCGCCCGGTCGCAGCACAAAGCGGCCTCCGCCATCGAAGCGGGCCGCTTTGACGACGAGATTGCGCCGGTGACGGTGAAACAGGGTAAAAAACCGCCGCTTATCGTCCGCCGTGACGAACAGCCCCGGCCAGGCACCACCGCTGAGCAGCTGGCGCAGCTGCGCCCCGCTTTTTTGCAGGTGGAAGGCACGGTCACGGCCGGAAATGCGTCAACGCTCAACGACGGTGCCGCTGCGGTGCTGCTGATGAGCGGCGAAAAGGCGCGGGAGAGCGGTTTGCCGATCCTGGGTCGCATCGTGAGCTACGCCGTAACGGGCGTTGACCCGTCGGTGATGGGCATCGGTCCGGTCAGCGCCTGCCGGACGGCGCTGTCGCGGGCGGGCTGGACGCTGGATGACGTGGACCTCATTGAAGCCAATGAGGCCTTTGCCGCCCAGGCGCTGGCGGTGGGCAAGCAGCTCGGCTGGGATGAGCGCAAGGTGAACGTTAACGGCGGCGCTATCGCCCTGGGTCATCCGATTGGCGCCTCCGGCTGCCGCATCCTCGTGACGCTGCTGTACGAAATGAAGCGCCGTGACGTTAAAAAAGGGCTCGTCACCCTGTGCGTAGGCGGCGGGCAAGGCATTGCTCTCACCGTCGAGCGTTAAGCATCTCGTTGGTACCCGAATAATAATTAAAGTGAGGAGTCGTAATGAGTGTGTTAATTGCCCTGGCGGCGCTGGCGCTGCTGATGCTGGCGGCCTATCGCGGATACAGCGTTATTTTGTTTGCGCCGATTGCGGCGCTCGGCGCCGTGCTGCTGACCGATCCGGGTGCCGTCGGCCCGACGTTTACCGGCCTGTTTATGGAAAAGATGGTGGGCTTCGTTAAGCTCTACTTCCCGGTATTCCTGCTGGGGGCGGTGTTTGGCAAGCTGATTGAGCTTTCCGGTTTCTCACGCTCCATCGTCGCCGCCGCGATTCAGATCCTCGGTCGTCGCCACGCCATTCCGGTGATTGTCCTGGTGTGCGCGCTGTTAACCTACGGCGGCGTGTCGCTGTTCGTGGTGGCGTTTGCGGTTTACCCTTTCGCCGCGGAGCTGTTCCGCCAGAGCGGTATCCCCAAGCGGCTGATCCCGGCCACCGTGGCTCTGGGGGCATTCTCGTTTACCATGGACGCCCTGCCCGGCACGCCGCAGATCCAGAATATCATCCCCACCAGCTTCTTTGGCACGAACGCCTGGGCCGCGCCGTGGCTGGGGCTTATTGGCTCTCTGTTTATTATCGTCTTTGGCCTGCTCTGGCTGGAGCGCCAGCGTCGTAAGGCGTTCAATAACAACGAAGGTTACGGCACGGATCTGAAAAATGAGCCCGAAACGCCGGATAACATTAACCTTCCGCACCCGCTGATTGCTATCTCCCCGCTGCTGGTGGTGGGCATACTGAACCTGCTGTTTACCCGCTGGATCCCCGGCTGGTACGGTACGACCCACGAGCTTACCCTGCCCGGACTGGCGAAACCGATTGTGACCGAGGTGGGCAAGATCACCGCCATCTGGGCCGTGGAAGCGGCGCTGATCTCCGGTATCGTGCTGGTGCTGATTTTTGGCTTTCGCAATATCCGGGGGCGTCTGGCTGAAGGCAGCCGGACCGCGGTGAGCGGTGCCATTCTGGCGGCGATGAATACCGCCTCTGAGTACGGTTTCGGCGCGGTGATCTCCGCCCTGCCCGGGTTCCTGGTGTTATCCAAAGCGCTGGCGGCCATCCCCAATCCGCTGCTGAATGAGGCCATCAGCGTGACGGTGCTTGCGGGGATCACCGGCTCGGCGTCCGGGGGGATGAGTATTGCGCTCGCCGCCATGTCCGACTCGTTTGTCGCCGCCGCCCACGCCGCCAATATCCCGCTTGAGGTGCTGCACCGCGTGGCCTCAATGGCGAGCGGCGGGATGGATACGCTGCCCCATAACGGCGCGGTGATTACCCTGCTGGCGATTACCGGCCTGAGCCATCGCCAGGCCTACGGCGGCATTTTCGCGATCACCATTATTAAAAGTCTGGCAGTGCTTTTTGTCATTGCCGTGTTCTATCTGACCGGCATTGTGTAAGGAGAGAAAGATGAATCTGAACGGTAAGACCGCACTGGTCACAGGCTCGACCAGCGGCATTGGGCTGGGGATCGCCCGCGTACTGGCGAAGGCCGGGGCACAGCTGATCCTCAACGGTTTCGGCGACAGCGAATCAGCAAGAGTTGAAATTGCGCAACTGGGCAAAACGCCGGGCTATCACGATGCAGACCTGCGTGACGTGCTGCAAATTGAAGCCATGATGCGCTACGCCGAATCGCAGTTTGGCGGCGTGGACATTCTTGTCAACAACGCCGGGATACAGCATGTCGCCCCGGTTGACGCGTTTCCGGTGGAGAAATGGAACGATATTATCGCCATTAATCTCTCCTCGGTATTTCACACCAGCCGGCTGGCGCTGCCCGCCATGCGCGAGAAAAACTGGGGGCGCATCATCAATATCGCCTCCGTTCACGGGCTGGTCGCGTCAAAAGAGAAGTCAGCCTACGTGGCCGCCAAGCATGGCGTAGTGGGCTTTACGAAATCGCTGGCGCTGGAAACCGCCCGCACCGGTGTTACCGCCAATACCATCTGCCCAGGCTGGGTACTGACGCCGCTGGTGCAACAGCAAATTGATAAGCGTATCGCAGAGGGCGTGCCGCCGGAGCAGGCGCGCGATCTGCTCCTTGCAGAGAAACAGCCTTCGGGCGAGTTTGTCACCCCTGAGCAGCTGGGTGAACTGGCGCTGTTTTTGTGCAGCGACAGCGCCGTGAACGTTCGCGGCGCCGCGTGGAATATGGATGGGGGATGGGTTGCGCAGTGATTTCCAGGCCAGGTAGGCGACGCCGCCACCCGGCAAACAGGGTTAGCTTGAGCAGCTGACCTCCAGCCGCTTGCCCCAGTCAGGGGGGCGGCTGACGTAGTCATCATCCCGGTCGGCAAACGGCGTGCGCAGCGCCAGATGCAAACGGTGTAGCTCGTCGTATTCCCCCTGCTCTGCCTGCTCAATCGCCCGCTGCGCCAGCCAGTTGCGCAATACCATCGCGGGATTCGTCGCGTTCATCTGCGTCTGGCGGACAGCGTCGTCCACCTGCTCCTGCTGCAGCCGCGTGCGGTACTGGGCAAACCAGTCGTCAAACGCCTGCCTGTCAATAAACTCGTCGCGCAGCGGCGAGGCCGCGCTGTGCTGCTCCGTCTGGCCCAGCATCCGGAAGGTACGGGTATAATCGCTGCCCTCACGCGCCATCAGGGCAAACAGACCGTTGAGGATGTCGTTATCGCCCCTCTCCTGCGTCATCAGCCCCAGCTTGTTGCGCATCAGCGTGCCATATTCCCGCAGTAATATGTCCTGATAGCTGTCGAGCGCATCGTTGAGGGCATCAACGTCGATGAACGGCGAAAGGGGTTGCGCAAGCCGCTGCAGGTTCCACAGGCCAACCGCTGGCTGATTGTCAAAGCTGTAGCGTCCCTGATAGTCGGAGTGGTTGCAGATATAGCCGGGCTGATAATCGTCCAGGAAACCAAACGGACCGTAATCAAAGGTCAACCCGAGGATCGACATGTTGTCCGTATTCATCACGCCATGGGCAAAGCCTACCGTTTGCCAGCGGGCAATCAGGGCTGCGGTTCGGGCAACCACGTCCCTGAACCAGAGAACGTATTTATCCGCCTCGTCCTGCAGATGTGCCCAGTGGTGACGAATGGCAAAGTCAGCCAACTGGCGAACCTTGTCCGGCTCGCGGCGATAGTAAAAGTGCTCAAAATGGCCGAAGCGCAAATGGCTTTGCGCAATGCGCATCAGCATTGCCCCCTTTTCTACCGTTTCGCGCACTATCGGCGTATCGCTGGTGACAATCGACAGCGCGCGGGTAGTGGGAATACCCAGGGCGTGCATCGCTTCAGACGCCAGGCTTTCACGGATCGTTGAACGCAGCACCGCGCGCCCGTCGCCCATTCGCGACCAGGGAGTAAGGCCTGCGCCTTTCAGGTGCCAGTCAACCGTCTCCCCGTTGGGAAGCTGTTGTTCACCGAGCAGGATCCCCCTGCCGTCGCCCAGCTGCCCCGCCCAGACGCCAAACTGATGTCCGCTATAGACCTGAGCCAGAGGTTGCATACCGGCGAGAAGCGTTTCACCGCCCCAGACGCCTGCGCCCTCTGAACGCTGAAACAGCTCATGCGGAATGGCCAGCTCTTCTGCCAGCAAATCGTTATGCCAGATAAGGCGTGAATTTTGTAACGGTGTCGGTTTGAGTGCGGTGTAAAAGCCAGGCAACTCGTCATGCCAGTGAGCGGTAAAAGACAGGGTCATAGGTCCTCCTGCTTTTAGTGTAGAGGGTTTACCCGGACTTAAACACGGGCGAAAGCAAGGGTTATCGCTGCTGAACCAGCGTAGTGACGTGTTCTGCAGAGACGGCTGGCCAGAGTGCCCCCTGCATGGCGCCAAAATTGAAGGATAAAACGCGTTGCAACAGGCCGTGGTCGTCAATGCCCGAGACGATCACTGACTGGCAGTGCGGCGTGATTTGCCAGAGGATGGCGCGCATAAAAGGCTCAAAAGAGAGCTCCGGAGCACGCTGCTGAATGAAGCCTTTATCAAGGATGACCCGTTTAAATAATCCATCATAGACCGCTTTGAGCGATGCGGCGCCTGCGCCAAAGTTTGCCAGGACCAACGGGAAATGGATTGCCATTCTCGCCAGCTGCAGGTCGTCCTTACCATTATTTAAACCTGGATAATTCTCATTAACAGTAAACTCAAGAAACGGATAACGCTCAAGGATTGAAACAGCGTTTCCATTACTTAATAAAAATTCAACTATTGCAGGTGTAATATTGATCCATGCAATTAACTGATGCTGAATAAAAAACAGTTTACAGGTATCAAGCAATTGCAGTTTTTCGTTAAACAGCGCTAACTCTTCAGCCGCTGAAAGCCGAGGGATAACAAGCTCAGTGGGGATCCGCACATCGCTGCCGACGCCAGTAAAGTTAACCAGAATTTCTAAACCTTTAAGCTCACCTGCGCTATTACGGGCAGGTAAAAGCAGCAGTTCAGACTGGTAAGCATTATCTAGCGTAATAATCATTGCACTCGCCCCGCATTAAAGATGAGAGAGGACATCCTGGAGCAATTGCCGACACAATTCCACTGTCTTGATTTTAATAAGATTAATTTCATTAGTTCCGTATTAATTTTCAGATTTATCCCTGAATCTAAAATAATTTTATCCTGGTTGCAGAATAATAGCCAGTTTTAGATAAAACAGACACATGCAGGATTCGCTAATTTTAGGCAAATTTAACTTTAAGCATCTTATTTGAGAAAAAACGGCATGATTTATTACTGACCATGCCGTCTTAAGAGAAGTATCCGACTAAAGACTATATACGTCGTGCCTGCCAGAAATTTTTACGCCAGTAAACATTATCAAGAGAAGAGCGCATAACGCCGCGGCTGGTCGAGGCGTGAATGAACTGATTGTCTGTATCATATATGCCCACATGGAGACCGCTTTCACCCGATCCGGTTTTGAAGAAAACCAGGTCCCCGGGCAGAAGATCGTCTTTATCAATTTCAGTGCCAATTTCTGCCTGTTTGCGCGTTTCGCGCGGAAGCTGTAAATCAAACTTATCGCGAAACGTCATCAGCACGAATCCGGAGCAATCCACGCCGCCGCGGCTCATTCCGCCGTAGCGATAAGGCGTGCCGCGCCAGTTGCTCAGCTGATCGTTAAGGCTGGCAATGACGGTGATCGAATCTGAAAGCCGTGGGTTAGGCGGCGGCGCACGATGGCTACTGCATCCCGCAAGAAAGAGTGTGGCCATCAGGAGAAACCAGAATCGCATTTTCAGACGAATCCTCTGCTTTTTTTGTTCTTTTCGTAATTTAGCGTGCAATTGTGCTAAGAGGCAAGAAACGGTTACGACTGCCCGGTAGAAATCAGCATCTTATGTCCCTCTATATCCAGCCTGCGGAACGACATGTTGTACGCGCGGGCAAGATGGGGTGGCGTAAGAACCCTATCTCGCGCACCGCTGGCGATCATCTTTCCCTTCGACAGCAGCCACACCCGGTGGGCATGACGCAGGGTGTGGTTGAGGTCATGGCTGCTCATCACCACGGCGATCCCTTTTCGGCTCAGGGCGCTTAGCAGCGTATCCAGTGCCGCCTGCTGCGCCACGTCCAGACCGCTCATGGGCTCATCGAGGAGCAGCATCCGCCCGTGAGGATTGCCTGCCGGGTGGATCTGAAGAATGACCGCCGCCAGGCGCACCCGCTGCCACTCTCCGCCGGAAAGCTGGCTGGCGTGCCGGGAGAGTTTATCTTCCAGCCCGAGCGCTGCGGCCACGTCCGTCAGGAGTGACGTTTGTTGTTTGTCGTGCAAATGCAGCATCAGATAGTGCCAGACCGGCATCGCAAAGGGCGGCATCTGCTGCTGCACAAGGTAACTGCGCCGATGCGCCAGCGAGACCGGCGTCCAGTCGGCGAGCGTATGCTCCAGCAGCGTTATCTGCCCTTCTCCGTCGGTCATGCCTGCCATCCGTGCCAGCAGCGTGCTCTTCCCCGCACCGTTTGGCCCGACAAGATGCAGGATTTCGCCCGCATTGACGGTACCGGTTATCGGCTCCAGACGTTCCTTCTCGGCAACGTCCGTGAGCTGCATCAGCAACGACATTATTTCGCCAGCGCCAGCTTGATCGATTCCATGACGATCGGATCCTCGGGGGTCATATCCGGCGAAAAGCGCTGAACCACCTGGCCGTCGCGACCAATCAGGAACTTTTCAAAATTCCACAGGATATCGTCCGGGTAAAGCGGCGCGCGGCCTTTGCTGGCCATGCGTTCATAAAAACCGCTTCCTTCAGGCGCAACGGCCTTCGGCGCGGCAGCGATCAGCTTCGCATACAGCGGATGGCGGTCTTCACCGTTGACATCGATTTTGCTGAACATCGGGAACGTCACGCCATAGGTGGTGCTGCAGAAGGTTTTAATCTCCTCTTCGCTGCCCGGCTCCTGGCCGAGGAACTGGTTGCACGGGAAGCCCAGCACGGTGAAGCCGTCTTTCTCCCAGGCCTTCTGAATGTTTTCCAGCTGCTCGTACTGCGGCGTCAGGCCACATTTGGATGCCACGTTGACGATAAGCAACACGTTGCCTTTGTAGCCTTCCAGCGTGGTTTTCTCGCCGTCAATGGTGGTCACTTCGGTATTCAGAATATTAGTCTGCATAGCATTCCCTCAGATTGTCTTACAGCTAGTTGATTTAACGTCCAGCTTTTAATAGTAGCCAGATAAATACCGGCGCGCCCAGCGTGGCGGTCACCACGCCAATCGGCAGCTCTGCGGCCGTCAGGGCAAGCCGGGCGATGATATCGGCCACCAGCAGCGTGACGGCCCCGGCAACCGCCGAGGCCGGAAGCAGAGTCCGATGGTCCGTGAGGCCACACAGGCGCAGCATGTGCGGAATAACCAGCCCGATAAAACCGATCGCGCCCGCCAGAGCCACGCTGACACCGACCAGCCAGCCAATGGCGATCACCAGCACATTACGCCAGAACGCAATCGGCATGCCGAGCTGGCGGGCAGAGGTTTCACCCAGCGCGAGCATATTCAGCGGCTGCGCCTGCAGGGCAGCCCACACGATGACCGGTACCAGCAGCGCCATCAGCCAGCCCTGGTGCCAGTCAACGCCCCCAAAGCCGCCCATCATCCAGTACATCAGCTGACGCAGGTCAAAGGAGGTTGAAAAGTAGACCGCCCAGGTCATCAACGCGCTGCAGATGATCCCCAGCGCCACGCCGGCAAGCAGCAGACGGCTGGTCGATAGGTGCCGTCTGGCGAAGCGAAGAAGGATTGCTGTGATCAGTAGTGCGCCGAGAATAGCGCTCAGGCTAATACTCCATCCGGAGAGTTCTCCCCCGCCCAGCATCACCGCCGCAATCAGACCCACGCCAGCTCCGTTCGACACGCCGAGTAGCCCGGGCTCCGCCAGCGGGTTATCAAACAACGCCTGCATAATGGTGCCGCACAGCGCCAGCGCGGCCCCCACCAGAACCACCGCGACGGTGCGCGGCAGGCGAATTTGCCAGACGAAGAGCTGCCCGTCCGGTCCCCACCAGCTTTCAGGCCCTATCCATCGGTCTCCGGCGCAGAGGCTCACGGCTGCGGCGACAATGAGCAACAGCACCAGCAAAAGCAGGCGACGCTTATCAGAACGGTGCTGGCGGTGGGCATAATCAAGCATGGGTACGGTTTTAGTAGCGTGAGATGTAATTGATTTTACGGCGGGTTTGCCGGAGTGCGCAAAGAAAAAAGGCCGCGTGGGCGGCCTTTTTAGTTAGTTCATATTACTCTGCTTTGGGCGTTGCGTTTTCGACACGGCTTTTTAACTTCTGGCCGGGTCTGAAGGTCACCACGCGGCGGGCTGTAATGGGAATATCTTCCCCCGTCTTCGGGTTACGGCCCGGACGTTGGTTTTTGTCTCGCAAATCAAAATTGCCAAAACCGGAGAGTTTTACCTGCTCACCATTTTCCAGAGCACGACGGATCTCTTCGAAAAACAGCTCTACCAGCTCTTTGGCATCCCGTTTGCTAAGCCCAAGCTTATCAAACAGATATTCTGACATTTCAGCTTTTGTAAGCGCCATAGGTTCAATCCCTCAATGATGCCTGGAATCGCTCTTTTAATGCCTCTACACATTTGGCGACGGTAGCGGCAATCTCCTCTTCTTCGAGTGTACGGCTGGTATCCTGAAGGATAAGGCTAATAGCGAGGCTCTTGAAACCTTCTGCTACGCCCTTGCCGCGGTACACGTCAAATAAGTTTACGCCAACTACCTGATTTACGCCAACTTTCTTACATTCGGCCAAAATATCTGCTGCGGGCACATTTTCCGCGACCACAACCGCGATATCACGGCGGTTTGCCGGGAAGCGGGAGACGTCCTGAGCCTGAGGAATAACGCGGTCAGCCACCGGGTTCCATTCCAGCTCGAACACGATGGTACGGCCGTTCAGGTCCAGCTTGCGCTCCAGCTCAGGGTGAACAACCCCAATAAAACCAACGCGTTTGCCGTCTAAATAGATGGCTGCGCTCTGGCCCGGATGCAGAGCCGGGATGGCTTCTGCGCGGAATTCAATTTCAGATAATTTACCGGTCAGATCCAGAATCGCTTCCAGATCGCCCTTCATATCGTAGAAATCAACCGTGCCTTTTGCCAGGTCCCAGTGCTCTTCATAGCGGTTGCCGCTGATGGCGCCAGCCAGCATGAGATCCTGACGGATGCCTAAATTTGCCTGATTATCCGGTACAAAGCGCAAACCGCTTTCGAAAATTCGCACGCGGTTTTGCTGACGATTCTGGTTGTAAACGACTGTGCCAAGCAGGCCCGTCCACAGAGACAGACGCATCGCGGACATTTCGCTGGAGATTGGGCTTGGCAGGATCAGCGCCTCCTGGCCCGGGTGGATCAGCTGCTGCAGCTTTGGATCCACAAAGCTGTAGGTGATCACTTCCTGGTAGCCTTTGTCGTTCAGCATGGTTTTCACACGCTTCAGGGACAGGTCGGCTTCACGGTGGGAGCCCATCACCAGACCTGCCTGCACAGGCTCGTCAGGGATGTTGTTGTAGCCGTAAACGCGGGCCACTTCTTCCACCAGATCTTCTTCAATTTCCATGTCGAAACGCCATGATGGCGCAACGGCTTTCCACTCGTCCTGGCCTTCGGTCACTTCGCAGCCCAGACGCGTCAGGATGTCGGTCACCTGCGCATCCGCAACGTGATGACCAATCAGGCGGTCCAGCTTGCTGCGGCGCAGGGTAATGGTGGCACGCTTCGGCAGGGTCGCGTCGTTAGTGACGTCGATAACCGGGCCCGCTTCGCCGCCGCAGATGTCGATCAGCAGGCGGGTCGCACGTTCCATCGCTTTGTACTGCAGCGCCGGGTCAACACCGCGCTCGTAGCGGTGGGAGGCATCGGTATGCAGGCCGTGACGGCGTGCGCGACCGGTGATGGAGAGCGGGCTGAAGAACGCGCATTCCAGCAGGACGTTTTGCGTCTCATCATTCACGCCTGAGTGCTCGCCCCCGAAGATACCGCCCATTGCCAGCGCTTTGCTGTGGTCAGCAATCACCAGGGTGTCGGCATTCAGTTTGGCTTCGCTGCCGTCCAGCAGAACCAGGGTTTCGCCCTCTTTCGCCATGCGCACAACGATGCCGCCGTCGATACGATCTTTATCGAACGCGTGCATTGGCTGGCCCAGCTCCAGCAGAACGTAGTTGGTCACGTCAACCACGGCGTCGATAGAGCGGATACCGCAGCGGCGCAGCTTCTCCTTCATCCACAGCGGGGTTGGCGCTTTCACGTTGATGCCTTTCACCACGCGACCAAGGTAGCGCGGGCAAGCATCCGCAGCGTCAACCTGAATAGGCAGCACGTCACTGATGGTCGCTTCAACCGGCGCGATGTCCGGCGCGTTCAGTTCGGTCTTGTTCAGCACGGCCACGTCGCGCGCCACGCCGATGATACCTAAGCAGTCGGCACGGTTTGGCGTGACGCTGATTTCGATGGTGTTGTCATCAAGCTTCAGGTATTCACGGATATCGGTGCCGACTGGCGCATCCAGCGGCAGCTCAATGATGCCGTTGTGGTCGTCGGAAATACCCAGCTCGGAGAAGGAGCACAGCATGCCTTCAGACGGCTCGCCGCGCAGCTTAGCCGCTTTAATTTTGAAATCGCCCGGCAGCACCGCTCCCACGGTCGCCACGGCCACCTTCAGGCCCTGACGGCAGTTTGGCGCACCGCAGACGATATCCAGCAGACGGTCACCGCCCACGTTCACTTTTGTCACGCGCAGTTTGTCAGCGTTAGGGTGCTGGCCGCACTCTACCACTTCGCCGACGACCACGCCGTTGAAGGCACCGGAAACCGGCTCAACGCCGTCCACTTCCAGACCCGCCATGGTGATCTGGTTAGAAAGCGCGTCGCTGTCCAGCGTGGTGTTCACCCACTCGCGTAACCACAGTTCACTGAATTTCATTGTTCTGTCCTGCCCTTATTTAAACTGTTTGAGGAAACGCAGATCGTTTTCGAAGAATGCACGTAAGTCGGTCACGCCGTAGCGCAGCATGGTCAGACGCTCCATGCCCATGCCGAAGGCAAAGCCGGAGTAAACTTCCGGATCGATACCCACGTTGCGTAGCACGTTTGGATGCACCATGCCGCAGCCCAGCACTTCCAGCCATTTGCCGTTTTTACCCATCACGTCAACTTCCGCCGACGGTTCGGTGAACGGGAAGTAGGACGGGCGGAAACGAACCTGCAGGTCTTCCTCAAAGAAGTTGTTCAGGAAATCGTGCAGCGTGCCCTTCAGGTTGGTGAAGCTGATATTTTTATCAACAATCAGGCCTTCCATCTGGTGGAACATTGGGGTGTGGGTCTGATCGTAGTCGTTACGATAGACGCGGCCCGGCGCGATAATACGGATTGGCGGCTCCTGATCCTTCATGGTACGGATCTGAACGCCGGAGGTCTGAGTACGCAGCAGACGCGTAGCGTCGAACCAGAAAGTGTCGTGGTCAGCGCGTGCCGGATGATGGCCAGGAATGTTCAGGGCGTCGAAGTTATGGTAATCATCTTCGATTTCCGGGCCAGTCGCCACGGTAAAGCCGAGCTCACCGAAGAAACTTTCAATGCGATCGATGGTGCGGGTAACCGGGTGCAGACCGCCGTTTTCGATACGGCGACCCGGCAGAGAAACGTCGATCGTCTCTGCGGCCAGACGCGCATTAAGGACCGCGCTTTCCAGCTCGGCTTTGCGCGCGTTCAGCGCCTGCTGTACCTGCTCTTTGGCTTCGTTAATCACCGCACCGGCTGCCGGGCGTTCTTCTGGCGGCAGCTCGCGCAGGGTTGTCATTTGAAGGGTCAGGTGCCCTTTCTTCCCAAGATATTCGACGCGGACATTGTCTAACGCGGCAACATCTGAGGCCTGATTAATGGCGGCTGTTGCACTGGCAACCAGCTCTGCGAGATGTGACATGATTTTCCTCATTATGTCGGTGCAGACACCGATTTGGTGGAGTTATTCTCTCAAATTCAGGCACAAAAAAAGCCTCCATCGGGAGGCTTATCTGGCGCTGTTTTTCGTTTCATCTTTCACGCGCTAGCCTCCTGAAATCAGGTGCTAAAGTAAAAGAAGAAGCGGAAAATAGCAGCATTCATGCTTGCGTTACCTTGTCTGGTAAAAACCGTTAAGACCTTATTGAAAAGCCTGGACGGGTAAAAGTCAATGTTCTGATGATGTTAAAACAAAAGAGGGAGCAAAGCTCCCTCTCTCAACTGGCTTATGCCAGTGCTGCTTTCGCTTTTTCGACCAGAGCGGTGAACGCTACTTTGTCGAATACTGCGATGTCAGCCAGGATCTTACGGTCGATTTCAACAGAGGCTTTTTTCAGGCCGTTGATGAATTTGCTGTAAGAAATACCGTTCTGACGTGCTGCTGCGTTGATACGCGCAATCCACAGTTGACGGAACTGACGCTTACGCTGACGACGGTCACGGTAAGCGTACTGACCTGCTTTGATAACAGCCTGGAAGGCAACGCGGTAAACGCGTGAACGCGCACCGTAGTAGCCTTTAGCTTGTTTCAAAATTTTCTTGTGACGTGCACGTGCAATTACACCACGTTTTACGCGAGCCATATGTGCTCTCCTGTATCTATATTCTTAGTAAAAAAATTAAACGTTAACGGCTTATGCGTACGGCAGGCACGCGATAACCAGACCCAGATCGCCTTTAGAAACGAGGCCTTTTGGACGCAGGTGACGTTTACGCTTAGTAGATTTTTTGGTCAGAATATGACGCAGGTTTGCGTGCTTACGCTTAAATCCACCACCACCGGTTTTTTTGAAGCGCTTAGCAGCACCGCGTACGGTCTTAATTTTTGGCATCTTAATAACTTCCACTTCGCATTGTTAAATAAACGAAACATAGGCGAACAAAACCTATGAAACCCGAAGGCTCCACAGATTTTGCTGCTTGAAGGCCTTACTGTTTCTTCTTAGGAGCGAGCACCATGATCATCTGGCGGCCTTCGATCTTCGTAGGGAAGGATTCGACTACTGCCAGTTCACTCAGATCGTCACGGACGCGGTTAAGCACTTCCATACCAATCTGTTGGTGGGCCATCTCACGACCGCGGAAACGCAGTGTGATCTTGGCCTTATCGCCATCTTCCAGAAAGCGAATCAGGCTGCGGAGTTTTACCTGATAATCGCCATCGTCGGTACCAGGACGGAATTTGATTTCCTTAACCTGGATAACTTTTTGCTTCTTCTTCTGTTCCTTAGAAGACTTACTCTTTTCATAAAGGAACTTGCCGTAGTCCATGATACGACAAACTGGCGGTTCGGCGTTAGGGCTGATTTCAACTAAATCTACTCCAGCTTCTTCAGCTTTTTCGATCGCTTCTCTCAGACTCACAATCCCCAGTGGTTCACCTTCAAGATCTGTTAAGCGAACTTCCTGGGCGCGAATCTCGCCATTGATACGATTCGGACGTGCCGTTTGAACTCGTTTTCCGCCTTTAATACCTTATTCCTCCAGTTGTTGAAGACTGCGGCTGCGAATCTCTTGTTGCAGCTTCTCAATCACTTCACTTACGTCCAGGCTCCCCAGGTCTTTACCACGGCGGGTGCGAACGGCAACTTTGCCTGCTTCCACCTCTTTATCACCACAGACCAACATATACGGGACACGACGTAAAGTGTGCTCGCGGATTTTAAAGCCAATCTTCTCATTTCTCAAGTCTGCTTTTACGCGAATGCCCGCATTTTGTAGTTTCTGCGTCAATTCTTTAACGTAATCCGCCTGAGAATCGGTAATGTTCATCACCACGACCTGCACTGGCGCAAGCCAGGTTGGGAAGAAGCCAGCGAACTCTTCGGTCAGGATGCCGATGAAGCGCTCCAGAGAACCGAGAATTGCACGGTGAATCATTACCGGTACCTGACGCTCGTTGTCTTCGCCAACATAAGAGGCGCTTAAACGCTGCGGCAGGGAGAAGTCCAGCTGTACAGTACCGCACTGCCATGCGCGATCGAGGCAGTCATACAGGGTAAATTCAATTTTCGGACCGTAGAATGCGCCCTCGCCCAGCTGGTATTCGAACGGAATGCCGTTCTCTTCCAGCGCCACGGCGAGATCCGCTTCTGCGCGATCCCAGGTCTCATCGCTACCGATACGTTTTTCCGGACGCGTTGAGAGTTTGACAACGATCTTCTCGAAGCCAAAGGTGCTGTACATATCGTAGACCATACGAATACAGGCGTTAACTTCGTCACGAACCTGATCTTCAGTACAGAAGATATGCGCATCATCCTGAGTAAAGCCACGAACGCGCATCAGACCGTGCAGCGCACCTGATGGCTCGTTACGGTGGCAGCTACCGAACTCCGCCATACGCAGCGGCAGGTCGCGGTAGGATTTCAGACCCTGGTTGAAGATCTGAACGTGGCCCGGGCAGTTCATTGGCTTGATGCAGTATTCACGGTTCTCAGACGAGGTGGTGAACATCGCATCTTTGTAGTTGTCCCAGTGGCCGGTTTTTTCCCACAGCACACGGTCCATCATGAACGGGCCTTTCACTTCCTGATACTGGTACTCTTTCAGCTTGGAGCGTACGAAAGTTTCCAGTTCACGGAAGATGGTCCAGCCGTCGTTATGCCAGAACACCATACCCGGCGCTTCTTCCTGCATGTGATACAGGTCAAGCTGCTTACCGATTTTACGGTGGTCACGCTTCGCCGCCTCTTCCAGGCGCAGCAGGTACGCGTTCAGGGCTTTTTTATCGGCCCACGCGGTACCATAGATACGCTGCAACATCTTGTTGTTGCTGTCGCCACGCCAGTAGGCGCCCGCGATCTTCATCAGCTTAAAGTGATGACAGAAGCGCATGTTCGGCACGTGCGGTCCACGGCACATGTCGACGTATTCTTCGTGATGGTACAAGCCAGGCTTGTCATCATGAGCAATGTTTTCGTCAAGAATAGAGACCTTGTAGCTCTCGCCGCGCTTCACGAAGGTTTCACGCGCTTCGTGCCAGCTGACTTTCTTCTTGATGACGTCATAGTTCGTTTCGGCGAGCTCGTGCATGCGTTTTTCGAGCGCGTCGATATCTTCCTGAGTCAGGGTGTGGTCGAGGTCAACGTCGTAGTAGAAACCGTTGTCGATAACCGGACCGATCGCCATTTTGGTGTTTGGCCACAGCTGTTTGATGGCATGACCTAACAGGTGCGCGCAGGAGTGACGAATGATCTCCAGACCTTCTTCGTCTTTCGCAGTGATGATTGCAAGCGTCGCATCGTTTTCGATCAGATCGGAGGCATCCACCAGCTCACCGTTAACACGGCCAGCGATAGTCGCTTTTGCGAGACCAGGACCAATGTCCAGGGCAACATCCATTGGGCTAACAGCGCGGTCGAAATGGCGTTGACTGCCATCAGGAAGAGTAATTACAGGCATTTTATATCCTTATTTGCAGTGATGCCCCACACATAAGAGCATATACAAAGAAAATAATCGTGATTTGACAATAGATTACGACACCATCTGACCAACAATCGTCAAATTGGTTCGTCATCATTCACCTGCCGAATTCAGATTAATGCGGATTTACGGCAAGCGACGTAATGTTAACACTAACGCAAAGGAGATTGCACCCTCTGCGGCCAGATTGATGGGCTGGCACTTTCGTACGAATTTGCAGGTTGCTTCTCCCCTGCGCTCGCATTTCGAAGATGCTGGGCTACTCTTGAACAGGTCCTTAAACCCAAAGGTGCATACCATGAACGTATCCAGCAGAACGGTTGTGATATTGAATCTCCTTTCCGCCACAGGTTTATTGTTGATTCTAGCCGAACGATTCCACTGGTTCTGAGCCGCCCCCTGCGCTGGCATAACCTAATCGATCCTGAGAAGGGGCATATTTCGGCCCTGTTTGGTAGACTGTGGATATCAACGAACAAGGATTAGGTTATGCCAACAAAACGATTTGCCGTAAAACACTGGAAAATGGTGCTGGTGCTGATTGCCATCTGCGGCGCAATGCTGCTACTCCGTTGGGCGGCAATGATTTGGGGCTAGGGGCGAAGACAGGTCATCAGAAGGGACGTCAAAAAACCACAGACAATAAACGGGCCGACATCATCGTCGGCCCGCTTTCATTACATTCTATAACCCAGTGATACCGTGGTTCTGCGGTCGGTATGATCCGGCGCAGATTCTGGTGGTGAAGAGTTCCAGGTCACGTTGTAGGCCACTTTCAGACCAAAGTGTTCGTTGATAGCCACGTTCAGCGCCGTCTCAGAGTTCAGCGTCGTGTCGTCGGCACCAAATACAGAAACACCCTGGGTAAATTTGGTGTTGTCAGTCATCTGCCAGGCATAGGTACCGGAAGCGTAACCGAGCGGTTGGGTTTTGGTATCGCCATTGGTGTACTCGTCATAACGCACACCCGGACCGAATTCAAAACGGAGGCTGTGTACCGGACCGTTCAGGAACTGGCGACCATAACCGGCGGTGAACACATCGCGCTGGCGATAACCGTTGTAACGGTCGGTTAACCAGCTTGCCTGTCCAAACAGGTAGTCATAGTCGGTCATGTTGTAACGGCTACGTCCGCCTACCGCATATTTCTCGGAAGAACGTTCGTCATTAGCGGACGTGTTGCTGGCATTACCCCACAGAGACCAGGCGGTGGTGTTGCCGTACCAGGTGAGCGTACTGTCCGCCGTCAGAGAAGAGCTTTTCGTGTTACCGGATTGTGCCAGGTACCCGGCGTTCAGGTTACCTTCAAACGGTTTTTTCGCGGTGGAAGGATCGTCCATGACAGTAAAAACGGTATCATCAGCGGTCGCGTTCATAGCCGCAAACACGCCACCCGCCAGCATCAGTGCAGCGGGCACTGTCTTTAAAAGCTTCATTTTATTAAGGAGTCCGTACAACAAAAAAAGAGACCACACGGTCCCGGAATCTTTCTTGAGGATCAATGACAAGGCGTCCAGAGAAAGGTAACAAATTATAAAAAGCCGCAAATAACATAGCAATGTTTTCTTATTTCATTTTTTGAATAAGAACGATCTCAAAAAGCGTTTTATTTTATATATCCCCCGCCCCACTTTTTGTCAGTATTCATATTTAAAATCATACTGTTATTTACATTGCCTTCCTGTCAAATGGTGCCAGGCTAATAAGAACCCATGCTAAAAGGAGGTAATGATGGTTTCTATCTATACTCTGACGCTCTCCCCTTCCCTGGATTCCGCCACCCTGACGCCGCAGATTTACCCGGAAGGTAAATTGCGCTGTAGCGCCCCGGTCTTTGAGCCCGGCGGCGGCGGGATCAACGTGGCGCGCGCCATTACACACCTCGGCGGCAAAGCTACGGCTATTTTCCCCACCGGCGGTGCCACCGGCGAACACCTTGTCTCTCTGCTGGCAGATGAACAGGTGGCCGTAGAGACCGTCGAGGCCAAAGACTGGACGCGGCAAAACCTGCATGTCCACGTAGAATCAAGCGGCGAGCAGTACCGTTTTGTCATGCCGGGCGCGAAACTCAGCGATGACGAGTTTCGTCAGCTTGAAGAGAAAGTGCTGACCATAGAAAGCGGTGCGCTGCTGGTGATAAGCGGCAGCCTGCCGCCCGGCGTAAGCACGGAAAAATTAACGGCTCTGATTCAGGCGGTACAGCAGCGCGGCATCCGCTGCATTGTCGACAGCAGCGGCGAGGCCCTGCAGGCGGCCCTGGTGCCGGGCAATCTGGAGCTTGTTAAACCCAACCAGAAAGAGTTAAGCGCGCTGGTCAACCGCGAACTGACGCAGCCTGATGATGTTCGCACCGCCGCGCAGGAGCTGGTACGCAGCGGCAAAGCCCGACGCGTAGTCGTCTCACTTGGCCCTCAGGGGGCGCTGGCCGTCGATGAATCATCGTCCGTTCAGGTTGTCCCACCGCCAATGAAGAGCCAGAGCACGGTTGGCGCGGGCGATAGCATGGTGGGCGCGATGACGCTAAAACTGGCGCAGGGTGCGTCGCTGCTGGAAATGACACGCTACGGCGTGGCGGCGGGTAGCGCCGCAACCATCAACCAGGGCACGCGTCTCTGTTCACTTGCCGATACGCAAAAAATCGTCGATTACCTGTCCCGAAATTAACCCCTTTTCCCCTTCGTCTTTACGGAGGGGAATGTCCTCTCTGAGTCGCCAAACGCAAACTATCGACTATGCTAAGAAAACTTCCATGATAACAATGAGGTGAATTATGAGCAGTGGTGACATCACACGTTACGTCGTGACCATCAACCTTCATGAAGCATCGCTGACCGAGCTGAATGAGCTCAACAATGCTTTCACCCGGGCTAATTTTCTCCTCACCCTGACGGATGACGAGGGCAATATTCATGATTTAGGCACCCTGGCATTTGGTCTGATCGCCGCCCTGAGCCAGGAAGAGGTTCATGCGCTGGCCGCCAGTCTGGTGGAAAGCGTGACCGACAAGCCTGCCGAAATCGGCGTGGATACCTGGGAAAGCTGGCGGAAAAAAGAACAATAAGTGCGCTGTATGAATTTAAACCGCTCAGGTGTGCGTTAGTTCGTATTTTTTTACCGCCATTATGCGCTAACTTTATGATCTGGCAGACAACATGGGAGAGACAACATGTGGCAGGCTATCAGTCATCTTTTACGTGAGCAGCTGGGTGAAGGTGAAATTGAACTGCGTAACGAACTGCCAGGCGGTGAAATTCACGCCGCGTGGCATTTACGCTACGCAGGGCGCGATCTTTTCGTTAAGTGCGATGAGCGAGAGCTGCTTCCGATATTTACCGCCGAAGCCGACCAGCTGGAGCTGTTGTCGCGCAGTAAAACGGTGACGGTCCCGCAGGTTCTGGCCGTGGGGAGCGACCGCGACTACAGCTTCCTGGTGATGGAGTATCTCCCCGCCCGGCCGCTGGATGCCCATAATGCGTTCATTCTCGGCCAACAGCTAGCGCGCCTGCATCAATGGAGCGACCAGCCGCAGTTTGGTCTCGATTTTGACAACGATCTCTCTACCACGCCACAGCCCAATGCCTGGCAGCGTCGCTGGTCGACATTTTTTGCCGAGCAGCGCATTGGCTGGCAGCTTGAGCTGGCCGCCGAGAAAGGGCTGGAATTTGGCAATATTGATGCCATCGTCGAGCACGTTCAACAGCGTCTGGCATCCCACCAGCCTCAGGCGTCTCTGCTTCACGGCGATTTGTGGTCCAATAACTGCGCGCTGGGTCCCAACGGCCCCTATATCTTTGACCCGGCCTGCTACTGGGGTGACAGAGAGTGCGATCTTGCCATGCTGCCGCTTCATCCGGAACAGCCGCCGCAGATATACGACGGATACCAGTCTGTTTCCCCCCTGCCGCCCGGTTTCCTCGACCGCCAGCCGGTGTATCAGCTTTATACCCTGATGAACCGAGCCATTCTTTTTGGCGGAGAACACCTTGTTAACGCGCAGCGGGCGCTTGAGCGTATGCTTGCCGCCTGAGAAGAAAAGGGTGGCCTTGCCGCCACCCCTATCGCTTACAGAAAACCGAGCAGTGAGAAGAAGAAGTATCCCGCCACAATGATGATGACGGGAAGGATATAGAGCGGGAAAATTTGCAGGAAAATGGTGTGACGCGGCACAACAATGCGGGATTCAATCTGCTCCCGACTCATCCCTTCCGGGCCTTTGGCCTGCTCCAGAATCAACTGATCCTCAACGCCTTCGCGTAAAAAGCGCGTCTGGCGACTCATTCTCGCGCCAGAGGCCTGCAGTGCCAGCGCGACAAAGATGAGGGCGTATATCACCCAAAAGCCGATGTTCAGCTGTTGATGAAAATCCGGGGTGGGTGAGTTAAACCAGAAAACATTCAAAAATGGCGTATTAAAACGCATCATCTCAATCATGACATGAGCGAAATCAAGCATTACCGCATTGATACCCGGCTGTTTTTCACTGTGATCGTACATAAATTTGAGTACAGAAATCAGCGTAGAAATGACGGCAGGAATAAAAATAACCCAGCCAGCAATGCGTTTTAAGACCGCAATGCGTCCAGCTTGTTGATACGTCATCAGTTCCTCTTCATAAAGACGCGTTATTTGTGCCTAAGTCTACCTGCTGGCCATCAATTTCGCCCGATCTTTGAAAGCAATATGCTAAATTGCAGATTGTGCTTAGCACGTATCGTCTGTCGAACACCTGGATAAGGAGACGTTGTGATGTCGACACCGCGCCAAATTCTTGCCGCAATTTTTGACATGGATGGATTACTGATCGATTCCGAACCGCTGTGGGATCGCGCCGAACTGGATGTGATGGCCAGCCTGGGCGTGGATATCAGCCGCCGTAATGAACTTCCCGATACGCTGGGCCTGCGCATCGATATGGTGGTTGACCTGTGGTTTGCCCAACAGCCGTGGGTGGGTCCCGATCGCGATGAGGTGACCGCACGCATTATCAGCCGCGCCATTTCTCTGGTGGAAGAGAACAGGCCGCTGCTGCCCGGCGTACGCGAGGCCGTTGCGCTGTGTAAAGCCCAGGGGCTGAAGGTCGGACTGGCCTCGGCTTCACCGCTGCATATGCTGGAAAAAGTGCTCACGATGTTTGAACTGCGCGACAGTTTCGACGCGCTGGCGTCCGCTGAAAAATTGCCTTACAGCAAGCCGCACCCGCAGGTCTATCTGGACTGTGCCGCAAAGCTGGGCCTGGATCCTCTCAACTGCGTTGCGCTGGAAGATTCCGTTAACGGTATGGTGGCGTCGAAGGCTGCGCGGATGCGCTCCATTGTGGTGCCCGCTGAAGAAGGCCGTCACGATCCCCGGTTTGCGCTTGCCGATGTGAAGCTTAATTCGCTGGCAGAACTCACGGCGCATCACCTGCAGGGCAGTTAGCGCCCTCCTCCGGTTTGTGACAAACAGTTACACCGTCACCTCTTCCGCCTACTGTATAAAAACCCTATACTGTATGAATTGACAGTTTTGTGGGTTTTATCATGACGGCGGAAGGCCACCTGCTTTTTTCTATTGCGTGCGCGGTATTTGCCAAAAACGCTGAACTCACCCCCGTGCTGGCACAGGGGGACTGGTGGCATATTGTCCCTTCCGCCGTATTGACCTGTCTGCTGCCCGACATTGACCATCCCAAATCCTTCCTCGGGCAACGCCTGAAGTGGGTGTCGAAACCCATCGCCCGCGCGTTCGGCCACCGGGGGTTTACGCACAGCCTGCTGGCCGTATTTGGCCTGCTGACGCTTTTCTATTTAAAGGTGCCCGAAAGCTGGATAGTCCCCGCCGATGCCATCCAGGGGATGGTGCTGGGCTATTTAAGCCATATTCTCGCCGATATGCTGACGCCTGCGGGCGTGCCGCTGCTTTGGCCCTGCCGCTGGCGCTTCCGTTTTCCCATCCTCGCCCCGCAGAAAGGAAACCAGCTTGAGCGCGTATTGTGCATGGCGCTGTTTGCTTACGCCGTCTGGATGCCGCAAACCTTGCCCGAAAACAGTGCAGTTCGCTGGTCATCCCAGATGATTAATTCGCTGCAATTTCAGTTTAATCGCTTTATTCATCACCAGATTGAACAGTAAACCAACAAAATTATCTCATTTGTCATAACCCATTCCATTTGGATATAAGCGCTACATCACACTTCTGCTAACCTTCCGCCAACAGGATCGGTAAAAACCGACCCAATAATAAATCAGGAGAACGGGGATGAATTTTCCACTCATCGCGAACGTCGTTGTGTTCGTTGTATTGCTATTGCTTCTCGCGCAGGCGCGCCACAAACAGTGGAGCCTGGCGAAAAAAGTGCTGGTTGGTCTGGCCATGGGTGTCGTATTTGGTCTGGCATTACAGGCAATTTATGGCTCCGATAATCCAGTTCTGAAAGACTCTATTCAGTGGTTCAACATCGTCGGTAACGGCTATGTCCAGCTGCTGCAGATGATCGTTATGCCGCTGGTGTTCGCCTCTATTCTGAGCGCCGTGGCCCGCCTGCATAACGCCACTCAGCTGGGAAAAATCAGTTTCCTGACCATTGGTACGCTGCTGTTCACCACGCTGATTGCCGCGCTGGTGGGTGTGCTGGTCACCAACCTGTTTGGCCTGACCGCAGAAGGTCTGGTTCAGGGTACCGCTGAAACGGCGCGTCTTACCGCGATTCAAACCAACTACGTGGGTAAAGTGGCTGACCTGACCGTGCCGCAGATGGTGCTCTCCTTCATTCCGAAGAACCCGTTTGCTGACCTGACCGGTGCGAGCCCAACCTCGATCATCAGCGTGGTTATTTTCGCCGCGTTCCTGGGCGTAGCGGCGCTGAAGCTGCTGAAGGACGACGCGCCAAAAGGCGAACGCGTGCTGACCGCGATTGACACCCTGCAAAGCTGGGTGATGAAGCTGGTTCGTCTGGTCATGCAGCTCACCCCTTACGGCGTGCTGGCGCTGATGACCAAAGTGGTTGCCGGCTCTAACCTGCAGGACATCATTAAGCTGGGCAGCTTCGTTGTCGCCTCTTATCTGGGCCTGGGCATTATGTTCGTGGTGCACGGCATCCTGCTGGGCGTGAACGGCGTCAGCCCGCTGAAATACTTCCGTAAAGTCTGGCCTGTGCTGACCTTCGCCTTCACCAGCCGTTCCAGCGCAGCCTCTATTCCGCTGAACGTTGAAGCGCAAACCCGTCGTCTGGGCGTGCCTGAATCCATCGCCAGCTTCTCTGCCTCCTTTGGTGCCACCATTGGTCAGAACGGCTGTGCGGGTCTGTACCCGGCGATGCTGGCGGTGATGGTTGCGCCAACCGTGGGTATCAACCCGCTGGATCCGGTTTGGATTGCCACGCTGGTCGGGATTGTTACCATAAGCTCCGCAGGCGTTGCGGGTGTTGGCGGCGGTGCAACCTTCGCCGCGCTGATTGTGCTGCCTGCGCTGGGTCTCCCCGTGACGCTGGTCGCGCTGCTGATCTCCGTTGAGCCGCTGATCGACATGGGTCGTACCGCGCTGAACGTGAGCGGCTCCATGACCGCCGGTACGCTGACCAGCCAGTGGCTGAAGCAGACCGACAAAGCGATTCTGGAAAGTGAAGACGACGCCGAGCTGGCGCACCGTTAATCACTTTAGAAATAAAAAAACCGCCTGATGGCGGTTTTTTTATGGCTGTTATTCTTCAACCTCTTCATCCTGGCGGATCTGCATCGCCCACCGCTGCGCCGATTCCGGCACCGTAAACGTGGGTGAACGACGGAAGTGTTCGCCGATCAGCACAAAGGCCACATATTTCCCCCGCAGCTGCCAGACATCGCGAAAACCCTCCACTTTCAGGGCATGGTCAGGCGGCGCGGGCTCAACGCGGGGCACATAGCTAATAACCTGGCGGTTTTGTTGACGAAGAGGTTTCATAAGCGACTGGTTCACTAAAGCAAATTCTTGAAGCAGGAAAATTCTATGATAGCCGATCCTGCTGCCTTCCGTCGCGCTCCGAGTGGGTGGGATGGCTCCTTTCGCTAATGACGGCATGTGAAAACTCTTAGTTCGCGAGCCATCTCGCGACATTGTTCTATCCTTAATAGGGTTTTTAGCAATGGATAAAGGAGAAGCGTGCAATGTCGAACAAAGATAAAACACATCAATCACCGATTCATGGCACTGAGGAATCTCAACCGGGTATGGACTCTCTCGCCCCTGCTGACGGCTCTCACCGCCCCTCCCCTGGCCCTTCCGCACCGGGCGAACAGCCTACCGCGCCGGGAAGCGTGAAATCGCCGGACACGGGAAACGAGAAGCTGAAATCGCTTGAGCCACACCGTAAAGGCGGCGAAGGTTTTGCGCTCACCACCAATCAGGGCGTGCGCATTGCTGACGATCAGAACTCCCTTCGCGCAGGCGCGCGCGGGCCAACCCTGCTGGAAGACTTTATCCTGCGGGAAAAAATCACCCATTTCGACCATGAGCGCATTCCGGAACGCATCGTTCACGCGCGCGGTTCCGCTGCGCACGGCTACTTCCAGCCATACAAGAGCCTGAAAGCGATCACCAAAGCGGACTTCCTCTCCGACCCGGACAAAATCACTCCGGTATTTGTGCGCTTCTCCACCGTACAGGGCGGCGCCGGTTCGGCAGATACGGTTCGGGATATCCGCGGCTTTGCCACCAAGTTTTATACCGAAGAGGGTATTTTCGATCTGGTGGGCAATAACACCCCGGTGTTCTTCATTCAGGACGCGCATAAATTTCCTGACTTTGTCCATGCGGTAAAACCGGAGCCCCACTGGGCCATACCGCAGGGACAAAGTGCGCACGACACCTTCTGGGACTACGTCTCCCTGCAGCCTGAAACCTTACACAACGTGATGTGGGCGATGTCAGACCGCGGCATTCCGCGCAGCTATCGCACCATGGAAGGGTTTGGCATCCACACCTTCCGTCTGATCAACGCCGAGGGTAAAGCCACGTTTGTGCGCTTCCACTGGAAGCCGGTGGCGGGTAAAGCCTCGCTGGTATGGGACGAGGCGCAGAAGCTGACCGGGCGCGATCCGGACTTCCATCGCCGCGAGCTGTGGGAGTCCATTGAAGCGGGCGACTTCCCGGAATACGAACTGGGCCTGCAGCTCATACCGGAAGAGGACGAATTTAAGTTTGATTTCGATCTTCTTGACCCGACGAAGCTGATCCCGGAAGAGCTGGTGCCGGTTCAGCTGGTGGGTAAAATGGTGCTCAACCGTAACCCGGATAACTTCTTTGCCGAGAACGAACAGGTCGCGTTCCACCCTGGGCATATCGTACCGGGGCTGGATTTCACCAACGATCCGCTCTTGCAGGGACGTTTGTTCTCGTATACCGATACGCAGATCAGCCGTCTTGGCGGACCGAACTTCCACGAAATTCCAATTAACCGCCCAACCTGCCCGTACCACAACTTCCAGCGCGACGGGATGCACCGTCAGGATATTGATACCAACCCGGCTAACTATGAGCCGAACTCCATCAACGATAACTGGCCGCGTGAAACCCCTCCCGGGCCGAAACGCGGTGGATTCGAATCGTACCAGGAGCGTATCGACGGCAACAAAATTCGCGAGCGCAGCCCGTCGTTCGGCGAGTATTACGCCCACCCTCGCCTGTTCTGGAACAGCCAGACGCCGATTGAGCAACAGCACATTATCGGCGGCTTCAGCTTTGAGCTGAGTAAAGTGGTGCGTACCTACATTCGCGAGCGGGTGGTCGATCAGCTGGCGCGCATTGATATTCAGCTCGCCCAGAGCGTTGCGGATAACCTGGGTATTACGCTGACCGATGAGCAGCGTAATCTTGCGCCGCCGAAAGAGGTTAACGGCGTGAAGAAAGATCCGTCCCTGAGCCTGTATGCCGTGCCGGGTGGCTCGATTAAAGGCCGCGTGGTCGCCATCCTGCTGAACGACAACACCCGCGCCAGCGACGTGCTGGGGATCATGCAGGCGCTGAAAACCCAGGGCGTGCATGCGAAACTGCTTTATTCCCGCATGGGGGAAGTGACCGCCGATGACGGCTCCGTGCTGCCGGTGGCGGCAACCTTTGCCGGGGCGCCATCGCTGACCGTCGATGCGGTGATTGTGCCGTGCGGGGATATTGACAGCCTGCTGAATAACGGTGACGCCGTGTATTATCTGCTGGAAGCCTATAAGCACCTTAAACTGATCGCGCTGTCCGGCGACGCGCGACGGTTTAAGGCGCAACTGAAGGTGGCCGATCAGGGTGAGGACGGTATTGTCGAGGGCGACAATGTTGACGATGCGTTTATGACGAAGCTGTTTGATTTGCTCGCGGCGCACCGCGTCTGGTCACGCAGCAGTAAGATTGACCTGATCCCGGCGTAAAAACCATTCCCGGTTGTGCGGCCTGATGCCCTCACCCCGCCCCTCTCCCACGGGAGAGGGAGAAAACAATAAAAACGGTAACCCAGGTTACCGTTTTGCTTTTACCTCGCCACCCGGCACCTCTTACAGATCCCCAAACGTCCCCAACCGATACCCACGCTCGGCAATCGCATACTTCAGCGACGCCGACGTCAGCACGTCCAGCTCCGCCAGACGCGGCCAGCAGTAGGCGCTTTTCCGCACGGTATTATCGACAAAAGCAGGATGCGCCATGACCTCCAGCGACTTTTCCCCCCGCGCGGCGGAATCATCCAGCACCTTCAGGAACAGCGCTTCGTCGATCTCGTCGCCGTAAAATGCGCTGCTGAACCCCTCTGTGGTTGTCACGTCGCAGGCGGGCACACCACTCGCCTCACGATCCACGCGCATCGCCACGCCTTTGCGCTGAGCAAACTCCGCGACAATCGGGAAAATCACCGGGATCATGTGCACGTGGTGATGGCTGTCGATGTGCGTCGGCGCCTTACCAAACACATCAACAAAGCGGTTGAACTGACGCTCCAGCTCGCCGGCAATCTCTTCAAGCGGCAGAGCATCCTGCTCCGCCAGTTCCCAAATCCACTTGCCCAGCTGTCCGTCGCGCGTCAGGCCCGGCATTGGCGAAAGCGGCATCCCGAGCGTCAGCACAAAATGCATGCCGACGCTCAGCTCCGGCACCTCGCGGCTCAGCTGCGCCGCGTGTTCAACCGCCTCACCATTCACCAGTGCCGTGGTAGAGGTCACAACACCCCGACGACAGGCTTCAATAATGCCGTAGTTCTGGCCTTTCGAGAGGCCAAAATCATCAGCATTAACGATCAGCAGGTTTTCCATTGCGCGTCCTCTTAGTGGTGTTTGAACTTCAGCTTCTCGATCGTGGCGGCAAAGTTCGGCAACCATTTTTCATGCGCCAGGATCATCTCACTGGCCAGCTGCTCCGCATCGCGGTCGGAATGCACCAGCGGGCTAAGGTTCAGCGCCAGAAGCACGTCATTGAGCTCGCCGCTCAGCGCCGCATTGCTTGCCGCCACTTCAAAGCCTTTGATGGTGTGGATTAGGCCCATGACCTTATCATCGAAATGGGTGATGCGTGGATGCGGTTTAGCGCCATCGCGTCCCAGGATGCAGGTCATCTCAACCGCCCAGTCCGCCGGGATATTGTCGATATGGCCGTGGTGCGGCACGTTGACATAGTGCTCCGCCTGCTTGTCGTTGTAGATGGCGTTAATCACCTCGCACGCCGCATCGGAGTAGTAGGCCCCGCCGCGCTGCTCCAGCTCTTTCGGTTTGACGTTCAGGTTCGGATCTTTATACAAATCGAACAGCTGCTTCTCGACTTTCTGAACGATCTGCGCGCGCGCGCCGCCCTTATAGTACTCGCCCATTTCGATGGCCAGCATCTCTTTCTGCTTGAAGTAGTAAAGCAGGTACGAGCACGGCAGCAGGTTCAGCGAGCGGATCAGCCCTTCGCTGAACGGCAGGTCAAAGATGTTTTTCACCGATGCCGCCGTCAGGCGACCGGAAGCCACGCCGCCGAGCAGTTCGGCAAAGCGCGATTTTCCGTTCACGATAACGTCTTTAATGAACACCATGTGGTTCAGGCCGAACAGGTCGATAGAGAGATCGTCGCTGTCGGTCAGCGCCAGCACGTCGCGGATAAACATCTTCATACCGATCGGAATATTACAGACGCCGATAAAGCGTTTGAAACCGGTATGACGATAGACCGCCTCGGTCACCATCCCGGCCGGGTTGGTAAAGTTAATCACCCACGCGTTCGGGCAGATCTCCTGCACGTCTTTGACGATGTCGAAAATCACCGGAATGGTACGCAGACCTTTGAACAGGCCGCCCGCGCCGTTAGTTTCCTGCCCGAGATAGCCGTGGCTCAGCGGAATACGCTCGTCCAGCTCTCGCGCTTTCAGCTGACCCACGCGCAGTTGGGTGGTGACGAAATCTGCATCTTTCAGCGCCAGACGGCGGTCCAGAGTTTTATGCACGGTCAGAGGCACGCCCGCTTTCTCCACCATGCGCTTGCACAGGTCGAAAATAATATTCAGCTTCTCCTGGCCTTCCTCAACGTCCACCAGCCATAATTCGCTGACCGGTAATTCATGATAACGTTTCAGGAAACCTTCAAGTAATTCCGGGGTATAGCTGCTGCCGCCACCAATGGTTACGACTTTTAATTTCTTCTGCATAATATCTCCCTTAGCGTATCAGGTTAATCGCCTGCAAGGTATAGCGTACTCTTCCCGCTATTTGGGCAAGCCATTAAAGCAATATTTGTGGCGGGTAATCCGCCGAAAGTTAATTAATTACCGTTAAATTTTTCCGGTAACTGTTCGGTGTGAATGAAGTCAGTTTCTTAAAGGTCTTAATAAACAGGCTGGGACTGCTGTATCCTGACTCGTACGCAATATCGGTAACAGAGTAGTTGGTAATTTCCAGCTGTTTCTTGGCAAAATTAATGCGGATTTCATTAATAATTTGCACGGGTGTTTTACGATAATAGCGCTGCGTCGCACGGGTCAGATATTCCTGGGATTTTCCCGACAGGGACACCATATTTTCCAGCGCATTTTCGCTGAACTGGCCTTTATCGTGCATCAGCTCAACGGTGCCGCGCAGCCATTGCGGAATATCATCCGTCACCTGCTGCTCTTCACGATGGTGGCGCAGCCGGTTCATCACGTAGAAGGTCACCGTTTCAATAAACTCATCAAATTCATTGTCGCGGAAGTTAAGCGAGGCGATAACCGTTTCAATCCAGGTCATAAACTCGTTTTTGACACGATAGACCTGGGAGGCCACGAAGCAGAACGGCACCAGCGGCAGATAGTGCTTCTCAAAGAAGCGTCTGCTGACGCCCACATTCAGAATACGGGTGGCACCAAATTCGTAAAAGCTCTGGTGATAAGACCCCATCGGCAGGAAGACAAAATCTCCTCGCTCAAGCAGGACGCGCTTACCGTTGATCTCCTGGTAGTAGCGGCCGGTCAGAACAATCGTGAATTCGTAGTAGTCATGCTGGTGCAGACCACTGGCGCTCTCCGTTTTGTTGTAGATAACCACGTGAAAATTTTTGCCGTTAAACAGCTGCTGCTCAAGTGCGGTTTTAATTTCCATCGTGCTGACCTCCTGCTACTCAGTCTGACTTAGTGCATTTTCTCGTGAAGCTCAATGAGCTCCGCCACCAGCTCACGCGCCAGCATCGAGGTCATCAGGTGATCCTGCGCGTGGACCAGCACCAGGCTGACCTTCATCTTCCCTTCGCCCTGGTCGCTTTCAATCAGCTTTGTCTGCACCAGGTGCGCTTCGTTGAGCGCCGTGCGGGACTGTTCCATCATGGTTTTCGCGGCGACGAAATCCCCCTGCTTGGCCTGCTTCAGCGCGGCATAGGCCAGGCTTCGGGCCTGTCCCGAGTTGATGATAAGCCCCATCACCACTTCTTCGAGATCGTTCTCGACGGCTTCGTCTGCGACAATACTATCCAAATCTAACATTTTTAAGCTCCTTGTGGCTGGCGCGGGCTTCCCCGCGCCGGTCAATCTTAGAATTTCAGTGAGAGGGCGATATCCTCTTCGCTCTCTTCTTCATCAATAATGGTGGCTGCTTTGTTGGCAATCGCCACAAACGGCATGTACAGCAGGGTAGCAATCCCGAGGTTGAATATCGCCAGCAGGAAGGCCGCGACGCTGCCGTTGGTGTTGAAGAAGGCACCCAGGCCCGCCGGCATGGTCCACGGCGCAATGTTGGTGACCGGTGGAATAATGCCCAGGTAATACGCCGTCAGGGTAATGGCGGCCAGCAGCGGCTGAATCAGGATGAACGGAATGAACATTACCGGGTTCATGATGATTGGCAGACCGAACAGAATCGGTTCGTTAATCTGGAAGATGCCTGATGGCAGCGCCAGCTTCGCGACCTGACGATAGTCGGCACGACGAGAGACAATAAAGACCGCGATGATCAGACCCAAGGTCGCCCCGGTACCGCCCAGGAAGATATAGGAGTCAAGCATCGGCTTCGCCCACACATGGAAGGTTTTACCCGCTGCCAGCGCCGCGTCAACGGAGCCGTACTGCTGGTAAAGCGCAACGTTTTCCAGTGCCCAGGGGGTCATAATTCCGCTGTCCAGCGCGGCCAGTGCCAGTGAACCATGCACGCCAAAGAACCACAGCAGAGAGGTGAAAATCACATACGCCCAACCGACCACGCCACCCATCGACGCCAGCGGCGTAGAGATAGAGTCCATGATGATCTGGTGGAAGTTTGTGCCCCAGTGGGAGAGCGCCCAGGCGATAATCCCCATGATGGAGAGAATAATGAAGCCTGGAATCAACGCGGAAAATGAACGAGATACGGAAGCCGGTACGCTATCCGGCAGGCGGATAACCCAGTTGCGACGGATAATAAAGGTGAACATTTCTGCCACCACCAGGCCGATAACAATACCTGAGATGATGTTGGCCCCACCCAGCCAGTTGGCGCCAACGGCATAGGCTTCACCCACGCTATATGGCGTCACGGTCATAAAAGCGGCGATGGATAATAACCCGGCAGCCAGCGGATCCACTTTACGCTCTTCTGCCAGTGCCATCCCAATAAAGAAAGGCGCCATCAGCGACATAATCCCCAACGTACCGTTATAGACGTTGCCGCCGATGGCTTTAAAACCATTAAGGGTTTCAATAGTGGAAGCGTCTAACCGAATTCCTAATGAATAAAAGAAGGAACCTTCACCAAAGCTCAGAAAAACGTTGTTAATTAAAACGAACATGGCCCCGGCCAGCGTCAACGGCATTAATTTAATAAAGCCGTTTTTGATGGCGTTAACGTGAGGCTGCTTTCCTATTTTAACAGCAAAAGGAAGGAGTACCTTTTCAAGTGAAGCGATGACTTTACTCATAGGAAAATACCCTTAAATGCCGTAACGCATGTTACGGCGTATTGTGTGTGAAATAACTCTTTGACGGGAAAAATAAAAATTAATTAGCAGCTTTTTTAATTGCTGCCACAGCAGCTTTAAGAACACCTAAACCATCAATCTTGCCGTACAGCCCCGAGTCGATCACTTCGACCGGTTTATTCGGTAACAGTCGTTGAATTTCGGGCAACATATAGGCAATTTGCGGCCCCAGTAAAACGACATCGGCTGTCTGGCCTTTTTCGCCCGCCAGCGTCTCTGGAAACGCTTCAATCACCACAGGGACTTCATACTTTTCAGCCTGCGCACGCATCTTTGACACCAGAAGCGACGTAGACATGCCCGCTGAGCAGAACAGGTAGATATGTTTCTTTTCCATCGTGATTTCCCTCTTGTATGACTACCTGCCATCGCGCTATCACTCGACTCGCTGTCCCGGCAGACAGGTAGCTTGCGTACTGTTGTTTATCGTTGGAGTGAGTATACGCAATGGTACAGACAGGGGATAATTCTGGATAGGCTCAAATTGTCTCTCATTGACCTGGCTTGTTGACTCCCTTCACATTTCGGGCAAATAATTCGCGCAAAGAAATAAGATTTTCTGATACATAAAAAAACCGGCCCGTGGGCCGGTTTGTTAACATCTTCAGGCAAGCAGGGTTACTGCGCCTTAGGTGCCTGTGGATCGGTGTCGTATTCAGCACAGGTCTGATAGCCGGAGTTGATCACATGACCGGTATCATCCAGGGCGACGAAGTAGGTTTCTGCCTTACCATCACGTTGACCCAGGATATAGGTCTGGCAGGTTCCCTTCGCATGAATCATGGTCACTTCAGAAGAAGGTTTACCGGCAATCGCAGCCACCTGCGAACGGGTCATCCCTTTTTTGACGTCTTTTACTACGGGCTGCGTAAACTGATCCTTGGTGCGATCGTAAGCCGTACACCCTGCCAGCATAGTCAGTACCGCCGCTGCGCTAAGAATTCCTGCTACGTTCTTGTTCATATTCCGTCCTCTTGTTTATCAGCGTGTTATCTAAGCATGGGATAAAAAGTACTATTGTTCAACTTTGTGAATTACGCCAGACGAATTTCGGAAAATTCTAATAAAACAACGATAACCTGCTAAATCGGCGCAAATTAGCGCACTCGAAACTGTGATCCTTGTCGTTTCTCGCCCAAAGGGTTAGTTTTAACAGCTAACACATTCTGTTTATGTACTGCATATGGAGGGCGTGATGGCTCTGCAACAAGAGATTATTCAGGCACTGGGCGCGAAGCCTACGGTAGATGCACATGAAGAGATCCGCCGCAGCGTGGATTTTTTAAAGTCGTACTTAAAAAAGAACGCGTTCCTGAAATCCCTGGTGCTGGGCATCAGCGGCGGCCAGGATTCTACCCTGACCGGTAAACTCTGCCAGATGGCGATTTCAGAGCTTCGCGAAGAGACGGGCGATGAGACACTGCAGTTTATCGCGGTGCGCCTTCCTTATGGCGTACAGGCGGACGAGCAGGATTGCCAGGATGCGATTACCTTTATTCAGCCTGACCGCGTGCTGACCGTGAATATTAAGGGCTCCGTGCTGGCAAGCGAGCAGGCGCTTCGCGAAGCGGGCATTGAGCTGAGCGATTTTGTCCGCGGCAACGAGAAAGCCCGCGAGCGCATGAAAGCGCAGTACAGTATCGCCGGGATGACCAAAGGCGTCGTCGTCGGCACCGACCATGCGGCAGAAGCGATCACCGGTTTCTTCACCAAATACGGCGACGGCGGCACCGACATTAACCCTATCTTCCGTCTCAACAAGCGTCAGGGTAAGCAGCTGCTCGCCGCGCTGGGCTGTCCTGAGCATCTTTATAAGAAAGCGCCGACGGCGGACCTTGAAGACGATCGCCCTTCCCTGCCGGATGAAGCGGCCCTTGGCGTCACCTATGACAACATTGATGATTATCTGGAAGGTAAAAAGCTGGATGAAGGTACCGCGAAAATCATCGAAGGCTGGTATCTGAAAACCGAGCACAAGCGCCACACGCCCATTACGGTGTTTGACGACTTCTGGAAGAAATAGCCAACATTTTTGCCCAGCGGCGCTTCGCTTGCAGGGCCTACGGTTTCGCGCTGTTGTAGGCCGGGTAAGCGCAGCGCCACCCGGCTCTTTTTTAACCAAACCGTCTCTGCTACACTGTATACCTGAACAGTATATGGAGCAGTATGTGAGCAGGCGTCAATCCGCCCCGCGTCTTGAGTTTGAAGCGGCGGCTATCTACGAATATCCCGAACACCTTCGCCCCTGGCTTGAGGCGCTGCCTAAACAGCCGGGCGTGTACATCTTTCACGGCGTAAGCGACACCCTGCCGCTTTATATCGGCAAGAGCGTGAACATTCGCAGCCGGGTGTTATCCCATCTTCGTACGCCGGACGAGGCCGCCATGCTGCGCCAGTCGCGACGCATTACCTGGTTCCAGACGGCGGGAGAAATGGGCGCGCTGCTGCTGGAGGCGCGGTTGATAAAAGAACAACAGCCGCTGTTCAATAAGCGCCTGCGCCGCAACCGTCAGCTCTGCTCCCTGCAGATCAACGATGGCAAGCCGCAGGTCGTCTACGCGCGCGACGTCGATTTTTCTCATGCCCCGAATCTCTATGGGCTGTTCGCCAATAAGCGCGCCGCACTCCAGGCGCTGCAAACGCTGGCGGACGAGCGACAGCTTTGCTACAGCCTTTTGGGTCTGGAGGCAACCACCCGCGGACGCGCCTGTTTTCGATCCGCGTTGAAGCGCTGCGCTGGTGCCTGCTGCGGGAAAGAGAGCGTTGAGGCGCATCACGCCAGGCTCCTTAGCGGTCTGGCGGCCATTAGCGTAAACTGCTGGCCGTGGGAAAGCGCCGTTGCGCTAAAAGAAGTGGGCGAGGCAATGACCCAGTATCACATCGTCAACAACTGGCTCTGGCTGGGCGCCGTCGACGACATCAGCGATGCGGCTACCCTGCTGCGCACGCCAGCCGGATTTGACCACGATGGCTACAAAATCCTCTGTAAACCGGTCCTGGCCGGAAAGTTTGAGATAGTTGTGCTCAATGACCCGGCAGCCACGTGATTTCGCTGAACAATAAGGTGCCCTGAGCCTCCAGCAGACGCAGCGTATGGGCCCCCTCCTCCCAGCTGGCGCCCTGATCGGCCGTCAGCAGTTTATCCCCCAGCTGCCACGCCCCGCTCAGCACAAACGCCACGCCCCCGCGTGAGCCAAAGGTGGTAAAGGTTCGGTCAGCAACGCGCACCTTCGCCTGGCAGCAGTCGCGCCGGGTCATGATGTTAAAGTCCATCGCCATCCGCCCATCACAAAGCAGCGCTTTCACCGGCAAATCGCCGGCAAAACTGTAGGGCTGATGATGCTTCAGGGTATGGAAGAACGCCTGGCCCGCATCCAGCGTCACCTCTCCCCCTTCCAGCAGGGTAATCACCCGATCGACACCGGGAAACGAGGAGAATTCGCCGTTGCTGGCGATAGTCGCGATACTGGCACGCCAGTGAAAATCGCGCGTCGCGGGAGGGAAGCAGCAAATCTCACGCGTTTCGCCAGCACCATTGCGCCAGAGGCTGACCGGCATCTTACGGATATCAAAGAACTCCATCACCACTCCTGAATGGCACAACCCGTGCCAGGGCAAGGATATCGCTATCGTTGCTGTCTTGTTTGTTATCGTTGGGTATTCACAGAAACAGTATCGGCAGCAGAGCGGACAGGCCTTAGCGGAACGTTAATAAAAATTCTAACGCCATGACTCTGCAAACATTCTCTGAAGCAACTACAGGAGGATACCGCGCTGGCGGCGGCAGGCAAGAGGGCAGGAAAGAAAAACCGCCGGTCCTGTCCACAGCGGTTGCGCTTTTGTGGACAGGATCCCGGCGGTCTTAAGAGTGTGAACCGATTATTCGGTTGGTGCTGGCATTTTACCTTTCATCGCCGGACGTTCTGTCAGACGCTTCTCAAAATTCGCATTAAATTGTTTTTTCTGTTCCGGAGTCAGAATGTTGTAGATCTTGTTCTGGGTTTCCATGTGAGCCAGCATGCGCGCTTTGTGCTGCTCGGCCATTTTGTCGATCTGCGCTTCGGCTTTCGCCTTATCGAAGCTGTCGCTGGCGATGATGTCATGCATCGCACGGCGCTCTTCAAGCGGAGGACGTTTCATCTGGTCGCGTTCACCTTTTCTGATGTCGCGGATCTGCTGCTTCTGCGCATCCGTCAGGTTGAGATCCTTAAACATCATCATCTCGTTGTGCATACCCGGACCTTTATGATGCATCATCATTTTGCCTTCAGCAGGCGCGGCAGTCGTAGTGGTCGCAGTATCTGCGGCGAACGCCATGCTGGTAGCGCCCAGAGCCAGGGTAGAAGCAACAAACAGTGCAGTAAACTTACGCATAATTTATTTCCTTTCTTTCAGTTATTCTTCGGCGCTATGCCGTGTTGACGAGATTAACTTTACGGGGTTTATCGTCAATTAGTCAGAGCAACGGTAAAACAATGAAAGTGTAAAAAACAAATTTTCGTCAAATGTGGAGGAAATAAGGATAAAGCGTGGAGAGTTGCAACAAAAAATATTCAATGCGATGATTTTAAAGAAATTTAGCAGAAGTATAGCGAAGTGCAGATCAATAATAAAGCAATTCACCAGGAATATTCTGCAAAACAAGCGCAAGCGCTTTAATCGTTAAGAAAAGTTTTTTGCTTCCCCCTCCCGGATGATGAGAGGGGAAAGGTTCAGGATATTTTTTCCAGCATCAGCCCGGCCCGCAGGCCAAACGCGACGGTGGGGTTAGGGAATAAGACATACTCGGTGGTTTTCTGCACCTCGTAACGTTCCTCGCCATCCTCAGCCAGCAGCGCCCCTTTGCGGAACGGGGTGAAGTTCAGGGTGTGCGCGGCCATGTGGAGCAGGAAAGCATCGCTGCGGCGCGTGATCTGCTGTACGACACGATAGCGCTCAACGGGCTGATGCGTGTGCTCGGGAGCCTTTCCTCCCAGCAGCGCCCGAAGGGCGAGATGCGTAGGCGCAAAGCGGGTCAGATCGTTCTGGCCAAACGGTAGCGCTTTTCCCAGCTCCAGCGTGCAGGCCAGCGCAGCGAAACGTTCACAGGTGAAATGGGTAAACGTTCCGCCCGGCGACTGATGAAACACCAGCGCCTCCAGCCCGGCGTCACCCAGCCAGCTCAGGAACGCTTCATCCCACGGCTGACTGCGCTGCGGCAGAACGCCGAAGCGAACGTGGTAGGACGCGCGGATTGCCGTATGCAGATCCAGATGCCAGCGCGCCGGTCCCGCGGCGGCAAAAAACGCGGTAACGACGTTCTCCAGCCACTCTGCCCGCGCCGTTTCATCGCTCTGAGGAAACTGCGACCAGCGGCCGCCGAACATGCGGTTAATGTCGCTCACCAGATACCGTTTGTTTTGCGCCAGCGCAGGGGGATTGCCGAGCACCACCAGCACGCGGCACTTCAGGGCGATCTCATTGCGGTACAGCGCACGCAGCAGCATATCAACAATCTCAACGGGCGCGGTTTCATTCCCGTGGATACCCGTTGAAAGCAGCAGCGAGAGATCGCTTTTTACGGTCGGCGTCAGCTCAAGCACCCCGCGCCCCAGCCACCGCCAGCGAAATGAGGGGCCGTCCCCCTCTTTCTGTTCCGGCGTCTCATCGGCCAGGGTCAGCGCCAGTAAATTGTCCATATCCACTCCTTTAGCGCTGGAACGGGTAAACCGATCCCAGCTGCAGGATTGTCGATAACGCGTCCAGCGCCTCGCGCCCTTCACGCAGAAGCTGCGGGTCAACCAGATCCGCTTGCGTCAGACGATCGCGATAGTAGCGATCGACCCAGTCATTCAGCCGCGTAAAGAGCGTATCGTTCATCATGACCGCTGGGTTCACTGCCTGCATTTCGTCCTGGGTCAAGACCACGCGCAGACGCAAACAGGCTGGACCACCGCCGTTGGCCATGCTTTCGCGCAGGTCAAACACGCGCAGCTCGTCAATCGGGTTATCGGCCTTGACCAGCTCCGTCAGGTAGCGCCACACGCCTTTGTGATCCCGGGACTCCTGCGGCAGGACCAGCATCATGCTGCCATCGTCACGGCTGAGCAGCTGGCTATTGAACAGATACGTTTCTACCGCGTCCTGCACGCTCACCGCCTCCGTGGGCACCTGGATTGGCGTGAAGCCGCGTACGCGCTCATGCAGCGTGGCGAGCAGCGTCTCCTGATGGGCAAACGCCTGCTCGTGGCAGAACAGCACCTGGCGGTTAGAGACGGCAATCACGTCGTTATGGAACACGCCCTGATCGATCACATGCGGGTTTTGCTGGGCAAAAATCACCTGGGAAGGATTGACCTGGTTCAGGCGGGCAACCGCCTGGCTGGCCGCCAGCGTCTGACGAGCAGGATAACGGGTTGGCGCGGCGTGGCCCCCCTCTTCTCGCCCGTAGATAAACAGCTGCAGGCTCGGGTCGCCATAGTCGCCCCCCAGGCGGTTATGGTTGGCCGCGCCTTCGTCGCCAAACATCGCCACCTGCGGCAGGGCCTGATGCACCTCGAAATGGGCGTCATGGTTGAAAATGGCGCGCAGCACGCGCTCGGTGGTTTCCGCTTCGGTGGCGCGGTGGAATTTATTGTTCAGGTTCGCCACCGTCAGATGAACTTTGCCATCCAGCGTGTCGGCTGACGGCGCGACGGTCGCGGCGTTTGCCACCCACATAGAAGAGGCAGAGCTTGCCGCGGAGAGCAGGTGCGGCGTCTGCGTACCCGCTTTTTCAACCACCTGCTCATCAGTACCGCTAAAACCGAGCTGACGAAGGACTGCCACGTTCGGTCGTTCCTGCGGCGGGATCACCGCCTGCGGGAAACCGGCATCCGCCAGCGCCTTCATTTTTAGCAGCCCCTGCTTCGCCGCCAGCTTCGGGTTCGAGACCTGAAAACGGTGCTTCGTCGAGGCTTCATTCCCAAAAGAGAGACCGGCATAGTGGTGCGTCAGCCCCACCAGCCCGTCAAAGTTAACCTCACGCGCTTTCATGACGATCCCCTCCGGTAAAATCCAGCCCCGGATTAAGCGTCTCCGGCAGCGTCAGCGCCGGGGTTTCCAGGCTCGCCATCGGCCACGCGCAGTAATCGGCGGCATACCACGCGCTGGCGCGATGGTTGCCCGACGCGCCCACGCCGCCGAACGGCGCGGTGCTTGCCGCGCCGGTCAGCGGTTTATTCCAGTTTACAATCCCGGCGCGCGCTTCCAGCAGCAGTTGGTCAAACTTCTCGCGATGCGGTGAGATCAGCCCGCTCGACAGGCCATAGCGGGTGTTATTCGCCATCGCAATGGCCGCATCGAAATCGTCATAGCGCCAGACGCACAGCAGCGGGCCAAAGACCTCTTCATCCGGCACGTTGCTCGCGCCGCTCATCTCCACGATGCCCGGCGTCAGCAGCGAGGCACCCGGCTGAACCTGCTTCGGCTCCAGCAGGGTTTTCGCGCCGCGCGCGACGTGGTTCTGCCAGGCCTTCAGCACGTTCAGCGCGGCCTGTTCGGAAATCAGCCCGCCGATAAACGGCTGCGGGTCAGCATCCCACGCGGCAGGCACCAGACGCGCGCTCACTTCTACCAGACGCTTCAGGAAGGCATCCCCCTGCGCGCCGCGCTTGACCAGCAGGCGGCGGGAGCAGGTACAGCGCTGTCCGGCGGTGATAAAGGCGGACTGAATCGTCAGGTGCACCGCGGCGTCGATATCGTCAGGATCTTCCACAATCAGCGGGTTGTTGCCGCCCATCTCCAGCGCCAGAATTTTCTCCGGCTGCCCCGCCAGCTGGCGGTGCAGCTGATAGCCCGTACCGGCGCTGCCGGTGAACAGCAGGCCGTCGATATCGCTCAGCGCGCTCAGCGCCTGACCGGTTTCCCGCCCGCCCTGCACCAGGTTCAGCACGCCCGGCGGCAGGCCAGCCTGTTCCCACAGCTTAACCACCGCCTCGCCGGTGAATGGCGTGAGCTCGCTCGGTTTGAAAATAACGGTATTGCCCGCCAGCAGCGCAGGCACAATGTGGCCATTCGGCAGGTGTCCCGGGAAGTTATACGGGCCAAACACCGCCAGCACGCCGTGCGGACGGTGGCGCAGCGTGGCCGCGCCGTCCGGCATGTCGGTATGCTGTTCGCCGGTGCGGGTGTGGTACGCCTTAATCGAAATGGCGATTTTGTTGATCATCGCCGTCACTTCGGTTGTGGCTTCCCAGCGCGGTTTACTGGTTTCAGACGCGATGATGCGCGTCAGTTCGGCCTTGTTTGCCTCCAGCAGCCCGGCAAACTTTTCAACAATTTCCTGGCGCACGGCGAAAGGCTGTTTTGCCCACGCCGGAAACGCGCGGCGAGCGGCCTGGCAGGCCTGTTCTACCTGCCCGATGCTGGCGTCATGCCCCTTCCAGAGCACCTCTTTTCCAACCGGATTGGTTTTTACGCGCTCTTCGCCTTCGCCCGTGACCCAGTCACCGTTAATCCATAATGTCATGCTGTTTTCTCCTCAGGGCAGAGACGCACCAGGCGAACCGTATCGCCGGCGTTACATTTCAGGGCATCCAGTTCTGCAGCCGTCAGCACCAGACGTTCACATTTCGGGTTGGTACGCACCAGCATGGCGCGGAAATTGGCGTAATTTTCGTTCGACACCAGACAGGCGGGCCAGTCACCCGGCGCGGGCTGACCTTCAGAGACCTCAACCAGACGGCTTTTACGGATCGCGCGCACGCGGTCGATGTCGCACTCAAGCGTTGGGCCGCCGTCAAAGATGTCGACATAGTTCCGGTAGCGGAACCCCTCTTTCTCCAGCACCGCGCGGGCGGGCGCGGTCTGGGGATGGACTTCGCCAATCACCGCCTGCGCTTCCGGGCTGAGGAAATGGGTATAGATAGGATGCTTCGGCATCAGCTCGGCAATAAAGGCTTTCTGGCCGGTGCCGCAGAGATAGTCCGCCCGGCTGAACTCCATCGAGAAGAAGCGCTCGCCCAGGCTCTCCCAGAACGGCGAGTAGCCGGTGTCGTCGATCACGCCGCGCATCTCTGCGACCACTTTTTCGTTAAAGCGATCGCGGAAGGCGGCCATAAACATAAAGCGCGATTTGGAGAGCAGGTAGCCGTTGCCCTCTTTGCGCCACGCCGGGTCGAGGAACAGCGTGCAGAGCTCGCTGGCGCCCGTGTGGTCATTGCAGAGAAACAGCGTGGGCAGCGCGTTATAGACGTTCAGCTCTTTCGAGGCGTGAACCATAGTGCCGACGCGGTAGTTGTACCACGGGTCGTTAAGCCCGACGGCCACTTCAATGGCGCAGATCCCGGCCACGGTCCCCGTGTCGGTGTCTTCCAGCACGAACACATACCCCTGTTCGCTTTTTGGCAACGTCCCCTGCCAGGTTTGCAGGGCGCGCTCAATGCGCGCCGACAGCGTTTTTTCATCGGCAGGAAGCGAGGTCAGCCCGCCTCCCGTCTTACCGGCAAGCTGCATGAGCCCGGCGATATCGCCACGCTCAACGGGACGGATGACCATCATGATGACACCCCGGATTTCACTTTTTCACACGCCAGCGCAAAACGGTCCAGACCGGTTTGCACCTCTTCCTCGCTGACGATCAGCGCAGGCGCGAAACGCACCACGTTGGCACCGGCAATCAGCACCATCACGCCCACTTTTGCCGCTTCCTGTGAAATAAGTTTAGCTTTCCCGGCAAACTCGGCGGTGAGCTCGCAGCCGATTAACAGCCCCAGACCGCGAATTTCTTTAAACAGCCCCGTTTTGCCGTTGATGGCATTAAGGCGCTCGACAAACCAGTCGTGACGCTGCTTAACGCCCTTCAGCACCTCAGGCGTGTTAATGATGTCGAGAACCTGGCCGGCGACGGCGGTTGCCAGCGGGTTGCCGCCGTAGGTGGTGCCATGGGTGCCCACGGTCATCACGCTGGCGAATTTATCGGTGGTCAGCATCGCCCCAATCGGGAAGCCGCCGCCCAGCGCTTTGGCGGTCGACAGCACGTCCGGCGTCACGCCGTAGTGCATATAGGCATACAGCTCGCCGGTGCGGCCCACGCCGGTCTGTACTTCGTCGAAAATCAGGACCGCGTCGTGGCGATCGCACAGCTCGCGCAGCCCCTGCAGGAAGGCTTTTTGCGCCGGAAGCACGCCGCCCTCGCCCTGCATCGGCTCGACGATCACCGCGCAGGTGGTGTCGTTAATCAGCTCGCTGGCGGACTGCAGATCGTTATAGATGCCGTGGCGAATATCCGGCGGCAGCGGGGCGAAATCCTGCGAGTAGGAAGGCTGGCCGCCCGCGCTGACGGTAAAGAGCGTGCGCCCGTGGAAGGCATTTTTAAACGCCACGATGCCGCTCTTATGGGTACCAAATTTATCGTGCGCATATTTGCGCGCCAGCTTCAGCGCCGCTTCGTTGGCTTCCGCCCCCGAGTTACAGAAAAAGACTTTTTCGGCAAACGTCGCGTCGATCAGTTTTTTGGCCAGGCGCAGCGCAGGCTCGTTGGTAAAGCCGTTGCCGGTATGCCAGAACTTCGACGCCTGGTCATTGAGCGCCTGACGGAGCGCAGGGTGCGCATGACCCAGCGCGTTGACCGCAATCCCACCTGCAAAGTCGATATACTCTTTACCCTGCTGATCCCACAGGCGCGAGCCTTCCCCACGAACCGGAATAAAAGCCGCCGGAGCGTAAACCGGCATCATCCATTCATCGAAATTTTCACGCGTAATTGACAGAGACATAGCGACCTCATCCGGTAAATAAAAAGTTATTTGAATGTTAAATAATTGAGTGTTTGCACTGTGAATGTAGATTGCAGCCTTCGTGCCAGCCAGCGATAAAAATGCATAAACGGGTTGGGGTAACAGAATATCAACAAGTTACGATATGGAGTTATTCACTGTTAGTGCATAAAAAGTGAATATTTTTACGACAAGCGGCGCTTTGCCGCATGAAAATCAGAAAGAGTATGCACAGGCCAAATATAATTCTGGAATTGTGATCGCTCGCGAAATTTATCGGTCATTTACGCCCTGTTTGAGGGCGAGGCGCGTCAGAATGGTGCAAATATTGCACCACCGGCATTATCTGTCGCAGTTATTGGTCTAACCCGGTAACAGTTGACGCAAATTCTGCTACCATCCATGCACTATTCACCTTGCACTGGCAGCGACTATGAAATTTGTCTCTTTTAATATCAACGGCCTGCGCGCCCGCCCCCATCAGCTTGAAGCTATCGTTGAACAACATCAGCCAGATGTGATCGGCCTGCAGGAGACCAAGGTTCACGACGACATGTTCCCCCTCGAAGAGGTGGCGAAACTCGGCTACAACGTCTTCTATCATGGGCAGAAAGGCCATTACGGCGTTGCGCTGTTGACCAAAGAGACGCCAGTTTCCGTGCGCCGTGGGTTTCCCGGCGATGACGAAGAAGCACAGCGCCGCATCATCATGGCGGAGCTGCCTTCCCCGCTGGGTAACATCACCGTGATTAATGGTTACTTTCCCCAGGGCGAAAGCCGCGACCATCCGACCAAATTCCCGGCCAAAGCCAAGTTTTATCAGGATCTGCAGAACTACCTGACCACCGAACTGAACAAAGACAATCCGGTGCTGATCATGGGTGATGTGAACATCAGCCCGACCGATCTGGATATTGGCATCGGTGAAGACAGCCGCAAACGCTGGCTGCGCACCGGGAAATGTTCTTTCCTGCCGGAAGAGCGCGAGTGGATGCAGCGCCTGCTGGACTGGGGCCTGGTGGATACCTTCCGTACCGCTAATCCGGAGACGCAGGACCGCTTCTCCTGGTTTGACTACCGCTCAAAAGGCTTTGACGACAACCGCGGCCTGCGTATCGACCTGCTGCTGGCCAGCTCACCGCTGGCAGAGCGCTGCATCGAAACCGGGATCGACTACGAGATTCGCAGCATGGAAAAACCGTCTGACCATGCGCCGGTGTGGGCTAAATTCAAGCTGTAATGACGCGTGAACATTCGAAAAATCGCTTTCCTGTGCGCCCTTCTGGGCGCATTTATTCTGACGTTTGTCATGCTTCCTCCAGGCACGCTCTCCCTGGAAGGGATTAAAACCCACCAGCAGGCACTCCTCTCCTATGTTGACCACTCGCCGCTGCGAAGCGCGCTGATCTTTTTTGCGCTCTATGTGGCGGTCTCCGCCCTGTCGATCCCCGGCGCGGCGATCCTCACCCTGCTGGGCGGGGCGTTATTTCCCCTGTGGGAAGGCACCGTGCTGGTCTCGTTTGCCTCCACGCTCGGGGCCACGCTTGCGATGCTCGCCAGCCGATATCTGCTGCGCGAATGGGTCCAGCGGCGGTTTGCTCAGCAGATGAAAACGGTGAACGCCGGTATGGCGCATGACGGCGCGGGCTATCTTTTTGCCCTGCGCCTGATGCCGCTGTTCCCGTTTTTCCTGGTGAATTTGCTGATGGGGCTGACCCGCATTGGCATATATCGCTACTGGTGGGTCAGCCAGGTCGCCATGCTGCCCGCGACGGTTGTCTTTCTGAACGCCGGGCGCGAGCTGGGGAAAGTGGCGTCGCTACGCGATATTTTGTCGCCGGGCATGCTAATCGCCTTTACACTACTGGGGTTATTGCCGCTGGCCACGCGCCGGCTGTTTTCCCGTTATCTCCCGTCTGCTAAAAAGTGAGGCATTATGCGCCGTGTGCGTTTTTGCGCGTTTCTGACCGGTCTGCTGCTGGCAGCCCCCCTGTGTGCCGCCGAGGGCTGGCACGCAATCCAACAACAGGCCAAAGGCCAGACCGTCTGGTTTAACGCCTGGGGCGGCGATCCGGCGGTCAACCGCTACCTTGAGTGGGTCAGCGGTGAGATGCAAACGCACTACGCCATTACCCTCAAAATCGTCCCGCTGGCGGATGCCGCCGACGCGGTAAAACGTATTCAGACCGAAGCCGCGGCAGGGCGTAAGACCAACGGCTCGGTCGACCTGCTGTGGGTCAACGGCGAAAACTTCCGCACGTTAAAAGAGGCGAACCTGCTGCAAACCGGATGGGCGCAGACGTTGCCAAACTGGCGCTATGTCGATACCCGTAAACCCGTCACGGAAGATTTTGCGATTCCCACCGACGGGGCGGAATCGCCGTGGGGCGGCGCGCAGCTGACCTTTATCGCCCGCAAAGCCAGCATGCCGACGCCGCCGGAGGATCCTCAGGCGCTGCTGGCCTACGCGCAGCAGCACCCGGGCAAGGTCAGCTATCCTCGCCCGCCCGATTTTACCGGCACGGCATTTCTTGAGCAGCTGCTTCTGACGCTCACCGATCGCCCTGAGGCGTTACAAAAAGCGCCCGATGCAACGTTTGAGCAGGTGACGGCGCCGCTCTGGGCCTACCTCGATAAGCTGCACCCGCTGCTGTGGCGCGAAGGCAAAGACTTCCCTCCTTCCCCTGCGCGGATGGATGCCCTGCTTGCCAGCGGCAGTCTGAACCTGTCGCTGACCTTTAACCCGGCGCATGCGCAGCAGAAAGTGGCGAGCGGCGAACTGCCTGCCGACAGCTACACCTTTGGTTTCCATAGCGGAATGCTCGGCAACGTCCATTTTGTGGCTATCCCGGCCAATGCCGGCGCGAGCGCAGGTGCGAAAGTGGTCGCTAATTTCCTGCTGTCGCCGCAGGCGCAAATCCGCAAGGCCGACCCGGCCGTCTGGGGGGACCCGAGCGTACTGGATGCGAAAACGCTGCCCGAAGGTGACGCGAAACAGCTGCGGGCCCATACGCCTCAGGGGCTGCCGCAGGTGCTTGCCGAGCCGCAGTCCGCCTGGGTGAACGCGCTGGAGCAGGAATGGCTGCGTCGTTACGGCACCCGCTGAGCGGGCTTGTCTGGCTGGCAATGGCGGTGATTTATCTGCCGCTTCTGCCTGCCAGCGTCATGCTGTTCTCACCGGCGTTTTCCGTGACAAACTGGCAGCAGCTGCTGAACGACCCGCAGCTGCCCCAGGCGACCGTCGCCACGCTGGTCTCAACGCTCATCGCCACGCTGGGGGCGTTGCTGATTGCCCTTTTCCTCATCTGCCTTTTGTGGCCCGGTCAACGCTGGCGACGCCTCTCTACCCGTCTGCCGTGGCTACTGGCGATCCCTCACGTGGCGTTCGCCACCAGCGCGTTGCTGCTGTTTGCCGAGGGCGGTCTGTTTTATCAGGTCTGCACCGTCTGTTCGCCGCCGTTTGACCGCTACGGTGCCGGGCTGGGCCTGACGCTCGCGGTCAAAGAGAGCGCGTTCGTGCTGTGGGCCATTTACGCCGTTCTGCCGGAACAACGGCTCGCGCAGCAGAAGATCGCCCTGCAAACTTTTGGCTACGGACGTATTCAGACGCTCAGCTGGCTGATCCTCCCGGCGATCGCCCCTGTCCTCGGCGCGGTGATGCTGGCCGTGCTGGCATGGTCACTCTCGGTCGTGGATGTGGCGATCGTTCTCGGGCCCGGCAACCCGCCCACCCTGGCCGTGCTGGCCTTTCAGTGGCTAAGCCAGGGCGACGCCGAGCAGCAGGCAAAAGGGACGCTGCTGTGCCTGCTTCTCCTTATGATGCTGGCCGCGCTTGCCGCCCTCGGGTACGGCCTCTGGAAAGCATGGCGTCGCACGATCCCGGACCTCGCGGGGACGCGCCCCCGGTCTCCACTCGTCCTGCCTGAGCGGGCATTCAGCGGATTACTTCCCGCGTGCGGCATCCTGTGCGCCGCGGTACTGCTGATGCTGGCGCAAGGAGGCGACGTGGGTCCCGTGGGGACCAGCCTCTCCTTCGGCCTGCTGTCGAGCCTGATCGCCCTCATCGTCATTTTTCTCTGGCTGGAATGGGGACCGCAGCGCGGCGCAGCGTGGGTGTGGTCACCGCTCGCCCTTCCGGCGCTGCCGCTCGTCACCGGGCAATATTTTATTGCTTTGCGTCTGGGACTCGACGGGCACTATGCCGCCGTGCTCTGGAGCCATCTGCTGTGGGTGTTGCCGTGGATGCTGCTGGTTCTGCAGCCCGCCTGGCGGCGGATCGATCCCCGGCTTATCCTTACCGCCAGAACGCTCGGCTGGCGACGGGCGAAAATATTCTTACTGCTGAAATGCCCCCTGCTGGTGCGCCCTGCGCTGCTGGCCTTTGCCACGGGCTTTTCCGTCAGCATGGCGCAATACATGCCGACGCTCTGGCTTGGCGCGGGGCGTTTCGCCACGCTGACCACCGAAACCGTCGCGCTCAGCAGCGGGGGCAGCATCCCCGTTCTCGCCAGCAGGGCGCAGGGATTGCTGCTGGTCACGGGCACGGTGTTCGGTCTTGCCGCCCTGTTATCCCGGCTCGCGGGCCGCTACCGTCAAGGATTACGATAATGCTGAAGGTAAACCATCTCACCATCGAACCGCTTTTCCGCGAGGTCAGTTTTTGCGTTCCCCGCGGGGAGATCGTTACCCTGATGGGGCCGTCCGGCAGCGGCAAATCGACCCTTTTTGCGTGGATGGTCGGCGCGCTGTCAGGCGATTTTCAGGCCCGGGGCGAACTGTGGCTCGACGCGCGTCGCTGCGACGGTCTTCCCGTTGAATCCCGCGGGCTGGGCATCCTCTTTCAGGACGCGCTGCTGTTTGAACAGTTCAGCGTCGGGCAAAATTTGCTGCTGGCGCTGCCTGAGCGGATCGTCGGGCGCGCGCGGCGGGACGCGGTCGAGCAGGCGCTGGATTCCGCCGGGCTGAGCGGTCATTACGCCAGCGATCCGGCCACCCTCTCTGGCGGGGAGCGTGCTCGGGTCAGCCTGCTGCGGGCCCTGCTCGCAGAGCCGCAGGCGCTGCTGCTGGACGAACCGTTCAGCCGCCTCGATAAAACGCTGCGCACGACGTTTCGGACATGGGTATTTGACGCCGTCCGCGCGCGCAACATCCCGGCGGTGCTGGTCACGCACGATGAGGACGATATTCCACCCGGCGGCGAGCTGATTGAGATCTCTCGCTGGCAATAATGTGCTAACGCAATGTTTTCCATTTCCGGAGAGACGACAATGCCCCCCTCTTTTACTGACGTCAGGTTATTCGATGAAACGTGTTTCTCAACTGACCGCGCTGGCCCTGCTTTGCGGCCTCGCTTCCTTTTCCTCTCTGGCGGCTGATATGGCCAACGCGATGACGCTGTCTCAGCTTCAGGCGCAGCACGGCACGCCTGTCGACACCCGCCCCAGCGCGTTTTACAACGGCTGGCCGCAGACCCTCAGCGGCCCCTCCGGGCATGAACCCGCCGCACTCAACCTTGCTGCCGCCTGGCTGGGCGCAATGAGCGACGAGCAGATTGCGAGCTGGGCAAAACAGCATCAGCTTACGCCTGCGACGGCCATCGCCCTGTACGGTGACGAGAACGACAACCAGGCGGTGAAGTCCCGCCTGGAGAAAGCCGGATACCGCCACGTCTCGCTGCTCAGCGACGCGCTGCAGACGCCCGACCGCCTTCAGCGCCTGCCTCACTTTGAACAGCTGGTTTACCCGCAGTGGATCCACCGCCTCCAGCAGGGTAAACCCGTGACCGCCGCACCGTCGGGTGACTGGAAAGTGATTGAAGCCGCCTGGGGCGCACCGAAGTTTTACCTGCTGAACCACATTCCCGGCGCGGGCTACATCGACACCAACGAGGTGGAAAGCGAGCCGCTGTGGAATAAAGTCTCCGACGACCAGCTGAAAGCGATGCTGGCGAAGCACGGGATCCGTCACGATACCACCGTCATTTTGTATGGCCGTGACGTTTACGCCGCCGCGCGCGTGGCGCAGATAATGCTGTATGCGGGCGTGAAGGATGTGCGCATTCTCGACGGCGGCTGGAAGGCGTGGTCAGATGCAGGCCTGCCGGTTGAACGCGGCACGCCCGGTAAAGTAACGCCAGCCCCCGATTTCGGCGCGCCGATCCCTGGCCAGCCGCAGCTGATGGTCGATATGGAGCAGGCGCGCGGGATGCTGCACCGTCAGGATGCCTCCCTGGTCAGCATTCGTTCGTGGCCGGAGTTCATCGGCGAAACCAGCGGCTACAGCTACATCAAGCCAAAAGGTGAAATAGCCGGTGCCCGCTGGGGTCACGCGGGCAGCGACGCGACCCATATGGAAGACTTCCATAACCCGGATGGCACCATGCGCAGTGCGGACGATATCGCCGCCCAGTGGAAGCGCTGGAATATTCTGCCGGAACAGCACGTCGCGTTTTACTGCGGCACCGGGTGGCGGGCGTCAGAAACCTTTATGTACGCCCGGGCGATGGGCTGGAAGAATGTTGCCGTCTATGACGGCGGCTGGTACGAATGGAGCAGTCACCCGCAAAACCCGGTCACTACCGGCGCGCGCGGGCCAGAGAGTGCGCTCTAAGGGTTGAGTGACTTCAGCGTCACATAGCCGCTCCAGATGCGCGTTGTGGTGGTCAGCCAGCACAGCGCGCCGAATACCCACGCGAATAGCGCAAAGTGCGCCGGGAAGAGGCAGCACAGCACGAACAGCGCGATGGTCTCCGTCCCTTCCGTTAATCCACCGATGTAATAAAACGACTTGTGCGCATAGCCGGGGTTGTCGATGTCGTGCTTCGCGGCCAGCACGGCAAACGCCAGAAAGCTGCTTCCGGTACCGATAAACGCAAACAGCAGCCAGGCGGCCGCCAGCGCATTTTCTGCGGGAGCCGCGAGCGCAAAGCCAAACGGAACCAGGGCGTAGAACAGAAAATCGAGCGCGATATCGAGAAATCCCCCCGCATCGGTCAGCCCTCTCCTCCGCGCCAGCGCGCCGTCCAGGCCATCCAGCAGGCGATTAAGCACGATGGCGACCAGCGCCGCCGGATACCAGCCGAGGGCCAGAAACGGCAGCGCCAGCACGCCGACGGCAAACCCGGTCAGGGTGACTCTGTCGGGCGTGATGCCCGGCTTATCCAGCGCGGAAACCAGACGATTCAGAGCGGGCTTAACCCGCGGGTGCAGGTGACGGTCAAGCATGGGGAGTCTCGTTAAACGTGGCGCACAGCCCCTGCGCCGGAATATCCAGCGCGGTGTTAAAGCGGGCGGAGAGATTCTGAAACGCAATGAGCGCCGTCATCTCGGTGATGTCCTCGTCCGTGAAGTGGCGTTTCAGCGCCGTTCTGATAGCCTCATCCGCCCGGGGCGGCGTGGCGGTTACCGCCTCGGCGTAGGCCAGCGCCGCGCGCTCCTGCTCGGTGAACAAGGCAGAGTCATGCCAGTTGCCCACGGCCTGAACCTTATCCAGCGCGCCGCAGCGCTCGGCCAGCCGCAGGCTGTTGGCATCAATACAGAAAGCGCAGTGACAGAGCTGGGATACCCGCGTCATGAGCAGCGAACGAAGCACGGGCGTCAGGCGCGCGCGACGGCGCTCCAGAAAACCGACAAACAGCGCCACCAGCCAGAACAGACGCGGCATGCGCCCCCACCAGCGGGTGGGATTCAGCACCGCGCCAAAATGCTTTTTCTGCATGGCGGCAATCGGTTTAAGGCTGGTGGGAAGGGATTCGAGGGGGGCAACCCAGGCGGTGGTCTCTTTCACCTGATTCTCCTGATTACTGGACTCTGAGAAAGGGCACGATAATATGTCTTTTTTCGCTATCAATTATTGACGACCATGCTGAAAACACTCGATGTCGTTGCCGCCATCATCGAAAAAGACGGCAATATTTTACTGGCGCAGCGCCCTGCCCATGCCGACCAGCCGGGAATGTGGGAATTTGCAGGCGGTAAAGTCGAGGCCGGTGAAACCCAGCCAGAAGCGCTTATCCGCGAGCTGCGTGAAGAGTTGGGCATTGACGCCCTGCCGGGGCAATACGTGGCAAGCCACCAGCGGGAAGTTTCGCAGCGGTTGATCAACCTGCATGCCTGGCACGTTCCTGCTTTTCGCGGCGAGCTCACGGCGCACTACCACAGCGCGCTCGCGTGGTGTACGCCGGAAGAGGCGTTTGGCTACGCCTTAGCCCCCGCGGATATTCCGCTGCTGGAAGCGTTTATTGTTTTACGCGACGCCAGACCAGCGGGTTTGTGCTGATGGCGCGCTCGTCGCGCTGGCACTGCAGCAGAATACCGTCCGCTTTCACAACGGCCCCTTCCGAGTAGTTCTGATTCTGATAGATACAGCACTGATTGCAGGGTTGCACCGTTTGATTCTGGCCGCTGGAGCTAAACACTTCCGGCGGCACATTCACCTCCACGTCCGGGCGAATGCGGTCAGCCTGCGCGCCTGCGGTAAAGATCAAGCATAACGCGGTGAGTAGATAACGTTTCATAGACACATCTTCCTGTAGTTCCTTGATAAAGACTATAACGGTAAACCCGAGCGGAACCTTTAATTTATCTCTTCATCGCTTTTGGTTATGACGCCCGCGCTCTCATTAATTTCCCTTTCGGCATACATTTCTGCTTGCCTCACAAAGCGGTACGGGTGGTATAGTCAAAAAAACAACACAAATCGCATAAGTAATACACATAAAATACGATAAGAGGTTCTTATATCTATGGATCAGACACGCTCACTGGAAAGTTTCCTTGCCCATGTTCAACAGCGCGACCCGCACCAAAGCGAGTTCGCGCAGGCCGTACGAGAAGTTATGACCACCCTGTGGCCCTTCCTTGAACAAAACCCGCGTTATCGCCAGATGTCGCTGCTTGAACGCCTTGTCGAGCCAGAGCGCGTAATCCAGTTCCGCGTGACGTGGGTTGACGATCGCAATCAGGTACAGGTTAATCGTGCGTGGCGCGTACAGTTTAACTCGGCCATTGGCCCGTTTAAGGGCGGCATGCGTTTTCATCCGTCCGTAAACCTGTCGATTCTGAAATTCCTCGGCTTCGAGCAAACCTTTAAAAACGCGCTCACCACGCTCCCGATGGGCGGCGGGAAAGGCGGCAGCGATTTCGACCCGAAAGGCAAAAGCGAAGGCGAAGTGATGCGCTTCTGCCAGGCGCTGATGACTGAACTCTACCGCCACCTTGGTCCTGACACCGACGTGCCTGCCGGTGATATCGGCGTGGGCGGACGTGAAGTGGGCTTTATGGCCGGGATGATGAAAAAGCTCTCCAACAACAGCGCCTGCGTCTTTACCGGCAAGGGGCTGTCGTTTGGCGGGAGCCTGATCCGCCCGGAAGCGACCGGATACGGCCTGGTTTACTTCACCGAGGCCATGCTCAAGCGCCACGGTTTAGGCTTTGAAGGCATGCGCGTCGCGGTGTCCGGCTCCGGTAACGTGGCCCAGTACGCGATTGAGAAAGCGATGCAGTTTGGCGCTCGCGTGGTGACCGCCTCTGACTCCAGCGGCACGGTGGTGGATGAAGCGGGCTTCACGGCAGAGAAACTGGCGCGCCTGTGTGAAATCAAAGCCAGCCGCGACGGTCGCGTGGCGGATTATGCCCGGGAGTTTGGCCTGACCTACCTCGAAGGTAAACAGCCGTGGGGCGTGCCGGTGGATATCGCCCTCCCATGCGCCACGCAGAACGAGCTGGATGTTGAAGCCGCGCGTACATTGATTAGCAACGGCGTAAAAGCGGTGGCCGAAGGGGCGAACATGCCGACCACCATCGACGCGACGGACCTGTTCCTGGAAGCGGGCGTGCTGTTTGCTCCGGGCAAGGCTGCTAACGCGGGCGGCGTGGCGACCTCTGGCCTCGAGATGGCGCAAAACGCCGCGCGTCTCGGCTGGAAGGCGGAGAAAGTGGATGCGCGCCTGCACCATATCATGCTGGATATTCACCATGCCTGCGTGGAGTACGGCGGCGAGGCATCGCAAACCAACTACGTGCGCGGAGCGAATATTGCCGGGTTCGTGAAGGTGGCGGATGCGATGATTGGGCAGGGTGTGATTTAAGGTTTCGCTGCGTTCTCGCCCTTGTAGGCCCGGTAAGCGTTAGCGCCACCGGGCTTTTTTCCGGCCGCAGAGCTGCTTTTCGCCGGGTGGCGGCTGCGCCTTACCCGGCCTACGGTTTAAGAGGCTGCCGCGCTCTTTTTCTTTTTAAACGGTTTCTTCGCGCCGCTACCGGGTGCAACCATCCCTCTGAACGTTTTCACCGGCGTGCTGCGCGCCTGATCGATCAGCTGATAAAGCGTCACGACCAGCGGCTGCATAAAGTCCTGGTAGCGGCACTGCTTCTCGCTGATCTGCGTCAGCACCGATTCCCAGTGCGCGGTCATGTCCGGCCTGGCGGCCAGCTCCGGCAGAGAGTGGATTAGCGCGCGTCCCGGCTCCGTTGAGTGGATGTAGCGTCCCTTTTTCTCCAGGAAGCCGCGCTTAAAGAGCAGCTCGATGATCCCCGCGCGGGTAGCTTCCGTCCCCAGACCGTCGGTGGCGCGCAGGATCTTCTTCAGATCTTTATCCTGCACAAACCGGGCGATCCCGGTCATCGCCGACAGCAGCGTCGCATCGGTGAAATGGCGCGGGGGCTGGGTCTGACGTTCAACCACTTCGCCCTTCTCGCACAGCAGTTCGTCATCTTTAGCGACCACCGGCAGCGGCGTGCCGTCGTTTTCTTCGTCGCGCTCTTTATTCCCCAGCAGCGTGCGCCAGCCTGCCTCTGCGAGGAAACGCGCTTTGGCGATAAATTTGCCTTTGGCAATCTCAAGCTCAATCACGCACTTGCGGAATACGGCGTCCGGGCAGAACTGCATCAGGTACTGACGGGCGATCAGGTTATAGACCTTCGCTTCGTTATCCGTCAGGTTGACGCTGCTGGCGCGCGCCGTCGGGATAATCGCGTGGTGGGCATCCACCTTTTTATCATCCCAGCAGCGGTTATGGGTGTCCGGGTTTACCGCCGGCTGCGGGAGCAGATCCGGCGCGTGCACGCCGATGGCGTTCATCACCGAGTGGCGTCCGGCAAAGTGCTCTTCCGGCAGATAGCGGCTGTCCGAACGCGGATAAGTGATGAGCTTATGGGTTTCGTAGAGCTTCTGACAGATATCCAGCACGTTCTGCGCGCTCAGGCCAAACTTTTTGGCCGCCTCAATCTGCAGGGCCGACAGCGAAAACGGCAGCGGCGCGGGTTCTGATTCCCGTTTATCGTTATAGCTGGTGACGATTGCGGGCTGCCCGGTAATGCGGTTAACCACATGATCGGCCAGCGGACGATGGAGCAGGCGCCCCTCTTCATCCTGGTACGATTCGCAGGCATCGCTCGGCTGCCAGACGGCGGTAAAGCGTTCGTCTTTAGGCGTGACGATATGCGCTTTCACCTCAAAGAAATCTTTAGCGACGAAGTTCTCAATCTCTTCGTCACGACGCACCACCAGCCCCAGCACCGGCGTCTGCACGCGGCCCACGGAAAGTACGCCCTGATAGCCCGCGTTGCGCCCAAGAATGGTGTAGGCGCGGGTCATGTTGATGCCGTACAGCCAGTCGGCGCGGGCGCGGGCTAAAGCCGAGACGCACAGCGGAATAAACTCGCTGTTGGCGCGCAGGCGCGAAATTGCCCGCTCGACGGCCTGCGGGTTGAGGTCGTTAATCAGGCAGCGCTGCACCTGCTGGCGCTTTTCCGGCGCCAGCTCAAGATAGTCCAGCACCTCATCCACCAGCAGCTGACCTTCCCTGTCCGGGTCACCCGCGTGCACGATTTCAGCGGCGTCATGGAGAAAGCGCTTGATCACGTTGAGCTGTTTGGTGACCGAAGGCCGGGGCTGCAGGCGCCATTTTTCCGGCACGATGGGCAGATCGTTCAAATTCCAGCGGGCGTAGCGGCTGTCGTAGACATCCGGCTGCGCCTGCTCAAGCAGGTGACCAATACACCAGGTGACCACCTGCCCGTTACCGCATTCGATAAAGCCGTCACCTTTGCGATGCGGTTTAGGCAGCACGTCGGCGATGGCGCGGGCCAGGCTCGGCTTTTCGGCAATAAACAACCGCATCGAATTAACGGATCTCAATCATCGGTCGACCACCGCGCGCGGTCACCAGCTCGCCGATCGCCGTCAGGGTGATGCCGAACTCGGCGGCAGTGGCCTGTACCTCGGCTTCGGATTCCGGCGTGACCGCCAGCAGCAGGCCGCCGGAGGTTTGCGGATCGCACAGCAGGTTGCGCCACTCCTCAGGCATCTCGCCCATCAGGTGACCGTAGCTGGCGAAGTTGCGCTGAGTACCGCCCGGGACCGCGCCCTGAGCAATATACTCCTCCACGCCCGGCAGCTTCGGCACGTCCTGATACCAGACCTGCGCCTGCACGCCCGCGCCCTGACACACTTCAGAGAGGTGCCCCAGCAGACCAAAACCGGTGACGTCGGTCATCGCCTTCACGCCGTCGATATTGGCAAACGCCGCACCGGCGAGGTTCATCTGGCACATGACTTCCGTTGCCAGACCTTTGTGCTCCGGTTTCAGCAGGGATTTTTTCTCAGCCGTAGTCAGCACGCCAATGCCCAGCGGCTTGGTAAGGAACAGTTTGCAGCCCGCCTGCGCGGTGCTGTTGCGCTTCACGCGTTCGGTCGGCACCACGCCGGTGACGGCCAGACCGAAGATCGGTTCGGGCGCATCAATAGAGTGACCACCGGCCAGCGCAATCCCCGCCTGCTGGCAGGCAAAACGACCGCCATCAATCACTTCACGGGCCACTTCCGGCGGGATGGTGTTGATCGGCCAGCCCAGAATGGCAATCGCCATGATCGGCTTACCGCCCATGGCGAAGATATCGCTGATGGCGTTGGTAGCCGCAATGCGACCGAAGTCGAACGGGTTGTCGACAATCGGCATAAAGAAGTCAGTGGTGCTGATAATGCTGGTGCCGTTACCTAAGTCATAAACTGCAGCATCGTCACGCGTTTCATTGCCGACAAGCAGGTTCGGGTCGACAAACTTCGCCTGTTCACTGTGCAGGATGGTCTCCAGCACTTTCGGGGAAATTTTACAACCGCAACCGGCTCCGTGGCTGTACTGCGTTAAACGAATGGTTTGCTCGCTCATGGACGTCTCCTGTCATCTCAATCGCGCTATGGTAGCGCTCATTCCATAAAGAGGTAAGTATGACTGTCTGAATTCTGCGGCAGATGCTCAGAATCCAGACAGTTTAGCGTGCGTTATCAGAAACGGCTGACGAAAGGCGTGGTGTCCGGCACGCTGATGGTGCTGGAGGCTTTAAGCTGTGGGGTGCCGAGATAGAGGAAGCCGACAATTTTATCGTGCTCGCCACAGACGAACCCATCACGCACGACCGAACTTTCGGTCAGCGGCCCGGTGCGCCAGATGCCATTGAAGCCCTGCGCGACGGCGGCCATCTGCATTGCCATCACCGCGCAGCCTGCGGACATTTCCTGCTCCCAGACCGGCACCTTATGGTCAGCCTGGCATTTCGCCACGACAGCGATAATCATCGGGGCGCGGAACGGAGCATTGCGCGCCTTGTCGATACCTTTCTCATCCTGCCCGGCGGCAACCGCGCCCTGCTCCAGCAGTTGGCTAAAACGATCGCGGCCTTCGCCTTCAATCACAAAGAAGTGCCACGGCTGCAGCGTACCGTGATCGGGGGCACGCATGCCGGCACGCAGAATGTTCTCCAGCTGCTCGCCTGCCGGGGCAGGTTCGGCCAGACGGGAAGCGCTACGGCGGTTAACAAGCAGTTCGAGTGCGTCCATTGGTTAACTCCTTTCTTGAAATTTACTCACAAAATTAACACGGCGGCAGATTTTGTTACAGCCTGGCAGGCGATTCCTGCTGACAAGTGGCGGTTGGGTCATTACGATAACCCAACATTACCGTCCAGTGGCGACGGAAACAGTCATTTTCTGGTTAGGGAGAATACATGCGAACCCTTTGGCGAATCTTTGCCGGTTTCTTTAAATGGACGTGGAGACTGCTCAACTTCGTCCGCAACCTGGTGATGAACATCTTCTTCATCTTCCTGGTTCTGGTTTGCGCGGGCATCTGGATGCATATCAGCAATGCGAATCAGGCGCAGCATTCAACGCGCGGCGCGCTATTACTCGATATCACCGGCGTTATTGTTGATAAGCCGTCCACCAGCAGTCGCCTGAGCGTGATTGGTCGCCAGCTGTTTGGCGCAACCTCAGATCGTCTGCAGGAAAATTCCCTGTTTGATATCGTCGATACCATCCGCCAGGCCAAAGACGACCGTAACATCACCGGGATCGTACTGGATCTGAAAGATTTTGCCGGAGGCGATCAGCCTTCAATGCAATACATCGGTAAAGCGCTGCGCGAATTCCGCGACAGCGGCAAGCCGGTGATTGCCGTGGGCGACAGCTACAGCCAGGGACAATATTATCTGGCGAGCTTCGCCAATAAAATCTGGCTCTCCCCGCAGGGCACGGTGGATCTGCACGGCTTTGCCACCAACGGCCTGTACTACAAATCTCTGCTCGACAAGCTGAAGGTCACCACCCACGTCTTCCGCGTCGGCACGTATAAATCAGCCGTCGAGCCGTTTATCCGCGACGATATGTCCCCTGCCGCCCGTGAAGCGGACAGCCGCTGGATTGGCGAGCTGTGGCAGAACTATCTGGGCACCGTTGCCGCCAACCGCCAGATTACGCCTGAGCAGGCGTTCCCGGGCGCAAAGGGCGTGCTGGAAGGCCTGCGTAAGGTTGACGGTGATACCGCGAAATATGCGCTGGATAACAAACTGGTTGATGCCCTGGGCACCAGCGCCGAGATTGAAAAATCCCTGAGCAAGCAGTTTGGCTGGAGCAAAGAGGATAAAAATTACAGCGCCATCAGCATGTATGATTACTCGACGAAAAAGCCGGATGACAGCGGTGACAGCGTAGCCGTGGTGTTTGCCAACGGCGCCATCATGGACGGTCAGGAGACCCCGGGTAACGTGGGCGGAGATACTACCGCGTCACAAATCCGCGATGCTCGCCTGGATCCGAAAGTGAAAGCGATTGTCCTTCGGGTGAACAGCCCTGGCGGCAGCGTCAGTGCCTCTGAAGTGATCCGCGCTGAACTGGCCGCGGCGCGCGCCGCCGGCAAGCCGGTCGTCGTATCCATGGGCGGAATGGCCGCCTCCGGGGGTTACTGGATCTCAACGCCAGCCAACTACATCGTGGCTAACCCAAGCACGCTGACCGGCTCGATTGGCATCTTCGGGGTGATCAACACCGTGGAGAACAGCCTGGATTCCCTGGGCGTGCATACCGATGGGGTGGCCACCTCTCCGCTGGCGGATGTGTCGGTGACCAAATCTCTGCCGCCGGAAGTCTCTGAAATGATGCAGCTCAGCATTGAGAACGGCTATAAACGCTTTATCACCCTGGTCGCGGACTCGCGTAAAAAGACGCCTGAGCAGATCGACCAGATCGCACAGGGCCACGTCTGGACCGGCCAGGATGCGAAGAGCAACGGTCTGGTGGACAGCCTGGGCGACTTCGATGACGCGGTGAAGAAAGCCGCCGAGCTGGCGAAGCTCAAGCAGTGGCATATCGAGTATTACCAGGACGAGCCGTCGTTCTTCGATATGGTCATGGACAGCATGTCCGGCTCGGTACGCGCCATGCTGCCGGAGGCGATGCAGGCTTACCTGCCTGCGCCGGTTGCCACGGCGGCGAAAGCGATGAAGGCGGAAAGCGATAAGCTCGCGGCCTTTAACGATCCACAGAGTCGTTACGCGTTTTGCCTGACCTGCGCTAACGTCCGTTAAAAACCGTCCCCTCTTCCCGCGAAGAGGGGATTTTTTTCTTTTGAAGAACAAGAACTCACTACCATGCAGAAGAAATCGATTTATGTAGCCTACACCGGCGGTACCATCGGTATGCAGCGCTCTGAAAACGGCTATATCCCTGTCTCCGGCCACCTGCAGCGTCAGCTTGCGCTGATGCCAGAATTCCACCGTCCGGAAATGCCTGACTTCACCATCCACGAATACGAGCCGCTGATGGACTCCTCCGACATGACGCCGGAAGACTGGCAGCACATCGCGGATGACATTAAAGCCCATTACGACCAGTACGACGGCTTCGTGATCCTGCACGGCACCGACACCATGGCGTTTACCGCCTCGGCGCTCTCCTTCATGCTGGAGAACCTGAGCAAGCCGGTTATCGTCACCGGGTCGCAAATCCCGCTGGCTGAGCTGCGCTCAGACGGGCAGATCAACCTGCTGAACTCCCTCTACGTTGCGGCGAATTACCCGATTAACGAAGTGTCGCTGTTCTTTAACAACCGTCTGTATCGCGGCAACCGCACAACCAAAGCTCATGCCGACGGTTTTGACGCCTTCGCCTCCCCTAACCTGCAGCCGCTGCTGGAGGCCGGGATTCATATCCGTCGTCTGGGCACGCCGCCTGCGCCGAACACCGCCGGCGAGCTGATTGTGCATCCGATTACTCCGCAACCGATTGGCGTGGTTACCATCTATCCGGGTATCTCTGCGGACGTGGTGCGTAACTTCCTGCGTCAGCCGGTGAAAGCGCTGATTTTGCGCTCCTACGGCGTCGGCAATGCGCCGCAGAACGGCGAATTCCTGAAAGAGCTTCAGGAAGCCAGCGAGCGCGGAATTGTGGTCGTGAACCTGACCCAGTGCATGTCCGGAAAGGTCAACATGGGCGGCTATGCCACCGGTAACGCGCTGGCGCATGCGGGTGTTATCAGCGGCTTCGATATGACCGTTGAGGCAACGCTGACTAAACTTCACTATTTACTGAGTCAGGATCTGGACATTCAGTCCATTCGCAGCGCGATGATGCAAAACCTGCGTGGCGAGCTGACCCCGGACGAATAAGGAGTGCTCATGAAGCAACGCGCCCTGCTACTGGTCGATTTGCAAAATGATTTCTGCGCGGGCGGTGCGCTGGCCGTCGCCGAAGGTGACAGCACCGTTGACGTGGCAAACACGCTGATGGACTGGTGCAAAGCCCGCGGCGAAGCGGTTGTTGCAAGCCAGGACTGGCACCCGGCGAACCACGGCAGCTTTGCCAGCCAGCACGACGTCGAGCCTTTCACTCAGGGGGAACTCGACGGGCTGGCGCAAACCTTCTGGCCGGATCACTGCGTACAGCAGACGGAAGGCGCGGAGCTACATCCGCTCCTGAATCAGAAAGCCATCGACGCGGTGTTCCACAAAGGTGAAAACCCGGCTATCGACAGCTATAGCGCGTTTTTTGATAACGGGCATCGCCAGAAAACGGCGCTGGACGCGTGGTTACGTCATCACGAAATCACGGAGCTGATTGTGCTGGGCCTGGCGACGGATTACTGCGTGAAGTTTACCGTTCTGGACGCGCTCCAGTTAGGTTACACCGTCAGCGTCATCACCGACGGCTGCCGCGGGGTGAACATTCACCCGCAGGACAGCGCTCAGGCGTTTATGGATATGGCTGCGGAAGGCGCGACGCTGTATACGCTCGAAGACTGGCTGGAGACGCAGGCGTAAGTCTTTTAAGCCGGGTGGCGGCTGCGCCTTACCCGGCCGACCTTTCCCCGTAGGCCGGGTAAGGCGCAGCCGCCACCCGCAATTCCCCTCTCCGATCCCCATAAAGTGAACTCCCTCGCATCCTTAGCGAAGCGGCAATGCTATTCTCTTTAGGCTGTTTTTTCGCCACGCCTTTTCCGTGGCGTGGTTAATTTTATTAAGTCAAAGAGGAACTTGTATGAAACGTTTGCCCTTGCTGGCAGCATTACCCCTGCTTTGCGCGTCAGTTGCCTCCGCCAGTACCCTGATGTCAGTGGGCTACTTTAACGGGGGTGGCGATGTCACCGCCGGACCGGGTGGCGATATCAATAAATTAGACGTTCGCCAGATCACCCACCTGAACTACTCGTTTGGTCTGGTCTATAACGACGAAAAAGACGAAACCAACGCTGCGCTAAAAGATCCGGCGAAACTGCATCAGATCTGGCTATCGCCAAAAGTCGCTGCCGATCTGGCCCTCATCCCTACCCTGCGTAAGCAAAACCCGAACCTCAAAGTGCTGCTTTCCGTTGGCGGCTGGGGCGCGCGTGGCTTCTCTGGTGCAGCGGCAACCAAAGAGACGCGCGCGGTGTTTATCCGCTCCGCGCAGGAGATTGTCGACAAATACGGCCTGGACGGGATCGATCTCGATTGGGAGTATCCGGTCAACGGTGCCTGGGGTCTGGTCGCAAGCCAGCCCGCCGACCGGGATAACTTCACCGCCCTGCTGAAAGAGATGCGTACGGCGTTCGGGCATAAAAAGCTGGTGACCATTGCGGTAGGCGCGAATGCGGAAAGTCCGAAAAGCTGGGTGGATATTAAAGCCATCGCGCCCCTGCTCGACTACATCAACCTGATGACCTACGACATGGCGTACGGTACGCAGTACTTCAATGCCAACCTGTATGACTCCAGCACCTGGCCGACGGTGGCTGCCGCAGACAAATACAGCGTGGATTTTGTGGTGAATAACTATCTGGCCGCCGGGCTGAAGCCGCAGCAGATGAACCTCGGGATTGGTTTCTATGGCCGCGTACCGAAACGCGCCGTTGAGCCGGGTATCGACTGGACGAAACCGGATGCGCAAAAAAATCCGGTTACCCAACCCTACTTCGGGCCTCAGGAGATCGGGTTGTTCAAGTCACTCGGCTATGACCTGACCAAAGATACCTACGTGAAGTACAACGATATCGTGAAGAAGCTGTTGAACGATCCGCAGAAGCGCTTTACCGAGCACTGGGACGACCAGGCGAAAGTGCCGTGGCTCTCGGTGAAGGGTGCCGATGGCAACGCGCTGTTCGCGATTTCGTATGAGAACCCGCGTTCCGTTGCGATCAAAGCGGACTACATCAAAGAGAAAGGTCTCGCCGGAGCTATGTTCTGGGAGTACGGGGCTGATGACAACAATCAGTTAGCGAAGCAGCTGGCGGAGTCGCTCGGTATCCCGCATAAGTAGTAAGACAATCAAGCCCTCTCCCCGTGGGAGAGGGTTGGGTGAGGGCATCAACCCGCACCGTTATTGCATTTTCATCGTCGCAATCGGCTTCGGCGTGATGCCGAAGTCTTCTTTCAGCTCGCGCTTGCTCTTCATCACCATCTGGCCTTGAGTGTCGATGGTCATGTGCTGCGCGTCGGTGTTATTGCGCGCCTGCCACAGCATCACCAGCTGCAGGCTGTTCTCTTTTTGCTCCGGCGTCAGCGCGACGCCATCGGGCCATTTTCCCAGCTCTACGGCGGTCACCAGACGCTGATAAATCTCCGGCGTCATACCGCTAATCATGTCATCAATATTCACAATCCCGCCCTTTTAAAGGAATAATTTGCTGAATCGTTTTTTCAACCCTTCACCTGGTCGCCGTTTTCGTCGTCAGTGAAGCTCATTGAGGCTGAGTTCACGCAAAAACGCTCGCCCGTGGGCTGAGGGCCATCCGGGAAGACGTGCCCAAGGTGCGCATCGCAGTTGCCGCAGCGAATTTCCGTGCGCACCATGCCGTGCGACGAGTCGGTCAGGTAGCGGATGGCCTCATCGCTCACCGGCTCGTAGAAACTCGGCCAGCCGCAGCCAGAATCAAATTTCGTTTGTGAGTTGAACAGCGGCGCATCACAGACCAGGCAGTGGTAGACGCCGTCTCGCTTGTTGTGCAGTAAACGCCCGGTGAACGGCGGTTCCGTCCCGTGATTCTGCGTCACGTAAAACTGCATTTCTGTGAGGTTTTTTTTCAAATCTTCAGGGTTACGTTGGTTCGACATATGCTTACATCTCGCTGTAGAAACAGACATCTTTTAACCCGGATTCTAACAAAACATTAACACCCTTGCGTGCACTTTTGATCTAAACTTATGTGTCGCGAAAAGGCGGTCAGGCAATTGTGATCATGCTCACATTTTTATCCTGCGAGGCCTTTAAAATCCCGGCGCAGCCCCCATATGGGTGCAAGCTCAAAGGGAAAGTGAGGCGAGTCAGTCGCACAAACGTTAGTCACAGGATTGATTTGTCGCAATGATTGACACGATTCCGCTTGACGCTGCGTAAGGTTTTTGTAATTTTACAGGCAACCTTTTATTCACTAACAAATAGCTGGTGGAATATATGACTATCAAAGTAGGTATCAACGGTTTTGGCCGTATCGGCCGTATTGTTTTCCGTGCTGCTCAGAAACGTTCTGACATCGAAATCGTTGGTATCAACGATCTCCTGGACGCTGAATACATGGCGTACATGCTGAAGTACGACTCAACTCACGGTCGTTTCGACGGCACCGTTGAAGTGAAAGACGGCCACCTGGTTGTTAATGGCAAAACCATCCGCGTTACTGCTGAAAAAGACCCAGCTAACCTGAAATGGAACGAAATCGGTGTTGACGTTGTTGCTGAAGCAACCGGTATCTTCCTGACCGACGAAACTGCACGTAAACACATCACTGCGGGTGCGAAGAAAGTTGTTCTGACTGGTCCTTCCAAAGACAACACCCCAATGTTCGTTCGTGGTGCAAACTTCGAAACTTACGCTGGCCAGGATATCGTGTCTAACGCATCCTGCACCACCAACTGCCTGGCACCGCTGGCTAAAGTTATCAACGACAACTTCGGCATCATCGAAGGTCTGATGACTACCGTTCACGCAACCACCGCTACTCAGAAAACCGTTGATGGCCCGTCTCACAAAGACTGGCGCGGCGGCCGTGGCGCGGCTCAGAACATCATCCCATCCTCTACCGGTGCTGCTAAAGCTGTAGGTAAAGTACTGCCAGAACTGAATGGCAAACTGACTGGTATGGCGTTCCGCGTTCCAACTCCTAACGTATCCGTTGTTGACCTGACCGTTCGTCTGGAAAAAGCTGCTTCTTATGAAGAAATTAAGAAAGCAATCAAAGCTGCTTCCGAAGGCGCAATGAAAGGCGTTCTGGGCTACACCGAAGACGACGTTGTATCTACCGATTTCAACGGCGAAATCTGCACTTCAGTATTCGATGCTAAAGCTGGTATCGCACTGAACGACAACTTCGTTAAACTGGTATCCTGGTACGACAACGAAACCGGCTACTCTAACAAAGTACTGGACCTGATCGCTCACATCTCCAAATAAGTTGAGATGAGTGCTTGATCCAAAAAGGCGACTTCGGTCGCCTTTTTTTATTTATAAGACAGAGGATTGCTTAATGATTAATAAAATTTTTGCACTTCCGGTAGTCGAACAACTTACCCCTGTGCTCTCCCGCCGTCAGATTGACGGTGCCGACGTTATCGTCGTTGACCATCCGCGCGTCAAAGCGTCCGTGGCGCTGAACGGCGCCCACCTGCTTTCCTGGAAACCGGAAGGCGAAGCCGAAGGTTTGTGGCTGAGCGATGCGACCTCCTTCAAAAAAGGGGCGGCTATTCGCGGTGGCGTGCCGATCTGCTGGCCGTGGTTCGGCCCGTCCGCACAGCCGGGTTTGCCGTCTCACGGTTTTGCCCGCAACCAGCAGTGGACGCTGAAAGCGCATAACGAAGATGACAACGGCGCAGTGCTGACCTTTGAGCTGCAGGCTAATGATGAAACCCGCGCCCTCTGGCCGCACGATTTCACCCTGTACGCCCGCTTTAAGCTGGGTAAAACCTGTGAAATCGAACTGGAAGCCCACGGTGAGTTCGAAACCACCGCCGCCCTGCACACCTACTTCAACGTGGGTGATATCAGCGCCGTGAAGGTGAGCGGTCTTGGCGATACCTTTATCGACAAAGTGGATAACGCCAAAGAAGGTAAACTGAGCGACGGCGTACAGACGTTCCCTGACCGTACCGACCGCGTCTACCTGCACCCGGAAGCGTGCAGCGTGATCCACGACGGCGCGCTGAACCGCGCAATTGAAGTGGTCCATCATCATCACAGCGACGTGGTGGGCTGGAACCCGGGTCCGGCGCTGTCCGTCAGCATGGCCGACATGACGGATGAAGGGTATAAAACGTTTGTCTGCGTGGAAACCGCCTGCGTGAGCACGCCGCAAAAAGCGAGCGACGAAAAACCGTCTCGTTTAGGGCAGACAATTAAGATTGTGAAACGCTAAGGCATTTCACCTCCCCCGCTTCACTGCACCACATTAAAGCAAACGGGGCGCAAGCGCCCCGTTTTAATGCATGAATTGCACGATAGTAGTGCGCAATCAGAACTTGTAGCTCACGCCGACAGAGAAAATACCCGCCCAGGATTTGTCGACCATCGGGCTATCCTTCACTTCGTCGCTCAGTCGCTCATAGCGGCCGGTACCGTACACGCTCCAGTCGCCAAGGAAGTTGTAGCTCGCGGTCAGCTCCAGGTAAGGATCCCAGCCGTCATCTGCACTATAACTTTTCAGACCACTGCGGCGGGACTCGTTTTTAGAGACGCCATAGTAGTAGTCGTTGTAGTTCTCGCTGTTGTATTGCACACCGATACCCGGCGTCAGAGTCAGCCCACCGTTGGTATAGCGGTACAGCCACGCCAGATCCCAGATAAAGCCGTTGCTGTTATCCAGCGTATCACCCGCCAGGGCCGTACGCAGGAAGCCATACTGGGTGTTATGCACGTATGAGAGCCCGGCCATCATCGAGCTTTTACGCTTGTCGAGCTGGCGAAGCGCGTGGCTGTCGCTGTCACCCGGCTTGAAGTGCGTTGGATCGTAGTAGGCCATGATGGAGAGCTTATCGGCCTTATCGTTCCAGAGATAGTAGCCGCCGCCGAGCCCGCGGAACCAGACGTTATCGCCTTCATAGGTGATAACGGGAACAGGATACACATCACGGTCATACTGTTTGTACGGGCTGTTAATGACGCCAACACCCGCGCCAACCGTCCACTGACTTTCCGCCTGTGCGGTGTTCACTGCGGTCGCGGCAAGGATGCCCAATGCCAGAAGTTTGAGTTTGGTCACAATCCATTCTTTCCTGTAGTCAAATAATCAGCGGATGAAGTGTAACCGCCATTCCCGTACATCCCAAAATTTTTTGCCTGCTAATCAGTCTGATTAACCCGTTATTTTTAACTTTTCAGATGACAGCCCGCTTTCATTTATATGACCACTGAATGAAAAACGTGCATTTGTCTTATAACGACAGTGGAAATTTTTGGATGAGTTATTGATATGTCATTGAAAGTAGATTTTCTGGGCATGCAAGTTTTGCAAATGCCATCTACGCTTTAATTTAAGAAGAGTTTTCCTGAACACCTGCGGTTCTTAGCGTCTGACCTGGCACACAGGTTGCTGCTCTGGCAGTGAGGTGCGAGAGATTCTCTTCCGGGAGCCTCCACTACTCATACGAACGGCTCTTATCCTGTGCTAAAAAACGAAAGGACGGCATGCCATGAATATATTCGATCACTATCGCCAGCGCTATGAAGCTGCCAAGGACGAAGAGTTCACACTGCAGGAGTTTCTTACCATCTGTCGGCAAGATCGCAGTGCCTATGCCAATGCGGCAGAACGGCTATTAATGGCTATTGGTGAGCCAAACATGGTTGACACTGCCCTGGAGCCTCGGCTTTCCCGTCTCTTTTCGAATCGGGTGGTCGCCCGATACCCGGCGTTTGAAGAGTTCTATGGTATGGAAGATGCCATCGAACAGATTGTCTCCTATCTGAAGCATGCCGCTCAGGGTCTGGAAGAGAAGAAACAGATCCTCTATTTACTTGGCCCGGTGGGTGGCGGTAAATCCTCGCTGGCTGAACGCCTGAAGTCGCTGATGCAGCGCGTGCCTATCTATGTACTGAGCGCCAACGGTGAACGCAGCCCGGTGAACGACCATCCGCTGTGCCTGTTCAATCCGCAGGAAGATGCGCAGATTCTGGATAAAGAGTATGGCATTCCGCGTCGCTACCTTGGCACCATCATGTCGCCGTGGGCGGCAAAACGCCTGCACGAGTTTGGTGGCGATATCACCAAGTTCCGCGTGGTGAAAGTCTGGCCATCTATCCTTGAACAGATCGCCATCGCCAAAACAGAACCCGGTGATGAGAACAACCAGGACATCTCGGCGCTGGTGGGTAAAGTCGACATCCGCAAGCTGGAAAACTTCGCGCAAAACGATCCGGATGCCTACGGTTACTCAGGCGCGCTGTGCCGCGCGAACCAGGGGATTATGGAATTCGTCGAGATGTTTAAAGCACCGATTAAAGTGCTGCATCCTCTGCTGACGGCGACCCAGGAAGGCAACTACAACGGGACGGAAGGTATCTCCGCCCTGCCGTTTAACGGGATTATTCTCGCCCACTCGAACGAATCTGAATGGGTGACCTTCCGTAATAACAAAAACAATGAGGCCTTCCTTGACCGCGTGTACATCGTCAAGGTGCCTTATTGCCTGCGGATCTCCGAAGAGATCAAAATTTACGAGAAACTGCTTAACCACAGTGAGCTGGTGCATGCCCCCTGCGCGCCCGGCACGCTGGAAACGCTGTCACGCTTCTCCATCCTTTCGCGTCTGAAAGAGCCGGAAAACTCCAGCATCTATTCCAAAATGCGCGTCTATGACGGTGAAAGCCTGAAAGATACCGACCCGAAAGCGAAATCGTATCAGGAGTACCGCGATTACGCTGGCGTCGATGAGGGGATGAACGGTCTGTCCACGCGTTTCGCGTTTAAGATCCTCTCCCGCGTCTTTAACTTCGACCATGCGGAAGTGGCGGCCAACCCGGTTCATCTGTTCTACGTGCTGGAGCAGCAAATCGAACGCGAGCAGTTCCCGCAGGAGCAGGCTGAACGCTACCTTGAGTTCCTCAAAGGTTACCTGATCCCGAAATACGCCGAGTTCATTGGCAAAGAGATCCAGACGGCCTACCTGGAATCCTATTCAGAATACGGGCAGAACATTTTCGACCGTTATGTCACCTATGCTGACTTCTGGATCCAGGATCAGGAGTACCGCGACCCGGATACCGGCCAGCTGTTTGACCGTGAATCCCTGAACGCGGAGCTGGAAAAAATCGAGAAGCCTGCCGGGATCAGCAACCCGAAAGACTTCCGTAACGAGATTGTGAACTTCGTCCTGCGCGCAAGAGCGCATAACAACGGGCGCAATCCGAACTGGACCAGCTACGAGAAGCTGCGCACGGTCATTGAGAAGAAAATGTTCTCCAATACCGAAGAGCTGCTGCCGGTGATCTCGTTTAACGCCAAAACCTCAACCGATGAGCAGAAAAAGCACGACGATTTTGTCGACCGTATGATGGAAAAAGGCTACACCCGCAAGCAGGTCCGCCTGCTCTGCGAATGGTATCTGCGCGTGCGTAAATCGTCTTAAAACAAGTGCCCGGTAGCGGTTAGCGCTTGCCGGGCCTACAAAATGCAAGTTGGCAAATGCAGTACGGGGGGCATATGACCTGGTTTATTGACCGGCGTCTTAACGGCAAAAACAAGAGCACGGTGAACCGCCAGCGCTTCTTGCGTCGTTATAAAGCGCAAATTAAACAGTCTATCTCCGAGGCCATCAACAAACGCTCGGTGACCGACGTCGACAGCGGCGAGTCTGTCTCCATCCCCACCGATGACATCAGCGAACCGATGTTTCATCAGGGGCGAGGCGGCCTGCGCCATCGCGTACACCCAGGTAATGACCACTTCGTTCAGAACGACAGAATTGAGCGCCCTCAGGGCGGCGGCGGTGGTTCAGGAAGCGGTCAGGGACAGGCCAGCCAGGACGGTGAAGGCCAGGACGAATTTGTCTTCCAGATTTCGAAAGATGAATATCTCGACCTGCTGTTTGAAGACCTGGCGCTGCCGAATCTGAAAAAGAATCAGCATCGTCAGCTTAATGAATATAAAACCCATCGCGCGGGCTATACCGCCAACGGCGTGCCCGCCAATATCAGCGTCGTGCGTTCGTTGCAGAATTCGCTGGCGCGACGAACGGCGATGACGGCGGGCAAACGGCGCGAACTGCGCGAGCTGGAGAGCAGCCTGAAGGTCGTGGAAAACACGGAACCGGCGCAACTGCTGGAAGAGGAGCGCCTGCGTAAAGAGATTGCAGAGCTGAGGGCGAAGATCGAACGGGTACCGTTTATCGACACCTTTGACCTGCGCTACAAGAATTACGAAAAAAGGCCTGAACCCTCCAGCCAGGCGGTGATGTTCTGTCTGATGGACGTGTCAGGCTCGATGGACCAGGCCACCAAGGATATGGCGAAGCGTTTTTATATTCTGCTCTACCTGTTCCTGAGCAGAACCTATAAGAACGTGGAGGTGGTCTATATCCGCCACCACACTCAGGCGAAAGAGGTGGATGAACATGAGTTCTTCTACTCGCAGGAGACCGGCGGAACCATCGTATCAAGCGCCCTGAAGCTGATGGATGAAGTGGTGAAAGAGCGTTACGACCCGTCGCAGTGGAATATTTATGCCGCGCAGGCGTCGGACGGTGATAACTGGGCCGACGACTCACCGCTGTGTCACGAGATTCTGGCGAAGAAAATTCTGCCGGTAGTGCGTTACTACAGCTATATCGAAATCACCCGTCGCGCGCACCAGACCCTGTGGCGGGAGTATGAACATCTGCAATCGATGTTCGATAATTTTGCCATGCAGCATATCCGTGACCAGGATGATATTTATCCGGTCTTCAGAGAGCTTTTCCACAAGCAATCTTCTACCAGCAACGCATAACCCAACAGCCAGCGAACCCGCTGGCTGTTTTCTTTCGACCCCGCTCATCCCGTGCTAATGTAGAACGCTGCATACTGGATTATCACCGGGAAATCGTTATGACTGACGACGTTATTGGGGCAGGAACCCACCAGCAACTGATTACCTTACTCACCGAGCAGGGCGCGCGGTTTCGCGTCATGGAGCACGAGGCGGTCGGGAAATGTGAAGCGGTAAGTGAAATTCGCGGGACCGATCTGCGGCAAGGCGCTAAGGCCCTGGTCTGCAAGGTGAAGGGAAACGGTGTAAAAAAACACGTTCTGGCGATCCTCGCCGCCGATCTGCAGGCTGACCTGAGCCAGCTTGCCAGCCATTTTGGCGGGCTGAAGGCTTCCCTCGCCAGCCCGGCCGAGGTCGATACCCTGACGGCCTGCGTTTTCGGCGCTATCCCGCCCTTTAGCTTCCATCCTGATTTGGCACTGGTTGCCGACCCGCTGCTGTTCGAGCGTTTTGACGAAATCGCGTTTAATGCCGGCCTGCTGGAGAAATCCGTGATTATGGATACCCAGGATTACCTGCGCATCGCCCGTCCTGAGCTTGTGAACTTCCATAAAGCATAACCGCTATGGCTGGCGACCCTGTCAGCCTTTTCTTTCCAGGAACAGCACGGAGGCGACGAGAATAACGGCAATAGCGAAAAACGATGAGGAGATAATCAGCGTTTCAACAAACATGTGATCGTTCATGATGGCGACCCCTTTTGCGATATCTGCCTCCGTTTTAATCCGCGTAAATGACAAGGTTATGACAACAATAAAATCTTTTTAAAGCTGTCCTGCGTCGCGTTTGCGCGTACTGTAAGCAGGTTAATTATTTTGGCAAGGATTCCCTATGTTTGACCCTACTCTGCTCATTCTCCTGGCACTCGCCGCGCTCGGCTTTGTCAGCCATAACACCACCGTCGCCATCTCGATTCTGGTGCTGATTATTGTTCGCGTGACCCCGTTAAATAGCTTTTTCCCGTGGATAGAAAAACAAGGCCTCACCATCGGGATCATCATTTTAACCATCGGGGTAATGGCACCCATCGCCAGCGGTACGCTGCCCGCCTCAACCCTGCTGCACTCGTTTGTAAACTGGAAATCGCTGGTAGCGATCGCGGTGGGGATTTTTGTTTCGTGGCTGGGCGGACGCGGCGTTACGCTGATGAGCAGCCAGCCCTCGATAGTGGCGGGTCTGCTGGTGGGCACCGTTCTGGGCGTGGCGATCTTCCGCGGCGTTCCGGTGGGGCCGCTGATTGCGGCAGGCCTTGTCTCTCTGTTTATCGGGAAGTCGTAGTCAGGCTGGCCATATAGCGCGCCGGCGTCTGGCCCAGTCCCTTTCTGAACATGGTGATAAACGCGGTGGTAGAGTCATATCCCAGTGACTGTGCCACCTGCTGTACCGATTTCCCACTAATCAAATGCTGTAACGCCACGATCAGCTGCAGCTGGTGACGCCAGCGGCGAAAGCTTAAGCCGGTCTCTTTCACCACCAGCCGCGCCAGGCTGCGTTCGCTCATGGCGAAGTGGCTCGCCCACTGCGCCAGCGTCTGCCAGGCGGCAGGCTCTTCCGCCATTTTCTCGCTCATCAGCCGAATTTTAGGATGGGGCGACACGGGCAGCTGCAGATGCTCCTGACGCTGGAGCGGCAGCTCGTCAAACAGGACGTCCACCAGGCGCGATGTGGCCGCAAGAGGCAGCTGTTCACGCGATTTTTCCGCCAGGGATAAAATCAGCTCCCGCACCAGAGGAGAGATTTTCAGGGTGCAGCAGCGCTCGGGCAAGCTTGCCGCCCCCGGCTCAATGAACAGAAAGCAGAGCTGCGCGCCCGGCGTAGCCCTGTTGCTGTGCGGCATTTGGCCGGGGATCCAGACGGCGTACTGGGGCGGGACCATCAGCATGGCATTTTCCACTTCGCAGGTGATCGCGCCTCCGAGGGCCAGAATTAGCTGCCCCTTACGGTGATGATGTCGGGGAATATATTGTTCCTCCGCCACCACGCGGATGCGAAACGCGACGGCCGCATCGTGCTGGCTATCGGGATCATAGCCGTCCAGTCCCAGACCAATCATCAGTTTGTCCGATTTTAGCGATAAACTGTCATTTTAGCCTGATTTCAACCGCTGAGAAAATCGGTATTGTGTGCCCTCGCTTGAACGTATGAGAACATAATGACTACTGCTATTCGCACCTCAGGAAAACACGGCGCGCTGTTGATTGCAGGCATCCTGATGATTGCCACTACGCTTCGCGTCACCTTTACCGGCGCAGCCCCGCTGCTCGACACTATTCGTCTTGATTATGGCTTAAGCACGGCGCAAACCGGTCTGCTGACCACCCTGCCCCTGCTGGCTTTCGCCCTCATCTCGCCGCTCGCCGCAGGCGTTGCCCGACGTATCGGCATGGAGCGCAGCCTGTTTATCGCTCTGCTGCTGATTTGCGCTGGAATTGCACTTCGCTCGCTGCCTTCCGCCGCGCTGCTTTTCATCGGAACCGCGGTCATTGGCTGCGGTATTGCGCTCGGGAACGTGCTGTTACCCGGATTAATTAAACGTGACTTCCCGGGCCAGGTGGCACGACTCACCGGGGCCTATTCCCTGACGATGGGCGTCTCGGCGGCGTTTGGATCAGCGATGATTGTTCCCCTGGCGCAGGGGAACGCGGGCTGGCATGGCGCCCTGCTGATGCTGATGGCGTTTCCGCTGGTCGCGCTGCTGCTCTGGTTACCCCAGTGGCGTCAGAAACACGTTGCAGCGGTAACGAGCGCTGGCGCGCTGCATAATCGCGCCATCTGGCGCTCGGCCCTCGCCTGGCAGGTGACGCTCTTTTTGGGGATTAACTCGCTGATTTACTACGTGATCATCGGCTGGCTGCCGGCGATATTGCTTAGCCACGGCTACAGCGAAGCGCAGGCCGGATCGGTGCACGGGCTGCTGCAGCTGGCCACGGCCGTGCCGGGGCTTGCCGTGCCGCTGGTCCTCCACCGTCTGAAAGATCAGCGGGTCATTGCAGGCGCAGTGGCGCTGCTGTGCGCGGTAAGCGCGGCGGGGCTGTGGTTTATGCCTGACATGGCGGTGATGTGGACGCTGGTGTTTGGCTTTGGTACAGGGGCAACGATGATCCTCGGCCTGACGTTCATCGGGTTGCGCGCCAGCTCCGCGCACCAGGCCGCGGCGCTCTCCGGCATGGCGCAGTCGATTGGCTATCTGCTCGCCGCCTGCGGCCCTCCGCTGATGGGTAAAATTCACGATAGCGCGGGAGACTGGCGGATACCGTTACTGGGCTGCGCCCTGGCCGCCGTGATAATGGCTGTTTGCGGCGTGCTCGCCGGGCGAGATCGGGAGATCGCGCCCCGTTAAATCCAGAGGCAGACCACCGGGTCTGCCTTTTCTTACCCGCGCGCAGAATTGTAGGCCGGGTAAGCGCAGCGCCACCCGGCAAGAGAAGCGACGACGTTATGAATCGCGCGCCGCGCGCAGCATCGCCTGCACCAGCACGACCGGGCGTCCTTCCAGCGCACTACGCTCATGCTGGAATAAGGTGATCACGAAGAACGGGTGCGTAACCAGTTCTGCGGCGCGAATTTCCCCCTGTTCGTCCCAGCCCGTAACGTGCATATCACCGCTTTCCAGCGCCTGTGCAAATTCTGGCGACACGCCATAGTTACAGTGATACCCCTCTTCAATTTCCGGCTTGCCGTACGCTTTTGCGATCAGCGTATTTTTGCGCAGCTCAATGGCATCGGTTTTCTCCACCAGCGAGCAGGCCAGCGGCGCAATCACCATGGTGCCTTCGCTATCCGTCTCAGCATGTGCCGCATCAGCCCAGCCCAACACATTGCGGGCATACTCAATCAGCGCATGCTGGAATCCGCCGCAGGTGCCAAGGAACGGAATGCCGTTTTCACGGGCGTAGCGCGCGGCGATAAAAGCGGCCTCGGTGTTTTTATAGGGGCTGGCGGGAACCAGCCAGATGGCATCGTAGCCCACCAGATCTTCAGGGCTTGTCAGCTCCGTGGTGGCAAGCCAGTCGTAATCGGCGGTGAGGTCAAGGACTGCGGCGGCGTCGTCAATGGCCAGCGGGATCGCCTGATGCGCAATAACACTGGGATTGTAATCGCCAACCAGCGCAATGCGCAGCGTCGTTTTAACCGGGAGGTGTTCCATGAAAGGTTCCTTATGCCAGAGTATTATCAGATAACATAAGGAACCTCAGACTACCGATCTTCTGCAATTATCACAATACCTTAAATTGGGAGGGTGGAATCATGATTCAATGCAAACGCGTGTACGAACAGGCAGCTCCGGACGACGGCTATCGGGTGCTGGTGGACAAGCTGTGGCCGCGCGGGGTCAAAAAAACGGACCTCGCGTATGATGAATGGTGCAAAACGCTCACGCCCTCGAATGAACTTCGCAAGGCCTTCCATAGCGAAACCATTGATTTCGCCGCCTTCAGTAAGGCCTATCGGGAAGAGCTGGCGCAGCACGCTGACGAGGGAAGGCGTCTGGCGACGCTGGCGAACAGGCAGACCGTCACCCTGCTCTTTGCTGCCAAAGACACGAAGCAAAATCACGCCCTGGTATTAGCCGACTGGCTGCGCCACCTGTGATCAGCCGATCGTCAGCTCATCGAGGATTTGCGGCGCTTCATCGGGGGTGAGCGGCATCAGATGTTCGGCACGGACAAACGCAAAGCCGTGCTGATTGTCAAAGGCGTAAACATCACCCGTCACCAGCCAAAGCGCGCGATCCGCAGTTGCGGGGAGTTGCGTCATCACGCCGTTGACCGGGTTAACGAAACGCAGGCCGGGCTGGCACAGGCCAAACAGCTCAACAGATTTACCAATATTGCGACGGCCTGACGCCGTGCGGGCACCCACGATCATCGCCATGCTGCCCGGTTTAAGCTGAAACATACTTCTCTCACGATAACGGTAGCCAGGGACTGGCTAAGAATAATCCTAAAGAGAAGTGTATCGCAGGCAATATACGTCTGTCACCTGGTGGGTTGCGGATGATCGCGACGGTAGAGCGTCCATTCATCAATCACTTCGCCCCCCGGGAGTTTGCACTCCGTGCGTACGCCCTGCGGGCTTTGAACCGGGATCTGTTCTCCGCCTTTCTCCAGACAGTACACGGAGGCCGGGTTCGCCATACCGATAGCGTGCGGCGGTTTCGGGGCATCGGGTGGGGTCGTTTTAGCGGTGCAGGCAGCCAGGGGAAGCGCCAGCGCCAGAAGCAGATATCTCATCTCATTGATCCTTTTCACATCATTACAGTCTAAGGGTAACGGCTCATCGCCGCTTTCTCCATGATTTCTCCATTTTAACTGCACTTTTCAACACTATAGTGAGGCGTGTTCTCGATATGACCAGAGAACATCATTCCGTAATCAAGATGTCTTTGCCCCGGTCTCAACAACGGGGCCTTTTTTCTCTCCTGCAGCCCTCTCCCTGCATATATTAAATTTTCTATATTCATGTTTTACTATGCCTGAAGTCTAAAAACTCAGCATAACATGCAGATGCAGACGTCTTCTGCCTGGGAGTCATTCTACGTCATGTCGGATATTATCCTTGCCCGTGTTTCAGAAACCCTCGCCACTGAACAATCCCTTGAAGGTCTCGTTCGCCAGCTGCTGGAGATGCTGGAGATCGTGACGGACATGGAGTCGACTTACCTCACCAAGGTAGATATCGAAGCCCGACTGCAGCATATCCTTTACGCCCGCAACAGCAAGCAGATGACAATCCCGGAGGGACTGAGCGTTCCGTGGGATGAAACCTTGTGCAAGCGCGCGCTGGATAGCGACACCGTATTCAGCAACGACGTTCCCGAACGCTGGCCGGAGTGCGAGGCGGCGAAAGCGCTCGGTATCACGACCTATATGAGTATTCCTGTCCATCTTGCGGATGGTTCGCTCTACGGAACGCTCTGCGCCACCAGCACGGCCAGAAAGCCGCTTAGCGAGCGCGGTGAACAGGTTCTGAAGCTATTCGCCGGGCTGATTGCCCAGTCCATTCAGAAAGAGTCGCTGGTGACCCAGCTTCGCGAAGCCAATGCGGCCCTCATCGCGCACTCTTACACGGATGCCCTTACCGGTTTACCCAACCGTCGCGCCATTTTTGAAGACCTGACCACGCTGTTTTCGCTGGCACGGCACCTTAAACGTAACACCGTCATCGCGTTCATCGATCTGGATGATTTTAAGCTGATTAACGATCGCTACGGCCACGAGGCTGGCGACCAGTTCCTGATTGAAGTGGGTAAGCGTTTGACGGAAGAAAAAAAGCAGGACGATATCATTGGCCGGCTGGGCGGCGATGAGTTTCTGGTGGCGTCGTTGAGCACATCCCACGATGAAGGGGATACCACAGAGATAACCCTGCTCAAAACGCGTCTCAGCGCCTGTATTGCCGGTGAATACTGGCTGGGTAGCATCAACCTTATCTACCCCGGTGCCAGCCTCGGCGTTATCGAAGTGGACCCTCGGGTAACCGATCCGGACAGCGCATTACGCGACGCGGATGTCGCGATGTATCAGGATAAGAAAGGAAAAAGCAAAACACGCTTTCTCACTATGGATTAACCCCGTACACTCTACGGCGTTATAGAAACCGAAACAGGTGATGGTATGAGAATAGGGATCCTCTTCCCGGTCGTTATTTTTATAACGGCGGTGATTTTTTTAGCGTGGTTTTTTGTCGGTGGTTACGCGGCGCCGGGGGCATAAATGAGAAAAACGACCCTCATTATGCTGATCGTTGCCCTCGCGGCGTTTGCCGGCACGCAGCTTGGCTGGTGGTAAACCCGCCATGTAAAAAAGGCCGCCATCTGGCAGCCTTTTTTAACGCGTTAAGGATCAGCTTTTGATTTTTCTGTAGATAAACAGAACAACCAGCGCACCGATCACCGCAACGGCGAAGCTGCCGAAGTTAAAGCCATCGACTTTGCCAAAACCGAACAGCGTACTGATCCAGCCGCCAACTACCGCGCCGATAATACCCAGTATTACGGTGACGATAAATCCACCGCCATCTTTGCCCGGCATGATCCACTTCGCCAGAATACCCGCAATAAGCCCAAAGATAATCCAGGATAAAATTCCCATAACTTTCCTCTCTGTATGGTTTTTGTCATTAAATCAACGACACAAAAAAGAATAGCACAGGATTTCAGAAAGGAAATTTGTGATAGGCATCACAATGAGAGAGTGCGCAATTATTCATCAACAAAAAGGGCGCGCCACATAAACTGTAGGGTTGCATCTTTTGTTGAGAAAGATTATCTTTCTCAACACTGAATAGTTGAGCGAAACACTCAGGTATTCAGTACGACATTGCTCACATTGCTTCCAGTATTTCTTGCCCACTTTTAAGTGGGCTTTTTTTTTTCATACCCCAACAAACGCGTATCGGTTACGTCCTGCGCGTTTTGCCTGGTAGAGCGCCTGGTCAGCGGCAATAATGATATTCTGCTGGCTGCCCGCGATGTCGACCGCTCGCGCGGTAGAAATTCCGACGCTTACCGTCACCCGCCCGAAGGGGCTGAAAGCATGTGCGATTTGCAGAGAAAACACGTTGCGTATAATCGTCTGCGCCAGTCGAAGCGCCTCCTGGATATCCGTATCCGGCAATATCAGCGCAAACTCCTCTCCGCCATATCGCGCCACAATCTGATTATCGCGGGTAAGGCTCTTCCTGAGACTGTTTCCCAGCAGCGCCAGACACCGGTCCCCTTCCGGATGGCCGTAGTTATCGTTGTATTTTTTGAAGAAGTCCACGTCCACAATCAGTATCGAAATCGGTGCGTCATGCGCGGCACAAATCGCGATTTCCGAGAGGATTTTTTCATCAAAAATACGACGGTTGTAAAGCCCGGTTAGCGCATCCTCAGAAGCGATAATCTTCAGCGCCTTGTTATCTCTGGTTTTTCTGGATAAGTCGGAATACAGGAAGTATGACGCGACGATGAGTACCGCAGTGAAAACGAAAATGAGTACCGCCAGCTGAATGGCCTGCTTGCGCCACGGAGCGAGGGCCTCATCAATGCTGACGGCCACGGTGGTGACCAGCCCGTAGCGTCGGTTTTTTTCATAGGCATAAATGCGTTCGATTTTATCAAACCGCGAAATGGAACTGGCTATCCCGGTATTTTGTACCTTGAGGTATTTCCTGAAGAGCGGTGAATCAGAAACGATCGTGCCGATATAGGTATTTTTAAAAGGATAACGGACCAGCAGCACGCCTGACTCGGTTGTTAAGCCAATGACCCCCGCGTGACCAATATTAATCTGCCCGTAGAGCGCGAGAAAATTCTCGATCCCCAGCGTCACCACCACAACACCATTGAATGCCCCGGTGTGGGTTTCAAGGCGGCGACTAATGGTGATGACCCATTTGCCATTGGTTCTGCTGACTACGGGCTCGCCAATAAAAATCTGCTGATTGTTATTTTCTTTGTGATAGATAAAAAACTCTCTGTCCGAGCCTTTGCGCGGGCCCGTAAACGTTTCGTGTAATGCGGTAAAGATATCGCCCCTGGCATCGTAAACAACCACATTATTAATCTGGGAAAGAAGATTGTCCTGATTATTTATCATCCACTGAATATGGGTCGCCTGTTGCGGCGTCATGCCATAAATTTCGATTATGTCGGAAACGGTAGTAATTAACATTTCACTCTGGCGCATAATCCCTTCGGTATAGACATCAAGGGTATGGCTCAGGTTAGCGACGCTGGTATTAATTTGCTGGATTGACTGCTGCCTGGACGTTGCAATTTGGACGGCAAGCGACAGCGAGATGATCAATGAGACAATGATGACGGTAATGGTTGTTGTGTAAAAAGTATTTTTCACATGCACGAGCTTTTCCACCTTATCACGCCTGACATCCCTGGCTGACAACTCTTGTCACTGTAACAAAGCTCAGGATAAGAGGAAAATGAATTGCACTTAAGCGTACAACAGAGGCTCGTCTTAATTTCGTTTTACAAACTTACCGTCTCCCGGGGCTTAGATAAAATGACTTTAATAAATTCGATATAGGAGACGGGCTTACCAAAATAATAACCCTGCAACAGGGTAATCTCATTACGGTTGAGATACTCCAGCTGCGCTTTCGTTTCTACGCCTTCAGCCACAATGCGCAATGAGAGTTTTTTCGCCAGGTCAATGACGCAGTCCAGCAGGATCGTTGAATCCTTTTCATCTGAAACCCGGTTCACAAAGCTTTTATCAATTTTAATATAATCAATGGCAAGCGCATTAAGGCATGAAAGACCTGAATAGCCTGTACCAAAATCATCCAGCGCAATGACAAAACCGGCGTTATGCAGCATGTTAAGGTTTTTCACCAGGTGAGGATTATCGATCAGCGGTTCACGCTCGGTCACCTCGAGAACCAGTTTGACTTCTTTGCCCTGAAATCCCTTTCCGAAGACGCGACAGTCACCAATGAAGGAAGGTGCATTGATGTGTCTGGCGCTGACGTTCACCCCGATATGAAACCCGTCCGGTAGCTTAGGCAAAAGCGGCTTAAGCTGTGTCACGACCTTCGCCATCAGCCCTTTGGTTAGCGGAATAATCAAACCGCTACGTTCGGCAATAGGAATAAAAACATCCGGTGGGATAAAGCCTGACTTTGGATGCTTCCATCTTGCCAGGACTTCAACGCCATACAGCCCGCCGGTATCGCCGTTCACGATCGGCTGGTAATACGGCACGATCTCCCCCTGCAAAATGGCCTTACGTAAATCGTCTTCAAATGAGGTGCTTTTCCCCTTGTAACGGCGGATCAAAATGCCCACCGCCACCGATAGCGCAAGAATAAGCAGTATCAGGCTCCATCCCTGTTGCAGCAGCCGCGTCAGGCTAAAAAAGGCAGGAGGTTGCCAGGCCAGGCTAAAGGGGAATTGCGTTGAGGCCGTAATCGCCCCCGCCCAGGAGGCGGCTTTCCAGCCGGTAATATCACCCTTGCGCCCAAGCATGCTTTCGCCGACAACCAGCCCCAGATCTACGCTGTTTGATGCGCTCGCGATAACGTCCCGCAAATGTGCATCACTCACGCTGACGATGACGCGCCCTGCCGCAACCGGCATCTGGAAAATAAGCACCGGAATGCCGTTCACCAGCCGATTGCCGGGTAACAGCATCAGTTTTTCGACAGGTAGCGTCTCCGGATGAATAATCAGCACGCCATTCCCGGGAAGGGATGTACAGATAATTTTACCCTGCTGCTGAATCATGATGGCGCGCAGATGCGGTTTTAGCGCGGCCTCTGTCCCCAGCGCCAGCTGTCCGCTACGGGTACACCCTTCGGCCGCAACATACTTCGCCGTGTTGGCCGCGCTGACGGCCTCAGCCAGAATGTTTTCTATTTTTTGGGTGCTTGCCGTGGCGGTATGACTATTATTAAGCTTCGCCATCTGCCATAGCTGCCAGTTAATAATCAGAATGCCGCTCAGAAAAAGAAACAGAGCGCTAAGAATAGGGATCATCACGTTGCGCACGATGTTTTCCTTAATAGAAAAAGCAAGCATGAATGTTCTGGGAGAAGAGCCTGTGCTAACCCGGTAATGCTTATAACAATGAAAATAGCTTAGCTGAGAATTGTCTTAAAAAACTGATGCTTTCGTATGAGTTCACCTGCCCGAATTTACTCACATGACGTGACTATCAGGCTTGTGCCTTGCCCTGGCTGTGTTAAGATTTGTGAAATCAGGGAGCGGACAGGATAACCGGGAAATGAAAAAGCTCATTGCCGTTGCGATCGTTTCAACGCTTCTGGTCATTCTGTCTCTTTATGCGGTCAATGCTGTTATCGTGGGGCAGCAGAAGAGCAAACAGCGTGAGATATCCCATACCCTATTACGTTATTCAGAAGACCTGTCCCAAAGCGTGGCGATGGCCCTTAAAAGCATCACTACGCAGGGATGTGATAAAACCAGCCTTGATAGCTACAGGCAAATAACGCTGAATAACTATTATTTTGACGATATCGGTTTTATCGAGAAGGGAAAAATAGTCTGTACTGCCTTTTGGGGTAAACTTGCAGCACCCGTTGCGCTTCCTGCAGAACTGCATAAAACGCCGAGAGGCTTTCTTCTGGCGCAGTTTTCCAGAAAAGATTTTTTCACGGGCAATGCGGCAATTTATAATAATATTATTATCTTCACCACCCGCTATGCTTACGATAAATTCACCCCGGTTACGGCAAGCTATTCTCTGAGTACCACGACCAAAGACTTCGGCAGAGTCTTTTTTTCAACCGTCCCTGAGTTAACGCAGCAGAGCTGGCTGCATTCGAAGCTGTTTACCCTGACCCTGACGCAGTGCAGCGCCCTCTGGGACCTGTGCGTCATCGTGAAGCATCACGACGCCGGGCTGGCCTCGTTACCCCCGTTTATCTTTTCCTTTCTCGCCGTCATTCTCTATTTTATCTGGGTCGCGATAACGTTATTTATCTTCCGCATCTATGAAGACCGTTTCTCTCTGGAACGCACGCTGATCAAAGCCGTCATCACCAATACCATCAGCGTTAACTACCAGCCTATTATCCGCATTCACGATCAAAAAATCGTGGGCGTCGAAGTTCTGTCGAGATGGCGCGATCAAAAGCACGGGGACGTCTCTCCGGAGCTGTTTATCCCATTAATTAAAAAGATTGGTCTGTATAAAAAATATTACAGTAATATTATCGAGAAATCCCTTTCAGATATTGCCCCACTGGCGATTAAACACCAGCTGATCGTCTCCATTAACGTTGGGCGGACGGAAATTGAAGATGGGCAGTTTATTAACATTTTGCGCCGTGAATGTTTAGCCAATCACCTTCCCCTTTCCCTGATGAAGGTCGAACTTTCCGAGAAAGCCGTTTCCACGGCAGATATCCTCGAGGGGTTTTGTCAGGAGCTCAAATCGCTCGGCGTTAAAATATCAATAGATGATTTTGGCGTGCAAAATTCAAACCTCGCCCGCCTGTCGCTGCTTGAATATGATGAGATCAAAATCGATAAGTCGCTGGTGGACGGCATCAGCGAGCATTATAAGCAAAATATCTTTGCTATCTTCAGCGATGCCCTCGCAAGATTAAATAAGACCCTTGTTTTCGAGGGCGTGGAAAATGAAATTCAATATCGCTTTATTGCGAGCCGATATCCCGATGCGCTGATTCAGGGATGGTATTTTTCAAAAGCACTCACCCGCAGCGAGCTGGCGAAGCGACTCACCGGGGTCGCACCGTAACCAGAAGCCTTGCGTATCCATTTTTTTCCAGTCGGGCATTTCCATTTTTTACGCAAAAACATATAGTCGTCACAATCAGACGGTAGATTACCCTGAAGCACACTCATATTTTGGTTAAAAACGTGAAATTATCCTTACTGTTCCCAGTGGTACTCTTTTGTCTGACCGTTATTTTCGCGCTGTTCATCGACGCCCCCGCTTCGCATATTCTGCGGAAAAAATGCATGTGGTCCGATAGCGTGATGCTGAGCTGTATTGCTAAGCATCAGCATAACGGTTTTTAAAGCAGACTATTCATTTCCCCACTGATTGAGGAAATTCGCAATATCATCAATGCGACCCGCACGGATCCCGGCTTCAGCGGCCATCTCCTGCTGAGCCTCCTCGCTGATTTCCTCATTATTCGATAAACGGGTGAGCAGCAGCTGGAAATAATGCGCCAGCGCGTCGAGTTCTGACTCCGCGACTTGCTCTGCGGCTTCCGTCGCATACTCATCGGCAATGTCATAATATTTCAGTGGGATATCGTTGTTCATAACTGTCTCGTCATTAACCTGTAAAGGTAAAGCCATCAGTATATCGGACGCCTTACCTCAACCAAAGCATTGCTTCAGATGAGTAACGCAAGCAGCGCTGCGAGCGCGGGCGCGGCCTGTACATACAAAATTTTTCGGCTGGCGGTGGCTGCGCCAAAGAGCCCGGCGACCAATACGCAGGCCAGGAAGAAGATGGCCACCTGAATCCCCTTTTCGCCGAGCCAGAGGCTCCAGAGCAGACCGGCCGCCAGAAAACCGTTATACAGCCCCTGATTTGCGGCCAGCATGCGGGTGTCGCGCGCAAAGTCGGGACGCAGATTAAAGGCCTTGTGCCCGGTTTTGGTGTTCCACAGGAACATTTCCAGCACAAGGATATAGAGATGAATTAACGCAACAACCGTGATAAGAACCGTGGCTAACATCGTGCTGTCTCCCGCAGGCAGAGGCAAAAAAAACGGGAACCCTCAGGCCCCCGCTCTTGTTTAACCCAGAATCTGGATTACATGTTCGCGATAATCGCGTCGCCAAACTCTGAACATTTCAGCAGTTTAGCGCCTTCCATCAGACGTTCGAAGTCATAGGTAACGGTTTTCGCGTTGATCGCGCCTTCCATACCTTTAACGATCAGGTCTGCGGCTTCGAACCATTCCATGTGGCGCAGCATCATCTCTGCGGACAGGATGATAGAGCCTGGGTTCACTTTGTCCTGGCCTGCGTATTTTGGTGCAGTACCGTGGGTCGCTTCGAACAGGGCGCACTCGTCACCGATGTTCGCGCCAGGGGCGATACCGATACCGCCAACCTGCGCTGCCAGGGCGTCAGAGATGTAGTCACCGTTCAGGTTCATACAGGCGATTACGTCGTATTCAGCAGGACGCAGCAGGATCTGCTGCAGGAACGCATCGGCGATCACATCTTTAATGATGATCTCTTTGCCGGTGTTCGGGTTCTTGATCTTCTGCCATGGGCCGCCGTCGATCAGCTCACCGCCGAACTCTTCGGTCGCCAACTGGTAGCCCCAGTCTTTGAACGCGCCTTCGGTGAACTTCATGATGTTGCCTTTGTGAACCAGAGTCACAGAGTCACGGTCGTTAGTGATTGCATATTCGATGGCTGCACGCACCAGACGTTTAGTACCGTCTTCAGAGCATGGCTTGATGCCGATACCGCAATGCTCAGGGAAGCGAATTTTCTTCACGCCCATCTCTTCGCGCAGGAATTTAATCACTTTTTCTGCGTCAGCAGAGTCCGCTTTCCATTCGATACCCGCGTAGATGTCTTCTGAGTTTTCGCGGAAGATAACCATATCGGTCAGTTCAGGGTGCTTAACCGGGCTAGGGGTGCCCTGATAGTAACGAACCGGACGCAGACACACGTACAGGTCCAGCTCCTGACGCAGTGCCACGTTCAGGGAACGGATACCGCCGCCAACTGGCGTGGTCAGTGGGCCTTTAATAGCAACGCGGTAGTCGCGGATCAGATCCAGCGTTTCTGCTGGCAGCCAGACGTCCTGGCCATAAACTTGAGTAGATTTCTCACCGGTGTAAATTTCCATCCAGGAAATTTTACGCTCGCCTTTGTAGGCTTTCTCAACAGCGGCATCAACCACTTTCAGCATTGCCGGGGTAACGTCTACACCGATACCGTCACCTTCGATGAACGGGATAATCGGATTGTGAGGAACGTTAATCTTGCCGTTTTGCAGGGTGATCTTTTTACCTTCCGCCGGAACAACTACTTTGCTTTCCATTAACCTCTCCTTCGAGCGCTTCTGGTTGTTACTGATCTTATGTTAATAAATTGTAATGAGCCCTTCGATAGTACCTGATTGTCCTGCGCCATGAAAGGTCTTCGTTATTAGGCTATAATGCGGCAATTGATAACGCCTGAAAATACCATGAAGAAAACTTCTTTTACAAAACACCGGGTTGAGCGATTCAGCTCGCGACAACCCGCCAGAAGACCGCAGGAAACCCAGCCGAAGCGGGTTATTTTGTTCAATAAACCCTACGATGTTTTGCCGCAGTTTACCGATGAAGCCGGGCGCAGCACGCTGAAGGACTATATTCCCATTCAGGGCGTCTACGCAGCCGGGCGTCTGGACCGCGACAGTGAAGGCCTTCTGGTCTTAACCAACGACGGCGCTTTACAGGCGAAGCTCACGCAGCCCGGAAAACGTACCGGTAAAATTTACTTCGTCCAGGTGGAAGGCGAGCCGGATGACGCGACGCTGGCAGCGCTACGCAGCGGGGTGACGTTGAACGACGGCCCAACCCTGCCGGCAGGTATTGAACGCGTGAATGAACCGGAGTGGCTGTGGCCGCGCAACCCGCCGATTCGCGAACGCAAATCCATTCCGACAAGCTGGCTCAAAGTTACCCTTTATGAAGGCCGCAACCGCCAGGTTCGCCGCATGACCGCGCACGTCGGCTTCCCTACCCTGCGTCTGATTCGCTACGCTATGGGTAGCTACACCCTGGAAACGCTGGCAAACGGCGAATGGCGCGACGTTACCCCTTAAGGAGTCACTATGTTTAAACCTCATGTCACGGTTGCCTGCGTGGTCCACGCCCGGGGTAAATTCCTTGTTGTCGAAGAGAGCATCAACGGCAAAGCGCTGTGGAACCAGCCTGCCGGACACCTTGAAGCCAATGAGACCCTGCTGCAGGCAGCGAAACGCGAGCTGTGGGAAGAGACCGGCATCCACGCTGACCCCCTGCACTTTATCCGTATGCACCAGTGGATCGCGCCGGATCACACCCCGTTCCTGCGTTTTTTATTCGCCGTGGAGCTTAGCGAAACGTGCGCCACTGAGCCGCAGGATGACGATATCGACCGCTGTCTGTGGGTCACCGCCGACGATATCCTGAACGCGCCAAACCTGCGCTCGCCGCTGGTTGCGGAAAGCATTCGCTGCTGGCAGTCTGCTGGCCGCTTACCACTGGATGTCATCGGCGCATTTAACTGGCCGTTTACAGAGGGTGTCAATGGTGGGGGGGCGTGATAGAATACGCCGCCTTGAAGTTCAATGTCGTGAGTATTCCATGTCAGATAACAGCCAGAAAAAAGTGATCGTCGGCATGTCCGGCGGTGTCGATTCCTCCGTTTCCGCCTACCTGTTGCAGCAACAGGGCTATAAGGTGGAGGGCCTGTTCATGAAGAACTGGGAGGAAGATGATGGCGAGGAATACTGCACCGCCGCTGCGGATCTCGCCGACGCGCAGGCCGTATGCGATAAGCTCGGCATTGAGCTGCACACCGTTAACTTTGCCGCAGAATACTGGGACAACGTTTTTGAACTGTTCCTGGAAGAGTACAAAGCAGGCCGTACGCCGAACCCGGATATTCTGTGCAACAAAGAGATCAAATTTAAAGCCTTCCTGGAATTCGCCGCGGAAGATCTGGGCGCAGACTACATTGCGACCGGTCACTACGTGCGTCGTGCAGATGTGAATGGCAAAAGCCAACTGCTGCGCGGTCTGGACGGCAACAAAGATCAGAGCTACTTCCTCTATACGCTGAGCCACGAGCAAATCGCCCAGAGCCTGTTCCCGGTCGGGGAGCTGGAAAAGCCGCAGGTGCGTAAAATCGCCGAAGAGCTGGACCTGATCACCGCGAAGAAAAAAGACTCTACCGGCATCTGCTTCATCGGCGAGCGCAAATTCCGCGATTTCCTGGGACGTTACCTGCCTGCACAGCCGGGTAAAATTGTCACCGTCGACGGGGAAGAGATTGGCCAGCATCAGGGGCTGATGTACCACACGCTCGGACAGCGTAAAGGACTGGGTATCGGCGGGACCAAAGAAGGCAGTGAAGATCCGTGGTATGTTGTCGACAAAGACGTCGAAAACAATATTCTGGTTGTTGCCCAGGGTCACGATCATCCGCGTCTGATGTCCGTTGGCCTTATCGCGCAGCAGCTCCACTGGGTCGATCGTGAGCCGCTGAAAGGCACGCTGCGCTGCACGGTGAAAACACGCTACCGTCAGACCGATATTCCTTGCACCATTACCGCGCTTGATGACGATCGCATTGACGTGCGTTTCGACGAGCCGGTCGCCGCCGTCACCCCGGGTCAGTCCGCTGTCTTCTACAGCGGTGAGATCTGCCTGGGCGGCGGGATCATTGAACAGCGCCTGCCGCTGCCTGCTGTTTAATACGATTGCACACATAAAGGAGACCGTGTGGCGAAGAACTACTATGACATCACCCTGGCGCTGGCGGGAATTTGCCAGTCAGCCCGTCTGGTGCAACAGCTGGCGCATCAGGGTCATTGCGACGCAGATGCCCTGCACGTTTCACTGAACAGCGTTATCGATCTCAACCCCGGCTCGACCCTGGGCGTGTTCGGCGGCAGTGAAACCAATCTTCGTCTCGGTCTTGAAACTCTGCTTGGCGTGCTTAACGCCAGCAGCCGTCAGGGATTAAACGCGGAGCTGACCCGCTACACGTTGAGCCTGATGGTGCTGGAGCGTAAGCTAAGCGCAGCAAAAGGCGCGCTCAATACCCTGGGCGATCGTATTGCCGGGTTACAGCGTCAGCTCGACCATTTTGACCTGCAGTCCGAAACGCTGCTCAGCGCCATGGCCGGCATTTATGTTGACGTCATCAGCCCGCTGGGCCCGCGTATTCAGGTCACCGGATCCCCTGCCGTTCTGCAAAGCCCGCAGGTACAGGCAAAAGTGCGCGCGTCCCTGCTGGCAGGGATCCGCGCCGCCGTGCTGTGGCACCAGGTTGGCGGTGGCCGCCTGCAGTTAATGTTTTCTCGTAATCGCCTGACCACTCAGGCAAAACAAATTCTTGCTCATTGTTAACCTCCCGGAGTTGCGAATTATGGAATTATCCTCACTGACCGCCGTATCCCCTGTCGATGGACGCTACGGCGATAAAGTCAGCGCGCTGCGCGGGATCTTCAGCGAATATGGTTTGCTGAAGTTCCGTGTTCAGGTTGAAGTACGCTGGCTGCAAAAGCTGGCCGCCCAGGCAGCAATCAAGGAAGTTCCTGCTTTTGACGAAAAGGCAAACGATTACCTTGATAAAATCGTTGCCGAGTTTAGCGAACAAGACGCCGCGCGCATTAAAACCATTGAACGCACCACCAACCACGACGTGAAAGCGGTTGAGTACTTCCTGAAAGAGAAAGTGGAAAGCGTCCCTGCGCTGCATGCCGTGTCTGAGTTCATTCACTTCGCCTGTACCTCTGAAGACATCAACAACCTCTCTCATGCGCTGATGCTCTCCACCGCGCGTAAAGAGGTGGTGCTGCCTTACTGGCGTAAAATCATCGACGCGGTAAAAGCGCTGTCCGTGGAATACCGCGACATTCCGCTGCTCTCCCGTACCCACGGCCAGCCAGCCACCCCATCCACGATGGGTAAAGAGATGGCGAACGTCGCGTACCGTATGGAGCGCCAGTACCGTCAGCTGGAGCAGGTTGAGATCCTCGGCAAAATCAACGGCGCGGTCGGTAACTATAACGCCCACATCGCCGCCTACCCGGAAGTGGACTGGCACCAGTTCAGCGAAGAGTTCGTGACCTCTCTGGGCATTCAGTGGAACCCGTACACCACCCAGATTGAGCCGCACGACTATATCGCCGAACTGTTTGACTGCATCGCGCGCTTCAACACCATCCTGATCGACTTCGATCGTGACGTGTGGGGCTACATCGCCCTGAACCACTTCAAGCAGAAAACCATCGCCGGTGAAATCGGCTCTTCCACCATGCCGCACAAAGTCAACCCAATCGACTTCGAAAACTCCGAAGGCAACCTGGGCCTGGCGAACGCCGTGCTGCAGCATATGGCGAGCAAACTGCCGGTATCCCGCTGGCAGCGCGACCTGACCGACTCCACCGTACTGCGTAACCTGGGCGTGGGCATTGGCTACGCGCTGATCGCGTATCAGTCCACCCTGAAAGGCGTGAGCAAACTGGAAGTGAACCGTGACCGTCTGCTGGACGAGCTGGATCACAACTGGGAAGTGCTGGCGGAGCCAATCCAGACCGTGATGCGCCGTTACGGTATCGAAAAACCGTACGAGAAGCTGAAAGAGCTGACCCGCGGCAAACGCGTTGACGCCGAAGGCATGAAGCAGTTTATCGACGGTCTGGCCCTGCCGGAAGAAGAGAAAACGCGCCTGAAGGCGATGACCCCGGCGAACTATATTGGCCGCGCCATCACCATGGTCGACGAGCTGAAGTAACGCCCCTCTCCCCCTTTTCGCCCGAAAAGGGGGATGCTTTTCCCCGGTTTACTCAATGTTTATCCCCACAACAACATAATCAGCGTTAAACTATTCATACCAATTATTTAGGGAGAAGAGATGATGCGCGTACTGGTTGTTGAGGATAACGCATTGCTACGCCATCACCTGAAGGTACAGCTTCAGGAGATGGGACATCAGGTGGACGATGCTGAAGATGCAAAAGAAGCCGATTATTATCTCAATGAACACCTGCCGGATATCGCCATTGTCGATTTAGGCTTGCCTGACGAAGACGGTCTGTCGTTAATTCGCCGCTGGCGCAGCCACGATGTCTCCCTGCCGGTTCTGGTTCTGACCGCCCGTGAAGGCTGGCAGGATAAGGTTGAAGTGCTCAGCGCGGGTGCGGATGATTACGTCACCAAGCCGTTTCATATTGAAGAGGTGGCGGCGCGCATGCAGGCGCTGTTACGCCGCAACAGCGGGCTGGCTTCACAGGTTATTTCCATCCCGCCTTTCCAGGTCGATCTCTCCCGCAGGGAATTAGCGATCAATGATGAAGTGATCAAGCTCACCGCCTTCGAATACACCATTATGGAAACGCTGATCCGTAACAATGGCAAAGTGGTGAGCAAAGATTCCTTAATGCTCCAGCTCTATCCTGATGCTGAACTGCGCGAGAGCCATACCATTGACGTGCTGATGGGACGTTTACGTAAGAAAATTCAGGCGCAGTATCCGCAGGATGTGATTACCACCGTCCGCGGTCAGGGCTACCTGTTCGAATTACGCTAAATGAAACGGATTTTACGCCACATCCTGCCCCTCTCGCTGCGGGTTCGTTTCTTACTGGCAACAGCCGCCGTCGTGCTGGTGCTGTCGCTCTCCTACGGCATGGTCGCCCTGGTGGGCTACAGCGTCAGCTTTGATAAAACCACCTTTCGGCTGTTGCGTGGCGAAAGCAATCTGTTTTATACCCTGGCGAAGTGGGAAAACAACCGAATCACCGTCGAAATGCCGGAAAACCTGAATCAGCAGAGCCCGACGCTGGCCCTGATTTATAACGAAAAGGGAAAGTTACTGTGGGCGCAGCGCGACATCCCCTGGCTGGTCAAAAGCATTCGTCCGGAGTGGCTTAAAACTAACGGGTTTCATGAGATTGAAGCCGATCTCAATACCACCAGCACGCTGATCCGCGAAGATCGCTCTATGCAGCAGAAGCTCAATGAAATTCGCGCTGATGATGCCGAGACGGAGATGACGCACTCCGTGGCGATCAATATTTACCCTGCGACAATGAACATGCCGCAGCTGACCATTGTGGTGATCGACACCATTCCGGTTGAGCTAAAACGCTCTTACAAGGTCTGGAGCTGGTTCGTGTATGTTCTTGCCGCCAATCTGCTGCTGGTGATCCCGCTGCTTTGGGTAGCGGCCTGGTGGAGCCTGCGGCCAATTGAATCTCTTGCCCGCGAGGTACGCGAGCTGGAAGAACATCATCGCGAGAAGCTGAACCCGGAAACGACCCGTGAGCTCACCAGCCTGGTGCGTAACCTCAATCGCCTGCTGAAAAGCGAACGCGAACGCTACGATAAATACCGCACCACCCTTACCGACCTGACCCACAGCCTGAAAACCCCGCTGGCCGTGATGCAAAGTACCCTGCGTTCCATGCGCAGTTCGAAGCTGAGCGTCGACGATGCCGAGCCGGTGATGCTGGAACAGATCAGCCGTATTTCACAGCAAATTGGCTATTACCTGCATCGCGCCAGCATGCGTTCCGGCAGCGCCCTGCTGAGCCGCGAGCTGCACCCGGTAGCCCCGCTTCTGGATAACCTCACGTCCGCCCTCAACAAGGTGTATCAGCGTAAAGGTGTGAACATCAGCCTCGATATCTCGCCAGAGATAAGCTTTGTGGGTGAAAAAAATGACTTCATGGAAGTGATGGGTAACCTGCTGGATAACGCCTGCAAATACTGCCTGGAGTTCGTGGAAGTGTCTGCGCGCCAGACGGAAACCGAGCTGCATATTATCGTTGAGGATGATGGCCCGGGGATCCCGCGCAATAAGCGTGACGTGGTGTTCGATCGCGGTCAGCGCGCCGATACGTTACGTCCAGGCCAGGGCGTAGGATTAGCCGTCGCGCGCGAGATTGTCGATCAGTACGACGGAAAAATCGAAACCAGCGAAAGCCTGCTGGGCGGCGCCAGAATGGAGGTCATTTTTGGTCGCCAGCAGCCCACATCGAACGATAGTTAACCCGTTATGTGAAAAATGCGAGGATCTCGCAGCCGGGGGGCTGAGCTTCCGTTATAATCCGAGTCAGTAAGAGCCTGCGGAATAAAAAAATTATGGATTATCACTTAACACTTAACTGGCCCGAGTTTATTGAACGTTACTGGCAGAAACGCCCGGTGGTTCTGAAGCGCGGGTTCAGCCATTTTGTCGACCCCATCTCGCCTGACGAACTGGCCGGTCTGGCCATGGAAAACGAAGTCGACAGCCGTCTTGTCAGCCACCAGGACGGGAAATGGCAGGTTAGCCACGGTCCTTTCGAAAGCTACGATCACCTCGGTGAAAACAACTGGTCGCTGCTGGTGCAGGCGGTCAACCACTGGCACGAGCCAACTGCCGCCTTAATGGGTCCGTTCCGCGCCCTACCCGACTGGCGCATGGACGATCTGATGATCTCCTTCTCCGTACCTGGCGGCGGCGTGGGTCCGCACCTGGACCAGTACGACGTGTTTATCATTCAGGGTACGGGCCGCCGCCGCTGGCGCGTGGGCGAAAAAGTGCCAATGAAGCAGCACTGCCCGCATCCGGATCTGCTCCAGGTTGACCCGTTTGAAGGGATTATCGACGAAGAGCTGGAGCCGGGTGATATTCTCTACATTCCGCCGGGATTCCCTCACGAAGGCTACTCCCTGGAAAACTCACTCAACTACTCCGTCGGGTTCCGCGCGCCAAGCGGCCGCGAGATGATCAGCGGTTTTGCCGACTACGTTCTGCAACGCGAGCTGGGCAGCTATCGTTACAGCGACCCTGATGTGCCTGCGCGCGAGCATCCGGCGGATATTCTGCCAGAGGAACTCGATAAGCTGCGCGGCATGATGCTGGATCTGATTAACGAGCCGGAGCACTTCAAACAGTGGTTTGGTGAGTTTATCAGCCAGTCTCGTCACGAGCTGGACGTTGCGCCGCCGGAGCCGCCTTATCAGGCTGACGAGATTTACGATGCGCTTCAGCAGGGCGATAAGCTGGCGCGTCTGGGCGGATTGCGCGTGCTGCGCATTGGCGAGGAGGTGTTCGTCAACGGCGAGAAGCTGGACTCTCCGCACCGTCCGGCGCTGGAAGCCATTGCCAGCCATCTGGTGCTGACTGCCGACACCTTTGGCGATGCGCTGGAAGACCCGTCCTTCCTCGCAATGCTGGCCGCGCTGGTCAACAGCGGGTACTGGTTCTTTGAGGACTGAGTCGTGATATTTGCCGGGTGGCGGCTTCGCCTTACCCGGCCTACAAAAGCACGATCCCGTAGGCCCGGTAAGCGTAGCGCCACCGGGCGTTTTTATCTCCGCTCCCCCGCTGCAAAATCCTCGATCTCTCCCGCCCAATCCGCAGGATACAACCCTTCCCGTACATCGCGATGAAACGTTGAATACGGCCAGTCGCTGACTTTGCTGACATAGCCATGCTTCACCGGATTGATGTAGACGTAATCCATATGCCGCCGGTAGTCCTCTTCGTTACGGACGGTGTGCTCCCAGAAGCGTGGCTGCCATATATGGCGCATGTCGATGTTGCGGCTAAATGTCTTTTTGATGTCGCGCCAGCGGGCCGAAAAGTCACTGTCGCCTTCCGGTAAGGTCCAGATACAGTGCATATGTTCAGGAAGGATTACCCAGGCGTTTATGGTAAAGGGCTTTGCATGTTTAACCGTTGAGGTGGCAGCACGCAGGCTGTCGATATGACGGGTAAGCAAATCGCTCTGGCGGTTTTGCAGGTTGACGGTGAAGAACCAGGTTCCACCCGGGACGTAGTGGCGACGATAGTTTGACATGGGCATTCCTTGCCTTAATGCCGGGTGGCGGCTGCGCCTTACCCGGCCTACATTATGTTCGTAGGCCCGGTAAGCGTAGCGCCACCGGGCATTTTCTTACCGCTTCGCGGTCAACTCCGCTATCCGCACAATCACCTTCACCGCTTTTTCCATCCCCTCCAGCGTCACAAACTCATGCTTGCCATGATAGTTGTAGCCACCGGTAAACAGGTTCGGGCACGGCAGCCCCATAAACGACAGCTGAGAACCGTCGGTGCCGCCGCGAATTGGCTTCAGCTGCGGTTCAATATCGCAGTCGCGCATCGCCTGCTGGGCGATATCGAGAATATGCGGATGCGCCATCACCTTCTCGCGCATATTGTAATAGCTGTCTTCAATGATCAGCTCAATATAGCAATCAGGGTGTAACCCTTTGCCCACCTTCTTGGCGATCTCCATCATCTTACGCTTGCGCGCCTCAAAGGCTTTGCGGTCGAAATCGCGGATGATGTAGTGCATCTGCGCGCTGTCCACGGTGCCTTTGATGCTGGTCAGGTGATAGAACCCTTCATACCCGTCGGTCTGTTCAGGACTCTCTTCCGCCGGGACTTCCGCATGAATGCGTGACGCCAGCGACAGCGCGTTCACCATGACGCCTTTCGCCGAACCGGGGTGAACGTTGTTGCCGACAATTTTGATCGTGACGGACGCGGCGTTAAAGTTTTCATACTCCAGTTCACCGACGCCCCCACCGTCAACGGTATAGGCCCACTGCGCGTTAAAGGCCTCCACGTCGAAGTGCTTCGCGCCCTTGCCGACCTCTTCGTCCGGCGTAAAGGCCACGCGGATATCCCCGTGCGGGATATTTTTCTCTTTCAGCACCGCCAGCGCGGTCATGATCTCCGCAATGCCCGCCTTGTCATCCGCCCCCAGCAGCGTTTTGCCGTCGGTGGTGATCAGCGTCTGGCCCAGCAGCTGGTGCAGCACCGGGAACATCACGGGCGAGAGCACTTCATCGCCAATACCCAGCGCAATGTCGCCGCCGCGGTAGTTTTCCACAATCTGCGGGTTCACATGTTTACCGCTAAAATCCGGAGAGGTGTCGACATGGGAGATAAAGCCAATCGCCGGAATATCGCCCTGGACATTCGCCGGCAGCGTTCCCATCACAGTGCCTTTCTCGCTTAACGTGACGTTGACCAGCCCCATGGTGTCAAGCTGCTCTTTGAGCAGGTTTAACAACTTCCACTGGCCTTCGGTGCTCGGCACCTGGCGAACACCCGGCTTAGATTGGGTATCCAGCGAAACGTACTGTAAAAAACGCTCAAGTAATTTATCCATGCAGTCACCCTCACTTTTTGTGACAACATTATCAATAAGCATCAAAACGCAAATATTGCGTCAGGTCACTTTTATCCCGCAAACGAGAATATTTTCCGTTTATATCGTTATGCGTTAATAAATGTAGCTTATGAATCAGTGACAAGGATTGGCGATTGCAGGGGATTGCCGTAGAATGTCCGCCCTCATTACGAGTCACCAAGGTGGTTACACACAAACCCCGCTTCAGTCTGCTGCCTGAGGCGTCTATATGGGACAGCGCAAAAATTGAATACACAATCCCGTTCACGTTCACCGCTGGTGCAACTGGAACGAATTCGTAAAAGCTTTGATGGCAAAGATGTCATTTCCGACCTCACGCTCACCATCAATGACGGTGAGTTTCTGACGCTGCTTGGCCCCTCTGGCTGCGGCAAAACAACCGTACTGCGCCTTATCGCCGGGCTGGAAAGCGTCGATAACGGCCATATCCATCTTGAGAACCAGGACATCACCCGGGTTCCCGCCGAAGATCGCCACGTCAATACCGTCTTTCAGAGCTATGCCCTGTTCCCGCACATGACCGTATTTGAAAACGTGGCGTTTGGTCTGCGGATGCAAAAAACGCCGGCGAACGAGATCGAACCTCGCGTCACCGACGCCCTGCGCATGGTGCAGCTTGAGACGTTTGCCCAGCGTAAACCCCAGCAGCTTTCAGGCGGCCAGCAGCAGCGCGTGGCCATCGCCCGCGCCGTCGTCAACAAGCCTCGCCTGCTCCTGCTGGATGAATCCCTCTCGGCGCTGGATTACAAGCTGCGCAAGCAGATGCAGAACGAGCTCAAAGCCCTGCAGCGCAAGCTCGGCATTACCTTTGTCTTCGTCACCCACGATCAGGAAGAGGCCCTGACCATGTCTGACCGCATCGTGGTGATGCGCGACGGCAAAATCGAGCAGGACGGCACGCCGCGCGAAATCTACGAAGAGCCGAAAAATCTGTTTGTCGCCAGCTTCATTGGCGAGATTAATATCTTCGACGCCACGGTGATTGAGCGTCTGGACGACCAGCGCGTGCGCGCCAGCGTCGAAGGACGCGAATGCAATATCACGGTGACTTTCCCCGTCGAAAAGGGACAAAAGCTCAACGTTCTGCTGCGCCCGGAAGATCTGCGCGTCGATGAAATTCACGGCAATACCGAGGCCGAAGGGTTAATCGGCTATATCCGCGAGCGCAACTACAAAGGGATGACGCTGGAGTCCGTTGTCGAGCTGGAGAACGGCAAGATGGTGATGGTCAGCGAATTCTTTAACGAAGACGACCCTGACTTCGACCACTCTCTCGACCAGAAAATGGTTATCAACTGGGTAGAAAGCTGGGAGGTTGTGCTGGCTGATGAAGAACGCAAGTAAATTCCAGAATGTGGTGATCGCCACGATCGTCGGTTGGCTTGTGCTGTTTGTCTTTTTACCCAACCTGATGATCGTTGCCACCAGCTTCCTGACCCGCGACGACGCTAGCTTCGTTTCGCTGGTCTTTACGCTGGACAACTACGCGCGCCTGCTCGATCCGCTCTATTTTGACGTGCTGCTGCACTCGCTCAATATGGCGCTGATTGCCACCCTTGCCTGTCTGGTGCTGGGTTATCCCTTCGCATGGTTCCTCGCGGGCCTGCCGCAAAAGGTGCGGCCCCTGCTGCTGTTTTTACTGATTGTTCCCTTCTGGACGAACTCGCTCATCCGTATTTATGGCCTGAAGATCTTCCTCAGCACAAAGGGCTATCTCAATGAGTTTCTGCTGTGGCTCGGGGTGATTGATACGCCGATCCGCATCATGTTTACCCCGAGCGCGGTGATTGTCGGCCTGGTCTATATCCTGCTGCCGTTTATGGTGATGCCGCTCTACTCCAGCATCGAGAAGCTGGATAAACCGCTGCTGGAGGCGGCAAAAGATCTGGGCGCTAACAAGCTGCAGACCTTCATCCGTATTATTATTCCGCTGACCATGCCCGGCATTATTGCGGGCTGTCTGCTGGTAATGCTCCCGGCGATGGGTTTGTTCTACGTGTCGGATCTGATGGGCGGCGCGAAAAACCTGCTGATCGGTAACGTCATCAAGAGCCAGTTCCTCAACATCCGCGACTGGCCGTTCGGCTCGGCCACCAGCATTACGCTGACGGTGGTGATGGGCCTGATGCTGCTGGTCTACTGGCGCGCCTCGCGCCTGCTGAATAAAAAGGTGGAACTCGAATGATCGGTCGACTGCTTCGCGGCGGTTTTATGACCGCCATTTATGCCTGGCTCTATATCCCGATCGTTATTTTGATCGTGAACTCGTTTAACAGCTCGCGGTTCGGGATTAACTGGCAAGGGTTTACGACCAGCTGGTACAGCCTGCTGATGAACAACGACAGCCTGCTGCAGGCCGCTCAGCACTCGCTGACGATGGCGATCGTCTCCGCCACCTTCGCGACGCTGATTGGCTCGCTAACCGCCGTGGCGCTGTACCGCTACCGCTTTCGCGGCAAACCGTTCGTCAGCGGCATGCTGTTTGTGGTGATGATGTCGCCTGACATCGTGATGGCCATTTCGCTGCTGGTGCTGTTTATGCTGCTGGGCGTACAGCTTGGCTTCTGGTCGCTGCTGTTTTCCCATATCACCTTCTGTCTGCCGTTTGTGGTGGTGACCGTTTTCGCGCGTCTGAAAGGGTTCGACGTGCGCATGCTGGAGGCGGCGAAAGATCTGGGCGCCAGCGAGATGACCATCCTGCGAAAAATCATCCTGCCGCTGGCGATGCCTGCCGTGGCGGCCGGATGGCTGCTTAGCTTCACCCTGTCGATGGATGACGTGGTCGTGTCCTCCTTCGTCACAGGGCCGAGCTATGAAATTCTGCCGTTGAAGATCTATTCCATGGTGAAAGTCGGCGTTTCACCTGAGGTGAACGCGCTGGCGACCATTCTGCTGGTATTGTCGCTGGTTCTGGTGATCGCCAGCCAGGTTATTGCTCGTGATAAAACAAAATCTCAGGGGACAATGAAATGAAAAAAATGCTCGCCGCTGCGGCGCTGGTGCTTGGCATGGGTGCCGCGCACGCTGATGACAGCAAAACGCTCTACTTCTACAACTGGACCGAATACGTGCCGCCGGGCCTGCTGGAACAGTTCACGAAGGAGACGGGCATCAAGGTGATCTACTCGACCTACGAGTCGAATGAAACCATGTATGCCAAGCTGAAAACGTACAAAGACGGCGCGTACGATCTGGTCGTTCCTTCCACCTACTTTGTCGACAAAATGCGCAAAGAAGGCATGATCCAGAAGATCGATAAAACGAAGCTGACCCATTTTTCAAACCTCGATCCGAAGATGCTCAACAAGCCGTTCGACCCGAATAACGACTACTCCGTTCCGTATATCTGGGGTGCGACCGCTATTGGCGTGAACAGCGAGGCCGTCGATCCGAAATCGGTGACGAGCTGGGCCGACCTGTGGAAACCGGAATACAAAGGGAGCCTGCTGTTAACCGACGACGCGCGTGAAGTGTTCCAGGTGGCGCTGCGCAAGCTGGGCTATTCGGGCAACACGACGGATCCGAAAGAGATCGAAGCGGCGTATAACGAGCTGAAAAAGCTGATGCCTAATGTGGCGGCGTTCAACTCTGATAACCCGGCTAACCCGTATATGGAAGGCGAAGTGAATCTGGGGATGGTGTGGAACGGCTCCGCGTACGTGGCCCGCCAGGCCGGTACGCCTCTTGAGGTGGTCTGGCCGAAAGAAGGTGGGATCTTCTGGATGGATAGTCTGTCGATTCCTGCCAACGCGAAAAACGTGGATGGCGCGCTTAAGCTGATTAACTTCCTGCTGCGCCCTGACGTGGCGAAACAGGTCGCCGAGACGATAGGCTACCCCACGCCAAACCTCGCGGCACGCAAGCTGCTGAAGCCTGAGGTAGCTAACGATAAATCGCTCTACCCGGATGCCGAAACCATCAGCAAGGGTGAATGGCAGAACGATGTCGGCGACGCCAGCCGCCTCTACGAAGAGTATTACCAGAAATTGAAAGCGGGCCGATAAACGGTATCGCGTTCTTCCTCGCGCCGCCTGTACGGCGTGAGGAAGGATTAACTGACCGCATTCTCCCCGGCCCAGACCGTCGCCTTTCTCATCGCCTCAACTACCTCCTCATCCGACAGCCCCAGCGCCTGGCGAACTCTGGTCGCCTCGTCCCACTGCTGCTGTTCATAGTACCGGCAAAGGCTCACCATATCGGCTAACCTTCCCTCCTGGTGACACAGCGCATTGCTCACGCTCTGCGGCACCGCAATTTGCTTCATCAACTCGGCCATCGGCACCTCAAGGAGGGTATCGAGCAGAGAAAACAGGCCACACATGAAGGCATTTTCAGCCAGCGCCGGTTCTTTCATCGTCTCAGCTATCAGCTCACAGAACTTGCCGCGCATCATACTCAACGGGTAAAGCTCGCTGACGGTGTCATTGCCCGCACTGGCGAGGACCACGACGGCAACAAACCGCCTCAGCTGGTTTTCCCCGAGGTATCTGAGCACTTCACTCAGGGTTAACTTACTGAAATTACATGCACCGATATGTTTAAATGCGGTGTGTTTCATGTAGCGCATGATCTTCCAGGACAGCGTGAGGTCGGTTTTAATCAACGACTCGACGATCCGAAAATCAGGCTTATTGCGCCCAACCTCCATTTGCAGCCGAAAAATTGCCAGCTGATTTTGCGATAGCCGTTTATATTTAATGACCTCCGGACGGCAGAAAAAATAGCCCTGAAACAGCGAGAATCCCTCTTCCCTGTATTGGTTGAATTCCTCTTTAGTCTCAATTTTTTCAGCGAGATATTTAATATGCCCGGTCAGATGTTTACGTTCTTTCAGATACGCTTTAATTTGCGCTAAGGAATAATTCCTGACGTCAAATTTCAGTATAGAAATATAGGGTAAAAAAGCATCCCATTCTGGAGCAAGGGTGAAATCATCAAGCGCAAACTGATAGCCGTGCGCATTCATCTCCCTGACGGCCTGCAGCAGTTCAGCCCCTGGCACAGCATCTTCAAGGATCTCAATGACCACGCTCTCTTTATCCAGCGCTTCTCCGCTGCGGTCAATGACCATTCGCGACGGAAAATTAATAAACGACGTATGCGCCCCGGCGATGCGCTGGGAAGGCACGCATAAAAACTGATCGGATATCATTCTGGAGGTGGCATATTCCGCCGACACGTCCGGAAAACGGTTTGTCATCCCATCTCTGAAGAGCAGCTCATAGGCCACCGTATTCATTTCAGGGTTAAAAATGGGTTGTCGCGCAATAAATCCGTACATATCCCATCCTCCTCTACAACTTTATTATTTATTAGCATCCTCTTTCTACACGACGATAACGAGCATTATCGAGCACTATTTTGATTGAATGCACAAAATAAAAGCATCCACACTAATTAACGGGATTTATATGTTCAGGATTTAAATTAAATATACCTGGCGATCTACAGAAAGAGGAAAAAATATCCGATAAGGAATAGGTGCCTGCCCGACATGCACAATATTACGGGAGAAGAGAATGAAAGACGCCATGGTCCGAAGACAAAAAATAAGAGTCAAGACGTTGATGCTATTGTCCATTTTCCTCACCGTGACGGTGGGCTTTACGGCAACGATCGGGTTTATGATGTGGCAGTGGATGGCGCAGCAGGAGGTTCTGGCCAAAAAACATATCCGCCAGATTGCCGAGGTGCAATCGATGCAGGTCAGCAAACAGCTGGATTCTGCCCTGACTGCCGCCCGGGACATGGGCAACAGCGCCCTGGCGCTGCGCGAGGCGGGGGTATCCGATCGCCAGAGCCTGAACCAGCTGCTCATTCACTATCTGTCGGCTCATCCACAGTTTCTCTCTATGTCGATGGCCTTTGAGCCCAACGCGTTCGACGATAAAGATGCCGCCTGGGCCGGTCAGAGCGGTGAAGATCCTGCCGGGCGCTATGCCCGCTACGTTGACCGGGATGCCACCGGCAAACCGGCATTACACCTGCTGACGGACATCGAAACCCCCGGCAGCGGTGATTACTATCTGCTGCCGAAACAACGGCATAAAGATGTGATCATCGAGCCCTATATTTATCCCTACAACGGCGTGGACGTGATGCTCACCTCGATTGCCGCCCCCATCATGCGCGACGGTCAGTTTCTGGGCTCGGTCACCTCTGATTTCTCCCTCGCCACGCTGCAATCGACCATTGGAGCGATTAAACCGTGGAACGGCACAGGCTACGCCCTGCTCCTCTCCGCGGGTAATAACGTGGTATCCAGCCCGGACAAGCGAGCGGCAGGCAAGCCTTACGCCGGTCAGATTACCGGTCATGACGTCACCCGGGTAAGCGATCCGCTGCTGAAGGAGGACGTGTTCATCACCTGGCAGGACATCGCCGTCGGTAACAGCCAGACGCCGTGGAAACTCGCCATTATCACGCCGGTCAGCGAAGTGATGGCCGAAGCGCGCGCATTTTTACTGAAAGCCATCGTCCTGATGGTATTAAGCATCGTGGCTGTTAGCCTGGTCATGGCGCAGATCTTTACCCGCAAAGTTGACCGTCCGGTGGGGGGTGAACCTTCGGAAGCCGCCGGGATCGCCCTGGCCGTCGCCCGGGGGGATCTGAACAACCCCATCCCGGTGCGTTCCGGGGATACCCACAGCATTTTTTATGCCCTGCACACGATGCAGATGCAGCTCAAGCGCATCGTCGACAATATCAGCGAAGCCAGCCATTCCGTACACGGCGGCACCAGCGAAATTTCGGCGGGCAACCTTGACCTCGCCTCGCGAACCGAAGAACAGGCGGCTGCGATTGTTGAAACGGCAGCCAGCATGGAAGAGATTTCGGTCACGGTGAAAAATAACGCCGACAACGCCCATAAGGCGACCACGCTGACCGATCGCGCCGCGAGCCTCGCCGGGCATGGCGAAACGCTGGTAAACGACGTGGTCGTGGTGATTGGGGAGATTGATGAGAGCGCGCGTAAGATCGGTGAGATTAACAGCATTGTCGATGGCATCGCCTTCCAGACCAATATCCTGGCGCTGAATGCTGCCGTTGAAGCGGCGCGAGCTGGCGAACAGGGGCGCGGCTTCGCGGTTGTCGCAGGGGAAGTGCGCAATCTTGCCCAGCGAAGCGCCAACGCGGCAAAAGAGATCTCTCAGCTGATTGCCGAGTCCTCAGGCCGCGTAAGCAAAGGCGTTGAGCTGGTCAATGAAACCGGGGTGATGATGAAACAGGTGATTGAAGCGGTATCGCATGTGCATCTGGTTATCAACGATATCGTTCAGGCGCTGGACGAGCAAAATCGGGGGATTAGCCAGGTCAGCACCGCCGTTAACCAGATGGACAGTACAACCCAGCAGAACGCCTCACTGGTTCAGCAGATCTCCGCGGCGGCACTCTCGCTGGATGAGCAGGCTAAATCGCTCGAGAAGACGCTGGCGTTCTTCCATTCATAACTAAACGGGCACCCGCTTGACGGGTGCCCGTTTTCTCTCTTACCGCTACAGCCCTTTCAGCAGCTTGTCGACAAACTCCGGGACGACCGTGCTTGCCAGACCGTAGTGTTTCTCTTCAAACTCGCTGCCCACCTGGCTTGGCTCAAGGTTCAGTTCAACCGTATGCGCACCGTGCAGTCGCGCTTCGTGGACAAACCCCGCCGCCGGGTAAACATGACCGGATGTGCCGATGGCGATAAACACGTCGGCCATCGCCAGGGCGCTGTAGATCTCATCCATGCCCAGCGGCATTTCGCCGAACCAGACCACGTGCGGACGCAGGCGCGACGGGAACTGGCAGCAGTGGCACTTATCCTCTGGCAGCACGTCTTCTTTCCAGTCCAGCACCTGGCCGCTCCAGGCGCAGCGAACCTTGAGCAGCTCGCCGTGCATGTGAATGATGTTCTTGTTACCGGCCCGCTCGTGCAGGTTGTCGATATTCTGCGTGACCAGCAGAAAACGATCGCCGAGCTCCTCTTCCAGCTTTGCCAGCGCCAGATGCGCCGCATTCGGCGCAACTTCAGGCTGCTGAAGCTGACGACGGCGGGCGTTGTAAAACGCCTGCACGAGATCCGGGTCGCGGGCAAAGCCTTCCGGCGTGGCCACATCCTCCACCCGGTGCTCTTCCCACAGCCCGTCCGCCGCGCGGAAGGTTCGAATTCCTGACTCGGCGGAGATCCCCGCCCCGGTCAGCACCACCACTCTGGGTTTATCCATCGCTTCTGGCATCATTCTGTCTCTGAAAAAGATCCGCTGGCGCAAGCGCTCACGCAAGCGGCGTTTGTTTTTGCGAAAACGGCTGAGTCGACCCTGGCGACGCGACAGCATAGAAACCTCGTAAACTAATCGGTGAGATGAAGGAATGCGGCTCCGCGCATGCCTCCTGCGTCCCCGTGTCGCGCGCGTTCAATACGCGGCACGCGGGCAACCGGCAATAAATGTCGGGGCAAACGCCCGGACAACCGTTCCGTAATCGCGGTAAAGTTTGAAAGCCCTCCTCCTATCACCAGCAGATCCGGGTCGACGATGGTGAGAATATTTCCCAGACATACCGCCAGCAGATCCAGATAGCGCTCGACGTGCTCACGCGCCTGCGCATCACCTTGCTCCCACAGGGTAATGATTTGAGGGGCCTCAAGTTTCTGATGATAGAAGTGTTCGTAAAGCCATGCAAACCCGCGGCCGGAGAGATAGTTCTCAATACAGCCGTGCTGGCCGCAGCCGCAGCGGGTCAGCGGGAAATCGCGCCCCACGACTTCCAGGGCATCCACCGGGAGACGGATATGACCAAATTCGCCGGTGATGTAGCTTCGCCCGGTAATGGGCTTGCCGTTGATGACAATCCCCCCGCCGACGCCGGTACCGAGGATCAGCCCCATCACCAGCGGATACTGACGGAACTCATCGTCCCAGGCTTCGGAGAGCGCAAAGCAGTTGGCATCATTGTCTAAACGCACGTCGCGTTCAAGGAGGGCAGAGAGATCGGCGCGGAGAGGTTTACCGCTGGCGGCAGGCACGTTGGCGGCATACAGCGTGCCGTCGTCCGTTTCGGGCATACCCGGAATGCCGATGCCGACGCTGCCTTTGACGCCAAAGCGTTCATCGGCTTGCGCCACCAGCGCGGCAATCGCGGTTAAAAATTCGTCGTAGCTTTCGCGCGGCGTGGGAACGCGGGTTTCCCACTGCAGCTTGAGGTCTTTATCAAACACGCCGAGCGCAATCTTGGTGCCGCCAATATCAAATCCGTAATACATAACGCATTCCTCTTTTAACCTGGCGGCCCGAAAGCCGCTAGATCATGACGTAATTACTGGCCACTTAATACCCTCGCCGGATCAATTCGGCTTGCGCGACGCGCCGGATACCAGCTTGCCAGCAGACTCAGTAAAAGTGCTGTAACCAGCACATAAAAAACGTCCAGCCAGTGCAGTTCAGACGGCAGGAAGTCAATAAAGTAGATATCACCCGACAGGAACTGGTGGCCGATAAGCTTTTCGATCCCGTTGATAATCGGCGTCAGCTGCAGGGAAACCACCACGCCAATCACCACGCCGCACAGGCTGCCGAACAACCCCGCCAGCAAACCGTACCAGACGAAGATGGCGCGAATAAGACCGTCTTTCGCCCCCAGCGTACGCAGCACGGCGATGTCGCCGCTCTTGTCCTTGACCGCCATCACCAGCGTGGAGACGATATTAAAGCACGCCACACCAATCACCAGCACCATCGCCAGATACATAATCGCGCGGATCATCTGGATATCACGGTACATATACCCGTAAGTGCCGATCCAGCTCTTGATATAGACATAGTTATTGGTCACGCTGCCCGCGTCGCGTACCAGCTTGTTGGCGTTAAAGACGTCGTTCACCTTGATGGCAATGCCCGTCACGCTGTCGCCCATATCGAGATACTGGCGCGCATCTTCCATCGGCACCATCGCAAAGCTGTGATCGAGCTGACCGCTCAGCTGAAGAATACCGGTGACGTGCAGGCGCACGCGCTTAGGCTGCTGCAGCTTGTGGTCTGCGCTGGCGTTCGGGATCATGATCGACACCCAGTCGCCCTGCTTCACCTTCAGGGCATCGGCAACGCCTTTACCCATGATGATCTGCTGCTCACCGGCCTTAAAGTTGGCCCACGCGCCGTTCTGCACATAGTTTGGCAGCGCGCTGAGACGCGCTTCCTGGGCGGGGTTGACCCCTTTTACCTGAATGGCGCGCAGGTTTACCCCGCTCTCCACCAGCCCGGTAAAGTTGATGTAGGGCGCGGCCGCGGCAATGCCCGGCACTTTTTCAACTTTGTTGAGCGCATCGCTCCAATTTGTCCACGGCTGGTTAACCGGCTCGATCTCCCCGTGCGGCACCACCGCCAGAATGCGGTTATTCAGCTCGCGCTCAAAGCCGTTCATGGCGCTTAAGCCCACAATCAGCACCGCCACGCCCAGCGCAATACCGATGGTCGAGATGACGGAGATCAGCGACACCATGCCGCCGCGACGGCGGCCGCGGCTAAAACGTAAACCGATGAGTAACGATAACGGTGACGCCATTACTCTGCTCCCATCAGGGTCAGTTCCGCGTTCAGATGGCCGTCGCGCATCTCAAGCTGACGCCCCATGCGTTTTGCCAGCTGCAGATCGTGGGTCACGACCAAAAACGCGGTGCCCTGCGAGGCGTTCAGCTCGCCCAGAAGCTGGAAAATACTGTCCGCATTGCGGGCATCCAGGTTACCGGTAGGCTCATCCGCCAGCACCAGACGCGGGTTGTTGACCAGCGCACGGGCAATCGCCACGCGCTGGCGCTCGCCGCCGGAAAGCTCAGAGGGACGATGGTTACCGCGATGGCCCAGCCCTACCGCTTTCAGCATGTCGCTGGCGCGAGCGTTAATTTCTGCCGGTTTCTTTTTGCCAATCAGCAGCGGCATCGCCACGTTTTCCAGCGCCGTGAAATCCGGCAGCAGGTGGTGGAACTGGTAGATAAAGCCCAGCTCGCGGTTGCGCAGCTCGGCCTTCGCCGCGGAGGACATTTTGCTCATCGGCTGGCCGGAGAAAATTACGTCACCTTCGGTTGGCGTATCCAGCCCGCCCAGCAGATGCAGCAGCGTACTTTTGCCCGAGCCGGAGCTGCCGACAATCGCCATCATTTCGCCTTCGCCCACGCTGAAGCTCACATTGTGCAGCACGTCGGTTTGCACAGTGCCTTCCTGATAGCGTTTGGACAGGTTGTCGCATTGCAACAGGATCTTATTCATAACGTAAAGCCTCAGCGGGTTGAGTGGCGGCGGCGCGCCAGGAAGGATAAAGCGTAGAAAGCAGCGCAATGGCCATCGCGGCCAGCGCAATACCGACCACCTGCAGCGGCTCGATAGCCACCGGCAGCGCCGCGCCGTCAAGCAGCGCGCCGATGATCGGCATTAAGTTATTAAGCTGGCTGGCAAGCAATGCCCCCAGCACGGCACCGAGCAGCGCGCCGATGATACCGGCACTGGCCCCCTGCACCATAAACACCGCCATGATCTGGCGCGGCGTGAGCCCCTGTGTTTGAAGAATGGCGACTTCGCCCTGCTTCTCCATCACCATCAGGCCCAGCGAGGTGATGATGTTAAATGCGGCCACGGCCACGATCAGGCTCAGCAGCAGCCCCATCATGTTTTTTTCCATCCGCACAGCCTGGAACAATTCGCCTTTGCGCTCGCGCCAGTCCTGCCATTTGGTGCCGTCCGGCAGTTTTTGCTGGCTGAGGGTATCGACCTTCAGCGGCGCGTCGAGCCACAGGCGCCAGCCGGTGATGTTCCCTGCCGGGTAGCGCATCAGGCGTGAAGCATCCTGAATGTTAACCAGCATCTGGTAGCCATCGACTTCGCTGTTGGCGGCAAAGGTACCAATCACGTTGAACAGGCGCTGGCTTGGCAGGCGCCCCATCGGCGTAAACTGGCTGGCAGAAGGCACCATCACGCGCAGCTGATCGCCACGGTTGACGCCAAGCTGGCCGGCAAGCTGTTCACCCAGAATCACGTTGTATTTTCCGGCTTCCAGATCGGTCTGCTTCACGTTAACCAGATACGGCGTCAGCGGATCGTTTTGCGCCGGGTCAATACCCAGCATCACGCCGACCGCCACGCTGCGGGCGCTTTGCAGCACCACGTCGCCGGTCGTCAACGGCGCAACGCGCGTGACGCCCTGTAACTTCGCCGCGCTTTCCGGCAGCTGTTGCGGGTTAACCGAACCGTTGGATGATGAGAGAACGGCCTGCGGCATCAGCCCCAGGATATTGTTTTGCAGCTCGCGTTCGAAGCCATTCATGACGGAAAGCACCGTCACCAGTGCCATCACGCCAAGCGTAATGCCAATAGTCGAAAGCCAGGAGACAAAGCGACCGAAGCGGTCCGCGGCGCGCCCACGCATGTAACGTAAGCCTATGAAGAGTGCGACAGGTTGATACATGAAATCCGTCTGTTTGCTGATAGCAGACCCACGAGTATATAAGCGAATCCGTTAAGCGTAAATGACTGAAACAGTAAGCTTTGGTAATCATTTTTCCGAAAAATTCAGATAAATCAGGGTGCTATTGTCTGAATACTCGCCTCGCAACCTCCACCTTTTCCGAAAAACCTCCTGATACAGACTGTTACCCATTACATCCTGGTGTCGTTTTACAACAATTGCTCGTTCGTTTATGGCAATAAGGTAGTGGCGAACAATGAAGCAAAAAGCATTATGGATTAACCAGATAAAAGGGCTGTGTATCTGCCTGGTGGTTATCTATCATTCGGTTATCACGTTTTATCCGCATCTGATCGGGCTGCAACACCCGCTCTCCGGCCTTCTCGCCAAATGCTGGGTCTATTTTAACCTCTATCTCGCACCGTTTCGTATGCCGGTCTTCTTCTTTATCTCCGGCTATCTGATCCGTCGTTATATTGACGAGGTGGACTGGCGAACCAGTCTCGACAAGCGGATCTGGAGCATTGTCTGGGTTCTGGCGCTGTGGGGCGTCCTGCAATGGCAGGCGTTGACCCATCTGAACGCCTGGCTGGCGCCCGAGCGTGAGCTTGCCACCTCGTCGAACGCGGCCTACGCCGACTCGTTCTCAGGCTTTGTGCTGGGGATGGTCACCGCCAGCACCAGCCTGTGGTATCTGTATGCTCTGGTGGTCTACTTCACGCTGTGTAAACTGCTGAGCCGCTGGAAGCTGCCGGTACTGGCACTGCTGGCGCTGGCAAGCATCGCGATTAACTTCCTGCCGCTGCCGTGGTGGGGAATGAACAGCGTGGTACGCAACATGATCTACTACAGCCTCGGGGCGTGGTATGGCGCAGAGCTGATGGCGTGGATGAAAAGCGTCAACCTGCGCCGCATCTGGCTGGCAACCGGCGCTTTCGCCGCCGTCTCCGTGGTGCTGTGGTTTGCTAACGTTCCGCTGCTGCTATCACTGCTGTCGATTGTGCTGATCATGAAGCTGTTCTACAGCCTCGAGCAGCGCTATGCCGTTCACCCGAACAATCTGCTGAACGTGATTGGCTCAAACACCATTGCGATTTATACCACCCACCGTATCCTGATTGAGGCCTTTAGCCTGTTCCTGATTGGCGAGATGAATGCCGCCTCGTGGCCGGTCTGGGCAGAGCTGGGCTTAATTCTGGTCTACCCGTTTGCCAGCCTGCTTGTTTGTTCCCTTGCCGGGCTCGGGGTGCGTAAAATCTCTACCGCGCTGTTTGGGGACGTTTTCTTCTCTCCTCCGTCTACGCTGACCCTGTCACCTTCAACGCGTTAATGCCCTCTCCGCCCCCGTTTCGGGGGCGTTTAGCCCTGCCGTGCGGTTACGATTTGCTTATGTAAAACGATCGAGGATAATAAAGACATTGCGTATCAGTGATATGCCCCAATACTGTTGGTATATCCATAAGAGACTCTGACATAGCCATGCCTGAACACTATCGTTATTCCTTACCTGTCAAAGCGGGCGACCAGCGCCAGCTGGGTGAACTCACGGGCGCGGCGTGCGCCACGCTGGTGGCGGAAATCGCCGAGCGTCATCCAGGCCCGGTGATTCTGGTTGCCCCGGATATGCAAAACGCCCTGCGCCTGCACGATGAAATTCGCCAGTTCACCGATAGCCTGGTGTTCAGCCTGGCCGACTGGGAAACGCTGCCGTATGACAGCTTCTCTCCGCATCAGGAGATTATCTCCTCGCGCCTGTCGACGCTCTATCAACTCCCGACCATGCAGCGCGGCGTGCTGATTGTGCCGGTAAATACCCTGATGCAGCGCGTCTGTCCGCACAGCTATCTGCACGGTCACGCGCTGGTGATGAAAAAAGGCCAGCGCCTGTCCCGTGATGCCCTGCGCGCGCAGCTTGACGGTGCCGGCTATCGCCACGTCGACCAGGTGATGGAGCACGGGGAATACGCCACCCGCGGCGCGCTGCTCGATCTTTACCCGATGGGCAGCGACCAGCCGTATCGTCTGGACTTTTTCGATGATGAAATCGACAGCCTGCGCGTATTCGACGCCGACACGCAGCGCACGCTGGAAGAAGTGGAGTCCATCAACCTGCTGCCCGCGCATGAGTTCCCTACGGACAAAACCGCTATCGAACTGTTCCGCAGCCAGTGGCGCGATAGGTTCGAGGTGAAGCGCGACGCGGAACATATTTATCAGCAGGTCAGTAAAGGCACGCTTCCTGCCGGGATCGAATACTGGCAGCCGCTGTTTTTCAACGAGCCGCTGCCCGCCCTGTTCAGCTACTTCCCGGCGAACACGCTGATTGTTAACACCGGGGATATCGACGCCAGCGCCAGCCGTTTTGAAAGCGAAACCCGCGCCCGCTTTGAAAACCGTGGCGTTGACCCAATGCGTCCGCTGCTGCCGCCGGAAGCGCTGTGGCTGCGCACCGACGAGCTCAACGCCGAGCTGAAGCGCTGGCCGCGCATGCAGCTGAAAACCGATTCGCTTGCCGATAAGGCCGCCAACACCAACCTCGCCTTCCGGACGCTGCCGGACCTGGCCGTTCAGGCGCAGCAGAAATCCCCGCTGGATAATCTGCGCAAGTTCCTGGAGTCCTTTACCGGCCCGGTGGTGTTCTCCGTAGAGAGTGAAGGCCGCCGCGAAGCGTTAGGCGAACTGCTGGGACGCATTAAGGTGGCACCGAAGCGCATCCTGCGTCTGAGCGAAGCGACCGGAAACGGTCGTTACCTGATGATTGGTGCCGCCGAGCACGGGTTCATCGACACGCTCAACAACCTGGCGCTGATTTGCGAAAGCGACCTGCTGGGTGAGCGCGTCGCGCGCCGCCGTCAGGACAGCCGTCGGACCATCAACCCGGACACGCTGATCCGTAACCTGGCCGAGCTGCATCCTGGCCAGCCGATTGTCCACCTGGAACATGGCGTTGGGCGCTATCAGGGGATGACCACGCTGGAAGCGGGCGGCATCAAAGGTGAATACCTGATGCTGACCTACGCTAACGATGCCAAACTGTATGTCCCGGTCTCCTCCCTCCATCTGATCAGCCGCTACGCGGGCGGTGCCGAAGACAATGCGCCGCTGCACAAGCTGGGCGGCGATGCCTGGGCGCGCGCGCGCCAGAAGGCTGCGGAAAAAGTGCGCGACGTGGCAGCCGAGCTGCTGGATATCTACGCCCAGCGCGCGGCCAAACAGGGCTTCGCCTTTAAGCATGATAAAGAACAGTACCAGCTGTTCTGCGACAGCTTCCCGTTTGAAACCACGCCGGATCAGGCCCAGGCCATCAACGCCGTGCTGAGCGACATGTGCCAGCCGCTGGCTATGGACCGCTTAGTCTGCGGCGACGTCGGCTTCGGTAAAACCGAAGTGGCGATGCGCGCCGCCTTCCTTGCGGTCGAAAACAACAAGCAGGTTGCGGTGCTGGTGCCGACTACCCTGCTCGCTCAGCAGCACTTCGACAACTTCCGCGACCGTTTCGCCAACTGGCCGGTACGTATCGAGATGCTGTCGCGTTTTCGCAGTACTAAAGAGCAGACCCAGATCCTCGAACAGGCAAGCGAAGGCAAAATTGATATTCTGATCGGCACCCACAAGCTGCTGCAAAGCGACGTGAAGTGGAAAGATCTGGGACTGCTGATCGTCGACGAAGAGCACCGCTTTGGGGTGCGCCACAAAGAGCGCATCAAAGCGATGCGCGCCGACGTCGATATTCTGACCCTGACCGCGACGCCTATCCCGCGAACCCTGAATATGGCGATGAGCGGCATGCGCGATCTGTCGATTATCGCCACGCCGCCGGCGCGCCGTCTGGCGGTAAAAACCTTTGTCCGCGAGTACGATAATCTGGTGGTGCGTGAGGCCATTCTGCGTGAAGTGCTTCGTGGGGGACAGGTCTACTACCTCTACAACGACGTGGAAAATATCCAGAAAGCGGCGGACAGGCTGGCGGAGCTGGTACCGGAAGCGCGCATTGCTATCGGTCACGGGCAGATGCGCGAGCGCGAGCTGGAACGGGTGATGAACGACTTCCACCACCAGCGCTTTAACGTGCTGGTTTGCACCACCATCATTGAGACCGGGATCGACATTCCGACGGCGAACACCATCATCATAGAACGCGCGGATCACTTTGGTCTGGCGCAGCTTCACCAGCTGCGAGGCCGCGTCGGCCGTTCGCACCATCAGGCGTACGCCTGGCTGCTGACGCCGCATCCGAAAGCGATGACCACCGACGCGCAAAAGCGTCTGGAAGCCATCGCCTCGCTGGAAGACCTCGGCGCAGGCTTTGCGCTGGCCACGCACGATCTCGAGATCCGCGGTGCCGGCGAGCTGCTGGGTGAAGACCAGAGCGGCTCCATGGAAACCATCGGCTTCTCGCTCTATATGGAGCTGCTGGAGAACGCGGTCGATGCCCTCAAGGCCGGGCGCGAGCCGTCGCTGGAAGATCTCACCAGCCAGCAGACCGAGGTCGAGCTGCGTATGCCTTCCCTGCTACCGGACGATTTCATTCCGGACGTGAATACCCGCCTCTCATTCTACAAACGCATCGCCAGCGCGAAGAAGGAGAACGAGCTGGAAGAGATCAAGGTTGAGCTGATCGATCGCTTTGGTCTGCTGCCCGATGCGGCAAGAAATTTGCTGGACATCGCGAGACTACGCCAGCAGGCGCAAAAGCTGGGGATCCGCAAGCTCGAAGGCAATGAAAAAGGCGGCGTGATTGAATTCGCCGAGAAGAATCACGTCAACCCGATGTGGCTGATCGGCCTGCTGCAAAAACAGCCGCAGCATTTCCGTCTGGATGGTCCAACCCGTCTGAAATTTACCCAGGAGCTGACGGAGCGCAAAACCCGTATGGACTGGGTGCGTAACTTCATGCGTCAGCTGGAAGAGAACGCAATCGCATAACCTCCATTCCCCCTGTTAGCCCAGCGCTACGGGGGGACAATTTACAAACTCTTTGCACTTCACCCGATCTTCCCGACACACCCATTCGCCATAATTATGTTTAACCCCTTATAAAACAATAACCTTATCATTTACATGGATTATGGTGATGATGACCTCTTCGCGTTTTACTCGCTGGATGACCCTGTTTGCGCTGGCAGCCACCGTCGCGGTTGCGCTTCCCGCTCGGGCAAACACCTGGCCCCTTCCCCCTCCCGGCAGCAAGGTGGTGGGTGAAAACCGCTTTCATGTGGTTGAAAACAATGGTGGTTCACTGGAAGCGATTGCCAAAAAATATAACGTCGGTTTTCTGGCCCTGCTGCAGGCGAACCCCGGCGTCGATCCGTATGTCCCGCGCGCGGGCAGCGTACTGACCATCCCGTTACAGACTATTCTGCCGGACGCCCCGCGCGAGGGGATGGTGATAAACCTGGCAGAGCTGCGCCTGTACTATTACCCGCCGGGTAAAAACGAAGTGACGGTCTACCCTATCGGTATTGGTCAGCTGGGCGGCGACACGCTGACGCCGACGATGGTCACCACCGTCTCGGATAAACGCGCGAATCCAACCTGGACCCCGACGGCCAACATTCGTGCCCGCTATAAGGCCCAGGGGATCGATCTTCCTGCCGTGGTGCCGGCAGGCCCGGATAACCCGATGGGGCACCACGCGATCCGCCTGGCGGCATACGGCGGTGTTTACCTGCTGCACGGAACGAACGCGGACTTTGGCATCGGCATGCGCGTCAGCTCCGGCTGTATTCGTCTGCGCGATGACGATATCAAAACGCTGTTTAACGTCGTTACGCCGGGAACCAAAGTGAATATTATCAATACGCCGATTAAAGTTTCAGAAGAGCCCGGCGGCGTGCGCCTGGTTGAGATTCACCAGCCATTATCGAAAAACATTGGCGACGATCCGCAGACGCTGCCCATTAACCTGAATGCCGCGATGGTAAGCTTTAAAACGAATGCCAATACCAATAGCGTGGTAATGGAGCGCGCGATGGAAGCCCGGTCAGGTATGCCGACCGATGTCACCCTGCATCACAACGTCGTCCCGCAGTCGATGTAAATCAGAAATAAAAAAACGCCCTGCTCAGCAGGGCGTTTTTTATTGCAGTGGCATAAATGAGGGTTTATGCCCGGCTTATTTGTAGATGACAGCCGTGCCGTGCAGGGTGTTAGGACCGGTCACGGAGGTGATGCGGTAAGATTTTGCACCCATCTCTTGCGCTTTTTGCGCCAGCTGATCTTCCAGGGAACTCAGGTTAGTACCGGCAGAGGCAGAGATTGTCCCAACTTTATGCTGGTCAGCAGGGGTGGATTGCACCTGTACAGCAGCAAAGCTTGCGAAAGAGAGTGAACTCAGAACAGCGGCAGCGATGAGAGTTTTTACGTTTTTCATGATGTTTACCTTTAGCAGATGAATTTGGAGGTCGTTAATCATTTAGTTAACGATCGATAGGTAAATCATAAATGTGATCCAGGTCACGCGTCAACATAATTTTATAACGAGCGTTAACTTAATTTTAAAAGTGTTATTTTTCATACATATATGATTAATTTATTTTTAAGCATTCTGCACTGGTGGTGGGTTGCGTTTATTTTTATAATGGTCATTCACCAAACCAACAGAGGACCACCGGCAAATGACAACCGATGTCACGAGTTGTGCGAAGAAAAGCCGTGGCCGACCAAAAGTGTTTGACAGGGATGCAGCGCTTGATAAGGCCATGACTCTCTTCTGGCAACATGGGTATGAAGCAACCTCGCTTTCCGATCTGGTAGAAGCCACCGGAGCCAAAGCGCCGACGCTGTATGCCGAATTTACCAATAAAGAGGGGCTGTTCAGGGCGGTGCTGGACAGATACATTTCGCGCTTTGCGGCGAAACACGAAGCCCAGCTGTTCTGTGAAGAGAAAAGCGTTGAACAGGCGCTTCGCGACTATTTCACCGCCGTCGCGACCTGTTTCACCAGTAAAGAGACGCCTGCGGGCTGCTTTATGATTAACACCTCTGCCACCCTTGCGGCGTCCTCTAAAGAGATTGCCAATACGGTGAAATCACGGCATGCGATGCAGGAGGAGACGCTCAGCGCATTTCTGGCGCAGCGCCAGCAGCGCGGTGAAATCCCTGCGCAGTGCAACCCTCAGCTGCTGGCGCAATACCTGAGCTGTATTTTGCAGGGGATGTCGATCAGCGCCCGTGAAGGGGCCACGCTGGAAAAACTGCAGCATATTAGCGAAACCACGCTGCGGCTGTGGCCTGAGCTACTGAAAATCTGACGCAAAAAAAAAAGCTCCTCAGCCTGAGCGCATGAGGAGCTAAATTCAGAGAACATCTTTTTTACACTTTGTTATTCAGAACCAGCTGGCCATTTCCATCCAGTGGAATTTGCGTGCCTGGGTCTTTATCCATGCGGATTTTGCCCTGCTGATCGCCAATTTTGTACGTCACGTCATAGCCCAGCATTTTTTCCGACTTGTCATAGACGGTTTTGCAGCGTTGCTGAGTCGTGGTGTAGGTATCATTATCCTGCATCGCGCCCTGCACCTGGTTACCGGCATAGCCGCCACCCAGCGCGCCGACCACGGTCGCCACGTCTTTACCCCGGCCGCCGCCAAACTGGTGACCAATCACGCCACCCGCTACCGCACCCAGAACAGAACCGGCAATGCGGTTTTCATCCTGTACCGGACGACGGTGCGTCACGGAGACGTTGCGGCACTCCTGACGAGGGGTTTTCACGGTTTCTTTAATCGGTGTAGCAGAAACCACCTGTGCATACTGCGGGCCGCGATCTAATACGTTGAGACTGGCAACGGCAGCCACACCTAACGCAGCCGCGACGCCAATCCCTATACCCGCCAACATTGATTTATTCACGGGACTTCCTCCTTTGTTGCTATTGGTAACAATTTTGCAATGGAGGCGACGCTTCGCCAATAAGATAAAGGATCAAAAAAGGGGCGTTGAGAGGAGATATATTGTATTTAGGAGAACTCTTAAGCAGTCAAACTGTGATCTACAGCATGAAATGCTAAAAACTCCCTCCGGAGGGCCCGGAGGGAGTGGAAGATTAGTGCAGCTTCAGACGAGGACGGATCACGCGGTTGATTCTGCCCACCAGCATCATCAGCCCGGTTTTGAAGTAGCCGTGCAGGGCAATCTGGTGCATACGGTACAGGGAGATATACACGAAGCGGGCAATGCGCCCTTCTACCATCATTGAGCCGCGCATCAGGTTGCCCATCAGGCTGCCGACGGTAGAAAAGTTTGACAGCGACACCAGTGAACCGTGGTCTTTGTAGACATAGGCTTTCATTGGCTTGCCTTTGTACTGCGCCAGAATGTTGTGCAGCACCAGGCTTGCCATCTGGTGAGCGGCCTGCGCGCGCGGCGGCACGAATCCACCTTCAGGACGCGCGCAGGAGGCACAGTCACCGATAGCAAAGATTTCAGGGTCACGCGTGGTTTGCAGCGTTGGCTCGGTTACCAGCTGGTTAATGCGGTTCGTTTCCAGACCGCCGATCTCTTTCATAAAGTCAGGCGCTTTGATACCTGCCGCCCAGACCATCAGATCCGCTTTGATATACTCGCCGTCTTTGGTGTGCAGACCGCCTTCGTCGGCGCTGGTCACCATGGTTTGCGTAAGCACCCGCACGCCCAGCTTGGTGAGCTCATTGTGCGCCGCACCGGAAATTCGCGGAGGCAGCGCAGGCAGGATGCGTTCACCGGCTTCAACCAGCGTGACGTTCAGCGCTTCGTTAGTTAACCCTTTGTAACCGTAGCTGTGCAGCTGTTTCACCGCATTGTGCAGCTCCGCAGACAGCTCAACGCCGGTCGCGCCGCCGCCGACAATGGCGATATTAACCTTGCCGTTCGCACCCATATTGCTGGTGTACTTCAGGAACAGGTTCAGCATTTCCTGATGGAAACGTCGCGCCTGGTGCGGGTTATCGAGGAAGATACAGTGCTCTTTCACGCCCGGCGTGTTGAAATCGTTGGAGGTACTGCCCAGTGCCATGACCAGCGTGTCGTACGCCAGTTTACGCTCGGGAACCAGCAGCTCCCCTTTTTCATCGCACAGCTCTGCCAGGGTGATGGTTTTGCTTTCACGGTTGATGTCCACCACCGAGCCCAGCTGGAACTGGAAATGATGGTTGCGCGCGTGCGCCAGATAGCTGAGCGCGTCCACGCCCTCATCCAGAGAGCCGGTCGCCACTTCGTGCAGCAGCGGTTTCCACAGGTGGCTGTGGTTACGATCCACCAGCGTAATTTTGGCTTTTTTACCGCGACCCAGCTTCTTGCCCAGCTGTGTAGCCAGCTCCAGCCCGCCAGCACCACCGCCTACAATCACTATCTTTTTCAATGGCGTAGTCAACGTGACCCCCTCAAATTATTAACCAATTGTTAATTAAAAGTTATAAAAATAACCCTTAATTAACAACAGGTTACAGCACTGAAACCATTCAGGTGCATTGAGAATAACACGTCAGGCGCATTGGTCATACCAAAATTGATATGCATCAAGTTTTGATGGCTTAAAAGTAGACAATTCTGGTCAAAAAGAAAGCCCGGAACGCTTTCGCGGCCGGGCTTTGGGGCTGCGGGTAATTGATTAACCCAGCGTTTTAAACGCTTTGATACGCTGCAGATGCGGAGAGATGTTTTTGAACTTGTGGGTCTGTTCTTCGTCCCAGACGATCTCATAGTAATGATGCAGCAGTTCTGCTGCCCGATGGCTGTTGAGCGCTTCATCATTACGGGAAAGGATCACCAGGCAGCGGTCGCGGTTTTTCTCACGAAAATTGCTGACGCACTTGGTCGCAATATCGACATACTCTTCCGGGCGGTCAATTTTACCTTCCATGTTCTCGTTCGGGAACAGGTTAGGATTGAACACCACCTGGCGAATGTCGCACAGGAAGCCAATGCGCTCCGCCCAGTAGCCGCCCAGCCCCACGCCGCAGATCAACGGGCGATCGTCGACGTTAAGCTGCAACATCTTATCCACCTCTTTGAGCAGATGCTGCATATCATGCTTCGGATGACGCGTGCTGTAGCTGATCAACCGTACATCCGGATCGATAAACTGCAGCTGCAGCACCTTCTCATGATTACCAGGACTGTTTGAGTCAAAACCGTGTAAATAGATGATCATCGTCTTCTCACCACGCTACGCCTTCCGGGAGGGTTTACAGGCTGGCTTTATGTGCCTGCCAGCGCTCATTCAGGTCTTCAAGCCGGGCGTTGACCGTCTTCCAGCGCGCCGAATCCATCAGCTCCTGACAGCTAAATGAACCTTTATGATACAATTGTGTAACACGCTCTGCATTGATCGGCGACAGGTTATCCAGCACGCTAACGGCCCCTTTACGATTATTGCAGACCAGGATCATATCGCAACCTGCATCCAGCGATGCCTGACCGCGTTCAGCGTAGCTGCCCATGATCGCGGCCCCTTCCATCGATAAATCGTCAGAGAAAATCACGCCGTTGAAACCGAGTTCCTGACGCAGAACGGTTTTCAGCCAGTGCGGAGAACCGCTCGCCGGACGCGGGTCGACGTCGCTGTAAATGACGTGCGCGGGCATAATGGCATCCAGCTTGTTATCGGTGATAAGCGACTGGAAAACCGACATATCTTTGGCGCGGATCTCCGCTTCCGGGCGCGGATCGCGCGGGGTCTCTTTGTGAGAATCCGCCGTCACAGCCCCGTGCCCCGGGAAGTGTTTCCCGGTGGTTTTCATCCCGGCATCGTGCATGCCGTCGATGAACCGGGTCGCTACTGCCAGCGCAATACGCGGATCGTCATGGTATGAGCGCTCGCCAATGGCAGCGCTGATATGCCCTACATCCAGCACCGGGGCAAAGCTGATGTCGATATCCATGGCAATCATTTCGCTGGCCATCAGCCAGCCGGCCTCCTGCGCCAGTTTTCCACCCTCTTCCGTGCCGAGCAGCGCGGCAAAAGACTGGGCGGCGGGCAGGCGGGTAAAACCGTCGCGAAAACGCTGCACGCGTCCGCCTTCCTGATCGACTGCTACCACCAGATGATTGCGCGACGCGGCGCGGATCTGACGCACCAGCTCACGCAGCTGCGCCGGATCGTGATAGTTGCGGGTAAACAGGATCAGGCCACCCACCAGCGGATGCGCCAGAATTTCACGCTCCTCCGCATCCAGCTCAAACCCTTCTACATCCAACATGACTGGACCCACATCCACCTCTCTTATCCTTTAGTTTGTAACTGACGCCAGGCATCGTCTGCCAGCGCAATAAATTGTTTGTCTCTGGACTGCCGATAGCGCATTTCAAACCAGCCAGCCATTAGCATGACGACCCAGGGTCGCCAGCGTCTGACCTGACGCGTAAGCGCATCGGGGTCAATATGTGCCACCCGGGCATAGCCCCTGATGAGCATTTGCCGCGCGGCGTCACTCTCCGTCCAGACTGCCGCCAGCTCCAGCGCCACATCGCCATCTCCGGCATACTCCCAGTCGATAAGCCTGATGCCCGCTGGCGTATGAACAATATTCCCGGCATGAACATCCATGTGCAGCGGCGCGAGCCGAATCGGCTGCGGCTCGCCCGTTTTACGCAGCCGCTTGAGATGTGCCAGCCATACTGGGGTACGCCTGTCAGGAAGGGCTTGCTGCCAGTAATGTTCAAGCAGCGGGAATAACGTAATTCGCCATCCCAGACGTGGCTGCCGGTGCAGATGATACAGCATCGCCGCAAGCTCCGGCGTGTCCGGCAGCGCGCTTTTAACGTCACCGTCCAGATAGTCGACGGCCATCCACCCCTGTCTGAAAAAACGAGGGGCAGGCACGAGATCTGACGGAAGACGTCTCAGGGCACGAAACTGACGACGGAAATGGGAGGCAGGAGCAAAGGGGTCGTGATTTTGCCGCAAGACCAGACGTCGTTCGCCCTGCTCTATAATGCAACTCGCGCCGCCAAGCCCGGAGTGGGCCTGCGGCGCGATTAGGCGGTACTGAGGAAAATAGCGCGTCAGAATCTCTTCACGCGTGCCGTCATTGTTGCGTAACCGCACCTTTACCTGACCAGATAATTTCGCCTGTCTGAACCAGCATCAGCTGCATCTGCAGGGCTGGCGTATTCACGTTACCGGTGGCGTTAGAGTAAAGCACATACTGTGCGCCAACGTTACGGGCGATGCCGATCGCTTTGCTGCGTGTGCCGAGGCTATCCTGCGGCGACAGGCCCAGCTGCTGTTTGGCTACCGCGAGCTGCTGAGCCGAGACCAGCGTAAACTTGCCGTTGTTAGCCAGGGCATTGCGCAGGGTTTCCGTCGCTTCACCCGCGTTCAGCGAACCGTTGGTACGGTTGTTGACGCTGTCGACCAGCAACACGCTGCCCGCCGTCACGCCCTGCGCCTGCAGCATTTTGCCTACCATCGGCTGCATTGCCCCGTTCCAGTCGTAATGGCGCACGCGCGGCGTGGGCTGTGACGTCTGGTCCGGATGCTCAATCGGGCCTGGCTGCGCCGGAATAGATGGTACAGACGGCACGGTTGGCTGCTGCTGCGTTGGCGGTGTCGGCTGTTCAGTACCCGGTTTAGCCTCTTCCACAGGCGCAGGCTGTTCAGTTCGGGTCACACACCCTGCGAGAAACAGAGCGAAAGCGGTCACGAGCGCATAGCGGCTCAAATTTTTAATCAAGGTTCACCCCTCAGAGATAAAGATAAAGTCTCACCTTATGCGCACCCAGATAGTTGGCGCTGCCATAGAGCGTTACCGACGACCTGGCCGGAATGGTGACGCTGCGCGGCGCCTCCAGCGGATGCATTTCAAGACCTCTTACGTCATACCAGAAAAAACGGTAGTGAACCGTTACTGGTTCATGTCTTTCATTAAAGAGCGTAGAGGAGGCAGATGAGTTGATTTCACTGATGGTCAACGCGGGCTGTTGCGCCGTGATGCCCGCGGCAAGCACGGAGGATTCCATGACCAGCGTCTGTTCATCATTCACGGGGATCGCCGGACGCGAGCTGCACCCCACAATCATCATCGTCATTACCAGCGCTGCAATACGCCCTTTAAACATGTTAAAGACCTTTATGTGCCAGCATCGGCCCCAGAGGACGTCCACCCAGCAGATGCATGTGAATATGATAAACTTCCTGGCCACCATGACGGTTGCAGTTCATGATCAGACGGTAACCGTCTTCTGCAATCCCTTCCTGTTCAGCGATTTTCGCGGCCACCGTCAGCATACGACCTAATGCCACTTCATGCTCGGTTTTTACGTCGTTTACAGTCGGAATCAGAATATTGGGAATGATAAGGATGTGCGTCGGGGCCTGAGGGGAAATGTCCCGGAAAGCCGTCACCAGTTCATCCTGATAGACGATATCCGACGGAATTTCGCGGCGGATAATTTTACTGAAAATCGTTTCTTCAGCCATGACCTTTTCCTTTTTTGTTTAATCTGGCGCAATGCGTCCGCTGTAAACACACTCCGGGGATCGGTGTGTGACACAATTCAAGAGTATGAGCGAGTTTCTCCTGTCCTTTCAACCTCCTCCCTCGATTTCTTTCCTGAATGTTCATCAGCTGAGCGAAGAGTGACCGCTCGTATGCCTCAACGGGCTGAAACATTATTTCAGTTGTGGTCGACACATTTGTTTACAGCATTAATAGCAATGCGTATATTTCGCATTTGCATTTTCATGCGCATTTTCAACATAGAAAACGACGCCAGCCCGTTTCTGCGGGACTGACGCATACCCTCTACACCGTTAATAAGGGTTTGATAATGTCTTTCATTAATCACACCAGGGATGGGCAACATCAGCCTGTCGCAACGCCTTCGTTGCTGGCAGTCTGCATTGCTATGGCATTGACGCCAGCCACCGCTTTCGCTGCATCAACAGCCGAAGATACCGTCATCGTAGACGAAGGTTTTGACAATACACAGGATCCTTCCGCAAACCAGGCTCAGGATTACAGCGTAAAAACCACCACCACCGGCACCAAACTGTTGCTGGTTCCCCGCGATATCCCGCAGTCCGTCAGCGTGATTAGCCAGCAGCGCATGGCCGATCAGAACCTGCAGTCCATCGGTCAGGTGTTAACCAACACCACGGGCGTTACGGCGCAGGTGCAGGACAGCGATCGTACCGTGTTTTACTCACGCGGGTTCTTCGTTAGCAACTACGCCTATGACGACCTGCCGACCTCCATCAGCGAGGTGTGGAACTTTGGTGATACCGCCGCCGATACGGCGATCTATGACCGCATCGAAGTGGTGCGCGGCGCAACCGGCCTGATGTCCGGTACGGGCAACCCGGCGGCGTACGTCAATATGGTACGTAAGCATGCGGACAGCAATGAATTCAAAGGGAATGTCTCCGCCAGCTACGGCAGCTGGGACAAGCAGCGCTACGTGCTGGATTTGCAGGCGCCGCTGGTAGAGTCCGGCAAGGTACGGGGCCGCCTGATTACGGGTTATCAGGATAACGACAGCTTCGTGGATAACTACCACTACCGGAAAAAATTCCTCTATGGCGTGATGGACGCGGACATCACCGACAGCACCGCCCTCTCTGTGGGATATGAATATCAGGAAAGCCATACCGCCGACCCAACCTGGGGCGGACTGCCGACCTGGTACAGCGACGGAAGTAAAACCGATTACAATCGTAGCCAGACCGTCGCGCCTGACTGGGCCTACTCGGACAAGGACAGCACCCGCATCTTCGCTAATCTGACCCAGCGTTTCGATAATGGCTGGGAAGCGCACATTAACGGCATGCATGCTGAAACCAACTTCGACTCTAAGCTGATGTATATGTCCGGTTATCCGGATAAAGAGACCGGCGCGGGCATGGTGGGCTACGGCGGCTGGAACCGTGGCGAACGTAAACAGGATGCAGTGGACGCTTTCCTGCGTGGCGGTTTCGAACTCTTTGGCCGTCAGCACGAAATGATGTTCGGCGGCAGCTTCAGCCGTCAGCGTAACCATTACGACAACTCAATGCCTGACGCGGTTTATGGCATGGTTGATGTGGGTAACTTTAAGAACTGGAACGGGAACATTGCCGACCCGCAGTGGACGCCGTGGAAGCTCTACAGCCAGGACGACATCCGCCAGTCCTCAGCGTATACCTCCGCCCGCTTCTCGCTGGCTGACCCGCTGCATCTGATCCTCGGCGCGCGTTATACCAACTATAATATTCGCTATAACCCGGCGGGCTCCCCGGACACCCGTCTGGAAAGCACTAAAGATGACGTTACGCCGTACGCAGGCCTGGTCTACGACATCAATGAAGACTGGTCGACCTACGTCAGCTATACCTCCATCTTCCAGCCGCAGGACAAGCGGAACGCCAGCGGACGCTATCTCGACCCCACCACGGGCAAAAGCTACGAAGCCGGTGTGAAGGCAGACTGGTTCAATACCCGTCTTACCACCTCGCTGGCGATTTTCCGCATTGAGCAGGATAACGTAGCAAGCAACACGTATACCTACATGCCGAGCGGTGAGTCGATCTATCAGTCGCTGGACGGCGTAGTGAGCAAAGGGATTGAGTTCGAGCTGAACGGCGCGTTGACCGATAGCTGGCAGCTGACCTTCGGCGCGACTCGCTACATTGCTGAAGATAAGAATGGCAACGCCGTCAGCGCCGATCAGCCGCGCACGACCATGAAACTGTTCACCCGTTATCAACTGCCTATGCTGCCAGCCCTGACCGTAGGCGGTGGCGTAAACTGGCAAAACAAAGTGTGGACGGATGTGGATGGCGCTCCGGCTGGCCGCAACCGTGCGGAGCAAGGCAGCTACGGGCTGGTTAACCTCTTTAGCCGCTATCAGGTCACCAAAGATTTTGCCGTTCAGGCGAACGTCAACAACCTGTTCGACAAAGAGTATTACGATTACGTCGGCTCTTATGTGGTTTATGGTGCGCCGCTGAACGTCTCGGTGAGCGCGAGCTACGACTTCTGAGTGGCAGAAGCCCGGTGGCGCTACGCTTACCGGGCCTACCCATCACCCAGGCCGGGTAAGGCGCAGCCGCCACCCGGCACCATAAACCGCAGGAATAAAAAAGGCAGCCATTCGGCTGCCTTAGTCTCCCCAGGTCACAACTTAGTTGCTGCGGATGTACTCATCCATTTCGGTTTTCAGGTTATCGGATTTGGTACCGAAGATTGCCTGTACACCAGAACCTGCAACAACTACGCCCGCTGCGCCCAGTTTTTTCAGACCCGGCTGGTCTACTTTCGCGACGTCGGCAACGCTCACACGCAGACGAGTGATGCACGCGTCCAGGTTAGTGATGTTCTCTTTACCACCGAACGCTGCGACCAGTGCCGGAGCCATTTCGCTGGTAGCGCCTGCTTTGCTGTCTTCTGTCGCATCTTCACGGCCTGGAGTTTTCAGGTCCAGTGCTTTAATCAGCACGCGGAAGATGGTGTAGTACGCAACCGCATAGCACGCACCCACGATTGGGAACAGCCACAGTTTGCTGCTGTTACCGGACAGAACGATGAAGTCGATCAGGCCGTGAGAGAAGGACGTACCGTCACGCATACCCAACAGAATACAGATTGGGAACGCCAGGCCCGCCAGAATCGCGTGGATAATGTACAGGATCGGCGCAACGAACATGAAGGAGAACTCGATCGGCTCGGTGATACCGGTCAGGAACGAGGTCAACGCTGCGGAGATCATGATACCGCCCACTTTTGCACGGTTCTCTGGCTTAGCAGAGTGCCAGATAGCAATCGCAGCGGCTGGCAGACCGTACATTTTGAACAGGAAGCCACCAGACAGTTTACCTGCAGTTGGGTCGCCCGCCATGTAACGTGGGATATCGCCGTGGAATACCTGACCTGCTGCGTTGGTGAATTCACCAATCTGCATCTGGAATGGAACGTTCCAGATGTGGTGCAGACCAAATGGCACCAGGCAACGCTCGATGAAGCCGTAGATACCAAACGCTACAACCGGGTTCTGGTAAGCAGCCCACTGAGAGAAGGTCTGGATAGCGGAGCCGATTGGTGGCCAGATGAAGGACAGGATCACGCCAGTGAAAATCGCTGCCAGACCAGAGATGATCGGAACGAAACGCTTGCCCGCGAAGAAGCCCAGATACTCAGGCAGCTTGATGCGATAGAAGCGGTTAAACATATACGCTGCAATCGCACCGGAGATGATACCGCCCAGAACACCGGTGTCTGCAAGGTGTTTCGCGGCGATCTCTTCTGCCGGTAAATGCAGAACCAGCGGCGCAACCACAGCCATGGTTTTCACCATGATGCCGTAGGCAACCACTGCAGCCAGCGCAGAAACGCCGTCGTTATTGGTGAAGCCCAGAGCCACACCGATCGCGAAGATCAGTGGCATGTTAGCAAAGACAGAACCGCCTGCTTCGGCCATCACGTGGGACACTACGGCTGGCAGCCAGCTGAAGTTAGCAGAACCGACACCCAGCAGGATACCTGCGATAGGCAGTACGGATACTGGCAGCATCAGCGATTTACCGACCTTTTGCAGGTTAGCAAATGCATTCTTAAACATAATTGAGAGTGCTCCTGAGTATTTGTGCTTTTTTTACGCTTTCACGCATTGGCCCGGGGGGAGTACCGTGCCGTGGACAGGACATCTAAGCGCCCTTTATTTATTACACAGAGTAAAATAATTCCCTCTGAGTTTGTTTGACGGCTATCACGTTTCAGCTTAAGGCGGTCGAAAAACTTTCAGTTATTTACAAAAAGCATGTCCGGATGTGTCTAAAAACACCCTCACCGCCCCAAATGAGGCGGTGAACTTTACTCGCTTTACTTATTAATTACGAGCCTAAAAAAAACAGGTGTATCAGACAGATTGCAGGCGGGCGGGGTCGATATGGAACAGCGTGGAGAAGTTTTCCGTCGTCACGCGGGCCAGCTCATCGATGCTGACGCCCTTCAGTACGGCCATGTACTCAGCCACATCTCTCGTCATAGCGGGCTGGTTCTCTTTACCGCGATGCGGTACCGGTGCGAGATACGGAGAATCTGTCTCCACCAGAATGCGATCGAGCGGAACATAGCGTGCAGCATCACGCAGCTGCTCAGCATTACGGAACGTCACGATCCCCGAAAACGAGATATAAAACCCTAAATCAAGCAGCTTACCCGCCGTTTCTCTGTCTTCTGTGAAACAGTGTAGTACGCCACCGCAATCCGTCACGTTTTCTTCCCGGAGGATCGCCAGGGTATCCGCACGCGCGTCGCGGGTGTGGACGATAACCGGCTTGTTCAACTCCCGGCCAATGCGAATATGGTTGCGGAAGGACTCCTGCTGGCGCGGTTTGGTTTCCGGCGTGTAAAAATAGTCCAGCCCGGTCTCGCCCATCGCCACCACGCCCTCTTCTGCTGCAAGTCGGCGCAGATCCTCAACGTCGTACGCCTCGTCCTGATTCAACGGGTGCACGCCGCAGGAGAACACCACGTTATCGCGAACGCCCACCAGCTTACGCATGGAGCGGTATCCCGGCAGCGTGGTTGCTACCGCAAGACAGAATTTCACATCGCGGGCAGCGGCTTTTGCCAGCACGTCATCCACGTTTTTATGCAGGGATTGATAATCCAGGCCATCAAGATGGCAGTGTGAGTCGACTAAAAACATAATGTCTCTCTCAGAGATGGGAAACCGGCGGTGTGACGCCGGGTTGCAGGTAATGTTCGATACGCAGTAACTGGTCGGTCAGTAAAAGCTCGCGATTAAGACCCGTCACGGTTAAAAGCTGTTCACGACTCTGGCAAATTTCATGGAGCATCGCGTGAAGAATCTTCCCTGAGAGGCGGTTCGCCAGCGTATTCACCAGCAGCCACGCATCCGGGTTGGTCAGAAGCGTTGCCCCCTGCTGGATTTTGAGCGCATCCAGCAGCAAGGAGGCCAGCCAGTGCAGACGCTCAACGGCCCGATCGCTGTTAAGCGCAGGCAGTAAACTTAGCCAGTCGTGACTGTTCAGTGAAGCGTCGACGGCCTGGCAGAGCGTTTCTCGCGCTGACCAGACGTCAGGCTGCAGTAATGCCAGCGCCGCAGCAGGCGCGCCGCTGCTCAGACGCAAGGCGGTCAGCGCGCTCTCAGGTGACGTTGTCACCTCACGCTCAAGCCAGCTCAGCGCCCACGATTCCTGGGGCACCGCCAGGTGATGGAGACGACAACGGCTGCGCAACGTCGCCAGCAATCGTCCCGGGTCACGGCATGAGAGGAAAAACCACGTTTTAACCGGCGGCTCTTCCAGTGTTTTAAGCAGGGCGTTAGCCGCAGCCTCGGTGAGCAGCGTGGCGTCTTTAAGCCAGACCACTTTAGCGCCGCCCAGTCGCGCGTGTTCATACAATTTTTCACCGACTTCACGCACGGCATCAATACCGAGCGCGCTTTTGCCCTTCTCAGGCTCGAGGGTGTAGTAGTCAGGATGCGTGCCCGCCTGCATCAGCTGGCAGCCACGGCATTTACCACAGCTCTTGTGCCCTTCCGGCTGCTGACACATCAGAAAACGGGTGATGGCATAAATCAGCGCATCATCACCCATCCCCGGCAATGCCTGAATCAGTAACGCATGATGCCCCCGACCCGCCTGATAGCTGCCGATCAGCTGTTCAAAGTGTGGGCGCAACCATGGATACCATTTCATGCCTGCTGCTCCTGCACCCACTGCGTAATGGTATGCTGAATGTCACGCGTGACGTCGTCCAGGGACTGCGTCGCATCGATGGTACAAATTGAGCTGTCCTGTGCGGCCAGCTCAAGATAGCGCGCGCGGGTGCGGTTAAAGAAATCAAACGACTCTTGTTCAATGCGGTCCAGCTCGCCGCGCGCGCGGGCACGCTTGAGGCCCACTTCCGGCGTCACATCCAGATAGAGCGTCAGGTCGGGGCGAAAATCACCCAATACGGCATTACGCAGCGTGGCCAGCATTGTCTGGTCGATACCGCGTCCTCCGCCCTGATACGCCTGAGTCGACAGATCGTGACGGTCGCCGATCACCCACTTACCCTCGGCCAGGGCAGGTTTGATAATCGTCTCAACCAGCTGAACGCGCGCCGCGTAGAACATCAGCACTTCGGCTTTGTCAGTGATAACTTCGTCGCCGACGGATTTGATATCCAGCACCAGGCTGCGCAGCTTTTCAGCCAGCTGCGTGCCGCCCGGCTCGCGGGTAAATACCATGTCCGCCACGCCAAGCGCTTTGAGCGTATCCACCACCACGTTGCGGGCGGTGGTTTTACCTGCCCCTTCGAGTCCCTCAATGACAATGTATTTACTGCGCATTTTTTTCCTTAAGTGCCTTCAGATAGTCCTGAACAGAGCGATTGTGGCTGGCAAGGTTGGTGTTAAAGGTATGCCCCCCTTTTCCATCAGCCACAAAATAGAGATACGGTGTTTTAGCCGGATGCGCGGCGGCTTTGAGCGACGCTTCGCTCGGCGTGGCGATCGGGCCCGGCGGTAAACCGCTAATCACGTAGGTATTATACGCCGTTGGCGTCTCCAGATCTTTTCTTGAGATCTTGCCGGTATAGCTCTCACCCATGCCGTAGATAACGGTAGGGTCGGTTTGCAGACGCATGCCGATGCGCAGACGGTTGATAAATACTGACGCCACCCTATCGCGCTCGGCGGCAACGGCTGTCTCTTTCTCAACGATCGAGGCCATGGTCACAAACTGATTCTGATCGCTGTAAGGCAACCCTTCCATTCGCCCCTCCCAGGCGGCATCCACGGCGGCGACCATTTTTTTGTGCGCCCGCTTCAGGATGGCTACATCGGTCGTGCCTGCCGTGTACATCCAGGTGTCTGGCCAGAACCAGCCTTCCACCCATTCCGGATGTTCAAGCTTCAGCGCGTCAGCCACCGTCTGATAGCTATCGTCTTTTAACGTATGTTTGATATACGGCGCATCACGCAGCTGTTTAAGGTAATCGCTCAGGCGCATCCCTTCTACAAACCGCAGGGGGAACTGGGCTTCTTTGCCGCTTTCCAGCAGCTGCAGCATCTCCCTGACGGTCATTCCCGGCGTAAAGCGATAGGTACCGGCTTTGAAATGTGACAGCTCAGGCTCCACGCGCAATAGCCACTGGAATACTCGTGGACGATTGATAATCTTGTCGCCATAGAGCTGTTCCCCCAGCGCCTGACGGCCGGTTCCCGCTTTCAGGGTAAAGATCGTTTCGTCTTTAACCAGGATCTTGCTGTCCGCCAGCTGGCGAACTTTCCATACGCCAGCTCCGCCAGCGACGCCCAGCGCAACGATGAGGATAAGGACAAAGCGCAACATTTTTTTCATGACTATCTGGTTTGCTCACATATCGGGGCTAAAAACTGAAACAGTTCGCGCGAAGACCAGCGTTGTTGGCCATACGCACTGACGGGTACAACAGGCATCAGCGCATTGCAGATGATGACTTCATCTGCGGTCTGTAGCGCGGCTTCTCCTGCGCTAACTTCGACAACGCGAAAGCCAGAGCGTGCCAGCTGTTGCAGACAAAACTGACGCATTAACCCATTTACGCCAGCGTGTTCCAGCGACGGAGTGAATACCTCTTCCCCCTGCCGCCAGAGTAAATTAGCCGCACAGCATTCCGTAATGAACCCTTCGCTGTCAAGAACCAGCGCCTCATCGGCGTCCGTCTGTTCAAGATGAGTACGAATGAGCACCTGCTCCAGGCGATTGAGATGCTTAAGCCCGGCCAGCATCGGGTTTCGTCCCAGCCGTACCGGGCTCAGCGTCAGCGTGACGCCGCCTTCTCGCCAGCGAGAGTAATGCGCGGGATAAGCAGAAACGGAGAGAATACGCGTTGGGTTGATACACGATGCGGCGCTGTAACCCCGGCCACCACTGCCGCGGCTGATGATAACCTTGAGTACGCCGCTGGCCTTCCCGGTTGCCAGCTGGCACATTTCCTGGCGCAGTGTGTCCCAGTGCGTAAAGGGGATCATGAGCTTTTCACAGCCATGCTGCAGGCGTCGAATATGCGCCTCCAGCAGGCAGACATCGCCATCCAGAATGCGCGCCGTCGTAAAGCAACCATCACCGAACTGTATCGCCCTGTCGCTGGCAGGCAGCGTGTCCTGCTCAAGGCCATTGATTAAAAACATGGTGGCTCCTTATGCGTGGGCATTTAGTCTGGCAGGATGTCATGCAGCCGACAAGAAGATTAGGCTTAATAAAAAAGGCCCGGCAAGCGGACCTTTTTAAACGCTATCGGGACGTCAGGATCAGATCTTTTTGAAGATCAGAGAGCCGTTGGTGCCGCCGAAGCCGAAGGAGTTACACAGGGTGTACTCCATACCGCTAACCTGACGCGCTTCGTGAGGAACGAAGTCCAGATCGCAACCTTCATCCGGGTTATCCAGGTTGATGGTTGGCGGAACAGCCTGATCGCGCAGCGCAAGGATGGAGTAGATTGACTCTACTGCACCCGCCGCACCCAGCAGGTGACCGGTCATGGACTTCGTGGAGCTCACCATTACGCGGCTGGCAGATTCGCCGAAGATAGACTTAACCGCCTGAGCTTCAGCTTTATCACCTGCTGGCGTAGAGGTGCCGTGCGCGTTCACGTAGCCAATTTGTGCTGGGGTAATACCCGCATCACGAATCGCGTTTTCCATCGCCAGCGCAGCACCCGCGCCGTTCTCAGGAGGAGACGTCATGTGGTAAGCATCGCTGCTCATGCCGAAACCAACGATTTCAGCATAAATTTTCGCACCGCGTTTTTTCGCGTGTTCGTACTCTTCCAGCACGATCATGCCCGCCCCGTCGCCCAGCACGAAGCCGTCACGGTCTTTATCCCACGGACGGCTCGCCGCCTGCGGGTTATCATTACGGGTAGACAGCGCACGCGCCGCACCAAAACCGCCAACACCCAGCGGAGTACTGGCTTTTTCAGCACCGCCCGCAACCATAGCATCTGCATCGCCGTACGCGATAATGCGCGCGGCCTGGCCGATGTTATGTACGCCAGACGTACAGGCGGTCGCGATAGAAATGCTTGGCCCACGCAGGCCGAACATGATGGTCAGGTGACCCGCCACCATGTTAACAATCGTGGACGGAACGAAGAACGGGCTGATCTTACGCGGGCCGCCATTCATCAAAGATGTATGGTTTTCCTCGATCAGGCCAAGACCGCCAATCCCGGAGCCGATAGCGGCGCCGATACGGGTTGCGTTCTCTTCCGTAATCTCAAGGCCAGAATCCTGCATGGCCTGAACGCCAGCGACAATTCCATATTGAATGAAGGCATCCATCTTGCGCTGTTCTTTGCGCGAGATGATCTCTTCACAGTTAAAATCCTTTACTAAGCCAGCAAATTTCGTTGCATAGGCGCTAGTATCGAAATGGTCGATTAGGCTGATGCCGCTCTGACCGGCAAGGAGAGCTTTCCAGGTGGACTCTACGGTATTGCCGACAGGAGACAACATGCCAAGTCCGGTCACAACTACACGACGCTTAGACACGTTTGTCCTCCAGGGAGGGATAAAAAAAGAGATTCGTGGGACTAAAAAAGATAAAACTCAGGCGGTCGAATGACCGCCTGGAGATGTTCACTTACGCCTGGTGACCGTTGATGTAATCAATGGCAGCCTGAACGGTGGTGATCTTCTCAGCTTCTTCGTCCGGAATCTCAGTATCAAACTCTTCTTCCAGAGCCATTACCAGCTCAACGGTGTCAAGAGAATCTGCGCCCAGGTCTTCAACGAAGGAAGCGGAGTTCACAACTTCTTCCTGCTTAACGCCCAGCTGTTCGCCGATAATTTTCTTAACGCGTTCTTCGATAGTGCTCATACTCTTAAATTTCCTATCAAAACTCGCTTTCGCGATGGTTTTCGTAGTGTATAAAATGTTGAAAAATTTGCAACTAAATCCCGGCAGTTCTTACCACGATTTTACGTTATTTTGAGGCCATTCGCCCTAATAACGCAAATATTTTTCATCGTGGTTAAACCATATACATCCCGCCGTTGACGTGGAGGGTCTCACCAGTGATGTAACCCGCTTCGTCAGAGGCTAAAAATGCAACCGCGCTGGCGATTTCTTTAGGGTCGCCAAGACGACCCGCCGGAACTGCCGCCAGCGTACCCGCACGCTGCTCTTCAGTCAGCGCACGCGTCATGTCCGTTTCAATAAAGCCCGGAGCAACAACGTTTACCGTAATACCGCGGGACGCAACTTCACGCGCCAGCGACTTACTGAAACCAATCAGACCTGCTTTCGCCGCAGCGTAGTTAGCCTGACCAGCATTTCCCATGGTACCAACCACAGAACCGACAGTGATAATACGACCATGACGCTTTTTCATCATAGCGCGCATTACCGCTTTTGACAGACGGAATACAGATGACAGGTTGGTTTCGATGATATCGTTCCACTCGTCGTCTTTCATTCGCATTAACAGGTTATCGCGAGTGATCCCGGCATTGTTTACCAGAATATCCACTTCGCCAAACTCTGCGCGAATATTTTCCAGAACAGATTCGATAGATGCAGGTTCAGTCACATTCAGTACCAGACCTTTACCGTTTGCACCCAGATACTCGCTGATGGCCTGAGCGCCATTCTCGCTGGTTGCTGTACCAATCACCTTCGCGCCGCGCGCAACCAGTGTTTCAGCAATTGCACGCCCGATACCGCGGCTTGCGCCAGTGACCAGGGCGATTTTTCCTTCAAAACTCATGGTATTCCTCTTTTATTGCGAGAGTGCCGCTGACATCGCTTCCGGCTCGTTAATCGCCGAGGCTGTCAGGGTGTCAACAATACGTTTTGTCAGACCGGTGAGGACTTTACCTGGGCCGACTTCATACAGATGCTCAACGCCCTCCGCTGCCATAAACTCAACGGTTTTAGTCCACTGTACCGGGCTGTAGAGCTGGCGAACCAGTGCGTCACGGATAGCTTCCGGCGTGGTTTCGCATTTCACATCGACGTTATTCACAACGGAAATCGTCGGTGCGTTAAACGTAATTTTTTCGAGCTCAACCGCCAGTTTCTCGGCAGCAGGCTTCATCAGCGCACAGTGAGACGGCACGCTGACCGGCAGCGGCAGCGCACGCTTAGCACCGGCTGCTTTACAGGCCGCACCCGCACGTTCAACCGCTTCTTTATGACCGGCAATAACTACCTGGCCCGGCGAGTTGAAGTTTACCGGAGAGACAACCTGGCCTTCAGCAGATTCTTCACACGCTTTTGCAATTGCAGCGTCATCCAGACCGATGATGGCAGACATGCCGCCCGTGCCTTCCGGCACCGCTTCCTGCATGAATTTACCGCGCAGTTCAACCAGACGTACCGCGTCAGCAAACGCGATCACGCTGGCACACACCAGCGCAGAGTATTCCCCCAGGCTGTGACCCGCGAGCAGCGCTGGCGCTTTACCGCCCTGCTGCTGCCAAACGCGCCACAGCGCAACGGACGCGGTCAGCAGCGCTGGCTGAGTCTGCCAGGTTTTGTTCAATTCTTCGGCCGGACCCTGCTGGGTCAGCGCCCATAAATCATAACCCAGTGCATCAGAAGCTTCACGGAAAGTCTCTTCAATAACCGGATAGTGTGCTGCCATTTCAGACAACATCCCAACGGTTTGAGAGCCCTGGCCCGGGAACACAAAAGCAAATTGCGTCATTTTTTATTCCTTATCCTAGAAACGAACCAGCGCGGAACCCCAGGTGAACCCGCCACCGAAGGCTTCAAGCAAGACCAGCTGGCCCCGTTTGATTCGTCCATCGCGTACCGCTTCATCAAATGCGCACGGTACCGACGCCGCAGAGGTATTGCCGTGACGATCCAGCGTCACCACAACGTTATCCATCGACATGCCGAGCTTTTTAGCGGTCGCGCTGATGATACGCAGGTTCGCCTGATGCGGCACCAGCCAGTCGAGCGCGGAGCGCTCAAGGTTATTCGCTTCCAGCGTTTCATCAACGATGTGCGCAAGCTCAGTCACCGCCACCTTGAACACCTCGTTCCCTGCCATAGCCAGGTAAATCGAGTTGTCCGGATTAACGCGATCGGCGTTAGGCAGAGTCAACAGTTCGCCGTAGCTGCCATCAGCATGCAGATGCGTCGAGATGATACCCGGCTCTTCGGACTGCCCCAGCAGCACCGCGCCCGCACCATCACCAAAAATAATGATCGTTCCGCGATCGGTTGGGTCGCAGGTGCGCGCCAGCACGTCAGCACCGATCACCAGCGCATATTTAACGGCACCGGATTTCACGTACTGATCGGCAACGCTCAGCGCATAGGTGAAGCCTGCGCACGCGGCAGCGACGTCAAACGCCGGGCAGCCTTTGATGCCGAGCATGTTCTGCACCTGGCACGCCGCGCTTGGGAAAGCATGCGTGGCAGACGTCGTGGCGACCACGATCAAACCAATCTGTTCTTTATCAATGCCCGCCATTTCGATAGCACGCTGTGCGGCTTCGTAACCCATGGTCGACACGGTTTCGTCTGGCGCGGCAATACGACGTTCACGGATACCTGTGCGCGTGACAATCCACTCGTCAGACGTATCTACCATTTTTTCCAGATCGGCGTTGGTACGCACTTGTTTTGGCAGGTAGCTGCCGGTACCTAAAATCTTCGTATACATGTAAGCTCAGTCACTTTTAGCTAATACAGATTCCAGGCGAGCGGCAATCCGCTGAGGGACTTGTCGCTGCACCGCCTGCACTGCCTGTTCAATCGCGACAGCAAATGCTCGCTGATTGGCGGCGCCATGACTCTTAATCACGATGCCGCGCAATCCTAACAGACAGGCGCCATTATACTGGTCGGGGTTGAGGTGACTGAATCGCCGCGTCAGGCTCTTTTGTAACCAACGCTTCAATAAAATTAGCCACCAGGCGCTTTTTTTGCCTTCTCCCTGCGATTTCAGCAGAGAAAGAAACATGCGCACGACCCCTTCCATGGTCTTCAACGTGACGTTTCCGGTGAAGCCATCGCACACCAGAACATCCGTTTTACCCGTCAACAACTCATTGGCTTCGAGATAACCAATATAGTTGATGGAGGGAACCTGTTTGAGCAATTCAGCCGCTTCGCGAATGCTGTCCAGGCCTTTGGTCTCTTCTTCACCAATGTTCAGTAACGCAACACGGGGAGTGTTGATCCCGACGACTTCTTCTGCCAGCACCGATCCCATCACGGCAAACTGAGCCAGCATAGTACTATCACAGTCGACGTTAGCGCCCAAATCGAGCACCACCGTTTTGCCCTTCTGCTGATGCGGTAACACCGTCACCAGCGCCGGACGCTCAATACCTTCAATAGGTTTGAGCAGTAATTTCGACAGCCCCATCAGCGCGCCGGTATTCCCCGCGCTGACGCAAGCCTGGGCTCGCCCTTCTTTCACCAGCTCCAGCGCTATCCGCATAGAGCTGCCACGACTATTGCGAATAGCCTGCGAGGGTCGGGCATCACTGGCAATAACTGACTGCGCAGGAATAATCTGCAGACGCGAACGTTGTTCAAAGTCAGCTTTTGCGAGTAATGGCGTGATTGCGTCGGGATTACCGACTAAAAGAAGTGTGAGTTGCGAATTAGAATTCAGTGCCTGCAATGCTGCAGGCACTGTCACGGAAGGGCCAAAATCTCCCCCCATGACATCTAACGCCAGGGTTAGACGTGTCAAGGTATCGTCGCAGCCTGGTTCGGTAAATTCCCCGTTTGCACGGGGAAATCCTCACTAAGCCTAATCACGCTTGCGCGTGATTACTTAGTGATAACCTTGCGGCCGCGGTAGAAACCGTCAGCGGTGATGTGGTGACGCAGGTGTTTCTCACCAGAAGTCTTGTCTACAGACAGGCTGGTAACTGCAGTCAGCGCGTCATGGGAACGACGCATGCCACGTTTGGAACGGGTTGGTTTATTCTGTTGTACGGCCATGGACCTTACTCCTCAATTACTTACGCTTTAAGCTGGCTAATACGGCAAATGGGTTTGGTTTTTGCGCTTCATCAGGCAGTTCCCCAAAGACCATGTCCGCCTCGGACACTTCACAGTGTTCAGAATCATGCACCGGAACCACTGGCAAGGTGAGGATGATTTCATCTTCAACCAGAGCCAGAAGATCGATTTCACCGAATTCGTTAACCTCAATCGGCTCATACGCTTCCGGGAGTGCTTCAGCCTGTTCGTCAGAACGAACCGGACTGAAACAATACGTTGTGTGAACATGCTGTACAAACGGTTTCCCGCAACGCTGACACTCGAGCGTTACCGTCACCTTTGCATCACCGGTTAAAACGGCGAGACGCTGGTTGTCGATAGCGAACGACATGGAGCATTCTACATCACTGTCCACACTGACTACGGATTCGGCAATACGCTCAGCCTGATCGGAAGTATAGATACCTTCGTAATCGAGGCGTTTTTGAGCCGTACGAACCGGATCAAGAGTCAGGGGTAATTTTACCTTTTGCATAGGGCGCGCATATTAACTTTGTAACGTCATAGAGTCAAAGAAAAAGGCAACCAGAGCTGCCTTTTGCCAATTATTCGCACACATTGCGGCCTGTAGTTTAAAATGGCTGGCATCGATACGCTATATCTGGTGATAAAAATATGCCAAATCTCGTCCTTGCTTCCACTTCTCCCTACCGCCGAACGCTGCTGGAAAAACTCGGGATCCCGTTTGAATGCGCCGCGCCAGAGGTTGATGAGACGCCACAGCCGGGCGAGTCGCCGCGTCATCTGGTGACGCGTCTTGCTAAGGAGAAAGCGCAGTCGCTGGCCGCACGCTATCCTTCGCATTTGATTATAGGCTCCGATCAGGTTTGCGTGCTGGACGGCGAAATCACCGGCAAGCCCCATACGGAGCAGAACGCCTGCCAGCAGCTTCTGCGTGCGCGAGGCACGATCGTGACCTTTTATACGGGCCTGGCGCTCTATAACTCCGCCACCGGCCATCTGCAAACGGAGTGCGAGCCGTTCGACGTACACTTCCGCCATCTCAGCGAGCAAGAGATCGTGGATTATGTGCGTCGGGAACGACCGCTGAACTGTGCGGGGAGTTTTAAAAGTGAAGGCTTGGGGATTGCGCTGTTCGACAAGCTGGACGGTCGCGATCCCAACACGCTGGTGGGGTTACCGCTGATTGCCTTGTGTCAGATGTTAAGACGAGAAGAGTGTAATCCGCTGACCATGTGACTGGGACGCTGCGGCCTGATGCCCTCACCCCGGCCCTCTCCCACAGGGAGAGGGAGCAAACATTAAAAACGGCAACATTCGTTGCCGTTTTACGTTTACCTTAGCCGCGCAGAACCTTAAGACAGCGTTTCAACTGCTCGTCCAGCGGCGCTTCAATACGGATGATTTCACCAGTGTTTGGATGGGTAAACTTCAGCGCTGCCGCGTGCAGGAACAGACGCGACAGTCCCGTCCCCGCCAGCTGCTTATCAAACTCGCGGTCGCCATAGCGGTCATCAAAGGCGATTGGGTGCCCTGCAAACTGCGTATGCACGCGGATCTGGTGGGTACGACCGGTCACCGGACTACAGCGCACCAGCGTGGCAAACTCATAGCGTTCTTCAACTTTAAAGCGCGTCTCAGACGGTTTCCCTTCCTGGCTCACGCGGACAATGCGTTCACCGCTTTGCAGAATGTTCTTCAGCAGCGGCGCCTGCACCACTTTTACATGGGACTGCCACTGACCGCGAACCAGCGCCAGGTAATCTTTCTGCATCCCTTTTTCACGCAGCTGTTCATGCAGAGAACGCAGCGCAGAACGCTTTTTCGCCACCAGCAGTACGCCTGAGGTGTCACGGTCAAGACGGTGCACCAGTTCAAGGAAGCGCGCTTCCGGGCGCAGGGCTCGCAGCCCTTCAATCACGCCGAAGCTCAGACCGCTACCGCCATGGACAGCCGTTCCTGACGGTTTATTGAGCACCAGAATGTGGTCATCTTCGTAAAGGATCACATCACTTAAGGCCGCCACTTTCTGTAGCTTCGGTGAAACGGTCTCTTCTTCACGTTCCGCAACGCGCACCGGCGGAATACGCACTTCATCGCCCGCCTCGAGTTTGTACTCGGGCTTCACGCGTTTTTTGTTAACCCGCACCTCGCCCTTGCGCAGGATGCGGTAAATCATGCTCTTTGGCACACCTTTCAATTGGGTGCGCAAAAAGTTATCGATACGTTGCCCCGCGTCATCTTCGGCGATGGCAACCATTTTTACGGCTGGAGTCTCTGTTTTCATGGTTGGCGATTCTAAATATCGTCAGCCATTAGCGCCACTCATTTTTCTATGCTTATATTTACTTTTATCCGGCCAGCTCCCCGTTTCGCGCAACCGATTTGGTGGTTATTAAACCAATCGCCATTCTGAAGTGAAGAAACTGTGAGTAACCGGGTGATAATTGGTAAAAGTCATCTTGCTATAACCCGGCGAGCAGTGGAATAATGAGGCTGTTTTCCGTGTTAAATCCTGGTTAAGTAAGGATGTTGACGGAATGACCAATTTTGTCTGACCGATCATCCACGCAGCAATGGCGTAAGACGTATTGATCTTTCAGGCAGTTAGCGGGCTGCGGGTTGCAGTACTTCCCGGTATAAGGATTGTTCTCTGGAGAGTTCTACCCAGGCAATTCCCCTGATAATTGCGCTGTGTTTCCGTATGAAATACAGGCAACCGACACTCTGCGCCTCTTAAGCGAGCGACAACCGTGAGGTTGGCGACGTGAACAGACACGAGGCCATCGGTTCATACCCCGGAAAGCGTCACCTTGCCCGCAGCTTTGTCGTCAATGTAAGAATAACGAGTAAGTTACGATGAAAAGAATGTTAATCAACGCAACTCAACAAGAAGAGTTGCGTGTCGCCCTTGTGGATGGGCAGCGCCTGTACGATCTGGATATCGAAAGTCCTGGACACGAACAGAAAAAAGCGAACATTTACAAAGGTAAAATCACCCGCATTGAACCAAGCCTTGAAGCTGCATTTGTCGATTACGGTGCTGAGCGTCATGGTTTTCTCCCTCTGAAAGAAATCGCCCGCGAATATTTCCCTGCAAACTACAACGCCCATGGCCGCCCAAACATCAAAGATGTTCTGCGTGAAGGTCAGGAAGTTATCGTTCAGATTGATAAAGAAGAGCGTGGCAACAAAGGTGCCGCACTGACCACCTTTATCAGCCTGGCAGGGAGCTATCTGGTTCTGATGCCTAACAACCCGCGTGCGGGTGGCATCTCTCGCCGTATCGAAGGTGATGACCGTACCGAGCTGAAAGAAGCGCTGGCAAGCCTCGAACTGCCTGATGGCATGGGGCTTATCGTGCGTACCGCAGGCGTAGGCAAATCAGCCGAAGCGCTGCAATGGGACCTGAGCTTCCGTCTGAAGCACTGGGAAGCCATTCAGAAAGCTGCGGAAAGCCGCCCTGCTCCGTTCCTGATCCACCAGGAAAGCAACGTTATCGTGCGTGCCTTCCGTGATTACCTGCGTCAGGACATCGGTGAGATTTTGATCGATAACCCGAAAGTGCTTGAGCTGGCGCGCCAGCACATCGCCGCGCTGGGTCGTCCGGATTTCACCAGCAAAATTAAACTGTACACCGGTGAAATCCCGCTGTTCAGCCACTATCAGATCGAATCCCAGATTGAGTCCGCCTTCCAGCGTGAAGTGCGTCTGCCTTCCGGCGGTTCTATCGTTATCGATACCACTGAAGCGCTGACCGCTATCGACATCAACTCCGCGCGTGCAACGCGCGGCGGTGATATCGAAGAGACCGCCTACAACACGAACCTCGAAGCCGCTGATGAAATCGCCCGCCAGCTCCGCCTGCGCGACCTGGGTGGTCTGATTGTTATCGACTTCATCGACATGACCCCTGTTCGTCACCAGCGTGCGGTTGAAAACCGCCTGCGCGAAGCGGTGCGTCAGGACAGGGCGCGTATCCAGATTAGCCATATCTCACGCTTTGGCCTGCTGGAGATGTCCCGTCAGCGTCTGAGCCCGTCTCTCGGCGAGTCCAGCCATCACGTTTGTCCGCGCTGCTCCGGCACCGGTACCGTGCGTGATAACGAATCTCTGTCTCTCTCCATTCTGCGTCTGATTGAAGAAGAAGCGCTGAAAGAGAACACCAAAGAGGTTCACGCCATTGTGCCGGTTCCCGTTGCCTCTTACCTGCTTAACGAAAAACGTGCAGCGGTAAGTGCCATTGAAGCGCGTCAGGGCGGCGTTCGCTGCATCATCGTGCCAAACGACCAGATGCAGACCCCGCACTATCACGTACTGCGCGTGCGTAAGGGCGAAGAGACGACCACCCTCAGCTACCTGCTGCCGAAGCTGCATGAAGAAGAGATGGCCCTGCCTTCCGATGAAGAGCCTGCAGAGCGTAAACTGCCAGAGCAGCCTGCGTTAGCGACCTTCATCATGCCAGAAGCGCCACCGGAAGCAGCTCTGGAAAAACCTGCCGCCAAACCTGAAGCGAAGAAACCAGAAGCAGCGGCAGCGAAAGCCCAGCCGTCGCAACCGGGTCTGCTGAGCCGCTTCTTTGGCGCGCTGAAGAAGATGTTTGCTGAAGAAGAAGTTCAGCCAGAGCAGCCGAAAGAAGAGCCTAAAGCGGCCAAACCGGAGCGTCAGCAGGATCGTCGCAAGCGTCAAAACAACCGCCGCGATCGTAACGACCGCAGCGACCGTAATGACCGTAATGACCGCAGCGAGCGTCGTGACAACCGTGACAATCGCTCTGAGAATGGCGAAGGCCGTGAGCAACGCGAAGACAACCGCCGCAACCGTCGCGAGAAACAACAGCCGAATGTTGAAGATCGCGAAATTCGCCAGCAGGCGGGCGATGAGTCTGAGAAGAGCAAACAGCGTGATGATCAGCAGCCGCGCCGTGAACGCAACCGTCGTCGTAACGACGAGAAGCGTCAGGCACAGCAGGAAGTCAAAAACCTGAACCGCGAAGAGCCTGTTGAACAGCAGGACGGCGAGCAGGAAGAACGTACTCAGGTTATGCCGCGTCGTAAGCAGCGCCAGCTTGCTCAGAAAGTTCGCTTCGCCTCTGAAGCAACCGAAGAGTCAGCCGTTGTCGCGGTTGAAACCAGCGAGAGCACAACCGGTACGCAGCTGGCGAAAGTTGATCTGCCAGCGGTCGTTGAAAACAACGTTGAGCAGGATGATAACGGTGAAAACCGTGATAACGCCGGTATGCCGCGCCGTTCACGCCGTTCTCCACGTCATCTGCGCGTCAGCGGGCAGCGCCGTCGTCGCTATCGTGACGAGCGTTACCCTACTCAGTCGCCAATGCCGCTGACCATTGCCTGTGCTTCACCAGAAATGGCCTCCGGTAAGGTCTGGATCCGCTACCCGGTTGCTCGCCCGGAGCAGGTTGTTGAAGAACAGCCTGTAACCGAAGAGGTGATTGCACCTGCAGCAGCAGCGGTAGAAGACGTCGTGACTGAAGCGGCAACCGTGGTTGAACCTCAGGTTGTTGAAACGGAAGCACCTCACGCAGTGGAAGTTGAAACCACCCATCCAGAAGTGATTGCCGCGCCGGTTGATGCCGTACCGCAGCTTATCGCCGAAGAAGATGCCGTGGTGGCTGAGGAAGTCGCTGAAGAGGCTGAACCTGTAGCCGCAGTGGAAGACACCGCCGAAACCCTGATTGAAACCACCACTGAAGAAGTTGTTCAGGACGTTGAGATTGAAGTTGAACCGGTTGTTGAAGAAGCGAAAGCGCCTGAGGTGAAACCTGAGCCGGTTGTTTCTGCGCCAGCCGCTGCCCACGTGGCGACAGCACCAATGACGCGCGCCCCGGCGCCGGATTATGTGCCAGAAGCCCCGCGTCACAGTGACTGGGTACGCCCGGCGTTCAGCTTCGACGGTAAAGGCGCTGCAGGCGGCCACAGTGCAACGCATCAGGCGACTGCACCGGCAACGCGTCCGCAGTCTGTCGAATAACGACGCTGAAAGTAAAAAGCCGACCTTAGGGTCGGCTTTTTTTATGGCTGTTGCACGGGCTTTCTCATCCCGGTGACCTCCGGCATGACCTGCCGCATCAACTCCAGAAAACGCCGCAAACGGGCCGGGTAATAGCGGGACCAGGGATAAACCAGATGCACCGGTAACGCCGCTGGCTGCCAGTCTGGCAGCAAATGCACAAGTCGCCCTTCCCGAATATCATCCTGTACCGTCCAGCTGGATACCACCGCCACGCCAAGGCCGGTGAGCGCCGTGTTGCGTGCGACATACAGGCTATCGGTGCTGAGGCGTGGGGTAATCGCCACTCGCGCGGTGGCAGGTGATGCATCGTGAAAAAGCTCCACATGGCGCTGGTAGAAAGAGCTAATCGCTATCCAGGGAAACTGCTGCAAATCCTCCGGCGCGGTAACCGTTGGAAAACGGGCCAGCAGCGCCGGAGAAGCCACCACCGAGCGCGGCACTTCCGCCAGCAGCACGGATACGGTCGCCGGATCGACCTCCACGCCCACCCGAATAGCACAGTCAAGGTTGTCGCCGAGGAAGTCCGCCGACCGATCGTTGAGCATCCACTCAATCGAAAGCTGCGGATAGCGTTGCAAAAATTCGGTTACGGGTTTCAGAAGCTGGTCCTGACCAAACGCGTGGGGTGCCCGCACCCTCAGCACGCCAACGGGCTCATCTTCCGTCTGCCCCACCTCATCTTCCAGCGCCAGCCAGCTGTCAATCACCCGACGGGCGTGCTGATAGCAGCGCTCGCCGTCATCCGTCAGCCGCGTCGTGTGGGTGGTGCGCAATATCAGGCGCACGCCCAGCATGGTCTCCAGAGACTGTAACCGTCTGCTCACCGTGGCCTGGGTGGTGGCCAGCTGCCGCGCCGCCGCAGAGAGGGAACCCGCCTCCACTATCCGGACAAACGTCCGCATCAACTCGACCCTGTCTATACGCTCAGCTCTTTTCATCGCATTTTCACTTATACGTCCAACGTATAAGCGTTTTACCACCGGGCCCGCTACCGTCGCAAGGCGTACTGATAAAAAATAGCCTCACACGACGAATGAGGAACATCTTATGAACACAACAACCGCCGCCCATGCCGTGAGCCGCTGGGTAATCTTAATGCTGGCGATAGGTGCAGGTTTCAGCGTGGCATCTATCTATTATGCCCAGCCTCTGCTGCCGCTTATGGGTGCAGACCTTCACCTGAGTATCGAAGGCATGGGCCTGGTCCCGACGCTCACCCAGGCGGGATATGCCCTGGGGATCCTGTTCCTGCTACCGCTCGGCGATCGCCACGACCGCAGGACGTTAATACTGATAAAGAGTGCGGCGCTGGCGCTGTTTCTTCTCGGCTGTAGCCTGACCGGGCAGATACATTCTCTGCTGCTGGCAAGCCTGCTCATCGGCATGGCCGCCACCATGGCACAGGACATCGTCCCTGCCGCGGCCATCCTTGCGCCGGAAGGTAAACAGGGGAAAACCGTGGGTACGGTAATGACCGGGCTGCTGATGGGTATCTTATTATCCAGAACCGTGAGCGGCATGGTGGGCGAAGCGTTTGGCTGGCGCGTCATGTACCAGCTGGCGGCGGCGAGCATTGCATTCATCGGGGTGATGATGTGGTTTGTGCTTCCCCGTTTTGCCATTCATTCCACGCTGAGCTACCCGGCGCTGATGCGCTCAATGGAACATCTGTGGCGTCGCTATCCGGCGCTGCGCCGTGCGGCGCTGGCTCAGGGCTTCCTGTCGATTGCCTTTAGCGCCTTCTGGTCTACGCTTGCGGTCATGCTGCTTGAACGCTATCACCTGGGTAGTGCCGTAGCGGGTGGTTTTGGTATTGCAGGTGCCGCCGGTGCGTTAGCTGCCCCGCTGGCAGGAGGTCTGGCGGACAAACTCGGCGCAGGAAAAGTCACGCAGCTTGGTGCAGTTCTTGTGACCGTCTCATTCGCTCTGATGTTCCTGATGCCCGCGTTGGGCGTTCATGGACAGCTGATGCTGATCGCCGTCTCCGCCGTTGGGTTCGACCTGGGTCTGCAGTCCAGCCTGGTCGCTCACCAGAACCTGGTTTACAGCCTTGAACCGCAGGCGCGGGGGCGTCTCAATGCCCTGCTCTTTACGGTGGTCTTTATCGGGATGGCGCTGGGTTCCGCGTTAGGCAGCAATATCTACTCGCTGGCTGGCTGGACGGGCGTGGTCGCGCTGGCGACAGTCTGTGGGGTCATTGCGCTGGCAATCCGTCTGATAGAAAGCGCACGTGTCGCCTCCGTACCGGCGGAAGTTGCATAAAAAAATGCCCAATCCAGACGGATTGGGCAGTAAAACATGCCCAGTTTCAAGACATGTTCCAAGAGGTCAAGATGTTATTTGTTCAGCTGGAACAGAGACATGCCCTGCATATCGCTAAACGCTTTATAAGACGCCTGCAAGGCCGCCTGCTGCATGGTGTAAGAGGAAATCGCTTCGTTCCAGTCAACATCTACCAGATCACTCATCTGCTTGGTCTGACCCAGCGCGCGGTCATCACCCAGCGTATCGAGTTTTTCCAGCTCGTTCATCTTGGTTCCCACATCCGCAACGACCGTCAGGACATTGTTCTGGGAGTTTTTGATGCCGATTTGCGCATTGGCAATCACCTGGCTTTGTGCCGTTGCGGCAGCCGGATCGTTCTCAATCGGTGTCTTCAGCGACGCAATGGCAGAATCCAGGATTTTGAACATGTTTGTTTCGCCATACCCACCGCCCGGCAGCTGTTCCGCATTACTGGTAATGCTTTCGAAAATTTGCTGTCCGGTATGGCTGATGGTCATATTTCGCGCCGTATCAACCTGCTGGCTGATGGCCTCTGCGCCGCCGTTGTAATCCCCGGTCGCGGCATCAAACGGTGCGCTCTCTGTTTTGTATCCCGCAAAGATAAAGCGACCATTACCGTCCGTCGTGTTGGCCAGGTTCATCAGCTGATCGCGGATCCCCTGAATATCGGTCGCCAGAGAAAGACGGTCGTCATCGCTTAATGTGCCGTTTGAGGCATAAACCAGCTTCTCGCGCACGCTTGAGATCGCGGTATTCACTTGGGTTAACACGTTATCTTCCAGCGAGACCTTCTGCGTTGCAAAGGTACGCGCGAGTGCAAACTGGCTGTTTTGCGACTGAGATTGTGACAGAACGATGGCCTGCGACGCGGCGATAGGATCGTCCGAAGGACGATTGACGCGCTTACCGGTGGACATTTGCTCACCGTAGCTCAGCCATCTGCTCTGGGAATCGGTGATTCCACGCATGTTCTGCTCATACATCATCTGGGTGCTAATACGCATTGTTCACCTCAACCTTAACGAATGTTGATAATTGCATCGAAGAGCGTACTGGCAGTTTGTAATACCTGGGCATTGGCCAGGTAATACTGCTGATAACGCTGCAAATTGCCATACTCTTCGTCGAGGTTTACCCCAGAGATGGTCTGCTGCTGCTTGATTAACTGCGTCTCCACGTTGGCTTTCGTCTGGCTGCTCACCTTCAGTGACGCCGTTGAGCTACCCACGGTACTGACGAGAGAGGCATACGCATCGTTGAAGGTTTTGTTGCCCCCCACGACTTTCGCGTTTTGTAGATCGAGCAGTTTCTGGCCGTTACGGTTGTCACTTTCGCCGCCGTTCTGCACCGATGCCATCGCCAGTTTGGACTCGTCGCTGATCGCGAGATCCATGTTCATGATGACGTTGGAAACAGGCTTCACGGTAAAGCTGTCTTTGGTATTTGCCGTGCCGCTGACGTTGACGTTAAGGCCATCAAACGACAGATTACCGCTGGCATCCGGGCTCATCGTAAAGCTGGTTTTGTCTGACGTGCGGGTGACCGTCCAGTCAGTGCCGTTAAACTGCAGTTTATAGTCTGTTGCCTGGACCTGTTTACTGTCCGCCACGGAGGCCGTGACAACGGCCGAGCCGCCGTTCTTGCTGTTGGACAGCACCGCCGGAGAACCAAAATTGAACAGCTTACCGCCCGCATCACCGTTCGCATCAAAACCGGCTTCATGCTGCGTGTTCATCGCATCGGCGAAGGCCAACGCCATCTGGTTCAGGCTGTTACGCGCTTTATCCAGATCTTCCGTGCGGAAGGTCAGTAAACCGCCTAAAGAACCGGTGGTGATAAATTTCTCGGGGATCTCAATATTACCCGCCACGTCATCGACGTAGGCAATGGTCGTACGAGCCGGATCGGCGCTGGACTTCACGGCTGCCAGTTGGCTGGCTTTGCTGCCCTGCACCAGGCTGTAACCGTTGCCGAGAGAGATATTAAACGTGCCGCTATCCTGTACGGAGACTTCCACGCCAACGATTTTGTTCAGTTCAGTCACGAGCTGATCCCGCTGGTCGAGCAGGTCGTTAGGCGAAGCGCCCGCACCGACGCCGGTCAGACGGGAAATCTGATCGTTCAGGTTCGCAATCTGTGTCGCGTAGTTGTTGATCTGAGACACGCTGCTTGAGATGGCGGTATTGACCTGCGTATCCTGGTCACGAAGATACTGATCGTTGGTTTTGAACTGATTGACCAGCCCCCCCGCTTTACCCAGCACCGTCTGACGGGCAGCCGGGTCTTCCGCGTTGCTCACCAGGGTTTGCAGGCTTTTGAAGAAGTCCTGCAGCGTGGTGGAGAGCGAGTTGGTGGTATCGGAGAGCACATCGTCAATTTTTGACATCTGCTGATAGCGCGTCGTCAGACCGCTGCTCTGCGTCTGCGCGGCGCGCAGCTGGTTGGTGATGAAGGCGTCATACTCACGCTGGACACCGGAGACATAAACCCCGTTACCCACCCAGCCACCGCCGCTCAGCGTGCTGTTAGAGGCACCCAGCACGGTCGTCTGGCGGGTGTAACCTGCCACGTTATAGCTTGAAATATTATTACTGACGGTATTGAGTGCCGACTGCGCAGCACTGAGGCCACTCATGGCGCTGTTAATCAAACTGGACATGGGGGTTCCTTTTATACGTTCAGACACGAGTCCTGATGAAGGTTATCGGCAACCTCCACCGGGACTTGAGAACTTTCAGAACAGATTTTCAATATCTGTGCTATAGGCTTTGCTGACCTTCTCGCCCATGGATTTCAGCTGCTGGATCATGCTGGTGAGCTTACGTGCATAGTTCGGGTCAGTCGCGTAGCCCGCGTTTTGCAGCGCCTGAGCACCCTGCTCCGCCGTCGCCGCCTGCGTAACGGCGGTATAACGCGGATTTCGGCTCAGCAGGCCGACATAATCGGACAATGCTTCCAGATAAGAGCTGTAGACGCGGAATTTTGCTTTGACCTTCACCGCCGCACCGTTCTCGTATTCCGTGGTCGTGATCTCCGTCGTCGGCCCCTTCCAGCTGGAGGTGGCTTTCACGCCGAAGATGTTGAAGCTCGGCTCGCCGTTTTCCTTGCGGATCTGGCGCTGTCCCCAGCCCGACTCCAGCGCAGCCTGCGCCAGAATCAGGTGATGCGGCACGCCGCTCTGCTGGCTGGCAAGGCGCGCAGGCAGAGAAAGCTGCGCCAGGAAGTCTTTGCTGTCACCCGAGAGCGGCTCATCGCCGCTCTCCGTCGCTTTAGGTATGGCTTTACGCACCAGCTGCGTCAGGGCCTGGTTCTGATAACTGGTCACCGTTTCCAGGTCGAACTTCATCGGTACCTGCTGCGGCTGCTCCTGAAGCTGAATACCCTGCGCGGCTTCGGTCTGTTTCACAATCATGTCAGCCAGACCGAGGCCTTTACCGGCTGTCATCTGCTGCGCAATCTGCTGGTCATACATGCTGGTGTAGAGACGCGTTGAATCACTGCTGAACATCCCGTCTTTCGGCAGGGTTTCACGCATGCTTTTCAGCATCATCTGTACAAACATCCCTTCCACCTGGCGGGCGACCGGGCGGATGTTCGCCGCCGGGTCTTTGCCTGCTTTGGTTTTCAGTTCGTTGAGCGACTGGGCGTCCCAGGCGGCACTGGTCAACAGTTTGCTATCGGTCAGCATTAGATGATTTCCAGTTTGGCGCGCAGGCAGCCCGCGCTTTGCATGGATTGCAGGATAGACATCAGGTCCATCGGCGTTGCCCCCAGGGCGTTCAGGGCACGTACCACGCTGTTCAGGTTGGCGCTGGAGCGAACGCTCTGCAGCGACCCGCCGCTCTGACGCATATCAATCTGCGTTTGCGGCGTCACCACCGTCTGACCGCCACCAAATGGCGTATTCGGCTGGCTCACGTTCGCGGAGCGGTTTACCGTCACGGAGAGATTCCCCTGCGCCACGGCACAGCTGTCCAGCGACACTTCCCGGTTCATCACCACCGAGCCGGTACGGGAGTTGATGATCACTTTCGCATCCTGCACCGGAACGTTCACTTCCATATTCTGGATATCCGCCAGCATGCGCACCTGGTTGCTGCTGCCGGTGGAGGTACGGATCTGCACGGTGCGCGCATCGAGTGCCGTTGCATTACCGTAGCCGCGGCTGCGGTTGATGGTATCGGCAATTTGCTGCGCCATCGTGAAGTCTTCATTATTGAGCTGCAGGTTGATGGTGTTGCCCGCGCCAAACTGGGTCGGCAGTTCACGCTCAATGATCGCACCGTTGGTGATACGTCCACCGTTCAGCTGGTTCACCTGCACGCTGCTTCCACCTGCGGATGCACCCGCACCGCCAACCAGAATGTTCCCCTGCGCCAGCGCATACACCTGGCTGTCAACGCCTTTCAGCGGGGTCATCAGCAGCGTACCGCCGCGCAGGCTTTTGGCGTTACCCATTGAGGAGACCACCACATCAATGGTCTGCCCCTGACGCGCAAACGCCGGGTAGGACGCGGTGACCATGACCGCGGCCACGTTTTTCAGTTGCATGTTGGTTCCCGCCGGCACGGTAATGCCGAGCTGAGAAAGCATGTTGTTCAGGCTTTGGGTGGTGAACGGCGTCTGGGTCGTCTGGTCACCGGTACCATCCAGACCCACCACCAGGCCGTAGCCAATCAGGGAGTTTTCACGTACGCCCTGAACGCTGGTGAGATCGCGAATACGGTCAGCCTGGGCAAATGTTGCCACCAGCGCGAGCGCCACGGCGAAGATCGATTTAAACATGGGTCACCTCGCTTACATCGGCGATAAATTAAGGAAGAAGCGCTGCAGCCAACCCATATTTTGCGCTTCATTGATATAGCCGTTGCCGACGTACTCAATGCGTGCATCCGCCACCTGGGTGGACGGAACGGTGTTGGTGCCGCTGATGGTGCGAGGGTTAACCACGCCCGAGAAGCGAATGAATTCAGTGCCCTGGTTGATGGCGATCTGTTTTTCACCCACAACGTGTAAGTTGCCGTTAACCAGTACCTGGTCAACCGTGACCGTCAGCGTACCGCTGAAGGTATTGCTGGCGTTCGCGCCGCCTTTGCCGTTAAAGGTATTGCCGCCGGACGCGTTCACATCAGCACGCGCGTTGCCGAACAGCCCTTCGAGATAGCGTGGCACGGTATCGAAGCCAAAATTGGTTTTGCCATCGCGGCTGGCGTTCGCCGACGAGCTCTTGCTCGCGCTGACGTTTTCCTGCAGCACAATGGTCAATGTATCGCCGACGTTACGCGGGCGGCGATCTTCAAACAGCGGCTGATAGCCGTAATTAATCGGCTGCGCGGTCTGGAAAATGGAGCCGTTGACCACTGGCGCAGGGCCAGGAACGGGTTGGGCAGTCGTCGCACCCTGGACCAATGGTTTAGACGGGATCAAAGCACACCCGCTGAGGGTGACAGCCAGAACAGTCAGTATCGGATAACGAAACGCCGCGTTTTTTTGCATTGCCTTCATCTTCGAAAACAGGGAGCCGGTGCGGCGTTTACCGCACCGGGCTACACCTTAGAGTTGCGTCAGTTTCTGCAGCATCTGGTCGGTCGTCGACACTGCTTTACTGTTAATTTCATACGCGCGCTGAACCTGGATCATATTCACCAGCTCTTCCGCCACGTTCACGTTGGACGTTTCAACATAACCCTGATACAGCAGGCCCGCACCGTTCAGGCCCGGGGTGCTCTCATTAGGCGTACCGGAGGATTGCGTTTCGGTGTAGAGGTTCTCACCAATGCTTTCCAGACCGGTATCGTTCATGAAGGTGGTCAGGTTGAGCTGCCCAACCTGAACCGGCGCGGCCTGTCCCTGCTGGGTCACGCTGACCACACCGTCACGTCCGATGGTGATGCTCAGGGCGTTCGCCGGGATGGTAATTGCAGGCTGAACCTGGAAACCGCCCGCCGTCACCAGCTGGCCGTTCTGATCCACCTGGAATGAGCCGTCACGGGTATAGGCCGAGGTACCGTCAGGCAGCTGCACCTGGAAGAAACCCTGCCCTTTAATGGCCACATCTTTACTGTTGTTGGTCTGAGACAGGTTGCCCTGGCTGTGCAGACGCTCAGTGGCCACCGGGCGAACGCCGGTACCGATCTGCAGGCCCGACGGCAGCGTCGTCTGTTCAGAAGACTGCGCGCCCGGCTGGCGGATGGTTTGATAAAGCAAATCTTCGAAAACGGCACGCTGACGCTTGAAACCATTGGTGCTCACGTTTGCCAGGTTGTTGGCAATCACGTCCATATTGGTTTGCTGGGCGTCCAGGCCAGTTTTCGCGATCCATAAAGAACTGATCATAAGGAGTCCTGTTAACTCATAGCCAGAAGTTGGTTAGCTTTGCCCGCGTTTTCATCCACGCTGCTGATGATCTTCATCTGCATTTCAAAACGACGGGCGCTGGCAATCATGTCGGTCATGGCTTCAACCGGCTTGACGTTGCTGCCTTCCAGAACGCCGGACATCACGCGGATGCTCGGATCGGCCTGTAACGTGGCACCACGCGTCGCCTGCGCCGCCTGGGTCAGACGGAACATGCCGTCATCGCCACGCTGCACGTCTTTGCCTTCCGCCTTAACCAGCTTCAGACGTCCGACGGGCGCAACGGTGTTGGCCGGGTCGCCCGGGTTCAGCGCCGAAATGGTGCCGTCCGCGGCGATAGTCAGCTCAGAGCCTTCCGGCACGGTCAGCGGGCCCGCTTCACCCATCACCGGATGGCCCTGAATCGTCAGCTGGCCCGTCGCGCTCACCTGGATATTGCCGTTACGGGTATAACCTTCGCTGCCGTCCGCAGTTTGCACCGCCAGCCAGCCGTCCTGCTGCAGGGCAACGTCCAGCGGGCGCGAGGTGTAGTCCATCTGCCCTGGCGTCATATCTGCGCCAGGGGTTGATGCCGTCACCAGCGTACGGGTTGGCAGAGAAAGCCCTTCAACCGGCACCGCGCGCAGCGCATTAAGCTGCGCGCGAAAGCCCGGCGTCGAGGCGTTTGCCAGGTTGCTGGCAGTAACGGCCTGCTGATTGAGCGTCTGGCTTGCCGCGCCCATCGCGGTATATATTGCGTGATCCATTGCGCTTTCCTGTTAGCCGCTTAACGCAGGTTAACCAGCGTGTTGAGGATCTGATCCTGGGTTTTGATGGTCTGCGCGTTCGACTGATAGTTACGCTGCGCGACAATCATGTTCACCAGTTCTTTACTCATATCCACGTTGGAGGCTTCCAGCGCGCCGTTGGTCAGCTTGCCGAAGTTACCGGTGCCTGCGGTACCCAGCAGCGCCACGCCGGAGGACTGGGAGGCAGACCAGACGTTGTCGCCTTCCGATTTCAGGCCTTCGTTGTTCGCGAAGTTTGCCAGCACGATCTGACCCAGAACCTGAGTCTGTTCGTTGGAGTAGTTCCCCACAACGGTGCCGTCATCGTTGATCTGATAGCTCACCAGGTCGCCCGGCTTGAAGCCGTTCTGATTGGTCGCCACGATATTGTTTGCACCGGTGTTCTGCTGCATGGAGTTCTGGAAGCTGAGGGAGAAGGTCGCAGCCGTCGCACCGCTGACAGAACCCGTGGTGATGTTAATTGCCGGCGTGGCGTTTGGCGTTGCGCTCAGTACACCCGCAGCGTCGTAGTTATAGACACCCGCCAGGTTACCGTTCGCATCAAAGTTCATCTGCGCCGCTTTGGCCGCTGTAGAACCCGCAACGCTGCCGTCCTGAGTGTAAAGATCCCATTTATTGTCGGCCGTCTTAACGTAGTAGACATACATGTTATGGGCGTTACCCTGGCTGTCGAATACGGTCACGGTCCCTTTTTTGTTATAGGTATCCGGGTTAGTCGCATCGAAGGGGGCCGTTTGAACAGGATCGGTTGAGTTCAGGTTGATCTGCTGCGACGCGGTGGTGGTCGATTTCGCCGCCATCAGGGTATTCGGGATAGTAATCGCCTGAGGGTTCGCACCGGTCTGAACGGTTGGTGGCGTACCCGCTACCGGGTAGCCCGTCAGCTGCATGCCCTGCATGTTAACCAGCGTACGGTTTTCATCCAGCTTGAACTGACCGTTACGGCTGTAGAACACAGAGCCGTTGGAATCGACCATACGGAAGAAACCGTTCTGGCTGATGGCAACGTCCAGACCACGACCGGTGTTGGTAGTGGTGCCGTCGGTAAAGTCCTGAGTGATGCCCGCAACTTTCACGCCCAGGCCGACTTTGGAACCGGCAAACATGTCTGCAAATGAAGCAGAACCGGATTTAAAACCATAGGTCGCGGAGTTGGCGATGTTGTTGCCAATGACGTCCAGGTTGGTGGCCGCAGCATTCAGGCCGCTGACCGCTTGAGAAAAGGCCATGACTTACTCCTGATAAGTGTTAAGGCTTAGATAATCTGCCGAACTTCGTCGAGTGTGGTGGTACCCGAGGTACCCAAATCCAGTTTGTTGCCGTCGCCCCCTTTAATCACGCCCTGAACCAGCGCGAACTGCAGCGGCTGCGCCACCAGCTGGGTCGTGCCGTTGCTGGCGCTAATCGCGACTTTGTAGGAACCGTTTGGTGCTTTCGTGCCGTCGGTCAGGCTGCCATCCCAGGTAAAGGTGTGAACGCCCGCCTTCAGCTCGCCGATATCAATGGTGCGAACCACCACGTTATTGGCATCCATGATCGTTGCAGTCACCTTGTCAGCCGGCTGCTGGAGCTCAACGCCAAACGGCGTGGTGGTCGTTGTGGTGTTGCCTTCGGTGGTGCTGGTGCCCGCCAGAATCGTGGTTCCCGGGATCATCACCCCGTGGCCAATCAGGCTTGCCGCCTGCAGAGACTGGGCGCTGTTAATCTGGCCGGAGACGGAACCGAGGGTCGTATTCAGTTTCTCAATGCCGCTAACGGTGCTGATCTGCGCAAGCTGCGTGGTCAGTTCGTTGTTCTGCATTGGGTTGGTGGGATCCTGGTTCTTAAGCTGCGCCACCAGCAGCGTCAGAAAGCTGCCCTGAAGATCGGAGGCATTGCTCCCGGTGAGGGAGTTAGAACCTGTCGTACTCTTGGTGTTATTAACACCCGAGTTCGTAGGATCATTCACATTTACGGCGATGGACATGCATGTCTCCTTTACTGGCCGAGAGTGAGTGTTTTGAGCATCATGCTCTTCACGGTATTAAGCACTTCGACGTTGGCCTGATAGCTGCGAGAAGCCGACATGGAGTTCACCATCTCACCCACCACATCCACGTTTGGCATTTTCACGTATCCGCTGGCATCCGCGAGCGGGTTACCCGGCTCATACACCAGCCTGTCCGGCGCCTGGCTCTCTACCACATCAGACACCTTCACGCCGCCCGTCGCCGCGCCCGGCGCAGCATCGACCTGAAAGACAACCTGTTTGGCACGATAAGGCTGACCGTCTGGTCCGGTTACGCTGTCGGCGTTTGCCAGGTTACTGGCAGCCACGTTCAGGCGTTTGGACTGCGCGGTTAACGCCGAACCGGCAATATCAAAAATATTCAACAAGGCCATCTATCAGTTCCCCCCCTGCAGGACGTTCATCATGCCTTTGATTTGTCCGCCGAGTACGGTCAGGCCCGTCTGGTATTTCAGGCTGTTATCGGCAAACTGGGTACGCTCCCGGTCCATATCCACGGTGTTACCGTCGAGTGAGGGCTGATCGGGAATGCGGTAAAGTAAATCGGTCGCTGGCGCGGTCATCGCCTGAGCAGGAATATGGCGAGAGGATGTCATGGCAAGTGCAACACCCGTTCCTTCGGCACGTCCACGCTCCATCACCTTTTTGAGTTCACTGGAAAAATCAATATCGCGCGCCTGAAACCCTGGGGTATCGGCGTTAGCGATGTTGGCGGCTAAAATCTCCTGCCGCTGGGCGCGTAAATTGAGCGCTTCCTGCTGAAAACGTAACGCGGCGTCGAGTTTATCGAGCATGTCTCCTCCGCTGATGGCAAAATTTCAGTTCACAGCTTAAATCTCACCCGGTCTCCCCTATCGACGGAATAAGCGCAAAATGCGTCGCTATTTATTGCGTTGATGCAAAACCACTGCAGGTAGAATTCATTCAACTCTGGAAACGGTGGAACTTGCGATGCAAACGTTAAAACGTGCCCTGATGGCAACTTTCTTGCTGTTTAGCCCTCTGGTGCAGGCTGAAGGCTTACAGGATCGGCTGACGGCTTTTTTTGCTGAAAAGCTGGCGGGCTTTAGCGATGACGTTAGCGTTACCGTGCGCACCCCACCGAATCTGTACCCTACCTGTGACCAGCCGTCATTCAGCGTGACGGGGACCACCCGGCTGTGGGGAAATGTGAACGTGCTGGCACGCTGCGCCAACGAAAAACGCTATTTACAGGTTGCAGTTCAGGCGACGGGCAATTATGTTGTCGCCGCCGTGCCGATTGCGCGCGGCAGCGTGCTGCAGACGAACAGCGTGACGTTGAAGCGCGGCCGTCTGGATCAGCTGCCTCCACGCACCATGCTGGAAATGAACCAGGCACAGGACGCCGTCAGCCTGCGTGATGTCGCCCCCGGCCAGCCGATACAGCTCTCAATGCTGCGTCAGTCATGGCGGGTAAAAGCGGGTCAACAGGTGATGGTCGTGGCCAACGGAGATGGCTTTAGCATCAACAGTGAAGGGAAAGCGTTAAACAATGCCGCGGTGGCGCAAAATGCCCGCGTCAGAATGTCCTCAGGCCAGGTGGTGAGCGGAACCGTCGATTCTGATGGGAATATTCTGATTAACCTATAATCTTTTTAAAGATTTCGCGGCGCGTGCCGATAAATATTCCACTAATGATGATGTCAGGCGCAAACGCCGCGAACCCTCGATGAGGACAACACTATGAGCATTGATCGTACATCAGCCCTGAAGCCGGTAAGCGCTGTACAACCTCGCGAAACGAATGACGCTCCTGCGCAGAAAACGCGTCTGGAAAAAACGTCAACGTCCAACAGCACCAGCGTAACCCTGAGCGACGCGCAGGCAAAACTGATGCAGCCAGGCAGCAACGATATCAATATGGAACGTGTTGAAGCGCTGAAAACGGCTATTCGTAACGGTGAGCTGAAAATGGATACCAGCAAGATTGCTGATGCCCTGATTCAGGAAGCACAGAGTTTCTTACAGAGTAACTAACCGTATGAGTCGACTGTCAGAAATACTGGATCAAATGACGGTTGTCCTGAACGACCTGAAAACGGTAATGGACGCTGAACAGCAGCATCTCTCTTCCGGTCATATCAACGGCAGCGCGCTGCAGCGTATTACTGAAGATAAAAGTTCGCTTCTGGCAACGCTGGATTATCTGGAGCAACAGCGCCGCGCTGAGCAAGATCCTAAGCGCAGCGCCAATGACGATATTGTTGAGCGCTGGCAAACCATTACCGAAAAAACCCAGCACCTGCGCGATCTTAACCAGCACAACGGCTGGCTACTGGAAGGTCAGATTGAGCGTAATCAGCAGGCGCTTGAGGTATTGAAACCGCATAAAGAAACCGGACTGTACGGTGCGGATGGTCAGACGGCGACTGCGCGTATTGCGGGAGTTAAAAAGATTTCGATTTGACGCCCGGGCGACAAATCATGCAGCGGGGAGCACCATAAGGTGAACTCCCCTTTTGGCGTTTATGCCGTACGGCGGGCAAACTCCTTCACTTTGAAGCCCAGCACCGCGAGCGTGGCAAAGTAAGCCACCACCCCGACGCCTACCACGGCCATCAGCCGCATCAGACGGTAAGGCATGGTGCCCTGGGACCACTCCGGCATCACGTACAGCATGCCGAGCAGCGCGGCAGACATCACCAGCACCGCAATAATCAGACGCACCAGGAAACTTCCCCAGCCCGGCTGCGGCGTAAAGATATCCTGCTTGCGCAGCTGCCAGTACAGCAGCCCGGCATTCAGACAGGCCGCCAGACCAATCGATAATGACAGGCCTGCATGCTTCAGCGGACCAATAAACGCCAGATTCATCAGCTGAGTCATAATCAGCGTCACAATGGCAATTTTCACCGGCGTTTTGATGTTCTGACGCGAGTAGAACCCTGGCGCCAGCACCTTGACGACGATCAGCCCCATCAATCCGACCGAGTAGGCAATCAGCGCGCGCTGGGTCATGGCGGCATCAAAGGCGGTGAATTTCCCGTACTGGAAGAGCGACACCGTCAGCGGTTTAGCCAGAATACCCAGCGCCACCGCGCTTGGCAGGGCCAGCAGGAAGCAGAGACGTAAACCCCAGTCCATCAGGCGGCAATATTCATCATGGTTACCGCTGGCAAAACTTTTCGACAGCGACGGTAGCAGAATGGTCCCCAGCGCCACGCCCAGCACTCCGGACGGGAACTCCATCAGACGGTCGGCGTAGTACATCCAGGATACCGAGCCGGACACGAGGAAAGAGGCAAAGATGGTGTTGATGATAAGCGAGATTTGGCTGACGGAGACGCCAAGAATGGCGGGCCCCATCTGCTTGATCACGCGCATCGCCCCGGCATCTTTGAGATTGATGCGCGGCAGCACCAGCATGCCGATTTTTTTCAGATGCGGCAGCTGGTACGCCAGCTGCAGCACGCCGCCGACGGTGACCGCCCAGGCCAGCGCCAGCACCGGCGGGTTAAAGTGCGGCGCGGCGAACAAGGCAAAACCGATCATGCTGACGTTGAGAAACGTTGGCGCAAACGCCGGAACAGAGAAGCGGTTCCAGGTATTCAGGATCGCCCCCACCAGCGAGGCCAGCGAGATGAGCAGAATATAGGGGAAAGTGATGCGCAGCAGCTGCGAGGTCAGCGCAAATTTGTCAGCCGTATCGGCAAAACCGGGCGCGGTCACCATAATCACCCACGGCGCGGCCAGCATCCCGAGTACGGTCACCACCGCCAAGGCCAGCGTCAGCAGCCCGGAGACATAAGAAACAAAGACGCGCGTCGCGTCTTCACCCTGCTTGCTTTTATATTCCGCCAGGATAGGCACGAATGCCTGAGAAAACGCCCCTTCCGCAAAAATACGACGTAGCAGGTTCGGCAGTTTGAACGCGACGAAAAAGGCGTCCGTGGCCATCCCTGCACCAAATACCCTTGCCACAATGGCGTCGCGCGCAAAACCCAGCACGCGGGAAAACATGGTCATCGAGCTGACGGCCGCCAGCGATTTTAATAAGTTCATTAACGTGAATTTCCAGAACCATACGGATTTGTAAGCCGGGTGAACCTAAGCGCCACCCGGCAAAGCCAACAAGCGGCGCTTAGTCTAACCGGATTTCAACGAATTACTATCCGCAGATGTTACAGCGAGTTATTCGCTCATGGCATCGCGCCAGAGCCTTTCCACAATGCGCTGCGCCAGAATGGCCTGCTCGCCGGACGTTTCAGGAACCGTCTGATTTTGCACGCAGGTGATAAAATGGCGGGCGCATCCTGCGAAACCGCGCTGCTCCAGGGTGCTCTGCCAGCCTGGCGCCGGGAGCGTCACCACGCCGTTGCCCTTCTCTTCCCGCCACTCGCGCATGTCCGTAATGTCATACAGCGCGCCGTCGGTCACCGCCTGCACGGATTCACGCTGGCTTCCTGCCCGACGGTGCATGCTGGTGGTAATCTGAAGATGCTCAACGGCGAAGTGGTGTTCCGCGTAGACCATCTGCCCCTGGTCATTCGTCAACAGGGTACCGCTTTTCAGCAGCGCTTCGCCGTTGCTCAGCCACAGCGCCGTATCCACAACGTGCAGATAATCATCCAGAAGGGTGAAGCGCAGATCGTTAGGCCCAACGCTGTCGGTACGGTGCTTATCCATCCGCAGCGAGGCGAGCGTACCCGACTGCGCCTTCAGTTGCTGATAAAGCGGCGCGAAACGACGGTTGAAGCCCACCATCAGCGTCAGTTTTTTGCGCGCGGCCAGCTCAATCAGCCGCTCGGCATCCTGAACATTTTCAGCCAGCGGTTTATCCACGCAGACGTGAACCCCCGCATTGAGCAGCTCGCTCACCACCTGATAGTGGGTTGCCGTTGAGGTATGCACAAAAACCGCATCACACTCGCGGGCCAGATCCTGCAGGGAGGCAGCATACGGAATGCGCCAGGTTTCGCAGATACGTTCTGCCTTTTCGCGGGTGGGTGACCATGCCCCTTGCAGCGTCCAGTCCGTCGCCGCCCCTAAAACAGGCAGCCAGGCTTTTTGCGCGATGCCGCCCAGCCCCACCACGCCTACGCGTAATTTTTTCACCGTCAGTCTCCCAAATGTGCCAGCAACGCATCCAGACGCTGTTTCAGCCCGGCGACCTCTTCTTCCAGCGCCTCTACCCGCGCGGCAAGACCATCATTGCCTGCTGAGGATCCCGCGTCGCTCTCCACGGTAGCGACATCGACGTCGCCGCTGAACAGATGCATATAGCGGCTTTCACGTTTGCCCGGCTCGCGCGCCAGTCGCACCACGTACGGGCCGTCTTCGCGAGAAGCCAGCCCTTCCAGGGTCTGCTCGACCTCCTGCATATCGCTGAATTCATGCATACGGGAAGCGCGCGTGCGCAGTTCCCCCGGCGTCTGCGCCCCGCGCAGCAGCAGCGTGGTGATGACCGCCACTTCCGCGCTGCTCAGCTTCAGGTCACCGAATTCGGAGTTACAAAAGCGCTGTTCGTATTTGGTCACGCGGTTGCCGAAGCCGCTGACGGTGCGCAGATAGTGGCGTTTTACCAGCGCATCCAGCACGTCCTGAACGTCATGCTCGCTGAGGTTCATCACCGGTTCGCGGTTGGTCTTCTGGTTGCAGGCCATGGTCACGGCGTTGACGGAGAGCGGATACTGCTCCGGCGTGGTGACCTGTTTTTCGAGTAAGCACCCAATCACGCGCGCTTCTGTACCGTTTAGCTGATACTTCATCTTTTCTCCTTAACGACCTGCGGTCCAGTCCCGGGTGGTTAACGCCGTCAGAACGTGGTCGCGCCACTCTCCGTCTATCAGCAGATAGTCTTTGGCGTAACCCTCTTTCTCGAACCCTAAACGCGCCAGCAAATTGCCGCTGCGCTGATTATGCGGCATATAGTTCGCCATGATGCGATGGATATGCTGCGTGCGTTGCATATAGCGGATCGCCACCGTTAACGCCTCGTACATCAGCCCCTGCCCCTGCCATTTCTGGCCGATGGAGTAGCCAAGGTAGCAGGCGTGAAACGATCCCCGCACCACGTTTGAAAAATTGGCGATCCCGATAATCTCTTTTTCTTCAGGATCCAGCAGCGCGAAATAGAACGCGCTGCCCTGCTTGTGAAATTCCGTAATCATGCTGAGGCGCGCCTGCCAGCCGGAAGGGTAACAATGGCTCTCATCCCGAACGGGTTCCCAGGGTTTTAAAAACTGGCGATTCTCGGCGTAATAATCCGCCAGACGCCAGGCATCACGCTCATGCACCAGACGAACGACCAGCCTGTCCGTTGTCAGACGCACTTTTGGCACATTACTGCGATAGCCAAACATCGATACCACTCCTTCCCGTCACTTCTGCTTACCCATTAGCTTTACTATACCTGCGCCTGCGCCGTCTGTGAAAACAGTGACATACCATTTTGCCCTCTTTTCATTATTTTCGATGAGAACTCTCTATCAAAGCACCCTTTTGATAAAAAAATATTGTCACGCCCGGGGGTGGGAAAAAACGCGGCGACACCGCAGAATGTTAGCGTGCTCACCTTCTTATTTTCCCTGGAGGGAAAATGTCCCGCGTATCACAGGCCAGGAGCCTGGGTAAATATTTCCTGCTCGTCGATAACATGCTGGTCGTGCTCGGCTTTTTTGTCGTTTTTCCATTGATATCGATCCGCTTTGTCGATCAGATGGGTTGGGCGGCATTAATGGTTGGCATTGCCCTGGGGTTACGCCAGTTTGTCCAGCAGGGTCTGGGCGTCTTTGGCGGGGCCATTGCCGACCGCTTTGGCGCTAAACCGATGATCGTGACCGGTATGCTGCTGCGCGCGGCAGGCTTTGCAACGATGGCGGTCGCCCAGGAGCCCTGGCTGCTCTGGTTCTCCTGTTTCCTCTCCGGTATCGGAGGCACGCTGTTCGATCCGCCACGCACCGCGCTGGTGGTGAAGCTTATTCGCCCTCAGCACCGCGGCCGTTTCTTCTCGATCCTGATGATGCAGGACAGTGCCGGGGCGGTTATCGGCGCCCTGCTGGGAAGCTGGCTGCTGCAGTATGACTTCCGACTGGTCTGCGCGGCGGGGGCGGTGCTCTTTATTCTGTGCGCGCTGTTTAATGGCCTGTTCCTGCCCGCCTGGAAACTCTCGACGGTCAAAGCGCCGGTCCGGGAAGGGCTTGGCCGCGTGCTGCGCGACAAACGTTTTGTCACCTATGTGCTGACCCTGACGGGATACTACATGCTGGCTGTGCAGGTCATGCTGATGCTGCCGATCATGGTTAACGACATTGCGGGCACGCCTGCTGCCGTTAAATGGATGTACGCCATTGAAGCCGCACTTTCCCTGACGCTGCTCTATCCGATTGCCCGCTGGAGCGAGCGGCGTTTTCGTCTGGAGCATCGCCTGATGGCCGGGCTGTTCCTGATGACGCTGAGCATGATGCCGATCGGCCTGGTGAACTCTCTCCAGCAGCTGTTTACCCTGATTTGCACGTTCTACATAGGGTCGATCATCGCCGAGCCTGCCCGTGAAACGCTGAGCGCCTCCCTTGCGGATGCGCGTGCGCGCGGCAGCTATATGGGCTTCAGCCGGCTTGGGCTGGCGCTTGGCGGCGCATTAGGTTACGCCGGTGGCGGCTGGTTGTTTGATGCCGGCAAAGCGTTAAACCAGCCCGAACTCCCGTGGATGATGCTCGGCGCGGTGGGCTTTATGACGCTCCTTGCCCTGTGGTGGCAGTTCAGCCAGAAACGCAGCGCGAGCGGGATGCTCGAGCCTGGCGCTTAGCCTTTCCCTCGGGCGGGAGCCGCTCCCGCCCCACTTCTCAGTTTTTTCTGCTGGTTTCTGCCAATTCACACTGACATACTGACGTAACAGGACAGAAGCGCCGATTTTTCGTTGAGGAACACTATGAAGAAAATTGTCTTTGCCGCTGCACTAGTTGTCAGCGGTCTGCTGGTTGGCTGTAACCAGCTCACGCAATATACCGTCAGTGAACAGGAAATTAATCAGGCGCTGGAAAAACATAACAATTTTTCTAAAGACATTGGCGTGCCGGGGCTGGCGGACGCGCATATCGTGCTCACGAATCTGACCAGCCAGATCGGACGTGAAGAGCCAAACAAAGTCACCCTGGCCGGTGATGCGGCTCTCGATATGTCATCCCTTTTTGGCAATCAGAAAGCCAACATCAAGCTCAAGCTGAAGGCACTCCCCGTGTTCAACAAAGAGAAAGGGGCGATTTTCCTCCAGGAGATGGAAGTCGTCGATGCGCAGGTTTCGCCGGACAAGATGGCACCGGTACTGCAAACCCTGATGCCCTATCTCAACCAGTCGCTGCGTAATTATTTCAACCAGCAGCCTGCGTACGTCTTAAGCGAAGACAAAAGCAAGGGTGAAGCTCTGGCGAAAAAATATGCAAAAGGCATAGAGGTGAAACCGGGAGAAATTATCATTCCTTTCACCGATTAATTTGAAGGGCGCTGCGGCGCCCTTTTTTTTACGGAAAAGTGTGCAAACGAAAACGTTTCCGCTTATGATTTGTGTCCGGCAAAAACAGCCATCCTTATGACTGATTCCTGACAAGCCGGAGCTTCCATGACTGCACAACCCCAGGTTCTTAAAATCCGCCGCCCTGACGACTGGCATATCCATCTGCGTGATGGCGATATGCTGAAAACCGTCGTGCCTTATACCAGCGAAATTTATGGCCGCGCGATTGTCATGCCTAACCTGGTTCCACCAGTCACCACCGTCGATGCCGCGATGGCCTATCGCCAGCGCATCCTGGATGCCGTGCCTGCGGGACACGATTTTACCCCGCTGATGACCTGCTATCTGACCGACTCGCTGGACCCGAACGAAGTGGAGCGTGGGTTTAACGAAGGCGTATTTACGGCGGCGAAACTCTACCCGGCGAATGCCACCACCAACTCCAGCCACGGCGTCACCAGCATTGATGCCATCATGCCGGTTCTGGAACGCATGCAGAAACTGGGCATGCCGCTGCTGGTCCATGGTGAAGTCACGCACGCCGAGATTGACATCTTCGACCGTGAAGCCCGCTTTATCGAGACCGTGATGGAGCCTCTGCGCCAGCGCCTGCCTGCGCTTAAAGTGGTCTTTGAGCATATCACCACCAAAGACGCGGCAGAGTATGTGCGTGACGGCAACGATCTTATCGCCGCCACCATTACGCCACAGCACTTGATGTTTAACCGTAACCACATGCTGGTGGGCGGGGTGCGCCCTCACCTGTACTGCCTGCCGATTCTCAAGCGCAACATCCACCAGCAGGCGCTGCGCGAGCTGGTTGCCAGCGGCTTCTCCCGCGCGTTCCTCGGCACCGATTCCGCGCCTCACGCCCGCCACCGTAAAGAGGCGAGCTGCGGCTGCGCAGGCTGCTTCAACGCCCCAACGGCGCTTGCCAGCTACGCGACCGTATTTGAAGAGATGAACGCGCTGGAACATTTCGAAGCGTTCTGCTCCCTTAACGGCCCGCGCTTCTACGGCCTGCCGGTCAATGACACCTTCATCGAACTGGAGCGTAAAGCGAGCCACGTTGAGGAATCCATTGCGCTGACGGATGACACGCTGATCCCCTTCCTGGCGGGCGAAACCGTTAACTGGACGGTAAAACGTTAAAAAATCAATGCCCCTTGTTGTCAAACCGATAATATACCTGTATAAATAAACAGTATATTACACAGGGGGCATTTATGCGTATTGAAGTCACCATAGCCAAAACAACCGTTCTGCCTGCCGGCGCGCTTGATGCACTGGCAGGCGAATTATCCCGCCGTATTAACACTACATTTCCCGACAACGCCGGTGCCGTAACGGTGCGTTACGCCGCGGCGAACAACCTCTCCGTCATTGGTGCTGCAAAAGAAGATAAAGATCGCATCAGCGAAATCCTGCAGGAAACGTGGGAAAGCGCAGACGACTGGTTTATCACAGATTAACACTGCTCCCTCATTGTGTTTTTTGCCGGGTCGCCCCGGCTTTTTTTTGTCTAAAAATACGGTAAGTTCAAATTAATTCGGCATCTTCTTTAAGAATCGTGAACAAGATGGTGTTTTATTGTTCGAACAATCCTAAAAAGCAGAAAAATGTGTTGCCACCTGTTTATTTTTCCCTTCGGAACCCTTATTACTTGGTATACTGAAGATGCTTTCAGAAAAACATGCATTGAACCTCAAAGCCGTTGTCTTCTAACACGCATTAAGGGGGTTATAATGGAAAAGAATAGTGAAGTGATCCAGACCCATCCACTCGTTGGCTGGGATATCAGTACCGTAGATAGCTACGATGCGCTGATGCTGCGTTTGCACTACCAGACCCCGAATCAACTCAACCGTGAAGAAGCGGAAGTTGGACAGACGCTGTGGCTTACAACAGACGTCGCCCGTCAGTTTATTTCTATTTTAGAGGCAGGTATTGCAAAAATAGAATCTGGCGACTATCAGGAAAATGAGTATAAACGGCACTAAGCTTATGCCCACTTTTCTCTCTACAGGCACCCTCGCGGTGCCTTATTTATTTCTCCCTTGTCTAACCCCGCGTTGTTAATTACTCTGCTAACAAAACGTCAGTTTACGAGATGCATATGAGATACGACTTAATCATTATTGGTAGCGGCTCCGTGGGATCCGCCGCCGGTTATTACGCAACGCAGGCAGGGCTGAAGGTCCTGATGATCGATGCCCATCTACCTCCCCATGCGGAGGGTAGCCATCATGGCGATACCCGCCTCATGCGCCATGCGTATGGAGAAGGCGAGCGCTATGTACCGCTGGTGCTTCGCGCCCAGACGCTGTGGGACGAGCTGGCGAAACAGACCGAAGAGCGTATTTTCGAGCGTACCGGCGTCATCAACCTTGGCCCTGCCCATTCTGATTTTCTCGCCAGCGTCGAGCGCAGCGCAAAAGCCTTTAATCTGGATGTTGAGAAGCTGGACGCGACGGGCATTACCGCGCGCTGGCCTGAAATTACCGTCCCGGACGATTACATCGGCCTCTTTGAAGCCCACTCCGGCGTGCTGCATTGTGAAACGGCGATCAAAACCTGGATCGATCTTGCCGCTAAAGCCGGCTGTGCGCAGCTGTTTAACTGTCCGGTAGAGGCCATCACCCATGACGAAAATGGCGTCACGGTAACGACTATCGACGGCGACTATTCAGCGTCCCGCCTGCTCGTCAGCGCAGGAACCTGGGTCACTCGCCTGCTGCCGGAACTGCCGATCCAGCCGGTGCGCAAGGTCTTCTCCTGGTTCCAGTCGGATGGACGCTACAGCACGCAGAATAAATTCCCGGCCTTCACCGGCGAACTGCCGAATGGCGATCAGTTCTACGGCTTCCCTTCCGAGAAAGACGCGCTGAAAATCGGTAAACACAACGGCGGCCAGGCTATCACCTCCCCTGAAGAGCGTAAGCCTTTCGGCGCCTTCCCACTGGATGGTTCGGAAGCCTTCTCGTTCCTGCGTACTATTCTCCCGGGCGTCGGTGGCTTGCTGTATGGCGCGGCCTGTACCTACGACAACACGCCGGATGAAGACTTCATCATTGATACGCTGCCCGGGCATGACAACACCCTGCTCATCACCGGGCTGAGCGGCCACGGCTTTAAGTTCGCTTCCGTGCTGGGGGAAATCGCCGCGCAGTTTGCCCAGGGTATCGCGCCGCAGTTTGATCTGACGCCCTTCTCACTCTCGCGTTTTAACGGATAATCCGCACGGGCTCCGGATGTCCCGGGGCCCGTGTCATTCACACTGCATTACGGGGCGTTATGCGCAGGATCGTTAGCTTTCTGATGAATAATATTCGCGAGCACTTTATGCTCTATATCTTATTGTGGGCGCTGCTGGCCATTATTGATTTTGTTTACATTGTATTTTATTGAAAGCCCTGACTGACAATAATTGACATTTATTTAGCTTTGTTGAAAATCTGAATTTCATCTTGCACGAAGACATTGAATTACCTTTATCAATCCTGTTCAAAAACGCTGAAATAAATAAAATAAAAATCAATAGACAATTATTTCAGTTGCAATATCACAACTTCCCGTTCATTTTTACCCTTCGGTTAATTTGAAAATGGACATTCTAATGCAATTGCGTAACTCCTCCCGGCGCTACGGAATAATATCCATAGTTTTGCACTGGATATTTGCTATTGCCGTCTACGGTATGTTTGGACTTGGGCTCTGGATGGTCACGCTCAGCTATTACGATGGCTGGTATCACCAGGCACCGGAGTTACATAAAAGCATTGGCGTCCTCCTGATGCTGGGGCTGGTTTTTCGCGTAATCTGGCGGCATGTTTCCCCGCCGCCCGCCGCGCCGAAGACCCATGGCAAAATGACCCGCCTGAGTGCAGTTGCCGCGCATATCGCGCTCTATGCGCTGCTTTTCGCCATTTTGATCAGCGGCTACCTTATCTCGACGGCGGACGGTAAGCCGATTAGCGTCTTTGGCCTTTTTGACGTCCCGGCAACGCTCAGCGATGCGGGCGCTCAGGCTGACACCGCAGGGGTCGTTCACCTCTGGCTCGCATGGAGCGTCGTGATCCTGTCTGTACTGCACGGGCTTGCCGCCCTCAAACACCATTTTATTGATAAAGACGATACGCTAAAGCGCATGCTTGGCCGCTCGTCAGTTGACTCTGGAGCATAAAATGAAAAAACACCTGCTGGGTATCGCCCTGGGTTCTCTGTTATTCACCGCCGGTTCCGCCGTGGCGGCCGATTATAAAATTGATAAAGAGGGCCAGCACGCTTTCGTCAATTTCCGTATTCAGCACCTGGGATACAGCTGGCTGTACGGTACCTTTAAGGATTTTGACGGCACATTCACCTATGACGAGAAAAATCCTGCCGCCGACAAGGTCAATGTGACCATTAATACCAACAGCGTGGATACCAATCATGCTGAACGTGATAAACATCTGCGCAGTGGGGAATTCCTCAATGTCGGGAAATACCCACAGGCTACTTTCACCTCCACGGAAGTGAAAAAAGACGGTGATAAGCTGAATATTACCGGCAACCTGACGCTTAACGGCGTAACAAAACCGGTCACGCTTGATGCTAAATTACTGGGCCAGGGTGACGACCCGTGGGGCGGTAAACGCGCAGGATTTGAAGCGGCGGGTAAAATTCACCTGAAAGATTTTAATATCACAACGGATTTAGGCCCGGCGTCTCAGGACGTTGAGCTGATTATTTCCGTTGAGGGTGTACAGCAGAAATCATAATAGATTCGCCCGGCAGGCTTTTGCCGTGCCGGGCGTTATTATCATTCCGGGTCGGGGATACCCAGCTTGGTATTCAGACGGCCGCGTGATTTATTGAAAATCTTGTTGCCGTTTTCACGTCCTGCGCGACGGCGTCGCTGCTCTTCTTCCGGCAGGATGCTCTCTTCGCTGCACAGCTCGCTACAGCAGCCGTTAAACTTCTCGGCACAGGCCGGGCACTGAATAAACAGCAGATGGCACCCGTCGTTTTTGCAGTTGGTATGGGTATCGCACGGCGCGCCGCACTGGTGGCACTGGGCAATAACGTCTTCCGAGATACGCTCACCCATACGCTCGTCAAAGACAAAGTTTTTCCCGATAAAGCGTACCGGTAAACCCTGCTCGCGGGCGCGGCGGGCGTACTCGATAATGCCGCCTTCAATATGCCAGACCTTATTAAAGCCGTTGTGCTTCATCCACGCGCTGGCTTTTTCACAGCGGATACCGCCGGTGCAGTACATAACGATCTTTTTATCTTTATGTTCCTGCATCATTTCAACCGCTTTGGGCAACTGCTCGCGGAAGGTGTCGGCCGGGATTTCCATCGCGTTCTCGAAATGCCCCACTTCGTACTCATAGTGGTTACGCATATCAATGAACACGGCATCCGGATCGTCCAGCATCGCATTCACTTCCGCAGCCTTCAGATATTCACCGACATCCGCCGCGTTAAACTCAGGATCGTCGATACCGTCCGCCACGATGCGCTCACGCACCTTCATGCGCAGCACCCAGAAGGATTTCCCGTCGTCGTCCAGGGCAATGTTCAGGCGCAAACCGTCGAGGGCCGGATCGAACTGATAAAGCACGTCGCGGAAGGCGCTGACTTTGCTTTCCGGTACGCTAATTTGCGCGTTAATGCCTTCACGGGCAAGGTAGACGCGGCCGAAGACGTTCAGCGCCGTGAACGCCTGATAAAGCGCATCGCGGGTCGCCTGCGGATCGTTGATGGTGAAGTATTTGTAGAAAGAGATGGTTGTGCGCGGTTCGGTTTCAGCCAACATGCGCGCCTTTAACATCTCATTCGACACGCGGTTGTGTAACACTGGCATGGTGTACAGTCCTGGAATCGTTAGAGAGAATGAAAAAACGGTCGGCATCATATAGCAAATAAAACCAATTTACATCCACACATTTTACGCTACATTTCACACACCCTGATTAATCAGGCTTAACAATTGCTGTATTCGTGCACGCTTCGAAAGCAGATATTTTGGCTACGTCTCAAAAAATGAGACACTAGCAAAACAGGACGTTTGAAAACAGGAATGACATGACCCAGTTACCAAAATTTACTGCCGCCCTTTTGCATCCCCGTTATTGGTTGACCTGGCTTGGCATCGGCTTTTTATGGCTTCTGGTACAGCTTCCCTACCCTGTTATTTTTCGGTTGGGTAAATTTCTGGGCCGTTTCGCGCAGCTGTTCATGAAGCGTCGCGCCAGAATCGCGTACCGCAATCTTGAGCTGTGTTTTCCGCAGATGAGCGAGTCAGAGCGTCACGATATGGTCTCGAAGAATTTCGAATCCGTCGGGATGGGGCTCATGGAAACCGGAATGGCGTGGTTCTGGCCGGACAAACGCATGGCCCGCTGGAGCGAGGTGACGGGGACCGGCATGGAGCCGGTGCATACGCTTCAGGCCAATCAGACGGGCGTTCTGCTGATCGGCGTCCATTTCCTGACGCTGGAAATCGGGGCGCGCATGTTCGGCATGCAGGCACCCGGCATTGGCGTTTATCGTCCTAACGATAACCCGGTCATCGATTTAATCCAGACTAACGGCCGCATGCGCTCCAATAAAAGCATGATCGACCGTAAAGATCTGAAGGGGATGATCCGCGCGCTGAAATCCGGTGAAGTGGTCTGGTATGCCCCCGACCACGACTATGGCCCACAGGCCAGCGTATTTGTCCCCTTCTTCGCCGTTGAAGAGGCCGCCACGACGACCGGAACCTGGATGCTGGCGCGCATGTCCAAAGCCGCCATCGTGCCTTTTGTTCCCCGCCGTAAGCCGGATGGTTCAGGCTACGAGCTGATGATGCTGGAGCCGGAACTCGCGCCGCCGCTTGACGATGCAGAAACCACCGCACGCTGGATGAACAGCGTTGTGGAGAAGTGCATCATGCTGGCGCCTGAGCAGTATATGTGGCTGCACCGCCGTTTTAAAACGCGGCCACAAGGCACGCCGTCCCGCTATTAATCCTCATGCGGTCCTCAGGGCCGCATGCCGTTTTAGCTTTAAAAGCTCCTCCTCATTGCGGCAATCATAACCCAGGCGCATAATTAGCAGGCTTATTACTTTATGCCTCAGGTGCTCTGCACCTCATTATGCGGATAGTTATGTCACCCTCAGATGCCCCCATAAACTGGAAGCGTAACCTCACGGTTGCGTGGCTTGGCTGTTTTCTTACCGGCGCGGCGTTTAGCCTGGTCATGCCCTTCCTGCCGCTCTACGTCGAACAGCTGGGCGTGACGGGCCACAGCGCGCTCAATATGTGGTCTGGCCTGGTATTCAGCATCACGTTTCTCTTTTCCGCGATAGCCTCGCCCTTCTGGGGCGGCCTTGCCGACCGCAAGGGACGTAAAATCATGCTGCTGCGCTCGGCGCTGGGGATGGCCATTATCATGGCGCTGATGGGCGTGGCGCAGAACGTCTGGCAGTTTCTGATCCTGCGCGCGCTGTTGGGCCTGCTGGGAGGATTTATTCCCAACGCGAACGCCCTGATAGCCACGCAAATTCCCCGCCATAAGAGCGGCTGGGCGCTAGGAACACTCTCCACCGGTGGCGTGAGCGGTGCTCTGCTGGGACCGCTGGCTGGCGGGTTACTGGCGGATAACTACGGCCTGCGTCCGGTCTTTTTCATCACCTCCAGCGTGTTGTTCCTGTGCTTTATCGTCACCCTGCTCTGTATTCGTGAAAACTTCACGCCTGTCGCCAAAAAAGAGATGCTCCACGCCAGGGAGGTGCTGACCTCGCTTAAAAATCCCAGACTGGTGCTGAGCCTGTTCGTGACGACAATGATTATCCAGGTGGCGACCGGGTCGATTGCCCCTATTCTGACGCTGTACGTTCGCGACCTGGCGGGTAACGTCAGCAGTATTGCGTTCATCAGCGGGCTGATTGCCTCCGTACCCGGCGTGGCGGCGCTGCTGAGCGCCCCGAGGCTGGGAAAACTGGGGGACCGGGTGGGTCCGGAAAAAATCCTGATCTGCGCGCTGGTGATTTCCGTCCTGCTGCTCATCCCGATGTCGATGGTGCAAACGCCATGGCAGCTGGGCTTACTTCGCTTTTTGCTGGGTGCCGCCGACGGCGCGCTGCTGCCCGCCGTACAGACCCTGCTGGTCTACAACTCCACGAACCAGATTGCCGGGCGTATTTTCAGCTATAACCAGTCATTCCGGGATATCGGCAACGTCACCGGACCGCTGCTCGGGGCCGGGATCTCCGCCAGCTTCGGTTTTCGCGCCGTCTTTATCGTGACGGCGGGCGTCGTGTTGTTCAATGCCATTTATTCATGGTTCAGTTTATCCCGTGCGCTACGGCCCGTGACGGAATAAGACGAACGCCTGACGGCTTATTTTCGCATTCATACTTGCAGAATCTTATATTCAGCTATTCTTTCCCTGAAACCTTCTGGAAAACAGGGAGACACCAATGACCATGTACGCCACGCTGGAAGAAGCTATTGATGCCGCTCGTGAAGAGTTCCTCGCCGACAACCCCGGCGTTGAAGAAGAAGATGCTGACGTGCAACAGCTTAATATCCAAAAATACGTTCTGCAGGATGGGGATATTATGTGGCAGGCCGAATTCTTTGCCGATGAAGGTGAAGAAGGGGAATGTTTGCCGATATTAAGCGGTGAAGGTGCGCAGGCCGTCTTTGATGGCGACTATGACGAAATCGAACTTCGGCAGGAATGGCTGGAGGAGAACACCCTGCACGAGTGGGATGAGGGCGAGTTTCAGCTCGAGCCACCTCTGGATACGGAAGAAGGTCAAACCGCTGCCGATGAGTGGGACGAGCGTTAATTTACGCTATTCGTAAGGGCCGTGACTGGCATCGATCGGCAGCAACAGCGTGTCGAAAATCAGCGAGAACGGCAGATCGAGCACGGTCAGATAGCGCCATGCGGAATCACGGAGATCCCATTTCACGCCCGGGTAATACTGATTACCGTGGCCCTGCCCTGGAATGGTGCGACTGATGATACTGCCGCAGCCGCTGAGCAGGCATGCCATTATGATGACGATGATTATTCTCATCTCTAGCCTCTAAAAAAATACCGGCCTCACAGCCGGTATTTTATCTGGCGGGTGGCGCTTCGCCTACCCGCCCTGCTTAACAACTTACTTCGCCTTCAGTGCAAGCGGATTCAGCTTCATGTCCTTATAGTAGTTCACCCACGAAGAGTATTTCTCCGGAGCGGACCACACGCGGTAGTGAAGACGCGCCATTGTCACCGGGTCGCTCAACAGCACCAGTCGACGGTCGCGGTTGAGTTTTTCCGGGGTCTCGTTAAGCGCCTGCTCAACGTGACGATCGCGAGCAATCTCCAGCACCTGGCTGGCACGGTGACGCGCCGTCGCCATTGCCGTTGCCAGGGCGTTGAATGACGGGTTAAACACGGCGTGCATGAAGCCGTCATCCAGCGAGCGACTGCGGTTCTGTTCCAGATAACGATCGGTATCCACCAGCACCTGCGGCGGGGAATACTCTTCCGGGATCAGGAACAGTTTCCAGCGTTTGGTTCGCAGCCCCACCGTTGAACGGCTGGAAATCACGGACACAAACGGCGACAGGATCAGCGAGAAGACAATCGGCGCCAGCCAGAACAGGAAGCGCAGATCCAGCCAGGCCATACCGGCCGCCCACACCAGACCCAGCAGCAGCTGAGAACCGTGGCGCATAAAGGCTTCACTCCACGGCGTGGAGTCGTCATCACGCTGCGGCGAGTTCCAGACCACTTCCCAGCCCAGGAACGCACTGACCACAAACACGGTGTGGAACAGCATACGTACCGGCGCCAGCAGCACGGAGAACAGCACTTCCAGCAGCAGAGAAAGGGTCACGCGGAAGAAACCGCCGTACTCTTTCGAGCCTTTGCACCAGATCAGAATGATACTGAGCAGCTTAGGCAGGAACAGCAGCACCATGGTGGAGGCAAACAGGGCAATCGCCAGCTCCGGACGCCACTGCGGCCACACCGGGAACAGCTGGCGCGGTTGCAGGAAGTATTGCGGCTCCGTCAGGGCATGGACGACCTGTAGCGCAGTGGAGAGCGCGAGGAACATAAACCACAGCGGTGCGGAGAGATAAGACATCACGCCCGTCAGGAACACCGCACGGTGAACCGGGTGCATCCCTTTTACAAGGAACAGGCGGAAGTTCATCAGGTTACCATGACACCAGCGGCGGTCACGCTTGAGCTCGTCCAGCAGGTTCGGCGGCAGCTCTTCGTACGATCCCGGCAGGTCGTAGGCAATCCAGACGCCCCAGCCAGCACGACGCATCAGCGCCGCTTCTACGAAGTCATGCGACAGAATAGAACCGGCAAACGAACCCTCACCCGGCAGCGGCGCCAGCGCACAGTGCTCAATGAACGGCTTCACGCGGATAATGGCGTTGTGACCCCAGTAGTGCGACTCACCCAGCTGCCAGAAGTGCAGACCCGCCGTAAACAGCGGCCCGTAAACACGGGTGGCGAACTGCTGGCAGCGCGCGTAAAGGGTGTCCATGCCGGACGCTTTTGGCGAGGACTGAATGATACCTGCGTTAGGGTTGGCTTCCATCAGACGCACCAGACCGCTCAGGCAGTCTCCGCTCATGACGGAGTCAGCATCCAGCACCACCATGTAGCTGTACTGGTTACCCCAGCGACGGCAGAAGTCATCGATGTTACCGCTTTTACGCTTCACACGACGGCGGCGGCGACGGTAGAAGATCTGGCCTTCACCCTGCACTTCTGCAATCAGCTCCATCCACGCTTTTTGTTCTGCAACGCAGATATCCGGGTTGTAGCTGTCGCTCAGGATGTAAACGTCAAAATGCTCCGCGTTGCCGGTCGCCTTTACGGACTCCCAGGTCGCACGCAGGCCCGCGAATACGCGGTCAACGTCTTCGTTACAGATAGGCATAATCAGCGCAGTACGGTGCTCGGGATTGAGGGGTTCATCCCCGACCGTTGACGCCGAAATGCTGTATTTGTCACGCCCCATCAGCAGCTGCAGGAAGCCCATCAGCGCGGTCCAGAAACCGGCAGAGACCCAGCAGAAGAGGACCGCGAACAGCAGGAGAATGCCGCTCTGCAGAATATACGGCAGCAGCTGCATGAAGGAGACCCAGAGATCCTGGCCCATCATGTCCGTCGGGTTGATAAACGCCCAGCCCTGGTAAGGCAGAATGGTTTTCATATACCAGGTCGCGACGACGGTCTGCGCCAGCGTCAGAAGCAGCAGGATATAGCGACGGATTGTCCCCACGGTACGCCATTTCTGTTCGGACGCCTGCTCTTCTTTCGTCAGGCGCGACAGATAGCGCGGCGTCACATCACGCCCGCGCAGGCGATCCCAGAAACGGCCCACCGGGTTGGTGCGCCATGGGTCGGGGAACATAGAGGAACGCGTGGCCTTCGGCATCGCCTGAAGCTGATCGCGTCCTTCATCGTCTTTAATCAACTGCCCTTCCGCCAGCGAGTCCGGCCAGGCCTGCTCCAGACGCGCCTTGACTGACCCGAGCGGCGTATCATCATCACGAGAAAACGTATGATGTTCACCATCCAGCGCGGTGTGAACCGCGCGGATGTCGCTCTTAGGCAGTGCCGCTTTTTCGATATCCGTCAGCGGCATGGCATCAATATATTCAGATGTATTATTCATTGGCAGGTAGCTGATAGCTCCAGGTTTCACTCAGCGGCTGATCGTTACTGACCAGCGCAGCACGCATTTCAGTGGTCTGTTTCGGATCTTTCACTTTCACGCGCAGGGTCAGACGCCAGCCTTTGGTTACCGGGTTGTAACGCACGGTATTCTCAACGATTTCACCGTTATCACCGATGCTGGCCTGAGCGGCAACGGCGGTGTCCGGTGACAGTTTCTTCATATCCTGGCCCGTGAAGTCCACGACGAACGCCACGGTACCGTCAGGCTGACGGATAAGATTTGACTGCTTCACATCACCCGTTGAGCGGCGAGTCTGCATTACATACGCGTTATCCGGCGCGTGCAGCTTATCTTCGTCGCGGCTGAAGGTAATGGTGTACTTGAAGTTCATCTCTTTACCGGCTTCTGGCAGCTGATCCGGTGTCCAGTAAGCGACGATGTTATCGTTGGTTTCGTCGTTGGTTGGAATTTCTACCAGCTCGACCTTACCTTTACCCCAGTCACCGTTTGGCGTGACCCAGGCGCTTGGACGCTGGTCATAGCGATCGTCCAAATCTTCAAAGCGGGAGAACTGACGACCACGCTGCAGCAGGCCGAAACCTTGCGGATTTTCCATTGCGAAGCTGCTAACCGCCAGATGTTTCGGGTTATTCAGCGGACGCCAGATCCACTCACCGTTACCGGCATGAATAGACAGACCGTTGGAGTCATGCAGTTCCGGGCGGAAGTTGGTTGCCGGAGACGGCTGGTTCGGCCCAAACAGGAACATGCTGGTCAATGGTGCAACGCCCAGTTTGCCCACTTTATCACGCAGGTAAACCTTGGACTGCACGTCAACTACCGTGTCACGACCCGGCATAATCACAAAGCGATAGGCACCGGTTGCACGCGGGGAATCCAGCAGCGCATAAATGGTCAGACGTTTATCCGTTGGTTTTGGACGTTCAATCCAGAACTCACGGAAACGCGGGAACTCTTCACCTGATGGCAGCGCGGTATCAATAGCCAGACCACGCGCAGAAAGCCCGTATACCTGCCCCGCGCCAATGACGCGGAAATAGCTGGCACCCAGCATGCTGACGATTTCGTCGTTTTTATCTTTGCTGTTGATCGGGTAAAGCACCTTAAAGCCTGCGAAGCCCAGGTCTTTCACCGTATCTTTGTCGTGTTGCACATTGCCAAAATTGAAGTAATCCGGGCTGTACTTAATCTTACGAACCGCAGTCGCCGTCACTTCATTGATGGCAACAGGCGTGTCGAAGTACATACCCTGATGATAAAATTCAAGCTTGAACGGGGTTTTAATATTGCTCCAGTACGCTTTATCGTGATTGAACTGGATCTGCTGATAGTCCGCATACTTCATGTCGCGGAAAACGGAGGGCAAGTTACTTTTCGGCGCTTCGTAGCTCTTGCCTGCCATCGATTTTGCCTGTTTTGCGACATCGTCGATGTTAAAGGCCAGTGCCGATGAGGTATACAGTGACAACACCACTGCAGCACCCAACCAACGCATTTTCATCATCTGTGGTTTATGTTTCATAATAAGTAAGCACTTCCCCCTTTGTGTGCTTATATCGATCCGATCCATTTTAATGGAAACTCAGGCAATCCGACAACATTATCACTGCTTTGTTCAGCTGCTGGCTCATGGATTAAGCAAATGAAAGAACCCGCTATTCACTTTGCGTGCTTATCCTGGAGACAGGGTGTCGGTCTTGGTGTAGGGTTGGCTTCGAATGTAACCATTATGAGTCTTAGGGATAAGGCGAAAAGTCTGAGAATGCACAACGTTATATGAGCACAACACCAATACAACGGGAATATTTCCTCGACTCGATCCGGGCATGGCTGATGCTATTGGGGATCCCCTTTCACATTTCACTGATTTACTCCAGCCACACCTGGCACGTGAATAGCCAGATGCCCTCCTGGTGGCTGACGCTGTTTAATGACTTTATTCACGCCTTCCGTATGCAGGTGTTTTTCGTCATATCCGGCTATTTCTCTTACATGCTGTTTCTGCGATACCCGCTCAAGCGCTGGTGGAAAGTGCGCGTAGAGCGCGTGGGGATCCCCATGCTGACTGCAATTCCGCTGCTGACGCTGCCTCAGTTCATTATGTTGCAGTACGTGAAGGGCAAGGCGGAGAACTGGCCGAATCTGACGCTGTATGAAAAGTACAATACGCTGGTCTGGGAGCTGGTATCTCACCTGTGGTTCCTGCTGGTCCTGGTGGTGCTCACGACGGTGAGTCTGTTGATTTTCAGCCGCCTGCGCCGCCATCTGAGTACGAAAGCCGACACCTTTTTCGCCAACGTTACGATGGGCAAACTGTCTGTGCTTTTCTTGCTGTTGGGGATTGCCTATGCCGTCGTGCGACGGACCCTGCTTATCGTTTACCCGCCGATTTTGAGCGACGGGTTATTTAATTTTGTGGTGATGCAGTCGCTGTTCTACATTCCGTTCTTTTTAATCGGGGCGCTGGCCTTTATTCATCCGAAGCTTAAATCGCTGTTTGTCACCCCGTCACCGTGGTGCGCGCTGGGAGCCACCCTCGCGTTCGCGGCCTATCTGCTGAATCAGCGTTACGGCAGTGGCGACGCCTGGATGTATGAAACGGAAAGCGTGATCACTATGCTGCTGGGCCTGTGGATGGTGAACGTGGTATTCGCGCTGGGCCACCGTTTGCTGAACTTTAAGTCCAGCCGCGTGACCTACTTCGTTAACGCTTCGCTGTTTATCTATCTGGTGCATCACCCGTTGACGCTTTTCTTCGGGGCTTACATCACACCGCACATCGCCTCCAACACGCTGGGCTTCTTTACCGGGCTGGTGTTTGTGGTGGGGGTGGCGATCGTGCTCTACGAGATTCATCTGCGGATCCCGCTCCTGCGTTTCCTCTTTTCAGGAAAACCACCGGCGAAAGCCTCATAAACCGCGCGGCGCACTCGATGCGCCGCGTTTGCTTCAGCTTTCCAGCTCTTGTCTGCGCTGAGTCAGAAGCCGCTGATAAAGATGCGTAGTGTCCTCGTCAAAACAGACAAAAATCACCTTCTCCGGCAGCGGTTTTAAAGACAGGTAGCGGTAAACGGTTTCGACGGCGATTGTTGCGGCGGCGGCCTTAGGATAACCATACACGCCGGTGCTGATGGCCGGGAACGCCATCGTTTTATAACCGTTGTCGGCGGCCAGCCGCAGACAGTTCCGGTAAGCCTCTTCCAGAATACTCGCTTCGTGCTGGTCCCCGCCATGCCAGACGGGCCCTACGGCATGAATAACCGCTCTGGCAGGCAGATTGCCCGCCAGCGTAATCACCGCGTGACCGGGAGGACATTCGCCCTGCTGTTGCCGCACGGTTTTACAGGCTTCCAGCAGCTGCGGTCCGGCAGCCCGGTGGATAGCCCCGTCCACGCCGCCTCCCCCCATCAGGGATGGATTGGCCGCATTGACGATAACGTCGACATGCATTGTCGTAATATCGCCATGAATAATGTCAATTTGCGGTTTCATAAAGCCCCTCTGCAACCCGCCATTTTCTTAAGTGTATCGCAGAGGAGACCGGGAGAAAAAACTATCAGAAAAAATCCTCTTCCACCGCAGGGCGGAAGAACGCGCACTAGCGATACTGGATTTCGACAACCGCGAGCGTTTTTTCAGGATTAAGGTATTTCATATTGAGCGTCGCCAGGCTTGAGTCGCTCACTTTACCGTTAAGCGCCTCTTCATAGCTGACCATACGCGTTTGCATACGGTTATTGTTTGGACATGACATTGCAAACTGTTGCTTCTGGGGAGTGACTTCGCAGGGGTCTGCGACAATGGCACCGCGGAAATGAATGACACCACCGTCAACAACCGTGGCCGAATAAGCCGGGATACTCAAAGCAGAAACGACCAGACCCAGACCTGCCGCGAGTCGAGCAAAATAGTTGTTCATTATAGGTACTCCTCAATGAAAATCGTCCATGAGGGGTAAACGCGCTTCATTTATTACGGCAAATGAAGTTTCACGTTACGGAACATAACGACCTGGTCCCTGATATCAGCATAGCTCAACGGCACAGACCCGCCACATTCGCAACATATTGATTTCATGAATGTTTAGAGCGAACGTTCCGCTGGCGACCACTGTTGTGATAAATGTAGCGATTTACCGTCTGAAACGGTGACAACGATTTTTACCGTGTCCCCCGCGCTAATATTTAAACTCAGGCGCATTAAATCAATCGTCTGATTAGCGGGTATAAAAAGTGTGTTTTGCTGTCGGGAAGAACTTTGCCCCCCCTGCCCTTCTCGCAGAGAAACAATCTGAACCTGACAATCACACGATTGCGCCAGAGTGACCTGCGGAATAATGGTGGTCATATTTTCCTGCTGTGACGTTTTGAAGGTTATCTGGCTGGAAAGCGCGGCGAGGAGAATTAAGGTATTCATGATGAACTCCCGAAAAAAAACAGGGCTGATGCCCTGTTTTTTTGTAGCACAGATTTCAGTATCAGTACTGATGAGCTGTCGCGTGGTTACCAAAACCGATCTGGGTAACGTTGACAGTAGAGTTAGAGGCAGTCTGATCTACGAGGGCACCGTTAAAGCCGCCGGACTGGCTAACATTCATGACGGATTTTTTACTGTTCCACTGATCAAGTGTCGCACTGTTACCAAATCCTTTCTGGGTCAGGTTGATTTTACTGTCATCAGAACCCTGACCAACGTCAGCACCGTTACCGCCACCTTTCTGGGTAATATTCAGCACGGAATTTCTGGCGTCTGTCTGCAGAGCAACCGCGGAGTTACCGCCACCGTCCTGATAAATATTCAGGGTAGAATTTGGGCCACTGTATCCACCGTGACCATGTCCATGACCCCAACCGCCCTGATTAATAGAACCCGCCATAGCACTACCAGAAACTACGATTGCTGCAAGTGCTGCCACTTTGATAAATTTCATGGTAAACCCCCATCGGATTGATTAAAGTCGTCGCGAAAGCGCTAATGTTGAATAACGTTAATAGCCATTTGCGACTGTTTCTGCACTACAACTGCGGTTTTCTGCGTACCGTACTGCGTAATATTTGCTCTATTACCCGACCCTTTCTGGATAATTTTCGCGCTATTACCGTATCCATCTTGCGTAATACCTGCATCATTCGCGTTACCGCTCTGATCGATCCAGGCTATATTGTAACTCCCTGATTGATCAACTCTCGCTCTGTTGCCCACCCCATCCTGTGAAACAATGGATAAGAGTCTTGAACCGTCCTGGCGAACCTCAGCGTTATTGAAAACGCCCCGTTGACCAATAATGGCTGCCTGATTTAGTGATGAAAGACTTAATTCGTTAACCGCAAAGTTATATTCAGAATTTGCCAAATCTGAATTCGCTGCGGCTACAAATCCAGGCGCACCCAGTAATGTAAACATCATAATTAACGATGCGTTTTTCATGTTGTCACCCTGGACCTGGCTATTTAATCACTCCATGTTTAAACGACTCGTATTGTGTTAACGCGTCGTTACGGTGAAGAGTATGTCCGCTGAAACATTTTAAATATCTCACCCGCGCGGCTTATTTTTATTTATCGGATCACCACAAAGTCGTAATTTACCTCAAAAATCACTGTAATCAGGCCAGCTTATATTTTTTATTAAAGGTGTATTGCGAAAGGGTTGTACAACGAGAGAAAGGCTGTCCACGCTTCCTCCCGGGTTGTTTAAACGTAACGGCAGGAGAACATTTTTCTCATCACGTGACACGGAGCCTCTTTTCTTAAGCCAGACCGTCACTCATTCGTGGGCTTAGAAATTACCAGAAACTCATACTTAATTATCGCCTCATGAAAATAACAAATAACATTAAAAATCAATTCATTAAAAATATTTGTATGATTTTTAAAATCTGTGCACCTCTATTTAGGTGTACAACTTTCTCATCAATTATTGCCATTCCAAACAACCTAATTTCACAAATTAATATTGATTTTTACATCCTGTTACATGTTTAACACTTGCTTTAAACTTCGTAAAAGCTAGATTGAAATTAGATGTACGAAATTGGTTTTATATTTACCTCCCTGTGGAGGTTATGGTCTGATTCTACACACAGCGGTGCAACATCTGTCAGTACTTCTGGTGTCCTCTTTTAAACAGGAGGACAGCTGCCAGGTGCCAAAAAAAAGTGGGGTTTCATCATGTATAATGAAGTCCATAGTTTACATGGTCATACATTACTGTTGATCACAAAACCTTCTTTGCAAGCGACAGCGTTATTACAGCATTTAAAGCAATCTTTATCACTGAACGGGAAATTGCATAATATTCAACGTTCATTTGATGATATTGCACCTGGCAGCATCATTCTTTTCGATATGATGGAAGCTGATAAAAAGCTTATCCATTACTGGCAGGATATTTTAAGCAGGAAAAACAATAATATCCGCGTGCTATTGTTGAATACGCCTGATGAATATCCTTTCAGAGATATTGAAAGCTGGCCGCATATCAATGGCGTGTTCTACGTCACAGAAGAAGAAGACCGGGTGGTAGAGGGGCTGCAGGGTATATTGCGCGGAGAGTGTTATTTTTCGCAAAAGCTTGCCAGCTATCTCATTACGCACTCCGGAAATTATCGCTATAACAGCACAGAGTCAGCACTGCTCACGCACCGTGAGAAAGAGATCCTGAATAAGTTACGCATTGGTGCTTCAAATATTGAAATCGCCCGTTCGTTATTTATCAGCGAAAATACGGTAAAGACGCACCTTTATAATCTTTTCAAGAAGATAGCTGTGAAAAACCGAACTCAGGCGGTTTCGTGGGCAAACGATAACCTCAGGCGTTAATCACATGAAGCGCACGTTGAGTTGGATCGCCGCAGCGGGTTTCCTGCTCGCTGCTGGGAATCTGAAGGCCGTCGAGGTCGAAGTTCCCGGATTGTTAACAGACCACACTGTCTCATCGGTCGGGCACAGTTTTTACCGTGCCTTCAGTGACAAATGGGACAGTACCTACACGGGTAATATAACAATCAACGAGCGGCCCAGTGCACGATGGGGAAGTTGGATAACAATAACGGCTAATCAGAACGTTATTTATCAAACGTTTTTATTCCCGACCAAAATAGACTTCGATAAAAACGTCGTCTTAGCACTGGGACAATCAGAAGACGCTATTAATCGCCTGCAAATAGATAAAGCCCTATTAAGCACCAGCGATTTAGCAAAAGACGAGTTCTAGCGAACCGATATGTGGAGGCTGTCATGCGTATTGCATATGCAGTTGTTTCAATAATGCTGATTACACCCATCAGCTGGGCCGGAAACATGACGTTTCAGTTCCGTAACCCTAACTTTGGCGGTAACCCTAACAACGGCGCGTTCCTGCTGAATGAAGCTCAGGCGCAAAACTCCTATAAGGACCCAAGCTTAAAGGATTTTAGCATTGATACCCCGTCCGCACTGGACAACTTCACTCAGGCCATCCAGTCGCAGATTTTAGGTGGGTTATTGACCAACATTAATACCGGTAAACCCGGGCGGATGGTGACCAACGACTTTATCGTTGATATCGCCAACACGGACGGACAGCTTCAGTTGAACGTAACCGATCGTAAAACCGGAAGACTCTCCACTATTCAGGTTTCCGGTCTACAAAGTAATTCAACTGACTTTTAAACAATAGCTAAATAAGGACAACGATCATGCAGCGCTTCCTGATATTTGTTGCAGTGTGCTTATTGAGCGGTTGTTTAACTGCTCCACCTAAAGAAGCTGCAAAACCTACATTAATGCCTCGGGCCCAGAGTTATCGTGATTTAACGCATTTACCTTCACCTACGGGGAAAATATTTGTCTCCGTATACAACATTCAGGATGAAACCGGGCAGTTCAAACCTTACCCGGCAAGTAACTTCTCCACGGCCGTGCCGCAAAGCGCCACCGCCATGCTGGTTACCGCGCTCAAGGATTCGCACTGGTTTATTCCGCTGGAACGTCAGGGTCTTCAGAACCTGTTGAATGAACGCAAAATCATTCGTGCCGCTCAGGAAAATGGCACCGTCGCGGACAATAACCGCATGCCTCTGCAATCTCTGGCGGCAGCGAACGTGATGATTGAAGGATCGATTATCGGCTACGAAAGTAACGTTAAATCGGGTGGTGCGGGAGCACGTTACTTCGGTATCGGTGCGGACACCCAGTACCAGCTCGACCAAATCGCCGTTAACCTGCGTGTGGTTAACGTCAGTACAGGCGAAGTGCTTTCTTCGGTGAACACCAGCAAAACCATTCTGTCTTATGAAGTTCAGGCTGGGGTATTCCGCTTCATCGATTACCAGCGTTTGCTGGAAGGTGAAATCGGCTACACCTCTAACGAGCCGGTCATGATGTGTCTGATGTCAGCCATTGAAACCGGCGTGATCTACTTAATTAACGACGGTATAGACCGCGGGCTGTGGGATCTGCAAAACAAAGCAGACGTGCAGAACCCGATACTGGTGAAATACCGCGATATGTCAGTCCCTCCGGAATCCTGACAGGAAGCGCATAAAAAAGGCGAGATGATCATCTCGCCTTTTTTTATTCGCTCATTGCCGTAATGTTTTGCGCTTTTTCCCGCCGCGATGCCAGCCACAGTCCGCTGTTTTTCATGGCATAGCCAAACAACAGCCCCAGCGCCAGCGAGGGGACCACCAGCTTCCAGTCCCCCTGCCCTGCAAAGGTCGCGCACGCCCCCATAAAGGTTCCCGGCACAAATGAAAGCAGCAGATGCTTAGCCTGGATGCACATTAAAAAGGCGACGATCCCCGTCATGACGTATCCCAGGATTTCCAGTTGCGGCGCCAGCGCGCTGCCTTTCATGATCACCAGCGCCCAGATGACACCGCTCATCAGCGTGCAGCCTGAGATAAAGAGCCCTTTAACTCCTCCCTGCGGACAGGCGAAATAGGCGGTACAGCCGAGGAACCCGGCCCAGCTGAGCAATCCAAGAGACACGGCTACCCATCCCCAGAGTCCGGAGAGAATACCTGTCGTAATTGCGATACAAAGTAATATGTTCATGGCGCGCATCTTAGCAGAAGCGCACCATAGAAATGCGATCAGAAGCACATTATGTGCAAGTTGAAATGTATCGTTGCAGAATTTTTGTGATCAGAATCACTCTTCGTTTTCTTCTTCGAGCTCATCCCACATCGCAGCAATCGCATCACGCGTCAGCGGTGCCAGCGTTCTCCAGAATGGCGAGGTGGCATGCGCTTCAACTTTACCCAGGAATGTCCCGACCCACGGCAGCAGGTACGTTTCGAACAAGGTTCCGATGGCTTCGTTCTCATCATCACCGGCGTTGTCTTCGATCCAGGACGCCGCCAGCAGCAGCGTACCGATATGATCGGCTGGCGTATCACTCAGCGGCATACCGCGCGTGGAGAGGAACGCACGGACTTCCGCTTCCGTTGCCCCGTCCTGCCAGGCTGAACGGTATGGCGAAACGCGGCACTCATCGCCGACGAACAGCGCATTGTAATCCGTCGCAATCTGCTGCATGTCGCAGCTTTTTTGCAGACGCTCCAGTAAATCATCCTGTTCCAGCGGCCAGTTCTGCGCCAGCTTACCTTCACGAATTAACGTAAAGAGCGGCACCAGCAGCGGATCTTGCGGCTGGCGATAATAGAGCGTACCCAGCACGCGACAAAGGATGGAGAACTCATTCATTTTTTTATTCCATTACACAATTAAAGATCGGCAAATTCGGCAATCGGCTCCATTCCGCGCGACTCGAGGAAATCGAGCATGCGGCGTGGGGTCACGTTCAGGATTTGCGCTTCCGGGAAGTTAACATCATTCAGCACTTTCAGGCACTCGCTGAAATCACCCAGCGTAAACGCGGTATGAGAATCGGACCCCAGCGCCACCATCCCGCCCGCATCACGTACGGCGGCCGCCACGGCGCGACAGTTGGCTTCACTGCCTTTACGCGAGTGAACAAAGGAGGAGTTATTAATCTCTAGCGCCACGCGGTGCTTCGCTGCCGCCTGCGCGACAGCCTGAATATCAATCGGGTACTTCGGGTTACCGGGGTGGCTGATAATGTGCACATTGCCGCTGGCAATGGTGGCAATCATCGCCGCGGTATTGGTGTCTTTATCCTGAGGCGGGAAAACCGGCTCGTGGAAACCGGCGAGAATAAGATCAAGTGAGGTCAGCATCGGGCCGGTGCAGTCGATCTCACCGTCGATATTTTTGATGTTCGCCTCAATGCCGCGCAGTATCCCAATGCCGTCCACCAGACGTGGCCAGATCCGCATATTCACAAAATGCCAGTAGTGCGGCGCATCCGCCATGTCCGGGCCATGATCGGTGATCGCGAACAGCTTAATACCTTTAAGCTTCGCCTGGGCGATATAATCATGGAGGTTGCTGTACGCGTGGGTGCTGGCGACGGTGTGCATATGCAGGTCAACGGGATACATCTCTTTCTCCTCTGCGGTTTTTCCAAAGGATAGCAGTTATCAGCGGCGAATATTAGCAAAAACCCGGCGAACGCCGGGTTTCTCTCAGTAGCCGCGCTGTCTGTCGACCTGTCCGGTGACCGCGTGACCCTTTTCCATTTCGCTGATGGTATGGGAGATATACGCCACCGCTTCTGCCGGACGCGTCACGGCAGCCACGTGCGGGGTCATCGCCACGCGTGGGTGCGCCCACAGCGGGCTTTCCGCGGGCAGCGGCTCACGGCTATAGACATCCAGCATGGCGCCTTTTAGCTTTCCGCTGTCCAGCGCCTTCAGCAGATCGCCTTCCACGACATGGACCCCGCGCGCCAGGTTCATCAGGTAGCTCTGGTCGACGAGCTGATTGAGCAGGGCTTCATTGATGATCCCTACCGTTTCCGCTGTGTTTGGCAGCAGGTTAATAAGCACGCGTGTGCCTTTCAGGAACGCAGAAAGCTCATCCGTTCCGGCAAAGCTCTCTACGCCGGGATAATCCTTACGGCTGCGGCTCCAGCAGCGCAGCGGGAAGCCCCACGGGGCGAGCGCTTCTGCCACCTTCGAGCCGAGCACACCCGCGCCGAGGATGCCGATTGTAAAATCTTCATGTCGATAATCCGGCAGCGGCTCCCAGTGGGCCTGCTGTTTAAAGGCCAGATAATCGTCGAAGCGGCGGAACCAGTGCAGCACCTGGCTCACGGCATACTCCTGCATTTGCTGGCCCATTCCGGTATCTTCCAGGCGGAACAGAGGGATCTCTTCCGGCAGCATTTCAGGGTGTGCCTTCAGTTTGCTCAGAATGGAATCCACCCCAGCTCCCAGGGCAAAAACGGCTTTCAGCTTACGGCCCTGGAGCATTTCGACCGGGGGATGCCAGACCAGCGCATAGTCGGCATGTTCATTATCGCCACGCTTCCACTCGCGAACGCGTGCGCCGGGCAGCGCCGCCGAAAGTGCGTCAATCCAGTAAGCGGTATCAAATGTAGGGTGATAGAAGAGAATATCCATGGTCATTCCTGCCTTTTATTGCGCTGTTTTGTTTTCATTTTCAAATGGATTGCCAGCATAACAAATTTATCAGGAAACCGCGTTGCTGATAAAAGAGGCGCTTTGTGCACATTTAGGAGTCAGGTTGCTTGAAGTTTGTCTAAACGCGCTAAATTACTGAAAAAGTGAGTTGACGGCAGTTCGGCTTTTCCTTACATTAGCGCCCGTCCCGACAACAACGGGATGACAATATGGTGAGGTGTCCGAGTGGCTGAAGGAGCACGCCTGGAAAGTGTGTATACGGCAACGTATCGGGGGTTCGAATCCCCCCCTCACCGCCATATTTAAAGAAGAGCTCGCATGAAAATGCGGGCTTTTTTTTCGCATGTTGCACACCCCGGGGGGATGAGAATCCCCGACCGGGGTTCGACAACTGGCGACAGCCAGTTGGACAGACTGAGAGCGAAGCGAACAGGCTGCCCGCAGGGCGAGCGAAGCGAGTCAATCCCCCCCGGTGCTATATGCAGCTCGGTGCGGCCTGAGCCCCTCACCCTGCCCCTCTCCCCAGGGGAGAGGGAAGTGCTACTCTTCCACCATCCGCGCATACTCTTCGGTCAGAAAATCCACCAGCGTCCTGACCGACGGCAGCAGACCGCGCCGCGAAGGGTAAACCGCGTGAATCACTTCCCGTCGGGGTTCCCACGCGTCCAGCACCCTTATCAGTTCCCCTGACGCAAGCTGATCCTTCACCATCAATATCGGTAGCTGCACCACGCCGATACCTGCCATGGCAGCTTCACGAAGCGCCAGCATATCGGTGGTGATCAATCGAGGATGGTAATGGATCTCCGCTTTAGCACCTCCGGGACCGGACAGATCCCATTTATGAATATGTTTCCCCTCGTTCATGCTTAACCCAGGCCAGGCGCTGAGTTCAGACGGGACGACCGGTTTTCCCAGGCGTTGGATCAAGGCCGGACCCGCGACCAGACAATGTCCTCTGTCAGCCAGCACTCTTAAAACCAGATCGCTGTCATCAAATGGACGCGGGCGTACGCGGATCGCGACATCTACACCCTCTCCCACCAGGTCTACCCGCCGGTTGGTCGCCTCAAGCTGAAGATTGATGCCGGGGTAGCGCGCCATAAATCTGGCCAGCATCGGACCAACGTGGACATGCAATAAGGTTATCGGGCACGTGATCCTGACGATACCGCGCGGTTCAGCCTGCAGTGCCGCCACGGCTTCCTCCGCGGCCTCGGCCTCCACCATCATCGCCTTACAGTGCTGATAGAAAGTCTGCCCCACTTCCGTCACCGTAAACTGCCGCGTAGTGCGCTGTATCAACCGTACGCCAAGCCGCTCCTCCAACTGCGCGATCCTGCGGCTCAGTTTGGACTTAGGTTGGTCGAGCGCCCTTCCCGCCGCCGCAAAGCCACCGTAGTCGACCACCTTCACAAACCAGACGAAGTCATTGAGATCTTGCATAAATCCTCATCGTTCTATTTTCGGAACAGTGAATGCCATTTTCACTATCTACCGGGACATTAACTCTGAATATAAGCTAATTACATCAACAGAACATCAGGAGTTAATCATGAAAAACGTAACAGGCGTTTATACCGCTCCGCGTCAGCACTGGGTTGGCGATGGTTTTCCGGTTCGTTCGATGTTTTCTTACCAAACCCACGGCGAGCCGCTGAGTCCGTTCCTGCTGCTGGACTACGCAGGTCCGTACACCTTTCCGGCAGATGGGGCGAAACGCGGCGTAGGCCAACATCCTCACCGGGGTTTTGAAACGGTCACCATCGTCTATTCCGGTGAAGTAGAGCATCGCGACTCCACGGGCAAGGGCGGCGTTATTGGCCCCGGCGACGTGCAGTGGATGACGGCAGGTGCAGGCATCCTGCACGAGGAGTTCCACTCAAGTGCGTTCTCGCAGAAAGGTGGAGAGCTGAAAATGATGCAGCTGTGGGTCAACCTGCCGGCGAAAGACAAAATGGCGGCACCGGGCTACCAGAGCATCACCAAAAGCGACATCCCGGTTGTGACGCTGCCGGATAACAGCGGCACCCTGCGGGTGATTGCCGGTCGCTACGACGAGGTTACCGGCCCTGCGCACACCTTCTCACCGCTCAACGTCTGGGACATCGCGCTGAACCAGGGAAGCCATCTGACGCTCAATCAGCCCGAAGGCTGGAGCACCGCGCTGGTCGTGCTTGAAGGCAACATCACGGTGAACGGTACAACGCAGGCAGGTGAAGCCCAGCTGGTCGTACTGAGTCAGGAAGGCGACAAACTGCACCTGGAGGCGAACAGCGATGCAAAAGTGCTGCTGATGGCCGGCGAGCCGCTGAATGAACCCATCGTGGGCTATGGCCCGTTTGTGATGAACAGTAAAAGCGAAATCAACGAAGCCATTCGTGATTTCAACTCCGGCCGCTTCGGCCAGATCTGAACGTAATAAAGGAGAAGAACATGTCTACACCTGCGAATTTTAACGGCACCCGTCCGGTTATTGATGTGAACGATGCGGTGATGTTGCTTATCGATCACCAGAGCGGCCTGTTCCAGACCGTTGGAGATATGCCGATGCCTGAACTGCGCGCCCGTGCGGCTGCGCTGGCAAAAATCGCGACCCTGGCGAAGATCCCGGTGATCACCACCGCGTCCGTCCCACAGGGACCGAACGGACCGCTTATCCCGGAGATCCACGCCAACGCGCCGCATGCGCAATATGTTGCCCGTAAAGGTGAGATCAACGCCTGGGATAACCCGGAGTTCGTGGACGCTGTGAAAGCGACCGGACGCAAGACGTTGATTATCGCGGGCACTATCACCAGCGTCTGCATGGCCTTCCCGTCAATCAGCGCGGTGGCGGACGGGTATAAAGTGTTTGCGGTGATTGATGCCTCCGGCACCTATAGCAAGATGGCGCAGGAGATCACCCTGGCTCGCGTGGTGCAGGCCGGTGTGGTTCCGATGGATACGGCGGCGGTGGCCTCTGAGATCCAGCGAACCTGGAACCGTGAGGACGCGGCTGAGTGGGCTGAGGTTTACACCCACATCTTCCCGGCTTATCAGCTGTTGATCGAAAGCTACGGCAAAGCACAGGAAGTGGTTAAAAACAGCGAAGTGCTCGATTCACAGCGTTAATAACCCGCTCCACGGCGTAAAAACCGTGGAGCTGATTAATGCTTAACCGAACAGGCACTAAAGCTGAAAATCTGCTTGACCGTGTCAGCGCAACTCCCTATAGTAGCGCCCCGTTGCCCCCCAAGCGGTCAGGCAGCAAAACAATATGGTGAGGTGTCCGAGTGGCTGAAGGAGCACGCCTGGAAAGTGTGTATACGGCAACGTATCGGGGGTTCGAATCCCCCCCTCACCGCCATATTTGAAGAAGAGCTCGTACGAAAGTACGGGCTTTTTTTTGCATGTTGCACGCCTGCGGGGGGATGAGAATCCCCGACCGGGGTTCGACAACTGGCGACAGCCAGTTGGACAGACTGAGAGCGCAGCGAACAGGCTGCCCGCAGGGCGAGCGAAGCGAGTCAATCCCCCCCGGTGCTATATGCAACTCGATGCGGCCTGAGCCCCTCACCCTAACCCTCTCCCCAAGGGCTGAGGGTTCCCCAGAAAAATGAAAAGCACGATGAAGTGTGATCTACTGGTTGCGCTAACAAATCAGAAGAGACCTCATCGTGCCTTTACAGACAGTCTGCCAGAAATTTTTCTCCGCGTCTTTACCTGACATTCACAGCTTCCGGGTCAATGTCCTTGTTTCCATGGCCGTCGCCCTCACGCACGGGGCCAACCTGACCCTGACCAGCCTTGGACGTACCCTTCCCGGCAGGGCGCACGTCAAAAATAAAATTAAACGTGTCGACCGTGCCCTGGGTAATACCGCCCTTCACCGTGATATTCCCCGTATTCAGCACCTGCTCACACATACCATCACCTCCCTGATGCCCTTCTGCATGATTGCTGTCGACTGGACAGGCTGGCATGACAGGAACTGGCATCTTCTGCGGGCAAGCCTGGTCTGTAATGGGCGTTCACTTCCGCTTATGAGTGAGGTTGTTCCCGCAGAGCTGGCACAGAACAGTGATGTCCAGTGCCGCTTCCTTGACCGCCTGCATGATGCCATCCCGAAAGATAAAGCCGTCACCATCATTACGGATGCAGGCTTCCGGACAGACTGGTTCCGGCATGTGAGCCTGCTGGGCTGGCGCTTCACCGGCAGGGTCAGGGGCTGTATCAGCTTCCGGCTGGAGGATGAGAAAAAGTGGATGAAAATCAGTGAGCTTGAGGCTACCGGACAACCGGTCTGCGTGGGTTACGGTGTCCTGTCCCGTAAACCACGAACGCCCTGTTACGGCCGGTTTTATCTGCACAGGCGCCCGGAAGCAGGGCGTCACGGAAAGGGAGGAATGCCAAAAACACAGCGGGAACACCGCAGCAGCGCCCGTGAGCCCTGGCTGCTGTTCAGTAATGCAGAGGGACTGGAGCCACACCAGATAATGGCGCTGTACAGCCGCCGAATGCAGATAGAACAGAACTTCCGGGACGACAAAAGTCCCCGCTTCGGGTTCGGTCTGAGGCTGAGCCGGAGTCAGGGAAAAGGGCGGCTGGAAGTGCTGAATATGGTCGCGGCAATGGCAAGTCTGGTGATGTGGCTGGCAGGTTACAGGGCAGAAAGACAGTGTTTACACTGGCACTATCAGGCAAGCAGCATCAGGCACAGGCGGGTGCTGTCATACCTGAGTCTGGCAGAAGAAGTCATCCGGCATGAGCCTGGAAAAGTGAGACGGCTAAATATAGGTAACGAGATGAAAAAGCTGGGAAAAGAGTACAGTAATATGGTCATGGTGGCATGACCATATTACTGGGGATCCCTCAGCCCCAAGGGAGAGGGAATAGAATGCACAAAAAACAAAGCCCGGTTTCCCGGGCCTTGAACACAACAGCAAACTCAATAATACGCTTGCAGCGTGCGCTGACACAGAGCCGAGCGCACGCAGTCATCTTTGGTAAAGCGTACCACCCCAATCATCTCATCTTCCTCAAAACGTGACATGGCGTCGCTCAGCCCGGATTTCACGCCGGATGGCAGGTCACACTGGGTAATATCGCCGTTAACGATAACCGTCACGTTCTCCCCGAGGCGCGTTAAAAACATCTTCATTTGCGCAGCGGTCACGTTCTGAGCCTCGTCAAGAATGACGACCGCATTTTCAAATGTACGTCCGCGCATATAGGCGAACGGCGCGATTTCCACCTTGCCAATCTCTGGCCGCAGGCAGTACTGCATGAAGGATGCACCCAGTCGCTTCACCAGCACGTCATAGACGGGCCTGAAGTACGGGGCAAACTTCTCCGAAATATCTCCTGGCAAGAAGCCGAGATCTTCATCAGCCTGCAGTACCGGACGGGTAACAATAATTCTCTCCACGTCCTTATGGATCAATGCTTCCGCCGCTTTGGCTGCACTAATCCAGGTTTTCCCGCATCCGGCTTCACCGGTTGCAAAGATGAGCTGTTTACTCTCGATAGCATTCAGGTAGTGCGCCTGAGCCTCATTGCGCGCCACAATTGGAGAATTATCACGGCTGTCTCGGGCCATGCCAATTGCTTCTACGCCACTCATCTGCACAAGCGAGGTGACCGATTCTTCTTCACGCTGTTTATGGCTACGTGAATCCCGTCTCAGCACACGTTTTGCTTCGCGACGAGCTTTGATCACTGCTTTTTGTCTTCCCATGGATAGCACCTTGAGTTGTTGGTATTCATCACACGCGCCAGCTTCGGCACGATTATGCGCACGAACATCAGAGGGTTGGCTTCCTTGTAAGCCATTGCTTGCTTTATCGGATGACGATACGGAACAGCTACGCGCACCGTTCTGCACGTCGGTCGAATCAGATTCTTGAGGAAGGGGGGAGAATTTAGTGGTGAGGAAATCGCTGCCGGAGTCTGAGCCTCCGCGCCGGGTGCTGCGGTTGTTATGTTTACCTTGTCCAGTACAGGACGCAACCATTCGCGATCTCCATAGTGATTCAGCATCACTGCCGGGAACTACCGCTGTCTTATCTTAAGTACATCAGGAGTTATCATAAATGCAACATTTATTTTACCTGAATGCAACTTTTAAGACTGCTCCTGCAGCGGAATCAGTCTCATATATGAATATTACAGAAATATAACAATAAGATAGTCATATGAAAAAATAATGTCCCCGCGAACGGTTGCGGGGACAATTATCAGGCTTCAATAAGACCTTGAGCGAGGTACGCGTTGCTGTCGCGCACGCCCGGCAGGGCAAAGAAATAGCCGCCGCCGATAGGCTTAATGTACTCTTCCAGCGCTTCGCCGTTGAGCCGCTTCTGCACGGTCAGGAAACCTTTCTCCAGATCGTGCTGATAACAGACGAACAGCAGCCCCATATCAAGCTGGCCGGAGTTGGTCACGCCCAGCGAATAGCTGTAGCCCCGACGCATCATCAGGCTGGACTGCGTCTCTTTGGTGCGCGGGTTAGCAAGACGGATATGGCTGTCCAGCGCGATGGTATCGCCATTGGGATCGCGGGCGTAGTCAGGCACGTCGTGCTCGTTCTTCATGCCGAGCGGTGCCCCGCTTTGCTTATCCCGACCAAAGATCTTCTGCTGCTCTTTCAGCGGCGTGCGGTCCCAGAACTCCACGTGGAACTGAATAATGCGCACCGCCTGGTAGCTGCCGCCCACCGCCCACGCCGGTTCGCCCTGATCTGCCGTCACCCATACCACGTCTTTCATTAACGCCGCATCGCTGCTGTCCGGGTTGGCCGTACCGTCCTTAAAGCCCAGCAGGTTCACCGGGGTCTCTTTGCCTTTGCTGCGGGCGGCGTGGTCAGAGATAAACCCTTCCCGCTTCCAGCGCACGCTCAGCAGATCCGGCGTGTGCTTGATAATATCGCGCAGGGCGTGGATCACCGTGTCCTGGGTATTGGCACAAATTTGCAGGAGCAGGTCGCCGTGGCACAGCGCCGCGTCGAGGGAGTCATTCGGGAAGCGCGTCATTTTCTGCAGCGCTTTCGGCTTCTGTTTTGCCAACCCATAGCGCGCGTCAAACAGCGACTCACCGAGCGAAACGGTAATGGTCAGGTTATCCGGGGCGATAAACGGCCCCAGAATGCCGGAGTCCATTGGCGGCAGGCGCGGGTTCGGCGTATCGGGCGCCGGTCCGCCCGCGGTGAGAAACGCGATGCGCGTCGTCAGCAGGCGGAACAGACGCGCCAAATCGGCTTTATCGCTTGCCAGTGAATCGAAGGCCACCAGCATCATGGACGCCTGCTGCGGCGTCAGGATGCCCGACTGATGCTCACCATAAAACGGCTGCGTCTCCGTGCGGGCATTGGGTGACAGCGTGCCGGGCGCGCTCTGCGGTTTCGCCGCATGCGCTACCGGACAACCCCCGGCCAGCGCAAGGGCGCCGCCCAGCGCCCCTACCCCTTTTAACAATCGACGACGCGAAGGCTCAACCACGTCGTTCTCGTTATGCTTATTCATCGTGCTTAGTCCAGACCCAGTACGCCACGCAGCAGAGAGAGATCTTCCGCCAGGGCGGTAATCGGGCCTTTCAGCGCGTTACGGTCGGCATCGGTCAGCTTGTCGTAGGTTTCAAACCCGTCTTTAGTCCGGTACTTCGCCAGAATGGTGTCAACTTTTTTGAAGTTGGCATCCACCTTGGCCAGCAGTTCGCCGTTCTCTTTCTGCAGCTGAGGACGCAGCAGGTTAACAATTTTCTGCGCGCCGTCGACGTTGGCCTGGAAGTCCCACAGATCGGTATGGCTGTAGCGATCCTCTTCACCGCTGATTTTACTCGCGGCCACTTCTTCAATCAGACCGGCCGCGCCGCCCACCACTTTTGACGGCGGGAAGGCCAGCTCGCTGATGCGCTTTTGCAGCTCCAGCACGTCGCCGTTCAGCTGCTCGGCGTATTTCTCCATCCCTTTGGTGGAGTTGTCGCCAAACAGGGCTTTCTCCAGACGGTGGAAACCGGTGAATTTCGGATCGGCGGCCTTCTGCTCGAAATCATCTTCGCGAGCATCAATGCTGCCATCAAGGTCAGAGAACAGCTCGGCAATCGGCTCGATACGCTCGTAGTGCTGACGGGTTGGCGCATAAAGGGATTTCGCTTTTTCGATGTCACCCGCTTTCACCGCATCGGTAAAGGCTTTGGTTGCCGTCACCAGGTCCGCCGTCTCTTTCGTGACGTAGGCTTTATACGCGGTAATCGCGTCACCCAGGCTCAGCACCGCAGCGCCTTTCGCCGCATCGGCCGTCGCTTCACCTTTGACGATAAGCTTCCCTTTAGGGTTGGTCAGCAGACCGCAGGTCATCTCATACTCGCCCGGCTGCAGGTTGGCGGTCATCTTCTGGCTGAAGCCAGGGGCGATATTTTCACGCTCCTCGACCACCAGAACCCCTTTCAGGATCTCCCATTCCAGCGCCTTCTGGCTGTGGTTCTGAATAATGAACTGGGTTTTGCCGCTGTTCACCGTGAGGGTCATCGGCTCACACTGCTTATCATTAACGGTGACTTTAACCTGAGGAACATCCGCGCCCCAGGCGGAGAATGCGGAAGCGAACAGCGCGGCAATGCCTGCGCATAACGCACTACGACGGAACTGAATTGCCATGACTCTTCCCTTTAAAAGTATGTTGTAACTAAAACAAAAATTATGGCGTAACGCGCGACGCCTGCGAGCCGGTACGCGGCGGCATTGCGAAAAGCACCAGCGCCGGAACCAGATAAATAAAGTACATCGCCACTTCGCTGACGCTCGGTGTTTCCTGATAGCCGAAGATACCTTCGAGCAGGGTGCCGGTCAGAGAATGGGTGGAGAGCACGTTGCTGAGGTCGAACGCCACGTCCTGGAAGTGGTTCCACAGACCCGCCTCGTGGAAGGCGCGTATCGCCCCTGCCGCCAGCCCTGCCGCCACCAGCAGAATAAACAGGCTGGTCCACTTGAAGAACGCGCCCAGGTTCAGGCGAATACCGCCCCAGTAGAGCAGAAAGCCCAGCACAACGGCGGTTGCCAGCCCGAGCATCGCGCCAACCGGCGGCCAGATACCGACATCCTGCTGAAACGCCGCCAGCAGGAAGAAAACAGACTCCAGGCCTTCACGCGCGACGGCGAAAAAGACCATCATAATGAGCGCCCAGCCATGGTTATTGCCCTTTTGCAGGGCATTGTCCACCGCCTGCTCCAGCTGCACCTTCACGTTGCGTGAGACTTTACGCATCCAGAACACCATCCAGGTAAGGATCACCACCGCAATCACGGCGACGATCCCTTCGAACAGCTCCTGCTCTTTCTGCGGGAACTCCCCGGTGGTTTCGTTGATGAGGATACCGAGGCCCAGGCAGAGCGCCGCGGCGAGGAATACCCCGACCCACATGACGCCAATCCAGCGTCCGCGCTGGGTTCGCTTCAGATAACTGGCGATGAGGCTCACGATGAGGGCAGCTTCGAGCCCTTCACGTAACATAATGAGAAATGGAACAAACATGCCGACACCTTAAATGTTTATCGCGGTCAACTGATGCAAAGAAAGGTAAATTCTTGTGATAGTGATTATCATTACGGCGAAAAGAAACACAAGCGAAATGTGCGGTGTTTTGATGACGAGTTGTAAACGCAAAGCCTGTTAATAGTTGCCAACGTTACCGTTAAGTTTATAAGTTATAATAAAATTGCCCATTTACGGTTAACCAGCGCTGTGGCTAAATATCCTCCTCAAAAACCAACTGAAAATAAACCATGTTTAAGATTGTCCATTTCCTGCTGGCGCTGGTGATTATTCTTGCGCTCGCCTGGCTGGTGAGTTTCGACCGCCGAAAAATTCGCATTCGTTATGTTTTACAGCTTATTGTCATTGAGATTGCCCTGGCGTTCTTTTTCCTGCACGCCGAAAGCGGGTTATTCCTGATTAAATACGTCTCGGGATTTTTTGAGTCACTGCTTAAATTTGCCGGTGAAGGCACCAATTTCGTCTTTGGCGGAATGGGGGAAAAAGGGCTGGCGTTCATTTTCCTCGGCGTGCTTTGCCCAATTATTTTTATTTCCGCGCTGATTGGTATTCTTCAGCACTGGCGGATCCTGCCGATTTTTATTCGGGTCATCGGCACGCTGCTGTCAAAACTGAACGGTATGGGCAAGCTGGAATCCTTTAACGCGGTGAGTTCGCTGATCCTCGGTCAGTCGGAAAACTTCATTGCCTACAAGGGCGTGCTGGGCGATCTCTCCTCTCGTCGTCTCTTCACCATGGCGGCCACGGCCATGTCGACGGTCTCCCTGTCGATTGTCGGCGCCTATATGACCATGCTCGACGCCAAATTTGTCGTCGCGGCGCTGATTCTGAACATGTTTAGCACCTTTATTATTCTCTCGGTCATCAACCCGGCGCGCCCGGAAGCGGAGCCGGATATCAGGCTGGAAAAACTGCACGAATCGCAGAGCTTCTTCGAAATGCTCGGCGAGTATATTCTGGCCGGTTTTAAAGTGGCGATGATTATTCTGGCCATGCTGATTGGCTTTATCGCCCTTATTAGCGCCGTTAACGCCCTCTTCTCCAGCGTATTTGGCATGAGCTTCCAGCAGATTTTGGGCTATGTGTTTTATCCGCTGGCATGGCTTATCGGTATTCCGCTGAGTGACGCCCTGAACGCGGGCAGTATTATGGCGACCAAGCTGGTGGCGAATGAATTTGTGGCGATGATTGAGCTGCAAAAAATCGCGCATCAGATGTCCCCGCGCGGGCTGGGCATTTTGTCCGTCTTCCTGGTGTCCTTCGCGAACTTCGCGTCCATCGGCATTGTGGCCGGGGCGATTAAGGGCCTGAACGAGCAGCAGGGGAACGTGGTATCGCGGTTTGGTCTGCGTCTGGTGTACGGCGCGACGCTGGTGAGCCTGCTGTCGGCGAGCTTTGCGGGGTTGGTGCTGTAAGTGTTTTTGCCGGGTGGCGCTTCGCTTACCCGGCCTACAAAACTACGATACAATAACGGCGGGTTATCCCGCCGTTTTTATTAAAACTGCACGCACACCGGCTGGTCGACGCGCATCACCGACTCCTGCGCGAAGCGTGATTTATAAATCCCGCGCAACGCTTCGATGTTTTTCTCGCTCTGCGCATCTTTACCGTGGATCAGCATCAGCGCTTTGCTCGGCTCACGCGCCACTTTTCCGTCGTTCCCCAGCCACTGCCCGCGCGCATCAAATACCGTTAAGCCATCGCGAAAGCGCGGCGTCACGTCCTGGTCAACAAACTGCTGCCACTCGTTGCCGGAGATCTGCGCCCCGGCAGGCCGATTTAAGCCGAAATAGAGCGTGGTTTGCTGCATCTGGTTATCCGCTTTGCAGGTCTCTACCGCTGCGTGTTGCGATGGCGCGTTGCAGCCAGCCAGCATCAATAATGCCGCCGCCATTAACCCTGTTTTGATTGTCATGCTTCGCTATCCTCATTGTTATAAGTGCAGAGATATCAACGTAATTCTGGAAAATTTGCAAGAAAAAGCCGGGTGGCGCTAACGCTTACCCGGCCTACGGTGTTACGTGGGAAAATTATTCCGGCTGCAGCTTAGACGGCGGCGCGGAGTGGTAGTGCGCGTCGGCTTCAGCAAAGCGTTTCTGCATAGAGGCAGACGGTGCTTTACCCAGCAGGCTGAACACCACGATGCCGATGCTGCCGAAGATGAAGCCAGGGATGATTTCGTACAGGCCCAGCCACGCGAACTGTTTCCAGACGATAACGGTCAGCGCACCGATAATCATTCCCGCCAGCGCGCCGTTACGGGTCATACGTGACCACATGACGGAGAACAGCACGACCGGACCAAACGCCGCACCAAAGCCCGCCCACGCGTAGCTCACAAGGCCCAGCACGCGGTTTTCCGGGTTGGCCGCCAGCGCGATGGCAATCAGCGCCACCACCAGCACCATAAAGCGCCCTACCCACACCAGCTCTTTCTGGCTCGCGTTTTTACGCAGGAAGGCTTTGTAGAGGTCTTCGGTGATCGCACTGGAGCAGACCAGCAGCTGGCAGCTCAGGGTGGACATCACCGCCGCCAGGATCGCGGAGAGCAGAATACCGGCAATCCACGGGTTGAACAGAATTTGCGCCAGCTCGATGAACACGCGCTCGGCGTTCTGGTTCACCGCGCCCGCCTGCGCCGGGTTGTTGTTGAAGTACGCGATACCGAAGAAGCCGACCGCGCACGCACCCGCCAGACACAGAATCATCCACGTCATACTGATGCGACGGGCATGAACGATGGTGTGGTGAGAATCCGCCGCCATAAAGCGCGCCAGAATGTGTGGCTGACCGAAGTAGCCCAGGCCCCAGCCCATCAGCGACACGATGGCCACGAAGTTCAGCCCTTTCAGCATGTCGACGTTTTCAATGCTCTTCTGCTTGATCACTTCCAGCGAATCGGCAAAGCCGCCAACGGTGAAAATCACAATCACCGGGGTCAGGATCAGGGCGAAGATCATCAGGCTCGCCTGCACGGTGTCGGTCCAGCTCACCGCCAGGAAACCGCCCACGAAGGTATAGAGGATGGTCGCCGCTGCACCGGCCCACAGGGCGGTTTCGTAGCTCATGCCGAAGGTGCTTTCGAACAGGCGCGCGCCGGCCACAATGCCGGATGCACAGTAGATGGTGAAGAACAGCAGAATAACCACCGCGGAGATAATGCGCAGGATGCGGCTGTTATCTTCAAAACGTCCGGTGAAGTAATCCGGCAGCGTCAGGGCGTTGTTGTTGGCCTCGGTATGCACGCGCAGACGGCCTGCCACCAGCTTCCAGTTGATCCACGCGCCGACGGTCAGGCCGATGGCGATCCAGCTTTCCGAAATACCGGAGATGAAAATCGCGCCCGGCAGCCCCATCAGCAGCCAGCCGCTCATGTCAGATGCGCCCGCAGAGAGTGCGGTCACCATTGGGCCTAAACTGCGTCCGCCCAGAATGTAGTCGTCAAAGTTCTTTGTAGAACGCCACGCCAAAAACCCTATCAGGATCATGCCAAAAATATAAACGAGAAATGTCACCAGCATCGGTGTGCTAATAGCCATTCAAATTCTCCAAAATGTCGAGCGACAACCATCCGGGCTGCCTTGTTATATGATCACCGGAACGAGGTGAATGTATCTTGTGTTTCGGTTGGGCGCGCTATCCTGCCGTATGCGCCTTCCGCTGACAAACGATTTAACACTGCATTTACATCAATTTCATCCCCGGTTTGATACGAGTTTCCTATAGGTTGCACTCGCTCACGCTTTTGCGGGTTGCACCTTTGAAAAGTGTTAACTGCCGCATAAAACCAGGCTTCCCGCACAAAAGCCAGCGCGTTTTTCCAGCTAACCATTCGTTAACAATCCATTCATTTTCCGGGTTGCAGACCAGGTCACATTTAACACGGTTGCACAAAGTTGCAACATGGGGGATATTTCACGCTATCTACAGAACGCTATTACAGAACAACAGGAGCTTTGGCATGGGTATGACCACCATGGGGGTTAAGCTGGATGACGCAACCCGCGAACGGATTAAGACCGCAGCAACCCGCATTGACCGCACGCCGCACTGGTTAATTAAGCAGGCGATTTTTAACTATCTTGAAAGACTCGAGAGCGATGAGGGCCTGCCGGAGCTGCCTGCCCTGCTGGCCGGCGCGGCGAACGAAAGCGAGGAAGCGCCCGCCGCTGGCGACGAGAACCATCAGCCGTTCCTTGAATTTGCCGAGCAGATCCTGCCGCAGTCCGTCAGCCGTGCCGCCATTACCGGCGCCTACCGCCGTGCCGAAACCGACGCCGTGCCGATGCTGCTGGAGCAGGCTCGCCTGCCGGAAGCCATTGCCGCACAGGCGCACAGCCTGGCGTATCAGTTAGCCGACAAGCTGCGCAACCAGAAAACCGCCACCGGCCGCGCCGGGATGGTTCAGGGTCTGCTGCAGGAGTTTTCACTCTCGTCTCAGGAAGGCGTGGCGCTGATGTGCCTCGCGGAAGCGCTGCTGCGTATTCCGGATAAAGCCACCCGCGACGCGCTGATCCGCGACAAAATCAGCAACGGTAACTGGCATTCCCACATTGGCCGCAGCCCGTCGCTGTTCGTCAACGCGGCAACCTGGGGCCTGCTGTTTACCGGCAAACTGGTCTCCACCCATAACGAAGCCAACCTCTCCCGCTCCCTGAACCGCATCATCGGTAAGAGCGGCGAGCCGCTGATCCGCAAGGGCGTGGACATGGCGATGCGCCTGATGGGCGAGCAGTTCGTCACCGGGGAAACCATTGCCGAGGCGCTGGCGAACGCCCGCAAGCTGGAAGATAAAGGTTTCCGCTACTCCTACGACATGCTGGGCGAAGCGGCGCTGACCGCCGCCGACGCGCAGGCCTATATGGTCTCTTACCAGCAGGCGATCCACGCCATCGGTAAAGCGTCCAACGGTCGCGGTATTTATGAAGGCCCGGGCATCTCCATTAAGCTCTCTGCCCTGCACCCGCGCTACAGCCGCGCACAGTACGACCGGGTGATGGAAGAGCTCTACCCGCGCCTGAAATCCCTGACCCTGCTGGCGCGCCAGTATGACATCGGCATTAACATCGACGCCGAAGAGGCCGACCGTCTGGAGATCTCCCTCGATCTGCTGGAAAAACTGTGCTTCGAGCCGGAGCTGGCAGGCTGGAACGGCATCGGTTTCGTTATCCAGGCCTACCAGAAGCGCTGCCCGTTCGTCATTGATTACCTGATTGACCTGGCCAGCCGCAGCCGTCGTCGCCTGATGATCCGTCTGGTGAAAGGCGCCTACTGGGACAGCGAAATCAAACGCGCCCAGATGGACGGGCTGGAAGGCTATCCGGTGTATACCCGCAAGGTTTACACCGACGTCTCTTACCTCGCCTGCGCGAAAAAACTGCTCGGCGTGCCGAACCTGATCTATCCGCAGTTCGCGACCCACAACGCCCATACTCTGGCGGCAATCTACAGCCTGGCCGGGCAGAACTACTACCCGGGCCAGTACGAGTTCCAGTGCCTGCACGGCATGGGCGAACCGCTGTACGAGCAGGTCACCGGTAAAGTGGCGGACGGCAAGCTGAACCGCCCGTGCCGTATCTATGCTCCGGTGGGTACCCACGAAACTCTGCTGGCGTACCTGGTGCGTCGTCTGCTGGAAAACGGCGCGAACACCTCCTTCGTTAACCGCATCGCCGACACCACCCTGCCGCTGGACGAGCTGGTGGCCGACCCGGTACAGGCCGTTGAGAAGATAGCGGCGCAGGAAGGCCAGATTGGCCTGCCGCATCCGAAGATTGCCCTGCCGCGCGAGCTGTACGGCAAAGGCCGCGTCAACTCGGCGGGTCTGGATCTCGCCAACGAACACCGTCTGGCATCGCTCTCCTCTGCCCTGCTCAACAGCGCGCTGCAGAAGTGGCAGGCCAAACCGATTCTGGAGCAGCCCGCGGCTGACGGCGACATGCAGCCGGTCATTAACCCGGCAGAGCCAAAAGATATCGTCGGCTACGTGCGTGAAGCCACCGAAGCGGAAGTGGACCAGGCGCTGGACAGCGCGGTGAATAACGCCCCTATCTGGTTCGCCACCCCGCCGCAGGAGCGCGCCGCGATTCTGGAACGCGCCGCGGTGCTGATGGAAGATCAGATGCAGTCGCTCATCGGCATTCTGGTGCGCGAGGCGGGTAAAACCTTCAGCAACGCCATTGCCGAAGTGCGCGAGGCCGTCGATTTCCTGCACTACTACGCCGGTCAGGTGCGCGATGATTTCGATAACGAAACCCACCGTCCGCTGGGTCCGGTTGTCTGTATCAGCCCGTGGAACTTCCCGCTGGCGATCTTCACCGGCCAGATTGCCGCCGCGCTGGCCGCAGGCAACAGCGTGCTGGCAAAACCGGCAGAGCAGACCCCGCTGATTGCCGCGCAGGGTATCAACATTCTTCTGGAAGCCGGCGTGCCTGTGGGCGTGGTTCAGCTGCTGCCGGGCCGCGGTGAAACAGTCGGCGCCAAACTGACCTCCGATAACCGCGTGCGCGGCGTGATGTTTACCGGTTCAACCGAAGTGGCGTCCCTGCTGCAGCGCAACATTGCCACCCGTCTGGATGCGCAAGGTCGCCCTACGCCGCTCATCGCGGAAACCGGCGGGATGAACGCCATGATCGTTGACTCCTCTGCCCTTACCGAACAGGTGGTGGTCGACGTGCTGGCCTCCGCCTTCGACAGCGCCGGTCAGCGCTGCTCCGCCCTGCGCGTGCTGTGCCTGCAGGACGACGTGGCGGACCACACCCTGAAAATGCTGCGCGGCGCGATGGCCGAATGCCGCATGGGCAACCCGGGCCGTCTCACCACCGATATCGGGCCGGTGATCGACGCGGAAGCCAAAGCCAACATCGAAAACCACATTCAGACCATGCGCGCGAAAGGCCGTCCGGTATTCCAGGCGGTGCGCGAGAACAGCGAAGATACCCGCGAATGGCGGACCGGCACCTTTGTGCCGCCAACGCTGATTGAGCTGGCAAGCTTCGACGAGCTGAAAAAAGAGGTCTTCGGCCCGGTGCTGCACGTGGTGCGCTACAACCGTAACAACCTGAACGAGCTGGTTGAGCAGATCAACGCCTCCGGCTATGGCCTGACGCTCGGCGTGCATACCCGTATCGACGAGACTATCGCGCAGGTGACCGGCAGCGCCAAAGTGGGCAACCTGTACGTCAACCGCAACATGGTCGGCGCGGTCGTGGGCGTACAGCCGTTTGGCGGCGAAGGGCTCTCCGGCACCGGTCCGAAAGCGGGCGGTCCGCTTTACCTGTACCGTCTGCTGGCGAACCGTCCGGAGAACGCCCTGGGCGTCACCCTGGCGCGCCAGGATGCGGACTATGCGGTGGATGCGCAGCTGAAAGCCGTGCTGACGCAGCCGCTGGAGGCGCTGATCGCCTGGGCGGAAAAACGTCCTGAACTGCGTGCCGTCGCCCGGCAGTACGGCGAGCTGGCCCAGGCGGGCACGCAGCGTCTGCTGCCGGGGCCAACCGGCGAGCGCAACACCTGGACGCTGATGCCGCGCGAGCGCGTGCTGTGCGTGGCCGATAACGAGCAGGACGCGCTGGTGCAGCTGGCCGCCGCGATGGCAACCGGCTGTGAAGTGCTGTGGCCGGAAGATGCGCTGCATCGCGATCTCGCCAAACAGCTGCCGAAAGCGGTCTCGTCCCGCATTCGCTTTGCGAAGGCCGATGCGCTGCTGACGCAGCCGTTTGATGCCGTAATTTACCACGGTGATTCCGACCAGCTGCGCGAACTCTGCGAGCAGGTGGCGGCCCGCAGCGGGGCGATTGTTTCGGTACAGGGCTTCGCCCGCGGTGAAACCAACCTGCTGCTGGAGCGTCTGTACGTGGAGCACTCGCTCAGCGTCAACACGGCGGCGGCAGGCGGTAACGCCAGCCTGATGACAATCGGCTAACGCTGTGCTAATAAGGCTCCGGAGACGGAGCCTTATTTTTTTGGGGAGAATATGAAACGATATCTTATCGCCAGTGCAGCGCTGCTGCTGAGCGCCAGCGCCCTGGCCGACGAGTGCGACAAAGCGACCACCCAGCTTGAGCTGAATACCTGTAGCGCGCAGCAGTACCAGGCTGCCGATAAAAAGCTCAACCAGACCTATCAGGCCGCCATCAAACGCGCGGCAGCCCCCCAGCGCGACCTGCTGAAAAAAGCGCAGCAGGCGTGGATTACCCTGCGCGACGCGGACTGCGCGTTTATCGGTTCGGGGACGGAAGGCGGGAGCGTCCAGCCAATGATTGTTAACCAGTGCCTGGCGGAAAAAACCGTGGAGCGCGAAGCGTTTCTGGCCTCGCTGATGCAGTGTGAAGAGGGCGACTTAAGCTGCCCTCTCCCGCCGGGCTGAGGGATCCCTACGAAATAATGCCTGCACGGACGGCCCCCTCTCCCTTGAGGGAGAGGGCTGGGGTGAGGGGGAACTAGCGCAGGCGGATCCCTTCGATAATCATCCGCTGCACGTTTTCCAGCGTGCTGTGGAAAAACGCCTCGTCCTGGAGCGTTTTACCGGTCACCGCCTCAACCTGGGCCGCAAAGTCAGCATAATGCTGGGTGGAGGCCCAAATCATAAAGATCAGATGATGCGGGTCGACCGGAGCCAGCTTTCCGCTGGCGACCCATCCGGCAATAATGGCCGACTTATCGTCCACCAGCTGTTTCAAATCCCCCGTCAGCTCCGCCTGCAACAGCGGCGCGCCCTGCAGCATCTCAAGACAAAATAGCCTTGATGCCTGCGGGTAATCGCGCGACACCTCCAGCTTCAGGCGAATGTACTCTTTGATCGCCACCAGCGGGGCCAGCTCTGCGCGAAACGCTTTCAGCGGCGCCAGCCAGATATCGAGGATCTGCTGCATCACCGCGATATAGAGCGCCTCTTTCGACGGGTAGTAGTAGAGCAGATTGGTTTTGGATACCCCGGACTGCTCCGCCACCTGCTCCAGGCGCGTGCCGTGAATACCAAACTGCGAAAAGGTCTCCAGCGCCGCGCTGAGGATCGCCTGTTTCTTAGCGCTCACCGCCTGCGAACGTTTACCTGGTGTTTTCACTGCGCCTTGTGCCATTCCCGCTCTCCTTATTCTGCGTTGCCCTCAGCATAGCAAAACCCCCGTCTCGCCACGATATCCTGCACTCCGATCGCGCATGAATGCCTGTTTTCTGTGCAATGTTTTTGACCAATTAGTCCACATTTAGCTGCATCAATCCACCAACTTCTGGTTAACACATTAATAACACTGCCATTTTCAAAACTGGCACTGCCTTTGCAAAAACACCGTTACACCTGCGACGTAATGAAGAGAGGTTCGTGATGAAAATTGGCGTATTTGTACCCATCGGCAACAACGGCTGGCTTATCTCGACCACTGCACCGCAATACATGCCGACCTTTGAGCTGAATAAAGCCATCGTGCAGAAGGCGGAGCACTACCATTTCGACTTTGCGCTTTCGATGATCAAGCTGCGCGGCTTTGGCGGCAAAACCGAATTCTGGGATCACAACCTGGAGTCCTTTACCCTGATGGCCGGGCTGGCCGCGGTAACGTCCCGCATTCAGATCTACGCCACCGCCGCCACCCTCACCCTCCCCCCGGCGATCGTGGCGCGCATGGCCTCTACCATAGACTCCATCTCCGGCGGGCGCTTTGGCGTTAACCTGGTCACCGGCTGGCAGAAACCCGAATACGAGCAGATGGGGCTCTGGCCGGGTGACGACTACTTCTCTCGTCGCTACGACTACCTGACCGAATACGTGCAGGTCCTGCGCGACCTGTGGGGCACCGGCAAAAGCGATTTCAAGGGTGACTTCTTCACCATGAACGACTGCCGCGTCAGCCCGCAGCCGTCGGTGCCGATGAAGGTGATTTGCGCCGGGCAGAGCGACGCGGGGATGGAATTTTCCGCCAAATACGCCGACTTTAACTTCTGCTTCGGCAAAGGCGTGAACACGCCTGCCGCCTTCGCCCCGACCGCCGCGCGGATGAAAGAGGCCGCCGACAAGACCGGACGCGACGTGGGCTCCTACGTGCTGTTCATGGTGATTGCCGACGAAACCGACGACGCCGCGCGCGCCAAATGGGAACGGTATAAAGCCGGGGCCGACGAAGAAGCACTGAGCTGGCTCACCGAGCAGAGCCAGAAGGATACCCGCTCCGGCGCGGATACCAACGTTCGCCAGATGGCCGACCCGACCTCTGCGGTCAATATCAACATGGGCACCCTGGTCGGCTCTTATGCCAGCGTCGCCAGAATGCTTGACGAAGTGGCGGCCGTGCCCGGGGCGGAAGGCGTCCTGCTAACCTTCGATGATTTCCTCACCGGCGTGGAAACCTTCGGCGAGCGCATCCAGCCGCTGATGCAGTGCCGCGCCCACATCCCTGCCGTCACGAAGGAGGTGGCGTAATGACCACTCTTAACGCACGCCCGGAAGCCATTACCTTTGCGCCACAGCAGAGCGCGCTGATCGTGGTGGACATGCAAAACGCCTACGCCAGCCAGGGCGGCTATCTGGATCTGGCGGGGTTCGACGTCTCCACCACCCAGCCGGTGATCGCGAACATCAAAACCGCCGTCGCCGCCGCGCGCGCCGCGGGCATGCTCATCATCTGGTTCCAGAACGGCTGGGATGACCAGTACGTTGAGGCCGGCGGCCCCGGCTCGCCCAATTTCCATAAGTCGAACGCCCTGAAAACCATGCGTAAGCGGCCCGAACTGCAGGGCAAGCTGCTGGCGAAAGGCGGCTGGGACTATCAGCTGGTGGATGAGCTGGTACCGCAGGCGGGCGACATCGTCCTGCCCAAACCGCGCTACAGCGGCTTTTTCAACACCCCGCTCGACAGCCTGCTGCGCAGCCGGGGCATTCGCCATCTGGTGTTCACCGGCATCGCCACCAACGTTTGCGTGGAGTCGACCCTGCGCGACGGCTTTTTCCTCGAGTATTTTGGCGTGGTGCTGGAGGACGCGACCCATCAGGCCGGGCCGGAATTCGCCCAGAAAGCGGCCCTGTTCAATATCGAAACCTTTTTTGGCTGGGTCAGTAACGTCAATGATTTCTGCGACGCCCTGAATCCCCCGCTCGCCCGTATCGCCTGAGGAGACACCTGATGCCAAAATCCGTGATTATTCCGCCGGGCACCAGCACGCCCATCGCCCCGTTTGTTCCCGGCACCCTCGCCGACGGCGTGGTGTATGTCTCCGGCACGCTGCCTTTTGATAAAGACAACAACGTGGTGTTTATCAACGACCCAAAGGCGCAAACCCGCCACGTGCTGGAGACGATCAAAACCGTGATCGAAACGGCGGGTGGCACGATGGAGGATGTGACCTTCAACAGCATCTTTATCACCGACTGGAAAAACTACGCCGCGATTAATGAGATCTACGCCGAGTTCTTCCCCGGCGATAAACCGGCCCGGTTCTGCATTCAGTGTGGGCTGGTGAAGCCTGAGGCGCTGGTTGAAATCGCCACCGTTGCGCACATCGCGAAGTGAGGCAGGTATGAAACTCTCCGTCTCGCCGCCCCCGTTTGAGGGCGCGCCCGTGGTGGTCTTTATTTCCGGTCTCGGCGGCAGCGGCAGCTACTGGCTGCCCCAGCTGGCCGCGCTGGAGCCGGAGTATCAGGTGGTGTGCTATGACCAGCGGGGAACGGGCAATAACCCTGACACCCTGCCGGAAGGGTACAGCCTTGCGCAGATGGCGGACGAACTGGCCCAGGCGCTGGCTGATGCCGGGATTGCCCGCTACAGCGTCGTGGGTCACGCGCTGGGGGCGCTGGTCGGCCTGCAGCTGGCCCTCGACAGGCCCGACGCCCTCACCGCGCTGGTATGCGTCAACGGCTGGTTGACCCTCAACGCCCACACCCGCCGCTGCTTTCAGATCCGCGAGCGCCTGCTGCATTACGGCGGCGCGCAGGCGTGGGTCGAGGCGCAGCCGCTGTTTCTCTACCCGGCGGACTGGATGGCCGCCCGCGCGCCCCGCCTGGAGGCAGAAGAGGCGCTGGCGCTGGCCCATTTCCAGGGTAAAACCAACCTGCTGCACAGGCTCAGCGCCCTGAAAAAGGCCGACTTCAGCCGCCATGCCGCGCGCATTCGCTGTCCGGTACAGATTATCTGTTCCGCCGACGACATGCTGGTGCCCTCCGTCTGCTCGTCGGAACTGCAGGCCGCGATCCCGCACAGCCGCAGCGCGGTGATGCGCCAGGGCGGGCACGCCTGCAACGTCACCGAGCCGGATACCTTTAACACCCTGCTGCTGAACGGGCTTGCCAGCCTGCTGCACAGCCCGGAACCCGCTTTATAAGGAGCTTTAATGAGCGAAGCCATTACGCCCGCCGCGCTGGAAACGCTGTTCACCGGCGCCCGCACCCACAACGGCTGGCAGGATCTGCCGGTCAGCGACGAAACGCTGCGCGAAATTTATGACCTGATGAAATGGGGGCCAACGTCCGCCAACTGCTCCCCGGCGCGGATTGTGTTTGTGCGAAGCGCAGAAGGGAAAGAGAAGCTGCGTCCGACGCTCTCCAGCGGCAACCTCGAGAAAACGCTCACCGCCCCGGTCACGGCCATTGTCGCCTGGGACAGTGAGTTCTACGAGCGCCTGCCCGAGCTGTTCCCGCACGGCGATGCGAAGAGCTGGTTTACCACCAGCCCCGCGCATGCGGAAGAGACCGCCTTTCGCAACAGCTCAATGCAGGCCGCCTACCTGATTTTCGCCTGTCGCGCCCTGGGGCTGGATACCGGCCCGATGTCGGGCTTTGACCGCCAAAAGGTCGACGAGGCCTTTTTCACCGGCACCACGCTTAAAAGCAATCTGCTGATCAACATTGGCTACGGCGATACCCGCAAACTTTACGGGCGCCTGCCGCGTCTGGACTTCGACGATGCCTGCGGGCTGGCGTAAGGAGCGATTATGACGACACCGGATAAACAAACCTTCCGCGACGCCATGGCCTGCGTTGGCGCGGCGGTCAATATCATCACCACCGACGGCCCTGCGGGGCTGGCAGGCTTCACCGCCAGCGCGGTGTGCAGCGTCACGGATTCACCGCCCACCCTGCTGGTGTGCCTGAACCGCGGCGCGTCCGTCTGGCCTACGTTTAGCGAAAACCGCACCCTTTGCGTGAATACCCTGAGCGCCGGACAGGAACCGCTTTCAAACCTCTTTGGTGGGAAAACGCCGATGGCGGAACGCTTTGCCGCCGCCCGCTGGCAGACGGGCGACACGGGCTGCCCGCGCCTGGAGGATGCGCTGGCCTCGTTTGACTGCCGCATCAGCCAGGTGGTGAGCGTCGGCACCCACGACATTCTGTTTTGCGACATTGTATCGATTATCCGCCACCCCGCGCCGCAAGGGCTGGTGTGGTTTGACCGCGGCTACCACGCGCTTATGCGCCCCGCCTGTTAACCCGCTCTAAGGAGACAGACCATGTTCGGATTTCCCCACTGGCAGTTGAAATCGACCTCCACAGACGCAGGCGTGGTCGCGCCGGATGAACGCCTCCCGCTCGGGCAGACGATGGTGATGGGCGTTCAGCACGCGGTCGCCATGTTTGGCGCCACGGTGCTGATGCCAATGCTGATGGGATTGGATCCCAACCTCTCCATTCTGATGTCGGGTATCGGCACGCTGCTGTTCTTTTTCGTCACCGGCGGGCGCGTGCCCAGCTATCTCGGATCCAGCGCCGCCTTTGTCGGAGTGGTCATCGCCACCACCGGGTTTAACGGCCAGGGGATCAACCCCAACCTGAGCGTGGCCCTCGGCGGCATCATCGCCTGCGGTCTGGTGTACACCCTGATTGGTCTGGTGGTGATGAAAATCGGCACGCGCTGGATAGAGCGAATGATGCCCCCGGTCGTGACGGGCGCCGTGGTGATGGCGATTGGCCTGAACCTCGCCCCGATTGCGGTCAGGAGCGTCTCCGCCTCGCCGTTTGAAAGCTGGATGGCTGTGATCACCGTGCTGTGCATCGGCCTGGTGGCGGTGTTCACGCGGGGCATGATCCAGCGGCTGCTGATCCTGGTTGGGCTGATTGTCGCCTGTCTGGTCTACGCCCTGCTGGCCAACGTTTTCGGTCTGGGCAAGCCGGTTGATTTTACCCTGCTGCATCAGGCCGCCTGGTTCGGCCTGCCGAAGGTGACCTCGCCCACCTTTAACACCCAGGCGATGATGCTTATCGCACCGGTGGCGGTGATCCTGGTGGCAGAGAACTTAGGCCACCTGAAAGCCGTGGCGGGGATGACCGGGCGCAGCATGGATCCGTACATGGGCCGCGCGTTCGTCGGTGACGGGCTGGCGACCATGCTCTCCGGTTCCGTGGGCGGCAGCGGCGTGACCACCTATGCCGAAAACATCGGCGTGATGGCGGTGACCAAAGTTTACTCCACGCTGGTCTTCGTGGCGGCGGCGGTGATGGCGATGCTGCTCGGATTCTCACCGAAGTTCGGCGCGCTGATCCACACCATTCCGTCACCGGTCATAGGCGGGGCATCGATTGTGGTGTTTGGGCTGATCGCCGTGGCCGGCGCGCGCATCTGGGTGCAGCATCGGGTCGATCTCAGCCAGAACGGCAACCTGATTATGGTGGCGGTCACGCTGGTGCTGGGCGCGGGCGATTTTGCCCTGACGCTGGGCGGGTTTACGATTGGCGGGATTGGTACGGCGACCTTCGGCGCGATCCTGCTTAACGCCCTGCTGAGCCGCCGAATGGCCGCCGCGCCGCAGGGCACCGTGGTGCATCAGGATTCCTGAAATCTCCAGGTCGGGTGACCCGACCTGGATGTTCCTTAAGAACGCCAGGATGTAAAGCTATCACTCTTGCTCAAACAGCCGTTCGATAGATTTTGTAGGGAAGAACAAAGAATGGCTGTTTTCACCTGTCAGAGGGATAAACCCCTGCTTCAGGTAAAATTGTTTGGCCTGCTCGTTAAGGGCATCAACAAATATTCCGTGTACCCCCACAGCCTGTGATGCCAGGTAGACAACGCGCATAGCATGCGCAACGAGCGTTGTGCCCCACTCGTTTCCCTGTAGTGTTTTATCTACAGCCAGACGTCCCAGCGTCACGCTGGGTACGTTGATATAAGGGATCCGGCGCTGCTGCGTCTTAGAAGGAAGCATCGCTCTTTCAAAGCAGCTTCCCGATAACGTGTAATAACCCAGGACGCGCGGACGATCGCGCTCTTTAAGCAGGTAGGCTCGTAAAATACGCCCATTGTGCTGACGTACCAGGTGTTCTGCAAGGAAGGCATTTAGCGAGGGTTCTCCACAATCAAAATCCTCGAAGTCGTAATCGGTTCCCTCAGATAACATTTCGATCGTGAGATTTGCCACGACGCTTCACTCCATGTTTCGAAGACGTTTTGCTGCTCGTTTCAAGCGTTCGATTGGCTCAGGCGGATTGTCAATGGCATCCATCACCGCATTCCATGATGCTTCATTTAATACGAGTCGACGGTGCTGCTCAATGACCTCTGCAGCACGCTCTGACGCACTGTTCACCATAAACTGGGTGATGGTCTGGTTCGTCATCGCCGCCGCTTCTTCAATCATTGTTTTGTCTTCGTCCGTTAAGCGAAGATCGATACGCTGTTTTTTAAGTGCTGGCATGGTTTATTTCACCGTGTACGGTATTTATCCGTACACATCGTAGATAAGCTCGTTCATTTTTTCAATCTAAACCTTCTTTTGCCGTCAAATCCCTGACCTCACTCCGACGCTTTCTGAGCTTTAACTCGCTCACCAGCACCCCGGCGACAATAAATGCCGCGCCCACCAGCGCCAGCAGCGGCAGACGCTCACCTGCAATGCGTCCGAAAATCCCCGCCCAGACCGGTTCTCCGGTATAAATCACCGTCGCGCGGGTTGGCGATACGCTGCGCTGCGCCCAGTTCATGGTGACCTGAATAATGGCGCTGAAGATACCCAGCCCCAGTGCAACCACCACCAGACCGGTGGACATCGGCGGTACGGACTCGCCTGCCGGCACCATCGTCGCAAACGCCACCAGCGACGCGGTGGCAAGCTGTACCACCGTCACCCGCTTGACGTCGACCTTGCCCGCCCAGGCGCTAATCAGAATAATTTCCGCCGCGATGGCAATCGCCCCAATCAGGGTGATGATTTCGCCCGGCCCCAGCGCCAGCAGGTTATTTTCCGGCCCGGCCAGCAGGATCAGGCCGATAAACGCCAGCACGATGCCAATGCAGGACATCAGACCCGGAATTCTGCCGAGACAGAGCCACTGTAAAAGCGGCACCAGCGGTACATACATGGCGGTGATAAACGCGGATTTGCTGCTGGAAATGGTCTGCAATCCCCACGTCTGCAGGCTGTAGCCCATCGCTATCGCCACCCCTATCGCCACGCCGGCCTTAAGCTCTGTAAGCGTCAGCCCCCGCAACGTTTTAAGCGAAATCAACCCTACGGCAAGCGCCGCCGTCGCGAAGCGCAGGCCAACAAAAAAGAACGGATCGCTGAGGGTCACCGCGTACTGAACGGCCAGAAACGTCCCGCCCCAGAACATGGTGATGAGAATGAGGATGGCTTCCTGCGGTTTTATGGAGAATTTGAAGCGTGAGACAGACATGCGGCACTCGCGGTTAAGATCAATTCCCTAGTGTGCGTTGCCTTTGGTTACAGTTCAATGTTGCAGAAATAAAAAAACCGCCGGGAGATCCCGGCGGCAGGGTTCAACCCGGCGTGTTACTTACTGCTGCTGCCGTGGCTGTTTTTGCCCCCTTTCTTGCCAGCTTCAGATGCGCGTTGCGGGTCATTCTTGAAGTTGCCCCCGCTATGCTGGCCACCTTTACGGCCTGCTTCTGATGCTCTTTCACGGTCTTCTGCGAAATTACCTGAACCACCACGATGGTTTGCCATCTCTAACCTCCAGAATGTGAAACATTAGACATCATATTGCATTCAGTAAAAGAGGAATCTTTCACCTCGCAACACAAGGACAGTGCCTTTATCTGTGCCGCGTGAAACTAAGCTTAGTGGAATGCCGCTATCCGGCAAGCCGCAGGTAATATTCTGCAACATGAACTCAGCCTTTCGGGTGAGATGACGCGACGGGGATGCATAAGCCTTTCTTATCATTTCAAAAATCCGCCGCCTAAAAGTTGTTTCATTTTGCTACAACGCCTTTTTGTAACCATATTGTTATAAATCAAAGAAATGCCGTTCATTTTTGCAGTCTGGCTGTGATGGCATATCTTTAAAAGAACGCAGCGATCCGCTGTAAGAAAAACCAACGAGGAGTGATGCAAAATGGCAAAAGTTCTGGTGCTCTATTATTCCATGTATGGACACATTGAAACCATGGCTCACGCGGTAGCAGAAGGTGCAAACAGGGTTGATGGCGTTGAGGTTGTGGTTAAACGCGTACCGGAAACCATGCAGGCGGAAGCCTTCCTGAAAGCCGGGGGGAAAACACAAAACGCCCCGGTCGCCACCCCGCAGGAGCTGGCGGAGTATGATGCCATTATCTTCGGCACCCCGACCCGCTTCGGCAATATGTCAGGCCAGATGCGCACCTTCCTCGATCAAACCGGCGGACTTTGGGCATCCGGGGCGCTCTACGGCAAACTCGCCAGCGTATTCAGCTCTACCGGCACCGGCGGCGGTCAGGAGCAGACGATTACCTCAACCTGGACTACCCTTGCTCATCACGGGATGGTGATTGTGCCGATTGGCTACGGCGCGCAGGAGCTGTTTGACGTTTCCCAGGTGCGTGGCGGTACGCCGTACGGCGCAACCACCATTGCCGGTGGGGATGGCTCACGTCAGCCAAGCAATGAAGAACTGTCTATCGCCCGCTATCAGGGTGAATATGTCGCGGGTCTGGCCAAAAAACTGAACGGCTAACACCCAACAGGAGGACAAGCATGCCAACTCAAGAATCCAAAGCTCACCACGTGGGCGAATGGGCAAGTTTACGCAACACCTCTCCGGAGATTGCCGAAGCTATCTTTGAAGTCGCGAAGTACGATGAAAAGCTAGCCGAGCAGATTTGGGAGGAAGGTAACGATGAGGTGCTGGTACGCGCCTTCGAAAAAACGGATAAAGACTCGCTCTTCTGGGGCGAGCAAACCATCGAACGTAAAAACGTCTAAGCGTTTCCCCCCGCCGCAGCGGGGGGTTCTCCTTTACTTCGCCGCGTTATTCATAACCGCATTGAATTTATCGACAGGACAGAAGCCGTTCGCATCCACCGGGCAGCCTTTCAGCTCCAGCGTCACGCGCTGCGCAGGCGACTGCAGCGACAGCACGCTGGCGTTACGCAGCTGCTCTGAACTCTGGTAAACATACTCAATTTTCATCAGCTCCTGATTGGCATTTTTGTCATGCCAGCGCTGGAAGACAATTTTGCCGCCAATCGGGGTACGTTCCTGCTGGTCGTGCAGCTGATACGGTTTGAAATCCAGCGCGGTGAGCAGGGAAGCAATGTTCGAGTCATGCCCCACCAGCAGGGTGATTTTCGGCGCTTTCGCCTGTTCGGTGACCAGGGTTTTATCGATATATTTCACCAGCGGTTTCGCCACGTTTTGCGCCACCTCGGTAGAGGTAAACAGCGAGTCCTGATAGCCGTTCTTCAGCTTCGACAGCACGCGCCACTGCTGGTCAGTTTTGATTTCGCCCCAGGCCACCTGGTCGGCCGGGAAGCCTTCGTAATACTGCAGCGTGAACGCGTCCACCAGCGAGTTACCCACCTTCAGCGGCCCTGATACGCCAGGCTCTTTTTCATAGTCGGCGCTGAAGGTATCTTTCGCGTCTGCCAGCGAGCAGACCTTTTTCTCCTTGCAGGACGGGGAATCCGCGTAGTTCGTCAGCTGCTCCAGCAGCTTATAGCTTTCGGTAAGCTGCATTTTCTGCCGCTCGGACTCCATCGCCTTGAGCGCTTTTTCGCGGAATTCAGGCGAGTTATCGGTAATCACCGGATTGAAGGTCGGATCCATGGTGCCCATTTTTTCCTGATGGTGCACGGGAACGTCGCAGCCCGGGAACGCGCCGGTGATAAAGAACTGCGCGGTGGCGACGGTGCGCTGCAGGCTGTTGGCATAAGCATAAACGCTATCCGCCGCTGGACATTCTCCCGTCTTCACCATCCCCTGCTGCGCCAGCCACTCGCGCATGTAATGGCCCATATAGACTTCCAGCACGCCACCCTTGGTAGTGAGCTGACCGCCCGGCACCTCCCACTCCGGCCACTGCTTCGGCGTGGACTGCTCCAGCACGCTGCCGTTATTGGCGAGCGGCGCGCGCAGGTTGTGACGGCTCATGATTAAAACTTGCTCCAGCTGATACCCTTCCGGCGTCTCTTGCGCCTGCACGCCAAACGTTGCTGAAATGGAACCGGCGACTGCCAGCGCGAGTAGTGCTTTTCTCATCCCTAATTCCTCACTCGTTTTAAAATGTCGCGCTCAGTGTGACAGATTGGTGACAATTTTCCGGGAAGCATTTCTCAAACTGATGATTAACGTGCTTACGGTGTATGCCAATTAGTTTTATAATAAAACCACCCCCTACCGGAGAATTGACCGTGAAACGTACCCGCCTCGAAGAGAGCACCTGCCCCGTCGCCCGTTCGCTGGATATCATCGGCGACTGGTGGTCGCTGCTGATCGTGCGCGACGCGCTGCGCGGGATTAAACGCTTCGGCGAGTTCCAGAAAAGCCTCGGTATCGCAAAAAACATGCTGACCACGCGGCTGAAGCTGCTGGTTGATGAAGGGATCCTCCGGCTTCAGCCCGCGTCCGACGGCAGCGCCTGGCAGGAGTACGTCCTGACCGAGAAAGGGCGCGCCCTGCAAACGGTGCTGGTTGCGCTGTCCCAGTGGGGCAATGAATTTTTGTTTGCTGAAAACGAATGCGGCACCGTGCTGGTCGATGCCGAACAGCGCAAACCCCTGCGCAAGCTGGCGCTTATCGCCGACGATGGGCGCGAACTGACGTCTGAAGAGATCGTGACTAAACTCCCCTCCTGATCGTTCCCGACGGCAAAAGCACAAAATGATCGCCAATATGGTTGCATTATAAAACTAAATAGCCGAAAGTTAATTCAGTTTCATCTTGAAACCAAATAACCCACTTTGCCTTGAGGTAATACACGATGACTACGCAAATCACCACCGCCCTGATTACGGGTGCCTCTTCCGGGATCGGTGCCGTCTATGCCGATCGTCTTGCCGCGCGCGGTGCCAACCTGGTGCTGGTTGCCCGCCGCGAGGATCGTCTGAAAACCCTCGCTGCAGACCTGCGCGCGCGCTATGGCGTAGCCGTCGATATTCTGGTCGCCGATCTTACCGATGAAGCCGGGATCCGCGCCGTGGAAGAGGCGCTGCGCAGCAATACCGCTATTGATACGCTCATTAACAACGCGGGCACCGCCCAGATGGCACCGTTCCTCGCGGGCGAGGTGGCGCAGCATCAGGCCATTAACACCCTGAACACCACGGCGCTGATGCGTCTGACCTACGCCATCCTGCCCCGCCTGGCGCAGAACAATCGCGGCACGCTGATCAATATCGCCTCGGTGTTAGCGCTGCACGTTCGCGCCGGAAGCGCCCTCTACAGCGCCACCAAGGCGTGGGTACTGAGCTTTACCCGTGGGTTACAGGAAGAGTTTGCCGACAGCAGCGTGCGCATTCAGGCCGTGCTGCCCGCCGCCACGGCGACCGAAATCTGGAGCCATTCGGGCGTCACGGTGAACGATCTGCCGGAAGGTTCGGTGATGACCACCAACGATATGGTGGATGCGTCGCTGGCGGGTCTGGATCAGGGTGAACCGATCACCATCCCGCCGATGCACGACGTCGGCCTGTGGGATCGCTACGAAGCGGCGCGACTTGAGCTGTTCAACAGCGCGCGCACCGGCATTCCGGCACCGCGCTACGTGAAACAGTAGCCTAACGCTCAAGCTGGTCGCCGTACTCGCTCATCCAGGCGGCCAGCGGGGAGAGTGCGTCCTGCAGGGTTAGCCCCAGCCCGGTGATCTGATACTCCACGCGCGGCGGGATCTCCGGGTAGACCGTCCGCGTCACCAGCCCGCGCTGCTCAAACAGGCGCAGCTGCTTCGTCAGCTCTTTCTGCGTGATGGGGGCAGCGGCACGCAGCAGATCGCCAAAGCGTACGGGCGTGTTGAAGACAATCAGGCGGTAGAGAATCGGGATCGCCCACTTACCGGATATCAGGTTGACAAACTGCGTCATCGGGCAGGTATACGCCTCAGATTTTTTTTCGCAGCACACCTCCAGCCTTTCTGCCATAGCACACCTCTTGCCTCGTTAGTATCCATTTGGTACCTGGTTTCCTTTCGATACTAACGTTTCTATAGTGCTTTCTCCAGTGACATTTCAGGAGAAGAACATGGGTCGTTTAACAAATAAATATACGCTGATTACCGGCGGCACCAGCGGCATCGGCCTCGCCACCGCGCAGGCGTTTATCGCCGAAGGCGCGCACGTCGCCGTGACCGGACGCAACCCGGAAACGCTCGCCGAAGCAGAACGTATTCTTGGCGATAAGGCCTGGGTGATCCCAACCGATGCGGGCGATATCGCGTCGCAAAAAGCGCTGGCGGACACCCTCGCCGCCCGCTGGCCGCGCCTTGACGCGGTTTTTCTCAACGCGGGCGACGTGACGCACGCGCCGCTGGAAGCCTGGCAGGAGGATGCCTGGGACCGCCTGATGGGCATCAACCTGAAGGGACCGTTCTTTTTAATTCAGGCGCTGCTGCCGCTGCTGAATAACCCGTCGTCGGTGATCCTCTGCGGCTCCGTGAGCGCGCGCATCGGCCTGCCCACCAGCAGCGTGTATGCCGCGAGCAAGGCCGCCCTGCTGTCACTGGCGCGCACGCTCTCGGCGGAGCTGCTGCCGCGCGGGATCCGCGTTAACGGCCTGAGCCCCGGCCCGGTGGAAACCCCGGCGTTTACGAAGACGGGCCTAAGCGACGAGGCGCTTAACGCGATGATGGCAGAGGTCATCAAGCTGGTGCCGCTCGGCAGAATGGGCTCGACGACGGAGCTGGCAAAAGCCGCGCTCTATCTGGCGTCCGACGAGTCGAGCTACACGGTGGGAACGGAGCTGCTGGTGGACGGCGGAATGGGGAGTTTATAACTCAAAAGGCGCTGATGCCGGTGACGATGCCGACATACAGCGCCGCCCATGCGCAGGCGGAAAGCAGGCTGACGGCGTAGACCTTGACTGCATTCAGCCTGAGCATCCCCGCCGCCAGCGGGACGATGTAGCGCAACACCGCCAGAAAGCGTGACGTAAACAGCACGATGACCCCGTTCTTTTGCAGCTGATGCTGGACCCGCAAGAACTTATCGGCATGCTTTGAGGTGAAACGCGTGACCAGCCGGGAGTGCCCCATCAGCTGGCCAATATGGTAGTTCAGCACCGAACCCGCCGCTGCTCCCATTACCACGGCGAGCCACGCCAGCACAGGATGCATACTCGTCTGGCTGACGGTAATGCCCGCCAGCAGCATCACAGAGGCGGGCGGCAGCACGGAGGAGATCAGCACCGTCGATTTACTCAGCGCCATCATAAATAACAGCGCGAAAAGATGTGCCGGATACAGCGCAAAATGATTCAGCAGATTATCAAGCCACACCATTTTCCTCTCCTCCGTTGATTATATAATCCTCCATTAGAAATGAATTACCTTAAATAAACCCTCAACGTTTTATTAATAAGATTCTCCTAAACCGTTCTTAAACATTATTTAATTTCCCGAGCGGCAATATCAAATAAGCGTATTATTTCTCACGTTTTACAACGATCTCGTTATGGCGAGGCTCCTGTACAAATACACGTTATCGCTCTGGTGGGTTCGAGAGAACCGGCACAGGGTAAAACAGGCACTGTCGAATCAAGGCTTTGTCAGTATAACTTCCCTCACGGGATACGGTGTACAGTGCTGAACCCAGGACGTGGGGATCTCCTCTTCGACATGCCCTGTCTTGCTCGCCCCTGAGAGATGTTATTATTCAAAGGGAATTCACTATGTCTTACGCTATTCACAACCAAAACCTGGCATTCAATGACAGCGCGATCGCGCAATATATGAATACCGATTTTATTGTCCTCGATATTTCATTATGCGTGGCGCTGGCGCGCGAGCAATTCTTCGAAAAATTAAAAGACGACGATATTCCGTCTCATATTTTTATTGAAGACAATGGCCGCCTGGCGGGCATGATTGCCGTGCGTAAATTGCTGCAGACCGCCGATACGGTACAGCCGGTGAAATCGCTGATGATTTCGCAGTTTTTGCAGGTCAAACCGGAGGATGAACGTGCCGACGTTGCCGGACTGCTGGCGCACGGCGGCGCGGACGTGGTGCCCGTGGTCACCCACGGCAAGCTCGTCGGCTGCCTGACCGAGCGCGAAATCGCCCATCTGCTGGAAGATGACGTCACCGAAGACGCACAGCTTCAGGGGGCGACGCTACCGCTGGAGAAGCCCTATCTGGACACCAGCCCGTACAGCCTGTGGAAGAAACGCTCCGTCTGGCTGCTGCTGCTGTTTGTCGCGGAGGCCTACACCAGCTCGGTGATCCAGCATTTTGAAGAGGCGCTGGAGTCCGCCATCGCGCTGGCGTTCTTCATTCCGCTGCTGATCGGCACGGGCGGCAACAGCGGCACGCAAATCACCTCCACGCTGGTGCGCGCCATGGCGCTGGGGGAAGTCCGTCTGCGCGACGTTGGCCGCGTGCTGCGTAAAGAGATGACCACCTCGCTGATGATTGCCGCCACGCTCGGTGTCGCCGGGTGCATTCGCGCATGGATGATGGGGATTGGGCTGGAAATCACGCTTATCGTCAGCCTGACGCTGGTGTGCATTACGCTGTGGAGCGCGATTGTGTCGTCCGTCATCCCGATGGTGCTCAAGCGCTGCGGCATTGACCCGGCGGTCGTCTCCGCGCCGTTTATCGCGACGCTTATCGACGGTACCGGGCTGATTATCTACTTTAAGATCGCGCAATATACGCTGGGGCTGGAGTGAGGTGATTTCTTGCCGGGTGGCGCTGCCGCTTACCCGGCCTACCCATCCTGTAGGCCCGTGCAAGCGCAGCGCCGCCGGGCAATACTCAGGCCGCACCAAGCGATCTCACCGCCAACCCAAACGCCTCAATCGCCAGGGCAACATCCTCAGCCATCACCGATTCCGCCGGATGGTGGCTGACGCCCCCCTTGCAGCGCACAAACAGCATGCCGACCGGCCAGCGTTCTGCCAGCGCGATGGTGTCATGCCCGGCACCGCTCGGCAGCGATAATGAGCGCCCCTGCACCGATTCAACGGCCTGCCCCAGCAGATCCTGCAAACGCGCATCGCACGGCGTGGCGGCGATACGGTAAAACTCCTCGGCGCTGAAGCTCAGCCCGCGACGAGCGGCAATGGCCTGCGCCTGCGCCAGCAGTTCCGCGAGCAGCGCGTCAAGCGGGCCATCCTGCGGGCCGCGAATATCCAGCGAGAGCGCAACCTCGCCCGGAATAACGTTGACCGCACCGGGCAGGCAGCGCAGTTCCCCGACCGTCGCCACGCGATGACCGCCCTGCTGTCGGGTGGTGTTTTCGATCAGCACCATCCATTCGGCGGCGGCGGCCAGGGCATCTTTACGATGAGCCATCGGCACGGTACCCGCGTGTCCGGCCTCGCCGGTGAAGCGGCAGTTGAGGCGGCGCGCGCCGTTAATGGCTTCCACCACGCCCAGCGCCAGACCTTCCTGCTCCAGACACGGCCCCTGTTCGATGTGCAGCTCAAGGCAGGCGCTGAAATCGCCCTGATGGCGCGCCGCCAGCGCCACGCGGGCGGGATCGAGCCCCGCCTGCACCATCGCCTGCGCCACGCTGATGCCGCTGGCATCGCAGGTCTCCAGCCAGCCCTGCGGCCAGGTGCCCGTAATCCCTCGGCTGCCTAGCAGGGTGATGCCAAAACGGGTCCCCTCTTCGTCGCCAAAGCCGACAATCTCGATCGCCTGCGCCAGATGCAGCCCCTGCTGATGCAGGCTGTCCACCACCTCAATGGCGGTGAGCACCCCGAGCATGCCGTCGTAGCGCCCGGCGTTGCGCACGGTGTCCAGATGCGAGCCGAGCAGCACCGCCTGCGCCCCCTCCTGCGCGCCCTCATAGCGTCCACAGATATTGCCCACGCTGTCCTGCCAGACGGTCATGCCCGCCTGGCGCATCCACTCGCCGACCAGCTGGTTGGCCTGAAGATGCTGCGCCGAAAGGTACACCCTCGTCAGCGCATCCGGGGTTTCGCTGATGGCGGCCAGCGCGTCGGCGCGCGCCATCACCCGTTCTGCCGCCGGGCTCATTGCGGTGTCTCGCGGCGATAGTGGTCCCACGCGGCCTGCATGGCGGCCCCCTGCGTGGTGGTGAATTTCAGGTAGTTCAGCACCGACTCCAGCGCGCTCAGGGTGGTCATCACGCAGTCCTTGCGCGCGTTGTAGCCCATGGTGCCAATGCGCCACACTTTGCCGTGCAGTGGGCCAAAGGAGGTGCCGATTTCAATCCCGAAATCCTCCAGCATCAGCTTGCGCACCTGGTCGCCGTTGACGCCCTGCGGGATAACCACGCCCAGCACGTTGTTCATCTTGTGCTTCAGGTCGCCGAAGGTCTCAAGCCCCATCGCCTGAATGCCCTTCAGCAGCGCATCGCCGTGCAGCTTATGACGCGCGATGCCGTTATCCAGACCTTCCTGCAGGATCAGCCGCGCGCACTCGCGGGCGCCAAACAGCGCGGTCGTGGCTTCGGTGTGGTGGTTCAGGCGCTCCGGCCCCCAGTAGTCCATCACCATGCCGAGATCGAAGTAGTTGGAGTAGATCATCTCCTCGTCGCCGTCGCGGTGGGCGTCGGTGCGTATGCCCTCCTCAACGCATTTGCGGCGGCGGATCGCCTCCTCCATGCGCGCGCTCAGGGTGATCGGAGACGTGCCCGACGGCCCGCCGAGGCACTTCTGCATCCCGGCCGAGACGGCATCCAGCCCCCAGGCGTCGGTTTCCAGCGCGTTACCGCCGAGCGACGCGGTGGCGTCGGTGTAAAACAGCACGTCGTAGCGGCGGCAGATGGCACCCAGCTCGGCGAGCGGCTGCAGCATGGTGGTGGAGGTGTCGCCCTGCACGGTCAGCAGCAGGCGCGGGCGAATACGCTTAATCGCATCCTCGACCTGGTCCGGGGTGAACACCTCGCCCCACGGCACCTCGATGGTATGCACCTCCGCGCGGCAGCGGCGGGCAATTTCGCACAGCAGATGACCAAAGCGGCCAAAGACCGGCACCAGCACCTTATCCCCTGGGCGAATGGCGGAGACCAGAATGGCTTCAATTCCCGCGCGGGAGGTGCCGTCCACCAGCATCGTCCAGCGGTTCTCGGTGCGGAACACACCGCGATAGAGCGCCATCACCTCGTTCATGTAGTGGGTCATGGCCGGATCGTACTGGCCGATCAGCTGGCTCGACATGGCGCGCAGCACGCGCGGGTCGGCGTTGATCGGGCCCGGCCCCATCAGCAGGCGCTGGGGCGGGTTGATTTGCGGAAAGCGTGCGATATCCATTGTTAAGTCCTTATCAGTTGAGGCCGCGCACGGAGGAGATGAACTGCTTCAGTTCCGTGGTCTGCGGGTTGGCGAACAGCGTTTTGCTGTCGCCCTGCTCCCAGACTTTCCCCTGGTGCATAAACACCACGCGGTCGCCCACTTCGCGGGCAAAATTCATTTCATGGGTAACCAGTATCAGCGTCATCCCCTCGGCCGCCAGCTGCTCCAGCACCTTGAGCACTTCACCCACCAGCTCCGGGTCGAGCGCGGAGGTGATCTCGTCACAGAGTAAAACTTTAGGCGACATGGCCAGCGCCCGGGCAATCGCCACGCGCTGCTGCTGGCCGCCGGAGAGGCTTGACGGGTAGTAATCCAGACGATCGCCTAAGCCCACTTTCTCCAGCATCTGCTGCGCCAGCGCCCGACATTCGGCGGCGCTTTTCTTCAGCACCCGACGCGGGGCGAGCATCACGTTTTCCAGCGCCGTCATGTGCGGGAACAGGTTGAAGCTCTGGAACACCATCCCGACCGAGCGGCTGATTTCACGCGCCTGAGAATCCCGGTCGGTAATGGTCATGCCGCCCAGCTTGATGCTGCCGTCTTGATAGCCTTCCAGCCCGTTGATGCAGCGCAGCAGCGTGCTTTTGCCCGACCCGCTGCGCCCGATAATGGAGATCACCTGGCCCATGTCGATATCCAGATCGACGCCCTTGAGCACGTGGTTATCGCCGTAGTACTTCTGCACCTGATTAATGGTGATGAGAGGCATTGAATTTCGTCTCCAGATAGCGGCTGTAGCGCGACAGCGGATAACACAGAATAAAGTAGCCGAGCGCCACCAGCGCAAAGACCTTAAACGGCTGATAGGTCACGTTGGTCAGCATGGTCCCGGCCTTGGTCAGCTCGATAAAGCCGATAATCGACGCCAGCGCGGTGCCCTTGATCACCTGCACGGCAAAGCCGACCGTCGGGGCGATGCCGATGCGCAGCGCCTGCGGGGCGACGACGCGAAACAGGGTCTGGCCGAAGGTCAGTCCCAGGCAGCGCGAGGCTTCCCACTGCCCTTTCGGCAGCGCGCGAATGCTGCCGTTCCAGATATCGAGCAGAAACGCGCTGGTGTAGAAGGTTAACGCCAGCGAGGCGGCGGTCCACGGCGAAACGTCGATGCCGAACAGCGCCACGCCGAAGAAGGCCAGGAACAGCTGCATCAGCAGCGGCGTGCCCTGAAACAGCTCAATATAGCCGCGGATGATGCGCTTCACCGCGCGCCCGCCGGTGAGGCGCAGCAGCAGGAGCGGCAGCGTCACCGCCGCCCCGCCGACAAACGCCACCAGCGACAGCAGCACCGTCCAGCGCCCGGCCAGCAGCAGGTTGCGAATAATGTCCCAGTCGGTAAAGGTGGTCATCATGCCTGCACCCCCAGCCATTTGCGTCCTGCCGCCATCATCAGCTGGCGCAGGGTAATCGACAGCGCTAAGTAAATCCCGGTTGTCACCAGATAGACCTCAAAGCTCAGAAACGTTCTGGACTGGATCAGGTTGGCGGCGAAGGTCAGCTCTTCATACGAGACCTGCGACACCACCGACGAGCCGAGCATCACGATAATGCACTGGCTCACCAGCGCCGGGTAGATGCGTTGCAGCGCGGGCGGCAGCACCACGCGAATAAAGGTCTGCAGGCGGGTCAGCCCCAGCACGCGTCCGGCTTCCCACTGCCCTTTCGGCGTGACCTGAATGCCCGCGCGGATAATCTCGGTGCTGTAGGCGCCCAGGTTCACCACCATGGCCAGCAGCGCCGCTTCCCCCGCCGTCATCTTCAGCCCGAGATTCGGCAGGCCGAAGACGATGAAAAACAGCTGCACCACAAACGGCGTGTTGCGGATGATTTCCACATACGCGCCCCAGATACGGCTGAACCAGGTGGTGCGTCCGCTGCGGATCGCCGCCCCGAAAATCCCTGTTGCCAGCCCGCCGACGGTCGCCATCACCGTCAGTTGAACGGTGACCCACAGCCCCGCCAGCAGCTCCGGCCAGTGCGGCCAGAGCGCGGAGAAATCAAGTTGCTCCGTCATCGGCTCAGGCGCCAAGGTTTGCCGGCAGCGGGGCCTTCAGCCATTGCTCAGACAGGCCGTTCAGCGTGCCGTCCTTGATGCCCTGCTCAATCAGCGCATCCACTTTTGCCTTCAGGGCCGGTTCGTTTTTCTTCAGGCCAATAAAGCACGGCGAATCTTTCAGCATAAAGCTCGGTACCGGGGCTTTATCCGCGTTCTGGCGCGAAATAGCCGCCACCACGAGGTTGCCGGTTGCCACATACTGCACCTGTCCGGAGAGGTAGGCGGAGAGCGTGGTGTTGTTATCTTCGTAGCGCTTCACGTCCGCGTCTTTCGGCGCCAGGCCGGTCAGCACCATGTCCTCCACCGCCCCGCGCGTCACGCCGATGGTTTTTCCGCTCAGCGCGGCGGCGTCCTTCAGCTCGGCGCCTTTCGGGCCAAACACGCCGAGGAAGAACGGCGCGTAGGCGCGGCTGAAGTCGATCACCTTCTCGCGCTCCGGGTTTTTACCGAGGCTTGAAATAACCAGATCCACCTTATCGGTTTGCAGGTACGGCACGCGGTTGGCGCTGGTCACCGGCACCAGCTGCAGCTTGAGCTTCATCTGTTTGGCCAGATAGCGCGCCATGTCGATGTCATAGCCCTGCGGCTGCAGATCGGTCCCCACCGAGCCAAACGGCGGGAAGTCCTGCGGCACGGCAATGCGAATGGTGCCGCGCTTCTCGATATCCTGAAGCTGGTCAGCCTTTGCCGGCAGCTGTGTGAAGAGACATGCGGCCCCGGCCAGTGCAATCAACAATTTTTTCATGGTGCTTCCCCGTAACGTTAACATGAAACAAAAGATTCTTTGAATGTGATTTTGCAACTAATGTGCCAGATAAGGCGAAGCGGGGAATATTGTTGTAAAGCCTGATAAAACGCGGGCGGGTCGAAAATGCTCTCCATTTCCGCCCCGTCTTTATGCACCATTTCGATGCAAAGCACCAGCCTGATGCCCCATTATCGCTGTTCGAGTTCGTCCAGCTGGTGGTAGAGGGAGGCAATGTCGTGAATGCGCGGACGGCCTTTATCGAGAATTTCATGCAGGAAGGCGTTTGCCAGCAGGTTAATCAGACTGTTGACCGAGGAGTAGCTGTCATAGGCCGAGACGCTGTCCAGCGGGGCGCAAAGCTGCCAGCTCGCCAGCGGAAACAGGCTGTGCGCCTGCGGCTCGCACATCAGCAGCACTGGAATACCGCTGCTCTGAAGCTGCTGCATCAGGGGGCGGATAATGCGCGGGCGGCGGCGAAAGGCCATCATGACCACCAGATCGTCCGGCGTTAAATCCACCAGCTCCTCGCTCAGGCTCTGCCCCGGCTGCGGCAGGACCAGCACCTGACCGCGCGCCTGCAGCAGCTGCTGGCGCAGGTGCAGCGCCGCCGGATAGGCGTTACGCATGCCGATAATGACGATGCGCCGCGCCTTCACCATGCAGGCCATGGCGTCGGCAAACTGCTGCGCGTCGAGGGCATTGACCCACTGGGTCAGGTTCGCCATCTCCTGCTTATAGTGGCGCGCCAGCAGCGTATTTCCCTGCACCGCGTCGCGGTTATCGGTGAGCGGCATCCCGCTCTGGCGCAGGGTGCGCAGCTCGTCGCGCATGTCCTTATATTTCTCATAGCCCAGACGCTTAAACAGACGGCTGACCGTGGCTTTCGACACCCCGCTCAGCTGCGCCAGCTCGGCGCTGTTGTAGCTAATCAGATCGTCAAAATGATCGAAAATAAAATCCGCCACCCGCTGCTCCTGCGGCGACAGCGACGGGTACTGTGCTTTCAGACGTTCATCCAGTTGTTCCATAGCGCCTCTGTAACTTTTGTTTCATCACATTTTGCCTTTCATTCTACCTTTCATTATACGTGCCAGTTTACTGAAACTTTTCTTTCAGAACTGGAACAGCTTTTGCAGCACCTTGTGACTTTCAGGGTTACGAGGATGCTTCATGCAAAGTAATGTCTCCACGCACGGCATGGCCGTTGCGCCCCACCATCTCGCCAGCCAGAGCGCGCTGGCGGTGCTGCGCGAAGGCGGCAGCGCGATAGAAGCCATGGTCGCCGCGGCGGCGACCATGGCCGTGGTTTATCCGCACATGAACGGGCTGGGCGGCGACGGCTTCTGGCTTATCGTGCCGCCGGACGGCGAACCTGTCGCCATTGATGCCAGCGGCGCGGCGGGTTCTCGCGCAACGCTCGCCGCCTACGACGGTCTGGCGCATATCCCCCATCGCGGCCCCCGCGCGGCGCTGACCGTCGCCGGCACGGTGAGCGGCTGGGACGAGGCGCTGAAGGTCTCACGCGAGATGACCGGCAAGGCGCTGCCGCTGGCCCGCCTGCTGGCCGACGCCATTGACTATGCGCAGAACGGCACGCCGGTCACGGCCTCACAGGCCCATGCCACCGCCAGCAAATTCGACGAGCTGAAGGACGTCCCCGGCTTCGCGGAAACCTGGCTGGTGGACGGTAAACCGCCAGAGGTCGGGAGCCGCTTTTACCAGCCCGCCATGGCCACGACCCTGACGCGCCTGGCGGAGGACGGTCTGGACAGCTTTTACCGCGGCCCGCTGGCGGACGTGCTGGCGCACGGCATGGAGACGCTGGGCCTGCCCGTGACGCTGGCCGATTTACACGCGCACGCTGCCCGGCGCACCGCGCCGTTGAGGCTGCAGCATCAGCAGGGGGAGATCTTTAACCACGCCCCGCCGACGCAGGGGCTGGTCTCGCTGGCGATACTCGGCATCACCGACCGCCTGAATATGGCGGAGGCCGACGACGCCGACACCGTTCACCGCATCGTTGAAGCCACCAAGCTGGCCTTTGGCCTGCGCGACGCCCACATCACCGACTCGCGCGAGCTGAAAACCGATATTCAGGGTCTGCTGGATCCCGCCGCTCTGCAGGCGCTTGCCGACAGGGTTGACGACGGCCGCGCCGCGCCGTGGGGCACCGGAAAAGGCCCCGGCGATACGGTGTGGATGGGGGTAATGGACAACAGCGGGCTCGCCGTGTCGTTTATCCAGAGTATCTATCACGAGTTCGGCAGCGGCGTGGTGCTGCCCGACACCGGCATCGTCTGGCAGAACCGGGGCGCATCGTTCAGCCTCGATCCGGGTCATCTTCTGGCCCTCGCGCCGGGCAAGCAGCCTTTCCATACCCTGAACCCGGCGGCGGCGCGTCTTAAGGACGGGCGCGTAATGGTCTACGGATCGATGGGCGGCGACGGACAGCCGCAAACCCAGGCCGCGCTCTTTACCCGCTACGCGATTCAGGGCGTGCCTTTACAGGAAAGCATTTCCCGCCCGCGCTGGCTGCTGGGGCGCACCTGGGGACAAACCTCGGACACCTTAAAGCTGGAAGGCCGCTTTAGCGCTGAGGCGGTCTCGCAGCTCCACGCGCGGGGACATGAGGTGGAAATATTCCCTGACTTCAGCGAAGCGATGGGCCACGCGGGCGCGATTGTTCGCCACCCCAACGGGCTGTTCGAAGGGGCATTTGACCCGCGCAGCAACGGCGCGGCCGCCGGATTCTGAGGAGAAAACAATGACGACACCACAACCCGACTGGCAGGCGTATCTTGCGCAAATGGAGTCCGTGCTCGGCGTAGAGCTGGACGATGCCCGCCGCGCCGAGCTGCAATTGCAGTTCAGCCGCATTGCGACCCTGGCCGCCCCGCTGATGGCGCTGCCGCTCGACGACCGTCTGGAGATCGCAGGAGTATACAAAGCATGAGGCTACACGAGATGAGTATCAGCGCGATCCAGCATGCGCTGAGCGCAGGCGAGCTGAGCGCTCGCGAGATTGCCCGCCAGACGCTGGAAGCGATTGCGCGCGTGAACCCGCAGATTAACGCCTGGACCGCCGTGACGGAAGAACGCATGCTCGCCGAGGCCGAGAGCATCGACACCCTGCGCCGCGAAAAGCGCCCCCTGCCGCCGCTGGCGGGCGTGCCCTACGCGGTAAAAAACCTATTCGACGTTGCCGGTCACACCACCCTTGCCGGGGCAGAGCTGTTCAGCCAGCGCCCTGCCGCGGCCGCTGACAGCTTCGCGGTGCGCCAGCTGCGCAGCGCGGGCGGGCTGCTGACCGGGATGGTGAATATGGACGCCTACGCCTACGGCTTCACAACCGAAAACAGCCACTACGGCACCACGCGTAACCCGCACGATCTGGCGCGCATTGCGGGCGGGTCGTCCGGCGGTTCAGCCGCCGCCGTGGCCGCCGGGCTGGTGCACTTTTCGCTCGGCACCGACACCAACGGATCGATTCGCGTTCCGGCCTCCCTGTGCGGCATCTATGGCCTGAAGCCCACCTTTGGCCGCCTGTCGCGATCCGGCAGCCATCCGTTTGTCGCGAGCCTGGATCATATCGGTCCCTTTGCCCGTCGCGTGTGCGACCTGGCGTCCGTATACGACGCGCTGCAGGGGCGGGACAGCAGCGACGGTTTTCAGGCAGAGAGCTCGCGCGAGCAGACGCGCCCCCTGCTTGAGCGCGGGCTTGACGGCCTGCGCTGCGCGGTGCTCGGCGGCTACTTCACCACCTGGTGCGACGCGGATGCCAGAGACGCCGTGGCGCGGGTGGCGAAGGCGCTCGACGTGCAGGATGAGCTGCAGTTTCCGGACGCCGAGCTGGCGCGCTCCGCGGCGTTTATCATTAGCGCCTCCGAAGGGGGAAACCAGTACCTGCCCGCGCTTCGCCGCGAGCCCGAGTGTTTTGAACCGCACTCCCGCGAACGCCTGCTGGCGGGGGCGATGATCCCCTCAGCCTGGTACATTCAGGCCCAGCGGTTTCGCGCGCACGCCCGGCAGGCGTTTAAAACCCTGTTCGCGCAGGCCGACGTGCTGATCGCCCCGGCAACGCCGCGCAGCGCGACGCTCGCGGGTGAGCAGACTATGGAGATTAACGGCCAGCCGCTCCCCATTCGCGCCAGCATGGGGATGCTGACCCAGCCGATTTCGTTTTTGGGCCTGCCTGTGACCACCGTTCCGCTGCGCACCGCCCAGGGTGCGCCGATTGGCCTGCAGCTGATTGCCGCGCCGTTTAACGAGCAGGCCTGCCTGCGCGTCGCGCGCGTGCTGGAGGAGAGTGGGATCGCCGATGCCCGTCCGGCGGAGGTGGCCGCATGATGAATCACGATGACATTAACCTGCCGTGGGTGGTTGCCGAGGTGACCGCCGCGTTTTACCGCTATGAGGACGCGCTGGTCAGCAACAACGTTGCGGTGCTGGACGAGCTGTTCTGGCACGACAAAAACACGGTGCGTCTGGGGGCGGGTGAAAACCTGTACGGGATTGATGAAATCCGCGCCTTTCGCGCGGCGCGCCCGTCCGCCGGGTTACAGCGGACGTTGCGCCACACCGTCATCACCACCTTCGGGGAGGATTATGCCGTGTGCAGCACCGAGTTTACCCGCGAGGGCACGGAACGCATTGGCCGCCAGCAGCAGACGTGGGTGCGGTTTGCCTACGGGTGGCGGATCGTGGCGGCGCAGGTGAGTTTGATGGTGTAACGCTGAAAAACCTGCCCGGTGGCGCTGCGCTTACCGGGCCTACAATGTCCCGTATACCCTGTGGGTCCTGTAGGCCGGGTAAGGCGCAGCCGCCACCCGGCTAAACACGGCACGCTTACTTCTGAAACGGATGCACCTGCCGCCCCGGTCGCCCCAGCAGCAGACGTCGGTGCGGTTTGCCTGGGGATGGCGGCTCGTGGCGGCGCAGGTGAGTTTGATGGTGTAACGCTGAAAAACCTGCCCGGTGGCGCTGCGCTTACCGGGCCTACAATGTCCCGTATGCCCTGTGGGTCCTGTAGGCCGGGTAAGGCGCAGCCGCCACCCGGCGAAACACGGCACGCTTATTTCTGAAACGGATGCACCTGCCGCCCCGGTCGCCCCAGCAGCAGACGTGGGTGCGGTTTGCCTGCGGGTGGCGGATCGTGGCGGCGCAGGTGAGTTTGATGGTGTAACTCCACCGGGAATACGAGGTTCTGTAGGCCGGGTAAGGCGCAGCCGCCACCCGGCAAAACACGGCACACTTACTTCTGAAACGGATGCACCTCCCGCCAGTGGTCGGCAATCTGCTGGCGGGTACAGACCCACACTCGCTCATGCTGCTGCACGTAATCCAGGAACCGCTGCAGCGCGCGAAAACGCCCCGGCCGCCCCAGCAGACGACAATGCATGCCGATGGACATCATCTTCGGCGCGCGTTCCCCCTCTTCGTACAGCACGTCAAAACTGTCCTTCAGATAGGTATAAAACTGCTCGGCGGTGTTAAACCCCTGCGCGGTCGCGAAGCGCATGTCGTTCGCATCCAGCGTATAGGGCACAATCAGGTGCGGTTTTTGGGTGCCGTCGCCGCAGGCCACTTCCGTCCAGAAGGGCAGGTCGTCGCCGTAGTAGTCGCTGTCGTAGTCGAAGCCGCCGTGCTCCACCACCAGCTGGCGGGTGTTGGGGCTGTCGCGCCCGGTGTACCAGCCCGTCGGCGGCTTGCCGAACAGGTCGGTCAGCACCTGCACCGCCTTGTTCAGGTGTTCGCGCTCCTGCTGGATATCCATGTGCTGATAGTGGATCCAGCGCCAGCCGTGGCTCACCACGTCGTAATCCGCCGCCCTGATTGCCTCGACGATCTCCGGGTGACGCGCCAGCGCCATCGCCACGCCGAAGACCGTCAGCGGCAGGCCGCGCTTTTGAAATTCACCGTGGATCCGCCAGAACCCGGCGCGGCTGCCGTATTCGTAGAGGGAGTCCATCGACATGTGTTTATCCGGGTAGCTGGCCGCGCCGATGATGTCCGACAGAAACTGCTCGGATCCGGCATCGCCGTGCAGAACGTGGTTTTCCGCCCCTTCCTCATAATTGAGCACAAACTGCACGGCGACGCGCGCCTGATTTGGCCACCGCGCGTGCGGCGGGTTGCCCGCGTAGCCGCGCAGATCCCGCGGGTAATTCTGTTCAAAAAGCGCCATTACGTCTCCCCTCACCTTCAAAATGGATTCAATGCCTGAAACTGTCCGCTTAACGCTTTTTTCTCCGGGAAGGCCAGATCCCCATGCTTGCTGGTCGACAGCCCCAGCGCCACCAGCGATTCCACCATCTTCACCGCCGCGCTGACGCCGTCGATCACCGGCACGCGCAGCTCGCGGGTCAGCTCCTGGGCCAGGGTCGCCATGCCGCCGCAGCCGAGCACGATGGCGCCGCAGCCATCCTCCTTCAGCGCCTGTATACAGCGCGCGCGCACCTTCTCCTGCGCCAGGCCGCTGCCGTCTTCCAGCGCCAGCACCGGGAGATCGATAGCGTGCAGCGCCGCGCAGCGATCGTGAAAGCCATACTGGTGCAGCAGATGACGGGCAATGATCAGCGTGCGCGGCAGCGTGGTCACCACCGAAAAGCGCGTCGCCACCAGCGTCGCCATATGCATGGCGGCTTCCGCAATGCCCACCACCGGCCCCTGCGCCAGCTCGCGCGCCGCCAGCAGGCCCGGATCGCCAAAGCAGGCGATGACGTGACCGTCCACGCCCTGCTCTCTGCCGAGCTTGATCTGTTCGAGAACCCCCACGGCGGCGATGGCTTCATCAAAGTGGCCCTCGATAGACGGCACGCCCGCGCTCGGGCAGACCGCGAGGATCTCCGTACCCGGCGCCGCTACCGCGCGGGCCGCCGCGCCGATGGTTTCCGTCATCGCGAGGCTGGTGTTGGGGTTGATCACTTGTATACGGACAGAGGACATTACGACTCCTTGTGGCCGGCAAACAGCCGGGCAAAATCGGGCAGGCACTCGCCCGCCCGCTCGAAGCAGAGGCTGGCGACGATATGTTCAAAATGGTGCATTAAGGCATCGCTGAGCGGCTGGAGCGCCTTCTGGCGCAGCAGATCCACAAGCTGTTCGTGATCGTTGCAGCGACAGCCCTGACGCCACGGCGCGCCCCAGGTGGCAATCACCAGCGAGGAGCGCTGGCTCAGACCGGTCACCATCTCCGTCAGCACCTGGTTGCCGGAGATGGCCTGCAGCTGAATGTGAAAATTGGCGGAGTGGCGAATTGCCGCCGGGCCGTCGTATGCCTCGTGCGCCTGCTGCTCCTGGCGAATGATGGCCTCCAGCGCGGCAAGGTGCGGCGGCTGGCAGCGGGTCAGCACGTCCGGCAGGTTTGCGACCTCCAGCAGGGCGCGGGTGCGGAAGATGTGCTGCGCCTCTTCCACCGTCGGGCTGGCGACGTGTGCACCACGTTTGGGCGTTAAGGTGACCATTTGCACAGCGGCGAGTCGTTGCAGCACCTTACGGATGCCCGTGCGGCTCACGCCAAACACCTCGGCCAGCGCCTCTTCCGGCAGTTTGCTCCCCGGCAGCAGCTGATGTTCGACAATCGCGGTCATCAGCGCCTGAAAGATCGATTCGTCTTTGTCATGCAGGTCTGGCGCGGTCTGCAGGGCGTTTATGTTGTTCATTCACCACTCCGTCTTTTACTCTTCGTTATCGAATCGTATACATAAAAATAAAATATTGCATACAAGATTTATTATTTTGGCCTGGATCCTGCAATACCGTCTGCACTCCCACTCAACGGGTTTTCATTCACAGGAGCAGGTTTCATGCCAAACAGTCAAAACGCGCAGCAGGGTACGGCCGCTGATTCCGGTGCGGTTTACAGCCCACGTCTTTGCAATGAGGATCTGGCACCAACGCGTGACCAGAACTGGAGCTGGTACAACATCTTTTCGTTCTGGATGTCGGACGTTCACAGCATGGGGGGTTATGTTGTCGCCGCGAGCTTCTTTACGCTCGGGCTGGCAAGCTGGCAGGTGCTGCTTTGCCTGCTGGTGGGGATTTGCATCGTGCAGCTGTGCGCCAACCTGGTGGCCAAACCGAGCCAGATGGCAGGCGTGCCCTACGCGGTGATCAGCCGTCAGGCGTTTGGCGTCTTCGGGGCCAATATTCCGGCGGTGATCCGCGGCCTGATTGCCTTCGCGTGGTACGGCATTCAGACCTATCTGGCCGCGAACGCCCTGATGCTGGTGGCGCTGAAGTTCTGGCCGTCTCTCTCATCGCTCACTACCGGCGCGTTCCTGGGCCTGTCGCATCTGGGCTGGATCTGCTTTGCCATCATGTGGGTCCTGCAGGCGATGGTCTTCTGGCACGGCATGAGCGCCATCAAGCGCTTTATTGATATCGCCGGTCCGGCGGTCTACGTGGTCATGCTGGCCCTCGCAGGCTGGATTGTATACAAGACCGGTTTTGACGGCATTTCCTTCACCCTCGCCAGCAAATCCCTGAGCGCGGGCGAGCAGACCTAGCAGATGATCACCGCGACCGCGCTGGTGGTGTCTTACTTCTCCGGCCCGCTGCTCAACTTTGGTGACTTCTCCCGCTACGGCAAAAGCATGGGCGAGATCCGCCGCGGCAACCGCTGGGGCCTGCCGTTTAACTTCCTGCTGTTCTCCATCGTCACCGTGGTCATTGTCTCCGGCACCCAGTCGCTGTTTGGCCGCATGATCACCGACCCGATTGAGACCGTCAGCCGCGTGGGTAACGATCTGGCCGTGGCGATTGGCCTGCTGACGATGATCACCGCCACTATCGGGATCAACATCGTCGCGAACTTCGTCTCCCCGGCGTTTGATTTCTCTAACTGCTCGCCGCAGAAAATCAGCTTCCGCACCGGGGGCATGATTGCCGCCGTCGGCTCGATCCTCCTCACCCCGTGGAACCTGTTCAACTCGCCGGAGCTTATCCACTACACCCTGGACGTGCTCGGGGCGTTCATCGGCCCGCTGTTCGGCATTCTGATTGCCGACTTCTACCTGATTAAGCGCGGCAAGGTGTCGGTTGACGACCTGTTCGACGACACGCCAAAGGGCAAATACTGGTACCGCAACGGCTTTAACCCGAAAGCCATTGGCGCGCTGATCCCGTCCGTGGCCGTGGGCCTGGTGATTAGCTTCATCCCGGCCCTGCATGAGGTGGCGAACTTCAGCTGGTTCATCGGCGTCTTCCTCGGCGGCGTGACCTACCGCTGGCTGGCGCGGGAAGAGCGCGAGACGGCGGGCGCGACGTCGTTCAGCTCCCGCGTGGCGACGCAAAAAGAGTAACCCCCTCCCTCCGGCCGCAGCGTGTCTGCGGCCCGTTCATTCTGGCACCGTTCTTGCTGCGCCTTCTCACCCCGCTACGCAAACACTAAGGCAGGAACCATGATGGATTACCAGACAGCGATCCGCGGTGCATTTTTTGATATTGCCCAGGTCTGCGACAGCACAGACGCGATTGCCCAACACGCGCGCTACCTTGAGGACGGGCTGCTGTTTATACAGAGCGGGAAAATTCTGGCGCAGATGCCGTGGCAGGAGGGCGAGCAGTATCTTGACCCCCACAAGGGCTACACCGACCTGCGCGGCAGGCTGCTGCTGCCCGGTTTTGTCGACACCCACGTCCATTACCCGCAAACGGAGATGATCGGCGCCTTTGGCGAACAGCTGCTGGAGTGGCTGACCACCTACACCTTCCCGGTGGAGAGCCAGTTTGCCGATGAAGCCTACGCGAAAGAGATCGCCGAATTTTTCATTCAGCAGTTGGTGAGCAACGGCACCACCACCGCGCTGGTGTTTTGCACGCTGCATCCGGAATCGGTCGAGGCGCTGTTTACCGAAGCCCTGCGGCTCAACATGCGCCTTATCGCCGGAAAGGTGATGATGGACCGACACGCGCCGGACTACCTGAGCGAAGACGCGAAGCAGAGCTACCGGCAGACGCGGGCGCTGATCCAGCGCTGGCATCACCGTGGACGCCTGGGCTACGCCATTACGCCGCGCTTTGCCCCGACCTCATCCCCCGAGCTGCTTGCCGCGGTCAGCCTGCTCAGAGAGGAGTTCCCGGATACCTGGCTGCAGACCCATCTGAGCGAAAACCCCAACGAAGTGGCCTGGGTAAGCGACCTCTGGCCGGAGCATGAGCGCTATCTGGACGTGTATCACCACTACGGCCTGACCGGCGAGCGCAGCGTGTTTGCCCACGCGATTCATCTACACCACAGCGAGTGGCAGTGCCTGCACGACACCGGTTCGGCGGTGGCGTTTTGCCCCACCTCTAACCTGTTTCTCGGCAGCGGGCTCTTTCGCCTGCCCGCCTGCTGGCAGCACAGGGTGCGGATGGGTATCGGCACCGACGTCGGGGCGGGCACCACCTTCAGCATGCTGCGCACCCTGGGGGAAGCCTACAAGGTCGGCCAGCTTCAGAGCTACCGCCTGCGCGCCAGCGAGGCCTTTTACCACGCCACGCTGGGCGGCGCGCACGCCCTCCGGCTGGACGATAAGATCGGCAACTTCGCGCCCGGAAAAGAGGCGGATTTCGTGGTTATCGACCCTGACGTAACGCCGCTGCAGCGCCTTCGCAATCGCCGCTGTCAGGATATCTACGAGCAGCTTTTCGTGCTGATGATCCTGGGCGACGAGCGCAACATCAGCGAGACCTGGGTCAACGGCGAGCGGGTGTGGTCAACTGCCCCGGTAGGTTGACCACCCGCCGGGCGCAATCACAAACGGCAGATGGAAGTGCTCGCCTGCCGCTTCTCCCGTCACAAAATCAATTTGCGCGCAGGGGTAGAGCGTGTCGCGACCGGTTTCGCTAAACCACGCGCCGATCTCCGCCACCAGCCGATAGCGGCCTTTTGGCAGGAAAGGGACAAATTCGGTGATGCGACCGTTTGCGTTGGTCACGCCCGTCGCCATGATTTCGCCCTCACGTTCGAGATGAACCGTCACGCCAACTGCGGGTTTGCCCGTCGAGATATCCAGAATATGGGTGCTGAGTGTGCTCATTCGCTAATGACTCCTTCCAGCCGTAGCAGCGTAATTTCCCGCAGCTGTTCCAGCGCGGCACGGACTTCCTGCGCGTCGCTGTTCTCCAGCCGCGCGTGCAGCGCCTGTAAAATCTCTTCGCCGCTGCGGCCCTTCGCGCGGATCAGAAAGACGCGCTCGAAGCGGGCCTCGTAGCGGGCATTGCCCTCGCGCAGCGCCTGCGCAAGCGCCGCATCGCGGTCGTTCACCGCGCCCTGCTCCTGGCGCGACAGCGCCGCCTCCGCCTGTGCGCCCGCGGGCTTTTCCCCGATGCGCGGATGGGCGCTCAATGCTTGCGTTAATGCCGCTTCGTCCCAGGTTTGCGTCAGCGCGTTTGCCGTACTGAACAATTCGTCCCGGCTGGCGTAGGGCCGCCCCACAACCAGCGCGTCGGCCCAGTCGGGGAGCGCCACGCAGGGGTGAATCAGCGCTAACGCCTTTTCGTGGGAAAGATGGTTGAACTCGTGCAGTGCGATCATAGCGTCTCCTTTATTGTCTTCCTCCGGGTTATTGCACAAACCACGCCATTCTGAGCGTGGGCGTGAAACAGTCGATTCCGTATAGCTCAACTGGAAATTTTTGATTCAAAAAAAGGCACCTTCACCGTGTTTGCGCACCTTAGCAGTGCACACTCACCTCTCACAACGCCGTTTTCGCCACTCTGCAGCCTGGTACGCAAATTGCTGAATGCCTTTACACCCTGCAAAAGGAGAGAAGCATGAGAGCAATCGTTATTGGCGCGGGTATTGGCGGCCTGAGCGCCGCCGTCGCGCTGAAGAAAGCGGGCATCGACTGTACCGTATTTGAAGCCGTAAAGGAGATCAGGCCCGTCGGGGCGGCCATCTCCATCTGGCCTAACGGCGTGAAATGCATGCAGCACCTCGGCATGGGCGACATCATCGAGACCTACGGCGGGCCGATGCGTTTTATGGCCTACAAGGATTACCGGCGCGGCGAGACCCTGACCCGCTTTAGCCTGGCCCCGCTGGTTGAGCGTACCGGCGGGCGCCCCTGCCCCGTCTCGCGCACCGAGCTCCAGCGTGAAATGCTGGACTTCTGGGGACGCGACAGGGTGCAGTTCGGCAAGCGCGTCGAACGCGTAAATGAAGACGACGCGGGCGTGAGCGTGACCTTCACCGACGGCACCACGGCATCCGGCGATTTTCTGATTGCCGCCGACGGCAGCCACTCGGCGGTTCGTCCGTACGTGCTGGGATATACCCCCGAGCGCCGCTACGCCGGGTACGTGAACTGGAACGGGCTGGTGAAGATTGATGAAGAGATCGCCCCGGCGCACCAGTGGACCACCTTCGTTGGCGAAGGCAAACGCGTGTCGCTGATGCCCGTCTCCGGCGGTCGTTTCTACTTCTTTTTTGACGTGCCGCTGCCCGCGGGCCTGGCGGAGGATCGCACCACCCTGCGCGCCGATCTCACGGGCTACTTCCGCGGCTGGGCGCCGCCGGTGCAGAAGCTTATCGCGGCGCTGGATCCTGAAACCACCAACCGCATTGAAATCCACGACATTGAGCCGTTCGACAGCCTGGTGCGCGGCAACGTCGCGCTGCTCGGCGATGCCGCGCACAGCACCACGCCGGACATCGGCCAGGGCGGCTGCGCGGCGATGGAAGACGCCGTGGTGCTGGGTGAGTGCCTACGTGAAAACCACAGCATTACGCTGGCGCTGCGGCAGTACGAAGCGCTGCGCTGCGACCGGGTGCGCGACCTGGTGCTGAAGGCGCGTAAACGCTGCGACGTCACCCACGGGAAAGACATGGCGTTGACGCAGGCCTGGTATCAGGAGCTCAAAGAGGAGACCGGCGAGCGCATCATCAACGGTCTGTGCGAGACCATTCAGGGCGGCCCGTTAGGCTGAACGCAAGAGGGACAACGATGAAAAGAGAACCGACTCCACCCGCCCACTGCACGTTTGAGCCAGAGGACTGGCTGCGCCTGGCGAAATGCTGGCATCCGGTCGCGCGCGCCTGCGACGTCGGCCCGGCGCCGCTCAAGGCGACCCTGCTGGATGAACAGCTGGTGATTTACCGGATTAACGACCAGATCGTGGTCGCCCGTGACGTCTGCCCGCACCGCGGCGTGCCGCTGACGCTGGGCTTTCACGATGAGCACGGGATTATCTGCCCCTATCACGGCCTCCGCTTTGGGGAGGACGGGCGCTGCAACCGTATTCCGTCCAGCCCCGACCAGCCCGTTCCGGCGAAGCTGAACCTGATTAACTACGCCGTTGAGGAGCGCTTCGGCCTGATCTGGACCTGCCTGGCGTTTGACCCGGAAAACCCCGCGCCGCTGCCCACCATGCCGCACTGGGATGACGACGGATTTCAGCAGATCAACTGCCCGGCGTTTGAGGTGAACGGCTTCGCCGGGCGTCAGGTGGAGGGGTTTCTGGACGTGGCGCACTTTGCGTGGATCCACACCGATACCTTTGCCGATCCCAATAATCAGCTTGTGCCCGCCTATCAGCCGCAGGAGACGCCGTTCGGCTTCGTGGCGGATTACTGGAGCTCCGTGAGCAACTATCCCGCCGGTTCACCCGTGCAGGCGCCAGAAGGGTTCCAGTGGCTGCGCCATTTTGAAATGCATCTGCCGTTTACCGCCACCCTGACGATTCATTTTCCGGGAGAGTCGAGGCTGGTGATCATGAACGCCGCGTCGCCGGTGTCATCGCGCGTGACCCGCATGTTCGCCCCTATTGCGCGCAACCTTGACCTGCATATTCCGGTGGAGGACGTGCATGCCTTTAACCTGCGCATCTTCGAAGAAGATCGCCTGATGGTGGAAACCCAGCGCCCGGAAAGCCTGCCGCTGGATCTGACGCTGGAAGCGCATATTCCCGCCGATAAAAGCTCAATTGCCTACCGTCGGGGACTGAAAAAAATGGGCTTTGGCGAATTTTTCCTGGTATGACGGAGGCCGATATGCTGAGCGTAATTGTTGACGGGCTGTGGCGCGAGGGCGACAAAAGCCTCGCCGTCAGGCTGGTGGCTGAGGACGGTGAAGCGCTGCCGCCGTGGCAGCCCGGCGCGCATATTGACGTCCACCTGCCCTGCGGCGTGGTGCGCCAGTATTCCCTGACCGGGGCATGTCAGGACGAGAGCTATCTTATCTGCGTGGGGCGGGAAACCGCCTCGCGCGGCGGGTCGCGCTACGTTCACGAGACGCTGCGGCCCGGACAGACGCTGGCCATCTCTGCCCCGCGCAACCTGTTTCCGCTTGGTCAGGCAGAGCGGGTTTTGCTGCTGGCGGCGGGCATTGGCATTACGCCGCTGTATGCGATGGCTCTGCAGCTGAAGGCGTCCGGAACGCCGTTTACGCTGCACTATTACGTCAAAAACCGCGAAAGCGCGGCGTTTGCGCGCGAACTCTCGCAGTGCGGTGAGTGCATCATTCATACAACCAGCCCGCGCACAGCGCTGGCAGAGCATCTTCCGGCGGCCGAGGCGGGGCTTCACGCCTGGATCTGCGGTCCAGCGGGGTTTATGGAAAAAGTGCGTGAGGTCGCCACGGCGAAGGGCTGGGATGACGGCCATCTTCACAGCGAGGCGTTTCAGCCCGCAGCCCCTGCCGCAGGCGGTGAATCCGGCGAGATCTTTACGGTCAAGCTGGCCTCCACCGGGGAGCGCTGGCCTGTGCCTGCCGATAAAACCATCGCCCAGGTGCTGCAGGCAAACGGCGTGGACGTGCCGCTGTCCTGCGAGATGGGGATCTGTGGCGCCTGCCTGACGCCGGTGATTGACGGCGTGGTGGATCACCGTGACAGCGTGCAGTCGGAGGCGGAAAAAAGCGCGACGGAGCAGCAGGTGGCGCTGTGCTGCTCGAGGAGCCATTCGGGGGAGCTGGTGATCGGGCTGTAAACCACCTGCACAGTCTTTCTTGCCGGGTGGCGCTACGCTTACCCGGCCTACATTGCGCATATTTTTCAATTGGTTGCACGTTTTATTGTTGGCCCGTGCAAGCGTAGCGCCGCCGGGCGGAACTCACAAATCGCACTTTGCCAGCTCGTAAACCGGCTCGCTATCCTGCCACGCGTACTCAATATGGCTGGCCTGCTCTTGCGCCAGTGCCCCATCGCCCTGCAATCGCGCCGCCAGGGTAAAGGCGAAATCAAACACGTTGCCCAGCCCGCGGCCGCTTAGCAGATTGCCGTCCTCCACCACGTCGGCATTGACGTAAATGCCATCGCTGACCGTTTTCCACAACTCGCCGGAACAGACATAGCGGCGCCCTTTGAGCAGTCCGTTGCCGCCCAGCACGCGGGCGGCGGCGGAGCAGATCGGGCAGATATATTTGCCCGCTTCATCATGGCGGCGAACGAAGGCAATCACCTCCGCGCTTTTCGCCAGGTTGACGCTGCCTTCCGGGCCGCCCGGCAGCACCACGGCGTCAAAGGTCCGATCGAGGCTGGCCTTCAGGGTGCTATCCGCCACCATTGGGATGGCGTGATAGCTCACCACTTCGCGACTCTCGCCGCAGGCAATCGTCTGCACCGTAATATTCAGGCGGCGCAGGATATCGATAGTGACAATCGCTTCCCCCTCTTCAAAACCGGGGGCTAATAGCACGGCTACGCTTTTCATCTTGCTCTCCATTGCTTAAGGGTTACCAGTACGGATGCCAAATCTGTCGCAGCCGCGCCAGCAGCTCAAGATAGAAATAGTCACCCCAGCTACAGCACTGATCGACGCCTTTCCCGCTGCCCATGTGATAAACCGAGTGCTGCAGCAGCCCTTCGGTCGGATCGTCGTCATGAGCAAGGTAGTTATCGGTCAGCGACTGCGCAATACGCAGCGCCATCTCTTCATAATACGCGCGGTGTGCGTCGAGCGTCGGCAGCGCCTTGACCAGCTCCAGCAGGCCACAGGCGGCAATCGCCGCCGCTGAACTGTCGCGCACGGCGTCAGTACCGAGCAGGGCCAGATCCCAGTGGCAAACGTCATCTTCCGGCAGACGGTTGAGGAAGTAATGCGCCAGGCTGCGCGACAGCTCAACCATCTGCTTATCGCCGGTGTGCTGATAGCTGAGCAGAAAGCCGTAAATGCCCCACGCCTGGCCGCGCGACCAGCACGAGGTATCGCTGTAGCCCTGATGGGTGTTGCCAAAGCGCGGCTCACCCGTCTGCACATCCATATAGTAAGTGTGATACGTCGAGGCATCTTCACGCACGATATAGTTCGCGGCCTGTCCTGCGTGAGCCGTCGCCGCCTGCGCATAGCGCGGATCCCCGGTCTGTTCGCTGGCCCAATACAGCAGCGGCAGGTTCATGTTGCAGTCGATGATCATTCGCCCCTGCTGCTCCGGGTCGTTTAAATCACCCCACGCCTGAATAATGTTGGCCGTCGGATTAAAACGCTCCATCAGACGCTCGGCTGCCAGCAGCGCCGACCGGCGAGCGGCTTCGTTGCCGGTGAGCCGCCAGGCGCTGATGCAGGAGAGCGAATAGAGGAACCCGAGATCGTGCGTGGCGGTGTCGATACGCTGCTCAATACGCCGGGCGAACGACGGTAAATAGCGCTCGGCGGCTTCGCGATAATGCGCTTTGCCGGTCATCTCCCACGCCAGCCACAGCTGGCCAGGCCAAAAGCTGGTGGTCCACTCCACGTTATCGGTGCGCGGCCAGACGCCCTTCTCACAGGCTTCGCCGGGGAACTTATCGCCGAAGGCGACAATATTGTTGTCGAGCTTGCGCGTTACGCGGGTTAAGGCCGCTTCCAGCTTCTGGCTCAGCGCCAGGCGATCGACCTGATGCAGTTCGATCGGCCGCAGCGCTTCGGTGATAACAGATTTGGTCATAACAACTCCTGAATTAATGTTTGGCCGGTTCAACCGGGGCGGTATCTAAAGCCGGAGAAAAGGGTCGTGAAACATCGCGATTCGACTGGCAGCGCGACAGCGTAAAGGCGGAAATCAGCGTAAATATCAGGGCGCAGCAGCCCATCAGCAGATAGGTATGTTCAAAACCTATCCTGTCGTACAGGTAGCCGGCAGGCGGGGCGACCACAATCGAGCCAACGTAAATCATCGCCTGGTAGCCCAGCAGGTACATCGTGGCGTTAACCCGACGATGGAAATGTTCGGCGATGTATTTGAAGACCGAAATCAGCAGCAGCGCGATCTCGACGCCATAAAACGGTTTGATGATGGAGATAACAATCGGGTCGCTGGTCAGTCCGGAGGCGATCAGCCGTGCTCCTACCACGCAGCCGCAGAACAGCAGGCCGCGCTTAGCGCCGTAGTGGTTCACCAGCCACGGGATAAACATCATCATCACGAACTCCATCCCCGACTGGACGGTGCTCAGGTAGCCGTACCAGGCATTCCCCTGCTCTTTGGTGGCGAAGAACGACACGAAGTAGCGCGGGAACTGCTGCTCGGCGATAAACATCATCCACGCCACCCCGGCCACGTAGAGGCTGAACATCCAGAATTTGCGGTTTTTCAGCAGCATCAGCACGTCGGCAAAAACGATCTTATTGGCGGAGATGACGCTGTTGTTGCGCAGCTGCTCGTCGCCGATTTTGAGGCTGACCAGCACCAGCAGCATCAGTACCGAGGTACCGCTGCTGAGCAGAAAGTTGGCCAGCGGCGTGAAGTTAAACAGCAGCCCGGAGACCGAAGCCGCCATCGCCCAGCCCAGCGAACCCCACATTCTGATGCGGCCAAACTCCAGCCCGTACAGGCGGCTAAAGCGGTCGGCGTAAGATTCAGACGCCGCCACGCCGGCGTACCAGCCCAGGCTCAGATACAGCGCGCCGATGATAATCCCCGCCATCGCATGGCTTTGCAGCAGCGGCTGATACACCAGCGCGAAGAACGGCGCCATCAGCGCAGAAATGGCGCAGACAAAATAGAGCAGCCACTTGCTCATGCCGATTTTGTCCATGATGTAGCCGTACACCGGCTTCAGGACCACCGCGAAGACGCCGTTGATGGCGAACACGCTGCCGATGGTGATGCTATCGAGGCCCACTTTCTGGCTGAGCCATAGGGCGTACAGGCCAAAGCTGGATGACCAGGTGAAGAAGTAAAGAAAAATAAAGGTACTCATTTTGTACTGTACGGCGCGTACGGACGATGATGTGCTCATAGCGATGCCTCCGGGGCCAGAACGAGCGTCGTTTCTTGTCGTGCCGTCACGAAGCGTACCGCATCATCGCTAATGATGGCCTGTGGGCAGCGTTGCGGATCGAAGTCGGCGGCATTTCCCGCCCACACCGCGCTTATCAACAGATGCTTGCCGGGGTCGATCTCGCCGCGCAGCAGCGGCACCGCCGCGCGCTCGGCGAACAGCAGATTACTGTTTGGCGGCGTCAACACCGTCTCGCCGCGGCGGGCGTGCGGGTGTAAACAGAAAATGGCTGATACATCCCGGGCATTGCGTAACCAGCAGGCGCTGTCGCTCTCGTGGACCTGCGGCTGCGGGCGGTTTGCCAGGCTAAAGCCACCCTCCGCGCAGTCCAGCGCGCGCCGGGTATTGATACGATGGACGCGCAGCTGCCAGTCGCCCAGCGCCAGCAGCCAGCTATCAATCACCACATCGCGCCACGGCAGCCAGAGGCTGTAAATGGTGCCGTCTGCGGTGACCACGCGCTGGCATTCGCGGCGGCCACGCCAGTAGTTATCCTTTTCGGCCAGCAGCAGCATCGAATCGGGCGCGGCATGGTTCAGGCCGTAGCGTCCGCGTTCGATGGTGAAGCCAAAGCGGGTGGAATAGGCAAATTTGCAGTATTTCGCTTCGGTATTGACGAAGTTGTTCAGCTCCAGCTGGCCGGAAGTCAGCATCCACAGGTGATCGGCCTGATGCACCACCACCTGAGCCGCGTGGGCTATCGTATGCCGGGCGGGCAGCGGCGGCAGCGGCAGCTCCGCCGCCTGCCAGAAGGCATCGCCCTCATCTAATGCCAGCACCAGCAGGGTCTTCAGGCCCCAGTACGGCGAACCCGGCGCGTTGTAGTCTTCCGCCATCGCCAGGTTCGGGTAGCTGTAGCCGACGCTGAGTACGCCGTCGCGGTCGAATATCGGCTGCTTCAGCCACCAGCGCAGATGGCGCAGAACGATGCCCTTAATCACGCCGGGCGAAAAGACCTCCAGCCCGGCGAAGGCCGCCGCACTCCAGAAGGCCGCCTCGGCAAAGCGGTAGGTCAGGCTCCGGCCAAACGGGATCGCCGCGCCGTCTTCGGCAAAGAAATGGATGAAGTCAGAGGAGAAACGCGCGGCCCGGTGACGCAGCGTTGCACAACGCTCTGGATCGACCCCGGCCATGAGCTTCGCGTAAATCAGGCCATAGAAATGAAAGCCCATCGAGATGTAATAGTCGCGCGGCCGCCCCGGACCATCGGAGTACCAGCCATCGCCGAGATAGTAGTGCTCCATGGCAGCAAAATGATTTTCCAGCACCTGCGGGTTGGTCGGCATGCCGCAATAATGGAAGCCGACCTGCACCAGAATCGGAAAGAAGTGCCAGTTGTTATCGGGGATCTCCTGGGTCTCGCACTGCTTTAGCCAGCGCCATAAGTTCGCTTTCTCCGTCTCGGTGAAGTGCGCCAGCACGGTATCGCCCGCCAACGCCAGCAGCAGCCCGTAGGCCGCCATCTCGACGATTCGCTGATCGTACGGTTCGACGTCGCCCCAGTAGTCGGCATGCTGCGGATTGGTGCCGTTTTTTATCGCCTGTAAATAGAAGGAGAAGCGCTGCGGCTCGCTGCCGCCGGCCAGCAGCGGCGTGACGCCCCACAGCAGGCGGGAAAAGGTTTCCATGCTTGCGACCTGCTGGCCGTAGTGAGCGGTAAAGTTCGCTAAATCAATGCGGCTGGCGTCGTTTTTAAACCAGGGCGTCACCGCGTTAAGCATATCGTTGACCAGCCGTTGCACCTCTTCCCGGCTTGTCAGTGGATTATCCAGATGAATGTTTTCAGGTTGCACAGGGTCCTCCCGCATTACACGAGGGTAGAGATAAGTTATTGTTATTTGGCTTTTTAAAGCCACGAGTGCGACGTCTGGATGAAGAGTAACTGCTTTTATTCCCGGCGCTGAGTGAGCAGACTCACAAATTTGAACCGCTATTTCATTTTTTCTGGATTTTGTCGGCCGGGAGGGGGATAAATTACAAATGATGGCCTAAAAATTTAAATCTGTTGTCCTGGAGGAAAAATGGGTGAAACGCAGCTGCTGGAACGCATTACGCTCGATCGGCAGGCCATTTCTTTTAACCGCCTGTACGCCACCAGCGCGATTTACTACCACTGGCATCAGTGCGTTGAATTGCTCTATATTTCCAGCGGCTACGGCATCGTGGTGGTGGATAATCAGCACTACACCGCCCGTCCGGGGCGATTATTTATCTTCCCGCCCTTCCGCTTGCACAAAGTGCAGGTCGATCATAGCGATAAGAACCCCTATCACCGCACCACGATGCACATTGAGCAAGCGGTTGTCGAAAGCGCGCTCAGCGCCTTCCCGCGCCATCAGGCCCGGTTCGCCGCGCTGGCCGCCAGCAATCTGCCCGCGCAAATCTACGATCTCAGCGAGCACGCGGCGTTTATCGAGAGGATCCTTGAGCAGTTTCAGCGTCTTGAGGGCAGCGAGCAGACCGAGGCCTGCGAGGTGGCATTTCTGGTGATGCAGCTCATGACATTTCTGCCCGAGCAGCCGCAGCCCTACCCGCCGCGACAGCAGACCGTCGCCTCGCGGATTATGAGCTGGATCGAAGCCCACTATGCCAGCAAGTTTTCGCTCGACCAGCTAGCGCACGACCTGGGGCTTTCGCGCAGCTATACCTCACGCATTTTCCGCCAGCAGACCGGGGGCAGCATCCACGAATATTTGCTGACCCGGCGGATAAAAAGCAGCTGCGATCGGTTACGGTACAGCGACGAGACAATTGACGCGATTGCCCTGGCCGTCGGGTTTAGCGAGGTGACCTATTTCATCACCTGCTTTAAAAAGATGATGCGTCAGACGCCGCTGCAGTATCGACGTCGTATCCTCAACACCAGAATGCCAGGTTAACGGGGTTTTGATGACTGGCCCAAAGCTGAACGCTTTCCGTCATGCCGGAACCGGCAACTCAATGCCGCTTTGCGCCAGCTGCCCCATCTCGCAGTACATTGCGCAGGCCGCACTGACGATAGACATTGCCAGCGCGGCACCGCTCCCTTCGCCAAGACGCATATCAAGATGGATAAACGGCGCCAGCCCAAGGTGCTCCAGCGCGCGCCGGGCCCCCTTTTCGGCGGAAAAATGAGAGGGAATACAGTAGTTCTTAACCTCTGGCGCAATCTGACAGGCGGCGATGGCGGCGGCATACGAGAGAAAACCGTCTAACACAACGGGCAGCCCGCATGCGCCAGCGCCCAATATCACCCCGGTCATGCCCACCAGGTCATAGCCGCCGACCTTGGCCAGAACATCAACCGCATCGCGCGCATCCGGCTGGTTAATGCGTATCGCCTGCCGGACAATGGTTTCCTTATGCTGCACCCGGTCCTGCGGCAAATTGGCCCCAATCCCCACCACATCATGCGGATCGCTGTCGGTCAGCACGCTGATGATTGCCGAGGCCGGCGTCGTATTGGCAATACCCAGCTCGCCAACGCCAAAGACGGAGATCCCCTCCTGAGCGCGTTTTTTTACGAGGCTGGCACTCGCCAGCAGCAGGTGCTCGGCATCCTGACGGCTCATCGCCGGACCCTGAGCAATATTACCGCTGCCGCGCGAGAGTTTAAGGCTGAGCATATTGTCGATAGGCTCGCCGTCAATACCGATGTCAACGGGCAGTACCGACGTCTGGCTATTGCGGGCCAGCACGCACACCCCGGTCAGCCCTTTTTGCATATTGACGGCCTGAAGCCAGGTCACCACTTTCGGCGTCACGGCCACGCCTTCATCAAACACGCCGTGGTCGGCGCACATGACGATAATCTCTTTTTGCAGATTATCGAGCCTGTCGATGCCCCGCATTCCCGAAAGCTGAATCGCCAGACTCTCCAGCCGACCGAGGCTGTTTGTCGGCTTTATTAAACCATCGACATGCCGCGAGGCCGCCTGAATCTTCTGTTTATCAAGCGGTCTGATGGCCGCCGCCAGCGCCTTCACTGTCCCCATCCCCATCCTCATCACCCTCACTCTTCTGTTTGCCAAACGCTTTTGCCATTAAATACCCGTAACACCCAATACCCGGCCCGATTTTCAACGACCGTGTAGGCATCGTGACTGAACGGGAAATGCCACATCGCCGCCACGGGCATCCCTAACCAGGTTGCCAGCAGCAGGCTCAGCACGCCCTGATGCGCCACAATGAGCGTGTCTTCGCCCTGCTGAAGCTGACTCATCTCGTCCGCCGCCGCCCTGACGCGCGCGGCGAAATGCGGGAAGGCCTCGCCGCCGTCGGGCGTGGCGTTTTGCCAGTCATTCATCCAGCGCTGCCACGACGCGGGACTTTCTTTTTCGATATTGCTGAAGTGCCGCATCTCCCATTCGCCAAAATCCAGCTCGTTAAGTCGCGCATCAACATGGACATCATCGGCTGTCGGCACGATAAGCCGCGCCGTTTGCTGCGAACGCTGGAGCGCGCTGACGCGCGTGTGCCCGAACGCGACGCCGGACAGGTACCCGGCAACACGCTGGCTTTGCGTAATACCCTGCGGCGAGAGCGACAGATCGGTGCTCCCGTAAAATACGCCGCTGACGTTAGCGGCTGTTTGTCCGTGCCGGACCAGAAATATGCGCATACATCAGACCCACAGAAGCGACAGCAGGAAGACCATTTCGCCGATCTCTTCCATCGCGCCCAGGGTATCCCCCGTCAGCCCGTTCAGTCGGCGGCTTAAAAAGGTCTTTACGGCGTTGACGACAATCCAGGTGATGACGCTGGCGACCAGCCCCTGCATCCCCGCCAGCAGCCCCACGAGCGCCACGCCGATGCAGAGGGTGATGACCGTCTCTTTGCCGCTGATATGGCCGAGATAGGCGTTTGCCATTCCTGCACCTTCGCGCGCATAGTGCTGCCGGTACATGACCAACACCATTCCCGTTCGCCCGACGATCGGCGCGCACACCAGCAGCGCAAACAGGGTATTAACCGGAAGGTGAGCCAGGGAAATCACCGCTGCGACCTTGATAAGAATGCAGAATACGATAGCCAGACCGCCGTAGGTCCCCAACCGGCTATCGCGCATAATCTCAAGCATCCGTTCGCGGGTGCGGGCAGAAAAAACGCCATCGCAGGTGTCCGCCAGGCCGTCCAGATGAAACCCGCCGGTCAGCAGCACCAGCGCCAGTACCCAGGCGACCGCGCCGATATAGATGCCCCCGCCGGTCTGGCTCACCGCCAGATAGCCTAAGGCGGCCAGGACGCCAACGATCAGGCCCACCACGGGAAACCAGGGAACGCCACGGCCATACTGCGAAAATTCAACGCCGTCGCTCCATTTTTGCGGCACCGGAATGCGGGTAATAAATCCCAGCGTCGCCCACAGCATTTTTAACGGCATTTAATCTTCACTCCAATTCCCGAGACAACCAGCCACACTTCCTGCGCCGCCCGCGCCAGCCTTTGGTTCGCGCGACCGGCAATATCTACAAAATGACGCGCCAGCCGATTCTCCGGCGTGATGCTCATGCCCAGCTCGTTGGTCACAATATAAACCGGCGCCGCCGACTGCTGGCAGGCCGCAATCAGGTCGTCCACCTGCTGTTGCAGCACCGCCTCAAGCGCGGAAAAATCGAGGGTTTCCGGCGAAGCGCCGCCGCTGGCGTCATAGAGCAGGTTCGACAACAGGGTAGTGACGCATTCCAGAACCACGCCTTCGCCCGGCTGCACCTGATGGCGAATCACGTCGCCCAGATCGCGATACCCTTCCCAGGTTCGCCAGTGCGCAGGGCGCTGGGCGCGGTGCCTGTCAACGCGCAGCGCCATCTCTTCATCGGTAATCACCGACGTCGCGATATACAGCACGCGCTCGCACTGCGCCGCCGCCAGCTGTTCGACGTGCGCACTTTTCCCGCTGCGCGCGCCTCCGGTGACCAAAATCATGCGCCTTCCTCCTGATGCTCCCGCATTATTTGATAGATCTTTTTAATATCAATATGTTCTCTCATCGCGCTCGCCAGGATATCAAACTGTTGCGCTTTGTAGCCCGCATAATCGACCGCAACGTCTAAGGGCGCCAGCCCTTTGCGCTGGCGTAGGCCGTCCACCATCGCGCGCGTGAAGGCATCGTTATCGAATAACCCGTGGAGATAGGTCCCTATCACCTGCCCGTCAGCGCTGATGGCGCCGTCCGCTATGCGCTCGCCCTCTTTTTCCAGAAACAGCGCCGGGCTATCGTCGGATGTCAGTTGGGTCTCTCCCATATGGATCTCGTAGCCCTGCACCTTAATGCCCGCCGCCGACTTAAGCCACGCCGGGAGCGCCGACGCCATCTGCGCCGAGACCTGCGTCGTGGTTTTTCGCTGCGCGAAGCGGGTCACGGTATGGAGCAGCCCCAGCCCCGGCTGGGTTCCCAGCCCCGACTCCACCTCATCAATGATGGTGTCGCCAAGCATCTGGTAGCCGCCGCAAATGCCCATGACGGGCACGTTCTGCTGGTGGGACTGGAGCACCGCGTGCGCCATGCCGCTTTCCCGCAGCCAGACCAGATCGCCCAGCGTATTTTTACTGCCGGGTAGAATCACGAGGTCAGCCCCCGCCAGCTCCTGAGGGTAACGGACATAGCGCACGCGAACATCGGGCTGCGCCGCCAGCGCGTTAAAATCGGTGAAGTTGGAGATATGCGGTATCTGCACCACGGCAATGTCGATATCGCGCTGGGCGGTTCGCAGGTATTTTCCCTTTTGCAGCGCCACGCCGTCTTCGTCTTCCAGATCCACCTCCAGCCACGGCATAACGCCCAGCACCGGCACGCCGGTCAGGTTTTCTATCTGCTCAATACCCGAGTAAAGCAGCGCAACATCGCCACGAAATTTATTGATGATGACCCCTTTCACCCGCGCCCGCTCGCGATCGTGCAAAAGCGCCAGCGTGCCGTAGATGGCGGCAAAGACGCCGCCTCTGTCAATGTCCGCCACGAGGATCACCGGGCACTGCGCCATTTCGGCCATTCCCATGTTGACGATATCGCGATCGCGCAGGTTAATCTCCGCCGGGCTGCCCGCCCCTTCCAGCACCAGCACGTCATACTCTCCGGCCAGGCTGTTATAGACGTCGCGGATCTGCTCCCGCAGGCGCGGTTTGTACTCGTGGTAGCTGACCGCGTCCATATCGGTTGCCACCTGTCCCATCAGCACCACCTGCGCTTTACGGTCGCTGGTCGGTTTTAACAGCACCGGATTCATCCGTACGTCCGGCGTAATCCCCGCTGCCTCAGCCTGAAATATCTGCGCGCGGCCCATCTCTTTTCCCTCCGGCGTGATACCGGAGTTGAGCGCCATATTCTGCGACTTAAACGGTGCGGTACGCAGGCCATCCTGATAGAAAATCCGGCACAGCCCCGCCACCAGGACGCTCTTGCCCACGTCAGAAGCGGTACCCTGCAACATAATTGCCTGCGTCATGAGGCCTCCTTCATTACGTTTTTTTGTCGCATACGGCTGAAAAATTCATCTTCGGTTTTACATAACGGCAGGCCAAGCTCCGCGTGCAGCTTGACGAGCCAGGGCTGCGTTAATCCGGCCCGTTCAATCAGTTCGCCGCGGGCAAAGACCTCACCCGGCGCGCCGTGCGCCAGCACTTCTCCCTGGCGCAGCACGTAGACGGCATCGCTGACTTCGTAAATCAGATCAATATCATGACTGGAGATCACCACGTGGTTCCCCTGCGCCACAATGCGCCTGATAATCTCGATCATCTGCGTGCGTCCTGAAGGATCAAGCCCGGCCGTGGGCTCGTCCAACAGAAGATAGCGCGCCCCCAGCACCAATGCCCCGGCAATGGCGACCCGCTTCTTTTGCCCGTGGCTCAGGCACTGGATCGGCTGCTGGCGAAAACGCTGCGCGTCGACCAGCGTCAGCGCATCGTCCACGCGCCGCGCAATCTCCGGTTCCGCCACGCCCAGGTTGCGCAGGCTGAAGGCGATGTCGCTATCAATATCGGTATAAAAGATCTGCTGATCGGGATCCTGAAACACCGTCGCGACCTGCTGACGAAGCGCCAGCAGTCCGCGCTTGCTGTAGTCCAGCGGCTTCCCCTGCCACAGCACCGCACCCTGCTGCGGCCTCAGCAGGCCGCTCAGGTTCATAAATAACGTCGACTTTCCGCAGCCGTTAGCCCCGACCAGCCCGGTGACCGGATGGGTCGAAAAATCCAGCGTCAGCCCTTTGAGTACCTGCGCCTCCTGATAGCGAAACCAGAGATCGGCGGTGGTCAGCATGGTGCGATTCCTTACAGGGGAAAATCACCCTGGTAGAGTTTAATATCCAGCGTGGTCGCCATCTGCTGATAGCGAATCAGCACCCGGGTGAACAGCAAACCGACCAGCATCGCCAGCGAGCGATAGCCTTTTGGCAGGCTACGATAGCCAAAACGCAGCGTCTGCGCGCGGTGAATCGCCAGCGCTTCGTCTAACAGAATAAAAATAAAGCGCCAGGTCAGCAGGATCTGCTCGGTGAGCAGGCGCGGCACGCGCGCCCGCTTAAGCAGCACTATCAGCTGCGGAAACGGCAGGTTCAGCACCAGCCAGAAGGTCGCCGCCAGCGCGGCAAGGCTGCGCCAGAAGGTTTCATTGGCAACGGTCAGCCCGGACGCGGTTATCCCCAGCCAGTAGTGCCCCACCGGGACGCCTGCCGCCAGCGTGTGCGGGTCGCGGGTGACGCTAAAGAGGATCGTCAGCACGCCGACCAGCAGAAAGCCAAACGGCAGCGCCATCCAGCGGCACCAGCGCCAGAAGGTCATCCGCAGCAGCCAGCAGGTCAGTCCCGCCGTCAACGCCAGGACGATCCCCTGCCCCAGCGGCGGCAGCGCAAACGCCAGCATCATCAGCGCCAGCCAGAGCAGAAACTTGCGTTCCGGCGCTACGTGAGCCCAGCGGCTCTGGTAGCTAAGCCTGTCAAGCCCGGTCATCACGGCGCTGTCTGCCTTTGGTGTAGCCCAAAATATAGAAAATCACCGCTGCGCCAATGGACCCCTGAAGCGTAAACAGCAGGCTTTCAATTTCGCCGCTGGCGGGCTCATAGAGCGGCGTGAACCACGGCGTGTAATCAGGCGCCACAACCTGAATCTGGTTTTCGGCTTCGCCATCCGAGCCGCCAAATTCCCCACCGTGATCGATAAAAAATGGCAGTACGATCAGGGCAAGCACCATCGCCAACAGCATCAGCGTCTTTTTCATCTCAGTGTCCTTGTGCGGTAATCAGCTGACGTTTGGTCAACTGGTCATAAATCATGACGGTTAACAGCCCCTCCGCGATGGCGATGGGGATCTGCGTCAGGCAGAAAATGCCCATGAATTTCACCATCGAGCCCGCGGCACCCGTCGCCGGGTCCGGGAACGCCGCGCCAAGCTGGACCGAGGTGACAAAATAGGTCACCAGATCCGCCAGCATCGCGCACAAAAATACCCCGACGTCACGACGGAGCCCGGCGCGGCAGGCCATTTTCCACACCATGTACCCGACAACCGGCCCAATCACCGCCATCGACATGCCGTTCGCGCCAAGCGTGGTTAACCCGCCGTGCGCCAGCAGCAGCGCCTGAAAAAGCAGCACGATGGCGCCGAGAATGGCGACGACGCCCGGCCCGAACAGAATCACGGCGAGCCCCACGCCGGTCGGGTGCGAGCAACTGCCGGTCACCGAGGGGATCTTCAGCGCCGACAGCACGAAAATAAACGCCCCGCACAGCGCCAGCAGAACTTTCTGGTGGCTATCCTCCTGCACGATACGGCGCAGGCGTACCAGCCCGTACCACAGGCACGGTAAGAAGATCAGCCACCACGCCAGCGCCCACATCGGCGGTAAAAATCCTTCCATGATGTGCATCGCGAACGCCTGCTCCGGCACCACCATCAGCAATAGCGCCGCCGCCAGACCGCTGAGTGACAGCTGTTTAAGCTGTTGTTCAAGTTTCATCGGGCATACTCCCACTGTTTGTTGACCAGAATGGTCGAGAAATAGGGTAACGGCTGGTCGTCAGCAACCTCATCCAGATGCCGCCAGCACTGCTCGCCGGGGAGCGTGGCCTCTGACATCATCAGCGCGCAGTTAAGCAGCCCGGCCTGCCTCAGCAGCGCTTTAATGCGCGCAAACCGGCCATAGACCTTCATCAGCACCAGGCTGTCGTGCTGCTGCAGCGCCTGCGCAATTTCCGCTTCCGGCGCGGTACAGGCGATCACCGCCAGCGACTGCTGTTCCATCGCCAGCGGCGTTTTGGACCGCGCGGCAATCGCGGCAAACGACGTCACGCCAGGCACAATTTCCAGCCAGTCCGGACTGCCGATGCGCTGAAGTAAGAACACCCAGGTGCTGAACAGCATGGCGTCGCCCAGGGTGATAAAACCAACCTGTTTTCCGGCGTTCACCTCCGTCACTAACGCGTCGGCCACCGCATCCCACACCGCCTCCTTTTCGGCGCTGTCGGCGCTCATGGGAAAGTGGCAGCAGCGGATTTCGGTTTGTTCACCGATAAACGTCCGGACGATAGAAAGCGCCAGGCTATCGCCGCCCTTGCGGCCCGCCGGGGCGTAGAGAATATCCAGCGAACCGAGGATCCGTGAGGCGCGCACGGTGATGAGGTCCGGTGCGCCCGGCCCGGTACTCAGGGCGTACAGTTTGCCGCTCATGCTGCCTCCTCCATCGCCACGCTCAGCGCCTGCTGGAGATGGGCAACGAACATCGTGCGCACCGCCGGGTTTTCTCCCAGCCCGCTCAGCCACGGCGTTGCCGGGATCCCGGCGGCGTTAAACAACGTCTTCCAGGAGTCCTCGTCGTCAGAGGCCATATCGTTAATGGCGTGATCGCCCGCCACCAGCATTAGCGGCATCAGATGCACGGCGGTGACGCCTTCTCTACCGAGGCTCTCAATCAGGATGTCGACTTCCGGATAGCTCTCTACCGCGCCGACGCGGGCCGGGAAGCCCTGGACCATCATCATGTGGTCGAGGCAGGCATAGGCCGCAAAGGCGTGATGGCTGGCGCCGTGGCCCATAAACACCACTTTTTCCGTGGCCCCAAGCGTCGGCATCTGCTGTTGCAACGCGCGCATCAGCTGCGCGTAATCGTCGTGGCTGCTCAGCAGCGGTACTCCCAGCGTCAGGCGGGTAAACAGCGGGCGCAGGCTCTGCACTTCCCGGACGATTTTCTCGTACTCATCGCCGTTGATGATGTGCAGGGACTGGATCGCCACGTCCTGATATCCCTGAGCCGCAAGCTTTTTCAGCGCCTGCAGCGGCGTATCGATCTCTATGCCGTCACGCTGTTTGAGCTTGCGAATAATCATCCCGGAGGTGAATGCCCGAAACGGCTCGCGGTCAGGGCAGCTTTCCGCAAGCGCACGCTCGCAGGCTACAATGTTTTTCTCGCAGGTATCGTGGTAGCTGGTACCAAAGCTGACCACCAGAAGCGCCTTTTTCATCTCAAACTCCTTAAGCAGCGGCCAGCCAGCGGGCTAAACGCCCGGCGAATGCGGCCTGACTTTCCAGTAACTCTTCTCCCGTCACCAGCGGCGCCGGGCGTGTAATCACGATGCAGGGGATGCCCGCATCCAGACAGGGTTGAACCTTTTCCCGATAGCCGCCTTCCGCACCGGACGCTTTGGTGATCATCACGTCAGCCCGGCACTGGCGATAAAACGCCGCGTTAAACTCAGCGCTGAAGGGCCCGCACAGAGCGAAGATCTCGGTAACGCCAAAGCCAAGCCCGGCGCATTGCTCAAGGACCTCGGGCACCGGCAGCACCCGGGCCAGCAGCGTTTTCTCCGGCAGCCCGGCGCGCCAGCGCGCCAGATCTTTACTGCCGGTGGTCAACAGCACGCGTTCGCCCAGCCGCCGCGCGATGTCGCAAGCCTCGTCAATTCCCGGCACGCTGTAGAGCAGCGGATGCGTCAGCTCGCTGAGCTGTTCGGGGCGCTGATAGCGGCTAAGCAACACGCCCACCGCTTCACAGGCCGTCAGGATGTTGCGGCTGACCACCTCGGCGTAGGGATGCGATGCGTCAATCACCCAGCGGGTCCTGTTTTGCGCAAGCCAGTCAACCATCTGCTGCGGCTCCAGGCGCCCACAGCGCACCCGGCCGTTAATGTCGCCCGCCAGCCGCTGCCCGGTGGGCGTCGCCACCGACAGGGTGTAGGGCACGCCCGCCGCATCCAGCTGCTGGCAGATCGCGCGGGCGTCGCTGGTGCCGCCCATGACCAGCACGTCGCCATAGTTCACAGCACATAGCCCCGGGGGGTGATCATCAGCCCCTCCTGAACGTAAGTGGCCTTATTTCCGACGATCACCAGGCTTGTCATATCGACCGGCTCAAAGTCCATGTCGCCCAGGGTGGTCAGCCACTTCTCCTGCTTTTTACGCCCGGCAGACTTCACGACCCCTACCGGCGTTTGCGGGCTTTTGCTGGCGGACAGCAGCTCAAACGCCCGCGCCAGATGGCCCTCGCGACCCCGGCTGCGCGGGTTATAGAAGCAGATGACGAAGTCCGCTTCTCCCGCGGCGACAATGCGTTTTTCGATGACCGGCCACGGCGTCAGCAGATCGCTCAGGCTAATGTGGCAAAAATCGTGCATCAGCGGCGCGCCAAGCAGAGACGCGGCGGCGATACTGGCCGTCATCCCAGGGATCAGGCGAACCTCAACGTCCAGCTTCTGCCTGCTGACCAGCTCCAGCACCAGCCCCGCCATCCCATAAATACCGGCGTCGCCGCTGCTGATAAGCGCGACGTTATGCCCGGCCTGCGCCAGCTCGATCGCCGCCTGACAGCGTTCAATCTCTTTGCACATACCGGTTTTGATCACCTGTTTGTCGCCGGTGAAGGCCTTCACCAGATGGGTGTAGGTTTTGTAGCCAACGATGATTTCTGCCGCCTGCAGCGCGTCTACGGCTTCCATGGTCATCATGGCCTGCGAGCCAGGGCCGATTCCAATTACGGTTAACATCAGTGTGAAACTCCCAAAGTGATAGTGACGCCCTGTTCTCGCAGGGTTTCTCCTCGTAGCTGCCCATGGCTCAGCAGCCACGCTGCCGGTCCCGAGACGCTCCCTACCCCAACCGTCTGGCGTACAAACGGTGAAGCCGGAAAGCGATGTTCGTGCTCACGCAGCGCGTCAGCGGTAAAGGTTTCAAACGGCACGCCCCAGCAGGCGGCAAGCTGAAGCAGGCCCGCCTCGTCTTTTTTAAGGGAGACGCTGCCAATCGCTTTCAGCGCCAGCGGATCGAACTGCTGCGCCTCAAGCTGACGCGCCAGCAGGGTCGCCAGCAGCGGAAACGGCGTGTCGCGTCGACAGCCGATGCCCGCCACGACCCGCTGAGGGACCAGCTTCCAGTGCGGCAACGGCAGTTCCGGCAGCGCGTTGCGCAGCGTGATACAGACCAGCGCATCCAGTTCCGGGCGATGCTGCAGGTCGCTCACGGTGATAAACCCGCGCCGATCGCACCGACTGACGTCGTCGTCGAGTTCCGCATCCCACCACAGCCCTACCCGCTGATGGCTCACCAGCATCTGGTTGACGATTTTTACCGACGTTCGGAAATCGCTCATTCGGGCATTCAGCTGGAAGGCAAGGGTATCCAGCGCGGCCATCTCGTTGACGTCCGTGGCGGTGGTAATCACCGGGTCCGCCCCCAGCATTCCCGCCAGACAGCGGGTCAGCGCATTCGCCCCGCCAGCATGGCCGGAAAGCAGGCTAATCACGTGCTGCCCGCGCTCGTCGATCACCACCACCGCCGGGTCGCTCAGCTTGTCGTGGATGAGCGGTGCCAGGACGCGCACCGCAATGCCGGTTGCGCCGATAAAAACCAGCGCCGGATAGTGGGTGAACGCCTCGCGAACTGCCGGGGACAAGCCGCCGTCGAAGGAGACAAAGCCCTCTTCCTGCAGGCGCTCGCTGGTAAAGCAGGTGACCGGCAGCATCGCCGCCAGGCGCTTCGCCAGCCGCACGCCGCCCGGCGTCAGGCAAAACAGCGCGATGGACTCAGGCTTTACGGTATTCATGGCTAAAATCCGCGGCATAGAGTTTTGAGTAGTGATACTCCTCGCCGAGGAACTTCCCGACCAGAATGAGCGCCGTTTTGCGGATCCCCGCCTCGCGTACTTTGTCGGCGATATCCGCCAGCGTGCCGCGTACGGTGTGGCTTTCCGGCCAGGTCGCTTTATAAATGACGGCAACGGGCGTGGTGGCCGGATAACCGCCCTCAATCAGGCGTTCCGCCACCCGGTGAATACGCTGGACCGAGAGATAAATCGCCATTGAGGTCTGATGGCTGGCAAATGACTCAAGCTGTTCACGTTCCGGCACCGGCGTGCGGCCTTCGAGGCGGGTAATAATCAGGCTCTGTGAGACTTCAGGCACGGTGTATTCCACTCCAAGCTCCGCCGCGGCGCCGAGGAAGGCGCTGACGCCGGGCACCACCTGCCAGGCGATGCCGCGTTTGGTCAGCTCTTCGCCCTGCTCGCGGACGGAGCCGTAGAGCGAGACATCCCCGGTCTGCAAACGTACCACCGTTTTTCCGGCCTTCACGCCCGCCGCCATCAGGTCGATTATCTGTTCTAAATGGAGTTCCGCGCTGTCGTGGCATTCGGCCCCCTGCGGGCAATATGCCAGCAGTTCGGTGTTGATAAGCGAACCGGCATAGATAACCACCTGCGCCTGCTGCAGCAGCCGGTAGCCCTTGAGCGTGATGAGCTCACGGTCGCCGGGACCTGCTCCTACAAACCACACGCAACGGGAATCAAACGTCTCAGACATGGTGTTCTTCCTTCTGACAGGCGATAACAAAAACGGGATTATTCGGTTTGAAATAGTGGCCGCTGCCGAGCGGGGTCAGCGCGGAGACCTGCATTTGCAGGCAATCAATGTCCTGGAGGCCGATCTGCTGCAGATGGGCCAGCGCGGTATGGAGGTTTTCCTGCAGGATAAACGTCATCACCAGACGTCCGCCCGGATGTAGCTGGCGCAGGGACCAGTCAATAAGCGAGGTCAGATGGCCGCCGCTGCCGCCCATGAATACCGCATCGGCCTTATCCGCCACCGGCAACGGCGCGACGCCGGGCAAAATAGCGATATTGCGACAGGCAAAATGCTGGCGATTTTCCGCAAGCAGCTGCAGAGCCGCAGGGTTACGCTCAATGGCCGTCACCCGCAGCGAGGGAAACAGCAGCGCCGCCTCTATCGACACGCTCCCGGTCCCCGCGCCGACGTCAATCAGGTGGCTGGCGCGGTGCAGCTCGAGCTTCGTGAGGGCCAGCGCGCGTACCGCCTCTTTGGTCATCGGCACCGTTTCGCCGCGCAGAAACAGTTCATCTTTCATCGAGGATCACCACCGCATTCATCTCATAGTCGGCACTGACCTCACTGACGGGCAGCCAGTGGATCCGTTCGTTTTCCATCGCCAGGTTTTCGCCAATCACCATCCAGCGATGGCCCTTACCGCGTGCCGCCAGCTGTGCGGCAATCTCTTTCGGCCCGCACCGGCTGTCGGTGACCATTGCCACTTTGCGATGCCGTGCCAGCTCGTCCACATTCACGCTGCGGCCATGGCTGCTGGTGAGCCACATCTCATTCATATCAATACCCGCCTGCGCGCACAGGTACTGCACCGCGCTGATGCCGGGAATAATGCGCACGCGCGCAATACCGAAATGCGCCACCATCCGCGATCCGATGCCGTAAAAGAGCGGATCGCCGGAGGCCACAATCACCACCTTTTTCTCCTGACGCGCCTCAACCCAGGCCAGCAGATCCGGAACGTTGGCGCCCAGGACAAACGTCTCGCCGCAAAACCCCGGGAACTGCAGCAGATGGCGTTTTCCGCCGACCAACGCATCGGCGCAATCGATAGCTTCACGCGCCGCGGGCGTCATCAGGCGCAATCCCGCAGGCCCCATTCCCACGACCGTTAACATTGCAGCTCCCGGGCAATCGCCTCGACCGGGCGGTTGCTGCCCAGCACCTGGTTATCAAAGGAAAACAGAATGGCGTCGCAGGTCGGCGGATTTTTGGTAAAGCGCAGCCTCTGCATTACGCGCAGGCAGATCCGTTCGGCAAGGTGGCTGTAAAGCGTCTGAAAACCGTAGATTTCGATGTGCTCCATCGCCGCTTCGGTGGTATCGCACTCGCTGACGACGGTGAGTAATTCCAACGGTGCGCCGAGCAGCGCCAGATGCGCCACCAGCGTTTCCATGCGCGCATCGGCGATATGGCTGTGGGTGTGGAAAATCCCGGCGGCAATTTTGATGAGCTTGCCGGGATGGCCGACCAGCACTATCTGGCGAAACCCCAGCCGCACCGCCTCTTCGATCATGTAGCCGACAAAGTTGCTCATGGTGACCACGACATCTTCATCGATGCCCATCTGCTCGCGCACAAAGCGCTCGCCATGATTGCCCGGCACCAGCACGACCCGCTCCAGCCCGGCCGCGCGTTTAATCTCCAGCTCCAGAGAAAGCGAGCGTTTCCAGCTCTCCTCTGACATCGGCGTGACAATCCCGGTGGTGCCGATGATTGAAATACCGCCCAGGATCCCGAGGCGTGAGTTGTAGGTTTTCAGCGCCCGCTCTTCACCTTCAGGCGCGAAGATTTCAACGTCGGCCCCGCGCGTCGGGCCAATCGCCTCGCGCACGGCGGATTCAATGGTGTGACGCGGCGTGCGGTTGATCGCCGCGCTTCCGATGGGCAGGCCAATGCCTTTGCGCGTCACGGTCCCCACGCCCTCGCCGCCCGCCAGCGTAATCTCGCCGCTGTCGTTGAGCGTCACGCGGGCGAAAATCAGCATGCCGTGGGTGGCGTCGACGTCATCACCGCCGTCTTTGCGGATGGCCGCCATCGCCTGCTGCCCTTCGATGTGCGGCGATTCCACGTTCAGACACAGCGTGACGCCGGACGGAGTCACAATGGAGACCTGATGAATAAGATGCTGGCGCAGCACCATCAGCGCGGCGACTTTCGCCGCCGCGGTCGCGCAGGAACCGGTGGTGAAGCCTTTACGTAATGCCTTCCCGTTATGCCATACCGGGGCATCGAAGGTGGACTCGCTCATCGCGCCCCCTGCAGGTAGTAGAGCATGGCGTTCACAATCGCCGCCGCCACATTGCTGCCACCTTTGCGCCCGAGTGCCGCAATCGCGGGCAGATGGCTGTGCGTCAGCGCCTCTTTCGATTCCGCCGCCCCCACAAACCCCACCGGAACGCCCACCACGCCGCTGACGGCAACGTCATGCTCAAGCAGGCGAAACAGCGCCGTGGGCGCGTTGCCAAAAACGAAGATCTTCTCGCTCTCTTCCGTCACCGCGATATCCACTGCCGCCATCGAGCGGGTGATTCCCTGTGCTTTTGCCTGCGCCACCACCCGCGGGTCGCTGATATAGCAGCGGCATTCGCCCCCGAACGTGGCCAGCAGCGTTTTGTTGATCCCGGAGAGCGCCATCGTGGTATCGGTATAGATAACGGACGGGCGACGGAGCGCCGCGCAAAGCTGCTCCAGCGCGTCATCTGAAAACCAGAGAATATCCAGCCAGTCGAAATCTGCGGTGGTATGGATCACCCGCTTGACGATCGCCTCATGCAGCGGGCTGGCGAACCGGTACTCTGGCCGCGTTTCACGAATGATTTCGCCAATGATGTCGAAACTTTTGGCTTCAATCGCCTGGGGTTGCTGGATGTATTGCATTGTCTTTTGTCCTCAGGCCGCGCCAGCCATCAGCCAGCGTGCTGCCATAAACAGCGCCAGCGCCAGGGTGGAGGAAACCCACATCAGTCGAATGGTTCGGGAAATGTCGTCTACCGCAATCGGGCGCAGCGCGTCGCCGATCCACGGCTTTTCCACGCGCTGGCCAAAATAGGTGTTGGGTCCGCCAAGCCGGATGCCCAGCGCACCGGCAACCGTCGCTTCAGCCCACGCGCAGTTGGGGCTACTGTGGTTGTAGCGGTCGCGCCAGCCGACGCGCAGCGCGCGGGAGGGATACTCGCGGCATAGCCACGCCGCAGCGCTCAGCAAGAGCCAGCTCAGGCGCGCGGGGATTGCGTTCGCCACGTCATCCATACGGGCGCTGACCATGCCGATTGCGCGGTATTTTTCGTGCTTGTAGCCCACCATTGAGTCGAGGGTATTCACCGCCTTATAGGCCATCGCCAGCGGCGCACCGCCCAGCAGGAGGAAGAACAGCGGAGCGATAACGCCGTCGACCGTGTTCTCCGCGACGGTCTCCACCACCGCCCGGTTGATCTGTTCCGGCTGAAGCTGAGAGGTATCGCGCCCCACTATCCATGAGAGCTTTTCGCGGCTTTCATCAAGGTCGCCCGCCCGCAGAGGGCGTTCAACGTCCCGCGCGGCGTTGGCCAGGCTGCGCCCGGCCAGCACGGTAAACATCATCCACACCTCAATCGCCCAGCCCAGCCAGGGATGAACCCACCGTCCGAGCGCCAGCACGCCCCAGGCCATGCCCCAGGTCAGCCCCACTACCGCCAGCCACATGACGCCGCCGCCAACGCGTAACGCCGCGTCGCTATGACAGCAGCGGCGAATACCCCGCTGTACCGTATTGATCAGGTTGCCTATCCAGCGCACCGGATGCGGCCAGCGTTGCGGGTCGCCGATGATGACATCGAGCAGCCACGCGACGCACCATGCCAGCAGGGTCATAACGCTCCCCTCGCCGCGGTAAGCCAGCGGCTGAGCATCAGGGGCCGTTGGGCAAAGTGGAGGTGCAGGTAACTCGCGAACGTGTTGCCAACCTGCCAGCCACCCGCCCATTCCTGCATCGTCACGCCATCGCGCACTTTGCGGCACGCCAGCACCGCAGGGGTTTGCGGGGTGAAGTCGGAATAGTGAAATTCATGCCCACGCAGCACCTCCCCGCTATCGGCCAGCAGCGTGGGCTGGCGCGCCTGCGCCTCACAGTAGCCAAAACGGGTCAACCGTTTACCCATCCTGCTGTGGCCGGGGATAATATTGGCCATCCGGTGGGTAACCCCTTCGCTATCCTCCAGCGTGCTGCCGAGGTACATCAGCCCACCACACTCGGCGTAGATCGCCACGCCGCGCCGGTGCGCCTCCCGCAGGCTGGCGAGCATCGCGGTGTTTTCCGCAATCCGTGCTGCGTGCAGCTCCGGGTAACCGCCCCCGAGCCAGACCATCTGGCAGTCAGGTAAACGGCTATCGCGCAGCGGGCTAAAGCGAATAATGTGGACCCCGGTACGTTCGAGCAGCGTGATGTTATCCGGGTAATAGAAGTTGAAGGCCTCGTCATCGGCCATCGCAAGCGTTAACCCGAGTCCGGCGTCCCCGTCAGGAAGCGCGGGCCAGGTGCCCTGCGGCAGCGACGCCATCTGGCTGAGCGCGAGAAGTTGCCCGATATCCAGCGTACGTTCGAGAATGGCGGCAAAATTTTGCCAGGTCTGCGGGTCCGAGACCGACTCCCGCGCGGTGACCAACCCCAGATGGCGCTCGGGCAAACCGACGCCCTCAACGTGCGGCACATAGCCCAGGACGGGTACCGCGCAGTAGTGCTCAATGGCCGTTTTGAGCAGCTGATAATGCGACTCGCTGTTGACGCGATTGACAATCACCCCGGCAATATTGAGGGTGGGATCGAATCGCTGAAAGCCCATTACGGTCGCGGCAATCGACGTAGAAACCGCCTTGCCGTCCACCAGCAGAATCACCGGACAGCCCAGCTGTTTTGCCATCGCGGCGGTGCTGCAATAGTTCGGATCGGTGCCGTAGCCGTCATACAGCCCCATCACGCCTTCAATAACCGCGATATCCGCCTGCTGCATATGCTCGCAAAACAGCGCGTTGAGTATCGGTTCAGGAAGCATAAAGCTGTCGAGGTTGCGGGAGGCGGTACCGCTGACGTTGGTATGCCAGCCGGTGTCAAGATAGTCAGGGCCCACTTTGTACGGCTGGACGCGTAGCCCACGCTGTTTTAGCAGACTCAACAGGCCCAGCGTCACCGTGGTTTTACCACAACCGCTTCCGGTACCTGCCAGAACAAACGCGTGCTGCATTGCCGCCATGACCCCGATCCTGTCCAGGGTGGTAGGGAGGTATAGATACACGTCGTCCCAGTCTTTCGACTGTATGATGCATCAGTACAACCCACTTCCCACCGAAGTTGTTGAACGTTCCCGACAGGCAGGTCTTCTGGCTTAGCGTCCTCCTCGCCCGTCCTTCCCAATCTCGCGATCAGTGGTCATTACGGGGTCGTCAGCATCACAGCAGCGGGGGCTGCGGGGGATTGTCACCCCCTTCCCTGCCACAAATGTGGCAAACCTGTCGGCTTACATTATGAGAAAGAGTACGTTCTCAACACAGCAATGCTATTTACGGCGTTTCAATTCGCCTTAGGCAAATACTTAACCGCAAATGAAAACCATGCTGAGTAAAACGTGGCGTCAGAATAATTGGCGCCCTTCTCGATAACTCAACGTTTTATCACAAAAAATAAAAAGCAAAGATAATTACGCTTAAAATCTCAATATTTATTGCGCTACGACAAGTTATTGCATCACTTGATATTTTTTCATTTTATCATGATCAAAATTCATCAGGATATTAAAGCCCGGCAACAACATAATATTGCTATTCAACGTATGTTCGTGTGATTTAATTGATGCATTACGCGTTCAGCAGGATCGCAGAATAATATGGAGGCTATAATTTGCGGTATATCAAGGTAAGCGGAATATCCTCATGACACTATGCTCCAGAAATTTCTGACCAGAAAGGTGGAAAGGTGGCTGTAGCGCAATGCCCCGCGTCGTGCGGTGAGCTTATCCAGGGCTGGATTTTGGGCAGTGAGAAGCTGGTCTCCTGCCCTGTCGAATGGTACAGCACCGTTGAGGTGAGCCACGGCTCACCCGTGGCGGATGAACGCCCGCTGTCGCGCGCGATGGTCGAGCGGTTACTTCAGCACTGGCACTATCCGGCGCAGCTAGGCCAGGATATCCGCATTGACGTGCACTCGACCATCCCGGTTGCCAAAGGGATGGCCAGCAGCACCGCAGATATTGCCGCCACCGCCGTCGCTACCGCACGTCATCTGGGGCGTCAGCTCGACGAAAGCACGCTGGCAGCGCTCTGCGTTTCGCTCGAACCCACCGACAGTACCGTGTTTCGCCAGTTGACCCTTTTCGATCATAACGACGCCTCCACGCAGATTGCCTGCGACGCCCAGCCCGATCTCGACCTGCTTGTTCTCGAAAGTCCGCAAACGCTGCGCACGGCAGACTACCACCGCATTCCGCGTCAGGCGGGGCTTCAGGCCGGTGCGCCAGCGCTGAAACGCGCGTGGGAAAAAATCCAGGAGTCCTGTATCACGCAAAACCCTTACCGACTGGGCGAAGCGGCAACCCTCAGCGCCATCGCCAGCCAGAGGCTGTTGCCCAAACCAGATTTTGACGCACTGCTCGCACTGGTAGAGGAGTGCGGTATTTACGGGGTGAACGTAGCGCACAGCGGCAGCGTGGTGGGGCTGATGCTGGACAGAAGTAAAGACGATGTCGACTATGTGATATGGCTGCTGGCGAAAAAACAGCTCACCCGCCACTGGCCTCAACAACACCTGCTGCGGATGGTAAAAGGCGGCGTGACGCTACTCTGACAGCAGCCTGTGCTGAATGAGCCACTCGACCTGCTGCTTGACCTCCTGCTCGTGCTCCTGCGCTAGAGCCTGCTGCAGCGGCACATGCCGGAAGAACGCGTCCCAAAATGCACGCTTGCGCTCCCGGTCACCGCATGCGCCATTAATCCTTTCACGAAGCGCCCCCGCCAGCCGCACGCTTTCCCGCATGCCCGCAGGAAGATGGTCTGCGACATGCGCTTTGAGGATCGTGCTGTATACCGGCGCGTTGCCTCCGCAGCTCAGCGCAATAATGACCGGCGAACGGTCGATAACGGCCGGTGAGATAAAGGTGGCAGCAGAGGGGTCGTCAGTGACATTGCAAAAGATACGCTCCGCGCTGGCGGCCCCTGCGACCTGACGGTTCACCTGCCGATCGCTGGTCGCGGCAATGACCAGCCAGCATGACTGGAGAAACCGCGGCGAAAACGTCTCCGGAAACCACTCGATGTCACCGCTCGCGTGCAGGCTGGCGAGTTCCGGCGTCAGGGTGGGCGCAACCAGGCGCAGCACCGCTCCGGCGGCCAGCAGCCCCTTTGCCTTATGCGTCGCCACCTGCCCGCCCCCGACGATCAGGCAGCGTTTCCCCTTCAGGTTGCAAAAAATTGGGAAATAGTCCATCGCCTTAGCCTTGTAAAACGTGAGTCAGCGCGTCAATAAACCGGCGGTTCTCCGCTTCGGTACGCACGGCAATCCGGTAGTAGTCGCGATCGAGCCCGGGATAGTTTTCGCAGTGGCGGATGAGGATGTGATGGCCGAGCAGCGCCGCCTTCAGGTCGAAACCCTGACGCAGGCAGCGGAAGAAAATAAAGTTGGCCTGCGGCTTCCAGACCGCCAGCGAGGAAAAGCGCGTCATCGCCTGCCACAGGACATCACGCTCCCGGGCGATAAAGGCGTGGCTGCGCGCAATATAGTCCTCATCCAGCAGCAAATATTGCCCCACCAGCGCCGAGAAGGCATTCACGGACCAGGGCTCGCGGGTGCGTTTCAGCTGGCGAATAGTTTGCTTATTCCCGCTCAGCAGATACCCAAGGCGCAGCCCGGGAATAGCAAAAAACTTGGTCAGGGAACGCAGCAGGTAAAGATAGCGTGACTTTGCCAGCCGTGGCGCCAGCGTGGAGCCCTGCGGCAGAAAATCGATGAACGCTTCATCCACAATCAGCGCAATCTGCAGCGCTTCGCACAGCGAGGCCAGCCGGTCGAGAAGATCGGCATCAGGCATGAGTCCGGTAGGGTTGTTTGGCGTCGCGATGAACAGGCATTCGGGCCTGTGCGCGCGAACGGCGTCCAGTATGGAAGCATCCACCTGGAACCCGTTCTGCTCGCTCAGCGCATAGTCGATTATCTCGCAGCCCTGCTGCTGTAATGCCCGGCGATATTCGGCAAAACCCGGCACCAGCAGCATCGCCCGGCGAGGGGCAAGCGTTCGCACCAGGCCATAGATCAGCTCCGTTTCGCCATTCCCGGCAATCGTCTGGTCATAGTCACACCGGCTGGCGCTGGCCAGCGCCTGATGAAGATGGCGGTACTCAACGTCCGGGTACTGCATGATGATATCCAGATGGGACACAATGAGCGACCTGACGCGATCGGGCAGCCCTAGCGGATTGATGTTCGCGCTAAAGTCCAACAGCAGCTCGGGATCGATCCCCAACTGCAGCCCCGTTTCCAGAACGTTACCACCATGCTCACTCATTCGTTTCACTCGTCCATTTCAAAATGTCAGGATAACATCAGACCACAACCTGATTCAGCGCGAGATGTGAGGCGGTAAACGCCAGTATCTCCTGCAGGTTGACCACCTCACCGATGACGATAAGCGCCGGAGCATGCAGTTTTTGACGTTCAACCTCGAGGTGAATATCGGTCAGCGTGCCTTTGGCGATCTGCTGACGAGACTGGCTGGCATACATCACCACCGCCACCGGCGTCCCGCCGGACATGCCTCCCTCGATAAGCTGCTGGCAGATTTCCGCCAGCCGGGTCATTCCCATCAGAACAATCAGCGTTCCGTTGATTTGTGCCAGAGCATGCCAGTTTTGCGGGTCGTTTCCCTGGCACATATGGCCGGTCACAATATGAAAGCTGGAGGCGTAATGACGGTGAGTGACCGGGATACCGGCATAGGCCAGTCCGCCAATCGCGGAACTGATCCCCGGCACAATTTCGAACGTCAGGCCGTCTTTCGCCAGCTGCTCTGCCTCTTCACCCCCGCGGCCAAAAACGTAGGGGTCTCCGCCTTTCAGACGCACCACCTGCCGCCCTTCCCCGGCATGCTTGACCAGCAGGGCATTGATTTGTTCCTGAGGGACCGGATGATGGCTTGGGGTTTTACCGACATCAATCATCAGACAGCCTGCCGGAGCCTGGGCCAGAAGTTCAGGGTTAACCAGGCGATCGTGAACAATCACCTCCGCATGGCGGATACAGTGCAGACCTTTTACCGTAATTAAAGACGCATCGCCAGGCCCTGCCCCTACAAGCCAAACCTTCCCTTTACTCATCGTTATATCCTCAGATTAAATATTTTAAGACGCAAGAAAGCGGATAATTAAAATTAGCGCTGAATTATACATCCCCTCCACGCGTCAAAAATTTGATGTATTTATCACTCTTTCTTAATTTTACGAATGGCGTTTATGACCAATATCAATAAAACAGTGAATACCGTTCTTCCTCTGCCATTGCGACATTATCGCTTTGGTCATTATGCTTAAAAAAACATATTAACCACTATCAACAATAAAACAGGCGCGCGATCACAAATATTACAATGGTTTTGTCAGTGACGTTTACAGATAAATATCAAACCTAAAATGAAGAACTCACAACCAATTGATATAAAACATTTTTTAATGTCACCCCATTACCATCATCATTTTTGGAAGGATTTTTTGAAAATAGATCAATTGCTTCCCTTTCGTCTTCAAAACACACTCCAATACCATTAACAGACCCAATGTACATTAACCGTTTTTTATACCCTTTTTATTTCCACTATCAGCCCTACAGAGGATTACCCATGAAGAAATCAACACTTGTTATTGGCGTCATTGGTGCTGACTGCCATGCGGTAGGCAATAAAGTTCTGGACCGCGTTTTTACTTCCCATGATTTTCACGTCATCAATCTTGGCGTGATGGTGAGCCAGGATGAATATATTGATGCGGCCATCGAAACGGGTGCTGATGCTATTGTCGTTTCATCCATCTACGGCCATGGCGACATCGACTGCCTGGGGCTGCGCGAGCGCTGCATCGAACGCGGTATCGGCGACATTCTGCTTTATGTTGGCGGTAATCTGGTCGTAGGCAAGCACGATTTCGCCGATGTCGAAGCCAAATTCAAAGAGATGGGTTTCAACCGCGTGTTCGCCCCGAGCCACGACCTGGAAGACGTCTGTCAGCTGATGGCGAACGATATACAGCAGCGTCAGCGCGTTGAAGAGCTCTGTCTTGAAGAGGGCTTCTGATGCAAATCGTCTCAGTCGACATTGGCTCGACGTGGACCAAAGCCGCGCTCTTCACGCCGGAGGGTGATGCGCTAACGCTGGTCAACCACGTTCTGACCCCGACGACGACCCACCATCTGGCGGAGGGCTTCTTCACCAGCCTGAACCAGGTGCTAAACGTTGCCGATGCGCGACCGTTGCTGAACAGCGGGGACGTTACGCTGAAATACTCGTCGTCGGCAAAAGGCGGGCTCGCCGTTGCCGCAATGGGTCTGGTGCCGTCGATAACCCTGGAATCAGCCAAAGTCACCGCCCATTCTGCGGGCGCCAAAATCGCCCAGTACTACTCCTACAAACTGAACCGTCACGATATCCAGGCGCTGGAGGACTCCCCGCCGGACATTCTGCTGTTCACGGGCGGTACGGACGGCGGCGAAGAGAGCCACGGACTGGCCAATGCCCGCGCGCTGGCAGCGTCAAAGCTGGACTGCGCCATTATCTATGCGGGAAATCGCGATATTCAGGACGACGTGCAGGCCATTCTTGGCCACAAGGATCTGATCGTGGTCGACAACGTGTTGCCCGACCTCGATCACCCGAATCCCTACGCCGCCCGCAAGGCCATCTGCGATGTCTTTCTCTCCCGCATCGTGAAGGGGAAAGGACTGGACGTTATCGTCGGGGAAACCGGCGAAGAGCCGATGCCCACGCCGTGGACCGTCTACGAGCTGGTGAAGGCGATCAGCGATGTCGACAGCGCGTGGAAAGAATTCATGCTGATCGACATGGGCGGTGCCACCACCGACGTCTACTCCGCCAGCGCCAATATGCTCTCCCCGGATACCGTTCTGCACGGCGTACCTGAGCCGTTTGTGAAACGCACCGTAGAGGGCGACCTCGGCATGCGCGTCTCGGCGGTGGTGGTCGGCGAAAGTACGCGGGAACTGGTGAACGCGGTGTTCGCCCACCAGCCCCAGCGCAGGGACGCGTTTTATGGCTATCTGCGCCATCTGGTCGCGCATCCGGACTATCTCCCCGTTACCGAAGAAGAAAAGCATTTCGACACGCTGCTGGCCGGGCTGTGCGTGGGATACGCCAGCGAGCGCCATGCCGGCACCAAAAAACAGGTCTGTACCTGCGTGGGCAACGTCGATTTGCAGATGGGGCGCGATCTGACCACCGTGCGCAAGGTGGTGGGCTCCGGGGGATGGCTCTCCCGCGCCAGCCAGTTCGATATTCACCGCTGGCTGAAGTACCGCGAGCTGGACGACAGCAGCAGACGCGTGCTTTTACCCGGGCAGTTTGACTATTACCGCGATGCAAAAGGTCTGCTTCCTCTGCTGGCGAACGTTGCCAGGCTGGATCCGCAGGCGGCGGCTCGCACCAGTATTCATTGTTTAACCCTATAAAACCTAAGGCAGCAACGAATGGAACTTCGAAATAAAAAGCTAACCCATGACGAATTCATGACTGAGCGGCAACAGGTCTTGCAGACCTGGCACACCGGCAAGGACGTTGAGAACTTCGAAGATGGCGTGAAGTACCAGCAAACCATTCCTGAACAAAAACGCTTTTCTCACGCCCTGCTGAAGGCGGACCAGGAAGGTAAAACCCTGAGCCAGCCGCGCGCAGGCGTAGCGCTGATGGATGAACACATCGCCCTGCTCAAAACGCTGCAGGAAGATTGTGATTTGCTGCCCAGCACCATCGATGCCTATACCCGTCTGAATCGCTATGAAGAGGCGGCGGTAGGGATCCAAAAATCCATCGAAGCGGGCACCTCCAAACTTAACGGCTTACCGGTCGTCAACCACGGCGTCGCCGCCTGCCGCCGCATGACCGAAGCGCTGGAGAAACCGATTCAGGTACGTCACGGCACGCCGGATGCGCGCCTGCTGGCGGAGATCGCGATGGCCAGCGGCTTTACCAGCTATGAGGGCGGCGGTATCTCCTACAACATTCCGTACGCTAAGCGCGTCACTCTGGAAAAATCCATCCGCGACTGGCAGTACTGCGACCGCCTGATGGGCCTGTACGAAGAGAACGGCATTCGCATTAACCGTGAACCGTTTGGCCCGCTGACCGGCACCCTGATCCCGCCGTTTGTGTCCCACTCGGTGGCGATTATCGAAGGCCTGCTGGCGCTGGAACAGGGCGTGAAGTCAATTACCGTTGGCTACGGCCAGGTCGGGAGCCTGACGCAGGATATCGCCGCGATTCAGGCCCTGCGCGAGCTGTCCCACGAATATTTCCATAACCACGGCTTTGACGATTACGAGCTGAGTACCGTCTTCCACCAGTGGATGGGCGGATTCCCGGAAGACGAGTCGAAAGCGTTTGCCATTATCTCCTGGGGCGCAGCGGTTGCCGGTATGTCAGGGGCGACCAAAGTGATCACCAAGAGCCCGCACGAAGCGTTCGGTATTCCGACCGCCGCCGCAAACGCCCAGGGGCTGAAGGCCTCGCGTCAGATGCTCAACATGGTCAGCGATCAGAAATTCCCGCCGTGCGCCGCCGTCGAGCAGGAAGTCGAGCTCATTAAGAGCGAAGTCCGCGCCGTGCTGAAGAAAGTCTTCGAGCTGGGCAACGGCGACGTCGCGCGCGGGACGGTGCTGGCGTTTGAAGCGGGCGTGCTGGACGTACCGTTCGCCCCCGCCTCCTGCAACGCGGGCAAAATCCTGCCGGTTCGTGATAACGCAGGCGCCATTCGCGTGCTGGAAGCCGGTTCGGTTCCGCTGCCGAAAGATATCCTCGCCCTGCATCACGATTACGTCGCCGAGCGCGCGCGTTTTGAAGGCCGTAAACCCTCATTCCAGATGGTTGTTGATGACATCAACGCGGTATCCCACAGTAAATTAATAGGAAGACCATAATGAAAATTAAGCAGGCCCTTTTCACCGCAGGCTACTCCTCATTCTATTTCGACGATCAGCAGGCCATCAAAAACGGCGCCGGTCATGACGGGTTTATCTATACCGGCAATCCGGTAACGCCCGGGTTTACGTCCGTTCGTCAGGCGGGTGAATGCGTCTCCGTACAGCTGATTCTGGAAAACGGCGCGGTGGCGGTGGGCGATTGTGCAGCCGTGCAATATTCAGGCGCAGGCGGTCGCGATCCGCTGTTCCTGGCTGAACACTTCATTCCGTTCCTCAACGATCACATCAAGCCGCTGCTGGAAGGCCGTGAGGTTGACCGGTTCCTGACGAACGCCCGCTTCTTTGACGAACTGCGTATAGACGGCCATCTGCTGCATACCGCCGTACGCTATGGCCTGTCGCAGGCGCTGCTCGACGCGGCGGCACTGGCGACCGGCCGTCTGAAAACGGAAGTGGTGTGCGATGAATGGCAGCTACCGTGCGTCCCGGAGGCCATTCCGTTATTTGGGCAGAGCGGCGACGACCGCTATATCGCCGTCGACAAGATGATCCTCAAAGGCGTTGACGTGCTGCCGCACGCGCTTATCAACAACATGGAGGAGAAGCTGGGCCTGAAGGGGGAAAAACTGCGCGAGTATGTGCGCTGGTTATCCGACCGCATCTTAAGCCTGCGCACCAGCCCGCGCTATCGCCCGACGCTGCACATCGACGTGTACGGCACCATCGGTCTGATTTTCGATATGGACCCGGTACGCTGCGCCGCCTATATCGCCAGCCTTGAAAAAGAGGCCCAGGGCCTGCCGCTGTACATCGAGGGGCCGGTGGATGCGGGTAACAAGCCGGATCAGATCCGCCTGCTGACCGCCATCACCCACGAGCTGATGCGTCTGGGCTCCGGCGTGAAAATCGTTGCCGATGAGTGGTGTAACACCTATCAGGACATTGTGGACTTCACCGATGCGGGCAGCTGCCACATGGTGCAGATAAAAACCCCGGATCTGGGCGGTATTCACAACATCGTTGATGCGGTGCTGTATTGCAACAAACACGGCATGGAAGCCTATCAGGGCGGGACCTGTAACGAGACGGAAATCAGCGCCCGCACCTGCGTGCACGTGGCCCTCGCCGCTCGCCCGATGCGCATGCTGATCAAACCGGGCATGGGCTTCGATGAAGGTCTTAACATCGTGTTTAACGAAATGAACCGCACCATCGCACTGTTGCAGGCTAAGGATTAACAGATGGCACGTACATTTAAGATCTTATCGCCAACGGCTATCCTGGGCTATGGCTTCCCGGAAGAGAGCTTTCGTAAGGCCATGGAAGCGTCGCCGGATCTGATTGCGGTCGACGCGGGCTCTTCCGACCCTGGCCCCCACTACCTGGGGGCAGGTAAGCCTTTCACCGACCGGGCGGGGGTAAAACGCGATCTGCGCTATATGATCGTGGCTGGCGTTAAGCACAACATTCCGGTGGTGATCGGTACCGCCGGTGGGTCCGGCGCCGCGCCGCATCTGGAGTGGTGCCGACAGATAATCCTTGAGATTGCTCAGGAAGAGAAGCTCTCGTTCTCTATGGCGCTGATCCCGTCGGATGTCGATAAAGCCACCGTGCATCAGGCGCTGGATGACGGGAAAATCACCGCCCTGGATTTCGTCCCGGCGCTGACCCACGAGGCCATTGAAGAAAGCACCTATATCGTGGCGCAGATGGGTATCGAACCTTTCCAGCGGGCGCTGGCGGCCGGGGCGCAGGTGGTGCTGGGCGGCCGGGCGTACGATCCGGCCTGCTTTGCCGCGCTGCCCATCATGCAGGGCTTCGATGAAGGTCTGGCGCTGCACTGCGGTAAGATCCTTGAGTGCGCGGCGATTGCCGCTACGCCGGGGTCCGGCTCCGACTGCGCGATGGGCATCATTGACGATAACGGCTTTACGCTGAAAACGTTTAATCCGAAGCGTAAATTCACCGAAACGTCGGCCGCGGCGCACACCCTCTATGAGAAATCCGACCCGTACTTCCTGCCGGGGCCGGGCGGCGTGCTGAACCTGAAAGGGTGCAGCTTCAAAGCGGTCAACGAGGGCGAAGTGTACGTCAGCGGTTCCCGCCACGAAGAAACGCCGTATGCGTTGAAGCTGGAAGGCGCCCGCCGGGTCGGCTTCCGCTGCCTGACCATTGCCGGTACGCGCGACCCGATCATGATTGCCGGGATCGATAATATCCTCGAAGAAGTGCAGGCCAGCGTGAAGCGCAACCTCTCGCTGAATGACGACAGCATCCGCATGACGTTCCACCTGTACGGAAAGAATGGCGTGATGGGCAACCATGAGCCGATGCAGTCTGCCGGGCACGAGCTGGGTATTTTGCTGGATGTCGTAGCCCCCACCCAGGATATCGCCAACAGCGTCTGTTCGCTTGTGCGCTCTACCCTGCTGCACTACGGCTATGAAAACCGGATCGCAACGGCGGGCAACCTCGCGTTCCCGTTCTCCCCTTCCGACATTCAGAGCGGCCCGGTGTATGAGTTCTCAATTTACCACCTGATCGAAGCGAGCGACGCGCTGCGTTTTGATTTCCACCTCGAGCAGGTCACGCCAGAAGGAGTTCAGCTATGAAACACGGTATTTGCTCACTGGCGCAGGTCATTCGTTCTAAAAACGCCGGGCCGTATGAGCTGGTTCTGGATATTTTATTTAAAACGCGTGAAGACTATCAGCGGGTAAAAGCCTCGGAGCAGTTAACGCCGCAGCTTATTGCCCGTTTATATAACGTTAAGCCTGACTTTATTCATCGCATTATCTGGTTCGATCCGGCCAATGCGGTCAAAATCGTCATGCCTCGCGATATTATCTCCGGCAACGTCGGCGACAATGATGTCTATGGTGCCCAGCAGCATGCACCGTTATTAAGTATCGAGTTCGATCTGTAACACTACAAATACAACAACGTCCATTGGGATATAGATATTTGCTGTATCACTGTATTCCAGATAATTCATGCGGTTGGTCACAACAAACGTGCGTCTGAGCGGTTCGTCAGGGCTCAGGCGCACGCGCCCCTACACATTAACCAACCTTTATCCGATGGAGTAAACATGAAAAAAATAAGCTTAACGAAAATGATCATATTAGGTTTGATACTCGGCATGATAGCCGGGGTGGTCATTAATAATATGGCATCAGCAGATACAGCAAAAACGTACGCGCAGGATATTTCTATATTTACCACCATATTCTTACGCATGGTGAAAATGATTATCGCCCCGCTGGTTATTTCCACCCTGGTGGTTGGCATAGCCAAAATGGGTGATGCTAAAACGCTTGGCCGAATATTCTCCAAAACCTTTTTCCTCTTTATTTGCGCCTCGCTGCTGTCCATCGCGCTGGGGCTGGTTATCGTCAACATCTTCCAGCCTGGCGCAGGCATTAACTTTGTTCCCCATGACGCCGGGGCCGTTGCGGCCGTTCAGTCCGAGCCGTTCACGCTGAAAGTGTTTATCTCTCACGCGGTACCGACCAGCATCGTTGATGCCATGGCCCGCAACGAGATTTTGCAAATCGTGGTGTTCTCGATTTTCCTCGGCTGCAGCCTGGCGGCCATTGGCGAGAAAGCCGAACCCATCATTAAGGTGCTCGACTCTCTGGTGCACGTGATGCTGAAGCTGACGGGCTACGTCATGCTGTTTGCACCGCTGACCGTGTTTGCCGCGATCTCCGGACTGATTGCCGAACGGGGTCTGGGCGTGATGGTCAGCGCCGGTATTTTCATGGGCGAGTTCTACATGACGCTCGGCCTGCTGTGGGCGATTCTGATTGGCCTCTCCACGCTGATTGTCGGTCCGTGCATCCGTCGTCTGACAAAAGCGATTTTCGAACCTGCGCTGCTGGCCTTTACGACCTCAAGTTCAGAAGCGGCTTTCCCGGGTACGCTGAACAAACTGGAAAAATTTGGCGTCTCCTCAAGGATTGCCAGCTTTGTCCTGCCCATCGGCTACTCCTTTAACCTGGTCGGCTCAATGGCCTACTGCTCGTTTGCGACCGTGTTTATCGCCCAGGCGTGCAACATCGAACTGAGCATTGGCGAGCAGATCACCATGCTGCTGATCCTGATGCTGACCTCTAAAGGAATGGCGGGCGTGCCGCGCGCATCGATGGTGGTTATTGCCGCCACGCTCAACCAGTTCAACATTCCGGAAGCGGGCCTGATTCTGCTGATGGGGGTCGATCCGTTCCTCGACATGGGCCGTTCCGCCACCAACGTGATGAGTAACGCGATGGGTGCCGCTATCGTCGGTCGCTGGGAAGGCGAGCACTTTGGCGTCGGCTGCCGCGGCAAGGTTCCGGCCAAAGAAAGCACCGCTTCAGAAACTGAAATCGCCATGTATTGATTACAAAGGCCAACCGTCGTTGGCCTTTCGTCTTACGATGACAGGATAACCCCATGAAGATAAACATTTTCGGCGTCAGCCTCTTATCCGTGAGCCTGTTGTTTAGCGCCGCCGCGCTGGCGCAACCCGCGCCGGACTACGCGCAGCTGCTTGAGCAGGCTCACCAAAAATTCAAAGGTAATCATGAGGGGAAGGTCGCCGACTACATCCCTGCCCTGGCGACCTATAGCCCCGACAATTTCGCCATCACCCTCGCCACGGTCGACGGCAACATTTACCAGGCTGGCGACGTGAAAAAAGCGTTTCCAATGGAGTCGCTGAGCAAAGTTTTCACCCTGGCGCTGGCGATGGAACAGCGCGGTCCGCAGGAGGTGCTGGATAAACTCGGCGCCAGCGCGACCGGTCTGCCCTTCAACTCCGGCTTAGCCATTGAGCTGACCAAAGGTGCGCCGGAAAACCCGCTGGTGAACGCGGGGGCGATGAGCACGGTCAGCCTGATTGAGGCGAAAGATAAGACCGACCGCTGGAACACGATCCTCAGTAACCTGAACGCGTGGGCCGATGCCTCGCTGACCGTCAACGAGCCGGTGTTCAAATCAGAAATGGAGACCAATCAGCATAACCAGGCGCTGGCGATGCTGATGGCGTCCTACAACAGCTTTTATGGCGATACCCGGGAAGCCGTTGAAATCTACACCCGCCAGTGTTCCGTAGACATCACCGTTGAGCAGCTCGCCAAAATGGGTGCGGTGCTGGCGAACAAGGGCAAATCGCCTTTCAACGGTAAGCAGCTGCTGAATGAACGCTACGTGCCGCAGGTTCTGGCGGAAATGGCGATTGCCGGACTGTACGACGGCAGCGGCAAATGGCTGTACACCGTTGGGATCCCGGCGAAGAGCGGCGTCGGCGGCGGCATGGTTGCCATCGTGCCCGGGCAATACGCCATCGCGGTCTACTCGCCGCCGCTGGATGCCGCCGGGAATAGCGTTCGCGCCCAGCAGACGATTGCGTATGTCGCCGGGGCGACGCAGGCCAACCTCTTTTTAGCCCATTGATCCTAACAGTCTGTGATTTTGTCAGCCGGGCGCGGCAGCTGCGCCAGCGCCCGGTAAAAACAACCACAAAGTGAGAAGTACTATGTCTAAACCATTTGTCTGGCAGGACCTGTTTGTTCAGAGTAACGATACGACGGAATATGAACTCCTCAGCACACAGCACGTTACGGTGACGGAGCTAGAGGGCGAGGAGGTCATTAAGGTGGCGCCTGAGGCCTTGACCCTGCTGGCCCAGCAGGCCTTTTATGAAGCCTCATTTTTCCTGCGCGCCGGACATTTAACGCAGATAGCCAGCATCCTGCACGACCCGCAGGCCAGCAGTAACGACAGGTATGTCGCCCTGCAGCTGCTGCGCAACGCCGAAGTATCGGCAAAAGGCGTCCTGCCAAACTGTCAGGATACCGGCACGGCCACCGTTGTGGCGAGCAAAGGCCAGCACGTCTGGACCGGCGGGGATGACGCCGAAGCGCTGAGCAAGGGGATTTACGCCACCTTTAGCGAGTGCAACCTGCGCTATTCGCAAAACGCACCGCTGGACATGTATACCGAGGTCAATACCCAAACCAACCTGCCGGCGCAGATAGACATCAGCGCCACGCCGGGGAGCGAATATCGCTTCCTGTTTGTCAATAAAGGCGGCGGATCGGCTAACAAAGCCGCGCTGTTCCAGGAAACGAAATCCATTCTGCAGCCGGATAAACTTACCGCGTTCCTGATCGAGAAGATGAAGTCGCTCGGCACCGCGGCCTGTCCACCGTACCACATTGCCTTTGTGGTCGGCGGCCTCTCTGCCGACCAGGCGCTGAAGGTGGCGAAGCTGGCCTCCACAAAATATTATGACAACCTGCCCACCAGCGGGAACGCGCTGGGCCAGGCGTTCCGCGATACGGCGCTGGAAGCCACGCTGCTCAACGCCAGCCGCGAATTCGGCATCGGCGCCCAGTTCGGCGGCAAGTACTTCGCGCACGATATTCGCGTCATCCGCCTGCCGCGTCACGGCGGCTCCTGCCCTGTCGCCATGGCGCTCTCCTGCTCCGCCGACCGCAATATCAAAGCAAGAATCAACAGGCACGGCATCTGGCTGGAGAAGCTGGAGCATAACCCAGGGAAATATATCCCCGAGGCCAGCCGTGATGAAAACGACGCCCGAGCCGTACAGATCAACCTGAACCGCCCGCTGCGCGAGATCCTGCGCGATATGTCCGCCCTGCCGATCGGCACCCGGCTGTCGTTAAGCGGCCCGATCGTGGTCGCCCGCGATATTGTCCACGCAAAAATCAAAGCGCGGCTGGATAACGGTGAGCCGATGCCGGAGTACATGAAAAACCATATCGTCTATTACGCCGGTCCGGCGAAAACGCCGGAGAATCAGGCATGCGGCTCCCTCGGTCCAACCACCGGCGGGCGCATGGACGGCTACGTCGATGCTTTCCAGGCCGCAGGCGGAAGCCTGATCATGCTTTCCAAAGGTAACCGCAGCCAGCAGGTCACCGATGCCTGTCATAAGCACGGCGGCTTCAACCTCGGCAGCATCGGCGGTGCGGCGGCCCTGCTGGCGCAGCAGTATGTGAAAAGCCTGCGCTGCCTTGAGTATCCCGAACTGGGCATGGAGGCGGTGTGGATGATGGAGGTCGAAAATCTGCCCGCCTTTGTGCTGGTTGACGACAAAGGGAATAATTTCTTCAGCCAGTTTGAGCAGCAGCATCGCTGCGCATCCTGCCCTGCCGGACATTAAGGAGCGACTATGGAAGCGCGAGCTAACGCAGACAAACACCGCCAACGACAGCAAAAGCGCAAAGAGCAGGTTGATATCCGCGTGGCGGCGGCAACAGAGAAGAGAGGCATTCTGATCGTCTTCACCGGCAACGGAAAAGGCAAGTCCACCGCCGCCTTCGGCACGGCGACGCGTGCCGTCGGCCACGGTAAAACCGTTGGCGTCGCGCAGTTTATTAAAGGCCAGTGGGATAATGGCGAATACAACACCCTGCATCCGCTCGGCGTCGAGTTTCACATTATGGGCACCGGCTTTACCTGGGAGACACAAAACCGGGAGACGGATATCCAGGCCGCAACGGCGGTGTGGCAGGAGAGCAAACGCATGCTGGCTGACCCGAGTTACGACCTGGTGGTGCTGGATGAGCTCACCTATATGCTGGCTTATCACTATCTGGATACTCAGGAGGTGATCGCGGCGGTTGAGAACCGTCCAGTGCAGCAGACCGTGATCGTCACCGGGCGCGGCTGCCACTCGCAGTTACTGGCGCTTGCCGACACGGTCAGCGAAATGCGTCCGGTGAAACACGCATTTGACAGCGGTATTCAGGCGCAGGAGGGCGTTGACTGGTAAGCGTGTCTGTACCGGATGGCGCGCCGCGCTGCCGCCATCCGGTGTTATTACTCTACCGGCGAGACCACTGATTTTTGTAATAGCCACTCGCGGAAGGTTTGTAACGGCAGGGATTGAGCCTTTTCCTCTCGCCACGTCATGATGAAGCGGTTGCCGGTGCGGATAGGAACATCACAGGGGATAACCATCTCGCCGCAGTCCAGGTCATGCTGGATGGCGAAGCGGGGAAGCAGCGCGACGCCAAGATTCGAGCGTACTGCGGCAATCAGCATTGAGAGGAGGTCAAAGCGCGGGCCAAGGTTCACGTCCGGACTGGTGATACCGGACAGCGCAAACCACTCCTGCCAGCCATTGATGCGAGTGCTTTGGTGTAACAGCGGAAACTCCCTTAGCAGCTCCTCCACCCCCAGCTTCTGCTCCGCGCTGGGGAGCAAACTTCGGCTGCAGACCGGCAGGATCTCCTCTTCAAATAAATAATCGACTTCCGACCACGGGGGACAAAAATCGGCGCGCATAATAGCCGCATCGTATTCACGATTTAAAAAATCGCCGATATTGGCCAGCGAGTGAATGTTAACAATAATATCAGGATTTAATTTATTAAACTCCCATAAATTAGGGATCAGCCAATGCGTACTGAAGGTGGGATTTACCGCCAGCTCCACAACCTGAACGGCAGGCTGCCAGGACATTATCATATTTGTATCGCGTTCCAGCTTATTAAGCGTCTCTTTGACGATATTCAGATAATGCTTTCCCGCTGCATTCAGAAAAATCCGCTTTTTGGCATGATTAAATAATGAGGTGTGTAAAAACTCCTCCAGGGCCGTCACCTGTCTGAACACTGCACTCTGCGTTAACGCCAGCTCTTCTGCGGCGCGGGTATAGCTTTCGTGGCGCGCCACAACTTCGAACGTCACCAGCAGCTCGCTCTTGGGGATTTTTCCTCTCATCATGTCTTCCATTCATGGTGGGTAACAGTAATTTTTTGAAGCGAATAAACCCTGCTTCAGAACGATACCGCCATTATATTTTAGTTATGCTCCGTCGGCAGTGATCCACACCATGATTTAATCAGTTTTGCGCGTCAGGCCAAACTACTTGCTGAAAATGAAATGAAACATGAAAAATTATTAAGACCTGTTCAATTTGTGCCTTACATAATGGCGGCAGTGCCTTATTATACGAAAAACCGTATGGGCATTAAAAACAGGAATAGTGCAGGACAAGACGTTAAAAAATATAAAACAAAACGTTGTGCTAAAAATAGAGCGGGGTTTTGTGTACGTCCTTTCGATAACCGGCGCACCAGCGCCTCTTCAGCACGCATGCTGAAACCGGCTCAAAACAAAAAACCCAGGTCGCATAACGACCTGGGTTTCGAATTTGGCGGAAGCGTAGAGATTCGAACTCTAGAACCCTTTCGGGTCGCCGGTTTTCAAGACCGGTGCCTTCAACCGCTCGGCCACGCTTCCAAAGTGAGGCGCACTATAAACATCTATTAGCGCCTTGTAAAGCAGGAATTTTTCTAATTTTACCCACCGGCGTTTGACTGCGCAAAAATCACCCAGACGCTGACGGCGCATCGGTCTCTGCTCGCTTGTACATACCGTAACACAGCAACGCTCATCCTTTTAAATCGCTCTGGTATAGAATGCCACAAAAATAAACGGTCATTTGTTGTGTAATTGTTATAAATCTGAGCAGTCACAGATTTTAGAAATTACTGCCATGCAGTGTTACTGGTTGATGATGAAAATCAAAAATACGTTTTGCTTACATATCCTGATGGCGACCCTGGCCATTTTGTTCCTGTGCGTTCACCCGCTGGTGACGAGCTTCGATCCGCCCCTCACCTTCCAGCCGCTGATTAAATCAATGGACGGCACGCCGAAAGAACAAGCGGAAAAAATTGCGACTATTTCCCACGCCCTGGAAGGGAATGCTATTTTCTTCATTGGCGCGTCTGAGGTTGCCACCTCAGAAGATGAACATTACGCTGTATATAATTACTTTAATAAGCAATTGCACACGCCCGTCGTGGCGTATGGCGATGCGTTTGTCGATGACGAAACGCAATTTTTACTGTTCTCGCGTTTTAAAAATAGCCTTAACGCAAACAGTAAAGTGGTTTTGCTTCTGGCACCTGACAGCTTTTACTCAAAAGGTCTGCCACCGGCTATCTATGCCGATAATTTCCCCGGTTCTATTTTTAATCCGCTGATGAAGGATCCGCAGGCGCGCCCGCTGCTGGTTAATTATTTAAAGCATATTGATAGTAAAGACATAAGCCATTTAACCTTTGGCCAAATGCGCGTCTTTGGCTGGCACCCCGACCTGATATGGGACGAGCTCAGCTTCCAGTTTGCGAACGTCTGCACCCTGATAAAAAACGACTGGCTGGCGCTGCTCAACGTCACGCCCCGGACGGTACAGCCGTGGCCGCAGCAGCCAACCACCCACATCGCCCCAGACTGGGATAAAGAGCTGGCGAACGCGCGCGAGTTAAATAAAAAACGCCAGCAGAGCGCGGCCACGCTGTGGATGGACAAAACGATTTACGAAGAGGACGGTAAGCCACAGCAGTGGGATGACACGCCGGTCGTGCCTGCGCAAATCGCCGCGTTCAGTAAAACCGTTCAGCTGCTGAAAGAACGTCACGTGCAGGTGATTGCTATCGTCGACCCGGTTAACCCCTGGGCGCTTTACAATACCGATACCTTCCGCCCGGTTGATAAGCAAATTAAAACCATTCTGGAAAAGAACCAGATCCCTTATTTAGATATGTACGCCATGCCTTATCAGAATGGCTGGAACTGGGATCGTTTGCACCCTTCCGAACTGGCCTGGGTTCCTATGATTCGCTTTATTGCACAGAGTTTTAAATGATGAAAATCGCGATCCGTCTTTTTTTCCTTTATCTCCTGCTGGCGATCACCATCGTCGCGTGGACCTCTGTCGATGACAGCATGAGTATGCAGCTGCATTTTGAATATCAAAAGTTCTGAGGCCGAATGATGTATAGCTCAGGCATGTTTTTTGTTTATTTGTTTTCCTCCGCCCTGGCGTTTGCGCTGGTCAATCGCGTATTACGCCATCGCCTGACCTGGCTGTCGGCGCTGTCGGTACTGACGGCAGTCGGCTGGGGCTATATATTTCAGGGGGATTATATTGTCCCGGCGGCCGTATTTATCACCTTTTATGTGCTCGCGACCTTTAAAGAAAAAGGCTGGTTAAAAACCTGGCAGGCAATCATTTTAACGTTGCTGCCCTTATTTTTAGTGAAGCTGCATTTAAATAACCACTGGGGCATGATTGGCCTCTCTTTTATGACGTTCCGCGCGGTGGACGTGCTGCTCTATCGCAGTAAAAAAGAAGGTCAGAATTTCCTGCACTATTTCTGCTATCTGTTTATGCCCTTTATCATCCTGGCCGGCCCCATGTACCGCTGGCGGACATGGATGAGCGATGTCAGCAAGCCCGTATTTGCCCTTAACCGTGAACAGTTTTTAGTCGCGTTAGAGCAAATCATTACCGGCATTGTCCAGAAGTTCCTGTTTGCCATGCTGGTCGATTCGCTTGTCGTGCAGCCCTGGAGCCATAAGCCGTTTACGCTGACCGTGGGCGTGGTGATGTCGATTGCCTATAGCACCTACCTGTACTTTGATTTTGCGGGCTACAGCAATATGGCCATCGGCGCAGGCCGCCTGTTTGGGCTCAACATTCCGGCAAACTTCAACATGCCGCTTCTGGCAAAGAACCCGCAGGATTTCTGGCGCCGCTTCCACATCAGTTTGTCTGAATGGCTGCGCGATGTGGTCTTTATGCCCGTTTATATGAACCTGATGAAGTTCAACTTTTTCCGTCAGAACAAAACGCTGGCGCAAAATATCGGTATTTTTTGCACCCTGTTCTGCATGGGGGCATGGAATGGCCTGGAGCGCCATTACGTTATCAGCGGCGCGCTGTTTGGCGCGATTTCCGTCACCCATAACATGCTGCTGTGGTCAGCCAAACGCAGCCCGGCATTGCAACGCGGTTTGCAGTATCCGGCCGTTGCGTTTTTAGGGCGAATTCTGACGCTGGGAAGCGCCGCGGGATCCCTTTACATCTTTAGTGGAATGTCACCTCTATGAAAAATCACTCCGATCTTCAGGAACTGCAGGATTTCTTACGTGCGGCATTATGCGATCCCGCCTCTCCGCAGCAACTGGCCATCAGCGGCAGCGACGAAGCCTTAAGCTGGCTACAGCTTTCTGCTGCCGTGACGGACTGGGCACAGCGCTATCAGCGTTGCCAGCCTGCTGCCGGTACGCCGGTTGTCCTGTACGGACACCAGCAGGCCGAGTTCGCCGTGGCGATTTATAGCTGCCTGCTGCACAACATTCCGTACATCCCGGTGGACTGCATCTACCCGCAGGAGCGCCTGCGGGAGATCTGCCATCTGGCCAATGCCCCTTACTATTACGACGTCGCGACCCGGCAGTTTATCGCCACCGGTGAACCGGGCAAGGTGCTGGAGGAGCAGGATCTGGCCTACATCATGTTTACCTCGGGCAGCACCGGTAAACCTAAAGGCGTGCAGATTGGGCGCGAAAGCGTATGGCACTTCATGAAATGGGTCAGCCAGCACTTTTCACTGCCGGAAAAACCGGTCCTGATGAACCACGCGGTATTCAGTTTTGACCTCTCCCTGATCCCTTTGCTGGCGAATCTGGCGATGGGCGGACACATCGTGCTAAACGCCAAAGAGGATATTCAGAAAGAGAACTGGCTGGAGCGACTGAAAAGCAACGCGGTCTCCGCCTGGGTTTCCACCCCCTCTTTTGCGTACCAGCAGCTGCTTTCCCCGCAGTTCAACAGCGAGTATTTGCCTGCGCTGAGCGTCTTTATCTTCATTGGTGAAGTGTTAAATAAGGCGCTGGTTAAACAGCTCCGCCGCCGTTTCCCGCAGGCCAAAATCATCAACTCCTATGGTCCAACGGAAGCGACCATCGCGACGACCGTGGTTGAAATCACGGATGAGATCCTGAACAGCGACAGCGCCGTGCTGCCGGTGGGGGTCATGATGCCTGAGAGCAAAATGGAAATTTCCGCCGACGGCGAGCTGATTATCTGGGGTAAAAACGTCATGCGCGGCTACCTCGGCCTGCCGCAGGAGAACGCGGAAAAATTACTCCGCCGGGAAAATGAAGCGTTTCGCGGCTACCGGACCGGCGATCTGGGCTACGAAGCGGGGCTTATCTATTGCCAGGGCCGCAACGATAGCCAGGTCAAACTGAACGGTTACCGTATTGAAATCAATGAGATTGAAAACCGCCTGCTGGCCATGTCCGGCATCAACGAAGCGGTGGTTCTGCCGCTGATGAAATCCTGCGGCAGCGTGCTGCGCATTGCCGCGTTCTGCGTGACGGATATGGCGCCGGATACCATCAAAACGTCGCTGTCGAAGGTGGTTCCGCACTATATGGTGCCTTCACAAATTATCGTAAAAGACGCTTTGCCGCTGAATCCTAACGGCAAAATTGACCGCAAGCTGCTGGACGCTTACGCCCGCACAAATTAATGACTCCAGGAAAAATTATGGAACAAGAAATTCTCGCCCTGTTCGAAAAAGTGTTATCCCGTAAGGTGGGCTTTCACGATGAACTGATTGAATCCGACATTCTCGACTCCATCCTCGCAGTCGATATGGTGCTGGAAGTGCAGGACGTTTACGGCTGTATGATCCCGCCAACTGATGTGGCGACGGTGCTGAAAACCCCGGCGGACCTGGCCCGCTATATTGAAGAAAACCGCTAACCGGAAGGCTCTGGGGGCATGCTCCAGAGCCTGTTTTATTGCTGCTGTCCAGAATACCTTCAAGCCCCCTACCGCTGCCCAGTCACACTCCCGATACAAAAAGTTATCTAAAGCGCCATAATTGATAGGTACCTAACTCTTTTGTCAGGAATTCAGTATGTCGCCACGTACCGCCAGCGATCTCTATTCAGAAATGAAAAATATGTCCGTTGAAGAGCGGATCCGCTTCTTCTCCCTTTCGCTGGCGGAAATGCACCGCGAGCTGCAGGAGAGCATCAGCCAGATAGAGTCGATGAAGCAGGCGCTGGAAGAGAGTGAAGAGTATCATCGTCAGCTGGTTGAAACCGCGCAGGATGCGGTGATTACCATCGATCATGCCGGTAACGTTGTGAACTGGAACCAGGCGGCAGAGCGAATGTTCGGCTGGTCAGCGGAAGAAGCGACAGGCAACAGCCTTGGCAAGATGATCGTACCGGAAGCGTTTCGCGAGCAGCACGCACGCGGCCTGATGCGCTTCAAGGCCGGGCAACCGTCGAATATTCTCAACCGCACTATCGAGATCGCTGCGCTGCATCGCACCAAAGGCGAGTTCCCTATTGAGCTCTCGATATGGCCCCACCAGCAAGCGGGTAAGCAGATATTTTCGGCATTTATTCGCGATATTACCGATCGCAAACAGCGTGAACACATCGCGTGGCTGCATGCTAACTTTGATGCCCTGACGGGGTTACCGAACCGAAGATTACTGGTTAACCGTCTTGAGCTGGCGATCGCCCAGGCCATCGCCCACGATAAAGAAGTGGCGCTGCTGTTTATCGACCTCGACCGGTTTAAACCGGTGAACGATCTCCATGGTCATGCCGTCGGCGACGAGCTGCTGCGGCTGGTGGCATTTCGTCTGCAAAGCGTACTGCGCGAAGGTGACACGGTGGCCCGCCTCGGCGGCGATGAGTTTGTCGCCCTGCTCCCCGATTTAACGACCAATGATCCCTTACCCACCCAAACGGCGGAAAAGGTCAGCGCCGCGCTGGCACAGTCTTTTTTGATTAACGAGCAGGTGATTACCATCTCCGGCAGTATTGGTATTGCCCGCTTTCCTCATGACGCAGGTGATGCCGATACGTTGCTCAATAGCGCAGACAAGGCGATGTATACCCGCAAGCGGGTTACGCCAGGAGAACGATGATAGGGCTGGCAATGGATGCCTTTAACAGCAATGAAACCAACCGCTTTTACTATTTCTCCTACACTTTAGGAGTACTGTCGGTACGGTAAAAAGAAAAAAGCCAACTTAATTAAGGCATTACTGATTCGCTGTGCGCTCAGCCGGGGATCGTTTTGCCTTTAACAGAGGAGTCTGCGGTATGGCATTCGTAACAACGAAAGACGGCGTCAATATTTACTACAAAGACTGGGGCCCAAAAGAGGCTCAACCCATTGTTTTCCACCACGGCTGGCCGCTGAGTGCCGATGACTGGGATAACCAGATGCTCTTCTTCCTCGCGGAAGGCTATCGCGTTATCGCTATCGATCGCCGTGGTCATGGACGTTCGGACCAGGTGAGCGAAGGCCACGACATGGATCATTATGCGTCGGATGCCTCAGCCGTAGTCGAAAGCCTGGATCTGCGCAATGCCGTGCACGTCGGTCACTCCACCGGTGGCGGCCAGGTCGCCCGCTATGTTGCCCGGTATGGACAGCCGCAGGGTCGCGTCGCCAAAGCGGTGCTCGTCAGCGCCGTGCCGCCGCTGATGGTCAAAACGGACGCTAACCCAGGCGGAACGCCTATTGAGGTTTTCGACGGCTTCCGCAAAGCGCTGGCGGCTAACCGCGCCCAGTTTTACCTCGATGTCGCCAGCGGTCCTTTCTACGGCTTTAATCGGGAGGGCGCGGACGTTTCACAGGGCACGATCCAGAACTGGTGGCGTCAGGGAATGATCGGCAGCGCTAAGGCCCACTACGAGGGGATTAAGGCGTTTTCAGAGACCGACCAGACGGAAGATTTGAAAACCATCACGGTTCCCGTTCTGGTGTTGCAGGGCGACGACGATCAGGTCGTGCCGTATAAAAACGCTGCCCTGCTGCAGGACAAGCTGCTGGCGAACAGCGTACTGAAAATTTATCCGGGCTTCCCGCACGGAATGCATACCACCCATGCGGACACCATCAACGCGGACATTCTGGCCTTTATCCGCTCATAACGCCGCGTTTCTTGCCGGGTGGCGCTGCGCTTACCCGGCCTTCATTTGCACAATTCAATGTATGAACGCCACCCGAGGGTGGCGTTGTTTATGACCTTTTAGCGCTTCTGCGCTACCAGTTGGATCATGTTGAAATAAGCCCCGGCGCCCGCATCCATAATGGGCACCATCATCTCCTGGGCGATCTCGCATTGCATAAACTCATCCCACGCCTGCTGGCAGGTATCCATCTCCCGCACGGTGGTCAGAACCGAACCGGGCTCTTTTTCCCACAGCGCTTTCCACCAGGAGAGCGGATAGAAATACCACTCTGGCGTCCAGAAAGGCTTAACCACCTCCGGAAGATGCGTTTCGCTGTATTCACCGATAAACCCGGGAACGGCAACCGCAATATGTCCTCCGGGTTTCAGGAAAGGTAGCAGCGTGCCCAGCATGGCGTCATTGTTGCCAAAGTATTGATACGCATCCACGCTCACGATCAGGTCGAAGTAATCATGCGCGAACGGGATCGCTTTCGTGGCATCAACCCCTAGCGGAAAAATTTTTCCGTCCAGACCCCGTTCGCTGAAACGCGCTGCGTTTTCGCTCGGCGTAATCCACAGATCGGCGGCAAAAACCGTGGCGTCATATTTCTCGGCGAGCAGGATAGAAGAGATCCCTTTCCCGCAGCCGAGATCGAGAATGCGCATCCCTGGATCAATCTGCAATTGAGCAACCAGCTCTTCGGTAAGCCGCATGGCGTTTGGGCCCATCATGGTATCGAGCAAAAAAGTGCGGTCGTAGCTATCTGTGTAAGGTGTATTCATCACTTCTCCTTAGCGATTATCCAGCTGGGCGCGAACGTTGTTCAGCCCGGTGGTGTTGATGCGGTAAGGCTGCCCGTTCACGGATCGGATCAGCTTTTTGGTGCGGAGTTTTTTAAAGACGCTGAGCGTGCAGTCGCTCAGCACCAGCCCTTCACGGGTGTAACACTCAACGGACGTGACGCGGCCAGAACTGTCGCGGACGTGCACAATACGTCCACCTTTGGCGAGAACATGTAAGGTACGTTGTTCCTGACGGGATAAATTCATACTGGAAAACCTGTGTAATCATCATGCGTAAAAACAAGCCCACACCCGCAGGTGCGTGCGTAAGGTTTAAGCGCAGCGATAACCAGTCCGTCCTGAAAAGGGCGGGAAACTGATTATCTGATGAAAACATTCTCCAGCATCAAAGCCTCGGTGAGAGATGAAAAGGTATTTACGGGCTGAATGATAACGTCTGATTTTTACAGGGGAATAGCGGAGTTTTAAAAGTGTGAGGCGGATCGGTCAATCCAAAAGAAAACCCCAGGTTAACGAGTAACCTGGGGTTTATGTTTGGCGGAAGCGTAGAGATTCGAACTCTAGAACCCTTTCGGGTCGCCGGTTTTCAAGACCGGTGCCTTCAACCGCTCGGCCACGCTTCCTAAGTGAGGCGAACTATAAACACCTCACCGCGTGCTGTAAAGAGTGGCTGCACTCGTTCGCTGTAAAAATAGTCAAAACGTGTTTAATCGGTTGAACTGACGACACATCGACGATTTTATCAGCACAGGCTTAGTGTTTTTTGATGTACATGTCTTTCGTGAAATAGTACCCCAGCTTATCTGGCGTGAATCCACCGACCCACGGTTTCACCAGGTGCGTGCGGACGTAGTGATAAACCGGAATGGCCGGCACATCACGCCCCAGCAGATCTTCTGCCTGCTGGTAGTACTTACCCCGCTCTTCCGCCGTTTTGGCTTTTGCGGCATTCACCAGCGCCCCATCGTAGTCCGGATTGCTGTACTGGCTGGTGTTTTCGCTGTCGCCCGTGCGGAAGTTGTTCAGGAAGGTCGCCGCATCGTCGTAATCGGCAATCCACGCATAGCGCACCGCGTCAAAGTTGTGGGTGTGCATGGTGTCCAGCATGGTTTTCCACTCCTGGTTTTGCAGCTTCGCATCCACGCCGAGGTTTTTCTTCCACATGGAGCTGGCCGCAATCGCGATGCGCTGGTGCGATTCAGAGGTGTTGTAGAGCAGGTTGAAGCTCAGAGGATGGCTGGCGTTATATCCGGCCTCGTTCAGCAGCTTTTTCGCCTCCGCGATGCGCTTGTCCAGCGGCCAGCTGGCGTAGTCCGGGTTCTGTAGCTTAACGCCGCCGATATCCGGCTGGCTGATAAGCCACGCCGGGCGCTGCCCCTGCCCCAATACTTTCCCGGCAATGATGTCTTTATCCAGCGCCATGTTCAGCGCCTTGCGCACGCGCGCGTCGTTAAACGGCGGCCGGGTGGTATTGAATTCGTAGTAATAGGTCGCAAGCTGAGGTGAAACATCCAGCTGGCTGCCCAGGGTTTTCTTGAGCTGGGCAAACTGGTTAATCGGAACCGTGTACACGATATCAATTTCGCCCGCTTTATAGCGGTTCACATCCGAGGCCTCAGACGTGATGGGGAGGTAGGTGACCTTGTTAATCACGGTGTGCGCGTTATCCCAGTAGCGCGGGTTGCGCTCCGCCACGATGCGTTCGTTGACCACCCACTGCGACAGCTTGTACGCCCCGCTGCTGACGAAATGCTCCGGCTTGGTCCACTTATCGCCGAAACGCCCAATCAGCACTTTATCCACCGGCACCAGCGACGGGTGCGCCAGCATCGCGAGGAAGGCCGCGTTTGGCTGCGTGAGCGTCACTTCCAGTGTGGTGTCGTTAATTGCTTTTACGCCCAGCGTGTCGGGCGCTTTTTTCCCCTGGGCGATATCGGCCGCGTTGGCGATATGCATGTTGCCCGGATAGCTCGCATAAGGCGAAGCCGTTTTCGGATCGATCAGGCGCTGCCAGCTCCAGACCACATCCTCTGCGGTAATCGCCGTGCCGTCGCTCCAGGTGATGCCCGGACGCAAATGGAACGTCCAGACGGTGTTGTCCTTATTCTCCCATTTTTCCGCGAGTCGGGGTTGGACTTCTCCTGCCGGAGAGACGCTGACCAGTCCTTCGAATAAATCACTGATAATATTGAATTCGACATCGCTTTCGACTTTATGCGGGTCGAGCGAAGCCGGTTCACTGCCGTTATTCCTGACCAGTTCCTGCTTATCTGCCAGCGCGGTTCCTGCCGGCACGTTAGCCGCCCAGGCTGCCGTGCTGGCGCACAGGATCCCGGCGGTTAACAAAGAGAGCGTAAAGTTCGTGCGTGTTTGTGGTTTCATTTCCTTCGCCTTATTGTCTGTTTTATGACGATCCGGAAATAACTCTTAGCGTTCGAATGGTAATAACGCAATATTTTTCAGTAACCTATAAGAGCTTGATCTGGTAAATTGTCGCAAACCGCTGTTCATACTGGTGAAAGGGTCTTCTGCAGAAGAAATAACCACCTCCAGCGCTAACGTGCTGAGTAAAGATGGGTAAAACCACTTTGAGACTGGCGTGCCGTTTCCTATTCTTTCCGCTAATTACATCTGTCATAAGAGAGTGACTCATGGATCGTATAATTACTTCTTCACGCGACCGCACATCGCTACTCAGCACCCACAAGGTGCTGCGCAATACCTATTTCATGCTCAGCCTGACGCTGGCATTCTCAGCGATCACCGCAACCGCCAGCACCGTGCTGATGCTGCCGTCTCCGGGGCTGATCCTGACGCTGGTGGGTATGTATGGTCTGATGTTCCTGACCTACAAAACCGCTGACAAACCGGTCGGTATTCTTTCTGCTTTTGCCTTCACCGGCTTCCTGGGCTATATCCTGGGGCCGATGCTGAACGCGTATCTGTCTGCCGGTATGGGCGATCTTATCGGCATGGCGCTGGGCGGTACCGCGCTGGTGTTCTTCTGCTGCTCGGCCTACGTGCTGACCACCCGTAAGGACATGTCCTTCCTCGGCGGTATGCTGATGGCGGGTGTTGTGGTGGTGCTGGTGGGTATGGTGGCAAACATCTTCCTGCAGCTGCCTGCCCTGCATCTGGCGATCAGCGCCGTGTTTATTCTGATTTCTTCAGGCGCGATCCTGTTTGAAACCAGCAACATCATTCGCGGCGGTGAGACGAACTATATCCGCGCCACCGTGAGCCTGTATGTGTCGCTGTACAACATCTTCGTCAGCCTGTTGAGCATCCTGGGCTTCGCCAGCCGCGATTAAGCCGACCTGCTGAAACAATAAGGAGAATGCCGGTGGCATTCTCCTTTTTTTATGCCCTACTCACCCCGGCAAATATAGGTCGGGTATCGCCGGTCCTGAATCAGCCAAACGGAAGGCGCGAGCTCAGAGATCGTCAGGTAGTAGCGTGCGGTCGGATACGCGAAGCTACCCCACTGTTCATCCGGCGTATTGTCATTGTGCCGCCGCCAGGTTTTGGTGTAGCTCAACACAATAACCTTATCATCGTCCCGCTGCTCCCAGGTAAAGTCCACATCTCGGTCAACGATCAAATTTTGCCCGCCGGCCCTTGCCGCGCCCTTATAGGTGGTGAACCCGGTACCGTCCCGGTGAAAATAGAACTGGGCCACGGCATTGACCTTCACTTCACTGGCTTTTCCCTCATTGCGCGTAAAGTTAAATTCCGTACCGCAGGCCAGCGCATCCTTTTTACCCGCAAAGCCGGAATAGTAAAACAGCGCCAGGGCACCGCCAGCCAGCGCACCGCCCAGCCCAAAAAGGAGTTTTATTTTCATTGTTGTGCCCCGCCTTTATAACGTATGGTTTTACACAGGCTGGATTGACTGGCCGGGCAGGCGCCAATGAACACCTCATCTGCAGCGGAAAGAGAAAAACGGGCGCTGAAATAATAAATGTCGTACTCCTCACGTTCGCACGCCACGTTACTGGCCTCCAGACGCTCCGCTAATTTCGATAACACCAGCGGTCTTCCGTGATCGTTAATAATCCAGATGCTGCAACGCGCGATTTTTTCCTTAACCGGCTTGAGTTTCGCCGGAACGAAAATCCACTGCTGTCGGCTAAAATAGAGGGCTGCCCCCAGCGCAGCGACAATCAATACGGCCACAATCGCCCATATTTTCCGAGGCGCGCGTTGAGGCTTTACCTCTTGCGTTGCGGACGAGGGCTGCAGATCGGCGGATGGAATATTCTCTCCGGGCTGAAAAATCACATCGGCCTCAAAACGAAACCCGTAACGGGGCACGGTCACGATAAATTCGTGCCCCTCGCCCAGAGACTGGAAGCTTTTACGTAATTCGCTCACCGCTTTATTGAGATTATTTCCCGATGGCGTAAAGCCAAATTCCTCCCACACGCGAGCGATCAATTCTTCCCGACTCAGGTCGCGTCCTTTGTGTTTAATAAATTCCTGCAAAAGCCGTACGGCGGGTGCCGAAAGGGTTAATACAGATTCTGGTTGTCCAACAAGACTTATTGCATGTGCTTCAGGATCGAATAACAACGAATTATTGCATATAAAAAACATCTTTTATTCTCGGCTGTTACCGCATGTTTTTTTATCCCTGGTACATCGACATGAAAACCGCCTCCTGACCTGCTTGTTTTTTCATCAGAAGGAATTTTCTTTCCATCCCTGGTAGCGGTATTTTCGCTTAACTATACAACCTTAAAGCCAGAAAATCAGGATAAAAAACTGTATTTAATGAGTTAATTAATACAAATTTTCACAAACCGCTGTTCTGGTTAAAGTTTCCCTGCCCTGAAGCAATACGTAAGCAGACGGTGTACTGGTGTTAACGCGCCGCCGATGAACTCAGAGCAGGCAGACTGAATGTGAAACAGAAAAAAAGAGTGAACGTGAAAACAGCCTTTTATGTCGCCGCGCTGTCATTGCCATTTTTCTCAGAAATGACAATGGCCAATATGAGCGTGTACCCCATGGAACTTAACGTGGATAAGTCCGGTACAGCGCAAATTAAGGTGGCGTCGAAAACGGATGATATTCAGTTCATTCGGGTGAGGCAAAAGAAAATTCTTAATCCCGGCACTGCCCAGGAAAAAGAGGTTGATGTGGCCTCGTGGAAAGAAGGCGGCGTTGTTGTCACGCCCGAAAAATTTGCTCTTGCGGCAGGCGCAATGCGCGTGGTTCGCCTGGTATCGCTTACGCCACCGGAAAAAGAGACTACCTGGCGCGTCTATTTTGAAGGGGTAAAACAACCTGACAGCATTATTCCCGGCAAGGCAGAAAGCCCGGCTGCGACGGCGACATTGGGCGTCAACGTAATCTGGGGCGCCCTGATCCACCTCGCGCCGGAAAAAAGTGTGGTTTCACTCTCGATAGACCCTCGCAGGGGGACGTTAAAAAACAACGGTACGCTGCGCGTACCGCTGAGAGAGCTCGGTATTTGTGACGCTGATTCGTCGTGTAAATGGATTAAAGAAGACGCGACGATTTATCCGGACACCGAACGGACATTAAAAACGCTCACAAAGACACAAGGCCAGAAATATAAATTCCGCTACTTCAACTGGGTGAATAAAACCGCTGAAGAAGCTGATTTACCCGTCGTGCAATAACACGACGTTACCGTAAAGACCCCAAAGGGTTTGTTTAAAGAGCCAGGGTGCTCATTTGTAAATATGGAGATATCAATGCGTAAGTACTTTAAACCTCTGATGATTGTTGCCGCGATGACCACGTCCGTTAGCGCGCTGGCAATTCAAAAAGATATTACCGTCAACGCCAGCGTTGATTCACAGCTGGATATGACCCAGGCCGATAACACGCCGCTGCCGGCAAGCATCGATATGCAGTACCTGCCTGGCCGTGGCCTGGAAAGCTACCGCCTGAATACCAAGGTATGGTCTAACTCCGCCACCAGCAACGTGAAGGTCCGTCTGGTGAGCGCCGCGAAGCTGGCAAATGCTGACGGTGCTGAGACCATCCCAATGACGGTGATGCTGGGCGATAAAACCCTCTCCACCGCCGATGTTGAATATACCGGTACCGAACTGTTCCCGGGGAGCATCGAAAACGGTTCAGCGGTTCTGCCACTGACCATTTCTCAGACCACCAAAGGCATTCTGAAAACCGGTCAGTACAGCGGCGTTGTCAGCCTGATGCTGACGCAGGCGACTACCACGGAAGGCGGTGCGTAACACCACAGCACCTAAGGAATAACGTCAGAGGGTGCCCACCCTCTGACGTCAGGATGATGTCGAGGCTCGTTCATGGCGTTTCACAGAAATACTCTCCTCTTTGTTGCTTTGTTACCCGCATCCATCCAACTCGCCTGCGCCGGGATGGCCGTCCCGGCGGGTTTTGAAGATCTGGCGAAAACGCAGCGCCTGTGGACGGAGGTGAACCTCTACGGCGAATCGCTTGGTCTTTTTGAAACGGATATCACGCTTGAAACGGTCAGTTTCGTCGCACCTGAAACCTTGGTTGCGGCCATCAAACGACGGTTCAATGACGCCCCTGCACTCGTTGCCACCGTGTCTGCCACGTTGGCCGTTCCGCTTGCCCGTAACGGCAACCTGGCCTGCAGCAGCAACGGCTCCGCACCTGGCTGCGATTACATAGATACCGACCGCGCGGCCATTATCTATGACGAGAATAACGCCCGCATTAGCCTGTTTTTGGACAAGAAATATCTGCCTAAAGCCACCGCGGAAAATCAGTGGTATCAGCCCACGCAGGACACTGAAAATGCGCTGATCCATCAGCAGAACATTAATTTTGTTGCCGACAGGGATTATCAGTCGGCTACCGTACAGGGCAACGGCGCGCTGGCGCTCACGCAGGACGGCTATGTTAATCTCGACTGGACCTGGCTGGGACAGCGTTCACGGCGTCAGCAGCAGCAGGAGATAACCGTCAACAACGCCTGGTTCCGCCAGGATATCTTGCGTCAGTACTATGTCCAGCTAGGCGAGATGGATACCCGCGATCTGTTCAGTAATGCTGGCGGGAATATCAACCTCAGCCAGCTGCCGCTGGGCAAAATTCGTGGTCTGCGCACGGGTTCAACAAGAGCGTGGATGAATCCGGTTCAGCAGTCGAAGGGAACCCCTGTCACCGTGCTGCTTTCCCATGACGCGCGTATCGACGCCCGCCGTGGCAATCAGCTGCTGGCGAGCTTTTATCTGAATGCCGGTGCACAAACCCTGGACACGCGATCGTTCCCGGACGGGAGCTACACCGTGACGCTCTCCATCTATGAAAATAACCGGCTGACGCGCACCGAGCAGGTACCGTTTACCCGAACCGGCATAACGCCATTCGACCGCGTCGAGTGGTTCCTGCAGGCGGGTGAAACCGACAATAGCGATCAAAACGAAGAACGTAGCGCGGTTGCGCAGGCGGGCGTACGCCTGCCCGTCACCCCGACGCTGGCGCTGACCAGCGGTGCAACGATAAAGAAAAACCAGCGTTTCCTGGAGAACGCGATCGACTGGAGCCGGGGCTTCAACGCGGGCCCGATCGACGGCGTGCTGAGTACCCGGTTTAGCTACCTTTACGGCAGCGAAGGTCAACGCGGCAATATTCAGCAAATCAGCTACAACGACGGCTTTTCACTGAGCCTCTATCGTAACGCGCTATCAGCGGAAAACTGCAATACCCGAAGCGCGGGGTTTGACGCCGTGAACGGCTGCTATCGCACCCTCTCGGTGATGTTATCCGTCCCTGTCGGCGCCTGGTATGCGAGCCTGGGGTATTCGGATAACCGCAATGAAGGACGGTACGTTTCACGCCGTGAGCTCCCGGACAGCGACGATCGCCACGATGCGGGTTTGCCGTGGGAATCGGTCTATATGACCCGCTCGCGCACGCGGGCCTGGCAGGGAGGCCTGAGCAATACCTTTAGCACCCGAGGCCTGAACATTAACAGCAGCATTAACCTGTTCATGCGTAACGATGACTCCCGTGAAGGCAGGGACAAAGGCGGCTACCTGAGCGTGAGCCTGTCCATGGCGCATAACCGTCAGGGGGATGCGTCGAGCTATACCTCTCTGGGCGCAACATGGCAGCACCAGCAGCGTGAAAAAAATCAGCTGAGCTACAACGTGGCGCATAACTGGTACGCCGATGCACGCGGTGAAAATGAGTACGGTCTGAGCGCGTCGGGCATTAACAGCGATTCGCTCAATACTTCAGCCTATACGCGCCAGGGCGGACGATATGGCAACGGCAGCCTGACCGTCAGCGACGCCTGGGATCGTCAGGATCGTCGCCATACGCTGAGCAGCAGCGGCAACTACAGCTCGACTCTTGCGCTGTCGCGCTCTGGCCTGTGGCTGGGCCGCTGGAGCGACGGACGTCCTGCTTCCGCCGTCGCGGTTAACGTTGCCACCCCGGAAGAGACTCTGGGTCCGAGCGTCGCCGTGTCGCTGGATAACGGCGGTAGTGCAGACATTCCGGGCAATAGCCGCGCCCTCTTCGCCGTGCCGGGCTATCAGCAGTCAACGTTGACGATTAACGAATCGCTGGACGTCTCGCGAGGAGCCAGCACTGAGATTACGCAAGGTTCAGGCAGCAGAACGCTGTTTATGGTGCCGGGCAAACTGCTGCGTCGGGATGTGCAAACCACCGCAAGCTACACCTGGCTCGGCCAGTTAACCGACGAGCGTCATTCCCCGTTTATCGGCGGCGTGCCGCTGAACGTGAACGGCTGGAGCGATCTTGGCAACGGCGGGTTTAGCGCCCAAAGCGACGCCCTGCTGCATAACCTCTACCTGGTACGCCAGCAGCAGTTTTATCAGTGCGCGCTGAGCGTGAAGAGTATGCGCGACGTGGTGCGCTACGTCGGTTCCATTCCTTGCCGGGAGTTAACCTTCTCGGCCCTGCCGGATGCCGTCCAGCAGCAGGCACAGCTGATGCTGGCCGGACGAACGACCCCAGTCAGCCCGACCGCCATGAACGCCGACAACCTCGCTAAAGGGAAATGATGTGATTAAGTACCTCTTTATTTTACTGTTTTTAAGCCTGTGGACAGGCCAGACGCTGGCGGGCGCCCCTGCGGGACGAAACACCAGCGTTGGGATCAGCTTCGATCGCACGGCACCGCCCGCGCGTTTCGATATCTGGCTTCATGAATCGGGCGGCTATGACGCAGCCGACCCGCAAAAGTGGGGGCGCAATACCCTGACCTGTTTATCCCGCACCGACACCACCTACGGAGCCTGCATGACCGCCCCGGTGTGGTTCTCGGGTAACCCGGCCGCGCCCTATGCCATCAATGTACGTTTCACGCATGCCCTTACCAGCAAGACGGTGGATATCAAGGTGTATGGCGATCACTATATGTTTATCAACAATAAAGTGTTCACCTTTGCCAGCTTTGTCACGGGTGGAACGGGCGATCTTAGCGCCTGGAACAGAGAGCCCTACTTCGATTTCTATATTGTGAAAAGCGAACTGGATAAGCTCGCCCTGCCGGGGATCTGGACCGCAACCCTGAAGCAGAACCTGCGTCAGTGGGGGAGCGCCGACTGCGGTGGGAACTTCAATGACGTAAACGTCGGATGCCCTGGCTATCTCACCATCGCCACCTGGCAGGCAAATATTCGCATTGAAGTGGTCGATCCGGGTAATCAGCAGATCTATCTGCCGGCCTTTCCGCACTCAACGCCCGTCGTTAACCTCAACCTGACCAACTTCCCGGGGCGGCCCGGGGGCAGTGAGATCCAGGGTGAAAATTCGCTGGATATGTGCCTTTACGACGGCAAAAACAGTACCAGCACCCGCGCCTATCTTCGCTTTGAGGATGATGGACTTCCCTCAGTTGATCGTACCGAAGGCGCGTTTTCTATCAGGCGACGTGGCGGTAGCCAGACCGATGCGCGGGATCGTCTCGATTATCGGGTCTCCGTCACCAACCCAATAACAGGCGCAACCGAAACCGTCGCGAACGGTAAAACCCTGGTCTGGCAAGGCACAAACGATCCGCAGTATCTGCGTCAGGTCGTGCTGCCCGGCGGACGCGAGAGCGTACTGTGCATCCCTGCCCCTATTATCCTGAAAACCCCCGCGTTTGCCGCCAGCAGCAAAAACGCGGGCGACTACACCGGCACGCTGCGCGTTATCTATACGCCCAGCACGTTATAACGAGGTCACCGTGAGTTACGCCATTCTCGACAACAATCGATTTTACGCAGAAGGATTGCGCTACGCGCTGCTGCGTCGGGGCGTCCAGCCAGAGGTCATCAGCGATACAGTAAAATGGCAGCCAACCCTGCTTACCCGCCGCGTGATTGTCGTACGCTGTCGTTTTTCCGTTGCGGGTACGCATCAGGCGCTGATTAACATTTTACTCAGACTGGAAGCCGCCCGGTGGCAAGGCAGCCTTTATCTGGTCTGCAATGAAAAAGGGTGGGCGCTGGCGACGCATTTACGCAAGCGTTTCAGTACTTTAACCCTTTATATCATCGACGACAGGATCGCCGTTGCCGATGCGGCGTATCTGCTGGCCAAAGAGCCCCGCCGCGTTCGAAGCCTGGACTGCTGTCTTACCGGCCTTGAATTCAACGTGCTCGATCTGATGCTTACGGGGTTGCCGGTACGCCACATTGCCATCGTGACGCGTATGTCTGAGAAGCAGGTTTCAACCCATAAATGCAACGCGCTAAAGAAGCTCAACGCCAACAATCTGCTGCAGCTGCTCCTGTAGGTCACGGCTTATCCTGCGGCCGCTTTTTTGCTACACTGTCGCCGATTTTTTCACATACGACAGAAGATTATGTTCATTTTTGCAGGCCAGGAAATTGAGACCGATAGCGAAGGCTATCTGAAAGATACAACGCTCTGGAGCGAACCGCTGGCGGAGAAAATTGCGGAAAACGAAGGGATTACCCTCTCTCCCGAACATTGGGAAGTGGTACGTTTTGTGCGCGAGTTCTATCTTGAATTCAACACCTCTCCGGCGATCCGCATGCTGGTCAAAGCCATGGCCAATAAGTTCGGCGAAGAGAAAGGCAACAGCCGCTATCTATATCGTCTGTTCCCGAAAGGCCCGGCAAAACAAGCCACCAAAATTGCTGGCCTGCCTAAGCCGGTGAAGTGTATTTAATACCGGATCCCGAAGTTTACGTATTCGCGCCCGGGTTGATGCGGTTCCGTTAAGACCTTATCAACCCGTGCGCTGCGCGGCCCACCCGCTTTCAGCCACGCCACCAGCTTGTCGACCTGCTCCGCTTCGCCGCAGGCGACCACCTCAACGCTGCCGTCGTCCATATTTCGCGCGTATCCCGTGAGCCCAAGCTCAACCGCTTCGCGCTGGGTGCTGTAGCGGAACCCGACGCCCTGAACAACGCCGTGAACCCAGGCAATGGTGCAGACTTTTGACATTTTTCTTCTCCTTAACGTAGCGTTTTCGGCAAACAGCCATAGTGCTGCCGGAAACGGGCGGTGAAACGAGAGCTGGAAAGATACCCACATTGTAATGCGATTTCGCCAATTGGTAATCGGGTTGACTGGAGCTGTGACAAAGCAACGGCCATCCTCACCTCCTCCACGATCTGGCGAAAACTCTGCGACTCTTCACGCAAGCGTCTGCGCAGCGTCGGCACGCTTAAGGCCAGACGGCTGGCGACGTCCTGCGCGGTCCAGGCTCTGGCGGGCGACAGCATAATGAACTGCCGCACCTGCTCGGTCAGGTTACTGTTTCGCTCAATAAGCAGCGGACCTGCCACGCCATCATGCAGCAAGGCCAGCAAAAGACCGAAGGCTTGATGCTTTTGTAGCGCCTCCGGTAAATCCTGACGCACGGCGTGCAGCAGGTTGTCCCACATAAACGCCAGCCCCTCGCTCAGCGGGGCGCAGAGCGAATGCAGCGTCGTGCGAGGCCAGGATTTCAGGTAATGCGCTTTAAACTCGGCGACGATCTCCGGAGACAACATCAGCAAATCCGAGTGAAACAGCCCGTTTACAGGCTGATTGATAATCTCCATCGCCGTATTGGCAGGGATAATGATGAGCTCATCCCGTGTCGCCTCCAGGCGGTTATCATCCTGAACAATCACCTTACTGCCGTGGGTGATATGACAAATAGCCGGAAAAAAGAGTTTAACCTGGTGCAGGCGATGCATTTTGCTGGCAGTCACTTCACCCGCTGTAAGATGTTTATGTCGAAAATGGAACTCCTGCACCCTGTCATCCTTATCTGCTGTAGGTTGCCGTTAACTGAGCCTTTGCCAGAGCGTGACTATTCAGCATAAAACCGACCAGCGCGCCGCTGGCATTGTTGTCGAGGGGCAGTTTATCCACGTCCAGGGCCCAGACGGTAATCTGATAGCGGTGGGGCTTGTCCCCGGCGGGTGGACATGCGCCGCCAAATCCAGAATAGCCGAAATCATTACGCCCCTGCACAACCCCTGCGGGTAATTTTTCGCCGTTCGGGTTACCGGCATCGGCGGGCAGGGTCAGTGTATTCGCCGGAATATTGGCTACGGTCCAGTGCCACCAGCCGCTGCCGGTAGGCGCATCCGGATCATATACCGTAACGGCAAAACTTTTCGTACCGGCGGGCGGATTTTGCCATGCCAGCTGCGGAGACTGATTACCGCCGTGGCAGCCAAATCCCTCAAATATCTGCTGTTGCGCTAACCGGCGTTCACCGGAAATATCCTGGCTGGTGATGCCGAAAGGCGTTGCCGCTAAAACCTGAAAACTCATCGCCGCCAGAGCGGCTATTGCGATTACACTGCGCTTTTTCATGGGTGCTCCCTCTGCTGTACCGGAAGCCCCACTGTAAAGCCTGCTGCAATGTCGTAATGTGCCTAAGCGATTTGATTTTGTGCCGAAACGCTCAACGGCATCCGCAGATGATTGCGACTTGCTGAATGTGGTAATCTACGCGCCATTTCCTGAAATCGACAGAACAGCAAATTATGAGTGTACGTTTAGTGTTAGCCAAAGGGCGCGAAAAATCATTACTGCGCCGTCATCCCTGGGTCTTTTCCGGCGCGGTTGCCCGTATGGAAGGCAAAGCCAGCCTCGGTGAAACCATTGATATCGTTGACCATCAGGGGAAATGGTTAGCGCGAGGCGCCTACTCGCCAGCGTCCCAGATCCGCGCTCGCGTCTGGACGTTCGATAAAGATGAAACCATCGACATCGACTTCTTCGTCCGCCGCCTGCAGCAGGCGCAGCAGTGGCGCGACTGGCTGGCAAAACGCGACGGGCTGGACAGCTACCGCCTGATTGCCGGTGAGTCCGACGGTCTGCCGGGCGTGACCATCGATCGCTTCGGTAACTTCCTGGTGCTGCAGCTCCTGAGCGCCGGCGCGGAATACCAGCGCGCCGCGCTGATTAGCGCGCTGCAAACGCTGTTCCCGCAGTGCGCCATCTATGACCGCAGCGACGTTGCTGTGCGCAAAAAAGAAGGTATGGAGCTGACTCAGGGGCCCGTAACGGGCGAACTGCCACCTGCCCTGCTGCCGATTGAAGAGCACGGCATGAAGCTGCTGGTGGATATTCAGGGCGGGCACAAAACCGGTTACTACCTCGACCAGCGCGACAGCCGTCTGGCTACGCGTCAGTACGTTGCCGACAAACGCGTGCTGAACTGCTTCTCCTATACCGGCGGTTTTGCCGTTTCGGCGCTGATGGGCGGCTGTGCCCAGGTGGTGAGCGTGGACACCTCGCAGGAAGCGCTGGACGTGGCAAAACAGAACGTCGAGCTCAACAAGCTGGACTTGAGCAAAGCGGAGTTTGTACGCGATGACGTCTTCAAGCTGCTGCGTAAATATCGCGACCAGGGCGAAAAATTCGACGTCATCGTGATGGATCCACCAAAGTTTGTGGAAAACAAAAGCCAGCTGATGGGCGCTTGCCGCGGGTATAAAGATATCAACATGCTGGCTATCCAGCTGCTGAACCCGGGCGGGGTTCTGCTCACCTTCTCCTGCTCCGGCCTGATGACCACAGATTTATTTCAGAAAATCATCGCCGATGCCGCAATAGATGCTGGCCGTGATGTACAATTTATAGAGCAGTTCCGTCAGGCAGCCGATCACCCCGTGATTGCTACCTACCCGGAAGGACTGTATCTGAAAGGGTTTGCCTGTCGCGTCATGTAACTTGAAAAGAGAAATATTGCCCGCACATAACGTGTAAGTAGTGTTTCCCGGGAGGTGACTATGATTGCCAGCAAATTCGGTATCGGCCAGCAGGTCCGCCACACTTTGCTAGGGTATTTGGGTGTGGTCGTGGATATCGACCCGGAGTATTCCCTTGATGAACCGTCAGCAGACGAGCTGGCGGTGAACGCAGAGCTTCGCGCTGCACCCTGGTACCATGTGGTGATGGAAGGTGACGATGGACAGCCCGTCCACACCTATCTTGCCGAAGCGCAGCTGAGTAGCGAGCTGCAGGAAGAGCATCCGGAGCAACCCACAATGGATGAGCTTGCTCAGACTATCCGCAAACAGTTACAGGCTCCGCGCCTGCGGAACTAAGCGTGTAAAAAAAGCCCGATGAACGGGCTTTTTTTTATTACTTCGCCAGCCCCAGACGGGGGATGTCAATCGCCGGACAGCGGTCCATGACGACCTTCAACCCCGCATCCCGCGCCAGCACAGCGGCCTGCTCGTTAATCACACCCAGCTGCATCCATAGCGTTTTCGCGCCTACGGCGATAGCGTCCTGCGCCACTTCCCACGCCGCCTCGGAATTACGGAAGACATCGACCATATCAATTTTTTCCGGCACGTCAGCGAGCGTGGCGTAACCCTGCTGGCCCAGCAATGTTTTCCCCGCCACTTTTGGCGACACCGGGATGACGTGATAACCCTGATCGAGAAGGTATTTCATCACCCGATAGCTTGGACGATCGGGTTTATCGCTCGCGCCCACCAGCGCAATGGTACGCGTGGATGTCAGAATCTCGGCAATATCGTTCTCTTTCATGGTTTTTCTCCTGGCTTTTTTAAAAGTGTACGCCAAACCGCACATCTCAACCATCCATCCCATACAGATGCATGAGGGCAAAACGGCGAAATATGTCTATATGTTAGTAAACGTGATTCTCGAAAAATCCAGATACATTAATACGGCGACAGGATTTCTGACGGGAGCCTTCTATGAAAACCGGTATTGCCACTGCTCTGATTGCGTTAGTGATGCCGGTTTGCGTTTTTGCTACCACGCTCCGGCTTTCTACCGACATTGACCTTCTGGTCCTGGACGGGAAAAAGGTCTCCAGTTCGTTACTGCGGGGTGCAGACAGCATCGAGTTAGATAACGGACCGCATCAGCTGGTCTTCCGGGTAGAAAAATCGATCGGTCTGGCTAATCACGAGCAAAGAATGTATATCTCCCCGCCGCTGATCGTCAGCTTTAATACCCGGCAAATCAGTCAGGTGAACATCACCCTCCCTCGCCTTGAAACGGAGAAGGAATCCGCGGCCTTCGACGCGTCACCCCGCATTGAACTGCTGGACGGGGATGCGATGCCGATTCCGGTGAAGCTGGATATTCTGGCGCTGACGGCCTCACCGAAAGGTCCGGATTACGAGGCAGCAACCCAGACCTATAACAAAGCGGGTAAACGCGCCTCGCTTCCGCAGTTTGCCACCATGATGGCGGACGACAGTACGCTGCTATCCGGCGTCTCGGAACTGGACGTTATTCCTCCCCAGTCCCAAACCCTGACGGAACAGCGCCTAAAATTCTGGTTCCAGCAGGCCGATCCCGACACGCGAGCCCGGTTTTTACAGTGGGCAAAACAACAACCTTCATCATAAGCCACATTTTTTACGCCTTTCTCTTGCAGCGTCAGACGGTTCCCGTCATCGTGTAGTCAGTTAACCTGATGGATATGATTATGGAACTGACAACACGCACGCTGCCTGAACGCAAACACATTGCTCTGGTGGCGCACGATCACTGTAAACAAATGCTGCTTAACTGGGTTCGCCGCCATCAGTCTTCGCTGGAAAAGCACGCCCTGTCGGCGACCGGCACAACCGGTAACCTGATCCAGCGCGAAACGGGTCTGCAGGTGAATGCCATGCTGAGCGGCCCGATGGGCGGCGATCAGCAGGTCGGCGCGCAGATTTCCGAAGGGAAAATTGATGTGCTGATCTTCTTCTGGGATCCGCTGAACGCGGTTCCGCACGATCCTGATGTTAAAGCGCTGCTGCGCCTGGCGACGGTATGGAATATTCCGGTGGCGACGAACCTCTCCACGGCGGATTTCATCATCGAATCGCCGCAGTTTAACTCGCCGGTGGATATCCTTATTCCGGACTATCAGCGTTATCTTTCAGAGAGATTGAAGTAGCTTTTCTGCCGGGTGGCGGCTACGCCTTGCCCGGCCTACGAAATCTTGCCTGACATCGTTATGGTTTACGCGCTACCGGCACATCAATACTCTTCAGGATATCGACAAACACGGATGGCTCCTCTTTATTGAACAGCAGCCACACGCGATGCCGCGCGCGGGTGATGGCCACATACAGCAAACGCCGCTCTTCGGCATCCGGGAAGTCTTCCGGCACCGGCAGTAAGGCCTCTTCCATTACCGACTCGCGGGCCGGGGCAGGGAAACCGTCGCTACCCTCTTTCAGCCCCACCACAATCACATAATCGGCCTGCTGCCCTTTGCTGGCATGAATGGTCATAAATTCAAGCTGCAGTTTCGGCCAGCGGGTGGCGGCTTTTTCCAGCGCCGCGGGTTTAAGGTGATGGTAGCGCGCCAGCACCAGAATACGTTCATCGGGCTTTGCATAGCCGCTGAGCTTGTCCAGCAGCGGTTCCAGCTGGTCATCCGCCAGCAGGGTGACCGCTTTTTTATCTCCTGGGCGCAGGCTGTTGAGTGGCTTTGCCAGCTGATGCGGGTTCTGCTGGATAAAGCGGTTGGCGATCTCACCAATGCGTGAATTGAAGCGGTAGGTGGTGTCCAGATCGCTGCGGTCTCCTTCGCCAAAATAGTGGTGGAACGCGGTCGTCAGGGAGAGCTGCGCCCCGCTGAAGCGATAGATGGCCTGCCAGTCGTCCCCCACCGCAAACAGCGACGTATGTTTATTTTGCGCCCGTAGCGCCGAGAGCAGGGCAGCACGCTGCGGCGAGATGTCCTGGAACTCATCCACCAGAATATGTTTCCACGGGCTGACAAAACGTCCCTTCTCAAGAATGATGATGGCCTGATGGATCAAACCGGAGAAATCAACGGCGTTTTCCTCTTTCAGCGCAGTTTTCCAGGCTTTCAGCATTGGAGCCATCAGCTTGACCCGCTTCGAAAACAGATCGCGGATCGCCTCCGGCGCGCTTTCAATCATCTCTGCCTGCGATCCACCGTGCATTCGCATCAGGCTGACCCAGCGGTCAAGTCGCGAACCCAGCCGACGCGCCAGCTTATCGTCCTGCCAGAAGCTGCCCTCTGGCACCTCCCAGTTGAGCTCCTCCTCCAGCCACTGACGCCATCCTTTCGCCTGCGCTTTTTTCTCACTGCACTGCTGGCGCCACGTTTTGATGAACAGCGCCTGACGCGCCTGCGCGTCGTTTTCCAGCTTACTGATGGCAGGCACTTTTTTACTGCCCTGCTGAATAATATGCAGCGCAAGGGCATGGAAGGTTCTGGCCGTGATGTCCCGGGTGTGCAGACGCTCCTGGATACGTTCGTCCATCTCCTGGGCAGCCTTGCGGCCAAAGGCCAGAAGCAGAATTTGATCGGCGACCGCTTCCCCGGTCGTCAGCAGCCAGCCGGCACGCGCCACCAGCACCGACGTTTTACCGCTACCGGCCCCCGCCAGCACCAGCAGCGACTGCTCGCCGTTGACTACCGCGCGCGCCTGGGCCGGATTGAGCGGTGAAGATTCTACCGTACTGAAAAAGTCGGCGTATTGGGTGAGCATGGCGTCCGTCCACGCCTGGTTATGGGCAAGACGGCTTTTATCCTTATCGCTCAGCCAGGCCTGACACTGTCGCCAGGCGTCGCGACAATTGTCAAACTCGTCGAGACGCGTCACGGAGAGCGGCAGCGCCGAGAGTGCCTGTCGGATCTTTTCCTGCAGCCCGGCGGTCTGCTGACGGGTCAGCCACGCGTGTTGCGCGTTGCTTTGCGCGATATCGTCCAGCACCTGCTGGAGCACCTGGGCGGCAATCACGCTCATATCCTGGCTCCACTGCTGCCAGAGCGCGTTCAGGTGATGATGGAAACGCTGGGTTTCCGCCCACTCGGTGCCGTGAAGACGCACGACTTTATCGTCAGGCAGAACGAACTCCAGCTCGCCCCACACCAGCCCGCGTTTGCAGTGGATAGCCAGAAGCTGGTTAAACGGAATAAGGTATTCGTGGCGTTCCCCGGAGACTTTCACCCCGGCATTAAGGAGAACAACCCTGTCGTAAGGGTGTTGCGCCAGGCGTTTGCCTAACGACGTTGCTTTCAGTTCCATGTTCCGCCAAATCCACGAAGAGATAATTTACCTGACAGTTTAACTGCCAGTTTTAAGGTGCTCCAGCCTAAAAAAACGTTACAATCATTGGGCGTTAATTTTATCGAAAGGAAGTGAGGGTTTATGCGTACCGTTCTGAATGTGTTGAATTTTGTGCTGGGCGGTTTTGCCACCACCCTTTCCTGGCTTTTTGCCACGCTGGTGAGCATCGTCCTGATTTTCACGCTTCCCCTGACCCGTTCCTGCTGGGAAATCACAAAACTCTCCTTAATCCCCTACGGGAATGAAGCCATCCACGTTGACGAGCTGAATCCGGAGAGCAAAAACGCCCTGATGAATACGGGCGGAACCCTGCTGAACATTCTGTGGCTGATTTTCTTCGGCTGGTGGCTGTGCATCATGCATATTTTTGCCGGTATTGCGCAGTGCATCACGATTATTGGCATTCCGGTGGGGATCGCAAACTTTAAGATCGCCGCCATCGCCCTTTGGCCCGTCGGCCGCAGGGTTGTTCCGGTAGAAGTGGCCCAGGCGGCGCGTGAAGCAAACGCTCGTCGTCGTTTTCAGTAAATAAGGACCGGCCGCGTTTATGCTAAGCCCACTGCTTCGCCGTTATACCTGGAACAGCACCTGGCTATACAACGTCAGGATATTTATCGCGCTTTGCGGCACGGTTGCCCTGCCCTGGTGGCTGAATGATGTCAAGCTCACCATTCCACTCACGCTGGGGGTGGTGGCCGGGGCGCTGGCGGACCTGGACGATCGGCTGGCCGGGCGTTTACGTAACCTGGTCATTACGCTTGTCTGCTTTTTCATTGCGTCAGCGTCCGTTGAGCTGCTTTTCCCGTGGCCCTGGCTGTTTGCCCTGGGCCTTACGCTCTCAACCAGCGGGTTTATTTTGCTGGGCGGCCTCGGACAGCGCTATGCCACCATCGCTTTTGGTGCATTGCTGATCGCCATCTACACCATGCTGGGCGTTTCCCTGTACGACCAGTGGTACCAGCAGCCGGTTCTGCTGTTGCTGGGCGCCATCTGGTATAACCTGCTGACGCTAACCGGTCATCTGATCTTCCCGGTTCGCCCTCTGCAGGATAACCTTGCCCGCAGCTTTGAGCAGCTAGCCCACTATCTGGAACTGAAATCCCGGCTGTTCGACCCGGATATCGAGGAAGAAAGCCAGGCTCCGCTCTACGATCTGGCGCTGGCAAACGGCCAGCTGGTCGCCACCCTTAACCAGACAAAAGCCTCTCTGCTTACCCGTCTGCGCGGCGATCGCGGCCAGCGCGGAACCCGAAGGACCTTACACTACTATTTTGCCGCCCAGGATATTCATGAACGCGCCAGCTCTTCACACGTTCAGTATGCTGCCCTGCGCGAGAAGTTCCGCTACAGCGACGTCATGTTCCGCTTCCAGCGCCTGCTGTCCATGCAGTCCCAGGCGTGCCAGCAGCTCTCACGCTCCATTCTGCTGCGCACGCCCTATCAGCATGATCCCCGCTTTGAACGCGTATTCAGCCATCTTGATGCGGCGCTCGACCGCGTTCAGGCCAGCGGAACGTCACCGGAGCACATCAAAGCGCTGGGCTTTCTGCTGAACAACCTGCGGGCGATTGATGCTCAACTGGCGACAATTGAGTCCGAACAGGCGATGGCGCTGCCGGGCAATGAGGTGGAAAACCAGCTTGCTGATGACAGCGTGCACAGCGTTAGCGATATGTGGCTACGGCTGAGCCGCAACTTTACGCCGGAGTCGGCGCTCTTTCGCCACGCGGTGAGAATGTCGCTGGTGCTGTGCGTGGGTTATGCCTTTATTCAGATAACCGGGCTGCACCACGGCTACTGGATCCTGCTGACCAGCCTGTTCGTCTGCCAGCCGAACTATAACGCCACCCGACACCGCCTTGCGCTGCGTATTATCGGCACGCTGGTTGGCGTCGCGATCGGCCTTCCGGTGCTCTATTTCGTGCCCTCCGTTGAAGGTCAATTGATTCTGATCGTGATCACCGGCGTACTGTTCTTTGCGTTTCGCAACGTGCAGTATGCCCACGCCACCATGTTCATCACGCTGCTGGTGCTGCTCTGCTTTAACCTGCTGGGTGAAGGGTTTGAAGTCGCCCTGCCCCGCGTGATCGATACCCTGATTGGCTGCGCGATTGCCTGGGCCGCGGTCAGCTTTATCTGGCCGGACTGGCGTTTCCGCAATTTGCCACGCGTGGTAGACAGGGCGATGAACGCCAACTGTCGATATCTTGACGCTATCCTGGAGCAGTACCACCAGGGGCGCGATAACCGCCTGGCTTACCGGATAGCACGTCGCGACGCGCACAACAGTGATGCAGAACTGGCCTCCGTTGTCTCTAACATGTCTACGGAGCCTCGCGCCACGGCGGAGATCCGTGAGACCGCGTTCCGCCTGCTCTGCCTGAACCATACGTTCACCAGCTATATTTCGACGCTGGGTGCCCACCGTGAGAAACTCACCACCCCGGGTATTCTCAACCTGCTCGATGACGCCGTCTGCTATGTTGATGATGCGCTTCATCACCGTCCAGCCGATGAGCCCCGCGTTCAACAGGCACTGGATGAACTGGCTCAACGCATTGCGCATCTTGACCCAGGAAACGACAGCAAAGCGCCGCTGGTTCTTCAGCAGATAGGCCTGCTTATCGCTCTGCTGCCTGAAATTTGCCGGCTGCAACAGCAAATCGCTACCTGGAGGAGTGATTCTCCTGTGGCTCAGGCAGCGCATTAAACCACTCCGTCAGCTCCCGGCGAATACCAGCCGGGAGTGCCGCCTCATGCAGCCCTTCGATTGCCCCTTCCAGCGCAAAGAGAACTTTAATACTGAGCGCTTTGTTTTTTGCCCGCATCTTTAGCCAGCTCGCTCTGGCACCCAGCTCCCGCAGCGTTTCCTCGTTGGTAATGCCTGCTTCAAAGAGCAAGACTTCAAGCTGAAAGGTCAGGTTTGGCAGATCCTTGAGTCGGTTTCGCTGATGGCGTTGATAGCGCTCTTTTCTTGCCGCACTGAGCGCAAACGAGGAGAGCTGAAGCAACCGCTCCCTGTCCTGCCATAATCCGTCATCCACACGATAATAGTTGAGCAGCACCGGGCGGCCTCGCTTCATCAACGTCAAAAATGAAGAAGCATTCTTTACACAGTATTTCGCACTCTCCTCACAGGCGCGAAGATAAAGCTCGCCATCGGACACCATGGCAAAAACCGCATCATCCACCGCCAGGGTGTAGCCTCCAAACAGCGCGCGATGATGTATCTCGCCCAACGGGGAGAGGTATTCCTGGGATTTATAAATCCGTTCATAAGATATCTTTTTCATGATATTTCCCTTAAAAATCATAACGTAACAACGAAATTTCTTACTAGCGGATCCGTTAGCAGGAAAATAGGCAACTTATCGCCGTTGAGCAAGATGATTTTACGAGGGGCATCAAGATTGAATGAATTTTGCGAGTCGCTTTCCGAAAATGAGGTTGATCTTTATGCATACAGGGGTTACTGTATATCCATACAGTAACTACAGGGCTGGAATGAATATGCACACTTCAGGCTATGCAAATCGCTCAACTTCTCTCTCTTCTACCGCAGGCAATGTCGCGCAGAATTCCGTCGAGCGTGTTTCCACGGGGCTTATCAGTGAAGTGGTTTATCGTGAAGACCAGCCCCTGTTGACGCAACTTCTGCTGTTGCCATTATTGCAGCAGCTTGGTCAGCAATCACGCTGGCAGCTTTGGCTCACCCCTCAGCAAAAACTGAGTCGTGAGTGGGTTCAGTCCGCAGGCCTTCCGCTCACTAAGGTCATGCAAATTAATCAGCTCTCGCCGTGCGATACCGTGGAGTCGATGATCCGCGCGTTACGCACCGGAAATTACAGCGTGGTGATTGGATGGTTACCGGAAGAATTGACGGAAGAGGAACATTTCCGTCTGACAGAAGCAGCTGAAGAAGGGAATGCGATCGGGTTCATTATGCGTCCGGTTCGATCGGATTCTTACCGCAGAGGACAACTTTCTGGGCTAAAAATTCACTCGAATTTGTATCATTGAGTGAAATTAAGATTTTTCCTGGAATTTTTTTTGACTACAAGATGGCATTAAAGTTCCCTGACTGAAAATTGCGGCAAGGCTTGTCTGGTGCGGTTCTCCTTAATTTTATTGCACAAAATTCGTTCGAAAAATGTTAAATAATCGGTATACGGAACTTTTTTTTTCATATGCCTGACGGACTTCACACTTGTAAGTTTTCAGCTACGTTGTAGACTTTACATCGCCAGGGGTGCTCGGCCTAAGCCGAAGATATCGGTAGATTTATATTTGACCACGCCCCCCGGTGAAGGATTTAACCGTGATTCTCTCCTGAGACTTTCATGGCGAATTTTGGATGATAACGAGGCGCAAAAAATGAAAAAGACAGCTATCGCGATTGCAGTGGCACTGGCTGGCTTCGCTACCGTAGCGCAGGCCGCTCCGAAAGATAATACCTGGTATGCAGGTGGTAAACTGGGCTGGTCTCAGTTCCACGACACCGGCTGGTACAACAGCAGCCTGAACAATGATGGCCCAACTCACGAGAGCCAGCTTGGTGCAGGTGCGTTCGGTGGCTATCAGGTTAACCCGTATGTTGGTTTTGAAATGGGTTACGACTGGTTAGGTCGTATGCCATACAAAGGCGACACCATCAACGGCGCTTTCAAAGCACAGGGCGTTCAGCTGACCGCTAAACTGGGCTACCCAATCACTGACGATCTGGACGTGTACACCCGTCTGGGCGGCATGGTATGGCGCGCAGACTCCAGCAACAACATCTCTGGTGACAACCATGACACCGGTGTTTCCCCAGTATTCGCTGGTGGCGTTGAGTGGGCTATGACCCGTGACATCGCTACCCGTCTGGAATACCAGTGGGTTAACAACATCGGCGACGGCAACACCGTTGGTGTTCGTCCAGACAACGGCATGCTGAGCGTAGGTGTTTCCTACCGTTTCGGCCAGCAGGAAGAAGCAGCACCAGTTGTTGCTCCAGCGCCAGCTCCAGCTCCAGAAGTACAGACCAAGCACTTCACTCTGAAGTCTGACGTTCTGTTCAACTTCAACAAAGCGACTCTGAAACCAGAAGGCCAGCAGGCACTGGATCAGCTGTACACCCAGCTGAGCAACCTGGATCCTAAAGACGGTTCTGTAGTGGTTCTGGGCTTCACCGACCGTATCGGTTCTGACGCTTACAACCAGAAACTGTCTGAGAAACGTGCTCAGTCTGTTGTTGATTACCTGATCTCTAAAGGTATCCCAGCTAACAAGATCTCCCCACGTGGTATGGGCGAATCTAACCCAGTTACTGGCAATACCTGTGACAACGTGAAAGCTCGCGCTGCACTGATCGACTGCCTGGCTCCAGATCGTCGCGTAGAGATCGAAGTTAAAGGCATCAAAGACGTTGTAACTCAGCCAGCGGCATAAGTTATCGTCTTATAAAAAAACCCCGCCATGCGGGGTTTTTTATTGTCTGCAGAAAACTAAAGTCTATTTTTTACCCAACAGAGCCTGAAGGTCGTTCTTCAGCGTCGACATCTGATTGGCGTACTTCTCTTTATGTTCGGCATCCTCAATCAACTGCACGATGGTTTCCGAAAGCGTTTTGCCCCGTCGTTGTGCCAGCCCAGCCAGGCGTTGCCAGACAACGAACTCCAGATCGATTGATTTTTTGCGGGTGTGCTGATGCTCAGCATTAAAGTGCCGTTTGCGTCGCGCGCGGATAGTTTGCTTCATCCGGTTTAACAACGCGGGATTGATGTGTTTCTCAATCCAGCTGTTAACCTGTACCGGTTCATTTTCGAGGGTCAGCAAAATATCCACGGCTTCTTGCGCAGCGCTGGCTTCGATGTAGCAGGTGATCAGCTCCCCTTCACGGTGCTTTTTGACCAGGTACTTCCATTTCCAGCCGCTTTCGAGATTTTCCAGTTGTTGATATTTCATTGCGATCTCAGTGTTACCACGTAACTCTGTTCAGAATATCAGTTTTTTAGCAATCTGCTGAAAAGAAATCATATCCTGTGAGTGAATGCAGCCAATCGCCCTGTCGAAATACCCAATCCTGCTTGGGTACAGCCCCCCGCTTACGGTATACTCCACGCTTTTACATCTGACTAAAAAACATCAACTTTGACCATTACGAAACTTGCATGGCGTGACCTTGTTCCGGATACCGAAAGTTACCAGGAACTGTTTGCACAGCCCGAACTCGCAAAAGAACACGAATTCATCCTTAGCGATACGCAGCCTCGTTTGCATTATGCGCTGGAGCAGGTGTTAAGCCCATGGGCAACTGCGCCTTTCATGCTGCTCAAGGCCCCGGAAGAAGCGGAATACCTGACGCTGCTCGGAGATGCCGTGCGCCAGCTGAAGCCGGAAGCGAACGCAGTTTTTGGTGGCCAGTATCGTATTGCGGGACATGATGTCACTTTCGAACCGGCGGCGCAGGCCGATGGTCGTTTTGCCGCTAAGGGCGAAGTGATTACCGCGAACTGGGCCGAGGCGGAACAGCTCTTTGGTTGTCTGCGCCAGTTTAACGGTGAACTTTCGCTGCAGCCGGGGCTGGTACATCGCGCAAATGGCGGTGTTCTCATTATCTCACTGCGTACCCTGCTCTCGCAGCCGCTGCTGTGGATGCGTCTGAAAACCATCGTGCACCAGCAGCGTTTCGACTGGGTCGGCTATGATGAGTCTCGTCCTCTGCCTGTCTCCGTTCCGTCTATGCCGCTGTCGCTAACCGTCGTGCTGACGGGCGACCGTGAATCGCTGGCGGACTTCCAGGAAATGGAGCCGGAACTCGCTGAGCAGGCGGTGTATAGCGAATACGAAGACAACATCCAGATTGCTGACGCCGACGATATGGCACAGTGGTGCCAGTGGGTGATGGCCGTTGCTGAACGTTTTGCGCTACCAACCCCTGCGGCTGACGCGTGGCCGGGCTTAATCCGCGAAGCGGTGCGCTACACCGGTGACCAGGAAACGCTGCCGCTTTGCCCGCTCTGGATCGGTAAACAGCTGCGTGAAGTGGGCGTGATCAGCGGTGACGGAGCGTTCACCGGCGAACAGCTCACTCAGATGCTGGCTCAGCGTGAGTGGCGAGAAGGCTATCTTGCCGACCGTATGCAGGATGAAATTCTGCTGGAACAAATTCTGGTGGAGACCGAAGGCGAACGCATCGGGCAGATCAACGCCCTGTCGGTGATTGAATTTCCCGGCCATCCGCGCGCATTCGGGGAACCGTCCCGTATCAGCTGCGTTGTCCACATTGGCGATGGCGAGTTCACCGATATCGAACGGAAAGCCGAGCTGGGCGGCAACATTCACGCGAAAGGCATGATGATCATGCAGGCGTTTTTGATGTCAGAGCTGCAGCTTGAGCAACAGATCCCCTTCTCCGCCTCGCTGACGTTTGAGCAGTCCTACAGCGAAGTGGATGGCGACAGCGCCTCTATGGCCGAGTTGTGTGCCCTAATCAGCGCCCTGGCGGAAGTGCCCATCAATCAGAACATCGCCATCACCGGTTCGGTGGACCAATTCGGTCGTGCCCAGCCAGTGGGAGGCCTCAACGAAAAGATTGAAGGCTTCTTCTCTATCTGTCAGCAGCGCGGTTTAAACGGCAAACAGGGTGTGATTATTCCTGCTCCCAACGCACGCCATTTGAGCCTCAGTCAGGACATTCTGGATGCGGTTGAGCAAGAGCAGTTCACCATCTGGGCCATCGAAGGGATTGAGGATGCGCTACCCTTACTGACAAATCTGGTTTGGGATGGCGAAGGGCAAACCACCCTGATGCAGACCATCCAGGAGCGCATTGCTCAGGCGACGCAGCAGGATGCTCGTCATCGTTATCCATGGCCGTTACGCTGGCTGGGCTGGTTTAGTTCGAACTGATCGGACTTGTTCAGCGTACACGTGTTAGCTATCCTGCGTCCTTCACTAAAATAAGGCTTACTGAGAACATGGTAGATAAACGCGAATCCTATACAAAAGAAGATCTTCTTGCCTCTGGTCGCGGCGAACTGTTTGGCGCAAAAGGCCCACAGTTACCGGCCCCTAACATGCTGATGATGGACCGTGTCGTGAAAATGACCGAAACCGGCGGCAACTTCGATAAGGGTTACGTAGAAGCAGAACTCGATATCAACCCGGACCTGTGGTTCTTCGGTTGCCACTTTATTGGCGATCCGGTAATGCCTGGCTGTCTGGGCCTGGATGCCATGTGGCAGCTGGTTGGTTTCTATCTGGGCTGGCTGGGCGGCGAAGGTAAAGGCCGCGCGCTGGGCGTGGGCGAAGTCAAATTCACTGGCCAGGTTCTGCCTACAGCGAAGAAAGTGACCTATCGTATTCACTTCAAGCGCATCGTTAACCGCCGCCTGATTATGGGCCTGGCAGATGGCGAAGTGCTGGTAGACGGCCGTCTGATCTATAGCGCAAGCGACCTGAAAGTTGGCCTGTTCCAGGACACTTCCGCGTTCTGATTGTGCTTTTCTCACCTCCAGAAAGGCGAAACCTCCGCATTGCGGAGGTTTCTTTTTTGAAAGAGACGTTATCAGGCTATGAGTGCCCTGTCGCCGATGGCTTCTCGCCAGCCTCCAAGCCATTGTGACCTTTGATTTATCGTCTGATAAGGACACATTTCTTTAGAACGTCCAGCGATGCCAGCCTGATAACCACGTTGATGAGCCCGTTCCAGGCGATCTCGTTTCTGTCTCTTCATGCCTCGTTTCCCTCATTCTTTTGTCTGGTGGAAAGAAAACAGTGTCTGCACTAAATGCACAGGCACAGATAACGAATACCCCGAATTAGTCGTAGCGTCAATGTTCAAAATTCATACGGGTGTCATATTTGTGAGCTACCTGGAAGTTCATTTGTACAAAAATTGTGACGTGGCACAAGTAACAAACTGAAGTGAAAACGAAAAAAAAACCGCAATCAGCAACGGGCCAACTGCGGTTTTTGATGATGAATTTTACTTATGGCAGCCGGGAAATTTCTCTCGCGATGCTGGCCGACTCCTGTGCCCAACCCTGAGCCAGGACTTTCACCATTTCGTCATAGCCATCTTTCTGCTGCTTCAGTTCCAGATGGAAAGGACGCTTAATCAGCTGCCCCTGATGGTTCAGCAACCACTCCCCGCTGATCACCACCGCACCGTCGTAACGGCCGTGGAAGCCCGTTACCGTGACGTTCAGCGTATCCTGGTCGTTACCCAGCGGCTGCGACGCGACAACCCAACCGGGAAGCTGGCTGCCGAGATTGGCCACCAGCGTGTTGCGCAGCTGCTGATCGAGCGGGCTGGCCCACAGGTTGTTCGTCGCAATCACGTATTTAACGTCGCTGGTCTGATAGACCACCCCGTTTCCTGCCAGATAATCCGGCACCGCAACCTGCTCAACCCACAGCTGACGGTTTCCCTGGCTGGCTGTGCTTTGCCCACCGCTGTGGGTAGCCACAGGAAGCTGATAGTAGCTTTTATTATCTACCCCTGAACTGCACGCCGTTAACAGCAGAGCGCCAACCATCAATAGCCACTTTTTCATTCTTTTGCCCTCTTCGGCTCAGGATCCTTTTTATCTTTCGCTTCGAACACCAGCGCATTGCTCTTCTCGTTGAGCGTTTTCAGCACCGGCTGCAGTTCACGTAAGACCTGATCAAGACGCTGCATATCTGCCACCATCTTATTGTAGGCCGCAGAGCCCGGCTGGAAGCCCTGCATACTGCGGTTCAGCTCACGCAGCGTTTTCTGCATGTCCTGCGGCAGTTGCTGCATACTCTGGCTGGCAGTGATCTTATTGATATTATCCAGCGTGGTCTGCAGGCGTTGCATTGTCGCCTGGCTTTGATGCAATGAACCTGTCGCCGCTTCAATCATCGGATTCAGCGGCAGATTATTGATCTTATCCAGCGTCTCCATCAGGCGCTGCTGGATCTGAGCCAGACCGCTGCTCACCGTTGGGATGATCTTATAGCCACCAAATTCACGAATACCGGTAATCGGCGGTGCTTTCGGGTAGAAGTCCATATCCACATACAGCGCACCGGTCACCAGGTTACCCGTCTTCAGCGACCCGCGCAGACCGCGTTCCATCAGTTGACTGATATGGGTGGCAATATCCTGATTCTCGCCAATCTGGTTGATCAGGCGTTCGGGTTCAATACGAATCAGCACCGGTATACGGTAATCATCATCCAGCACCTGCTGCAGGCCAGGCACAAAGAACGGCACCTGTCCAACCGTACCGAGGCGAATGCCGCGGAACTCAACAGGCGCCCCCGGCTGCAGACCGCGGACGGAATCTTTGAAGAACATCAGGAAGTCAACGTGATCGGTGTAGAGCGCATCCTGAATGCTTTTTTGATCGTCGAACAGGCGGAAAGCGGTGTTCTCCGCCACCGGCTGCCCGAGGTCAAGCCCTTCCGGCACGTCAAAACTCACGCCGCCGCCAAAGAGGGTTGTCAGCGAGCCCATTTCAACGCGCATGCCTGCCGAGGTCAGATCCACCGCGATGCCACTGTCCTTCCAGAAGCGAACGTTACTGGTGACCAGACGATCGTTAGGCGCATTGATGAACAGCTGATAGCTGATGGCTCTTTTCTGAGGATCGAACGTACTTTTCTCCACCGACCCCACGCGATAGCCGCGGAACAGAACCGGGTCACCCGCCGTAAGCTGGCCCGCTTTTTTGCTGTCGAGGATCACGCGTATACCCTTGGCATCAGGCGGCGCAAGTGGCGGTGAATCCAGAAGCTGGTATTGCGCTGGCTGGTTGCCTTTTGCGCCCGGCTGCAGTTCGATGTAAGCCCCTGAGAGCAGCGTCCCTAATCCGCTGATCCCTTCGCGCCCTACCTGCGGTTTAACCACCCAGAAAACGGAATCGCCATGCAGCAGTTTTTCCATGCCGGCATTAAGGCGCGCCTTAATCTCCACATGGGTTAAATCGTCGGTCAGGATTGCGCTTTCGACCACGCCCACGTCCACGCTACGGCTTTTGATGGTCGTTTTACCGCCCTCAATCCCCTCGGCATTGGTGGTTATCAGCGTGACTTCCGGTCCCTGATGGCTGTAATGATAAAACAGGATCCATGCACCGATCAGCGCGGTCACGATGGGAAAAATCCACACCGGCGACCAGTTTTTGACCTTCTGCACTTTCGCCTCTCCACTCTTATTTTCCATGCTCTTACTCTTCCTCATGGCTTGATTCAGGCTCACGATCCCACGATAAACGAGGGTCGAAGGTCATGGCCGCAAACATGGTCATAATCACAACCAGTGCAAACATTAAAGCCCCCATCGCGGGATAAATACTCATCAAACCGCCCATCCGCACCAGCGCAGAGAGAACGGCGATGACAAACACGTCAATCATTGACCAGCGTCCGACAAACTCGACCACTTCATAAATCAGGTGCATGCGCTCGCTGTCGCGTTTCCCATGACCTTTCGCATCCCAGCAAAGCCAGGCGATAGCGATCATTTTTAAGGTTGGCACCATAATACTGGCGATAAAGATGACGCCAGCAACCGGATAAGAACCTTCCCCCCAGAGCAATATCACCCCGGCCAGGATCGTGGAGGGCATTTTGTCGCCGAGCAAATCGGTGATCATGATCGGCAGAATATTGGCGGGCAGATACAGCATGATGGACGTGACCAGCAGCGCCATCGTCCACTGCAGGCTATTTTTACGGCGTACATGACCTTTCGTTTCGCAGCGCGGACAAACGTCGAGATCGGCGGGCAGCACGGCGGTGCAGCATGGGCAAGAACGCAGCCCCTGACGAATACCGGGCACGCCGACCTTCACCTTCTGCGCAAGCGTCGGTGCCGGAGCGATATCATCCCACGCCCAGCGCCTGTCCACGCACTGGAACGCGCGCAGCTGCAGGACGCAGTACAGGCACCACGGAACAAAGCTGCTGCCGATCCCTACATCGCCATACGCCATCAGCTTCACGAAACTGACCAGAATGCCCGCCAGAAAGATTTCGGCCATGCCCCAGCTTTTAAGCTGAAAAAGGATACGCGCAAGCCGGATTTTCAGTGATACCGGCATCCTGACGCGGTTCACCAGCAAAAGGATGGCGACCAGGCACAACGCCGGGACTATCTGGACAAACAGGAGAAAAAAGGTGCCGAGGCTGGCGTAATCTTCCGAGAACATCACGCCCGGGATTTCAAGCAAATCCACCTGGCTGGTTATCCCCCCCACCTTCATATAGATGAAGGGGAAGAGATTGGAGAGCAGCAGCATGAACAGTGCTGCCAGAGCGTAAGCAGTGGGACGCTGCCGCGGCGCGTCCCACTCGGTTGTCAACGTCGCACCGCAACGTGGACACAGGGCTTTATGTCCGTGACCAAGCTCTGGCAACGCCACGAGCATATCGCATTGCGAGCATAAAATATGCCTGTCGGCATGGTGCTGGTCACACATATGTTATCCCTGTTTATGCGCCGTTCTTCAGAGACTCAAGGTACTCCCAGCGCTCAAATGCTTCTTCCAGGGCTTTTTCAGCCGCGGAGAGTTCAGACAGTACTTTCTGAGTATAGTCATGCGATTGGCTAAAGAATGACGCATCAGCAACCTGTTTTTGCAGATCCTCAAGCGCGGTCTCCAGCTCTTCCAGACGCTGAGGTAGCCCCTCCAGTTCGCGCTGCAGGTTATAACTTAGTTTAGCCGAGGTTTTCTTGACAGTTTCTGCTTTTGTTACAGCAGGTTCAGAACTTGTTTTGGACTTTGTCTGTTTCTGCGCCAGAGACTGCGATTGCTGCCCTTTTGCATCATGATAACCGCCTACGTATTGTCCAATTCGCCCTTCACCTTCGAAGATCCAGCACTCGGTTACGGTGTTATCAACGAACTGACGATCGTGGCTGACCAGCATCACGGTGCCCTGATAGCCGTCGATCAGCTCTTCGAGCAGTTCCAGCGTTTCGACATCCAGGTCGTTCGTTGGTTCATCGAGAATCAACAGGTTACTTGGTTTCAGGAACAAACGCGCCAGCAGCAGACGATTACGCTCTCCGCCAGATAACGCACGCACCGGGGTCATTGCACGTTTAGGATGGAACAGGAAGTCCTGCAGATAGCCCAGCACGTGGCGCGGTTTACCGTTAACCATCACCTCTTGCTTACCTTCAGCAAGGTTATCCATCACCGTTCTGTCTGGGTCCAGCTCTGCACGGTGCTGGTCAAAATAGGCGACTTCCAGCTTTGTCCCGCAGTGAACACGGCCGCTGTCAGCCTGCAGCTGACCGAGCATCAGCTTGAGCAGCGTGGTTTTACCACAGCCGTTCGGGCCAATGAGGGCAATTTTATCGCCACGCTGCACCTGAGCGGAGAAGTCTTTCACCAGAACTTTTCCATCGACCTGGTAATCGACATTTTCCATTTCAAAGACAATCTTACCGGAGCGGGATGCCTCTTCGACCTGCATCTTCGCGCTGCCCATCACTTCACGGCGAGCGCTGCGCTCGTTACGCATCGCCTTCAGGGCACGCACGCGGCCTTCGTTACGGGTACGGCGGGCTTTGATACCCTGACGGATCCAGACCTCTTCCTGTGCCAGCTTGCGGTCAAACTCCGCATTTTGCAGCTCTTCCACGCGCAGGTTTTCTTCTTTTTCCAGCAGATAGGTATCGTAATCGCCAGGATAGGTGACCAGCTTGCCGCGATCGAGATCGACAATACGCGTTGCCATGTTGCGGATAAACGAACGGTCGTGTGAGATGAAAATAATGGTGCCGTTAAAGGTCTTCAGGAACCCTTCCAGCCAGTCAATCGCTTCGATATCCAGGTGGTTGGTCGGTTCATCCAGCAACAGTACCTTCGGGCCGCTGACCAGCGCGCGGCCGAGCGCCGCTTTACGCAGCCAGCCGCCGGAGAGCGCCGACAGCTCCATATCCGCATCCAGACCTAACTGATCCAGCACTTCCGTGATACGGCTTTCAAGTTGCCACAGACCGTGATGATCCAGAAGCTCCTGCAGGCGCGCCATCTCATTGAGATTTTTTTCACTTGGGTCGGTCATCACCAGATGTGAAATTTCGTGATAGCCCTTCAGGTATTCAGCCTGCTCAGAAATCCCTTCTGCAACGAAATCATAAACGGTACCCGCCACGTTACGAGGAGGGTCCTGCTGCAGACGGGAAACAATCAGATCCTGTTCGTAAACAATGCGCCCATCATCCAGACCCTGTTCACGGTTGAGGATTTTCATCAGCGTGGATTTACCCGCGCCGTTACGGCCTACAAGACAGACGCGTTCGTTGTCTTCAATATGCAGTTCAGTATCATCGAGAAGTGGCGCATCGCTAAAAGAGAGCCACGCGCCGTGCATGCTAATTAATGACATTTATTTTTCCTTTCAGACCGCGGTAATCAACCAGCAGTTATGAATTTGACGGTTGCGGGCAAAGTCCTGAGACAGCGTTTTTTGGCTGATTTCTTGTGCTTTCAGCCCCAGGGCTGCTAAACCGTCATGATCCATACGGAAGCCGCGTTTGTTGTTCGAGAACATAATGGTGCCGCCCTTGCGCAGCAGGCGCTTCAGGTCGGTCATCAGGCGCAGGTGATCGCGCTGTACGTCAAAGCTATCTTCCATACGCTTGGAGTTGGAGAAGGTCGGCGGATCGATAAAGATCAGATCGAACTGCTCGTCGGTTTCACGCAGCCAGCCCAGCACGTCGGCCTGCATCAGGCGGTGCTGACGTCCGGTTAAACCGTTAAGACGCAGGTTGCGCTCCGCCCATTCCAGATAGGTACGGGACATATCCACCGTGGTGGTGCTCCGCGCGCCGCCCAGACCCGCATGCACGCTCGCGCTGCCGGTATAGGAGAACAGGTTGAGGAAATCTTTGCCCTTGCTCATCTGGCCCAGCATGCGACGGGCGATACGGTGGTCAAGGAACAGGCCGGTATCCAGATAGTCGGTCAGGTTTACCCACAGGCGGGCGTTGTACTCGCCCACTTCGATAAAATCGCCCTTCTCATTCATCTTCTGGTACTGGTTTTTCCCTTTTTGGCGCTCGCGGGTTTTCAGCACCAGCTTGTTCGGCGTGATGCCGAGCACGGCGATGGTCGCCGCAATGACGTCCAGCATGCGCTGACGCGCTTTTTGCGCATCGATGGTTTTCGGTGGAGCATATTCCTGAATCACCACCCAGTCCGCGTAGCGGTCAACCGCCACGTTGTACTCCGGCAGGTCGGCGTCGTACAGGCGGTAGCATTCAATCCCTTCCTGCTTCGCCCACTTCTCATATTTCTTCAGGTTCTTGCGCAGGCGGTTGGCGTAATCTTCCGCCACGCCGGATGGCTTGCTGTCCGCCGCTTTCTCCGCCAGATGGTAGTTCTTCTGCACGCAGTCCAGCGGGCCGTTTTTCGCCTTAAACTGGCGATCGGCACGCAGCTGCAGGCAGCTCAGCAGCTCCGGCGAGGCGCTAAACAGAGACAGGTTCCAGCCGCCGAAGTAGTCCTTCATATTGCGGCCCAGCAGGCTGTGCAGGGCAATCAGCGCCGGCTCGCTGTCCAGACGCTCGCCGTATGGCGGGTTGCTGATCACGGTACCGTACGGGCCTTTTGGCAGCGGGTTGGTCAGGTTCGCCACGTCCTTCACCTCGAAGGTGACCAGCTCGCCGATACCGGCGCGACGGGCGTTGCTGCGCGCGCGTTCAATGACGCGCGGGTCGCTGTCCGAACCGTAGAAGTGGGAGGTGTACTCTGCCAGACCTTTGCGCGCGCGGGTCTGCGCTTCGTCTTTGACCTCTTTCCAGATCGCTTCGTCGTGCTGTGCCCAGCCTTTAAAGCCCCAGTGGCCGCGATGCAGGCCCGGCGCGCGGTCGGTTGCCAGCATGGCCGCTTCAATCAGCAACGTACCGGAACCACACATCGGATCGAGCAGCGGCGTGCCCGGCTGCCAGCCGGAGCGCATGACGATGGCGGCAGCCAGCGTTTCTTTAATTGGTGCCATACCGGTGCGATCGCGGTAGCCGCGCAGGTGCAGGCCCGCGCCGCTCAGATCGAGAGAAATACTTGCCGTATCGCCGTTCAGCCAGACGTTAATACGCAGATCCGGATTTTCGCGATCGACGTTCGGACGTTCCTTATTTTTACGCGTGAAGCAGTCAACAATGGCGTCTTTTACGCGCAGGGCACCGTACTGGCTGTTGCGGATCTCGTCGTTCACGCCGTTGAAATGCACCGCAAAGGTGGCGTTTGGCGTGAAGATCTCTGTCCAGTCGATCATCTGTACGCCGGTATAGAGGTCCAGGTCGCTATAGACCTTGCACTCCTTCATCGGCAGCATGATGCGCGACGCCAGACGGCTCCACATCAGGCTCTGGTAAATAAGCCGCGTGTCGCCCTCAAAATGGACACCACCCTGAACCACCTGGCACTCTTGTGCGCCCAGGCTTTCCAGTTCAGTTTTTAACAGCTCTTCCAGCCCACGGGCCGTACTGGCAAACAGAGAATTCATATCGTCACTTTTACTCTTAGAAAATTGTCGCGCATTATAGCTAATATGGCGTGTATGTCATAAAGTTGAAGGCTTATTTTCATTTGTGGGAGTGTGCAGTGGCGACGTTATCCAGGCTTTTTATCCATCCGGTGAAATCCATGCGCGGTATAGGCGTCTCTCACGCGCTGGCCGATATGAGCGGATTCGCCTTCGATCGTATTTTTATGGTCACCGAGCCTGACGGCACGTTCATTACCGCACGCCAGTTCCCGCAGATGGTTCGCTTTACCCCTTCCCCGCTTCATGACGGTTTGCATCTGACCGCGCCGGACGGCTCCAGCGCGGTCATTCGCTTTGCTGATTTTGCGCCTGTCGATGCGCCAACGGAAGTGTGGGGCAATCATTTTACCGCGCGCATCGCCCCGGATGAAATTAACCGCTGGCTAAGCGGTTTCTTCTCCCGCGACGTGCAGCTGCGCTGGGTTGGGCCTGAACCGACGCGTCGCGTAAAGCGCCATGACGCCGTTCCCCTCTCCTTCGCCGATGGCTTCCCGTTCCTGCTGACCAACGAAGCCTCGCTGCGTGATTTACAAGGCCGCTGCAAAGCGAGCGTTCAGATGGAACAGTTCCGTCCGAACCTGGTGGTTACGGCTGTCGACGCCTGGGACGAAGACACCTGGAAGGTGATCCGCATCGGCAGCGTGATTTTTGACGTGGTGAAGCCCTGCAGCCGCTGCATTTTCACCACGGTGAGCCCTGAGAAAGGCCAGAAGCACCCTTCCGGCGAACCGCTGAAGACGCTGCAGTCGTTCCGCACCGCGCAGGACAGCGGCGATGTTGATTTCGGCCAGAACCTAATTCCGCGCTCCAGCGGCGCAATTCGCGTCGGTGATGAGGTAGAGATCCTTGCCCGCGGGCCTGCAAGAGTGTACGGCTCAGGTCAGGAAGAAGAAATGGTCGACGTTGTGACAAATGTCGCTTCTGCGGTAGATATTCACTGGCAGGGCAGCGTCATCCGTGGCAACAACCAGCAGGTATTACTGGAGCAACTGGAGCAGGCAGGTATTCGCGTACCCTATTCCTGTCGCGCAGGCATTTGCGGATGCTGCCGCATCAAGCTGGTGGATGGAGAGGTCAGTGCGCTGAAAAAATCGGCAATTGGAAATGACGGCACAATTCTGTGCTGTAGCTGCATACCGAAAACGTCCGTACAGCTGGAAGCTTAAACCGCCTGTTCGAGGCTGAAGGAATCTACGCGCAGCTGCGGCTTCAGCCTGTCGTTCATCACTTTAATGGCATCGCCAAGCTGCATCGTCCGCCCGGCAATGGTTACGCCGGGCTGTGCCAGCAGGCAGAGCGCAGCATTTTCGCCTGGCTCAACCACCAGCAGGCTCACCTCTTCTGCGGTATCGCTCAGATTTACGCTGGCCGCGTCGCCCGTTGCCGGGGTCCAGCTCATACCGTGCGCAAGAAAATGCCAGCTTTTCGGCATTTGCGGTTTCAGGAAGCGGATAGCCACCAGCGCATTTAATACCAGCTCGGCACGCTGCTCTTTAGAGAGCACCAGATCGCGGCATTTTTCTTCAAAAGAGAAATAAAGCGCCGCATCGTCAACGCAAAAGCCCGACGGGGAAAACGCGTCCGGGGTTAACATTCGGCGGGCAAAACGAGAACGAAACAACATGCCATTGGCTAAATCGAGCATCATTCGATCATGCTCGTCGCAAAAATACCAGCGCCAGTTATCGTCAGGTTTAATTCGCATGTGTCTCTCCCGTCCCCAAACATCCTGTACTAAAATTGTCCTGATCGCCGCTTCGTTTATAACACCATTAATAAAAGACTATAATGTCTAAATAAGCAACAGTGACGGAATATAAAACAACCAGGGCTGGAAATAAAGCCCTGGTTGTCTGATTAAGAGAAAAGATTAGATATGAGTAACGATTTCTTTAATCAGCGGTGGTCCTTTAAAAATAAAGCCGGAATAGATTTGCACCAGTGACGCACCCGCCGCCATCTTCTCGCGTGCAGCAATCACTGAGTCAATGCCACCGACGCCAATAATCGGCAGACGTCCTTTTAATTCCGCAGACAGGGCGCGAATAATTTCGGTGCTTTTTAATTGTACCGGACGTCCACTTAACCCACCCGCTTCGTCACAGTTTTTCATTCCCTGCACGAGGGAGCGATCGAGGGTGGTATTGGTTGCAATCACACCATCAATATTATGGCGAACCAAACTGTCGGCAACCTGGATCAATTCTTCGGCAGAAAGATCCGGGGCGATCTTAACCGCGACCGGAACATATTTATGATGGATCGTCTGGAGTTCATTTTGCTTATTTTTAATGGCACTCAGAAGATCGTCCAGCGCTTCGCCATATTGTAAGGAACGCAGCCCCGGGGTATTGGGTGAAGAAATATTCACCGCAATATAACCGGCATAGGCGTAGACTTTTTCCATACAAATCAGATAGTCATCTTTACCCTGCTCTACCGGCGTGTCTTTATTTTTGCCGATATTGATGCCTAATATCCCGTCAAAATGGGCTTTTTTTACGTTCTCAACAAGGTGATCAACACCGAGGTTATTAAAGCCCATGCGGTTGATTAGCCCTTCGGCTTCAACCAGGCGGAACAGGCGCGGCTTGTCATTTCCCGGCTGCGGGCGCGGTGTGACGGTACCGATTTCAATGGAGCCAAAGCCCATCGCGCCCAGGGCATCAATGCACTCGCCATTTTTGTCCAGACCCGCCGCCAGACCCAGCGGATTTTTAAAGGTCAGACCCATGCACTGCACAGGTTTTTCCGGCACATTCTGACGCACCAGAGCGGCCAGAGGCGTTCCGGTAATACGACGTAATTGCTGGAATGTAAATTCATGAGCGCGCTCAGGGTCGAGCTGGAAAAGGGCTTTACGAACGAAGGGGTAGTACATGAACTCTCCTGGATTCCCGGTGTGCAAACCGGGAGGGGATTATGGGCGATCCACGCGCGAAAGGGAATTGACCTGCGGCAAAAAATCAGCGTAAAACGCAATCGTTTACCTCCCTGTCTATTTCTTATGCACTTTTTCGCATTTTAATTGCAGATAAATCATTTAGTGGAATAACCGCGCGGTGTCACACTCCTTAAAATTGTTATGAATGTTAGATAAAAGCAAACAATTAGTTATAAGGAGGAAGTATGCGCGTCATTACCCTGGCCGGAAGTCCACGATTCCCTTCGCGCTCCAGCGCCCTGCTGGAATATGCCCGCGAAAAACTCAATGCCCTGGATGTGGAAGTGTGCCACTGGAACCTGCATAACTTCGAACCTGAAGATCTGCTCTATGCCCGTTTCGACAGCCCTGCGCTTAAAACGCTCATCGAGCAGCTTAACGGCGCTGACGGCTTAATCGTGGCAACGCCCATTTATAAAGCCTCTTTTTCCGGGGCGCTGAAAACCCTGCTCGATCTGCTTCCGGAACGCGCGCTGGACGGCAAAGTCGTGCTGCCGCTGGCAACGGGCGGTACGGTTGCCCATCTACTGGCCGTGGATTATGCCCTGAAGCCGGTGCTGAACGCGCTGAAAGCGCAGGAGATCCTCCACGGCGTTTTCGCAGATGACTCTCAGGTTATCGATTACCAACATAAACCTCATTTTACGCCGAACCTGCAAACCCGCCTCGATACTGCCCTGGAAACCTTCTGGCATGCTCTGCACCGCAGGGATATCCAGGCGCCGGCGTTTGGTCAGCCTCAAGGAGTCGCACATGTTTAAAACGTTAACCCGCATCGGCCTGGCAGGTTTGATGGCGCTTAGCTCGCTGGCCCATGCCGCAGAAACGGCTCCGGAAAATTTACGCATTGGCTATCAGAAAGGCAGCGTCAGCATGGTGCTGGCAAAAAGCCACCAGCTTCTGGAAAAACGCTTCCCGGACACCAAATTCTCCTGGGTGGAGTTCCCGGCTGGCCCGCAGATGCTGGAGGCCCTGAACGTGGGCAGTATCGATCTCGGCAGCACGGGTGATATTCCGCCGATATTCGCCCAGGCGGCGGGAGCGGACCTCGTCTATGTTGGCGTTGAGCCGCCCAAACCGAAGGCCGAAGTGATTCTGGTGCCTGAAAACAGCGACATTAAAAGCGTCGCCGATCTTAAAGGGCATAAAGTTGCTTTCCAGAAAGGTTCCAGCTCACACAACCTGCTGCTGCGTGCCCTGCAAGAAGCCGGGCTCAAGTTCACTGACATTCAGCCTGTTTACCTGACGCCTGCCGACGCGCGCGCCGCGTTCCAGCAGAAGAACGTTGATGCCTGGGCCATCTGGGATCCGTACTACTCCGCCGCATTACTGCAGGGCGGCGTTCGCGTGCTGAAAGACGGCACCACGCTGAAGCAGACCGGCTCGTTCTACCTGGCCGCGCGTCCTTATGCGGAAAAGAACGGCGCATTTATTCAGGGCGTACTGGATACCTTTACCCAGGCCGACGCGCTGACCCAGACCCAGCGTCAGGAGAGCATTGCCCTGCTGGCGAAAACCATGGGCTTACCTGAGCCGGTGATCGCGAGCTATCTCAACCACCGTCCGCCGACCACCATTACGCCCGTGGACGCGCACGTCGCCGCGCTTCAGCAACAAACGGCTGACCTTTTCTATCAAAACCACCTGGTGCCAAAACAGGTCACTATTCGCGAACGCATCTGGCAGCCCGCAGGCAAAGAAGGAGCTAAATCATGAGTCTGAATCTTTTCTGGTTTTTACCTACCCACGGTGATGGACACTATCTTGGTACAGAAGAGGGCTCGCGCCCGGTTGACCACGGCTACCTGCAGCAGATTGCGCAGGCGGCGGACCGAATCGGTTTCACCGGGGTGCTGATCCCGACCGGACGTTCATGTGAAGATGCCTGGCTGGTGGCCGCGTCGATGATCCCTGTCACCCAGCGTCTGAAGTTCCTGGTGGCATTACGCCCGAGCGTCGTCTCCCCCACCGTGGCGGCGCGTCAGGCGGCAACGCTGGACAGGCTGTCCAACGGTCGCGCCCTGTTTAACCTGGTGACGGGCAGCGATCCGCAGGAGCTGGCGGGCGATGGGGTATTCCTCGATCATACCGAGCGCTATGAAGCCTCCGCCGAATTCACCCGCGTCTGGCGACGTCTGCTGGAAGGTGAAACCGTTACCTTTGAAGGCAAGCATATTCACGTTCGCGACGCGAAACTCTACTTCCCGCCGGTGCAGCAGCCACGCCCGCCGCTCTATTTTGGCGGATCGTCGGATGTGGCCCAGGATCTGGCGGCAGAGCAGGTCGATCTCTATCTGACCTGGGGCGAACCGCCTGAGCTGGTGAAAGAAAAAATTGCCCAGGTCCGCGCTAAAGCGGCCGCCCATGGCCGCAAAGTGCGCTTCGGCATTCGCCTGCACGTGATTGTGCGCGAAACCAATGAAGAAGCCTGGGAGGCCGCCGACCGCCTGATTTCCCATCTGGACGATGAGACCATCGCGAAGGCACAGGCCGCGTTTGCCAAAACCGACTCCGTCGGACAGCACCGAATGGCGTCCCTGCACAACGGCAAGCGCGAGAACCTGGAGATCAGCCCGAACCTGTGGGCGGGCGTCGGCCTGGTGCGCGGCGGTGCGGGCACGGCGCTGGTCGGCGACGGTCCGACCGTAGCCGCCCGGATTAATGAATACGCCGAGCTGGGTATCGACAGCTTTATTCTCTCCGGTTATCCGCATCTGGAAGAGGCGTACAAGGTGGGCGAGCTGTTATTCCCGCATCTGGATGTTGCCATTCCGGAAATTCCGCAGCCGCAGCGGCTTCAGCTTCAGGGCGAAGCCGTGGCGAACGAGTTTATTCCACGCAAAGCCGCACAGAGCTAAGGAGTGACCATGTCTGCCACCTCACAAAAATGGCTGCTGCGCGCCGCGCCGTGGTTTTTACCCGTCGGCATTGTGGCTCTCTGGCAGCTCGCGTCGTCCACCGGCTGGCTATCGAGCCGCATTCTGCCCTCTCCGGAGGGCGTCGTAGAAGCGTTCTGGTCGCTGAGCGTGAGCGGTGAGCTGTGGCAGCATCTGGCGATCAGCTCCTGGCGCGCCGTGATTGGGTTTTCCATCGGCGGCAGCATCGGTCTGGTTCTGGGCTTGATTAGCGGCCTTTCCCGCTGGGGCGAGCGGCTGCTGGATACCTCCATTCAGATGCTGCGCAACGTGCCGCATCTGGCGCTGATCCCACTGGTTATCCTGTGGTTTGGTATTGATGAGAGCGCCAAGATCTTCCTCGTGGCGCTGGGCACATTGTTCCCGATCTACATCAACACCTGGCACGGCATCCGCAACATCGATCGCGGTCTGGTGGAGATGGCGCGCAGCTACGGCCTATCGGGTTTTTCTCTCTTTATACACGTGATCCTGCCGGGCGCCCTGCCCTCCATTATGGTCGGGGTGCGATTTGCGCTCGGCCTGATGTGGCTGACGCTGATTGTGGCGGAGACCATCTCGGCCAACTCAGGCATTGGCTACCTGGCGATGAACGCCCGTGAATTCCTGCAAACGGACGTGGTGGTGGTTGCCATCATTCTGTATGCCCTGCTCGGCAAACTCGCCGACGTTAGCGCCCAGTGGCTGGAGCGCAGCTGGCTGCGCTGGAACCCGGCCTACACCCTTCAGGAGGCGAAAGCATGAATACAGCACGACTGAACCAGGGAACGCCGTTACTGCTGAACGGCGTGACCAAACGCTACGGCGAAAACACCATTCTTAACGGGCTGGATCTGCATATTCCCGCCGGACAATTTGTGGCCGTTGTCGGGCGCAGCGGCGGCGGCAAGAGTACTCTGCTACGCCTTCTGGCCGGACTGGAAGCCCCCAACGGCGGTGATATTCTGGCAGGAACGACGCCGCTTTCGAATATTCAGGACGATACCCGCATGATGTTTCAGGACGCGCGCCTGCTGCCGTGGAAAACGGTTATCGACAATGTCGGGCTCGGTCTGAAGGGCAACTGGCGGGATGAAGCCCGCCAGGCGCTGGCCGCCGTTGGGCTGGAAAATCGTGCGGGTGAATGGCCGTCAGCCCTCTCGGGTGGGCAAAAGCAGCGCGTGGCGCTGGCGCGGGCGCTGATTCACCGACCGGGCCTGCTGTTGCTTGATGAACCGCTCGGCGCGCTCGATGCCCTGACGCGGATCGAAATGCAGGATTTGATTGGTTCCCTGTGGCAGGCGCACGGCTTTACGGTACTGCTGGTGACGCATGACGTGAGCGAAGCCGTCGCGATGGCTGACCGTGTGCTGTTAATAGAGGACGGGAAAATAGGTCTGGATCTGACGGTGGATATCCCGCGTCCTCGCCGCGTGGGCTCGGCAAGGCTGGCGGAGCTGGAAGCTGAGGTGTTGGATCGGGTGATGAAGCGTGGGGGTACGGAGTTAGAACGAGCTAAGGCTAATGCCTGATGCCCTCACCCCGGCCCTCTCCCACAGGGAGAGGGAGGGTTAAGCTTTCTATCAGGCCAGTGCCTTAGCAATCTTCTCGTACAGATCGCCAGACAGGTTCTCCAGCCCTTTCAGCTGCTCAAGCGCGGCACGCATCTTCGCCTGACGCTTCGCATCATAACGCTTCAGACGGATCAGCGGCTCAATCAGGCGGGACGCCACCTGCGGGTTACGGCTGTTCAGCTCGGTCAGCATTTCCACCATGAACTGATAACCGCTGCCGTCTTCAGCGTGGAACGCCGCCGGGTTGCTGCTGGCAAACGCGCCAATCAGAGAGCGCACGCGGTTTGGGTTGCTCAGGGTAAAGGAGCGATGCTTCAGCAGGCTGCGCACTTTGCTGAGCGCATCGGCTGCCGGGCTGGTCGCCTGCAGGATGAACCACTTGTCCATCACCAGGCCATCCTGATGCCACTTGTCGTCGTACTCCTGCATCAGCGCATCACGACACGGCAGTTCGGCGGCAACGCTTGCGCCCAGCGCGGCCAGCGCGTCGGTCATGTTATCCGCTTCGTGATACTGCTTGCTCACCAGGGTGTTCGCCAGCCCGGTTTCACCAAACGCCAGATAGCGCAGGCAGGTATTGCGCAGAGAACGTTTACCAATGTCCGCGTGCTCAACGCGATACGCGTCAAGCTTATTGGCGTTATAAATGGCCAGGAACTCATCGGCCAGTTCTGCAGCCAGCGTACGGGTCAGCGCTTCACGCACCGCCACGATGGCAATCGGATCGATGATATCAAACAACTCGGCGATTTCAGTCGCTGACGGCAGGGTCAGAATTTCAGCGGCCAGCGCCGGGTCAATCTTCTCATCCAGTAGGATCGCGCGGAACGCGTCAGCCACGTGGACAGGCAGCGACAGCGGCTGGCCCTGCTGATGACGGTTAACGTTGATCTTAATGTAGGTCGCCAGCAGGCTTTGCGCCGCATCCCAGCGGGAGAAGTCGTTACGCGCGTGACGCATCAGGAACGTCAGCTGCTGATCGCTCCACTTATACTCCAGCTTCACCGGCGCGGAAAATTCGCACAGCAGCGCAGGTACCGGCTGGAAGTAGACGTTATCGAAGATAAAGGTCTGCTCGGCCTGGGTCACGTTCAGCACGTGGTGTACCGGGTGGCCGCCCTTCTGGAGTGGGATAACTTTGCCTTCGTTATCGTACAGCTCAATGCTGAACGGAATATGCAGCGGATATTTCTCTTCCTGCTCCGCCGTCGGCGGCGTGCGCTGGCTGATGGTCAGGGTGTACTGCTCGGTTTCCGGATTGTAGTCGTCTTTGACGGTAACAATCGGCGTACCGGCCTGGCTGTACCAGCGGCGGAAGTGGGAAAGATCGACATTAGAGGCATCTTCCATTGCCTGCACAAAATCGTCGCAGGTGGCCGCGCTGCCGTCATGACGCTCGAAATACAGCTGCATCCCTTTCTGGAAGTTCTCCTCACCCAGCAGGGTGTGGATCATGCGGATAATTTCAGCGCCCTTCTCGTACACCGTCAGGGTGTAGAAGTTGTTCATCTCGATGACTTTATCCGGGCGGATCGGGTGCGCCATTGGGCTGGCATCTTCCGCAAACTGCAGACCACGCATGGTGCGCACGTTGTTGATGCGGTTCACCGCGCGTGAACCCAGATCGGAGCTGAATTCCTGATCGCGGAAGACGGTCAGGCCCTCTTTCAGGCTCAGCTGGAACCAGTCGCGGCAGGTAACGCGGTTACCGGTCCAGTTGTGGAAATATTCATGGCCGATAACGCGTTCGATGTCGAGGTAGTCTTTGTCCGTTGCGGTATCGGTACGCGCCAGCACGTATTTGGAGTTAAAGACGTTAAGGCCTTTGTTCTCCATTGCGCCCATGTTGAAGAAATCGACGGCGACGATCATATAGATGTCGAGGTCATATTCGAGGCCGAAGCGCTCCTCGTCCCACTTCATGGAGTTGATGAGGGAGGTCATTGCCCACGGCGCACGGTCAAGGTTGCCGCGGTCAACAAACAGTTCCAGCGCTACGTCGCGGCCTGAACGCGTTTTGAAGGTGTCGCGCAGCACGTCGAAATCCCCCGCCACCAGCGCAAACAGGTAGCACGGTTTCGGGAAGGGATCCTGCCACTGCACCCAGTGACGGCCATTCTCCAGCTCGCCTTCGCCTACGCGGTTACCGTTGGAGAGCAGGAAGGGATACAGAGTTTTATCGGCGATGATTTTGGTGGTGAAGCGCGCCAGGACGTCCGGACGGTCGAGATACCACGTAATGTGGCGGAACCCTTCCGCTTCACACTGGGTACACAGCGCCACGCCTGACTGGTAAAGCCCTTCCAGCGCGGTGTTGGCGGCAGGGCTAATTTCATTCACGATGCGCAGCGTAAACTGTTCCGGCAGGTTGTCGATGACCAGCTGGTTGTTTTCTTCTTTATAGTCTGACCAGGCTTCATCATTAATATGCAGGGAGACCAGCGTCAGGTCTTCACCATCCAGACGCAGCGGCACCGCAGTTGCGCTGTGGCGCGTCACCTGGCTCACCGCCGTGACAACGGTTTTAGTGGCATCCAGGTCAAAAGTCAGATCGATTTCGCTAATCAGGTAATCCGGCGCACGGTAGTCGTGGCGGTATTTGGCTTGTGGCTGTTGTGTCATAGAAAACCTTATGCATCGTTTGTCGAGTAACGTTTCAATATATTCCTGTTGCGCAAAACGCGCTATGCAGAATGTTCATCTTTTCAGGGGCAAAACCGTTTTTTGCTACATTTGTATAACACGGGGCACAAAATGCCCTCGACCATAAAACGCGCTTATGTTGTGATCGGGGTTCAATAAATCACTAAACAAGGTATACTCCGGAGTTGTTTATTGTACTAAACGCTCCTGTGAGAGGATGCTACTGCGCACCTATGACTCAATTCGCTTCTCCAGTTCTGCATACGTTGCTGGATACCGACGCGTATAAACTGCATATGCAGCAAGCCGTTTTCCACCATTACTATGACGTTCATGTCGCGGCGGAATTCCGCTGTCGTGGCGACGACTTGCTTGGTATCTACGCAGACGCCATTCGTGAACAGGTCAATGCTATGCAGCATCTGACGCTGCAGGACGAGGAATATCAGTGGCTTTCTGGCCTGCCTTTCTTCAAAGCCGACTACCTGAACTGGCTGCGCGATTTCCGCTATAAGCCGGAGCAGGTCACCGTGCTTAACGATAACGGCAAGCTGGATATTCGCCTTGAAGGGCCGTGGCGGGAAGTGATCATGTGGGAAGTGCCGCTTCTGGCGGTGATCAGTGAACTGGCTCACCGCTACCGTTCGCCGGAAACGGGCGTCGAGCAGGCGGTCGCCGCGCTGGAAAATAAACTCGCTGCTTTCTCTACGCTGACCGAAGGGCTGGACATGTCCCGCTTCCGCCTGATGGACTTTGGCACCCGCCGCCGTTTCTCGCGTGACGTTCAGGAAGCCATCGTTAAACGTCTGCAGCAGGAGCCGTGGTTCGTGGGCACCAGTAACTACGATCTGGCGCGCCGCCTCAGCCTGACGCCGATGGGCACCCAGGCGCACGAGTGGTTCCAGGCGCATCAGCAGATCAGCCCCGACCTGGCTAACAGCCAGCGCGCGGCGCTGGCCGCATGGCTTGAGGAGTACCCGAATCAGCTCGGGATCGCCCTCACCGATTGTATTACGATGGATGCCTTCCTGCGCGACTTTGGTCCCGAGTTCGCTGAACGTTACCAGGGTTTACGCCACGACTCCGGGGATCCGGTTGAATGGGGCGAGAAGGCCATTGCCCATTACGAGAAACTCGGCATCGATCCGATGAGCAAGGTGCTGGTCTTCTCCGATAATCTCGACCTGGCGAAAGCGGTCGAACTCTATCGCCATTTCAACACCCGGGTGAACCTGAGTTTCGGAATTGGTACCCGTCTGACCTGCGATATTCCTCAGGTAAAACCTCTGAATATCGTCATCAAACTGGTGGAATGTAACGGCAAGCCGGTGGCAAAACTCTCCGACAGCCCGGGTAAAACCATCTGCCATGACAAAGCGTTTGTCCGCGCATTGCGCAAAGCGTTCGATCTTCCCCAGATCAAAAAAGCCAGTTAAGCGCTTACGGGAGCCTTCATGGCTCCCTTCTCCTTGTTTATTTCTCAATTCTTCTCTTTTGACTGCGAAATTTACTTGTCTGATAGCGGATGGCAGGTAACATAGATATCCCCCCATAAGGGTGGACAAGTGTCTATTTTTTCCGACTATTAACAGAGAGAATATTATGAGCGTTGTGCCTGTAGCCGACGTACTCCAGGGCCGTGTCGCCGTTGACCAGGAAGTCACCGTGCGCGGATGGGTGCGTACCCGCCGAGATTCTAAAGCTGGCATCTCCTTCCTTGCCGTCTATGACGGTTCCTGCTTTGATCCTGTACAGGCCGTCATTAATAATTCTCTGCCCAATTACAATGATGACGTTCTGCGCCTGACAACGGGTTGTTCGGTCATTGTGACTGGCGTTGTGGTGGCATCACCTGGCCAGGGCCAGAGCTTCGAAATTCAGGCCTCTGCGATTGAAGTCACCGGCTGGGTTGAAGATCCGGACACCTATCCGATGGCGGCAAAACGTCACAGCATCGAATATCTGCGTGAAGTCGCCCACCTGCGTCCGCGTACCAACCTGATTGGTGCGGTGGCGCGCGTGCGTCATACGCTGGCGCAGGCGCTGCATCGTTTCTTCGATGAGCAGGGTTACTTCTGGGTGTCTACTCCGCTGATCACCGCCTCCGATACGGAAGGTGCCGGTGAGATGTTCCGCGTCTCGACGCTGGACATGGAAAACCTGCCGCGCACGCCTGAAGGTAAAGTGGACTATGACAAAGACTTCTTTGGTAAAGAAGCTTTCCTGACGGTATCCGGTCAGCTCAACGGCGAAACGTACGCCTGTGCGCTGTCTAAGATCTACACCTTTGGCCCAACCTTCCGTGCCGAAAACTCCAACACCAGCCGTCACCTGGCGGAATTCTGGATGCTGGAGCCTGAAGTGGCGTTCGCCGACCTGGACGATGTTGCGGGTCTGGCGGAAGCGATGCTGAAGTATGTGTTCAAAGCGGTGCTGGAAGAGCGTCCTGACGACATGAAATTCTTCGCAGAACGCGTAGACAGCGATGCTGTGGCCCGTCTGGAGCGTTTCGTGTCCGCCGACTTTGCACAGGTGGACTATACCGACGCGGTGGCGATCCTCGAGAAATGCGGTGAGACGTTCGAGAACCCGGTTTACTGGGGCGTTGACCTGGCGTCTGAGCACGAACGCTATCTGGCTGAGAAGCATTTCAAAGCGCCGGTTGTGGTTAAAAACTACCCGAAAGACATTAAGGCCTTCTATATGCGCCTTAACGAAGACGGTAAAACCGTGGCAGCGATGGACGTACTGGCGCCGGGCATTGGTGAAATCATCGGTGGCTCTCAGCGTGAAGAGCGTCTTGACGTGCTGGACGCGCGTATGGAAGAGATGGGGCTCAACCCAGCTGACTACAGCTGGTACCGCGATCTGCGTCGTTACGGTACCGTACCGCACGCTGGTTTTGGTCTGGGCTTCGAGCGTCTGATTGCCTACGTTACCGGTGTTCAGAACGTACGTGACGTGATTCCTTTCCCACGTACTCCACGTAACGCCAGCTTCTAATCGGTACAAGACTAAAATGGCCAGCTTATGCTGGCCATTATTTTATTCTGTATTGTCAGTTTTCGTCAGCGCAAAGTCAGCGTCTTTAAACCTTCACCCCGTCACAACCACTACCTGTTACGTTTTGTTTCCGCGAAATATCTAGCCACAAAAAATAAACCCCATTCTTATTGCGATTATTACTTCCTCAAGCGATAGCACAAATTTCAACCACTTTTACAGCCATCCAGAAGTCTTTTTGGGGTCATAAGAAAAACAGAGTCGTTTAACGTCTGTTTATACGAATCACCTTTATCTCAATTAATCATAAGCAATTCATATATATAGGATAGGTTTTGCCGTTTAATTCGCCAGGCGGGTCTGAAGTTTGAGGTGGTTCACAAAGTTCCCAAAAATACATATTTAGTTACACATAATTTCTTTTGGTTACTTAATCTTGATAATTGTAGCACTTTCAGGCTAGCGAAACGCTTCGCCGAATGGAAAGATGCCTGTCAGATACATAAAGACACCAAACTCTCATCAATAGTTCCGGAAATATTTATTGACAGAATTTATTGACGGCAGTGGCGAGTGTCATAAAAAAACCAATGAGGGTAATAAATAATGATGAAGCGCAATATTCTGGCAGTGGTAATCCCTGCCCTGCTGGTAGCCGGTGCAGCTAACGCTGCAGAAATCTATAACAAGAACGGCAACAAACTGGATCTGTACGGAAAAGTTAATGCTGAGCGTGACTTCGTTACTAATGGCGATAACACTAACAACTCAGATTCAACTTACGCACAGATCGGTTTCAAAGGCGAAACTCAGATCAACGACCAACTGACCGGTTATGGTCAGTGGGAATACCGTGCACTGGCCAGCTCTGCGGAAGGTGAACAGTCTGCAAACAACTCTACTCGTACTCGTCTGGCATTCGCTGGCCTGAAAATGGCTGACGCTGGCAGCCTCGACTACGGCCGTAACTACGGTATCGTATACGATGTAGAATCCTACACCGACATGGCGCCAACCTGGTCCGGCGAAACATGGGGCGGCGGCAATGTTGATAACTACATGACCAGCCGTTCTACTGGCCTGCTGACCTACCGTAACAACGATTTCTTTGGTCTGGTTGATGGTCTGAGCTTCGGCCTCCAGTACCAGGCTAAAAACGAGCGCGCTGACCTGCGTCGTGCGAATGGCGACGGTGTTGGTTACTCTGTAGCTTATGACTTCGGCAGCGGCTTTGCTCTGACTGGCGCATACAGCAATGCTAACCGTACTCTTGACCAGAAGGCCGATGGTAAAGGCGACAAAGCCGAAGCATGGGCAATTGGCGGTAAATACGATGCAAACAGCCTGTATCTGGCTGCTGTATACGCTGAAACCCGCAATATGAGCCTCCTGGCTAACACCACCGGTTCCAACACTCCTGATGCTTCTGGTGACGTGTTCAACGTAGCGAACAAAACCCAGAACTTCGAAGTTATCGCTCAGTACCAGTTCGACTTCGGTCTGCGTCCATCCCTGTCCTACGTTCAGAGTAAAGGTAAAAACCTGAACACCGTATCTGGCGGCGATGCAGATCTGGCTAAATACGTTGAAGTTGGTGCTACTTACTACTTCAACAAAAACTTCAACGTGTCTGCTGACTACCGCATCAACCTGATCGACGAAGATCAGGCCAAGCGCACTGGCGGCGGCTGGGTTGGTACCGACGACCAGGTTGGTCTGGCAGCTGTTTACCAGTTCTAATCAGTACACCACTTTGTTATATGCTTAATGAACAGGGCTTCGGCCCTGTTTTTTTATGCGTGACAGAAAATAATGGCGACTTTTGAAAAGCCGCACGCTTTTCGTCGCAAACGGTTGGCATTTTGTAAATCTACCGTTAACCTGATAGCGGATTTCACTTCTGTAATCACAATGGAACTTCGTCATGTTTGAGAACATTACCGCCGCTCCTGCCGACCCTATTCTGGGCCTGGCCGATCTGTTTCGTGCCGACGACCGCCCTGGCAAAATCAACCTGGGTATTGGTGTATATAAAGATGAAACCGGCAAAACTCCGGTACTGACCAGCGTTAAGAAAGCTGAGCAGTATCTGCTGGAAAACGAAACCACCAAAAACTACCTCGGTATTGATGGTATCCCTGAATTTGGTCGCTGCACCCAGGAGCTGCTGTTCGGTAAAGGCAGCGCAATTGTGAGTGACAAACGTGCCCGTACAGCACAGACCCCAGGCGGTACCGGTGCGCTGCGCGTGGCGGCGGATTTCCTGGCGAAAAACACCTCTGTTAAGCGCGTATGGGTGAGCAACCCAAGCTGGCCAAACCACAAGAGCGTGTTTAACTCTGCGGGTCTGGAAGTGCGTGAATATGCTTACTACGACGCGGCAAACCACTCTCTCGACTTTGACGGCCTGCTGGCGAGCCTGAGCGAAGCGCAGGCAGGTGACGTGGTGCTGTTCCACGGCTGCTGCCACAACCCAACCGGTATCGACCCGACGCTTGAGCAGTGGGAACACCTGGCGAAGCTGTCCGTAGAAAAAGGCTGGCTGCCGCTGTTTGACTTTGCCTACCAGGGCTTCGCCCGTGGTCTGGAAGAAGATGCCGAAGGCCTGCGCGCGTTCGCCGCGGTGCATCAGGAGCTGATTGTCGCGAGTTCTTATTCCAAGAACTTCGGTCTGTACAATGAGCGCGTAGGTGCCTGTACGCTGGTTGCAGCTAACGAAGAGACCGTTGATCGTGCGTTCAGCCAGATGAAATCGGTTATCCGCGCGAACTACTCTAACCCACCGGCACACGGTGCGTCTGTTGTTGCCACCATCCTGAGCAACGATGCGCTGCGCGCTATCTGGGAACAAGAGCTGAACGATATGCGCCAGCGCATTCAGCGCATGCGCCTGCTGTTTGTGAACACCCTGGCTGAGAAAGGCGCGGACCGCGACTTCAGCTTTATCATCAAACAGAACGGCATGTTCTCGTTCAGCGGCCTGACCAAAGAGCAGGTTCTGCGTCTGCGTGAAGAGTTTGGCGTGTACGCCGTAGCGTCTGGACGCGTGAACGTTGCAGGCATGACGCCTGACAACATGGCGCCACTGTGCGAAGCGATTGTCGCCGTACTGTAATTTGCGCCCATAAAAAAAGCCTGCGCTATGCAGGCTTTTTTTTATTCTGGTTACCAGACAGGCATTTCATCCTGAAGGAACGGGTTATGGAGCCGTTCATAGCCCAGCGTCGACATCGGACCGTGTCCAGGAATAAACGTAACGTCATCGCCCAGCGGCAATAACTTTTGTTTAATCGACTGAATCAGCTGCCCGTGGTCGCCGCGCGGAAAATCGCTGCGTCCTACGCCACCTTTGAAGATCACATCGCCGGAAATCAGCAGACGGGACTGGTCATCAAAGAAGACGATATGGCCTGGCGTATGCCCAGGACAATGCAACACCTGTAAAGTCACATTCCCTACGTTAACGCGCTCTCCCTCGTTTAGCCAGCGATCGGGCGTCAGGGGCTGACACTCATCAAGGCCAAACATGCGGCTTTGGGCGGGTAACCCCTGCAGCCAGAACTCATCTTCTTTTTCCGGGCCGATCACCGGCACACCATAGTGTTCAGCCAGTTCAGCCGCAGCACCTACATGGTCAAGATGACCATGAGTGAGCAAAATCTGCATCAGCGTGACGCCGCTTGCTGCGACTTCCTGCTTGATTTTCTCAGCGTCACCGCCGGGATCGACAAGCGCGGCCAGTTTAGTCTGTTCGCACCAGATCAATGAACAATTCTGGGAGAACGCGGTAACCGGAATAATACGATAGTTCATACTGCTCCTGTGTTTCGTTATTACCAGTGCCGAACCGGACCGGTATCAATATGCACAAAGTTGCTGCTGGGGTAATATCCTACACCACCTGCGCGCATAGATAACGCGGCTTTGCGAATATTGGCTAACGAAACGCCTTCAATATGGAAATCCATTGCCTGTCCCTTCGTGTGATAGCTTTTTTTCGCTACCCCGCGGCTGTGGGCGCGCAGTTCATTATTGGTATCAATCGAGCGATAGCCAGAGATGAGCTGCACCGGCTTGCTGGTGCCCAGCAGGCCCTGAAGGCGGAAAATCTGATCAAACAGTCCTGGATCGATGGCTTTTATTTTATTCGCGCGGAAATCACGGAAAAAATGGTTAAGTCTTGCTAATTCATCCTGAATATAGCCTCTGCCATCAAAAAACTCCGCTTTTAGCGACTCACCGGTATGAAGATTGTTGAGCGTTAAAACTCGCGGACGAGGTGTCGAGAGGGTGGCAAATGCTGGCGTCGGCAGGATGGCCGCTGCGCCAAGCGCAACGCCACCTAACGCCAGCAGTTTGCGGCGATTAGCGTCAAATTTGTCCATGATAATCAGGTCTACAGGTAAAAGAAATCGTAATATGCTTAGCGCACGAAGGGCACCATAACTGGCAAAACCAGGTACGTCAAGGCGCCCAACCCCAGTGAATATGCGGCTTGCAGCGATATAGCCCCCTATTCACCATAACTTACGACAATCATTTTTCCCGAACTGCTTCATTTACCTGATTAATTGTTCCGCTTTTGGCAAAATTTGTGCGCCGGATCGCGCGGTGAGATCATAATTGTAAATATCTGTACGATACTGAGTACGCCCGTCTTCACCCACAAACGCCGTCAGATAGTAAAGATTGACCGGAATATTGTGGCGAATATTAACGTAACGCGTATCCCCCTGTTTCAGGGCATCCGAGATGCGCGTATCGTTCCAGCCCGCATCCTGCAGCAGCATATTGGCCAGCTCCGAGGCTTTGTTCACGCGCACGCAGCCAGAACTCAGCGCGCGAGTATCTTTCTGGAACAGGTTGTGGTTCGGCGTATCGTGAAGATAGATGGCTTCTGAACTCGGCATATTGAATTTGTAGCGCCCTAAAGAGTTGTGCGCCCCGGGAGCCTGCTGGAAACGGAACGGCAGATTCGACGCGGTGATCGTCGACCAGTCGACCATATAAGGATCGATAGCCTCTTTACTGTTCCATCCACGCATCACCGTATAGCCATGACGCTCCAGATAACCCGGATCGTTCCAGACCTTCGGCAGAATGTCTTTACGCGCCAGGGTCGGCGGCACGTTCCACGGCGGGTTAACCACCACGTTATTTAGCGCGCTGCTCATCATCGGTGTTTTACGATCCGGACGCCCGACAATCACGCGCGACGCCAGTTTTTCGCTACCATCCTGATAATAGACCAGGGAATACGCCGGGATGTTAACCATAATTCCGGTAGAGAGCGTTCCCGGCAGCAAGCGCAAACGCTGGATATTGAGCGCCAGCACCCCTGCCCGCTGCGCAGGCGATACGTTCAGCCAGTCGCGCGTCGTCTGACCAATGACGCCATCGGCCCCCAGCCCCTGAGCGGCCTGGAATTGCTTAACGGCCGCCACCAGCTCGCGATCGTAAGCCGCAGGTTTGTTGCTCAGGACAACGGCTTTCTTCTCTTTCACGGGCGCTGACGGGCTGACGGCGACGCTTTGTGGATCATCACCCGGAAGAGCAATCTTCGGCCCGCCGTCAAGAAGACCAGAACGCATCAGGATCTCGCGCAGGGCGGGCACATCGCTGCTCCACTGCCCCGGACGCAGCGTCGCGGTACTGCGCATTTGTGGCCACGGACGCGTGTCCCCCACCAGTGCGAGGAGCGACTGGTGCAGAGTGGCATATTGTGGGTGCGCCGGTGCGAGGCTGGCGATAAAGCGCGGCAGTTCGCCATTGTCCAGCGCTAGCTGCCATTGGTTAATCACCGACAGCGCCGGCGTCGCCAGCTTGTACGGCTTATCGCTATAGAGCCAGCGGTTGCCGTTGACCGGAATACCCGCCACGAACTGCAGGTAGCCCATCATGGCATCGGAAAGCACCACGTCCCGCGCCTGCCCGGAGACGGAAGGATCGGTTAACAGCTCAACCCACTTTGTAAACTGCGGCTGAAACCCTGCAATCGCGACCTCCGCCAGTTGCTGCTGAAAGGCGCGCACCGCATCGCGGTTTTCCCACATCGGTTTCATATCGCGGGCAGCATAGAGGAGCGTGAGCTGATTGATATAGACAGGCGTGTAGCCTGACGGCAGCTCCGACTGCAGCTGCTGACTGAGCGATTCGGCATCGATGCCTTCCGGCAGCGGTTTAATACCGGCCATGATAGCCGTTGCCGGAGACTGGTCCAGCGGCTGGGACAACGACGTTGGCTGCGCGCCTGTCGTTGCCGAGCTGTCAGTCGGCACAATTTCAGGCTCGTCGGCCTGGGCGGTTAACAGCGGAGCAAACATCACTGCCAGGCATAAACTCAGCGCAGACAGCTGACGACCACATTCTTTCTTAAGCAACATCCCTTGCCCCCTGTTTTCACGACATGCCCATCACGTTGGGGCTTTCTTTCATTATAGGTAGACGGCTAAGCTGTTGCCTTACCTTATGTAAAGAAGTTTAAAGATAACGCAGCCCTAAGCACAAGTTAAGTTTAAAAAAAAAGCGGCGCCAGTGCGCCGCTTCGGGTCAGAAGACGCGTCAGGAAGCGTCCGCCGTGGTTTCCGGCAATGACTCCGGCGGCTGCGGCGCAAAGCCACGCAGTCCCACAACGTGAACGTGTTCGCTGTTCTGGAACACTTTACGCACCAGTTTGTAGGTAGTGCCCTTCTCGGGGCTGATGTTCTCAGGTGCCGCGATAATGAGCTGCATATCGAGACGTTCGCAAAGCTCGAACAGCGTGGCAATTGAGCGGGCATCAAGACGCGCCGCCTCATCGAGGAACAGCAGTCGGCATGGCGAGATGTCTTTGCCGCGCAGGCGGCGCGCTTCATCTTCCCAGCTCTGTACGACCATCACCAGAATTGACATCCCGGTACCGATCGCTTCACCGGTAGAGAGCGCCCCGGATTCCGCACGCAGCCAGCCGTCTGAGCCACGGTTTACCTCAACTTCCATTTCCAGGTAGTTGCGGTAGTCCAGCAGCTCTTCACCGATGGTTTGCGGCGTACGTTGCCCCATATCAATCTGCGGGTTCAGGCGCTGATACAGCTTCGCCAGCGCTTCGGAGAAGGTCAGACGGTTGCTGTTGAACAGATCCTGATGCTGCTCGTGCTGCTCAGACAGCACTTCCAGCAGCGTCGCGTGGGCTTCACGCACGTTGACGTTGAGGCGCACGCTGTTCACCTGACCAAACGACACGCTCTGCAGACCCTGGTTCAGCTGGCGAATACGGTTCTGTTCGCGCTGAATGGTTTTACGAATGATGTTCGCCACGCTGCGGGAGCTGATCGCCAGCTTCTGCTCGCGGGAGGTCAGCTCTTCCGTCAGGCGACCCAGCTCGATTTCCATCTGTTCGATGGCTTCAACCGGATCGTCGGTACGGATGATGTCCTGACGAATACGCTCGCGCAGGTGCTGGTAAACCGCCACGAAGAACTGGATTTTACGTTCCGGACGTTTTGGATCTTCCGACATACGCAGCACGTCGCGCAGGTGTTCGTTATCCGCCACCGCCAGACGCAGCGCCCCCAACGCCTTATCCGACATGGAACGCAGCTCATCGGCAGAGAGGTACGCCAGCTCGCGACGGTGCAGACGACGCTCAACGTTATTGTCTTTCACCATGCGCATCACCGCGCACCAGCCCGCTTTGGCGGTCACGACCTGCTCGCGCATCTCAAAGTAGTCGCGCTCCAGCTTGCGCAGGCGACGGGTCAGGTTATCCATTTCCGCTTCGCAGAAGGTCAGCGCTTTTTCCAGCTGATTACGACGCGCGCGGTTATTGCTAAGCTGAGAATGCAGCTCGTCACGACGAATACGCGCACGCTCTTCTGCCCCGCTGTCGGCACGCACGCCGATGTCCTGAAGCTCTTTCTGCAGATCGTTTAACAGCTCTTTCTTGGTATCGAAGGAGCTTTTCAGCGAGGCCAGCACCTGGTTGTACTGGTTCAACTGAGCGGAGTGGCTGCGCATTGCTTCGCGGGCGCGAGTACGTTCCGCTTCCGCCTGCTCAAGGCGCTGACGCAGTTTTTCGTTCAGGTCGCTGTTACCGCTCAGCATTTCAGCCGAATCAGAGTAGCCAAAGTGGGCCCGACGCTGCACCACTTCCGTCAGGGCAAACGCCTGCTGACGCGCTTCGCGCTGCACCTGCTGAGACCAGGCATAATCTTCTTTTAACTGCTCAAACTGTTCCGGATCGCTCTGCAGTACAGACACGACGGGCTCCAGCTTCGCCAGCTGATTGCCGTGCTGCTGAACGAAACGCGCGGCTTCCTGCGCTTCATCCAGACGCTCCTGGATCTCATCCACACGGTCAGCCAGCGTGTCGTCCGCCAGCAGATTCAGGCGCGGCAGGATGCGGTTAAGGGCAGCGACGCCCTCTTTCGCCTGTTCAAACTGAACGCGACTCTGCTGGTTATCACTTTCATGGCTGGCAATCGCACGTTCCAGCTCGCCACGGCGGGTATTGAGTTTGCGGATTTCGGCTTCCGGATCCGCGTCAAACGCTACGGCGAGATGGCTGCCGATAAAGCGGCTGAACGACTGATGCAGACGCTGGGTTTTCTGCACGTCAAACGACAGGGTCGCAAAACGTTCGGACAGCGTCTCACGCTCGGCGTGCAGGCTCTCGATGCGGCTTTCGCGCGCGGCGCGGCCAAACAGCGGCAGCTCAGGGAAGCGGGAATAACGCCACTGACGGTCGGCGATTTTCACCACGACAGCTTTTTCCAGCTCGTCGACGCTGAATACGCTGTCATCGAACGACTGCGGATCCCCTTCGATCAGGTAAAGATCTTCCGGACAATCTTCCAGGCCGGCAAGCTGCTCAGAAATCAGGGACAGATCCGGGACCACGATCGCGTTGCGGGATGGACCGTACAGCGCGGAGAAGTACGGGGCATCGTCAAGGCCAACGTCGTCATAAATCTCGGACAGCAGCACGCCGCCAAAACGCTCAGCTAGCGCATTCAGGCGCGGATCTTCTGAACCGCCCGGCTGGCTTAAGCGCTCAATTTCTTCATCGACGTCGCGCTTGCGGGCGCCCACTTCGTCACGCTCAACAATGGCTTCGCGCTCGCGCTCCAGCAGCTGCTGCAGGTATTCGGTCACTTCCTGGCTGGATTCGAACTGCTCGCCGCACTGCTCGCTGAGCTGATTCAGGCTGCTTTGCGCCGCCAGCCAGACTGGCGCACGCTGCAGGAGCGCCTTCGAACGGGACTGAATCTGCTCCAGCTCCTGACGCAGCGTCATACGCTGTTCGCTGGCGTTTGATACGGTATCGGACAGGGCCGCAATACGCGCTTCCAGCTCCTGATGCAGGGCCTCAAGCTCGTCGAAATCGTAATTTTTTCCCTGACGCTTGCAGAATTCCGCCAGCAGACGCTCGGCTTCCTGCTGCTCGCGCAGGCGCTGCTCCAGCTCGTTCAGGCGCATACGCAGCGGCTGAACTTGCTCGGCCAGATGGCGCTGGTTCACACCGTCGCGCAGCAGTTCACGGGCAACGTCCCAGGCTTCGCTACGCGCCAGCGGGCCGTTAATGGCGACCACCAGCTGATAAGCCTGCTCAAACTGGCTGTGCGCCGTTTGCGCGACGCTCATTTTCTGTTCGAGGGAGAGCAGTTTTTCGGTGGCTTCCTGCTCTTTGGCCTGGAAGGTATCCAGCCACTCGTCGGCGCTGTCCGGCGTCAGGTCAGGCAGATGGCACAACTCTTTCGCACGCTGTAATGCCTGCAATGCCTGGGTGTACTGAATCGCTCGCGTCTGCTGCACGTCAAGTGCCTGCTGGTAATCGGCAAGCTGGCTTTTCAGCTCATCCACTTCCAGCTCGGCCGCTTCGGCACGGGCTTCGTTCTCTTCCTGCATGTCGGCGGCTTCGGCCACCACTTCATTCTGCTCTTCGAGACGAATCTGCAGCTCATCGAGATCCGCTTCATAGCGCTCGATTTTTTCCTGCTGACGCAGCGCGGTCTGCACCAGGTTCAGGTGATCGCTGGCGGCCTGGTAATCGGCTTCCAGGTCGCCTTCAGCCCCGTTGTGCTCGCCCAGCTCGCGCGCCATTTCAACGTGCTTGTACTGCTCTGCCACCAGCTGTTTACGGGAGGTAAACAGTTCGCGGCGGTATTCTAATGCCTGATCGAGATGCACCCGGCGCTCGTTGGCGTGGCGCATGTAGTCCGCCGCCACGTAGTTGGTGGCTTCGCTGATCAGGTGTTTAAACAGGTCGCGGTCAGACTGGGTAACGCGAATCGCTTCCAGCGTCATGCGGTTTTCACGCAGCGCCGCTTCCATATCCTGGAAGGCCTTACGCACGCCGCTGTTTTCCGGCAGCAGGTAATCGCGCAGAGAGCGGGTAATCGCGCTGGAGATACCGCCGTACAGAGACGCTTCGATCAGACGGTAATATTTGCTACGGTCTGACGCCGTGCGCAGACGACGCGCCACCACGCCCAGATCGAACATCAGCGAGTGGTAGTCGGTAATGGAGTTGAACTGCTTGAACTGCACGCCTTCGATGGCTTCGAGCTTGTCCTTCAGCTCCTGCAGCGTCAGCACGCGCGCCTGACGTTCGTTCAGGGTTTCCGTCAGCAGCGACGTCGGCTGCACGGACGTTGGCAGACCCTGGATCGCAAACGGTTTGATATCCACTTTGCGGTCGCGACCGGCAACCTGCTGCAGGCGCACGCCCACCACCACGCGCTGATGACGGGAGTTAATGACGTCCAGAACCGAATAACAGACGCCGGCCTTCAGCTTACCGTGCAGACCTTTATCACGGGAGCCGCTTGTTGCCCCCGCTTCGGTGGTGTTACGGAAATGGAGCAGCGTCAGATCGGGGATCAGCGCCGTAACAAAGGCCGCCATGGTGGTGGATTTACCCGCACCGTTACCGCCGGAGAGCGTCGTGACCAGCTCATCCAGATCGAACGTTCGGGCAAAGAAGCCGTTCCAGTTAATCAGCGTCAGTGAGCGAAATTTACCGCGTTCAATCATTACTCTTCCTCCCCGCTATCCGGCAGATTCTCTTCATGCTCATCATTGAGCTGCAAATGGTTTTCCACCGGCATCGCTTCACCGTCGCGGATCATGCGAAGCTGCGCTTCACGCGCGTCATCGCCCGCACGCACGTCGGCGCCGAAGCGGAAGACAGATTCCGTGATGCGGAATTTGCTGCTGTCGTGGCCCATAAACCAGACCATGCCCAGACGACGCAGACGGTTCAGGGAAGAGCGAACCTTTTCCTGTAATTTCTGACGGTCAAGATCCGATCCCGTGGAGCGGTTGTTCACCAGCTTGAGCAGCTTGCTCTCATCAGCCAGCGTCAACAGCTCGTCGTAAAGTTCCTGCTGGGTGAAGATCCCTTCATTCGCCAGACGTTCAGGGCTGAGGTAGAGGTAGCAAAGAATTTTGCCGACCATCATATCCAGCTCGGAGAGCACGGAACGCGGAATCAGCGTCGTGGAGCGCGGACGCAGGTAGAAAAACCCTTCCGGCGCGCGGATAAGCTCCACGTTGTAGCGTGCGTAAAACTCTTCCAGGTACTCCTGAAAGTCCATCAAAAAGGCGTGATTATCCAGCTCGTCTAAGCCAATGTGACGACCGGCACGCAGCTGGCTGTCCAGCGCCGGAAATAACGGATTCGCCAGCGCCTGTGCCAGCTTAACCGGCATCACTTGTTCAATATTTGTCAATGACATGCGCCTGTACCTTGGCTCCGTAATCGTTAATTGGCTGCCACTTCGGCGGCAGCCCGGTGAAATCTGCTTGCGCGACGCCCAGGCGCACCGCCTGGTCTACCACAATGCGGGCAATGTCGAAGTGGCGCGCGCGTGGATATTGCGCCAGATAGTCGCGCACCACGAGGCCAAGATCCAGCGGTGCTTGTCTGGTTTTGTAGACAGCAAGCTGTTCTTCGATCATCGCCGCAAGCTGCTCGCGAATTTCGTTAAATTCTTCGTATTCCAGATCCGGCGGCAGTTCACCGGTCACCTCTTCATCGCGCAGCGCCATCTCTTCGTCGCGCATATCCAGCAGACGATCGGCACTGGCGTAGGTCAGCGCCCACGGCGCATCGAAATAGGTCTGCACCGACTGACGCAGACGCTGAGCAAAGACGCGGTTTTTATCCATATCAATCGCGGTACGGATAAATTTATGCACGTGTCGGTCGTAGCCGATCCACAGGTCGATCGACTGCTGACCCCAGCTGATAATGCGGTCGAGTTTGCTCTGCAGATCGAACACCAGACGGTCGATAAAATGCAGATCGTCATGCGCCAGCGTCGCGTCCTGGATGCGCAGCAGGTTAGCCTGCAGCTTGTCCCCTGCGGCTTCCAGCGTATCCTGGAGCTCGCGCAGCGTGCCGGAGGTTTCTGACAGCAGAAGTTCACAGCTGGAGATGGCCGCTCGCCAGTCTTTATTCAGCAGCTGCGCGATATCATCTTTCACCTGCTGCTGCTGTTCGTCCATCAGGCGCTGGGTGAGATCGATACTGTCGAAAATCTCTGCCACCGAATATTTCAGCGGCGCGTAGACGTTACGGTGCCAATGGAATTCGTCACCGTTTTCATCCGCCGCGTCGGCGGCGCGCTTAAGCTCACCCGCCACGATCGAGAGCTGCATGGAAAGACGCAGCGTGGAAAATTCACGCTGGCGGATGTAGTAATCGGTGATGCCGATGCCCAGCGGCGTCAGGCGATAGATGGCGTTTCCTTCCGCCTGCTCGCTGGTAAAGCGGTTCAGCAGACGTTGACGCACCATATCGTTGATCGCGTTGTTGGCACGCACGCTAATGGTTTCGCTGGTTTGCTCAAACGCATCACTGACATGGCGGAACGCATCCACCAGTTCACCCTCGCTCATTTCACCGTCCAGCCGTTCGCCGTTCAGCGTGGCAACCGCCAGCAGGAAAGAGAGTCTGTCTACCGGCAGCGAGATGGAGAAATCGTTTTTCCTGGCCCAGGCAACCAGTTCGGGGACTGTCTGGGAAAATTCACTCATAGGTTATCCTTGCATCTGCGGCTTGTGCGCGGTGACGTGAATATAGCGGCCAAGGCTGATAAAAGGCTCCTGACGGCAATACCGCGTTTCTAATTCTGTTAAGGTGTCAAAACAGTCACGCTGTTTGTGTTTTTCACGCAGATAATCATGAAACACCCTGACGCCCGTCTTCCCGACGATCTGCCAACCAATCGCTTCCAGCCAGCCATAAACCTGCTGTGGATCGCGCGGATAGTCCGGGGAAAGCGTGCGCTTTTTCTTTTTGGGCATCCCGACCTGAACATAGTCGAAGTTTCCTGCAACCATGTTGTGCATCAGGAAGCCGTTAGCATTGTAGAACATCAGCGACAGCGTGCCGCCCGGGCGTAACATCGACCACAGGGTTTGTAACACGCTTTGCGGATCGGCAACCCACTCCAGCACCGCATGAAACAATATCAGATCAACCTGGGTTTCCAAATGCTGCGCGATGTCCTGAGCGGCGCATTGTATAAAATGCATGTTGTCGCTCACACCTTTCTCTTCTGCAGCACGCGTCGCGCGGGCGACCATTTCAGCAGAAAGATCGCAAAGCGTGACGTGATGACCGCGCTCGGCCATTTTTATCGCCGTCTGCCCTTCACCGCCACCGGCGTCCAGCACGCGCAACGTTTGACCACCAAAGGTGGCCAGAATGGTGTCCAGATCCTGCCAGAGGATCGTCTGACGGAGCTGCCCTTTCGTAGTGCCATAAATGTTGCGCGAAAACTTTTCCGCGATGTCATCAAAATTGCGATCCCGCATTGGGAGAGTTCCACTCGCTAACTGCAAAACCGCTATTTTGTCACACCCGCGCGGAGAATGAACCTCTCTGGTGTAATATCACGGGTAATCACCTGCTATATGGTCAAAAAAGGAACCAAAAAGGATGCTTTTTACCCTTAAGAAATACATTGGAGGGATGATGCTTCCCCTTCCGCTGCTGCTCATCATCATCGCGCTGGGGCTGGCGCTGGTGTGGTTCAGTCGCTTTCAGAAGAGTGGCAAAACGCTTATCACGCTCGGCTGGTTTGTCCTGCTGCTGTTGAGCCTGCAGCCGGTCGCGGATGGTCTTTTACGCCCCATCGAAAACACGTACCCAACATGGCAGGGAAATCAGAAAGTGGCGTACATCGTGGTGCTGGGCGGCGGATATACCTGGGATCCTGACTGGGCCCCCAGTTCAAACCTGATCAACAACAGTCTGCCACGGCTAAACGAAGGCATTCGCCTCTGGCTGGCGAATCCGGGATCAAAAATGATCTTCACCGGCGCGGCGGCCAAAACGAACCCGGTGAGTACGGCTGAAGCGGGCGCCAGAGTCGCGGAATCACTCGGCGTGCCGCGCTCCTCAATTATCACTCTGGACAGCCCAAAAGATACCGAAGAAGAGGCTGCCGCAGTGAAGCAGGCGATTGGCGATGTCCCGTTCTTACTGGTGACCTCCGCCTCACACCTGCCGCGCGCAATGATTTTCTTTAAGAAACAAGGCCTGCACCCGCTTCCCGCACCGGCAAACCAGATGGCCATCGACGCGCCGCTCAACCCGTGGGAACGGGCGATCCCCTCCCCGGCGTGGCTGATGCATAGCGATCGCGTCGGTTATGAGACGCTCGGACGCCTCTGGCAGTGGCTGAAAGGATCGTCAGGCGAGCCAGGGCAGGAGTGATTTTGTTGCCAGATCGAAGTTTGCGCGATTAAAACGTCCGGTATTCACCAGCTGCGCGACTTCGTCCCAGAGCAGATAAAGCCAGCGCCGCCAGAGAAACGCTTCTGCAACGGGCGCGCGTTGAAGGTAGTGCCACAGCAAACCTTCCGCCGCCCCGCTGTCGCTGAGCCTGAACAGCTCGTATTCGCGCGGAGCCCAGAGCATGATCCCCGGCCCCAGCATCGCGAGAAGCTGATCGCTGCGGGAGTCTTTGAGCATGCTGCGCAGGGTGAAATTACCGTGGATCAGCACGCAGTTGTCATTAAAACCGTCGAACAGCGCCGGCAGGCACTCGCGGGTGCGAAACAGAATACGCTTATCCTGCATGGTCAAACCGGTATTGTTGAACTGGTTGAGCGTCCCCCACAGGACCTCAACCCGCTGGCGATACCACAGCGGCCACAGGTTTTCCTGAGTGCTGTCGACCGGACCGACAAGCCCGCGGCTATCCTGACGGTGCCAGGCCAGCAGCGCCTCGACAATCTGGTCTTTTAACTGCTCCCAGCGTTCCGGCGTGCGCGCGGGCGCTTCAACGGGCACCCCTCGCAAGCGCTCAATCAGCAGCACGTCCGGGCCGGGGTGTTCCTCGTGCGTCATTACGCCGTACACCGTCGGCATACGGACGGTTCCCTCCCGCGCCAGCATCGACATTTTCCATGCAAGCTGCCTGGCAACGCCCGGCGAGGTGAAACTTCTGGCCATCAGCGGCATAGGGTTGCCCTGACTGTCATACAACGACCAAAGCGCGGTATCGGCCTTTTCACTCACGCATTCGACCCGGCTTAATTTCTCACCCAGCAGATGGCTAAGTTCGGCACGCAGCTGTTCCATATGAGATTACCCCCATTAAGACTACTGCTTTTATAATGAGCGTCCTGAAGGAAGATGTCACCCGGAAGAGATCAATTAAGGAAAAGAAAGGGGAATTAGCGGGGAGAGGACATCCCCCCGTCAGGAGGGATGCAGGCGGTATTAGCGCAGGTCGGCGCGGACGCGCTCAAGATCTTCCGGCGTATCAACGCCCGTTCCAGGCACTTCGCTGGCAACGGCAACGTGAATTTTTTCGCCATACCAGAGCACGCGAAGCTGCTCCAGCATTTCGATATGCTCCAGCGGACTCGGCGCCCAGGTAACATATCGACGAATAAAACCGGCCCGATAGCCGTAGATCCCAATATGACGCAGGAAGGTATCACCGATGGTCTCTTTAGAGAGCGCAAAGCGATCGCGATCCCAGGGGATCGTGGCGCGGGAGAAATAGAGCGCATAGCCTTCGGCATCCATGACCACCTTCACCGCATTCGGATTGAATGCCTCTTCAGCGTGGTGAATGGGCACCGCGAGCGTCGCCATACCAACCTGACGCTGAGCCAGGTTTTCTGCCACCTGACGGATAATCACCGCCGGGATCATCGGCTCGTCACCCTGCACGTTAACGATGACCGTATCATCACTGAAACCACATTTCTCAACCACTTCCGCCAGACGCTCGGTGCCGGACTGGTGATCGGCGCGGGTCATGCATACCTCACCGCCTGCCGCCTCAACCGCACGGGCGACGTCAGGATGATCGGTAGCAACAATCACGCGATCGGCACCGGATTCACGCGCACGCTCAAGAACATGCACAATCATCGGCTTGCCGTTGATATCCACCAGAGGTTTACCCGGCAGGCGCGTTGAGGCATAGCGCGCAGGAATAATGACAACAAAACTCATGGTTTGCTCTCTTCTGCCACCAGGGAACGAGCTTCATTTTCCAGCAGTACCGGAATGCCATCGCGCAGCGGGAAAGCCAGGCTATCCAGCTTGCAGATCAGCTCCTGTTTGTCCTGGCTGTAGTAGAGTTTGCCGTTGCATACCGGGCAGGCAATAATTTCAAGTAAACGGTGATCCATAGTTCCTCCGTATGGGTAATCGCTAAAGCTTAACACATTCCCTTTTCAGGGAGTGCCTGTTTCCCAGCCACTTCGACAGGTTGTAAACAGTCCGTCGGGTACCCGGCCCAGCGTCACGTCGCGGGCGCCCTGCCAGCGCGCGAATTCGCTAATGGCGGACGTTAACCCTTTTTCCAGTCTAGCCGTCACCCTGACGCCCTCTTCCAGATAAAGCGCAATGATTTCAAGCGTGCCGGTCTTGCGGTGCATTTTGGCGTCCATGCGCCCGACCAGTTGCCCCTTATGCAGCAGCGGGAGAACAAAGTAACCATACTGGCGCTTTGGGGCCGGGGTATAACATTCCAGCCGGTAGCTAAAATCGAACAGCTGCTCGGCGCGTTTTCTGTCCCAGACGACCGGGTCGAAAGGCGACAACACCGCACTGTGGGTTGCCTGAAGTTTCCCCTCCTGGGCCTGAGGCAGTAGCGGGAGGAGATCCGCATGCAGCCACATTTCGCCCAGCGTTTCCACCGTGACGGGGATGACGCGCTGTTCGCGTTGCCATATGTCCAGCAGCGGTTTCAGCGCGGGCTGGCGAAGGCGATAATAATCTGCCAGCCATTGCGTGCGAAAAATCCCCAGGCTGCGGGCGCTGTTCTCCAGCATGAGGGCCTCGGCCGCCTCCTGGGTAAGCAGGTCACGCTCGTCGTCCCAGTGCGGCATCACGCGATGCGTCAGGTCGTAGACGCGCTGAAAATTACGCCGCTCAATCACCATGACTTTGCCAGAGGTAAACAGCCCTTCGAGATGACGTTTATGCGGCTTCCACTCCCACCAGCCGCTGGTGCCTTTGCGCGGATGTTCAAAATCGGCGGAGCGGACGGGACCGTTATCCTGAATATGCGCGATTAGCTGCTCAATTTCGGCCGCATGTTCCAGCATCCACGCCTGTCGGTATTTCCAGCCCATTTTTTCCGGGGCAAGCATACGGTGGCGAACCAGGGCAAAATCGCTGCGGGGCAGGAAGCAGGCTTCGTGCGCCCAGTACTCCATTAACTCCCCCTTGCTGAGCGCCTCATCCAGCCACTGCGAAGGATAATTTCCCAGGCGGCTAAACAGGACCAGGTAGGGGCTACGGGCCACAATGTTAATGGTGTCGATTTGAAGCAGCGACATGCGCTGGACGGTAGAGAGAATATCGGCAGGCTGCGCGCGGCGGCGGGGCTTTTTGAGCAGCCCCTGCGCGGCAAGATGTAAATGACGTGCGGCTGAAAGCGAGAGTTGCGGTAAAGACATGCGTTTTCCTGTCAGTCAAAGCGCACCAGAACCGCGTAAGCCTTTACTGCACCAACGCAATCAGTTCCTGGAGCAAGAGTTCCGGCTGCTCGCCGCTGAGTTCAGCGTCAACCGGCAGATACCACCAGTTATCTTTCGCAAAGGCACGGCATTTCACCGCATCTTTTTCGGTCATGATCAGCGACTGTCCGGGTATGGTCAAGGCATCAACCAGCCCTTCCACCAGCGCCTGATGGTCGGCCAGCGGAACGCGTTTTTCAAGCCGGGCACCACACTGTTCCAGCGTCGCGAAGAAGCGCGGCGGATGGCCAATCCCCGCCATCGCCACCAGTGAAGGCAGCTCAGCAACCGACCGGCGTTCCCCCGTCATCAGGTTGACCGCCAGACCCGGCTGAAGGTGCATCGGGATTTCACCCGCGCGTGCCTCACCACCGTTCACAATCACCGCATCAACGGACTTAAGACGCGAAGCACGTTCACGCATGGGGCCAGCCGGCAGCCACCAGCCGTTACCGAAACGGCGAACGCCGTCGATGACCACAATCTCTTTATCACGCGCCAGGGCGTAATGCTGCAGGCCATCGTCAGTGATAATGATTTGTACCATGTGTTCGGCAAGCAGTGCCTGAACGGCGTCGCTGCGCACCGGGGAGACCGCAACCGGTGCGCCGGTACGCTGGAAAATCAATACCGGTTCATCACCCGCTTCGGCGGTCGTGGTTTCCGCCGTCAGCAGCAGCGGATAACGCGCCGCTTTACCACCATATCCGCGCGATACCACCCCCGGGCGGATACCGCGTTTTTGCAATTGCTCCACCAGCCAGATCACCACCGGCGTTTTACCGTTGCCGCCCGCCGTAAGATTACCGACAACCACAACCGGAACCGGCGCGCGCCAGGCACGCTTCAGCCCCAGACGGTAAAGCAGACGGATAGTGCCGCTCACCAGGCCGTATAGCCAGGAGAGCGGCAGAAGCAGCAGCCACAGCGGAGATTCACCGGACCAGATGCGTGCAATCATTGTTGGCCAAACTGCATCTTATGAAGCTGAGCGTAAACGCCGCGGTGTTCCAGCAAATCGGCATGGCTTCCGCGTTCAACAATGACGCCATCCTCAACCACGACGATTTCATCAGCCTGCTCGATAGTCGACAGTCGGTGCGCAATCACCAGCGAGGTACGGTTCTTTTGCAGCTCATCCAGCGCAGACTGAATAGCGCGTTCAGATTCCGTATCCAGCGCAGAGGTCGCTTCGTCGAGAATCAGGATCGGGCTATCGCGCAGCAGCGCGCGCGCAATCGCAATACGCTGGCGCTGGCCACCGGAGAGTAGCACGCCGTTTTCACCAATGATGGTATCCAGACCGTTATCCATCTTATTGATAAAGTCCATTGCATAAGCCATACGCGCGGCGTTCTCAATCTGCTCGCGGCTGTACTCATCAGTGCGTGCGTAAGCGATGTTGTTGGCGACCGTATCGTTAAACAGGTGCACGTTCTGGGAAACCAGCGCCACCTGGTTACGCAGCGACTGCAGGGTATATTCCCGCAGGTCGTGACCATCTAACAGGATTTCACCTTCGTTAATGTCGTAGAAACGGGTCATCAGGCTGGCAATAGTCGATTTACCCGAACCAGAACGGCCCACCAGCGCAACGGTTTTACCCGCCGGAATAGACAGGTTGATATTACGCAGGGCAGGCACTTCGCGGCCTGGATAGGTAAAGGTCACGTTGCGGAATTCAACGTCTCCGTTTGCACGCTCGATCACGCGCTTACCTTCATCTTTTTCCTGTTCGGAATCCAGAATGCTGAACAGCGTCTGACAGGCGGCCATCCCGCGCTGGAACTGGGCGTTGACGTTCGTCAGTGATTTCAGTGGACGCATCAGTGCAATCATAGAGGAGAAGACCACGGTAATGGTACCCGCCGTCAGCGTCTCCATGACGCTCGGGAAGCTTGCCGCATACAGGACGAATGCCAGTGCCAGGGAGGCAATCAGCTGAATAATCGGATCAGAGATGGAAGAGGCCGAGACCATTTTCATCCCCTGAAGACGCATTTTGTTGCTGACTTTATCAAAGCGTTTGGTTTCGACGTCCTGACCGCCAAAAATCAGAACTTCTTTATGCCCTTTCAGCATCTGTTCCGCGCTGGTCGTCACCTGCCCCATCGTGTTCTGCATATTCTTACTGATATTGCGGAAGCGCTTTGAGACGACGCGGATAGCAATAGAAACTATCGGCGCCAGAACGATAAGGATGATCGACAGCTGCCAGCTGTAATAGAACATCATCGCGAACAGGCCGATGATTGACGCACCCTCACGCACAACGGTGATCAGCGCGCTTGAGGACGAGGAGGCAACCTGCTCTGAGTCGTAGGTAATACGGGACAGCAGCGTCCCGGTAGACTGCTTGTCAAAGAACGAGACCGGCATGCCCATCATGTGGCTGAACAGGCGACGGCGCATGGTCATCACCACTTTCCCTGACACCCAGGAAATACAGTAGCTTGAGATATAGCTGGTGATGCCGCGTAAGATCATCAGTCCGATAACCACCAGAGGCATCCATAGCAACACTGAGCGATCCGTTTTACCAAAACCGTCGTCCAGTAACGGTTTGAGAAGCGATAGCATAAAAGTATCGCTGGCTGCGTTGAGGATTAACGCTACTCCCGCCACGATCAGGCCTGTTTTAAAGGGCGCAATCATCGGCCAGAGTCGGCGGAAGGTTTGCCACGTGGAGAGATCTTTGTCGTTATGCATTCAAAAAACCAGCATTCGTTGAAATAGCCGCATATTCTACCCGTTATCGACGGGCGCGCCAAACCACTGATGATACCAAACGGGTAAAAATTGCTCTCGCAAGCGCCGGATTTGCCAGTGATGTTGCGAGAATGTCACCGATATTTGTCCAGAATGGGGGGTATCGTGCCAGATATACCCCTCTTTTCGATAACGTCGGACAACTTTTGCCGACGGGAATCGCCATGCGTTATACCGTGCCGCTGAATCCAGGGCGATCTGACCTTCCACCCGCTGTACCAGCGGCAATGAAGACGAGGTATTGCTGCCATGATGGGGCACCTGTATGAGCGTGGACGTCAGATAACGCCAGTAATGGCTAAGCATAGCCTGTTCCGCTTGCGCTTCAATGTCGCCTGTTAGCAGAACACTCTGCTCGCCGTCGTCCACCTTTACCACGCAGGAACGGTTGTTACCCTGAGCCGGGTCATTTTCAGGGGGCCAGTGGACGGTGAAGGTAAGTCCCTGCCATCGCCATCTCTGCCCGCGAAAACAGGGGCGATGTCCCGCCAGGCGCAAGGGGCTTCTGACCCACACATCAGGCCACGCTTTCTGCAACGATGCGAGACCTCCCGCATGGTCGAGGTGCTCATGACTGAGAATCACGCCTTCAGGCCTCAGGTGATGCCAGCGAAGCCACGGGATAATTAACCGCTGCGCGCTATCCCCGCCCGGCCAGCCGAGCCCCGTATCATAGAGAATGGCTTTCCCCTGCCGTTCAATGACCATCGCCAGCCCCTGCCCTACATCCAGCATATGCAGCGTCCAGCTCTCGCTTTTTGCCGTTCGCCAGAGAGGAAATGTCAGTAAGACACTTCCTGCAAGACACACGGCAGGCAGTGTTTTCCAGGCACGAAAGCGCCAGCCAATGATGATAAGCCAGGGCAGTAGCGTCATGTACTGCCAGCGTTGATCGACACTCTGCCAGCCGTCAGGCAGGCGCATGAGGAGCCAGAACAACCCCGCAAGTGACCTATCGGCTGCGAACCAGACGACGCTTTCCGGTGCCGCCAGCGGTAACAGGTGAAGCAGCATGCCGAGCAGGATCAGCGGCACGGAGACAAACGTCACCAGGGGAACGGCAAAAAGATTCGCGACCAGGGAGGAGATGCTGAAGCCGTGGAAAATCAGAACCTGTAACGGCATGAGCAGCATCAGCATGCCGACCTGCAGATAGAGCAGGTTCAGTAGCGGCCGTATACGTCGTGCCCGGTGCCAGTCAGGAAGAGGCAGCCACTGAAACCAGAAAATCAGCGCGGCAACGGCAAATGCGGACAGGGCCAGACTCTGCGAAAGTACGGCTAAAGGATCGCTTATCAGGATCGCCGCAATACAGCACACCCATACCTGCCAGGGAGTCCACTGGCGGGCAGCGATCCGCAACATAGCAAGCACAGCAAGCGCGATGACCGTTCGTAGCGCAGGAGGTTGCAGACCGGTAAGCCAGGCGTAGAAAGCGGCAAAGCATAATCCGGCCAGGAGCGGCATTTGCCAGTGGACCCGGTGGCTGGGTAATAAAAACTGGAGTCCACGCGCGAGTAACCAGACGAGGGATGCCGCCAGCGCGATATGCAGACCCGAAATCGCCATTAAATGCAGCGTCCCGGTTTCACGCATCAGGCCTTTTATTTCCCGGGGCACATCCAGACGTTCCCCCATTCCCAGTCCGAGGATAACCGCCCCCCAGCGGTAAGCCGAAAGTCGGTTTTGCAGTGACATCAGGTATTGCGCTCGCAGGCTGCAGCGCCCATCGACAAGTTCAGCACGGGTGAAGCGCCCGCTCAGCGTTTGGTGTCGGGCAAAAGCGCTGCGCTGAGAATCATATCCGCCCTCGTTCAGTTCGCCGTGAGCAGGCCTGAGCCTGAGCGTCATGCTCCAGCGCTGACCGGCACACGCTTTCTGGGGCAGATAATTTCCATACAGCGTTACGCCGGTGGAGCCCCACCAGCGCTTGCCCTCTACGCTGAGAATGTTTCCCTGATGCAGCGTTGCGCCATCTGTGGCGGTGATCTCCACCTCAGCCTGCACAGCACCCGTGGTTAAATGCTGCATCGGCCAGACGCTCTCCTGCGCGGCAAGCATACCCCATGCACAAAATAATAACGCGATCCCGACATACTTCAGTCGTACATTGCGCGTTGCGGCCAGCGCTATCCCGCCAACAATCATTAGCCACACGGTATGACGTGATGGCAGTTCAGGTAACCAGAGTAACGGGGCTATTGCCAGAATGACGCAGATGCTAAGAGCGGGAATTCCCATTTCTACCTCCCTGTTTCAGGGGGCAGTATGTAAGCAGATAGAGTGAGTTGTCAGGTGAGAAGCATGTGTTTTACGACACGCGCTGTGCTGTTTTTATCGGTTTGCAGAAAATGAAATGAAAAATGCGGGGCACCTTCAGAATGAAAGCGACAGAGACAAAAAAAGCACCCGCAGGTGCTTTCTTTCGAACCCAGTTTAACCGGCTGGCTAAACTCAGTTGCCGTAAATATTGGCGCGATCGCGCAGTTCTTTACCCGGCTTAAAGTGTGGAACGTACTTACCTTCCAGCTCGACTTTATCGCCAGTTTTCGGGTTACGCCCGGTACGTGGAGCACGATAGTGCAGAGAAAAACTACCGAAACCGCGGATTTCAATGCGCTCGCCCTGGGCAAGAGTGGAGGCCATATGCTCCAGCATCTCTTTTACGGCATCTTCCACTGCCTTGGCAGGGATATGCGGTTGCTGACTGGCAAGTCTTTCAATCAATTCTGACTTGGTCATGATTCCTCCGGTTCCTTTCAAACCAATTAGCTGAACAGCTCATTAAACAAGGGCGGCCGTAGCCGCCCTTTGTTATTGATTACAGGACGAATCCTGCAATCTGTCAAGTTTGCTCCTCATCCTTCGCGCTGTAAATGCGTTACAGCGCAAATGATGCTGAGAACCTGATATTACTCGCCTTTAGCTGCTTTGAAAGCTTCAGCCATTGCGTTGTTAGAGAAGTTTGCATCTTCCTGTTTGTTAACAGTTGCGATTGCATCTTTCTCATCAGCTTCGTCTTTAGCACGAACAGACAGGCTGATTGCACGGTTCTTACGGTCAACACCGGTGAACTTAGCTTCAACGTCGTCGCCTACGTTCAGAACCAGAGTGGCATCTTCAACGCGGTCACGTGAAGCTTCAGAAGCGCGCAGGTAACCTTCAACGCCGTCAGCCAGTTCTACGGTTGCGCCTTTAGCGTCAACTGCAGTCACTTTACCGTTTACGATTGCGCCTTTCTTGTTCAGTGCAACCCAGTTGTTGAACGGATCTTCTGCGAGCTGTTTAACGCCCAGGGAGATACGCTCACGCTCTGCGTCAACCTGCAGAACAACTGCAGCGATTTCGTCGCCTTTTTTGTATTCACGAACTGCTTCTTCGCCTGCAACGTTCCAGGAGATGTCAGACAGGTGAACCAGGCCATCGATGCCGCCGTCCAGGCCGATGAAGATACCGAAGTCAGTGATAGACTTGATTTTACCTTCAACACGGTCGCCCTTGTTGTGGGTTTCCGCGAACTGCTGCCATGGGTTGTTTTTGCACTGTTTCAGGCCCAGGGAGATACGACGACGTTCTTCGTCGATATCCAGAACCATCACTTCCACTACATCACCAACGTTAACAACTTTGGATGGGTGGATGTTTTTGTTGGTCCAGTCCATTTCGGAAACGTGCACCAGGCCTTCAACACCTTCTTCGATTTCAACGAAGCAGCCGTAGTCAGTCAGGTTGGTAACGCGACCAGTCAGTTTAGTACCTTCTGGGTAACGCTTAGCGATAGCTACCCATGGATCTTCACCCAGCTGTTTCAGGCCGAGGGATACACGAGTACGCTCGCGGTCGAACTTCAGCACTTTAACAGTGATTTCGTCGCCCACGTTCACGATTTCGCTTGGGTGCTTAACGCGTTTCCACGCCATGTCGGTGATGTGCAGCAGGCCATCAACGCCGCCCAGGTCAACGAATGCGCCGTAGTCAGTGAGGTTCTTAACGATACCTTTGACTTCCATGCCTTCCTGCAGGTTTTCCAGCAGCTGATCGCGTTCTGCGCTGTTTTCGGATTCGATAACGGCACGACGGGATACAACAACGTTGTTACGCTTCTGGTCCAGCTTGATTACTTTGAACTCAAGCTCTTTGCCTTCGAGGTGCAGGGTGTCACGGACTGGACGAACGTCTACCAGTGAACCTGGCAGGAACGCACGAATACCATTCAGCTCAACAGTGAAGCCGCCTTTAACTTTGCCGTTGATAACACCGACCACAGTTTCAGCTTCTTCGTAAGCTTTTTCCAGCGTGATCCAAGCTTCGTGACGCTTAGCTTTCTCACGGGACAGCAGGGTTTCACCGAAGCCGTCTTCCACTGCATCCAGAGCAACGTCAACTTCGTCACCAACCTGGATTTCCAGCTCGCCCTGGGCGTTTTTGAACTGCTCTGCCGGAATGGCGGACTCAGATTTCAGACCGGCGTCAACCAGTACTACGTCTTTGTCGATAGCAACAACAACACCACGAACGATGGAACCCGGACGGGTTTCGATTGTTTTTAAGGATTCTTCAAATAGTTGAGCAAAAGATTCAGTCATGTTTAATCTTCAGGTTAAGATAACGTCCACCTGGCTCCGTGCCGGGTGGGGTTGTTTCACATACCCGCCGTCAATCCATTGCAGCGGGGGTACTACTAAATCGGTCGCGATTACGCGAGTGCCAGTTTTTGGCGCGCATATTGTAGCGCTTTTTCAATCACTTGCTCAATAGTTAAACTGGTTGAATCCAGAACTAATGCATCTTCTGCAGGAACAAGTGGGGCGACGGCGCGGTTACGATCGCGGTCATCGCGCTCTTTTATCTCGGATAAAAGGCGATCAAAGTTAACACTAAACCCCTTTTCCTGCAACTGAAGCATGCGGCGTTGAGCACGTTCTTCCGAAGAGGCATCGAGGAAAATTTTCACAGGCGCGTCAGGGAATACCACGGTTCCCATATCGCGTCCGTCAGCGATCAGACCCGGGGCTTCACGGAACGCGCGCTGACGACGCAGCAGCGCCTCACGAACGCGCGGGAAGGCCGCGACCTGGGAGGCTGCATTCGCCACTTCCTGCGTACGGATTTCGCCGCTCACGTCTTCCCCTTCAAGGATGACTTCCAGGTTGCCATCGGTCGACACGAAACGCACATCCAGATGCGCAGCCAGCGGAACCAGCGCCTCTTCAGACGCGACATCCACGTGATGATGCAGCGCGGCCAGCGCCAGCACGCGATAGATTGCTCCCGAATCTAAAAGATGCCATTGCAATGCTTCCGCCATCGCTTTGCACAGAGTACCTTTCCCTGCGCCACTCGGCCCATCAATGGTGATTACCGGGGCAACTGCCGTCATCTTTTTCTCCTTAAATAAGGCATACCGTTTACATGAACGCCGCGCATTATACGCGCCAACGTGCGCAACTGTTACCTTTGCGTGCAAATTACGGAATGATTGAAGCAGAGTGTAGAATAAATGAGCGGAGGTATTCGTAATGAAGCGTAAGCAAATGCCGCATCGGACGATGCGGCAAGGCGTTATCAGGCCAGCGTGCTAATGCGTGCCAGCTGTTCGAAGTAGTCCGGGAAGGTTTTCGCGGTACATTTCGGATCAAGAATGGTGACAGGCGTGTCTGACAGCGCCACCAGCGAGAAGCACATTGCCATACGGTGATCGTTGTAGGTTCCGATTTCCGCAAACTGCAGTTTTGCCGGAGGGGTCACGCGAATGTAGTCTTCGCCCTCTTCCACCTCGGCACCGACTTTCCGCAACTCTGTCGCCATTGCGAACAGGCGGTCCGTCTCTTTTACGCGCCAGTTGTAGATATTACGCAGCGTGGTCGTGCCTTTGGCAAACAGCGCCGCCGTGGCAATGGTCATCGCCGCATCCGGGATATGGTTCATGTCCATGTCGATGGCGTTCAGCTCGCCGTGGGTACAGGAGATGAAGTCATCGCCCCAGGTGACAGTAGCGCCCATTTTTTCCAGCACGTCCGCAAAACGGATGTCGCCCTGCACGCTGTTACGTCCAATACCGGTCACTTTTACCGTGCCGCCTTTAATCGCTCCCGCGGCCAGGAAGTAGGACGCGGATGACGCATCCCCTTCAACCAGGTAATTACCCGGAGACTGGTACTGCTGCGCCCCGCGCACCACGAAGCGCTGATAAGACTGGTTTTCCACCTCAACGCCAAAGGTTTTCATCAGGTGCAGCGTGATATCAATGTAAGGTTTGGAAACCAGCTCACCTTTAATCGTGATAACCGTATCCTGCGGGGCCAGCGGCGCGGTCATCAGCAGTGCCGTCAGGAACTGGCTGGAAACGCTGCCGTCAACCTCGACGTGACCGCCGGTAAAGCCGCCGCGCAAACGCAGTGGCGGATAGTTTTCCTGCTCCAGATACTCAATCTGCGCGCCGCCCTGACGCAGGGCATCCACCAGGTGACCAATCGGACGCTCTTTCATGCGCGGCTCGCCGGTCAGCACGATGTTGTTGCTCCCCAGGCACAGGGCCGCCGCCAGCGGGCGCATCGCGGTACCCGCGTTGCCCAGAAACAGTTCAAGCTCTTCGCCCGAACGCAGCGCGCCGCCGTTGCCGGTCACTTCGCAGCGGGTACGATCGTCGGAGAGAGTGTAATGAACGCCCAACGCTTTCAGCGCATTGAGCATATGGCGCACGTCATCGCTGTCCAGCAGGTTTGTGAGGACGGTGGTGCCGTTTGCCAGAGCTGCCAGCAGCAGAGCGCGGTTCGAGACACTTTTTGAACCAGGCAGATTAATGGTGCCATCTACCCGCGCGATAGGTTGTAACGTCAGGGATTCCATGAAAACTAAACTCTCAACTCAACATAATAAAAACCCCGCAGGGACGCTGCGGGGGTGAAAAACAGCGAATTAACCGTGACGACGTTCGAAGTCGATCATGAAATCCGTCAGGGCTTTAACGCCTTCCAGCGGCATCGCGTTATAGATGGAGGCACGCATGCCGCCAACGACACGGTGACCTTTGAGCGCATGCAGACCTGCCGCGAAGGACTCTTCCAGGAACACTTTGTCCAGGTTGCTGTCCGCCAGCTGGAACGGCACGTTCATGCGGGAACGGTTAGCGTTCGCCACATCGTTGCGGTAGAAATCGCTCTTGTCGATCACGCCATACAGCAGTTCAGCTTTCTGCTGATTGACCTTGTCCATCTGCGCCACGCCGCCGTTTTGCTTCAGCCATTTGAAGACCAGGCCGGAGAGATACCAGGCAAACGTTGGTGGGGTGTTGAACATAGAGTCGTTATCGTTCAGCACGGTGTAATCGAGAATCGACGGGCAGGATTTATGCGCTTTACCCAGCAGGTCTTCACGCACGACGACGATAGTCAAACCGGCCGGACCGATATTTTTCTGCGCGCCCGCATAGATAACGCCGTAGCGGCTGACATCAATTGGCGCAGACAGAATGGTGGAGGAGAAGTCGGCGGCAACCACGACATCGCTGCCGAAGTTTGGCGTCTCGTCGATGGCAATCCCGTCAATGGTTTCGTTCGGGCAGTAGTGCAGATAGGCTGCGTTATCAGAAAGCTGCCACTCGCTCATTGGCTTCACGGCGCGCAGACCGTCAACGGTCACTTTGGCGTCGATAACATTCGGCGTGCAGTATTTATGCGCTTCTTTAACGGCGCTTGCCGCCCAGTAACCCGCGTCAACGTAGTCAGCCGTCGTTTTGTCACCGAGGATATTCAGCGGAATACCCGCAAACTGGCCGCGCCCACCGCCGTGACAGAACAATACTTTGTAGTTCGAGGGAATATTCAGCAGATCGCGAAAATCCTTTTCTGCCTCTTCCGCCACCTGAATAAACTCTTTACCACGGTGGCTGATTTCCATCACCGACGTACCGAGACCGTTCCAGTCACAAAGTTCCTGTTGAGCCTGTTTAAGCACGTCTGCCGGTAACATTGCCGGACCTGAACTGAAATTAAAGACTTGAGCCATTTCCCCTCACCACGCTAAAAGCCATAAGTTATAACTGTGGATATCGGTTTTATCATTCAGTGACACGCGCCGCAATGTCTAAAACTTATGACCCGTGAAATGTGTCCCGCGTCACACAAAACAATCTGCCGCCTCGCTAAGACAAAACCGACAAAATGGCTGTCAGGTGATGCGTTTGGCCCGGCTAACCTTCGTCCATTCCGGATTTGCACAGCGGGGGCATAATTGGCGATCCCCCGGCTGCATCGCGACAACATGGCTACATCTTACGCAAGCATACTCGCCGGATTCCGGTACCGTTCTGAAACGCTCAATGAGCATATCCGGCAGGATACACAGTCCCGGCTTCACCTCGTCGTCAGAATAGTAATAGACGCTGATCTGCCCGTTGGTTTCCATGATCGCCAGCCTCACCTGCCCGAGCTGTTCAACGCTGTTCAGGCGAAGCTCCATAAAGAATTCAAACTCGGTCATATTGGCGCTTTGTACATTTTCCCAGGCCAGCTGTCCGTCCTCGACGATAACGACCGGCTTGCCTTCAAGCAGATCTTCCAGCTTTTCGCTTTTCGACATCAGCCACATGACAAGACGGTAAAGTAGCGCCAGTGAGACAAACACGATAAACACCGGCACCATCGGCACATCATCATAAAAGGCGACGTCCCCCGCCGCTGACCCCAGCGTCAGGATGATCAACACCTCAAAGAGGGACATCTGCCGCACACCGCGACGGCCGGTGATCTTAAGAAACAGGAAGACAAGTACGAAGGTATAGAGGCTGCGCAGCGCCACTTCGCCCAGAAATTCAGGAGGAACTTTATCAAACGCCATCCGCTGGAGATCAAATGCTTTCATTTTTCTATGCCTTAACAGTCAGTTACTGCCACTAAGCATAGTCCAGCCTTTTATTTTCGCCGAAGATAGCACCCGTCACGCAAAACCCGTATCATTGCGCGCTTTACGTACGATAAAAGTGAACGCCATGACTCAAACGTTTATCCCCGGCAAAGACGCCGCTCTGGAAGATTCCATCGCTCGCTTCCAGCAGAAACTGACCGACCTGGGTTTTAACATCGAAGAAGCCTCCTGGCTCAATCCGGTGCCTCATGTCTGGTCCGTGCATATTCGCGATAAAGACTGTGCCCTGTGCTTTACCAACGGTAAAGGCGCGACAAAAAAAGCGGCACTGGCCTCTGCGCTGGGTGAGTATTTTGAGCGTCTGTCCACCAACTATTTCTTCGCAGACTTCTGGCTGGGCGAGACCATCGCTAACGGCCCGTTCGTTCACTATCCAAATGAAAAATGGTTCCCGCTGACCGAAGATGACGAACTGCCGGAAGGTATTCTCGACGCGCGCCTGCGTGCCTTCTACGATCCAGACAGCGAACTGACCGCCAGCATGCTGATCGATCTGCAGTCCGGTAACGAGGATCGCGGTATCTGCGCCCTGCCGTTCACCCGTCAGTCTGACGAGCAGACCGTTTATATCCCGATGAACATCGTCGGCAACCTGTACGTGTCTAACGGCATGTCCGCCGGTAACACCCGCAATGAAGCGCGCGTGCAGGGTCTGTCTGAAGTCTTTGAACGCCACATCAAAAACCGCATCATCGCCGAATCCATCAGCCTGCCTGAAATTCCGGCCGACGTGCTGGCGCGCTACCCGGGCGTAGTGGAGTCCATCGCCAAGTTGGAAGCCGAAGGTTTCCCAATCTTTGCCTATGACGGCTCGCTGGGCGGTAAGTACCCGGTTATCTGCGTCGTGCTGTTTAACCCGGCCAACGGCACCTGCTTCGCCTCCTTCGGCGCGCACCCGGACTTCGGCGTGGCGCTGGAGCGTACCGTTACCGAGCTGCTGCAGGGCCGTAGCCTGAAAGATCTCGACGTTTTCACCCCGCCAACGTTTGACGACGAAGAAGTGGCCGAGCATACCAACCTCGAAACCCACTTCATCGACTCCAGCGGCTTAATTTCCTGGGATATGTTCAAGCAGGACGCTGACTATCCGTTCGTGGACTGGAGCTTTGCCGGTACCACGGAAGAAGAGTTCGCCACGCTGATGGCGATCTTCAACGCGGAAGATCAGGAAGTTTATATTGCCGACTACGAACACCTTGGCGTCTACGCGTGCCGCATTATTGTTCCAGGCATGTCCGACATCTACCCGGCTGAAGATCTGTGGCTGGCGAATAACAGCATGGGCGCGCACCTGCGCGAAACGCTGCTGGCTCTGCCGGGCAGCGAGTGGGAGAAAGAAGATTATCTGAACCTGATCGCCCAGCTGGACGAAGAAGGCCACGATGACTTCACCCGCGTACGCGAACTGCTGGGTCTGGCGACCGGTAAAGACAACGGCTGGTATACCCTGCGTATCGGTGAGCTGAAAGCGATGCTGGCACTGGCGGGAGGCGATTTGGATCAGGCTCTGGCCTGGACCGAGTGGACCATGGAATTCAACCAGTCGGTCTTCTCTGCCGAACGCACCAATTATTACCGCTGCCTGCAAACCCTGTTGCTGCTGGCACAGGAAGACGATCGCGAGCCGCTGCAATACCTGAACGCTTTCGTGCGTATGTACGGTGCTGAGGCCGTAGAAGCAGCCAGCGCGGCCCTGAGCGGCGAAGCGCCGTTCTATGGCCTGCAGGCTGTTGATAGCGATCTGAAAGCCTTCCCGGCGCACCAGTCGCTGCTGAAGGCCTACGAAAAGCTGCAGAAAGCAAAAGCCGCTTACTGGTCAAAATAAGCGCACATAACATTACCAGCAGTAGGCGTATTCAATCGTCTGGGCTATATTACGGGGCAATTTCATTGCCCCGTTTTTTATTTTCTTCGGCAATGACTGTTGATTGTAATAATAAAGTTAAACATGGGTAAATATAATAATATTTACCTGGGCTTTACTGTTACTTTTTATGGTAAATACTCCATACTAATTAACTGTCTCAAAGGTGGCTGAACGAAAAAATTCAACTCTTTTCATAACTTTTAAAATTTATTTTTATACGGATAATCAAATACTTACTCCGCATTTGTCGTAAAACCATACACACTGCGGGCCTATAAGCCAGGCGAGATATGATCTATATCAATTTCTCTTCTATAATGCTTTGTTAGTATCTCGTCGCCGACTTAATAAAGAGAGAGTTAGTGTGAAAGCTGACAACCCTTTTGATCTTTTACTCCCCGCTGCGATGGCTAAAGTTGCCGAAGAAGCGGGTGTCTATAAAGCAACGAAACACCCGATGAAGACGTTCTATCTGGCGATCACGGCTGGTGTGTTCATCTCTATCGCTTTCGTCTTCTACATCACCGCCACCACCGGTACTGCCGGAATGCCTTTCGGCATGGCCAAACTGATTGGCGGCATTTGCTTCTCACTGGGTCTGATTCTCTGCGTCATCTGCGGCGCCGACCTCTTCACCTCAACGGTGCTGATTGTCGTGGCAAAGGCCAGCGGAAGAATTACCTGGGGTCAGCTGGCACGTAACTGGCTTAACGTCTACGTCGGTAACCTGGTTGGCTGTCTGCTCTTTGTTTTGTTGATGTGGCTTTCTGGCGAGTACATGACCGCCAACGGTGGCTGGGGCCTTAACGTCCTGCAAACCGCCGACCACAAAATGCACCACACATTTATCGAAGCCGTTGCTCTCGGCATCCTCGCTAACCTGATGGTCTGCCTGGCTGTATGGATGAGCTACTCGGGTCGTAGCCTGATGGACAAAGCCTTAATTATGGTTCTGCCGGTTGCGATGTTTGTTGCCAGCGGCTTTGAGCACAGTATCGCGAATATGTTCATGATCCCAATGGGCATTGTCATCCGCGACTTTGCGAGCCCGGAGTTCTGGACCGCAGTTGGTTCATCCCCGGAAAGTTTCTCTCACCTGACTATTATGAATTTCATTACTGATAACCTGATCCCTGTCACTATCGGGAACATTATCGGTGGGGGTCTGTTAGTTGGGTTGACATACTGGGTCATTTACCTGCGTGGCGACGATCATAATTGATGGTTTTCTCAGGCAGTAAATATAAAATCCACTTAAGAAGGTAGGTGTTACATGTCCGAGCTTAATGAAAAGTTAGCCACAGCCTGGGAAGGTTTTGCGAAAGGTGACTGGCAGAATGAAGTAAACGTACGTGACTTCATTCAGAAAAACTATACCCCGTATGAAGGTGACGAATCCTTCCTGGCTGGCGCAACTGACGCGACCACCAAGCTGTGGGACAGCGTAATGGAAGGCGTTAAACTGGAAAACCGCACTCACGCGCCAGTTGATTTTGACACCTCCGTTGCTTCCACCATCACTTCTCACGATGCTGGCTACATCAACAAAGCCCTTGAGAAAATCGTTGGTCTGCAGACTGAAGCACCACTGAAACGCGCAATCATCCCGTTCGGTGGTATTAAAATGGTTGAAGGTTCCTGCAAAGCGTATAACCGCGAGCTGGATCCAATGCTGAAAAAAATCTTCACCGAATACCGTAAAACCCACAACCAGGGCGTATTCGATGTTTACACCAAAGACATTCTGAACTGCCGTAAATCTGGCGTTCTGACCGGTCTGCCAGATGCGTATGGCCGTGGCCGTATCATCGGTGACTACCGTCGCGTTGCGCTGTACGGTATCGACTTCCTGATGAAAGACAAATACGCGCAGTTTGTTTCCCTGCAGTCCGATCTGGAAAACGGCGTAAACCTGGAAGCGACTATCCGTCTGCGTGAAGAAATCGCTGAACAGCACCGTGCGCTGGGTCAGATCAAAGAGATGGCGGCTAAATATGGCTGCGATATCTCTGGTCCTGCTACCAACGCTCAGGAAGCTATCCAGTGGACCTACTTCGGCTACCTGGCCGCGGTTAAGTCTCAGAACGGTGCAGCAATGTCCTTCGGCCGCGTATCCACCTTCCTGGATGCGTACATCGAACGCGACATCAAAGCAGGAAAAATCACCGAGCAAGACGCTCAGGAAATGATTGACCACCTGGTCATGAAACTGCGTATGGTTCGCTTCCTGCGTACCCCTGAATACGATGAGCTGTTCTCCGGTGACCCAATCTGGGCTACAGAATCCATCGGTGGTATGGGCGTTGACGGCCGCACTCTGGTAACTAAAAACAGCTTCCGCTTCCTGAACACCCTGTACACCATGGGTCCTTCTCCGGAGCCGAACATCACCGTTCTGTGGTCTGAAAAACTGCCTCTGAACTTCAAGAAATTCGCCGCTAAAGTGTCTATCGATACCTCTTCTCTGCAGTACGAGAACGATGACCTGATGCGTCCGGACTTCAACAACGACGATTACGCTATCGCTTGCTGCGTAAGCCCAATGGTTGTTGGTAAACAAATGCAGTTCTTCGGTGCGCGTGCAAACCTGGCGAAAACCATGCTGTACGCAATCAACGGCGGCGTTGATGAAAAACTGAAAATGCAGGTTGGTCCTAAGTCTGAGCCGATCAAAGGCGACGTTCTGAACTTCGACGAAGTCATGGACCGCATGGATCACTTCATGGACTGGCTGGCTAAACAGTACGTCACTGCGCTGAACGTTATCCACTACATGCACGACAAGTACAGCTACGAAGCCTCTCTGATGGCGCTGCACGACCGTGACGTTATCCGCACCATGGCGTGTGGTATCGCTGGTCTGTCCGTTGCTGCTGACTCCCTGTCTGCAATCAAATATGCGAAAGTTAAACCAATTCGTGACGAAGACGGCCTGGCTGTAGACTTCGAAATCGAAGGCGAATATCCGCAGTTTGGTAACAACGACTCTCGCGTTGATGACATGGCGGTTGACCTGGTAGAACGTTTCATGAAGAAAATTCAGAAACTGACTACTTACCGTAACGCTATCCCGACTCAGTCTGTTCTGACCATCACCTCTAACGTTGTGTATGGTAAGAAAACCGGTAACACCCCAGACGGTCGTCGTGCTGGCGCGCCATTCGGCCCAGGTGCTAACCCAATGCACGGTCGTGACCAGAAAGGTGCGGTTGCCTCTCTGACCTCCGTTGCTAAACTGCCGTTTGCTTACGCGAAAGATGGTATCTCTTATACCTTCTCTATCGTGCCAAACGCGCTGGGTAAAGACGACGAAGTGCGTAAAACTAACCTCGCGGGTCTGATGGATGGTTACTTCCACCACGAAGCGTCCATCGAAGGTGGTCAGCACCTGAACGTGAACGTCATGAACCGTGAAATGCTGCTCGACGCGATGGAACACCCTGAGAAATATCCTCAGCTGACCATCCGCGTATCTGGCTACGCAGTACGTTTTAACTCCCTGACTAAAGAACAGCAGCAGGACGTTATCACCCGTACTTTCACTCAGTCCATGTAAGTGGAATTGACTGAAATCACGCGTTAAAAAGCGTACAATAAAGGCTCCACGTCAGTGGGGCCTTTTTAGCACCCTCTCCATCTCAGTCTCTTTTGTCCGCTATCTATACTTTATGGATATCAGCCAAAACAGACTTCAACACAGCCGGCTTTGAGCTGTGCATACTCAGGCCCCGGACGGGCCGATGCTGGAGATATCACCGCAATGTCAATTATTGGTCGCATTCACTCCTTTGAATCCTGTGGCACCGTCGATGGCCCGGGCATCCGCTTTATCACCTTTTTCCAGGGCTGCCTGATGCGCTGCCTGTACTGCCATAACCGTGACACCTGGGATACCCATGGCGGTAAAGAAGTGACCGTTGAAGACTTGATGAAAGAGGTGGTGACCTACCGCCACTTTATGAACGCGTCCGGCGGCGGCGTCACCGCATCCGGCGGTGAAGCCATTCTGCAGGCGGAGTTTGTGCGCGACTGGTTCCGTGCCTGCCGCAAAGAAGGCATTCATACCTGTCTCGATACCAACGGCTTTGTACGCCGCTACGATCCGGTTATTGACGAACTGCTCGAAGTGACCGATCTGGTGATGCTCGATCTCAAACAGATGAACGATGAGATCCACCAGAACCTCGTTGGCGTCTCAAACCACCGCACGCTGGAATTTGCCAAATACATTGCCGATAAAGGCATTAAAACCTGGATCCGCTACGTGGTTGTGCCTGGCTGGTCAGATGATGACGATTCCGCGCACCGCCTCGGGGAATTTACCCGCGATATGGGCAACGTCGAGAAAATCGAGCTTCTGCCCTATCACGAGCTGGGTAAACATAAATGGGTGGCAATGGGCGAAGAGTACAAACTCGATGGCGTGAAGCCGCCGAAGAAAGAGACGATGGAACGCGTCAAAGGTATTCTTGAACAGTACGGCCACAAGGTGATGTATTAAAGAAAAGCCCGGTGAAAACCGGGCTTTTTTATATTCTATTTAAAGACGCCGTTAATCACGGACGTCACAATGGCTGTACTCAGCGCAATTAAGACCAGGTCGTCACCCACTACCCGCCACTCATAGCCTGGATAGGAAGGAAGCTGACCCAACATAGAGGCCGGCACGGTTTTCTTCGCAATGCCCGGAGGCAACGGCTTGCCGCGCGCCAGGTTTTTAGCGATGCCCGGAGGCAGTGAGTCATAGCCCGTTAAGCCATAATTCAGCGCCAGATGGCGGGCATGATCGAAGCTCACACGAGCGTCGACATCGTTACCGACATCCTTACTGTTTTTAAAGCTCTTATCCGATTTTCCAGGGTTATCCTGACCGTTATTTTGCTTATTGCCATGGTTACCAGAATTCCCGTTACCATGACTGCCGCCATTACCCTGTCCGCCACCGTTTCCGTGGCCACCGCCATTCCCGTTTCCAGGATTAGCCATGACCGGAGCCGTTGCAAACGTTAAAGACAACACTACGGCAAGTGCGGTAGTGGAAAAACGACGAATAGACATGATTGCTGCCTTATAGTGGTAGGACTCACATGAATTATCGCCTGGCGCAATAAACACACAATAAGTAAAACTCTTAGTTGTGACAGGGACAAAAAAGCCTGTCGTCGACAGGCTTTTAATTAATCAGGCATGAGCCACAGGCGTTGGGTGTTCGCCCACTTTGCGCAGCAGCATTAAGAGATAAATAAACGATACGCTGGCGATCATGATAAACAATAAATTATCAGAGTAATTCTGCATCAGCATCGCGGTAAACGTCGGCCCTAATAAGCTGCCGATGGTATAGCTCAGTAACAGCGCCTGGTTCATTGCCACCAGCTGATGATGTTCAACTTTCTCACAGGCCCAGGCCATCGCGACCGGATAGAGCGTAAAGCCGGCGGCCCCGAGAATAAACAGCGCTGGCGCCATCGCGGCGTTGCTGAGCATGGCAAGACATCCCATGATGACCACGAAGACCTGAACGCGCAGCACCAGCAGACGACCGAAACGGTCCGCCAGGCGGCCAATCGGCCACTGCCCGACGATGCCCGCACTCACCATGACCGCCATCCAGAAGCCAATTCCGGAATCGCTGACGCCCTGATGATTCAGATAGAGCGGCATCAGGCCGTAGAGCGAGCCCAGTACAATCCCCGAGATAATGCAGCCGTTAACCCCCAGACGCGCCTGGCGGAGTCTGAGCATTGGCCAGACGTGGGTCGCTTCCTGATGCTCGCTGTTCTGGTTCACAATGCGCGTGAAGAGCAGCGGCAGGATTGCGGCCAGCACCATGCCCGTAACCCACGGCAGAACGCTCATCAGGTCGGTTGGCAGCTTGCTGACCATCAGTTGACCCAGCACGGTACCGACGTAGTAAACCATCATATAGGCCGCCAGCAGGCGTCCACGGTTGCGGGAGGTGCCGCTGCACATCAGCGCACTTTCAACCACGACCCAAATCATCGCGCAGCCTACGCCAGCGATAAAGCGCCACGCCATCCAGCTCCAGAAGCCGACCATCAGGCCCAGCCCGGCACACCCGGCGGCGAAAATCAGCGACGCCAGATAATAGCTGCGATTAAAGCCAAAACGCTTGATCAGGCTACCGGTTAATAATGTGCCCAGCAGGTTCCCGGTAAAAAAGGACGAGCTGACCATACCCACCTGCCAGGTCGGTAAGTTTTCATGGGCGAGCCACAGCGGGACGAGCGTATTTAACACTGCGATCGCCAGGGTCAGCAGAAGCAGGCCACAGAGCAACAGAAGCACTGGGCGGGTATAGGTGGTCATGGATTAAAAACCGTGAGGAAGTTCAGATTTCGTGCGCATCATGCCACTGGCAAAAACAAAGTCAATCCACTGACTTAGCCGCCTCGCACAATATGTTCCCTGTCGATTTAAAAAACTTATCCTGCTAATGCCACGCCTGCTATAGATATTAATTATGTATCTGTTTTTATTTATTAATGGGCGAAATTAAAACAAAACGACAGTCGAAAAATTTCATGATCGAAAAAAGAAAAAGCCGGGCACTCGGGCCCGGCTTGATATAACGAAATACAACGCTAGCTGGCGATAGCCATACCAACGGTCATATGCAGCCCGTAGAATACGCCGCGGCCAATCAGTTCACCTGCCAGTACCAGCACAAAGGCCAGTGACAGCAGCGGCAGCGCGGGCTGATAACCTTTAAGCTGGGGAGCTATCCAGAATACCAACGCCGCGACCAGCAGAACGATGCGCCAGGCCATCAGAGAACCGTAGTCCGGCACCAGGGCAGAAGCCTGCTGGATAGAACTGTGAATGGTTGCCAGTTCGGCACCCTGCATCAGGGCGACTATCGCACTCACCACCAGCGCCAGCAGCGAAACAGCGGGCAGCAAGCGCATTGCCCACCCGTCTACGCCCGCCACGCGCAGCAGCAGGTAGCCCAGCAGCGGCCCGCCGATAAACATCGTCAGGAAGAAGCTCATCGGCGTCCAGACGCTGTACCAGGTTGGAACGGTATCGATAGTGTTATAGACGCGCACCATCATCCACACGAACACCACGCCCAGCACCATGGTCACGATCAGCCACAGGCTGCGCAGACCCGCAGGCAATTTCTTCATCGCGGCCAGCAGCCAGCCCAGCCCACCGACGGCAAAGAAAATTGCCCCGCTGGCAATCTCGTTACTGAGGGATGAGGCCCCCACGCGGTTCAGAGAGTTAAACGCGCGCATCGGTGAACCCAGGTGCAGCGTAGAGGCGATAAAGCCAATTCCCATCAACACCCACAGGCCAAACATGCTCAACACTAAACGCTGCTGCTGTTCGGCATTGAGGTTCCCTTTTAACAACGCCAGCGCGAGCACAATGAAACCGCCCGCCACGCACTGACCAAAGACCGTGAAGATCATCAGCGGCCATTCATGCCATCCACTTCCCATCTCACACCTCCTTCGGATTTGCCAGGTAGCCGGTGGTGTCACCTGTAGGACGGCTGTTGGCGTTAGGTTTAATCACAATGCTCGGCTTCGTGAAGTGCGCAGACGGCAGCGGTGCCACTGCGGCAAGCTGACCGTGTTTTTGACGCAGCTCTTCAATCGGGCCAAAGTCCAGCGCGCGCAGCGGACAGGACTCGACGCAAATCGGCTTTTTGCCATCCGCCACGCGGGTGTGGCAACCGTCGCATTTGGTCATATGACCTTTGGCGGCGTTGTACTGCGGCGCGCCGTACGGACACGCCATATGGCAGTACCGACAGCCGATGCAGACATCTTCGTCCACCACCACAAAACCGTCTTCACGCTTGTGCATCGCCCCGCTCGGGCAGACCTTGGTACAGGCCGGATCTTCACAGTGGTTACAGGCAATCGACAGGTAATACGCAAAGACATTCTGATGCCAGACGCCGTTATCTTCCTGCCAGTCGCCACCGGCGTATTCGTAAATACGGCGGAAGCTGACGTCAGGAGTCAGGTCTTTGTAATCTTTGCAGGCCAGCTCGCAGGTTTTGCACCCGGTGCAACGGCTGGAATCAATAAAAAATCCATACTGGGTTGTCATCGGCTACTCCTTAAACCTTTTCAACCTGGACAAGGTTTGTGTGGGATGGGTTGCCCTTCGCCAGCGGCGACGGACGCTGCGTGGTCAGCACGTTAATACTGCCCGCCTGGTCGATGCGGTTGGCATCGGGGCTGTACCAGGCCCCTTCCCCCAGCGCCACCACGCCTGGCATCATGCGCGGCGTCACTTTGGCCTCAATGTGCACCTCGCCGCGACCGTTGAAGATACGCACGCGATCGCCATTGCCGATGCCGCGCGCTTTGGCATCCATCGGGTTGATCCACATCTCCTGACGGCAGGCGGCTTTCAGTACGTCGACGTTGCCGTAGGTGGAGTGCACTCGCGCTTTGTAGTGGAAACCGGTCAGCTGCAGCGGGAATTTCGCCGTCAGCGGATCGTTATAGTTTTCAAAACCTGGCGTGTAGATCGGCAGCGGATCGATAACGTCCCCTTCCGGCAGTTCCCAGGTCGACGCGATTTTTGCCAGCTCTTCGGAGTAGATTTCGATTTTGCCCGACGGCGTGGTCAGCGGGTTCGCCTGCGGGTCTTCACGGAACGCTTTGTACGCCACGTGGTGCCCTTCCGGATCGCGCTGTTTGTACATACCCTGCTTGCGGAAGGTATCGAAATCCGGCAGGTCAGGGATCGCCTTACGGGAAAGTTCATGCAGATGGCGCATCCACCCTTCCTGAGTACGTCCCTCGGTAAACTGCTGCTCAACGCCAAGACGTTTCGCCAGCTCAGAGGTCATCTCATAGATGGTTTTGCACTCGAAGCGCGGTTTGATTGCCTGATCGGTAAAGATCACGTAGGACATGTTGCCGCAGGAGGCGTCCAGCGCGAAATCCATCTGCTCAGAAGCGGTGCAGTCCGGCAGCAGGATATCGGCATATTTCGCCGAGGAGGTCATGTGACAGTCAATCACCACAATCATCTCGCACTTCTTATCATCCTGCAGGATTTCATGGGTGCGGTTGATTTCAGAGTGCTGGTTGATGAGACAGTTACCGGCATAGTTCCAGATCATCTTGATCGGCACGTCCAGCTTGTCCTTGCCGCGCACGCCGTCGCGCAGGGCGGTCATTTCCGGGCCGCGTTCGATCGCATCGGTCCACATAAACATGGAGATGCTGGTCTGAACAGGGTTATCCAGCGTCGGCATACGTTCAAACGGCACTTCATACGAGCCTTCACGCGCGCCGGTGTTTCCGCCGTGAATGCCCACGTTGCCCGTCAGAATAGAAAGCATTGAGATGGCACGGGTCGCGATTTCGCCGTTCGCATGACGCTGCGGTCCCCAGCCCTGGCTGATATAGGCCGGTTTGGCTGAGCCAATCTCACGCGCCAGTTGGACGATACGCTCCACCGGAATACCGGTGATGGTGGACGCCCACTCGGGCGTTTTCGCCACGCCATCGCTGCCCTGACCGAGAATATACGCCTTGTAGTGACCGTTAGCCGGCGCGCTGGCTGGCAGGGTTTTCTCGTCATAGCCGACGCAGTATTTATCCAGGAAAGGCTGATCGACGAGGTTTTCGGTGATCATCACCCACGCCAGCGCTGAGACCAGCGCCGCATCGGTACCCGGACGGATTGGGATCCACTCGTCTTCACGTCCGGCACCGGTGTCGGTATAGCGCGGATCGATGATGATCATGCGAGCATTGGATTTTACGCGGGCCTGTTCCAGGTAGTAGGTTACCCCGCCGCCGCTCATGCGGGTTTCGCCCGGGTTGTTACCAAACAGCACGACCAGCTTACTGTTTTCGATATCAGACGGGCTATTGCCGTCCGCCCAGCCGCCGTAGGTGTAGTTCAGGCCAGCAGCGATCTGCGCCGAGGAGTAGTCGCCGTAGTGGTTGAGATAACCGCCGCAGCAGTTCATCAGGCGCGCCACCAGCGTTTTACCCGGCGGCCAGGAGCGGGTCAGCGTGCCGCCGAGCGTCCCGGTGCCGTAGTTCAGGTAGATGGATTCGTTGCCATACTCTTTGATAAGACGCTGCATATTTGTGGCGATGATGTCGTAGGCTTCATCCCAGCTAATACGCTCGAACTTCCCTTCCCCACGCTTACCGACGCGCTTCATCGGGTATTTCAGGCGGTCCGGGTTGTACACGCGGCGACGCATGGAGCGGCCGCGCAGACAAGCGCGAACCTGATGTAACCCTTCGTAGTTATCGTCCCCGGTATTGTCGGTTTCGACATATTTAATTTCACCATCCACTACATGCATACGCAGCGGACAACGGCTGCCGCAGTTTACGGTACAGGCACTCCACACCACTTTTTCCGGAGCTGAGGCTGGGGACAATGCATCCGCCGCCGACGCCAGTCGGGTGAAAGGGAGCGTGAAGGCGCTGCTGGCTACAGCCAGGCCGCCAATTGCCGTGGTTTTCATCAACCCACGGCGAGTGACCTCGGCAGCCATTAACGCTTCAGGCGCGTTGATTTTCATAAAGACTCACTTTGGTTGCTCACAAAGAAATGAGAGGCGGCATAGACCGCTATATAGTTTTATTTAGAACGAATTTCTTCGTTATCAGCTTTTTATGCTGACTTTCATTCGGAGGAGTATTACTACTTTAGAGGGAGAGATTATTGAGTCGTATCAATTAGCAGGCATAAAAAAAGCGCCCTGAGGCGCTTTTTTGTTTTAAGACAAATTATCAGCCGATGTACTGCTGGCCTTTCATGTATGGACGCAGCACTTCAGGGATCTCAATACGACCGTCTGCCTGCTGGTAGTTTTCCAGCACGGCAACCAGCGTACGGCCCACGGCCAGACCAGAACCGTTCAGGGTATGCACCAGACGGGTTTTCTTGTCAGATTTGCTGCGGCAGCGAGCCTGCATGCGGCGCGCCTGGAAATCCCAGACGTTAGAGCAGGAGGAGATCTCACGGTAGGTGTTCTGAGCAGGCACCCACACTTCCAGATCGAAGGTTTTGCAGGCACCAAAGCCCATATCACCGGTACACAGGGCCATACGACGGTACGGCAGACCCAGCAGCTCCAGCACTTTCTCAGCGTGGCCGGTCATCTCTTCCAGCGCGTCCATGGACTCTTCAGGACGGACGATCTGCACCATCTCAACTTTGTCGAACTGGTGCATACGGATCAGACCGCGCGTGTCGCGACCATAAGATCCAGCTTCAGAACGGAAGCACGGAGAGTGTGCTGTCAGCTTAATTGGCAGGTCGTCTTCATCGATGATCTCATCACGCACGAGGTTAGTCAGCGGCACTTCAGCGGTTGGGATCAGCGCGTAGTTGCTGCTGTCGGCTTCCTCGTCCAGCGGACGGGTATGGAACAGATCGCCGGCAAATTTCGGCAACTGACCCGTACCGTAGAGCGTATCGTGGTTAACCAGATACGGTACGTAGGTTTCGCTGTAGCCATGCTGCTCGGTGTGCAGATCCAGCATGAACTGCGCCAGCGCGCGGTGCAGATGGGCAATCTGGCCTTTCATCACCACGAAGCGAGAACCGGTCAGCTTAACCGCTGCCGCAAAGTCCAGGCCCGCGTGCATTTCGCCCAGCGTCACGTGATCGCGCACTTCGAAGTCAAACTCACGAGGCGTACCCCAGCGTTTCACTTCAACGTTGTCGTTTTCATCTTTGCCGACAGGCACGCTGTCGTCAGGAATATTCGGGATAGCCAGGGCAATATCACGAATCTCGGCCTGAAGAACGTCCAGCTCAGCTTTCGCCTGATCCAGTTCTTCACCCAGTTTGTTCACTTCCAGGCGTAATGGCTCAATATCTTCCCCGCGCGCTTTCGCCTGGCCGATGGATTTCGATCGAGAGTTACGCTCTGCCTGCAGATTTTCAGTTTGTACCTGCAGTACTTTACGACGCTCTTCAAGAGCGCGCAGCTTATCTACATCCAGCTTAAAGCCCCGGCGTGCCAGTTTTTCAGCGACTGCGTCTGGCTCATTACGCAGCAGATTGGGATCGAGCATGCTTATCCTGTGCTTATCGAATTAAAATAGGAAAATGTGACCACAGCCTGCGGCCACAAGGATACATTGCCAACATTACCGCAACGATTGAACTAACGGTAGCGTTTTATAGGGCTATTTTGATCCTGTCCGGCGAGCCAGGTGAGCTTTTCACCAATCTTGCCTTCAAGACCTCTGTTTGTGGGGTGATAATAGCGCGTTTGTGCCATCTCCTGCGGGAAATATTCCTCCCCGGCAGCGTAGGCATTGGGTTCGTCGTGAGCGTAGCGGTACTCCTGCCCGTAACCCATCTCTTTCATCAGCTTGGTCGGCGCGTTACGCAGATGAACCGGAACATCATAGTCCGGGCGTTCGCGCGCGTCGGACATCGCCGCTTTGAAGGCGGTATAAACCGCATTGCTTTTCGGCGCGCAGGCCAGATAGACAATCGCCTGCGCTATGGCACGTTCGCCTTCCGCGGGTCCAACGCGGGTGAAGCAGTCCCAGGCCGAAAGCGCGACCTGCATGGCGCGAGGATCGGCATTGCCGACATCTTCTGACGCAATCGCCAGGCAGCGACGCGCGACATATAACGGATCGCCGCCCGCTGTGATAATTCGCGCGTACCAGTAAAGCGCCGCATCCGGCGCGCTGCCGCGCACGGACTTATGCAGCGCCGAGATCAGGTCGTAAAAACGGTCGCCTTTGTTATCGAAACGCGCGCTGCGTTCACCGGCAATTTCGGTGAGCAGCTCCTGCTTCAGCACCCGCTTCCCGGCATCGTCGACTTCGGCCATATCGGCCATCATTTCCAGCGTATTCAGCGCCCGACGCGCATCGCCGTTGACCAGCTCGGCAATCGCACGACGCGTATCGTCAGGCAGAACGATATCCTGCCCGCCGTAGCCGCGCGCTTTGTCGTCCATCGCCTGGGTGAGAACCTTTTCGATATCCTCGGTGGTCAGCGATTTGAGCAGGTAAACGCGCGCGCGCGACAGCAGCGCCGAGTTCAGTTCAAACGACGGGTTTTCGGTGGTCGCGCCGATGAAGAAGATCGTGCCGTCTTCAATATGCGGCAGGAAGGCATCCTGCTGGCTCTTGTTGAAGCGGTGGACTTCATCCACGAAGAGGATGGTGCGCCGCCCGGCGTTGCGGTTCTGCCGCGCACGCTCGATCGCCTCACGGATCTCCTTCACGCCGGAGGTGACCGCCGAGATGCGTTCGACATCCGCGTTGGCATAGCGGGCGATCACTTCTGCAAGCGTGGTCTTGCCGGTGCCAGGTGGGCCCCAGAGGATCATGGAGTGAAGATGCCCGGCCTCAATGGCGCGCGGCAATGGCTTACCGGCAGCCAGCAGGTGCTGCTGGCCGATGTACTGCGCTAAATTTTCTGGCCGCATACGAGCGGCCAGAGGTTGAAACGCGTTATCTGAAAAATCGAGCGACAGATTGCCCACTCACGCCTCTTACTTATTGCGTTGGTCGTCCACCGTTACGCCCTGCGGCGGGGTAAAGGTGAATTTCGATGCATCAACGGCGCCGTTCTGCTGAGATTTAAGCTGGTAGCTGCTGCGCTGATCGTCCTGCTCAACCGCGCCGAACTGATTAATGGTACCGTTGGTGCTTACGTTAATGGTGAACTGCTTCAGGTTGCCGTTGCTGCCTTTCGGCGTCAGGACAAACTCGTCACCCGTCTGTTTAATATTGTACTGCTGCCAGTCGCTGGACTGGTTGCGAGCAATCAGCATAAACGGCGTATTGCTGGTGGCATCTTTCAGCCAGGTCGCCGTTGCCTGTTCAACGAACGGGTTGAAGAACCATAAGGTTTTACCGTCAGAGACCAGGATGCTTTCATCCGGCTGGGTCATGTGCCAGTTGAAAAGATTTGGGCGTTTTACCCACAAATCTCCCTGACCTTCCTGCACCGCGTTACCGCTGCCGTCAGTCACTTTTTGCGTGAAGCTGGCGTGGAAGCTGCTTACTTTATCCAGTCGGCTTTTAAGGTCGCTGGCTGCATCAGCCCAGACGCTGCTGGCGACAAAACTGGTGAGTAATGCACAGGCGATGGCGATTTTTTTCATTGTTATTCCTTAAAATACGTCTTCCCGATATGGGGTTTCCGTCTTCTATTCTGGACCTGCCCGAAGGCAGGCGACAGAAGAAAATGCTTAATTTTGGCTGATTTACCCTTCTTTGCAATCGCTGAAGGCTAATCAAACGGCGGCGGCGCCAGCACCTCGCGGTTACCGTTATGCCCCTGCTCGCTCACAATGCCCTGCGCTTCCATCTGCTCGATGATACGCGCTGCGCGGTTATAACCAATGCGGAACTGGCGCTGCACGCCAGAGATTGACGCTTTGCGTTTTTCGGTAACGAAGTTAACCGCCTGATCGAATAACGGATCCAGCTCTTCGCCGCCGTCGAAGCCACCGCCGCCGCCTTCGCTTTCCGTATCGCTGGTGATGCCGTCAACATATTGTGGACGACCGCGCGCCTTCCAGTCCTGCACGACGGCGTGTACTTCCTCATCGCGAACGAACGCGCCGTGGACACGCACCGGAGAGGTGGAGTTCGGGCCGGAATAGAGCATGTCACCCATACCCAGCAGCGACTCTGCGCCGCCCTGGTCAAGAATGGTACGGGAGTCAATTTTACTGGATACGGTAAAGGCGATACGCGTCGGGATGTTCGCTTTGATAAGACCAGTGATAACGTCCACGGAAGGACGCTGGGTCGCCAGCACAAGGTGAATACCGGCCGCACGCGCTTTCTGCGCCAGACGGGCAATCAGCTCTTCCACTTTCTTACCGACGGTCATCATCAGGTCAGCAAATTCATCGACCAGCACGACGATATAAGGCAGTTTTTCCAGCACCGGATGCTGGGCATCCATGCTGTCACCCGGCTTCCAGTAAGGATCCGGGATCGGACGTCCCATGCGCACCGCCTGGGCAATTTTCTCGTTATAACCGGCCAGGTTACGCACACCCAGCGCAGACATCAGCTTGTAGCGGCGTTCCATCTCATTGACGCTCCAGCGCAGAGCGTTGGCGGCGTCCTTCATGTCGGTGACAACTTCGGTCAGCAGATGCGGGATGCCTTCGTAGACCGACAGTTCGAGCATTTTCGGGTCGATCATGATGAAACGCACATCTTCCGGCTGCGCTTTATAAAGCATGCTGAGGATCATGGCGTTCACACCGACAGACTTACCGGAACCGGTAGTACCCGCGACCAGCAGGTGAGGCATTTTCGCGAGATCTGCCACCACCGGATCGCCCGCGATATCTTTACCCAGCACCACGGTCAGCGGGGACGGGTTATCGCGGAACTTGGTGTTATCCAGCACTTCACGCAGGTAGACGGTCTGACGTTTCTTGTTTGGCAGCTCAAGGCCAACGTAAGGCTTGCCTGGGATCACCTCCACCACACGTACCGCCACGGTCGAGAGAGAACGCGCCAGGTCGCGGGACAGATTGGAAATACGCGCGGCTTTAACGCCAGGCGCCAGGTTCAGTTCAAAACGGGTGATCACCGGACCCGGGGAATAGTTCACCACGTCCGCCTTGATACGGAAGTCAGCCAGACGGGCTTCGACCAGACGCGCCATTTGTTCGAGCGCGAAGGTATCGACCGGCTCCACTTCTGACGGCGGCGGCGTTAACAGATCCAGAGACGGCAGCGGCGTGCTCGGACGCTGCAGCGGACGGCTGTCACCGTTACGCATCAGCAGCGGGTGAATCAGGCTCTCCTGCGGCTGAGGCGCAGGCTGCTGGAACTGCGGCGACTGTGGTGCCTGCTGCGGTTGCTGAACAGGTTGATGCGGCTGCGCATACGGCTGCTGAACGGGCTGTTGCGGCTGCGCGTAGGCCTGCGGCGCTGGCTGCTGGCGCACGGGCTCTGCTTCCGGCATCACGCTCGGGGTAAATAACGGCTCGCTCGGGCCATCGTCCACCAGATCCTTCATCGGCGAGAATTCAAAATCCGACAGCGAGAACGGATTTGCGCCAGCAGGTTGTTCACCGGAATAGCGCTGCTGCTGGGTAGCGGCAAACTGGCGCGCTAATTCGGCTTCTGCCGCGTCATCCTCGTCTTCAAGCACAGGCTCATCGTGCTGGTATTCCTCACCGTAGCGTTGATTCTGCTGCGCAGCGAACTGGCGGGCCAGCTCGTCCTGCTGCATTTCATCGGCGTCATCTTCGTACTCAGGCTCGCGCGCTTTCTCTTCGGCCATACGCTGGGAAGGCAGCTTGATACCATAAGAGGCAAGCTCACGGCGGGTTGGAACGCGAACGCGGTTAGGGCGAGGCAGTTGCGGACCAATCCCCTCCTTCACCTGAGGACGTGGCGCGCCCCCTGTTGCCAGGCTAAAGACAGGTGCAGCCACGGCAGCGGCCGCGGTAGCCTGCTTCACGCTTTCCGCTACGGGTGCGACTGCAGGCGTCGGGTCGATCGGTGGAACGGATACAGAAGGCGCTTTCGTCACCGGCTCCTGCACCGGTTCAGGCACAGGCTGGTACCAGGCCGCGAGCTGCTCGCGTTCACGTGCGCGACGCTCTTCAACCTCTTCAAAATAGTACATAGGTGGACGAGAGGGTTTTACCTCTTCCACGATTTCAGGTTCAGGCTGCAGCTCTACATAAGGCTGCACAGGTTCAACCGGCTCAGGCACATACTCCTGATAAGGTTGGGCTACAGGCTGTTCATAGTGCGGGTAATCTTGCGGTTCATACGCAGGCTGCGGCGGCTGATACGGCTGCTGCCACTGCTCCTGCTGTACAGGGATGTAGCTTTCAGGTTCAGGCGCGATAACGGGCTCCGGCGTGTGAACGCCTGGCGCAGTCTGCCAGTCAACCTGCGGCTGCTGAATAACGGATTCCGGCGGCGAAACCGGCGCGGATGGCATCACGGCGTCGACAGGCGCGGCATACGCCTGCGCAGCGGTCGTCGCGGCTGCCGCCGCCGCAACCGGCTCGGTAACCGAGTGGCCATTTAACAGCGGATCGTATTCGTCGAAGTCACCCGGCGTGGCCCGGCTGCCGGAGAAGAGCACATCGTCAGGATCGACGGCAACACCCGCCGCGCGATACGCCACCTGCTCGTCTTCATCCATGCGTTTACCGGAGAAGAGCGCCGCATCGGTTTTACGGCCTAGCGGGTTGGCAAATTTCTCAGCAACCCGCTGGCGACGCGCCAGCGCGCCGCGCAGAATACGCGCACGACGAGACTCGCGACGCTGCACAGGCGCGTCATCTTCCTCTTCATCTTCGTACTCGTCTTCATCAACCCAGGTATCGTCGCGGCGGGTACGGTTGCTGGCGAAGGTCAGAATGGTGAGGATAAAACTGCCGATTTTCTCGGCAATGCTCACCCAGGACCAGCCGGTAAACAACGTCAGCCCGGCCGCCCAGATGCAGAGCAGCGCCAGCGTGCCGCCGCTGCTGTGCAGCATCGGCTGTAGCGCAGAACTGAGTAAGCTGCCAATCACCCCGCCCGAGGCGAAGTACCAGATATCATCCGCATTTATCGCTGCCAGCCCGCACGAGGTGAGGATCAGCGCCAGCGCGCCAATCAGGCGCAGCGACACGGCGAAATAGTCGATGTAATCATCGTTTTGACGATGACGCCACGCAAACCAGCACCCGCCAATGATAATGACGGGAAGGGTGTAGGCCATCACACCGAAAATGAAAAACAGCGTGTCCGCAAGCCAGGCACCGGGAACACCGCCTAAATTATGGATAGGCTCATGCCATGCAGTTTGTGACCAGCTGGGATCTGAGGGGTTGAAACTGAGTAAGGCTGCCATCAGCCAGACGGCAAAAAGGGCAATAACAATCAGCAAAGCCTCGAGGAGACGACGTCCGCTGCTTAGCTTCGATAGTGTGACTTCTTTGTCTTCAGTGTATTCCTGGCTCAAGAAAGGCTCTCCAGGTATCAGGCATATCCTGCCTGTTTGCTAAAACGGACAACAGCGCCGGGACTCCCCGGCACTGTTGCTGTATGGATTAACAGGAGTGTAATCAAACTACGCTGATTTTGCACCTGTTCCGTGTTAGCGCGTCTTAATAACCAGACGATTGCTCTGTTTGACCTCTTCCATCACCACATATGTACGGGTGTCGTTCACGCCCGGCAGACGCAGCAGGGTTTCCCCCAGCAGCTTACGGTAGGCGGACATATCAGGCACACGGGTTTTCAACAGGTAGTCGAAATCACCGGACACCAGGTGACACTCTTGAATTTCTTCAAGTTTTTGTACAGCGGAGTTAAATTGCTCAAACACATCCGGCGCACCACGATTCAGAGTAATCTCAACAAATACCAGAAGTGAGGCATCCAGATAATGCGGGTTCAGCAGAGCCGTATAGCCCTGAATAAAACCCTGTCTTTCCAGTCGGCGCACACGCTCAAGGCACGGCGTCGGGGAAAGTCCCACACGTTTTGAAAGCTCGACGTTGGAAATACGCCCATCCTTTTGCAATTCATTAAGAATGTTACGATCGATACGGTCGAGATCTTTGCCAGGGCGCTTCTTGCTATCTACCATTATTATTGTCTCTCTGTATTCCTTCCCTACTCCTGCCTGGACCCTGTGCACATCACTGTTCAGAGCCTGTACCCGTTAGTCATCACATCGCCTGATTATGTATTAGACGCGATGCGGATTCGGGTTCTGTTGGTAAGAAGACCGTTGCCCGAAGGCAGTCACCGACATCACGTATGGCGTCTGTCCACGCCATGCGTAGATTTCACTGACCCGGTAAAAATGGCATTTACGTGCATGCCTATGCGGCATACGGTTAACGCGGTTTTTTTTCTTCCTTGAATGTTTTCGCAAAAGCGCAGGGGATTGTCAAAGCAAAACATCGTTTTTTAGTACAACATGCCGGATATTCATTACGGCAGGGTATTAATCCTCATTTTATTGCCTTACAAACGAGCGATTTTCAGCAGAAAGCGTGATGTTATAGCGCGCCATTCATCGTCCGTGGCTATTACACAGATTGATATCAAAATTGCTGCGCTCTTTTTTTACGACAACAAATTCCCTACAATCCAGCCAAATGTCTGCCAACAACAATGGGGATCTCATGGGCACGGCCAAACACAGTAAGCTGCTAATCCTTGGTTCTGGACCTGCGGGATATACCGCAGCGGTCTATGCTGCACGCGCTAACCTGCACCCGGTACTCATCACCGGTATGGAAAAAGGCGGTCAGCTGACCACCACCACCGAAGTGGAAAACTGGCCAGGGGACCCGAACGACCTGACCGGGCCGCTGCTGATGGAACGTATGCACGAGCATGCCGCCAAATTCGAAACCGAAATTCTGTTCGACCACATCAATAAGGTCGATCTGCAGAACCGTCCGTTCCGCCTGACGGGCGACAGCGGCGAATACACCTGCGACGCGCTGATCGTCGCCACCGGCGCCTCTGCCCGTTACCTCGGTCTGCCATCCGAAGAAGCGTTCAAAGGCCGCGGCGTCTCTGCCTGCGCAACCTGTGACGGTTTCTTCTACCGCAACCAGAAAGTCGCGGTCATCGGCGGCGGCAACACCGCAGTGGAAGAAGCGCTCTACCTGGCGAACATTGCCTCTGAGGTGCACCTGATCCACCGTCGCGAAACCTTCCGCGCGGAGAAGATCCTGATCAAACGTCTGATGGATAAAGTGGCAAGCGGCAACATCGTGCTGCACACCAACCGTACCCTCGAAGAGGTGACGGGCGACCAGATGGGCGTTGCCGGTCTGCGTATCCGCGATACCCAGAACACCGATAACGTCGAAACGCTTGAAGTGGCGGGCCTGTTTGTGGCGATCGGTCACAGCCCGAACACCGCGATCTTCGACGGTCAGCTGGAGCTGGAAAACGGCTACATCAAAGTGCAGTCAGGCATTCACGGTAACGCGACCCAGACCAGCATCCCGGGCGTGTTCGCGGCTGGCGACGTGATGGACCACATCTATCGTCAGGCGATTACCTCTGCGGGCACCGGCTGTATGGCCGCGCTGGACGCTGAACGCTACCTCGATGGACTGGCTGAACAAGGTAAATAATCTTTACAAGTCAGTAACAAACGTAAATAAAGGCGGCGATAAGTCGCCTTTATTGTCTCCCCGTTGTAACATTGCGCTGCCCAATTTCTAATAACGTCACCTGCAAAGTACGCAATGGAAAAAACCCGTCAACAAGAGTTAACACGCTGGCTGAAACAGCAAAGCGTTATTTCCCGCCGCTGGCTTACGATTTCCCGTCTCCTGGGGTTCGTTAGCGGTCTGTTGATTGTTGCCCAGGCATGGCTGCTGGCCCGCATTCTTAATCACATGATCATGGAGAACATCCCGCGCGAGGCACTCCTGCTGCCCTTTATTGTCCTGATCCTGATTTTTATCCTGCGCGCCTGGGTGGTGTGGCTGCGTGAGCGCGTCGGTTTTCACGCCGGACAGCACATCCGCTACGAAATCCGCCGTCAGGTGCTGGATCGCCTTCAGGAAGCCGGGCCCGCGTGGATCCAGGGTAAACCGGCCGGTAGCTGGGCGACGCTGATCCTTGAGCAGATTGACGATATGCACGACTACTATGCGCGCTATCTGCCGCAGATGGCACTTGCCGTCTTCGTTCCGCTGCTGATCGTGATCGCCATCTTCCCGGTGAACTGGATGGCTGCGCTGATTCTGATGGGCACCGCCCCGCTGATCCCGCTGTTTATGGCGCTGGTCGGCATGGGGGCAGCGGATGCCAACCGCCGTAACTTCCTGGCACTGGGTCGCCTGAGCGGCCATTTCCTCGATCGTCTGCGCGGCATGGAGACGTTACGCATTTTTGGCCGCGGTGAAGCGGAAACCGAAAACATTCGCCAGGCATCTCAGGACTTCCGTCAGCGCACCATGGAAGTGTTACGCCTCGCCTTCTTGTCTTCCGGCGTACTGGAATTCTTTACCTCACTGTCGATTGCTCTCGTGGCGGTCTACTTTGGCTTCTCCTACCTCGGCGCGCTGGATTTCGGCCATTACGGCACGGCGGTGACCCTTTCTGCCGGGTTCCTGGCGCTGATCCTGGCCCCGGAGTTTTTCCAGCCGCTTCGCGATCTGGGGACCTTCTATCACGCCAAAGCGCAGGCGGTTGGCGCAGCCGATAGCCTGAAAACGTTCCTGGAAACGCCGCTGGCACACCCGGAGCGCGGTGACGTGACGCTGAATGCTAAAGACCCCGTGACCATTGAAGCGCAGGACTTTTCCATTCTGTCACCGGAAGGAAAAGTGCTCGCGGGTCCGCTGAACTTTACCTTGCCTGCCGGACAACGCGTGGTGCTCGTCGGCACCAGCGGTTCCGGGAAAAGTTCTCTGCTGAATGCGCTATCCGGTTTTATGGCCTACACGGGTTCACTGCGGATCAACAAAACCGAACTGCGCAACCTCGATCCTGACGCCTGGCGTAAACAGCTCAGCTGGGTGGGTCAAAACCCGCAGCTTCCAGCCTCTACGCTGCGTGAAAACGTCCTGCTGGCGCGCCCGGATGCGCGTGAAGATGAACTGCAATCGGTTCTCGACCGCGCCTGGGTCAGCGAGTTTCTGCCCCTGCTCCCGCAGGGTGTAGATACCGTGGTCGGCGACCAGTCCGCCGGGCTGTCGGTCGGACAGGCGCAGCGTGTGGCGGTTGCCCGCGCGTTGTTGAATCCTTGCCAGCTGATGCTGCTGGATGAGCCTGCCGCCAGCCTGGACGCCCACAGCGAACAGCGCGTAATGGAGGCCCTGAACGCCGCCTCCCAGCAGCAAACAACCCTGATGGTCACCCATCAGCTGGAAGGCATTGCCGACTGGGACCAGATCTGGGTCATGGAGAACGGCCGTCTTGTTGAGCAAGGCGATTACGCCTCTCTCGTTGCCGCGCAGGGACCGTTTGCCGCCCTGCTGGCGAACCGTCAGGAGGACATCTGATGCGTGCTCTGCTGCCTTATCTTGCGCTCTATAAACGCCACAAATGGATGCTGACGCTGGGGATCGTGCTGGCGATTGTCACGCTGCTCGCCAGCATCGGCCTGCTCACGCTTTCCGGCTGGTTCCTGTCGGCCTCGGCCGTCGCGGGCGTTGCCGGGTTGTACAGCTTCAACTATATGCTCCCGGCTGCCGGCGTTCGCGGTACCGCCATCACCCGTACTGCCGGACGCTATTTCGAACGGCTGGTCAGCCACGATGCCACTTTCCGCGTGCTGCAGCACCTGCGCATCTACACCTTCAGCAAGCTGCTGCCCCTCTCCCCTGCCGGGCTGGCGCGTTTTCGTCAGGGTGAGCTACTCAACCGCGTCGTTGCGGATGTCGACACGCTGGATCACCTGTACCTGCGCGTGATCTCCCCAATCGTGGGCGCGTTTGTGGTGATTGTGGTGGTCACGCTGGGGCTGTCTGTTCTGGATGTTCCCGTTGCGCTGACGCTGGGCGGGATCATGCTGCTGACGCTGATCATTCTGCCGCCGCTGTTTTATCGTGCCGGAAAATCCACCGGAGAAAACCTGACGCGTCTGCGCGGAGATTACCGCCAGCAGCTCACCTCCTGGCTTCAGGGGCAGGCAGAGCTGACCATTTTTGGCGCCAGCAAGCGCTACCGTGCCCGGATGGAAAGTACGGAGCTGAACTGGCATGAGGCCCAGCGCCGCCAGTCGGAGCTGACGGCCTTCTCTCAGGCGCTGATGATGTTAATCGGCGGTGTGGCGGTGATTGCCATGCTGTGGCTGGCCTCCGGCGATGTCGGGGGAAATTCACAGCCGGGTCCTCTCATTGCCCTTTTCGTCTTCTGCGCGCTGGCGGCGTTTGAAGCGCTGGCCCCGGTGACGGGCGCCTTCCAGCATCTGGGTCAGGTCATCGCCTCTGCCCTGCGCATCACGCAGATTGCCGAACAGGAGCCTGAAGTCACGTTCAGTGCCGGGCAAACTGCGGTACCAGAGCAGGTTGCGCTAACGCTTGAAGATGTCACCTTCGCCTACGACAAACAGGCGCAGAACGCGCTGGACGGTATCAACCTTTCTGTTGAGGCAGGTCAGCGGATTGCTATCCTCGGCCGTACCGGCTGCGGTAAATCGACCCTGCTGCAGTTGCTGACCCGCGCCTGGGATCCGCAGCGCGGTCAGATTCGTTTTAACAACACCTTGCTGACCGATTTCAGCGAGCAGGCCCTGCGCAAAACCGTGAGCGTCGTTCCACAGCGGGTGCATCTGTTTAGCGCCACGCTGCGCGATAACCTGCTGCTGGCCGCGCCAGAGGCCTCTGATGATGCGCTTCGCGCCGTGCTGGAGCAGGTCGGACTGCAAAAGCTGCTTGAGGACGAGGGGTTGAACAGCTGGCTGGGCGAAGGTGGCCGTCAGCTCTCCGGCGGCGAGCTGCGCCGTCTGGCCATTGCGCGAGCGCTGCTGCACGATGCGCCGCTGATGCTGCTCGACGAGCCCACCGAAGGGCTGGACGCCACGACCGAGAGCCAAATCCTTGATTTACTAGCGAATGTTATGACCGGCAAAACCGCGCTGATGGTCACGCACCGCCTGCGCGGACTGGCGAGCTTTGATCGGATAATTGTGATGGACAACGGGCACATTATTGAGCAAGGTAATCACACAGAACTGTTGGCAAAACAGGGTCGCTACTACCAGTTTAAACAGCGTCTGTAGACTATATTTGTAGCGTCCTCACTCGCGTACTGGAGTTTTGCTGTCATGCGCCTGGTCCAGCTTTCTCGTCATAACATCGCGTTCCCTTCTCCGGAAGGGGCGCTGCGTGAGCCCAACGGGCTGCTGGCCCTTGGCGGTGACCTCAGTCCCGCTCGACTGTTAATGGCATACCAGCGCGGTATCTTCCCCTGGTTTTCCCCCGGCGATCCGATTTTATGGTGGTCCCCCGATCCGCGTGCCGTGCTGTGGCCAGCGCAGTTTCACGTGAGCCGCAGCATGAAGCGTTTCCATGCGAAATCACCGTACCGCGTCACCCTCAACCACGCCTTTGGTCAGGTCATTGAAGGCTGTGCCGAAGACCGCTATGAAGGGACATGGATAACCCGCGATATCATTACCGCCTACCACCAGCTCCATGAGCTTGGCTACGCCCACTCCATCGAGGTGTGGGAAGGCGGAGCGCTCGTCGGCGGCATGTACGGCGTGGCGCAGGGGACGCTGTTTTGCGGCGAGTCGATGTTCTCCCGCGCGGTGAATGCCTCGAAAACGGCGCTGCTGGTCTTCAGCCAGGCGTTTGCCCAGCGCGGTGGACGCCTGATCGATTGTCAGGTGCTCAATGAGCACACGGCTTCTCTCGGCGCCGTTGAGATCCCGAGACGCCAGTACATCGAGCATCTGGATGCCAGTCGTCAGGAGAAGCTCCCCCGCGACTTCTGGATACCGAGAACGCTCTTTATGCCCAATGCCTAAATGTTTTCCGCATATTTTTTGTGAGGGTGTTATAATTATGCCGCAGAGTAGCTTCTGCCTGTTGCCCCGCCGCCGTTTGGGACCCTCGCTTCAGATAACGTCCTGACGTTTATCCTGTTGTCTCCCCTTTACGAATGCGCTTCCTGTTCGGTTGTACCGTGACGCTTGGGCAATGCGCCGAAACTGTTTTGCTGCGTTTTAATCGCGCAATTCTTTACTTAATTGATGAATTTCGGCATTATCTTGCCGGTTCAAAACTTGGTAGTGATACCCCAGAGGATTAGATGGCCAAAGAAGACAATATTGAAATGCAGGGTACCGTACTTGATACGTTGCCTAATACCATGTTTCGCGTAGAGCTGGAAAACGGTCACGTGGTAACTGCGCACATCTCCGGTAAAATGCGCAAAAACTACATCCGCATTTTGACGGGCGACAAAGTGACTGTTGAACTGACCCCGTACGACCTGAGCAAAGGCCGCATTGTCTTCCGTAGTCGCTAATTGTTTTCGCCTGTAATGGCAGATGAATATTTAAAAGGTCGGGTTAATCCCGGCCTTTTTTATTTGTGGCGTTAGTGTTGCTGCGTCGGAAGATGTATTGTCATCCACGGTTGTACAGGAGCGATTAAATCCCCCGCCATAGAATGAGCCATGTCATGGAGTAATCCCGTAAGGTGCGGCAACATATCGCGGTCAAAATGCGACACCAGCAGTACATGGTTTAACGCACGGCAGTAGTCGCATTTCGTTTCTGTATCTTCCAGCAACCACTCTTTTTGTCGCGGCTGTTCCGCTTCTTCCTCAAATTCCACCACCTGAAAATCACGCATTGATTCTGTGAGGCCGGATTTCACCTCTTCCAGGTAGGCTCCGAGACAGCGGCAAACGGGCTGCGTTTGCGGGAGTGATTTACAGTCGAGGAGGATTTCGGTGAGCAGTTTGCAGCGCTCGGCCAGGGTTGGGAGATCGGGGTTGAGGGAGAGTTCGCTGTAAAGCAGAGAAAGATTGTTATGTTCCATTTGATTATGACTCCGTGTGAAATGATGAGATCTCCACCCGAACGCCAACTCAGGTGGCAGACTGAACCGGTTTGGCGTACCGACCCACACGGGAAAATCGGCGCTTCAAAAGAAGCCCCGGTTCAGCCCACCATAATTGAGTCTGCGGATTATATCGCTAGCTTTCAAAAGTGTGAACGAACCTGATGATAGTTGACGTATCAACATCATTTCTCGTGTGTAATCAGGACGCCAATCCCGGCACCTAATTTTGCAGGTGCGCCGCCATTTTATTACTGTGGTTTTATCCAGCAACTGACTTCGAAAGAAACTGGAAAGCGCCTCGCAAAATTCCTCGGCGGCCTGTTCCCCTCACCCTAACCCTCTCCCCAAAGGGGCGAGGGGATTGTTCACTGCTCGCATTAATTTGTGGAGATTCCTCAGCCCACAGGGAGAGGAAGAAAAGCGGGCACAAAAAAGCCGGGTTAAAAACCCGGCTTTTGAACTAAAACAACTCAGTGAGCCGCTTCCGGCTTGTGCTTCGCCGCGCTCTGGAAATCGTACGTCAGCTCGTTCTTCGCCTGGTCCAGCGCCACGGTCACCTGGCCGCCGTCCACCAGCGAGCCAAACAGCAGCTCGTTCGCCAGCGGTTTCTTCAGGTTGTCCTGAATCACGCGCGCCATCGGACGGGCACCCATCGCACGGTCGTAGCCTTTCTCGGCCAGCCAGTTGCGGGCCTCCTGGCTCACTTCCAGCGATACGCCTTTCTGATCCAGCTGGACCTGCAGCTCGACGATGAACTTATCCACTACCTGATGGATCACGTCGGTAGAGAGGTGATCGAACCAGATAATGTTGTCCAGACGGTTACGGAACTCCGGCGTGAAGATCTTCTTGATCTCCTCCATCGCATCGGTGCTGTTATCCTGATGGATCAGGCCGATGGATTTACGCTCGGTTTCACGCACACCGGCGTTGGTGGTCATCACCAGCACCACGTTGCGGAAGTCCGCCTTGCGCCCGTTGTTGTCGGTCAGCGTCCCGTTGTCCATCACCTGCAGCAGGATGTTGAACACGTCCGGGTGCGCTTTCTCGATTTCATCGAGCAGCAGTACCGCGTGCGGATGCTTGATCACCGCGTCGGTGAGCAGGCCGCCCTGGTCAAAGCCCACGTATCCCGGAGGCGCACCAATCAAACGGCTGACGGTGTGACGCTCCATATACTCGGACATATCAAAGCGCAGCAGCTCAATGCCCAGCGCTTTGGAGAGCTGTACCGTCACCTCGGTTTTCCCCACGCCGGTCGGGCCAGCGAACAGGAAGGAACCGACAGGCTTGTGGTCATGCCCCAGTCCGGCGCGGGCCATCTTGATCGCTTCGGTTAAGGCCTCAATGGCTTTATCCTGACCAAAGACCAGCATTTTCAGGCGATTGCCGAGGGTGCGCAGCGTGTCGCGGTCGCTCTGAGAAACGCTCTTCTCAGGGATACGCGCGATGCGGGCCACCACGGACTCAATATCCGCCACGTTAACGGTTTTCTTACGCTTGCTGGCCGGCATCAGACGCGCACGCGCCCCTGCCTCATCAATCACGTCAATCGCCTTATCCGGCAGATGACGGTCATTGATGTATTTCACCGCCAGCTCCACCGCCGCACGGACCGCTTTCGCGGTGTAACGCACGTCGTGGTGCGCTTCGTACTTCGGCTTCAGGCCGTTGATGATCTGCACCGTTTCCTCGACGGACGGTTCGGTCACGTCGATTTTCTGAAAGCGGCGCGCCAGCGCACGGTCTTTCTCAAAGATGTTGCTGAACTCCTGGTAGGTCGTGGAGCCAATCACGCGGATCTTGCCGCTGGAGAGCAGCGGTTTGATCAGGTTCGCGGCATCCACCTGGCCACCGGAGGCCGCACCTGCGCCGATGATGGTGTGGATCTCATCGATAAACAGGATGCTGTTGGTGTCCTGCTCCAGCTGCTTTAACAGCGCCTTGAAGCGTTTTTCAAAATCACCGCGGTATTTGGTGCCCGCCAGCAGCGAGCCGATATCCAGCGAGTAGATGGTGCAGTCGGCAATCACTTCCGGCACGTCGCCCTGCACAATGCGCCAGGCAAGCCCTTCGGCAATCGCGGTTTTACCCACGCCTGACTCACCCACCAGCAGCGGGTTGTTCTTGCGGCGACGGCACAGCACCTGGATCGCGCGCTCCAGCTCTTTATCGCGACCAATCAGCGGGTCGATACCGCCAACGCGAGCAAGCTGGTTAAGGTTGGTGGTGAAGTTTTCCATACGATCCTCCCCGCCTGCTTGCTCTTCATTGTTATTGACCTGATTGCTGGAATCCGATGCCTGGTTAGGCTCGTCTTTGCGCGTTCCGTGAGAAATAAAGTTAACCACGTCGAGGCGGCTGACTTCGTGTTTGCGCAGCAGGTAGGCAGCCTGTGACTCCTGCTCGCTGAAGATGGCGACTAAGACGTTTGCGCCAGTCACTTCGCTACGTCCGGAAGACTGGACGTGGAATACCGCGCGCTGCAGCACGCGCTGGAAGCTGAGCGTCGGCTGCGTGTCGCGCTCTTCTTCACTGGCTGGCAGCACCGGTGTGGTTTGTTCGATGAAGGCTTCGAGTTCCTGACGTAGCGCCACCAGATCCACGGAGCAGGCTTCCAGCGCTTCGCGGGCAGATGGGTTGCTAAGCAGTGCGAGCAGTAAATGCTCGACGGTCATAAACTCATGTCGGTGCTCACGCGCTCTGGCGAAAGCCATGTTTAAACTGAGTTCCAGTTCTTGATTGAGCATAGGCACCTCCCCCAATTTTATGCCTTATCAGGCCTTTTCCAGCGTACACAGCAACGGATGCTCGTTCTCCCTCGCATAGTCGTTCACCATCGCCACTTTGGTTTCCGCCACTTCGGCTGTGAAGATGCCGCAGATAGCTTTGCCTCGATAATGAACGGTAAGCATCAGTTGCGTTGCACGTTCTACATCATAAGAAAAGAACTTTTGTAGCACGTCAATAACAAATTCCATCGGCGTGTAATCATCGTTCATTAACATAACTTTATACATAGATGGCGGTTTTAGCGCGTCGCGCACTTTATCTTCCGCCAGCTGGTCAAAATCCAGCCAATCGTTGGTCTTACCCATTATGCATAACCACTTTGAATCTACCTCAGATGTTAGATAACAATCATCTATTACTGTCATCCGCGATGTCTGTCACAAACTGTTGCAATAGCGTTAACTGCTTCAAACTTTGGTTGATTATTGTCCCATCTCCAGCGCCAAACGCTTGACGACTTCTTTCGTTTCTCTAAATTGTACAAGCGTGAGATGGCGAGGTTTTGAACAGCCCCCACTCCACCACCGGTTCATTCCATCTTAACTTATAAGATTTACGAAGGATGTCGAAGCATGGAAATGGGTACTGTTAAGTGGTTCAACAACGCCAAAGGGTTTGGCTTCATCTGCCCCGAAGGCGGCGGCGAGGATATCTTCGCTCACTATTCCACCATTCAGATGGATGGTTACAGAACGCTCAAAGCCGGGCAGCCCGTCCGGTTCGATGTACATCAGGGTCCAAAAGGCAATCATGCAAGCCTAATCGTACCCCTTGAAGCAGAGACGGTTGCATAGCTCTCTGTTTTATTGTGTACATCCCGCAGTCAAAATGCCAGCCCGATCGGCTGGCATTTTTATTTTCGGGTTATTCCCGAGCCAGCGCGTCCACCGGATCCAGCCGCGCCGCGTTGCGGGCGGGCAACCAGCCAAACAAAATGCCGGTAAAGGTCGAACACAAAAATGCGGTAATAATGGCAACCGGCGAGAAGCCAATCTCCCAGCCGGGTAAAAAGAGCTGGAGCGCAAACGCGATCATCATCGAGAGCGCAATGCCCATCGCCCCGCCGACCAGACACACCAGTACCGCTTCAATCAAAAACTGCTGCAGCACGTCGCTGGCCCTGGCTCCGACCGCCATGCGGATGCCGATCTCCCGGGTGCGCTCGGTGACCGACACCAGCATGATATTCATCACCCCGATGCCGCCGACGACCAGCGAGATCACCGCCACCAGCGTGAGGAACAGCTGAAGAGTACGTGTGGTCTTTTCCGCCGTTTTCAAGAGGCCGTCCATATTCCAGGTGAAGAAATCTTTCTTCCCGTGGCGCAGGGTTAACAGCCGCTCAAGCTGCTGTTCGGCAAGCGCGCTGTCGTAGCCCTCCTTCACGCGCACGGTGATGGAGTTGAGCCAGGACTGCCCCATAATCCGCCCTGAGATGGTGGTATAGGGCAGCCAGACGCGCAGGATCTTGCTGCTGCCGAACATCGACTGCTTCTCTTCCGCCACGCCGATGACCGTGGCAGGCATGTTGCCCACCAGGATCACTTCGCCTACCACGCTGGCTTTATTGGGGAAGAGCTGCCTGCGCGAGTTCGCATCCAGCACCACCACCTGCGCCCTGCCCGCCAGCTGCTCGGCGTTGAAGGTGGCGCCTTCGCTGAAGGTCATGCCGTAGACGTTGAAATAGTCTCCGCTCACGCCGTTAGCGCTGGCGGCCACGTCAACGTTGCCCACGCGCAGACGCAGGTTCTGCGAAACCGCAGGCGTGGCGGAGTTCACCCACGGCTGCTTCTGAATCGCCGCGAGATCGTCGTATTTCAGCGCCTGCTGATACTGCGGCTCGTCGTCACCAAAGTCTTTGCCGGGATAAACGTCAATGGTATTGGTGCCGATGGCGCGGATATCTGCCAGCACCAGCTGCTTGGCCGCGTCGCCCACCACCACGATCGACACCACCGAGGCGATACCGATAATGATGCCGAGCATCGTCAACAGGGTACGCATTTTGTTGGCCGCCATCGCCAGCCAGGCCATGGTCAGCGCTTCCCGAAAGCCGCTGGAGAACTGTCCCCAGCCGGTTGATGCCGGTAGCGCTTCTTTCGGTGCCGCAGCCCTGGACTCGCGCGGCGGCGGATTGCTGACCAGCTCGCCGTCGTGGATCTCAATAATGCGTTCCGCCTGCGCCGCCACCTGCGGATCGTGGGTAACGATAATCACCGTGTGCCCCTGATCGCGAAGCTGATGGAGGATCGCCATCACCTCTTCGCCGGAATGGCTGTCGAGCGCGCCGGTCGGTTCATCCGCGAGGATAACCTGCCCGCCGTTCATCAGGGCGCGGGCAATACTCACGCGCTGCTGCTGGCCGCCGGACAGCTGCGAGGGCTGGTACTCCACCCGCTCCGCTAGCCCCAGACGCGTCAGCAGCATCTGCGCGCGCTCAAGGCGCTTTTTACGCTCGACGCCCGCATACACCGCAGGCACTTCCACGTTCTGGGCCGCATTCAGGTGAGAAAGCAGATGGTAACGCTGGAAGATAAAGCCGAAATGTTCCCGACGCAGCCTCGCCAGCGCGTCGCCGTCCAGCGTGGAGACATCCGTCCCGGCCACGCGATAGGTCCCGCTGGTCGGTTTATCCAGGCAGCCGAGAATGTTCATCAGCGTCGATTTACCGGAACCCGATGCGCCGACGATGGCCACCATCTCGCCCGCCTCCACGCGCAGGGAGATGCCCTTCAGCACCTCCACCGGACCGTCGCCGGACGGATAGCTGCGGCGAATGTTATTCAGCTCAAGCAGCGCCGTCATTTGGCGGCTCCGGGCAGGCTTTCACTGACAACAACCTCCTCGCCCTCTTCCAGCCCTTTCACCACCACCACGTCGGTGTCGTTGCGCGCGCCGATCACGACCTCGCGCTCACGCGTTTCGCCGTTGCGCAGCACCTTCACCTTGTAGCGGCTATCCCCGGCGGATTCACCGAGCGCAGAGAGCGGAATGGTCAGCACGTTCTTCACGCCGGTCAGCTGGATATGCACCTGCGCGGTCATATCCAGACGCAGCACGCCCTGCGGGTTTGGCACCTCAAAGCGGGCATAGTAGAAGATAGCGTCGTTCACTTTTTCCGGCGTCGGCAGAATGTCTTTCAGCACGCCTTCGTAGCGGGTCTGCGGGTCGCCAAGCACCGTAAACCAGGCGTTCTGCCCCGGCTTAAGATGGATAACATCCGCCTCTGAGACCTGTGCTTTGACCAGCATGGTGCTCATGTCCGCCAGCGTCAGAATATTTGGCGCCTGCTGCGCGGCAATCACCGTCTGGCCCTGCAGCGTGGTGATCTGGGTCACTTCGCCCGCCATCGGCGCGACGATTTTGGTGTAGTCGAGGTTGGTTTTCGCCGTATCCAGCGAGGCCTGATTGCGTTTGATTTGCGCGTCAATCGTGCCAATCTGCGCCTGTTTCACCGCCAGTTCAGTGGTGGCAGTATCGAGATCCTGTTTCGAAATAGCCTGGGTTTTGGCCAGCGCCTGCTGACGGGTCAGCGTTACCTGGGCCAGGTTACGTTCTGCCAGCGCCTGCGCACGCTGCGCGCGCAGCTCCATCAGCGTGGCTTCCACCTCGCGGATCTGGTTCTCAGCCTGCTCAGGATCGATAACGCCGAGCAGCTGGCCTTTTTTCACCTTGTCGCCAATCTCAACCGACAGCGTTTTCAGCTGGCCGCTGACCTGAGCGCCGACGTCAACCTTGCGCAACGCGTCAAGCTTGCCCGTCGCGAGGACGTTTTGCTGCAGTTCGCCAGGGCGAACAATCAGCGTCTGATACTGTGGCACCGGCGCATTCAGCACCTGCCATAGCCAGTATCCACCGGCTAAAACCACGACCGCCAGCAGCAGAAACAGCGTTCTGCGTTTTCCCTTGAGGTTCATAAATATTCCAAATAAATGTTCTGGCAATGATAAGTGTTGATTCTAACTAAACGACTCTTCAACGAAAGCCCTGTTCTCCGAAATCGTCCTAATTTGTTTACGAGATGTTGACATTTCTCCTGTTGAAATAGCGATATTCCACAAGGATCAGGATCTACCATGTCTTCTATCGTCGATACATCACTTTCAAACCTGCCGCAGCCAAAATCCGGCTGGCAGCTTTTCAAAAACCTGGCTTTCGGTGAGATTACGCCCGGGCTGGCATGGGAAAAAACCGCCTACCGACGTAAGTTCATGCTGCGCTCACTGGCGACACCGCTCAGCACCGCGCGTCTGCTGTCTGAGCTGGCAAAACATCCGCACCTGATGCAAATGCTCCAGGTTCAGCCGGGGCTGCCCTGCCGCCTTCATCGTCCGTGGTTGACGGTCAATATGGATCGACAGCGTGCGCTGGAATCGCTCTCCTGGCACTATCAGATGATGTGTCGTCAGCTGCCGGCGACGCTGACTCATGGTTACCTTTCAAAGCAGGGCGTGACCCTGCTGACCTTAACCGGAAAAGATGAACAGCAATTTATCGTCCGCCTGTGTGCCGACGCGTTTATGGATAAAGAGGGAGAAGCTACCCTCGTTTTCTGTGACAGTCAAAATACGGCGCTGGCGGAGATGACCTTTACGCTATGCCAGTTTGAGGGAAAATCGACGCTGTTCATTGGCGGTTTGCAGGGCGCAAAAGCGCATGTTCCCCATGAGCTGATCCAGGGGGCGACGAAAGCCTGCCACGGTCTGTTCCCGAAACGTCTGCTGGTCGAGGCCGCAATGACGCTCGGCGCCGCGTTCCCGGTAGAGCAAATTGTCGCCGTCAGTAACGATACCCATATTTATCGCAGCTGGCGCTACCGCAAGAAAAAAGAGGGCAAACTGTTGGCCGATTACGACAGTTTCTGGCTCTCCATCGGCGGTGAAAAGCTGGATAACGGTAACTTTTTGCTGCCGCTCGTCATGCCGCGTAAACCGATGGAAGAGATTGCCAGCAAAAAACGCGCCGAATATCGCCGCCGCTACGCGCTGCTGGATAGCCTGATCCAGCAGGTGAAACAGGCGACCCAGCGCTAATCCGCTTTCCCGCGTGCCAGCCACAGCACGCGGGAGAACATCTTCCGCAGCAGGGTCGGTACCGCCTCCACGCCCCGCCTCCCCGCTTCCGTCGCCACTTCAATGGCTAAATCCGGTTTTGACGAACGATGAATGGCTTTGGCGATCACGCGCCGCATGTTCATTGGGACATCGACCGGCACCATGGCAATGCGGTGGAAGACGTCGTCGAACCCCTGACGATACATAAAGTGTTCCATGTCCATCGCAGGGAGCATGGTTAAATGATCGCGCTCTTCCTCTCGCTCGTTATTCAGCAGGCTCCGCACGGTCGAGGCATATTTTTTACCCGCCTCATCACCGTCTACCAGCACGTGCCACTCGATCCCCATCCGGCGGGCAAATTTTATCAGCGGCTTTAATCCCGACTGGGCAAATTCAATCACCTTAATGCCTTCCGCATCAAAATGGTGGCCGCACTGGCGCGCCAGTTCGTTGATGACCCAGGTTTCCGTTTCCCCCTCCACCAGCAGCCAGCAGCGGGCAAAGAGCGACGACGCCCGGTTAAAGCGAATATGAAACGCGATGCGCCGCCCGTCTTCCGCGTTCAAACCGCCCGGCCCAAGGCGGAAAGCGGAGACGCGGGAGGATTCACGCACCAGGCGACAGACGTGTTCTACCGGCGTCAGCGATAATAGCTCCCCGGAATTGGTGGTCGTAATGCGCTGGAGCGGCAGCAGATTCAGCAGATGCCATGCCACGGAGAGCATGATGGGATGCAGGCGCGTTTCCGGGTCTTCCACCAGCAGCAGCGGCCGGGCGTCCCGGTCAAGACGAACGGTGCCTTTGGCCTGCAGAAGCGTTGAAAACAAACCCAGCAAAATCACCCGATGGGTACGGCCGCCGGGCCGGTCGATCATCCGGTTAATGATGTCGAGATAGCGCCAGCTTCGCTGCTCATCATGAGAGCGGCGGCGCATCAGACGATGGCGGGACGCCGAGGTGCCCTGCTCGGAAAAATAGTGCTCCAGGAGCTGTACCATCGCGGACAACCCCTGACGGATTTGCCCATCGGTCAGATTCTGCGGACGCGACACCAACTCTCTTGCCAGAAAATCCAGCTCGCGGGCGGTGACTTCCACGTCCGGCATGTTCGGTACGGTACCGTTACGAATACGCCGCATAAAGCGCGCATCGCGCAGGCGCAACACCGGCGTCAGGCGGATCAGGTGGCGGGCAAGATCGTCGATATTGTCCAGCGGGATCGGGTTGGCTTTCTCATCGAGAAAATCACGCAGGGTGAGTACCCCTTCGTTCTCCGCCATCTCCCCTTCCAGCCGATAGAAAATCCGGTGGAAACCGTCATCGCACGGCACCCAGCAGGGTGACAGCGGGCGGAAGCGACGCACGCGATGCCGTCCGGGCTCGGATTCGCGGAACGTCAGGATGATATGCAGGTGCTTCTCGCGCCCCGTCACATCGCCGGGCGGGAACCAGAAATCGTCGCGGACGAAGTGATACAGATCGTCTTCGGGCGAAAGCAGTAGCGTCAACGCATCCAGCAGGCTGGACTTCCCCCACGCGTTCTCGCCGATCAGGACGTTGTTCTGCTCCAGCTGCAGCGACAGACGGTTAATACCGCGAAACCCGACAATTTCCACACGTTCGAGAAGCATAAATCCCCCGACAAATGATCACTTTTTCCTTCAAGTTATCAGCAGTATAGCGGGAGGCGTTCTGTCACGACAGCACAACATTCACCCTTGCGAGAATTGGTCTATGCTCTATTTACCGCTGAATTGAACAAGGATTGACATCACATTGCCCATAATCAAACCAACAGAATTTATTTAAGTGGCGAAGGGGTGTTGTTATTTTTTAGAATAGAGACTCTTTGAGTCGTCATCCCTTTATGACGATATATCCCGCGCGCGGGAAAGCGTGCGGATAATTATTTGAGGTGGTTATGTTTAGAAAATTAGCGGCAGAATGCTTTGGTACATTCTGGCTGGTATTTGGTGGCTGCGGTAGCGCCGTTCTGGCAGCAGCATTCCCGGAATTAGGCATTGGTTTTGTCGGCGTCGCGCTGGCGTTTGGTTTAACCGTATTAACCATGGCGTTTGCCGTGGGACATATTTCCGGCGGTCATTTTAACCCGGCAGTGACATTAGGTTTATGGGCGGGCGGTCGTTTCCCGGCTAAAGACGTGATTGGCTACATTGTGGCGCAGGTAGTTGGCGGTATTATTGCGGCGGGCGTTCTGTACGTCATTGCCAGCGGTAAAGCCGGGTTCGACGCGGCGGCAAGCGGCTTTGCCTCTAACGGCTTCGGCGAGCATTCTCCGGGCGGCTACTCCATGCTGTCTGCCATCGTGATTGAAATCGTGCTGACCGCGGGCTTCCTGCTGGTGATCCACGGCGCAACGGACAAACACGCGCCGGCCGGTTTTGCCCCGATTGCCATTGGTCTGGCACTGACGCTGATCCACCTGATTTCAATTCCGGTCACCAACACCTCGGTTAACCCGGCACGCAGCACCGCCGTCGCCATCTTCCAGGGCGACTGGGCGCTTGAACAGCTGTGGCTGTTCTGGGTGATGCCAATTATCGGCGGTATCCTGGGCGGCGTGCTGTACCGCACCCTGCTGGAAAAACGCGATTAATGGTTTTCCCCCCTCTCCCTGTGGGAGAGGGCCGGGGTGAGGGCATCAGGCCACACCACCCCAAATATACAAGCCGGGTAAGACGTAGCCGCCACCCGGCTTTTTTATTGCCGCTTTACTGAATAGCCTTTATTGGGTAGTGTCACTGGCGCTTAACAGATACTCAAAAAGGACCGGCTGTTCATGTTTTCAGGACTCCTCATTATTCTGCTGCCCCTGATTGCGGGCTACCTTATCCCGCTGCATCAGGAATCCGCATTACGGCTTATCAACCGTTTTCTCAGCTGGATTGTTTACGTCATTCTTTTCTTTATGGGGATAAGCCTCGCCTTCCTGGATAACCTGTCGGCGAATTTACTCTCCATCCTCCATTATTCTGTCGTCACCGTGGTGGTTATTTTGCTGTGCAATATTGCCGCACTGCTGTGGCTGGAACGCGCTATTCCATGGAAAAATCACCACCATCAGGAAAAACTCCCTTCACGAATTGCAATGGCGCTTGAATCATTAAAATTATGCGGCGTCGTGGTGCTCGGTTTTCTTCTTGGGCTGACCGGTTGGGCATTTTTACAGCATGCGACAGAGGCCAGTGAATATACGCTGATCTTCCTGCTGTTCCTGATTGGTATTCAGCTGCGAAATAATGGCATGACGCTGAAACAAATTGTCCTCAACCGTCGGGGAATGATGGTTGCGGTGATTGTTGTCGCCAGTTCAATGGTGGCAGGCGTCATTAATGCCTTTATTCTCGATCTTCCGCTAAAAACCGGCCTGGCGATGGCGTCAGGTTTTGGCTGGTACTCCCTCTCCGGTATTCTGCTAACCGAATCTTTCGGTCCGGTGATCGGCAGCGCCGCCTTCTTTAACGATCTGGCGCGCGAGCTGATTGCCATCATGCTGATCCCAGGTCTGGTTCGCCGCAGTCGTTCTACCGCGCTGGGCCTGTGTGGCGCGACGTCGATGGACTTTACCCTGCCGGTACTCCAGCGCTCCGGGGGGCTGGAGATGGTGCCCGCAGCTATCGTGCACGGCTTTATTTTAAGTCTGCTGGTTCCGATCATGATGGCCTTCTTCTCTGCCTGATACTTCTTTGGCGGTAGGTTTCCTGCCGCCAAAATTGCGCTAAATCAATCTCCCTCTATTTTGTAGCAGAAAGCCCTTTTCTCCGTTCTGGCACAGGCATAACCTTAAACATGTATATCAAATATAACTTTAACAGGTGTGATTATGTTTTGTGTGCAATGTGAACAAACCATCCGTACCCCGGCAGGCAATGGCTGCTCTTACGCACAGGGTATGTGCGGCAAAACCGCAGAAACATCTGACCTGCAGGACCTGCTGATTGCCGCCCTGCAAGGCCTTTCCGCATGGGCGTTCAAAGCCCGCGAATACGGCATTGTTGACCACTACGTCGACAGCTTCGCCCCGCGCGCGTTTTTCTCCACGCTAACCAACGTTAACTTCGATTCCCCGCGCATTGTCGGCTATGCCCGCGAAGCGATTGCCCTGCGTGAAGCGCTCAAAGCACAGTGCCTGAAGGCAGACGCCAGCGCCCGGGTGGAAAACCCGATGTCTGAACTTCAGCTGGTCAGCGACGATCTCGGCGACCTGCAGCGTCAGGCGGCAGAATTCGCCCCGAATAAAGACAAAGCGGCGATTGGCGAGAACATTCTCGGCCTGCGCCTGCTGTGCCTGTACGGCCTGAAAGGCGCTGCGGCGTATATGGAACACGCGCACGTGCTCGGGAAGTCAGACAACGAGATTTACGCCCAGTACCACAAAATCATGGCGTGGCTGGGCACCTGGCCTGCCGATATGAACGCGCTGCTGGAGTGCTCAATGGAAATCGGCCAGATGAACTTCCGCGTGATGAGCATTCTGGATGCCGGTGAAACCAGCACCTACGGCCACCCGACGCCGACTCAGGTCAACGTCAAGGCGACCGAAGGCAAGTGCATCCTGATTTCCGGTCACGACCTGAAAGATCTCTACAACCTGCTGAAGCAAACCGAAGGTACCGGCGTTAACGTCTATACCCACGGTGAAATGCTCCCGGCGCACGGCTACCCGGAGCTGCGTAAATTTAAGCATCTGATCGGTAACTACGGCAGCGGCTGGCAGAACCAGCAGGTGGAGTTCGCCCGCTTCCCTGGCCCTATCGTGATGACCTCTAACTGCATCATCGACCCTACCGTGGGCGCGTATGATGACCGCATCTGGACCCGCAGCATCGTCGGCTGGCCGGGCGTGAGCCACCTTGAAGGCGACGATTTCGGTCCGGTTATCGCCCAGGCGCAGCAGATGGCGGGCTTCCCGTACAGCGAAATCCCGCACCTGATCACCGTCGGCTTTGGTCGTGAAACCCTGCTCGGCGCCGCTGATTCGCTGATCGATCTCGTCAGCCGTGAAAAACTGCGCCACATCTTCCTCGTCGGCGGCTGCGACGGCGCGCGCGGCGAGCGTAACTACTTCACCGATTTCGCCACCAGCGTGCCGGAAGACTGCCTGATCCTGACCCTGGCGTGCGGCAAATACCGTTTCAACAAGCTGGACTTCGGCGACATCGAAGGTCTGCCGCGCCTGATCGATGCGGGCCAGTGTAACGATGCTTACTCAGCCATCATTCTGGCGGTCACGCTGGCGGAGAAACTGGGCTGCGGCGTGAACGACCTGCCGCTGTCTCTGGTGCTGTCGTGGTTTGAGCAGAAAGCGATCGTCATCCTGCTGACCCTGCTCTCATTGGGCGTGACCAACATCGTGACCGGCCCGACCGCGCCAGGCTTCCTGACGCCGGACCTGCTGGCGGTGCTGAACGAGAAATTCGGTCTGCGTTCCGTGACCAACGTTGAAGATGATATGAAGCAGCTGCTGAGCGCGTAAGGAGGTATTCATGACCATGCCAACCTCACAATGTCCGTGGCGGATGCAGGTTCATCACATCCATCAGGAGACGCCGGATGTGTGGACGCTGTCGCTGCTGTGCCATGACTACTATCCGTACCGTGCAGGTCAGTATGCGCTGGTTAGCGTTCGCAACTCGGCAGACACCCTGCGCGCCTACACGATCTCCTCAACGCCGGGCGTGAGCGAGTACATTACGCTCACCGTCCGCCGCATTGATGACGGCGCGGGCTCACAGTGGCTGACGCGGGACGTGAAGCGCGGGGATTATATCTGGCTGTCCGACGCGCAGGGGGAATTCACCTGTGACGACAAGGCAGACGATAAATTCCTGCTGCTGGCGGCGGGCTGTGGCGTGACGCCGATCATGTCGATGCGCCGCTGGCTGGCGAAGAACCGCCCGCAGGCGGACGTGCAGGTGATTTTCAGCGTACGTTCACCCGAGGATGTGATTTTTGCCGATGAGTGGCGTGATTATCCGGTGACGCTGGTGGCGGAGCACAACGCGACCCACGGCTTTGTGCCCGGTCGCCTGAGCCGCGAGCTGCTGCAAAGCGTGCCGGATATCGCAAACCGCACCGTGATGACCTGCGGCCCGGCGCCTTACATGGATATCGTCGAGAAAGAAGTGAAGGCGCTTGGCGTGACCCGCTTCTTCAAAGAGCAGTTCTTCACGCCGGTGGCGGAAGCGGCAACCAGCGGCGTTAAGTTCACCAGGCTGCAGCCAGCGCAGACCTTCTTTGGCCGCGTGGGGACCACGCTGCTGGAGGCGCTGGAAAGCAACAAGGTGCCGGTAGTCGCTGCCTGCCGCGCGGGCGTGTGCGGCTGCTGTAAGACGAAGGTGGTTTCCGGGGAGTATACCGTCACCAGCACGATGACGCTGTCCGACGCGGAAATTGCCGAGGGTTACGTGCTGGCATGTTCGTGCCACCCGCAGGGCGATCTGGTGCTGGCGTAATCTGACGCGGTGCCACCATTTTTGCCGGGTGGCACTGCGTTTACCCGGCCTACGTTGTACGTGCGGCTCTTCGTAGGCCCGGTAAGCGCTAGCGCCACCGGGCTTTTTGTCGGGCGACGTTTCGTTTCTCCGCACCCGATGAAGACGGTGCTAATTCAGGCTTATTCGGAAATATCGGCTTGTAGGCCCGGTAAGCGTCAGCGCCACCGGGCTTTTGTCGGGTGGCGCTGACGCTTACCCGGCTGAAGTGCCTTCTAAGCTGCCTGTACGGCAGTGAACAAGGGCAAAAGGAGCAACGGCGAAGGGAGGAATTTCTAAGCTGCCTGTACGGCAGTGAACTGCGAAGTCTTTCGTATGGGCTGGAGTCAATCTTTCTAAACTGCCTGCACGGCAGTGAACTGGAACAATCTACACCTATCACTTTGTCAAATAAAGAATTCCCCTAAAAAATCCCCCTTAAACCCTTTTTTCATGATATACAATTCAGCACAATAAAATCAACCACTTAAAAATCACCAATAAAAAAAGGGTCCGTAGACCCCTTCTTTCATTCCAGCATCCAACTTTCACCGCCACGCAGGACCTTTCCCTACCGCAAACCGCCCTGCGCCTAAAAACGCGATAGCCAGCGAACCGATAAAGAAGTACACCAGGCTTTCAATCGCCCATGCGCCTACCTTATCGAGGGCGAGCGTTTCCCCCACTCCCACCATCAGCCACGCCACGATCATCGTAAACGCCAGCACCAGGGCGGCCGGGCGCGTAAAGAGCCCAACAATAATCAGGATCGGTGCCACCACTTCGCCAACCAATACGCCGTAGGCGATAAACCCCGGCAACCCTTTCTCCACCAGCATGCCGCTGATAAAGCCCACGCCGCCAAAAAGCTTGTGCAAACCGTGAAAAAGCATCAGCCCGCCGACGGCAAGTCGTAACAAGAGTTTGCCAAGATCGTCGCTCGATAGCTTTTCATTTACAGCAATTAACAATGATTTAACCATTTGAAGTTATTCCTGTTTTCACCGAGGTATTGCCAGATTATGCCGAATAATTGCGCGTGAAAAGCACCTTTTAATTAGGGGGAGATAACGGGCAAGACGGAGACTTTCTTCTAAGCTTGTAAGCGATATCACAAAAAGGAGACGGACAACCATGAAACAAACCGTGGCTGCATATATTGCGAAAACGCTCGAACAGGCTGGCGTGAAACGTATCTGGGGCGTAACCGGCGATTCCCTGAACGGACTCAGCGACAGCCTCAACAAGATGAAGACCATCGAATGGATGCCTACCCGCCATGAAGAGGTTGCCGCCTTCGCCGCAGGCGCGGAAGCACAGCTCACGGGGGAACTGGCCGTGTGTGCGGGCTCGTGCGGTCCCGGCAACCTGCATCTGATCAACGGGCTGTTCGACTGCCACCGTAACCACGTGCCGGTGCTGGCCATTGCCGCCCATATCCCCTCTTCCGAAATCGGCAGCGGCTATTTTCAGGAGACGCATCCGCAGGAGCTGTTCCGTGAATGCAGCCACTATTGCGAGCTGGTTTCATCCCCGGAGCAGATCCCGCAGGTGCTGGCGATCGCCATGCGCAAGGCCGTGCTAAACCGCGGCGTTTCGGTGGTCGTCATCCCGGGCGATGTGGCCCTCAAGGCCGCGCCGGAAGGGGCCAGCACCCACTGGTATCACGCTCCGCAGCCCGTGGTGACGCCTGCTGAAGAGGAGCTGAAAAAGCTGGCGCAGCTGCTGCGTTACTCCAGCAACATCGCCCTGATGTGCGGCAGCGGCTGCGCGGGCGCCCACAAGGAGCTGCTTGAATTTGCCGGGAAGCTGAAATCGCCGATTGTCCACGCCCTGCGCGGCAAAGAGCACGTCGAGTACGACAACCCTTACGACGTGGGGATGACCGGGCTGATCGGTTTTTCTTCCGGCTTCCACACCATGATGAACGCCGACACGCTGATCCTGCTCGGCACCCAGTTCCCGTATCGTCCGTTCTATCCAGCGGATGCCAAAATCATTCAGATTGATATCAACCCGGCCAGCATCGGCGCGCACAGCAAGGTCGATATGGCGCTGGTGGGCGACATTAAATCGACCCTTGCCGCCCTGCTGCCGCTGCTGGAAGAAAAAACGGATCGCAAGTTCCTCGATAAGGCGTTGAGCGACTATCGCGATGCCCGCAAGGGGCTGGACGACCTCGCCAAACCGAGCGACAAAGCCATTCACCCGCAGTATCTGGCGCAGCAGATCAGCCATTTCGCCGACGACGATGCCATCTTCACCTGCGACGTGGGCACGCCAACCGTCTGGGCAGCCCGCTACCTGAAGATGAACGGCAAACGCCGCCTGCTTGGCTCGTTCAACCACGGCTCGATGGCCAACGCCATGCCGCAGGCGCTGGGCGCAAAAGCGACGGCGCCGGAGCGTCAGGTGGTGGCGATGTGCGGCGACGGCGGGTTCAGCATGCTGATGGGGGATTTCCTCTCGGTGGTGCAGATGAAGCTCCCGCTGAAAATCGTGGTCTTTAACAACAGCGTGCTGGGCTTCGTGGCAATGGAGATGAAGGCCGGTGGTTACCTGACGGACGGCACCGAGTTGCACGACACCAACTTCGCGCGCATTGCCGAGGCCTGCGGCATCACCGGTATTCGCGTGGAGAAAGCCTCAGAGGTGGATGAAGCCCTGCAGCGCGCCTTCTCCATTGACGGACCGGTGCTGGTGGACGTGGTCGTCGCCAAAGAGGAACTGGCGATCCCGCCGCAGATCAAGCTGGAACAGGCCAAAGGCTTTAGCCTGTATATGCTGCGCGCCATCATCAGCGGGCGCGGCGATGAGGTGATCGAACTGGCAAAAACCAACTGGCTCAGGTAAAACATCTGGCATCGCCTTTTTAATAATAAGGACATGCCATGATCGATTTACGCAGTGATACCGTAACCCGCCCGAGCCGCGCCATGCTCGAAGAGATGATGGCCGCCCCGGTCGGGGACGACGTCTACGGCGATGACCCGACGGTCAACGAACTGCAGCGCTACGCGGCTGAACTGAGCGGCAAGGAGGCTGCCCTGTTCCTGCCAACCGGTACGCAGGCTAACCTGGTGGCGCTGCTCAGCCACTGCGAGCGCGGGGAAGAGTACATTGTCGGCCAGGGCGCGCATAACTATCTGTATGAAGCAGGCGGTGCCGCGGTGCTCGGCAGCATTCAGCCGCAGCCGATTGACGCCGCGCCGGACGGCTCCCTGCCGCTCGATAAGGTCGCGGCAAAAATCAAGGCCGACGATATTCACTTCGCCCGCACCAGGCTGCTCAGCCTCGAAAACACCCACAACGGCAAAGTGCTGCCGCGCGAGTACCTGAAAGCAGCGTGGGAATTCACTCGCGAGCGCGGGCTCGGCCTGCACGTGGACGGTGCGCGCATCTTCAACGCCGTGGTGGCGTACGGCTGCGAGCTGAAAGAGATTACGCAATACTGCGACTCGTTCACCATTTGCCTCTCTAAAGGTCTGGGCACGCCGGTGGGCTCTCTGCTGGTCGGTAACGCAGACTACATCAAGCGCGCCAACCGCTGGCGTAAGATGACCGGCGGCGGCATGCGCCAGGCGGGTATTCTGGCGGCGGCCGGGCTGTATGCCCTGAAAAACAACGTGGCGCGCCTGAAGGACGACCACGACAACGCCGCGTGGATGGCTACGCAGCTGCGCGAAATTGGCGCCGACGTGATGCGTCACGACACTAACATGCTGTTTGTTCGCGTGGGCGATGACCACGCCGCCGCGCTGGGTGAATTTATGAAATCACGTGGCGTGCTGATCAACGCCTCACCTGTCGTGCGCCTGGTCATGCACCTTGACGTGAGTCGCGAACAGCTGGCGGACGTGGTGAAACATTGGCAGGCGTTTTTACAGCGATAAGGAGCATCACGTGCCGCAACGCATTCTGGTGCTCGGCGCCAGCGGGTATATCGGTCAGCATCTTACCGCGGCGTTAAGCCAGCAGGGACACCGGGTGCTGGCTGCGGCACGTAACACCGAACGGCTGCAAAAACTCAGTTTGCCAGGCGTCACCTGCCACAGCGTTGACCTCAACTGGCCGAAGGAGCTTCCCGCGCTGCTCGAAGGGGTCGACACGCTTTACTACCTTGTGCACAGCATGGGTGAAGGCGGAGATTTTATCGCCCACGAGCGTCAGGTGGCGATGAACGTCCGCGATGTTCTGCTGCAAACGCCGGTGAAGCAGGTGATTTTTTTAAGCTCGCTCCAGGCGCCCGAGCATGAGCAGTCCGATCACCTGCGCGCCCGCCAGCTGACGGGGGACACCCTGCGCGACGCCGCTATCCCTGTTACCGAACTGCGCGCCGGCATTATCGTCGGCGCGGGTTCCGCCGCCTTCGAAGTGATGCGCGATATGGTCTACAACCTGCCGGTACTCACGCCGCCGCGCTGGGTTCGTTCGCGCACCACGCCGATTGCGCTGGAGAATTTACTGCATTATCTGGTGGCGCTGCTGGAACATCCGGCGGAGCAACACCGCGTGCTGGAAGCTGCGGGCCCCGAAGTCCTGAGCTATCAGGAGCAGTTCGAACATTTTATGCGCGTCAGCGGCCGCCGCCGCTGGCTTATCCCCATCCCCTTTCCAACCCGCTGGATTTCGGTGTGGTTTTTGAATGTGATCACCTCGGTACCGCCGACGACCGCCAAAGCGCTGATCCAGGGGCTGAAGCACGATCTGCTGGCGGACGATCGCGAGCTGCGGGCACTCATTCCCCAGGATCTGATCCGGTTTGATGATGCCGTGCGCAATACGCTGAAAGAGGAAGAGCAGCTGGTGAACTCCAGCGACTGGGGCTACGACGCCCAGGCGTTTGCCCGCTGGCGGCCGGAGTACGGCTATTACCCGAAACAGGCGGGCTGCACGGTGAAGACTTCCGCCAGCCTTGCAGATCTGTGGGAGGTCGTGAACCAGATTGGCGGCAAAGACGGTTATTTCTTCGGCAATATCCTCTGGCAAACGCGCGGGGCAATGGATCTGCTGGTGGGGCACAGGCTGGCAAAAGGCCGCCCGGCACGCCCGTATCTTGAGGTGGGCGATGCGGTCGACAGCTGGAAGGTGATCATCGTCGAGCCGGAAAAACAGCTGGCGATGCTGTTCGGTATGAAGGCCCCGGGGCTGGGGCGACTCTGCTTTACCCTGAAAGACAAAGGCGATCATCGTGAACTGGACGTCCGCGCCTGGTGGCATCCGCACGGAATGCCGGGTCTGTTCTACTGGCTGCTGATGATCCCCGCCCACCTGTTTATCTTCCGGGGGATGGCGAAACGCATTGCGCAACGGGCAGAACAAAAGATGAAAATTCGTTAATAAAACCCTTTTTCTTTCACCTTTCCCATTGCATAGCGTCGTAATTCACGAAAGAATGCGCACGAAATTCTTTTCAACACAGTGGATAGATATGAAGGTACTGGTTACCGGGGCGACCAGCGGCTTAGGCCGAAATGCGGTCGAATTTCTGCGCAACAAGGGCATAAGCGTCAGGGCTACCGGTCGCAATGAAGCGATGGGAAAACTGCTGCAAAAAATGGGCGCAGAGTTCGTCCATGCTGACCTGACGGAGCTGGTCTCCTCTCAGGCGAAAGTGATGCTCGCCGGTATCGACACGCTGTGGCACTGCTCCAGTTTTACCTCCCCGTGGGGTACCCAGGAAGCCTTCGATCTCGCCAACGTGCGGGCCACCCGCCGTCTGGGCGAATGGGCCGTCGCCTGGGGCGTGCGTAACTTTATTCATATCTCGTCACCGTCACTCTATTTCGACTATCACCACCATCGTGACGTGCAGGAAGATTTCCGCCCGGCTCGTTTTGCCTGTGAGTTTGCCCGCAGCAAGGCGGCCAGCGAAGAGGTGATTGACCTTCTGGCGCAGTCGAACCCGCATACCCGCTTTACCGTGCTGCGCCCCCAGAGCCTGTTCGGGCCGCACGACAAAGTGTTTATTCCGCGCCTGGCGCAGATGATGCACCACTACGGCAGCGTGCTGCTGCCGCGCGGCGGCGATGCGCTGGTGGATATGACCTATTACGAAAACGCCGTCCACGCCATGTGGCTGGCGAGCCAGCCGGACTGCGACAAGCTCATTTCCGGTCGCGCCTACAACATCACCAACGGCGAACCCTGCACGCTGCGCAGCATTGTGCAGCGGCTGATCGACGAGCTGCAGATCGATTGCCGTATCCGTTCCGTGCCCTACCCGATGCTGGATATGATTGCCCGCAGCATGGAGCGTTTTGGTAGTAAATCGGCCAAAGAGCCTGCGCTGACGCATTACGGTGTATCGAAGCTTAACTTTGATTTCACGCTGGATATTTCGCGTGCGGAGAACGAGCTGGGATATAAACCGGTTGTAACGCTGGATGAAGGGATTGAGCGCACGGCGGCGTGGTTACGGGATCACGGGAAGCTTCATCGCTAGCCTTTTTGCCCGGTGGCGGCTTCGCCTTACCGGGCCTACAACTGCACCGTACTATCCCCTCGCCCCTTTGGGGAGAGGGTTAGGGTGAGGGGAAAGAGCAAACACTAAAACGGCAACCTTTCGGTTGCCGTTTGCTGTTTATAATGCCGTCCAGGCGTCAGACCATGCCAGGCCTGCACCCGGTTCATAGTATGCCGGGGCACTGTTACACCAGCCGCTGTACGGGAACGGCTTGCACTGGAACAGTTTACCGTGGTTATTCACGATATCACCTGCGTTGTACTTGCTGTTCGCGCTCCACGCGGCGTAAGAGCCGGAAGTGCCTTCGTCCTGAGACGGTGCCGCTTTCGCCTTCACGTTCAGCAGGTAAGAGGTGGTGCTGCTCAGTTCACCATCGCTAACGGTCAGACTCACTTCAATCTGCTGAGCCGTCGCCGCTTCTGGCGCCTTGAAGGTCACAACCGCTTTATCCTGACCGGTGACGGTCTGACCATCCTGTGAACGCCAGGTGTAGGTCAGCTTGTTGCCATCAGCATCGGTAGACCCTTCCGCGCTCAGAGAAACCTGCGCACCGGCGTCAACCGCACCGATTGGACCCGCAATATGCGCGACCGGGGCGTGGTTCACCGCCGCTGGCTCAGCCGGGGTTTCATCCGGCGTTGGCGCTGGTGTTGGCTCTGGTGTCGGCGTTGGCGTTACCGGCGTTTCATCCGGTGTGGTGGCAGAGCCGTCGTCGTTCACGATGTTAACTTTGAAGAATTTCTGCACGCACTTGCTATAGTCACCGTCTTTAAAGGCGCTGAACGGCGTCTGGTAGCCCACCAGTTGGCAAGAGTAGGTCTTACCGTCTGGCGTATCAGCGCTCCATCCCCAGTCCTGTTCCCAGTAAATCTTCAAGGCACCGGCACCGCCTTCGTCGAACTGCTTCATGTTGGCGCAGCCCAGCACTTCATTTGCCGGAACAGGCACTTTCAGATAGTTCGCGAACTCTTTGTAGTACTTGATACGGTTTTGCGACTGGGCAATTTCAGTCGGGCCGCCGCACTCAACGCCGCCGTTGATGATTTGGGTGGTCACGCCAAAGCCCGGTACCAGACCGTTGGCCTTATCGTGATCGTTCGGCTGCCACGTGCCGTCGATAACCTGCAGCATGCTTGGTTTTGGCGGCTGCGGGTAGGCGAAGAAGAAGATCGCACTCGCCAGGTTCAGCCAGGTGTCCGCCACCAGCTCAGGTTTGTCGAGCAGGGTACGCACATCGCCGTACATCGCTTCAGAGAACGGACCGTAGTTGTAGTTGTAGGACAACTGCTTCGCACCGCGACCGAAGTAGCTCAGGAAGTCACCGTCTTTATCTTTACCGCACGGCCAGGTCTGCCCCTGCCAGACGTCCGGGTTACATTCGCCGTTGTAGCCGCCCTTCTGACCTTCGGTCCAGCCCATTTCACGCACGTGAACCAGCGCCTGACGCCATTCAGCTTCCGGACGCCAGCTTTCGTGGCCGCCGGTTTCCTGGGCAAAGTGGGCAAACATGGTTGCCAGCTCTTTACGGCAGATGGCGTCGCTGTCGCGACCGTCGTTGTAGGTCTTACACAGCGCCGGGAATTTACCCACCGCTTTCAGGAAGTTGCTGTAGGTATAGGCCTGCGCGCGCATCGGGAACAGGTATTCCCAGTCGCTGGTCTTCACGATCCCTTCAACGCGCTTCACGTTGTCCGGGTTCGCCGCACGGCCTGGCTCAATCATTTCTACCTGAGCATTGTCCAGCGTCTGGATGGTCTCTTTTACGGAGGCCATCAGCGGGAAGCTGGTCAGCTCTTTTTCCTTCTTCGCCAGATCGCTGGCTTTCATGGTGTATGGTTCACTGGTGGTCGCTTGCAACGAAGCAGCCTGCGCCATAAACGGTGCTACGCATGCGCCGGCAACGAGTACACTCAGTAACGTCCTTTTGTTCATTTCAGTATTCCTGTTAATTGAAGTTAAAGTTAAATCCCGGCTTATGTATTAATCCGTTAATAAATAAACCACAGACAGCTGTTTTCACTTTTCGAAGAACACCCTCAGGAATTCTTCAAAAATAAAAAACTAATAACGTGCCGCTAATTTCAACTGCTGATATTTTTTCCAGACCTTATGGGCATACACCATTCGCTGCGGATAATTCTCTTTTTTTAACCCGGCGTTATAGGCGCCTACCGCCTCCCAGTTATAGCCATAGACTTTAATCATTCCGGAGAGGATGGACGCCCCCACCATGATTGAGGTACAGGGCTCGGTCATCAGTCGGTATTCATCAATCCCCCTGCTCTCCAGCTCCGTAAAATGCGAGCTGTTTATCTGCATCAGCCCAACATCGCGGGTGCCGTCGTGGTTTTGCCCAACCGCATACGGGTTCATTCCGGATTCAACGTTAGCAATGGCATACAATAAATAGGGATCGACATGATAATAATGCGCCGCTTTATCCCAACAGTTTGCCAGTGCGCTTTGGCTTATTATCAGTAACAACAATATTAATTTTTTCATTTTTACCTGCTGACAGTTTCGGTTATTTCTCCTTGCCCACATCCTGTAAAATGAATTTTGAATCGCTCACCCCCTCATCAGAGAGCGGTGAGCGTTTATCGGGTTAGATTATTTGCAGTCTGTTGATGGACCTTCTTTCACCCATACATCGCTGTTAGCCGGGTTGTCACCACTGGTCCACCATTTGGCACGGTAAACGTTGCCCTGGTAGGTGGTGGTTTCGCCGCCGTTGTAAACCAGGTCAGAACGCCAGTTCATCTTCACGTTGCTCACCAGTTCCCAGGCATCTACACCGAAGCCAGGCTTGTTGCCCTGTGTCCAGTACTTCGCTTTCCACACCAGATGATCGGCACTTACGGTGTCGCCATTGTTGTAGATTTTGCTGGCATCCCACGCGGCATATTTGCTGGCGTTAGCATCGACAGGATTGTCGCAGCTTCCAGTTGCAGAGTCTTCATCAGATGGCGGAGTCACGTCATCAGCCGGAGGGGTAACGTCGTCCGCTGGAGGCGTCACATCATCAGCAGGCGGCGTGACGTCAGCCGGTTTCGGATTCACGGTCACCTGGACGTTAGACTGCACGCTGGTTTTACCGTCGCTCACCACAACGCTCAGGGTGTAGGAAGAGGCAGAGCTCACTTCCGGCGCGGTGATGCTCACGTTCGCCGTGTCGGTACCGGTCGCGTGCATATCCGCTGGAACGCTCCAGGCGTAGGTCAGCGCGTCGCCGTCTGGATCCGCAGCCTGAGCATGCAGAGCGTAGGTTTCACCCGCCTGCAGCGTTACCGCTTCCATTGCATTCACCACGGGTGCCAGGTTCGCTTTTGGCGCTTTGTTCACAACCTGCACGTCAATCGCGTTGCTCAGGCCTTTCGCGTCAGTCACCGTCAGGCGGAACGTCATGGTCTGGTCGGTGGTCGCTGCCGCAACGTTGAAGGTTGCTTTCGCTTTGGTGCTGTTAGCGATGGTTACAGATGGGCCAGAAACCTGGGTCCATTTGTAGGTGATCGCATCGCCGTCCGGATCGCTGGAAGCAGAACCATCAAGCGTGACGGTTGCCGGGCCAGATACGTTCTGATCCGCTGATGACGCGATTGGCGCGTGGTTAGTGACGACCGGGTTAACCGGAGTAGAATCACCGCCCAGCAGGCTTTCGTTCATCGCGTTCAGAATGTCGCCGGTATCAGAGTCGATAGACCATGCGAACAGACCGCCCAGTTTATTCGCCAGAACATACTTACCTTTCGCCGTCGTTGAGCGCGCATCTTCATACGTGATCAGGTCGCCGGTGGTTTTGTTAAAGATGTAAGGCGCTTCCGCGTCAGCATCGTAGCCGTATTCCCAGCCTGGTTTGCCTTTGTATTCGTTGACGATCTGACGATAGTCAACCACGCCTGGTTCCCAGGTGCCTTTCACCATACCGGTTGCGGTACCAGTGAATGGATTGTTACCGGTGTAGCCATGCACGCCGGTCCAGCCGCGGCCATACATGCCCGCACCCACCACGATCTTGCCTGGCTGTACACCCTGGGAAAGCAGCGCATTTACGCCGTTTTCAGTGGTGTAATCGGTGTCAGGACGCCATGCTGGCGCACGCAGTGCAGCCTGGTGGCCCAGAACGGTGTTGCTCCAGCCGCCGTAGAAGTCGTAGCTCATCAGGAAGATGTGGTCGAGGTACTGCTGAGCCGCAGTGTAATCCACGTCTTCAATCTTATCGCGGCCTGCACCGATGGCGCTGGTCAGTTCATAGGTACGGCCAGTCTGAGCAGACAGCTCGTTCAGCATGGTGCGCAGGTCATGCATCAGCACGGTATAAGTCGCTTTATCCTGCTGCGGGTTGCCCAGCGTTTCGCTCACACCGCCGCCGCCAGGGAATTCCCAGTCAATATCCACACCGTCAAAGAATTTCCAGGTCTGCAGGAACTCTTTAACAGAGGAGACGAAGCGGGCACGGATTGCCGGGTCGCCCATGTGGAAGAAAGGATCGGAGAGCGTCCAGCCACCGATGGATGGCAGCACTTTCAGGTCCGGATGCGCTTTTTTCAGCGCCATCAGCTGGCCAAAGTTACCTTTGTACGGGTCATCCCAGTTGGAGACGCCAGCCTGTGGTTTTTGAATTGCAGCCCATGGATCGTGGATTGCCACGGTATAGTCAGGACGGCCCTTACAGTCGTTCTGAAGCACACGGAAGCTGTTGCCGCCTTCAATGGTTTTCAGGCCGTCGTTGATGCCGTCACCGCCGCAGATTGGAATGAAGCCGTACAGAATGTGGTTGAGGTTAGCAGCAGGAATTTTATCTACCGGGAAGGCGCGATCGTAAACACCCCATTCCGGGAAGTAGGCCGCAACCACTTTATCGGTGTGTTTGGCGAAGGATTTGTTGTTCTCCTGCAGTGCTGCATTCAGCGGCAGCAGATGGCTACCGTCGGTATCAGCAACGATAATCAGCTTGCTGGCGCTTTTCGCACAGCCGCTGGTGTTACAGACTTCAATCTGTTCCTGATAACGCCCGCCTTTTTTCACCTTGAACGTTGCAGAGCCTGTCGCGCCGCCTGCACCGGTCCATACGGTCTGTCCGTCCAGCAGAACTTTAGCTGAAGTCGGCGCATCACCGCTCCAGACATTCCACTCCACTTTGACATCCACGCCATCGTTATGCACTTTGACCAGATTGTTATAATCCTGAGCCGCCTGATCCACTTCAACCAGGGCAAATTTGTCATTGCCATAGCCGATCGTCGGTGCGCCTGGTGCCGCTGCAAATGCGGAGCTGGTTGCCGCCGCAATAAAGAGCGCCAGATATTTAGGCTTCATAAATTTCATTTTTATTTCCTGATAAATTTATTCGTAACGTAATAATCCATGTCTTCCTTGAGAGCATGGAGTCTATTTGCGTAATGCGTATTTAACCAACCTGAAAACCGTGACAAAAAACGTTTTGCTGCGTTGTATTCCTCCATAAAAAGATACAAGCCTAAATTCCGTGTAGCTTATATCCCTTACGATACACTGAGCGCAAAGAGACATCCTTCTCTTCCACCGTCGAAAAAATTTATAAAAAAACTTGACCTGAATATTTAAAAGATGAAAGCAAACTGCTGCGCAATAAACACCACTATTCCAGCAAATGAGAGATAGGGACCGAAAGAAATAGTGAGGTTATTTTTATTTAAATTATTTAACGCGAAATAGCCTGCGATACCGCTCAACGCTGCGGCGAGCTCAATTGAAGGCAGCGCCTGCCAGCCGCACCAGGCGCCTAAGGCTGCCAGAAGCTTAAAATCGCCATATCCCAACCCTTCCCGCCCGGTCAGCAGGCGAAAGGCCCAGTAGAGCAGCCAGAGCGAGAGATAGCCCGCTACCGCACCGAACAGTGCATCGCTCAGCGGCAGCTGGTGGTCAACCGCATGCAGCAGTAATCCCGCCCATAACAGCGGCTGAGTCAGGCAGTCCGGCAGGAGCTGGTGCCGCCAGTCGATCATCGCCAGGGGCAGCAAAAAGGCGGCCAGCAGCCACACGGCAAAGAGGGACTGAATGTCCGGCATCCACCAGGCGGTGATGCCGCAAAACAGTGCGGAAAAAAGTTCGATTAAAAATATCCGCAAGGGGATTGCCGTTCTGCACTGGCGGCAACGGCCACGCAATAAAAGCCAGCTGACCAGTGGAATATTCTCCCAGGCGGACAGCGTGTGCTGGCACACCGGGCAGTGTGAGGCCGGGAAAAGCAGATTACCGCTCCCTTCCTCCTCCATCACCATTCCCGGCACGCGTTCGGCGACCACCCCAAGAAAGCTCCCGACAATACCGCCGAAGATCGCACTCATTACCGGGAACCCTATCGGGTAAACGTCCCGCATCAGCGCGAAGGCACTCATGCCGTTTTGCTCCAGGTGAGCTGGACTTCCGCTTTCACATCACTGAGGTGATCGACCGGCGTGAGGTTCATTTTCTGCAGCCGAACGCCGGAAGTCTGGTTGATTTCGCGCAGCCAGTTCTTTAATTCATAGACGTTAACGCGGTTGACCACGAACGATAAGGTTTGCCCATCCTGACGAACATCCGTCAGGGGTAGATGAATTTCCTGCGCGCTGTTCTCTACCACCGTGCGTGGATTATCCGTTTTGACAATCTGAACCTGGAGGTGATTTTTATCTATTTCGCTGCGCATCCAGTTTAGCGTCTCTTTTTGTCTGGTCAGCGTGGCTTTACTATTTTGAATAATATTATCCAGCGGGATCATGCCCGCGTAATAAACGACCGCCCCCAATAGTGCGGCGGCACATATTTTCAGAATAACTTTTTCCCTGGCGCTGTAATTCTGATAACGAGACTTAAGCTGCGTGATTCGCTCTTTCATTTATATTTCCCTGCGATCATGGCGGTATAAGGTGCAGAGGTCGAAACCGGCTGTAAGGTGAAATCAAAATATTCACCGGCCTGGTTTACAAACGTCTGCAACGCGGATTGGTTTTGCGAACTGACGCTCAGCGTCAGCGTGTTCTGCTGGGCGTCGTATTCCAGCAGTTCGATTTCCATTGCCGGCACGCTCTGCCTGGCTTTCTCCAGCTCTTCAAGCTGCAAAAAGACCCCTTTGGTCTGCTTCTTCATGTTTTGACCAAAGTGATATTTGAGGTTGGTCTGCTGGCGCATGCTGGGGAAATGGTGCTGATAAACCTGAAGGATCTCCTGCTGAACCTCATTTTCCTGCTGCACCAGCATCCAGGCCATGGCGACGCGCGGCCCCAGCAACAGGCCGAGCGAGAGCAAGCCCGCCGCGGCGATTGCCGCCTTGATGCCCTTCGACGCCTTACCCGAGCCCGCTTTAGCGCTGAATTCACCGTGCAGGAGCGTGACGCGGCAGGCGTGCCACTGCGGCTGGATCAGGACCAGCGGATGCTGCCAGGGGTGACCGACGTCAACGTCGACACCAGCAGGCGCGTCACCGTAGCAGCACACGTCCCCCTCTCCGGCTTTCTGCATCAGCAGCGGCAGCAGGCTCACCTCCATTTCGCTGGCAACATGCGGCGATAAACGCAGCCAGTAGCTGTCGTCCAGGGCGACAAGGGTGCTGCCGCCCGCCGTCACGGGCAGCAGCCACGCATCCGGCAGCGCCTGAATCACCTTTAATCCGGCCTCCTGACAGCGGCTTAACCACCCGCGCAGGCAGTCAGCGTCGATGGCCACCGCGTCAACTTCGGCGCCCTTTTTGTGGAGCACCGTCCAGTGGAGGCTGTCTACGTCGCCAATCAGCGTCTCTTCCGCCATCCACGAGAACGCCGTCGCCTGTGAGGCAATTTTCTTCGGCAGCGTAAAGTGGCGGAAGATCATGCTGCTGGCGGGCAGCAGCAGGCAGACGCGGGCGGCCAGAGGATGGTCCGCCAGCGCATCCAGGCTCTCCAGTACCTCAACCTGCTCGCTGCCGGAGACACACCACATTATTTTCCCGCCCTCGCGGCTGTCGGGACGAACAAAAAGGACCTGTTTCATAGCGTTCTACTTTTCTTATTCAATCATTCGGTAACGACGTTGCCACGTCACGATCTCACCGGCTTCGTTATTCACCTGAAGCTGGCTCACCACGCGAAGCGTTAATTCATCGGTATTGCCGGTATAGTTCACGCGGAAATACCGGCTATTAATGGAGAGATAGTCGGCCACCTGCGGGAGGTCGTCTTTTAACTGCGGAAAGGTCTGCTCCAGCGCTTTGCTGAAGGTTTCCATATTTTCCCAGCCGGTTTCAGGACGCGATTCGATCAGGCGAGCGGCATCATCTTCATTGAGTTTTCCGGGGAACAGGGCGGCCAGTAAGGCGGCCTGTTCCGGTTTAAGGGTATTCACATCCACCCTGCTGGCGGAGTCCGGCAGCGCGCACAGCAGCTTGCTCACCTTCGGATAAGCGGCAGCCGGAAACGCAGGCAGCATCTTGATCTCGGCAATGGTGCGCATTATCTGGTTCGCCGGCTGGCGAGCGGGGACCACACCTGCCCAGGCATCGGTCTCTGCCCCCTCTTTGGCCGTGGTCGTGTCGCCATCGAGATAGTCCACCAACTGCAGATACACCTCTTCCGCGTTGGTCTGGCTCAGGCCGCTCTGCGTCAGAAGCTGTTCAACAATCTGCTCTCTGCGGGGCTTTTCCGGCACCGCCGGGGCGGTTTGTCCCTGGGCAATTTTTTCGACCGCCAGCAGGTTGTTGACGTTAAAGCAGTCCTGCGCGTCCTCCACCTGGCTGACCACCGTGTAGTCTTCGCCGCGGGTTTCCAGCGGCTGATGCCAGTCGCCATCGAGGGAGAGCGCTTTGCTTTCCCCGCTGGCGTCAGCCTGCAGACGGTCTTTCACCACCTTTTCCTGGGCCTGCATCGCCCAGCGCAGCTGCTGCTGGCTTACCTGGTAATGCGTTTTTTGCAGGTTGCGGCAGAACTGCTGGCTGATTTTGGCGGCCAGCGCCGACATCATCACCAGCAGGATCAGCACCACCAGCAGGGCAACGCCTTTCTGTTTCTGTAATCGGCTCATGGCTTCACTTCCGGTGCCGGCTGTGGCGCTGGCGCTGGCGCAGCGGCCTCAGGCAGATCGCCCGGCGTCGTAAAGACCCAGCGCCAGGTGTCGCCGTTTTCCATGGTCAGCGTCAGCTCCACGCCGTCCGGCAGGTGCGCAGGGTCGCTCCAGCTTTTCAGCCAGCCCTGACGGTAAAAACGCCACTCCAGCGATTTCACCTCGCTGACAATCGGAACCTCGTCGGGTTTAACGTCCGCCGGGCCGTCAATCACCGGCCAGACGTCGCGATACAACCGCCCCGCTTCCAGCCGCCAGCGCACGCGCTCCAGCTGGATCGTTCCGCTCACGCCGTTCAGCGTGGTCAGCTCAAGCGCATCGTCCGCCTGGCGAAACAGTTCCGGCTCGTTGCGCGGCGCGCGCGCCTGCAGCTGGTAGAAATCGCGCTCCATCAGGTTCCAGGCACGCTGGAGCTGATTGAGCTTCGCCGCGCTGGCATCGGTGGCCGAACTGGTGCGCATCGCGCCGTCCAGAATTTGCCAGGCCAGGGTGCTGATCACCGCAAAGATGGTCAGCGCAATCATGATCTCCAGCAGGGTAAAACCGCGCTGGCGTCGGGTGTTCTTCACTTGCTCTCTCCCGGCGGAGCGATCTGCAGCGCGATAACCGGCTGGCTGTCGTCGCCTTCCGCATAGACGCGGATGGCGTTAGCCCAGCCGTTATCGGCGGTTTTGACCCGCTGCTTGCGCCAGTTCCAGCTGCGTCCGCCCATGATTTCCGTTCCCTGCTGCTCAGCATCCGGGAAGTCGGTTTTGGCGAGCTGCGCTTCTGCCAGCTGATTTTCCGCCACCCAGCTCGCCTGCAAGGTGTCGGCCAGCCCGTGGGTAAAACGCACGTTCAGGGAGACCGAGTTCATCAGCGCCAGCGCGGCGGTGGAGAAGATCACCAGCGCGACCATTACCTCCAGCAGCGTCATGCCCGTTTGCTTGTTCTTGCCGTTAGCCATCGTTTTCTACCGATACCGGGGCCGCACCTTGCGACACCACGCGGAAATGGTGCTGTTTGTCGTAGCTTTGCAGCGTCAGGGTAAAGCGGCTGATTTCACCGTCCGGCAAAAAGAGCACCTGCGGGTCGGACGACACCGTGGCGGCAAGGCGCTGGGGAGAGAGCGAAACGTGCATCTCCTCCGGGAAATCGCCTTTGGTGGTAATACGCCCCGCGGATAACGGCACCCAGCGGCGCTCGCCGTTTTTATCTTCAAGCGTCACCAGCTGATAGTTATCCGTGGTCATCACCAGCCCCACAATATTGCCGTCCATCACCGCGCGGTCAGAACCATAATCAACGAGGGCTTTTAATTGCTGGCCAAATATATCCGCACCGCTGCGCGAGGGTATTGTTGACACCACCATCATGGCGCAGCTGGCAAATATCACCAGCGCCAGAATAATTTCCAGCAACGTAAAGCCGCGTTGACGTTTCATTATTTCTCTTTCTTATCCAGAGACCAGTTCGTAATATCGTCAGCGGTATTGGCTTCACCGTCCGGACCGGCAGAGAAGACGTCAACCGCACCGTGTTCGCCCGGGCTCACCAGGATATAATCCCCGCCCCACGGATCCTGCGGCAGGCGGCGAATATAGCCGTCGGCGCGGTAGCCGTTCGGGATGGGCGCGATTTCTGGCTTGGTCACCAGCGCCTGTAAACCCTGCTCGGTTGTCGGGTAGCGGTGGTTATCCAGCTTGTACATATCCAGCGAGCCTTCGAGCGCGACAATATCGCTGGTCGCTTTTTGCGTATCCGCTTTTTCTTTATTGCCCATTAAGTTTGGCACCACCATACTCGCTAAAACGCCGAGAATAACGATCACCACCATTAATTCGAGTAACGTGAAGCCCGCCTGGCGAGCCAGGTGTTTTCTTTTTATAGCCATGATTTAACCTACCATATTATTAAGTTGCAGAAGCGGTTGTAATATTGACAGCACGATGAATAAAACAATCGTCGCCATGGATACCACCAGCGCCGGTTCAAATACCGACAGCGTTAACGTAATGCGATGTTGTAATGCCGATTCCTGGTTTTCCGCCGCGCGGTCCATTAAATTGCCCAATTCCCCGCTCTCTTCGCCGGAGGCAATCATGTACAGCATGGTCGGCGGGAATAGCTTCGCCTGCTCCAGCGCCGCGTAAAGCGATGCCCCCTGGCGCACGGTATCCGCGGCCTGCTCCAGCACCTGCCGGGCGTAGAGGTTTTCGATACCGTCCATCGCGATATACATCCCCTCCAGCAGCGGCACGCTGCTGGCCTGCAGAATGCTCAGGGTGCGGATGTAGCGGGCGCTGTTGATGGCGCACACCAGCTTTTTAATCGGCGAACCGTTTACCAGCCAGCGGTTCCAGCGAAAACGGTTTTTGGCATTCCTGAGCCAGGTTTTGAAGCCGACAAACCCACCGCCCAGGATCCCGACAATATAGATGCCGTACGCCTGCAGGAAATCGCTCACCGCAATCAGCGTGCGGGTGGTGATCGGCAGCTGCTGCTTCATGTGGGTGAACTGCTCGATCACCTGCGGCACCACCGCCACCAGCAGAATGCTGATCACCGCGATGGCCACCACCGTCAGGGTAATCGGATAGACCATCGCCTGCGTCAGCTTGCTTTTCATCTTCTGACGCTGCTCGTTGTACTCCGCCAGCTTCTCCAGCACGTCGCCCAGGTGGCCGGTCTTTTCACCGGCCATCACCAGCGTGCAGTAGAGCTTGTCGAAGGTGCGCGGAAACTGGCTGAAGGCGTCAAACAGCGTGTGCCCTTCCACCACCTTTTCACGAATTTCCACCACCATCGCCGCCAGCTTTTTGTCTTCCGTCTGCTTCGAGATGGCCTTCAGCGCGCTCTCCAGCGGCAGCGCGGCGTTGACCAGCGTGGAGAGCTGACGGGTAAACATCGACAGCACCGGCGTGGAGAGCTTAGCCCCGGTTTTGGCTTTCCCGGATGCCGCCGCCTCGCGGGTTTCGGTGATGCTGACGGGCATCAGCTTTTGCTCGCGCAGCATCTGGCGAACCTGCTTTTGCCCCTCGGCCTGCAGGGTGCCGCGCTGGGTTTTGCCCGCCACATCTGTCGCCGTCCAGGCGTAGAAGGCCATTACGCATCCCCCCCGCGCTCGGCGGTGACGCGCATCACCTCTTCCAGAGAGGTTACGCCGCTAATCACCTTCAGCAGCCCGTTTTCGCGCAGGCTGTAGGCCTGCTTAAAGAGCTGCGTTTCGATGGACATTTCGTCCTTATCTTCATGGATGGCGCGGCGCATGGTGCTGTCCACCACCAGAAATTCATGAATACCGGCGCGGCCCTGATAGCCGCTCTGGCGGCAGTGCTCGCAGCCCACCGCGCGGTAAATCGCTTTGGGCGGCGCGTCCATAAAGCTGAACAGCGCTTTTTCATTGGCGTCCAGCGGACTGGTGGTCCGGCAGTGCGTACACAGCCGACGCACCAGACGCTGGGCAATGACACCGAGCAACGATGAACCGATTAAAAAAGACTCCAGCCCCATATCGCGCAGGCGGGTAATCGCCCCTGCGGCGCTGTTGGTGTGCAGCGTAGACATGACCAGGTGACCGGTGAGCGACGCCTGCACCGCAATTTGCGCGGTTTCGCCGTCGCGAATTTCCCCGATCATCACCACGTCCGGGTCCTGACGCAGAATGGCGCGCAGCCCGCGGGCAAAGGTCATGTCCACGCGCGGGTTAACCTGCGTCTGCCCCACCCCTTCCAGCTCGTATTCAATCGGGTCCTCAACGGTCAGGATGCTGCGTTCATGGCCGTTCAGCGCCGAGAGAATGGCGTACAGGGTGGTACTTTTACCGGAGCCCGTGGGCCCGGTGACCAGGATAATGCCGTGCGGGCGGTCAATCAGTCCTTTTAACTTCTCAAGCTCTTCATCAATCAGGCCCAGCTTGTTGATGTCGGGCTTCAGGTTGCTTTTGTCGAGCAGGCGCATGACCACGCGCTCGCCGTACTGGGAGGGAATGGTCGACACGCGCACGTCGATCGCCTTGCGGCCAATGCGCAGGGAGATACGGCCATCCTGCGGCAGGCGCTTCTCGGCAATGTCCAGTTTTGACATGACCTTGATGCGCGACACCAGCAGCGGCGCGAGCTTACGCGCCGGCTGCAGCACCGGACGCAGCACGCCGTCAACGCGAAAGCGGATGCTCAGCGTGCGCTCGAAGGTTTCGATATGGATATCCGACGCGCCGTCTTTCACCGCCTCGCCGAGGATGGCGTTGATCAGGCGGATCACCGGGGAGTTTTCGTCGTTATCGAGCAGATCCTCGTTGTCCGGGATCTCCTCGGTTAACGCCATCAGGTCGATATCGGCGTCCATATCGTCCACCAGCTGCTGCGATACGCCGCTGCTCTGCTGCCAGATTTTGGCCAGCAGCTCATCAAAGGCTTCCGGCGTCAGGGTCACCGGGACGAACGCGCGTCCCAGCACCCGGCGCACCTCCAGCAGTGCAAACGCCGGGGTGTCTTCACGGATATAGACGTCGTTGTTGTAAAACAGAACGCCGTTATCTTTTGCGTAGCTGCTGCTACACAGGGTTTTAGTCAGTTCGTCCACGGTGCCCTCTCCGCCTTAGTGCTTAAACGGATTGCGCGGTGCGCTGGCGCTGGTTTTTACCGGCGCGGCGCTGGCGTCAACGGGAAACGCAGGCAGTACCGCGTTATCCGTGGGCTCGATAATGCCGAGCTTTTTCTCTTCCAGGCGCTGCTGCTGGCGGGCGCGGATCTGGTCATATTTCTCTTTCGACGCCGCGCTGTAGTTGTCGTCGTCGCGCAGGACGGTGGTATGGATAAACACCATCAGGTTGCGCTTAGACGTATCCTGTGAGGTGTAGCGGAACAGCTGGCCGACCAGCGGGATATCGCCCAGCAGCGGCACTTTGGAGACCGACTGCTTGGTAACGTTTTCCATCAGGCCGCCGAGCACCACCGTCTGCCCGCTGTGCACCATTACTTCGTTGTTGATGGTGCGGGTGTTAAAGGTTGGGCCGAGGCTGGCGTCTTCCGTCGCGCTGTTGTCGACGCTGGAGACTTCCTGCTCAATCTTCAGGTGGATCATGTCGCCGTCGTTGATTTGCGGCACAATTTTCAGCTTGGTACCGACGGTCTTACGCTCGACGGAGTTAAAGACGTTGTCGCCGCTGGTGGTCTGGGAGCCGGAAAGCACCGGCACGTCCTGACCGACGTTGAACGACGCCTCTTTGTTATCCAGCGTGACCACGCTTGGCGTGGAGAGAATGTCATTTTTGCCGTCGGTGGAGAGCGCGGTCATCAGCGCCCCGAAATCGCCGTTAAAGAAGCCGGTCGCAAGGCCGGTGAAGCTCGCCCCCTTCATGGTGCCGTTCTTAATCTGGCTGATTGGCAGGCCGGTGGAGCCGAACTGCACGCCACCGTGCTTGCTGGTCCACTGCACGCCGAGATCCAGGCCGTTACCGTCCTGCACTTCAGCAATGATCGCTTCCACCAGCACCTGCGGACGGCGGATGTCGAGCTTGTCGATCACCTTCTCCAGAGAGTTCATTACGTTAGGCTGGGCGGTGATCACCAGCGAGTTGGTTGACTCGTCGGCGCTGATGTTCAGATCGCTGGACGCGGTGGCGGTTTTCGCCTTCGGCGTGCCGGCCTTGTCTTTCAGCTGTTCGCCAATCCCGGTGAGCACCGGTACTACCTTCGTGGCGCTGGCATATTTGAGATAGAAGACGCGGGTATTCCCCTCGTTGTTCTGCTCGCGATCCAACTGATGGATCAGGGAGCGGGTACGCATGCGCGCATCCTCCGAGCCGCTGATCACCAGGCTGTTGGTTTCGTCATCCGCCACCACTTTGGTCGCCAGCTGCGGCGCGTTCTGCCCCTTCTGCTCTTCGTTGTTGAGGTTGTTCAACATGTCCGAGAGCTCTTTGGCGGAGGCAAAGCGCAGCGGCACGATCTCGCGACGCTGAATACCGTCTTTATCGACGCGCTGCACCAGATCCACCAGGCGGTTCACCACCGAGGCTTTACCGGTCAACAGCAGCACGTTGGAGGGCTCGAAGTGCACCACGTTGCCGATGCCGGTGGCGTCGTTGAGCTGGCGCAGCAGCGGGGCAAGTTCGCGCACCGGCACGTTTTCCATGCGCACCACGCGGGTGATGATCTCATCGCCTTTGCCCGGATTTTTGCTGTCCGCCAGCGGCGCGCCGGCGGTGCGGGCGACGCTTGAGCGCACCACTTTCACCATGCCGTTATCCATCGGGATCACCGACAGGCCGTACAGATCCAGCACGCTCAGGAAGAACTGGTAATACTCATCTTCCGTCAGCACGTTGTAGGTTCGCACCGACACCGAGCCCTGAACGGACGGGTCGACGAGAATGGTTTTATTCAGATTGCGGCCTACCGTATCGATAAACTCGCGGATATCGGTATTTTTAAAGCTCGCGCTAAAGTTGGCTGCAAGCAGCGAACTCGAATATAACGACAATGCGGTCAGCGCCACGCACGCCCAAGGAAATTTCTTCATGTCTGTACACTTGTTAATTGTTTAGAACATTAACCCGAATATTTTCAAGGTGAGCGTGACGTCTGACGACGACCTCCGCTTCTTTCATTTTCGACCAGCTGGCAATAATACTTTTTGCCTTTGCTTCGTCGGTCATATCGACAGAGTTGACTTTTACTGCCACGTCACCCTTTTTCAGCCCTGAATGACTGTAGAAGGAGGAGGCATTCCTTGGATTAATGTTGTAGCCTTCCAGCTGGCCTTTTTCGATTAATGGTTTGAGCACCAGATAATCATCCAGATGCACGCTTTCCGCGCCTGCATCTTTCGTCGATTTGGTTACCGGGCCGCTGTCAACGCCGCCCTTAAAATAATCAGGTTTATTTAACGCCAGTACCTGCGTAGCACCTTCGTAATTAACCACCACATTGTCTTTGTTTATTTCCTGAATAAAGGCATCGTTAAAACCGGTCAGCGGCTCGCCTTCACGGTAGCTCTTCTGGCCGCCCGGCGTTTTGATAACCGCGAAAGAGAGCCAGGCGTCATCGCTGCGCACGATCCCTTCGATCTCCGCTGCCAGCGGGGCTTTTACCGCCGTCGGAACGTTATCCTGACGAACTGCTGCGGTAAAAAGCGTGAATTTCTTTTCGTTACGAGGCGTTTTCAGCGGCTGCGCATCAGAATTAGCCAACTTATTCGTAACTTTTTTATAATCTTTAAACGTCAGATACCCTTGCTGGCCGCAAAAAATTAACAGCACGAACATAATGCAAGGCGTTATCCACCGTGACAGAAATGAGAACCTCATTTTTCATCTGGCCTTTAACAAAGCGAAAATAAGCAGCATCGTGCTGCGCCAATATGTGAGCAAAGAATAATTTCCCGCTGTAAAAACAACCACCGACTTTGCCGCTAACTTTCATACAGAAAAATATTGACCGTATAAAATCCAGATGTTAGGCCTCATCGGCAGGATATTTTTACCCTGTGCGCAAATTGACCACCCTATAGCGTTGCTTTACTTTCTCGTCCTGTTGCTATTCCTAATCAGAGACGGTAAGTCGTTATGTATCAGAGCCACTTTAATTTTAAAAATCCGCCCTTTCGGAAAATAACCCGTGAATCCGGGGATTTTCTGGTGCCTTATCATCAGGACGTGTTCAACCTGCTGAAAGAGAAAACCCAACGGGCGGGGATTACTGGGCTCTTTGCTGACGATGCTCCGCTGCTGGGCCAGTTCAGCGATGCCCTGAAGTCCGCGAGTCCTGGCGTGCTTGCCATCAACGCGTTCCCAAAACTGAGTGCCAGTAGCCTGCTGTACAAACTCAACCCGGGAACGAAAGAGAGCAAGAACCGGCTTCAGGCGGTGGATGCCGTACTGCACCAGTGGCAAGGGGGAAAAACCCGGTCAAAAGTGCTGGTGATTAGCCATACCGAAGCCATGAAGGACACCTGTCGGGAAGTGCTGGCGATGCTGCTGACGCGCGCGCGGGAGCTGGAGTTTCGCCTGTCCATCGTGCTGATGGGGGCTGCGGATCAGGACACCGTCCTGATGCAGCAACCTGAGCTGCGCGAATATGCTCACACCCGTCACACCCTGCGTCCCCTTACCTGCCGGGAGTTTCTCGGCTACATGCAGGCGCAGTGTGAAGAGCACGGGTGCGAGAACGGGCCGCTCACACCGGCGCGCGTGCGCAAGATGCATGCGCTAACCAGGGGGAATATCAGCAAGCTGAACGAGCTGGCGCACCTGTCGATGCTGGCCGCCTGGACCGAACGCGCAGCACAGGTCAGCCCGCGTCATTTACGGCTGGCGGCAGGCGAGACGCTGCCTGCGAAAAAACACGGCAAGCGCCTGGCTACCGTCGGTTTATTCGCGTCCGTGCTGTTTGCCGCCTGCGGCTGGTATTTCACCTCCTCGATCGGAGCAAAACTTCCGGTTCAGCTCCCGGTTCCCGCGAGCTGGAAACAGCAGACGCCGCGCGTTCAGGCCCCGGTGGTGCCGGTTATCGACAACGAGGTGGTGAATCAGCCGGATGCGATGCATCAGCTCTATCTGATGTGGGGGTATGACGCCTCGGCGGACGATGCCCTGTGTCAAAACGCCGCGAAGGTGAACCTGATGTGTAAGCAGGGGAACGCCTCACCGGAGGCGCTGGCGCAGGAAGGCTATCCGTGGGTGAGCGAGCTGAAAACCGGCAACCACCTCAACTATGCCGTGGTCGCCCGCGTCGGGGATAACTCGCTCGACCTGCTGATGAACAACCGTACCTGGCAGGTAAGCCGCAGCTGGTTTAACCAGCATGCCACCGGGAACTACACCCAGCTGCACCGCCTGACGCCGGATGGCAAAGACGCCATCAGCGCCGCCAGCGATGCGAAAGACATGGGCTGGCTTGACCAGCAGCTGAGCGTGGCCCTTAACCAGCCGGAAACCCATGCCCAGACCTGGACAACGGAGATGATGAAACGCACCCGTGAGTTCCAGCAACAAATGCATCTGCACGTGGATGGCATTCCAGGGGAAGATACGCTGATGCAGTTAATGCGGGAAACCCATTCCACGCCGAGCGTATTAATACAGGCCTCGCGCTCCACACCGGACGCTAAAAAGCAGGAGAAGCATTCCTGATGTCTACCATCTGTCTTGCTGCCCAGCGCAGCTACACTACCGGGGAAGCGGTCTGGTTTTCGTACCGCCTTCCCAGCCTGAGAAAAGTCTTCGGCAACGCCTTTTTATGGACGTTGGGCCTGTGCGCCATGCTGATGGCGGGCGTGTACGCGCATACTTACTGGAGCCTGCGTCATCCTGCGCCGGAACCGGTAAAAAAAGCGAGCGTCGCGAAACCCGAAACGCAGCTTTCCGATATGCACTACGTGTATGTGAGCAAGCCGTTCCCGCATCCTCATCCGAAACCGGCGCCGGTGCAGGCCGAGATCCCCGCCATGCAGGATCTGCCGATTAACAGCGACGATGCCGACTGGCAGCAGGCCCCCGACGGTGCCGAACCGCACGATACGTCGCGGGATACGTTACCCGGCACCGAAGCGCATGATGTCGCTCCCGCCAGCGCAGGCAGTGAGGATACCTCGTTAACCGAGTTGTTTAAGCAGGCGTTAAAAGAACAGGAGCAAGATTATTCGCAAGGCAAAATTCCCGCGCCGCCGGTGGACGAAACGCAGGATAATTCACAGTCGAGGGTGCTACATAAGGTGGATGACCGATCGCCTTTAAGTCTGAAAGGCGACCGGCTGGAGTAATTAATATTTTTCAGGCAACGTTGTCAGGTTAAGGAGTCGTCCTTTTTCCACAACAATATATTGACCTTTTTTCAGGTCGGAGAGAATTTTTATAATGGTACTGCGCGCCAGGTTGGTGTATTCCTGAATATAATCGTAGATATTAATATCACGCTGATGATGAACGATCAGTTCATTAATCTCGTACAGGAATTCACGCACAACGGCGTAAGCGCTGCGGGCAACCAGCACATCGTCACGTTTGCTCAGCATGCAGATGTACCAGGAGAGCACTTTGGTCAACTCAGGCCATAAGTTTTTATCGGTCATCAGCTGCGCGAAGACCTCTTTCTTGATCGAGCGCACCACGGTGTTGGCGCGAACCAGCCCGTACATATGGGTTGAATTGTAGTACATCGACGAGAGACCAAAGATGCACTGGCCCGTTACTGTGAACATGCACAGCTCGTCGGATTCGCGTCGGAATTCCACTTCGCCGCTGACGATAATATGAATATATTGTGAATCAGACGTGGATATTTTCTGCCATTTCTTTAAGGTTTTTTCTTCTAAGCCTGAGGTTGCAGAAATAATGGCTTCCATTTCATGTTGCGGACGTAATTTTTTCGCATAGATGCTTAACATTGTTATACCCGATTTAAGATGTGAAATTTAAAAATGCAGGCACAAGGCAAAAAAAGCCTTAACCTTTGAATATTTTCCTGATGGCGTTCTCAAGGAGAAAAATAAAGAATAACTGCGATATATTTATTTGCCGCATTACTTAGCAAGCTATGTGTCTATCTTAAATCCGGATAATTTTAAGTCAATTAACTAAAAATGAATTGAGTTTGTACTTAAGATTAATCTGAAGAGAGTCAGGATGAGCTAAGGCATTCGGGGGCGACCGTAGGATCACCCCTGCCCGTATTTCTCCAGAAGGGCTTCGGCAATGGCCATCGTTTCGACGTCCGCGACGCCGTTCCACAGGTCAGGCCGGAAATGCATCTGGAACGCCGTGATAATGCGCTTTTGCTGCGCCGGGGTGCTGTCAGCCGGCACCTCATAGCCATACCGCGCGAGGAGATCGAGTAACGTCCCGGTATCCACCTGCTGATAGCGCGGACGACCGTTTATATAGAACGCGACGCGTGCCGGATCGGGCCATGCGCCAATGCCCTGCAAAGCGAGCTGGTGCCACGGGAACAGCGGACCGGGGTCGTCTTTGCGCTGCGGAGCGATGTCCGAATGGGCCACCACGTTTTCAGGCCTGATGTTGTAGCGGGTAATAATGTCTCTGGCGAGCGGCACCAGCGCCGCAATTTGCGCAGGCTCAAACGGGGTAAAGTGCTTAACGCCCGACGTTTTTTGCCAGCCGCGATTCTCCAGCTCAATGCCTACAGACGTATCGTTGATGCGGTTGGTGCCGCGCCAGAAGCTGATGCCCGCATGCCAGGCCAGTTCGCTTTCGGGTACCAGCTGCCAGATGCGCGGCTTACCGTCCGGGGCGGGGGGTTTCGCCGGGATCAAATAGTGAGAGCTGACGTTCTTATCCGTCAGCGTGGCCAGCGAGCTGTCAAAATCATCCGCGGTGTAGTGGATAACCAGCACCTTGATGCGCGGGTAAGCCGCCTGCGCCTGATGGCGCGTATCCAGCTCGTAGGCACCTTTGTCGATGATCCCTTTTTCAGTGGCACACCCTGCCAGCAGCAGCGCCAGCAGGAGCGTGGAAAGCGAACGCCTCATCGGAGGGTTTTCACCGCCGTACCGCTTACGCTCACCATCAGCATGCTGGCGTCTTTCCCGACCGTTTCGTAGTCGATATCAATCCCCACAACCGCATCGGCGCCGAGGGCTTCCGCCTGCTCGCCAAGCTCTTTAAAGGCGATTTCGCGCGCTTTACGCAGCTCTTTTTCGTATGCGCCCGAGCGGCCGCCAACGATGTCGCGGATACCGGCAAAAAAGTCGCGGAAGATATTGGCGCCGAGAATCGCTTCGCCGGTAACCACACCGCAATACTCGGTTATTGTCTGCCCTTCCAGGGTTGGCGTTGTTGAAAACTGCATGGTTTCTCTCCTTCTTTAGCGTTCAATGCCTTAGGCACAGCATTATCGGTTCGTTACGCTATGATTGAAAGGATAGTTAATAAATAAGGAAATCAACATGCGCTATTCTGCTTTAACACTTTTGGTGCCCTGCGCGCTGGTGCTCAGCGCCTGTACCACCACGGTCACGCCAGCCTTTAAGGATATCGGTACCCGCAGCGGCCCCTGCATCGAGGGCGGCCCGGACACCGTGGCGCAGCAGTTCTATGATTATCGCATTCAGCACCGCAGCAACGATCTCACCGGCCTGCGCCCGTATCTGAGCGACGGTCTGGCAAAACTGCTTAACGACGCCACCCGCGATCCGCAGCATAACACATTGCTGAAATCCGATCCGTTCTCCAGCCGTACCACGCTGCCGGACAGCGCCGAAGTGGCCAGCGCGTCAACCATCCCGAATACCGATGCCCGCAATATTCCGCTGCGCGTGAAGCTGACGCAGGGAACCCAAACCTGGCAGGATGAAGTGCTGATGATCCGTGAAGGACAGTGCTGGGCGGTAGACGACGTGCGCTACGTGGGCGGCAGCGTTCATGCCCCGGCAGGCACGCTTCGCCAGTCGATTGAGAATCGCTAAACTCGCCGATACAACCTGGTAACCCCCGTAAAATGTGCGGCATTTCATGCGGAATGCCGACATTTATACTCGCCGACCTTACCGTTCGCTATTTTGTGCTATGTTTAAGAGGAAACGCGGGTTATATTTAACTTTTAACGCATAAATATTGCATAACTATTCTGTCAACGGTACTATCTGCGGCCTCAATTGCTATAGATTGCCTGGATGAGTAAAGACTGCCCCGATGAGTATTAAACTAAACGGCATTAACTGCTTCTACGGCGCACACCAGGCGCTGTTTGACATCACGCTGAACTGCCCGGAAGGCGAAACGCTGGTTTTGCTTGGCCCAAGCGGTGCAGGCAAAAGCTCCCTTCTGCGCGTCCTTAATCTGCTTGAAATGCCCCGTTCAGGTACGCTGGCGATTGCCGGTAACCATTTTGATTTCGCGAAAACGCCGTCTGATAAAGCGATTCGCGAACTGCGTCAAAACGTCGGCATGGTCTTCCAGCAATACAATCTCTGGCCGCATCTGACCGTCCTGCAAAACCTGATTGAAGCGCCGTGCCGCGTGCTGGGGTTAAGCAAGGATCAGGCGATCGCCCGTGCCGAAAAGCTGCTGGATCGTCTGCGTCTTAAGCCTTACAGCGACCGCTATCCGCTGCACCTTTCCGGCGGTCAGCAGCAGCGCGTGGCCATTGCCCGCGCGCTGATGATGGAGCCTGCGGTACTGCTGTTTGATGAACCCACCGCGGCGCTGGACCCGGAAATCACCGCCCAGATCGTCAGCATCATTCGCGAGCTGGCGGAAACCAATATTACGCAGGTTATCGTCACCCACGAAGTGGAAGTGGCGCGTAAAACCGCCAGCCGTGTGGTCTACATGGAAAACGGTTATATCGTTGAGCAAGGTGATGCGAGCTGCTTCGCGAACCCGCAAACCGATGCCTTCAAAAACTATTTATCTCATTGATTGTGTCAGGGGAAATATAATGAAAAAAGTATTACTTGCCGTGCTGCTTGCTGGCGTTACCCTTTCTGCTACCGCAGCCCAGACCATTCGTTTCGCCACGGAAGCCTCTTACCCTCCGTTTGAGTCGATTGATGCGAACAATAAAATTGTTGGCTTCGACGTGGACCTGGCTAACGCCCTGTGTAAAGAGATCGACGCGACCTGTACCTTCAGCAACCAGGCGTTCGACAGCCTGATCCCAAGTCTGAAGTTCCGCCGTATCGACGCCGTGATGGCCGGTATGGACATCACCCCGGAGCGTGAAAAGCAGGTGCTGTTCACCACCCCTTACTACGACAACTCCGCCCTGTTCATTGGTCAGAAAGGTAAATTCACCTCTGTCGATCAGCTGAAAGGTAAAAAAGTTGGCGTGCAGAACGGCACCACGCACCAGAAATTCATCATGGATAAACATCCGGAAATCACCACCGTTCCGTATGACAGCTACCAGAACGCGAAGCTGGATCTGCAAAATGGCCGTATCGACGGCGTATTTGGTGATACCGCGGTCGTGACCGAGTGGCTGAAGGCCAACGACAAGCTGGCGCCAGTGGGCGACAAAGTGACCGATAAGGATTACTTCGGTACCGGTCTGGGGATTGCCGTTCGTCAGGGCAACACTGAGCTGCAGCAGAAATTCAACGCTGCGCTGGAAAAAGTGAAGAAAGACGGCACCTACGAAACCATCTACAAAAAATGGTTCCAGAAGTAATTCCTGATGAATGAAATTTTTCCTTTAGCAAGCGCCGCCGGGATGACCGTCGGCCTTGCCGTTTGCGCACTGATTATCGGCCTCGTGCTGGCGATGTTCTTTGCGGTGTGGGAATCCGCGAAATGGTTCCCCGTCGCCTGGACAGGCTCCGCGCTGGTCACCGTGCTGCGCGGGCTACCGGAAATTCTGGTGGTCCTGTTTATCTATTTCGGCTCTTCACAGCTGCTGCTCACGCTGTCTGACGGCTTTACCCTCAATCTCGGCTTTACGCAGATCCCGGTGCAGATGCAGATTGAAAACTTCGACGTCAGCCCGTTTCTGTGCGGCGTGATTGCCCTCTCCCTGCTCTACTCCGCGTACGCGTCGCAAACCCTGCGCGGTGCGCTGAAAGCCGTGCCGCAGGGTCAGTGGGAGTCGGGTCAGGCGTTAGGCCTGTCGAAGTCAGCCATCTTCTTCCGTCTGGTTATGCCGCAGATGTGGCGCCATGCCCTGCCGGGCCTCGGCAACCAGTGGCTGGTGCTGCTGAAAGATACCGCGCTGGTAAGCCTGATAAGCGTTAACGATCTGATGCTGCAAACCAAAAGCATCGCCACCCGTACCCAGGAGCCCTTTACCTGGTACATTGTGGCGGCGGCTATCTACCTGGTGATCACGTTGCTCAGTCAGTACATCCTCAAGCGTATTGACCTGCGTGCGACGCGCTTTGAACGGAGACCAGGCTGATGCTTGAATATTTCCCCGAGCTGATGAAAGGGCTGCACACCAGCCTGACGCTGACCGTGGCGTCCATTATCGTGGCGCTGATCCTGGCCCTTATCTTCACCATCATCCTGACGCTGAAAACGCCGGTGCTGGTGTGGATTGTGCGCGGTTACATCACCCTGTTTACCGGTACGCCGCTGCTGGTGCAGATCTTCCTGATTTACTACGGCCCGGGCCAGTTCCCGTCGCTGCAGGAGTATCCGGTTATCTGGCATCTGCTCTCTGAACCGTGGCTGTGTGCCCTGATTGCCCTTTCGCTTAACAGTGCGGCCTATACCACCCAGCTGTTCTACGGGGCGATCCGCGCCATTCCTGAAGGTCAATGGCAGTCCTGCGGGGCGCTGGGCATGAGCAAGAAAGACACGCTGGCGATCCTGCTGCCGTACGCCTTTAAGCGCGCGCTCTCCTCTTACTCCAACGAAGTGGTGCTGGTGTTCAAGAGTACCTCTCTGGCCTACACCATCACTCTGATGGAGGTGATGGGTCACGGACAGCTGCTCTATGGACGCACCTATGACGTGATGGTGTTCGGCGCGGCGGGCGTGGTCTACCTGGTGGTTAACGGTCTGTTGACGCTGATGATGCGCCTGATCGAGCGTAAAGCGCTGGCGTTTGAGCGCAGAAATTAACCACGCGAATGCATAAAACGGTATCTATGGAGCGGGTAACCTGATGGGTTATCCGCTTTTTTTTTGCCATTCCATAATACTTAATCATTTTTATTGCATATAAATTCATTAAATGGCATTGTACATCCATGCCGCAGACACGGCGCATAAATAAGACAGACGGGAGCATTACAATGAAAAAGTTAGTTCTGGCCGCATTACTCGCCACCTTCGCCGCTGGCGCATCCGCAGCAGATAAAATCAATTTTGGCGTTTCCGCCACCTATCCGCCGTTTGAATCGCTGGATGCCAGCAACCAGATCGTCGGTTTCGACATCGACCTGGCGAAAGCGCTGTGCAAACAAATGCAGGCCGACTGCACCTTTACCAACCATGCCTTCGACAGCCTGATCCCGTCACTGAAATTTAAAAAATACGATGCGGTGATCTCAGGGATGGACATCACGCCTGAGCGCAGCAAGCAGGTCGCGTTTACCGACCCGTACTATGCCAACTCTGCGGTCGTGATTGCGAAGAAAGGCGCTTATACCTCTTTCGATCAGCTGAAAGGCAAACGCATCGGCATGGAAAACGGCACCACGCACCAGAAGTACCTCCAGGACAAGCATCCTGAAGTGAAAACCGTAGCCTATGACAGCTATCAGAACGCGATTATCGACCTGAAAAATGGCCGTATCGATGGCGTATTCGGCGATACCGCCGTGGTGAACGAATGGCTGAAAACCAATCCGCAGCTGGGCACCGCTACCGAGAAAGTGACCGATCCACAGTACTTTGGTACAGGCCTCGGCATCGCGGTACGTCCGGATAACAAAGCCCTGCTGGAAAAACTGAACGGCGCGCTGAAAGCGATTAAAGCAGACGGTACGTACCAGAAAATCAGCGAGCAGTGGTTCCCGCAGTAATGTTTTTTGCCGGGTGACGCGGCCTACGGGGGTGGTAGTCTGTAGGCCGGGTAAGGCGAAGCCGCCACCCGGCACTCCCTCACAGCGGCACAAAGAACCTAAACCGTGCCCCGCTCGCCGACTCCATCAGCCTTATCCCGCCCCCGTGCAGCTCCAGCATCCGCTTAACGATTAACAGCCCCAGCCCGCCGCGATTCTCCCGCGATGCCTGGGTATTCAACGCCGATGGCCGCTGGAACAGATCGTCGCGCAGCGAGGCGTCCACGCCCGTTCCGCTGTCAGCCACTTCGACCTGCAGCCGTTCATTCTCCTGCCAGACCGCCAGACGAATTTCCCCGCCGCCAGGCGTATGGCGCATCGCGTTATCGAGCAGGTTGGTCACCACGCGTTCGATCATCGACACATCGGCGTTAATCAGCGGCAGCGGTCCCGGCACGTCAATATGCAGATTCACCTCGCGCGTGCGGGCGGTGAGCTCAAACTTCTGCGCCACGTCGGAAATCAGCTCCCCCATCGCGAAACGCTCGCGCTGCGGCTTAATGCCGCCGTGCTCAAGACGCGCCAGCTCAAACAGCTGCTGCGACAGATGACGGACCTTTTGCCCCTGACGCAGCGCGGTGGCGAGATACTGCTGGTGCTCCTGCGGCGTCAGCGTGGCGGATTTTAGCGACAGGGTTTCCAGATAGCCCAGCAGCGAGGTCAGCGGCGTACGGAGATCGTGCGAAATGTTGGCGATAAACTCCCGGCGCTGGCGATCGCTGTCGGCCAGCTGGTCCCACTGGCGGGTGATTTTGCGCGCCAGCTCGATAAAGCTGTTGCGCAGGATCGCCACTTCATCCTTTGCCGCCGCGTCCGACGGCTGAACGGCCAGCTGCCTGATAGCGCTGATGCTGTCCTGCTCCAGCCCGGCGACTTCGACCGTCAGCTGTTTTACCGGGCGCGTGACCCAGTACCAGACCAGTAAACCTGCCAGCAGGCCAAACAGCGCAACCCACAGCAGTGACCACAGCACCGTGCTCCACAGCGCCTTGTGCCAGGCCATCTCCGCCAGCGCGTTGGACTCCTCGCCCTGCAAAATAATGTACAGGTAGCCTTTTAGCTCGCCGTCCTGCCGCAGCGGCGTGGCGCTAAAGACCTTTTTGTTTTGACTGCGCGGGTCGTCGCCCAGGATCGGTATAGCGGTACCGCTCAGGAAGGTCTGAACCGGCGCCAGGTCGATTTTTTGTCGCTGAATGTGGCCCGGCGGTGCGGCATCGGCCAGGATATCGCCGTCCGGGGAGACGACATACAGCTCAACGCTCGGATTAAAGGTCATCAGCCGGTCAAACAGCGGCTTGAGTGCCGTTCGGTCGACCCTGCCCTGCGCGTCCAGAATCGCTTCACGCTGAACGATCTGCTGCGCCAGCCCGCCCGACAGCCGCTGCACCATCGCGTTACCGTACTGCGTACTGGTGTAGAGCTGTACCGCGCAGGCGACGGTCGCGCAGAGCATCATCAGCAGAATGAACAGCAGCGTCAGGCGCTGGCTCAGGCTAAAGCGCCGCATCATGATTTGGCTCCGCAAATTTATAGCCCTTGCCCCAGACGGTGCGAATAATCTCCGGCTCGGCGGCGTCCTTCTCAATCTTGATGCGCAGGCGGTTGATATGGGTGTTAACGGTGTGCTCATAGCCTTCGTGCTGGTAGCCCCAGACCTGCTCCAGCAGCGCCAGACGCGAAAAGACTTCGCCAGGATGACGGGCAAAGAAGTACAGCAGCTCGAATTCGCGCGGGGTGAGATCCACCACCTGGCCGTGAAGCAGCACGCTGCGCGCCAGCGGATCGATGGTCAGACCGTGGGCATGAATTTGGCCGTCGGTTTGCGCCTGTCCCATCGCCTGCTGGCGGCGGAATAGCGCTTTGATGCGTGCAATCAGCTCCTGCACGGAGAACGGCTTAGCCAGATAATCATCGGCGCCGGTTTCCAGCCCGGTGATGCGGTCGGTTTCGCTGCTGCGGGCGCTGATGATGATCACCGGCAGGTAGCGCGTCATCTGACGGATGCGGCGGCAAATCTCCAGACCGTCAACGTTGGGCAGCATCAGGTCGAGGATCACCGCGTCCCACGGCTGTTTTTCAAGGCGCAGTAAGGCATTGCCCCCGTCGGGCTCGTGGGTGATGGCGTAGCCTTCGTCTTCTAAATTGAGTCGCAGAAGCGCCGCGATATCGTGGTCGTCTTCCACCAGCAGGATCTGCTTCATGGGTAAGCCTTCAATCATTTCTTATGACGTAAGCTTACCTGATTTCGAGCGGGGGAAGAGTTCACATTTTGTTGAACTTTTGAAGGCTAACAAACCATTCAAACCGGTCCCCTCTGTATTTTCTGAATCAGCCTCGCAGGATTTAACTTATCCTTGCTACCCCTCTTTTTATTAAGTTTTTACAGGCGTATGTTCACCTCACACCAGCAAAATCTGGTGCCGGGATTGGCATCCTGCATAACATACTGACGGCGTGATACTTTTTTTACGCTGTGCGTCCGGTTACACTTCAATGGTGAGTCGGACGAGGGCGCTGAAAAGCGCGCCGGTTCTCAGTATGTCCGGTTATGCCAACCTCGTCCGACTCCGCCACCAAAGAAAATTGGCATTTTCAGTGGCGGTGACAAACCAACATACTGAGGATGTTTATATGTCTATTGTCTCGTCTTTTTCAGACACACTTCTCACACTTCCTGTTCATCACAATACCGATTTCACCGATCTGGCCGACAACTGCCAGCGCTACTGCGAAGCGCTGGTTGAAGAAACCGATCCTGCCAGAAAAATCGCGCTCTGTAGCCGCCTCGCCGCCTGTCTTGCCTTACTCCGCCCGATGCTGCTGGAGCCTGTGCCGGAGCATTTGTATGAACGATTAACGGTGGATGTTTTCCCGGAAAACGAACCCGCGTTCAACGCAGAGCCTGATCAATTGTGCCGTTACTGTGAGGAGATTACGCAACTCTTAATTGGGGGAGTACTTGCGCCGGAGTCAGCCCGCGTGATGGGTGATCTGCTCTTTGAGTTGACAGGCTATTTTGCCGACCAGTTGAAAGCACCACGCTGGCTAAATACAGAGGCGGGAGTCGCATTACTGGGTTGAGCAAACAAAGCCGGGTGGCGGCTACGCCTTACCCGGCCTACTCCAGATTGTAGGCCCGGTAAGCGCAGCGCCACCGGGCGATGTTTAGGATTAGCGCGTTTTCACCAACAACGTCAGCACTTCATAATGCGCGGTATGCGGGAACATATCGAAAAGTTGAACGCGTTCAATGCGGTAGCCCGGTAGATGAGCGATATCTTTCGCCATGGTCTGCGCGTTACAGCTGGAATAGACGATGTACTCCGGTGCCATCTGGCTCAGGTAGTCGCACAGCGCGTTCCCGATGCCGCGGCGCGGCGGGTTCACCAGCACCAGCTCCGGCACGTTGCCCTGGCCGGTCGCAAACTGCGTGGAGTCCAGCGCCTGGAAGTGCAGATTCGTTAACCCCAGCTCGGCGGCGGACTGTTTCGCGCAGGCAATCGCTTCGGCAGAGATCTCAATTCCGGTGAGCTGCATTTCTGGCGTGGCGCAGTGCAGGCCAAAGCCGCCCACGCCGCAGAAGAGATCCCACATATGCTGGATGTTTAACGCACGCACCCAGTCGCGGGCGGTGGCGTACAGGCTGCTTGCCACGGTCGGGTTGGTCTGGAAGAAACTTTGCGGGCGGATCCACAGCGGCACGCCGTTGAAGCTTTCGGCCAGCGCATGCTGCTCGGAGAAGAAAATCTCTTTCTCCCCTTCCATGATCGCCATATGCACCGGCTGAATATTCGCCGTAATGACCTTAAGCTGCGGGAGCTGCGCCTGCAGCCACGGCAGCGCCGCGCGCAGCTGCTCGAGCTTGGCTTCCGAACGCAGCACGAAGCGCAGCATCATGCCGCCGTCTTTCTGGCTTTCCGTCAGCAGAAGGTATTTTAGCTCGCCGCGCCTGCGGGCGACGTTATAAGGCGTTAACCCTGCACGCGCAATAAAGGGTTTCAGTGCGGCAAAGACGGGCTCAAATGAGGCGGGATACAGCGGGCAGTCGGTTAAGTCTTCCGGCGTGCCGTCGCGGTGCAGCATCCCCAGCAGCGGTTTTTCAACGCTGCCGCTGACCACCATTTTGGCTTTATTACGGAAACCCTGCTCCGGGCCGCTGACGGGTGCGCACCACTCGCCCACCGCATGCGCTGCCAGCAGCTGTTGCAGGTCGGCCATTTTGGCGGTGAGTTGTTGAGAGACCGGCTGTTCTATCCACTGACAGGAGCGGCAGCGTCCGGCGTCATAGAGTGCGCACTGCATATGAAAACCTTAAGGATCACGAGGGCTGCGATTATACACATTATTGCAGGCGGAAGAACCGCCGACTGGAGGCGGGGATAAAAAGCAGGAACAGAACCAGCATGTCCGGGAGTTTTTGCATAAACAGCGCGCGCAGGATCTCGCGTTTGGATTCACCGGCAATGCTGAACAGCTCCGGGTAGCCGTATCCCAGCGAGGCGGCCCACAGATAGCTGGCGGCGGTAATTTGCGTCAGCAGGTAGATCCAGCGCGCCCAGTTGCGCCCTTTGACCAGCGAAAACGCGCAGTAGATCTCGATAAACACCAGCACCAGGCTGCTCAAAAAGACCAGCGTCAGATTCCACGTCTGTACGCTGCGGTGAATGAATTCACCGATGCCGCGCACGCCCAGGGTGTTCAGAATCATCAGCACGTCCAGGCAGCGGATCATAATAATGGCGAGCGCCGCCACCTGAACCAGTGCAGGTACGTTAGGTCGCGCGTGCGTAGAACGTGATTTTTTTAATAATCCCAATGTTTTACTTCCCTGAAAAACAGTGCCGCGTCATGCGCGGCACATCACTGGAAATTTTAAATCCTTCAGCCGCGTCTTGCACGCTGGATATCGCGCACGCGCTGCTTTTCCGCGCGCGCCATCAAATACCAGGCGATAAATCCGACAATTCCGACCACGCCGAGGATGATAGAGGCCAGGGCGTTGATCTCCGGGTTGACCCCCATGCGTACGCTGGAGAAGACCAGCATCGGCAGCGTCGTCGCGCCCGGTCCGGAGACAAAGCTGGCGATAACCAGATCGTCCAGCGACAGCGTGAACGCCAGCAGCCAGCCGGAGATCACCGCCGGCATAATCATCGGCAGGGTGATGATGAAAAAGACCTTCAGCGGCGTCGCGCCAAGATCCATCGCCGCCTCCTCAATGGAGCGATCCAGCTCGCGCAGGCGCGAGGAGATCACCACCGCCACGTAGGCCGTACAGAAGGTGACGTGCGCCAGCCAGATGGTGAGCATGCCGCGATCCGCCGGCCAGCCGATGGCGTGCGCCAGGGCCACGAACAGCAGCAGCAGCGCGAGACCGGTGATCACATCCGGCATCACCAGCGGGGCGGTGATCATAAAGGCGAACCCGTTCGAGCCGCGAAAACGTCCGAAGCGCACCATCGCCAGCGCGGCGATCGTACCCAGCACCGACGCCATGGTCGCCGCCAGAGCGGCAATGGTCAGGCTCAGCCCCACCGCACTCATCATCGCATCATCGTGGAACAGCTCGCTGTACCAGCGCGTCGACCAGCCCGCCCAGACCGTCACCAGCTTGGAGCTGTTGAAGGAGTAAATCACCAGCATCAGCATCGGCGCATACAGGAAGGTAAAGCCGACAACGAGGATCGCTATCCGCCACGGGGAGCGTACTACCGGTAAGTTGTTCATCCGTGATCTCCCATCTGTTTCTGCTGATGCTTGTGGAACCACATGATCGGCACGATCAGCAGCAGTAACATCACAATCGCCACCGCAGAGGCCACCGGCCAGTCGCGGTTATTGAAGAACTCCTGCCACAGCACGCGGCCAATCATGATGCTGTCCGGGCCGCCGAGCAGTTCCGGGATCACAAACTCCCCGACCGCCGGGATAAAGACCAGCATTGACCCGGCGATAATGCCGCCTTTGGTCAGCGGGACAATGACGCTGAAGAAGGTTTTTAGCGGACGGGCGCCGAGATCGAGCGACGCTTCCACCAGCGAGTAATCAATACGCGTCAGCGCCGTGTAAATCGGCAGCACCATAAACGGCAGATAGGCGTACACAATGCCGATATAGACCGCGAGGTTGGTGTGCAGGATCGTCAGCGGCTGATCGATCACCCCAAGCCACATCAGAACGTTATTCAGCACGCCGTTATTTTTCAGGATCCCCATCCAGGCGTAAACGCGGATCAGGAACGAGGTCCACGACGGCAGGATCACCAGCAGCAGCAGGATATTACGCGTCGACGGCTTGCTGTGCGCCACCGCCCACGCCAGCGGGTAGCCCATCACCAGGCAGCAGAGCGTCGAGATCGCCGCCACCTGCAGCGACTGCAGATACGCTTCGAAATAGAGCGGATCGTCGGTGAGCTGCAGGAAATTGCCGAGATTGAGCGTCAGCGTCAGCTGCCCGTCGGCCCAGTCCAGCAGGTTGGTATAGGGCGGGATCGCCCGCGCCATTTCCGCCAGGCTTATCTTGAAAACAATCAGGAACGGTAGCAGGAACAGCAGGATCAGCCACACGTACGGCATGGCGATCACCAGCTTGCGGCCGTGTTTCATCTGCATGCGCGTCAGAAAACCGGCAAAGGCGCCCGGCTTTTCTGCGCGGGCTGGAGGTTCAAGTGTGCTCATGATCGCTCCTTATACCGTCAGCACGACGCAGCTGTCAGCGTCCCAGCACAGGCGCACTTCGTCACCCCAGGTCGGCTGCCCCTTGCGATAGCGATGTTCGTTCTGTAGCTGCGCGCTGAGCATCTGCCCGCTTTTCAGACGCACATGGTAAATAGACAGATCGCCCAGATAGGCAATGTGGACCACTTCGCCCACGGCAAAGTTATAGCCATCGGCAGGCGGATCCTCACAGAGCATGATCTTCTCCGGACGCAGCGCGACGTAGACCGGCACGTTATCCACCACCGAGTTATCAGGATCGACCTTAAGCGGATGCTGCAGCCCCGGCGATTCGATGACCAGCCCATCCTCCTGACGATCTTTCAGCAGCCCTTCGAAGACGTTAACCGAGCCAATGAACTCCGCGCTGTAGCGGGTGGTCGGGTGCTCATAAATCTCTTCCGGCTCGCCGATCTGCACGAACTTCCCGCGGTTCATGATCGCGATTCGTCCGGCCATGGTCATCGCCTCTTCCTGGTCGTGGGTCACCATCACGCAGGTCACCCCCACGCGCTCGAGGATATCCACCACTTCGAGCTGCATACGGTCGCGCAGCTTTTTATCCAGCGCGCCCATCGGCTCATCGAGCAGCAATAATTTCGGCCGTTTTGCCAGACTGCGGGCCAGGGCCACGCGCTGGCGCTGGCCGCCGGAGAGCTGGTGCGGCTTACGCTTCGCGAACTCCTGCATGTGCACCAGGCTCAGCATTTCGGCCACGCGCGCGGTAATTTCGGCCTTCGGCAGCTTGTCCTGCTTCAGGCCAAAAGCGATGTTCTGCTCCACCGTCATGTGGGGAAACAGCGCGTAGGACTGGAACATCATGTTAATCGGCCGCTGATACGGCGGCACGCTGGAGAGATCCACGCCATCGAGCATGATTTGCCCGGCGGTGGGCTGTTCAAAACCGGCCAGCATACGCAGCAGGGTCGATTTACCGCAGCCAGATGCGCCCAGTAGCGCGAAAATTTCGCCTTTGTAGATAGTCAGGCTGACGTCGTCCACGGCATGCTGGCCATCGAAAGATTTGGTGAGGTTACGAATTTCAAGAAGCGGGGTCAGCGCTTTACGGACTTTCGCCTGCGGGCGGGGGATCGCGTCATTCACGGGGTGTTCTCCGGCATAGATCAATACTGGTGCAAACGCACCGTCAGGGTGCGCATCGCCGGACGGCGCTAACGCCTGCCCGGCCTACGGGTTTTGTAGGCCCGGTAAGCGATAGCGCCACCGGGCAACAACACCAAACGCCGTTATTTACCGCTTTTCACCTTGGTCCACGCGCGGGTACGCACGCGGTCAATTTTTGGATCCTGAACTTTCAGGGTGAAGAGCTTGGCGAACACATCCGCCGGCGGATAGATAGCCGGGTTGTTACGGATTTCTTCGCTTACCAGCGGCACGGAGGCCTTGTTACCGTTCGCGTAGTAAACGTGGTCGCTGATGTGGGCGATCACCTCAGGACGCATCAGGTAGTTGAGGAACTGATAGGCTTCGTCTTTGTTTTTCGCATCAGCCGGCATCGCGAAGACGTCGAAGAACGCCAGCGCCCCCTCTTTCGGGATGAAGTAAGAGACGTTCACGCCGTTCTTCGCCTCTTTCGCGCGGTTAGCCGCCTGCCACACGTCCCCTGCCCAGCCAATCGCGACGCAGATGTCGCCGTTTGCCAGGTCGTTGATGTACTGAGACGAGTGGAAGTAACGAATGTTTGGACGCAGCTTCAGCAGCAGATCGGTCGCCGGGCCGGTGTAATCATCGGCTTTACTGCTGTTCGGGTCTTTGCCCAGGTAGTTCAGCACGGTGGCGAAAATCTCTTCCGGCGCATCGAGGAAGGAGACGCCGCAGCTTTTCAGCTTCTCAAGGTTTTCCGGCTTCAGCACCACATCCCAACTGTCCAGCTTGACGTCCGGGCCCAGCACCGCTTTGACTTTATCAACGTTGTAGCCGATGCCGGTGGTCGCCCACAGGTAAGGCATGGCGTATTTGTTGTCCGGGTCATGCTTAGCCACCAGCTTCAGCACTTCCGGATCGAGGTTTTTCCAGTTCGGTAACTTGCTCTTGTCCAGCGGCTGGAAGACGCCTGCCGTCAGCTGGCGCTCGAGGAAGCTTGCGGAAGGCACCACGAGATCAAACCCGGTGCTGCCCGCCATCAGTTTTCCTTCCAGCACTTCGTTAGAATCGAAAACGTCGTAGACCACTTTAATGCCGGTCTCTTTTTCAAAATTCGCCACCGTGTCCGGCGCGATATAGTCAGACCAGTTGTAAACGTGCAGCGTTTTTTGTTCCGCAGCGAGCGTGCCGGCAGAGACGGCCATCAGAGCACCCGCAACCAGACCCGATAACCATTTTTTATTCAAGGCGATCATATCTTTATTCCTTCTGAAAGCTCGTTAACAAACGAACTAAAACTGTGCAATCTGAAGATATGCAATAATCATGCATAGTTTGTCGCTCTGCCCAAAATAAAAAGAAACCTCTTTACCCGGCAGTTTCCGCTCGCTTTTTTAAGCACCGCAAGAATAACTGTAGCCCGTGTCTCCGGCTATAGCCCAGACGAAAAAACGCCTTTTATCAATTTTTTATGCAGGTTATGTCTACGTGATAAGCCGAAACGGCCTTCAGGGAGGTGAAAAATTCTTTAAAGAAAGGTTAAAAGCAGCAGAAAAAATGGCCTTCTGCAGCCGCTATGGCAGCGACTGCGCAAAAGTCAGACAGGCTTAGTGGAGAAAATTGGGAGATGCATCATTATTCTCTGCATCATCTTCCGCGCTATACAGCAGATGGTGTGCATTGGCTTCCATCATGACCATGGAAATTTGCTCTTCACTCAAGCGCATAAACCAGGCGAACTGCTTGAAGGACAGCCCGGCACCGGAGAATAAAGACTGGCAAACGACCAGTTTTGGCAGATTATCATCCTGTATGTCGAGAAATGCTTTCACCGTCAAAGAACTGGCGTTGATCGCCGACAGGTCGGAGGCCAGCGCCAGCAGCGCAGACGGCTTCACTTCGGCCAGCGCGGAGAAAAGGATCACGTCGTTAATGAGATCGATTTTGGCATCGAAAATGCCGTCGAAATTCTGCATATGAGGCAGATGCAGCGCCTGGCAGGAATCGCATTCGAAGAACGTAATTCCGGCATCATCAAGCCATTGACGTAACGTATCCAGTGTAGGTACGACCTGTAAATCCATCGCTGTGCAGCCTCTTTAGTAAAAACTTCGCATAGGGTACTCAAAAAGCGCGCGGTAATCCATTTAACCGCCCGTTTTCAGACAGTAACCCGGCGTGGCATGACGCTCGATCCATGAGATCATTTTACCCGCAATATCGACACCTGTGGTTTTTTCCACGCCTTCCAGCCCCGGCGAGGCATTCACCTCCATGACCAGCGGCCCCGCGTCGCCCGCAGAAGATCTACGCCCGCTACGTCCAGCCCCAGAGTTTGCGCCGCTTTGACGGCAATTTCCCGTTCGCGATCGCTGATATCAGCGATTCTTGCAATGCCGCCCCGGTGAAGGTTAGAGCGGAAATCTCCCTCTTTCGCCTGGCGCTCAATGGCCGCCACTACTTCATTTCCGACCACGAAGCAGCGAATATCGCGCCCTTTCGCCTCTTCGATGTACTCCTGCACCAGAATGTGGGCATTCAGTCCCCGAAAGGCGTCAATCACGCTCTCCGCCGCCTGGCGCGTCTCCGCCAACACCACGCCAATGCCCTGCGTACCTTCCACCAGCTTGATGACCAGCGGCGCACCGCCCACCATGTCGATAAGATCGCTGGTGTCGTCAGGTGAATGGGCAATACCCGTGACAGGGAGATCGATCCCCTGACGGGCGAGCAGCTGCAGCGAGCGCAGCTTGTCGCGGGCGCGGGATATGGCGACGGATTCGTTGAGCGGATAGCTGCCCAGCATCTCGAACTGGCGCAGCGCGGCGGTGCCGTAGTAGGTAATCTGGGAGCCGATGCGGGGGATGACCGCATCAAAATGCGGCAGCTTGCGGCCTTTGTAGTGAATCGACGAGGCGGCCGGGTCGATGTTCATATAGCAGGACATCGGGTCGAGGATCTCAACCTGATGCCCGCGTTTCGCCGCCGCCTCACGCAGGCGTTTACATGAATAGAGCGTTCCATCCCGGGACAATATGGCAATTTTCACCCTGCACCTCTCTGAAGACATGGAAAAAGCCTGCGTATCATATACGCAGGCAAGCGCAGGAGGAATGGACTATCGCGTCGCCCATCCCTGTTTGTGCAGGTAATCAAGAATAAACGGGCGATTTTCTTTAATGATGGTGCGACGAATATGGTCAGTCCAGGTATCGCGACGGTTATTGCTGCCGCGCGTCATGTAGTAGTTCGCCAGCTCTTCATCATAGTGATTCAGGACGTCCTGATCGACCGGCTGGTAGTGGTTTTCGTGCACCAGCATCGCCGCAGGAATGCGCGGCTTGAGGTCCGGGTTATCCGCAGGCCAGCCGAGGCACAGGCCGAACAGCGGCAGCACGTGTTTTGGCAGCTTCAGCAGCTCGGTCACGTTTTCGATGTTGTTACGCAGACCGCCGATGTAGACGCCGCCTAACCCCAGCGACTCCGCCGCCGTGAAGGCGTTTTGCGCCATCAGCGCGGTATCCACCACGCCCAGCAGCAGCTGTTCGGCCAGCCCCAGCTCGGCCTCAGGGCAGATCTGCAGGTGGCGGTTAAAGTCGGCGCAGAACACCCAGAACTCCGCCGCCTGAGCCACGTGCTTCTGCCCGCCGGTCAGCGTGACCAGCTGCTCGCGCATGGCCGGGTCGGTGATGCGGATAATGGAACTGCACTGCAGAAAGCTGGAGCTGGAGGTCGCCCTGGCGCTGTCAATTATCGCGGCACGCTGAGCCTCGGTAATCGGCTCATCGGTGAAGTGGCGAATGGAACGGTGGGAACGGAGCAGGTCAATCGTTGGTGTCATCTTGTCTCTCTTTGTCTTGCTTAAACCTTATGCCAGCCAGTATAGGCAATGATTTACGTGATGTAATTGGCGAAACATAGCCTGACTGTATCAAAGCGACAGGCGAAACCTTCTTTAATGGCGGCAGGTTATCGGGCACTATATGTCCTATTCGCCGTCAGGCTTGTTTTTTGAGGAGAGAGAAATGTTTGCAGTAATTTTTGGTCGTCCAGGGTGCCCTTACTGTGTGCGCGCGAAAGAGCTGGCTGAGAAACTGACCGAAGAGCGCGATGACTTCAACTTCCGCTACGTGGATATCCACGCGGAAGGCATCACCAAAGCGGATCTCGAAAAAACCGTCGGCAAGCCGGTTGAAACCGTACCGCAGATCTTCCTCGATCAGAAACACATCGGCGGCTGCACTGACTTTGAAGCTTACGCCAAAGAACATCTGGGCCTGTTTGCCGCTCAGTAATGCTAAAACGCCCTCACCCTGAGGGCGTTTTTAATTGTGGTGCCGTCGATGCTTAATCAGACTGCACACAAACAAATAGCACAGCGCGCCAAGGGCGCACCAGAAGACGCCGCTCAGCAACCACGCCAGCTCCTGCCAGAAACTTCTCGTCGACACATACAGCAAGCGCATCAGCAGCAGACACAGCGGTGCCGCCAGTATGGCGCCCAGCAGCGGTTTCGCCACCTCCCCTTTACGGGAGAGAAAACTGGCCGCGGCACCCGGCAGCGTAAAAAAGAGCAGCCCCAGCTCCGGATGGCCCGACGCCCTGAATGCCCCTTTCACATTAAAAGCGAGCGACATGCACACGACGGTGAACAGCAAAAAGCAGCTGATCACCCCCGCCCAGTTTCGTTTAATGTTCAAACTATCCTCCTGACTTATCTCTATCAAATATACCTTCGTCGGGTAGACGCCCAGTCAGATAAAGCAGTGCGGCAATCCTTGCCAAAGTACGCACAGGGTGATGCGATAATCAGTAGCTGTCAGTAGCTAATGCGATTAAACTACACGCCAGCTAATGTTTTAGGGAATAAAGCAGGAAACAGGGAGCGTTAACGCCTTTCCCTGACCCAGAAAACAGTAGCCCAAATAGTCCTTTCATTCAACAACTTACTGGTAAACAAGAAGTTAGCCTCCGTGAATATAAACGTCGCAGACTTGTTAAATGGGAATTACATCCTGTTATTATTTGTGGTACTGGCGCTGGGCCTTTGCCTGGGTAAATTGCGCCTGGGTTCAGTTCAACTTGGTAATTCCATTGGCGTTTTAGTCGTCTCCCTATTATTAGGCCAGCAGCACTTCAGCATTAACACGGACGCGCTCAACTTAGGTTTTATGCTGTTTATTTTTTGTGTTGGCGTGGAAGCAGGACCGAACTTTTTTTCAATTTTCTTCCGCGACGGCAAAAATTATCTGATGCTGGCGCTGGTGATGGTCGGCAGCGCGCTGCTGATCGCCTTAGGGCTGGGTAAACTGTTTGGCTGGGATATCGGGTTAACGGCCGGTATGCTGGCAGGCTCCATGACCTCCACCCCCGTGCTCGTGGGTGCCGGTGATACCCTTCGCCATTCCGGCATGGCTGGCGCGCAGCTCTCTACCGCGCTCGACCACCTGAGCCTCGGCTATGCCCTGACCTATCTGATTGGTCTGGTGAGCCTGATCGTCGGTGCACGCTACCTGCCAAAACTGCAGCACCAGGATCTGCAGACCAGCGCCCAGCAAATCGCACGCGAGCGCGGCCTGGATACCGATTCCAAACGTAAAGTCTATCTCCCGGTGATCCGCGCCTATCGCGTTGGACCGGAGCTGGTGGCATGGGCTGACGGCAAAAACCTGCGCGAGCTGGGGATTTACCGCCAGACAGGCTGCTACATCGAACGTATCCGCCGCAACGGCATTCTGGCGAACCCGGACGGCGACGCGGTACTGCAGATGGGCGACGACATTGCGCTGGTGGGTTACCCGGACGCCCACGCCCGTCTTGACCCGAGCTTCCGTAACGGCAAAGAGGTGTTCGACCGCGACCTGCTCGACATGCGTATCGTCACCGAAGAGATCGTGGTGAAAAACCATAACGCCGTGGGCCGCCGTCTGGCGCAGCTGAAGCTGACCGACCACGGCTGCTTCCTCAACCGCGTGATCCGCAGCCAGATTGAGATGCCTATCGATGATAACGTCGTGCTCAACAAAGGCGACGTTCTGCAGGTCAGCGGCGACGCGCGACGCGTGAAAACCGTTGCCGACCGCATTGGCTTTATCTCCATTCACAGCCAGGTCACCGACCTGCTGGCCTTCTGCGCCTTCTTTATCGTCGGCCTGATGATCGGGATGATCACCTTCCAGTTCAGCAACTTCAGTTTCGGCATCGGTAACGCCGCCGGGCTGCTGTTTGCCGGGATCATGCTGGGCTTCCTGCGAGCGAACCACCCGACTTTCGGCTACATTCCCCAGGGTGCGCTGAACATGGTGAAAGAGTTCGGTCTGATGGTCTTTATGGCAGGCGTGGGCTTAAGCGCGGGTAGCGGTATCGGCCACAGCCTGGGTGCCGTCGGCTGGCAGATGCTGGTGTCTGGACTTATCGTCAGCCTGGTGCCGGTCGTTATCTGCTTCCTCTTCGGCGCCTACGTGCTGCGCATGAACCGCGCCCTGCTCTTCGGGGCGATGATGGGCGCGCGTACCTGTGCGCCGGCCATGGAAATCATCAGCGATACCGCGCGCAGCAACATCCCGGCGCTGGGGTATGCGGGCACGTACGCTATCGCTAACGTACTGCTGACGCTGGCGGGTACGCTGATTATCATCATCTGGCCTGGACTCGGATAACTCCTAAGAATGCGCGTATCGGAAAATATTTTTGTTACGCGCAGAACTTTTTTATCAGGGGGCAGTCATAACTAGTGCCACTGCTTTTCTTTGATGTCCCCAATTTGTGGAGCCCATCAACCCCGCCGTTTTGGTTCAAGGTTGATGGGTTTTTTGTTGCCTGAAAACTACCACTCTTTGAATCAATGGCTTAAGCCAGCACTTCCCTTACATGGCGACATCGTCGCGGTAGAACTTTTTATGTGGTCATAATCAGTAATAAAAACCTGCCTGCGGTGTGTCAGTATTCAGTAAGCTAACTCTTCCGGCATTCCTTTCGGATTCTGGAACAAGCCATTCAATATCGAACTCTTCTATTTTCACCTCGAACACCAGACAGATTGTATTTAGGTTAAAAAATATCAGGTCATTGTCCTAAAAAGCCTCTGCTTGTCATAAACATGATCGGCTTTGAACTTCCATACTAGCGACGGGCATACGCTGGAGCGGATAGAAACACGCGATGGAGGGAACAGGAATGAAGTTTTCACGGGCAGTAATGGCAATTGAACTCATCGTACAGGTCTTAGTGCATGCAGCAAAAAATCGCTCTATTGAGCTGAAGAGCGAGGCCAGTAAACATGTACCATTCTGAAGAGATCATCCGCCAACTTCAGAGCCAAAAGATACTGGCAATGAAGCTGGACCGAGCGGTACGTGATGTAGGCGAAGAGGTAAAGAGCCAGTTGAATAATATAGGTGCCGGTGCGCAACGCCTGCTGTACTACACCTCCTGCTTTACTGATGAATATTATGATGTATGCACCAGACAAAATCTGGAGGACGCTCGCTTCCGAAAGGGCATATTTCATCTCGTTTCTCGCTGGAACATCGTCTTTGACCTAATCAACACGTACATTGAGGAGCTGGTTAAGGATTATTCCCCGGCAGATTTATCAGCGATACAGCATGCTCTGATGCGCGCTAACGTTTATATATCCACCAGCACGCTAACCTCGTATTCATTCTCTGCAGGCGTCGCATCGACTGTTTGCCTCTATGTGAGCCTTCCACCTTCAGGGTTAAAGATCGTTTCAGGATTGACGGGCGCGGCTATAGGCGGGCTGGGGATATATGGGGTTGTGCAAAAGGCTGCTGACAGCGCTCACCGCCTGCAAGTGATGCATCCGGCATACTATCAAGCGTTATACCTGCGAGAGCTGGAGATGATGTATTTCCTGGTGGAGCCTGCGTTTATGCGCGCGGGGGTGCTAACCCAACAGTGGACGGATGGACAAAGCCCTTATGATGTTGCAGACACGATCCTGAAGCTAATGGGTAGACACTGATGGGCTTTCTAAGACGCTGGCTCAAATCTCAGGCTCAGTTTTTCTTCTGGACCTATGTCCCCATCATCCTCACGTTCATTTTTGGCTTTGTCCTTGACGCTTACTTCCCTGAGGTTAGCCAGGGATTCATCCTCCTGTTTTACCTGGTAACACTGGGACTGGCTTACTGGATATGGCATTGAGGAACATCAATGCGTTACGCTTACTAATAAGGAAATTACATGTCTACACCCGCACACCTATGGCTAGAAGACGAGAACGGTTCGCCAATTATCGGTAGCTGCATGATGCCCACGCGTTCTGGTTCCATAGAGCTAAAATCGTTCTCCCACGGTGTAACCATTCCGGTTGATCCAAGCTGGGGTAAACTCACCGGCACGCGCGTCCATCGCCCTATTGCGATAGTTAAAGAATTTGATCAGACTACCCCGCTTCTTTACCGCGCCGTGTGCGAAGGGCGAGTTATGAAGAAGGGGATCATTAAAATGTACCGCATTCTGGCGTCCGGGATCGAGGCCGAATATTTCAATATTGTGATGGAAAACGTTAAGTTTACGACTGTGGCACCCTTCCTGACCCCTAACGGGATGAGCAGCACCCATCTTGAAACGCTCGAATTGCGTTACGAAGCAATCTCATGGAAGTACACGGAGGGGAATATTGTTTACCGTGACACCTGGAACGATCGCTGCTGCGCCTGAGCACAGAAGACCGTTGAAAGTGAGCTGATAAAAAGAAACCGTCCCAAGGGGACGGTTTCTTTCCCATGACGATCAGGAGTAGTCCGGGCAAGCCATAAAGACTGTTTTGATCTTCAACGAGTCCTCCAGGCGCTTTTTCTATCCTTCCTGTTATCCCCCTCTTTTCTCGCCCACCACAAACATATATGATTTAATGAATATGACAAAAGACATTCAGGATGACAGAATGCTCCATCCGCTCCAGCTCTTCAAAACCCTCTCCGACGAAACGCGGCTCGCCATCGTCATGCTGCTCCGTGAAGCAGGCGAGCTGTGCGTCTGCGATCTCTGCTCCGCGACCGCCGAGTCGCAGCCTAAGGTCTCACGCCACATGGCACTGCTGCGCGAGTCCGGGCTGGTTATCGATCGTCGCGAGGGCAAATGGGTCCATTACCGTCTCTCTCCCAACATGCCTGCGTGGGCGGCAACCGTTATCGACACCAGCTGGAACTGCCTGCGGGAAGAGACGCGCATGAAGCTTAAAAACCGACTTCCGGGCTCGTGCTAAGCAAAACACATTCACAAAAACAGATATAACGGAGTAGAAGATGTTTCTGGCAGGGGCTATTTTTCTGTTTACGCTGGTACTGGTCATCTGGCAGCCCAGGGGGCTCAGTATCGGCTGGAGCACGACCATCGGTGCCGTGCTGGCACTGGCCAGCGGCGTGATTCACATTAACGATATTCCTGTGGTGTGGAATATCGTCTGGAACGCCACGGCAACCTTTATTGCCGTCATCATCATCAGCCTGCTGCTGGATGAGTCCGGCTTTTTCGAGTGGGCGGCGCTGCACGTTGCCCGCTGGGGGAACGGTCGCGGGCGATTGCTGTTTACGTGGATTATCCTTCTGGGCGCAGCCGTGGCGGCGCTGTTTGCCAATGACGGTGCGGCGCTGATCCTGACGCCTATCGTTATCGCCATGCTGCTAGCGCTGGGGTTCAGCAAGCAGGCCACGCTGGCGTTTGTGATGGCAGCAGGTTTTATCGCCGATACCGCCAGCCTGCCACTGATTGTGTCCAACCTGGTCAACATCGTGTCGGCAGACTTCTTTAAGCTGGGGTTCAGCGAATACGCCTCGGTGATGATCCCGGTAGATATCGCCGCGATTGCCGCAACGCTGGTGATGCTGCATCTCTTCTTCCGCAAGGAAATCCCCCCGGAATATGACCTGGCAAAACTTCGCGAGCCCGCGCGGGCCATTCACGACCTCCCGACGTTCAGAACGGGCTGGATCGTCCTGCTGCTTCTGCTCGTTGGTTTCTTCGTGCTGGAACCTCTCGGCATTCCGGTCAGCGCCATTGCGACCGTCGGCGCGCTGATTTTATTCGCTGTCGCAAAACGCGGACATGCGATAAACACCGGAAAAGTTCTGCGCGGCGCGCCGTGGCAGATCGTTATCTTTTCGCTGGGGATGTATCTGGTGGTGTATGGCCTGCGCAATGCCGGGCTGACGGAATATCTCTCAGGCGTACTGGATAGCCTAGCCGGACACGGGCTATGGGCCACCACGCTGGGAACCGGGTTCATCACCGCGTTTCTGTCATCCATAATGAACAATATGCCCACGGTGCTGATTGGCGCGCTCTCCATTGATGGCAGTACGGCGACGGGACTGATCAAGGAAGCGATGATTTACGCCAACGTGATTGGCTGCGACCTGGGGCCGAAAATCACGCCTATCGGCAGCCTCGCCACCCTGCTCTGGCTCCACGTGCTGGCGCAGAAAAACATGACGATCACCTGGGGCTACTATTTCCGGACGGGCATCGTTATGACGCTGCCGGTCCTGTTTGTGACGCTCGCCGCGCTGGCGCTACGTCTCTCCTTCACACTGTAATGAGCCACTGATATGAGCCACATCACCATTTACCACAACCCGGCCTGCGGAACCTCGCGCAACACGCTGGAGATGATCCGCAACAGCGGCACGGAGCCAGAGATTATCCTTTATCTGGAAACCCCGCCGTCGCGCAATAAGCTGACCACCCTGATTGCCGATATGGGCATTTCGGTGCGGGACCTGCTGCGTAAAAACGTGGAGCCCTATGAGCAGCTCGGCCTTGCCGAAGATACGTTCACCGACGAGCAGCTTATCGATTTTATGCTGCAACACCCGATCCTGATTAACCGTCCGATCGTGGTAACGCCGCTGGGCACCCGCCTGTGCCGCCCTTCTGAAGTTGTCCTCGACATCCTGCCCGATGTGCAGAAAGGGGCGTTTACGAAAGAGGATGGCGAAGCCGTCGTGGACGCCAGCGGGAAAAAAATCTCGCCAAAGTAACCCATTGAAAATGGCGCAGTAAGGCCTGCCAGCCGCATACCCCACCCATCGGCCAGGTTGCATCAGCCGAAACCCGGCACATACTTTTGAGGGTTGATCCTGGTGAGGGTATGCAGGTATGGGCTTGAAAAACAAAACCGCCGTCATCTTCGGCGGCAGCGGCACCATTGGCAGTTCAGCGGCGCACGCTCTGGCGCGTGAAGGGGCGGATGTGTACCTCGCCGCGCGCGACCACGCCAGGCTGGAGCGGGTCGCCAGCCGAATTCGCGCCGCCGGAGGGTCTGCCAGCACGTTTATTTTCGATGCGCTAGATGACTCCTCGCAGCTTCCGGACCTTGCCCGCATTGATGTCGTCGTCAACGCCACGGGCTTTATGCACGATCAGGGTAAACGCCTTGAGGCGTTAACGCTCGGCGAGTTCAGGCAGGGTTTCGCCCCCTTCCTGGCCGCGTACTTTAACATTGCGAAAGCAGCGTCGCCCCGCATGGGCGGCGAGCATGGCGGGACCATAATTACCGTCGTCGCCCCCGCCGCCACTATGACAATGGCGGGCCACCTCGGGCATATCGTCGGCTGCGCGGGAACGGAAGCCTTGACCCGAGCGCTTGCGGTTGAGCTGGGGACACACAATATTCGCGTGCTGTGCGTGCGTTCGCACGCGATAGCCGACGCGGTGCAGGCGGGTTCGTATGTGGGGACCATTTTCGCCGCCAAGGCGCAGGCGATGGGAATTACGGTTGAGCAGTTTCTCGGCGGTGCCGCGCAAAGTACCCTGACGCATAGCCTGCCAACGCTGGCACAGGTGGCAGACACGATTACGTTTCTGGCCTCAGATGCGGCAGGCGCCATCACGGGAACCACGGTCAATATGACCGCGGGCGCAACCTAGCGGCCGCTCTCGCCCGCAATCCTGCCCACCATCGCCCGGATCTCTTCGCGGGTTAACGGCGTCCGGTCGGTGACATAGTGCAGCGTCATCCCTTCGATAAACGCGTCCAGCGCGCGGGTGGTGACAGGGTCGAACCACTGCTCCAGCGTGGTCTGGCTCATCTTCATCCAGTCCTGCATCACCGTTTTGAGCGCCGCGCTGCGGTGCATAAAGGCGTAGAGCTGATACATCAGCGCCATGTTGTGCGGCGTGGTCACCTGGGAGCTGTGGATCAGCGTGGTGATAGATTCGCACGCCATTTCCGGCCCGGTGACCCCGGCAAAGAAATCCCGGTACTGCTGCGACATCTGCCGGGTAAACCACGTGAAGGCCTCCTCCAGCAGCGGCTCCATGCCGTCGAAATAGTAGGTCATCGACCCCAGCGGCACGCCCGCGCAGGTGGCGATTTTACGGTGCGTGACGGCGTGAATACCGTGCTCGGCAATGGTATCGAGCGTTGCCTGCAGGATCTTCTCCCGTCGATGCGGATCGTTCGGTGGTCTGCTCATAAATTCCTCACGTGGTTTGTGTACAAATGTACACAAACTTGCTAGTGTTGTCGCTATTGTTGTACTTCTGGTGCTACCCCAATGACGCTGACCTCCCCCCGTAAAGCCCTGCAGCGACGCCTGTGGGCGCTGTTTATGTTCTTCTTTATTCCCGGCCTGCTGATGGCCTCCTGGGCCACGCGCACCCCCGCCATTCGCGATATTTTGTCCGTTTCTACCGCCGAGATGGGCATCGTGCTGTTCGGCCTGTCGATAGGCTCCATGAGCGGCATTCTCTGCTCCGCGTGGCTGGTGAAGCGCTTTGGTACGCGGGCGGTGATCCGCACCACCATGTGCTTTGCCGTGTTCGGGATGGGGATACTGAGCGTGGCGCTGTGGTTTGCCTCGCCGGTGCTGTTCGCCCTGGGCCTGACGGTATTTGGCGGCAGCTTCGGTTCGGCTGAAGTTGCCATCAACGTTGAAGGGGCGGCGGTCGAACGTGAGATGAACAAAACCGTGCTGCCGATGATGCACGGTTTTTACAGCCTCGGCACGCTGGCCGGTGCGGGCGTGGGGATGGCGCTGACGGCCACCGGCGTGAGCGCGAATCTGCATATCCTGCTGGCGGCGCTGGTGTGTATCGTTCCGATTCTGACCGGCATCCGGGCCATCCCGGACGGTACCGGCAAAAACTCCGCTGACGAACAGCACTCAGCCGAAAAAGGGCTGCCCTTCTACCGCGATTTCCAGCTGATGCTGATCGGCGTGGTGGTGCTGGCGATGGCATTCGCGGAAGGTTCTGCCAACGACTGGCTGCCGCTGCTGATGGTAGACGGTCACGGCTTTAGCCCAACCTCCGGCTCGCTGATTTACGCCGGGTTTACGCTGGGGATGACCGTGGGTCGCTTCACCGGCGGCTGGTTTATCGACCGCTACAGCCGCGTGGCGGTGGTGCGCGCCAGCGCCCTGCTGGGCGGCCTGGGTATAGCGATGATCATCTTTGTCGACGTGGACTGGATTGCCGGGGTCTCGGTGATCCTCTGGGGACTGGGCGCGTCGCTCGGCTTCCCGCTGACCATTTCAGCCGCCAGCGACACCGGCCCGGATGCCCCGACGCGCGTCAGCGTGGTGGCAACCACGGGTTATCTCGCCTTCCTGGTCGGGCCACCGCTGCTCGGCTTCCTCGGCGAGCACTACGGGCTGCGCAGCGCCATGCTGGTGGTGTTAGGGTTGGTCATCATCGCGGCGCTGGTGGCGCGCGCGGTGGCAAAGCCGGAAACGAATCAAACGACACTGGAGAAGGGATATGAGCGTTAAACTGATCGCCGTCGACATGGATGGTACTTTTCTGAGCGATGCCAAGACCTATAATCGGCCGCGCTTTCTGGCGCAGTACGCCCGCATGAAGGCGCAAGGCATTCGCTTTGTGGTCGCCAGCGGCAACCAGTACTACCAGCTGATCTCCTTTTTCCCGGAGATCGCGCATGAAATTGCCTTCGTCGCCGAAAACGGCGGCTGGGTCGTGAGCGAAGGTGAGGATGTCTTTAACGGCGAACTGTCGAAAGCCCATTTCGAGACCGTCGCGACCGTCTTAAACGACGTTCCGGGCATTGAGATCATCGCCTGCGGGAAGAGCAGCGCGTACACGCTGAAATGCTATGACGAGGGCTTTAAGGATATCGCGGCGAAGTACTATCACCGTCTCGAAATGGTGAGTGATTTTGACAACCTGAACGATATTTTCTTCAAGTTCGGGCTTAACGTGTCTGACGATGAAATTCCGCGGATTCAGGCGCTGCTGCATGAAAAGCTGAGCGACATCATGGTGCCCGTCACGACCGGTCACGGCAGTATCGACCTGATCATCCCCGGCGTGCATAAAGCCAACGGTCTGCGGATCCTGCAAAAGCGCTGGGGTATTGACGACAGCGAAGTGGTGGCCTTCGGCGACAGCGGCAACGACGTGGAGATGCTGCGTCAGTCCGGGTTCAGCTTTGCGATGGCGAATGCCAGACCGCATATTAAAGCGGTGGCGCGTTTTGAAGCGCCGCACAATAACGATGAAGGCGTTTTAGACGTGATTGAGAAGGTGTTGAACGGGGAGGCGCCGTTTAATTGACCGCGGGCGGTCTGGTGCCCTCGCCCCTCACCCTGGCCCTCTCCCCTGTACGGTCCGGGGACATAGTGAACACTTGTTCGGGGACATGGTAGACACTTACAACTAAGGCATAAGAACCCGTTTATGGAGTCGCTTATGCCCTGGGATGCGAGAGATACCATGTCATTACGTACCGAGTTTGTTTTGTTCGCCTCGCAGGACGGGGCGAACATCCGTTCCCTCTGCCGTCACTACGGCATTTCACCTGCCACCGCCTACAAGTGGCTTCGCCGCTGGGCGGAGAAAGGTGCCGCCGGCCTTCAGGACCGGCCCCGTATACCGCACCATTCCCCGAACCGCTCATCTGACGACATCACCGCCCTGCTGCGCATGGCACATGACCGCCATGAACGCTGGGGAGCCCGCAAGATAAAGCGCTGGCTCGAGGACCGGGGGCACCGCATGCCCGCCTTCAGCACCGTCCATAACCTGATGGCCCGCCATGGCCTGCTGCCGGGCGCTTCACCGGGTATTTCCCCCACGGGACGGTTCGAACATGATGCGCCGAACCGCCTCTGGCAGATGGATTTTAAGGGCCACTTTCCCTTTGGCGGCGGCCGCTGCCATCCGCTCACCCTGCTGGACGACCACTCCCGTTTTTCCCTGTGCCTGGCGCACTGTACTGATGAACGCCGCGAGACCGTGCAGCAGCAGCTTGTCAGCGTGTTTGAGCGTTACGGCCTGCCGGACCGGATGACGATGGATAACGGCTCACCGTGGGGCGACACCACCGGCACCTGGACGGCGCTGGAGCTGTGGCTGATGCGCCACGGTATCCGGGTGGGGCACTCCCGGCCTTATCATCCGCAGACGCAGGGCAAGCTGGAGCGTTTTCACCGCAGCCTGAAGGCGGAAGTGCTGCAGGGAAAATGGTTCGCAGACAGCGGTGAGCTGCAGCGCGCCTTCGACCACTGGCGCACGGTGTACAACCTTGAACGCCCGCACGAGGCGCTGGATATGGCGGTACCGGGCTCGCGGTATCAGCCGTCAGCGCGGCAGTACAGCGGCAACACAACGCCCCCGGAATACGACGAGGGCGTGATGGTCAGGAAGGTGGATATCAGCGGAAAGCTGAGCGTGAAAGGGGTAAGTCTGAGCGCAGGCAAGGCGTTCAGGGGAGAACGGGTCGGGCTGAAGGAGATGCGGGAAGACGGCAGCTACGAGGTGTGGTGGTACAGCACGAAAGTGGGGGTGATCGACCTGAGGAAAAAGTCGATCACCATGGGTAAAGGATGTTAAAAAGTGTTCACCATGTCCCCGAACACCTGTCTACCATGTCCCCAGACCGTACACCCCGGAGGGGCGAGGGAAAAAAGATTATGGTTGCAGGGCGTTTCCGACGCGTTTGTCTTTCAGGAACACCACCATCAGGCCAACCCACAGCGCGCCGTTGGCGAGGTTAAACAGGCTGAACAGCCCGTTGCCGCCCATCGCGTAGGCATGCTTGCTCACCTCAATACCGACGGTAAAAATCAGCATCTGCAGCATCCCCATCGCCGCTGAGACCGTGCCTTTACTCATCTCGCTAGCAAACAGCGTCAGGCGCACCAGCCCGGCGTTAGCCACGCCAATTCCGAAGGCATAGAGGCTCAGCCCCGCCGTCATCCACAGGTAGGCGTGGGATGACGCGACGGTCGCCACCGCCGCCAGAATCAGCCCTGCCGCAATCGGCCAGCCGCCCATGATAATCAGTGAACGCACGGTGCGGCGTGACGTCAGACGTGCCAGCACCAGGTTCCCAATAATCAGCGCGCCAAAGATCGGCACCTGCAGCAGGCCATACTCGTAGCTGCTGAGCTTTTCACCGCTGATGATAATGACCGGCGACTGCGCGATCCACGCCAGCAGCGGCAGGCTAACGAACCCGGTCGCCAGCGCACCCGCCACAAAGCGGCCATTCTTCAGCACCTCTTTGTAATCCCGACCCAGCTCTTTCAGCGAGAGTTTCTCGCCGATGCGGGTGGCCGTTTCCGGCATCGCACGGTGCAGGCCAAAGAACGCGAAGGCGGCGAGAAGCGCAAAGAGCACAAACATCCCTTCCCACGGCGCAACGTGCACCCACGCGGCACCCACCAGCGGCCCGAGTAAGGGGGCGATCAGCGCGACGTTCGCCATCAGCGCGGTAATTTTGATACACACCGCCTCTTCAAACGACTCCTGAATGGCGGCATACCCCACGGCGCCGATAAAGCACAGGCTCACCCCCTGCAGGAAGCGCAGCAGGGTAAATTGTTCAATGTTTTGCGCCAGCAGCGTGGCGAGACAGGTGACGATGAACCACACCACGCCCGTCAGCATCACCGGACGGCGGCCAATACGATCCGACAGCGGCCCTAACAGCCACTGCAAAAACATGCCGCCGGCCAGATAGGCGGTCATGGAGGTCGGTACCCACTCAATTCCCGCGTTGTACTGCGCCACAACGGTCAGCATACCGGGCTGGATCATATCGTTGCCGATATAGGTAGAAAATTCGTAGAGCACCAGACACAGGGGGAAAAGCAACGCCTGACGACCCAGACGTGAACCAGAAGAAGAACGGTTTAACATGCAATCTCTTAATAATGACAAAATCGCGACGAGTTTAATGAAATGCCGCAGCCCGAGATAGTGATTTATCGAGGGTAAACAGAAATAAAGCACATATCGTCTTCGTTTAAGGTTTCCTTAATTTGACAGATTTATGATACCCCCATTACTCGTCAACGACCCCAAATTATGGCACTCACCTCCAGCCGTTCAGAATTGTCTAACTTACAGACAAATAAGACAAAACGACTTTACCGCTTGCCGGGCCGCTTTTATGGTTATCAGCTTTTCGTACTGATTGCCCTTGCCGTGCTTTTCACGTGGCTATCGCGCAATGAAGCACTCGACAGGTGGATCACCGGCTTTTGGTATGACGCGACAACGCAGAGCTTCCCGCTGCAGAAAGATCATCTGCTGGATCTGCTGAACCACCGTCTGGCGAAGTACATTGCCATCGCCTTAGGTGCCGTGGCGCTGTTTTACGGCGCTTACAAGCGTAACGCAAGGCTGGTCACGGCGGCGCTGCTGATGGGCGTAGGCGCGCTGGTGGTGGGCGTGCTGAAAAGCGTGAGCCATCACAGCTGCCCGTGGGATCTGGTGGAATATGGCGGTAAGGCTGTGTCTTATCCCCTGTTCAGCGCCGTCCCTGCTGACAGCGGTCCGGGGCGCTGTTTCCCCGGCGGTCACGCCTCCAGCGGCTTTATGGTGATGGGGCTGTTTTTTGCCTTCTGGCGCGAGCGTCCGCGTCTCGCCTGGTGCTTCGTCGCGCTGGGCGTGGTGTTAGGTCTGGCGATGGGCTACGGCCAGGTCATGCGCGGGGCGCATTTTTTCTCTCACAACCTGTGGGCCGGGTGGTGGGTCTGGTTTTCTCAGGTGGTGGTCTACGGGCTTGTTTCCACCCGGTTTGCTAAAGAGTGATAACGCTATGTTAGAGAATCTGAATTATCAGCTGTTTTATCTGATCAACGCCACGCCAGCCTCGCCTGAGTGGACGATCGATTTTGCCACCTTCCTGGCAAAAGATCTGATCAGTATCGTGCCTGTACTGGCTGCGATTCTCTGGCTGTGGGGGCCCCGCAGCCAGGTGAAGGCGCAGCGCCAGCTGGTGATTAAAGTGGCGATGGCACTCGGGGTAAGCGTACTGCTGAGCTACATTCTGGGTCACGCCTTCCCGCACGATCGTCCTTTTGTCGATCATGTCGGCTATACCTTTCTGCACCACGCGCCGGATGACTCGTTCCCGAGCGATCACGGTACGGTGATCTTCACCTTCGCGCTGGCTTTCCTGTTCTGGCATCGCCTGTGGTCCGGTGCGGTCCTGATGGTGGCGGCCCTGGCAATTGCCTGGTCTCGCGTTTACCTGGGCGTTCACTGGCCGCTGGATATGGTGGGCGGTTTCCTGGTCGGGCTGATTGGCTGCGTGAGCGCGGCTATCCTGTGGAGCCTCTTCGGTGAAGCGCTCTACCGCACGCTGTCTTCACTCTATCGCGCCATTTTCGCTATCCCGATCCGCAAAGGCTGGATACGTGACTAACCCCAACCTGACAGGTTACACTTGACCCCCCGCCCTGCGGGGGTTCACTTTTTTTATCCCGAGGGACTATGGAAACACGTCGCGATGACCGCATTGCTCAGCTGCTACAGGCGCTGAAGCGCAGCGATAAGCTGCATCTTAAGGAAGCCGCCAACCTCCTCGGCGTCTCAGAGATGACCATTCGTCGGGATCTGAACAGCGAAAGCGCGCCCGTCGTGCTGCTGGGCGGGTATATTGTGCTTGAGCCGCGCAGCGCCAGCCATTACCTGATCAGCGACCAGAAGACGCGCCTGGTGGAAGAGAAACGCAAAGCCGCACGGCTTGCGGCCTCACTGGTACAGCCGCACCAGACGCTGTTTTTTGACTGCGGAACGACCACGCCGTGGATTATCGAAGCCATCGACAGCAGCATTCCTTTCACCGCCGTGTGCTACTCCCTGAACACCTTTCTGGCGCTTCAGGAGAAACCCGAGTGCCGGGTGATCCTCTGCGGCGGTGAGTTTCACGCCAGCAACGCCATCTTTAAGCCGCTTAACCTGCAGGACACGCTCAGCAATTTATGCCCGGATATCGCGTTTTATTCGGCCGCGGGCATCAGCGTGCGTCAGGGCGCGACCTGCTTTAACCTGGAAGAGCTGCCGGTGAAACACTGGGCGTTAAGCGCGGCGCAGTACCATGTGCTGGTGGTCGATCACAGCAAGTTTGGTAAGGTGCGTTCTGCGAGAATGGGCGAGCTGGCGCAGTTTGACGCCATCGTCAGCGACTGCCGCCCGGACGACGAGATCGTGGCCCACGCGAAGGCGCAGCAGGTGAAGTTGATGTATTGAGGTTATGCCGGGTGGCGGCTTCGCCTTACCCGGCCTACAGCGGCTCGAACGTAGGCCGGGTAAGCGCAGCGCCACCCGGCAAAAAACTTAGTTGAACCAGCTGCCAAACCACCCGTGGAATTTCATCATCACGAAATCCCACATCCGGCTGAAGAAGCCGCCCTCTTCCACCGCTTCCATCACAATCAGCGGACGCTGTTCAATCGACTTACCGTTTAGCTGGAAATCAATCGTCCCGACCACCTGGCCTTTTTTCAGCGGCGCCGTGAGCTGCGGGTCGGTCAGGGTGTAGCTGGCCTTCAGGTTTTTCAGCTGACCGCGCGGAATGGTCACGGAACCGGCCTCACCAGCGCCCAGATTCACTTCGCTCTTGTCACCGAACCAGACGCGCTGGCTGACGAAGGTGGCATCCGGTTTAATCGGCGTCACGGTTTCATAGAAGCGGAAGCCCCAGGTCAGCAGTTTTTCTGACTCATTAAAGCGAATACGGTCGGTTTTGGTGCCCAGCACCACCGAAATCAGGCGCATGTCGCCCTGGGTCGCGGAGGCCACCAGGTTATAGCCTGCGCCCGCCGTGGTGCCGGTTTTCATTCCGTCCACGTTAACGTTGCTGCTCCACAGCAGGCGGTTGCGGTTCGGCTGGCGGATTTTATTGAAGGTAAACTCTTTCTCTTTATGGATGGCGTATTCATCCGGCACGTCGTGGATCAGCGCTTTCCCCAGCAGCGCCATGTCGCGTGCGGTACTGAACTGTCCCGGCGAATCCAGACCGTGAACCGTTTTGAACGTCGTGTTGGTTAAGCCCAGTTTCTGCGCATAGCCATTCATCAAGCCAATGAAAGAATCCTGACTGCCGGCAACGTAATCGGCCAGCGCGATGCACGCATCATTTCCCGACTGAATAATTACCCCTTTATTCAGATCGGAAACGGAGACCTGATCTCCTGGCTTCAGGAACATCACGGAAGACCCGCGCAGCGCCGGGTTGCCGGTGGCCCAGGCATCCTTCCCGATGGTGACCATATCGTCCAGCTTGATCTTGCCCGCTTTTAGCGCCTGGCCTACCACGTAGCTGGTCATGATTTTGGTCAGGCTTGCCGGATCGAGTTTCTCATCCGCATTCCCTTCCGCCAGCACTTTACCGCTGGAATAATCCATCAGGATCCAGGCGCGCGCATCCACAGGCGGCGCTTCGGGCGCAGCCTGTTCAGCTGCATAGAGAGTTGGTGCAAACAGGAAAAGGAGCGCAGAGCCTGTCGCAAGGCTGCGCAGAGAAGTCATTTTACGCGTCATAAATGCCACCCGAGTGTCCATTCAAAAATTACGTCACATCACCGTGTCGCAAGAAGCGATGAGTAATAGCGCACTAAAACGGTTAAAGAAACCCAACGAGGGTAAAGTTATTAAAGTTTATGCAATAACATTCAGATACGCTTTGATTCAGACGATTTTTTTGTCTTCTGTTGCGTAATTGTTAGGTTTATCTCACCATGGCGAAAGCTGACCCGGATTCACATCTCATCAGGAGTAAATATGATTACGCTTTGGGGCAGGAACAACTCGACCAACGTTAAGAAAGTGCTCTGGACGCTCGAGGAGCTGGATTTACCGTTCAATCAAATCATGGCTGGCATGTCGTTCGGCGTAAACAAAGAGGCCGACTATCTGGCCATGAACCCGAACGGCCTGGTGCCGCTGCTGCGCGATGATGAAACAGACGCGACGCTTTGGGAGTCCAACACCATTGTCCGCTACCTCGCCGCCCAGTACGGTCAGGGCCGCCTGTGGGTAGAAAGCCCGGCCCGACGCGCTCAGGGCGAAAAGTGGATGGACTGGGCGAACCAGACGCTTTCCCCCACCCACCGCGTGATCCTGATGGGGCTTATCCGTACGCCGGAAGCCGAGCGCGACTATCCGGCCATTCATGCCGCTCAGGATGCGTGCGAAAACCTGTTTGCGATGATGGATGACGAACTGGCGAAGCACGCCTGGTTCTCCGGTGAAGCCTTCGGCACAGGCGATATCGCCGTGGCACCGTTCGTCTGGAACCTGACCAATATGGGCCTGAAGTGGACGCCGCGCCCACACCTTGAGCGCTGGCTAAAACAGCTGAGCGATCGCCCAGCATACCGCAACGTGGTGATGATCCCGGTCACCTGATTACGCACCGGACGGGCTGACTTTTAACAGCTGCCCGTCCGTCTCGTCGGTCAGCACATATAAATAGCCGTCCGGCCCCACCCGCACATCGCGAATACGTTGATTCCGATCGCCCAGGATTCGCCCGTCTTCCGTCACCTTATTACCCTCCACGCTCAGCACGATCACGTCCTTTTCCTTCAGCGCCCCGATAAACAGTTTGTTTTTCCACTGCGGGAAAACGTCGCTGTTGTAGAACGCCATGCCGCTCACCGCAGGTGACACTTTCCAGACGAACAGCGGTTTTTCGGTTCCCTCAACGTGCTCGCCTTTGGCTTCTGGAATTTTCAGACCGCTGTAGTTAATGCCGTGCGTCGCCAGCGGCCAGCCGTAGTTCTTTCCTTTCTCCGGGATGTTGATCTCATCCCCGCCGCGCGGGCCGTGCTCGTTCAGCCACAGCGTGTCGCTCCAGGGGTTCATCGCCATCCCCTGCGGGTTGCGAATGCCGTAAGACCAGATTTCGGGTCGCGCGCCGGGGGTGTTCACAAAGGGGTTATCCGGCGGCACTTTCCCGTCTTCGGTGAGGCGCACCACTTTACCCTGCAGTTTGTCCAGATCCTGCGCCGTCGGACGCTGGTTGTTCTCGCCGAGTCCGATAAAGAGCGCGCCTTTGCCGTCGAACACCAGTCGTCCACCAAAATGGTTTCCGGTGGAGAGTTTCGGCATCTGGCGGAACACCACCTGGAAGGCTTCAATGCGCGTCAGATCGTCGCTCAATCGGCCATAGCCCACCACCGTACCGGCTTTGCCGTCACTCCCTGCTTCGGCGAAGCTCAGCCAGATGCGGCGCGATTTTTCAAAATCCGGGGCGAGGACCACGTCCAGCAATCCTCCCTGACCGTTTGCCCAGACCTTCGGCACGCCGACAATCGGATCGGACAGCCCTTTTCCGGCCTGCCATCGTTTGAGCTGGCCGTCCTTCAGGGTCACCAGCAGGCCTTTATTGTCCGGCAGAAACGCCAGGGACCAGGGGTGATCGAGTTTATTTTGCAGCACCTCGACCTTGACCGCCTCTGGCGCAGCAAGAAGCGAAAACGGAATGAACAACGCAGGCAGGAAAATTAGCGAGGATCGAGGCATAACGCGCTCCTTTATCGGCATATGGCTTAAAGGTTAGCCACTGCATCCGGGCGCGTTACCACTTTTACAAAAGCTTAATCAGAAGGGGGAGTTGCCTCCCCCTGGGCTCAGTGCTGTTCAAGCTTCTCGTGCTCGTTCAGGCACATGATGCATAGAGAGAGCGTGGTCAGGCAGTTTTCAAGCTTCTCCGCGTTAACAGCGATAAAATTCGGGCAGTCGTGGCGTCCATTCATCAAACATACCCCAGCGATGGAGAGCACCTCAGCGGCGCGGCGCAGGGCGATCAGCTCACTTTCGCCGTATTTCGCCTTCAGGGTCGGTGCTTTTTCACGCATGAAATTGCAAAGTTCAAACAGGTTATCACGCAGATGTTCGCTTTCGCTGACTGACATATACCCTTTTGCCTTCCTCAACTGCAGGTACGCGGCCAGGTCGATTCGGGCGTTGATCAGCTTGTTAAGCAGATCGCGTTTTAGTCTGTCAACGGTCATGCTCTTTCCTCCTCTGTCAGCCATTGTGCATAATCAGGATAAGTACATTTTTTGTACAGTTTAATGCCTGGGATCAATTTTTATTAACTGATTAACATTATTTACAATGTTACAACGTCTGCCCGGCGCATCCGCCTTGCAAAGAGTGTATAAATCCCCCGCGATACGCTGTAAAATCCCGCCCTGATAACTCCATAATTGATGAATTTTTAACCTATGAGCAATGTTACGCACCAGCCGAAAATCGGCTTCGTCTCCCTGGGCTGCCCGAAAAACCTGGTGGATTCCGAACGCATCCTGACCGAACTGCGCACCGAGGGCTATGACGTGGTGCCAAGCTACGACAACGCCGATATGGTGATCGTTAACACCTGCGGGTTTATCGACAGCGCGGTTCAGGAGTCCCTGGAAGCCATCGGTGAAGCCCTGACGGAAAACGGCAAAGTGATTGTCACCGGGTGCCTGGGCGCCAAAGTGGACCAAATCCGCGAAGTGCACCCGAAGGTGCTGGAGATCACCGGTCCGCACAGCTACGAGCAGGTGCTGGAACATGTTCATCACTACGTGCCAAAACCAAAGCACAACCCGTTCCTGAGCCTGGTGCCGGAGCAGGGCGTGAAGCTGACGCCGCGCCACTACGCTTACTTAAAAATTTCCGAAGGCTGCAACCATCGCTGCACCTTCTGCATCATCCCGTCCATGCGTGGCGATCTGGTGAGCCGTCCGATTGGTGAAGTGCTGGCGGAAGCGAAACGTCTGGCCGACGCGGGCGTGAAGGAGCTGCTGGTCATCTCCCAGGACACCTCGGCTTACGGCGTGGACGTCAAACACCGCTCCGGTTTCCACAACGGCGAGCCGGTGAAAACCAGCATGGTGGGCCTCTGCGAGCAGCTGTCCAAGCTCGGTATCTGGACGCGTCTGCACTACGTCTACCCGTACCCGCACGTTGACGACGTGATCCCGCTGATGGCGGAAGGCAAAATTCTGCCGTACCTGGATATCCCGCTGCAGCACGCCAGCCCGCGTATCCTGAAGCTGATGAAGCGTCCTGGCTCCGTTGACCGCCAGCTGGCGCGCATCAAGCAGTGGCGCGAGATCTGTCCGGATCTGACCCTGCGATCCACCTTCATCGTCGGCTTCCCGGGTGAAACCGAAGAAGACTTCCAGATGCTGCTCGACTTCCTGAAAGAAGCGCGTCTGGACCGCGTAGGTTGCTTCAAGTACAGCCCGGTAGAAGGCGCAACCGCCAACGAGCTGGCGGACCAGGTGCCGGAAGAGGTGAAAGAAGAGCGCTGGAACCGCTTCATGCAGCTGCAGCAGCAGATCTCTGCTGAGCGTCTGCAGGAGAAAGTGGGCCGTGAGATCATGGTTATCATTGACGAGGTGGACGAAGAAGGCGCGATTGGCCGCAGCATGGCGGACGCACCTGAAATCGACGGCGCGGTGTACCTGAACGGCGAAACCAGCGTTAAGCCGGGTGATATTATTCGCGTGAAGGTTGAAAACGCGGACGAGTATGACCTGTGGGGTAGCCGGGTTTAATTACATTCCCCTCACCCCGGCCCTCTCCCCAAAGGGGCGAGGGGGAAAACCGCACCGAGCAGTCCCCTCTCCCCTCCGGGGAGAGGGTTAGGGTGAGGGGCAATAAACCTACCCCTTAATCCTCGGATCCAGCGCGTCGCGCAGCCCGTCACCCAGCAGGTTAAACGCCAGCACGGTCAGAAAAATCGCCAGGCTCGGGAAGATCGCCACGTGCGGTGCAATCACCATATCCGCCCTCGCCTCGTTCAGCATCGCGCCCCACTCCGGCGTTGGAGGCTGCGCGCCTAACCCCAGAAACGACAGGCTGGCCGCCGAGATAATCGACACGCCGATACGCATGGTGAAATAGACCACGATGGACGACACCGTACCCGGCAGAATATGGCTGAACAGGATCGTGGCGTCGCTGGCCCCCATGCTGCGGGCCGATTCGATAAAGGTCTGCTGTTTCAGCACCAGCGTGTTCCCGCGTACCAGACGGGCAAAAGCCGGTATCGAAAAGACCGCGACCGCAATGATGACGTTCGCCATGCCGCTGCCCATGATCGCCACCACGGCAATCGCCAGCAAAATGCCGGGGAAAGCAAACAGCACGTCGCAGATACGCATGATGATGCGGTCCCACCAGCCTTCGTAATACCCGGCAACGAGACCCAGCACGGTGCCGATGGCCGCGCCGATCAGCACCGCGACCACCCCGGCGGCAAGCGAGATTTGCGCCCCCACCAGCACGCGGCTAAAGATATCGCGCCCGAGGGAGTCCACGCCGAACCAGTGCAGCATCGACGGTCCGTCGTTCAGACGGTCGTAGTCAAAATAGTTTTCCGCATCAAACGGTGCCACCCACGGCGCAATCACCGCCACCGCAATCAGCAGCAGCACAAACAGCCCCGCGGTCATCGCGACCGGCTGACGGCGAAAACGCCGCCAGAATTCAGACCACGGGGTGCGAACGTGGTCCGGTTTTAGCCCCGGCATCGCGTTTAAAACGGCCTGACGTCGCCAGTTCAACAATCGCATCTTACTTGTACCTGATGGCCGGGTTAATGGCGGCGTAGAGCACGTCCACCACTAAGTTGATAAGAATAAACTCCAGCGAGAAAAGCAGGACTTCCGCCTGAATCACCGGGTAGTCGCGCATCTCGACGGAATCGACCAGCAGGCGTCCCAGCCCCGGCCAGTTGAAGACCTTTTCCACGACAATAGAGCCGCCCAGCAGGAAGCCAAACTGCAACCCCATCATCGTCACCACCGGGATCATCGCATTGCGAAACCCGTGCTTGAGAATGACCCACTTCTCGCTGACCCCTTTCGCCCGCGCGGTGCGGATGTAGTCTTCGCTCAGCACGTCAACGAACGAGGCGCGGGTAAAGCGGGCCATTACCGCCGACACGGCAGCGCCCAGCGTCATGGAAGGCAGGATGTAATGCTTCCAGGTATCGGCCCCGACGGTCGGCAGCCAGCCCAGTTCGACGGAGAAGATCTGCATCAGCAGCATCCCCAGCGCGAACGCCGGGAAGGAGATGCCGGTCACCGCCAGCGCCATGCCGAGCTTGTCCGGCCAGCGGTTGCGCCAGACGGCCGCGACAATCCCGGCGCCAAGCCCAAACACCACCGCCCAGCTCATGCTGGCAATCGTTAACCAGAACGTTGGCATAAAGCGGCTGGCAATCTCCTCCGACACCGGACGGCGCGACACCATCGAGATACCAAAATCGCCCTGAAGAACGTTGCAAATGTAATGGATGAACTGCATATACAGCGGCTGGTCGAGGCCAAGCTGCTTACGCACCAGGTCAATGACGGTGGCATCCGCTTCAGGCCCGGCAGCCAGCCGCGCCGGATCGCCCGGCAGCATATGGACAAACAGAAACACCAGGACCGCCACAATCAGCAGCGTCGGGATAAGCCCCAGCAGGCGTTTACAAACATAATTCAGCATGAGGTTTATTTTAAATCCGCATCGTCAAAGCTAAAGCCCGTGTCCGGCATGATGTAGAACCCGGTCAACGCTTTGTTATGGGCTGACACCAGTTTCTCCACCACCAGCGGCACCCACGGTGACTCTTTCCAGATAATATCCTGCGCGTCTTTGTAGAGGCGCGCCTTCTCTTCCGGTTTGGTGGTTTTCAGGGCATCAGCAAGGTCTTTGTCCACCTGCGGATTACTGTAGAACGCGGTATTGAACAGGGTTGGCGGCCAGTTCTGCGAGGCAAACAGCGGCGACAGCGCCCAGTCGGCTTCGCCGGTCGAGGCCGACCAGCCGGTGTAGAACATCCGCACCCCGCTCTCTTTCTGCCCTTTGCCCTCCACTTCAGCAGCACGCTGTCCGGCATCCATCGCGGTTACCTGCGCCTTAATACCGACCTGCGCCAGCTGCTGCTGGGTGAACTGCAGCACCTTCTGCGCGGTGCTGTGGTTATGCGACGACCACAGCGTGGTGCTGAACCCGTTCGGGAAGCCCGCCTCTTTCAACAACTCGCGCGCTTTGGCCGGATCGTACGGCCACGGCTGATAGCTCTGGGCATACGCGATAGCCGGCGGCAGCACGCCGGTGGCCGGGGTGGCATAGCCAGCAAAGGCAACCTTCACCAGCGCCTGGCGGTTAATGGCGTAGTTGATGGCCTCACGCACCTTCGGGTTATCAAACGGCTTTTGCGTGACGTTCATGCTGATGTAGCGCTGCATGATCGACGGGCTGGCGACCAGCTCCAGCTTGCTGTTTTTCTGCAAAATGGCGGCCTGCTCGTACGGGATCGGGAAGGCAAACTGCGCCTCGCCGGTTTGCAGCATCGCCGCGCGGGTGTTGTTGTCCACCACCGGACGCCAGGTAATGGTGTCGAGCTTCGGCAGCCCCTGCTGCCAGTATCCAGCGAATTTCTTCACCTTCACAAAATCGGTCTGGTTCCAGGTGAGCAGTTCGTAAGGGCCGGTGCCAACAGGGTGGAAGCCGATCTCCTTGCCGTATTTCTTCAGCGCGGCAGGGGATATCATCGCCGTTGCCGGATGCGCCAGAATATTGATAAACGCGGAGAACGGCTCTTTCAGGGTGATTTTTACCGTCGCCGGGTCGACCACCTCGGTGCTGGCGATATTTTTATACAGGTTATAGCGCTTGAGGCTATTTTCCGGATTGCTGGCGCGGTCAAGGTTAACCTTCACCGCCTCCGCGTTGAAATCTGTCCCATCCTGGAACTTCACGCCGGTCCTGAGCTTGATGGTATACACCAATCCGTCGTCGGACACGGTGTACCCCTCCGCCAGCACGTTTTTGAGCTTCATCTCTTTATCCAGGCCGAAAAGGCCCTGATAGAACGATTTCGCCACCGCCTGAGAGAGCGTGTCGTTGGCGTCATACGGATCGAGCGTGGTGAAATTCGAGCCGACGGCAACCACCACATCTTTGGCAGCGAACGCGGGGGCAGCGGCCAGGGCTGCCGTCACGCTCGCGGCTAACAACCATCTACGCGCTACAAAAGTAACCATTGTGTTCTCCTGCCTGTTGTAAGTTATAACCGCGAAAACGCATTGTCCTGACGCGGGGGAGCGACGAAATGACCCGGACCGACCTCGCGCAGCGTCACGCGCTCCACGGCCTCGCCGCGTTTACGAATATTGCTCGGCATTTCATCCTGCAGCAGCACGCGCTGGCCGTGACGGTGCGCGGGATCGGCAACCGGGACCGCCGCGATAAGCTTGCGGGTATACGGGTGCTGAGGGTTCTCAAACACCGCCCTTCGCGGCCCAATCTCCACGATTTGCCCCATAAACATCACCGCCACGCGATGGCTGATGCGCTCGACCACGGCCATATCGTGCGAGATAAACAGGAAGGCGATCCCCATATCCCGCTGTAAATCCAGCAATAAGTTAATGATCTGCGCCCGGATAGAGACATCCAGCGCCGAGACGGACTCATCGGCAATCACCACTTTCGGGTTTAGCGCCAGCGCGCGGGCGATGCAGATACGCTGCCGCTGTCCGCCTGAAAACTCGTGCGGATAACGCCAGGCGTGCTCCGGCTTCAGGCCGACACGCTCCAGCAGCCAGGCCACGCGACGCTGTGCCGCTTCGCCGTCGAGCAGGTTATGTACCCGCAGCGGCTCCATGATCGAATAGCCCACCGTATGGCGCGGATCGAGGGAGGCATACGGATCCTGGAAAATAAACTGAATATCTCGCCGCACCGCCTGCAGCCTGCTGTCCGGAAGGGTATCAATGCGCTCGCCGTTAAAGGTAATGCTGCCTTCCTGTGATTCCACCAGACGGAGCAACGCGCGCCCGGTGGTGGATTTACCGCAGCCGGACTCCCCCACCAGCGCCAGCGTTTCGCCCGGCCAGAGGTCGAAGCTGACGTTTTCCACCGCATGCACTTCGCGCTTCACGCGGTTCAACACGCCGCTGCGCAGCGGAAAACGGGTGACCAGATCGCGCACTTCCAGAATGGGCTTACCCGGCACCACCGTGTCCTGCTCGCGCTCATCTTCGTCCTGCCCCGCCGCATCGAGAGAAATCAGGGGGAAGCGGCGCGGCAAATCGCTGCCGTTCATCCCCCCCAGGCGCGGGACCGCCGCCAGCAGCGCTTTGGTATAGGGATGGACGGGCGCGTGAAAAATCTGCTCGACCGGGCCGGTTTCCACCGCGCTGCCCTTATGCATGACCAGCACGCGATCGGCGATATCGGCGACCACGCCCATATCGTGGGTGATGAAAATCACCCCCATCTCCATCTCCTGCTGCAGCACTTTGATGAGCTGCAGGATCTGCGCCTGAATCGTCACGTCCAGCGCCGTCGTCGGCTCGTCGGCAATCAGCACCGCCGGACGGCAGGAGAGCGCCATGGCAATCATCACCCGCTGGCGCATGCCGCCGGAAAGCTGATGCGGATAGCGCCCCAGAATGGCCTGCGCCTCCGGAATGCGCACCAACTCCAGCATCCGTCGGGCCTCTTTGAGCGCTTCATCGCTGCTCAGCCCCTGATGCAGGCGGATGGACTCGGCGATTTGTTCCCCGACCGGAAAAACCGGGTTCAGGGAGGTCATCGGCTCCTGGAAGATCATCGCAATATCCGCCCCGCGCACGCCCTGCATCTGCGAACCGCTCAGCTCAGTTAAATCAATAACCTGACGGTTGCGGCGGCGCAGGAGCATTTTCTCGCTGCTGATTTGCCCGCCCGTCTGCTCCAGCAGGCGCATCAGCGCCAGCGCGGTGACCGATTTACCGGAGCCGGACTCGCCAACAATCGCCAGCGTCTCGCCGCGCCTGAGCGTGAACGATAAATTCTGTACTGCGGGTATGAACTGCCGCTCTTCCTGAAACGCAATATTGAGCTGATGGACAGCCAGCACTTCGCGGTTGTCCAGTTCTTCACTGTGCGGCACGCGCTGCCCCCTTATTCACGATAGATGCCCGTGCTCGGTTCATCACCGGCATAACCCCAGGCGCGATACATGCCTTCGCTGTTGAACGGCAACGCCACGTTGCCCTCACGATCCACCGCAATGAGCCCGCCGACGCCGCCAAGCGCAGGCAGTTTCTCCATCACCACGCGCTCGCAGGCTTCGCTGAGGCTTAAGCCGCCGTAATCCATCAGCGCGGTGATGTCGTAGGCCGCGAGGGCGCGGATAAACACTTCTCCGGTTCCGGTACACGACACCGCCGCCGTCGCGTTGTTGGCATAGCAGCCGGCGCCCGGCAGCGGGCTATCGCCGACGCGCCCGGGCAGCTTGTTGGTCATCCCACCCGTTGACGTCGCCGCCGCGAGGTTTCCGGCCTTATCCAGCGCCACCGCGCCGACCGTGCCCATTTTGGTGGTTTCATCCAGCGGCGCACTGTGGTCAAGCTGCGTCATGCCCGCCGAACGGGCTTCCAGCAGCTGCTGATAGCGCTCCTCGGTGGAAAACAGATCCGTCGATACCGGTTCCATCCCGTGCTCGAAGGCAAACGCCTCTGCCCCGGCCCCCGTCAGCAGCACGTGTGGACTGGCTTCCATCACCAGACGCGCGGCCAGCACCGGATTGCGCAGATGACTCACGCCCGCCACGGCGCCCGCTTTCAGGGTGATGCCGTCCATCACGCAGGCATCCAGCTCGTGCGTTTCATCCCGGGTAAAGACCGAACCGATACCCGCATTAAATAACGGACACTCTTCCAGCAGGCGCACCGCCTCGGTGACCACGTCCAGCGCGCTTTCGCCCGCTTCCAGCATTCTCTGGCCCGTTTCCACAATGGCGTACAGCGCGTCGATATAGCGCTTTTCCTGCTCGGGACTGAGCTGTGCTCGGGTGATTGCCCCGGCGCCACCATGAATTGCGATTACCGCATTAACCATTCGCATCACCCGTTAGCCTGATTTGCGGCTTTTTCTATAAATATCATTATCGTCGATGAAACTTCAGATGATTTTTGAATATAGAAAGACGTAACTGTGATGTAAAGCGTACACCCATCGGGTCATACAGTTAGCCGCACTTTTCTGCCATAATGAGCGCTTTCGTTGTTACTCCGCAGGAGCCCACCATGGATTTTACCGCCGGACTGATGCCGCTTGAGACGGCACTCACGCAGATGCTTGACCGAGTTTCCCCGCTGCATGACGTTGAGACGCTGCCCCTCGTGCGCTGTTTTGGCCGTATTGCCGCGCGCGATATCGTCTCTCCGCTTAACGTGCCGGGGTTTGATAACTCCGCGATGGACGGTTACGCGGTACGCCTGGCGGATCTCCAGACGGGTAACGCCCTGCCGGTAGCAGGTAAAGCCTTTGCGGGTCAGCCGTTTGGCGGCGAGTGGCCTGCGGGCACCTGCGTACGCATCATGACCGGCGCGCCGGTTCCGGCCGGCTGCGACGCCGTGGTGATGCAGGAAGAGACCGAACAGACCGACGACGGCGTGCGTTTTACCGCGAACGTTAAAGCGGGCCAGAACATCCGCCGCACGGGCGAAGATATCACCCTTGGCGCAACGGTCTTCGCCGCCGGACAGAAGCTGACGGTGGGTGAACTGCCGGTGCTGGCGTCGCTCGGCGTTGCTGAAATCGACGTGATCCGTAAAGTGCGCGTCGCCGTTTTCTCCACCGGTGACGAGCTGCAGCTTCCGGGCCAGCCGCTGCAGGACGGCCAGATTTACGATACCAACCGCCTGGCGGTACACCTGATGCTGGAGCAGCTGGGCTGCGAGGTGATTAACCTCGGCATCATTCCTGACGATCCGGAAAAACTGCGCGCCGCGTTTATCGAGGCGGATAACGCCGCCGACGTGGTCATCAGCTCCGGCGGCGTCTCCGTGGGCGAAGCGGATTACACCAAAACCATCCTTGAAGAGCTGGGCGAGATCGCCTTCTGGAAGCTGGCGATCAAGCCGGGCAAACCGTTCGCGTTTGGCAAGCTGCAACACAGCTGGTTCTGTGGCCTGCCGGGTAATCCGGTCTCGGCGGCACTCACCTTCTACCAGCTGGCGATCCCGCTGCTGGCGAAGCTTTCCGGCAACAGCGCCAGCCCGCTGCCCGAACGCCAGCGCGTGCGCGCCGCCACGCGCCTGAAAAAATCACCGGGCCGTCTCGATTTCCAGCGCGGCATTCTGGCGCGCAACGCGGACGGTGAGCTCGAAGTGAGCACCACCGGTCATCAGGGCTCGCATATTTTCAGCTCCTTCAGCCAGGGTAACTGCTTTATCGTGCTGGAGCGCGAGCGCGGCAATGTGGAAGCAGGCGAGTGGGTTGAGGTAGAGCGTTTTAACCACCTGTTCGGAGGCTGACATGACGGTGGAGCTGAGCGACCCGGAGATGATGCGCTACAACCGCCAGATTGTGCTGCGCGGGTTTGACTTCGAGGGCCAGGAAGCGCTCAAGGCGGCCAGCGTGCTGGTTGTCGGGCTCGGCGGTCTGGGCTGCGCCGCCGCGCAGTATCTTGCGGCGGCGGGCGTGGGCAGGATGACGCTGCTGGATTTCGATACCGTATCGGTGTCCAACCTGCAGCGCCAGACGCTGCACAGCGACGCGACGGTTGGCCAGCCGAAAGTGGACTCTGCCCGCACGGCGCTGGCGCGCATCAACCCCCACGTTCAGTTCACCCTGATTGACGCAATGCTGGATGACGACGCGCTGTCGGCGCAGATTGCGCAGCACGACCTGGTGCTGGACTGCACCGATAACGTCACCGTCCGTAACCAGCTGAACGCAGGCTGTTTTGCCCACAAAATCCCGCTGGTCTCCGGCGCGGCGATCCGCATGGAGGGGCAAATCAGCGTCTTCACGTACGCGGAAGGCGAACCCTGCTACCGCTGCCTGAGCCGCCTGTTCGGCGAGAACGCGCTGACCTGCGTTGAGGCGGGCGTAATGGCGCCGTTGGTCGGCGTGATTGGCTCGCTGCAGGCGATGGAAGCGATCAAAGTCCTGGCGCACTACGGCACGCCAGCGGCGGGGAAAATCGTGATGTATGACGCGATGACCTGCCAGTTCCGCGAGATGAAGCTGATGCGTAACCCGGGGTGTGAGGTTTGTAGCAAATAAAAAGTCGGGTGGCGGCTCCGCCTTACCCGACCTACAACGGCTCGAACGTAGGCCGGGTAAGCGCCAGCGCCACCCGGCAACAGCGATGCGAACGTAGGCTGGGTAAGCGTGAGCGCCACCCGGCAACAGCATTAGATCGACGTCCGTCCAAACGCCCCCTGCCAGTCCTGCTCAAACTTCACAATCGCCGCATCCACGGCCGGAGAGGTAATAAACTGCTGCGCCACGTCCAGCGGCAGCGTGATGGACTCGCACCCTGCCAGCAGGCAGTCCAGCGCCTGACGCGGCGTTTTAAAGCTCGCGGCCAGCACTTTTGACTGCGGGGCGTGCAGCGTCAGCAGCTGCTGCAGTTCAACCACGGTCTGGATCCCGTCCCCGCCCTGCGCATCCACGCGGTTAACATAAGGGGCCACATACTCTGCACCCGCCAGCGCGGACAGCATCCCCTGCGCGGCGCCGTACACCGCCGTGCCCAGCGTCGGGATCCCTTCGGCTTTCAGCATCTTGATTGCCGCCAGCCCTTCTGCGGTCACCGGTACTTTCACCACCAGGTCGTTAATGATGGCGCGCAGCTTACGCGCGTCCTCCACCATCCCTTCGGCGGTGGTCGCCATCACCTGGGCGAACAGACGGCCTTTGCCGCCCAGCGCGTCGTGCAGCGCTGGCAGCAGCTCGTCCAGCGGCGTTTTACCTGCCGCCACAATGCTTGGGTTAGTGGTCACGCCCGCCAGCGGGAAGATACGCGCCAGCTTTTTAACTGCCGCAACGTCAGATGTGTCGAGATAAAGTTCCATGATGTCGCCCTCAAAATTAGCCTGCACTTACCCTATCACGACAAAACCTGCTCAGTAGTTGACCTGCATCAAGATAACTTTCATTCGAAAGTCATTTAATCTTCATATGCAAGATGAGAGGCAAAATCATGATCTTCAATATTCAGCGTTACTCTACCCACGATGGCCCCGGTATTCGAACCGTGGTGTTCCTGAAAGGCTGCTCGCTGGGCTGTCGCTGGTGCCAGAACCCGGAAAGCCGCTCCCGCAGCCGGGACGTGCTGTTTGATGCACGCCTTTGCCTGGACGGCTGCGACCTGTGCCAGCAGGCGGCACCGGGCTGTATCGAACGCGCGCTGAATGGCCTGGTCATTCATCGTGAGAAGCTTGATGACGCCACGCTCAACGCCCTTACCGACTGCTGCCCGACGCAGGCGCTGACCGTCTGCGGTGAAGAACAGCAGGTGGAGGAGATCATGGCGACCGTACTGCGCGATAAACCCTTCTACGACCGCAGCGGCGGCGGGATCACCCTCTCCGGCGGCGAGCCGTTTATGAACCCTGAGCTGGCGCACGCCCTGTTTAAAGCCAGCCACGAACAGGGGCTCCACACCGCCGTCGAAACCTGCCTTCACGTGCCGTGGCACTATATCGAGCCGTCATTACCCTACGTTGATCTGTTCCTCGCCGACCTGAAGCACGTCGACGGTGACGTGTTCAAACAGTGGACGGACGGTTCGGCCAAGCGGATCCTGGACAACCTGAAACGCCTTGCCGCGGCCGGGAAAAAAATCACCATCCGCGTGCCGCTGATCCAGGGCTTTAACGCCGATGAAGCGTCCATCACCGCCATTACCAACTTCGCCGCCGACGAGCTTGGCGTCGAGGATATTCATTTTCTGCCGTATCACACGCTGGGCATGAACAAATACACCCTGCTCGGCCAACCCTACTCTGCCCCTGACAAACCGCTGGATAACCCTGCCCTGCTGGACTTCGCGCAGCAGTACGCCTGCCAGAAAGGGTTAACCGCGACCTTACGAGGATAAACCTATGACAACCCTGAATCTCAACACCCTCAGCGAGCGCATTAAAGCGCACAAAACGGCCCTGGTGCATATCGTCAAGCCGCCCGTCTGTACCGAGCGTGCGCAGCATTACACCGAGATGTACAAGCAGCACATGGACAAGCCGATCCCGGTACGCCGCGCTCTGGCGCTGGCGCATCACCTGGCTGAACGCACCATCTGGATCAAACACGACGAGCTGATTATCGGTAACCAGGCAAGCGAAGTGCGCGCCGCGCCGATTTTCCCGGAATACACCGTCTCCTGGATAGAGAAAGAGATCGACGATCTGGCGGACCGCCCGGGCGCGGGCTTTGCGGTGAGCGAAGAGAACAAGCGCGTGCTGCATGAGATCTGCCCGTGGTGGCGCGGCCAGACGGTGCAGGATCGCTGCTACGGCATGTTCACCGACGAGCAGAAAGGCCTGCTGGAAACCGGCATTATCAAAGCCGAAGGCAACATGACCTCCGGCGACGCGCACCTGGCGGTGAACTTCCCGCTGGTGCTGGAGAAAGGCCTCGACGGCCTGCGCGCCAAAGTGGCCGAGCGCCGCTCGCGCATCAACCTGACGGTGCTGGAAGACCTGCACGGCGACCAGTTCCTCAAGGCGATCGATATCGTGCTGGAAGCCGTAAGCCTGCACATCACGCGCTTTGCCGATCTGGCGCGTGAAATGGCCGCGACCGAAACACGCGAAAGCCGCCGCGACGAGCTGCTGGCGATGGCGGAAAACTGCGACGTGATTGCCCACGAGCCGCCAAAAACCTTCTGGCAGGCGCTGCAGCTGTGCTATTTCATTCAGCTGATCCTGCAGATTGAGTCCAACGGCCACTCCGTCTCCTTCGCGCGCATGGACCAGTATCTCTATCCGTACTACCGTCGCGACGTGGAGCTTGACCAGAGCCTGGATCGCGAACACGCCATCGAGCTGCTGCACAGCTGCTGGCTGAAGCTGCTGGAAGTAAACAAGATCCGCTCCGGCTCGCACTCCAAGGCTTCCGCCGGTAGCCCGCTGTACCAGAACGTCACCATCGGCGGCCAGAAGCTGGTCAACGGTGAGCCGATGGACGCGGTGAACCCGCTCTCCTACGCAATTCTGGAATCCTGCGGTCGCCTGCGCTCCACCCAGCCGAACCTGAGCGTGCGCTACCACGCGGGCATGAGCAACGACTTCCTCGACGCCTGCGTGCAGGTGATCCGCTGCGGCTTCGGCATGCCCGCGTTCAACAACGATGAAATCGTCATTCCGGAATTCATCAAGCTCGGCGTTGAACGCGACGACGCCTACGACTACGCGGCCATCGGCTGTATCGAAACCGCGGTGGGCGGCAAGTGGGGCTATCGCTGCACCGGCATGAGCTTCATCAACTTCGCCCGCGTGATGCTGGCGGCGCTGGAAGGCGGGCGCGACGCCACCAGCGGCAAGGTGTTCCTGCCGCAGGAAAAAGCGCTCTCCGCCGGTAACTTCGACAACTTCGAGGAGGTGATGGCGGCGTGGGACAGCCAGATCCGCTACTACACCCGCAAATCCATCGAGATTGAGTACGTGGTGGATACCATGCTGGAAGAGAACGTCCACGATATTCTCTGCTCGGCGCTGGTGGACGACTGCATCGAACGTGCGAAAAGCATCAAGCAGGGCGGCGCGAAGTATGACTGGGTCTCCGGTCTGCAGGTGGGTATCGCCAACCTCGGCAACAGCCTGGCGGCGGTGAAAAAGCTGGTGTTCGAACAGGGTACTATCGGTCAGCAGCAGCTGGCGGCCGCCCTGGCGGATGACTTCGACGGGCTGACCCACGAGCAGTTGCGTCAGCGTCTGATCAACGGCGCGCCGAAGTACGGCAACGACGACGACAGCGTGGATATGCTGCTGACGCGCGCCTATCAGACCTACATCGAAGAGCTGAAGAAGTACCACAACCCGCGCCATGGCCGCGGCCCGATTGGCGGTAACTACTACGCGGGCACCTCTTCCATTTCCGCAAACGTGCCGTTTGGCGCGGCGACAATGGCCACCCCGGACGGACGTAAGGCGCACACCCCGCTGGCGGAAGGTGCAAGCCCGGCTTCCGGTACGGACCACCTCGGCCCGACGGCGGTCATTGGCTCGGTGGGTAAACTGCCTACCGAGGCGATTCTCGGCGGCGTGCTGCTGAACCAGAAGCTGAACCCGTCAACGCTGGAAAACGACAGCGATCGCCAGAAGCTGATGGTGCTGCTGCGCACCTTCTTCGAGGTGCATAAGGGCTGGCATATTCAGTACAACATCGTCTCGCGCGACACGCTGCTGGAAGCGAAGAAACATCCTGACCAGTATCGCGATCTCGTGGTGCGCGTCGCGGGCTACTCGGCGTTCTTCACCGCCCTGTCGCCGGATGCGCAGGACGATATTATCGCCCGTACTGAGCATACGCTGTAAAAAAACGCCCGGTGGCGCTGCGCTTACCGGGCCTACATTGTCTCCCCGTAGGCCGGGTAAGGCGAAGCCGCCACCCGGCTTTCTGACTTTCATTCGAAATTAAATTTGTGCTCCCCGTCACCTTGTTATTAGAATGTTTCAAAACGCAGTGACCCAGGAGCACAGTATGACCGTTAAAGTTATCGTCACCGATATGGACGGAACTTTCCTTGATGATGCCAAGCAGTACGATCGTGACCGCTTCCAGGCACAGTTTGAACAGCTTAAAGCCCGCGACATTGAATTTGTGGTCGCCAGCGGCAACCAGTATTACCAGCTCATCTCCTTCTTCCCGGAGCTGAAAGACAGGATCTCCTTCGTGGCGGAAAACGGCGCGCTGGTGTTCGATCGCGGCGAACAGATTTTCCACGGCGAGCTGACGCGTCATGAATCGCAGATCGTGATTGGTGAACTGCTGAAAGACAAAGGGCTGAACTTCGTGGCCTGCGGGCTGGAGAGCGCCTACGTCAGCGACCAGGCTCCTGAAGAATTCGTCGCGCTGATGTCAAAGCACTATCACCGCTTAAAGCGCATTAGCGATTACCGCGAGATTGACGACGTGCTGTTTAAATTCTCCCTGAACCTGCCGGACAGCGATATCCCTAATCTGGTGGATAAACTTCACGTCTCCCTGGACGGCATCATGAAGCCGGTCACCAGCGGCTTTGGTTTTGTCGATTTGATTATCCCCGGCCTGCACAAAGCCAACGGCATCAGCCGTCTGCTGAAACGCTGGAAAATCTCCCCGCAGGCGTGCGTGGCCATTGGCGACAGCGGCAACGATGCCGAGATGCTGAAGCTGGTGAAATATTCCTTTGCGATGGGCAACGCGGCGCAGAGCATCAAAGACATCAGCCGCTACAGCACTGACGACAACAACCATCAGGGCGCGCTGAACGTCATTCAGGCCGTGCTCGACAACCATTCCCCGTTCGACGCCTGATCCTCTCCTCGCCGGAGCCTCGCTCCGGCCTCTCACTCTTTTTCCGTCCTGTGGCTTGCGTCAAGTTTTTAAACTTGCATTAACTTATTTTTAACTTAAAGTATCACTTGTAGACACTTTTACTTTCGAATGAAAGATGCGAGGCGGTTATGACCTTTACCAGTGAAACTTTGCCAGCGGATCACAAAGCGGCAATCCGTCAGTTAAAACGTGAGCTGCGCGCGCAGATCGGCGACGTGCAGGCGGTGTTTAATAAGCTCAGCGATAAAATTGCCACCCGCGTGGCGGAAATCAACGCCCTTAAGAACAAAGGCGAATCCGTCTGGCCGGAGATCCCGTTTACGGACGTGAAAAACGGCACCATTACCGACGCACAGCGCGAAGCCGTTAAGCGCCGCGGCTGCGCGGTGATTAAAGGTCATTTCCCGCGCGAGCAGGCGCTGGCGTGGGATCGGTCGATGCTCGACTACCTCGATCTGAACAAATTTGACGACGTGTACAAAGGGCCAGGCGATAACTTCTTCGGCACCCTAACGGCCTCTCGTCCGGAGATTTATCCGATTTACTGGTCGCAGGCGCAGATGCAGGCGCGCCAGAGCGAAGAGATGGCACAGGTGCAGTCGTTCCTGAACCGTTTATGGACATTCGAGAGCAACGGCAAGCAGTGGTTCGACCCGGACGTGAGCGTGATTTACCCGGATCGTATCCGCCGCCGTCCGCCGGGAACCACTTCGAAAGGGCTGGGCGCGCATACCGACTCCGGCGCGCTGGAGCGCTGGCTGCTTCCGGCCTATCAGCAGGTTTTTGCCCGCGTGTTTGACGGCAACGTCGATAAGTACGATCCGTGGAACGCCGCGCACCGTACCGAAGTGGAAGAGTACACGGTCGATAACACCACCAAATGCTCGGTGTTCCGCACCTTCCAGGGCTGGACGGCGCTGTCGGATATGATCCCCGGACAGGGCTTGCTGCACGTCGTGCCGATCCCGGAAGCGATGGCCTATATTCTGCTGCGTCCGCTGCTGGACGACGTGCCGGAAGACGAGCTGTGCGGCGTGGCGCCGGGGCGCGTGCTGCCGGTTTCCGAGAAGTGGCACCCGCTGCTGATCGAGGCATTAAGCAGCATTCCGGCACTTGAGGCGGGCGATTCCGTGTGGTGGCACTGCGATGTGATCCACTCCGTCGCGCCGGTGGAAAATCAGCAGGGCTGGGGCAACGTGATGTACATTCCTGCCGCGCCGATGTGCGAGAAAAACCTCGCCTACGCGAAGAAGGTCAAGGAAGCGCTGGAAACCGGCGCGTCGCCGGGAGACTTCCCGCGCGAGGATTATGAAAAGAGCTGGCAGGACCGCTTTACCGTGAACGATCTCAACATCCACGGCAAGCGCGCGCTGGGCATGGTCTAACTGTCGTACAGCCCTTCCCGCTCTACGGCGGTGCGTCGTTTTCCCTGACGTATCCGCCGTACCGATTCCCGTACGGTCAGGGTTCCATTAAGCAACAGCGTGCCTACCGGCGCGTCCGGGCGCATCAGCCGCTGCTGCAGCATATATACCGCTTCTGTTCCCAGCTCATCGCGCGGAACGTGCACGGCCGTTAATGGAACATCCTGAATCGCCGCCAGATTAAACCCGTCTATGCTCATCACCGACACGTCCTGCGGCACGCGCAGACCGTGGTTTTGTAATGCGCTAATGGTGCCCGCCGCCATAAAGTCGCCGCCGACCAGAAACGCCGTCGGCAGGTCTTTTCCCTTCTGCTGGTTAAGCCACTCGCTGACCATCTGTTCCGTTTCACGCGCGCTGAAGCTGGGCACCACCAGCAGATCGCGTTTATCGTTGAACGTCAGGTTGTGGGACAGCCACGCATCGCGGATCCCCGACAGGCGCAGCTCCATGGTGTAGCGACGCAGGCACAGCACGTTCATCACCTCACGGTGTCCCATCTCGAACAGGTACTCCGCTGCCCGCTCGCCGATGGCGCGATGATCCGGCGCGACGGCCGGCAGACGCATGTGGCGGTCCCGGCAGTTAATCAGCATGCAGGGTTTGCCCACGTCCACCGCCAGATCGTGAATGTGGGGATCATCGATGCCAAGAAGGATTGCCGCCTGGGTATCCGCTTCGTTCATCCGCGCCAGAAACAGCTGGGCGTCGCTGTCGTTCTCTTCCAGGGCGCAGTAGCGAAGGCGCACATCGTGGGACGCCAGACCTTTGCTCACGCTCTGGATCACGCGGTAGTAAAAGATGTCGGACCGCTCGTCGAAGGCGCGCTGGGGGGCAAAAACCACCAGGCTATTGAGCAGCAACCGCCCCGCCGCCATGCCGTCCATTACCCCCAGTTCCCGCGCGCACGCCAGCACCTTTGCGCGCGCTTTTTCACTGGTATTCGCTTTCCCCGCCAGCACCCGCGACACGGTGCTGATCGAGAGCTGCGTCCGGGCGGCGATTTCGGTGATTTTTAGCCTTTTGTCCATTTTGTGATCTGGCTCCATTTGCGAAATGAAAAAATTTTCATAGCGTATCCGTCAGGCAATAACTGACATAAATACCATCATGCCAGAGGCTTTTCGTCAGTTATGAGAAATTTTGCACAAAATCCACTATTGCCTGCTCATTTTCTCCCTTAAGGTGAACTTGTCACACAACTTCCATACTAGTTGTATAGCAACTTAAGCAGTTTAAACGGATAGAAATCAAAGAGATAAAAATCTGTGTGACACCTGAACCTCCGTCCCCTTACCGTCCGTCTTGTGGAGAGTAAAATGAGTCAGGACATCAATAACACCGTTGCGACAAGCAAAACCCGTCGCGTCATCAAGAACCTGCGCTGGTACGTGCTGGTGCTGTTCTTACTTGGCGTCACCGTTAACTACATCACCCGAAATTCGTTAGGCATTCTTGCCCCCGAGCTGAAAGAGAGCCTCGGGATCACCACCGAGCAATACTCCTGGATCGTCGGCGCGTTCCAGATCGCCTACACCATCTTCCAGCCCCTGTGCGGCTGGCTGATTGACGTTATCGGCCTGAAGATTGGCTTTATGGTCTGCGCCGGGATCTGGGCGCTGATGTGTATTTTCCACGCAGGGGCCGGAAGCTGGCTGCACCTGGCGATTCTGCGCTTCTTTATGGGTGCCTCTGAGGCCGCCGCCACTCCGGCGAATGCCAAAACCATCGGCGAATGGTTCCCGAAATCAGAGCGCCCCGTAGCCGCAGGCTGGGCGGGCGTGGGCTTTTCCATCGGCGCGATGCTGGCTCCGCCTATCATCTACTTTGCTCACGCCTCGTTCGGCTGGCAGGGCGCGTTTATGTTTACCGGCGTGCTGGCGCTGCTGTGGGTGATCCTGTGGTGGGCGTTCTACCACAACCCGGAGCAGCACCCGAACCTGAGCAAGGACGAGCTGGCGTTTATCAAGCAGGATAACGAACCGCCTGCGGTGAGACTGCCCTTCCTGACCGCGCTGAAAACCGTCTCGAAAAACAAACGCTTCTACGGTATCGCTATCCCGGCCTTTATGGCGGAACCCGCCTGGGCGGTGCTGAGCTTCTGGGTGCCGCTGTACCTCGCCAAAGAGCACGGTATGGATCTGAAGCAGATTGCGATGTTTGCCTGGCTGCCGTTCCTCGCCGCCGACCTCGGCAGCGTGGCGAGCGGCTACCTGACGCGTCTGTACACCCGCCTGTTCGGCTGCTCCCGCGTTAACTCGGTCGTTGCCAGCTCCGTGACGGGCGCGTTCCTGATGATCTCGCTGGGCATCGTGGCCATTACCCGCGACCCGTATATCACCATCGTGCTGATCTCCATCGGCGGCTTCGGGCACCAGATCATCTCCTGCATGCTGAGCGCCCTGGTCGTGGAATCGTTCGACAAAGGCCAGATGGCGACCGTCAACGGCATGCGCGGCTCGGCGGCGTGGATCGCCAGCTTCCTGTTCTCGCTATTAATCGGTGTGACCGCCGACAAAATCGGCTTTAACCCGCTCTTTATCGCCATGGGCTTTTTTGACCTGATTGGCGCTGTCTTCCTGGTAGCATTTATTGCTGAACGTCGCGCCAAGCGCGCCTGATAGTGGATGTATTGCATATGAAAACCCTGAAAAACTGGACCGTAGACAAGCAGTCGGCAAACCATCTGGAACTGCTGGTCGATAACCAGCACCGCCTGTGCCTGTATGTGCTGGAAGAGAACCTGTTCCGCGTGCTGATTAAGCGCAAAGGCGAGCTGGCGCTGGACCGCACCTGGAGCATCGCGCCGGAAAAAGACGTGCCCTGGGAAGGCCGCCGTCGTGATGACACAAGCGGCTTCTCCTGCCCGGCCTGGACCCTGACTCAGCAGAGCGAGACGCTCACCGTGGCAACCGAACAGCTGCGCGTGACCGTCCACCAGCCGCTGTGGCTGGAGTGGCACTACCGCAACGAGGCGGGCGAGTGGCAGCCGCTGGTCAACGACCGTCCAACCAGCGCCTACCTGCTGAACGCCCACGGCGACGGCGTAGCGCACTATCTGAGCCGTCGTAAGGACGAACGTTTCTACGGCCTGGGCGAGAAAGCGGGCGATCTGCAGCGCAACGGCAAACGCTATGAGATGCGCAACCTCGACGCAATGGGGTACAACGCGGCCAGCACCGACCCGCTCTACAAGCACATCCCGTTCACTATCGCCCGCCGCGACGACGTCAGCTACGGCCTGTTCTACGACAACCTGAGCAGCTGCTGGCTGGATCTGGGCAACGAGATCGACAACTACCACACCGCCTACCGTCGCTGGCAGGCGGAAGCGGGCGATATCGATTACTACATGTTTACCGGCAAACGCGTGCTGGACGTCACCAAAGCCTTCGTGCGCCTGACCGGGAAAACGCTGTTCGGACCGAAGTGGAGCCTGGGCTACAGCGGCTCGACCATGCACTACACTGACGCGCCGGACGCGCAGAACCAGCTGATGAACTTCATCCGCCTGTGCGAAGAGCACGCCATTCCGTGCGATTCGTTCCAGCTCTCCTCCGGCTATACCTCCATCAACGGCAAGCGCTACGTCTTCAACTGGAACTATGACAAGGTGCCGCAGCCGAAGGTGATGAGCCAGGCGTTCCACGACGCGGGGCTAAAGCTTGCGGCCAACATCAAGCCGTGCCTGCTGCAGGACCATCCGCGCTATAACGAAGTGGCGGAAAGCGGTCTGTTTATTCGCGATTCAGAAACCGACGCGCCTGAACGTTCCAGCTTCTGGGATGACGAAGGCTCGCACCTCGATTTTACCAACCCGCAGACGGTGCAGTGGTGGCAGAACGGCGTCACCACCCAGTTGCTGGAGATGGGCATCGACTCTACCTGGAACGACAACAACGAATACGAAGTGTGGGACGGGGAGGCGCGCTGCTTTGGCTTCGGCAAGGAGATCGCCATCAAGCACATTCGCCCGGTGATGCCGCTGCTGATGATGCGCGCCTCGCTGGAAGCGCAGCAGCGTTTCGCGCCGGAAAAGCGCCCGTACCTGATTTCCCGCTCCGGCTGCGCCGGGATGCAGCGCTACGTCCAGACCTGGAGCGGAGATAACCGCACCAGCTGGGAGACCCTGCGCTATAACATCCGCATGGGGCTGGGCATGAGCCTGTCCGGCCTGTTCAACGTCGGTCACGACGTCGGCGGTTTCTCCGGCGACAAGCCGGACGCCGAGCTGTTCGTGCGCTGGGTGCAGAACGGCGTGATGCACCCGCGCTTTACCATTCACTCGTGGAACGATGACCACACCGTGAACGAGCCGTGGATGTACCCGGGCGTCACGCCGGCCATTCGCGGCGCGGTTGAGCTGCGCTACCGCCTGCTGCCGTATCTCTATACCCTGCTCTGGCAGGCGCACGCCGACGACGAGCCGATGCTCCGCCCGACCTTCCTCGACCACGAGCACGATGTGCAGACGTTTGAAGAGTGCGATGACTTCCTGCTGGGCCGCGATCTGCTGGTGGCCAGCGTCGTCGAAGCCGGGCAGCGCGAGCGCCGCGTCTGGCTGCCGGATAACGCCACCGGCTGGTATGATTTTTACACCCACGCGTGGTATGCGGGCGGCCAGTCGATCGTCCTCGACGCGCCGCTGGAAAAACTGCCGCTGCTGGTGCGCGCCGGTGCCGGTCTGCCGCTGAGCGAACGCATTACCCACGTGTCCGCTGAAAAAGACAACACTCGCGAGCTGAAGCTGTTCCCGGTGAAGGGCGTCGGGACAACCAACGGCATGCTGTTTGAAGACGACGGCGAAAGCTGGGGCTACCAGAACGGCAATGCGCTGTGGGTGGAGTGGGAAATGGTGTGCGATGGCGCAACCATCAACCTGAAGGTCAACGCGCGCGGGGATTATCGTCCGGCGTGGAAAGCGCTGAAGGTGTCGCTGCCTGTAGGGGAAAAACGTACGCTGCTGGTGAACGGGGTTGAAGGGGGTGAGTGGGTGCTTTGAGCATTGCCGGGTGGCGGCTTCGCCTTACCCGGCCTACAAACTGACTCGTAGGCCCGGTAAGCGTAGCGCCACCGGGCTTTTTTTAGCCGTCGATACCTTTACTGCGCAGGTAATCTTCGTAGTTACCGGTGAAGTCCACTACGCGCTCTGGCGTAATTTCGATCACGCGGGTCGCCAGCGAGCTGACGAACTCACGGTCGTGAGAGACGAAGATCAGGGTGCCCTGATACATCTCCAGCGCCATGTTCAGGGATTCGATAGACTCCATGTCCAGGTGGTTAGTCGGTTCGTCCATCACCAGGATATTCGGTTTTTCCATCATCAGCTTGCCGAACAGCATGCGGCCCTTCTCACCACCGGAGAGTACTTTAGCCGGCTTTTTGATGTCGTCCTGGCTGAACAGCAGACGACCCAGAATGCTGCGCACCGCCTGCTCGTCGTCACCTTCCTGCTTCCACTGGCTCATCCAGTCGAAGACGGTCAGATCGTTTTCGAACTCGTATTCATGGTCCTGCGCGTAGTAGCCAATCTGCGCGTTTTCAGACCACTTCACGGTCCCGTTGTCCGGCTGCAGTTCACCGACCAGGGTTTTCAGCATGGTGGATTTACCCACTCCGTTGGCACCCAGAATGGCAATCTTCTCGCCCACTTCCAGCAGCAGGTTGAATTTTTTAAACAGCGGGCCGTTCTCAAAGCCTTTTGCCAGGGCTTCCACTTCCAGCGCGTTACGGAACAGTTTCTTGTCCTGCTCGAAGCGGATGAACGGGTTCTGACGGCTGGAGGCTTTGACTTCGTCCAGCTTGATTTTGTCGATCTGACGCGCACGCGAGGTCGCCTGACGCGACTTAGAGGCGTTAGCGCTAAAGCGGCTGACGAAGGACTGCAGGTCAGCAATCTGCGCTTTCTTCTTGGCGTTATCCGCCAGCAGACGTTCACGGGCCTGGGTGGCCGCCGTCATGTATTCGTCGTAGTTGCCCGGGTACACGCGCAGCTCGCCGTAGTCCAGATCCGCCATGTGCGTACAGACCATGTTCAGGAAGTGACGGTCGTGCGAGATGATGATCATGGTGCTGTCGCGATCGTTCAGCGTCTGCTCCAGCCAGCGGATGGTGTCGATGTCCAGGTTGTTCGTCGGTTCGTCGAGCAGCAGGATGTCCGGGTTAGAGAACAGCGCCTGTGCCAGCAGCACGCGCAGCTTCCAGCCTGGCGCAACTTCGCTCATCGGGCCGTAATGTTGTTCAACTGGAATGCCCACGCCCAGCAGCAGCTCGCCCGCGCGCGCTTCCGCAGAGTAGCCGTCCATCTCGCCGTACTGCGTTTCCAGTTCGGCCACTTTATAGCCGTCTTCTTCGCTCATTTCGGCCAGCGCGTAGATGCGATCGCGCTCCTGCTTCACTTCCCACAGTTCCCCATGCCCCATGATCACGGTGTCAAGCACGGTGAACTCTTCGAAGGCGAACTGATCCTGACGCAGCTTACCGATACGCTCGTTAGGGTCGAGCGATACGTTGCCGAGCGTCGGCTCCAGGTCACCGCCGAGGATCTTCATAAAGGTGGATTTTCCGCTACCGTTGGCACCAATCAGGCCGTAACGGTTGCCGCCGCCAAATTTGACGGAAATGTTTTCGAACAGCGGCTTACTGCCAAACTGCATAGTGACGTTGCTGGTAACTAACACGGGGAGATTCCTGCGAAAAGTGTGATAAACACGGCATTATGCCACAATTCCGAATTGAGATCCCGTGTTGCGGCAATCCACTAAACTTTAACAAAATCGAAAAAAATGTGATTTCGTACACATCTGAATTCCCTGTGAGCGGGAATGCACATATAATGCGCTCCCATCACAGATTCAGACTTATCAACTCATCGCCAGAATGGCTTAGATACCTCGCACAACATGAACATGAAATTAACAACGCTTTTTGCGGCGGCGTTAGCCGTAGTAGGTTTTTGTAAGACCGCGTCTGCGGTGACGTATCCCCTGCCAACAGACGGTAGCCGTCTGGTGGGCCAGAACCAGGTTGTGACGGTACCAGAAGGTAACTCTCAGCCACTGGAGTATTTCGCTGCGCAGTACCAGCTGGGCCTGTCTAACATGCTGGAAGCGAACCCGGGCGTTGACCCGTATCTGCCGAAAGCGGGTACCGTGCTGAATATTCCTCAGCAGCTGATCCTGCCGGATACCGTTCATGAAGGTATCGTGATTAACAGCGCCGAAATGCGTCTGTATTACTATCCGAAAGGCACCAACACCGTTATCGTGCTGCCAATCGGTATCGGCCAGCTGGGTAAAGACACCCCAATGAACTGGACCACCAAAGTTGAGCGTAAGAAAGCGGGCCCAACCTGGACGCCGACTGCCAAAATGCACGCAGAATACATCGCTGCGGGCGAACCGCTGCCAGCCGTTGTGCCGGCAGGCCCGGATAACCCAATGGGTCTGTACGCGCTGTACATTGGCCGCCTGTACGCTATCCACGGCACCAACGCCAACTTCGGTATCGGCCTGCGCGTAAGCCACGGCTGCGTGCGCCTGCGTAACGACGACATCAAGTTCCTGTTCGAAAACGTGCCGGTCGGTACGCGCGTGCAGTTCATCAACGAACCGGTGAAAGCGACCTCTGAGCCAGACGGCAGCCGCTACATCGAAGTGCACAACCCGCTGTCCACCAGCGAAGACCAGATCAACAATAACGAAATCGTCCCTGTTACGCTGAACAGCGCGGTGCAGGCGGTGACCTCTCAGCCAGACGTAGAAACGGCGATTGTTGACCAGGCGGTGCAGAACCGCTCCGGTATGCCGGTGCGTTTGAACTGATAGTGAAGCATTAAAAAAGCGGGCCTCGTTGCCCGCTTTTTTTTACCCGTTATTCACGATCACGATCCCTCCGTGGTCGTAGCGATAGTGGCAGTGGGCATACTCCAGCGGCGTGCCATCCTCCAGATAAATCACCTGCTCCACTTCCAGTACGGGATCGGTCTGCTCGCAGACCAGATGCTCCCTGTCCAGCGCGTTGGGCTTAAGCGCCCGCACCACCCGATATGACCCCATAATTTTCAGCCCCAGCGTCTCCTGCACGTACTGGAACACCGAACCTTCAAGATGGTTTTTCGTCAGGCCCGGCACCAGATTCATCGGCATCACCGTGGAGTCCAGCGACATCGGTTCGCCGTTCAGCAAACGGAGTCTAATGAAGTCATAGATCGGCGCATCGGCGTTAATCATCAGCGACGCCTGCTCTTTCTCATTCGGAAAGCGCAGCTCGAAATGCACCACCCGGCTGGTCACCGTGCCCAGATGTTCCCAGGTTTTGGTCGCGCCGAAGTAGTCGCTGCCGGAAAGATCCCACTGCGAGAGCTGGAGGAAATTTTTACGGATGAACGTGCCCTGCCCCTGGCGGGTATAGACCAGACCTTCGACGATCAACTGGCGCATCGCCTGCTGAATGGTCATCCGGCTGGTGCTGAACTCCGCCGCCAGCGCAAACTGGTCCGGCAGGGGTTCGTTGGCGGCGTACTGCTGGCTGATAATGCGTTTCTTAATTTCCCGCGCTATGGTGATGTACTTCGCCGCCATCGTCCTTCCTTTCAGTTAGTTTTCTATCCCGCTGTTTTTCAACGCCACTCTCTCGGCAATTTTGAGGAAAGGCAGGTAGAAGAATACACCAAATACAATGATTGCCAACTGCACCACCACCGCGCGCCAGTCCCCCGCCGTCGCCAGCCAGGCGCTGAGAATGGGCGGCGTTGTCCAGGGGATCATCACCACGCAGCGCGACATTAACCCCAGCGTGGTACAGAGCCAGGCGAAGTAAATGCCGATGGCGGGCAGCAGCACAAACGGGATCATCAGCGGCAGGTTAAACACGATCGGCAGGCCGAAGATCACCGGCTCGTTGATGTTGAACAAACCGGGCGCCAGCGACAGACGCGCCACCTGCTTCGCCGATTTTTGACGAGAGAAGATAAAGATGGCGATCAGCAGCGAGATCGTGCTGCCCGTGCCGCCCACCATGCCAAACGTCGGCACGAAGATGTTGTTGATGATATGCGGGATGGGCTGACCGTTGGCGAAGGCCAGCATGTTCTCGTTGGTGTTGATCAGCAGGAACGGCTCCAGCACCACGCTGTTCACCACCGACTGGTGAATACCGAGCGTGAACAGGAAGTTACCGAAGCTGTAGATGAAGATCGTCCCCGGCAGGCTGGTGTTGATCAGCCGCAGCGGCTGCTGGATAAAGGTGGTAATGAGATGGATCAGGTCCGTGTGCAGCACGTTTGCCAGCACGGCCGCCAGTATCGCAAACAGCGAGAGCGTGAGAATAGTCGGGATCAGCGCAGTAAAGGATTTGCTCACCGCCGGAGGCACGTTTTCCCCGAGGGAAATGTGCAGCGCCTTCAGGCGCGAAATAGCGATAAACAGTTCCGTTGAGAGCAGCCCGATCAGCACCCCGGCGAAAATCCCGGTTGAGCCAATGTTGGCGAACGTCAGCACCTGGGTGACGTTCACCGCGGCGTCGCTGCCGACGGGCGTAAGCTGCAGGCGCATCGGCATCATGATGATGAAGCTGCTGACGGCGATAACCACTGCCGAGACCGGATTGTCGAAATCTTTGTTGCGCGCCAGCGACCAGGCAATCATCGGCGCCAGCAGCAGCGCGGCGATGTTCAGCGTGCCGTTGATAATCGCCTCGCCCCACACTTTGAAGTGTGCCAGCGTATCGCCGTGAAAAACCCACGGAAACACCACGTTGTTCACCAGCACCGCCAGACCGGCGAGGATGAAAATGGGCATCACCGTGGCGAAGGCGTCGCGCAGGGAGCGCAGGTGCACCTGGTTTGCCAGGCGCGCCGAGAACTCAACAAATTTATCGACAAAAGACTGCATGTGCGGTGTTATTTTTGCTTCAGACATAGCGGAGTGTTCCCATCAATCAGTCACAAAAACGGCCCGGCAGCGTACGGCTTACATCTCGCGCCCGTTGGTATGGATAACCTGTTTTAACCACGCGTAGCTTTTCTTCGGCACGCGCTTCAGGTCTTTCAGGTCGTGATTTTCACGGTTGACATAGACCACACCGTAGCGCTTACGCATGTCGCCCTGAGAGCTGAGAATGTCGATCAACCCCCAGCCGAGGTAGCCGATCACCTCCGCCCCGTCCTCGAACATCGCCTCCTTCATAGCCTCGATATGCGCCCGGTGGTAGTCGATGCGGTAGGTGTCATCAATCGGGTTCACGCCGTCCCAGGACTCAATCACCCCAATGCCGTTCTCGATCGGGAACACAGGCAGGCGCCAGTCGTTGGCGTAGCGGGTGATGATGGTGCGAAAGCCCAGCGGATCGATCTGCCAGTTCCACTCGGTGGCCTTCAGGTACGGGTTGTTTTTCTCGCCGTGCAGCAGGTAATAGTTCACCGGCGTGCCTTCCGGGATCGCATCGCTGTCCAGCGTTTTGCTGGCGTAGTAGCTGAAGGCCATATAGTCGTTTCTGGTGCGCGCCAGCAGCGCGAGATCCTCGGCGCGATAGATATCACCAAAGCCCTCCTGCTCCACCACCGCCATCACCGCCGGGCTGTAGCCCTGCCCGGCGAAGACGCGCAGCAGGTTCTGGTTGAGGAACTCATCGTACTGCTGGGCGCAGAAGATATCGCGCGGTTTGCAGGTGGCCGGGTAGATCAGCTGGTGCGCCAGCATGCCGCCCATCAGTTGGCCCGGTTTGGTCTGGTGCAGATACTCGGTCAGCGCCATGTGCGCTACCATGGTGTGATGCTGCAGCTCGTACAGCTCGCGCAGGGTTTTCTCGCCTTTCATATAGCCCGAAATACGGAACGCTTCCGGCATGTGGAAGATGTTTTGCTCGTTGAAGGTCAGCCAGTACTTCACGCGGTCGCCATAGCAGTCGATCATCTTTTTACCGTAGCGGATAAAGGCGTCCATCACGCGGCGGTCGTTGAAGCCGTTGTACTCCTGCGCCAGCGCCAGCGGCATATCGAAGTGGTAAAGACAAACCATCGGCTCGATGCCGCGGGCGATGAGATCGTCGATAAAACGGTCGTAAAACGCGATGCCCTCGTCGTTAAAATCGCCGTCGCCCTGCGGGCAGACGCGGCTCCATGAGATCTGGAAGCGGTAGCAGTTTATGCCCAGATCCTGCATCAGGTCGAAATCTTCCCGGTAGCGGTGGTAGGAGTCGGTCGCGACTTTCCAGTCGGAGATGTTCTCCCCGGCTTCGCGAATGTCGTACACCGACATGCCTTTCCCGCCCTCGTTCCAGGCCCCTTCCGTCTGCATGCTGGACACCGAGTTGCCCCATAAAAAATTGGCTGGCAGTGATTTGTTCATGGTCTCTCCCTATATGACTAGTCATTTAAAATTTCATGACTAGTCATATAGGCGAAGATTAAATTTGGATCAAAGAGGAGGATCGTTTTTTGTGAGCAGTGCGGGAAAAAAGCCCCGATAAGCGAAGCGCCACCGGGGAAAAGGAAGGTTACTGCTGTGCGAGCTGGTTACGACGATACTCCCCCTGCCGCTCCAGCATCCAGCCGGGATACTCGCGCGGCAGCGCGCTCACCGCATCAAGCTGCTTAAGCTCGTCTTCGCTTAAGCGGATCCCGGTCGCGGCGATATTGTCGTCCAGCTGATCGACGCGTTTCGCACCAATAATCACGCTGGTCACGGCTTTTTGATGCAGCAGCCAGGCCAGCGCGATTTGCGCGACGGAGACGCCCTTGCTTTCGGCGATAGTGCGCATTACGTCCACGCAGTCGAAGGCGCGATCTTTATTCACCGGCGGGAAGTCGAACTCCAGGCGGCGACCACCGGCTTCACTCTGCCCGTCGCGGCCATATTTTCCGCTTAGCAGGCCGCCCGCCAGCGGGCTCCAGACCATCAGCCCGACGCCTTCGCTCTGCATCATCGGCACCAGCTCGCGCTCCAGATCGCGCCCGGCAATGGTGTAATACGCCTGCAACGACGCGAAACGCGCCAGCCCAAGACGTTCAGAAATACCGAGCGCTTTGGCAATCTGCCACGCCGCCCAGTTCGAGACGCCGATGTAGCGCACGTGCCCATGCTGCACCAGGTTATCCAGCGCGTAGAGCATCTCTTCAATCGGCGTTGCGGGGTCGAAGCCGTGAAGCTGGTAGAGATCGATATGATCGAGCTGCAGGCGGCGCAGGCTCTCCTTCACGCTGCTGACGATGTGATAGCGCGAGCTGCCGCGCGAGTTCACCCCTGCCGTTCCCGTTTCGCCGAACACTTTCGTGGCGACCACCACGTTCTCGCGCGGGATTTTAAGGTTTTTCAGCGCCTGACCGGTGATCTCCTCCGAGCGCCCTTCAGAGTAAACGTCCGCGGTGTCGATAAAGTTGATCCCGGCATCCAGCGCGCCCCCCACCAGCTGCTCGGCTTCACTTTGCTGGAGCTGGCCAATCTTGCCCCACATGCCGCCCTCACCGCCGAAGGTCATGGTGCCGAGGCACAGTTCAGAAACAAACAGACCGGTGTTGCCCAGTTTTTGATAACGCATAAGTTATTCCTCGCATGTCGATTGGGTACCCGATAGTTATACCCGCCCCTCAGCCATCGCGAATGTGGTGTTCCTGTCCGTTTCTTGCCCAATCCTCTGAATTTATCCGCGCGGGGCGTCGCCAAAGACGCTGTAGTCCGGTAATTGCACCTGCTGATACGGCTCCCAGCCGCCGCCGAGCGCCTTGTAGAGCGCCACCAGATCGAGCGCGCTCTGCACCTGCGCCTGTGCGCGCTGCTGCTGGGCCTGCGCCAGCTGACGCTGAGCGTCCAGCACGTCGATAAAGCTGGCAATCCCCTGCCGGTAGCTGTCGCTTGCCAGGTCAAAGGCGTTTTGCAGGGCGTCGATCGTTTTTGCGAGACCCGCTTCACGCTGCTGGTCGGTGCGATAGCTCACCAGCGCGTTTTCGACATCGCCGAGCGCGGTCAGCACCGTCTGGCGATAGTCCAGCACCGCCGCCCCCTGCTGCGCGCGCGCCACCTTCACGCTGGAGACCAGTCGACCGCCCTGGAAGATGGGAATAGAGACCTGCGGGCCGAAGCTGTAGAAGTGGCTGCTCCAGTCGGTCAGCCAGTTGGTTTCGCTGTTGCGCAGGCCAAACTGCCCGGAGAGCGTAAAGCTCGGGAACAGCTCCGCCACCGAGACGCCGATTTGCGCCGTCGCGGCGTGGAGGTTCGCCTCCGCTTCCCGCACGTCTGGCCGACGGCGCGCCAGCGTGGATGGAATGCCCGTTTGCACAATATCCGGCAGGGCAGGCATCGGCTGCACGCTTTGCAATTCCGCATCCAGCGCCCCCGGCGGCTTGCCGAGCAGGATCGCCAGGCCGTTCATCGCCTGCCGCTCCTGCGCCTGATATTGCGGAAGCTGTGCTTCAAGGTTGCCTAACTGCGCCCGGGCATTTTCCACATCCATCTGCGGCGACAGCCCGCCCCGCTGGCGGCTTTCGGTTAGATCCAGCGTCTGCTGCGCGCTTTTAATCTGGGTGTTCAGCGTGGCGATAATGCTCTGCGCCCCGCGCAGCTGTAGCCACGCGCGCGCCACTTCGGCTTCCAGCGACACCAGCGCGTCGTTACGCTGCTCGATAGCCGCTTTCTGCTGCGCTTCGGCGGCTTCCACCTGACGACGCACCTTGCCCCACAGGTCGATTTCCCACTGGGCGTCGAAGCTGCCCTGGTAGAGGTTAATCGGCTGCGTCAGCGGCCCCAGCGCGCCTTTCAGATTGGGATCGATGCTATCCACCTGGTCGTACACGCCGTGGGATTTCAGCTCCCCTTCCAGCCCAAGCTGCTGGCGCGTCGCCTGCAGATTGCCGTTCACCGACGGATAAAACGCCCCGCCCGCCTGATTAATCTGTTCACGCGCCCCGGCGATGCGCAGCACCGTCTGCTGCAGCGTCAGGTTTCCGGCGATGGCGCGTTCAACCAGGCTGTCGAGCTGCGGCGAGCCGAAGGTTTTCCACCAGCGCGGGTTGGTCGCGGCGGAGGTGGTTTGCGACTTCACCGCGCTGTCGCCCTTATCGTTCCAGTGCGTGACGGAAGGTGGTGCGGGCTGCTGGTAGTCCGGCCCGACGGCGCAGCCCGCCAGCAGCATCATTATCATCAGAGGGTGTAAACGTCTGTGTATCATCAATGTGCTCCTGCACTCCCCTCGCTCTTAACCGGCGAGAGCAACAAACAAAACGGAATCAGTAACAAGGCCACCGCGCTCAGAATGGTGAAGACGTCGATGTAGGCCAGGATGCGCGACTGCTCAATCATGGTCTGGTACATGCGCCCGGTGGCAATGCCGGTGGGATCGCCCACCTGGGTGGTGAAGTTCTGGATCGCCTGCGCGCCTTCGCGTATCGCGAGCTGGAACTGCTCGTTAAACGGCGAGGCGTGGTACGCCAGATGGGCGCTGTGCGCCTGCGCGCGTTCGGTGATGGCCGCCGTCGAGAGCGATATGCCAATCGAACCCGCAACGTTGCGGAACATGGTGAACAGCGCTGCCGCATCGGCGTTGAGCCGTCTCGGAATCGAAATAAAGGCAATGGTAGTCAGCGGCACAAACAGGAACCCCAGCCCAATCGACTGGGCGCTGCGGAACAGCACCAGGGTTTCGAAGTCGATATCCGGCGTCAGCGTGCGCGACCAGAAGAACGACACCGCCAGACAGGTAAAGCCAAAGGCAATAATCCAGCGGGTCTGCACCACCGGCATCAGCTTCAGCACCAGCGGGATAGTTAATACGATCAGCACCGCCCCGGGCGACAGCACCAGCCCGGACCAGGTGGCGGTGTAGCCCAGGTCCTGCTGCGCCAGCTGCGGGATCACCACCGAGCTGCCGTACAGGATCATCGCCATCCCCGCCATCAGCAGGCTGGAGACGGTAAAATTTCGATCCTTCATGCAATGAAGGTCAACCACCGGCTTTTTGGCATACATCAGCCAGTAAATCGCACCAATGATGCCGATCAGCGTTAATACCGCGAAAGTGCGGGTAAAGTTCGAGTTAAACCAGTCTTCGTCTTCCCCCCGGTCGAGCATCACCTGCAGACAGCCCAGTCCCAGCGCTATCAGGCCGATCCCCGTCCAGTCGATACTCAGCTTCTCTTTCGATTTGCTCTCCCACGGCGGATCTTCCAGCAGCTGGTAGATCGCCAGCACCGTCACAATCCCCACCGGAATGTTGATGAAGAACACCCAGCGCCAGGAGTAGTTATCGGTGATCCAGCCGCCCAGCGTCGGGCCGAGGACCGGCGCAACGATAATCGCAATGGAGGAGAGACCAAACGCTTTGCCCCTGTCTTCGGGTTTGAAGTAGTCGAGCAGCACCGACTGCTGCGTGGGCTGCAGCCCGCCGCCAAAGAAGCCCTGCATCACGCGGAACAGGATGATCTGCCACAGCTCGGTGGCGATGCCACACAGGAACGAGCAGACGGTGAACATGACGATGCAGATCAGGAAGAACTGCTTGCGCCCAAACACCCGGCTCAGAAACGCCGAGATGGGCAGCACGATACCGTTCGCCACCAGATAGCTGGTTAACACCCAGGTCGATTCGTCATAGCTGGACGAGAGCGAGCCGGCCACGTGGGGCAGCGCCACGTTGACGATAGTGGTGTCCAGAATTTCCATAAACACCGCCAGGGTGACGACAATCGCCACCGCCCACGGGTTGCTGGCGGGTTTCCAGCTGTCGTGGCTGTGATCCGTCATTCCACCGTCACCTTCGGTGCCACCGACAGCCCCAGCGGCAGCGGTTTGTTAGGATCGAGGCCCTTATCAATCACGATTTTGACCGGCACGCGCTGCACAATTTTGACGAAGTTACCGGTGGCATTTTCTGCCGGGAAGGCGGAGAAGCGTGAGCCGCTGCCCTGCTGGATACTGTCTACGTGGCCCTCAAGCTCCATATCCGGCCACGCGTCGACGGACACGGTGACCTTATCGCCCGGCTTCATGCGCTCAAGCTGCGACTCTTTAAAGTTCGCGACCACCCACACGTTCGGGGAAACCAGCGAGAACAGCGCCGTTCCCGCCTGCACCAGCGTGCCGGGCTGCACGTTGCGTTTGGTGACAACACCGTCGAACGGGGCGCGGACTTCGGTGTAAGAGAGGTTAAGGTTGGCGGTTTCCAGCTGCGCTTTAGCCTGATCGACCTGACGCTCGCGCGCTTCAACGTTAGTTTCCTGCTGGCGAATCTGCAGCTGAACCTGCTCCGCCACTTCCAGCTGTGCCTGGGCGCTAGCCAGTCCTGCCTGGGCGCTACGCAACTGAGCGTTCGCGGAATCGATGCTTTGCTGGGTAGTCGCACGCGGGTCAACGCCGCGCTGACGGCGGTACTCCGCCTGCGCGTTTGCCAGATCGGCCTGCGCTTTCAGCACCTGCGCTTTGGCTTCGTCACGCTGGGCGGGATATTGCACCTTCGAGAGCGCCAGCTGTGCCTGCGCCTGATGCAGCTGAGCAAGCGCCAGCCCAAGCTGCGCCTGAGCCTGATCGCGCTGTGCGGTGGTATCGCGAGGATCGATAACCACCAGCAGATCCCCTTTTTTCACGCGCTGGTTATCGCGCACGCGCAGCTCGGTGACGTAGCCCGCCGTTTTGGGGGCAATCGTCACCACGTCGCCGTCGGTAAAGGCGTCGTCGGTCGTCTCTTCGTTACGGGTTAAAAACCACCACACCAGCGCCACGACGACCATTACCACCACGACAATGCCGAGGATAATTAACGGTTTCTTGCCCGGGCGCTTACGCTCATTATTGTTTTTTTCCTGCTCGTCAGCAGGCGGGTTTTGATCTTCAGCCATAGTTCAGCAACGGTCCTGTCAGTGAGCGGCATCACACTATGCCGTTCACTAAAGCTAGGACGTTGCTATACGTTTGCCAGGAAAAACTGACAAATTGCGCACTATATGAGAAGGAATATTCCGAAACCGATCGCCGCGGCCCAAACCAGCATCGGAATCGACCAGACGTGGAAACGCCACCAGATACGACGGTCGTTGGCCATACGCAGGGCAATCAGGTTTGCCAGCGAACCGGGCAGCAGCCCAAACCCGCCGATGTTCACCGCCCAGGCCAGGAGCGTATCGGGCGGAACATAGTTGAGCAGCAGAATGGTGGACGGCACGTTGCTGATAAACTGCGACAGGCCAATCGCCGTCAGCCACAGCCCCGGCTGAGACAGCGTGCTGACGCTGTGCAGAACATTTTGCAGCACCGGAAGCTGGATAAGGAGATGCACATCAATAAACATCGCCATAAAGACCAGCAGCAGCGTCCAGTCCACGCTCACCAGCACGCGACGCGCCAGGACAACAAAACCCGCGGCAACGAGCAGGACGCCCGCCAGCTCATACTTCAGCTCCAGCGCGAACAGAAAGACGATGTATAACCCGAGACAGCTCCACACCAGACGAGGCTGCCACTGCGGACCCGTTGTGCCGCTGTGGTACTGCAGCTTTTTATCCGGAAATGCAAACCAGCACACCGCCATCAGCGACAGCATCATCACCAGCGCCAGAGGGGCCATCTGCCAGGTAAAGGCGGCGAACGACAGACCGGACCGTCCCCAGAGAAGGATATTTTGCGGGTTGCCGATTGGCGTCAGAAGTGAGCCTGCATTGACGGCCAGCGCTTCAAAGATGATCAAGCGGCTGACGGGGATCTCGCACAGCTTACGCAGCGTAAGCGTGAGAGGCACGATGATAAACAGCGCCACATCGTTGGTCAGAAACGTCGACAGCACCGCGGCGGAGAACACCATAAACAGGGACAGCCTGCGTTCGGTGGCAAAGCGGCGCACCATTTTACGTCCCAGGACGTCAAAATAGCCGCTCAGCTCAACCCCTTTGGTGAGCATCATCAGGCCGCTCAGGGTAATGATGGTGCGCCAGTCAATCGCGGCGGGCCAGGCGTGTGGGGCAAACGGCACAAAGAGGCTTAACGCTGCGCCAATAATTAATAAGAGATGGAAGAAACGATCGCGTGCCAGGGCCTGCAGTCCAGGGATTTTCATTCAGCGGAGGGACCATATTTAAGGGTAAATTCGCGAAACTTCACCAGCGTCTCTTCGCTAACGTGGTGTTCCATTCCTTCCGCATCCCGGCGGGCGATCTCCGGGCTAACGCCCAGCACCAGTAAAAAATTCTCGACAAGCTGATGGCGCTCGCGGCTCTCCTGCGCGAGCTTCTCCCCTTCTGGCGTCAGAAAAACACCGCGCCAGGGGATCATTTCAATTAAGCCCACGGAGGCCAGGCGTTTTAACATTTTAGCGACAGTTGGCTGTGAAACCCCCAGCCTGGCGGCCATATCGACCTGGCGCGCTTCACCAACCTCACGGATCAGATCGGAAATGAGTTCAACATAATCATCAATCAGTTCACGCCGGTGCGCTTCGCGGACCTGGCGAAAACCTTCGACATGTTCTTCAACATTCACCAGTTGCGTCGTTTTCCTTATTGTCGGATGACCTGCGCGACGGTTCATTGTACTTCCTCAGTGGGGTGACGCTTCCAGCGCCCGGTTTGGAGAGCGCACATTGTAAACCATAGCTCCGCAAGCACAAAAAATTAACGAAATAGCCATAGCTATACAATATAGCCTGTGCTATATCTGTATGTAATGCAGTCACCCTTCACGGATCGAAGGGATCAAAACTCAGGAGGTCTTATGAACGAATTCAAGAGGTGCATGACCGTGTTTACTCACTCTCCTTTTAAAGTGCGCTTAATGCTGTTGAACATGCTGTGCGATATGTTTAACAACAAACCGCATCAGGACGACAAACCTTCCCACTAAGCGGCGTTGCGGTACGCCGCTTCATTTTCCCGTCACAATCTCGCTGTAAACTGGCTTCCAGCCGCCTTATTCCCGATCTTTTTTACGGATTTGCAGTCCCCTTCGCAAAACATCTGCTTAGCAACTGTTGATATTATTTAGCGCTCGCACTATCTTCTTGCAGCCCTGCACAATTTGCGGCTCGCTGAAGCGGACCCTCATTCCCTCTCCACGCACTGTCAGGCAGGTTATGACCCTTGACGCCAGGGTGAGCACATGGCGTTTTCATCCATGATAGTGACCTATGAATGTAACCCTGATAGATACCGTTGTGACCCGCAGCCGGGCCTTAAGCCCGTGGACGGGTTTTTACTTTTTGCAGTCATTACTGATTAACTTTGCGCTGGGTTATCCCTTTAGCCTGCTCTACGCGGTGGCGTTCACCTGCGTTCTGCATGTGCTGTGGCGAGCCGCACCGCGCGTGCAAAAGGCGTTAATCGGGATCTGTTCGCTGGTTGCTGCACTCTATTTCCCGTTTGGCCAGGCTTACGGCGCGCCAAACTTTAATACCCTGCTGGCGCTGCACTCGACCAATATGGAAGAGTCGACGGAGATCTTGACGATCTTCCCGTGGTACAGCTACGTGGTCGGGATCTTTATCTTCGCGTTGGGCGTTATCGCCATCCGCCGTCAGTCGGGCGAGAAAAAATCCTGGGGTAAGATCGAAATACTCTGTCTGGTGTTCAGCATTGCCGTGGCGTTCGTCGCCCCCATCCAGAATATTCCCTGGGACGGTAAGCTAAGGCTCATCAATATCGGCTATCCGGTTTTCCGCTTCGTGAAAGACGTCGTTGTAAATAATAAAGAGGTTCTCGACGAACAGGCGCGCATGGCTGAGCTTTCCAATATGAAAGACACCTGGAACGTGCTGGCCGTTAAGCCGAAATATCACACCTATGTGGTGGTGATTGGCGAAAGTGCACGTCGCGATGCAATGGGAGCCTTCGGCGGACACTGGGATAACACACCGTTTGCCAGTTCGGTCAAAGGCACGCTGTTTACCGATTATGTCGCGGCCAGCGGCTCGACGCAGAAATCGCTCGGCCTGACGCTTAACCGGGTCGTCGACGGCAAACCTCAGTATCAGGATAATTTTGTCACCCTGGCAAACCGCGCGGGTTATCAGACCTGGTGGTTCTCCAATCAGGGGCAAATTGGCGAATACGATACGGCCATCGCCAGTATCGCCAAGCGTGCCGACGAAGTGCAGTTCCTGAAGAACGGCGACTTTGAAGCCGACAAAAACACCAAAGACGAAGCGCTGTTGAAAATGACGGCACAGGTCTTCGCCACGCCGCGCACCCAGCCTCAGCTGATCGTCCTGCACCTGATGGGGTCGCACCCGCAGGCCTGCGATCGGACCGGCGGGAAGTACGCGGAGTTCGTGCAGTCCAAAGAGACGTCTTGCTATCTCTACACCATGACGCAAACCGACGACCTGCTGAGCAAGCTGTACGATCAGCTACGCAATACGGGCGACAGCTTCTCCATGGTCTATTTCTCGGATCACGGGCTGGCGTTTAAAGAGCGTGGTAAAGAGGTGCAGTACCTGGCGCACGATGACAAGTTCCAACAGAACTTCCAGGTGCCGTTTATGGTGCTGTCGAGTGATGATAAAACGCATCGCGTGATTAAAGCGCGTCGTTCGGCAAATGATTTCCTGCAGTTCTTCTCGCAGTGGACGGGGATTAAGGCCGAGCAGATAAAAACGGCTTACCCGTTTGTCTCTAACAAGAAAGCTCCCCCAGTGTACGTTACCAACTTCAAGTTACAGAAAGTTGACTATAACCATCTGGGTACGGATATTTTTGATATTAAGAGTAAGTAGTTTCTGCCGTCTCGTGCGGTCTGATGCCCTCACCCTGGCCCTCTCCCACAGGGAGAGGGTACAAACACTAAAAACGGCAACCAGAGGTTGCCGTTTTGCTTTTACCTTCTAAAAAAAAATCCGCCACAATGGGCGGATTTTTTATTTAATCACCGGAGTGATTAGAAGCGGTAACCTACGCCCGCGATCCAGGTGCCAACGTCAACGTTGCGGATACGGCTCTGCTCATAGGAGAAGTCCAGAGCAACGTCCTGGATTGGGTTGAACTGCAGGCCTGCGCCATAGGAGAAACCGTAGTCGCTGTTGCTTGCAGTGCGGCTTTCGCTCAGGTTTTCAGTCTGCTGGAATTTACCGTAGCCAACACCTACAACACCGTAGATGCTCGCCCAGTCATTCAGACGGTAAGCTGGACCAGCAGTGATACCGTAGTACTGGCCTTTGTTGTATGCGCCGTTTTCAGAACGATCTTTCTCGGTGTAGGTGAAAGAACCGATCACGCCCAGTGGGTTGTTATCCTGCTCGTAGCGATACTTCAGGTTGAAACCGTTAGCTTTGTTCATCACGCCCTGATAGTCGCTCTGAGCGTAACCACCAGTAACTGTAGAAGTAGCAGCTACAGCGGTACCTGCGGAAACAGCCAGTACAGCGGCCAGTGCTGAAAGACATGCAATTTTTTTCATAACCACCTCAAATGTGCTTCAAGTAAGTCCGTAAGTTTTAAATATATCAAAAAAATTTGCGAAACTCTTTGTGATTCGTGATGTCTAATGAAACCTTTCCTGTAACAGAACGTTTCCAGCGTCAGCTATCTCTTTCAAATCACATGCAATTTTCACTACTAAATGCGCATAGTGCGCGCACGCGCCGTTACATTCATCCAGATTATTCCTAATCTATCAGGCGATAAATCCACCAGCGCTTAACCATTTTACGGATTTCACGAGGTTTTTTTTCAACAGCGCCTCAACCGTTGCCGCTTATTTCCTTTACACTGCAACCTTTACCTCATTTGACATAAGCTGACAGGAGAAAGGATGCCTGGGTTATCCCGCACGTCGTCGGTCTGGTTGCCGGTCGCAGTCATACTCATCGCCATGTTGTCCATTCAAAGCGGTGCTTCGCTTGCAAAATCGCTTTTTCCGCTGGTTGGCGCGCCTGGGGTCACCGCCCTGCGTATCGTGCTGGGCACGGCGATACTGGTGGTCATTTTCAAACCCTGGCGTCTGCGCTTCAAAAAGGAGCAGCGTTTACCCCTGCTGTTTTATGGACTCTCCCTGGGGGCAATGAACTATCTGTTCTACCTCTCTATTCAGACGATACCGCTGGGGATCGCCGTCGCGCTGGAGTTTACCGGCCCGCTGGCGGTGGCGCTTTTCTCCTCGCGACGTGCGGTCGATTTTATCTGGGTCGTGTTAGCCGTGCTGGGATTATGGTTCCTGCTTCCCCTGGGCCAGAGTGTCGCTGAGATTGATCTGACGGGCGCAGCCCTGGCTCTGGGTGCAGGCGCCTGCTGGGCCGTCTATATACTCACGGGCCAGCGTGCGGGAGAAGAGCACGGTCCGGCGACCGTCGCGTTGGGGTCACTGATCGCTGCCATCGTCTTTGTGCCCATCGGCATGGCGCAGGCTACCGAATCTATCTGGCAATGGTCGGTTATGCCCATCGGGCTGGCGGTCGCGATTCTCTCTACCGCACTCCCCTATTCTCTGGAGATGATTGCCCTTACGCGTCTGCCGACACGCATATTTGGCACCCTGATGAGCATGGAGCCTGCGCTAGCCGCCATTTCCGGGATGGTGTTTCTCGGCGAAACACTCACACTGACCCAGACGCTGGCGCTCTGCTCGATTATCGCGGCATCAATGGGCTCGACGCTCACCATGCGCCCTGAACCTAAAGTTGAGAAAGTGGATATCAGCTAAGGCCATATATTCTGCATGGCCTCCACGCCATGCAGAATAAAGGCCAGAAAGACAGTCGTTATAATTTCTTACACACTTTACGCTATTTGCGAAATATCCCTCTGCGTTTACATCCCCATTCAGCAATTAAGATTGATCTGTATCAATTTTAAAATTAACCATTAATTTCAAGCAATTAAATTCTCAACCTCCTTCTCGCTATTAAACCGATAGGCACAGCCAAACCGCAGACAAAAAATCCGGTGCTATACTTAGTTCCGTAATTACCTGGGACATAAACATCAAGAGGATATGAGATTATGAGTACCGCTAAACTGGTGAAAACGAAAGCGTCTAATCTGCTTTATACCCGTAACGATGTATCGGATAGCGACAAAAAAGCGACTATTGAGTTGCTGAATCGCCAGGTGATCCAGTTCATCGATCTTTCGCTGATCACCAAACAGGCCCACTGGAATATGCGCGGTGCAAACTTTATTGCCGTTCATGAAATGCTGGATGGCTTCCGCACAGCACTGGTTACCCACCTCGATACGATGGCTGAACGTGCCGTTCAGCTAGGCGGCGTGGCGCTGGGTACCACGCAGGTGATCAACAGCAAAACGCCGCTGAAGAGTTATCCGCTGGATATCCATACCGTTCAGGATCACCTGAAAGAGCTGGCGGACCGCTACGCGATTGTGGCCAATGACGTGCGCAAAGCGATTGGCGAAGCCAAAGACGAAGATACTGCAGACATTTTCACCGCCGCGTCCCGCGACCTGGATCAGTTCCTGTGGTTTATCGAATCTAACATCGAGTAATTCATACGAATTTTCTATCAAACCCTCGCCCTCCGGTGAGGGTTTTGCACATCTATGGTGCACAGTTTTTGTCTGCACACCTGCAAAAGTGAACGAAATGTAATAATCACTTCACACAACCGTTAACGGAAGATTGTTTTTTCGTCAGAATTTACGCTAAATATCTCCCCGTCAGTTGAGCCAAACGAAGCGCACCAAAACAGTGCTCCACTTTGGTGCAATAAAACCTCATTGCCCCATTTATTGTGCAATGCATGACATCATCCCCTTTGCAAAACAACAGCTTGTAAAGTTGGCACGATTTTTTCATTGTGCCACCTGTTCTCGCAGGGGATCGCCCCGTGGATATAAAAGGAAATGCTATGAAGTCTGTATTAAAAGTTTCACTGGCTGCACTTACCCTGGCTTTTGCAGTGTCCTCTCAGGCTGCCGATAAACTGGTTGTGGCGACCGACACGGCGTTCGTTCCGTTTGAATTCAAACAGGGTGATAAATACGTTGGTTTTGATGTGGATCTGTGGGCCGCTGTCGCAAAAGAACTCAAGCTGGATTACACCCTGAAGCCGATGGACTTCAGCGGCATCATCCCGGCACTGCAAACCAAGAACGTTGATCTGGCGCTGGCAGGCATCACCATTACCGATGAACGTAAAAAAGCGATCGACTTCTCTGACGGCTACTACAAAAGCGGCCTGCTGGTCATGGTCAAAGCCGATAATAACGACGTAAAAAGCGTGAAAGATCTCGACGGCAAAGTGGTGGCAGTGAAGAGCGGCACCGGTTCTGTTGATTACGCGAAAGCAAATATCAAAACCAAAGACCTGCGTCAGTTCCCGAACATCGACAACGCGTACATGGAACTCGGCACCAACCGTGCTGACGCTGTTCTGCACGACACGCCTAACATCCTGTACTTCATCAAAACAGCAGGTAACGGCAAGTTCAAAGCCGTTGGTGAGTCTCTGGAAGCACAGCAGTACGGTATCGCGTTCCCGAAAGGCAGCGACGAGCTGCGCACGAAAGTTAACGGCGCGCTGAAAACGCTGAAAGAGAACGGCACCTATAACGAAATCTACAAAAAATGGTTCGGTACCGAGCCTAAATAATTTCACCTGAATTCAGGTTTGTAATGCCCGGTGGCGCTGCCGCTTACCGGGCCTACGTTTTTCGTTTTTCACCACGGTATACAGGAATACATCATGCAGTTTGACTGGAGCGCCATCTGGCCTGCCATTCCACTCTTGCTTGAAGGCGCTAAAATGACCCTGTGGATTTCGGTCCTGGGTCTGGTTGGTGGGTTGATTATCGGTCTTGTCGCCGGTTTCGCTCGCACCTACGGCGGCTGGATCGCAAACCATATCGCACTGGTTTTCATCGAAGTGATCCGCGGCACGCCTATCGTCGTGCAGGTCATGTTCATCTACTTCGCCCTGCCAATGGCGTTCACCGACCTGCGCATCGACCCGTTCAGCGCAGCCGTCGTGACCATTATGATCAACTCAGGCGCTTACATCGCGGAAATCACCCGCGGTGCGGTGCTGTCGATTCATAAAGGTTTCAGTGAAGCCGGTCTGGCGCTAGGTCTTTCTCGTCGCGAAACGATCCGCCACGTTATTCTGCCGCTGGCGCTGCGTCGCATGCTACCACCGCTCGGTAACCAGTGGATTATCAGCATCAAAGATACGTCGCTGTTCATTGTTATCGGCGTGGCCGAGCTGACCCGTCAGGGTCAGGAGATCATTGCTGGCAACTTCCGCGCGCTGGAAATCTGGAGTGCGGTAGCCGTTGTCTACCTGATCATTACTCTGGTTCTGAGCTTCGTTCTGCGTCGTCTTGAAAGAAGGATGAAAATCCTGTGATTGAATTTAAAAACGTTTCCAAGCACTTTGGCCCAACCCAGGTGCTGCACAATATCGATCTGAACATCAAACAGGGTGAAGTGGTGGTGATTATTGGGCCATCCGGCTCCGGTAAATCCACCCTGCTGCGCTGCATCAACAAGCTGGAAGAGATCACCAGCGGCGATTTGATCGTCGACGGCCTGAAGGTGAACGACCCGAAAGTGGATGACCGTCTGATTCGTCAGGAAGCGGGCATGGTGTTCCAGCAGTTCTACCTGTTCCCGCACCTGACGGCGCTGGAAAACGTGATGTTTGGCCCACTGCGCGTGCGCGGTGCCAGCAAAGCGGCGGCGGAAGCGCTGGCAAAAGATCTGCTGGCAAAAGTCGGTCTGGCAGAACGTGCGCACCACTACCCTTCCGAACTGTCCGGTGGTCAACAGCAGCGTGTGGCAATTGCCCGCGCCCTGGCGGTCAAACCGAAAATGATGCTGTTTGATGAGCCGACGTCCGCACTCGACCCGGAGCTGCGTCACGAGGTGCTGAAGGTCATGCAGGATCTGGCGGAAGAAGGGATGACGATGGTGATCGTAACCCACGAAATCGGCTTTGCTGAGAAAGTGGCGTCCCGCCTGATCTTTATTGATAAAGGCCGCATCGCGGAAGACGGTAACCCGCAGGAGCTGATCGCGAACCCGCCGAGCCAGCGTTTGCAGGAGTTCCTTCAGCACGTATCCTGATAGTTAGCTTCACACGTAAGCCGGGCATGCCCGGCTTTTTTACGCCAGATTGTTCCCAAAAATCCCCCTCCTCGCCTCGACTTCTATACTTATCATTTTGTTCGACATTTTCACCGGAGGACGCCGTGCCGTGGATCCTGTTGCTGTTGATAAGCCTGTTTAGTGCGCCATCGTTCGCCGTCGCGATCCCCGGCGTCACCGCCGGAACCACCGCGACGACGAACAGCACGCCGCCACCCGAGCCCGATGCCGAACAGAAAAAAGCGGCCTACAGCGCCCTTGCCGACGTCCTCGAGAACGACACATCCCGACAGGAACTCATTGGGCAGCTGCGGAAAGTGGCCGCCACGCCGCCGCAGGCGGAGGTGCCAACCCTCACACCTCCGCAGGTTGAGGAGCAAAAAACGGTGCTGGAAAACGTCACCGACGTGAGCCGCCACTACGGGGAAGCGCTCTCCTCGCGCTTCGCTCAGCTATACCGAAACCTGATTGGCTCACCGCATAAGGCATTTAACCCGCAAACGTTCACCGCCGCCGCCACGCAGTTCCTGATGCTGGCGGGTGCGGTATTTCTTTTTTACTGGCTGGTGCGCCTGTGCGCGTGGCCGCTGTACCGCAAAATGGGGCAATGGGGACGCAGGAAGAATCAGCAGAAAAGCAGCTGGCTGCACCTGCCGTTGATGATAGCCTCAGCGTTTATCATCGATTTACTGCTGCTGGCGATGACGCTGTTTTTAGGCCAGATGCTGGCCGACAGGCTGAATGCAGGCAACAAAACCATCGCCTTCCAGCAGTCGCTTTTCCTGAATGCCTTTGCCCTGATTGAGTTCTTCAAGGCGCTGCTGCGGTTACTCTTTTGTCCGCACGTGCCGGAGCTGCGTCCTTTCTCCATTCGGGATGCGAGCGCGAAGTACTGGGCGCTGCGCCTGAGCGTGCTCAGCGGGCTGATTGGCTACGGTCTGCTGGTTGCCGTGCCGATCATCTCCAACCAGGTGAACGTCCAGTTTGGCGCGCTGGCAAACGTGCTGATCATGATCTGCATTACCGTCTGGTCGCTGTACCTTATCTTCCACAATAAAAAAACCATTACCCAAAGCCTGCTGAATCTGGCCGATCGCTCCCTGTCGTTCTTTAGCCTCTTTATTCGCGCGTTCGCCCTGGTGTGGCACTGGCTGGCAAGCGCTTACTTCATCGTACTATGCTTCTTCTCGCTGTTTGACCCGGGCAATAGCCTGAAATTTATGATGGGGGCGACGTTCAAAAGCCTGGCCATTATCGGCATCGCGGCCTTTGTGTCGGGGCTGCTGTCGCGCTGGATCTCGAAAACCATCACCCTGTCGCCGCAGGTCCAGCGGAGTTATCCGGAACTGCAAAAGCGGGTAAACGGCTGGATGTCGGTATCGCTCAAAGTGGCGCGCATTCTCACCGTCTGCGTGGCGATTATGCTGCTCCTGAATGCGTGGAGCCTGTTTGATTTCTGGAACTGGCTGCACAACGGTGCGGGTGAAAAAACGGTCGATATCCTGATTCGCATCGCGCTGATTCTGTTCTTCTCCGCCGTCGGCTGGACGCTGCTGGCGAGTCTTATTGAGAACCGTCTGGTCTCGGATATTCACGGCAGGCCCCTGCCCAGCGCGCGGGCAAGAACGCTGTTAACGCTGTTCCGCAACGCGCTGGCGGTGATTATCAGCACCATCACCATCATGATCGTGCTGTCGGAAATCGGCGTGAATATCGCCCCGCTGCTGGCGGGTGCCGGTGCCCTGGGGCTGGCCATCTCCTTCGGCTCACAAACGCTGGTGAAGGATATTATTACCGGCATCTTTATTCAGTTTGAGAACGGGATGAACACGGGCGATCTGGTGACCATCGGGCCGTTAACCGGCACCGTGGAGAGGATGTCCATCCGTTCGGTTGGCGTGCGCCAGGACACCGGGGCGTACCACATCATTCCCTGGTCTTCGATCACCACCTTCGCCAACTTTGTGCGCGGCATTGGTTCCGTGGTGGCGAACTACGATGTGGATCGCCACGAGGATGCGGACAAAGCGAAGCAGGCGCTGCGCGATGCGGTAGAAGAACTGATGGAGATGGAGGATATCCGCGGACTGGTGATCGGAGAGCCATCATTTGCCGGCATCGTCGGGCTGACGAATACGGCGTTTACCCTGCGCGTGTCGTTCACCACCCAGCCGCTGAAGCAGTGGACGGTACGCTTTGCGCTCGACAGCATGGTGAAGAAACACTTTGACCTGGCGAACGTGCGGATGCCCGTGCAGACCTATCAGGTATTGCCGCCGCCCGCATCGCCGCTCCCTCCGCAGGAGCCGACGCTGTAACCTGGTTGCCGGGTGGCGGCTTCGCCTTACCCGGCCTACGACGGGGTGCTATTTGCGACGTTTGTTGTTGTCCATAAACGTCCAGGCGATAAAGCGGCTCTGTTTCTGGCCCTGCGCCATCTCTTTTTTCACCACTTTTACGGCGCCCGCTTCGGTCAGCGCGCGGTAGAGCGGTGGCAGGTTATCCCCCCGGGAAACCAGCGTCGTGAACCACTTCACCTGACGGCCAAACTGTTTGCTTTCCGCAATCATGCGCAGGATAAACGCCACTTCGCCCCCTTCACACCAAAGCTCCTGCTGCTGACCACCGAAGTTCAGCGCGGCATCCTCGTCCTGGCCCAGGTTACGGCGCTTGCGCTCGCTGCCCGCACGGGCCGATGCCGCCGAATCATGGAACGGCGGATTGCACATCGTGGCGTCATAGCTTTCGTTTTTGTGAATAATGCCGTTGAAGATCGACGCCGCGTCTTTCTGACGACGCAGGCGAATGGCGCGGCTCAATCCCGGGTTAGCGCTGATAATCGCCTGGGCACTGGCAAAGGCCTCGTCACCGATTTCGCTTCCGGTAAAGCGCCACTGATATTCGTGCGCGCCGATCAGCGGGTAAATCAGGTTCGCCCCGGTGCCAATATCCAGGATGGTGGCCTGCTGTGGAACGACACCCTCGTTGCCTTCGGCAAGAAGGTCGGCAAGGTGATGAACGTAGTCAGCGCGGCCCGGCACAGGTGGACAGAGAAAGCCTTCCGGAATATCCCAGTGAGCCACACCGTAAAAATGCGCCAGCAGGGCTTTGTTCAGCATTTTAACCGCCTGCGGGTCAGCAAAGTTGACCGAGGGCTCACCCGCTGGGGTCTGAACAAGATAGTCCTGCAGCGGCGGGCAGCTCAGGCACAACGCGTTCATGTCGTAGCGGCTGCGGTGGCGATTTCGCGGGTGCAATCCCGGCTTTTGGGCAGTCATGGCATTCTCCTTTAAACAGCGGCGTAAGATACCCTTTGCAGGCCCAACGGTAAATCTTTCTCTGCGACGCTCAAAAAATCGCCATAAATCAAACACCTTTATGTCTATGATCCGTCAGCGAATTGTCAATTTATATCGTTCAAAAAATAAGCAGATCATCATCAAATATTTGCGCTAAGTCACACTCGTCAGGCTTCTAAACTTAAAGGGAATCACCTGTTGTTTCCTCATGAGGATGTGATTATGAAAAAGTACCTGACCCTTGCTGTTATCGCAGCCGCCCTGGCGACCGCGTCCTTCTCTGCCATGGCCGTTCAGTCACTGACCCAGAATACCGATACGAGCCAGCTACGCCCTGCGGGCACCGTTTCGGTAAGCCGTGCCAGCAACCTTGACGATCTGCAGGCTAAGCTCGCCGAAAAAGCTCGTCAGGAAGGTGCAAAAGGATTCGTGGTGAACTCCGCTGGCGGAGATAACCATATGTACGGCACTGCGACCATCTATAAATAACCTGTCTCTTCTGCAAGACTGCATCTGCCCAACGGGTGCAGTTCTCTTCTCCCTTCGCCTTGATTGTTCATTTTTTAACCCCATAGTAAACGTATGGCCTAAACCGATTTCAGGAGGATGCTATGGCTTCCGGCTGGGCAAATGACGACGCTGTTAACGAACAGATCAACAGTACAATTGAAGATGCGGTTGCGCGTGCCCGCGGTGAAATTCCGCGCGGCGAAAGCTTAACGGAATGCGAAGAATGCGGAGAACCCATTCCGGAGGCGCGCCGAAAAGCCATTCCCGGCGTACGGCTTTGCATTACCTGTCAGCAGCATAAAGATTCAAAAAATGCGTCGCACTCGGGATATAATCGCAGAGGTTCGAAAGACAGCCAGTTACGTTGACTTTGCTTTACCAAAGTTAACCGAGCCCGCGCGTTCCTTTACGCTCACGATTTTTAGCCAGACGCGTAGCAAAACGTGCCCTTCTTATCGCTTCTGTAAAGCGCATCCGCAAGAAGTGTAAAGCGGTGCTTTGAATTTATTAATATTCAATAAGTTATTTTTCATTCAATTTTTTTGAGCAACCACGTCAATTCTCTTCGATTTTATCACTCGCGAAAAACCGTGATACTTATCACATCGACGGAACATCGTCCCCTTAACAGAAACACCTGCGAGAGATTAATTATGAAAACCATCAAATATGCTGTAGCTGCTGTTGCCCTGTCCGCTCTGTCTTTCGGCGCTTTCGCTGTAGAGCCTGTCTCTTCTACTCAGGCACAGAACATGAACAAAGTCGGTGTGGTGAGTGCTGATGGCGCAACCACCCTGGACGGTCTGGAAGCCAAACTGGCTGAGAAAGCCGCTGCTGCCGGTGCAACCGGATACACCATTACCTCCGCTAACGGCAATAACAAGCTGAGCGGTACCGCGGTTATCTACAAATAATCGACTGAATGAATGTTGTACCCTCGCCATACCCTCTGGTGAGCTGCTCCACCCTCATTGACCCTGTTGTTGTTACCCTTGCTTGCCCGTCCGCCACTGGACGGGCTTTTTTTTGTCTAAAACATCTGCGCCACGCGTTCAAGCCCGCCCTGGACGGATTCCACTTCTCCGGTTGCCAGCAAACAGCAGGCCATCTGCAGCTTGATCGAATGCGGAACCGGAACATTTCCGGCAAGGCACTGCTCAATCCAGTGGGCTGTAGTATGGGGATCTTTTGCCTCAGGCAATATCACACCGGTATTCTCTTCCCCGCGTTCCAGAACGGCGTGCGTACCGGCAGAATCGATCAGCATCACCTGCGGACAGCGCTGCGGGTTCGCATAAACCTCGCCCTCCGTGCCGTGCATCAGTAACGCCCTCCCGCCAATAGCCTCAAAGAACTGCCCCACGCGCGCCACGTATTCCGGGTGCGAAACGCTGGAGAGACGCAGGGCGGCATCTTCGCCAAACGGCGTGGCCAGTTTCGCCAGCGTGTGCGCGCTGTTGCGCACGCCCATGCGCCAACGCATATCGAGCTGCTTTTCCAGCGGCGGACAGAGTGTGCCGACCGGGATATAAACAGGCTGATGACCGTCCAGCTTCGCCTGCGCCTGACCGGCATGACGCGTTGGCTCGATGCCCAGCATCCCGAAAATGGTCTCCGTCAGCACGCGGGTGGGATCTTCGCTTACGCCGTGCACCACCACCGGGAACCCCAGCTTGTGCAATAAGATAGCGAGCAGCGGGGTTAAGTTTGCCTGCTTGCGCGCGCCGTTGTAGCTCGGGATGACGATCGGCATCGGCTTTGCCACGGGCGGCGTTAAGCGCAGCGTTTGCGCCTGCATGGCTTCATAGAACCCGCGCATCTCCGCCTCACCTTCCCCTTTGATACGCAGCGCGATCAGAATGCCCCCCATCTCCAGGTCGGGGACGTCGCCCTCAAGCATGCGGGTATAAAGCGCACGCGCGGTTTCATGGTCCAGATCGCGGGCATGATTTTTCCCGCGCCCTACCTCTTTGATAATTTTGCGATAATCCACGACATCTCTCCTGACAGCATCATCTTGTTAACAATATAGCCCTGATGATTGCCAGGCCGTTAGTGTTTTATCCCCGAACCCAACGCGCTGTTTTAATGAAAAAAAATAAACACAAGCAATTTTTCAATTATTTGTGATTTCTATAGAAGATTCTTAGCTATACATTTTTTGATTAAATAACCAGCGGAAAGTCATTAAGGGTCAACGGTGAAAACGTCCAGGCAACGTTCGCACCAGTCACATACCAGGATTTACTATGAACAAGGTTGCTTTAGGTTTATTCATCGCCGCAGCGGTGGGGTGTTCTGCATCCGCATTTGCGGCAACAAACGGCGAAGGTCAGATCAACTTCACCGGGGAAATTATTGATTCAGCGTGTCAGGTGGTTAATGGGTTGAGTAACCCGTTAAACGTTCAGTTAGGCAAAGTCTCTAAAACGGTATTTACCGGTGCAGGCTCCACCAGTACGTTAACAAAGTTCGATATTCAGTTAAAAGACTGTCCGGAAACCGTTACCTCCGCCGCGATTAACTTCGGCGGAACGCCGGATGCAAATAACAACGCTACGCTGGCATTAACGCCGGATGTGGATGCGGCAACGGGCGTAGCTATTCAGCTGGTTGACGCTTCCGAGCAGCCGGTGAGTCTTTACACCCCTTCTCAGCAATATCCGTTAGCCTCCGGTACGGCGGTTAACGACCTGATATTCGGTGCCCGCTATATTCAAACCGGGGCCGCGATTACCGCAGGTCCGGCTAATTCCGTTTCGACCTTCACCGTTATCTATAACTGATATTATCAATCCTGAGATATTAACGCGTTTATACGCGTTAATATCTCTTCTATTATTGAGAAATATTTATGCGCCACGGTTATTTACTGAGCACGCTTTTACTGGCGGCCGCCACTGCACACGCAGGTGTCATTATTAATGGCACACGTCTGGTCTACCAGGGAGATAAAAAGGAATCGTCTCTTGGTCTTTCAAACCCGGATACAACGGATTATCTGGTACAGTCCTGGGTCGATTCTGGCGGTAAAAACCTGGCCAAAGCCCCTTTCCTGATAACCCCCCCGCTTTTTCGCCTGGATGCGAAAGAGGATAACGTTCTGCGCGTGGTGCGCACCGGCGGTAATTTACCGGAAGACCGTGAATCCTTGTACTGGCTGAATATCAAAGCCATCCCTTCGTCTAAGCACGTTGACGGGATGAATACCCTGCAAATTGCCATTAATACGCGTATTAAATTGTTGTATCGCCCATCGGCGGTGAAAGGCAAACCGGAAGATGTCGCCAATAAACTTGAGTGGCATCGCGAGGGTAACGATCTGGTCGTTAATAACCCGACGCCTTTCTATATGAATTTCCAGAAGGTGACGCTGAACGGCCACAAAGTGGATAAAGCCACGTGGGCAATTCCGGAAACGGAAACGCATTTCGCCTTACCTGGCAACGTCAGCGGTTCAACCGTCGCGTATTCCATTATTACGGATTACGGCAGCATCAGCCAGACCTGGTCGAAATCAGTCCACTAATATCACACGCAGATAATTACGATAATCATGTACAGCCATAAAAAGCCGTTCACCTGCCGAATTTCATCCCTGCTGGTCATTCTCTGTGGCCTGGCACTGGCGATCTTTGCGCAGCAGGTTATGGCTGATGATTATTTTAACCCGGCGCTGCTGGATATTGATAATCCGCAGCAGGGTAAGACCGATCTGTCGATTTACGAAAAAGGGCCAGGGCAGGCTCCGGGTAAATATCAGGTCGCTATCTTTATCAACAATAATAAAATTGATACCCGCGACGTCACGTTCACATTGCAAAAAGATTCACACGGCAGCAGTTCGCTCCAGCCCTGCTTTAGCCTGAGCGATTTAAAAAGCCTTGGGATCAAAACCCGAAAATATCCGGCGCTGATGGCAAAAGGCCAGTGCGCTGATTTAACCGCCATCCCGGCAGCCTCCGCGTCGTTTCACGTTCGCAATCAGCAGCTGCTGCTCAGTATTCCACAGCTGGCCCTGGGCCAGGTTCCACGCGGCTATATCGACCCGAAAGAATTCGACGAGGGGATCACCGCGGGCATTCTTAACTACAGCGCGACCGCCAGCCAGAGCCATGCGCGTCAGCCGGGCGAGGAGGACAACAGCAGCCAGTACGTTAACCTGCGTCCCGGTTTTAACGTCGGTGCCTGGCGCGTACGCAACTACTCCACGTGGAATCGCAGCACCCAGGGCAAGGAAGAGCAGCAAAAATTCTCCTCCGTTTATACCTACGCCCAGCGCGATATCGTGGCGATGAAGAGCGATCTCACCGTTGGGCAAAGCTCTTCGCCTTCTGATGTTTTTGACAGCGTGCCCTACACCGGCGTGGAGCTTAAATCCGACAGCGACATGCTGCCGGACAGCGAGAAAGGCTATGCGCCGATCATTCGCGGCACCGCACACAGCAACGCGCTGGTGATGGTTCGCCAGAACGGCTACGTCATTTATCAGAACACGGTCGCCCCCGGCGCGTTTGAAATTAACGATCTCTACCCTACCGGCAGCAGCGGCGATCTGCAGGTCACCGTGAAAGAGACCGACGGCAGCGAAAGCCATTTCGTGGTGCCGTATGCCTCCGTGCCGGTACTGCAGCGTGAAAAAAACCTGCGCTACAGCGTGACCGCCGGGCGGTACCGTTCTTACGACAAAGACGTCGAGAAGACGCCGTTTGCCCAGGGCAGCGCGATCTACGGCCTGCCGTATGGTTTCACCGCTTACGGCGGCGTGCAGCAGAGCAGCCACTATCAGTCCCAGGCGCTCGGCGCCGGGAAAAACATGGGCGATCTCGGGGCGTTCTCCATCGACGTCACACGCGCGAAAGCCCTGCTGAAAAAGCAGCAGTCCAGCAAGGGCCAGTCCTGGCGCGTGCGCTACAGCAAAGATTTTGCCGGTTCAGGCACCAACTTCTCGCTCGCGGGCTATCGCTACAACAGCAAAGGGTTTTACACCCTGGAAGACACCATGGAGTCATATACCCGCTCTGACGACTGGTCTGCCCCCCAGCAGCGCCGCGCCCGAACCGAGGCCACCATCGACCAGACGCTGCCTGAAGGCTGGGGATCCGTCACCCTGAGCATGGTGAAAGAGACTTACTGGAGCCAGAACCAGGACATGACTTCCATGAGCGTCAGCTACAACAACAGCTGGCACGGGGTGAGCTACAGCCTGAGCTACAGCATGAACAAAAACACCAACGACAGTGATGAAGACGGTAATCAAGTGACGAACGACAACCAGTTCTCGCTGAACGTCTCCGTTCCGCTGGACCACTGGATGCACAACACCTGGGCCACCTACAACCTGAACAATACCAAAGACGGTACTACGCAGAATATCGGCCTGAACGGCACGGCGCTGAAGGAAGATAACCTGAACTGGAATATCCAGCAGGGGCTGAGCAGTACCGGCAGCGGTAACTCAACAAGCATGAACGCTGATTACAAAGCGACCTATGGCGAAGTGAGCGCAGGCGTCAGTCAGGATAAATACCAGCAGAGCGTTAACGTTGGGTTGCAGGGCGGCGTGGTTGCCCATGCGAACGGCATCACCCTGAGCCAGCCGCTCGGTGAGACCATCGCGCTGGTGAAAGCACCCGGCACGCACGGGACGCATATCGCTAACCAGACGGGCGTGGAGACCGATTTCCGCGGCTATACCGTCGTGCCGTTTGTTACCGCGTATCGCCACAACACTATCGCGCTGGATACCGAAACGCTGCCGGACAACGCCGACGTGACGCACGCGGCGCAGGTAGTGACCCCAACACGCGGCGCCGTGGTGCGCGCCAGCTTTAACACCCGCGTGGGCAGTCGCGTTCTGATGACGCTCACGAAAAACGGTAAACCGCTGCCCTTCGGCGCAACGGTAACCACGGAGGATAAGGACAGCGAGTTTATTGTCGGTAACGACGGGCAGACCTACCTCTCGGGCCTGCCGCAGCAAGGGCATCTCAGCGTTTCCTGGGGACAGGATGCGAGCGAGCACTGCGTCGCTGACTATGCGCTAACGGATGAGAAAGAGAAAACCAGCATCATTAACGCTGCCGCGCAGTGTCATTGATACCTCGATTGGGCAAACAGTATGCAAATGATCAAACAGTGTTTTTTCTTATTGGTTCTTGGAACGGCGGCATTGTTTATGCCGCACGCAAAGGCAACCTGCACGTCGCCAGATATGCCGAAAATGATTAACGTGGCCTCCATATCCGTTCCGACTACGCTTGCCGTTGGCGAGACGATCCCCGGTACGGAGCAAACCGTTCATATTGCGGGTAATTGCGATCAAAGCGGCGACAAAGGTCTTGAGATTGTCTCTTGCTACTACGGTTCGGGAGCGGAAATTCCGGGGCTGAAGGGCGTATACGATTCTGGCGTGCCGGGTGTTGGCGTGGCGTTGAAGAATGAAGAGGGTCAGCGTATTAGCGGCGCTGGCGGAGTGCAGTGCGATTCGCGCGGAACGCCGATTGGTTACGTCTCTTCCGACGGGTCGCAGTCGTTTAGCTTTCAGGTCACGCTTGAGCTGGTCAAAACGAGCGATACCGTGTCATCAGGAACCCTGGTGCAGGCCCAAACCCAGTTCGGTATCGGCGTTTTTGGTCATGAAGGGATTGGCAATCCAAACGATATTGCGTATTCCGGCAACGTCATTCTTCATCAGGTAACCTGCTCCGTCCTGCCGAAAAACCTCACCGTAAATCTCGGCGATTTCCCGGTCAGTGATTTCATTAGCATAGGGACGTTATCCAGCCCAGAACAAAACTTTGACGTCACGGTGAACTGCGACAGCACCGTACAACCCGAGGTCAAAATTACCAGCTCAAACGGCTATGAAACGGCGTTTGAAGGGGTGCTGAAACTCACGCAACAGCCCGGAGCCGCGACGGGTGTCGGCGTCAGAATGCTGTTCGACAACAACATCGCCACGTTTGATACCTACGTCAATACCCGTAGCGAAGCCATCGCCAACGAAACGCTGACAATTCCATTCCAGGTTCGCTACGAGCAGGTCAGCGACGTGGTGACCCCGGGTCCTGCTAACACCGTTGCCACCATCACCCTCGCCTATAAGTGACCAACATGAAAAAAATCATTGCTCTCCTGGCGCTTGGGCTTATTGCCCAGGCACACGCCGACGATATTCAGATCCAGATGACGGGGAATATTTACGCCAACACCTGCGCCATCGACAGCGCGAGCCGCAACCTGACGGTGGATTTAGGCCAGGCGGTGTCGGGCAATTTTAAAGACGTGGGGGATACCGGTGAGTGGAAAGACTTTTCCCTGTCGGTGTCGCACTGCCCGGCCACGCTGGCGCTTGCCACCGCCTTTTTCTACGGCCAGGCAGACAGCGCGCACCCGACAAAATTCGCCAACACCGGCAGCGCGAAAGGGCTGGCGCTGGAGCTGGCTGACCGTCAGGACAAGATCCTCATTGCCCCACGGGCAGCCTTTAACGTCGCCATTAATCCGAGTGACCACACGGCGACCTTTCCGCTCTCCGCGCGCTATTACGCCACCTCCATGCCCGTCAGCGCCGGGACGTTCAGCAGCGTGATTCAGGTGACCTTCACTTACCAGTAGGACCGCGCCCCTTAGCACGGATGCTTTTCTTACGCCCGGCGGCCAGTTTTGCCGGGCGTTTTTTTACCTCCGGCACCTCCGGCTGTTCGATCGGGAAGATCGGCAGCGCGTTCAGAAGCCGCTGGCCGTAATTTTTGGTGAGCAAACGTTTGTCATAAATCACCACCTCGCCCCAGCAGCCGTGGCTACGAATCAGACGCCCGACCTGCTGAATCAGGTTAAACGACGCCGCGGGTAAACTCTGCACCTCAAACGGATAGCGGTTGAGGCTTTTCAGCCACTCCCCTTCGGTGATCACCACCGGGCTGTCGATGGGCGGGAAGGCGATTTTATGAATATGCACCTGCGTGAGGTAGTCCCCTTTTAAATCCAGACCTTCAGCAAACGACTGCAGCCCCACCAGCACGCTGCGCTCTCCGCTATCAATGCGCTTGCGGTGGGTTTCCACCAGCCGGTAGCGCGGCTGATCGCCCTGCACCAGCAGCAATAAACGCAGATCGGTGACGTGCTCCAGGAAGCGCTGCATCGCCCGCCCGCTGGCAAACAGCACCAGCATGCCGGGGTACTTTTTACTCTCGACCTGTTCGCGGAAGTAGGCCGCCATCTCCGCAACGTGCTGCTCTTCGTTATCGATAAGCGGCTCAAACGTCATGCGCGGAATAACCAGCTTGCCCTGCTCGCAGTGGTTAAAAGGCGAGTCCAGCGCCACAAAACGGTCGCCCGCTTTCTCTTTTAGCCCGCTCATCTCCTGCAAACGAGAAAAACTGTTCAGGGAGCGCAGCGTGGCGGAGGTGACAACCACGTGCGGCACGCTGCGCCAGATCAGCTTTTCCAGCTGATCGGCCACGCGGATGCCCACGCAGTGGAAAAAGAGGTGCACCTGCCCGTCCCGCACGTCGCGGGTGGCCCATTTGGTGACCGGCGCGCCGGACGCCTGCGCCATCGAGGCCAGCCGCCAGAGCTTGCTCTGCGCTTCAAACATCCCCAGCGCGCGGTTCATCTGCAGCAGAACGCGGTGCAGACGCACCACGTCGTGCGAGCCGGTTTTCTCGCTCAGATCGTTTAAGAACATCTCCGCCAGCCCGCGCAGCTTTTCCAGATGCTTCGCCAGCTGCTGGCAGATCTCCATCACCTCTTCCGGTAGCTCTCCCATCGCAAAGCGGTGTTCGGCTTCCTGGGTTGCCGGAAGATAAAGATTCAGGATGTTGTTCAGCGATGAGATGAGACTATACACCTCTTCACAGTGGTCGCTCAGCCGCTCCGGCACCGCCAGCGGCGGCGTGGTTTTCGGGCGGAACTGCTCCATGCAGGTGGCCACCAGCTTGCAGAAGAGATCCAGCTGCAGGCGGAACCACGGAGCGGTGATTTCGGCGCTCATCTCCAGCGCGTCACGCGCCACGTCCGGCAGATGATGGCCTTCATCAAGCACCAGCAGCAGGTTTTTAGGCTCCGGCAGCACCGCTTCGCTCTCCAGCGCCGCCATCACCAGCGCGTGGTTGGCGACTACCACCTCCGCCTCCTGAATCTCGCGCCGGGCGACAAAGAACGGGCACTCGCGGTAGTAGTGACAGTTGCGGTTGAGGCAGCTCGCTTTGTCGGTGCTGAGCCTGCGCCACAGATCGTCGCTGATGGCCTGGCTGGTGTGATCCCGCAGGCCGTCCCACTTATAGCCGTCGAGCTCGACTTTGAGCTTTGCACACTGCTCCTGCTCGGCCTTATTGTTTGGCGTCAGCTCGTCATCCAGAAACGCGAGCAGATCCTGCTGATTCGGCTCGCTGCTGGCAAGCGCCGCCAGGTTACGCGGACACACGTAACGCCCGCGCCCAAAGGCTGCCGTAAACCGCAGGTCAGGGATAATTTTGCGCAGCAGCGGTAAATCTTTGCTGAAGATCTGATCCTGCAGCGCCACGTTGGCGGTGCTGACCACCAGCGTTTTGTCCTCTTCCCGCGCAATCGCGATGCCGGGAATGAGATACGACAAGGTTTTCCCGACGCCGGTCGGGGCTTCAATCGCCAGATGTCGCCCGTCGTCCCCGGCGAGCGTTTTTGCCACGTCGGCAATCATCTGCCGCTGCGGCGCTCGGGGGATAAAGTCGGGGATCTGCTGTTGTAGCGCCTTATACCATGCGCCAATTTGCGCCTTAAGCGCAGCGGTTAAAGCCATTGGAAAACCTGAAATACTGTATAAACAGCCACTATTGTGGCACTTTCTCTTCGCTGCCGCAAAAAGAAAAGCCCGGCTTTACGACCGGGCTTCCAGATTACTGCGGGTTAGCAGGTTTACGCGGGCGGCGTCGACGCTGCCCTTCCCCTGCAGGTTTCCCTTCGCCGCTGCGCCACGGGCTTTCACCCGCCGGTTTGCTGTCGTTGTTGCGACGCGGCGGTTTGCCGGACGATTTCGGCGCGCCGCCTTCGGCACGACGCGGCTGCTGACCACGACCGCCGCCGCCCTGGCCACGTCCACCGCCACCCTGACGACCGTTCTGAATCGGCTCGGCTTTGATCGACGGATCCACTTCGTAACCCGGGGTTTCGATGCGCGGGATCTCTTTCTTCAGCAGGCGTTCGATGTCGCGCAGCAGCTTGTGCTCGTCCACGCAGACCAGAGAAAGCGCTTCACCGGTTGCCGCCGCGCGGCCGGTACGACCGATACGGTGAACGTAATCTTCCGGCACGTTTGGCAGCTCGTAGTTCACCACGTGCGGCAGCTCTTCAATGTCGAGGCCACGGGCAGCGATGTCGGTCGCCACCAGCACGCGGATGTCGCCGGATTTGAAGTCTGCCAGCGCGCGGGTACGCGCGCCCTGGCTCTTGTTACCGTGGATCGCCGCGCTGCGGATGCCGTCTTTATTCAGCTGTTCCGCCAGGTGGTTGGCGCCGTGCTTGGTGCGGGTAAAGACCAGCACCTGCTGCCAGTTACCCTGGCCGATCATCTGGGAGAGCAGTTCCCGCTTGCGCTTTTTATCAACAAAGTGAACGTGCTGCGTCACCTGCTCAGAGGCGGTGTTGCGACGCGCCACTTCCACTTCCAGCGGGTTATGCAGCAGCTTTTCCGCCAGCGCCTTGATCTCGTCGGAGAAGGTCGCGGAGAAGAGCAGGTTCTGACGACGCGCGGGCAGCTTGGCCAGCACGCGGCGAATGTCGTGAATAAAGCCCATGTCGAGCATGCGGTCGGCTTCGTCCAGCACCAGAATTTCAACCTGGTCCAGCTTAACCGCGTTCTGATGCTCAAGATCCAGCAGGCGGCCTGGGGTAGCAACCAAAACGTCAACGCCGCTGCGCAGCTTCATCATCTGCGGGTTGATGCTGACCCCGCCGAAGACCACCAGCGAGCGAATGTTGAGGTAGCGGCTGTACTCACGCACGTTCTCACCAATCTGGGCTGCCAGCTCGCGGGTTGGGGTCAGGATAAGGGCACGAACCGGACGACGGCCTTTGGCGTGCGGCTGGTTTTTTACCAGCAGCTCTAACAGCGGCAGCGTAAAGCCCGCGGTTTTACCTGTGCCGGTCTGGGCGCTGGCCATCAGGTCACGGCCCTGCAGGACGGCAGGAATAGCCTGCTGCTGGATTGGGGTTGGCTCAACGTAGCCCTGCTCTGCGATCGCGCGCAGAATTTCCGGGTTCAGGCCAAGGGAATCAAAAGACATAAAAACTCCGAACCGCCCCGACCATCACAGGTGTAGTTTTCAGGGAGATATAACGAATAGGGGAGGACAAAAACCACAATGTCGCGAAGGAGCGGAGTGTAGCAGCTTTTGTGACGTGGCGCATAAAATATCCCTCCGCATTCCCTCGACGTGAGCGTAAATCAGGCATAATCTTAATCAATCGATTGATTAATTCTTAATGCCGCCATGAATACGACACCCACAACAACCAAAGGTGAACAGGCCAAAAATCAGCTTATCGCCGCCGCGCTGGCGCAGTTTGGTGAGTACGGGCTGCATGCGACCACGCGCGATATTGCCGCGCTGGCCGGGCAGAACATTGCGGCTATTACCTACTATTTTGGCTCAAAAGAGGATTTATACCTCGCCTGCGCCGAGTGGATCGCCGATTTTATCGGCACGCAGTTTCACCCGCACGTTGAGGAAGCCACCGCGCTGCTCGGCCAGCCGTCGCCCGATCGCGCCGCCGTTCGCCAGCTTATTCTCAATGCCTGCCACGATATGATCCGCCTGCTGACGCACGACGATACGCTCAACCTGAGCAAGTTTATCTCCCGGGAGCAGCTCTCCCCCACAGTCGCCTATCAGCGGGTGCACGATCGGGTGATTGAGCCAATGCACTCACACCTGACCCGGCTGATCGCCGCCTATACCGGTCGGGATGCCGGTGATACCGAGACGGTTTTGCATACCCACGCCCTGCTGGGTGAAATCCTTGCCTTCCGTCTGGGCAGGGAAACTATCCTGTTACGCACCGGCTGGACACAATTTGATGAGGATAAAGCCGCGCAGATTAGCAAGGTGATCGCCTGTCACGTCGATCTGATCCTGCAAGGCTTAACGCAAAGGAGCCTGAAGTCATGAAAAAACCTGTCGCCATCATTCTGGTGGTTGTTGTTTTGCTTGCCGCTGGAGTCGGTGGATGGCTGTGGTACCAGAGCCATCAGGATAAAGGCCTGACGCTGTACGGTAACGTGGATATTCGCACGGTGAATATGAGCTTCCGCGTCGGTGGACGTCTCGCCTCGCTGAGTGTGGACGAAGGCGATGCTATTAAAACCGGGCAGACGCTGGGAATGCTGGATAAAGCGCCCTATGAGAATGCGCTGATGCAGGCCAAAGCGGGCGTTTCCGTCGCTCAGGCGCAGTATGACCTGATGCTGGCAGGCTATCGCGACGAAGAGATCGCCCAGGCCGCCGCCGCGGTCAAACAGGCGCAGGCCGCCTATGACTACGCGCAGAACTTCTACGCGCGCCAGCAGGGACTGTGGAAAAGCCGCACCATTTCCGCCAACGATCTGGAAAATGCGCGCTCGTCCCGCGACCAGGCGCAGGCCACGCTGAAGTCCGCGCAGGATAAGTTAAGCCAGTACCGCACCGGTAACCGCGCGCAGGATATTGCCCAGGCGAAAGCCAGCCTTGAACAGGCGCAGGCACAGCTGGCGCAGGCAGAGCTGGATCTGCACGACACCACCTTAATCGCGCCGTCTGACGGCACGCTGATGACCCGCGCCGTGGAGCCGGGCAGCATGCTCAGCGCGGGCAGCACCGTCTTAACGCTCTCCCTGACCCGCCCGGTGTGGGTGCGAGCCTACATTGACGAGCCAAATCTCGGCCAGATGCAGCCGGGCCGCGAGCTGCTGCTCTATACCGACGGCCGCCCGGACAAGCCGTATCACGGCAAGGTGGGCTTTGTCTCCCCTACCGCCGAATTCACGCCGAAAACCGTTGAAACACCGGACCTGCGTACCGACCTCGTGTATCGCCTGCGCATCATCGTCACCGATGCGGACGACGCGCTGCGTCAGGGCATGCCCGTCACCGTAAAAGTAGACAGCGGGGAACGACATGAATGACGCGGTTATTCAGCTCAATAATCTGGTCAAACGCTTCGCGGGAATGGACAAACCGGCCGTCGCGCCGCTGAACTGCACCATCCAGAAAGGCTACGTGACCGGTCTGGTCGGCCCGGACGGCGCGGGGAAAACCACGCTGATGCGGATGCTGGCGGGGTTGCTCAAGCCGGATGAAGGATCGGCCAGCGTGCTCGGTCTTGACCCGATAAAAGACGACGGCGCGCTCCACGCCATGCTCGGCTATATGCCGCAGAAGTTTGGCCTGTATGAAGACCTGACGGTGATGGAAAACCTGAACCTGTACGCCGACCTGCGCAGCGTCACCGGCGAAACCCGACAGAAAACCTTCGCGCGCCTGCTGGAGTTTACCTCCCTCGGCCCGTTCACCGACCGGCTGGCGGGCAAGCTCTCCGGCGGGATGAAGCAGAAGCTGGGGCTGGCCTGCACGCTGGTCGGCGAGCCGAAAGTGCTGCTGCTGGACGAGCCCGGCGTCGGCGTAGACCCCATTTCGCGACGTGAACTGTGGCAGATGGTGCACGAGCTGGCGGGCGACGGGATGCTGATCCTCTGGAGCACCTCCTACCTCGACGAAGCGGAACAGTGCCGGGACGTGCTGCTGATGAACGAAGGCGAACTGCTTTATCAGGGCGAGCCGACGACGCTGACGCAGAGCATGGCCGGACGCAGCTTCCTGCTACACAGCCCGCAGGAGTCCAACCGCAGGCTGCTGCAGCGGGTGCTCAGGCTGCCGCAGGTCAGCGACGGGATGATCCAGGGCCGCTCGGTGCGCATTATCCTCAAAAAAGAGGCCACCGCCGACGACGTTCGCCAGGCGCAGGGGATGCCTGAGATCGAAATAGAAGAGACCGCACCGCGCTTTGAGGACGCGTTTATCGACCTGCTGGGCGGCGCGGGTACGTCAGAGTCGCCGCTTGCCGCCATTCTGCATACGGTGGAAGGCACGCCGGGCGAAACGGTGATCGAAGCGAAATCGCTCACCAAAAAGTTCGGGGATTTCGCCGCCACCGATAACGTCAATTTCGCGGTTAAACGCGGCGAGATTTTTGGCCTGCTCGGGCCGAACGGCGCGGGAAAATCAACCACCTTTAAGATGATGTGCGGCCTGCTGGTGCCGACGTCCGGCAAGGCGCTGGTGCTGGACATGGATCTAAAGGTCAGCTCCGGCAAGGCGCGCCAGCATCTGGGATATATGGCGCAGAAGTTTTCCCTGTATGGCAACCTGACGGTCGAGCAGAATCTGCGCTTTTTCTCCGGCGTGTACGGCCTGCGCGGGCGCGCGCAGAACGAGAAAATCCGCCGCATGAGCGACGCCTTCGCGTTAACCAACATCGCCTCCCACGCCACCGACGAGCTGCCGCTCGGCTTTAAGCAGCGGCTGGCCCTGGCCTGCTCGCTGATGCACGAGCCGGATATTCTGTTTCTGGATGAACCGACCTCGGGGGTTGATCCCATTACCCGCCGCGAGTTCTGGCTGCATATCAACAGCATGGTGGAAAAAGGGGTGACCGTGATGGTGACTACCCACTTCATGGACGAGGCGGAGTACTGCGACCGCATCGGGCTGGTATATCGCGGCAAGCTGATTGCCCACGGCACGCCGGACGACCTGAAAAACCAGGCCGCCGACGATGAGGTCCCGGACCCGACCATGGAGCAGGCGTTTATCACCCTCATCCACGACTGGGATAAGGAGAATGCCCATGCGCAGTAATGCCCTTTCCTGGCGCAGGGTGCGCGCGCTGTGCGTTAAAGAGACGCGGCAGATCGTGCGTGACCCCAGCAGCTGGCTGATCGCGGTGGTGATCCCCCTGCTGCTGCTGTTTATCTTTGGCTACGGCATTAACCTGGACTCCAGCAAGCTGCGGGTCGGGATTTTGCTGGAGCAGCAGAGCGAAGAGGCGCTGGACTTCACTCACGCCATGACCGGGTCGCCCTACATTGACGCCACCATCAGCGACAGCCGACAGGAGCTGATCCAGAAAATGCAGGCCGGCAAAATTCGCGGTCTGATCGTCATTCCGGTGGATTTCGCCGCCAATATGGCGCGGGCAAATACCGATGCGCCAATCCAGGTGATTACCGACGGCAGCGAGCCGAACACCGCCAACTTCGTACAGGGCTACGCGGAGGGGATCTGGCAGCTCTGGCAAATGCAGCGCGCGGAAGACCGGGGCGAGACGTTTGAACCGCTCATCGACGTGCAGACGCGCTACTGGTTTAACCCTGCCGCCATCAGCCAGCACTTTATTATCCCGGGCGCGGTGACGATTATCATGACGGTAATCGGCGCGATACTGACCTCGCTGGTCATCGCCCGCGAGTGGGAGCGCGGCACGATGGAGGCGCTGCTCTCTACCGAAGTGACGCGCGTCGAGCTGCTGCTGTGCAAGCTCATCCCCTACTACTTCCTCGGCATGCTGGCAATGCTGCTCTGCATGCTGGTGTCAGTCTTTATCCTCGGCGTGCCGTACCGCGGCTCGCTGGTGGTGCTGTTCTTTATCACCAGCCTGTTTTTACTCAGCACGCTGGGCATGGGTCTGCTCATCTCCACCATCACCCGCAACCAGTTTAACGCCGCGCAGGTGGCGCTAAACGCCGCTTTTCTGCCGTCGATTATGCTGTCCGGGTTTATCTTCCAGATAGACAGTATGCCTGCGGTGATCCGCGCCGTGACCTACATCATCCCGGCGCGCTACTTCGTGAGCACCCTGCAAAGCCTGTTCCTGGCGGGGAATATTCCGGTGGTGCTGATTATCAACACCCTGTTTTTGATGGCGTCGGCGGTGATGTTTATCGGGTTGACGTGGATGAAAACCAAACGGCGGTTAGATTAACACCGTGCAAATATTTCGCCCGGTGGCGCTACGCTTACCGGGCCTACGATTTGTAGGTCGGGTAAGCGCAAGCGCCACCCGACTGGAGGACGATGCGATGTTTCACCGATTATGGACGTTAATACGCAAAGAGCTGCAATCCCTGCTGCGCGAGCCGCAAACCCGCGCCATTCTGGTCTTGCCGGTGCTGATCCAGGTACTGCTGTTCCCGTTTGCCGCCACCCTTGAGGTGACCAACGCCACCATCGCCATTTACAACGAAGACAACGGCAAGCATTCCGTCGAGCTAACGCAGCGCTTTGCCCGTGCGAAAGCCTTTACCCACATCCTGCTGCTGAAAAGCCCGCAGGAGATCCAGCCCACCATCGACACGCAAAAAGCGCTGCTGCTGGTGCGGTTCCCGGCGGATTTCTCCCGCAATCTGGATACCTTCCAGACCGCGCCGATGCAACTGATCCTCGACGGACGTAACTCCAACAGCGCCCAGATAGCGGCCAACTATCTGCAGCAGGTGGTGAAGGATTATCAGCAGGAGCTGATGGAGGGCAAACCGAAGCCCAACAACAGCGAGCTGGTGGTGCGTAACTGGTACAACCCGAATCTGGACTACAAGTGGTTCGTGGTACCGTCACTGATCGCCATGATCACCACCATCGGGGTGATGATCGTGACCTCCCTGTCCGTCGCCCGCGAGCGCGAACAGGGCACGCTGGATCAGCTGCTGGTCTCCCCGCTCGCCACCTGGCAGATTTTCGTCGGCAAAGCGGTGCCGGCGCTGATCGTCGCGACGTTCCAGGCCACCATCGTGCTGGGGGTGGGCATTTGGGCCTACCAGATCCCGTTCGCCGGTTCGCTGGCGCTGTTTTACTTCACGATGGTGATTTACGGGCTGTCGCTGGTGGGGTTTGGACTGCTGATCTCGGCGCTCTGCTCGACGCAGCAGCAGGCGTTTATCGGGGTATTCGTCTTTATGATGCCCGCGATTTTGCTCTCGGGCTATGTTTCTCCCGTCGAGAACATGCCAGTATGGCTACAGGATCTGACGTGGGTAAATCCGATTCGGCACTTTACGGACATCACCAAGCAAATCTATCTGAAGGATGCGAGTCTGGATATTGTCTGGGGAAGTTTGTGGCCGCTACTGGTGATTGCGGCCACGACGGGCTCAGTGGCGTACGCGATGTTTAGACGCAACATTGCGTAGCTTTTTCTCTTTGGTCAGCAACGAGACGACCGCAGGCCCTGCGAGAATTGCCAGACCCGCCAGGGCCAGCAGCAGGTTGTTTTGCAGCACGCGCGACAGCAGCCAAAGCACAATCATCGCGGCACCAAAATACCAGGTGGTGGTGAGCTCTTCGAGCACATCCCCCACCTCGCGCCAGCGCGCTTCATGGTGGCGCTGTAAGAACAGCATCGACAGCACGGTGACGCCATAAAGGACGCATAGCCCCAGGCCAACACGCACCAGCGTGCCGCTCATCCAGCCCATCACCAGTACGGCCACGACCAGTAAATGCAACATTATCTGCCAGCAACTCAGGCCAGTTGCGACACGAACACGTTGTTGCCACTTCATGGCTTCTCTCCTGAAGGATTTTTCTCTGCTTAATCAGACTACCGCACTTTACGGAAAATTCCGTAACGCCGCATCTTTTTGTGACGCCGACTACACTTTATTTTCATTGGGATAGTCACTCAGGAAGGAGCTTATGACTCAAAAAATGCAGCATTTCTCGCTTAAGGTGCTGACGATAAACATTCATAAGGGCTTCACAGCATTTAATCGCCGCTTCATTTTACCGGAGCTGCGCGACGCGGTTCGCACCGTCAGCGCGGATATTGTCTGCCTCCAGGAGGTGATGGGCGCACACGAAGTGCATCCGCTCCACTTTGAGAACTGGCCCGACACGCCGCACTATGAATTTCTGGCCGATACCATGTGGAGTGATTACGCCTACGGCCGCAACGCGGTCTACCCGGAAGGGCATCACGGAAACGCGGTGCTGTCCCGCTACCCCATTGAACATTACGAAAACCGCGACGTTTCCGTCGGGGAAAGCGAAAAACGCGGCCTGCTTTACTGCCGCATTACCCCGCCCGACCTCGAGCGACCTGTGCATGTCGGCTGTGTTCATCTGGGCCTTCGCGAAGCCCATCGTCAGGCGCAGCTGAAAATGCTGGCCGAATGGGCCAACGCCCTTCCCGAAGGTGAACCGGTGGTGGTGGCGGGTGATTTCAACGACTGGCGACAGCGGGCAAACCATCCGTTGAAGGTGGATGCCGGACTGGAGGAGATTTTTACTCGCGCCAACGGCAGGCCTGCGCGCACCTTCCCGGTCCGTTTCCCGCTGCTTCGGCTTGACCGCATCTACGTGAAAAATGCCCACGCCAGCAGCCCGACCGCCCTGGCGCTCCTTAACTGGCGACATCTTTCCGACCACGCGCCGCTCAGCGCGGAGATCCACCTATGAAATGTTCCTGGCAGGAAGGCAACCGAATCACGCTGCTGGTCAACGGGGACGAGTACTACCCGGCCGTGTTTAAGGCGATTGATAACGCTCAGCAGAAGGTGATCCTCGAGACCTTTATCTGGTTCGAAGATAACGTCGGCAAGCAGTTGCACAGCGTGCTGCTGCGCGCCGCACAGCGCGGCGTCACAATTGAAGTGTTGCTTGATGGCTATGGTTCGCCGGATCTCAGCGATGCGTTTGTCAATGAGTTGACCTCCGCGGGCGTGGTGTTCCGCTACTACGATCCCGGCCCTCGCCTGTTCGGCATGCGTACCAATCTTTTCCGCCGGATGCACCGCAAAATTGTGGTGGTGGACGAGACGGTGGCCTTTGTCGGCGGCATTAACTACTCCGCTGAGCATATGTCCGACTACGGCCCGGAGGCAAAGCAGGACTACGCCATTCGCATCGAAGGCCCGGTGGTGCAGGACATCTTACTGTTTGAGCTGGAGAACCTGCCGGGTAAAGAGGCCGTTCGCCGCTGGTGGAGACGCCGCCATCGCCCGGAAGAGAACCGGAAGCCCGGCGAAGCGCAGGCCCTTTTCGTCTGGCGGGATAACGGCGAGCACCGGGACGACATTGAACGTCATTATCTCAAGATGCTCGCCAACGCGAAGCGCGAAGTGATTATTGCTAACGCCTACTTTTTCCCGGGCTATCGTCTGCTGCACGCCATGCGCAATGCGGCCCGGCGCGGGGTACGCGTGAAGCTGATTGTGCAGGGCGAGCCGGATATGCCGATAGTCAAAGTCGGCGCGCGGCTGCTGTATAACTATCTGGTGAAGGGCGGCGTACAGATCTACGAATATCGCCGCCGACCGCTGCACGGCAAAGTGGCGCTGATGGACGATCACTGGGCAACCGTGGGCTCCAGCAATCTCGATCCGCTGAGCTTATCGCTCAATCTCGAGGCCAACCTGATCATTCACGATCGCCAGTTTAACCAGACCCTGAGGGATAACCTGCAGGCGTTGATCGTTAACGACAGCGTGCGCGTGGACGAATCCATGGTCCCCAAACGTACCTGGTGGAACCTGGGCATCAGCGTGGTGGTGTTCCACTTTCTGCGCCATTTCCCGGCCATGGTCGGCTGGCTGCCGGCGCATACGCCTAAGCTTGCGCAGGTCGACCCACCGGTACAACCGGAAATGGAAACCCAGGACCGTATTGAAGCGGAAGATGGAGGCAAACCCTGATGTCGAAATCGCATCCGCGCTGGCGGCTGGCAAAAAAGATCCTGACCTGGCTGTTTTTTATTGCGGTCGCGGTTCTGCTGGTGGTCTACGCGCAGAAAGTTGACTGGGAAGAGGTGTGGAAAGTCATCCGCAACTATAACCGGATGGTGCTGCTGGGCGCTGTAGGGCTGGTTATTGTGAGCTATCTGATGTACGGCTGCTATGACCTGCTGGGCCGAGCTTACTGCGGCCACAAGCTGGCCAAACGTCAGGTGATGCTGGTGTCGTTTATCTGCTACGCCTTTAACCTGACGCTGAGCACCTGGGTCGGCGGCATTGGCATGCGCTATCGCCTTTATTCGCGGCTCGGCCTGCCGGGCGGGACCATCACGCGCATTTTCTCATTGAGCATCACCACCAACTGGCTGGGTTATATTCTGCTCGGCGGGGTGATCTTCACCATCGGCGTGGTGCAGCTGCCCGCGCACTGGTATATCGATGAGGCCACGCTGCGCATTCTGGGCATCGTACTGCTACTGATCATCGCCGTTTATCTTTGGGCCTGCGCGTTTGCCAGACGCCGTCATATGACCATTAAAGGGCAAAAGCTGGTGCTGCCCTCATGGAAGTTTGCGGTGCTTCAGATGACCGTCTCCAGCGCCAACTGGATGGCGATGGGGGCCATTATCTGGCTGCTGATTGGCGAGGACGTGAACTACTTCTTCGTGCTGGGCGTGCTGCTGGTGAGCAGTATTGCGGGCGTGATTGTGCATATTCCGGCGGGGATCGGCGTGCTGGAAGCGGTATTTATCGCCCTGCTGGCCGGGGAGCATGTCTCTCAGGGCACGATTATCGCGGCCCTGCTGGCATACCGCATGCTGTATTACTTCCTGCCGCTGGCGCTGGCAACGGTCTGTTATCTGGTGCTGGAGAGTCGGGCGAAGAAATTACGGGCAAAGAATGAGAGGATGTTAGCGAAGTGAATAAGTCGGGTGGCGGCTTCGCCTTACCCGACCTACGGTTCGCGTTTCGTAGACCGGGTAAGGCGAAGCCGCCACCCGGCAAAACAACCCTAGCGACGGTTGCCGAAAATACGCAGCAGCATCAGGAACAGGTTGATGAAGTCCAGATACAGCGTCAGCGCGCCCAGGATCGCGTATTTGCGCAGGTTTGAACTATCGCGTACGTCAATCTGCTCGCCGATGTTTTTCAGCTTTTGGGTGTCATACGCCGTCAACCCAACGAAGATCACCACCCCGATGTAGGTCACGGCCCACATCAGCGCGTCGCTCTTCAGCCACAGGTTTACCAGCGACGCCAGCACAATCCCAATCAGCCCCATAAACAGCATGCTGCCTAAACCGCTCAGATCGCGCTTCGTGGTGTAACCGTAGAGACTCATCACGCCGAACATCCCGCCGGTCACCACAAAGGTGCTGGCTATGGAGGAGTAGGTGTAGACGATGAAAATACTGGAAAGCGTCAGCCCGGTCAGCGCCGAATAGAGCATAAACAGCGTAGTCGCCATTCCGGCACTCAGCTTTTGCACCAGACCCGAAAGCACAAACACCAGCGCCAGCTGCGCGATAATCAGCCCAAAGAAGGTGATTTTGCTGGAGAAGATAAACATCATCAGTTCAGGCGTGTTCGCCGCATACCACGCGATAAACGCGGTAAGCAGCAGGCCAACCGTCATCCAGCCGTACACCTGAGCCATATACGTCTGCAGGCCGCTACGGGTCTGCTGTACTATTGAATCGGAACGCGGAAATCGGTCCATGATTCACTCCTGATTAAGTTTAAGTAGACACACACGTTAAGATTAACACATCCACGTAAACCGACTACCAACGGCTGGCGGCTTGTTTATCGCTGTCGCGAGATTCTACCCAGCGGTCACCTTCCGGCGTGGCTTCGCGCTTCCAGAACGGCGCTTTGGTTTTGAGGTAATCCATAATGAACTCCCCTGCCGCAAACGCGCTGCTGCGGTGTGCGCTGGTCACCCCGACGAAGACAATCTCCTCGCCGGGCCACATCTCGCCGATGCGGTGAATCACCGTGACGCGGCCAAGCGGCCAGCGGCCCCGCGCCTCGTCGACAATCTCCACCAGCGATTTCTCGGTCATCCCCGGATAGTGCTCCAGCGTCAGCGCCTTCACGCTGTCGCCGAGATTGTGGTTACGCACTTTGCCGGTAAAGGTGACGACCGCGCCGTCTTCATCTCGTTCCGCCAGCCAGCTGTATTCGGTCCCCACGTTAAAACGCTCGGGGCTCACCAGAATTCGGGTTTCAGCCATCTTAGCCCCCCGTCACCGGCGGGAAGAAGGCCACTTCATCGCCTTCCTTCAGCGGGTGAGTGAACTCCACCAGCGTCTGGTTAACGGCGGCCAGCAGCTTGCCTTCGTCCAGCGCCAGCGCCCAGCGTTCGCTTTGTGCCGCCAGATGTGCGCGCAGGGCAGCGACGTTTTCGAAGGACGCATCCAGCGCCAGGCTGTCGGTATTTACCAGCTCGCGCACCTGCGCAAAAAAGAGCACCTTAATCATGGCTGTCCACCTTAAAATCACCGGATTTGCCGCCGCTTTTTGCCAGCAGGCGAACCGGGCCAATCACCATATCTTTCTGCACCGCTTTGCACATGTCGTAGATGGTCAGCGCGGCAACGGAAGCCGCCGTGAGTGCTTCCATCTCCACGCCGGTTTTGCCGGTTAAGCGGCAGAGTGACTCAATGCGCACGCGGCTCTGCTCCGGCTGCGCCTGCAGGTTCACTTCCACCTTGCTCAGCATCAGCGGGTGGCACAGCGGAATGAGATCCCAGGTGCGCTTGGCGGCCTGAATACCCGCGATGCGCGCGGTGGCAAAGACGTCGCCCTTATGGTGGCTGCCGTCGATAATCATCGCCAGCGTTTCCGGCAGCATAGTGACGAACGCTTCCGCGCGCGCCTCGCGCACCGTTTCGGCTTTGGCGGAAACATCCACCATATGCGCTTCGCCGGCGGCGTTAATGTGGGTCAGTTGTGACATAGCTTATTTCTTTAAATGGGGATGAAAATTACACGGACGGGTACGGGCATCCAGCTGCGGGGCGATGATGTTTTCCCACGCGGTGCGGCAGGCTTTGGTCGAACCCGGCATGGCGAAAATCAGGGTTTTGTTAGCCACCCCGGCCACCGCGCGCGACTGGAGCGTGGAGGTACCAATCTCTTCAAAGGAGAGCATGCGGAACACCTCGCCGAAGCCTTCCACCTCGCGGTCAAACAGCGGGATAAGCGCTTCGGGGGCCTGATCGCCTACGGTAAAGCCGGTGCCGCCGGTGATCAGCACCACCTGCACCTCATCGCTGGCAATCCACTGAGAAACCTGAGCGCGAATGGCGTAGCGGTTCTCCTTCACGATCGCTTTATCGACGATGTGATGCCCCGCGTCATGGGCCGCCTCGCGCAGCCAGTGGCCGGAGGTATCATCCTCTTCGCCGCGGCGGTCGGAAACGGTAAGGATAGCAATGCGTGTCGGGATAAATTCTGCGTTTACCTGACTCATCTTCTGATTCCTTCTTAAGCCTGATTACCCGCCGATGTAGGACAGGTTCTGAGTAATACCGGTATTGCCCTGATGCAGGAAGTGGGTCTGTTTTTTATGCGTCAGCGCTTCAGAAATACGTGCTTCAAGCGCGTCCTGCTGCGCATCGTCTTCCAGCAGATCGCGTAGGTCCACGCCGCCGTCGCCGAACAGGCAAAGATGGAGCTTGCCAACGGAGGAGACGCGCAGGCGGTTGCAGCTGGCGCAGAAGTCTTTCTCATAGGGCATGATAAGCCCTATCTCACCTTCGTAATCCGGGTGGCAGAAGACCTGCGCCGGGCCGTCGCTGCGCTGGCGGATCTGGTGGATCCAGCCGCGTCTCAGCAGCGCGTCGCGCAGCACCATGCCGGAGATGTGATGGCGACGGAACAGCTCGCTGCCCTCGCCGGTTTCCATCAGCTCGATAAAACGCAGCTGTATAGGGCGGGATTTGATCCACGCCAGGAAGGTATCGAGCTGATGATGGTTCACATCACGCATCAGAACCGTGTTGACTTTGACCTTCTCGAACCCGGCCGCAAATGCCGCGTCGATACCGTCCATGACCTGCTGAAATTTATCCTGGCCGGTAATGGCGTGGAACTGACGGGCGTCCAGGCTATCGACGCTGACGTTGATCGCCGTCAGCCCCGCATCGCGCCAGTTCGCCACATCACGCGCCATGCGGTAACCGTTGGTGGTCACGGCAATCTGGCGGATACGTTCGTTTTCACGCACGGCGGCGATGATGTCGGGAAAATCACGGCGCAGAGAGGGTTCACCGCCGGTCAGACGCACTTTTTCGGTGCCGAGCTCAGAGAAGGCGCGCGTGACGCGGCGCACTTCATCCACGGAGAGAAAGCCGTTATTGGTAACGCTGCCCGGTTTGTAGCCGTCGGGCAGGCAGTAGGTGCAACGGAAGTTGCACACATCGGTAATCGACAGACGTAAGTAATAAAACTTACGCGCGAAAGCATCAGTAAGTTGTGAAGCCATGTACACCTTTCCAGATCGGGAGGCACAGTCATTTCTTTCTGTACCCTGGTGGCAAATTCGCCACGGCCAGAGCGCCATATCTTTCGACACAGGCACAAGGGCTAGAGTGTATGTTTTCAATTTTGAAAACGTGGTTAGGGCGATAGTAGCGCGGAAATTCTGACGACGCCATTATCGCTTTTCGCTATATAATCATCTATATAGCGAATCGTTCCTGCATTTTCGCTACAGAATACCTAAAAACCGCATTTTCACATTGATATACGTCATTTTGCATCGGGTGAGGCATCGTCTTTTAGGGGTAGTTAGGTTACTGTTACGCGATCGAACGTGATAAGGAATACGTATGCGCAATCGCACTTTTGCGGATCTTGACCGAGTGGTCGCTCTTGGCGGAGGACACGGCTTAGGCCGGGTTATGTCCTCTTTGTCGTCACTCGGCTCAAGGCTGACAGGGATAGTGACCACCACCGATAACGGCGGCTCAACCGGGCGCATTCGTCGTGCCGAAGGCGGCATTGCCTGGGGAGACATGCGCAACTGCCTGAACCAGTTAATTACCGAGCCAAGCGTCGCGTCGGCGATGTTTGAGTACCGTTTTGGCGGTAATGGCGAACTTTCCGGGCATAACCTCGGAAATCTGATGTTAAAGGCGCTTGATCACCTGAGCGTACGGCCTCTGGAAGCCATCAACTTAATCCGTAATCTGCTCAAAGTGGACGCATTACTGATCCCTATGTCCGAACAACCGGTTGACTTGATGGCAATCGACGCCGAAGGGCATGAAGTTTACGGCGAGGTGAATATCGACCAGCTCATCCTGCCGCCAACGGAGTTAATGACCTATCCGAGCGTACCCGCCACGCGAGAAGCGGTGGAAGCCATCGGTGAAGCGGATCTTATCCTGATCGGCCCAGGCAGTTTTTACACCAGCCTGATGCCCATTCTGCTGGTGAAAGAGCTGGCGCAGGCGCTGCGCCGCACCCCTGCCCCGATGGTTTACATCGGTAACCTGGGACGTGAACTGAGCCCGGCGGCGGCGAGCCTGTCGCTGGCAGACAAGCTTGAATTAATGGAGCATTACGTCGGCAAGAAGATCATTGACGGCGTAGTCGTGGGCCCGAAAGTGGATGTGTCAGGGATTGGCGATCGTCTGGTGGTGCAGGAGCCGCTGGAGGCCAGCGATATCAAGTATCGCCACGACCGTCACCTGCTGCGCGAGGCGCTGGAGAAGGCGATTCAGGCGCTGGGTTAGCAAAAACCCCCCGGTGGCGCTGCGCTTACCGGGGCTACAAAAGACGCAACCCCGTAGGCCCGGTAAGCGCAGCGCCACCGGGCAAGAAACTACGATGCCGCGATGAAAAGATCCCGCAGCTGATGAAGCTGGTCGCGGATCTGCGCCGCCTCTTCGAACTCCAGATTCTGCGCGTGCTGCATCATCTGCCCTTCCAGCTCGTGGATTTTCTGCTGCAGCGCTTTCGGCGTCAGCACGACGGTATCTTCTTCCACCACTGAACGAGCCTTCCCGCGGCCTTTCGCTTTGGTTTTGGCAATGTTCTGACCCAGCGCCAGAATATCCACCACCTTCTTGTTCAGCCCCTGCGGCGTAATGCCGTGCTCTTCGTTGTAGCGCTGCTGCTTCTCGCGGCGGCGCTCCGTTTCGCCAATCGCTTTCGCCATCGACGGGGTGATTTTGTCACCGTACAGAATCGCTTTACCGTTGACGTTACGCGCCGCACGGCCAATGGTCTGGATCAGCGAACGCTCGGAACGCAGGAAGCCCTCTTTGTCCGCATCCAGAATCGCCACCAGCGAAACTTCCGGCATATCCAGACCTTCTCGCAGCAGGTTGATCCCCACCAGCACGTCAAACTCGCCCAGACGCAGATCGCGGATAATCTCCATGCGCTCCACGGTATCGATATCCGAGTGCAGATAACGCACCTTCTCGCCGTGCTCTTCGAGATACTCGGTGAGGTCTTCCGCCATGCGCTTGGTGAGCGTGGTCACCAGCACGCGCTCATTGATGGCGGAACGGGCGCGGATCTCCGAGAGCAGATCGTCCACCTGCGTGGCCACCGGACGCACCTCGATAATCGGGTCGAGCAGACCCGTTGGACGCACAACCTGATCGACAACGTCTTCACCGGATTTCTCCAGCTCGTAGTTGCCTGGCGTGGCCGAGACGTAAATGGTTTGCGGCGCGAGCGCCTCAAACTCTTCAAATTTCATCGGGCGGTTATCCAGCGCCGACGGGAGGCGGAAGCCGTACTCCACCAGCGTCTCTTTACGCGCCCGGTCGCCGCGGTACATCCCGCCGATCTGCGGGATCGTGACGTGGGATTCGTCGATCACCAGCAAACCGTCTGCCGGAAGGTAGTCAAACAGCGTCGGCGGCGGCTCGCCCGGCCCGCGCCCGGAGAGGAAGCGCGAGTAGTTTTCAATGCCGGAGCAGTAGCCCAGCTCGTTCATCATCTCAAGGTCGAACTGGGTACGCTGGCTCAGGCGCTGCTCTTCCAGCAGCTTATTGTTCGCCAGCAGCACCTTACGGCGCTCGGCCAGCTCCACTTTGATCTCTTCCATCGCCTGCACGATACGCTCGCGCGGCGTCACGTAGTGCGTTTTCGGGTAGATGGTGAAGCGCTGGATCACCGACTCAATGTGTCCAGTCAGCGGGTCGAAGAGCGACAGCCGTTCAACCTCTTCATCGAACAGCTCGACGCGCAGCGCCATATCGTCCGATTCCGCCGGGAAGATGTCGATCACCTCACCGCGTACGCGGAACGTCCCGCGCTGGAACGCCTGATCGTTACGGGCATACTGCAGCTCCGCCAGACGACGAACGATGGCACGCTGGTCGATGATCATCCCCTGCGTCAGGTGCAGCATCATCTTGAGATAGAGATCCGGATCGCCCAGACCGTAGATCGCGGAAACCGATGCGACAACGACCACGTCGCGACGCTCAAGAAGTGCCTTCGTGGCCGACAGTCGCATCTGTTCGATGTGTTCGTTCACCGAGGCGTCCTTCTCGATGAAGGTGTCAGAGCTCGGCACATAGGCTTCAGGCTGGTAGTAATCGTAGTAGGAGACGAAATACTCCACCGCATTTTCCGGGAAGAACTCTTTCATCTCGCCGTAAAGCTGCGCGGCCAGGGTTTTATTGGGTGCCAGCACCATCGTTGGGCGCTGGAGATCCGCAATCACGTTGGCGATGGTGAAGGTTTTACCCGAGCCGGTTACCCCCAGCAGCGTCTGGTGCGCCAGCCCATCTTCCAGCCCCTCTTCCAGACGACGGATCGCCTCAGGCTGATCGCCAGATGGACGGAAAGCAGAATTCAATTTGAACGGTTTACTCATGGGCGACAACCTGATGACGTTATAAGCGGCAGGTGAGTAATTTTACTCGTTGTTGCCAGGAATGCCAGTAAAAAACACTGGATGAAAAACCAGTGGCATGTCAGGATATTTAGCATAGCGCCTTAAGGATTGGTGCGATATCGGCCAAAATTTAGGCTGTGACAATATAAAACACCAGTCAGGTCAGGTTATCCCCAGAACTTTTTCTTTTTTAACATTTGTCAAGCCAGGTAATGATAGTTTTGTGGCAACGGGTGACACTTTCATGACGGGAATTGCTTTTATCTAAGCAGTTAAATAATAAACGATATTTTCTGAAGCCGCGTTTCGCGTCAATTTGGGCGTAAGCCGCGTCTTCTCTCGCTTATCGCGTGTTTTCTAACTCTAATGCACATGGTTATCCACAGGAATAGTGGATAACTGCTTCCAGCCCATACAGCGTGGCGCTCGGCAAATTCCCGGATTTTCCCACGAGACGGCAGTAAAAAATTTTTATAGCTATTTTTTGATGATTAACAGTTGTGTCATTCATAACCAACTGATGAGATCTTGCTCACATTTTCATCATTTCGGGCACTGCACCACAACTCAACACCGCCAGCACCGTCGATGTGCAATCCCCTTTTTTCTCAGCCCCTCTCCGGTGACTTATTCCTAAAAAAGCCGTTTTTTTAAACACTTTTCGGTTTCTGGCAGGGGTTTTGCAGTCTCAAACTCGAGCCTCACCCACACACATTTTTAAGGAGAGAAAGATGTTGAGTCTGCGTGCTGTGAATCAGTTTTACGGAAGCCAACATACGCTATGGAACGTGAATTTGGATTTTCCGCAAGGGATGTGTACAGGCGTTGTTGGCCTGCCGGGAATGGGGAAAACCACCCTCATGAATTGCATCGCCGGGAGAGTGCCCGTCGAAAGCGGGAGCATCATCTGGCATGAAGCGGGCGCGCCGCCGCGTGATTTGCTTAACCTGCCGCCAGAACAGCGGTCAGGACCGGGGATAGGCTATGTCCCGCAGGACAGGCGGATCTTCTCCCAGTTAACAATTGAGGAGAATCTGCATATCGCCATGCGGGCGATGGGGAAACCCAACCCGGAAGCGAAAAGTGACGTTTACGATTTGTTTCCGGCGCTCTACGCATTGCGGCAGACCCGCGCCAACACGCTCTCTCCGGACGACCAGTACCAGCTGGCGCTGGCTAATGCGCTGGTGAACCGTCCTCACCTGCTGATCCTCGATGAGCCCCTGCACGGCGCAGGACACAGCTTCGCCCAGAAGCTGGGGCAGCTGCTGGTGCGCTTAAACCGGGAGTTAGGTATGACGGTGCTGTTAGCGGAGCAGCAGCTGTCGTTCATCCGCCGGGTTGCGGACCGTTTCTGTATGCTCTATCGCGGGCGTAACGTGGCGCAGGGCCACGTTAACGAACTGGATGACGAGCTTATCGCGCACTGGATGTCGCGGGAAGCAAGACGCTGAGATCGAGATAACGCCCGGTTTCGGCATTTTCCGCGCCGTCAGCAAGCCAGGGAATTTCTCCGAGGCACGGGGCGGGAAGGACGCGCCTGAGCGTCGCCAGATACTCCTGGTGTCGTTTACCCGGCGCAACCACGTCGTTGGCTATCCAGCCCGCCAGCGTCAGCCCGGCCTGCTGTACGGCCTGTGCGGTCAACATGGCGTGATTGATGCAGCCCAGTTTGACACCGACGACCAGAATGACCGGAAGCTGCTCGGCCTGCACCCAGTCAGCAAACGTCTGCGTGTCCGAAAGCGGCGTAAACCAGCCCCCTGCACCTTCCACCAGCACCCAGTCGGCCTGGCCTTCCAGCGTCCGTAACCCGGCAGACAGCACCGCGAAATCGATCGGACGACCTTCGTCAGCGCTGATAATGTGCGGCGAGGTTGGTTCGGCAAAGGTGTACGGATTGACCGCTGAATAGGCGAGTTCAAGCGTGCTGTTACGCTGGAGCGCCAGCGCGTCGGTGTTGCGTAACCCTTCCGCCGTCATCTCGCTGCCGGAAGCAACGGGCTTATATCCGGCGGTGTGTTTTCCAAGCTTCCGTGCCGCCTGCAGCAGCGCCGCGCTGGCAACCGTTTTGCCCACTTCCGTGTCCGTGCCGGTAACAAAATAACGTTCAGTCACGTTCGATAATCCCATGAAAAAGTTGATAAGAGAGCGGGAAATGTCCCCGCTGCTGCGGCCAGGCCAGTTCCAGACGCTGCAGCTGTCCCCGGGTCAGCGGTTTTCTCTCCCGCCCGGCATGCAGGTGCGTGGCCCCAATGCCCTTCAGCGAGCGCATGGCGCTGAGCGCATCGCTAAAATTGAGGGTGATGGTCTGCACCACGCTGCGATAGCGCCAGCCTGCCAGCGCCTGCGACACCTGGTCATGCGATAAAAAGCGGTTAGCGTGCGGCTGCTCATCCACCGCTTTCCACGCCTGATTCAGCTCCGGCAGCGAACTTTCCAGCAGGGTGGTAAAGGCCACCTGCCCGCCCGGTCGCGCCACGCGATAAAGCTCGCGCAGGGCCTGCGGCAGGCTGCTGCACCACTGTACCGCCAGATGACTCCAGACCAGATCGAACTGCGCATCCGCCAGCGGGATCGCCTCGATATCGGCCAGCAGATAGCGATCCGCTGCCTGCCGCTGACGCGCCTCGTCGAGCATCTGCTCTGAGAGGTCGATAGCCGTGACCTGGCTTCCCGCTCCGCGCCAGTAGCGGCTGTTGCTGCCGGGACCACAGCCGGCGTCCAGCACCTGCGGAAAGCGGTTGTCGCCAAGCGCGGCCAGAAGCCCCTGCGCGCTCTGACGCTGCAGCTCATCGTGCTGCGAATAGCTCTGCGCGGCCCGGCCAAATGCCGCCGCAACGGCCTGCTTATTCACCGGCATCATGGAGCGCCTCCAGCAGCGTGTGGATATCCCGTGCTTCATGCGCCGCCGTCAGGGTTAAGCGCAGCCGCGCGGTACCCGGCGGGACCGTTGGCGGGCGGATGGCGGTCACCCACATGCCCCGCTCGCGCAGCGCCTGTGCCAGCGCCAGCGCGCGGCCGTTTTCGCCGACAATCACCGGCTGGATGGCGCTCTGCGAATCGGGGCTGTGGAAGGGCAGCGCAGCTAGCCCCTGGCGGAAGCGAGAGATATGCTCCGCCAGCCGCTGGCGACGTTCATCCCCATCTGCGCTGCGGATCACCGCCAGCGACGCAGACAGCGCCACGGCCTGCGCCGGGGGCATGCTGGTGCTGTAGATCAGGTGTCGGGCAAACTGCAGCAGATAGTCGGCGACGGACTCGCTGCACAGCACGGCGGCGCCGCTGACGCCAAAGCCTTTGCCGAAGGTGACAATCAGCAGCTCCGGCTTCACGTTTTGCTGATGCGCACTGCCGCGACCTTCGTTGCCCATTACGCCAATCCCGTGGGCATCGTCCACCAGCAGCCAGGCGTTTTGCCGCTTTGCGGCCCCGTGCAACGCGGCAAGCGGCGCGCTGTCGCCGTCCATGCTGAACACCCCTTCGGTGACCGCCAGCTGCTGTCCGTCGCAGGGTTTATCCAGCAGCGCAGCGAGCTGCCCCGCATCGTTATGGGCGAAGCGGCGCAGCTGCGCCGGGCTTAAACTTGCCGCCTCCAGCAGCGAAGCGTGGCTCAGGCGGTCAGCGACAATGCGGTCCTCTTTTTCCATCAGGGCTGTAATAACCGCCTGATTGGCGGCAAAGCCGGAGATAAACAGCAGCGCGCGCGGGTAGCCCAGCCAGTCGGCAAGCGCTTCTTCCAGCGCCAGATGCGCCGTGGTGTATCCGCTGACGTGTCCCGAGCCGCCGCTGCCTACGCCAAACCGCTCTGCCCCCTGCTGCCAGGCGCGGATGATGGCAGGATGCTGGCTCAGCCCGAGATAGTCGTTGCTGGAGAAATTACAAAACTGCCGCCCCTCGCGGGTAAGAAAACGACCCGCGCCGTTTTCCACCACCCTGCGAACGCGAAACGCCTCTGCCGCCCGGCGTTCGTCCAGCGCGGTATTCACTCGTGCCTGCCAGGTCATACGGCTGCCGCGTTGTAGAACTGGTCGGTGTCGGCGTTGAAAATCTGCTGCTCCAGCTGCTGCTGTTGCTCGTTATCGCCCGTCAGCACCTCGGTCTGATGCGGGTTAAGCCCCAGCTTGCGGAACAGCTGAACGTCTTTATCCTCTTCCGGGTTCGGCGTGGTCAGCAGCTTGCAGCCGTAGAAGATGGAGTTGGCTCCGGCCATAAAGCACATAGCCTGGGTCTGCTCGTTCATCTGCTCGCGACCGGCGGAGAGGCGCACGAAAGAGGTCGGCATCATGATGCGCGCCACCGCGATGGTGCGGATAAAATCAAACGCATCCACGTCGTCGTTGTCCGCCATCGGCGTGCCCTTGACCTTCACCAGCATGTTGATCGGCACGCTTTCCGGCGGGGTCGGCAGGTTCGCCAGCTGCAGCAGCAGGCCCGCGCGGTCTTTCACCGTCTCACCCAAGCCCACGATACCGCCGGAGCAGACCTTGATCCCCGCGTCGCGCACTTTATCCAGGGTATCCAGACGCTCCTGATAGGTACGCGTGGTGATGACGTTGCCGTAAAACTCCGGCGAGGTGTCGAGGTTATGGTTGTAGTAGTCCAGCCCCGCCGCGGAGAGGCGTTGCGCCTGCTCGTCGTTCAGCGTGCCGAGCGTCATACAGGCTTCGAGGCCCATCTCCTTCACGCCCTTCACCATCTGCTCCAGATACGGCATGTCGCGATCGTGCGGGTTCTTCCACGCTGCGCCCATGCAGAAGCGGGTCGAGCCGGCGTTTTTCGCCTTGCGCGCCGAGTCGAGCACCTGCTCAACTTCCATCAGCCGTTCGGACTCCAAGCCGGTTTTGTAGCGCGCGCTCTGCGGGCAATATTTGCAGTCTTCAGGACAGGCACCGGTTTTGATCGACAGCAGCGTGCTGACCTGAACATGGCGAGGATCGAAGTGCTGACGATGCACCTGTTGGGCTTCGAACATCAGCTCAAGGAAAGGTTTGTTGAATAATTCAGTGACTTGCGACATCGTCCAGCGTGCGTGGTGAGCCATGGGGCTTCTCCAAAGGGTTTTGTTAATTTTCGGTTCGGTTTATACTCGTAAACCTAAAACTTTTCAAAATGGTTTACAAGTCGATTATGACCCAGGACGATCTCGCCTTCGACAAGCAGCATATCTGGCACCCTTACACCTCTACCACCCGCCCTCTTCCCGTCTATCCGGTGGCCTCGGCCCACGGCTGCGAGCTGCACCTCGCCAGCGGCGAGCGGCTCGTTGACGGGATGTCCTCCTGGTGGGCGGCCATTCACGGGTACAACCACCCGCGCCTGAATGCGGCGATGAAGGCGCAGATTGACCAGATGTCGCACGTGATGTTTGGCGGGATCACCCATCAGCCCGCGGTGGATTTATGCCGTCGCCTGGTAGCGATGACGCCTGCATCGCTGGAGTGCGTGTTCCTGGCCGATTCCGGCTCCGTGGCGGTGGAAGTGGCGATGAAAATGGCGCTGCAGTACTGGCATGCTAAGGGCGAAACGCGCCAGCGGTTCCTCACCTTCCGCAACGGCTATCACGGGGATACCTTCGGGGCGATGTCGGTGTGCGATCCGGACAACTCCATGCACAGCCTGTGGAAGGGCTACCTGCCGGAAAACCTGTTTGCCCCGGCCCCCCAGAGCCGCTTCGACGGCGAGTGGAACGAGATGGACATGGTCGGTTTCGCGCGGCTGATGGCGGCACACCGCCATGAAATCGCCGCCGTGATCCTGGAGCCGATTGTGCAGGGCGCAGGCGGAATGCGGATGTACCACCCGGAATGGCTGAGGCGTATTCGCAGGATGTGCGACCGCGAGGGCATTCTGCTGATTGCCGATGAGATCGCCACCGGCTTTGGCCGCACCGGCAAGCTGTTTGCCTGCGAGCATGCGGGTATCGCCCCGGATATTCTGTGTCTGGGTAAAGCGCTGACCGGCGGTACCATGACGCTCTCCGCCACGCTCACGACCCGTCACGTTGCCGACACCATCAGCGACGGCGAGGCGGGCTGCTTTATGCACGGCCCGACGTTTATGGGTAATCCTCTCGCCTGCGCCGTCGCAAGTGAAAGCCTGGCCATTCTGGAAGGCGGCGAGTGGCAGACGCAGGTGGCGGCGATTGAGGCGCAGCTGAAAGAGGCGCTGAGCGCCGCCTCAGGTGCGAATTTTGTGGCGGACGTTCGCGTGCTGGGCGCCATCGGGGTGATTGAAACCACCCATCCGGTGAATATGGCGGCGCTGCAGCGCTTCTTCGTTGAGCAGGGCGTCTGGGTGCGGCCTTTCGGCAAGCTTATCTACCTGATGCCGCCGTACAGCATTACGCCAGAGCAGCTGCGTAAATTAACCGACGCGGTCGTAACAGCCGTTAACATTCCCGCGCATTTCACGATGTAACCCTATGCATTACACTTGCTGAACGAGCGATCAACGAGGGTAAACCGTATGAAAATCATCAGTAAAGATCTGCGCGACGGTGAAAAGCTGCCGGAACGCCACGTATTCAACGGCATGGGGTATCAGGGAGACAATATCTCCCCGCACCTGGCGTGGGACGAGGTTCCGGCAGGCACCAAAAGCTTTGTCGTGACCTGCTACGACCCGGATGCGCCTACCGGCTCCGGCTGGTGGCACTGGATTGTGGCGAACCTACCAGCCGACACGCGCGTCCTGCCGCAGGGCTCCGGTTCAGACCTGGTTGCCCTGCCTGAAGGCGCCATTCAGACGCGCACCGATTTTGGTAAAGCGGGCTACGGCGGCGCCGCGCCGCCAAAAGGGGAAACCCACCGCTATATCTTCACGGTGCACGCGCTGGACGTGGAGAAGATTGATGTCGATGAAGGGGCGAGCGGCGCGATGGTAGGGTTTAACGTACATTTCCATACGCTTGGGAGCGCGTCGATTACGGCGATGTATTCATAAAAAAAGCCGGGTGGCGGCTACGCCTTACCCGGCCTACATTTCGCACGCGTAGGCCCGGTAAGCGCAACGCCACCGGGCAAAAAATCACAGCACCGGCGGCAACAGCCCCACCAGCCGCCCTTCTTCCAGAAGCTGCATCGCCTTATCAATATCCGGCGCAAAGAAGCGGTCGTCATCGTAGTGCGATACATGCTCGCGCAGCGCATGACGCGCCTGCTCCAGCAGCGGGCTGGATTTTAGCCCTTCTCGCAGATCGACACCCTGACTTGCCGCCAGCCATTCCACCGCCAGCACGCCGCGGGTGTTGGAGGCCATTTCCCAGAGACGACGCCCGGCAGCCGGTGCCATCGAAACGTGATCTTCCTGGTTCGCTGACGTTGGCAGGCTGTCCACGCTGTGCGGGTGCGACAGGGCTTTGTTCTCGCTCGCCAGCGCCGCCGCGGTGACCTGGGCAATCATAAAGCCCGAGTTGACCCCGCCGTTACGCACCAGGAACGGCGGCAGCTGGGACATATGTTTATCCATCATCAGCGCAATACGGCGCTCGGACAGCGCGCCGACTTCGGCAATCGCCAGGGCGATATTGTCCGCCGCCATTGCCACCGGCTCGGCGTGGAAGTTGCCCCCGGAAACCACCTCGTTTTCCTGGGCGAACACCAGCGGGTTATCGGACACCGCGTTGGCCTCCACCAACAGGACCTCTGCCGCCTGGCGCAGCTGCGTCAGGCACGCGCCCATCACCTGCGGCTGGCAGCGCAGGGAATACGGATCCTGCACCTTTTCGCAGTTATGGTGTGAATCGGCAATTTCGCTGGTGTCGGTAAGCACGTGACGGTACATCGCGGCGGCATCAATCTGCCCGCGCTGACCGCGCACCTCGTGGATGCGGGCATCGAACGGGCGACGCGAGCCCAGCACGGCTTCGGTGGTCAGCGCACCGCACACTACCGCCGAGGCAAACAGATCTTCCGCTTCAAACAGGCCGCGCAGCGCGAAAGCGGTCGATGCCTGTGTGCCGTTCAGCAGCGCCAGCCCCTCTTTCGCCGCCAGCGTGATCGGATTTAACCCGGCTTTTTTCAGCGCCTCTTTCGCAGGAAGCCACTCGCCCTGCCAGCGCGCTTTGCCTTCGCCCAGCAGCAGCAGCGACATGTGCGCCAGCGGCGCAAGATCGCCGGAAGCACCAACGGAGCCTTTTGCCGGGATCCACGGATAGACTTCTGCATTCACCAGCGCCATCAGCGCCTGAATCACGCTCAGGCGAATGCCGGAGAAACCGCGCGCCAGGCTGTTAATTTTCAGGACCATCATCAGACGGACAATCTCATCGTCCAGCGGCTGACCCACGCCCGCCGCATGCGACAGCACCAGCGAACGCTGTAAGTTTTCCAGATCGTGCGTCGCGATGCGGGTCTGCGCCAGCAGCCCAAAGCCGGTGTTAATCCCGTAGGCGGTGCGCCCTTCGGCAACGATGGCTTCGACGCAGGCGACGCTGTCGTTAATGGCGGCGTGGGCACTTGCATCCAGCGAAAGGGTGACCGGTTTACGCCAGACGTTACGCAGCTGCTTGAGCGTCAGCGAGCCGGGAGTGAGTGTTAATGCGTTCATTAATGCTTTCCTTGTGTGGCAGGGATCATCGGCAGGTTAAGGCCCTGCTCTTTGGCACAGTCAATGGCAATTTCGTAACCCGCATCCGCGTGACGCATCACGCCGGTTGCCGGGTCGTTGTGCAGCACGCGAGCGATACGCGCGGCGGCTTCATCGGTTCCGTCGCAGACGATGACCATCCCGGAATGCTGGGAGAAGCCCATCCCCACGCCGCCGCCGTGGTGCAGCGATACCCAGGTCGCGCCGCTGGCGGTATTGAGCAGAGCGTTCAGCAATGGCCAGTCGGAGACCGCATCCGAGCCGTCGCGCATGGCTTCCGTTTCGCGGTTCGGGCTGGCGACGGAGCCGGAGTCCAGGTGGTCGCGGCCAATGACGATCGGCGCGGAGACTTCACCGCTGCGCACCATTTCGTTGAAGGCGAGGCCCAGTTTTTGCCGCCACTCCAGCCCTACCCAGCAGATACGCGCCGGCAGGCCCTGGAAGTTAATGCGCTCGCGGGCCATGTCCAGCCAGCGGTGCAGGTGTTCGTCATCGGCGACGATCTCTTTCACTTTGGCATCGGTTTTGTAGATGTCCTCCGGGTCACCGGACAGGGCAACCCAGCGGAACGGGCCGATACCGCGGCAGAACAGCGGGCGGATATAGGCAGGAACGAATCCCGGGAAGTCGAACGCGTTACTTACGCCCATCTCTTTCGCCATCTGGCGGATGTTGTTGCCGTAGTCAAAGGTCGGAATGCCCATCTGGCTAAAGGCCAGCATGGCGGAGACGTGCTCAGCCATGGCGCGTTTCGCCGCAAGCACCGTGCCTTCAGGGTCGGTTTCCGCTTTTTGCTGATATTCTTCCCACGTCCAGCCTTTTGGCAGGTAACCGTGCAGCGGGTCATGGGCGCTGGTCTGGTCGGTGACCAGATCCGGGCGCACGCCGCGGGCGACGAGCTGCGGGAGAATGTCCGCCGCGTTGCCGCACAGGGCAATCGACACCGCTTTGCCTTCGGAGGTGTATTTTTTGATACGCGCCAGCGCATCGTCCAGATCGGTTGCCTGTTCATCGACGTAGCGGGTGCGCAGACGGAAATCAATGCGGCTCTGCTGGCACTCAATGTTGAGCGAGCACGCGCCGGCAAGCGTGGCGGCCAGCGGCTGCGCGCCGCCCATGCCGCCGAGACCCGCGGTCAATACCCAGCGGCCTTTCAGCGAGCCGTTATAGTGCTGGCGGCCGGCTTCCACGAAGGTCTCGTAGGTGCCCTGCACGATCCCCTGGCTGCCGATGTAGATCCAGCTCCCCGCGGTCATCTGGCCATACATCGCCAGCCCTTTCGCGTCCAGTTCGTTGAAGTGTTCCCACGTGGCCCAGTGCGGCACGAGGTTAGAGTTGGCGATCAGCACGCGCGGTGCGTTTTTGTGCGTTTTGAACACGCCCACCGGCTTGCCGGACTGCACCAGCAGGGTTTCGTCGTGTTCGAGTTCGGTCAGGGATTTTACAATTGCGTCATAGCATTCCCAGTTGCGCGCGGCGCGGCCTATGCCGCCGTAGACCACCAGCTCGTGGGGGTTCTCCGCTACCTCAGGATCGAGGTTGTTCATCAACATGCGCAGCGGGGCTTCGGTGAGCCAGCTTTTGGCGGTGAGAGTGGTGCCGCGCGCGGCGCGGACATCCTGCTGGCGGTATTTACCTGACGACATTGTGTGCTCCTCATACGGGACAGTGATGCATTTAGATATACTTGTATAGACAAGCACACACAAGGTCAGATTTAACAAAAAAGATACAATTTTGTTATATTGCGTTAGCTATCACGCTTTTAAAACTTATGACATAAAGTGGCCCTGCAGCCGGTAGCGGTTACCCGGGAAAAGCAGCCGGGCATGCGACACAATGTGCGATGAGGACCAGGTCCGACGGCGGATCAGCAGGCACGGATCGTGCTCTTTAATACGCAGCCGCTCGCACTCCTGCGGCGTGGCGCGCACGGCTTCCACAATGTGCTCCCCTTCCGTGAGCGGAGCGACGAGCGAGAGATAGGCGTGCGGGGTGGTCTGGGTGTAATCCTGATTCAGATAGTCCGGTATCCGTTCAGCGTTCACGCAGCGATCTTCAATCTGCACCGGAATGTCGTTCTCAAAATGCACCATCACGGAATGGAAGATACGGCTGCCTTCTTTGACATTCAGCTCTACGGCCTGCTCGGCGCTGGCCTGGGTCTCTTCGAGCACCAGCACCTCACAGCGGTGCTGATGATTTCGCGAGGTTATCTCATCGGCAATACTGCGGATTTCAAACAGGGCAGATTGCCCTTTCGGTTCCGCCACAAACGTCCCCACGCCCTGCAGGCGCACCAGAAGCCCTTCGTCGGTCAGTTCGCGCAGCGCCCGGTTGACGGTCATCCGGCTAAAACCAAACTGCGCCACCAGCTCGGCCTCCGAGGGGATGCGATCGTGCGGGCGCCAGACGCCGGTGGCGATTTTTTCGCTGATTGCCTGCTTCACCTTTTCGTAGAAAGGCGCGGGAGGGCTCGACGGCGGCAGAGGTGAGCGTGAAAACATCGTGACTCCTTGAATAGTGTTATGCCCACCAGTGAGCAATTTGCCAGGCCAGACGGGCGGCAAGCTTTGCGCCCTGTCCGTCCCGATCGTACTGCGGGTTAAACTCTACCAGATCGGCGGCCTGTAGCTTACCGCTGCGGCAGATTTGTTCGATAACCGGGAGAAGATCCAGCGCCGGTATGCCTAACGCAGCCGGGGCGGACACGGCAGGCATTTCGCTGGCGGGCAGGACGTCCAGATCGATCGTCAGATAGATACGATCGGCCTGCGTCAGCACCTTTTCCAGCGCGGATAGCGCATCGCGCCTGAAATGGAGATCTTCCACCAGCGTGACGTTCAGGCGTTCGGCCTCATCCCACAGCGCCAGCGTGTTCGCCGCCCGGCTCACGCCAAAGCAGGCGTACTGAAATTCCCGCCCGCGCTCATCGCAGTAATGCGCCAGCTGGCGAAATGGGGTGCCGGACGTCGCCCGGTCGGCCTTGCGCAGGTCAAGATGGGCATCAAGGTTGATCACCGCCACGCGCTCGTTAGGGAACGCATCCAGAACGCCCCGACCATGCGCCCAGGCGGTTTCGTGCCCGCCGCCAAAGACCAGCGTGCGCATCCCGGACTGCTGGCAGGTCGTGACGGCATCGCTTAACGCCTTCTGCGCCGCTTCCAGCTCGTCGCCTTCAACGTAAACCGAGCCCATATCCGTCAGCCGTTCATGCCCCTGATGACTTGCCATATTCGCCAGCGCTTTTCGCAGCATATCCGGTGCCTGCATGGCGCCGGGCCTGCCCTGATTGCGTTTTACCCCTTCATCACATTCAAAGCCGATCAGCGCGATGCCGGATGCAAGCGGCGTGAACTGTCCCTGCTGCTTTATCGTCTGGAAAATGCGCGTTGCATTGCTGGCCTCGGCGCTGTCGTCGCGCCCCTGCCAGACCGTTTCGGCTACCGGCCGCCATAACCTCATACTGCCTCCCCACGGAAAATACGTTGATACAGCGGATTGCGTCCCGGCTCGTAGACCATCTCTACCGGATGGCGAGCATCCCAGACGATGAAATCAGCGACAAACCCTGCCCTGAGCTGCCCGTGGGTTGCGCCACGGCCCAGCGCCTGCGCGGCATGCCGCGTGACGCCAGCCCAGGCTTCTTCAGGGGTCAGACCAAACTGGACGCAGGCCATGTTCATCGCCAGGTGCAGGCTGGCAAACGGGCTGGTGCCGGGGTTATAGTCGGTCGCGACGGCCATCGGGACACCCTGTTTTCTGAGCCATTCCACCGGCGGTCGCTGGCGCTCCTGAAGAAAATAGAACGCACCCGGCAACAGGACGGCAACCGTGCCGCTTTCCGCCATCGCCTGAACGCCTGCGTCGTCGAGATACTCAATATGATCGGCGGAAAGCCCCTTATACTGGCTGACCAGCGCCGCGCCGCCCTGATTAGACAGCTGCTCGACATGCCCTTTCACCGGAATACCGAGCGCGGTGGCAGCCTTAAAGAGGCGCTCAGTTTGCGACGGGGTGAAGCCGACGTTTTCACAAAACACGTCTACTGCTTCATATAACTCTTTCTGCCACAGCGTGGGCAATATCTGCTCGCAGACCAGCGTGAGATACGCATCGGGATCCTGCCGGTATTCCGTTGGAACCGCATGCGCCGCCAGCAGCGTTGGGCTGATATCGATCGGATTATTGAGGCTCAGCTGGCGCGCGACCTGCAGCATCTTCTCTTCGGCCTCGGGGTTTAGACCGTATCCCGACTTGATTTCAACCGTGGTGACGCCTTCATTCATCAGTCGCTGAAGCCGCTGCTGCGCCAGTTGAAGCAGGGTTTCGGCTGAGCTGCTGCGCGTCGCCGTCACGGTCGCGTTAATCCCGCCCCCCTGGGCGCTAATCGTTTGATAAGAGGCGCCGTTCAGACGCTGCTCCCACTCCGCCGCGCGATCGCCGCCAAACACCAGGTGGGTATGGCAGTCAATCAGGCCAGGCGTGACCAGACGCCCCTGGAGATCGACACAGCGAGGGTGTCCGGCAGGAATGTCAGATTCAGGGATCACGGCCAGAAGGGTGTGGCCGCGCACGACCAGGGCATGTTGCTCTTTCAGTCCATAAGGCGCAGATACGTCCGGCGCCATCGTAGCCAGTCGCGCATTTCGCCATATTACATCGTCGGGATGAATCTGCTGCATGGGGCGTTCCACTTGTCTTAGATTGTATAGACATTTATTTTCATCTGTTGTCTGCTGTCAACCGACTTTGCGGAAAATGTTATTTATTTGTGATCACTTACCTGCCGCTCCGGGGCTAAAAATGCAACTTTTACCCTTTTTATCTTCCCGTTTCGCTCAACTTAGTATAAAAAAGCAGGCTATTCCGTCTATCCCGTAAAGACTTGCATACCCAGGAGCTTCACCTTGAACATTTCCAGGATTTCCCGTCTGGCGTTAGCACTCGCCTTTGGCGTGACCTTATCCGCATGCAGTTCAACTCCACCGGATCAGCGACCTTCTGAGCAGGCTGCGCCCGGTACCGCCTCCCGCCCGATTTTGTCCGCTGATGAAGCGAAGAACTTCGACCGTGCGCACTACTTCTCAGCGATGGATCCTAACGCTGCGCCGTGGACCCCGTCGTCTATTAACCTGCCTAAACAGCCTGACTTCGTGGTTGGCCCGGCAGGTGCGCAGGGCGTAACGCACACCTCTATTCAGGCTGCGGTTGATGCTGCCATCACTAAACATAGCGCGTCTCGCCAGTACATCGCGATCCTGCCGGGTGAATATGAAGGCACCGTATATGTTCCGGCGGCTCCAGGCAGCGTTACGCTTTACGGTCTGGGCGAAAAAGCGATCGACGTAAAAATTGGCCTGGCGATTGATTCCGAAATCGACAGCAACACCTGGCGGCACCTGGTGAACCCGGCCGGTAAATATATGCCGGGTAAACCGGCGTGGTACATGTTTGATAACTGCCAGAGCAAGCGTTCCGCCACCATTGGCGTGATGTGCTCAGCGGTGTTCTGGTCTCAGAATAACGGTCTGCAGCTGCAGAACCTGACCATTCAGAATACCCTGGGCGACAGCGTTGATGCCGGTAACCACCAGGCCGTTGCGCTGCGTAGCGATGGCGACCAGGTGCAGATTAACAACGTCAACATTCTGGGCCGACAGAACACCTTCTTCGTGACCAACAGCGGCGTGCAGAACACCCTGCAGAATAACCGCCTGACCCGTACGCTGGTGACCAACAGCTACGTTGAAGGTGACGTGGATCTGGTGTCCGGGCGCGGCGCGGTGGTATTTGATAACACCGATTTCCGCGTGGTGAATTCACGTACTCAGCAGGAAGGCTACGTGTTTGCTCCGGCAACCCAGTCTAACCTCTTCTACGGCTTCCTGGCCGTGAACAGCCGCTTTAACGCTGCCGGTGACGGCGTGGCGCAGCTGGGACGCTCCCTGGACGTCGACTCTGCCACTAACGGCCAGGTCGTGATCCGCGACAGCGTGATCAACGAAGGCTTCAACATGGCGAAGCCGTGGGCTGATGCCGCGATCTCCAAACGTCCATTCTCCGGCAATACCGGTGCGGTGGATGATAAAGGAAACGTGCAGCGCAACCTGAACGACGCTAACTTCAACCGCATGTGGGAATACAATAACCGCGGTCTGGGTAGCAAAGTGGTTGCTGAGCCGAAGCAGTAAGATGAGAGTAAAAAGGGGGATGTTAATCCCCCTTTTTACTGCGACTGGATACGTCAGGCACCAAACTTAAGATACGCATCCAATAGTTGCATAATCGCAACCATGAGTTGCAGGAACAGAATTGCCCATTCCACACCGCTCATACGCCACTCCTTTGGTATAGAGCACTTCTCCTCTGATTTACCTTTCCGCTGCCTGTCACCAGAGGTGTGTTGGTTATGTTTTGATGTGCTCCGCAGTTTAGGCACCGTCGGCACCACCCGACAGCCAGGACTTAAAAAGGATCCTGAATTGCGGAACTGCAACACATCAAACCAACGGACAGAATAATATCAGACCATTACTGTACATAAAAACAGTTAAAGGGAGTTTAGGAATTTATAAAGAGAACATAAATAACTCACTGATTATATTAAATATTGATATCTACCATCGTCTCATAATCTCTTTTCTTCGTTGACGATGAATTTACATCACCTTAAGCCAATATTATGATGGACGTGTTGGTTACGTTTTGATGTGCACACCCGGCTACCACCGGGCATAAAAAAACCTCGCATTCGCGAGGTTTTTTGTTTTTAGCCGCTTAGTGAGCGTTTACCACGACCCACATTGGCCCCTGGCCGACGGCGTAACGTCCTTTCTCTTCCAGCAGCCCCTGCTCACCTTTAATTTCATACAGCGCGATGTGGTGGGATTTCTGCCCCGCCGCAATCAGGTATTTACCGCTGTGATCGATATTAAAGCCGCGCGGCTGGGTTTCCGTTGGCTGGAAGCCTTCAATGGCCAGCACGCTGCCATCCTCGGAGACGCTAAACACGGTAATCAGGCTGGAGGTACGGTCACAGGCGTACAGATGGCGGCCATTTGGCGTAATGTGGATATCCGCCGCCCAGCGGGTGTCGGAGAAGTCAGACGGCATCATATCCAGCGTCTGCACGCACTCAATCTGGCCGTTAGGATCTTTCAGCTCCCAGACGTCCACAGAGCTGTTCAGTTCATTGACCACGTAGGCGTACTGCTGGTTCGGATGGAAGACCATATGACGCGGACCCGCGCCTTCAACGGTAGTCACTTCGGCAGGATGCTGCGCCACCAGGTGACCATCGTCGCTCAGGGTGAACAGGCAGATACGATCCTGCTTCAGCGCAGGCACCCACAGCGTGCGGTTATCCGGCGTGATATTCGCCGAGTGGCAGCCTTCAAGCCCTTCAACCACATCCACGGTTTCGACCGGAATGCCATTTTCCAGATGCGTTACGCTGACGCAGCCCGCGTTATAAGAGCCGCTGAAGACAAAGTTGCCTTTACGATCGGTGGAGATGTGGGTTGGGCTGCCCGGCAACGGGGCTTCGGCAGTGTACGTCAGCGCGCCATCGTCCGGAGAAATGCGATAGGCCAGCACGCGGAACTCCGGGCGCACACCCACGTACAAGAAACGTTTATCCGGGCTGATGACCATCGGCTGCACCTGACCTGGCACGTCAACAACCTGAACCAGCGTGAGTGTCCCTTCGGTATTTAAACGCCAGACGTGGATCTGCTGGCTTTCAGGACTGGCGGTATAAACGGTTTGTTTCATGAATATTCACTCCTCACTGCGCATGAAAGTAGTTAACTTTTGACGGTGAATGCTGAATTGTCGACAGGAATTTTGAAGCTTTCGCCTCTCGGTGTACCATCCCATCAAAACGTAAATTCAATATTAACCCGGGAAAACAGATGACCTCGCGTGTGATTGCTCTGGATTTAGACGGTACCTTACTGACGCCGCAAAAAACCCTTCTCCCCTCCTCCCTTGAGGCGCTTAAACGCGCGCAGGAAGTGGGATATCAACTCCTTATCGTAACGGGTCGACATCACGTTGCCATTCACCCTTTTTATCAGGCACTGGCGTTAGATACACCTGCAATTTGTTGTAATGGCACTTATTTGTATGATTATCAGGCAAAAAAGGTTTTAGCCTCCGACCCACTGCCGGTTCCCCAGGCGCTGCAGCTGATTGATCTGCTGGATGAGCATGCCGTTCACGGCCTGATGTACGTGGATAACGCGATGGTGTACGAGCGCCCTACTGGCCATGTGGTGCGCACCAGCAACTGGGCGTTGTCCCTGCCTGAAGCGCAGCGTCCGGTCTTTACCCAGGTTTCCTCCCTGCGTCAGGCCGCCCAGGACGTTGAGGCTATCTGGAAATTCGCCCTGACGGATGAAGACACCACCAAACTGAACACCTTCGCAAAACACGTGGAGCAGACGCTGGGTCTGGAGTGCGAATGGTCCTGGCATGACCAGGTGGATATTGCCCGCAAAGGCAACAGCAAAGGCAAGCGGCTGACGCAGTTTGTGGAATCTCAGGGCTGGTCGATGCAGGATGTTATCGCCTTTGGTGATAACTACAACGACATCAGCATGCTGGAAGCCGCCGGTACCGGCGTGGCGATGGGCAATGCCGACGACGCGGTCAAAGCCCGCGCCAACGTGGTGATTGGCGACAACACTACCGACAGCATCGCGCAGTACATTTATACCCACCTGCTGTAATCAGGCGGTAATCGAGACGCTCTTAATTTGCGCGTAAAGCCACAGGCCAGGTTTGATCCCTAACTCATCCCTGGCCCACGGGCTGATGCGCGCCCAGAGCGTCCTGCTGCCCACTTCAAGCTTCACTTCCACCTGCCCGTTATCATCAAAACACTCCGCAACTTTGGCGCGCAGAATATTTCGAATACTGGTTTGCAGCGGCGGCTGCAGCACCAGCGAGACGTCCGATGACTGGATGCGAATTCTCAGCGCGGACTGCAACGGTTTGTCGATCTTATTGACCCAAAGATGCTGGTCACCCAGCGCCAGGGCGGTCATCGCGTAGTGTGGATGGTGTTCCAGAACGCTCACTTTCAGTATGCTGCTCTGCTGTTCTTTGGGTAACCACGGGTGCATTACGCTGCTGCCCCACACCTCTTCCAGGTTGCCAAACGCCTTAACGCTGCCCTCTTCCAGCACCAGCACCTTGTCGGCCAGATGGAGGATTTCGTCCAGCGAATGGCTGACGTAGAGCATCGGAATATTAATTTCTCGCGTCAGTCGCTGTAGATAAGGCAGAAGCTCGCGTTTACGCGGAATATCGAGCGAGGCCAGCGGTTCGTCGAGCAGCAGCAGTTCGGGTGCGGTCAGCAACGCGCGGCCAATGGCCACACGCTGTTTTTCTCCACCGGAGAGCGAGGAGGGTAGCCTGTCGAGCAGAGGTTCAATGCCTAACAGCGTCACCAGCTTATCAAACTGCCCGGCCATGCTTTTCGCCATGCCGTAACGCAGGTTGCCGCGCACGCTGTAGTGCGGGAACAGGCGCGCATCCTGGAAAACATAGCCGATGCGGCGTTTATCCGGCGAGAGGTAAACCTTATTCTCTACGTCATTCAGGACGCGGTCATTCAGGACAATACGGCCAGACTGCGGGCGGGTCAGGCCGCTGATGGCATTAATCAGCGATGTTTTTCCCGCTCCCGACACGCCAAAGATGGCGGTGATTCCGCTTGCCGGCAGCGTTTCGTTAAGCGTCAGGGTATGATTTCCCAGCGTCTGGGTAAAATGGAGTTCCAGCATGCTTATTTCCCCATCCGCTCGCGGCTGAGCCGCGCCAGCCATTCAGACACCATTAGCGATGCCAGCGCCAGCACAATTGAAATAATACACAGCCGCGCCGCCGCGCCTTCACCGCCCGGCGTTTGAATCAGAGTGTACATTGCCGACGGGATGGTTCGCGTCTCGCCGGGGATGTTCGACACAAACGTGATCGTCGCGCCAAACTCGCCCAGCGAGCGGGCAAAGGCCAGCACCGTACCAACAATAATGCCGGGTAGCGTCAGGGGTAGCGTGATGGTGAAAAAGACGCGCCAGCGCCCTGCGCCCAGCGTGCGGGCCGCCTGTTCAAGCTTCATGTCCACGCCTTCCAGCGCGAGGCGTATCGCCCTCACCATCAGTGGGAATGACATCACCGCCGCCGCCAGTACCGCACCGCGCCAGCTAAACGCAAACGTCAGCCCAAACCAGTCGTAAAGCTTCTCGCCGATAAAACCGCGTCGCCCCATCGAAATCAGCAGCAGGTAACCGACCACTACTGGCGGCAAAACGAGCGGAAGATGAAGCACGCTGTCGAGCAGCGTTTTGCCGGGAAACTGGCAGCGAACCAGTAGCCAGGCAAAGAAGATCCCAAAGGGCAAACTCAGCGCAACCGCCAGGGAAGAGACTTTAAGGCTCAGCAGAACAGCCTGCCATTCAGGATCGGTCAATATCATCAGTGAGTCGTAAATCCATAACGTTTAAAGATCGCGGACGCCTCCGGGCCCTTCAGGTAATCGCGGAAGGCCGTCACGGTCGCATTTTTATGTCCATCAACAATCGCAACAGGATATTCCACTTTCTTGTGGGAGTCTTCCGGGAACGTTGCGACCACTTTTACACCTTTACTGGCAACGGCATCAGAGCCATACACAATGCCCAGCGGGGCTTCGTTGCGCTCAACCAGCGCCAGCGCGCCGCGCACGTCTTCCGCCGGGGCCAGTTTCGGTGACAATGTCTCCCATGCGCCCAGCTTTTGCAGCGCTTCTTTGGCATAAATACCGGCCGGAACGTGCTCCGGATCGCCCACCGCCAGACGGCCGCCGTTCAGCAGGCTCGTCCAGTTGGTCTCTTTATTGATGGTGATGTCCGCCTGCGCGCTGGCTTTGGGCGCCACGACAACCAGGCTATTCCCCAGCAGCGTTTCGCGGGTTGTCGCATCAATTGATTTCTTCTCCGCCGCGTAATCCATCCACTTCTGGTCAGCCGAGATAAACAGATCCGCCGGTGCGCCCGCTTCTATCTGACGCGCCAGCGTCGAGGAAGAGGCAAAAGAGGAGACCACCTCGACGTTTTTCTCTTTTTTATACGCCGCCGCGATGTCCTGCAGCGCGTTGGTCAGCGACGCCGCCGCAAAGACCGTGATTTTACCCTCGTCCGCCAGCGCGTGTCCGGTAAGTGAAAGCGTCAGCGTTGCCCCTGCGAAAAGGCGTACCCATGAACGTGCCATCTGTAACTCCTGTGAGTAGCGTTATATACATATTAATATAACGGTAACGTCAGGGAGATCCCAGCGTTTAATCGTACCGCTGAAGGGGTAAATCGGTGTGATGCGTTAAATATTATCGGCGAAAACGAGAAAATCTTGAGAGCAAAACGCCCGGGCTAGCCGGGCGTTTTGTGGGGAATCAATGCTGCTTTTTAGCCTGGTCTCTGTGACCAATGTTCGAAAAGACGTTGAACACTTCACCCAGGCCGTAGATGGCACCGAGGATGATGGCCATCACTACTGGTACCATGATCACGGCGAATACCAGACTTTTCAACAACTCTAACATGGTTTTCTCCAGATATTGTGAACAGCTTATTCTACCCTTTCAAGTGAGAAAAACATCCCCTTTTGTGCGGTACCCTTTGCGCCCTGCACCATTTGGGTCACAATACTCTTTTTGCCAGGACACTGTTATGCAGGCCGAAATTCTTCTCACTCTACGACTTCAGCAAAAGCTTTTCGCCGATCCGCGACGTATCGCCCTGCTTAAACAAATAGAACAAACGGGCTCGATTAGCCAGGGGGCGAAAAACGCGGGCATCAGCTACAAAAGTGCCTGGGACGCCATCAATGACATGAACACCCTGAGCGAGCATCCGCTGGTGGACAGAGCCACTGGCGGAAAAGGGGGTGGAGGTGCGGTCGTCACGCGCTACGGCCAGCGACTGATTCAGCTTTACGATCTGCTAGCCCAGATCCAGCAAAAAGCGTTTGACGTTTTGAGCGACGACGATAACGTTCCGCTGGACAGTTTGCTGGCCGCCATTTCCCGCTTCTCGTTACAAACCAGCGCCCGCAACCAGTGGTTTGGAACGGTGACGGCGCGCGACAATCTCCAGGTACAGCAGCATATTGAGATCCTGCTTGCCGATGGCACCACCCGTCTGAAAGCCGCAATCACGGCGCAGAGCGCAGAGCGCCTGGAGCTGGATGAAGGTAAAGAGGTGCTGGTGCTGCTGAAAGCACCGTGGGTCAATATCACGCGCGATCCCGACACCGCAAAGGCAGCCGATAACCAGCTACAGGGCGCAATTAGCCATATCGAACGCGGCCAGGCGCAGTGCGAAGTGCTGATGACCCTGGCTGACGGGCAACAGCTTTGCGCGACGATACCGCTTAGCGAAGCGGACGGTTTAGAAGAAGGTACTGTCGTTACCGCCTGGTTCAACGCAGACCGGGTGATTATCGCCACATTGTGCTGAGCGCATTGACAATCGCGCCGACAGTGCGTATCCCTGATATCTGTTGCTGCAAAAACAGGGATAAATCATGTCATCATTGCATATTTCGCAAGGCACGTTTCGTCTTAGCGATACCCGAACGCTGACGATTGCTGATTTGACGATACGCGCGGGTGAAAGCTGGGCGTTTGTCGGCACTAACGGCAGCGGTAAATCCGCGCTGGCCCGCGCGCTGGCCGGCGAGCTTCCCCTCCTCAAGGGCGAATGCCAGGGCGACTTTACGCGCCTGACGCGCCTGTCATTTGAACAACTGCAAAAGCTGGTGAGCGACGAGTGGCAGCGCAACAACACCGATTTACTCAGCCCTGGCGAAGAAGATACCGGCCGTACGACGGCGGAAATTATTCAGGATGAGGTGAAAGATCCCGCCCGCTGTCAGCGCCTGGCAGAACGGTTCGGCATCACCGCCCTGCTGAACCGGCGCTTTAAATACCTTTCTACCGGCGAGACGCGGAAAACGCTGCTCTGCCAGGCGCTGATGAGCGAGCCCGAGCTGCTTATCCTCGACGAACCGTTTGACGGCCTTGACGTGCAGTCCCGTGCGCAGCTGGCGGCCCTGCTGGAATCGCTTAATCAGCAGGGATATACCCTGGTGCTGGTGCTTAACCGCTTCGATGAAATTCCGGATTTTATCCAGCATGCAGGCGTACTGGCTGACTGTAACCTGACCGAGACCGGTGAAAAGACAGCGCTGCTTAAGCAGGCGCTCATCGCCCAGCTCGCGCACAGTGAACAACTCGACGGTATTACCCTTCCGGAACCTGACGCCCCTGCGGCCCGCCACGCGCTTGATCCCCACCAGCCGCGCATCGTGCTGCGGGATGGGATGGTCTCTTATGAAGATCGCCCGATCCTCAACCGTCTTAGCTGGACGGTCAATCCTGGCGAGCACTGGCAGATTGTCGGCCCTAACGGCGCGGGAAAATCCACGCTGCTGAGCCTGGTAACCGGCGATCACCCGCAGGGCTATAGCAACGATCTGACGCTGTTCGGTCGGCGTCGCGGCAGCGGCGAAACCATCTGGGATATTAAAAAACATATCGGCTACGTCAGCAGCAGCCTGCATCTGGATTACCGGGTCAGTACCACGGTACGCAACGTGATCCTTTCCGGCTATTTTGATTCCATCGGTATTTATCAGGCGGTGTCGGACAAACAGCACAAGCTGGCCCAGCAGTGGCTGGATATCCTGGGCATGGACACCCGGATCGCTGACGCGCCGTTTCATAGCCTGTCGTGGGGGCAGCAGCGTCTGGCCCTGATCGTTCGCGCGCTGGTGAAACACCCTACGCTTCTGATCCTCGACGAACCGCTGCAGGGACTCGATCCGCTAAATCGACAGCTTATCCGCCGCTTTGTGGACGTGCTGATTAGCGAAGGTGAAACGCAGCTGCTGTTCGTTTCACACCATGCCGAAGATGCCCCCTCCTGCATCACGCATCGCCTGGAGTTTGTTCCGGACGGTGAGCACTATCGTTATCTGCAAAGCAAAATCGATTAACCCCCGGAGGGCGCCGCCCTCCGTTTTTCAGATAACCTGCACTAAGACATCGCTATCCCTTTGATCTACAATGCCCAAAAGCGGCTGAAAATCGGATTTTAAAAACAGTGTAAACGATTCCACTATTTTATCCCATGTCACACTTTTCGCGTCTCTGTTATGCTATGGTTATTACATACCATAAGCCCAATGGAGCGAAATATGCGAGTTCTGGTAACAGGTGGTAGCGGTTACATAGGTAGTCATACCTGCGTGCAACTGCTGCAAAACGGTCACGACGTCATCATTCTCGACAACCTGTGCAACAGTAAGCGCAGCGTGCTGCCTGTGATTGAACGTCTTGGCGGTAAACAACCCACTTTCGTGGAAGGCGACATCCGCAACGAAGCGCTGATGACCGAGATCCTTCACGACCACGCCATCGAAGCGGTGATCCACTTCGCGGGCCTGAAAGCGGTTGGTGAATCCGTTGCGAAACCGCTCGAGTATTACGACAACAACGTCAACGGTACCCTGCGTCTCATCTCCGCCATGCGTGCGGCCAACGTCAAAAACTTCATCTTTAGCTCCTCCGCAACCGTCTACGGCGATCAGCCCAAAATCCCTTACGTTGAAAGCTTCCCGACCGGTACACCGCAAAGCCCGTACGGCAAAAGCAAGCTGATGGTGGAGCAGATCCTGACCGACCTGCAAAAAGCGCAGCCGGAGTGGAGCATCGCGCTGCTGCGCTACTTCAACCCGGTCGGCGCGCATCCGTCCGGCGATATGGGTGAAGATCCGCAGGGCATCCCGAACAACCTGATGCCGTATATCGCGCAGGTTGCCGTGGGCCGTCGCGACTCGCTGGCGATTTTTGGCAATGACTACCCTACCGAAGACGGCACCGGCGTGCGCGACTACATCCACGTCATGGATCTGGCCGACGGCCACGTTGCCGCGATGCAGCAGCTGGCCAACAAGCCGGGCGTGCATATTTACAACCTCGGCGCCGGGGTCGGCAGCAGCGTGCTGGACGTGGTTAACGCCTTCAGCAAAGCCTGCGGTAAGCCGGTGAGCTACCACTTCGCCCCGCGTCGTGATGGCGACCTGCCTGCTTACTGGGCCGATGCCACCAAAGCCGACAAAGAGCTTAACTGGCGTGTGACGCGCACGCTTGATGAAATGGCACAGGATACCTGGCACTGGCAGTCACGCCATCCGCAGGGCTATCCGGACTAAGGATCCGTCATGACGCAATTTAATCCCGTCGATCATCCGCATCGTCGTTTTAACCCGTTAAGCGGGCAATGGATTTTAGTTTCTCCGCATCGCGCCAAGCGCCCCTGGCAGGGGGCGCAGGAGACGCCTGCAAAACAGACGCTGCCACAGCACGACCCGGACTGCTTCCTCTGTCCGGGCAACACGCGCGTCACCGGGGATAAAAACCCGGACTATAAAGGCACCTTCGTCTTCACCAACGATTTTGCCGCCCTGATGACCGACACCCCGGACGCGCCGGAAAGCCACGACCCGCTGATGCGCTGCGAAAGCGCGCGCGGAACCAGCCGCGTGATCTGCTTCTCGCCCGATCACAGCAAAACGCTGCCGGAGCTGAGCGTGGACGCGCTGAAAGAGGTCGTCAGCACCTGGCTGGCGCAAACCGCAGAGCTGGGGCAGAGCTATCCGTGGGTGCAGGTGTTCGAAAACAAAGGCGCGGCGATGGGCTGCTCTAACCCGCACCCGCACGGCCAGGTCTGGGCGAACAGCTTCCTGCCTAACGAAGCCGAGCGTGAAGACCGTCTGCAGAAGGCGTATTACGCGGAAAACGGTTCGCCGATGCTGGTGGATTACACCCAGCGCGAGCTGGCCGACGGCAGCCGCACCGTAGTGGAAACCGAACACTGGCTGGCCGTCGTCCCTTACTGGGCCGCCTGGCCGTTTGAAACGCTGCTGCTGCCGAAAGCGCACGTGCAGCGCATCACCGATCTCAGCGACGTGCAGCGCGACGACCTTGCCCTGGCGCTGAAAAAGCTGACCAGCCGTTACGACAACCTGTTCCAGTGCTCCTTCCCGTACTCCATGGGCTGGCACGGCGCCCCGTTTAACGGCGAAGAGAATCAACACTGGCAGCTGCACGCCCATTTCTATCCGCCGCTGCTGCGCTCTGCAACGGTGCGTAAATTTATGGTGGGCTATGAAATGCTGGCGGAAACCCAGCGTGACCTGACGGCGGAACAGGCGGCAGAACGTCTGCGTGCCGTTAGCGACGTCCACTATCGCGAATCAGGAGTCTAAAAAATGAGTCTGAAAGATAAAACACAATCCCTGTTTGCTGAGAAATTTGGCTACCCTGCCACCCACGTTATCCAGGCACCTGGCCGCGTTAACCTGATCGGTGAACACACCGACTATAACGACGGTTTCGTTCTGCCGTGCGCCATTGATTACCAGACCGTCATCAGCTGTGCGAAGCGCGACGACCGTAAAGTCCGCGTGATTGCGGCGGATTACGATAATGAGGCGGACGAGTTTTCCCTTGATGCCCCAATTGTTACACACGACAGCCAGCAGTGGTCTAACTACGTGCGCGGCGTGGTGAAACACCTTCAGAAGCGTAACAAGAACTTTGGCGGTGCAGATTTAGTCATCAGCGGCAACGTGCCGCAGGGTGCGGGCTTAAGCTCCTCTGCGTCTCTGGAAGTCGCCGTGGGAACCGTGTTTCAGCAGCTTTATCATCTGCCGCTGGACGGCGCGCAAATCGCCCTGAACGGTCAGGAAGCAGAAAACCAGTTCGTGGGCTGTAACTGCGGCATTATGGACCAGCTTATCTCCGCGCTGGGCAAAAAAGAGCATGCCCTGTTAATTGATTGCCGCTCGCTCGGTACCAAAGCCGTTCCCCTGCCGAAAGGCGCGGCCGTGGTGATTATCAACAGCAACTTTAAGCGCACGCTGGTGGGCAGCGAATACAACACCCGCCGCCAACAGTGCGAAACCGGCGCCCGCTTCTTCCAGCAGCCTGCCCTGCGCGACGTAACGCTCAATGAATTTAACAAAGTGGCGCACGAGCTGGATCCGGTCGTCGCCAAACGCGTTCGTCACGTGCTGACGGAAAATGCCCGTACCGTTGAAGCCGCGTCCGCGCTGGCGAAAGGCGATCTGAAACGTATGGGTGAGCTGATGGCGGAATCTCACGCCTCCATGCGCGATGATTTTGAAATCACCGTTCCGCAGATCGACACCCTGGTGGATATCGTCAAAGCCACTATCGGCGACAAAGGCGGCGTGCGCATGACGGGCGGCGGCTTTGGCGGCTGTATCGTTGCGCTGGTGCCTGAAGAACTGGTCCCTGCCGTACAGGAGGCCGTGGCGAAGCAGTACGAAGCGAAAACGGGTATCAAAGAAACCTTCTATGTTTGCAAAGCATCACAAGGAGCCGGACAGTGCTAAACGAAACACCTACCCTTGCACCGGATGGTCTGCCGTATCGCCTGTTAACCCTGCGCAACAGCGCGGGGATGGTCGTTACGGTGATGGACTGGGGGGCAACCCTGCTTTCTGCCCGCGTACCGATGCCGGACGGCAGCGTGCGCGAGACCCTGCTCGGCTGCGCCTCGCCTGAGCAGTACATCAATCAGTCCGCCTATCTGGGCGCGTCCGTTGGGCGCTATGCTAACCGCATCGCGAAGAGCCGTTTTGAGCTCGACGGCGTGCAGTACACCCTGCTTCCAAGCCAGGGTGAGAACCAGCTGCACGGCGGACCGGACGGGTTTGATAAACGCCGCTGGAAGATTGTTCGTCAAAACGACGGCGAAGTGCTGTTCTCGCTGGATTCGCCTGATGGCGATCAGGGCTTCCCGGGGAACCTTACCGCGTCCGCGCGCTTTACGCTGACCGACGACAACCGTATCGCCATTGAATACCGTGCGACGGTCGACAAGCCGTGTCCGGTCAACCTGACCAACCACGCGTACTTTAATCTGGACGGTAACCAGTGCGACGTGCGTGAGCACAAGCTGCAGATCCTGGCGGATGCGTATCTGCCGGTTGACGAGATGGGCATTCCTTATCAGGGCCTCAAAGACGTGAGCGGCACCAGCTTTGACTTCCGCAGCGCGAAATCCATCGCCCAGGATTTTCTGAGCGATGACGATCAGCGTAAGGTAAAAGGCTACGATCACGCTTTCCTGCTGCAGGCCAAAGGCGATGTGAAACAACCTGCCGCGCAGGTCTGGTCTGCGGATGAGAAGCTGCAGATGACGGTTTATACCACCGCCCCTGCCCTGCAGTTTTACTCAGGCAACTATCTCGGCGGCACGACGGCGCGCGAACACGACGAGTACAGCGACTGGCAAGGCCTGGCGCTGGAGAGCGAGTTCCTGCCAGACAGCCCGAACCATCCGGAATGGCCACAGCCGGACTGCGTGCTGCGCCCGGGTGAAGAGTACGTGAGCGTTACCGAGTATCATTTCATTCCGCGCGCTTAATGCCCGGCGGCGCTACGCTTGCACGGGCCTACGGGTAGGCCGGATAAGCGAAGCGCCATCCGGCAAAAAACGCCAGCCCTCACAACGAGGGCTTTTTTCTGCGCGTCTTGCTGAAAATAGCGCCGATCGCAGACAAAATCATAACCCCGGATTCACAAGCATCTTACACTCTGAGACTATTTTCGCTATGGTTAGGGTTAAGCGTTGCTGGTGGCACCGCCACGGCAATATAATGAGAATTGTTATCATTCTAAAAATGCTTGAGGAGTAAGAGATGGCTATTACTAAGCTGGTTCTGGTGCGTCACGGCGAAAGCCAGTGGAACAACGAAAACCGCTTTACCGGTTGGTACGACGTTGATCTGTCAGAGAAAGGCGTAAGCGAAGCAAAAGCAGCAGGTAAACTGCTGAAGGAAGAAGGCTTCAGCTTTGATTTTGCTTACACCTCTGTGCTGAAACGTGCCATCCACACCCTGTGGAATGTGCTGGACGAACTGGATCAGGCCTGGCTGCCGGTTGAGAAGTCCTGGAAACTGAACGAACGTCACTACGGTGCGCTGCAGGGCCTGAACAAAGCGGAAACCGCTGAGAAATATGGCGACGAGCAGGTTAAACAGTGGCGTCGCGGCTTCGCAATCACCCCACCAGAGCTGACCAAAGATGACGAGCGCTACCCGGGCCACGACCCGCGTTACGCGAAGCTGACCGACGCTGAGCTGCCAACCACCGAGAGCCTGGCGCTGACCATCGACCGCGTTGTGCCTTACTGGAACGAAACCATTCTGCCACGCCTGAAAAGCGGCGAGCGCGTGATCATCGCTGCTCACGGTAACTCCCTGCGCGCGCTGGTGAAATACCTGGACAACATGGGTGAAGACGAAATCCTCGAACTGAACATCCCAACTGGCGTACCGCTGGTGTATGAGTTCGACGAAAACTTCAAGCCAATCAAGCACTACTATCTGGGTAACGCAGAAGAGATCGCGGCGAAAGCAGCGGCTGTTGCGAACCAGGGTAAAGCGAAGTAATTTTCGCCAGACATAAAAAAAGCGCGGAGCCTTCCGCGCTTTTTTATTTGTGCATTCTAATTAACCGCGACGCGCTTTTACCGCATTCGCCAGCTGACGCAGGATGGTATCGGTATCGTCCCAGCCAATGCAGGCATCGGTCACGCTTTTGCCATACACCAGCGGTTCACTGCCTTCCAGGTTCTGGTTCCCTTCAACCAGATGGCTTTCGATCATCACCCCAATCACCGCCTTCTCGCCGCCAGCAATCTGCTGACAGACGTCGGCACCCACTTCCATCTGCTTTTTAAACTGCTTGCTGGAGTTGGCATGGCTGAAATCGATCATCACCTGCGGTGGCAGCCCGGCTTTTTCCAGCCCGACCTTCACCTCTGCCACGTGTTTCGCACTGTAGTTTGGCTCTTTGCCGCCGCGCAGAATGATATGGCAGTCGCCGTTACCGCTGGTGTTAACGATGGCGGAATGGCCCCATTTGGTCACCGACAGGAAGCAGTGCGGCGCGCCCGCTGCGTTGATGGCATCAATAGCTACCTTCATCGTGCCGTCAGTGCCGTTTTTGAAACCCACCGGGCAAGAGAGACCGGACGCCAGCTCGCGGTGCACCTGAGATTCAGTTGTACGGGCACCAATTGCGCCCCAGCTCATCAGGTCTGCCAGGTATTGTGGCGTAATCATGTCGAGGAATTCACCGGCCGCTGGCAGGCCGCTGTCGTTGATCTCCAGCAGCAGCTTGCGCGCAATGCGCAGACCGTCGTTGATCTGGAAGCTGTTATCCATGTGCGGATCGTTAATCAGCCCTTTCCAGCCCACGGTGGTGCGCGGTTTTTCAAAATAGACGCGCATTACGATTTCCAGCTCGTCCTTCAGCTCTTCACGCAGGGTGAGCAGACGGGCTGCGTACTCTTTCGCGGCTGCAGGATCGTGAATGGAGCACGGGCCAATCACCACCAGAAGACGATCGTCATTACCTTTCAGGATCTTATGGATCGCTTTACGAGCATGAGAAACCGTGTTTGCGGCATTTTCAGTGGCGGGGAATTTCTCAAGGAGCGCTACAGGAGGTAATAACTCATTGATCTCTTTAATGCGTAAATCGTCGTTCTGATAATTCATTTTCTTTCCAGCTCTGCCATATCTTTAGTAATGAAAGCAATCCTTTCAATCTATCTTGTCGACTAAGAAGTGTAAACACGGTTTTACACTTCACGCAGATAATTCCTGGAATTCGCCTAAAAATCGCCACAAAATAGCGAAAAATGAGATCTAACCTAAGCTTTTTAACTGTAACAACCAATTTTACACGCTTAAACGCGATTCCCTACTGACGTAAGTCCGTAAGGCGGAATCTTTCGCCTCTGAAAAAGATGCACTGTTGGAGAATGTTATCCAGCGTAACGACAAGAACAGGAGCACCATGATGAAAATGACAAAACTGGCAACCCTCTTCCTGACCGCCACACTCACTCTGGCCAGCGGCAGCGTCCTGGCCGCGGAAACGGGCACCTCAGACAGCAATGGTGATGCGAATGCGGCTGCGGCAGCAGGCCAGCCAGCCCCTGATGCGAAACAGAATATCGCCCCGAATAATGTCGACAACAGCCAGATCAATACCGGCAATACCAACACCGGCGGCACGATGCTGCATCCTAACGGTAGCGGTTCCGGCACCATGAATCATGACAATATGAGTTCGGATGAGGTTCATAAGAACTCGATGTGTAAGGACGGCAAATGCCCCGATCCTAATGACAAAGTCGGAAACGACGCGAATACCAAAACCGATGGCACGACCCAATAATCCGTTGTGAACGGAAGAAAAAGGAGAGCTCTGGCTCTCCTTTCTTTTTGGAGTAACCTATTAAAAACGCTACACTAAAAACAATAACACATCAGGAAAGCAGACATGGCGCACTCCCATTCCCACTCACACACTCCCGGCAACGACAACGCTAAACGACTGATGCTGGCCTTTGGCGTCACGGCAACGTTTATGGTTATCGAGGTCATTGGCGGCCTGATTTCCGGCTCGCTGGCGCTTCTGGCTGATGCCGGACACATGCTGACCGATGCCGCAGCGCTGCTCTTCGCCCTGCTGGCGGTGCAGTTTGCGCGTCGTCCTCCGAATGCGCGCCATACCTTCGGCTGGCTGAGGCTGACAACCCTCGCCGCGTTTGTTAACGCCATTGCGCTGGTGGTCATTACCGTTCTTATCGTCTGGGAGGCCGTACAGCGTTTCAGACACCCGCAGCCTATCGCCGGGGCGACAATGATGGTGATTGCCGTGGCGGGGCTGCTGGCAAATATCCTGGCCTTCTGGATTTTGCACCGCGGCAGCGGGGAAAAGAACCTCAACGTGCGCGCGGCGGCTCTGCATGTTCTGGGGGATTTGCTCGGCTCAGTCGGGGCGATTGTCGCCGCGCTGGTGATCCTCTACACCGGCTGGACGCCTGTCGATCCGATTCTGTCCGTACTGGTGTCGTGTCTGGTCCTGCGCAGCGCCTGGCGGCTGCTGAAGGAGAGCGTGAATGAACTGCTTGAAGGGGCACCGGCATCGATGGATATTGACGAGCTGAAACGCAACCTGCGCCGTTCAGTCCCGGAAGTACGCAACGTTCATCATGTTCACGTCTGGCTGGTAGGGGAGAAACCGGTCATGACGCTGCACGTCCAGGTGATCCCGCCTCACGACCACGATGCGCTGCTTGAGCGCATCCAGCATTTTCTTGAACATCACTACGAAATTGGCCACGCCACCATCCAGATGGAGTATCAGCCCTGTAACGGGCCGGACTGCCACCTTAACGAGGCGCAGTCCGGACATTCAGATCATCACCACCACTAGCTGGAAAGCGCGTGAGAGCCTCGCTCACGCGCGCTGTTAATCCACATCCGGCTGCCGTTCAGCGCGATAAAGGTCAGCAGCAGATATTCCAGCGACATCGCATAGACGCCCTGCAGGGCGAAGATCGCCACGCTAATCACGTTGATGATGACCCACAGCAGCCAGTTCTCAACGTATTTACGGGTCATCAGGATCATCGCCGCAATCGACAGCACCATCATGCAGGAATCCCAGAACGGGAAGGCATCCGGCTGGAGGACAGGCATCGACACGTTCAGGCCGAAACCGGACATGACCGAGACGGCGACGCGGGTCAGGAACGCAAACACCGGGTTGATATAGACGGTCATTAAGCCAATGGCGACCACACAGGCGACAAGCCAGGCGATGGCTTTCGGCAAGGGCAGCCAGCGGATCTGCAGCTCTGCCTCCTGCTGGTTGTTCTGACGCGACCACGCGTACCAGCCGTAGATATTGGCGGCGAAGAAGAACAGCTGCAAAAGCAGGCTGGCGTACAGCTGGATCTGGAAGAAGATAATCGCAAACAGCGTAACGTTAATCAGCCCGAACGCATAGTTGCTGATCTTCTCCAGGCTTGCCAGCCAGATACAGAGTAACCCCGCCAGCGTGCCAACGGCCTCAATCCATGACAGGTCATAGCCACCTGCACCAATCGGTATATGAACCAGAATGTTCTGCGTGCTAAAAAAATCCATCTTTTCCCCGGGGCGTAGTGAATTAAGTACGTAGTGTAGCCGCAAAATCCAGCATGCGGTTAAGCGGAATTAACGCACCTTCACGCAGAGCCGCATCCACATGGATTTCATGTGCTGCACCGCCTGTCTCGAGCCCTTCGGCAATGGCCTTCAGGCCGTTCATCGCCATCCACGGGCAATGCGCACAGCTGCGACACGTTGCGCCCTCACCCGCCGTTGGCGCTTCAAGGAGCTCTTTCTCCGGCACGGCCTGCTGCATCTTATAGAAGATACCGCGATCGGTCGCCACGATGAGCTGCTTGTGAGGCAACGTCCTGGCCGCGTTGATAAGCTGGCTGGTTGAGCCCACGGCATCCGCCATGTCGACTATCGACTGCGGTGATTCCGGGTGAACAAGGATCGCGGCGCCAGGATAAAGTGCCTTCATGCGCGCCAGCGCCTGGGTTTTGAATTCGTCGTGCACAATGCAGGCGCCCTGCCAGCAGAGAACGTCAGCCCCCGTCTGCTTCTGGACATAATTTCCAAGATGACGGTCAGGCGCCCAGATAATCTTCTCACCCAGGCTGTCCAGATGTTCAATCAGCTCAACGGCGATGCTCGACGTGACTACCCAGTCTGCCCGCGCTTTTACCGCCGCAGAGGTATTGGCGTAAACCACCACGGTGCGGTCAGGATGGGCATCACAGAAGGCCGTGAATTCGTCAATCGGGCAGCCGAGATCCAGCGAACACTCCGCGTTAAGCGTGGGCATCAGAATGGTTTTTTCAGGGCTCAGGATCTTTGCCGTTTCCCCCATAAAACGCACGCCGGCAACCAGCAGCGTGGAAGCGGGATGTCTTGCACCGAAGCGTGCCATCTCCAGTGAGTCAGAGATACAGCCCCCGGTCTCTTCCGCCAGCTGCTGAATTTCCGGGTCGGTGTAGTAATGGGCCACCATCACCGCATCTCGTTCTTTGAGAAGACGTTTGATCTTCTCGCGATAGAATTGCTTTTCATCCAGGCTTAGCGGGACAGGCTTGGGCGGAAACGGATAGATTGCAGCTTCAGGATCAAACATCACACTCATTATGGCTTCTCGTTTTACGGGCTTAACAATATTGCCTTTCTTTTGCATGACATAGCAAAACGCGTGGCAATTGTGTTTTGTATACTAAACAAGATAGCGAATATGAGCGGAAAAGTCACCGGAAATAGGTGCGGATAGCATTTGTCGGGTGGCGGCTTCGCCTTACCCGACCTACAAAAACTGCAGATAGCAAAAAGGCGCCTTTAGGGCGCCTTTCTACACTGGTGGGTCGTGCAGGATTCGAACCTGCGACCAATTGATTAAAAGTCAACTGCTCTACCAACTGAGCTAACGACCCCTTGCGGGATTTTTTTCTTCGAAGTGGTGGGTCGTGCAGGATTCGAACCTGCGACCAATTGATTAAAAGTCAACTGCTCTACCAACTGAGCTAACGACCCATTCGGGTGCTGACTTCGAAGATTTTTACTCGGTACCACCGGAGAGTGGTGGGTCGTGCAGGATTCGAACCTGCGACCAATTGATTAAAAGTCAACTGCTCTACCAACTGAGCTAACGACCCGAGTGGTGGGTGATGACGGGCTCGAACCGCCGACCCCCTCCGTGTAAAGGAGATGCTCTACCAACTGAGCTAATCACCCACTCTGTACTACCGGTATGCGTTAAGTGGTGGGTCGTGCAGGATTCGAACCTGCGACCAATTGATTAAAAGTCAACTGCTCTACCAACTGAGCTAACGACCCACTTTTACGCTGTTTTCACGTTGTTTGATATCCCGTGGCAACGGCGGCATATATTACTGATTTAAGAATTCAGCGCAACAAAAATTTCGATGAAGATCACTTAACTGCTTACGAATCATGCTGCACGACCAGAAATAACGCGATTTCTGGTCATGCGGTAATCATCCCATCGAATTCAGACGTTTTTGCGCCTGCTTAGCACCTTCGGTACCTGGGAATTTAGAGACCACCTGCTGATAAACCGCTTTGGCTTTCGCAGTGTCGCCTTTGTCCTGCATGATGACGCCCACTTTGTACATCGCATCAGGCGCTTTTGGCGATTTCGGGTAATTTTTTACCACGGAGGCAAAATAAAACGCCGCATCGTCCTTTTTACCCTTGTTGTAATTCAGCTGACCGAGCCAGTAATTCGCATTTGGCTGATAAGTAGAATCAGGGTATTTCTTAACAAAGTTCTGAAACGCAGCAAGCGCGTCATCCTGACGAGATTGATCCTGCACCAGGGCAATGGCCGCGTTGTAGTCCGTATTTGCGTCACCGCTCTGTACAGGCGCACCTGTTGAAGCAGAAGCATCTGCAGCCGGAGCTGATGTCGCCGCACCGCTCTGATCGCCTGCGGCTGGCTGTGCTTGTGCTGCTGCACTACCGCTGCTCAGGCTATCTATCTGCAACAAGATTTGCTTCTGACGTTCCACAACCTGGTTAAGCTGATACTGGCTTTCCTGAATCTGGCCGCGGAGAGCGTCAATATCGCTTTGGTTATCGGAGAGCTGTTGCTGGAGTTGGGTTAAAAGCTGGCTGTGAGCGTTAGAAATACGCTCGAGTTGAGTGACCCGGTCTTCTACCGAGCCTGAGCCGACACTACTGATTGGTGCCTGAGCAAAAGCGGCCCAGGGGGCCGCTATTCCAACCAGTAACGACAGACTCAACAGATGATGTCTGAAGTTACTGCTCATGCAATTCTCTTAGTAAACCAGTACGGCACGACGGTTTTTGGAGTAAGCCGCTTCGTCGTGACCCAGTACTGCAGGTTTTTCTTTACCGTAAGAAACGATGGAGATCTGGTCAGCAGAAACGCCTTTACCCTGCAGGTACATTTTAACAGCGTTAGCACGACGTTCACCCAGGGAGATGTTGTACTCTGGAGTACCACGTTCGTCCGCGTGACCTTCTACGGTGACTTTGTAAGATGGGTTGCTACGCAGGAAGTTAGCGTGCGCATCCAGCATCGCAGCGAAGTCAGAACGGATGTCGTATTTATCCAGATCGAAGTAAACGATGTTGTTCTGCTGCAGCTGCTGCATCTGAAGACGCGCTTGCTCTTCAGAAGACATGTTGCCATTGCCGTTCGCGTCCATACCGGTGCCGGCACCCATCATGCCTTCGCCGCTCTGGTCATTGCTTGCGTTCTTGTTAGAAGAACACGCTGCGATTGCCATTACAGGCAGAGCGATCATCAGCCCCTTCAGCACTTTGTTCAGTTGCATTTCTATGATTCCTTTAGTAATCAATTAATTATTATTTACAGATACGGCGACCAGGCAGGTGATTTTACCTGTCCATCAGTTGCCGGAATACGCGCTTTGAAACGCCCATCTGTAGAAACCAGATTCAGCACAGATCCCATCCCCTGAGAAGAGCTGTAGATTACCATCGTGCCGTTAGGTGCCAGACTTGGCGTTTCATCCAGGAACGTTGACGACAGAACTTGAACGCCACCCGCTACCAGATCCTGTTTGGCAATGTGCTGCTGCCCACCGTTGGAGCTCACCATTACCATAAATTTACCGTCGGTGCTCACGTCTGCGTTCTGGTTCTGCGAACCTTCCCAGGTAATACGCTGCGGAGCACCGCCGTTGATGTTGACTTTATAGATTTGTGGACGGCCAGCCTGGTCAGAGGTAAACGCCAGGTTTTGACTGTCCGGGAACCATGAAGGTTCGGTGTTATTGCTGCGACCGTCGGTCACCTGACGGATCTGGCCAGAGCCAATGTCCATCACGTACAGGTTCAGGCTACCGGTTTTTGACAGCGCAAAGGCCAGTTTAGACCCGTCCGGAGAGAACGAAGGCGCACCGTTGTGACGTGGGAAAGAGGCAACCTGACGAACAGCACCGTTTGCCAGCGTCTGGATAACCAGCGCTGAACGGCCGCTTTCGAAGGTCACATAGGCCAGTTTAGAACCGTCCGGAGACCAGGCTGGAGACATCAGCGGCTGTGAAGAACGTTTCACCAGGAACTGGTTGTAGCCGTCGTAGTCAGATACGCGCAGCTCATACGGGAACTGACCACCGTTGGTCTGCACCACATAAGCAATACGGGTACGGAACGCCCCTTTAATGCCGGTCAGTTTTTCAAATACCGCATCGCTGGCAGCGTGTGCCGCGTAGCGCAGGTACTGCTTAGTGACCTTGTAAGAGTTCTGTGCCAGAACGGTACCCGGTGCACCGCCGGTATCCACCAGCTGCCAGGCCACGTTGTAGGAGCCGTCCGGGTTAGGCGTAACCTGACCCACAACCACGGCATCAATACCCAGTGCAGACCATGCAGCAGGCTGTACTTCCTGCGCGCTACCCGGCTGCTGAGGCAGACGAGAACGATCTAACGGGTTGAATTTACCGCTGTTACGCAGGTCAGCCGCCACGATGCCACCGGCATCTTCAGGTGCAGCGCCAGGACCGGCCCACTGGAACGGAACAACACCGATTGGGCGTGCCGAGTCCACCCCCTGGGTGATCTCGATACGTACTTCTGCGTGCAGTACTGCTGCCCACAGCATTAAAAAACCAAATGCTACACGTAATGCCTGCTTCATCATATCTCCCTTATCCGGGTAACCTTACCCACGATAATTTAGCAGAATGTTAACAAACTCAAATAGACAAAACTACCAGAACCCTGTGACTAAACCTGGTCTATTTTTCCCCGTTTGCACGGGGAAAATGTAACTTAAGGTTTGAAGTCCAGCGGCGCATTTTTAAAGACTTCGTAAACGGCCTGAGACGGCGGTTTAGGCATCTTCGCCTGACGCGCTGCAGCCAGGGCCGCAGTACATAAAGCCGGGTCGCCACCTTCAGACTTAATATCCAGCAGCATGCCGTCCGGAGCCAGTTTTATACGCAACGTACACGTTTTACCGGTATAGGAAGACGCATCATAGAATCGGCTTTCAATAGCGGATTTAATCTGCGCGGCATAACCGTTGATTTCAGCCCCGCTCGCACCGTTACTCTTAGTGTTACCACTTCCGGTCGGCGCTGCGTTGTTTCCTTTCGCCCCACCGCCCGCTTTCGGTGCATTCTTACCGGAGCTCAAATCGCCCAGCAGATCGTCAACCCCTGCGGCGGCAGCAGCTTTTTCAGCGGCGGCAGCCTTCTTCGCAGCGGCTTTTTCAGCTGCTGCTTTCTTATCGGCAGCGGCCTTCTCAGCTGCAGCTTTTTTATCAGCAGCGGCTTTTTCTGCGGCGGCTGCTTTTTCTGCTGCCGCTTTCTCAGCAGCAGCCGCTTTCTTAGCGGCCTCGGCAGCAGCTTTCTTCTCTGCGTCCTGAGCGGCTTTCTTCGCGGCTTCGGCTTCCGCTTTCTTCTGAGCATCAGCAGCGGCTTTCTTCGCAGCTTCCGCTTCGGCTTTCTTCTGAGCATCGGCAGCGGCTTTCTTCGCCGCTTCCGCTTCAGCTTTCTTCTGGGCATCAGCCGCGGCTTTCTTCGCAGCTTCTGCTTCAGCTTTCTTCTGAGCATCGGCAGCGGCTTTCTTCGCCGCTTCTGCCGCTAATTTTGCCTGGGCATCAGCCTGTGCTTTCGCGTCCGCTGCGGCTTTTGCTGCCGCCTCTTCCGCCTGCTTTTGCTGTTCCTGGGCTTTCTTCGCGGCCTCTTCGGCTTGTTTCTGCTGCTCCGCCTGCTCTTTCGCAGCTTCCTGCGCCTGCAAACGTTCTTTCTCAAGCTGCTTCAGACGCTCCTGCTCTGCGGCCTGCTTTTCACGCAGTTCTTCCGCCTGCTGTTGCGACTGTTTTTCGCGCTGCTCTTCAGCCCGTTTGGCACTCGCCTTCTGCTGTTGTTCGCGATTATAGTTCTGTACTACCGCACCGGGATCCACCATCACGGCGTCAATGGAAGACCCTCCACCGCCGCCGGCTGATGCATCAATATGCTCGTCGAACGAACTCCAGATCAGCGCTGCAAAGAGAATAACGTGCAGCACTGCGGAGACGATTATCGCTCGCTTAAGCTTGTCGTTCTGTTCGGTTGCCTTTGACACTATCGGTTCCCAAAAACTACGCGGATGATCAAATAGGTTGGGTCATTAAGCCAACTGACTTAACACCCGCACTATGTAGCAAGTTCAGCGCTTTAATAATTTCATCGTAGGGTACGTCTTTCGCGCCACCGATTAAGAAGACCGTTTTCGGATTTGACTCCAGGCGACGCTGCGCTTCAGCAATCACCTGCTCAGGCGGCAGCTGATCCATACGATCTTTCTCGACCACGACGCTGTATTGCCCTACGCCGGAAACCTCAATGATAACCGGAGGATCGTCATTGGTGCTCACCGCCTGTGATTCTGTCGCATCCGGCAGATCCACTTCCACGCTCTGGGTAATGATTGGCGCTGTCGCCATAAAGATCAGCAGCAGTACCAGCAGGACGTCCAGCAGTGGAACGATATTGATTTCGGACTTGAGCTCGCGACGACCTCGTCCACGCGATCTGGCCATGGTTTACCCCTTGTTGCTCTCGGTGCTGGTAAACGCCTGACGGTGCAGAATCGCAGTGAACTCTTCCATAAAGTTGTCGTAGTTCAGTTCCAGTTTGTTCACGCGCTGGTTTAGACGGTTGTAAGCCATAACCGCCGGAATTGCCGCAAACAGACCGATAGCGGTCGCAATCAGTGCTTCAGCGATACCCGGTGCAACCATCTGCAACGTCGCCTGCTTCACCGCGCCCAGCGCGATAAAGGCGTGCATGATCCCCCACACGGTACCAAACAGGCCGATATACGGGCTGATGGAACCGACGGTGCCGAGGAATGGAATATGCGTTTCGAGATTTTCCAGCTCGCGGTTCATAGAGATGCGCATCGCACGCGAGGCACCTTCCACCACCGCTTCCGGCGCATGATTGTTTGCACGATGCAGACGGGCAAACTCTTTGAAACCGCTATAAAAAATTTGCTCGGAGCCTGTAAGGTTTTCACGGCGCCCCTGGCTTTCCTGATACAGACGAGAAAGCTCAATACCCGACCAGAACTTATCTTCAAAGGCTTCGGCTTCACGGCCAGCGGCATTGAGGATACGCGTTCTCTGGATGATGATGGCCCAGGATGCGATTGAAAAACCAATCAAAATCAACATGATAAGTTTAACCAGAAGGCTTGCCTTCAGGAACAAATCAAGGATATTCATGTCAGTCACTGCTTAAACTCCGCGACAATAGACTTAGGAAGCGCACGAGGCTTCATTATGGTTGGATCAACACAAACAATCAGTACTTCAGCTGAGTTCAGTACGGTATTTTCTGCGTTGACTATCCGCTGCGTGAAAACCAGTGAGGTCCCGCGCATTGATGTAATTTCAGTTTGGACTTCGAGCATATCGTCGAGTCTGGCAGGCGCAAAATACTCAAGCGTCATCTTGCGAACCACGAAGGCAACTCGCTCAGCCAACAGTACCTGTTGACTAAAGTGATGATGGCGCAGCATCTCTGTGCGTGCCCGTTCATAAAAAGCAACGTAGCTGGCGTGGTAAACCACACCACCGGCATCGGTATCTTCGTAATAGACACGAACCGGCCATCGAAACAGCGTTGTATTCACTTTACATCCCGGTAATGCAACAAAAGTTAATGCTTTTAAACTTCGCTACTATACGCGCGGGAAAGAGGGTTGGGAATGGGAGAAAGTAAACGGAGAGTAAATTTTTATGGGCTTGGGTAAGCCCATAACGTTAACGGACATTTCTTATTCAGAAGAAGAAGAAAATCAAACCGGCGAGAAGCACCAGATCGGCAATCAGCGGGCAAAAAATTCCCTGCCAGTGAACGGCTTTCGGACGAAAGCCCACGCCGTGGATCACACCTGCACACACCGCCCACATAATGAGGAAGCCGTGCCAGATTTCAAGCTCGCTGGTTTTCGCTGCAAAGCGCGAAGGGTCCCAGAAGATACAACCTGCCAGCAGTAATGCCATCACTAAAGAAAGCGCCCGTAACGGGCGCTTGTCCATTACCGCATATAACGTTGCGATAATATTCATTAGTGTTTTTCTTCACCCGCTTTGGTCGCTTCGACGTGCTCAAGCGCCAGGGCAGTGATGACACCAAATGCACAGGCAAGAAGCGTCCCTAAAATCCATGCGAAATACCACATATTCAGCTCCTTACTTAGTACATAGAGTGGGTGTTGCTTTCGATATGTTCTTTCGTGATGCGACCGAACATTTTCCAGTAACACCAGATGGTGTAGGCCAGAACAATCGGAACGAACACGCAAGCAACATACGTCATCAGGTTCAGCGTCATATGGCTGGACGTTGCATCCCACATGGTCAGGCTAGCATTCAGCATGGTGCTGGATGGCATGACGAATGGGAACATCGCAATACCCGATGTCAGGATGATGCACGCCAGGGTCAGTGATGAGAATACGAACGCCAGAGCGCCTTTCTCCAGACGAGACGTCAACACGGTCAGCAGCGGCAGCAATACGCCCAGAGCCGGGATAGCCCACAGCGCAGGGGTATTGTTAAAGTTCACCAGCCATGCACCTGCCTGACGCGCCACTTCTTTGGTCAGCGGGTTAGACGGGGCCGTATGGTTAATCGCAGACGTCACCACGTAGCCATCAATGCCGTACACCACCCACACACCGGCCAGCGCGAAGCAGACCAGCGTCACCAGTGCCGCAACCTGAGCAGTAGCACGGGAACGCAGGTGCAGTTCACCAACCGTACGCATCTGCAGGTAGGTTGCGCCCTGAGTGATGATCATCGCCACGCTCACCACGCCTGCCAGCAGACCAAACGGATTCAGCAGCTGGAAGAAGTTACCGGTGTAGTAAAGACGCATGTATTCGTCCAGGTGGAACGGTACGCCCTGCAGCAGGTTACCGAACGCCACGCCGATCACCAGCGGTGGAACGAAGCTACCGATGAAGATGCCCCAGTCCCACATGTTGCGCCAGCGGGTGTCTTCAATCTTAGAACGGTAGTCGAAACCGACCGGACGGAAGAATAAAGAGGCCAGCACCAGAATCATCGCCACATAGAAGCCGGAGAACGCAGCCGCGTAGACCATCGGCCAGGCAGCGAACAGCGCGCCGCCTGCGGTGATCAGCCACACCTGGTTACCGTCCCAGTGAGGGGCGATGGAGTTGATCATGATTCGACGCTCGGTGTCATTACGACCGAGGAAACGGGTGAGCATCCCCACCCCCATGTCGAAACCATCCGTGACGGCGAAACCGATCAGCAGAACGCCGATCAACAGCCACCAGATAAAACGCAATACTTCATAATCGATCATTTGATGACTCCTGTCTTAGCGTGCCGGCTGCGTAGTCGCGGTGGACTGCTCGTAGTGATAGCGACCGGTTTTCAGGCTGCTTGGGCCAAGGCGCGCGAACTTGAACATCAGGAACAGTTCAGCCACCAGGAACAGGGTGTAGAGACCACAAATCAGCAGCATGGAGAAGATCAGGTCGCCCGCTGTCAGGGAAGAGTTCGCTACCGCCGTTGGCAGTACCTCACCAATCGCCCATGGCTGACGGCCATACTCCGCAACAAACCAGCCGGATTCGATAGCGATCCACGGCAGTGGAATACCGTACAGCGCGGTGCGCAGCAGCCATTTTTTCTCGCCGATGCGGTTGCGAATCACGGACCAGAAGGACGCCGCAATGATCAGCAGCATGATGATGCCGCAGCCCACCATGATACGGAATGCGAAGTACAGAGGCGCAACGCGTGGAATCGAGTCTTTGGTGGCCATCTGGATCTGCGCTTCTGTCGCATCAGAAACATTCGGGGTATAGCGTTTCAGGAGCAGACCGTAACCCAGATCTTTCTTCACGTCGTTGAACTGGTCGCGAACAGCCTGGTCGGTAGAACCGGCACGCAGCTGTTCCAGCAGCGAGTAGGCTTTCATACCGTTACGGATACGCTCTTCGTGCTGAACCATCAGCTCTTTCAGACCGGTCACCTGCTTATCAACAGAACGGGTGGCGATGATACCCAGCGCGTAAGGGATCTGAATAGCGAAGCGGTTTTCCTGCGCGTCCTGATCGGGAATACCGAACAGCGTAAAGGCAGCAGGCGCCGGTTGGGTTTCCCATTCGGCTTCGATGGCGGCCAGTTTGGTTTTCTGCACGTCACCCATTTCGTAACCGGATTCATCACCCAGAACGATAACAGAGAGGATTGCAGCCATACCAAAGCTTGCAGCGATAGCAAAGGAGCGCTTAGCAAACGCGAAATCACGACCGCGCAGCATGTAGTAAGAACTGATACCCAGGATAAACATCGCGCCGCACACATAGCCAGAAGCAACGGTGTGAACGAATTTAACCTGCGCAACCGGGTTCAGAACCAGCTCGGCAAAGCTGACCATCTCCATACGCATGGTTTCGAAGTTGAAATCAGACGCGATAGGGTTCTGCATCCAGCCGTTCGCCACCAGGATCCACAGCGCGGACAGGTTCGAACCTAATGCCACCAGCCAGGTCACCGCCATATGCTGGACTTTACCCAGACGGTCCCAACCGAAGAAGAACAGACCTACAAAGGTGGATTCGAGGAAGAATGCCATCAGACCTTCAATGGCCAGCGGCGCACCGAAGATATCCCCTACATAGTGGGAATAGTAAGACCAGTTAGTCCCGAACTGGAACTCCATGGTCAAACCGGTTGCCACGCCCAGTGCGAAGTTGATACCAAACAACTTGCCCCAGAACTTGGTCATATCTTTATAAATCTGTTTGCCGGAGAGAACGTATACCGTTTCCATAATGGCCAGCAGGAACGCCATACCGAGCGTCAGTGGCACAAACAGGAAGTGGTACATCGCGGTCAAGGCAAACTGTAAGCGCGACAGTTCGACTATATCTAACATCATGACTCCTTGCTCATCGCATGAAGACTCCGAGAGTGAACCCCGTCAGAGAGAGATCCACACGCATGCCCCAATACAAATTATTCGCATCCTTGTCGTCGTTATTACTTTGAAGAAGGATAAAAACGATGACGTGAGGTTACAAATACGTTAATAAAAAACTCAAATTGATCCCGCAAATATAATACGCTGCAAAACCCTTACAATAAACAGGTTTTTATTGAATCACATTTACGTTTTTCGACGGTGATCAATTTATAGCAAAATTACCACTTTTCGGCCATTTTGATCGGGGACAATTTAGCGCTTTTCAGCGTCTTTTTCCAAGGATTAAACTTTGATTTAAATCAAAAACAATCATTGATGTTAACCATGTTTAATCATGGTGAGAATGGTAAAAACCATGTTAATGATATGTGCATACAAAGATGAGATTGGTTATCGAAGACGGGGAAGAATATAAACAGAAGTGATTTTAATTAACGCTAAAGAGAGCAACATTTCAGTGAAGGACAAACAATAAAGCGTAGTCGGGCCAGATTATTTTTCCATTGCATTTATGCAACCCTTCGAAATTACATTTAATTTACTTTTAATGCCTCATAAGTTAACACCGCTGTGTGACTATTTAATGAAAAAGGCTGCCCTGACTACAGCCTTTTTTCGTATCACGGTGCTCAGGCGATAAGAATGCTAAAGGTTCGCGACTGCCCCGGCCTGAATGCCCCGACAATGCCCTCTTCTTCACATCCATCCATTATCCGTTCGTTCATGTCCGTTTCGCGCCACCGTTTCACCGTCGGATTCATAGACACCGTTGTATCACATGCGCTGAACGCCGAAGGGTTGAACAGGCGGAGAATGAGCTCATCACGATCTTCAGCCTTTTTGAGCGTACTGAGCACGCATCCCGTTGGCGAAAGCGCTAACAGACTGTAGCTTTCCGGCGCGGTAAACGACGCGCGATTCAGTTTCATCGCATCCCAGGGAATTTTGTTATAGCACTGCACCGGCGTTAACCACGATTTAGCCTGCTGTGCGACGCCCGCGTTTTCCGGCGTACCGCTGAAGCTGAAAAGGCTAAAGCGACAGGTTAACGGCCCGCGCACCTGAGAGTCAGGAACAGGCAGTTTGATCCCGGAAGGCCTGCCTGGACGCAACAGCAAATCTTCTTTCCCGAGCAGCCCCACGCCGCGCAGCAAGGTTAAGGCGAATGCTTTTTTGTCATCGCCCACCACTTCAAACTCGCGCAGTCCCTCGGTGAAGAGCGCCAGCCCGTTGCGCTTTTCCTGCAGGACGGCATAGTTGAGTAAATTCCAGACGGGAACCGGCGCTTCTTTCCAGCCCTCCACCTGCCAGGTCGCCATCGCCGCGTCCTGCACCGGGCGAGTGAGCGAGCCAAACTGCGTATCCGCTAACACGTCCTCTGTCATAAACGGCGTTGGGATCAGCACGCGAACGCGGTGGTCGTCAGCCTGATTATCCAGACGCACGGCCACATTAATACGCCTGCTGTTATGGCTAAGCGTGACGTCAAACTCCACGTTGAGCGAGCCGTTTCGCTGGTGCGCCGCGCGTTCGGCCAGATTTGCCGGAACGGCGATCCGATGGCGGATAGCCGCCCTGCTCTGCCAGCCTTCGTGCGTGACCTCAACCTCATGTTCCCCCTGCGCTGAAGTGAGCCTCCACTCTTCACGGGAAGGAGAGTAGTCGTACTCATCGCCATCGTCCGAACTCTCTTCGATTTCCAGTACGCGGTCATAAATAAGCCCGGTTTCTTTGTCGCGCAGGCGCAGCGTGCCGTCATCGTTTAAATCAATCTGCCAGAAGGCATTTTCAAGTAAGGATTCGGTGTTTTTCACCGCCGGGAGCACCTTCCCGGCCACGTTCGGTTCGATATACAGCGTACGGTAGCCCATCGACGGCAGTATCTGGCTGAGCTGAATATCAAACTCCATAAACGGCTCGTAATTGCCGTAATGGACAATCTGCCGGTCAATAAGGCCGGGGTCGAGTTCGCGCGCGCTGCGAATGAAATAGGGGATCTCGTTGCCTTTTTCATCCCGCAGTCTGAACTGGCTGGCCCGCAGCCGAATCGTGGTGTTCATCACCTCTTCGCGCGGCCAGGGCATCAGGTTGAACATCACCAGCTTATCGGCGTCGCTTTGCGGCATGTTGTCGACAATCTTGCGCATATAGAAACGCACCAGGTTGTCTGCCATGTCCTCCGCCAGCTCAAAGCGGGAGACAATCTCGCGGTGCACCTTATCGCTACAGCAGCAGCCGATGCTGTCGTGAGCGTGGTTTTTGAGGATCTCTTTCCACATCTTCTCCAGCAGGCCGTGGTGGTAGTCGAAGCCCAGCGTCCAGGCAAGCGCTGCCAGCGGCTCGAGGATATTGACAATTTTGTTCTCAATACGCGCATGGGCGATTTTGATATCCATGCGCGTGGAGCCGATGGTCCGGTGGACGCGCATGTATTTCCCGTCGATAAACTCCCCTTTTAGCGTCGCCAGCCCATCGCGGTGCGCGTCGATATAATCAAACACCTCTTCGAACCGACTCATCACGAATTGACGCTGGGGATAGATTTCTCGAAGCTTATCCATCACCGCGAAAATGTTCTGCTGCAGCGGCATCTGGTCATGGCCGTTAGGAAGTAGAATCTCTTTGGTGACGGAGGCGTTTTCCAGGACCTCGAAGTAGCTGTCGAGCCGTTTTCGCAGCCCTGCTTCGTCCTCCGGTAAGTACTTACCAATCGCGTAGCCCAGCGGCAGCACCTGCGCCGTCACTTCACTGCCGTCCTGGCTCTGCCAGAGAAACTCGGTTTTGTCAGTCCCGTGTCGTTCAGAACAGCCGCGCCAGAACATCGTGCGGGTAATGCCAAACCCGTTATAGATATGCGGAAGCTGGCCGGACATACCAAACGAATCCGGCAGATAGCCGATCTTCATCGGCTCACCGAACGCCATACAGTCGCGCATGCCGTACATCAGGTTGCGGACAATCGACTCGCCGCTGACAATCGTGGTATCGGTCTGGGTATACCAGGGGCCGATAATCAGCTTTCCGCGCTCGACGAGCGCCTTCACGCGCGAGCGGTTTTCAGGCACGACGGCAAAATAATCCTCCAGCACCGCCGTCTGTCCATCGAGGACATAATATTTATACTCGTCATCCTGCTCCAGACGGGTCAGGATCTCTTCCATATTATTGACCAGAAGAATACGCGACTCTTCGGTGGTGAAGTACCACTCACGGTCCCAGTGCATATGCGGCGTGATATGAACGCGAGATACAGCTTTCATCTTCGTTTCCTGTTTGTGCGTTGTTACGGTATGGCGTCTTCAGTGACGTAGTTGCCGTTTTTCACCGCCTGGCGTCGCCAGAGCAGCAGAATAAAGGTGGAGATAGCGGTCCCCACCAGCGCCGCGCCAAACCAGCCCGCCGCCGCAACCACACCGCTCAACCCGGCATCGTGAAGTAAAAAGAGAGAGAAAATACCGGCCCCCGGCGTGGACAACCCGATCCCCATCGCGCCGACAATCGCGCCTGTTACCATGGAGCCGAGCACAAATGAACCAATGACGCGAAGCGGATCTTCAATCGCCATCGGAATCGCCCCTTCGGTGATACCCGCGAGGCCGAGCAGCCACGTGGATTTTCCGGTTTCAATTTCAAACGGTTTAAACAGTTTCGGTGCCAGCATCGTTGACGCCGTAACGGTGAAGGCCGACACCATTTTGACGGAGGCAAAAATGGCGTAGGGACCGTATACCCCGTTAGCCATCGCTCCCAGGCAGAACGCGTAAGAGGCTTTGTTGACCGGGCCACCTAAATCGAATGAGCACATAATTCCGAGGATCGCCCCCAGAAGCAGCGCATTCGCGCCGGACAAACCGTTAAGCCAGGCGGTGAGCGTAGTATTAAGCCAGGCCACCGGCTCACCGACCACGAACAGCATCAGGCTGCCCGCACCCAGTACGCCAATAACCGGGTAGAGGTAAAAGGTTAAAAAGCCGTTGAAGCGGCTACTCAGGCGAATGTGATTTTTCACCCAGCGCATCAGGTAACCCACGATCAGCCCGCCGATGATAGCGCCGAGAAAACCTGAGCCGATCATATTGGCCGCAAGACCGGCCGCAAAGCCCGGGGTCAGCGCGGGTTTATCCGCCAGCGAGTAAGCGGTATAGGCCGCCAGAACGGGGACCATCAAAATGCCGAGCATGCCGCCGCCAAGCTTGCGGTACATCCACAGCCATGAGTTTTCCTGGTCGAACAGGTGCTGCAGGCCGAGGATTTGCGCCAGCAGTACCGACACGGCCAGCACCGTCCCGCCGGCGACGATCAGCGGCACCGCAAAGGAGATACCGCTAAGGAGCGCCTGCTTGAGCTCAGTTTTAACGCTCTTTTTCATTCCCGTATCGCCATGCACATGACGCGCATCGGTAGAAGGCCGTAGCGCCAGCGCGCGCTCGATGAGCGCTTCAGCATGCCGCAGGGGTTCCGCGACGGGTACGGAGATGGCGGGGATCCCCTGAAAACGCTCGTTCTCTTTGATCGCTACTTCCGCCGCAAAGATGCACGCTTTGGCCTCCTGCAACTGCTGCGCGGTGATTCGCCCTTCAATGCCGTTTGCCCCCTGCTTTTCGACCACCACGTTGACGCCCAGCTTACGTCCCGCTTTTTCCAGGTACTCTGCTGCCATATAGGTATGGGCAATCCCGGCCGGACAGGCGGTGACGCAGACGACGGTTGGTGCATTCACCAAGGTGGCAACCTCATCTTCCTGCGCGACACCGTTCAGCGCATCAAGCAGAGCCTCTGCCGTCGCTGCAGCCATAACGCGTTCCCGGAGTGCATCATCTGCCAGGCGAGACGTCAGCGCCGTCAGCACCTGGATATGCGTGGATCCCGCTTCAGCGGGCGGGATGGCAAGCAGGACGATCAGTTCAACGTTTTCAGGGCCGTCCACCCCCTCCCACTCCAGCGGTTCGCTCAGCGTAGCAACCGCAAAAGCCGCTTCGTTAACCGCGCTCGATTTACCGTGTGGGACAGCCAGCCCTTCCCCCAGTGCGGTTGGCCCCTGCGATTCGCGACGGTAGACCTCCGCCAGAAACGCATCGCCATCGGTAATTTTGCCCAGCGCCACCAGTCGCATCGTAAGCTGGCGAATTGCCTCATCACGGCTGGCATAGTGAGCCTGCACGCAGACAGCGCTGGGGTGAGTCAGAGTCGTCAGGTTCATAAGATCCTCACACGTAAGTTGTTATTGTCTGGCGGCAATTGTGGCAGGCCAAACAATACATTTATGTGATCACTTTCACTAACAACGCAAATTTGTATTTAAATTGTATTATTTACAAATTTTACGCTGAAGGCATAATTCCGTGAAAAGGTATTAGAAAGGCAGATTCTATGGGTAACAAACCGATGTACCGGCAGATAGCCGATGCGCTTCGCGAGAAAATCAATGCGGGTGAGTTAAAACCCGGCGATGCGCTACCAACGGAATCCAGCCTTCAGGAGGCGTTCAACGTTAGCCGTGTAACGGTGAGACAGGCGCTAAAGTTGCTTACGGAAGAACAGATCGTCGAGAGCATTCAGGGCAGCGGCACCTACGTAAAAGAAGAGCGCGTTAACTACGACATTTACCAGCTCACCGGCTTTTACGAAAAGCTGGCGGACCGAAACGTCGATACGCATAGCGACGTCAGCGTCTTCGAAGTGGTGAAAGCCGATGAGAGGCTCGCAGCAAGGCTGGCGATCAACCCGGAAGATAAAGTCTGGCACGTCAAACGAATCCGCTTTATCAAACAAAAACCGGTGAATCTGGAAGAAACGTGGATGCCGCTGGCGATGTTCCCCGACCTCACCTGGGAAGTGATGGAGAATTCGAAATACCACTACGTTGAGCAGATCAAAAAGCTGGTTATCGATCGCAGCGAGCAGGAGCTGGTGCCGATCATGCCGTCAGAAGAGGCGATTGCCGCGCTGTCGCTCGATCCGGCGAAGCCGATCCTGGAAAAAGTCTCCCGCGGGTTTCTGAAGGACGGACGGGTATTTGAATACAGCCGCAACGTGTTCAATACCGACGATTACAAGTTCACTCTCGTAGCCAAACGCAGGCAATAAAAAAGGCCGCTTTACAGCGGCCAACCATGTCGAAACGGACATTTTTATACTTCAACGCCCCCCTTTCGGGGAGCAGAGAGGACTTACTTAATGATGGATTTCAGTGCTTCGCCGATATCCGCCAGGCTGCGAACGGTTTTCACGCCTGCGGCTTCCAGCGCTGCGAATTTCTCATCAGCCGTACCTTTACCACCGGCGATGATCGCGCCTGCATGACCCATACGCTTGCCTTTCGGCGCGGTCACACCAGCGATGTAACCCACAACCGGCTTGGTCACGTGTTCTTTGATGTAAGCAGCCGCTTCTTCTTCCGCGCTACCACCGATCTCACCGATCATGACGATCGCTTCGGTCTGTGGATCTTCCTGGAACAGCTTCAGGATGTCGATGAAGTTAGAGCCCGGGATCGGGTCACCGCCGATGCCCACGCAGGTGGACTGGCCGAAGCCGTAGTCGGTGGTCTGCTTAACCGCTTCATAGGTCAGGGTACCGGAACGGGACACGATGCCCACTTTGCCCGGCTTGTGAATGTGGCCCGGCATGATGCCGATTTTGCATTCGCCCGGAGTGATAACGCCTGGGCAGTTCGGGCCGATCATGCGCACGCCTGCTTCATCCAGCTTCACCTTCACGGTCAGCATATCCAGGGTCGGGATGCCTTCAGTGATGGTGATGATCAGCTTGATGCCTGCGTCGATCGCTTCCAGAATGGAGTCTTTGCAGAACGGAGCCGGAACGTAGATCACGGTCGCGGTTGCGCCCGTCGCTTCTACGGCTTCACGCACGGTGTTGAACACCGGCAGGCCCAGGTGCGTGGTGCCGCCTTTACCTGGCGTTACGCCGCCAACCATCTGCGTGCCGTAGGCAATCGCCTGTTCGGAGTGGAAAGTCCCCTGGCTACCGGTGAAGCCCTGGCAGATAACCTTGGTATCTTTATTGATTAAAACTGACATTATTTCCCCTCCACTGCGGCAACAACCTGCTGAGCTGCATCCGTCAGACTTTTCGCTGCAATAATATTCAGGCCGCTGTCAGCCAGTTTTTTCGCGCCGAGTTCAGCGTTGTTACCTTCCAGACGTACAACAACCGGAACGTTAACACCCACTTCTTCTACCGCACCGATGATACCGTCGGCGATCAGATCGCAACGGACGATACCGCCGAAGATGTTAACCAGAACGGCCTTCACGTTGTCGTCAGAGAGGATGATTTTGAACGCTTCGGTTACGCGCTCTTTGGTTGCGCCACCGCCTACGTCGAGGAAGTTTGCTGGCTCACCGCCGTGCAGCTTAACGATGTCCATGGTGCCCATTGCCAGGCCCGCACCGTTAACCATACAGCCGATGTTGCCGTCCAGCGCGACGTAGTTGAGCTCCCACTGTGCAGCCTGCGCTTCACGCGGGTCTTCCTGAGACTGATCGCGCATTTCGCGCAGATCGGACTGGCGGAACAGCGCGTTGCCGTCAGCGCCCAGCTTGCCGTCGAGGCAGATCAGGTCGCCCTGGGTGGTGATCACCAGCGGGTTGATCTCGATCAGCGCCAGGTCGCGCTCCAGGAAGATGTTCGCCAGACCCATGAAGATCTTGGTGAACTGCTGAACCAGCTTGCCTTCCAGACCCAGTTTGAACGCCAGCTCGCGCCCCTGGTAAGGCATTGGGCCCGCCAGCGGATCGATTGCTACTTTGTGGATCAGGTGCGGGGTCTCTTCCGCCACTTTTTCGATTTCCACGCCGCCTTCGGTAGACGCCATGAACACCACGCGACGGGAGCTACGGTCAACAACCGCGCCCAGGTACAGTTCTTTCGCGATGTCGGTCGCCGCTTCAACCAGGATCTGGTTAACCGGCTGACCATTCGCATCTGTCTGGTACGTTACCAGACGCTTGCCGAGCCAATGTTCAGCAAACGCACGAATCTCTTCTTTGCTCTTAACAACCTTCACACCGCCCGCTTTACCACGGCCACCAGCGTGAACCTGACACTTAACTACCCACGGGCCAGCACCGATTTTAGATGCAGCTTCTTCTGCTTCACGCGGGGTAGTACAGGCATAACCCACCGGAGCCGGTAAGCCATACCGGGCAAACAGCTGTTTGGCCTGATATTCATGTAAGTTCATGTGTTCTATCCATCCTTCAGGGTAATCGTTATCTTCAAACCTGTAGACCGGCGCAGTCTGTGTGCCGGATGGCGCTACGCTTATCCGGCCTACAGGGCAGGTGATGCTAAATAGTCACTAGACGTCCAGCAGCAGACGCGTTGGATCTTCCAGCAGCTCTTTAATCGCTACCAGGAAGCCCACGGACTCGCGGCCGTCGATCAGGCGGTGATCGTAAGAGAGCGCTAGGTACATCATTGGCAGGATCTCAACTTTACCGTCTACCGCCATCGGGCGATCTTTAATGGCATGCATACCCAGGATCGCGCTCTGCGGCGGGTTAATGATCGGGGTAGACATCAGCGAGCCGAATACGCCGCCGTTGGTAATGGTGAAGTTACCGCCGGTCAGGTCATCTACGGTCAGCTTGCCGTCGCGGCCTTTAACAGCCAGCTCTTTAATGTTTTTCTCGATGTCAGCCATACCCAGGGTATCCACATCACGCAGAACCGGTGTTACCAGGCCACGTGGGGTAGAAACCGCCATGCTGACGTCGAAATAGTTGTGGTAAACCACGTCATCGCCATCAATAGACGCGTTCACTTCCGGGTAGCGTTTCAGCGCTTCAACAACCGCTTTCACGTAGAAGGACATAAAGCCCAGACGGATACCGTGACGTTTTTCAAACGCGTCACCGTACTGCTTACGCAGGTCCATGATTGGCTTCATGTTCACTTCGTTGAAGGTGGTCAGCATCGCGGTAGAGTTTTTCGCTTCCAGCAGACGCTCGGCCACGCGCTTGCGCAGACGAGTCATTGGCACGCGTTTTTCGCTGCGGGCGCCCAGTGCAGGCTGTGCTGCCGGTGCCGCCGCAGGGGCTTTCGCTTCTGCCTGAGCAGGCGCTTTCGCCAGGTGCTTGTCGATGTCTTCGCGGGTCAGACGACCGCCCACACCGGTACCTTTGATGGCTGCCGGGTCAAGGCTGTGTTCAGCCAGCAGGCGACGGATCGCCGGGCTGAGGGCGTCGTTAGACTGTTCTTCCAGAGAGGCCTGCTGGCGCTGAGCCGGCGTAGAGGCCTTCTCTTCAGATTTCGCGCTGGACTCTTTGCCCGCGCTGTTGCCTTCACGCAGGCGACCCAGGATCTGACGAGAGGTAACGGTGGTACCTTCATCTTCCAGCACCGCGTCCAGAACGCCGTCCGCCGAAGCCGGTACTTCCAGTACCACTTTGTCAGTTTCGATTTCTACCAGCACTTCATCGCGCTTAACGGCATCGCCTGGTTTTTTGTGCCAGGTAGCGACGGTCGCATCTGCTACGGATTCAGGCAGGTCGGGAACAAGAATATCTACGCTACTCATTTTGTATCCTTTAATTAATCGACGTTCAGCGCGTCATTGACCAGATCTTGTTGCTGCTTCTGGTGAACGGACATATACCCTACCGCCGGAGAGGCGGAGGCCGGGCGACCTGCATAGCGCAGGGCTGACCCAAATGGAATCACTTCACGGAAATGATGCTGGCTGCAGTACCATGCGCCCTGGTTAAGCGGCTCTTCCTGGCACCAGACAAAATCATGTACGTGAGCATATTGTTTCAGCACTTCCTGCATCGCCTGATGCGGGAACGGATAAAGCTGTTCGATACGCACGATGGCGACATCTTTCTGATCGTTCTTACGGCGCTGTTCCAGCAGGTCGTAATAAACCTTACCAGAACACATTACGACACGCTTCACGGCCTGCGGATCCAGCTCATCAATTTCGCCGATGGCCGGCTGGAAGGTACCGTTCGCCAGTTCCTCCAGGCTGGACACCGCCAGCGGATGACGCAGCAGGGATTTCGGCGACATCACCACCAGCGGACGACGCATACCGCGCAGCGCCTGACGACGCAGCATGTGGTAGACCTGAGCCGGCGTGGACGGCACGCAGACCTGCATGTTCTGCTCGGCGCAGAGCTGCAGATAACGTTCCAGACGCGCGGAAGAGTGCTCCGGACCCTGACCTTCATAACCGTGCGGCAGCAGCATCACCAGGCCACACATACGGCCCCACTTCTGCTCGCCGGAGGAGATGAACTGGTCGATAACCACCTGCGCACCGTTGGCGAAGTCACCGAACTGCGCTTCCCAGATGGTCAGGGTGCGTGGTTCAGCGGTGGCGTAACCGTATTCGAAAGCCAGCACCGCTTCTTCAGACAGCACGGAGTCCCAAACCTTGAACTGGCCCTGACCGTTGTGCACGTGCTGCAGCGGGGTGTAGGTTGAACCGTTGGACTGGTTGTGAACCACCGCGTGACGGTGGAAGAAGGTACCACGGCCCGCATCTTCACCGGACAGACGAACAGGAATGCCTTCGTCAACCAGCGTTGCGTAAGCCAGCGTTTCCGCGCCGCCCCAGTCAAACAGCTTCTCACCTGCCGCCATGGACTGACGGTCAGCGTAGATTTTCTGCACGCGAGACTGCATCTCGATAGCGTCCGGTACGGTGCTGATGCGTTTAGCCAGCTCCTGCAGGCGCTTCATCTCCACCTTGTTCGGGTAGCTCTCATCCCACTCGTGGTTGAGGTACGGCGACCAGGTAAAGGAGTGCATGTTCATTGGACGCAGCTCTTTGACCACGCATTCACCCGCATCCAGCGCGTCGCGGTAGAGGTTGACCATTTCGGTCGCATCTTCCAGCGTCGTCACTTTGTCGCTCTCCAGCTTGTCAGCATAGATTTTGCGCGGGGTCGGGTGTTTTTTGATTTTCTGATACATCAACGGCTGGGTTGCACTTGGCTCGTCCGCTTCGTTGTGGCCGTGACGGCGGTAGCAGAAGAGGTCAATGAACACATCGCGTTTAAAGGTATTACGGAAGTCGAGCGCCAGACGGGTGACGAAAGCAACGGCTTCCGGGTCATCCGCATTCACGTGGAAGATTGGCGCCTGCACCATCTTACCGATGTCGGTGCAGTACGGGGTAGAACGCGCATCAAGCGGGTTAGAGGTGGTAAAGCCCACCTGGTTGTTGATCACGATGCGAACGGTACCGCCCACTTCGTAACCACGCGCTTTCGACATGTTCAGGGTTTCCTGAACCACGCCCTGCCCTGTTACCGCCGCATCGCCGTGAATGGTGATTGGCAGAACTTTATTGCTGCTCGGCTCGTCCAGACGATCCAGACGCGCACGCACGGAACCGATAACCACCGGGCTAACGATTTCCAGGTGTGACGGGTTAAACGCCAGTGCCAGGTGAACCAGACCGCCTTCGGTTTCGATATCTGACGAGAAGCCCATGTGGTACTTCACGTCGCCGGTGCCGAGGTGTTCTTTATGTTTGCCCGCGAACTCGTCGAACAGGTCCTGCGGTTTTTTACCCAGCACGTTGACCAGCACGTTCAGACGACCGCGGTGCGCCATACCCAGTACCACTTCACGGGTGCCGCTCTTGCCTGCGTGACGAATCAGCTCTTTCAGCATCGGCACCAGCGCGTCGCCACCTTCCAGCGAGAAGCGTTTTGCGCCTGGGAATTTCGCGCCCAGATAGCGCTCAAGCCCTTCCGCTGCGGTCAGTTCGTTCAGGAAGCGTTTTTTCTCGTCAGCCGAGAAGGTCGCGTGGCCCGCTACGGATTCGATACGCTGCTGGATCCAGCGTTTCTCTTCGGTAGAGGTAATGTGCATGTATTCCGCGCCGATGGAGCCGCAGTAGGTTTGCTTGAGCGCGTCAATCAGATCGCCCAGCTTCATCGTGTCTTTGCCGATGGCAAAGGAACCTACGTTAAAGCTTTCCTGGAAATCGGCCTCGGTCAGATCGTGATACGCCGGATCGAGATCGGCCACACGGTCTTGTTTCCACAGTCCCAGCGGATCGAGATTCGCATGCTGGTGACCGCGGAAGCGATAAGCGTTGATAAGCTGCAGGACTTTAACCTGCTTCGCATTGGTGTCAGGGTCGGAAATCGCAGAAGAGTAACGTGAGGCATCCTTCGCCAGACGACGGAAATAATCACGTGTTTTGGAATGGAATTGATCCGGTTTGACCCCTGTGCCAGGCAACTGCTGGAACATGGAACGCCAGTTTGCGTCCACTGAGTCAGGATCGGTTAAGAAGTCTTCATAGAGCTGTTCAATCCAGCTCTGGTTCGCACCAGAAAGGAAAGAAGAGTCCAGCCAGGCTTTCATTGCGCCGTTCTGCATCGTGATCCCTTAAGCATTTTTATGCTTACTTTCGCCGTAGAAACTACCACGCACACCACGTGTACGTGCCGGGGTTCACCTGCGAGCTCTTTTCATTTGGCCCGCGAAGGAACCTTTAGAAACTGTCTAGACTTCAGGGCAGTTTTTAAAGGTTTCTGCAATTTGCCCGGCGGCGCTACGCTTACCGAGCCTACTGTTACGTAGGCCAGATAAGCGCAGCGCCATCCGGCGTTTTTACTTACGCACTGCGCTGCAGCAGCATCGACTTAATATGGCCGATGGCGCGCGTCGGGTTCAGCCCCTTCGGACACACACTGACGCAGTTCATGATGCTATGGCAGCGGAATACGCTGAAAGCGTCACTCAGTCCTTCCAGACGGCTGTCGGTTTCGGTGTCGCGGCTATCGATCAGGAAGCGATAGGCAGCCAGCAGACCGGCCGGGCCGATAAACTTGTCCGGGTTCCACCAGAACGACGGGCAGGACGTAGAACAGCATGCGCAGAGAATACACTCGTACAACCCATCGAGTTTTTCACGCTGCTCAGGAGACTGTAAGTGCTCGCGAGCGGGTGGATTTTGCCCATTATTCAATAAGTAAGGCTTAATCTTCTCATATTGTGCATAGAATTGCCCCATGTCTACCACCAAATCACGCACGACCGGCAGGCCTGGCAGAGGACGGATAACAATTTTCTGACCAGGACGCTGCAGCGCTGAAATTGGCGTGATGCAGGCCAGGCCATTTTTGCCGTTCATGTTCACCCCGTCAGAGCCACAAACCCCTTCACGGCAGGAGCGGCGGAACGACAGCGTTGGATCCTTTTCTTTCAGCTGGATTAAGGCATCCAGCAGCATCATGTCGCGACCTTCTTCCGCTTCCAGGGTGTAGTCCTGCATACGCGGAGCGTCATCAACATCCGGGTTATAACGATAAACTGAGAATTCGAGTTTCATTATCCTGTCTCCGCATTAGTAAGTACGAATCTTCGGCGGGAACGCCGGACGCAGTTTCGGTTCCATATTGACGCTACGACGCGTCATGGATTCCGACTCTGGCAGATACAGGGAATGGCACAGCCAGTTTTCGTCATCACGATCCGGGAAGTCGAAGCGGCTATGCGCGCCACGGCTTTCGGTACGGAAGTTTGCCGACATCGCGGTCGCGAACGCGGTTTCCATCAGGTTATCCAGCTCCAGGCACTCAACGCGCTGGGTGTTGAACTCGCTGGAGGTGTCGTCCAGACGGGCATTTTTCAGACGCTCGCGGATCGCTTTCAGCTGCTCAAGACCTTTGGCCATCGCGTCACCTTCACGGAATACCGAGAAGTTGTGCTGCATGCACTCCTGCAGCGCTTTACGGATTTCCACCGGATCTTCGCCGTTACGGTTACCGTTCCAGCGGTTGAGGCGCTCAAGAGAGGCATCAATTTCGTCATCGGTTGCATCACGCAGCGCGCCCTGCTCGGCAATGGACTCCTGCAGATGCAGACCCACTGCCCGACCAAACACTACCAGGTCCAGCAGCGAGTTGCCGCCCAGACGGTTTGCACCGTGTACGGATACGCAGGCAATTTCGCCTACCGCAAACAGGCCCGGGATGACCACGTCTTCGCCCTGCTCGTTCACGGTCAGCGCCTGACCGGTCACTTTGGTCGGAATACCGCCCATCATGTAGTGGCAGGTTGGGATAACCGGAATCGGCTCTTTGACCGGGTCGACGTGTGCGAAGGTGCGGGACAGTTCCAGGATGCCCGGCAGACGGGATTCCAGAACCTCTTTACCCAGATGGTCGAGCTTCAGCTTCGCGTGTGGACCCCATGGGCCGTCACAGCCGCGGCCTTCACGGATTTCGATCATGATGGAACGCGCCACCACGTCACGACCCGCCAGGTCTTTCGCATTCGGGGCATAACGCTCCATGAAGCGCTCGCCGTGTTTGTTCAGCAGGTAACCACCTTCACCACGGCAGCCTTCCGTCACCAGAACGCCCGCGCCGGCGATACCGGTTGGGTGGAACTGCCACATTTCCATATCCTGCACCGGCACGCCCGCGCGGATAGCCATACCGACACCGTCACCGGTGTTGATGTGGGCGTTCGTGGTGGACTGATAGATACGGCCTGCGCCGCCGGTAGCCAGCACGGTAGCGCGAGCTTTGAAGTAAACCACTTCACCGGTTTCGATGCACAGCGCGGTACAGCCAACGACTGCGCCATCGGCGTTTTTCACCAGATCCAGCGCATACCACTCGGAGAAGATGGTGGTGTGGTTTTTCAGGTTCTGCTGATACAGGGTGTGCAGCAGCGCGTGACCGGTACGGTCAGCCGCCGCCGCGGTGCGTGCCGCCTGCTCGCCGCCGAAGTTTTTCGACTGGCCGCCAAACGGACGCTGATAGATAGTGCCATTTTCCAGACGGGAGAACGGCAGACCCATATGGTCCAGCTCCAGAATCGCTTCCGGGCCGGTTTTACACATATATTCGATGGCATCCTGGTCGCCGATGTAGTCGGAACCTTTTACCGTGTCATACATATGCCATTCCCAGTTGTCTTCATGGGAGTTACCCAGCGCAACGGTGATACCGCCCTGCGCAGACACAGTGTGGGAACGGGTCGGGAAAACTTTAGAGAGCAGCGCACAGGTCTGGCCGCTCTGGGAAATTTGCAGTGCGGCACGCATACCTGCGCCACCGGCACCAATCACAACAGCATCAAATTCTCTGACTGGCAGTTTCATTACACACCCCACACCACAACGAATCCATAAATAACGTAAACCACCAGTGCAACAACAATGGCCAGCTGCAGCGGGAGGCGAATCGCCAGCGGTTTAACGTAATCGGTCAACACCTGCCACATGCCAATCCAGGCATGAATAAGGATGGAGAACAGAGCCAGCAGGGTGAACACTTTGGTGAAGGCGGAGCCGAAGAACCCACTCCAGATTTCCCACGTCAGCGTGCCGCTGGTCGCGAAGAAACCGATCATATAGATGATGTAAAGCGTGAGAACGATGGCGGTAGCACGGACCAGGATAAAGTCATGTACGCCGTTGCGTCCTAATGCGGAGGCGTTGCTTACCATACGAGAACTCCTGCGAGAAGTGAAAGCACGACTGTAATCACAAATGAAATGTTAGCGGAGCGTTTCCCGGCTTCGAAAGTCTCTTCCAGGTAGCCAAAGTCCATCAGCATATGGCGAACACCCACGACGACGTGGTACGCCAGCGCGGTCAGAATGCCCCACATGATGAATTTCACGAAGAAGCTGTTCATGATGGCAGAGGCCTGGAGGAATCCTTCAGGAGAAGAGAGGCTGGTCCCCAGCAACCACAGCAGAATACCGACCGCCACAAACGTAATCACACCGGACACACGGTGCAGAATGGACGCTATTGCTGTTACAGGGAACCGGATCGTTTTGAGATCCAGATTGACAGGTCTTTGTTTTTTCACATTTCTTATCATGAATAACGCCCACATGCTGTTCTTATTGTTTCCTTCCTCCGGACTGCGATGCGGGTCAAGCAGCGTTCCTTTTCTATAACTGCGCGTCATGCAAAACATTGCTTCCAGATGCTAAAACGACACGTTACAACGCTGGGTGGCTCGGGATTGCAGGGTGTTCCGGAGACCTGGCGGCAGTATAGGCCGTTCACAAAATCATTACAATTAACCTACATACAGTTTGTCGGGTTTTCTCTGGAACAGTGATCAGGGTCACGATAACAACATCTTTTTAATTTTTAATCATCTGATTTGACAAATGTTAAACAATATTGTTACAAACGTCATCAGAAAAGGCATATAATGCGCAAAAGTTATGAGGTCTCACTTTCACCTGACAAATAGTTATGTAACAGTGTGATGGTATTGACCGAAGTTATCAGGACAGTTATTAGTGATATACAGGTTTGAATAATTCGGACTGCAAAAACGCTGATTTGCTGTTGTTTCACTGATATTTCATTCGTTTACCTGCAAGGCGCCATAGCTCTGTACCCTGGTTTGTCCTCGTGAGCTGAGCGGTAAGCCAAATAACAATCTGGTAACGGTGATTTACAGCTGAAAGCAAATCCGGTGAAGCGCAGTCTTAAGCATAAGGCGCTAAGGAGACCGTAAATGGCTGATACAAAGGCAACGCTCACCCTAAATGGTGACACTGCTATTGAACTGGATGTGCTAAAAGGCACGCTCGGTCAGGATGTTATTGATATCCGTACGCTGGGTTCTAAAGGTGTGTTCACCTTTGACCCTGGATTTACCTCTACCGCATCTTGCGAATCCAAAATCACCTACATTGACGGTGACGAAGGTATCCTGCTCCATCGCGGCTTCCCCATCGATCAGTTAGCCACCGAATCCAACTATCTGGAAGTGTGCTACATCCTGCTGAACGGCGAAAAACCGACGCAGGCACAGTACGATGAATTCAAAACCACCGTGACCCGTCACACCATGATCCATGAGCAGATCACCCGTCTGTTCCATGCGTTCCGTCGTGACTCTCACCCAATGGCGGTGATGTGCGGGATTACCGGTGCGCTGGCGGCGTTCTACCACGACTCCCTTGACGTGAATAACCCGCGTCACCGTGATATCGCGGCGTTCCGCCTGCTGTCCAAAATGCCTACCATGGCGGCGATGTGCTACAAATACTCTATCGGCCAGCCGTTTGTGTATCCGCGCAACGACCTCTCCTACGCGGGTAACTTCCTGCGCATGATGTTCTCCACGCCGTGCGAAGAGTACGAAGTGAACCCGGTGCTGGAACGCGCGATGGACCGTATTCTGATCCTGCACGCTGACCACGAACAGAACGCCTCTACCTCTACCGTCCGTACCGCGGGCTCTTCAGGCGCGAACCCGTTCGCCTGTATCGCTGCGGGCATTGCCTCCCTGTGGGGACCGGCGCACGGCGGCGCGAACGAAGCGGCACTGAAGATGCTGGAAGAGATCAGCACCGTTGAGCACATTCCTGAGTTCGTACGTCGCGCGAAAGACAAGAATGACTCCTTCCGCCTGATGGGCTTCGGTCACCGTGTTTACAAAAACTACGACCCGCGCGCCACCGTCATGCGTGAGACCTGCCACGAAGTGCTGAAAGAGCTGGGTACCAAAGATGACCTGCTGGAAGTGGCGATGGAGCTGGAACACATCGCGCTGAACGACCCGTACTTCATCGAGAAGAAACTCTACCCGAACGTCGATTTCTACTCTGGCATTATTCTGAAAGCGATGGGTATTCCGTCTTCCATGTTCACCGTAATCTTCGCCATGGCCCGTACCGTAGGCTGGATTGCGCACTGGAACGAAATGCACAGCGAAGGCATGAAAATCGCCCGTCCTCGTCAGCTGTATACCGGCTACGAGCAGCGTGATTTTAAGTCTGATATTAAGCGCTAATAAACACGCCCGGCGGCGATTCGCTTGCCGGGCCTACAAGTGCGAAATGTAGGCCGGGTAAGGCGTAGCCGCCACCCGGCTTTTTTATTTCTGACAGTGCGGGCACCAGTAAAACGGTCTTGAAGAGAGCATAATCCTGTCGATAATCCCGCCGCACCGCTCGCACTTTTTCCCCGCCCGATGAAACACCTTAAAGCGGAACAGCGCCCCGTGATACCTATTCTCATCCACCACGCCGCGCGTGTTGTAGGACAGCCGCGGAATATCCAGCAGGGCGTGGGATAGCGCCTCCAGCTGTTCATCATTCAGCTGAGACGCTTTGTGCTGTGCCGCCAGTCCGACTTCCCACAGAATTTCTACCCTCAGGTAGTTACCCAGCCCGGCCAGAAAAGCCTGGTCGAGGAACAGACCGGAAAACTGTCGGTTACGGAATTTAGGTGATAACAGCCGGGCCTTTACGTCGCTTGCTGTCAGGCGCATGTCCAGCACGTCCGGCCCGACCCGCTGCAGAAACGGGTGCGTCAGCAGCTGCTCTGGCGTTAACATTTCGATATCCGACGCGCTATAGAGCAGGATCGCCTTATCCGCCGTTTGCAGCCTGACGCGCAGCACGCGGGTGGTTTGCGGCTCCTCGTCCGCCTCCACCACCCGCCAGACGCCGTAGAGCTGGTTATGGCTATATAACGTCAGGTTATGGGAAAAGTGCGTGAGCAAGGCCTTGCCGCGCGTTTCAATATGGGTCACCGTCTGCCCCACCAGCTGTGATTCAAACGGTTTTAGCTGCGGAAAAGCAAACCAGACATCCGTCAGCGGTTTGCCCTTTATCGCCGCCTCCAGGCTATCCGCCGCGCGGCGGATCTCCGGACCTTCTGGCATATTATTGTCCTTTCATGATTATTCTGCGCTGACCAGAATGCCCTCTTCAGAGAACGCCGCCCGCAAGCGGCGCGCGAACTGGAGCGCATGCTCGCCGTCGCCGTGTAAACACACCGTATCGGCCTGCACGTTTGCCAATGTTCCGTCCACGGCGGTCACCCGCCCGGCGCGCACCATCTCCAGCGTCTGCGCCAGCGCTTTAGCTTCGTCGGTAATCAGCGCCCCGGCCTGCGTACGTGGAACCAGGCTGCCGTCCGGCAGGTATCCCCGATCGGCAAACACTTCCTGACGGGTGGTCAGGCCCAGCCGCTGTCCGGCGCGAATAAGCTCGCTGCCCGCAAGGCCTACCAGAATCAGCTGCGGATTACAGTCCCGCACCGCGCGGGCAATCGCCTCCGCCAGCGCCGGATCTTTCGCCGCCTGGTTATAGAGCATGCCGTGCGGCTTCACGTGGCGCATCACGCCCTTCTCGGCGCGCACCATCGCCTCCAGCGCGCCGATCTGGTAGAGCACCTGAGCGTAGACCGTCTCCGGCGGCAGTTCCATCGCCGTGCGGCCAAAGTTTTCCCGGTCGGGGAAGCTCGGATGAGCGCCTATCGCGACGCCATTTCTAATGGCATTACGCACGCTCTCCAGCATGGTTTGCGCATCGCCCGCGTGAAAGCCACAGGCGATGTTGACCGAGGTGACCAGCGTCATCAGCGCCGCATCGGCGCTGCTGCCCTCCCCCAGATCGGCATTCAGATCAATCTTTACCATCAAGCCTCCACGCCAGCTGCTCCAGATAACGCTGCTGATCCTGCCGCGCCTTAAGCGCCTCCTCCAGCGAACACTGCACGAAGTGAATCGGCTGGCCGAGGGGAATTTGCGCTAGATGGTAGCGATCGGCTTCAATAATGCAGGCAATGCGCGGATAGCCGCCCGTTGTCTGCGCGTCGTTCATTAACACGATGGGTTGACCGTTGCCCGGCACCTGAATAACCCCCGGCAATAAACCGTGGGAGAGCAGTTCCCGGTCCGTCGTGCGGGTCAGCGGCTGTCCCTGCAGGCGGTAGCCCATGCGGTTACTCTGCGGGCTGAGCTTCCACGGCGAGCGCCAGAAGGACTCTTTAGACGCCTCGTCAAACTCATGATATTCCGGCCCCGGTAAGGCGCGGATCTGGTTTCCCCACAGCAGCTGTTTTACGCCCTGCGTGGTGGAGAAATGGCGCGCGGAGGGCTTGATTGCCAGCCGATCGCCGTCGCGCAGCAGACGCCCTTCATGACCGCCGATCCCGGCTTTCTGATCGGTACTGGACGAGCCCAGCACCTCCGGCACGTCGATGCCGCCCGCCACCGCGAGATAGCTACGTACACCGTGCAAAGGACGCTTTAAGGTCAGACGCTGTCCGGCTTTGGCCCGCAGCCGCCAGCCGGTCCACACCGCTTTGCCGTCCAGCGTCGCGTCACACCCTGCGCCGGTTAAGGCAAACCAGGTCTCCTGACTAAACTCAATGACGCACTGGCCGAGCGTAATTTCGAGCGCGGCCGTATTGCCGGGGTTGCCCACCAGCACGTTAGCAATCTCCAGCGCAGGCCTGTCCAGCGCGCCACAATAGCTCACGCCAGACTGGCGCATACCAAAGCGGCCCGCATCCTGTACGGAGGTATAAAGCCCGGCGCGAATAAGCGTTAACATACCCCCTCCTTCTGCGGGATAAAGCGAAGGGTATCGCCGGGACGCAGGAGTATCGGCGTCTCCAGCCCCGGGTCAAATAACGGTGTCGCGGTATGCCCAATAAGCTGCCAGCCGCCAGGCGATGTCAGCGGATAAACGCCGGTCTGCTCGCCGCCGATAGCCACCGTCCCCGCCGGTACGCTCAGGCGCGGTTCGGCACGGCGTGGCGTATGCAGCTGAGGGGATAATCCCCCCAGATACGGAAATCCGGGCTGAAACCCTAGGAACCAGACCACGTAGTCAACCGAGCTGTGCAGCTCAACAACCTGCTTTTCAGTTAATCCGCAGTGATCTGCCACCACGCCGAGATCCGGCCCACCCGTACCGCCATAAACGACCGGGATCTCAATGGCACGCGATTCCGGCTCCAGGGCCTCACTCTCTTCCCACCAGCGCTGCAAACGTTCGATAGCATCCAGCGCCAGCGTATGCGGGCTACGCAGCACCACGGTGATGTTATTCATCCCCGGAATGGCTTCAACCACTTCCGGTAGTTCGACCAGACGCTGTGTTAGCCGCCAGATTCGCTTTTGCGTGGCAAGGGTCACCGGCGGCTCGAGTTCCAGAACCACTGCCGTTTCTCCCAGAAGATAACAACGCGCTCGCTGCACTCAGGCACCTCTCATCAGGCCGGGTTAGGGATATCAATAAAGGTCACATCCAGATCGGTATTTTCCGTCAGCCACTCGCTGAGGGCGCGAATGCCGCCGCGCTCGGTGGCATGATGGCCTGCCGCGTAAAAATGCAGTCCCTGTTCACGCGCAGAATGGATGGTCTGCTCGGAAACCTCGCCGGTGATAAAAGCATCGACGCCAAAACGCGCGGCGCTGTCGATAAAGCCCTGGCCGCCCCCGGTACACCAGGCAACACGCTTCACCGTATCCGGACCGGTATCGCCGCTCCACAGCGGGCGACGCCCCAGGCGCGCTTCAATCCACGAGGCCAGCTCCAGCCCCGGAACCGGCATCGCCAGTTCGCCCCACGGCACCAGCGGCTCAATTTCGCCCATCACGGTAATGCCCAGTAGCTGCGCCAGCTGGACGTTGTTGCCGAGCTCCGGGTGCGCATCTAGCGGCAGGTGGTAACCGTACAGGTTGATGTCATTCGCCAGCAGCGTTTTCAGGCGGTTGCGCTTCATCCCGCGAATGATCGGCGATTCGTTTTTCCAGAAGTAACCGTGATGGACAATCACCGCATCGGCGTTCTGCCGAACAGCCTCGTCCAGCAGCGCCTGGCTTGCCGTCACGCCGGTGATAATTTTTTGCACCGTCTCGCGACCCTCAACCTGGAGCCCGTTCGGGCCGTAATCGCTGAAGGACGTGCTGTTCAGTTTTTCGTTAATCAGGCTTTCCAGTTCGCTGTTTTTCATCATCACTCTCTTATGCTTTGCGGGCCGCTTCGTACGCCGCCAGCGTGGCGACACGCGCCTGTTTATGGTCGACAACCGGACGAGGGTAATCCAGCTTTACACGCTGTTTATCCGCCCACGCCCACGGTTCGTGGATCGCTTTAGCAGGTATACCGCTAAGCTCAGGCACCCAGCGGCGGATAAACTCGCCGTCCGCATCAAATTTTTGTCCCTGAGTAGTCGGATTAAAAATCCGGAAATAGGGCGCGGCATCGGTGCCGGTTGAGGCCGCCCACTGCCAGCCGCCGTTATTCGCCGCGAGATCGCCATCGATCAGCTGCGAGATAAAATAGCGCTCTCCGATACGCCAGTCGATAAGCAGATCCTTCACCAGGAAGCTGGCGGTAATCATCCGCAGGCGGTTGTGCATCCACCCCGTCTCGTTAAGCTGACGCATGGCGGCATCGACTATCGGATAACCCGTCTGCCCCGTTTGCCAGGCTTTCAGCAGCCGATCGTTCGTTTGCCACTCCACCTTCTCCGTCCAGTTGATGAAGGGACGATGTTTACATAAATCAGGGTGATACGTCATCAGATGGCGGTAGAACTCGCGCCAGATCAGTTCATTCAGCCAGACGGACCCTGCGCCCCCCTCCAGCGCCTGCGGCTGCTCCGCCAGCAGGCGATGTAAACACTGGCGAGGAGAGATCGCGCCCAGCGCCAGACAGGCCGACAGGCGGCTGGTGCCCTCGATGGCGGGAAAATCCCGACGCGCGTCGTACCAGGCCGCGTCCTGTTTGCAGAACTGGCGCAGTTGGGCGATAGCCGCTTTCTCGTCGGCGGGGAACAGCGCTTCATCAAACGGCTGCTGAGGGTAATCAAACGTCAGTTCAGGGAGGTCCTTTATGGCTTCACCTCGCACGGCAGGCGCGGCAACGCACTCCGGCAGCGCCTCTTTCAGACGCTTGATAAAGGCATTTTTGAACGGCGTAAAAACTTTATACATCTCGTGGCTGCCGGTCATCACGCTGCCCGGTGCCAGCATCACGCTGTCATCAAACCCTTCGCAGACCACCCCTTCCAGCAACTTCTCCAGCTGACGGTCGCGCTGCTGCTCGTTGAATTCGTACTGATAGTTGTAAAAAAGACGCGTGACGTTGTGCTGCTTACAGATCTCCTGCACCGTCTGCAACTGTGCGGCAAAATCACTCACCTCTTTATAGAGAAGCGGTATGCCTTTTCCGGCGAGCGAGTGCTGCAGGTCGGTCAGATACGCACGCAGCAAGGCCGCCTGGCGGGGAGCCATATCGTGCTGCCGCCACTGCTCGGGCGTGGCCATAAACAGAGCCAGTACGTTAGCGTCTTTGTCGCGACAGGCCGCCGCGAGTGCGATGTTGTCATGTACGCGCAGGTCCGCGCGAAACCAAACCAGATGGGTGGGCATAAAACTCCAGGCAATTGTCCATTATGTCCATAAGGGCATGCCGTAAAAGGAAAAAGCATGCATTGAACTACTTTGCCATGAAGTGTAGACGGGATGAAATAAAAAAGGCCGCTCGAGGCGGCCTTAACGCTACTTGTCCTGCGCTATCGTGGTTAAAGCGACAAACACATTCGGTTCATCGCTCTTTACAACGAGCACGCTGGCGACAATGAACGCGATGCAAAAATAGCGTTTCATTATGCGGTCCCTGCAGCTAACCGCTCCACCGTTCACCACCGGTGATAAGTCGGTGGACACAAGCCCGGGTAGGCGGGCTGCTTTACGGCTGTAAATACACCTTTCCCAGGACCGATGCCCATTTGCGAGATGGCGGAAAGGGACGCAGCATCATAATTAACATCCGCTGCAAAGGTAAGATAATCGAATAAAATTAGGAATTTATAAAGGCTTCGAGGGATTGCCATCTGCTTACAGGAGGGTATGATAAAAATCCCGGGTAGGGGCTGCAAGACCATCCAACGGACCGCGAATCCCGAGGGACAAAAAAACCGCCACATTGCTGTTGGCGGTTTTTTTATTGCTATGTGTAGTCTTCGTATCAGTAGAAATCGCAGGTCGCTTTCTCGGCCTGGTCCATCCACACCGGCTTCTCGCTGGTTTTCGCCCAGACGCGGTGCAGATAGCTATAAAAACGTGCACGATCTTTCCAGAACAGCATCACCGGCAGCGCCAGCACACCAGCCACTACGGCGAAAGTGCGACGCATGAACACGATATGAGCCGGATACTCTTTATAAAGATCCATATTTTCTCCCCTATAGTTGGCCGGAAACGTCATCCGGAAAATTCAAAATCTGTGACCTGGCTAAAATAATATCGCTTTGTTTGTAATTTTACTACTCATCCGACCACTTATTTTTATCCATTTAGTGAATATTTACATTCACGCCGTAATTAAGTTACAAAAAAGTTAACGATTTACTTATCAATAGTTAAATTGTGGACTTTGTCATTTTTATACTTTTTTTACACCCGCCCTCCCCATTTTTGCGAAATCTTTGCGCCGGAAATCCTACCGTTAGTACAACAACGAAAGTCACCCGGAGGTGGATTGTGAGTGCAGGTCTTATTGCCGGCATCGTGCTGGTGTTCCTGTTATTGGGTTATCTGGTCTATGCCCTGATTAATGCGGAGGCCTTCTGATGGCTGCTCAGGCGTTTCTGCTTATTGCCAGCTTCTTAGTGGTACTGTTCGTTCTGGCAAGACCACTGGGAACAGGACTGGCACGATTGATCAACAACGTCCCCCTGCCCGGCACGGGAAGCGTTGAAAAAGGGATCTGGCGCGTACTGGGAATAGGCGATCGGGAGATGAACTGGCGTGAATATCTGATCGCCATTCTGCTGCTGAATATCGTTGGGCTCGTTGCGCTTTTTGCCATGCTGATGTTACAGGGCATCCTGCCGCTGAATCCGCAACAGTTACCGGGCCTGTCCTGGCATCTTGCGCTGAACACGGCGGTCAGTTTTGTCTCCAACACTAACTGGCAGTCCTATTCCGGCGAAACCACGCTCAGCTACTTCAGCCAGATGGTCGGGTTAACCGTGCAGAACTTCCTCTCTGCCGCGAGCGGTATAGCGGTGATCTTCGCGCTGACGCGTGCGTTTGCGCGCCAGAAGGTGAGCACGCTCGGTAACGCGTGGGTGGATCTGACACGCATTACCCTGTGGATCCTGCTGCCGATTGCGCTGCTGATCGCGCTGTTCTTTATTCAGCAGGGCACCCTGCAAAACCTGATGCCTTACGCGCCTTATACCTCGCTGGAAGGCGCAAAACAGCTCCTGCCGATGGGGCCAGTGGCGTCACAGGAAGCCATAAAAATGCTCGGGACGAACGGGGGTGGCTTCTTCAACGCCAACTCGTCGCATCCGTTTGAAAACCCTACCGCGTTGACCAATTTTGTGCAGATGCTGGCCATTTTCCTGATCCCCGCCGCGCTCTGCTTTGCCTTTGGCGACGTGGTCAACGATCGCCGTCAGGGCCGCACCCTGCTCTGGACGATGTCGCTTATCTTCGTGGTCTGCGCTGCGCTGGTGATGTGGGCCGAGTGGCAGGGTAATCCGCACTTCCTCTCGCTGGGTGCCGATAGCGCAATCAACATGGAAGGTAAAGAGAGCCGCTTTGGCATTCTCGCCAGCAGCCTCTATGCGGTGGTCACCACGGCGGCCTCGTGCGGGGCGGTTAACGCCATGCACGATTCCTTTACGGCGCTGGGTGGCATGATCCCGATGTGGTTGATGCAGATTGGCGAAGTGGTGTTTGGCGGTGTGGGCTCGGGTCTGTACGGCATGCTGCTGTTCGTACTGCTGGCGGTATTTATTGCCGGTTTGATGATTGGCCGCACCCCGGAATACCTCGGTAAAAAAATCGACGTGCGCGAGATGAAATTAACCGCGCTGGCGATTCTGGTCACCCCGGCGCTTGTGCTGCTCGGCACCGCGCTGGCCCTGATGACCGAGGCCGGACGCAGCGGCATCTTTAACCCCGGCATTCACGGTTTTAGTGAAGTGCTGTATGCCGTCTCCTCTGCCGCTAACAACAACGGCAGCGCCTTTGCAGGCTTAAGCGCCAACTCACCGTTCTGGAACTGCCTGCTGGCGTTCTGCATGTTTGTGGGTCGCTTCGGGATCATTGTGCCGGTTATGGCGATTGCCGGATCGCTGGTGAATAAAAAAATTCAACCGACCACCACCGGGACATTACCGACCCACGGCGCGCTATTTATCGGCCTGCTGACGGGCACCGTGTTACTGGTCGGCGCCCTGACCTTTATCCCCGCCCTCGCGTTAGGCCCGGTCGCGGAATACCTCTCTTTACGCTGATTTGCGGAGAAATTGTCATGAGTCGTAAACAACTGGCCCTGTTCGAACCGTCATTAGTTCGCCAGGCGCTCATGGATGCGGTGAAAAAGCTGAGCCCGCGCGTGCAGTGGCACAACCCGGTGATGTTTATTGTCTGGGCGGGAAGCGTGCTGACCACCGCCCTGGCGATTGCCATGGGAACGGGCCACATGCCGGGGAATGCGATGTTTACCGGTGCCATCAGCCTGTGGCTGTGGTTTACCGTGCTGTTCGCCAACTTTGCGGAAGCGCTGGCGGAAGGCCGGAGTAAAGCCCAGGCCAACAGCCTGAAAGGGGTGAAAAAAACCGCCTTCGCGCGCAAGCTGCGTGAGCCGAAATACGGCGCGCAGATGGACCACGTTCCGGCGGATGAACTGCGTAAAGGCGATGTGGTGCTGGTAGAGGCCGGTGACATTATCCCTTGCGACGGAGAAGTTATCGAAGGGGGCGCCTCGGTGGATGAAAGCGCCATTACCGGGGAATCCGCGCCGGTTATCCGTGAATCCGGCGGCGATTTCGCCTCCGTGACGGGCGGGACGCGCATTCTCTCCGACTGGCTGGTGATCCAGTGTAGCGTTAACCCGGGGGAAACCTTCCTCGACCGGATGATCGCCATGGTGGAAGGCGCCCAGCGTCGTAAAACGCCGAACGAGATTGCCCTGACCATCCTGCTGGTGGCCCTGACCATCGTCTTCCTGCTGGCAACCGCGACGCTGTGGCCGTTCTCCGCCTACGGCGGCACCGCGGTCACCATCACGGTGCTGGTGGCGCTGCTGGTCTGCCTGATCCCCACCACCATTGGTGGCCTGCTGTCTGCCATCGGCGTAGCCGGCATGAGCCGTATGCTCGGTGCCAACGTCATCGCCACCAGCGGACGTGCGGTGGAAGCCGCCGGTGACGTGGATGTCTTACTGCTGGATAAAACCGGGACCATTACCCTCGGTAACCGCCAGGCGTCAGATTTCTTACCCGCCCCGGGCGTGGATGAAAAAACGCTGGCAGATGCCGCGCAGCTCTCTTCGCTTGCCGATGAAACCCCGGAAGGACGCAGTATCGTGATCCTTGCCAAGCAGCGCTTTAACCTGCGCCAGCGCGACGTTCAGAGCCTGCACGCCACTTTCGTGCCCTTCACGGCGCAAACCCGCATGAGCGGCATTAACATTCAGGATCGCATGATCCGTAAAGGCTCTGTTGACGCCATCCGTCGCCACATTGAGGCTAACAACGGCCACTTCCCACCGGAAGTGGACAGTCTGGTCGAAAGCGTGGCCCGTCAGGGGGCGACGCCACTGGTGGTGGCCGAAGGGGCACATGTGCTCGGGGTGATTGCCCTGAAGGATATCGTCAAAGGCGGCATCAAGGAGCGCTTTGCCCAACTGCGTAAAATGGGGATCAAAACGGTGATGATCACCGGGGATAACCGTCTTACCGCCGCGGCGATTGCCGCCGAAGCGGGCGTGGATGATTTTCTTTCTGAAGCCACACCGGAAGCGAAACTGGCGCTGATTCGTCAGTATCAGGCGGAAGGCCGTCTGGTGGCGATGACGGGCGACGGTACCAACGATGCCCCTGCCCTGGCGCAGGCCGACGTGGCGGTGGCAATGAACTCCGGTACCCAGGCGGCAAAAGAGGCGGGCAACATGGTCGACCTCGACTCTAACCCGACCAAGCTGATTGAAGTGGTGCACATCGGCAAGCAGATGCTGATGACGCGCGGGTCGCTGACCACGTTCAGTATCGCCAACGATGTGGCGAAATATTTCGCCATCATTCCGGCGGCGTTTGCTGCGACCTATCCGCAATTAAACGCCCTGAACGTGATGCACCTGCACTCCCCGTCCTCGGCCATTCTGAGTGCGGTGATCTTTAACGCCCTGATTATTGTCTTCCTGATCCCGCTGGCGCTGAAAGGCGTGAGCTATAAGCCGCTCACGGCCGCCGCCATGCTGCGCCGCAACCTGTGGATTTACGGCCTGGGCGGGCTGGTGGTGCCCTTCATCGGTATCAAGGTTATCGACCTGCTGTTGACGCTGTTCGGCCTGGTTTAAAAGGTGATTCAAATGACGATGTTACGCCCCGCTATACTTCTGTTTATTCTGCTGTCTCTTATTACCGGCGGGCTGTACCCGCTGGTGACCACCGCGCTGGGCCAGTGGTGGTTTAAGGATCGGGCCAACGGCTCGCTGATTATGCAAAGCGGTGAAAACCGCGGTTCTCGCCTGATTGGTCAGAACTTTACGGATGCCCGTTACTTCCAGGGACGCCCTTCCGCCACTGCCGAAAGCCCGTATAATCCGATGGCATCCGGCGGCAGCAACCTGGCGGGCAGCAACCCTGAGCTGGACAAAGCCGTTGCTGAGCGCGTGGCAGCCCTGCGCGCCGCCAATCCGCAGGCCAGCCGTGACGTTCCCGTAGAGCTGGTCACCGCCTCTGCCAGCGGGCTGGACTACAGCCTGACGCCGGCAGCAGCGGCCTGGCAAATCCCGCGCGTCGCCACGGCCCGTCAGCTGACCGTCGAACAGGTTAGCCAGCTGGTTGCCGAGCACACGCAAAAACCGCTGGTCAGCTTTATCGGCATGCCCGTGGTGAATATTGTTGAGCTGAATCTGGCGCTGGACGCGCTAAGGAAAAACTAAATGACCGACGAGCCCATGCGCCCGGATCCGGACAGGCTGCTTGAACAGACGGCTGAAGCCCATCGCGGCAAACTGAAAATTTTCTTTGGCGCTTGCGCAGGCGTCGGGAAAACCTTCGCCATGCTGACGGAAGCCCAGCGGCTTCGGGCGCAGGGGCTCGATATTTTGATTGGCGTGGTAGAAACCCACGGACGTAAAGAGACGGCATCGCTGCTGAAGGGGCTGGCTACCCAGCCGCCCCGCCGCATCAGCCACCGCGGTCGGTTAGTTACCGAATTCGATCTTGATGCCGCCCTCGCCCGCCGTCCCGCCCTTATCCTGATGGACGAGCTGGCGCACAGCAATGCGCCAGGCTCACGCCACCCAAAGCGCTGGCAGGATGTTGAAGAGCTGCTTGAAGCCGGCATCGACGTTTTCACGACGGTTAACGTTCAGCATCTCGAAAGCCTGAACGACGTGGTGAGCGGCGTCACCGGCATTCAGGTGCGCGAGACGGTGCCCGATCCCTTTTTTGATTCCGCCGATGAAGTGGTGCTGGTTGACCTGCCCCCTGACGATTTGCGCCAGCGCCTGCACGAAGGCAAGGTTTATATTGCCGGTCAGGCCGAGCGCGCCATCGAACATTTCTTCCGTAAAGGTAACCTGATTGCCCTGCGCGAGCTGGCCCTGCGTCGTACTGCCGATCGCGTCGACGATCAGATGCGCGCCTGGCGTGACCTGCAGGGCCAGGAACGCGTCTGGCATACGCGGGATGCCATCCTGCTGTGCGTCGGCCACGGCAGCGGCAATGAAAAGCTTGTCCGCACCGCCGCTCGCCTGGCGGCCAAATTTGGCAGCGTCTGGCATGCGGTGTATGTCGAAACGCCGCAGCTGCACGCTCTGCCCGAAAACCAGCGTCGCGCTATCCTGAGCTCGCTTCGCCTGGCGCAGGAGCTGGGTGCCGAAACCTCCACCCTATCCGATCCTCAGGAAGATAAAGCCATTCTGCGCTACGCCCGTGAGCACAACCTGGGGAAAATCGTGATTGGCCGTCGCCAGCATCGCCGCTGGTTTAGCCGCGAATCCTTTGCCGACAAGCTGGCCCGCCGCGCCCCGGATCTGGACCTGGTGATCGTAGCGCTGGATGATAAGCCCACGCAGCTACCCAATCGCGCGCCGGACAGCCGCACCTTTAGCGATAAATGGCGCATTCAGCTCCGCGGCTGCCTTGTCGCCGTCGTGCTCTGCGCCCTGATTACCATGATTGCCAGCCAGTGGCTGTTCGCCTTCGACGCCGCCAACCTGGTGATGATCTACCTGCTCGGCGTGGTGGTGGTGGCACTCTTTTACGGGCGCTGGCCGTCGGTACTGGCAACGGTCATCAACGTCATCAGCTTCGATCTGTTCTTTATTGCCCCCCGCGGGACGCTCGCGGTGTCGGACGTGCAGTACATCCTCACCTTCGCGGTGATGCTCACCGTCGGGCTGGTGATCGGGAATCTGACGGCGGGCGTGCGCTATCAGGCGCGTATCGCCCGCTATCGCGAACAGCGCACGCGCCATCTCTATGAGATGTCGAAATCGCTGGCGGTGGGCCGCACGCCGCTGGATATTGTGCAGACCAGCGAGCAGTTTATTCGCTCGACGTTTCATGCCAGCAACCTGATTTTACTCCCGGACGAACACGGCAAGCTGCGCCCGCTGACATCGGCCTCAGGCATGACGCCCTGGGACGAAGCTATCGCGCGCTGGAGCTTTGATAAAGGGCTGCCTGCGGGCGCAGGGACCGACACCCTGCCCGGCGTGCCCTATCAAATTCTGCCGCTGCGCAGCGCCGATAAAAATCAGGGGCTGGTGATTGTTGAGCCCTCCAACCTGCGCCAGCTGATGATCCCCGAACAGCAGCGGCTGCTGGAGACCTTTACGCTGCTGGTTGCCAGCGCGCTGGAGCGGCTGGCCCTCACCGCCAGCGAAGAGCAGGCCCGGCTGGCGAGCGAGCGTGAAAGCATTCGTAACTCGCTGCTGGCGGCGCTCTCACACGATCTGCGAACCCCGCTCACCGTCCTGTTTGGTCAGTCAGAAATCCTGACGCTGGACCTGGCGGCGGAAGGCTCTAAACACGCCCTTCAGGCCAGCGAGATCCGCCAGCATGTGCTGAATACCACGCGCCTGGTGAATAACCTGCTCGATATGGCGCGTATCCAGTCAGGCGGTTTTAACCTCAAAAAAGAGTGGCTCACGCTTGAAGAGGTGGTGGGCAGCGCCCTGAAAATGCTCGAACCCGGTCTTGGCGGGCGACATATCGCGCTGAACATGCCCGAGCCCCTGACGTTAATTCATGTCGATGGTCCGCTGTTTGAGCGGGTGCTGATTAACCTGCTGGAAAATGCCGGCAAATATGCGGGCGCCAGCGCGCAAATAGGGGTGGATGCGACGGTGGACGATGGCACGCTTCGTCTTGACGTCTGGGATACCGGACCGGGCATTCCTGCCGGGCAGGAGTTGGCTATTTTCGAAAAATTCGCGCGCGGCAATAAGGAGTCGGCCATTCCGGGCGTCGGGCTGGGGCTGGCCATTTGTCAGGCGATCATTGACGTCCACGGCGGGTCCATCTCCGCAGAGAATCGTCCGGAAGGCGGCGCGCGGTTTTGTGTTACACTTCCTCTGGAAACCCCGCCAGAACTTAATGAATTACCAGAGGATTTGTGATCAACGTTCTGATTGTTGAAGATGAGATCGCCATTAGCCGTTTTCTGCGCGCTGCGCTGGAAGGAGACGGTCTGCGCGTTCATGATGCGGGTACGCTTCAGCGGGGTTTAATTGAAGCCGCCACCCGCAAGCCGGACCTGGTGATCCTCGATCTTGGTCTACCGGACGGTGACGGCATCGACTTTATCCGGGAAGTGCGTCAGTGGAGCCAGATGCCGATCCTCGTGCTCTCCGCCCGTACGGAAGAGACGGATAAAATCGCGGCGCTGGATGCCGGTGCGGATGACTATCTGATTAAACCTTTTGGTATCGGCGAACTGCAGGCTCGCCTTCGCGTGGCGCTGCGTCGCCATAGCGCCACCACGCCCGCTGACCCAACCTACACGTTTGGGGATATCCGGGTTGACCTGGCCGCGCGACGCATTGTGCGCGGCGATGAGGAAATTCACCTCACGCCAATAGAATTTCGCCTGCTCGCCGTACTGCTCAACAACCACGGCAAGGTTCTCACCCAACGCCAGCTATTAAGTCAGGTGTGGGGACCCAACGCTGTAGAACATAGTCATTATTTACGCATATATATGGGACACCTTCGTCAGAAACTCGAAGTCGACCCCGCTCGCCCTCGCCATTTATTAACTGAAACCGGTATCGGTTATCGGTTTATGCTTTGAATAACTATTCACTTTATTTTTAAATAAAAACCAAATCCCTCGGAAAATATTTCACAAATAACCAGTGCGTTATTTTTACGGGTTATTTACGCTCATTTAAAACATTAATAACACAACCCATTAACGCATCATCAACAAATCAGAATTTTGATCTGCCATATTCATTTGAAACGAATATTTATTTCTGATTTGATCGGTTAACGGTGATCTATCTCACGGTTAATCGCCTTTTACTGGATAAAATGACCATGCTTTCAATTACTGAAAGGAAAATGAAACATGGAAAACAACAATCGCTTAATGCCCCATATAAGGCGGACAACACATATCATGATGTTTGCCCACCGAAACTGCTTTGACTTTCATCTCTTTAATGCCCGGTAGTCCTTCGACTTCTGGCGCACTCGCTTACAGGTTATCCTGAAACACCTTATTTTACAGGCCATTGCCTGTGAACTCGTGCGCTCATTCATCTTGATTCAGACTCATCCGCACCGGGCGGACTGAATTTCAATCATCAAAAAAGCAATTCACTGATTTTAATCAGCGGCCACCCTTTGCTTTTTTTCCGGTAAATTATCGATTTCTTACTTGCAAGAAATCGAGGGACGCTTATTACCTAAAATAAAGAGAGAAAGATGAAAAGTTTAAAAATCGCAGCCAGCCGTGCATGTCCGGATTGTTTTACTACCCAGCGTGAGCTGGTAGATGTCCGCGCTTCTGATTATATTGATGTTGCCGCCATTGTTCTGGCGGTCACGGATATTGCCAGCGGTATCCTGGACGAAATAGAAGCCACCGGTTTTGGCATTCCTGTATTTGTCGCGACGCACAAAGAAGAGTTCATCCCGGCAGACTATTTATCGCGCATTCATGGCGTATTTGAGTATTCAGACACCAGCAACGACTTTTATGGACGCCAGCTGGAAGCGGCAGCCCAGAAGTATGAAACCCAGCTGCGCCCGCCGTTTTTCCGCGCGCTTGTCGACTATGTAAAACAGGGCAACAGCGCGTTTGACTGCCCGGGGCATCAGGGTGGCCAGTTCTTCCGCCGCCATCCTGCCGGTAATCAGTTTGTCGATTTCTTTGGTGAGACGCTTTTCCGCTCCGATCTGTGCAACGCCGACGTGGCGATGGGGGATCTGCTGATCCACGAAGGCGCGCCGTGCATCGCCCAGCAGCATGCGGCAAAAGTCTTTAATGCCGATAAGACCTACTTCGTGCTGAATGGCACCTCGTCATCCAACAAAGTGGTGCTTAACGCCCTGCTCACCCCGGGCGACCTGGTGCTGTTCGACCGTAACAACCACAAATCTAACCATCACGGTGCCCTCCTCCAGGCTGGCGCAACGCCGGTCTATCTGGAGACCGCGCGCAACCCGTACGGCTTTATTGGCGGCATTGACGCCCACTGCTTTGAAGAAAGTTATCTGCGCGAGCTGGTGGCAGAGGTGGCACCGGGCCGTACACGCGATGCGCGTCCGTTCCGTCTGGCGGTGATCCAGTTGGGTACCTACGATGGCACCATCTATAACGCCCGTCAGGTGGTGGATAAGATTGGGCACCTGTGTGATTACATCCTGTTTGACTCGGCCTGGGTGGGTTACGAGCAGTTTATTCCGATGATGGCCGACTGCTCTCCGCTGCTGCTGGAGCTGAACGAAAACGATCCGGGGATCCTGGTCACCCAGTCCGTGCATAAACAGCAGGCCGGCTTCTCGCAGACCTCGCAAATCCATAAGAAAGACAGCCATATCAAAGGGCAACAGCGCTATGTCCCGCACAAGCGGCTGAACAATGCATTTATGATGCACGCCTCCACCAGCCCGTTTTATCCGCTGTTCGCTGCGCTGGACATTAACGCCCGTATGCATGAGGGCCAGAGCGGCCGCAACATGTGGATGGACTGCGTGGTGAACGGTATCGAAGCGCGCAAGCTAATTCTGGAGAACTGCCGGTATCTGCGCCCCTTCGTGCCGGAGACGGTGGATGGCCGCCCGTGGGAAAGCTGGGACACCGCGGAGATTGCGACCGATCTGCGCTTCTTCCACTTCGTACCGGGTGAAAACTGGCACGCTTTTGAAGGCTACGCTGAGCATCAGTATTTTATCGACCCGTGCAAACTCCTGCTGACCACGCCGGGCATTAACGCCCGCACCGGGGAGTATGAGGACTTCGGCGTGCCCGCCACTATCCTTGCCAACTTCCTGCGTGAAAACGGCATCGTGCCGGAGAAATGCGACCTCAACTCGATCCTGTTCCTGCTCACGCCTGCGGAAGATATGGGCAAACTGCAACAGCTGGTGGCGCAGCTGGTGCGCTTCGAAAAACTGCTCGAGAGCGATGTTCCGCTGAAAGAGGTCCTGCCTTCTCTCTACAAACAGCATCCGGAACGTTACGCGGATTACACCCTGCGCCAGATCTGCCAGGAAATGCATGACCTGTACGCCCGCCACAACGTGAAGCAGCTGCAGAAAGAGATGTTCCGCAAGTCACACTTCCCACGCGTGATGATGAACCCGCAGGACGCGAACTACGCCTATCTGCGCGGTGAAGTTGAGCTGGTCTCCCTGCGCGACGCGGAAGGCCGCATCGCCGCCGAAGGCGCCCTTCCTTATCCACCGGGGGTGCTGTGCGTGGTCCCAGGGGAAGTCTGGGGCGGTTCCGTGCTGCGCTACTTTGCCGCGCTGGAAGAAGGCATCAACCTTCTGCCGGGCTTCGCGCCGGAGCTGCAGGGTGTGTACGTCGAAGAGTGTGAGGGGCGCAAACAGGTTCGCTGCAACGTCATCAAACAACCCGCCGCTCAGCCCGCGCTGCTGAAAGGAGAAAAATTATGAGTAAGTCCAATAAGATGGGCGTGGTGCAGCTGACCATCCTCACCATGGTAAACATGATGGGCTCCGGGATTATCATGCTGCCCACCAAACTGGCAGAGGTGGGTACCATCTCTATCATCTCCTGGCTGGTAACGGCAGTCGGTTCAATGGCGCTGGCGTGGGCGTTCGCCAAGTGCGGGATGTTCAGCCGTAAGTCAGGCGGCATGGGTGGCTATGCCGAGTATGCCTTTGGCAAGTCGGGCAACTTTATGGCCAACTATACCTACGGCGTGTCGCTGCTGATCGCCAACGTGGCGATTGCCATCTCCGCGGTGGGTTACGGTACGGAGCTGTTTGGCGCGACGCTCAGCCCGGTACAAATTGGGCTGGCGACCATCGGGGTGCTGTGGATCTGCACCGTGGCTAACTTTGGCGGCGCGCGTATCACCGGGCAGCTCTCCAGCATCACCGTCTGGGGCGTGATTATTCCGGTTGTCGGCCTGTGCATCATCGGCTGGTTCTGGTTCAGCCCGACGCTCTACGCCAACTCCTGGAACCCGCACCATGTGCCGTTCTTTACCGCTGTTGGGTCATCCATCGCCATGACGCTGTGGGCCTTCCTGGGTCTGGAATCCGCCTGTGCGAACGCGGAAGTGGTAGAGAATCCGGAAAAGAACGTGCCGATTGCGGTCCTCGGCGGCACGCTGGGCGCGGCGGTGATCTATATCGTCTCGACTAACGTGATTGCGGGCATCGTACCGAATATGGATCTGGCTAACTCCACGGCGCCGTTCGGGCTGGCCTTCGCGCAGATGTTCACCCCGGAAGTCGGGAAAGTGATCATGGGTCTGATGGTCATGTCCTGCTGCGGTTCACTCCTCGGCTGGCAGTTCACCATCGCACAGGTGTTTAAATCCTCGGCTGATGAAGGTTACTTCCCAAAAATCTTCTCCCGCGTGACCAAAGCGGATGCGCCGGTGCAGGGGATGCTGGCGATTGTCATCTTCCAGAGTGGATTGTCGCTGATGACCATTAGCCCGTCGCTGAACAGCCAGTTCAACGTGCTGGTGAACCTGGCGGTGGTGACAAATATCATTCCGTATATTCTGTCGATGGCGGCGCTGGTGATCATCCAGAAGGTGGCGAAGGTGGATCCACGCAAAGCGCGTGCGGCCAATATCGTGGCGCTGATTGGGGCAATCTACAGCTTCTATGCGCTCTATTCGTCCGGCCAGGAAGCGATGCTGTATGGCGCGATGGTGACCTTTATGGGCTGGACGCTGTACGGTCTGGTGTCACCGCGGTTTGAATTGAAGAACAAGCATAGTTAAAAAAAAGCCCGGTGGCGCTAGCGCTTACCGGGCCTACGAGGTCAATGCAAAACGGCAACCCAAAGGTTGCCGTTTTTAATGTTTTCTCCCTCTCCCTGTGGGAGAGGGCCGGGGTGAGGGCACCAGCCCGCACCAAACCGCACTTATGCGTTTTTCAGCACTTCGCTGACAATCTCTACAGCTTCTTTCTCAATCTGCTGACGGTGCTCAGCGCCGAGGAAGCTTTCGCAATAGATTTTATACGCGTCTTCCGTACCGGACGGACGCGCGGCGAACCAGCCGTTCTCGGTCATCACTTTCAGACCACCGATAGACGCACCGTTGCCCGGCGCCGCCGTCAGACGGGCAGTGATCGGATCGCCCGCCAGGGTGCTTGCGCTGACCATCTCTGGAGAGAGTTTGGACAGGGCTGCTTTCTGAGCTGACGTCGCGCTAGCCTGAATACGGTTATAGCTTGGTGCACCAAAGCGTGCCGCCAGGTCATTGTAATGTTCCTGCGGGTTCTTACCGGTGACCGCGGTGATTTCCGCCGCCAGCAGGCACATGATGATGCCGTCTTTATCGGTTGACCATGGCGTGCCGTCGAAACGCAGGAAAGATGCCCCCGCGCTCTCTTCACCACCAAAACCGAAGCTGCCGTCGTGCAGACCGTCAACGAACCATTTGAAGCCCACCGGCACTTCCACCAGCTTGCGGCCCAGCGCCTCGACCACGCGGTCGATCATCGCGGAGGACACCAGCGTTTTACCGACAGCTACCTCTTTGCCCCACTGCGGACGGTGCTGGAACAGGTAGTTAATCGCGACGGCCAGATAGTGGTTCGGGTTCATCAGCCCGGCAGGGGTGACGATACCGTGACGGTCATAATCCGGGTCGTTAGCAAACGCCAGATCGAATTTATCACGCAGCGCCAGCAGGCCCGCCATCGCGCACTCGGAGGAGCAGTCCATACGGATCGCGCCGTCTTTGTCCAGGTGCATAAAGCGGAAGGTCTGATCGACGTGATCGTTCACGATGGTCAGATCCAGCTTGTAATGCTCGGCGATACGTTTCCAGTATTCGATACCGGAGCCGCCCAGCGGATCCACGCCCAGCTTCAGGCCGGCTTTCTGGATGGCCGCCATATCAACGATATCCGCCAGCCCTTCCACGAACGGCTGAACCAGATCCTGCTCTTTCACGTGACCGGACGCCATGGCAGCATCCAGAGAGATGCGCTTCACGCCTTTCAGACCGTCAGCCAGCAAGGCGTTCGCACGATCTTCCACCACTTTGGTGACGTTAGTGTCGGCCGGGCCACCGTTAGGCGGGTTGTATTTGATACCACCGTCTTCCGGCGGGTTGTGGGATGGCGTGATAACGATACCGTCAGCCAGCGCGCCACCTTTTTTGTTGTGCACCAGGATGGCGTTAGAGACCGCAGGCGTTGGGGTGAAGCCGTTATTCTCCTGAACAATCACGTCGACGCCGTTTGCCGCCAGCACTTCCACCACAGAGATGAACGCCGGTTCAGACAGGGCATGGGTATCTTTCCCCACGTAGCACGGACCGGTAACGCCGTTTTTAGCGCGCTCTTCCGCGATGGCCTGAGCAATGGCCAGAATGTGCGGTTCGTTAAAGCTGTGGCGCGCCGCGCTGCCGCGGTGACCGGATGTACCAAACTTCACTGCGTGTTCTGCGTTGCCCACGACCGGTTTCAGCACGTAATACTGCGCGGTCAGCTGAGCGACGTTAATCAAATCGCTTTGTTGTGCAGGTTGGCCTGCACGGCTGTGATTTGCCATTACCGGGTCCTTCTGATGCAAGGGTTAAATTGTACCGCAAACCTTTTCAATCAATTCCGCCGGGAACTGCATGGACTGCATGATGTGTTCAATCATGCTGCACTTGCGGCCCGTATTGGTATTGGTGATCACCCAGTATGGGGTGCCAGGAACATGTTTGGGTTTGGTTTGATTGCCATTTTGCAGCAGCGTCTGCTCGTCGCCCGCGAAATAGACGCGAGTACGGCCGTGAAGCGACTCGGTCGCTTCAGCAAACGCTTTGTTATCCAGTGAATAAAGTGTAGACAGCACCAGCATAAAGCGGTTAACCGCCTTTTTCTGCTCCGCGTATTCATCGGAGAGCAGCAGCTCGCGCATCGCGCGCACTTTATCTTTTGCCGGCGTCACGGCAGGTTTTGCTTGCGCAACAACGCTCGGCTGAGACACGACATCTTTGGTGACTGGGGTAGCAGGCTGTGAAGCGGCGGAAATTTTAAGCATGCGCCGTAAAATGTCGGACGCGCTCTCCCCGATATGCCGCGTCTGGCTGGCAATATACTGATAGAGTTCGTCATCAACTTCGATTGTTTTCATCTTAATCCAGTGCGATATCTTATCTGAATACAAGTCATTGGGATTATAAGGTCAAATCCCAACAGCGGATAGCGTCAAACCAGGTTGGCGGCAAAAGTCAGATTAAACTGGAACCTTGCAGCCGGGCGGCAGAATGGTCAACATGATACCCTAACCTGACATACGTAAAAAAAGAACTTTGCCATGAAATTGAATGCCCGAGCGCAAACTGCACAATCGCCGAACAATAATTCTCCCATCGTACTGGTTCACGGGCTTTTTGGCAGCCTGGATAACCTGGGCGTGCTGGCGCGCGATCTGGTTACCGACCACGATATTTTACAGGTCGATATGCGCAATCACGGTCTTTCGGGGCGTTCCGACGAGATGACCTACGCGGCGATGGCGCAGGATCTGCTGGACACGCTGGATGCACATAGCCTGCAAAAGGTAACGCTGATCGGGCATTCAATGGGTGGCAAAGCGGTGATGGCCCTGACGGCACTGGCCCCGGAGCGTATTAGCGGCCTGGTGGTGATTGACGTCGCGCCCGTGGATTACGACGTCCGCCGTCATGACGAGATTTTTGCCGCCATTAACGCGGTCACAGAAGCAGGTGTCGCGACACGCCAACAGGCGGCTGCCGTCATGCGTGAACATCTTGATGAAGAAGGCGTCGTGCAGTTCCTGCTGAAGTCGTTTGTTGACGGGCAATGGCGTTTTAACGTGCCGGTGCTCTGGGACCAGTACAACAACATCGTGGGCTGGGAAACCGTCCCGGCCTGGCCACACCCTACCCTTTTTATTCGCGGCGGAAACTCTCCTTACGTTACCGACGCGTTCCGCGACACGCTGCTGGCCCAATTCCCGCAGGCTCGCGCCCACGTGATTGCCGGTGCCGGGCACTGGGTGCATGCGGAAAAACCGGATGCTGTGCTGCGCGCCATTCGACGCTATCTCGCTGATACTGCAAATTGATTAAAAAGAAAGCGACTGGAAGGCTGCGGGCTTCCAGTCGTTGGCGTGCCGTTTTTGGTGATGTATGATGGCGCGCTTATCGCCCGGGCATTAGCAGGGCGGCGTGTTTCCCCCGAAGTCTCAGAATCATGGCCAAAGAACAAACGGACCGTACGACACTAGATCTGTTCGCGAATGAGCGTCGCCCGGGACGACCCAAGACGAATCCGCTTTCGCGCGATGAACAGCTGCGTATCAATAAACGCAACCAGCTTAAACGCGATAAAAATCGTGGGCTTAAGCGTGTCGAACTGAAGCTTAACGCCGACGCCGTCGATGCGCTGAACGAGCTGGCTGACGCGCGAAATATCAGCCGCAGCGAGCTCATTGAAGAGATGTTGATCGCCCAGCTTGAGACGTTACGCAGCCAGGCATAAGTCTGAAAATCCCCTTTATCGCCCTTTTCATGTAGCACAGAGTGCAGTCCTGCGCGATAGCTGTTTCCGCAGGGTTGCCAGTTCTGCTATTATTGCCCTTATCCGTGGCCAAATTGCGCCACCATACTATTAAGTTTCAAGAGGTTATTTTACTCATGGCAATCATCGGCATTTTCTTTGGCAGTGATACCGGCAATACCGAAAATATCGCAAAAAACATTCAAAAACAGCTCGGTAAAGACGTTGCTGATGTGCATGACATCGCCAAGAGCAGCAAAGAAGATCTGGAAGGCTATGACATTCTGCTGCTGGGTATCCCAACCTGGTACTACGGTGAAGCCCAGTGCGACTGGGATGATTTCTTCCCGACGCTGGAAGAAGTGGACTTCAACGGTAAGCTGGTGGCCCTGTTTGGCTGTGGCGATCAGGAAGACTACGCCGAATACTTCTGTGACGCGCTGGGTACCATCCGCGATATCATTGAGCCGAATGGCGCGGTTATCGTAGGCCACTGGCCGACTGCCGGTTACCACTTTGAAGCGTCTAAAGGCCTGGCCGATGACGATCACTTCGTGGGTCTGGCCATTGACGAAGACCGTCAGCCAGAGCTGACGGCAGAGCGCGTTGAGAAATGGGTGAAGCAGATTCGCGAAGAACTGCACCTGGACGATATTCTGAACGCCTGATTTTTATCGCGGCGCAGCGACGGCTGCGCCCGTGCTCCAGGTCAAACCGATTAAATTAATCGCTACAATCTTTTAACTTTTTCGCCCAGACCTGTACAATGTCTCCCTGATAAAATGTGGTTTTCCATTGAGCAAGTTTGTTGGTGATACCCCATTTTTATAAGCATATTTTGCCTGAGACTTGCAGTTTTCATTTAGCCATGGCAGTTCTATAATGAGACGCATTATCCCAGGTGCATTTTCTGTCACTTCCTACAGAAGTGAATCGTTTAGCAACAGGACAGATTCCGCATGACTGACAACAATACCGCATTAAAGAAGGCTGGCCTGAAAGTTACGCTTCCTCGGTTAAAAATCCTTGAAGTGCTTCAGGGTCCAGACAATCACCATGTCAGTGCGGAAGACCTCTATAAACGTCTTATCGACATGGGTGAAGAGATTGGGCTGGCTACCGTCTATCGCGTGCTGAACCAGTTTGATGACGCGGGCATTGTTACCCGTCATAATTTCGAAGGCGGTAAATCTGTTTTCGAACTGACCCAGCAGCAGCACCACGATCACCTGATCTGCCTCGATTGCGGCAAGGTCATTGAATTCAGCGATGATTCCATTGAATCACGCCAGCGTGAAATCGCGGCGCGTCATGGCATCCGCCTGACGAACCACAGCCTGTACCTTTACGGTCACTGCGCTGAAGGCGACTGCCGCGAAGACGACCACGCGCACGACGCGAAATAAGCGAGTGCTTATACTCAGAGCCAGCCGCAAGGTTGGCTTTTTTTTTGCCTGTAAAAAGCCCGGTGGCGCTGCGCTTACCGGGCCTACGGGCTATGACACCTTTGTAGGTCCGGTAAGCGCAGCGCCACCGGGCGTAAAGCACTTATTTATTGTTATTGCGTATCTCGTTCCAGATCTTATCGCAACGCTTCGCCACTTCCTGATCGTTACCGGTTTTACGCGCCTGAATGCAGGCCTGGTAATCCATCACGCGGACGTTCTCCTGCGTCGCGAACTGCTCGTGCGCTTTCTCTTTCTTCAGCACGTTCAGCACGCTCTGACAGGCTTCAATCTTCTCCGGCGATCCTTCCGCAGTATTAATGCAGGCGCTATACGCCTCCTTCAGACGGGTGTCCTCTTTAGGCGCCTGCGTCTGAGCACACGCCACCAGCCCTGATGCCAGCAGCGCGACGATTACGATTTTTTTCATCATGTGCAGTCTCCATACCGGCGGGTGTTAACCCGCCAGTGGGTTCATCAGAAGATGGTGAATGGGGCGATAACCATGAATTTCACGTCACGTTCATCCTGGAAGATGTTGTTGTAGCCACCGCCATAGCTAGGCAGATCGGAATGATTGTCATACTGAGTGAAGTGCAGCTTGAACATCGTGCCCTTCGCTCGGCCATCCTGCAGCACATATGCAGCATCCAGACTGTAAGCAGATTCTTTCAGGCGCTGGCTCTGATCGTAGATCGGTGCACTGCTTGGCTTTGCATCCCAACCGTAAGCGTAGGAAGCCCCAACGGACCATCCTGCAAGGTTCCAGTTTTTGAGGTCGTACATCGCGCCGAAGAAGACCGCCTTTTCACCATTGGCGTTGAAGTCAGAACGGTTATCCCACCAAATATCTAAACGTCCGTTTGATGAAGCGTAGGTTGGCGTCATGCGCTGCAGGAAGAAGCCCTGATTACCGTCTGCTTTAACCCAGGTACCTTCCAGACGAAGATCCACCTGACCTATTTTGTAGCCAAAGGTTAAAGCCTGAAGCCAGGCCGTGCCGTCATACAAATCATTAGCCAGCGCGACCTCATCATTAGTCTTTAAGTTATTTTGCGCATCGGCTTTATCACGTGCGCCATAGAACTGATAGCTGGTAGAGAGTGGGCTGCCAGCGATATCGAATTTATACGATGCTTTAGCAAAGTACTGATCCATATAGCCTTCAGCCTGACCAAACGCTGCTTCCAGGACAAGGTCATTTTTAAAATCGTATTTCAAACCCAAAGAGTGGAGATAATCCACTTTGGTTTTACGATCGCCTTGATAGAACTTGTCCATCTCAATGTGCCACGGCGCTTTGTACTCGTTGGTCCACATATAGGAGAAGCTCAACGCACCCGCATCACCGTAGTCAAAGTTAGCCCCGGCTTCCGCACCCTGATAGGTACCCGGCATAAAGCTCCAGTGCGGCGCTAACAGGGTCTGGCCAGTTGGCTGAATATAACCACCGCGCGCCCATACCGGGCCGTATTTAAATTTCGCAGCGGCTTTGTAAAGGCTGATACCGCTCTTATCGCCGGACCAGTCTTCTTTATACGCTTTGTTACTGGAGGAGAAGGCGATTTCGTTCGGGTGGCCGCTGTCGCCGTTTTCCGCCATTTCAATCGCGGTGAACGCAGCAATATCCAGACCGAACATATCCGCGGCATAACCTGACTGGAAGTCCAGGTTGGCGTTCCAGGTGGAGTGCGAAAGGTTGGTTTTATATTTATCTTCAGTGACGTCTTTACGGTCACGTTCACGCTGCCAGTAATAAATACCGCCCGTGAGGGTAGAATCGTCGATGAAGCCTGCCGCTTTCGCCTCTGGTGTCACCACCAGGCCCGACATTGCTGTCACACCGGCAATAGCCAGCGCCAGCGCACTACGTTTGCCACTGAACGTACGCATAGATTATTCCTCTTTGACGAATTAAAACGCCTGAAACGGCGTAAATAAAAAAGACCAAATGGTCAGGGGTAGTTTTAAATACCCTCGAATTAACTACCGTCTTTAGGTTATTTTTCGCGACGCGAATTATCAATGCTTTTTAGCGGACAAAAGTCAGGATTATGACGAAGTGCACATAATTGGTAGTGATTTGTAACATTTGCAGAGAGGCGAGTAATGGCGGGGAATTATCAGGTATTTCAGTGGCTAGACGTGGGTTCTCTTTCCTTTTTTATCATCTTTTTGATTTTCGTAATGACACAAACTTTTTTTTAAAAAATAAGTAGCACCTCATTGACCTGATATTTTTATGACGCCTCTTTAGTCCCTGGCTTAATACCCTGATCGTTAAATAAAAAAACGCCGCATAGTGCGGCGTTTGTCTCTCATTGACCAGAGCAGCAATATTATTCGCCGATCTTCGTCCAGGTATCACGCAGGCCGACGGTACGGTTAAATACCGGTTTTTCCGCCGTGCTGTAACGGCTGTCCAGGCAGAAGTAACCTTCACGTTCAAACTGGAACGCTTTGCCCGCTTCAGCGGCTTTCAGAGAAGGCTCCGCATAACCCTGCTTGATTACCAAAGATTCCGGGTTGATGGTCGCCAGGAAATCTTCCGCCGCACCTGGGTTAGGCACGCTGAAAAGACGATCGTACAGACGAATTTCTACCGGCAGCGCGTGGGAAGCGCTCACCCAGTGAATAACGCCCTTCACTTTACGGCCGTCAGCAGGATCTTTGCTCAGAGTCTCTGCATCGTAAGAACAGAAGATGGTGGTGATATTCCCTTCCGAATCTTTCTCTACGCGCTCGGCTTTGATGACGTAGGCGTTACGCAGACGCACTTCTTTGCCCAGCACCAGACGCTTGTACTGCTTGTTGGCTTCTTCGCGGAAGTCAGCGCGGTCAATCCAGATGTCACCGCTGAACGGTACGTCACGGCTACCCATTTCCGGTTTGTTCGGATGGTTAGGCATGGAGACCAGCTCGCTTTCACCCTGCGGATAGTTTTCGATAACCAGTTTCACCGGATCGATAACGGCCATCGCACGCGGAGCGTTTTCGTTGAGATCTTCGCGAATGCAGGATTCCAGGGAGGCCATCTCGATGGTGTTGTCCTGCTTGGTCACGCCGATACGTTTGCAGAACTCACGAATAGAGGCGGCAGTGTAACCACGACGACGCAGACCGGAGATGGTCGGCATACGCGGGTCATCCCAACCTTCAACGTGCTTGTCGGTCACCAGCAGGTTCAGCTTACGCTTGGACATCACGGTGTATTCCAGATTCAGACGAGAGAACTCGTACTGGCGCGGATGCACAGGAATGGTGATGTTATCCAGCACCCAGTCGTACAGACGACGGTTGTCCTGGAACTCCAGCGTACACAGGGAGTGCGTAATGCCTTCCAGCGCATCGCTGATGCAGTGGGTGAAGTCGTACATCGGGTAGATGCACCACTTGTTACCGGTCTGGTGGTGTTCTGCGAACTTGATGCGGTACAGCACCGGATCGCGCATCACGATGAACGGAGATGCCATGTCGATTTTGGCACGCAGGCACGCTTTGCCTTCTTCGAAGCCACCGGCACGCATTTTTTCAAACAGCGCCAGGTTCTCTTCCACGCTGCGATCGCGGAACGGGCTGTTTTTGCCCGGCGCAGTCAGCGTACCGCGATATTCACGGATTTCATCAGCAGACAGTTCGTCAACATACGCCAGACCTTTATTGATAAGTTCAACCGCGTAGGCATACAGCTGATCGAAATAGTCAGAGGAGTAGCAGATATCGCCAGACCAGTTGAAGCCCAGCCATTGCACGTCATTCTTGATGGACTCAACGTATTCGATGTCTTCTTTTACTGGGTTGGTGTCATCGAAACGCAGGTTGCACTGGCCCTGGTAGTCCTGGGCAATGCCAAAGTTCAGGCAGATAGATTTTGCATGCCCGATGTGCAGGTAGCCGTTCGGCTCCGGCGGGAAGCGGGTATGAATTGTGGTGTGCTTACCACTGGCCAGATCTTCATCGATGATCTGACGAATAAAGTTACTCGGGCGGGCTTCTGCCTCACTCATCGTGGATTCCTCAAAGCGTAAACAACGTATAACGGCGTATGATCTTATAAGCAGGACGTAGTGACAACCCTTAGTTACGGAAAATACGTATCTGATGAAAATAATGGGGGCGTTTGCTGCAAAAAAAAGCGGCGGAGGATATCCCCCGCCGCTTAAGGCATGACTCTACTCAGGAGCGATTACTTGCCTTTAATCTCATACAGCGGCGTTTGCCCCGCAACAACCTGACCTTTCGCCTGAATGACCAGGCCACTGAAGTCATCGATGTTGCTGCAAACGACCGGGCTTATCATGGAGCGCGCGTTGGCGTTCAGGAAGTCCAGATCCATTTCCAGAATCGGCTGCCCGGCTACCACTTCAGCGCCCTCTTCCACCAGGCGAGTAAAGCCCTGACCGTTCAGCGCAACGGTATCGATACCCATATGGACAACGATCTCCGCGCCATTTTCGGTTTCGAGGCAGAACGCGTGGTTGGTGTTGAAGATTTTCACGATGGTACCGGCCGCCGGAGACACAACGGTTTTTTCCGTTGGTTTCACCGCCACACCGTCACCGACCGCTTTGCTGGCGAAGGCTTCGTCAGGCACCTGCTCAATCGCAACGACTTCACCGGTCACCGGTGAAACCAGCGCGGCTACCGTTTTGGCGTTAGGTACCGCCTGCGGTTTTGCAGCCGCTGGCGCGGCGGCAGGTGCGGCAGAAGCTTCTGCTGCGGCTACCGGACCGGTGGTTTTCATGGCGTTAGCAATTTTCTCTGCCACGAAGCCAACGATAATCTGCACGCTGGTTTTGTTCAGGCGGATAACGCCGGAAGCACCCAGACGTTTGGCCAGCGCTTCGTTCACCAGGGAAGAGTCTTTAACGTTCAGACGCAGGCGAGTGATACAGGCGTCGATACCGGTCAGGTTGTCAGAACCGCCGACAGCGGCGATGTACTGACGCGCCAGACCAGATACGTCCTGATCCTGAGCACCGCTCACGTTCATATCCTGACCATCCGCTTCGCTACCGGCCACGGCCAGTTCACGACCCGGCGTCATCAGGTTGAATTTGGTGATAGTGAAACGGAACACCACGTAGTAGATCGCGAAGAACACCAGACCTTGCGGGATCAGCATCCACCAGTGGGTCGCCAGCGGGTTACGGGACGACAGCACCATATCCACCAGACCGGCGCTGAAGCCGAAACCGGCAATCCACTGCATGCTGGCAGCGATGAACACGGAGATACCGGTCAGCACGGCGTGAATCACATACAGCACCGGCGCCACGAACATGAAGGAGAACTCCAGCGGCTCGGTGATACCGGTGAAGAAGGCCGCGAATGCCCCCGCCATCATGATACCCAGCACTTTCGCTTTGTTCTCTGGACGCGCGCAGTGGTAGATAGCCAGCGCAGCACCCGGCAGACCAAACATCATGATCGGGAAGAAGCCCGCCTGGTAACGACCGGTGATACCGACAACCGCTTTACCTGCTTCGATGGACTGTGCGCCACCCAGGAAGTTAGGGATATCGTTAATACCAGCAACGTCGAACCAGAATACGGAGTTCAGCGCGTGGTGCAGACCGACCGGGATCAGCAGACGGTTGAAGAACGCGTACACGCCCGCACCGACAGAACCCAGCTTCTGGATGTGCTCACCGAAGTTCACCAGACCGTCGAAGATCATCGGCCAGACGTACATCATGATGAACGCAACAACGATCATCACAAACGAGGTCAGGATGGGGACCAGACGGCGTCCGCTAAAGAAGGAGAGTGCTTTTGGCAGCTCTACGCTGCTGAAGCGGTTATACAGTTCAGCGGAGATGATACCCACAAGGATACCGACGAACTGGTTGCTGATCTTACCGAATGCCGCCGGAACCTGGTCCGCCGGAATTTTTTGGATCATGGCCACCGCTGCAGGCGAGCAGAGGGTGGTTAACACGAGGAAACCGACAAAACCGGTCAGCGCAGCGGCGCCGTCTTTGTCTTTGGACATACCGTAAGCCACACCAATCGCGAACAACACGGACATGTTGTCGATAATGGCGGAACCTGACTTGATAAAGAACGCCGCCAGCGCGCTGGTATTACCCCAGCCGTTGGGGTCGATCCAGTAGCCGACACCCATCAGGATGGCTGCGGCAGGCAGCGTGGCGACCGGCACCATCAGTGCGCGACCAACCTTTTGTAAATAACCTAGAATACTCACTTTCTTCCCCCTATGAGACCCCGTTTAAGGCATGTTCTCAGCTCTGTTTTTTATTGTGTCACGAACGATAGATACCGTTGATGCTTCACTGGCATTGTGAGTGTGTGAAAAATTAATTCGTATCGCAAATTAAACGCGTACTTTTTGTGATTTTTGTCACCAAATATCGTTATTCACCCTCCCTTATACTGGCTAACAGCGAAAACTTATTTTATCATTCAAAAAATCAAGACGGATTGATCCGGCCTGAAAGTTTCCAGGTTACGCTTACGTATCAGGTTCCGATAGCCATCCGCCCACTCTTCTACTTTAACTCTTGAGGTGAACAATGAGACTGATTCCCCTGGCAACTGCTGAACAAGTCGGTAAATGGGCCGCTCGCCATATCGTTAATCGTATTAACGCGTTCAAACCGACCGCCGATCGTCCTTTCGTTCTTGGCCTTCCAACCGGCGGTACCCCGCTGACCGCCTATAAGGCGCTGGTTGAGATGCATAAAGCAGGCCAGGTTAGCTTTAAGCATGTTGTGACGTTCAACATGGACGAATATGTTGGCCTGCCAAAGGAACATCCGGAAAGCTACCATAGCTTCATGCACCGCAATTTCTTTGATCACGTTGATATCCCAGCTGAAAATATTAACCTGCTGAATGGAAACGCGCCTGATATTGACGCAGAATGCCGTCAGTATGAAGAAAAAATCCGTTCTTACGGTAAAATCCACCTGTTCATGGGTGGCGTGGGCAACGATGGTCATATCGCGTTCAACGAACCGGCGTCATCTCTGGCTTCCCGCACGCGTATTAAAACGCTGACCCATGACACGCGCGTGGCAAACTCCCGCTTCTTTGACGGCGATGTTAACCAGGTTCCGAAATACGCCCTGACCGTTGGCGTAGGCACCCTGCTGGATGCCGAAGAAGTGATGATTCTGGTGCTGGGCGGCGTGAAAGCGCAGGCGCTCCAGGCGGCCGTAGAAGGCAACGTTAACCATATGTGGACCATCAGCTGCCTGCAGCTGCATCCTAAATCAGTCATCGTCTGCGACGAACCGTCCACGATGGAGCTGAAGGTAAAAACGCTGAAATACTTCAACGAGTTAGAAGCTGAGAACATCAAAGGTCTGTAATTGAATAACCGCCTCTTCATCAAGAGGCGGCCGCTTTTTTTAACCGGGGGTCGTTATGTACGCTTTAACCCACGGTCGGATTTATACCGGCCATGAAATTCTGGATGACCATGCGATTGTTATCGCTGATGGCCTGATTGAACGTGTTTGCCCGCTGGCAGAACTGCCGCCGGAGATTGAACAGCGCTCACTCAATGGAGCAGTAATCTCCCCCGGTTTCATCGACGTTCAGCTCAACGGCTGCGGCGGTGTGCAATTCAATGATACCGCGGATGCGGTGACGGTCGAAACGCTGGAGATCATGCAGAAAGCCAACGAGAAATCGGGCTGCACCAGCTATCTGCCAACGCTTATCACCAGCAGTGATGACCTCATGAAGCAGGGTATCCGCGTGATGCGCGAATATCTGGCCAAGCACCCTAATCAGGCGCTGGGTCTGCACCTTGAAGGGCCATGGCTGAATATGGTCAAGAAAGGAACGCATAACCCGAATTACGTGCGTAAACCTGATGCGGAGCTGGTTGACTACATATGTGCGAACGCCGATGTGATCACCAAAGTGACGCTGGCGCCTGAAATAGCGGGGACGGATGTCATCAGCAAACTGGCTGGTGCCGGGATTATCGTTTCAGCAGGGCACTCAAACGCGACGCTGAAAGAAGCGAAAGCCGGTTTCCGCGCGGGCATTACCTTCGCAACGCACCTTTACAACGCCATGCCGTATATCACAGGCCGTGAACCGGGTCTGGTCGGGGCGATTCTGGATGAGCCAGACGTCTACTGCGGCATTATTGCTGACGGCTTGCATGTCGATTACACCAACATCCGCAACGCTAAGCGGCTGAAAGGTGACAAGCTTTGTCTGGTGACGGATGCCACCGCACCGGCAGGTGCAAATATTGAGCAGTTCATTTTTGCCGGTAAAACAATATACTACCGCAATGGACTGTGTGTGGATGAAAACGGTACGCTGAGCGGTTCCTCTTTAACCATGATTGAAGGGGTGCGTAACCTGGTTGAACATTGCGGGATTGCGCTTGATGAAGTCCTGCGTATGGCAACCCTTTATCCGGCTCGCGCAATGGGCGTGGATAAACAACTCGGCGGAATTGCACCAGGTATGGTTGCAAACCTGACGGCATTCACACACGATTATAAAATTATTAAGACCATCGTTAATGGTAACGAGGTCGTCACTGAGTAAGTAAAAGTATGACACCTGGCGGACAAGCTCAAATCGGTAATGTCGATCTCGTTAAACAACTTAACAGTGCGGCGGTGTACCGCCTGATTGACCAGCACGGACCAATCTCGCGAATTCAGATAGCCGAACAAAGCCAGCTTGCTCCCGCCAGCGTGACAAAAATTACCCGTCAGCTCATTGAGCGCGGTCTGATCAAAGAAGTCGATCAGCAGGCCTCCACCGGGGGCCGCCGCGCGATCTCCATTATTACCGAAACCCGCAATTTTCAGGCAATTGGCGTCCGTCTGGGCCGCCATGACACCACGCTCACGCTGTACGATCTGAGCAGTAAAGCCATTGCGGAAGAGCACTACCCTCTTCCGGAGCGCACCCAGGAGACGCTGGAGCATGCGCTGCTCAATACCATCGCGCAGTTTATTGAAAGCTGTCAGCGCAAGATCCGCGAACTCATCGCCATCTCCGTAATTCTGCCCGGTCTGGTCGACCCGGAAAGCGGCGTGATCCGCTATATGCCGCACATTCAGGTTGAAAACTGGGGGCTGGTCGACGCGCTGGAAAAGCGTTTTAAAGTGACCTGCTTTGTGGGTCACGACATTCGCTCGCTGGCGCTGGCAGAGCACTACTTTGGTGCGAGCCAGGACTGTGAAGACTCTATTCTGGTGCGCGTTCACCGCGGAACGGGCGCGGGTATTATCTCTAACGGCCGAATTTTTATTGGTCGCAACGGCAACGTCGGCGAGATTGGCCACATTCAGGTTGAGCCCCTCGGGGAGCGCTGCCACTGCGGCAACTTCGGTTGTCTTGAAACCATTGCCGCCAACACGGCCATCGAGCAGCGCGTTCGCCATCTTCTTGAACAGGGTTACCAAAGCCGCGTCACGCTGGACGATTGCAAGATAGGCACCATCTGCAAAGCCGCCAATAAGGGCGACGCGCTGGCCTGCGAAGTGATCGAGCAGGTAGGACGCCACCTGGGGAAAACCATTGCCATCGCCATTAACCTGTTTAACCCACAAAAAGTGGTGATTGCCGGTGAAATTGTGGAAGCGGAAAAGGTGCTGCTCCCCGCCATTGAAGGCTGTATTAACACCCAGGCGCTGAAAGCATTCCGCCAGAATCTCCCGGTGGTTCGTTCAAAGCTTGACCATCGCTCGGCGATTGGCGCGTTCGCGCTGGTCAAACGCGCCATGCTCAACGGAATTCTGCTGCAGCATTTGCTGGAAAGCTGATCGGACCTTATAGTAACGCCTTCTTTTTTTGATGTCGGACTGTCCATGACCATTAAGAATGTAATTTGTGATATCGACGGCGTGCTGATGCACGACAACGTTGCCGTGCCGGGTGCTGCGGAGTTTCTTCACCGCATCATCGACAAAGGAATGCCACTGGTTCTGCTCACGAACTACCCTTCTCAGACCGGTCAGGATCTGGCAAACCGCTTTGCCACGGCGGGTGTCGACGTCCCGGACAGCGTGTTTTATACCTCGGCGATGGCCACGGCGGATTTTCTGAAGCGTCAGGAAGGGAAAAAAGCCTACGTGGTGGGTGAAGGCGCGCTGATCCATGAGCTGTACAAAGCGGGCTTTACCATCACCGATGTTAACCCGGACTTTGTGATTGTTGGCGAAACGCGCTCCTTTAACTGGGAGATGATGCATAAAGCTGCATACTTTGTCGCCAGCGGCGCGCGCTTTATCGCCACCAACCCGGATACGCACGGCCGTGGTTTTTATCCGGCCTGCGGCGCGCTCTGCGCCGGTATCGAGAAAATCTCCGGTCGTAAGCCGTTTGTGGTCGGGAAACCTAGCCCGTGGATCATTCGTGCCGCGCTGAACAAAATGCAGGCCCATTCTGAAGAAACCGTTATTGTCGGCGACAACCTGCGCACCGATATTCTGGCCGGTTTCCAGGCGGGTCTGGAGACAATACTGGTCCTCTCCGGCGTATCTCAACTTGATGACATTGATTCGATGCCGTTCCGGCCAAGCTGGATTTACCCCTCCGTCGATGAAATTGACATTATCTGATACCGAACCACGCCTCAGGGCGTGGTTTTTCATTTAAGGCCTATACAAACAAAACCCCATCTAACAAAAAGCACGTTTTATTGCATAATCATCAATAAAAGACTTCATGACGTACTCTTTTTTCACTATTCCACAATCACCATTGCACTATTTCCGTTTTCACCCGTAAAACGCTTGCGCGCCCTGCCCCTTTGCGGCATTTTCATAAGCAAGCAACATTACAAAGCAACAGGGTTAACGGAGAAGGTTATGTGTTCAATTTTTGGCGTACTGGATATTAAAACTGACGCGGGCGAACTGCGTAAAAAGGCACTCGAACTGTCCCGCCTGATGCGCCATCGCGGACCAGACTGGTCAGGCGTTTACGCCAGTGATAAAGCGATTCTGGCTCACGAACGTCTGTCTATTGTTGACGTCAACGCCGGTGCACAGCCACTGTATAACGAGAAGAAAACGCACGCGCTGGCTGTCAACGGTGAAATCTACAACCACCAGGCGCTGCGCGCCGAATACGGCGACCGCTACGCGTTCCAGACCGGTTCTGACTGTGAAGTGATCCTGGCGCTGTATCAGGAGAAAGGGCCCGAGTTCCTGGACGACCTGCAGGGCATGTTCGCCTTCGCCCTGTACGACAGCGAAAAAGACGCTTACCTGATTGGCCGTGACCATATCGGCATTATCCCGTTGTACATGGGCCACGATGAGCACGGCAACTTCTATGTTGCCTCTGAAATGAAAGCCCTGGTACCGGTCTGCCGCACCATTAAAGAGTTCCCGGCGGGCAGCTACCTGTGGAGCAAAGACGGCGAGATCCGTCAGTATTATCAGCGTGACTGGTTCGATTTCGACGCGGTAAAAGACAACGTCACGGATAAAGCCGAGCTGCGTCAGGCGCTGGAAGATTCCGTGAAAAGCCACCTGATGTCCGACGTGCCGTACGGCGTGCTGCTCTCCGGCGGTCTGGACTCCTCCGTGATCTCCGCGATCACCAAGAAATTCGCGGCCCGTCGCGTGGAAGATCAGGAGCGCTCTGAAGCCTGGTGGCCACAGCTGCACTCTTTTGCCGTTGGCCTGGAAGGCGCACCGGATCTGAAAGCCGCGCAGGAAGTGGCGAACCACCTCGGCACCGTGCACCATGAGATTCATTTCACCGTGCAGGAAGGTCTGGATGCGATCCGCGATGTGATCTATCACATTGAAACCTATGACGTGACCACCATCCGCGCCTCGACCCCGATGTACCTGATGTCGCGTAAGATCAAAGCGATGGGCATCAAGATGGTGCTCTCCGGCGAAGGTTCTGACGAAGTGTTTGGCGGCTACCTGTACTTCCACAAGGCGCCGAACGCCAAAGAGCTGCACGAAGAGACCGTGCGTAAGCTGCAGGCGCTGCATATGTTTGACTGTGCGCGTGCTAACAAAGCGATGTCCGCATGGGGCGTGGAAGCGCGCGTGCCGTTCCTGGATAAAAAATTCCTCGACGTCGCGATGCGCATCAACCCGCAGGACAAGATGTGCGGCAACGGCAAAATGGAAAAACATATCCTGCGCGAATGTTTTGAATCCTACCTGCCGGCGAGCGTAGCATGGCGTCAGAAAGAGCAGTTCTCTGATGGCGTAGGTTATAGCTGGATCGACACCCTGAAAGAGGTCGCGGCGAAACAGGTTTCTGATCAACAGCTGGAAACCGCAAGCTTCCGCTTCCCGTACAACACGCCGGGTTCGAAAGAGGCCTATCTGTACCGTGAAATTTTTGAAGAGCTGTTCCCGGTACCGAGTGCTGCGGAGTGCGTACCGGGTGGCCCATCCGTCGCCTGCTCTTCTGCCAAAGCGATTGAATGGGATGAATCTTTCAAATCCATGAACGATCCATCAGGACGCGCGGTAGGCGTTCACCAGTCAGCCTACAAATAATCACTCAGATCGCAATCGGGCCCCTCAGGGGCCTGATTTTTTTGCCTCGTATTTCACCGTCTAAATCTGATTAATAACCAATAATTGCCGAATATTCGGTCACGCTGTTCGCAACCTAACCAAACAGTCACATTCCGGCTATTTTCGTTGAAAAAGGTGTTGACGCTGCAAGGGTCTATACGCATAATGCGCCCCGCAACGCCGATAAGGTAACGCGAAAAAAGATGGCTACGTAGCTCAGTTGGTTAGAGCACATCACTCATAATGATGGGGTCACAGGTTCGAATCCCGTCGTAGCCACCATCTTTTTTGCGGGAGTGGCGAAATTGGTAGACGCACCAGATTTAGGTTCTGGCGCCGCAAGGTGTGCGAGTTCAAGTCTCGCCTCCCGCACCATTCCCAGGTAAGCGTTGCACGGATGGGGTATCGCCAAGCGGTAAGGCACCGGTTTTTGATACCGGCATTCCCTGGTTCGAATCCAGGTACCCCAGCCATATTTCTTCGATTTTGCGGTTCTCCGCGGTATTGGGGTATCGCCAAGCGGTAAGGCACCGGTTTTTGATACCGGCATTCCCTGGTTCGAATCCAGGTACCCCAGCCATCGAAGATTGCAGTACTGGCTACGTAGCTCAGTTGGTTAGAGCACATCACTCATAATGATGGGGTCACAGGTTCGAATCCCGTCGTAGCCACCAAATTAAGATTGTCGATTTTTCGGTAATCAAGACAAATTGTTGGGGTATCGCCAAGCGGTAAGGCACCGGATTCTGATTCCGGCATTCCGAGGTTCGAATCCTCGTACCCCAGCCAATTTAAAAAGTCGTTAAGCAGTTTGTTTAACGCAATTGGGGTGTCGCCAAGCGGTAAGGCTCTGGTTTCTGATACCAGCATTCCGGGGTTCGAATCCCTGCACCCCAGCCACTTAAGTAACAAAAAAGCCCGCTCTGCGGGCTTTTTTGTTTTTGTTGCTCAGAATTGTGCGGCCTGATGCCCCCTCACCCTAACCCTCTCCCCAAAGGGGCGAGGGAATAGTCGGAGCAAAGATTAAAGTCCTAAGGCGTATTTCAGCGCCTGACGTTTCAGACCACCGGCACGCTCCGCTGCCATCAATCCAATATTACGCAGAATGCGCACCGGGGCGAGGTCATTACTGAACCCGGCATAGAAGAGATCCATCCCCGACTGCATGATGAAATTGTCCGCCATGCGCCGCGTCTGGTAACGTTTCAGGACCTGATGGCTGGCCCAGTTTTCCGCGTGCCCGCGGGCGCTGCCCAGCACATCCAGTAACGCATCGACATCACGATACCCCAGGTTGACACCCTGCCCGGCCAGCGGATGAATGGTGTGTGCCGCATCGCCCACCAGCGCTAGCCCTTCACGGGCATACTGCAAAGCGTGACGGCGCGTAAGCGGAAACGCCCCGGCAGCGACCGGCGTAACGTTGCCCAGACGGCTCGGGAAGTGCAGGCGGATTTCCCGCTGCAATTGTTCCATTGAAAGTCCCTGCAGCTGGCGAATGCGCGCCGGTTTATCGTACCACACCAGCGACGCCCAGTTATCAAACAGCGGTAAAAAGGCGTGCGGACCGTTCGGCGTAAAGTGCTGCCAGGTGCTTTCTCCCGGCGCATTCTCGCACTCGACGGTAATCAGCATGCAGGATTGCTCATACTGCCAGGCATGAACCCCGATACCCGCCATCTGTCTGACCTGCGAGTTAGCGCCGTCCGCCCCAACGACCAGCTTCACGGCCAGTTCATCGCCGCTGTCGAGCGTCAGTAAATAGCCGCTCTCGTGAGGATGCAGCGCCTTAAGCGACGCCGGAACGCGCAGCGTCACCTTCGGATGCGTCTCCAGCGCCTGCCAGAGCGCCAGCTGGAGCACGTTGTTTTCCACCATATAACCCAGGCGCGGCAGCTTCAGCTCAGCGGCATCAAACGCGACGTGGGCATTTTCCCACTCCCAGGTTTCAAGACGGCTGTAAGGATGGGCGCGCATCGCCAGCACCGCCTCCCAGACGCCCAGCCCGCGCAGCAGATCGACGGACGCCGCGCTGATCGCGGAAATGCGCACATCCGGTTTGCTGGCGGGATCGAAGGCCGGCGGAGCAGCCTGTTCAATTACCGTTACCTCAAATCCCTGCTGCGCCAGCCCCAGCGCCATCGCGCCGCCGACCATACCGCCGCCGACAACGGCAACTTCGGTGTGTAGGAGTGTCATGGTCAATTTTCCTTATTGGAGAATCCCTTAAGTTTACCGGATTTTTGCGGTCCTGAGACACATAACCTTCATACTGGTCACAACCCCACCAAAGCATTACAATACGCGGCTTGCAATCCTGAGCTGAGCAAGTCGATGACTAAAAAACTCCATATAAAAACCTGGGGCTGTCAGATGAACGAATACGATTCATCCAAGATGGCCGATCTGCTGGATTCAACCCACGGATACCAGCTGACAGAAAATGTGAAAGAAGCGGACGTGCTGCTGCTGAACACCTGTTCGATTCGTGAAAAAGCGCAGGAAAAAGTCTTTCACGTGTTAGGCCGCTGGAAGCTTCTCAAGCGAAAAAATCCGGACCTGATCATCGGCGTGGGTGGCTGCGTCGCGTCGCAGGAAGGCAAGCTGATCCGCCAGAGAGCCCCGTATGTGGATATTGTCTTTGGTCCTCAGACCCTGCACCGCCTGCCAGAGATGATCAATCAGGTTCGCGGCAACCGCAGCCCGGTCGTTGACGTCAGTTTCCCGGAGATCGAAAAGTTTGACCGTCTGCCAGAGCCGCGCGCCGATGGCCCGACCGCCTTCGTCTCCATCATGGAAGGCTGCAACAAATACTGCACTTACTGCGTGGTGCCTTACACCCGCGGTGAAGAAGTCAGCCGTCCTGCAGACGATATTCTGTTTGAAATCGCCCAGCTTGCCGCGCAGGGCGTCCGCGAAGTGAACCTGCTGGGCCAGAACGTTAACGCCTGGCGCGGGGAGAACTACGACGGCACCACCGGCAGCTTTGCCGAGCTGCTGCGTCTGGTGGCTGCGATTGACGGTATCGACCGCATTCGCTTTACCACCAGCCATCCGATGGAGTTTACCGACGACATCATTGACGTGTATCGCGATACGCCAGAGCTGGTGAGCTTCCTGCACCTGCCGATTCAGTGCGGCTCTGACCGCGTGCTGAACCTGATGGGCCGCCCGCATACGGTGCTGGAGTACAAATCCACCATCCGCAAGCTGCGTGAAGCGCGTCCGGATATCCAGATCAGCTCCGATTTTATCGTCGGCTTCCCTGGCGAAACCGCTGATGACTTCGAGCGCACCATGAAGCTCATCGGTGAAGTGAATTTTGACGTCAGCTACAGCTTCATCTTCTCTGCGCGTCCTGGGACACCTGCGGCCGATATGGTTGACGATGTGCCGGAAGAAGAGAAAAAGCAGCGTCTGTATATTCTGCAGGAGCGTATTAACCAGCAGGCCAACGCGTGGAGCCGCCGTATGCTCGGCACCGTTCAGCGCATTCTGGTGGAAGGTACCTCGCGCAAGAGCATTATGGAACTTTCCGGTCGTACCGAAAACAACCGCGTGGTGAACTTTGAAGGCACCCCGGATATGATCGGTAAATTCGTGGATGTCGAGATCGTCGAAGTGCTGACCAACTCGCTGCGCGCGAAGCTGGTACGCACCGAGGACGAAATGGGCCTGCGTATTGCCGAGTCACCGGAATCCGTGATCTCTCGCACCCGCAAAGAAAACGATTCTGGCGTGGGGATTTACCAGCCTTAATCCTCCTGGCCTGCCTTTCCGGCAGGCCTTGTATTTCCTCTCATCGTCCCCAATATCTTCCGCAACGCTTGCGCCTTTATTCTGTGGCGTGAATAATTTCGGTAATGACCGTTTTATTACGCCCTATCGCAATGGGTCAGTTAACCAATTAAAGAGGAACAGTTTGAATATAGATACGCGTGAAATTAGCCTTGAGCCAGCAGACAACGCTCGCCTGCTGAGCCTGTGCGGGCCGTTTGATGACAACATCAAACAACTGGAGCGACGTCTGGGTATCGAAATCAATCGTCGCGATAATCATTTCAAACTTACCGGACGCCCTATCTGCGTCAACGCCGCTGCGGATATTCTGCGTAGCCTGTATGTTGATACCGCCCCAATGCGCGGCGAAACGCAGGATATTGAGCCGGAACAGATCCACCTCGCCATTAAAGAGGCGCGCGTGCTTGAGCAGAGCGCGGAAAGCGTGCCGGACTACGGCAAGGCCATTAACATCAAGACCAAACGCGGCGTCATTAAGCCGCGTACGCCAAACCAGGCGCAGTACATCGCCAATATCCTCGACCACGACATCACCTTCGGCGTGGGCCCGGCAGGTACGGGTAAAACCTATCTCGCCGTTGCCGCTGCGGTAGATGCGCTGGAACGTCAGGAGATCCGTCGTATTCTGCTAACCCGTCCAGCCGTTGAAGCGGGCGAAAAGCTGGGCTTCCTGCCGGGCGATTTAAGTCAGAAGGTCGACCCGTATCTGCGTCCTTTATACGATGCCCTGTTCGAAATGCTGGGCTTTGAGAAGGTCGAGAAGCTCATTGAGCGAAACGTTATCGAAGTTGCCCCGCTCGCCTACATGCGCGGTCGTACGCTGAACGATGCATTCATCATTCTCGATGAGAGCCAGAACACCACCATCGAACAGATGAAGATGTTCCTGACGCGTATCGGCTTTAACTCGAAAGCGGTCATTACCGGTGACGTCACCCAGATCGACCTGCCGCGCAGCACCAAATCCGGCCTGCGCCACGCCATTGAGGTGCTGGCCGAGGTCGACGAAATCAGCTTTAACTTCTTCCACAGTGAAGACGTGGTACGCCACCCGGTGGTCGCGCGTATCGTTAACGCCTATGAAGCCTGGGAAGAGGCGGATCAGAAGCGTAAGGCCGAACTGGCCGCAGAACGTAAGCGCGAAGCGCAGGAGCAAGAACAGAAATGAGTCAGGTGATCCTCGATTTACAGCTGGCCTGTGAAGACAATTCCGGCATGCCAGATGAGGCACAGTTTCAGAAATGGCTGGATGCCGTTATTCCTCAGTTTCAGGAAGAATCAGAAGTGACGATTCGCCTGGTGGATGAAGCGGAAAGCCATGAGCTTAACCTGACCTACCGCGGGAAAGATAAGCCGACCAACGTGCTCTCTTTCCCGTTCGAAGCGCCGCCGGGCATTGAGATGCCGCTGCTGGGCGATCTGATCATCTGCCGTCAGGTGGTTGAGCAGGAAGCTAAAGAACAGCAAAAGCCGCTTGAGGCCCACTGGGCGCATATGGTGGTACACGGCAGCCTGCATCTGCTCGGCTACGATCACATTGAAGATGACGAAGCGGAAGAGATGGAGTCCCTCGAGACAGAGATAATGCTTGCTCTGGGCTATGAGGATCCGTACATTGCCGAGAAAGAATAGTCCGTCACCTGACTGACTCACATGCCGCCACGAAAGGACATCGCGTGGCGGTAAACGTTGAACTAACAAGAGAACCCTTAACAAACGCCATGAGCGACGACAATTCACACAGTAGCGACACGACAACCAGTAAAAAGGGATTTTTCTCCCTCATTCTGAACCAGCTTTTCCACGGCGAACCCAAAAACCGTGATGAACTGCTGGAGCTGATTCGTGATTCCGGGCAAAACGACCTTATCGACGAAGATACGCGCGAAATGCTCGAAGGGGTTATGGACATCGCCGACCAGCGCGTTCGCGATATCATGATCCCCCGTTCGCAGATGATCACCCTGAAACGTAACCAGACACTGGACGAGTGCCTCGATGTGATCATCGAATCCGCCCACTCGCGTTTCCCGGTCATCAGCGAAGACAAAGATCACATCGAAGGGATTTTGATGGCGAAAGATCTGCTGCCGTTTATGCGCAGCGATGCCGAAGCCTTCAGCATGGAAAAAGTGTTACGCCAGGCCGTGGTTGTGCCAGAAAGTAAACGTGTGGATCGGATGCTGAAAGAGTTTCGCTCTCAGCGTTACCACATGGCGATTGTTATTGATGAGTTTGGTGGCGTTTCCGGTCTGGTCACGATCGAGGATATTCTTGAGCTGATCGTGGGCGAAATCGAAGATGAGTATGACGAAGAAGAGGATATCGACTTCCGTCAGCTTAGCCGCCACACCTGGACCGTGCGTGCGCTGGCCTCGATTGAGGACTTCAACGACGCCTTCGGTACCCACTTCAGCGATGAAGAAGTCGATACCATTGGCGGGCTGGTGATGCAGGCCTTTGGCCACCTCCCGGCGCGCGGTGAGACCGTTGACATCGACGGTTACCAGTTCAAAGTGGCAATGGCCGACAGCCGACGTATTATACAGGTTCACGTCAGAACGCCGGACGACTCACCGGTGCCAAAACTGGAAGATTAATGTAAATGGCATTTGCCCCACTGCTTGAACGCCAGCGCGTCCGTTTGCTGCTGGCGCTGTTACTTGGAGCCAGCGGTACGCTGGCTTTCTCTCCTTACGATATCTGGCCCGCGGCCATTCTCTCCCTGATGGGGCTTCAGGGCCTGACCCTGAATCGTCGTCCGGTACAGGCTGCTGCCGTCGGTTACTTCTGGGGGCTGGGGCTGTTTGGCTCAGGCATCAACTGGGTTTATGTCAGCATCGCCCAGTTTGGCGGCATGCCGGGGCCGGTTAACGTCTTCCTCGTTGTGCTGCTCGCCGCCTATCTCTCGCTCTATACCGGACTCTTCGCAGGGATCCTCTCGCGTCTGTGGCCTAAAACCACCTGGCTGCGCGTCGCGATTGCGGCGCCCGTCGTCTGGCAAATTACCGAGTTCCTGCGCGGCTGGGTGCTGACGGGCTTCCCGTGGCTGCAGTTCGGCTACAGCCAGATTGACGGCCCGCTGAAAGGTCTGGCGCCGGTAATGGGTGTTGAAGCCATTAACTTCCTGCTGATGGTGGTGAGCGGCCTGCTGGTCCTGGCGCTGGTCCAGCGCTGCTGGAAACCGCTGGCCGTGGCGCTGGTGCTGTTTGCCCTGCCCTTCCCGCTGCGCTATATCCAGTGGTTCACGCCCGAGCCCGCTCGCGCCATGCAGGTTTCCATGGTGCAGGGGAATATCCCGCAGTCCATGAAGTGGGATGAGAAAGAGCTGCTGAATACGCTGAAGATTTACGCCAACGCCACCGAAGAGGTGATGGGTAAATCCCAGCTGATTATCTGGCCGGAGTCTGCCATTCCCGATCTGGAAATTAACCAGCAGCCGTTCCTCAACATGATGAACGACCTGCTGCTGGCGCGCGGCAGCACGCTGATCACCGGGATTGTCGATGCGCGTCTGAATCAGCAGAACCGCTACGACACCTACAACAGCATCATTACGCTCGGGAAAGACAGCGAGTACAGCTACCACTCCACTGACCGGTACAACAAGAACCACCTGGTGCCGTTTGGTGAATTTGTCCCGCTGGAGTCGATTCTGCGCCCGCTGGCCCCGTTCTTTGACCTGCCGATGTCCTCTTTCAGCCGCGGCCCGTACGTACAGCCTCAGCTGCACGCGCACGGCCTGGCCCTGACGGCGGCCATCTGCTACGAAATCATTCTCGGCGAGCAGGTACGCGATAACTTCCGCCCGGATACTGACTACCTGCTGACCATCTCCAACGACGCCTGGTTTGGTAAGTCAATCGGCCCGTGGCAGCACTTCCAGATGGCACGTATGCGCTCCCTGGAGTTGGCGCGTCCGCTGCTGCGTAGCACCAACAACGGCATCACCGCTGTGATTGGTCCGCAGGGTGAAATTCAGGCGATGATCCCACAGTTTACCCGTGAGGTACTGACCACTAAAGTCACGCCAACCACGGGGCTGACGCCGTACGCGCGCACCGGCAACTGGCCGCTGTGGATACTGACCGTGCTGTTCGGCTTTGCCGCGCTGCTGATGAGCCTGCGTCAGCGTCGTCGATAATCTCACCTCTTCCTGCCGGGTGGCGGCTACGCCTTACCCGGCCTACATTCTACATTTCCGTTCCCGTAGGTCGGGTAAGGCGTAGCCGCCACCCGACAATTCCCTCCAAATGCCCATTCTGGCACGCCTATTGCTTTGTTTATTCAGGTAAACGCAGTTTGGCTTAACGTGCAACTTTGTCGCACCAGCGTAGATCATCGGTAGCACCGAAACGGTGCAACGGGAGATATTTGCCTCTGAATGGTGCGGCGCGCTTCGCAAAAATAAACAATAACGCAGCAAAATCTTTACATTAAGCCAGACTAAATGTTAACAAGCTTGCATAACACTGCACTCGCATTGCGCGAGATATAACAACATCACAATGGGTATCAAAGCGTCTCTGGCGCTGATAAAAAAGGAGTTGGGTATGCAATTACGTAAACTGGCCACAGCAATGCTGGTTATGGGAATGTCTGCTGGCGTGGTTCACGCTGAAGATGCGCCGGCAGCAGGCAGCACTCTCGACAAGATTGCCAAAAACGGCGTCATCGTGGTCGGCCACCGTGAATCTTCTGTCCCGTTCTCTTACTACGACAACACGCAAAAAGTCGTGGGCTATTCACAGGATTACTCCAACGCCATCGTTGAAGCTGTGAAGAAAAAGCTGAACAAACCTGACCTGCAGGTGAAGCTGATCCCAATCACTTCACAGAACCGTATTCCACTGCTGCAAAACGGCACCTTTGACTTCGAGTGTGGCTCCACCACCAACAACCTCGAGCGTCAAAAACAGGCTGCCTTCTCAGACACCATCTTTGTCGTGGGCACCCGTCTGCTGACGAAGAAAGGCGGTGAGATCAAAGACTTCGCTGATCTGAAAGGCAAAGCGGTTGTTGTGACCTCCGGTACCACGTCAGAAGTGCTGCTGCACAAGCTGAACGACGAGAAGAAAATGGATATGCGCATCATCAGCGCGAAAGACCATGGCGACTCCTTCCGTACCCTGGAAAGCGGTCGTGCCGTCGCGTTTATGATGGATGACGCCCTGCTGGCGGGCGAACGTGCGAAAGCGAAAAAACCAGACAACTGGGATATCGTCGGTACCGCGCAGTCTAAAGAAGCCTACGGCTGTATGCTGCGTAAAGACGATCCGCAGTTCAAAAAGCTGATCGATGACACCATCGCTCAGGTGCAGACCTCCGGCGAAGCCGAAAAATGGTTCGATAAGTGGTTCAAGAACCCGATTCCACCAAAAAACCTGAACATGAATTTTGAACTGTCTGAAGACATGAAAGCGCTGTTCAAATCTCCAAATGACAAGGCTCTTAACTAATTAGAACAACAGGGGCGGGATCTCCTGCCCTCTCGATTGTCGGGAAGCATGGACAGACTATACGTTGAGTGGTCGTTCCCCACTCAGCGCGAAAAATGAGCTTCTCACCAATCTTCGAGGGTAGCGCTGCTACCCTTTTTTTTCTGGAGTTTATTATGTCAATAGACTGGAACTGGGGCATATTCCTGCAACAAGCCCCGTTCGGCAACACCACCTATCTTGGCTGGCTGTGGAGCGGCTTTCAGGTCACCGTGGCATTATCGATAACGGCGTGGATCATCGCGTTTCTTGTCGGTTCTTTGTTCGGTATTCTGCGCACCGTCCCAAACCGTTTTCTTTCAACACTTGGCACCCTATATGTGGAACTGTTCCGTAACGTTCCGCTGATCGTGCAATTCTTTACCTGGTATCTGGTCATCCCGGAACTGCTGCCGGAAAATATTGGCATGTGGTTCAAGTCGGAACTGGATCCGAACGTACAGTTCTTTGTCTCCTCCATGATGTGTCTGGGGCTGTTTACCGCTGCGCGCGTTTGCGAGCAGGTGCGTGCCGCCATTCAGTCATTACCCCGTGGACAAAAAAATGCGGGCCTGGCGATGGGGTTGACCCTGCCGCAAACCTACCGCTATGTGCTGCTGCCAAACGCCTACCGCGTTATCGTTCCACCGATGACCTCTGAGATGATGAACCTGGTGAAAAACTCGGCCATCGCCTCGACTATCGGCCTGGTCGACATGGCCGCGCAGGCGGGCAAGCTGCTGGATTACTCCGCCCACGCGTGGGAATCCTTCACCGCGATCACGCTCGCATATGTTCTGATTAACGCTTTCATCATGCTGGTGATGAACCTGGTTGAACGCAAAATCCGCCTGCCGGGTAATCTGGGGGGCAAATAATGTACGAATTTGACTGGAGTTCTATCGTTCCATCCATGCCTTACCTGCTTGATGGCCTGGTGATTACCTTAAAAATCACCGTTATCGCCATCATCATTGGTATCGTCTGGGGTACCCTGCTGGCCGTCATGCGCCTGTCGAGCTTTAAGCCGCTCGCCTGGTTTGCAACCGCCTACGTTAACGTGTTCCGCTCCATCCCGCTGGTAATGGTGCTGCTGTGGTTTTACCTGATTGTACCCGGCTTCCTGCAGAACGTGCTGGGGCTGTCGCCGAAAACCGATATCCGTCTAATCTCCGCCATGGTGGCGTTCTCGATGTTTGAGGCCGCTTACTACTCGGAGATTATCCGCGCGGGCATTCAGAGTATCTCCCGCGGGCAATCCAGCGCCGCGCTGGCGCTGGGCATGACGCACTGGCAGTCCATGCAGCTCATTATTCTGCCGCAGGCGTTTCGCGCCATGGTTCCGCTCCTGCTGACTCAGGGTATTGTGCTGTTCCAGGATACCTCACTGGTCTATGTGCTGAGTCTGGCAGACTTCTTCCGTACCGCGTCAACCATCGGTGAACGTGATGGTACGCAGGTCGAGATGGTGCTCTTTGCGGGTGCGGTCTATTTTGTGATTAGTTTAAGCGCGTCGCTGTTGGTCAGCTGGCTGAAGAAAAGGACGGTATAATGATTTCCCTGAAAAATGTTTCTAAATGGTATGGGCACTTTCAGGTGCTGACCGACTGCTCCACTGAAGTCAAAAAAGGCGACGTGGTGGTGGTGTGCGGGCCGTCCGGCTCCGGTAAATCAACGCTGATCAAAACCGTCAACGGACTGGAGCCGGTGCAGCAGGGTGAGATCGTCGTCAACGGCACCAAAGTCAACGACAAGAAAACCAACCTCGCCCAGCTTCGCTCTCATGTTGGCATGGTGTTCCAGCATTTTGAGCTGTTCCCTCACCTCTCCATTATTGAGAACCTGACGCTGGCGCAGGTAAAAGTGCTTAAGCGTGATAAAAAAGCATCGCGTGAGAAAGGTCTGAAGCTCCTGGAACGCGTTGGGCTTTCGGCACATGCCGATAAGTTCCCGGCGCAGCTTTCTGGCGGCCAACAGCAGCGTGTGGCGATCGCCCGCGCGCTGTGCATGGATCCGGTGGCGATGCTGTTTGATGAACCAACGTCGGCGCTCGATCCAGAAATGATCAACGAAGTGCTGGACGTGATGGTCGAGCTGGCGCACGAAGGGATGACCATGATGGTGGTGACCCACGAAATGGGCTTTGCCCGTAAAGTGGCCAACCGCGTGATCTTTATGGACGAAGGGAAAATTGTCGAAGATTCACCGAAAGAAGAGTTCTTCGCTAACCCGAAATCCGACCGCGCCAAAGACTTCCTTGCCAAAATCCTGCACTAATCTTCCCGGTGCGCAATCTGCGGATTGCGCACTGCTTCACGCTTTCACTCACTTCCTCTCGTCGGCGTCACATTGCAGCGTTAACCTTGTCACAAAATAACGCTACGTATGGAGAACGCTATGGCACAGCCTATTATTCTCGATTGCGATCCGGGTCATGATGACGCGATCGCGCTCGTCCTTGCACTTGCCTCCCCTGAACTCGACGTGAAAGCCGTCACCTCGTCCGCCGGAAACCAGACCCCTGAAAAAACCCTGCGCAACGTGCTGCGCATGCTCACGCTGCTCAAACGCACCGATATTCCTGTCGCTGGCGGGGCCGTGAAGCCGCTGATGCGCGAGCTGATTATTGCCGACAACGTTCATGGTGAAAGCGGGCTGGACGGTCCGGCACTGCCGGAGCCGGGCTTCGCGCCGCAAAACTGTACCGCCGTCGAGCTGATGGCAAAAGTGCTGCGCGAAAGTGCAGAACCGGTAACGCTGGTGGCTACCGGACCGCAAACTAACGTTGCGCTGCTGCTGAACAGCCATCCTGAGCTGCATAATAAAATTGCCCGTATTGTGATTATGGGTGGTGCCATGGGGCTCGGTAACTGGACGCCTGCGGCGGAGTTCAACATCTTTGTCGACCCGGAAGCCGCTGAGATTGTCTTCCAGTCCGGCTTACCGATTGTGATGGCGGGACTGGACGTTACCCACCGCGCGCAGATTATGGCGGACGATATTGAGCGTTTACGCTCGGTGGGCAACCCGGTTGCGACAACCGTGGCCGAACTGCTCGACTTCTTCATGGAGTATCACAAAGCCGAGAAGTGGGGCTTCCACGGCGCGCCCCTGCACGACCCGTGCACCATTGCCTGGCTACTGAAGCCTGAGATGTTTACCTCGGTGAACAGATGGGTTGGCGTTGAGACGCAGGGAAAATACACCCAGGGAATGACGGTGGTGGATTATTACTCCCTGACGGGGAATCAACCGAATACCACGGTGATGGTGGACATCGACCGGGAGGCTTTTGTGGATTTGCTGGCGGAAAGGCTGGCTTACTATAGTGCGGCCTGATGCCCTCACCCCATCCCTCTCCCACGGGAGAGGGTGCAAACAGTTTTGCTTTTACCTAGGGCTCAAACGGCCGACGCTGGAACTGATCGTGGCCGCATTTCGGACACATCGGCAGGACATCCGGCGTATACACCGCAATATGGTGGTGGCAATTCTCGCACACCAGATTTCCCAACCCGACCACCTCACCACTGTGATAGACACCGTGATGGTTCAAATCCTGAAAGACCTCGCGCCACTCCAGCTGCGTTTTATCCGTGATATCGGCCAGCTCTTGCCACAGGCTCTCTTTAATCACCCGCATAAAAACGCTGTCCGTGACCTCCTCCTGACTCTCCTGGTAGCTGCGCGCGAACTCTTCCAGATCGCGACGCACGGCACGCGTCACCTCTTCCACTTCGGTTCGCGTTAACTCACCCGTTTGCGTCACGCGGACTCGCGCTTGCTCCACCAGCGCGTCGATATCTCGCTCGCCGTTACGCAGCCGTTCCGTCAGTGTTGCCACCAGTTCGCGGTAAAATTGAGCAACCTTGTTCATCATTTTGCCTCCCGGGTAAGTAACTATTTCTAATAATAGACCTTATTTCATCGCCGCTTTGTCAGGTGAAGCACAGACCCGGTAAATTCCTGCAAAGCGCATTTGTGCGAAAGGCTGTTTTGACGCGGGCGTTTGGGCTATGCTATGCGGATCTGAATTACCACATCCATTGGCTACATTTGTAGCTGTATTGAAAACAGGACCACTGGCTGCCATGCAAGAGCAATACCGCCCGGAAGAGATAGAATCAAAAGTCCAGCAACACTGGGACGAGAAGCGCACCTTTGAAGTAACCGAAGACGAGAGCAAAGAGAAGTATTACTGCCTGTCGATGCTTCCCTATCCTTCTGGTCGACTACACATGGGCCATGTGCGTAACTACACCATCGGCGATGTGATTGCACGCTACCAGCGCATGCTGGGCAAAAACGTTCTGCAGCCTATCGGCTGGGATGCGTTCGGTCTGCCTGCGGAAGGCGCGGCGGTCAAAAACAACACCGCACCGGCGCCGTGGACGTACGACAACATCGCGTACATGAAAAACCAGCTCAAAATGCTGGGCTTTGGCTATGACTGGAGCCGCGAGCTGGCAACCTGTACCCCGGAATACTATCGCTGGGAGCAGAAGTTCTTCACCGAGCTGTACAAAAAAGGCCTGGTATATAAGAAGACCTCTGCCGTTAACTGGTGTCCGAACGACCAGACCGTTCTCGCGAACGAACAGGTTATCGACGGCTGCTGCTGGCGCTGCGACACCAAAGTTGAGCGTAAAGAGATCCCACAGTGGTTTATCAAAATCACCGCTTACGCTGATGAGCTGCTGAACGATCTGGATAACCTGGACCACTGGCCAGATACCGTTAAGACCATGCAGCGCAACTGGATCGGCCGTTCTGAAGGCGTAGAAATCACCTTCAACGTTGAGAACTACGACCAGACCCTGACCGTCTACACCACCCGTCCGGACACCTTCATGGGCGCGACCTACCTGGCCGTGGCCGCAGGTCACCCGCTGGCGCAGAAAGCGGCGGAAAACAATCCGGAGCTGGCTAGCTTCATCGACGAGTGCCGCAACACCAAAGTGGCCGAAGCCGACATGGCGACGATGGAGAAAAAAGGCGTAGCGACAGGCTTCTATGCCAAACATCCACTGACTGGCGAAGCTATCCCGGTCTGGGCAGCCAACTTCGTTCTGATGGAATACGGTACTGGCGCAGTAATGGCCGTACCGGGCCACGATCAGCGCGACTACGAGTTTGCCACCAAATACAGCCTGCCGATTAAAGCCGTCATTCTGGCCGCCGATGGTTCTGAACCAGACCTGTCCGAACACGCGCTGACTGAAAAAGGCTCCCTGTTCAACTCCGGTGAATTTAGCGGTCTGAGCTTTGAAGAGGGCTTCAACGCCATCGCCGACAAGCTGGCCTCTCTGGGCGTGGGTGAGCGTAAAGTTAACTTCCGTCTGCGCGACTGGGGGGTGTCCCGTCAGCGTTACTGGGGTGCGCCAATCCCGATGGTGACGCTGGAAGATGGCACCGTGATGCCAACGCCAGAAGATCAGCTCCCGGTGATCCTGCCGGAAGACGTGGTCATGGACGGCATCACCAGCCCGATCAAAGCCGATCCCGAGTGGGCAAAAACCACCGTTAACGGCCAGCCTGCGCTGCGTGAAACCGACACCTTTGACACCTTTATGGAATCCTCCTGGTACTACGCGCGCTACACCTGCCCGCAGTATCAGGACGGTATGCTCGATTCCGATGCGGCAAACTACTGGCTGCCGGTAGACATCTACATTGGCGGCATCGAACACGCCATCATGCACCTGCTCTACTTCCGCTTCTTCCATAAGCTGATGCGCGATGCGGGCATGGTGAACTCTGACGAACCAGCAAAACAGCTGCTGTGTCAGGGCATGGTACTGGCGGATGCGTTCTATTACGTCGGTGCCAACGGCGAGCGTAACTGGGTTTCTCCGGTTGATGCGATCGTTGAGCGCGACGAGAAGGGCCGTATCGTTAAGGCGAAAGACGCCGAAGGTCATGAGCTGGTCTACACCGGCATGAGCAAGATGTCCAAGTCTAAAAACAACGGTATCGATCCGCAGGTGATGGTCGAGCGTTACGGCGCGGATACCGTGCGTCTGTTCATGATGTTTGCCTCTCCGGCAGACATGACCCTCGAATGGCAGGAGTCCGGCGTTGAAGGCGCGAACCGCTTCCTGAAACGCGTCTGGAAACTGGTTTACGAACACACCGCACTGGGCGATGCCCCGGCGCTGAACGCCGCCGCACTGACTGAAGATCAGCAGGCGCTGCGTCGTGATGTTCATAAAACGATTGCGAAAGTGACCGATGATATTGGTCGTCGTCAGACCTTCAATACCGCAATTGCGGCTATTATGGAACTGATGAACAAGCTGGCGAAAGCTCCGCAGGGCGGCGAGCAGGATCGTGCCCTCATGCGTGAAGCGCTGCTGGCCGTCGTTCGCATGCTGAACCCGTTCACTCCGCACGTTAGCTTTACCCTGTGGCAGGAACTGAAAGGCGAAGGCGATATCGACAACGCGCCGTGGCCAGTGGCAGACGAATCAGCAATGGTGGAAAACACGACGCTGGTTGTGGTCCAGGTAAACGGCAAAGTCCGCGGTAAAATTACCGTGGCGGTCGATGCAACCGAAGAACAGGTTCGCGAGCGCGCGGGCCAGGAAACTCTGGTCGCAAAATATCTTGAGGGCGTTACCGTGCGTAAAGTGATCTACGTACCGGGTAAACTGCTCAATCTGGTCGTTGGCTAAGCGCGGGAGGAAACGTGCGACAACTGGCAACAATACTCTTATCTCTGTCGGTGCTTGTCACCGCTGGCTGTGGCTGGCACCTGCGCAATACCACGGCGGTGCCTGCTGAGATGAAAACGATGATGTTCGATTCAGGGGATCCGAATGGTCCACTTAGCCGGGCAATTCGTAATCAGCTGCGTCTGAATGGCGTTGAGCTTGTTGAGAAACAAACGCTGCGCCAGGACATTCCATCTCTGCGTGTCCTGGGGATGACTCTCGGCAAAGATACGGCCTCTATCTTCCAGGACGGTCGTACCGCAGAGTACCAGATGGTTATGACGGTCAACGCAGCCGTTCTGATCCCGGGTAAAGACATCTACCCAATCAGCGCTAAAGTGTACCGTTCGTTCTTCGATAACCCGCAGACGGCGCTGGCAAAAGATGCCGAGCAGCAGATTATCATCAACGAAATGTACGACAAGGCGGCGGAACAGCTGATCCGTAAACTGCCAGGTATTGCAGCGTCGACTAAACAAGGATCTGACATCGTTGAAAAACCGGTTGCCGGCACGCTTCCTGCTGCTAACTCTCTGGGTAAATGATGATCAGGCTGTATCCTGAACAACTCCGCGCGCAGCTCAATGAAGGGCTGCGCGCGGCGTATCTGCTTCTTGGAAACGATCCGTTATTACTTCAGGAAAGCCTGGATGCCGTGCGGCATGCCGCCGCCGCTCAGGGCTTCGATGAACACCACACCGTCCAGCTGGACAATAACACCGACTGGAACGCCCTCTTCTCGCTTTGTCAGGCAATGAGCCTTTTTGCATCGCGCCAGACCATTCAGATCCTGCTGCCGGAGAACGGACCTAACGCGGCAATGAATGAGCAACTCGCCACGCTGGTCAGCCTGTTACACAGCGATCTGCTCATTATTGTGCGTGGCAACAAGCTCACCAAAGCACAGGAAAACGCGGCGTGGTTTACCCAGCTCGCAACCCATGCGGTGCAGGTCACCTGTCAGACACCTGAGCAGGCGCATCTGCCCAAATGGGTGGCCTCGAGAGCGAAGCAGAACAACCTTCAGTTGGATGATGCGGCAAATCAACTGCTCTGCTACTGCTATGAAGGTAACCTGCTGGCCCTGGCGCAGGCGCTGGACAGACTCTCCCTGCTCTGGCCGGATGGCAAGCTGACCTTGCCGCGCGTCGAGCAGGCTGTTAACGACGCGGCACACTTCACGCCGTTCCACTGGGTGGACGCGCTGCTGTCGGCGAAGAGCAAACGCGCTCTGCATATTCTGCAACAGCTGCGTCTCGAAGGGAGCGAACCCGTTATTCTGCTGCGTACGCTGCAGCGCGAATTACTGCTGCTGATTACGCTCAAGCGTCAGTCCGCCCATACGCCGCTGCGTTCGCTGTTTGATAAACACCGCGTGTGGCAAAATCGCCGGGCTTTGACCACCGAAGCCGTCAACCGCCTGAGTCATGAACAGCTTCGTCAGGCTGTACAGCTTCTGATGCGCGCAGAGCTCACGTTAAAACAAGATTACGGCCAGTCGGTCTGGGCGGAGCTGGAAAGCCTTTCTCTGCTGCTCTGCCACAAGGCGCTGGCAGACGTTTTTATTGATGGATAGTATGCATTCATTACAGGCCTTGTATGGCGGCACCTTCGACCCGGTACATTACGGGCACCTGAAGCCGGTTGAAATTCTGGCGAATCTGATTGGCCTTCAGCGCGTCACCATCATGCCCAACAATGTCCCGCCCCATCGTCCGCAGCCCGAGGCGACCAGCGAGCAGCGAAAAGAGATGCTGGCTCTTGCCATCGCAGATAAACCGCTCTTCCGACTTGATGAGCGTGAACTGCGTCGCAACACGCCCTCCTGGACGTCCCAGACGCTTCAGGAGTGGCGCGCCGAACAAGGGCCAGACCAGCCGCTGGCGTTTATCATCGGCCAGGATTCCCTGCTGAATCTCCCCACGTGGCATCAGTATGAAACCATTCTGGAGAACAGCCATCTGCTCGTCTGCCGCCGTCCCGGCTATCCGCTGACCATGCGTGAGGAGCAATACCAGCAGTGGCTGGAAGACCATCTCACCGATAATGTTGAAGATCTCCACAATCAGCCTGCCGGGAAGATCTATCTGGCGGAAACGCCGTGGTTCGATATCTCTGCGACCCTCATTCGTGAGCGTTTACAGCAGGGTTTAGCGTGTGACGATCTGCTGCCGACCCCGGTGCTGGCCTATATCCATACGCACGGTTTGTATCAGAAAAACGCAGATGAATAGCCGGAGGGCATAAAAAGCGGCTTATTGTTTATCCTGCCTTGACAGGGTAAGCCATACTGTTATTCTCCGCTGCCAGACTTTCCCGCCGATCATTGCTTTACAGAAATTGTTTTACAAAAATGGCGATGCAATCTCAGGCGGAGGGTGGGATGATACCCGCCTTCAAAAGCCCGGCCGGAGACATTTGTCCCGACACAGGCGTGAGTTCAGGTATACTGTCTGGCTACGAATTCAAAGTTTTACAATCTCATTCACCCCAGGGGGAAAACTTGCAGGGTAAAGCACTCCAGGATTTTGTTATTGACAAAATTGATGACCTGAAAGGTCAGGACATCATCGCTATCGACGTTAAGGGTAAATCCAGTATTACCGACTGCATGATCATCTGCACCGGTACATCGACGCGTCATGTTGTTTCGATTGCCGATCACGTGGTTCAGGAATCACGTGCAGCAGGGCTATTGCCGCTGGGCGTTGAAGGTGAAGCGACGGCTGACTGGGTAGTGGTCGACCTCGGCGATGTGATTGTCCACGTCATGCAGGACGAGAGCCGTCGCCTGTATGAGCTGGAAAAACTCTGGGGTTAATGCGTGAAGTTGCAGCTGGTCGCTGTCGGCACCAAAATGCCGGACTGGGTACAAACCGGTTTTACTGAATATCTGCGTCGCTTTCCAAAAGACATGCCGTTCGAACTGGTGGAAATTCCCGCCGGTAAGCGCGGCAAGAACGCGGATATCAAACGTATTCTCGATAAAGAGGGCGAACTGATGCTGGCTGCCGCAGGCAAAAACCGCATCGTCACCCTCGATATTCCAGGAAAACCCTGGGATACGCCGCAGCTGGCGCACGAACTGGAGCGCTGGAAGCAGGATGGCCGTGACGTCAGTCTGTTGATTGGCGGGCCAGAAGGGTTATCCCCCGCCTGCAAAGCAGCGGCTGAACAAAGTTGGTCCCTCTCCGCGCTGACGCTTCCCCACCCGCTCGTCCGGGTACTGGTGGCAGAAAGCCTGTATCGCGCGTGGAGCATTACTACCAACCACCCCTATCACCGCGAGTAATGACTGACCAGGGTAGATTAAGCAGCGGATGAAACTACAGAATTCTTTTCGCGACTATACGGCTGAGTCCGCGCTGTTTGTGCGCCGGGCGCTGGTCGCCTTTACCGGGATTTTGCTGCTTACCGGCGTGCTGATCGCCAACCTTTATAATCTGCAAATTGTCCGCTTTACCGACTACCAGACGCGTTCAAACGAAAACCGTATTAAGCTGGTGCCTATCGCCCCCAGCCGCGGCATCATTTACGATCGTAACGGCACCCCGCTGGCGCTAAACCGCACCATCTATCAAATCGAGATGATGCCGGAAAAAGTCGATAATGTTCAGGATACGCTGGAAGCGCTGAAAAGCGTTGTCGACCTTAACGATGACGATATCGCGGCCTTCAAAAAAGAGCGTTCCCGCTCTCATCGTTTCACCTCCATTCCGGTTAAAACCAATCTGACGGAAGTCCAGGTAGCCCGCTTTGCGGTGAATCAGTACCGCTTCCCCGGCGTGGAAGTGAAGGGATATAAGCGTCGCTACTATCCCTACGGCTCCGCGCTGACGCATGTGATTGGCTACGTCTCCAAGATTAACGATAAAGACGTCGACCGCCTTGATAAAGACGGCAAGCTGGCAAACTACGCTGCAACGCACGACATCGGTAAGCTGGGGATCGAACGTTACTACGAAGACGTCCTGCACGGGCAAACCGGCTATGAAGAGGTTGAGGTTAACAACCGCGGCCGCGTGATTCGCCAGCTGAAAGAAGTGCCTCCTCAGGCGGGGCATGACGTCTATCTGACGCTCGATCTTAAACTTCAGCAGTATATCGAAACCCTGCTGGCAGGCAGCCGTGCAGCCGTTGTGGTCACCGATCCTCGTACCGGCGGCATCCTGGCAATGGTCTCCATGCCTAGCTATGACCCGAACCTCTTCGTTGACGGCATTTCCAGTAAAGACTATTCCGGTCTGCTGAATGACCCGAACACGCCGCTGGTGAACCGCGCGACGCAAGGGGTTTATCCGCCGGCATCAACGGTTAAACCGTACGTGGCGGTCTCTGCGCTGAGTGCGGGCGTCATCAATCGTAATACCAGCCTGTTTGACCCGGGCTGGTGGCAGCTGCCGGGTTCAGACAAGCGCTATCGTGACTGGAAAAAATGGGGCCACGGTCATCTGAACGTCACCAAATCGCTGGAGGAATCTGCGGATACCTTCTTCTATCAGGTGGCGTATGACATGGGTATCGACCGCCTGTCAGAGTGGATGAGTAAATTCGGCTACGGGCATTACACCGGCGTTGACCTTTCAGAAGAACGTTCTGGCAACATGCCAACGCGTGAATGGAAGCTGAAGCGCTTTAAAAAACCGTGGTATCAGGGTGACACCATTCCGGTGGGTATCGGCCAGGGCTACTGGACGGCGACGCCGATTCAGATGAACAAAGCCATGATGATCCTCATCAATGACGGCGTGGTAAAAGTGCCTCATCTGCTACAGAGCACGGTTGAAGAAGGCAAAAAAGTGCCGTGGAACCAGCCGCACGAGGCCCCGGTGGGTGACATTCATTCTGGCTTCTGGGAAATTGCGAAAGACGGTATGTACGGCGTGGCAAACCGCCCGAACGGGACCGCGCACAAGTACTTCGCCGGTACGCCGTACAAAGTGGCCGCAAAATCCGGTACTGCACAGGTGTTTGGTCTGAAAGCCAACGAAACCTATAACGCGCACCGCATTGCTGAACGTCTGCGTGACCATAAGCTGATGACGGCGTTTGCCCCTTATGATAACCCGCAGGTCGCGGTGGCGATGATTCTGGAGAACGGCGGTGCCGGGCCAGCAGTAGGGACCATCATGCGCCAGATCCTTGACCACATTATGCTGGGTGATAACAACACCGAACTGCCGGCTGAAAACCCGGCCGCCGCTGCGGCGGAGGACCAATAATCATGACGGATAATCCAAATAAAAAATCGTTGTGGGACAAAATCCACATCGACCCAGCCATGCTGCTGATCCTGCTGGCCCTGCTGGTTTACAGCGCCCTGGTTATCTGGAGCGCCAGCGGCCAGGACATCGGCATGATGGAGCGCAAAATCGGCCAGATCGCCATGGGGCTGATCATTATGGTGGTGATGGCGCAAATCCCGCCGCGCGTCTACGAAGGCTGGGCGCCCTACCTCTACATCTTCTGTATTATTTTGCTGGTTGCGGTAGATGCGTTTGGCGCCATTTCAAAAGGGGCGCAGCGCTGGCTGGATCTGGGCGTTGTCCGCTTCCAGCCTTCGGAAATTGCCAAAATCGCCGTTCCATTGATGGTGGCACGCTTTATCAACCGCGACGTCTGTCCGCCGTCTCTGAAAAATACCGCCATCGCGCTGGTGCTGATTTTCCTGCCGACGCTGCTGGTTGCGGCGCAGCCTGACCTCGGTACCTCAATCCTTATCGCCCTCTCCGGCCTGTTTGTCCTTTTCCTGTCGGGTCTGAGCTGGCGTCTGATTGGTATCGCGGTGGTGCTGATTGCGGCGTTCATTCCTATCCTCTGGTTCTTCCTGATGCATGATTACCAGCGTCAGCGCGTCATGATGCTGCTCGATCCGGAAACCGATCCGCTGGGCGCGGGCTATCATATTATTCAGTCCAAGATTGCGATTGGCTCCGGCGGGCTGCGCGGTAAAGGCTGGCTGCACGGCACGCAGTCGCAGCTGGAATTCTTACCGGAACGCCACACCGACTTTATCTTCGCCGTACTGGCGGAAGAGCTTGGGCTGGTGGGCATCCTGATACTCCTGGCGCTGTATGTCCTGCTGATCATGCGAGGATTGTGGATTGCAGCACGCGCACAAACCACCTTTGGCCGCGTCATGGCTGGCGGGTTGATGCTGATTTTATTCGTTTATGTCTTCGTAAATATTGGTATGGTGAGTGGTATTCTGCCGGTGGTAGGCGTACCGCTGCCGCTGGTGAGTTACGGAGGCTCGGCACTGATCGTGTTGATGGCCGGGTTTGGTATCGTGATGTCGATCCATACCCACAGAAAAATGTTGTCAAAAAGCGTATAAAAATAAGGGGATCGGAATGCGTAAGCAGTGGCTGGGGATCTGCATTGCGGCAAGTTTACTTGCGGCCTGCACAAGTGATGATGGTCAGCAACAGGCAACCGTCGCGCCGCCGCAGCCTGCGGTGTGTAATGGCCCAATCGTTGAAATCAGCGGTGCCGATCCCGTTTATGAACCGCTGAATGCCAGTGCCAATCAGGATTACGAGCGCGACGGCAAAAGCTATAAAATTGTTCAGGATCCTTCCCGTTTCAGCCAGGCGGGCTTTGCCGCCATTTATGATGCCGAGCCGGGCAGTAACCTGACGGCTTCCGGGGAAGCGTTCGACCCAATGCAGCTGACGGCGGCACACCCAACGCTGCCGATCCCGAGCTACGCCCGTATCACCAACCTGGCGAATGGCCGCATGATCGTCGTGCGGATTAACGACCGCGGCCCCTACGGGAATGACCGGGTGATTTCCCTGTCGCGCGCGTCTGCCGATCGCCTGAACACCTCGAACAACACCAAAGTCCGTATTGACCCGATTATCGTCGCGCAGGATGGTTCGCTCTCCGGGCCGGGTACCGCCTGTACGACGGTGGCAAAACAGACCTATGCCCTTCCTGACCGCCCAAATCTTGACGGCGGAATGGGAAGCGTCTCGTCTCCGGCAGAGCCTGCTCAGCCGGGGGGAGAAATACGCCCGATCAGCAATGACACGCTGCAAAGCGAGGATGCTACCGGCGCGCCGGTAAAGAGTAGCGGCTTTCTTGGCGCACCGACGACTTTAGCCTCGGGCGTGCTGGAAGGCAGTGAACCCACTCCAGCCCCTGCTCCCGTAGCTGCGCCAGCCACCCAGCCGGCTCCCGTAACGGCGCCAGCGGCCGCGCAAAGTGCGGCGGCGGCGGCTCCAGCAGCGGCCAGCGGCAGCTATGTGGTTCAGGTGGGCGCAGTGAGCGATCAGGCTCGAGCCAAACAGTATCAACAGCGTCTGAGCCAGCAGTTTGGCGTACCAGGACGCGTTGAGCAGAACGGCGCGGTCTGGCGCATTCAGATGGGGCCGTTTGCCAGCAAATCGCAGGCAGCATCCCTTCAGCAGCGTCTGCAGAATGAAGCTCAACTTCAGTCATTTATCGCTGTTGCGAAATAATGAACCGGCGGTATCCGAATTGTCAGTTTGTGTAAAATACATTCACAAACTCATGCTTAAAGTCGGATGCCTGCCTGAATAGCATTTGCTATAGTAAGGCACTTTTTTAATTCCATCACGGATGTCGTAGTTCTGACCATGAAGACCACTTTTTCTGCTCGTTTTGTGCAGCGCATGGCGCTGACCACGGCCCTTTGCGCTGCTGCGCTCTCTGCAGCTCACGCCGATGACCTGAATATCAAGACCATGATCCCTGGCGTTCCGCAAATCGACGCGGAATCCTACATCCTGATCGATTACAACTCTGGCAAAGTGCTGGCAGAACAGAATGCCGATGCCCGCCGTGATCCGGCCAGCCTGACCAAAATGATGACCAGCTACGTTATCGGCCAGGCGATGAAGGCGGGTAAATTCAAAGAATCGGATCTGGTCACCATCGGTAACGATGCGTGGGCAACCGGGAACCCTGTTTTCAAAGGTTCCTCTCTTATGTTCCTGAAGCCGGGTATGCAGGTTCCTGTTTCCCAGCTGATTCGTGGTATCAACCTGCAGTCGGGTAACGATGCCTGCGTGGCGATGGCCGATTTTGCCGCCGGTAGCCAGGATGCCTTCGTGGGTCTGATGAACAGCTACGTAACCGCGCTGGGTCTGAAAAACAGCCATTTCCAGACCGTACACGGCCTGGATGCAGACGGTCAGTACAGCTCCGCACGTGATATGGCCCTGATTGGTCAGGCGCTGATCCGCGATGTCCCTAATGAATACTCTATCTATAAAGAGAAAGAGTTCACCTTCAACGGTATTCGTCAGACCAACCGTAACGGCCTGCTGTGGGATAACAGCCTGAACGTTGACGGCATTAAAACTGGCCACACCGACAAAGCGGGCTACAACCTGGTGGCCTCTGCCACTGAAGGTCAGATGCGTCTGATCTCTGCCGTGATGGGCGGCCGCACCTTTAAAGGTCGTGAAACAGAAAGCAAGAAACTGCTGACCTGGGGCTTCCGTTTCTTCGAAACCGTGAATCCACTGAAAGCAGGCAAAGAGTTTGCGTCTGAACCCGTCTGGTTCGGCGACAACGACCGTGCTTCTCTCGGCGTTGATAAAGACCTCTACCTGACCATTCCGCGCGGTCGTATGAAGGATCTAAAAGCCAGCTACGTGCTGAACAGCACCGAGCTGCATGCCCCGCTGCAGAAAAACCAGGTTGTGGGCACCATCAACTTCCAGCTGGATGGAAAAACGATCGATCAGCGTCCGCTGGTTGTCCTGCAGGAAATTCCTGAAGGCAATTTCTTCGGCAAAATCATTGATTACATTAAATTGATGTTCCACCACTGGTTTGGTTAAAAATTGAACACTTGAAAGTGTGATTTTGATCCCCATATACTAAGTATCCTGATAACTCCCACCTGACGTGGGAGTTATTATTTTTTGACGTTACGCCGGAGCTGACATGAAAACCAAACTTAACGAACTGCTTGAATTCCCTACCTCATTTACCTACAAAGTAATGGGTCTGGCGAAACCTGAGCTGGTTGATCAGGTGGTTGAAGTGGTACAGCGCCATGCGCCGGGTGACTACTCTCCGTCAGTAAAACCAAGCAGCAAGGGCAACTACCACTCGGTTTCTATTACCATCACTGCGACACACATTGAGCAGGTGGAAACGCTGTACGAAGAGCTCGGCAATATCGAAATTGTTCGTATGGTGCTGTAGTCCCTTTGCGGTTACCCGGTTTGCCGGGTAACCCCTCTCCCCGCTGTGATATACTCCCCCACACCTTTTGTCCCTCGTCTTCGGAGACGCAGTTTTGTATCAGGATAAAATTCTGGTCCGTCACCTCGGGCTGCAACCTTATGAGCCTGTCTCCCAGGCTATGCATGACTTCACCGATTCACGCGATGACAGCACCCCAGATGAAATCTGGCTGGTCGAACACCTGCCGGTATTTACGCAGGGTCAGGCGGGTAAAGCAGAGCATCTATTAATGACGGGAGATATCCCGGTTATTCAGAGCGATCGCGGCGGTCAGGTCACTTACCATGGGCCCGGGCAGCAGGTGATGTACGTCCTGCTGAATCTGAAACGCAGAAAGCTGGGCGTGCGAGAGCTGGTGACCCTGCTGGAACAAACTGTCGTCAACACGCTGGCGGAATACGGTATTGACGCGCATCCGCGCGCCGATGCGCCGGGCGTCTACGTTGGGGAAATGAAGATCTGCTCCCTGGGGCTGCGTATTCGTAAAGGCTGCTCATTCCATGGCCTGGCCTTGAATATTAATATGGACCTCGCGCCTTTCCAGCGCATAAACCCCTGCGGCTACGCCGGCATGGAAATGACGCAAATGCGCCAGTGGGTAGAAACCGCTACGCCAGAAAATATTCGTCCCGTGCTTTTGAAGAACGTGTTAGCGCTACTTAACAATCCCCCGCACGAATATATCCCTGCTTAATATATCGTACAACAGGGCTCGATAATTTGACGGGCCGCTGTTTATTTACCGCTTTTGCACTTTACAATAATCCACAGATTCTATATTTTCGAAGCGCCCGAATATTACCGCTACATATTATTTAGCCTCCAGCAAGCTTGGCAAACACGGCATAAGTAACGTGAGCAATTATCACACAACTGTTTGCTTTTGATAAACAAGTGAAACAAAACCAACACTTTACGAATCTCTACAAGCATAATAAATAAATTCAACTATCATTCATATTGTGAATGTATACGGAGTGAAAGCGTGGAGTATAATAATTTACCAGCCAAACGACTGAATGAACCTGGTGGCGAAGACAAGCCGCAAATTTTTCGGACTTTACGTAATATTGATCTCAATTTACTGACTATTTTTGAGGCAGTATATGTCCATAAGGGTATCGTTAACGCTGCGAAAATTCTTAATCTCACGCCATCAGCAATAAGCCAGTCAATCCAAAAGCTACGCGCTATATTTCCTGACCCGTTATTTATCCGCAAGGGCCAGGGGGTAACGCCGACGGCTTACGCCACGCATCTCCACGAGTACATCAGCCAGGGGCTGGAGTCGATTCTGGGCGCGCTGGATTTAACCGGGAGCTATGATAAGCAGAGAACCATCACCATCGGCTGCTCTCCTTCTGTGGGTGTGCTGGTGATGCCGGCAATCTTCCAGGCCGTGAAAGAACATGCTCCGCAGCTCCTGCTTCGCAACGTGCCGCTCAATGAACCTGACATTCAGCTTGCGCAGTTCCAGACGGACCTGATTATTGAAAGCGGCAGCTTCAGTGCCAGAGCGCTGGGGCAGAACGTGCTCTATGCAGATAACCTGGTGCTGGTTTGCCGGCAGCAGCATCCGGTTCTCAGCGAACCGCTGACCATCGAAAACCTGCGCAACTACGACCACTCGTCTTTCATGACCGAAGGGCAGTCTAACCATGCGCTTCGTCAGCGTATTGATGAAATTTTCCCGGAACGTCAGATCAGCTTCAGCAGTTACAATATGTTCACCACGGCATCCCTGATCGGCAGCAGCGACATGCTGTGCGTTATGCCATCACGCCTGTATGGCCTGCTACGAAAATGCTGGCCGCTGGAGAGCATTCCGCTCAGTCAGCTTAATGCGGAATCTATCGAGATTTCACTGCATTACAACAAGCTGAGTTTGCGCGATCCGGTCCTGGAAAACGTCATCCGCATCATCCGTCAGGCCTTCTGACAGGTTTAGCCAGCACAAGCCCCTGCAACTGGCAGGGCAAAAGGCACAAAACAACAACTATTTTACAAATTGGCGATCTGGCAGGCTGCTTTAACGACCGTTTCAATGATATACTGCCTGTCGTTCGTTCAAAAATAGTTGATAAATACAACATTCCCTTGAATTGAAACGCTTTCCTTCGATATTCGCAACTGGAACACGCACGCTATGAGTAAACCCATTGTGATGGAACGCGGTGTTAAATACCGCGATGCCGATAAAATGGCCCTTATCCCGGTTAAAAACGTGGCTACAGAGCGCGAGGCGCTGTTAAGAAAACCGGAATGGATGAAAATCAAACTTCCGGCCGACTCTTCGCGTATCCAGGGGATCAAAGCGGCGATGCGCAAGAATGGCCTTCACTCCGTATGTGAAGAAGCCTCTTGTCCGAACCTTGCTGAATGTTTCAATCACGGTACCGCGACGTTTATGATTCTGGGTGCTATCTGCACCCGCCGCTGCCCGTTCTGCGATGTTGCTCATGGCCGTCCAGTCGCACCTGATGCTAACGAACCCCAGAAGCTGGCGCAGACCATCGCCGACATGGCGCTGCGTTATGTGGTGATCACCTCCGTTGACCGTGACGACCTGCGTGACGGTGGTGCTCAGCACTTCGCCGACTGTATTACAGCTATTCGCGAGAAGAGCCCTAACATCAAAATCGAGACGCTGGTGCCTGACTTCCGTGGCCGTATGGACCGCGCGCTAGATATCCTGACCGCAACGCCGCCAGATGTGTTTAACCACAACCTGGAGAACGTGCCGCGTCTCTACCGTCAGGTCCGCCCGGGCGCAGACTACAACTGGTCTCTGAAACTGCTGGAGCGTTTCAAAGAAGCGCATCCGCATATTCCGACCAAGTCTGGTTTGATGGTGGGTCTGGGTGAAACCAATGAGGAAATCATTGAGGTGATGCGCGATCTTCGCCGCCACGGTGTAACCATGTTGACCCTGGGACAGTATCTGCAGCCAAGCCGTCACCACCTGCCGGTACAGCGCTACGTGAGCCCGGACGAGTTCGATGAAATGAAAGCCGAAGCGATGGCGATGGGCTTCACCCACGCTGCCTGCGGCCCATTCGTTCGCTCCTCCTACCATGCCGATATGCAGGCAAAAGGCGAAGAAGTTAAATAATGCTGTAATATTCTTTTACAGTAATACAAAAAAACCGGCCTCATGAGCCGGTTTTTTTCGCAAGCCCTCAGGCGTTGCTGTCACTCTTTGTGAGAAAGCTTGTCTGCCGGGACGTCATCCTCGGCGCTTTTCTTCGCCGCTGCATCATCGTCGTTCATCGCTTTCTTAAAGCCTTTGATGGCAGCCCCCAGGTCACCACCCAGCGTGCGTAACTTCTTGGTACCAAACAGCAGGACGACCAGTGCGGCAACCACCAGCAGTTTGGTAATACTAATCTCACCCATAGATACCTTCTTTACTTAAAACAGGCTGCATTCAGCGCCAAAACCTGACTGTATTAACGGTCATTTAGCGCGTGCACACAATAGCAATCTGTAACAAGGTGAATCAAGCGTTGTTGAAAAAAACATCACAATAATTGCGGTGGCGCAAACCGACGATTGCGAAGAACGGGTAATTGCTGACGCGCAAGTGAAATTCTCTCTAAGTTTATCTCCGCCACCAGCAAATGCGGGGCTTCAGCGGCGGCAGCGATCGTCACCCCCAGCGGATCAACCACCCTGCTTTGCCCGATGTTTTTCGTGCCACATTCCCCTGCGGCAACGACATAGCAGGTTGTATCCAGCGCCCGCGCCGCAAGCAGCGTTGCCCAGTGGTGCTCTTTTAACGGCCCTCTGACCCACGCGGCGGGCAGTACCAGTGCGTCCGCCCCCTGCAGCGCCAGATGGAGCGCCAGCTCGGGGAAACGCAGGTCATAGCACGTCATCAGCCCAATCTTAAATCCGTCAATCTCCAGCAGCGGGGGGATACCTTCTCCGGGGTCAACGCGACGCGACTCCTGAATGCTGAACGCATCATAGAGATGAAGCTTGGCGTAACGTGCGACAATGGCCCCGCCACGAATAGCCACAAGCGTATTCACCGCGCGACCCGGCGTTGAGGGAACATGGATCGTTAAGATCGTCGTCATCGTATTGCCCGCGCTCTGGGCGAGCAACTGCTGTAAAAATTCGCCGTCCAGCGGCTGTGCGGACTTCACGGATAAATCCGGGTCATTATCATCCCGGGCCAGCAGCGCCTCGGGGAGAACCAGCAGCGACGCCCCTTTCTGCCGGGCCTGCTTCATCAGGTCGACGCACGTGAGCGCATTTTCACGCCAGTCAGGCGTGACCACAAATTGCCCTACCGCAACATACATATTTGTCCCCTCATCATAAACGGCGTTAAACTCGCTTCTCTTACACATCAAATAGCAGGTATTTAGCGTGTTACAACTACTTTTAGCCGTTTTTATTGGTGGGGGAACGGGTAGCGTTGCGCGATGGTTTCTGAGTATGCGGTTTAACCCCCTGCATCAGGCGATTCCCATGGGGACGCTTGCCGCTAACCTGATTGGTGCCTTTATCATCGGCATGGGGCTGGCCTGGTTTAACCGAATGACGCACATCGACCCGATGTGGAAGGTATTGATTACCACCGGATTCTGCGGCGGTTTGACAACCTTCTCAACCTTTTCTGCGGAAACGGTTTTTCTCTTTCAGGAAGGCCGTATCGGCTGGGCGCTGATGAATATGGCGATTAACATGCTCGGCTCCTTTGCGATGACGGGGATCGCATTCTGGCTATTTTCTTCCGCAAGCGCGCATTAACAGCCGAACCGTTAATGTTGGCTTAATTTTTCTCTGTCACTCTGGATGTTGTACAGAACGAGGGTGACAGAATGAAACAGAGTCTGATGAGCGCAGGAATGGTGTTGTTGAGCGTGCTGATCGTAGCCAGCTTTCTGAAAATGTATCTGCTTGGCTGATTCAAAACGAAAAAAACCCGCTCAGTGAGCGGGTTTTGAAATTCTTGCTGACGCGTCTGAATTACAGAGCGATTACGTTAGCAGCAGAAGGGCCTTTGGCACCGTTAGTGATTTCGAACTCTACGCGCTGACCTTCAGCCAGAGTTTTGAAACCATTAGACTGGATTGCAGAGAAGTGTACGAACACGTCTTTGCTGCCATCTTCAGGAGTAATGAAACCGAATCCTTTGGACTCATTAAACCACTTAACGTTACCTTTAATCTTAGACATCAAAATTACCTTTACATTAAAAAACGACACAAATGCTGTGTCGGTTATCAGTACATCAATTGTGGGACCTTTTGTCCAGCGGATCTTTGATAAAAAGTGACTAAAGTCGCGTTAATTTTCACTGACAGATTTTTATCGCTTATGAATCAACGCCTGCGCGTTTTTTCACCACCACTTCACATTTTGTCAGTTAAAACTGAAAACGCATCCAGGCGAAGTAAACGTTTCCGTTGTTGTAAGTCCCCGGGATGTAGGTCATCTGGAACGTTGCGGGGCCATAGCCAATCGAGGCCAGCGGCAACAGCACCGGGATCGGGATGTAGTTCCAGTTATCACGTGCAGTGACCCCGGCGGTATAGCCCAAACCGACGTGGAAGTTCTCGTCCGCTAGCGGACGCCAGGTTTTCTCCCAACCATATCCCCCAATCGGCTCCCATTTATTAAACGAGTCTTTGAAGGCCATCAGATAGATGCCATGCCAGTTGCCTTTTTCATCCCAGCGAGACTGGCCAAAACCCGCGCCCCACGGACGCTCGTTGTATTTATCGGTTTTCTCTTTGTCATAAGCAAAACGCGCATGCCACGTTATTGCCGGAACATAGAGATCGTAATGTTCAGGTGCCGTCCATGTCTGGGAAACATTATCTGTAAAGGTTGAGAACCAGCCTTTATCCGCCGCGTTGCCTTCTGCCTGTGCAACAGAAGAAAACGTTAACTGCCCAAAAATAAACAACAAAATAGAGAAAAAAGTATTACGTACGATCACAATGCAATTACCATTCTTAGTATTCGAGGCAAAGTTTACCATAAAATAGTTGAATCAAGGCTTAACAGCATCGGCGTTATTCCTAATTATTCGGCCTCTTTCCGGGAATATTCTTAAAGAAAGCCAGAGATAGGTGCAAATAAACCCACAAGGGGTGTGACTTTTCACATTAAGCTTTGTTAATCAGCAACATGCAAAACCATACAAAACATTAACAATTTGTTATCATTAATGGGACATGTTGCGCTATTTCTGAGGGTCAAGGGCCGCATGACATAAATGTATGGGCCATGGCAAAACACAGTTGTTCGGTTCTCTAGTCGTCTGTTTATTGATTTTAATCAGCAAGAACAGGCCAATTATTCGGCACATTTTCATCCTTCTTTTTTTATTGATTTTTTGTGCTCCATTGCAGCAGAGATACAGGGGAAATCATGCTTACGTTATTCGAGCTCCTTATTGGCGTCGTCGTCATTGTCGGCGTCGCGCGCTACATCATTAAAGGCTACTCGGCCACGGGCGTATTATTTGTTGGCGGTTTAACGCTGCTGATTATCAGCGCAATAATGGGGCACCAGGTGTTACCAGCCAGCGCGACCAGCACCGGTTACACCGCTACAGATATTGTTGAATACATTAAAATATTGCTCATGAGCCGCGGCGGCGATCTGGGCATGATGATCATGATGCTGTGTGGTTTTGCAGCCTATATGACCCACATCGGCGCCAACGACATGGTCGTTAAGCTTGCCTCCAAACCCCTGCAGTACATCAACTCGCCGTATCTGCTGATGGTCGCCGCCTATTTCCTTGCCTGCCTGATGTCGCTGGCCGTTTCGTCGGCTACCGGACTTGGCGTACTGCTCATGGCGACGCTGTTCCCGGTCATGGTGAACGTCGGTATCAGCCGCGGTGCGGCCGCGGCAATTTGCGCGTCCCCGGCGGCCATTATTCTCTCCCCAACCTCCGGCGACGTTGTGCTGGCGGCAAAGGCGGCGGAGATGTCACTCATTGACTTCGCCTTTAAAACCACGTTACCGATCTCGATTGTTGCCATCGTGGGCATGGGTATCGCGCATTTCTTCTGGCAGCGCTATCTCGATAAGAAAGAAAACATCAGCCATGAAATGATGGACGTGAGTGAAATCACCACCACCGCTCCCGCGTTCTATGCCATTCTGCCGTTCACCCCGATTATCGGAGTGCTGATTTTTGACGGCAAATGGGGTCCACAGCTGCACATCATCACCATTCTGGTCATCTGTATGCTGCTGGCCGCCGTGCTGGAGTTTGTACGCGGTTTTAACACACAAAAAGTCTTCTCAGGTCTGGAAGTGGCATATCGCGGTATGGCGGATGCCTTCGCTGGCGTGGTGATGCTGCTGGTTGCGGCAGGCGTTTTTGCCCAGGGTCTGAGCACGATCGGCTTTATCCAGAGCCTGATTTCTATCGCCACCTCGTTCGGCTCGGCCAGTATTATCCTGATGCTGGTTCTGGTGGTGCTCACCATGCTGGCGGCCATGACCACCGGTTCAGGTAATGCGCCTTTCTACGCCTTCGTTGAGATGATCCCGAAACTGGCCCACTCATCCGGTATTAACCCGGCCTATCTCTCCATTCCCATGCTGCAGGCGTCAAACCTGGGCCGTACCATTTCTCCGGTGTCGGGCGTGGTCGTTGCCGTTGCCGGGATGGCGAAAATCTCGCCATTCGAAGTTGTCAAACGCACCTCAGTACCCGTTATGGTTGGCCTGATTATCGTGATTATCGCCACGGAAGTGCTGGTACCCGGCGCGGCCTAAGCTAAATTAGGGATATCCAAAAAGCGCCTGCGGGCGCTTTTTGTGCTTTAATAACTTCCAGAAATTAATCGTGCTCATTCGATCAGGAAATCATATGTTCAGGAAGGATATCGTCATCCCGTCTGGCGCAATGGCGCTTGCTCTCTGTCTCTTCTCCGCACAGGCGGAACCGCTGAAGGCAACACAGTATGGCGATTTCGATCGCTATGTGCTGGCTCTCTCCTGGCAAACCGGGTTTTGCCAGAGCATGGTCGAGCGCAACCGTAATGAACCTGACGAATGTCGCCTGCAAAAAGAGCGCGAGAATAAAGCCGATTTTCTGACCGTTCACGGGCTATGGCCCGGCCTGCCGAAATCAATTGCCGCGCGCGGCGTGGATGAACGTCGATGGATGCGTTTCGGCTGTGCCACACGTCCGATTCCGAACATGCCGGAAGTGAAGGCCAGCCGCAAATGCGATGCCGCCGAAACCGGGCTGTCGCTTTCCGCTGCCGCAAAGCTCAACGACGTGATGCCGGGCGCGGGCGGGAATTCCTGCCTAGAACGCTACGAATATGCCAAACATGGCGTCTGCTTTGGTTTCGACCCCGATGCCTATTTCGGCACGATGGTGCGGATGAACCAGGAAGTTAAAAGCAGCGCGGTCGGTAAATTCCTCGCCGATAACTACGGAAAACCCGTCAATCGCAGCGACTTTGACAGTGCCGTTGCCAAAAGCTGGGGCAAGGAGAACATCAAAGCGATCAAGCTGACCTGCAACGGCAACCCGGCGTATCTCACCGAGATGCAGATTTCCCTGAAGGCAGACGCCATTAATAGCCCGCTTTCAGCGGCGTCATTTGCACCGCAGCCACATCCGGGTAACTGCGGAAAACAGTTCGTGATTGATAAAGCCGGTTACTGATCTACCGTCGGGCGCACCATATCAAACCGGTTTTCGTCACTGATGCCATAGTACGCCGTCGGCCCACCCGCACGCAGGATGGGCTGCGCTTTGGCCGTCTGGTATATCCCCTCTTCCAGCAGCGTTTCGGCAATATGGATACCGACCACCTCACCCAATACCAGCCAGGTATCGACCGGCGTGCCGTCGGCACCGGTAAGCTGAATGCACTGCGACAGGCGGCACTCAAAGTTCACCGGGCTTTCTGCGACGCGGGGCGCGTTAACCAGCCGGCTGGCCGCTGGCGTTAGCCCGGCGAAGCTAAATTCATCCCGATCGTGGGGAAGCATCGCTGAGGTTTGGTTCATCGCCTGCGCGAGATCGCGCGTCGCCAGGTTCCAGACAAACTCTTTTGTCTCGGTAATATTCCGCACGCTGTCCTTCCAGCCGTTGCTGGAAAAACCGATGATCGGCGGACGATAGTTAAAGCAGTTAAAGAAGCTATAAGGCGCGAGGTTCAGCTGACCGGCACTATCGCATGAGGAGATCCATCCGATCGGACGTGGACCAATAATGGCGTTCAGCGGATCGTGCGGCAGACCGTGACCCTGAGACGGTTGGTAGAAATACATAATTCTCTCTCGTTGGTGGGCAACGCCCGGGTTCAGGACGTTCAGCGTAACGCAATCCGCCGGGAATGCAGACTGAATAAATTTCAGTGAAAATTCATATGGACCATGAATGTGACCTTCATCACTTCAAACTTGCGCGCTCAGCCAGTATCATCGGGAGAGTTAAACCCTCGCTGCCAGACGGCGAGGGTTTTCTTTTGGATCGGTTTCTGCGTGACACGCAGCATTAACGACATGGAGTAAAAATGTCCAGACCTACAATTATCATCAATGAGCTCGACGCAGAACGTATCGACAGATTGCTGGAAAAAGCTGAGTTTGCCTCACTTCCCGTGGCCGACGCCCTGAATGAGGAGCTCGACCGGGCGCAAATGTGCACGCCTGAGTCAATGCCGCATGACGTGGTCACCATGAACAGCCAGGTAAAATTCCGCAACCTGACCACCGGCGAAGAGCTGACCCGCACGCTGGTTTACCCGGCTCAGATGACCGACAGCAGCGCCCAGCTTTCCGTGCTTGCGCCTGTGGGTGCCGCGCTGCTCGGTCTGCGCACGGGCGATACCATCCACTGGGAATTGCCGGGCGGCGCCTCTGCCCATCTTGAAGTGCTGGCGTTGCTCTACCAGCCAGAAGCCGCGGGCGATTACCTGCGTTAACCTCTTCTGAACAAGCGCCTCCGCGTTGCACAGAGGATGCAGCCGCATCCTCTTTCCGCAAATTCACCCCATTTTCCTATATCGCGCAAAGCGGCCTTCATCCACGCTTAATCTGTTTTGGTGCCGCGGGGACGGTCATGAGTGAGATACTGGTTATCACACTTATTTTTCTGATTTTTGTGGCGATTATCGTCACGGCGGTGCTCTACCTTGAACGCCACAGGTAAGCGAGCACTCATGCAACCCCACCCGGGAAAGCGTTCACCAGGCCCTTCACTTTCTGCTCTGCGGCCTCGGGCGTTTCTGCTCCGGGGACCAGAATCACCTTCCGGCACTCCTCCTCCCGTTTTTCGAATACCTTATAGGCGCGTTCCGCATCAGCAAGGGGAAGATAATGGGTCACGATCTCTTCCGGCGTAAGCAGCCCTTTTTCGATCAGCGGTAGCAGCTCACCCAGCCAGGCATGGACGTGCGTCTGGCCCATCTTAAACGTCAGCCCCTTATCAAAGGCATCGCCAAACAGGAAGCCATGAATAAACCCGGCGTACACGCCGGGTACGCTAACCACCCCACCGCGTCGAACGGCCGCAATGCACTGCCGCAACGCTTTGCCGCTGCTGCCTTCAATCTTAAGATTGCTGAGGATCGTTTCGGTGGTGCTGCCTTTCGCTTCGAACCCTACCGCATCAATCACGGCGTCAACACCGCGCTGGCCCACGGTCTGCTCGATGATTTTTTCCGCTGCGTCGTTATCATCATCAAAGTTGATGGGGATAGCGCCGTAACGCGCCTCGGCAAAGCGCAAACGGTACGGGTGGTGATCGATAACAAAGATCTGCTCCGCTCCCAGCAGCCGCGCGCAGGCAATGGTCAGTAGCCCCACCGGCCCGGCGCCGAAAACCGCTACGCTTGAGCCTTTTTCAATCTGCGCATTTTTTGCCGCCTGCCAGGCCGTGGGTAAGATATCGGAAAGGAACAGCGCCTTGTCATCGGAAAGGAGCTGCGGGACCTTAAACGGCCCGACGTTGCCTTTTGGCACGCGGACATATTCTGCCTGTCCCCCCGGTACGCCGCCGTAGAGATGGCTATAGCCAAACAGCGCGGCCGGCGCGGGGATTTGCTTTTTGTTCAGCGCGGCGCCCTGCCCGGCATTGGTATTTTCACAGGCCGCGTATTGCTGCAGGCGGCAAAAGAAACAGTCCCCGCAGGCGATGACAAAGGGGATCACCACCCGATCCCCTTTTTGCAAATTCTTCACCTCTGAGCCGCACTCGACGATTTCCCCCATAAACTCATGGCCAAAAATGTCGCCGTGCTGCACCTTCGGGATCTTTCCGCGATAGAGATGCAAATCGGAGCCGCAGATCGCCGTGGCCGTGACGCGCAGAATGATATCGTCGGGCTGTTCGATGATGGGATCGGGGACATTCTCGACGCGAACATGGTGCGGACCGTGATACGTAAGTGCTTTCATGCGACCTCCGAAAGGTTCCAGGTAAGTGTATAAGGGTAGCTACCCCTCAAGGTCTGCCCCGGAATACGGGCCTTTTGAGATTTATCCTGGTGAGATAAGAAAACTGACGGAGCGCTTACAGAAACCATCTATATTATATGGTTAAATAAGTTCAGCGTTTATAAACAAGGAGAAACGGGTATGTATCAGAGAATCATTATGCCGGTTGATGTTTTTGAGATGGAGCTGAGCGACAAGGCCGTTCGCCATGCGGAGTTCCTGGCGCAGCAGGACGGTGTCATCCATCTGTTGCACGTCCTGCCGGGCTCCGCCAGCCTGAGCCTTCACCGCTTTGCCGCCGACGTGCGTCGCTTCGAAGAGCATTTGCAGCATGAAGCGGAAACCCGTCTGCAGACCATGGTCAGCCACTTCAGCATCGACCCTTCAAGGATCAAAACGCACGTCAGATTCGGCAGCGTACGCGATGCGGTAAACGAACTGGCGAACGAGCTGAAAGCAGACGTGGTGGTCATCGGTTCGCGCAACCCTTCCATTACCACGCATCTGCTGGGCTCTAACGCCTCCAGCGTGATCCGCCACACCCACATACCGGTAATGGTCGTAAGATAAAAAAAAGAGGCCACCTTTCGGTGGCCTCTCGCTATTGCAGGTGTAGCCTTACTTTCTTCTGTTATGCGCTTTTGGTGCGGATCAGATAGTCAAACGAACTCAGAGACGCCTTCGCCCCTTCGCCCGTGGCGATGATGATCTGTTTGTACGGCACGGTGGTGCAGTCGCCCGCCGCAAACACGCCCTTCACGCTGGTTTCACATTTCGCATCGATGATGATTTCGCCCATGCGGTTGCGCTCAATCGCGCCTTCCAGCCAGGTGGTGTTTGGCAGCAGACCAATTTGCACGAAGATCCCTGACAGCTGAACGCTGTGCACATCGCCGCTCACGCGGTCACGGTATTCCAGTCCGGTCACTTTGCTGCCGTCGCCCTTCACTTCCGTGGTTTGCGCGTTCAGGACGATATCGACGTTTTTCAGGCTGCGAACTTTATCCTGCAGAACCTGGTCGGCCTTCATCTCTGGCGCGAACTCCAGAAGCGTAACGTGTTCAACAATCCCCGCCAGGTCGATAGCCGCTTCCACGCCGGAGTTACCGCCGCCGATCACCGCCACGCGTTTGCCTTTAAACAGCGGGCCGTCGCAGTGCGGGCAGTAGGTCACACCTTTGGTACGGTACTGATCTTCACCCGGCACGTTCATGTTGCGCCATTTCGCGCCGGTGGCAATGATAATGCTGCGCGCTTTCAGCACCGCGCCGGACGCGGTTTCAATCTGGTGTAAACCACCCTCGACCGCAGCCGGAACCAGCCTGCTGGCGCTCTGGCTGTCGATTACGTCCACGTCGTAGTCGCTGACGTGCGCCTTCAGCGCCCCCGCCAGCTTCTGGCCTTCGGTCTTCGGCACGGAGATGTAGTTTTCGATGTCTACGGTATCCAGCACCTGGCCGCCAAAGCGTTCGCCCATCAGGCCGGTACGAATGCCTTTACGCGCGGAGTACACCGCTGCCGCCGCACCCGCAGGGCCGGAACCGACAATCAGCACGTCGTAGGCATCGCGTTTGTTCAGCTCTTCTGCCGCACGTTTCTCTGCGCCGGTATCCACTTTGGCAACGATTTCGGTCAGCGTCATGCGGCCCTGGCCGAACTCTTTGCCGTTCATGTAGACCGCCGGAACGCCCATCACGTTGCGATCGGTGATTTCATTCTGGAAGGTACCGCCGTCAATCGCCGTGTGCTTAATGCGCGGGTTCAGAACCGACATCAGGTTCAGCGCCTGCACCACGTCCGGGCAGTTGTGGCAGGAGAGCGAGTAATAGGTTTCAAACTCGAAATCACCGTCGATATCGCGGATCTGCTCCAGCAGCGCCTGCGCTTCTTTTGACGGATGACCACCGGTCCACAGCAGCGCCAGCACCAGTGAGGTAAATTCGTGGCCCAGCGGAGAACCGGCAAAGCGCGGCCCCTGGTCGGAGCCTGGGTTGGTAATCAGGAAAGAGGGCTTACGAACCGGCAGCGCGTTGTCTTCTTTGAAGGTCACTTTCGGCGACAGTTCGGCGATCTCCGCCAGTAGCTCTTTGATCTCTGCCGATTTCGCGCTGTCATCCAGCGTAGCAATCAGCTCAACGGGTTTGGTCAGTTTCTCAAGGTAGGCCTTGAGCTGGGTTTTCATATTTGTGTCGAGCATTGTTCTTCCCTCTCTTAAGACGTCATCATGCAAGCTGCCTTATACGGGCGGCCTGAATGCAACTTGCATCATGGTGCTGGAATGAAATGGGCGCGGGTGCGCCCATTGATTGCCGGGTGGCACTTCGTTTACCCGGCCTACGATACTGTAGGCCTGTGCAAGCGCAGCGCAGCCAGGCTTTACAGACTTAGATCTTGCCGACCAGGTCCAGGGATGGAGCCAGCGTCGCTTCGCCTTCTTTCCATTTCGCCGGGCACACTTCGCCTGGGTGAGAAGCCACGTACTGAGCGGCTTTCACTTTACGCAGCAGGTCAGAAGCATCACGGCCGATACCTTCAGCGGTAACTTCGATAGCCTGGATAATGCCCTGCGGGTCAACAACGAAGGTGGCGCGGTCAGCCAGGCCTTCATCTTCACGCATGTTTTCGAAGTTACGGGTCAGGGCGCCAGTCGGGTCACCGATCATCGCGTATTTGATTTTCGCGATGGTTTCAGAGCTGCCGTGCCATGCTTTGTGGGTGAAGTGGGTATCGGTAGAGACAGAGTAAACGTCTACGCCCAGCTTCTGCAGTTCGTCGTAATGGTCTGCCACGTCGCCCAGTTCAGTCGGGCAAACGAAGGTAAAGTCAGCCGGATAGAAGAAGAAGACGCTCCAGCGGCCTTCGGTATCTTTCTCGGTAACTTCGATGAACTCACCGTTTTTGAACGCCTGGTTTTTGAATGGTTTAATTTTGGTATTAATCAAAGACATCTGTACTTCCTCCGTGTTTTCGTTGAGATGTAAGGTAACCAACTTTATTCATCGGGGCTAATGCATATGCTTTATCAAATCAATCAGCCAAACCTTACAACGTCGACAAGACAACAAGGTGAACCTTTTACAGGAAAGCCTGAAAGTAAAAAGGCCGCCTCAACGGGCGGCCCTGATACCTGAATTCCCCGCAGGTACATTCAGTGCCAGCCGAAACTGGCGTTGCGTTGCGCTCTACAACCCTTTATATCAAGGCGGTAACAGCCGTTTGATTACACCACCCGCGCAGGGATTGAGCAATCCATAAGAGCGGCATTCCTGCCTATGACTGTGATAGGTTGTGTCGAACATCATTCCGGAGCGTTATAAATTTATTTTTATTATAAAACTATCGCAATATATAAATAACAATTGTCATTTAAAACGTTCACGCCCTCTTCTAAGATAAAATTATCTTAATCACCTTTGAAGCGCTATTTCAATAATCTGACGTCGTGATATATTAAGATGAGTTTAATTTAAAATTAAGAGAGTTAACCGAAAGGATTGTAAATGGTTAACTTCAAACTATAGTTATCAGTGATGTGATAACCACAGCAAACACAGCATCCTCAGGACGAAACATGGCAAACCTCTACGACCTTAAAAAATTCGATCTTAATCTGTTAGTCATTTTCGAGTGCATTTACCAACATCTAAGTATCAGTAAAGCCGCCGAGACGCTGTATATCACGCCCTCAGCCGTGAGCCAGTCGCTGCAACGCCTGCGAGGACAACTCAACGATCCTCTTTTTATCCGTTCCGGTAAAGGGATCACGCCCACGACCGTCGGCGTCAATTTGCATCATCATCTGGAACAGAACCTGAACCAGCTTGAGCAGACTATCAACATCATGCACAGCAGCGGGTTGAAGAAAAATTTTGTCATTTACTGCCCGCAGTTTATGAGCACCAAAACGATGCTTGAGCCAATGAAGCTGCTCATGAACAAGTACAATTACTCCATTGAATTACATGATGTTTTTCTCGCTCCAGATTCCGCTGAAGATCTCCTGGCTTACCGAAAAGCCGATTTGATATTTTCTTTTGCCACCTCCAGCAGCCGCTCTATTGCCTCCAGCCTTTTCCATAAGCTGCCTTTTGTGCTCGTTTGTCGGAAGGACCATCCCCGCATGAGCGGAAATCCCACGCGTGAAGAGATTCTGAATGAAAATTTCACCGCCTACCTGAGCGATGAGAACAGCGTCAAAGACTACCAGGAAAAGGCTGAGAACCTGTTAACCGAAAGAAATATCGTTTACCGAAGCGACTCTTTTATATCCCTTCTGTCGGTGATCAGTTCATCCGACCTCATAGGGCTAGCGCCCACACCGGCCTTTGAACAATATGGTCCAGCGCTTAACCTGCGCAAAGTGGAAACAGACATTCATTTTCCCAGCATTGATATTTACATGATGTATAATCGTTCCGCGCTGAATAGCTCGGCATTCGCGAGTTTTATTGAAGAAATAACTTTACCGTGAGATGTTGGCGTGGTTCTCGCACAGAATGAGAACCACCTCTTTCAGAAACATACACCGTCGTTATAGAAACATTCAGCATAAACTTTATACACCTCATTAATTATTGACTGATATAATTCTCACTCTAGTATTGACACTAACGTCTGGTATTTATTCCTCAGGATGAGAATAAACATGTCAATTTATAAGTACCCTCTTAACCAGGATGTTCTTTCTGCGGCCCGGGAACGAATAAAATGGACCCTCGAGAATTTACCCAGAACCTGTGTCTCTTTTTCAGGAGGTAAAGACTCCACCGTCATGCTGCATCTGGTTGCCCGACAGGCGCGACAGATGAAAATAAAAATAGATGTTCTCTTTATCGACTGGGAAGCGCAGTTTTCCCATACCATTACCCACGTTGAGCATATGCGCGAGCTGTACAGCGATGTTATCGACCATTTCTGGTGGGTAGCACTTCCCCTGACAACGCAAAATTCCCTGTCGCAATTCCAGCCGGAATGGCAATGCTGGGAACCCGGTACCCGATGGGTCCGCCAGCCTCCTGACGATGCGATAACCGATCCCGCTTTTTTTCCCTTCTACCAGCCCGGCATGACGTTTGAAACTTTTGTCCGCAGTTTCTCCGACTGGTTTTCTCACAATCGCCCGGCGGCGGTGATGATTGGCATCCGCGCCGATGAGTCTTACAACCGTTTTCTGGCTATTGCGTCGGCGCGTAAGCAGCGCTTTGCCGATGATAAACCCTGGACGACTGTCGCCCCGGGCGGGCATGCCTGGTATGTTTATCCCCTCTACGACTGGAAAACAGCCGATATCTGGACCTGGTTCGCCAAATCGGGATGTTGCTATAACCCGCTCTATGACCTGATGTTCCAGGCCGGCGTGCCGCCCCGCTATATGCGTATTTGTGAGCCCTTCGGCCCGGAACAACGCCAGGGGCTATGGCTGTACCACGTTGTTGAGCCCGATCGCTGGGCGGCCATGTGCGAGCGCGTGAGCGGCGTGCGCAGCGGGGGAATTTACGCCGGGCACGATAACCATTTTTACGGCCACCGGAAAATCCTGAAACCCGAGCACCTATGCTGGCGCGAATATGCCATGCTGCTCCTCGACAGCATGCCGCAAAATACCGCTGAGCATTACCGCAATAAAATCGCCATTTATCTGCACTGGTATCAGAAGAGGGGCATAGAGGATATTCCCGATACGCAGGACGGTGATATCGGTGCCAAAGACATTCCCTCCTGGCGCCGTATTTGTAAGGTTATCCTTAATAACGACTACTGGTGCAGAGCGCTATCGTTCAGCCCAAATAAACCCAAACATTATCAGCGCTACAGCGACAGAGTGAAGGCAAAACGCAAGGAGTGGGGAATATTATGCGACAAAGACTAATCACCGAGATGGAAACGTACCTTCAGTCACTTCCCGAAGAGGATCGCATTAACGCCATAAATGCTTTTCGCGAAGCAATCCATAAAAACAGCCCTTTTCGCGAGCAACCGATAGACTGCGTCCTCTGGATCAGACAGGACGCTATTACCGCTAACGACTACAACCCCAATAACGTTGCCCCTCCAGAAAAGCGGCTGCTCAGTAAGTCGCTGGAACTCGATGGATTCACCCAACCTATCGTTGTGACAGAAAGTGAACCGCAGCACTACGAAATTGTGGATGGTTTTCATCGTCATGAAATCGGCAAAAACCGGGCAGCGCTGAAGCATCAGCTTAAGGGCTATCTCCCCATCACCTGCCTGCGCCAGGACCGGCAGGATAAACATAACCGTATGGCCGCAACCATTCGTCACAACCGGGCGCGGGGTCGGCACCAGATTAACGCCATGTCGGAGATCGTTCGCGAGCTGGTGCAGCTTGGCTGGAATGACGAGAGAATAGGCAAGGAGCTGGGAATGGACAGCGATGAAGTCTTGCGCCTCAAGCAAATCAACGGTCTGCTGGAGCTGTTTGCAGACCGCCGTTACTCAGAAGCCTGGACGGTGAAATAATCAGAGCGTGTTGAGACGCTCTGCCGCCGCCAGCAGCGTCGATTCCTGCTTCGCAAAGCAAAGACGGATCAGCCTGTGCGGGAAGGGATCGGCACAGAACACCGACAGCGGAATGGCGGCCACGCCCACCTCTTTCGTGAGCCACTGGCAAAAGCTGACGTCGTCGAGATCGGAAATTGCGCTGTAGTCGGCCAGCAGGAAGTAGGTCCCTTCACAGGGTAAAATCTCCAGACGGCTTTTGCTCAGCGCATTCACAAACAGATCCCGGCGTTTTCGATAGAAGTCCGGCAGCTCGCGGTAGTGCTCCGGCTCGGCGCGCAGCATATCCGCCAGCGCCAGCTGGGCGGGTGTGTTCACCGCAAAGGTCAGATACTGGTGCACTTTACGCAGCTCGGCGCTGATGGCGGCCGGTGCCACGCAGTATCCCACTTTCCAGCCGGTCATATGGTAGGTCTTGCCGAATGACGAGACGGCAATAGCGCGCTCGCGAAGCAGCGGATGGGCCAGCACGCTGGCGTGTCCCTCTTCGGCAAAGCAGATGTGCTCGTAGACTTCATCGCTCAGCACGTAAATTTCACGTTCGGCAATCGCCTGCCACAGCGCGGCGAAATCGGCTTTCTGCCACACCGTCGCTGACGGATTGTGCGGCGTATTCAGGATCACCAACCGGGTTTTGTCGCTCAGCAGTGCAGCAAACGCCTGCCAGTCAGGACGGAAATGCGGCGGCTGTAATGCCACGCGTTTCACCACGCCGCCGGAGAGTTCAACCGCAGGCGCATAGCTGTCGTAGCTCGGGTCAAAGCAGATAACTTCATCGCCCGCGCGAACCAGCGCGGTAATCGCCGCATACAGCGCTTCGGTCGCCCCTGCCGTCACCGTGATCTCGCTGTTCGCATCTGGCTTATGGCCATACAGCTCCGCCGTTTTATCCGCAATGGCTTCACGCAGCGCCTGCACGCCCGTCATCGGCGCATACTGATTCGCCCCCTGCGCCACGTGGTACGCCAGACGCTCCTGCAGATAGGTCGGGCCGTCGAAATCCGGGAATCCCTGCGAAAGGTTAATGGCGTTGTGCTGCTGCGCCAGGGCGCTCATCTGCGTAAAGATGGTGGTCCCGAGATTGGGAAGCTTACTCTGCGGAATCAATGCGTTATTGCTCATTGTGTCGTGCCTGCTTGTAATACTTATGTTGCTGCCACTATAACACGATGTTAGTCTTTGGCAATCAAGACGCTTAGACGTCTATACCATATGAATATTCCTGGCCGCGAGGGTAAAAGGAAATGACAGACAACCTGCAACTCACACATCTTGTCGACGCCTGCCGCTGGATTGGCGCCAAAGGCTGGGCACCCGCCACCGGCGGCAACATGTCGGTGCGTCAGGACGAACGCCTGTGCTGGCTCAGCGAATCCGGCAAAGACAAAGGCAGCCTGACGACGGAGGATTTTCTGCAGGTGGAGATTGCCACCAACCGCGCGCCCTCTGGCCGCAGGCCGTCGGCAGAGACCGGATTGCACACCCTCATCTATCGTCTGTTCCCGGAAGCCAACGCCGTCCTGCACGTGCATACCGTCAACGCCACGGTGCTGTCGCGTCTGGTGAAAGAAGCCGAACTCAACATCAGCGGCTTTGAAATGCAAAAATCCCTCACCGGGCAGACCACGCATCTGGATACGGTGGCTATCCCGGTCTTTGATAACGACCAGGACATCAACGCCCTCGCCTCCCGAATCGCCCATTACGCGCAGGAACGCCCGCTTAATTATGGTTTTCTTCTTCGCGGTCATGGCTTAACCTGCTGGGGACGCGATGTGGCCGAGGCCCGCCGTCATCTGGAAGGATTAGAATTCTTATTTGAATGCGAAATGCGTTTACGACAACTGGAGAGAGTATGATTCGCGCGATTGTGACGGATATTGAAGGCACCACCAGCGATATCCGTTTTGTCCATGATGTTTTGTTCCCCTACGCGCGTGAGCGGCTGGCGGCCTTCGTGACCGCGCAGCAGTACGCCGAGCCGGTCAAATCCATTCTGGACAACCTGCGTGATGAAATCGGCCACCCGCACGCCAGCGTCAGCGAGCTTATCGACGCCCTGTTTGCCTTTATGGATGAAGACCGCAAATCAACCGCGCTCAAAGCCCTGCAGGGAATCATCTGGCATGACGGCTACGTGAACGGCGACTTTACCGGCCACCTCTACCCGGACGTACTGCCTGCGCTGGAAAAGTGGAAAGCACAAGGGATTGATCTCTATGTTTATTCCTCAGGCTCCGTCTCCGCGCAGAAACTGTTATTTGGCTACAGCGATGAAGGTGATATTACTCATCTGTTCAGCGGCTATTTTGATACCCACATCGGCGCCAAGCGCGAGGTGCAGTCTTATCAAAACATTGCGACGCAAACGGGCATCGCCCCGTCGCAGATCCTGTTCCTGTCCGATATTCATCAGGAGCTGGACGCGGCTGAACAGGCAGGTTTTCGCACCCTGCAGCTGATTCGCGGCGATGATGACGGCGCAAGCCACCACCATCAGGTCCACCAGTTTGACGAGATTAATCCGGAGCAGATCCCTTCATGAGCGCATTGACCATTTATTCCGATAAAGACGCCAGTCAACACCAGTGGCACAGCACCGACGCCGCCGAGATCGCCCAGCAGCTCAACGCTAAAGGCGTGCGTTTTGAACGCTGGGCTGCGGATCGCGATTTAGGACACGATCCCGCGCCCGAAGCCGTGATCGAGGCGTATCAGCATGCCATCGACAGGCTGGTGGCGGAGAAAGGCTATCAGAGCTGGGACGTGATCAGCCTGCGCGCCGACAACCCGCAGAAAGAGGCGCTGCGCGCGAAGTTCCTGAACGAACACACCCACGGCGAAGACGAAGTGCGCTTCTTCGTAGAAGGCGCAGGGCTGTTTTGCCTGCACATTGGCGATGAGGTGTATCAGGTGCTGTGTGAGAAAAACGACCTGATTTCCGTGCCCGCGGGCACGCCGCACTGGTTTGATATGGGCTCAGAGCCGAACTTTACGGCGATCCGTATTTTCGATAACCCGGAAGGCTGGGTGGCCCAGTTTACGGGCGATGCAATCGCGGATGCGTATCCACGGTTAGCATAATCTTTTCTCCCTCTCCCTGTGGGAGAGGGCCGGGGTGAGGGCATCAGCGCGCACTACGCGTTAAGCCCTTTTGCATACCCCACCAGCTGATCCAGCACAATCCCCCACCCTTCGTGGAAGCCCATCTGTTCATGCTGCTCGCGGATTTCCTTCGTCGGATGGCGCGCAATCGCCGTGTAGCGGGTTTTGCCCTCGCCCACATCCTCCAGCAGCAGGATCGCCGTCATAAACGGTTTCTCCGCAGGTTTCCAGTCCTCCCCGTAACCGTCGGTAAAGACCAGCTTTTTACCGGGATCGATTTCAAGAAATACGCCCCGGTTATCCATTCGCTGCCCGTCCACCTCGAACACGGTGTTGAACCGCCCGCCCACGCGCAGGTCGAGGTCGCATTCGGTCACCTTATGGGGAGCAGGAATGAAGAAGTTTTTGATGTGCTCCGGCGTAGTCCAGCAGAGCCACAGCAGGTCGCGCGGTGCGTCCACCACGCGCTCCAGTTTTAAGTCTGTTTCAGGATCGAGCGTCACGATATTGTCCTCTCAAGGGAACCCCTTAAAGGATAGCCGGACTCAGGCGAATTTCCCGTTTGCCACCGCTTCCGGCGTGACCACGCCCGTGTCCAGCACCCAGCCGCTAATCAGCGAGGCTGGCGTAACGTCAAACGCCGGGTTATAGACCTGCGCGTTTTCCGGTGCCCACTGCACCGCGCCAAAGCTTCCGGCCACGCCCGTCACCTCGCTGGCGGCACGCTGCTCAATGGGGATAGCGTCACCGTTCGGGCAGTCCGGGTCGAGGGTCGTTTGCGGCGCGGCAACGTAGAACGGAATGCCGTGGAATTTCGCCAGCACCGCCAGAGAATAGGTGCCGATCTTGTTCGCCACGTCGCCGTTGGCGGCAATGCGGTCTGCGCCCACCCACACGGCGTCCACTTCCCCTTTCGCCATCAGGCTGGCGGCCATGGAGTCGGTAATCAGCTTGTACGGCACGCCCAGCTCGCCAAGCTCCCACGCGGTCAGTCTACCGCCCTGCAGCAGCGGACGGGTTTCATCCACCCAGACGCAGCTGACGTTGCCGTCCTGATGCGCGCGGGCAATCACGCCCAATGCGGTGCCAACGCCCGCCGTTGCCAGCCCGCCGGTGTTGCAGTGGGTAAGCAGACGGCTGCCGGGCTTAACCAGCGCGCTGCCGGCTCTCGCAATCGCGTCGCAAAGCCGTTTGTCTTCGTCAATCAGCCGCAGCGCTTCGGCCACCAGCGCCGGAACATAATCTTCCTGCCACAGCGCAATCTTCATGCGGTCGAGATTGTTCATCAGGTTCACCGCCGTCGGGCGGGATGCGCGCAGGGTTTCCAGCGCCGCCGCCAGCTCGTCGCGGCTTTTGCCGTTTTCCGCCAGCAGCGCCAGCAGCAGGCTTGCAGAGAGACCAATCAGCGGCGCGCCGCGCACCCGCAGGGCATGAATGTGCCCAACCAGCGCCTCGACCGTCGAGGCATCCAGCCAGCGTTTCTCCTGCGGAAGCGCCTGCTGGTCGAGAATAAAGAGCTGATTATCCGCCACCCGCAGGCTGGTCGTCTGTAATGTCTGCATGTCGTTAATTCCCTGTTGCGTTGTTGTAGCACATTGTGTCAGGATGAAATCCAGATGTATAGACGTCTACATGTCTTTATTAGCAAACCGTGAGGAACAGGCCATGTCGCAATACCGTACCTTTACCGCTCAGGACGCCGTGGAGTATGCCAGGCAGTTTGGCGGCCTTGATGACCCATCATCGCTGGTGGAGGCGCAGGAGGTAGGCGACGGCAACCTCAATCTGGTATTTAAAATTTTCGACAGCGCTGGCGTGAGCCGCATCATCGTCAAGCAGGCGCTGCCCTACGTGCGCTGCGTCGGCGAGTCCTGGCCGCTGACGCTGGACCGCGCCCGTCTTGAGGCGCAAACGCTGGTCGAGCACTACCGGCACAGCCCGCAGCACACCGTGAAAATCCACCACTTCGACCCGGAACTGGCGGTAATGGTGATGGAAGATCTCTCCAGCCATCGCATCTGGCGCGGCGAGCTGATCAACAACATTTACTACCCGCAGGCGGCGCAGCAGCTGGGCGAATACCTCGCGCACGCGCTGTTCCACACCAGCGATTTCTACCTGCACCCGCACGAGAAAAAAGCGCAGGTGGCGAAATTCATCAACCCGGAGATGTGCGAGATCACTGAAGATCTGTTCTTCAACGATCCGTATCAGATCCACGAGCGCAACAGCTACCCGACCGAGCTGGAAAATGACGTAGCGGCCCTGCGCGACGACGCCCAGCTAAAAATTGCCGTAGCCTCTCTGAAGCACCGTTTCTTTTCTCAGGCTGAAGCCCTGCTGCACGGCGATATCCACAGCGGGTCGATTTTTGTAGCCGACGGCAGCCTGAAGGCCATCGACGCCGAGTTCGGCTATTTCGGGCCGATTGGCTTTGACGTCGGCACCGCCATCGGTAACCTGCTGCTGAACTTCTGCGGCCTGCCGGGGCACCTTGGCATTCGCGATGCCGCCGCCGCACGCGAGCAGCGCCTGACCGATATTCAAGAGCTGTGGAACACCTTCGCAGAACGCTTCCAGGCGCTGGCTAACGAGAAAACGCGCGACGCCGCGCTCGGCGCACCGGGCTATGCCTCGGCGTTCCTGAAAAAGGTCTGGCATGACGCCATCGGGTTCTGCGGCACCGAGCTCATTCGCCGCAGCGTCGGGCTTTCCCACGTCGCGGATATTGACACCATCAAGGATGAAGCCATGCGCCACGAATGTCTGCGCCACGCGATAACGCTCGGTAAAGCGCTGATTGTCATTGCCGACCGCATCGACAGCGCGGAAGAGCTGGTGGCACGAGTGCGGCAGTACAGCTGATTGCATTTGGTTTTCTCCCTCTCCCTGTGGGAGAGGGCCGGGGTGAGGGCATCAAACCGCACTTACCCCAAATACTCAATCACCGACATCCCGCCGTTATAATCCGTGCTGTAAATAATCCCCTGCGCATCGACAAACACGTCGCACGACTGGATCACCTGCGGACGATTTGGCCGCGTGTCCATCATTCTCTCCGGCGCGGCGGGCACCAGCGCGCCGGTTTCCACCGGTCGATACGGATTGGAAATGTCGTACGCGCGCACGCCCGCGTTCTGATACGTCGCAAAAATCAGCGTCGAGCTGACGAAGCTCCCCGGCCGGTTCTCGTGCAGGTTGTGCGGGCCGAAGTGCGCCCCTTTCGCCACGTAGTCGGTTTCATCCGGCTGCGGGAAGGTCGAGATGCTGACCGGGTTCGACGGCTCGCGGATATCAAACAGCCAGATCAGCTTTTCGCCGTCCTGCTGGTTATCCAGCACCGCTTCGTCCAGCACCACCAGCAAATCGCGGTCCGGCAGCGGCAGCGCAGTGTGCGTCCCGCCGCCAAACGGCGGGCTCCAGTTGCGGTGACTAATCAGCTTCGGCCGGGTGCGGTCCTTCACGTCCAGCAGCGTCAGGCCGCCGTCGCGCCAGCTGCCGTAGGCGGTGTCGCCCGCGATAATCGCGTGGTGCAGCGCGTAGCGTTTGCCTTCCGGCCAGTTCGGCTTCTCCCCTTCGGCCTGGTTCATCCCCGGCAGCCACCAGCGCCCCGCCACTTCAGGCTTACGCGGGTCCGCCAGGTCGATGGTCAGGAAGATATAGTCGGTAAAGCCGTCGATCAGCGCAGACACGTAGGCCCAGCGGCCGCCGACGTACCAGATGCGGTGAATGCCGATGCCGCTCAGCGACAGAAATCCGATTTCGCGCGGCCTGTCCGGCGTGGAGATATCAAACACGCGCAGCCCGGCGCTCCATCCTTTGTCCTGCACGTCGCTGACGGTCTCCCCCACCTGCCGGGTGTAGTAGACCTTCTCGTCGGCAAAGCGGGCATCGGCAAACAGATCCCGGGCGTTAATCACCAGCAGCAGGTCGTCATGCGCCTGCAGGTGCACGTTCCAGGTGCCGGGCGGTGCGGGCACGAAGCCTGCCGCTTTCGGGTTCTTCGGGTCGCGCACGTCGACAATCGAAAAGCCCTGCGAAACCATATGGCCGATCCAGGCGAAACCGCGATGCACCATCAGCTGCACGCCGTCCGGACGACCGCCCTGGTCGCTATGGCCAATCAGCCGCATATTGCGGCTGTATTCGGGTTGAGGTAATGCAGACATAATGGAGTCCTTTCGCCGGGTGGCGGCTGCGCCTTACCCGGCCTACAACACCGTAGGCCCGGTAAGCGAAGCGCCACCGGGCATTATTTTGACCTGGCTTCCAGCGTGGCAAACCACGGCGCGATAAAATCTTCCGTCTGGCCCCAGCCCGGAATGATTTTCCCCAGAGACGCCACGTTCACCGGGCCCGGCTGGGCGGTCAGCAGCGCCTGCGGAATGGCGGCCGCTTTGAAATCGTAGGTTGCAGGCGTCGCTTCCCCGGCAATCTTGTTCGCCACCAGGCGCACGTTGGTCGCGCCAATCAGCTTCGGATCCACCGCCACGCTCACCTTCCACGAACTGCCCGGTTCGCGCATCAGCTGCAGATCCTGGTTAGAGATGTCGATGCTGTAGAGCTTGATCTCGGTGCGGCCGTTCTCCTTCAGCGCCTTATACGCGCCCTGGCTGAAGGCGTCCCACGTGCCCCAGATGGCGTCGATTTTGCCTTTCGGGTATTTCGCGAGGATCGCGCCCACCTTGTTGGCGGTATCCCCCTGCACGTCAGAGGACACTGCGCCGATGGACTCCAGCTCTTTGATGTCCGGATACTGCTTTTGCAGCTCTTTATAGGCCGCCTGACGGCGCTCCATCGGCGGGAAGCCCGCGACCCACAGCTTGACGATATTGGCCTTGCCGTTGAAATCTTTCGCCAGTTGCCCGAAGGAGAGGTTCGTCAGGGAGGCATCGTCCTGCTGGGTGACGGTCACGCCCGGGATCTCGCCGTTAACGGCGGTATCAAAAACGGCGACTTTAATACCGGCATCCACCGCTTTCTTCACCAGCGCGGTGGAGTACGGATCGCGCCCCTGAGACAGGATAATCCCGTCATATTTCTGGCTGATCGCCTGGTTCACGAAGTCCTGGAATTTGGCGTCATCCCCGTTGCTTAAAAAGGTGCTGACCTTAAAGCCGAGCTTTTTCCCTTCCTGAATTGCGCCGGCAATAAACTGCGTGGTGTTGTCGTCTGAGCCGAGGTTACGGATCACCGCGATGCGGATCGGGCCGTCATGGTTGGCAATGGCAGCCGGAAGCGGCGCGGGCGTAGCCGCGAAGCCTGGCAGAGCCGTGAGCAACCCAAGTGCTACCAAAGAGAGTGCAATCTTTTTCATTTTTTATCCCGTTGTGTTGTCAGCGTTTTTGTATGTAGGTAATCGCCAGTGCCACCGCGAGCACCAGCCCTTTTATAATGTCCATGGCGTAATACGGCACGGAGAGCATCACCAGCCCGTTCGACAGCACGCCGAGAATGACCGCTCCGACCAGGGTTCCCAGCGCGTTCGGCTTGCCTGAGCCTGCCAGCGAGAAGCCAATCCACGCCGCCGCCACCGCATCCATCAGGTATCCGCCGCCCGCATTCACCTGCGACGAACCAATGCGCGACGCCAGCAAAATCCCGCCCAGGCCCGCCAGCAGCGAGGCGATCACGTAGGCCGCCACCTTGTAGCGCGTGGTGCGAATGCCGGAGAGACGCGCCGCTTCGGGGTTGCCGCCAATGGCGTACATCCGGCGTCCGTGAGTGGTCAGCGAGAGGCCAAGCTGCGCCAGCACGGTTACCACCAGCATGACGATCACAATGGTCGGCACCTGCCCCAGCAGGCTGAACGTCGCCGGAATGGTCCCTTCCGCCATGTCGCCGCTCGGCAGCACCATGTTCTCGGTAATCGATCCGCCGTAGCTGTAGGTCATCGCCACGCCCTGAATGACAAACAGGCTGGCAAGCGTCGCGAGCATGTCCGGAATACGCAGGATGACGATCAGGAAAGCGTTAAACAGCCCCACCAGCGTGCAGAGCGCGAGGGTGATCAGAATCGACTCAGTGGTACCAAAGCCGTGCCAGACGAAAAGCGAAATCACCAGCGCGTTCGCCAGCGAGGCGGTGGATCCGACAGAGAGATCGAACCCGCCGATGGTCAATGAAATCGACACGCCAATGGCAATCACCGTCACGATGGCAATCGAGCGCAGAATGTTGATGATGTTGTTCGGATCGAGGAAGCTGTCCGACGCCAGGCCAAAGACGGCCACCAGCGCGACGATGGTTAACAGCATGCCCCACTTGTAGAGAAAATCGAAAATCTGCTGACGGCCAGACGCCGCCGCGTTCACTGAAAGGGCCTTGCTCACGACGCCGTTCCTCCGGTTGAATAATAAAGTAGTGTCTCTTCGCGGGCCTCGGCCCCGGCGATTTCCGCCACGATGCGCCCGTCCCACAGCACGCAGATGCGGTCGCACAGCCCGACCAGCTCGGCAAACTCGCCCGAGGCGTAAATCACCCCTTTGCCCTCGCGCGCCAGGCCGTCAATCAGCTGGAACAGGTCGGTTTTGGCCTTCACGTCCACGCCTTTGGTCGGCTCGTCGAATATCAGCACGCTGGCGTCATTGCGCAGCCATTTACCGATGGCGACCTTCTGCTGGTTGCCGCCGGATAAGCGGCGCAGCACCTGCCCCGGCCCACGGGCGCGCACGCCGACGCGGGCAATCACCTCTTCCGCCCAGCGCCACGCCTGACGATGGCCAAACAGGCTCCAGTGCGAGAAGCTGTTATCGGCGCACACGGCAAGGTTCATGCTCACCGGCTCGTCGATAAAAATGCCCTCTTTCCGCCGTTCCTCCGGCACCAGCGCCAGACCGCGCAACACGGAGTCGGCCGGATCGCGCGGCTGCCAGGACTGATGATTCAGCTCGCCGCGCGCCACGCGGCTTTTGGTGGCGCCAAACAGCGCCTTGCAGAGTTCGGTTTTCCCTGCGCCCGCCAGCCCGGCAATCCCGAGAATTTCGCCTTTGCGCAAGTGCAGGGAGATGTCTTTCAGCAGCGCATCGTCATGCAGACCTTCCACCCGCAGCAGCGTTTCGTCGCCGTGCGGCGGTCGCGCGGGCGGATAGATATCGCTCAGCACGTGGCCGAGCATCTTCTCGACGATCGCTTCACCGCTAAGATCGGCCATCGGACCGGACTCGATCAGCTTGCCGTCACGCAGCACCGTTAAGGTGTCGCAGATGGCCTTCAGCTCGTGAATGCGATGGGAGATAAACACCACGCCGATGCCCTGCTGCTTTAAACGTCTCACCACCGCAAACAGGCGCTCGCTCTCTTGCGCATCCAGCGGCGCGGTGGGTTCATCAAGAATCAAAAAACGGCAGTGGTGGGACAAGGCGCGTGCCAGCAAAATCTGCTGCTTTTCGGCCAGCGAACAGCCGTCGATGGAACGGCGTACGTCCAGAGAGACATCCAGCTGCGCCAGCGCCTGTCTCGCCTGCTGGCGGATTGCGCGCCAGTTGAAGCGATGCCCCGGCTGCGCCAGCTGGTCGAGCATGATGTTCTCGGCGATGCTTAACCCCGGGATCAGCGCCACGTCCACCTCCTGCTGTACGAGGTGGATCCCCAGCCGTTTGGCATCAAGCGGTTCGCGGATCGTCACCGGCTGGTTGTTAATGCTTATCTCGCCCTCATAGTGGTCGTGCGTGCCGCACAGCACCGCCATCAGGGTCGATTTGCCCGCGCCGTTGGCACCGGTCAGCGCATGTACGGACCCGCCGGTTAAGGTGAAATTCACGCGCGACAGCGCCTGAAAGCCGGAAAAGGCCAGGCTGATACCGCGCATCTCAAGGCGACTGGAAACCATCCGCGTAAATCCTTCATTACTCTTCTGATTTATCGAATTTTTCACAGCTCCGGTTGACTGACAACGACGGAAAAGGCATAAGATAAAGCGAAATATTATTAGCCATCCGGATGTCCAGACATAACATCGGGTTAGCGCTTGCTAAAAAAGGACAACACCATGAGCAACACCGATATCCGCGTCGTGCCTGGCCCGGCGAACTACTTCTCTCATACCGGAAGCCTTGCGCAGCTGGATAACTTCTTTACTCCGGAACAGCTTTCCCGCGCGGTGTGGATCTACGGCGAGCGCGCTATCGAAGGCGCGCGCCCTTTCCTGCCGGAGAGCTTTAACGCGCCGGGGGCGAAACGCCTGCTGTTTAAAGGCCACTGCAGCGAGCGCGACGTCACCCATCTGGTGAATGAATCCGGCAGCGACGCCAGCGTGGTGATTGGCGTCGGCGGCGGTGCGGTGATGGATACCGTGAAGGCCGTGGCGCGCCGCTTAGGGGTACCGTTCGTGGGCATCCCCACCATTGCCGCCACCTGCGCGGCCTGGACCCCACTCTCCGTCTGGTACAACGATGCCGGTCAGGCGCTGCATTTTGAGATCTTCGACGACGCCAACTTCCTGGTGCTGGTGGAGCCGCAGATCGTCCTTAACGCCCCGGCGGAATATCTGCTGGCGGGCATCGGCGATACGCTGGCGAAGTGGTACGAAGCGGTGGTGTTGGCACCTGAGCCGGAGAACCTGCCGCTGACCGTGCGGCTGGGCATCAACGGCGCGCTGGCGATCCGCGACGTGCTGCTGGCGCGCAGCGAAGAGGCGCTTGCCGACCAGCTGCGCGGTGACCAGACGCAGGCGTTCCGGGACGTGGTAGATGCGATTATCGCCGGTGGCGGGATGGTCGGCGGCCTGGGCGAACGCTATACGCGCGTGGCGGCGGCGCATGCGGTGCACAACGGCTTAACCGTGCTACCGCAGACGGAAAAATACCTGCACGGCACCAAGGTAGCCTACGGCATTCTGGTGCAGAGCGCCCTGCTCGGCCAGGACGACGTGCTGGCGCAGCTGGTGGCGTCGTATCAGCGCTTTAACCTGCCGACCACGCTTCGCGAGCTGGACGTCGACATCAATAACCGCGACGAGCTGGATCGGGTCATCGCCCATACCCTGCGCCCGGTGGAGTCGATTCACTATCTGCCGGTTGCGTTAACGCCTGACGTTCTGCGCGCCGCGTTTGAGAAGGTGGAATCCTTCCGCCGTTAATTGCGCCGAACGTCTATACCTAATGATGATTCTCACCACTCTCGTAACGAGGTCATCATGCAGATCGATTTAACAGGTAAAAAGGCGCTGGTTACCGGTGCCAGCCGCGGGCTGGGTCGGGCTATTGCACTCTCGCTGGCGCGCGCCGGTGCGGATGTGATTATTACGTATGAAAAATCGGCCGATAAAGCCCAGGCGGTCGCCGATGAGATTAAGGCGCTGGGACGACACGGCGAAGCCGTACAGGCGGACAGCGCCAGCGCGCAGGCGATTCAGGATGCCGTCACCCATGCGGCGCGTTCCCTTGGCGGGCTGGATATTCTGGTCAATAACGCCGGGATCGCGCGCGGCGGCCCGCTGGAATCCATGACGCTGGCGGATATTGACGCGCTTATCAACGTCAACATTCGCGGCGTGGTAATCGCCATTCAGGAAGCGCTGGTGCACATGTCCGACGGCGGACGCATCATCAACATCGGCAGCTGTCTGGCGAACCGCGTGGCGCAGCCGGGTATCGCCGTTTACTCGATGACCAAATCGGCCCTTAACTCCCTCACCCGCGGGCTGGCCCGTGATTTAGGGCCGCGCGGCATTACCGTTAACCTGGTCCACCCCGGCCCCACCAACAGCGATATGAACCCGGAAGACGGCGAACAGGCTGACTCTCAGCGTCAGCTTATTGCGTTGGGTCATTACGGCCAGCCGGAAGACGTCGCGGCGGCGGTCACGTTTCTCGCCAGCCCGCTTGCCGGGCAGATCTCCGGAACCGGTCTGGACGTGGACGGCGGTTTGAACGCCTGATCGCATATTTCCTGCAAGCCTCTGTCGCCCGGCAGAGGCGTTTCCGAGCGCCCTCGACGGTTCGCGTTTTGCCGCTTTCTCCCGTTTTTTCTCCGCTCTACAGTACCCCATTAGAAATTCGGAATTTATCTAATAGTCTTATTATTTTCTTATATTTTGTGTGGGCGTACAGTGGAGGTACGGATGAAGATTGTCTGGTCCAATGGTGCAAAGAAGGCGTTTTCAAAGATTGACGAGCGGTATCAGCGTCGCATTGAGGTAAAGCTTGCTGAGCTGGATGACCGCTCGGCTCCCCGGCCCGATATCAAAAAAATATCGGCGACAGAAGATCATTTCCGGCTACGCGTTGGCGATTACCGCATCATCTATACGCTTCGTGGCGATCCCGATGACCATTGTTATGTTTTGGTCGTCAAGCGAAGAACTTCAACGACTTACCTGCATGAGGAGAGTGCCAACTATGGCTGTACAGCTAATCAAGGACGATAACGGGAAAACGCAGTACGTCGTTATTCCCTATCACGAATATTTTCGTATGCTCTTACAGATGGCAGAAATTGACGACGAAACCGACGACGATCTGGAGGATATTGAGGTCGAACACGATAGTCTTGATGACGTGGAATTGCCTGGGGAAGTCTGCAGCATCATGACCTGGCAGAACGTCAGCCTGCAGGCCGCGTGGCGTATCCTGCGCGGCATGTCCCAGCAGGAGGTGGCGGAAAAACTCGGCATCACCCAGTCCGCCGTGTCACAGCTGGAAGCGCTGGACTCCCGTCCGCAAAAGCGCACCCGCGAAAAGCTGGCGGCAATTTATGGCTGCAAGCAGGAGCAGATCAGCCTCTATTTACCGAAAGAGGGCTAACAGCACTTCGCCCCGCCCTTGCCGCCGTAGCGGGCGTCCTGACGGTCGCGGAAAAATTCTTCGTAGGTCATGGGCGTCTGGTCCGGATGGTTGACGCGCATATGCTCGACGTAGTTGTCGTAGTCCGGCACGCCAATCATCATTTTGGCAGCCTGGCCCAGGTACTTACCTGCTTTGGAAAGGGTGTCGAACATAATTCTGGTCTCACAGGAAATGTAGGCCGGGTAAGCGCTAGCGCCACCCGGCACACAGGTTAATGCGCCCCTTTGGCCTGGGTGACAATCTCTTCCAGGTTTTCAGGCATCGGCTCGTACGGCGTCTCTTTCGCCGTTGGCTTGTCGTTTTTCAACGCCGCCAGCGCGGTCTTGAGAGAATACAACGCCAGCACCACGACCACCACCATAAAGAAGATAGTCAGCCCGGCATCCAGACGGTTGTTAAACACCAGCTGCGACAGCTGCGACTCGTTGTACTGCGCCGGGATCTTGCCGCTGTCGATCATCGCCTGGAACTTGTTGGCGATCGCCAGGAAGCCCACCTTGTTGTCCGGGCTGAAGGCTTTCTGCCAGCCCGCCGTCAGGGTACAGATCAGCAGCCATGCGGTTGGCACTAATGCCACCCAGGCGTAACGCTGGCGCTTCATTTTGAACAGCACCACCGCGCAGAGCATCAGCGCCATGCCTGCCAGCATCTGGTTGGCGATACCGAACAGCGGCCACAGGGTGTTAATCCCGCCCAGCGGATCGACCACGCCCTGGTGCAGGAAATAGCCCCACGCCAGCACGCACAGCGCCGTTGCCAGCAGGTTCGCCGGGAGCGAATCGGTACGCTTCAGGTTCGGCGAGATCACGCCCAGCAGGTCCTGGAGCATAAAGCGCGCCGCGCGGGTTCCCGCATCCACCGCCGTCAGGATAAACAGCGCCTCGAACAGGATGGCGAAGTGATACCAGAAGGAGACGTCCATCAGCCCGCCCAGCGCGCCGTGCAGGATGTAGGCCATCCCCACTGCCAGCGTCGGCGCCCCGCCCGCACGGGAGATAATCGACTGCTCGCCCACTTCACTGGCGATGCTCGTCAACGTATCAGGGGTAATCGCAAAGCCCCAGCCGCTCACCACCTGCGCGGCGGACGCCACCACGTCAACGGTTCCGGCAGGCGCCAGCACCGCCATCGGGCTGTTCATCGCGAAGTACACGCCCGGATCGATGATACAGGCCGAGACCAGCGCCATGATGGCCACGAAAGACTCCATCAGCATGCCGCCGTAGCCGATCAGGCAAGCCTGATTTTCATTCGCCAGCATCTTCGGCGTGGTGCCGGAGGCAATCAGCGCGTGGAAGCCGGACACCGCACCGCAGGCGATGGTGATAAACAGGAACGGGAACAGGTTACCGGTCCAGACCGGGCCGGTGCCGTCAATAAATTTGGTCAGCGCGGGCATGGTCAGGGTCGGGCGCATAATCAGAATGCCGATCGCCAGCCCGATGATGGTGCCGATTTTCAGGAAGGTGGAGAGGTAGTCACGCGGAGCCAGCAGCAGCCACACCGGCAGCACCGCCGCCACAAAGCCGTAGCCCACCAGCATCCAGGTCAGCTGCACGCCGGTAAAGTCGAAGAACGGTGCCCAGGTTGGGCTTTCCGCCACCCAGCCGCCGGAGATAATGGCGAACACCAGAAATACCAGACCAATCACCGACACTTCACCAATGCGCCCCGGGCGCAGATAGCGAATGTAGATCCCCATAAACAGCGCCAGCGGAATGGTGAAGGCAACGGTATAGGTTCCCCACGGGCTGTGGGTCAACGCTTTCACCACGATCATCGCCAGCACCGCGAGGATGATCACCATAATCATAAAGGTCGCCACCAGTGCAATCACCCCGGCGGTTGCCCCCATCTCCTCTTTCACCAGCTCACCCAGCGAACGCCCGTCGCGGCGGGTGGAGACGAACAGCACCATAAAGTCCTGCACCGCGCCCGCCAACACCACGCCCGCGAGGATCCAGATCATCCCAGGCAGGTACCCCATCTGCGCCGCCAGCACCGGCCCCACCAGCGGGCCCGCCCCGGCAATCGCCGCAAAGTGGTGGCCAAACAGCACCTTTTTGTCGGTCGGCACGTAGTCCAGCCCGTCGTTATGGCGGACGGCAGGCGTCATGCGCGTCGCGTCAACGCCTAATACGTTCTTCGCGATATAGCGGCCATAAAAACGGTACGCGATCAGATAAATGCAGACGGAGGCGACGACGATCCAGAGCGCATTGATCTGTTCCCCCCGGTTGAGGGCGATATAGCCCAGGGCAAAGGCTCCCACAACGGAGAGCCCTGCCCATGTAAGGTATTTCCCTGAGTTGTTCATAGTGGTTATCCGTTGTTGTGAAACAGTGAGATGTTACATTTTGTTTCTAGAACAACCGGAAAAATTTAACAACTTTGAAACGCAATAATGCGTGGTCAAACCAGACATTTACACCACATTGTTAAGCCGATCACTTTCGCGACGTCCTCGGTCACACTTTTGCCTTTTTCAGCCAGACGCGGCCTTACGGAATGATTTGTATCATTTTTTTTGCTCATAACCTCGCCAGAATGATCCTGCGCAATCGCGCGCTTACAAGGAAAAGGATATGAACAGTTCTGTACCTCAGGATCATAAGGTCGGGCCGGGCGCGTACTTCGCCCTGGCGTTTGCAGCCGTTTTCTTCTCTGGCCTGTTAGGCGGAAAAGAGTGGTACGGCGTCTTTGATTTCACCACCCTCAACGGTGCGTTTGGCAAAGTGGTCAGTAAAGCCAGCCTGGATGACGGCACCCTGACGACAGCCAGCAGCGCCTTTCGCGGCACCGACGGCAGCGGCGCGATGGACGGATTTCTCTTCGCGCTCGGTTTAATTCCCGCGGTGATGTTCGCGCTGGGGATGATCAACGTGCTGGAGCACTACGGCGCGCTGCGTGCCGCCCGCAAACTCTTAACCCCGCTGCTGCGCCCGCTGCTGGGCATTCCCGGCACCACCGGGCTGGCGCTGATCGGCAGCCTGCAAAGCACCGACGTGGGCGCGTCGCTGACCCGTAACCTGTCTGACGAAGGGCAAATCAGCGAAAAAGAGAAAGACGTTTTCGCCATGTTCCAGTTCTCCGCCGGGGCGATGATCACCAACTTTTTCTCTTCCGGGGCGATCCTCTTCACGCTGGTCGCCGTTGACGGCACGGCGGCGGTTCCCACGTCCATCGGGGCCTGTATCGCCGTCATGTTCATCATGAAGATCGTGGGCGCAAATCTGCTGCGATTGATCCTGTCCTTCACCCGTAAAGGAGACGCCGCATGAGTGCCCCACAGTCTAACCCCGTGATTACCGATGTCTTCGTCGAAGGCGCGCGCAAGGGCTGGAGCATTGCCACCAGCAGCACCCTGCCCAACGTGGTGATGGCGTTTATCATCATTAAAGCGCTGGAAATCACCGGTGCCCTGAAAGGGCTGGGCATGATCTTCGCCCCATTGATGGGCCTGTTCGGCCTGCCGGGTGAGGCCGCCGCCGTGCTGATCGGAGGCTGGATGTCGATGGGCGGCGGGATCGGCGTCGCCATCGGCCTGTTTGATAAAGGCATTATCACCGGCGAACACCTGGCGATCCTGGCACCCGCCATCTACCTGATGGGCTCGCAGGTGCAGTATCTGGGCCGCATTCTGGGCGTGATCGGCACCCGCGCCAAACGTATCCCGCTGATGATCGCCATCTCGGTCGTCAACGCGTTTTTAGCCATGCTGCTGATGCGCATTATTCTCTGAACAGGACGTGAACATGAATCTTGACCACTATATTGAAGAGCTGAAAACCCTGGTGAACGTGGACTGCGGCACCCAGACCATTGCGGGCGTTGCCGCCGTGGCAGGCGTTATGCAGCAGCTCTGGCAGCGCGAGGGCTGGCACACCGAGCAGGTGAATCTGGGCGATAAGGTGGGCCCGGGCGTGTTCGTCAGCAACAAGCCGCAGGCGGAACGCTTTGACGTGCTGCTGGTCGGGCACCTGGATACCGTGTTTGCGCCCGGTACCGTCGCCGAGCGCCCGATGAGCGAGGACGATACCCGCCTGTACGGCCCCGGCGTCTCGGATATGAAGAGCGGACTTCTGAATATTTTGTGGGCGATGCGCGGGCTCGACGCAGCGGACAACGATCGTCTCGCGATTGCCGTGGCGATGAACCCGGATGAAGAGACCGGCTCGGTGCATTCCCACGAATGGATCGGCGAGCTGGCTAAGCGTTCCCGCTGCGTGCTGGTCTGCGAAGCCGCCCGCGCCGACGGTTCGCTGGTGAAAGCGCGTAAAGGGATGGCGGGCTATCACCTCACCTTCAGCGGCGTGGCGGCGCACGCGGGTAACGACCCGGAGAAAGGCCGCTCGGCAATTACCGCCCTGGCAAAAAGCGTTATCGCCATTAATGCGCTAACCGACTGGGATCGCGGCACCACGCTCAACGTCGGGGTGATTCACGGCGGCAGCGCGGCCAACGTGGTGGCGGATAACGCCGTAGCCGAACTCGACGTACGCTTCTGGGAAAACGACGAGTACGACCGGGTGAACCAGGCGCTGGAGGCGTTATGTGAAAAAGGCTTTTTAAACGGCGTGACCACGACGCTTGCGCGGGTGAATCACAAACCGGCGATGGCAGCCAGCGTTGCGACCCAGGCCCTGATGCAGCAGGTTGAAGCAGCAGGAAAAGCGGAGGGTATCGACATCACCTGGCAGGCGGTCGGCGGCGGCAGCGACGCCAACCACACCGCCGCGCTGGGCATCCCGACGCTCGACGGACTGGGGCCAATTGGCGCCGGGTTCCACAGCCCCGCGGAATGGCTGGATAAAGCGTCCATTGAGCCGAGAATTCGTTTGTTAAAGCGGATCGTCTCGACATTGTAAACGCCGGGTGGCGGCTTCGCCTTACCCGGCCTACACCTTACGCGTAGGCCCGGTAAGCGAAGCGCCACCGAGCAATTCTGCACCGTTCAACCCAACACCATCGTACTCAACCGGCAGGTGCAGCACCGCCGCCCCTGCTCGTCGAATACCACAATCTCCCAGCTCTGGGTGGAGCGGCCCAGATGCAGCGGCTGGCACACCCCGCGCACCTTACCGTGGGAGACCGCGCGATGATGTGTAGCGTTCAGCTCCGTCCCCACCACGCTCTGCCCGTCGCGGGTCATCAGAAAACCGGCCATTGAGCCCAGCGTCTCCGCCAGCGCCGCCGAGGCCCCGCCGTGCAGCAGGCCAAACGGCTGGTGGGTGCGCGCATCCACCGGCATCTCCGCTTCCAGCGTGTCGTCGCCGATACGGGTATAGACGATGCCGAGATGCGCCACTAGGGTGTTCAGGCTGGTCGCGTTCAGCTCCTCGAGCGGTAAATGACGTTTCCAGATCATTTTACGCTCCCAGCGTGGAGCCGCCGTCCACCACGATATCCTGCAGGGTGATATGGCTGGCGGCATCGGACGCCAGGAACAGCACCGTGCTGGCAATCTCCTGCGGACGGGCGATTTTGCCCAACGGAATGCCGAGCTTAAACTGCTCGCCAAAGCCGCGAATACGCTGCTGCTCCGCGTCGTCGCGGGTCCACAGGGTGCGCTGCATATCGGTGTCCGTTGAGCCCGGCGACACCAGGTTACAGCGCACGCCGCTGCCCGCCAGCTCCAGCCCGACGGTCAGGGCCAGGCTTTTCAGCGCCGCCTTCGAGGCGCCGTAGGCGCTCATGCCGATGCGCGGCGTGTGCGCCGCGTCGGACGCCACGGTGACTATCGCCCCGCCCTGCTGACGGCGGAACTGGCCCATCGTCTGCTGGAACAGGTTGAACGCGCCGCCGACGTTGACCGCGAAGGTCTGCTGCCAGTCCTCCTGCGAGAGCTGGTCCGTCGCCCCCATGCGCAGAATACCCGCCGCGTTGACCAGCACGTCCAGCCGCTCAAGGGTATTAAGCAAACGCCCACACGCATCGCTGACCTGAGCAAAATCCGCCACGTCCAGCGTTTCGGTGGCGAACGGATAATCACCCAGCGGAAACGCCAGATCGAAGCCGGTCACCTGCGCGCCCGCCTCCACAAACGCCAGCGCCGTCGCGTAGCCTATCCCCTTCCCCGCGCCCGTCACCCAGACGGTTTTGCCGGTAAAATCAAAACCCATCACTTCACCTCGCGGGAGAGCAGCGCCCACCAGGCGTCGATTGTTGGATTTTTTGCCAGCATCACGAAATCAATGTCGCCGTGCACTTTGCGCCAGCGGGCGGCCAGCGCCATCATGCGCACCGAGTCCAGGCCGTAGTCGATCAGGTTTTCGTCATCCATCGGCTCGTCGGACTCATCCAGCAGCGGCAGGATCAGCTCGCGCAGCGCGGCTTTGGTCGCCGGAACGGACGGCAGCAGCTCGTCGGTCATCACCACGCGGCCCGAGCGTCCGGCCACGTAGTTGAGCGACATCAGGTGCTCGTCGCGGGTGAAATCCGCCAGCGCGTCGGCGATAAAGAACGGCTTGATGTCGCGCATGAAGGCATCGGTGGCGGTGGTCATGCAGCCGATGTGGGCGTAGACGCCGGTAATCAGCAGCTGGTTGCGGCCCGTCTCTTTCAGCATCTGCTCCAGCGGCGAGCGGTGAAACGCGCTGTAGCGCCACTTCACCAGCACCGTATCCGCTTCGTCCGGCGTCAGTTCAGCGACGATACGCTGCTGCTCCGGCGAGCGGGTCAGGCCCGGCCCCCACATGTCGTTCAGCAGGGCGCGGTCTTCATCGCTCTGCTCTTTCGGCTGGGCGGTGTAGTAGACCGGAATATGGTGCGCTTTGCAGTAAGCGCGCAATTTAGCGATGTTCGCCACCACCTGCTGCATCATCGCGCTGTTTTCGCCCCAGAAGTTCAGGAAATATTCCTGCATATCGTGGATTAGCAGCGCGGCGCGTTCCGGCTCAAACGCCCAGTTTACTTTATTCGTCGGCAGCTCTGCGGCGGTCGGCAGCGCGTAAGCGGTTAATTTTGGAATGGCCATGTTCTGTTCCTCAGCCCCGGGCGCGTTCAGCAAGCCACAGGCGCAACTGTTTCTTATCGACTTTTCCGACCGGCGTCAGCGGGAGCGCATCCACGCTCTCCACGCGGTCCGGCAGCTTGAATTCGGCAACGCCCTGCTCGCGCAGGAAGCGACGCACCTCGACCGCGCGCAGGGGCTGTTTCACCACCAGATACGCGCAGCTTTTTTCGCCCAGCAGGCTGTCCTCCATGCTCACCAGCGCGGCGTGGATCACCGACTCGTGGCGCAGCAGCAGGTTTTCGATCTCTTCGGCGGCGATCTTCTCCCCGCCGCGGTTGATCTGATCCTTCTCGCGCCCCTGCACGGTGATGTAGCCCTGCTCGTCAATGGCAATCAGATCGCCGGAGCAGTAAAAGCCGTCGGCGTCAAAGGCGCTGGCGTTGTGTTCTGGGCTGTTGAAATAGCCGCGGAAGGTATACGGTCCGCGCGTCATCAGACGCCCGACCTCACCGCGCGGCAGCGGGTTGCCGTGCTCGTCCGCCACCCACACTTCGTCGTCCGGGCACATCGGGCGGCCCTGGGTGTTGATGATGCGCTCTGGCGCGTCGTCGAGCGCCGTGTAGTTCACCAGCCCTTCCGCCATGCCGAACACCTGCTGAAGCTGGCAGCCGATTTCCGCCGGAATGCGCGCCGCGAGCGTGGCGGAGAGGCGTGCGCCCCCCACCTGCAGCAGCCTGAGGGAAGTGAGCTGCGCGTTCCCCGCGCCGTCGGCAATCGCCTGCAGCCACAGGCTCACCGCCGGGGGGACCAGCGAGGTGACGTTGATCTGATGCCGTTCAATCAGCGGGAAGCAGAGCGTGGCGCTCGGATCGTTCGCCAGCACCACGCAGCCGCCCGCGGTGAAGACGCCTAACGATCCCGGCGAGCTCATGGCGTAGTTATGCGCCGCGGGCAACGCGTTCAGGTAACGCGTTTCGGCGGTGATGCCGCAGATCTCGTTGCTGCGGCGAATGCTGTAGTCGTAATCGTTGTGCGTGCGCGGGATCAGCTTCGGCGTGCCGGTGCTGCCGCCGGAGAGCTGGAAGAAGGCCACCTCGTCGGCGGGCGTCGGGTTCGGGATAAAGTTGTCCGCCGGACGCGCAATCGCCGCTTCCAGGGCGTGGTCACCCTTATCGCCGCGCAGGAGTACGACGCGTGCCGAGCGGTGTTCATCCACAAATGCGTTGAGGAAGTCATCGCCCGCGAACAGGGCGTGGTCGCGATCGGCAATCAGCACGGCGGGTTTGATCTGCTCCGCGTAGGCGTTCAGCTCGCTGCGCTGATGGCTAAAGAGCGCGTTCACCGGCGCGACGCCGATCTGCAGCAGCGCGAAGAAGGTGATGTAGAACTCGGCCACGTTGCCGAGCTGCACCAGCGCGGTCTCGCCGCGGTGCAGCCCCTGCGCCTGAAGGGCGGACGCGAGGTTGTTCACCGCCTGATTAAACGCGCGGTAGGTAATGTGCCGCTCGCCGTCGATTATCGCCACGGCATCGCTGTCCGCGCGATCCGTCAGGATGTGGGTCAACGGCCGATCCTGCCAGTAGCCTTTTTCGCGGTAGCGGCGGGCGAATTCCTCAGGCCAGCGGGTAAAGGGAATGGTCATGAGTGTTCCTTAGTGCAGGCCAAACACGTTGAGCATGGTGGAGAGCTTCACGCCCGTTTCGCGCCACTCGCCCACCGGCGAGGAGGCGGGCACAATGCCCGCACCGGCAAACAGGCGAACGGTATTTTTATTCAGACGCGCGCAGCGGATGGTCACCACCCACTCGCCGTTGCCTTCGCTGTCGCACCAGCCGACGATGCCGCCGAACAGCTCGCGGTCGAACGGCTCCAGCTCGGCAATCAGTTCTTTTGCTACCTGATGCGGGAAGCCGCTCAGCGCCGGGGTCGGGTGCAGCAGGCAGGCCAGCGTCAGGGCGTTTTCATTTTCACGCGCCTCGCCTTCTACCGGCGTCGCCAGATGCCACAGCGTCGGCGTGGTAATCAGCTGAGGAGAATCCGGCATGCTCAGATGGTGGCTGCGCGGTGCCAGAATGGCCTTCATCGCCTGGGTCACCAGGTCGTGCTCGTGACGGTCCTTTTCGGAGGCCAGCAGCTTATTGCCCGCTTCGCGATCTAATACGTCGTCCGGCTGACGACGCGCCGAGCCTGCCAGCGGCAGCGAGCTAAAGTGCCCGCCCTCTTTGCGCAGCAGCAGTTCGGGGCTTGCCCCCAGCAGCACGCCGCCGTCTTCCAGCGGCACGTGGAAGTTAAAGCTCGCCGGGTTCTGGGCGATCAGGCGCTCCATCAGCGCACCGCTATCAATGTGTTTATCGGTCGCAATGTCGATCAGGCGCGATAGCACCACCTTGTTCACCTGCGGCGTGGCGGTGAGCGACGCGGCGCGAGCGACCATCTCTTCGAACACGGGCTGCGAGGGGATCTCGGTGCGTTGTTCAACCTTCAGCGCCTGCGAGCCGGAAAAATAGCGTGAAGACTGCTGACGCGCCGGGCGGGAAAACGTCTGCCAGCGTTCGGGAATAAACAGCGAAGACGGCTTGCGGGTATCGAAAGGGATGGCCCCAACCATGACCGGATGGGCGATGCCGCTGGCTTTTGCATTCCGAAAAGCCTGGGCTAATTTCTGCTGGAAGCGGCCTGCCGGATCGTCGCCGCCAACGGCGGTCTCAGAGAAACGGGCAAAACAGCCGGACGTGGTAAAACTGCGGTAAGGCGACATAAAGAAAAAGCTGTCTGATTGCAGCGTGGTCGCGTTGTGCTGAACTTCCTCAGCCAGGGACGTGTCCATATCATCCTCCTTAAAATGATAAAAGAAGCAATAATGATTATCATTTATATTTTCGTCGGCTAACCTAATCCCACATCGCTTCGCTGTCAACCGTCGGGCAAATAACTTGTGCGACAAAAGCTTGCATCCCTTCGCGGTAGCCATGAAAATGAGAAGCATTATCTTCAACAAAAACAGGATGTCGCGCTGTGAAATTCCCTGCCCTATTCCGTAATACCCTGCTTGTACCTGGACTTTTTGTTTTAGGACTTGCCTCAGCCGCTGCCGCCGACTGGCCGCGTCAGGTGACCGACAGCCGCGGCGTTCACACGCTTGAGAACAAACCGACGCGCATTGTCTCCACCAGCGTGACCTTAACCGGCTCCCTGTTGGCGATTGACGCACCGGTCGTCGCCAGCGGCGCGACCACGCCGAACAACCGCGTGGCGGATGGTCAGGGTTTCCTGCGCCAGTGGGGTGATATTGCGAAACAGCGCAAGGTTGCGCGGCTGTACATCGGCGAGCCGAGCGCCGAAGCGGTTGCCGCCCAGATGCCGGATCTGATTTTGATCAGCGCCACCGGTGGGGATTCCGCGCTGGCGCTGTACGATCAGCTCTCCGCCATCGCCCCAACGCTTATCATCAACTACGACGACAAGAGCTGGCAGGCGCTGCTGACCCAGTTGGGCTGCATCACCGGACAGGAAAAACAGGCCGCAGAGCGCATTGCCGCGTTTGATAAACAGCTCGCGCAGGTGAAACAGCAGATGAAGCTGCCGCCGCAGCCGGTGAACGCCATCGTCTACACCGCCGCCGCGCACAGCGCTAACCTGTGGACCGCGGAATCCGCGCAGGGCAAGCTGCTGCACCAGCTGGGCTTTACGCTGGCGGAGCTGCCCGCCGGGCTGCAGACCTCTAAAAGCCAAGGCAAACGCCACGACATTATTCAGCTGGGAGGGGAAAACCTGGCGACGGGGCTGAACGGCGAAGGGCTGTTTGTGTTTGCCGGCGACCAGAAAGACGTGGATGCGATTTACGCCAACCCGCTGCTGGCGCATCTGCCGTCGGTGAAAAACAAACGGGTTTGGGCATTGGGAACCGAGACGTTCCGCCTGGATTATTACAGCGCGATGTTGGTGTTGCAGCGTTTAAATTCAATTTTTAAATAAGTGGCACGTTCCCCGTAGGCCCGGTAAGCGCAGCGCCACCGGGCGTTTTGTCGGGTGGCGGCTACGCCTTACCCGACCTACAAAGTCAAGATGCTCTCCTGCCTGAATCGGCGCAATTCTGCCAACGACATTAATAAAACCACGCCAATAATTGCCAGTACAAACCCGCTGCTGCTCGCCGAGGCCACCGGAGTCATCATCGCTCCCAGGCCGCCGAGGATCGCCGCGCCAATCGCATCCCCCGTGACGTTCTGCGCCGTCCACAGGCCGTTAATGCGCCCGAGCATCCCTTCCGGCGTCTGGGTCTGGATCAGGGTGTACTGTAGCAGCGAGCTGATAGCGCTCAGCCAGCCGAAGATCACCAGGCACAACACGCCCAGCGCCCACACCGGCATCAGGCTGAAGAAGCCGATGGCGATAAACGACGCCAGCGTGGCAAGCAGCATAATCAGCCCCGGACGCGCGCTCTGCGCCAGGTTGCCGCTGGTCAGCGCCCCGCACGCCGCGCCGAGCGGAATGGCGGCGTAGAGAATACCAATCTCCGAGGCGCTCATCTGCCACTCTCCCGCTAATGCCGGGTAGAGCACGCGCACGGCGCTCGCCATGGTCAGCAGGCCGCCGAGCAGCGCAATGCCGCCAATCAGCGGGTTGCTGAACAGAAAACGAATCGCGGCCATCAGCGATTTCAGCGGATGCTCGCGCGGCTGCGGCGGAGGTGGCAGCAGCGGCAGGCGCAGCAGCGTCAGCGTGGTGATGAAGGTCCCCGCCGCCGCCAGGCCGTAGTTCCACGCCACGTTGCCGGTCGCCAGCAGCAGGCCGCCCACCATCGGTGAAATCACCGAGCCGAGGCGCACGGTGAGCATGGTGATCGCCCCCGCCTGCATCAGGTTCTCACGCCCGACCAGCGCGGGCGTCGCCGCCAGCAGCGCCGTCACGCCCAGCGAGGCAAAAAAGCCGTCCCACAGCCCCAGGGCATAAATCGCGATCAGCGACGGCTCCGGCAGCATGGCGTTCAGACACAGCCCGATAAAGCCCACGCCGCAGGTGCCGCGCGCCAGCAGGATCAGCTTTTTACGCTCGTAGCGGTCCGCCAGCACGCCGCCGACCATCAGGCCGATGAACATCGCCCCGCCGGTTAAGGTGACGGATAACCCCACCAGCCAGCTGGAGTGCGTCATGGTCTGGATCTGTACCGGCACGGCCACGCCGAGCAGCCCGAGGGACAAAATGGAGATAAAGCGAGCGATAAAAACGGCGCGATACGCCGGGTGCGTTTTCAGCAGGCTGAGGTTGAGCAGCCAGGATTTTTGATTCATGACAAAGCCTTGAGTCTATTTCTACCCTTTCCATGGGCGCACATGCTAACATAGCCAAATAAGATAGATAACGATAATCACTATCATTATCAAATCATGGATGTTGCTATGTCGTTTTCCTCTTCTGCGGTGCGCGCCGTTGCCGTGCCCGTTTTACTGCTGCTCCTGAGCCTTGCGGTTGCACTCAGCCTGCTGGTCGGCGCGAAGCCGCTGCCCGCGTCCGTTATCGTTGATGCGCTCTCCGGTACCTGCCAGAGCGCTGACTGCATCATCGTGCTCGACGCCCGACTGCCCCGCACGCTTGCCGGACTGCTGGCGGGTGGCGCGCTCGGCCTTGCCGGTGCCCTGATGCAAACCCTTACCCGTAACCCGCTGGCGGACCCCGGCATTCTCGGCGTCAACTCCGGCGCCAGCTTTGCCATCGTGCTCGGCGCGGCGCTGTTCGGGTTGACCTCACCCTCCGAACAGCTGGCGATGGCCTTCTGCGGCGCGCTGGCCGCCTCGCTGGTGGTCGCGTTTACCGGCAGCCAGGGCGGCGGGCAGCTAAGTCCGGTCCGCCTGACGCTGGCGGGCGTGGCGCTCGCGGCGGTGCTGGAAGGCCTATCCAACGGCATCGCCCTGCTCAACCCGGACGTTTACGACCAGCTGCGCTTCTGGCAGGCCGGTTCGCTGGATATCCGCACCCTTGAAACCCTAAAAGTGGTGGCGATCCCGGTCATTATCGCTGCCGCCGTGGCGCTGTTTTTAAGCCGGTCGCTCAACAGCCTGAGCCTCGGCAGCGACACCGCGACCGCCCTCGGCAACCGCGTGGCGCGCACGCAGCTGATTGGTCTGCTCGCCATCACGGTTCTGTGCGGCAGCGCGACCGCGGTGGTCGGCCCGATCGCCTTTATTGGCCTGATGATGCCGCACATGGCGCGCTGGCTGGTGGGGGCGGATCACCGCTGGTCGCTGCCGGTGACGCTGCTGGCCACCCCTGCTCTGCTGCTGTTTGCGGACGTGCTGGGCCGCCTGCTGGTGCCCGGCGAGCTGCGCGTCTCGGTGGTCAGCGCCTTTATCGGCGCGCCGGTGCTGATCTTCCTGGTTCGTCGTAAACGCGGAGGTGGCGCATGATGGCCCCGTCCCGTCGTTTACTCACCAGCGTCTCGCTGCTGCTTATCGCCATTCTGCTGCTGGCGGTCTGGAGCCTGTGCAGCGGCGTGGTGACGCTCGATTTTGCGCAGGTGTTTAACGCCCTGCTCGGCAGCGCGCCGCGCAACATCACCATGGTGGTGACGGAGTGGCGACTGCCCCGCGTGGCGATGGCGATTCTGGTCGGCGCGGCGCTCGGCGTGAGCGGTGCGATATTCCAGTCGCTGATGCGCAACCCGCTCGGCAGCCCGGACGTGATGGGCCTCAACACCGGGGCCTGGAGCGGCGTGCTGGTGGCGATGGTGCTGTTTGGTCAGCACCTGACGGCGATTACCTTTACGGCAATGGCGGGCGGCATTCTGACGTCCTTACTGATCTGGGCGCTGGCCTGGCGCAACGGTATCGACACCTTCCGTCTGATCATCATCGGGATCGGTATACGCGCCATGCTGATGGCCTTTAACACCTGGCTTTTACTGCAGGCCTCGCTGGAAACCGCGCTCTCCGCCGGGCTGTGGTACGCCGGTTCGCTCAACGGCCTGACGTGGGGCAAAGCCTGGCCCGCCGCGCCGCTGATTTTGCTGATGTTTATCGGCGCGCTGCTGCTGGTGCGGCGTATGCGCCTGCTGGAGATGGGCGACGACAGCGCCTGCGCGCTGGGCGTGGGCGTCGAACGCTCGCGCCTGATGCTGATGCTGGTCGCCGTACTGCTGACCGCCGCCTCTACCGCTATCGCCGGGCCGATCTCGTTTATCGCCCTCGTGGCACCGCACATCGCCCGCCGCATTAGCGGGACGGCGCGCTGGGGCTTAACCCAGGCGGCGCTGTGCGGCGCGCTGCTGCTACTGGCCGCCGATCTCTGCGCCCAGCGGCTGTTTATGCCTTATCAACTGCCGGTGGGCGTGGTGACCGTCAGCCTCGGCGGGATTTACCTCATCGTCTTGCTCGTTCAGGAGTCACGCAGGAAATGACAGACACAACCACCCGCTTGCGCGGCGAAAACCTCACCCTCGGCTACGGCAAAAAAATCATTGCTCGTGACCTGTCCGTCGCCATTCCGGACGGCCACTTCACCGCAATTATTGGGCCAAACGGCTGCGGCAAATCGACCCTGCTGCGCACCCTGAGCCGCCTGATGACGCCGTCTGAAGGCAGCGTGTTCCTCGACGGGGAGCAGATCCAGCGCTTTGCCAGCAAAGAGGTAGCGCGGCGCATCGGGCTGCTGGCGCAGAACGCCACCACGCCGGGGGACATCACGGTGCAGGAGCTGGTCTCGCGCGGGCGCTATCCGCACCAGCCGCTGTTCACCCGCTGGCGCAAAGAGGACGACGAAGCGGTCAGCCGCGCGATGGTAGCAACGGGGATTACCGATCTGGCCCAGCAGAGCGTGGACACTCTTTCCGGCGGACAGCGTCAGCGCGCCTGGATCGCGATGGTGCTAGCGCAGGAGACCTCCATCATGCTGCTGGACGAGCCGACGACCTGGCTCGACATCAGCCATCAGATTGATCTGCTGGAGCTGCTGAGCGAGCTCAACCGCACGCAGGGGTATACCCTGGCGGCGGTGCTGCACGATTTAAACCAGGCGTGCCGCTACGCTACACACCTGATTGCCTTGCGAGACGGTGAGATTGTGGCGCAGGGCGCGCCGAAAGAGATTGTAACGCCGGAGCTGATCGAGCGGATCTACGGCATGCGCTGCATGATTATTGACGATCCGGTGGCGGGCACGCCGCTGGTTGTGCCGTTAGGTCGGCGGTAATTGCCGGGTGGCGGCTGCGCCTTACCCGGCCTACATTCTATTCTGCTCCCGTAGGCCGGGTAAGGCGCAGCCGCCACCCGGCGCTTTTGACGTTATCCCAATATCTCCCTCAACACCGGCCCGATCTTCTCAAACGCCTGCGGTGAAATGATATCCACGTGGGCGCAGTCCTGGCTGTACACCTCAAGCTCCGCCACCCACGGCGCCCACACAACCTGCGGATCCATCGTTCGCGTGCGCTCGGCGACGAACAGCGTCGCTTTGCCGTCAAACCGCGCGCTGTGCGCCGTGGTGAGCAGTCGTACCGCGTCGGCGTAGTTGCCTTCGATAGCGTTAAACAGCTCGCTGGAGCCCTGCCCCTGCTGGGCCGCGATAAACGCCTGACGCTCGCGCTCGATTTCCGCCAGCACTTCCGGGTCGAGGCCGTTGGCCTCTTTCTCCGCCCAGTTCTGGGTTTCCGGCGGCCAGGTATCCAGCAGGCCGAGGAAGGCCACCTCCTCACCCTGCTCGCGCAGACGGGCGGCAATGCCCTGCGCCAGCGTTCCGCCGAGGGAATAGCCGCACAGATAATACGGCCCCTGCGGCTGCTGCTTACGCAGCGTAGCCAGATGATACTCAATGACTCCATCCAGATCCGCACGCTGCTGCATCGGCCCGTCCGGGCGCGGCGACTGAATGCCGACGATAGACCAGCGCGGGCTGAGATAGCGCGCCAGCACGCTAAACTGCCAGGCAAAGCCGGACGCCGGATGGAAGCAGAACAGCGTCGGGCCGTCGCCTTCCCTCAGCGGGAGAAGGGTTTCATACCCCAGCCGCTGCGCCTGCTCGTCGCTCATCTGCGAGTCCAGCAGCGCGCTGAGCTTGCTCACCGTGGAGGCGACCATAATCTGCCCCGGCGTCACCCTGCGCTCGAACGCGCGGCTTAGCTGCGCCGCCAGGCGCATCGCCAGCAGCGAGTGGCCACCGAGGGCAAAGAAGTCGGCCTCAATGTCGTTGACCTCGCAGCCCAGTAGGACAGAAAACGCCTGCGCGACGGCGGCTTCGGTTTCCGTCTCCGGCGCGCGGCCGGAGATTTTACTCATCAGCTCCGGCAGCGGCAGCGCCTTGCGGTCGAGCTTGCCGTTCGCGCTGAGCGGCAGCGCGCTGATTTGCAGCAGCACCACCGGCACCATGTGCGGCGGCAGCTGCGCTTTGAGCAACTCCAGCAGCGCGTCGCGATCCAGCGGTAAGCCGGATTCAGAGACCACGTAGCCCACCAGCTGACGGGCATCGCCGCCGGTTGCCGCCGCCTGGTTGAACACGCAGGCGTGCGCCACGGCCTGGGCCACGTCCGGCAGCGACAGCATCGCCCGATCGATTTCACCCAGCTCGATGCGCTGGCCGCGAATTTTCAGCTGATCGTCGCTGCGGCCGAGATATTCCACCGCGCCGTTGCCCAGCCAGCGGGCAACGTCGCCGGTGCGGTACATCCGCTCGCCGGGGGCAAACGGGTCGGCAATAAAGCGGCTGGCGGTGAGATCCGGACGGCCCAGATACCCCTGCGCCAGCTGAATGCCGGTGAGATACAGATCCCCCGCCACGCCGAACGGCACCGGGCGCATCATCGCGTCCAGAATGCGCAGCCCCGTGTTCCACACCGGGAAGCCAATCGGCACGCTGTTGCCTTCCACCGCCGCCAGCTCGGGACCAAACGCCGGATACCAGCTCACGTCCACCGCCGCTTCGGTTGGGCCATAAAGGTTGTGCAGCGGCGCACGGGTGAGCTGCTCCCACTCGCGGCACAGCTCGGTCGGCAGCGCTTCGCCGCTGCAGAACACCTGCTTTAGGGTTTTGCAGCACGCCGCGTTTTCCGGCGTCAGCGAGGCGACAAAGGCCGCCAGCATCGACGGCACGAAGTGGGTGGTGGTCACGCCGTACTGGGCGAAGAAGCTCAGCATCGCCTGCGGATCGCGGTGCGCGTCCGGCTCGGCCATCACCAGCTTCGCCCCGGCGATAAACGGCCACCAGAACTCCCACACCGACACGTCAAAGCTGCACGGCGTTTTCTGCGCCACCACGTCCGTCGCGTCCAGCGGGTAATGGTCCTGCATCCACTTCAGGCGGTTAACGATGGCGGTATGGCCGACCATGACCCCTTTCGGGCGGCCCGTCGAACCGGAGGTAAAGATGATGTACGCCGTCTGCTCCGGCGTCGCCAGGCGCAGCGGTTCCGCATCCGTGGTCGGTAACAGTGTGTTGTAACTAAACGAACTAATCGGCAGATTGCTAAAGCGCGAACGCTGTTCGTCGGTGGTAATGAGCAACGAAGGTTTGGCATCTTCCAGCATCATCCGCAGACGGTCATCCGGGTAGCCGGTGTCGAGCGGCAGCCACGCGGCACCGGCCTCAACGATGCCGTGCAGCGCCAGCGTCAGGAACACCGAGCGCGGCAGTGCCACCGCCACGCTGTCGCCCGGCTTCACGCCGCGCGCGCGCAGCAGGTTTGCCAGCGCGACCACCTGCTCGCGCATCTGACGATAGCTGAGCTCGACGTTTGCATCCGCCAGCGCGAGGGCGTCCGGCGTTTTGCTCGCCTGCTCCGCCACCAGCTCCGCCAGCGTGGTGGACGGCAGCGCCAGCCCGGTATCGTTGATGCGCGCCAGCTGCTGGTATTCCTGCTCTGAAACGGTTTCCACTTCGCCGCAGCGCAGGTCAGGGTTGGCCGCAAACTGCATCAGCATCGCGTTCAGACGCGCGACGTGACGGGTGAGCGTCCCTTCATCGTAACGCTGTTTATTGGCGAGGATCTCAATGCTCAAGCCGCCCTGCTCGTCCGGGAACAGCGCCAGCTCCAGATCGTTCACCGGGCCGGTTGCCAGCGTGTGGGTGATGGCCTCCACGCCGTCGATATCCAGCTGATAGTCGAACACCTTGACGTTCAGCACCGGGCCAAACAGCGCTTCGTCGCCTGCGGCACGCCCGCCGTCGCGCACGATCTGCTCGGCGTCGTAGCGCTGGTGGCGGCGCATTTTTTTCAGCTGGTTCGCCAGGCGCAGCGCCAGCGCCGGCAGGCTCTCCTGCGGGTTAATATTCACCGCCAGCGGCAGGACGTTGAGCACCGGCCCGGTCGCGGTCAGCGCGGCGGAGCCCATGCGGCGCATAAAGATAAACCCGGCGGCGTAGTCGAGCCGCCCGGTCAGGCGGCCCAGCCACAGCGCTACCAGCGCAAGGGCCAAATCGGTGCGCTGCGCCTGCCCTGCCGCCTGTGCAAGCTGGCTGAAGGCGCGACCGTCGGCGGCAATTTTCAGGCGCAGGATATCGGTTGTCGCCGCGCGGCCCGGTAAAGGAGCAGCAGAAAGCGACACCGGAGAAGGAAGCTGCCTGCGCTGCTCCGCCCAGAAGACACCGTCGCGTGCGTACGCCTCGCTGTCGCGATAGCGCTGATACTCGTCCACCACCTCGGCAAACGACGTAAACGGGGATGCGGGCGTCGGTTCACCCTTTTTCCACGCGGCGTAAATAGCGGCGATCTGGCGGGTAATGGCCGGGAAGCTGAAGCCATCCACCACCAGATGGTGATAGCGCTGATACCAGTACCAGTGGCTTTCTCCCACCTGAATCAGCTGGTGAAACGCCAGCGGCTGACCGCTGTCGACGCGCAGGTTCTGGTTAAGATCGGCCTCCATTAGCGCCACGGCGGCGTCGTGAGAGGTAACGCGAACGATGGACGGTTCCGGCAGAATGAAGGTGTCATCCACCCACTGCCACACCTCGCCGTTCTCCTCGGCAAAACGCATCCGCAGGGTATCGGCCTGCATCATGCCTTCAGCGATGGCTTTTGCCAGCAACGGCGCGTCGATATCGCCTTTCAGCTCGGTGTAGTGCGCCACGCTCCAGGCGTTTGGCAGGGAGGACAGCTGTTCCGCCATCCAGATACCCGGCTGGGCGGCGACGAGAGGAAGACGGTTCATGCGCTTCCCTCCGCAAAATGGGAAGGGACAAGCGTGTGCCAGTGCCCGGCCAGCCACTGCTGGCACGCCTCCTGAGACTGCGCTTCGCACACCACGCGCCACCCCGCAGGCAGTTCGCACTGCTGCGGCCACAGGCTGTACTGCCCCTGGTCGTTTTGCAAAATGGCGAACTGTCCCTGCGGATTATCGAAAGGATTGCTGAATTCCATACAGACTCCGTTAGTGAATGAGCGGCTGCCAGAGGGTCATCAGCCCCTGCGTCAGCCCACCGCGCCAGCAAAGCGCATCATGCCCGCCGTCAACCTGACGCCAGAAAATCGGCTGCTGCGTATGTAGTTCGGCGAAAATCGCCTGATTCGCGCGGAAGATAAGCGGCTCGTTGCGCCCGGCCTCAAGGACGATACGCAGCCCGCTCGCGGTTAGCTCACCCGCTCTGAGCTGTTCGATGAGGCACCCTTCCAGCTGCCCGCCGCGGTGCGGCCACCAGTACGAGCCGGACTGGCTCAGCACGCAGCCAAAACGCTGCGGCCAGTTGAGGCCAGCATAAAGCGAAGAGAGTCCGCCAAAGCTCTGGCCCGCCACCACGGTACGGTCGGCGCGGTCGCTAAATGGCGCGAGATTGTTGACTTGAGGGAGAAGTTCTTCCTGCACCGCCAGCCAGAAATCGCGGTAACAGGGCAGTTCCCGGCTGCGATGTTCTGTATCGATCGCATCAATTAAGACGTAGACCGCAGGCGGCAGTTTGCGCTCGGTGGTGAGCGACGCCAGCGCGGGCCAGACGGGCATGCTTTCGGCCCAGAACTGCCCGTCAAGCAGCACCGCCAGCGGGCGTTGGGGGTTCTCGTCACCGGTGGTATAAATCCACACGCGGCGGCGGTTGTTCAAACGCGCGCTGTTCCACTCAATGCAGACCGGCGGCTGATACGGCGTATCGGGACGACTCCAGCCGGGCTGAACGGGGGCGTCTGGCATCTCCAGCGCCGAGACGGCGTGGCCGCGCCCGCCGCGCCAGCTCTGCGGATTCAGCGGGTCGGAAACCGCGTGCGGCAGCAGCCTGCGCCAGCCTTCGCGCAGCGCCATGCGGTCCGGCTGCGCGCCTTCAAACACTGCGCTGGCAAAATCATTTTCATTCACAGAAGGGATAAAACAGTAGCTCCCGCGCCACTCGGGGCTGAACTCGCCCTGCCACTGCCAGACGTCGGTATCCGGGATGCGTTCGAGGGACTGCGGGCGGGCATGTTGATGGTGATCGGTCACGCCGGTGATGTAGAGCCAGACGCGTTTAACTGCTGACGTTTTCTGCGTTCCTGCCGGGTCTCGCCACCAGAAGGTGACGCGATAGCTCGCCCTCAGACGTTCCCATTCTGGCCCGTTTTTCGACTGCCACCAGGCTTCACTTCCCGTTGTTAACGCCGTCACCCTTATAACCTCATGTTTAACAGACTTTTTTGTTTCAGGACAAATTTTATTGATAATATTATTGATAACTATTTGCATTTGCAATAGCGTAATGCCCGCGCTGTGGGAAGCGCGCTCATTAAATAACCATAAAAGCGGGACGTACAATGAATAAGAAGATTCACTCTCTGGCCTTGCTGGTCAATTTAGGGATTTATGGTGTCGCGCTGCCCGCCATGGCAGACGACAACACCGCCACCGCGCAGCACGAAGATACGATGGTGATCACCGCCGCCGAACAGAATTTACAGGCGCCGGGGGTGTCAACCATCACCGCCGATGAGATCCGTAAAAACCCGCCCGCGCGGGACGTGGCTGAAATCATCCGCACCATGCCGGGCGTTAACCTGACCGGAAACTCCACCAGCGGCCAGCGCGGGAATAACCGTCAGATTGATATCCGCGGCATGGGGCCTGAAAACACGCTGATCCTGATCGACGGCAAGCCGGTGACCAGCCGCAACTCCATCCGTCTGGGCTGGCGCGGCGAGCGCGACACCCGCGGGGACACCGGCTGGGTGCCGCCAGAGATGATCGAACGCATCGAAGTGATCCGCGGCCCGGCCGCCGCGCGCTACGGCAACGGTGCGGCAGGCGGCGTGGTAAACATCATCACCAAAAAATTCGACGACCAGTGGCACGGCTCCTGGAACACCTACCTGAACGCGCCAGAACACAAGGACGAAGGTTCCACCAAACGCACCAACTTCAGCCTGAGCGGGCCGCTGGGCGGCGACTTCAGCTTCCGCATGTTCGGTAACCTGGACAAAACCCAGGCCGACGCGTGGGACATTAACCAGGGTCACCAGTCTGACCGTACCGGTGCCTACGCCGACACGCTGCCGGCGGGCCGTGAGGGTGTGGAAAATAAAGACATCAACGGCGTGGTGCGCTGGGACTTTGCGCCAATGCAGTCCCTGGAGTTTGAGGCGGGCTACAGCCGCCAGAACAACCTCTACGCGGGCGATACCCAGAACACCAACAACGACAACAGCTCCAGCGGGCTGGTGAAGAAAAACTACGGTAAAGAAACTAACCGTATTTATCGTCAGAACTTCGCGGTCACCTGGAACGGCGGCTGGGACAACGGCATCACCACCAGCAGCTGGGCGCAGTACGAACACACCCGCAACTCCCGCCTGGGCGAAGGGCTGGCGGGCGGGCTGGAAGGGCTGTTCAACAGCAATAAATTCACCGACACCGACCTGGCCGACATGATGCTGCACAGCGAAATCAACCTGCCGATCGATTTCCTCGTCAACCAGAACCTGACCCTGGGCACCGAGTGGAACCAGCAGCGCATGAAGGACTCGACCTCCTTTACGCAAACCCAGCAGGGCGGCACCATCCCGGGCATGAGCGACGACCGCAGCCCGTACACCTCAGCGGAGATCTTCTCCCTGTTCGCGGAAAACAACATGGAGCTGACCGACAGCACCATGCTGACCCCTGCCCTGCGCTTCGATCACCACACCATCGTCGGCAACAACTGGAGCCCGTCGCTGAACCTGTCGCAGGGTCTTGGCGATGACTTCACGCTGAAGATGGGGATCGCGCGCGCCTACAAAGCGCCTAGCCTGTACCAGACCAACCCGAACTACCTGCTCTACAGCAAGGGCCAGGGCTGCTACGCGAGCTCCGACGGCGTGGGCTGCTACATGATGGGTAACGACGACCTGAAAGCGGAAACCAGCATCAACAAAGAGATTGGCCTGGAGTGGAAACGCGACGGCTGGCTGGCGGGCGTGACCTGGTTCCGCAACGACTATCGCAACAAGATCGAAGCGGGCTACGCGCCGATTGGTCACACCTCTTCCGGTAAAGTGCAGACGGATATCTACCAGTGGGAAAACGTACCGAAAGCGGTGGTCGAAGGGCTGGAAGGCTCCCTGAACGTGCCGGTCAGCGACACGATCAACTGGACCAACAACATCACCTACATGCTGCAGAGCAAAAACAAGGAGACCGGCGACCGTCTGTCGATCATTCCGGAGTACACGCTGAACTCAACCCTGAGCTGGCAGGTGCATCAGGACGTGTCGCTCCAGTCGACCTTCACCTGGTACGGCAAGCAGCAGCCGAAGAAGTACAACTACAAAGGCCAGCCTGTGACCGGGTCTGAGAAAGACGAAGTCAGCCCGTACAGCATCGTTGGCCTGAGCGCGACGTGGGACATGACCAAAAACGTCAGCCTGACCGGCGGCGTGGACAACGTCTTCGACAAACGCCAGTGGCGCGCGGGTAATGCCCAGACAACCGGAAACACCACCACCGGTGCGTATATGTACGGTGCGGGTGCGTACACGTATAATGAACCGGGCCGCACCTGGTACATGAGCGTGAATACGCGATTCTAGATAAAAGCAAAACGGCAACCCCGTTGCCGTTTTTAGTGTTTGCTCCCTCTCCCTGTGGGAGAGGGCCGGGGTGAGGGCGAGGTAAAAGCAAAACGGCAACCTCGTTGCCGTTTTTAGTGTTTGCTCCCTCTCCCTGTGGGAGAGGGCCGGGGTGAGGGCATCAGGCCGCACAATTCAAAAGGAAAAACATGCACACCACCCATACCACGTTCATTCTCGCCGGCCACACCGTCCACCACGTCACCTTCGACCCAACCACCTTCACCGACACCGATCTCCTCTGGCTCCCCCACCACGCTGAGCTTTCAAACGCCGGGCGCAAACGCAAAGCCGAGCATCTTGCCGGACGCATCGCCGCCGCGCATGCCTTACCCGATCGCACCGTTCCCGGCATCGGCCCCAGCGGAGAACCGCTCTGGCCGGAAGGGGTTTCGGGAAGCATCACCCACAGCGGCACGCAGGCGATGGCGGTTGTCGTCCGTCATCCAGATGCGCTGGTGGGTATTGATTGCGAAGCCATTCTTCCAGACCGGGAAGCCCGCGAAATCAAGGACGGCATCGTTGATGCGCAGGAGGCGATATGCCTGACGCACTCGGGCTACCCTTTTGCGCTGGCATTGACGCTCGCTTTTAGCGCCAAAGAGAGTTTGTTTAAAGCCCTCTTCCCGCAGATGAAGATTTACATGGGTTTTGAGTGGGCGAGAGTCACAGAGATAACGGAAAAAACAATCACACTGGCGCTTTCGCGCCCGGCTGGAGAATATCCTGAGGGTAAACGCTTCACCCTCGTCTGGCAGAATAATGATGGGAACGTGTGGACGCTGCTAAAAGCCTGATGGCGCTGCGCTTATCAGGCCTACGGTAAAGCGGTTTTGTAGGCCGGGTAAGCGCAGCGCCACCCGGCGCTCACTGCCCCGCAAGCGCTCTGTAAAACGCGGGATTATCTCTAATCACATTCAGCACTTTCGCCGCTAATCCCGTTGGGTTTCGCCGTTTCGACTCCCAGCTTTTAATCGTGTCAATGCTTGTACCCAGAGCCTTCGCCATTTCGCTTTGAGTGACATTTAACTGCTCTCTTATCGCCCGAACGTCCGCAACCTCATAGCGAGTTACTCGTGATGGCGTTTTCTTACCACGTTGGATTTCGGCTGCCTCTTCAAGCGAAGCCTTCAGTTCATCGAAGATACTCATTGTCTGCCTCTTTTGCCTGACGGAGTACATAGTACACCTTTAGTTAACGGAACTGGAAGCGGTATTTGTGAGAACAGACGTGAGTTTTTTGAGTTCGGCTTTCTCTAGATCGGTCAGGCTGTCCTTAATGCTTTTTGGGTAGGCCATGATGAAATAAATCACCTCCTCCGTGGCCAAAAAGTAGATCACTCTGGCACCGCCTCTCTTTCCCTTTGAGCCTGCGGCCATCCTGATTTTCCGTAGCCCACCCGTGTGTTGGATCAGGTCGCCTTTATCAGGCCAGGCAATGAGTTCCTTTTGCAGATCCTTTAATTCATCATCCGTAGCAATGCTTTTAATCTGCCGGGTAAAGAGTGATGTTTCGATAAACTCTATCGCGTGACTCATCCATAGTTCCTTCCCTGGGCGCAGCAAAAGCCTGAATGCTTCAGCACCAGGCTTTTGCTGCATGGTTACTCTTCCTTGAGTAATATTGCGCCATAAAACTGTATTTATATACAGGTCAGAGGTATTTTAAGAATCCGTTTAGACATCCGGGAACATCACGCTATTCCCCGGCGCTTCCCTGTGCAGATGGATAAAGTTCAGGTGCCGTTCATACTGGTCCAGAATGTCCGTAATCACCTGCTCCTTACTGTAGTCCATCAAATCATTCCCCTGGCTGCCTTCCAGCAGGAAGGTCTCAAGCCGGTAGTAGGTCGATTTCCCGCTGCGCGCCCGGTAGGTAAAACCGGGAACCGAATACTGCTGCGGCCAGATCTGATAGACAAAGTTCTGCTCGTCGCCCATGTGCACCAGCAGGTCCAGGTGCCCCAGGGTCTCGCCCTCCTCCGGCGGCAGGTTTTTCAGCTCCACGTACGCGCCGCGCAGCTTCAGCTCCTGCGCCACCTCTTCCATCGCCGGGAAGCAGACCGTCTCCATCATCTGTTTGGTGTAGCGCGTGCCCGGGTAGTTCATCAGGCGCGAGAGGCGTTTCTTCCAGCTCAGCCTGTCCTGCGCACCCATCGGCCGCGGCGCGGTGTCGCGGCTGGCGCTGACGCGGCGGTAGTCTTCCACCTTGAGCGATTTATACAGCCCGGCCATCACGAAGAAGATGACGAAGCTGAACGGCAGTCCCATGATTACCGTGGTGTTCTGCAGCGCAGAGATACCGTTAGTCATCAGCATGCCGAGCGTCAGCAGGCCGATGGCGACGGACCAGAAGATGCGCAGCCAGTTCGGCGCGTCGCTGTTGATGTCCTTCAGCTTCGAGGTGAAGTTGCCCAGCACCAGCGCGCCGGAGTCCGCCGATGTGACGTAAAACAGCAGGCCTGTGATGGTCGCCACGGAGGCGCTAAAGGTGAACGCCGGGTACTGCGCCAGCAGGCTGTAGAAGCCGCGCTCCGGGTGCGCCATCGCTTCCTGCGCGAAGGTTGCATTGCCGTGGATGATCTCGTGCAGCGCGCTGTTGCCGAACACCGACAGCCACAGCAGGGTAAAGGTGAACGGGATAATCAGCGTGCCCATCACAAACTGGCGGATGGTGCGGCCACGTGAAATACGCGCCAGGAACAGGCCGACAAACGGCGACCACGCCACCCACCACGCCCAGAAGAACAGCGTCCAGTTGTTCATCCACTCTACCGGGCGGTCAAAGGCGAAGCTGTTCAGCGTCATGCCCATAAAGCGGTTGACGTAGTCGCCCACGTTGAGCACCAAGGCATTGAGCAGGAACGAGGTATCGCCCATAAACAGCACGAACAGGATCAGCCCCAGCGCCAGCGCCACGTTCAGCTCGGACAGCACGCGGATGCCTTTATCCACGCCCGACGTCACCGAGATGGTGGCGATAATGACGGAGAGCGCAATCAGCGCCGCTTTGGCCGCCATCGAATCCGGGATATCAAACAGCACGCTCAGCCCGTAGTTGAGCTGCACCACGCCAATCCCGAGCGTCGTCGCGATACCAAAGATGGTGCCAATGACCGCCGCAATGTCGACGCTGTGTCCAATCGGGCCGTTAATTTTTTTACCAAAAATCGGATACAGTGCGGAGCGGATGGTGAGAGGCAAATTATAACGATAGCTAAAGTATCCGAGCGCCATGCCCATCAGGGCGTACATCGACCAGCCCGTCAGGCCGTAGTGGAACAGCGTCCAGACCATCGCCTGGCGCGCGGCCTCCATCGTCTGACCTGCCCCTTCCGGCGGCTGCATATACTGCGTGACCGGTTCCGCCACGGAGAAGAACATCAGGTCGATGCCGATGCCCGCGGCAAACAGCATCGCGGCCCAGCTCAGCAGGCTGAACTCGGGCTTGGACTGCTCTGGCCCGAGCTTCACCGACCCGAAGCGCGAGCAGGCGATGCAGACCACGAAGACGATATAGAGCGTCGCTGCCAGCAGATAGTACCAGCCGAAGGTCTTCGACACCCAGTTCAGGGTGCGCCCAATCCACTCGGCAGAAAAATCACGAAAGAAGATGGTCGTCAGGGAAAACAACAAAATCAGCCCGGCGGAAGTATAAAAAACGACCGGGTTGATTTTGTCTTTTTCTCTGTCTTGTGAAAGGTCTGTCATCCAGTATCCCCACTGTTTTTGTAACTATTGAAATCCAAATCCGCAACAATTAAGACACATTTTATATTGAACGTCCAATCAAAAACCGCTTTAATGTATTACCAACGCTGATGAATGGAGTGGCAAAAATGCCCAAAGTGGGGATGCAGCCGATCCGGCGCAGGCAGCTTATCGACGCCACGCTGGAAGCAATAAATGAAGTGGGAATGCATGACGCGACGATCGCGCAGATCGCCCGTCGGGCGGGCGTTTCCACGGGGATCATCAGTCACTACTTCAAAGACAAAAACGGTCTGCTGGAAGCGACCATGCGCGACATCACCGGCCAGCTGCGCGACGCGGTATTAAGCCGCTTACGCGCCCTGCCTAACGGCAGCGCGGAGCAGCGCCTGCAGGCAATTGTCGGCGGCAATTTTGATGAAACCCAGACCAGCGGAGCGGCCATGAAGGCCTGGCTGGCCTTCTGGGCGAGCAGCATGCACCAGCCGATGCTCTACCGTCTGCAGCAGGTGAGCAGCCGTCGCTTGTTGTCAAACCTGGTGTACGAGTTCCGCCGTGAGCTGCCGCGCGACCAGGCCGAAGAGGCGGGCTACGGCCTGGCGGCGCTGATCGACGGGCTGTGGCTACGCGCCGCGCTGAGCGGCAAGCCGCTTGATAAAACCCTGGCGCAATCGCTCACCAGCCACTTTATCAGCCAGCATTTACCGACCGAATAACCGAGGAGAATTTATGTCCCGAATGGCAGAACAGCAGCTTTATATCAATGGTGGTTATACATCCGCCACCAGCGGTCGCACCTTCGAGACCATCAACCCGGCCAACGGTGAAGTTCTGGCGACCGTACAGGCCGCCGGGAGAGAAGACGTCGATCGCGCCGTGGAAAGCGCACAACGCGGGCAAAAAATCTGGGCGGCGATGACCGCCATGGAGCGCTCGCGCATCTTGCGTCGCGCCGTCGATATCCTGCGCGAGCGCAACGACGAACTGGCGAAGCTTGAAACCCTCGACACCGGTAAAGCATATTCCGAAACCTCAACCGTCGACATCGTCACCGGCGCGGACGTGCTGGAGTACTACGCGGGGCTGATCCCGGCGCTGGAAGGCAGCCAGATCCCGCTGCGCGACACCTCGTTCGTGTACACCCGCCGCGAGCCGCTGGGCGTGGTGGCGGGCATCGGCGCGTGGAACTACCCGATCCAGATCGCCCTGTGGAAATCGGCCCCGGCGCTGGCGGCGGGCAACGCGATGATCTTCAAGCCGAGCGAGGTCACCCCGCTCACCGCCCTCAAGCTTGCCGAGATCTACACCGAAGCGGGCGTACCGGACGGCGTGTTTAACGTCCTGCCTGGCGTGGGTGCAGAGACCGGCCAGTACCTGACCGAGCATCCGGGCATCGCGAAAGTCTCCTTCACCGGCGGCGTCGCCAGCGGCAAAAAGGTGATGGCCAACTCGGCGGCCTCCTCCCTGAAAGAGGTGACGATGGAGCTGGGCGGCAAATCCCCGCTGATCATTTTTGACGACGCGGATCTGGATCTCGCGGCAGACATCGCCATGATGGCGAACTTCTTCAGCTCCGGCCAGGTGTGCACCAACGGCACCCGCGTGTTCGTGCCCGCGAAATTGAAAGCCGCGTTTGAGCAGAAAATCGTCGAGCGCGTGGGCCGCATCCGCGCGGGCGATCTGTTCGATGAACGCACCAACTTTGGCCCGATGGTCAGCTTCCCGCACCGCGACAGCGTGCTGCGCTACATCGCCAAAGGCAAAGAGGAAGGCGCGCGCGTGCTGTGCGGCGGCGACGCGCTGAGGGGCGAAGGCTTTGACAACGGCGCGTGGGTCGCCCCGACCGTGTTCACCGACTGCACCGACGAGATGACCATCGTTCGCGAAGAGATATTCGGCCCGGTGATGTCCATCCTCACCTATGAATCCGATGAAGAAGCCATTCGCCGCGCCAACGACACCGACTACGGCCTGGCGGCGGGCATCGTGACTGCCGACCTGAACCGCGCGCACGGCGCCATTCATCAGCTCGAAGCGGGCATCTGCTGGATCAACACCTGGGGTGAATCCGCCGCAGAGATGCCGGTCGGCGGCTACAAACACTCCGGCATTGGCCGCGAGAACGGCGTGATGACGCTGCAGAGCTACACCCAGGTGAAGTCCATCCAGGTTGAGATGGGTAAATTCCAGTCCATATTTTAACCGGGAGGTTTATTTGCAATTTGACTACATCATTATCGGGGCCGGCTCTGCCGGCAACGTGCTGGCAACGCGACTGACTGAAGATCCGAACACCACCGTCCTACTGCTGGAGGCGGGCGGGCCGGACTACCGCTTTGACTTCCGCACCCAGATGCCCGCCGCGCTGGCTTTCCCGCTGCAGGGCAAGCGCTACAACTGGGCGTATGAAACCGAGCCAGAGCCGTACATGAACAACCGCCGCATGGAGTGCGGACGCGGAAAAGGGCTGGGCGGCTCGTCGCTGATCAACGGCATGTGCTACATCCGCGGTAACGCAATGGATCTTGACCACTGGGCCAAAGAGCCGGGTCTGGAGCACTGGAGCTACCTCAACTGCCTGCCCTACTACCGCAAGGCAGAGACGCGCGACGTGGGGCCGAACGACTATCACGGCGGCGACGGTCCGGTGAGCGTCACAACCTCCAAACCGGGCGTGAACCCGCTGTTTGAAGCGATGGTAGAAGCGGGCGTGCAGGCGGGCTATCCGCGCACCGAGGATCTCAACGGCTACCAGCAGGAAGGCTTCGGCCCGATGGACCGCACGGTCACGCCGCAGGGCCGACGCGCCAGCACCGCGCGCGGCTATCTTGACCAGGCGAAGCCGCGCCCGAACCTGACCATCCGCACCCACGCCACGACCGATCGCATTATCTTTGACGGCAAGCGCGCGGCGGGCGTCGAGTGGCTGGAAGGGGAAAGCACTATCCCGTCCAGAGCGACGGCGAACAAAGAGGTGCTGCTGTGTGCGGGCGCGATTGCCTCCCCGCAGATCCTCCAGCGCTCCGGCGTGGGCAGCGCGGACCTGCTCGCCGAGTTCGATATTCCGCTGGTGCACGACCTGCCAGGCGTGGGCGAAAACCTGCAGGATCACCTGGAGATGTACCTCCAGTACGAGTGCAAAGAGCCAGTCTCCCTCTACCCTGCCCTGCAGTGGTGGAACCAGCCGAAGATTGGCGCCGAGTGGCTGTTTGGCGGCACCGGCGTAGGCGCGAGTAACCACTTCGAAGCGGGCGGGTTTATCCGCAGCCGCGAGGAGTTCGAGTGGCCGAACATTCAGTACCACTTCCTGCCGGTAGCGATTAACTACAACGGTTCGAACGCGGTAAAAGAGCACGGCTTCCAGTGCCACGTCGGCTCCATGCGCTCGCCGAGCCGCGGCCACGTGCGGATTAAGTCGCGCGATCCGCACCAGCATCCGGCGATCCTGTTCAACTATATGTCCCACGAGCAGGACTGGCAGGAGTTCCGGGACGCGATTCGCATCACCCGCGAGATCATGCACCAGCCCGCGCTGGACAAATATCGCGGTCGCGAAATCAGCCCGGGCGTCGAGTGCCAGACCGACGAACAGCTGGACGAGTTCGTGCGTAACCACGCTGAAACCGCCTTCCACCCATGCGGCACCTGCAAGATGGGTTACGACGAGATGGCGGTGGTCGATGGCGAAGGCCGCGTTCACGGACTGGAAGGGCTGCGCGTGGTGGATGCGTCGATCATGCCGCAGATCATCACTGGTAACCTGAACGCCACCACTATTATGATTGGCGAGAAGATTGCCGACGCCATTCGCGGGCGCGAGCCGCTGGCGAAGAGCACGGCGGCGTATTATGTGGCGAACGGTGCACCGGTAAGACGCTGAGTGCGTTTATCCCCTCATCCTAACCCTCACCCCAAAGGGGAGAGGGAACGATTACACCCTCTCCCCTTTGGGGTGAGGGGTAAGTCTTTTACTTCCGAAATTCCTCTAACCGCCTAATCTGCCGCCCTTCCCCGTCAAAATTCTCTGCCGCCAGCCAGGCGCGCAGTTCGGCGTCTCTTTGCGGCCATTCGCCGTCAATAATAGAAAGCATATCGCTGTCGCGGTTGCGCCCTTTGCGCACCAGCTTCTGGCGCAGGCGTCCTTCCCAGACAAACCCCAGCCGCTCCGCCGCGCTGCGTGACGCAATGTTCATGGAATCGCACTTCCACTCGAGGCGCCGGTAGCCGTGCTCAAACGCATTTTTCAGCAGCAGCCACACCGTTTCGGTGCCTATCCGGGTCCCTTTCATCCTGCGCGACCAGGTCACGTGACCAATTTCCACCGACCCCAGCAGCCGCTCGTTAGCCATATAGCTCACCAGCCCCACCGCCCGCTCGGTGCGTAAATCAATGACGGCAAACGGCACCAGCTCATCGTCTATGACCTTAGCCATGATCCAGTGCGCGGTGGCTTCCACGCTCGCTGGCTGCGTGCTGGCAAGCCACGTCCAGTCGCTGTCGTCGCCCAGCGCGTAGGCCTCATAGAGATCGGCCGCGTGACGATCGGCATCCAGCGGCTCCAGGCGGCAATACTGGCCGAACAGCGGCGTGCGGGTTAATACGCGCGCGCCTTTCCAGTCGGGAACGATATCGTTAACGGTTTGACCATGTTGATTGATTTCGGGCACGGCGGTGACTCCCTGAAAGGTAAGGAGTTTGTTATAGCAGGTTAAAAAGCGGGCGAAAAGCAGCGTATTCTAATAGCCCGAGCGCATGCGATATTCCCGGAAGATATAAGCAAAGCTGAATTTCGACTTTGCGGAATTTAAGAGTCGACCTAACGTAGCGGAGCATAAAACAATCACAATATATTCTTCTCAGGGATCGCTATGACGAAAAAACTGTTGCCGTTACTGGTGCTGGCTGCGCTCTCAAGCGCTGCCCACGCCGCTACTCCGCCCAACACGCTGGTAGTTGCCCAGGGGCTTGATGACATCGTAAGCCTCGACCCGGCCGAAGCCAACGAGCTCTCCAGCATCCAGACCGTGCCGAGCCTATATCAGCGCCTGGTACAGCCGGACCGCGATAACCCGGAAAAAATCACCCCGATTCTGGCAGAAAGCTGGGAAGCGGACGCGGCAGCAAAAACGCTGACGATCAAACTTAAGCCCGATGCCAAATTCGCCTCCGGCAACCCGCTGCGCCCGGAAGACGTGATTTTCTCGTACACCCGCGCCGTAACGCTGAACAAATCTCCGGCATTCATCCTGAACGTGCTGGGCTGGGACGCGAGCAACATCGCCAGCCAGCTGAAAAAGGTGGACGACCATACCCTCCAGCTTCACTGGACGGCGGACGTTAGCCCGTCGGTGGCGCTGAATATTCTCTCCACGCCGATTGCCTCCATCGTCGATGAAAAGCAGGTTGCGGCAAACGTGAAGGATAATGACTTCGGTAACGCCTGGCTGAAAATGCACTCGGCGGGCAGCGGCGCGTTCAAAATGCGTGTCTACCAGCCGCATCAGGCCATCGTGCTGGAAGCCAACGAGTCAGCGCCCGGCGGCGCGCCGAAGCTCAAAAGCATCATCATTAAAAACGTCCCGGACCCGGCTTCGCGCCGCCTGCTGATCCAGCAGGGTGATGCGGACGTGGCGCGCGATCTGGGTGCAGACCAGATAAGCGCCCTGGACGGCAAGCCGGGCGTGAAGGTGCTGAGCATTCCGTCCGCGGAGCAGAATTACCTGGTGTTCAACACCGGCAACAGCGCCAACCCGCTGCTGAACAACCCGGCGTTCTGGGAAGCCTCGCGCTGGCTGGTGGATTATGAAGGCATCACTAAAAATCTGCTGAAAGGCCAGTACTTTGTTCACCAAAGCTTCCTGCCGGTCGGTCTGCCGGGCGCGCTGGAAGACAATCCATTTACGTTTGACCCGGCAAAAGCGAAAGCCATCCTCGCCAAGGCGGGCATTAAAGACGCGCACTTCACGCTGGACGTGGAGAACAAGCCGCCGTTTATCACCATCGCCCAGTCGATGCAGGCGAGCTTTGCCCAGGGCGGCGTGAAGGTCGATCTGCTGCCTGCCGCCGGGAGCCAGGTCTATGCCCGCGTGCGCGCAAAGCAGCATCAGGCGGCGATTCGTCTGTGGATCCCGGACTATTTTGACGCGCACTCTAACGCCAGCGCCTTTGCGTGGAACGACGGCAAATCCAGCACCGTGGCCGGGCTGAACGGCTGGAAAATTCCAGAGCTGAACAAAGCTACGCTGGCGGCGGTAGCCGAGCCGGATCCGGCGAAGCGTCTGGATCTGTATAAGAAGATGCAGAAACAGCTGCAGCAGAATTCGCCGTACGTATTTGTCGATCAGGGCAAAACCCAGATCGTGGTGCGCGATAACGTGAAGGGGTATCAGCAGGGGCTGAACGCGGATATGGTCTGGTACGATCGCGTCACGAAGTAGCCCTTGTTGCCGGGTGGCGCTGCGCTTACCCGGCCTACGTTCTCGGTTTTTGTAGGCCGGGTAAGGCGAAGCCGCCACCCGGCATGAAGAGATTTCCCATGCCACATCTTTCCACCCGCGTGCTCCAGGGTCTGCTGACCCTGCTGCTCACGCTCTTCGGGCTGCTGCTCGTCACGTTTGCGCTCTCGGCGTTTTCACCGGTCGATCGCGTGCTGCAGATCGTGGGCGATCACCCAGCCAGTCAACCTACGATCAGGTTCGCCACCAGCTTGGGCTGGATCGTCCCCTGCCCGTGCAGTTCTGGCACTACCTGCAAAATCTTGCCCACGGTGATTTAGGCACGGCCAGCGCCACCGGGCAGCCGGTGCTGCAGGACCTGCTGCACGCCTTCCCCGCCACGCTGGAGCTGGCGACGCTGGCGTTAATCATCGGCGCCGTACTCGGCGTGATTGCCGGAGTGCTGTGCGCCCGGTACGCCGGTTCACCGCTCGATCTCGCCATCAGAACCCTCACCCTGCTCGGCAACTCGGTGCCCATTTTCTGGCTCGGCCTGCTGATGCTGGCCCTGTTCTACGCGAAGCTGCAGTGGAGCGCGGGCCCCGGCAGGCTGGACGATATCTGGCAGTTCACCGTCGAGCCGCGCACCGGCTTTGCGCTGGTGGATACCTGGCTTTCCGGCGACCGCGAGGCGTTTCGCAACGCCCTCAGCCACCTGGTGCTGCCGGTGCTGCTGCTGGCCTATTACTCGCTGGCAAGCATCACCCGCCTGACGCGCTCCGCCTGCCTGAGCGAGATGAACAAAGAGTACATTCTGCTTGCCCGCGCCAAGGGTGCCGGGGAGATGACTATTCTGCTGCGCCACGTGCTGCCGAACATGCGCGGCACCCTGCTGACGGTGATTGCGCTGGCCTACACCAGCATGCTGGAAGGCGCGGTACTGACCGAAACCGTCTTCTCCTGGCCGGGGATCGGGCGCTACCTCACCACCGCCCTGTTCGCCGGAGACACCACCGCCGTCATGGGCGGCACGCTGCTGATTGGCGTCTGCTTTGTGCTGATCAATAACCTTACCGACCTGCTCGTGCGGGCGACCGATCCCAGGGTGCGCTGATGCCGTTTTATCTTTTCTTACGCCGCCTGCGCCGCTCCCCCGCCGCGTTTTGCGTGCTGATTGCCATCGCGCTGCTGGTGCTTATCGCCCTGTTCGCGCCGTGGCTTGCGCCGCTTGACCCGAACTGGCAGGATGCCGCCGCGCGCCTGCAGGCACCGAATACTCAGCACTGGCTGGGCACCGACAGCTACGGGCGGGACCTGCTTTCGCGCCTGATTTACGGCACCCGTCCGGCGCTCGGGCTGGTGGCGCTGGTCACCGTCATCACCCTGCCCGCCGGGCTGCTGGTGGGGATTTTGTCCGGCTACTACGGCGGCTGGATGGAGCGCATCCTGATGCGCTTTACCGACGTGGTGATGTCGATGCCGCGCCTGATCCTCGCCTTCGCGTTTGTGGCGATGCTTGGCCCGGGACTGGTCAACGGCGCGCTGGCGCTGGCCCTAACCACCTGGCCGGCCTACGCGCGGCAGGCGCGGAGCGAGATCCAGCGTCTGCGCCACAGCGACTATCTCGCCGCCGCCGAGATGATGGGCATTCGCGGGCTGCGCCTGCTGGTCGGCCATATTCTGCCCCTGTGCCTGCCGTCCGCGATTGTGCGGCTGGCGCTGGATCTGGCGGGGATTATTCTGGCGGCTGCCGGTCTGGGCTTCCTCGGCCTTGGCGCACGCCCTCCAATGGCCGAATGGGGCGCGATGATTGCCGACGGCATGCAGGTGATTTTCGATCAGTGGTGGATTGCCGCCATTCCGGGCGGCGCGATTCTGTTTGCCAGCCTGGCCTTTAACCTACTGGGCGACGGCCTGCGCGACGTACTGGAGCCACAGCATGACTGAACAACGCGTCATCGTCGATGCGCTGAATATCGACTACCCCGCCGCGCGCGTGGTCAACAGCCTGAGCTTCACGCTGGGCAACGAGCGGCTGGCGCTGGTGGGGGAATCCGGCTCGGGCAAATCGATGTCCGCCCGCGCCCTGATGGGGCTGGTGCGCAAGCCCGGCATCGTGAGCGCGGACCGGCTTAACGTGCTCGGCAACGACCTGCTGACCCTGAGCACCCGCCGCTGGCAGGCGCTGCGCGGCAACGGGATTGCAATGGTCCTGCAGGACCCGCGCTACGCGCTGAATCCGGCGAAAAACGTCGCTGCTCAGCTTGATGAGGCGCTGACCCTGCATCAGCGCCTGCCCCGCGCCGAGCGCCGGGCGCGTATTCACGACATCATCCGCGCCGTCGGACTCAACGAACATGTCCTCACGCGCTACCCCGGCGAACTCTCCGGCGGCATGGGCCAGCGGGTGATGATTGCCATTGCGCTGATCAACAACCCGCAGGTGCTGATTGCCGACGAACCCACCTCCGCGCTGGACGCCCGCCTGCGCAACCAGATCCTCGAGCTGCTGGTGCAGCAGTGTGAAGAACGCCAGATGGCGATGCTGTTAATTAGCCACGATCTGCCGCTGGTGGCGGAACACTGCGACCGCGTGCTGGTGATGTATCAGGGCGAGAAGGTCGATGAGATGGCGGCGAACCGGCTTGCGCAAGCGACGCACCCGTATACGCGCACCCTGTGGACCTGCCGTCCAAACGCCAACACCTTCGGCCAGATACTGCCAACGCTGGACCGTTCGCAACCGTGGAGGGAGACCGATAATGATGCTCGTTGACGTTAAGGACCTCCAGGTGAGCTTCGGGGAGAAAACGGCGGTGTTCGCCGCTAGCTTTACCATCGAGAAAGGCGAAACCTTCAGCCTGATTGGCGAATCCGGCTGCGGGAAATCGACTATTCTGCGCGTGCTGGCGGGATTGCAGCGCGAGTGGAACGGCCGCATTTCGATACTGGGAGACGCGCTACGGCCAGGACGGCGTTTTGAAGGCGAGCTTCGCCGCAACGTGCAGATGGTGTTTCAGGATCCGTGGGCGTCGCTGCACCCAAACCACACCGTTGCACGCACCCTGTCGGAGCCGTTAAACATCCACGGCGAAACGCAGGTTGCTGAAAAGGTGGCGGATGCGCTGCAGCAGGTGGGGCTTTCCGCCGACGCGGGCAAGCGTTATCCGCATCAGCTTTCCGGCGGCCAGCGCCAGCGCGTGGCGATTGCCCGGGCGCTGCTGCTGCGCCCGCAGCTACTGCTGCTGGACGAGCCGACTTCGGCACTGGATATGTCGGTGCAGGCAGAAATTCTCAATCTTTTGAACCGCCTGAAGGCCGAGCACGGCATGACCTACTTGCTGGTGAGCCACGATGCGGACGTGATTGCGCATATGTCCGACCGGGCAGCGTTTATGGCGCACGGGGAGATCCAGAAGGTGTTTGACCGGGAGGCAATGTTAAGGGGCGAGCACAGGATGGGGTAAGTGCGCGCGGCGGTGCCCGGTGGCGCTGCGCTTACCGGGCCTACGTTTCGTGCCGCGTTGATGGTTTTTCGTAGGCCGGGTAAGGCGTAGCCGCCACCCGGCAAAAAAATCACTTCAGCAGCTTCACCGTGGCATCAATGTCGATCTCGTCTTCGGTGAAGATCAGCGTCGTATTCTGGAAGGTGGTGATCGCCAGCTTCTTCACCGTGCGCATCTCGCCCGGCTTTTTCTCGGATTTCGGCTTGATGCTGTTCATCAGCAGCCCAACCGACAGTACCGCGTTATCTTTGTCGATTTTGGTATCAACCGGCTCCTCTTCGTTAAACACCACGAAGGATTTGATGGAGGTGAGCTTCACGCGCTCGCCGGCAATAAAGAGATGTTTGCTTTCGGGGATCACCTTCACCGCATAGGCGGAAAGGCCTTTGTTGTTGGTGGTTGGCTCAAAGGTCACCGCGGCATCTTTCTTAATCAGATCGGGGTTCGCGACCTTAATCACATGAAAATAGCGGTTGTCGCCGTTTTCATCTTTGATAAATCCAAAGCCTTTATCTTTAAACCACGTTGTGATTGTACCGTTCATCGCTGTTACCGCCTGTCAGATCGTAATGACTAAAGTTTTGCAGCGCGCAGTGTAATGCACAATGACGGAGGAGACAAAAAAAAGCCCCTGCACGGGTGCAGGGGAAAACTCATGTCAGAGCTTATTAGAATTTAATTAAACACCATTCCACCATCAATTAAGAGCGACTGGCCGGTCATGTAGTCGGAATCCGGGCCTGCCAGGTATGAGACGCAGGCGGCGACATCTTCCGGCTCGGACAGGCGGCCAAGCGTAATGCGTTTGGCAAAGGTTTCGGTCCCGTAGCCGAGCGGTTTACCCGCCGCCTCGGAGACCTGACGGTCGATTTCCGCCCACATCGGCGTTTTGACGATGCCCGGGCAGTAAGCGTTAACGGTGATCCCCAGCGGTGCGAGATCCCGTGCCGCGGTCTGGGTTAAGCCACGAACCGCGAACTTGCTGGAGCTGTAGACCGCCAGTTCAGGATTGCCGGTGTGGCCCGCCTGGGAGCAGGCGTTGATGATCTTGCCGCCATGCCCCTCTTTGCGGAAGGCGTCAATCGCGGCCTGGATCCCCCAGATCACCCCTTTCACGTTGATGTTGTAGACCTTGTCGACAATGTCCGGCGTGATGGATTCGATGGGGGTAGACGGCGCAATCCCGGCGTTATTCACGATAACGTTAAAGCCGCCCAGCGCGGTGCGCGCTTTCTCCACCGCCGCAAATACCTGCTCGCGGTCAGAGACATCGACCTTCACGGCAACGGCGTTGCCGCCGTTACGGATGATTTCATCGGCGACGGCTCTTGCCGTCTCAACGTTATAGTCGGCGATGGCGACGGCAAAGCCGTCTTTCACCAGGCGAAGCGCGATCGCTTTACCAATCCCCTGGCCTGAGCCTGTTACGAGAGCAACTTTTTGCATTTCTCTGTCCTTATCGTGAGTCACAAAATCTGGCTGAGATGGAGCTGGCCCATCAGCAGCGGGTTATCGCTGTAGTCGACGGGAATGGCCACCACGGCAGGGCCATCCACATCCATCGCCGCGCGCAGCGTGGGTTCCAGCGCCTCGGCGCTCTCCACGGCAAAGCCTTTTGCACCGAAGGCGTCGGCATAGACTTTGAAATCAACCGGGCCGAACTCGACGCCGGAAAGCCGCTGGTATTTTTTCTCTTCCTGAATGGCCACCATGTTGTAGGCGTTATCCACCCAGATGATGTGCAGCACGTTGGCGTTGAGGCGCACCGCGGTTTCCAGCTCCATGCTGGACTGCAGGAAGCCACCGTCACCGGAGACCGATACCACCTTGCGGCCCGGATTCACCAGCCACGCGCCAATCGCCCACGGCAGGGCAACGCCCATGGTCTGCTGACCGTTGGAGATCATCACCTGACGCGCGCGGAAGCTGTAGAGATAGCGGGCGATCCAGATGTGGAAGCTGCCCATGTCGACGGTGAGCGTCACGTCGTTATTTACAATGTCCTGCATGGCGCGCACGATGCGCAGCGGGTGCAGAGCAAACTGGTTAAGCGAGGCGCCGCGGCGATCGAGCAGATCCCGCTGATGCTGGCGATCGACCAGAATTTCGGAGGCCCGCTGGCTCAGCTCGAGCTTATGGTCGATGCGGTTAGCAAGCAGGTTCAGCGTTTCGGCGATATCCCCCACCAGCTCCAGATCCGGCACGTAGTTACGTTCTTCATAGGCAGGCAGCACGTCAATGTGCACCAGCGTCGCGTCGCCGCTGTTCCACATGGACGGCTCGTACTCCACCGGGCTGTAGCCAACGCAGATAATCAGATCCGCCAGATGCAGCAGCCGGTCGCCCGCCTGGTTGTTAAAGAGGCCGACGCGTCCGGCGAAGCGGGTGAAGTGCTCCTGATTTACCGCCCCGGCGGCCTGATAGGTGCTGGTCACCGGAATACGGCTTTTCTCCAGCAGCTTGCGCAGCGCGGCGCTGTTCGCGGGCTGGCTGGCCATCAGGCCGAGTAAGATGACCGGGTTTTTGGCGTTTTCGATAAGCTTCGCCACGTCGTTAATCGCCGACTCCGGTGCCGGGCCCATCAGCGCCGGGCCGCTGGCGGGTAAAATCGCGCCCGTCGCGGGCTGGTCGACAATATCCTGCGGCAGGCTGACGAACGCGCCCCCCGGTCTGCCGTGCTCGGCAGCGCGAAACGCGTTCGATACCACCTCGGCAATCGCGTCCGGTGAGCTGACCTCCACGGCGTATTTAGTGACAGGGCTGAACATGGCAACGGTGTCCATGCTCTGGTGCACCAGCTTGGCTTTATCCGCCCGCTTCACCGCCCCGCCCAGCGCGACTACCGGGTCGCCTTCGCTGTTGGCGGTAGCAATACCGGTGATCAGGTTAGAGCAGCCCGGCCCGGAGGTGACCAGCGCCACTCCGGCCTTGCCGGTTAGACGCCCTACCGCCGCCGCCATAAACGCGGCGTTGGCCTCGTGGCGCACCGGGATAATCTCGATGGAGGAGTCCAGCAGGGAGTCGAAAACCTTGTCAATTTTTGCGCCCGGGATCCCGAACACCTGCTTCACGCCCTGCGCTTCCAGCTGGCCGACAACCATATCGGCGCCGTGCGCCCACTGACGTGACTGTTTCTCACTGTTCACGGTAGTTCTCCTGTTAGTTTTCGACGGAACGGATCGCTGCATCAAGATTGCTGGGGTGAAGGTTGGCCTGTAAGAACGCGCTGTCGGCGGGCAGGTCAATCATCAGCTTGTGAATTTCACCGAAGGTGAGCACGCCGCTCTCCAGCTGGTAGTCGAGCAGATGGCCCCCGCCCTGGCGGTCGTCGGTGATGAAATGCTCGTGATAGCCCGCCACGTTGATGCCCTGCATGTGCTGCGGCGTGCGGAACCCGACCAGCACCCCTTCGCGCTGGTTAAAGCGGAACACCGGCTGGTCGTCCAGCACGTCGGTCATCGCGCGGTACGGTGGCTTCTGACGCGGTACGGTGCGGGTGTGGGCGTGGCGGAAGTTGCCGTCAATGCGCAGCGCGCAGAACAGGTTGTCTGAGGGGATCTGCTGGTCGATTGCGTCGTGGATCTGCTGGCGGCTGACCGGCGCATCGAAGGTGATACGGTACTGCGGCTGGAACCAGGTCATCACCGCGAACGGCGTTTTCTGCTCTGGCTTCGCGGCCCTGGCGCTGCCGTCGGCGCGCAGCTGGTACACCTGACTGCTGAAGGCAATCATTTCACCGTCCAGCTCGTTGAAGGTCCCCAAACCAAAATCACCGTGTGCCAGCAGATCGGCGATGGTGGTCTCTCCTTCGTACACGCCGCTTAACAGGGCGCTCATTAGCGATGTCTGATAGATCACGCTGTCAGGATGCTGGGCGGAGAACCCGCGCAGGGTCTCGCACAGGCTGGCCTCACAGTCGCAGGCAGATGAATGCATCATCGTGCTCGTCCTCTTCAACTTTATTTAGAAAGGTTAAATAAATGTTGACCCGATTCAGCAGAGAGTTCCAATATAGAAACTATGCTGGTTTGAGACGTTTTAGATATGGAACTTCGTTATCTGCGGTATTTTGTCGCGGTTGCACGCGAGCGACACTTCACCAGGGCGGCCGAAGCGCTGGGTATTTCACAGCCACCTCTGAGTCAGCAGATCAAACGGCTCGAAGAGGAAGTGGGCACGCCGCTGTTCAGACGCCTGACGCGGGGCGTGGAGCTGACCGAGGCGGGAGAAGCCTTCTATGAGGACGCCTGCAAGATCCTTGCGCTGAGCGATGCCGCGCTGGAAAAGGCCCGCGGTATCGCACGCGGGCTGAACGGCAACCTGTCGATTGGCATCACCAGCTCCGACGCTTTTCATCCCAAAATTTTCGCGCTGATTCGCCAGTTTCAGGTGCAGAACATGGCGGTGCAGGTTCACCAGGTGGAAGCCAATATGTCGTCGCTGACGACGATGCTGGCGGAGGGTGAGCTGGATATTGCCTTCGTGCGCCTGCCGTGCGAGAGCAGCAAGGCGTTCGAGTTAAAAGTCCTCGACCGGGAGCCGATGGTGGTAGCGTTGCATCGCGACCATCCGCTGGCGGCGTGCGATTCGCTGGCGCTTGAGCAGCTTCGGGATACGCCGGTGGTGCTGTTCCCGCAGGAGGTCGCGCCGGGGTTGTACGATCGGGTTCACGGCTGCTGCGAGCGGGCCGGTATTAACGTGCAGCGCGCGCTGCAGTCGTCGCAGCTTTCGTCGTCCCTGAGCATGGTTTCCGCGGGCGGCGGGTTCGCGCTGGTGCCAAAATCCATGGCGGCTATTTCACCGCCGAATGTGACCTATCATACGCTGAGCTCACCGGAGCTTTATACCGATATCGCGCTGTGCTGGCGGCGTTTTGAACGCTCGCGGACGGTGAAGCGGTTTTTGACGATGATGAGTGAAGGGTGACGGTGCAGCACTGCTGGTTTGTAGGTCGGGTAAGGCGTAGCCGCCACCCGGCAAGTCAGCCTTTGTTGTCAAATCACGGGCTCCTGGAACGGTAAAGGTCTTACTGATGCACGCTTCGGTACTACGTTTTCCTGGTAATTGTCTGCCGCAAACCATCTGATACTCTGGCAGGACTCAAAGGATGACAAGGAAGAGGAATGCTGAACCCCGGATTCGTTACCCGCAAAGCGCTTGCTCAGTGGCAGGATGTTCCCGCTTTTCTCCCCCAGTTCCAGTTCCATGAAAAACACCGAGCGGTCATTCATACCGCGCATCCTGAAAATATTCTGCCGTTGATTGCAAACTTTGACGTCCGGCAAGATGCCGTGATTCGTCGACTGATGGCTTTACGGCAATTACCGCAAAAATTACTACCTAATCAGCAGGCTGACTCAATCAGCAACTTTGGCCTGCACAGTTTTACCCTGTTGAAAAACTCTGCATCTGAGCTCTGCTATGGCTTAAAAGGACAATTCTGGCGGACTAATTTCGGTCTGGAAAACGCACCGGACACCATGGCTTTTCAGTCGCCAGCCGCGCCGGGTAGCGCGACGTTGCTGCTGCGCTACCAGGTAACGGAACTGGCCCCAGGTCAACATGAACTCTGTACGGAAACCTTCGTCTATTGTCCGGACAAACGTACTCAACTCAAAATGGCAGCCTACTGGCTGGCAATACGGGCCGGGAGCGGCTGGATCCGTAAAAGGACGCTGAAAGCGGTTAAGTCGAATATTGAAGGGCTGGAATGAGCGAGGAGCGAAGCTATGCTGCATAGAAAACCCTATCAGGTTTCAGAGAAATATGAATGCTATAAGAATAACTATCTGGTGAGTACAGACAGAGAAAAGCTTGATGTACAGGCTATTCATCAATATCTGACGAGGTCAACCTGGGCAAAAGGCATTCACCTGGACATTGTTTCTGCCTCAATAGAAAACAGTCTTAACTTTGGCCTTTATCATAATGAACACCAGATTGGTTTCGCGCGTCTGATAACAGATTATGCGACCTTCGCCTACCTTTGCGATGTCTATATCCTTGAAGAACATCAGGGAAAAGGGCTTGGAAGATGGGTTATGGAATGCATACATCATCACCCTGTGTTTGAGCAGCTTCGCAGGATCATGTTATTTACCACGACTGCACCCTGGCTCTATGAAAAATTTGGCTACGAGCCCGTAAACAGAAAAAACTATGCATGGACGATTACGCGGCCTGATATCTATTTGAATGAAAAATAGCCTGGCTGATAATCCCTGTTCAGCTCCCCGTTGACTTATTGACTCTGTGTTTTCATCATCCGTTTCCGGGACAACGCGAACCCGTTCGGTCTGTGAAGATCGAACGTACGCTAACGACAGCAGCGCTAACCTTAAAGAGCGGGACTATTTGCTATGAATCCAAGGGAAAATATTGTCAGTACATTCAGCGAGTTGTCTGCAGAATTACAGCGTGCTGCCGAGTTCTCGCTACAGAATACCAATCAACTGGTTGTGCTATCAATGCGTGCCTTCGCCAGTGAAGCCGGTGTAAAACCCGCCACGTTGCTGCGGTTGGCGCAGCGATTGGGCTACAACGGCTGGGGTGAACTCAAGGACGCTTTCATTGATGAACTCGGGCTGCGCAATGATACATATGTCTCCAAAGCTGAGAAGCTTATCGCCAAAGGCACTCAGCCGCAGCTGTATGAAGAGGTATTTCAGGCACATCAGAGAAATTTGGCTTTTACACAGCATGAAAACCATCAGGCCATGGAGCAGGCTGTATCGCTGTTGGACGCGGCCGAGAATGTCTATATTTGCGGCTTCCGGGCCAGTTTCCCTATCGCCTGGTCGCTGTTTTATGTCTATCGACTGTTCAATCGGCAAGTCTCGCTCATTGATGGGCTGGCGAGCAATATCGAGGTGTTCACCCGCGAATTAACTGCACACGATTGTCTGTTACTCACCAGCTTTGCGCCCTATTCACGTGAGTCGCTCGATGTCCTGCGCGCGGCTCAGCAGGCGGGCGTGACAATCGTCGCCATCACGGATTCTCCCGTCTCGCCATTAGCACAGGCCGCCGACTGCACGCTACTTTTCTCTATCGACAGCCCGTCGTTTTTCCCTTCCGTGGTGTCTGGCATGGGGCTCGCCGAGTGTTTACTGGCGATGCTGGTCGCGCGCCATGGTCGGGACGCAGTGAATAAAATCGAAAATGCTGAACGCTATCTTAATGACTCTGGCGCCTATGTGGTGCCCGGAAAATCCTGAAAAATGATTCATATGCATCAGGCATAAGAAAAAAGAATGCATTTGCATCAAAGATGAAATTGACGTGATACAAATGGATCCTGCAAGATGCGCTTCATTAGCACAGCGTATTCAGGAGCAGGACCAGCATGAGCCATATTATTCACCGCAGTCTACGCAACACGCCCGCCGTGGCGGTACGCGCCCAGGGGGCGTACATTTTCGATGCACAGGGAAAACAGTATCTGGATGCCTGCGGTGGCGCCGCCGTGTCCTGTTTAGGTCACGCACATCCTGACGTGCTGGCTGCGATGCATCGCCAGATCGATCAACTGGCCTATGCCCATACCAGTTTTTTTACCAGTGACACCGTTGAACAGCTTGCTGAACAGTTGACGCGTACGGCGCCAGGCAATCTTAACTATGCTTATTTCGTTTCGGGCGGTTCGGAAGCGGTCGAAACCGCGCTCAAGCTGGCGCGTCAGTATTTTGTTGAGATCGGCCAGCCGTCGCGCACCAAATTTATCGCCCGTAAACAGAGCTATCATGGCAATACCCTTGGGGCGCTCGCGGTGGGAGGCAACGAATGGCGCCGCCGCCAGTTTGCTCCCTTGTTGATCGACGTGATCCGCGTTTCGGCCTGCAATGAGTATCGCGACCGCCGCGCAGACGAAACCCAGCAGCAATACACCACGCGTCTGCTCAACGAGTTGGAGCAGGCCATTATTGAGGCCGGTCCCGACACCATTATTGGTTTCTGTGCAGAAACCGTGGTGGGGGCCACCACTGGCGCCACCCCGCCTACCCCGGGCTATCTTAAAGGTGTACGTAACCTGTGTGATAAATACGGCATCCTCTATATCGCGGATGAAGTCATGTGTGGCATGGGACGCACCGGCACATTGCATGCGTTTGAACAGGATGATGTGGTGCCGGATTTGGTGACCATCGCGAAGGGGCTGGGAGGCGGCTATCAGCCGATTGGCGCAGTATTAGCGAGCGAAAAGATTGTCTCAGCCCTGCAGGCCGGTAGCGGTCTGTTCCAGCACGGGCACACCTACATTTGTCACGCGACCGCCGCTTCCGCAGCCCTGGCAGTGCAGCAGGTGATTGCGCGCGATAATTTGCTGCAGGCGGTTAAGCAACAGGGGGCTTACCTGCACAACGCATTGCGTGAGGTACTGGGGGAATTACCGCACGTCGGTGATACGCGTGGACGCGGCTTGTTTGCCGGCGTTGAGCTGGTACGCGATAAAGCCAGCAAAACCCCCTTCGATCCTGCCCTGAAGCTGCATGCAGCAATCAAAGCAAACTGTATGTCACGTGGGCTGATGGTCTATCCAATGGGTGGAACAATTGACGGGCAATATGGCGACCATATCCTGATCGCGCCACCGTTTATTGTCACGCCTGACCAGCTCGACTTTGTGGTGGATACGCTGAACACCGTGATTCGCGAAGAGACGAGCAGATTATGATCAATCGTTTACCGCCGCTGGCGGAGCATGAGTGGGACGACCAACAGCGTACTTTGGCCGAAGAGATAATCAACGGGCCCCGCGGTGCGTTGCTGCCCCCTTTCGAGCCGCTGCTGCGCAGCCCAGAGCTGATGGCCCATGCACAACGCATGGGAGAATACCTGCGTTATCGCAGCGCGCTGGGACAGCGCCTGTCGGAACTGGCGATTTTGATGACCGCGCGGCACTGGTCGCAGCCTGTAGAGTGGGCGATTCATGCACCGATAGCGCGCGAAAAGGGTATTTCTGCTGCGGCGGTGCAGGCGATTAATGAAAAACGTCTTCCAGAGGATCTGCAGCCGGATGAATGGGTGGTTTATCACTTTTGTAAGGAGTTACATGAACAGCAGAAGGTCAGCGATACCACCTGGCAGCATGCTATCGCGCTGTGGGGCGAGAAAGGCGTGGTGGATCTGATCGGAATCAATGGTTATTACAGTTTTCTCTCAATGATTATGAACGGCGCACAGACGCCGGTACCCGACACCTGGGATGAGATTATTCCCGCATAAGTTTTCGCTTTAAATTTGGCGCATGAAAGTGCGCCCTGCATATCAACGTTTTATTTTCCCACCCCGCCGATGCATTTCGCCGGGTGACATTCATGCACGCTACTTCACTGACGCCGAGGGTTATTATGTCCGGATTATTGACTAAATTAAAAGTTACGTTAGCGCTGGTCGCTTGCTCCGCCAGTTTTGTGGCACAAGCGCAGGATAAATTAACGGTTGGCGTAGATACCGCATTTGTCCCCTTTGAATTTAAACAAGGCGATAAATACGTCGGCTTTGATATTGATTTGTGGGATGCCATCGCTAAAAAAATGAATGTCAGCTACGAATTACGCCCGATGGACTTCGGCGGGCTAATTCCGGGGTTGCAATCACGGAATCTGGATGTCGCCATGGCGGGCATTACGATAACCGACGCGCGTAAACAGGTCGTCGATTTCAGCGACGGTTATTATGATGCTGATTTATTAATGGCGGTTAAAAGCAGCGACAATACCATTACTAAATTCAGCGATTTAGCAGGAAAGAAAGTGGGATTAAAGCAGGGAACGGCGGCGGCCAGCTTTATGAAAAGCAAATATAAAGCGAATTATGTCGAATTCCCGAATATTGATAACGCCTATCTTGATTTGCAGGCAGGTAACCTTGACGCCGTGGTGCATGATTCCCCCAACGTGCTCTATTACGTAAAAACGGCAGGTGATGGAAAAGTGAAATCAACCGGTGAAACTGACAGCATTCTGCCGCAGCACTACGGCTTTGCGATGCAGAAAAACAGCAGTCTGACGCCGAAGATCAACGCAGCGCTGCAGGCGTTACGTACAGACGGAACTTACAGCAAGATTTACGTGAAGTGGTTTGCTAAACAGCCAAAATAATCCCGCAGGTCGGAGCGATCCGACCTCGTTGCATCTTAACGGGTAACATGATGAATTTCGACAGTAAATATATTTGGGAGTCCCTGCCGCTGTTGTTGCAAGGACTACAGCTGACGCTGGTTATTTCACTATCAGGTTTATTGGGTGGTTTTGTTATTGGCCTGCTGGCGGGAACCTGCCGGGCGCTTGGAGGGAAAATATCAAAGACAGTCTCGTTAGTCTTTGTCGAGTTAATCCGCGGAACGCCTATTATGGTGCAAGTGATGTTTATTTACTTCGCACTCCCCATGGTGCTACCGATTCATATCGACCCGGTAACCGCGGCCATTACGACCATTGTGATTAACTCGGGTGCCTATATTGCAGAAATCACCCGAGGGGCGATCCTCTCAATTAATAAAGGATTTAGAGAGGCCAGCCTGGCAATGGGATTATCCCAACGCAGCACGCTATGGCATGTCATTATGCCGCTGGCATTGCGCCGTATGATCCCGGCGTTAGGTAATCAGTGGATTATCAGTATTAAAGACACCTCGCTGTTTATTGTGATTGGTGTAGCGGAATTGACTCGTCAGGGGCAAGAAATTATTGCCGGTAATTTTCGCGCGCTGGAAGTCTGGACCGCCGTGGCAATGATCTACCTGCTGGTGACGCTGTGCCTGAGTTTCCTGCTGAAGCAACTGGAGAAAAGGATCCATATTTTATGAGCATGGTTGAGTTTAGCGCAGTGTCGAAAAATTTCGGCGCCACTCAGGTGCTGCACGACATCAATTTAAAAATTGACGCCGGCGAAGTGGTGGTGATCATCGGTCCTTCCGGATCGGGTAAGTCGACGCTGCTGCGCTGCATTAATAAGCTGGAGGAAATTTCCTCCGGCACGCTGCTGGTAGCGGGAATGCATCTTACCGATCCTCACGCTAACGAGTGTGATATCCGCCGTGAAGCCGGGATGGTGTTTCAGCAGTTCCATCTGTTTCCCCATCTGACGGCGCTGGAGAATGTGATGTTTGGTCCGGTTCGCGTACGCAAACAGAGCAAAGCCGCCGCGCGGGAACAGGCACTCGCGTTACTGGACCGCGTTGGCTTACGCGAACGCGCCAGCCACTACCCATCAGAGCTCTCTGGCGGTCAGCAGCAACGCGTGGCCATTGCCAGAGCCCTGGCGGTGAAACCGAAAATGATGCTGTTCGATGAGCCGACCTCAGCGCTGGACCCCGAATTACGGCATGAGGTACTGAAAGTCATGCGCTCGCTGGCCGAAGAAGGCATGACCATGGTGATTGTGACCCATGAAATCGGCTTCGCCCGCGATGTGGCATCGCGGCTAATCTTTATTGATGGCGGCACCATTGCCGAAGATGGTCCACCTGATATGCTGCTGAATAGCAGTCGCAATCCACGGCTGAAAGAATTTTTGCAACACGTATCCTGAACAGAAGTGAATGATAACACTATGAAAAAAATCGACATTCGTGGTTCCGCTTTTGCAGTAGGTCAGGCGCTTGGCGCGTTCGGCCGCGAAGCCTGGCATGCAAAACTGACGCAAACGGCGTTGTGGCAAACCGTTACCGCCATGAAAGACGCAGAACAGACCCGGAGCATGCGCTCGCTGGTTCAGTCTCAGTATCCCCTTATCTGGCAGGAACTGGAGGGATTAGCCGAGGGTCTGGAAGCACCGTTTGATGAGGTGTTTGCCTGGAACTGCCGCGGCGATCTGGTGCGCTCGACCTCTGACGGCTGTACCACGGTAGCGGGAAGCACCGCTGAGGGAGAGCTGATTATTGCGCATAATGAAGACGGTTTCCCACAGCTTCGGCATGACTGCGCCATCGTCAGCATTACCCCGGATGACGGCCTGGCGTTTACCAGTTTTGCCTACCCGGGGTCGATTTGCGGACATACCTTCGCCGTAAACGAAAAGGGCGTGGTGAACACGGTGAATAACATACGCGCTTTGCACCGTCCACGCGGCGTACCGCGTCAGGTATTAGCCCGCGCCGCGCTGAATGCCGCCACGCTGGATGAAGCCATCTCCATACTGACTACCGAGCCACGCGCCGGTGCATTTCACCATACGGTGGGACAAATGGGAGACAGCCGACTGTTTAGCGTGGAGGCTACGGGAACAGGCTGTTCCGTTATGCCGCTGCGGGAGGTTTTCGCCCATGCTAATCACCTTATCCACCCTCAGCTTGATGCGGTTGAGCAGGTGATCACTGACAGCTCCCGGTCACGCCAGCAGCGGCTAAACGCCTGGCTGGAGACGCAATCTCACCTCGATGGTGCGGCAGCACTGGGTATTCTTTCAGACCAGCATGATCCCGCGCTCCCGATTTATCGTCTCTCGCCACAGGACCCGGATGAAGAGAACACGCTGGCCACTGCCGTCTTTACACTGAGCACGTCGGACATAAAATGGCAGATATTCACTCACGATCGGCAAAAACCCGCTTTAGAGTCTTACTGAGTCGATTCCGCACCTAATGCGGCCTGCACCGCTGGACGGGCACTGATTTTTTCCCTGTACGCCAGCAACGCAGGCCAGGGGCTCAGCTCAATGGCGAAGAACCTGGCCCACCCCAGCACGGTGAAAAGATAGGCATCTGCCACGCTGAATGCCGATCCCGTCAGATAAGCGCTTGTGGAGAGCGTTTCCTGAAGAAAATCGAACCACCTGAACAGCTTCTCGCGAAAAATAGATTTGGCCTCTTCGGGCAGCTCGCGGTTAAAAAGAGGCGCCGATCCCGCGTGTATTTCGCTGGTGATAAAGTTTAGCCATTCCTGAAGCCGCACTCGCTCCCAGCCGTCTGCACGCGGTGCCAGCCCACTTTCTGGCTTGAGGTCTGCCAGGTACTGCAAAATGGCTGGCCCCTCGGTCAGGATTTTCCCGTCATCCAGCTCAAGCGCTGCGACATAACCTTTAGGGTTAATGGTCAGGAAGTCGCGCCCGTCAGCGGTAAGCTTGCTCCTGTTGTCCACTTTAACCAGTTCAAACTCAATCGCCAGTTCGCGAAGCACGATATGGGGTGAGAGTGAGCAGGTGTCCGGGGCGTAATAGAGTTTCATAATCTCTCCGTTAAAGCTGTTGAGTGGTGACGATTCAGTTTGAATACACTGTGCTTAAAACCAATCACCCTGTAAAATTAATGACTCATAAATTAGCTATTAGCTGAGCTACTGATACCCATGATGAATCTTTTACACTGGCGCTTGCTGGTTGCAGTAGCCGATGCCAGTAATATTTCGCGTGCCGCTGAAGAGGTAGGCATGACGCAGTCTGGTGCCAGCCAGGCGATCGCTCAGTTAGAGGCTTCATTAGGATTTGCTGTATTCACGCGAGAGCGGCGCCACATCGGCGTAACAGCCCTGGGCGAGCAGGTGGTCAAAGAGGCAAGGAGCATGCTGGCGCGACTGGACGCCATCCGCGTACTGGCGGATGAGAGCCGGGGGTTAAGTGGGGGGCGCATTCGTCTTGCCAGTTTCCCTTCAGTGACATCCACGTTTTTGCCCGGACTGCTGCGCGACTTTAAGCGCCTGCATCCTGAAATCGAGGTTATCGTACTCGAAGGGACGGACCAGGAGGTCGAAGAGTGGCTGGCGGCAGATACGGTTGATCTGGGCGTGGTCATGAACCCTGTTCCTGAGCGTGCTGAAGCGGTCTTAGGGCAGGATGCATGGGTCGCGGTGTTGCCAGCCAGCCACCGTCAGGCTCGTTATACACGTACGCGCGGCATCCCCCTTGAGGAACTGGCAGACCAGCCCTTCGTGCTCGCAACGGGCGGTTGTGCCGTCAATGGAAAAAGCCTGATGGAACAGGCTGGCTTGCAGCTGTCTGACGTGCGGGTGACCGTCCGCGACTGGATCAGCGCCTGCCTGCTGGTGCGCGAAGGCATGGGCGTCGCGCTGATACCTGAATCCGCCCTGCCGGATGAATTACGCGGCTTGTGCGTCGTGCCCGTAGCACCTTCGCTGTGCCGGGCGTTTGGACTGGTTTGTTCGCAGGCGGGCAAATCCTCCCGCGCGACGCAGGCGTTATTAGAAGGATTGCTCAAAATGAAAAGGTCTGCGTGAAGGAGTAACCGCGGTGCAAACTGTGCCCGGCGGCGCTGCGCTTGCGCGGGCCTACGATTCGTGTCGCGGATAGGTTGGTTGGCTGTTTTGTAGGCCGGGTAAGGCGTAGCCGCCACCCGGCAATGCCCTTCTGGAAGCCGCCTCGCAAACCTGCAAGCAACCTTATGTAATTCAGGGGGATCCCTTTCCTTCCCTTTTTCGCCGCCGTAAAGTGCCTGCGTTGCGGCACATCCGTAACCGGGCGTAGGAACCCGTTAGCATAACATGACGTTTTTTTAGACAAAGAGGATGCTAAATGGCGACTACTCCTGGATTTTCTTACGCGCTCTCTGAGGAAAGCGCAGTTCATCACCTCATCAACACTTCAATTTCCGATTCTGCGGATCTCTTCGAACTGGCCGATGCCTGTACTGCGTATGTCAGCGTGCTGGTGGAAACTGACGACGCAGTGACGTTTGCTACGCTCTGTAAGCGATTGCTGGCTGCGCTTAAGCGACTGCGGGAGTGCTGTGATGCCGAACTTCCTTCGTACCTGGTTGAACAGTTGATTGCGGGGGAAAAGATTACCTCCTGCGTACCGGACTGCTGGCAGGAGACGACGCTGCAGGTAGACTATGCCGTGGCGTTAACGCTGGCAGTGATGGGTGGGACATTGCCTGTGAGCGTGGCGAAAGATCTCACCGGGCTGCTGCATGATATGGTTTGGTTATTGGCGGAGTTTGTGAAGGAGCCGTATATCACGGCGCACTGAGGCGGGTGATGGGAGCCGGAATCTAGCTGGGTAGAAGCATGGTTCCGGCCTTACGCTAACGTTGAATGTCTGCTAAGAGCGAAAAGCGGACATCTTAAGTCGGTTGTTTTTATTTATACTATTACCTCTATGTAGCCATGTTATATGGCTACATTTATACAGCAGTAAGGATTAGTCTTTTCCTGGACCATAATTGAATTTTGTACCTTTACCAATGGCGTAAAACTGTCCGCCAGCTACGTAATGGACAGTACGTAATTCATCAGGCGCATCATCAAAAATCCAGTGCCCATTTCTGAAAACGCGGTCATCACTCCATGCTCCGACAATTTCCCCCATGAACAAGTTGTGCTGTTTTTGATTTTCTACATTAGGTATGACCTTACAGACTAGCCAGCCAGCGCAACCTTCAACTAAAGGAAGATCAAACTCTTTCTGATAAAATAGTGGAATTTTACTGTTTTTATCGGGTGTGTCAGAATAACTGTGGCCTCCAGCATATAAAACCATTTCCATCTGTTTTACTACTGGAATCTGGACAACGTAATATCCACTTTTTTCTACAAGTCCGCGAGTAAATGCTTGTGGACCTATAAAAGCCATCACTTTGTTATTACCTACTAACCCCACCCAGGCAGCTGCCATGACATTTTCAATGCCATCATTTTTAGCCGATATCATCGTCGTTGGCCCGACCTGCAATAAACGATAGGCTTTGTTTAACTCTACTGGTTGAATTGACATAATTTTCTCTTTTGAGTTCTGATAAAAAAGTAATACAGATTACTTATTTGATTGTTCGATTATATGACTGGAATAGTTGCAGATTAATTGCTATTATCAAAATACATTATTGCAATTTCCACAACAATCATGAACAAACTTGATGCTCTAAAGTTTTTTATCATCGCCTCTGAAACCCTGAACTTCCGCGAAGCAGCCATAAAGCTGTCGGTTTCACCATCAGTAGTAACCCGAACAGTCGCTGAGTTGGAGAAACAGCTTGGTGAACCTCTTTTCAAACGCAATACTCGGTCGATCTTTCTCACCAGTTTCGGTGAGTTATTTTTACCCCAAGCGAAGCGACTGCTGGAAGATTCTGAAAAGTTATTTCTGATGGCGAAAGATGATAATGAAATGAAAGGTATTGTTCGTATCACATTACTTCGATTTCCAAATCATGAGCAAATCTTGTATGAACTGTTGACTGCACTGCGTCCATATCCTGAGTTATTTATCGACTGGCGTTTAGATATGATGAAACTTGATACTATCGAGCATCGTATCGATATAGGCATACGCGTAGGGCGAGAGCCTAATCCAAACTTCATCATTAAAAATATCGGGCAAGTTGAACATATTTTGGTTGCATCCCCTGAACTCATTGCGCGCCTGGGAGCACCAACTGATTTAGAAGATCTTCGACAGCGTTATCCATTTAGTGGTTTAATTAATCCTGAAACGGGGAAGTCATTTGAGTTTATGAGTGACGCTGTGAATACTTTTGTCCCTCGTCATATTGAGTTTTATACTACAGACCCATACGCCGAAATTCAGGCTGCATTGGCCGGAAAAACGGTTGTACAATCCAGCGATTTTATCTGTAGGGAGTACTTAGCAAGCGGCCAACTTGTTCCCCCACTGCCAGAACTGCGACAGGAGAAATGGCAATTTTATTTATATCGACCTTATCAGCTGATTACTCCCAAAAGGGTCACGGTCGTTTTCTCGCTATTAGAAAAAATATTACGCAAATATTTCACATCTAAATAATACTTTCCTCAACGTCTGCTTCTGGCACAACACAGACATTCATACTCACATCTATCACCTTCCCTCCCTATCCCCCCACCGCCACGCTCGCCGACAGCCCCGCCACCAGCTCAACCCCCTCCGGCAACCTGTCGATATGAATGCGCACCGGTACGCGCTGCGCCAGCCGAACCCAGCTAAACGTCGGCTCGACGTCGGGCAGGCCCAGCCCGCCCGTCTCATCGTTGCTGTCCCCGATCCCATGTCCGATGCTCTCCACGTGCCCCGTGATGACAGGCTCGTATCCCATCAGCACCACCTGCGCGGCATCCCCGACGCGAATATGGCGCAGCTTGGTCTCCTCAAAGTACCCCACCACCCAGAAGCTGTGGGCATCGACGATGGCGACCTTTGTCTCCCCCGCCGTCGCGTAGTCTCCGGGCCGCAGCCGCAGGTGCGTGACGTACCCCGAGACCGGCGCACGGACGGTGGCGTGCGCCAGATTAAGCTCTGCCAGATCCAGCGCGGCCAGCGCGCCGTGATAATTGGCCGCCGCGACGTTCGCCGCGCTGCCGGTTTGCTGCAAATCCTCGCTCGAAATGGCGTTTTTAATCAGCGTGCGGCGATGGGCCGCATCCTGGCGCATCAGCATCTCATGGCGTTTCGACTCGACGTCCGCCTGCGCGCTGACCACCGCCAGCTTAAGCCAGCGCGGATCGATAGCGTAAAGCACATCGCCCCGGTTCACCCACTGATTGTCCCGCACGGCCACGCTGATGACCGGCCCGGAGACGTCCGGCGCAATCTGCACCACGTCCGCCCGCACGCGGCCGTCGCGGGTCCACGGCGTTTGTGCGTAGTGTTTCCACATCATAAATGCCAGAAGCGTAGCCCCCGCGACGACGCTCAGCGTCAGCGCATAGCGAGCCAGTAAAGAGAGAAGTGATTTCATGACAATAACCCCAACGCGGTCAGACCCTGCATCAGCAGGAAAAAGGTGACAATCCAGGTTGAAACATCCATCAGCGGGCGAAACGGCAAGCGCCGGTAGAGCCTGCTGAGAGAGAAAAGCGCGACGAGGCTCAGCGTGCATACCAGCGCCGCGAGGTCGACCGTCAGCAGCCCCGGAATAAAAACGCCGCCGATATTGAGATCGTTAACCATGGTCTGGCCCCCGTAATGCGCAGTGCAGATCCACCAGCCTGAAGACCAACTGGCGCGTATGTTCATCTGCCGCAGGCAGATGGCGTTCGATAAGGGTAACGATGCGTTCGCGTAAGGCGTGGCGGTCTGCGGCGTTTATCCGATGAAAAAGCGCGTCAACCTCCCTGCCGGGCGGTGCGTCACTGCGGCGTAAATGCATGACCGAAAGCCCCAGACGCAGCGCGTGTAGCAGCCGATCGAGCGCCTGCTCTGGTGCGCTCTCGCTGCGCTGCAGGCGCGGCAGCAACAGGGCGGTTCGGTCCATCATCAGGTTGATCCAGTACGTTTCATCAACCCGCAGCGTGCCCTTCACGCTGCGGCGAATGTCGCGCTGACACAGGTTCAGCAGACGCGTGATGGCACCATCCGCCTGCACGGTTTGCAGCAGGCTCATGCTGACGACGGCAAAGCCGGTGGCGGCAAAGAGCGCGATGGCGGTGTTGGCCGCAACGGCGAAATCTCCGCTGTAGTGCGCCCCCAGCTCGCAAAGAATGGGCAGCGTCAGGGTAATCCCCATCGCCATAAACGTGGTGGGCGGACGCGCCTGAAGCGACCCGGCCAGCAGATACGCCGGGGCAAGCACCGCCACCAGCACCGGAAAATCGCTCACCAGCGGCAGCAGCGCAAAGCTGTAGAACAGGCTAATGAGCACGCCCCAGAACGAGCCAATGATGTATTTCACGATGTGCGGTGCCGGGGTATCGAAGCTGCCAAACAGCGTGCAGCAGACCCCCAGGATAGACACCGCCGTGCCGCCATCCGGCCACGCTGAGAAGATCCAGACCAGACAGCCGCTCAGGATGATGGCGAAAGCCCCCAGCGCCGTGCGGGCCGCGGTAAGAGGATCGCGGTGGAAAACGTAGCCTTTCGCCGCGCGGGTTTGCATCTCCCCAAAGACGGGTTTGGCATGGAGGATGGCCCCGGAAAGACGTTCGCACTGCTGCAACAGCGCGATAGCCTCCGAGAGGTAGCGAATAAAACTGACCTGCAGCGCGTCGTCAAACGTCTGCGCCTGCGCGGCATACCGATCGATAAAAAGCGCACAGCGGAGCAGCAGCGCCTCTGCCGTGCTGCTGGCCCCCGCGCCTTCAGCGGCAAGCCAGGCCTGAACGTCCTCCAGCAATGCCTGCACGTCGGCGGGCAGGGCTCCGATCGCTGGCAGGCGATCGTGTAGTTCACAGTTGACGATAACCAGCCGCGCCAGCCGGTCGTGGATCGCTTTTCTGGCCTGCCGCACCGGGGCTGAAAGGGCAAAATCGTACGGAATATGGTGGCTTATTCCCTGCAGGAACTGCAGCGCGAGGGCCAGATGCAGCGGGCCGGAAGCCGCATCGGGTTTACCGGCTATGGTATCCGCCACCCGCCCGCGCGCGGCCTGTAGCGTCTGGGATAATTTCGCGTTGAACAGCCCTGATACGCGCGCGGGCAGCACGTAACGGTGAATCAGCGCCGCGCAGAAAATCCCAATCGAAATCTCCTGCACGCGGACGATGGCGACGTTAAAGATGCCGCCGGGATCGGACACTGCGGGAAAACCAATCAGGCTCGCGGTGTAGCCCGCCAGCACGAAGGCATAGGCTCGGGGCGTGCGTTCCAGCAGGGAGAGCCACAGGCAGAACGTTATCCAGCCTGTCAGCACCGCGCTGCACAGGACTGGCGTATTCGCGAAGGTGGGCACAATCAGAACGGTCGCGTTGGCCCCGACAACGGTACCTGCCAGCCGGTAGAGGCTTCGGCTCAGCGATGCCCCGACCGACGTCTGCGACACGATGTATACCGTAATAATGGCCCACGAGGGACGCTCAAGGCCTATCGACAGCGCGAGGTAATAAGCCAGCATCGCCGCGGCAAAACTCTTCGCAGAGTAGATCAGCGCGCCCGCATCGTTTCGCAGCGCGGCGGGGATGTGCACGGGATGAGAGAAAATGTTTTTCATGCCGGGATTATTACCGGCTTGCAGACCCGCTTAAATACTCTATTCTGTCAAAAAATACCTAAATGTTGCCAGAATCGTGAAGCCTCAACCCGCTACTACGCTGTATGACCCTGACTCTACCGCCTCTCCTGCCGTGGCGCGTCATCTGGACTTCGTGGATTACGCCGCGGAAGTGCCGGTACATACCCACCGCAAGGGGCAGCTGATCATTGCCCGATACGGTGCGGTCAGCTGTTACGCGGAGAATGACATCTGGATCGTGCCGCCGGACTGCGCCGTCTGGATCCCCGGCGGGATCCCGCACAGCGCCAAAGCGACCTGGAACGCGCATCTCAACTATCTGTTTATTGAGCCCGGCGCGGCGGCGCTGCCGGAGAGATGCTGCACGCTGGCGATCTCGCCGCTGATTAAGGAGCTGGTCGATCGTCTGACGCGCGAAGGCGTGGATTATCCCGCCGACGGCCACGTCGCCAGGCTGACCCGGGTGACGCTGGACGAGCTCGCCAGCATGCCGCAGCAGAAGCTGAGCCTGCCGGTCTCAACCGACCCAAAAATTCGCGCCATGGCTGACGCGCTGGTTACCCGCCCTGAGGACAGAAGCACCCTTAAGGAATGGGCGAAAAGGCTCGCCCTCAGCGAGCGTTCGTTTGCCCGCCTGATGCAGCGCGAGACCGGGCTGAGTTTCGGGCGATGGCGCCAGCAGCTGCATTTGATTATTGCCCTGCGGGAGCTGGCAAGCGGCGTGCCCGTCCAGAACGTGGCGACAACGCTCGGGTACGAATCCGTGAATGCGTTTATCACCATGTTCCGAAAAGCGATGGGCAGCACGCCCGCCCACTACTTTGCCGAACGGAAAAACAGCGGCCGTTAGCCCGGCCCCTCGCTCCCCGCCGCCAGCAGCGGCACCACCACGTCGCTGATGGGCACCGCAATCCCGTGCTTGCGGCCGTAGCGCTGGATCACGCCGTTGCGGATATCCCACTCCATCGGGCGATCCGCCTGACGGTCGGCAAGGATCGACGTGCCCAGGTCCTCAGGCGCACGCTGGAAGTTCGCCAGAATCTCCTGGGCCACCGCATCGTCCAGCTTCGCCCCTTCGGCGCGGGCGACGGCAAGCCCCTCGCGCAGGTAGGCCAGCGAAAGTTCGCTGATATCCTCCCGCCTGAACATCCCGGCGCGGCGGTTGGCCAGCACCATCAGCCCGGCGACCGCGTTTTGCAGCAGCTTGCGCCAGGCGACGGTAGGGAAATCTGCCGATAGCTCAACTTCACAGCGCGTACCGCGAAGCGCCTGCACCACCCGCTGCGCCTGCGGCACGTCCGGCAGCGTCAGGCGCGGTTTGGCGCGCAGCCACACGGAGGCATCCGGCTCGCGCTGCGCCGGGAACCACACTACCGACGGCAGCACCGTCGCGCCGTTAACCCACGCCTCAAGCTGGGCTTTTTGCTCCACGCCGTTTTGCAGCGCGCAGACTACGGTGTGTTCATCGCACAGGGCCCGCAGCCATCCGGCGCTGTCGCCATTTTGCGTCGTTTTTACCGCCACGAAAACGAGATCGACGGGGCGCGTGATGACGACCGGATCGGTCAATACCGGGCCGGGCACCACGGTTTCACCCTCGTCGTGGCGCAGGCGTAGTTCAGGATGCGCGGTGCGTCCGCACAATAGCGGCGTACGGCCCGCGTCATGCAGCACCGCGGCGATGGTGGTCCCAATTGCGCCAGGCCCAATCAGCGCAATCACTGGATTGTCAGACATGGTTAACTCCCCTTTTCGCTAAGCCTGCTAACAGTTATACCACCCTGAAAAGTGAGCGCCACGTCGTTGTCTATACTCAACACACAACAGACAACGGAGTGCGCCATGCCTTTACCCGATTTTAAGTCCTCTGAACCTTTCACCCTCGGCATCGAACTCGAACTGCAGGTGGTTAACCCGCCGGGCTACGATCTGAGCCAGGACTCCTCCGCGCTCATCGCCGCCGTCAAAGACGACATCAAAGGCGGCGAGGTCAAACACGACATCACCGAAAGCATGCTCGAAATCGCCACCGGCGTATGCCAGAACATCGACCAGGCGGCGGCGCAGTTCTCGGTGATGCAGCAGAGCATCCTGCGCGCGGCGGCGGAGCAGCATATCCAGATCTGCGGCGGCGGGACGCACCCGTTCCAGAAGTGGCAGCGTCAGGAGGTCTGCGACGACGAGCGCTATAACGTCACGCTGGAGCGCTTTGGCTATCTGATTTTGCAGGCAACGGTGTTCGGCCAGCACGTGCATGTGGGGTGTCGAACCGGGGACGACGCGATTTACCTGCTGCACGGCCTGTCGCGCTTCGTGCCGCACTTTATCGCCCTGGCGGCCGCCTCGCCGTACATGCAGGGCACGGACACGAAGTTCTCCTCGTCGCGACTCAACATCTTCTCCGGGTTCCCGGATAACGGCCAAATGCCGTGGGTCAACAGCTGGCAGGAGTTCGAAGGGCTGTTCCGCCGCCTGAGTTCGACCAGCATGATCGACAGCATTAAGGATCTGCACTGGGACATCCGCCCCAGCCCGCACTTCGGCACCGTGGAGGTGCGGGTGATGGATACGCCGCTGACGCTCGGCCACGCGATTAACATCGCCGGGCTTATTCAGGCGACGTCCCACTGGCTGCTGACCGCGCGGCCCTATAAGCATCAGGAAAAAGATTTTCTGCTGTACCGCTTTAACCGTTTTCAGGCCTGTCGCTACGGGCTGGAGGGGATCCTGACGGATGTGCACACCGGCGAGCACAAAACCGTGGCGGAAGACATTGCGTGGCTGCTGGAGCAGGTTGCGCCGTCGGCCGAGAAGCTCGGCGCTGCGAGCGCAATCAATGAAATTGCCCTGCTGTTAAAGCAGGGCAAGAGCGAGGCGCAGCGCATGCGGGAGTTTATCGCCGACGGCGGCTCGCTGATCTCTCTGGTGCAGAAGCACTGCGAGCTGTGGGCGACGAGTCCGTAAGGCCGTGGCCCCACTCGCGCAGGCGCTGGAACAGCACGAACAGCGCTGGGATAAACAGGATCCCCACCACGGTCGCCACCAGCATGCCGCTGAACACCGTGGTGCCGATAATGCGGCGGCTCTGGGCACCCGCCCCGGTCGCCAGCATCATGGGCAGGACGCCGATAATGAACGACACGGCGGTCATCATCACCGCGCGGAAGCGGCGCGAGGCCCCTTCACGTGCGGCATCGACAATCGCCATCCCGTCCATGCGCCGCGCGCGGGCAAACTCCACGATAAGAATCGCGTTTTTAGCCGCTAGCGCGATCAGCAACACCAGGCCTATCTGCACGTACACGTCGTTGGCGTAGCCCGCCAGCCAAAGCCAGACCAGCGCCCCGCCGATGGCGAACAGCACCGAGAGCATCACGCTCGCCGGGAGCGTCCAGCTCTCGTACTGGGCAACGAGGAACAGCCACGCCATCACCACCGCCGCCAGCACGATCCATATCGCCTGATTGCCGGTCTGCTGCTCCTGATACGACATGCCGCTCCAGGCGAAGTCGTACCCGGCTGGCAAATTCTCCGCCAGAATCTCGCCCATCGCCGCCATCGCGGTGCTGCTGCTCACCCCAGCCGCCGCCGAGCCGCTCACCGACACAGACGGGAACTGGTTGTACTGCTGCAGGAACGGCGCGCCGACGGTCGGCGTAATGGTGACGAGGTTGCTCAGACGCACCCGCTCGCCGCTGTTGCTGCGCACGAACAGCTCGCTGATCTGCCCGGCGCGCTCGCGCCACTGCATCTCGTTTTGCATCACCACGTGGTAGACGCGGTTGTTGACGCTGAAATCCCCGGCGCGCGTACCGCCAAAGGCGGTTTGCAGGCTGCTGAAGATGCGCGACACCGGCACGTCGAGGCGCGCGGCGCGCTCGCGGTCAACGGTCAGCGTCAGCTGCGGCACGTTGCTGCTCCAGGTGGTGAACACGCGGCTCAGCTGTGGATGCTGGTTAGCTTTCGCCAGCACCTCACGCGTGACGCGCTCCAGCTCCGCCGGGCTCTGCCCCGCCTGCGCCTGGATGCGCAGGTCGAAGCCGGAGGCGTTGCCCAGGCCCGGCAGCGTCGGCGGCGCGAAGGTCATAATGGTCGCTTCCGGCAGGGCCAGCAGCTGGCGCTGCAGGCTCCCCATCACCTCGTCCAGCGGCGGCCGCTCGCTCCAGTCTTTGAGCATGATGGAGATAAACCCGCCGTTGGAGGCGCTGGTGCCGTTGAGGATGTTAAACCCGGAGACCTGAATCACGTCTTCCACCGCCGGGTTTTTGGCGATCAGTTCACGCGCCGTGGTCATCACCGCCTCGGTGCGCTCCAGCGAGGCCGCTTCCGGCAGCTGGACGCTGGCGAAGAAGTAGCCCTGATCTTCCTGCGGCAGAAAGCCCTTTGGCATCGACGTAAAGCTGAACGCTACCACGGCCGCCGCGCCCGCGGTAGCCAGCAGCGCCAGCCACGGACGCTGGTTTAAGACATGCACGATGCGGGTGTAGAAACCGCGCGTGGCGTCCAGCCCGCGGTTAAAGGCGCGATAAACCGCCGCAGGTTTCTCCGGGCGCGGACGCAGCAGCATCGCGCACAGGGCGGGCGTCAGGGTCAGCGCCACGAGGCTTGAGAGCGTGACGGCGGTGGAGAGCGTCACCGCGAACTGGCGGTACAGCTCGCCGACAATCCCCGGCAGGAGCGCCACCGGCACAAACACCGCCAGCAGCACCAGCGTCGTTGCGATGACCGGCCCGGCAATCTGGCGCAGCGCCAGCGCGGTCGCCGCCGTGCGGCTCTGCCCTTCCGCCATCAGGGTTTCGACGCTCTCCACCACCACGATGGCGTCATCCACCACCATGGTCAGCGCCAGAATGATGGCAAACAGGCTAAGGGTGTTGGCGGAGTAGCCGAGCGTGTAGAGCACCGCGAAGGTGCCCACCAGCGACACCGGAATGGCGAGCGCGACAATCAGCGTTGCGCGCCAGCTTTGCAGGAACAGGGAAACGACCACCACAACCGCCAGCATGGTGAGCGCCAGCGAGACGCCGATCTCCTTAATGGTGGCGGCAACAAAGGAGGTGGTGTCGAATTTCACCTCGTAGACCAGGTCGTCCGGGAAGCGCGTCGAGAGGCGCTCCAGCTCCGCGCGCACCGCATCGGCCACGCGCAGGGCGTTGGCGGACGGCGTCGGGTAGATGCCGAGGTAGGCGGAGTCGTGCCCGTTCAGCTGCGCGCCGGAGCTGTAGCTGCGCGAGCCGAGCTCGATGGTGGCGACGTCCTTCAGGCGCACCAGCTGGCCCATCTCGCCCGCGCGGATAATGATGTCGGCAAAGTCTTCGGCCTGATTCAGGCGCCCCAGCCCGTTGATGGTCAGGGTCTGCTGCTGACCGTTAAACACCGGCGGCGTGCCGACCTGGCCTGCCGCCCCCTGCACGTTCTGCTCGCGCAGCGCCTGCGCCACGTCGTCGGTGGTGACGTTCAGGGCGTTCATGCGGTCCGGACGCAGCCAGATGCGCATGCTGTAGTCGCGCGCGCCAAACATCTGCACCTGCCCGACGCCCGGCAGGCGGGACAGCGCCTCGCGCACCTGGGTGCTGGCGTAGTTGCTGACGAACAGCGGCGTGTGGGTGTTGTTCGGTGAGTAAAGACTTACCCCCATCATCAGGTTGGTGGCGCGCTTGCGCACCTGCACGCCGTTTTGCTGCGCCTCGGTCGGGAGCTGCGCCACGGCCTGCGCCACGCGGTTCTGCACGTCGATTGCGGCGAGGTCCGGATCGGTGCCCGCCGCAAAGGTAATGTTCAGGCTGTAGGTGCCTTCGTCCGAACTGGTCGACTCCATATAGAGCATGTGATCCACGCCGTTCAGCTGGGTCTCCAGCGGCGTGGCGATGGCCTCCGCCACGTCAGCCGAGCTGGCGCCGGGCCAGCTGGCAGACACATTCACCACCGGCGGCGTGATCTGAGGATACTGCTCCACCGGGATAATCCTCAGCGCGATGGCCCCCAGCAGGGTAATGACCAGCGCAATCACCATCGCGAAGCGCGGGCGTTTGATGAAAAACGTCAGCATGATGGCTCCTTAATTCAGTATCTGGACGGCGGTGCCGGGCTGCACGCGCTGCGCGCCGTCAGTAATCACTCGCTCACCGGGCTTCATGCCGGAGGTAATCTGGAACTGCTGGCCAATCTGACCGGCAATTTTCAGCGGGCGCATTTCGGTCTTACCGTCGGCGTTAACTACCCAGGCGAAGAACCCGTCGCCGTTCTGCTGGACCGCGGCGGCGGGCAGGGTCAGGACCGGCTGTTCGCTTGCTGGGCGCAAATACACGTTCACGTTGCCGCCGGGCAGGAGCTGATGGCGCGGATTGGCAAACTCGGCGCGCAGCATCACGCTGGCGGTGCGCGGGTCGATGCGATTGTCCACTGAGGTCAGCTCACCGCTGACGCGCTGGCCGTTGCTGTCAATTAACGCCTGCCAGGCCTGCTTCATGGCGCTGATATCCGCATGCTGTCCGGCTTTGGTGGCAAACGCCCCCTCTTCCAGCGCAAAGGCGATGCGAATGGGGTCGAGCTGCACAACCTCCACCAGCACGCCGCTGGCAGGGTTGACCAGGCTGCCGACGTGGAACTGGCTGTGCCCCACGCGACCATCAATCGGCGAGGCGATGCGGGTGTAGTTCAGGGTGACGCTGCGGGTGTCGAGACGGGCTTTGGCCTGCTCCAGCGCGGCGCTCGCCACGTCCCGCTGCATGCGGGCATTGTCCACGTCGTGACGGCTGATGGCGTTGCTGCTGCCCAGGCTTTCAAAACGGGAAAGCTGCTGCTGCGCCTGACGCAGCGTGGCTTCGGCGCTTCTTACCTCGGCCTGCGCCAGGCGCAGGGCGGCGCGCGGTTCGGCGTCGTCCAGCTCGAACAGCACGTCGCCTTTTTTCACGTACTGCCCGTCGCGGAAGTGGATTTTGGTGATCACGCCTTCCGTGCGGGCGCGCAGCTCTACGGTGTGGATTGCTTCGATGCGGCCCGGGATCTGGCGCTCGGCGGCGTGGGCGGTCTGCTCCACGGCGGCGACGCGAACGGGGAGGACGGCGGCGAATGCGGGTTGCAGGGTACTGACAAGAAGTGCTAACAGAACCGGGAATTTCATGGGAGTACCTCAGCGTTGTCTCCCCTCACCCCGGCCCTCTCCCCAAAGGGGCGAGGGAGAAAACCGAGCCCAAAGGAGAGTACCTGACTGTCCCCTCTCCCCTATGGGGAGAGGGTTAGGGTGAGGGGTAAGGTTTTAAGGTTTTCGTTATGCAGCCTTACGGAACCTGCGGGTCAGTCGCTTCTCGATTTCGACGACGAAGAACATCACGCCCGCCACCGCCAGGGTCACAAACCAGTAGCGCAGCGGCAGGGCTTCGGTGCCGAACAGCATCTGCATAAACGGCAGATAGATAATCGCCGCCTGGAGCAGGAACAGCACGCCCGTCACCAGCCAGATCCCTTTGTTCGCCAGCAGGCCGCGGTTCAGGGAGAACCCTTCGGTGTTGCGGCAGTTAATCATGTACACCCACTGGGCGCAGACCAGCATCTGTAGCAGCACGGTGCGGATGAACTCCGCGCTGTGGCCGCGCGGGGCCAGCCAGGCTTCCAGCGCAAAGGCGGCGATAGCAATCATGGTGCCGACGAAGGCCACGCGCCACACGGCGTAGGCGTCCATGACGTGCTGCCCGGTCTGACGCGGCGGACGGCGCATGATGTTGCGCTCGGCGGCCTCAAAGGCCAGGCCGAAGGAGAGCGTGGCGGAGGTGGCCATGTTCATCCACAGAATCAGCACCGGCGTCAGCGGAATGATGTTCCCCGCCAGCAGCGCAATCACAATCAGCAGACCCTGCGCGAGGTTGGTCGGCATGATGAACAGAATGGTCTTCTTCAGGTTGTCGTAAACGCGACGCCCCTCTTTCACCGCGTTGGCGATGGTGGCGAAGTTATCGTCCGTCAGGACCATGTCCGCCGCCTCTTTGGTCACTTCCGTGCCCTTGATGCCCATCGCGATGCCCACGTCAGCCTGACGCAGCGCCGGGGCATCGTTCACGCCGTCACCGGTCATGCCGACGATTTCACCTTTGTCCTGCAGCGCTTTCACCAGGCGCAGCTTATGCTCCGGGCTGGTACGGGCGAAGATGTCATACTTCACTGCGGCTTCCGCCAGCGCGGCGTCGTCCATCTTCTCCAGCTCGTAGCCGGTAACCGCCTGCTCGCTGTTGGTGATCCCCAGCATCTGGCCGATGCTCATCGCCGTCTGCGGGTGATCCCCGGTGATCATCTTCACGCGGATCCCCGCCTGCTGGCAGGCGTTAATCGCATCAATCGCTTCCGGACGCGGCGGATCCATCATCCCGGCGATGCCGAGGAAGATCAGGCCGTGGCTCAGGTCGTCGTGGGTCAGTTCCTGCTCGCCGTTCGCCGGCTTGAACGCCGCGGCGACCATGCGCAGCCCCTGACGCGCATAGCGCTCCATCTCGGTTTCCCAGTACGCACGGTTGAAGGCTTCCGCACCGTTGCGGGTCTGCTGCTCGGCGCACAGGGCGAAAATCACGTCCGGCGCGCCGGTGATCAGGATCTGCTCCTCACCGCCAATCTGGTAGTGGGTACTCATGTACTTATACTGCGAGTCGAACGGGATCTTGTTAACCAGTGTCGTCATCACCGGCTCAAGGCTGGCCTTCGCCGCCAGCACCTTCAGCGCGCCCTCGGTCGGCCCACCGGTGATGCCCCACAGGCCGCGCTCGTCCTGAATCAGCTGGCTGTCGTTACACAGGTCGATGGTGCGCAGGTACTGCTCCAGCACGGTGCCCGGCTGGATCTGCACCGGCTCGTCGCTGCCTTCCAGGTAGATGTTGCCCACCGGCTCGTAGCTGTTGCCGTCCACGCGATAGCAGGCGTCGGCGGTGATGATGGCTTTCACCGTCATCTCGTTCATGGTCAGAGTGCCGGTTTTATCCGAGCAGACCACGGTCATCGCGCCCAGGGTTTCAACCGTCGGCAGCTTGCGGATAATCGCCCGCTTGCGCGCCATCGCCTGTACGCCCAGCGAGAGGATGATGGAGATAATCGCTGGCAGACCTTCCGGCACGGAGGCCACCGCCAGGCTAATCAGGGAGAGCAGCAGCTCGCCCATTGGGATCTCGCGGAACACCAGGCTGAAGACGAACAGCGCGGCCATCATTGCCAGGATAATGGCGAAGATCGCTTTACCCAGCTTGTCCATCTGCACCAGCAGCGGCGTGCGGTGCTTTTCGATGCCCGCCATCATCTGGTTGATGTGGCCGAGCTCCGTATCCTTACCGGTCGCGGTGACCACGCCGACGCCGCCGCCCGCGCTGACGGTCGTCCCGGAGAAGACCATATTGGTGCGGTCGCCCAGCGGCAGTTCGCCGCTCAGCGGATTAATGTGCTTATCCACCACGGTAGATTCACCGGTCAGAATCGCCTCTTCCACGCGTAAATTATGCGCTTCGATTAAACGCATATCCGCCGGAATACGATCCCCCGCGCGTAATACAATAATATCGCCCGGGACTATTTCAGTTGTGGGTATCGTTTCGTGATTGCCGTTACGAATAACGCGCGCCTCGCTGGAGAGCATATTGCGAATACTCTTCAGGGATTTTTCCGCGTTGCTTTCCTGAATATGGCCAATTAAGGCATTGATTACCGCGACGCCCAGAATAACCAGCGTATCCACCCAGTGGCCCATTACTGCCGTTAATACGGCGGCGGCCAGCAGGACATAAATCAGCACATCATTAAAATGGGCTAAAAAACGCAGCCAGGCGGGTTTACCTTTTTTCTCCGGCAGCGCGTTCGGACCTGATTTTTGCAGACGTGCCTGCGCCTCTGCACGATCCAGACCGCTGGCCTGGCTCTGCGTGTGAGCAAGCACCTGCGCTGCGGTCTGCTGGTATGCCAGCCCGCCGGAAGGCGGCACGTTTGGGGACAATTTTTTTTCGGTCATCGTATTTTTCCTTCAATATCCGGTGAACAGAAGCCTGAATTCCTTTCTGGCTAAATAAATTCATTTTTAAGTCTTGCGGGTAAAATTGATCTACCGCAATATAATGACTTCTCGGTTATTCAAAACTGATTAAAACTATTTCGATGACCTGATTTTTACAAAATATTTCTAAACCAACACTAAACGAGGGGGAACCATGTTTGGTATTTATCGCGGACGACGCCTGGCTTTATACATTGTCGCAGCCATTGTTATTGCCACGTTAATTGGATACAGCACTTATATGTTTGTAAAATTATTTGCCTGAAACGGACGTTTATTTACATAACGCGATATTAATATAAATACCGGGTCATATATTGTTGTTTATTCGCAGTAATAATGTCGTTGTCTTATTCAAAAAGGCCAGCGGGGCTGATATTGCTTTACGTTACAGAATGCCGGACAATGACATTTTTAACTGACGATTAACATTACGATGAAACACCCGTTAGAATCGCTGCTTACGGCGGGGGGCATTTTATTGCTGGCCCTGATCTCCTGCCTGCTGTTACCCGCGCCTTCGCTGGGCCTGGTGCTGGCGCAGAAGCTGATGACGACCTTTCACATGGTCGATCTTAACCAGCTCTACACCATTCTGTTCTGCCTGTGGTTTTTAGCGCTCGGCGCCATCGAATTCTTCATCCTGCGTTTCGTCTGGCGCCGCTGGTTTTCACTGGCGTCGTAGGCCGGTGAAATCGCGCATGCCGTGGATCAGCGCTTCACACCAGGCCGCGTAGTCGTGGCCGCTGGATGAGGGATGGAAGCTGACGCGATACCCTTTCTCCCTCAACGCCTGTTCGAAATCCTGCGTGGTGCGATAAATGCCTCCGCCCGGCCCCGTGGTTTCAAACTTTCCGGCCTGCAGCCAGAAGCGCACCGGATACGGCGGCGACTGCTGATACTGCCGCGTCAGCCAGCCAGGCGCTTCGCCTTTCGGCGCCCACCAGTACGAACCTGAAAGGCTCAGCACGTTACCAAACAGGCGCGGATAGCGCAGCGCCACCCACGATGAGGCAATGCCGCCGTAGCTCGACCCCGCCAGCACCGTTTTCTGCCGCTGCGTCGCGATGCCCTGCCCGCGCAGCCATGGCAGCAGCTCGTGTGCCATAAAGTCGGCGAAGTCCGGGTTCGGCGGCAGCTCGTTGCCGCGTCGGGCGTGATCGAGGCTGTCGATAAACACCACGTTAATCGGCGGAAGATGATGGCGGGCAATAAGACCGTCCAGCACGTTAGCGAAATGGTATTCGTCCTGATAAATCTGCCCGTCGAAGAGGATGAGCGTCCAGCGTGCAGGCTGCGCGCCGCGCGGTTTATAGATCATCACCTCGCGGGAATTACCGAGGATTTTACTGGAGATGCTCTGGCGGCTTAACGATCCGTGGACCAGCGGCTGGGCCGTGGCCTGCGCGGAGCAATAGCGTGCCGGACTGAGATCCAGCAACGAAAAGCGGTTCCAGCGATCCGCCTTCTGTTCACCAAAGGTGTTCGGGTTGAGCGGATCGGCCTGGGCGCTCACCAGGATCGCGCGGCGCTGGTCGCGTGAGGAACCCTCGACGATCGGCACATCGGGCGCGAGCTTGTACTGCATCACCGTGTCGGCGGGCACTATATAGCTTCGAAACCAGACGTCGCTATTGCCCAGGCGAAACAGCGGGTCGTGATCCCCCGCCGGTGAGCCGAGAATAAAGACGTTATCCCGTGCGCCGCGCCACAGGAAGGTGACGCGCTTATGTTCTGCGTCAACCGGCTCCACCATCGGTGTTCCCTGCCGAATCTGCGTCTCCCAGAACGCGTCGGTACGCCCTCCGGCAGCTATCTCTTTTGCCAGCGCCTGAAGCGTCGGGCTTTCAGGCGCCAGCATCTGCACGCGCGGTAGCGCAGATGTCTCTTTCATCCGCCACTGAAAACGCCAGGGTTTACCCGCTTCACCGCGCAGCATCAGAGTGGTGCCCTGCTTTACCGGCAGAGCAAACAGCAGCGTGTGTTCGCCATCGGCTGGCCCGCTTTCGATCAGCGTGCGGATATTCCGGTTTTGCCCGTCCAGCAGGCGGGCATCCGTCACGCCATGCAGCGTGGCCGAGACATAATTTTCAGCAAGCTCTGGCAGCATAAAACAGACTTCACCGCTGGCATCAAACTTCCCCTGGACGTCTCCCTGCCGGGAGGAGTGTTCGCAGGTTGCCTCAACCGCAGGCAGTACACCTATCCCGAGTAATAATCCGCTCCATACCCTCTTCATTACCGCTTGTTCCCTGACGAAATTTGTTATCAACGCTAATGCAAATGGTAATAATTTGCAATATCATCTAACGCGTTTTAACGGTGTATTTATGGCGATAGCAAACAAGGATGAGTAGAAAAAATGTTTAAGAATAATAAGATAATGCAGCTGTGGCTGCTGAGTCTGGCGACGACCAGCGTGGCGGCTCAGGCTGAAAATAGAGAAGAAACCATAACGGTGACGCAGAGCGTGAGTGAAGACCCCACCGCCCCGGTAAAAGGGATTGTGGCAACCCAGACGCTCTCCGCAACCAAGACCCGCGCGGAGATCGTGAAAACGCCGCAGTCGGTATCGGTGATCACCCGCGATCAGATGAACATGCAGGACGTCACCTCCGTCTCGCAGGCGCTGCGCTACTCGGCGGGCGTGTTTACCGAGTATCGCGGCTCGTCGAACCGTAACGACGAGGTGTTCGTGCGCGGCTTTAGCTATGTGCCGAAATTCCTCGACGGCCTGAGCTTCGGCGCGACGGCCTCGTCCCAGACGGGCGCGATTGACCCGTGGCTGCTGGAGCGCGTGGAGCTGGTGCGTGGCCCGGCGTCGGTCCTGTTTGGTCAGGTCAATCCTGGCGGGTTAATCAGCATGACCAGCAAACGGCCGACCGCGGAACCCATCCATAACGTGCAGTTCCGCACCGGCAATAACGATCTGGCCGAAGGCGCGTTTGATTTCGGCGGCAGGCTGAGCGACGACGGCCGCGTGCTGTATCGCGTCAACGGTATCGCCCGTACTCAGCATAATCAGGTGGACGATTATAAAGAGACCCGGATGGCGATTGCGCCTGCCATCACCTGGTACCCGAACGACCAGACCCGCTTTACGCTGCTGACCAGCTACCAGAAGGATCCGGACGCGGGCTACCGCAACTTCCTGCCCGCCTACGGCACGGTCAAAAGCGTCGACGGAAAATACATCCCGCGCGACTTTAACGTCAGCGATCCGAATTACAATCAGTCCTGGCGCGAGCAGACGACGATCGGCTACGAGCTGGAACATCAGTTCGCCGAAGACCTCACCTTCCGCCAGAACGCGCGTTACGCCGCCATCAAACAAAAATACCGTTACCTCGTCTACGCCAGCAGCGCGGCCAACAGCACGGTATTAACGCGACGCGCGCAGCATGAAGAGCGCACCACCAATGAATTTGGCCTGGATAATCAGCTTGAGTATCTGCTGGGGACCGGCAGCGTCAGCCACACCCTGCTCGGCGGGATCGACTACAAGACCAGCAAAGATAAGCAGCTGCTGGCACGCGGGAGCGGTTCACAGTATGACCTTGACTGGACGAGCCCGGTGTACGGCGTGAACGTGGATGAAAGCACCTTCAAAACCGCCTCCGCCGAGCAGCAAAATCTCGACCAGATGGGGCTGTATTTGCAGGATCAGATGAGCTGGAACAGCTGGGAATGGCTGGTCTCCGGGCGCTACGACTGGAGCGAAGTGCGAACCAACGACTTCACCGACGGCAGCGTTACCCAGCAGAACGACAGCAAGTTCACCTGGCGAACCGGACTGCTGTACGCGTTTGATTCTGGCCTGTCGCCGTACGTCAGCTACAGCACCTCGTTTGAACCGAACCTGCAAACCAACCGCGCGCCGGGCGTTGCCCCCTTCAAGCCAACCACCGGGGAGCAGACCGAGATTGGCCTGAAGTATCAGCCGGTCGACAGCACGCTGATGACCCTCGCGCTGTACGATTTAACCCAGGACAACGTGGCGACCTATAACAGCGCCGAAGGCTGGTTCGAGAACGCGGGCAAGGTGCGTTCGAAAGGCGTTGAGGCGGAAATCCACTCCACGCTGATGGACAACATCAACCTGATTGGCTCGTATACCTACACCGATGCGAAAACCAAAAGCACGACGGTGGCGGGAACAGAAGGCAAAACGCCTGCGCGCATTCCGGCGCATATGGCATCGGCGTTTGCCAGCTATACCGTTCCGGGCGGCGCGCTGAAGAGTCTGACCGCAGGCGTGGGGATGCGCTACATCGGCACCAGCTACGGCGATGCGAAGAACACCTTCAAGGTGCCGTCGGTGGATCTGTATGACGCGATGCTGAGCTACGATCTGGGCGAGATGAACCGCAGCCTGAAGGGGGCGAGCGTGCAGTTCAACGTCAATAACGTGGCGGACACCAAGTATGTGGCGTCGTGCGCAAGCGATACGGCGTGCTTCTACGGGATTGGCCGGACGGTGACGGCAACGGTGAATTACCGCTGGTAAGCTATCTGTAGGCCCGGTAAGCGTAGCGCCACCGGGCAATTTACGGGCACCGTGCCCACAAAAAAAGCCGGGTGGCGGCTACGCCTTACTCGGCCTACGTCGCACTGTCTGTAGGCACGGTAAGCGCAACGCCACCGGGCTATTTACGGGCATTGTGCCCACAAAAAAGCCGGGTGGCGGCTACGCCTTACCCGGCCTACGTTCGCACTGTCTGTAGGCCCGGTAAGCGCAGCGCCACCGGGCAATTTACGGGCACCGTGCCGACAAAAAAGCCGGGTGGCGGCTACGCCTTACCCGGCCTACACGTGACATGTTAATGTGTCTGGCTATGGTTCTCTTTGCGGTACGCTCCCGGCGGCTGGTTGAACGTACGGGTGAAGATGCGGGTAAACGTCTGCTGCGAATCAAACCCATAGTCTGTAGGCCCGGTAAGCGCAGCGCCACCGGGCAATTACGGGCACCGTGCCCACAAAAAAAGCCGGGTGGCGGCTACGCCTTACCCGGCCTACACGCGACATGTTAATGTGTCTGGCTATGGTTCTCTTTGCGGTACGCTCCCGGCGGCTGGTTGAACGTACGGGTGAAGATGCGGGTAAACGTCTGCTGCGAATCAAACCCGTAGCGCAGGCAGATGTCGTACACGCGCGCGTCGGATTCACGCAGGTCGCGCGCCGCCAGCAGCAGCTTGCGTTCACGGATATAGCGCCCCAGGCTCTCCCCTTTGTACTGCATAAACAACCGCTGCAGGTGCCACTTCGAGTAACCCGCGTGGCGGGCAATCTCTTCTATGCGTAATGGCTGGTGCAGATTGTCGTCGATCCATTCGACGATAGTGTCGATGACTTGAGCGGAAATGGTCATGCTGCTCTCCCCCTCTGCTTCTCGCTTAAACATTATTCCCACCACTCGCGAAATGCCTGAGTGGTATCACTCACCCACACGGGCTCACCCAGTTCCGGCGTCAGCAGCCGATAATTTTTGTCCTTGCTGGCTTTTGCCAGCTGGATCAGCGGGTCGTTCCACGCATGTTTCGCCAGCACGAAACGCCCGTTGTGCCCCGGCACCACGGCTTTGGCGTTGAGATCCGCCGAGGCCTGCGCCGTTTCCTCCGGCAGCATGTGGATGTACTTCCAGTCCTGGTCGTACTGGCCGTTTTCCATAATGGCTAAATCCACCTCGCCAAACTGCTCGCCGATGGCCTTAAAGTGCGGGCCGTAGCCGGAATCCCCGCTGTAATAAACCTTCTGCTCTGGCGTGACGAACATAAAGCTGCCCCACAGGGTCCGATCGCGTTTGATGCCGCGCCCGGAGAAGTGACGCGCCGGCAGAACATGCACCGTTAATTCATCGCTGATGCGCACCGACTGGTTCCAGTCGCGCTCGTCAATAATCTCAGGCTTCATTCCCCAGTAGCGCAGGTGGGATCCCACGCCCAGCGGCGTCACCACGCGCTTCACCTTCGGCAGTAGCGCCCTGATGGTGGCGTAATCCAGATGATCGTAGTGATCGTGCGAGATAATCAGCAGGTCGATTTCCGGCATGCTTTCAGCGCGCCACGGATACTCGCCGGCAAAGGCCTTATTGAGGAACGAGAACGGCGCGGCATAGTTGCCGAGCACCGGATCAATCAGGATGCGTTTACCCGCGAGCTGCAGGTACCACGAGGAGTGGCCCAGCCACACCAGGGTGTCCCGCTCCAGCGGCAGGCTTGCAAGATCGGTTTTCACCAGCGGCAGCGGCTGGGCCGGGCGCGCGTTTTCGGTTTTTTTGGTCAGAAAATCCCACGTCGCGACCAGCATATTTTTGTCGCCGTTATAACCCGGCGTCGGCAGCGTATTGTGGAATTTTCCCTCGCGATACTGGGGGGAGGCCTCCACTTCGGTGAGCTGCTCACCCTGCGGTGGCTGGCCGAATCCGGCATTCAGAACAAACGGTAAACTCGCAGCTGAAGCAATAATCATGATTAACACCACGCAGATGAAGAGAGGTTTTTTCATATCCAGACCCGAAAACGCGCCCCATCCGATAGTTTGCGCGGGGTAAACTTGATTATGAGTGAGTAAGCACTCATTATAGATATGATGATAAAGTCGTCAAGACGTTTTCGATCTTTGACATTCCGCGTTGCAGCGTGTCAAAGCACGTGTTTCAATCAGGTTTTTTACAATTGACAGGGGGAAAAATTTAGTGGCACGTCCGAAGAGTGAAGATAAAAAACAGGCCTTACTGGAAGCCGCAACGGCGGCATTTGCACAGTCAGGTATCGCCGCCTCAACGGCGTTAATCGCCCGTAACGCGGGCGTCGCCGAAGGTACCCTGTTTCGCTACTTTCCCACTAAAGACGATCTGCTGAATGCCCTCTACCTGCACCTGAAGCAGGATCTCTGCCAGGCCATGCTGGCAAACCTCGATCGCACCATCACGCTTCCCAAAGAGCATACCCGCAATATCTGGAACAGCTACGTGGACTGGGGTATTCGTAACCCCGTTTCTCATGCGGCTATCCGCCAGATTGGCGTCAGTGAAAAGCTGAGCACCGAAACGGAACTGGCGGTAAAGGAGATGTTCCCGGAACTCCATGAGCTATGCCGCCGCTCGGTGCGCCCGGTGTTTATGTCAGATGAATTTAAAACGTTTGGCGATGCGCTTTTCTTATCGCTGGCGGAAACCACCATGGAGTTTGCCACCCGCGACCCTTCACGCGCCGTCGATTTTAAAGCGCTGGGTTTTGAGGCCATGTGGCGCGGGCTGGCTCAGGAGGATAGCGATGGACAGTAAATCCCTGCAGGAGCACGCAATGCGCGTGGCCCTCGAGTTGCCCTTCACCGAGCACTGCTGGCCGTTTGGGCCGGAGTTTGACGTGTTTAAAGTGGGCGGAAAGATTTTCATGATCGTCGCGGTCGCACACGGACGGCCGCACGTCAGCCTGAAGTCAGACCCGGAGAAATCACTGCTCAATCAGCAGATCTATCGCGGGATAGAGCCGGGCTATCACCTGAACAAAAAGCACTGGATTTCCCTTTACGGCACCGACGACGTAACGCCGGAACTGGTGACCGACCTCATCAATGATTCCTGGAATCTGGTGGTGGATAAGCTGCCGAAAAAAGACCAGAAGTGGATCCGGCCGGTCTGATTGTTCGTCTGAGACGAACAGAGTAAGCGCTCGAATTGCACTTATCTTTTGCCGCTTCGCGCGGTAATCTGCTTTCCTTTCGCGCCCGCGAGCGGGCGAATTTCATCACCAGGAGTTGTTATGGATATCATTTCTGTCGCCCTGAAACGCCACTCTACCAAGGCGTTCGACGCAAGCAAAAAACTGACCGCGGAAGAAGCGGAAAAAATCAAAACCCTGCTGCAGTACAGCCCGTCCAGCACCAACTCCCAGCCGTGGCACTTCATTGTAGCCAGCACCGAAGAAGGTAAAGCGCGCGTGGCGAAATCTGCCGCGGGCACCTACGTGTTCAACGAACGCAAAATGCTGGATGCTTCTCACGTGGTGGTGTTCTGCGCGAAAACCGCGATGGACGATGCCTGGCTGGAGCGCGTTGTGGATCAGGAAGAAGCCGATGGCCGTTTCAATACGCCGGAAGCCAAAGCAGCAAACCACAAGGGCCGTACCTACTTCGCCGACATGCACCGTGTGGATCTGAAAGATGACGACCAGTGGATGGCGAAGCAGGTTTACCTGAACGTCGGCAACTTCCTGCTGGGCGTTGGCGCACTGGGTCTGGACGCGGTACCGATTGAAGGTTTCGATGCCGCTATTCTCGACGAAGAGTTTGGTCTGAAAGAGAAAGGCTTCACCAGCCTGGTGGTGGTACCGGTTGGGCACCACAGCGTGGAAGATTTCAACGCCACGCTACCGAAGTCACGCCTGCCGCTGAGCACGATTGTGACTGAGTGCTAATGGCTGTTGGCACGCTGGGTTCCGGCGTGCCTGTTTTCAATAAAGCGTAATCTGCGGGTGTTTAACCCCGCACACCAGTGCATAACGCGTTAAGGTATCAAGGCTCGCCCGGGTTATATTCGCTTCCATTCTTGATACGGTAGGTGCGCTGACGCCCATTCGCTCCGCCACCTGTGCGCGCGTCAGACCAGCATGGTCGCGCCATTGCGCTAGCATCTCCCGCAGGCGCTCCTTGCGCTCTTCTGCATCAAAAGAAGCCTGTACCTCTGAATTGCTTAACAGCTCCGCTCTGAGTTCATCCCAGTCAATAATCTTTTTGCTCATCCAACATCTCCTGTTGTCGTTTCAATGCCACACGGAGTTCAGCAGAGGGCGTTTTTTGCGTTTTCTTGATAAACACCCGCAGCAGAAAAATTGTCTTTTCCCGCTGATATACGTAGATCCCACGAGTGTGAATCAGCCCGACGGTTCTTATTTCAAACAAACCATAGGGTAAGGGTTTGCTGTTGGGTTCTCGTAGTGCTGTCGGGTTACTACGTAATTTATCAAGCTGGCGAATCAGCTTTGCCTGGACCCCAGCAGGCAGTGAGAGAATCTCTTCCCTGACCGCCTGATGAACGATAAGTCTGAACACGGTATTTCATCCCTGATGATATTAGCATATAAGGCAATTTTCATTAAAGGCTAATTTAGCTTTTCGTGTCCCACCTTACCCGTTTTTAACAGGCTGAACCGGATCCGCTTTGATTCCCTGAAAGCGTCTCGCAAAAAACTTATTTCCCCTGCTCCGCCAGCCACGCCATCGCCCGCTCCCCAGCCTCATCTACCGGCAGATACACCAGCAGCCGCGAGCCGTTTCGCGGCGCGGAGTACCAGTACATCTGCTGCAGCGTAAAATCCCCCAGCTCGGGATGGGTAAACAGCTTGAGCTGGTTCTCCACGCCTCGCACGTCGTTGCGCTGGTGCCACAGGGTTTTAAACTCTTCGGACACCGCAAAGAAGCGCGCCAGTTTAGCCTCCCACAGCGGGTCGCCCCGGTGCTCGGCCATCGCCGCGCGGAAATAGGAGACAAATATAGGCAGCACGTCGTCGCGCCTGCCGAGACGCGCGCGCCACGCCGGATGGGTGAGGAACAGGTAAATACAGTTGCGGTCTTCCGGCGGGATTTCATTGAAATCCACCCCCATCAGATGACCGAAGCTGTCGTTCCACGCCACGATGTCGAAGTTGGGCTTCTGGATGCTGGCCGGTTTTGGCAGCAGGGTATCGAGCAGGCGGCGCGTGCCTTCGCTGATGCCCTCGCAGCAGACGGCCTGCGGGGCTTCACCCGGCGGCAACCCGGCGAGCACGAAAAGATGTCGGGCCTCGGTCGGCGTGCACTGCAAGGCTTTTGCCACGGCGGCCATCACCGCGCTCGACGGGTTGACGTCCCTGCCCTGCTCCAGCCAGGTGTACCATGTCACGCCCACGTCGGCGAGCATCGCCACCTCTTCCCGGCGCAGGCCCGGCGTGCGGCGGCGACCGCTGCGCGGCAGGCCAAGACGCTGCGGATCGAGGCTTTCGCGCCGCGCGCGTAAAAATGCCCCCAGCTGTTTTCGCGTGTCATCCTGAAGTGAGACGACGGGTTCAGACATCAAGGCCATAACTCCCCCTGCATGGTAGTGCCAGTACCAGTATAAGCAAGAACTGGTACCCGTTTATCAGATGGTTGATGCTACGACCATCTGATGAATGACGCAATGGAGATCCCATGAATACGTCAGTTGTTTCACCGGGCCGCGCTGGCCTGATATTGTTGTTAACCGGCCAGATGCTGCCGATGATTGATACCTCAATCACCAACGTGGCGCTGGACGCCATCACCCACTCGCTGCACGCCACCGCCACCGAGCTGGAGCTGATTGTCGCCCTCTACGGCGTGGCCTTCGCCGTCTGCCTGGCGCTCGGCAGCAAGCTGGGGGATAACTTTGGCCGTCGACGCCTGTTTATGTGGGGCGTCGCGAGCTTTGGCCTGGCCTCGCTGCTGTGCGGCATGGCGGGGAACATTGAACAGCTGCTGGCCGCGCGCATCGTTCAGGGAGCAGGTGCGGCACTGATCATGCCGCAAATTCTTGCCACGCTGCACGTCACGCTGAAAGGTACCGCCCACGCAAAAGCCATCAGCCTGTTTGGCGGCATCGGTGGGATTGCGTTTATCGTCGGGCAAATGGGCGGCGGCTGGCTGGTATCGGCGGATATTGCCGGGCTGGGCTGGCGCAACGCCTTCTTTATCAACGTGCCGATCTGTCTGGTGGTGCTGGCGCTGAGTCGCCATTTCGTACCCGAAACCCGCCGCGATACGCCGTCACGCATAGACTGGCCGGGCACCGTGCTGCTGGCGATCGTGCTTTGCTGCCTGCTGTTCCCGATGGCGCTCGGCCCCCAGTGGCACTGGTCGTGGCCGCTGAAGGTGATGCTGCTCGCCATTATTCCACTGGCCTGGCTGATGGCGCTGAATGCGCGCAAAAAGGAGCGTGAGAATGCCCACCCGCTGATCCCGCCGCGCCTGCTGCAGCTTCGCAGCATTCGCTTTGGCATACTGATTGCGATGCTCTTTTTCAGCGTCTGGTCCGGTTTTATGTTCTGTATGGCGCTGACCATGCAAACCGGTCTGGGGATGGCGCCGTGGCAGTCGGGGAATAGTTTCATCGCCCTTGGGGTGACTTATTTTATCTCCGCGTGGTTCGCGCCGCGGCTGATTGCTCGCTACAGCACCAGTACCATTCTGCTGACCGGTCTGGCGATCCAGATTGTCGGCCTGCTGGCGCTGATCGCCACGTTCCGCGTCTGGGGAATGGAGAATACCGCGCTGACGCTGGCGCCCGCGACCGGGCTGGTCGGCTACGGGCAGGCGCTCATCGTGAACAGCTTCTACCGCATCGGGATGCGCGATATCCAGCCTGACGACGCCGGGGCCGCGAGCGCCATTCTCAGCACGCTGCAGCAGGCTGCGCTGGGGCTTGGCCCGGCCATTTTTGGCGCGATTTTGCTCCACGCGCTGCAGAACCACCACGGAGATTACACCCAGGCGGCGAACGTCTTCCTGATGGTGGAAACGGCGATGATGGTGGTGCTTGCTCTGGCGACACTGCGCATCCGCCATCGCCTGTGCCTGCCGGTGGTGAAGGTCTGCCAGGCCACCAAATAAGCCCGTGAATTTGCATAATAGATCCGCAGCCGCCATTATGGGGCTGCATCAATACAGGAGACGTTATGCAGGAATTAATTGCTCAGGTTGAAGAGTTAGGCATTGAAATTAATCACACCACCTCTTTAGTGATTATCTTTGGTATTATTTTTCTTACCGCCATCATCGTTCATTTTATTCTGCACAAAGTGGTGCTTCGCGCGTTCGAAAAACGCGCGCAGGCCAGTAGCCATTTGTGGCTGCAGATCATTACCCAGAATAAATTATTTCACCGTCTGGCCTTCACCCTTCAGGGGATAATCGTCAACGTTCAGGCGGTACTGTGGCTGCAAAAAGGCAGCGAAGCGGCGGAAATTCTCACGACATGCGCAAAGCTGTGGGTGATGGTGTATGCCCTGCTCTCCTTCTTCTCACTGCTGGACGTGATTTTTAATCTGTCGCAGAAAATGGCCACCGCATCACAGCTGCCGCTGAAAGGGATTTTCCAGGGCATCAAGCTGGTAAGCGCCATCCTTGTGGGGATTCTGATTATCTCCCTGCTGATCGGTCAGTCCCCGGCGATTCTGATAAGCGGTCTGGGCGCCATGGCCGCCGTGCTGATGCTGGTGTTTAAAGACCCGATACTCGGACTTGTGGCGGGGATTCAGCTTTCCGCCAACGATATGCTCAAGCTCGGCGACTGGCTGGAGATGCCGAAATACGGTGCCAACGGCACGGTGACGGACATCGGTCTGACCACCGTTAAAGTACGCAACTTCGATAATACGATTACAACCATTCCGACGTGGGCCCTGGTCTCTGACGCCTTTATTAACTGGAGCGGCATGTCGGCCTCCGGCGGGCGACGCATTAAGCGCAGCCTGAATATTGATACCACCAGTATTCATTTTCTCGACGAGCAGGAGCAGCAGAAACTCATTCAGGCGAAACTGCTGAAGCCCTATCTGGCCGCGCGCCACGAGGAAATTAACCTGTGGAATCAGAAGAACGGCGAAGGGGAGTCGGTATTAAACCTGCGTAAGATGACCAATATTGGCACCTTCCGCGCCTACCTGAATGAATATCTGCGCAACCATCCCCGTATTCGCAAAGATATGACGCTGATGGTGCGCCAGCTCGCGCCTGATGCGAATGGTTTGCCGATTGAAATCTATGCCTTCACCAACACGGTGGTCTGGGCAGAATATGAGGAGATTCAGGCGGATATTTTTGACCATATTTACGCGGTGGTGGATGAATTTGGGCTGCGTATTCACCAGTCGCCAACCGGGAACGATATTCGATCCCTGGCGGGCGTTATCGCCAATTAATCCGTTTGTAGGCCCGGTAAGCGAAGCGCCACCGGGCGTGAAGGCAGGTGCGGTCTGGTGCCCTCACCCCGGCCCTCTCCCACAGGGAGAGGGAGAAAACCGCGCTACTTTTTGCGCGAGAGCTTAAAAGCAATAAACAGGAACACCACCCACACCGGCAGCAGCATCGCCGAAAGGCGCATCTCATCCATAGTGCACATCAGCACCAGAATCAGCCCCAGGAAGGCGATACAGATGTAGTTCCCCGCCGGATAAAGCAGCGCCTTAAACTGCGTCTCGCGTCCCTTGCGGCGCATCGCGGCGCGAAAGCGCAGGTGCGCGAGGCAAATCATGATCCAGTTCAGCAGCAGCGTGGCGACAACCAGCGCCATCAGCAGGCCAAAGGCCTCTTTCGGCAGCAGATAGTTAATCAACACCACCAGCGAGGTGATAGCGCCTGAAAGGAACAAGGAATTCACCGGTACGCCGCGACGGCTGACGCGGGTGAGGAACTTCGGCGCGTTGCCCTGCACGGAGAGGCCGAACAGCATGCGGCTGTTGGAGTAAACGCCGCTGTTATAGACCGACAGAGACGCCACCAGAATAACGAAGTTCAGCGCCGAGGCCACCAGGTTGCTGTTCATGTCATGGAAAATCATCACGAACGGGCTGCTGTCGGACTTCACTTCCACCCACGGATAGAGCGCCAGCAGCACCACCAGCGAGCCGATGTAGAACAGCAGAATCCGGTACACCACCTGGTTGACCGCTTTTGGAATGCTTTTATGCGGGTCGCGCGCTTCCGCGGCGGTAATGCCAATCAGCTCTAGTCCACCGAAGGAGAACATGATCACCGCCAGGGAGAGAATCAGCCCTTTCCAGCCGGTCGCCAGGAAGCCGCCGTGCTGCCACAGGTTGTCGATAGTCGCCCGCTCGCCGCCGTGGCCGGAGAACAGCAGCCACAGGCCAAAGCCGATCATCCCGATAATCGCCAGCACCTTGATCAGCGCAAACCAGAACTCGGTTTCGCCATACAGGCGCACGTTGACGAGGTTAACGGCGTTAATAATGATGAAGAAGGCCGCCGCCCAGATCCACGTCGGGACATCCGGCAGCCAGTACTGCATGTAAATGCCTGCGGCAGTCAGCTCCGCCATCCCCACCAGCACGAACATGACCCAGTAGTTCCAGCCGGACAGGAAGCCTGCAAACGGGCCCCAGTATTTATAAGCAAAGTGCGCGAAGGAGCCTGAAACCGGCTCTTCAACGACCATCTCGCCAAGCTGGCGCATGATCAGGAAGGCAATAATCCCGGCGATACCGTAACCCAGCAGAACCGCCGGGCCAGCCATCTGAATAGCGGGGCCGATGCCGAGAAACAGCCCGGTACCGATCGCGCCGCCAAGGGCAATGAGTTGAATATGTCGATTTTGCAAACCACGTTGCAGCGTCGGATTCTGATCCGACGAGGCTTCAGCGCAACCATGGCCTGAAGCGGATGACGCGTCTTTCACGTCCTACCCCTGTCTCTTTTTTAGAAGGGGCACGTTTTAACACTTCATGCTGGAGGTAGCAAGGGATTGGGGCATCCCTGCCCCGGATAACGAGATGGAACGCTTAAAACGCGTAGCCCACCGAGACCTTAAAGGTCCGCGGTTCGCCCTGCGTAATATAGGTACCGGAATCGTCCACGCTGGCCCAGTAGTTCTCGTTGGTCACGTTATCGATGCCTGCACGAACCGTCATCTGGTTTTCATTGTGATTCACCGCGAAGCGATAGCGCATCCCCAGATCCAGCGTGGTGTAGCTGTCCAGCTTTTTGGTGTTTGCCAGATCAGCGTACTGCGCGCCGGAGTGGTTCACGCGGGCGGTGGCGGTCAGGCCATCAATCGGCTTGATGTCGTACTCTGCGCCCAGCACGGCGTAAAAGTTCGGAATACCGATCGCATCGTTACCCTGATTCACGCCATTTTTGGTTTTGGTCAGCTCGGCCTGCAGCCAGGTGGCGCTGGCGTTCAGACGCATCCCCAGCATTGGCTCACCGAAGACGTTCAGCTCCACGCCACGGTTACGCTGTTCAGCGTCAAGGCCGTAGTGACCGCTGTCGTCGAGGATCGCCGACGGCATTTTGATTTCGAACAGCGCAAGCGATCCGCCCACGCGGCCAAAGTCCGCCTTCACGCCCACTTCGTTCTGCTTAGAGTGAACGATTCCGGTGCTCTGGCCGTAGTTGGTGGCGGTGTTAGGCGCGGTTTTGCCAGGCTGCAGCGCTTCGGTGTGGTTAGCATAGAGGGAGATCGCCTCCCACGGCTTGTAGACCACGCCGTAGGTGGGCATCCAGCGGCTGCCGTCGAAGCCGTCCGCCGCGTTTTCCGCACCAGTGACTTTGTTATACCCGCGAATGACCACCTTCTGATGGCGCGCGCCGGCGGTAAACAGCAGCTTATCGTCCAGCACGCCCAGCGTATCGCTCAGCAGCCAGCCCTGCGTACGGGTGCGCCCGCTGGTCAGCGGATCGCTGTACTTCCCGCCAGAGCCGTTGAAGTTGGTGCTGTCCGGCATATCGACGCCGGTATTGTGATAGATGTTGGTGGTCGGGTTATCCTTCGCCGCCGACATTTTCCACGCGATTTTTTCGTTTTTGGTCATCGCCGAATAGCCAACGTTGACCTTGTGCGATACGAAGCCCGTAGTGAAGTTACCGCGAACGCCCGCCATGCCGCTGACGGAATCGCTGATGCGGTTGGTATCCAGACGGCTGACCGTTGCCTTGCCGCTTTTATCCACCAGCTTCGGCGCGCTGTAGATGCCTTCCTCATGCGCGTGCTGCGCGCCCAGACCGGTATAGGCGGTCCAGCCGTCGGCGATGTCGTACTCGCTGCGCCACATCCCAAATTCGTTTTCGATGTTGCTGTAGGCCCACTTCTGCGAGAAGTTGCGATCGTTTTTCGGCGGCTCGGGCACGAAATCCACCGCGGAAATATTGACGCTGGTCGGGCTGCCGTGGAAGGTTTTCTTCTGATAGCCGAGATCCAGCGAGGTGCGGAAGCGGTCGCCCGTGTAATCGAGACCGGTAGAGAGCAGCGTGGTGCGGCGGCGATCGTTCGCAATACCGGTTTCCCCTTCGCGATGGACCAGGTTAACCCGCGCGCCAAACTGGTCGCTGTCGCCGTAGCGACGGCCCGCGTCGAGCGTGGTGCCAAACTGGGAATCCGAGGTGTAGTCCACGCCGACCTTCGCCTGCGGGAGCTCGCCCGCGTGTTTTGGCTCAAGGTTGATCATCCCGCCCACGCCGGAGCTTGCCGCGCCGTTCATCAGCGAGTTGGCCCCTTTGAAGATCTCTATGCGGTCAACCATCTGGGTATCCACCACCTGGCGCGGCAGCACGCCGGACAGGCCACCGAAGGTCATGTCGTCGCCGTCAAACTTAAGGCCACGGATGCGGTAGGTCTCTGCGCTGTTGCCGTACCCCTGAACGAACTGCACGCCCGCGTCGTTCGCGACGACATCGGCAATAGTTTTCGCCTGCTGATCTTCCACCAGCTTCGAGGTGTAGCTGATGATGTTGAACGGCACGTCCATGGCGTTTTGCTGGCCCAGCATCCCCATGCGCCCGCCGTTCGCCACCTGTCCGTCAAGAAAGGCCGGTACCAGCTGGTCGCCGCCGGGTTTGAAATCGCTGGCTGGTGCAGCCTGGACAACGAGGGTGTCCTCTTTTTGATCGTCCGCCGCGAAGGCGGAATGTGTCACCGCGCCAACGGCGAGCGCCAGCAGCGTTTTGTGCATGATGGTGTTGTTCATAGTTAACTCATTTTAAAGTGCGCGCAAAAATGACCCGTTGTCGGGCCTTAGAATGTATTGGGTGCAATGCAAATGAGAACTATACGCATTATCTATGTGTTAGCAAGTGTAACCGCGTACATAAGGGGGCGTGACGGGAAAAAAAGGGGGAACAACCGCCCCGCTGCGGGGCGGTGACTATCACAAAACGCGCGCGATACCTGCAACATCAATACGCACCGCCGTGCCCGGGTTCCAGCCAGGCTGACTGACGGTCTTGAGGATAACGGGCTGCGCATACCCAGCTAACCCAAGGGTGAGGGTCGACAGCTGGCCGGTGAAGTCCACATCAAGAATCGAGATCGGGCTTTCATGCGCTGCACATGCCGTCACGCGTAATTGTTCAGGGCGCATCATTACCCTGCCCTCTCCTGTCGCCTGCGCGTTGTCCGTCGGCACTTCGCCCAGCGCGCACACCGCATACCCGGCAGCGAGCCGAGCAGGCAGGATCACGGCATCACCCAGAAACAGCGCCGTCTCTTCGTCAACGGGACGGGTGTAGACGTCATAAGGCGTGCCGACCTGGGTGAAGCGTCCGGCGCGCATCACGGCAACCTGCGTGGCAAAGGACAACGCTTCGTTCTGATCGTGGGTGACCAGAATCGAGGCTACGCCCGCTTCGGCCAGCAGATCGGCCGTTGCCTTACGCGTCATGGCGCGCAGGCCGGTATCCAGCGCCGAGAACGGTTCATCCAGCAGCATCAGGGAAGGACGCTGGGCCAGCGCGCGGGCAAGCGCCACGCGCTGCTGCTGTCCGCCGGAAATCTCGTGGGGCCAGTGCGTTGCGAGCTGCCTGTCCAGAGAAACCATCTCCATCAGCGCCTCAACGCGCTGGCGCTTCTCGTGGCGGGTGCCGTCCAGCCCCCAGGCGATGTTGTCTGCCACGTTGAGGTGCGGGAACAGCGCGCCCTCCTGAGGCACGAAACCGATTCGGCGCAGGTGGGCGGGAACAAAACTGTTTTCATCAAACAGCGCTCTCCCCTGCATGACAATGCGCCCGGTGTCAGGCGTTTCGAACCCGGCAAGAATACGCAGCAGCGTGGTTTTCCCCGACCCGGACGGCCCGACAATCGCCGTCCTGCTGCCCGGCGCAACGCTCAGGTTTAAGCTGTCGAGCACCTGCACATCAGAAAACGATTTAGAAATGGCGGTTAATTCAAGCATGTCATAGCCCTGCAATTTTTTTCGACTGCATATAGAGAATGGCGGTCAGCGGGAGTGAAATCAGGATCATCAGCATCGCGTAAGGCGCGGCGGCCACATAGTCAATCTCGCTGGTCAGCGCCCAGAATCCGGTGGAAAGCGTGCGCGTGCCCAGCGGAGAGAGCAGCAGCGTGGCGGTCAACTCGTTGCTGACGCCGAGGAAAACCAGCGCGGCACCCGCCGCCGCACCCGGTGCGGCCAGCCGCATCGTGACGCTCCATAGCGCCTTCGCGGGCGTGCTGCCCAGGCTGCGCGCCACGTTTTCCAGCTCGACCGGCGCCTGCGCAATCCCCGCCCGCAGGTTGATGAGCGCACGGGGCATAAACATCAGCAGGTAGGCCAGGAACAGGGTGATTTCCGTCTGGTAAATGGGGCGGGCGTAATGAATGGTGACGGTGACCAGCGCCAGGGCAGTGACGATTCCCGGCAGTGAACTGGTGATATAGATGCACCCTTCCAGCATCCGGAAGATACGGTGCGGATAGCGGATACCGAGCCACGCGATGGGGATCACGCACGCCGTCGTCAGGAGCGCACCGCCCACGCCGAGCATCAGCGTCTGGCGCAGAGAGTGCCAGAGATCGGCGCTCATCCAGTTTTGCACGCCGCCGAGCCAAATCCAGCGGCACAGGACAATTAGCGGCACGCCCAGCGCCAGCACGATCAGCACGATGAAAAACAGCTGGCCCAGCGCGGCAGCCGCAGGCTTCAGCGGCCAGCGTTTCTGTTCACGTGCGGCCCCGGCGCCAATGCGCGCGTAGCGTGCTTTGCCGCGCGTTACGCCTTCCAGCATCAGGATAGCCAGACAGCACAAGGCCAGCACGCCCGCCAGCATGTTCGCCGCCGGGCCGCTGAAGGTAGACTGGAACTGGTCATAAATTGCCGTGGTGAAGGTATCAAAGCGGATCATCACGTACAGGCCATATTCCGCCAGCAGGTGCAGCGCCACCAGCAGCGCGCCGCCGCAGATAGCCAGCTTGAGCTGGGGTAGCACCACGCGGAAAAAGACCCGCCACGGCGGCGTGCCCAGCGAAGCGGCGACATCTTCAAGCGTCGGATCAAGACGACGCAGCACCGCCGCAACCGGCATATAGATAAACGGATAGTAGGCAAGAACGGAGAGGAACACGCCCGCGGAGAGCCCGTGCATGGACGGGACAACGCTCACCCAGGCATAGCTTTGCACAAACGCGGGGATTGCCAGCGGGGCGACCGCCAGCGCAGACCAGATCCCCCGCCCGGCAAGCTGCGTGCGCTCTGTGAGCCAGGCGATTGCCACGCCCGTCACGATACACAGCGGAACCGCTAAAGCCGTCAGCCACAGCGTGTTGCTGAGCAGCTCAGCCACGCGCGGGCGAAACACCAGCGCCTTAATGGTTTCCCAGCCGGTCTCAATGCCAATGGCAATGATAAAACCCAAAGGCAGAAGCGCCATTAATGAAAACAATACAGCTAACGCAACCATCGGCAGTGCAGGACGCCTGCGGGCAGGCTCCTGCACTCTGTTTTTTCCGATGTCGAGACTCAGACCAGACATAAGACGTTCACTTCATTCTCAGGATCACAGCAGACCGGCTTGCGTCATCAGCTCGATAACTTTTTTACTGTTGAGCGTTGAAGGTTCAACTTTCGGCGCATCAAGATCTTTCAGCGGAACCAGTTTCGGGTTTGAGGCCGCGTTCACGCCCACCGCATACTCAAAGGCGTTGTTGGTACGCAGGCTTTCCTGACCTTCTTTACCGGTAATGTATTTGATGAAGGCCTGCGCCTGCGCTTTGTGCTTGCTGGATGCCAGCACGCCGCCGCCAGAGAGGCTTACAAACGCGCCCGGATCCTGATGTTTGAAGTAGTAGAGCTGGGTGTTTTTGCTGTTTTCACCGGTTTTGGACTGATCGACAAAGCGGTAGTAGTGATAAATCACGCCGCCATCAATCTGACCGGCATTGACCGCTTTCATCACGGTGCTATTGCCTTTATAGGCAACGAAATTGGCTTTCATCGCCTTGAGCCATTCCAGGGTGGCCTTCTCGCCTTTCAGCGCCAGCATCGCGCTCACGATGGCCTGGAAATCTGCGCCTGACGGGGATGCCGCCCAGCGCCCTTTCCACTCGGGTTTTGCCAGATCCATCAGCGATTTAGGCAGCTGCTGTTCGTTCAGCTTCTCCGGGTTATACACAAACACCGTGCTGCGGGCGGCAATGCCGATCCAGCGGCCGTGCGCCGGACGATATTCCGCCGGTACCTGCTTCAGGGTATCTGCATCCAGCGACGCAAACAGGTTGGCATTATCCACCAGCACCATTGACGGTGAGTTTTCCGTCAGGAATACGTCGGCCGGTGACGCACTGCCTTCCTGAACCAGCTGGTTACCCAGCTCGCTGTCATCACCATTACGCAGAGTGACTTTAATGCCGGTTTCTTTAGTAAAACCGTCAACCCACGACTTCACCAGGTTTTCGTGCTGGGCGTTATAAACAACGATACCTTCGTTGTTATCGGCGGCAACCGCTTGTGTGGAAAGGAAAAGGGATGAAGACAACAAGGCAAGCGAGAAGCAGGACAGCAGGCGAGAATTCATGAACATATCCTTTATAGACCAACGGGATTAACGACTCATAGCTTTGTGGGACAGGATTAAAGCATACAACAACGCTAATGATAATTAGTATCAATCCAGTTTACGCGTAAAAGTGTAAAATTTCATTATTGCGGGGTTTGGAATGATAAAAATCCAGATGGGAAAGACAGTTCAATTCAAAATTAAGAAAACCTTAAGACTAGCCGGAAGAAAAATTCCTTAGCCTTCTATTTATTATTGCGACATTTAATGCACAGGTTAACAACTCTCCCGCCAGAGAAGCGGGAGAATGTAATGCAGTATGTTATTTATCGATTAAATTAAAATCACCTTGGTTATATCTTTCCCCCTGGATATTTTCAGGCGTAAAGATATGCTCAACGAACTTAATATCAGAATCGGAAAGATTCAGGCTGACCGCCCCCGCATTGTCCTGTAAATGCGCTATTTTTCGAGCCCCCGGAATGGGAACAATGTCCTCTCCTTTGCTCATCACCCACGCGAGAGCCAGCTGCGCGAGGGAACAGCGGTATTTATCCGCGACATCCTGCAGCTGTCCGAGCAGTTGTTGGTTTTTCTGCATCGCTGCTTGCTGGAAGCGAGGCAGGTTTCGCCGAAAATCATCCTCGCCGAAGCCGGAACCGTCTGTGATTTTCCCGGTTAAAAACCCGCGTCCCAACGGGCTATAGGGCACAAACCCAACGCCTAGCTCGCGGCAAGCGTTAAGAATGCTTTCCTCCGGCTCGCGAGTCCAGAGCGAATATTCAGTTTGAACGGCGGTAATCGGATAAATTTTGCAGGCCCGGCGTAACGTATCGGCTGACACCTCTGAAAGCCCGATGTGGCGAATTTTTCCTTCCTTGATTAAATCAGCCATTGTTCCCACAACGTCTTCAACAGGTACAGACGGGTCGACGCGATGCTGATAAAGCAGATCGATAGTCTCGATATTGAGACGTTTAAGAGAACCTTCTACCGCTTCACGAATATGTTCAGGGCGGCTGTCAACGCCTGCCATACGCTCCAGCCCCTGCCCGGAGGGAAGGATGCGAAAACCAAATTTAGTCGCAATCTGTACCTTATCGCGCATGCCTTTAATCGCTTTTCCGACCAGGACTTCATTATCATAGGGACCATAGACTTCCGCGGAATCAAGGAAGGTGACGCCCAAATCCACCGCAGCATGAATGGTTTTGATCGCCTCCGATTCTTCGGCGCCACCATAGGCAAAACTCATCCCCATACAGCCCAATCCCAATGCTGACACCTGGAATTTATCTTTTCCCAGATAACGTGTTTTCATCTTATATTCCTCTTTTTATAAATCGCAGGAAATATATACTTCCATTCCTAACGGATAACAATTAGTATATTTTTAATGCAGTATTTTATGAGAATTAACAATGAAAAACGCACCAGAGTTGCAACATATAGAAATATTACTTCTTATTGTAAAACATGGAAGTTTTCGTAAAGCCGCAAAAGAATTAAATGTTTCAGCGCCAACGTTAACGGTCACCATAAATAATCTTGAAGAAAAGCTTGGGGTTAGACTTTTAAATCGCTCCACGCGAAGCTTGTCTTTGACTGCCGTCGGTAAAGCGTTTCTTGACGATGTGATGCCTGTCCTGAATGACTACAGGCGCGTCATTGATAATCTTAATGATTACAAAGAAAAACCAGAAGGCGTCATCAGAATCAACTTACCCCGGATCGTGGTTGATCTTTTTTTTCAAAGCCACTTCGTTAAATTCAAAAATGATTACCCGGATATTAACCTGGCGTTATTCACCACTGACAGAAAAATAAGCATCATAGATTCAGGTTTCGATGCCGGAATACGTTATACACAAGATGTCCCTAAAGATATGGTTGCCATTCCATTTGGAGGCAAGATGTCTCTTATTCCCGTTGCCAGCCCTGATTTTCTGGAGAAATCAGGCAAGCCTGACTCACCAAAAGATCTGGTAAAATTCAGGTGCATAAATCGCTGTTTTCCTGATGGACAGCTGTATCGCTGGGAGTTTATGGATCCACAAGGGGAAACAATGGAAGTATCTGTTCATGGCGATCTGGTTGTAGATTCAGACGCGGCAATGATCCAGGCTGCTGAATATGGGTTAGGAATTGCGTTTGTTTATGAGAATCTGGTTGAGGATAAAATAAGCGAAAACAAACTTGTCCGTTTGCTACCAGATTATACCTATCCCGCTGATAATTTTTGCGTTTATTACCCGAGCCGAAAACATCTGCCAGCATCGCTGAGAACCTTCATAGCGTGGGTGATGTCGATGAATAGAGACGTGCGTTGAGATGAAATGGCACGCCCTGTAGGATTCGAACCTACGACCTACGGCTTAGAAGGCCGTTGCTCTATCCAACTGAGCTAAGGGCGCACTGAGAAGCGTGAACTTCGCGGTGGTGAAACGCGAAGAATTATACGGTCAATGGCAGGTGAGTCAATGCCTTTTCCGTTTTCCACGGCAATTACCGCTAGCCGGTTGTAAATACGGCTATTTTCTCAACATTCCCCCCTGTTTCACCGTAAAATTTAGCGCTGCGAAAAGGCTTAGTTGCATTTAAGTAACGCCTGCTGTTTTCCTGAACGTCAGCTCGTCACACTAGAGCCAGGTATCCCGGCCGCCTGGAGGCTGACAGACAACAGGACAATGGAGTGACAGCGCAAAACCCGATCGATACGCCCCCCCGGTTACAGTACATTTCTCAGGACATCGTCGGCATTAAGCTTGAGCCCATCGTCGCCCTTTCCTCCTTGCGCCAGGTTGGCGTGGAGGTACTTAGCGTTCTGTCCGACAGGCGGCACAGCGAGGACTTTTTTTGCGAGCGGTCCGCTGACTGGTCGATAACGCTGCTGGAAGCACAGCTCGCCGCGTTAAAAAATACACCACACGGTCATAACCTTTTTATTAATCTGCCGATAACCGTCCTGACAGAGCCTGCGTCTTTTCATCGACTTATCCGGTTGCCTGACGTGCCGCTCAATATTGAGATTGTCGACCTCGCGTCCTTTTTAGCGCTGCCCGTCGCGCAAAAGCAGCATGTGGTTCAGAATCTGCAGCAGCTTCGCAGACAGGGACACGCTATCTGGCTGGATGACGTGGATGATGTCTTAGTGCAGTCGTTTTTATCCTGCCGACTCCCGTTAAGCGGCATCAAAATAGATAAGGAAGCATTCTGGCGTTTACGCGACACCCCTGCGCTGAGGCAACTGGTTTCCCTTTGCTTTCAGCTGGCCGGGAAAGTGCTTATCGAAGGTATTGAGACTGAACGCGATCGTACCTGGGCACTGCAGGCAGGCGCAGATCTCGGCCAGGGGTATTACTGGCCGTCCTGGACATGGCCGGAGGATTAAAAAGCCATTTCCAGGAGGGAGACCATGCGAATGACAGTGCGCCGTTACCGGCGGCGGCGTACAGGAAGTGATGCACTGGGATTTACGCGCTCACCTTTTGCTCCCCCCTTTTTCGACCGGCTCGAATTTTTGAGCCAGTCCATCAGCCAGCCCCGCAAAACAGACGCCCCGTTTATCCTTCTGGTGACGGAGGATCACTACCTGCGTACCGGTTTTCTCAACGGGCAGTTTCCCCTGAGCAGCTGCTGCGACTACGCCACGCTGGACGATGCCCTTATCGCTCAGACCCAGTGGCCCTCAGCCCGTCTGGTCGTGGATATAGAAAGCCGGTCCACGGGGCTGCTGGAGAGACTGGATCAGCTGAGACGGCATAGCCTGTTTCCTCCGTTCCTGACGCCCTGGCTGTTAGTCCGGGCCGATAATTACGACACCCGCCTCTTCTGCAAAGCGGCAGGTCCCTTTCATGTGCTCGAACGTCAGCTGAACGCCGCCGCGCTCCAGCACAGCCTGCTGGATCCCCTCCCTCCGCCGGGTACCGAGAAAGACTGGTTCTCTCGCAATGAATGGCCCATCCTGCAGGAACTCTCACGGGGCAAGACGCTGCGTCAGATTGCCCTGATGCAGAATCGCCCCTATAGCCGCATTATCTATCGTCTCAGCTGCATCCTGCTGAAGCTGGGGCTAAGCCATCGCCAGGAATTGCTGCATCTTCTTAATAACCTCTCAGACTGCACGTTTTAACTCACGTCCTAACCCCTTATTTCCTAAAGCGGTTTAGGAATTTACTTACCAATCGCGTTGCATAAATGTTAATTTTTAACAATAAAATCGAATTTATAACTATTCCTAATTTATGGGCGTAAACCTTGTGAAATGCCATAAATTGAATGAACGGCAGCACTTTCCTCCATCCGTTAAGCGAATGCAGAAGGCGTTAACAAGATGATAATGATGTAAAAACAAGCAGCTTAGCGACAACTGCCAGGAGTAAAAAGCGAAGCGGGTAGCATGTTCTCCTGTACGACAGACGCCGTTATCCGGATCAGCGTTAGCACTTTCAGATGAAGGTTTGACGGCCTGCGAGGGCAATTTTTAACCTCACTTTTGTAGGTTAGACCCCTTAAAAGAGGTGTATTTTTGTTAACAATTAATCAACATACAGAGATATCTGTTATTTTTTGTTATTACATAAAGATGAAAATATGCGGTAAATGAGATAATAGGATATTTCCGCTAATTTTAAAAAAATAGCGATTCAGATCCAGAAGATAATACAAACTAATACCCTCATATTAATTTACAGGGTTTTCGGAAAAAACTTACCCTGTATAATAAGATGCGTATCAAATATGAATAAGAAAAACCTTTTTGCCAACACCAGCCTAATGAGATGACCGCGCTGAGGCATAGTTCTTTTCATTACGTAAACAAGGATGCTTTCGCTCTTTCCAGGGAAATACTACGGTATAGGGATCTGCACTTTATATCCTTCCGGCATTTCGAGAGTTTTACCAAACTCTGCATAACGCTTTTAACAATCTGAGGCATTAAAAATGAAACCGGCATCCGTTATCATTATGGACGAACATCCTATCGTCAGAATGTCGATAGAAGTCCTGCTACAGAAAAATAAGAATATCATAGTCAAGCTCAAGTCTGGCGATAGCCATGAAGTCCTTGACTGTATCCGCAATCACCCTATCGATCTGGTGATCCTTGACATTGAACTCACGGGCACGGATGCTTTCGCTTTACTTAAGAGAATCAGAAACTTAAACAAAGACATTAAGGTTCTGTTCCTCTCGTCTAAATCTGAGTTATTTTACGCGGGTCGCGCTATTCGCGCCGGGGCAAATGGCTTCGTCAGTAAACGAAAAGATTTAGGGGAGATCTACAACGCCGTAGAAATGATCCTGATGGGCTATTCTTTTTTCCCATCGGAAACGCTGAACTTTATAAACCATTTGGGTTCAGGGAAAGGGATGGCAGTGGATATGCCATTATCGAATCGCGAGGTTACGGTATTACGGTATCTGGCGAATGGATTATCCAACAAGGAAATTGCTGAACAGCTGCTATTAAGCAACAAGACCATTAGCGCGCATAAATCCAATATTTATTCCAAGCTGGGCGTGCAAAGCATCGTGGAATTAATTGATTACGCCAAAGCTCACGAACTGCTATAACCTGAATTCACTCCCTGCAGTTTATCTGAGCTGCAGGGAGTGCGGTCAGTGCTAATTATAGTTAATCATGAAGGTGGCATCCGCATCGGCACGGCCAGGCTGAGGGTTATCGGCAGTGGCAATATAATTGGCATAAAACGACAGAATCGCATTCCCCTGCGCATCAACCGAGACCGGCTGGCTGGCCTGCTGTAGAGCCAGACGCGTTTTATCCGCATCCCTGATCTCGACGGCGACGTGAGTTGCTGTACTGGCGTCATTCAGCGCCAGCAAGCCGCTATTGCTCCCGTCGGCTTTCCCCGAAAACGTAATGGACGCCGCGCCCGGCGGACAGCCGGTCAGCTTCAGCGTAAACGGCATGGGCTGAGTGCGGCTCCCGGTGGTGCTGAGCTGTTTCGTGGGCCAGGTGCCAAGAGGGACGGTCTTGTCGCTGTCGCTGCCCTCGGCAACGCAGGTAAAGTCGACGATATTCCCGTAGAGCCGAATGTTAATCTCGCCCAACGCGGTGTCCGCCTGAGCCTGCGTGCAAAGCGCAAGGAGCGCCACGGTGATTAAACGGATCCCGTTTCGCATATTGGCTCCTTAGTCGTAATCCACGCGCAGATACCCGCGCGAGGTGAAGCGCCCTTCCGCTGGCTTATTGCCCGTCACGCTTACCGGCCAGACGCGGATCCCCACCTGCGCCTGCGCGCTGTCGTCGAGGCGGAACGGAATTTTGCTCGTCAGGTTGTTGGGCGTGAGCGGCGCCCCGCTTTCGTTGGCAATGATGAACCCCACGTCCGGGTTATCCGACACCAGCACATTATCAGAGACTTTTTCCGCCTCGACGCGCATCGTCAGCATGGCGTTCGCCTCCACGTTGGTGCATTTGATCGCAATGGTTTTGCTTTGCGATGAGACCCCCTCCGGCTTGTTACCCACGCCCGCCTTGCTGAACAAGGAGGCGCCAATGTCACCGAAATCAAACTCCACCACGTTACCGGCATTAATGGCGCAGCTTTGCGGCACCTGGATGGTTCCGCTGTAGCTGATGGTATAGACCGGCGTGGTTAACGGATCGGATGAAGTTGTGGTGACGTAGACGCGGAACATGGTGGCACGCGGGATCACCACCATGTTGATAAAACGCCGGGTCACCTTAAGACGGAAGACAAGGCTGGAGTCCTGAACGCCAAACGGTTTGTTTTTGGAGACGTTAGGATGGCTCCCCATCTGGATATAGCTTTTTGGCGGGTAAAACACACCAGCATAGCTGTCCGTGATTTTCATCGCCCCGTCCAGATAGTCGTTAAGCTTCAGATATTGATAGCCATCGCTCGTTCCCGTTACCGGGTAGTCGGTCACATAGCTACGCTTGGTGGTATTCCCGACGGTGCCCTTCGGGCAGACGGCATTCACCCCTACCCACTGCGACTTCTCGCTGAGCGTCACGACCTGCCCAATCTGGTTATTCGAGCTGTTGAATTTATCCGTCAGGTCGTAATGCACCTCCGTCGGCACGCCTTTTTCATTGACGCACACCGTCGCTAATGCGTTTGTCGCGGGCAGTAACGCCAGCAGCGACAGGGCAAAGATTTGGGTTTTAATCACAGCCGATCCCCTTAAGTGTGATTGCCTGTTGCAGGCTCTGTTCAGACAAGCTGTAAGGTGCGCGACACTGGGACTGCGCCCCGTCGCCCCACTGGATCAGCAGTTCGCCTTCCAGCGGCAGCCCACTCAGGTATATTTGTCCGTCATCCCCCACCATGCTCGTGACGCCGCTTTTGGTCTCACGCACCACCGCGCCGAACGGCACCGGCTGGTTGCCGCGCATTACCGTCAGCAGGGCGCGCACGCCAATGCGGGTATCGAAGCTGGCGCGCACCAGCGCGCCTTTGGTCGGCACCACGCTGCTCACGTTGTTTTCGATATCGGTGTTGTTGCTCATGGTGTTGGTATCCAGCGCCACGCGGTTGTAGCGGTAGACGGTGGCATACGGCATCACCGCGTAGCCTCGCCAGTCGGTTTTCACGCCGGTCTGGTTTTCAATACTGACGCCTGATGCCCCCGGCGCTTTGATCAGCACGTTGGTGTCGCCCAGCGGCTGGCTGAAGGTCACGCCGTCGGCGTGGCCGACCACCCCGCCGGAGAGCTGCCAGTTGAGATCGTGCTGGTCGCGGGAGTAGTTGTAGCCCACGCCCAGCGTGCCGTAGGTCGCCTGCCAGTTGGCGCTGGCGCTTCCGCTTGAGCCGTTGGTGCTGGCGTGCCCCTGGGTCACGCTGTAGTTCAGGTTGCGGTCCTCCAGCAGCGTTCCGCTGACGCCGGTTTGCCAGCTTGTGTCGCCATCGCTGTTTCGACTGGCGGATGCCGTCGCGTAGGCGCGGTCAATCGCGCTGTCCCGGCGATAGCCCTGACGGGTAAAGAGGCTGAACGGCACGGAGACGTTAAACGACGCGATCCGATCGGTGCCGTCTATCCCAACGGACTTGTTCCACGACCACGAGACGGAGTAGTTGATCCCCTTCACGCCGCCCGCGTAGCCCAGCTGGTACCAGAGGTTCGTCTCGTCTGTTCCCCAGTAGGTCTGCTCGCTACCGGAGATATAGACCGAGCCGTAGTCCCCCAGCGACTGAGAGACGTTGAGCTGGAAGCGGCCTTTTTTATTCCACGTCAGGTTGTGATAGCTCTGCACGTCCGGCACATCGTTATCGTTCTGGCTATCGGCATACTGATAGCCTTCCATTGAGCGCCAGGCCACATCGTCGAGGGTGTAAAACCCTTTTGTGGAGTAGCGATAGCCCAGCAGCTGGAAGTTGGTGCCGAAGCCGTTAAGGGATTTTGCGTAGAGGAAGCGCAGAGACTGCCCTTCATGCTTGCTGTCGTCCGCGAGCTGGCTGCGGGCGTGGGTGATATCGAGCGAGACCGCGCCCCAGTCACCCAGGTTTTTCCCGGCCCCGACGGCCACCGCTGTATAGCGTGACGCCAGCTGCGTGCCGCCGTAGAGCGTGTAGCCGTTGGCAAGACCGGTAACCAGGGTGCCCTGGGTGAAGAACGGCGTATCCTGATCGCTGTTCCCGCTGCGGTAATCCCCCGCGACGAGGTCGTACTTCCAGCGCCCTTCACGCTGCAGGAGCGGCACGGTGGAGTACGGCACGGTATAACGCTGCTGGGTGCCGTCTTTCTCTTCGACCGTGACTTCCAGGTCACCGCTTGAGGAGGTCGGGTTAAGATCGGTAATGGCAAATGCGCCCGGCTGGACGTAGCTTTGATAGATAACGTAGCCATTCTGGCGAACCACCACTTTGGCGGGCGTACGGGCGATCCCGCGCACGGTCGGTGCGTAGCCCTGCAGGCTGTCCGGGTACATGCTGTCAGACGAGAAGAGTCGCCCGCCGCGAAAACCCATGCTGTCGAAAACGTCATTCCCGGTATTGCTGTCGCCCAGCACCAGTTCGCTTTTAAGCGGGATAACGGTGCGCTGCGCCCAGGTGCCAATATTCTGCCACTCGCTGTGCCGCTGCCCGTTATTCTGCGTGTACCGCCATGCGCCGTTGTTACGTAAACGCCAGGCGCCATAGTTCAACCCGCTCTGCAGGTTGAGGTAATAGCTGTCGTCTTCGCTTCCCCGGTTACCGGTGAAGCTGTAGTTCACCAGCGCGGCGGGAATACCTTCATCCCACTGTTCGGGCGGAATATAGCCCCGGGCGCTGTTTTGCAACGCCACCTGCGGCAAGCTGACGTCCAGACGCTGGGAGGCAAAGTTGAATACCGTTTCGCTGCCGGGTATAGCCGTGGTCAGCGGAACGCAGGTCTCGCCCTGCACCTTAGCCAGCTCGGGAAACGCCGCGACGTTAACGCCAAAGCGATCGAGCATCGCGCGCGTAATGCAGGCCGATAAACCGCCCGCCACCGGCGGCGTGTTTTCGGCCTGCTCAAAACGCACGTCCTGGGTACCGATAAACTCATCGTTACGCCAGATATCCACGCGATAAACGCCGGGTGCCTGCTGGTGTCCTTGTTCAAAACGCGACAAATCCGCCACGCTGGCGGCGTCGTCGGACAAAAAGGCCGGGTTGAAATAACTTTCGCTCCAGCCAGCCTGCGGCCAGAGCGCAGCCATCAGCGCCAGTGCAACCGGGCAGTAACGTCTCTGGTGGTTTTTCATCGCCCTGACTCTGCTCACAGGTTGACGCTACGCGCCGGAGTAATGGCACCGTAGTCATTCACGCTCTGCCAGGAAAGCGTACCGCTGGCACCGGCTGGCAGCACCTGCTGAGCCGAGCTTTTCGGCGCAACCATCAGGTTATCCAGCTGCTGCCCGCCCAGCTTCAGATTGACGAGGGTGATGTAATACGGAGAGGCGTTGCTGACTTTGAGATGGGTGCCCGCGCGCTCAAACCGCAGCTGGGAAAGCGCCTCTTCCGGCTGCATCGCCAGGTTGTTCGGGCGCACAAACAGCTTGATGCGTGAGAGGATCGCCAGCTGCAGCACGTTATTGTTTTCCGTTTTCGCTTTGTTCACTGACGGGATCGCCTTCACGTTCATGTAAAAGAGCGATTCGCGATCGGCAGGCAGCGCCGGCCCGGCGTAAATAATACGCAGCGTGTTTTCACTGTTCGGCTCGCTAACAAACAGGGGCGGAGTAACGGCAAAGGTTTTTTCTTTTTGCCCGCTCGCATTTTCGATCCACGCGTTAATTAAATAGCGTTCCTGTTTGTTGCTGTTGGTGATCGCCAGCGACGTTTGTTTCGCCTCTGCCGGATAAATAACGCGCGTGGCCCCCAGCGCAATACCGCCGGAAGCATTTGCGCAGGCAGAAACCATCATCAAAATAAACGATAAAAAAAGTCCTGGTTTAATTAGGGCATTCATCACAACCGTACCTTTAATAATGTGTTCGCAGGTGTTATGGATAAATCAACGTAAACCAGACATCCGACTGAATTTTGCCTGGCTCGAGGTGTTCGGAAATAGCCCGATAGCGGGCGCTAAAATGGAACGCGAGCTCGCGGGTCTCGATCGGCAGCCAGCTGACGGCCGTGGCGTTTGGGATAATTTGACGCTGCTGTTCGTCAAAGAGCGCCAGCCCCACGCCGCTGCTGACAGGCGTTTCACCCGGCCGCGATGTCGCCAGAAAGACCTGAGGATCTTCTGCGGGCGTCACGCCCTGAAACTGGATCCCCACGGTGCGCGAAACATCAACGCTACAGTCCAGCAGCCGCACGGTGAAAGGCACATTCACCGTGGAAAAACTGCCCACACCGGAAAATGAATTGGTTCGGTACTGCCCCATGTCGATGCGCATATTCTGGCTGTCGGGCGCCACGGCGCAGCCGCCGTTCACCAGTTCACCCCGGAGATGAACCTTGCCACCCTCGATCACCACGGTATGCGCCGATGCCGGACAAGCCATCGCAAGGGTTAACAGCAGTAGTGTTCCAGTCCTTGTCATCCTTCGTTCCTGGCATTTGCGTATGACGGGCCTCGTCCCTGAGGCCTGAACATCCCTGTGCGGAGGAATTACTCGTATTTCATTACGAAGGTGGCGTCAGCGTTCGCCTGGCCCGGCTCGGTGGTGGCAGCCGTTGATTTATAACGCGCGGTGAACTTCAGGGTGTTAGTCCCTTCGATCAGCGTCTGCGCAGCAGAGAAGGTCGCGCCGTCTGGGGTCAGAACGCTGGATTTGCTGTCGAGGATCTCGATACCCACGCCTTTCGCGGTGTTGTCGTTGTTACCGGAGGTAACGGCCAGCAGGGTTTTATCGGTTGGGTCGATCTGACCGGTGAACGCAACAGCGGCAGTTTTGGCAACCAGCGGATCGCAATCATTCAGTTCAATGTTGAATGGAATATTAGAGGTGGTGTCGCCCACTTTGGTAAATTTCGCGGTGCGATACTGACCCAGATTAACGGTCTGCTCGGAAGAATCAGTATTTACTGAACAAGCCGCATTAACCAGCTCACCTTTAAAATGTACGGTACCGCCATTTACGGAAACCGGCGCAGCAGGATCTGCTGCATTTGCGGCACCCGCAACCAGGGCCAAAGTTGCAATAACAGTAGAAGCAATGTTGCTGAGTTTCATGTCTATTCCTTTAAAATGTAAATAACCCTTCCCGCGAATAATCGGGAATAAGAAATACGTTCAATTGAGTAATTGAAAGCTTATTTCGGAGGAGACAAAGTAGCTCAGGAAGCGATTTTTAAATATGTCAAAACGCTGCCATTTCGCCAGGTCACATCCTAATCCCGCCTAAGAAATTGACCATCCCCTAAGAAGGGTTTTTGCGTCTCGCTGATAAAAACGCGTAAAGGGTGACTGACAGCGACGCTCGCTTCTGACAAAATACACGCCATCCCCCCTTTCAAACGTTACAGACGGAATCTTCTCTCTGATGGCAGCAAAGATTATTGACGGTAAAACGATTGCGCAGCAGGTGCGCTCTGAGGTCGCGGAAAAAGTGAAGGCGCGTAAAGCTGCCGGAAAACGCGCCCCCGGGCTGGCCGTTGTGCTGGTTGGTAGCAACCCGGCATCGCAGATTTATGTCGGCAGCAAGCGCAAAGCGTGTGAAGAGGTGGGCTTCGTCTCCCGCTCTTACGATTTGCCGGAAACCACCAGCGAAGCAGAACTGCTGGAACTTATTGACACCCTGAATGCCGATAAAGAAATCGACGGTATTCTGGTTCAGCTGCCGCTGCCGGCGGGTATCGACAACGTGAAGGTGCTGGAGCGTATCGCACCGGATAAAGACGTGGACGGTTTCCATCCGTACAACGTTGGCCGCCTGTGCCAGCGCGCGCCGCGTCTGCGCCCGTGCACGCCGCGCGGGATTGTGACGCTGCTGGAGCGTTATAACATCGACACCTACGGTCTGAACGCCGTGGTTATCGGTGCGTCCAACATCGTGGGCCGCCCGATGAGCATGGAGCTGCTTCTGGCTGGCTGCACCACCACCGTGACCCATCGCTTCACCAAAAACCTGCGTCACCACGTCGAGAACGCCGATCTGCTGATCGTCGCGGTCGGCAAGCCGGGCTTTATTCCGGGCGAGTGGATTAAAGAGGGTGCGATCGTCGTGGACGTCGGGATTAACCGTCTGGAAAACGGCAAAGTGGTCGGCGACGTGGTGTATGAAGATGCCGCGGCTCGCGCCTCTTACATTACCCCAGTCCCGGGCGGCGTAGGCCCGATGACCGTTGCAACACTGATTCAGAATACGCTGCAGGCTTGCGAAGAATATCACGACGTAGAGGACGCGTAAGATGGCGACTTTTTCATTAGGAAAACACCCGCACGTTGAGCTGTGCGATCTGCTGAAGCTGGAAGGCTGGAGCGAAAGCGGCGCGCAGGCGAAAATCGTTATCGCCGACGGGCTGGTGAAAGTCGACGGCGTAGTAGAAACGCGCAAGCGCTGCAAGATTGTCGCGGGGCAGACTGTGAGCTTTGAAGGACAGAGCGTAACCGTTACGGCCTGAGCCGTCTGATGCCCGGTGGCGCTGCGCTTACCGGGCCTACGTACTGTCTCCGTTTGTAGGCCGGGTAAGGCGAAGCCGCCACCCGGCAATTTCTCTCACAATCCCCTCACACCCATCGCGGTTATTTATCGATCCACTTCAAATAATCACTATTTCATCTGTTGAAACGTGAAAATTCAGTTGCGCGTTTTTCACTCTTTGCCCACGATAAGTAGAACGTTCTACTAAAACGTTCTACTTACAATAACAGCGCCAAAAAAAGCGCTACTCGGGGGAAATCAGCATGGGTCTGATATCAGGGTTTGTTAAATCGCTGTCAAAGTTATCGATGATTGGTCGCGCCTTAATGCTGCCAATTTCACTGCTTCCCGCTGCGGGCCTGCTGCTGGCCTTCGGCGATAAGTTCCATCTGCCGCTGATGATGAACGCGGGCGGGGTTATCTTTGATAACCTGCCGATGCTGTTTGCCATTGGCTCCGCCGTGGGTCTGGCGTCTGAATCCGGTATTGCGGCGCTGTCTGCGGCGGTCTCGGTGTTTGTCACCAATATCACCATCAGCACCGTGCTAAGCATCACGCCGGAAATGGCCTCCCAGGGCGGGAAATACGCCATGGTGGTCGGTATCCCGACGCTGCAGATGGGCGTCTTCGGCGGCCTGATCTGCGGTATTCTCGCGGCCTGGTGCTATAACCGCTTCCACACCATGCAGCTGCCGGAGTTCCTGGGCTTCTTCTCCGGTAAGCGCTTCGTGGCCATTGCAACGGCGTTCCTCTCGTTCCTGATGGGGCTGCTGCTGCCGTACGTGTGGCAGCATATCCAGGCCGGTATCGACGCGCTCTCCGTGGTGGTTAACGGCGATAATCAGGCGGCGTCGACCTTTATCTTCGGTCTGGTGGAGCGCGCGCTGATCCCGCTCGGCCTGCACCACATCTGGTATCCGTCCTTCTGGTATTCGTTCGGGGATTACACCACCCAGGCAGGCCAGGTGATCCACGGCGACCAGACCATCTGGTTCAAGATGCTGGAAGAAGGGGTGAAATCCTTCAGCAGCGATACCTACCAGAACGCCGGTAAGTTCATGCAGGGTGAATTCCCGCTGATGCTGTTCGCACTGCCTGCGGCGTGCCTGGCGATGTACCACGAAGCGCATACGAAGAATAAGAAAATCGCGGCCGGTATTCTGTTCTCTGCGGCGCTGACCTGCTTCCTGACGGGGATCACCGAACCGGTTGAGTTTACCTTTATCTTCGTGGCGCCAATCCTGTACGTCTTTAACGCCATCATGGCGGGTCTGGCCTACATGACCATGTATCTGCTGCATGCGCATATCGCCAAGTCGTTCTCGGCGGGCTTTATCGACTACCTGTCGTTCGGGATCCTGCCGTCCTTTAACGGCTACCAGACCAACTTCCTGAATGCCATTATCATCGGTATCCCAATGGCGCTGATTTACTACTTTACCTTCCGCTTTGTGATCCGTCGCTTCGACGTGAAGACGCCGGGCCGTACGGAAGTGACCGCCAGTGCGAATGACAAATCCGATTCCGAACTTGCAACCGAAATCATCGGCCTGCTGGGCGGCGCGCAGAACATTGATTCCGTCGGCTCCTGCATCACCCGCCTGCGTCTGGAAGTGGCGAAGAGCGATGCGGTGGACAGAGACGGGCTAAACGGGCTCGGCGCGCGCGGCGTGGTCTTCGTCGGCGACAACGGGATTCAGGTGATTTTCGGTGCCAGAGCACAGTTTATCGCCCAGACCATGTCCACCATGATCGGCAAATAATAAGATGCCTGAACGACACGTCTCCTGTACGCTGGGAGACGTGTTTTATCTGGCTGATAATCGGCAAATTTCAGGGAGCGGTTTTGAAGAAAGTCAGCATTATTGATGTCGCAAAGCACGCGGGCGTGTCGGTCTCAACCGTCTCGCTGGTTTTGCGCCAGAAAGGGAAAATCTCAGAGGCAACGATCGGGAAGGTCAACGCTGCCATCAATACGCTGGGCTATGTTCATAACGTCGCCGCTGCCAACCTCCGCGCTAACACCTCCAACCTGATTGGCCTGATCCTCCGCGACTTCAGCGACAGCTTTTCCATCAAGGTGATGGCGAGCATCGTTCAGGAGCTGGAGAAGCAGGGATATATGGTTTTTCTCGGCCAGCCGCTGAACGATCGGGAACATCTGGAACGTACCCTGCTGTCGTTTAAGCAGCAGGGTGTCGCGGGCGTTATTTATCTCGCGTCTGACACCCGTACCTCTGCTCTGCCGGAGCAGATCCGCCAGTGTCCGCTGCCGCTGGTAGTGGTCTCGCAGTCTCTGCTCGATGAAAAATGCAATCTGGTGATGCGCGACAACCGCCAGGCGGCGAACCTGGCCGCGCGCTATCTTATCGAGCGTGGACACCGCACGATCGCCTATATTGGTGGACGCGAGGGCTGCCTTATCCGCGAGCAGCGCCTGCTCGGTTTTCGCAGCGCCATGACACAGAACGGACTGGTCTGGCGCGATGACTATTCACCGGCCTGCAGCGACGACACGCAGGCCGCCGCGATGGCGACTCGCCAGCTGCTGGAAAAAAATAACGCCATCACTGCCCTGCTCTGCCATTCGCCGGATGCCATGATCGGTTCAATTTCCGGCATTCATCAGGTGGGTCGCACCGTAGGGAAAGATGTGTTTTTAACTCAGCAGGTGGCGCTGATCGGTTTTGAAGATATGCTGCACGTTAACCTCACGTCACCTTCATTCACCTACGTCTCCTCGGCCAGTGACGAAACCGGGCGCCAGGCGGCGGGGCTGATTATCCGCAAGCTGAAAGAGCCTGATCTGCAAACCCAGCGCATTACCCTCTCCGGGCAGCTTATCGCGCGCGAATCGGCGTAAAATCAGAATTTAGCACAGGTTTGTAAAAGCGAATTCGCTGCTATATTTCCATGATTTACCATGGATAATCGTAATGCCTACCGTTATTACCCACGCTGCCGTTCCGCTTTGTCTGGGCTTAGGCCTGGGAACCAAAGTGATTCCTCCCCGCCTGCTGTTTGCCGGAATTGTCCTCGCCATGCTGCCGGATGCCGACGTGCTGGCGTTTAAATTCGGCGTCGCGTACGGCAATGTTTTCGGCCATCGCGGCTTTACCCACTCCCTGCTGTTCGCCTTTGTGGTGCCGATACTGTGTGTGCTGATCGGCCGACGATGGTTCCGGGCCAGCCTGACGCGGTGCTGGCTGTTTTTAACGGTGTCATTGCTGTCGCACAGCCTGCTGGATTCGATTACTACGGGCGGGAAAGGCGTCGGCTGGCTGTGGCCATGGTCAGATGAACGCTTCTTTGCGCCGTGGCAGGTCATTAAGGTCGCGCCGTTTGCGCTGTCGCGCTATACCACGCCGTACGGGCATCAGGTGATCGTGTCAGAACTGCTGTGGGTGTGGCTGCCGGGGGCAGTGCTGATGGGGTTGCTGTGGTGGAGGCGGAGGTAAAAGCAAAACGGCAACTCAAGTTGCCGTTTTTAGTGTTTGCACCCTCTCCCTGTGGGCTGAGGGTTCCCCAGAAAAATGAAAAGCACGATGAAGTGTGATCTACTGGTTGCGCTAACAAATCAGAAGAGACCTCATCGTGCCTTTACAGACAGTCTGCCAGAAATTTTTCTCCGCGTCTTTACCTGACATTCACAGCTTCCGGGTCAATGTCCTTGTTTCCATGGCCGTCGCCCTCACGCACGGGGCCAACCTGACCCTGACCAGCCTTGGACGTACCCTTCCCGGCAGGGCGCACGTCAAAAATAAAATTAAACGTGTCGACCGTGCCCTGGGTAATACCGCCCTTCACCGTGATATTCCCCGTATTCAGCACCTGCTCACACATACCATCACCTCCCTGATGCCCTTCTGCATGATTGCTGTCGACTGGACAGGCTGGCATGACAGGAACTGGCATCTTCTGCGGGCAAGCCTGGTCTGTAATGGGCGTTCACTTCCGCTTATGAGTGAGGTTGTTCCCGCAGAGCTGGCACAGAACAGTGATGTCCAGTGCCGCTTCCTTGACCGCCTGCATGATGCCATCCCGAAAGATAAAGCCGTCACCATCATTACGGATGCAGGCTTCCGGACAGACTGGTTCCGGCATGTGAGCCTGCTGGGCTGGCGCTTCACCGGCAGGGTCAGGGGCTGTATCAGCTTCCGGCTGGAGGATGAGAAAAAGTGGATGAAAATCAGTGAGCTTGAGGCTACCGGACAACCGGTCTGCGTGGGTTACGGTGTCCTGTCCCGTAAACCACGAACGCCCTGTTACGGCCGGTTTTATCTGCACAGGCGCCCGGAAGCAGGGCGTCACGGAAAGGGAGGAATGCCAAAAACACAGCGGGAACACCGCAGCAGCGCCCGTGAGCCCTGGCTGCTGTTCAGTAATGCAGAGGGACTGGAGCCACACCAGATAATGGCGCTGTACAGCCGCCGAATGCAGATAGAACAGAACTTCCGGGACGACAAAAGTCCCCGCTTCGGGTTCGGTCTGAGGCTGAGCCGGAGTCAGGGAAAAGGGCGGCTGGAAGTGCTGAATATGGTCGCGGCAATGGCAAGTCTGGTGATGTGGCTGGCAGGTTACAGGGCAGAAAGACAGTGTTTACACTGGCACTATCAGGCAAGCAGCATCAGGCACAGGCGGGTGCTGTCATACCTGAGTCTGGCAGAAGAAGTCATCCGGCATGAGCCTGGAAAAGTGAGACGGCTAAATATAGGTAACGAGATGAAAAAGCTGGGAAAAGAGTACAGTAATATGGTCATGGTGGCATGACCATATTACTGGGGATCCCTCAGCCCTGTGGGAGAGGGCTGGGGTGAGGGCATCAGCGCGCACTGGACTTACTTACGGCGCCAGGTCGTTCCCTGTGGGCCATCTTCCAGAATGATGCCCATCTCGGTCAGACGGTTACGCGCCGCATCTGCTGCCGCCCAGTCTTTCGCCTGACGCGCTTCCAGACGCGCGTTGATCAACGCTTCAATTTCCGCCACTTCACCGTCGTCCGCCTGCGCACCACTCTGCAGGAACACGTCCGGCTCCTGCTCCAGCAGGCCAAGCACGGAGGAGATCTTACGCAGATGGGACGCCAGCGCATTCGCCGCGGCCATATCTTCTGACTTCAGGCGGTTCACTTCGCGCGCCATGTCGAACAGCACGGAGTAGGCTTCCGGGGTGTTGAAGTCGTCGTTCATAACCTCAACAAAGCGTGCTTCGAACGCTTCGCCGCCCGCAGCAGGAACAGACCTGTCGGTCCCGCGCAGCGCGGTGTACAGACGCTCCAACGCCGAGCGCGCCTGTTTCAGGTTCTCTTCGCTGTAGTTCAGCTGGCTGCGATAGTGGCCGGACATCAGGAAGTAGCGCACGGTTTCCGCGTCGTAATACTTCAGCACGTCGCGCACGGTGAAGAAGTTACCCAGCGATTTAGACATCTTCTCGCGGTCAACCATTACCATCCCGGAGTGCATCCAGTAGTTAACGTACTCGCCGCCGTGGGCGCAGGTGGACTGCGCGATTTCGTTTTCGTGGTGCGGGAACATCAGGTCCGAACCGCCGCCGTGAATGTCGAAGTGCTGGCCAAGCTGCTTGCAGTTCATCGCGGAACATTCAATGTGCCAACCCGGGCGGCCTTCGCCCCACGGGGATGGCCAGCTTGGTTCGCCCTCTTTGGACATTTTCCACAGCACGAAGTCCATCGGGTTACGCTTCACGTCAACCACGTCAACGCGCGCGCCGGCCTGGAGCTGGTCCAGATCCTGACGGGAAAGCGAACCGTAGGTTGGGTCCGTCGGCACCGAGAACATCACGTCACCGTTGTCGGCAACGTAGGCGTGACCGCGTGCGATCAGCTTTTCGGTGATCTCGATGATTTCGTGAATATGGTGGGTCGCGCGCGGCTCGCTGTCCGGGCGCTGAATATTCAGGGCGTCGAAATCTTTGTGCATTTCGACGATCATGCGATCGACCAGCGCAACGAAGCTTTCGCCGTTCTCATTAGCGCGCTTGATGATTTTGTCGTCGATGTCGGTGATATTACGCACGTATTTCAGGGTATAGCCCAGAAAACGCAGGTAGCGGGACACCACGTCAAAAGCGACAAAGGTACGGCCATGGCCAATGTGACAGAGATCGTAAACCGTAATACCACACACGTACATGCCGACTTCCCCGGCATGGATAGGTTTAAATTCCTCTTTTTGGCGCGTCATTGTATTAAAGATTTTTAACATCGAAGATTCCATGTAAACACGTGTGTGGTTGAAAACCGGCTATTCTACCCGTAATTCAAACCCGAAGCAGCACACAATGCAAGGTGATCGCATCCTGTGGTTATGCTATAACAAGCCCCTATAGATGACCCGAACGCGGGTCGACGTACCACAATAACGGAACAGGATGCAAAAATGGTTACTTTCCACACTAATCATGGCGATATCGTAATCAAAACCTTTGATGACAAAGCGCCTGAAACAGTTAAAAACTTCCTGGACTACTGCCGCGAAGGTTTCTACAACAACACCATTTTCCACCGCGTGATCAACGGTTTTATGATCCAGGGCGGCGGTTTCGAACCTGGCATGAACCAGAAAGCCACCAAAGAAGCGATCAAAAACGAAGCGAACAACGGCCTGAAAAACACCCGCGGCACGCTGGCGATGGCGCGTACTCAGGCACCTCACTCTGCAACCGCGCAGTTCTTCATCAACGTGGCTGACAATGACTTCCTGAACTTCTCCGGTGAAAGCCTGCAGGGTTGGGGCTACTGCGTATTCGCAGAAGTGGTTGAAGGTATGGACGTGGTTGACAAGATCAAAGCCGTCTCTACTGGCCGCAGCGGTATGCACCAGGACGTTCCTAAAGAAGACGTTGTGATTACAAGCGTGACCGTCAGCGAGTAATTGGTGGCGACACTCTTTATTGCGGATCTGCATCTGCAAACAGAAGAACCGGCGATAACCGCCGGTTTTCTGCGTTTTTTACGCGGTGAAGCGAAAAGCGCCGATGCGCTGTACATCCTGGGCGACCTCTTTGAAGCCTGGATTGGCGACGACGACCCTAATCCGCTGCACCGTGAAATGGCCGCCGCCATTCACGCGCTGGTCGATGCCGGCGTCCCCTGCTACTTCATTCACGGCAACCGTGATTTCCTGATCGGCAAGCGCTACGCCCGCGAAAGCGGCATGACGCTGCTGCCGGAAGAGCAGGTGCTCGACCTCTATGGCCGCAAGGTCCTGATCATGCACGGCGACACGCTCTGCACCGACGATACCGGCTACCTGGCGTTTCGCGCCAAAGTCCACACCCCGTGGATCCAAAAGGCGTTCCTTGCACTGCCGCTGTTTATCCGCAACCGCATCGCCGCCAGAATGCGCGCGGGCAGTAAAGCCGCCAACAGCAGCAAATCCATGACCATCATGGACGTGAACCCGCAGGCCGTGGTGAGCGTGATGGAGAAGCATGGCGTCCAGTGGTTGATCCACGGTCATACCCATCGTCCCGATGTCCATACGCTGGTGGCCAACGGTGAGCCCGCCCATCGCGTGGTATTGGGTGCCTGGCACACTGAGGGATCGATGGTCAAAGTCACCCCAGAAGGTGTCGAACTGATCGCGTTTCCGTTTTAACCTTTTCTCGTCGTTTCGCTTATTTCTCAGCCACGCAACCGTTTTCCTTGCCCGTATTACATGCTATTCTCTGTGCCCTCGAAAGCAGTGTGTTTCGCACCACAGGAGTTTTAAGACGCATGTCTTCCCGCAATAATCCGGCGCGTGTCGCCATCGTGATGGGGTCCAAAAGCGACTGGGCTACCATGCAGTTCGCCGCCGAAATCTTTGAAATCCTGAATGTTCCGCACCACGTTGAAGTGGTCTCCGCGCACCGTACACCGGACAAACTGTTCAGCTTCGCCGAAAGCGCCGAAGAGAACGGTTATGAGGTGATCGTTGCCGGCGCGGGGGGCGCAGCACATCTGCCGGGCATGATTGCCGCCAAAACCCTGGTGCCGGTTCTGGGCGTCCCGGTACAAAGCGCCGCGTTAAGCGGTGTGGATAGCCTCTACTCCATCGTCCAGATGCCGCGCGGTATTCCTGTCGGCACGCTGGCGATTGGTAAAGCGGGTGCGGCAAACGCAGCCCTGCTGGCGGCGCAAATTCTTGCGACGCACGATAAAGCATTGCACCAGCGCCTGGCGGACTGGCGTAAAGCCCAGACCGACGAAGTGCTGGACAATCCGGACCCGCGGGGTGCGGCATGAAGCAGGTTTGCGTCCTCGGTAACGGCCAGCTAGGCCGCATGCTGCGTCAGGCCGGTGAGCCGCTGGGTATTGCCGTCTGGCCCGTCGGGCTGGATGCTGAACCTGAAGCCGTACCGTTCCACCAGAGCGTGATCACCGCCGAGATCGAACGCTGGCCGGAAACCGCGCTGACCCGCGAGCTGGCGCGTCATAACGCCTTCGTTAACCGCGACGTGTTCCCGATCATCGCCGACCGTCTGACGCAAAAGCAGCTGTTCGACAAGCTCGGTCTGCCGACCGCGCCGTGGCAGCTCCTGTCCGATAAAAGCGAGTGGAGTGATGTGTTCGCGATGCTGGGCGAGCTGGCAATCGTGAAGCGCCGCGTGGGCGGTTACGACGGCCGCGGCCAGTGGCGTCTGCGCGCGAACGATACCGCCGAGCTGCCGGACGACTGCTACGGCGAGTGCATCGTTGAGCAGGGCATCAACTTTAGCGGTGAAGTATCGCTGGTTGGCGCGCGCGGGCACGACGGGCATACCGTCTTTTATCCGCTGACGCATAACCTGCACCAGGACGGCATTCTGCGCACCAGCGTCGCCTTCCCGCACGCCAATGCTGACCAGCAGGCGCAGGCGGAAGAGATGCTCTCTGCCATCATGCATGAACTGGGCTATGTGGGCGTCATGGCGATGGAGTGCTTTATCACCCCGTCCGGCCTGCTGATCAACGAACTTGCGCCGCGCGTGCACAACAGCGGCCACTGGACGCAAAACGGCGCGTCCATCAGCCAGTTCGAGCTGCATCTGCGCGCGATCACCGACCTGCCGCTGCCGCAGCCGGTGGTGGACAGCCCGTCGGTGATGATCAACCTGATCGGTACCGATCTGAACTACGACTGGCTGAAGCTGCCGCTGGTGCATCTGCACTGGTATGACAAAGAGGTTCGCGCGGGTCGTAAAGTCGGTCACCTGAACCTGAACGACAGTGATACCGATCGCCTGAGCGCCACCCTGGAAGCCATAATCCCTCTCCTGCCGCCGGAATACGCGAGCGGTATTGTCTGGGCACAGTCAAAGCTCAAGTAAGACATCTGCGCCGGGGAGTTGACCTTCCCCTTCCCCGGCGTACAATCCCCGCCCATTGCTGCTGAGTTTTCTTCTGGAATAACCATGAACGATGGAACGGACTATCGCGCGATCCTCGCGTCTGATACCCCTTTAATCGACGTTCGCGCGCCGATCGAATTTGCCCAGGGCGCGATGCCTGCGGCTGTTAACCTGCCCTTAATGAACGACGACGAACGTGCCGCTATTGGTACCTGCTATAAACGCCAGGGGCCCGACGCGGCGCTGGCGCTCGGCCACAGACTGGTGAGCGGCGAGACGCGTGAGGCACGCCTCAACGCCTGGCGCGAAGCGAGCCTTGCGCACCCGGAGGGCTATCTTTGCTGCGCGCGCGGCGGCCAGCGCTCGCATATCTCGCAGGCCTGGCTGAAAGAGGCGGGCATCGACTACCCGCTGATCCGCGGCGGCTATAAGGCCCTGCGTCAGACGGCGATTCAGGTGACGATTGAGCAGTCGAAAAAGCCGATGGTGCTTATCGGCGGCTGTACCGGGAACGGTAAAACGCTGCTGGTGAAGCAGCACGCGCAGGGTATCGATCTGGAAGGGCTGGCGCACCACCGCGGTTCGTCGTTTGGCCGCACGCTGACGCCGCAGCTTTCCCAGGCCAGCTTTGAAAATCACCTTGCGGTTGAGCTATTGAAAAAAGACGCCGCGCGCTGGGTGCTGGAAGACGAGGGCCGGATGATTGGCTCCAACCACCTGCCGGAGTGCCTGCGCGACCGCATGGTTGAAGCCCCTATCGTTGTCGTCGAAGACCCGTTTGACGTCCGCCTTGAGCGCCTGCGCGAAGAGTATTTCGACCATATGTGGGCGGACTTTTCTGCTGCCTACGGCGAGGAAGCGGGCTGGAAAGAGTACAGCAAGTACCTGCATCACGGCCTGTTCGCCATTCGCCGCCGTCTGGGGCTGCAGCGATATGCAGAATTCACCGCGCTGTTAGATTCCGCGCTGCTGGAACAGCAACGCTCTGGCAGCACTGACGCGCACTTTAGCTGGCTTGCACCGCTGCTGAAGGACTATTACGACCCGATGTACGGCTATCAGCTGGAGAAAAAGGCGGAGAAGATTGTGTATCGCGGAACGTTCGCAGACATTGCCGAGTGGCTTGATCGCTGAAAAAAAGCCGGGTGGCGGCTGCGCCTTACCCGGCCTACGCGTGCTTTTGTAGCCCCGGTAAGCGCAGCGCCACCGGGGAACAGACGGCTTAGAAGTCGTAACGCAGACGCACCAGGTTCATGTCGCCCAGGTTGTCGGTGCTGGAAGTGAACACGTGTTCGTAATCCACGCGGAAACCGTAATCCAGCTGGAAGCTGATACCCACGCCGTTGTCGATGCGCTGGTAGTTACGGCCGTTCACGTACTCAATGCGGTCGCCCATGAAGTAAGGCTGGATGGATTTAACCGCATACTGACCGATTGGGAACTTATAGCCCGCAAAGTATTCAATACCCCATGCATCACCAGCGAAGTAGTCGTTAACCGACACTTTTTTGGTGGTCAGGAAGTTCTGGTACCAGCCGCCGCCTGCGGAGAAGGTCCAGTTGTCCGGGGTCCAGCTCAGCGCGGTACCGAGAATGTTCTGGTCATAGGTTTTGCTGTCGCCGTTGTCCGGGTTACGCATGTCCGCACGGGTGTAGTTCCACGCTGCGCCCCAGGTCAGATCGGTGGTCAGGTGGTAATCCAGACCCAGTGAACCGCCGCCTTTACGCTTGTAGCGCAGGCCGTTGCCCGGCAGGTATTCGCTGTCTTCAAACAGGTAAGATGCGTAGATGTCAGCATCGCCCACGGTTTTCTTATATTTCAGCATCTGGCGTGAACGGTAAGAACCGTCGTAATCGCCGTTGATCCCGTTACCCGGAGCCTGACCAATCATGTCGTAGTCCCAGATATCGGTTTTCGCGCCCACCACATCATAGTAAACGCTGTTCTGTTGACCGAAGGTCAGCGTACCCCAGGTATCGCTCTTCAAACCGGTGTAGAGCATACGACGCGTGGTGTCGTGTGCGCCGTCGGCGTAGTGGTGATCCCAGTTAAACTGCGCAGGAATATTGACACCCAGCTCGTAGTAGCTGATCCAGCTGATGTCATCAAACAGGTAGTAATCAGCCGCGAAACGGAAACGGGTGCCGCCGTCAAAGCCGTTACGCTTGTAGCTGTTTTTACCGTCGTCGCCGGTCATGTTCTGGAATTGAGGACGAATACTGCCGCCAACGGTGAAGTTCAGGCGGCTCAGCGGGTTACCCGCCTGAGGATCCTGCTTAAGAACGGTGATTTCCGCCTGAGAAGCGAAGGTAGTCAATGCCACTGCCGCGCCGATCGTTGCCGCCAGCGCTGATTTTTTTATAGTCATTATTTTTCCTTAATAGACACGCTGCTAAATATTTAGCGGGTGAATATTAACTGGAAATAATCGGGCTGTGTGGTCGGGTTTTTAATGTTTTGTGCTACTAAATGAGTGGGTATTATCACTTTGTGCTATTTAAACACTGCGCACCGGCATTAAAACCCGGCGCGCAACTATCACTGTACTAAATCAACTCGCAAACTGACGGAACAGGGCTTTACCCTTTAACAGCCGCGTGCCGAGCCAGCCTCCGCAGAGAGAAAGCAGCACCGCGCCACAGAGAGGCAGGATCAACCAGAGGCGCCAGTCAGGCTCCCACGGGAAGTCAAAGACCTTTGTCTGCAGCACTGCCAGCGCCGTCTCTGCGCCAATGGCCGCCACCAGACCCGCCACCAGCCCCAGCAGCGCAAACTCGCTCCAGAGCGTCATCCGCAGCAGCCGCTTTCCGGCCCCCAGCGTACGGTAGACCACCAGCTCCTGATGGCGCTGGCGCATGCCCACCTGCACCTGGGCCAGCAGCAACAGCACGCCGCAGATCGTCACCAGCACCACCATCACCTCCAGCGCGCGGCTCACCTGCTCCAGCACCTGCCCCACCTGCTTCAGGATCGCCCCAATATCCAGCAGGCTAACCGTTGGAAACTCCCGGTTTAGCTGGGTCAGCATACCGTTTCCGTTTTCCCAGCGGAAGCTGGTCAGCCAGCTCTGCGGCTGCCCGTCCAGCGCACCCGGCGGGAAGATAAAGAAGAAGTTTGGCCGCAGGCTTTCCCAGTCCACTTTACGCAGGCTGGTGACTTTCGCGGTGAAATCCTGGGTATCGCCGGTAAAGGTCACGCTGTCCCCGAGCTTCACGTTCAGGCGCGTCGCTAGCCCCTCCTCCATCGACACTTCCCCCGCTTTTGGCGGCCAGGTGCCGGCGGTTATCGGGTTGTGGTCAGGGCGTTTCTCCTGCCAGGTCAGGTTCAGCTCGCGGTTCAGCGACTCGTCCTTGTTCCCCTCCGTTGGCTGACCGTTGATCTGCGTCAGACGCGCGCGAACGATGGGATAGAACGACTCAGGGATAATGTGATGCTCCGACAGGAAGCCCTTCAGCGGCGTGACCTGCTCAGGCGCGATATTGATCAGGAAATAGTTCGGGCTTTCCGGGGGAAGCTGCTGCTGCCAGCGATCGAGCAGATCGCCGCGCAGCACTAAAAGCAGCGCCAGCAGCATAAACGACAGCGAGAAAGCCGACAGCTGGCTGAGCGTTGACCACGGCTGATGCAGCAGGCGGTTGACCGCCAGACGCACGGGCAGGGATTTTACCGTCAGCCTCTTCAGGACGTTGAGCAGTATCCAGCCCAGCACACCGCACAGCAGCGCCAGCACCACCGCCCCGGCCAGTACCGCCCACAGCAGCGTGCTGCCCCCCATCAGCCACGCCAGAAGCCCCACCGCCACCGCAATAATCACCGGAAGGTAGAACTTCAGCGGCCAGACGTTCGCCACTACATCGTTGCGGAGCACGCGCAGCGGCTGCGTTGCGAGCAGCAGACGGTAGGGTCGTAGCCCCACCAGCACCGAAATCACCGTCATCGCGCCGATTGCCCACAGCCACGGCCAGAGGCTGGCCGGCGGCAATGCGGCCGGGAGCACAGGTTTGAGCATCACCATCAGCAGTTTTTCAAACAGCAGCCCGATTATTCCGCCAGTAATCGCGGAGAGGACCAGCAGCATCAGCCACTGGCCGACGATCAGCTTGCGCAGCTGCGCCCTGCCCGCCCCCAGGGTTTTGAGGATCGCCACCAGGTCGTAACGGCTGCGGCAGTAGTGCCCCATCGCCACGGCCACCGCCGCCACCGCCAGCAGCAGGGTCAACAATGCCGACAGCAGCAGGAACTGCTGAGAACGCTCGAGAGATTTACCGAGTGCCCCTTCATCCTGCTCCAGCCCGTACCAGCGGTGTTCCGGTTTTAGCTGCGGCAGAAGCCATTTTTCATACGCATCAAGCTGCGCAGGCGTGCCGCCAAACTTGTAGCGCCAGGTGACGCGGCTGCCCGGCTGTACCGCATGGGTTGCTGCTACGTCCGCGGTGTTCATCAGCAGGCGCGGCGCAAGCTGGAACGGGTTAAAGCCGGAGTCGGGCTCCTGCACCACTTCCCCGACGATTTTCAGCGTGGCGTCACCGACGTCGATACTGTCGCCGGGTTTAAGGTTCAGAAGCGCCATCAGACGTGATGCCAGCAGCACTGTACCAGGCGTCGGCTTTAACCCCGGCGGGCTGGTTTGTAAGTCACCGTACATCGGGTAGATGTCATCCACGGCCTTCACGCTGGCAAGCTGCGGCGTGTCGCCCGCAAAGGTCATGGTCTGGAAGGTTATCTGCTCCCCCAGCTTCAGCCCTTCTTTGCGCGCTTCGTCAATCCAGCCCGACGGTACCGGGCGGGAGCTTTGCAGCGTCCTGTCCCCCGCCATAAACTCCCGGCTCTGCTGGCTGAGCCCTTTTTCCATGCGGTCGCTGACGCTGCCGAGCGCCAGCACGCAGGCCACCGCCAGGCTGAGCGCCAGCCAGACAATCAGCAGCGAGGGGGAACGCCACTCGCGCCAGAACCAGCGGGTAATCATGCCTCCTCCTGAAGAATACCGTTGACCAGCCGCAGGCGACGGTCGCAGCGGGCGGCGAGCTGAGGATCGTGGGTCACGAGGATCAGCGTGGTGCCGTGCTCGCGGTTAAGCGAAAACAGCAGGTCGGCAATCCGATCGCCGGTTTTACGGTCAAGGTTACCGGTGGGCTCATCGGCAAACAGGACTTCGGGACGGCCGTTGAACGCCCGCGCCAGCGCCACGCGCTGCTGCTCGCCGCCGGAAAGCTGCGCGGGAAGATGGTCGAGACGTTTCCCCAGACCGAGCTGTTCCAGCAGCGCCTTCGCATGCGTGCGGCTTTCACGGCTGTTTTCACCGCGCAACAGCGCCGGGAGTTCGACGTTTTCCAGCGCGTTCAGGGTCGGGATCAGCATGAAGGACTGGAAGACAAAACCAACGTGACGCGCGCGCAGCGCGGCCCGCGCCTCTTCATCAAGCTGGTGCAGCGGCTGCCCGACAAGGTGGACCTCGCCGCTGCTGCCGTCGTCCAGACCGGCTAAAATCGCCAGCAGCGTGGACTTGCCGGAACCGGATTCGCCAATCAGCGCGATGGTTTCAGCGCGTTTGACAACGAGTTCAACTCCAGTAAGGATGGAAAGCTCGTGTTCCCCCTGACCGACGGACTTCTTAAGATGATGAACTTCAACACTGTTTTCCGCTGGCATTTGCCCTTCCTGTTTTTGATTCTGATGACCTTCCGCGCGGCGGCAGCGGACACGTTACTGGTTCTCGGCGACAGCCTGAGCGCAGGCTATCGCATGGCGGCCAGCGCGGCCTGGCCCGCCCTGCTCAATGACAAATGGCAGAGCAAAACCGCTGTAATCAACGCCAGCATCAGCGGTGATACCTCGCAGCAGGGCCTGTCGCGCCTGCCTGCGCTGCTCAAACAGCACCAGCCGCGCTGGGTGCTGGTGGAGCTTGGCGGTAATGATGGACTGCGCGGTTTCCAGCCTCAGCAAACCGAGCAAACGCTGCGCACCATTTTGCAGGACATCAAGGCGGCAAACGCTCAACCGCTGCTGATGCAAATTCGCCTGCCCGCCAACTACGGTCGTCGGTATAATGAGGCCTTTAGCGCGATCTACCCTAAGCTTGCCAAAGAGTTTGATATTCCGCTGCTGCCATTTTTCATGGAAGAGGTCTATCTCAAACCCCAGTGGATGCAAGACGACGGGATCCACCCCAATCGCGATGCGCAGCCGTTTATTGCCGACTGGATGGCAACGCGGCTGGCTCCTTTAGTTAAACATGACTCCTGATTAAGCGGAGATCCTGACAGGTAAAGTTATGCAAAAATCGGTCTTAATTACAGGATGTTCCAGTGGAATCGGTCTGGAAAGCGCGCTCGAACTGAAGCGCCAGGGGTTTCGGGTCCTGGCGGCCTGTCGTAAACCCGGCGATGTCGAACGCATGAACGGGCTGGGCTTTACCGGCGTACTGCTGGATATGGACTCGCCGGAGAGCGTTGAACGCGCCGCCGATGAAGTGATCGCGCTGACCGACAATCGTCTCTACGGGCTCTTTAACAATGCCGGCTACGGCGTGTATGGCCCGCTGGACACGCTCTCCCGCGAAACGCTGGAGAAACAGTTTTCGACCAATTTCTTCGGCGTGCATCAGCTCACCATGCGTCTGCTCCCCGCGATGCTGCCCCACGGTGAAGGGCGCATCGTGATGACATCGTCAGTGATGGGGCTGATTTCCACCCCGGGCCGCGGCGCCTACGCCGCCAGCAAATATGCGCTGGAGGCCTGGTCCGACGCCCTGCGCATGGAGCTATGCCACAGCGGCATTAAGGTCAGCCTGATTGAACCCGGCCCGATCCGCACCCGCTTTACCGAAAACGTGAACCAGACGCAGGCGGATAAACCGGTCGAGAACCCCGGCATTGCCGCACGTTTTACCCTCGGGCCAGAAGCGGTTGTGGCCAAAGTGCGCCATGCTTTTGAGAGCGAACATCCCAAAATGCGCTATCCGGTGACGCTGGTCACTCACGCCGTAGGCTGGTTAAAACGCCTGCTGCCGGGCCGGATGATGGACAAAATTTTACACGGCTGAGTTGAAGCGACGACGCGCATCCCCATGTAAAGAACAAACCGACAAAAGAGAAAGCCGCATGTCCGTACAGAATATCGTCAATATTACAGAAGCTAACCTGCAACAGACCCTTGAACAGTCGATGACCAAACCGGTGCTGTTCTACTTCTGGTCTGAACGCAGCCAACACTGCCTGCAGCTGACGCCGGTGCTGGAAAGCCTTGCCGCCCAGTACAACGGTCAGTTCATTCTCGCTAAGCTGGACTGCGACGCCGAGCCGATGGTGGCGTCCCAGTTTGGCCTGCGCGCCATTCCTACGGTCTATCTGTTCCAGAACGGTCAGCCTGTTGACGGCTTCCAGGGGCCGCAGCCGGAGGAGGCTATCCGCGCCCTGCTGGATAAAGTGCTGCCGCGCGAAGAAGAGCTGAAAGCGCAGGAAGGCATGGCGCTGATGCAGGAAGGCAAATACGACGAGGCGCTGCCGCTGCTCAAAGACGCGTGGCAGCTGTCGAATCAGAACAGCCAGATTGGCCTGCTGCTGGCGGAAACGCAGATCGCCCTGCACCGCTCAGAAGACGCGGAGGCCGTACTCAAAACGGTTCCGCTGCAGGATCAGGACACCCGCTATCAGGGGCTGGTCGCACAAATTGAGCTGCTGAAACAGGCCGCGGACACCCCGGAAATTCAGCAGCTGCAGCAGCAGGTCGCCGACAACCCGGCCGACGCCGCGCTGGCAAGCCAGCTGGCGCTGCAGCTGCACCAGGTGGGACGCAACGAAGAAGCGCTTGAGCTGCTGTTTAGCCATCTGCAAAAAGATCTGGCCGCCGCAGACGGTCAGGCGCGTAAGATGTTCCAGGAGATCCTGGCCGCGCTGGGCACCGGAGACGCGCTGGCGTCGAAGTATCGTCGCCAGCTGTACGCGTTGCTCTACTAACAAAAAAATGCCCGGTGGCGGCTTCGCCTTACCGGGCCTACAAAAGCCGATGTTATCCCGTCTTTTTCAACTGCGTCACCACCAGCTGGTGGCGCGCGTTGTAGAACTTCCGATAGGTCAGGTAGCAGGCAATGATGGTTGACAGGCTTGCCGTGGAGAGCAGCATAAACGTCACCATGATCTGATACTTAATCGCTTTTACCGGATCGATACCGGCAAAAATCAGCCCCGACATCATGCCCGGCAGGCTCACCAGCCCCACCGTTTTGGCTGAATCTACCGTTGGGATCAGCGATGAGCGAATGCTCTCACGAATCAGTCGCGCCGAGGCCACCTTAGGCGTCGCCCCCAGGCTTAATTTCTCCTGCAGCTGCTGCTGTTCACTGCTGAAGCGCTGGCCGAGATTGTTATAACACAGCCCAACGGCCACCATGGCGTTCCCCGCAATCATCCCCGAGATGGGGATAACCTGCATCGGCGTAAACGCAATCGAGCCGGAGAGCACCAGCACCGCCAGCGTGAGCGCCGTCCCGGTGGTAATGGCGATAAACGACGAGATAAAAGCCTTATCAATGTATTTACTGCGCTTTTTCGCATTCCACGCCGCGTTAAAACAGATAAAAAGCACCATCAGCAGCGTCAGCACCGCGTGGTTGACGTTGAAGATATACTTCAGCACATAGCCGACGATGATGAGCTGAATCACCGCGCGGCAGATACTCCACACAATATCTTTTTCCAGCCCCAGCTTTTCCCGGTAGCTGACCACAATCGCAATCAATACCAGCACCATCGAAAACGCCAGCGATTCATTGGTAATGTTATGCTCACCCACGGTTTGCCTCCTGCATTTTCCCGCCGTGCGGCTGAAGCGTAATCACGTCATCCGCATGGGTAATTTCGTTAGCGTCGTGCGTCACCCACAGCACGGCAATATTCTGCTCCCGGGCGTAGCGATGAATAATCTCGTTGACGTTGCGTTTGTTGGCGTCATCGAGCGCGCTGGTAATTTCGTCCAGCAACAGCACCTTCGGTAAAAACTGCAGATTACGCATCAGCGAGACGCGCTGCTTTTCTCCCCCCGACAGCGCATTGATGGATTTGGTTAACGTCTCCTGCGCCAGGCCAAAGCGGGCCAGATCGCTGATAAATTTTTCCGGCTCCGGCGTTTTATTGCGGATTTGCCACGGGAAAATCAGGTTGTCATAAACCGTATCGCCAAACAGCGCGGGGGTTTGCACGCAGTAGGAGACCTGCTGGCGATAACTTTCCGGGGAAAGCGACGCGATATCCTCTCCTTCAAACAGAATGGTTCCCTCCGTCGGGCTGAGGAGTGAGGCCACCATCTTCAGCAGCGTGCTTTTACCGCAGCCTGAGGGGCCTGTGATGAGTTTAAACTCGCCCGGCGACAGGCTAAATCCGACGTGCTGAAGAATAATGTTTTCCCCGACACGAAATCCGATATCCCTGAGTTCTAATCGTTTTTTGTTGTCGTTCATTGCGCTTCCGTTAACCGCTTATTGTAAGAAACGTCTGTAGCATAATCCTTTCGTCCGCACAGAGCGAATAGCCTCACGCTTAAGCAAGTGTTAAACTTTTTGTTTGTTATTTGTCACCACCATCACTACAGGAAGTATGCGACATGGCACATATCTTTTATGAGTTTCCTTCCCTGAAGCCTGGTGTTCCTGATGTCGAAACATTAATGGAAGTCATCAAATCGTCGGAACTCACGCGTTTTGTGATTGGTGCAGAGGTGGTGGATTTTGTTAAGAAGGCGCTCATCGTGAACACCACGATCGGCAGTTTCAAAAACTGCTATTTCGCCTTCGACAACGGGACACACTTCCTGGAATTTGACGGCAAGGGAAAATCAAAACGCTTCAATGAGGTACCCGACTGGTTCGTCTCTCCGGCTGAATTTTCTCGTACCCAGTGGCTTATCAACCACGATCTTGCGGATGTGAAAGCCACCCGATTCATTGACGTGCTGATGTCCTATCCGCTGAAAGAGCGCCGCGCGCACTGTAATTTGCTATTCGGGCTGGAGCTTGAAAAGGTGAATGCGGTTCCGGCCTCAGCGTCAGCCGCAGGTAAAATCGGCAATAAGAACGGTAAAACCACCAAACCGCGCGTGACCGATCTGGGATCGTTTGAATTGTTCAGCCAGTTCTTTGCACGCATGAAAACCGCCGTGCTGGCCGATGAGTTCCCTACCCTGCAGGTCCTGACGGGCATGGATAACCTGACAAAAGCGCCGCATAATTTAAAACAAGGCATCAGAACGTGGTTCAAAGCCATCGCGGGCGACCTTCCACCGAATAACAAACGCGTAGAAGCGGGGAATGCCGTTCTGTTCTGCGCCCCTATCCGCGAACAGATCCAGCGTATTGAAGCGCTGGGGCTGGAGAAGTACTACCAGGGATTATCCAAAGCCATTGCCGAAGCGGGTGATGGCTTCATCTCTGACTTTACCTATACTTACGAGCAATAAACACACACATCTCTCGTCACAGCATGCAAAACAGGAGGTTTTTATGCTTATCGTTGTTCCTGTCCTTATTTTTGTTGCGCTGGTTATTGTGGGCGCAGGCGTCAAAATTGTCCCTCAGGGTTATCAGTGGACCGTTGAGCGTTTCGGTCGATACACCAACACGCTCCAGCCGGGCTTAAGCCTGATTGTTCCGTTCATGGACAGAATCGGTCGCAAGATCAACATGATGGAACAGGTGCTGGACATTCCTTCTCAGGAGATCATCTCCAAGGATAACGCCAACGTCACCATCGACGCCGTCTGCTTTATTCAGGTGATTGATGCGCCGAAAGCGGCGTATGAGGTCAGCAACCTGGAGCTGGCGATCGTCAACCTGACGATGACCAACATCCGTACCGTGCTCGGCTCGATGGAGCTGGACGAGATGCTTTCCCAGCGCGACAGCATCAATACCCGCCTGCTGCATATTGTCGATGAGGCAACCAACCCGTGGGGCATCAAGGTCACCCGTATCGAGATCCGCGACGTGCGCCCACCGGCGGAGCTGATCGCCTCCATGAACGCCCAGATGAAGGCCGAGCGAACCAAGCGCGCCTATATTCTGGAGGCCGAAGGGGTGCGTCAGGCGGAGATCCTGAAAGCGGAAGGGGAAAAACAGTCGCAGATCCTGAAAGCGGAAGGCGATCGTCAATCCGCATTCTTACAGGCGGAAGCGCGTGAACGTTCGGCAGAAGCGGAAGCCCGTGCGACGCAGATGGTCTCCGAGGCGATTGCCGCCGGTGATATCCAGGCCGTGAACTACTTTGTCGCGCAAAAATATACCGATGCGCTGAAAGAGATCGGCTCCGCAAACAACAGCAAGGTGGTGATGATGCCGCTGGAGGCCAGCAGCCTGATGGGCTCTATCGCCGGTATTGCAGAGCTTATCAAAGACAGCGGAAACGAGCGTAAAAAATGATTGAGCTGATTGTTGCACATCCTCACGCCTTCTGGCTAAGCTTGGGTGGCTTATTGCTGGCGGCGGAGATGCTGGGCGGCAACGGCTACCTGCTCTGGAGCGGTGTTGCCGCCGTCATTACTGGCCTTCTGGTCTGGATCCTTCCGCTGGACTGGGCGTGGCAGGGCGCACTGTTTGCCGTGCTCACGCTGGTGGCCGCGTGGCTGTGGTGGCGCTGGCTTAACCGACGGGTTAGCGAGCAGAAGCCGCTGGACGCGCATCTCAACCAGCGCGGACAGCAGATTGTCGGCAAGCGTTTTACGCTCGACACCGCGCTGGTTAACGGGCGCGGGCATATGCGCGTGGGCGACAGCTCGTGGCCGGTGGTCGCCGACGACGACCTCAGCGCCGGCACGCGGGTTGAGGTCATTGCGGTGGAAGGCATTACCCTGCGGGTGAAAGCCTGCTAAGCAGAAGCCTTACGATGACAGCAGCCGGCAAGATTGTCGATAATCGGGCAGTCGGCGCTGTCATCCCCCGGACAGGATTCCGCGAGCTGTAGCAGCTGTTCGCGCATCGCCTGCAGCTCGATGATGTGGCGTTCTATCTCGGCCACTTTTTCCAGCGTGCGTTTTTTCACGTCGGCGCTGTGACGCTTCGGATCGTTAAACAGGTTAACCAGCTCGCCGCACTCTTCCAGATTAAAACCGACCTGCCTTGCCTGGCGCAGTAGCGTCAGCTCATCAATATGCAGTTTCGTATAGCTGCGGTAGCCGTTTTCGCTGCGCAGCGGCGGCGTCACCAGCCCCTTCTCTTCATAAAAGCGGATTGCCTTGCTGGTTAAGCCGGTTTTTTTTGCCACGTCACTGATATTCACATTTCCCCCTTGACCTTCCCCTTGATGGAAGGTTTAACCTTCATAACAGTTAGCGAAAAGCGTTACTCCGGTCAACTACTGACCAGTTCATTATACGGGAGTTTTGTTATGTCTCACACTATCGACCTGACGCTGGACGGCCTCTCCTGCGGCCACTGTGTCAAACGCGTTAAAGAAAGCCTGGAACAGCGCCCTGACGTTGAAAGCGCTGACGTGACTATCGATCATGCCGCCGTGACCGGCAGCGCCAGCGCGGATGCGCTGATCGATACCATCAAGCAGGCCGGTTACGGGGCGGAGTTAAGCCACCCAAAGGCTAAACCGCTGGCAGAGTCATCATCCCCGTCGGAAGCGCTGACAGCGGCCACTCCTGAGCTTCCGGCAGCGGATGATATTGACGACAGCCAACAGCTGCTGATCAACGGCATGAGCTGCGCCAGCTGCGTCTCCCGGGTACAAAACGCCTTGCAGGCCGTTCCGGGCGTCGCGCAGGCACGGGTCAATCTTGCGGAGCGTACTGCGCTGGTGTTGGGCAGTGCCTCCGCCGCAGATTTAGTGCAGGCCGTTGAGAAAGCGGGCTACGGGGCGGAGGCCATCGAAGATGATGCCGAGCGCCGCGAGCGCCAGCAGGAAACGGCTATCGCCACCATGAAACGCTTCCGCTGGCAGGCGATTGTCGCCCTGCTGGTGGGTATTCCGGTCATGGTGTGGGGGATGATCGGCGACAACATGATGGTCACCGACGGCAACCGTACGCTGTGGCTGGTGATTGGCCTGATTACCCTTGCGGTAATGGTGTTTGCAGGCGGACATTTCTATACCAGCGCCTGGAAGAGCCTGAAAAACCGCACCGCGACGATGGATACGCTGGTGGCGCTCGGTACCGGCGCGGCGTGGCTCTATTCGATGAGCGTGAACGTCTGGCCCCAGTGGTTCCCGATGGAGGCGCGGCATCTTTACTATGAAGCGAGCGCGATGATTATCGGCCTGATTAACCTGGGCCATATGCTGGAAGCCCGCGCCCGTCAGCGCTCCTCGAAAGCGCTGGAAAGATTGCTTGATTTAACCCCGCCGACGGCCCGCGTGGTCACGGACGAGGGGGAGAAAAGCGTCCCGCTGGCGGAAGTTCAGCCCGGCATGACGCTGCGCCTGACGACGGGCGATCGCGTTCCCGTTGACGGTAAGATAACCCAGGGCGAAGCTTGGCTTGATGAAGCGATGCTGACCGGCGAGCCTATCCCTCAGCAGAAATCAGACGGCGATGCCGTTCATGCCGGGACGGTGGTGCAGGACGGCAGCGTGCTGTTTACCGCCAGCGCCGTCGGCAGCCACACGACGCTGTCGCGTATTATCCGCATGGTACGCCAGGCGCAGAGCAGCAAGCCGGAAATTGGCCAGCTTGCCGACAGAATCTCGGCCATTTTTGTGCCGGTGGTGGTCGGCATTGCCCTGCTGAGCGCGGCTATCTGGTATTTCTTCGGCCCCGCACCGCAGATTGTTTACACCCTGGTGATCGCCACCACGGTGCTGATCATCGCCTGTCCGTGCGCTCTTGGCCTGGCGACCCCAATGTCGATTATCTCCGGCGTAGGCCGCGCGGCCGAATTTGGCGTACTGGTACGGGATGCCGACGCGCTGCAGCGGGCCAGCACCCTCGACACGCTGGTGTTTGATAAAACCGGCACGCTGACCGAAGGCAAACCGCAGGTGGTGGCCGTCACTACCGCAGGCATTGCGCAAGAGGACGCGCTGCGTCTCGCCGCCGCGCTGGAGCAAGGATCCAGCCATCCGCTGGCGCGCGCCATTCTCGATAAAGCAAATGCTTCTGACCTGCCGCAGGTGAGCAATTTCCGCACCCTGCGCGGGCTCGGCGTGAGCGGTGAAGCAGAAGGCCACGCGCTGCTGCTGGGCAACCAGGCATTGCTCAATGAAAACGGTATTGATACCGCCGCGCTGGAAAGCGAGCTGAAAGCGCAGGCGTCTCAGGGCGCCACGCCGGTTCTGCTGGCGGTGGATGGCAAAGCCGCCGCGCTGCTGGCCGTGCGCGATCCGCTTCGCCAGGACAGCGTGGACGCCCTGCAGCGCCTGCACCGTGCGGGCTATCGTCTGGTGATGCTGACCGGGGATAACCCGACCACCGCCAACGCCATCGCGAAAGAGGCCGGAATTGATGAGGTCATTGCAGGCGTACTGCCGGACGGTAAAGCGGACGCCATCAAGAAACTGCAAAGTCAGGGTCGTCAGGTGGCGATGGTCGGCGACGGCATCAACGATGCCCCGGCGCTGGCCCAGGCGGACGTGGGGATTGCCATGGGCGGCGGGAGCGATGTCGCCATTGAAACCGCTGCTATTACGCTGATGCGCCATAGCCTGATGGGGGTTGCCGACGCGCTGGCCATTTCAAAAGCCACGCTGCGCAACATGAAGCAGAACTTGCTGGGAGCGTTCGTCTATAACACCCTCGGTATTCCCATCGCGGCCGGGATTTTATGGCCGCTGACCGGCACGCTGCTTAACCCGGTGGTCGCGGGTGCGGCGATGGCGCTCTCCTCCATTACCGTGGTGAGCAACGCCAACCGGCTGCTGCGCTTTAAACCGAAGGATTGAACCTTGTACCCGTACGCGCTAGCATGAACCTTTCCATTCATGGAGCGCGTATGGGTCTGTTTAATCGTATAAAAGCATCGTTTCGCGCCCTCTTTCCTCGCCGTTACGCCTGGCCCGGTCTGGATATCTCTCTCCCCGGCGGGCAGCACCTGCACCTGGTCGGCAGCATCCATATGGGTACGCAGGATATGTCTCCCCTGCCACCCGGCCTGATAAAACTGCTGAAACGCGCCGACGCGCTGATCGTTGAGGCGGACATTTCGGGTCAGGAGTCACCGTTTGCCGGGCTCGAGAGCGATCTCACCCTGGCGGAACGTCTGGATGATGCCCAGCTTGCGGAACTGACGCGCGTCGCGGATGAAACCGGCGTGTCGCTCTCCATGATTGACACCCTGCCGCTCTGGCAAATTGCGATGGTGCTGCAGGCCACGCAGGCCCAGCGTCTGGGACTGCGCGGTGACTACGGCATTGATTACCAGCTGCTGAACGCGGCAAGGGCCCGCAGCCTGCCCGTCATCGAGCTGGAAGGGACGGACAGCCAGATTGCGCTTCTGCGCCAGCTTCCCGACGACGGCCTGATGCTGCTGGATGATACGTTGACCCACTGGCATACCAACGCGCGCCTGCTGCAGACCATGATTGGCTGGTGGCTGGATGCGCCGCCTGAGGACGGTAAGCTGGCGTTACCGTCGACGTTCAGCGAATCGCTGTATGACGTGCTGATGAACGCGCGCAACAAAGCCTGGCGGCAGACGCTGCATGCGTTACCTGCGGGGCATTACGTGGTGGCGGTTGGGGCGTTACATTTGTACGGAGAAGGGAATTTGCCGTCACTGTTAAAATAAAAAAATGGCCAATATTTCTATTGGCCCGTCAAAGAGGAATTTCATCGTTTTTATTATGCCGAAGGAGACCTTCGGTTGAGCCGATTGTCGCTCAAAGTGACCATCACTGCCAATACTATTGCGCAAGATGGTGCTATTTTTTAGACAAACGTCAGGCGTATGCTGTTGGCATGATTTGTCTGTCGTAAGAAGGATAGCTATGACTCCCGCCGTTAAATTACTCGAAAAAAACAACATTTCTTTCCGGATCCACACTTACGATCACGATCCGAATGAGACTAACTTTGGTAATGAAGTGGTGCGCAAGCTGGGCCTGAACGCGGACCAGGTTTACAAAACGCTGCTGGTTGCGGTAAACGGTGATATGAAACACCTCGCCGTCGCGGTTACCCCGGTGGCGGGACAGCTGGATCTGAAGAAAGTCGCCAAAGCGCTGGGGGCGAAGAAGGTGGATATGGCGGATCCGATGGTGGCGCAGCGCACCACGGGCTACCTGGTGGGCGGCATCAGTCCGCTTGGGCAGAAAAAACGCCTGCCGACGCTGATCGATGCGCCTTCCCAGGAGTTTGAAACCATCTTTATATCCGGCGGCAAACGCGGGCTGGATATCGAGCTGGCGGCGGGCGATCTGGCGAAAATGCTGGACGCGAAGTTTGCGGATATTGCGCGTCGGGAGTAAAAGAAAAAGCCGGGTGGCGGCTACGCCTTACCGGGCCTACATTTTTCACCCGTAGGCCCGGTAAGCGCAGCGCCGCCGGGCAACACAACCGCACTACTGCCAGCTCACCTCACCCTTCGGCTCATACGCATTCACGTCAATCGGCGAATTCTGCTCGATATACTGCTTCAGCACTTCCGCGTCGATAAAGCCGGTGTTCACATATCCCGGTTTGTTATCAATATGCGGATAGCCGTCGCCGCCGGTGGCGTTAAAGCTTAACGTCGCCAGACGGTACGTTTTAGCCGGGTCAACCGGTTCGCCTTTGATCTTCAGATCGTTAAGCTTGCCGTCTTTCGCGACGAAGCTGACGTTAGCAAACTGCGGATAGGCCCCGGAATCCGGCTTCATCTGCACCACAGCGGTCAGGTAGTCAATCACCTCTTTCCCGCTCATATCCGCATAGACCACCACGTTGCCGAACGGCTGCACCTTCAGGACGTCTTTATAGGTGATGTTTCCACCTTCGATGGAATCACGAATACCGCCGCCGCTCATCACGCCGAAGTCAGCACCGGTACGCGCCATTTGCGCCGCCAGCACCAGGTGGCCCATGTTGGTCTGCACGAAGCGAACTTTACTGCGGTCCCCCTCCAGACGACCGTTCAGCGTGCCGATTTTCACGTCCAGCTGCGCCTTGCCTTTGTTCTGGAACGGCGTCAGCAAGGAGAGCATCTGCTGGTTTTCTGGAATCTCTGGCGTGTAAAGTACGCGCTCACTTTTCCCGTCCGGGTAGGTGACTTTCTTCTTCAGGTTGACCGGAATGAGCTGGTAATGGACCAGCTTCATCTCACCGTTACGGAACTCGAAGTCCGCGCGGCCCACGTATTTGCCCCATTCGTGCGCCTGAACTATCCAGATACCGTTCTGACGGTCCGGCGCGCACGGCGTGCCCGGCACGTAGTCCACCTGCTTTTTGTTCTCCGAGGCCATACACACCGGGTCCTGTGAGTGACCACCCACAATCATCGCCAGCGAGCCCGCAGGCAGGCTGCGCGCCATCTCCACGTCGCCGGGAGCATTGGAGCCGTGCTCACCGTTGTCGTAGTGCCCCATGTGCGTGGTGGCGATAATCACGTCCGGCTTTTCGTTTTGCTGCAGCTCCTGAATCACCAGCTTCGCTTCGTCTGCCGGTTTACGGAATTCGATATCGGTAAAGAACTCGGGGTTACCAATTTTCGCCGTATCGTCGGTGGTTAAGCCGATGACCGCGATCTTCAGATCCTGACGCTTAAACAGCGCCCACGGCTTAAACAGGCGTTCGCCGGTACTTTTCTGGTAAATATTGGCGGAGAGGAAGGGGAATTTGGCCCATTTTTCCTGCTGACGCAGCACGGTCAGGGGATTATCAAACTCATGGTTACCCACGGCCATCGCGTCGTAGCCAATCAGGTTCATACCGCGAAAATCAGGTTCCGCGTCCTGTAAATCGGATTCCGGCACGCCGGTATTGATATCGCCCCCCGACAGCAGCAGCACGCTGCCACCCTGGGCCGCAACCTCTTTACGAATGCCGTCCACCAGCGTTTTTTGTGCCGACAGGCCATATTCGCCGTATTCACTGCGCCAGAAATGACCGTGGTGATCGTTGGTATGCAGAATGGTGATTTTATAGGTTTTGTCTTTTTCATACGCCTGCGCGGGCAGGCTTACCAGGCCCCATGCGGCGATGAGCGCCAGCGCGACGCCCCGCTTCATTAACTTCATCTTCTCTCTCCCTGACCAATAGACAAAGGCAAAAATTACAGTGACTAACAAGAATAGACAAATAAGTTTTCAGAATTGCGACTTTCTTCAAATGTCCCGGGCGGGTATGTTAGTCGGATAATAATTACACCCTGCATCTCTAATAACTAAAGACGTGGTACTTCTCTCTATGGCAATCAGTGAATCAACCCAGCCCGTTTCGGGCGCACCGGCGTCGCGCACCTCCTTTAAAGTCTTAGGCGCAATCAGTCTCTCGCACCTGCTCAACGACATGATCCAGTCGTTGATTCTGGCCATTTATCCGCTGCTGCAGTCCGAGTTTTCGTTAACTTTCGTGCAGATCGGGATGATCACCCTGACCTTCCAGCTGGCTTCCTCACTGCTGCAGCCGGTGGTGGGCTACTGGACGGATAAATACCCGATGCCGTGGTCGCTGCCGATCGGCATGTGCTTTACCTTAAGCGGGCTGGTGCTGCTGGCTATGGCGGGGAGTTTTGAAGCGGTGTTGGTTGCCGCCGCGCTGGTGGGCACCGGATCGTCCGTCTTCCATCCGGAATCCTCGCGCGTGGCGCGGATGGCTTCAGGGGGGCGCCACGGGCTGGCGCAGTCTCTCTTCCAGGTGGGCGGTAACTTTGGTAGCTCTCTCGGCCCGCTGCTGGCCGCGGTGATTATTGCCCCTTACGGTAAAGGCAACGTGGCATGGTTTGTACTGGCCGCGCTGCTGGCGATCATCGTGCTGGCGCAGATCAGCCGCTGGTATGCCGCTCAGCATCGCGTGAATAAAGGGAAACCTAAAGCGAAGGTTATCAATCCCCTGCCGCGCAATAAGGTTATCCTGGCCGTCTCTGTGCTGCTGGTGCTGATTTTCTCGAAATACTTCTATATGGCGAGCATCAGCAGCTATTACACCTTTTATCTGATGCAAAAATTCGGATTATCGGTACAGAATGCGCAGATCCACCTGTTTGCCTTCCTGTTCGCCGTTGCGGCCGGTACGGTCATTGGCGGGCCTGTGGGGGATAAGATTGGGCGTAAATATGTCATTTGGGGCTCTATCCTCGGTGTGGCGCCGTTTACCCTTATTTTGCCGTACGCCAGCCTTGAATGGACGGGGATTTTAACCGTGATTATTGGTTTTATCCTCGCTTCCGCCTTTTCCGCCATTCTGGTTTATGCCCAGGAGCTGCTGCCTGGCCGTATCGGTATGGTTTCCGGACTCTTTTTCGGTTTCGCCTTCGGCATGGGAGGGCTTGGCGCAGCGGTGTTAGGGATGGTCGCGGACCACACCAGTATCTTCCTGGTTTATAAAATCTGCGCTTTCCTGCCGCTTCTTGGGATGTTAACCATATTCCTGCCTGATAACCGTCATAAAGCCTGAATTACGGGTAGCCAAAGTTTTACTTTGGCTACCTGATACCCTGATACCATAAGGGTTTCTTCTTCATCCCCTCGCTGAATTTATCAAAATGCGCTTTTTTACGTGCATATTGCTGTTTTATTCAAACTTCAACAATTATTCATAAACATAAGGGTAAAAATTGTCATAAACTATTACTCGGTTTTTTGGTTTTCGCCAAAAAGGAACACCCACAACGAAAGGAGACGGAATGCACCACGCCACACCGCTTATCACCACCATTGTTGGTGGACTTGTGCTCGCTTTTATCCTCGGCATGATTGCCAATAAACTGCGTATTTCTCCTCTTGTCGGCTATCTGTTAGCGGGTGTACTGGCGGGACCGTTTACGCCCGGCTTCGTGGCGGATACCAAACTGGCCCCTGAGCTGGCGGAATTGGGCGTGATTCTGCTGATGTTTGGCGTCGGCCTGCACTTCTCCCTGAAGGATTTGATGGCGGTAAAGTCGATTGCCATACCGGGAGCGATCGCCCAGATAGGGGTGGCGACGCTGCTGGGGATGGCGCTTTCGGCGGTGCTGGGCTGGTCGTTAATGACCGGTATCGTTTTTGGGCTGTGTCTCTCAACCGCCAGTACCGTGGTGCTGCTGCGCGCGCTTGAAGAGAGACAGCTAATAGACAGCCAGCGCGGGCAAATCGCGATAGGCTGGCTGATCGTTGAAGATCTGGTGATGGTACTGACGCTGGTGCTGCTGCCTGCCGTCGCCGGGATGATGGAAAAAGACAACGTTGGCTTTGCCTCGCTGGCGCTGGATATGGGCATCACCATCGGTAAGGTGGTGGCGTTTATCGCCATCATGATGCTGGTGGGCCGCCGTCTGGTACCGTGGATCATGTCCCGCAGCGCGGCAACCGGCTCGCGCGAGCTGTTTACCCTCTCCGTGCTGGCGCTGGCGCTGGGTATCGCGTTTGGCGCCGTCGAGCTGTTTGATGTCTCCTTTGCCCTGGGCGCGTTCTTCGCCGGGATGGTGCTGAACGAGTCCGAGCTGAGCCACCGCGCGGCGCACGATACCCTGCCGCTGCGCGACGCCTTCGCCGTGCTGTTTTTCGTCTCCGTCGGGATGCTGTTTGATCCGATGGTTCTGATTCACCAGCCGCTGGCCGTGCTGGGCACGCTGGCGATCATCATCTTTGGTAAATCGCTCGCCGCCTTCTTCCTGGTGCGGATGTTTGGCCACTCGCCGCGGACGGCGCTGACCATCGCCGCCAGCCTGGCGCAGATCGGTGAGTTCGCCTTTATTCTGGCCGGTCTCGGCATGGCCCTGAACCTGCTGCCGCAGGCGGGGCAAAACCTGGTGCTGGCGGGAGCGATTCTGTCGATTATGCTGAACCCGGTGCTGTTTGCCCTGCTGGAAAAATACCTCGATAAAACCGAAACGCTGGAAGAACAGACGCTCGAAGAGGCCATCGAAGAAGAGAAGCAGATCCCGGTGGATATTTGCAATCACGCCCTGCTGGTCGGCTTTGGCCGCGTGGGCAGCCTGCTCGGTGAGAAGCTGATGGCGCAGGGTATTCCGCTGGTGGTAATTGAGACCTCACGCACCCGCGTCGACGAGCTGCGCGAGCGCGGTATTCGTGCGGTGCTGGGCAATGCGGCAAACGAAGAGATCATGAATCTGGCACACCTGGACTGCGCGCGCTGGCTGCTGCTGACCATACCTAACGGCTATGAAGCGGGTGAGATAGTGGCTTCCGCGCGCGAGAAGTGCCCAACGATTGAGATTATCGCCCGGGCGCATTATGACGACGAGGTGGAGTACATTACCGAGCGCGGTGCGAATAAGGTGGTGATGGGCGAGCGCGAGATTGCGAATACGATGCTGACGCTGCTGGAGAAACCGCCGGTTGAAGAGGCTGTGACGGGGTAAGTTTTGTGCGGTCTGGTCCCCTCACCCCAGCCCTCTCCCCATGTACGGTCCGGGGACATAGTGAACACTTGTTCGGGGACATGGTAGACACTTACAACTAAGGCATAAGAACCCGTTTATGGAGTCGCTTATGCCCTGGGATGCGAGAGATACCATGTCATTACGTACCGAGTTTGTTTTGTTCGCCTCGCAGGACGGGGCGAACATCCGTTCCCTCTGCCGTCACTACGGCATTTCACCTGCCACCGGCTACAAGTGGCTTCAGCGCTGGGCGGAGGAAGGTGCCGCCGGCCTTCAGGACCGCCCGCGCATACCGCACCATTCCCCTAACCGCTCGTCAGACGACATCACCGCCCTGCTGCGCATGGCACATGACCGCCATGAACGCTGGGGCGCCCGCAAGATTAAGCGCTGGCTCGAGGACCGGGGGCACCGCATGCCTGCCTTCAGCACCGTCCATAACCTGATGGCCCGCCATGGTCTGCTGCCGGGCGCTTCATCAGGCATTCCCCCCACGGGACGGTTCGAACATGACGCGCCGAACCGCCTCTGGCAGATGGATTTTAAGGGGCACTTTCCCTTTGGCGGTGGCCGCTGCCATCCGCTGACCCTGCTGGACGACCACTCCCGCTTTTCCCTGTGCCTGGCGCACTGTACCGATGAACGCCGCGAGACCGTGCAGCAGCAGCTGGTCAGCGTGTTTGAGCGTTACAGCCTGCCGGACCGGATGACGATGGACAACGGCTCACCGTGGGGCGACACCACCGGCACCTGGACGGCGCTGGAGCTGTGGCTGATGCGCCACGGTATCCGGGTGGGGCACTCCCGGCCTTATCATCCGCAGACGCAGGGCAAGCTGGAGCGTTTTCACCGCAGCCTGAAGGCGGAAGTACTCCAGGGAAAATGGTTCGCAGACAGCGGTGAGCTGCAGCGCGCCTTCGACCACTGGCGCACGGTCTACAACCTTGAACGCCCGCACGAGGCGCTGGATATGGCGGTACCGGGCTCGCGGTACCAGCCGTCAGCGCGGCAGTACAGCGGCAGTACAACGCCCCCGGAATACGACGAGGGGGTGATGGTCAGGAAAGTGGATATCAGCGGAAAGCTGAGCGTGAAAGGGGTAAGTCTGAGCGCAGGCAAGGCGTTCAGGGGAGAACGGGTCGGGCTGAAGGAAATGCAGGACGACGGCAGCTACGAGGTGTGGTGGTACAGCACGAAAGTGGGGGTGATCGACCTGAAGAAAAAGTCGATCACCATGGGTAAAGGATGTTAAAAAGTGTTCACCATGTCCCCGAACACCTGTCTACCATGTCCCCGGACTGTACACCCCATAGGGGAGAGGGTGTTCGAGTTCCCTCTCCCCTATGGGGAGAGGGTTAGGGTGAGGGGTTTTCTTTTACCTGTCCCAGTACGCCTCTTCGAGGCTGTCTTCCCGTTCCGGCAGCCCACGCGTTAAGCGCGGAGAGTGCTGGTTCAGCACCTGATAGCTCACGCGGTTAGCATATTTACACACCTGCGCCAGCGACGAATAGGTCAGCCAGCTGAACTTGTGCTTGCTGGAGTTCGGCACGTTGGTTTTGTGGTAGGCGTTAGCGGTGATGTCGTGCAGCAGCGCGGCCAGCGCGCCGTCGCCCGCACCGTTGGTGTTCATGATCTTCTCCGGCCCGCCCATATAAGGCGCGATGTGGGAGTAGATACGCAGCGGGTTGGTGCAGTCTTTATGGCGCATGCCGCGGCTAAACTCGTACTGGTTGAACTCGGCAATCGCACCGGGCAGCAGCGGGTGCTGGGTTTTGCGCTTGCTCTCTTCTTCCGTGAAGCCGGCCATGTACAGCCCCACCGGGCCAGCGGTGCAGAGCACCAGATCCACCCAGTTCAGCGCTTTATCAGACGCCAGCAGCGGATCGCTTTCGCCGGTCAGCGCTTCGGCCTCTTCTTCGTTCATCGCCAGAATCGAGACGTGCTCTTTCAGGAAGGCCTGCCACCACTCCGGGTTATCGGCGATAACGAATTTGGTGCCCAGCGTCAGGACGACCGGGACATCGTACTTCTTCGCGTACTCAATCGCCTTCATGGTCGCTTCCGGCATCGGCTCGCCCGGCTTGCAGCGCACCAGATACGACGTCAGCACTAGCGCCGAGGCGCCCGCAATGACCTCTTCAGGAATACTCTCGGCGCGCAGCTTGTTCATGTGGCCAGGGCTGATGGCAAATGTACGCTCGCCGGACTCACCGATCAGCGTAAAGCAGCGGCCAATCGGCCCGTCAACGCCCTGCAGGTAGTTCAGATCGGTACGGCTGGAGGTGTTGCAGAGATAGCGATAGGCATAGCCACCGATTTCGATATTGCTGCACATCACGCCGAGCAGCACCGAACGATCGTCTGCCAGTACGGAGTAGTTGTGCATCGTATTGCCGATGGTGCCACCGGCGAACTGATGGGTAATCAGGTTTTCGCGCACCAGCTCCTGGTACAGCGCTTCGGCAACGTCGTCTTCAATCACCAGCGAATGCCCGGCGCTCAGACCGTAACGGGCAACAAACGCATCATCCACTTTGGCTTCAATATCCACCAGCGTCTGATCGATACCCACTACCCATGCGGCGCTGGTTTCATTTTCAGGCTGGATTTGCTGCAGGAGCGGATCGCGAGCGTTAACGGGGAAGTAGTGTTTTGATTTACGTTTACCGGGAAATTTCATGGTCTGAACTGTGCAAGGAATCGAAGCCGGGAATGGTAGCACAAACCCGGCCTCAAGCGCGATCAGCGGCTTTTCGTCACCAGCGAGACCATCATGTCGATATGCTCAGGGGAGTCGTTAAGCGCCGGAATGTACTCGTACTTTTCGCCGCCAGCTTCCAGGAAAAATTCCCGGTTTTGTACCGCGATCTCCTCCAGCGTTTCCAGACAGTCGGCCGAGAAGCCCGGCGACATCACCTGAATGTGCTTCACGCCCTTCTCGCCCAGCATTTTGAGGGTTTCATCGGTGTACGGCGTCAGCCACGGCTCGCGGCCGAAGCGCGACTGGAAGGTCATCATCACCTTCTCCGGTGGCAGGCCAAGAGCGGAGACCAGCTCGCGCGTGGTATCGCGGCAGCGCTGCGGGTAATCATCCCCTTCATTGGCGAAACGCTGCGGGATCCCATGATAGGAAAGCAGCAGCAGATCCGGCTCGCCGTGCTTTTCAAACGACGCGCGCGCGCTGTTGGCAAGCGCCTGGATGTAGAGATCGTTATCCGCGTAGTCGCGAATAAAGGTCACGCCCGGAATGCGGCGGCGGGTCGCCAGAATGCGTGCCAGCTCGTCCCAGACGGCGGCCACCGTCGAGCAGGAATATTGCGGGTAGAGCGCCAGCACGACGATATGGTCCACGCCCTGCGTCAGCAGTGATTCCACCGCGCTTTTCAGGGACGGTTTTCCGTAGCTCATGCCGAGCGCGACGGGCATATCCGGCAGGCGGGCGGCCAGCGCTTTTTCCTGACGACGGCTGTAAACCATCAGCGGCGAGCCCTCTTCCATCCAGACGGACTGATAGAGTTTGGCGACGCGCGGAGAACGAATCGGCAGAATGACGCCACGCAGCAGCGGCCACCACAGCAGTCTCGGGAAATCCACGACGCGCGTGTCGCTTAAAAATTGTCGCAGGTAGCGTTTTACCGCGTCTGATGTAGGTGCTTCTGGAGTGCCCAGATTGGCAAGCAGGATGCCGGTTTTCGCCTGACTCATTCACGCCTCTTAACCATTTGATAGGTTGTCAATTGTAGCGGAAATGCGTTTAAACGAAACCCATTGCTGTAATAGGTAAGATGAGAATATTTCTCACCCGGGAGCCCGGGTGAGAGGCGCGCGATTAGCCGAGGATTTTTTCCAGCTCTGCACGTACGTCAGCCACGGCTTTGGTGCCGTCAACTTTCGCGTATTTGGTGTTACCCGCCTGCGCTTCTTTGGTGTAGTAGCCGATCAGCGGCGCGGTCATCTGATGGTATTCCACCAGGCGTTTACGCACGGTCTCTTCCTGATCGTCTTTACGGGTGGTCAGCTCTTCGCCGGTCACGTCGTCTTTGCCTTCAACCTTAGGTGGGTTGAATTTGATGTGGTAAACGCGGCCAGAAGCAGCGTGTACGCGACGACCAACGATACGGTCAACGATCAGCTCGTCCGGTACGTCGAACTCCAGAACGTAGTCCACGTTGATGCCCGCTTCTTTCATGGCGTCAGCCTGAGGAATGGTGCGTGGGAAGCCGTCCAGCAGGAAACCGTTACGGCAGTCTTCCTGAGCAATGCGCTCTTTGACCAGAGCAATTACCAGCTCGTCGGTCACCAGCTTGCCTGCGTCCATGATGTCTTTCGCTTGTTTACCCAGCTCGGAGCCAGATTTAACAGCGGCGCGCAGCATGTCACCGGTGGAGATTTGCGGAATACCGTATTTCTCCATGATGAACTGAGCCTGAGTTCCTTTACCCGCGCCCGGAGCGCCAAGCAGAATAATACGCATTGCGAAAATCCCCTCAAAAGTCGTTTCAATTTTTCAAAAGCGCTAAACAATACCACCAGAACGGGCATCGCTCAAGGAAGGCGGGAAGGCTGAAACGGTTAACGGGGGGAGATTATTTGGGTTAGTGCGGTTGATTCCCCTCACCCTAACCCTCTCCCCAAAGGGGAGAGGGAATTTGAACACCCTCTCCCCTTTGGGGAGAGGGCAGGGTGAGGGGCAGGTGTTTAGTTACGCCAGCAGCAGCGCATTCACACGTTTAATGAACAGGTTAGGATCTTCCAGCGTACCACGCTCGGCCAGCAGAGACTGATCCAGCAGCAGTTCAACCCACTCGGCAAAGCGGGCGTCGTCCTGGGTATCCGCCGCGCGTTTCACCAGCGGATGATCCGGATTAAGCTCAAAGATATATTTCACTTCCGGCATCGCCTGGCCCGCCGCCGCGAACAGTTTCGCCATCTGGGTGCCCATTTCGTCGGCATCGGTGGTGACAATAGCCGGCGTATCGGTCAGACGGTGCGTGAAGCGCACCTCTTTCACGCGCTCGCCCAGCAGGGTTTTCACGCGCTCAACGAACGGCTCCAGCGCCTTCTCGGCTTCTTTCGCGCTTTCGTCCACTTCATCCGCCAGTTTGTCGATGGATTCGTCCGCCTTGGCAACAGACTGGAAGGATTTACCGTCGAACTCGGTCAGGTAGTTCATCATCCACTCGTCGATGCGGTCAGAAAGCAGCAGCACTTCGATGCCTTTCTTACGCAGCAGCTCAAGGTGCGGGCTGCTCTTCGCCGCCGCGTAGCTGTCGGCGGTGATGTAGTAGATCTTCTCCTGCCCTTCCTTCATGCGGGAGACGTACTCTTCCAGCGACACGGTCTGCGCGGAGGAGTCGGTATGCGTAGAGGCGAAGCGCAGCAGTTTGGCGATGGTTTCGACGTTCGCGGTGTCTTCCGCCGGGCCTTCTTTCAGCACCAGGCCGAACTGTTTCCAGAAGGTCTGATATTTTTCCGCATCGTCTTTCGCCAGTTTTTCCAGCATCTGCAGTGCACGTTTGGTCAGGGCGTTGCGCAGGTTACGGGTGACGGTGCTGTCCTGAAGGATCTCACGCGAGACGTTGAGCGGCAGATCGTTGGAATCTATCAGACCGCGCACAAAGCGCAGGTAGTTCGGCATGAACTGCTCGGCGTCGTCCATGATGAATACGCGCTGAACGTACAGCTTCAGGCCGTGCTTGTGATCGCGGTTCCACATGTCCCACGGCGCCTGTGCCGGGATGTACAGCAGGCTGGTGTACTCCTGCTTACCTTCCACGCGGTTGTGGCTCCAGGTCAGCGGGTCGGTAAAGTCGTGGGCGATATGCTTGTAGAACTCGTTGTATTCGTCGTCTTTAATTTCAGACTTGTTGCGCGTCCACAGCGCCTGCGCCTTGTTGATCTTCTCCCAGGAAACCACGGTTTCGCCGTCTTTCTCTTCCTGTTTTTCAATCTCTACCGGCAGGGCGATGTGATCGGAATACTTGCTGATGATGGAGCGCACGCGCCAGTCGTTGAGGAAATCGTCTTCCCCTTCGCGCAGGTGCAGGGTGATTTCGGTCCCGCGATCCGCCTTGGTGATGTCACCAACGGTGTATTCGCCTTCCCCTTTGGATTCCCACAGCACGCCGTTCTCAGCGCTGTCGCCCGCGGCACGGGTGCGCACGGTGACTTTATCCGCCACGATGAACGCCGAGTAGAAACCGACGCCAAACTGGCCGATGAGCTGGCTGTCTTTCGCCTGGTCAGAGCCCATGGACTCGAGGAACGCTTTGGTGCCGGATTTGGCGATGGTGCCGAGGTGGTCGATCACCTCGTCGCGGTTCATCCCGATGCCGTTATCGGCGATGGTCAGGGTGCGGTTCTCTTTGTTGAACGAGACGCGCACGCGCAGCTCGCCGTCGCCTTCGTACAGGTCCGGGTTGGACAGCGCGCGGAAGCGCAGCTTGTCCGCCGCGTCCGAGGCGTTGGAAATCAGCTCACGCAGGAAAATTTCTTTGTTGGAATACAGGGAATGGATCATCAGGTGCAGAAGCTGTTTTACTTCTGACTGGAAACCACGGGTTTCTTGTCCTTTCATCTAAGTCGACCTCAACAATGCCATTTAATGGGGTTGTAAAACGTTGAGTGAGAGATGGGGATAAAGGGGGGAATTTTCAAGCGGAGGCCGCGCGTGCAGCCTCCGTTTGGTCAGAAAATAATCTTGTGACGCCCGGCCAGGGAGTGCGACAGCGTGGTGCCGTCGACCATTTCCAGCTCGCCGCCCACCGGCACGCCGTGGGCGATGCGGCTGGCGTCAACGCCGTACTGCGAGCACAGTTCAGCGATATAGTTGGCGGTTGCCTCCCCTTCCACCGTCGGGTTGGTGGCGAGGATCACCTCTTTGATGGTTTCGGACTCAAGACGCTGTTCAAGGCGGTCAAGACCGATATCATCCGGGCCAATGCCGTCGAGCGGGGAGAGATGTCCCATCAGCACGAAGTAGCGGCCGGAAAACTGCCCGGTTTGTTCGATGGCGTAGATGTCCGCAGGACTCTCCACCACGCAAATCTGACCGTTTTCCTGACGACGCGGGTTCGTACAGATGTTACACACGTCCTGCTCGGTAAAGGTGCGGCAATCCGCACAGTGACCAATTTCTGACATGGCGCGGGTCAAAGCCTGCGCCAGGCGCATCCCGCCGCTGCGGTCGCGCTGCAATAGCGTAAACGCCATGCGCTGCGCCGACTTCGGGCCAACGCCCGGCAGGCAGCGCAGTGCTTCCATTAACTGCGTGAGCAGCGGACTGGTTTGCATCAGAATGGCATCTTGAAGCCAGGCGGCAGCTGCATACCGCTGGATACAGAGGCCATTTTCTCTTTCTGAGTTTCGTCGATACGGCGAGCGGCATCGTTAAACGCGGCTGCAACCAGATCTTCCAGCATCTCTTTGTCGTCTTCGAGCAGGCTCGGGTCGATTTCCACGCGACGGCAGTTGTGCGCACCGTTGATGGTCACTTTGACCAGACCGGCACCGGACTCACCCGTGACTTCCAGCTGAGCGATCTCTTCCTGCATCTTCTGCATTTTTTCCTGCATCTGCTGAGCCTGCTTCATCAGGCCACCCAGACCGCCTTTTCCACCAAACATAGGCTTCTCTCTTTTTCACGTTTAAGGATTACAACCGTAAGTCAGACTCACGATCAAATGGGGCGAATACTCTCTTCATCCAGATCCGCGTCGAAGAACCGGCGCAGGGTCTGAATGTTGTTATCCGCAATAATCGCCTCGCGCGCCTGCGCGAGCTTTTCTTCATAAATGGCCTGGCGCCACTCGAGTGGCGTTTTCACTGCCGGATTATCATCTTCAATGATAGTCAATTCAACCGGCGCACCCTGTAATGCGGCGAGCGCCTCGGCCAGCGCCTTTTGCGCGCCAGGGGAATTGAGGTGCCGCTGACCCGGACGCAGGTGTAAACGCACCTGATTGCCGTCCTGCTCTTTCCAGGCATTCAGCGCGACCTGCTCGACCAGCTTCGGCAGCTGGAGTTTGCTGACCTCGGCGGCCCAGGCGTCGCGCGCAATGGACTCTTCGGCAAGCTTCGCGGAAAGCTCCGGCGTTTTCTCATGCTCCAGCGCCTTTTTCAGCGCTTTCGGCGTGGCGACCTCTTCCTTCACCGTTTCAGTGATGGTGGTTGCCTTCCAGCGGTAAGCCTCTTCTTTCACCGGGGCTTTCTGCTCGAGCGCGGACGGTGCCGGACGCGACTGAACGCGCTCCGTTACCGAGGCCAGACGTTCAAGCGCGGCGTTGTTCACCGGCCGCGCTCTTCCTGGCGCTGCCGGTTCACTCTTTTTTGGTTTGGTTACTCCCTGCGCACGCTGCAGCTGGCTGCGTGCGGCAAGCACCGAACTGGTGGCATCCGACAGCGGCACGTTCTGCTGCGGCGGCGGTGTCGGCTGCGGTGGCACCTGCTGCGGCGACATCACCGCCGTAGGGGCGACCGGCGCGAAAGACTGCCGCGGCACTTCCGGCTCCGGCAATGGCATGCGCGGGTGGAACGCCAGCGCGCGCAGCAGCGTCATTTCAACGCCCATCCTGGGGTCCGGCGCGAACGGTAGCTCTTTGCGGCCAATCAGCAGCGTCTGGTAATACAGCTGCACGTCGGCAGGCGGCACGGTGCGGGCAAGTTCACGCATCCGCTGTTCAATGGCGGCCATATCCGCGCCGATGGCCGAGGGAGAAAGCTGCAGCATCGCCACGCGGTGCAGCAGGCTGAGCATCTCAACCAGAAGCCCTTCCCATTCAATACCCCGGGCAGCGGCGGCATTCACCTGCGACATCACACGTTCGCCGTTGGCGGCAATCATCGCTTCGATAAGCGACAGCGCCTGATCGTCATCCAGCGTGCCGAGCATGGTGCTGACCGCCTCGGTGGAGAGCTTGCCGTCACCGCTGGCAATCGCCTGGTCGGTCAGGCTTAGCGCATCACGCAGGCTGCCGTCCGCCGCGCGGGCCAGCAGCTGCAGGGCGCGCGGCTCGTGAACGATCTTCTCTTCATCAAGAATGTGCTCAAGCTGCGCGCGGATCTGCTCAACGTCGAGCGCCTTCAGATGGAACTGCAGGCAGCGCGACAGGATCGTGACCGGCAGCTTTTGCGGATCGGTGGTCGCCAGCAGGAACTTCACGTGCGCGGGCGGCTCTTCCAGCGTTTTCAGCAGGGCGTTAAAGCTGTGGCGCGACAGCATGTGCACTTCATCGATCAGGTAGACCTTGAAGCGGCCGCGCGCCGGGGCGTACTGCACGTTATCGAGCAGATCGCGGGTATCTTCCACTTTGGTGCGCGAGGCGGCGTCGATCTCGATCAGATCGACAAAACGCCCCTGCTCGATCTCCCGACAGTTATCACACACGCCGCACGGCGTGGCGGTGATCCCGGTTTCGCAGTTAAGACCTTTTGCCAGCAAACGGGCAATAGAGGTCTTACCGACGCCGCGGGTGCCGGAGAAAAGATAGGCGTGATGGATGCGACCTAGCGACAAGCCGTTCGCCAGGGCCGTCAGCACATGTTCCTGACCGACAACGTCAGCAAAGGTTTGTGGTCGCCATTTACGGGCTAACACCTGATAACTCATGGGCAGGCTCTGCAACGCTGGAAGGTGAATTTATGGAGGGGAATGCTATCACAACCTCACCCATTGAGCGAGGTTGTGAAAACCGGGATTAATGACCCGGGAAAGGCACCAGGCTGTAGCTGGTAATGCCCTGTTTTTCCAGGCGCTGTTCACCGCCGAGATCGAACAGGTTGATGATGAATGCCGCGTCGGTCACTTCACCACCCAGACGACGGATCAGCTTTACGGTCGCTTCAATGGTACCGCCGGTTGCCAGCAGGTCATCGACCACCAGCACTTTGTCGCCAGGCTTGATCGCATCAACGTGGATCTCCAGCTGATCGGTGCCGTACTCCAGCTCGTAGCTCTCAGCTATGGTTTCACGCGGCAGTTTGCGCGGCTTACGCACCGGCACAAAACCTACGCCCATTGCCAGCGCAACCGGTGCGCCGAACAGGAAGCCACGGGCTTCGGTACCTACTACTTTGGTGATCCCGGCGTTTTTATAACGCTCGACCAGCAGTTCAATGCTGAGCGCGTACGCTTTCGGGTCTTCCAGCAAGCTGGTGACATCACGGAAAAGAATGCCAGGCTTTGGATAGTCCTGGATGCTTTTGATGCTGTTTTTCAGATATTCAAGCTGCTGTGCAGTTGCGGTCATCGGTTTTGCCTAAATGAAACAGTGTTACTCACAGCGCGCAACGAGTCGGCCAAGGCAACAATTGTTTAACCTTTGACCAGGCGCACCTGTGCTCGAAAACGGTCGAATTTACTGGCTGCGCGTGATAATTGCAACAGCCATGATGAGGCTTCAGTGCTTTTGTTGCTTTTCATCAACCACGGGGATCCGCCACATAAAGAAAAGCAGGCAGGTCAGGATCGCCAGCAGCAGAATGCGTACCCACATCATTTTCACCAGCCATAATGAAATAGCGAAGGTGATGAGGATCACCGCGATCGCGCGGGGCTTCGCGCCGGGCGGCATGGCCCGGTGTTTTTGCCAGTGCCGCAGATAGCCGCCAAACCATGAGCGGTAGAGCAGCCAGTGGTGAAAACGCGGCGATGAGCGGGCGAAGCACCAGGCCGCCAGCAGGATAAACGGCGTGGTCGGCAGTAAGGGTAAAAACACACCCAGCGTGCCAAGCACTACCGCGAGCCAGCCAATGATGATTAAAATAGTACGCTTCATAATGCGAATCGTTATCAAACTGAACGGCTACTTTATCACTGGAGAGCGCCTTGAAAACAGCACTGCTTCTTGAGAGGCTGCAAAATCAGCTGATTGCTCTGCGGGAGCAGGCTACACCGCTAATGGGGCACGCCACGCTGAAGCCGCGCTTTGACCGACAGCTTTTTCGTACTCGCAGCACCGTCATTCAGGATTACCTGGCGGAAACGCAGACGAACCTCGACGAGCTTCGCCATGCGGTTGAGAGTGAACAGCAGGAACAGGTGGCGTGGCTTGCGGAGCATCTCACTGAACAGATCACTGCTCTGCATCGCGAAATCGCCGCCTGGCCGCTGCGCGCCTGGGACAGCGCCTCGCCGGGGCTCGGTAAATGGCAGCGCAAGCGGCTGGAAAACCAGGAGTTTGAGCGCCGGCTGTTTGAGATGAAGCGCGAACGCGAAGTGCGGCTGAACAACAGCGAAACGCTGGAAGAGCAGCAGCTATTGATGCGCGAGATTAGCGCGCTGGAAGGACGCATCGTCCGCTGCCGTCAGGCGCGGGATGAGATTGAGCGCGTCATTGAACGTTTGACCCGTTAACAGGAGCCACACCCATGTCACTGGAAAATGCACCCGATGAGGTCAAGCTGGCCGTCGATTTGATTATGCTGCTGGAGAATCATGAGATCCCCGCCGAAACGGTGCTTAAGGCACTGGAGATTGTGCGGCGGGATTTTGAGGGAAAACTTCCCCCTCACCCAGCCCTCTCCCCTGAGGGGAGAGGGTAAAAACAGCCCGCACCAGATTATTCCCTCTCCCTTCAAGGGAGAGGGTTAGGGTGAGGGTCATCTCCCTTAATCTCGCGCTTCACTTCCGTATGCTCATCACCTTTCTCGTTACGCAGGTGAACCTCAAGCTGGTTGAAGGCGATATTAATATCGTTTTCACGGCACAGACGATCGATAGAGCGGTTAAGTTCATCCACCGTGTAGCTGCGGTCACGCAGCTCGCGCACGTATAAACGCAGCTCGTGATCCAGCGTACTCGGCCCAAAGGTGGTGAAGAAGACCGCCGGAGCCGGATCGTGCATCACTTTCGGATGTTCTGACGCCGCCTTGAGCAGCACCTCTTTCACCTTCTCCAGATCCGATCCATAGGCTACGCCCAGGCGGATCACCACGCGCGTCACCGTATCGGAAAGCGACCAGTTGATCAGACGCTCGGTCACGAACGCTTTGTTCGGGATGATCACCTCTTTGCGATCGAAGTCGGTGATGGTGGTGGCACGAATGCGGATCTTGCTGACCGTACCGGAGAAGGTGCCGATGGTAACCGTATCGCCGATTCGTACCGGACGTTCGAACAGGATAATCAGGCCGGACACAAAGTTACCGAAGATCTCCTGCAGGCCAAAACCAAGACCCACCGAGAGGGCGGCCGCCAGCCACTGCAGTTTATCCCACGAGACGCCAAGCGAGCCAAAGACCGTCATCGCCCCAACAATAATGATCACGTAGTTGAGGATCGTGGTAATGGCGTAGGAAGCCCCCTGGCGAAGATTCAGACGTGACAGGAGCAGCACTTCGAGCAGGCCTGGCAGGTTGCGAATCAACGCCCAGGCCACCACCGACGACACCAGCGCAAACAGCAGGCTGCCCATGGTCACGCTTTTCATGACCGCAGCGCCCGCTTCGGTACCGTTGTATTGCCAGAGGGTAATACTGTCGAGATAGGCGAAAACAGTAATAAGATCGGACCAGATTGCCCAGAACATCACCGCAAACAGAGCGATCATTACCAGCATGGTAATACGCAGCGTCTGCTGGTTAACCTGCTCCAGGGCGATGGTCGGCTCTTCCTGCGGCTCCGCGCCTTCGGCCCCCTCCTTCACCTGATGCTGACGACGCGCGATGGCACGACGATAGGCGATGCGGCGAGCCGCCACGCTCAGGCCGCGCAGCACGGTCTGATAGAGCAGGTTCCAGACGATCACCAGATAGACCGTTTCAATCCAGCGCCCGGACAGGCGCAGCGTGGTATAGAAGTAGCCCGTTGCCGTCAGCACCATCAGCGCCAGCGGAATGATCGCCAGCACCGTCACGGTGGCCAGGCGAATATTATGGGACTCTTTATCACGCCAGCTGTCGCGGCACATCGGCCACATCAGGATCGCAATCAGCAGCAGGTTCAGCAGGATGACCAGCTGGCCCAGCACGTCATCCATCAGATGCAGCGGGGAAAGCTCAGAGACAACCGACCAGAAGTGCAGCGGCAGGAGCGCCAGGCTGATGCGCACAATCTGACGACGCCAGTGGCTGGTCAGCTGCGCAGGCATGTTGAAATGACGCACCGCCACGCCGTCTTTTTCCAGCACCTTCCAGCACACGCCAAATACCAGCCAGAACAGCGCCAGTTTTTTACTGAACGCCCACAGCAGATCGCTGACGTTGAGCTGCATGGTGAGCAGAATCAGGCCCACGGCCAGAATAATCAGGCACACCGGCAGGGCGCGGATGAGATCGATCAGAATCGCTTTTGGCGTATGGAGCTGGCTATCGTTGCGCAGCTGCCCCACTTCGGACGCCAGCTTCGCCTGATATTTTTTCAGCCAGCCCAGACGCCAGCGGATCAGGCCGGCAATCAGCAGCAGCGGTAATCCCGCCAGCAGGGCAATCGTCACCGCAGGCCAGGCTTTCTCCCAGTTCACGGTGATCTTCATGCTCTTGATCTGCGTTTTCAGCGTCTCCGGGAAGGATTTAATCCAGTCCCAGTCCATCGGCTTGTTGCTGTTCACCCAGAAAATCTGCTGGGTCAGGATCTCCTGCAGGCTTTTCGAGACGCTCACCAGCTGCTGCTGGTTGATTTGCAGGTTAATGGCCATCATCAGCTGGTTACCCAGCTGTTTGTTGAGCTGGTCCAGCAGCTCGCGACGCATATCCACGACCTGGAGCAGCGCGTCGTGCACTTCCGGGTTCACGTCGCTGGAATGCCCCTCTTCAATTTTGGCGACAAAGGTATCGCTCTGGAAAAGGGCATCGCGCTGCTGGTTGACGTCAAACTGTTCCAGACGTAAATCCGCAATGCGGTTGGTCATGTCCTCCAGCTCATCGGCGGACGGTAGCGTCTGCTGCTGCTGGTAGAGAATACGCGACAGCAGGAGGCTGCCCTTCAGGACCGCAATCTGCTCTTTGATGTTGCGCTCAGCCTGCAGCGCGCGATCCAGCCAGTTCTTCACTTTGATATTTTGCTGAACCAGCGAGTTACCGTTTTCCGTCGCCAGTATCAGGCGCTGGCTAAGCTGGTGGTTGGCCTCGAGCTCCTGTTTCACCAGCGGATTCGCCTGAATGCGGGCGGTTTCGTCAGGGGATACGGCCTCCTGGGCAGTTTTTTCCGTCAGGGTCAGGCGCTTGCTATTTACCGCCTCCTGCAACAGCTGAAGCTGGTGTTCCAGGCGATTAATGTTCGCGGTGACGTAATCACGCTGTTTCTGAAGCGTGTCCTGCAGCACCGTATTCCCTTCAAGACTTTTACGCTGCTGTTCGATTTGTGCATTGAGCAAGGTCTGCTGAACCAGCAGCAGGGTTTGCTGCGTCGGACGTAGCGTGCCCTCTCCCACCGTTGTGCCGTTCAGACGGTTGCGGATCTGCTGCAGCTGCTGAGAGGCGGAGTACATCGCGTTTTGCACGCGTTCCGGCTGGGTTTGCAGGGAGACAAGCTGGCTGTTATAGGTCGCGAGGTCGGACTGCGCGGTTTGCAGGTCGTCGAGCAGTTGCGCGACGCGCGACTCCAGCTGGCGTAAAGAGAGCGTTGAGAGCGTCTTGCGCGTTTCGGTATCGTTATCGACGTCGCTCAGGGCGTTCAGCGATTCCGTCGCCTTGCGCATATTTTCAGGAGCCTGCGCCACCTTCTGACGAAGCTGGGCAGTTTCTGCTTTGACGCGTTCAATTTTATCCAGCGTTTCCAGCGTTTCCGTCAGATCCTGCTGGATGAGCTTATCCTGAGGAGAGAGCTCTTTTTGTTTGTTCAGCGTGTCGAGCTGCGACTGAACATCGCCGCGCGAGGGAATATCGTTGCTGTTATCGGCGCGGGCCCAGGTCAGCGGCGCCGTGGCGAAGAAAAACAGCATCGCAAAGAGCAATGCAAAAACAGGATGTTGCGAGCGATTGATGGGCAGCATAGTTGTGAATGATGTCAGAAGATGACCGAAAATAGTCCGGCGTGAAGAATATCACGCTCGCCGGAAGCAGAATAGCGCGAACGTTATCCTCTGAGATAAATCCTGGAAGGGATCAGGCCGTTAGCGAAGGCGCGTCGCTGCGCAGCGTTGGGCAGAGCTGTAGCATTTCCAGTAAAATCGCCACGTAGCTGCGGGCTTCCTCTTTGAGGTCAAAGGATTGCGGCGCAAAAAGCCAGTTTTCCATCAGACCTGAGATGTAGCCGCGCATCAGGATAGCCGCCCGGCGGGTCAAGAGATTGGCCGGTAATAGCTTTGCCTGCATACACAGGTTCAGGTTCTGCTCAATACGGTCATAGCTCTCGAGGCTGAGGCTGCGTTGCGCCTGCTGCACCACCGCCATTTCGCCGACAAACTCGCATTTATGATAAATTATTTCCATCATTAATTTGCGACGTTCTTCAACTACCGTCGCTTCAAGGATATATACTAATATTTCTCTCAATACTGAGAGTGGATCGTCGGGGAATTTTGCCCGATACTCACTCTCGAGATCGCTAATGCTGGACTCTGAAAGCTCCCAGATTTCACCGAACAGATCTGACTTGTCTTTAAAATGCCAGTAAATCGCTCCTCGCGTCACACCGGCAGCCTGAGCAATTTGTGCCAGCGAGGTGGATGAAACGCCCCGCTGAGAGAACAAACGTATTGCCACATCCAGTATGTGTTGTCGGGTTTCCAGCGCTTGTTGTTTAGTTTTTCGTGCCATAGGTGGGTGAATTTACAGGAGTCAGATTTACATACATTTGTGAATGTATGTACCATAGCATGACGATAATATAAACGCAGCAACGGGTTTTAGACTCAGGACCCTTGATCAATTTGAAATCGGACACTCGAGGTTTACATATGAACAAAAACAGAGGGTTAACGCCTCTGGCGGTCGTTCTGATGCTCTCAGGCAGCTTAGCGCTTACAGGATGTGACGACAAACCAGCTCAACAAGGAGCTCAGCAGGCGCCAGAAGTAGGCGTTGTGACGCTCAAATCTGAACCTCTACAAATCACCACCGAATTACCAGGCCGTACAAATGCTTACCGCATTGCGGAAGTGCGTCCTCAGGTTAGCGGCATTATCCTGAAGCGTAACTTCACCGAAGGTGGTGATGTGAAAGCCGGTGAGTCTCTGTATCAGATTGATCCAGCAACCTATCAGGCATCGTATGAAAGCGCGAAAGGCGACCTGGCAAAAGCGCAAGCCGCGGCCAAAATCGCCCAGCTGACGCTGAACCGCTACCAAAAACTGCTCGGCACTAAGTACATCAGCCAACAGGATTACGATACCGCCCTGGCAGATGCACAGCAGGCTAACGCGGCCGTGGTGGCAGCCAAAGCGGCTGTCGAAACCGCGCGCATTAACCTGGCCTATACCAAAGTGACCTCCCCTATCAGCGGTCGTATTGGTAAGTCTTCCGTTACGGAAGGGGCTCTGGTGCAGAACGGTCAGACCACGGCGCTGGCGACCGTGCAGCAGCTCGATCCGATCTACGTTGACGTGACGCAATCCAGCAATGATTTCCTGCGCCTGAAACAGGAGCTGGCTAACGGCACCCTGAAACAGGAAAACGGCAAAGCCAAAGTGGAGCTGATTACCAACGACGGTATCAAGTTCCCGCAGGAAGGTACGCTGGAATTCTCTGATGTGACGGTCGACCAGACCACCGGTTCCATCACCTTACGTGCGATTTTCCCGAACCCTGACAAAAATCTGCTGCCAGGTATGTTCGTTCGCGCACGTCTGGAAGAAGGAACGAATCCAACCGCACTTCTGGTTCCACAACAGGGTGTGACCCGTACGCCACGCGGCGATGCAAGCGCGCTGGTTGTTGGTGCTGATGACAAAGTCGAAACGCGCAATATCACCGCTACCCAGGCGATTGGCGATAAATGGCTGGTGACGGAAGGTCTGAAAGATGGCGATCGCGTGATTGTTACTGGTTTGCAAAAAGTTCGTCCTGGCGCGCAGGTTAAAGCACAGGAAGTGAAATCTGACGATAAACAACAAGCTTCGGCCGCTGGCCAGTCAGAACAAACCAAGTCTTAACTTAAACAGGAGCCGTTAAGACATGCCTAATTTCTTTATCGATCGCCCCATATTTGCGTGGGTGATCGCCATTATCATCATGCTGGCCGGGGGACTTGCGATCCTGAAGCTGCCTGTCGCGCAATATCCAACGATTGCGCCACCGGCGGTGACAATTTCCGCAACCTACCCGGGGGCTGATGCGAAAACGGTGCAGGACACCGTTACCCAGGTTATCGAACAGAACATGAACGGTATCGATAACCTGATGTACATGTCCTCAAACAGTGACTCCACCGGTACAGTACAGATCACCCTGACCTTCCAGTCAGGTACGGATGCTGACATTGCGCAGGTTCAGGTGCAGAACAAACTGCAGCTGGCAATGCCTTTGCTGCCGCAGGAAGTACAACAGCAGGGTGTGAGCGTCGAGAAATCGTCCAGTAGCTTCCTGATGGTTGTCGGCGTTATCAACACCAACGGCACCATGACGCAGGAGGATATTTCCGACTACGTGGGCGCCAACATGAAGGACGCCATCAGCCGTACTTCCGGTGTGGGTGACGTGCAGCTGTTCGGTTCCCAGTACGCGATGCGTATCTGGATGGATCCGAACAAGCTGAACAACTTCCAGCTGACGCCGGTTGACGTGATCAGCGCGATTAAAGCGCAGAACGCCCAGGTAGCGGCCGGTCAGCTCGGCGGTACACCGCCGGTGAAAGGCCAGCAGCTTAACGCCTCGATCATCGCGCAGACCCGTCTGACCTCTGCCGATGAGTTCAGCAAAATTCTGCTGAAAGTGAATCAGGACGGTTCGCAGGTTCGCCTGCGCGACGTGGCGAAAGTTGAGCTGGGCGGTGAGAACTACGACATCATCGCGAAGTTCAACGGTAAACCGGCTTCCGGTCTGGGTATCAAACTGGCGACAGGCGCTAACGCCCTGGACACCGCCACGGCGATCCGCGCAGAGCTGAAGAAGATGGAACCGTTCTTCCCGTCAGGTCTGAAAATCGTTTACCCGTACGACACCACGCCGTTCGTAAAAATCTCGATTCACGAAGTGGTTAAGACGCTGGTTGAGGCGATCATCCTGGTATTCCTGGTGATGTACCTGTTCCTGCAAAACTTCCGCGCGACGCTTATCCCAACGATTGCCGTGCCGGTTGTTCTGCTCGGGACCTTTGCGATCCTGTCGATATTTGGCTACTCGATAAACACCCTGACGATGTTCGGGATGGTGCTCGCCATCGGCCTGCTGGTGGATGACGCCATCGTGGTGGTAGAGAACGTCGAGCGCGTCATGGCGGAAGAAGGACTGCCGCCGAAGGAAGCGACCCGTAAATCAATGGGTCAGATCCAGGGCGCGCTGGTCGGTATCGCGATGGTGCTGTCTGCGGTATTTATCCCGATGGCCTTCTTCGGGGGCTCTACCGGTGCGATCTACCGTCAGTTCTCTATTACCATCGTTTCCGCGATGGCTCTGTCGGTGCTGGTGGCGTTGATCCTGACCCCTGCCCTGTGTGCCACCATGCTGAAGCCCATTCAGAAAGGCGGTCACGGGGAGCATAAAGGGTTCTTCGGCTGGTTTAACCGCATGTTTGATAAGAGCACGCACCACTACACCGACAGCGTGGGTAACATCCTGCGCAGCACCGGTCGTTACCTGCTGCTCTATATCATCATCGTGGTGGGCATGGCTTTCCTGTTCGTTCGTCTGCCAAGCTCGTTCCTGCCAGATGAAGACCAGGGCGTGTTCCTGACGATGGCACAGCTTCCGGCGGGTGCCTCGCAAGAGCGTACCCAGAAAGTGCTGGATGAAGTGACGGACTACTACCTCACCAAAGAGAAAGACAACGTTGAATCCGTGTTTGCGGTTAACGGCTTTGGCTTTGCGGGTCGTGGTCAGAACACCGGTATTGCCTTCGTTTCTCTGAAAGACTGGTCTGAACGTCCGGGCGAAAAGAACAAGGTTGAAGCCATCACCGGCCGTGCAATGGGCACCTTCTCGCAGATTAAAGATGCGATGGTCTTCGCCTTTAACCTGCCAGCGATTGTTGAACTGGGTACCGCGACCGGCTTCGACTTCCAGCTGATTGATCAGGGCGGTCTGGGTCACGAGAAACTGACACAGGCGCGTAACCAGCTGTTTGGTGAAGTCGCTAAACACCCTGACCTGCTGGTCGGCGTGCGTCCAAACGGCCTGGAAGATACGCCGCAGTACAAGATCGATATCGACCAGGAGAAAGCCCAGGCGCTGGGCGTATCCATCAGTGACATCAACACCACGCTGGGTGCAGCCTGGGGCGGTAGCTACGTTAACGACTTCATCGACCGCGGTCGCGTGAAGAAAGTTTACGTGATGTCAGAGGCGCAGTACCGTATGTTGCCGAACGATATCAACAACTGGTTCGTGCGCGGCAGCAATGGTCAGATGGTTCCGTTCTCGGCGTTCTCAACGTCACGCTGGGAATACGGTTCACCGCGTCTGGAACGCTATAACGGTCTGCCGTCTATGGAGATCCTGGGTCAGGCAGCGCCGGGCCGAAGCACCGGTGAAGCCATGAACCTGATGGAAGAGCTGGCGAGCAAACTGCCTGCGGGTATCGGCTATGACTGGACCGGTATGTCCTATCAGGAACGTCTGTCCGGTAACCAGGCCCCTGCTCTGTACGCCATTTCACTGATTGTGGTCTTCCTGTGTCTGGCGGCACTGTACGAGAGCTGGTCGATTCCGTTCTCCGTTATGCTGGTGGTTCCACTCGGGGTTATCGGTGCACTGCTTGCGGCAACGTTCCGTGGACTGACCAACGACGTTTACTTCCAGGTAGGCCTGCTGACAACCATTGGCTTGTCGGCGAAGAACGCGATACTTATCGTTGAATTCGCCAAAGATCTGATGGAGAAAGAAGGCAAAGGTCTTATTGAGGCGACGCTTGAGGCGGTTCGTATGCGTCTGCGCCCAATCCTGATGACGTCACTGGCGTTTATCCTCGGCGTACTGCCGCTGGTTATCAGCTCCGGTGCGGGCTCCGGCGCGCAGAACGCGGTAGGTACAGGTGTGATGGGCGGTATGGTTACCGCGACCGTACTGGCTATCTTCTTCGTACCGGTGTTCTTCGTGGTGGTTCGCCGCCGCTTTAGCCGAAAGAATGAAGATGTTGAACACAGTCATTCGGTAGAACCTCACTGATACCGGTTTCACATGATAAAAAGGCCGCATTAGCGGCCTTTTTCATTTTCAGAAAAAATCATAAATTACGCTTATTGTGGTTCTATTTATTTTCTGCCATCTTAAATAGACATATCATAATTAACTGATAACTTAATCGGTGAATTCAGGATTTTTTTAATTTCATTTCTCCGCTTAAGCTATTAGGAATATTCCTAATAAGAAGTTCTTACAAAGATAAGTCTGAATCTGAACTTTTCTCATCATTTTTGCTAAGCCAATGAAACGTAAGGAAGCGATAAAACACACTCGTTAATTTGGATAAAAAAGTTGAGTCCAGGACGACCATTTGCGTAGATGCTCGCAGTCTGCGGTTTTATTTGTAATTTTTCGTAATAGCGCGATGAAATCCAGGAAGGAGTGGCTTATAGTTAGGTTATCAGGAACACAGCACTCATGTAGCTAAGTCAGTTGTATCCATCCCGACAATGATGTTCGGTGAGTAAGAAATCACTCAGAAGGGGATGCGCTATGGACGAGTACTCGCCAAAAAGGCATGATATCGCGCAGTTGAAATTTCTCTGCGAATCCTTGTACCATGACTGCCTTGCCAACCTTGATGAAAGCAACCATGGCTGGGTAAACGATCCAACGTCTGCTATCAATTTACAGTTGAATGAGCTGATAGAGCATATCGCAACCTTCGCACTTAATTATAAAATTAAGTACAATGAAGATAATAAGCTCATTGAGCAAATTGATGAATACCTGGACGACACCTTTATGTTGTTCAGCAGTTACGGCATTAACGCCCAGGATTTGCAAAAATGGCGTAAATCGGGAAACCGGCTATTCCGCTGTTTCGTCAACGTGAGCAGAGCTAACCCGGTTAGTCTTTCCTGTTAAAATTATTACAATTACTAAGGTGAATTTATGTCTGATAAACCACTCACAAAGATCGATTATTTGATGCGCTTACGACGTTGTCAGTCAATTGACACCCTTGAGCGCGTCATTGAAAAGAATAAATACGAGCTTTCGGATAATGAACTGGCGGTATTTTATTCAGCCGCTGACCATCGTCTTGCTGAACTGACAATGAATAAGCTGTATGACAAAATCCCTACTTCTGTGTGGAAATTTGTCCGTTAATCTTTGAAGGGTGTCTGTAGAGTTCTACGCCTCGTTCTCAGTATTTACCTATCCCGTTATGCTCCCTGTGCGTAAGCCAGGTCTCCGTGTAAAACGTGTTCAGCAGCAGCAATGTTGTGACTCCAGTCACATCGGCTTTTCGGGAACGTTCCCCTCCTGGCCAGTTCCGATTACCCTGCGGTAATCACATCCAGAGAGGTTTCCAATGAGCTTAGAAAAACAGAAAATGATTGCCGGTGAACCTTACCGCCCCGGCGATGAGACGTTACGGGCCGACCGACTGCGGGCGCGCCATCTGGTATATCGCTATAACCACACCGCGCCTGATGAAAAAACAGAACGCCAGAACATTCTGGCGGAACTTCTGGGACAAGGCGAAGGCGCTTATATAGAACCGAGCTTCCGCTGCGACTATGGATATAACATTTATCTCGGCAAAAACTTTTACGCTAACTTCGACTGCGTAATGCTGGATGTCTGCCCTGTCCATATTGGCGATAACTGCATGCTCGCGCCGGGTGTTCATATTTATACGGCCACCCACCCGCTGGACGCGGAGGAACGGAATAGCGGCGTGGAGTTTGGAAAACCCGTCAGGATTGGCAATAACGTCTGGATTGGTGGCCGGGCGGTCATTAACCCTGGCGTCACCATTGGTGATAATGTGGTGGTGGCCTCCGGTGCCGTCGTGACGAAAGACGTCCCGGCTAACGTCGTCGTTGGCGGCAACCCGGCAAAAATCATCAAAACGCTGTGAGGTTACGGGGAGCCAACTGTTATGGTCTTTTAGGGCCAGACTGTTACTTTTTTCAGCCTGATGGCTCCCCTAAAATTGGCAGACACCCTGTATTGTCAACTCTCATGAAGGCAAATAATGACCGAGATACAGCGCCTGCTTACCGCCACCATCGACGATCTTAACCTCCGCGAAAAGCGCGACAATCGCCCGCGCTTTAGCATTAGCTTTATTCGCAAACATCCTGGACTGTTTGTCGCCATGTATGCCGCCTGGCTGGCGACGCTTGTTGTGATGCTGACATCCGAAACGCTGGTGGACTCCGTCTGGCTGCTGGTTGTACTGTTTGTCGTCTTTAACGCCTTTTTCTTTTTCGACGTGAATCCGCGCTACCGTTACGAAGATATCGACGTGCTCGATTTCCGGGTCTGCTACAACGGTGAATGGTACAACACGCGTTACGTGCCAGAGGAGCTGATCGAAAACATCCTGCACTCTCCGGCGGTTGAAGCCGGGCAAAAAGAGAAGCTGCAGAAAATGGTCTCCACCAAAGGCCAGCTCTCTTTCTATGATGTCTTTACCCTTTCCCGCCCTGCTGCTGCGTAATTAACGACTGCAGGCGTCGGATCCCCGGCGTAAACAGAGAAGCAGAGGTATTGCCGTAACCTAAAACCAGACCGGTCTGCCCCTGCTTCGCCTCCAGGTAGTACCCGCTCAGTGCAGCGGGTGCCAGCTGAAACGCCCTCGCCAGCTCCACCAGCCTCTGGTCGTCAATACCGTCTATCGCCAGCGTCAGATGCATTCCCCCTTCGCCTGCCAGAATGCGGTGCGGAGAATGAAGCTCTGCGCTCAGCGCCTCCCGCAGCTGGCGGTAGCGTTTACGGTAGAGCCGACGCATGGCGGCAAGATGGCGGGCGTAATGACCTTCCTCAATGAACAGAGCCAGGGTGCGCTGCTCAGCACGATGCCCGCCACGCAACAGCGAGCCGATGGCCAGGCGAGCCGCTTTCGCCAGCGCTGGCGGTAACACCATGAACCCCATTCTGAGCGACGGAAACAGCGTTTTACTGAACGTTCCCAGATACACAACGGGCGCATTGTTGACCATTCCCAGCATCGCCGGTACGGGCTCACCGGCATAGCGGAACTCGCTGTCGTAATCATCTTCAATGATCCACGCGTTGTGCTGCCGGGCCAGTTCCAGCAGCGCCAGCCGCCGCCGCGCGCTGAGCACGCTTCCGTAAGGGTACTGGTGCGAAGGCGAGGTAAAAATCAGCGAGGGAGCAGGCGCATCAAGACCTTCCCAGCACATTCCCTCGTCATCAACCGGTATTCCCGTCATTGCCAGGCCGGTTTTAACAAACGCACTCTTAGCCCCGCTATAGCCGGGGTTTTCCACCCAGGCGACATCGCCAGGCTCGCTTAACAGCATCGTGCAGAGATTGACGCCTTCAAGCGCGCCTTCCGTGATCACAATCTGACTGGCGTCGCAGTCAATACCGCGGGACAGGGCGAGATGCCGGGCAATCGCCGCCCGCAGCGACGGCTCGCCAGCTGGATCGCCATACCCCAGCAGAGCATTTCCCTCCTCTCGCATCACGCGGTCGTACAATCGCCGCCACAGCGGCAGAGGAAAATAGTTGATGGCCGACGTGCCTGGGGTAAACGCCAGAACAGGTGTGTCCCGGGGCACTGGTGCAGGCAGCAGCCCGACCCGTTTTGCGAGCGTGATGGCAGGGTCCGGCATTGTCCGGGGGACGGAACGGTGAGCTAACAGTGCCACCCGCGTTCCCTGGCGATTACGCTGCAAATAGCCTTCGAGGGTGAGCTGGTCCAGCGCCGCATTGACGGTATTCCGGGAAAGGGAGAGCTGCCGGGCAAGCGTTCGCGAACCGGAAAGCTGGCTGCCGGATCGTAGCCTTCCGCACAGTATGGCCTCCCGCAAAGCATGGTAGAGCGCGCGCTGGAGCGTCTCTTCGCCGCGTGTTTTCAGGGCTGCATGGAGCAAGGTATAAAATTCATCACCCGGTATATTCATCTCGCCTCCTCGTGGCACCATCAAAACATAGCCCAGTGGTTCTTTTTAAGGAACCAGCAATTCACTAGTCTGAAGCTCTTTTCAACGTCACGGAAATTAAGATGAAGACATTCAATCAGTTCGGACAGCCGGTGGGCGAAGCGCTTACCGACTGGCAACCCCGTCAGCACCCGTCCCGGGTGGTCCTTCAGGGTCACTATTGTCGGCTTGAGCCGCTGCGCGTGGAGCATGCCCGCGCGCTGTTCTCTGCGTATTCCCTGGCCGAAGATACCCGCAGCTGGACGTGGCTACTGCGTGAACCCGATGCCACCGCAGAGGAGTTTGCCGAATGGGTGGCGAGCGTAAGTGAGTTATCCGATCCCATCCACTTTACCGTGATGGATAACCGGACCCAGTCCCCCGTCGGGACGCTGTCGCTGATGCGAATCGATCCTAAAAACGGGGTCGTGGAAGTGGGGCACGTTCACTTCTCGCCTCTTTTAAGCCGCACGCCCATGTCGACAGAAGCGCAGTATCTGCTGATGCGGTACGTGTTCGATACCCTCGGCTATCGGCGTTATGAATGGAAGTGCAATAGCCTGAACGAACCTTCCCGTAAGGCGGCACTGCGTCTGGGTTTCCAGTTTGAGGGACGCTTTCGCCAGGCGCTGGTCATAAAAGGCCACAACCGGGATACCGACTGGTTTTCGATACTCGACAAAGAGTGGCCGGCGCTGGCGAGCGCCTTTGAAAGCTGGCTTGCCACCGACAATTTTACTGCCGATGGCAAACAGAAAAGATCCCTGGAAAGCTGGCGAGAAACGCGCGTCTAGCGTCTTTTTTTACGTCCCTGAACCGCCTTAAAGCGCGGATTGGATTTGCAAATCACGTATAAGCGTCCCTTGCGTTTGACTATCTGACAATCAGGGTGACGCTGCTTTGCACTGCGTAATGAGTTAAGTACCTGCATGGTTAGCCCCGCTTCGCATTGAGAAAGCCGCCAAAACGCTTGCGGAAGCGCGCTGCGCTGCCGTCCGTAGAGAACGTTTTCTGCTTACCGGTATAAAACGGGTGCGATTTTGAAGAAACCTCGATGGTGATGTACGGATATGTTTCACCGTCGAGTTCAATTTCGCGGTCGGTCTTAATGGTTGAGCCAACCTTGAAATATTCATTCGCGCTGGTGTCGTGGAATACCACGGTGCGATAGGCTGGATGGATATCGGGTTTCATCGTAAATCCTTTATGTTTTGTTATAACATAACAAAATAATATCCAGGCCGGTTTGAAAAAACAACCCCTCTCTTCTGACGTTATTTTCAGGTTTACCTTAGATAAAATGAAAACCACGCCCCCCACGTGCTATAACTATATCATTTCGCGGTAAAATCTTTCTCTTCAGGCAGGGAACTCAATGCCCAGGAACGGGTATACGAGGAAGGACACGACAGCATGAAAACCCGACATCTGGTCAGTCTGGTGACTGGCGTACTTATCTTTTCCGTGCTGGTCCCCATTTGCCTGAGCATCTGGCTGGCCCATCGCCAGGCGGAAGATAAATTTGTCGATGCGCTGGAAAACTATGCCTCACGCGTGCTGGTACGAACCGACCGGGTTGTGGATCAGGCAAAGGAAGCGCTCGATCACCTGCAGGCCTTTGAGGGCGTGCCGTGTAGCCCTTTGCAATTAAGGGAGATGCGCCGGGTTGCTTTCTCATGGCGATATGTCCAGGAAGTGATTTATATCGATAACCTTCGCCCGCTCTGCTCCTCCCTGGAGCAAACCAGTCATTCGGCCCCTTTTCCCCCTCCGATGCGCATTACCGAAGATGGCTACAGCGCCTGGCTGACCACGCAGAACGATCTTGGGTTTAACCGCTACATGGCGGTGCTGGGGAAAGGCCACTACCTTGTGATGGTCGATCCTGCCTCGCTGGTGGACGTGATCCCTTTCGGCGAGATAGCGATTGATGCCGCCCTGGTAGGAAGCACAACGCACCGCATATTCGCCAGCAGCAATAAGCTCGATTCCCACATCCGCGACATGATTCAGGAACAGGGTGCCGGCAGCGTGCAGTACAACGGTTCAATGTACGTCATGAAGTCTGTACCTGAACTGGGGTTTACCGTCGTCGCATGGGCAACGCTTAAACCGCTGGCTGAAACCTGGCACCGGCAGCTGCTTTTCTGGTTACCGTTCGGCATGTTGATGAGCCTGCTTGCCGCGCTCTTTGTCCTGCGGATACTGCGCCGTATCCAGTCGCCGCGCAATCGCCTGCTTGACGCCATTAACAGCCGCGATTTTGTGGTTCACTATCAGCCCATCGTGGCGCTGTGCAGCGGAAAGATCGTGGGCGCCGAAGCGCTGACGCGCTGGCCCCAGCCGGACGGAAGCAGTCTGTCGCCTGATATCTTTGTTCCCCTTGCCGAGCAAACGGGGCTCATTTCGCAGCTGACGCAGCTCGTCATCGAAAAGGTGTTTGAAGATATGGGCCACTGGCTGCAGCGCCATCCGGATCAGCATATCTCCATCAACCTCGCGCCTGCTGATTTAACCTCCGGCATCCTGCCGCCGCTGCTGAGTCAGCTCCTGAATAAGTGGCAAATCCATCCCCGACAGATCGCCCTTGAGCTCACCGAGCGCGGCTTTGCCGACCCCAAAATAAGCGCACCGGCTATCGCGGCATTCCGTCGTTCGGGCCACCCTGTCTATATTGATGATTTTGGCACGGGCTATTCCAGCCTGAGCTATCTGCAGGATCTGGACGTCGACACGCTAAAAATCGACAAGTCGTTCGTGGATGCGCTGGAATATAAAAACGTGACGCCGCACATCATTGAAATAGCGAAGTCGCTGAAGCTGGCGATGGTGGCGGAGGGTGTCGAAACCGCAGGGCAGCTCGCCTGGCTTCACCAACACGGCGTGCAGTACGGGCAGGGGTGGTACTACAGCAAAGCGCTGCCAAAAGCGGAATTCATTCTCTGGGCAGAAAATAACCTCGGCACGCACGCTACTTGAGATAGGACTTCATCACCCGCAGTACCACGCCAAGATCGGCTTCACGCTGCGCTTCTTCAGGCTCTTTCACCACATGATCGGTTAAATGCCCTTCGATCACCTGCATCACTTGAGATAGGACTTCATCACCCGCAGTACCACGCCAAGATCGGCTTCACGCTGCGCTTCTTCAGGCTCTTTCACCACATGATCGGTTAAATGCCCTTCGATCACCTGCATCATCATGCCATTGACCGCCCCGCGGATCGCCGCCAGCTGCTGTAACACCTCGGCGCATTCGTGATCGCTGTTGAGCATTTTTTCCAGAGCATGACTCTGCCCCTGAATTTTCTTCAGGCGAGTCAGTAACATTTTCTTGTCGCGAACGGTATGTGACATCTCTGTATCCCTTGTTTTTAGCTTTTAAAGCATATCACGCTCTACTCCCCCTGAGTATTTTTCTACTGGGGGGTAGTATTAAACTACTGGGGGGGAGTAGTATCTTCGCACGCTTTCCACTCCGGAATTTCCCATGACCGATTTTGCTTCACTCCTTCAGCAGGGCAATGCCTGGCTGTTTGTTCCCAGCGCTATCCTGCTCGGTGCGCTACATGGCCTGGAGCCGGGCCACTCAAAAACAATGATGGCCGCCTTTATTGTGGCCATCCGCGGCACGCTGAAACAGGCGGTACTGCTCGGCCTGGCGGCCACGCTCTCCCATACGGCAGTGGTCTGGCTCGTTGCCATGGCGGGACTGTGGTTTGGTCGGGGCTGGGATGCGCATACGTCCGAACCCTGGTTCCAGCTGATCTCCGGGGTGTTGATCGTTGCGATTGCCCTGTGGATGGCGTGGCGAACCTGGAAAGAGAGCCAGCCGCGCGATCATCATCACGACCATGATCACCACCATGACCATGACCATGACCACCATCATGATCATCATCACCACGAGCACACGCTGATTGACGAAGAGTGGCAGGACGCCCACCAGCGCGCGCACGCGCAGGATATTAACCGCCGCTTCAGCGGTCAAAACGTCACCACCGGACAGATCGTGATGTTTGGCCTGACCGGCGGGCTTATCCCCTGCCCGGCGTCCATCACCGTTCTGCTGATCTGCCTTCAGCTAAAGCATTTTGCCCTCGGCGCGACGCTGGTATTTAGCTTCAGCATCGGTCTGGCGTTAACGCTGGTCGCTTCCGGCGCGATTGCCGCCTTAAGCCTCAAACATGCGACAAAACGCTGGCCCGGGTTTAGCGAATTCTCCCGTAAAGCGCCGTGGATCTCCGCAGCGCTGATTACCGTAGTAGGAATTTATATGAGCCTGCATGGCCTGAACGGCATTCTGGGGTAAGCGTGCGGCCACGCCCGGTGGCCGCATCTTCTGGTCAGTTAAGGGTTCTGCTGCCAGCTGAAGGTATAGCGAAGCTGACGTGTCTGCAGGATGAATTCCGGCGAGACGCTAGGGCTCCAGGAGTCGTCGCCGCCCACGCCCATATGGAACGCATCGAGGTTGAGCCAGCATCCCGGTTCTTCCCGCAGCAGGTGATGATGGGTTGTCTCTCGTAGCTGCTGCTGGCTATAGCGGCTCACCGAGAAGTGGAAATGGCCATTCAGCTGATGCATTCCCACCACAAGTTCCCGGGTATCGCAGCGCAAACCATTTTCCGTCGGGAAGATATACGGCGTGTGCATGGCTTCGAGAGGTAACGTCCAGCGTCCCTGCTGCGCCGCCAGCTTTCTGTCCGGGTAGTTTTCATGCGGCCCCAGCCCAAGCCAGCGAACGTTTTCCGGCGTTTCGGCGAGATGAACGCTCAGGCCAATCCGCGCGGGTTCAGGGATATCAGACGCCATATCGACCTGAATATCGCCATGCAGAACCCCCTGCTCGTCTATCCGCCAGACTTTACGGCTCAGAAACAGCGCCTTGCCGCGATACTCAAGGACATGCTGGGTTGTGACCACCACTTCGCCTGCGTGCTGCTCAGCCTCACAGTACAGCACGCGCGGAGTGAGATCGTACATGCCCGCCGCTTTCCAGCGTTCAACCCAGGCGTTCGGATCGATCTTCGTCGCTTCGCTCACGCCAATGTCGTTGTCCAGCGGCGCGCGGCTGACGTTATCCGTCAGAGGTGAAAGCAGCTTTTCAACGCCATTTCGCCACCATTGAGTCAGGTTTCCGGATGCGCGATCGAACTGCCAGCGCTGTTGACGATGGACGATCTCCAGGATGCGATCGCTTTGCGTTAACACCGGCGGCTCGCCCGCCGCGGCTGGCGGAGCAATAAAGAGCGGAGCCGGAAGCGGCCACTGCTCCCACGCGCAGCGATGGTCTGCCGGTGACCACGGCGTTGCCCGCGGCTGGCGCACTTCAACGTTCAGCCAGACCTCACCCGGCCCGGCGTTCAGCTCCGGCAGGGCAATCTCCAGGCGCTGAGTGCCTTCAGGTGCCATCGCCAGCGTCACCTCGCCCGCAGCGAGCACGTCCCCGTCCCGGGCAACCGTCCAGTTCAGCACTTCGTTATCGGTGTGGCGGAACAGATAGCCGCTTTGCACCTCAATCACCAGCGGAGAGGTGCTGACCCGAGTAAAGGTAAAGAACTGCTGGGCGCGCTGCGCCTCGTACAGCGCCGGGTGCGGCGTGCGATCGGGGAACACCAGCCCGTTAAGACAGAACTGCCGGTCGTTCGGCTTATCGCCAAAATCTCCGCCGTACGCCCAGAACGTATTGCCATCGTCGTCCCGTTTCGTCAGGGCCTGATCGACCCAGTCCCAGACAAACCCACCCTGCAGGCGAGGATGGCTGCGAAACGCCTGCCAGTATTTTGCAAACCCGCCGAAGCTATTTCCCATCGCGTGGGCGTATTCGCAGAGGATCAGCGGGCGCGTTTCATCCGGCATGCCGATCCATTTCTTGATTGACCATTTAGGCACTGCCGGGAACGGCTGATCCCAATCGACCCGGGCGTACATTGGACAAACAATATCGGTCGCCGCCGTGTTCGCGCCGCCGCCTTCATACTGCACAGGACGCGTCGGGTCGGTGGTTTTCAGCCAGCGGTACAGCGCCTCGTGATTCGCGCCGTGACCCGACTCATTGCCCAGGGACCAGATGATAATTGATGGGTGATTACGATCGCGCTGCACCATGCGGGTCACGCGCTCGCTCATGGCGGGCAGCCAGCGCGGATCGTCAGCAAGGCGGCTCATCGGTACCATGCCGTGCGTTTCGATATTGGCTTCGTCGACGACGTACAGCCCGTAGCGATCGCAAAGTCGGTACCACAGCGGATGGTTCGGGTAGTGCGAGCAGCGCACGGCGTTGAAGCTGTGCTGCTTCATGATTTCGATATCGCGACGCATGGTCGCTTCGTCCATCACCTGGCCGTTTTCCGGGTGATGCTCGTGCCGGTTAACCCCGCGGATCAGCAGCGGTTTACCGTTGAGCTTCAGCAGACCATTGCTGATGTCAACGCGGCGGAAGCCCACGTCGCACGCTTCTATCTCAAGCACCTCACCCTGCGAGTTAAGAAGCGCCATCGTCAGGCGATACAGCTCCGGCGTTTCCGCACTCCAGAGCGCAGGTGTCTCAACGGGGATTGTTACCGTTAAGCGCTCGGCCCAGCTGCCGCGCTCGTCAACAATGGCAGATCCCGGCTGTCGGGAGACGCTGGCGCATTTTTCCCCCTTGCGCCACAGGGTAAAGACCACCTCGCCGTCCGCAAAGCCAGCGCCTGCCAGCGTGACATCAACCTTCAGCACCGCGCGGTCCATCTCCGCATTCAGATCCGTAACGACGTGATAATCGGCAATCTGCGTCTCGGGTTTATGCAGCAAGGTCACATCGCGGAAGATACCGCTCATGCGCCACATGTCCTGATCTTCCAGATAGCTGCCGTCACACCAGCGCAATACCATGACCGCCAGGCGGTTCTGTCCGGGGCGTAGTGCCGCCGAGAGGTCAAATTCGGCGGGCAACCGGCTGTCCTGGGAATAGCCTATCCACTGTCCGTTGCACCACAGATGAAACGCCGAGTTCACGCCGTCAAAGATGATGCGGGTCTGCCCGCTCTGAAGCCAGGCGTCATCCACCTCAAATGTGAGCGAGTAACAACCGGTTGGGTTTTCCTGCGGCACAAAAGGTGGGTTAACGGGAATGGGATAGGTGACATTGGTATAGATGGGCGTGTCGAACCCCTGCATCTGCCAGTTAGACGGTACGGGCATCGCAACGGCATCCGCGCAATCTTCAGTTACCCATGCCTGAGGAACCTGCTCCGGCGCGGTAAAGTAGCTAAACCGCCATAGCCCGTTGAGAGTTTGCCTTCTGGCAGATCCGGCGTCATCTCTGGCCGAAGGCTCATTGCGCCAGCTGTGCAACGGCGCGTGTGCGGCCAGACGGTTCCACTGGGTAACTACGGGGTTTTCCCAGTCCCGACGGGCCAGGAGGGCGCTGAGGGTCAGCGAGGGAGTGTCAGACATGTTAACCTCTTTGCGAAGCGCTCACAATTTTGGTTAACATGCCCTGGCACTCTGCGACGGTAAAGCACGCGATCGCAGGGTAGCGAGTCAGATCACAAAAGTCTTATTTACGGGCAAGCTGCTCGGCCAGGAGTGCCAGGCTTCTGAGCTGCTGCGCCAGATCCTCGCGTTCGGCCTGCTGCGGGTTGCGGCGCGCGCTGGAATGGCGGGTAACCAGCGTCACCGGCAGCTGAACCTGCCAGCACGCCTCGTCCCCGGAGGGGGCCAGCAGCCACTCAACGCTGCGTTCGCCCGCCTCGCGAAACGCCTGGCGAATGGTCGTCAGCGGCGGAGAAAACCAGGCGCTGTCAGCCGTATCATCAAACCCAACCACCGATATCTGGCCCGGAACCGCTACCCCTTTTTCCGCGCAGGCGCGCATCACCCCGAGCGCCATTTGATCGTTCGCCACCAGAATCGCGTCCGGTAATGTCGCCGCAGACAGCAGCAGATGTCCCTTCTCATATCCGCTGGCCGCGCTCCAGTCACCGCAGGCCACCGCAGCGGCTTCCAGCCCCGCGAATGCCAGGGCGGCTTTCCATCCCGCCAGGCGCGCCCGTGCAGAGACCGAGCTTTCCGGCCCGCTCAGCAGGGCAATACGCTGATGCCCCAGCGAAAGCAGATGCTCAACGCCCAGATGCGCCCCCTGCTCGGCGTTAAACACGAGGCTGTGTACCTGCGCTGAGGGTGATACATCGAGGAACAGCACCGGAACAGGCGACGCCAGTGCCCTGAGCTCTTCGGCGTGAGGATCGTCCAGCGGCACATTCACCAGCAGCGCCTCCACCCGCTGTGCCAGCAGCGCCTGAAGCGCGGCCTGACACTGCCGGGGTTGCTCCACCATGGAGATAAGGACGCTCGCCCCCTGTTCCGCCGCGCGCGATTTTACCGCCGACACAATTTGTGATGGCGCGTGCAGGGCCAGGTCGGTAGTGATGAGGCCCAGCGTACGGGTGCGTTTACCCGCCAGCTGCTGTGCCCGTAGGTTTGGAACGTAGTGCAACTCCGCCATCGCCTGCTGCACCTTTTCTCGCGTGCGGGCAGACACATGTTCCGCGTTGTTAATGACGCGGGAAACGGTCTGATAAGAAACCCCCGCAAGGAGGGCGACATCATAGAGAGTGATAGCTTTCATACATTCTGGCATCGCGTTTAACGTGCCCCTATTCTGGCACAGGGACGCCGTTAAAACATGTGAGCGCTTCGCAAAATTAAACAACCCGCTCCGGCCGGGGGATTTCCGCAATGCGCGGCTTCTGGCGGAACCAGGGCAGACAGAGCTGAATAAGCGGGCCAATGGTCAGGGCATACAGTACGGTTCCCACACCAAACGTGCCGCCAAGCACGCACCCAATCAGCAGGACGGAGACCTCAATTGAGGTGCGCACGCTGCGAATGGACCACCCCAGACGGGCATGAATGCCGGTCATCAGGCCGTCGCGCGGACCGGGCCCGAAGCCGGCGCCAATGTACATGCTGGTCGCAATCGCGTTCATCACGATGCCCGACACCAGGAAAGCGATTCGCACGGGTAACGAATCCAGTTCCGGGATAAGCGCCATGCTGGCGTCCGCCGCCAGGCCGATACAAATCACGTTGCTGATCGTGCCAAGGCCCGGCATCTGGCGCAGCGGGATCCACAGTAGCAGCACCGCAGCACCGACTAAAATAATTACCGTCCCGATAGTCATCCCCAGCTGCATCCCCACCCCAAGGTGAAAAACATCCCAGGGATCGACACCCAAATCGGAGCGAATAAACATTGCGGTGGAAAGGCCATACAGTCCTAAACCGACATAGAGTTGTAGCAGACGACGTACCATTTTTATCTTCTCCAGTGAACCAGGCTTTCATCCTGACCTAAAATGGCACTATGATTAATGTCCAGTTTTCAAATAGTGGACTGCATATGTCATCACGTCGCTTCGGAAGCCAGTCTCTGGTACGCCTTTTAGGCCACTGGCAGCAAGCCTCATCCCGCACCCCGCTCTGGCGACAGTTGGCCGACGCGCTGCGTCTGTTAATCCTTGATGGGCGTCTGGCTTTGAATACGCGTCTACCGGGCGAGCGTGAGCTGGCCTCCGCGCTGGACGTGAGCCGGACCACCATCAGCAGCGCCCTCGCCCACCTGCGCGAGGAGGGTTACCTTGAAAGCCGCCACGGCAGCGGGTCACGCGTGCTCCTCCCGGATACGCGCGCCGTTCCCACCCTTTCAGCGGCAAGTGCCGCACTGGATCTCTCCACTGCCGCACTCAATGCCGGGCCGGAGATCCATCAGGCTTATGCCCATGCGCTCACGGCCATTACGCAGCATCTCTCGCTGACGGGCTACGATCAGCTTGGGCTGCCGACGCTGCGGGAGGCCATCGCTGCGCGCTATACCGCGCGGGGGCTTCCCACCCGCGCAGACGAAGTGATGGTGGTCAATGGCGCCGTCAGCGGCTTTGCGCTGGTACTGCGGATGATGACCGGGCCGGGGGACCGCGTCGTGGTCGATCACCCCACCTACCCGCTGGCGATTGCCGCTATTCAGGGCGCGCAGTGTCGGCCCGTGGGGGTGTCGCTGCCGGAAACCGGCTGGGATACGGATGGCTTCGCGGCAACGCTTGCCCAGACGGCGCCGCGCCTGGCGTATCTGATGCCTGATTTTCATAACCCCACCGGGCGCTGTATGGATATCGCCACCCGTCGGGCCATCACGGATATCGCTGCCCAAACCCGCACGGCGCTGGTGGTGGATGAAACGATGGTGGATCTCTGGTTTGATGCGCCTCCCCCGCCACCGCTGGCCGCCTTTAACCCGCAGGCCACCGTCATCACCTTAGGCTCTGCCGGAAAAAGCTTCTGGGGAGGGCTGCGTCTCGGCTGGATCCGCGCCTCCTCGCGCACTATCGCCACGCTTGCCCAGACGCGGGATACACTGGATTTAGGCTCGCCGCTGCTGGAACAGCTGGCGATGGAGTGGCTCATTAACAACAGCGAGACGTTTCTGCCCGCACGCCGGAAGATGCTGGCGGAACGACGCGATCGATGCGGTGAACTGTTGCGCGAACATTTCCCGGACTGGAAATTCCATGAAGCGGAAGGCGGGCTCTCTTACTGGATAGAGCTCCCGGGCATGCTGGCGACACAGCTTGCCGCGCGGGCTGAGATTCTGGGGATCAACCTGGGGACCGGTACGCGGTTTGGTTTATCCGGCGCGTTTGACCGTTATTTGCGGATGCCCTTCTCGCTCGAATCGACAGAGCTTGAGCAGGCGTTGCTGAGGATCAAACCGCTATGGCTCGCCCTGAATAAAAACGTGCCATCGTTAAAACGCAGCGTGATCTAATATTAAAATTTTTGAAGCAGATCATAAAAAATAAAAACTGCTGACTGTCACGGAGGCAGTCAGCAGTTTTCACCGGTCAGGAGTTAATGCTGAGCAGGAATAGGAAAACCTTTCAGTGAAATAACGAAGCTTTCACCGTCTTTCTTTATTTTTGCGCCGGTATCACACCAGTCAGACGCAATACGAAAGAACTCATCACTTCCGACATTCCAGCCAAGACGTACATGCTTCACGTAGCCTGAACGCAACAGATCGCAGGCCTCTTTGTAGTCACTGGCAGTTGACAGTTGTTGTTTCATTTTCTCTTCTTCAGAAGTTTGCGTAGAGCTTTGATTTCTTTAGGAGTAAAAGGAGAAACACTCTCTTCTTCCGTATGCTGATTATCAATATCCTCTTCCGATACTCCCGCCTCTTCTACTGCTTCGAACGCCAGCAGCAGCAGTTTCTCTGTCGTCACGCTTAAATTCTCGTTATTGACTTCCGCATAGTGGCGAAGCCTTTCTTTTAGCGCGTCATCAATCTTAACGTTTAATACCGCTGTAGCCATGTTTGTCACTTCCCTTCGGAACAAGTACTTTATTTAATACACGAAGTTAACAATGTTATCCAGATATATATTTTTTCGAGTTATGGAAGAAAATAACCGTCCAATTATAAAATGACAGCCTATTATTACAGGTTTATGACAATAATATTTCAGTACAATGAAATATATATTACACGATATAGGCACAATCTTATTGTGGAATAACTTTTCAAGTGGAGAGGTGAAGCAGGAAGATCTTATGAGGGCAGAAATGGGTGGGGGCCCTGCCAGCTACATCCCGGCACACACGTCGTCTGCCCTGGCTGCTTCCTTCCGGACCTGACCTGGTGAACAGAGTAGCGTTGCGGGAGAACCAACAGAGCCCCCATTGAGAGCGTTGATAACCAACGCGCTGGCGCATTATCCCTGTGCTAAAGCCCAATTGCAAGCGACCAGGAACCGGATGCTGGTTTCTTGCGCAAACAGGCGCAGCAATCATGAAGATCTTCGTTTACCATAGCTTACCAGAAACTCCCCACAGGTGAAGGTATGGACGAACACGACTCCTTTCCACAGCGCGTATGGCAAATCGTGGCCTCAATCCCGGAAGGCTACGTCACCACCTATGGTGATGTCGCACGCCTGGCCGGTTCCCCGCGCGCGGCACGACAGGTTGGCGGCGTCCTGAAACGGCTGCCGGAAGGAAGTACGTTGCCCTGGCATCGGGTGGTGAATCGTCATGGCGCCATTTCGCTCAGCGGGCCGGATCTCCAGCGTCAGCGTCAGGCGTTACTTTCAGAAGGGGTGCAGGTGTCAGGGTCGGGTCAGATCGATTTGCAGAAATTCCGCTGGGAATATTAACCCCTCTCCCGGAGGAGAGGGGCAATGCAAACATTACATCTGAGTCGGTGGGGTTGGCAGGGACGGCTGATTGGTCTGCGGTGCGACCGGTACTTCGGTCTGCTGCACCGGCACCAGGTTCAGGTCGACTTTAGTCCCGCCGTTGTTAATCGCTTCCTGGACCGTATCGGTGATAAAGACCAGCTTACCGTTGATGGTTACCGCTGCGCTCAGCAGGATACGGGCGTTAGGCTGCACGTCCGACGGGTTATACGGCAACACGAAGCTAAACGGCGCCTGCTTGCCTTCAGTACGAACGGCGCGCTGAGCCACGACTTTCGACGGCGCGTCGGCCAGAGAAGCATCAGACAGCGTCACGGTTAATACCGCATCCGGCGGCAGCGCAACTTTCTGTTTAATCCAGATGGTACCGGAAACGTTAGGCTGCTGAATGGATTGCTGCGAAAGGGTATTAATCCCGTTCGGGTCTGCTGCTGGCACTGGCACCTGGGCGCTCTTACCGGCACAGGCGGACAACGCCACCGCAATAGCTACACCACTTAGCATGGGCACGAGTTTCATTGAAGTCTCCTTATCAATGCACCAGCGGGATCGATCCCATCCGATGTCGTTTCAATCACATAACGTATTTAAGTGTGGCACAGATCACCGATTTATGCCTGAAAACATGCCGATATTCAGATTATTCTACCCATCGGACCACTTTCATTTCTGCGTTATACTCTGCCTATCTTTCGCTACGGCGTTTATTGAGGACAACTATGAGTCAGGCACTGAACAATCTGCTGACATTACTGAATCTGGAAAAAATTGAGGAAGGACTCTTTCGCGGACAGAGCGAAGATCTCGGCTTACGCCAGGTCTTCGGGGGGCAAGTCGTTGGACAAGCGCTGTACGCTGCAAAGGAGACTGTCCCGGCAGACCGTCTGGTGCATTCGTTCCACAGCTATTTCTTACGCCCTGGCGATAGCGCGAAACCGATCGTGTATGACGTTGAGGTCCTGAGAGACGGCAACAGCTTCAGCGCTCGCCGCGTAGCGGCCATTCAGAACGGCAAGCCAATCTTTTACATGACCGCCTCTTTCCAGGCGCCGGAACCCGGCTACGAGCATCAAAAAGTGATGCCGCCGGCACCCGCGCCAGACGATCTCAAATCAGAGACCGATATCGCCCGTGCGCTGGCGCATCTGCTTCCGCCGCAGGTCAAAGAGAAGTTTCTCTGCGATAAACCGCTGGAGATCCGCCCGGTTGAGTTCCATAACCCGATGAAAGGCCACCCCGCAGAGCCAAAGCGCCAGGTCTGGATCCGGGCTAACGGCACCGTGGCTGAGGACTTCCGCGTTCATCAGTATCTGCTGGGCTATGCGTCAGATTTCAACTTCCTGCCGGTGGCGCTGCAGCCGCACGGCGTCGGGTTCCTTGAAAAAGGGATGCAGGTCGCGACGATCGATCACTCCATGTGGTTCCACCGTCCCTTCAACATGAATGAGTGGCTGCTCTACAGCGTGGAGAGTACGTCAGCGTCGAGCGCTCGCGGATTTGTGCGCGGGGAGTTTTATACCCAGGACGGCGTGCTGGTGGCTTCTACGGTGCAGGAAGGGGTGATGCGTAACCGAGGTTGATGTTGTGCGGCCTGATGCCCTCACCCTGCCCCTCTCCCACGGGGAGAGGGAATACACACTAAAAACGGCAACCTAAGGTTGCCGTTTTGCTGTTTATTACGCGTTATACGCATTCTCGCCGTGGCTGTTGACGTCCAGACCTTCGCGTTCCTGCTCTTCAGGGACACGCAGACCGACCGTCATGTCCGCCAGTTTGTAGCCAATGAAAGCAACAACGGCAGACCACACAACGGTGAGAGCAATACTTTCCAGCTGTACCAGCAGCTGATGAACCATGGTGACGCCTTCAGCGTAGCCTACACCGCCCAGCGATTTGGCAGCAAAGATACCGGTCATGATACAGCCGACGATGCCGCACACGCCGTGCACGCCAAACACATCGCATGGGTCGTCAACGCGCAGCACGCGTTTCAGTGCGGTAACGCCCCACAGACCCGCCAGACCGGACACCAGGCCGACCAGCAGCGCACCGCCTACGCCGACATAACCACACGCCGGGGTGATGCCAACCAGACCGGCAATGGCACCCGAACAGGCACCCAGCAGAGAAGGTTTACCGCGTACCGCCCACTCGCCAAACACCCAGGAGAGGATTGCACCCGCCGTGGCCACAACGGTGTTCACGAAGGCCAGCGCGGCGATTTCGTTTGCTGCACTCGCTGAGCCGGCGTTGAAGCCAAACCAGCCAAAGTAGAGGATAGCCGTACCGGTAAACACCATCGGCAGGTTGTGCGGTTTAAACGCTTCTTTACCAAAGCCCACGCGTTTGCCAATCAGGTATGCGCCAACCAGACCCGCTACCGCGGCGTTGATGTGTACAACGGTACCGCCCGCGAAGTCCAGCGCACCATGCGTTGCCAGCAGACCGCCACCCCAGACCATGTGCGCAATCGGCACATAGGAGAGCGTCAGCCAGACCACCACGAAGATCAGGACGGCAGAGAAACGAATACGCTCGGCGAGCGCGCCCACAATCAGCCCGACGGTAATACAGGCGAAGGAGCCCTGGAACGCAACGTGGATATACTGATAGAAACTGCCCATCAGCGCGGTCAGCTCAATATTTTTCAGCATCACCCAGTCGAAGTTACCAAAGAACGCGTTGCCCGTGCCGAACGCCAGCGAGTAACCGTAAACCACCCACAGCACGCAGACCAGTGCGAACGTCACGGCAACCTGCGTCAGCATGGAGAGAACGTTTTTGCCACGGATCAGGCCGCCGTAGAACAGCGCAATGCCCGGAATGGACATGAACAGCACCAGCGCGGTGCTGATCATCATAAAGGCGTTATCGGCTTTGTCGACCACCGCAGGGGTAGCAGCCAGCGCCAGGCCCGGCAGCAGTGCCAGCGAACCCAGACCCGTTTTGAGTGTTGCTATCTTCATTTTCTCGATCCCTATCACTGTGTGCCAGGAGTTACTTACAGAGCCGCTTCGTCAGATTCGCCGGTACGAATGCGAATGACGCGCTGCAGTTCGGCAACGAAAATTTTGCCGTCGCCAATTTTGCCGGTATAGGCCGCTTTGCTAATGACATCAATGACTTCATCAAGCTGATCGTCAGCAATCGCGACATCAATTTTTACTTTTGGCAGGAAGTTAACGCTGTATTCCGCCCCGCGATAAAGCTCGGCATGACCCTTCTGACGACCAAAGCCTTTCACTTCGGTGACAGTCAGTCCCTGAATACCCATTGAAGACAACGCTTCACGCACGTCTTCGAGTTTGAATGGTTTGATTACAACCGTAACCAGCTTCATAGATCCCCTCCAGTCAGAATTCGGTAATGGCCGTAGCTTACGCAGAAGGTATTGCAAGGGGTGTGCCAGAAATGAAAACGAGGGGGAACAGCGGTGCGATGAGCGTTACACGGTTCTGTTAAACGCGCAGGTGAAAAAAAACGCACCATGCCGGTGCAGGGTGCGTTTCAGTTTTGCACCAACAGGAATGACTGTTAGCGCGGCGCCTCATTTTAGTGCATCAGGCGCTAAGCGACTCTTCATCACGCACGCTGGCCGCCAGCTCCTCGCCCGCCAGCTGCAGCTGGTACATCTGCCAGTAGCGCCCTTTTGCTTCCAGCAGTTCACGGTGCGTACCGCGTTCAACGGCCTGTCCGCGATGCAGCACCAGAATAGTGTCCGCTTCGACGATGGTGGAAAGACGGTGGGCAATCACCACCAGCGTCGTATGGTCGCGTACCGCGTCCAGCGCCTGCTGGATGGCCTGCTCGGTGCCGGAGTCAATACTGGCCGTCGCTTCATCCAGAATCAGTATCTGCGGCGTTTCAATCAGCACCCGCGCCAGCGCCAGGAGCTGCTTTTGCCCGACGGAGAGATTGTTCCCCTGCTCGCCCAGTTTGGTATTGATCCCATCGCTAAACCCGCGCGCCAGCTCTGCCAGCTGCACTTTTTCCAGCACGTCCCAGACCTGCTCCTGGGTGTAGTCTCGCCCCAGGGTCACGTTGGCGTAGAAGGTATCGGCCAGCACGACCGGATCCTGCTGCACCATCGCAACGCCTTTGCGTAACACTGTATGGCTGAGAGACGCGAGCGGGCGTCCGTCGAGACGGATTTCACCTTCCGTGACCGGGTAATAGCCCATCAACAGGCTGGCAAGCGTGCTCTTACCGCTGCCGGTATGCCCCACCAGTGCCACGAAACCGCGTGATGGAACGTCAAGCGTGATGTCCTGCAACACCAGCCGGTCTTCGCGATAGGCAAACGAGACGTTATCAAAGGCGATAGTCCCGCTTTGCAGAGGTCGCTCGTCATTGCCGTAGGCCTGGCGTGGCCTGTCCATTAACTCAAACACGCGCTCACCGGCAACCACCGCCTGTTGCAGCATCGATTGCTGGGTGGTGAGTTCGATCAGCGGCTCGTTAAGGCGTCCCAGATAGCTAATAAAGGCGTACAGCACGCCCACTTCGATCGTACCGTTTGAGCTCAGGCCAAAGAGCATCAGCAGCCCGCAAAGCACCAGCGCAGAGAAAAGGCTGAGCAGCGGACGCAGCAGGAAACCGTCGAGGCGCAGCGTCTGCATACGCGCCATGTAGTGCGAACGGCTGGCTTCGCCCATGCGCTCGCCAAAGCGCGCCTGCTGGCGGAACTGCTGGATGACGCTCATGCCGTTGATCACTTCGTTGAAGCCATCGTTGATGTCGGCCAGATAAGCGCGCACCCGACGCACAATCGGCGTGCTGTAGCGCTGGTAAATGATCATGACAATCAGCACCGCCGGGAAAATGGTGATCGCCACCAGCGCCATGCGCCAGTCGAGGCTGAACATCGCCACCAGCATCGCGCCAATCAGCGCCGCGCTGCGCAGTACGGTTGCCACCACGGTGACGTACAGATCGCGGATCACCTCGGTATCGTTGGTCACGCGCGAAATCACCTGCCCGACCGGCTGGATATCAAATTCGCTGAGCGGCTGGCGAAGCGCCGCGTCCATCACATCCGTACGCAGCTGCTGAACAACGCCCACGGCTGCACGGTTAAACAGCAGAGACTGCGCATAGTGCAACCCTGCTGCCGTCAGCTGTAAGCCAACGTAGGCCACGCCTAAACCCGCCACCAGCCCCAGCGGCAGATAGCTTTTGGCAACCATGTTGTCGATAAAATAGCTGATGAGCAGCGGACCGCTCACCTCAGCAATCGCCGCAATCCAGAGTAAAAGCACGGCCACGGAGAGCGGTTTACGCCACGGCGAGCCGTAGGCCAGCAGACGTTTGAGCGTCGGCCACATCGTTCCAAGCTTACGCATTGGCGGCCTCCTCATTCTGCTCCGGCGCATCGTCCAGCGCCGCCTCAAGCTGTTGATAGCGGTACATATCGCGATACCATCCCGGCTGCTCGGCAAGCGTTTCATGCTGTCCGCGCTGGGCAATGTGCCCGTGCTGCAATACCAGAATTTCGCTGGCCTCAGTGAGCGCTGACAAACGGTGGGCGCTGATAATCACCGTGCGTCCGTCGCCCCACTGGCGCAGGTTATGTAGGATCTGATGCTCGGTACGGCCGTCCACGGCGGAAAGCGCATCATCCAGGATCAGGATTTCAGCATTCAGCAGCAGAGCGCGGGCAATGGAGATACGCTGCTTTTGCCCCCCGGACAGCATGACGCCGCGCTCCCCGACTTCCGTTTCGTAGCCCTGCGGCAGACGCAAAATGTCATCATGAACGCTGGCCAAACGCGCCACATGCTCAATTTCTTCCTGCGTTGCCGCAGGGCGTCCCAGGGCAATGTTGTTTGCCACCGTGTCCGAAAATAAGAACGGCGTCTGGCTGACGACCGCCAGGCGACCGCGCCACTCATCCAGCAGCAGTCTGGTCAGGGGAATATCGTGGAAGCGGATATCGCCTTCAGTAACGTCAAAGTGGCGCTGAAGCAGAGAGAGCACGGTACTTTTGCCGGATCCCGTCGGGCCGCAGATGCCCAGCATCTGCCCTGGCTGCAGGGTAAAGCTGACGTTTTCCAATACCGGGTGCTCCGTATGCGGATAGATAAAATGCCGGACGTCGACGGTCATGACGCCGCGCCCTTCCGGTACGGCTTCGCTACCGTCAATGACCACCGGCGCTTCGGCCAGCATGGCGCGAATGCGGCTATAGGCGGCGCTGCCGCGCTCCACGATGTTAAACATCCAGGCCAGCGCCAGCATCGGCCAGATCATGAGCCCCAGATACATCGCAAAGCTGGTCAATTGCCCCAGGGTCAACGAGCCCTGCACCACCATCCAGCTTCCGCCGCCAATCGCCAGTAGGTTTGCCATACCGATTGCGATATAAATCGTCGGGTCAAACCGGGCGTCGATACGCGCGACGCGCATGTTCTTCGCCCCCGTGTCCGCCGCATCGGCGGCAAACAGCGCGGACTGACGGTCTTCCAGGCCAAACGCTTTGATCATGCGGATGCTGGTCATGCTCTCCTGGGTGCGATCGTTCAGAGACGAGAACGCCGCCTGCGCCAGCTTAAAGCGCTCGTGCAGCTGTTCACCGTAGCGATTGATCGCCAGCGCCATGATCGGCATCGGCAGCAGGGCAAGCAGGGTCAACTGCCAGCTGATCTGCGTGGACATCACGATCAGCACCGCACAGCCCATCACCAGCGAGTCCACCAGCGTCAGCACCCCTTCCCCGGCGGCAAAGACCACGCGATCGACGTCGTTAGTCGCGCGGGCGATGAGATCCCCGGTACGATGGCGCAGATAAAATTCGGGATGCTGTCGGCTCAGCTGGCGGTAAAAATCTTCACGCAACTCAACGGCCAGCTGATAGGACGCACCAAACAGCAGCACGCGCCAGACGTAGCGCAGCAGATAAACAATGACGGCCGTCAGCACCAGCGTGCCGACCCACATCAACACCCGTGCGGTGGTGTAATGCTGTTCGGTGACGCCATCCACGACGTACCCCACCACTTTCGGCGGGATCAGCTGCAGAATGGCAATGATAATAAGCAGGAATACTGCGCCGAGGTAGCGTTGCCACTCCCGACGAAAGTACCAGCTTAGTTGGGCAAATAATCGCACGCGGTTTGTTCCTGAAGGTATTTTACGAAGTTATTCAATAGGTAATGCTGTGGTGTATTTAATCTGTTCCATGGCGAAGCTTGAGGTGACGTCCGACAAACCCGGTACGCTGTTCACCAGCCGCTTGTAGAAATCATCATAGCGCTTCATGTCGGCCACCTGGACGCGCATCAGGTAATCGTACTCTCCGGCCATTCGCCAGAAACCGAGCACCTCGGGCATCTCCGACACCTGAGTGACGAAGCGGCAATACCAGTCGCTGCTGTGATGCTGGGTTTTTATCAGCACAAACGCCGTCAGCCCAAGCCCCAGCTTTTCGGGATCTAACAGCGCGACGCGCCCCAGAAGAATGCCGTCATCTTCCAGCTTCTTAAGGCGCTTCCAGCACGGGGTGGTGGTCAGATTAACGGCATCTGCCAGCGCCTGCAAAGAGAGGGTACAGTCATTTTGCAGCAATGAAAGGAGCTTGCGGTCAATTTTATCTAGCATACCCACCTCACAGAGAAAAATTTTCTCCCTTCATTCTATTTTAAAGGCCAGATAGCAACAATTTTTTCTGTGCTTTTCGCTATGCTAGGCACAAAATGACAAACGGATAACGACGATGAATAGCACCTGGGTTAAACATGCGATCAGCGAAATCAATGCCGACTATCAGCGCTCGGCGGATACGCACCTGATTCGCCTTTCCCTGCCGGGATTTGACGGCATTCAGCTCTATCTGAAAGATGAAAGCACCCATCCTACCGGTAGCCTGAAGCATCGCCTGGCGCGCTCGCTGTTTTTATACGGTTTGTGTAACGGCTGGATCAAAGAAGGCACCACCATCATAGAATCCTCATCCGGTTCAACGGCGGTGTCCGAAGCCTATTTTGCCCGCCTGCTGGGCCTGCCGTTTATCGCGGTGATGCCGTCCTGCACCGCAAAACGCAAAATCGAGCAGATCGAATTTTACGGCGGTCGCTGCCACTTTGTGGAAAGCGCCTGCGAAATCTACGCCGCCTCCGAAATGCTGGCCCGTGAACTCAACGGCCACTATATGGACCAGTTCACCTTCGCCGAGCGCGCGACGGACTGGCGCGGCAATAACAACATTGCCGACAGTATTTTCCGTCAGATGACCCACGAACCGCATCCGGTTCCGTCGTACATCGTCATGAGCGCCGGTACCGGCGGCACGTCAGCCACGATTGGACGCTACATCCGCTGTCAGGGCTACGATACCCAACTGATGGTAGTTGACCCGCAGAACTCCGTGTTCCTCGACTACTGGCAAAACCGCGATGCCGGTCTGCGCAGCCCGGTGGGCAGTAAAATTGAAGGGATTGGCCGCCCGCGCGTGGAGCCTTCTTTCATCCCCGACGTTGTGGATGAGATGATGCGCGTGCCGGATGCCGCCAGCGTGGCAACGGCGCACTGGCTGGAGACGCAGCTGGGGCGCAAAGTGGGCGCATCGACGGGCACCAATATGTGGGGCGCACTGCAGCTTGCCGCACGTATGCGCGAAGAGGGCCGCACCGGTTCCATCGTCACGCTGCTGTGCGACAGCGGCGAGCGTTATCTTGATACCTACTACAACGCGGAGTGGGTACAGGCCAACATCGGCGATATCGCCCCGTGGAAAGCGCAGATTGCACAGCTTGTGAAATAAAAAAAAGCCAGACCGAAGTCTGGCTTGCTGGAAGGGTCTCACTATTCGGGGGAATACGGGAGGTTGTTGTTGTCCAGCCAATGCGTCAAAAAATGGGACACTGCTTCATTGCGGCAGTGGCCAATAACCGGCAGATGGGGAAGTTCTGCTTTCAGCTGCGCCATCGCATTCCCCATGATCAGACCGCGACCTACGCTACCCAGCATTTCGCGGTCGTTCATGGCGTCACCAAACGCCATACACTCCTGCAGCGTTAAGCCCAGGTGGTCGCTGAGTACCGCCAGAGCGGAACCTTTGTTACAGCCCACCGGCAGCACTTCCAGACAATCCACCGCCGAGAAGGTCAGGTGCGCCCGGTCGCCCAGCGCCTCATTCAGTTGAATCCTTAAGCGGCACAGATCGTCATGATCGCCGCAGAAGCAGACCTTAGTTACCGCATGGACGGGGATCCGACGCAGATCGATAAGCTGGTATTTAAAGCCGCTGTAAACATGCGCGTGCAATAATTCCGGGATTTCGCTTCCGGTAAACCAGCCCCGATCGTTAAAGACGTGGATACTGGCCTTCGTGTCCCAGGTGCTGTGCAGCACGATATCCGCCACTTCCGGGTTAAGATCCTGCCGGTGTAGCACATCGCCTTCTACGGAGTGAATGCGCGTCCCGTTGCCGGTGATCAGAAAAGCGTCGAGTGAAAACGCCCCAAGCAAATGGCGCATTTCCAGCACATGACGCCCGGTGGCAAACGTCAGGGTGACATTACGCTCGTGCAGGCGCTTCAGCGTGTTCAGGGTTTTTTCCCCTAAACGGTGATCCGGCATTAACAGCGTACCGTCCATATCAAATGCAGCGAGCCGAGCCATGATTACTCCCGAAATGTGATGCGGTTAACTTGTGCATCAGTATCGTGTGAGATATACGGAAGTAATAGTGAATAGATGATAATTATTGTTCCGGGTTTCTTATGCGCCAGCTCAATCGACTCAACCAGTATCACCGCCTCTGGCAGCCTTCCCTGGGTGCAACGCAGCAGGTCACCATCAGCGAACTGGCTGCCCGCTGTTTTTGCAGCGAGCGGCATGTCCGAACGCTGCTGCGCCAGGCTCAGGAGGCGGGCTGGCTGAGCTGGCGAGCGCAGTCTGGCCGCGGTAAGCGCGGTGAGCTAACGTTCCATGTCGCCCCAGAGTCACTGCGCAATGCGATGATGGAAGAGGCGCTGAAGAGCGGGCAGCAGCATAACGCGCTGGAACTGGCCCAGCTTGCCCCCGCAGAATTACGATCGTTGCTGCATCCGTTTTTGGGCGGGCAGTGGCAAAACGACACGCCGACACTGCGTATCCCCTATTACCGCTCGCTGGATCCGCTTCAGCCGGGGTTTTTACCTGGCCGGGCGGAGCAGCATCTGGCGGGACAGGTTTTCTCAGGTTTAACGCGTTTTCACGGCAACAGCAGTGAACCCACGGGCGATCTCGCCCATCACTGGGAGGTGTCGGAGGACGGTTTGCGCTGGCATTTCTACATTCGCTCCACTCTGCACTGGCATAACGGCGATAAAATAGAAACCGGACAGCTTCAGCAAAGCCTGGACGCGCTTTTTGCCTTGCCTGCCCTGCGTAAACTGTTCCAGAGCGTTTTACGCGTTGACGTTACCCATCCTCAGTGTCTGACCTTTACGCTGCACCAGCCGGATTACTGGCTGGCGCACCGCCTGGCCACCTACTGTAGCCGGCTCGCACATCCCGAACAGCCTATGACGGGCAGCGGCCCCTTCAGAGTCAGCGTGTATGAGCCGGATCTGGTTCGTCTGGAAAGCCACGAACAGTACCATCTCAGCCATCCGCTGCTTAAGGCTATCGAGTACTGGATCACACCGTCGCTGTTTGACTATGGGTTAGGGACCAGCTGTCGTCATCCGGTGCAGATCGCCATTGGCGAGCCGGATGAACTGGAGAGTCTGCGCCTGGTGACGAACAGCACCAGCCTGGGCTTTTGTTATCTCACCCTGAAGCAAAGCCCGCACCTGAGCGAAATGCAGGCTCGACGACTCATCAACATCATTCATCTCTCGACGCTTCTGCATACGCTTCCGCTCAATGAAGGGCTGATTACCCCGACAGAGGAGTTGCTCCCCGGCTGGGCGATCCCTCAGTGGCCGGATTTAACACATGTCCCTCTGCCGAAGAAGCTAACCCTGATTTATCATTTACCGGTTGAGTTACACACGATGGCGCGCCAGCTAAAACAGTACCTTGCAAAACACGACTGTGAGCTTACGGCGATCTTTTACGATGCGAAAACCTGGGACGGGTGCCAGCAACTGGCGGAAGCGGACATCATGATGGGCGACAGGCTGATTGGCGAAGCGCCGGAATATACGCTTGAACAGTGGCTGCGCTGTGATGCCCTCTGGCCACACGTGCTTAGCGCACCGCAATATGCTCATCTGCAGGCCACCTTGGATGCCGTACAGACCCAGGCCGACGAACAGGCCAGACATGCCGGGCTGAGGGCCATTTTCTCCCGGCTCATGGAAAAGGCGGTGATAACGCCCCTGTTCAATTATCAATACCAGGTCAGCGCCCCGCCGGGGGTTAACGGCATACGTCTCAACACCCGCGGCTGGTTTGATTTTACCGAAGCCTGGCTGCCCGCCCCGAAATCGTGAAGAAGCTGGTCGCCGTCGTGGTCAGACGGTAACATAACGTTTTTATCGTAACAGTCGAGATGATTTATGAAACGTGCCGTCGTCGTGTTCAGCGGAGGACAAGACTCTACTACCTGCCTGGTCCAGGCCCTTCATCAGTACGATGAAGTTCACTGTGTCACTTTCGATTATGGTCAGCGTCACCGCGCTGAAATCGACGTTGCCCGTGAACTTGCCCTGAAACTGGGCGCACGCGCGCACAAGGTGCTGGACGTTACGTTGTTAAATGAACTGGCCGTGAGCAGCCTCACCCGGGACAGTATCCCGGTACCTGACTACGAACCCGATGCCAGCGGCATTCCGAATACCTTCGTGCCTGGCCGTAATATCCTCTTCCTGACCCTGACGGCGATCTACGCCTATCAGGTAAAGGCGGAAGCGGTGATCACGGGCGTGTGCGAGACCGACTTCTCCGGCTACCCGGACTGTCGCGATGAGTTCGTGAAAGCGTTAAACCACGCCGTCAATCTGGGGATGGCGAAAGAGACACGCTTTGAAACCCCGCTCATGTGGCTGGATAAAGCCGAAACCTGGGCGCTGGCGGACTACTGGGGCAAGCTGGACCTTGTTCGCAGCGAAACGCTCACCTGCTATAACGGTATCAAAGGCGACGGTTGCGGCCAGTGCGCGGCCTGTAATCTTCGCGCTAACGGGCTGAACCATTATCTTGCCGATAAAGTCGGCGTGATGGCCGCGATGCAGAAAAAGACCGGGCTTAAATAGGGCTACTTGACCGTGCTGTCGAACAGTTTCACACCGGCAGCACGGGTGACTTTCATCAGCGTTGTCAGCGTTGGGTTGCCGTTGTCTGATAAGGTTCGGTATAGCTGCTGACGGGACAAACCTGCTTTGGCAGCGATTTCACCTATTCCGCCGCGGGATTCGATAACTCGTCTTAACGCGATTAAGTATGCAGGGATCCCTTGGTCTTCATAGATCTCATCCAGGGCAACCTGCAGATATAGCTGAGCGTAGGAAGGGTTTTCACGAAGCATTTTTACGACGGCTTCATCATGGCTGACGGAACTAGAAAATTTTCGTTGGCTCTTGCTCATCCGGTTTATCCTTTTGATGGTCTTTCCAGTAATCTATTGCCAGTTTCACATCAGTCTTTTGACTCTTTTTGTCACCGCCGATCAGCAACAACAGGATCTTCCGATGTTGTACCGCAAAATAGATTCGATAGCCGGGACCACAATCCATTTTCAATTCCCAGATCCCCTCTCTGAGATATCGGTAATCGCCAAAATTCCCTTTCTCAGCACGGTCAATTCGCAGAAGGATCCGAAACGCTAACTCCGGATCCTTTCGCTTCATCTTCGCTACCCACTCCTCAAACGGTACTTTTCCGTCACGGGTCCGGTAACGTTCAACAACGTAGTCCCTGTCCATAATTCTATCCCTGAAAAATCCTTTTGTCTTTTATAAAAGACAAAATTTCTAAGCGATCATCAACTCCAGCTTTTCCCGCAGCTCCCCTTCCAGCGGCAGCGCTTTCTGCGTTTTCAGATCGATACAGACAAAGGTGATCAGCGCATCAGCCACCACCTGCCCTTCTGGATCGAGCGTCACCACCTGGCTTAATACCCCGCTTTTGCCATTGATCTGTTGCACCTGGCTGGTCACCGTGAGTACATCGCCCAGCACGGCCGGACGGCGGTAGTTGATGTTGATATTGACGACCACGAACGCGATGTTGTGCGCGGTCAGCCACTGAAAGCTTTCGCTGTTTTCCAGCCCGTCCCAGCGCGCTTCTTCAAGAAACTCGAGATAGCGTGCGTTGTTCACATGCTGGTAAACGTCGAGATGAAAACCGCGTACTTTGATTTTTGTCTGCATAGCGCAATAGCCTTTACTGTTATTGTAGGATGAGAGGTCATAACTGGTATGACCTCTTTATCCTGGCAAAATTTTGCCGCAGTGCAAGAAATTACGTTATTACAACGTCAGGTGTGAGAGGTTGCGCTCAACCAGCGCGCTGCCCATGCCCGGCACCTGTTTGAGATCGTCGACCGTCTTGAAAGGACCATACTCTTCGCGGTAGCTGACGATGGCCTGCGCTTTTTTCAGGCCGACACCATTCATCGCGCGAGCCAGATCTTCCGCAGAGGCCGAATTGATACTGACCCGCGTACCGTCATCATCCGCATTTTTACCGGCGTCAGCCGCTTTGGTTTGCCCTTGAACCGGCGCTGCCGCATCGGACTTGCTCTGCGTAGCCTGTGGTTTGGCAGCTGGCGTCGCCGCCAGCGCGCCCGCGCTCATCCCGGTGGTGGCAATAGCCAGCGTAATTAACAGTGCTTTGATTCCACATTTCATGCTGTTATCTCCTTGTTTGTTGACAGCCACGTCACGATAGCCGCCAGATAAACTCGGTACAAACAGCAGATTGCAGAAATGGAAAAGGCCGCGAAAGCGGCCTTTAGTTTTTGCAGAGCGTTACGAAAATCTGCGAGCAGACACGTAATTACTGCTGCTGCGTCATCACATCACCCAGCTTGATTTTGGCTTCTTTACGCAGGTTGCTCATCATGGCTTCGAAGGCAATCTGCGCATTGTTCTGGGTAATCCCCTGAACCATCGCTTTCTTCTGCGCTTCTGGCAGGGTGCCGGCTTTCACTTCATCCAGCGCCAGCAGAACGACGTTGCCCTGCGTATCGGTGGTGGTACCGAAGCTTGGCTTGTCCTTCGCTGGCAGAGTCAGACCAAACGCGGCCTGGCTGATTGGGTCCTGCCCGGTACGGCTCAGCGTTTTCGCTTCACCGAAGCTCAGGCCAGCCGCTTTCAGCGCGTCTTCTTTACCCGCTTTCAGATCGGACAGAATCTTCTCAGCATCCAGTTTCGCCTGCTGTTCCGCTTTGTTGTGCTTAACCTGAGCGACAACCTGATCCTTCACTTCCGCCAGCGGTTTGACCGCTTCTGGCTTGTGCTCGCTGACGCGCAACACAAACGCACGATCGCCGTCGACGGTAATGATGTCAGAGTTACTGCCCGGCGTGCCGTTCTCGCCTACCAGACCACCGTTGAAGATGGCATCAGAAACCGGTTTGAAGTTCAGCTCTTCCGGCAGGTTGTCACGACCAAACCAGCCCGTCACAACCGCCTTCACACCCGCCGCCTGCTCTGCACCTGCCAGAGATTCGTTATCGTTGCTGGCAGCATCGCTCACCTTCTGCTGCAGCGCGTAGTAGGCATCCAGTGCTTTTTCCTGTTTCACTTTCGCCGCGATATCTTCGCGAACGTCAGCCAGCGACTTGGTTTTCGCCGCGGTGATGTCGTCCAGACGCACAACCAGGAAACCAACGGAAGACTTAATGACGCCAGAAAGCTGGCCTTTCTCTTTCAGACCGGCATTTTTCAGCTCGTCCGGCGTGGTCGCGTCTTCCAGCCAGCCCATATCACCGCCGTTTTTCGCAGAGATAATGTCGGTGGATTTCGCTTTCGCAACGGTCGCGAAATCAGCGCCTTTGTTCAGCTCATCCAGCGCCGCTTTGGCATCAGCCTCGGTCTTCGTCTGAATCACGCTGTAGCGGTTACGCTGCGGCTGAGTGAACTGATCCTGATGCTGGTCGTAGTAAGACTGGATTTCCGCATCAGACGCGGTTTCCTGCAGCGCGGCTGCATCCAGCTTGATGTAGCTCACGCGGAACTGCTCTGGAGAAACAAAGGAATTCTTGTTCTGCTCGTAGTAAGCGTTAACGTCTGCGTCGCTCACCTGCTGTTTCGCCGCCAGGGCGTTCACATCAATGGTCGCTTCGCGTACAACGCGCTGCTGCGCCACCAGCGCGGCCAGTTCGTCCGTTTCACCTTTGAGCATGAAATCGGTGCCCACAACGGCATTGATGAGCTGCTGGGTGGTCAGTTGGTTACGCAGCGCCTGAGCGTACTGATCGGCCGTCATCCCCATCTGGTTGACGATACTGTTGTAACGCGCGTTGTCGAATTTACCGTTAGACTGGAAGGCCTGGGTGGAGAAGATGGCTTTTTTCACCTGCTCATCACTGATGCCAAGGCCCAGTTTTTTGGCGTACTGGTCCAGCAGCGCTTCGTCAATAAGACGGTTCAGTGTCTGTTGGCGCAGGGTCTTCATGTACCCTTCGTTCGCTGCCAGTTCAGAGAATTGGTCGCCCAGCTGTTGCTGCATACGGTTACGTTCACCGGCAAAAGCATTCTCGAACTGACCACGGCTGATTTCCTGGCCATTCACTTTTGCGGCATAGTTTGCGCCACCGCCAATAAGGTAACTGCTCACGCCGGTCAATATGAACGACACGATAATGATACCGAAAATAATCTTGAGCACGAGACTGTTAGCAGCCGTGCGTAAGCTGTCCATCATGGTGTAACAACACTCCGCTGTAGGTGACTGGTTACCTGACGCTGACGGAAAATCCTGCCCGTCGCGCGTGAAGGCGTATTGTGACAAGAAAACGGGGCGATTGTCAGCCCACAACTCGCATAAACTCGCACAAATCAGGTCTGGACAAACAAAAAAGGCACATCAAATGATGCGCCCTTGTACTTTCCGGCTTCCCTGAAACGGGAAAGCAATCAGTTTACTGCGTCTTTCAGCGCTTTACCTGCACGGAAACCCGGCACTTTAGCAGCAGCAATGGTGATCTCTTTACCGGTCTGAGGGTTGCGGCCAGTACGGGCAGCACGCTCTTTAACAGCAAAAGTACCGAAGCCTACCAGTGCAACGTCGTCCCCAGCCTGCAGAGATTCAGTAACAGAAGCAATTAATGCATCTAACGCACGTCCAGCTGCAGCTTTAGAAATATCAGCACCAGCAGCAATTTTGTCAATCAGTTGAGATTTATTCACTGTTCTCTTCCTCTCTTTATAATTTATATCGCGCCTGAATCCTTCACAACGCGACCGCGCAGCAGTTATATCAGGCCTGCCATGACCTTACAACACCCGTTGTTGATGGCTGACCTAATCAGCAATCTAAATTAGCTATACAAAAAAAGGCTGGCAAGTGCGAAATGACTTACCAGCCTTGTTTTTATTGACGCTCTTTGCGCGAGGTCACTATTTTGCGGTTACAACCTGCATTCCGGAGGGTTCATTCTGCAGTGCGAGACTGAGAACTTCCTCAATTCGCTTCACAGGATGGATCTGCAGATCGGCAATCACGTTGTCCGGAATCTCTTCCAGATCGCGTTTATTTTCGTAAGGGATCAATACGGTTTTGATCCCACCGCGGTGTGCCGCCAGCAGTTTTTCTTTTAAACCACCAATCGGCAGAACCTGACCACGCAGCGTAATTTCACCGGTCATTGCCACATCGGCACGCACCGGGTTCCCTGTCAGGCAGGAAACCAGAGCGGTACACATGGCAATACCCGCGCTTGGGCCATCTTTCGGCGTCGCCCCTTCCGGAACGTGCACGTGGATGTCGCGTTTTTCGTAGAAATCAGTGTTGATACCCAGTTTCTCCGCGCGCGCACGCACCACGGTCAGCGCCGCCTGGATGGATTCCTGCATCACTTCACCCAGCGAGCCGGTGTAGGTCAGCTTGCCTTTGCCCGGCACACAGGCGGTTTCGATGGTCAGCAGATCGCCGCCCACTTCCGTCCATGCCAGGCCGGTCACCTGACCAACGCGGTTTTCGTTATCCGCGCGACCGTAGTCAAAGCGCTGAACGCCCAGGTACGCATGCAGATTGTCGCCGTTAATCACAATGTGCTTCAGGCTCTTATCCAGCAGCAGCTGTTTCACCGCTTTACGACACAGTTTAGAGATTTCACGCTCAAGACTACGCACGCCCGCTTCACGGGTGTAGTAACGAATGATGCCGATAATCGCGCTGTCCTCGACGGTCAGCTCGTTGGCTTTCAGCGCGTTACGCTCAATCTGTTTCGGCAGCAGGTGCTGCTTAGCAATGTTCAGCTTCTCATCTTCGGTATAACCGGAGAGACGGATCACTTCCATACGGTCCAGCAGCGGGGCCGGAATGTTCATGGAGTTGGAGGTCGCCACGAACATCACATCGCTCAGGTCGTAGTCCACTTCCAGGTAGTGATCGCTGAACGCCACGTTCTGTTCTGGATCAAGCACTTCCAGCAGTGCAGACGCAGGGTCACCGCGCATGTCCGACGACATCTTGTCGATCTCATCGAGCAGGAACAGCGGGTTTTTAACCCCTACTTTCGCCATCTTCTGGATCAGTTTACCCGGCATAGAACCGATGTAGGTACGGCGGTGACCGCGGATTTCCGCTTCATCGCGTACGCCACCCAGCGCCATACGGATATACTTGCGTCCGGTCGCTTTGGCGATGGACTGACCCAGAGAGGTTTTACCCACCCCCGGCGGTCCTACCAGGCACAGAATTGGGCCTTTGATTTTGTTTACACGGCTTTGTACCGCGAGGTACTCAAGAATGCGGTCTTTCACGCGTTCCAGGCCGTAGTGGTCGGTATCCAGGATTTCCTGCGCCTGACGCAGGTCTTTTTTGACCTTGCTGCGGGCGTTCCACGGAACCTGCACCATCCACTCAATGTAGCCGCGTACAACGGTCGCTTCAGCCGACATTGGAGACATCATTTTCAGCTTCTGCAGTTCTGCTTCGGCTTTCTCTTTCGCCTCTTTCGGCATCTTCGCCGCGTCGATCTTACGCTTCAGCGCTTCGTTTTCGTCCGGCGCATCGTCCATCTCGCCCAGTTCTTTCTGAATGGCCTTCATTTGCTCATTCAGATAGTACTCACGCTGAGATTTCTCCATCTGCTTTTTCACGCGGTTGCGAATACGCTTCTCAACCTGCAGCAGATCGATTTCAGACTCCATCATCGCCATCAGGTATTCCAGACGTTCGTTAACGTCTGACATTTCCAGCACGGACTGTTTGTCAGCCAGCTTCAGCGGCATATGGGCAGCGATGGTGTCCGCCAGACGCGCAGGATCGTCGATGCTGTTCAGCGACGTCAGCACTTCTGGTGGGATTTTCTTGTTCAGCTTGATATAGCCTTCAAACTGGCTAATCGCGGTGCGCACCAGCACTTCCTGCTCGCGCTCGTCAAGCTCAGGCGAATCAAGGTACTCTGCCTTCGCAGAGAAGTGCTCGCCGTCGTCTGACAGAGTGGTGATACGCGCACGCTGCAGGCCTTCTACCAGCACCTTCACGGTGCCGTCAGGCAGCTTCAGCATCTGCAAAATAGAGGCCACGGTCCCGACGGTGAAAAGATCGTTTACACCCGGCTCATCCGTTGATGCTTCTTTCTGCGCCACCAGCATGATTTTTTTATCATGATCCATGGCGGCTTCGAGGCAACGGATAGATTTTTCCCGCCCTACAAATAAGGGTATGACCATGTGCGGATAAACCACCACATCGCGCAACGGCAATACGGGGATTTCAATGCGTTCAGAACGCTCAGGATTCATAGAGCTCTCTCTTAGTTAGTGTCCGCCAGGTAAGCTGGTCATGTCACTGTGCTTCACATAACCATTAACATGTATCCAGTATATGGGGATGTTTGCCACACATTCAACGCTATGAATACGGAAAAAGTAAAGGGGAGATAAAATCCCCCCTTTTTGATTAACTGCTTGTATGATTTGGTGAATTATTCGCCAGATGCCTGCTGAGCTTCCGGCTTGCCGTAAATCAGCAGCGGCTTGGTTTGACCGCTAATGACGGACTCGTCAATCACCACTTTTTCAACGTCTTCCATCGACGGCAGATCGTACATGGTGTCGAGCAGTGCCGCTTCAACAATTGAACGCAGACCACGGGCACCGGTTTTACGGATCATCGCTTTCTTGGCAATGGCATCCAGCGCTTCGTCGCGGAATTCCAGATCAACGCCTTCCAGATTGAACAGCGCCTGATACTGCTTGGTCAGCGCATTTTTCGGCTCTTTCAGGATCTGGATCAGCGCGTCTTCGCTCAGCTCGTTCAGCGTTGCCACCACCGGCAGACGGCCGATGAATTCAGGGATCAGACCGAATTTGATCAGATCTTCCGGTTCAACCTGAGACAGCAGTTCGCCTTCGTTCGGTTTTTCAGACGTCGATTTCACCGTTGCGCCAAAACCAATGCCGGAGCCGGTTTCAACACGGTGGGAGATAACTTTGTCCAGACCAGCAAACGCACCGCCACAGATGAACAGGATCTTGGAGGTATCAACCTGCAGGAACTCCTGCTGCGGATGTTTACGACCACCCTGTGGCGGAACGGCGGCAACCGTACCTTCAATCAGCTTCAGCAGTGCCTGCTGTACGCCTTCACCCGATACGTCACGGGTGATGGACGGGTTGTCTGATTTACGGGAGATCTTGTCGATCTCATCGATGTAAACAATCCCGCGCTGGGCTTTCTGTACGTCGTAATCGCACTTCTGCAGCAGTTTCTGGATGATGTTTTCGACGTCCTCACCCACATAACCGGCCTCGGTCAGGGTGGTGGCATCCGCCATCGTGAACGGAACATCAAGCAGGCGCGCCAGGGTTTCAGCCAGTAGCGTTTTACCGGAACCGGTTGGGCCGATCAGCAGAATGTTACTTTTACCCAGTTCTACGCCATTGCTGGTGTCGCCGTTACGCAGACGTTTGTAGTGGTTATAGACCGCTACCGCCAGCACTTTCTTGGCCTGCTCCTGTCCGATGACGTAGTCGTCAAGGTGATGACGAATTTCATGCGGCGTTGGCAGCGCGCTGCGCTCACGGTGCGGTGCGACTTCTTTAATCTCTTCGCGAATGATGTCGTTACATAAATCGACACATTCGTCGCAGATATACACGGACGGCCCGGCAATCAGTTTACGCACTTCATGCTGGCTTTTGCCGCAAAAAGAGCAGTACAGCAGTTTGCCCGAACCATCTTTGCGTTTATCTGTCATGAGTCCAAACCTCTTTTTAAGTTCTTTGTGCCGCACATGACGACGCAAATGCCATTCTAAGACGCAAGCTGCAATCAGCAGCGTGCCGCCCTACCTTAGTATAGCGGCACACTCGCGTCGCGGGCATCAATTACGATGGGTCAACACGGAGTCGACTAAGCCGTACTCAACTGCCTCTGGAGCAGAGAGGAAGCGATCGCGCTCGGTATCGCGCTCGATCTGCTCGAGTGGTTGACCCGTATGCTGCGCCATAAGTTCATTCATGCGCGCTTTTACTTTCAGAATTTCGCGGGCGTGGATTTCGATATCCGTCGCCTGCCCCTGGTAACCGCCCAGCGGCTGGTGAATCATCACGCGGGAATTTGGCAAGCAGAAACGCTTACCTTTCGCCCCTGCTGTTAACAGGAACGCGCCCATCGATGCAGCCTGACCCATACAGATAGTGCTTACATCAGGCTTGATGAATTGCATGGTGTCATAAATAGACATTCCTGCTGTAATCACGCCACCCGGGGAGTTGATGTACAGGTAAATGTCTTTTTCCGGGTTTTCCGCTTCCAGAAACAGCATCTGCGCCACGATCAGGTTAGCCATGTGGTCTTCCACCTGGCCGGTCAGAAAGATAACGCGTTCCTTGAGCAGACGGGAATAGATATCAAAAGAACGCTCACCACGTGAGGTCTGTTCAATAACCATTGGCACCAGAGCCATATGGGGTGCAAAGTTATCTCGTTCGCCACTGTATGACATTTCCGTCTCCTGGATCAAAATTGAAAACACCTGCTGTACTGATTGTAACCTTACGGACGGATTATCAGCCAGTCTCATTCATCGTGATTACGTACTTATGGGGTTCACAGTGCCCTATTTCAAGCATAACAACCTTTTGTTGTTACGCTAACACCGAAAGGGCGTTTTAGCACTCTTCCTGGGCTATCGCTGCGATAAAAAAAACCCGCTGCCGCAAGGCAACGGGTTTTCTGTTCAAACTTTAAACCTTTGGGGCGAAATTACGCCTGCTGGTTCATCAGTTCGTTGAAAGAGGTCGCTTTTTCGGTCACTTTCGCTTTCGCCAGTACCGCTTCAACAGCCTGCTCTTCCAGGGCAACGTTGCGCATGTTGTCCATCAGCTCTTTGTTCTTACCGTAGAACTCAACAACTTCTGATGGATCTTCATATGCAGAAGCCATCTCTTCGATCAGGCCCTTAACACGCTCTTCGTCAGCTTTCAGCTCGTGGGTACGAATCACTTCGCCCAGCAGCAGGCCAACAACAACGCGGCGTTTCGCTTGCTCTTCGAACAGCTCGCGTGGCAGTTCCATCGCTTGCTGCTGGTTGCCACCGAAACGCTGTGCAGCCTGACGGCGCAGAACGTCGATTTCGCTGTCGATCAGGGCAGCTGGAACGTCGATTTCGTTGGCTTTCACCAGACCTTCGATCGCCTGAGATTTCACACGGTTACGCACCGCGCCGTTCAGTTCGCGTTCCATGTTCTTACGCACTTCGGTACGCAGACCCGCTACGGAACCATCTTCCACGCCGAAACGCTTGATGAATTCTTCAGTCAGTTCTGGCAGTTCGCGCTCTTCAACTTTCTTCAGGTTGATAGCGAACTTCGCTGCTTTCCCTTTCAGGTTTTCAGCGTGGTACTCTTCCGGGAAGGTCACGTCGATGGTGAACTCTTCGCCAGCCTTGTGGCCTTTGATACCGTCTTCGAAGCCTGGGATCATACGACCCTGGCCCATCGCCAGTACGAAGTCAGACGCTTTACCGCCTTCGAACTCTTCGCCGTCTACAGAACCGGTGAAGTCGATGGTGACACGGTCTTCAGCGTCAACAGCGCCTTCTTTCTCTTTCCAGTTCGCCTGCTGCTTGCGCAGGGTATCCAGCATGCCGTCAACGTCTTCGTCAGTCACGGAAACAACTGGTTTTTCAACTTCGATAGATTCCAGACCTTTCAGCTCAACTTCCGGGTACACTTCGAAATCTACGGAGTAGGTGAAGTCTTCGCCCAGTTTGTATTCGCCTGGAACGTAGTTCGGCGCGCCGGCCGGATTGATTTTTTCTTTGATGATCGCATCAATAAAGTTACGGCTCATCAGTTCACCCAGCACATCCTGACGCACGGAAGCGCCATAACGCTGAGCAACAACATTCATTGGTACTTTGCCCTTGCGGAAGCCGTCAATACGTACTTTTTTTGCTACGTTGACCAGCTCGCTTTTCACAGCAGTTTCGATGCTGTCAGCAGCGATAGTAATCGTTACACGGCGGCCAAGGCCTTGAGTGGTTTCAACTGAAACTTGCATCTTGTTACCTCAAAAAAATCACAGTGCTCGGTCAACTCTGAATCTGTCTGTTATACCGGGATGCTCTCTTAGTGCAGATTCACATTCCCTGTCGCCAGAATCATCCCGAAGACATTCAATAAGACGCGGCATTATAGCGGCATCACTTAGGTGAGTCGAGAACGGTTGGGGCATGTTGCTGCGGCTTTTTTCACACTTTAAGGCTATTTTTAGCCTTAAAATCGCACCATCCGCTCAAAACTCAGACAAAACAAAACGGCCCGGAGGCCGTTTTGAGGAAATCTGTAAGCAACATACTGGAAAAGCTCCAGCCGTTGCAAATCCGATTTATCAGGCGATAGTGCCTGCACCGCGACAGGGCGGCGATGCGAAAACCGTATCCTGCAAGCCTTCCCATTCCTTAATGGTATAGGTATGCAGTGCCAGCGCATGCACGGTCGTGGAGAGCTCTTCCGTCAAGGTGCTGTAGATCAAGCGGTGTCGATTCAGGAAACGTTCTCCCGTGAAGCGATCGCTAACCAGAACCACTTTAAAGTGGCTTTCAGAACCTGCCGGTACGTTATGACGATAGCTTTCGTCGACGACTTCGAGGAACACAGGGTTGAACGCTGCCCTTAATTTATCTTCTATATGCTCACGTATCATCATGAAATTACTCCTCCGACAACGCCAGGATGTCACCCATCCCTTTAAATGTTAGCCGCTTTTACCGTTTCCATTACACCTTGACAACAAATATTTAGCTTTCGTCTGATTTTCTCATTCAAACGAATGAAGTTCACTGTGAGGCTCATACGTTTTGTCATACACGGATTGGGAAAAACGGTGAACTGGTCAGTTTTCGGACAAGGCGATGAATTTACATGCGTTGACCACTTCCCCTCGCCGTTGGCGATGTTATGATGGCGGCAATTTTTCTCTTTATATGCTTACGATTCGTTGAGAACCCGAAAATGTTAAAAAAACTCTTCTTTCCGTTGGTAGCCCTTTTTATGCTGGCAGGCTGTGCTACTCCGCCTACCACTATTGATGTCTCACCAAAAATCACCCTCCCTCAGCAGGACCCAAGCCTGATGGGCGTCACCGTGAGCATTAACGGTGCCGATCAGCGTCAGGACCAGGCGCTGGCAAAAGTGACCCGAGACAACCAGCAGGTTACCCTCACCGCGTCCCGCGACCTGCGCTTCCTGCTCCAGGAAGTGCTGGAGAAACAGATGACCGCTCGCGGCTACATGATTGGCCCAAGCGGCGCGGTCGATCTGCAGATCATCGTGAACAACCTGTACGCTGACGTGTCTCAGGGCAACGTGCGCTACAACATCGCGACCAAAGCGGATATCGCCATCATTGCCACCGCGAAGAATGGCAACAAGATGACCAAAAACTACCGCGCCAGCTACTCTGTTGAAGGTGCGTTCCAGGCCTCCAACCAGAACATTGCTAACGCCGTGAACAGCGTGCTGACCGACACCATCGCCGATATGGCGCAGGACACCAGCATTCACGACTTCATCAAGCAGAACGCGCGTTAATCCCGCTCGCTGACCCGGTGTATCACCGGGTCAGTTTTATAAGAACATGTCCAGCCATTACTTACGCATTTTCCAGCAACCGAAATCAGCTATCCTGCTGATCCTCGGCTTCGCCTCGGGTTTACCCCTCGCACTCACTTCCGGCACGCTTCAGGCATGGATGACGGTTGAGAACATCGATCTTAAAACGATTGGTTTCTTCTCGCTTGTGGGCCAGGCCTATGTCTTTAAGTTCCTGTGGTCCCCGGTCATGGATCGCTATACGCCGCCTTTCCTCGGGCGTCGACGCGGCTGGTTAGTGATGACGCAGATCCTGCTACTGCTGGCCATTGCGGCGATGGGTTTTCTTGAACCTACCACGCAGCTTCGCTGGATGGCGGCGCTTGCGGTAGTGATTGCCTTCTGCTCCGCCTCTCAGGATATCGTGTTCGATGCCTGGAAGACGGACGTGCTACCTGCGGAAGAGCGCGGCGCCGGTGCGGCAATCAGCGTGCTGGGCTATCGCCTCGGGATGCTGGTCTCCGGCGGGCTGGCGCTGTGGCTCGCCGACCGTTACCTCGGCTGGCAGGGCATGTACTGGCTGATGGCCGCCCTGCTGATCCCCTGCATTATCGCGACGCTGTTCGCGCCCGAACCGAGTGACGTCATCCCGGTTCCCCGCTCGCTTGAGCAGGCCGTCGCCGAACCGCTTCGCGACTTCTTTGGCCGCAACAACGCCTGGCTGATCCTGTTGCTTATCGTCCTTTATAAGCTGGGCGATGCCTTTGCCATGAGCCTGACCACCACCTTCCTGATCCGGGGCGTCGGTTTTGACGCGGGTGAAGTCGGCGTGGTGAATAAAACGCTGGGGCTGTTTGCGACCATCGTCGGCGCACTTTATGGCGGCGTACTGATGCAGCGCCTGACGCTGTTTCGCGCGCTGCTGATTTTTGGCATCCTTCAGGGCGCCTCTAACGCAGGCTACTGGCTGCTGTCGATTACCGACAAACATACGATCAGCATGGCCTCGGCGGTGTTCTTCGAAAACCTCTGCGGCGGTATGGGCACAGCGGCGTTTGTTGCCCTGCTGATGACCCTGTGCAACAAGTCGTTTTCCGCTACCCAGTTCGCGCTGCTCTCGGCGCTCTCCGCCGTTGGCCGGGTGTACGTTGGACCGATTGCCGGCTGGTTCGTGGAAGCCCACGGCTGGCCAACATTTTATCTCTTCTCGGTCGTGGCTGCCGTGCCGGGAATTTTATTGCTGCTGGTCTGCCGTCAGACGCTGGAATATACCCAGCGGACAGAACACTTTATGCCGCGCATCGAATATCACCGCGCCTACCGGTTTGCGTTACGTCTGTTAATGGTGGGCTGCGCGGCTCTCGCACTCTGGCTGGTGGTGCTCATTATTAATGCCATCACGTCACTGGCACTCCCCTTCGAAGCCCTTCTGCTGGATGCAGGCGCCCTGCTGGCTATCGCCGGGATCCTGACCGGGGGTCTGCTCGATTTCATGGCGTTGCGTAAAACGCAGATGACCTGAAGAAAAATGCGAAAGGTTATTTCCCGTTGTAATCACTAAGCGAAATTATAACGGCGAAATAGCCACCAGCCGCTAAAAAAAATATTTGTTGTTTTGTGCGGGATAGGATTTGGAAATTATTGGCTCCCATTCCAAAACGCTATTTTTCATTAAACGATTCAGCATGCGAGAGTTTGATTTTTCGTTTTTTAGATGTCTTTTTATTGATAATTAATTGTTAATTTTTTGTTTATTTTCAACAATGGTTATACCAATTGTCCCTTTTAGGGTATGCTTGGGGGTCCTTTCGTTATAAAGCCCACGCCATGCGGCTTCGGTCATAAAAACCGACATAATTTGCAACACTTGTGACATGTGCGGCAGAACCCAGTAACACCTTCCTGACACAGGCCTAATGATGTTTACAGTAATGTAACCTTCCCGTAAAATGCCCGCACACTTTAAACGCCACCAGACTCCGTGGAATTGAGGTCGTTAAATGAGACTCGGGAAATACAATAAAAGTTTGGGATGGTTGTCATTATTCGCGGGCACTGTATTACTCAGTGGCTGCGATTCTGCACTACTAGACCCCAAAGGACAGATTGGACTGGAACAACGTTCACTGATATTGACGGCTTTTGGCCTGATGTTGATTGTGGTTATTCCTGCCATTTTGATGGCTGTTGGTTTCGCCTGGAAGTACCGTGCGAGCAATAAAGATGCGAAGTATAGCCCTAACTGGTCACACTCCAATAAAGTGGAAGCTGTGGTCTGGACGGTACCTATTCTGATCATCCTGTTCCTTGCCGTACTGACCTGGAAAACCACTCACGCACTTGAGCCAAGCAAACCGCTGGTTCACGATGAGAAACCTATTACCATTGAAGTGGTCTCCATGGACTGGAAATGGTTCTTCATCTATCCAGAGCAGGGTATTGCTACCGTGAATGAAATCGCCTTCCCGGCGAACACTCCGGTTCAGTTCAAAGTGACCTCCAACTCCGTAATGAACTCCTTCTTCATCCCACGTCTGGGTAGCCAGATTTACGCGATGGCCGGTATGCAGACTAACCTGCACCTGATCGCGAATGAAGCAGGCACCTATGATGGTATCTCCGCCAGCTATAGCGGCCCGGGCTTCTCAGGTATGAAGTTCAAAGCTATTGCGACGCCGGACCGTGCCGCTTTCGACCAGTGGGTTGAAAAAGCGAAGCAGTCTCCAAACACCATGTCTGACATGGCGGCGTTCGAAAAAGTGGCTGCACCTAGCGAATACAACAAGGTGGAGTACTTCTCTAATGTGAAACCAGATTTGTTCAAAGACGTTATTGGCAAATTTATGGATCACGGCAAGAGCATGGACATGACCCAGCCTGAAGGCGAGCACAGCGCGCACGAAGGTATGGAAGGCATGGACATGAGCCACGCGGAAACCGCTCACTAAGGGGCCGAGGAAGAAAATGTTCGGAAAATTGACACTGGATGCAGTGCCCTACCATGAACCGATTATCGTGGTTACGGTGGCTGCAATTATCATTGGTGGCGCGGCCTTACTGGCCCTGATCACTTACTTCGGTAAGTGGAGCTACCTGTGGAACGAGTGGCTGACTTCGGTTGACCACAAAAAACTCGGTATCATGTACTGCATCGTCGGTATCGTCATGTTAATTCGTGGCTTTGCGGATGCGATCATGATGCGTAGCCAGCAGGCACTCGCTTCTGCGGGTGAAGCCGGCTTCCTGCCACCGCACCACTACGACCAGATCTTTACCGCCCACGGCGTTATCATGATCTTCTTCGTGGCGATGCCGCTGGTTATCGGTCTGATGAACGTTGTCGTTCCGCTGCAAATCGGCGCGCGCGACGTGGCGTTCCCGTTCCTGAACAACCTGAGCTTCTGGTTCACGGTTGTCGGCGTTATCCTGGTTAACCTGTCACTGGGTGTGGGCGAATTCGCGCAGACCGGCTGGCTGGCGTACCCGCCGCTGTCAGGAATTGAGTACAGTCCGGGCGTTGGCGTCGACTACTGGATTTGGGCGCTTCAGCTCTCCGGTGTCGGTACTACCCTGACCGGTATCAACTTCTTCGTGACCATTATCAAGATGCGTGCCCCTGGCATGACCATGTTCAAGATGCCGGTATTTACCTGGGCATCTCTGTGCGCCAACATCCTGATTATTGCCTCCTTCCCAATTCTGACCGTCACCATCGCGCTGCTGACCCTGGACCGCTACCTGGGCACCCATTTCTTCACGAATGATATGGGTGGCAACATGATGATGTACATCAACCTGATTTGGGCCTGGGGTCACCCGGAAGTGTACATTCTGGTTCTGCCTGTGTTCGGTGTGTTCTCCGAAATCGCGGCAACCTTCTCGCGTAAACGTCTGTTTGGTTACACCTCTCTGGTGTGGGCAACCGTGTGTATTACCGTTCTGTCGTTCATCGTTTGGCTGCACCACTTCTTCACCATGGGTGCGGGCGCGAACGTAAACGCCTTCTTCGGTATCACCACCATGATTATCGCCATCCCTACCGGGGTTAAGATCTTCAACTGGCTGTTCACCATGTACCAGGGCCGTATCGTGTTCCACTCAGCGATGCTGTGGACCATCGGCTTCATCGTGACCTTCTCCGTAGGTGGGATGACCGGCGTACTGCTGGCGGTACCAGGTGCTGACTTCGTTCTGCACAACAGCCTGTTCCTGATTGCGCACTTCCATAACGTTATCATCGGTGGCGTGGTCTTCGGCTGCTTCGCTGGCGTAACCTACTGGTGGCCAAAAGCGTTCGGCTTCACGCTGAACGAAAAATGGGGTAAACGCGCGTTCTGGTTCTGGATCATCGGCTTCTTCGTCGCATTTATGCCGCTGTACGTGCTGGGCTTCATGGGTATGACCCGTCGTCTGAGCCAGCAGATCGATCCGCAGTTCCACCCAATGCTGATGGTTGCAGCGGGCGGCGCCGTGCTGATTGCCTGTGGTATCGCGTCTCAGCTGATTCAGTTCTACGTGTCTATTCGCGACCGCGACCAGAACCGTGACCTGACCGGTGACCCGTGGGGTGGCCGTACGCTGGAGTGGGCAACCTCTTCTCCACCTCCTTTCTATAACTTTGCCATCGTGCCGCAGGTTCATGAGCGCGACGCATTCTGGGAAATGAAAGAGAAAGGTGAAGCGTACAAGCAACCAGCTCATTACGAAGAGATCCACATGCCGAAAAACAGCGGTGCGGGCATTGTCATTGCCGCCTTCGCAACGGTATTTGGTTTCGCAATGATCTGGCACATCTGGTGGATGGCGATTGTTGGCTTCGCCGGCATCGTAATCAGCTGGATTGTGAAGAGCTTTGACGAGGACGTGGACTACTACGTACCAGTCCGTGAAGTTGAGAAGCTGGAAAATCAGCATTTCGACGAGATTTCTAAAGCGGGGCTGAAAAATGGCAACTGATACTCTGGCGCACTCAACTGCCCACGCGCATGAACATGCGCACCACGATACAGGACCGACCAAAGTCTTCGGTTTCTGGATCTACCTGATGAGCGACTGCATTCTGTTCTGCTGTCTGTTCGCGACCTATGCCGTTCTGGTGAACGGCACGGCGGGTGGCCCGGCTGGCAAGGATATCTTTGAACTGCCGTTCGTTCTGGTTGAAACCGCACTGCTGTTATTCAGCTCCATCACCTACGGCATGGCGGCTATCGCCATGTACAAAAACAACAAGAGCCAGGTTGTTTCCTGGCTGGCGTTGACCTGGCTGTTTGGTGCTGGATTTATCGGGATGGAAATCTATGAATTCCATCACCTGATTCTGGAAGGTTTCGGTCCAGATCGCAGTGGCTTCCTGTCAGCGTTCTTCGCGCTGGTGGGTACCCACGGTCTGCACGTCACCTCTGGTCTGATCTGGATGGCGGTACTGATGTTCCAGGTATCCCGTCGCGGCCTGACCAGCACTAACCGTACCCGTATCATGTGCCTGAGCCTGTTCTGGCACTTCCTGGACGTGGTGTGGATCTGTGTGTTCTCTGTTGTATATCTGATGGGGGCGATGTAATGAGTCATTCAAACGATCATGGCGCTTCCCACGGTAGCGTAAAAACCTACATGACAGGTTTCATCCTGTCGATCATCCTGACGGTGATCCCGTTCTGGATGGTGATGAGCGGTTCTGCGTCTAAGCCGGTTATTCTGGGTGCAATCCTGGTAACCGCGGTGATTCAGATTCTGGTGCATCTGGTTTGCTTCCTGCACATGAACACCAAGTCCGATGAAGGCTGGAATATGACCGCCTTTATCTTTACCGTGATTATCATCGCTATCCTGGTAGTCGGTTCCATCTGGATTATGTGGAACCTCAACTACAACATGATGGTTCACTAAGAGCGGCGAGTATGTTTAAGCAATACCTGCAAGTAACGAAACCAGGCATCATCTTTGGCAACCTGATCTCCGTGATCGGAGGGTTCCTGCTGGCCTCTAAGGGCAGCATTGATTACACCCTCTTTATCTACACGCTGGTCGGTGTGTCACTGGTTGTTGCGTCCGGTTGTGTATTTAACAACTACATCGACATGGATATCGACAAGAAGATGGAAAGGACCAAAAATCGGGTGCTGGTGAAAGGCCTGATCGCCCCTTCCGTCTCGCTGGTGTACGCCACCTTGCTGGGTATTGCTGGCTTTATGCTGCTGTGGTTTGGTGCTAACCCGCTGGCCTGCTGGCTGGGGGTGATGGGGTTCGTGGTGTATGTGGGCGTCTACAGCCTGTATATGAAACGCCACTCCGTCTACGGCACGCTGATTGGTTCTCTCTCCGGCGCTGCGCCGCCGGTGATTGGCTACTGCGCGGTCACGAACGAGTTCGACAGCGGTGCGCTGATCCTGCTGGCTATCTTTAGCCTGTGGCAGATGCCGCACTCTTATGCCATCGCGATTTTCCGCTTTAAGGATTATCAGGCAGCGAACATCCCGGTTCTGCCGGTCGTGAAGGGCATTTCGGTTGCCAAGAACCACATCACGCTGTACATCATCGCCTTTGCTGTGGCAACGCTGATGCTCTCTCTGGGTGGTTACGCCGGATACAAATATCTGGCGGTAGCCGCTGCGGTGAGCGTCTGGTGGCTCGGTATGGCGCTGCGCGGTTACAAAGTGGAAGATGACAAAGTCTGGGCGCGCAAACTGTTTGTGTTCTCGATTGTGGCCATCACCTCGCTGTCCGTGATGATGTCCGTGGACTTTATGGTGCCAGATTCACACAACCTGCTGACTTACGTCTGGTAAGCGTGCTGAATTGAAAAAGCCAGGTTAATCACCTGGCTTTTTTTTTGCCCGGCGGCGCTACGCTTGCACGGGCCTACGGGATCGGTAGGTCGGGTAAGGCATCGCCGCCACCCGACGCGGTTTTGCACGATGGTAATATCTCTTAAACAAACACCTATTTACCGCAATTAACACCCCGCCTAAACTAGTGCCTGCTTTTGAACTGAGGTGGTAATGAACGATTATAAAATGACGCCGGGCGAGCTACGCGCGACCTGGGGCTTAGGGACTGTCTTCTCGCTACGGATGCTTGGCATGTTTATGGTCCTGCCTGTTCTGACCACGTACGGTATGGCGCTGCAGGGGGCCAGCGAGGCGCTGATTGGACTCGCGATCGGCATCTACGGCCTGGCGCAGGCGGTATTCCAGATCCCGTTTGGCCTGCTCTCTGACCGGGTGGGTCGAAAGCCGCTGATCGTCGGCGGGCTGCTGGTCTTTGTGCTCGGAAGCGTGATTGCCGCCCTCTCCCACTCCATCTGGGGGATTATTCTCGGTCGCGCTCTGCAGGGCTCCGGCGCGATTGCCGCCGCGGTGATGGCTCTGCTGTCAGACTTAACCCGCGAGCAGAACCGCACCAAAGCGATGGCGTTCATCGGCGTGAGCTTTGGCGTGACGTTTGCGATTGCGATGGTGCTGGGCCCCATCATTACCCACACATTGGGTCTGCACGCCCTGTTCTGGATGATTGCCGTGCTGGCGACCATCGGCATTGCCTTAACCCTGTGGGTCGTGCCGGACAGCAAGAACCACGTCCTGAACCGTGAGTCGGGGATGGTAAAAGGCTGCTTCAGCAAAGTGATTGTCGAGCCGCGCCTGCTGAAGCTGAATTTTGGCATTATGTGCCTGCATATCCTGCTGATGTCGACCTTTGTCGCCCTGCCCGGCCAGCTTGCCGCAGCGGGTTTCCCGGCGGCTGAGCACTGGAAAATCTATCTGGTCACGATGCTGATTTCGTTTGTCTCCGTCGTGCCGTTCATCATCTACGCCGAAGTGAAGCGCAAAATGAAGCGCGTCTTCGTGGGCTGCGTGGCGGTACTGCTGATTGCCGAAATTGTGCTCTGGGGTGCCGGACCGCACTTTTGGGAACTGATTGCTGGCGTACAGCTGTTCTTCCTGGCCTTTAACCTGATGGAAGCGCTGTTGCCGTCGCTGATCAGCAAAGAGTCCCCCGCCGGGTATAAAGGTACGGCGATGGGTATCTACTCCACCAGCCAGTTTCTCGGCGTGGCGATCGGCGGCTCGCTCGGCGGCTGGGTGGACGGCCTGTTTGATTCACAAACCGTATTTCTCGCCGGTGCGCTATTGGCGACAGTCTGGCTGCTGGTCGCCAGCACCATGAAAGAGCCGCGCTACGTCAGCAGCCTGCGGGTAGAAATCCCGGATGATGTGGAAATTAGCGATGCGCTGAAACAGCGTCTGGAAGCCAAAGAAGGCGTGACGGATGTGCTCATCGTCCCGGAAGAGCGCAGCGCTTACGTCAAAATAGACAGTAAAATGACCAACCGCTTCGAAGTCGAGCAGGCGCTCAAAGCGTGACAAAAAGCCCGGTTAAACCGGGCTTTTTATATTAATCGCGGAAGTTTTTAAACTGGAACGGTTGCCCCAGATCGCCGCCGCGCACCAGCGCCATTACGGACTGGAGGTCATCGCGGGACTTACCGGTCACGCGAATTTCTTCGCCCTGGATCTGCGCCTGCACCTTCAGCTTGCTGTCTTTAATAAGCTTAACGATCTTCTTCTGCACCGCGCTCTCGATGCCCTGCTTCAGCTTGGCTTCAACAAACCAGTTCTTACCGCTGTGGACGAACTCTTCCGGCACGTCCAGAGACGTCCCTTCGATGCCGCGCTTCAACAGCTTGGCGCGCAGAATGTCGAGCAGCTGATTCACCTGGAAATCAGACTCGCTCAGCACCTTAATGGTCTTATTTGCGTCGTTCAGCTCGAACGACGCCTCAACGCCACGAAAATCGAAACGTGACTCAACTTCGCGGGTTGCGTTCTCAACGCCGTTGCGAACTTCCTGGATATCAACTTCGGAAACAATATCGAAAGATGGCATCTTTTCTTCTCCCTTCACTTTTGTTGCGTTGCATAATACCCGCTACGAGGCATAACTCAACAGAAGCTTAGCTGTATAATTAAGCTGTAACACCTGGCGCAGTTACAGGTGAGGAGGAACAATGAAAATTACGGTGCTCGGATGCGGAGCGCTTGGTCAGCTGTGGCTGACCGCGCTGTGCAAGCACGGACATGAGGTTCAGGGCTGGCTGCGCGTGCCCCAGCCCTATTGCAGTGTAAACCTGATTGGTGAAGACGGAAGCATCTTTAACGAATCCCTCACCGCGAACGATCCTGACTTCCTGGCGCAAAGCGACCTTTTACTGGTGACGCTCAAAGCGTGGCAGGTCTCAGACGCGGTAAAAACGCTGGCCGCGCAGCTCCCCCCCACTTCGCCCATACTGCTGCTGCATAACGGCATGGGGACCCTTGATGAGCTGAAAAGCGTCCCGCAGCCCCTGCTGATGGCGACGACCACGCACGCTGCACGTCGCGACGGCAACATCATCGTGCATGTCGCCAGCGGCGTAACGCATATCGGCCCGGCCAGAACACAAGATGGCGACTACAGCTATCTGGCCGATGTGCTTCAAAAGGTGCTGCCGGACGTGGCCTGGCACAACAACATCCGCCCTCAGCTGTGGCGGAAGCTGGCGGTAAACTGCGTAATCAACCCGCTGACGGCACTGTGGAACTGCCCGAACGGGGAGCTGAAAAATCATCCGCAGGACGTTGCGATTTTGTGTGCGGAAGTCGCGGCGGTCGTTGAGCGGGAAGGCCTGCATACCTCGGCAGACGATTTGCGCTGCTACGTCGAGCAGGTCATTGAGAGCACGGCAGAAAATATCTCCTCAATGCTGCAGGACGTTCGGGCATTACGCCACACGGAGATCGACTACATCACCGGCTATCTGCTAAAACGCGCCCGCGCGCACGGCATCGCCGTGCCGGAAAACGCCCGTCTGTATGACCTGGTTAAACGTAAGGAGAGTGAATATGAGCGCGTCAGCCCTGATCTGCCTCGCCCCTGGTAGCGAAGAGATGGAAGCGGTCACCACCATTGATTTGATGGTGCGCGGCGGCATTAAGGTCACCACCGCCAGCGTCGCCAGCGACGGCAATCTGGAAATCACCTGTTCACGCGGGGTGAAAATCCTCGCGGATGCCCCCCTTGTTCAAGTGGCTGACGGCGATTACGACATCATCGTGCTGCCCGGCGGCTTAAAAGGCGCGGAATGTTTTCGCGACAGCCCGCTGCTGGTCGAGACCGTGCGTCAGTTCCATCTGTCCGGCCGCATCGTCGCAGCAATCTGTGCCGCCGCCGGCACGGTTCTGATTCCGCACGATATCTTCCCCATCGGCAACATGACCGGCTTCCCGGGGCTTAAGGATACAATCCCGGAAGAGCATTGGGTGGATAAACGCGTCGTCTGGGACCCGCGCGTCAACCTGCTGACCAGCCAGGGGCCCGGCACCGCGATCGATTTTGGCTTAAAGATTATTGACCTGCTGGTCGGGCGCGAGAAAGCGTACGAAGTGGCATCATCGCTGGTGATGCCGGCGGGGATTTATAATTACTATGAAGAGTAGTGGATAAAAAAAGCCGGGTGGCGCGAGGTAAAAGCAAAACGGCAACCTTTGGTTGCCGTTTTTTATGTTTGCGCCCTCTCCCTGTGGGAGAGGGTCGGGGTGAGGGCACCAGGCCGCACGCTACGGGCGATACACCTTCACATTCGCAAAGCCCTGCTCGCGCAGATACAGCGCCTGCAGGCGGCTCATCACCCCGCGCTCACACCAAAGCAGATAGGTTTTGCTCTTGTCGAGATCGCCAAATTTCGTGCTCAGCTTATAGAACGGCAGGGAAACCACCTCAACGCCTTCGACGTTCAGCGGGCTGGCATCCTGCTCATCAATCGAACGAATATCCACAATCACATCGCTGGCACCAAAACCGCTCACGGTTTCAACTTCAACGACTTCCTGCTCGGTCTGCTGGGCAATTTCGCGGATATCAATGTTGGAGGCTTCCTCCACCACTTTGTCCAGGATGGCAAAATCGAAGTTCTCTTCTTCCGCTTCGATCTTCGCCTTCACCGCTTTGACGGTCGGGCTTTTTGAGATCACGCCGCAGTATTCCGGCATGGTGCGGGCAAAATCTTCGGTGCCGATTTCGCGCGCCAGGTCGATGATGTGCTCTTTGTCGTGGGAGATCAGCGGACGCAGGATCAGCGTATCAGACACGTTGTCGATCAAACGCAGGTTGGTCAGCGTCTGGCTGGAGACCTGGCCCAGCGCTTCGCCGGTGACCAGCGCCTGCACGCCGTAGCGTTCCGCCACTTTGGACGCCGCGCGCACCATCATGCGCTTCAGCACCACGCCCATCTGGCCGTCGTCCACTTTCTCAAGGATTTCGCCGACCACAGGTTCGAAGTTGATCGCCACAAAACGCACGCGGTGGGAGCTGCCGAAGCGGTTCCACAGGTAATGCGCGACCTGACGAACGCCGATTTCGTGCGCCGCGCCGCCCAGGTTGAAGAAGCAGTAGTGCACACGGCAGCCGCGGCGCATCAGCATATAGCTGGAGACGCCGGAGTCGAAGCCGCCGGAGATCAGGGACAATACGTCTTCCTGGGTGCCAATCGGGAAGCCGCCGATACCTTCACAGCGCCCTTTCACCAGCAGCAGGCGATCGTTTTCGATCTCCAGGTTCACGGTCACGTCCGGGTTGGTCAGACGTACGCGCGCCGTCTCAACGTGCTGGTTCAAACCGCCGCCGACGTAACGTTCCACTTCAATGGAGCTGAACTCGTGCTTGCCGCGACGCTTCACGCGCACGCAGAAGGTTTTGCCTTCGATCTGATCGCGGTACTGGACCAGCGCTTTCTCGAAGATGTCGTGCATATCGCTGAACGGAACATCTTCCACCTCCAGGATATGGTGTATCCCCGGTATACGGGTCAGCGCGTCGCGAATATCCTGACGTTTGTTTTCGTCTTTCGCACGGACCTCAACGTGGTCCCAGTGGCGCACCACGGCGAGGGTTTCGTCGTAGTGCTTTAATACGTTACGAATGTTCCCGGTGAGAATTTTAATAAAGCGCAAACGCACAGATTGGCTTTTGATGGTGATTTCAGGGAACAATTTAATGATAAACTTCATGGCGGCAATGTTTCTTAGGCAAGCGTATTAAGGCTTGTAATGGAAAGAGTACAGCAGCCCACACCCGTGGCTGCATCCAGGCGCGCAAGTATACCACCATCGCGCCGCTCCTGTGCACATTGCGCGTTATTTGATAATTGCCCTGAGTCCGTTACCATGTCGGGGCTGAGAATATAAGAGTCAATTCACTATGCCGAAGAAGAACGACGCACCGGCCAGTTTCGAAACTGCGCTGAATGAACTGGAGCAAATCGTTACCCGTCTTGAGAGCGGCGATCTCCCGCTGGAAGAGGCGCTCAACGAATTCGAACGTGGCGTGCAGCTGGCGCGCCAGGGGCAGGTCAAACTGCAGCAGGCCGAGCAGCGCGTGCAGATCCTGCTTTCCGACAGCGAAGACGCGAAAACCACGCCTTTTACACCGGACGCCGAGTAAATGGATTTTTCCAACGAGCTTCAGGCGCGTGTCGTACGCGCCAACGACGCCCTGCGCCGTTTTATTGCGCCACAGCCTTTTCAGAACACTCCACTGGTTGAAGCCATGCACTATGGCGCACTCTTGGGTGGGAAGCGCCTGCGCCCGTTCCTGGTGTACGCCACGGGCAATATGTTTGGTATTAGCGATAACACGCTGGACGCCCCGGCAGCGGCCGTGGAGTGCATCCACGCCTACTCGCTGATCCACGACGATCTCCCTGCCATGGACGACGACGATTTGCGTCGGGGTCAACCCACCTGCCATATCAAGTTTGGCGAGGCGAATGCCATTCTGGCGGGTGATGCCCTGCAAACGCTGGCGTTCTCGATTCTGAGCGACGCGCCGATGGCGGAAGTGGCCGACCGCGACCGTCTGGCGATGATCTCCGAGCTGGCCATGGCCAGCGGCGTGGCCGGGATGTGCGGCGGACAGGCGCTGGATCTTGAAGCGGAAGGACGTCAGGTTAATCTGGAACAGCTGGAGCGTATTCATCGCCATAAAACAGGGGCGTTGATTCGTTCCGCCGTTCGCCTGGGCGCGCTGAGCGCGGGTGAACAAGGGCGCAAAGCCCTGCCAATTCTGGACAGATACGCAGAAAGTATCGGTCTGGCATTCCAGGTTCAGGATGACATTCTGGATGTGGTGGGCGATACTGCAACATTGGGTAAACGTCAGGGTGCGGACCAGCAGCTTGGCAAAAGTACCTACCCCGCCCTGCTGGGCCTTGAGCAAGCCCAACGTAAAGCCCGGGATCTGATTGACGATGCCCGCCAGTCGCTAAATGAACTGGCCGCGCAATCGCTGGATACCTCGGCACTGGAAGCGCTAGCGGACTACATAATCCAGCGTGATAAATAAACAATATATCTCGATGAGCCTTTGATGAGTTTTGATATTGCCAAATACCCGACACTGGCGTTAGTTGACTCCACCCAGGAGTTACGTCTGCTGCCGAAAGAGAGCCTGCCGAAGCTGTGCGACGAGCTGCGTCGCTACCTGCTCGACAGCGTTAGCCGCTCCAGCGGCCATTTCGCCTCCGGGCTTGGCACGGTTGAGCTGACCGTGGCGCTGCACTATGTCTATAACACGCCGTTCGATCAGCTCATCTGGGACGTGGGCCACCAGGCCTATCCGCACAAAATTCTGACCGGACGTCGCGATAAAATTGGCACCATTCGCCAGAAAGGCGGCCTGCACCCGTTCCCGTGGCGCGGTGAGAGCGAGTATGACGTGCTGAGCGTCGGCCACTCCTCTACCTCCATTTCGGCGGGCATCGGTATTGCCGTTGCCGCCGAAAAAGAGAACAAGCAGCGCCGCACCGTCTGCGTGATTGGCGACGGTGCCATTACCGCCGGTATGGCCTTCGAAGCCATGAACCACGCGGGCGACATCAAGCCGGACATGCTGGTTATCCTTAACGATAACGAAATGTCGATCTCCGAGAACGTCGGCGCGCTGAACAACCATCTGGCCCAGTTGCTCTCAGGCAAACTTTACTCCTCGCTGCGCGAAGGCGGCAAGAAAGTCTTCTCCGGCGTACCGCCGATTAAAGAGCTGCTCAAGCGTACCGAAGAACACATCAAAGGCATGGTCGTGCCGGGCACCCTGTTTGAAGAGCTGGGCTTTAACTATATTGGCCCGGTTGACGGCCATGACGTGCTGGGCCTGGTGACCACGCTCAAGAACATGCGCGACCTGAAAGGCCCGCAGTTCCTGCACATCATGACCAAAAAAGGACGTGGCTACGAACCGGCGGAAAAAGATCCGATCACCTTCCACGCGGTACCGAAATTTGATCCGTCCAGCGGCTGTCTGCCAAAAAGCAGCGGCGGCATGCCGAGCTATTCAAAAATCTTCGGCGACTGGCTGTGCGAAACCGCAGCGAAAGACAACAAGCTGATGGCGGTGACGCCTGCCATGCGTGAAGGCTCCGGCATGGTGGAGTTCTCCAGAAAATACCCTGACCAGTATTTTGATGTAGCCATTGCCGAGCAGCATGCTGTGACGTTTGCAGCGGGCCTGGCGATTGGCGGCTACAAGCCGGTTGTCGCTATCTACTCCACCTTCCTGCAGCGCGCCTACGATCAGGTGATCCACGACGTGGCGATTCAGAAGCTGCCGGTACTGTTTGCTATCGATCGTGCGGGCATCGTCGGTGCCGACGGCCAGACGCACCAGGGCGCGTTTGACCTGTCGTTCCTGCGCTGTATTCCGGATATGGTTGTCATGACGCCAAGCGACGAGAACGAATGTCGTCAGATGCTGTTTACCGGCTACCACTATCAGGATGGCCCAAGCGCCGTTCGCTACCCGCGCGGCAATGCGGTAGGCGTTGAGCTTCAGCCGCTGGAAAAACTGCCGATCGGTAAAGGTCTGGTGAAGCGCCGCGGTGAAAAAGTGGCGATCCTGAACTTCGGCACGCTGATGCCAGAGGCGGCGAAAGCGGCTGAAGCGCTGAATGCCACCCTGGTGGACATGCGCTTTGTGAAGCCGCTCGACGACGCTCTGATCCTGAGTATGGCTGAAACGCATGACGTGCTGGTCACGCTGGAAGAAAACGCCATCATGGGCGGCGCGGGCAGCGGCGTGAACGAGGTACTGATGGCAAATCGTAAAGCCGTGCCGGTGCTGAACCTCGGCCTGCCGGATCATTTCATTCCTCAGGGTACCCAGGATGAAGCCCGTGCGGCTATTGGCCTGGACGCCGCCGGTATCGAAGCCAAAATCCGCGCCTGGCTGGACTGACCCCTCCCCCTTTTCCGCTCCTGCTATGCTTAAACCTGGTGTTTAAACAGCAGGAGCGGAACCGTGCAATACACAACATTAGGAAAAACGGACCTTAAGGTTTCCCGACTTTGTCTGGGATGCATGACCTTTGGCGAGCCCGATCGGGGAAACCACGCCTGGACGCTGCCGGAAGAGAGCAGTCGTCCGATCATCAAACGCGCCATCGAGGGCGGCATTAACTTCTTTGACACCGCCAACAGTTACTCCGACGGCAGCAGCGAGGAGATTGTTGGCCGCGCCCTGCGCGATTTTGCCCGTCGTGATGACATCGTCGTCGCTACCAAGGTCTACTATCCGGTGGGCGACCTGGCTGAGGGCCTTTCGCGCGCGCAGATCCTGCGCTCCATTGATGACAGCCTCAGACGCCTGAACATGGATTACGTCGACCTGCTGCAAATTCACCGCTGGGATTACAACACGCCCATTGAAGAGACCCTTGAAGCGCTGAACGACGTGGTCAAAGCGGGGAAAGCACGCTACATCGGCGCATCGTCTATGCACGCGTCGCAGTTTGCCCAGGCGCTGGATCTCCAGGCGCAGCACGGCTGGGCGCGCTTTGTCACCATGCAGGATCACTACAATCTGATCTATCGTGAAGAAGAGCGCGAGATGCTGCCGCTGTGCCATCAGGAGGGCGTGGCGGTGATCCCGTGGAGCCCGCTGGCGCGCGGCCGCCTGACCCGCCCGTGGGGTGAAACCACGGCTCGCCTGGTATCGGATGAAGTGGGAAAAAATCTTTATTCCGGTACAGAAGCCAGCGATGCGCTGATTGCCGAACGTTTAGCCGGGATCGCTGACGATACCGGTGCAACCCGCGCCCAGGTGGCGCTGGCGTGGCTGCTGGGCAAGCGCGGGGTCGCGTCGCCGATTATTGGTACGTCGCGGGAAGAACAGCTGGATGAGCTGCTGAATGCGGTAGATATCACGCTGACGCCAGCGCAGGTTGCCGAGCTGGAGACGCCGTATCAGCAGCATCCGGTGGTGGGGTTTAAGTAAACAGTTGCCGGGTGGCGGCTTCGCCTTACCCGGCCTACGATCGCACCCTATTTGTAGGCCGGGTAAGCGCAGCGCCACCCGGCAATACAGAGCGCACAAACTCACGCGAAGTGATCGTACCCTTTCCAGTCCAGCGTAACGGGCGCACCGTCTTTCACAAACTTCAGCCCTTCGCTCTCCGGCATAATCTGACCGATGCAGGTAAATTTCGCGCCGAGATGCGCTAACGCCACGTCCAGCGTTCCACGGTTGAGCTCTGGCACCGTGAAGCACAGCTCGTAGTCTTCACCACCGGACAGCGCCCAGCGCAGGGCCTGCTCAGGCTCTACATGGCGAAGCAGTTGCTCAGACAGGGGGAACAGATCCAGGTCAACGCGCGCACCGACGCCGCTGGCCTTCAGGATATGGCCAAGATCGGAGATCAGCCCGTCAGAGAGATCGATAGCCGAGCTTGCCCGCTCGCGCAGCGCCTGGCCGTGCAAAATACGCGGTGTTGGCCGCAGATGGCGTTTCACCAAATACGCCGCATCATCAGCATCTACAACCGTTAAACGGTTCTGAAGGATCGCCAGCCCAGCCGCGCTGTCGCCCGGCGTACCGGTCACGTAGATCCAGTCGCCGGGTTTTGCGCCTGAGCGCTTCAGCGCGCGGCCAAGCGGTACGTAGCCGTGGATCGCCAGCGTCATCGACAGCGGCCCGGCAGTGGTATCACCGCCAATCAGCTGCATATCGTAATAATTCAGCTGCTCAAACAGCGCGTCGCTAAAGGCTTCCAGCCAGGTTTCATCCACCTCTGGCAGGGTCAGGGCCAGCGTCAGCCACGCGGGATCGGCGCCCATCGCAGCCAGATCGCTGACGTTCACCGCCAGCGCTTTATACGCCAGATCGGCAGGATCGATATCCGGTAAGAAATGACGTCCGCACACCAGGGTATCGGTGCTGATTGCCAGCGTCTGTTTTTCGGGAATATTGAGAAGTGCACAGTCATCGCCAATGCCGGTTTCAACATCAAGACGAGAGGTTCTGACACGGTCGAAATAACGGGCAATCAGGGAGAATTCGCCGCATGCCATACGTTATGCCTCAGCAAATAAAAGAAAAAACCGGAGCCGCACTGCCCGTCAGGCAATGCAGGACTCCGGTTTGCGGATCACTTTTTGTGGGGACGGATCGCAGGTGCTGCTTTATCAAGTACGCCGTTTACAAACTTGTGGCTGTCTTCAGCGCCGAAGGTTTTCGCCAGTTCGATCGCTTCGTTGATGGCCACTTTGTACGGCACATCATCACGTTTAGACAGCTCAAACAGCGCAATACGCAACACTGCTTTTTCTACCTGACCCAGCTCTTCGAGCAGACGGGACAGGTAAGGCTTCATCAGACCATCGAGATACGCGCTATTAGTCGCCACTCCCGACAGCAGTTCACGGAAGTACAGAACGTCAACGTCTTTCACGTCCTGTTCTGACAGGAACTGGTATTCAACATCAGCGATGTCGTTCTGGGACAACTGCCAGGAGTAAAGTGCCTGGACGGCACATTCACGGGCGCGGCGACGAGCAGCAGGTTTCACGGAATTCCCCTTACAAAAAAATCAGGCCTTGATGGCTTTCAATACATTGATCATTTCAAGCGCGGTCAGTGCAGCTTCTGCACCTTTGTTACCGGCTTTGGTGCCAGCACGTTCGATGGCTTGTTCAATACTTTCGGTAGTCAGCACGCCGAACGCGACAGGGATTTCAGCATCCTGCGCAACGTGTGCCAGACCGTTGCTTGCACCGCCCGCAACGTATTCGAAGTGCGCAGTGCCGCCACGAATAACGGTACCCAGCGCAATCACCGCGTCGTATTTACCGGTTTTCGCCAGCGCGCCTGCCGCCAGTGGCAGTTCGTAAGCGCCTGGAACCCAAACAACGGTAATGTTGTCATCTTTAACCTGACCGATACGTTTAAGGGCGTCAATCGCACCTTCCAGCAGGCTGTCGTTGATGAAGTTGTTGAAACGCGCAATGGTGATGGCGACGCGAGCGTCCGGGGTAGCTACAGCAGCTTCAATAATGTTCATACTCTTCCTTTACGGGTTCATTTGGCCCCGCAGGGGGGCGGATTTTATCATAATACTTTGCGCACTGCTTCCCTATTTCAGGAGCAATTACGCTGTCGTTAAGTGGAGGCAGACATCCGGACCCACCGGACGAATCTCGCTGAATTTGAGTTGTGGTGCGTCGACCAGTTTTTCAAGGCCAGGCAGCACAAACAGGCCGCGCGCATCGTGCCCTAACAGTTTAGGCGCAACGTAAACAATCAGTTCATCCACCAGCCCGGCCTGTAAGAGCGCACCGGCGAGCGTTGGCCCGGCTTCGACCCAGATGCTGTTCACCTGCTGCTTGCCGAGCAGCATCATCAGCACCACCAGATCCAGATGACCGTTATGCTCCGGCACCATAATGCTGCGCACGCCTTCCGGCCATTCACGCGTATCTTCTTTGGTGCGGGCAATCCAGGTTTCACCGGGCTGCTGGACGATGCGGTGCTCCGGCGTCACCCGGTTGTGGCTATCAATGACAATACGCAGCGGCTGACGCAGGTTTTCCTGCGGGTAAAGCGCCTGGGTATCGGCATTCAATTCGTCCCAGCGCACGGTCATGGCCGGGTCGTCAGCCAGAACGGTTTCACTGCTGGTGAGGATAGCATGGCTTTGCGCGCGCAGACGTTGCACATCGCGCCTTGCCTGCGGCGAGGTTACCCACTGGCTTTCGCCGTTTGCCATCGCCGTACGACCGTCCAGCGAGGCACCCAGCTTGAGCTGAATATACGGGAACCCCGTGCGCATGCGCTTCAGAAAGCCTTTGTTGATCGCTTCCGCGTCCTGCATCATCAGCCCATGGCTGACGTCAATGCCTTCCTGCTGCAGGCGGTACAGACCGCGTCCGGCCACCTGCGGATTCGGGTCCTGCATCGACGCGACCACGCGTGAAACGCCTGCTGCAATCAGCGCTTCGCAGCACGGCGGCGTCCGCCCGTGATGGCTGCAGGGCTCCAGCGTGACGTAGGCTGTGGCACCGCACGCCTTCTCACCGGCCATGCGCAGCGCATGAACCTCGGCATGCGGCTCGCCGGCACGATAGTGAAACCCCTCCCCCACGATCTCGCCATCTTTAACAATAACGCACCCGACGTTCGGGTTGGGATGGGTGGTAAAACGACCGCGCTGCGCCAGCTTCATGGCTCTCGCCATGTAAATCTCATCCTGCATGAGCTTAATCCTGTAAGCGGGCGATCTCTTCGCCAAACTCTTTGATGTCTTCGAAACTGCGGTAGACCGAGGCGAAGCGGATATAGGCGACCTTATCGAGCTTTTTCAGCTGCTCCATCACCAGGTTGCCGATCATTTTGCTCGGCACTTCACGCTCGCCCAAACCACGAAGGTAAGATTTTATGTGGTTTAACGCCATCTCAACGTCGTCCGCACTGACGGGACGTTTCTCGAGGGCCTTCAGCATCCCGCTGCGGAGTTTCTCTTCGTTAAACGGCTCGCGCACGTCGTTACTTTTTACCACGCGCGGCATTACCAGCTCTGCAACCTCAAAGGTCGTGAAACGCTCGTTGCACACCAGACACTGCCGACGACGGCGTACGGATGACCCTTCGCCCACAAGACGAGAGTCGATGACTTTGGTATCCACAGCGGAGCAGAATGGGCAATGCATACGGTATCCCTGTTATCCGGTTAACTGATTTTCATTTTACCCTGATCTGGCCTGACAACAAAGGAAGAGCTTTTTGAGACAAAGGATCTATGTCTGACACGACGATGCTGGCTACCATTAGGACGATCCGTTATTTCAAGGAAATAAACGCAATGACAAGACGTTACCTGAAAATTTTGCTGGTGGGGAGCCTCTTCACCCTTAGCGCCTGTGCACAGCAAACCGAAGTCCGTCAGATGAAACAGAGCGTGAATACGCTCAATACGGCGATGGACAAACTGAACAAAGAAACGGTGAAGATCACCCAGCAAAACGCGCTGAATGCCAAATCCAGCAGCGGGGTTTATCTCCTGCCGGGAGCGAATACGCCTGCGCGGCTCAATAGCCAGATTGGCACGTTAAAGATGTCTCTGGTGAACGTGGCGGCGAATGCAGATGGTACTCGCGCAACATTACGCATTCAGGGCGAGTCCAACGATCCGCTGCCAGCCTTCAGCGGCACCGTCGAATGGGGACAGATCCAGGGCACCACGGAGAGCTATCAGGAGGTGAATGTTAACAGTCAGCTGTTCACCGCACCGGCCAGCGTGCTGGCTCCAAGCGATGTTGACATTCCGCTGCAGCTTAACGGACTCACTCCGGAGCAGTTAGGTTTTATCCGAATTCACGATATCCAGCCCGCCGCGCAGTAACCCCCCTTTTAGCGGAGTGCAATGTCACTCCGCTAACATTTACATTTCGTATGGATTGGCAACATAAATGATTGCCGCTACAATCCCGGCCGTTTAAAGTACGCAAACGTGAACGCAATCGATTACGCATGTGAGAGATATGTGAAACAACACATATTTTTGTGAGCAAGGATTCCTATAATAGGCTCCGCAGAAACACGAAATATTTTGATACGCAAATCGCGCATTTTTCACTCCCGGAAGGGAATTTCAATCAGTGGCATGATTATGAAAAAAACATTACTCGCAGCTGGCGCTGTACTGGCACTCTCCTCTTCTTTCACTGTTAACGCAGCGGAAAACGATAAACCACAATACCTCTCCGACTGGTGGCACCAGAGCGTTAACGTGGTCGGCAGCTACCACACCCGTTTCGGACCTCAGATCCGCAACGATACCTACCTGGAGTACGAAGCATTCGCCAAGAAAGACTGGTTTGATTTCTATGGCTATATGGATGCCCCGGTCTTCTTTGGTGGTAACTCTCAGGCAAAAGGTATCTGGAACCACGGTTCTCCTCTGTTCATGGAGATCGAGCCGCGCTTCTCCATCGACAAGCTGACCGGTACCGACCTGAGCTTCGGTCCGTTCAAAGAGTGGTACTTCGCGAACAACTATATCTACGACATGGGCCGCAACGAGTCCGGTCGTCAGAGCACCTGGTATATGGGTCTGGGTACGGACATCGACACTGGCCTGCCAATGAGCCTGTCCATGAACGTCTATGCTAAATACCAGTGGCAGAACTATGGTGCCGAAAACCAGAATGAGTGGGATGGCTATCGTTTCAAAGTGAAATACTTTGTGCCAATCACTCAGCTGTGGGGCGGTAACCTGAGCTACATCGGCTTCACCAACTTCGACTGGGGTTCAGATCTGGGCGATAAGAGCGGTTACGCTGAAAACGGCATCAAGCAGCGCACCAACAATTCCATCGCTTCCAGCCACATTCTGGCGTTGAACTACGATCACTGGCACTACTCTGTCGTGGCACGTTACTGGCACAACGGCGGCCAGTGGAACGACGACGCGAAACTGGTGTGGATGAACGAAAACGTCCGCTCTACTGGCTGGGGTGGTTACCTGGTTGTGGGTTATAACTTCTAACCTTGTGGTTGATGCCGGGTGGCGGCTACGCCTTACCCGGCCTACAAAACCTGTAGGCCCGTGCAAGCGCAGCGAGGCCGGGCAAAAAAGTCAGCTCAAGAGCTGGCTTTTTACTGCTTAACCTTCCGCAAAAAATCTGCCAGAGACCTGTCCGCACTCTCGCTAAACCGCCTCTCCGTCTGCACAATATTGAGGCACCGGTCGAGCCGGAAACAGCGATAGTCATCACGCCGTTCGCACCACGCCGCCAGCAGCCAGCGCTCCCCCCAAAAGAACAGCCCCAGCGGCTGAACCTCACGCTTTGAGAGTTGCCCGGCTTCATCACGGTAATGCAGCGCCAGTACTCGCTGGGCGGAAATCGCCTGATGGATCCTGTCAAAATCGCTGCGGGAGTGGCTTTGCATGCAAAAATCCGGGGCGTAGATCCGCGTCTGCTCCGCCTTTCGACGACTCTCCTCGGGCAGGATAGCCAGCACCTTCTCCTGAGCCGACTCCAGCTCGCGCGATAGCGATTCCCCTCCCCAGGTTTTGAGCAGGCGAATCGCGACGATCAGCGCCTCTGACTCCTTATTTGTCAGCATCAGCGGCGGCAGGTCAAAACCCGACATTAGCCGATATCCGCTCCCCGCCTCACCTTCCACCGGCACGCCGGAAAGCGACAGGTCGCGGATATCGCGGTAGACCGTGCGCTCGGACACGCCAAGCCGGTCCGCCAGATGCGCTGCCGTTGTCAGACGCCTGCCCCGCAGGATCTGCACAATCTGAAACAAACGGTCAGCGCGTCGGGTCATATCTTATTCCGCTCTCAGGCAGGTTGATGGAGGCCGACGCGGTTACCCTCGCTGTCGGTAAACAATGCGATCGTGCCAATGCCATGCGGCAGTTCCAGCGGGCCAAACACGCACTCGCCGCCCGCAGAGGCGATGCGATCGAGCGTGGCCGCCAGATTGTCAGTATGCAGGTAAATAATAGCGCCCTGCAAAGACGGTGTAACGCCGTCAAATTTTGCCAGCGCCCCGCCGGTATACGGATCCTCATGCGGGAAAACGGCCAGCTCCGCGCAGTCCATTTTCTCGCGACGCAGCGCGAGCTGCATCACTGGCTCATAAAATTTGATAGCGCGATCCATATCCGCGACCGGAATTTCAAACCAGTTAATGACGCTTTTCATACATCCTCCTGACTGTTGTTTGGGTTCAGAAGGAGTCTACGACAGGGCTCCTGACAGCATACTGTCAGGAGTGTTTGTCAGGAGCAGATAAAAAAAATCCCGGTCAACCGACCGGGATTTCGATAACGCGCTAAACGTCGCCTTACGGCAGAATGGACGGCTGATCCGCCCCTTCTTTCTCGACTTTCTGCTGGAGCAGGTGCTCGCGCTTCATGCCGAGTTTCAGTGCCAGTGCGGACGCGACGTAGATAGAAGACGCCGTACCGATGGTGACACCAATCAGCATGGTCAGCGAGAAGCCTTCCAGTACCGGGCCACCGAAGAGATAGAGCATCAGGATAACCATTAAGGTCGTTCCGGATGTGATCAATGTACGGTGCAGCGTCTGGGTCAACGACACGTTAAAGATTTCATACGGCGTACCGCGACGGATCTTACGGAAGTTTTCACGAATACGGTCAGATACCACGATACTGTCGTTCAGTGAGTAACCGATAACGGACATCAGGGATGCCACAATCGTCAGGTCAATCTCAATGTGGAACAGCGACAGTACGCCCATGGTGATCACCACGTCGTGCGCAAGAGCGATAACCACACCTGCCGCCAGGCGCCACTCGAAGCGGAAGCCAACGTAGATCAGGATGGAGATCAGCGCCACCATCAGCGCCATCGCACCGGTTTGCGCCAGATCCGCGCCCACACTCGGGCCGACGAACTCAATACGCTTCACCGCCGCATTCTGGCTGGTCGATTCGTTGATGACGTTCAGAACCTTGCTACCCAGCTCCTGGCTGCCGTTGGCATCGTGTACCGGAGGCATACGCACCATGATGTCGCGGCTGCTGCCGAAGTTTTGCAGCAGCGGCTCTTCAAAGCCCGCTTTCTGCAGCGATTCGCGCATCTGGTCCATATCGATCGGTTTTTCCAGGGAGATTTCAATTACCGTACCACCGGTAAAATCGAGACCCCAGTTAAAGCCTTTCACGCCCATAATGACGATGGACAGAATCAGCAGAAAACCTGAAATGCCGAAGGCCCAGTAGTCCCAGCGCATAAAGTCCCAGACTTTACGGCCGTGGTTTAATTGTTCAACAGTATATTCCTGTGCCACAACGCACTCCTCAGATAGACAGCTTTTTGACGCGCTTGCCGCCGTACAGCAGGTTCACGATGGCACGGGTGCCGACAATAGCGGTAAACATCGACGTTGCAACACCGATACCGGTTGTAATCGCAAAGCCTTTGATCGCGCCAGTACCCACTGCATACAGGATAAGAACCTTAATCAGTGTTGTTACGTTCGCATCGAAGATGGAGCTGAACGCTCCTTTGTAGCCTTCTTCAATCGCCTGTTGCACAGAGCGACCGTTGCTCAACTCTTCTTTGATACGTTCGTTTATCAGTACGTTGGCGTCGACCGCCACCGCAAGAGTCAGAACGATACCCGCAATACCCGGCATGGTCAGCGTCGCGCCCGGCAGCAGGGACATGATGCCGATGATCAGCACCAGGTTAGCCAGCAGAGCGGACGTCGCAATCAGACCAAACTTCTTATAGAAGAAGATCATGAAGAGGATGGAGACAACCAGACCGGCCAGACACGCTTCCAGACCCTGCTGGATGTTTTGCATACCCAGAGTAGGACCAATGGTACGTTCTTCAACAATCTGAATTGGCGCAATCAGCGCACCGGCACGCAGCAGCAGAGAGAGCTGACGCGCTTCGTTCGGGTTGTTAATACCGGTAATACGGAAGCTGTTACCCAGACGAGACTGGATATTGGCGATGTTAATCACCTCTTCCTCTTTCACCAGTACCGCACGACCGTTTGCATCTTTCTTACCGCTGTCTTTGTACTCCACGAACAGGGTCGCCATCGGTTTGCCGATGTTGTCCTTGGTGAAGTTAGACATAATGTTACCACCCGCGCTATCGAGCGAGATGTTAACCTGCGGCTGGTTGTATTCGTCCTGGCTGGAAGTGGAGTCGGTGATATGGTCACCGGTCAGGATCACACGTTTGTACAGCACAACCGGCTGACCTTCGCGGGTCTGTTTCACTTCGGAGTCACCCGGAATACGGCCTGCGGCAGCAGCGGACTGATCGACATTAGAGTTAACCAGACGGAATTCCAGAGTCGCGGTTGCACCCAGAATCTCTTTCGCACGTGCGGTATCCTGGATACCCGGCAGTTCTACCACGATACGGTCAGCACCCTGACGCTGTACCAGCGGCTCAGCCACGCCCAGCTGGTTTACACGGTTACGCAGAATGTTGATGTTCTGCTGAACGGCGTATTCACGCGCTTCGCTCAGACGTGCATCCGTCATTACCGCACGCAGCTGGTTGCTGCCCTGAGAGGTAATCACCAGATCGCGGTGACGCTGAGACAGGTAAGTTACAGCCTGGTCGCGTGCCGCGCTGTCGCGGAACGTGATGCTCAAGCCGTAGTTATCTTCTTTACGCACGGTGGTATAGGCGATGCCTTTCTCACGCAGATCGCTGCGCAGGCTGTCGATATTCTGTTCCTGCAGCTTGCCGAGCGCGGTATCCATATCCACTTCCATCAGGAAGTGAACGCCGCCACGCAGGTCAAGACCCAGTTTCATTGGCTCTGCATTCAGAGCAGCCAGCCAACGCGGAGTTGCAGGAGCAAGGTTAAGCGCCACGACGTATTTATCACCCAGCACGCCCATCAGCGCTTCGCGAGCGCGGAGCTGCGTGTCGGTGGTGTCGAAGCGAGCAAGAATAGCGCCCTCTTCCAGTGCCACAGACTTAGCGGTAATTTTTTCTTCTTGTAACGTTTTCTGGACCTGGATCAGCGTTTGCTCACTGGCGGCGACACCGCGCGCGCCAGTGATTTGAACGGCCGGATCCTCACCATACAGGTTGGGAAGCGCGTACAGCAGGCCGACGATAATCACGACGACCAGCATGATGTACTTCCACAAAGGATAACGGTTTAACACGGCAGTTCCCTTTGGGAAAAGTTGGGATTACAGCGCCTTCATGGTGCCTTTCGGCAGAACGGCAGCTACGAAGTCACGTTTGATAACCACTTCAGTGGTGTCATTCAGGGCGATAGCAATGTAGCCGTTTTCAGCCACTTTGGTTACGCGACCCACCAGACCACCGTTAGTCAGCACTTCATCGCCTTTCGCGATGGAGTTCATCAGGTTTTTGTGCTCTTTGGTGCGCTTCTGCTGTGGACGCAGAATCATGAAGTAGAAGATCAGACCGAACACAACCAGCATCAGAATCAGAGACATCGGGCTGCCCTGCGCTGGAGCACCTGTTGCCGCTACCGCATCAGAAATAAAAAAGCTCATTCAAATTCCCTCATTATTAAAATTAATCAACGTTCAAAGGTGGGACATCCCGGCCCTGACGTTGGTAGAAATCGGTCACGAAGCTCTCTAATTTACCCTCTTCGATAGCCTTACGTAAACCAGCCATTAAGCGCTGATAATAACGAAGATTATGAATGGTATTGAGACGCGCGCCCAAAATCTCGTTGCAACGATCGAGATGATGCAGATACGCGCGAGAATAATTGCGACAGGTATAGCAATCGCACTCGGAATCGAGCGGGCTGGTGTCACTCTTATGCTTCGCGTTACGGATTTTCACCACGCCATCGGTAACGAACAAATGGCCGTTACGCGCGTTGCGGGTTGGCATGACGCAGTCGAACATATCAATGCCGCGGCGTACGCCTTCAACCAGATCTTCTGGTTTACCCACGCCCATCAGGTATCGTGGTTTATCCGCAGGGATTTGCGGGCAAACATGCTCCAGAATGCGGTGCATGTCTTCCTTCGGCTCACCCACAGCCAAACCGCCGACAGCGTAGCCATCAAAACCTATCTCTACCAGACCTTTAACAGAGATATCGCGTAAATCTTCGTAAACGCTGCCCTGGATAATGCCGAACAGCGCATTTTTGTTCTGCAGGGAGTCAAAACGGTCACGGCTACGCTTCGCCCAGCGCAGGGACATCTCCATAGAGCGTTTTGCGTAGTCCCAGTCCGCCGGGTACGGCGTACATTCGTCGAAGATCATCACGATGTCAGAGCCGAGGTCGTACTGGATCTCCATCGATTTTTCGGGATCGAGGAAAATCGGATCGCCGTTGATCGGGTTACGGAAGTGTACGCCCTGCTCGGTGATCTTGCGGATATCGCCCAGGCTGAAGACCTGGAAGCCGCCGGAGTCGGTCAGGATGGGGCCTTTCCACTGCATGAAATCGTGCAGGTCACCGTGGAGCTTCATGATCTCCTGACCCGGACGCAGCCACAGGTGGAAGGTGTTGCCGAGGATAATCTGTGCGCCAGTGGCTTCGACTTCTTCCGGCGTCATCCCTTTTACGGTGCCGTACGTGCCCACAGGCATAAACGCGGGGGTTTCCACCACGCCGCGATCAAACACCAGGCGACCGCGACGCGCGCGACCGTCGGTGGTATCGAGTTCAAATTTCATTTTTTCTCCGACGTCAGAAAAACAGTCCAACGTTGTAAAACGGTGCCGCGGACTTATTCCCCGACACGCTCATTCAAAGCCAGCGGATTGTACGTGATAAACATCGCGTCCCCGTAGCTAAAAAAGCGATATTTTTGTTCTACCGCAGACTTGTAGGCGTTCATCGTATGCTGATAACCGGCAAACGCGGAAACCAGCATAATCAGCGTTGATTCAGGCAGATGGAAGTTGGTCACCAGCGCGTCAATCACTTTGTACTGATAGCCCGGGTAGATAAAGATCTGCGTATCGCCAAAGAACGGCTCGATAAGATCGTTTTTCGCCGCCTGCGCGGCGCTCTCGAGTGAGCGCACGGACGTCGTACCGACCGCCACGACGCGGCTACCGCGCGCTTTCGCCGCCAGTACCGCGTCCACCACATCCTGAGGCACTTCAGCATACTCAGAGTGCATGATGTGATCTTCAATGCTGTCCACGCGCACCGGCTGGAAGGTCCCCGCGCCGACGTGCAGCGTCACGAACGCCATCTCCACGCCCTTCGCACGCAGTTTTTCCAGCAGCGGCTCATCAAAATGCAGGCCCGCGGTCGGCGCAGCGACGGCGCCAGGCTTCTGGCTGTAGACGGTCTGATACAGCTCGCGGTCGGCCTCTTCGTCCGGACGCTCAATATACGGGGGCAGCGGCATGTGGCCGATGGCGTTCAGGATATCGAGCACCGTGCGCTCGTCGTCGAACGCCACCTCAAACAGCGCGTCGTGGCGCGCGGTCATGGTCGCTTTGATGCTCTCGTCATCGCCCAGCAGCAGTTCAGCGCCCGGCTTCGGCGCCTTAGAAGCGCGAATATGTGCCAGAATACGTTTATCATCGAGCATACGTTCGACCAGCACTTCAATCTTGCCGCCGCTGGCTTTACGACCGAACAGGCGCGCCGGGATCACGCGGGTATTGTTAAAGACCAGCAGATCGCCAGGGTTGAGCTTGTCGAGCAAATCGGTGAAAGTACCGTGCGTCAGCTCGCCCGTTGGCCCATCCAGTGACAGTAAGCGACAGCTGCTGCGCTCAGGCATGGGATAGTGAGCAATCAGGGATTCAGGTAGTTCAAAGGAGAAATCGGCGACGCGCATGACGTATACTCGTGACTTAAAAACAGGCGGCATAGTCTAGTGCTCACACCCTTTTGCTGCAACAACTAGCCGCCCCGGACAAATAAAACGCATGAATTTTCTCGCTCACCTGCATCTCGCTCACCTCGCTGACAGCTCCCTGTCCGGCAATTTGCTGGCCGATTTCGTACGCGGCAACCCCGCTGAGGACTATTCCCCTGAGGTTGTCGACGGCATTTTCATGCACCGCCGCATCGACGTGCTGACGGATAAGCTGCCGGAAGTGACGGAAGCCAAAGCGTGGTTTCGCCCTGAAACGCGCCGCGTTGCGCCGATCACGCTCGACGTGATGTGGGACCACTTTCTGTCGCGCCACTGGGAACAGCTGTCGCCGGAGATGCCCTTGCCGGATTTTGTGCGCTATGCCCGCCAGCAGGTGTCGATCATTCTGCCCGACTCGCCGCCGCGCTTTGTGAACCTGAATAACTATCTGTGGTCAGAACGCTGGCTGGAGCGCTATCGCGAGATGGACTTCATCCAGAACGTGTTGAACGGGATGGCAAGCCGTCGCCCGCGGCTGGATGCGCTGCGCGACTCCTGGTATGACCTGGATGAACATTACGACGCGCTGGAGGCCCGATTCTGGCAATTCTATCCACGCATGATGGCGCAGGCGAAAAACAAACAGCTGTAACAGAATTCGCATTGATAGGTAAAAGCTGGCGGAACGATTGTCACCACCTCTTTGTCTTATCCCTGAACACTCTCTATACTGGCTCGCGTTGCGTTCCAAATAACCTTAGTATCTACAGGAGAATCATATGGTTCTGGTAACTCGTCCGGCTCCGGATTTTACAGCTGCAGCAGTTCTGGGCAACGGTGAAATCGTTGAAAACTTCAACTTCAAACAGCACACCAACGGTAAAGCGACCGTTCTGTTCTTCTGGCCAATGGACTTCACTTTCGTTTGCCCGTCTGAGCTGATCGCATTCGACAAACGTTATGAAGAATTCCAGAAGCGTGGCGTAGAAGTTGTTGGCGTCTCCTTCGACTCTGAATTTGTACACAACGCATGGCGTAACACCCCTGTCGACAAAGGCGGCATCGGTGCGGTGAAATACGCAATGGTTGCGGACATCAAACGCGAAATCCAGCAGGCTTACGGTATCGAACATCCGGACGCTGGCGTTGCGCTGCGTGGTTCCTTCCTGATCGACGCAAACGGCATCGTTCGTCACCAGGTTGTGAACGATCTGCCGCTGGGTCGTAACATCGACGAAATGCTGCGCATGGTCGACGCGCTGCAGTTCCACGAAGAGCACGGCGAAGTGTGCCCGGCTCAGTGGGAAAAAGGTAAAGAAGGCATGAACGCGTCTCCAGACGGCGTGGCGAAATACCTGTCTGAGAACGTATCCAGCCTGTAATCGGCACGGTTTACGAAAAAGGCCCGCTTATGCGGGCCTTTTTTTATGCCTTACGCTGCGTCTCTCGCCAGATGCGCCAGGCCATGCCCGCCAGCAGAATCACGCCCGCAATCAGCACGCCCCATACCAGCAGCGTGTTCATCCTGCTCTCCCGCTCGGCCGCAGAGGTAGCGGTCAGACGCCCCTCGCCGCCTAATGCGACATTATCCAGAATGTCGGCCTGAGGCAGGTTTGCCACATCATAGGTCTTGCGCAGGTCGGCCGGGATCAGCATGCCTGGCTCCACGCTGGCAGGCTTTGCGGCGCCGTTGCCCCAGGCGAGCACGTACGGCGCTTTCCCCTGCGCGTTGAACACCAGATCGTAGCGGTCGCGATGTCCCGTGACGCTCGGCAGGTATTCTGGCAGACGCGCATTCAGCGTCGTGATTTTCACTGCCTGCACCAGGCCGCCGTTAAGCGAAACCGGTGGCGACGTTTTACCCTCAAGACGGTAAAGAACCTCTTTCTTCAGGGGATGCCATGCGTCTTTTTCCGTACTCCGCCACGCTATCTCCACGGGGAGGACGCCATCGCCATTCAGTGAGAGGCTGACAGCACTCAGCGGCTGCGGGCGCGCCCAGTGCCACTGCGCTTCGCTTGCCGATAGCTGCTCCCCTTCCCCCTCAAGATCGACCGCTTCCGGGGCCGCCTGGGCAGGTGCGCTGATGGCGTTTACGCCGGTCAAGGTTATCCCCTGGCTCTGCGCGTTCAGCACCACCATGAGATAACGATTCGCATCGGGAGATAAAACCGTATCGGTATCGATCCGATCGAGCTTAAGACGATCCTGGCCGCTGACGACATCCAGCAAGGGCATATCCTCACGCAGGGTATACCAGCGCTTAAGATCCTCACTGTAATAGACCGACGCCGTTCCCTGCCACGGCGTCTGAGGGGAATTCCAGAGCAGCTGCAGCTGGGATATGGCCATCTCCCCCGTCGCCTGCTCCGGCAGGGTCAGCAGATAATGTTGCCCGGCTGCGGCGGCTTTTTGCCCCTCCAGCACAATCTCAACGCCGTTTCGGGAACGAAGCAGGATCTTATCGCTATCACCGGATCCTTGCGAAGCCGCAAGCGGCGAGGCGTCCAGCGGGAAGAGGCGCAGCGCGGTGGATTGCGCTGGCACCTGCGGGCGCGTCGCGCTGACCAGGCTGAAGGGAACCGGCTCGCCCGACTGGTTAAAGACGCGGACATCATGCAGATCCGGCGACGTGCTTTGCTCATAGACGGCGAGCGGCAGCATCACCCGATACCACTGGGAAGGAACAGACGTATCGAGGGAAAGACCAAAAGCATAGTCCCGGGGCGATTCCGTTTGTCCCTCTTCGCAAAACGCCGGGCCGGAAAGCGCCAGCAGCGCGGTACAGGCTACCGCTTTCATCCATTTCATTTTTCATCTCCTGTTTTGGGCGGTAGCGGTGAGAAATACCCCACGATCAGAACCAGTATCGCCACGCCGATAAACGCCACTGCGCGGGACAAACCGCCTCCACCCGCGCTGTCCACCAGCATCAGTTTAACCATCACCACGCCCAGCAGCGCGGCACCGCAGAGCCACTCCTGCCGCGAAGCCCGACGGGTGGCATGGATCATGACCACCAGCGCGCTCAGCATCCAGAACAGGGCAAAGCTGGTCTGGATAAGCCGCGAATCCCACAGCGATGCCATATTCCAGGCCACGTCGCCGTACCAGGCCAGGGCGCGCATCAGCGCACCGTTCAGCCACCAGAAGCCAAACGCCATAATCGCGACGGCAGGCCACGGTCGGGCCTGCGAGAGCCACGCCGGGTAGTAGCGATCCACAGCCCGATAAAAGACGACCAGCCCCAGCAGCGCGAACGCCGCGCCTTCCTCAAGCGGGTTTACCAGCGGCAGCCAGGTCTGACGATAGACCACGCCGTCCTGGAAATTGGTCACCACCAGCAATACCAGCAGCGCCACGACCACGGGGATCGGTGCCAGGCAGGCGTAGAGCGCAGGCCACTCCCGGAACGGCCACCCGCGACGCCGTACGGCCGCAGAGAGCCCCATAATTACCCCGCCGCCTGCTGCCATCGCTAAACCGCTGCCCCAGGCCGCCATGCCCCACGGCAACGACCGGGCAAACCAGTAAAGCTCAGCGGCCAGCGCCAGCAAAATCATCCAGAACAGCGACAAATGCAGCCCCATCGCGATGCGCGGCAGGAGTCTTTCACCGTCGCGCCGAAGCAGCATCAGCGCGCCAGGAAGCGCAACGCACCAGGCCAGATTTGACCACCCGGCGGCAACGATCTGCTGGTGCCAGAGCTGATACCCCACCATCAGCAGCATAATCGGCCACAGCAGCCATTTGCTGGCATCCAGCTCCCGCCACGCCAGACGAGCAGCCACCTGCCGCCAGCCCCAGACCGATGCCGCCGTCAGCGCCAGCACGCCCGCCAGAATCGGTAATTCCTGCGTCAGCACCAGCCGCGATGCGCCCAATAGCGCCACGAGCCAGAACAGCAGACCACCGGCCAGCAGCGCCCGGCTGACCAGCAGGAAGAGAGTCCGCCACAGCCAGGCCGCAGCCAGCCAGCAAAGGCTGAGGATGGTGAAGATCAGCAGCAGGCTCAACGACGTAACGCCGTTTGTCTGCGCCCACAGCGCGCTGCCGAGCGCCAGCACCAGCAGCGCCGTCCCGCTATAGCTCATGCGACGCTGGTTCTGCTGCACGCCCAGCCAGAGGATACCCAGCCCTTCCAGCGCCCAGGCCATCGCCGTCCAGCGCGCCGACAGCGCCAGCGGAATGGAGAGCGTCGCGAACCCGCCGCCGATGGCCAGCGCCGCCAGGACCAGCGGTCGTCCGATGGAGGGATAGCGCCGCAGCGCAAGGAACGCGAGGGTAAGATAAAATGCGCCGTATCCCAGCGCGCTCAGGGCCGGGCCATATTCCCAGTGCCGGGTCATGCCGTACTGCATCCCGAAACCGATCAGCGGCGGGGCAAACAGCAGCACGCCGTCGATAATCTGCTTCCCTTTCTCCTGCGCCCGCAGCGACAGCGCCACGCTCAGCACGCCGAATATCAGCGTATTGGCAATCAGGAACAGCTGGCAGACCCAATAGTCTTCAGGCTGGTAGTCATTCAGCCCCCACAGGCCGCCCACGCCGAACGTAAACAGCAGCCCGAGCAGGTTCAGCTCGCGCCAGTGCTGCCAGATGCTGATAGCGAGAATGCCGATGGAAAGCAGGAGATAGAAAGAGAACAGCGCCACAAAGCTGCCGCCCCCGGTAGATAAGAGCAGCGGCGCAAGATACCCGCCGAGGCTTGCCAGCATGGCGAGGCTCAGCGCCTTCTGCAGCACCGCCAGCCCGACGCTTGCCGCGCATATCACCACCAGAAGCGCAAAAGCCAGCGTCATCGGCAGCATTTGCCAGAGCCGGAATGCGCCAAACACCGTCAGGTAGAGCACGCCGGTCGCCCCGCCCTGGAGGATTAGCGCATAGACACGCTGCCTGTGCCGCAGCCGCCACCCGACCGCCAGCAGAACGATGGCAAACAGCGCCGTTGCCACGAGGCGCAACTCAAGCGGGAACAGGGAATGTTCCACGGTATAACGCAGCAGGAATGAAAGACCGAGGAAGAGCAGCAGGATCCCAAGCTTCGCCAGCGGGTTACCCTGCATAAACCAGCGCACCAGCGACGTCAGTATGCCGCCAAAGGCAGAAGGCTGTTTTTCCGCAGGCACCGGGGCCGGAGCGGGATCTGCAACGGCAGCGGGCGTATCGGGGCGCCAGGGGTCGACAGGCGCGGGAGCGTCCTCAACCGCAGGCGCGGTCACAGCCACCGGCGCGGTGGTCTGCACCGGCTCCGGCGCGCTTTCAGGCACGCCGCGCTGCTCAAGCGCCTCAATGCGCTGGCGTAGCCGGGCGATCTCCTGTCGCGCCGCCGTACTTCGATTAAAGCCTATAACCGCAAGCACGGGTGCCACCACCAGCGCAAAAACCAGGAACAAACAGCCAAGGATGTAAAGCTCGTCCATGTTTCCACCTTCACCGTAAACGATCCGTTAAGATTGACACAAACAGTTGCATTTGCGCCATCTTAAAAGGTGGAAACATTAGCAGGTCTTAGCTGCCGGACCAGATCGTCGCGGAAACCGCAGGCAGCGCCAGCACGCCATCCTGTATCGTTGCCTTGCCCTCTTTATTCTTCCACATCGCCACCTTCAGCAGCGGTGAATCATCCAGCACCACTTCGCAGGCTTCGCCCCGGTTAATCGCCACCAGCACGCGCTGCTGGTTATAGACGCGAGCAAACACCACCACGTTATCGTGGGCGTACACCACCTGACAGCCGCCGTAGCGCAGGGCGAGACTCTGCTTACGCAGCTTCGCCAGCCGCTGATACAGGCTGAACAGCACCTTGTCCTGTTTCGCTGGCTCCCACGGGAAGGTTTTGCGGCAGAAAGGATCGTTGTTACCGTCCAGCCCCACTTCGTCGCCGTAATAAATGCACGGCACGCCCGGCCAGGTGAAGAGCCAGGTCACCGCGAGCGGCAGACGCGCCACATCCTTGCCGAGCAGGGATTTAAAGCGGGCGGTGTCGTGGCTATCGAGCTGGTTGAACATCCGCAGCTGCTGCTGATGAGACAGACCGGCGCGATAGTTCTCCATCCACGCCATGCAGGTTTCAGCGTCGATATGATTCGGATCGTAGGAGATATCGGTGTTAGCGAGGAATCCCCACAGCGGGAAGGTAAAGCCGCGATAGTTCATCGCCGCATCTTCCGCATCGTTCTGCAGCCACTGGCGCGCGTCGCCAAAGTGCTCGCCAAAGACGAACGCCTCCGGCTGAGCCGCTTTCGCCGAGCGCGCGATCCCGGCGACGTGCTGAAGGTTATTCCGCGCCCCGCCCGCTTCACCGAGCATATGCACCACGTCCAGACGCCAGCCGTCCATATTCCACGGCGCCTTCAGCCAGTGGCGCACGATGCTGTCTTCGCCGCCGTAGATTTCATTCACGAGCGTTGGCGACTGGAAATCCAGCTTCGGCAGGCTGGCATACCCCAGCCAGTCCAGCGCGCGGCCCTCCTCGTTAAAACTGTACCAGTCGCGCTGCGGCGAGTCCGGGTTATGACATGCCCCGCCCATCGACTGATTATGGCGGTCAAACCAGGCGTGCGAATCTCCGCTATGGTTGAACACGCCGTCCAGAATCAGGCGCATGCCTTCGTTTTGGGTGTTCTTGCGCAGGCGCAGCAGCGCCTCGTCACCGCCAAACTGCGCGTCAACGTGGCGATAATCTTCGGTATCGTATTTGTGCACGCTCGGGGCTTTAAATACGGGGTTGAGATAGAGCGCCGTCACGCCGAGCTTTTTCAGGTACGGCAGCTTTTCGCTGATGCCGTCGAGATCGCCGCCGTAAAACGTCGAGCCGCCAGCCTGCGCGGTTAACGGCTCGTCCCACGCTTTCAGGATAATGTCATGGCCCGCCGCATGGTGGTGATAAACCTTATCCTGCTGCGCGGTACGCTTTTCGCTGCGCGCAAAACGGTCCGGGAAAATCTGATAAAAGACCTGATCGTTAACCCACTGCGGGCCGTTATCCGGATAATCGACCGCAAACTGCTCCAGCCGTGCGGGCGGGAAACGGCTAAACCCCTGCGGGGTAAACCACAGCTGGCGGTTATTCCACAGCAGTTTGAAGCTATAACGGCGACGCGGCTGTCCGCTGTTCAGGTCGATATTCGCTCGCCACGCCGTGATCCCCGGCTGCGGCTGGCTGCGCAGCTTGTGCATTTTCAGCCCGGTCTCTTCGTTATCTATTTCGGCGCGGAGCGTCACGCGTTCAGGCTGATTTTCCCCCGCCAGCCAGAGCGTAATCACAAGGTTGTCTTTGTTTTGCTTAACAAATGGGGCAACCGGAAGGTGCCAGGCATTTAACATCACGAATCCCCTTTGATGAAATTGACGTCACCTTGCCACAGGGTGGTTAAGGATAGCTCACCATGACGTGATTTATTGGGGGAGGAGGACGGGGGAGGAGGTAATTATGCCTGCACGGACGGCCCCCTCTCCCTTGAGGGAGAGGGCTGGGGTGAGGGGGAACATACGGCTGTAGTGGTCATTCCGTTCACTTTATGTTTCTTGCTACTCTGTAATGACGTGACCGGTGAACGTGCCAGGGTGGCTCAATCGCCACCACCCTGGCGACCCGGGCTCCCGGCGGTAAATCGCCGCTTCGCGGTGCCCTCAGCTTATTCCTTCAGGCTATCGGGTCGGGCATGAGCCTGCATCCCTGCAGGCCACGCCCTCTCGGCGCATCCGTGCGCCTCGCCCCGGCCTTACGGAAACGCTTCGGCGATTTACAGCCGGACCAGGGCATCGCTGTAAGCCATTCATTTTCCGGAAACTACATGCATCGCTTCAGGTTAAAAAATTGCCCGGCAATCCCCTTCCATGGAACAGGAAATACAAATGTTACTGTGCTTCCGCCAACTGGCGGTCGCGGCGGCACTTAAACACCCAGCCGATCAGCAGCAGAACGATCCACGCACACCCAACGTACAGGGAAATGCGGGTATCCGGATGGTAGCCAATCAGCCCAATGATAAACACCAGGAAGATCAGCCCGACGACGGTCGTCGCAACGCCGCCCGGTACTTTAAACTTCAGCGCTTTCGCCTCTTCCGGCGACAGACGACGGCGGAAGGCAATCTGCGACAGCAGGATCATGATCCACACCCACACCGTCGCGAAGGTCGCCAGCGATGCAATCACCAGGAAGACGTTCTCCGGCATGATGTAGTTCAGGTAAACCGAGAACAGCAGCGCCACGGTCATGACCACGACGGTCACCCACGGCGTGCCGCGGCGTGAGGTTTTGGCGAACACCTTCGGCGCGCTGCCCTGCTCCGCCATGCCGTGGAGCATACGGCCCACGCCAAAGACGTCACTGTTGATCGCGGAAAGCGACGCGGTCAGCACCACAAAGTTAAGAATGCTGGCCGCAAAGGCAATGCCCATATGCTGGAAGGTCAGAACAAACGGGCTACCGTTGGTACCCACCTGATTCCACGGGTAGATGGACATGATCACGAACAGCGTACCCACGTAGAACACCAGAATACGCATCGGCACCGAGTTGATGGCGCGCGGAATGGACTTCTCTGGATCTTTCGCTTCCCCGGCGGTGATACCGATAATCTCGATGCCGCCGTAGGCAAACATCACCATCTGCAGCGACATCACCATCCCGAGCCAGCCGTTACTGAAGAAGCCCCCGTTGCTCCAGAGGTTATGGATGCCGGTCGGCTGCCCGCCGTTGCCAATTCCCCAGATGATAATGCCGAAACCGGCCACGATCATGATGATAATGGTGGCGACCTTGAAGAAGGAGAACCAGAACTCCAGCTCGCCAAACACCTTCACGCTCATCAGGTTGACGGCGCAGATGATCAGCACCACGCTCAGCACCCAAATCCAGTGCGGCACCGCCGGGAACCAGACGCCCATATAGATGCCAAACGCGGTCACGTCGGCAATCGCCACAATCAGGATTTCAAAGCAGTAGGTCCAGCCGGTGATAAACCCGGCCAGCGGGCCGAGGTTTTCCTGCGCGTAGCGGGAGAAGGAGCTGGCGGACGGGTTGTGAACCGACATTTCGCCGAGGGCGCGCATGATGATATACGCCGCCACGCCGCCGATAATGTACGCCAGCAGAACGCTGGGACCGGCCATTTTGATGGCATCTGCCGAGCCATAAAAAAGACCGGTGCCGATAGCAGAGCCCAGCGCCATAAAGCGGATGTGGCGCGTGCTCAATCCACGTTTAAGTTTGTTAGTGCTTTCCATTTAAATCTTGCCATTCAACACGAAAAAAACAAAAAACCACGGGGCCTTAAGCCCCGTGGTTAAACAGTTTGTTGCCGTTGATTAATGAGCGTTCGATGCGACCTGACGCCCTGCAGCACGGTCCCAGATAATGGCCAGAACCAGTGCAACAACGGTAGGCATCAGCCAGGCCAGCCCCTGCTCGGACAGCGGCAGACGCTGTGTCCATGCCGGCAGTATGTGCGCGAAAGCTGATGCTTTAATCCCGTCAAGGATACCAAAAATCAGGCTGATAAACATGGCTGGCGCAATAATTCGTGAAGAGTTGTTCCACCAAGGGCGAGTAAAGCTCAGCACCACCAGCACAATACACGGCGGGTAAATCGCCGTCAGCACCGGAATAGAGACCTGAATCAGGTGGCTCAGACCGAGGTTGGACACCGCCATAGAGAAGATGCCGAGGATAAACACCAGGGTGCGGTAAGAGAGCGGCAGATACTGCGCAAAGAACTCTGCGCAGGCGCAGGTCAGGCCAACCGCGGTGACCAGACAGGCCAGGAAGATGAGCGCCGCCAGCAGCATACTGCCCGCACCGCCGAAGGTGTGCTGAACGTAGGAGTGCAGGATAGCCGCACCGTTGGCGTTCTGATCGACCAGCATGGCGCTGTCGGAACCCAGACGGAACAGTGCCAGATACAGCAGCGTCAGCCCCACACCGGCCATCAGGCCAGCCCAGATGGTATAGCGGGTCAGCAGACGCGCTTCGGTCACACCGCGGGAACGCGCGGCGTTAACGATAACGATACCAAACACCATCGCGCCCAGCGTATCCATCGTCAGGTAGCCGTTCACAAAGCCGTTAGAGAACGCGGCATTTTTATAGGCGTCCATCGCGTCGCTAATCGGGCCTGCTGGCCAGACGATGGCCGCTACAGCCAGAACAATCAGCGCCACAATTTTCAGCGGAGCCAGGAAGTTACCCACGGTATCCAGCAGCTTGCCCGGATAGAGGGAAACCAGAATCACGATCGCGAAGTAGATCAGGCTGTAGATAAACAGCGGCATCGCACCGTCACCGGTCAGGGGAGCAATACCCACTTCGAAGGACACGGTTGCCGTACGCGGGGTCGCAAACAGCGGGCCAACGGCGAGATAGCAGACGGTTGCCAGCAGAACGCCCGCCACTTTGCCGATCGGGGTGCTGAGACTATCCACGCCGCCGCCGACTTTCGCCAGCGCGACGACGGTCAGAACCGGCAGACCCACGGCAGTAATCAGGAAACCAAACGCGGCGGTCCAGACGTGTTCACCCGCCTGAAGGCCAACCATTGGAGGGAAAATGATGTTGCCTGCGCCAACGAACAGCGCAAATGTCATAAAGCCCAGCGCGATGATGTCACGCGATTTTAAGTGATGGGTCATAAAACCTTACTGCCTGTGGATGTGGTGTTGAAAACATTGAGATTTTCGATTTCCCTGACGGGACGATACAGCCGAAAATTTGCTCAATTTCAGCGGGAAATGCTCCCGTCCTGGCGTGGAGAAGAATAGTTTTTCGATTTACCACGCAAATACAGTCGGTCTGACAGTATCTGGGGCGCAATTTAAACGCTTATAACGTTTAAAGGCAAGGTGGGATCGCAAAACCAGAACAATATGCCATCATGAAAATACAGGTTAGAATAATACGCTATTTATAAGAAAAACCCATGGCTAATCATGCGAACAAAAAACAGTCAGCCGTATATAATTCATCCGCGTTTCGCTTGACTGCAAAGCAAACGGGCCAGCAGACGCTGACCCGTGGAAAGGTAAAATGACACACCTGCCGTCAGGCGATCTTTTTGGCAATTAATCGTTCCGGGATCACGAAGCTGAAACGGGTTCCTTTACCCAGCGTACTCTGAATATCGAGACGGCTTTCATGGTGATTCACCGCGTGTTTAACAATCGCCAGCCCCAGGCCGCTTCCGCCTGTCTGCCGGGATCGCGCTTTATCCACACGGTAAAAGCGCTCAGTCAGGCGAGGAATATGCTCAGGCGCGAGCCCCGGCCCGTCGTCTTCCACGCTAAACTCCGCCCCCGTTGGGGCATGGTGCCAGCGCACCACGATATTCGTCCCCTCCGGCGTATGATTCACCGCGTTATACACCAGGTTGGAAATGGCGCTACGCAGTTCATCTTCGCTGCCCAGCACCTTCAGCGTATTGTCGACCTCAAAGGTCAGGTGATGCTTTTTGTGGCTTAACGTCTGCGCTTCACGCTCAACGACCCGCAGCATCATCGGGACATCAATGGTCTCATTTAGCGCAAGCGTTGGCGCCGCTTCAATCTTCGATAGCGTCAGCAGCTGCTTCACCAGCCCTTCCATCCGGTGCGTTTGCTCGCGCATGGTGTGCAGCGCTTTTTCACGCGGCGCGCCTTCAAGCGTTTGCTCCTGCATCATCTCCAGGTAGCCCTGAAGCACGGTCAACGGGGTACGCAGTTCGTGACTGACGTTGGCGAAGAAGTTGCGACGCGCCCCTTCCAGCTGGTGCATCTGGGTGACATCGCGCGCCACCATCAGCCACTGTTTATCGCTGTAGGGCATCACGCGGATTTCCAGATGGCGACCGTTATTGAGCTTCAGATTATGCGGGCGGGTAAAATCACGCGTTTTCAGATACTGCGTGAACTCGGGATAGCGCAGAAGGTTGAGGATATTCTGACCATTATCGTCGGGCCAGCGCAGGCCCAGCAGCTGTTGCGCAAGGCCGTTACACCAGAAGATTGTCCCTTCTTCGGTCGTTAGAATAACGGCATCCGGCAGCGACTCTGCACCGCTGCGAAAACGCTTAATCAGGCTTCCCAGCTCGCGGCGACGCTTTTTATTACGCATCTGCATCTGATGCAGACCGTACAGCAGCGGCTCCCAGCTGCCGCTTCCCGGCGGCGGCGTCATACTTCGGTCAACCCACAGCCACCACGAGAGGCGCAGCAGGTTCCAGAAATGCCAGATCAGCAGCCCGGTGACCGACGCCAGCAGAAACCACGGCAGGTGTCCAAGAAAGGCCCCCAGTAGGAAGGCCGGAATACAGCATAAGATCAGTTCAAAGACGAGCCTTTTCCATGACAGACGTTCCAGCACGCGTCACACTCCTGTCATTGTTCAGAAACGGGTAGAAAAACGATAACCCGTGCCGCGGACCGTCTGCACCATGCGATCGTGGCCGCTCAGTTCCAGTGCTTTTCGCAGGCGGCGAATATGTACGTCAACCGTCCGGTCTTCGACATACACGTTAGTTCCCCAGACGTTATTCAGCAACTGCTCGCGGCTGTACACGCGTTCCGGGTGGGTCATAAAGAAGTGCAGGAGTTTAAATTCGGTAGGCCCCATGTCGAGGGGATTTTCACCGGTCATCACGCGGTGTGAGGTGGGGTCAAGGCTCAGCCCCTGCATCTCAATTACCTCTTCCACCGCCATCGGCGAAATACGGCGCATCACGGCTTTAATGCGGGCAACCAGCTCTTTTGGGGAGAACGGTTTAGTAATGTAATCGTCCGCGCCGGTCTCCAGACCGCGAACGCGATCCTCTTCTTCTCCGCGCGCCGTGAGCATCACAACCGGGATGTCGCGGGTCAGCGCCTCGCGCTTCAGGTGTTTGATAAACTGCAGTCCGGAGCCGCCGGGCAACATCCAGTCCAGCAGAATCAGATCGGGCCAGGGTTCATTCAGCTGGTTCACTGCGCTGTCATAATCTTCCGCTTCAACCGGCTGGAAGCCGTTTTGCTCGAGCACGAAGCACACCATTTCACGAATTGGAGCTTCATCTTCTACGACCAGAATACGTCTCGCCATACTTTGCCCTGTCTTATCTTATTTAAGTTACAAGTTTGTAATTCGGCGCCATTATGCGTCAGATTTATGACAGATTTATGAAAAACAGTACCACGATAACGGGCAAACCGTTGTTTTATTACAGCGGTTATTTTCCCGTCTCTGAACGTTTATAATCCTGCTTTCTCTTTTTTGCCACGGATCAGCTATGCGCATACTTCACACCTCGGACTGGCATCTGGGTCAAAATTTTTACAGCAAAAGCCGTGCGGCTGAACATGAAGCCTTCCTGAACTGGCTGCTGGAAACGGCCCGAACGCAAGAGGTGGACGCGATTATTGTGGCGGGTGACATCTTTGATACCGGCTCGCCCCCCAGCTATGCGCGTGAACTGTATAACCGCTTCGTGGTGAATCTGCAGCAAACCGGCTGTCATCTGGTGATTGTCGCCGGCAACCATGATTCCGTCGCGACGCTGAATGAATCCCGCGACATCCTGGCATTTCTCAATACTACCGTCGTCGCCAGCGCCGGGCACGCCCCGCAGATCCTGAAAAAACACGACGGCACGCCGGGGGCGGTGCTGTGCCCCATTCCGTTTTTGCGTCCGCGCGATATTGTGCAAAGCCAGGCGGGACTTTCCGGCGGCGAAAAGCAACAGCATCTGTTACAGGCCATCACCGACTATTATCACCAGCAGCACGCCGATGCCTGCGCCCTGCGCGGCGACCAGCCGATTCCGGTGATTGCGACCGGACATCTCACCACCGTCGGGGCCAGTAAAAGTGACGCCGTACGTGACATCTATATCGGTACGCTGGACGCCTTTCCGGCGCAAAACTTCCCGCCAGCCGACTACATCGCGCTCGGGCACATACACCGGGCGCAGATCGTCGGCGGCAGCGAGCATATCCGCTACTGCGGCTCGCCTCTTTCGCTCAGCTTTGACGAAACGGGCAAGGCCAAATCCGTCCATCTGGTGAGCTTCTCCGGGGGCAAACTCCGCGCCGTAGAGACGCTGGAGGTGCCCGTCACCCAGCCGCTGGCGGTGCTTAAGGGCGATCTCGACGCCATTACCGCCCGGCTTGAGCAGTGGCGTGGCGCGGCGCTTAACCCGCCCGTCTGGCTGGATATCGAAATCACCACCGATGACTACCTGCACGATATGCAGCGTAAAATTCAGGCGCTGACGGAAGATTTGCCCGTCGAAGTCTTACTGGTACGCCGCAGCCGCGAGCAGCGCGAGAAAATTCTGTTAAGCGCTCAACGCGAAACGCTCAGTGAGCTGCGGGTTGAAGAGGTGTTTGAACGCAGGCTCTCGCAGGAGGAAATTGACGACGCGAAGCGCGCAAGACTCAGCGAACTGTTCAGCCATACACTGCATGCGCTCAATGATGAGGAAGAAAACGCATGAAAATTTTGAGCCTGCGCCTGAAAAATCTCAACTCCCTCAAGGGCGAGTGGAAAATTGACTTTACCGCGGAGCCGTTTGCCAGCAACGGTCTGTTTGCCATCACCGGCGCGACCGGGGCAGGTAAAACCACCCTGCTTGACGCCATCTGTCTGGCGCTTTATCACGAAACGCCGCGACTGCAGAAGGTTTCTCAGGCGCAAAACGACCTGATGACGCGCGACACCGCCGAGTGTCTGGCGGAAGTGGAATTTGAGGTAAAAGGCACCGCCTATCGCGCCTTCTGGAGCCAGAACCGCGCGCGCAACCAGCCGGACGGAAACCTGCAGGCGCCGCGCGTGGAGCTGGCGCGCTGCGAAGATGGCAAAATCCTGGCCGACAAAGTGACGGATAAACTGGAGCAAACCGCCGCGCTCACCGGGCTGGACTATGGCCGCTTTACCCGCTCAATGCTGCTCTCACAGGGGCAGTTTGCCGCCTTCCTTAATGCCAAACCGAGCGATCGCGCCGAGCTGCTGGAAGAGCTGACCGGCACCGAGATCTACGGACAGATTTCCGCCATGGTGTTTGAAAAACACAAAGCCGCCCGCAGCGTGCTTGAAAAGTGCGAGGCGCAGGCGGCGGGCGTCGTGCTGTTGAGCGAAGAGCAACAGCAGCAGTTACAGCAAAGTTTGCAGGCACTTACTGACGAAGAGAAAACCCTGCTGGTTCAGCAGCAAAGCCAGCAGAAAGATTTTCAGTGGCTTACGCGCCATGACGAGCTCGTGCTTGAGCAACAGCGCGTCACCGCGATGCAGCAGCAGGCGCAACAGGCGCTGACGAACGCTGCACCGGAGCTGGCAAAGCTCCAGCTTGCTCTGCCCGCCGCCCAGCTTCGACCGCTTTGGGCGTACCTGCAGGAGCAGACCGCGCGTCTGACGCAAACCCAACAGCGAATTATCGAAGTAAATACTCGCTTACAAGCCAAAACCTCACTGCGCGCGCGGATCCGTCATACCGCCCAGCGGAATCATCAGCAGCTTCAGACCGAACTGACGGCGCTGGCGCAGTGGCTGGCGGAGCACGAGCGCTTTCGCCTGCTGGGGCAGGAGATTGCCGGCTGGCGTGCCCAGCTCTCGCAGCTTAACCGCGATAAAACGCAGTTAGCCTCGCTTGCTGCGCGGATGAGCGAATTACGCAACAGGCTGGCCGAGATGCCGGAAAATGCGCTGACACTGACGGCGGATGAGGTCAGCGCGGCCATGGAGCAGCAGTCCCGGTCACGCACGCTGCGCCAGCGGCTAACGTCGCTGCATGCCCGCTATCAGCCGCTGCAAAAGCGCCTGCGCCAGAGCGGTGAAAGCGTGCAGAAGGCCCAGGCCGATCAAAATAAACTCAATGAAACGCTGACGCTGCGCCGCCAGCAGTACAAAGAGAAACACCAGCACTATCTGGACCTGAAGGCCCTGTGCGAACGTGAAGCGACGATTAAAGACCTGGAAAGCTATCGTTCCCGGCTTGAGGCAGGCAAACCCTGTCCACTGTGCGGCTCCAGCGAGCATCCCGCCGTTGCGCAATACCAGTCGCTTGAGCTGACGGATAACCAGCGCCGCCGTGATGCCCTGGAAAAAGAGGTCGCCGCCCTTAAAGAGGAAGGCCTGCTGGTGCTGGGACAAGTTAATGCCCTGACACAGCAGATCCAGCGCGAGTCAGACGAAGCGCAGACTCTCTCTCAGGAAGAGCAAGCGCTCACTAAAGAGTGGATGGAAGCCTGCACTTCCCTGAACATCGCGTTGAATATTCAGGAAGATATCACGCCATGGATGAACGAGCAGGAACAGTACGACCGCCAGCTTTATCAGCTCAGCCAGCGTCTGACCCTGCAAAACCAGTTGAACGAGCAGGAAGTGCAGGAGCGACAGTATCAGCAGCAGCTGACGGCCGCGCGCCAGGCGCTGGAACACACCCTGCTCTCGCTATCGCTTAACGTACCTGAAGACGGCAATGAAGCCGCCTGGCTGCACGCCCGCGAAGCGGAATTCGCGCAGTGGCAGGAGAAACAAACGCAGCACGGCGTGCTTCTGGAACGCATAAACGCTCTCAAGCCGCTGCTCGACACGCTTCCGGACACGCACGGCGAAGAGGCCGAACCGGCCATTCCGGACGGCTGGCGCGACGTGCACGACGAATGCGTGTCGCTACAGAGCCAGCTCACCGCGCAGGAGCAGCAGGAAAAGCTGGAGCAAGAGCGCCTGCAGCAGTCGCAGACGCAGTTCACCGCGGCGCTCACAGCGAGCTGTTTTGCCGATCGGGACGCGTTCCTTGCCGCGCTGCTGGATGACGACGCTATTCGCCGCCTCGAACAGCTGAAACAGTCGCTGGAAAGCCAGATACAGCAGGCCGCGGCCCTTTCCGGCCAGGCTAACCAGCAGCTGCAGGATCATCTGGCGCTGCGGCCGGAAGGGCTCGATGCCGATGCTCCTGCGCTACAAAGCCAGCTGCAGCTGCTGGCGCAGCGGCTTCGCGAGAACACTACGCATCAGGGCGAGATCCGCCAGCAGCTTAAGCAGGACAGCGATAACCGTCAGCACCAGCTGGCGTTGATGCAGCAAATTGAAGAGGCCGCGCGCCAGGCGGACGACTGGGGTTATCTGAACGCGCTGATTGGCTCCAGCACCGGCGACAAGTTCCGTAAGTTCGCGCAGGGGCTGACGCTGGACAATCTTGTCTGGCTTGCTAACCAGCAGCTTAACCGCCTGCACGGGCGCTATCTGCTGCAGCGTAAGGCCAGCGACGCGCTGGAGCTGGAAGTGGTCGATACGTGGCAGGCGGACGCGGTGCGCGATACCCGCACCCTCTCCGGCGGCGAGAGTTTCCTGGTCAGCCTGGCACTGGCGCTGGCCCTTTCCGACCTGGTGAGTCATAAGACGCGGATCGATTCCCTGTTCCTGGATGAAGGGTTCGGCACGCTCGACAGTGAAACGCTGGATACCGCGCTGGATGCGCTCGACGCGCTGAACGCCACCGGGAAAACCATCGGCGTGATCAGCCACGTTGAGGCGATGAAAGAGCGCATTCCGGTGCAGATCAAGGTGAAGAAGATCAACGGGCTGGGGTATAGCAGGCTGGACAGAGAATTTGCGGTGCAGTAAAGGTCCACTCCATCTGTAGGCCGGGTAAGGCGTAGCCGCCACCCGGCTTTTTTTTGCGGCTGCCTGAATTCGCCCGGTGGCGCTTCGCTTACCGGGCCTACGAATTTACCGGCCACAACCACGCCGCGCCGCGCACGCCGCTGGAGTCACCGTGGACGGCTTTGCGGATCGGGGTTTCACACTCGCCGCCGAACACCCACTGTTTCACCAGGTTCGGCACCGTGGCGTACAGCCGGTCAACGTTGCTCATGCCGCCGCCGAGCACAATCACGTCCGGATCGAGAATATTCACCACGTGCGCCAGGGATTTCGCCAGCCGCATTTCGTAGCGGCTAAGCGCCAGCTCGGCGACGGGATCCTGTTCTTCGACCAGACGCATGATTTCGTTGCCCTTGAGCGGCTGGCCGCTCAGACGGTGGTAGTCGGTCGCAAACCCGGTGCCGGAGATAAACGTCTCAATACAGCCTTGCTTTCCGCAGTAGCACGGCACCTCAGCGCGGTATTTAAGCTCATCTTCATCCATCCACGGCAGCGGGTTGTGTCCCCACTCGCCCGCGGTACCGTTGCCGCCGATATGGGCGCGCCCGCCGAACGCCACGCCCGCACCGCAGCCGGTACCGACGATCACGGCAAACACGGTCTGGGCACCGGCCGCCGCGCCGTCGATGGCCTCAGAGACCGCCAGACAGTTGGCGTCGTTGGCCAGACGCACTTCCCGGTTTAGACGCTGGCTCAAATCCTTATCAAACGGCTGACCGTTGAGCCAGGTGGAGTTAGCATTTTTAACCACTCCGGTATACGGCGAGATCGACCCCGGGATCCCCATCCCGACGCTGCCGGTTTGCCCTGTCGCCTGCTCGGCCATCTCAACCAGTCTGGCAATCGTCTCGATAGTCTGGTGATAATCATCGCGCGGCGTCGGCAGACGATGGCGAAACAGCTGCTCCCCCTGCTCGCTCAGTGCGATGACTTCTGTTTTGGTGCCGCCCAAATCGATCCCAATACGCACAAGACTCTCCTCATTATTTTGATTATCAACAGAGTAGAAGCACGCTTCCCGATTAGCAATGCAAGCGATGCGACAATTCGTTATCATGCCCGCTGATTTAACGACAAGGCCGTGGAAATTATCATGCTGTGGTTCAAAAATTTGATGGTTTACCGTCTCAGCCGCGACGTTTCGCTGCGTGCAGAAGAGATGGAAAAACAGTTAGCCGCTTATACCTTTTCCCCTTGCGGTAGCCAGGATATGGCGAAAACCGGTTGGGTTCCGCCAATGGGTTCACAAAGCGATGCACTGACCCACGCCAGCAGCACGGGTCAAATCATCGTCTGCGCCCGTAAAGAAGAGAAAATCCTGCCGACGCCGGTGGTTAAGCAGGCGCTCGAAGCGAAAATTTTCAAGCTGGAAGCCGAACAAGGCCGCAAGCTGAAAAAGACCGAAAAAGATTCGCTGAAAGACGAAGTGCTGCACTCCCTGCTGCCGCGCGCCTTCAGCCGCTTCAGCCAGACTATGATGTGGATCGACACCGTCAACGGGCTGATCATGGTGGACTGCGCCAGCGCCAAGAAAGCAGAAGATACGCTGGCCCTGCTGCGCAAAAGCATCGGCTCTTTACCGGTCGTTCCGCTGGCGCTTGAAACGCCGATCGAGCTGACGCTGACCGAATGGGTACGCAGCGGTGCTGCGGCACAGGGTTTCCAGATTCTTGATGAAGCCGAGCTGAAAGCCCTGCTGGAAGATGGCGGCGTGATCCGCGCGAAGAAGCAGGATCTGGTGAGCGACGAAATCGCCGTACACATCGAAGCGGGTAAAGTGGTCACTAAACTGGCGCTCGACTGGCAGCAGCGTATTCAGTTCGTGATGTGCGACGACGGATCCGTGAAGCGTCTGAAGTTCTGCGACGAGCTGCGCGATCAGAACGAAGATATCGACAGGGAAGATTACGCCCAGCGTTTTGACGCGGACTTCATCCTGATGACCGGCGAGCTGGCCGCGTTGATTCAGAATCTGGTGGAAGGTCTCGGCGGCGAAGCGCAGAGATAATTCCCCCTCACCCTGACCCTCTCCCCAAAGGGGAGAGGGAAAAAGATTATTTCAGGTAGCGGCACAGATAAGAGGTGGGTTCTGCCACCTGCAAATGAAATTCGCTGTGGCCAGGGACGTTGAAAACTTGCCCGGCAGCGTAAACTTTCCATTCCGTTTCACCCGGCAGTAAGACGTTCAGCGCCCCGCTGACGACCGTCATTTCTTCAGCTTCCGCCGTGCCGAAGGTGTATTCCCCTTCCGCCATTACGCCGACACTGGCGCGACCAGTGCTGCTGCTGGTAAAACCAATGGATTTCACTTTACCGGAAAAGTATTCGTTACTTTGAAGCATGAACTGGCCCTTATATTTATAGATAAAAATTCACTATAGGGGCCATGCTCATCACCTGTCACGCAAAATCATTACATGAGGAGTTCCGAGGCCAGGCGAGCCATCAGAACGTTGGATAACAGCACGGGCACATCCAGCGCTTTTTGCAGCAGGTCCCGATGATGCTGGTGGAAACCCAGGCAGTCCAGGATCAAGACGTCCGCCCCTCTCTCAAGCAGTTCCTTCCCGGCAGCAATGAGCTTGGCCTCACTGTCCCAGAACGGATTTGCCAGCGCGTACAAGGGCACTTTTTCCAACACCTGCCATTTTGCCTCCTGGTTATCCATGAGCTCCTCAATGGGAACAATCACACCCACCTGATGACCATCAACGATAGAGGCCACCAGCGGTGGAATGATCCGCATCGGCTCCAGCAAAATCGCATTACGCGCCGTAAGCCCCTTAATGGGTGCGGTACTCATCAGCAAAATAACGTCGTAACCTTGATTATCGAGCACTTCTATCACGCCCTGCAGCGAGCGCTCGATTTTCTGGCGCGAAACGTGCGCCAGTTTACCGTCACTTAATAACGTCGCCAGGGGATCCTCCCCCGCCTCGACAGCGTAGTCTTCCATGACCTCTTCCCGACTCATCTTCCCCAGCAGGCTGAGATGCGTTATCTGTTGTTCAGATACATGCTCGGTTAAGAGCGGTAACACTTCGCTTACAGGGACCACACCAATGGTGAGGATCGCCAACGTTGCCTTCATTTTTATCGCCTTCCATTACTCCAACATCGTGTACACAGGTACAGGCTCACTACGCTGCACAGTTCATTTTTTCAACAAAACAGCACATAGCGTAGCAGGTGATCCCGACATCGAAATGTAAAGATCGCCTGCCGATACCGGAGTTACTTGTAATAACTAAATATTAACTCCTGCTTAACTTTCCCGATGAGTAAAAAGTGTGATTCAGGCACGATATTGGAGCGTTTAGGAAAACATTCAGGTTTTATCGGGATCTTCGTAGCGCCGTTTCGCGTCCAGCGCTTCCTGTTCAGTCTCGTGTTCACTGATCAGCGAGTCCGGTTTGGGGTGATCGGCACGCAGTTGATACCAGGTCACGGTATGGCCCGTATGGCCTTTTTCAACGGTAACAATGCGCGCTTCACGCGGATAGGGAGGTCTGGTTGGCATAGCTCATCCTTTTTTTATGTCTGAGCTATAAGTATAGACGCCGGTTAGCTGGCACAAGCCAAACGCAGGGCGGTAATAATCTGAATCACAACGTCTTCGGGAGACGCTGACGCATCCACCACGTGGTGAGCCGCCTCGCGGTATAACGCATCGCGTTCGGCCAGCACTTCACTCACTTCTTCGTTGAGCGGCCTGGAGGTCAGCGCGGGGCGCTGCCCCTCTTCCGGAAACGCTTCCAGACGCCCCACGAGAGCCGACACCGGCGCGCTGAGATAAATCACAATCCCCTTTTCGCGCATAAAGTGACGATTACACTCCGCCAGAACAATGCCACCCCCGGTCGCGATCACGGCAGACGGGGTAGTGACCGCTTTCAGCGCGGCGGTTTCGCGTGCGCGAAAGCTCTCCCATCCCTCTTGCTCAACGATCTCAGCGATGGTTTTTCCGGCCTCGGTTTGCAGCCAGTGGTCGGTATCAACAAACTGGCGATGACACACGCGTGCCAGCTCCAGGCCAACGGTGGTTTTCCCACAGCCGCGGGGGCCAACTAAAAAGATGGGTTGGGTCATGCCAGGTGTTCCCCTTGATGCCGAATGGCTGAAGAGTGTAAAGAAATAATTGCAGAAGATGTTGCGATTACTTTACTGCAAAGCGGTACGGGATGACAACCCTGTGGAGGCCACACTGTACCACAAATTGACAATAATTATCATTACGCTGTGCGGCGCTTCACTTCCAGCAGCCATTTATCCAGCTCGGCAGCAAACTGCTGGCGATCGCGCTGGGACAGGCTGTCCGGTCCACCGGTCTGCACGCCGCTGGCCCGCATCGTATCCATAAAATCGCGCATGGTGAGCTTTTCCCGAATGGTCGAAGGCGAATAACGTTCCCCGCGCGGATTGAGCGCCGCCGCCCCTTTCTCCAGCACTTCGGCGGCCAGCGGAATATCCGCCGTGATCACCAGATCCTCCGCGCTGCACAGGCGAACAATTTCGTTATCCGCCACGTCGAACCCGGCCGGCACGCGCAAAGAGCGGATGAACCGCGAAGGCGGTACGCGAATATTCTGGTTTGCCACCAGCGTCAGCGGCATCTGAACGCGCTCGGCGGCGCGAAACAAAATCTCTTTAATCACATTCGGACACGCGTCCGCATCAACCCAAATCGCCATATTGTCTCCCCATAATGACTCTGTCGACTATTGTCGCCTGCATTTCGTTGTTAAGCTATCAATCAGAGAAAACAACGCATAATGACGGAGAATCGTGATGGACAAGAAAATCGGGTTTATCGGCTGCGGTAACATGGGCAAAGCCATCCTGGGCGGTCTGATCGCCAGCGGGCAGGTGCTGCCGGGTCAGATTTGGGTCTATACCCCGTCACCGGACAAGGTCGCCGCGTTGCGCGATCAATACGGGATCAACGCAGCCGTTAGCGCACAGGAAGTGGCCCAGGTCGCCGATATCGTCTTTGGCGCCGTCAAGCCAAACATCATGATCAAAGTGCTGAGCGATATCACCTCCAGCCTGAATAAAGAGACGCTGGTCGTGTCGATTGCCGCGGGCGTCACGCTCGATCAGCTGGCGCGCGCGCTGGGTCACGATCGTAAAATCGTCCGCGCGATGCCCAACACTCCTTCGCTGGTCAACGCTGGCATGACCTCCGTCACGCCTAACGCGCTGGTGACGACGGAAGAAGTGGCCGATGTGCTGAACATTTTCCGCTGCTTCGGTGAAGCTGAAGTGATAGCCGAATCGATGATCCATCCGGTGGTTGGCGTGAGCGGCTCAGCCCCTGCCTATGTTTTCATGTTCTTAGAAGCGATGGCGGATGCCGCCGTGCTTGGCGGAATGCCGCGCGCGCAGGCGTATAAGTTCGCCGCGCAGGCCGTCATGGGCTCCGCCAAAATGGTGCTGGAAACCGGCAAACACCCGGGCGAGCTGAAGGATATGGTCTGCTCCCCAGGCGGTACCACCATCGAAGCGGTGCGGGTGCTGGAAGAGCGCGGGTTCCGCTCGGCGGTCATTGAAGCGATGGCAAAATGCATGGAAAAATCGGAGAAGCTGAGTAAATCCTGATCCTCTCGGTCGGGCGTCAGGCCGCCACTTCGGTGCGGCCGCGTCCGGCATTTTTCGCCTTATACAACGCCACGTCAGCCGCCTTCAGCCATTCCCGATAGTGTCCAAACTGCGGTCCCCAGGGGGCAACGCCGACGCTGATGCGCAGCGCTTCTTTTGGCGCGCACGGTAACGTCAGCTTTTCCAGCCGCTCATGCAGCCGCGACATCACGGCGATGGCGCTTTCCGCCGCCGTCTGCGACATGATCACCGCAAACTCATCCCCGCCAAACCGGCCGATCGCATCGCCTGACCGCACTGACCGCTGGAGCTGACGCGTAATCGCAACGATCGCCTCGTCGCCCACGTCGTGTCCCCAGGTGTCGTTGATGTTTTTAAAGTGGTCGATATCAATCAGCAGTATCGTGGCGGTGCTGTGGTCGCGCCGACAGTGCTCAAATTCATTTCGCAGCAGCATTTCCCAGTGTCGGCGGTTAAAGACCCCGGTCATGCCGTCGCGAGTGCTCATCATTTCCAGCCGCCGCTTGTGCTCCGCAAGCCTGACGGCGGTGCGGTGGCTGAGCCAGGCAAACAGCATGGGATAAAGCATGAGTACGGGCAGCGTTAAGCCCCACTCCACGGGGTCGGGGTTGAAGACGGCCACCTTCCCGACGAGCGGCAGGGTCACCAGCGCGGAGAGCAGCGTCAACAGGATCCCAGGGATGAACAGGCGACAGCCCCCGGAGCCCATCATATTCATCCCCACCATCATCACCAGCGCTGCCGTGGGTAACGCATTCATCCCCATCACGCCGATCCAGAGCCCGGCAATAATGGCATCGATTTTAAGATTAAAAATTTCCTGCTGATGAGGTGAAGCGGCACGGCAGGATAGCTGCCAGGCGAAATGGGGCCAGACGAACGCCCACCCCACCAGTAAAAGCCACCAGCCGCCGGGTAAAAAATGGGTGACCAGCATCCCTGCAATCGAAAAAAACATCGCCGCCAGCCCGACGGCGCGCGCCAGCCGAACTCGCCGGGCAAACTGAATGCCGGCGCGGTGAGGGTCATCCTGAGAAAGGGTTAAATTCCACTCTTCCCGAATGCGCTTTTTGTTGTAATACGTTTCATCATTCATCATTTTTGGGAATATTCTGAAACAATTTCCCAAATTATAGAGAGGGGGTCTGCGGGGAAAGTATGAAATTTCGGGTGAGCCGCCGAAGCCGCTCACCCGTTAGAACTACACTTTTTTCTTCAGGCAAGCACTCATGAACTTGCTGCGATCGTCCCCTTTCAGGGACTGCTCGGTCGCTTTCGCATTACACTCGCGCATTTTTTGCTGCTGTGGCGTCAGGCTTTTTTCAGCCGGTTTCGCGGCACCGTTTTTAAGGCAGTCGCTCATGTAGGTCTTGCGGGCATCTCCCTTCAGACTCTGAGACGTCGCCTGTTGATTACAGGTGGTCATACGCTGTTGTTGCGGCGTTAGCGTTTTCTCTTCCGCGTTCGCCGATGCGACCAGGAACAGGCCGGAGAGCAGAGTAACCAGTAATGTTGTTTTCATTGCACCATCCTTTTGTGAACATTCCCTGTAAGTCTGGTTCGTGACAGGAAAAAAACCACCCGGCAGATGTGATTTCCGCCGGGATTTTATCATTTAAGACCCAGCGCCACCTTCATGGTGTAGAACAGATCCGTTTGATCGGTCAGGCCTACCACGTTTGCCGCGTGCGGACCGTAGGCTGCAATGCGCAGCTGGGTGCCCGTATGCTCCATGGACTCTTCTTCAGAGTTTCCATAGCTCAGCACCATAACGGCACCATCTTTGGTATTCAGCGCCTGCGTCAGGCCAGGGGCTTTGGTATCTGGCGGAATGATCTGGCTGGCGTGCGCATGGTCCGCGGTGACGATCACCAGGGTATTGCCGTCTTTTTTCGCAAACTCAAGCGCCTTCTGCACCGCTTCGTCCAGATCGACGGTTTCGCCAATCTGACCGCACGGGTTCGCCGCATGATCCTGCTTATCGATCGACGCGCCTTCTACCTGCAGGAAGAACCCTTTTTCGCTCTTGCTCAGCAGAGAGATGGCTTTATCGGTCATCGCCGCCAGCGTCGGCACGCTGTCCGTGCGTTTCGGGTTCGGGGTGCAGGTCACGGCAGGTTTATCGATATTGCCGTGATAAGAGGCCTTTGGTCCTTCCCAGCGCACGGGCATGTTGCCTTCAGAGAATAACCCCAGCAGCGGTTTGTCCTGGTTCGCGTCGGTAATTGCTGCCAGCGAACTGGCGTCACTCACCAGCTGATAGCCGCGGGCCTGCGCCTGCTCGCGCAGCGTTTTGCCCTGCCACTCGCCCGCCGTCGCGGTTTCTGCGAAGGTTTTCGCGCCGCCGCCCAGGGTCACGTCAGGACGCGCGTTCAGCAGCTGTTCCGTAATCGACCCTTTGCCGCCTTTTTCCAGCGCGTTCGTTGGGCATTTTTCGCTGGTCACTGTCGGGCCGTAGCATTTACGCGAGGTCACGTGCGCCACCAGCGCCGCGGGCGTCGCATCCTGAAGTTCAGCGGTAGAGACGTTGCCGGTCGCCAGCCCCGCCGCTTTTGCCATCTCCAGAAGGGTTTGATGATCTTTTTCGTGAATATCCACACCCAGCGCGCCATTATAGGTTTTCACGCCGGTGGACCACGCCGTTGCAGAGGCCGCGGAGTCCGTTACGTAATCCGGTTTACCGGTTTTTTTATCCAGCGCGTAATGGGTATATTGTCCGGTCAGCGGCAATGCGTCGATGCCTTTAAAAAAGCCGCCCGCACCCTCGGCATAATTTCGCGCCGCCGTGATTTCGGAATCGCCCATTCCATCGCCAATCAGCAGAATAATATTTTTCGCCGGCTTATCATTCAGCGAAGCGCGAATAGCGGCAGTTTGATCTTCTGATAAACGGCGTGCGCCGCCAGGCTGGGTGATATCCCCTTTTGCCGCACGATTATCCAGCACGCTGGTTTGGGCAGTATCGGCATAAATGGCAGGGGTAATTAACAGGGGAAGTAATGCGATGAAAAGTGCGCTCTGTTTCAATTTATTTTCTCCATGTACAAATACATAAAAATAAAAACAGAGCGACTATAGGCATCCTGCATGACAATTCTATGACACGTCGTTACGTCCTATGACGGTTTAGCTGCGCGGATGCCTTAACAGCTTCTTTACGTACTGGTGGAGCATCTCGGCATCCTCAACCGGAACCTGTGATTCAGGCCTGACGCTGTCCAGCGCGCCTTCCACACTCTCAATCAACGCCTGTTGATCGGTTTTCGCCATTTGTCGCAGCAGCGCGGTGACCACAATTTCCAGCGCTTCGACCTGGGCGACCAGCTCTTTTGACTCTTCTTCCTTTTGTGCCAGCTTGACCAGCAATTCAGCAATGAGATTTTTCATCGTGCCAGTTCCTTTTTCAGTTTTGTCTGAAGTTAGCATTCTGAATCCATAATGCAAAGAGAAGAAATTTATTAGAGTATGCAAAAGTGACGCAGGAATGAAAATAAAGGGCCGTCGCGGTGAGCGAAACGTTTTTCTATAAAAAAACGCCGCATTTCGTTATATAAAAATGCGGCTACTATAATAATATATAATACATCAGTGAAACGATTATCTCGACGATTTCGCTTCCGCCATTTGTCTGCGGCGACGCAGCGCAATAGCCAGCTGGATAATATTGATTAAAACGACAATCGCCGTGGCCGCAAATACCCAACGAAAACCGGCCATCGCGGAAACGGATGCGCCAATAAGCGGACCGGCAACATTCCCCAGATACATAAATGACTGGTTATATCCAAAGATACGCCCCGTCACCTGGTCGCTGGAATATTTAACCAGCAGGGTCTGTACCGCGGGCAACATTGCGCCATCAGCAAACCCGAGCAGAAATCGCAATACGCCAAGCTGAAGCGGAGAGGTGACAAACGACATCGCGAAGAAGAGCACGACCGCAAAGATCAGCGTCGCCATCAGGATGCGCGCCGTGCCGATCCTGTCACCCAGTTTTCCCAGACGCGGTGCGGAAATCAGAGCGGATACGCCCGGCACGGCGGCAATCATGCCGCTCAGAAAAGCGATATTTGTACTTTCCGGCTCCATCGACTTGATAAACAGCGCCAGAATCGGACCGACCGAACCGTTACAGAGCTGGATAACCATAGTGGTCACAAACAGGCTGATCATCAGTCCCGGATAGGGCAACGAGGCGAAGACGGCCTTGCCGCTCAGGCGTTCAGATTTACTGATAACCGGGCGGCCCCCCTCTTTGATAAGAAAGAGCGTGACCAGAAAACTGATCACCAGCAGGATCGCGGTGATGATAAATACCGCGCGCAGCCCGACGTGGTCCGCCAGAAAGCCCCCCAACAGCGGACCGCCGATGACGCCGCTGATCTGCGCCGTGGAGAGCGTACTCAGCGCCCAGCCGCTACGCTCGCGCGGCACCTGAGAGGCGACCAGCGCCATGGCATTCGGAATGTACCCGGACGTCAGCCCCATCACCGCGCGCAGGAAAAACAGCTGCCAGACGTTGGTGGCGAAGGCCTGCAGCAGAATGGCAATCGCCATCCCGAGCGAGGCGCGCAGCAGCATCAGTTTTCGGCCTTTCCGATCCGCCAGGCTGCCCCACATCGGTGACACAATGGCGGAGACCAGAAACGTGACGCTGAACGTCAGGCCGGACCACATGGAGAGCGCTTCATGCGAAGTCACCCCCAGCTGCGAGACGTACAGCGGCAGGAACGGCAGGATCTGGCTGATGGCGAGCCCGGTAAAGAAGCAGCCGAACCAGACCGAGATGAGATTAACTTTCCAGGATTCCATAAAGAAATAGTCTTCATTTTTAGGCGAATTCGCCTACAGATTAGCAAGTTACGCGTTTTGACGTCGCACCAGAGATGCGGCCTGACTGACTTTGGTGTTTTATCTTCCCAGTCATCATATTTGTGAAATAAGTCACAATTCATCCATTTTCTGGCGGAATATTATGCTTCACCGACAGAGTCCGAAACCGCGCATTCCCAGATGAAAATGGTTGGCATGCGCCGCGTTATACTCCGGCCCGAGGCCGTTTCCGTAGTAGCCGCAGCTTGCCGCCAGCATTGCCTTCAGCCAGGGCTGCGTTGTTGCCGCCTTCCAGCCGTTCAGCACCGTGACGCGTTCCCCGTTCGCCAGCCGAAAAGCGGCGACATCCAGCGCCTCAGCCGTGGCATGTTCACTGCGTCGCGCGTCAGGGCGGTGGTAAATATTGCGGCAGGCAAAGCTGCCGAGGTGATCGATGCGCGCCAGGTCGCTGCCCGTATAGCGTTTTGTCAGCGGCCGGGCCTGCTGGCTGATAAACAGCGCAGAGCCGAGCGCCAGCGGACAGCTGGCAAGAAAGCTGCTGTTCAGGCCGACCGGGCCGAAGTCGCGCACGCGCACGACGTTGTTAAGCGGACACGCGCCGCCGCTGTCGGCCACCGACTGGGTGCGGATGAGATCTCTTTGGTTAGCCTGCGACAGCAGGCTCGCGCACGCCTCGGGAGTTAAGTGCCGAAGCTTATACTGGGTGATTCGGCCCGGCGGGTCGTCAAGCGTCAGCGGCATGAAAGGGTTGTAGTAGGACGGCAACCAGCGGTAACCCACCGTTGCAAAGGCCACAATGATGAAAACGGTCAGCAGCGTTTTTCCTTTCACTCTCCCCCCCTCAACATTCCCCAAAACATTATGGCAGAAGGCCGCGAAACCCGCCGGGCATCGTGGTATGTTATTGGCTTTTCGTCAGACTGGAAGAGAGTGAGATGGCTAAGCAGCGCGTAGGTATTGTCTTTGGGGGAAAATCAGCTGAGCACGAAGTGTCATTGCAATCGGCCAAGAATATCGTTGATGCGATCGATAAAAGCCGCTTCGACGTGGTGCTGCTGGGCATTGATAAACAGGGCCAGTGGCACGTTAACGATGCCAGCCAGTATCTGCTGAACGCTCACGATCCGGCACACATCGCCCTTAATCCTTCAGAAGTGAGCGTCGCCACCGTACCCGGCGTCGTGAAGGGGCAGCTCATCGACGCCGGCAACGCGCAGGCACTCGCCCAGATCGACGTTGTCTTCCCCATCGTTCACGGCACTCTGGGGGAAGATGGTTCCCTGCAGGGAATGCTGCGCATGGCCAACCTGCCGTTCGTCGGCTCGGACGTCCTCGGCTCTGCCGCGTGCATGGACAAAGACGTCACCAAACGCCTGCTGCGCGATGCCGGGCTGAACATTGCGCCATTCGTGACCCTCACCCGCGCCAACCGCGACAAGCACAGCTTCGCGCAAATTAGCGGAGATCTCGGTCTGCCGCTGTTTGTGAAGCCGGCAAATCAGGGCTCTTCCGTGGGCGTCAGCAAAGTCACCAGCGAAGCAGAGTTCACGCAGGCCGTCCGTCTGGCGTTTGAGTTCGACCATAAAGTGGTGGTTGAACAGGGTATTAAAGGCCGTGAAATTGAGTGCGCCGTGCTGGGCAACGATTTTCCACAGGCGAGCACCTGCGGCGAAGTGGTCTTAAACAGCGACTTCTACTCGTACGACACCAAATACATTGATGACAAAGGCGCGCAGGTTGTCGTTCCTGCGGATATCGATCCGGCGATTAACGATAAGATCCGGGCGATCGCCATTCGCGCTTATCAGGCGCTCGGCTGCTGCGGCATGGCGCGCGTGGATGTGTTCCTGACGCCGGAAAACGAGGTGGTAATCAATGAAATCAACACGCTGCCGGGGTTCACTAACATCAGCATGTATCCGAAACTGTGGAAGGCGAGCGGCCTGAGCTACCCGGAACTGATCACCCGCCTGATCGAACTGGCGCTGGAGCGTCACGCCGCCGACAGCGCGCTTAAAAGCTCCGTAAACGGTTAATCGGCGCGCTTCGCCGACTCCGCCTCATCCGCTGTCGTCTCTTCAGGACGACGGCGGATAATCAACCCCGCCAGCCAGAAACTTATCACCCAGGTCACCAGCCCGACGGCATACGTTTGCCACCCTTTTGCTTCAAACCCCAGCAGGCCCACGACACCGTTAAGAATAAAGATCAGCCCGATAGCAAAGGCGTAGTAGTGCCAGTCACGGCGTAGTTTGGACGTGAGCTTCATAACAACTCCGGCAGGAAAAAAAAGACATCCTCTCACAGTTTTTCGGCCAGGTCTGTGGCAGATACGGAAATTCTGAAACGCGACGCAATTTCACTTAAGTGATGAAATTGTGATGTGCTGCAGAAATCGACAATCCAGGAGGATTCCGGCGCGTAAATTACCACGATTCTGATATTGACAAATGCGATGACCTGTCAAACTCACCCTGTAAGAAGCGTATTAAAACAGAGTGATACCACGGGAGGTCAACATGGCTGACTTTACATTGTCGAAACCGATTTTTGGCGGCAAACCAAAAACCTCCACGGCGGGTAATATTGCTTATGCCCTGTTTGTCCTGTTCTGCTTCTGGGCCGGCTCACAGCTGCTCAATATGCTGGTCCATGCGCCAGGCGTTTATGAACACCTGATGCAGGTACAGGATAATGGACGTCCGCGAGTTGAGATTGGCTTTGGTGTCAGCACCCTGTTCGGCCTCATCCCCTTCCTCGCGGGATGTATGATTCTGGGCGTTGTGGCGTTAGTGTTGCGCTTTCGCCGTCGCCATTAAAGCCCCATACAGCGAGCCCGGCGATCGTCCACGCGTTTTGCGAACCATGCGGTGGTGAGGTTACGCGTGATCTTCGGGCTTTCCAGCTGGATCCCCGGCAGGATAGCCCTCGGTAACGTTTTCCCACTTTTCTGCTCTGCAAGCGCAAACACCTTCTTGTACAGATCCGTTTTCTCAAATGCCAGGCTGTCGCCTTTTTCAAGCTGACGACGAATGTCGCTGTTGCTCAAGCCAAGCGTGTTGGATAATTTCCGTACTGCCAGCTCGGTGCTTCCCGCCTCGCTGCTGCCGTAAGCGATGAGATCGCCGTCCAGCGCCAGCTTGACGCCGCTTGCGCGGCTGACCGCACTCTGGAATGCCGCGTTACGGCTGGCATACCAGCCCGCGTTAAAGTCGGCAAAGCGGTACAGCGGCTCATCATAGTTCGCCGGATAGTTCAGCAGATGATACGTGCCGAACCACAGCCCACCGCGCAGGGAGAAGACCTCCTGGCGCACGGTACCGTCGATTTTCCACGGGTAGCCGTCGGTATGCTTCTCCGCGAACGCAATGCTCACCTGCATCGGGCCACCGGTGTGTACCGGGTTCAGCGAGCCAAACAGCTTCTGCCCCATCGGGACCATACTGATGAAATCATCAAAGACGGCGCTAAGCTGTTTTTCGGTTTTCACCGCATCCAGTCGCTCGCTGTAGCTTTTGCCGTTAGGCGAGGTGATTTTAAGCGCGGTATGCACGAGGAACACCGGGATATGCATAGATTCCGCGCGGCGGTCGATCTCTTTCCAGGCAATTTTGTTCAGACCCGGCACCACCGGGTCTGACTGGTACATTGACTCCTGCTGCGCCACCGCCAGCACCGAGCAGATATTCTCCTCGGTCGGCGCGATCTTTTGGCTTTCAAAGGTTTTTGCCAGCGCATCTGCCCACGCGTTGCGATCCTTCACGCTGGCGGGCATTTTCTGCCGCACTACGCTCGCCACATCGACGGGCTTCTCCCCCTTTTTGAGCGGAGCGGCCCCTTTTTCGGCACAGCCTGCCAGCACAAGAGCGGCCAGCAAGGACAACGGTAACGCGCGCGGTACGGCAAAAGACATAGCAACTTCCTGTATTAGCTAAATGTGTTGGTGACTTCCTGCAGGTCACGATCGTCCAGCTCACGTTCAAAACTACGTAAACGTTTATAGATAGACATCAGTTCTACCAAGGTGGTCCAGGAGCTGATCAGGTACTGGAATGAACTTCTTACCTGATCGAACACGTTGGTAATTTGGGTCATCAACCCCAAGGTAATTGTCCCTGCGACAATTGACGGGAACAACAGGACTATTCCAAAAACAGTATCGGCCTGAAGATATAAAATGCGGGCTATGTTGAAATACATGTAGTGGAAGTAGAGCTTAAAATAGTTAAAACGGACGTTCTGAAATAACTCTTTTACCGTTGGTGGCGCAGCTCGTGATGGGTCATCCTCACCGTAAACAAGCTCTTTACGGTAAGCCGCTTCCACGCGCTGATTTTTAAATTGTAATCCCGGCAATTTGATCCCCACTACAGCAAGAAGCCCAGTCCCCATAAGAGACCAGACTAGTGCCGCAATAACCAAACCATAGGGTAAATGACCAACAATTGGAAGTTCAGGCACATGGGGTGAAAGTGCAATCAAAATCGGTAAAAAAGCGATAAGTTTCATCACAGCATTAAGCAAGCTGACCCCCATGTCCTCCAGCGTTGAGGCAAAACGCATGGTGTCTTCCTGTACACGCTGTGCTGCACCTTCGATGTGCCGCAGTCGTTGCCAATTTGCCATGTAATATTCGTTCATAGCAGTACGCCAACGGAAAACGTAATGGCTAACGAAGAAATTATTAAGCACTGCCACAGTTACTGCAATCATGGCTATGCCAGTAAAACTAACGAGACTGGCATAGAGTTCACCAATCGGAACCTTATTCGGGGCGCTTAGTGCTTTTTGGATCAGATCGTAGAAGGGTGCATACCATGCATTAATTGCAACGCTCACTTCGACCATGAACCAGGTAACAAAAATGATCAGTGCAGATCCTAAAATCGACCAAAACTGCCAACGATGCGGAGAATATTTAAACCAGAAGAGAGCGAACAGCCCCACACATACCGTGTAGTAGGCATAAAACACCACAAAGCTCAGCGACCAGAAGCGCGCCGCGCTAATCGGCACCTCGCCCGTTGCACCCGTGATGCGCGTCAGCCATGCGCCGCCGCCCGCCTGCCAGAAAATGACAGCGATGAGTGCCCAAATAAATGCCGACAGGAAAAAAGGCCCCGGCTTTGGGAAAAAAGACTTAAACATAATGCTTCCTTCTTGTTGTTATGGCTGTTGCTGTGCACAACACGTTACCACACGAAAAACGTGCCCGAGCCAGCCTCCCGGCCCGGGCAAAAAGGTCAGACCCGAGGGTTGATTATTAGTTCGCTTTCCAGTTTTCGAGAATTGTTTCGGTGCGTTTCACTGCAAGAGGATTCGCCGGCGCGATGAAGTTACGCCACACGTCGTTGTGGTGGTTAATCACGATCTGCGCATCTGCCGCCGGGCGATTGGCGGTAGTGTGGGCATCTTCCGCCACGGTGATGTGATAACCCCGGCTGACGCCGTTCTTAACCGTCGCATCGACGCAGTAATCGGTGGCGCAGCCGCAGATGACAAACTCGCGAATGCCCTGCTCACGCAGCAGCGCCTCAAGCACGGTGTTATAGAAGGCATCGCAGGCGGTTTTGGTCACGTAAAGCGCGTCAGCTGGCTGATGGAGTTCAGGCAGCAGCGCGAACCCTTCACTTCCCTCTTCCAGGCCCCCGTCCTCGGTGTGCTGAATAAAAATCACCTTGTCGGCTGCCTGCGTAAGCTGGTTGATCAGAGAGACACACTTTTCGTGCTGATGACGAGGGGTTTCAAATACCCCGTTCTGCATATCGACAACCATAACCACAAGCTTCTCAGACATACCGTTCTCCGTAAGATTGAGTGACACTGGTGCCTATCATAAGCCCGATGTCACAAAATGGGAGATGGCTCGTCAGTAAATTGTTCATATTTACCCATGGTTACGTTTTTCTCGCTATCGTTATGCAATTCGGGGCATTGCGCGGTTCCGATTAGTAGTATAAATACCCATTACTTTCCTCATTCACTTCATGGATGCTTTTCGTTGAAACGTTGTCTGCTCTCTTTTGCCGCGCTGTGTGCGGTGAGCTTTTCTACCGCCCAGGCAGCCCAACCGCTGACGGCACCCGTTTTAGCTTCAGATATTGCCGATCGCTACGCGAACCTGATCTATTACGGCAGCGGCGCGACCGGGATGGCGATGGTCGTCATCGACGGCAACCAGCGTGTGTTCCGCAGCTTTGGCGAAACGCGCCCAGGAAATAACGTTCACCCGCAGCTGGATTCCGTTATCCGCATCGCGTCCTTAACCAAGCTGATGACCAGCGAAATGCTGGTGAAACTGCTCGACCAGGGCGTAGTGAAACTCGACGACCCGCTCAGCAAATACGCGCCTCCGGGCGCCCGGGTTCCGACCTGGCAGGGAACACCGATCCGGCTTGTGAACCTTGCCACCCACACCAGCGCCCTGCCGCGCGAGCAGCCAGGCGGGGCGGCGCATCGTGACGTCTTTGTCTGGCCAACGCGCGACCAGCGCTGGAGCTACCTGAGTACCGCCACGCTGAAGGCGGCTCCGGGTACTCAGGCCTCTTATTCAAACCTGGCGTTTGACCTGCTGGCGGACGCCCTCTCAACGGCGGCTGGTAAACCCTACACGCAGCTGTTTGAAGAGCAGATAACCCGTCCGCTGGGTATGAAAGACACCACCTTTACCCCGTCTCCGGATCAGTGCCGTCGCCTGATGGTGGCGGAGAAAGGCGCCAGCCCCTGTAATAACACCCTCGCGGCCGTGGGCAGCGGCGGGGTCTATTCCACGCCTGGCGACATGATGCGCTGGATGCAGCAGTTCCTTTCCTCAGATTTCTACGCTCGCACCAGCCAGGCCGATCGTATGCAGACCCTGATTTATCAGCGTACTCAGCTGCATCGCGTCATCGGGATGGACGTGCCGGGTAAAGCCGATGCGCTCGGCATGGGGTGGGTCTATATGGCGCCAAAAAATGGCCGTCCGGGTATTATCCAGAAAACCGGCGGCGGCGGTGGATTCATCACCTATATGGCCATGATCCCGCAGTCAAACGTGGGGGCGTTTGTGGTGGTCACCCGCTCCCCGCATACGCGTTTCGTCAATATGAGTGACGGGATTAATAACCTGGTGGCAGAACTGAGCGCTAATAAAGCCCAGGTGCTCACCGCGTCAAACTGACATTAATATTCCGTGGGCAAGCAGTTGATATTAAAACGTTTGCCCCGAATCCCCCCCTCCCGCACTCTTGCATGACCTGACGCTAAACCGCCCACTTTAATAAACACCTCACGACGCTTTCGGGTACACTAGCCTTCTTTGTTCCACAAACATCAGGCATACCATGACCGATTTAATTGCACGTCCCCGCCGCCTGCGCAAGTCACCTGCACTGCGCGCTATGTTTGAAGAGACAACCCTGACCTTAAACGATCTGGTGTTGCCGATTTTTGTCGAAGAAGAGATCGATGACTACAAAGCCATCGAAGCCATGCCGGGCGTCATGCGCATTCCGGAGAAATATCTGGCGCGTGAGATTGAACGCATCGCCAACGCGGGGATCCGCTCGGTGATGACCTTCGGCATCTCACACCATACCGACGCCACCGGCAGCGACGCCTGGAAAGAAGATGGCCTCGTCGCCCGCATGTCCCGCATCTGCAAAGAGACCGTGCCGGAAATGGTCGTCATGTCCGATACCTGTTTCTGCGAATACACCTCTCACGGCCACTGCGGCGTGCTGTGCGATCACGGCGTGGATAACGATGCCACCCTGCTGAACCTTGGCAAGCAGGCTGTGGTCGCTGCCGCTGCCGGTGCGGACTTCATCGCGCCATCTGCGGCAATGGACGGACAGGTTCAGGCGATTCGTCAGGCGCTGGACGCGGCGGGCTTTACCGACACCGCCATCATGTCTTACTCCACCAAATTCGCCTCCTCCTTCTACGGCCCGTTCCGTGAAGCGGCGGGCACGGCGCTGAAAGGCGATCGTAAAACCTATCAGATGAACCCGCTTAACCGTCGAGAAGCGATTCGTGAATCCCTGCTTGATGAAGCCCAGGGCGCAGACTGCCTGATGGTGAAACCTGCTGGCGCGTACCTTGATATCCTGCGCGACATCCGCGAGCGCTCCGAGCTGCCGCTGGGCGCTTACCAGGTCAGCGGCGAGTACGCGATGATCAAATTCGCCGCAAAGGCGGGTGCCATCGATGAAGAGAAAGTGGTCCTCGAAAGCCTTGGCGCCATCAAACGCGCAGGCGCGGACCTGATCTTCAGCTACTTCGCGCTGGATCTGGCTGAGAAGAAAATTCTGCGTTAATCCGCTTTAGCGCCGGGTGGCGGCTTCGCCTTACCCGGCCTACTCTCTGCGCTAATCTTCACCAAACTGCAATACAACCGACATCTGCTCCTTCTACTGTCTTCGCAAGACGGCAGGAGGAGTAACCATGTTTAGCCTCGATAGCGTTCTCGACGATCTTTGGCCTCAGGCGAGGCCTGCACCCTGGCAAAAAAGTCTGTTAAAAAGACTGTTTTACGAAGACGAATTTCAGCAATTTGCCGCAGCTCACCGCCACCTGAAAGGACTGGATATGGTGGAGCAAGTTCTGGAACACCTTGATATTCTCTGCACCGTTTCCGCCCGCGAACTCGAACAAATCCCCGAATATGGCCCGCTGGTCATTATTGCCAACCACCCGACGGGTACGCTGGACGGCCTGGCGCTGATGTACGCCGTCTCCCGCGTGCGACGCGATGTGAAAGTCGTCACCAACCGGATGCTGACGCATCTGGAACCGCTCAGCTCACTGTTTATTCCGGTGGACAATATGGGCGGCAGGACGGCGAAATCATCGCTGGTGCAGATGGAACAGCATCTGCAAAACGCGGGCGTGCTGATCTTCTTCCCGGCCGGAGAAGTGTCCCGCCCCACGCGCAAAGGCATTCGCGACAAAAAGTGGCACTCTGGCTTTATCAAACTCGCCAGCAAGCTGCGCGCGCCGCTGCTGCCGGTGCATATTCAGGCGCATAACAGCCTGCTCTTCTATGCCAGCACGCTGGTCTCCCCGACGCTGTCGATGCTGCTGCTGATGCAGCAGATGTTTCGCCGCCGCCATAGCCAGCTGCCGATTAAAATCGGCCAGCAGATCGCCTGGCATCACTGGCATAGCGCCACCCTTTCGTCGCGTGAGATGGCCGAGCAGTGCCGTCAGCACGTGATGCGTCTTGGCAAGGGAGTGCCCGGCGTCTTTAAAACCCAGTGCGCCATTGCCCGTCCGGAAGACCGGGCCACCCTGAAACGCGCGCTGGTGCAGGCCGAATGTCTGGGCAATACCAGCGACGGTAAAACCATCTATCTTTGGCAGCGCAACGGGCAGGAAGACGCCCCGCTGCTGCGCGAGCTGGGCCGCCTGCGCGAGATTGCCTTTCGCGCGGTGGAGGAAGGGAGCGGTAAACGCCGGGATACCGACTGCTACGATGATGATTATCTGCACCTGATCCTGTGGGATGATGAGGATCTGGAGATCGTCGGCGCGTATCGCTTTATGCCGACCGCCAGCCAGGTAGAACGTCGCGGTCTGGAGGGGTTGTACAGCTATAGCCTGTTCCACTACGACGACAAAATGCAGGACGTGCTGGAGCACGGCATTGAGCTGGGGCGCAGCTTTATTCAACCGCGCTACTGGGGACGCCGCGGCCTGGATTATTTATGGTCCGGCATTGGGGCTTACCTGGCGCGTTATCCGCACTACCGCTACCTGTTTGGCCCGGTCTCGATCTCCGGCGGCTTACCGCCTGCCGCGCGGGATCTGCTGGTGGCATTTTACCGCCTGTGGTTCCCGGCGACGCATCCGCTGGCCGCGTCACGTCAGCCGTATCCCGCATCGCTGCCGGACGTGCTCGCGCAGTTTGGCGGCGTGGATTACGTGGACGACCTGACAAAGCTTAAATCCCTGCTCGGCAATCTTGGCTGCGGCATTCCGCCGCTCTACAAGCAGTATTCCGAGCTTTGTGAACCCGGCGGCGTGCAGTTTATTGATTTTGGCAGCGACCCGGCGTTCAACAACTGCGTCGACGGGCTGGTGCTGGTGGATTTGTGCTACCTGAAGGCGAACCGCTATCATCGGTATATTGAGGCGCATTTAATTCCCTCACCCCAGCCCTCTCCCTAAAAGGGAGAGGGTGAAAACCGCACCGGACAGTCCCCTCGCCCCTTTGGGGAGAGGGTTAGGGTGAGGGGATCAAGGCGCACGGTAAAACGGCTTATCCCCCAAAATCGTCGCCCGCTGCATAATCCGGCGCTGCGGAAGATAGTCCGCATTGGCATAGTGCTGCGTTACGCGGTTATCCCAGATCGCCAGGTCGTTCTCCTGCCAGCGCCAGCGAACCTGAAACTCCGGCTTGGTGATATGCGCGAACAGGAATCCCAGCAGCGCCTCGCTCTCTTTCTCGGACACGTCCACAATGCGCGTGGTGAACCCTTCGTTCACAAACAGCGCCTGCTTGCCCGTGACCGGATGGGTGCGCACCACCGGGTGCAGGAGCGGAGGATGCTTCGCCACAGCTTCCTGCCAGCGCTGATGCTCCTCTTCCGTTTTACGGTACTTGTATTCCTGGAATGATTTTTTGAAGTCGTGCTCCGCCCGCAGCCCGCTCAGCAGCGTCCGGAACGGTGCGGAGAGCGCCTCATACGCCGCAATCCCGCTGGTCCACAGCGTATCGCCGCCGGTTTCCGGCAGCAGCTTCGCCGCCAGAATCGCCCCGGCGGGCGGCGTCTCGATAAAGGTCACGTCGGTATGCCAGTTGTCGTTATCCGGCGGGTTATCGTTGTGGGTGTCCAGAACGATAATCTCCTCCACCCCTTCCGCATGCGGATAGACGGGGTGGATATGCAGATCGCCAAAGCGCAAGGCCAGCGCGCGCTGCTGCTGTGGGGTGATCGCCTGTTCGCGCAGGAACACCACCTGATGGCGCAGCACCGCGTGGTACAGCTGCTCGAACTGGTTATCGCTCAGCGGACGGGTCACATCCAGGCCCGACACCTGCGCGCCAATGTACGGCCCCAGCGGGGTAATGGTCAGACGTTCACTCATTGTATTTCTCCATGCCAGGGCGTCAGGCGGCGCTGTAACGCGCGCAGCCCCAGTTCTAATCCAAAGGCGATCGCGGCGATCACCGCGATCCCTGCCAGCACCACGTCAGTCGCCAGGAACTCTCCCGCCGACTGCACCATAAACCCAAGGCCGCGCGTGGCCGCAATCAGCTCTGCCGCCACCAGCGTGGACCAGCCTACGCCGAGGCCAATGCGCAGCCCGGTTAAGATCTCCGGCAGTGCGCCCGGTAAAATCACGAACAGCAGCACCTGGGTGCGGCTGGCTCCCAGCGACTGCGCCGCGCGGATCCGCACCTGCTGGGCGCTCTTCACGCCCGCCAGCGCCGACATGGCAACCGGGGCGAAAATCGCCAGATAAATCAGCAGGATTTTTGACGTTTCACCGATGCCGAACCAGATCACCATCAGCGGCAGATAGGCCAGCGGCGGCACCGGACGGTAAAGCTCAATCAGCGGGTCGAGGATGCCGCGCACCGTCGGGCTTAAGCCCATCGCGATCCCAACCGGAATACCGATAATCACCGCCGCCAGAAGCGCCACCAGAATACGCGCCAGACTTGCACCTAAATGCTGCCAGAGCGTGGCATCCATAAAGCCCTGCGGCCCGGCGATGGTAATGAGTTTGGCCAGCACCTGTCCCGGCGGCGGCAGAAACAGCGGGCTGACCCACTGCTGGGCAGCAACCGCCCACCACACCGCCAGCAGCACCAGCAGCGTACCGACGCTCAGCGTGATTTGGCGCGAGAAAGGCCAGCGCAGCGCCAGACGCGCGCGGCGCGTTTTTTCACTGAAGACGATGCTCATGAGAAGGCCTCCCGTTGTTCAAACACGCGGCTTAAGACGTATTCACGCTGTTCGATAAACAGCGGATCGGATTTGATGCTGCGCACGGGTTCTCCCGCGACGTAGCGGCGGGCGAAATCCAGCGGCAAACGCTCCAGCACGCGCCCCGGCCCCGGCGAGAGCAGCACCAGCTCCGTCGCCATAAACACCGCCTCTTCGATATCGTGGGTAATCAGCAGCACCTGCTTGCCCGTCTCATGCCACAGGCGCAGCAGTAGGGTTTGCATCTGCTCGCGGGTGAAGGCATCCAGCGCCCCGAACGGCTCGTCCAGCAGCAACAGCTGCGGATTCGCGGCCAGCGCGCGGGCAATACCTACGCGCTGTCGCTGGCCGCCGGAAAGCTGCCAGATAAAGCGTTTTTCCGCCCCTTCCAGACCCACTTTTTTCAGCATCGCCCGCGCCGTTTCCAGCCGCTGTTCGCGATTGACGCCCGCAAGCTGTAGCCCAAACGCCACGTTTTCCTGCACGTTACGCCAGGGAAGCAATCCTTCGTTCTGGAAGACCACGCCGCGCTCGGCGCCCGGGCCTTCCACCTTTTTGCCTTCCAGTTGAATGATGCCATGCTGATAAGGGACAAACCCGGCGATCAGATTCAGCAGCGTGGTTTTTCCGCACCCGGACGGGCCCAGCACCACCAGCAGTTCACCGCTGTCCAGCGTCAGGTTGATGTCCTCCAGCGCGGGCTTACCACCGTAATCGGCGTACAGGTTCGTAATATTCAGCATGGCGGACTCCTTATTTCACAAAACGATCGGTCACGTACTGGCTGTAATCCGCTGCCACCGCCGGCACTTTGCCCTGCTCTTTCAGGAAGGTGGCGGTATCCACAATCGCTTTGTTCACGGGGCCGGTCAGCTGCTGTACCTGCTGCGCGGGCGTCAGATAGGTATTGCCTTTCACCAGACCCGGCACGTCCGCTTCCGGCACGCCGCTCAGGCGGGAGAGTTTTTCCAGGTTGGCGGGCTGCTTCAGCCATTCATCCGGGTTAGAGATGTACGGCTGCTGGGCGTCAATCGCGCTTTTGGCGAAGGCTTTCACCACCTCAGGATGTTTCTCGGCAAAGTCTTTGCGCACGACCCACACGTCGAGGGTTGGCGCGCCCCACTGGCCCACTTTTTCAGAGTCGGTCAGCACGGTGCCGTCTTTTTCCAGTTCGTTCACTGCCGGTGCCCACACGTAGGCCCCGTCAATATCCCCGCGCTGCCAGGCGGCGATAATCGCCGGCGGCTGCAGGTTGATGATTTGTACCTGACCCGGCTTGATACCCCAGTGTTTCAGCGCCGCAAGCAGGCTGTAGTGGGTGGTGGAGATAAACGGCACGGCGATGCGTTTGCCGATCAGATCTTCCGGTTTGGTGATGTTCTTCTTCACCACCAGCGCTTCAGAGTTACCGAGCTGCGAGGCGAGCAGGAAAACCTCAATCGGCACCTGCTGGCTGGCCGCAACCGCCAGCGGGCTGGATCCGATATTGCCGATCTGCACGTCGCCGGAGGCTAACGCACGCACGACGGATGCCCCGCTGTCGAACTTGCGCCAGTCGACTTTCGCCCCGCTCTCTTTGGCAAAGGTGTTGTCCGCCTGCGCGACTTTCGCCGGTTCCGCAGAGGTTTGATACGCGACGGTGACGTCCACCGCCTGCGCCTGAAATGCCCACAGCGCCAGTGCGCCGAGAAGTGTGATTCGCGATGAAATTGCCATAGTGCCTGCTCCCCTTGTTGTTATGAGGGCAGTATTTCCGGCGCGGGAATTTTGATAAAGGAATAAAAATGAATCGCTCATAACGATTCGTTTTTAGATAAAAAGCGGGAAAGGATAGCGAATTTTGTGCGGTTCATTTTTTTCCCTCTCCCCGTGGGAGAGGGTCAGCGATCCGTAGGCCGGGTAAGGCGTAGCCGCCACCCGGCAAAGACCTCAGCGCTGAACCGTCAGCTCAGCAATGTCTTTAGGCGTGGTCCGACAGCATCCGCCAATCAGCTTAGCTCCGGCAGCCAGCCACTGCGGCAGATACCCCGCCAGCGTCTCGCACGCTTCCCCGTGGTGGTGCCAGGTTTTGGTTACCGCGTCATAATGCTCGCCCGAGTTCGGATAGACCACCAGCGGCAGGGACGTCAGGCTTTGCAGATGCTTCAGCGCCGCCGTGGTATTTTCCAGGGCGATGCAGTTAATGCCCAGCGCGACAATGTGCGGCGAGTTTTCCAGCACGCTGACCACCTCACGCAGCGGCGTACCGTCGCTCAGGTGCTCGCTGTCTCGTAAGGTGAACGAGAACCACGCCCGGGCACGGGGGTACTCGGCAAGAAGCGCCGCCAGTGCCTTAACCTCCACAAACGAGGGCAGCGTTTCGCAGGCCAGCAGGTCAGCGCCCGCATCCAGCAGCGCTTCCACGCGCGGACGGTGGAAGGTAATAAACTCCTCAGTGCTGCGCACGTAGTCGCCGCGATACTCTGAGCCATCCGCCAGATATGCGCCGTACGGCCCAACGGATCCCGCCACCAGCAGCGTGCCCGCATGCGGGTTTTCGGCCAGATACGCTTCGCGCGCCTTACGCGCCAGCTCAACGCTTTTGCCGATCAGCGCGCGGGACTGCGCTTCGTCCAGGCCGCGCGCCGCAAACCCCGCAGGCGTGGCCTGATAGCTGGCGGTGATCGCCACCTGCGCACCCGCGCGGTAGTAATCGAGATGCACTTCGCGAATAAGTTCCGGGTTTTCCATCAGTACTTTGGCAGACCAGAGGCTGTCTGCCAGGTTACAGCCGCGCGCTTCCAGCTCCGTCGCCATCGCGCCATCCAGCACCACAAACGGCTGCTTTTCAAGGATGGCGGTAAGCGGGTTATTCTGCGACATGTTCAGGCTCCTGCGATGTCATATTTCGGGTCAGGTAGTACGCACCATAACACAGGGCGACAAACGGAAGCCCGCAATAAAGGGCAATGCGCTGGCTTGGGTCAAACCACAGGCCGACACAGGCCACCACGCAGAGGATAAAACCGAGCACCGGCACCAACGGATACCACGGCGCACGGTACTGCAGCGCAGAGAGCGGCTGGCCGGACTGCAAATGGCGGCGGCGGAAAACGAAGTGCGACGCGCAGATGCTGATCCAGACCGCCACCACCGCAAAGCCAGAAATTGCCGAGAGCGCGACAAATACCGTGTCCGGCGCCACGACGCTTGAGAACAGCGCCAGCACGCCGCCGAGCATAGAGACCGAGAGCGCCGTCAGCGGCACGCCGTTTTTGTTCACGCGGGCAAAGCAGTGCGGCAGCGTTTTCTCATTCGACAGCGACCACAGCATGCGCCCGGAGGCATACAGACCCGAGTTCGCCGCCGAGAGGATCGCCGTCAGGATCACGAAGTTAACGATGTCTGCCGCGTAAGGAATACCGACCTTTTCAAACACCAGCACGAACGGGCTCTTTTCCACACCCGCCTGCTGCATCGGGATCAGCGCCGCCAGCACAAACACGGTACCGATAAAGAAGATAATGAGGCGCGCAATGGTGGTGCGGATAGCCACCGGAATCACCTTGTGTGGATTTTCGGTTTCCCCCGCCGCGATGCCGATAAGCTCGGTGCCGGAGAAGGCAAAGTTCACCGCCACCATGGTCATCAGGATCGGCAGGCCGCCGTGCGGGAACCAGCCTTCGGCGGTGATGTTGCTTAAGCCCGGCGCGGGTGAACCGTCCTGCATCGGGATAAAGCCAAAGACCGCCGCCCCGCCAAGGATAATAAAGGCGATGATGGTGATGACTTTCACCAGGGAGAACCAGAATTCGCCTTCAGCAAAGAAGCGCGTCGAGATGACGTTGAGGCCAAAAATTACCACGCAGAAGACCACGCACCAGGCCCAGACGGGCACCTGCGGGAACCAGTACTGCATACAGAATCCCGCGGCGGTGAAGCTCGATCCAAGCGCCACCGTCCAGGTGAGCCAGTAAAGCCACGCCACGGTGTAGCCCGTCGCCGGGCCAAGGTAGCGGGCGGCATAGACGTGGAACGCGCCGGTTTCCGGCATCGCCACGGAAAGCTCGCCCAGACACTGCATCACCAGCCACACCACCAGGGCACCTATCAGGTACGCCAGCAGCGTGCCCGCCGCCCCGGTCGTGGAAATGATGTATCCGGTATTGAAGAATAACCCTGTCCCAATCACGCCACCCAGCGAGAGCATAATCAGGTGGCGTGTTTTCATGGTGCGCTTAAGCTGCCCATTTTCTTGTTGTGTTTGCATATTACCTTCTATACGTATGGACATCTAAACATCCAAAGAAGGTGTGTTATACCGCGATTGTTAACAAAAAGCTAGATGACCAGACGCAGACGGGCGCGCCGCGCGCTGAGTCTGGGGTGGGTTGTGAGGATCACGTAGAGAATCGGACGCCAGGCCATAAGCACCTCCGCAAGCAGATACTTACAGCATGGTGCGGGAAGAGACGATCTTCGGTCAGTCGAAAGTGGTATCCGTGAAGAGCGGATTCATACCGCAACACTGCCTGCAGGACGGGTAAGGCGCAGCCGCTACCCGGCGCAAGGTTGGTAATTCTCACAATCAGTTCTATAGTCGACACAGTTTCTTAGTAACCAGGACTGACTGATGCGCTTTAACGGACTGACCAAAGGTTTCTTTATCTTTATTCTTGCCCTTGTGACCTGGGCCTTCTTCGACGTGCTGTCGCCCTACTTCTCCGCGATACTGTGGGCCGCAATTCTGACCGTCATCTTCAACCCGGTAAAAAACAGGCTGCGCGCCGCGCTGGGGGATCGCAACGGGCTTGCCTCGCTGTTGACCATTGGCATTATCTGCCTGATCGTCTTTATCCCGTTGATGGTGATCCTCTCCTCGCTCGCCATTGAACTGAACGTGGTGTACACGAAGCTCCAGGAGAACAACACCCAGTTCCCGGAAGTGGTGGCGAGCATCTTCAACCATCTGCCTGACTGGGCCAGCGGCTTCCTGGCGGATCACAACCTGACCAACGCGGCGCAGATCCAGAAAAAACTCTCCGACGTCGCCCTGCAGGGCGGGCAATATCTTGCCGGCAGCGCGTTTCTGATTGGCAAGGGAACGTTTGGCTTTGCGATTAGCTTCGGCATCATGCTTTATCTGCTGTTCTTCCTGCTGAAAGACGGCCCGTATCTGGTGCGCCAAATCCTCGACTCCCTGCCGCTGTCTGATTTCGCCAAGCAGCACCTGTTCGCCAAATTCGTCGGCGTGTCGCGTGCCACGGTAAAAGGTACGGCGGCGGTAGCGGTGGTTCAGGGCATCCTCGGCGGGATTGCGTTTGCGATTGCGGGTATTGACGGCAGCGTACTCTGGGGCGCGCTGATGGCCTTCCTCTCGCTGGTGCCCGCCATCGGCTCGGCGATTGTCTGGGTGCCCGCCGCCATCTTCCTGTTCGCCACCCATCAGCTGTGGCAGGGGCTGTTTATTGTCGGCTTCTTCGTGATTATCGTCGGGCTGGTGGACAACATTCTGCGTCCGCTGCTGGTAGGCAAAGACACCAAAATGCCGGACTACCTGATTCTGATCTCCACCCTCGGCGGCATGGAGCTGTATGGCATTAACGGTTTTGTGATTGGGCCGCTGATTGCCGCGCTGTTTATCGCCTGCTGGAACCTCTTCTCAGGGCGCGATCACGAGGGTAACGCCGAAGAGCTGGACCCCGACTTCATCGAAGAAGGAAAAAATCCTCCAGAATTGTGAGGATGTGACGATATAGACCACATCAGGCGGCGCTGTGCCGCCTTTTTTTTCGCCTTAAATCAAACGTTTTCTATAATTTGAAAGAACGCCATCCTACTCATGTCGTAAAAGGATCATCAGGTGCGAATCGCGACGATAACAAACTGGGCCTATGGTGCCACGGTCTGCCTGACCATCGCCTCCGGCATCATCATGCTGATGGCGTCCAGTGCTGATACCATCGAGCGCCAGGCCGTTGAACAACGGCAGAAATTTGATCAGCTCACGGAAGATATTGAAACCGATGCCTGGGCACAGTCCGATTTAGCGCGCCTCTACGTCATCAAAAAAGATCCGCAAACGTTAAAGGAATATAGCCAGTCAGAGAACAACCTGAAGAGCGTTGAACTCCGGCTTGAAAAACTGCGGGACAACGGCGCATCGGATGACGAGCTGTCCCTGCTGCGCGAAGGCATAAAAATCATTGATGAACTGCAGGACGAACAGCAGACGGCACTAACGAGCGCGGCGCAGGGAGAAGATGCGCAGGCCGTTGCCCTGCTCTACGGTGCGCCCTATGAGCAGGAGCTGGAGCGCGCGCAGAACCAGATCGATCATTTTCGCCAGATACTCGACAAGCGCGTCATCGCCTCCGTTCAGGACGCGACAAAAAAATCGAAAGCGCTGCGTACGGCCTCTGAGCTGATGGTCGGCCTGACCGCCCTGCTGTTCCTGTTTGTTCTCGGTTTTATATTAAAGCGCCGCGTGCTTCGCCCCGTGGTGCGCCTGAGCGACGTGGTACACCGCCTTGCGTCCCAGGATTACGCGGTTGAAACGCCTAATTTCAACCAGATTGATGAGATTGGCGATATGGCGCAGGCCATCCGCATCTTCCGTGAAAACGGCCTGGCGCGACAGCGTCTGGAAAGAGAGCGAGATGCCGACTGGGCCATCCGCGAGCTGCTGGCGCGCATGACCCAGCGGCTGCAGGGATGTGAGAACTTTAACGATGTGATTAACGTAGCGGAGCTGTTTGCCCCCAATATCGCGCCGGGGATCGCGGGCCGGCTCTACATTCTTGACCGCGATCCGTGGCAGATGCGCAGCGTCGCGCAGTGGCTTTCACCCATCGGTGAAGAGACGACGTTCCATCCGGACGAGTGCTGGGCCGTGCGCCGTGGGCAGAGCCACCCGCCGGTAAACGGTGAGCCGGATATTGCCTGCTACCATCTTCCGGCCTCCCAGGCGGAAAGTTCCCTGTGCGTGCCGCTTATCGCCCAGGGCGAGGCCATTGGCCTGCTCTCTTTCCAGAACATCACGGCGGACAACGCCCCTTCCCGCGCGTATCTGGAACTGATGGCCGAAGCGCTCGGGCTGGCGCTGGCCAACCAACGCCTGCGCGACGCGCTGCTGGAGAAAGCCTTGTTCGACCCGCTCACCGGCCTGCGTAATCGTCATCATCTGGAAGATACCCTGCAAACCCAAACGGCACAGGCGATGCGCACCGGCGAGCCGTTAAGCTGCATGATGATCGACATCGATCACTTCAAGAGCATCAATGACCGCTTCGGCCATGAAGCGGGCGATCAGGTGATTAAAAGTGTGGCGTCAATTGTTCAGCGGGCCGCGCATGACAACGGACTAGCATTCCGCTACGGGGGCGAGGAGTTTCTGGTCCTGCTTCCCGGTGCCGATGAACCAGAGGCGCACGCCTGCGCGCAGAAGATTTACAATGGCGTGCGTGAGCTGTCGCTTCGCTACGGGCTGACCGAGATTGGACCGGTGGATGTGTCGATTGGCATTGCCAGCTACCCGCAACATGCCCAGACTGACAACCTGCTGCGCGCCGCGGATGTGGCCTTGTACCGTGCGAAAGAACTGGGCCGCGCGCGGATTGTGAGTTTTGGGATGCTGGAGGCGGGTTAGCTATTATTTTCACGCCACTGCCTGACCATCTCATCGGTCACCTCATTTATATAACAAATGGGAGCATAGCCTCCCGCTTTACTCCATGCGCTGCGCCTTCCGCAGGCACTTCCGTTACGCGTACGATTAAAAGGGCATGCACAAACGCTGGGATAAGACGCGATCGATTCCGCGATGACGTTTTCTTTTACTTTTTCATTGGACAGTGCAGAATTTTTAGCCAGAGCATCACTTGCTGAAAACAGGCAGCATGCTGCAAAAAAGACCTTCGCAAAAGGTGTAACGCTCATTGTGGTAATCCGAAAAAAGGAATTTGCGTACAGAATAAAAGCTGTCGGTCTGCAATGTTCTGATCCTGAACAAACCCTTCTGGAAGGCGGCTCGCTTTTCCAGATCAGTTTTTCTCTTCCTAAACAACATACCTTGCTCGTTTTTCCCAAAAATGGATGTAAAACGAACATTTTTTAAGCGGAATAATGTTTATTCATGAGCCCAATGCATACTTCAAAAAACTGAATCCGCACCTGGCAATCAAACCTCTTGCCACCATGAAGCCTAACCATTTGATTCTATTGAAGTTTAAAAAGAAAATTATAAAAATCATTGCTACTCAACAAAATATATCAACTAGTGTGATATCTAAATTATAATTCTTATACTTCTGTTAAAAAGTGGAGGCCAAAATGCGATTAACCCTACTGCTGTTATGCTGTCTGGTACAAAGTGTAACCTGGGCTGGCGATCTGCCAAAACCAGTTGGTAAACCCATTTTAACGATTTACGGTAATATAGAAAATACGAATGAAAATGGAAAAGCAGTGTTTGATCTCGCCAGCCTTGAAAAACTGGGCATGGTGAGTTTCGAGACGACATCCCCCTGGTATAATGGACGCACTAAGTTTGAGGGTGTTCCCATGAACAAACTCATGGATTACGTAGGTGCGAAGGGTACTAACGTTAATGTTATTGCGCTCAATGATTATTCTACCGTGATCCCTCTCAGTGATTTCAAAAAATACAACGCCATACTTGCCTTAAAGGTCAATGGCGAATATATGCGCATCCGCGATAAAGGTCCATCATTCATTGTATACCCCTATGACAGTCTTCCTGAGTTGAATAATCAGATTTATTACTCGCGATCAGCATGGCAGGTTAGCAAAATGAAGATTGAGTAGCCGTTCAGGAGAACATAATGAACAGGATACTGGTTGGTATCATTTTTTCTCTTTTTATCACGACAGGATATATTGCATTTCTTGTTTACGATCGTCAGCAGGAATTGCAAAAACTGACTCAATACACTGAGTCCTGGTCCGTGGCACAACTGGTATCAGAGTATTACCGTTTTGAATCATGGCTTGGTCTGTACGCAACCGATACCGATGACGTTACGATAGACCAGGTCCGCATGCGTCTCGAAATTATGCTCAGCCAGGGCGATTTAATGAAGGGTGGCGATTTAGGTCGCTATATTAACAGCGATAAAACGCATCAGGAGCTCGCTTTACGCTTAGAGCAAATATTGACCTATCTGGACAGCCATCTTGAAAACATGAGCCACCCAGAGTTACAGGCATACCTGACAAATATGCATGCTCTCGATGCACCGCTGAGCCAGCTCTCTGCGACAGCATTAACAAAAGATATTAACACGGTTAACGAATCCAACCATAAAATACAGATCCTTTACTATATTTATTCCGCACTTTCATTACTTCTGGTGATATTAAGCTTTATTCTTGGTTTCTTAATGATCTACCAGAATAAAAACATTCTCAAAGCGCACATGCAGGTTAAAAGCCTTGCTGACGAGCTTCAGATATCAAAAGAAAAGCTGCAAATTCAGAACTCGAAGCTGGAGTATGATGTTTATCATGACTCCCTCACCGGCATGAAAAACCGTCTTTTCTTCTGGGACGATCTCAACAAAATTAATCTTCAGGCCGATAAAAACCACATCCCCGTCACGGTGATGTTATTTGATTTAGACCGCTTCAAAGAGGTCAACGATACCTATGGCCATGATGCCGGTGATTTACTGTTGAATCAGGTATCCAGACGACTCACCTCAATGAGCAGCGCCACAGATACGTTTTACCGTTTGGGCGGAGACGAGTTCGCCCTTCTGTCCAGTGGACTCACCGAAACAGCAGCCGTTTCGCGCGCCAAAGAAATCAGCGAACATATCAGCCAGCCCTATACGATTAATAACCAGCTGATAAAAATCGCCACCTGTGTGGGTATCGTGTTATCTGATAATGAGCGGCGCTCAGACTATCTTTATAAATTTGCCGATCTGGCGCTCTACGAAGCCAAAAAAGAGGGTTCACAGCAGATAAAAGTCTTCCGTCAGTGGATGCTGCAAAAGCTGCAGGAGAGCAGAACCCTGGAACATGATATGGCACTGGCGATCGATAACCATGAATTCGTTGTTTATTACCAGCCTATTGTCGATTCATTCAGCAATGAAATTTACGGCTATGAAGCGCTTATTCGCTGGTTACACCCGGTGAAGGGGATACTGTCACCTGATTACTTTATTTCTGTCGCTGAAAAAACGGGGATGATCAATCAGATCGGCAAAAATGTGCTTGAGCTTGCCTGCCGGGAAGCGGTTTCCTGGGCCGTTCCGGCAAGGATCTCTGTGAACGTCTCACCCGTTCAGCTGGGCACGAAATCATTTACGACGATGGTACAGTCCATCCTGAAGGAGACAGGACTTCCACCCAGCCGACTTGAATTAGAGGTTACGGAGTCTTCGCTCTTCAGTGACAGCAATACGCCGCTCACTATCCTCAAAAAGCTCAGAACGCTGGGTGTAAAAATCTCTATCGATGATTTCGGAACGGGTTATTCGTCGCTCTCACGGCTGAGTGAACTGAATTTTGATAAAATTAAAATCGATAAATCCTTTGTTAACCCGATATCCACGCAGGATGATGCCCTCAATATCGTTAAATTGATAACCGGCATGGCGAAGAGCCTCAATATGCGGGTCATTGCGGAAGGTGTTGAAACCGAAGCGCAGCTTGAACGTCTTCAGGCGCTTGGCTGCGATCTCGTGCAGGGATACCTGTTCGGAAAACCACAGGCTGAGATTGACAGGAAGATTAGATACGGTTGAAATGGTTGCGCGGCTTTTGCTGGCCCAAAACCCTTTAGGCGATTGATAATCAAGGTTAAACAATGAAAAAAACAGTCCCGGACTACACGCCTGTTGATTTATCTCGTTGGGCCAGGAAGGAGCATTTTGAGGTATTCCAGTCATTTGCCGAGTGTACAATTAACCAAACGGTTTTGATCGACATTACCGCGCTGCGAAAACATATCAAAGAGGTCGGATGGAAGTTTTACCCGACGATTATTTTCCTCCTCTCTAAAATCATGAACCGGCATCCGGAATTCCGTATGGCCATGAAGGACAATGAGCTTGTCATATGGAATGAAATCCATCCAAGCTATACCATTTTCCATCCTGAAACCGAGACGTTTTCGTCATTGTGGAGCCACTACGATGGCAATATTCAGCACTTCCAGAATACGTATGCGGAAGATACGGCCCGCTATGGTAATAGCCTTTCTTACTGGCCTAAGGAAGAGTCCCGGGAAAATGTCTTTTTCGTGTCGTCTATTCCGTGGGTTACGTTTACGAACTTTACGATGAACATTGCGCATATGAAGAACTTCTTTTCGCCTATGTTCACGTTTGGAAAATACTACGAGCAGGATGGAAAAGTGCTGCTGCCGCTCGCGGTGCAGGTGCATCACTCGGTGTGCGATGGTTTCCATGTGGCAAGGATGTTTAATGAGTTGCAGGAGATGTGTGATGGTTTGCCGCAGCTGTCGGAGGAACTTAATGGTTAATACGCCAGGAATGGTGAAAACTTCCTTTTATAGGGAGTGAGTAGTGAATTACTCACTTTGATGTGGTGGACAGGTAAAAATATAAAAGACCGGCTGTTGCCGGTCTTTTATTAGGTATGTCGTTTGGAACAATTTCACGCTTCAGGTTTAACGGAGGGAGATACATCGCTATGACGTCCAACTGTTCGACACCACTTCCGCCTGCTTCAAAATGAGCTCCACAGCGCCCGCGGTTTTATCCGGCGGATATTTGTATTTACGCAGCGTCTGGCGCACCAGAATACGCAGCCGCGCACGCACGCTTTCACGTACCTGCCAGTCTACGGTGGTGGATTTACGCAGTTGCCGCGTCACCTCAATAGCCAGCTTTCTGAGCGTTTCATCGCCCAGTTCACGCACCGCACTTTCGTTTTCCGCCAGCGCATCGTAGAAGGCGATTTCATCCGGGTTTAGGCCAAGCGCATCATCGCGTGCCATCGCTTCCTGGAACGCTTTCGCCATCTGGATCAGCTCTTCAATCACCTGTGCGGTTTCAATCGCCCGATTATTGTATTTGAGCAGCACGGCTTTTAGGCGGTCGGAGTATTTCTTCTGCTGCACCACGTTATTACCTGAACGTGCATGAATGCCGTCATTCAGAAGTTTTTCCAGCAATTCCACTGCCAGATTACGCTGCGGCATCTCCCGCACTTCCTCCAGGAATTCATCAGACAGCAAACCGATATTGGGTTTATCTAACCCGGCCAGGGCAAAAACATCCTCAACACCTGTAGCGACAACCGCGTTATCCAGGATCTTGCTCAAGAGTGAGTTTTTCTCTGACTGGCTAAATTTTGCCTTCGGATCAAGTTTGATAAGCCCCACTCTGACCGCCGAAAGGAACGCGAACTCCTCCTGTAAGGCTTCGGCTTCATCAAGGGTGTTACAGAGCGACCAGGCTTTACTCATCGCCAGTGAAACGTCGAGGTAGCGTTTTTTACCGTCATCCAGACCCAGAATGTAGTTCACTGCATCGCGTAAAAACGCTAATGGATCACGTGAAAAGCCTTCGTAGCTAAAGCCGGGTTTTCCTGCTGACGGCGCAAACATCCCATGAATGACGTCGATTTTTTCCAACAGAATGGCAAAGGCTTCGCGGGCATCCACCGTGGTCTGCCCTTTCCCTTTCGAATCCGTGTAGGTTTTTAGCGCCTGCTTCAGTTCGTTGGCAATACCGATGTAATCCACCACCAGCCCGCCAGGCTTATCGCGGAACACGCGGTTAACGCGCGCAATGGCCTGCATCAGGTTGTGACCGCGCATCGGCTTGTCGATATACATGGTGTGGCAGCACGGTGCATCAAACCCGGTCAGCCACATATCACGAACAATCACCAGCTTCAGCGGATCGTTCAAATCCTTAAAGCGAGCTTCAAGACGCTTTTTGGTCTGCTTGTTATAGATGTGCGGCTGGAGATGATCTTTATCAGATGCCGAGCCGGTCATGATGACTTTGATCGCGCCTTGTTCAACATCCGTGCTGTGCCAGTCCGGACGGATCTCTGTGATGGCGTTGTAGAGCTTCACGCAGATATCACGGCTCATAGCGACAATCATCGCTTTACCGTTCATGGCCGCATTACGCGTTTCAAAGTGCTGAACCAGATCGGCAGCAACCTGTTTGATGCGAGGCTCTGAACCTACCAGCTTTTCCAGACGGCTCCAGTCACCTTTAGTTTTCTCCTGCTGGCCCGTCTCTTCATCTTCCACCAGCTCATCCACCTGGTCAGAGAGCGTTTCCAGCTCCTCATGGTTCAGGTCGAGTTTTGCCAGACGGGATTCGTAATAAATCGGTACCGTCGCGCCGTCATCGACCGCATCCTGAATGTCGTAGATAGAGACGTAATCACCGAACACGGCACGGGTATCTTTATCTTCAGACGCAATCGGCGTGCCGGTAAAGCCCATAAACGAAGCGTTCGGCAGCGCGTCGCGCATGTGTTTGGCGTAACCGTATTTGTAGGCCCCGGTTTCGCGGTCCAGCGTGGCGCTCAGGCCATACTGGCTGCGGTGCGCTTCATCGGAAATCACCACGATATTGCTGCGCAGGTTGAGGGCCGGATGGCTCTGCTCGTTGTCCATCGGCGCAAACTTTTGCACGGTGGTAAAGATAATTCCGCCGGCTTCACGGGCATTGAGCAGCTCGCGCAGCTCATCGCGATCGTTAGCCTGTAAAGGCGTTTGCTTCAGCAGATCCTGTGCCTGGCAGAAGGTTGCGTAGAGCTGCCCGTCCAGATCGTTGCGGTCGGTCAACACTACAATGGTCGGGTTATTCATCTCCACCTGTTGCAGCAGCTTTCCGGCGTAGCAGCACATAGAGATACTTTTGCCGGAGCCCTGAGTATGCCACACCACACCTGCTTTTTTACTGCCGGGGGTAATATTACTGCGCAGCGGCAGATGTTTGCCGGTAGACGCCACAATCGTGGCCGCAACCGCTTCACGCACCGCGTGGAACTGGTGATAGGCGGCAATCTTCTTGATCAGTCGTTTGCCGTCAGACTCAAACAGAACAAAGTAGCGAATGTAATCGAGCAGAAGCGCACGGTTAAAGAAGCCCTTCACGACGGTTTGTAACTGCCAGTCAAACTGTGGCTTATCGTCTTCGTTAGCGACGGTTTTCCACGGCAGAAAGCGCTCCTCATCGGCAGTCAGCGAGCCGATACGGGCATTTTGCCCATCGCTCACCACCAGCGCTTCGTTGCAGATAAACAGGTCGCTGAGTTCGTTTTTATAGGTCTGCAGCTGGTTAAACGCAGCCCAGATATCGGCATTGGCATCAATCGGACTTTTCAGCTCAATCACCGCCACCGGCAGGCCGTTGATATAGCCAATGATATCCGGACGACGAACCTGTTTTATCCCCTGAATAGCCACCTGATTCACGACCATAAAGCGGTTATTGCCGGGATGGTTAAAATCCATCAGCAGCGCTTTATCGTGAACCGTCTTGTCATCACGTTTGTACTCAACGGGCACACCGTCGAGCAACAGGTGGTGGAATGCTTTGTTACTGACGACCAGATCCGGACTTTGGGCATGGGCGATACGCAGTATCACCTCTTCCAGCACGGAAACAGGGAGATGGGGGTTGATGGTTTGCAGTTGCTCCAGCATCACCGGCCGCAGAAACACATCATGAAATGAAGCACGCAGCGGATTGTCGCCATCCGGTGCGATATCTGGCCCGTGCAGCACTTCCCAGTCCTGTTCAGCAAACCATTTCAGGCATTGCTGCTCTAAATCGTCTTCGCTCAGCATTACTCTTCCTCTCCCTCGGTGATCATACCGGTCTGTTTCAGCTCAATCGCCAGTTCCAGCAGGCTCGGGCGGATCGCTTTTTCCAGACGGTTCATGCTATCCATCATCCAGTCGATAATGGCAGGCCAGACCTCTTTATTGCCGCCGTCAAACGCCTTTGAACAGACGATCTGGCAGCTTTTTCGCTCTGGCAGCAATCGCCAGTCGAGCGGCTCGCCAAACAGTGATTCAATGTGCGTTTTGCGTTCCTGAAGGCGTTCAAATAACCAGGTGTTTTCCAGCGCATCCCCGCGCGAAATATTGAGCTGCACGCGAGCGTCTTTCTGGGAAAAGATCAGCTCAAACGGCACGCCGCTGACCCCTGATCCGGCGGCCAGCCAGTGATCCGTTGAGGGTGCGCGGTTATTAAACAGTGAGCAGGGGCTGGTGCGGAATTTTTCCAGCGCCATCGTCCAGAACTCGCGGCGCAGATAGTGACGCTGCTGCAGTTCACTACTGCTGGAGGTGGACATCTCTTCCGCCTCTTTTTGCGCCATGCCGATCATGTACGACTCCGCTTCAGGGGTTGGGATCACCTGGCGGATATCGACAAACACGTCTTCACCAAAACGGTAGGGGGTCACTTTGAAGCACTGGGCGCGGATACCAAACTGCATCAGCCACAGTGCGGTATTGGTGACCTCTTTGCGGAAATTGGCCGCAACCATGATGACGCGCTGGGTGCCTTTGCGGTTGAGCACCCCTTCTTTCAGGCTTTCCCAGCCCATAAATTCGGCGATGACGTCTGCCGCCTGGCGGTTCTCGTTGGGATCGTACTGATCCAGATAGAGCTGGAAGATCTCCACCACACTCTCCTGACGCAGGTTGGCGCAGTAACCGGCATATTTTAGGGCCTGCCACACCACGTCACGCCCGGAGTCATCGAGCTTGTTTTCGATGATGACCAGATTGCCTTTTTTATCGAGCGCAAGCAGATCGAGGCGCTCTTTGGTGTCGTCAAAACCGGCAAACTCTTTCTGGATAATCAGCAGCTCATCGTCGTTGTCGCGGGTCAGCGCCTGGGGATTTTTTGCCAACCATTCCTGCAGGTGATAGCGCTCGGTAAAACCGAGGATGCTGAAAGATACTTCTTGCAGGGAGTGCAGGCTGTTGGTCGGCTTATCGACTTTATACATTTTCCGCCTCGCTTACCGCCCGCTCGGCTTCCGGCAGGGTGATTTCGCCGGAGAGGAGTTTGGGAAGGAGGGTATCTCGGAGCGACTCTAAGTACATATTTTGATTTAAATGAACGCCAATCTGCCCGTAGGTGCTGTTTAGAATTTCCTCTAACCTTTTCCATAGCGCCATTGTAGGAACAACGATGCCCAATCTCATTAAGTCTTTAGGATAAACATGAGGCTGGGCTGCACCTTGCTGCATATGTGTAATTTCTTCTTGCTTGATTTTGAGAAAAGTATAAAAACAATAAACAAAGTGTGTTTGGGTTTTATTTATATATGAACAGTCTGAAGCCCAAATATCGCAATGATATAAATTGACAAAACCAGCATTAGCTCCTGAAGCACTTATCGTTATTACAGGCCCAGTAACATTACACTTGCTATGGTAGTAAGCAGGAGCCAAACCGCCAGCAACGACAGGAACATCACCCTCTTCGATGGTTTTTTTAGTTATATTCTTTCCTTTCTTGGGTTCAAGTATTGAGCCCAAACTTGCTGACATCCACCCTTCAGGAACCGCTCCCAACTCACTCTCAAGCATCGCAGACGGAAACAGCTCTGCCGTGGCTTTTAACTCGGCATATTGTTCAGGTTGTTCACGCTCAAAAATCGCCAGCGCATCGGCATCTTTCCCGGAAATCGCCGTCATAGCGGCAAGCGTCGCGTCTTCCTGCGAACCGCCCGCTTCCAGCACCGCGATTTTGGCTTTTACCGGTTCAAAATCGACAAACCAGCTTTTGAACAGGGCTTGCGCCATTTGTTCGAGGGTTTGGTTCATTTGATTATTTTGAACAATTTTATCGTCAAGAACACCTAGTGCTTGGGCAATTTTTTTCTGCGTAACTAAGTCAGGAATAGGAAAATGAATTCGTTCCAATGTTTGTAAGTTAATGTTATCTTGAACACTACCATTGGCCTGAACTTTAATTTTAGCTTTAAGCAATCGAAACATGTACTCTATGAAATAAACATCACATTTTGTTTTATCTGCAATAAAGCCAATAACGCTGTCAGGAAAACATGCAGAAAATTGTAACACACCTGTTTCTGCAATATTAGCTGCAATAGTAATACACATAGTATCAACTGGCCACAAACGGCTTTGTTTTAACCCTTCGTTACTATAGGTTTGATTAAACGAATTTATTCTTCCGTTAGAGGCTTTCACGTCTCCTGTTTGAATAAATGGATATTTTCCTCCATATAAAAAATCTGCGTCCCGAGGTCTGTGTTTAGATTTACCTCTGTTAACTTCACCCAAGTCACTAAGCTTTACTAATTGCCATCCTTTAGGGACCGAAATATCAAAACTCATAACCCAGCCCCCCCAGATTTGCCTTAATCTGTGCTTCCAGCTTCGCACTCTCTTCCAGCTGCTCTTTCAGCTGCGCGGTCAGTCGTGCCATCTTCTCGGTAAAAGGTTCATCATCTTCATCCTGCTCGGCGGCACCAACGTAGCGCCCTGGGGTCAGCACAAAGTCGTTTTTCTGGATGTCTTCCAGCGTTGCCGAGAAGCAGAACCCGGCTTCGTCTTCGTACTCTTTATCCGTCTGCCATTTGTGGAAGGTGTCGGCAATTTTGGCGATATCCTCGCGGCTGAAATCACGCAACACGCGGTCTTTCATAAAGCCAATCTTACGGGCATCAATGAACAGGACTTCGCCTTTGCGGTGCGCTTTGCCGTTGCCGCCGGTTTTGTCTTTGGTCAGGAACCAGATACAGGCCGGGATTTGGGTGTTGGTAAAGAGTTGCCCTGGCAGCGCGACCATACACTCAACCAGATCGGCTTCGATCAGGTTGCGGCGGATCTCGCCTTCGTTGTTGGTGTTGGAACTCATCGAACCGTTGGCCAGCAGCAGCGCCATCGAACCTTTCGGGGCCAGGTGGTGGATCATGTGCTGCATCCACGCAAAGTTGGCGTTACCCTGCGGCGGAGTGCCGTATTTCCAGCGCACGTCGTTTTCAAGCTTCGCGCTCCACCACTCCTTCATGTTGAACGGCGGGTTAGCCATCACGAAGTCGGCGCGCAGATCCGGGTGCTGGTCGTCCAGCAGGGTATCGGCGTTTTTGCTGCCGAAGTTAAAGTCGATGCCACGGATTGCCATGTTCATCGCCGCCAGTTTCCAGGTGGTCGGGTTGGATTCCTGGCCGTAGACGGAGATTTTCTGTTTCTGCTCGGCGGCGTTGTACTGTTTTTCGCCCGCGTGCTCTTCAATAAAGCGGTCGCTGGATACGAAAAATCCACCTGAGCCCATCGCCGGGTCATATACACGGCCGTTGTAAGGCTGGAGCATTTCGACAATCAGGGTAACGATGCTTTTTGGCGTGTAATACTGGCCGCCTTGTTTGCCTTCCGCCAGCGCGAACTGACCGAGGAAATATTCGTAGACGTGGCCGAGAATATCTTTGCTCTTTAAGTTGAGCTTCTCGCCGTTATATTCCGGATTGCTGAAGTTGGCATCAGAGAAGGTATTAATCAGCCCGGTTAACACCTCGTTGCCCAACTGATACTGGCTGATGCGGTTCAAAATGCCTTTCAGCTTCGGGTTGGTTTTTTCGATTTCATCGAGCGCGTTATCCACCAACCAAGACACGGAACGCAACGTCACATCCTTTCCGGTGGTTTCATCTACCCACAGCACGGTGCCGGTTGGCAGCATGGCTTTGTTTTTCAGCGTGTCCCAGCGCGCAGCTTTCGGTACCCAGAAGATGTTCTTTTCGGTGTAGTAATCTTCCACCTCCAGTTCATCGGCAATCGCCTGTGCGTACTCTTCGTCGGACTCATAATCCTCCCGCGACATGGCGTAGATGTTGTCCGGGTTACCGACATCGCGGAACAGGGTGATGAGCTCCTGCTGACGGGCCTCAAAGGCATCGGACACATACTTCAGGAAGATGAGCCCCAGTACCACATGCTTGTAGTTGGCGGCATCCATATTGGCGCGCAGCTTGTCGGCGGCCTTCCAGAATTTATTATCCAGCTCGTTCAGGAACTGTTGTTCGGCGTTGTTCATGAAAATCCTCGAGGTCGATCGCAGCGAAAGCGCAAAAATGCCTTATCGCAAATTCAGTTTTGGAATGCAGTTCGCAAAATGATACCCGGAACGTTAATGATTACAAACGAAACAACGTAAAGAAATTTGCTTTTGATCGCTAAATAATAGGAAACTAAACCGCCATTCCATTAAATCTCCCTGCGTGTACCGCTCATCCCATGAACGGGTGGGGTTGTTTGCGGATCGCGGCGCGGCGATGGCTATCACAACAAAGAAATTTTGATTAAAGGTAATCAAATTGTTGTCGATGGTAATTTAAATGCTGATTAATATATTCAACGGGTAAAAATATGTCCTGGCTTAATTCATTTTTAGTGACGCTTACATCTGTGGAGCCCCATAATGTGCCCTTCACCGTAATCAGCATCGTGAGCCTGGCCGTTGCCTGCTTTATTTTCTTTTATTTATTCCGGGCCATTAACATTGTTAACAGCCTGAAAAAATACACCCAATCAATTAATAGCATTGAAAGCAATTCCCCAGAGGAACAGCTTGCCCATCTTCAAAATCTCTTTAAGCGCCCTGAACTCAAACACGCGTGGAATGAGTTTGAAGAGTCGTTACACCCGCAGAGTGAGCTGGAAGGTGGAGAAGAAAAAATCGTCCGCATTCGTGCCACGGCGCCAAGCTCGAGCTACTTCTCTGAGCAACAGTTAGTCGATATTCCACTCAATACTGAATTCTTCAAACACCTGCCCGGTATTCTGACCGGCGTGGGGATTATCGGTACGTTTTACGGCCTGATGATTGGCCTTAACCACTTCGACCCCAGTACTCCCGAGCAGGTGACCAGCAGCGTCAATAATTTGCTGCACGATGTGTTGTACGCATTCCTTGGCTCTGCCGTGGCTATTGCCGCCTCTATTTTCGTCACCTGGCTGGAAAAACTGTCCATCGCCAAGTGCTATAAGTATCTCGAAAAATTTACCGCCGCTATCGACAAGCTCTACGTTAGCGGTGTGGGCGAGGAATACCTCGCCTCGCTGGTGAAATCCAGCAACGAAAGCGCTACCCAGGCGCGCCACCTGAAAGAAAGCCTGGTCACCGATCTTCGCGATATGCTGCTGCATCTTGCCGAAAGCCAGAAAGTTGAAAATGAACGCCTCGCGAATACATTAAGCAACACCTACCGAGAATCTGGCGCACAGTTTGCTGATCAGGTGAGTGGTGCGATCGAGAATAGCCTGAAGTCACCGCTGGATAAAATTGCGGGTGCGGTTCAGACCGCCAGCGGCGATCAAAGCGGCATGGTGCAGAACATACTGCAGGATGTGCTGACCGCATTTATGGCGAAGCTCGATACCACCTTTGGCCAGCAGTTTACCAACCTTAACGAGATGATGGGACAAACCGTCGGGGCTATCCAGACGATGCAAAGCGGCTTCTCCGCTCTGCTGCAGGATATGCGTCAGGTCAGCGACGATTCCCGCCAGGGTAGCGCGCAGTTAATTGAACAACTCCTCTCTGAAATGAAATCGGGCCAGCAGGCCATACAGGCTGGCATGAATGACATGCTGACCAGTTTACAAGCCTCTGTTGCGAAAATTGGCGCTGAGGGTGAAGGTGCCGGTGAGCGCATGGCACGACAGCTTGAGAAAATGTTTGCCGATAGCGAAGCGCGGGAAAAAGCCCAGGCAGAACATATGTCCGCCTTTATTGAAGCCATTCAGAATTCAGTGCAGCAGGGACAAAGCGCAACCATGGAAAAAATGGCGACCTCAGTCGAAGCACTCGGGGAGCAGTTGGGCAGTCTGTTTGGCCAGATAGATAAGGGGCAGCAACAGATATCAGCGAACCAGCAGGCTAACCAGCAGTCTCTGCACGAACAGACGCAGCGTGTGATGAGTGAAGTAGACGATCAGATCAAACAGCTGATTGAAACCGTTGCTAGTCAGCATCAGGCAACCACCGAAACGCTGAACAAATTCGCAGAACAGACCAACCGACAGATTCAGGATATGCAAAGCGGCGCGGATAAAATGCGTGTTGCCGCCGAGCGTTTTGAACACGCAGGCGATAAGGTGTCGGAGGCGAATCACCTGACGGCTGATGTACTGAATAAAGCGCAATCGGCGGGTTCATCGCTCTCCCTTGCCACCAGTGAACTCACGTCAGTAGTGAGCGATTATCGTAACAATCGAGAAGCCGTCAGCAAATCCATTGCCATGCTCGAATTGCTCGCAGCAAATACCCAGTCAGAACAAACCACCCGTAGTCAGTTCATCACCGATCTTAAGCAGCACGCAGAGCGCTTACAGAGCTATAACCGTGAAGCGCAGACCTTTATGGAAAATGTCAGCGATGTGCTTGGGAAAGGCTTTGAAGACTTCTCAGAAGGTGTTTCACGCAGTCTCGACAAGACGCTGGGCAAACTGGACGTCGAAATGGCGAAAGCCTCTAATCTGCTTGCGGGCTCCGTCGAACAGATCGGTGAAAGCGTCAGCGAGCTTGATGATGTTCTGTCTCGCGTGCGTGCCTGAGGGGGTGACAGCTGATGTTTGGGAATGCATTTGGCGTTAAAAAGCGCCGCAGTGATGAAGCTGAGAAGCCCTTCTGGATTTCTTACGCCGATCTGATGACCGCTATGATGGTGTTATTTCTGGTGGTGATGGTCGCGTCGCTAAGCTCCGTTACACAACGCATTCAACGCGCGGAGCAAGGGGAAAAAGTCAGGGGGCAGGACATCGCCAGATTATGTGAGCGCCTGGAGCTGCATGCCCGCAGTGTAAACAAAACTATCGTGGTAGATTGCCACGATAACCGCATCAGCTTTGGTGAAGCTGGTCGTTTCGACCACAACCGTTTTTTCCTGAATGCTGAAGGGCAAAAAGCATTACAGGATGTCGTTCCGCTGGTGCTGGAGGCATCCGACAGTGACGAAGGCAAAAAGTGGTTTAAGCAAATCGTCATTGAAGGATTTACCGACACCGACGGTTCGTACCTTTACAACCTGCATCTCTCCCTGCAGCGCTCTGAGTGGGTGATGTGCAGTTTGCTCGATAGCCGCAGTCCTCTGCAAAAAAGCATTTCTGCAGAACAGCAGATCCAAATCCGTAAGCTTTTCCTTGCGGGGGGCGTCTCATTTAATAACGCGAAAGAGAGCAAAGAAGCCAGCCGCCGCGTCGAGTTGCGTATGCAGTTTTTCGGGCTGAAAGATAAGCATGATGCCGCAGACGAGGTGGATTTCCCGCCTGTTGTGAATAAAGAAGTTTGCCAGTTGGTAATGCCGCAATGACGCCCGCGTTGAGTTCTCTATCGCAGCGCATCGCAGCGAAGCTCTCTTCCAGCCAGCAGGAGGAGCATTATCTACGCAATGATTTCCACGCGCTGGCTTCTGCTGGCCGCGAGATGGAAAAGCGATTTGATAAAGCAGAGAAAATCCCCACCCCGCCGCATGAAATGCGGCTGGCGGCGCTGCGTCGTTTTCGTCTTGCAGAAGAACTGACCGAACGTGAGTGGCGAATGGTGTTTTATGGCCTCGCCGATGGTGACCCACAACATCCAGGCCAACCGGTATTACTCGAAGATGATGCGTTCTTCCCCAAAATAAACAGTGCAATAGAAAAAAGAATAGAAGCCAAAACGCTGAAACGTCGGGACTGGGCAGCACTCTGTTCAAGCTATTTTGCCTACAGGCATGAGTCTCCTGAAACGAACCCGCACTGGTGTGTGCTACGCGGGCATATTGCCAAAGGCTACTTCGTGGTGAAAGCGGCTATCCGCAGAGAAAAATCGTGGATGAAAACCATTGAGTTTTATCACGACATTTTTACGCCTAAGGCTGGCGGTGTGATATCCCAACAGTTGCTTTCCGGTGAAAGTAACTCTTTATCATCATTAGAAAAAATAGCGCAAATCCCCGATAGCAGCTGGTTGTGGAAACGTATTTTCACCGTATTGCTGGCGCAGCTTGATACTCTGGACGATCCTCATTTTCTGGAAAAAATCAGTTGGCTATTAGGACTGGCGGCGCAGTGGGTGCGTTTTCGTGATGACATTATGACGGCGACACTGACCCGCTATTACCATTCAACCTATCGCGATCAAGCGCATTCCGCCCTGAAACAGGCCGCCCTGGAATACTGGGATAACCCTCAGCTCAAGAGTCAGCAGAACAAGTGGCATCAGTATGTTTCTGAGCCTGTCGCTGCAATGGTGCGTGGCTGGTTAGCAAAACAGGACCTGATGCACTTCTTTGAACTGCTTCGCGGCAATGGCGATGTCGATCAGGCAAGGCTGCATTATTGGCTACGTTTCGCGAATCAGATGGGATTCACCCGTATCGTGATGGGGCCAGATGCCTGGCAAGATCGTGGAAGCGATTTTGTGAAATTCCGCGAGGAGAATCGTGGGAGGCTAAGCCATCTACGCGGTGGACGTAGTTTCGATAACGCTATGATCATGCAGATTAACGATTATATCTTCGTTGAATTCTCCGGGACGGGAAACGCGATGTATGCCTATCGCATCGGCGAAGCTCCATTTAATCCTGAGTCTGGAGCTCTGGAAATCAACGTTCACTTAAAAAGCCAGGGACGCTGTATTTTGAGACTACCACATGCTCCTCGAGCCGAAGGCTATAACAAAATCCGCATCACCGGCTGGATGCTGAAATATGACGATGAATTACGTCAGCTGGGTATCCGCTGGATGGCTGAAGAACCCGTCAAATTTATAGATAAAAAAGCGCCCTCACCCGCCTCGGTATCTGACATCAAAATCATCAATCCATTGCGGGATACAGCAATACAGCGCCTGGTTGAAAATACCTCATGCATCGTCAGTGATAACCGACAAAAAGGTGGCGTGCTGTCTGTCCAGCTCAAAGCATCTGACGATATAACAGAAAGAGAGTTGCTTCGACTCGGGTTCACCCCTGTAACTAAAGAACCGCATCGCTACTGGATTAAATAATGCTGAAACGTCTGTTAAGTAAACTGACGGGAAACCGTCAGCAGATAGAACGCCACCTGAAGAATCAGTATCAGGCTGAAGAAAACGGGCTCAGTTTTCCGCAATCGTTGGTTGATGACCCAGAGCTTTGGGCTCTGGCATCCTGGCTTGAGCAACTGGCTGAAGAAGACTATCTGATATCACTAACAGACCGATGGTTGTTGAGCTGGGAATCGCTGTACCGCCTGCTGGAAGATGAAGAACATGCCAGCAGCCTACCTTTGATTGGCGTGCCTGAGGTTTTGCCCCTACGTGCAAGTTTAAGTTCGCGAGGAGCCTTAAGCGATAATGATTTCTGCGTCTGGATTGCTGAATGGGCTACGTTTCCCATGCGTCAATCGATCCGTCTTAGCCGCACCGGGGCTATTTTTACTCATGAAAACCAGCTGCACCTGTTATCACGAGAAAACTGGGCGCTTTTGCAGGCAACCGAGCAGCTACGCATGCAGCAAACTCAGGCTCCCGGCGAAACAACTAACCAACTGGGATGGGCTGCAATTCGCAAATGCGCGAAACAGGCCGCTGCAAAATTTGATGATTATTTAGAAAAAACGCATGTCATCAAACCCACTTCATTGTCGTTACGCCTGCGTAAGGCGACAGTTGCTGATACTGCCGTTATCGAGATTGAACCCCACTTTGAGGACCAACCCGCTAACTGGCTTGGCAGTTTTGACAAAAACTTACAGGTCCACGATAGCTATCGTATTCCCGGAGAGAACGGTGAGCTCAGCCATGTCATCATCCCACCTGAAGTAAAAGAAGTCCTGAATTCAATACACTCAATTCCCGGTCGCCGGGTTGCCGGAAGTGAAGCGCTTTCCTTTGTTCGCAATCCCTATACTTTCCTGGGTGAAGATGCCGCCAGTGTTATTGCCCCCGAGGAACACGAACAGGCATTGTTTGATGCCCATATTTTCTTTCATCACTTCAGGCTTCAACCCCAGATCAATGATGAGAATAAGATAGAGAGTATTACGCTGGTGCTGGAGCCTGTCTCACCGTTGCCGCAACCGGAGGTGTCATTCCTGTTCTCGGCTCCATGGGAACTGGAAAAATTTGTTCAGGCCGTAGGGATAAGTGTTGCCGCACAAATGCCAGCAGGTTCCTGGCAGGGTTACGAGCTGGAACTGAGCCAATTCACTGAACAGCAATGGCATGATTGCCAGTCGCTGTTGTCGCGCTGGCAACAGGAAGTCGAAGGTAAAGAATTTAATGATGTTCTGGATCTTGGTAAATATGGCGATCGCGTCATTGGCATCGGTGAGTTTGAAAAAATATCCTCTCCCTGGCTGACCAAGGCGCAAAGTGAAAACTGGCTTCCTGATGGCATCGACTTCTCCGAATTTTCGGTAGAAACACTGGATGGTTGGCAACTTGATAACCTTCAGCATTTCAACGAGCTGCAGGAGAGAATTACCCAGGCAGAAGAAACTGGCGAAACGCATATTATCTCCCCCTGGAATGAGACTGAACTGCCACTGGATGCAGCTAAAACTTTCAGTAAGAACTGGGAAAAACAGCAAAATGCAGCACAAGAATCAGAGGGCAATGTTGTTGAAAAAGCGGCCCGGGCAGTGCTCAAAATTGAACAGAATATTGAAGAAGCTGTTTACATTAAAAAGCGCCGAGACTCACTTCTCAATGCACGTCATGCTGAACCTGAAATTCCACTGAGCCTGAAAGAGCATATCCAGCTCAAAGACCATCAGCGCGAAGGCGTGGCCTGGCTTCAGCAACTTTTCCTCTGTTCACCTCAGGAAACAGCAGGTTGCCTGCTAGCGGATGATATGGGTTTGGGGAAAACGCTGCAGATCCTGAGCTTCCTGGTTTGGTTCATTGAAAAATTCCCTGACGAGCCACCAAGCCTCATTGTTGCCCCCGTTTCGCTTTTGAATAACTGGGAGCGTGAACTCGACAATTTCTTCTACACCGCCGGAATTCCTGTGATGAAATTGTATGGTGACACCATTAAAGCGTTGAAATACCCGAAAGAGGCTATTCCTGATCATCTGCAGTCTCAGGGGATCAAAAATCTGCTCAAACCCGGCTGGCAGGGGGAGGCGAAAATCATTCTAACAACCTACGAAACGCTTCGCGATCAGGAGTTTTCACTGGCGCGCCAGCCATGGTCCATCATGGTCTGCGACGAGGCACAAAAAATAAAAAACCCGGCAGCATTAATCACTCATGCAGCCAATGCGATTCAAGCAAGATTCAAAGTGGCATGTACCGGCACGCCAGTGGAAAACACGCTTGTAGACCTGTGGAGCCTCTTTGATTTCGCTCAGCCGGGTCTGTTAGGCGCACTCAATGAATTTGGCAAACACTATGTTCGCCCTATCGAGAACGAAGCGGGTCGAGATACAGGGCGGCTTGAAAGTTTACGAGCTCTGATTGAACCCCAGACATTACGCCGAACTAAAGAAGAAGTCGCGCGTGATTTGCCGCAAAAAATCGAAGTTACCAGCTGTAAGCAGCTGCCGCTTTCTGGCCCACAAAAGCAATTGTATCTTTCTTCGATAGCGAACTGGCAACAACAGCAAGCACTGAGTGAGGGCATGCAGCAGGCAGGTGCGGGGATGTTAGGGTTATTACATCGCCTTAAACTCATTTGCGCGCACCCGGCAGTTGTTAACCCAGAGCCTCGATATCGGGAAGGGTCGCCAAAACTTAACTGGATGTTGAAAACACTGGACGAAATTAAGCACACCCGTAAAGACAAGGTGATTATCTTTACGGAGCTGCGCGATCTCCAGCGCGAGATACAGCATGCTGTTCAGCAACGATTCGGTTTCCGTCCGGTCATCATCAATGGTGATACCAGCACTAAAAGTCAGAGTCAAAATAGCCGTCAGCGATTGATTGATGATTTCCAGTCCCAACCTGGCTTTGGCGTGATTATTCTCTCCACCGTCGCGGTTGGCTTTGGAGTTAACGTTCAGAAAGCCAACCACGTTATTCATTTCACCCGCTGCTGGAATCCGGCAAAAGAAGATCAGGCAACTGACCGTGCTTACCGAATCGGCCAGACAAAGGATGTTTATGTGTATTATCCAACGGTAATGGACTCAGAAATCACCACGTTTGAAGAAACGTTAGACGAACTCCTTCAGCGTCGCCGGGCATTGGCCAGAGATATGCTGTGCTCTACACCGGATCTAAGCAGCGCTGATTTTGAGAACATTTTAAAAGGGACTTAACTGCTCAATTTTTTTGCACTAAAAAGATTCTTAGGTTTATTTCAAAGCCAAAACCTGTTGCTGAACACCTCCGCAAGATGTGTTGTAAATGCAGAGATAAAAAACGCCACAGCAGGTTGAATTAATCATTAACATTACGAAGATTGATTAATTGGTAACCACAATAGACCATCAGGATCAGTGTTAAACACTATAGCATGTGACATATTATACGAGCCAATATGGTAATGGTTTACCGTGGCGGTCAACGATACGCTCATTTATCAATTGACCATCTGACAGAACACACGAGCAAATTGACACGATTATTGGTCGCAATTTCTCAAATACGGCACAAGAAGAGAAAGTCGTATACTTTAATGTGAAGTAATTATCTGAAAAAGATGGTGCCGATAATAGGAGTCGAACCTACGACCTTCGCATTACGAATGCGCTGCTCTACCAACTGAGCTATATCGGCCCTGAGAGGCCGGTTACGAGTGTAACCACGGGGCAAAAGGTTAGATCTATCCGGGTGATGCGTCAATGCCCTTTTGAATCAAACGGCTACTTTTGCATCACCCGTGATTATTTACGCACGAATCGTATCGTCACCGAAGCCGATCCACTTGTACGTGGTCAGCGCTTCCAGCCCCATCGGACCGCGCGCGTGCAGTTTCTGCGTGCTGACCGCCACCTCAGCGCCGAGGCCGAACTGGCCGCCGTCGGTGAAGCGCGTGGAGGCATTCACATAGACCGCAGAGGAATCCACCTCGTTCACAAAGCGATCGGCATTGCGCAGGGTGCGCGTCAGGATCGCGTCAGAATGCTGCGTGCCGTGTTCACGAATGTGCGCAATCGCGTCGTCGAGATCGGTAACGATTTTCACGTTCAGATCCAGTGACAGGAACTCATCGTCGTACTGCTCCGCTTTTACTGGAACAACGTTAGCCGGGCCATCCTTCAGCAGTGCGAGCGCACTGGCGTCAGCATGCAGCGTCACGCCGCTCTCTGACATCTGTTTGCTCAGGGCTGGCAGGAAGGTGTTCGCAATATCCTGATGCACCAGCAGCGTTTCTACGGTGTTACAGGTGCTTGGACGCTGGGTTTTCGCGTTAACGATAATCTTCAGCGCCGGTTCAATCTCAGCGCTGTCGTCGACCACGATATGGCACACGCCGATACCGCCGGTGATCACCGGAATCGTCGACTGCTCGCGGCACAGCTTGTGCAGGCCCGCGCCGCCGCGTGGGATCAGCATGTCGATGTATTTGTCCATGCGCAGCATTTCGTTGACCAGCGCGCGGTCTGGGCTCTCGATAGCCTGTACGGCACCCGCCGGTAAGCCACACTCTTCCAGCGCCTGCTGAATGACTTTCACCGTCGCGGCGTTGGTGCGCCATGTCTCTTTCCCGCCGCGCAGAATAGCGGCGTTACCGGTTTTCAGGCACAGGGAGGCGACATCCACCGTCACGTTTGGACGAGCTTCATAAATGACGCCGATAACGCCGAGCGGCACGCGGCGGCGCTCCAGGCGTAAACCGCTGTCGAGCAGCCCGCCGTCGATGACCTGCCCTACCGGGTCAGCCAGATTGCAGACCTGACGCACATCGTCGGCGATGCCTTTCAGGCGTGCCGGATTCAGCGCCAGACGGTCGAGCATCGCTTCGCTCAAACCGTTTCGACGCGCTTCCAGTAAATCCTGCTCGTTGGCGAGCAAAATCTCCTGGGACTGTGATTCCAGATAATCAGCGATTTTTTCCAGCACGCGGTTTTTCTCGCGGCTGGAAAGGAGCGCCAGTTTGTAAGAGGCGGCCTTCGCGGCTGCGCCCATTTGTTCCAGCATGTTCTGGCTCCTTAACGAATAATCATGTCATCGCGATGCACGGCAACCGGACCATATTCATAGCCCAGAATGGCGTCGATCTGCTGCGAGTGGTGACCCGCGATGCGACGCAGGGCATCGCTGTTATAACGGCTTACGCCGTGGGCGATGTCGCGGCCTTCGAGGTTACGGATACGGATCACTTCACCACGGGAGAAGTTGCCTGTCACGCTTTTAATTCCTTTAGGAAGTAATGAACTTCCTCGTTCCAGAATCGCGGCGGTTGCCCCTTCATCGACGACGAGTTCGCCAGCAGGAGGCGCGCCAAATATCCAGCGCTTGCGGTTTTCCAGCGGAGATTCCTGGGCGTGGAAGCGGGTACCGACGGAGATGCCTTCCATCACGTCACCAATCACGCCTGGGCGGCTGCCCGCCGCAATGATGGTGTCGATACCGGCGCGGCATGCGACGTCAGCGGCCTGCAGCTTGGTCCCCATACCGCCCGTTCCGAGACCTGAAACGCTGTCACCGGCGATGGCGCGCAGCGCATCGTCGATACCGTGAACGTCGGTAATCAGCTCGGCTTCCGGATTGGAGCGCGGATCGGCGGTGAACAGCCCCTGCTGATCGGTCAGAAGGAGTAATTTATCGGCACCGGCCAGAATCGCGGCCAGCGCCGAGAGGTTATCGTTATCACCCACTTTGATTTCAGCGGTAGCAACGGCATCGTTCTCATTAATAACCGGAACAATATTGTTGTCCAGCAGCGCGCGCAGGGTATCTCGGGCGTTCAGGAAGCGCTCTCTGTCTTCCATATCCGCACGCGTCAGCAGCATCTGCCCGACGTGGATGCCATAGATGGAGAACAGTTGTTCCCAGAGTTGAATGAGTCGGCTTTGCCCCACGGCGGCCAGCAGCTGTTTGGAAGCGATCGTCGCGGGGAGTTCGGGGTAACCCAGGTGTTCACGCCCGGCGGCAATCGCCCCGGATGTCACAATCACAATGCGATGCCCTGCGGCATGTAGCTGAGCGCACTGACGTACAAGCTCAACAATGTGGGCGCGATTTAGGCGGCGCGATCCGCCTGTTAAAACACTGGTACCGAGTTTTACCACCAGCGTCTGGCTGTCACTCATGATTCTCTGCCGTTCAACGATAAGGGAAAGTAATGTCGAACGAACGTTTTAACAGGAGTCAGCCCCGTTGCCAACTGCCTTAGCACATCGCGAAACACTTTGTTGCGCGGGATCAGGAAGCCTAGCGGGAAAGTTTGACACTTTTATTACCGAAATAATAAATCACAGTTTTTTAAAATTATTCTTAGTTTGTCATAAAAGTTTCACTCCAGAACGATAAAACCCTTCCTGTTTTTTCACGGGACTTAAGCATGAGCTTATCGTCCAGCGAATTTTTTAGCGCGTTTATAAGACAGGATCGAAAATGAAAAAGAGCACTCTGGCATTAATGGTTATGGGCGTAGTGGCTTCTGCATCCGTTCACGCAGCTGAAGTTTATAATAAAGATGGTAATAAACTGGACGTGTACGGCAAAGTGAAAGCCATGCACTACATCAGTGATGATGCTACCAAAGATGGCGATCAGACTTACGTTCGTTTCGGTTTTAAAGGCGAAACTCAGATTAACGATCAGCTGACGGGCTATGGCCGTTGGGAATCTGAATTTGCAGGTAACAAAGCTGAGAGCGACTCCTCTCAGAAGACGCGTCTGGCGTTCGCTGGTCTGAAGCTGAAAAACTTTGGTTCACTGGATTACGGTCGTAACCTGGGTGCCCTGTATGACGTCGAAGCATGGACCGATATGTTCCCTGAATTCGGCGGCGACTCTTCCGCGCAGACCGATAACTTCATGACCAAGCGTGCTACTGGCCTTGCGACCTACCGCAACACCGACTTCTTCGGCGCGGTTGACGGTCTGGACATGACGCTGCAGTACCAAGGGAAAAACGAAAACCGTGACGCCAAGAAACAGAACGGTGACGGTTTTGGTACCTCTCTGACCTATGACTTCGGCGGCAGTGATTTCGCCGTCAGCGGCGCTTACACCAACTCTGACCGCACCAATGCTCAGAACCTGCTGGCGCGTGGCCAGGGTCAGAAAGCAGAAGCCTGGGCAACCGGTCTGAAATATGATGCAAACGATATTTATCTGGCCGCAATGTATTCTGAAACCCGCAATATGACGCCAATTTCCGGCGGGTTTGCAAATAAAGCGCAGAACTTTGAAGTTGTCGCACAATATCAGTTCGACTTTGGTCTGCGCCCGTCCCTGGGTTATGTCCAGTCTAAAGGCAAAGATATCGAAGGTATTGGTGACGAAGATCTGGTGAAATATATTGACGTTGGCGCGACCTATTACTTCAACAAAAATATGTCCACCTTTGTTGATTATAAAATCAACCAGATTGACGACAAAAATAAACTGGGCGTAAGCAGCGATGACATCGTTGCCGTGGGTATGACCTACCAGTTCTGATGATGCGGAATAAAAAAACCGGCTTGATGCCGGTTTTTTTTGTCGGGGATTAATGCGGTCTGGTGCCCTCACCCCGGCCCTCTCCCGCAGGGAGAGGGAGAAAACCATCAGTTTTTGTAGGCCGGGTAAGGCGAAGCCGCCACCCGGCGCTGTGACACAATCAGGCAGTCAGCTTCACCGCTTCGCTGGAAAAGTCATCCGCGGGTTCGAACTTGAGATCCAGAGTAGCCAGCAGCGCGCGAGCCTTATCGTGGAACTCTTTTAGCGTATATTCCAGGCGGTCAATCACTTCCTGATCTTTAATAGAGGTGGCCTGCCAGTTGCCGTCTTTATTAAACAGGCCAAACTGGTAGCTATACGTAAAACGTTTTTCCTCTGCTTCCATTTCCATCCACCAGCCCCAGAATTCACGTTTTTCGGGTGCAGGCTTCACGTTGACGCATACAGCCAGGCAGTCGAAAAAAAAGCGATTCTCTTCACACTGCTCTTCTCGAATATACGGGCCGAGAGCCATAAACTTCTTAATCAGTCTACTTTTCGGGTGTCCACTCGGTAACGTCATTGCGATCTCCTTTTGTGAAGCCACTGTTTTACCAAACCAGCGAAATTTAGCAATCTATTAACACAATCTCTGAGCGATCCAGCGCGTAATCTCTTTCAGCGCTTTGTCGAAATTCTGATAGACCGGGCTGAACGGCACTTCAAGCAATTTGCCATCCGCAGATGACGACGTGATTAAGCGCGACTCTTCTTCCGGACTGAACGGATCGTTTTTCCAGAATCCTGACAGCATCGGCGTTGGGCAGCGACGTCCCAGCAACCCTTGCGTTTTTAACGAGTAGCGATTGAGTTCAATACGCAGCGCTTCGTCTGATGCATCATGCATGCCAAGACGGCTGGCCAGCACATCAAGGTACATTTCAGGTACGCTCCCCTGACGTGCAGGATCGCTGAGCAGGGCGTGAACGACCGGACCAAGGCAGGCGACGGCTTTCAGACGAGACGATTCAAGGTAGGCCAGACGCACCGCGACGTTCGCGCCAAAACGGAAGCCGAATGCCGCCACGCGGGTGTGGTCAACCCACGGAATGTTCTCCAGCGCTTTTAGTGCATGCTGGTGCAGCAGGCTCGAATCCTGCGTCAGTTTCCATTTGGATGAGAAACCGATTGAGGGCATATCAAGCGTCAGCATCGCGATCCCTTTTGGTGCGAAATAGCGCTCAAAGAGGCTGTAATAATCGATTTGCAGGGAATCCAGCCCACCGCACATCAGTACGGTCGGGAACGGGCCGTCGCCTTCCGGCATATGCAGGAACCCGGTGACGGGTGCGCCACCTGGAATGCTGAACTCAAGCTCGCGCATTTGGCCCGGCAAACGCTGCGCCGCCTCTTCATAAGCACGGTTCGCCAGCGCCTGGGCCTGCTCCGCCAGCTCATCACCTTTCAGATGTGGATACGCGGCAATGGCGTAGAGATTGGCCGCATGCAGCCAGTGCTTGCCGCTGCGCGTGGCGTCCTCTTCCTGACTGGCTTTTTGCTGCCAGAGCATCGCCTGTTTCGACCACTCATAGATCCAGTTGCCGCCACGGTAGCCCACCACCGTATCGTAAAGCTCGCTGTCGGTCCGTTCAGATTCGCTCATCACGATACGTGCCTGCACATCAAGAATTTCACGGGGGTCAATACCGCGCCAGATCCACATCAGGCGGTTAATCATGCGATACCAGTGAGGCACGTTTTTGCCGTCTAACGCAGACTGGACGGCAGGCTGGGTCCCCGGATTAAAGCGACGCACCAGCGTCGACGTTTCAGGGTGTTTGAAACGGGGTTTGAAGAGAGTCTCGGTGAGATTCGCCTGCGTCATTGCGTTGCCTCCATGAATACGTCATATGAAGACTATTGTAACGCGTGGCAGGCCAAAAAGAACAACGCCCGACATAGCCGGGCGTGTAAAGTTACGTACTGGTATTAACGGCCTGAAATAGGCGGTACGAAGACCACGCCCATATCCCATGGCTGTTCAATCCAGGTATCCTGCGGGATATCAATCACGTAATCGTCAACCAGCGGGCGGCCAGCAGGTTTCGCGAAGATAGTGACGAAATGTGCTTTCGGATACATTTCGCGGATAGCGACCGCAGTACCGCCGGTATCTACCAGGTCATCAATAACGATGAAGCCTTCACCGTCGCCTTCCGCACGTTTCAGCACGGTCAGCTCACGCTGGTTGTCATGGTCATAGCTGGAGATGCAAACGGTATCGACATGACGAATACCCAGCTCACGTGCCAGCAGCGCCCCCGGTACCAGACCGCCACGGCTGACGGCAATAATGCCTTTCCACTGTTCGGAAGGCATCAGACGCGCAGCCAGTTTGCGTGCGTGAATCTGCAACATGTCCCAGGTGACGACGTATTTTTCGCTCATGTGAAGTGTCCCAGCCTGTTTTTATACGGCTTAAAAAGTGTTCGAGGGGGAAATAGGTTGCGCGAGATTATAGAGATCTGACGCACTAAAAACCAGTGTTTAGCGCCCTCTGCCTGAGTTTTTACATGCTTTATGCTACCAGCCAGCAGAGAAAGTGGTATTCTCAGTTTCATCTCGCAAGCCTGACTTGTGGTAACTATTAACCTGCTAACCCTGTGACCTGCAACCCTGTTTGCAGCGCCTCGACAAGGAGACTTATCGTGTCTGAACTGTCTCAATTATCTCCGCAGCCGCTGTGGGATATTTTTGCGAAAATCTGCTCCATTCCACACCCTTCCTACCATGAAGAACAGCTTGCCGAACATATTATGGGCTGGGCGAAGGAAAAAGGTCTGCATGCTGAACGTGACCAGGCTGGCAACATTCTGATCCGCAAATCGGCTACCGCAGGCATGGAAAACCGCAAACCGGTTGTGCTGCAGGCGCACCTGGACATGGTGCCACAGAAGAACAACGACACCGTTCACGACTTCACCAAAGACCCGATTCAACCGTACATCGACGGCGACTGGGTGAAAGCACGCGGCACCACGCTGGGCGCGGATAACGGCATCGGTATGGCCTCTGCGCTGGCCGTGCTGGCCGACGACAGCGTTGAGCACGGTCCGCTGGAAGTGCTGCTGACCATGACCGAAGAAGCGGGCATGGACGGCGCGTTCGGTCTGCAGGCGAACTGGCTGCAGGCGGACATCCTGATCAACACCGACTCTGAAGAAGAAGGCGAGATCTACATGGGCTGCGCGGGCGGGATTGATTTCATCTCTACCCTGCCGCTGTCGCGCGAAGCGATCCCTGCAGGCTTCCAGACCTTCAAGCTGACGCTGAAAGGGCTGAAAGGCGGCCACTCCGGCGGCGATATTCACCTGGGTCTGGGTAACGCCAACAAGCTGCTGGCGCGCTTCCTGGCAGGCCATGCGGCCGAGCTGGATCTGCGTCTGGTAGACTTCAACGGCGGTACCCTGCGCAACGCGATCCCGCGCGAAGCGTTCACTACCGTGGCAGTACCGGCGGCAAAAGCGGACGAGCTGAAAAAACTCTCCAGCGTATACCTGGATATTCTGAAAAACGAACTGTCGGCGAAAGAGAAAAACCTGACCGTGGTGCTGGAATCCGTATCCACGGATAAAGCCGCGCTGACCGCGCAGTCTCGTGACACCTTCGTTCAGCTGCTGAACGCGACGCCAAACGGCGTGATCCGCAACTCTGACGTGGCGAAAGGCGTGGTGGAAACCTCACTGAACGTGGGCGTGGTGACCATGAGCGACGACAGCGCGGAAATCATCTGCCTGATCCGTTCCCTGATCGACAGCGGTAAAGAGTACGTGGTGAGCATGCTGGAATCTCTGGGCACGCTGGCGGGCGCGAAAACGTCTGCAAAAGGCAGCTACCCGGGCTGGCAGCCGGATGCAAGTTCTCCGGTGATGGCGCTGGTGCGTGAAACCTATCAGCGTCTGTTCAACAGCACCCCGAACATCCAGGTGATCCACGCCGGTCTGGAATGTGGTCTGTTCAAGAAACCGTATCCGGATATGGATATGGTGTCCATCGGGCCAACCATTACCGGTCCGCACTCGCCGGATGAGCAGGTTCATATCGAAAGCGTCGGTCACTACTGGACGCTGCTGACTGAACTGCTGAAAGCGATCCCCGTTAAGTAATTAGCCGTTTGATGCCCGGTGGCGCTTCGCTTACCGGGCCTACGATTAAAGCACTCTACAGCCCTAATACCAGCTGTCGCTCTAACTGCGGATCCAGCAGCGTGACGTGCAATCCCACCAGCCTCACCCCTCGCCCGCCCCGGCGCTCTTCCCATGCCTTTTTCGCCGTCGCGATAAGATCGTCTTTATTCAGACGCGGCCAGACGTGTTCCTGAGTGGTCTGCTGGAAGTCGTTGAATTTTAATTTGATACCCTGACGGGCAATCAGCAGGTCAGGCTTCACCTTGCTTAAGCGTCGTTCCAGCTCAGGGTAAAGCTGTTCCGTGATAATGGTTTCGCATTCGGACCAGTCATGAATATCTTCAATGAGAGTGCGCTCAACGCCGACGGATTTACGTAGCCGTTCGCTGTTCACATCGCGATCGTCAATCCCCTGGCTGCGCTCCCACAGCACGCGGCCAAACTTCCCGAAGCGCTTAAGCAGCATGGCGAGATCGCTTCGCTGCACGTCTTCGCAGGTCCGTAACCCCATGCTTTCCAGCTTTGCGGCAGAAACTTTTCCTACTCCGGGGATTTTGCCGAGCGGCAGTGTTTTCAAAAACGCAGGCACCTCTTCCGGCGTGATGACGTACTGGCCGTTGGGCTTATTTAAATCGGAGGCAATTTTGGCGAGGAATTTAACGGGCGCGACGCCCGCAGACGCCGTCAGATTCAGCTCGTTGAAAATCGTCTGGCGGATCTCCTGAGCCATCAGCGTGGCGGAGCCGTGGCAGTGCACGCTGTCGGTGACATCCAGATAGGCTTCGTCCAGCGACAGCGGCTCTATCAGAGAGGTATAGCGGGAGAAGATTTCCCGAATATGAAGGGAAGCCTCTTTATAGGCTTCAAACCGGCCGGGCAGAAGCGTGAGATGAGGGCAAAGCTTTAAGGCCATCGCCGTCGGCATCGCGCTGCGCACGCCAAATTTGCGCGCAGGATAGTTGGCGGTGCTGATGACACCACGCTGAACGCGGCTGCCGCCAATGGCGATGGGAATATCCCGCAGCGCCGGGTTGTCACGCATCTCCACTGCGGCAAAAAAGCAGTCCATATCGACATGGATTATTTTGCGCATAGTAAGCCCTCACTCATCACTGGATAAGTATACAGTAAATAAATAAGGGTTGAGAAGTGTGCGTGGGAATTGTCGGGTGGCGGCTTCGCCTTACCCGACCTACACGACTAAATAATGCGCTGCTGCTCGCGGGCCATTCTTTTTTTCCGCGCATCGCACGGCTCCGGGCAGTCGCAGACCTTTTCCATCCCAATGGAGGAAATACCGCCGCAGCTGCCCTGAATGCTTTTCCGCTTAACGATCCAGCCTAACGACATGCCGAAGATGACAAGCACAAAAACCACAAAGGTTGCCAGAAACGTCAGCATCATCAGCCTCCAAAGTCATCGAGCATGATGTTCTCATCTTCAACACCGAGATCTTTTAGCATCTTAATCACGGCGGCGTTCATCATCGGCGGACCACACATATAGAACTCGCAGTCCTCGGGGGCCGGGTGCTGCTTGAGGTAGTTTTCATACAGCACGTTGTGGATGAACCCCGTATAGCCCGTCCAGTTATCTTCCGGCTGCGGATCGGAAAGCGCAACGTGGAAGCTAAAATTCGGGTTTTCACGCGCCAGCTGTTCAAACTCATCATCATAGAACATCTCGCGCAGCGAGCGCGCCCCGTACCAGAAGCTGATCTTACGCTGGCTCCCCAGCCGCTTGAGCTGGTCAAAGATGTGCGAGCGCATCGGGGCCATACCGGCACCGCCGCCGATAAAGACCATTTCCGCGTCGGTATCTTTCGCGAAGAACTCCCCGAACGGGCCGGAGATGGTCACCTTATCTCCCGGCTTCAGAGACCAGATGTATGACGACATCACGCCCGGCGGCGCGTCCGGCACATTCGGTGGCGGCGTGGCGATACGCACGTTGAGCATGATAATGCCCTTCTCTTCCGGGTAGTTGGCCATCGAGTAGGCGCGCAGCGTCGGCTCTTTTACCTCAGAGACAAAGCGGAAGAGATTGAATTTGTCCCAGTCGGCGCGGTATTCATCCGGCACGTCGAAGTCCGCATAGGCCACGGTATGCTCAGGACACTCAATCTGAATGTATCCCCCGGCGCGGAACGGAACATCTTCCCCTTCCGGCACTCGCAGCTTCAGCTCTTTAATAAAGGTGGCTTTGTTATCATTAGAGATAACCTCGCATTCCCATTTTTTAACGCCGAAGATCTCTTCCGGCAGCTCAATCTTCATGTTCTGGCGCACGGCAACCTGACAGGCCAGACGGCAGCCCTCTTTTGCCTCACGTTTCGTGATGTGCGCCAGCTCGGTGGGAAGGATATCGCCACCGCCCTCTTTTATCGTCACGCGGCACTGCCCGCAGGAGCCGCCGCCGCCGCAGGCCGAGGATACAAAAATGCCGTTACCGGATAGCGTGTTGAGCAGCTTGTCCCCCGCTGGCGTGCGGATCTGGTTCTGCGGGTCGTCGTTAATATCAATCACCACGTCGCCGGAATTCACCAGCTTCGCGCGTGCGGCCAGAATCAGCCCCGACAGCACCAGTACAATCAGCGTGAACATCACCACGCCAAGAATTATTTCCATCTGTTAGCCCTTATAGCTGCACACCGGAGAAGGACATAAAGCCCAGCGCCATCAGCCCGGTGGTGATAAAGGTGATCCCTAAGCCACGCAGACCCGCAGGCACGTTGGCATATTTCATTTTCTCGCGGATCCCCGCCATGGTGACAATCGCCAGCATCCAGCCGATACCGGAACCAAAACCGTACACCACGGATTCACTGAAGTTGTAATCACGCTGAACCATAAACGAGACGCCGCCAAAGATGGCGCAGTTCACCGCGATCAGCGGCAGGAAGATCCCCAGCGCGTTGTACAGCGACGGGAAATACTTATCGAGGATCATCTCGAGTATTTGCACCAGCGCCGCGATCACCCCGATAAAGGTAATGAAGTTCAGGAAGCTGAGATCAACCCCTTCCACCAGCGCGCCGTCCCGCAGCACAAAGTTGTACACCAGATTGTTAATCGGTACAGACAAGCCGAGCACCACGGTAACCGCCACGCCCAGGCCAAATGCCGTGGAGACCTTTTTAGACACGGCAAGGAACGTACACATGCCGAGGAAAAACGCGAGCGCCATGTTTTCAACAAACACCGCGCGCACAAACAAACTCAGGTAATGAGCCATCGTCGGTTACTCCTTTTCCTGCTGTTCTGGTCTCAACGTACGAATCAGCCAGATCAACAAACCGATAATGAAAAATGCGCTAGGGGCCAGCAGGAACAGGCCGTTTGGCAGATACCAGCCGCCGTTCTGCACCGTGTCCAGCACCGTAATGCCAAACAGCTTGCCGCTGCCAATCAGCTCTCGCAGGAACCCCACGGTCAGCAGGATCGCGCCGTAGCCCAGGCCGTTGCCGATACCGTCCATAAAGCTCGCCAGCGGCGGCATTTTCATGGCGTACGCTTCCGCACGCCCCATCACGATACAGTTGGTGATAATCAGCCCAACAAACACCGAGAGCTGTTTGGAGGTTTCATAGGCGAAGGCGCGCAGCAGCTGATCGACCACGATCACCAGCGAGGCGATGATCGCCATCTGCACGATGATCCTCACGCTGTTGGGAATGTGGTGGCGGATCATCGAGATAAACATGCTGGAGAACGCCGTGACCAGCGTTACCGCCAGCGTCATTACCACCGCCGTTTCCAGCTTGGTCGTCACCGCCAGGGCCGAACAGACGCCCAGCACCTGCAGCGTGATCGGGTTATTGGCGAGCAGTGGGCCAATGAGCACCTTTTTGACTTCTTTCAGTTCACCGGCATCAGCCATTGTTCAGCGCTCCTTCACGTACGTTTTTCAGGAAGGGACCAAAGCCCAGCTCGCCCATCCAGAAATCAAAACTGTGCTGCACGCCTTTTGAGGTGAGCGTGGCGCCGGAGAGCCCGTCTACGGCATAGTCGTCACCGGGACGTGCCGCCCCTTTCATCACCTTCAGCGCAGGCAGACCGTTATCGTCGAGCACTTTCTTGCCGACAAACTGTGCCCGCCAGTTAGGGTTCTCAACTTCGCCACCCAACCCCGGCGTTTCGCCCTGGTCGTAATACGTAATGCCTTTGACCGTGCGGCCATCCGTATCCAGTGCCACAAAGGCGTACATCATTGACCACAGTCCGTTACCGTAAACAGGCAGTACCATTTCCTGAATGCGTTTTTGGGGATCGCGAACCAGATAGATTTCGGCCAGGTTGCTGCGACGCTTAATCCCGGCGGGATCTTGCGATGCCTCCAGCGTCAAGCTCATCTGCGGATCTTTCAGCGCCAGCGCCTGGTTGAATGTTGCCGGGTCTTTATCCAGCAGTTCACCCGTTTTTAAATCCACCAGGCGCGCCGAAATACGTTCAGCAAAGACGGCCGAAACGTCGTCTGCGCTCATTCCTTCCTGCATCAGCCCGGCCACGGCCAGGATGTTGCGCTGTTTATCCAGCGCGCGTTGCTCCTGCTGCCGGGGTTTTAACCCCACGGCAGAACCAGCGACGACGATGGAACAGACCAGACAGAGCACCAGCACCACCAGCAGCGTTTTGCTGATGCTGTCGTTATTTTTAACCTCAGCCACGCGCCTTCCTCCGTTTGATATTGGCCCGCACCACCAGGTAATCGAAGAGCGGCGCAAACAGGTTGGCAAACAGAATGGCCAACATCATCCCTTCCGGATACGCCGGGTTGACCACGCGAATCAGGACGCACATCGCGCCAATGAGCACGCCATAGCTCCATTTACCTTTGTCAGTAAACGAGGCCGAGACGGGGTCCGTCGCCATGAACATCATGCCGAACGCGAAGCCACCCAGCACCAGATGCCAGTACCACGGCATCGAGAACATCGGGTTGGTGGTCGAACCGATAACGTTGAACAAGGTGGCGGTCAGCACCATGCCGATCATCACGCCCGCAACAATCCGCCAGGAGGCCACACGACCAAAAAGAATGATCGCACCGCCAAGCAAAATCATCAGCGTAGAGACTTCCCCAATGGAGCCCGGAATGTTGCCAATAAAGGCATCAAACCAGGTCACAGGCAGACCCGTCGCGTTGTTAACCAGCGTTTCGCCGCCGTGTGCCGCCCACTGTGAAAGCGGCGTCGCGCCGGAGAAACCGTCGGCTGCCGTCCACACCAGGTCCCCGGAGATCTGCGCCGGGTAAGCAAAGAACAGGAAGGCACGTCCCGCCAGCGCCGGGTTAAGGAAGTTCCGCCCGGTGCCGCCGAAGATCTCTTTGGCAATCACCACGCCGAAACTGATGCCAAGCGCCGCCTGCCAGAGCGGCAGCGTCGGGGGAACAATCAGGGCAAACAGAATAGAGGTCACGAAGAAGCCTTCGTTGATCTCATGTTTACGGATGATGGCAAACAGCACTTCCCAGAAGCCGCCCACGATAAAGACCGTGATGTAAATCGGCAGGAAGAAAACCGCGCCCAGCGTCATCATGCTCAGCCAGCCCGCGTCTGCGGCAAAGCTTACCCCTAGCGACTGCGCCAGACGGTAGTGCCAGTCAGACTGGATCACCTGCGCCAGCTGCTGGGCATCGTACATGTGGTGCAGCGCCGGAATGGTCTGCAAGCCAACGTTGTACATGCCCCAGAACATCGCCGGGAAGACCGCAAACCACACCAGGATCATCATGCGTTTCAGGTCGATGGCGTCGCGCACGTGCGCCGCCCCTTTCGTCACCAGCCCCGGCGTGTAGAAAATGGTCGCCGTTGCTTCATACAGCGGGTAGTATTTTTTGAGCTTCCCTTCGGTAAAGTGCGGCTCAATTTTTTCAAAGAGGTGTTTTAAGCCCATCGGTTATCCTTCCTGCTCAATGCGGGTTAACACCTCGCGCAATACCGGTCCATATTCGTATTTTCCCGCACAGACATAGGTACAGAGCGCCAGATCTTCTTCGTCAAGCTCAAGACAGCCCAGCGCCTGCGCGCCGTCGGTATCGCCAGCAAGGAGATCACGCAACAGCACGGTGGGTAGAATATCCAGCGGCATGACGCGCTCGTAGTTGCCAATCGGGACCATGGCGCGCTCGCCACCGTGCGTGCTGGTCGAGAAGCTAAACAGCTTATTACGCAGGAAATGGCCCAGCGTAGTCCGGGTGACGGAGTATTTTTCCGCACCGGGCAGAACCCAGCCGAACAGCTCTTTCTCACGTCCCTCCTGCACAATGCTCACCTGCAAATGGAAACGCCCAAGGTACGCGTGCGCATTAACAGCATGGCGCCCGCTGAGGACCGAACCGGAAATCAGGCGGTTTTCCCCCTCTTTCGTTTCCCCCATCAGCAGTTCCGTGATGTCTGCGCCCAGCAGCGTTTTTACCAGGCGCGGGTTTGCGGCCTGCGGTCCGCCGATGGCGACGATCCGTTCAGCGCTGAGTTCACCCGTAGTAAAAAGCTTACCGATGGCGATGACGTCCTGATAATTAAGATGCCAGACCCGCTTCGTCAGGCTTACTGGCTCAAGGAAATGGATGTGCGTCCCGACCAGACCTGCCGGATGTGGACCAGCAAACTCATTAAACGTGACCTGCCCCTGCGGATGCCCGCCGAGCTTGCCGCCGCCGGCCTGGCAAACGTGGACTTTCCCGGACGTGAGGCGGGTTAAAACGGTCAGCCCGGCATCGAAGGCTTTTCGCTGTGCCAGGATAACCGGCTGCGGGTCCACGCTAAGCGGGTTGGTGTCGATTGCCGTGACGAAAACCGCGGCCGGTTCCGTGCCCGGAACAGGAGATTTGCTGAAGGGACGTGTACGAAGCGCGGTCCATAAACCGGACGACAGCAGTTGAGCCTGAACGGCGTCGCGGTTCAGCGACGCGAGCTCTGCGGCGTCGTAATGGGCAAATTCACGCTGTTCATCGCCTTCGATGCGGATAACCACGGATTGTAGAACGCGCCGTTCGCCGCGGTTGATCGCCACAACGGTGCCGCTCGCGGGTGCCGTGAACATCACGCCGGGATTTTTTTTGTCCTCGAAGAGCGCCTGTCCTTTGATAACGCGATCGCCCTCCTGTACCAGCATTGAAGGACGCATTCCCAGGTAGTCGTCGCCCAAAATGGCGACATGACGGACGATTGCGCCTGTCGAAACGTGCTGCGCTGGCACGCCTGCAATCGGCAGATTAAGTCCTTTTTTGATTTTAAACATGTGGTTAGCAGGTTTCCATGAACAACAATCCAGTGGGCGCAAAGTGTAACATTTTCACCTCCTCGCGGGCAGAGAATCCGCCGTCGCGCGCGCCAAATTGCGAGCTAATGCGCAAAGTTCCTGGAGCCATCGCAATTTTGATGGTTTATAAAGTAAAACTAATTTGTAAACTCACCGCCCGGCTCTTGCGAAAATCTATAGCGGTGCTAATGTGAGCGCTCCTAACAGAATAATCTGATTTCGGGTCTCTTTTGCCGTCCTGGCAAGTTGGTCATGGTTTTATCAAGGAACTAGTAGTATGCGTAAAATCGCATTGTTCATTGCGATGCTTCTGATTCCGTGCATGTCGTTTGCCGGACTGCTCAGCAGTAATAGCTCAACGACGCCGGTCAGCAAGGAATATAAACAGCAGTTAATGGGATCGCCGGTTTATATTCAAATCTTCAAGGAAGAACGCACTCTCGATCTGTTTGTGAAAATGGGCGAGACATATCAGCTGCTTGATAGTTACAAAATTTGTAACTACTCCGGCGGGCTGGGGCCAAAACAACGCCAGGGCGATTTCAAAAGTCCGGAAGGGTTCTACAACGTTCAGCGCAGCCAGCTCAAGCCTGACAGCCGCTTCTATAAAGCCATTAACATCGGCTTCCCGAATGCCTATGACCGTGCACACGGTTATGAAGGTAAATATCTGATGATCCACGGTGCCTGCGTGTCTATCGGCTGTTATGCGATGACCGACTCCGGCATTGATGAGATTTTCCAGTTCGTGACGGGCGCACTGGTCTTTGGGCAGCCTAACGTACAGGTCAGCATCTATCCGTTCCGCATGACGGACGCCAACATGGCGCGTCACAAGTACTCATACTACGCGGATTTCTGGAAACAGCTGAAGCCAGGTTACGACTACTTTGAGCAGACCCACAAGCCACCGGTGGTCTCTATCGTCGATGGCCGTTACGTGGTCAGCAAACCGCTGAGCCACGAAGTCGTCCACCCGCAGCTGGCGTCAAATTACACGGTCCCCGAGACAAAATAGCACCCACTCGCCTGGCATAATCTTTTGCCAGGTTTCGTTGCCCGTCAGCGGCTGCGTTGCGATAACAGTGACCACATCGTTCGGTGTGGTCTCCTTCTGAAAGTCTATTTCCACATCCTGATCCAGCAGCGTCGCAACGCCAAACGGTGCGCGGCGGGTGATCCAGAACAGATTCGTCGAGCAGAACGCCATCACGTAGCGCCCGTCAGAGAGCAGCATGTTGAACACGCCTTTTTCACGCAGTTCTGACGCCAGCGTCGCGATGTATTTGAATACGGCGGCCATGTTGCCGGGCGTGCGGGGATAGCGCTCCGTCAGCTTGTGCAGCAGCCAGCAGAAGGCTTTTTCACTGTCCGTTTCGCCGACCGGGCGGAAATTGCCCGTCTCCAGCGACTTATAGCCCGTGAGTTGCCCGTTGTGCGCGTATGTCCAGTTACGGCCCCACAGCTCGCGGGTAAACGGATGGGTATTTTCCAGCGCCACTTCGCCGCGGTTTGCCTGCCGGATGTGGGCGATCACCGAGCGGGACTTGATGGGGTAGTCCTGCACCAGTTTGGCAATCGGTGAGTTAAAGCTGGGCTGTGGATCTTTGAACGTGCGACACCCTTTGCCTTCGTAGAAGGTGATGCCCCAGCCGTCTTTATGCGGCCCGGTTCCTCCACCGCGCTGAACCAGCCCGGTGAAACTAAAGCAGATATCGGTTGGCACATTGGCGCTCATCCCGAGCAGTTCGCACATACGTCACCTCCACAACAGCGGGGGCAAGAGTGCCCCCAGCGAAGTCTTACTTAACCATCTCTTTTTCGATCAGCTGGATCAGGATGTGGATCACTTTGATGTGAATTTCCTGAATACGGTCAGCATAACCGAAGTGCGGAACGCGAATTTCGACATCCGCTGTACCGTCCATCTTACCGCCATCTTTACCGGTCAGGGTGATGACTTTCATCCCTTTTTCACGCGCGGCGGCGATCGCTTTGATCACGTTGCCGGAGTTGCCGGAGGTAGAAATCCCCAGCAGCACGTCGCCTTCGCGGCCTACCGCTTCAACGTAGCGGGAGAAGATGTGGTCGTAACCGAAGTCGTTGCCTACGCAGGAGATGTGGCTCACGTCGGAAATCGCAATCGCCGGGTAGCCCGGGCGGTTTTCGCGATAGCGTCCGGTCAGCTCTTCTGCGAAGTGCATAGCGTCACAGTGGGAACCGCCGTTACCGCAGGAGAGCACTTTGCCACCGGCTTTGAAGCTGTCGGCCAGCAGGACCGCTGCGCGCTGAATAGCGTGAATATTGGCATCATCTTTCAGAAAGTTCGCCAGCGTTTCCGCCGCTTCGTTCAGTTCGTTACGAATAAGATCCTGGTACATGAGGATAATCCTTCAGTATTGATGAAATAACACAGTGGAGTGTACCGGATAGCGGGAAAAGCGAGAAGCTAAAGCCATGCGAATCGTCCGGCGTTTTGATTTTTTGTGCCGGCTAAAACACGAACAATGTGAACCAGGTTGTAATTATTTTGTAAACACATTGCTAAAGGAATTCACATCAACTACAACCATAGCATCACAAGTGGTCAGACCTCCTACAAGCAAGGGAGCATTTCTTTATGATGATTTTGAGCATTCTCGCAACCGTTGTACTGCTCGGTGTGCTGTTCTATCACCGCGTAAGTTTATTCCTGAGCAGCCTGATTCTTCTGGCCTGGACGGCTGCGCTTGGCGTCGCAGGTCTCTGGAATATCTGGCTTTTAGTCCCTCTTGCCATCATTCTTCTGCCGTTTAACCTGGCGCCGATGCGTAAATCAATGATCTCTGCGCCGGTGTTCAAAGGCTTCCGCAAAGTGATGCCGCCCATGTCGCGTACCGAGAAAGAAGCGATTGACGCGGGTACCACCTGGTGGGAAGGCGATCTGTTCCAGGGCAACCCGGACTGGAAAAAGCTGCATAACTATCCGCAGCCGCGCCTGACCGCTGAAGAGCAGGCCTTTATTGACGGCCCGGTGGAAGAAGCGTGCCGCATGGCAAACGACTTTGCCATCACCCATGAAATGGCCGACCTGCCGCCAGAGCTGTGGGCGTATCTGAAAGAACATCGCTTCTTCGCGATGATCATCAAGAAAGAGTACGGCGGTCTGGAATTCTCCGCTTACGCTCAGGCTCGCGTCCTGCAAAAGCTGGCAGGCGTTTCCGGGATCCTGGCCATTACCGTTGGCGTGCCTAACTCCTTAGGCCCGGGCGAACTGCTGCAGCATTACGGTACCGAAGAGCAGAAAGATCACTACCTGCCGCGTCTGGCACGCGGTCAGGAAATCCCTTGCTTCGCGCTGACCAGCCCGGAAGCAGGCTCCGATGCGGGCGCGATCCCGGATACCGGCGTGGTCTGCATGGGTGAATGGCAGGGCGAGCAGGTACTGGGCATGCGCCTGACCTGGAACAAGCGTTATATCACCCTGGCGCCTATCGCCACCGTGCTGGGTCTGGCCTTTAAACTCTCTGACCCGGAAAAACTGCTGGGCGGCGATGAAGATCTGGGCATTACCTGTGCGCTGATCCCAACCTCTACCCCAGGCGTTGAAATTGGTCGCCGTCACTTCCCGCTGAACGTGCCGTTCCAGAACGGTCCGACCCGCGGTCAGGATATCTTTGTGCCGATTGATTACATCATCGGCGGTCCGAAAATGGCCGGCCAGGGCTGGCGTATGCTGGTGGAATGTCTGTCGGTCGGCCGCGGTATTACCCTGCCGTCGAACTCAACCGGCGGTCTGAAGTCGGTCGCGATGGGGATTGGTGCTTACGCTCACATCCGCCGTCAGTTCAAAATCTCCATCGGCAAGATGGAAGGTATCGAAGAGCCGCTGGCGCGTATCGCGGGCAACGCATACGTGATGGATGCCGCTGCTTCTCTGATTACCTACGGCATTATGCTGGGCGAAAAACCGGCCGTGCTGTCCGCGATTGTGAAGTACCACTGTACCCACCGCGCGCAGCAGTCGATCATTGACGCGATGGATATCGCAGGCGGTAAAGGCATTATGCTCGGCGAAGGCAACTTCCTGGCGCGCGGCTATCAGGGCGCACCGATTGCCATCACCGTGGAAGGGGCAAACATCCTGACCCGCAGCATGATGATCTTCGGTCAGGGCGCAATTCGCTGCCATCCGTACGTGCTGGAAGAGATGGCCGCTGCGCAGAACAACGACGTGGATGCCTTCGATAAGCTGCTGTTCAAGCATATCGGTCACGTGGGCAGCAACAAGGTGCGCAGCTTCTGGCTGGGCCTGACGCGCGGTCTTACCAGCGCGACGCCGACCGGCGATGCGACCAAACGTTATTACCAGCATCTGAACCGTCTGAGCGCCAACCTGGCTCTGCTGTCTGACGTCTCCATGGCGGTGCTGGGCGGCAGCCTGAAGCGTCGCGAGCGTATCTCTGCTCGTCTGGGCGATGTGCTGAGCCAGATCTTCCTGGCCTCTGCGGTCCTGAAGCGCTACGACGACGAAGGCCGTCAGGAAGCGGATCTGCCGCTGGTGCACTGGGGCGTTCAGGATGCGATGTATCAGGCTGAACAGGCGATTGACGACCTGCTGGCGAACTTCCCGAACCGCTTCGTGGCGGGCGCTCTGCGCGCGGTGATCTTCCCGACCGGTCGTCACCACCTGGCGCCGTCCGACAAGCTGGACCACAAGGTGGCGAAGATCCTGCAGGTACCGAGCGCAACCCGCTCCCGTATCGGTCGTGGTCAGTATCTGACGCCGACGCCGCATAACCCGGTGGGTCTGCTGGAAGAGGCGCTGCTGGACGTGATGGCTGCCGATCCGATTCACCAGAAGATCTGTAAACAGCTGGGCAAAAACCTGCCGTTTACCCGTCTGGACGAACTGGCACAACAGGCGCTGGCCGGTGGCATTATCAATAAAGATGAAGCCGCTCTGCTGGTGAAAGCCGAAGAGAGCCGTCTGCGCAGTATTAACGTGGATGATTTCGAACCGGACGAGCTGGCGACGCAGCCGGTAAAGCTGCCGGAGAAGCACCGCAAGCCTGAAGCGGCGTAACGCGTTTCGCTCTGACAAACCCCGCCCTGAGCGGGGTTTTTTATTGCCACATTTTCTCGTAATGACGTGCTACAGTGTCAAAAAGCGGTCGTTTGAGGAGTCTGAATTGTGCCTGGTCTGAAGATTTCTATTTTGCAGCAACCTTTAGTGTGGATGGATGGCCCCGCCAACCTGCGCCACTTCGATCGTCAACTGGAAGAGATTACCGGGCGTGATGTGATTGTCCTGCCGGAGATGTTCACGACCGGCTTCGCCATGGAAGCGGCACAACAGTCAATGCCGCAGGATGAGGTGGTCGCCTGGATGCATGCCAAAGCGCAGCAGACCAACGCGCTGATCGCGGGTAGCGCCGCCCTGCAAACGGAGCGCGGGCCGGTGAACCGCTTCCTGCTGGTGGAGCCCGACGGGAAAGTGCACTTTTACGATAAGCGCCACCTGTTCCGCATGGCGGATGAGCATCATCACTATGAAGCGGGTCACGAGCGCGTGGTGTTCGAGTGGCGCGGCTGGCGTATTCTGCCGCTGGTTTGCTACGACCTGCGCTTCCCGGTGTGGTCGCGCAACCGCAACGATTACGACCTGGCGCTGTATGTCGCCAACTGGCCTGCGCCGCGCTCCCTGCACTGGCAGTCGCTGCTGGTGGCGCGCGCGATTGAGAACCAGGCGTACGTGGTGGGCTGTAACCGCGTGGGAACGGACGGCAACGGACATCACTACCGCGGCGACAGCCGGGTGGTGAATCCGCAGGGCGAGATAATTGCCACCGCCGAGCCGCATCAGGCGACGCGCATTGATGCTGAGCTGTCGTTGACGGCGCTGAAGGAGTATCGGGAGAAGTTTCCGGCGTGGCAGGATGCGGATCCGTTTAGCATTGGGTGAATAAAAGCCGGGTGGCGGCTACGCCTTACCCGGCCTACAAAGAGCACAGAGTAGGCCCGGTAAGCGCAGCGCCACCGGGCGTTATTTAGCTCACCAACGCCTGCCCGTCTTTGCGGCTTTCCGTCGCGGCCACGTAGTGCCCTTCCGGCAGGCGGTAAATCACCTGCGCCCCGCCGAAGTTGTAATCCTGAAGCGGATCTTCCACCACGATCTGATGCCCGCGTTCGCGCAGCGCGGCAATCGTATTACGATCGAACGTCGATTCAACGATCACTTCCCTGCCCTGCACCACGCGCCAGCGCGGGGCGTCGATTGCCGCCTGCGGGTTTTGTCCGTGCAGCATAATGCGCAGCGCCATCTGCATGTGCCCCTGCGCCTGCATCGGGCCGCCCATCACGCCAAAGGACATCAGCGGCTGGCCGTTACCGTCCATCGCAAAGCCCGGAATGATGGTGTGGAACGGACGCTTGCTGCCCGCCAGCGCGTTCGGGTGATTGGGATCCAGCACAAACCCGCAACCCCGGTTTTGCAGGCTGATCCCCGTATCCGGCACCACGATGCCTGAACCGAAGCCCATATAGTTGGACTGAATAAACGAGACCATCATCCCGCTGGCGTCGGCGGTGCTGATGTAGACCGTGCCGCTCTGCGTCGGGGAACCGTAAACGAAGTCTGAGGCCTTATCGTGATCGATAAGCGCCGCACGCGACTCCAGATAGTGGTCGCTCAGCAGCTCTTTCGCCGCGAACGCCATGTGTTCTTCATCCGCCACGTAGCGGTCGAGATCCGCCAGCGCCAGCTTCATCGCCTCGATGGACAGGTGCAGGGACTGCACGGAATCCGGGTGATGCTTCTCAATACCGCACTGCTCCAGAATGCCGAGCGCAATCAGGGTGGCGATCCCCTGGCCGTTTGGCGGCAGCTCCTGCACCGAGCCGCCCGCGAAGTCGCGCGACAGCAGCTCTACCCAGTCCACGCGGTGGTTTGCCAGATCTTCAGCCGTCAGGTGCGCACCGTGTTCTTTGGCAAAAGCAGCAATTTTCTGCGCCAGCTCGCCGCGGTAAAAAGCGTCGCCGTTAGTTTTAGCAATCAGCTCCAGCGAGTTCGCCTGCGCCGGGTTACGGAAAATTTCCCCCACGCGCGGGGCGCGGCCTTCCGGCGCGAAGCAGGCGCTAAAGCCCGGCTGATCTTTCAGCTTGCTATAGCCGCGCTGCCACAGATGGCCGATCAGCGGGGAGACCGGGAAACCGTTGCGCGCGTAGTCTATGGCAGGCTGCGCCAGCGTGGTCAGCGGCAGCGTGCCGAAGCGTTCCGCCAGGGCGACCCAGCCGGAGACCGCGCCCGGCACGGTCACCGCGTCCCAGCCGATTTCCGGCACAGCCGTTTTACCGGCAAACAGATCCGCATGCCAGCTGGCAGGCGAACGGCCGGACGCGTTGAGGCCGTGCAGCTTTTCACCGTCCCAGACGATGGCAAAGGCGTCGCTGCCAATCCCGTTGCCGGTCGGCTCAACCACCGTTAGCGCCATCGCGGTGGCAATGGCCGCATCCACGGCATTCCCGCCAAGCTGCAGCATTTTCATGCCTGCCTGCGCCGCCAGTGGCTGCGACGTGGCAACGGCGTTATGGCCCAGCATCGGCGGGCGTCTAGAATCGTAACCGGACGTAAAATCAAGCGCTTTGGTCATCATGACTCCTTAGTCGTGGCGAGGATCGAGCGCGTCGCGCAGCCCGTCGCCGAGTAAATTAAAGCCCTGCACGGCGAGGAAAATCGCCACGCCGGGGAAAACGGACATCCACGACGCCTGCTCAAGAAACCCTTTCGCGGTGTTGAGCATGGAGCCCCAGGACGGATTGGGCGGCTGCTGTCCCAGCCCTAAAAACGACAGGCTGGCTTCGGCGATAATCGCCGAGGCAATCGCCAGCGTGGCCTGCACCAGGATCGGCGACATCACGTTCGGCAGGACGTATTTAATGATGATCCAGCGGTCCGGCAGGCCAATCGCCCGCGCGCCGTCGATGTACTCTTCGTTGCGAATGGCGATCACCTGGCCGCGCGTCAGGCGGGCGAAAATCGGCATTGCCGAAAGACCGATGGCGATCATTGCGTTGGTCAGGCTTGGGCCCAAAAATGCCCCCAGCGCGATCGCCATGATCAGGAACGGACAGGCCAGCAGCGCCTCAATAAAGCGCGAGATCACCCCGTCCCACATCTTCTGGAAGTAGCCCGCCACCAGCCCCAGCGGCACGCCGATAACCACCGCGATAACGACCGACATACAGCCCGCCATCAGCGAGGTACGGGCCCCCCAGATAATGCGGGATAAAATGTCGCGCCCCAGCTCGTCGGTGCCGAACCAGTACATCGCCGACGGCGCTTTGCGCACCGCCAGGAAGTTGGCTTTCACCGGGTCGAACGGGGCGATCCACGGCGCCAGCAGCGCCACCAGCACAAAGAAGCCCACCACCACCGCGCCAATCACCGCGCTTTTATTGCCGAGGAATTTCTTCAGCACCCGGTTCTGCGCGCGCGGCAGCGCGGGCGTAACGGTTTGCGTCGTCAGTTCCGCCATGGTTAACCTCGCATTTTCGGGTTGATAAGGACGTAGAGCACGTCGGCCAGCAGGTTGAGCATCAGGAAGCCAATCGCCACGATCAGCACCACGCCCTGCACCACCGCGTAGTCACGGTTAAATACCGAGTCGACGATCATCTTGCCGAAGCCCGGAATGGTGAAGACCTGCTCGGTCAGCACCGCGCCGCCCAGCAGCTCGCCAAACAGCAGCGTGGTGAGGGTGATGACCGGCACCAGCGCGTTGCGAAACGCGTGCTTCAGGATCACCGCTTTCGGCAGCAGCCCCTTAGCCCGCGCGGTACGGATGTAATCCGCCTTCAGGACCGCAATCATCGAGGCACGGGTGTGGCGCATCAGCGTTGCGGCGAGGCCGGTTCCGAGCACTGACGCGGGCAGCAGCAGCGTGCGCAGGTTCTGGATCGGATCTTCACTGAACGGCACGTAGCCGGAGGCGGGCAGCCACTGCAGGTTCACCGAAAAGACCAGAATCAGCAGGATCCCCAGCCAGAAGTGCGGGATCGAGATCCCCGAGATCGCCACGAAGTTCGCCCCGTGATCGACCCAGGTGTTTTTGTTCACCGCCGCGAGGATCCCCATGCTGATGCCAAACACCAGCGCGATAATCATCGCCAGCAGCGACAGCTCCAGCGTGACCGGCAGCTTGCTGGCAATCAGCTGCGTTACCGGTTCGTGCGTGCGTAAGGAGACGCCCAGATCGCCCTGCAGCGCCCGCGTCAGCCAGTGGAAATACTGCACGGGGATCGGCGCATCGAGGTTCAGCTCCGCGCGCAGCTGGGCGATGACCGCCGGATCGCGCTCCTCCCCGGCCATGGCAATCAGCGGGTCGCCGGGCAGCAGCTTTTGCAGCCCGAACACCATCATGCTCACCAGCAATAGCGTCGGGACGGCCAGCAGCAGACGTTTGCAAATCAGTTCCAGCATGGGTTCTCCTCAGGACGTTTATTTCGCCAGCGTCAAACCCGCCAGACGCACGATGCCGTCCGGGTACGGCTTAAAGCCCTGCACGCTTTTGTTCAGACCGAAAATGCGCGGCTCGAAGTAGAGGTAGGCAATCGGCATGTCGGTTTGCAACTGCTTCACCACCTTGTCGTACAGCGGCTGGCGTGCGGCCTGATCGGTGCTCTGGCGCGCCTGGGTCAGCCATTCGTCAACCTGCGCGTTGCTGTAGCGGCCGTCGTTAAGCGTGCCTTTGCTGTTGATAAAGCCGTAGATGCTGCCGTCCGGATCCGGGCGTCCCGACCAGCCAGAGAAGCTCAGCTGATAGTCACCGCTCTGCTGGCGATCGAGCAGCGTGGCGAATTCGGTCATCTGCAGGTTCAGGTTAAATCCGGCCTCAGCGACCATCGCCTGCAATACCTGGCCCACCTGCTGCGAGGTTGGGTTGTTCGGCACCAGCAGGTTGACGGTCAGCGGCGCGGTGACGCCTGCCGCCTTCAGCAGCGCTTTGGCTTTGTCGACGTCACGCGGCGGAACCGGCAGGTTAACGTGATACGGGCTGACCGGTGAAAACGCCTGGTTGGCCGGGGTGTAGAGCCCTTCAAAGACCACCTGGTTTAACGCATCGCGGTCAATGGCCTGAGAAAACGCCTCGCGCACGCGGGCGTCCTTGAACGGATCGTTGGCCGGCACTTTGCCGTTGTTGATGTTGAAGGTGATGCCCTGATAGCCCAGGCCGGTTACCTTCGCCAGCGCCAGCTTGCTGTCGGCTTCGACGGTTTTAACGTCACTGGCGGCGATGCCTTCGGTCAGGTCGAGATCGCCCGCGCGCAGGTTCGCGAGGCGCACGGAGGCATCCGGGATCGGCAGATAGATAATTTTGTCGAAGTGGTAGGCGTCTTTGTTCCAGTAGTTGTCGAAGCGGGTCAGCACGATGCGGTCCTGGGACACGCGGCTGTCGAACTTGTACGGGCCAGAGCAGACCGGGTGGGCGGCAAAGTCAGGCTTTTTCGCCGCCTCGGGGGCCATCATTGCGCCCGCGCGGTCGGTGAGCTGCATCAGCAGCGCGGCATCGGGCGTTTTCAGATGCAGGGCAATCTGCATCGGGCCGGTGACCTCGACCGATTCAACGGAGGAGATCTCGCTCTTACGCAGGGAGCCTTTCAGGGTCAGGGCGCGGTCGAGGTTGTATTTTGCCGCGGCGGCATCGAATTTCTCACCGTCGTGGAAGGTCACGCCGTCGCGCAGATTGAGCGTCAGGGTTTTACCGTCCTCACTCCACGCCCAGTCTTTAGCCAGACCGGGAACAACCTTCAGGTTTTCATCCACGTCCACCAGCCTGTCGCACAGGGAGGCAAACACGAAGCGGCCATAGTAGGTGCGCGCCAGATGCGGGTCGAGCATGTCCGGGTCAGCGCCGAGACCGATTCGCAGCACGCTTTCAGAATGGGCGGGCAGCGCCGCGCCAAGCAACATAACACTTCCCAGTACGGTCAAAAGAGAATTACGCATTGTCATTATCATGAGTTCCTTGAAGGAAGGGACGAGTGAGTGGCCGCGTGTTCAAACAGCGCGCGGCGGCGCAGAAAAGCGGCGGATGGCGGTGCTACCTGGATAACGCTGCGATCGCGGTTGATCTCCTGCCAGCGGTGGCAGACAACCTGACGTCCGCCGTCGAGCACCTGATTGATCGGCTCGACCTGGCGGCATTCATCGGTAACGTACGGGCAGCGGGTGTGGAAACGGCAGCCGGACGGCGGGCTGGCCGGGTTGGGTAGATCCCCCTGCAGCAGCGGCGCATCTCGCTCAACGCCCGGCTGCATCTGCGGCGCCGAGGCGATCAGCGCCTGGGTATAGGGGTGCAGCGGCGCGTCGAAGATCTCGTCGACGGTGGCAAGCTCGACGATTTGCCCGAGGTACATGACCGCCACGCGGTCGCTCATATGGCGGATCACCGCCAGACCGTGGGCGACAATCACCATCGTCAGCCCAAGCTGGTGCTTCAGGCTTTCCAGCAGGTTGACCACCTGCGCCTGAACGGACACATCCAGCGCGGAGACCGGCTCATCCCCCAGCAGCAGCTTCGGTCCCGAGGCCAGCGCGCGCGCAATGCCGATACGCTGGCGCTGCCCGCCGGAAAACTCGTGCGGATAGCGTCCGGCCCAGGCGGCAGGCAGGCCAACGGTTTTAAGCAGCTCGGCAACGCGGTACTGGCGATCCGCTTTTTTCATGTTCTGATGCAGCCACAGCGGCTCCCCGACGATCTGCTCCACCGTCATGCGCGGGTTGAGCGAGGCGAAGGGATCCTGAAAAATAATCTGCAGCTCGCGCCGGAGCTGGTTCAGGCGGGCACCGGAGGCATCGGTGATCTCCTCCCCCTGGTAAAACACGCGCCCTTCGCTGGCGGCCAGCAGGCGCAGCAGCAGACGACCGAGCGTAGATTTCCCGGAGCCGGACTCGCCGACGATCGCCAGCGTTTCGCCCGGCATCACGGAAAGCGAAACGCGATCGACCGCCGTGACAAACCGTGCCGGAGTAAAGAGCTTTTTGGGGCCGGGGAAAAGCTTGCTGAGGTCACGGGCTTCAAGAATGGGCGTGGTCATGCGATTTCTCCCAGGGCAATGTGCTGTTCGAGCGGCACGCGGAAGCAGGCGACCTGATGGCCCGCGCCGAGCGCGGTGAGCTGCGGTTTTTCATCATGGCAGCGGGACTGTGCAAACGGACAGCGGGTGGCAAAACGGCAGCCTTTCGGCATGGATTCCGGGAGCGGGACCGATCCGGGAATGGTGGAGAGCTGGCCCTTGCGTGCGCCAAGAGAAGGAATCGAGCCCATCAGGCCGATGGTGTACGGATGCTGCGGGTCGGCGAATATCGCCTCCACGCTCCCCTGCTCCACCACCTGCCCGGCATACATCACGGCGACCTGCTGAGCGACTTCCGCCACGACGCCTAAATCGTGGGTGATCATCAGCACCGCCGTGCCGGTTTCCTCTTTTAAGGCGTTGAGCAAGGCGAGGATTTGCGCCTGGATGGTGACGTCGAGCGCGGTGGTGGGTTCATCAGCAATCAGCAGTTTGGGATGGTTAATCAGCGCCATCGCAATCATCACGCGCTGGCGCATGCCGCCGGAAAGCTGGTGGGGATATGCTTTCAGGCGCATCTCTGCCGCGGGGATCTGTACCTTCTCGAGGATCTGCAGCGCGATCTTCATCGCCTCTGCGCGCGAGACGTTCTGGTGTCGCATCACCGCTTCGCTGAGCTGGTCCCCCAGCGTGAACGCCGGATTGAGCGAGGTCATCGGCTCCTGGAAAATCATCGCCAGCTCGCTGCCGCGCAGATCGGCATATTCGCGCGGTGAGAGCTTTCGCAGGTCGTGGCGGCGAAACTGCATCTCACCGCTGACAATCTGCGCGCTGGCAGGCAGTAACCCCATCAGCGCCAGTGAGGTGATACTTTTCCCGCAGCCGGACTCCCCCACCAGCGCCAGCGTTTCGCCCGCTCTGACGGTCAGAGAAATACCATCCAGCACGCTAACCGGCGAGCCAGCAAACGTAACGTTGAGGTTTTGCACTCGCAATACGGGCGTGGCGTCCTTAAAGGGTATTGTCGTCATGGCGTGAAGTCGTCCTCGAGGTGAATCGCCTGAATCAGGGCGGTTTGCAGGCTGAGCAGGTGTTCGCGCATGGCGGCCGCGGCTTCATTAGGCTGGCGATGGATAATCGCAGACATGATCTTATGGTGGTGGTCGTTATAGCTGTCGACGCGTTCGGGGGTGCGCGCCAGCTCGCGCAGATGCTGCCAGCCCGGTTCACGCCGCACGGCATCAATGGCATCAAACAGGCCGAGCATCAGACGGTTCCCCGCCGCCTCGGCAATCGCCCGGTGAAAGGCGCTATCCCAGAGTTCGTTGAGATCGCGGTCATCCGGGCTGACCTTATCGATGCGTTCCAGCATGCGCTGCATCAGCGCGAGGTTTTCCCTGGTGGCACGCAGTGCCGCAAGCCGGGCTAAGCCGGGTTCGAGCTGTAGACGAGCTTCCATCACTTCCAGAAGGTTGGTTTGCTGAACCAATCCCTGAAGGGCCAGCGGTTCAACAGGTGCCGCCGGGCCAATAAAGGTCCCTTTGCCCTGCTTACGCCAGATGCGCCCCTCTTCTTCCAGCACGTCCAGCGCGCGACGCACTTCACGTCGTCCTACGCCGAGAGTGTCCGACAGCTCACGTTCCGTGGGCAGCGGTATGCCTGGTGTTGACTCATGCTGGTTGATAAGCCCGCGCAGCTGCTCAAGCGCGGTGCTGGAATTTGCCAGAAACCGTGACGGTTTTTCCATATTGGTTCGCTCGCTTTCATCATTGCTTTATTTTTATTAACGATAAGTTATTGATATGGAATGAAGCTTATCGTGCTAATGATTAAGCAATAACCAAACCAATACGAAATTGGTTCGCTAATTTTTTGGAAAGCGGGAGATAACCAAATGATTCTGCGTGAATTATTTTTACAGAAAGAAACATTCTGACTTCGGTCTGAAGAGAGGAGTGGTGATGAAATGCACAATATCAGTGCAAATAACGCACTACAACCGTGCAATTGTTAATTAATTGCACCATATGTATTAACTTTTTGTTAACGATAGATGGGGGGAAGAGATTACAGCTCGCTGAAACGACGAAGGCCTGAATCATTTCTGATTCAGGCCTTCTGAATAGTGGCGGAACGGACGGGACTCGAACCCGCGACCCCCTGCGTGACAGGCAGGTATTCTAACCGACTGAACTACCGCTCCACTGTTCCCGTTTGGGGAACGAGGCGCATATTACGGTGCGCCTCCGATCTCGTCAACGCTTTTTCTCACGTTTTGAATCGTTTGCTGCAAAAATCGCCCAAACGATGATTTTACAGGCATTCAGGCGTTTTTTCAGGCGCGCCACATACAGCTGCCGCCCTTCTTCTGGACCAGATCAAGCCGGGATTCGTGGTTATGAAGCTCTTCATCACTGGCTAAAACAACCCGCAACCGGCTTGCCTGGCGGACAACACGCTGAATGCCCGCTTCGCCCTGCGTCTGCTGGGATTCATTTTCCATACTGAACTTCATTGACGTCTGCCCGCCGGTCATAGTCAGATAGACATCCGCCAGGATCTGGGCATCGAGCAACGCCCCGTGGAGCGTTCGCTTGGTATTGTCTATCTCGTAGCGCGAGCAGAGCGCATCAAGGCTGTTACGCTTGCCGGGAAACATCTTCCTTGCCAGCGCCAGGCTGTCCGTCACCTTACAGAAGGTGTTCGTCTTCGGGATATCACGATTTAGCTTGCTGAACTCATAATCCATAAAGCCGATATCGAACGATGCGTTATGGATGACAAGCTCGGCGCCCTTGATATATTCCAGGAACTCGTCAGCGACATCCGCAAAAGTCGGCTTATCCAGCAAGAACTCATCGGCAATCCCGTGAACGCCGAACGCTTCCGGATCCACCAGCCGATCGGGTTTGAGGTAGACGTGGAAGTTGTTCCCCGTAAGACGACGGTTCACCACTTCAACGGCGCCGATCTCGATGATCTTATGCCCTTCGTAGTGCGCGCCGATCTGGTTCATACCGGTGGTTTCGGTATCGAGGACAATCTGGCGAGTAATTGCAGTGCTCATAGCGGTCATTTATGTCAGACTTATCGTTTAACTGAACGTTTCGAATACAGGAAGTCTACCAGAGATGCGTAAACAGGTAGAAATTTTCACCGATGGATCTTGTCTCGGTAACCCAGGACCCGGCGGCTACGGCGCGATTATGCGCTATCGCCAGCACGAAAAAACTTTTAGCGAAGGCTATTTTCTGACCACCAACAACCGAATGGAGTTGATGGCGGCCATCGTGGCGCTGGAGGCGTTAAAAGAACATTGTGACGTGGTGCTAAGCACCGACAGCCAGTACGTGCGTCAGGGGATCACCCAGTGGATCCATAACTGGAAAAAACGCGGCTGGAAAACCGCCGATAAGAAGCCGGTCAAGAACGTCGATCTCTGGAAACGTCTTGATGCTGCGCTGGGCCAGCATCAGATTAAGTGGGAGTGGGTTAAAGGCCACGCAGGCCACCCGGAAAACGAACGCTGCGACGAACTGGCGCGTGCTGCGGCATCCAATCCCGCACATGAAGATGCGGGATATCAGCCCGACGTTTAATCTGTTTTTTTGTACTGCCGCGTGGCGCCGACGGTCTGGCGGATGGGCGTTTTCGACTTGCTCTGCTTCATGGGGTTAAGCGTAAGGGGAATGGTTCGCTTACGCGCGACGATAAACTGCAAACAGCCCAACGCCGGGAGATGGGTGCTCAACACGACGCCCCCCTGCCGCGCCCAGGGCAGCACCTGAAAACCTCCGTAGCAGAGCACCTCAAAGTTCAGCAGCGAAAGCCAGTCGAGCTGGCGCATCATGGTGAACATCCGGCTGTTGTAAGGTGGAGCCCGGCGTAGCACCGGTACTAGCTTACGCAGGCCCATCAGGCTTAGCGGATTGAATCCGCTAAGTACCAGCCAGCCGTCATCAATCAGCACGCGATCGGCTTCGCGAAGCAGACGGTGCGGATCGCTGCACCAGGGCAGCGTGTGGGCGAGCAAACACGCATCGACGGATTTTTCCGCAAACGGCAGATGCAACGGGTCTGCTTTTACCTGAACCGGCGATCCACCGAGAGAGACGTTGACCTGATGCGAGATAGCGCAGCTTTCGGTATTGATTTCCGCGCTGAGATTGCCAATCTTAAGCAGGTGAAAGCCATACATTTTCGCGAGCCAGGGCTTCAGCTGTTGTTCTAACGCTTCGCGATAGTATTCACCCCAGGGCAATTCCGCCCAACGTTCCGGTGCTGCGACAGTCTGAGGTATCCTTGCCGGTTTCATCAAAACACCCGCCACGCTATAAGAGGTAATGTATGAATCTTATCAGTATTCCAGCCTTTGAGGACAATTACATCTGGGTTTTGGTTGACGACGATCGTCGATGCGTCATTGTCGATCCCGGCGAATCGGCCCCTGTTCTGCGTGCCATAAAAGAGAACGGCTGGCAGCCAGAAGCCATTCTGTTGACGCATCACCATCACGATCATACTGGCGGCGTGCCTGAACTGCGCGCCCATTTTCCGCATCTGGTGGTTTACGGACCGGCAGAGGCACAAGATAAGGGCATCACGCAAGTAGTCGAAGAAGGCGAAACTATCCTCATACGCGAGTGGGAGTTTTCCGTATTTGCTACACCAGGTCACACTTTGGGACATCTGTGTTTCTACAGTAAGCCTTATCTTTTTTGCGGCGATACGCTGTTCTCCGGAGGCTGTGGAAGACTGTTTGAAGGTACGCCAGCTCAAATGTACCAGTCTTTACAGAAGATTAACGCACTGCCCGATGAAACAATCATTTGTTGCGCACATGAGTATACATTAGGAAATATGAAGTTTGCTGTGAGCCTCTTACCCGAGGATCGAGCGATTCAGGATTATTATCACAAAGTGAAGGAGTTACGTGCAAAAAACCAAAAAACACTACCCGTAATTCTGAAAAACGAGCGCCAGATTAATTTATTTTTACGAACAGATGATATTGATTTAATTAATAAAATTAACCAAGAAACAAATTTGCAACAACCAGAACAGCGATTTGCATGGTTAAGGTCAAAGAAAGATAACTTCAGATAATTGCGGGTTGCCTTTTCAAAATTTCGCCGTTATCATCGCTCGTCTTTTAAGCAACTATTGACACACACATGAAGGCAAAAGCGATATTACTCGCCTCTGTCCTGCTTGTAGGTTGCCAGTCGCAGAACGGCAGCAACGTACAACAGCACGCACAGAGCCTTTCTGCAGCTGGTCAAGGGGAAGCAGGGAAGTTTGCAAGTTCGGCGCGCTGGATGGACGATGGAACATCTTTCGCGCAGGATCAAGACTTGTGGACCTCTATTGGCGACGAGCTAAAGATGGGAATTCCGGAAAATACCCGGATTCGCGAACAGAAACAGAAGTATTTAAGTAATAAGAGCTATCTCCACGATGTAACGTTACGGGCAGAGCCGTATATGTACTGGATAGCCGGGCAAGTTAAGAAACGTAACATGCCTATGGAGCTGGTACTCCTACCCATAGTGGAGAGCGCTTTTGACCCACACGCGACGTCTGGCGCCAATGCCGCAGGCATTTGGCAGATCATTCCGAGCACCGGGCGAAACTATGGTCTGAAACAGACCCGCAACTATGATGCGCGTCGCGATGTTGTCGCTTCAACGACAGCCGCTCTCGACATGATGCAACGTCTGAACAAGATGTTTGACGGCGACTGGCTGTTAACGGTCGCAGCGTATAATAGCGGCGAAGGTCGTGTACTGAAGGCAATGAAAGCGAATAAAGCACGGGGTAAATCCACCGATTTTTGGTCGCTCTCACTGCCACAGGAAACAAAGATTTACGTACCGAAAATGCTGGCATTGAGCGATATTCTCAAGAACAGCAAGCGTTACGGTGTACAACTGCCAACACCAGACGAAAGTCGTGCACTGGCGCGCGTTCGCCTCAGCAACCCGGTTGATATTCAACGGGTCGCTGATATGACGGGTATGTCGGTAAGTAAATTGAAAACCTTTAATGCTGGCGTTAAAGGCTCAACCCTGGGGGCAAGTGGCCCGCAGTATGTAATGGTTCCGCAGAAACATGCTGAGCAGTTACGTGAGTCTTTAGCTTCTGGTGAAATCGCCGCCGTTCAGTCAACGCTGATCGCGGATGCATCATCAGTTAGCAGCCGCAGCTATAAGGTTCGTTCAGGTGATACGCTTTCGGGCATTGCTTCACGTCTTGGCGTGAATGCGAAAGATCTGCAGCAGTGGAATAATCTGCGCAGCTCCGGCTTGAAAGTGGGTCAGACTCTGACGGTAGGTGCAGGTAGCAGCGCACAGCGTCTCGCCCGCAATAGCGATAGCATTACCTATCGCGTGCGCAAGGGCGATTCACTGTCCAGTATCGCAAAACGACACGGCGTAAACATCAAGGATGTGATGCGCTGGAACAATGATACTGACAATCTGAAACCTGGCGACCAGCTGACGCTGTTTGTGAAGAACAGCGCTACGCCAGACTCCTGATAGCACGATCGAAAGATAAAAAGGCACCGATTCCCCTCGGTGCCTTTTTTGTTTATCCCGCTTTTTGCGCTTCAGCCATGATGGTATCGCTGGTAAACGAGCCGTCGTCCTGCAGTTCAAAGTACGCCTTCACCTCTGCGGACGCACTCTCCTGATACAGCCTGATCGCCTGGCTTAATGCTTCCGGGGTGCGCATACGCGCAATCCACGAGCTGAACTCCAGCGGTAAGCGGTCTGTTATTAATGAGCGCGCAATCAGGCCTGCTTCAGTGATAAATGACAACCACTCTCCGCTGGCGTAGTTTTGTACGTGCGAGGTATCGCGCAGCGCTTCGACCGTCTGCAGCCAGATATTGCGCACCGGATGTCCAGGGGACATCACATCCATAATAATGAAGATGCCACCCGGCTTCAGAACACGTTTGACTTCGCGTAATGCCTGGCCGACATCATGCCAGTGGTGCGCGGAGTAACGGCTGATAACCACCTCAAACGACGCATCGTCAAAAGGTAAGGATTCGGCATAGCCCTGGCGCGTATCAATGTTGTCCAGCCCCTTCGCTTTCGCCGCCTCGGCAACAACGTCCAACATCTGGCTGGATAAGTCATACGCGGTAACGTGCGCGACCTGCTGCGCAGCCGCAAAGCTGGCATGCCCTGCCCCGCAGCCTAAATCCAGCACGTGCGCCTGCGGAAACGCCGCCAGACGCTCACCGAGACGCACCAGATCGCGGCCAGAAGCATGCACGGCGCTGCTCAGATAGGCACTTGCCTGAGAACCAAACTGTTTTTCTACGTTGTCATGATGGGAATGTGCTGTTGTCATCGTACTGTCCTTTGTTGGTTAAAAATAAAAGGGCAGCACCCGCGCAGGTCTGCCCCACGGCAGACCTGACACACCATTATTTATCAGGTTTGCCGGGACTGAATTCAACTAGTAGAGGATTGTGATCGGAGGCGCGCGTCACCAGAACAGAGGCGTCATGCACGCTCAAACCACGATAGAAGACAAAATCGAGAGGACGACCAAAGGCTTTTTTGCGCTGGTCATCGCTAAAACGAACTTCACGCAGCGACATTTCGCGCGCAAAGCGATACAGCGCATTCATGCGCGGACGGCTCCAGGCATTGAAATCGCCTGCCATAATGATGGGGCCGCTGTGATGGGCAATCTGATCGCCAATCGGAAGTAACTGCTTACTGTAGACATCCACGCCCAGGCTGAAATTGACCGCGTGGATATTCACGACCATCAGCATTCGGGTATCCGGCAGCGGATAGACCGTCACCAGCGCCGATTTCGCCAGACGCAGGATAGGCTCACGTTCACGCAGAGGACAACAGTAGACCGGATGAGCTGCTGAAAGTGTCATCACACCTGAGGGGTGTTGTGGCAGGACAAATGCAGGCACCTGGTCGGCGGCAAGATAGTTCGTGGTGGCAAACCGTACCAGCTCAGGGGTGGTTTGCGCCTCCTGGAGCAGAACCAGGTGGGCATCTTTTCCAAAATTCTTGAGTACCGATAACCACTCGGCACGCTGCTGCTTAAAGATATTCCACACCAGTACACGGATTTTCTCGTCGCTGCTTAACGGTGTGCCGGCGGGTAATGCCTGGCTTATGCTCGCAAATGACCCCGGAGGCAAGATCCTCTCCGCGGGCATTCCGGCAACATAACGCATGGCATAGGTATTTTTTCGCACTTTTGGAAACAGCCTCTGTAACATGAACCAGCCCGGAAAACGGACTGGTTCTAATGTTATAGGGACTTTAGGTCATACTTTCAACGCAATTTCTGAGAAACCGCTTTCCAGTTTTGTAAGCAAGCACTTACTGATGTTAACCCAGCGCGACGCGAGCAGGTTTATCAAGGCGCCCACTCAGGCCAATCAGCAGGAAGGCCACCAGGACAATCACCGCGCCAATCCACGGAGTCTGGGTTAACCCAACATGCGCTACGGTTTGCCCGCCAATGATGGAGCCCAGCGCAATGCCAATATTAAATGCGGCAATGTTCAGACCCGATGCCACATCCACCGCATTTGGCGTATAGAGCTCGGCTTTCTGGACAACGTAGACCTGAAGCCCGGGCACATTACCAAAAGCAAAGATCCCCATGACCAGCACCGTGACCAGCGCGGCGTAGTGTAGCGAAGCCGTGAACTGGAAAATCATCAGCAGAACAACCAGGGCGGCGAAGATGAATTTCAGCGCCGGTACCGCACCATGCTTATCTGCAAGCTTGCCGCCCCAAATATTGCCAATAGCAACGGAAATACCGTATCCCAGCAAAATCCAGCTCACGGCATTAGGGGAAAAGCCCGCCAGGTCCTGCATCATCGGCGCCAGGAAGGTGAAAGCGGTGAATACGCCGCCATAGCCCAGTGCCGTGACCGTGTAGATGATCAGCAAACGCGGATGCGTGAGCACCTTCAGCTGATCGCGCAGGCTCGCGCTCGCCCGGCCCGGAATATTCGACGGTACCAGCAGCAGGCTGGTCACCAGGGCGATGACACCCAGCAAAGAGACGGCAAGGAACGTTTCGCGCCAGCCGAAGTGTTGAGCAATGAACGTTCCCAGCGGTACGCCCGTAACGAGTGCAACGGTCAGCCCACCAAACATGATCGCAATGGCTGAAGCCGCTTTCTCTTTAGGTACCAGACTGGTTGCAATAGTGGAACCAATCGAGAAGAACACACCGTGCGCAAGGCCGGTCAACAGACGAGCGATAACCAGCGTGGTGTAGTCCGGCGCCTGCCAGGCCAGCACGTTGCCGGCGGTGAACAGCACCATTAATGCAACTAACAGCTGCTTACGTGGGAAGCGTCCGGTCAGGGCCGTCAGCACGGGGGCACCGACGGCAACGCCCAGGGCATAGATGGACACCAGTAATCCGGCGGAGGGCAATGAGATTGCAAGCTGGTTAGCAATAGTGGGAACCAGACCCACGATAACAAATTCGGTCGTGCCAATTGCAAAGGCACTGATCGTCAGGGCAAGTAGCGCCAGTGGCATAAAATACTCCGTATCATCAGGATTAAGATGACAGGCAGTATGCGCCAGTGCTTAAATAACAAAAATGGTCAAAATCTCAATAGAATTTTGCAGGTGGTGCAACAGTGAAAGCAACATCAGAAGAGCTGACAATCTTTGTCGCCGTCGTTGAAAGCGGCAGCTTTAGCCGCGCGGCCGAACAGCTGGGTCAGGCTAATTCGGCCATCAGCCGTTCGGTAAAAAAACTGGAGATGAAGCTTGGAGTGAGTCTGCTCAACCGAACGACGCGGCAGCTGAGCCTGACGGAAGAAGGAGAGCGTTACTTCCGCCGCGTGCAGTCGGTACTGCAGGAGATGGCCGCAGCGGAGACGGAGATTATGGAGACCCGCAGCACGCCGCGTGGATTGCTGCGCATTGATGCGGCCACGCCGGTGGTGCTTCACTTTCTGATGCCGCTGATCAAACCTTTTCGCGAGCGCTATCCGGAGATGACGCTCTCGCTGGTCTCCTCAGAGACGTTTATCAACCTCATCGAGCGTAAAGTGGATGTGGCTATCCGGGCGGGAACCCTGACAGATTCAAGCTTGCGTGCCCGCCCTCTGTTTGCCAGCTACCGCAAAATTATCGCATCACCAGAGTATATTGCCGAGCATGGTAAACCGGAGACGGTTGAAGAATTGAAGCAGCATCTGTGCCTGGGTTTTACGGAGCCGGTGTCGCTAAACACCTGGCCTGTCGCCTGTCATGATGGTCAACTTCATGAAATTACCTGCGGATTATCCTCCAACAGCGGCGAAACGCTGAAGCAGCTGTGCCTTACCGGGAATGGCATCGCCTGTTTGTCGGATTACATGATTGATAAAGAAATTGCGCGCGGTGAGCTCGTGGAGTTAATGGCCGATAAGCGTCTACCGGTAGAGATGCCTTTTAGCGCGGTGTATTACAGTGACAGAGCGGTGAGTACGCGCATTCGTGCCTTTATTGACTTCCTGAGTGAACATATAAAAACAGCTCCCGGAGGAGCTGTGTGAGGGTTCAGGTTACAGAGGGTGGGTCAAACTTAATCCCAGTTAGGAGCTAAACCTTCCGGGCTTACCAGGCGATCGTTGCACTCCAGTGCTGCGATCGCTTTTTTATCGTCAGCATCCAGATGAAGATCCGTTGCCAACAGGTTGCTGGCCAGGTTTTCACGCTTAGTTGATGATGGGATAACGGCATAACCTTCACCCATTGCCCATGCCAGAATCACCTGCGCAGCAGTGGCGTTATGTTTCTCTGCGATACGCGTAATCACTTCATCTTTCAGCGCCTTACCGTAGGCCAGCGTCATGTATGAGGTGATGTGGATCCCGTGCTGTTTTGCCCAGTCCACGACTTTGCGGTTTTGCAGGTAGGGAGACAGCTCAATCTGGTTGGTCGCAATATTTTCTGCGCCAACAGCGGCAATGGCTTTTTCCATCAGCGGGACGGTGAAGTTGGAGATCCCAATTTCGCGGGTTAAGCCCTGCTTTTTCGCTTCCAGCAGCGCCTGCATGAATTCTTCTACTGAGACGGCATCATTCGGTGATGGCCAGTGGATCAGCGTCAGATCTACGTAGTCAGTACGCAGTTTTTTCAGGCTCTCTTTCAGGCTAGGGATCAGCTTATCTTTGCTGAGATTCTCAATCCAGATTTTCGTGGTAATAAACAGTTCGTTACGCGGTACGCCACTCTCTTCGAGAGCTTGTCCAACGGCAGCTTCGTTTTCATAGATCTGTGCCGTATCAACTGCACGATAGCCCAGTTCGAGTGCGGTTTTAACTGATGCGATAACAACGTCGTCTTTCAGGCGGAAGGTGCCCAGACCAAATGCAGGGAGAGTCATAATATTCCTCAATCGTTATGTTCGTAAACTGAGGAAGATTATCGCTGGCCTTGTTATAGAGAAAAAGATCGCAAAACGCAGAGGATTTTTGCTAATTTCGCAATAATTAAACGGCAGATAAGAAAAAAGCCCTGAGCGTTAGCTCAGGGCTTTTAATAAGTGGCGGAACGGACGGGACTCGAACCCGCGACCCCCTGCGTGACAGGCAGGTATTCTAACCGACTGAACTACCGCTCCACCGAAGACTGCTTGTAACCACCGGATTTATGCACCGGCTTACTACTTAATTTGATGCCTGGCAGTTCCCTACTCTCACATGGGGAGACCCCACACTACCATCGGCGCTACGGCGTTTCACTTCTGAGTTCGGCATGGGGTCAGGTGGGACCACCGCGCTAAAGCCGCCAGGCAAATTCTGTTAAATCTGTATCAGGCTGAAATTGATTGTCTGTCTCTTCGCCGAAACAGCTTCGGCGTTGTAAGGTTAAGCCTCACGGTTCATTAGTATCGGTTAGCTCAACGCATCGCTGCGCTTACACACCCGACCTATCAACGTCGTAGTCTTCAACGTTCCTTCAGGACTCTCAAGGAGTCAGGGAGAACTCATCTCGGGGCAAGTTTCGTGCTTAGATGCTTTCAGCACTTATCTTTTCCGCATTTAGCTACCGGGCAATGCCATTGGCATGACAACCCGAACACCAGTGATGCGTCCACTCCGGTCCTCTCGTACTAGGAGCAGCCCCCCTCAATTCTCCAGCGCCCACGGCAGATAGGGACCGAACTGTCTCACGACGTTCTAAACCCAGCTCGCGTACCACTTTAAATGGCGAACAGCCATACCCTTGGGACCTACTTCAGCCCCAGGATGTGATGAGCCGACATCGAGGTGCCAAACACCGCCGTCGATATGAACTCTTGGGCGGTATCAGCCTGTTATCCCCGGAGTACCTTTTATCCGTTGAGCGATGGCCCTTCCATTCAGAACCACCGGATCACTATGACCTGCTTTCGCACCTGCTCGAGCCGTCACTCTCGCAGTCAAGCTAGCTTATGCCATTGCACTAACCTCCTGATGTCCGACCAGGATTAGCTAACCTTCGTGCTCCTCCGTTACTCTTTGGGAGGAGACCGCCCCAGTCAAACTACCCACCAGACACTGTCCGCAACCCGGATTACGGGTCTACGTTAGAACACCAGCCATTAAAGGGTGGTATTTCAAGGGCGGCTCCACGCAGACTGGCGTCCACGCTTCAAAGCCTCCCACCTATCCTACACATCAAGGACCAGTGTTCAGTGTCAAGCTATAGTAAAGGTTCACGGGGTCTTTCCGTCTTGCCGCGGGTACACTGCATCTTCACAGCGAGTTCAATTTCACTGAGTCTCGGGTGGAGACAGCCTGGCCATCATTACGCCATTCGTGCAGGTCGGAACTTACCCGACAAGGAATTTCGCTACCTTAGGACCGTTATAGTTACGGCCGCCGTTTACCGGGGCTTCGATCAAGAGCTTCGCGTTGCCGCTAACCCCATCAATTAACCTTCCGGCACCGGGCAGGCGTCACACCGTATACGTCCACTTTCGTGTTTGCACAGTGCTGTGTTTTTAATAAACAGTTGCAGCCAGCTGGTATCTTCGACTGATTTCAGCTCCACCCGCAGGGGCTTCACCTACACATCAGCGTGCCTTCTCCCGAAGTTACGGCACCATTTTGCCTAGTTCCTTCACCCGAGTTCTCTCAAGCGCCTTGGTATTCTCTACCTGACCACCTGTGTCGGTTTGGGGTACGATTTGATGTTACCTGATGCTTAGAGGCTTTTCCTGGAAGCAGGGCATTTGTTACTTCAGCACCGTAGTGCCTCGTCATCACACCTCAGCGTTAAAAGAGTTCCGGATTTACCTAAAACTCCCGCCTACATGCTTAAACCGGGACAACCGTCGCCCGGCTAACATAGCCTTCTCCGTCCCCCCTTCGCAGTAACACCAAGTACAGGAATATTAACCTGTTTCCCATCGACTACGCCTTTCGGCCTCGCCTTAGGGGTCGACTCACCCTGCCCCGATTAACGTTGGACAGGAACCCTTGGTCTTCCGGCGTGCGGGCTTTTCACCCGCATTATCGTTACTTATGTCAGCATTCGCACTTCTGATACCTCCAGCACCCCTCACAGGACACCTTCAACGGCTTACAGAACGCTCCCCTACCCAACAACACATAGTGTCGCTGCCGCAGCTTCGGTGCATGGTTTAGCCCCGTTACATCTTCCGCGCAGGCCGACTCGACCAGTGAGCTATTACGCTTTCTTTAAATGATGGCTGCTTCTAAGCCAACATCCTGGCTGTCTGTGCCTTCCCACATCGTTTCCCACTTAACCATGACTTTGGGACCTTAGCTGGCGGTCTGGGTTGTTTCCCTCTTCACGACGGACGTTAGCACCCGCCGTGTGTCTCCCGTGATAACATTCTTCGGTATTCGTAGTTTGCATCGGGTTGGTAAGCCGGGATGGCCCCCTAGCCGAAACAGTGCTCTACCCCCGAAGATGAGTTCACGAGGCGCTACCTAAATAGCTTTCGGGGAGAACCAGCTATCTCCCGGTTTGATTGGCCTTTCACCCCCAGCCACAAGTCATCCGCTAATTTTTCAACATTAGTCGGTTCGGTCCTCCAGTTAGTGTTACCCAACCTTCAACCTGCCCATGGCTAGATCACCGGGTTTCGGGTCTATACCCTGCAACTTAACGCCCAGTTAAGACTCGGTTTCCCTTCGGCTCCCCTATACGGTTAACCTTGCTACAGAATATAAGTCGCTGACCCATTATACAAAAGGTACGCAGTCACACCACGAAGGTGCTCCCACTGCTTGTACGTACACGGTTTCAGGTTCTTTTTCACTCCCCTCGCCGGGGTTCTTTTCGCCTTTCCCTCACGGTACTGGTTCACTATCGGTCAGTCAGGAGTATTTAGCCTTGGAGGATGGTCCCCCCATATTCAGACAGGATACCACGTGTCCCGCCCTACTCTTCGAGTTCACAGCAAGTGTGCTTTCGTGTACGGGGCTGTCACCCTGTATCGCCGGACTTTCCAGACCGTTCCACTAACACACAAGCTGATTCAGACTCTGGGCTGCTCCCCGTTCGCTCGCCGCTACTGGGGGAATCTCGGTTGATTTCTTTTCCTCGGGGTACTTAGATGTTTCAGTTCCCCCGGTTCGCCTCGTTAACCTATGTATTCAGTTAACGATAGTGTGACGAATCACACTGGGTTTCCCCATTCGGACATCGCCGGGTCAAAGGTTCATATCACCTCGCCGGCGCTTTTCGCAGATTAGCACGTCCTTCATCGCCTCTGACTGCCAGGGCATCCACCGTGTACGCTTAGTCGCTTAACCTCACAACCCGAAGATGTTTCTTTCGATTCATCACCGACTTGCGAAAATTTGAGAGACTCGAACACACCATTAAAGATGTGTCGTTTCAATTTTCAGCTTGATCCAGATTTTTAAAGAGCAAAACTTCGCAGTGCACCTTTTCAGGTTCACTCTGAAGTTTTCTTGTGTTTGCAGTAAAAGATGGTGGAGCTATGCGGGATCGAACCGCAGACCTCCTGCGTGCAAAGCAGGCGCTCTCCCAGCTGAGCTATAGCCCCATCGTTTTGCCAACCTCTTCAAATTTGCTTCGCAAATTTGGTAGGCCTGAGTGGACTTGAACCACCGACCTCACCCTTATCAGGGGTGCGCTCTAACCACCTGAGCTACAAGCCTGTAGAGGTTTTTTACTGCTGTTTTTCATCAGACAATCTGTGTGAGCACTACAAAGGCAGGTTCTTTAAGGTAAGGAGGTGATCCAACCGCAGGTTCCCCTACGGTTACCTTGTTACGACTTCACCCCAGTCATGAATCACAAAGTGGTAAGCGCCCTCCCGAAGGTTAAGCTACCTACTTCTTTTGCAACCCACTCCCATGGTGTGACGGGCGGTGTGTACAAGGCCCGGGAACGTATTCACCGTAGCATTCTGATCTACGATTACTAGCGATTCCGACTTCATGGAGTCGAGTTGCAGACTCCAATCCGGACTACGACGCACTTTATGAGGTCCGCTTGCTCTCGCGAGGTCGCTTCTCTTTGTATGCGCCATTGTAGCACGTGTGTAGCCCTACTCGTAAGGGCCATGATGACTTGACGTCATCCCCACCTTCCTCCAGTTTATCACTGGCAGTCTCCTTTGAGTTCCCGGCCGGACCGCTGGCAACAAAGGATAAGGGTTGCGCTCGTTGCGGGACTTAACCCAACATTTCACAACACGAGCTGACGACAGCCATGCAGCACCTGTCTCAGAGTTCCCGAAGGCACCAATCCATCTCTGGAAAGTTCTCTGGATGTCAAGAGTAGGTAAGGTTCTTCGCGTTGCATCGAATTAAACCACATGCTCCACCGCTTGTGCGGGCCCCCGTCAATTCATTTGAGTTTTAACCTTGCGGCCGTACTCCCCAGGCGGTCGACTTAACGCGTTAGCTCCGGAAGCCACGCCTCAAGGGCACAACCTCCAAGTCGACATCGTTTACGGCGTGGACTACCAGGGTATCTAATCCTGTTTGCTCCCCACGCTTTCGCACCTGAGCGTCAGTCTTTGTCCAGGGGGCCGCCTTCGCCACCGGTATTCCTCCAGATCTCTACGCATTTCACCGCTACACCTGGAATTCTACCCCCCTCTACAAGACTCTAGCCTGCCAGTTTCGAATGCAGTTCCCAGGTTGAGCCCGGGGATTTCACATCCGACTTGACAGACCGCCTGCGTGCGCTTTACGCCCAGTAATTCCGATTAACGCTTGCACCCTCCGTATTACCGCGGCTGCTGGCACGGAGTTAGCCGGTGCTTCTTCTGCGGGTAACGTCAATTGCTGAGGTTATTAACCTCAACACCTTCCTCCCCGCTGAAAGTACTTTACAACCCGAAGGCCTTCTTCATACACGCGGCATGGCTGCATCAGGCTTGCGCCCATTGTGCAATATTCCCCACTGCTGCCTCCCGTAGGAGTCTGGACCGTGTCTCAGTTCCAGTGTGGCTGGTCATCCTCTCAGACCAGCTAGGGATCGTCGCCTAGGTGAGCCGTTACCCCACCTACTAGCTAATCCCATCTGGGCACATCTGATGGCAAGAGGCCCGAAGGTCCCCCTCTTTGGTCTTGCGACGTTATGCGGTATTAGCTACCGTTTCCAGTAGTTATCCCCCTCCATCAGGCAGTTTCCCAGACATTACTCACCCGTCCGCCGCTCGTCACCCAGGAGCAAGCTCCCTGTGCTACCGCTCGACTTGCATGTGTTAGGCCTGCCGCCAGCGTTCAATCTGAGCCATGATCAAACTCTTCAATTTAAGTTTGATGCTCGTGAATTAAACTTCGTAATGAATTACGTATGTTCACTCAGAGACTTGAGTATTCATTTATTGTCCGAAGACATTAAGAATCCATGTCACTTTGAGTGCCCACACAGATTGTCTGATAAATTGTTAAAGAGCAGTGCAACGCGGCTTTCACTCACCGTTGCGAGGTGGCGTATATTACGCTTTCCTCTTTCAGAGTCAACCCGTTATTTCAGAATTTTTTCTCTTCAACCGAACCGCTTGTTGTGTGAAGTGATTCACATCCGCCGTGTCGATGGAGGCGCATTATAGGGGGCCGCCGAGGAATGACAAGCGGAAAAATGCATTTTTATTTCAACCGCTCATCTTTTCGCCAAAAAGGCTATTTTTGGTACTTTTTAATCTCTTTTGGCAGATCGGCCAGACTATTAATCACCCAATCCGCTGCATTTTCTGCTTCTGGCGTCACTGGCTTACCGGTGCGAACTAATATTTTGGTCCCTACACCCGCTGCGGCGGCTGCCTGCATATCTTCCAGTTTATCGCCCACCATATAAGAAGCAGACATATCAATGTGCAGGAACTCCTGCGCAGAGATGAACATCCCCGGATGCGGTTTACGGCAGTCACAGGTCTGGCGATACGCTTCTACCGTTCCCTGCGGGTGGTGCGGACAATAGTAGATACCGTCGAGATCCACGCCGCGGTCGGCCAGCGACCAGTCCATCCATTCCGTAAGCGTTTCGAACTGCGCTTCGGTGAATTTACCGCGTGCAATACCAGACTGGTTCGTCACCACCACCAGCGCATAGCCCATCTCTTTCAGCTGGCGCATGGCATCTATTACGCCCTCGATAAACTCGAACTCATCAATCTCATGGACATAACCGTGATCCACATTAATAGTGCCGTCACGATCGAGAAAAATTGCGGGTACTGATTTTGCCACCGGTTTGCTCCTGAAAAAGGCATGTTCGACTAGTATCTCATGAATCGCAGCGCAATAAAGTGCTCATCGTACAGAGTTGGATTGATTTAGACGTCTGGATGCCTTAACATCCGTTTTGTTTACGGTCATCACCCGTATCTGGCAGAAGAAAATGCCACGGCTAACTTACATACGATAAAAATAATCTAATGATTAAACTTTCCAATATCACCAAAGTGTTCCAGCAGGGGAACCGAACCATTCAGGCGCTGAACAACGTCAGCCTGCATGTTCCTGCTGGTCAAATTTATGGCGTCATTGGCGCATCGGGTGCAGGTAAAAGCACGCTGATTCGTTGTGTTAACCTGCTTGAGCGCCCAACTCAGGGCAGCGTAGAAGTTGGCGGCCAGGAACTTACCGCCCTCTCAGAGAAAGAACTCACCAAAGCGCGTCGCCAGATTGGCATGATCTTCCAGCACTTTAACCTGCTGGCCTCCCGCACCGTGTTCGGCAACGTTGCCTTACCGCTTGAACTGGATAACACGCCAAAAGAAGAAGTGAAGCGTCGCGTCACCGAACTGCTCGACCTCGTGGGTCTGGGCGACAAACATGATAGCTACCCGGCAAATCTGTCCGGTGGACAAAAACAGCGTGTGGCCATTGCCCGCGCGTTGGCAAGCAATCCTAAGGTGCTGCTGTGTGATGAAGCCACCAGCGCACTCGATCCGGCAACCACGCGTTCGATTCTGGAACTGCTGAAAGACATTAACCGTCGCCTGGGCCTGACGATCCTCCTTATTACGCACGAGATGGACGTGGTGAAACGCATCTGCGACTGCGTGGCGGTCATCAGCAACGGTGAGCTGATCGAGCAGGACACGGTAAGTGAAGTGTTCTCGCATCCGAAGACGCCGCTGGCACAGCAGTTCATCCAGTCCACCCTGCATCTGGATATCCCGGAAGATTATCTGGAGCGTTTGAAAACCGAACCGACGGCAGACAGCGTCCCGATGCTGCGCATGGAGTTCACCGGTCAGTCCGTTGACGCTCCTCTGCTTTCCGAAACCGCGCGTCGCTTTAACGTGAACAACAACATTATCAGCGCGCAGATGGATTACGCCGGTGGCGTGAAGTTCGGCATCATGCTGACAGAAATGCACGGCACCCAAGAAGAAACCCAGGCCGCGATTGCCTGGCTGCAAGAACACCACGTAAAAGTAGAGGTACTGGGTTATGTCTGAGCCGATGATGTGGCTGCTGGTTCGCGGCGTTTGGGAAACGCTGGCAATGACCTTTGTCTCTGGCTTCTTTGGTTTTGTGATTGGCCTGCCGGTCGGCGTATTGCTGTACGTGACGCGTCCGGGTCAAATCATTGAGAACGCGAAGCTGTACCGTACGCTCTCTGCGCTGGTGAATATCTTCCGTTCCATCCCCTTCATTATTCTGCTGGTGTGGATGATTCCGTTTACCCGCGTGATCGTCGGAACGTCTATCGGTCTGCAGGCGGCCATCGTTCCGCTGACCGTAGGCGCAGCACCGTTTATCGCCCGTATGGTGGAAAACGCCCTGCTGGAAATCCCGACAGGTCTGATTGAAGCCTCCCGCGCAATGGGTGCCACGCCGATGCAGATCGTGCGCAAAGTCCTGCTCCCGGAAGCACTGCCAGGCCTGGTGAACGCGGCAACCATCACGCTCATCACGCTGGTCGGTTATTCCGCAATGGGCGGTGCTGTTGGCGCTGGCGGTTTAGGTCAGATTGGTTACCAGTACGGCTATATTGGATATAACGCTACCGTGATGAATACCGTTCTGGTATTGCTGGTTGTTCTGGTTTATTTAATCCAGTTCTCTGGCGATCGCATCGTCCGGACCGTTACTCACAAATAACGTTACACACAACACAAACTCTACGAGTTAAGGATAAAACATGGCGTTTAAATTAAAGACCTTTGCAGCAGTAGGCGCGCTGATCGGCTCTCTGGCACTGGTGGGTTGCGGTCAGGACGAAAAAGATCCAAACCACATTAAAGTGGGCGTTATCGTGGGTGCAGAACAACAGGTTGCTGAAGTTGCTCAGAAAGTGGCAAAAGAGAAGTATGGCCTGGACGTTGAGCTGGTGACCTTCAATGATTACGTTCTGCCGAACGAAGCGCTGAGCAAAGGCGATATCGACGCTAACGCCTTCCAGCATAAGCCATACCTGGATCAGCAGATCAAAGATCGCGGCTATAAACTGGTGGGCGTGGGTAACACCTTTGTCTACCCGATTGCTGGATACTCGAAGAAAATTAAATCGCTGGACGAACTGCAGCCGGGCTCTCAGGTTGCCGTGCCTAACGACCCAACCAACCTTGGTCGTTCCCTGCTGCTGCTGCAGAAAGTGGGCCTGATCAAACTGAAGGACGGTGTTGGCCTGCTGCCAACCGTTCTGGATGTCACCGAAAACCCGAAAAATCTGAAAATTGTTGAACTGGAAGCACCGCAGCTGCCACGCTCTCTGGACGATGCACAGATTGCTCTGGCCGTGATCAACACCACTTACGCCAGCCAGATTGGTCTGACGCCAGCCAAAGACGGTATCTTCGTTGAAGATAAAGACTCCCCGTACGTCAACCTGATCGTGACTCGCGAAGACAACAAAGACGCGGAAAACGTGAAGAAATTCGTTCAGGCTTATCAGTCTGATGAAGTTTACCAGGAAGCCAACAAAGTGTTTAACGGCGGCGCTGTTAAAGGCTGGTAATCTCACCTCAGTGTAATATCATCAGGACGGGCTTATGCCCGTCTTGTCATTTGTGCAGTCAACTGATTCAATATCTGACGTTTTGATTATCCATTGAGGAAATATTATGCGTGCTTTACCGATCTGTCTTTTAGCACTCATGCTGAGCGGCTGTTCTATGCTAAGCAGATCTCCCGTTGAACCTGTTCAAAGCACGGCAACCCCGCCAAAAACCGAGCCTGCGAAACCGAAAGTGGTTCGCCCTGCGCCGGTTCGCATTATCACGAAAGCAGACGAACTCGTCGGTAAACCGTTCCGTGAACTGGGCGAAGTGAGCGGTGAATCCTGTCAGGCGACCAATCAGGACTCACCACCGAATATTCCGACAGCGCGTAAACGTATGCAGATTAATGCCGCAAAAATGAAAGCCAACGCGGTCCTGCTGCACAGCTGTGGAGTCACCAGCGGCACGCCGGGCTGCTACCGTCAGGCGGTTTGCATCGGTTCTGCGCTGAACATCACGGCGAAATGAGTGCATTTCAGTTCGAGCAGATAGGCGTTATCCACTCTCCTTATAAAGAGAAGTTCGCCGTCCCCCGCCAGCCCGGTCTTGTGACCAGCGGAAGCGGTGAGCTTCACCTGATTGCGCCTTACAATCAGGCCGATGCGGTACGCGGGCTCGAGGCTTTCAGCCATTTATGGGTGGTGTTCGTATTTCACCAGACGATGGAAGGCGGCTGGCGTCCGACCGTGCGCCCTCCTCGTCTTGGCGGAAATGCGAGAATGGGCGTGTTTGCGACTCGCTCGACCTTCCGCCCAAACCCGGTTGGCATGTCGCTGGTTGAACTGAAAGGCATACGCTGCCAGAAAGATCGGGTGATACTGGAGTTAGGTAGCCTGGACCTGGTAGACGGCACGCCGGTAATCGACATCAAACCCTATTTGCCCTTCGCAGAAGCCCTCCCGGACGCGCGTGCAAGCTATGCTCAGGACGCGCCGCAGGCGGACATGCCGGTTTATTTTACGCCTGAGATAACCGCGCAGCTCGGTCAACTGGAGAAACGCTATCCTCGCTTACGGGATTTCATCACTGAAGTTCTGGCACAGGACCCTCGTCCAGCCTACCGTAAAGAAGAGGAAGCAGGAAAAACGTACGCCGTCTGGCTGATGGATTTTAACGTTCGCTGGCGCGTCACCGGGACAGGTTTTGAAGTGTTTGCCCTTGAACCCAGGTAATTTTGTTCTCCTCTCTTTTGGCATCTTTGCCACACTGGTAAACTAAACCACTTTTTTTGTGTCAGGCTGGTGTTTCAGCCTGTTCCAATCGTCGAAATGGAACCGTAACAACATGCGTACTAGCCAATATCTGCTCTCCACTCTGAAGGAGACGCCTGCCGACGCCGAAGTGATCAGCCATCAGCTGATGCTGCGCGCCGGGATGATCCGCAAGCTGGCCTCCGGGTTATATACCTGGCTGCCGACCGGCGTGCGCGTCCTGAAAAAAGTCGAAAACATCGTGCGTGAAGAGATGAACAACGCCGGTGCTATCGAGGTGTCCATGCCTGTGGTTCAGCCCGCTGACCTATGGCAGGAGAGTGGCCGTTGGGAACAATATGGTCCTGAACTGCTGCGCTTCGTCGATCGCGGCGAGCGTCCGTTCGTTCTTGGCCCAACGCATGAAGAAGTTATTACCGACCTGATTCGTAATGAGCTGAGCTCTTACAAACAGCTGCCGCTGAACTTCTTCCAGATCCAGACCAAGTTCCGTGACGAAGTTCGCCCACGTTTCGGCGTTATGCGCTCTCGCGAATTCCTGATGAAAGATGCCTACTCTTTCCATACCTCTCAGGAATCACTGCAAGAGACTTACGACGCAATGTACGCGGCTTACAGCAAAATCTTCTCCCGCATGGGTCTGGATTTCCGTGCTGTGCAGGCTGATACCGGCTCCATCGGCGGTAGCGCATCCCATGAGTTCCAGGTACTGGCGCAGAGCGGTGAAGACGATGTGATCTTCTCTGACTCTTCAGACTATGCGGCGAACATCGAATTTGCAGAAGCGCTGGCACCAAAAGAACCACGCGGCGCGGCAACGCAAGAGATGACGCTGGTTGATACGCCAAACGCGAAAACCATCGCCGAGCTGGTTGAGCAGTTCAATCTGCCAGTCGAAAAAACCGTGAAAACGCTGCTGGTGAAATCCGCCGAAGGTAGCGCTTACCCGCTGGTTGCCCTGCTGGTGCGTGGCGATCACGAGCTCAACGAAGTGAAAGCCGAGAAGCTGCCGCAGGTAGCCAGCCCGCTGACGTTCGCAACGGAAGCGGAAATCCGCGCCGTGGTGAATGCGGGTCCAGGTTCACTGGGTCCAGTCAACCTGCCGGTGCCGGTTGTTATTGACCGCACGGTTGCTGCAATGAGCGACTTCTCCGCAGGTGCGAACATCGACGGTAAACACTACTTCGGCATCAACTGGGATCGCGACGTGGCGACGCCGGAAGTGGCTGACATCCGTAACGTGGTTGCAGGCGATCCAAGCCCGGACGGTCAGGGTACCCTGATGATTAAGCGCGGCATCGAAGTCGGTCACATCTTCCAGCTGGGTGATAAATACTCTCGCGCGCTGAACGCCGCAGTTCAGGGTGAAGATGGCCGTAACCAGATCCTGACCATGGGCTGCTATGGTATCGGGGTGACGCGCGTGGTGGCTGCGGCAATTGAGCAGAACTACGACGAGCGCGGCATCGTCTGGCCGGACAATATTGCGCCGTTCCAGGTGGCTATTCTGCCAATGAACATGCACAAGTCTTACCGCGTGCAGGAGCTGGCCGAGAAGCTGTATGCCGAGCTGCGCGCTCAGGGTATCGAAGTGCTGATGGATGACCGTAAAGAGCGTCCAGGCGTGATGTTTGCCGATATGGAACTGATCGGTATCCCGCACACCGTCGTCATCGGCGACCGCAACCTCGACAGCGATGAGATTGAATACAAATACCGTCGCAGCGGCGAAAAACAGATGATCAAGACCGGCGACATTCTTGATTACCTGGTGAAAGCCATCAAAGGCTAAACAAAAAACCCCGCTCAGGCGGGGTTTTTTAATGGCTCAACGTCAGCTTATTTACTGCTACAGTCTTTACCCGCGACAAACTTCGCGTCTTTATCTGTCACCAGCGTTTTCACCATCTCTCCGCTATCCGGGTTTGGCTCCAGCGTAAAGTGACCGTCAACCGTCAGCAATACCGGCTTGCTGTCATTGCCGCGTGCCACAGCGTAATCACGTTCAAGCTGCGCATTGTTTGCCACGCTGACCTTCCTGCCGGTTGCGCAGTCGGTAAAGATCGCCGCATCCGCCATATAGAAGTACATCCCCCGCATTGCCATCGGCGTCGCGGGCAGAGCCGCTTTTACCGGCGCAAGCGTGTAGTTGAACTGGGATTCAATCGGGTTGCCTTCGCGGTCAAGCATCTCCATCCCCTCACCTTTGGCGCGGAAAAAGGTTTTCTCACCGGTGGTATCCGTCAGGACCAACTTCTCCGCCGTACGCGCCCATGTTCCATAAGTCGCAAAAGAAGAAGGCTCTTTAGCGCCCTGATAGCGCTGGTTCATCACCCAGGTGCCGTCTTTTTGCAGGAACAGAGACGTTTCAATGCCTTCGCAGTCTGCGCAAGGCAATACGCCGCGCCAGCTTTGCTGCATCGGTTTTAATTCTTCCGTTTGCGTGGGTTGTAAAACCTGCGTTTCAGAGCGGTTGTTACACCCAAAAAGCGCAAACAGCGTACTCGCTGCCAGCGCTGACCATAATACTTTTTTCACAATGAATTCCTTATGAAAAGTGTGTTCCCTTTCGTCACTCTGTCGGGCGACGAACTTTACCGCGTAGTGCTTTCACTGTGGATTTTTGGGCCTTCGAGGACAACCGACGCTCTTTCGATGCGCGGGTTGGTCGCGTTGCCCGGCGGCTTTTTTGTACTGCCGTTAACTCTTTAATGACCGCCACCAGCCTGGCTATCGCCGCTTCCCGGTTGAGCTCCTGGCTACGGTACTCCTGGGCTTTTATCACCATCACGCCATCGCTGGTGATCAGGTGATGGCTGGCGGCAAGCAGGCTTTCTTTATAATACTCTGGCAGGCTTGAGGCCCGAATGTCAAAACGCAAATGGATAGCCGTCGACGCCTTGTTGACGTGCTGCCCACCAGCACCCTGCGCACGAATGGCGGTGATCTCCAGCTCGTTGTCAGGAATGCTGACGTTTCGGGACAAGACGATCATGACGCGGGTTGCCACGCCGTTAAATGAATTTCCAGATTATTCTGAGAATCAGAGAGCCAGATGGCGCCGTCCTGAATCGTCGCCTGCAAAACCATGGTTCGGCTGGCAAACTCGCTCAACTGCGCCAGCTGCTCATCATCCAGATACCAGACCGTGAGATTTTTAAACTGTCCGCACTTGCTCTTGTTTTGCTGCCACCAGATCTCCGCAGCGCGCTGATTATACGCGAATAAGGCCACTTTAGCGGACTGGGTGCAGGCCTTCTTAATTCTGCGCTCGTCCGGCAGTCCGAGTTCGATCCACAAATCGATACCCAGATGATCGTTGCGCAGCCAGGCTTCAGGCTCGTCTTCTGCGCTTAACCCACGGGTAAACTGCAGACGCTCGTCGGCATACTTAATCCACGCCAGCAGGCGCAGCATCATGCGCTCCTGGGTTTCGGAGGGGTGGCGTGCCAGCGTAAGCGACGCGTCCAGGAACTGGTTGCGATCCAGATCGGCCACATTGACCACTGCTTTATAAATTGTCGCTTTCAGCGCCATGAGAGAACTCCATTCGAATCAGGCGCACATTGTAGCGAAAACCGCGGCAAAAGGCTGTTACAGGGTGTTAAATACACCGCTATCAAGGCTCTGATATTGCTTAAATGAGTATGGTATAGTCACCTTGCTAAACCGAGTTTATCTTCGTAGGCTTAATGATATCTCACAGTAAGTCAGTGCGCTGGCGGGAGGGGATGTGAATAATTATTGTGAGTTAATTCGCAAACGGTATGCGGAAATCGCCAGCGGAGATCTGGGGTATGTCCCGGACGCGCTGGGCTGTGTATTGAAGGTGCTTAATGAAGTGGCCTCTGATGAGAGCCTTTCAGAGTCGGTCAGGGAAAAAGCAGCGTATGCTGCGGCGAATTTACTGGTGAGCGATTATGTCGATGAATGATACTTATCAACCCATCAACTGTGATGACTATGACAACCTCGAACTCGCCTGCCAGCATCATTTATTACTGACGCTGGAGCTAAAAGATGGCGAAGTGTTGAAGGCGAAAGCCAGCGATCTGGTTTCACGAAAGAATGTGGAATATCTGATAGTGGAAGACGCCGGTGCGACGCGTGAGCTGCGTCTGGACAAAATAGCCAGCTTCAGCCACCCGCAAATCGGCACCGTCGTGGTGAGCGAATCCTGATGACACTAACGGGCAGCCTGGCTGCCCGTTACGCTTTCTGCCACTCGAAACGGACACCCTCTTCTGACCACCCCTCCTCCGTGATGAAAACCCCTGCCGCAGCGATAAGCGTTTCACCGTAGAACAGTAGCGGCGTGGTGTCGCGCAGCCACGGCGGCACGTTACACTCCTGCCATATTTTCTTCAGCTTCCGTCCCCCGTTGCGCCCGACGATATGCAGCATGCCGCCAGCCTTAAAGCGCACGGTGACCGGTTCACCGGGCTTCGGCAGCCGCACGTGACCAGACGGCAGGAGAGAGACGCGTCCTGCCTCACAGGGCAATGTCAGCGGTGCGTCAGGAGAAAGCCAGTCGAGCACCACATCGGTCAGTGAGGGCGTGGATTTTATCCACCAGAGTTCGCCTTTATAGCGTCTCACCTCAAAACCGTTCAGATGGACGCACGGGGAAGCATCATCCCGCGCCAGGGCGACTTCGTCCCAAATACGGCTCAGCATTGTCCGCGACGGCATCGCGGCGCGATGAAAGGCCAGCCAGCGTCGTAACAGCGCGGCGCGACGTACCGGGCTCATCGCTTTCATCGGTGCGATCGCCAACGCCCCGTCGGCAGAAATGAGTCCAGCCAGCTCGTCGCTCAGCAGCTCATCCAGCAACGACTCCTGTTCGGCGCACAGCATGGCGCTTCTTGCCGTCGCGTCGGCGAAATGCGGCCAGCGCTCGCCTAAAAGCGGGAGGACGCGCAGGCGCAGGAAGTTACGGTCATAGCCGTCATCCTGGTTACTCTCATCTTCGATCCAGTTCAGCTGATGTTCTCGCGCCCAGGCTTCCAGTGAGGCACGCGTCTCGCCAAGCAGCGGACGCAGTAGCGTTGTGCCGGCAAATTCAGAACGCGCTGGCATGGCAGAAAGCCCCGCCGGGCCGCTGCCCCGCTTAAGCGCCAGCAGAAAGGTTTCACACTGATCGTCCAGATGCTGGGCCGTGACCAGCGCTTCTCCAGTACGTAATGCCCCGGCAAATGCGGCATAGCGGGCTTTACGCGCCTGCGCCTCGATGCCCAGCCCTTCCTCCGCAAGCGTGACGCGCTCAACGATGAGCGGGATCGCCCAGGCCGCACACAAGGCTTCACAGTGCGCCACCCACTCCTCTGCGTGAGGACTTAATCCGTGGTGGATGTGTATAGCCCGAAGCTGGACGTCAGGTTCCCGATCGCGCCAGCGCTTAAGGCGATGCAGCAACACGGTGGAATCCAGGCCACCGCTAAACCCCACCAGCAGCTGGCGGTACGGTGAAACGGCTTGTGCGATAGCGGGTAAGGTCATAGGAGATTACACATAAAAAATGCCCGAACTGAGCGGGCATTATCACACAGGACAACCATTACTGCTGATAAAGCTCCAGCGGCAGGCTATCCGGGTCGTTGAAAAAGGTAAAACGCTTGTCAGTGAACGGATCGACGCGTATCGCTTCGCACGTCACGCCGTGCGCCTCCAGATGTTTTACCGCGCTATCCAGGTCATCGACGCTGAAGGCAAGATGACGCAGGCCACAGGCTTCCGGGCGGGACGGACGCGCAGGCGGAAAAGGAAAAGAGAACAGCTCAATCACATATTGCCCGTTTAACGCCAGGTCGCCCTTCCAGGAGTCACGCTCCTCGCGGTAGGCCTCGCTCATGAGCGTAAAGCCCAGGATGTCGCAGTAGAAGGCCTTACTTTTCGCGTAGTCGGTCGCAATGATCGCAATATGATGAACAGCTTTTAAACCCAGCATAGCTTCTCCTTTTTATGATGCCTGAACGTTACAACCGAAAACCCGCACCTGGCAAGCGGTCCCCCTTATTTTAGGACTCGCACCCAGTAAACGCCGTTCTCGTCGCGCTTCGCACCGTGGATATCGGTCTCAAAGCCCGGATAATGGCGCCCGACAGAGCAGAGCATCAGCAAGAAATCGAGCACGGCCCGACTCTCTTCGGTGATCATCTCTCCCGGCATCAGGAGCGGTACGCCCGGCGGATAAGGCAGGATCATGTTGGCCGATACGCGTCCGACCAGGTTTTCCAGCTCGACGGTTTCGACCTCCCCTTTCACCTGGCGCTGCCACGCCTTGTGCGGAGTAAATTTCATCTCCGGTAATACATCGAACGCCTGAAGCATCAAACGCGGCAGATCGTGCTGACGGATCAGCCTGTGGATCCCCTGAGCCAGATCCTGAATGCGCATATTTCGATAGAAGTCAGGATCCTCCGCGTAGAGATCCGGGAGCATATTCTTCACCCGCAGGTTGAGATCGTAGGCGCGCTTAAACTCCATCAGGCCGCGCAACAACCCCATCGCCCGGGTTTTATCAATGCCAATGCTGAACAGGAAAAGCAGGTTATAGGGACCGGTTTTCTCCACCACCACGCCACGTTCATCAAGGAATTTCGCCACCAGCGCGGCCGGAATACCTTCATCGCCCATCCTGCCCTGCTCATCCATGCCCGGCGTCAGGATCGTCACTTTGACCGGGTCGAGGAACATATGGTCGCTATCGGCATCCCGGAAGCCATGCCAGTCTTCGCCGGGCGAGACGGGCCAGCATTCGGCTTCATCAATCTCTTCCGGCTGCCAGATATCAAAGAACCAGCCGTCGGCTTCATCTTTCAGCCGCTGCACCTCTTTGCGGAAATGCAGCGCGCGCTCCACCGAACGATTGATGAGGCGTTTGCCCGGATTGCCGCGCAGCATCGCCGCGGCCGTTTCAATGGAGGCCACCAGCGGATAGCTCGGCGATGTGGTGGTATGCATCATAAAGGCTTCGTTGAACGTGTCTTCGTCGTACTCGCCTTTGATGTGAATAAGCGAAGCCTGGGAAAACGCCGCCAGCATTTTATGCGTCGACTGCGTTTCGAAGAACACTTTACCCGGCACGCGTTCACCGCTCATGCCACTTTTACCGGCGTAAATCGGGTGGAAATTGGTGTATGGCACCCATGCGGAATCGAAGTGGATCGACGGCACGTCCAGCGTCTTTTTGATCCAGTTCGTGTTGTACAGCAGACCGTCGTAGGTCGAGTTGGTGATGACCGCATGAACAGGCCAGCTTGCTCCAGGAGTTGCCGCGACCTTACTTTCAATAGCGTCATGGGTGAACTCCCGGCGCGGAATGCCGCCAAGAATACCGAGCGCGTTACGCGTGGGTGACAGCCAGATCGGTACGACGTCGCTCATCATCAGCAAGTGTGCCAGCGATTTATGGCAGTTACGGTCAATCAGCAAGGTGCTGCCAGCAGGCGCAGCGTACATCCCGACGATTTTGTTCGAGGTCGAGGTGCCGTTGGTCACCATATAGCTCTGCTCGGCGCCAAAGGTGCGGGCGATATACTCTTCAGCTTCCAGATGCGGGCCGGTGTGATCCAGCAGAGAGCCTAATTCGGTGACTGAAATTGACACGTCCGCTTTCAGGGTGTTGCCACCAAAAAAATCATAGAACAGGCAGCCCACCGGGCTTTTTTGATAAGCCGTTCCCGCCATATGACCCGGCGTACAGAAGGTATATTTGCCCTCCTTCACGTAGGTGAAGAGCGCGCGGGTAAACGGCGGCGTAATGTTGTCGAGGTACTCACCGGTATATTGCTGAATGCGGGTCGCAATATCATCCGCCACGCCGAGGGAATATTCAAAAAACCACAGCGCCATACGCATATCGTTGGCGCTGACGTCCATGGTGGAATGGGTATTAATAAACGCGTACAGCGGGAGATATTCGTTCAGCTTGTTGATATCGCTGCACAGTTCGAGATCGTATTCGTCCCAGTCGAAGATCACGCCGCAGATACGCGGATTATGCTCGATGAACTTCAGCAGGTCGGCGCTGTTGTGCGGCCAGATTAGCTGATACCCGCGCGACTGCAGGGATTGCTCCAGCTCCTTAATTGGCTCATCTTTATAAAAGACGCCGTGCGGCCCCATAATGGCAATGATATTCATGGGCTTCCTCCTTAAAAAACATTAGCTAAGCATAGTCCGGCTAAACCGCAGGTATAAAAAAAGCCGCAACAGTGTGCGGCTTTTCAGATAATTGTGAAGCTTACGCGTAACCGTAGGTCATCAGACGCTGGTAGCGGCGGTTGAGCAGATCGTCTTTGCTCAGCACGTCCAGATCCGCCAGGTCAGCCAGCAGCTGCGCTTTCAGGGAAGCCGCCATCACTTCCGGCTTACGATGCGCACCACCCAGCGGTTCCGGGATGATGGAATCGATCAGCTTAAGCTCTTTCAGGCGTGGCGCAATGATGCCCATTGCTTCTGCAGCCAGCGGCGCTTTGTCGGCGCTTTTCCACAGAATGGACGCGCAGCCTTCCGGGGAGATAACGGAATAGGTGCTGTACTGCAGCATATTCACTTTATCGCCCACGCCAATCGCCAGCGCACCGCCGGAACCACCCTCGCCGATAACGGTACAGATGACCGGCACCTTCAGACGAGACATCTCGCGCAGGTTGCGCGCGATGGCTTCAGACTGACCGCGCTCTTCCGCGCCCACGCCAGGGTATGCACCCGGGGTGTCGATGAAGGTGATGATTGGCATGTTGAAACGCTCAGCCATCTCCATCAGACGCAGGGCTTTACGGTAGCCTTCTGGTGCTGGCATACCAAAGTTACGACGGATTTTCTCTTTGGTTTCACGACCTTTCTGATGACCAATGATCATCACCGGGCGTCCGTCCAGACGCGCGATACCGCCAACGATAGCTTTATCGTCAGCGTATGCGCGATCGCCTGCCAGTTCGTCAAATTCGTCAAACGCCAGGCGGACATAATCCAGGGTGTACGGACGCTGTGGATGGCGAGCCAGCTGGGCCACCTGCCATGCGCCGAGATCGGCAAAGATTTTGCGCGTCAGCTCTACGCTTTTCTCGCGCAGACGATGCACTTCTTCGTCGATGTTAATATCCAGTTTTTCATCCTGACGGCTTACCGCTGTCAGAGAATCGATTTTCGCTTCCAGCTCAGCAATCGGCTGTTCGAAATCAAGGAAATTCAGACTCATAGTATTCCTGTATTAGTCAAACTCCAGTTCCACCTGCTCCGAACCAATGAGGCCACGGAGATCGTTCAGTAAACGATCGCTCGGAGAGACACGCCACGTTGCACCAAAGCGCAACCGCGCACGTGCATCCGCCCTCTGATAGTAGAGATGTACTGGAATTGTCCCCGAGCGGTGGGGTTCCAGAGACTGACGGAGTCGGTTTAAAAGCTGGTCATCAATTTGCCTGTCCGTCAGCGAGATAGCAAGCCCGCGAGCATATTTTTCCCGGGCTTCGTCAATGTCCATCACTTCGCGGGCGGTCATTTTAAGCCCCCCGCTGAAGTCATCAAAGCTGACCTGTCCGCTGACGATAAGTATGCGGTCTTTTTCCAGCAATTGCTGGTATTTATCCAGCGCGTCGGTGAACAACATCACCTCCAGGCGCCCGGAACGGTCATCCAACGTACAGATGCCGATACGATTGCCGCGCTTGGTGACCATAACCCTTGCGGCAATCACGAGCCCCGCAGCCGTGGTGATTTTACCACGTTCTGTCGGATGCATGTCTTTAAGCCTGTGGCCGCCGACATAGCGCTCAATTTCTTTGATGTACTGGTTGATCGGGTGCCCCGTCAGGTACAAGCCTAACGTCTCACGCTCCCCATCCAGTACCACCTGTTCTGGCCACGGCTGGCAGTTGGAATAAGACTGCTCGATCTGCTCCGGCTCTTCCGCCAGCACCCCGAACATATCCGCCTGACCAATGGCTTCCGCTTTTGCATGCTGATCCGCCGCTTTCAGCGCGTCGCCCAGCGAGTTCATCAGCGCGGCGCGGTGCGGCCCCAGCCTGTCAAACGCGCCGGACATGATCAGTTTTTCCAGCACGCGACGGTTCAGTTTTTTGGTGTCGGTACGGGCGCAAAGATCGAACAGCTCGCGGAAATACCCGCCGTTGTTACGCGCTTCGATGATCGCCTCGATCGGACCTTCACCTACGCCTTTGATCGCGCCGATCCCGTAAACGATCTCCCCGTCGTCGTTGACGTGGAAGTGATAGAGACCTGAGTTAATATCCGGCGGCAGGATCTTAAGCCCCATGCGCCAGCACTCGTCCACCAGGCCTACCACCTTCTCGGTGTTGTCCATATCGGCCGTCATTACCGCCGCCATAAATTCAGCAGGATAGTGCGCTTTCAGCCACAGCGTTTGATACGACACCAAAGCATAGGCGGCGGAGTGGGATTTGTTAAATCCGTACCCGGCGAATTTCTCTACCAGGTCAAAGATCTTAATCGCCAGCTCACCGTCAACGCCGTTTTTTCTCGCGCCTTCTTCGAAAGTGCCTCGCTGCTTGGCCATCTCTTCCGGCTTTTTCTTACCCATCGCACGACGCAGCATATCCGCGCCGCCGAGGGTATAGCCGGAAAGCACTTGGGCAATCTGCATGACCTGTTCCTGATACAGGATGATGCCGTAGGTTGGCTCCAGTACCGGCTTCAGGCTTTCATGCTGCCACTGAACGTCCGGGTAAGAAATCTCTTCGCGCCCGTGCTTACGGTCGATAAAGTTATCTACCATCCCTGACTGCAGCGGGCCCGGACGGAACAGGGCAACCAGTGCGATCATATCTTCGAAGCAGTCGGGCTGCAGACGTTTAATCAGATCTTTCATGCCGCGCGATTCAAGCTGGAAGACCGCGGTGGTCTCCGAGCGCTGCAGCATGTCGAAACTTTTCTTGTCATCCAGCGGGATGGCGGCAATGTCTATTGGCTCAAGGCCCTGCTTCTCCCGGCGCGGGTTGATCATCTTCAGCGCCCAGTCGATGATCGTCAGCGTACGCAGGCCGAGGAAGTCAAACTTCACCAGCCCGGCGTATTCCACGTCGTTCTTATCAAACTGAGTAACCGGATGCTCACCCGCTTCATCGCAGTAGAGCGGTGCGAAGTCGGTAATTTTGGTCGGCGCGATAACCACGCCCCCCGCATGCTTACCGGCGTTACGCGTGACGCCTTCCAGCTTGCGCGCCATGTCGATCAGCGCTTTAACTTCTTCGTCGGCTTCGTAGATTTCCGGCAGCTGAGGCTCGGCTTCAAACGCTTTTGCCAGCGTCATGCCCGGATCGGGCGGCACCAGCTTAGAAATACGATCGACAAACCCGTACGGGTGGCCCAGCACGCGGCCGACGTCACGGATTACCGCTTTTGCCGCCATCGTACCGAAGGTAATAATCTGCGATACCGCATCACGGCCGTACATATCGGCGACGTGCTCGATCACCTGGTCGCGTTTTTCCATGCAGAAGTCGACGTCAAAGTCAGGCATGGAAACACGTTCCGGGTTAAGGAAACGTTCAAACAGCAGGTCGAACTCCAGCGGATCGAGGTCGGTAATTTTAAGCGCATAGGCCACCAGCGATCCTGCACCGGAGCCACGCCCCGGTCCGACAGGTACGCCGTTATCCTTCGACCACTGGATAAACTCCATAACGATCAGGAAGTAGCCCGGGAAGCCCATCTGGTTGATGACCTGGAGTTCAATATCCAGACGTTCATCGTACGGCGGCCGCTTCTCTTTGCGAACGGCCTCATCCGGGAACAGGAATTCCAGACGCTCTTCAAGACCTTCTTTTGATTTCACGACCAGGAAATCTTCCGTGGTCATATCACCCGTCGGGAACTGCGGCAGGAAGTATTCGCCGAGGCGGACGGTAACGTTACAGCGCTTGGCGATCTCCACGCTGTTTTCCAGCGCTTCCGGGATATCGGAGAAGAGTTCACACATCTCCTCCTCGCTGCGCATGTACTGCTGAGCGGAGTAATTACGCGGCCGTTTGGGATCGTCCAGCGTGAAACCATCGTGGATCGCCACGCGAATTTCGTGGGCGTCAAAATCCCCCGGCTCGAGGAACCGCACATCGTTTGTCGCGACGACGGGCAGCCCGCGTTCTTCCGCAAGTGCGACCGCCGCATGCAGATAGCTCTCTTCATCCTGGCGACCGGTGCGGATCAGCTCCAGATAATAACGATCCGGGAAATACTCTTCATAGAACGAGACGCATTGATCCACCAGCGCGCTATTGCCGCGCAGCAGACATTTGCCGACATCACCCATACGGCCACCGGAGATCAGCAGCAGCCCTTCGTTCAGCTCAGCCAGCCAGTCCCTGTCGATCCACGGGCCCAGCGCACCGTATCCGCGCTGATAGGCTTTTGAGATAAGCAGAGTGAGGTTTTGGTAGCCCGTGTTGTTCATTGCCAGCACGGAGATTTGCGTCATTTCATCGCCGATGAGATCGCTCTGCACATGAAAATCTGCGCCGACGATAGGCTTCATCCCCGCGCCGTGCGCCGTTCCGTAGAACTTCACCAGGCCACACAGGTTGGTAAAATCGGTGATCGCCAGCGCGGGCATGCCAAGGGAGGCCGCCTTTTTTACCAGCGGCCCGGTCTTCGCCAGCCCATCGATCATGGAGTAGTCGCTATGCACCCGCAGGTGTACGAAACGTGGTTCAGCCATCTTCAGATTCCGCGTTACTTAATTGCTTGCGTATTGATTCAGGACACCCGTCCCAGCGCGCGCTTCACCGGGCCAAAGCTGCGACGGTGGTGTTCGGTTGCGCCATGTTCAGCCAGCCTTTCCAGATGGAAAGGTGTGGGATACCCCTTATGCTGGGCGAAACCATACTGAGGGTAAGTGAGGTCCAGCGCGGCCATTTCGGCGTCGCGCGTCACTTTGGCAATAATAGAAGCTGCGCTAATTTCTGCGACCCGGCTATCACCTTTGACGACCGCCATTGAAGGCATGGGCAATGCAGGACAGCGGTTGCCGTCAATCAGGACATATTCCGGGGAAATTTTCAAACCCGCTACCGCACGCTGCATCGCCAGCATCGTGGCATGCAAAATATTCAGTTCGTCTATTTCATGCGGTTCAGCGCGCCCCAGGCTCCAGGCCAGCGCCTTCTCCTGAATCTCATCAAACAGCGCCAGCCGGCGCTTTTCAGACAATTTTTTTGAGTCGTTCAGCCCGATTATCGGGCGAGCCGGATCGAGGATCACCGCGGCGGTCACCACGGCCCCGACTAACGGGCCACGGCCCACTTCGTCCACGCCCGCCACAAGACGAGTGTGAGGATAAACAAATTCCATCATTTTGCTAGCTCCAGCACCGCATCCGCCGCTTGCTCATCGGCATTACAGCGGATCAGTTGATGCAGTTCGCGGAAAGTATCGTGCATCTGGTGGCTGGTCTTGCCGTCGGCGAGCAGCGGCAGCAGTGCATCGGCAAGCGCCTGCGGCTGGCATTCGTCCTGCAACAGCTCTTTCACCAGCTCGCGCCCGGCAAGCAGGTTTGGCAGGGAGACATAATCCGTTTTCACCAGACGTTTTGCCAGCCAGAAGGTGAACGGCTTCATGCGATAACCGACCACCATCGGGCATTTCGCCAGCATACATTCCAGCGCCGCCGTGCCGGAGGCCAGCAGTGCGGCATCGCTCGCATACATCGCTTCCCGCCCTTTCCCGTCCAGAAGACGAACGTGGAGATCCGGGGCGACTTCCGCTTTGATGCGCTCAAACTGCTCGCGGCGTTTGGCATTCACCAGGGGAACAACCACTTCAAGGTCGGGATAGGTCTGGCGAAGAATTTGCGCTGTTTTGAGAAAATCGGCGCTCAGCATCTCCACTTCGGCACCGCGGCTGCCAGGCAGCAGTGCCAGACAGTGCACATCATGCGGGATGCCCAGCGCGTCGCGCGCCGCGTTTTTATCCGGATCCAATGGCATCGCATCCGCCATGGTATGACCGATAAAACGGCACGGCACATTAAATCTGTCGTAAAACGCTTTTTCGAAAGGCAGGAAAGCCAGCACCAGGTTGGTGGACCGTCCGATTTTGAAAACGCGTTTCTGTCGCCACGCCCAGACGGACGGACTGACGTAGTGAATGGTTTTAATGCCCTGCTTTTTCAGATTCCCTTCGAGGGTAATGTTGAAATCAGGTGCATCGATACCGACAAACACATCGGGTTTGAGTTCGGTAAAGCGGCGGGTGAGATCGGCACGGATGTGCAGCAAACGGCGTAACCGTCCCAGCACCTCAACGATGCCCATCACGGCGAGCTCTTCCATTTCATACCAGGCTTCACAGCCTTCGGCCTGCATCAGCGGGCCAGCAACGCCGACAAAGCGAGCATTGGGTACACGCGCCTTAAGCGCGCGGATGAGACCTGCACCAAGAATATCGCCGGAGGTTTCTCCGGCGACCAGGGCTATCGTAAGCGGACGACTGTCGACCATTAACGAATCAGACCCCTTGTTGAACGGTCAAAGAATTCCATGAACGCGTTCACTTCCGGGTGCTTATTCGCCAGCTCGGCAATTTCCGGCTTCGCCTCTTCCAGCGTTTTACCGCTACGGTACAGCTGTTTGTACGCGTTGCGGATGGCAGTAATCGCTTCGCGACTAAAACCACGACGCTTGAGGCCTTCGATGTTCACGCCAAACGGCGTGGCATGGTTGCCCTGCGCAATCACATACGGTGGAACGTCCTGCGCCACACCGGAGCATCCGCCAACCATCACGTGCGCACCAATGATGCAGAACTGATGGACTGCGGTCATGCCGCCAATAATTGCGAAGTCATCAACCGATACGTGTCCTGCCAGCGTTGCGTTGTTGGCAAGAATACAGCGGTCACCCACGGTACAGTCATGCGCGATATGCGCATTAACCATAAACAGGTTATCGCTGCCCACCTTCGTCAACCCACCACCTTGTACTGTTCCACGATGAATGGTGACGCTTTCGCGAATACGGTTACGATCGCCAATTTCCAGACGGGTCGACTCACCAGCATATTTCAGATCCTGGTTAACTTCGCCGATGGAGGCGAACTGATAGATCTCGTTATTGCAGCCAATGGTCGTGTGACCATTCACGACAACGTGAGATTTCAGTACTGTACCCTCACCAATTTCGACATGGGGTCCAACAATACAAAACGGGCCAATGTGGACGTTAGCGCCAATGATGGCACCGGTTTCCACAATAGCGGTAGGATGAATAAAGGCGGATTTATCAATCACGTATCAGGACTCCCGGCTACGAGCACACATCATAGTCGCTTCGCAAACAACTTTGCCGTCAACCAGCGCTACGCCTTTGAAGCGAGTCAGGCCACGACGCGTTTTTTCAAAAGTGACTTCCATGATCATCTGATCACCAGGCACGACAGGGCGCTTAAAGCGCGCTTCATCAATACCCGCGAAGTAATACAGCTCACCTGGCTCCAGTTTGCCGACGCTTTTAAACGCCAGAATACCGGTAGCCTGAGCCATCGCTTCCAGAATCAACACACCCGGGAAGATAGGCTTACCAGGGAAGTGCCCCTGGAAGAACGGCTCGTTCACGGAAACATTTTTCACTGCGCGCAGAAAACGACCTTCTTCAAAATCCAGCACACGGTCTACCAGCAGAAACGGGTAGCGGTGCGGCAGAAGTTCTAAAATCTCTTCAATATGCAGAGTATGAGTGTCAGTAGTCAAAATACTCTTCCTGTCAAAATGTACTGATAACAATAATAACACGGCCTGCCGGTTTATTAGAAAGCCGACAGGCCGGGAAAAATAGCGTTAAACGGATGACGCTTAATCTTGTTGATCGATCTTACGCTCAAGAGACTTGAGGCGCTTGCTCATATCATCAATGTTCATCACCAGAGCTGCTGTTTTACGCCATACCTTGTTGGGTTGTAGCGGAATGCCTGAGGAATAAACGCCAGGTTCAGTGATAGGACGCATTACCATGCCCATTCCCGTCACGGTCACCTTGTCGCAGATTTCCATATGGCCATTAATCACGCTCGCACCGCCAATCATGCAATAACGGCCAATTTTCAGGCTGCCCGCCATGATGACGCCACCCGCAACTGCGGTATTGTCGCCAATCACAACGTTATGCGCAATCTGGCACTGGTTATCGATGATAACACCATTGCCAATGATCGTGTCGTCAAGCGCGCCACGGTCAATGGTGGTACAGGCGCCGATCTCCACGCGATCGCCAATAATAACGCTACCAAGCTGCGGGATCTTCACCCAGTTACCGCGATCGTTAGCGTAACCAAAGCCGTCAGAACCAATTACGGTGCTGGACTGGACGAGGCAATTTTCGCCAATTTCAACGTCATGATAAACGGATACGTTGGCCCATAAACGGGTCCCGGCGCCGATTTTCGTATTTTTCCCAACGAAGCAACCAGGGCCAATGACGACGTTATCGCCCAGCACAACGCCGGATTCGATAACCGCATTCGCGCCAACGGCGACGTTGTTACCAAGCCGGGCCGTCGCATCAATCGCTGCACTGGCAGCAATGTTCTGGGCCGGCTGCGGCGTGGTATCGAGAATTTGAGCCATGCGTGCATACGTCAGGTAGGGGTTTTTCACTACCAGCGCGCTTACAGTGGCAAATGGAAGATCGTCCTGCGTCAGTACAACAGCTGACGCCTGGCATTGAGCCAGTTGCTCACGGTACTTAGGGCTTACCATGAAGGTAATCGTGCCAGCTTTAGCAGATTGCATGGACGCAACAGCGGTGATGACGATATCGCCATCACCGTGTAATTCTGCATCCAACTGCTGAGCTAAATCAGCCAGTCGAATTGAAGGCATTACTTATTTAACCTGTTTCAGAACATCAGCAGTGATGTCTTTAACATCTTTGCTGTTAAAAGCAACGGCGTTCGCATCTACAACCAGATCGATACTCTGATCGGCAGCCACTGCTTTAACAGCAGTCTGAATGCGAGTTACCAGCTTGCCGCGTTCTTCGTTAGAACGACGCTGACGATCCTGCTCGAAAGCCTGCGCTTTCTGGGAGAACGTCTGGCGCTGAGCCATTACGTCTTTTTCCAGCTTGCTACGGTCGCTTGCTTTCATGGTAGAACCATCACGCTGCAGACGCTGCATTTTGGACTGAAGATCGTTTTCCATACCCTGCAGTTCGCTTGCACGGCCTTTGAATTCGTTTTCCAGAGTCGCAGAAACACCTGTTTTCTGTGCAACCTGCTGGAACAAATTACCCATGTTGACGATTGCAATTTTGTCTGCTGCCTGAGCAGAAGTTGCCATCGCTAAACCGAGACCTGCAGCTAATAACCACTTTTTCACAATTAACTCCTTACCATCCCATTGGCACCAGAAGGTACCGTTCTTTGCGTGGCAAGGCGACCATTTTACCGATCGCCAGTTGTCAGCGCTACACTGCCAACGCATTCCTTTGCAGCGGATTATTACCAGGTTTTACCAATGTTAAACTGGAATTGCTCCGCTTTGTCTCCATCGTATTTCTTAAACGGCTGGGCGTAAGAGAAGACCAACGGCCCCAGCGGTGACATCCATTGTAATGCGATACCGGCAGACATGCGAATATTGCTCGGATCGCTGTAGTCTGGAACGCCCTCTGCGCGCATCTGGGCAGTATTCTGCCAGTTGGTATCCCACACGGTACCCGCATCCCAGAAGAAGGACGTACGGACCGAGTTCGCGTATTTATCACTGATAAACGGCGTTGGCGTGATGAACTCCAGGCTGGCAACGGCCATGGCGTTACCGCCCACCGCGTCATCAGAGCTACAGACCTCGGAAGAGGAGGCCTTATTACAGTTATCTTTGTCGTTCCCGCCGTAGTAAACCGCTTTCGGACCAATGTTGTTGGACTGGAAACCACGAACGGTGCTGGAGCCACCCGCATAGAAGTTTTCATAGAACGGCAGTTCTTTGCCACCCAGACCATCGCCATAGCCCCAACGGGTACGGCCCAGAACCACCCACTTATGATCGTCATCGATCGGGAAGTAGGACGCGGTATCCAGCGTGACCTTATAGAACTCGTTATCGGAACCCGGCACGGTCACTTTACCGTTCAGGTTGACGCGAGAACCTTCGGTTGGGAAGTAACCACGGTCGAGACGGTTATAGGTCCAGCCGTAGTTAAAGGTGAAGTCATCCGCCGCGAAGCCATTGTCATTACCATTTTTACTGGTTGACTGGCCGATAGAGTCCAGATAACGCCACATCGCCACCTGCGGTTGCATGTTTGACAGGTCGTTATGCACGTAACCTAAGCCCGCACGCAGGGTGTTGTATTCGTTGACCGGGAAGCCAAGCGTACCGTCTACACCGTAACTCTTGTTGGTGTATGAAGACAGGTCCGCGTCATCTGCTTTAAAGTCGTTATAGAAAATACGACCGCCCAGGCTTACACCGTCTACGGTGAAGTATGGGTTAGTCACTGAGAACTCAGAGTAGGTCTGGTAGTCGTTTTTGGTGCCGTTAATACCGACAGAATAACCCGTACCCAGCCAGTTATCCTGCTGCACGCCGACCTGGAAGCTCACGCCACTTTCAGTACCATAGCCCACACCGAAGTTGAAGCTACCGGTGTTGCGCTCTTTCACTTTATAAACGACATCAACCTGATCCGGGCTGCCCGGTACGCGCTGGGTATCGGTATCCACCGTTTCAAAATAGCCCAGACGGTTCAGACGCTCTTTACCCTGATCAACGAGATCGCTACCCAACCATGCGCCTTCCATCTGACGCATTTCGCGACGCAGAACGGAATCTTTGGAAGTGTCGTTACCGACGAAGCGGATCTTACGCACGTAGAAACGGTTGCCCGCATCAACATTCACATGCAGCTTAACGGTTTTATCCGCGTCATTGATTTCCGGCTGAGTCTGTACGCGCGGATAGGCATAACCATAGCGGCCGAGCAGCTTCTTAATGCTGTCTTCCATTTTGGTTACCTTGGAACCGCTATACAGGTCGCCTGGCTGAATTTTGGTCAGCGATTCGATTTCAGCAGAATGCCCCGCAAGGTTACCACTCACTTCAACACCCGAAAGCTTGTACTGCTCGCCTTCAGTGATGTTGACTGTAATGTAGATCCCTTTCTTGTCCGGCGTCAGGCTTACCTGAGTCGAGTCGATGTTGAAACGCGCATAGCCACGATCGAGATAGTAGCTGCGCAGGGTTTCAAGGTCGCCCGCCAGTTTCTGTTTCTGGTATTTGCGATCGCCTACCACGTTCCACCATGGCACTTCATCGCGCAGCTGGAAGGTGGAGATCAGTTCGTCGGTGCTGAACGCGTGGTTGCCGACAATGTTGATCTGCTGGATCTTCGCAGAAACACCTTCCTGGAAGACCAGCTTCAGGTCAACACGGTTGCGCGGCAGCGGAGTGACAACCGCTTTCACGCTGGCACTGTATTTACCGACGCTGTAGTAGAAATCTTCCAGACCTTTTTCAATGTCTGAAAGGGTTGTGCGGTCCAGGGATTCACCCACACGAACACCGGATGCTTCAAGGTTCTGCTTGAGCATGTCATCTTTCACCGACTTGTTCCCGGAGAAAGTGATACTGGCAATCGTTGGACGTTCTTTTACCTGTACCAGCAGCGTATCACCATCGCGCAGGACGCGAACGTCCTCAAAGTTGCCGGTGGCAAACAGAGCACGGATGGTGTTACTGATATCATCATCATTAACCGTATCGCCGGGGCGTACAGGCATACTGAGGAGGGCCGCACCAACGGCGACACGCTGGAGGCCTTCGAAATGAATGTCTTTCACTACGAACCCGTCAGCACCGTATACGGTGGCGCTGCTAAACAGCAGCGACGCTATGAGCAACTTTTTCATCGCCATCGTTATTATGCGTTCTTCCTAACACTCTCTTACAACCGAGAGAAATCATTGAAAAGTGCAAGCCCCATTAACAGCACCAGCAAAATCGAGCCAATGCGATAACTAAAGTCTTGAACTCGCTCGGATACCGGTCCGCCTTTTAGCTTTTCAATCGCCAAAAACAGCAGATGACCCCCGTCTAAAACGGGAAGCGGGAACAGGTTGATTATCCCAAGGTTCACGCTAATGAGCGCGAGGAACATGAGATAGTAAATCACCCCGAATTCCGCTGACATCCCAGCCCCCTGAGCAATCGAAATTGGCCCACTGAGGTTGTTCAGTTTCACATCACCGGTTATCAATTTCCCCAACATGTTGACCGTCAGCTTCATCAGTTGCCATGTTTTATCCGTGGCTTCAAGGATGGCGCTGAACGGCCCATACTGGCGTATTGTCTTGTACTCATCTGGCAGCGGGATCACTTTAGGCACAACGCCTGCGAACCCTTCTGCCTTTTTGCCGACCGACTTCGTATCCGGGATCAGCGTCAGCGAAAGCGGACTGCCTTGCCTTTCAACTTCCAGCGCGAGAGACGTTCCCGGATTATCGCGCACCAGAGTAACAAAGGTCATCCACTCTGTTAATGGTTGACCATCGACTTTAACGATCCTGTCGCCCGCTTGCAAACCCGCTTTGCTCGCCGCCGAATTTGCCTGTACTTCGGCCAATACCGGCTCGATCTGCGCGCCGCGTGGACGAATGCCCAGCGCAGCGACGGGATCTTCTTTGTCTGGCTCGAAACGCCAGTGACGTAAATCGAGTACTTTGTCCTGACGCGTATCTGAACCAAACGGCGATACGCTGATGGTGGTCTGCGGATCGCCGATTTTGGCTACCAGCTGCAGTCGCACGGCATCCCAATCAGGGGTTTCGATGCCATCAATCGCTTTAAGTTCCATCCCGGATGTAATTTGCGCACTCGCCGCGATGGAGTTGGGGGCAATTTCACCCACCACCGGACGCACGCCAGGGACGCCGATGATAAACACCAGCCAGTAAGCGAAAATCGCAAAGATGAAGTTGGCTACCGGTCCGGCAGCAATGATGGCGGCGCGTTGTCCAACGGTTTTATTGTTGAATGCGCTGTGTCGCAACTCAGGAGCGACAGGCTCGACGCGTTCGTCGAGCATTTTGACGTAGCCGCCCAGCGGGATAAGGGCGATGACAAATTCCGTGCCGTGACGGTCGGTGCGCGTCCAGAGTGATTTACCAAAACCAATGGAAAACCGCTCTACGCGCACGCCACAGCGGCGAGCAACCCAGAAATGGCCAAATTCATGCACGGTAATCAGTACACCCAGTGCAACAATGAACGCCGCCAGATTCCAGAGAATGCTCAGCATAAAACCTTCCGTTAAATCGTCCCGAATACCAGTAAAAGCAAACACGCAAACACTGGAACAGCCGCTGTCAGGCTATCAATGCGATCCAGTATACCGCCATGCCCTGGAATCAGGTGTCCGCTGTCCTTAATCCCTGCTTCACGCTTAAACATACTTTCGGTTAAATCACCGAGCACGGAGGCAAGCGCAGCAAAAATCGAGCACACCAGCAGTATTGACGGTGCCACTTCAAGATTCGCCCAGACGCCGTAGCCCCAGGAGATGATCGCTGCCGTAAACAGGCCGCCGATGAATCCTTGCCAGGTTTTGCCCGGAGAAACCTTCGGTGCCAGCTTATGTTTGCCAAACAGTTTACCAAACATATAGGCCCCGGAGTCAGCCCCCCAGACCAGAATCATCACATAAAGCAGCCAGATCGCACCGCTGTAGTGGTTTTCGTCGTAGTGCCAGGCTCGCAGCGCAACCATACCCCAGAAAAAAGGAATAATTGTGAGCAAACCAAAAATCAGTCGCAGCACTTTTGAATTGCGCCATAACGCCGCGGAGCCTGGATAAAAAAGAACCAGCAACAGCGCGGCAACCCACCAGGCCAACGATATCCACAAGGAACCGGCAACCAGGGGCTGATGAATATCATGGTGATATTCAGGCAACGTAAACAGCATTATGGCCAGAATAAAGCCACAAAGTACCGCAAGCCATACTCGCTGAGTACGCGAGGTAAAGCCGCTAAACTGTCCCCATTCCCACGCGGCGAGCATGCACACCACCAGCGTGATAATAGCGAATCCCACCGGGGGCAGTAAAAACAGCGCCGCAATGACAATGGGTATTAATACAAAAGCGGAAATCAGGCGATACTTCAGCAAAAGCTACCCCCATCAGGCTTTGTCGCCACCAGGCTCGGTGCCGCCGAAACGACGCTCTCGATTGGCAAAGGCATGCAGCGCACCTTCAAAGTCTTGTTCATCAAAATCGGGCCAAAGAACATCCGTAAAGTAAAGTTCGGCATAGGCAATTTGCCATATCAAAAAGTTACTTATGCGATGTTCCCCCCCTGTCCTAATTACCAAATCCACAGGCGCCTGTTCATTCATGCAGATTTGCTTGCTCAGCGCCTCTTCATCAATTTGGTCGGGTCTCAACAGCCCTTCCTGAACCTGTTCGGCCAGATGCCGAACGCCCTGGATAATATCCCAGCGTCCGCCGTAATTCGCCGCAATATTCAGCGTCAGACCGGTATTATTTTCCGTCAGCGCTTCTGCTTTGCGAATCCGTTCCTGCAAACGTGAGTTGAAACGACTGGTATCGCCAATGATACGCAGGCGGACGTTGTGGCGGTGCAGGCTTTTTACTTCGCTGTCTAGCGCCCACACAAACAATTCCATCAACGCAGTCACTTCCTGCAGAGGTCGATTCCAGTTTTCACTGCTAAAAGCATAGAGCGTTAACGCATCAATGCCGTTGTTGGCGGCAAAAGAAACGGCGCGACGAACGGATTTCGCCCCCGCTTTATGCCCAAAGGCTCGTATCTTCCCTTGTCTTTTCGCCCAGCGGCCATTGCCATCCATAATGATTGCTACATGACGGCAGCCATGAGCTGGCAAATTTTCGCTTATTGGTTGATTCGCAGACAACATAACGCGTTTTTTGTCCCTGAAAAGGATTTAACGGTACTCAGGAATACTGAAGCCTATACATAAAAAAGCCGTGTCAAACCACGGCTCACCTGACCACATAAAGTCAAATACCTGCGATCAGGTGGCGCAGACTATATCACTGAAGCCCAACGCTAACAAATAGCACGACGACTAGTGCTTGCTTTATCACCAGCTTGCGAGACGTGTCACCTGCTGGCGCGCAATATTACGCGCAGCTGCATCCACCGCCAGCACCTCTTCCACGCTTTGTGGTTCGCGCAAATCCATCATCTCCAGTACCGATAAATTTAACGACGCGATATCGGTAAAACGAATTTGCTGATTAAGAAATGCTTCAACGGTAATTTCATTGGCTGCATTAAGTGCCGTCGTCGCCGCCTGCCCCTGGTCGAAGGCATTCATCGCAAGCTTCAGACATGGATAGCGGTCGTAGTCTGGTTCACTGAACGTCAGGGAACTTAGCTTGCAGAAATCAAGCGGCTTCACGCCGGACTTCACTCGATTTGGCCACGCCATTGAATGGGCAATCGGCGTACGCATGTCCGGCTCGCCCAGCTGTGCCAGCACGCTGCCATCCTGATAACGCACCATCGAGTGAATCACCGATTGCGGGTGAATCAGTACTTCCATCTGTTTCGCTGACGCATTAAACAACCAGCGCGCTTCAATGTATTCCAGACCTTTGTTCATCATGGTGGCTGAGTCAACGGAGATTTTACGCCCCATCGACCAGTTCGGATGACGGCACGCCTGATCCGGCGTCATGGCGCGCAGTTCAGACAGTGGCGTTTCACGGAACGGGCCACCAGACCCGGTAAGCAGAATAGACACTACGCCATTCTGCTCCAGGTCAGCGTACCCCAGGTTCTGTTGAAAAGGTTGCGGTAAACTCTGAAAAATCGCGTTGTGCTCGCTATCGACCGGCAAAAGACGCGCGCCGCGCTGCTTCACCGCGTCCATAAACAGGCGTCCGCAGGTGACCAGAGACTCTTTGTTGGCCAGCAGCACATCCTTACCGGCATCAATCGCGGCAAGCGTGGGCAATAATCCTGCCGCCCCAACGATAGCCGCCATCACCTGATCCACCTCATCCAGCGCCGCCATCTGGCAGGCCGCCTGTTGGCCACTCAGCACCTCGGTTCGGCTGCCCTGTTCACGCAGCTGTGCTTTCAGCAGACGCGCGCTCTCTTCGTCATCCATTACCGCATAGCGGGGCGCAAACTCCAGGCACTGCTCGACCATTCGCTGCACATTCTTACCGGCCACCAGCGCTGTCACGGTGTAAAGTTCAGGATTATGGCGAACAACGTCGAGAGTGCTGCAACCGATAGAGCCGGTTGAGCCGAGGAGTGTTAAATGCTTCATGAGATGCCCGAAAAAAGTTAGACCAGATAAAAGCAAAACGCCGCCAGCAAGACCCCAAGTCCCTCTGAACGGCGTTTATCAGTGTACGACAGAAATCAGAACTGCATCAGTTCCGCTTCTTTATCTGCCAGCGCCGCATCAATTTTCTTGATGGCAGCGTCGGTCATTTTCTGAATGTCGTCCTGAGAACGACGATCGTCATCTTCACTGATCTCTTTTTCTTTCAGCAGCGCTTTTACTTTATCGTTCGCGTCGCGACGGACGTTACGCACGGATACACGACCCTGCTCAGCTTCGCCACGAACCACTTTGATCAAATCTTTACGACGCTCTTCCGTCAGTGGAGGCAGCGGAACGCGGATGTCAGCGCCCGCAGAGCTTGGGTTCAGTCCGAGGTCAGAGGCCATGATCGCTTTCTCAACGGCCGGGCTCATAGAACGATCGAACACGTTGATTTTCAGCGTACGGGTATCTTCTACCGTTACGCTCGCCAGCTGACGCAGAGGGGTTGGCGTACCGTAGTATTCTACGATGATGCCATCCAGCAGGCTTGGGGAAGCACGGCCAGTACGGATTTTGCTGATTTGGGTTTTGAACGCTTCTACGCATTTTTCCATGCGTACTTCAGCATCTTTTCTGATGTCGTTAATCACGTTACGAATCCTTGAAAACTTGTCTCAGGCAGACTATCCGCCAGCACAGCGCTACAGGTGTGCTAAGTATAGTCGCGTTTAATTCATGACAACGCCAAAGGCGCGCCCGGGTAAGATACCACTACAAAATAAAGCGGAATCTTACCTGTATTTGTCGTCAACGGAAATTATTCCGTGATCAAAGTGCCTTCTTTTTCGCCCATGACCACGCGACGCAGTGCGCCAGGCTTGTTCATGTTGAAGACACGGATCGGCAGTTTGTGGTCGCGAGCCAGCGTGAAGGCGGCAAGATCCATCACTTTCAGCTCTTTATCCAGCACTTCGCTGTAGCTCAGCTGATCGTACATGGTGGCAGAAGGATCTTTTGCCGGGTCGGCAGTAAACACGCCGTCTACTTTGGTCGCTTTCAGTACCACATCGGCTTCGATCTCGATACCGCGCAGGCAGGCAGCGGAATCGGTAGTAAAGAATGGGTTACCCGTACCGGCGGAGAGGATCACCACGCGGTTATTGCGCAGCAGGCTGATGGCTTCTGCCCAGCTGTAATTATCGCAAACGCCATTCAGCGGAATCGCGGACATCAGGCGGGCATTAACATAGGCGCGGTGCAGGGCATCACGCATTGCCAGGCCATTCATGACGGTTGCCAGCATACCCATGTGGTCGCCCACAACGCGGTTCATCCCCGCTTTCGCCAGACCAGCACCACGGAAAAGGTTGCCACCGCCAATGACCACGCCAACCTGGATACCCAGTTCGACCAGTTCTTTGATTTCCTGTGCCATGCGATCAAGGATGCTTGCGTCAATACCGAAGCCTTCCGATCCCTGCAGCGCTTCGCCACTCAGCTTAAGCAGAATGCGTTTGTACACGGGTTTTGCATTGGTAGCCATGTTTCTTTCCTGAGACTGTCAACGATTAAGATGGGGGTTAATTCTGGCGACATGATATGCCGCAAATCAGCACAGCGATACTGGAGCCTGTCTGATTTCCTGTGACGGGTGACAAAAAGAAGCCGCCCTCAGGCGGCTCCTTTTCAATCATTAAGACTGCTTAGACATTGCAGCAACTTCTGCTGCGAAGTCAGTCTCAACTTTCTCGATGCCTTCGCCCACTTCGAAGCGGATGAAGCCAGTTACGTCAGCGTTGTGCTCTTTCAGCAGCTGAGCAACAGACTTGCTTGGGTCCATTACGAATGGCTGGCCAGTCAGAGAAACTTCGCCGGTGAATTTCTTCATGCGGCCTTCAACCATTTTCTCTGCGATTTCTTTTGGCTTACCAGACTGCATCGCGATGTCCAGCTGAACCTGGTACTCTTTCTCTACCACTTCAGCAGACACGTCTTCTGGCTTAACGAATTCTGGTTTGCTTGCAGCGATGTGCATAGCCAGCTGTTTAACCAGCTCTTCGTCAGCGCCTTTAGCCGCAACCAGAACACCGATACGTGCACCGTGCTGGTAAGAGCCCAGAACGTCGCCTTCCAGAGAAGATACGCGACGGATGTTGATGTTCTCACCGATTTTAGCAACCAGCGCAACACGTTCTTCTTCGAACTGTGCTTTCAGAACTTCAACGTCAGTGATTTTACCAGCTACAGCTGCGTCCAGAACTTTGTTAGCAAATGCCTGGAAACCGCCATCTTTAGCAACGAAGTCAGTCTGGCAGTTAACTTCCAGAATGATGCCGTAGTTGCCGTCGATCTTAGTGATGATCACGCCGTCAGCAGCAACGTTGCCTGCTTTCTTAGCTGCTTTGATCGCACCGGATTTACGCATGTTTTCGATTGCCAGCTCGATGTCGCCGTTCGCTTCAGTCAGCGCTTTTTTGCAATCCATCATGCCTGCGCCAGTACGCTCGCGCAGCTCTTTTACCAGGGATGCGGTAATTTCAGCCATTCTTAAATCCTCGGGAGATGTGAACTGCCCGGCCGGGGGCCAAACAGTGTAAATTGAAAAAAGGGGCCGGTAATGGGCCCCTATTCATACACGGTACTAATAAGGGGTAAAACCTTATTATTCAGCTTCTACGAAGCTTTCTTCCGCCTGAGAAGCCAGATCCTGGGAACGGCCTTCACGAACGGTAGCAGCTACAGCGCTCAGGTACAGGCTAACAGCACGGATTGCGTCGTCGTTACCCGGGATAACGAAGTCAACACCGTCCGGATCGGAGTTGGTATCAACGATAGCGAATACCGGGATACCCAGGTTGTTAGCTTCTTTGATTGCGATGTGCTCGTGGTCTGCATCGATTACGAACAGCGCGTCTGGCAGGCCGCCCATATCTTTGATACCGCCCAGGCTGTTTTCCAGCTTGTCCAGTTCACGAGTGCGCATCAGCGCTTCTTTCTTAGTCAGCTTGTCGAAAGTACCGTCCTGAGACTGGGTTTCCAGATCTTTCAGGCGTTTGATGGACTGACGAACAGTTTTCCAGTTGGTCAGCATGCCGCCCAACCAGCGATGGTTCACGAAGAACTGGTCGCAGCTGTTAGCAGCATCTTTCACAGCTTCGCTTGCAGCGCGCTTAGTACCAACGAACAGAATCTTACCTTTACGGGAAGAGATCTTGTTCAGCTCAGCCAGGGCTTCGTTGAACATTGGTACAGTTTTCTCAAGGTTGATGATGTGAACTTTGTTACGTGCGCCGAAGATGAAAGGCTTCATTTTCGGGTTCCAGTAACGGGTCTGGTGACCAAAGTGAACACCAGCCTTGAGCATGTCGCGCATGGAAACAGTTGCCATGTTTAAAACCTCTATATTGAAAGTTGGGGTTATGCCTCCACGTATCCCATATTACCGACCCCGAAGGGCACCCCGGAATATGTGCCGATACGTGTGTGTTGTTACACAAAGTGAGATTTGTCGCTTCCGTCCAGCCTGTGTATCTGAAATGGATCGGAAGTCCGGCGCGCTTTATACCACAAAACACGACCAGAAACCAACAGTTGTTGGCGGAGTGTGCTGTTAATGATTCTCAATTTGGCACGGGGTGTGCCTGACTGATACCATTGACGACACTTAGACTAGTATTGTCGAAAAAATCGACACCGATGGACAGATTACATGGCTATCTCTATTAAGACACCTGAAGAAATTGAAAAGATGCGCGTCGCCGGTCGTCTGGCCGCGGAAGTGCTGGAAATGATCGAACCGTTCGTGAAGCCGGGCGTCAGCACCGGTGAACTGGACCGTATCTGTAACGACTATATCGTGAACGAGCAGCACGCGGTTTCCGCCTGCCTCGGCTACCACGGTTTCCCGAAATCCGTCTGCATCTCTATTAATGAAGTGGTTTGCCACGGCATCCCGGACGACGAAAAACTGCTGAAAGATGGCGACATCGTCAACATCGACGTGACCGTCATTAAAGACGAGTACCACGGTGACACCTCAAAAATGTTCATCGTTGGCAAGCCGACTATTCTTGGCGAGCGTCTATGCAAAGTGACGCAAGAGAGCCTCTACCTGGCGCTGAAAATGGTTAAACCGGGTATTCGCCTGCGTACCATCGGTGCGGCAATCCAGAAGTTTGTGGAAGCAGAAGGTTTCTCCGTGGTGCGCGAGTACTGCGGTCACGGCATTGGTCGCGTCTTCCATGAAGAGCCGCAGGTCCTGCACTATGATGCCGATGACGGCGGCGTGGTGCTGCAAAAAGGCATGACCTTTACCATTGAGCCGATGGTCAACGCGGGTGATTACCGCATCCGCACCATGAAAGACGGCTGGACGGTGAAAACCAAAGACAGAAGCTTGTCTGCGCAGTACGAGCATACTATTGTGGTAACGGACAACGGCTGCGAAATTATGACGTTGCGCAAGGATGACACCATCCCGGCGATACTGACGCACGATGAATGATAAAAAAGCCGGCAAATGCCGGCTTTTTTAATGGCTATAGCTTTTTCTTATGGGTGGCGCACGATGAGTAATCTTTTACCCGAACAGTATGCTAACACAGCACTTCCCACCCTTCCCGACCAGCCCGATAACCCGGGCGTCTGGCCGTCGCACGAGCTGACCTGCGCGCATATTAAAGCCCATATGGATGTTTTCCATCGCTGGCTGGGCAGCGCGTTCGACGCGGGCGTGTCGGCCGAGCAGCTCATTGAAGCGCGCACCGAATTTATCGACCAGCTCTTGCAGCGCCTGTGGATCGATTACGGGTTTGGGCAAATCAGTGATGTTGCGCTGGTTGCCGTCGGGGGCTATGGCCGCGGTGAGCTGCATCCGCTTTCCGATATCGATCTGCTGATCTTAAGCCGCAAAAAGCTGCCGGACGAACAGGCGCAAAAAATTGGCGAACTGCTGACGCTGCTCTGGGACGTGAAGCTGGAGGTCGGCCACAGCGTGCGCACCCTGGAAGAGTGTCTGCTGGAAGGGTTATCGGACCTGACCGTCGCCACCAACCTGATTGAAACCCGCCTGCTGATTGGCGACGTCGCCCTGTTTCTGGAGCTGCAAAAGCACATCTTCAGCGACGGCTTCTGGCCGTCAGAAAAGTTCTTCGCCGCGAAGGTCGAGGAGCAAAACCAGCGCCACCAGCGCTACCACGGCACCAGCTATAATCTTGAGCCCGATATTAAAAGCAGCCCCGGCGGCCTGCGCGACATCCACACCCTGCAGTGGGTCGCCCGCCGCCATTTTGGCGCCACCTCGATGGACGAGATGGTTGGCTTCGGCTTCTTAACCGAGGCCGAGCGTAACGAGCTGAACGAGTGCCTGCACCTGCTGTGGCGCATCCGTTTTGCCCTGCATCTGGAAGTCACCCGCTACGATAACCGTCTGCTGTTTGACCGCCAGCTCAGCGTGGCGCAGCGCCTGAATTATCAGGGCGAAGGCAACGAGCCGGTTGAGCACATGATGAAGGATTTCTTCCGCGTCACCCGCCGGGTGACCGAGCTGAACCAGATGCTGCTGCAGCTGTTCGATGAGGCCATTCTGGCCCTGACGGCGGACGAGAAACCGCGCCCGATTGATGACGAATTCCAGCTGCGCGGCACGCTTATCGATCTGCGCGACGAAACGCTGTTTATCCGCGAGCCGGAAGCGATTCTGAGGATGTTCTATACCATGGTGCGCAACAGCACCATCACCGGGATCTACTCCACCACCCTGCGCCATCTGCGCCATGCACGCCGTCATCTGACGCAGCCGCTGTGCTATATCCCGGAAGCGCGCTCGCTGTTCCTGAGCATGCTCCGCCACCCGGGCGCCGTCAGCCGCGGGCTGCTGCCGATGCACCGCCACAGCGTGCTGTGGGCCTATATGCCGCAGTGGTCGCACATTGTCGGGCAAATGCAGTTCGATCTGTTCCACGCCTACACGGTGGATGAACATACGATCCGCGTGATGCTCAAGCTGGAAAGCTTTGCGAAAGAAGAGACGCGCTCCCGCCACCCGCTGTGCGTGGAGCTGTGGCCGCGCCTGACCCATCCGGAACTGATCCTGATTGCCGCCCTGTTCCACGATATCGCCAAAGGTCGCGGCGGCGATCATTCGGTGCTGGGCGCGCAGGACGTGCTGAAATTTGCCGAACTGCACGGCCTGAACTCGCGTGAAACGCAGCTGGTGGCCTGGCTGGTGCGCCATCACCTGCTGATGTCGGTCACCGCGCAGCGTCGTGACATTCAGGATCCTGAGGTGATCAAGCAGTTCGCGGAAGTGGTTCAGACGGAAAACCGCCTGCGGTATCTGGTCTGCCTGACGGTGGCCGATATCTGCGCCACCAACGAAACGCTGTGGAACAGCTGGAAGCAGAGCCTGCTGCGCGAGCTGTACTTCGCGACCGAAAAACAGCTGCGTCGCGGGATGCAAAACACCCCGGACATGCGCGAGCGCGTGCGTCATCACCAGCTGCAGGCGCTGGCGCTGCTGCGGATGGACAACATTGATGAAGAGGCGCTGCATCAGATTTGGGCCCGCTGCCGCGCCAACTATTTTGTCCGCCACAGCCCAAACCAGCTTGCGTGGCACGCGCGGCACCTGTTGAAGCACGATCTGTCCCAGCCTATGATCCTCCTGAGCCCGCAGGCCACCCGCGGCGGGACGGAGATTTTCATCTGGAGCCCGGACCGGCCTTATCTGTTTGCTGCGGTCTGCGCCGAGCTGGACAGGCGTAACCTGAGCGTTCACGACGCGCAGATTTTCACTACCCGCGACGGCATGGCGATGGACACCTTTATCGTGCTTGAGCCGGACGGCAGTCCGCTCTCGTCGGACAGGCATGAAGGGATACGTTTTGGTCTGGAACAGGCGATTACCCAGCGCAGCTGGCAGCCTCCGCAGCCGCGTCGCCAGCCGGCAAAATTGCGCCACTTTACCGTCGATACCGAGGTCAATTTCCTGCCGACCCACACCGACCGTAAATCGTTCCTGGAGCTGATCGCGCTCGACCAGCCGGGGCTGCTCGCCCGCGTCGGCCAGGTTTTTGCCGATCTGGGAATTTCGCTCCATGGGGCCCGAATTACAACGATTGGCGAGCGAGTAGAAGATTTATTTATAATCGCGACAGCGGACCGGCGTGCCCTTAATAATGACCTGCAGCTTGAAGTGCAACAACGGTTGACAGCAGCCCTCAATCCAAACGATAAAGGGTGATATGTTTTTTAGTGAAATGGAAAGAGTAAACAATGCAGCAGTTACAGAACGTTATTGAGTCCGCTTTTGAGCGTCGCGCCGAGATTACCCCGGCAAATGTGGATACCGTGACCCGTGAAGCGGTAAACCAGGTGATTTCCCTTCTGGATTCCGGCGCGCTGCGCGTGGCAGAAAAAAACGACGGTCAGTGGGTCACTCATCAATGGCTGAAGAAAGCCGTGCTGCTCTCTTTCCGTATCAACGATAACCAGGTTATCGACGGAGCTGAAAGCCGCTACTTCGATAAAGTCCCTATGAAATTCGCTGACTACGACGAAGCGCGTTTCCAGAAAGAAGGTTTCCGCGTGGTACCGCCTGCGGCAGTGCGTCAGGGCGCATTCATCGCGCGCAACACCGTGCTGATGCCATCCTACGTGAACATCGGTGCCTACGTTGACGAAGGCACCATGGTTGACACCTGGGCGACTGTCGGTTCATGCGCGCAGATCGGTAAAAACGTTCACCTGTCCGGCGGCGTGGGCATCGGTGGTGTTCTGGAGCCACTGCAGGCCAACCCGACCATCATCGAAGACAACTGCTTCATCGGCGCGCGCTCTGAAGTGGTTGAAGGCGTGATCGTTGAAGAAGGCTCCGTGATCTCCATGGGCGTTTACATCGGTCAGAGCACCCGTATTTACGACCGCGAAACCGGCGAAGTTCACTACGGTCGCGTTCCGGCGGGCTCCGTGGTGGTTTCCGGCAACCTGCCGTCAAAAGATGGCAAATACAGCCTGTACTGTGCGGTTATCGTGAAGAAAGTGGATGCGAAAACGCGCGGTAAAGTGGGCATCAACGAATTGCTGCGCACCATCGATTAATCGGGTATAACAAAAAGCGGGGGCAACCCCGCTTTTTTTATATCTGAGGGTGGCGAAAATAGATTTTTTCGTTAATTATTCAAAGGTTATGTTGAGATCAAGGGTACCGCTATGTACGATAATCTGAAAAGTCTGGGCATTACCAATCCTGATGAAATTGATCGTTACAGCCTCCGTCAGGAAGCCAATAACGATATTCTGAAAATCTATTTTCACAAGGACAAAGGAGAGTTTTTCGCCAAAAGCGTGAAGTTTAAATATCCACGCCAGCGTAAGACCGTTGTCGCTGACGGTGTAGGACAGGGATACAAAGAAGTACAGGAAATCAGCCCTAACCTGCGCTACGTGATCGATGAACTCGATCAGATCTGCCAGCGCGACCGCACCGAAGTCGATCTCAAGCGTAAGATCCTTGACGATCTGCGTCACCTTGAAAACGTTGTAACGAATAAGATCAGCGAGATTGAAGCGGATCTTGAGAAATTAACGCGGAAATAAAAGCAAAACGGCAATCCTTGATTGCCGTTTTTAGTGTTTACGCCCTCTCCCCGTGGGCTGAGGGTTCCCCAGAAAAATGAAAAGCACGATGAAGTGTGATCTACTGGTTGCGCTAACAAATCAGAAGAGACCTCATCGTGCCTTTACAGACAGTCTGCCAGAAATTTTTCTCCGCGTCTTTACCTGACATTCACAGCTTCCGGGTCAATGTCCTTGTTTCCATGGCCGTCGCCCTCACGCACGGGGCCAACCTGACCCTGACCAGCCTTGGACGTACCCTTCCCGGCAGGGCGCACGTCAAAAATAAAATTAAACGTGTCGACCGTGCCCTGGGTAATACCGCCCTTCACCGTGATATTCCCCGTATTCAGCACCTGCTCACACATACCATCACCTCCCTGATGCCCTTCTGCATAATTGCTGTCGACTGGACAGGCTGGCATGACAGGAACTGGCATCTTCTGCGGGCAAGCCTGGTCTGTAATGGGCGTTCACTTCCGCTTATGAGTGAGGTTGTTCCCGCAGAGCTGGCACAGAACAGTGATGTCCAGTGCCGCTTCCTTGACCGCCTGCATGATGCCATCCCGAAAGATAAAGCCGTCACCATCATTACGGATGCAGGCTTCCGGACAGACTGGTTCCGGCATGTGAGCCTGCTGGGCTGGCGCTTCACCGGCAGGGTCAGGGGCTGTATCAGCTTCCGGCTGGAGGATGAGAAAAAGTGGATGAAAATCAGTGAGCTTGAGGCTACCGGACAACCGGTCTGCGTGGGTTACGGTGTCCTGTCCCGTAAACCACGAACGCCCTGTTACGGCCGGTTTTATCTGCACAGGCGCCCGGAAGCAGGGCGTCACGGAAAGGGAGGAATGCCAAAAACACAGCGGGAACACCGCAGCAGCGCCCGTGAGCCCTGGCTGCTGTTCAGTAATGCAGAGGGACTGGAGCCACACCAGATAATGGCGCTGTACAGCCGCCGAATGCAGATAGAACAGAACTTCCGGGACGACAAAAGTCCCCGCTTCGGGTTCGGTCTGAGGCTGAGCCGGAGTCAGGGAAAAGGGCGGCTGGAAGTGCTGAATATGGTCGCGGCAATGGCAAGTCTGGTGATGTGGCTGGCAGGTTACAGGGCAGAAAGACAGTGTTTACACTGGCACTATCAGGCAAGCAGCATCAGGCACAGGCGGGTGCTGTCATACCTGAGTCTGGCAGAAGAAGTCATCCGGCATGAGCCTGGAAAAGTGAGACGGCTAAATATAGGTAACGAGATGAAAAAGCTGGGAAAAGAGTACAGTAATATGGTCATGGTGGCATGACCATATTACTGGGGATCCCTCAGCCCCGTGGGAGAGGGATGGGATGAGGGCACCAGACCGCACTCAGCATGTAGGCCGGGTAAGGCGAAGCCGCCACCCGGCAAAAAGCATCATCTCTGCTCGTCCAGCTGCAGCGCCACATACAGCAGCAGCCTGTCGTCAAAATTCCCCAGGTCCAGCCCCGTCAGCTCCGAAATCCGATTTAACCGATACTCCAGGGTATTGCGGTGAATAAACAGCGCCTTCGAGGTCGCCAGCGGCTGCACGTTATGGCGGAACCACGCCTGCAGCGTCCGGCGCAGCAGGCCGTTATTATCCATGGCTTTCAGACGCGCTAATGGCCGCGCCAGCTCATTGGCCTGCCAGCCGCCGCGCAGGCTGTCGAGCAGCACCGGCAGCATCAGATCCTGATAGAAATAGCTGCGGCTCTCCGGCATCCGCTGCTTGCCCACCATCATGGTGGTGCGCGCGGTACGCCAGGAGCGGGCAATACTGCCCGGCCCGGTAAAGTAGTTGCCCAGCGCAACGCGAAAACGCAGCTGACCATTCTCCTTCATCCGGGAGATAAGCAGCTCCACGCGACGACGATGATCTTCCGCATCCCAGCGGCCGAACGCGTTAAGCGCCGGTTTGAGCACTACCATTTCCGTCAGAGATACGATCGCCACCAGGTTATCGCGTTCCGGCGTCGCCAGCGCATTTTGCAGCTGCTGCAGTTCGGCCATCGCGCTGTCTACGCCAAGCTGGCCGCTATCGACCTCAATGACCGCCACCACGCGCGGCTGGTTCAGATCGATCCCCAGACGCTGCGCCCATTCGCTGAGCGCCGGCGTATGCTCTTCCGCCTGAATAAGGTTCATCACCAGCTCTTCACGCAGGCGGCTGTCCTGGGCGAGCAGGTGCATCAGGCGCGACTGCTCCAGCATCATCTCTGCCGTCATACAGACCAGCTCACCGTATTTACGCAAGGACTCCGGCTCGCCGGTCAGGCCGATTACCCCCACAATCTCGCCTTCAAGGCGCAGCGGTAAATTGATGCCCTGACGGACGCCGTGCAGGTGTTTCGCTACCGCATCGTCGATATCGACGACCCGCCCCTGGGAAAGCACCAGCAGCGCACCTTCGTGCAATTCCCCAATACGCTCGCGATCGCCGCTGCCAATAATGCGCCCGCGGGCATCCATCACATTGATATTGGTATCAATGATGCGCATGGTGCGCGCCACGATATCCTGCGCCATTTTGGTATCAAGATGCCAGCCAGCCATAGAACCCTCCCGTGAGCAGAGCTCAAGCATAGGGAAGTTCAGCGACGGCTGCATTGTGCGAATGCACAAAGAGAGAGGGAGAAGTATGGAGTTGTGGCAAGAATCACAGAAAAGAGAAAGCCCCTGCGAACAGGGGCTTTAAAGGATTACTGCATCAGCAGATAAAGCGAGGTATCACCACGCTGAATATTCAGCGCCAGCACGGAAGGCTTGCTGTCGAGGATCTTGCGCAGTTCAGCGATGTTCTTCACCGGCTGCTGGTTAGCGCCCATGATCACATCGCCTTTTTTCAGGCCGATACGGGCTGCCGGTGAATTCGCTTTCACGTTATTCACCACCACGCCTTTGTCTGCGCCTTTATTGCTCATCTCGGCACCTTCAATACCGCTGAAGATCGTGCTGGAATCCACCTGATTCTGGCTGCTCTGCTGCAGCTCCAGGCTCACGTTAACCGGCTTACCGTCGCGCAGCAGGCCGAGGGTCACTTTGCTGCCAATCGGCATTGAGCCCACTTCGGCACGCAGGGCGGCAAAGCTGCTGATCGGCTTACCGTTCAGGGAGGTGATCACATCCCCCGCTTTAATGCCCGCTTTCGCCGCGGAGGAATTCGGCATCACCTGGCTGACGAATGCCCCGCGCTGGGCGTCAACTTTCATCGCCTTAGCCAGTTCGGAGTTCAGCTCAGTCCCGAGGATACCCAGCTCGCCGCGTTTCACCTGGCCATACTGCACCATCTGTGCGGTCAGGTTTTTCACCATGTTACTTGGGATAGCAAAGCCGATCCCGATGTTGCCGCCGTCCGGAGCCAGGATCGCGGTGTTGATACCGATCAGCTCACCGTTCAAGTTCACCAGCGCACCGCCGGAGTTACCGCGGTTGATCGCCGCATCCGTCTGGATGAAGTTTTCATAGTTCTCAGCATTCAGGCCGCTACGACCCAGCGCAGAGACGATACCGGATGTCACGGTTTCACCCAGACCGAACGGGTTACCGATCGCCACGGTGTAGTCGCCCACGCGCAGCGCGTCAGAGTCGGCAATTTTAATCGCCGTCAGGTTTTTCGGATCCTGGATCTGGATCAGCGCGATGTCGGAGCGCGGGTCTTTACCCACCACTTTGGCGTCGAACTTGCGGCCATCGCTCAGCTGAACCTTGATGCTGTTAGCGTTATCGACAACGTGGTTATTGGTGACGACATAGCCTTTCGCCGCATCAATAATCACACCCGAGCCAAGCGCCATGAATTTCTGCTGCTGGCCGCCGCCCTGGCTGTCATCCCCTGCACCACCGCCCTGACAGAACGGTGAACTCTGGAATGGCGAACCGTCCTGGCAGAACGGCGAGTTGTCGCCGAAGAACTGCTGGAAGTTACGCGGCATACGCGGCGTATTGACGGTCGTACTGCCCTCAACGTTAATACTCACCACCGATGGCATCACTTTTTCGAGCATCGGTGCCAGGCTTGGCATCTGCTGCGCGGTTGCTGCCGACGACGCGGTCTCGGCTGCAGTAGCAGTCAGAGGAGACAGCGCTAAACCTAAACTCAGAGCCAGTGCACTCATTGCTAATGTGGTTTTTTTCATGTTTCTCAATCTCGATTTACAGATAACGCAAAATTGCTGTGTAACTCAGATTCGTTTTATACCGCTTAGTTCCGGCGATAAGTTTATGGAAAAGGTAAAAATTTATTGGCCGTCTTTACAAAACTCCGGAATTATTCCACCGCCATCAGCTTGCGGTATTCATCCCAGGCATACAAATCCGTCATGCCGCTGATATAGTCCTGGATAAGACGGCAGCGATAATAATATTCCATCACCGGCCATTGGGAAGAGTGGCGATCCAGCTTGCCAATCGCTTCGACATACGCCAGACGGTGCCGGGTTGAGAGTTTCTGATAAAGCCGCGATTCGATAGGTATTCTGCGCACGCGCTCGTGTTCCACCAGCTCGCTGAAGTCGTCGACCGACAGCTGGAGCAACGGGGCATAAATTTCCAGTAACCCACTGATAACCCGATAGCCCTGCAGTTCCAGCTGCTCGACATCCGGATGGCTAAATACATGCCGCATCGCCACATGTTTATAAAGCTCAAGGAGTTGACTGAAACTGCTGTCATCTTCCAGCAGCGCGTGGTTGAATTCCCCGCTGAAGATGAGCGGCAAATTATCAATAAAGCGCGACGCCGCATACGGCACCAGTTTATTTAATGTATTGACCCGCAAATACATAAAAAACTGGTCTTCCGTACTGCGGCTTAATGTATTTGAGCGCGATTTTTCCCAGGCATTTTCGACAACCTGCGCAAACAGCGAGCCTTTTTCATGGGCACCCCAGGCCGCATGAAGATGCTGGTAAAGTTCCTCGACGCTGAAGATTCTTTTCTCAACGGCATCTTCCAGATCGGCCACGCAATAGGAAATATCATCGGCGGCTTCCATAATCCAGGTCAATGGAAAGCGGCCGTTTGGCGTCAATGAAAGTTCTTTACGTAGCCGTTCAATATAGGCCTCTTCGGAAAGGTAATAGCCCGGCTTTTTCATTAAATAACTGTGGGACGCGGGCGTCTCCCCCATCCACCACGCGGGGCGAGTATATTTCAGAATACAGCCGACCTGTGCCCAGGTCAGGTTCATGCGCATCAGGGAATGGACCAGCCGGATCCCCTGAGCGTTGCCCTCAAAGTGACACAAATCCTGGCGCACTTTGCGACGCAGATCGTTCAGCCCCTCTTCACCTTCACGCAGACGTAAATCGCGTACGATGCAGCGGTCATCGCTGAGGGGCTGGCTTACCGCATCCGAAGGATAAAGCCGCTGCTTAAACCAGTCATTGATCGCCGCCTCACCAAAGTGGCCGAAAGGCGGGTTGCCGATGTCATGCATCAGGCAGGCCATCTCAACGATGCTTTCAAACGGCCCGGTCAGTTCATCCAGACCATAGGTTTCCAGTAAACGCTGCTCTTTGAGGCGGCTCAAAATCTCTTTGGCAATGTAGCGCCCGACCTGCTGCACTTCCATGGAGTGGGTTAAACGGGTGCGCACCGCGGCGTTACGCTCCAGCGGGAACACCTGCGTCTTTTGCTGCAGACGCCGGATAGCGGGCGAGTTAATGATCCTCCCGCGATCGCTTTCGAAGATACGCAGGATCTCATGTTCGCTCTTGTCGCCCTGCGGCGAACGGAAACGTCGGTGCCAGTTAATTTTGGTGCGAAAATCGATTGGTGCCATGTGCTCCCCCGCGTGAGAATGCGTTTCCCCTTAACCGCATGATAGACTATGCATCTTAACAAGGCACATCGCGAGTAAATCTATGAAAATCGGCATTATTGGTGCAATGGAAGAAGAAGTTACGCTGCTGCGTGACAAAATTGAGAACCGTCAGACGCTCTCTCTGGGGGGTTGTGAGATCTACACCGGCCAGCTGAACGGTGTTGACGTGGCTCTGCTGAAATCAGGCATCGGTAAAGTGGCTGCTGCGCTGGGTGCAACCCTGCTGCTTGAGCGCTGCAAGCCGGACGTGATCGTGAATACCGGCTCTGCGGGCGGCCTGGCGCCGACGCTGAAAGTGGGTGATATCGTTGTCTCCGACGAAGCGCGCTACCACGACGCCGACGTCACCGCGTTCGGTTACGAGTACGGTCAGCTTCCGGGTTGCCCTGCTGGCTTTAAAGCTGACGACAAGCTGATTGCGGCGGCAGAGACCTGCATCGCAGAACTCAACCTCAACGCGGTACGCGGTCTGATTGTCAGCGGTGATGCGTTCATCAATGGTTCCGTGGGTCTGGCGAAAATCCGTCATAACTTCCCTCAGGCGGTTGCCGTTGAGATGGAAGCGACCGCGATCGCTCATGTTTGCCATAACTTCAGCGTACCGTTCGTGGTGGTTCGCGCCATCTCTGACGTGGCAGACCAGCAGTCCCACATCAGCTTCGACGAGTTCCTGACCGTTGCGGCAAAACAGTCCACCGTGATGGTGGAACGCCTGGTGCAGAATCTGGCACGTGGCTAAACATACCGTCAGGGCGCTGGCCGCCCTGCTTCTTCTCGCACCGCTGTGGCTCTATGCTGTACCGCGTGTGATTACGCTCTCTCCCGCGAATACGGAACTGGCATTTGCCGCCGGGATCGTGCCCGTTGGCGTGAGTAGCTATTCGGATTACCCACCGCAGGCCGCGGATATTGAACAAGTGGCAACCTGGCAGGGGATGAACCTTGAGCGCATCGTGGCGCTTAAACCGGATCTCGTGCTAGCCTGGCGCGGCGGTAACGCCGAGCGGCAGGTCAACCAGCTCACCTCGCTTGGCATAAAGGTCATGTGGATTGATGCCGTCAGCATTGAGCAGGTCGCTCAGGCGCTACGCGCCCTGGCACCCTATAGCCCTACCCCCAAAAAAGCCGAGGCTGCGGCGAAACAGATGCTGAGCGACTATGCCGCGCTTAAATCCCAATACGATACCCCTGTTAAAAAGCGCATCTTCCTGCAGTTTGGCAGCCAGCCGCTATTCACCACCGGCAAAGGGTCGATTCAGAACCAGGTGCTGGAAGTCTGCGGCGGTGAAAATATCTTTGCTGCCAGCCGGGTGCCCTGGCCTCAGGTCAGCCGTGAACAGGTCCTGGCGCGTCAGCCGCAGGCCATCGTCGTGGTCGGAAATGCGAGCGAAATTCCCAAAATTGAGCAATTCTGGCAAAAGCAGCTAAAAATTCCGGTAATACCCCTCAACAGCGACTGGTTTGAACGCGCCAGCCCGCGTATTATCCTCGCCGCAAAACAGCTCTGTGCCGCGCTGGCAGAGAGTCACTAACATAAGACCCTTTTCGAGGATTTAACGATGCTCGTTTATTGGCTGGATATTCTTGGCACAGCCGTTTTTGCTATCTCCGGCGTCCTGCTCGCCGGAAAACTACGCATGGATCCGTTTGGCGTGCTGGTGCTGGGCGTCGTGACCGCCGTCGGCGGCGGGACTATCCGCGATATGGCGCTGGCGAATGGCCCGGTGTTTTGGGTGAAAGATCCTACCGATCTGGTGGTCGCGATGGTCACCTGCCTGTTAACCATTGTACTGGTTCGCCAGCCCCGCAGATTACCTAAATGGATATTGCCGGTGCTGGATGCCGTCGGTCTGGCCGTGTTTGTCGGTATTGGCGTCAATAAGGCGTTTAATGCGGGTACCGGTCCAATGGTGGCAATCTGTATGGGTGTATTAACCGGCGTGGGCGGTGGGATCATTCGCGACATTCTGGCGCGTGAAGTGCCGATGATCCTGCGTACTGAAATTTACGCAACGGCCTGCATTGTGGGCGGGATTGTTCACGCGACCGCGTACTACACCTTTGCCCTCCCGCTGGAAAATGCCGCGATGCTGGGGATGGTCGTGACGCTGGTGATACGTTTAGCGGCGATACGCTGGCACCTGAAGCTGCCGACGTTTGCGCTGGATGAGAATGGCAGATAAATGCAAAACGGTAACCACCAGGTTACCGTTTTTAGCGTTTTGCCGGGGTGAGGGCATCAGCCCGCACCCTCTTAAATACTGAACGAAGAACCACACCCGCAGGTGCTTGTCGCATTCGGGTTAGTGACCACAAAGCGCGAACCTTCCAGACCTTCGGTGTAATCCACCGAACCACCCACCAGATACTGCAGGCTCATCGGGTCAACCACCAGCGCGACGCCCTGTTTCTCGATAGTCATATCGCCATCGTTAACCTGGTCGTCAAAGGTAAAACCATACTGGAAGCCGCTGCAGCCGCCACCGGTAATATAGACACGCAGTTTCAGATCCGGATTGTCTTCATCGGCAATCAGGACTTTCACTTTTTTGGCTGCTGCTTCGGTAAATTCGAGCGGTACAGCTACTACGTCATCACTCATCTTATGCTCCCATGAATACTGCTATTGGGTAAAATTCACCCAATTCTTTATCTCATTATCTAATACCCTGGTAATTCATTCAAGTATTCTGCGTGGCGGCCCGCTCAGCCTCTTGTTTTGCCAGGGTACGCGCAAGGATGGTGGAGTATAGCGGTTTTCCACCCAGGAACTGGGCTAATAGTGTCGCGCCGAGACAGGTAATGATCATTGGCAAAATGAGCTGGTAATTGTCCGTCATCTCCAGCACCAGCACGATCCCGGTCAACGGCGCACGCAGGGACGCGGCCAGCAGCGCCCCCATTCCGGCGATGGCAAAGGTCCCGGCGTCAAGATGATAGGCGGGAAACCCCGCTTCCGCCGCCATACCAAACGCGGTGCCGAGCAGCGTACCCAGCGCCAGCATCGGGGCGAAAATCCCGCCGGGCGCGCCGGAGGAGAAGCACAGCACCGTCGTGATGACTCTTGAAATAAACATAAACAGCAGCAGACCCACGCTGAAATTCCCCGCTGCCGCAATGGGAATCAGCCCGAACCCGCCGCCTGCGGCATTCGGCTCGATAAACCCGAGTACGCCGCACATTCCACCCAGCAAACCGCCCATCAGCACCCATTTCGTGGTGTTGCCGCCGTGAATGCGCTGGAACATATCCTGAGCTCGCAGGATAAAGGCGTTAAACAGCGGTCCCACCACGCCAAAAATCATACCGAGGATCAGGTAAAGCCACAGGGTGTTGACCGGCGCGTTGGTGAGTTTACCCACCTCAATGACCGCGCCCTCGCCATTAAAGAGGCGAAAGACGATGCTCGACATAATAACGCCGGTAAATACCGCTTTAATCGAGATCAGGTTGTAGCGAAACTGCGCGCGCATCTCTTCGATAATGAACAAAATGCCCGCCAGCGGCGCGTTAAACGCGGCGGAAAGCCCCGCCGCCGCACCGGTTGCCAGCAGCGTATGGCGCGCTTCGGCGCTTCGCATCCGAAACAGATCGCCCACCATGCGGCCGACGTTTCCCCCCAGCTGTACCGTGGGCCCTTCCCGGCCAAGCACCATACCCGCGCCCAGGGTCCCCATGCCGCCGATGAATTTAACCGGAATCACCCGCCACCAGCGCACCGGACGCAGCTCCTCCAGCGCACCTTCAATTTCCGGGATGCCCGACCCGCCCGCCTCCGGCGCGAATTTACGCACCAGAAAATACCCCACCATGGCAAACAGCGCAGACAGCCCGAATGCCCAAACCCAGACCAGCCATTCGCTATCGGCGAAACCGGCCACGGTGCCCACTCGCCAGTTGAGTACGGCATTAACCGCTTTTTCAAACGCCACGCCAACCAGACCCGCGAGCGTCCCCACCACGGCTGCGGCCAGCAGGATCGCCAGCGGCGTTTTATCGCGATTGAGCAGCCGCCGAATACTGATTCGGTGCTGGGCGCGCGTAAACTGTTGTTCTTCAAAAGACGGAGAATCTGATTTCATGTCCTGTTCTTATTCGTCATACAAAAAGCCGCAAGGATTTTACCAGAGACTGCCCTACCGTCTCCTGAAAATTACTTAACAAATCTTAAAGCATTACCCGGCTAAAAATTTCATAACCTTCCCCGAATCACTTAGAATAGTGGGCTTAATCATTTTATACGAACCAGGAACGACGCCATGAGCAAGTCTGAAAACCTCTACAGTGCAGCCCGCGAGCTTATTCCGGGTGGCGTGAACTCACCTGTGCGCGCCTTCACCGGCGTGGGCGGTACGCCGCTGTTTATCGAACGTGCTGACGGCGCGTATCTGTATGATGTCGATGGCAAAGCCTATATCGATTATGTGGGTTCCTGGGGTCCGATGGTGCTGGGCCACAACCACCCGGCGATTCGTAACGCGGTAATCGAAGCCGCGCAGCGCGGCCTGAGCTTCGGCGCGCCAACCGAAATGGAAGTGAAAATGGCGGAGCTGGTGACCGAACTGGTGCCTACCATGGACATGGTGCGCATGGTGAACTCCGGCACCGAAGCCACCATGAGCGCCATCCGCCTGGCGCGCGGTTTTACCGGTCGCGATAAAATCATCAAATTCGAAGGCTGCTACCACGGTCACGCCGACTGCCTGCTGGTGAAAGCCGGTTCCGGCGCGCTGACGCTCGGCCAGCCAAACTCACCTGGCGTACCGGCGGATTTCGCGAAGCACACCCTGACCTGCACCTACAACGATCTTGCTACCGTTCGCGCGGCGTTCGAGCAGTATCCGCAGGAGATCGCCTGCATCATCGTTGAGCCGGTTGCGGGCAACATGAACTGCATCCCACCGCAGCCTGAGTTCCTGCCGGGCCTGCGCGCCCTGTGCGACGAGTTCGGCGCGCTGCTGATCATTGACGAAGTCATGACCGGCTTCCGCGTGGCGCTGGCGGGTGCCCAGTCTTACTACGGCGTTGAGCCGGACCTGACCTGCCTCGGCAAAATCATCGGCGGCGGCATGCCGGTCGGCGCATTCGGTGGGCGTAAGGACGTGATGGAAGCCCTGGCACCAACCGGTCCGGTTTACCAGGCGGGCACGCTCTCCGGTAACCCTATCGCCATGGCTGCGGGCTTTGCCTGCCTGACCGAAGTGGCTCAGCCTGGCATTCATGAAACCCTGACCGACCTGACCACGCAGCTGGCAAACGGTCTGCTGGAAGCCGCAGAAGAGGCCGGTATCCCTCTGGTGGTTAACCACGTGGGCGGCATGTTCGGGATTTTCTTCACCGATGCGAAAACCGTGACCAGCTATCAGGACGTGGTGAAGTGCGACGTTGAACGCTTCAAGCGCTTCTTCCACCTGATGCTGGAAGAAGGCGTGTACCTGGCACCGTCCGCGTTCGAAGCGGGCTTTATGTCCGTGGCGCACAGCGAAGAAGATATCAATAACACCATCGACGCGGCGCGTAAGGTGTTCGCGAAGCTCTAAGATGTGCGGCTTGATGCCCTCACCCCAACCCTCTCCCACGGGGAGAGGGAGCAAACACTAAAACGGCAATCTAAGGATTGCCGTTTACTTTTATTACCGGCTCTGCTTCCTCAACAGATAAATAAAGTACGGCGCACCGATAAAGGTCGACAGCAGACCCGCCGGGATCTGATACGGGAACAGCACCATTCTTCCGCACCAGTCCGCGAACACCAGCATCACCCCGCCCGTCAGGGCCGACATGACAATATGCGGCATCGTCCGGCGGAATCCCATCATTCTGGCAATGTGCGGCGCCATTAATCCGACAAAACTCAGCGGTCCAATCGTCAGGGTTGCCACAGCCGTCAGGCACGCCGCAAGCAGCAGCAAGGCCACGCGCGCTGGCGTCAGCGCCATTCCCACCGCACGCGCGGTTTCGCCCCCGAGCGGCAGAATGGTCATCCAGCGGCGGCACAGCGGCACCATCGCCAGCAGCACGAGCATCACCATCCCGGACCAGATTACCTGGCTGCCGGTGGCGTTGTACGTTGAGCCGGAAATCCAGGTCAGGATCTTCGCCATACGCGGATCCCCGCTGGCCTGCAGCATCATCAGCAGCATCGTAAATGCGGTGCTGAGCGCCATCCCGGCCAGCAGCATGCGGTGCGGAGAAAACCCGCCGCGACCGGCGGCAATCAGGATAATCATCAGCGTAGCTGCCGCGCCGATACTGCCGGCAGGCATCAGCCAGCCAAACGCATTGCCCGGCACAAAGAACAGCATCAGCACCACGCCAAAGGCGGCGCCAGAGCTGATCCCAAGCACTTCGGGGCTCGCCATCGGGTTGCCGGTCAGACGCTGAATAATGCACCCCGCCACCGCCAGCATTACCCCTGCGATCAGCGCAGCGAAGATACGCGGCCAGCGCCACTGCAGCAGTTCATTGAGTAAATCACCCGTTGCCCAGTGCCAGCCCGAGGCATCGCGTCCGAATGAGAGCGCCGCGAACGAGGCGATCATCAGCACCGCCAGACCGGCAAGGCTAAACCACAGCACCGACCGACGTTCAGCGTAGACTTTATCGCCCGCGTCCATCGCCGGCGCGCTCATGCTGCGCAGGCGTGGGAGCAGCCACAGCAGCAGCGGCGCCCCGATAAGCGCGGTCACAGAGCCGGTGGAGACTTCCCTCCAGACCTGCGCCAGCCAGAGAATAAGCTGATCGGAAAGCCAGAGGATCAGCGCCCCAATCAGCGGCGCCAGCATCAGACGCGTCAGTAAACGACGCGCCCCGAGCATTTTCGCCAGCAGGGGCGCAAACAGGCCGATAAACCCGATGATGCCGACCGCGTTCACCAGCAGGGCGCTTAATACAATCGCCAGCGTGAGCGCCGCCAGCCGAGCCAGCGACAGCGCCAGCCCCAGGTTACGCGCCACGCCATCATCCAGCCCCATGAGCGTCAGAGGACGCAGCAGCAACAGCGTCAGCACAACACCGCCAGCCAACTGCGGCCACAGGCGCTGCACAATGCTCCAGTCGGTTTGGGTGAGCGTGCCGGTACTCCACAGGAACATGCTTTGCAGCTGATCGTGGTGGAACAGCACCAGCAGCTGGTTAATCGCGCCACAGTAGAGGCTCACCACCAGCCCGGCCAGGATAAGCGTTACCGGAGAAAGGCGCTTGCCCCAGGCCACGCCAAAGACCAGCGCGCCCACCACGCACGCCCCCGCGAGTGCCGCAAACTGCGAGGTTAACGCTCCCGGCAGCGCCCACAGCGTGGTGACGGTGATCCCAAGCTGCGCGCCGGTCGCGACGCCGAGCGTGGTTGGCTCTGCCAGCGGGTTACGCAAAACCTGCTGGAACAGCACGCCCACCAGCCCTAAACCGGCGCCGACTAAAAGGGAGATCGCCAGACGCGGCAGCAGGCTGTAGTGGAACAGCATCTGCTGAATATTGTCGATATCCGGCGAGGCCAGAGCGGCCCCCCACTGCGCGCGGGGTAACGCCGTCGAGAGGTTGAACCCGGTTAATACCAGCGCAACCAGAAAAAGCAGGGATAGCAGCAGCGCCGGGAAGCGGGCGATACGCGTACTCATGCTTTACCTCCCAGGGCGTTATCCAGCACGCGGGCAAAATGCATGGCCGACAGCGTCGCGCCGTAGAACCAGACCGCCGGGGCGCGCTGGAAGCGCTGCTCACGCACAAACGGCATCGCCTGCCAGAGCGGAGTCGCCATCAGGGTTTGCATGGCGCGTTCGTTGCCGTGGTCGAAACACAGCACATCGACGTCGCGAAACGCCGCCAGACGATCGATACCCACGGCGGTACTGCCCCAGAACGTCATCTCCCCTTCCCAGGCATTGCGAATGCCGAAGCTGTCGAGCACTTCCTGGAACAGGCAGTTTTTACCGAAGACCAGCATATGGCGGGCATCCAGCAGCGTCACCATCAGCAGCGGACGATCGCCCCGGTTGGCAAAGCGCGGCTTCAGGGAGTCGATCAGGGCATCAAATTCGTCGAGATGTTTTTTGGCCTCGACCTCGCGGTTGAGGAAACGCGCCATCTCGTTAATCGAGTTTTTTGCCATCGCCAGCGGTTTTTTACCGTCGCTGAAGGCGAATCCACGTCCCGGCGCAATGCGCGCCATGATCTCCTCTGACGGACCGTAGCCCGCGGACCAGAACATGAACGAGGGTTTCATCTGGGTGAGCAGTTCAAGGTTTGGCTCCGTACGCAGGCCGATGTCGATCACCGAGTCCGGCAGCTTCGGCTCGTTCACCCAGAGGTTATAGTTAGGAATGTCCGCCACGCCATAGGGCGTGACGCCAAGCGCCATCATCAGCTCGACCGGCAGCCACTCCAGGGCCACAATACGGTGCGGATCGACGGCGGCGGCACGCGCCGTATTCATTTTTAACAGCAGCGGTGAGAGCGCCATCGCCGTCAGCAGGCGACGGCGGCTAATGCGTGTGTTATCCAACATCAGTAGACAAAGCTCACCGGTGCAGCCCCGGCAGGGTGAGGCAGAATACCCATCGGAATACCGTAAATATGTTCCAGCGTCTCGCTGCGCATCAGCTCTGCCGGTGTGCCCTGGGCAATCATCTCGCCCCCGCGCAGCGCAACGAGGTAGTCACAATAACGCGCGGCCATGTTGATATCGTGCAGGACCGCAATGACCGTCAGACCACGCTGCTGGCTCAGGCGATGCACCAGCGCCAGGACGTCGACCTGATGCGCGATATCCAGCGCGGAGGTTGGTTCATCCAGCAGCAGACAGCGGCTGTCCTGCGCCACCAGCATCGCAATCCACGCGCGCTGACGTTCGCCGCCGGACAGGCTATCCACCAGACGGTGCGCCAGCGGTTTTAGCCCGACCAGCGCAATCGCCTCTTCCACCTTCTCTCTGTCGGCGACGCCGAAGCGCCCAAGCGCCCCGTGCCACGGATAACGGCCAATCGCCACCAGCTCACGCACCGTCATCCCTTCCGCCTGCGGCAGTTGCTGCGGCAGATAGGCCACTTTGCGGGCAAAGGCTTTACTGCTCCAGCTCTCCAGCGGTTGGTCATCCAGCAGAATATCGCCCTCTGAAGGCGGCTGATGGCGCCCCAGCATCTTGAGCAGCGTGGATTTACCGGAGCCGTTGTGACCAATCAGGCCCGTCACTTTACCGGCAGGGAACGTCAGAGAGAGCGGATGCAGCAGCGTGCGCCCGGGTACGCGAAAGGAGAGATGGTTGAGCGTAAAGGTGGTGTCGGGTTGCGTTTGAATATCCTGCATATCAGCCAACTTAAATAAAAAGGGCACGGCGAACCGTGCCCGAAGAGAGATTAGAAGCGGAAGGTCGCGGTGGCAACAACCTGACGTTCAGCACCCCAGAAGCAGCCGTAGGTATTGAAGCAGCTGGCAACGTACTCGCGATCGAACAGGTTGTTCACGTGCAGCGCCACGTTTGAGCCCGCCATGCCAACGCGTGCCAGATCGTATCTGACCAGCGCATCGACAACGGTGTAGCTGCCCACCTTGAAGGAGTTCGCCGGATCGCCATAGCTTGAGCCCGTGTAACGCACGCCAGTACCCAGCGTCAGGCCAGACAGCGCACCGTCAAACAGGGTGTAATCACCCCACAACGATGCCATGTGTTTTGGCACCTGGGCAGGCGTGTTGCCTTTGTAGGTGGTGTCCGTGGTGTATTCCGCATCGGTATAGGTATAAGAACCCACCAGGTTAACGCTCGCAGACAGGGCCGCTTTCGCTTCCACCTCCACGCCACGCGCGCGGATTTCACCGCCCTGAACCGAGAAGAAGGAGCCAGCCGGGTCCGCCATCAGGTTGTTGGTTTTGGTCAGCTGGTACAACGCGCCGGTGACGACGATCGGACGATCGTTCGGCACGTATTTCACGCCCGCTTCGTACTGTTTGCCTTTAGACGGCGCGAACAGCTTGCCCTGGGCATCGCTCTGCGAAGCCGGTTCAAACGATTCGCTGTAGCTAAAGTACGGGGTTACGCCGTTATCAAACAGATAGTTAACGCCACCGCGCCATGTGAACTGGGTATCATCACGTTTGGAGGTGGTGTTCGTCACGCGGTTGTAGGATTCCTGATCGGCCCAGTCATAACGACCGCCCAGGGTTACCAGGACTTTGTCCCACTCGATCTGATCCTGAGCGTAAACGCCGGTCTGTTTTTGCTTGTTCAGCACCTGATAGGCACCTGACGGTCCAGGATGTGAACCGAAATCGAAATCGCTGCGATCGAGGTTATAGATATCAGATGGCGCAACGGAACCGGCATAACCGAACCACGAGTCGATGTCATTACGCATGCGCATGAAATCCACACCCGTCAGCAGAGTATGATCGAGTGAACCCGTCGCGAACTTGCTCTGCAGTTGCGTATCAACAGTGAAATTTTCCAGCTTCTCGTTATCGATCACATACTGGCGAGTCAGCGTATGGCCCCACTGCGACTGAGGAACGCTCGCGCAAGGGCTGGATGCCGGATTACTCGAATAGAGCGGATCGGAACACATACCGTAGCCGTAAACGCTGTTTTGCGAGGTCTTATTCTGCGCATAGCGCAGGTTCTGACGCACGGTAAAGGTGTCGTTGAATTCGTGGTCGACGCTGTATCCCACCATTTTCTGGTTACGGGAATAGGTATTGTTCTTCGCGCCTTCGTTGAAGTTCGTCGGCAGACGATCGCCGTTCGGCAGCGGATCAACCGTCCCCTCTTTTGGCAGCCAGCCGTAATAGCCCGTTTCAGGCTCGTTCTGGAAGTAGGAGAGGAAGGTGAAGGTGGTTTTATCATCCGGACGCCAGGAGAAAGATGGCGCGATGGCGTAACGCTGCTCACCCTTACCTTCCTGCTGGGAATTATTCGAACGCGCCACGCCCGTTAAGCGGTAAGAGTAAACGCCGTCATCGTCGATTGCATCGCTAAAGTCGAATCCGGTCTGGAACAGGCTATCCGTGCCGACTTTAAACTGGATCTCTTTCAGCGGCTCGGTTGTTGGGCGCTTGCTGACCATGTTAAGCAAGCCGCCTGGGCTGCTTTTGCCGTACAGAACGGAAACCGGACCGCGCAAGATCTCGGCGCGCTCCAGCATGTAAGGATCAATCACCGCGTCGTTATAGAAGTTCCCCTGCATTTTCATGCCGTCGAGGTAGTTATTCTGCGTCTGACCATCGGCCGCAAAGCCGCGGATAATCAAATAGTCATAGGTGTTAGACGCGCCGCGTGTGCCTACCGCAACGCCAGGCGTGTAGCTCAGGGCTTCTTTTACCGAGCGCGGCTGATGCAGTGCCATCTCTTCGGCCGTGACCACAGAAATAGACTGAGGAACCTTCTGAATCGGGGTGTCCGTTTTGGTCCCGGTCGCGGATTGCCTTGCGGCGATGGTCGCAGCAGGCCCCCAGGCACTTTCCTGCGCCGCAGGTGCTGCTGTTACCGTAATGGTTTCTTCTTTTTTCGGGGCTTCGGCCGCATGCGCATAAGCAGACATACCGGCAACCGCTGTGGCAACGACGATCGCGATTTTACGTCGCGACGTGTTAATAGGCTGAGCTGTATTGAAAAGCGCCATGTTGTTCTCTGATGGAAAAGTGAATGATAACGTAAACGAGAATTATTATTATGAGCGCCAGAATAATATGCGAAACGCTGGTTGCATAGCAAGCAGTAAGCGGCCCTACAATATTTAAGGGTTTAAGAATTAACCAGATGAAAAGAGAGGGTTAATGAGGTTAGCGAAATGATCGCTAAAGCCCGCCGAAACGGGCAGAGGATTAACGGTAAAACACCTCGAACGTGGCGACGGAGTCGACTTTGCCCGCTTTAACCTCCCCCGTTTTGACATAGCGCGCCTTAAGGGGAATTTCGACAGGAACCTTGTCCTGCGTACTGGTTATCGCCGTGTAGTTCTGGTCAAACTGCAGCACCGTATTGTCCTTGTCGAGAATTTGGATGCCGACACCCGCGGCGGCGGAATCTCCGGCAGCGATGCCAAGGATATTGCCGTTCGTCACGCCCGTCGAACCCGCGCTGGTGAACTGATAATCGACCTTTGTCCCCGCCGCGCAGTCGGTGATTTCAATCTTAAAGCTGCCGTCGGTGAGAATGTCTGAGTACTGACCGTCAAAATCCTGCACGTTGACCGTTTTAAGAGGGACATAAATGTTGCGATCGACCAGATTACAGGTGTTGGTCGTTATGTGAACGCTGGTGGGAGAAAACCGCATTTCACCGATCACCGCGTTGCCCAGCATATCCACTGACGTTAATCGCGAGGTATCCAGATACCCCTCCTGGATATCACCTGTGACGACCAGCTGTGCGGCGGCGCGAAATACAGATGTACTCTGCGAAGAACCGTGTATCGATCCCAGATAGTATATGGGCCGGACAAGATCCGCTTCATTGTAGTTAGGGAAACGCTCGCTCGACGAAGCCGCACGGATGCCAATACCCGGTACGTTGGTTTGATAAACCCCGGGCATTACATCTTCGCGCGCATCGGTATCCGTCAAATACACATACCCACGACGAACTTGCGCGTCACCGTAACAATCCACCTTAACTTCTTTACTCTCGACGCTGGCATCATAAATCACGGTGCCGACGGGCGTATCGGGCTCAACCACGATCATTGGCGGAAGTTGAAACGTCACCACGGCGTCTACGTCAGAGCTGCCGTTAAAGGTACAGTCCGCATGGGCTGAATGGAAAAAGGCGCCCGCGAGCAAGAGCAGCAGTGGTGAGAGCAACGTTTTGGCTGAACAGCATTGACGCATGAAATACCTCTGTTAATGACAGTTGACCGTGGCTTTCACGATCCCTGCTGAACCCTGAGAGGGAAGATCCAGTACTCCCTGACACTGACGATCGCGTTCTTCCCCCCACTGCACGCTAAACGTTGTTTTGCCGGACAGCCCCGTGAGGTAAACCTCACCGTCATCCCCGACGATGGCGGAGGTACTCTCCAGCGCCACCACGGCTCCAAACGGAACGGGCTTGCCCGCATAGAGCAAGGTCACCAGCGCGCGTCGTCCAACGCGAGCGTCGAACGTAGCGTGCAGCGCCGCCCCTTTCGTCGGCACGAGATCCAACGTTGCCGCGTCGATATCAATGTCTTCCCGGTCCTGGGTATTTACGGTGATGACGTTGTGCCGATAGGCCGTCAGGGAGGGCACAATGGCGTTACCAAAACGGTCTGTAGAGATGCCGCGCCCGTTTTGCACTTTGACGTTATCGCCATCCTTAATGTGCACAATGGCAAACGCGTCGCGTACGGGTTGCCCCAGCGTCACGCCATGCTCGTGAGCCACGATCGACCCCTGCGCGCTGTAGTTCCACTGCCGATTATCGCCACCGTAGCTATACCCCATCCCGACCTCACCGGAAGCGCCACGGTAACGCCCGGACAGGCTGCCGCCGTAGCCGGTGTTCTGATTGGCATAGCTCTGCTGGAGGTTGTAGCTCAGCTTATTGTCCTCCAGCGCGGTGCCGCCGAGCCCGACCTGATGCGAAACAAACCCACCGCTGGCAGTGTTAGCGCTGTAGGTTGCCCATGAATCAGGCAGCCACTTTGATAAAGGAATGTTGACCGTCAACGCCATCTGCCGGTCGGTATCAGCGTCCGGCGTGCGGGTCAGGTTGTAGCTTATCGACCAGGTGATATCGCGCCAGCTGGAGCTCAGCCCCGCGCTGACGCTGCGCTCATGGCCGTCCATGTCCCAGTAATCCTGCTGATAGCCGTTGAGATAAGCCGAGCCCCAGTCTGAAATGCGCTGGGAAAGGTTTAGCTGCATGCGGCTACGCCGGTTGTTGGTTCTGCGGTAGGTATAGATACCGTCATCGATCTCGCTGTCCCGCTGATCGATAGCCTCCTGAAAGGTATAAAACCCTGAGGTGGAGTAGCGGTAGCTGGCAAGCGTGACGGTCGTATCCGTGTCAGGGATATCTTTGGAGTACTGGGCCCGCCACGATAAACCGCTGGCATCGTCACGCCCGTCATCAAACGCGGTACGCGCAGCCGTAAGATCGACAGATGCGGAGCCAAAGTGCCCCAGGTCGGCACCAAGCCCCAGCAGCAGCGCATGATACAGCGACGCTCCCAGCGCGCCGGTATAGGCCGTGACGCCGTAAGGCAGACCATAGATAGCCGTACCTTGCGCAAAGATGGGTTCATCTTCACCTTCGTTACCGCGATAGCGCCCTGCTGCCAGCGAGTACTTAAAACCGCCTTCTCGCTGTAGCACCGGCACTGACGCGCTGGCCTGTATAAAGCTGTGTTCGCTGCCATCCGCCTCTTCGACGGTCACTTCCAGATCGGCGCCGGAAGTCACCTGGCTCAAGTCGCGGATCTCAAAAGGCCCCGGCGAGACGTTTGTTTGATAGATGGTGTAGCCGTTTTGCTTGATGGTGACTTTCGCGTCGCTATTGGCAATACCCCGCACAACGGGCGCAAAGCCTTGCTGGCTGACGGGCAGCATAGCGGTGTCCGTTTCAAGCTTCACGCCGGTCATCTGGACGCTGTCAAAAAGCTCGCCATTGGTATACGTCTGCCCCATCTCAAGCTGGCTTTTCAACGTTTTAATGTCACGCTGTAACGTGCTGGCGATGGCCTCCCAGCCGGAAGCGTCGCTCCAGGTGCTGTTATTACGCAGTCGCCACGCGCCAAGATTCATCCCCGACTCCAGACCCAGCCAGGTCGAAGAGCTGTTGCCCGAGCTGTAGTGCTGCTGAGAGCCGCTGAACTGATAGCTTGTCCAGGCGGCAGGCGCGCCGTCATCCCAGAATTTCGGGTTAATCGCCCCGGCAACGGCGCAATCGCGGTAGATCTGCGGAATGACCAGCTTCAGGGTCTGGTTATCCTGATCGTAATCGTAGCGTGCGTTTTCAATGAAATGAGAGATATCCCGTACGTAAGCCTCATCGTCCAGTTCTTTCAAATCCGGGATCGTGTCGACCTTAACGCCGTATTCGCGCAGGTCCGCTTTGGTCAGCTCCGGCAGCAGATGCTGTTTGTCGTCAGAAAGCATGTAGGTGAGCGTACGGGTATCCAGCACGTCCCGATCCCACATAATCGTCGTGGGGTAGCTTCCTGCAAGTAAGCCATTATCATTGATGAAGTTTTTGAGCGTGGAGGTATTTTCGAGAGGGGTATCCAGCTCAAGGATCCGCAGGTTGAATTCGTCATCCGCACTTGCAGGCTGGATCGCGGCGAGCAGCGCCAGCGCGATCCCGGACAGTACCTGTTTGTGAAGTAAAGATGACGACATAACATACCAACATGATCGATTTAAAGAGCCTGCTTGCGTGGAGAGGTCTGGGCGCCGAAATCATTAATAGCCGTCCAGGTCACCGCGCCATTTGCCGCTTTTGGTAGCGCGAAACTCTGCTTGCTAAAGGGTGCAACCATCATTGAAATGGCACCCGGCGTGGTTTTGGTCTCTTTCACCGGCACACTTTTCCCGCCAACGGCCAGTTCGCCAAATGAGACGTAAAAAGGCGTGGGATTGTTTGCAATTAGCGTGTCACCCTGACGATGGAACGTGATTTTTTCATAGGCTCCCAGCGCATCGGCTTCCTTCAGCTGAGCGGGACGCCAGAAAAGCTTCAGGCGCGTTTTCATTGCGAACTGCAGCGTGTTTTTCTCTTTCAGATCGGGAGAGAGAGCAGAGACGGATTTCACATTCGCCAGAAACAGTGATTCGCGGTCTGCCGGCAGGCTGTTTTTATCGCCGGTAAAAATAACGTGTAACAGCGTCTGACGATTTTCCTGCAACTTATAGACAGGCGGCGTAATAATAAAGGGAGCCTTTGCATCATTGGGATAACTGACCCAGCTTTGCACCAGATAACGCGTATGAGGATCTTTATTTTTAAGTGCGATTTGTACTTCAGATTTATTCGATGGATAAATAATTCGCGTACCACCGAGAACAACGCTGGCCTGCACTGAACAAAAGGAAATAATTAAACAACCACATAACAATTTAAATAACGTCTTCATACAGCGTTCCAGAAGGCAGCCGTTCAGGCTGCCGATAATTGCTTAGCGATAGACAACCTCGAATGTTGCAGAGGAAGAGTAATGACCCGCGGTTGGCGCGGTATCACCGACCTGAATCACTTTCGCGGTGTAGTTAAAGACAGAAGCCGCTGCGCCGGTCGCATCGTTATCCACGTCGGTGCCTGCATCCGGTACTGAACCGTCAAAGAGCACATCGCCTTTGCCGCCGTTTTCATTGCTGACAGTGATGCCAACGTTAGTGGCATTGCCTGCGCCGGAGAGGTCGTTCTTCAAACGCTTGTATGCCGCGTCCGTCGTTGTGCCGCTGAACTTGAGGTTCAGTTTGGCGACCAGCGGGTCACATTTTTTCACTTCAATCTTGAAGGCTTTGGATGTTCCCACGGTACCGTCAGCGCCAAAGTCCGAAGGATAGGTATCCGCGAACGTGACGGTTGATGCGTTGGTACCTGAGCCATCAACGTTAATTTCGCAGGTATCGGCAACAATTTTTCCGGCGAAGTTCACCGTACCGGAATCGTTAGAAGCGAATACAGGCAGAGACACCGCAGCCATAAGACTTCCGGCCAGGAAAGAAGTAACAACATATTTATTCATGATAATATCCTTATATACAAATGTAGACATCCATTCCCGCTAAATAACGAGCGTCAGAATGTTATGCAAATTTTCACGCCACTCACGACCAAACATCTACCAATGAAATATTCTATGAGCGTTGTGGATTTCTTGAGGCGATTAAATCAGATTATTCTTCAGTGTGTCCAGCACGTGCAAAGCGGAATAAAAAACACTTTACTCCAACTGACTGTTTTGTTTGAAAAATACAACCACTTAAAAATTCTAAACTCTGAATTTAATTTTATTAATAAATTACAAACTGTAAAAAACAAAAAAGCCGCTTTATATTAAAGCGGCCTTTTATTCAGGAAACTAATTAGTTCCCGCCAAACATGTCCTTAATCCAGCCGGCTACGCCATCGCTGTCTTTCTTCTCATTCTGCTGCTGCTGCTGCTGCGGCTGCTGTGGCTGAGAAGACTGATCGAACGGGTTGCCCGTCGGCTGTTCAGGCTGGCTTTGCTGGCACAGCGAGTCCGGGTTGGCCGTCCAGACCGGCAGGGTACGCATTCCCCCGCCGCAGACGAAGTTACCGGAACTGTCCACGCCCATATCCACGATATCTTCCGGCGCAACCAGATTCAGCGGAACCGGAGACTGATTGGCCAGATAGCGCTGGTAAATCGACATCGCCCCGCTCGCCCCGTACAGTTTGGTCGGCTGGTTGTTGTCGCGCCCTACCCAGGTGATCACCACTTCACGGCCATCGATACCGGCAAACCAGGTATCGACGTTGTTGTTGGTGGTCCCGGTTTTACCCGCCAGATGCAGACCCGGATACTTCGCACCCAGCTGACGTCCGGTACCGCGCTGCACAACCTGCTGCATCGTCCACAGCGTCATATAGGCGGCCTGAGCAGGAACGGCACGCTCCGCCTGCGGGAAGCTCTGATACAGCACGGAGCCATCTTCGGCAATCACCGAACGCAGGGCAGACAGCGGTGCGCGGTTGCCCCCGCTGGCAATGGTCTGGAATGCCTGCGCCACTTCGATCGGCGTCAGGTTAAGCGCGCCGAGGATCATCGCTGGCACCGGGTGCAGCTGATCTTTCGACACACCCAGTTTTTGCCAGGTGTCGACAATCGCAGGCAGTCCCAGCGACATGCCCAGGTTCACCGTTGGTACGTTCATGGAACGCGTTAACGCATCCACCAGCATCACCTGACCGCTGAACTGTTTGTCATCGTTCTGCGGTGACCAGACCTGGCCGTTAGGCTGGCGCAGGGAGATCGGCGCATCCGCAATCCAGGTATTCAGGCGATACTGATTTGGCTGACTCAGGGCAGTCAGGTAGGTTGCCGGTTTTGCCAGAGAGCCGATTGAGCGACGCGCCTGCATGGCGCGGTTGTAGCCTGCAAACTGCGGCTCGGCACCGCCCACCATGGCGCGCACTTCACCGGAGTTACGGTCAACCACCACCATCGCGGTTTCAAGATCGGAGAGCTTACGCTGTTTCTTCAGCGCCGGAATGCCCTCAACGGCCGCTTTTTCCGCCGCATCCTGCGCCACGGAGTCAAAGGTGGTGAAGATCTTCACGCCGGAGAGATCTTTGACCTTATCGCCGAGCTTGCTTTGCAGCTCCTGACGCACCAGCTGCATAAACGCAGGCTGAGGCGAAATCACGCCGCCGCGCGGCTGAACGCCGAGCGGACGCGCGCTCAGCATGTCGTACAGCTCCTGGTCGATCACCTGCTGTTGCTGCAGCAGACGCAGAACGAGGTTACGACGCTCCAGCGCCAGTTTCGGGTTACGCCACGGGTTATAAATGGACGCCCCTTTCACCATGCCCACCAGCAGCGCCTGCTGGTCCAGGCTCAGCTCCTCCACCGGACGACCAAAGTAGTACAGGCTCGCCAGCGGGAAGCCGCGGATTTCGTTATCGCCGCTCTGACCGAGGTACACCTCGTTCATGTACAGCTCAAGGATACGATCCTTGCTGTAGCGCGCATCCATCAGCACGGCCATGTAGGCTTCGTTCGCTTTACGCCAGTAAGAGCGTTCGCTGGAGAGGAACAGGTTCTTCACCAGCTGCTGAGTCAGCGTACTCGCCCCCTGCACGGTGCGACCGGCCGTCAGGTTAGCCAGTACCGCACGACCAATCGAGTAGAGGCTGATGCCATCGTGCTCGTAGAAGTGACGGTCTTCGGTTGCCAGCAGGGTATCGACCAGCAGATCCGGGAAGCCGTTACGCGCCACGAACAGGCGCTGCTCGCCGTTTGCCGACGAAAGCATGGTGATCAGACGCGGATCGAGACGGAAGAAACCGAACTGGCGGTTGTTATCCATGTTCTCGATGGTGTCCAGACGATCGCCGTCAAAGGTCAGACGCGCGCGCACCTGCCCCTCTTTGCTGTCCGGGAAATCAAACGGACGACGGATCATCTCAATGCTGTTGGACTGCACGGTAAATTCGCCAGGCCGCGTCATTTTTGACACCTGACGATACTGGGTGGCTTCCAGCAGTTTAACCATCTCGTTCTTCGTGATGGACATATCTGGCTCAAGGTTCACCATACGGCCATACACTGCCGCAGGTAGCTGCCAGACTTTACCGTCGATACGGCTGCGGATCTTCTGATCCAGATACACGCCGTAAATCGCCATCAGCACGACAAAAACAATAAACAGCTTCAGCAGCAGCCAGAACCAGCCGCGTTTGCCCCGAGGCTTACGCCCTTTGCCTTTTCCATTACGCGGCATCGGTTCTTCATCCTCATAATCGTCTTCATAGTCATCGTCATAGTCCTCATCTCTGAGGCGACGACGGCTTACTTTTTCTTTCGCCGGACGCGTTGGTTTTCCCTTACGTCCTATTGGCTCGCGGTCATTCCCCGCCATGCTTTTTCTCCGCAACTTTCAGGCGCAAAGGCCAGATTTTCTTTTCTTTCACAGGCCTGTGAAAGAAGAAATCTCTCAAAATAAACAGTAAGACTTTCCTGACAGGAAAGTCTTTAGTGTTTTCTCCCTCTCCCCGTGGGAGAGGGCCGGGGTGAGGGCATCAGACCGCACTCATCTAGCCGCACTCCCCTTTCACGAATATTTCTTCGTTCGCCGCGTCGGCGCCGTATTCGCCGGATCGTCCGGCCAGACATGTTTGGGGTATCGCCCCTTCATCTCTTTCTGCACTTCACGGTAGCTTCCCGCCCAGAACGCCCCCAAATCTCGGGTGATTTGTAATGGACGATGCGCAGGCGACAGCAGCTCAAGCACTAACGGCACGCGCCCTTTCGCAATGGACGGCGTGGTGGCTTCACCAAACATCTCCTGCATCCGAACCGCCAGCGCTGGCGGATTATCCTCATGATAACGGATGGCAATCCGGCTTCCGGTCGGCACAGTGTAATGCCCTGGCAGTTCACTATCCAGACGTTGACGTAATGACCAGTCCAGTAAATTCTGTAACGCTGTCTTAACATCAAGCGCCTTAAGGGCTCGCAGGGAGTGCACGCCGCTCATTTGCGGCAGTAGCCAGCGCTCAAGCGAAGCAAGCAGCGTCTCGTCATCCACCGCGGGCCAACCGTATTCCGGTAGCCACTTCGCGGCGCAGTGCAGACGAATGCGGTACTGCTCGGCTTCCGGCGTCCAGTTCAGGGCGTTCAGCCCTTTTTCCCGAATGCCGTTCAGCATGGCCTGATGAAGCTCTTCTTCCGACGGCTTCGCCAGCGGCTTCGTCCCTAGCGTCAACTTACCAATCTGGCTGCGACGAAACGCCTTCAGCGTGCCCTGAGCGTCATCCCATTCCACGGTATCAGATTGCTGAAGCAGCTGCGGACAAGCACGCGTCAGGGCGTCAATCTCTACGGCAATCGCCTGCAGGATACGCGCATCCGGGGAATGGCTGCCCTGCAGTAATAGCGGTGCAATCAGCCATTCATGGCGCGTCAGGGCGTTATCGCTGTCCAGCATCGCCCCCATGCCGTTTGCCAGCTGATAACGTCCGTCCAGTCCGCGACGGCGGGCGATCCTGTCCGGGAAGGCCTGGGCCAGCAGGAAGACAATCTTATCGCTGTCAGGCGATCCTCCCCGGCTATTCAGGCGCTTGCACAGCTGCTGCGCCCGCTGCTGCCAGTTCCCCTGACTGCGCGAAAACGCCTGCCCCAGATCGCTGCTGCCACCGCGAGGCGGCTCCTCAAGAATAGCCGCCAGTTTTGCCGCCGTGGCAATTTCATCATCCCCTTGCGCGGCCACCAGCATCGCGGCCAGACGCGGATCGTTGCCCAGCGCCGCCATTTTCTGGCCGCGCGCCGTCAGACGCTCGCCTTCCAGCGCGCCGAGCTGGGTAAGCAACGTGCGCGCAGCGGTGAGGTTTACGACAGGGGGAGGATTAAGCCAGGTGAGCTGATCAGGGTTCGGGCAGCCCCACTGAAGCAGATCCATCACCAGGCCAGACAAATCGCTTTGTAAAATTTCCGGGGTGCTTTGCTGTGCAGCGCGTTCAGCCTGTTCCGCGCTGGTCAAATGCAGGCAGATACCCGGTTCAAGACGCCCCGCACGGCCCGCGCGCTGCACCATCGACGCCTGGCTAATGCGCTGCGTCAGGAGTTTAGTCAGCCCGGAACGCGGGTCAAAGCTTGCCACCCTCTCCTGCGCGCTATCCACCACCAGGCGAATGCCTTCAATGGTCAAACTGGTTTCAGCAATGTTGGTTGCCAGCACCACCTTGCGCTGCCCCACCGGGGCCGGAAGGATGGCTTTACGCTGATCCTGTAGCGACAACGCGCCGTAGAGCGGGCAAAGCAGCACCTCGCCGCCTACGCGGGTAGAAAGCTGCTCCTGCACGCGCTGGATTTCACCGACGCCCGGCAAAAACAGCAGCAGGGAACCGGGCTCCTGACGCAGCAGCTCAGCGGTGGCAATGGCGACGGCCTCGTCAAAACGCTGATGGGCGGGAAGCGGCTGATAGCGGCGATCAACCGGAAACGCCCGCCCTTCTGAGCTGATGACCGGCGCATCGGGTAATGCCTGTCGTAGCCGCTCGTTATCCAGCGTGGCCGACATGATAAGCAGCCGGAGATCGTCGCGCAGCCCCTGCTGCACATCCAGCAACAGGGCGAGGGCCAGATCCGCCTGCAGGCTGCGCTCGTGAAACTCATCGAGGATCACCAGCCCGACGCCGGTAAGCTCCGGATCGTTTTGCAGCATGCGGGTGAGAATCCCCTCGGTGACCACTTCAAGACGCGTGGTCGGGCCAACGCAGGTTTCGGCACGCATCCTGTAACCTACCGTTTCGCCCGGTTTTTCATTCAGCAGTTCCGCCAGACGCTGCGCCACGTTGCGCGCGGCCAGCCTGCGCGGCTCCAGCAGGATAATTTTCCCGCTGATGTTTCCGTCTTTCAGAATCTGCAGCGGCAGCCAGGTTGACTTGCCCGCGCCCGTAGGGGCATTCAGCAAAACCTGCGGGGCATGGTGTAAGGCAGCGAGAAGCTCAGGAAGAATGACGGCGACCGGCAATGAGGACACTAACAACTCCAGAGGGTTAACATTAGTCGGCGTACATTGTAGCATCGGCGCATATCATTACCGAGTCCTCCGTATGCCTGAGTCGAAACGGCTATTTTTTGCCATTGAATTGCCCACCGCGATACAGCGTCAAATTGTTCGCTGGCGCGCCGATTGCTTCCCGCCGGAGGCAGGCCGCCCTGTCGCGGCGGCCAACCTGCACCTGACGCTGGCCTTTTTGGGCGACGTCAGTGCTGAAAAGCAGCGGGCGTTAGCCGCAATGGCCGGGCGTATTGCCCAGCCGGAATTTACGCTGCACCTCGACGACGCGGGTCAGTGGCTGCGTTCGCGCGTGGTCTGGCTGGGCACGCGCCAGCCTCCGCGCGGATTATTGCAGCTGGCGAATATGCTGCGCGCGCAGGCGGCGCGCAGCGGCTGTTATCAGAGCCCACAGCCGTTTCATCCACATATCACGCTGCTGCGCGATGCCGGTCAGGCCGTTGCCATCCCGCCGCCGGGTTTTCACTGGGCCTTTCCGGTCAACGGATTCGCGCTTTACGAATCCGTCTTTGCACAGGGACGCACCCGCTATACGCCGCTACAGCGCTGGACGCTGGGCAACACCGAAAGGAATTCTGATGAAGTTTAGTCCTCTCCTGCAGCACGCTACGCTTATCCAACGCTACAAACGCTTCCTCGCCGACGTGATCACCCCCGAAGGGGTACAGCTCACCCTGCACTGTCCCAATACCGGTGCCATGACGGGCTGTGCGACGCCGGGTGACAGGGTCTGGTATTCCACATCAGAAAATACTAAACGCAAATATGCCCATACCTGGGAAATGACCGAAACCCAAAATGGGGCATTTATTTGCGTTAACACCCTGCGCGCAAATCAACTGGTTAAGGAAGCGCTGACCCACGGCACAATTCCTGAACTGGTAGGATACGGCACGCATAAAAGTGAAGTGAAATATGGCGATGAAGGCAGCAGAATTGACTTCATGTTACAGGCGGAAGACAGGCCGGAGTGCTATATTGAAGTGAAATCAGTGACGTTAGCGGAACAGGAAAATGGCTACTTCCCGGATGCGGTAACGCTACGTGGCCAGAAGCATCTGCGAGAGCTAATGAGTGTTGCGGCGGCGGGCAAACGCGCCGTATTGCTGTTTGCGGTGTTGCATTCAGCCATTGAACGTTTCTCCCCTGCCCGCCATATTGATCCTAAATACGCGCAATTGTTGAATGAGGCACAAAAGCAGGGGGTAGAGGTTTTCGCTTATAAAGCGGAACTTTCTGCCGATAATATGACTCTGAGATCCTCTCTTCCCATTGTCTTATAAGGGATTAGACGATTGACGATTAAGTGTTCTGGCCGCGTGCGCAAATACGCTTTTCCTCACAGGCTTGTCAAGTGTTACGTTTAGATAATTGCCATCCGGAAAAGCATCTGCTATTTATAGCGACCTGATTTTTCCCCCAACACGGGGATCGATAGTGCGTGTTAAGGAGAAGCAACATGCAAGAAGGGCAAAACCGTAAAACATCGTCCCTGAGTATTCTCGCCATCGCTGGGGTGGAGCCGTATCAAGAGAAGCCGGGCGAAGAGTATATGAACGAAGCCCAGCTGTCGCACTTCAAGCGTATTCTTGAAGCATGGCGTAATCAACTCAGGGATGAAGTCGATCGCACCGTTACTCATATGCAGGATGAAGCTGCTAACTTCCCGGATCCGGTAGACCGTGCCGCTCAGGAAGAAGAGTTCAGCCTCGAACTGCGTAACCGTGACCGCGAACGCAAACTGATCAAAAAGATCGAGAAAACGCTGAAAAAAGTCGAAGACGAAGATTTTGGCTACTGCGAATCCTGCGGTGTTGAAATTGGTATTCGTCGCCTGGAAGCGCGTCCAACCGCCGATCTGTGCATCGACTGTAAAACGCTGGCCGAAATCCGCGAAAAACAGATGGCCGGTTAACACCAGCGCTGTTTACACACTTCAAAGGCGGGAGTCTCTCCCGCCTTGTTACTGTTGATATGTCTGAATCACACTATATCGGGCGCTTCGCGCCATCTCCTTCCGGTGAATTACACTTCGGTTCATTAATTGCCGCGCTCGGCAGCTACCTGCAGGCTCGCGCCCGCCTGGGAAAATGGCTCGTACGCATTGAAGATATTGACCCTCCACGTGAAGTTCCCGGTGCTGCAGAGACGATTCTGCGTCAGCTGGAACATTACGGTCTTCACTGGGATGACGAGGTGCTCTGGCAGTCAACACGTCACGAGGCTTATCGGGAACGTCTGGCCTGGCTTCGCGATCGGGGGCTTTCCTATAACTGCACCTGCACCCGCGCGCGTATCCAGAGCGTGGGTGGCGTCTATGACGGCCACTGCCGCACGCTTAATCTTCCCCAGGAAAATGCCGCAGTACGTATAAAGCAGCGTGCCCCGGTGACGCGCTTTACCGATCTCCTCTCCGGTGAGATTCATGCCGATGAACGCCTGGCACGTGAGGATTTTATTATTCACCGCCGTGACGGCCTGTTTGCCTATAACCTGGCGGTGGTCGTCGACGATCGTTTCCAGGGCGTGACGGAAATTGTGCGCGGAGCAGACCTGGTCGAACCGACCGTGCGACAAATATCGCTCTATCATCAGTTTGGCTGGACGGCACCGGACTACATTCATCTCCCGCTGGCGGTCAATGCGCAGGGCTTTAAATTGTCAAAGCAGAACCACGCTCCGACCCTGCCAGACGGCGATCCGCGTCCTGTTTTGATCGACGCGCTGCGATTTCTCAACCAGAATGTAACCAACGAATGGCAGGATCTGCGTATTGACGAACTGCTGAAAATGGCCGTTGCCAACTGGACGCTCGCGGCAGTGCCAAAAATCCAGCATTCTCAAATGCGTTGCGCTGAGCTATGATTAGCCGCTTTTTTCATAACAAAACACACTACGAGGTGTACCATTTTTACCCGAGTCGCTAATTTTTGCCGTAAAGTGCTAAGCCGCGAAGAGAGCATGGCGAACGATGCTATTGCACAGCCACACATGTCGGTTATTCCGCGTGAGCAGCACACTATTTCCCGCAAAGATATCAGTGAAAATGCCCTCAAGGTGCTCTATCGTCTGAATAAAGCGGGCTACGAGGCCTACCTCGTGGGCGGTGGAGTGCGTGATTTACTGCTGGGCAAAAAACCAAAAGATTTCGACGTGACGACCAGCGCCACGCCTGAGCAGGTGCGCAAATTATTCCGTAACTGCCGTCTTGTTGGCCGCCGTTTCCGTCTGGCTCACGTGATGTTTGGGCCGGAAATCATCGAAGTGGCGACGTTCCGCGGCCACCACGAAGCGGGCGTATCGGATCGCACGACGTCCCAGCAGGGCCAGAACGGCATGCTGCTGCGGGATAACATCTTCGGCTCTATCGAAGAAGATGCCCAGCGCCGCGATTTCACCATCAACAGCCTTTACTACAGCGTGGCGGATTTCACCGTACGCGATTACGTCGGCGGCATGCAGGACCTGAAAGAAGGTCTGATCCGTCTGATCGGCACGCCGGAAACGCGCTATCGTGAAGATCCCGTGCGTATGCTGCGCGCCGTGCGTTTCGCCGCCAAGCTGGATATGCGCATCAGCCCGGAAACGGCAGAGCCGATTCCGCGTCTGGCGACGCTGATTAACGACGTGCCGCCTGCCCGCCTGTTCGAAGAGGCGCTGAAGCTGCTGCAGGCCGGCCACGGCTTTGAAACCTATAATCTGCTGCGCGAATACAACCTGTTCCAGCCGCTGTTCCCGACCATTACCCGCTACTTCACCGAAAGCGGTGACAGCCCAATGGAGCGGATGATTGCGCAGGTGCTGAAAAATACCGATACCCGTATTCGCAACGACATGCGCGTCAATCCGGCGTTCCTGTTTGCGGCGATGTTCTGGTATCCGCTGTTGGAAACGGCCCAGCGCATCACCCAGGAGAGCGGGCTAGCCTACTATGATGCCTTCGCGCTGGCCGCAAACGACGTGCTGGACGAAGGGTGCCGTACGCTCGCTATTCCGAAACGTATTACCACGCTGGTGCGCGATATCTGGCAGCTTCAGCTGCGCATGTCCCGTCGTCAGGGCAAACGCGCCTGGAAGCTGATGGAGCATCCAAAATTCCGCGCCGCTTTCGATCTGCTTTCGCTGCGTGCTGAAATTGAACGCAATCAGGAGCTGCAGCGCCTGTCCCAGTGGTGGGCCGAATTCCAGGTTTCCGCCCCACCGGAGCAAAAAGATATGCTTACCGGGCTGGATGAAGAGCCGGAACCGCGTCGCCGCCATCGTCGTCCGCGCAAACGCGCGCCGCGTCGTGAAGGGACAGCATGACCCTCGCGTATATCGCCATCGGCAGCAATTTAGCCTCTCCGCTGGAGCAGGTTAACGCTGCCGTACAGGCGCTAGGCGAGATCCCGCAGAGCCGGGTCGTGGCGGTCTCCTCTTTCTACCGTACCCCGCCGCTGGGTCCGCAGGATCAGCCTGATTACCTCAATGCCGCCGTGGTGCTTGAAACCGCTCTTAGTGCCGAAACGCTGCTGGACAATACCCAGCGCATCGAACTGCAGCAGGGCCGCGTACGTAAAGCCGAGCGCTGGGGACCGCGCACGCTGGACCTCGACATTATGCTGTTTGGTCACGAGACCATTAACACTGAACGTCTCACCGTTCCGCATTACGACATGAAAAATCGCGGGTTTATGCTCTGGCCGCTCTTTGAAGTCGCCCCCGATCTCCTCTTCCCGGACGGCACCCCACTTAAGTCCATTCTGGACGGCCTCAACGCCGAAAGACCCGCCCGCTGGTGATCCGGTTTCCCTGTCGATTAGCCCCAAAATAATTGTGGCTAATCGGTTGCCTAAAATCATTGTTCCCTCGAATGTTACTGTTAGAATGCGCAAAGATTCGCTTTTGGGCTATCAGGAAACAGTATGAAACCAACCACCATCTCCTTACTGCAGAAATGCAAACAGGAAAAAAAACGCTTCGCCACCATCACCGCGTATGACTACAGCTTCGCCAAACTCTTTGCCGAAGAGGGTATCAACGTCATGCTGGTCGGAGATTCGTTAGGGATGACGGTACAAGGACATGATTCCACCCTTCCGGTCACGGTTGAGGATATCGCTTACCATACCCGCGCCGTGCGCCGTGGTGCCCCAGCCTGCCTGCTGCTCTCCGATCTGCCGTTTATGGCCTACGCCACGCCGGAGCAGGCATTCGAAAACGCGGCAGCGGTGATGCGCGCCGGGGCCAATATGGTCAAAATTGAAGGCGGTGCCTGGCTGGTGGAGACGGTGAAGATGCTCACCGAACGCGCCGTGCCGGTGTGCGGCCATTTGGGCCTGACGCCGCAGTCCGTCAACATCTTTGGTGGCTATAAGGTGCAGGGCCGCGGTGACGCCGCCCAGACGCTGTTTGATGATGCCCTGGCGCTGGAAGCCGCAGGTGCACAGCTGCTGGTGCTGGAGTGCGTGCCGGTTGAGCTGGCGAAGCGTATTACTGAGGCACTGTCGATCCCGGTGATCGGTATTGGCGCGGGCAACGTAACCGACGGTCAGATTCTGGTGATGCACGACGCCTTTGGCATCACCGGCGGGCATATTCCGAAGTTTGCCAAAAATTTCCTCACCGAAGCGGGCGACATGCGCGCTGCGGTCAGGCAGTATATTGCCGACGTTGAATCCGGTGTTTACCCGGGTGAAGAACACAGTTTCCATTAAGGAGTCTCGTTGTGCTAATCATTGAAACCCTGCCGCTGCTGCGCCAGCATATCCGTCGTGCGCGTCAGGAAGGTAAACGTATCGCACTGGTCCCGACCATGGGCAACCTGCATGACGGCCATATGAAGCTGGTCGATGAAGCGAGAGCCCGTGCAGATATCGTGGTGGTCAGTATCTTCGTTAACCCAATGCAGTTTGACCGCGCCGACGATCTGGCACGCTATCCGCGCACCCTGCAGGAAGATTGCGAGAAGCTCAAAAAACGCCATGCGGATATTGTCTTCTCTCCGGCACCGTCGGACGTGTATCCGCAGGGTACGGAAGAGGCCACTTACGTTGACGTACCGGGCATTTCCACCATGCTGGAAGGCGCAAGCCGCCCGGGTCATTTCCGCGGCGTGTCGACCATCGTCAGCAAGCTCTTTAACCTGGTACAGCCAGACGTTGCCTGCTTCGGTGAGAAAGATTTCCAGCAGCTGGCGCTGATCCGCAAAATGGTCGCGGATATGGGGTACGATATTGAGATTGTCGGCGTGCCGATTGTACGTGCCAAAGACGGTCTGGCGCTCAGCTCGCGAAATGGCTACCTGACCGCTGAACAACGTAAAATCGCGCCGGGCTTAAGCAAGGTCATGAACGCCATGGCGGAGCAGGTTCTGGCAAAAGAGTTGACCGTCGAAGAGATCGTCGCCCTCGCCGAACAGGCGCTGAACGATAAAGGTCTTCGCGCTGACGACGTACAAATTCGTGATGCCGATACGCTGCTGGAATTTACTGAAACCAGCAAACGTGCGGTGATCCTGGTAGCGGCATGGCTTGGCCAGGCTCGTCTGATTGATAATAAAGTGGTTGAGCTGGCGTAGTTCTCGCCCTTGATAATGAAAGGTAAACGTAATGATTCGCAAAATGCTGCAAGGTAAGCTTCACCGTGTGAAAGTCACCCAGGCCGACCTGCACTATGAAGGCTCCTGCGCCATTGACCAGGATTTCCTTGATGCTGCGGGCATCCTTGAAAACGAAGCGATTGATATCTGGAACGTGAATAACGGTAAACGTTTCTCAACCTATGCCATTGCCGCCGAGCGCGGATCTAAAATCATCTCCGTTAACGGCGCGGCTGCACACTGCGCGGACGTGGGTGACATTGTGATTATCGCCAGCTTCGTGATGATGTCCGACGAAGAAGCGCGTCGCTGGCAGCCTAAAGTCGCCTACTTCGAAGGCGACAACGACATGAAACGTACTGCGAAGGCGATTCCGGTTCAGGTGGCTTGAGTCTCTATTGGGTTGAATGATTTATTCAGCCCAATAATTCACGTGCATTATCCTTTCCCGACATTAATTTAACTTACCTTCTAAAACATACCTCATTAATCATTCACTTCCCGTATCAAAGAAACCCTTACTTTCTTTTTTTTATCATAAATCATATCTCCACCAAATACATTTATATAAAAATACGCATAAAAATTCATGAGCAGATATCGCTTCACTCACAATTACTTCCTGCGTAATATTTACTAACAAAACCACACCTCCAATAGACAAATCGAACATTGCACTCAGTTACAAGCTGATATTAAAGACATTTTTCACAAGGATAATTACTTTCAATATCATCAAAAACAACGTTAGTTAAACTACAAAATCATTCAAGCACTTCTTAATATATTTTCCCGAAAAACAATATTATATTCACCTCGCTTTATTTCTAAGCGCAAAAATTGAAGATTTTTTTCTAATAACGAATAAATGGATGTTATAAATATGTTTAAGAAAACTATTCTGGCTACTGCTGTAGCTGTAATGGCAATGGGTTCTGTATCAGCAATGGCTACGGATGTTGGCCTGATCACCTTTGATGGGGCAGTAACTGACACCACGTGCGTTATTACAACGAATAATGGTATTGATGCAAACAATATCACTATTTCTCTGCCTGTTGTTAAAAAAGCCGATCTGGAAAAAACCACTGTAGATACCGGTATCGGTTCTAAAGAGTTCGCACTGCATATGAGCCAGTGCCCGGAAACCCTGACCAAAGCGTCAGCAAACTTCACCTCTCAGCAGTTTGCCGATCTGTCTAACGGTACCCTGAAATCTGATGCGACTGTTGCAGGCCACGCGGATAACGTCAACCTGGCGCTGTTCAACAACACTGCGACCAAGACTGACCGTATCAAAGTGGGCAACCCAAGCAACAACACTCAGGTTGCTGACCTGACCAGTGGCGAAGGTCAACTGTCTTACCGTGTTGCCTACGTTCCAAGCGCTGCCTGGGTTAAAGGTACCAACGACATTACTGCTGGTAAAGTCAGCAGCAACGTTACCTTTACCATGAGCTACGAGTAATCAATAGCTTTTGAATTTCTCATGCGCTCACAGTTGACGTGGGCGCATTTTGTTTAAGGATGAATAATATGCGCCTTTTTAAATCTGCTCTCGCGACATTCATGCTGAGTGCCACCCTGTCAGTTTCCCACTCCGTCTTCGCGGATATCGTTATTTCCGGAACCCGCGTCATTTATCCGGAGTCGGCAAAAGATGTCACCGTGAACATGGAAAACCGCGGTAATAAACCTCTGCTGGTACAAACCTGGCTGGATGATGGTCGTGACTCAACCGACCCACGCGAATTGAAAGTTCCTTTCGTTGTAACACCACCGGTTTCCCGTATCGATCCCGCAAAAGGGCAAACTGTACGCATCAGTTGGCTCGGCCAGACCATGCTCCAGGATAAAGAGACCATGTACTGGTTCAACGTTCTGGAGATCCCACCGAAAGCAAAAACGGAGTCTTCGGAAAATATCCTGCAGCTGGCCTTCCGTACCCGTATCAAAATGTTCTTCCGTCCAAAAGGACTGAAAGGCGATCCTGCCATCGCAGCAAAAGAACTAAAATGGACCCAAAACGGCAGCATGCTGGTGGCGCGCAATGATTCCCCTTATTACGTCTCCCTGGCGAAAATCGATGCAACTGTAGGCGGTAAACACATCGCCATCGATCCACATTATGTGGAACCGTTTGGCAGCCAGTCTTATGTACTTAAGGAGTCTGGTACCGCACACGTTAGCAAAGTAGCGTTCACGGCAATCAATGATTTTGGCGGTGCCGACATCCATGAAGTGACGCTCAAATAAAACAATAAGATTTTTATTTTAATTAGCAGCTAACGGATTAGTGATAGCAATGTTATTCAAGCGTTCAATACTCTGTATTATTATCAGTACCGCGCTTCAGTCGCCATCTTTTGCAAAAGATGGTGCTGTGCAAAATACGTCTGATGAAAGCGAGATAGAATTTAACGATCAATTTCTCTTTAACACCGGTGCGAAAATCGACGTTAGCCGCTTTGCAAAAGGTAACCCTATTGTTCCTGGCACGTTTAAAATGCAAATTGCGATAAACGGCCAGAAGAAATTGTTGACCGAATTTACATTCAAAGAGAATGGAACAACGCGTGCAACCCCCTGCTTTACGACTAAGCTCCTTTTACAGCTGGGCATAAAGCAAGAGGCCCTGAAAGATATTGGGGAAAAAAGCGAAGAGTGCCTTGATATCGCCAAATTATTACCAGGCGCATCATGGGATTTTGACTCTTCGAATCAGCAACTCGATCTCGTTGTACCACAAATTTATATTGAGCATCGTCCAGGGGGTTATGTCGATCCGTCCTTGTGGGATGATGGCATCACGGCGGGTTTGCTTTCTTACGATCTGAATGCCTGGCATTCAGATTCGCCGGGGTCAACCCATGAAAGTGCCTATGCTGGCCTGAAATATGGCCTGAATATGGGGGCGTGGCGCCTGCGTTCACGCGGCAACCTGAACTGGGATCAGGACAGCGGCAGCGAATATTCAAGCCAAGATATCTATTTACAGCGCGATATCACGCAGCTGCGCGCACAGCTGCTGTTAGGAGACTCCTACACGCGAGGTGACACGTTTGATGCAATCAGTCTCCGTGGCGCACGCATGTACAACGATGACCGTATGCTGCCTGGCGGTATTTCTACTTATGCGCCAGTGATCCGCGGCGTGGCCAAAAGTAACGCGAAAGTTACGATAAGCCAAAGTGGCAATAAGCTGTATGAAAGTACGGTGCCGCCGGGTGCGTTTGAAATCTCCGATCTCAGTACCACAGGCTACGGCAGCGATCTGGTTGTTACCATTGAAGAAACAGACGGCAGCATACGTACGTTTTCCATTCCTTACTCTTCTGTAAGCCAGATGCTCCGACCGGGTTACAGCCGCTGGGATATTGGCGCTGGCGAACTGAATGATAATGGGCTTCGCGATAAACCACGCCTGGGCTACGCCACGGGCTATTACGGTTTAAACAATACGTTCACGGGCTACTCCGGTATCGAGTATATGGATACCGGATATGTTTCCGGCTTGCTGGGTATTGCTATGAATACCGGCATTGGCGCATTCGCGCTGGATGTGACGCATTCCAACGCGGATATCGATGGCCTGGGTACGCTGACGGGTCAAAGTTATCGCGTGTCATGGAGTAAGCTGCTGGAAGATACCCGCACCTCCTTCAACGTCGCAGCCTATCGATTCTCAACGAAGGATTACCTGACGTTGAACGATGCGGCGTCGCTGGCTGAAGACATTAAATATCACGACCGGTCACGTAATCCCGATCACAACGGAAAAGATATTTATAGCACCTTCCAGCGCATGAAAAACCAGGTGCAGCTTAACGTGAGCCAGCCGATTTCTGAGGGCAAAAATAACTACGGCTCGTTATATGCAACCGGCAGTTGGCAGGACTACTGGACGCAGTCCAGCTCAACGTCTCAATACTCGGTGGGTTACAACAACAGCTTCTGGCTGGGAAGCTACAGCGTGTCCGTGCAGCGCAGTTACGACGAGTACGGTGAGAAGGATGACAGCATCTATCTGAGTCTGAGTATCCCTCTGGAAAACCTGTTTGGCCACACCAAACGTCCGGGGGGCTTCTCAAGCATTAACAGCAGCGTGAACTCAGACTTCAAGAACAACATGGCGGTGAATACCAGCGCTAACGGCAATACCGATGATTATCGGTTTAGCTACAGCGTGAATACCACCACAACGCACAGCGAATCCGGTGATGTCAATCAGATTGGCGGCTACGGTAGCTATAACAGCCCTTACGGTCCACTGAGCCTATCTGCCTCGGCGGCAGATGATAACAGCCAGCAATATTCACTGAGTTACAGCGGAGGAATGCTTGTGCACGCCGGCGGTGCCACCCTGGCACCGGGTAGTATTGGTGATACCGATACGCTGGCATTGGTCAGCGCGCCGGGCGCGAAAGGCGCGCATCTCTCGCTGGGTGATGGCGTGATTGGCGATTCTGGTTATGCCGTTATGCCTTATCTCTCTGCATACCGGGAAAACACCGTCGGCCTGGATATTTCCAAACTGGAGTCTGACGTAGAAGTCAAAAACACCAGCATGGTCGCCATTCCACGCAGCGGTGCCATTATCAAGGTGGATTTCGAAACCGATCAGGGTCGTTCTCTCCTGCTTGATCTTCATCGTTCAGATAATGGTTTTATTCCGCTTGGCGCTGATGTGCTCAACGAAAACAGCGTCAGCGTAGGGTCGGTTGGTCAGGCAGGACAGGCCTATGTTCGTGGTATCGAAAACAATGGAAAACTTCGTGTGGTGTGGGGAAATGGTGCCGACGGTGAGTGTACCGTAACGTATCAGATCTCCGATACAGCGAAGAAAGTAGGGTTAACCACCCTTCTCAATAATCAAGTTTGTCAGATGTAATATTTTTATAACAGGGAGTTATCTTTTAATGAAAAAGACAGTTCACGTGGCACGTCTTAGCGCACTGCTGGCGCTGGCGTTAAGCTCACAGGCAATGGCAGGATCAATCCCGCTTGATGTCACCTTCACCGCAACCCTTCGCGAAACAACCTGTGACATGAAGGTTGAGGGCGGGACTGGCGATGGCTCCAACAACACCATTCCTATCGGCACTGGCGGTGCCGTACAGCTGAGCGACATCGCTGGAGGTGCAGAGGCTGCCACCGCAAACTTTAAGCTGAAGATTACCGAATGTCCTTCCAGCTTAAGCGGACTGAAAACCACCGTTTCAGGAACGAAATCTAGCTACGCTAACACGGCGATTATCAACGCTGCAACCAGCGGAGCAGCAGATTACCTGGCAGTCACTATTGCCCGCTCTTCCGCGCCAACCGCGCCGTTTGAGATAAATTCAACGGATGACAGCAAACGCCTGGTCTGGACTGCAACTGAAATCAGCGCCAAAGAGGTTCCGCTTGTTGCTCGTCTGATTGAAACCCAGGCAGGCAAAGGAACCACTGGTGCCTTCAGCGCCACGGCCACTTTTAACTTTACCTACGAATAAGCGAAAGGACACGCAATAATGAAAACAATCGCCCACTCTACGCTCATTGCACTTGCCATCGCAGCAGGAGCGACATCCGGCTCCGCGAGCGCCATCACCGGCACCTCCAGTGTACAGGCAACATTTACCTCCACGGTGACTGCAGGGACCTGTACCGCTCAAATACAAAATACGGGCGGTCAGCCTATCAGCACCCTTGCTTTTGGTGACGTATTTAAATCAGACCTGGTGACGAACAGCCGAAGTGAGGCGTTCAAAATCGCGTTCAGCGGTTGCGCCGGGGTGAAAAGCGCTACGGTCCAGGCGACGCCTGGCACTGGAGGCGAGTGTACCGGCTCGGCCAAAGATGGTGACTCCTTCTCGGCAGGCCTGGGGGCAGGCTTTGAGGTCTGGAAAGGCGCAGCCGCCAGCGGTACCTTGCTGAGCTGTAAAACTAAACCGACGCAAACGGTGAACATTAGCGGCGCTACCGCCAAACTGGATTTGGCGGCACGTATCGTCCTCGGCAAAGGTAAGACTATTGCGGATGTCACCACTGGTGACGTCAGCGCACCAGTAACCTTCGTTGTAACATACCAATAATGCTTTGCAGGGGCAGAACGGTAATGTTAACGCCAAATAAAAATAATCGTCTGAAAGGGTCACTGATAGCCCTGGCAGCAATCATGAATTGGTGCTGGTCTGCCCCATGCCAGTCAGCTGACGCTGGCATGGATGTTACCTTTAACGCCAAAATTATTGAAAATACCTGCCAGATTTCCCTTGCTAACGACGGGAAAGTCTCAATACCAATGGTCAGCAAAAGCTGGTTTTATAACGCAGACGGCTCAACGCGCCTCCATCCCACGGATGACGCTGGCGGCACCCCGTTTGCTGTAAAAATAGAGAACTGCACCGTGGGCAGCCAGGCACCGCAGAAATTTATATTCAGCTTCCAGCCGCAAAATAAAGAATGGCCGACTTCGACGCGACAGGTCTTTATTAATGAAACCGACGAAGCCGCAGGCGGTGCCGCAAATACCGGAGTGGTTATTTTTTCTAAGACACTCAATACCAACGTGTTGAATAGCGACGGTAATTCGAGCGTTGAGCTTATTGCCAACGAAGAGTGGGGAACGGATTACCCCTTCTATGCGCGCCTGCAAAACACGGGTGTGGTGTCCGCAGGTAAAGTAACCAGCCACGTGGTGGTTAACGCAACGTATGAATAAACAGTGCAGGCAATACAGGATGAAAATGCATAAGAGAATAACAGGATGTTTAAATACGCTCTTTTTTGTTGGGCTAACTGCCGCTGGTTGCCTGGGCTATCAGGAGCAAGCCGCGGCCAGGGAGTGTCAGTTTGGCGATGGTTCCGGCGGTACCACGACGCTGGCAAACAGCACCTACGATACGGGCATCCGTTGGTATCCCAGAAGTAATAACAGCATGTGGTTGCTGGCCTCATTCGATGTGGATCTAAGCCCCTCTTTGACCTCGGATTGCAGCGCGGGAGATGATGGACGCCAGCTGGCCTACAAAAATGCAGAGGGTAATATGCTTGGCCGCGGTCCGCAGCCAGACGGCGGGATAGGAAACTATTACGTGACCAATATTCCCGGCATCTACTTTTCCGTTAAAATCTTCTCCAGCGCCGGAGGGGGATATTTTGGGGATGGTAATACGATGGATCAGAGTGGCTGGAGCGATCTCGTCAGCGACCCTGGCGAAGATATCTGGGCGGGTAAAACGTGGAAAGCACACGTCAACGTTTGGCAGGATACCGGTGAATTTTATAATCTCGGCGGCAATACCAATCAGGCGACCTTTATCTCCCCCAGCGGGGCTTATTCGCTGGGGCAGATGACCATAGGCAATCCGTCTGACAGCGATAACAGGCCCTGGACGTTTAACGTCACACCATCGTCGTTCCGAGTCCCGATTATTGCCTCAACCTGCGAATACGCGCAGCTGGACTCGGGCAGTAACACCGTGGATCTGGGCGAGTATATGCTCTCGGACTTTAACACCTCCCCCGTGAGCCATCAGTTCAGGGTTCAGTTGCTCGGCTGCAACAATGTGTATTCGGTGAAATACAAGATGACTGCCAGCAAACTCACCGGACCTGACAATAACTTACTGGGAAATATGTTAAATAATGGCGCTGAAGGTATCGGTGTGAAAATTTTAGGCGATCATAATCGTATGCAATTTGAGCAGATTAACCCTAACGAGGAGAGTGATGTGCTTTTTAGCCCAGATACCGGCTCAGGAGTAAATTTAGGCCTGATGAATTTTGAAGCTCAATTGGTTAAGGATGGCAATCCGCTTAAAGCCGGTAATTTCACCGGCATGACCACCTTCCAGATTAGCTATTACTAATTCATCCCTGCGGCTGATTGCTTATCAGCCGCGACATGGTCTCCAGCGAATCCGTTCTTAAAATATACAGGCGCTTCAATAAGAACGGATTATCCCCCGGCTTCACCTTTCCTTTCACCGTCGTCACCGCCAGATGAAAACCGGCGTCATTCGCCGCCTTTATCGCTTTATTGTCGTAGCCGCCAAACGGATAGGAAAGATAGAGCACGCGTGGATTAAACTGCGCCAGCGCGCGACGAGAACGCTCAAAATCAAACAGGATCACGTGATAGCTGCGGCTCAGTAAAATCGGATGCTTATTGCCATCCACGCGGTGCAGGAAATGGGTGTGAGACTGAATGTCGAACACGTCCTGAATACCCTTAATCTCCTGCACGCTCATAAACTGCAGCGATTTCGGGTCCCACTTCTGCGGATGGCCTTTTATGCGGGAAGAGATAATAAACGCCGTGGCCTTGAAGCCGTACTCCTTCAGCACAGGGTACGCATAGCGGCTGACCGATTTCAGGCCGTCGTCAAAGGTAATCACCACCGATTTTGCAGGCAGGTTCATCTTGTTACGCACGTACCCTTCAAGCTGGTACATCGTCAGGGTGGTATAGCCCTGATCGCGTAGCCACGCCATCTGGTTGTTGAACGCGCGTACGCTGGTGGTCGTGGAGGTATGTCGAAAACGGGTGTTCTCTTCATCACGCAGAATATGATGGTAGGTCAGAATCGGAAGTCCGTTATCTTCCTGCGCGTCCAGGCTGCTGATCCATGCCAGACGGTTGCCGATGCGGATCTGGAACCAGGTCTGATTCAGACGGTCTTTCAGTTTGCTCAGTATTGGATAGCGCAGATTGGCGCTTAACGTGCCGAACGGTGCGCTGCCGCTGGAAGGCGCGTTATAAACCGGCGTGTCTTTCCAGGTAATCAGGTTCTGATTGCTGAGGGGCTTATTGAGATCCCCGAGGCTGTCCTCGACGCGCTGTTTCCCCTGAACCGGCTCCAGGTGTCCCTTGTCGATAAACCCCGTACCAAAACCGAAGCGAAATTCGTAGTAGTCCGCCGCCGCGGGCACAACGGCCAGGATCTGCCCGGCGCGCACGTTACCCACGTTGATGACGCTGTTCCCCACCTGCGCCCAGATCGCCGCATCTTCGGTGGTTTGCATATACTGGGCAGGCAGCGTTTGCTGGCTGAGTAAACTGGCTGAGCTGACGCCGGAAATGAGCATCAATAGCAGGAAAAGAATACGCGGTAGCATGGTGTCTTAATCGGTGCGGGAAACTGCCGCTATTGTAACAAATGAGACATCAATACCAACGTTTAATTCTTATACAGGTCATGGAGCAGGACGAAGGGGGGATTTTTTTGCTGCTGATGCCACAAGCTGCTGACGCCCGGCACGCCCTGCGCCACGATGGCATGGCGAAACTCAGCGCTGCTTAATAATTCACGCTGTGGATACATTACCGCCAGCAGGGCGAAGTTGATTCCCGAGATGACTTCACAGCACGCATGCTTATGGCTCAGCAACGCGGCTGCGCGGTAAGGCGCCGCGCCCGATTTATCGGTCAAAAAAATCACGCCATCGCCGGTGTCCGTTTCATGCAGGGCATCGCACATCATGCGGCTCAGCATGTTGGTGCTCAGCCCGCGCCAGTAGTTTACCGCCCGGCACTGCGCCAGCGGGCCAAATTTGGCTTCAAGCTTATCCAGCATTTCCTGCGCTTGTTCATCGTGGCAGGTGATAACCCATCCCAGCATAACTCTCTCCTTAGCAGGCAAGTAGTTTAGCGGAGTGAAGGTTAGCTTTCGGTGATAACTGTCAAAGAAAGTGCCCGGCAAACAGAACGTCGCCGGGCAGAAGATTAGCTGCGCAGACCGCGTCCGCGCTGGATCAGATACCAGCACAGCAGGTAGAAGGCGATGATAAACACCACCAGCACCGCCACCGTGGTAAACAGCGGCACGTCAGTGATGCCGAGGAAACCAAAGCGGAAGCCGCTGATCATATAGACAATCGGGTTCAGGTGCGACAGCGCCTGCCAGAACGGTGGCAGCAGCGTCAGGGAGTAGAACACCCCGCCGAGATAGGTCAGCGGCGTCAGCACGAAGGTTGGGATCAGGCTAATATCGTCAAACGTTTTGGCGAACACGGCGTTCAGCAGACCGGCCAGCGAGAACAGGATCGCCGTCAGGAGCAGCGTCAGCGCGACAAACAGCCACGAGTGGACCTGGAACGGGACAAAGAACAGCGAAATCGCCGTGACCAGGATCCCCACGCACAGCCCGCGCGCCACGCCGCCGCCGACATAGCCCGCGATAATGACGTGCGTCGGCACCGGCGCGACCAGCAGCTCTTCAATATTGCGCTGGAACTTGGCGCTGAAGAATGACGACGCCACGTTGGCATAGGCGTTGGTGATCACCGCCATCATAATCAGGCCCGGCACGATAAACTGCATATAGGTAAAGCCGTGCATCTCACCAATCCGGGAACCAATCAGGTTACCGAAGATAATGAAATAGAGCGTCATCGTGATGACCGGCGGCACCAGGGTTTGCACCCAGATGCGCATAAAGCGGTTAATCTCTTTCGCCCAGATACTTTTCAGCGCGACCCAGTAAAGATGCGTCATGCCTTGTCTCCTTGTTTGTCATGTACCAGAGAGACAAACAGCTCTTCCAGTCGGTTCGCTTTGTTACGCATACTTAAAACCTGAATCCCCTGCGCGCTCAGCTGCGAGAACACGCTGTTAATCCCCTGCTCGCGCAGCACTTCCACTTCCAGCGTCGAGGTATCCACCAGACGATAGTTGTAACCTTCAAGTTTTGGCAGCGCGCTTTTCGCCGCCAGATCGAGAATGAAGGTTTCGGATTTCAGCTTGGAGAGCAGATTCTTCATCGAGGTGTTCTCCACCAGCTCACCGTGCTGAATGATGCCGATGTTGCGGCACAGCATTTCAGCCTCTTCAAGGTAGTGGGTGGTCAGAATAATGGTGGTGCCTTTGTCGTTGAGATCCTTCAGGAAGCCCCACATGGAACGGCGAAGTTCGATATCCACGCCCGCGGTCGGCTCATCGAGGATCAGCAGCTTTGGCTCGTGCATCAGCGCGCGGGCGATCATCAGGCGGCGCTTCATCCCGCCGGACAACATGCGCGCACGTTCGTTACGCTTTTCCCACAGATCAAGCTGCTTGAGGTATTTTTCGCTACGCTCCAGCGCCTCTTTACGCTCAACCCCGTAATACCCCGCCTGGTTAACGACAATCTGCTGCACCGTCTCGAACGGGTTGAAGTTGAACTCCTGCGGTACCAGCCCCAGCTGGCGCTTGGCGTTCACCACATCTTTTTGCAGGTCGTACCCAAAGACGCTCACCCGACCGGACGTTTTATTGACCAGCGAGCTGATAATCCCAATGGTGGTCGATTTCCCCGCCCCGTTCGGCCCCAGAAGCGCGTAAAAATCACCGGCCTCTACTTTAAGATCTATTCCGCGTAGCGCCTGAACGCCACCCGGATAGGTTTTTTTAAGCTGCTCAAGCTCCAGTGCAATTGCCATGAAATTAACTTACCTTCAGTTCTTACACACGTTGTGTGGTTTCATTAAAAGTCGGGTTACCCTATAGTAGCGCAACGCAATAACTCGGTTACAGGTCGCTAACCTCCATGAACAACATAGATACACTCATCAGCAACAATGCACTATGGTCAAAAATGCTGGTGGAGGAAGACCCCGGATTTTTTGGAAAACTCGCGCAGGCTCAGAACCCACGCTTTCTCTGGATTGGATGTTCCGACAGCCGCGTACCGGCGGAGCGCCTGACCGGCCTTGAACCCGGCGAACTGTTTGTTCACCGTAACGTCGCCAATCTCGTGATTCACACCGATCTCAACTGTCTTTCTGTTGTTCAGTATGCCGTGGACGTTCTGCAAGTCGAGCACATCATCATTTGCGGCCATTATGGCTGCGGCGGCGTGCAGGCGGCGGTTGAAAACACGGAACTGGGGCTCATTGATAACTGGCTACTGCACATCCGCGATATCTGGTTCAAACATAGCTCACTGCTGGGCGAAATGCCGCAGGAGCGTCGCATGGATACCCTTTGCGAACTCAACGTGATGGAGCAGGTGTATAACCTGGGCCACTCAACGATCATGCAATCAGCGTGGAAACGCGGACAGAAGGTCTCTGTCCACGGCTGGGCATACGGTATTCACGATGGTCTGCTGCGCAATCTGGAAGTGACCGCCACCAACCGCGAAACGCTGGAGCAGCGCTACCGTTCGGGGATTGCCAACCTTCAGCTTAAGCACGTCAATCATAAATAAGTGCCCGTTAAAAAGCCGGGTGGCGGCTGCGCCTTACCCGGCCTACATGTGCCCATTCGTAGGCCCGGTAAGCGTAGCGCCACCGGGCAACAAACAGCAACTACTCGTCCAGCAATACCACTTTCCCAACATACGGCAGATGACGATAACGCTGCGCGTAGTCAATGCCGTAACCGACGACGAATTCATCCGGAATCGAGAAGCCCACAAACTCTACCGGCACCTGCACTTCACGACGGTCAGGTTTATCCAGCAGCGTACAAATCGCCAGAGATTTTGGCTCACGCAGGCTCAGGATCTCGCGTACTTTAGAGAGCGTGTTGCCGGAGTCAATAATGTCTTCAACGATCAACACATCTTTGCCACGAATATCTTCATCCAGATCTTTCAGGATTTTCACATCACGGGTGGTGGACATGCCGCTGCCGTAGCTGGAGGCGGTCATAAAATCGACCTCATGGGGCACATGCACTTCACGGCACAGGTCTGCCATGAACATGAAAGAGCCGCGCAACAGACCGACCAGCACCATTTCGCTGCCGCTGTCCTTGTAATGTTCGGTGATTTGACGACCCAGTTCGGCGATACGCGCTTTGATCTCGGCTTCCGGGATCATCACTTCAACAGTATGTTTCATATTACTAACCAAATGATTTTAATGAAAATCTCTCAATGCAGGTGAATGTATTTCCGGCATCGATACGCAAGCCCGCCATTATATCAGCAAATGGATAACCCTGGCGTATGAGTTATAAAAAGCAAATATTGTGATTCCGATCACACTTGTTAATACCTATAATTAGTTGCTAGCAAATTATTAACAAAAACTGACGAGTACACTTTCTATGGCTGAAACAAACTCTAAACAGCCGCGTCTACTGGTGACATTAACAGCCGCATTCGCAGCCTTCTGCGCGCTGTATCTGTTAATCGGTGGCGTCTGGCTGGTCGCTTTAGGCGGCTCCTGGTACTACCCGATTGCGGGTCTGGTTATGGTTGCCGTAACCGTCCTGCTGTTGCGTAGAAAACAATCTGCACTGTGGCTGTATGCCGCCCTCCTTCTTGCCACCATGATCTGGGGCGTCTGGGAAGTCGGGTTCGACTTCTGGGCACTGACGCCGCGCAGCGACATCCTGGTCTTCTTTGGCATCTGGCTGATCCTGCCGTTCGTGTGGCGTCGACTGATTGTGCCTTCCAGCGGTGCGGTGGCGGGCCTGGTTGTTGTCCTGCTGATTACCGGCGGCATTCTGACCTGGGCAGGTTTTAACGACCCACAGGAGATCAACGGTACGCTGAACGCGGAATCCACGCCTGCTGCGGCTATCTCTCAGGTGGCGGACGGCGACTGGCCTGCGTATGGTCGTAACCAGGAAGGTCAACGCTACTCTCCGCTGAAGCAGATCAACGCGGACAACGTGAAGAACCTGAAAGAAGCCTGGGTATTCCGTACCGGCGATGTGAAGATGCCGAACGATCCGGGCGAGCTGACCAACGAAGTGACGCCAATTAAAGTTGGCAACATGCTTTATCTGTGTACGGCGCACCAGCGTCTGTTCGCGCTCGACGCGGCCACCGGTAAAGAGAAATGGCACTTCGATCCACAGCTGAACTCCAACCCGTCCTTCCAGCACGTCACCTGCCGTGGCGTCTCTTACCACGAAGCGCGTGCCGATAATGCCAGCCCGGAGGTCATTGCCGACTGTCCTCGCCGCATTATGCTGCCGGTGAACGATGGCCGTCTGTTCGCCATCAATGCCGAAACGGGCAAGCTGTGCGAAACCTTTGCTAACAAAGGTATCCTGAACCTGCAGACCAACATGCCGGACACCACGCCGGGTCTGTATGAGCCCACCTCACCGCCAATCATCACCGATAAAACTATCGTGATTGCCGGTTCGGTAACGGACAACTTCTCCACGCGTGAAACCTCCGGCGTTATCCGTGGTTTCGACGTAAACACCGGTAAACTGCTGTGGGCCTTCGACCCGGGCGCGAAAGATCCAAACGCGATCCCGTCGGACGAGCACACCTTTACCTTTAACTCGCCAAACTCCTGGGCACCAGCGGCGTATGACGCGAAGCTGGACCTGGTCTACCTGCCAATGGGCGTGACCACGCCAGATATCTGGGGCGGTAACCGCACGCCGGAGCAGGAACGCTATGCGAGTGCTATCGTGGCGCTGAACGCGACCACCGGTAAGCTGGCGTGGAGCTACCAGACCGTTCACCATGATCTGTGGGATATGGATATGCCGTCCCAGCCGACGCTGGCGGACATTACCGTTGACGGCAAAACCGTGCCGGTGATTTACGCCCCGGCCAAGACGGGTAACATCTTCGTGCTGGATCGCAGCAACGGTAAGCTGGTTGTCCCTGCCCCGGAAAAACCGGTTCCACAGGGTGCAGCGAAAGGCGATTACGTCAGCAAAACCCAGCCGTTCTCTGACCTGAGCTTCCGTCCGAAGAAAGACCTCAGCGGGGCAGACATGTGGGGGGCCACCATGTTTGACCAGCTGGTGTGCCGCGTGATGTTCCACCAGCTGCGCTATGAAGGCATTTTCACGCCGCCGTCTGAGCAGGGCACGCTGGTCTTCCCGGGTAACCTGGGGATGTTCGAGTGGGGCGGGATCTCCGTCGACCCGAACCGTCAGGTGGCGATTGCCAACCCAATGGCGCTGCCGTTCGTTTCCCGTCTGATCCCACGCGGTCCGGGCAACCCAATGGAGCAGCCGAAAGACGCGAAAGGCAGCGGTACCGAAGCCGGCATTCAGCCGCAGTACGGCGTACCGTTTGGCGTGACGCTGAACCCGTTCCTGTCTCCGTTTGGTCTGCCGTGTAAACAGCCGGCCTGGGGTTATATCTCCGGTCTGGATCTGAAAACTAACCAGATCGTGTGGAAAAAACGTATTGGTACGCCACAGGACAGCATGCCGTTCCCGATGCCGGTTCCTGTGCCGTTCAATATGGGTATGCCGATGCTGGGTGGCCCAATTTCCACCGCCGGTAACGTGCTGTTCATCGCGGCAACCGCAGATAACTACCTGCGCGCGTACAACATGACCAACGGTGAAAAACTGTGGCAAGGCCGTCTGCCGGCCGGTGGACAGGCCACACCGATGACCTATGAGGTGAATGGCAAGCAGTACGTTGTCATCTCTGCGGGCGGTCACGGTTCGTTTGGCACGAAGATGGGCGACTACATCGTCGCGTATGCGCTGCCTGACGAAAACAAGTAACTGAAAAAGCCGGGTGGCGGCTACGCCTTACCCGGCCTACGGAAAGATGCAAAACGGCAACCTCGGTTGCCGTTTTTGTGTTTATTCCCTCTCCCCGTGGGAGAGGGCCAGGGTGAGGGCATCAGGCCGCACTGTTTTAAACAGTGAACCCGAGCATCATCCCCGTATCCTCATGCTCCAGCAGGTGGCAGTGCGCCATATAGGCAAACTCCTTCGGCGCGTCGTGGTCAAACTTAACCAGCACCTCGCTGACGCTGCCTTCCACTCTCACCGTATCTTTCCAGCCCGCGCGATGCGCATCCGGCGCTTTGCCGTTCTCTGAAAGAATGCGGAACTGGGTGCCGTGGATGTGGAACGGGTGCAGCATCATGTCCCCTTCGCCTGAAATCACCCAGCGCTCAAACTGGCCCTTTGTCGCAGCAAACATCGGCGTGTTCATGTCGAACGCTTTGCCGTTGATCGTATTGGCGTTGTGGAAATCAAAGCCATGGTCGCCGTGATTCATATTCCCCATGCCGCCCATTTTCCCATGGTCCATATTCATATGGCCCATCATCTGCCCGTGGTGCATCCCCGCCATCGCCTTATCGCCATATTTCGCCATCAGCGCCTGCATGCCCATCATATCGAGCATCGGGTTCATGGAGAGCTGCAGCTTGCGCTGCGTAAGCCCGTCAAGCGACGGGAGCGCTGGCAGCGTGGTTAACGTATCAGGCAGCGTGCCGGAAGCGGCCACCAGCAATGGCTGAATACGCAGCACCGGATGCGGCTTATCAAACGGTGCGACCGCCATCCCCATCTGGCTTACCGGCAGGGTTACGAGGTCAAACGGCTTGCCGTCGCTGATGTCCACCAGCACCTCAAAGCGTTCGCCCATCAGCATCGGCAGCTCGCTCACCTTCACCGGCTCCGGCAGCAGGCCGCCGTCGCTCGCTACCACGTACAGCGGGCGCTTATCGCTGGCGGCGAAATTGAGAGAGCGGGCATTACAGCCGTTGAGCAGGCGCAGGCGCAGCCAGCCTTTCGGCGCGGCGTGCTGGGGGTAAATGGCGCCGTTGGTCAGCAGCGTGTCGCCAAACCAGCCTACCGCCGCGCTCATCACGTCCAGCTGATAGTCAATTTGCCCGTCAGCGTTGAATTTCTTGTCCTGCACAATCACCGGAACGTCGTCGATGCCCCACTGTTTCGGCAGGCGCAGCATGCGGCTTTCGTCGTCTTCAATCAGCACCAGCCCCGCCAGCCCCATCGCCACCTGATGGCCCGTTTTGCCATGCTGATGCGGGTGGAACCAGCAGGTCGCCGCGCGCTGGTCAGGCGTAAAGGTGACGCTGCGCGTGCCGCCCGCTTTGATGATGCCCTGCGGGCCCCCGTCCACCTCGCCCGGCACTTCCAGCCCGTGCCAGTGCAGCGTCGTCTCTTCCGACAGCGTGTTATGGATATCGACGGTAACGGTTTTTCCTTTGCGCAGCTGGAGCGCCGGGCCAAGGAGATTTCCGTTATAACCCCAGGTTGTGGCGGTATTTGCACCAAAGGTCGTTTTGCCCGATTGCATCACAAGCTGGATACGGCTTCGCGCATCAGCGGTCACTAAGTCAGGGATAGGTAAGGCAGGCCTGTCAGCCGCGAAAACCGCGCGGCTCCAGAGAGGTAATGCGCTGGCAGCCCCCAGCACAGCGGAATATTTTAAAAAATCACGACGTTGCATGTTCATTTCCTTATTTCCAGCAGGCGATCTTTTGAGCATAAACCCTCCCCTTACCGGAAGGTCAAGTCAAGCGGCAATAATAAAGATCGTCGCACCGGCATCAAGTATGCTAACGTTAATTTTCCGTGAAGAAGTGGTAGAAGCAATGAAGATGTTTTTCAGGACAATTTTGTTCGGTAGCCTGATGGCGATGTGTGCGAACAGCTATGCGCTAAGTGAAAATGAAGCGGAAGATATGGCCGATTTAACGGCGGTTTTTGTATTCCTGAAAAATGATTGTGGCTACCAGAATTTACCCAACGGGCAAATTCGCCGCGCGCTGGTCTTTTTTGCCCAGCAGAACCAGTGGGATCTCAGCAACTACGACAGCTTCGACATGAAGGCGCTCGGCGAAGACAGCTACCGTGACCTAAGCGGTATTGGTATTCCCACGGCCAAAAAATGCAAAGCGCTGGCTCGTGATTCACTCAGCCTGCTCGCCTACGTCAAATAACCTTCCCGACGCCTCCTGTTGAACCTCTGGCCGTGCAACCACGGTTAGAGTTAGCTATCATGTTTCGCTCATTTTTTGTGAGCGTAATGGATGTTTACACAGGAGGAGTTCGCTATGGCCGACCACACGTTGTGGCATGAAACACTGCATGACCAGTTTGGTCAGTACTTTGCCGTTGATAACGTGCTCTATCATGAGAAAACCGATCACCAGGATCTGATCATCTTCGAGAATGCCGCCTTTGGCCGCGTCATGGCGCTGGACGGCGTCGTGCAAACGACCGAGCGAGATGAGTTTATCTATCATGAGATGATGACCCACGTCCCGCTGCTGGCGCACGGTCACGCGAAGCATGTCCTGATTATCGGCGGTGGCGACGGCGCAATGCTGCGTGAAGTGTCCCGCCATCGTTCCATTGAAACCATCACCATGGTGGAAATCGACGCGGGTGTCGTCTCTTTCTGCCGCCAGTACCTGCCCAACCACAATGCCGGTAGCTATGACGATCCGCGCTTTAATCTGGTTATCGACGACGGCGTCAATTTTGTTAACCAGACCACGCAAACGTTTGACGTCATTATCTCCGACTGCACCGACCCTATCGGCCCCGGCGCGTCGCTGTTTACCTCATCCTTCTACGAAGGCTGCAAGCGCTGCCTGAACCCGGGCGGGATCTTCGTCGCACAAAATGGCGTCTGCTTCCTGCAGCAGGATGAAGCGCTCGACAGCCATCGTAAGTTAAGCACCTATTTCGATGATGTCAGCTTCTATCAGGCGGCCATTCCGACGTATTACGGCGGGATCATGACCTTTGCCTGGGCGACGGATAACGACGTATTACGCCATCTCTCCACCGAAATTATTCAGGCCCGCTTCCATCAGGCCGGTCTTCAGTGCCGATACTACAATCCGGCTATTCATACCGCAGCGTTTGCGCTGCCGCAGTACCTGCAAGACGCATTATCCACTAAGGGGGTGAGCTAATTGAAAAAGCTTAAACTGCATGGCTTTAACAACCTGACGAAAAGCCTGAGTTTTTGTATTTACGATATCTGCTATGCCAAAACAGCGGAAGAACGCGATGGTTACATCGCCTATATCGACGAACTCTACAACGCCAACCGTCTGACCGAGATCCTGTCAGAAACCTGTTCCATTATTGGCGCAAACATCCTGAACATCGCCCGGCAGGATTATGAACCCCAGGGCGCCAGCGTGACCATACTGGTCAGCGAAGAGCCGGTCGATCCTAAGCTTATCGACAAAACTGAACATCCGGGCCCGCTGCCGGAAGTGGTCGTGGCCCACCTGGATAAAAGCCATATCTGCGTACATACCTACCCGGAGAGTCACCCGGAAGGCGGGCTGTGTACGTTCCGCGCCGATATCGAAGTGTCGACCTGCGGCGTGATTTCCCCGCTGAACGCGCTGAACTATTTAATTCACCAGTTGGAATCGGATATCGTCACCATTGATTATCGCGTGCGTGGTTTCACCCGTGATATCAACGGCATGAAGCACTTCATCGACCACGAGATCAACTCCATCCAGAACTTTATGTCCGACGACATGAAATCGCTGTACGACATGATGGACGTGAACGTGTATCAGGAAAACATCTTCCATACCAAGATGTTACTTAAGGAATTCGACCTTAAGCACTATATGTTCCACACGAAGCCGGAAGATTTGAGCGAAGAAGAGCGTAAGGCAATTACTGACCTGCTCTGGAAAGAGATGCGCGAGATCTACTACGGCCGCAATATTCCGGCCGTGTAAAAGCAAACCGGAGCAGGGATGCTCCGGTCTGTTATTTCTGTTTCATGAAGTCACGGTAGGCATTTACCACCTGAAGGAAATCCTCTACGCCGCACATCGACAGGCTCTCTTCGTCGTAGTAGCTCATCCCCTCTTCCATCTCGTCACCTGAAAACTCGAGCTGGTTGGCACGCACCATGACCTCTTCACCGTCCATCCACAGCGTGTATTCATGCCCGGCGCGCTGCCAGGAGCGTTCACTGCCTTTCACCGTATTTGCCGCCTGTTCAACCTCATCAAGAAGTGCGAGATTTTCTTTCACCTCTTCGTTAAACCAGTGTCCAACGGCTTCGTGGCCCATCGACATACGCACTTTCACCACTCCGGTGATGTCGCGCAGAAATTCGTAATCCATAGTGTTTTCCTCTGCAAAGCCATTAGGGTAATTATCGCAGCAGCGAGGAAGAAAAAAAGCGTGAGAGGTGGGAGGAATGAAAATAAAAAAGCCCCTCACCTTAACCCTCTCCCCAAAGGGGAGAGGGAACTGGGCTCCCCTCGCCCCTTCGGGGAGAGGGGCTGGGGGTGAGGGGTTGGTTTTTATACTGCCGTCTGGAAGATAACCCCGTCGGCCTTCTCGGTGTACTGAGAGAGCTGGTCGAAGTTCAGATAGCGATAGGTATCCACCGCAGTCTTATCCACCTGAGCCACAAAGGTCTGGTACTCTTCCGGCGTTGGCAGTTTGCCAATCAGCGCCGCAACCGCCGCCAGCTCCGCAGAGGCCAGGAAGACGTTTGCACCGGTACCTAAACGGTTCGGGAAGTTACGGGTAGAGGTGGAGACCACCGTCGCACCGTCCGCTACGCGCGCCTGGTTGCCCATGCACAGGGAACAGCCAGGGATTTCGATACGCGCGCCGCTCTTACCAAACACGCTGTAGTAGCCCTCTTCGGTCAGCTGAGCCGCGTCCATACGGGTTGGCGGCGCCACCCACAGACGGGTTGGCAGCTGGCCTTTGTGGGTATCCAGAAGCTTACCGGCGGCACGGAAGTGACCGATGTTGGTCATGCAGGAACCGATAAACACTTCGTCGATCTTCTCGCCCTGCACTTCAGACAGCGGACGCGCGTCGTCCGGATCGTTCGGTGCACACAGGATTGGCTCTTTGATATCCGCCAGATCGATGTCGATCACCGCCGCGTAGTCTGCGTCAGCATCAGCTTCCAGCAGCTGCGGATCGGCCAGCCATTTTTCCATGCCCTGGATACGACGCTCCAGCGTACGACGGTCGCCGTAGCCTTCTGCAATCATCCACTTCAGCAGCACGATGTTAGAGTTCAGATACTCAATAATCGGCTCTTTGTTCAGCTTGATGGTACAGCCCGCCGCAGAACGCTCGGCGGAAGCATCGGTCAGCTCGAACGCCTGCTCCACTTTCAGATCCGGCAGACCTTCAATTTCCAGGATGCGGCCAGAGAAGATGTTTTTCTTCCCTTTCTTCTCAACGGTCAGCAGGCCCTGTTTAATCGCATACAGCGGGATCGCGTGAACCAGGTCGCGCAGGGTGATACCCGGCTGCATTTTACCTTTGAAGCGCACCAGCACCGATTCCGGCATATCCAGCGGCATCACGCCGGTCGCAGCAGCAAACGCCACCAGACCGGAGCCCGCCGGGAAAGAGATACCGATTGGGAAACGGGTATGGGAGTCACCGCCGGTACCCACGGTATCCGGCAGCAGCATGCGGTTCAGCCAGGAGTGGATGACGCCGTCACCCGGACGCAGAGACACGCCGCCGCGGTTCATGATGAAGTCTGGCAGCGTGTGGTGCGTGGTCACGTCAACCGGCTTCGGATAGGCCGCCGTGTGGCAGAAGGACTGCATCACCAGATCAGAAGAGAAGCCCAGGCACGCCAGGTCTTTCAGTTCGTCACGGGTCATTGGGCCAGTGGTGTCCTGAGAGCCTACGGAGGTCATTTTCGGTTCGCAGTATGCGCCCGGACGCACGCCGGCGACGCCGCATGCGCGACCGACCATTTTCTGCGCCAGAGAGTAGCCGCGGCTGCTTTCCGCCACATCTTTCGCCTGACGGAACACGTCGGAGTGCGGCAGACCGAGCGCTTCACGCGCTTTGGTAGTCAGGCCACGACCGATGATCAGCGGGATACGGCCACCGGCGCGCACTTCGTCGATCAGCACGTCGGTTTTCAGCTCGAAGCTTGCCAGCAGCTCGTTGGTTTCGTGGTTACGCACTTCACCTTTGTACGGGTAAACGTCAATCACGTCGCCCATGTTCAGGTTAGAAACATCCACTTCAATCGGCAGTGCGCCCGCATCTTCCATGGTGTTAAAGAAGATTGGTGCAATTTTGCCGCCAAGGCACAGGCCACCGCCGCGCTTGTTCGGCACGTGCGGAATGTCGTCGCCCATGAACCACAGCACGGAGTTGGTTGCGGACTTACGGGAAGAACCGGTACCCACAACGTCGCCCACGTAGGCCAGCGGGAACCCTTTTTTCTGCAGGGCTTCGATCTGCTTGATCGGGCCGACGCTGCCCGGCTGATCCGGCTCAATACCTTCACGGGCGTTTTTCAGCATCGCCAGGGCGTGCAGAGGGATATCCGGGCGAGACCACGCATCCGGCGCCGGAGAGAGGTCATCGGTGTTAGTTTCACCGGTCACTTTAAAGACGGTCACGGTGATTTTTTCAGCCAGAGCAGGACGGTTCAGGAACCATTCCGCATCAGCCCATGACTGCATCACCTGCTTTGCATAGACGTTACCTGCTTTGGCTTTTTCTTCTACGTCGTAGAAGTTATCGAACATCAGCAGCGTGGAAGAGAGCGCTTTAGCGGCAATCGGTGCCAGCTTGTCGTTATCCAGCGCGTCAATCAGCGGATGAATGTTGTAACCACCCTGCATGGTGCCGAGCAGTTCAATGGCTTTTTCAGGAGTAACCAGTGGGGAGGTGGCTTCGCCTTTGGCGATAGCAGCAAGGAATCCGGCTTTTACATAGGCAGCTTCATCTACGCCAGGCGGTACGCGGTTGATCAGCAGATCTAACAGGAATTCTTCTTCGCCCTTAGGCGGGTTCTTCAGCAGCTCGACGAGCGCGGCCATTTGGGTTGCATCTAAAGGTTTGGGTACAATTCCCTCGGCGGCACGTTCTGCTACGTGCTTACGGTATTCTTCTAGCACGACGGTTCTCCTCGCTCTCATTGTCATATGCGGCGGGCGTTCTCTTCACGCTCCTGTGAGACAGCAGTTTGTAGGGTAAATGCCCGATACCGCGTCGGGCAGCATAGCAGGATTTCTGCACAGTGTTAATCCGTTTACAAAAAAGCAACATTAAAATATTTGCTGAATCGTTAAGCATGGTGTAGCGGGGAGACAAGACGAATTTTGGGGACAAAAAAACCGCCTGATAGCGGTTTATTTGTTGCCTTGCGGTGGTAGCACACCGTGTTGGCAGATTTGCGGCAACATCAACGTGAAATATTGTGCATCACCGCCAGTGAGCTTGCAAGCCACTATCACGATTTTGCGTAGCGCCTTCCCATTTCGTATGAAAGCCCATGTAATTGCATTTTTTGCCTTCTTCAGAACCATTGAATTGACTATTCTTCTCCGCGGCCTGCTCCGCTGGTGTAGCAACCAGTCACCGGGCCCGGGAGCAGTTCCGTCATCTACGCGGCAACGTCAACTTGCCTGGTTCTGCCTTTCCCGGTGGAGAATGAACCCGCGTAGCCTGTACAGGAACGCACGCAATGGAGATGCGAATCACTGCGCTGATCGTTGTGACCGGTTTACTGCTAACCGCGCTGCACGGTGGCTGGAACATATCCGACATCACGGTGCTGTTTGTCGTCAACCTCGGCAACTAGCTGCTGGCCGCTCGTAAGAGCGGCCTTCTGAATCCCCTGCGGTTTTTCCCGCATCGCATATAATTGTGTAATAAATACTCACACTCTTTATCCGGGCGTCCCGGACGCTTCCCAATAAAAGTCAAAACAGTAAAAGACGGGTGAATAATACTCACGCCAACCGTAACGCCTCACGGCACAGCGCTTGTCTCGTTGGAGTCATTTTATGAAGTTGCCCTTTAAGCCACATCTGCTCGTCCTTCTGTGCAGTGCCGGGCTGTTTGCCGCCTCAGGCGTCATGTTTGTCAAAGGTCGCGCAACGGAGCCCGCTGCGCCGGCCCCCGTCGCACAACAGCCGGCTACACCGGCAGCGCCTGCCGCAGCCCAGCCCGCCCCTGCTGTCGCGCCAGCCTACACTGCCGCGCAAATCGATCAATGGGTTGCTCCCATCGCGCTCTACCCGGATGCCCTGCTGTCGCAAATTTTAATGGCGTCGACCTATCCGGCCAACGTGATCCAGGCGGCGCAGTGGTCTAAAGACAACCCTAAAATGGAAGGGGACGCCGCGATTCAGGCCGTTGCCAGCCAGCCCTGGGATCCCAGCGTAAAATCGCTGGTCGCGTTTCCTCAGCTTATGTCCCTGATGGGTGAAAACCCGCCGTGGGTACAAAATCTGGGTGATGCGTTTCTCGCGCAGCCGAAGGACGTGATGGATTCCGTGCAACGCCTGCGCGCGCTGGCACAGAAGACCGGCGCTTTACAATGCACGCCTCAGCAGACGGTCACCACCGTGACAAAACCGGCGCCAGCGAAAACCAGCACCGCTGAGACAACGACAGCCACGACGTCCGCCCCAACGGTAATCAAAATTGAATCTGCCGATCCGCAGGTTGTTTACGTCCCTACCTATAATCCCAATACGGTTTACGGGACCTGGCCAAACACCGCCTATCCGCCCACCTATCTCCCGCCTACACCCGGGGAGCAGTTTGGTAACAGCTTCGTAAACGGTTTAGGCTTCAGCCTGGGCGTCGCCACCACCTACGCCATCTTCAGCAATATCGACTGGGATGATGATGACGACTGGGATCATCACCATGACGACTGGGATAATCACGGCGGCTATAACCGCAACGGTGATAACAACATCAATATCAACGTTGAGAACTTCAATAAAATCAGCGGACAGCGCCTGACGGACGCCAACCGCACCTGGCAGCACAACCCGGCCTATCGGGAAGGCGTGCCCTACCCGACCAACCAGCTCAACACTCGCTTCCACGCCACCAACACGGCGACAGGGCTCAGCTCAGCGCAGCAAAAACCGGTTAACCGCGATAGCCAGCGTCAGGCCGCGCTGAGCCAGATGGAGAAATCCACGGGCAAAACCTTCCCCCAAACGGCGCGAACCGGAACGAAAGACGTGCAGCGTCAGGCCTCAAGCGAACAGCTGAAGCAGATTTCGCAGCGCAATAACTACCGTGGCTACGACACCAAACCACAGACGGCGAAACGTACCACCACGCAGCAGCGAGAAAATCGCCAGACCACCGCCCAGAGACAAGAGAAACGGGTTTCGCAGCAACGCCCTCTCCAGCAGCGAAACAGCCAGCCGCGGGCCAATGCGCTGAGCGGTAACGACAGCCGCTCCGCGAACTGGCAGGCGCAGCAGCAGCGCGGCGCGCAAAGCAGGCAGCTTGCTGCTCGCCAGCAGCAGCCGCGTCAGGCGTCTGGTGGACGTGCTGAACGCCGTGAAATTCGACATCGCTAAGGGAACCGACATGAAAAGTAAATTACTCAGTGGAATGGTGTTGTTCATGCTTTCGGCCTCGGTGATGGCGCAGCAGTCCTTTAGCACACCCGCTCAGGCAACCGATGCGCTAACCAAAGCCATCAGTGAGCAAAATGAGAGCGCGATGAGCAACCTGCTCGGAGAGAACTGGCGCGATTTTCTGCCCCCTGAAGGCGTTGATCCGGATGCTGTCGACCGCTTCCTGCGCGACTGGAACGTCCGTCACAACACGGTTGTCGAAGGGGATACGGCGCATCTGGTTGTGGGAGACAGCGGCTGGCAGCTACCCATCCCGGTGATCAAAACCTCTGCCGGCTGGCAGTTCGATATCAAAGAAGGGGCTGAGGAGATCCTGACCCGCGAAATCGGACGTAACGAGCTCGCCGCCATTGAAGCCTTACATGCCTATGTTGATGCGCAGCAAAGCTATTTTGCGATGAACCAGACATACGCGCAGAAGATTGTCAGCTCGAAAGGGAAAAAAGACGGTTTGTACTGGCCAGCCTCCCCCGGCGAAGCGCCCAGCCCGCTCGGCCCGGCGTTTAGCCCGAAAGAGCCGGGTACCGGCTATCACGGCTATCGCTTTCGAATTCTGCCGGATAATCACGGTTTCGCGATGGTTGCCTGGCCGGTCAGCTATGGTCAGACGGGCGTAATGAGCTTTGTGATAAATCAGGACGACAAGGTGTACCAGTCCGATCTCGGCAGCGATTCAGAGCAGAAAGCCCGGGCGCTAGCCGCCTATAACCCTGATAAAACCTGGCAGCCGGTGGCACCCTAAACGCAGCGCATAAAAAAAGCGGCCATTGGCCGCTTTTTTTTATCTGAAGAAACTTATTTCTTCTTCGCTTTCGCGTTTGGCAGGTCGGTGATGCTGCCTTCAAACACTTCTGCCGCCAGACCCACGGACTCGTGCAGAGTCGGGTGAGCGTGGATGGTCAGCGCGATGTCTTCAGCGTCACAGCCCATTTCGATAGCCAGACCGATTTCACCCAGCAGCTCGCCGCCGTTGGTACCGACAATCGCACCACCGATGACGCGGTGAGTCTCTTTGTCGAAGATCAGTTTGGTCATACCGTCAGCGCAGTCGGACGCGATAGCACGGCCAGAAGCAGCCCACGGGAAGGTGGCGGTTTCGTAGCTGATGCCTTTCTCTTTCGCTTCTTTCTCGGTCAGACCCACCCATGCCACTTCTGGCTCGGTGTACGCGATAGATGGAATGACTTTCGGATCGAAGTAGTGCTTCATGCCGGCGATAACTTCAGCGGCAACGTGACCTTCGTGAACACCTTTGTGCGCCAGCATTGGCTGACCGACGATATCGCCGATAGCAAAGATGTGCGGCACGTTAGTGCGCAGCTGTTTGTCAACGCGGATAAAGCCACGGTCGTCCACTTCCACGCCAGCTTTGCCCGCGTCGAGGTTTTTACCGTTCGGCACACGGCCGATAGCCACCAGCACGGCGTCGTAACGCTGTGGCTCGGATGGGGCTTTTTTGCCTTCCATGGAAACGTAAATACCGTCTTCTTTCGCTTCAACGGCAGTCACTTTAGTTTCCAGCATCAGGTTGAATTTCTTGCTGATGCGTTTGGTGAAGACTTTAACGATGTCTTTGTCGGCAGCCGGGATAACCTGGTCGAACATTTCAACCACGTCGATCTCTGAACCCAGCGCATGGTACACGGTACCCATTTCCAGACCGATGATACCGCCGCCCATGACCAGCAGACGCTTAGGAACGGTTTTCAGCTCCAGAGCATCGGTGGAATCCCACACGCGTGGATCTTCATGCGGAATGAATGGCAGTTCGATTGGACGAGAGCCTGCCGCGATGATCGCGTTGTCGAAGTTGATCACGGTTTTGCCGTTTTCGCCTTCTACTTCCAGGGTGTTCGCACCGGTGAATTTACCCAGACCGTTTACCACTTTCACCTTACGGCCTTTGGCCATACCCGCCAGACCGCCGGTCAGCTGAGTGATAACTTTCTCTTTCCAGGTACGAATTTTGTCGATATCGGTTTTCGGCTCGCCGAAGACGATACCGTGTTCAGCCAGCGCTTTGGCTTCTTCGATAACTTTCGCTACGTGCAGCAGCGCTTTAGAAGGGATACAGCCGACGTTCAGACAAACACCGCCGAGGGTGCTGTAACGTTCTACGATGACGGTTTCCAGACCTAAATCCGCTGCACGGAATGCTGCGGAGTAACCTGCCGGGCCTGCCCCAAGTACTACGACCTGAGTTTTGATTTCTGTGCTCATCATGACCTCTTAATTTATACCCGTCGTCCACCGGGTCGTTCTATCCGCCCGCAGTTTACAAAATTGTTAACAATTTTGAAACAACAAACGGCTCACGAATTGTCGCTTTCGCCAATAACCTCACAAATACCATGAGATTACCAGAAAAAAGCCGGCCGACTGGCCGGCTTTTCGATTACATCACCAGGCGGCGAATGTCGCTCAGGGTGTTGTTGATGATGGTGATGAAGCGCGCACCATCAGCACCGTCGATCACGCGGTGGTCGAAGGACAGAGAGATTGGCATCATCAGACGCGGCACGAACTCTTTGCCGTTCCACACCGGCTCCATCGCGGATTTGGACACACCGAGGATAGCCACTTCCGGCGCGTTCACGATCGGCGCGAAGTGGGTGGTACCCAGGCCGCCGATGCTGGAGATAGTGAAGCAGCCGCCCTGCATTTCGCCGGCAGTCAGCTTACCATCACGCGCTTTCTTGGAGATCACGGTCAATTCACGGGACAGCTCAGTGATGCTCTTCTTGTTCACGTCTTTGAAGACCGGAACAACCAGACCATTTGGCGTATCAACCGCAACACCGATGTTGATGTATTTCTTCAGCGTCAGCTTCTGACCGTCTTCGGACAGGGAGCTGTTGAAGCGTGGCATCTGCTCAAGGGCAGCGGCAACGGCTTTCATGATGAAGACCACTGGGGTGAATTTCACGTCCAGTTTGCGCTTCTCAGCTTCAGCGTTCTGCTGTTTACGGAACGCTTCCAGATCGGTGATATCGGTTTTGTCGAAGTGCGTAACGTGCGGGATCATCACCCAGTTACGGCTCAGGTTAGCACCAGAGATTTTCTGGATGCGGCCCAGCTCCACTTCTTCGATTTCGCCGAACTTGCTGAAGTCTACTTTTGGCCATGGCAGCATGCCCGGGATACCGCCGCCAGCGGCTGCAGCAGGTGCAGCTTCGGCGCGTTTCACCGCGTCTTTCACGTAGGTCTGAACGTCTTCGCGCAGGATACGACCCTTACGGCCGGTTCCTTTCACTTTCGCCAGGTTCACACCGAACTCGCGCGCCAGGCGACGAATCAGCGGGGTCGCGTGGACGTAAGCGTCGTTTTCAGCGAACTCAGATTTTTCTGCTTTAGCAGCAGGGGCAGCGGCTGGCTTAGCAGCCTGAGCCGGTGCAGCAGCAGGGGCTGGAGCAGCCGCGGCTGCCGGAGCTGCGGCAGGCGCAGCGCCTTCCACTTCGAAGACCATGATCAGAGAGCCGGTAGACACTTTGTCGCCGGTGCTGATTTTGATCTCTTTAACGGTACCCGCGAACGGCGCAGGGACTTCCATAGAAGCCTTGTCGCCTTCAACGGTGATCAGTGACTGTTCAGCGGCAACTTTGTCGCCCACTTTCACCATCACTTCGGTGACTTCAACTTCGTCACCGCCGATATCCGGTACGTTAACGTCTTTCGCGCCGCCAGCCGCTGCTGGTGCAGCAGCCGGAGCCGGAGCAGCGGCCTGTGCTGGCGCGGCGGCGCCTTCTGCACCCGCCACTTCGAAGATCATGATAAGCGACCCGGTAGACACTTTGTCACCAGTGTTGATCTTGATTTCTTTAACGGTACCCGCGAACGGAGCCGGCACTTCCATAGAGGCTTTGTCGCCTTCTACGGTGATCAGTGACTGCTCGGCCGCAACGGTGTCGCCCACTTTCACCAGGATTTCAGTGACTTCAACTTCGTCACCGCCGATGTCAGGCACGTTCACTTCTTTCGCGCTCGCGGCAGCTGCTGGAGCAGCGGCGGCCGGAGCGGCTTTCTTCTCTTCCTGCGCAGGTGCAGCAGCTGCTGCACCGTCGGCGGAATCGAAAATCATGATCAGTTTGCCGGTCTCGGTTTTATCGCCAACAGAGACTTTGATCTCTTTAACGATGCCAGCCTGAGGAGACGGGACTTCCATAGAGGCTTTGTCGCCTTCTACAGTGATCAGCGACTGTTCAGCTTCAACTTTGTCGCCTACTTTGACCAGGATCTCGGTGATTTCAACTTCATCAGCCCCGATGTCCGGTACATTGATTTCGATAGCCATTATTCTTTTACCTCTTACGCCAGACGCGGGTTAACTTTTTCTGCATCGATGTTGAATTTGGTGATTGCGTCCGCAACCACTTTCTTATCGATTTCGCCACGTTTAGCCAGTTCGCCCAGTGCTGCTACAACCACGTAAGAAGCATCAACTTCGAAGTGGTGACGCAGGTTTTCGCGGCTGTCAGAACGACCGAATCCGTCAGTACCCAGAACGCGATAATCATCAGCTGGAACGTAAGTACGAACCTGCTCAGCGAACAGTTTCATATAGTCAGTAGACGCCACCGCTGGCGCGTCGTTCATCACCTGAGCGATGTACGGAACGCGTGGAGTTTCCATTGGGTGCAGCATGTTCCAACGCTCACAATCCTGGCCATCACGCGCCAGTTCAGTGAAGGAAGTCACAGAGTACACGTCGGAACCCACACCGTAGTCTTTCGCCAGGATCTGCGCTGCTTCACGTACGTGACGCAGGATAGAGCCGGAGCCCAGCAGCTGAACTTTACCTTTGCTACCTTCGAGGGTTTCGAGTTTGTAGATACCTTTACGGATACCTTCCTCGGCACCTGCTGGCATTGCCGGCATGTGGTAGTTTTCGTTCAGGGTGGTGATGTAGTAGTAAATGTTCTCTTGCGCTTCACCGTACATGCGCTGCAGACCGTCATGCATGATGACTGCCACTTCGTACGCGTAAGACGGGTCGTAAGAGATACAGTTAGGGATAGTCAGAGACTGAATGTGGCTGTGGCCATCTTCGTGCTGCAGACCTTCACCGTTCAGAGTCGTACGACCGGAGGTACCGCCTACCAGGAAGCCGCGAGCCTGCTGGTCGCCTGCCTGCCAGCACAGGTCACCGATACGCTGGAACCCGAACATGGAGTAGTAGATGTAGAACGGGATCATCGGCAGGTTGTTGGTGCTGTAAGAGGTCGCAGCAGCCAGCCAGGATGCGCCTGCGCCCAGCTCGTTGATACCTTCCTGCAGGATCTGACCTTTCTCGTCTTCTTTGTAGTATGCAACCTGCTCACGGTCCTGCGGGGTGTACTGCTGGCCGTTCGGGCTGTAGATACCGATCTGACGGAACAGACCTTCCATACCGAAAGTACGCGCTTCGTCGGCGATGATTGGAACCAGACGATCTTTGATCGACTTGTTCTTCAGCATCACGTTCAGGGCACGAACGAAAGCGATAGTGGTAGAGATCTCTTTGTTCTGCTCTTCCAGCAGCTGAGAGAAGTCTTCCAGCGCTGGCAGTTCCAGCTTCTCGGTGAAGTTTGGCTGACGAGCTGGCAGGTAGCCTTTCAGCGCCTGACGACGTTCGTGCAGGTACTTGTGCTCTTCAGAACCTTCCGGGAAGGTGATGTAAGACAGGTTTTCTACCTGCTCATCGGTCACTGGAACGTTGAAACGGTCGCGGATATAACGCACGCCGTCCATGTTCATTTTCTTAACCTGGTGAGCGATGTTTTTACCTTCTGCGGTATCACCCATGCCGTAACCTTTGATGGTATGGGCCAGGATTACAGTCGCTTTACCTTTGGTTTCGCGCGCTTTTTTCAGTGCAGCGTAGACTTTCTTCGGATCGTGACCACCGCGGTTCAGAGCCCAGATCTGCTCATCAGTCCAGTCTGCAACCAGTGCTGCGGTTTCAGGATATTTACCGAAGAAGTGCTCACGAACATAGGCACCGTCTTTGGATTTGAAGGTCTGGTAGTCACCGTCAACGGTTTCGTTCATCAGCTGGATCAGTTTGCCGCTGGTGTCTTTACGCAGCAGCTCATCCCAACGACCGCCCCACATGACTTTGATCACGTTCCAGCCAGCACCAGCGAAGATGCCTTCCAGTTCGTTGATGATCTTGCCGTTACCGGTTACCGGACCATCCAGACGCTGCAGGTTACAGTTGATGATGAAGCACAGGTTGTCCAGCTTCTCACGGGTAGCGATGGTGATCGCACCTTTGGATTCTGGCTCATCCATTTCGCCGTCGCCCAGGAAGGCGTAAACGGTCTGCTCAGAGGTGTCTTTCAGACCACGGTGTTCCAGGTATTTCAGGAATTTAGCCTGATAGATCGCACCGATTGGGCCCAGACCCATAGATACGGTCGGGAACTGCCAGAATTCAGGCATCAGTTTAGGGTGCGGGTAAGAAGACAGACCTTTACCGTGAACTTCCTGACGGAAGTTGTTCATCTGCTCTTCAGTCAGACGACCTTCCAGGAATGCACGTGCGTAGATGCCCGGAGAGATGTGGCCCTGGAAGTACACCAGATCGCCGCCGTCTTTCTCGTTCGCTGCACGGAAGAAGTGGTTGAAGCACACTTCGTAAACGGTTGCAGAAGACTGGAAGGACGCCATGTGGCCACCCAGTTCCAGGTCTTTCTTGGATGCGCGCAGAACGGTCATGATGGCGTTCCAGCGGATTGCAGAACGGATACGACGTTCCAGATCCAGATTGCCCGGGTATTCCGGTTCGTCTTCGACGGCAATCGTGTTTACGTAGTTGCTAGCCCCTGCACCTGAAGCAACCTTCACACCGCCTTTGCGGGCTTCAGAAAGCAGCTGATCAATCAGATACTGAGCGCGCTCAACACCTTCTTCACGGATGACCGATTCGATCGCCTGTAGCCAGTCGCGAGTTTCGATCGGATCCACGTCATTTTGGAGACGTTCTGACATGGGGGTATTCCTTATCTATCTAATACGTTGATTTGTCTGGAACCTGTCCCATTGTGCTCTTGGGTAAGAACACAATAAGACAGGTTCTGCGTTTAGTTGCCGCGCTCTAAAAGTACCTGGCGCTTAATCCTTTCGTTGCTGTATGCGGCGTAATGAACGTTCGCGACGCGATTGTTCACGGCTGCGGTCCAGCAAGATTTCCTCAATGAAAGCCAGATGGCGGTGCGACGCTTCGCGCGCCTGCTCCGGTTCCCCGGCCATTATCGCCTCGAATACTCGGGTGCGATGGTTGCTTACCAGTGGGAGCATGTCCCGACGGGCATACAACAATTCAAAATTCTGACGAACGTTCTGGGCCAGCATGGGCTCCATGCAGCGTAGCAGATGGAGGAGCACCACGTTGTGGGCCGCTTCGGTGACGGCAATTTGATACTGGACGACGGCGCTGGACTCGGCGTCTAAGTCGCCGGACTGCTGTGCCCGTTCAATGGCCTGATGCAGCTCGCGGATACGCACGCGATCTTCATCAGTGCTGCGAAGGGCGGCGTAATAGGCCGCAATACCTTCAAGCGCGTGACGGGTCTCAAGCAGGTCAAACTGGGATTCTGGGTGGTCAGAGAGAAGTTCTACCAGCGGATCGCTGAAGCTCTGCCACAGGCTGTTTTGCACAAAGGTTCCGCCGCCCTGGCGACGAAGCAGCAAGCCCTTTGCTTCGAGACGTTGAATCGCCTCACGCAGAGAGGGACGTGAAACGTCGAACTGTTTTGCCAGCTCGCGTTCTGGCGGAAGTTTCTCACCCGGGCGCAGAGTCCCTTCGAGGATTAAAAACTCCAGCTGCTGCTCAATCACATCAGATAGTTTTGGTTGGCGAATTTTGCTGTAGGCCATATTCCCTGTCTTACGCCTTTTTGCCCGGAGTCAATTGGTCTTACCAATTTCTATTTCGTATCGCTAAAGTAACAAAGTATTCACCTTCTGTCCATATTGGTTTTGATTGAAATCAGTAAACCCTGCACATTTTAACAACCTTACAGAAATAACGTTTCAGAAATGTAACTTTGCACAAATGAGTTGATTACTCCTTAAGAGGGAGTTTTAACCATAATGAAACGAGGGTTTTTGCAATCTGAAGCGATTCAACAAGGCAAATAATGAAAATTCGCCCACTTATGGCGCATTTCTATTCTATAGGTTGGGTTAGGAAGAATAAGCGGGACGATTTACAAATGCTTTCTTTTTATTCAAGTCGTCATCACCCCTTCATAAAGCAGGTGCATTCACAGGCGCTTACCACTATTCTTTCGCTTACGGAAGTCATCTCCGCTTTTTTCGGTCTCGTTAACCGTAAAGAAATAAATACAGAATATGGATTTTCATAATTACACACGCACAGCGTGAATATAACAACCACACACGAGGTTTCAAATGGAAGCTCAACAGCACGGCGATCAGCTAAAGCGCGGGCTTAAAAACCGCCATATTCAGCTCATCGCACTGGGCGGTGCGATTGGTACCGGCCTGTTTCTGGGCAGCGCGTCCGTTATCCAGTCAGCCGGTCCCGGCATTATTTTGGGTTACGCGATAGCCGGTTTTATTGCCTTTCTGATTATGCGCCAACTGGGTGAAATGGTCGTTGAAGAGCCGGTCGCAGGCTCCTTCAGCCACTTTGCCTATAAATACTGGGGCAGCTTTGCCGGTTTCGCATCGGGCTGGAACTACTGGGTGCTGTACGTTCTGGTTGCCATGGCTGAGCTTACCGCCGTCGGGAAATACATTCAGTTCTGGTACCCCGAGATCCCAACCTGGGCCTCCGCAGCGGCTTTCTTCGTCATTATTAACGCCATTAACCTGACCAACGTAAAAGTATTCGGGGAAATGGAGTTCTGGTTTGCCATTATTAAGGTGATTGCCGTAGTGGCGATGATCATCTTCGGCGGCTGGCTGCTGTTCAGCGGCAACGGCGGCCCGCAGGCAACCGTGCGCAACCTCTGGGAACAGGGCGGATTCCTGCCTCACGGCATGACGGGCCTGGTGATGATGATGGCTATCATTATGTTCTCCTTCGGCGGCCTGGAGCTGGTGGGCATCACCGCCGCGGAAGCCGACAACCCGGAGCAGAGCATTCCAAAAGCCACTAACCAGGTTATCTACCGCATTCTGATCTTCTATGTGGGCTCGCTGGCCGTGCTGCTCTCCCTGCTGCCGTGGACCCGCGTGACCGCCGACACCAGCCCGTTTGTGCTGATCTTCCACGAGCTGGGCGACACCTTTGTCGCTAACGCCCTGAACATCGTGGTGCTGACCGCAGCGCTCTCCGTTTACAACAGCTGCGTGTACTGCAACAGCCGCATGCTCTTCGGCCTGGCCCAGCAGGGCAACGCGCCAAAAGCGCTGCTCAACGTCGATAAGCGCGGCGTGCCGGTAAACACCATTCTGGTTTCGGCAGTCGTGACCGCGCTGTGCGTGCTCATTAACTACCTGGCACCGGAATCGGCGTTTGGTCTGCTGATGGCGCTGGTGGTCTCAGCCCTGGTCATCAACTGGGCGATGATCAGCCTGGCGCACATGAAGTTCCGCCGCGCCAAGCAGCAGCAGGGCGTCACCACCCGCTTCCCTGCCCTGCTTTACCCGCTGGGCAACTGGGTGTGCCTGGTGTTCATGGCGGCCGTGCTGGTGATCATGCTGATCACCCCGGGTATGGCGATTTCCGTCTACCTGATCCCGGTCTGGATTGCGATCCTGGGCGTTGGCTATCTCTTCAGCCAGAAAAGCCGTAATGCCATGAAGGCCCACTAAGCCTCTCTCCGCGGCGCCTGCTTTTGCGGGTGCCGCGCGTTGTTACCTCCCTCACACTTTCACGCCCACAGCGCATTTATCCATATCACCGCCCTGATACTGCAACGCATATATTCCTTTGCCAGCAAATAATTCTCTCCATACCGTAAACCGGAGAGCTGTCGATGGATAACAACAAACTGTCTGTAAAAGAAAAGATCGGCTATGGAATGGGTGACGCGGGATGCAACATCATCTTCGGCGCCATCATGTTGTTTGTTAACTATTTCTATACGGATATTTTTGGCCTCGCGCCTGCGCTGGTCGGCGTGCTGCTGCTGTCCGTCCGCGTGATTGACGCCGTAACGGACCCGATTATGGGGGCGATTGCCGACCGTACCCGCAGTAAATATGGCCGGTTTCGTCCATGGCTGCTGTGGATTGCGTTCCCCTACGCGCTGTTCAGCATCCTGATGTTCACCACGCCAGAGTGGAGCTATAACAGCAAAGTTATCTATGCCTTTGTCACCTACTTCCTGTTGTCGCTGACCTACACGGCAATCAACATTCCCTACTGCTCGCTCGGCGGGGTGATCACCAACGATCCGAAAGAGCGCGTCGCCTGCCAGTCGTATCGCTTCGTGCTGGTCGGCATCGCCACGCTACTGCTGTCTCTGACGCTACTGCCAATGGCCGACTGGTTTGGTGGGGACAACAAGGCCAAAGGCTATCAGATGGCGATGACCGTGCTGGCGTTGATTGGAACCTGCATGTTCCTGTTCTGCTTCACCACCGTGCGCGAGCGCGTGCGCCCGGCGGTACAGACCAACGACGAGCTGAAAAACGATCTGAAAGACGTGTGGAAGAACGACCAGTGGGTACGCATTCTGCTCCTGACCCTGTGCAATGTCTGCCCGGGCTTTATCCGCATGGCGGCCACCATGTATTACGTCACCTGGGTGATGGGCCAGAGCACCCACTTCGCCACGCTGTTTATCAGCCTGGGCGTAGTCGGCATGATGCTCGGCAGCGTGCTGGCAAAAGTGCTGACCGACCGCTGGTGTAAGCTGAAGGTCTTCTTCTGGACCAACATCGTGCTGGCGATGTTCTCCTGCGCCTTCTACTTCTTCGACCCGAAAGCCACCGTCACCATCGTGGTGCTCTACTTCCTGCTGAACATCCTGCACCAGATCCCGTCACCGCTGCACTGGTCGCTGATGGCCGACGTGGACGACTACGGCGAGTGGAAGACCGGTAAACGCATCACCGGGATCAGCTTCTCCGGCAACATCTTCTTCCTGAAGCTGGGGCTGGCGATTGCCGGGGCGATGGTCGGCTTCCTGCTCTCCTGGTACGGCTATGACGCGGGCGCAAAAGCGCAAAGCGCGGACGCCATTAATGGGATCGTGCTGCTGTTTACCGTTATTCCCGGCGTTGGATACTTGATTACCGCGGGCGTGGTGCGCCTGCTGAAAGTGGACCGCGAAACCATGAAGCAGATCCAGTCCGATCTGGAAAAACGCCGCAGCAACTATCGCGAGCTGAACGACTATCAGGAACTTAAAGCCGCTGAGACTAAATAAGGAAAGCCGTATGCATAACTGGCCTAACCCGTTTATAGAACAACGCGCCGACCCGTACATTCTGCGTCATGAAGGGCAATATTATTTTATCGCCTCTGTGCCGCAGTACGACAGGCTAGCGATCCGCCGCGCCGACACGCTGGAAGGGCTACGCGACGCTGAAGAGATCGTTGTCTGGCGTAAACCCGAGAGCGGCCCGATGAGTCAGCTAATCTGGGCGCCGGAACTGCACCACATCGACGGGAAGTGGTACATCTATTTTGCCGCGACGCACACCCAGGCGCTCGACGCGCTCGGGATGTTCCAGCACCGTATGTTCGCCATTGAATGCGCGGACGGCGATCCGCTCACTGGCGCCTGGGTGGGAAAAGGGCAGATCAAAACGCCTTCCGACACCTTCGCCCTGGACGCCACCACCTTTGTTCATCAGGGGAAACGCTGGTATCTGTGGGCGCAAAAAGCACCGGATATCACCGGCAACTCCAATCTTTATCTGTGCGAAATGGAGAATCCCTGGACGCTGAAAGGCGAGCCGGTGATGCTCAGCAAGCCGGAGTATGACTGGGAGCGTCGTGGGTTCTGGGTTAACGAAGGCCCGGCGGTGCTGGTTCACGGCGATAAGCTGTTTATCAGCTATTCCGCCAGCGCCACCGACGAGAACTACTGCATGGGGCTACTGTGGATAGACCTGAATGCCGATCCGCAAAACCCGGCAAACTGGCACAAATTCCCGCGTCCAGTGTTCGTTACCAGCTATGAGAACCGCCAGTTCGGCCCGGGACACAACAGCTTTACGCAAACGCAGGAAGGGGAAGATGTGCTGGTGTATCACGCGCGCAATTACACCGAAATTGAGGGCGATCCGCTGTACGATCCGAATCGCCATACTCGCCTGAAGCTCGTCCGCTGGAATGAAAACGGGATGCCTGATTTCGGCATCCCGCCCGCGGATACGCTTTAGTTTTTGCGGCGCGCTGGCCTACACCAGCGTGCCGTAAATCGTCAGCAGTGCCACGATCACCACCACCACAAACGACGTTTTCTTCGCCATGGAGACAGCCGCTTTCGGCGTTACAATCTTGTCGGTATGCGGCTCACGCGCCAGCGAGAACTGCGCCAGACGCGTTAGCACCTGGTACTGCGACGTATGGCGATCGGCAAGAGACGCGAACCATGCGGGCAGCGCTTTTTCACCGTGACCAATTAACGCGTACACCACGCCCACCAGACGCACCGGAAGCCAGTCGAGCACGTGCAGGATGGCATCAATGCCTGACTGCAGGCGTTCATGCGGCGTCAGATAACGGGCAAGCCAGGTCTGCCAGGCGCGCAGGAATGCATACCCCATCAGCAGTACCGGCCCCCACGGGCCGCCCACCACGAACCAGAACAGCGGTGCCAGGTAGTAACGGAAGTTAATCCACAGCAGCGCGTTTTGCAGCTCGCGCAGAAATTCGCGTTCGTCGCAGTCCGGCGGCACGCCGTGGATCATGGTCAGTTCGCTCGCCATGGCACCGCGCGCATGGGCATCGTCACGGGAGGCGGCTTTCAGGTATGCGTGATAGTGCAAACGCACCTTGCCCGCACCAATGCACAGCACCCCAAGCAGGATCCACACCACCAGCAGCGGCACGTTGAAAAAGAGTCCGTACAGCGCGCGCAGGAGCAGGAACGTAATGACCATCACCCCTGCCATCATCAGCAGCGTGCGCAGCATAGAAAAGTGCTTAATCCGGCGGAATAACACCTCCAGCCGGTGATCCAGATGCCAGTGCTCACCGAGCTTGAACAGGCGTTCAGCGATGATAACCAGCAGCATGGTAAACAACGTCATGGTATCTCCTTATTCTGACGACGCGGTGAGCATGGCGCGAAACCGGGGCCAGTCAAAGGCCGGACCGGGATCGGTTTTTCTCTCCGGGGCGATATCACTGTGTCCCGTGATATTGTCGGCGATAGCCGGGTAGAGTCCAATAAGCGTGCGGGTTACAGCCGCCAGCTGTTGATACTGTGAATCGGTGTAGGGCGTCGTATCCGTGCCTTCCAATTCAATCCCGATGGAAAAATCGTTGCACCGTTCGCGCCCGTGATACATCGACACCCCGGCATGCCAGGCGCGCTTATCAAAGGGAACATACTGAACCACTTCACCATCGCGACGAATCAGGCAGTGAGCCGATACGCGCAGATGTGCAATTTCAGCAAAGAAAGGATGAGCATCGGGATCAATCGTTCCTGTGAATAACGCATCGATCCACGGGCCGCCAAATTCACCCGGCGGGAGACTAATATTATGAACCACCAGCAGTGTGGGCTTTTCATCCTCCGGGCGGCAATCGTGGTGCGGCGAGGGCACGTGCCGCGCATCCACCAGCCATCCGTTTTCTAACAACATGCTGGAACTCCTTCTGTATGGTGCAATGACTCGGTTCAGAGTAGCATGTTTCAATATTATGATTCGTTACCAATTTGGAGTTTTATCATGCCGCCTCGCCGCTACAACCCCGACCACCGACGTGAAGCGCTTCTGGAACGTATTAATATGGATATTCCGGCAAGCGTCTCCCATGCTTTGAAAGAAGATCTGGGCGGTGACGTTAACGCTGATAAGGATATTACCGCACAATTATTGCCAAAAGAGACACGCTCCCACGCGGTTATTATCACCCGTGAAGACGGCGTCTTTTGCGGCAAGCGTTGGGTTGAAGAGGTCTTTACCCAGCTGGCAGGCGATGATGTGCAGGTGACCTGGCACGTTGAAGACGGCGACGCAGTCACGGCCAACCAGCCGCTGTTCGAACTGGACGGTCCTTCCCGCGTCTTGCTGACCGGCGAACGTACCGCGCTCAATTTTGTACAAACGCTCTCAGGCGTGGCCAGTGAAGTGCGTCGCTACGTTGACCTGCTGGCCGGTACCCGAACCCAGCTGCTGGATACCCGCAAAACGCTGCCGGGCCTGCGCACCGCGCTGAAGTATGCCGTGCTCTGCGGCGGCGGCGCAAACCATCGCCTGGGCTTATCCGACGCCTTCCTGATTAAAGAGAACCACATTATTGCCTCTGGCTCCGTGCGTCAGGCGGTTGAGAAAGCCTTCTGGCTGCACCCGGACGTGCCTGTTGAGGTGGAAGTCGAAAGCCTGGAAGAGCTGGAGCAGGCGATTAAGGCCGGGGCCGATATCATCATGCTCGATAACTTCGAAACAGAGCAAATGCGCGAGGCGGTAAAACTGACAAACGGCCGGGCCCAGCTTGAAGTGTCCGGGAACGTCACTTTCGAAACGATCCGTGAATTCGCCGAAACCGGCGTGGATTACATCTCCGTCGGCGCGCTGACCAAACACGTTCGCGCTCTCGACCTCTCAATGCGCTTCAAATAACGCATTCTTCCCTCTCCACCCGGAGAGGGGAATTTCAGCCCCGCTCGCAGATCCGCTGCTCTTCCCTGCAACACTGAATAAATTCTCTGAAGACCCCTTCCCGTTTCCTTTCTTGCCTCTCGTTTCTGCTCTTTCCTGCTGACAAAGTAGCGCCACTTTGCATAAGGAGCAGATATGGACAGACAACAAGGTTTCACACTCATTGAGCTGATGGTGGTCATTGGCATCATTGCGATTCTGAGCGCCATCGGCGTTCCCGCCTATCAAAACTACATGCGCAAGGCGGCGCTGACCGATATGCTGCAAACCTTCGTTCCCTACCGCACGGCCATCGAGCTTTGCGCGCTGGATCACGGTGGCGTGGAGAGCTGCGATGCCGGCAGTAACGGTATCCCTTCCCCCACCACGACACGCTACGTTTCAGGAATGAGCGTGGCGAAAGGGATCGTGACCTTAACAGGACAGGAGAGTCTTAACGGGCTGACGGTAACCATGACGCCACGGTGGAGCGACGGCAACGGTATGACGGGCTGGACGCGCGACTGCAGCATCGGTGCTGACAGCCCCCTGAAACAGGCCTGCGAAGACGTTTTCCGCTTCGACAACAACTGAGGAGCGGATAATGAATACCGAACAACTCGTGGCGCTTTGCCTGCGCCATCACGCTCTGCTGCTCACCAGCGACAGTGACATGGTCAGCATCGCCGTCGTGGGCAGCCCCGCGGCTGAACTGATGGAGGCGCTGCGCTTCGCGACCCAGAAACGGATTGATATTGAGTGCTGGAGCGCCGAGCGCATGGAAAAACACCGGCAGCTAACGTCACAATCGCATCTGCCCGTTGTTTCACAAACGCACTCAACGGTGGATATTCTCAACCACACGCTGCAGCAGGCAGTCAACCAGCGCGCCTCCGACATTCATATCGAACCGATGGAGCACGCGTGCCAGATCCGTTTACGCATCGACGGGGTTCTTTGCCCCCAGCCTCCGCTTTCCGCCTCGCTGGCAAGCCTGTTCAGCGCACGTTTAAAAGTGCTGGGTAACCTGGATATTGCAGAACGTCGTTTGCCTCAGGACGGTCAGTTTACGATTGAGCTGGCAAACGCGCCGGTCTCGTTTCGAATCGCGACGCTTCCCTGCAGCGGCGGCGAGAAAATTGTGCTGCGTCTCCTGCATCAGGTTCAGCAGGCCCTTGAGCCAAACGCGCTTGGCATGAGTGCTGAACAGCTGGCCTGTTTTAATGGGGCCCTCCACCAGCCGCAGGGGCTGATTCTGGTCACCGGCCCTACCGGCAGCGGTAAAACCGTGACGCTGTATAGCGCACTGCAGGCGCGTAACACCCCTGACGTCAACATCTGTAGCGTGGAGGATCCCATTGAGATCCCCCTTGCGGGATTAAACCAGACGCAGATTAATCCCCGGGCGGGCTTAACATTCCAGAGCGTGCTGCGGGCGCTGCTGCGTCAGGATCCAGACATCATTATGGTCGGCGAAATCCGTGACGGTGAAACGGCAGACATTGCCATTAATGCCGCCCAGACCGGGCATCTGGTGCTGTCAACGCTGCACACCAACTCGACGACGGAAACCCTGGTTCGCCTGGAGCAGATGGGCGTCGCCCGCTGGATGATATCTTCCGCGCTGTCGATGGTGATTGCCCAGCGTCTGGTCCGGCGTCTGTGCCCACATTGTCGTCGGGAAGCCAGCGAGCATGCTGAACTACCGCGCGCCGTATGGTCCAGACCGCTTCCTCGCTGGCAGCCCATCGGCTGCGATCGTTGCTATCACGGTTTTTATGGCCGCGTGGCCATTTTTGAAGTACTCGCGATCGACAATGCCCTGCGGCAGGCCATTGCCAGCGGGGCGGGAACAGAAGTGATAGAGGCGAGCGCCCGGCAGGCGGGAATGATTTCTCTTTTCGAGCACGGCTGCATGGCCGTCGAACAAGGGCTGACCACGCTCGAAGAGCTGGTGCGCGTCCTGGGCATGCCCGATGGCTGCTAATCGGCTCTGGCGCTGGCGAGCGCTCACCCAGGAAGGAGAACCCCGAAGCGGAACGCTCTGGGCCACAGACCGCAATGCCGCCTTCACCAGGCTGATGCGCAGCAACCTCCATCCTCTGGCGTTGACCCGATGCGCTCAGCGACACCGCTGGCGGCCACATCACTGCTACGAGATGTTTCGCCAGCTCGCTACGCTTCTGCAGGCCGGGCTGACATTGTCCCACAGCCTGCAGATGCTGGCAGAGCAGCATCCGTTAAAACCGTGGCAGGCGCTGCTGCAAAGCATTGCCGATGAGCTCAGTGAGGGAGCCCCCTTTTCTGAGTCGCTAAAAAAGTGGCCAGCCGTTTTTAGCCCACTGCATGTCTCGATGGTGAAAACCGGTGAGCTCACAGGAAAGCTGGAGGAGTGCTGCCGTCAGCTCGCGCAGCAGCAAAAAGCGCAGCAGCAGCTCAGTGCGAAAGTGAAAAAGGCGCTGCGCTACCCGGCGATCGTCCTGACGCTGGCCGTGCTCGTGGTGCTTGCGATGGTCACCCTGGTATTGCCCGAGTTTGCCGCGATCTACAAAACGTTTAACACTCCGCTTCCGCTGCTGACGCAAATGGTCATGGGGATGGCCGCATTTATGCAGTCATATGCCCTTGCGTTGTTCGCCGCGTTATTAGCGCCCTTAGCCACCGCCTGGGCTCTGCGGCAGAACCCTCGCTTGCAGCGCATGCTAATGCACACTCCCGTGTTGGGCGCACTGGCAAAAGGTCAAAAACTGGGGCACATCTTTACCGTACTGTCGCTCACGCAGCAGGCCGGTATCCCCTTTTTACAGGGACTGGAGAGTGCGGAGGAGACCGTTGAAAGTCGCTACTGGCGGGGAATACTGCGCAGCGTTCGGGAGGACATTGAAAAAGGCCTTCCCGTCTGGTCATCCTTTCAGAAAGCGGCCATCTTTACCCCGCTGTGTATTCAGCTTTTACGCACCGGCGAAATGTCAGGTGCGCTGGACATCATGCTGGCAAACCTCGCCCGACACCACACGGAACAAACCTTTCAACGGGCAGATAATCTGGCGGCACTTCTCGAGCCGGTGCTTCTGATTGTGACAGGGGTCATCATCGGCACGCTGGTGGTGGCAATGTACCTGCCGATTTTCCATCTGGGAGATGCGATGAGCGCGGGCTAGTGCAGAGAACAGTGCTGGCGCACGGGCATGCGCCAGCCGAAGCCATTACAGGCTATTGAATACGCGGTTTTCCTGTTCCTGAACGCGAATAAACGTTGTACGTTTCGTCAGCTCTTTCAGGCGGGATGCCCCAACGTAGGTGCAGGCCGAGCGCAGGCCGCCGAGGATATCGCGCGCGGTGTGTTCAACCGGGCCGCGCAGAGGCAGCTTAACGGTTTTGCCTTCAGCCGCACGGTATTTTGCCACGCCACCGACGTGACGGGTCATCGCGGATTCAGAGCTCATGCCGTAGAACAGCATAAATTTCTCGCCGTTCTCTTCAACAACGGTACCACCGCTCTCTTCGTGGCCTGCCAGCATACCGCCGAGCATCACGAAGTCCGCGCCGCCGCCGAAGGCTTTCGCAACGTCGCCCGGCATGGTACAGCCGCCATCGCTGATGATCTGGCCGCCCAGACCATGCGCTGCATCGGCACATTCAATGACTGCGGAAAGCTGCGGATAACCGACGCCGGTTTTGACGCGTGTTGTGCACACGGAGCCAGGGCCAATACCCACTTTCACGATGTCTGCGCCGGAAAGGATCAGCTCTTCACACATTTCACCGGTCACCACGTTGCCCGCGATGATGGTTTTCGTCGGCCAGGCCTCGCGCGCCTTGCTGACGAACTGCACAAAGTGCTCGGAGTAACCGTTCGCCACGTCAATACAGACGAAGTTGAGCGCCGGGTTAGCGTTCAGGATCTGTTTGGTCTTCTCGAAATCCGCATCGGAGGTACCAGTGGAGACCATCACATGTTTCACCACGTCAGCAGACGCGGACGCAACAAACGCATTCCACTCTTCAGGGCTGTAATGTTTGTGAACGGCGGTGAGAATGTCGAACTGTGCCAGGGCGGTTGCCATCTCAAAGGTTCCCACAGTATCCATGTTGGCAGCGATGATCGGCACGCCAGACCAGGTCTGACCGGAATGCTTAAAGGTGAATTGACGTTCGAGTTCAACGTCTGAGCGACTTTTCAGTGTAGAGCGTTTAGGGCGGATAAGAACGTCTTTGAAACCTAACTTCAGATCTTCTTCGATACGCATGTGCGGATTCCTGGGGTTAGAGGCAAATATGTTAAAAGCACAACTCCAGTGACGTTATCATACGCACTAATACCTGCTCCGCAAGACTGCGAAATTCTCTTTTTTTACGCTACAATCCTATAAATTTACCTGGTAAAAAGCCGGTAAACGGGGCTAAACAGTTGCTGGCGCACCTAAGAGTTTTAATCAACTGATTTTAATAATGAATAATTCCCAGGATTTGATTTAATGGGGTATATCGTCGCATTAACCGGCGGCATCGGTAGTGGCAAAAGTACCGTTGCGGACGCGTTCTCACGTTTGGGTATCACGATTATTGATGCCGATATCATTGCCCGCCAGGTGGTAGAGCCCAATACACCCGCGCTAAAGGCTATCGCAGAACATTTTGGTCAGGCCATCATCAATGCCGATGGCACATTGAACCGCCGTCAGCTTCGCGAATGCATTTTTTCCGATTCTGCGGAAAAAGCCTGGCTTAATGCCCTGCTCCACCCCATCATCCACCAGGAAACTCAGCGTCAGATAGCCGCAGCCCGCTCGCCCTATGTCCTGTGGGTGGTTCCGCTACTGGTTGAAAATCAGCTGCATATGAAAGCCGATCGGGTGCTGGTGATTGATGTCTCTCCCGAAACGCAAATTCAGCGAACCATGACGCGCGATCGCGTTTCGCGGGAGCATGCTGAACACATTCTTGCCGCTCAGGCTACGCGCGCTCAGCGCCTTGCCGTGGCGGATGATGTCATTGATAATAACGGCGCACCAGATGCCATTGCATCGGATGTTGCCCGTCTGCACGCGCAGTATCTGACGTTCGCCGCGCAGGCCGTTGCACAGGAAAAACCATAATGTCGACACACATCCTTTTTGAGCATCCGCTCAACGAAAAAATGCGCACCTGGCTGCGCATCGAATTTCTTATTCAACAACTTTCACAACATCTGCCTGTTAACGATCATGCCACGGCGCTGCACTTCTTCCGCAACGTAGGCGATCTGCTGGATGTGATTGAACGCGGCGATGTCCGCACAGAATTACTCAAAGAGCTGGAGCGCCAGCAGCGTAAATTGCAGGCATGGACAGAAGTTCCCGGCGTAGACCAGAGCCGTATCGACGCGCTCCGCCAGCAGTTGAAAAGCAGTAGTGCCGTCCTGATGGCCGCGCCGCGCGTCGGGCAGTTTTTGCGTGAAGACCGCCTGATTGGCCTGGTGCGCCAGCGCCTGAGCATCCCTGGCGGCTGCTGTAGCTTCGACCTGCCGACGCTGCACATGTGGCTACATATGCCACAGGCGCAGCGTGACGCGCAGGTGAACAGCTGGCTGGCAAGCCTGGAGCCAATGCACCAGACGCTGTCGCTGATCCTCGATCTGATCCGTAACTCTGCGCCGTTCCGCAAGCAAACCAGCCTGAATGGTTTCTTCCAGGATAACGGTGATGATGCCGATCTTCTGCGTCTCAATCTGTCTCTCGGCGAACAGCTTTACCCGCAGATTTCCGGGCATAAGAGCCGCTTTGCGATTCGCTTTATGCCGCTGGACAGCGAAAATGGCACCGTGCCGGAACGTCTCGATTTTGAACTGGCCTGTTGTTAAGGAGTGCCGATGTCTGATGTCACCACCGTAAGCTGCCCAACCTGTGGCAAAACCGTTGTCTGGGGCGAAGTGAGTCCGTTCCGCCCATTCTGCTGCAAACGCTGTCAGCTTATTGACCTGGGCGAATGGGCGGCGGAAGAGAAACGCATTCCAAGCGAAGGCGATCTCTCGGACAGCGATGACTGGAGTGAAACCCAGCAGTAATCTGTAAAACCTGCTGGCGCTTCGCTCAGCAGGCCTACTGTTGTGCGACTAACCGCAGGATCACGGGCTCATTAGCTGGCGGGAATTTTTCGGCATCACTTGCCTGAAGCTCTACCCAGTTACCCGGCTGTCCCTCTTTTCCCCAGGGTTCACCTTCCCAGTTTTCCACCAGCCAGAACCACAGCGTGATGTGCCTGTCCGGAAACTGGTACTCAAGCTTATCAAACAGCGTTGCGCCAAGCGGAGTGATCCCCACCTCTTCCTGAAGCTCCCGAACCAGCGCCTCTTCCGGCGTTTCACCTGACTCGATTTTACCGCCCGGAAACTCCCACTTGTTCGCCATATGGGCGTCGGCAGCGCGCTGGGTGATGAAGATTTTGTTTTGCGGGTTGCGAATAATCCCGACGGCAATTTGCAGTATTTTCATATTGTCACTTCCATAAAAAAGGCGCAGAAATCTGCGCCTTTTTGTTTTTTTATGAACTTAGCTCAGACGGCCGTGGCACGCCTTGTACTTTTTACCGGAACCACACGGGCACGGATCGTTACGACCCACTTTACGATCGCCGGTCTGCGCGGCGATCGCCGCTGCGGCTTCGCTGTCGTCGGTCTGATGACTCAGCTGTTGCATCTGTGCCAGGCGCTCGGCTTCTTCACGACGCTGCTGCTCCATCGCTTCCACTTCTTCCGGCATACGCACCTGAACCTTGCTCAGGGTGCTGATCACTTCGTACTTCAGTGACTCCAGCATAGACGCAAACATGGAGAAGGATTCACGCTTGTATTCCTGCTTCGGATCTTTCTGCGCGTAGCCACGCAGGTGGATACCCTGACGCAGGTAGTCCATCGCCGCCAGGTGCTCTTTCCACAGGGAGTCCAGAGTCTGCAGCATCACGCCTTTTTCGAAGTGACGCATCATCTCTTCGCCTACGACTTCTTCCTTACGCTTGTAAACGTCCAGCGCGGTTTCGAAGATACGTTCACGCAGGGTCTCTTCGTGCAGCTCAGGCTCTTTGTCCAGCCACTCTTTGATTGGCAGATCGAGGTCAAAGTCATTTTTCAGACGTTCCTGCAGGCCTTCGATATCCCACATCTCTTCCAGAGACTGCGGTGGAATATGCGCGTCGATGGTGGCTTTAAACACATCTTCACGAATGCTGTTGATGGTTTCGCTCACGTCGGACACGTCCAGCAGTTCGTTACGCTGGGTGTAGATCGCACGACGCTGGTCGTTAGCCACATCATCATATTCCAGCAGCTGCTTACGAATATCAAAGTTGCGGCTTTCCACTTTACGCTGCGCGTTAGCAATCGCTTTAGTCACCCACGGGTGCTCAATCGCTTCGCCAGGCTTCATACCCAGCTTACGCATCATGCCGGACACGCGGTCGGAGGCGAAAATACGCATCAGCGCATCTTCCATAGACAGGTAGAAGCGGGATGAACCGGCATCACCCTGACGACCCGCACGGCCACGCAGCTGGTTATCGATACGACGGGATTCATGACGCTCAGTACCGATGATGTGCAGACCGCCGGAAGCCAGAACGGCGTCATGACGAACCTGCCAGTCGGCTTTGATCTGAGCAATCTGTTCTGGCGTTGGGTTTTCCAGCTCCGCCACTTCAGCCTGCCAGCTACCGCCCAGCATAATATCGGTACCACGACCCGCCATGTTGGTAGCGATGGTCACGGCAGCCGGATACCCCGCCTGCGCAACAATGTCCGCTTCTTTGGCGTGGAATTTGGCGTTAAGTACGTTGTGCTTGATGCCCGCTTTGGTCAGCTCGTGCGAAACCACTTCGGATTTCTCGATGGAGATGGTCCCCACCAGAACCGGCTGGCCATTGGCAGTACGATCGCGAATATCTTCGATGATTGCCTGAATTTTTTCTGCTTCGGTCATGTACACCAGGTCCGGCATATCCTTACGGATCATCGGACGGTTGGTTGGAACAACCACGGTATCCAGCTTGTAGATAGAGCTGAATTCAAACGCTTCGGTATCAGCAGTACCGGTCATGCCCGCCAGCTTCTCGTACAGACGGAAGTAGTTCTGGAAGGTGATAGACGCCAGCGTCTGGTTTTCATTCTGAATATCTACACCTTCTTTGGCTTCTACAGCCTGGTGCAGACCGTCAGACCAGCGACGTCCCTGCATGGTACGCCCGGTGTGTTCATCGACGATAATCACTTCGCCGTCTTTTACGATGTAATCGACGTCGCGGGTGAACAGCGCGTGGGCGCGCAGTGCAGCGGTCACGTGGTGCATCAGCATGATGTTGCTTGGGGAGTACAGGGACTCGCCCTCTTCCATGATGCCTTCAGCGACCAGCAGCTCTTCAATTTTCACCAGACCGCGTTCGGTCAGGTTCACCTGGCGCGCTTTTTCATCAACGGAGAAGTGGCCTTCACCCTGGAAGGTATCCGAGTCCTCTTTCTCCTGACGCAGCAGGTGTGGAATGATTTTGTCGACTTTACGGTACATCTCGGAGCTGTCTTCAGCCGGGCCGGAGATGATCAGCGGGGTACGCGCTTCATCGATCAGGATGGAGTCCACCTCATCCACCAGCGCATAGTGCAGTTTACGCTGTACGCGCTCTTCCGGGCTGAACGCCATGTTGTCACGCAGGTAGTCGAAGCCGTATTCGTTGTTGGTGCCGTAGGTGATGTCCGCGTTATACGCTTCGCGCTTGGCTGGCGCAGGCAGGCCGGACATGTTGATGCCGACGGTCATACCGAGGAATTCAAACAGTGGACGGTTGTTTTCGGCGTCACGCTGCGCCAGATAGTCGTTGACGGTAACCACGTGAACGCCTTTACCGGTCAGCGCGTTCAGGTAAGCCGGCAGCGTTGCGGTCAGGGTTTTACCTTCACCGGTACGCATTTCCGCGATGCAGCGCTCGTTAAGCACCATACCACCAAGCAGCTGAACGTCGAAGTGACGCATGCCGAATACGCGCTTACTTGCTTCACGCACGACAGCAAACGCTTCCGGGATCAGGCTTTCTAAGGTTTCACCTTTTTCCAGACGCGCGCGGAATTCCGCCGTTTTCGCTTTGAGCTCGTCATCAGAGAGCTTCTCCATCGCAGGTTCCATACCGTTGATGACGGCAACAGCTTTACGCATACGGCGCAGGGTACGATCGTTACGACTACCAAAAACTTTAGTTAACAATTTGATTAGCATAATAAATTCTCAAACGCCCCAGTGTGGGCAGATAAATTAAGGTATTGAAAAAGTTAATTTAGCTGAGGCGCAGCGGCCCGGCGCGAATGCCGTGGGCCTGGCTAATCCAGGTGGAAACAGAGAATGAAACCGGTGAAACCAACGCACGCTGTGTCGTCTGGCGAACCATGACCGGCGGCTGGCTGTCCTGCGTGAGCAGCGCGTTGAGCGTGTCCAGCAGGGCAAGATGCTGAGCCTGCACCGGCAGCGTCTCTTCCGCAACAGGCATGGCCTGCGGCGCCATCGCGAAGGACAGATGGCGGATAACCGTGCGGATAGCGTGCTGATGCCAGTAATCGACAGAGAAGTTTGGGCGGCGGTTGGCTTCAAGCCACGCGAGATTAGTAAAGTTAACCCGCGTGTTGAGATCGTGTTTGGTGGTAGAGGTTTTTGCGGGCGTCGCTGCTTCGGCACTGTTGCAGAGCGCAGGCAAGCCGAAACTCGCCGCGACCATCCCTAATAAGAGATGCGGCCAGAAGTAACGTCTGCCAAATTGTCGCCAGCGCGTCAGTATTCCGCTCACCTGCTCCACCCAATAAGCCAGCCTTGCAGAGGCTGAGTCAGTTATTCTTTTTAGCGCCCAGATAGTACCACTAATGCCAATATACATCAGCAGGAATGAGGTGCCGCCGCGGGGAAAAACGGTCAAGAATGCAGCTAACGCACACATTTTCTGCGTAAGACAAACGAGAGATAACGCTGGGGCAAACGAAGAAGGGTAAAAATAAAAACGACTGGTCTTCCTGGTCGGAGAGAGTACCAGGTTAACCAGTCGATTTTTTTACGAAACGGTTTGAACCGTTACGCCAGAACCATGCTTGGTGCTTTGAAAGCCAGCGGCAGTTCAGCTTCGTCTTCGAAGGTCACATATTCCCAGGCTTCCTGTTTTGCCAGGACGGCCTGCAACAGTTTGTTGTTCAGCGCATGACCGGATTTGAACGCGGTAAATGCACCAATGATGTTGTGACCACACATGAACAGGTCGCCGATCGCATCCAGCATTTTGTGACGAACGAATTCATCTTCGAAACGCAGGCCGTCTTCGTTCAGTACGCGATAATCGTCAACAACGATGGCACAATCGAAGCTGCCGCCCAGGCACAGGCCGCGGGACTGCAGATATTCGATATCACGCATGAAGCCAAATGTACGGGCTCGGCTGATCTGGCGCATAAACGCATCGGCAGAGAAGTTCATCGCATAGCGTTGGGTGCTGGAGTCAATCGCCGGATGGTTAAAGTCGATGGTAAAGTCCAACGAGAAACCATTGTACGGTTTGAATTCAGCCCACTTGTCGCCATCTTCGACGCGAACGGTCTCTTTGATGCGTACAAATTTCTTCGCGCAGTTCAGTTCTTCGATGCCGGCATCCAGCAACAGATAGACGAACGGTGCAGCACTGCCATCCATAATCGGGATTTCTGGCGCATCGACTTCAACAATAATGTTGTCGATACCCAGACCCGCCAGGGCGGCGTTCAGGTGCTCTACGGTAGAAATCCGCACGTCATGCTCGTTCACCAGACAAGTACAGAGCATAGTATCACGCACAGATTTGGCATCGGCCGGAAAATCTACCGGTGGATTCAAGTCGGTGCGACGATAGATGACCCCGGTATTGGCCGGCGCAGGGCGTAACGTCAGCGTGACTTTCTTGCCGGTATGTAAACCGACACCCGTCGCCTGAACGATACGTTTAAGTGTCCTTTGTTTGATCATCGTATAATCTCGCCAAATTAACTATCCAACCGAGAGTGTATATCACTAACGGTGGGCCAGTTTAGCACAAAGAGCGCAAATCCCCTAATTCCAGCCAATTCTTAGTCAGCTTGCTTACGCAGGAACGCCGGGATATCCAGATAATCTGGCTCTTTCGCCGTTTGCGGCGTTGGGTCGTTCACCACTTTTGCGGCCGGTTTCTGCTCCTGAGTCAGAGGAGACATACCGTGCTGCTGGTAACGGTCCATTACCGGTTGCTGAGTCTGCTTGTTGGTCACTAAGGTGATCTCAGGACGTTTGTCCATACCGATACCGGTCGCAACAACCGTCACACGCAGCTCGTCGTTCATTTCAGGGTCAAGGGAAGTACCGATTACCACGGTAGCGTTGTCAGAGGCGAACGCACGGATGGTGTTACCCACGGTTTCGAACTCATCCAGACGCAGGTCAAAGCCAGCGGTAATGTTGACCAGCACGCCGCGCGCACCAGACAGATCGATATCTTCCAGCAGTGGAGAAGAGATAGCCATTTCAGCCGCTTCTTCTGCACGGTCTTCACCGCTCGCCACGCCAGAGCCCATCATCGCGTAGCCCATTTCGGACATCACGGTGCGAACGTCTGCAAAGTCAACGTTCATCAGGCCAGGACGGGTAATCAGTTCAGCGATACCCTGAACAGCGCCTTTCAGCACGTCGTTTGCTGCACCGAATGCGTCCAGCAGGGAGATACCGCGACCCAGAACTTTCAACAGCTTGTCGTTCGGGATGGTGATCAGCGAGTCCACATGCTTGGACAGCTCGGTGATACCCTGCTCCGCGAACGCCATACGCTTCTTGCCTTCAAAGTTGAAAGGCTTGGTCACGACAGCAACGGTCAGGATACCTAAATCTTTTGCCACTTCAGCCACAACAGGTGCTGCGCCGGTACCGGTACCGCCACCCATACCTGCTGCGATGAAGACCATGTCCGCACCTTCCAGTGCAGCGCGCAGCGCTTCACGATCTTCTTCAGCCGCATTGCGACCCACTTCCGGGTTAGCCCCTGCTCCCAGCCCTTTGGTGATACCACCGCCGATCTGGATAGTCTGGCCTACAGCCGTCTTACGCAGTGCCTGTGCATCGGTGTTAACTGCGAAGAATTCAACACCTTCAATGCGTTCACGCACCATATGCTCTACGGCGTTACCGCCGCCGCCACCGACGCCGATGACTTTAATCACCGCGTCGTTGGTCAGTTCCATAGGTTCAAACATAATTTCTCTCTCCGTTGTGCCTGTCGCCCGAGACCGCTAATTCTCTCCGGTCTCTTAAAAAAATTAAAACTCTTTTCGCAACCAGTTGTTCAGTCGTTTGACCCACGACCCCACTGAGACGCGTTTTTCCACTTCTGCTTCACCACTGAGATGAGATTCCTTCCCGTAGTGGAGCAGGCCCACAGCCGTTGAATAATACGGCTCCTGAGCATAATCCGTTAAACCGGTGATATTCAGCGGCGCACCAATACGCACCTGCGTATGGAACACGCGCTGAGCACAGGCCGCAAGACCTTCAATTTGCGCTGCACCGCCGGTTAATACAATCCCCGCCGCAAGATGATGTTTAACGCCCTGCTGACGAAGCTGTTCCTGTAACTGTAAAATTTCTTCGTTGACCAGGTTGAGCAGCTCGGTATAGCGCGGCTCAATCACCTCTGCCAACGTCTGGCGCTGCAGGCTACGCGGTGGACGACCACCGACGCTCGGCACTTCAACGCTCTCATCTTTGCCAACGATAGACCCCAGCGCACAGCCGTGGCGCACTTTAATCGCTTCTGCATCGCTCGGCGGCGTACCAAAAGCGTAAGCAATATCGCTGGTCACCACGTTCCCGGCATAAGGGATCACTTTGGTGTGGCGTAACGCACCGCCGGTATACACGGCGATATCCATTGTACCACCACCAATATCGACCACACAGACACCCAGTTCACGTTCATCTTCGGTCAGCACGGAATAACTTGCCGCCAGACCCGCGAAAATAAGTTGGTCAACTTTCAGGCCACAACGTTCAACGGCTTTTACAATGTTCTTCGCCATATCGTTGTGACATGTGATCAGGTGCACTTTTGCCTGCATACGTACGCCAGAAAGACCGACCGGGTTCTTTATCCCTTCCTGGTAGTCAATCGCATATTCCTGCGGAATGACATGCAGCACGCGATGTTCGTCGCGGACACGCACGGATTTCGCCGTGTGCACGACGTTTTCAACGTCTTCCTGCGTCACTTCTTCTTCGGAAATCGGCACCATACCAATTTCGTTCTGGCAGCTAATGTGCTTACCAGAAAGGGCCAGATAGACAGAAGAAATCTGGCAATCTGCCATCAATTCAGCCTGATCGATGGCGCGCTGAACGCATTTCACCACCGATTCAAGATCGTTTACCCCACCTTTATCCATACCACGGGACGGGCAACTGCCTACGCCAATGATATTGACCATACCGTCGGGCAGAACTTCCCCTACTAAAGCGGCAACCTTCGCGGTGCCAATCTCCAGTCCAACTACCAGTTTTCTGTCCGTCGCCTTGATCATTGTTGTTCTGCCTGTACCTGTGCCTGATTCTGTTGCTGATTAGGTTCCTCGACCGGAGCCGGTACCCAACCGACTGCTGCGCCTGAGTCATAGCGCAAATCAACGTAGCTTATCCGTTTGCCGTCAGTCTGTGCCTGCTGCTGTAAAACCGGGTAAAGTTCGACAAAACGCGCCAGACGCTTCATTGTGTCTCCGCGTCCCAGGTTGAGCTTAATGCCGTTCGTTAACGTCAGCTGCCAGGAACGGCGCGCCGTCATGGCTGCATCTTTTAACGTAAACCTGTCCTTCGCCAGCACCTGACCCATTTCGCGAAAACCCTGTAACACTTCGTTTTCGCTGCCTTCAGGGCCATACAACATCGGTAAATTTTGCTTGTTGACACGATCGGCCGGGACGCTGAAGGAATTTCCGTCTACGTCAACCATGTGCTGATCATTCCAACGCGCAATGGGCACATATTCAACCAGATGAATCTTCAATTCATCAGGCCATTGCTTTCTTACGCTCGCCTGTTTTATCCATGGCAGACGCTCTATCTGACTCTGGATAATGTTGACGTCCTGCGTCATAAAGGTGCCAGGCGAGCCCAGCGCCAGTATTGACTGACGAATATCGTCGTTACGCGTGTAGTGACGCTCACCGGTGACCACCAGCTTAGAAAGCGGCAACCGCTGCGCATCTTCCATCCAGCCCAGGACCATCCAGCCGCTGATAAACACGGTGCACAGCACCCCGAGCAGGAAAATGATGCCTGCAAGACGCGTTCCATTACTGCGGCGTGAAGAGGTGTATTCGTCCTCGTCATCGCGGTTGCGCGTGTTCAATGCAGCCTGAGACATATCAGCCCGCCTGGTCCAGAATGCGTACGACTAACTGCGAGAAGCTCATCCCCGCCTGACGCGCGGCCATCGGCACAAGGCTGTGGCTGGTCATTCCCGGAGAGGTATTGGCTTCCAGCAGATAAAATTGTCCATCACTGTCCTGCATTACGTCGATGCGTCCCCAGCCGCGGCAACCCAGAACATACCAGGCTTTAAGCACCAGGGACTGTAAATCTGCTTCACGCTCAGCTTCAAGACCACAAGGGCAGAAATATTGCGTCTCATCAGAGAGATACTTCGCCTCATAATCATAGAAGGTTCCGGCCGGTTGGATACGGATTGACGGTAAAATTTCTTCGCCAAGCATCGCGACGGTAAATTCCGGCCCGCTGAGCCATTTTTCAATCAGAACTTCTTCATCATGTTGAAATGCCAGTGCTAAAGCGGAAGAAAGATCTTCAGCTTTGTCGACTTTGGACATTCCCACGCTGGAGCCTTCCCGGCTGGGCTTTACAATAACCGGTAAGCCCAGTTCAGCAATGCGTGCATTAACGCTATCCGGCAGGCCCAATTCAAATTCGCGACGCGTCAGCGCAACCCATGGCGCAACGGGCAACCCCGCACCCTGCCACAGAAGTTTGCTGCGCAGTTTATCCATAGAGATAGCGGAGGCCATCACGCCGCTGCCGGTGTACGGCATGCCGATCAAATCCAGAAGCCCCTGCAGGGTGCCGTCTTCACCGCCACGACCATGCAAAGCGATAAAGACTTTATCGAAGCCCATGGCTTTCAATTGCGTCACGTCGACCTCTTTTGGGTCAACCAGGTGCGCATTGACGCCACCTTCACGCAGGCCAGCCAGCACGGCCGCGCCGGAATTCAGGGAAACCTCGCGCTCGGCGGAGGTGCCGCCAGACAGGACAGCAATCTTATCAGCCATGATGCTCATCCTCCTGGGTTTGCGGCTTCAGTTTGATTTCAGCTAAGGTACGGGCGATTTTGCCGATATTTCCCGCACCCTGAATCAGAATCAGATCGTTACCAGTCAGGACCGGTGCCAGAATTTCCGCCACCTGTGCAGGATCAGAAACCAGAATAGGGTCAACTTTCCCGCGCCCACGGATGGTACGGCACAGAGAACGGCTGTCGGCCCCAGGAATCGGCGTCTCGCCTGCGGCGTACACATCCAGCATTAGCAGGGTGTCGACCTGTGACAGAACGCTGGCAAAATCGTCGTACAGATCGCGCGTACGCGTGAAGCGGTGCGGCTGGAAGACCATCACCAGATTTTTGTCAGGCCAGCCTGCACGCGCGGCTTTAATGGTGGCGTCCACTTCGGTCGGATGGTGGCCGTAGTCGTCCACCAGCATCGCTGTGCCAGCTTTACCGTTCACGGCGTCCAGCGGGAATTCACCGAGGAAGTCGAAGCGACGGCCGGTGCCCTGGAAGCTTTCCAGCGCGCGCAGAATCGCATCATCATCAATGCCTTCTTCCGTCGCGACGGCCACTGCCGCTGCGGCATTGAGGGCATTATGGCGCCCTGGCGCATTCAGCGTGACGTGCAGCAGCTCTTTGTCCTGACGCGCCAGCGTGAAATGCCCCTGCGCACCAATCTGTTTGTACTCTTCCACGCGGACGTCAGCGTCTTCGCTGAAGCCGTAAGTGGTGATTTGACGACCCACGCGCGGCAGCAGCTCGCGGATCACCGGATCGTCTACGCACATCACCGCGCGTCCATAGAACGGCAGGTTGTGCAGGAAGTTGATGAAGGTTTGCTTTAAGTTCTCGAAGTCACCCTGGTAGGTATCCATATGGTCAGCTTCGATGTTAGTGACAATCGCCACCATCGGCTGCAGGTGCAGGAACGACGCGTCGCTCTCATCCGCTTCGGCAATCAGATAACGGCTGTGGCCCAGACGCGCATGTACGCCTGCGGCTTTGACCAGACCGCCGTTGACGAACGTCGGGTCAAGGCCCGCTTCCGCATAAATACTGGAGACCATCGCCGTGGTCGTGGTTTTACCGTGGGTCCCGGCAATGGCGATGCCGTGACGGAAACGCATCAGTTCCGCCAGCATTTCTGCACGGCGGATCACCGGAATGCGCGCTTCGTGCGCGGCAACGATTTCCGGGTTGTCAGAGGAGATGGCGCTGGAGACCACCACCACGCTCGCATCGCGCACGTTTTCCGGACGATGGTTGAAATAGATAGTCGCCCCAAGCGACGCCAGCTGCTGCGTAACAGGGTTTGGCGCCAGGTCAGACCCGCTGATCTGATAGCCTTCGTTAGCTAACACTTCGGCAATACCGCCCATGCCAGCACCACCGATGCCAACAAAGTGAATGTGCCGGACGCGACGCATCTCGGGCACGATTGAACGCAGTTTTGCCAGTTGTTGTGTATTCATTCTCTAAACGCCATCGACTACTTAAAATTCGTGCCGCGCTTCACGCGCTGCGAGGGTTAAGCCTGGGCTGCCAGGCTCACTTCTTTTGCCACCCGTTCCGTCGCATCAGGGATAGCGGCCGCGCGCGCGCGTTGCGCCATCTCCAGCAGTGCGTCTCTGTTCCAGCCCGCCAGGGTGGTGGCGACCGCGTCGGCGGTAAATTGTGGCTGCTCAAATATCTTCGCGGCACCGGCTTTCTCAAGCGGCAGCGCATTCCAGTACTGCTGTCTGTCTTTGTGCTGGAACGGCACAAACAGGGCCGGCAGACCGGCGGCGGCGATCTCGCTCACCGTCAGCGCGCCTGAACGACAGACCACGACATCGGCCCAGGCATACGCTGCCGCCATGTCGTCGATAAACTCTGTGACTTTATGCTGCGGCTGACCTTCATCTGCATAAGCCTGCTCAACGGTCTGCTGAGCGCCTTTTCCGCTCTGGTGCCAGATCGTCACGGTATCCCCGAGCTTTGCGGCAACCTGCGGCATCGTCTGGTTTAAGATGCGCGCGCCCTGGGAGCCGCCGACGACCAGTACACGAACAGGCCCTTCACGGCCCGTCAGGCGAGCGTCCGGCAGCGGCAGCGCCAGCACGTCCACACGCACCGGGTTACCTACCACGTCCGCTTTCGGAAACGCGCCGGGAAACGCCTGCATAACTTTAGTGGCGATTTTCGCCAGCCATTTGTTGGTCAGACCGGCAATACCGTTCTGCTCATGCAGCACAACGGGAATACCTAACGACCACGCCGCCAGCCCGCCAGGACCCGAGACATAGCCGCCCATGCCCAGCACCACATCGGGCTTAAAGCGCTTCATGATGGTGCGAGCCTGACGCCAGGCGTTAAAAATACGCACCGGTGCCAGCAGCATTGCCTTGAGGCCTTTGCCCCGAAGGCCGGAAATACGAATAAAGTCGATCTCGATACCGTGCTTCGGTACCAGATCGGCTTCCATGCGGTCTGCGGTTCCCAGCCAGCGTACCTGCCAGCCCTGATCCATTAAATGGTGCGCAACCGCCAGTCCCGGGAACACGTGTCCGCCGGTACCGCCTGCCATCACCATTAACCGCTTCGGTTGATTCATCGTGAACCTCGTGTAAACGCCTGGGCTTTTTCCAGACGCGTTTCATAATCTATGCGCAACAAAAACATGATGGCCGTCGACATAATCAACAGACTCGAACCACCATAACTGATCAACGGCAACGTCAGACCTTTGGTCGGCAGCATACCCGCTGCGGCCCCGACGTTAACCAATGCCTGGAAGCTAAACCAGATACCAATTGAACAGGCTAAGAATCCTGAGAAGCGGTGATCGATCTCCAGCGCTTTCCGGCCGATGGACATGGCGCGGAAAGCGACGAAGAATACCATTAATAGCGCTAAGACCACACCGATATAACCCAGTTCTTCCGCAATAATGGAGAAGATGAAGTCAGTGTGCGCTTCCGGTAAATACTCCAGTTTCTGTACCGAGTTACCCAGCCCCTGTCCCCAGACTTCACCGCGACCAAAGGCCATCAGCGACTGTGTCAGCTGATAACCGCTGCCGAACGGATCTTCCCACGGGTTCCAGAACGAGGTCACACGGCGAATACGGTAAGGCTCGGCGAGGATCAGCAGCACAACCGCCGAAATCCCCATCCCGATGATAGCGATGAACTGCCACAGCTTCGCGCCCGCCAGGAACAGCATCGCCAGAGTGGTAACGAACAGCACGACAACGGTACCGAGGTCAGGCTGCGCCAGCAGTAATACCGCCAGCACCAGAATCACGCCCATCGGTTTTAAGAAGCCGCGCAGGTTGTTACGCACTTCGTCTACCTTACGCACCAGGTAGTTCGCCAGGTAGCAGAACAGGGAGAGCTTGGTAAATTCCGCAGGCTGAATACGCAGCGGGCCAAAGGCGATCCAGCGCGATGCCCCGTTAACAGAGCTCCCCACCACCAGTACGATCAGCAGCATAATAATCGAGGCGATCAGCATCGCCGTACTGTGCCGCTGCCAGAACTCCATCGGCAGACGCAGGGTCACCAGCGCCAGGCAGAACGCCAGGATGATGTAAAGACCATCACGCTTGGCAAACAGGAAAGGATCGTTCGCCAGACGCTGGCCGACAGGCATTGAGGCTGATGTCACCATAATGAAACCGACCGCCGCCAGCCCCATCGTGAGCCAGAACAGCGTGCGATCGTACATGACCAGGCTGTCGTTATCTTTTTGACGAGAGCCCATCACCCAGCCTTTGAGCGCCGCAAACACCCATGCCAGGATCCCAAATCCTGGCAGGCGCGGCATTTTCAGGCGAGGGAGAGATAAACGCATTAGCCTAACTCCTTCGCCAGACGGGTAAAGACATCACCACGCTGTTCGAAATTCTTGAATTGATCGAGGCTGGCACAGGCCGGAGAGAGCAGCACCATATCGCCTGGCTTCACGCGAGGAGCAATCAGCCGCATCGCCTGTTCCATGGTTTCGGTTTGCTCGGCAACCTCAGGGCGCAGTTCAGCCAGCTCGCTGCCGTCACGGCCGAAGCAGTACAGACGGACGTTATCTCCAGAGAGATATGGCTTCAGTGAGGAGAAATCAGCTGATTTACCGTCGCCGCCCAGCAGCAAATGCAGCGTGCCGTCAACATGCAGGCCGTTCAGCGCGGCCTCCGTGCTTCCCACGTTGGTGGCTTTGGAGTCGTTGATCCAGCGTACGCCGTTGTGCTCCAGCGCCAGCTGGAAGCGGTGTGCCAGGCCAGAAAACGTGGTTAACGCTTTCAGGCTGGAGGAGCGCGGCAGCCCTACTGCATCCGCCAGCGCCAGCGCCGCCAGGGCATTGGTATAGTTGTGCTGACCAGTGAGCTTCATCTCTTTCACGTTCAGCACTTTCTCACCCTTCACGCGCAGCCAGGTTTCGCCCAACTGGCGGTTCAGGTGGTAATCCCCCATCGTGATACCGAAGCTGATACAGCGATCGTCTGCACCGCGTACGGGCATGGTCAGCGCGTCATCGGCGTTTACAACGCAGACTTTGGCATTTTCATAAACGCGCAGCTTGGCAGCACGATACTGCTGCAGGCCAAATGGATACCTGTCCATATGATCTTCAGTCACGTTGAGGATCGTCGCAGCCGCAGCGTGCAGGCTGGAGGTCGTTTCCAGCTGGAAGCTGGAAAGCTCGAGAACATACAGTTCGCAGCCTTTATCCAGCAGCATCAGAGCGGGTAAACCAATGTTACCGCCAACGCCGACGTTCATGCCCGCCGCTTTCGCCATTTCACCCACGAGGGTAGTGACGGTGCTTTTACCATTAGAACCGGTAATGGCGATAACGGGCGCCTGCGCTTCCCGGCAGAACAGCTCGATATCGCCGACAATCTCAACGCCCGCATCCGCGGCAGCGCTCAGCGAAGGGTGCGCCAGCGCCATACCTGGGCTGGCGACAATCAGATCGGCTGCCAGCAGCCAGTCATCATTCAGACCACCAAGGTGGCGTTCAACCTGTTCCGGCAGTTTGTCCAGACCCGGCGGAGAGACACGCGTATCCATCACGCGTGGCGTCACGCCGCGTGCGAGGAAAAAGTCCACGCAGGAGAGCCCCGTGAGGCCCAACCCGATGATAACGACTTTTTTGCCCTGGTAATCTGCCATGATTAACGTACCTTCAGCGTTGCCAGGCCAATCAGCACCAGCATCAGCGAAATAATCCAGAAGCGCACAATCACGCGCGGCTCCGGCCAGCCTTTCAGTTCATAGTGGTGGTGGATCGGCGCCATACGGAAGATGCGCTGACCGCGCAGCTTGAAGGAACCGACCTGCAAAATCACCGACAGGGTTTCAACCACAAACACGCCGCCCATGATCACCAGCAGGAACTCCTGACGCAGCAGTACGGCGATAATGCCAAGCGCACCGCCCAAAGCCAGAGAACCGACGTCACCCATAAAGACCTGCGCCGGATAGGTGTTGAACCACAGGAATCCGAGCCCCGCACCGACAATCGCCGTACAGACGATCACCAGTTCACCCGCGTGGCGCAGATAAGGGATGTGCAGGTAGTTCGCAAAGTTCATGTTACCGGTCGCCCATGCCACCAGCGCAAAACCGGCGGCCACAAAGACGGTTGGCATAATGGCCAGGCCATCCAGACCGTCGGTCAGGTTAACGGCATTGCCGGTACCAACAATCACAAAGTAGGCCAGCAGGATGTAGAACAGCCCCAGCTGTGGCATCACGTCCTTAAAGAACGGCACGACCAGCTCGGTGGCTGGCGTATCTTTCCCGGCCAGATACAGCGCGAAGGCCACGCCCAGCGCGATCACCGACATCCAGAAATATTTCCAGCGCGCGATCAGGCCCTTAGTATCTTTGCGAACGACTTTGCGGTAATCATCCACAAAACCGATGATCCCGTAACCCACCAGTACCGTCAGAACGCACCAGACGTACGGGTTGGAGGGATACGCCCACAGCAGTACGGAAACGACGATGGCGGTCAGGATCATGATCCCGCCCATGGTCGGCGTGCCGCGCTTGCTGAAGTGCGATTCCGGACCGTCGTTACGTACAACCTGGCCGAAAGAGAGTTTTTGCAGACGGGCAATCATGCGCGGGCCCATCCACAGCGAGATGAACAGCGCAGTCAGCAGGCTGACGATGGCGCGAAACGTCAGATAGGAAAAGACGTTAAAGCCTGAATAATATTTGACCAAATGTTCGGCCAGCCAAACTAACATGTCCCGTTCTCCTGTAATGCGTGCACAACCTCTTCCATGGCGGCACTACGTGAACCTTTCACTAACACAGTCACAATTTGTTTTTCTGTCATCAGCGCCTTAAGGCGCTCTATCAACGCGGTTTTGTCAGCAAAATGCTCGCCAACGCCGCTGGCATGGCTAATTGCCTGGCTCAGTTTTCCTGCGCTCAGCACGCAGTCCAGCCCCGCCGCTTTCGCCGCTTCACCGACCTGGGTATGGCAGGCTTCGCTTTCGTCGCCCAGCTCGGCCATATCGCCAACCACCATGATGCGATAGCCCGGCATTTCAGATAACACCTGCACCGCCGCCGTCATCGAGCCAACGTTCGCGTTGTAGGAGTCATCCAGCAGCAGCTTGTTTTCCGAAAGCTGAATCGGGAACAGGCGTCCCGGTACGGCTTTCAGGTTCGCCAGCCCGGTTTTAATCGCTTCATGCGACGCGCCCACCGCCGTCGACAGCGCCGCCGCCGCAAGCGCATTGGCGATGTTATGGCGACCCGGCAGTGGCAGCAGCACATCGACGCCACCCGTTGGGGTGGTGAGGGTGAACTCCGTGCCGTGCGACGTCACATGGATATTGGTCGCGGTAAAATCACTGTTTGCCGCATTCGGCGAGAAACGCCAGGTTTTGCGCGAACCAATGATGCTCTGCCAGTTCAGCCAGTCGTTGTTGTCGGCGTTCAGGATGGCGATACCGTCATCCGGTAGACCGGTGTAAATCTCACCTTTGGCTTTCGCTACGCCTTCCAGCGAGCCAAAGCCTTCCAGATGCGCAGCCGCGAGGTTATTCACCAGCGCGGCTTCCGGGCGAGTCAGGCTCACGGTCCAGGCGATTTCGCCCTGGTGGTTTGCTCCTAACTCGATCACCGCAAACTCATGTTCTTTGGTCAGGCGGAGTAATGTCATCGGCACGCCGATGTCATTATTGAGGTTGCCCGCGGTATAAAGCGTATTGCCGCACTGGCTGAGGATCGCCGCCGTCATCTCTTTCACCGACGTCTTGCCTGATGATCCGGTCAAGGCGACAACGCGCGTAGGGACCTGCTGACGAACCCAGGCGGCCAGTTCACCGAACGCGAGACGCGTATCTTTCACCACCATTTGCGGCAGATCGATATCAAGCTTGCGGCTGACCAGCAGCGCACCGGCGCCGTTCTCTTTGGCCTGTTCAGCAAAATCATGCGCGTCAAAACGCTCGCCTTTCAGCGCCACAAACAGACAGCCTGCGGTGATTTTGCGGGTGTCCGTCGTTACGGCATCAATCGTCAGGTCTTGCCCGTGCAGGTCGCCCTGCAGGATGGCAGCGGCCTGGCTTAAGGTGATGCTAATCATGCCACGACTCCCAGCAGACGCGCTGCCGTTACGCGGTCCGAGTAGTCCAGACGGCGGTTGCCAACGATCTGATAATCTTCATGGCCTTTACCCGCCAGCAGGACAACATCATTCTCCCGCGCCTGCATGATGGTGTTCGTCACGGCTTCCGCACGGCCTTCCACCACGCGAGCGCGGCCCGCGTCCAGCATGCCCGCCAGAATGTCATTGATGATGGCACGCGGCTCTTCCGTACGCGGGTTGTCATCGGTGACTACCGGAATATCTGCGAACTGCTCGGCAATAGCCCCCATCAGCGGGCGTTTGCCTTTATCGCGATCGCCGCCGCAGCCAAACACGCACCAGAGCTTCCCTGTGCAGTGCAGGCGCGCCGCCTCCAGCGCTTTTTCCAGTGCATCCGGTGTGTGGGCATAATCAACCACAACGGTCGGCTTGCCCGGCGCGCTAAACACTTCCATACGGCCGCAAACCGGCTGCAGACGCGCTGAGGTTTTCAGCAGGTCAGCCATCGGATAACCCAGCGCCAGCAGCGTTGCCAGCGCCAGCAGCAGGTTGCTGACGTTAAAGGCGCCCATCAGGCGGCTTTCAATTTCGCCTTCACCCCAGGAAGAGGCAAAGCGGATTGTCGCCCCGCTGTCGTGGTAATTCACCGCAACCGCCTTCAGCCAGCGGCCCTGGCAGTTCGGATTGATATGGTCTTCCATCGACACCGCAACCGCATCCGGCAGCTTCGCCAGCCAGCGGCGGCCCACTTCGTCGTCGGCGTTGATGATGGCTTGTCCGTAGTGGTGAGTAGAGAACAGCAGCCATTTCGCGGCTTCGTAATGTTCCATATCACCATGATAATCAAGATGATCGCGGCTCAGATTGGTAAACACTGAAGCGGCAAATTTCAGCGCCGCGACGCGGTGCTGTACCAGACCGTGCGAAGAGACTTCCATTGCAGCAAAGGTTGCCCCCTGCCCTGCCAGACCGGCAAGCACGTGCTGTACGTCTACCGCCGAGCCGGTGGTGTTTTCCGTCGGGCTCACTTTGCCGAGCAGGCCGTTACCCACGGTCCCCATCACCGCACCGGTTTCACCCAGTAGCTGGGCCCACTGCGCCATCAGCTGCGTGGTGGTGGTTTTACCGTTGGTACCCGTCACGCCAACCAGGCGCAGCTGGTCGGAAGGTTCGTGATAAAAACGTCCCGCCAGCGCGGAAAGACGCTCGTTCAACTGGCTGAGATAGATAACCGGCACACCGTGCATTTCACGGATCTCACCGTCGGTTGCCTCATCTTTGGCCTCAGCAATAATGGCAGCCACACCTTGCGCAATCGCCTGCGGGATATAACGACGCCCGTCCGCCTGATGACCGACCACCGCCACAAAAAGATCGCCAGAAGCAGCCACGCGGCTGTCCAGTACCATCTCTCGCAGTGCTCGCTCCGGTGCATTTGGCACCCACGGAGCGAGAAGGTCGCGCAAATTACGATCTGCCACCTGTACCCTCGCCTTGATTAATTACAAATTCACTTTTTTCGCCCGTCGCCAGCGCATCCGGTTCAATGTTCATGGTGCGTAACACGCCGCCCATGATAGCCCCGAACACAGGCGCTGAGACGGCGCCGCCGTAGTATTTCCCCGCCTGTGGATCGTTTATTACGACCACCAGCGCAAAACGCGGATTGCTTGCAGGCGCAACGCCTGCGGTATAGGCAATGTATTTGTTGATATAGCGGCCGTCCGGCCCCACTTTTTTCGCCGTACCGGTCTTGATGGCGATGCGATAACCTTTGATTGCCGCCTTCACGCCGCCGCCGCCGGGCAGCGCCACGCTTTCCATCATATGAACAACAGTACGGACGGTCGATTCCGGGAAGATACGCTCGCCGGGAACCGGTGGATCAACTTTGGTAATCGACAGCGGACGATAAACGCCATAGCTGCCGATCGTTGCGTAGACTCGCGCTAACTGTAACGGTGTCACCATTAGCCCGTAGCCGAAAGAGAAGGTGGCCCTCTCTATGTCAGACCACCGTTGTTTTTGAGGATATAAGCCACTGCGTTCTCCGACCAACCCCAAATTGGTCGCCTTTCCAAGCCCAAAACGTGAGTAAGTCTCTACTAACGCTGAGGACGGCATCGCTAACGCCAGCTTTGAAACACCGACGTTACTCGACTTCTGTAACACCCCGGTCAGGGTCAATTCGCTGTAGCGCGCCACGTCTTTGATTTCGTGGCCGTTAATTCGGTAAGGAATGGTATTCAGTACGGTGTTTTCATTGACGATACCGCGCTGAAGTGCCGTCATGACCACCATCGGCTTAACGGTCGAACCCGGTTCGAACACGTCGGTGATGGTACGGTTACGCATAATATCCTTCTGCGTACCGGTAAGATTGTTAGGGTTGTAGGACGGACTATTGGCCATCGCCAGCACTTCCCCCGTGTTGACATCCACTAACACGGCGCTGCCCGATTCCGCTTTGTTAAAGGCCACGGCGTTGTTCAGCTCGCGGTAAACCAGCGCCTGTAAGCGCTCATCGATACTCAGCGCAAGGTTGTGTGCGGCCTGGCTGTCCGTTGAGGAAATATCCTCAATGACGCGACCATAGCGGTCTTTACGCACAATGCGCTCGCCGGGCTGGCCGGTCAGCCATTTATCGAAGCTTTTTTCAACGCCTTCAATCCCCTGGCTATCAACGTTAGTAAAGCCAATGAGGTGAGCGGTTACTTCGCCGGATGGATAGTAACGACGGGATTCTTCACGCAGGTGGATCCCCGGCAGCTTCAATTTTTTGATGTAGTCCGCCATGTCAGGGTTCACCTGACGCGCCAGATAGATAAAACGCCCTCTCGGGTTGCTATTCACGCGTGAAGCTAACTGGTCCAGCGGCATCTTCAGCGCATCCGCAAGAGCCTTCCAGCGGTTATCAAGCGTGATACCGCCAGCGTCGTGCAGCTCTTTCGGATCGGCCCAGATTGCCTTCACCGGCACGCTCACCGCCAGCGGACGACCCGAGCGGTCGGTGATCATCCCGCGAGATGTCGACACTTCCTGGACGCGCAGAGAGCGCATATCGCCCTGGCGTACCAGCATGTCAGGGGCGATGATTTGCAGCCAAGCCACGCGTCCCAGCAGGAAACCCAGCGCCAGTAAAATGCAGCCGCAAAGCAACGCAAAACGCCAACTGACAAAGTTGGCCTGTTCTTCCTGACGTTTTGGTTTTAGCGTTTTTGCCGCTGCTTTCATGCGTCGCGTTTTCCCTTATTTTTGTACTACGATATTTTCCTGCGAAGGATCAACATGCTGCAGTTGCAGCTTTTCCGTTGCGATCCGTTCAACCCGGCTGTGATCGCCGAGCGCGTTTTCTTCAAGGATCAAATTTCGCCATTCAATATCCAGCGCATCGCGTTCCAGTACCATCTGCTCGCGTTGCGCAGTCAATAAACGTGTATGGTGGGCGGTGGTCACCACCGTAACTGCCGTGACAATGATGCAAATGAACAGACAGAGTGGCAGTTTCCCAAACCGCAAAAGATCGTCGCCGATCACGCCAGGCAAGGCATGGCGCTCGTTGCTTCCTAACGAATCCTTAACTTTGCTTAGGGTCTCTGTCACTCTGCCGATCATGCGTTCGTCCTCTCTGCAACACGCAGCACTGAACTACGGGCGCGTGGATTCTCTGCCACTTCTTCTTCGCCCGGCATCAACTTGCCTAATGCTCGCAACTGACGGCCACCCAGCTTCCTGAGTTGTTCTTCCGTCATCGGCAACCCCGCTGGCACCTGAGGACCGCGGCTTTGTTCACGCATAAAGCGTTTCACAATACGGTCTTCCAGCGAATGGAAGCTGATGATGGATAACCGCCCACCCGGGGCCAGCACGTCGAGCGAGCTTTTTAGCGCCAGCTCTATTTCCTCCAGTTCACTGTTTACCCAGATGCGAACCGCCTGGAAGGTACGGGTCGCGGGATGTTTGTGCTTATCCTTCACCGGTGTCGCCGCCGCGATCACTTCGGCCAACTCTTTGGTGCGGGTCATCGGCTCAATGCGATTGCGCTCAACGATGGCGCGCGCAATACGTTTGCCAAAGCGCTCTTCGCCGAACGTTTTGATGACCCATGCAATATCGGCTTCGTCAGCGGTCTGTAACCACTCAGCGGCAGACTGACCGCGCGTCGGGTCCATCCGCATGTCCAGCGGACCGTCACGCATAAAGGAGAAACCACGTTCAGCATCATCAAGTTGAGGTGAAGAGACGCCAAGATCGAGAAGAATCCCGTCGATCTTGCCCGTCAGGCCGCGCTCAGCGACATAATCCGCGAGCGCAGAGAAAGGTCCATGCACGATGGAAAAGCGTGGGTCATTGATGGTCTGTGCAACGGCAATAGCCTGCGGATCGCGATCGATTGCCAGCAGGCGTCCTTCCTCTCCAAGCTGGGAGAGAATCAAACGCGAGTGACCACCGCGACCAAACGTGCCATCAATGTAGATGCCATCCGGACGAATATTCAGGCCGTTAACGGCCTCGTCCAGTAACACCGTTTTATGTTTATAATTTTCCATCATATTTATAGAGACAAGTCCTGCAGCCGTTCCGATAATGTCGCGGAATCAGACTGCTCAGCGTCGATATCTTCCTTGACCTGTTGATACCAGGTCGTTTCATCCCACAGTTCAAACTTGTTGAACTGCCCGACCAGCATCACTTCTTTGGTCAGACCGGCATGTTGCCGCAACACAGGGGCAATCAGTAATCGCCCTGCGTTATCCATCTGACATTCACTGGCATGTCCCAATAACAAACGCTGCACGCGGCGTTCCTGCGGGTTCATGCTCGACAGTCGCGACAGCTTTTGCTCAATAATTTCCCATTCAGGCAAGGGGTAAAGCAGCAGGCAGGGGGAGTTAATGTCAATGGTGCAAACCATTTGACCCGCAGCGTTCTCAATCAGCCGATCGCGGTATCGGGTTGGTACCGATAAACGCCCTTTGCTGTCGAGATTGACTAACGTAGCTCCACGGAACATGCCAGTCTCACCCCTCCTCACCACTTTAACCCACAAATTCCCACCTAAAGGAGTTTACGGAGCGAGGGAAAAGCTTGTCAAGCCAGGACTCTCCCTATAAGGACTCGGAAGCCCTCTATTTACAGAGATAAACAGTCCTGGTTAATAACTGCACAACTGGCGAGGCAAAATTAACGTTATGAATATTTGTAAGAAAAAAACCGAATATGCACACTAGCGTTAAAGCTCACTCAATATCATCGCAGATAAATATAAAGTGTCAGTTTGCGACGCGGGCAGCATTTTATGACAGATTCTCAGGGGATAACAGCGCCAGATTCATCCAGGCACCCGGTAAGCGCGGCGGTTGCCACGTAAGCTGGCAAAGGAGGAGGAAAAACGTCTGAATATTCATCGACCGAAGAGGGTTTGTAACAAAGTAATACAAAGAATGCCGTTTAAAATCGCTCAGACGTTCTTTAAAAGTACAATTTAAAAGCCAGAATGAATTAAGAAAAATAGGTGATTAGGATCCCTCAAGAATTATCCTAATTTCTCTCCGGGAATTATCTGCACGAATTATCGCAGCAAAATGGGGCAGATTTCGCCGCCCCGGTCATTTCATTTTTGGCGGCTTAAAATTCCGCGATGGTAGAGATTACGTTTGATACGCGTCAGGCCCGGCTTCGGCTTGCGCGGCTCATCCAGGCTTGCCAGCACAATCTCAAGCACGCGTTCAGCCACATCGCGGTGACGCTGTGCTACCGCCAGCACCGGGCACTGGAGGAAGTCGAGCAGCTCGTTATCCCCGAACGTGGCAATCGCCAGGTCGGAAGGCAGTTTACCTTCACGGCGTAAGGTCACATCCATGACGCCCTGCAACAGCGCGAAGGACGTGGTGAACAGCGCCTGAGGCATCGGATGCGTTTCCAGCCATTTCTCGAACAGCTGCGCCGCGGCTTCACGCTCGTAGCTATTGGCATAGAGGTAGTGAACCTCGCGCGGATCGTCTTTCCAGGCGGTTCTGAACCCCTGCTCACGCAGGAAGCTCACGGAGAGTTCGGGCAGCGCGCCAAGATACAGCACCGTTTCAGCGGGGAATGTTCTAAGCTCTGCGGCCAGCATTTCTGCATCATCCTGATCCGCACCCACGACGCTGGTGAAATGCTCACGATCGAGCGCACGATCCAGCGCAACGATTGGGAACGGGTCGTTCGCCCAGCGCTGGTAGAACGGATGCTCTGGCGGCAGGGAGGTCGACACGATGATGGCATCCACCTGGCGCTGGAGAAGATGCTCAATGCAGCGCATCTCGTTGTCGGGCTGGTCTTCCGAGCAGGCAATCAGCAGTTGATAGCCGCGCTGGCGCGCCTGACGTTCTAGATAGTTGGCGATACGGGTATAGCTGGTGTTTTCCAGGTCAGGGATCACCAGACCAATAGAGCGGGTTCGCCCGGCACGCAGACCGGCTGCGACAGCATTCGGATGGTAGTTATGCTCACGAACGACCGCCATAACTTTTTCAACGGTCTTGTCGCTGACACGGTACTGCTTTGCTTTACCGTTAATCACATAGCTGGCCGTTGTTCGTGACACGCCGGCTAGCCGGGCGATTTCATCCAGTTTCACAATTGCCCCTTAAAAAAAGAAAAGAGTCCATGGCCCTGTCAAGGTTATGGTTAAATCTTTTAACATCTAAACGCAGAAAAGCCTTCGCGGCAACCGCTTTTATCTGCGTTGTCGGCTGATTACGCAAAAAAAAGCCCGGCTTTGGTGACCGGGCAGAAAGAGGCGAACCTTTTTGACAACTAACGCATGATTTTCTCGCCGCGTGACAGACCTACTACACCCGATCTCGCCACCTCGACAATTTTTGCGACGTCCCGCACGGACGCCAGGAAAGCATCCAGCTTGTCGCTTGTCCCGACCAGCTGAACCGTATAAAGAGAAGGCGTGACGTCGATAATCTGTCCGCGGAAAATATCCGCATTGCGTTTGACCTCATCACGCCCGTAGCCGCTGGCCTGGATTTTCACCAGCATGACCTCACGCTCAACGTAGGCTCCCTGCCCCAGCTCGCTCACGCGCAGTACATCGACCAGCTTATGCAGCTGTTTCTCAATCTGCTCAAGCACTTTGGCATCGCCGACGGTTTGGATCGTCATGCGCGACAGCGTGGGGTCTTCCGTCGGGGCGACAGTCAGGCTTTCAATGTTATAGCCGCGCTGCGCAAAAAGGCCAATGACGCGCGACAGTGCGCCAGACTCGTTTTCCAGTAAAACAGATAATATCCGGCGCATATCAGGTTCTCTCCGTTTTGCTTAACCACATTTCATCCATACCACCACCACGAATATGCATCGGATAAACGTGCTCGGTTCCATCAACAATCACATCCATAAAGACGAGGCGGTTGTTTTTAACGTGCTCAAGCGCCTGTGCGAGCTTCGTTTCCAGCTCGGCCGGATCGGTCACCCGCATGCCTACATGGCCGTAAGCTTCAGCAAGACGAACAAAGTCCGGCAGCGATTTCATGTAGGACTGAGAATGACGGCCAGAGTAGATCATATCCTGCCATTGCTTCACCATACCGAGATAGCCGTTATTCAGGTTCAGCACCAGTACCGGCAGTTCATACTGCAGGGCGGTAGACAGCTCCTGAATGTTCATCTGAATACTGCCATCTCCCGTCACGCAGACGACGGTTTCATTCGGCAGCGCCAGCTTCACGCCCAGCGCGGCAGGCAGACCAAAGCCCATCGTTCCTAAACCACCGGAGTTGATCCAGTGTCGCGGTTTATCAAACGGGTAATAGAGGGCGGCAAACATCTGGTGCTGCCCCACGTCTGAGGTCACGTACGCCTCACCTTTCGTCAGTCGCCACACCGCTTCAATGACCGCCTGCGGCTTAATGTTTTCACTCTGCGTGTCATATTTCAGGCACTGACGCGCGCGCCACTGTTCAATCTGCTGCCACCAGTCGCGGATCTCATCCAGCGGCTGGGTTGCACTCTCCTGGGCCAGCAGGTCCAGCATTTGCTCCAGAACCTGACGGGCATCGCCGACGATCGGCACATCAGCCGACACCGTTTTTGAAATTGACGTTGGATCGATATCAATGTGCAGCACGGTGGCGTTCGGGCAATACTTCGCCAGGTTGTTGGTGGTGCGATCGTCAAAGCGCACGCCAACGGCAAAGATGACATCGGAATGATGCATCGTCATGTTGGCTTCATAGGTACCGTGCATACCCAGCATCCCCAGCGCCTGACGATGGGTGGCAGGAAACGCCCCCAGCCCCATCAGTGATGACGCAACGGGAAGGTTAAGCTTTTCAATCAGTTCACGAAGCTGAACTTCGCAGGCGGAGTTGATCGCCCCGCCACCAACATAGACCACCGGTTTTTTGGCTGCCAGCAGCGTTTGCAACGCTCGCTTGATCTGGCCTTTATGCCCCTGCGTTGTTGGGTTATAAGAGCGCATGCTGACCGACTCCGGCCAGACATAGGGCAGCTTGTTTGCCGGGTTCAGGATATCTTTAGGCAGATCGACCACCACCGGTCCGGGACGTCCGCTCGCCGCCAGCCAGAAGGCTTTTTTCAGTACGCCGGGAATGTCTTCTGTTTGCTTGACCAGGAAGCTGTGCTTCACAACGGGACGCGAAATCCCGACCATGTCGCACTCCTGAAACGCATCGTAGCCAATCAGTGAGGTTGCTACCTGCCCGGAGAGGATCACCAGCGGGATAGAGTCCATGTAGGCCGTCGCAATGCCGGTAATGGCGTTTGTCGCGCCGGGGCCGGACGTGACTAACACCACGCCCACTTCACCCGTCGCACGCGCCAGGCCGTCAGCCATGTGCACCGCCGCCTGCTCGTGACGTACCAGAACATGGTCAATGCCCCCTACCGTATGCAGCGCATCATAAATATCGAGGACCGCACCGCCAGGGTAGCCGAACACTTGCTTTACGCCCTGATCGATCAGCGACCGAACGACCATTTCCGCGCCAGACAACATCTCCATGCTTTGCCTCCAGGCATTTTGTTATAGACGGACTGCCGAATTCATTTCCGCACCGTCTTACGATTGGGATAAACCAATCTTATATATTGCAGAGTGTTCTTTACCTTAACCGCTCGTTATGAGGCAGGCAATTAGCAAACCTGGGGAGATAAACGGCGCGTAAAGCAGAAAAAGCAGCCGTTAACAGAAGATATGGTTAATTCCTCTGGGAATAGAGGATGGGGTGATAAATCATCGCTGAAAAGCGCGACAATGCAGGAAATCATCTATTTTTGCGTGCCGCAGAGCAGCCCGAAAAAAATACCACAGAACAAAATAGCAATTATCTAAAAGAACTCAGGATAAATCACATGAACCGATGCGATTTACCCTGATGCGTTTACCGGCGACAGATGCCAACCAGCAGCTCTTCCATCCACTGATGTCCTTTATCCCGGCCCGCCGCTTCATGCCATGAAAGATAACAGGTACGGCTATTTAACTTGAGCGGCAGAGGCAAAATTTGCAGATTTAAAGGGTCAGAAAACTCTTCTGCCAGCCAGCGCGGCGCAATCGCCACCAGCTGCGTCTGGGAGACCACGTTTAATACGCTGACCATGGCCATGCCCTGATAAGCCACGCTCGCCTGTTTATCCGCAGTGTCATACCACGGCAGGCTAAAGGACGCATATCTGTCGAGTGCTACAACGGCGTGTTGCTCGTTATAAACATCGCTTTCTCGCAGCGGAGAATTCAGGCGCGGATGCTTTTTACTGGCGACCAGAACCATTTCATCTTTAAACAGCGGCACGCAGGAAAATTCTGGACGACGAAACTCTTCATATCCCAGAACGAATTCGATTTCCTGATAGCGTAACTGATGTTCGGTGTTTTGATTCAGGGATGATTTAAAAACAAGATTGATATTGGGTGCGATCTCTTCAACTTTATTATAAATAATCGACGTTAAATAATTATCCAGTGGGCTACAGACGCAAAGATGGAATACGCGCTCGCTGCTTAAGGGTTCAAAGCCCGAGCCCGGCAGCTCGTTCTGGACCAGTTGCAACGCCTGGCGGATGGAGCCAAACAGCTGGAATGCGCGCGCCGTAGGCTGGATCCCTCTCCCGTAGCGAACAAATAATTCGTCGTTAAACATGACCTTAAGTCTGGCAACGGCATTACTCACGGCAGGTTGCGACATCCCCAGCGTTTGGGCCGCGCGGGTGATATTCTGTTCCTGCATGACAGCATCAAACACCGTCAGAAGATTAAGATCCACCGTGCGTAACTGCGGTTTAATCCCATCAGTAGCTTGAGGTTGTTTAATATTATTTTCTGGCACTTCTGACTCCACTGTCACGCTACACTCCCTTTGCCATCGTACGGTAATAATCTCGAAAAATATGATTTATCATGCAAATACGATCAGCGAAAGAGAATTATTTAAAATTCGGAATATATAAAGACTCTATATAAACGAAAATTAATGAACGCGAATGATATGTTTGACTTTAGGATTTGAATGAAACCATAAACCAAACAAATATACAATTGGCATCAGGTTAATGATGACTTAAGTATTATTAAACTGTTATTGCTATCGCCCTACAGTTAGTTAACAACCTGTTATCTCTGTTCGCTTTTTAGCATTATGGAATAGATTCACAGCATTTATAACTTAATGATATCAAAACCTTTTAATCAGAAGGCCTCCTCTTCAGTACATTTCACTCATTTTAAACAATTATATTTATTTATTTCTGCAACTCTTTTCTTAAGTCCAAAATTAGACAATTAGTCGGGTCGCGAAAGCTAAAACCAGCACAATTAGCTAAAGTGAATACCCGGTAGATTCCGTCTGTCGGGTCCGTTTTCATCGTCAGGGGTTGACATGAACGGCCGTATCCAGTACCACTAAAAGCATATTGAATTTAACGGAGCACGATTCATGATTCGCACCATTCGTTTCACCGGTCTACTACTACTAAACGCATTCACTGTGCGCGGTAGACTGGCGGGCGAAATTCAGCGTTGAATCGTCACCAGTAAGACTAAAAACCCGCGCCACTGCGCGGGTTTTTTTATGCTCGTAGCAAGGCGCCCTAAGACTGACAAGGACCTAACCCATGAGCCAGCAAGTCATTATTTTCGATACTACTTTACGTGACGGTGAACAGGCATTGCAGGCAAGCCTGAGTGTAAAAGAGAAACTGCAGATCGCGCTGGCTCTCGAACGTATGGGTGTCGACGTGATGGAGGTCGGTTTCCCGGTCTCGTCTCCGGGTGATTTCGAATCCGTCCAGACTATCGCTCGCACCATTAAAAACAGCCGCGTGTGTGCCCTGGCGCGCTGCGTAGAGAAAGACATCGACGTTGCCGCCGAGTCATTGAAAGTCGCCGAAGCGTTCCGTATCCACACCTTTATTGCGACCTCGCCTATGCACATCGCAACCAAGCTGCGCAGCACGCTGGATGAGGTGATTGAGCGCGCAGTCTATATGGTTAAGCGCGCACGCAACTATACCGATGACGTTGAATTCTCCTGTGAAGATGCGGGCCGTACGCCAATCGAAGACCTGGCGCGCGTTGTGGAAGCCGCCATCAACGCGGGCGCGAAAACCATTAACATCCCGGACACCGTCGGCTACACCATGCCGTTTGAGTTCTCTAACATCATCACCGGCCTGTATGACCGCGTACCGAATATTGATAAGGCAATTATCTCCGTCCACACCCACGATGACTTGGGTCTGGCCGTGGGCAATGCCATCGCCGCCGTCCACGCCGGGGCGCGTCAGGTTGAAGGCGCGATGAACGGTATCGGCGAACGCGCGGGCAACTGTTCGCTGGAAGAAGTGATCATGGCGATCAAAGTGCGCAAAGACATCATGGACGTGCACACCCGCATCAATCACAACGAAATCTGGCGCACCAGCCAGACCGTCAGCCAGATTTGCAACATGCCCATTCCGGCTAACAAAGCGATTGTCGGCACTGGCGCCTTCGCACACTCCTCCGGTATTCACCAGGATGGCGTCCTGAAGAACCGCGAAAACTACGAAATCATGACCCCGGAATCTATCGGCCTGAATCAGGTGCAGCTGAACCTGACCTCCCGTTCCGGCCGCGCGGCGGTTAAGCACCGTATGGAAGAGATGGGTTACAAGGACAGCGATTACAACATGGATCAGCTGTACGACGCATTCCTGAAGCTGGCCGACAAAAAAGGTCAGGTGTTCGACTATGACCTGGAAGCGCTGGCCTTTATTAACAAGCAGCAGGAAGAGCCAGAGCACTTCCGTCTGGATTACTTCAACGTGCAGTCCGGCTCCAGCAACATCGCCACCGCCTCGGTCAAACTGGCCTGCGGTGATGAAATTAAAGCAGAGGCCGCGAACGGTAACGGCCCTGTCGATGCCATCTACCAGGCGATTAACCGCGTCACCGAGTACGACGTTGAGCTGGTGAAGTATGACCTGACGGCCAAGGGCCACGGCAAAGATGCACTGGGTCAGGTCGACATTGTTGTTACCCACAATGGCCGCCGCTTCCATGGCGTGGGCCTGGCGACCGATATCGTTGAATCCTCCGCGAAAGCGATGGTGCACGTTCTGAACAACATCTGGCGCGCCGCCGAAGTCGAAAAAGAGTTGCAACGCAAAGCTCAGAATAAAGAGAACAACAAGGAAACCGTGTAATGTCGAAGAATTACCATATTGCTGTGTTACCGGGCGACGGTATTGGTCCGGAAGTGATGGCACAGGCGCTGAAAGTACTGGAAGCCGTTCGTGCGCGTTTTGCGATGAAAATCACTACCAGCCACTACGACGTGGGCGGTATTGCGATTGATAACCACGGTACGCCACTGCCGAAAGCGACCGTGGAAGGCTGCGAAAATGCCGATGCCGTGCTGTTTGGTTCCGTCGGTGGCCCGAAATGGGAACACCTGCCGCCGGCAGAGCAGCCAGAGCGCGGCGCGCTGCTGCCGCTGCGTAAACATTTCAAGCTGTTCAGCAACCTGCGTCCGGCGAAGCTGTATCAGGGTCTGGAAGAGTTCTGCCCGCTGCGCGCGGATATCGCCGCCAACGGTTTCGACATTCTGTGCGTGCGTGAACTGACCGGCGGGATCTATTTCGGTCAGCCAAAAGGGCGCGAAGGCAGCGGACAACACGAGAAAGCGTTCGACACCGAGGTGTATCACCGTTTCGAAATCGAACGTATCGCCCACATCGCGTTCGAGTCGGCACGCAAACGCCGCCATAAAGTGACCTCCATTGATAAAGCGAACGTGCTGCAGTCTTCCATTTTGTGGCGCGAGATCGTCAGTGAAGTGGCTAAGCAGTACCCGGACGTCGCGCTGTCGCACATGTACATCGACAACGCGACCATGCAGCTGATTAAGGATCCGTCCCAGTTTGACGTGCTGCTGTGCTCCAACCTGTTCGGCGATATCCTCTCTGACGAGTGCGCGATGATCACAGGCTCCATGGGCATGCTGCCCTCCGCAAGCCTGAATGAAGAAGGCTTTGGCCTGTACGAGCCTGCGGGCGGCTCCGCGCCGGATATCGCAGGCAAGAACATTGCCAACCCGATTGCGCAGATCCTCTCCCTGGCCCTGCTGCTGCGCTACAGCCTGGATGCAGGCGATGCGGCAACCGCAATTGAGAACGCCATTAACCGGGCGTTAGAAGAAGGCGTCCGTACCGGCGATTTAGCTCGCGGCACGGCGGCAGTCAGTACCGATGAAATGGGCGACATTATTGCCCGCTATGTCGCTGAAGGGGTGTAATCATGGCTAAGACGTTATATGAAAAGTTGTTTGATGCGCACGTTGTTTACGAGGCACCAAACGAAACCCCGCTGCTGTACATTGATCGTCATCTGGTGCACGAAGTGACCTCTCCTCAGGCATTTGACGGCCTGCGCGCGCACAAGCGTCCGGTACGTCAGCCGGGTAAAACCTTCGCGACGATGGATCACAACGTATCCACCCAGACCAAAGACATTAATGCCTCGGGTGAGATGGCGCGTATCCAGATGCAGGAGCTGATTAAGAACTGCAACGAGTTTGGCGTTGAGCTGTACGACCTGAACCATCCGTATCAGGGCATCGTCCACGTGATGGGGCCTGAGCAAGGGATCACCCTGCCGGGCATGACCATCGTCTGCGGTGACTCCCATACCGCGACCCACGGCGCGTTTGGCGCGCTGGCGTTCGGTATCGGCACGTCTGAAGTGGAACATGTGCTGGCAACGCAGACCCTGAAACAGGGCCGCGCCAAAACCATGAAGATTGAAGTGAAGGGTAAAGCCGCACCGGGTATTACCGCAAAAGACATCGTGCTGGCCATCATCGGTAAAACCGGCAGCGCGGGCGGCACCGGTCATGTTGTTGAATTCTGCGGTGAAGCCATCCAGGCGCTGAGCATGGAGGGACGCATGACCCTGTGCAATATGGCCATTGAGATGGGCGCAAAAGCCGGTCTGGTCGCGCCGGACGACACCACCTTTAACTATGTGAAGGGTCGTCTGCACGCGCCGAAAGGTCAGAATTTTGACGACGCGGTCGCGTACTGGAAAACCCTGAAAACCGACGATGGGGCAACGTTTGATACCGTTGTCACGCTGCAGGCTGAAGAGATTGCGCCTCAGGTGACCTGGGGCACCAACCCGGGTCAGGTGATTTCCGTCAACGACGCCATTCCCGATCCGGCCTCCTTCGCCGATCCGGTCGAGCGCGCCAGTGCGGAAAAAGCGCTGGCCTATATGGGGCTGAAACCCGGCGTGCCGTTGACCGACGTAACCATTGATAAGGTCTTTATCGGTTCCTGCACCAACTCCCGTATCGAAGATTTGCGTGCCGCCGCCGAGATTGCCAAAGGCCGCAAAGTGGCACCGGGCGTGCAGGCGCTGGTGGTTCCTGGCTCCGGTCCGGTGAAAGCCCAGGCGGAAGCCGAAGGTCTGGATAAGATCTTTATCGAAGCGGGCTTCGAGTGGCGCCTGCCTGGCTGCTCCATGTGTCTGGCCATGAACAACGATCGCCTGAATCCGGGTGAGCGCTGCGCCTCTACCAGCAACCGTAACTTTGAAGGCCGTCAGGGCCGCGGTGGGCGCACCCATCTGGTCAGTCCGGCAATGGCCGCCGCTGCGGCAGTCACCGGCCATTTCGCCGATATTCGCAGCCTGAAATAAGGAGACAATCATGGCAGAGAAATTTACCCAACATACGGGCCGTGTTGTCCCGCTGGACGCCGCCAACGTCGATACTGACGCTATTATTCCGAAACAGTTTCTGCAGAAGGTGACGCGTACCGGTTTTGGCGCACATCTGTTTAACGACTGGCGATTCCTGGACGATAAGGGCGAAGTGCCTAATCCGGAATTCGTTCTGAACTTCCCGGAATACAAAGGCGCCTCCATTTTGCTGGCGCGGGAAAACTTTGGCTGCGGCTCATCCCGTGAACACGCGCCGTGGGCGCTCACCGACTACGGCTTTAAAGTGGTCATTGCCCCAAGCTTCGCGGATATCTTCTACGGTAACAGCTTCAACAACCAGCTGCTGCCGGTGACGCTGAGCGATGAACAGGTCGATGAATTGTTCGCGCTGGTTAAGGCGAATCCGGGCATTTCGTTTGAAGTGGATCTGGAAGCCGAAGTGGTGAAAGCCGGGGATAAGACCTACAGCTTCAGCATCGATGCCTTCCGCCGTCACTGCATGCTGAACGGTCTGGACAGCATTGGTTTGACGCTCCAGCACGAAGACGCCATCTCAGCGTACGAGAAAAAACAGCCTGCGTTTATGGGCTAAAGGCAATGGCCCGCAAAAAGCGGGCCATTGATAAGGGTGCGTTGAGGCTCAACCACTCTGGAGAGGCGAGGAAATTTCCCCCGCCAATACCGCTAACGTTTTGCTTCGTAAGCCAACACTGCCGCCAGCTCTGTTTTCTCCTGTCTGAAGTGCAGCTCGCACAGCGAGTCGCGCACCATCCAGGTGAAGATCAACAGCGTCGTACAGATCAGAAACAAACCTAACAGCAGAGTACGTTTTGGCATTCCAGCCTCCTTATTGCTTTTCGGCAATGAAGAGACTAACCTCGCAATGTTGGTTGTGAAGTTGGTCTCCCCATCAGTTTTTTTGATGTGGGACTCTCCACTGTTTGCCTCTTGCGAAAGCCTGAGGCAAACAGCCTCAAGCACCCGCCACGCACTCTATTCTCCTTCCAGGTACCTGTCAGAAAGTCGTTTCATTTCGTGAAGCCGCCTTCCAGAATCAGACATCCTTAACCCGGCAGGTCAGCCCAAGCGTAACCACCGAAATCGCGGCAATCATCCAGTAAACTGAGCCATGCCCATAGCTTTGCGCCAGCGCCCCCTGAATGACGCCTGCCAGAATCACTCCGGTTGAAATACTGTTGGTAAAAAGCGTGGTCGCCGAGCCGGCACGACCGGGCATGAGATCCTGAAACCAGAGCATGCCGATCCCGGCAACAATCCCGATAAACACGGCGTTAAACAGCTGCAGCGCCAGCAACGCTTCACGCGAATGGAAAAGGATCAGCCCCGCGTAGAACAGCACCCCGGCCGCCACGGCGACGATCATCATCCGACGCTTTCCAAAGCGCTTAACGTAGTAACCCGCCAGAATCATCGCCGGAATTTCCAGACCGGCAGCGGTCCCCATTAAGATCCCCGCGAGTTTGTCCGGTAAACCCAGATCGCTGCTGATCCACAGCGGCATATCGATGATGTACATGGTGTTGCAGGTCCACATCAGCGTGGAGGCAATAAACAGCATGCGGACGTTTTTGTCCTGCCAGCCGCTCACCTGGGTGACAGGTTTATCCGTCGCCTGTTCGACGCGCGCCACGGACGGCAGCGCGAAGGCAATCAATACCAGGCTGATGACAAAAATCCCGGCGGCGATGGAGAACATGGCGGTAAAGCCGTAGTTCAACGCCAGCATGAAGGCCAGCGGCGGGCCAATGACCCACGCCAGCGAGAGCTGGGCACGCATCACCGAGCTGAACATCACCACTTCCCGCGCCGAGTTATCCGCGTATTCACGGGCCAGCGCGAACAGCTGCGGCATGGCGGTGTTCGCCAGCGACGCCAGCAGCACGCCGCAGGTAATGAGCGTCAGGTAATGGCGGTTAAAGGCAAAGAGCAGCGCGTTGCCCACGGCCATGGCGCAGCAAAAGAGGATCAGCCTGCGGCGATCGCCCTGGCTGTCCGATCGTTTCGCCAGCGCGAGGCTGACCAGGATCCCGGCAATGGCGTTGACGGTATAAAACAGGCCGACCCAAAACGGCTGTGCCCCCACCTCGCGGCTGAGAAACAGGCTCAGCGTCGGTGCCTGCAGCGCCCCCGCCACGCCCATCATAAAGGCCACCAGCATAAAAGCGGCATATACGCCGTTCAGGCGTCGCCCCATCGTCATCAACCACAGCATGCGCAAGTCCTTGTGAAAGCGAATCGAAATTGGGTGAATAGTAAACGAAAAAAGCCAGCAAAAACATTTTGCTGGCGGGTGATAAGCACCAATACTCAGTCACACATGATCGAGGCGAGTCAGCGGGAAGAGGCCGGTTCCGTAACGTCCCACTGCATCAGTTCTTCTAACATTTTCAGCCGTTGCTCGGCACACTGGCGGGCCAGCCAGGACGATCCCTTCGTCGCTGAAAAGTACTGCTGATAAAACTGACGTGCGGTAGACCTCTTCATAATTTACCTCCTCGCTTCATCGAGGAGAATTATTGGCCTAATATAGGGATAAATAAATTGCTGGTTTTTTGTCAGGAGTTCCCCTTTTATGCCTTCCGGTCGTCTGCAACAACAGTTTATCCGCCTCTGGCAGTGCTGCGAGGGGCAATCGCAGGAGACCACGCTCAACGAGCTGGCGGACCTGCTTAGCTGTTCCCGCCGCCATATGCGCACGCTGCTCAACACCATGCAGCAGCAGGGTTGGTTAAGCTGGGAAGCGGAGGCGGGACGCGGCAAACGCTCGCGACTGACCTTTCTCTATACCGGGCTGGCGTTGCAGCAGCAGCGCGCGGAAGACCTGCTGGAGCAGGACCGCATCGATCAGCTGGTCCAGTTGGTGGGCGACAAGGCCGCCGTGCGCCAGATGCTGGTTTCCCATCTCGGGCGCAGCTTTCGTCAGGGCCGACACATCCTGCGGGTGCTCTACTATCGCCCAATGAAAAATCTGTTGCCAGGCACGGCCTTACGCCGCTCTGAAACCCACATGGCCCGGCAAATCTTCAGCGGCCTGACGCGGATAAATGAGGAAAACGGGGAACTGGAAGCAGATATCGCGCACCACTGGCAGCAGGTTTCCCCGCTTCACTGGCGCTTCTTCTTACGCCCCGGCATCCACTTTCACCACGGCCGCGAGCTGGAAATGCACGACGTCATCGCCTCTCTGGAACGCGTCCGCAAGCTCCCGCTCTACTCCCATATCTCCCGCGTCCACTCCCCCACGGCCTGGACGCTGGATATCGAGCTGTCGCAGCAGGATAAGTGGCTTCCCTGGCTGCTGGGCTATGTGCCGTCGATGATTTTGCCCGGCGAGTGGGAATCGTTGAACAACTTTGCCAGCCAGCCGATTGGCACCGGGCCCTACTCCGTCTCCCGCAATAACAGCAACCAGCTGAAAATCCGCGCGTTCGACGACTACTTTGGCTATCGGGCGCTGATCGACGAAGTGAACGTGTGGGTATTACCGGATCTCAATGAAGACCTGAGCTGCGGGCTGACGCTGGAAGGCCCCACCACGGGAGAAAAAGCCGTAGAGAGTCGCCTGGAAGAGGGATGTTACTATCTCCTCTTTGACCGCCGCACCCACCGTGGGGCAAATCAGGCCGTGCGCAAGTGGGTCAGCCACGTTTTGTCCCCTTCCAATCTGATCTACCATGCGGAAGAGCAGTACCAGACATACTGGTTCCCGGCGTACGGCCTGCTTCCGCGCTGGCACCACGCCCGCCCGGTGCACTGCGACAAACCCGCCGGGCTGGAGTCCATCACCCTGACCTACTACCGCGAGCACGTGGAGCATCGTTTTATCGCCAGAATCATGACCCGACTGCTGGCAGCCGAGGGGGTCACGTTAGACGTCAGAGAAGTGGACTATGACGAATGGCATCAGGGTGAGATCGCCAGTGATATCTGGCTCAACAGCGCCAACTTTACCCTGCCGCTCGATTTTTCCCTTTTCTCGCATCTGTATGAAGTGCCTCTCATCCAGCACTGTATCGACCGTGACTGGCAGCAGGACGCCGCCCAGTGGCGCGCGGGCGAAATGAATCTTGCGGCGTGGTGCCAGCAACTGCTGGGCGAGCAGGCGATCGTGCCGTTGATCCACCACTGGCTGATGATCCAGGGCCAGCGCAGCATGCGCGGCCTGCGGATGAATACCCTGGGCTGGTTTGATTTTAAATCCGCCTGGTTTGCGCCGCCGGAGCCATAACGCTTCCGTAATATTCACCAAATCATTACAATAGCGCCGTTCTCAACGGGGTGCTGCATCACAGATGTGCGCTGAGATAATACCCGTCGAACCTGATCCGGATAACGCCGGCGAAGGGATTTGAGGCTGTCGCTCAAAATCCTTTGCCACTCAACTTTGAGGTGCAAAGTGTTAAAAAAAGTTCTCCCCCTGCTGGCGCTGTTTGCGCTGCCTGCTTTTGCGAAGCCCGTCCTGACGGTCTACACCTATGACTCCTTCTCTGCCGACTGGGGCCCTGGCCCGGTGGTCAAAAAAGCCTTCGAAGCGGACTGTAACTGCGAGCTGAAGTTCGTGGCGCTGGAAGATGGCGTTTCTCTGCTCAATCGTCTGCGCATGGAAGGGAAAAACAGCAAGGCCGACGTGGTACTCGGGCTGGATAACAACCTGCTGGAAGCCGCCTCGCAAACCAAACTGTTTGCCAAAAGCGGCGTTGCGGCAGATGCCGTTAACGTGCCGGGCGGCTGGAAAAACGACACCTTTGTGCCGTTCGACTACGGCTACTTTGCGTTCGTGTATGACAAAAACAAGCTGAAAAACCCGCCGAAGAGCCTGAAAGAGCTGGTGGAAAGTGACCAGAAATGGCGCGTGATTTATGAAGATCCGCGTACCAGCACGCCGGGCCTGGGCCTGCTGCTGTGGATGCAGAAGGTCTACGGGGATAAAGCGCCGGAAGCGTGGCAGAAGCTGGCCGCCAAAACCGTCACCGTGACCAAGGGCTGGAGCGAAGCCTATGGCCTGTTCCTGAAAGGCGAAAGCGATCTGGTGCTGAGCTACACCACCTCTCCGGCCTACCACATTATCGCCGAGAAGAAAGATAACTATGCTGCCGCTAATTTTGCTGAAGGGCACTATATGCAGGTGGAAGTCGCCGCGCGTACCGCCACCAGCAAACAGCCGGAGCTGGCCGAGAAGTTCCTGAAGTTCATGGTTTCACCGGCGTTCCAGAATGCGATTCCCGCAGGCAACTGGATGTATCCGGTCACTAACGTTACCCTGCCCGCAGGTTTCGAGCAGCTGACCAAACCAAACACCTCGCTGGAGTTTACGCCGCAGCAGGTCGCCGCGCAGCGTGCAGCATGGGTAAGTGAATGGCAACGCGCCGTCAGCCGTTGATTCCCGGCTGGTTACTTCCCGGGCTGCTCGCCGCCATAGTGATGGTAGTGGTCAGCCTGGGGGCTTTTCTTGCACTGTGGTTCAACGCGCCAGAGAGTGACCTGCTCGCCCTCTGGCACGACAGCTATCTCTGGCACGTGATCCGGTTCTCCTTCTGGCAGGCGTTTCTTTCTGCCCTGCTGTCGGCGATCCCGGCCATTTTTCTTGCGCGCGCCCTGTATCGTCGGCGTTTCCCCGGCAGGCTGGCACTGCTGCGCCTGTGCGCCATGACGCTGATCCTGCCCGTGCTGGTGGCGGTATTTGGTATTCTGAGTGTCTACGGCCGCCAGGGCTGGCTGGCTACGCTGTTCGGCCTGTTTGGTCTGGAATGGTCATTCTCTCCCTACGGCCTGCAGGGCATTCTGCTGGCGCACGTCTTTTTCAATATGCCGATGGCAACGCGCCTCTTCTTGCAGGCGCTGGAAAACATTCCCGGCGAACAGCGTCAGGTTGCCGCCCAGCTCGGCATGCGCGGCTGGTCATTCTTCCGCTTCGTCGAATGGCCGTGGCTGCGCCGCCAGCTTCCCCCCGTCGCGGCGTTAATCTTCATGCTCTGCTTTGCCAGCTTTGCCACCGTGCTGTCGCTCGGCGGCGGGCCGCAGGCCACCACCATTGAGCTGGCGATTTACCAGGCGCTAAGTTACGACTACGATCCCGGTCGCGCCGCGCTGCTGGCGATGGTGCAGATGGCGTGCTGTCTTGCGCTGGTGCTGCTGAGCCAGCGGCTGAGTAAAGCCATTCCCGCGGGCAGCAATCAAATAACCGGCTGGCGCGATCCGCAGGACAGCCTGCACAGCCGCGTCACCGATTTTATCCTGATTGCGCTGGCGCTCCTGCTGCTGCTGCCGCCGCTGATGGCCGTTATCGTTGACGGACTGAACCGCAATCTCATATCCGTCCTGCAACAGCCCGTGCTCTGGCAGGCCACCTGGACCTCGCTGCGTATCGCCCTGGCGGCTGGGTTACTGTGCGTCATGCTGACCATGATGCTGCTGTGGAGCAGCCGTGAACTCTATGCCCGGCGGGCCCAAAAGGCCGGACAGGCGCTGGAGCTGACGGGCATGCTGATTCTGGCGATGCCGGGCATCGTGCTGGCGACGGGCTTCTTTTTACTGTTCAACAGCACCATCGGTCTGCCGCAAAGCGCCGACGGCATTGTGATTTTCACTAACGCTCTGATGGCCATTCCCTACGCGCTCAAAGTGCTGGAAAACCCGATGCGCGACGTCAACAGCCGCTACGGTTTGCTGTGCCAGTCGCTGGGCATGCAGGGCTGGCAGCGGCTGAAGGTGGTCGAACTGCGCGCGCTAAAACGCCCGCTGGCGCAGGCGCTGGCGTTTGCCTGCGTGCTGTCGATTGGGGATTTTGGCGTGGTGGCTCTCTTTGGCAATGACGATTTCCGCACGCTGCCATACTGGCTCTATCAGCAAATCGGCTCTTATCGCAGTCAGGACGGCGCGGTCACCGCGCTGTTACTGCTTCTGCTGTGCTTTGCCTTATTTACCGCTATCGAAAAACTTCCGGGGCGTGATGTTAAAACTGACTGATGTAACCTGGCTTTACCAGCATCTGCCGATGCGCTTCACACTCTCCGTGCGCCAGGGGGAGATGATCGCCGTACTTGGCCCAAGCGGCGCGGGAAAAAGCACGCTGCTTAACTTGATTGCGGGTTTTCTGCAGCCAGCAAGCGGCGCGATCGTCATTGAAAATCACGATCATACCTACACGCCGCCCGCAAAACGTCCGGTCTCAATGCTGTTTCAGGAAAACAACCTGTTTACCCACCTGACGGTGCGGCAAAACATCGCGCTGGGAATGCATCCGGGACTCAGGCTGAACGATGCCCAGCGCCAGAAGCTGGAGATTATCGCCGCACAGATGGGGATCGCTGAATTCATCGACAGGCTGCCAGGCGAGCTTTCCGGCGGCCAGCGTCAGCGCGTGGCGCTGGCGCGTTGTCTGGTGCGCGAGCAGCCAATCCTGCTGCTGGATGAGCCGTTCTCGGCGCTCGATCCCGCACTGCGTCAGGAGATGCTAGCGCTGGTGCAGGACGTCTGTCAGCGCCAGCAGCTGACGATGCTGATGGTGTCGCACAGTATCGAAGATGCCGCCCGCATCGCGCCGCGATCGGTGGTGATTGCCGAAGGGCGTATTTTGTGGGATGGACGTACAGAAGAACTGCTGAGTGGTAAAGCGGGGGCGTCTTCGCTGTTGGGCATTCGTGCGGTCTGATGCCCTCTCCCACGGGGCTGAGGGTTCCCCACAAATTAAAGCGAGCAGTGAACAATCCCCTCGCCCCTCCGGGGAGAGGGTGTACGGTCCGGGGACATAGTGAACACTTGTTCGGGGACATGGTAGACACTTACAACTAAGGCATAAGAACCCGTTTATGGAGTCGCTTATGCCCTGGGATGCGAGAGATACCATGTCATTACGTACCGAGTTTGTTTTGTTCGCCTCGCAGGACGGGGCGAACATCCGTTCCCTCTGCCGTCACTACGGCATTTCACCTGCCACCGCCTACAAGTGGCTTCGCCGCTGGGCGGAGAAAGGTGCCGCCGGCCTTCAGGACCGGCCCCGTATACCGCACCATTCCCCGAACCGCTCATCTGACGACATCACCGCCCTGCTGCGCATGGCACATGACCGCCATGAACGCTGGGGAGCCCGCAAGATAAAGCGCTGGCTCGAGGACCGGGGGCACCGCATGCCCGCCTTCAGCACCGTCCATAACCTGATGGCCCGCCATGGCCTGCTGCCGGGCGCTTCACCGGGTATTTCCCCCACGGGACGGTTCGAACATGATGCGCCGAACCGCCTCTGGCAGATGGATTTTAAGGGCCACTTTCCCTTTGGCGGCGGCCGCTGCCATCCGCTCACCCTGCTGGACGACCACTCCCGTTTTTCCCTGTGCCTGGCGCACTGTACTGATGAACGGCGCGAGACCGTGCAGCAGCAGCTTGTCAGCGTGTTTGAGCGTTACGGCCTGCCGGACCGGATGACGATGGATAACGGCTCACCGTGGGGCGATACCACCGGCACCTGGACGGCGCTGGAGCTGTGGCTGATGCGCCACGGTATCCGGGTGGGGCACTCCCGGCCTTATCATCCGCAGACGCAGGGCAAGCTGGAGCGTTTTCACCGCAGCCTGAAGGCGGAAGTGCTGCAGGGAAAATGGTTCGCAGACAGCGGTGAGCTGCAGCGCGCCTTCGACCACTGGCGCACGGTGTACAACCTTGAACGCCCGCACGAGGCGCTGGATATGGCGGTACCGGGCTCGCGGTATCAGCCGTCAGCGCGGCAGTACAGCGGCAACACAACGCCCCCGGAATACGACGAGGGCGTGATGGTCAGGAAGGTGGATATCAGCGGAAAGCTGAGCGTGAAAGGGGTAAGTCTGAGCGCAGGCAAGGCGTTCAGGGGAGAACGGGTCGGGCTGAAGGAGATGCGGGAAGACGGCAGCTACGAGGTGTGGTGGTACAGCACGAAAGTGGGGGTGATCGACCTGAGGAAAAAGTCGATCACCATGGGTAAAGGATGTTAAAAAGTGTTCACCATGTCCCCGAACACCTGTCTACCATGTCCCCAGACCGTACAGAGGGTTAGGGTGAGGGGAACATACGGCTAAGGTGGTATTTCCGTTCACTTCAATTTTCTTGCTACTCTGTAACGCCATAACCGGTGAACGTGCCAGGGTGGCTCAGTCGCCACCACCCTGGCAACCCGGGCTCCCGGCGGTAAATCGCCGCTACGCGGTGCCTTCGGCTTATTCCTTCCGGCTTATCGGGTACGGGCGGAGGTAACATCCCTGTAAAGCCCGCCCTCTCGGCGCATCCATGCGCCTCGCCCCGGCCTACAGGAAACGCCTCAGCGATTTACAGCCGGACCAAGATATCGCTGTAAGCCATTCATTTTACTGATGAAAATATAATCTCTTCCAGTTTAAAAAATTACTGGGGAACCCTCAGCCCACGGGGAGAGGGAAAAAAGTCCTTAACGGCTGACCACTTTTAATAAAATCTCGCCGTATACCGGCATCAGCGGGTGACGAATCAGCGCGACCAGGGCTACCACGGCCACACCCAGCGTCAGCGGGGCCAGCCAGAGCAGGCGAGTACGCGGGAGGTAGCGCGTCAGGCGATCGATATTCGCTTTCGCGCTGCGCCACAGCCGCCAGCAGAGCCATGCCGCCAGCCACAGCAGCACAGCCGTGCCCAGCAGCAGCCACTTAAACTCACCGCTTTGCATACCGTCAGGAATATCAATCGCAGCACCCGCGAGGATCCCCGGCAGGAAGTAGAACGGCGGCCAGAAGACGCAGCCGATAATGTTCGGCACCACGAATTTCGCGACGGGCAGATCCAGCATTCCCGCCACCATCGGCACCAGCGGACGCGTTGGTCCGACAAAGCGGCCGACGAGGATAGTAAACATGCTGTGCTGATGCAGCGCATGCTCGGTTTTATCCAGCAGGGCTTTGTTCTTTTTCATGAACGACCAGCGGTGCAGCGGCTTCTTAAAGCGCCAGCCCAGCCAGAAGGAGATCCAGTCGCCCAGCAGGCAGCCGATAATCCCGGCCAGCCACGCCTGCCAGAAATTAACCTCTCCGCTGCCAATCAGCGCCCCAAGCCCGGCCATCATGACGGTGCCGGGCAGGATCAGCCCAACCAGCGCCAGCGATTCCAGAAACGCCACCAGCGCCACGGCGATGAGCGAGTACATAACGGACTGGGTAATAAAGTGTTCCAGCAATGCCTGCATAACTATTCCGGTCAGAAAACGAATCAGCGATTCTGCTTAGCGCCCCGCACCGCGTCAAGGCATCAATTGTCTGAATAGTTTACAAGATGCTCCTGAAGTTCACCTGAATGTTTACCGTTTATTCACATCCCGCACGGAATTCGCTCGGGCTGGCACCGGTACATTTTTTAAATACCCGGGAGAAATAGAGCTGATCCTCAAAGCCCACGTTGCGCCCCACGGTGGCGATCGGCATCCGGGTGGTGCTGAGCAGAAGTTTCGCCTGGCTGATGCGCTGATCCTCGCGCCAGCTCAATACGCTGACGCCCAGCTGCTGGCGGAACAGATGCGACAGCCGCGACGGCGACAGGCAGACGTGCTGGGCAACGCTGGCGATATCAAACTGGCTATCGGCCAGGTGGTCGCTGATGTACTGGCAGGCGTCGCGGACGCGGTTATCCAGCGGCGGGTTAAGCGACTCGTTAATCGCCTCCATTCGTCGCAGCAGCAGCTGCTCGAGCAGGTTAATGGCCAGCAGCTCAGCGTAACGACCACCGGCCTGTCCCGCCTCGATAATCTGCGCGAACAGCTCGCGAAACTGCGCCAGATGAACCTCATCCGGGCGATAAAAACCGGTGTGCGCAAAAATAGCTGGCCAGGAAAGCCACTCCTGCCAGTAGGCGCGCGGACGGAAGTAGACCCACTGGTGATACCACTCTTTGGCATCCGGATGACGGCCATAGTGGTGGATCTCCCCCGGCGGGAACAGCAGGATATCGCCGGGGCGGCAGACAAACTGCTGGTCGCCGTTCTTGATGATCCCTTCCCCCCGCACGGTCAGGTTGAGGATATACCCTTTCATTCCGAGCGGTCGGTCGACGTAAAAGTCGAGATATCCCTCAGCCTCGATAGGGGTCAGTCCCGCCACAAGGTGCGCGTTAAACGAGTATCCCGGCAGCAGGGGATCGTTTTGCGTTTCGGCCATAGATTCAGTTCTCCCAAGGGTCCTGAAGGAAACCAATTGTCCATATCACTAAAAGCAGGTTAAAAATGGCCAGCGAAAAGATCCAAAAAGCATCACGCCGCTTTTACGTCCGCCATGTTTCAGCCTTTCCCCCTGATTTCTCCGCCACAGCAGGTAGATAACCAGTAACAAAAGTGTCTATAAGTGCGGCAGAAATGTCCACATTGAATATTTGCACGGCGTCACACTTTCCGTTGTAACAGCAATTTAGTCCATAAGATTAGCGGATCCTGCCTGACGACTTTTGTCCCCAGTCTCTAATGTTCTTCCATACCTGTTTTTTCGATGGAGCAACACCATGGCAATTGCGATTGGCCTCGATTTTGGCAGCGATTCAGTTCGCGCGCTGGCAGTGGACTGTACGTCCGGCCAGGAGATAGCAACCAGCGTTGAGTGGTACCCGCGCTGGCAAGAGGGGCGCTACTGCGATGCGCCAAACAACCAGTTCCGCCACCACCCGCGTGACTATATCGAGTCGATGGAAGCGGCGATCAAAACCGTCCTGGCTGAACTGACTGATGCCCAGCAGGCTGAGATTGTCGGGATTGGCGTCGACAGCACCGGCTCCACGCCAGCCCCTGTGGATGCCGAAGGCCGCGTGCTGGCGCTGCGCCCGGAGTTTGCCGACAACCCGAACGCCATGTTCGTATTGTGGAAAGACCACACCGCCGTGGAAGAAGCCGAAGCCATCACGCGGCTGTGCCATCAGCCGGGCAAAACAGACTACTCACGCTATATCGGCGGGATTTATTCCAGCGAATGGTTCTGGGCCAAGATCCTCCACGTCACCCGTGCCGACGCCTCCGTCGCACAGGCTGCGGCGTCATGGGTTGAGCTGTGCGACTGGGTGCCTGCCCTGCTCTCCGGGACCACGCGCCCGCAGGACATCCGCCGCGGTCGCTGCAGCGCCGGGCATAAATCCCTGTGGCATGAAAGCTGGGGCGGCCTGCCTCCGGCCGCGTTCTTCGATGAACTCGACCCGATCCTCAACAAGAGCCTGACATACCCGCTGTTTACCGACACCTTCACCGCCGATATTCCGGTCGGCACGCTGTGCGAAGAGTGGGCAAAACGCCTGGGGCTTCCGCAAAACGTGGCCATCTCCGGCGGCGCCTTTGACTGCCATATGGGCGCCGTGGGCGCGGGCGCGCAGCCAAACACGCTGGTCAAAGTTATCGGCACCTCCACCTGCGACATCCTGACGGCGGATAAAGCCACCGTCGGCGACCGCGCGGTGAAAGGCATCTGCGGCCAGGTGGACGGCAGCGTGGTGCCGGACTTCATCGGCCTCGAAGCCGGTCAGTCCGCGTTTGGCGATATCTACGCCTGGTTTGGCCGCGTGCTCGGCTGGCCGCTGGACCAGCTGGCGGCGGCGCATCCTGAACTGAAAACCCAGATAGCCGAGAGCAAAAAGCAGCTTCTGCCGCAGCTCACCGAAGCCTGGGCAAAAAATCCGTCTCTCGAACACCTGCCGGTGGTGCTGGACTGGTTTAACGGCCGCCGCACGCCGTTTGCCAACCAGCGTCTGAAAGGGGTGATTGCGGATCTCAACCTGGCGACCGACGCGCCTGCACTGTTCGGCGGTCTGATTGCCGCAACGGCTTTCGGTGCCCGCGCCATTATGGAGTGCTTCACCGGGCAGGGCATCGACGTGAACAACGTGATGGCGCTGGGCGGCATCGCCCGTAAAAACCCGGTGATCATGCAGGCCTGCTGCGACGTGCTGAACCGTCCGCTGCAGATTGTGGCCTCCGATCAGTGCTGCGCGCTGGGCGCGGCGATTTTCGCCGCCGTGGCCGCAGGCATTCACGCCGACATTCCGACCGCGCAGCAGCATATGGCGAGCGCCGTCGAAAACACGCTCCAGCCGCGCGTCCAGCAGGCACAACGCTTTGAACAGCTTTATCAGCGCTACCAGCAATGGGCAAAAAGCGCCGAACTTCACTATCTCCCTGTCGCCGCCCCGGCCAAAAGCACCGCGGACACTACGGCAACCCTGACCCATTAAGGACACGATGATGACCATTTTTAATAACTATGAAGTGTGGTTTGTGATTGGCAGCCAGCATCTGTACGGACCGGAAGCGCTGCAGCAGGTGACGAAACATGCGGAGCACGTCGTTAACGCGCTGAACGCGGAAGCCAAACTGCCGTGCAAGCTGGTGCTGAAACCGCTGGGCACCACGCCGGACGAAATCACCCACATCTGCCGCGACGCCAACTACGACGATAAATGCGCCGGTCTGGTGGTGTGGCTGCACACCTTCTCGCCAGCAAAAATGTGGATCAACGGCCTCTCTATCCTCAACAAACCGCTGCTGCAGTTCCATACCCAGTTCAACGCCTCACTGCCGTGGGACAGCATCGACATGGACTTTATGAACCTGAACCAGACCGCGCACGGCGGCCGGGAGTTCGGCTTCATCGGCGCGCGTATGCGTCAGCAGCACGCGGTGGTGACCGGCCACTGGCAGGATGGTAAAGCGCAACAGCGCATCGGCTCCTGGATGCGTCAGGCCGTCTCTAAGCAGGACACCCGCCACCTGAAAGTGGTGCGTTTCGGCGACAACATGCGTGAAGTGGCGGTCACCGACGGCGACAAAGTGGCCGCGCAGATCAAGTTCGGCTTCTCCGTGAATACCTGGGCCGTGGGCGACCTGGTGCAGGTGGTGAATGAAATCAGCGACGGCGACGTGAGCGCGCTGGTAGACGAGTACGAAAGCAGCTACCGCCTGACGCCTGCGGCACAAATCAACGGCGACAAGCGCCAGAACGTGCTGGACGCGGCGCGCATCGAGCTGGGCATGAAGCGCTTCCTGGAACAGGGCGGCTTCCACGCCTTTACCACCACCTTTGAAGACCTCCACGGCCTGAAACAGCTGCCGGGCCTGGCGGTACAGCGTCTGATGCAGCAGGGCTATGGCTTTGCGGGCGAAGGCGACTGGAAAACTGCCGCTCTGCTTCGCATCATGAAGGTGATGTCGACCGGTCTGCAGGGCGGCACCTCCTTTATGGAGGACTACACCTACCACTTCGAAAACGGCAACGACCTGGTGCTCGGCTCCCACATGCTGGAAGTGTGTCCGACAATCGCCGTCGAAGAGAAACCGATCCTCGACGTGCAGTATCTCGGCATCGGCGGTAAAGCCGATCCGGCGCGGCTGATCTTCAACACCCGTACGGGCCCGGCCATCAACGCCAGCCTGATCGATCTGGGCGATCGTTTCCGCCTGCTGGTGAACTGCGTCGATGCGGTTGAAACGCCGCACTCCCTGCCGAAACTGCCGGTCGCCAACGCCCTGTGGAAAGCACAGCCTGACCTGCCAACCGCCTCAGAGGCCTGGATCCTGGCCGGCGGCGCGCACCATACGGTGTTCAGCCACGCGCTGGATCTGAACGACATGCGTCAGTTCGCCGAGCTGCACGATATCGAGCTGACCGTCATTGATAACGATACCCGCCTGCCCGCCTTCAAAGACGCGCTGCGCTGGAACGAAGTCTATTACGGTTCAAAACGCTAAGCCCTGAATGCCCGGTGGCACTGCGTTTACCGGGCCTACGGTTCCGTAGGCCGGATAAGCGAAGCGCCATCCGGCAGGAGACAACTATGTTAGACGATCTCAAACGTCAGGTGCTCGAAGCCAACCTGGCGCTGCCGAAACATAATCTGGTGACCCTGACCTGGGGCAACGTCAGCGCCGTTGACCGTGAAAAAGGCGTGTTCGTGATTAAGCCTTCCGGCGTGGATTACACGGTAATGACCGCAGACGATATGGTCGTTGTCAGCCTCGAGACCGGCGAAGTGGTGGAAGGTAAGAAAAAACCCTCCTCCGATACGCCGACTCACCGCCTGCTCTACCGGTCATTCCCGACCATCGGCGGCATTGTGCATACCCATTCGCGCCATGCGACCATCTGGGCGCAGGCGGGCCAGTCCATCCCGGCGACCGGCACCACCCACGCGGACTACTTTTACGGCACCATTCCCTGCACGCGTCTGATGACCGATGCGGAGATTAACGGTGAGTACGAGTGGGAAACGGGCAACGTGATTGTCGAAACCTTCGAAAAACAGGGGATCGACGCGGCGCAGATGCCCGGCGTGCTGGTGCACTCCCACGGCCCGTTTGCCTGGGGTAAAAACGCAGAAGACGCGGTGCATAACGCCATCGTGCTGGAAGAGGTCGCCTATATGGGGATCTTCTGCCGCCAGCTGGCGCCGCAGCTGCCGGATATGCAGCAAACCCTGCTGGATAAGCATTACCTGCGCAAGCACGGCGCGAAGGCCTACTACGGGCAGTAAACCCTTGCCCGGTGGCGCTGCGCTTACCGGGCCTACGGAACCTGTAGGCCGGATAAGCTCAGCGCCATCCGGCGAAACAGGCACTGTATAAAACCCCAGCAAACCTACCTTAACCAGGCTATAATCAGGCCTGGTTTTGTTTTCTGGGATAACGGCGTGGCGCAGGCGCAAGAAGGCTTTTTACTAACCCGACACTGGCGGGATACCCCTCAGGGCACCGAGGTCGCGTTCTGGCTGGCAACCAATAACGGTCCGCTACACGTTACGCTGCCCCCGCAGGAATCCGTGGCCTTTATTCCTGAAGCCCACGTCGAAAAAGTGAAACAGCTGCTGCGCGGCGAAAACGGCTGGCGCATCACCCCGCTTGAGCTGAAAGATTTCCACCGCCAGCCGGTTTACGGCCTCTATTGTCGCGCCCATCGACAGCTGATGCGCTATGAAAAACTGCTCCGCGAAGCGGGCGTGACGCTCTACGAAGCAGATATCCGCCCGCCGGAACGTTTTCTGATGGAGCGGTTCATCACCGCCCCCGTCTGGGTTGATGGCATCGAACAAAACGGCGGCGTCGTTAACGCGCGCCTGAAGCCTAACCCACACTATCGCCCGCCGCTGAAGTGGGCCTCCCTGGATATCGAAACCACCCGCCACGGCGAGCTGTACTGCATTGGCCTGGAAGGGTGCGGCGATCGGGTTGTCTATATGCTCGGGCCGCCGAATGGCGATGCGTCCGCGCTGGATTTCCGGCTTGAGTATGTCAACAGCCGTCCGCAGCTGCTGGAGAAGCTTAACCAGTGGTTTGCCGACTACGATCCCGATGTTCTGATCGGCTGGAACGTGGTGCAGTTCGACCTGCGCGTGCTGCAAAAACACGCCGAGCGCTACCGCATCCCGCTGATGCTGGGGCGCGGAAACAGCGAGCTGGAATGGCGCGAACACGGTTTTAAGAACGGCGTTTTCTTCGCGCAGGCTAACGGTCGCCTGATTATCGACGGCATCGAGGCGCTAAAATCCGCCTTCTGGAACTTCTCTTCATTCTCCCTCGAAGCCGTCGCGCAGGAGCTGCTTGGCGAAGGCAAATCCATCGACAACCCATGGGACAGAATGGACGAGATCGACCGGCGCTTTAACGAAGATAAACCCGCGCTCGCCACCTATAACCTGAAAGACTGCGAGCTGGTCACGCAAATATTCCACAAAACCGAGATCATGCCGTTCCTGCTGGAGCGCGCGACGGTGAACGGCCTTGCGGTCGACAGGCACGGCGGCTCGGTTGCCGCCTTTAGCCACCTCTATTTTCCGCGGATGCACCGGGCAGGATACGTCGCCCCCAACCTCGGAGACGTGCCGCCGCAGGCAAGCCCCGGCGGATACGTCATGGACTCCCGACCAGGATTGTATGACTCCGTTCTGGTCCTGGATTACAAAAGCCTGTACCCGTCGATTATCCGCACCTTCCTGATCGATCCCGTCGGGCTGGTTGAGGGCATGGCCCAGCCGGATGATGAGCACAGCACCGAAGGCTTCCTCGGCGCACGCTTCTCGCGGGAAAAACACTGTCTGCCTGAAATCGTGGGAAACATCTGGCACGGCCGCGACGAGGCCAAGCACCACGGTAACAAACCCCTTTCTCAGGCGCTGAAAATCATTATGAACGCCTTTTACGGCGTGCTGGGCACCAGCGCCTGCCGCTTCTTTGATCCGCGTCTGGCCTCCTCGATCACCATGCGCGGGCACGAGATCATGCGCCAGACCAAAGCGCTGATTGAGTCCCGGGGCTATGACGTCATCTACGGCGACACGGACTCCACCTTTGTGTGGCTTAAGGGCGCGCATTCAGAAGACGACGCCGCGCAAATCGGCAAAGCGCTGGTCGCCTTCGTGAACGACTGGTGGCAGGAACATTTGCAGAAAGAGCGGTTAACCAGCGCGCTGGAGCTGGAATTTGAAACCCATTTCGCCCGCTTTTTAATGCCCACCATTCGCGGCACCGATCAGGGCAGCAAGAAGCGCTACGCCGGGCTGATTCAGGAAGGCGACACGCAGCGGATGGTTTTTAAAGGGCTGGAAACGGTGCGCACCGACTGGACGCCGCTGGCGCAGCAGTTCCAGCAGACGCTCTATCTGCGGGTGTTCCGCAATGAGCCGTATCAGGACTACGTGCGTGAGACGATAGCCAGCCTGATGGCGGGCGAACTTGACGCGCAACTGGTATATCGCAAGCGCCTGCGCCGCCCGCTGGCGGAGTACCAGCGTAACGTTCCTCCTCACGTACGCGCCGCGCGTCTGGCGGATGAAGAAAACGTACGCCGTGGCCGCGCGCCGCAGTATCAAAACCGGGGAACCATCAAATACGTCTGGACCACTAGCGGCCCGGAACCCGTGGATTATCAGCATTCTCCTCTGGATTACGAACACTATCTGACGCGTCAGCTTCAGCCGGTTGCCGACGGAATTTTGCCCTTCATCGACGATGATTTTGCTACACTAGTGACAGGGCAACTTGGCCTATTTTGACGCGTGACGAAATGGCTGCCATCCAGTACCATAGCGCCCTTTCCATTCCCGGACCCATTTTTCGATGACCGTCTTTTTTGACGGGGGTCGAACTATTGCCTGCAATTAAAGATTAGAGCCGAACAACTATGCCTTTTACACTTGGTCAACGCTGGATCAGCGATACAGAAAGCGAACTTGGATTAGGAACCGTCGTAGCTATCGATACGCGTATGGTTACCCTCCTCTTCCCTGCCACCGGTGAAAACCGTCTGTACGCTCGCAATGACTCCCCTGTAACCCGCGTGATGTTTAATCCGGGTGACACCGTGACCAGCCATGACGGCTGGCAGCTCAAGATTGAAGACGTAAAAGAAGAGAATGGACTGCTCGCCTACATCGGGACTCGTCTGGACACCGACGAGACCAATGTCGTCCTGCGCGAAGTGCTGCTCGACAGCAAGCTGGTGTTCAGTAAGCCGCAGGACCGCCTGTTTGCCGGGCAAATCGACCGTATGGATCGCTTCTCCCTGCGCTATCGCGCGCGTAAGTTCCAGAGTGAACAGTACCGCATGCCGTGGAGCGGCCTGCGCGGCCAGCGCACCAGCCTGATCCCCCACCAGCTGAACATCGCCCATGACGTGGGCCGTCGCCACGCGCCGCGCGTGCTGCTGGCAGATGAAGTGGGTCTGGGTAAAACCATCGAAGCGGGCATGATCCTGCATCAACAGCTGCTTTCCGGCGCTGCCGAACGCGTGCTGATTGTGGTGCCAGAAACCCTGCAGCACCAGTGGCTGGTTGAGATGCTGCGCCGCTTTAACCTGCGTTTCTCCCTGTTCGATGACGAACGCTATGCCGAAGCGCAGCACGACGCCGACAACCCGTTTGAAACCGAGCAGCTGGTCATTTGCTCCCTGGATTTCGTGCGCCGCAGCAAGCAGCGTCTTGAGCACCTGTGCGATGCCGAGTGGGACATTATGGTCGTTGACGAAGCGCACCATCTGGTCTGGAGTGAAGACGCGCCGAGCCGCGAATACATGGCTATCGAGCAGCTTGCCGAGCGCGTGCCTGGCGTTCTGCTGCTGACCGCAACGCCGGAGCAGCTGGGTCTGGAAAGCCACTTCGCCCGCTTGCGCCTGCTCGATCCAAACCGTTTCCACGATTTTGCGCAGTTCGTGGAAGAACAGAATAACTACCGTCCGGTCGCGGATGCCGTCGCTATGCTGCTGGCGGGCAAGCGTCTGTCAAATGACGAACTCAACACCCTGAGCGATCTGATTGGCGAGCAGGACATCGAGCCGCTTTTGCAGGCTGCGAACAGCGAAAGCGATAACGCGGAATCCGCGCGTAAAGAGCTGATCGACATGCTGATGGACCGCCACGGCACCAGTCGCGTGCTGTTCCGAAACACCCGTAACGGCGTCAAAGGCTTCCCGAAACGCGAGCTGCACACCATCAAGCTCCCGCTGCCGACGCAGTATCAGACGGCGATTAAAGTCTCCGGCATTATGGGTGCGCGCAAAACTCAGGAAGAGCGCGCCCGCGACATGCTTTATCCGGAACAAATCTACCAGGAATTTGAAGGCGATACCGGCACCTGGTGGAACTTCGATCCGCGCGTGGAGTGGCTGATGGGCTATCTGACCGCGCACCGCTCCCAGAAAGTGCTGGTGATCTGCGCCAAAGCGGCCACTGCGCTGCAGCTGGAGCAGGTCCTGCGCGAGCGCGAAGGTATTCGTGCCGCCGTGTTCCACGAAGGCATGTCCATCGTCGAGCGCGACCGCGCCGCGGCGTGGTTCGGAGAAGAGGACAGCGGCGCACAGGTTCTGCTGTGCTCGGAAATCGGCTCTGAAGGCCGTAACTTCCAGTTCGCCAGCAACCTGGTGATGTTCGATCTGCCGTTTAACCCGGATCTGCTGGAGCAGCGTATTGGCCGTCTGGATCGTATCGGTCAGGCGCATGATATTCAGATCCACGTTCCTTACCTGGAAAAAACCGCCCAGTCCGTGCTGGTGCGCTGGTTCCACGAAGGTCTGGACGCGTTTGAACATACCTGCCCGACGGGCCGCACCATTTATGATCAAGTGCATGGCGATCTGATCGGCTACCTGGCCGCGCCGGAAAACACGGAAGGGTTTGATGAGCTGATCAAGTCCTGCCGTGAGAAGCACGATGCGCTGAAAGCGCAGCTGGAGCAGGGCCGCGACCGCCTGCTGGAGATCCACTCCAACGGCGGTGAAAAAGCGCAGGCGCTTGCCGAGAGCATTGAAGAGCAAGATGATGACACCAGCCTGATAAGCTTCTCCATGAACCTGTTCGACATCGTCGGCATCAACCAGGACGATCGCGGCGAGAACCTGATTGTCCTGACCCCGTCCGATCACATGCTGGTTCCGGATTTCCCGGGCCTGCCGGAAGATGGCTGTACCATCACCTTTGAGCGTGATGTGGCGCTGTCCCGCGAAGATGCCCAGTTTATCACCTGGGAACACCCGCTGATCCGCAACGGGCTGGATCTGATCCTGTCCGGCGATACCGGCAGCAGCACCATCTCCCTGTTGAAAAACAAGGCGCTGCCGGTGGGCACCCTGCTGGTGGAGCTGATCTACGTTGTGGAAGCACAGGCGCCGAAACAGCTGCAGCTCACCCGCTTCCTGCCGCCAACGCCCGTCCGCCTGCTGCTGGACAAAAACGGCACGAACCTGGCGGGACAGGTGGAATTCGAGAGTTTCAACCGACAGTTGAGCGCGGTAAACCGCCATACGGGCAGCAAGCTGGTGAACGCGGTACAGCAGGACGTGCACGCCATTCTGCAACTGGGCGAAACCCAGATTGAAAATGCGGCCAGAGCGCTGATTGACGCCGCGCGCAGCGAAGCCGACGAGAAACTGTCTGCGGAGCTGTCCCGTCTGGAGGCGTTAAAAGCCGTCAACCCGAACATCCGTGACGACGAGCTGGCAGCGATTGAAAGCAACCGTCAGCAGGTGATGGAAAGCCTGAATCAGGCTGGCTGGCGTCTGGATGCCCTGCGTCTTATCGTTGTGACGCATCAGTAAACGGAGCGCAAGATGGTGATGGAGCCTTACAATCCGCCGCAGGATCCCTGGCTGGTCATTCTGTATCAGGATGAACACATTATGGTGGTCAACAAGCCCAGCGGCCTGTTGTCCGTGCCGGGGCGTCTGGACGAGCACAAAGACAGCGTGATGACGCGCATTCAGCGCGATTATCCGCAGGCGGAGTCAGTCCATCGCCTGGATATGGCCACCAGCGGCGTGATTGTGGTGGCGCTGAATAAAGCGGCGGAACGCGAGTTAAAGCGTCAGTTCCGCGAGCGCGAGCCGAAAAAGCAGTATGTCGCCCGCGTCTGGGGACACCCCGCGCAGGCGGAAGGCCTGGTGGATTTACCGCTGATCTGCGACTGGCCGAACCGGCCTAAGCAGAAGGTGTGTTACGAAACCGGCAAGGCCGCGCAGACCGAGTATGAAGTGCTGGAGTACGCGCCGGATAATACCGCGCGCGTCCTGCTTAAGCCGATTACCGGACGTTCACACCAGCTGCGCGTGCATATGCTCGCCCTGGGTCATCCGATTCTGGGCGACCGGTTTTACGCACCGCCTGAAGCGCTGGCCTTAGCGCCACGTCTGCAGCTGCACGCGCAGACGCTCACCATTACCCATCCGGCCTTCGGTAACGCGATGACGTTTAAAGCCCCGGTGGACTTCTAAAAAAAAGCCCGACATCGTCGGGCTTTTTTTATTTGAAACCTTTCTTCTCTTTTATGAGCTCGTACGCCTTCTGGATTTCCTGCGCTTTTTGCTTCGCCATCTCCATCATTTCTGGCGGCAGGCCTTTCGCGACCAGTTTGTCGGGATGATGCTCGCTCATGAGCTTACGATAGGCACGTTTAATCGTGGTCTGATCGTCAGAGGGCTTTACACCCAGCACGTTGCAGGCATCTTCCAGCGTCGGACCACGCTGCGCCTGCTGCCAGGCTCCGCCGGACGACTGCTGGTGATAGCCGCCGCCAAACTGCGCCCCGCCCTGCATCATGCGCAGGAACTGGTCGAACTGCATGCGGGAGATGCCCAGCTCTTCCGCAATGACGTACAGCACATCACGTTCATTAGGGTGAAGCGAACCGTCGGCGAAGGCCGCCTGGATTTGAATTTCCAGAAACATCCGAATTAAATCAAAACGTCCAAAACAGATGCTGCGGAACTGACGCATTTTTTCGCGAAGCGGATAATTATCCGATTTACCGATGCGAAACGCATTTTGCGCTTCCAGACGGGAGTCGCCGTGCAGGTTCATGCGATCCATAAAGACGCTGGCAATCTGAATGTCGGCTTCTGTGACACGCCCTTTGGATTTGGTTAAGTGCCCCATCACCTCAAAGGTGGTGGAGAAAAAGAGTGACTGACGCTCGCGCTGATTGGCAAACCAGGCCATTTTGCGGCTGCGCGCCTTATCAAACATATGGCCGATAATAAGCCCAAGCACAATCCCCCAGAACCCGGCACCCATGATGATGGCGAACGCAACGCCGATTATTTTACCCCAATACTGCATATACTCCCCGGATAGTCATATTCCTGGCCGACGCAACGTCATCATCACTGTGTTCAAGTCACGGTCAATTGAAGGACATCGCCTATAATTTGCTTTATCATACTCGTCATTCGATAGCGAGCCTAACACTCTGGCACGCAAACGGGCAGGATTAACGCTGGTACTGCGCAGATGAGTAAGATAGTCTCTGAGCGTTTGTAAGCCGTAGCCACTGATGACGGAACAATAAAATACAACGTATGAAAAAACGTATCCCCACCCTCCTGGCCACAATGATTGGCACCGCCCTGTACAGTCAACAGGGGCTGGCGGCCGATCTCGCCTCGCAGTGTATGCTTGGCGTCCCAAGTTATAATCGCCCACTGGTGAGTGGCGATACAAATAGCTTGCCGGTAACCATTACTGCCGACAGTTCGAAAGGGACTTACCCTGACAATGCCACGTTTACGGGCAATGTAGATATTAACCAGGGCAATAGCCGCCTGCAGGCAGACGAAGTGCAGCTGCACCAGAAGCAGCCGGAAGGTGCGGCCGAGCCGGTACGAACGGTGGATGCGCTGGGTAATGTGCACTATGACGACAACCAGGTCATCCTGAAAGGTCCGAAAGCCTGGTCAAACCTGAATACGAAAGATACTAACGTCTGGGAAGGTGATTACCAGATGGTGGGTCGCCAGGGGCGCGGTGACGCAGACCTGATGAAACAGCGCGGTGAAAACCGCTATACGATCCTGGAAAACGGTACGTTCACGTCATGTCTGCCGGGTTCAAATACCTGGAGCGTAGTCGGGAGCGAGGTTATCCATGACCGCGAAGAACAGGTCGCAGAGATCTGGAACGCCCGCTTCAAGCTGGGTCCGGTACCGATATTTTACAGCCCTTATCTGCAGCTTCCCGTGGGTGACAAACGTCGCTCCGGTTTCCTGATCCCGAATGCCAAATACAGCACCACGAACTACTTTGAGTTCTACCTGCCGTATTACTGGAACATCGCGCCAAACATGGATGCGACGATCACGCCGCACTATATCCACAAGCGCGGCAACATCATGTGGGAGAACGAGTTCCGCTACCTGACCCACGCCGGTGCGGGTCTGATGGAACTGGATTATCTGCCGTCGGATAAAGTCTTCCAGGACGAGCATCCGACCGAAGGTGATAAGCACCGCTGGTTATTCTACTGGCAGCATGCCGGGGTGATGGATCAGGTGTGGCGCTTTAATGTTGACTACACCAAAGTTAGCGATTCGTCTTATTTTAACGATTTCTCGTCCAAATACGGCTCGAGTACCGATGGCTATGCCACGCAGAAATTCAGCGTAGGCTATGCGGTAGAGAACTTTGACGCAACCGTCTCGACGAAGCAATTCCAGGTATTTTCTGACCAGTCCACGCCTACCTATGGGGCAGAGCCACAGCTGGACGTTAACTGGTATCAGAATGATGTAGGTCCATTCGATACCCGTGTTTACGCTCAGGCGGTGCATTTCGTTAACACGGATTCGGACATGCCTGAAGCCACGCGTGTTCACCTTGAGCCGACGATCAATCTGCCGTGGTCTAACGACTGGGCAAGCCTGAATACCGAAGCCAAGCTGATGGCGACTCACTATCAGCAAAAAAATGTTGATAACTACAACGCAACTAACAATGCTCATCTGGAAGAGTCGGTCAACCGAACGCTCCCGCAGTTCAAAATGGACGGCAAGCTGATCTTCGAACGTGATATGGCCTTGTTGGCAGATGGTTATACCCAGACGCTTGAACCGCGTATGCAGTATCTGTACGTGCCGTATCGTGATCAGAGCAAAATTCAGAACTACGATTCTGCTTTACTGCAATCTGACTACAGCGGTCTGTTCCGTGACCGTACTTACGGCGGTCTTGACCGCATCGCGTCCGCTAACCAGTTAACGACCGGCGTCACAACACGTGTTTATGATGATGCTGCCGTTGAACGTTTTAACGTTTCTGTTGGTCAAATCTACTATTTCACCGAGTCTCGCACGGGCGATGACAACATTCAGTGGGAGAAAGACAACAAAACGGGATCGATAGTTTGGGCGGGAGATACCTACTGGCGTATGACTGACCGTTGGGGCCTGCGTGGCGGTGTGCAATATGACACTCGTCTCGACAATGTTGCTAACAGTAGTGCGGCCATAGAGTATCGTCGTGATGAAGATCGTATGATTCAGGTTAGTTATCGTTATGCTAGCCCAGAATACATTCAGGCAACGCTACCGAAAAGCAATGACCAGAACAGCATCAACTACTGGAAATTACCACAATATTCGGATGGTATTTCTCAGGTCGGTGCGGCAGCGAGTTGGCCAATCGCCGACCGCTGGTCAATCGTAGGCGCGTACTACTTCGACACTAACGCCAATAAAGCTGCTGACCAGATGGTAGGTCTGCAATATAACTCCTGCTGTTACGCGCTGCGTGTCGGTTACGAACGTAAGCTTAACGGCTGGGAAAACAATCAGAGCAAATACGATAACGTGATTGGCTTTAACTTCGAGTTACGCGGCCTGAGTTCCAACTACGGTCTGGGTACGCAGAAAATGCTGCGCTCGAATATTCTGCCGTACAGTAGCGCCTTGTAATGTGCTTGATTTGCAACGTAATCCGCTTTGCGGTTAATTGAAATGGAAAAAGTATGAAGAACTGGAAAACGCTGCTGCTCGGTGTCGCTATGGTTGCGAATACCAGCTTCGCGGCCCCCCAGGTTGTTGATAAAGTCGCTGCTGTGGTTAACAACGGCGTCGTGCTTGAAAGTGACGTTGACGGTCTGATGAAATCGGTGAAGCTCAATTCGGGCGAAGCCGGTCAACAGCTTCCGGATGACGCCACGCTGCGCCACCAGATCCTGGAGCGTCTGATCATGGATCAGATCGTTCTGCAGATGGGGCAGAAAATGGGTGTGAAGGTCACTGACGAGCAGCTCGATCAGGCGATCGCTAACATCGCGAAGCAGAACAATATGTCTTTAGACCAGATGCGCAGCCGTCTGGCCTATGACGGCATCAGCTACGCCACCTACCGTAACCAGATCCGTAAAGAGATGCTGATTTCGGAAGTGCGTAACAACGAAGTGCGTCGCCGCGTCACGATCCTGCCTCAGGAAGTGGAGGCGCTGGCAAAACAGGTGGGTAACCAGAACGATGCGAGCACAGAGCTGAACCTGAGCCACATTCTGATCCCACTGCCGGAGAACCCAACGTCCGATCAGGCTGCGGAAGCAGAAAGCCAGGCGCGTTCTATTGTTGAACAGGCGCGTAACGGCGGCGACTTTGGCAAGCTGGCAATCACCTACTCCGCTGACCAACAGGCGCTGAAAGGCGGCCAGATGGGCTGGGGACGTATTCAGGAATTGCCATCCATCTTTGCCCAGGCGCTGAGCACGGCGAAGAAAGGGGATATCGTCGGTCCTATCCGTTCAGGCGTGGGCTTCCACATTCTGAAGGTGAACGATCTGCGCGGCCAGAGCCAAAATATCTCCGTCACCGAAGTTCACGCTCGCCACATTCTTCTGAAACCGTCACCGATCATGACTGACGATCAGGCGCGGGCGAAGCTGGAACAGATCGCAGCAGACATTAAGAGCGGCAAAACCTCGTTTGCGAAGGCTGCAAAAGAGTTCTCTCAGGATCCAGGCTCTGCTAACCAGGGCGGCGATCTGGGCTGGGCGGCTGCGGATATTTACGATCCTGCCTTCCGCGACGCATTGATGAAGCTGAACAAAGGCCAGATTAGCACGCCGGTCCACTCTTCGTTTGGCTGGCATCTGATCGAGCTGATGGACACCCGTAACGTTGATAAAACGGATGCGGCACAGAAAGACAGAGCCTACCGTATGCTGTTTAACCGTAAGTTCTCTGAAGAAGCAGCAACCTGGATGCAGGAACAACGCGCCAGTGCTTACGTGAAAATTCTGAGCAACTAATGAAACAGCATCGTGTTGTTATCACGCCCGGCGAACCCGCCGGGATTGGGCCTGACCTCGTTGTCCAGCTCGCCCAGCGCAGCTGGCCGGTAGAACTGGTTGTCTGCGCCGATGCAACACTGTTACAAGACCGGGCAACGCTGCTCGGTCTGCCTTTAACGCTCATCCCTTACGTTGAAGGCCAACAGCCTGCACCGCAGCAAGCCGGTACGCTCACCCTTCTTTCAGTTCCCCTTCGTACGCCGGTCATCCCGGGCCAGCTCAGTACGGAAAACGGTCATTATGTCGTTGAAACCCTGGCGCGCGCCTGCGACGGTTGCCTGAAGGGCGAATTTGCCGCCCTGATCACTGGCCCCGTCCACAAAGGCGTCATCAACGAAGCGGGTATACCGTTTACCGGGCATACGGAGTTCTTCGAAGAGCGCTCGCACAGCCCGAAAGTGGTGATGATGCTGGCGACGGAGGAGATGCGCGTTGCGCTGGTGACCACCCATCTGCCGATCAAAGCCATTCCTGATGCGATCACCCCTGAACTCCTGCGCGAGATCATCGGGATTTTGCACCACGATCTGCAGACTAAATTTGGGATCCCGCAGCCGCACGTGCTGGTCTGCGGCCTGAATCCGCACGCCGGAGAAGGCGGGCACATGGGCACCGAAGAGATCGACACCATTATTCCGGTGCTCAACGAAATGCGGGCGAAAGGGATGAATCTCAGCGGGCCGCTGCCTGCAGATACCCTTTTCCAGCCGAAATACCTGGATAATGCCGACGCCGTGCTCGCGATGTACCACGATCAGGGCCTGCCCGTGCTAAAATACCAGGGCTTTGGCCGCGGAGTGAATATCACCCTCGGTTTACCCTTTATTCGAACGTCCGTTGACCACGGTACTGCGCTGGATCTGGCAGGCCAGGGGAAAGCGGATGTCGGCAGTTTTATTACGGCGCTTAATCTCGCCATCAAAATGATTGTTAATACTCAATGACTAATCGAGTCCATCAGGGCCACTTAGCCCGTAAACGTTTCGGGCAAAACTTCCTTAACGATCAGTTCGTGATCGAAAGCATTGTCTCGGCTATTAATCCGCAAAAAGGTCAGGCGATGGTCGAAATCGGCCCGGGCCTTGCCGCGCTGACCGAGCCGGTAGGCGAACGCCTCGACGAGCTGACCGTCATCGAACTGGACCGCGATCTGGCCGCACGCCTGCAAACGCACCCGTTCCTCGGGCCGAAGCTGACCATCTATCAGCAGGACGCCATGACCATGAACTTTGGCGAGCTGTCGGAAAAAATGGGCCAGCCGCTGCGCGTCTTCGGCAACCTGCCGTACAACATCTCTACGCCGCTCATGTTCCACCTCTTTAGCTATACTGATGCCATTGCCGACATGCACTTCATGTTGCAAAAAGAGGTTGTTAACCGTCTGGTTGCAGGCCCGAACAGTAAAGCGTATGGTCGTTTAAGCGTGATGGCACAATATTACTGCAACGTGATCCCGGTACTCGAAGTACCGCCGTCAGCGTTCACACCACCACCGAAAGTGGATTCAGCGGTTGTGCGCCTTGTGCCGCACAAAACGAAACCGTATCCGGTTAAAGATCTGCGCGTACTGAGCCGCATTACCACAGAAGCCTTTAACCAGCGCCGTAAAACGATCCGTAACAGCCTGAGCAATTCGTTTACCGTTGAGGTGTTAGCCGAGCTGGGGATCGACCCGGCAATGCGTGCGGAGAACATTTCCGTAGAGCAGTACTGCAAGCTGGCTAATTACATCAGCGATAATGCGCCGCCGAAGGAGAGTTAAGCCATGATTGATTCGCCCCGCGTATGTGTCCATGTACAAAGCGTCTATGTTGAATCACAGTCCTCCCCGGACGAAGAACGTTTTGTTTTCGCTTATACCGTGACCATTCGCAATCTGGGGCGGATGCCCGTGCAGCTGCGCGGGCGCTACTGGCTTATCACTAACGGCAATGGCCGCGAAATCGAAGTTCAGGGCGAAGGTGTGGTCGGTGAACAGCCCCACATCGCCCCTGGCGAAGAGTACCAGTACACCAGCGGCGCGGTGATTGAAACGCCGATGGGTACCATGCAAGGCCATTATGAAATGGTCGACGTCGATGGCAATGGATTCCGCGTTGCCATTCCTGTGTTCCGTCTCGCCGTAACCACACTCATTCATTAACCTAATGTCTACATATCTGATTGGCGACGTTCACGGTTGCTACGATGAACTGATCGCATTATTAAAACAGGTCGACTTTACGCCAGGACAGGACACGCTCTGGCTGACGGGCGATTTAGTCGCGCGTGGCCCCGGCTCCCTTGAAGTATTACGTTTCGTCAAATCGCTGGGCGACAGCGTGCGCATGGTGCTGGGCAATCACGATCTGCATCTGCTGGCGGTTTTCGCCGGGATCAGCCGCAACAAACCTAAAGATCGCCTCACCCCGCTGCTGGAAGCGCCGGACGCGGACGATCTGATTAACTGGCTGCGCCGTCAGCCCCTGCTGCAGATCGACGAAGAGAAAAAGCTGGTCATGGCGCATGCCGGGATCACGCCACAATGGGATCTTGAGACGGCGAAAACCTGCGCGCGTGACGTTGAGGCGGTGCTGGCGAGCGACTCCTATCCTTTCTTCCTCGATGCCATGTACGGCGATATGCCGAACCACTGGAGCGAAGAACTCAGCGGTCTGGCACGCCTGCGCTTTATCACCAACGCGTTCACCCGCATGCGCTTCTGCTTCCCGAACGGACAGCTGGACATGTATTCCAAAGAGACGCCGGAAAGCGCGCCCGCTCCGCTGAAACCGTGGTTTGCCATTCCGGGACCGGTGACCAGCGAGTACAGCGTGGTCTTTGGTCACTGGGCTGCGCTGGAAGGAAAAGGAACACCGGAAGGGATTTACGGCCTGGATACCGGATGCTGCTGGGGCGGAGAGTTAACCTGCTTACGCTGGGAAGATAAAGCTTACTTTGTGCAGCCGTCCAACCGACAGCTGGACTTAGGTGAAAGTGAGGCCGTTGCCTCCTGACTATTGCCCCCTCCCCAAAAGACCGCACCGAACAGTCCCCTCTCCCCTTTGGGGAGAGGGTTAGGGTGAGGGGGACATCACTTAACGACGTTCCAGAATCTCGAAGCAGTAGCTGTGGGAGTTCTGTGCATCCGCGTCGTGGAATTCGCTGAATACCGATTCCCACTCGTCCGGATCGTAGTCCGGGAAATGGGTATCCCCTTCCACTTCTGCATCAATGTGGGTCAGATACAGCTTCTGCGCTTTTGGCAGGAACTGTTCGTACACGCGCCCACCGCCAATCACCATGATCTCTTCGGCATTGCCGCATGCAGCAATCGCCTCGTCTACTGATTTTACCCATTCGACGCGATCGTCAGTGCCCGGCTGGCTGCTGATAACGATATTCTTACGGCCCGGCAATGGACGACCAATCGACTCCCAGGTCAGGCGGCCCATCACTACCGGCTTGTTTAACGTAGTACGTTTAAACCATGCGAGATCGGCAGGCAGGTTCCACGGCATGGCATTTTCCATACCGATAACGCGGTCCACCGCCAGCGCTGCAATCAGACTGATCATTGAAAATTTCCCGGATGCAAAAAATTGCCGCCACTATACGGAAAGCTTAATCTTTCGTCGACTGGCGGCAGGGTAAAGATAAAGAAATTTTTTAATATTGCTGGCAACTCCACTTCACGCGGAAGGTTTACTCTCGGGCTCGTCAGCCGGATCGCCGGTATGCTTGCCCTCTTCCGTGCCCTGCCAGCCATGGCGCTGGGTAAGCGACAGGTGGTTACGGTCCTCGTTAATGATTTCCGTCAGCATCGCGCTGGTGCGTTTAAACACCGCCGCGCGCTCGGTGGCCGTACTGCCGGCCATCGCTGCCATCTCTTCAACCATCTCGGTATTAAAGCGGCGGAACAGGTCCGCGCGTTCGCGCGCTTCATACGCGCCGAGCCCCAGGTTTTCAAGCGCCACACGGCCAGACTTCAGCGCACCTTCGAACGTTTCACGCTCCGGCGCGTCTACGCCCGCCTGCCGCAGCCGGATGTAGTGATCCACATCGCGCGCGCGGGAAATAATGGTCAGCGCCGGGAAATGTTCTTTTACCAGCTCCACCATCTGCATGCTGGTTTCCGGATCGTCAATGGCGTTAATCAATACCTCGGCTTTTGCCGCCCCGGCGGATTCCAGCAGATCGACGCGAGTCGCATCCCCGTAAAACACCTTCATATCGAATTTACGCAGGGTATCGACATGGTCGGGATCGTGATCGAGGATAACCATCTTCACTCCGCTAGAGAGCAGTAAACGACCGACGATCTGCCCGTAGCGGCCAAACCCGGCGATGATGACGCGCGGCTGCTCCTCGTCGATCTCGTCGGCCTCGCGCTCCTGCCCGCTGTCTGATTTTTCCAGGCGCGTCAGCACCACCAGCAGCACAGGCGTCGCCGCCATCGACAGTGCGACCGCCAGCGTCAGCGCTTTCGCCCACTCGGGATCGAGCACGTTTGCCATCTGCGCGGCGCCAAAGACCACGAACGCAAATTCACTCCCCTGCCCCAGCAGCACGGCAAACCAGCGGCGCTGCCTGCCCGGCACGTTCAATGGACGCGCAATCAGCCACAGCATCACCATTTTAATGACCAGGAAGCCGACGAGCAGGATGACGATCCGCAGCGGGTGCGTCACCAGCGTGCCGAAGTCGACGGACATCCCGACGCCGATGAAAAACAGTCCCAGCAGCAACCCTTTGAACGGCTCGATATCGCTTTCCAGCGCGTGACGGTATTCAGAGCTCGCCAGCAGAACGCCTGCGAGGAACGCCCCCATCGCCATCGACAGCCCGGCCTCTTCCAGCAGCAGACCGAAGCCAAACACCAGGAACAGCGCCACGGCGCTGAACACTTCGCGCAGGCCAGAACGGGCAACAAACCGCAGCAGCGGGCGGGTCACGTAGCGGCCAAGCAGCACCACCAGCGCCAGCGCGCCCGCCACCTTCAGCGCCGACAGCGCGAAAGCGCCCAGCGTGGTAGAGGAACCGCTGGCCGCCAGCAGCGGGATCATCGCCACCAGCGGGATAGCGGCAATGTCCTGGAACAGCAGCACCGAGAACGCGCTGCGTCCCATCTGGGATACCGTCAGATTTCGCTCGTTCATCGCCTGCATGGCAATGGCCGTTGAGGAGAGCGCCAGCGTCATGCCGATGAGCTCAGCCACTTTCCAGTCCATGCCCAACAGGATACAGAACCCGCCCAACAGCAGGCCGCAGGCCACCATCTGCAGCGCCCCACCGCCAAATACCGAGGCGCGAAGCTTCCACAGCCGCTGCGGGTCGAGCTCCAGGCCAATCACGAACAGCATCAGGACCACGCCAATTTCAGCGAAATGCAGTATCGCTTCGGCATCGGTGACTAAACGAAAGCCCCACGGCCCAATGACGCAGCCCGCAATCAGGTAGCCGAGAACAGAGCCCAGCCCCAGGCGTACCGCCACGGGCACAATCAGCGCCGCCGCGCCGAGGTAAATCAGCGCCTGTATCAGCGTATGGCTATCCATGGTGCGCCTCCTGCCACTCAAGTAAGCGTTGTTTATAATGGCGAGCCTGCACCTGCAGCGTTTCATCGTCGCAAACGAACGTGCAGTGCATCGCAAACGGCGGGAGCCAGTTCAGACCGCAATAGAGCGCAGTCGCCTGCAGCGGCTGCGCCAGGACGTCAAAACCCGGGAAGGAACCGATATCAAAGTGGCTTTCCCCTCCGCCGGTAGTGACCGCCCACATCAGGCTTTTTCCTTTTAACGCATTGCCGTTGTGGCCGTACGCCCAGCCATGGGAGAAGACTTTATCAATCCACAGCTTCAGGAGCGGGGGCGTGCTGTACCACTGCATGGGATGCTGCCAGATAATCAGATCGGCACGGGAAAGCGCCTCCTGCTCGGCGGTGATATCGATATTAAAATCGGGATAGAGTTGATAGAGGGAACGTATCTCTACGTTATCAAGCGTCCTTACCTGCTCAAGCATCCGCTTATTCGCATGCGAGTGCTGCGGATAAGGATGTGCATAAATTATCAGAATCATTGATTAGCCTGTTGTTACTGCTTTCTTTTAACAAAAGAGTGTAGTCAGTAATTCAACAGGCTAATAGTGAATATTATTGACGGGCTTACGTCAGAATTCTGAATTAGTTATCCAGCTCGCCCATGGATTTCACCTGGTCACGGTTGATCTGCTCGGTTTGACCGGTTTCGGCGTTTTTGTACGACACTAGTCCGGTATCGTCATCCACCTGCGGTTTGCCGTCGGTGACAATGGTTTTGCCATCGGTGGTTTTTACGGCCTGATTAGACGAACAGCCCGCAACGGTGAACATTGTCGTGGCAGCCAGAACGGAAGCGATCAGTAATTTATTTTGCATGGTGTTTTCCCCTGCTCTCAGTTGAATTTCGTTATCGACCTAACCATTTTAGGCTAACTGACTGAAAGCGGATGAAAAACCAGAAGGTTCTGAAGATGGGGAGAATGCCCGGCAACCGAACGGCACCGGGCATTTTGACTTACTTGCTAATCTGCGCGTGCATTTCCTGCACTGAAATCACCTTCTCGGTGGCATCCGCGTTCAGCGCCATGGCCGTTGCGAAACCGCCGTTCAGGGTGGTGTCGTAGTGCACTTTGTACTGCAGCGCGCTGCGGCGAATCAGCTTGGAGTCTTCAATCGCCTGGCGGCCTGCGGTGGTGTTGATGATGTAGGTGTATTCGCCATTCTTGATACGGTCCTGAATGTGCGGACGACCTTCATGCACCTTGTTCACCAGACGCGGGTTGATGCCGGCTTCGCCCAGCACAATCGCCGTACCGTGGGTTGCATCCAGCTCGAAGCCCTGTTTCAGCAGCTTGGCGGCCAGGTCAACCACGCGCTCTTTGTCGCCTTCACGAACGGAGAGCAGCGCACGGCCTGATTTTCTCATGGTGGAGCTACTGCCCAGCTGCGCCTTCGCGAACGCTTCTGCGAAGGTGCGGCCCACGCCCATCACTTCCCCGGTAGAGCGCATTTCTGGCCCTAACAGCGGGTCAACGCCCGGGAATTTGTTGAACGGCAGCACCACTTCTTTCACCGAGTAGTACGGTGGAATGATCTCTTTGGTCACGCCCTGCTGCGCCAGCGTCTGGCCCGCCATCACGCGCGCCGCCACTTTCGCCAGCGGAACGCCGGTGGCTTTGGAGACGAACGGTACGGTACGTGCCGCACGCGGGTTGACTTCAATCAGGTAGACTTCGTTGTCTTTCACCGCGAACTGGACGTTCATCAGACCGCGAACCTGCAGCTCGAAGGCCAGCTTCTGCACCTGCTGGCGCATCACGTCCTGAATCTCCTGGCTCAGCGTGTACGCTGGCAGAGAACAGGCGGAGTCGCCGGAGTGCACGCCCGCCTGCTCGATGTGCTCCATGATGCCGCCAATCAGCACCATTTCGCCGTCGCAGATGGCGTCAACGTCCACTTCAACCGCGTCGTCGAGGAAGCGGTCGAGCAGCACTGGCGCATCGTTGGAAACGCTCACCGCAGTCTGGAAGTAGCGACGCAGGTCGGCCTCGTCATAAACGATTTCCATCGCGCGGCCGCCCAGCACGTAGGAAGGACGCACCACCAGCGGGTAGCCAATCTCTTTCGCCTTCTCAACGGCCATTTCGATGGCGGTGACGGTGGCGTTCGCCGGCTGTTTCAGCTTCAGACGGTCAACCGCCTGCTGGAAACGCTCGCGGTCTTCCGCACGGTCAATCGCGTCCGGGCTGGTGCCGATAACCGGCACGCCTGCTGCTTCCAGCGCGCGCGCCAGCTTCAGCGGGGTCTGGCCGCCGTACTGCACGATAACGCCTTTTGGCTTCTCGATGCGCACGATTTCCAGCACGTCTTCCAGCGTCACCGGCTCGAAGTAGAGGCGGTCAGAGGTGTCGTAGTCGGTCGATACGGTTTCCGGGTTACAGTTGACCATAATGGTCTCGTAACCGTCTTCACGCAGCGCCAGTGAGGCGTGTACGCAGCAGTAGTCGAACTCGATGCCCTGGCCGATACGGTTTGGACCGCCGCCCAGCACCATAATCTTGTCGCGGTCGACGGACGGGTTCGCTTCGCACTCGTCTTCATAGGTGGAGTACATGTAGGCGGTGTCGGTCGAGAATTCAGCCGCACAGGTGTCCACGCGCTTATAGACCGGGTGCAGGTCGTACTGGTCGCGCAGCTTGCGGATTTCCGCTTCACGCACGCCCGCCAGCTTAGCCAGACGCGCATCGGCGAAGCCTTTACGCTTCAGCACGCGCAGGAAATCAGCGTCCAGGCCGGTGATGCCCAGCTCAGCGACCTGCTCTTCCAGACGCACCAGCTCTTCAATCTGCACCAAGAACCAGCGGTCGATGTTGGTCAGGTTGAACACACCGTCGACGGACAGGCCCGCACGGAAGGCATCGGCGATGTACCAGATACGCTCTGCGCCCGCGTCTTTCAGCTCGCGGCGGATTTTCGTCAGCGCTTCCGGGTCGTCCAGGCTCACTTTCGGGTCGAAGCCGGTCGCGCCCACTTCGAGGCCGCGCAGCGCTTTCTGCAGGGATTCCTGCTGCGTGCGACCAATCGCCATCACTTCACCGACAGATTTCATCTGGGTGGTGAGACGGTCGTTCGCGCCTGCGAATTTCTCGAAGTTGAAGCGAGGAATTTTGGTGACAACGTAGTCGATGGACGGCTCGAAGGACGCAGGCGTGCGGCCACCGGTGATGTCGTTCATCAGCTCGTCGAGGGTATAACCCACCGCCAGCTTCGCCGCCACTTTCGCAATCGGGAAGCCGGTCGCTTTAGAGGCCAGCGCGGAGGAACGGGACACGCGCGGGTTCATTTCGATAACAATCAGACGGCCGGTTTTCGGGTTAACGGAGAACTGCACGTTAGAACCGCCGGTTTCCACGCCGATCTCACGCAGTACCGCCATCGAGGCGTTACGCATGATTTGATACTCTTTGTCGGTCAGGGTCTGGGCTGGCGCAACGGTGATGGAGTCACCGGTGTGGATACCCATCGCATCGAAGTTTTCGATAGAGCAGACGATGATGCAGTTGTCGTTTTTATCACGCACCACTTCCATCTCGTACTCTTTCCAGCCAATCAGCGATTCATCAATCAGCAGCTCTTTGGTTGGAGAGAGATCCAGACCGCGTTCGCAAATCTCTTCGAACTCTTCGCGGTTGTAGGCGATGCCGCCGCCGGTGCCGCCCATGGTGAACGATGGGCGGATGATGCACGGATAGCCCACGTCAGCCGCGACGGCCAGCGCTTCTTCCATGTTGTGTGCGATACCGGAACGCGCGGTGTCGAGGCCGATTTTCTTCATCGCCACGTCGAAGCGGCGACGGTCTTCTGCTTTATCAATCGCGTCGGCGGTCGCACCAATCATGGTCACGCCGAACTCGGCCAGCACGCCCTGACGCTCCAGCTCCAGCGCACAGTTCAGCGCCGTCTGGCCGCCCATGGTTGGCAGCACCGCGTCCGGACGCTCTTTCTCGATGATTTTACGCACCACTTCCCAGTGAATCGGCTCGATGTAGGTTGCATCGGCCATTTCCGGGTCGGTCATGATGGTTGCCGGGTTAGAGTTCACCAGGATAACGCGGTAACCCTCTTCACGCAGGGCTTTACACGCCTGCGCGCCGGAGTAGTCGAATTCGCAGGCCTGGCCGATGACGATCGGGCCAGCGCCAAGGATCAGGATGCTTTTTATGTCTGTACGTTTTGGCATTGTCTTCTCGGCTCCTGATTATTTAGCGGTCTTACGGTATTGCTCGATAAGTTCGATGAAGTGATCGAACAGCGGCGCGGCATCGTGTGGGCCCGGGCTGGCTTCCGGGTGGCCCTGGAAGCTGAACGCTGGCTTATCGGTACGATGAATCCCCTGCAGAGTGCCATCGAACAGTGACTTATGGGTTACGCGCAGGTTAGCCGGCATCGAGGCTTCATCGACGGCAAAGCCGTGGTTCTGCGCGGTGATCATCACCGTGTTGTTATCGATGTCTTTCACCGGGTGGTTACCACCGTGGTGGCCGAACTTCATCTTAACGGTGTTCGCACCGCTCGCCAGCGCCAGCAGCTGATGGCCAAGACAGATGCCGAATACCGGGATGTCGGTTTCCAGGAAGGACTTGATGGCGGCGATGGCGTAATCGCACGGCGCCGGGTCGCCAGGGCCGTTGGACAGGAAAATACCGTCCGGATTCATCTTCAGCACGTCTTCGGCAGAGGTCTGTGCCGGAACCACCGTCAGGCGGCAGCCGCGGTCAACCAGCATGCGCAGGATGTTGCGCTTGGCACCGAAATCGTAGGCCACCACGTGGAACGGCAGCTCGATCTCTTTTTTCGCTTCCGGCAGGTCGCCTTCCAGCGTCCAGCTTCCCTGCGTCCAGCTGTAGGCTTCAGCAGTAGTCACTTCTTTCGCCAGGTCCATGCCGTTCAGGCCCGGGAAGGCTTTCGCTTTTTCCAGCGCCAGCGTCGCATCGAGGTTATCACCCGCGATGATGCAGCCGTTCTGTGCACCCTTCTCGCGCAGCAGACGCGTTAACTTACGGGTATCGATATCGGCAATCGCCACGATGTTATGGCGCTTCAGATAAGAAGAGAGGTCTTCGGTATTGCGGAAGTTGCTGGCAATCAGCGGCAGGTCGCGGATGACCAGGCCTTGCGCATGTACCTGAGAAGATTCTTCGTCAGCCGCATTGGTGCCGACATTGCCGATATGAGGATAAGTAAGAGTAACGATTTGGCGAGAATAGGAAGGATCAGTGAGGATTTCTTGATAACCGGTCATTGAAGTATTGAAAACGACTTCCCCAACCGCCGAACCCGTTGCCCCTATGGCCCGACCGATAAACTGGGTTCCGTCTTCCAGAACCAATAGCGCTGACTTAATCAAAACACCCTCCAGAGAATATTCACTCACTTTATTTGCATATTAATTCATAGCATGTCATGGATCAATGCAAATGTGTTGCCAGCGGATTTTTGGCAAACGGCGGCATTCTGGGGATTTGGTGGGTAAAAGTCAACTTAAAACGGATATTTTGTTTAGTCTTTTGCAAGCCTGGCGAGAGGAATGCGGCTTAAGCGACAAAAAGATCAGGTAAATCACTGCGGAAAACGCTTGCGCGCCTGGTTTTATAAAAAATAACGCGACGGAGCAGAATAAAGTGGACCAAACGGTCAAAATTTACATTTCAGTAACGCAAAAATGCAACTTCAGATAGATATTTGTGCCATTGGAGTAAAATACGCCATGAAATAGATAAAATAAAAGGGCAATAAAATATTGCCCTATGCAATCAAACAATTACGACTGCAATAACCACATCACGATGGGTAATAATGCTTACAAATTGTTGAGATCGAGCACATCTCGCATATCAAAAAGGCCATCTTTCTTGTTTTTAAGCCATAAGGCGGAACGTACGGCGCCGTTGGCGAACGTCATTCGGCTGGAGGCTTTATGCGTAATTTCGACACGTTCGCCAATATCGGCGAACATCGCCGTGTGTTCGCCGACGATGTCACCCGCTCGCACGGTTGCGAAGCCAATGGTGCCAGGAACGCGTTCGCCGGTGTAACCTTCACGGGTATAGACCGCGCAGTCTTTTAAATCTTTATCGAGTGCATGAGCAATCGCTTCGCCCATCGCCAGCGCCGTACCCGATGGCGCATCAACTTTGTAACGGTGGTGAGCTTCTACGATCTCGATATCGGTATAGTTGCCCATCACCTTCGCGGCCTTCTCCAGCAGCTTCAGCATGACGTTAACGCCTACGCTGAAGTTCGCCGCGAAGACAATCGCAATCTCTTTTGATGCATCCTGGATAGCCTGCTTGCCCGCATCGTCAAAACCGGTGGTGCCGATCACCATCCCCTTGCCGTGCTGACGGCAAAACGCCAGATGCGCGAGCGTCCCTTCCGGGCGGGTAAAATCGATGAATACATCGAAGTCCTCTTTTACCGCCTCCAGGCTGCTTTGCACGGTAACGCCCGTGTGGCCTGCGCCCGCCAGCTCACCGGCATCGGTCCCCAGAAGCGAAGAACCTTCACGCTCCAGTGCCGCGCCAAGCGAGACGCCATCCATCTGAAGTGCCGCCTGAATAAGCTGACGGCCCATACGTCCACCCGCGCCCGCAATGGCGACACGGATCTGTGCATCATGCATAGTTATTCTCTTACGTTAAAATGATGTAAACCGTTTTCAGATTAACCAGCCTTGAGAAGCACTGCCAACTGAAAACACCGATAATTAGAATTTAACGTGAAACCGACTTAAATATCAGTAAAAGACATGATTTTGTCGTCACGATAAAGTAACGGGTAAAAAAAAGGCCAGCACAGGAGGTGCTGGCCTTTCATCAGAAAAAGGACTATTCGACTTCGCGGGCGTCGATGCGCAGTTCTTTCGGGACTTCGAAAACGATGTTCTCTTCACGTCCTTCCAGCGGCACCGCTTCGCCACCGCCCAGCTCCTGCAAACGGGAAATGACGTTCTGTACCAGAATATCTGGCGCAGACGCCCCGGCCGTCACGCCGACACAGGCCGCGTGTTTAACCCACTCTTCCTGAATATCCGACGCGTCATCAATCAGAAAAGCCATTTTCCCCATACGCTGCGCCAGTTCGGCCAGACGGTTGGAGTTAGACGAGTTTTTGGAGCCGACCACCAGCACCACGTCCGCCTGTTCAGCCAGTGCGCGCACCGCTTCCTGACGGTTAGTGGTCGCGTAGCAGATATCATCCTTACGCGGACCGACGATTTTCGGGAAGCGCTGGCGCAGGGCGTCAATCACGTCTGAGGTATCGTCTACGGAGAGCGTCGTCTGGGTCATAAACGACAGACGGGCTTCATTTTTCACGTTCAGCGTAAAGACATCTTCCGGAGACTCAACCAGATACATACCCCCTTCCGGGTTGCTGTACTGGCCCATGGTGCCTTCGACTTCCGGATGCCCGGCATGGCCAATCAGAATCGACTCTTCACCACGACGGCTGGCGCGCGCCACTTCCATATGCACTTTTGTCACCAGCGGACAGGTGGCATCGAATACGGTCAGGTCGCGGCTTTTCGCCTCGTTGCGTACCGCCTGCGAGACGCCGTGCGCGGAGAAGATCAGGATCGCACCGTCCGGCACTTCGCTGATCTGCTCAATAAAGATGGCGCCGCGCTCGCGCAGGCTGTCGACCACGTAGCGGTTATGCACCACTTCGTGACGCACATAAATCGGCGCGCCGTAAATCTCCAGCGCGTTTTCAACAATGCTGATAGCGCGGTCTACACCGGCGCAGAAGCCGCGCGGGTTAGCCAACAGGATCTGCATTTCAGGCCTCCAGTGCAGGATCGATTTCCAGCACTTCAACATCAAAATGAACGGTACGCCCGGCAAGCGGATGGTTGAAGTCAACGGTAATAGAGTCGCCGTTGATTTCGCGGATCACGCCAGGCATTTCGCTGCCGTCCATAGCGGTAAAGAGCATAATCGCCCCGATTTCCGGTTCACCCGCGTTCATAAACTCGCGGCGCGAGAAATACTGGATCAGGTCCGGACTCGGCACGCCAAACGCGGCATCCGGCTCCAGCGAAAAGGCTTTTTTCTCACCCTCTTTCAGACCGAGAAGCTGCTGCTCAAGACCTTCAGAAAGTGAGGTATCGCCAAGACGAAACAGGGCCGGTTTGCCGTTGTTGCGGGTGGATTCGGCCGTGGAGCCGTCATCCAGCTTCAGCGTGAAGTGAACGAGAACCGCGCTGTTGCTCTGTACGGATTTAGACATGCAAATTGCTCGCTTGTTTTGGGTCACCTGTTGCCCGGTGGCGCTGCGCTTACCGGGCCTACGGGAGGCCACAAATTCTGTAGGCCGGGTAAGCGCAGCGCCACCCGGCATTGACAATTAAGACTGCTCTTTCGCGGCCGGTTTAGGCAAGAAGCCTTCCAGCACGATTAACGCCGCACCGATACAAATTGCCGTATCGGCCAGGTTAAAGGTCGCGAAGTGCCAGTCGCCGACGTAGAAGTCGATCATATCGACCACAAAGCCGTGCCACAGGCGGTCAAACAGGTTGCCCAGCGCGCCGCCAATGATCAGCGCGTAGGCGATGTTATTCAGCTTTTGCGTGGCCTTCGAGCGGTACATCAGCACCGCGAGGATCACGCAGATACCAAGAGCGATACCCGCAAAGAACCAGCGCTGCCAGCCACCGCTGTCGGCAAGGAAACTAAACGCTGCGCCGTAGTTACGTGCGTAGTGCAGGTTAAGCGACGGGAACAGCGGGACCGTATCCCCCAGAGCGAAATTCTGGAGGATCAGGAACTTGCTGCCCAGATCAATAATCAGCACCACCACAACCAGCCACAGCCAGCGCAGTCCTGTTGAACAGAGAGTTTTACTCATCAGGCAAACTTACGTTTTTCGCCGTCACCGGCGACGTTGCTTACACAGCGTCCGCAGATGTCTGCGTGTTCCGCCACCTGGCCAACATCGGTGGTGTAATGCCAGCAGCGCGGGCATTTCTCACCGTCGGCTTTGCTCAGCGCGACTTTCAGTCCTTTGAGCAGCTCGCTCTGCTGAGCATCAGCAGAAGCATCGGCATAATCCGCAACTTTCGCACCGGAGGTCAACAGGACAAATCGTAATTCATCGCCCAGCGCCGTCAGTTTGGCCGCCAGCTCCGGTTCGGCGTACAGGGTCACTGCCGCTTCCAGAGAGCCGCCGACTTTCTTGTCCGCACGCGCCTGCTCGATAACCTTGTTCACTTCGCCACGCACTTTCAGCAGTTCGTCCCAGAAGGCATCGTTCATCGCTTCAGTGCTGGAGAGATCGAACAGACCTTCGTACCACTCACCCGTGAAGACATACTTCTCACGATCGCCCGGCAGATAGCCCCAGATTTCATCCGCGGTGAAGGACATGATCGGCGCCATCCAGCGTACCAGCGCTTCTGCGATGTGGAACAGCGCGGTCTGGCAGCTACGACGCGCCACGCTGTCCGCTTTCGCGGTGTACTGGCGGTCTTTGATGATATCGAGGTAGAACGAGCCCATCTCGATGGAGCAGAAACGCATCAGGCGCTGCACCACTTCGTGGAAGTCGTAAGACTCATAGGCTTTCAGGATATCGTCCTGCGCTGCTTTCGCACAGCCTACCGCCCAGCGGTCCAGCACCACCATCTCTTCCGGTTTCACCATGTCTTTTGCCGGATCGAACCCGTTCAGGTTCGCCAGCAGGAAGCGCGCGGTGTTACGGATACGACGATAGCTGTCGGCAGCACGCTTCAGGATCTCGTCAGACACCGCCATTTCGCCGGTGTAGTCAGTGGATGCCACCCACAGACGCAGAATGTCTGCGCCCAGCTTGTTCATCACATCCTGCGGAGAAACGGTGTTACCGATAGATTTGGACATCTTACGGCCCTGACCATCCACGGTGAAGCCGTGAGTCAGTACCTGACGGTAAGGTGCTTTACCCTTCATAGCGGTGGAGATCATCAGAGATGACATGAACCAGCCGCGGTGTTGGTCAGACCCTTCCAGATACATATCGGCAGCGTGACCGGCAAACTCCGGGCGCACGTCAACCACGGAGGAGTGGGTAGACCCGGAGTCGAACCACACGTCCAGGGTATCCGGCACTTTCTCGTAGCTGTCTGCGTCAGCGCCCAGGATGTCGCGGGAGTCGAGATCCCACCACGCCTGAATGCCGTCAACTTCGACGCGCTTCGCCACTTCTTCCATCAGTTCCAGGGTGTTCGGGTGCAGCTCCTGCGTCTCTTTATGTACGAACAGAGACATCGGCACGCCCCAGGTACGCTGACGGGAGATACACCAGTCAGGACGGTTAGCTACCATGGATTCGATACGCGCCTGGCCCCAGTCAGGGATCCACTGCACGCCTTTGATCTCTTTCAGAGACTGCTCGCGCAGGCCTTTCTGATCCATGCTGATGAACCACTGCGGGGTCGCACGGAAGATGATCGGGGTTTTGTGACGCCAGCAGCACGGATAGCTGTGCTGCATTTTTTCTACGTGCAGCAGCGCGCCGCTGGTGCGCAGCATGTCGACGATGATGTCGTTCGCTTTGAAGACGTTGATACCGTCCAGCGCCGGATAGGTGCCAGGCAGGTAAGAGCCGTCCGGGCCAACCGGGTTAGCGATTTCCAGACCGTACTTCAGGCTGATGTTGTAGTCGTCAGGGCCGTGGCCACCGGCGGTATGCACCGCACCGGTACCCGCTTCCAGCGTCACGTGGTCGCCCAGGATCGCCGGAACGTCGAAGTCCAGGAACGGGTGCTTGAAGCGCATCAGCTCCAGCGCGTCACCTTTCACGGTGCCCAGCACGGTGTAGTCGGTGATATGTGCGCGCTTCAGCACGCTCTCAACCAGATCTTTCGCCAGGATAACCGCCTGACCTTCAACCTGAACCAGCGCGTATTCGAACTCACCGGACAGGGAGATCGCGCGGTTGGCTGGCAGGGTCCACGGGGTGGTGGTCCAGATAACCAAAGAGATTGGGCCGTTAACGGACGACACGCCAAATTTGGCTTTCACCGCATCCTGATCGACGGCATGGAACGCCACGTCAATAGAAGGAGAGGTTTTGTCGTAATACTCCACTTCCGCTTCTGCCAGCGCAGAGCGGCAGTCCACGCACCAGTGCACCGGCTTAGCGCCTTTGTGCAGGTGGCCGTTACCGATGATTTTACCCAGCGCACGGATGATGTTGGCTTCAGTTTTGAAGTCCATGGTCAGGTACGGGTGCGACCAGTCGCCCAGCACGCCCAGACGGATGAAGTCAGCGCGCTGACCGTCAACCTGCGTCGCGGCGTATTCGCGGCACTTCGCACGGAACTCGGCGGCGGTGAACTTCTCACCCGGCTTGCCGAACTCCTGCTCCACTTTCAGCTCGATTGGCAGACCGTGGCAGTCCCAGCCCGGAACGTAAGGCGAGTCATATCCCGTGAGGCCTTTGGACTTCACGATAATGTCTTTCAGAATCTTGTTAACCGAGTGACCAATATGAATGCTGCCATTCGCATATGGAGGGCCATCATGCAGAATGAAGGATTTTTTGCCTTTTTTGGCTGCACGAATGATGCCGTACAGGTCATCATCGGTCCAACGCGCCAGCATTCCCGGTTCGCGCTTGGCGAGATCGCCGCGCATCGGGAACCCTGTTTCCGGCAAATTCAGGGTTGATTTATAGTCACTCATCAGATTCTCGGTTCCGTATTTATCACGTAGGCAGTTAAGCCGGGTTCAAAGCCCAAAAAACTCGCGGGCCGTCAATTCATCTCGCGCAATTTGCGCTTTTAGTTCATCCAGCGAACCAAATCGCTGCTCGTTGCGTATTTTTTTACGCAGTATCACATCTATATGGCGACCATAGAGGTCCATTACAACGTCCAGCAGGTGCACTTCTAGCTGTTGACGCACACCGGCGACGGTCGGACGCGTGCCAATGTTGGCGACGCCGTAAAACGGCTTATCGCCCAGTCCTGCCACTTCCACCGCATACACCCCTTTAACCGGGGAAACCTGACGACGCAGCGGTATATTCGCCGTCGGGAAGCCTATCGTGCGGCCCAGCGCATCGCCATGGACCACGCGGCCAGAGATAGTGAACGGATGCCCCAGTAGGGTTTCCGCCGTATCCAGTTCGTCATCGGCCAGTGCCCGACGAACCGCCGTGCTGCTGACGCGCACGCCGCCTTCGCAGAAGGTCATCGCGCTGGTGACGTCAAATCCGTACTCCAGACCAGCCTTCTGTAATAGCAAGAAATCGCCCTGACGACCAGCGCCAAAGCGGAAATCATCGCCCACGGCGAGAAACTGCACGCCAAGACGCTTAACCAGCAGGTCACTGACGAAATTTTGTGCTGTCAGCGCGGCAAAGCGACGATCGAAACGTACACACAATACATAGTCCACGCCGGACTCCGCCAGATAGCGCAACTTCTCACGCAGGCGAGTGAGGCGGGCGGGAGATTTATCGCCCGCGAACAGCTCCAGCGGCTGCGGCTCGAAAATCATCACTACAACGGGCAGGCCACGGGCCTCCCCTTCTTTACGCAATCCCTGCAACAGCGCCTGATGACCACGATGCACGCCGTCGAAATTACCAATGGTCAGCACGCACCCGTGTGGCGCGCTGCTGAGATTATGTATGCCGCGTATCAGCTTCATGTCTGGCTCAAAACAGTGAAAATCGCCAAAGTATACCTTGTACAGCGGTTAAGGTTAACCGGCGATTGTTCGCGCAAAACAGAAAGCCGTAATGATTTCATCAGGCTGACCTTTCGCAGCGAAAAAATCTGCTCGTGAACTGCGATTTTTATGCCGAAAGGCTGTATTCAGGGAAGACAAGCTGGTAGAATCCTGCGCCATCACTACGTAACGTAGCGTCGCTAATTAACGGCGCTTATTTGCACAAATCCATTGACAAAAGAAGGCAAAGAGGGCATATTCCTCGGCCTTTGAATTGTCCACATAGAACATATTTGGGAGTTGGACTTGGCTAATATCAAATCAGCTAAGAAACGTGCCGTTCAGTCTGAAAAGGCTCGTAAGCACAACGCAAGCCGTCGCTCTATGATGCGTACTTTCATCAAGAAAGTATACGCAGCAATCGAAGCAGGCGACAAAGCTGCAGCGCAGAACGCATTTAACGAAATGCAACCAATCGTGGATCGTCAGGCTGCTAAAGGTCTGATCCACAAAAACAAAGCAGCGCGTCATAAAGCAAACCTGACCGCGCAGATCAACAAACTGGCTTAATCGCTACTTGTTGTTGCTTGTTTAAAGAACCCGCTTAACGCGGGTTTTTTTATGCCTTCAGATTGCCGGTGCCGTAAACAGCGCCGCGTAGTCACGGTTACAGATTCGCTGCACCGCCGGGTGCTGAATCATCCGTTCGGCAAATATAGCGTGATACTCCTCCATCACGTTATCCACTCTGCCTATCTCCGTAATCTTATCGTCCGAATAGAGATCGTGCGCGTACAGCGTCGGCGCAACGAAGATCGCATTATGCGCTTCGCCAAAGGCTTTCATCAGCGCCGCATCGTCGAACTCACCGAGGATTTCTACCTTTAGCCCCTGCGAGTTAAACCAGTTCAGCAGCTTGCGTCCGAGCATGGAACGCCTTCCCGGTACCAGCAGGCGGCGCTCTTCCAGGCACGCGGGGAACGGTTTTTCCGGCGGCGGGTTAATGCACCAGAAGCTGACACCGCATTCGCCAATCTTCACCGAGAACAGCCCTTCCTGCTGGGTGGAGTCAATCGGGCAGTCCGAGATAATCATGTCCAGCTTGTGCTGGCTCAGCTGTTCCAACAGCATTTCATGGGTGGATTCAAAGCAGCGCAGATGGATTTGCTCATCTTCTACCACCGCCGCATCCAGCACGCCGCTCACCAGCCGCTTGGACAGCGCATCCGCCACGCCCACGTCAAAGAGCAGGTTCGACTCTTTGCGGTAGTTGACGATATCCAGCATCTCCTGGCTCAGGGTGAACATTTTGTCCGCATAGCGGAACACCAGTTCGCCCAGTTCGCTGGGTTCAATCCCACGACCTTTACGCTTAAACAACTTGCCCTGCAGACGCTCTTCAAGGGCCTTGATTTGCCCGGTGATGGTTTGCGGCGTCAGGTAGAGCGCCTCTGCCGCCCCCACCACCGAGCCCTGTTTATAGACGTGCCAGAAGTAGTACAGATGGTTGTAATTTAAATGAGACATCGCGTCTTCTCTCCCTGAGTGTGTATCGGGAGAAGGATCGCCTCCTCCCGGTGTTCCGTTATGCCTGGACGGCCTGTCCGGGCAATTTCACCTTCAACAAGGTATAACCGATTACCGCGGCCAGTAATGACCCGATGAGAATGCCGAGTTTAGCCCAGACGATAAGCTCAGGCGCATGCGCACCAAACGCCAGCGTCGAGATAAAGATCGACATCGTAAACCCGATGCCACACAGCACGCCGACGGCCATAATCTGCTTAAACGTGGTGCCGTGCGGCAAAGACGCCAGCTTCAGCTTCGTCGCCAGCCAGCAGAAGAGGCTAATGCCCAGCGGCTTACCGATAAACAGCCCGGCAATGATGCCCAGCGGCAGCACGGACGTCAGCCCGTCCAGCGTCACGCCGCCGAGGGAAACGCCCGCATTGGCAAACGCAAACAGCGGCAGGATCATAAAGGCGACCCACGGGTGCAACACGTGCTCCAGCTGTTTAGCGGGTGATTTGCCCTCCTGCGGCTTAAGCGGCACGAAGAAACCGACGATTACTCCTGCCAGCGTGGCGTGCACGCCCGATTTGAGCACCGCCGTCCACAGCACCATCCCCACCAGGATATAGATACCGATGCGGCGAACATTGAAGATGTTCAGCAGCGCCAGCACGGCAATCGCCCCAGCGGCCACGCTCAGGGACAGGATCGACAGATCGCTGGTGTAGAACAGCGCGATAATCACAATGGCGCCCAGGTCATCGATGATCGCCAGCGCCATCAGGAAGATTTTCAGGGCCACCGGCACGCGGCTTCCCAGCAATGCCAGCACCCCGAGCGCAAAGGCGATATCCGTCGCGGCCGGGATCGCCCAGCCGTCACGCGCAACAGGATCCTGCCAGGTGAACGCCAGGAAGAGCAGCGCCGGCACCACCATCCCACCGAGCGCGGCAATCACCGGGAACGCCGCGCGCTGGCGGCTGGCAAGCGAGCCCAGTACCAGCTCACGCTTTACCTCAAGCCCGACGAGCAGGAAGAACACCGCCATCAGCGCATCGTTGATCCACAGCAGCATGTTCTTGTTAATCTCGAGCGCCCCGACCTTCAGCTCAACGGGCGTTTCCAGAAATGCATGGTAGAGTTCCTGCGTGATACCAAGGTTAGCCAGCACCATCGCGGCCGCAGCGGCAATAATCAGGATCACGCCGCCGGACGCCTCACTGCTAAAAAAACGGTGTAGTAATTTCACTTTAATTCTCTCTGTTACAACAATACCTCGATAAAACCATAATACCTAGCCAGATAGCTCGGCAAAAACAGATTAATATTGAGTATAGATTCAGTTTTACCGAGCAATACCCATAAACAGAAAAAGCCCGGAATCGCTTCCGGGCCTTTGCAGATGAAAACCTGAGAACAGATTAACGGGTCAAATCATCGAAGAATTTTTTGACGCCATCGAAGAAGCTTTTGGAGCGCGGGCTGTTTTTCTCACCCGTCGGACCGCCAAAGCTCTCCTGCAACTCTTTCAGCAGCTGTTTCTGCTTGTCGTTCAGGCCAACCGGCGTTTCCACGACGACGCGGCACAGCAGGTCGCCCTGCGCACCACCGCGAACGGATTTAACGCCTTTCCCGCGCATGCGGAACAGCTTACCGGTCTGGGTTTCGCCCGGCACTTTCAGGTTCACGCGACCATCCAGCGTCGGTACTTCGATTTCACCGCCCAGCGCCGCCATCGCGAAGTTGATCGGCACTTCACAGTACAGGTTATTGCCTTCACGCTCGAAGATGGCGTGCTGCTTCACCTGCACCTGAACGTACAGATCGCCTGCCGGTGCGCCGTGCTCGCCTGCTTCGCCCTCACCTGCCAGACGGATGCGGTCGCCCGTATCGACGCCAGCCGGGATTTTAACGGACAGGGTCTTGGTTTTCTCAACGCGACCGTGGCCGTGGCATTTGGTGCACGGATCTTTAATCAGCGTACCGCGACCGTGACAGTGCGGACAGGCCTGCTGTACCGCGAAGAAGCCCTGACGCATCTGCACCTGACCAGAGCCGTGGCAGGTTGGACAGGTCTGAGGCTGCGTACCCGCTTTCGCGCCGCTGCCGTGGCAAACGTCACACTCTTCCAGCGTCGGAATGCGGATCTCTTTGGTGACACCGCGAACGGCCTCTTCCAGCGTCAGCTCCATGTTGTAGCGCAGGTCCGCGCCGCGCGCCGCGCGCTGACGACCACGACCGCCGCCGAAGATGTCGCCAAATACGTCGCCAAAGATATCGCTGAAGTCAGCGCCGCCGCCAAAGCCGCCGCCACCGAATCCACCGCCGCCCATGCCGCCCTGTTCAAAGGCTGCGTGACCGTACTGGTCATAGGCCGCACGTTTTTGTGCATCGGTCAGGACTTCGTAGGCTTCTTTGATCTCTTTAAATTTGGCTTCAGCCTCTTTGTCACCCTGGTTACGGTCCGGGTGGAATTTCATGGCCAGGCGCTTGTACGCCTTTTTGATTTCACGCTCTTCCGCAGTTTTCGGAACGCCTAAAATCTCGTAATAGTCTTGCTTTGCCATTGGTTTTTTTAAGCCCCTTAACATGCGAGCACGGGCGTGGAGAGTTCTCCTACGCCCGTGCCGATTAATTACCCTGCATCAGGGCGATTATTTTTTATCTTTAACTTCTTCGAACTCAGCGTCGACAACGTCGTCGTCTTTCGCGTTGTTCGCTGAAGCGTCAGCGCCCGCCTGCTGTTGAGCGTGCTGCTGCTGAGCGATTTCCATCAGCTTCTGAGAAGCCTGCGCCAGCTCCTGCATCTTCGCTTCGATGTCCGCTTTGTCTTCACCTTTCAGTGAGGATTCCAGCGCACTCAGTGCAGCTTCGATAGCAGTTTTGTCTTCCGCTGGCAGTTTATCGCCTGCTTCTTCAACCTGCTTACGGGTGCTGTGCAGCAGATGGTCACCCTGGTTACGGGTCTGAACCAGCTCTTCGAACTTACGGTCGGATTCCGCGTTAGCTTCGGCATCGCGAACCATTTTTTCGATTTCTGCTTCGTTCAGGCCAGAAGATGCCTTGATGGTGATCTTCTGCTCTTTACCGCTGTTTTTGTCTTTCGCAGACACGTGCAGGATACCGTCAGCATCGATGTCGAAGGTCACTTCGATCTGCGGCATGCCGCGCGGTGCCGGGTTGATACCATCCAGGTTGAACTGACCCAGAGATTTGTTATCCGCCGCACGCTTACGCTCACCCTGAATCACATGGATGGTTACCGCAGACTGGTTGTCTTCAGCGGTAGAGAACACCTGGCTGTGTTTCGTAGGGATGGTGGTGTTTTTGTTGATGAGCGCAGTCATCACACCGCCCATGGTTTCGATACCCAGAGACAGCGGGGTAACGTCCAGCAGCAGTACGTCTTTAACTTCACCGGTCAGTACGCCACCCTGAACCGCAGCGCCGATTGCAACTGCTTCGTCCGGGTTAACGTCTTTACGTGGCTCTTTACCAAAGAACTCAGCCACTTTCTTCTGAACCATTGGCATACGGGTCTGACCACCGACCAGGATAACGTCCTGGATATCGGATACGGACAGGCCAGCGTCCTGCAGAGCAACTTTCAGCGGCTCGATTGAACGGTTCACCAGGTCTTCTACCAGGCTTTCCAGTTTCGCACGGGTCACTTTGATGTTCATGTGTTTAGGACCGGTCGCGTCTGCAGTGATGTACGGCAGGTTCACGTCGGTCTGCTGAGCGGAAGACAGCTCGATCTTCGCTTTCTCAGCGGCTTCTTTCAGGCGCTGCATCGCCAGCGGGTCGTTACGCAGGTCAATGCCCTGATCTTTCTTAAACTCGTCAACGAGGTAGTTGATCAGACGGGTATCGAAGTCTTCACCACCCAGGTGGGTATCACCATTGGTTGCCAGAACTTCGAAGGTTTTTTCGCCGTCAACTTCGTCGATTTCGATAATAGAGATATCGAAGGTACCACCACCCAGGTCGTAAACCGCGATAGTACGGTTACCAACTTCTTTATCCAGACCGTAAGCCAGTGCAGCAGCGGTTGGTTCGTTGATGATACGTTTTACTTCCAGACCTGCGATACGGCCAGCATCTTTGGTTGCCTGACGCTGAGCATCGTTGAAGTATGCAGGTACGGTGATAACAGCTTCAGTTACCGGCTCACCCAGGTAATCTTCAGCGGTTTTCTTCATTTTTTTCAGCACTTCAGCAGAAATCTGCGGTGGTGCAGTTTTAGCGCCTTTCACATCAAGCCATGCATCGCCGTTATCTGCCGCGATGATTTTGTAAGGCATGATGGAAACGTCACGCTGAACTTCTTCGTCCTGGAAGCGGCGACCGATCAGGCGTTTAATCGCAAACAGGGTGTTTTGCGGGTTTGTCACTGCCTGACGTTTAGCCGGCTGACCAACCAGAGTTTCACCATCCTGGGTATAAGCAATGATAGAAGGCGTGGTGCGATCGCCCTCGGCGTTCTCCAGCACGCGTGCAGTAGTGCCATCCATAATCGCTACACAAGAGTTGGTAGTACCCAGGTCGATACCAATAATTTTACCCATCTAAACGTCTCCACTAAAAATTCAGTCAACATGTGGTTGTGTACCTGTAATAAGGGCAGAACGTGCTTTTTCAACTGCCCAGATTTGATTTTTTTCAGGTCCACACACTGCGGTTGACTACAAGATGGGGTCGCGACGGCATCCATCAAGGGGCAAGCATAAAAAAAATTTTAATTTCACCCTGATGAGATCATAGACGCCATCGATTGCGCCCATTATGATGCCGCGCCCAGTCAGGGAGTACTGACGCGGGTTTAACCATTTCACCATATTAATGATGATTTTTTTGAGGACTTATGGGCAACACTAAGTTGGCTAATCCGGCTCCGCTGGGCCTGATGGGTTTTGGCATGACCACTATCCTGCTGAACCTGCACAATATCGGGATGTTCCCGATGGATGGCATCATCCTGGCGATGGGCATTTTTTACGGCGGTATCGCGCAAATCTTCGCGGGCCTGCTGGAATATAAGAAAGGCAATACCTTCGGCTTAACCGCCTTCACCTCTTACGGTTCTTTCTGGCTGACCCTGGTTGCCATTCTGCTGCTGCCTAAAATGGGCATGGCGGACGCGGCAAACGCCCACTTCCTGGGCGTCTACCTGGGCCTGTGGGGCGTCTTCACCCTGTTCATGTTCTTCGGTACCCTGAAAGGTAACCGCATGCTGCAGTTCGTTTTCCTGAGCCTGACCGTGCTGTTCGCCCTGCTGGCGATTGGTCACCTGGTGGATAACGAAGGCATCGTTCATGTTGCAGGCTGGATTGGTCTGGTTTGCGGCGCAAGCGCTATCTACCTGGCAATGGGCGAAGTGCTGAACGAGCAGTTTGACCGCACCATTCTACCTATTGGTGAAAAACACTGATCCCTCTGTCGTGTCCGCCTCGCGGGCACGACATCCCCCCGCCTGACGAAGCCAAAATCCTAATACCAGCCCCATCAGCGAAAGCGCGAGTACATACCAGGCTGGCGCCATCGGCGACACGCCCATCAGTACGGTAACCGCAATAGGCGTCAGCCCGCCGAAAATGGCATATGAGACGTTGTAAGAGAACGAGATCCCGGTGAAACGAACTTCCGGCGGGAAAGCGCGTACCATGACGTAAGGCACAGCACCCACTACGCCCACGCACAGCCCTACCACGCCGTACAGCAGGAACAGCTGTTCAGGATGGCTGCCCGCCAGATGGTAAAACGCCCAGCTTGACGCGGCCAGTAGCAGGCTGCCGACGATAAAGGTAACGCTGGCACCGAAACGATCTGCTGCCAGCCCGGCGGCCAGACAGCCAAAGCAGAGCATGATTGTCGCGATACTGTTCGCCTGAAGCGTCACGGCAGGGGCAAAGCCGTACTGCTTTTGCAGCCACACCGGGGACATCAATATCACCACCACAATGCCCGCCGAGAGCAGCCAGGTGAGCAGCATCGACACCACCACCGCTTTTTTATGGCGAACCACGACCGCCTTCACCGGCAGCTCCTGCGCCAGCGCTTTGCGCTGCTGCATCTCGAGGAAAATCGGCGTCTCCTGCAGCCAGCGGCGCAGGTACATCGCGACCAGACCAAACGCCCCGCCCAGCAGGAACGGAATACGCCAGCCCCAGTCATGCACGGCCTGCTGCGTCATGCTGGTGTTCACAATCGTTGCGACCACCGAGCCGAGCAGGATTCCGACGGTCAGCCCCGCCGTTAAGGTTCCGCAGGCGATACCAATGCGGCGCGCCGGAACATGCTCCGCGACAAACACCCACGCGCCCGGCACTTCACCGCCAATCGCCGCGCCCTGAAGGACGCGCATCAGCAACAGCAGCAGCGGAGCAAGAATGCCCATCGAGGCATAGGTGGGCAGCAGACCAATGGCCAGCGTCGGCACGGCCATCAGCAGGATGCTAAGGGTAAACATCTTCTTGCGCCCGACCAGATCGCCAAAGTGGGCCATGATAATGCCGCCCAGCGGACGCGCCAGATACCCGGCGGCAAAAATGCCGAAGGTTTGCACCTGACGCAGCCATTCCGGGATATCCGCCGGGAAGAAGAGTTCTCCCACCACGGCGGCGAAGAAGACGAAGATGATAAAGTCGTAAAACTCCAGCGCGCCGCCTAAGGCCGCGAGCGTGAGGGTTTTGTAGTCCTGTCGATTCAGAGGTCGGGTGTTATGTGACATAGCGAACCATTATGCGTGTGTTGTGGATTTATTTTTACAGCAATCGTAAAGAAAAAATTACTATACCGTAAAAGCGTTACCACGCTATCGCCGCTTCAGCTAATGTCACATATTGATTAATTTCAGGAGATTGTTTCGCGACGTGCGTTTTTCGGGCGAAAAGCTGCTACCACTTTCTCATCAGTTTCCACATACGGACCGTCAAGAAGCTGTATACAATACGGTACACTTGCAAAGATGCCGTGCACGATGACGCTGCCATCTTCTGATTTCAGCCCTTCCAGCGTCTCTTTAATCGACTTCGGCTGCCCCGGCAGGTTAAGGATCAACGCCTGCTTGCGGATTACCCCCACCTGGCGGGAGAGAATGGCCGTCGGAACAAAGTGTAGACTGATCTGGCGCATCTGTTCACCGAAGCCCGGCATTTCACGATCGGCAATCGCCAGCGTTGCGTCCGGCGTCACGTCGCGGCGCGCGGGGCCGGTTCCGCCCGTCGTCAGAACAAGGTGGCAGCTCATCTCATCCACCAGCTCACACAGGGTCTGCTCGATGATCGGCTGCTCGTCCGGGATCAGGCGGGTCTGGATCTCGAACGGGGTGGTCAGCGCGCTGCCAAGCCACTCTTCCAGAGCGGGGATGCCTTTATCCTGGTAAACACCGCTGGAGGCGCGGTCAGAAATCGACACTAAGCCGATGCGTAGGGTATTCATATCCATTCCATTCAAAGAGTACTGATTAAAGGGAATGATACACGCAGAGAGGAAATTCAGACAGAGGCGGGGGTAAGACGCGTGACCGGGAGCCCGGTCACGCAGAATGATTACAGCAGGTCGCCGATCATTTTTTCCAGTTTGCCCTGGTCAACAGCAAACTTACGGATACCGTCCGCCAGTTTGTCTACAGCCATTGGATCCTGGTTGTGCTGCCACAGGAACTCGGATTCAGTGATGCGCTCTGGGCGTGCTTTCACTTCACCGGTGTAGGACAGTTTACGCTCCAGGGTACCTTCGCTTTCAGCCAGCTCTTTCAGCAGTGCAGGCGCGATGGTCAGACGGTCACAGCCAGCCAGCTCGATGATTTCACCGACGTTACGGAAGCTTGCGCCCATAACCACGGTCTCATAGCCGTGCTGTTTGTAGTATTCGTAGATTTCAGTAACAGAAACTACGCCTGGATCTTCAGCCGGTGCGTACTCTTTCTTGTCGGTGTTGGCTTTGTACCAGTCCAGAATACGGCCCACGAACGGAGAAATCAGGTATACGCCTGCTTCTGCACATGCACGCGCCTGCGCGAAGGAGAACAGCAGGGTCAGGTTACAGTTGATACCGTCTTTTTCCAGCTGCTCTGCCGCGCGGATACCCTGCCAGGTGGAAGCCAGTTTGATCAGGATACGGTCGTTGCTGATGCCAGCGTCGTTGTACATTTTGATCAGACGTTTCGCTTTGGCGATAGACGCTTCGGTGTCGTAGGAGAGACGCGCATCCACTTCGGTAGAGATACGGCCAGGAACCAGTTTCAGGATTTCCAGACCGATGTTCACTGCCAGCTTGTCGGTGGCATCCACAACCTGCTGCGCGCGGTCGTTGCTCTGTGCTTTCGCCCAGGTCACTGCGTCGTCAATCAGTTTGCGATACTCAGGGATCTGTGCGGCGTTAAGGATCAGAGAAGGGTTAGTTGTGGCATCCTGCGGCTGGTACAGCTTCATTGCCGCGATATCTCCGGTGTCAGCTACGACAGTGGTGAACTGACGAAGGGAGGTCAATTTATCCGTCATGATAGTGTTTCTCTTTTAACGTGCCCTGGATAATTCACGCTACCGACAGCATGCCTGCAGCGGAAAAATGACAGGTTTACTTGTTAGGGGGATGTAACCGGTCTGCCCTGATGATAACACGACGGAGGGGTAGCGCAACCGCAGACAGTGCGCTTAGGCAGAGTATGGTAAACTGGGAAGATTAACAGGCTGCTAAGCAACAGCATGCCCAATCAGTGGTAGCGCTTACATATTCACATTGGCATCAACAAGAGGGACGTTAATGCCTGATTTCTTTTTCTTTATTAACGAAGTCCTCTGGGGTTCGATAATGATTTACCTGCTTCTGGGAGCAGGTATTTGGTTTACGCTACGCAGTGGGTTTATCCAGTTTCGTTATATTCGCAAGTTTGGCAGAAGTCTGAAAAACAGCGTTACGCCCCAGCCGGGCGGATTAACGTCGTTCCAGGCCCTCTGTACCAGCCTGGCGGCACGACTCGGCAGCGGCAATCTGGCGGGCGTTGCGCTGGCCATCAGCGCGGGCGGGCCTGGCGCGGTCTTCTGGATGTGGGTGACGGCGCTACTCGGGATGGCCACCTCCTTTGCCGAAAGTTCGCTCGCCCAGCTTTATAAAGAGAAAGATAAAAATGGCCAGTTTCGCGGTGGTCCCGCCTGGTACATGGCGCGTGGCTTAGGGATGCGCTGGATGGGCGTCCTGTTCTCGCTTTTTTTACTGCTCGCGTACGGTCTTATTTTTAATACCGTCCAGGCAAATTCTGTCGCCAATGCCCTGAGCTACGCCTTCTCCTGCCCGGAGTGGGTCGCCGGTCTTGCTTTAGCCCTCGTCGTTCTGCTCACCATTTCTGCCGGTCTCAAGGGCATCGCCCGCCTGATGCAGTGGCTGGTTCCCATTATGGCGCTGCTCTGGGTTGCCGCGAGTCTGTTCGTCGCCGCACTGCATATCGACCTGGTACCGGGCGTGATTGCGACCATCGTCAAAAGCGCGTTTGGCTGGCGCGAGGTGGCCTCCGGGGCACTGGGCTACACCTTCAGCCAGGCGCTGATGGCGGGTTTTCAGCGGGGAATGTTCTCCAATGAAGCCGGTATGGGATCAACCCCCAACGCGGCAGCCGCCGCCTCTTCCTGGCCGCCGCACCCGGCCGCTCAGGGCATTGTGCAGATGATTGGCGTCTTTACCGATACCATTATCATCTGTTCCGCCAGCGCCATGATTTTGCTGCTGGCAGGCCCCGTACCGCATTCGTCGGGAACCGCCGGGATACAGCTTCTCCAGCAGGCGCTGGTGAACCTGACCGGCGGCTGGGGTGCAGGGTTTGTCTCGCTCATCCTGATCCTGTTTGCCTTCAGCTCGATTGTGGTGAATTACCTCTACGCCGAAAATAACCTTATTTTCCTGAAACTCGACTCCCGTGCCGCAATCGGAACCCTGCGCCTGGGGGTCATACTGATGGTGATAGCAGGCTCCCTGCTCAGTATGCCGCTGGTCTGGCAGCTGGCCGATATCATTATGGCGCTGATGGCGATCACCAACCTCACGGCGATCCTGCTGCTCTCGCCGGTTGTGACCCTGATTGCCAGAGACTATCTGCGTCAGCGCAAACTCGGCGTTCCACCGGTATTTGACCCCGCCCGCTATCCCGACATTAAGGCGCAGCTTGCCCCTGGAACGTGGGATGATTTGCCGCGGCAATAACAGCTATCGATCAATTCAGGGCGATTTTTTGCTAAAGTCGCTCTAAATTTCCTGCAAGGACTGGATATGCTGATTCTGATTTCACCTGCAAAAACGCTCGACTACCAGAGCCCCCTCGCCACCGAGCGCTATACCCAGCCTGAGCTGCTGGACTACTCGCAGCAGCTGATCCGCGAAGCGCGTAAGCTCTCTGCGCCGCAAATCGCCTCGCTGATGAGCATCAGCGACAAGCTGGCCGATCTTAACGCGACCCGCTTTCACGAGTGGCACCCGGATTTCACCCCGGCTAACGCTCGCCAGGCGATTCTGGCGTTTAAAGGCGATGTCTATACCGGCCTGCAGGCGGAAGATTTTAGCGAAGCCGATTTCGATTTTGCTCAGAAGCATCTGCGCATGCTGTCGGGCCTGTACGGCGTACTGCGCCCGCTGGATCTGATGCAGCCGTATCGTCTGGAGATGGGTATTCGCCTGGAAAACGCCAAAGGCAAAGACCTGTACCATTTCTGGGGCGATATCATTACCGACAAGCTGAACGCGGCGCTGCGCGCGCAGGGCGATAACGTGGTGATTAACCTGGCATCCGACGAATACTACAAGTCCGTGAAGCCGAAAAAGCTGGATGCAGAGATTATCAAACCGGTGTTCCTCGACGAGAAGAACGGTAAGTTCAAAGTGATCAGCTTCTACGCCAAGAAAGCGCGCGGTCTTATGAGCCGCTACATCATCCAGAACCGCCTGACGAAGCCGGAGCAGCTGACCGCCTTTAACAGCGAAGGCTATTTCTTTGACGAGGCGTCGTCGGGGAAAGGCGAGCTGGTGTTTAAGCGCCACGAGCAGTAAAAACAAACCCCGCCAGATGGCGGGGTTTTGCATTAATGGTGTTTCCAGTCCGGGCCGCGATCGTCACGGTGGTCATCGTGGTGATGGTCATCATGGCGATCGTCATGTTTACGATGCTCATCATGTGGACGCCAGTGGTTATCACGCCAGTCATAGTGCGCTTTCCACCAGTCGTGGTCGCGCCAGCGGCCGCCGTCCCAGTAGTGCCCGTTGTTATCTTGGTCGCCAATCTGCAGTTTTACCGCAGGTACGAGGGTAATTTCAGATGCCTGAACCGCCATGGGGGCGGCCAGCACCAGTGAAAGCGCGATGAGTGCAGGTTTCAGTGTAGACACAGGTGACTCCTTATTCTTCTTGCCCAACGTGGGCCGATGTAAGGAGAGTACGCGAGGGGAACGGGGGATGTTATTCTCTGCAATCCTAAACGCTAAGTGACCGCATTTATTGGGAATTTCTGCTTTTTTCCTGCTTTATTTCTCCTTAATTTCTTCACAAAAAAAGCCGGGTGGCGCTGTGCTTACCCGGCCTACACGTTGGTGCCGTTATTGCCGGGTGGCGCTGCGCTTACCCGGCCTACGAATTGGTACCGTTATTGCCGGGTGACGCTGCGCTTACCCGGCCTACGTTCTGAGCCGTTGTAGGTCGGGTAAGGCGTAGCCGCCACCCGACAAAATCACGCTCGAGCCATCATCAGCTTACGCAGCGCGGCAAAATCTGCCGGCAGTTCATGAGACAGCAGCGGCAGGTCGGCACGCTCGGCCAGCTCTTTCGGCAGCGGCAGCGTTTCGCCCAGGATCGCTTCCACGCTCTCTTTGAACTTCGCCGGATGCGCGGTGCCCAGGAACAGGCCGTATTCACCCGGGTTAAGCTGGTCGCGCAGCGCGCGGTAGGCAATCGCCGCATGCGGTTCAGAGGTATACCCCACCGCCTTCAGCTCGCGCATGGTCGCTTTGGTGGTTTCATCCGTCACCGCGGCGTAGCCCAGATCGCCCAGACGCCAGATCTTACGGCGGAACAGCTCTTCCACGCGCGGCCAGTTGTTCGGCTGTGACACATCCATTGCGTTGGAGAGCGTTGCCTGCGTGGCGTTCGGCGCCCACTTCCCGTCTTTCAGGAAGCGCGGCACGGTGTCGTTGGCGTTGGTGGCGGCGATAAAGCGTTTCACCGGCAGACCCAGGGATTTCGCCAGCAGACCCGCCGTAAGGTCACCGAAGTTACCGCTCGGCACGGAGATCACCAGCTGGTTGCGCGCTTCCTGCGGCAGCTGCGCCACCGCTTCGAAGTAGTAGCAAATCTGTGCCAGCAGACGGCTGATGTTGATGGAGTTAGCGGAGTTCAGACCCAGGGCCACCTTCAGCTCTTCATCGTCGAAGGCCTGCTTGACCAGCGCCTGGCAGGCATCGAAATCGCCGTCGATCGCCACGGTTTCAATGTTGCCGCCGAGCGTACAGAACAGTTTTTCCTGCAGCGGGCTGATTTTGCCTTTCGGATAGAGGATCACCACGCGGACGTTTTTCAGGCCGTAGAACGCGTGCGCCACCGCCGCACCGGTATCGCCGGAGGTCGCGGTCAGGATGGTCACCGGTTTGTCGCCGCTGATGTGGGTCAGCATCTGCGCCATAAAGCGGCCGCCGAAGTCTTTAAACGCCAGGGTTGGGCCGTGGAACAGCTCCAGGCAGCCAACGTCAGGCTCAACCTGCTTCACCGGCGCCGGGAAAGCGAACGCCGCACGCACGCGCTCTTCCAGCAGCTCCTGCGGGATTTCGTCGCCGATAAACGCCGAAAGGATTTTGGTGCTGCGGGTGACAAAGTCCTGCTTCAGCAGTTCGTCGATGTCGGTCAGCTGAAATTCCGGCAGGTCATGCGGGAAAAACAGCCCCTGATTTTTGCCCAGCCCCTGAGTTACCGCCTGCGCGAAGCTGACCTGCTCGTTATGATCTTTAAGGTTGTAGAGTTTCATTGATTATCCCAGTACTCGTGCGCCAGCCGTGTCCAGACGGCAAATATGAACAAAGCCTTCCTGATTTTGCAGGTAGTGTTTAGAGAGCCAGTCCGCCACGCGCTGCGCGGTGTCAGGCTTGTCGCACAGGGCGAACAGCGTCGGGCCGGAGCCGGAAATGCCGCACGCCTGCGCGCCGATATCCATTGAGGCCTGTCGCGCCTCGTTAAAGCCGGGCAGCAGCTTCGTGCGGTAAGGCTCGGCAATGACGTCCTTCATCAGCTTCGCCGCCAGCTGCGGCTGACGGGTGTAGCAGGCGTGAATAAAGCCCGCCAGATGACGCCCGTGGGCGATACAGTCCTGACGACGATACTGCGCGGGCAGGATCGCACGCGCTTCCGCGGTAGAGACCTTAATGCCCGGATAGGCCAGCACCCACAGCCACTCATCAAACCCTGGCACCTGCTGGCTGATGATGCCATTTTCTTCGATCATCAGCTGCATGCCGCCGAGGAAGCACGGCGCCACGTTGTCATAGTGAATGCTGCCGGAGATGCGCCCTTCCAGCTCGCCCATCAACCCCAGCAGGCGGTTGTTGTTTAGCGGCTTGCCGCAGTGCTCGTTCATCGCCACCAACGCGGCGACCACCGAGCAGGCGCTGGAGCCCAGGCCCGAGCCAATCGGCATGCTTTTTTCCAGCGTCATGGCGACCGGCACGTTTTTGCCGATCTCCTGACAGAAGCGTTCCCAGCACTGATAGACGATATTTTCGCGCGGCTCAGACGGCAGTTTGCTGGCGAAGCGGCCCACGTTATTCAGGCTGAAGCTGTCTGCCGCTTCCACCGTGACCGTATCGCCCAGCAGCGAACCATCCACCGGCGTCACCGCCGCACCCAGCACGTCAAATCCGACGCTCATATTCGCGCTGGAAGCCGGGGCATAAACTTTGACCATGTTAAACTCCTAACTTCCATGACAGGGTACGCAGCAGATCGGCAAACACACCCGCCGCCGTAACATCGTTCCCTGCGCCATAGCCGCGAAGCACCAGCGGCAATGGCTGATAATAGTGGCTGTAAAACGCGAGGGCGTTTTCGCCGTTTTTGACTTTGTACAGCGGGTCGTTGCCATCCACTTCGGCAATCTTCACCCGGCACACGCCATCTTCTTCAATGTTGCCAACATAGCGCAATACCTTACCTTCATCACGGGCTTTCGCAACGCGCGCGGCAAAAGCGTCGTCAAGCTGCGGCAAACTGGCCATAAAGGCAGCGACATCACCGCTGCTGTCAAATTCTGCCGGCAGGACAGGCTCAATCACGATATCCGAAAGCTCAAGCTCGCGGCCCGTTTCACGCGCGAGGATCAGCAGCTTGCGCGCCACGTCCATCCCGGAAAGGTCGTCACGCGGATCCGGCTCGGTATAGCCCAGCTCGCGCGCGGCGCGGGTCGCTTCCGACAGGCTCATCCCTTCATCCAGCTTGCCGAAGATAAACGACAGCGAGCCGGAGAGAATACCGGAGAAACGCTGCAGTTCATCGCCCGCGTTCAGCAGGTTTTGCAGGTTCTCGATAACCGGCAGCCCCGCGCCCACGTTGGTGTCGTACAGGAACTTGCGGCGCGACTTGCTCGCCGCCAGACGCAGCTGGTGATAGTAATCCATCGACGAGGTGTTGGCCTTTTTGTTTGGCGTCACCACGTGGAAACCTTCGCGCAGGAAGTCTGCGTACTGATCGGCCACCGCCTGGTTGGAGGTACAGTCGACGATCACCGGGTTGAGCAGGTGGTACTCTTTCACCAGACGGATCAGGCGGCCCAGGTTGAACGGCTCTTTCGCCTCATTCATCTCGGCCTGCCAGTTCTCCAGGTTCAGACCGTGAACGTTGGTGAGTAGCGCTCTGGAGTTGGCAATCCCGCAGACGCGCAGATCGATATGTTTCTTCTTCAGCCATTCCTGCTGACGCTTCACCTGCTCCAGCAGCGCGCCGCCCACGCCGCCCACGCCAATCAGGAACAGCTCGATAACCTGATCGGTGTTGAACAGCATCTGGTGAACCACGCGTACGCCGGTGGTGGCGTCATCGTTGTCCACAACAACAGAAATTGAACGCTCTGACGAGCCCTGGGCAATCGCCACGATATTGATATTGGCGCGCGCCAGCGCGGCAAAGAACTTGGCGGAGATACCGCGCAGCGTGCGCATGCCGTCGCCTACCACGGAGATGATCGCCAGACGCTCCTGAATGGAGAGCGGCTCCAGCAGCTCTTCTTTCAGCTCCAGATAGAACTCTTCCTCCAGCGCGCGGCGGGCGCGCAGGCAGTCGGCCTGCGGCACGCAGAAGCTGATGCTGTACTCGGAAGAGGACTGGGTGATCAGCACCACCGAAATACCGTTGCGTGACATGGCCGCAAACACGCGCGCCGCCATGCCGACCATTCCCTTCATCCCCGGACCGGAGACGCTGAACATCGCCATGTTGTTGAGGTTGGAGATGCCTTTCACCGGCAGACCGTCCTCATCGGTACTCGCGCCAATCAGCGTACCCGGCGCCTGCGGGTTACCGGTATTTTTAATCAGGCAGGGGATCTGGAACTGGGCAATCGGGGAGATGGTACGCGGGTGAAGCACTTTGGCGCCGAAGTAGGAAAGCTCCATTGCCTCCTGGTACGACATCGACTTCAGCAGCCTGGCGTCCGGAACCTGGCGCGGGTCGCAGGTATAGACGCCGTCGACGTCGGTCCAGATCTCACAACAGTCCGCGCGTAAACAGGCGGCCAGCACGGCGGCGGAGTAGTCGGAGCCGTTACGGCCCAGCACCACCAGCTCGCCCTTCTCGTTACCGGCGGTGAAGCCTGCCATCAGGATCATGTGGTCAGCGGGAATTTTGCTTGCGGCGATACGGCGGGTTGATTCGGCAATATCAACGGTGGATTCGAGGTAGTGGCCCACCGCCAGCAGTTTTTCAACCGGGTCGATCACGGTCACGCTATGGCCGCGCGCTTCCAGCACGCCCGCCATGATGGCGATTGAGAGTTTTTCGCCCCGGCAGATCAGCGCCGCGTTGATGCTGTCCGGGCACTGGCCGAGGAGGCTGATGCCGTGCAGGACGTGTTTGATTTGCGCGAATTCCTGCTCAACGAAGGACTTCAGCTGAGCGTGCGGGAAGCCAGGCAGCGCCTCTGCCAGCCCCTGCAGTAAGTCAGCGAAGATACGCTCTGCGTCGCTGATGTTCGGGAGTGCATCCTGGCCACCGATGGTTTTTTCAATCATCGCCACCAGATGGTTCGTGATTTTTGCCGGGGCAGAGAGCACGGTCGCAACCTGCCCCTGCCTGGCGTTGCTTTCCAGGATATCGGCAACACGCAGAAAACGTTCTGCATTTGCCACTGATGTACCGCCGAACTTCAACACTCGCATGGTTCTACCTCGTTTCCTTTAGCCGAAAAAAAAGCCCGCACTGTCTAGGTGCGGGCTTTTTTTTGTTTTTCCTGTACGCGTCAGCCCGCATCGTTACCTGTGGTAATGATGATGGTTGTAGTAATGGTGGTGATGCTGATGCGTTTCATGGATGTTGTGTACTCTGTAATTATTATCTGTCTGTGCTGTATTCTTTTAGGGTTAAAGGATCGGGCACCTTAAGTCAACGAATTTTTAATTTGATCACAATTCGGGAGACTCTCACGTCCCGCTGCTTGCAGATTTATTTTCATCCGATTCGCCCAAGTGCAACCCTTCTGGACAGACTTATTCGCCATAGTAAAAACTTATGGCAGTATTTTACTCGGCCAGTTTTTTTTCAATATCGTGCAGCAAACGGTGCAGCATTGCGGTGTCCCGCTGCTCAAGACGCCCCAACCGCTGCTGCAGCCAGTCAGCCATTTTTTGATCGTCGGCCACCCCCAGCTGAGATAACAGCTGCTCGACGCGTGCCCGCAGCGCAGCCAGCTGATTTTCATTTGCCCCTTCTGCCGGAGGCTGGGGGATTTGTATTAGGGAGGCTAATTGATAGCAGTAGACCATAACCGCCTGGCCTAAATTCAGAGAGGGGTAATCGGCTACCATCGGTGCACCGGTAAGAACGTCCGCCAGCTCCAGCTCTTCGTTGGTTAATCCGGAATCCTCGCGCCCAAACACCAGCGCCGCCTTATCCAGCCACTGGCTTTTCTCGCTCAGCATCGGCACCAGCTCCGCTGGCGTGGCATAGTAATGGAACTTCGCCCGGCTGCGCGCGGTGGTGGCAACGGTAAACGAAATGTCGTGCAGCGCATCAGCAAGCGTCGCGTAAGTAGTTATATTATCGAGAATATCACCTGAACCATGTGCCACCCAACGTGCCGCAGGCTCCAGGTGGGCCGTGCTGTCCACGATACGTAAATCGGTAAAACCCATGGTCTTCATGGCACGCGCGGCAGCACCTATATTTTCTGCTCTGGCTGGGGCAACCAATACAATCGACAGATGCATTTATGCTCTCTTTTTAATCAGTTAGCGGGTAGAAATGTGATGCGCCTCAACATATTACGCAGCGCGAATTTACAAAATTGCAACACAAATCACCGAAATAGCGTTTCATAACAAATTAAAAACGCTAAACTATTCCTTGTCTGAACAATCAGTTAGAATGTTAACAGAACACTATTATCCCTATGTTTTATAATGATAATAGCGACATGAATACCCTATTCTGATTGGATTCGCTTCGTTTATAAATCAATGTCCGCAACTAGTTGGTTTATTGAAAAATTGTGACAAAGGCTAGCATTCGGCTACGATGATTTCATCAAACTGTTAACGTGCTACAATTGAACTTGATATATGTCAACGAAGCGTAGTTTTATTGGGTGTCTGGTGTCACTTAGCCTGTTATGTTGCTGTTAAAATGGTTAGGATGACAGCCGTTTTTGACACTGTCGGGTCCAAAGGGAAAGTACCCAAGACCAAGCTAATGATGTTGTTGACGTTGATGGAAAGTGCATCAAGAACGCAATTACGTACTTTAGTCACGTTAAGCCGATCATGTTAATTTGCGACATGCATCAGGCAGGTCAGGGACTTTTGTACTTCCTGTTTCGATTTAGTTGGCAATTTAGGTAGCAAACATGCAGACCCCGCACATTCTTATCGTTGAAGACGAGTTGGTAACACGCAACACGTTAAAGAGCATTTTCGAAGCAGAAGGCTACGATGTCTTTGAAGCGACCGATGGCGCAGAGATGCATCAGATCCTTTCTGAAAATGATATCAACCTGGTGATCATGGATATTAACCTGCCGGGCAAAAACGGTCTTCTTCTGGCGCGCGAACTGCGCGAGCAGGCGAACGTCGCGTTAATGTTCCTGACGGGCCGTGATAACGAAGTTGATAAAATTCTTGGCCTGGAAATCGGTGCGGATGACTACATCACCAAGCCGTTCAATCCTCGCGAGTTAACCATTCGTGCACGCAACCTGCTGTCCCGCACCATGAACCTGGGTACGGTCAGCGAAGAGCGTCGTAGCGTAGACAGCTACAAATTCAACGGCTGGGAACTTGATATCAATAGCCGTTCGCTGATTAGCCCGAACGGTGAGCAGTATAAACTGCCGCGCAGTGAATTCCGCGCGATGCTGCACTTCTGCGAAAACCCGGGCAAAATTCAGTCCCGTGCAGAGCTGCTGAAGAAAATGACCGGCCGTGAGCTGAAACCGCACGACCGTACCGTAGACGTGACCATCCGTCGTATTCGTAAGCATTTCGAATCTACACCGGATACGCCGGAAATCATCGCCACGATCCACGGCGAAGGGTACCGTTTCTGCGGCGATCTGCAGGAGTAATCCCGCAGTTAACGCATTAAAAAACGGCGCATTTGCGCCGTTTTTTTTATTTCCAGATCCGCATCGTATCGTCATCCGGTGCTGCGGGTGGCTCAGGTCGCTTCGGCTGAGAGAGCGAGTACCAGTCGAAATGCCGGGTCAGGTACATCACGGCGAACAGCGCCAGCGCGAGAACCGCTGACCCCAACAGCAGCGCGCTGTCCTCCGAGCGCAGCAGGAACCACATCACCACATCCAGCCCGAGCAGCGCCAGCACAAACAGCCCGCTGCGCTTCCAGCTTTTCAGCACGGCCTGCAGGTACATTCCGTTCATCGCTGCGCCAACCAGGCTTGCAACAACCCAGGCTGGCGTAAACCCGACGTGTTCAGACAGCGCCAGCAGCACCAGATAGAACAGGACCAGCGACAGCCCCACCAGCAGATACTGCATCGGGTGAAGGCGTAATCCGGTTAAGGTTTCGAAGACGAAGAAGGCCATAAACGTCAGCGCAATCAGCAAAATAGCGTACTTGATCGCACGGTCGGTCAGCTGATACTGATCGGCGGGCGTGGCTACCGTGACGCTAAAGGCCGGGAGTGCCTCCCACTCCGGAGACTCCTTGTCGTAGAACCAGCTTTCAAGGTTATTTGCAAACCAGCTGCTCTGCCAGTTCGCCTGGAAACCGGACTCGCCAATCTGATGCTTAACAGGGAGATAATCGCCCATAAAACCCGGATGCGGCCAGTTGCTGTTGAGCGTCATTTCGCTATTACGCCCTACCGGCACCACCGCAAAACTGCCGGTTCCCGCCAGGCTGAGGGACATCTCAAGCGCAAACGTTTTGGCTTCCAGCGCTTTGTCGGTCAGCGGGATGTGGATCCCTGCAAGCGCCCCGTAGACGCCTGAGCCGGGTTCCACGCTTAGCGTCTCACCGTTGATTTTAGAGATACTGACCGTGCCAATGCCCCGCGCGTCGCCAACGCCCGTCACGATAAACGGCTGCCCTGTCGCGATCGTTTCCCCTTTCAGCTGCTTCAGCTCTTCGGTATTAAACTGCGCTTTTATCTTCAGGTCAGTGTTCCAGATTTGCCCGTCGTAGATGCCAATATTGCGGGACTCCACGCGCTGGTTCCCTTCCACAACCAGAGATTCCGGCAGGATGAAGTGCATATAGCTTTTCTTGTACTCGACCTTCTTCTCGTCCTCTATCTTGTAAAAGATCTCCGTCATCGGAATCGCAATCATCGGACCGACCAGCTTTTGCGGTCCGCTGGTGCTCTGACGAAGCGTATTTTCGACATCGTTGCGGTAGCTCTCCCGCTCTGATATCAGGTTACTGACCATAAAAAGCGGGACTAACAGCAGCAGGATGCACCCCAGCAGGGTGCTTACTTTCCAGAACAGGGGGGATTTCATCATTACGTCTCCTTTGTGATGAGGAGAGCGTAACCAGGCCGTGTGGGGTCAGTTTGAAGCTATGTGAAGGGACGGTGAAGCGTCAGCGTGGCTATCACGCCGCCTTCATCACGATTACGCAACGTAATCTCTCCCTGATGCAGACGCGCCACCTCCTGGACAAACGCCAGCCCGAGTCCGCTGCTCTTCAACCCGTTCTCGCGCGGCAGGGAATAGAAGCGCTCAAAAATACGCTCCAGCGCGTAATCCGGGATCCCGCTTCCGCTGTCGGTGACGAGAAGCTGTATCTGCCCCTGCTCTTCCCGGGCCGCCAGTTCAATGGCGCCACCCTGCGGCGTAAAATCGATAGCGTTATCCAGCAAGTTACCGAGCGCCTGTTCGAGCAGGTCGGGATCGCCTTCAACATGAAGCGAAGCGGGCTGGAGGGTCAGCCCGATCTCTTTTGCCGCCAGCAGCGCCGAGCGGGCGTCGGCAAGACGCGTAAACAGCAGGTCGACGCGAACGGTCTGAGGCATAATCTCGACCCGATTTTCAAGCCGCGCCTGGGTGAGCAGTTTTTCAACCAGCGACTGCATGCGCGCGTTTTGCACCAGAATATTATCGATAAACCGCGCGGCTACCTGCGGCGGCGGCTGCTCGGCGAGAATTTCCGCCGCGCCGCGTATAGCGGCGATGGGGCTTTTCAGCTCGTGGGTCAGCGCATGGACATAGTGTTCAATGTAGTTTTTCCCTTCCAGGCGAATGCGCATATTATCCAGCGCCAGGGCCAGCTTGTGCAGTTCGCTGCTGCCAGGATTAGGCAGCGGGAGAGGCGTATCCGTGGTCACCGAGTCGGCATAGCGCGATAACGTACTGATAGAACGATTGATCCACCAGGCGACGAGAAGGCCGATCAGCAGGGCAATGCCGAGCAGCGCCCCGCCTGCCCACAGGATCCGCCGCTCGCTGCGATGGATAACCGGGGCCATCGCGCTGTTAGGTTTCCCGACCGACAGCACGCCGATAATCTTGCCCTGATCCACAACCGGCGCGGCAACATACATCACCGTGCTCTCCGGATCGTCAGGATGGCTCTGGGTACTGCGCGCACCGTATTCACCGCGAAGCGTCAGCCAGACATCGTTCCAGCGCGAGTAATCTTTCCCCACGGCCAGACCGGCGGAATCAAACACGACGCGGCCATGCGCATCGGTCATGTAGACGTGGTACTCGTTACGCACTTTATGAATCCCGCCGATATTGGCGCGGAAGGGGCGCTGATGAAGCTGAGAAAAGGCCTGCGCCAGTTTGCCCTGCTGCGCATGACCCGAAAGCAAATCATCACGTCCAATTTCCGCCAGCAGGGTCGCGGTGTCGATCAACGTGCCCTCGGTTGCCCTGCGCACGCCGGGCTTTACTTCCTGAACAAAGATCGACAGCACAAACCATGCGGCGATGGCCACGATCAGAAAGTATCCCAGCAATAGCCGCATCCCAATGCGCATCAGTAAAGGCCCAGACTGTAGCCCATGCCGCGATGGGTGCTGATGGGTGAGAGTTCCTCGTTCACCGCCCGCAGCTTGGCGCGCAGGGTTTTGATGTGTGTGTCCACGGTACGGTCGAAACTGTCGCCGTCTTCACCCCACACCTTGTCCATGAGCTGCTGGCGAGAAAACACCCGCCCGGGGGCCTGCAACAAGGTTTTGAGCAGCAAGAACTCGTAGCGGGTCAGGGGCAGTGCTTCACCGCACCAGCTGATTCGCGCGGCAGGCTCGTTCAGTTCAAACTGCCCGATACGCAACGTTTCTGATGGTGCGGCGGATTTTTGCATGCGCCGTAAAATCGTTCTTACCCGGGCGCAGACTTCACGAGGGGAGAAAGGTTTCGCAACGTAGTCATCAGCCCCCATTTCCAGGCCAAGCAGCTTGTCTACCTCATCACTGCGCGCCGTCAGAAACAGCACGGGCAGTGAGGGATGCTGCGCCAGCAGCTGGCGGCAAAGCTCAAATCCACTGATGTCCGGCAGCCCGACGTCCAGAATAGCGAGCGCCGGAACCTGCCGCCGCGCCTCCTCCAGCACGGGTAAACCGCGTTCAAACGCCTTTACCGCGAATCCTTCCTGCTGAAGCATGTAGATCAGCGTATCGGCGATACTGGTTTCGTCTTCAACCAGCCAGACCACAGGTTGTTGCATGGTTCATCCCTGAATTAATGCCACGGCATAATCGGCACCGCGCTGATCGCGTTTTTCGGCGAGCCTTCCACCACTTTGTCAGAATAGGCAAGGTAGGCCAGGGTGTTGCGTTTTGCATCATAGAAACGCACCACCTGCAGCTTTTTAAACACCAGCGAGGTCCGTTTCTGGAATACCACGTCGCCCTGCGCTTTACCGTTTTTAATTTTATCGCTCAACTCAACCGGCCCCACCTGCTGACAGGAAATCGCCGCATCGGAGGTATCTTCCGCCAGCCCCAGCCCGCCTTTGATACCGCCCGTTTTCGCACGGCTGACGTAGCAGGTGACGTTTTTCACGTCCGGATCGTCAAACGCCTCCACCACGATTTTGTGGTCCGGGCCAAACATTTTGAACACGGTATCGACGGAGCCAATCTGTTCTGCCTGCGCCGCGTGCCCGACCATCAGCATCAACGCGGTGAAGATCAAAGTCTTGTATTTCATATTGTTACCATTCTTTAAAATTACACTGAGCGATTATTCAACACTTTAGACAAAAATGTAGCAAGATCACAGGATTAGAATATATCTGCCTGTAATGTGCTCTAAAAAGCATGAATGCGCAAAAAAAACACTGAATGCTAAAACATCAAAAAATGCTATTATCCGCTAACCTGTTATCAGGCACCTGCTGTTTTAAGGATGAGGATAGTATATGGATCAGGCTGGAATTATTCGCGACCTGCTCACCTGGCTGGAAGGTCATCTCGACCAGCCTTTGTCACTGGATAATGTGGCGGCTAAAGCAGGCTATTCCAAGTGGCATCTGCAAAGGATGTTCAAGGATGTCACCGGTCATGCTATCGGGGCCTATATTCGCGCACGTCGTTTATCTAAATCTGCGGTGGCACTGCGCCTGACCGCGCGGCCGATTCTGGATATTGCCCTGCAATATCGTTTCGATTCGCAGCAGACTTTCACCCGCGCCTTTAAAAAACAGTTCTCGTTGACGCCAGCGCTTTATCGTCGCTCGCCTGACTGGAGCTCGTTTGGCATGCGTCCGCCGCTGCGTCTGGGCGAGTTCACGATGCCGAAATATGAAATTGTCGCGCTGCCGGAAACCCATCTGATCGGCACAACCCAGAGCTACTCCTGTTCACTGGAGCAGATTTCTGAGTTCCGTCATCAGATGCGCGTCCAGTTCTGGCGCGACTTCCTGAGCCACGCACCGGCGATCCCGCCAATTCTGTATGGCCTCAACGAAACGCACCCAAGCCAGGAAAAAGACGACGAGCAGGAGGTGTTCTATACCACCGCGCTGACGCCAGAGATGGCCAATGGCTACATTCAGGGTTCGAAGCCTGTTGTGCTGGAAGGCGGCGAATACGTGATGTTCGCCTATGAAGGGCTGGGAACGGGGGTTCAGGAGTTTATCCTGACCGTTTACGGAACCTGCATGCCGATGCTGAATCTGAATCGCCGTAAGGGTCAGGACATTGAGCGCTACTACCCGGCGCAGGATGCCAAACCGGAAGAAGGCCCAATCAATCTGCGTATGGAATTCTTGATTCCGATACGTCGTTAACGCTGCAGTTCGTCAAGCGCAGGGGCATCAAGATGCGAAATGTCCCCTGCCATCTCCACTACCCAGCCCGACGCCAGCCACGCGCTTTCCTGATAATCAATTCGGGAAATGGAGCAGTTGCGCAGACGCAAACGGCGCTCGGCGTAAGCCGGTAACCCCAGAATGGTGCTCACCAGGCAACCCAACGCAATCCCGTGACTCACCAGCAGCGGACGGCTTCCTGCCGGGAGCTTCAGGCATTCCGCCAGTGCGGCATGCATGCGTACGCTGAGCTCCTGCATGGATTCCCCTTCAGGAATACGGCCATCTTCGGTACCGTTCACCAGCGTGCGGCGCCAGCCCTCTTCCGCTTCCGTCAGCGTATCGATATGGCGTTTTTCCAGCACGCCCATATCCAGCTCGCGCAGGCGCGGCTCCAGCGTGACGTCACAGCCGCAGGCATCTGCGATGATGCGCGCCGTCTGCTGTGTGCGACCTAAATCGCTGGTGATCACGTGGGTAATGCCCAGCGTTCTGGCGCGTTCCGCCACCTGCCACGCTTGCTGCACACCCTTCTCAGTGAGAGGACTGTCTGACTGGCCTTGAATACGTCGCTCGGCGTTCCACTGCGTTTCACCGTGGCGAACAAGGTATACCTGTAACATGCTTTTTTTCCGTTATACTGCGATGAGTTTTTTTTGAATCGAGCTTAATTATGCACCATGTTGTCTCTGCTACCACTAATCCTGCCAAAATTCAGGCAATTCTAAGGGCATTTGACGAGATCTTCGGCGCAGGATCCTGCCATATTGAGGCCATCGGCGTCGAGAGCGGCGTACCTGAACAGCCGTTTGGCAGCGAGGAAACGCGCGCTGGCGCACGAAATCGCGTGGCAAACGCTAAGGCCGCGGCACCGAATGCTGACTTTTGGGTAGCGATTGAAGCAGGTATCGACGAGGGAGCAACCTTTAGCTGGGTGGTCATCGAAAGCCGCGAGCAGCGCGGTGAAGCGCGCTCGGCCACCCTGCCGCTGCCGGAGATCATTCTGGAAAAAGTCCGTGCGGGTGAAGCGCTCGGGCCGGTGATGTCGCAGTACACCGGCATCGATGAGATTGGTCGTAAAGAAGGGGCGATTGGCGTCTTTACCGCAGGCGCGCTGACGCGTTCAGGCGTTTACCATCAGGCCGTGATTCTGGCGTTAAGCCCGTTCCATAACGCGATTTATCGGTAAGTTTCCAGGCCGGATAAGGCGTAGCCGTCATCCGGCGTTTTTCAGCAATACCGCTTCCAGCCACTGGCGCAGCTCAACCGGCGCAGACTTCAGGCTGTTCGAGCCGCGGGTGATGGTTGCTATGCCCGCCCCGAGCTCATTTTTCAGCTCGCGCTGGCTCATCTCGCCGCGCAGCAGCTCTTCAATGATCCGCACGCGCGTGCCCAGCGCCTCACGCTCGTCCGGCGTGAGCATCAGCTGCATAAGGGGCAAGTGCAAATCCTGCTCGTAAGACTGACGCAGCAGCTCCACAAAACGAAGCCACTCCTGATGACGTTGTTCGGCCATTGCCGAGGAATACGGGGAATGCTGGGTCATGTTATGCTGCCTCTTGTACTCATTAGCGAGTACAGCATAACACAACCCACGCCGATCAGTAACGTCTCTGCCACTCGGCATCGCTCATCAGGGTATCTTTCTGCCCCATGAAGTAGCGATAGTACGCATCATAGGCCAGCACGTTCTTCACGTAGCCGCGCGTTTCCGAGAACGGGATGCTCTCGACAAACGCCACGGCGTCGATGCGTCCGGCGCTGTTGCCGAGCCAGGTACGCACGCGTCCAGGCCCCGCGTTATACGCCGCCGAAGAGAAGATGCGGTTATTGCCGAACTGCTGATACACGTACTGGAGATAGCTGGTACCGATGTTGATATTGGTATCCGGATCCAGGAGCTGTGACGGGCTGCTGTACCCCGGAATATTAAACATCTTCACCGTGTGCGTCGCCGTGCCCGGCATAATCTGCATCAGGCCGCTGGCGCCTACCGGGGAACGGACTTTCGGGTTCCAGGCGCTCTCCTGACGGGCGATCGCCATCGCGTAGCTTTGCGGGATATCTTTGCCGCTGGTATAGCGATCGAAAAGATCTTTATACGCCAGCGGGAAACGCTCTTCGAGATGATCCCAGAGCTTGCCGGCGATCGTCGCCTGCACGCTGAGATCCCACCAGTGATTATCAAACGCATAGCGGGCAAGCTGGGCTTTCTCGTCGGTGGTGCGGCTGGTCACCAGATTCGCCCACTCGCTGCGCGCGGTGTTATCCATATTCCAGTACATCAGCTCGCGAACGCGCGCCATTTCTGGCCCCTGCGTCAGCGCCGGGTTCGCGTTAGCGGGCGCTTTATCAATGCGGAAGGTGTACTCCTCGCCCAGACGCTGCGCGGCGGCCATCGGGTAGAACCCGCGCTGCTGCATCAGCGTATGTAGGATCTCTTTGGCTTCATCATCACGACCGCGCTCCATCAGCAGGTCAGCCTGCCAGTAGCGCCATTCGTCTTTCTCTTTGGCCTCCATTGGCAAGCGCGCGAGCCAGGTATTCAGCCCACGGCGATCGCCCGAGCCCAGCGCCATGCGCACGCGGCGCTCCACCAGCGACGTGGAGTTCGAACGCATAATGGCATCGTCACGCCAGCGCGCCTGTTCATCGGTCACATCGGTGCCCATCAGTCGCCACGCCACGATATCGCGCAGCTCCTGGGTTTGCTCCTCATTGAGCTGCTGCGCCTGCACCAACTGCGGGATCATCAGCCGCGCGTTTTCCACATCGTCACGCGCCACGCTGGCAAAGGCCACCGCCGCCATCTGGCGGGTAAAATCTGTCGCGCCCGTACTGCGGGCAAAGGTCAGCACGCTGTTTGGATCGTTAGCCAGCGAGATAACCGCGGTGGAGATCGTCTGGTAATCGGACGGCATCTGCCCCGCCAGCGTGGTCACCAGACGCGTGTTACCGGCTTTCATCGCCAGACGGATGCGCTCAAGGTAGGACAGCGGATCCTGCTTGCCGGAAGCGCGCCATGCGCCGAACAGGGAATCACAGGCGTTCGGCTGGCTTTTCCCGGTCAGCCAGAGCTCTTTCGCCCCGGCCCAGGCCTCTTCCTGCTGGCCGGTCGCCCATTTCGCGTAGTAATAGTTACACTGGGCTTCGGTGGCGTTCGGCTTTTCAGGGCTAAACGCCAGCAGTCCGCGCCAGTCTTCGCGACGCGCCAGCTCATTCACAAAGCGAGACTGGAGATTTCGGGCAGGCGGCAGGGTTGGGTTCGCCTGAATGAAGTTATTCACGGTGACGGTAGGCTGGTTCATCAGATCGTCGGTTATCTGGCGATACTCCAGATACGGATACAGCGGATAATCCTTTAGCGTCGGCATCAGCGCCTGCACGGTATCCATCTGCTTGTTGTCCCACGCCTGTTTAATCTGGGCGTAGCGGTTACGTTGTTCATCCAGTGAATCGGCATGCACCGCCTGGCTTACCGCCATTACGCATACGCTGGCAGCCAGCAGACGCCAGACCACCCGTTTGGCTTTTTCCACAAGCTCTTCCTCATTGTTTTTTCGTCAATTGCAGCGTCTTGCCACGTCAAAGTCTAATTAACTTATGCTAACCAGGCATCCTTCAACGCGCCACGTCATGGACACTTTTTTACCTTTCTTGCGCGTTTTAACACTCCCGACGTTCCTGGCTGGGATTAGGACGTGAAAAAGGCTACACTTCGAGGCTGAAATTCCTTCTCATTACGATAAAAGAGGCGAAGTCCAACGTGGCTCAATTCGTTTATACCATGCATCGTGTCGGCAAAGTTGTCCCGCCGAAACGTCATATTCTTAAAAATATCTCGCTGAGCTTCTTCCCGGGCGCAAAAATCGGTGTTCTGGGTCTCAACGGTGCCGGTAAGTCCACCCTGCTGCGCATCATGGCCGGGATTGATACAGACATCGAAGGTGAAGCCCGTCCGCAGCCTGGCATCAAGATTGGTTACCTACCGCAGGAACCTCAGCTGAACCCGGAACACACCGTTCGCGAATCCGTTGAAGAAGCGGTTTCCGAAGTGGTTAACGCCCTGAAAGGTCTGGATGAAGTGTATGCCAAATACGCCGAACCGGATGCGGACTTCGACAAGCTGGCCGCGCAGCAGGGCAAGTATGAAGAGATCATCCAGGCGCACGACGGTCACAACCTGAACGTGCAGCTGGAGCGCGCGGCTGACGCCCTGCGTCTGCCGGACTGGGATGCGAAAATCGCTAACCTCTCCGGGGGTGAACGCCGCCGCGTGGCGCTGTGCCGCCTGCTGCTGGAAAAACCAGACATGCTGCTGCTCGACGAACCAACTAACCACCTGGATGCGGAATCCGTGGCGTGGCTGGAGCGCTTCCTGCACGACTTCGAAGGCACCGTTGTGGCGATTACCCACGACCGTTACTTCCTCGACAACGTCGCTGGCTGGATCCTCGAGCTGGACCGCGGCGAAGGTATTCCGTGGGAAGGCAACTACTCCTCCTGGCTGGAGCAGAAAGATCAGCGTCTGGCGCAGGAAGCTTCCCAGGAAGCGGCGCGTCGCAAGTCTATTGAGAAAGAGCTGGAGTGGGTTCGTCAGGGCGCGAAAGGCCGTCAGTCTAAGGGCAAAGCCCGTCTGGCACGCTTCGAAGAGCTGAACAACACCGAATACCAGAAACGTAACGAAACCAACGAACTGTTTATTCCGCCTGGAGCACGTCTGGGGGATAAAGTGGTTGAAGTCAGCAACCTGCGCAAGTCCTACGGCGACCGTCTGCTGATCGACGACCTGAGCTTCTCCGTACCGAAAGGCGCTATCGTTGGCATCATCGGTCCGAACGGCGCGGGTAAATCAACCCTGTTCCGCATGATGTCCGGTCAGGAACAGCCTGACAGCGGCTCTATCACCCTGGGTGAAACCGTGAAGCTGGCCTCCGTTGACCAGTTCCGTGACGCGATGGATAACAGCAAAACCGTGTGGGAAGAAGTCTCCGGCGGTCTGGATATCATGCGTATCGGCAACACCGAGATGCCAAGCCGCGCCTATGTTGGCCGCTTTAACTTCAAAGGCACCGACCAGGGCAAACGCGTGGGCGAGCTGTCCGGCGGCGAGCGTGGTCGTCTGCACCTGGCGAAGCTGCTGCAGGTGGGCGGTAACGTTCTGCTGCTCGATGAACCAACAAACGACCTGGATATCGAAACCCTGCGCGCGCTGGAAAACGCCCTGCTGGAGTTCCCGGGCTGCGCGATGGTTATCTCGCACGACCGCTGGTTCCTGGACCGTATCGCGACCCACATCCTGGACTATCAGGACGAAGGCAAAGTGGAGTTCTTCGAAGGTAACTTCACCGAATACGAAGAGTACAAGAAACGCACGCTGGGCGCCGACGCGCTGGAGCCGAAGCGTATTAAGTACAAGCGTATTTCGAAATAAAAGCAAAACGGCAACTTCGGTTGCCGTTTTTTATGTTTGTACCCTCTCCCCGTGGGAGAGGGTCAGGGTGAGGGCATCAGGCCGCACACTTTGTAGGCCGGGTAAGGCGAAGCCGCCACCCGGCTTTTTTATTTGCCCACGTAATACCGCTTCACCTCATCGAACTGCATCGCAAACTCGATATAGCTCATCAGCGCGGGCGAGTTCAGCTTGCGGCTCGGGTAGGCCAGCCACAGATCGTTACCTTCAACATTCCACTCCGGCAGCACCTGAACCAGCGCACCTTTTTCGATCTTATCCTCCAGCAGAAACGCGGGTAAGAGCGTGATCCCCGCACCGGCAATCGCACACTCGCGGGCGTATACCAGATTATCGGTCATGTGTGCGTTATCCGGCAGGTAGCGGTAATCCTCGCTTTCGCTTCGCAGAAGCCACTCCGACCACGCCCGGTGCGTAATGCAACGATGATCCACCAGTTGACGGGGATGAATTAACGGCTCCCGACGCGCCAGATAGTCCGGCGAGGCCAGCATATAGCGCGGGCAGTGCCCGATCATTCGGCCAATCAGGGAAGAGTCCTGCGGCTTGCCGGTACGCAGCGCAACGTCAAACCCGGCCTCGACCAGATCCACCACGTCATCAGAAATCGACACGTCCAGCGACACGTCAGGATAGCGAAGCTGGAACTCGGCGTTCATATGCGCCAGCAGCGTCGCCCCTATCCCCGCCGGACAGGTGATCCGCAGCCGCCCGCTGGGGTTTTCGCGCAGGCGCTGAATGGCATACTCGGCCCGCTCGCTGGCCGCCAGCATCTCACGACAGTGCACCAGATAGTGCTCGCCCGCAAACGTGAGGCTGATCCTGCGCGTGGTGCGGTTGAGCAGGCGGATCCCCACCTGCTGCTCCAGCTGGCTAATTCGCTGGCTAACGCTCGATTTCGGCAGTTCGGCCTTCTGCGCCGCTGCGGTAAAGCTGCCCATCTCCGCCACCAGCGCGAACAGCGCCATATCCTGCAGCTGTTTAAACATGATTGTTCATCCTGTACGAACGCTGAGTTCTTGATTGTCCATCTTATCATGCAGCTGGCCACTTAATAGACTAGCATCAACAAAACGCATTCCATTGAGGAGCACACCATGTCTGTTAAAGCCATCGCCGTTAACCCAGAAAATCCGTCCACCTTCATTGAAATCACCCCGCCTATGCCGCAACCCGGCGAGCACGATCTGCTGGTGGAGGTGAAGGCCGTTTCCATTAACCCGGTCGATACCAAAGTCCACGCGGGCATTGCCAAAAGCGGGCTGAAAGATCCGCGCATTCTCGGGTGGGACGCCAGCGGGATCGTCAAAGCCGTTGGGGCTGGCGTCACCGGATTCAAACCGGGTGACGAAGTATGGTACGCGGGCGACATCACCCGCCCGGGCAGCAATACCACGCATCAGCTGATCGATGCGCGCATTGTCGGGCGCAAGCCTGCCAGTCTCGGCTGGGCGGCTGCCGCTGCACTGCCCTTAACCGCGCTCACCGCGTGGGAAGGCCTGTTTGAACGGCTGAACATTCAGGATGCCGGGGCGGATAAAACGCTGCTGATCATCGGCGGCGCGGGCGGCGTAGGATCGCTGGCGATCCCCTTTGCGAAGCACAACAGCAAGGTGAAAATCATCGCGACAGCATCAAGAGAAGATTCCGCCCGGTGGTGCCGCGATCGCGGGGCTGACGTTGTCGTCAACTACCGCGACCTGAAAGGCGAGCTGGCGAAACACGGGCTGACCTTTGTGGATTACATTTTCATCCTCAACGACACCGACGGGCACTGGGATGCGGTCAGCGAACTGATTGCGCCGCAGGGGCATATCTGCTCCATCGTTGAGAATGAACGTCCGCTGAACCAGGACAAGCTGAAGTCCAAATCCGCCGCGCTGCACTGGGAGTTTATGTATACCCGCAGCATGTACCAGACGGCAGATATGGCGCGTCAGGGGGAGATCCTCAATGAGGTGGCCAAGCTGGTGGATAACGGTGTGGTGGAAAGTTCGCTGAGTGAAACGCTGCACGGGCTGAGCGTGGAAAGCATTACCGAGGCGCACCGTAAGGTGCTGGAGGGGCATATGCGGGGGAAAGTGGTGGTTGAGTATTGAGTGGTTTGTTTCCCCTCACCCTAACCCTCTCCCCATAGGGGAGAGGGGATAGCACGGAGCCGTCTTTAACCCTGCTCCCCCATCATCTCCTTCACCAGCTCGACGCAGCGCAGGAAACGGGAGTCGTAGTCCGACTCTTCCACATGCACAAACTCAACGTTGTTCTCATTGAGCATCTCCACCAGCATGGTCTGAAACTCTCGCCTGTCCACCGAGCTGCCGAGGCTGCGCATGCCGTCAGCCACCCACGGGGTGTTGTTCTCCAGCAGGATCACCAGGTCAAAGCGGTATTCGTCAATCAGCGCCTGCACGAACGGGTGCTCGCGCCCTTCGTATTTTTTACAGAACGCCTGCGTGGTGACGAAATCGGTATCGATAAACGCCACTTTATTAGCGTATTTCACCGCAAAATCAATGTACTGGGCGTGTCCGAGCGCAATTTTGTCATAGTCGGAATACTGCAGTGCCATCTCGTCGCCGCCGAGGTGCGAGAAGACATAATCGCGGCCATACTCCCACGCGCTGGTGGTGTTGAAGATGTTCGCAAGCTTGTTGACCAGCGTCGATTTACCACTCGACTCGCCGCCCAGAATAGCTACCGTGCGCACGAAGAACGGCTTCACTTCGGTCGGAATGTAATCCCAGTAGCGGAACGGGTTTTCGCGGATCTGCGCCCCGCTGATGTTCATAAAGGTGCGTTTCGGATCGATCAGCACCGTCTCGATGCCCAGATGCTCGCGGAACTGCGGCGCGTCGGACTCTTCAGAGGTGTAGATCCAGTTCGGCGCAATGCCCTTCTCTTCCATAAACGCTTTGATGCCGTTGCTCCACACGTCCCAGCCGTGCGGATACGGCTCCATGCCCTCTTCGTTAAAGGCATGAATACGAATATTTTTCTGATACTTAAAGGTCTGGAGCAGCCAGCGCAGGCGGTCCGGCACGGTCGGCTGTTGCGACATGGCGCTGTCTTCGAACAGCTGGCGGTCGCGGGTTTCGTCGTAGCCCATGATGATGTGCAGCTCGTCAACCTGGCTACAGGCGCGCTGGATCAGATAGATATGCCCGGTATGCAGCGGGTAAAACTTGCCGAACACCACGCCGATGTTCTTTTGCATACGCGGGAATTCCAGCCCCAGAAAGCGGTGCAGCGCTTCGAGCTTCTGCGCGCTGGGGCTTTTGATTTTGGCGTTCAGCAGCTGGCTCAGGTAGCCTTTGGTCATGCCGCTGGCGTCCGCCACCTGCTGCAGCGTGCAGCCCTTCTGGCGGATTGCGGTCTTGATATAGTCAAATGATGACATAAATTACGGTGCCTCCTGCAAAATCAATTTTACGTAATTATAAGTCGTCAAAGACATTTAACGCATCTGCGAGTTTCTTCACGCCAAATACCTGCATCCCTTCCGGGATTTTTTTCGGCACGTTGGCGGCGGGAACGATCGCCCGGCGGAAGCCGTGTTTTGCTGCCTCGGAGATACGCTCCTGACCGCTGGGCACCGGACGGATCTCCCCGGCGAGGCCCACTTCGCCGAAGACGACAAGATCCTGCGGCAGCGGTCTGTCGCGCAGGCTGGAGACCATCGCCAGCAGCAGCGCCAGGTCTGCGCTGGTTTCAGTGACTTTGACGCCGCCGACCACGTTAACGAAGACGTCCTGATCCGCCATCTGCAGCCCGCCGTGACGGTGCAGCACCGCCAGCAGGATCGCCAGACGGTTCTGTTCCAGACCAACCGCCACGCGCCGCGGGTTGCCCATCATCGACACGTCCACCAGCGCCTGAATTTCGACAAGCAGCGGGCGCGTCCCTTCCCACAGCACCATCACCGAGCTGCCGGAGGTGATCTCATCTCCCCGGCTCAGGAAGATAGCCGACGGGTTGCTGACTTCGCGCAGCCCCTGTTCGGTCATGGCAAACACGCCCAGTTCGTTCACCGCGCCAAAGCGGTTCTTATGGCTGCGCAGGGTACGGAAGCGGGAATCCGCGTCGCCGTCGAGCATCACGGAGCAGTCGATACAGTGTTCAAGCACCTTCGGTCCGGCCAGCGAGCCGTCTTTGGTCACATGGCCGACCATCACAATCGCCACGCCGCGCGTTTTGGCAAAGCGCGTCAGGTAAGCTGCGGTTTCACGCACCTGCGCGACGCTGCCCGGCGAGGACTGAATGTCCGCCATGTGCATCACCTGGATGGAGTCGATCACCATCAGCTTCGGCTGCTCTTCTTCGGCGATCATGCAGATCTGCTCGATGCTGGTTTCCGACAGCATATTCAGGTTGCCGGTCGGCAGGCCCAGACGGTGCGCGCGCATCGCCACCTGCTGCAAAGATTCTTCGCCCGTGACGTACAGGGTTTTCATCTGTTCGGCGAGCTTGCAGAGCGTTTGCAGCAGCAGGGTCGATTTACCCGCCCCCGGGTTACCGCCGATCAGAATGGCGCTGCCCGGAACCACGCCGCCGCCGAGCACGCGGTCAAACTCTTTGAACCCGGTGGAGAAGCGCGGCAGCTCTTCGAGGCTAATGTCCGAGAGTTTTTGCACCTTCGCCACGCCCGCGTTACCGGCATAGCCGCTCAGGCGCTCGTTGCGGGCCACGCTCGGCGAAGCCGCCACACCACGCACTTCGGTGATGGTGTTCCAGGCATGGCAGGCGCTGCATTGCCCCTGCCAGCGCGGATAATCCGCACCACATTCATTACAGACAAATGCGCGTTTTGGAGCTTTCGCCACGGTTTACCTCGTTATTTCTGTGCGGCCTGCGTGCCGGGTGGCGCTTAGGCTTACCCGGCCTACAAAGCAGACCGTTATTTCTGATTAAGGCTGCCGGAGAGAATGCAGAACACCCCCATCAGGTCAGCGTGACGGATAGTGACTTCCGTCTTTTCATTCACTTTTGGCTTGGCGTGGTAGGCAATGCCCAGTCCGGCCGCTTTGATCATCGGCAGGTCGTTCGCGCCGTCCCCGATGGCGACGGTCTGGACAACCGGAATTTCATATTTTTCCGCCAGACGCGTCAGCGTATTGGCTTTGTACTGGGCATCCACGATATCGCCGATCACCTGGCCGGTCAGCTTGCCGTCCATGATCTCCAGCTCATTGGCCACCACGGTGGTCAGATGCAGTTTTTCCCGCAGGTAATCCGCGAAGAAGGTGAAACCACCGGAGGCGATCGCCACTTTCCAGCCGAGGGACTGCAGCTTCAGCACCAGCTGCGTCAGCCCTGGCATCAGCGGCAGCACGTCGCGCACCTGGCGCAGGATGTTGGCATCGGCCCCTTTCAGTGTCGCCACGCGCTGGCGCAGGCTGGCGGTGAAGTCCAGCTCGCCGCGCATCGCACGTTCGGTGACTTCCGCCACCAGTTCGCCGCTGCCCGCCAGCTTCGCAATCTCGTCAATACACTCGATCTGAATGGCGGTTGAGTCCATGTCCATGACCAGCAGGCCAGGGGTTTTCAGGTGTGGGATTTTACCCAGCGGCGCGACGTCCAGCCCGGCGTCATGCGCCAGACGCGTTGCGCGCTGCGTCAGGGAACCCGCCAGGCGAATCACCTGGTAGTCTTCCACGCACCAGGCGGCGACGATGACCATTGCCGCACCCAGCTTGCTTTGATACTGGGTCAGGCGTTGCTTATCCAGACCGCGTCCGTAGAGGAGCCAGCCGCTACGACCGGCGTGGTAATCCAGAGGCATCACCTCATCGCCACTTAAAGAGAGCGGCAATCCTGGCCATAAAGAGACATCCGTTGGCAGGTCACACCAGGTAATGTTCGGCATTAAAGCTCCTGTAATTTCGTTCGCGCCGGAAGGTTGCAGAGGGAAAATAACGCATGAGGCTACCCTGTAACCATCACTTCTGGCAACATTAAGCCGTAAATTTTCAGCAGGTGGAATATGGCTCGCGCAAAACTGAAATTCCGGCTTCATCGCGCCGTGATTGTCCTTTCCTGTCTCGCACTATTAGTGGTGCTGATGCAAGGAGCATCGTGGTTTAGCCAGAACCATCAACGGCAACGTAACCCGCAGTTTGAAGAGCTGGCCCGCACGCTGGCGCGCCAGGTGACGCTCAACGTCGCGCCGTCCATGCGTACCGAAACGCCGGACGATAAGCGGATAGGCCAGGTTTTACGCCTGCTCACGGAGAACAGCCGCATTCTTGATGCCGGCGTCTATGATGAGCAAGGCAACCTGATTGCCCGCGCGGGCGAGCACGTCGACGTGCGCGACAGGCTGGCGCTGGACGGTAAAAAAGCCGGGGGCTATTTTAACCAGCAGATCGTCGAACCTATTCAGGGGAAGAATGGTCCGCTGGGCTATCTGCGCCTGACCCTCGATACCCACACCCTGCCTACTGAAGCCAAACAGGTCGATAATACCACCAATATTCTGCGCCTGATGCTGCTGCTTTCACTCGCCATCGGCGTTGTGCTGGCACGTACCCTGCTTCGCGGCAAGCGCTCGCGCTGGCAGCAATCCCCGTTCCTGCTGACCGCCAGCAAATCCGTCCCCGAAGACGAAGAGAGCGAGAAGAAAGAATAGTGATAAAGTAGGCGAACGATTCGGAAAAGGAACTTTGCCATGACGACGTTACGCCTGCTTATCTCTGACTCTTACGATCCCTGGTTTAATCTCGCGGTAGAAGAGTGCATCTTCCGCCAGATGCCCGCTACCCAGCGCGTACTGTTTCTCTGGCGTAACGCCGATACGGTGGTCATTGGCCGCGCGCAAAACCCGTGGAAAGAGTGCAATACGCGGCGCATGGAAGAGGACAACGTCCGTCTGGCACGCCGCAGCAGCGGCGGCGGCGCGGTGTTTCACGATCTGGGCAATACCTGCTTCACCTTTATGGCGGGCAAACCGGAATACGACAAAACCATCTCAACGTCCATCGTCCTCAACGCGCTCAATTCACTCGGCGTGACGGCGGAAGCGTCCGGGCGTAACGACCTGGTGGTGAAAACCCCGGAGGGCGACCGGAAGGTCTCCGGCTCCGCCTACCGCGAAACGATGGATCGCGGCTTCCATCACGGCACCCTGCTGCTGAACGCTGACCTGAGCCGTCTGGCGAACTACCTGAATCCGGACAAGAAAAAGCTCCAGGCTAAAGGGATTACCTCCGTGCGCGGGCGCGTGGCGAATCTGGTGGAGCTGCTGCCGGGCATTACTCACGAGCAGATTTGCGATGCGATCCGTGACGCGTTCTTTGAATATTACGGCGAGCGCGTGGAGGCAGAAGTGATCTCCCCTGACAAAACCCCGGACCTGCCCAACTTCGCCGACACCTTCGCCCGCCAGAGCAGCTGGGAGTGGAACTTCGGCCAGGCACCTGCGTTTTCCCATCTGCTGGATGAGCGTTTTACCTGGGGCGGCGTGGAGCTGCATTTTGACGTGGAGAAAGGCCATATCACCCGCACGCAGGTGTTTACCGATAGCCTGAACCCGGCGCCGCTGGAAGCACTCGCGGCACGTTTGCAGGGCTGTTTGTACCGGGCGGATATGCTGCAGCAGGAATGCGACGCGTTGATTGGGGATTTCCCGGGGCAGGAAAAAGAGTTAAGAGATTTGTCAGCATGGATTGCGCAGGCCGTGCGCTAGTTAAAAAGCCCGCTGGCGCTGCGCTTAGCGGGCCTACAAAACCATAGGCCGGGTCAGACGAAGCCGCCACCCGGCTCAACAGCTCTTACTCTTTATCGCCCAGCAGAACGGATTCCAGCGCGATTTTGATCATGTCGTTGAAGGTCGTCTGACGCTCGGCAGCGGTGGTCTGCTCGTGGGTACGGATGTGATCGGATACGGTGCAGATGGTCAGCGCTTTCGCACCGAACTCAGCCGCAACGCCGTAGATACCCGCCGCTTCCATTTCCACGCCCAGGATGCCGTATTTTTCCATCACGTCGAACATCTCGCCGCCGTCCGGTGCATAGAACAGGTCAGCAGAGAAGATGTTACCCACGCGCGCTTCAACGCCCAGCGCTTTTGCCGCGTCAACCGCGTCGCGCACCATACCGAAGTCAGCAATCGCCGCGAAGTCATGGTCTTTAAAACGCATGCGGTTAACTTTGGAATCGGTGCAGGCGCCCATACCGATAACGATGTCGCGCAGCTTAACGTCCATGCGCACCGCGCCGCAGGAGCCAACGCGGATGATTTTCTTCACGCCGAAGTCAGTGATCAGCTCTTTGGTGTAGATGGAGCAGGATGGGATACCCATGCCGTGGCCCATCACGGAGATTTTGCGGCCTTTATAGGTACCGGTGAAGCCCAGCATGCCGCGAACGTTGTTCACTTCACGCACGTCTTCCAGGAAGGTTTCAGCAATGTGCTTCGCGCGCAGCGGGTCGCCCGGCATCAATACGACGTCAGCGAAATCACCCATTTCTGCATTAATGTGAGGAGTTGCCATCTTCAGTTCCTTTTCATTTGAATTTTTTTTGCCCGGTGGCGCTTCGCTTACCGGGCCTACATTCTGTTCTCCCTCTCCCTGTGGGAGAGGGCCGGGGTGAGGGCATCAGGCCGCACCCAATCCGTTCAGAACATGGCCTTGCCATATTCCATGTCAGACGTACCAAAGTATTTCGCGATAGTCTGGCCGATGTCCGCGAAGGTTTCACGGTGACCAAGCGAGCCCGGCTTCACTTTCGGGCCGTACACCAGCACCGGAATGTGCTCACGGGTGTGGTCGGTACCGGTCCAGGTTGGGTCACAGCCGTGGTCCGCGGTCAGGATCAGAATGTCATCTTCACCCACCAGCTCCATCAGCTCCGGCAGACGACGGTCGAACAGTTCCAGACCGGCCGCATAGCCTGCGACGTCGCGACGGTGGCCCCAGGAGGAGTCGAAGTCCACGAAGTTGGTGAAGACAATGGTCTTGTCGCCCGCGTCTTTCATCTCTTTGATGGTGGCATCGAACAGCGCATCCAGACCGGTGGCTTTCACTTTTTTGGTGATGCCGCAGTTGGCGTAGATATCCGCGATTTTACCCACGGAAACCACGTGGCCGTCTTTCTCTTCAACCAGCTTCTGCAGCACGGTTGGCGCCGGTGGCTCAACGGCCAGGTCGTGACGGTTACCGGTACGCTGGAAGTTACCCGCTTTGTCGCCGATAAACGGACGCGCGATCACGCGGCCAATGTTGTAGCCGCCTTCGGTCAGCTCTTCACGGGCGATTTCGCACAGCTCGTAGAGTTTATCCAGGCCGTAGGTCTCTTCGTGGCAGGCAATCTGGAACACGGAGTCAGCGGAGGTGTAGAAAATCGGCTTGCCGGTTTTCATGTGCTCTTCGCCGAGCTCATCCAGAATTACGGTCCCGGAAGAGTGGCAGTTGCCGAGGTAGCCCGGCAGATTGGCGCGCTTCACCAGCTTATCGAGCAGCTCCTGCGGGAAGCTGTTCTCGTGATCGGAGAAATAACCCCAGTCGAACAGCACCGGCACACCGGCGATTTCCCAGTGGCCAGACGGGGTGTCTTTACCGGAGGAGAGCTCGTGAGCCCAGCCGTAGGCGCCCACGACTTCCGCGTTGCCGTCCATACCGGCTGCGATTTTACCGGTAGAACCTTCATGCGCTTTCACCAGACCGAGGCGGGTCAGGTTGGGTAGAGTCAGAGGGCCTTTACGACCGTTGTCCGCTTCGCCTTTCGCACAGGCTTCCGCGATGTGACCCATGGTATCGGAACCCACGTCACCAAAACGTTCTGCATCTTCGGTTGCGCCGATGCCGAATGAGTCCAGCACCATAATAAATGCACGTTTCATAATTGTTCTCCGTACGTAGTGCTTAAAAATGATTGATCAGATCAGTATACCGCTATTCGGTGATACGGCGATAGACAGTCGGTGTGGTTTCCGGCGCTTTATCGTCAAGCGTAATGGCTGCCTTCACCGCTTTCGCCGCTTCCTGCCAGCTGGCTTCGTCTTTGGCGTGGATCACCGCCAGTGGACGCTGACCGTCAACGCTGTCGCCCAGACGGGCCATATCGGTAAAGCCGACGCTGTAATCAATGGTGTCCGATGCCTGACGGCGTCCGCCGCCCATCGAGACCACCGCCATGCCGAGCGCGCGGGTGTCCATTGCGGAAACGAAGCCTTCGGAATCTGCGTAAACGGCTTTGCTGAGCATCGCGGTTGGCAGGTATTTCGCGTAGTTTTCGACGAAATCGGTCGGGCCTTTCTGCGCCGCAACCATGCGGCCAAAGATCTCCGCCGCTTTGCCGTTGTCCAGCACCGCCTGCAGCTTCGCGCGCGCTTCTGCATCGTCTTTGGCCAGCTTGCCGGAGATTAACATCTCAACGCACAGCGCCATGGTGACGTCGAACAGACGCGGGTTACGGTATTCGCCGGTGAGGAACTGTACCGCCTCACGCACTTCGACCGCGTTACCGGCGCTGGAGGCCAGCACCTGGTTCATGTCGGTGAGCAGTGCGGTGGTGCGCACGCCCGCGCCGTTGGAGACGCCAACGATCGCTTCGGCAAGCGCAGCAGAAAGTTCATAGGTCGGCATAAACGCACCGCTGCCCACCTTCACGTCCATCACCAGCGCGTCCAGCCCTTCAGCCAGTTTTTTCGCCAGGATAGAGGCGGTGATCAGCGGGATGGAGTCAACGGTCGCGGTGATATCGCGGGTCGCGTAGAAACGCTTGTCTGCCGGAGCAAGAGAGCTGGTCTGGCCGATAATCGCCACACCAACGTCTTTAATAATGTCGCGGAAGCGGCTGTCATCCGGGAAGATATCGAAGCCCGGAATGGCTTCAAGTTTGTCGAGCGTACCGCCGGTGTGGCCCAGGCCGCGCCCGGAGATCATCGGGATGTAACCGCCACAGGCTGCCACCATTGGGCCGAGCATCAGAGACGTCACGTCGCCCACGCCGCCGGTGGAGTGTTTGTCCACAATCGGGCCGTTAAGGTTGAGGCTTTTCCAGTCCAGAACGGTTCCTGAATCTCGCATCGCCATGGTCAGCGACACGCGCTCAGGCATCGACATATCGTGGAAGAAAATGGTCATCGCCAGAGCCGCAATCTGCCCTTCAGAGACGGTGTTATCACGAATGCCGTTGATAAAGAAGCGGATCTCTTCGTCGCTTAATGCATGACCATCACGTTTTTTACGAATAATTTCTTGTGCGAGAAACACGGTAACCTCCATGCGGAATCGGGGGAGTTGTGGCGGGTGGCGCTACGCTTACCCGCCCTACGATCCTGTAGGCCGGATAAGCGAAGCGTCATCCGGCATTATCTGGCAATCAGTAGCTGCTTGCGCTCTTACCGTCGCCGTGACCCAGCGCTTTCAGCAGGCTGGCCAGCAGGCTGGACGCGCCGAAGCGGTAGTGGCGGGAATCGGCCCAGTCGGCGCCAAACAGCTCGTCGGCAATCGCCAGGAACTGCTGCGCGTCTTCGGCAGTACGCACGCCGCCCGCAGGTTTGAAACCAACGGTTTTGGACACGCCCATGTCGCGGATCACTTCCATCATGATGCGCGCGCTTTCTGGAGTCGCATTCACCGGCACTTTACCAGTAGAGGTTTTAATGAAATCCGCACCGGCTTTGATGGAAATTTCAGACGCCTTACGAATCAGCGCCTCTTCTTTCAGCTCGCCGGTTTCGATGATTACTTTCAGCAGCACGTTTGCCGCCGCGCAGGCCTCTTTACAGGCTTTCACCAGGTCAAAACCAACCTGCTCGTTGCCGGCGATCAGCGCGCGGTACGGGAATACCACGTCAACTTCGTCTGCGCCGTAGGCAATCGCCGCGCGGGTTTCTGCCAGCGCAATCTCGATATCGTCGTTGCCATGCGGGAAGTTAGTTACGGTTGCAATACGCACGTCCGGCGTGCCCTGCTCTTTCAGCGTCTTACGGGCAATCGGGATAAAGCGCGGGTAGATACAGATGGCTGCGGTGTTACCCACCGGCGTTTTCGCCTGATGGCACAGGGCGATGACTTTTTCATTGGTGTCGTCATCGTTCAGGGTGGTCAGATCCATCAGTTTCAACGCGCGCAGGCTGCTTGCAGTTAAATCGGTCATAACATTCTCCAACGGCAGTGCCGTATAAATTTTACCTTGCGGGTCTGTGAGTATTCTAACATTCACCCGCATCCACACTTCGACATTCATCACAGTTAATGAAAACTGCGTACAATTTTGCATTACTGTAATGAGATCTTCTTCAAACTTTAGCGCCTAAATTGCCGACTAAAGCAGCGATACCCCCTGTCGGATCAAAAGCCCCGACAGGCTGGCTTCCTACAATCCGTTCATCATCCGCAGAACACTCAAGGAAGCGAATATGCCCCACTCCAGCCCCGACGCCCTGCAACAACGTTGCCAGCACATTGTGACAAGCCCGGTGTTAACCCCGGAACAAAAACGTCATTTTCTGGCGCTGGAAGCGGAAAACAACCTGCCTTATCCGGCACTTCCTGAGGCCGCGCGAGCCGCGCTGGACGAAGGGTTTATCTGCGACATGTTCGAAGGTCACGCGCCTTACAAACCCCGTTACGTTCTGCCGGATTACGCAAAATTTCTGGCTAACGGTTCAGAGTGGCTGGAGCTGGAAGGGGCGAAAGATCTCGACGACGCCCTCTCGCTGTTAACCATCCTCTACCACCATGTTCCGTCCGTCACATCGATGCCGGTCTATCTCGGTCAGCTTGATGCGATATTAACTCCATATGTTAGAATTCTAACACAAGAAGAGATCGATAGCAGAATAAAACGTTTCTGGCGCTATCTCGACCGTACGCTGCCGGATGCGTTTATGCACGCAAACATCGGGCCTGCCGACGGCCCCATCACACGCGCCATTCTGCGTGCCGACGCAGAGCTGAAGCAGGTCGCACCGAACCTGACCTTCATCTACGATCCCGATATCACTCCGGACGACCTGCTGCTTGAGGTGGCAAAAAACATATGTGAATGCAACAAACCGCACATTTCTAATGGCCCGATGAATGATAAAATTTTCACAAAAGGCCGTTACGGCGTGGTGAGTTGTTACAACTCCCTGCCGCTTGCAGGCGGTGGCAGCACCCTGGTACGCCTTAACCTCAAAGCCATTGCGGAACGCAGCACATCCATTGAAGACTTCTTTACCCGCGCGCTCCCGCACTACTGCCAGCAGCAAATTGCCATCATCGATGCGCGCTGCGATTTTCTGTACGGGCAATCTGGCTTCTTTGAGAATAGCTTCCTGGTCAAAGAGGGGCTCATTGATGCCGATCGGTTTGTGCCGATGTTTGGCATGTACGGCCTGGCGGAAGCGGTGAACGTGCTCTGCGAGAAGGAAGGCATCGAGGGGCGTTACGGTAAAGACGAACAGGCTAACGCGCTGGGGTATCGCATCAGCGAGCAGCTCGCGGCATTCGTTGAAAACACGCCGGTAAAGCACGGCTGGAAGCATCGCGCGATGCTGCATGCACAGTCGGGGATCAGTTCTGACTCGGGCACCACGCCGGGCGCACGTCTGCCTTACGGCGACGAGCCGGATCCCATCAGCCATCTGCTGGCCGTTGCGCCGCATCACCAGCACTATCACGCCGGGATCAGCGATATTCTCACTCTGGATGAGACGGTAAAACGCAACCCGCAGGCGGTGGTTCAGCTGTGCCTCGGCGCCTTCAGAGCGGGTATGCGGGAATTTACGGCTAACGTAGCGGGTAACGATCTGGTCCGCGTGACCGGCTATATGGTGCGATTATCGGATCTGGAGAAATACCGGGAAGCGGGTTCGAGAACCAACACCACGTGGCTGGGTGAAGAGGCCGCACGCAATACCCGTATCCTGGAACGTCAGCCACGCGTGATAAGCCATGAACAGCAGATGCGCTTTAGTTAGTCAGGTCATTCCTTTTTCCTGCGTGGACGGACCGGGCAGCCGCCTGGCCCTGTTCCTGCAGGGCTGCAACCTGCGCTGCAAAACCTGCCACAACCCGTGGACGATCGGCCGCTGCAACGACTGCGGGGACTGTGTGCCCCACTGTCCGCACGACGCGCTGACCATTCAGGCCGGACGCGTCTGGTGGCAGGAGAGTGACTGCCAGCAGTGCGACACCTGCCTGCACCTGTGCCAGCAGCAGGCAACGCCTATGGCGCACCGCTTCAGCGTGGATGAGATCCTCACCCAGATCCGCAAATCCGCACCGTTTATCGAAGGGATCACCGTGAGCGGCGGTGAAGCCACAACGCAATTGCCGTTTTTGATAGCCCTGTTCAACGCGATCAAAGCCGATCCCGCCCTGCGTCACCTCACCTGCCTGGTAGACAGCAACGGTCTGTTAAGCGAAACCGGCTGGCAAAAGCTGCTGCCGGTACTGGATGGCGCGATGCTGGATCTGAAGGCGTGGGGGAACGAGCATCACCGCTTCCTGACCGGGCGCGAAAACCCGCAGATTAAGCAGAGCATCCGCTGGCTGGCAGATCGTCGCCGTTTGACGGAACTCCGCCTGCTGGTTATTCCGGAGCAGTGTGATTATCTGGAACATCTCAAACCGCTAACGACCTTTATCCACGGGCTTGGAAATGTGCCGGTGCGCATCAACGCATTTCATGCGCATGGCGTTTACGGTGAGGCGGCATCATGGCGTAGCGCCACGCCCGAGGACGTTGAACCGCTGGCGCTGGCGCTGGAAAAACAGAAGATAACGGTGATCCGCCCGGCGCTTTACCTATAGCGTGATGCCAAATACCGAACGGGTATTTTCAAGCAGCGCGTCGGCAATCACCTCTTCAGGCTCCTTTCGCAGTTCACACAGGGTGGTAAACACGCGCGCTGCCTGTTCCGGACGATTCGGCTGACCCTGAAAACCATTCAGCGGCATATCCGGCGCGTCGGTTTCCAGCAGCAGCGCCGACAGCGGCAGCTGTGCCATCACGTCACGGGTTTTACTGGCGCGCGGATAGGTGATGGTGCCCCCGACGCCGATTTTATAGCCCAGCGCGATAAAACGCTGCGCCTGCTGCAGGCTGCCGGAGAAACCGTGCACGACGCCCATGCGCGGCAGACCGATGCGTTTCAGGTGCATCGCCAGCTTATCGTGCGTGCGTCTTGAATGGAGGATAACCGGCAGATCGTGGCGCTTCGCCAGCCTGAGCTGCGCGTCGAGGATCGTCTGCTGGCGCTCAAACTGCGGATCCTCGCGATAAAGATCGAGGCCGATCTCACCGATGGCGACAAGTTTGTCTCCTGCGGTCAGCACTACCTCATCAAGCCTCTCAATGTGCTCATCAAGATGCCGCTCAATCACAATCGGATGCAGGCCGAGCGCGGCATAGAGCGCGGGGTACCGCATGGAAAGATCCAGCACCCGGGAAAAATAGGCCGCTTCCACTGACGGCACAATGATGGCCTGAACGCCTGCCTCGGCAGCTTTCGCAATGCTTTGCGCTTCATCCCCCGTAAACGGCGGGAAATCAAAGTGGCAGTGGGTATCGACAAAGCGGTGCGTCACGCCAGATCCTCGTTATCCAGTGGAACATCGTTCGCCTGGGGAATATCCACCAGCGGCATGGTCAGCGGGTCGTTGGCGACAATCGCAGGCGGCATAATAATGCGTTTATGGCGATGAAGCGGCGGTTGCTCCGCGAGCATTTTGCCTACCGTCGCCAGGAAATAGCGCCCGCACAGCCGCCCCGTTTTGTAATCCATGCGCAGTGCAGGAACGCGGCTGCCCAGGGCCATGCTCAGCAGCGGCTTAGGCGGATAGATTTCAAAAATACGCAGCTTACCCGGCGGTTTTTCAATGAAGCGCTGCATCGCGCCGTAGGTGGTTTCATGCTGCTTCGCGATGTTCACCAGCGGCTGCAGGCTGCTGTCGCCCAGCCAGCGCTCCATCCGTTTAAACCACTGCGGGGTGTAATACATTTGCGACGGCACGGTACGGATCACCACAATGGTTTTCGCCCCGCGCCGGGCGGCTTCCTGCACCGGCACCGCGTCACTGATCCCGCCGTCCAGATAGCTAATGCCGTCCAGCAGGGCGCCGGTACGATAAAAGCCGGGGATCGCGCTGGAGGCGCGGATGATGTCCAGCCAGTTCTCCTTCTGAGGAGAAAAATAGCCCGGCGAATAGTCATCGCCCCGGCTGGCGCACATCCAGAATTCTTTGCCGCTATCAAACAGACGGGCGGCAGTATCCATGGCCAGCGGCATCTGGCTGGAGGTCGACTCCAGCAGCCAGTCGAGATCGATCAGGTTGCCGCCGCGCACAAAGCGCACCGGATTAAAAAATTCTTTCGCCGTGGTGTAGCGCATAATGACCTTTCGCGCGTAGCCGGGCTGGTTACAGACATAGGCAGAGAGGTTCTGCGCGCCGGCAGAGGTGCCGAAGTAAAGGTCAAACGGGTTGAACTGCGCGCGCATAAATTCATCCAGCACGCCGGCGGTGAAAATGCCGCGCTGTCCTCCACCTTCGCAGACCAGCGCGAGTTGACCTGCGCGAAACGGCTTTAACGTCAGCGGCGCAATATTGCCGAGCGTAACGGGAATTCGTTGCCCCACCTCTGCTTTCCTGTTTTGATTATTTTATAACACCACAGTAACGCACCCGACCTGTTCCGCAAATAAGAAAAAGCCAGTCACAGTGACTGGCTTTATTTTGTTGAAGGAATATTGCGTTTGCTACGGACGTCTGCGACCCGTAAACAGGCTGACCAGGAACAGAATAATACCCACAACGAAGACAATTTTAGCTGCCCATGCCGCTGTACCTGCCAGTCCACCAAAGCCCAATGCGGCGGCAATTAACGCGATAACCAGAAATATAATGCCCCAACGAAACATAAGCTTCTCCTTTACCATAGTTAATGTCGGCCGCTAAACGTGAGCGCTCAGGTCACTCACCGGCGTTTTTCCAGAGTCGTTCTTATTTCGCCCGCAGGTGTAAGCCAGGCGGGCGAATGGTCCAGATTTACTTCGTTTTCAGATCGTTTTTAACGCTTTTCACACCGTCAATCGCTTTCGCGATGGACTCGGCGCGTTCACTTTGCGCCTGCGAATCTACCGTACCGGAAAGCTGAACCACACCATCGGTGGTTTCCACTTTCACCTTACGAGACGGCACGATGTCATCTGCTAAAAGTTTAGCTTTGATTTCGCTGGTGGTAGCGGCATCACCGGCATAACCTTTCACCGACGCGTTTTTGCCGTCACGTACGTGCAGCTTATCGCTGACGGAGGCAACACCTTCGACGCCCTTCGCGACTTTCACCGCCTGTTCGGCCTGAGCCTGGCTTTCCACGAAGCCGCTCAGCGTGACCACTTTCTTGTCGGTCTTAACGGAAATATCGGTGCTTTTGATGGATTCATCATCCACCAGTGCGGCTTTCACTTTTGCTGTGATTGAGCTGTCATCCATGAAGTTGCCGACTTTATTCATAGAGCTATCGATTTTTTGCCCTGCGGTATCGGCAGTGGACTGTGCTTTATCCATGGTGGTGCTTTCCGCCAGGGCGGAACCGCTCACCAGAACGCTACCCAGGGTTACAGCCAGCAGAGTTTTCGAAATCTTCAGTCTTGTCATATTCATCGATCTATTCCTGTGTTGACCCGTTATTCGGGCTACATACTTCCTTAGTAGTTTTATATATTGCGAATAAACACGCGGGCAAAATGGACAACCTAAAGTCATGCATTGAACAGTTAATTTATCCACGCCCGGTGTTAAACACTGAGTTAAATATAGATCACTCTCACAGAGCCGCTTTCAGAATTGAGTAAAAAACGCGCGAATAGCGTGAAATTGCGTTGAATTAAGAACATTCCGCAAGGGATTAATAAGACAGGAATTAAAGAAGAGCACGGCGGCAGCCGTGCTCTGAGAGGGGATTAGTGCTCGCGGGTTTTACGGAACTGAACGTCAGGATAACGTTCCTGCGTCAGGTTCAGGTTCACCATGGTTGGTGCGATATAGGTCAGGTTATCGCCACCATCCAGCGCCAGCTGAATTTCGTTCTTACGCTTAAATTCTTCGAATTTCTTCACGTCAGAACACTCAACCCAGCGCGCGGTCGCGACGTTCACAGACTCGTAAATCGCTTCCACGTTGTACTCGCTCTTCAGACGGGCAACAACCACGTCGAACTGCAGCACACCGACTGCGCCAACGATCAGATCGTTGTTCGCGATAGGGCGGAACACCTGCACGGCGCCCTCTTCGGAGAGCTGAACCAAGCCTTTCAGCAGCTGTTTCTGCTTCAGCGGATCGCGCAGACGAATACGACGGAACAGCTCCGGTGCGAAGTTCGGAATACCGGTGAACTTCATCATTTCACCCTGGGTGAAGGTATCGCCGATCTGAATAGTGCCGTGGTTGTGCAGACCGATGATGTCGCCCGGATACGCCTCTTCAACGTGCGAACGGTCGCCCGCCATAAAGGTCAGGGCGTCAGAAATCACCACGTCTTTACCGGTACGCACCTGACGCAGCTTCATGCCCTTTTCATACTTACCGGACACCACGCGCATAAAGGCCACGCGGTCGCGGTGTTTCGGGTCCATGTTGGCCTGAATTTTGAAGACGAATCCGGTGAATTTCTCTTCTTTTGCTTCCACTTCACGGGTGTCGGTTTTACGCGGCATTGGGCGTGGCGCCCACTCCACCAGACCGTCCAGCATGTGGTCAACGCCGAAGTTACCCAGCGCGGTACCGAAGAAGACCGGGGTGATTTCACCGCTCAGGAACAGCTCTTTGTCGAACTCGTGAGACGCACCCTTCACCAGCTCCAGCTCGTCGCGCAGCTGCTCGGCCAGCTCTTCGCCGACTGCCACGTCCAGCTCAGGGTTATCCAGACCTTTCACCACGCGAACGTCCTGAATGGTGTGGCCTTTACCGGTCTGATACAGGTAGGTTTCGTCTTTATAGAGGTGATACACCCCTTTGAACAGCTTACCGCAGCCAATTGGCCAGGTGATGGGCGCACAGGCGATTTTCAGCTCGCTTTCCACTTCGTCCATCACTTCCATCGGGTCACGGATGTCACGGTCGAGTTTGTTCATAAAGGTGAGGATCGGCGTATCGCGCAGACGGGTAACTTCCATCAGCTTACGAGTCCGATCTTCTACACCTTTCGCGGCATCGATCACCATCAGACAGCAGTCCACCGCCGTCAGGGTACGGTAGGTATCTTCGGAGAAGTCTTCGTGGCCCGGGGTGTCCAGCAGGTTCACGAGGCAGTCGTGATACGGGAACTGCATCACGGAGGTGGTAATCGAAATACCACGCTGCTTTTCCATCTCCATCCAGTCAGATTTTGCATGCTGGCTGGAGCCACGGCCTTTAACGGTACCCGCAGTCTGGATCGCCTGTCCGAACAGCAACACCTTCTCAGTGATGGTCGTTTTACCGGCATCCGGGTGCGAGATAATGGCAAAAGTGCGGCGCTTGGCCACCTCTTGCAGATAAGGAGACAACGTCATAATTAAATCTTCTTTTATAAGCGCGGCAGCACGACACGCATCATGGAATACAAAATTGCGGCTATTTTACCCATCAATGGGGGGCAGGCAATCATTGTTTACACAGGAGTTGCTCCAGTTCGTTCAACGACGTTACGGTCCAGGTCGGCTCGATGCCTTCAGGCTTCACGCGGCCATGCGCGTTGAGCCAGACAGTCGACAGACCGGCATTCATGCCGCCCAGGATATCTGACTCTGCCGTATCACCCACCATCAGTACGCGATCGCGGTCAGGATTACCTGCCTGCGACAGCGCATAATCGAAGATCCGCGGATCCGGTTTAGGTACACCCACCTCTTCGGAGATCACCAGAGCGTCGAAATGATCGCGCAGGCCGGTGCGCTCGAGGCGGATCTGCTGCAGGGCGGTAAAACCGTTGGTGATGATCCCCAGTTTCACCTTGCCTTTCAATGCATTCAGCAGGGAAACCGCGCCCGGCAGTGGCGCACAGATATCGGCCATCGCGTTCAGGAACGCCTCGTTCAGCGTCCCCGGACTGACCTTTAAGCGTTCCGCCCAGACGTCAAAGCGCTGGTGCTGAAGCTGTAACGCGGTGATGGCACCGTTCTGGTAATCCACCCACAGCGGCTTGTTTACCGCCTGATAGTCCTGAAAATCTTCAGCGGTGAAGGTCACGCTATAGTCGAGAAACATCCGCTGTAGTCCGCCGAACGAATCGAACGTAAACAGCGTTTCGTCGGCATCAAAGAAAATCCAGTCCCATTTCATCGTTACAACCTTATTTTTTATTATCCAATCGGCAGAGCCATTATGATGGCGTCTTCACGTCCCTCTGCGGTGGGGTAGTAGTTACGGCGGATTGTCGCCTCGTTAAAGCCTAAGCTTTCATAGAGCGCGATGGCGGCGACATTCGACGCGCGCACCTCCAGCCACAGGGTGAAAACGTCACGGGTTTCGAGCTCACGGATGAGGTGCTCGAGCAGTTCTCTTCCCAGCCCACGGCGCTGGAACGCGGGATCAACCGCGATATTAAACAGCGTCGCTTCATCAAGAACAACCTGCGTGATTGCGAAGGCGGCCATGGTGCCGTCGACGTCCAGGCGGTAGTTCAGATACCGTTCGCCCTGATTGCTGGCGAAGGTTTTTTCGCTCCACGGAAAGGCGTGGGCGCGTGTTTCAATCGCAAACGCGGTGGTCAGGTCAGTCGTCGTGAGGGAAGAAATCGTGTTCATATTCGCAGATTTGTTGCCATAGCGCGCTGCGCGCCTTTGGGTTGGCTTTCAGTTCGTCCAGCGCTGGCGTGGAGATCTGGCTCCCCTGGAGGGGGATCTCGTTTGTCTCTCCGATACGCCAGCTGTTACAGCGGCTATCAGGAGGAAGCATCGCGACACGCTCTGGCGTCAGCTGTAAAACCTGGTCGGCCGTCATCTTCAGGCTGCGAAGGACATCATCGATCAGGGGTTCATTCAGGGCAGGCAGTTCTTCCGCCACCATCACCAGGCGTACGTGCGCAGGGATGGAAATGGCGATTTCGCCCTGCAACGCCGTCGGGCGACGCAAAGCCCACTGGGTAATGCCCAGCTGCTGCAACTGCCAGTCTCGTCGGGATGTCATAGGGAAAACTCCTGTCTCTCAGGCGCGCAAATATAGCAAATGTGTCGAAAGTGCGCCATCTACCTACTATAATCCCCGCCTGAGTTTATTGAGGAACAATTCATGTCTGCATTTACCCCGGCAAGTGAAGTCTTGCTGCGTCACAGTGATGATTTCGAAGAAAGCCGTATTCTGTTTGCCGGAGATATGCAGGATGACCTGCCTGCGCGTTTCGACTGTGCTGAAAGCCGTGCCCATACCCAATACTACCACCACTGGCAGGTGCTGAGCCGCCAGATGGGCGAGCGCGCGCGCTTTAGCATGGTGGCGGAGCAGAGCGATATCGCCGACTGCGATACGCTGATTTACTACTGGCCGAAGAACAAACCGGAAGCCCAGTTCCAGCTGATGAATCTGCTCTCCCTGCTGCCGGTCGGCTGCGATATTTTCGTGGTGGGTGAGAACCGCAGCGGCGTGCGCAGTGCAGAACAGATGCTGGAAGCTTACGCCCCGCTGAACAAAGTCGACAGCGCTCGCCGCTGTGGTCTGTACCATGGCCGTCTGGAAAAACAGACAACGTTTGACCCACAGGCTTACTGGGACGAGTACCAGCTTGACGGCCTGACCATCAAAACCCTGCCGGGCGTGTTCAGCCGTGACGCGCTGGATACGGGCAGCAAGCTGCTGCTCTCCACCCTGACGCCGCACACCAAAGGCAAAGTGCTGGACGTGGGCTGCGGCGCGGGCGTGCTCTCTACCGTGCTCGCCAGCCATTCACCAAAAGTCCGTTTAACCCTGTGTGACGTAAGCGCCCCGGCGGTAGAAGCCAGCCGCGCAACGCTTGCCGCAAACGGCATTGAAGGCGAGGTGATTGCCAGCAACGTCTTCTCTGACGTCACCGGTCGTTTCGACATGATCATCTCCAACCCGCCGTTCCACGACGGCATGGAGACCAGCCTTGAAGCGGCACAAACGCTGATCCGTGGCGCAACCCGTCACCTTAACAGCGGCGGCGAGCTGCGTATCGTTGCGAACGCCTTCCTGGCGTACCCGAAAGTGCTGGACGAAACCTTCGGCTTCCACGAAGTGATCGCCCAGACCGGCCGCTTTAAGGTCTACCGTACCGTGATGACACGTCAGGCCAAAAAGTAATCTCCACTCCTGCAGGTCGGATAAGCGCAATCGTCATCCGGCAAGCAGGCGTCTCCGTTCCGGCCATTTTTGCAGCAATCAATAAAAGGTGAGCACTTTTCAGTTGACGTAAAGCTGAAAACATCTAGAATGCGCCTCCGTGGTTACGATACTTTTACAGTATCGATGGTATGCGAAGGTGGCGGAATTGGTAGACGCGCTAGCTTCAGGTGTTAGTGTCCTTACGGATGTGGGGGTTCGAGTCCCCCCCCTCGCACCATAAATCACAATGATATTGCTCGCACTGGGCGAAGGTGGCGGAATTGGTAGACGCGCTAGCTTCAGGTGTTAGTGTCCTTACGGATGTGGGGGTTCGAGTCCCCCCCCTCGCACCAACGAGGCGATATCAACAATAGTAAGATGACTGTGCGAAGGTGGCGGAATTGGTAGACGCGCTAGCTTCAGGTGTTAGTGTCCTTAGGATGTGGGGGTTCGAGTCCCCCCCCTCGCACCAATTATCTTACATCCCTTCTGAAGTTCCTCTTGTTTTCCCTGTTATTTCAAACTCATCAGTATCACCAGAATTCCACTGACCAGTGCTACGCAGGATGGCAGTAAAACAAAGTGGCGCAGTTGCTTATGCCAGATCATGCCTGACGTGACTAACAGGCCTGACACAATGATCGCTTTCCAGGTATCAAGGGAGAGATCGGCAAACATCAAACCGCCGAGAATGGCTCCCGGTAGCAATACCCCCCAACCACTTCCCAGCGCCCTGTTCAACATGATCTGCCCTCTCACAACGATAATGATAACCAATATCATATGACAGAGATTATCATTTGTCAGCTGAATGAATCAAAATCCAGCGACCTTTACCTTTCCCGTAATGACAGGAATTGCCTAAGGTGATAAATTGCACACCTGTTAACAACACCTAAAGATTTTCTGATAATTACTCTTTGAGTTTTTTGCATATTTTATTGCGAAACAACACCTACTTATTTGTTTTAATTAAATTTTAATAAAAACGCACGACTATGACATCACAATCCTGGCGGTCTTTGGTTCACAGAAAATATCAATTGTCGTTACGTTTGTTTTTATTTCTGAACGCAACCTCGGCAGTGTTCTCGGTAACAAACCCGCTCAATTCCGTACGCCTGTTATCTGCACCACTTATTGCTATTTTCTCCATCAGCACAGGGCTGTTCGTCTGGCACTGGAGAAAGCGCGCGCGGAAGATAAATATTCCTGTTGTTTCAGGGATCTTCGGTATTTTATGGGCCTGGCAAATTGTGTCGAAATTCGCCTTAATTTCCCACGACCATGCGACGTATTTGCTAATTGCCCTGTTGACGGTGCTTTTTATCGGAACGCTTGCATTCGCCAGTAATATCAAAGCATTTACGCTGCACTCATTGCCCACCTTTATTGTCTGCCTGTGGCTAAGCGATCACGATATATGGCTGAGAATGACCTATTCTTTCGCACTTCCTGTGGTGGCAATTGCTATTCATAACATTTTGCAAAGACGTAACGATCGTTTCGCTCAGGAATTGCTCTCTCGCCTGCTGGAAGAGCGAGAAACCCTTACCGATCTCAGCATGATGGACCCGCTTACCGGGCTCTATAATCGTCGCGGTCTGCAAAGCCGTCTGGAGAACCTGCCGACGGTAGAAAATGGCGAGCACTTTGTCCTGCTGATGGATATCGACCACTTCAAAGCCTATAACGACCATTATGGCCATATGATGGGCGACCAGGCGCTGAAGCGCGTCTCTGCGGCAATCCGCGACGCCGTGCGTTCTCGCGATATTGTGGCGCGCTTTGGCGGGGAAGAGTTTATGGTGCTGCTGACCAATATTTCACTCGAGCATGCTCGCCAGACGGCCGAGCGGATCCGTCAGAAAGTCTACGATTTGAAAATACCGCATCTGTTTAACGAGAGCGTCGCGACAAACGTCACCATCAGCATTGGTATTGCTATTTTCGAGGATGAAGACGTGGAAGGCGCGCTGGAAAAAGCGGACAAAGCCCTCTACGAAGCAAAGCATATGGGGCGCAATAACATTCTGTTGAGCGAAGAGCTGCAGACGGCGTAAACATCACGGCGATGTCACCAGGACAAAAGTCTTGCCATTGGTATGAGCAATAGTTAGGATTGGCAATCATTATCATTTAGATTTCTATCTATACTATGGCTACGCAAACCGCACACATCGTCGAACCCCTCCTCTGGCGAGCGCCCCTCACCAGCGGGAATGCTTCGCTTGCGGATGCCATACGGGATAAGATTGCGGAGACGCGCGCCCACCTGCTGGACTTTATCCGGCTTGATGAAGCGCACCCGAACCACGCCATGACGCTCGCAGAGTGGCGCCAGCCGACAAAACTGCAATCGCTGCTGGCCACCTATTCCGACCATATCTATCGCAATCAGCCCACCCTTACGCGGGAAAATAAACCTCTGCTTTCACTCTGGGCGCAGTGGTATATCGGGCTGATGGTGCCTCCCCTCATGCTGGCGCTGTTAACGCAAAAGAGCATGCTGGAACTCTCGCCGGATAATTTCCACGTCGAGTTCCACGAAACCGGGCGTGCAGCCTGCTTCTGGATCGATCTTCACGAAGACCAGAACGCGGAACGCCTGACGGCTCAGGAACGCATGGAGCAGCTTATCACGCAGGCCCTGATCCCGGTGGTGGAAGCGCTTGAAGCGACGGGGGAGATTAATGGGAAGCTTATCTGGAGCAATACGGGGTATTTAATCCACTGGTATTTAACGGAAATGAAGCCTCTGCTTGGTGATGAGAACGTTGACGCCCTGCGTCAGTCCTGTTTCTTTGCAAAACAGCTTTCCGATGGCCGCGACAACCCGTTATTCCGTACCGTCGTGCTCCGTGATGGGCTTCTGGTTCGCCGCACCTGCTGCCAGCGCTACCGCCTGCCGGACGTTAAGCAGTGCGGGGATTGCACGCTGAAGTAGTGCAGTGAATTGCCCGGTGGCGCTTCGCTTACACTGGCCCGGCCTGAGGCCTTCCCCCTCTCCCACAGGGCTGAGGGTTCCCCACAAAATAATGCCGGCACGGAACAGTCCCCTCGCCCCTCCGGGGAGAGGGTTAGGGTGAGGGGAACATACAGCTGTAGTGGTCATTCCGTTCACTTTATGTTCCTTGCTACTCTGTAACCCCATAACCGGTGAACGTGCCAGGGTGGCTCAGTCGCCACCACCCTGGCGACCCGGGCTCCCGGCGGTAAATCGCCGCTACGCGGTGCCCTCGGCTTATTCCTTCCGGCTTATCGGGGACGGGCGGAAGGCAAACGCCTCAGCGATTTACAGCCGGACCAGGGCATCGCTGAAAGGCCTCAGTCGTTCTTAAACAACGTTATTGCTGCTTAAAAATTACTGGGGATCCCTCAGCCCACAGGGAGAGGGAACAAACACTAAAAACGGCAACATGCGTTGCCGTTTTGCTTTTACCTAGGCCACCTGCTGATTGTCCTCTTCCGCGTTACGCTGCGCTTCTTCCGCTTCCTGCTCCAGCAGCTGCTTCTCGTACACTTTGAAGAACGGGTAATAGATGATTGCCGATACGCAGGCCAGAACCACAACCAGAATAGCCGCGCGGAAATCCCAGCCCAGAGCCCACGCTGCGCCTATCGGAGCCGGTGCCGTCCAGGGGACCACTGAGATGACGCGGCCAATCAGGTCAAAGGTCATCGCCGCCCAGGCCAGCACGGCATTTACCATCGGTGCCAGCAGGAACGGAATAAAGAACACCGGGTTCATCACAATCGGCGTACCGAAAATGACGGGTTCGTTGATGTTAAAGAAGCTGGGTACCACGCTCAAACGCCCGATAGAGCGTAAATGCGCTGAACGGCTACGCAGATAGCAAATCACCAGCCCCATCGTGGCGCCCGACCCACCAATCACGATAAAGAACGTCCAGAACGCCTCCATAAAAATATGCGGCAGAGGCTGGCTGGCGGCCAGCGCGGTCTGGTTAGCGCCCAGGTTAGTCAGCCAGAACATCTGCAGCATCCCGGAGACGATGGCGGCGCCGTGGATCCCGGCGAACCACAGCAGATGGCCAATCAACACGGCCAGCAGGATCGCAGGCAGCGAATCCGCCGCGGACACCAGCGGTTTAAAGACCGACATAATGGCCTGCGGGATCAGCATGCCGAACTGAGACTGAATGAGCAGGCTCAGAGGATAGAGCGTTAACACCACCACCAGCACCGGGATCAGCAGATCAAAAGAGTTTTTGATCATCGGCGGAACCTGGTCTGGGAGGCGAATACCGATGTTATGCGCCTTGAGGAAACGCATCATCTCAACGCAGTAGATCGCCACCAGAATCGCGGTAAAAATCCCCGTGCCACCCAGGCTGTCGACAGGAAGCGTGCCTTTGGTTTTCGGAGCCGCGACCAGCAGAAACGCCATCAGCGACAGCATGGCGCACATGAACGGATCTAACTGGTGCGATTTGACATAGTGTTTGCCAAGGTTATAGGCAATCGCCGCACAGATATAAATGGACATAATGCCCATCGTCATATCAAACGGCGTCAGGATCTGGCCTTCAAACTGCTTCGCCATATCCAGCCAGGCGCGGGCGAAACCCCAGGTGGTATCAGGCGAAAAAGGTGGGTAAGCGAACACTAACAAAAATGAACCCACAATCATAAATGGCATCGCGGAGATGAACCCATCACGAATAGCCATGACATGACGCTGGGAAGAGATCCGCCCGGCAATCGGGCTCACGTAATTTTCAACGAAACGGAATATCAGGTTAAACGCAGCATGGTTGGCAGACATGGCAGATCTCCTGTCAGACGTTTGTTACGGGCACATTCGCGCCGCACGTTGTTCCATAAATCAGCTTCACAACCTTGCTGGCTTGTGTACCAGTGGTACTGCTCAGACGAAATGGTTTCATAATTTGCTCTTATTATTGGATACAGGGGACGTTACGTACTCAGTATTAATCGACGCATCACGCTCTGCAACCGGTTACTGTAACCGGTTTCTGTGAATGTGAAGAGGATCCAGAAATCAGCCGTTCGGGATATTTGTTACTTAAGAGATATTTACAGAGCATAAATTCTTATGACAGATTACGCAGGATATTTGTCAGGAGGAAACAATGAGTTTGCAGTCTGTACAGCAGTTTTTTGCCGACAACGCGCCGGATATAGACGTAATTGAACTTAGTCAGAGTACCGCTACCGTTGCGTTGGCTGCTGCCGCCCATCGTGTTGAACCGGGACAAATCGCCAAGACCTTGTCATTAAAGGTGAAAAATGAGGTGATTCTGGTGGTAGCGAAAGGCGATGCGCGCCTGGATAACAAAAAGCTGAAAGATACGTTTGGTGCGAAAGCGCGCATGCTCAGCAGTGATGAAGTGGTGACCATCACCGGTCATCCCGTTGGCGGCGTGTGCCCGTTCGGGCTGGAAAACCCACTCGCGGTTTACTGCGATATCTCATTAAAGCAGTACGCCGAAGTCCTGCCCGCCGCAGGCGCAATTCACAGTGCCGTGCGTATTTCACCAGACAGAATGGCAGAGCTGACTTCCGCAAAGTGGGTTGATGTTTGCATCTGATTGATGCGCCAGAGCCTGTCTGGCGCGCAACGGGCAGGTTATAAAAAGGTTGGCTTGCCGAGTGCCGAACTTCGCGGTTCTCTTGCTGGAAGGTGAGTAATTATATCCGCCGCATCCAGCAACCCGACGTCAGAGTTCACCCCCAGCTTCACCATCGCATTAAACTTATGCGCCCGGATGGTCTTAATATTGCGTTCAAGCTGTGCCGCGATTTGAGGAATAGAATAGCCGCAAGACATATAACGTAATATTGCCCGTTCCGTTGGGCTTAACATTCTGTTTTGACTCCGGTACCAGTGATTCATCATATTGTCATTGATGCGCACCGTTTCACCCAACAACACCATGAGTTCCTGCTGCAGGTGCTCAAGCGTCAGCGATTTACTGACCACGCCGTGAAGGCGTGACGGCGAAAGATGGCTAATTAACCGTGCTTCCGTCTCATCAGCAACCAGGATAATGCGCTGTATATGACCATGCGTAAACGCGAGGTCCCGCAGGTGTGCCAGACAGTTACGACGTTCCTCTCGCGCATCGGAAAGTGAATAGATCAGCGAGAAAAAATTGACGTTCTGAAGTGCTTTCTTAAAGCTGTCAAATTCGCTAAACAGATGCAGCTGATAATGATTCAGGCCGGGCATTGCAAAAAGATGCTGTAGCCCAACGGCACTCATCGTGCAATTTTCGACGATGGCGATATGTCTTGTTGAATCGGTTTTTTCCATTCCTCGAACTCTCCATAGGCTGACATCAAACTCAGCTCTCTCATTCCCTGCGTACTGTTGATCCAGGCGTACATATCGGCATTACTGCGTAAGGACAGCCGTCGCATCGCACTGTTTTTCTGCGCACTGATGGTTTTATTGCTCTTCTTGAGCAGGGTGGCGATTTGGTTAATCCCCCATCCTTTACCTAGCAGACGCAGTACCTTGCGTTCCGAGTGCGTGAGCGCGATAACGTGTTCGTCTTCATCCTCCGTACTTTGAGGTTCCGGGGTTAATAACGTCTGGCTTATCCGCTCTGCCCGCTCGCTACCTGCCCGAATAGCGTTCACCACGCCTTCAATGGGCTCCATATCAGACAGCAACGTACTTTCCGGGCGCATAAGCAACTCAACCGCAATAGGATAAAGCGGCCGCGAAACTAAAAAGATCCAGTGAATGTCCCGGTATTGATTCAATAAACCGTAATACTCTTCGAGGGTGCCCCGAGGATTCCTGTATTCACCTGAAACATCGGCAATAATGACATCCGCGCGGCGTAACTGGAGCAGCGTTAGCTCCTGCAGTGAGCGGCAATAGGTAAGTTCAAAATCGGGGAAATGGCGTGCCATCACCCCCCCTAACCCGTTTTGCATCACGGGTATCCGGCTAATGACCACGCCGCGCTTACCATGCAATGACAACATAGACCCTCCGTGTCCATTCTTCATTTGATGAGTCACGTTAAAACGCATCAATGTATGAGTATTTTCGTCCCTGAGTGTAAAACTGATTAATACAAGCAGAAGATGAGATAAGTTCTTAGTTTAAGAAATGCCTAAAACAGCGGTAATATCTCATAAAGCGCAAATAAATTTAATTGCGGAGCCATTAAAATAACGACAATATAAAATTAGAATAACTAAATACAAATATTCTATATTTCCATATTAATAATTCACCGCACTGATAAATTAATCCCACTCCCCTTTCGCGATACGGGCGGAAACTGTTTGCATAAACCTTGATCTGGCCCACAGCAAGAGGCACTGCTCTTTGTGCTAAAAGTAATCACTATGGGCCAACCGGCAACTTTCCATCTTCTTCAGGACAATACATGCAGGCAGATCGGTCAACGCAGCGTGCTATCACGCGGCTATGTATTCAGTGCGGTCTTTTTCTGCTCCAGCACGGCGCGGAAAGCGCGCTGGTTGAGGAGCTTTCAACCCGGCTGGGAGTGGCACTGGGTATGGATAGCGTTGAAAGCGCTATCTCATCCAACGCCATTGTGCTGACCACCATCAAAGACGGTCAGTGCCTGACCTCCACCCGCAAAAACCATGACCGCGGCATTAACATGCACGTCGTGACCGAAGTGCAGCACATCGTGATCCTTGCTGAACACAAGCTTCTCGATCTCCATGAAATTGAAAAGCGGTTCAACCAAATTAAGCCGTTACGTTATCCGCGCTGGCTTGTCGTGCTGATGGTAGGCCTGTCGTGCGCCTGCTTTTGTAAGCTCAATAAAGGTGGCTGGGACGGTGCGATCGTCACCTTTTTTGCCAGCAGTATCGCCATGTATGTTCGCCAGTTGCTGACGCACCGGCAGCTGCATCCGCAAATTAACTTCTGCATTACCGCGTTTGTCGCCACCACGGTTTCCGGCCTGCTTCTGCGCCTGCCGCAGTTTGCTAACACCCCGACGATTGCCATGGCCGCCAGCGTGCTTCTGCTGGTCCCGGGCTTCCCGTTGATCAACGCCGTCGCCGACATGTTTAAAGGGCACATTAATACCGGTCTGGCACGCTGGGCTATCGCCAGCCTGCTGACGCTGGCGACCTGCATCGGCGTTGTTATGGCTATGACACTCTGGGGGTTGCGCGGATGGGCGTGATAGATTTTCTGCTGGCGCTGGCGCAGGACATGCTTCTGGCCGCCATACCTGCCGTCGGCTTTGCGATGGTATTTAACGTTCCGCAACGCGCGCTGCCGTGGTGTGCGCTGCTGGGCGCGATTGGCCATGGCTCGCGAATGGTGATGATGACCGCCGGTTTTAACATCGAATGGTCAACGTTCATGGCGTCCATGCTGGTCGGCAGTATCGGCATCCAGTGGTCGCGCTGGTATCTGGCGCATCCCAAAGTGTTCACCGTCGCCGCCGTGATCCCGATGTTCCCGGGCATATCTGCGTATACGGCGATGATTTCCGCGGTGAAAATCAGCCATTTTGGCTACACCGAGCCCCAGATGATCCTCCTCCTGAGCAACTTTCTTAAGGCCTCGTCCATCGTCGGCGCGCTCTCTATCGGACTGTCGATCCCCGGACTGTGGCTGTACCGCAAACGCCCACGCGTTTGATATTTGTGTTATTTCGCTGCCATGGAGATAATCCTTCTGGTCCGTTTGGTGAAAATAAGGAAAGGATGTGGCTAACCCTGGCAGCGAACACCCCGAGCACAGTGAAGAATCCAGCCTGAAAGAGAAAATTTTTCAGAGCGCCATCGCGCTTTTTGCCGAGTATGGATTGAACGGTGCCCGCATGGAGCAAATTGCGGAGAAAGCGGGTACCACCAAACGCATGGTGGTTTACCATTTCAAAAATAAAGAGAATCTCTATCTCCTGGTGCTGGAACACGTTTATACCCAGATTCGCGCCAGTGAAAAAGCACTAAGCCTGGCGGGAATGCCCCCTGTTGAAGCGCTGGTCGACCTGGTTGAAGCCACCTTTGACTATCATGCCGACCATCCCGACTACATCCGGATTATCTGCATGGAAAACATGCAGCGTGGCCGCTTTATGCAGCAGTCGAGCTATCTTCGCCAGGTCAACCGCAGCGCGCTCGACCTGCTGGAGGAAATCCTGCGCCGGGGCAAAGAAAAGCAGCTCTTCAGCCAGACGGTTGACGCCCGCGATCTTCACCGCCTGATAAGCAGCTTCAGCTTTCACTACGTTGCCAACAGCTACACCTTCACACTCCTGTTTGAAGACGGTGCGGACGAACAGGCCCAGCGCCAGCACTACCGCAAAATGGCCGTTCAGGTAGCGCTCCGCTACACCTGCCCATAAAATTGCTTGCAATTAAATCGTGCACTATCTATATTCATTTCATGAACGCGAAAACGAACGACGCAACCGCTGCGCTCAAGCTGGATAACCAGCTCTGCTTTGCCCTCTATTCGGCAAATCTGGCGCTTAATAAGCTGTACCGGCAACTGCTGGCACCGCTGAACCTGACCTATCCGCAATACCTGGTGATGCTGGTGCTGTGGGAGCAGGATGACATGACGGTATCGGACATCGGCGAACGGCTGTTTCTGGACTCAGCGACCCTTACGCCGCTGTTGAAGCGGCTGGAAAGTGCCGGGTTAATCAACCGTCACCGTTCCCGCAAAGATGAACGTCAGGTCGCCGTCACCCTGAGCGAAGCGGGACGTGAACTGCAGCAGCAGGCATTGGGTATCCCCCATGCGGTGGGTTGCGCAGCGCAGTGTGATACCGACACCCTGCTGGCGCTCAAACAGCAGCTCGAATTTTTGCGACAACAGCTACACCGCGCGTAAGGCTATACTTTACGCGTGATTATTACCCATATATATCGCACGCTATTTAATAGCACACATTAAAGCAAGATGAGGAACCTGCCATGTCTTTAGAAAAAGTCGTTTATACCGCCAAAGCCAAAGCAACCGGTGGCCGTGACGGTCGTGCCACCTCTTCCGATGGCGTACTGGACGTAAAACTGGGCGTGCCAAAAGAGATGGGCGGCATGGGGGGAGAAGTAACGAACCCTGAGCAGCTTTTTGCTGCCGGCTACTCTGCCTGCTTCCTGGGCGCGATGAAGTTCGTGGCGGCGCGCGACAAATTTGCCCTGCCAAAAGAGGCCTTTATTGAAGGCGAAGTGGGTATTGGCCCGCTGCCAACCGGTTTTGGTATCGAAGCGAAACTGAACATCCACGTTGAGGGTATGGATCCCGCGGAAGCCAAAAAGCTGGTCGACGCGGCGCACATTGTTTGCCCGTACTCTAACGCGACCCGCGGCAACATCGACGTGACTCTGAACATCATCGCGTGATAAATACCTGATGGCGCTGCGCTTATCAGGCCTACGACCGTAGCCCCGGTAAGCGCAGCGCCACCGGGGAAATCCCCTCCTTCCCTTTCCTCTCTCTGTGCTACCATAAGCCCATATCACGCCCGTAGTAATCAGTAGAGTAAGCGTTATGTCCTCCAGAATTCTGACCACCAGCATTGCTGGCATTGATGCCTTTATGCGCGACCCACGCGGTGTGTTGACCCACGCCGAAGGCGGCACGGTTGCGGTTTTTGCCGACAACGCGCCGGCGTTTTACGCAATCACGCCGGAACGTCTGGCACAGCTTCTGGAGATCGAAGCGCAACTGTCACGCCCGGCGAGCGATGTCGCGCTGGACAACCAGTTCTTTGATGAACCGGTCAACGTCCCCGTGACCGTTCCAATGGGAAAATTTGCCCTGTACGCGGGCTGGCAGCCGGATGCGGATTTTCAGCGGCAGGCGGCGCTGTGGGGCATCGCGTTAACCCAGCCGGCCACCGCCGAAGAGCTCGCCGCGTTTACCGCCTGGTGGCAGGCGGAAGGGAAAGTCTTCACCCACATTCAGTGGCAGCAAAAGCTTGCGCGTCATCTTCAAATTACCCGCGCCGGCAACAACGGCCAGCCCAAACGCGATATCAACGCGTTTTCAGAACCGGATAAACAGATCCCCAGCGGATTCCGAGGTGCGAAATGAAGAACGTCGGCGACCTGATGAAACGTCTGCAAAAAATGATGCCTGCCAACGTGAAGCCCGCTTTCACCACGGGTGAAGAGCTGCTGGCGTGGCAAAAAGAGCAAGGAGAGATCCGCGCCGCCGCGCTCGCCAGGGAAAACCGGGCGATGAAAATGCAGCGCACCTTTAACCGTTCCGGTATCCGCCCCCTGCACCAGAACTGCTCGTTCGATAACTATAAAGTCGAAACCAACGGGCAGATGAACGCCCTTGCCGCCGCCCGTCAGTACGTGGATGAATTCGACGGCAATATCGCCAGCTTCATCTTTAGCGGCAAGCCGGGCACCGGAAAAAACCACCTGGCAGCCGCCATCTGCAACGAGCTGCTTCTGCGGGGTAAATCGGTTCTTATCATCACCGTGGCCGATATCATGTCCGCGATGAAAGACACCTTCAGCAACCGCGAAACCAGCGAAGAACAGCTGCTTAACGATCTGAGCAATGTCGATTTGCTGGTCATCGACGAGATTGGCGTTCAGACAGAATCCCGCTATGAAAAAGTGATCATCAACCAGATTGTCGATCGCCGCTCCTCGTCCAAGCGCCCCACCGGCATGCTGACGAACCACAATATTGACGAGATGACCCGCCTGCTGGGGGAACGCGTCATGGACCGCATGAAGCTGGGTAACAGCCTCTATGTCATCTTCGACTGGGAAAGTTACCGCAGCCGCGTTACCGGCAAAGAGTATTAAGACAGTTCCAGGAATCGCCGCCAGGGCATAGGTATATACTGGAACCCCCTCGGCCCAAAACGGACCTTTTTGAGAGAGCCATGATGAAAAAACAAATTCTAATCAGCACCTTTTTAGGCGCGCTGCTGGTGACTGGCGCAGCGCAAGCGGCGTCCTGGCAGGAGTCCCTGTCAAGCGCAGCAAATGAGCTGACCAAAGAGAGCAGCAGCTCTCAGGGTGGACTCTCCGCCTCCTCCCTCACCAGCCTGTTGGGCAACAGCTCTCAGAGCCTCAGCGCGGGCACGATGAACAATGCGGCGGGGATTCTGGAATATTGCGCGAAGCAAAAGCTGGCCTCCGTGACCGACGCGCAAAACGTGAAAAACCAGGTGCTGGGTAAACTGGGTCTGGATACCCAGGAGCAGAAAGCGGACACCAACTATATGGACGGCATTCAGGGCCTGCTTAACGCGCAAAACGGCCAGCAGCTGAACCTGAGCACCCTCGGCAACTCTTCTCTGGCAAAACAGGTGAAAACCAAAGCCTGCGATCTGGTGCTGAAACAAGGCGTTAATTTCCTCTCCTGATCCACCCCATTTTCTGCCACAACACGCCGCGTTTAATGCGATAGTCTTGCAGCGCGGCGCTAAACGAGCGTTTTTCCCACCTGCCACCGTCTCAGCGTCCGTTTGTCAGGATGTGTCCGTCTTCATAAAAACGATTTTCTAAACCAAATCCTAACAACAGCACACTTTCGTGACACTAAAATTGCAGCTTAACGACATCGCAATTACATTGTATGACCCAAAAAATAAACAGTTAGCCAGCGAACCATCTGGCGTCATGAGGATATGCTGTTGTCTGAATTCATGTCTCTTATCCTTTTTCTGGCTTCCGTCGGCATTTACGCCTGGAAAGCTGGCCGTCACACCTGGTGGTTTATCGCCACGCTGGTGGTGCTCGGCATTTTTATTATTTTAAACATTACCTTATACGCCAGCGATTACTTTACCGGTGACGGTATTAACGATGCGGTGCTCTACACGCTGACGAACAGCCTGACGGGCGCGGGTGTGGGCAAGTACATTCTTCCGGGGCTCGGCATTATTGTCGCGCTGGTGACGATTTTTGGCGCGCTGGCCTGGGTGCTGCGTCGTCGCCGCCATCTTCCGCACCATCATGGCTACAGCCTGTTGGCGTTATTCCTGGCGCTGGCCTCCGTCGACGCCAGCCCGGCGTTCCATCAGATCACCGAGCTGGTGAAATCCCAGTCGCGCGAAGGCGATCCTGATTTCGTGGCTTACTATAAAGAACCGTCGAAAACGATCGCCAACCCGAAGCTCAACCTGGTCTACATCTACGGTGAAAGCCTGGAACGCACGTACTTTGATAACGACGCGTTCCCGAACCTGACGCCAGACCTGGGCGCGCTGAAAAATGAAGGTCTCGATTTCAGCCACACCATGCAGCTGCCCGGCACGGATTATACGATTGCCGGGATGGTTGCCTCCCAGTGCGGTATCCCGCTGTTTGCGCCTTTTGAAGGTAACGCCTCAGCCTCGATGTCGACGTTTTTTCCACAGAATATTTGCCTCGGCGATATCCTGAAAAACTCCGGCTACGAAAACTATTTTATGCAGGGGGCAAACCTGCGCTTTGCCGGAAAAGACGTGTTCCTGAGATCCCACGGTTTTGACCACCTGTATGGCTCGGAAGAGTTAAAAACGACGGTTGCCGATCCGAGCTACCGTAACGACTGGGGCTTCTATGATGATACGGTACTCGACGAAACCTGGAAGAAATTCGAGGAGCTTTCCCGCTCGGGCAAGCGCTTCTCCCTCTTTGCGCTGACGGTGGACACCCACCATCCGGACGGGTTCGTCTCGCGCAGCTGCAAACGCAAAAGCTATGACGTTGACGGCAAAAACAACAAGTCTTTCAGCGCCGTTACCTGCAGCCAGGAGCACATTGCCGCGCTGGTCGAGAAAATCAAAGCCTCGCCCTGGTTTAAAAACACCGTCATCGTCGTTTCGTCTGACCATCTGGCGATGAAAAACAGCGCCTGGGATCAGCTCAACAAGCAGGATCGCAGCAACCTGTTCTTCGTCCTGCGCGGCGACCAGCCGCAGCAGGAGACGATCGCCACCAAACGCAACTCCATGGATAACGGCGCAACCGTGCTGGACATTCTGGGCGGCGACAACTTTATTGGCCTTGGGCGCAGCACGCTGTCGGGGCAATCCCTGTCGGAAGTGTTCCTCAACATGAAGGAAAAAATCCTCGCCTGGAAGCCAGACATCATCCGCCTGTGGAACTTCCCGAAAGAGATGAAGGACTTCACCGTCGATCGGGATAAAAACACGATTGCCTTCTCGGGCAGTAGCTTCCGTCTGCCGCTGCTGGTGCGCGTGTCGGAGGGTCGCGTCGAGCCGCTGCCGGAAAGCGAATATTCCGCGCCGCTGCGCTATCAGCTGGCTGATTTTGCGCCACGCGATAATTTTGTCTGGGTCGACCGGTGCTACAAAATGGGCCAGCTCTGGTCGCAGACGCTTGCGCTCTCTACGGACTGGTGCGTCTCTCAGGGACAGCTTGGCGGGGAGCAAACCGTGCAGCACGTTGATAAAGCCCAGTGGAAAGGCAAAACCGCGTTTAAAGATACGGTGATTGATACCGCGCGCTATCAGCACAACATCGACATGCTGAAGGTCAGCGATAACGATATTCGCTATAAGGCAGACAGCTTTATCTTTAACGTGGCCGGCGCGCCCGAGGAAGTGAAGCAGTTTAGCGGCATCTCGCGTCCGGAGTCCTGGGGACGTTGGTCAAACGCGCAGCTGGGCAACGAGGTGAAAATTGAGTACGCCCATCCGCTGCCGGAACAGTTCGACCTGGTGATCACCGCCAGAGCGTATGGCCCTAACGCTAACAGGCCCGTACCGGTGCGCGTGGGCGATCGGGAGCAGACCCTGACGCTCGGGAACGAGGTGAGCACGCACACGCTGCATTTTGAGAACCCATCGCGCAGCAATACCCTGGTGATTGTGCCGCCGGACCCGCAGTCGACCAATGAAGGGAATATCCTTGGACACTCACCGCGCGAGATCGGGATTGGCATGGTCGAAATTAAAATTGTGAGTCGCGCAGGCTAATGGTCGATCTTAACCTCACCGTTCGCCCCACGCGTCCCGTCGACGTTACCGTCCTGCCCGCTATTGAACGCGCGGCGGGCGAGCGCTTTCGTGAAGACCCGGAGCTCGCCTGGCTTGCCGACGGTGAGGTCATTTCCGCTGAGCAGCACCTTGAGTATGCCGAACGTGGGCTAAGCTGGCTGGCGCTGGCGAACGACCGCCCCGTAGGGTTTATCCTCACCGAAGCGCACTCTTCGTCGCTGTTTATCGTGGAGCTCTCGGTCGATCTGGACTGGCAGGGAAAAGGAATAGGTCGGCAGCTCATCTCCCGTGCGGCTGACCATGCCCGCAGGCTGGGGCTGGCGTCGCTGACGTTGACAACGTTTCGGGACGTACCGTGGAACGCGCCTTTCTATGCAAAGCTGGGGTTTGAATACGTAACTGAACTCACGCCTGAACTGCGTGAAAAACGTGAAGAAGAGACAGCGCACGGCTTAGCGTATGAAACGCGCTGCGCCATGCGCCTGCCTCTGTAATATCGCCCGGTGGCGCTGCGCTTACCGGGCCTACAAAACCCTGCCCCGTAGGCCGGGTAAGGCACAGCCGCCACCCGGCAAAAACCATGAACCGTAGGCCGGGTAAGGCGCAGCCGCCACCCGGCACAACGCGCAGAGTTAGAACGTTTCCCAGTTATCGCCTGAATCGGCCGTCACGGTTTTACGCGCCATCACCGGCGTGGAAACCGCTTTAGCCGCAGCGAACTCGCGCGCTTTCATCTGCTCCTGCTGAATGCGGAACACCGCCACGGCCTGCGTCAGACGGCTCGCCTGCTCTTCCAGGGCGGCGGCGGCTGCGGCAGATTCCTCAACCAGCGAGGCGTTCTGCTGGGTCACGCGATCCATCTCAGCTACCGCCAGACCCACCTGGTCGATACCGCGGCTCTGCTCGTCAGACGCAGAGGCGATTTCCCCCATGATGTCCGTTACGCGGGTCACCGCATTCACGATCTCACCCATGGTTTCACCGGCGCTTTCTACCAGCGTTGAACCCACTTCCACGCGGCCAACGGAGTCTTCGATCAGGCTCTTGATCTCGCGGGCCGCCTGGGCGCTGCGCTGGGCCAGGTTACGTACTTCACCTGCCACCACCGCAAAACCACGCCCCTGCTCGCCCGCACGCGCCGCTTCTACCGCCGCGTTCAGTGCCAGAATGTTGGTCTGGAAAGCAATGCCGTCGATCACGCTGATAATGTCGGCAATTTTCTGCGAACTGCCCGCGATATCGCGCATGGTCTGCACCACGTTATCCACCACTTTGCCGCCTTTCTGCGCGGTTTCCGAGGCGCTCAGGGCAAGATGGCTCGCCTGACGGGCGTTTTCGGCGTTCTGCTTAACGGTCGCCGTCAGCTGCTCCATGCTGGCCGCGGTCTCTTCCAGGGAAGCGGCCTGCTGTTCAGTACGGGAGGAGAGGTCGTTGTTGCCCATCGCAATTTCGCTCGCGCCGCTGTAGATAGCGTTCGCGCCGTTACGCACGTCGCCGACGGTACGCACCAGCTCACCCTGCATATGACGCAGCGAGTCGGCCAGCTCACCCATCTCGTTAGTGCCCTGAACCTCAATGCGCTTCACCAGGTCACCGCTGGCGATATGGCGAATGTTGTCGATCAAACGATTCAGCGGAGAGATCAGCGTCTGCTTGATGTTGAGCCAGACGGCCACGATCACCACCAGCACGGCAATCAGGACGCTGATCAGCACCCAGATAGCCTGGCTGAAGGAGCTGTTGCTGTCTTCGACCGCCGTCTGGTACAGCTTGTCGTTCTGCTGCAGGTAGCTCACATACTGCTTCTCAAAACCGTCCTGATAGCTCTGGGTCGGCTGGTCGAAGAAGGCGTTGATTTTGCCCGCGCCCAGCAGCTGAATCAGCTCCGCCAGCGCGCCGTGGTAAATATCATAGTTACGCTTGATCTCCATGGCATCCGCATCGCTTTGACGCGGATCGCGCGGCAGGGCTTCGTAGGCAGCCCAGTTTTTTTCCGCCTGTTTCAGAGACGTAGACGCGATTTGCATCAAATCGTTAACGGTCGCGCCGCTGCCGATATTGCTCTGATCCATCATGTAGCGGATACCCGCGCGGTTCAGGGTATTACGGGTTTGCAGCAACGCGACCCAGCTGGCGTTCAGCGTGGATTGTTGCTGGCGAATGGTTTGCAGGACGGTGAAATTCTCTTTGTCATTCTTAAGGGCATTAAAGAAAAGACCACCGGACGTGAGTTGTAAAAGGCCAAATATCGCTAAAACCAGCATTAAGCTGGTGACAATCTTGATACGGTTTAACATGTTTTCTCTTTCCTCAGACAGATACAGAATTTTCGGCCTGGAAAGGGAAAACTTTACGAAAATCATCCTGGAATTTGTGGTTTTTACTCTTCTTCCCGCGCTGCGTTATGCCGGTTTCCGAGTTCAATAAACTCTTCCAGCAGCGCCGTCAGCTGTTTCATCTTCTCCGGCGTGTATTCCGCCTCAATTTGCTGATACGCCTCTTCGACCTGCGCCTGGGCGTGTTCGTACAGCGCATTCCCCTCTTTGGTCAGCGACACGTACAGCTTGCGCTGGTCGTTCACCGGCTTTAGGCGCAGCACCAGGCCGTCACGCTCCATGCGCGTCAGGATGCCGGTCAGGCTCGGGCGCAAAATGCAGGTGCGAAACGCCAGATCGTGAAAATCCATCGACGGATGCTCAGCCAGCACGCGCACAATGCGCCACTGCTGCTCGGTCAGATTATGGCGCTTTACGATCGGGCGGAAGTACGACATCGCCGCTTCCCGCGCCTGCAGCAGCGCGATGGTTAATGAGTCATGCATAGCCTCTCCCTTCACATCATTAACAAGTAAACAATCACTAAAAGTTGCTTTTATAAACAACACGTTTTCCGTCAAAAAGTCTAACAGAAACCATTCAGTTTTATTAACAACCTGATTTAACTATAAATAAAAACCAATATGTAAATTTATTGTTATTCATATCACAAATTTTTCACTTCTGATTGCGAAATAAACAGCAAAAGCATAAAACCAGATCATTAACATATTAATGAAATCATAACCCGGACCGCCGGGGTGAGGAGTATGTGAATGAAAGGTACCGTTTTTGCCGTCGCCCTCAACCATCAAAGCCAGCGTGACGCCTGGCGCGAGGCGTTTGAAAAAGCCCCTTACAATACGCCGCCGAAAACAGCCGTGTGGTTTATCAAACCGCATAACACGGTGATCCGCGCGGGCGAGCCGATCCCCTTCCCGCAGGGGGAAACGGTGCTGAGCGGCGCGACGGTGGCGCTGGTCGTGGGCAAAACCGCCAGCAGGGTGAGCGTGGAAAATGCGGCGGAATACATCGCCGGATACGCGCTGGCCAACGAGGTGAGCCTGCCGGAAGAGAGCTTCTACCGCCCGGCCATCAAGGCCAAATGCCGGGACGGATTTTGCCCGCTGGGCGAACTTGTCGCCGTTGATAGCGTGGATAACCTGACCATCATCACCGAGATCAACGGCCGCGAAGCGGACCACTGGAACACCGCCGATCTTCAGCGCAGCGCTGCCGAACTGCTGAGCGCCCTGAGCGAGTTCGCCACCCTCAATCCCGGCGATGCGATCCTGCTCGGCACCCCGCAAAGCCGCGTGGAGATCCGCCCGGGCGATCGCCTGCGTATTCTGGCGGCAGGCTTTCCGCCGCTGGAAAACCCGGTGGTGGATGAGCGCAACGTCACTATTGCCCACAGCACGCCGCCGCACGCCACGCTGTTTGCCCTCGGTCTGAACTATGCCGACCACGCCAGCGAGCTGGACTTCAAGCCGCCCACCGAGCCGCTGGTATTTATCAAAGCGCCAAACACGTTCAACGGCGACAACCAGACGTCGGTGCGCCCGAACAATATCGAATACATGCACTACGAGGCGGAGCTGGTGGTGGTCATCGGTAAAACCGCGCGCAGAGTGAGCGAAACCGAGGCGATGGACTACGTGGCGGGCTACACGGTCTGCAACGACTACGCCATACGCGACTACCTGGAAAACTACTACCGCCCGAACCTGCGGGTAAAAAGCCGCGACGGGCTGACGCCTATTTCTCCCCACATCGTGCCGAAAGCGGCGATTCCCGACCCGCACAACCTCGCCCTGCGCACCTTCGTCAACGGCGAGCTGCGCCAGGAAGGCACCACGGCGGATCTGATCTTCAGCATTCCGTTCCTGATTGCGTACCTGAGCGATTTTATGACCCTGCAGCCAGGCGACATGATTGCCACCGGCACGCCAAAAGGGCTGTCCGACGTGGTGCCGGGCGATGAGGTGGTGGTGGAAGTGGAGGGCGTCGGACGCCTGGTGAACCGAATTGTCAGCGAGGAGACTGCAAAATGAAAAAGATTAACCACTGGATCAACGGTAAAAACGTCGCCGGAAGCGAGTACTTCCACACCACCAACCCCGCCTCCGGCGAGGTGCTGGCAGAAGTCGCCTCCGGCGGTGAAGCTGAAATTCACCAGGCCGTCGCCGCCGCCAAAGAGGCGTTCCCGAAGTGGGCTAACCTGCCGATGAAGGAGCGCGCGCGCCTGATGCGCCGTTTGGGCGATCTGATCGACCAGAACGTGCCTGAGATCGCCGCTATGGAAACCGCCGACACCGGCCTGCCGATCCACCAGACCAAAAACGTGCTCATCCCGCGCGCCTCGCACAACTTCGAGTTCTTCGCCGAAGTGTGCCAGCAGATGAACGGCAAAACCTACCCGGTTGACGATAAGATGCTCAACTACACGCTGGTGCAGCCGGTGGGCGTCTGCGCGCTGGTCTCGCCGTGGAACGTGCCGTTTATGACCGCCACCTGGAAGGTCGCGCCCTGCCTGGCGCTGGGCAACACCGCGGTGCTGAAGATGTCTGAACTCTCCCCGCTGACCGCCGACCGTCTGGGCGAGCTGGCGCTAGAGGCGGGCATTCCGGCGGGCGTGCTGAACGTGGTGCAGGGCTACGGCGCGACGGCAGGCGACGCGCTAGTGCGCCATCACGACGTGCGCGCCGTCTCCTTCACCGGCGGCACCGCCACCGGGCGCAACATCATGAAAAACGCCGGGCTGAAGAAATACTCCATGGAGCTGGGCGGCAAATCCCCGGTGCTGATTTTTGAAGATGCCGACATCGAGCGCGCGCTGGACGCCGCCCTGTTCACCATCTTCTCCATCAACGGCGAGCGTTGCACCGCGGGCTCGCGCATCTTTATCCAGCAGAGCATCTACCCGGAATTCGTCAAGCGCTTTGCCGAGCGCGCCAACCGCCTGCGCGTTGGGGATCCAAACGATCCGAATACCCAGATTGGCGCACTCATCAGCAAGCAGCACTGGGAGAAGGTTTCCGGCTACATCCGTCTCGGCATTGAGGAGGGCGCAACCCTGCTGGCAGGCGGCCCGGACAAACCGACCGATCTGCCTGCGCACCTGAAGGGCGGCAACTTCCTGCGCCCGACCGTGCTGGCGGACGTCGACAACCGCATGCGCGTGGCGCAGGAGGAGATCTTCGGGCCGGTGGCCTGCCTGCTGCCGTTCAAGGACGAAGCGGAAGGCCTGCGCCTGGCGAATGACGTGGAGTACGGCCTGGCGTCGTACATCTGGACCCAGGACGTCAGCAAAGTGCTGCGCCTGGCGCGCAGCATCGAGGCGGGCATGGTGTTCGTGAACACCCAAAACGTGCGCGACCTGCGCCAGCCGTTTGGCGGCGTAAAGGCCTCCGGCACCGGCCGCGAGGGCGGCGAGTACAGCTTTGAAGTGTTCGCGGAGATGAAGAACGTCTGCATCTCCATGGGCGACCATCCGATTCCAAAGTGGGGGATCTGACCATGGGTAAATTAGCGTTAGCGGCGAAGATCACGCACGTTCCGTCGATGTACCTCTCCGAGCTGCCGGGGAAAAACCACGGCTGCCGCCAGTCGGCCATCGACGGGCATAAAGAGATCAGCAAGCGCTGCCGCGAGCTGGGCGTGGATACCATCATCGTGTTCGACACCCACTGGCTGGTGAACAGCGCGTACCACATCAACTGTGCGGACCATTTTGCGGGCGTCTACACCAGCAACGAGCTGCCGCACTTTATCCGCGACATGACCTACGACTACGACGGCAACCCGGAACTCGGCCAGCTGATTGCCGACGAGGCGGTGAAGCTCGGCGTGCGCGCCAAAGCGCACAACATCCCGAGCCTCAAGCTGGAGTACGGCACGCTGGTGCCGATGCGCTATATGAACGCGGATAAGCACTTCAGGGTGATCTCCATCTCGGCGTTCTGCACGGTTCACGACTTTGCCGACAGCCGCAGACTGGGAGAGGCCATCGTCAGCGCCATCGAAAAATACGACGGCACCGTGGCGGTGCTCGCCAGCGGCTCGCTGTCGCACCGCTTTATCGACGACCAGCGCGCGGAGGAAGGGATGAACAGCTACACCCGCGAGTTTGACCGTCAGATGGACGAGCGCGTGGTGAAGCTGTGGCGCGAGGGCCAGTTCAAAGAATTCTGCAGCATGCTGCCGGAGTACGCCGACTACTGCTATGGCGAGGGCAACATGCACGACACCGTGATGCTGCTGGGCATGCTCGGCTGGGACCAGTACGACGGCAAGGTGGAGTTCCTCACCGAGCTGTTCGCCAGCTCCGGCACCGGCCAGGTTAACGCCGTTTTCCCGCTGCCCGCGTAAGGAGCCACCATGCCGCACTTTATTGCTGAATGTACCGACAATATCCGCGAGCAGGCCGACCTGCCGGGGCTGTTCGCCAAAGTCAACGAGGCGCTCGCCGCCACAGGCATCTTCCCCATCGGCGGTATCCGCAGCCGCGCCCACTGGCTGGACACCTGGCAGATGGCCGACGGCAAGCACGATTACGCCTTTGTGCATATGACGCTGAAGATTGGTGCCGGGCGCAGCCTGGAGAGCCGGGAAGCCGTGGGGGAGATGCTGTTTGCGTTGATTAAAGATCATTTCGCAGCGCTGATGAACAGCCGGTATCTGGCGCTGTCGTTCGAGCTCGACGAGCTGCACCCGACGCTCAATTACAAACAAAACAACGTGCACGCGTTGTTTAAGTAGCCGTCTGCTCGCCCGGTGGCGCTGCGCTTACCGGGCCTACAACGGCTCCGAACGTAGGCCGGGTAAGCGCAGCGCCACCCGGCAACAGCCGCACAAAGGATATCGCCATGCTCGACAAACATACCCATACCCTGATCGCCCATCGCCTGCATCAGGCGGAACAATCCCGGGAGCAGATCCGCGCGATCTCGCTGGACTACCCGGAGATCACGATTGAAGACGCCTACGCCGTCCAGCGCGAATGGGTCAGCCTGAAAATCGCCGAAGGCCGCGTGCTGAAGGGCCACAAGATCGGCCTCACCTCCAAAGCGATGCAGGCCAGCTCCCAGATAAGCGAGCCGGACTACGGCGCGCTGCTGGACGACATGTTCTTCCACGACGGCAGCGACATTCCCGTCGATCGCTTTATCGTTCCGCGTATCGAAGTGGAGCTGGCCTTTGTGCTGGCAAAACCGCTGCGCGGCCCGAACTGCACCATCTTCGACGTCTACAACGCTACGGACTACGTCATCCCCGCGCTGGAGCTGATCGACGCCCGCTGCCACAACGTTGACCCGGAAACCCAGCGCCCGCGCAAGGTGTTCGACACCATCTCCGATAACGCCGCTAACGCGGGGGTGATCCTCGGCGGCCGTCCGATTAAGCCCGACGCGCTGGATCTGCGCTGGATCTCCGCCCTGCTCTACCGCAACGGTGTGATCGAAGAGACCGGTGTTGCCGCAGGCGTGCTTAACCACCCGGCGAACGGCGTGGCGTGGCTGGCGAACAAGCTGGCGCCGTACGACGTGCAGCTTGAGCCGGGGCAAATCATCCTCGGCGGCTCCTTTACCCGCCCGGTGCCCGCCAGCAGAGGCGACACCTTCCACGTGGACTACGGCAATATGGGCTCCATCAGCTGCCGCTTTGTTTAGGAGAGGACCATGCAAAACGCATTCAAAGCGGCGCTGCAGGCAGGCCGCCCGCAAATTGGATTATGGCTGGGGCTGACCAGCAGCTACAGCGCCGAGCTGCTGGCGGGGGCAGGCTTCGACTGGCTGCTGATCGACGGCGAGCACGCGCCGAACAGCGTGCAAACCGTGTTAACCCAATTACAGGCCATCGCGCCGTATCCCAGCCAGCCGGTAGTGCGCCCGTCGTGGAACGACCCGGTGCAGATCAAGCAGCTGCTGGACGTGGGGGCACAAACCCTGCTGGTGCCGATGGTGCAAAACGCCGACGAAGCGCGGCTGGCGGTACGTGCCACCCGCTACCCGCCCGCAGGCATTCGCGGCGTCGGCAGCGCCCTGGCGCGCGCCTCGCGCTGGAACCGCATCCCGGACTACCTGCAGCAGGCCAACGACGCCATGTGCGTGCTGGTGCAGATTGAAACCCGTGAGGCGCTGAAAAACCTGCCGCAGATCCTGGACGTGGAAGGCGTCGACGGCGTGTTTATCGGCCCGGCGGATCTGAGCGCCGACATGGGCTTTGCCGGCAATCCGCAGCACCCGGAGGTGCAGGCCGCCATCGAGCAGGCGATCGCGCAGATCCGTGCGGCGGGTAAAGCGCCCGGCATCCTGATGGCGAACGAGCAGCTGGCGAAACGCTACCTTGAACTCGGCGCGCTGTTTGTTGCCGTCGGCGTCGACACCACCCTGCTCGCCCGCAGCGCGGAAGCGCTGGCGGCACGCTTTATCGAACAACCGGTTACGTCAGTTAATAACAATAAATCCGTCTACTAAACGTAAGATCTGGAGCGCACCATGACGACCTCTACCCTGCAAACCCATGATAATAAAGCTGTTGAACATCGCGCCATTAACAAGCTGTTCCGACGCCTGATCGTCTTTCTCTTTATCCTGTTTGTCTTTTCGTTTCTCGATCGCATCAACATCGGCTTTGCCGGGCTGACGATGGGCAAAGATCTGGGCCTCACATCGACCATGTTTGGCCTGGCCGCGACGCTGTTTTACGTCACCTACGTGCTGTGCGGGATCCCGAGCAACATCATGCTGGCGAAGATCGGCGCGCGGCGCTGGATCGCCGGGATCATGGTGGTGTGGGGCATCGCCTCCACCTGCACCATGTTCGCCACCAGCCCTGAAACGCTTTACGTTTTACGCATGCTGGTGGGCATTGCCGAAGCGGGCTTCCTGCCGGGGATCCTGGTTTACCTCACCTGGTGGTTCCCGGCCTATCACCGCGCCCGCGCCAATGCGCTGTTTATGATCGCCATGCCGGTGACCATGATGCTCGGCTCGATCCTCTCCGGCTACATTCTGGCGATGGACGGGCTGTGGAATCTGAAGGGCTGGCAGTGGCTGTTCCTGCTGGAGGGGCTGCCGTCGGTGGTGCTCGGCGTGGTGACCTGGTTTTACCTCAACGACACGCCGGATCAGGCCACCTGGCTCGACGACGACGAAAAGCAGGCGCTGAAAACGATGATCGCCCGCGAGCAGGAGGTCGCCATTGCCCGGTCCGTCACGCCGAAATCAACGCTTCGCGAAGTGCTGACCCCGGCGGTGCTGCTTTACACGCTGGCCTACTTCTGCCTGACCAACACGCTCAGCGCCATCAACATCTGGACGCCGCAGATCCTGCAAAGCTTTAACACGGGGAGCAGCAATATCGTCATCGGCCTGCTGGCGGCGATCCCGCAGTTTTGCACCATCCTCGGGATGATCTGGTGGAGCCGCCGCTCCGACAGGCTGAAAGAGCGAAAAAAGCACACCATCCTGCCGTACCTGTTCGCCGCGGCGGGATGGATGCTGGCCTCGGCCACCGATCACAGCCTGATCCAGCTGCTTGGCATCATTATGGCCTCAACCGGATCCTTTACCGCCATGGCCATATTCTGGACCACGCCGGACCAGGTGATTAGCCTGCAGTCACGCGCGGTGGCGCTGGCGGTGATCAACGCCATCGGCAACGTCGGATCCGCCGTCAGCCCGTTGCTGATTGGGATCCTGCGCGACGCCACCGGCAGCTTCAGCTCCGGGCTGTGGTTTGTGGCCGGGCTGCTGGTGGTCGGCGCGCTGGTGCTGACGCGCATTCCGATGACGCAGCGGGATCAACAGAGGAACGAGCATGTGCCAGAGCCCCATCGCCAACATTGATATCAGCAAGGAGTACGACGAAAGTCTGGGCACCGACGATGTGCACTACCAGTCGTTCGCCCGCATGGCGGCCTTTTTTGGCCGCGACATGCAGGCGCATCGTCACGACCAGTATTTTCAGATGCACTTTCTCGATACCGGGCAGATTGAGCTCCAGCTCGACGATCACCGCTACTCGGTGCAGGCCCCGCTGTTCGTCCTCACGCCGCCGTCGGTGCCGCACGCGTTTATCACCGAATCCGACAGCGACGGGCACGTGCTGACGGTGCGCGAGGATCTGATCTGGCCGCTGCTTGAAGTGCTCTACCCCGGCACGCGGGAAGCGTTTGGCCTGCCGGGGATCTGCCTCTCGCTGGCCGACAGGCCGGACGAGCTGGCGGCGCTGAAGCACTACTGGCAGCTGATTGCCCGGGAATCCACGGAACAGCTGCCGGGGCGCGAGCATACCCTGGTCCTGCTGGCGCAGGCGGTCTTCACCCTGCTGCTGCGCAACGCGAAGCTCGACGACCACGCTTCGGGCGGCATGCGCGGCGAGCTGAAGCTGTTCCAGCGCTTTACCCAGCTGATAGATGCCCACTACCACCAGCACTGGACGGTGCCGGAATACGCCAGCGAACTGCACCTGACCGAATCCCGCCTGACAGATATCTGCCGCCGCTTCGCCAACCGCCCGCCGAAGCGGCTGATCTTCGACCGGCAGCTTCGCGAAGCCAGGCGGCTGCTGCTCTTCTCCGACAGCGCGGTGAGCGAGATTGCCTGGCAGCTGGGGTTTAAGGATCCGGCCTATTTTGCCCGGTTTTTTAACCGCTTAGTGGGGTGCTCGCCGAGCGCGTATCGGGCGCAGAAAGTACCGGTTTCCTGAACGCATCACGTTTTGTAGGGCGGGTAAGCGTAGCGCCACCCGCCGAAAAGCCGCACAGATCACAAATCCCAATCCCGCCCGAAAAGTACCCGCCGTTGTCCCAATCGTCCCTTCACGTTACGCCCCTCTCAGGCTTCAATTAAACAACAAAAACAAAACATAAATTTAACAACCCTATTCCGATACGAGGTCCCTATGAAGCCTGAAGATTTCCGCGCTGATGCCAAACGTCCGTTAACCGGCGAAGAGTATTTAAAAAGCCTGCAGGACGGCCGTGAGATTTATATCTACGGCGAGCGCGTCAAAGACGTCACCACCCATCCGGCGTTTCGCAACGCGGCGGCCTCTATCGCGCAGATGTACGACGCGCTGCACAAGCCGGACATGCAGGACACCCTCTGCTGGGGCACCGACACCGGCAGCGGCGGCTATACCCACAAGTTCTTCCGCGTGGCGAAAAGCGCCGACGACCTGCGCCAGCAGCGCGACGCTATCGCCGAGTGGTCGCGCCTGAGCTACGGCTGGATGGGCCGCACGCCGGACTACAAGGCCGCGTTCGGCTGCGCGCTCGGCGCCAACCCGGGCTTCTACGGCCAGTTCGAGCAGAACGCCCGCAGCTGGTACACGCGCATTCAGGAAACCGGCCTGTACTTCAACCACGCCATCGTTAACCCGCCGATCGACCGCCACAAGCCGGCGGACGAGGTGAAAGACGTCTACATCAAGCTGGAGAAAGAGACCGACGCCGGGATCATCGTCAGCGGCGCGAAAGTGGTGGCAACCAACTCGGCGCTGACCCACTACAACATGATCGGCTTCGGCTCCGCGCAGGTGATGGGTGAAAACCCGGACTTTGCGCTGATGTTCGTCGCGCCGATGGACGCCGAGGGCGTGAAGCTGATCTCCCGCGCCTCTTACGAGATGGTGGCAGGCGCAACCGGATCCCCGTACGACTACCCGCTCTCCAGCCGCTTCGACGAGAACGACGCGATCCTGGTGATGGATCACGTGCTGATCCCGTGGGAAAACGTGCTGATCTACCGCGATTTCGACCGCTGCCGTCGCTGGACGATGGAAGGTGGATTTGCGCGGATGTACCCGCTGCAGGCCTGCGTGCGTCTGGCGGTGAAGCTCGACTTCATCACCGCCCTGCTGAAGAAATCCCTTGAGTGCACCGGTACCCTGGAGTTCCGCGGCGTGCAGGCGGATCTCGGCGAAGTGGTGGCCTGGCGCAACATGTTCTGGGCGCTGAGCGACTCCATGTGCTCCGAAGCCACCCCGTGGGTCAACGGCGCGTATCTGCCGGATCACGCCGCGCTGCAAACCTACCGCGTGATGGCGCCGATGGCCTACGCGAAGATCAAGAACATCATCGAGCGTAACGTGACGTCCGGTCTGATCTACCTCCCGTCCAGCGCCCGGGATCTGAACAACCCGCAGATCGACCAGTATCTGGCGAAATACGTGCGCGGCTCCAACGGCATGGACCACGTCGAACGCATCAAGATTTTGAAGCTGATGTGGGACGCCATCGGCAGCGAGTTCGGCGGCCGCCACGAGCTGTACGAAATCAACTACTCCGGCAGTCAGGATGAGATCCGCCTGCAGTGTCTGCGCCAGGCGCAGAGCTCCGGCAACATGGACAAGATGATGGCGATGGTCGACCGCTGCATGTCCGAATACGACCAACACGGCTGGACGGTGCCGCACCTGCACAACAACAGCGATATCAACATGCTGGATAAGCTGCTGAAATAATGCAGCGGGAGGTTTTCATGCAATCAGAACAACGCCTGCGTTTTCGCGACGCGATGAGCAGCCTGTCGGCGGCAGTCAATGTGGTCACCACCGAGGGCGAGGCGGGCCGCTGCGGCATTACCGCTACAGCCGTCTGTTCGGTGACTGACACCCCACCGTCGGTCATGGTTTGCATCAACGCCAACAGCGCCATGAACCCGGTATTTCAGGGCAACGGCAGGCTGTGCGTTAACGTACTGAACCACGAGCAGGAGATCATGGCTCGCCATTTCGCCGGGATGACCGGAATGACGATGGAGGAGCGCTTTGCCCTCTCCTGCTGGCAGAAAGGCCCGCTGGGGCAGCCGGTGCTCAAGGGCGCGCTGGCCAGCCTTGAAGGCGAGATTAGCCAGGTGCAAACCATCGGCACGCATCTTGTCTACCTTGTTGAAGTTAAGAACATCATTCTGAGTGACGCGGGACACGGCCTGATCTACTTCAAGCGCCGTTTCCACCCGGTCATGCTGGAGGCGGAAGCCGCCGTGTGATCCCCCCTCGCGCTGGCCTTTTTCTTCGGCCAGCGCCGCTTTCTACAAAAACTCCTAAGGTTTCCGCTAAATCACGCCGTTATATACCCATAAGAGAAATTTTCTGTGCCTGAATACTGACGCCGCCTGTCAGTGCATCCGCATCATTCAGCGCATACCTAAATATACAGGATGACCTTATGGCTAAAACGACGCGGAGCCGCTCGGCTGAACGTCTGGTCGATATTCTGGTTGAGCTACATTTAAACGGTGTGGTAAACCGCAGTGCGCTAATGGAGAAATTTAAAATTACCGAGCGTACCGTCTACCGGGATTTAAATGCCCTCTCTCCCATTGTTGAACATACCGGTAACGGGCTATATAGGCTGATCCATTCCGCACAATCGCCCGGCGGACAAGGCCTACACCACACCCTTGCTAACTTCCTGAATGCCGACAGCTTTTTCCCTGAAAGAAATACGGAATTCTGGCAAAATCTTGAAGCGCGCGTTGACGAAAACCATATTCTTATTCTTGCGAATGAAGCCGAACACACGGTCCAGCGCGATATTCGCCGTCATTTAACGAAAATCGAGAGATCGATTAAAAACCATAATGTTTGTCAGATTGTTTATAAAGGGAAAACCCGTCTGATTAATCCCTATAAACTCATTAACAAAAAAAATATATGGTATTTACAAGCCACCGAAAATAGCCGCCTGAAATCCTTCTCATTGAGCCAGATTAGCTGGTTTGATATTCAGAAAACGACCTTCACCCCGGAAGAAAATGTCCTTGAGCTGCTGGAAAAAAGCCTCGACCCTTGGGTATCTGAAAATACTTTCGCGGTGAAAATATTCATCAAAGATAATATTTCGCATTACTTCCTGCGCCGCGATCTTCTGCCGGAACAAGAGCTGCTGGAGGAGCAACAGGGCGGCGTCACGCTGCGCTGCCAGGCGGCGCACGAGAACCAGATCCTGCCGCTGCTGTTCTACTGGCTGCCCCATATTCAGATTCTGGAGCCGAGCTGGCTGAAGGAAAAACTGATCGGAACGCTGGAGAACTATCTGGCGGTGGAACGCAACCCGAATAATCAAGTGATCTCAATCACATAATTTCGCCCCCTGGCGGCGAGCCGGAACCGCTCGTCGCCCCCTTTGACCGCTCACCCGGCACTTTCAACCACTCATTCATTTACCGTCCTTTACACGCGCGAGGATCTGGCACGATTGCTCCAGCATTAATCAATACCTCCTCACAACGAACCCTGACCCTTTTTTCTTTACATAAAAAACCAGGTCTTACTATGGATACTAAAAAACTACTGAAGCACGTGCCCTGGGCCTTACTCGGGATCCTCGGCGCTTTTTGTCTGGCGGTTGTCGCATTACGCCGGGGCGAACACGTAAGCGCCCTGTGGATCGTGGTCGCGTCCGTTTCCGTCTATCTTGTTGCTTATCGCTACTACAGCTTGTACATCGCGCAGAAGGTCATGAAGCTCGACCCGACGCGCGCCACTCCGGCGGTCATTAACAATGACGGCCTGAACTACGTGCCAACCAACCGCTACGTGCTGTTTGGTCACCACTTTGCCGCTATCGCCGGTGCAGGCCCGCTGGTCGGCCCGGTGCTGGCCGCGCAGATGGGCTACCTGCCGGGTACCCTGTGGCTGCTCGCAGGCGTCGTGCTGGCGGGTGCGGTGCAGGACTTTATGGTGCTGTTTATCTCTTCTCGCCGTAACGGCGCCTCTCTGGGTGAGATGGTCAAAGAAGAGATGGGCCGCGTGCCGGGGACCATCGCCCTGTTCGGCTGCTTCCTGATTATGATCATCATCCTCGCGGTGCTGGCCCTGATCGTGGTGAAAGCGCTGGCCGAAAGCCCGTGGGGTGTCTTCACCGTCTGCTCAACCGTGCCGATTGCGCTGTTCATGGGTATCTACATGCGCTTCCTGCGTCCGGGACGCGTGGGTGAAGTATCGGTGATTGGTATCGTGCTGCTGGTGGCCTCCATCTACTTCGGCGGCGTGATTGCGCACGACCCGTACTGGGGCCCGGCGCTGACCTTCAAGGACACCACCATTACCTTCGCGCTGATTGGCTATGCGTTTATCTCCGCGCTGCTGCCGGTCTGGCTGATTCTGGCCCCGCGCGACTACCTGGCGACCTTCCTGAAAATCGGCGTTATCGTCGGTCTGGCGATCGGCATCCTGGTGATTAACCCGGATCTGAAAATGCCTGCGATAACGCAGTACATCGACGGTACCGGCCCGCTGTGGAAAGGCGCCCTGTTCCCGTTCCTGTTCATCACCATCGCCTGCGGTGCGGTCTCTGGCTTCCACGCCCTGATTGCGTCCGGCACCACGCCTAAGCTGCTGGCGAACGAGAAAGACGCGCGTCTGATCGGCTACGGCGCGATGCTGATGGAGTCCTTCGTGGCGATCATGGCGCTGGTTGCAGCCTCCATTATCGAACCGGGTCTGTACTTCGCGATGAACACCCCGCCTGCTGGCCTCGGCATTACCATGCCAAACCTGCACGAGATGGGCGGCGATAACGCGGCGCTGATTATGGCGCAGTTGAAGGACGCGAGCGCACACGCCGCGGCGACCGTCAGCTCCTGGGGCTTCGTGATTTCGCCTGAGCAGATCATGCAGACCGCGAAGGACATCGGCGAACCGTCCGTGCTGAACCGCGCAGGCGGTGCACCTACGCTTGCCGTCGGTATCGCACACGTGTTCCACAAAGTGCTGCCGTGGGCGGACATGGGCTTCTGGTACCACTTCGGTATTCTGTTCGAAGCGCTGTTCATCCTGACCGCGCTGGACGCAGGTACCCGTGCGGGCCGCTTCATGCTGCAGGACCTGCTCGGTAACTTCGTGCCGTTCCTGAAGAAAACCGACTCTCTGGTGGCGGGCATTCTGGGTACTGCCGGCTGCGTCGGCCTGTGGGGCTACCTCCTGTATCAGGGCGTTGTCGACCCGCTCGGCGGCGTGAAGAGCCTGTGGCCGCTGTTCGGTATCTCTAACCAGATGCTGGCAGCCGTTGCTCTGGTGCTCGGTACCGTGGTCCTCGTGAAGATGAAACGCACCAAATACATCTGGGTAACGGTTGTTCCTGCGCTGTGGCTGCTGCTCTGCACCACCTGGGCGCTTGGCCTGAAGCTGTTCAGCGCCAACCCGCAGCTGGAAGGCTTCTTCTTCATGGCTAACCAGTACAAAGAGAAGATTGCCGCAGGCGGCGCGGATCTGACCGCGCAGCAGATTGCCAACATGAACCATATCGTGGTGAACAACTACACCAACGCGGGTCTGAGCATTCTGTTCCTGGTGGTGGTGTACAGCATCATCTTCTACGGCATCAAAACCTGGCTGAACGTGCGCAACGCCGACGGTCGTACGGATAAAGAAACTCCGTACGTGCCGGTGCCGGAGGGCGGCGTGAAGACCTCTTCACACCATTAAAAAAATGGCGGGTGGCGCTACGCTGACCCGCCCTACACAGAAACTGTAGGCCCGGTAAGCGTAGCGCCACCGGGCTTTTTCTGTCTGGAACCCACAATGTTTGGTAACTTAGGCGAAGCAAAAAAATACCTCGGTCAGGCGGCGAAAATGCTGATTGGCATTCCGGACTATGACAACTACGTTGAGCATATGAAGACCAACCATCCGGATAAGCCGTACATGACCTACACCGAATTCTTCCGCGAGCGTCAGGAAGCGCGCTACGGCGGAAGTGGAGAAGGCGGCGTCCGCTGCTGCTAAAGGAGAGACCATGACCCCGATTGCCGTTACCCTGCTGACCGGTTTTCTCGGCGCCGGCAAAACCACCCTGCTGCGCCACATCCTGAATGAACAGCACGGCTTCAAAATCGCCGTCATCGAAAACGAATTTGGTGAGGTCTCGGTAGACGATCAGCTGATTGGCGATCGCGCCACCCAGATCAAAACCCTCACCAACGGCTGCATCTGCTGCACCCGCTCTAACGAATTAGAAGACGCCCTGCTGGACCTGCTCGACAGCCGCGACCGCGGTGAAATCGATTTTGACCGTCTGGTGATCGAGTGCACCGGCATGGCCGACCCCGGCCCGATTATTCAGACCTTTTTCTCTCACGAGATCCTCTGCCAGCGCTACCTGCTTGACGGCGTGATTGCCCTGGTGGATGCGGTTCACGCTGACGATCAGATGAACCAGTTCACCATCGCCCAGTCTCAGGTGGGCTACGCCGACCGCATCCTGCTGACCAAAACCGACGTGGCGGGCGAAAGCGTTAAGCTGCGCGAGCGTCTGACGCGCATTAACTCCCGCGCGCCGATTTACACGGTGACGCATGGCGATATCGATCTGTCTCAGCTGTTCAACACCAACGGCTTTATGCTGGAAGAGAACGTCACCGCGAAACCGCGCTTCCACTTTATATCCGACAAGCAAAACGACGTGGCGTCGATTGTGGTCGAGCTGGACTACCCGGTGGACATCAGCGAGGTCTCGCGCGTGATGGAGAACCTGCTGCTGTCGTTTGCCGACAAGCTGCTGCGCTACAAAGGTATGCTGTGGATTGACGGCGAGCCGAACCGCCTGCTGTTCCAGGGCGTGCAGCGCCTGTACAGCGCCGACTGGGACAGACCCTGGGGCGATGAAGCGCCGCGCAGCGTGATGGTGTTTATAGGTATCCAACTCCCGGAAGAAGAAATTCGAGCGGCGTTTGCGGGTCTGAAAAAATAACCGCCTTGCATCCCCTCTCCCCTATGGGGAGAGGGTTAGGGTGAGGGGTAAACTTATTTCACCGCTTCCGGCAGCGTTATAATCCACAGCTCGCTGTCCGACTCTGGCTTCTTCAGCGGCTTCACGCTGAGCGTGGTTTCCACCGGTTTATCATCCAGCGTCAGCTTGCCTTCCGCGTTCACCCGATAATCCTTGAGCTTCTTGCCCTCGACCGGGTTTTGCATCGCCACCTTCACGCCAAAGTCGTTATCGTTCGCCACCGCAAGCCGTTTGCTGTCAATTAGCGCCAGCCCTTCGGCCTTCTCCTGCTGCCAGCCCAGCGCGCGCAGATCCACGACCTGCGTTTTAGCCGCAAGCGTTATGCCGCGCTGCGCCAGGGTTTTCTCATCATCAAACTCCGGGTACTCGCCCGGCTTGTCAAAGGCGGAAAGGTCGCTCGCCTTGCTGAGATCCACCTTGTAAATCAGGTTACGCATGCCGTCGTTTTTATCGCTTCCCTGCTCAATCAGCAGGATGTGCTGGTCATCGAGCGCCACAATGTCGCCGATTTTGGCGTCGCTGTTTTTACCGTAGGCCGCGCTGTCGATTGGGTAACCGTACATCGCTGTTTTCCCGGTCGCTGGGTCGAAGCTCACCAGACGCGTAAACAGCGCCTGCTTTTTGCTCTTACCGTCGATATCCAGCGTGCTTTGCACGGCGGCGATAATCCGCCCGTCCGGCATCCGGGTCAGGCCTTCAAAGCCCCGATTCGCCTGGCGCCATTTGATAATGTTTGGCAGACCGCCCGCGATGGACTTCTCCCCTTCCGCCGCCTGAGGCCCGTGGATCGCCAGGATCTTCCCTTTGCCGTCGACGTTAATCAGGAACGGACCATACTCGTCGCACAGCCAGTAGCCGCCTTTCCCGTCCGGCGTGATGCCTTCCGTGTCCAGCCCGCGGTTGTCGCCCTTCAGAATTTTTAGCGTGTCGCTGAACGCCACTTCATTGGTCGAGCCAATCACGCCGCTTTGCAGTGGCAGACCGTTAATCTCGCCTTTGTCATCATGCAGCGGGCGGGCATCCGTTGCCTCTGCTTTGCCGTTCTGAACGCGGATGGTCATCAGCAGGGGGGCGAAATCTGGCGTGACAAATATTTTGGCTTCGTTTTTACCCATTTTTGGCGCATCGGCGTTTGGACCGCGATCGGTCACGGTCGCAAAGGTCAGGGCATCGCCCTGCTTGCCCGTAAACAGCAGGCCAGAACCGATTCCCACGGGCAGTCCGTTCGGAAACGCGCTGGCAAACGCGCCGCTGTAGCTCACGTGGGAGCCTTCAGGGAAGCTGACGACATAGCGCTCAGCAGTAGGCTGCGCCGCCAGGCCAGAGAAAGAGAGCGCACAACCGATTAGCACAGGAATAATTTTTCTTTTCATATTGTTAGCATCCAGTTAGTGAAGCCAACAACGTAAAGAATAAACGTGTCAGAAAAATGACATGAAAAGGAAACCGACCTGCGCGATTGAACGTATATTCATCACTCGAAATGTAAGGCTTTGTTGTTTAGTGTGACAGCTGAAACACTTTCGGAAATTATTAGAAACCCAATTAATTCATCTCAAACCACTATCCCCGCCTCGTTCAGTTTATGTTTAGTCAAAAAACTAAACGGTTCCTAAACGCTAAAACATCACCCGTTGACACCCCGGCAATAAAACATCACCGCAACAATCGCAATAAAAAATTTAACAATATCAGTATAAAAGCGCGATTTACATCACATTTGCAGTCATAAACATCGCTTGTTAAGGTGTCCTCAGATTAATTTGAAGACGAGGAAATACTCATGAAAAAGCTTAACATTCTTATCCTTTCTGCTTTGACCGCGGTATCGGGCTCCGCTTTGGCCATGGGCGGCAGCATCGAGCAGGGTAAAAACTTCACCAACCTGAATGTGGAAATGGGTAAATCCTCATCCGGCCTGTATACCGAAGGTAACTGGCTCAAAAATACCGATGATGGCACCCAGACCGGCGGCGTGGGCGCAGGCTACAACCTGGAAGTGGGCCCGGTGATGCTGAATGCAGGCGCGAAAGCCATCTACATCGGCCCGAAAAAAGGCGATAACGGCGTAGCGTTCCCAATCGGTGGCGGCGTGAATGTTGCCCTGACTGACAGCATTAACGTATTTGGTGAAGGATACGTTGCACCAGACGGACTAAACAACAGCGTGAAAAACTACGTTGAAGCTAACGGCGGCGTAAGCTGGACCCCAATCAAACCGGTTACGCTGAAAGTGGGCTACCGCCACGTAAGCGTCGACGGCAAAGATGGTCGTCCAAACCACACCCTGATTGACGGTGCGTACGTGGGCGGCGGCGTTAGCTTCTAAGCCTGTATTGCGCCCGGCGGCGCTACGCTTGCACGGGCCTACAAAAACTGTGCAATCTATTGATGCTGTTGCAGATTGTAGGCCGGGTAAGCGTAGCGCCACCCGGCAAGAAAGGCGATGACACTATTCATGGAAAACCTGCCGGTTGGCAGGTTTTTTATTATCTCTTACTTACGCACCACCACCAGCTTCTGGTTCACAAACTCTTTGATCCCCAGATCCGACAGCTCGCGCCCGTAGCCGGAGCGCTTCACGCCGCCAAACGGCAGCTCTGGCGCGGTATCGGTGAGCCAGTTGATGTACACCATCCCGGTCTCAATCCGTGACGCCATTTTCTTCGCGCGCTCGATATTCTGACTAAATACCGCCCCGCCCAGGCCGTAGTGGGAGTCGTTCGCCAGCGCGACCGCCTCGTCGTCACTTTTCACCACGTAAATCTGCGCTACAGGGCCGAAGAACTCCTCGAAATACGCCGGGTTGTCGCGGGAGATATTCGTCAGGATCGTCGGTTCGAAGAAACTCCCGTCGCGCTGTACCGGTTTGCCGCCATAGTGCAGCGTCGCGCCGTTTTTCACCGCCTCGTTAACCTGTTTGGTCAGCGTTTCGAGCGCATCTTTAGACGACAGCGGCCCCAGCGTGGTGCTTTCGTCCAGCGGATCGCCAATCTTCACCTGCTTAAACGCCTCGGTGAATTTGCTCAGGAAGGCATCCGCAATTTTTTCATGCAGAATAAAGCGCTTCGCCGCGGTGCAGACCTGTCCGGCATTGTTGAGCCGCGCATTCACACCAATCTTCACGGCTTTATCAAGGTCGGCATCGTCCAGCACCACGAAGACGTCGTTACCGCCCAGCTCCAGCGTGGATTTCTTAATGTGCTTCGCCGCCTGTGCGGCCACCACGCTACCCGCCTTTTCGGAGCCGGTTAATGCGGCACCCTGTACGCGATCGTCAGCGATAATTTTTGCCACCTGCTCGGACGAGATAAACAGGTTGGTCCACGCCCCTTCCGGCGCACCCGCTTCGCGCACCAGATGCGCAAAGGTCTCGGCGCAGTGCGGCACGATGCTGGCATGCTTGGCGATCACCGGGTTCCCCGCCGCCAGGTTTGGCGCCAGAACGCGCATCAACTGGTAGTACGGGAAGTTCCACGGCTCAACGGCCATCAGCACGCCGATGGGGTGATGCTCCACCCACGCTTCCCCGAGCTCAGACGGATACTTCACCGGGGCCAGGAACTGCTTCGCGTTATCGGCGTAGTAGCGGGCGATCTGCGCGCACAGCTTTACCTCGCCGCGGCTCTGTTCGATGAGCTTACCCATCTCCTGGCTGGCGATTTTCGCCAGATCCTCCGCGCGCTCGTCGATCAGGTCTGCGAGCTTATGCAGCACCGGCAGGCGCTGGCTGATGTCGCCTTTCGCCCAGTCCGAATGATAAAGCGCATCGGCCGCCTTGAGCGCCGCTTCGATATCCGCGTCGGTATGTGAGGGGTATTCTTTGATGAGCTGGTTAGTGGCAGGATTTACTGTCTGATAAGCCATGTCGAATCTCCTTGTTTTACCGCTTAGGGTATTAAGGGTAGTCAACATGACTGGCTGTGGACGTAAAGTTGGGTATATCCGGAAGGTTCTTAATGAAGCGCTGCCAGACGGTTCGCTGACGTGGTATAAAAAACCTTCAGAAGGAGCGCCCATGACCGATACCCGACACGTCCGCCAGACTTTTCACCGTGCCTCAGGCCTTGAGCTGCGCAGCACCTGGCAGAGCACGCAGGCGTACAAACGCCATAGCCACCCTCAACTCTCCATCGGCGCGATTGTGGAGGGCCAGACCTGCTGCGTGTGTTTTGACAGAGAGTACATCCTTAGCCCCGGGGACCTCATCGTGATCCCGGCCTGTGCGCCGCACAGCTGCAACCCCGTCGCCGGGAATCCGCGCAGCTACCATATGCTCTATATCGACACCGAGCTTCCTCTGGCGCTACAGGTGATTCGTAGCCCTGACCTGTTTGCCCACTACCTGGACGTCGTCAAGACAATGTCTCCAGCGTCTGTGGAAACGCTGCTTTCTGCCCTTCCCCACGGCGCGGATAGCGCAGACGCGCTTCGCTCAACCAGCCGGCAGGTTCAGGAGGCATTTCTTTCCGATCTCACCTGCCCGCCTTCCCTCGACGAGCTTGCCCAACGCTTCTCGCTGCGCAAGGAGACGCTGATTCGCACCTTCAGGCAGGACACCGGCCTGACGCCGGGCAGCTTCCTCAACATCTCCCGCGTGGAGTACGCCAAGGCGCGGCTGCGCGACGGGGATGATATTGCCGACGTCGGCTACCAGAGCGGCTTTGCCGACCAGAGCCATTTTCATAAGACCTTCGTCAACTATACCGCCGCCACGCCGCGCCAGTACGCCACGGGCCGATCAATATCAGACAATAAATAGGTTCTGCAGCGCCGTACTCTGGCCTCGGATTGTTAACCGAGGTCGCTATGGAACTGTTCTTCCCTTCCGCTTTTCTCGCCCTGGCGCTGGCGCATTTTGTTGCCCTGCTAAGCCCGGGCCCGGATTTCTTCCTGCTGGTGGGCTACGCCGCGCGCTATCGGCTGCGCGGCAGCGCCGGGCTGTGCCTCGGCATCGCCGCGGGTAACGGGCTCTATATTGTTCTGGTGATTATCGGCTGGAGCGCGCTGCGCCAGTTTACGTGGCTGTTTACGCTTATCGAGCTTTGCGGGGCGCTGTATCTGCTGTGGATCGGCTCGCATCTGGTGCGCAGCCGACCTCAGGCGCTGGCACTGAATGAAACCCATCAGCGCTTTCCCTCGCGGCGTAAGCAGATCCTGCTGGGGCTCGGTTCGGCGCTGTTAAACCCGAAGAATGCGCTGTTCTATCTGGCGCTGATGACGGCGCTGCTGGGGCCGGACGTGACGCTGCTTCAGCAGGCGACCTGCGGCGTCTGGATGGTGATGGTGGTGCTTGCGTGGGATCTGGCGCTGGTATCGCTGATGGGGTTGAGGGCGGTTCAACGCAAGCTCAGCCGTTCGCTGTGGTGGATTGAGCGCACGGCAGGGGTGGTGCTGATGGGGTTTGGGGGATGGGTGCTGTGGCGGCTACTAGAAATTATACGCTGAGATAGCGGGCAGCCTGACGCCGCCCGTTGCTTATTTTTTATTTTGATCGCGCAGCATTGCTTCACGCAAAATGGCATTGAGCCTCGTCTGGTAACCTTTTCCAGGCCGTTTAAGCCACTCCATCACGTCAGCGTCGATACGTACAGATGCCTGAGTTTTGAGTGGCCGATAGAACTTCCCTCGCACCGCCCCTGACCACTGTTCATCCGCCGTGGCAGGGATATCGCTGTAATCAATCTCTGCTTCCGATTTTTCGGCGAGTGCTTTGAGCTCAGCCTCACGACGAGCACTAACCTCAGGCGCACTACCGCGTTTATGTTTAACCATGCTCATAACGGCTCCTCTCTTTACGGTCCGCCTTTCGTGCGCTAATGATTCGAATGACTTCGTCACCACTTTCAAAACGTACCGTGTGTGCGACCATAATGACAATTAGACCATGTACAAGGCCAATGGTCTGCCAACGGAACTCTCCATTTTCATGACGATCCTGCAGAGATAAATGGTAAGGATCGTCAAAAACCAGAACAGCCTCTTCAAAGCGGATCCCATGCTTAATGAGATTACTCTTCGCTTTGTTGGTATCCCATTCAAACTCCGTTGGCATAGTGTACCCTTCCCTTATTGTATATACAAAAAAGCATATACAAAACGTTCGTAAATTGAACCGGTCGACATCGTTCAATTTCATTTTCTGAAGGCGCATTCCAGAAACTGAAACGCGAAGGTCCTTCTCCTTCTTTGCACTTTCCCCTCGCTTCCCTCTATCCTTAACCCATGGAAAAAATAGCTGAACTCAAACGCGCCAAGCTGCTGGCGCTGTCGCTGCTGCTGATTGCCGCCGCGGCCTTTATCACCACCCTGTTCCTGCCGCAGACCTTCTGGGTGCGCGGCGTAAAGGCCATTGCCGAGGCGGCGATGGTCGGCGCGCTGGCAGACTGGTTTGCCGTGGTTGCGCTGTTCCGCCGGGTGCCCATTCCGTTTATCTCGCGCCATACCGCGATCATTCCGCGCAATAAAGACCGAATCGGCGACAATCTCGGCCAGTTTGTGCAGGAGAAGTTTCTCGACACGCAATCGCTGGTGGCGTTGATCCGCCGCTATGAACCTGCCCAGATGATCGGCGCCTGGTTCAGCAAGCCCGACAACGCCCAGCGCGTCGGGCTGCATTTGATGCAGGTGATGAGCGGTTTTCTCGAACTCACCGACGACGGACGCATTCAGCGCCTGCTCAAACGGGCGGTGCATAAGGCCATCGACAAGGTAGACTTCACCGAAACCAGCGCAGTGATGCTGGAGAGCATGACCAAAAACAACCGCCACCAGGTGCTGCTGGACGCCATCATCAACCGTCTGATTACCCTGATTCAGCGGGAAAGCACGCGGGAGTTTATCTCTGACCAGATAGTCCACTGGCTGAAGACCGAACACCCGCGCAAGGCAATGGTGCTGCCCACCGAGTGGCTGGGCGATCAAAGCGCGGAGATGGTGTCGAACGCGGTGAACACGCTGCTGGACGATATCAGCCACGACCGCACGCACCAGATCCGCCAGGCGTTCGACCGCGCCACGCTGAAGCTTATCGACAACCTGAAAAACGATCCGGAGATGGCGGCGAAAGCCGACAACATCAAGCACTACCTGAAAAACGATGAGGCGTTTAACCGCTATCTGGGAGAGATGTGGGCTGACCTGCGCCAGTGGCTGAAAGCGGATATGCAAAGCGAGGACTCGCGCGTGAAGCAACGCATCGCCAACGCCGGGCTGTGGTTTGGCGAAACGCTGTCTAACGACGCCAGCCTGCGGGCGTCGCTGAACGAGCATCTGGAGCAGGCCGCGCACCGCCTCGCGCCGGATTTCGCGACGTTTCTGACCCGCCACATCAGCGACACTGTCAAAAGCTGGGACGCCAAAGACATGTCCCGCCAGATTGAGCTTAACATCGGTAAAGATCTGCAGTTCATCCGCGTCAACGGCACGCTGGTCGGCGGGACGATTGGCCTGATCCTGTTTTTACTCTCGCAGCTGCCTGCCGTGCTGGGGCATTAATCTACTTTGGGCGGCGCGATGACGTAGCGCGTCGCCTCAAAGCGGTTGAGGATCAGGTGCACCAGGAAGACCATCGTCAGCGTTGCCACCAGCGAAAAGGTGACGGAGGTGATGCGGTAAAGATCGCTGAACACCAGGTCAGTGTCCGGGTGCATATTTTGCCCGAACATAATGCCGATGGTGGTGATGCTGGAAAACCCCACGCCTGCACCGACTTTTTCCATCACGTGCAGGCGCGCGCCAAACGCCAGCCCGAGGCCGATCAGCGGCATCATCAGCAGCATATGGCTGCTGTGATCGTAGAGGATCAGCTGCACCACCAGAATATAGAGGCAACCCAGCACCACGCCGACCACGCGCCAGATAGAGCTCATCACCGAACCGCGGTAGTGCATCGGGAACAGAATTAAAATCCCCGCCATCAGCGCCGAAAGCGAATCGCTTAAGTCGCTAATCTGAAACACCACGAATATCAGCGTCGCGACGGTGCCGGAGAGCAGCGACTCGTGGCGCACCCGGGCGTCGTCTTTCTCAATTAGCGGCGGCGGCCTGCGGGGCTCCACGTCCGGCAGGAGGTAGTTCATCAGCGCGCTCAGGCACACCGCCATCACGCTCGCTTCGATGTTGGAAAACAGTAGCGTGTGCCAGTTGGTAGAGGGGTAGCTCATAAAGTTGAGCATCACGCTCTGGCACACCACGCCCATTGAGCCAAACAGGAACAGCGGCCCCTTGCTCATAAAGCGAAAACGCATCACGTACAGGGCAAACACCACCAGCGTCATGATGACCGGCCATTGCGACAGATAGCCGATAATGAAGATCATTTCGACGCAGTTAAGCGCGGCGCTGAAGATAAACTGCTTCGCCACGTGGCGATTAAAGACCGGCACCAGCGACAGCAGCATGATCGGATAGACCACAAAAAACACGCCGTAGCTGGTGTTGTAAAAGCTGGAGATGCTCAGCGCAATCATCCCGGCAAAGACGATGCGCAGGGTCTGGCGAAAGTCGTTTGCCGTGTAGACGATGTTGCCGTGCGGGGTAAACACCCGCGCCAGGGTGCTAATAGACATAGTGAAGCAGGCTCACCAGGTGGATTTGCATCCCGGAGAAGAAGCGCGCAAACGGCCCCTCGCTGTTGTAGAGCTGCACGGTGGCGCGTGCGCCGGTCGGCAGATGCTTCGGCAATTCTTCGTCCAGCGCGACGTGAATACGCATGCGTTGGGCATCGCGCACCCAGCGGTTGGAGGTTTCCGGTTCGGACAGCTGACCGTTAACGGCCTCCTGACCGGCCAGTATCCCCGCGTCGCTGCTAGTCACGTGGGCGCGGAAAACGTGCCCCGGGAAGGCGTCGAACACCACGGCGGCGTCGGTGCCCTGATGGGTATGGCGCAGGCTTTTTTCACGAAAATCGGCGACGATATCGGTCTGGTTGTTCACCAGCGCCAGCGCGGCTGAACCCGAGGAGGCGTAAAAGCCCGGGCTTAACTGCAGGTTACTGACCGTGCCGTCCGCCTGGGCGTAGACCTTCGTCCAGCCGAGATTCAGCTCTGCTTCATCCAGCGCGTTGCGGTATTTTTGCAGCGTCACGTTGCGGTGCTCGTCCCGCTCGCCGCGCTGAATGCGCAGGTTATGGATGTTGGCCTGGATGGAGCTGACGGACTGCTCGCTGCTCTGCCAGGTGGTGCGAACCTTATCCAGATCCGCCTGCGAAACGTTCTGCAGCGTGCTCAGCTTCTGGTAGCGGTCGAAGGTCACTTTGTCGTTACGCGCGGTCAGCACGGCGGTTTTCAGGCTGGCCTGCGCGGCGGCGATCTGCGCGTCCAGCTGTTCGTTGGAAAGGCGTGCCTGCTCGAGCGCGATTTGCGCCGCTTCCACTTTATTGCGAAACGGCGTGTCGTCGAGCTCAAACAGCAGATCGCCTTTCCTCACCTGGCTGTTGTTGTGGACATGTACCGCCGCCACGTAGCCGGAGACGCGCGGAGAAACCGGCGTCACCACGCGCATCACGGTGGAGTCCGGCGTCAGCGGGATCCAGATATCCGCAACGATAAAGTAGACAAACATCAGCAGGAAAGAGGCAATACTCACCCTTACCCAGCGGGCAAACTTTTGTTCAGGAGTCATTATTTTTCGGTCTTGTTATCTTCTTCGCGGATTATCCGCAAATTGCAGGCGATTTGATTCAACGTGGCGCTGAAAATGTCGATATGTTCCGGCGCGATGTTTTGCGATACACGCGCCTGATAGGTCTCAATCACCTGAGTGAGCCGTTTTAATATGGCTTTTCCCTCGGGTGTCAGCGTCAGAAGCCGAATGCGCTTGTCATAAGGCGATACGGCGCGCAGCAGGTAACCCTGCTTTTCCAGCTGTGTCAGGGTGCGCATCAGCGGCGGCAGTTCAATACCCTGCACCTCCGCCAGCTCACTCACCGAGACGTTATCCCCGAGCTGATGAAGCTGCATCATCACCGTCCAGCTCGACTGGGTTAACCCGGTATCGAGAATGGCATCGTCGATCACGGCACGCCACTGGCGCACGATCATCGCCATCCGCATACCCATCGGCCTGCGGCTGAACAGTTCTTCTTCACTCATGGGGGAAACCTCTCGTCACACGCGGTCAAGATAATAGTTATCAGGGTAAGTATCAAGAAACGAGAGGCAAAAGTGCAGGAATTGCGAAAACGATGTTCTCCCTCTCCCCGTGGGCTGAGGGTTCCCCACAAATTAAAGCGAGCAGTGAACAATCCCCTCGCCCCTCCGGGGTGTACGGTCTGGGGACATGGTAGACAGGTGTTCGGGGACATGGTGAACACTTTTTAACATCCTTTACCCATGGTGATCGACTTTTTCCTCAGGTCGATCACCCCCACTTTCGTGCTGTACCACCACACCTCGTAGCTGCCGTCTTCCCGCATCTCCTTCAGCCCGACCCGTTCTCCCCTGAACGCCTTGCCTGCGCTCAGACTTACCCCTTTCACGCTCAGCTTTCCGCTGATATCCACCTTCCTGACCATCACGCCCTCGTCGTATTCCGGGGGCGTTGTGTTGCCGCTGTACTGCCGCGCTGACGGCTGATACCGCGAGCCCGGTACCGCCATATCCAGCGCCTCGTGCGGGCGTTCAAGGTTGTACACCGTGCGCCAGTGGTCGAAGGCGCGCTGCAGCTCACCGCTGTCTGCGAACCATTTTCCCTGCAGCACTTCCGCCTTCAGGCTGCGGTGAAAACGCTCCAGCTTGCCCTGCGTCTGCGGATGATAAGGCCGGGAGTGCCCCACCCGGATACCGTGGCGCATCAGCCACAGCTCCAGCGCCGTCCAGGTGCCGGTGGTGTCGCCCCACGGTGAGCCGTTATCCATCGTCATCCGGTCCGGCAGGCCGTAACGCTCAAACACGCTGACAAGCTGCTGCTGCACGGTCTCGCGGCGTTCATCAGTACAGTGCGCCAGGCACAGGGAAAAACGGGAGTGGTCGTCCAGCAGGGTGAGCGGATGGCAGCGGCCGCCGCCAAAGGGAAAGTGGCCCTTAAAATCCATCTGCCAGAGGCGGTTCGGCGCATCATGTTCGAACCGTCCCGTGGGGGAAATACCCGGTGAAGCGCCCGGCAGCAGGCCATGGCGGGCCATCAGGTTATGGACGGTGCTGAAGGCGGGCATGCGGTGCCCCCGGTCCTCGAGCCAGCGCTTTATCTTGCGGGCTCCCCAGCGTTCATGGCGGTCATGTGCCATGCGCAGCAGGGCGGTGATGTCGTCAGATGAGCGGTTCGGGGAATGGTGCGGTATACGGGGCCGGTCCTGAAGGCCGGCGGCACCTTTCTCCGCCCAGCGGCGAAGCCACTTGTAGGCGGTGGCAGGTGAAATGCCGTAGTGACGGCAGAGGGAACGGATGTTCGCCCCGTCCTGCGAGGCGAACAAAACAAACTCGGTACGTAATGACATGGTATCTCTCGCATCCCAGGGCATAAGCGACTCCATAAACGGGTTCTTATGCCTTAGTTGTAAGTGTCTACCATGTCCCCGAACAAGTGTTCACTATGTCCCCGGACCGTACACGGGGAGAGGGTTAGGGTGAGGGGAACATACGGCTAAGGTGGTATTTCCGTTCACTTCAATTTTCTTGCTACTCTGTAACGCCATAACCGGTGAACGTGCCAGGGTGGCTCAATCGCCACCACCCTGGCAACCCGGGCTCCCGGCGGTAAATCGCCGCTACGCGGTGCCTTCGGCTTATTCCTTCCGGCTTATCGGGTACGGGCGGAGGTAACATCCCTGTAAAGCCCGCCCTCTCGGCGCATCCATGCGCCTCGCCCCGGCCTACAGGAAACGCCTCAGCGATTTACAGCCGGACCAAGATATCGCTGTAAGCTATTCATTTTACTGATGAAACTCTAATCGCTTCCAGTTTAAAAAATTACTGGGGAACCCTCAGCCCCGTGGGAGAGGGTCGGGGTGAGGGCACCAGCCCGCAGCAGAGTTTAGCGGCTAAAAAGTCTCTGAACGGCACTTTTCCCCGACGCCGTCATCACCACCTCCCTGTACCCCGCCACCCGCTGGATCCACCCTTTGTTTTCCAGATGAATAAGCAGCGCCGCACCCGCCTCGCCGCCAAGGTGAAACCGCCGCTCGCTCCAGTCCAGGCAGGCGCAGCAGGCCTTTCGACGGGGGTGAGGCGTTAACGGAATACCGAGCTTCAGGAACTGCTCCCGGCCATACGGCGTGAGCGCAGAACCGTCTGCCTCCAGCCAGGCTTCCGCCTGCATAAAATCATAGATTTGGACCGCGACCGTTCCGGCAAGATGGTCGTAGCAGGTTCGCGCTTCGCGCATGGCTTTCGGCGCGGTGCTTTCCGGCGGGGTGATGCGGCTCCAGGAGATCCCCATCATCTGCTCGACCAGCGCCGCCACGTCGTGCCCCGCCAGGCGATAGTAGCGATGCCGCCCCTGAGACAGGCAGGTAATCAGCTTTCCCTCCACCAGCCGGGCGAGATGCCCGCTGGCGGTCGACGGCGCAACGTCTGCCGCCGCGCTCAGCTCGGTAGCGGTCCACACCCGCCCGTCCATCAGCGCGCACAGCATCTTCACGCGCGACGGATCGGCCATTGCCGCCGCCACAGCCGCAACGGCCTGTTCCAGCGCCGCGCTGTTATCTGGAGGTATGCTCGTTTTTAACATATGTCGCCCAGGGTTCGGTGATCTCTGCGGCCAGCTTATCATCATCCGTCAGCAGAATAAGGTGATTCGCGTGGTCGCTGTACTGGGTCAGGATAGACACGCCCTTTGCGGCCAGCGCGGCCGCTAGCTCGCCCAGCTCGCCGGGCCGCTCCTGTTTCAGTTTTCTGATTACCGGCTTGCGTACGGCCTGCACGTTGAACCCGGCTTCCACCAGCACGCGATGGGCTTTTTTCCCCTCTTCCACCAGGAAGTGGGCATTCGTGCCAAATACGCCACCGCCTTCCAGCCCCACGCCGTTGTGCCCCAGCAGCTGTCCAAAGCGCGCCAGTTCACCGGGGATATCGCTAAAAATCACATGAACGTCATACATCCGCGCACCCTCCGGTTTCGGAACTGTACTCCCGCACCAGCTGCGCCACCCGAATACGGTAAAAAGAAAAAATCGACTCCCGCCCTTCGGCCTGCGCGGCCTGATGGAAGACGTTCTGCTTCCAGCTGCGGACGGCCTCTTCATCCCGCCACCAGGAAAGGGAAAGAATTTTGCCGTCGGTGGTCAGGCTCTGGAACCGTTCGATATCGATAAAGCCGTCGATGTCGGCCAGCAAAGGCTTAAGCTCTGCGGCAAGCTGAAGATAGCGCGCCTGATGGGCAGGCGCGGCTTTGGCTTCGAAAAGGACTGCAATCATGGGTGTCTCTCCGTTGTGAGGGTGAGGAGAGAATGTAGGGTAGAGAGGAACAATGCTTCGGTAAGGAGCGAAGTGTTGTGCCGGATGGCGCTGCGCTTATCCGGCCTACGGGCTCCTGTAGGCCCGGTAAGCGCAGCGCCACCGGGCGGGTCTTAACCCAGAATCGACCTCGGCTCCATAAACGCCCTAATCCCCCACTCGCCCATCTCGCGCCCCACGCCGGAGTGCTTAAACCCGCCGAACGGCGCTTTCGGTTCATGGGCAAGCGTATTCACCAGCACGCGACCGGAAACAATCTGCTGCGCCACGCGGCGCGCGCGGTCCGCATCGCCGCCCAGCACCATCGCGCTCAGCCCGTATTCTGTGTCATTGGCAATGGCCACGGCCTCCGCCTCGTCACGATAGGGGATCGCGCACAGTACCGGGCCAAAAATCTCGTCACGGGCAACCGCCATCCGGTTGTTCACGTCGGCAAACAGCGTCGGGCGCACAAACCAGCCATCTCGCGTCCCGTCCGGTCTCCCTTCACCACCCGCCAACAGACGCGCCCCCTCTTCGGTGCCTTTACGGATATAGCCCTGTACCCGCTGCCACTGCTTTTCACTGACCATCGGGCCGACGTCCGTCGCGCTATCGCGCGGGTCGCCGGATTTCACCGCCGCCACGGCCTGCGCCAGCGCGGTTTCGATCTCCGCCTTACGCGCCTGCGGCACCAGAATGCGCGTCCCGGCCACGCACGCCTGCCCGCTGTTCATAAACCCGGCCTGAATCACCAGCGGGATCGCCTGCGCCAGATCCACATCATCCAGCAGGATCGTCGGCGATTTGCCGCCTAATTCCAGGGTCACGCGCTTAAAGCTCTCCGCCGCGTTGCGCAGGATCGCCTTGCCGGTATTCGTGGAGCCGGTAAACGAGATTTTTGCCACGTCCGGATGGCGGCTGATGGTCTCACCTACCGTCTCGCCGCGCCCGGTGACGATGTTAAACACGCCCGGCGGCAGCGCGGCATCGCGCAGCGCTTCGGTGACAATCCGGGTTTGCAGGGCGCTCATTTCGCTCGGCTTGATGACTGCCGTACAGCCCGCCGCCAGCGCGGCCGCCAGCTTGCCGCAGATAAAGCCCGCGTCGCTGTTCCACGGCGTGATAAGCCCGGCCACCCCAAGCGGCGTCATCTGCACCGTTGCCGCGCCTGCGGGAGTGACGAACTCAAACGCCTCCAGCGCCTCAATGGCCTGAGCAATCACCTCCGCCGGATAGCTGGCCATCCACGCCGAGCGCGAGGCGGGCGCGCCGTACTCTTCAACGATCGCTTCCAGGAGATCGTCGTGGCGAGCGGCCACGGCGGCGTGCATACGTTTAAGCGCCGCGATGCGTTCCTGCTTTGTGGTCTGCGACCACGCCGGAAACGCCGCTTTTGCCGCCGCAACGGCGCGCTCCGCGTCAACCTCATCCGCCAGACGAACCTGGCCGATGACCTTCGCCGTCGCCGGGTTGTACAAATCAAACCACTCGGTGCCGTGCGGGGTAACAAATTCGCCGTTAATAAAGATCTGTTCGATGGTGTGCATATAAACCTCCTCAGGCTGTGTGAGCACAGTCTGGCACGGCTTTTCCGTTGCGATAATCCACGCTATGCTGCAAGGGTTGTTTCGATTTTCAGGATAATCTATGCATCGTTCAGGTCTGACAGAGCTGGAAGTGGTGATGGCGGTAGTGCGGCGCGGCAGCTTTCGCGCCGCGGCGCAGGAGCTGGGCATGTCCGCCACGGCGGTAAGCAACGCCATCGCCGGGCTGGAGAGCCGCCTTGATACCCGCCTCTTTAACCGCACCACCCGCAGCGTGGCACTCACCGACGCCGGACAGCGCTACGTGGCGCGTATCGGCCCGGCCCTGCAGGAGATCCGTCTCGCCAGCGAGGAGATCCACAGCGACACCGGGGAACCTGCTGGCACGCTACGGCTGAACGTGCCGAACCATATCGGCACCCTGTTTCTGGACCAGCTGCTGATCGACTTTATGATCCGCTACCCGAAGATGCGCGTAGAGACCGTCAGCGAAGCGCGAATGATCGACATCGTCGCGGAAGGCTTTGACGCGGGGATCCGCCTTGAGGAGTCCGTGCCGCAGGACATGATCGCCGTGCCGCTGACCGGGGAGATCCGCCAGCTGGTCACCGCCACGCCGGACTATTTTGCACGCCACGGCATTCCGCAGACGCCGGACGATCTGCTTTCACATCAGGGGATCGGCATGCGCATGGCCCACGGCGGGATCTACCGCTGGGAGCTGGCGCGTCGGGGGGAAACGTACGCCCTTGCCGTGCCGCCGCGCTTTGCGACGTCCGATCTTTTTGCCTCGATCCGCGCCGTGAAAGCGGGATTAGGGGTGGGATTTTTGCCGGAACTGTATATCCGTGAAGAGCTTGAGCGGGGAGAACTGGTGAGCGTCTTAAACGACTGGGCGCAGCCCTTTGCCGGGCTACGCCTGTATTACCCCGGCCATCGCCACGTTCCGCCAGGGCTACGGGCGCTGGTGGCGACGATCCGCGAGCGCGGGATTATTCCAGGTTAGCCTTATTCAGCCCGTAAGCCGCGTCCAGCGAGCCCGGCGCCATGCGGGAGGTGATCCCCAGACGGTTCCAGGCGTTGATCGCCACGATGGCGAAGTTCAGCTCTGAAATCTCAACGTCCGAGAAGTGCTCCGCCACGCTGCGGTACAGCGCGTCGCTCACGCCGTGAACGCCAATCTGGGTCAGCGCTTCAGTGAAGGCCAGCGCGGCTTTCTCACGGGCGCTGAACAGCGGGGACTCGCGCCAGGCCGCCAGATGGTACAGGCGCAGCTCGCGCTCGCCGCCGATTTTGGCCTCTTTCGAGTGCATATCCAGGCAGAAGGTGCAGCCGTTCAGCTGCGATACGCGAATGTCGATCAGGTGCTTCAGCGCCGGGTCGATGGAGGTTTTTGCCACTTCCATGCTCAGGGCGGACAGGGCGTTGGCGAGGGCAGGTGTAACTTTATGGTGGTTAACGCGAGTGCTCATTGTCTTTCCTCTTTTTTGTGCGGCATATGTCATGCAATGCAGCAAATCTACGCCGTTAATGACATAGTAAAAAGATACAAAAAGCGTGAAACGAGGTAGGACATGAAGCCGGGCTATCACGAGATTTATTCCCGCTATCGCGACAACATCACGCGCGGCGTGCTGAAGCCGGGCGATAAGGTGCCCGCCATCCGCGTGCTGGCGGAAGAGCTGAAGGTGGCGCGTAAAACCGTCGAAACGGCGTACGCCATTCTGACGGGTGAAGGGTATCTGGTGAGCCAGGGCGCGCGCGGCACGCGGGTCAATCCGGATTTACTGTTGCCGGATAACAATGCCCCTGCGGAACAGCCCACCGGCACGCTTCCAGCATCGCTCATCAGCCAGCGCGAGCGGGCGGGGTTTCTGCGCCCCGGCATCCCGGCCCTCGACAGCTTTCCCTATAAAAAATGGCTGCTGCTGGCGGGCCAGGCGACGCGCGCCATGCGTCAGGAGGAGATGCTCAACCCGCCCGTTCTGGGCTGGTATCCGCTGCGCCAGGCCATCGCCAGCTATCTCAATATTTCACGCGGGCTGTCCTGCAGTGCCGAACAGGTGCTGATCACCAGCGGCTACAGCGGCAGCCTGCGGCTGATCCTCGACACCCTTGCCAGCCGCAGCGACAAGGTGGTGTTTGAAGATCCGGGCTATTTTATGGGCCAGCAGCTGCTCAAGCGGATCGTGCCGCGCCTGCACACGGTGCCGGTCGATCGCTGCGGCATCGATACGGAATACCTGCTCCGTCACCATCGCGACGCCCGTTTTGCCATCGTCACCCCGTCGCACCAGAGCCCTCTGGCGGTCACCCTCTCGCTGCCGCGCAAGCAGCAGCTGCTCGACTGGGCCAGCCAGAACGAGACGTGGATCGTTGAAGACGATTACGACGGGGAGTTTCACTACACCCGCAAGGTGCTGCCGTCGCTGAAAAGCCTCGACCAACACGACCGTGTAATTTTTATGGGCACCTTCAGTAAAACCATCATGCCGTCGCTGCGCATGGGCTACGTGGTGATGCCCGCCAGCACCGTCGGGGCCTTTACCGACTGCGCGGACATTACCACCAGCGGCCAGCCGGTGCTGACGCAAAAGATCCTCACCGCGTTTCTCAACGAAGGGCATTTTTTCCGTCATTTGAAAAAGATGCGAGCGCTGTATCAGACCCGTCGCGACTGGATGATTGCCGCCCTGCGCGAGGTGTATGGCGATCTGTTTTTCACCGAGCAAAACGACGGCGGGATGCATATCGTGGCGTTTCTAACCAGAGGAAGCGGTGACCGGGAAGTGGCGCGCTGCTGGCAGGAACAGCAGCTGCAGGTGAATGCGCTTTCGGAGTGGTATCGCGGGTCGGGCAAACGCTACGGGCTGGTGATGGGATATAACAACGTGCGGTCGTATCAGGAGGCGGTGGATTTGCTGGAAAGACCGAAGCGGCAGACACTTGCGCTGTTGAGCTGAAAATCGCCGGGTGGCGGCTACGCCTTACCCGGCCTACAGGATCGGCGCTGAATATCGCCGGGTGACGGCTACGCCTTACCCGGCCTACTCGATCCCGTAGGCCCGGTAAGCGTAGCGCCACCGGGCGATAAATGCCTCACACGTCATACCGCGACAATCCAACGTCCTTGAGCTGCTCGTCGCTCATCTGGCTCAGGATGCGGCGGGTACGGTTGATGCGATACCAGTTGCAGATCGTTTTGCCGATCCAGACAAACACAATAAACGGACGTTTTGAACGATTCTCGTAGAATTCCATGATGCTCTCCTCGCTGTGTCAGTGGGGTTATCATCATGGAAAACGGTCTGTACAATACAGATTCAAAAACTGCTTTTGTTTACCATACAGATCCGCTAAAACAGTATCTGCATGCCAATTTTTACGGCAATCTGTACTGGTTTTACAATCTGTATGGTGATAACAAAGGATACAGCATGACGCGCTATCAACATCTCGCCAACCTTCTGGCAGAACGCATTGAACAAGGGCTGTATCGCAGCGGCGAACGTCTGCCGTCGGTACGCACGCTGAGCCAGGAGCACGGCGTGAGTATCAGCACCATACAGCAGGCCTATCAGATCCTCGAAAATCTCCAGCTGATCACCCCTCAGCCGCGATCCGGTTATTTTGTTTCGCAGCGCAAAGCCCAGCCGCCGGTTCCGGCCATGACGCGCCCGGTGCAGCGCCCCGTGGACGTCACCCAGTGGGATGAGGTGATGATGCTGCTGGACGCCCGCGCCGACAAAGAGATGATCTCCTTTGGCGGCGGCTCGCCGGATATTAACCAGCCGAGCCTGAAGCCCCTGTGGCGCGAGATGAGCCGCATCGCGCAGCATAATCCGGGTGAAATGCTGAGCTATGACGTGCTCGACGGCCGACTGGAGCTGCGCGAGCAGATCGCCCGCCTGATGCTGGACGGCGGCTCGACCGTGGCAGCGAACGAGATTGTCATCACCAACGGCTGCCACGGCGCGCTGTCGATCGCCCTACTCTCGGTGTGCAAGCCGGGGGACATCGTGGCGGTGGAGTCGCCGTCGTTTCACGGCACCATGCAGATGCTGCGCGGGTTTGACATCAAGGCGATTGAAATTCCCACCGATCCCGAGACCGGGATCAGCATCGAGGCGTTAGAGCTGGCGCTGGAACAGTGGCCGATCAAGGCGGTGATCCTGGTGCCCAACTGCAATAACCCACTCGGGTTTATCATGCCGGAAGCGCGGAAAAAGCAGGTGTTAGCCCTGGCCCAGCGGCACGATATCGTGATCGTGGAGGATGACATTTACGGCGAGCTGGCGGCGGAGTACCCGCGCCCGCGCACCATTCATTCGATGGATATCGACGGCCGCGTGATCCTCTGCAGCTCGTTTACCAAAACCGTGGCGCCGGGTCTGCGCGTCGGCTGGATTGTGCCGGGGCGCTATTACGACCGGGTGATGCACATGAAATACGCCGCGGGCGGGTTTAACGTGCCGGGCACGCAGATGGCGGTGGCGGCGTTTATTCGCGACGGCCATTACCATCGTCACGTGCGCCGTATGCGCCAGATTTATCAGCAGAATATGGAAACCTACACCTGCTGGGTGCGGCAGTATTTTCCTGCAGAGATTTGCGTCACGCGCCCGCAGGGCAGCTTCCTGCTGTGGATTGAGCTGCCGGAGAAGGTCGACATGGTGTGCGTCAGCAAGCAGCTGTGTCGGCTGAAGATCCAGGCCGCGGCCGGGTCGCTGTTTTCCGCCTCCGGGAAGTACCGCAACTGTCTGAGGATCAACGTGGCGCTTCCGCCGACGGAGAAGAATCGCGAGGCGTTGAAGAAGATGGGCGAAGCGATTGTGATTGCGATGGAGGAGGGCTAGTGCGGCCTGATGCCCTCACCCCGACCCTCTCCCACAGGGAGAGGGAGAAAACCGCCGTTGTAGGCCCGGTAAGCGCAGCGCCACCGGGCAACAGGCCGCACTATTCGTCGAAGTACCAGTACCCCTGGTTAATCAGCCCGGTAAGCTCTTCAACAAACGCCGGATTATTCAACGCATCGCCCAGCTCGGCCTGGCCGAGTTCGGTGTAGCGGCACAGCGCATCCGCCGCCTTCGCGTCTACCGTCTCCAGCTGTTCGCTGTTGATGAAGAAGCTGCCGTTAACGTTCAGCACGCGCAGGCCGCTCAGGCGAGACAGCGTTTCGCCTCCCTGCAGCGCGTCCAGCACCTCTTCCGGCGCGTACGGCGGCTCGGCGGCGGCGATATCCAGCTCGTGGCGCGGCGTCGAGACAAAGCTGCCGAACCATTTTGTGAAATCATCCGGCTTGCCGATCATGTCGATCATCATCTGACGAATGCGATCGAGCTCGTACTGCTCCACGCGGCCCGGGTGTTCGCGGCAGGTCAGATCCGGATCGCTGTAGTGCTCGCCGCCCAGATCGTTTTCCAGCGCATAATCGGCGAAGCTGCTGATCAGATCGCGACCGTTCGGCCCGCGGAAGCCGACGGAGTAGTTGAGCGCCGTCTCGTGGGTAAAGCCGTCGTGCGGGAATCCAGGCGGGATGTAGAGGATGTCGCCCGGGGCCAGATCTTCGTCGATGATCGGCTCAAACGGATCCACATGCAGCAGAGCCGGATGCGGGCAGAACTGACGCATCGGCAGCTTGTCGCCCACGCGCCAGCGGCGGCTGCCCATCCCCTGAATGATAAACACGTCGTACTGATCGATATGCGGACCCACGCCGCCGCCGGGGACGGAGAAGGAGATCATCAGGTCATCCAGACGCCAGTCCGGCAGGACGCGGAACGGACGCACCAGCTCCGCGGCGGGCATATGCCAGTGGTTCACCGCCTGCGCCAGCAGCGACCAGCCGGTTTCACCCAGATCGTCAAAGTGCTCAAACGGACCATTGCTGGCCTGCCATTTGCCGTTGAAATGGCTCACCAGACGGCTATCGACTTCCGGCTCCATCGCCAGCCCTGCCAGCTCGTCCGGGGTAATCGGGTCGACAAAATTCGGGAAGGCATTTTTCAGCACTACGGGTTGTTTTTGCCAGTATTTCTCAAGAAATTCCGGCCAGTTCAGGTTCAGTTGATACGCCATGGGTAGCACCAGTGAGAGGGGAAACAGGCGCGATTATAGGCAAGAAGGCAGAGGGGGAACTTGTCATGGGTCAAACGAGGGCGTGTAGGTCGGGTAAGGCGAGGCCGCCACCCGACACGTACACGACGTAAATCTTAATCCAGCTTCAGCTCGTCATAATGGGTAATCAGCTTGCCTACGATGCCGTAGTCCAGCGCTTCTGCCGGAGACATCCAGAAGTTGCGGTCGGTGTCTTTTTTCACTTTTTCCAGCGGCTGGCCGGTGGCATCGGCGATCAGCTTGTTCACGCGATCCAGCATGCGGATGATCTCGCGCGCTTCGATCTCAATATCCGTTGCCTGACCGCGCACGCCGCCCAGCGGTTGGTGGATCATAAAGCGGGTATTTGGCAGCGAGTAGCGGTGCTCTTTCTTCGCCGCCAGGAAGATGGTGATCCCGGCGCTCGCCACCCAGCCGGTGCCGATGACGTGAACTTCCGGGCGGATGAACTTGATGAAGTCGTGGATGGTATCGCCCGCTTCCACGTGGCCGCCCTGGCTGTTGATGTACAACTTGATCGGATCGTTGCTGACGCTTTGCAGCAGGATCATCTGGGTGATGACCTTCTGCGCCAGCTCCTGGTTGATCTCACCGGAGATCACAATCGAACGGGACTCCAGCAGTTTTTGCTGCAGAGCGCCCGCGCCGTTTGACCCTTCCGCTTTATCCTTGTCGCTTTCTTTCAGTGTGTAGTGCATTGTTATTTCCTCAGCTTGTAGCGCTCAAAACCAGAGTGTAGCCTGTTTTACCGATCAAAGTCCTCACAGACAAATAACGAGGGAGCATATGAATATTGCACATGTCGCACTCTGGACCCGCAGCCTGAACGCCCAGGTTGAGTTCTGGGAAACGGTGTTTAATGGCCGCAGAAACGAACGCTACGTCAGTAAAAATCGTCCCGGTTTCGAATCTCACTTTATTACGCTGGATAACGGGCCGACCATCGAGCTGATGACGCTCCCGAATCTGCCCGACGCCCCTGCGCACCCGGAGTTTATCGGCTGGGCGCATATCGCCATCAACGTCGGCAGCAAAGCAAAGGTCGACAGCATGGCCGAGCGGGCGCAGGCAAACGGCACGCTGCTCAGCGCCCCGCGCATGACCGGGGACGGCTTCTATGAAGCGGTGATCGCGGATCCGGACGGCAACCGCATCGAACTTGTGGGTGCATAAAATCAGCGTTTCGTTGCTTAACCGCCCCGGCCACGTATCGCTATACTTCATCTTCATACGGTTATCATATTGTGAAATGATAATGATAGTTAATGTGTTAAGATGAAAGTCAGCATAAACAGTCCCTTACGTAACCGTCGGGATTGTTTGCATCCTCGACATGTCAATCAGCACCGGGGCGGTGAATGGAACACATTGTGTATGTGGTAGATGACGATGACGCCGTCAGGCAGTCCGTGATCGGGCTGCTGGATTCGGCAGACCTGAACGCCGTCGGCTTTTCATCGGCAGAAGCGTTTCTTCAACACCGGTTTGAGGAGCTGCCGTCGTGCGTGGTCCTCGATATGCAAATGCCCGCCATCTCAGGATTTGAGGTGGCTGACGCGCTCAAGGACAGCGGGCGCGAGATCCCGATTATTTTTCTTACCGGCCACGGCACTATCCCGATGTCGGTGCGCGCCATTAAAGGCGGCGCGTACGAATTTCTCACCAAGCCCGTCGAATCCACCGCGCTTATCGACGCCATCGAGTCCGCACTTCAGCTGGCGGAACACAACGCCGCGCGCAATAAAGAGCACTACGCCCTGAAGCAGCGCCACATGACCCTCACCCCGCGCGAACACGAGGTGCTCACGCTGGCGATAACCGGCATGCTGAACAAGCAGATTGCCGCCGAGCTGGGCGTCAGCGAGATCACGGTTAAGGTGCACCGTCGCCGGGTGATGGAGAAAATGCAGGTGCGCTCCGTGGCGGAGCTGGTCAGGGCCGTTGAGCGCCTGACCTAAAGCCTGCCCGCGGAGTAACCTTTACCCTTCCTGCGCCGCCAGCGGCAGCGCAAACGCAAACACCGTGCCGTACGGCTTCCGGCGGCGCGCGCTCAGCTTCCCGCAGTGGCGCTCGATGATGCTGGCGCTGATGGTCAGCCCCATCCCCATCCCCTGCGCTTTGGTGGAGTAGAACGAGTCAAAAATCTGCTCCAGCCGCTCGGGCTCAATGCCGCTCCCGGTATCGGCGATCTCGACGATCACCTTCCCGTCCGCGTTGGCGGTGCTGAGGGTAATGGTGCTGGCGCGATCCTTCACCTCGGCCATCGCCTCAACCGCATTCATCACCAGATTGAGCAGCACCTGCTGGATCTGCACGCTATCGCCGGTGATAAAGCTGTCCTGCGCCCTTAACAGATAATCAACGCTAATGTGTCGCTGCTCCAGCTCGCTGCGCGAAAGCGTGATGATATGGTGGATCAGGTAGTGCATGTCGATGCGCGAGAAGGTGGGATCCTGCTTGCGCGTCAGGGACTGGATGCTGCGAATGATCTCTCCCGCCCGCGCGCCTTCCGCGGCGATCTCCTCCAGCCCTTCGCGCACTTTATCCAGCCGGGCGGGCTCGCGGTTGAGCCAGCGCAGGCTCGCCCCGGCGTTCGAGACGATCGACATCAGCGGCTGATTGATCTCATGGGCGATGGAGGAGGTCAGCTGCCCGACGGTGGTGGCCCGGGAGACCCGCGCCAGATCCGCCTGCGCGACCCGCATCGCATCCTCCGCAGCGCGCTGGCTGGTGATGTCGGTGATAATGCCGTAATACTCGTTCACCTCGCTGCCCACGCCTACCGGATCGCCAATCCCGAGGAGGTAGCGCGTTGAGCCGTCGGTACGCTTAACGCGGAACTCCGCGCGCATGGAGAGCCCGTCGCGCACGCTCTCGGTGACGATGGCGCTGATGCGGACGTAATCGTCCTCATGAACGAAAGTCAAAAACTCCGCCATGGAGATCATCTTTTGCCGCTCGGGCAGGCCGAGAATGCGGGCGTACTCTTCCGAGACAAACATCAGATCCTGCTCCAGCTCCCAGCGCCAGCTGCCGGTGTGGCTGATCTGCTCGCCGAGCATCAGCGAGGTCTGGCTGGATCGCAGCTCTTTCTCCACCCGCCGACGCTGGATGTTCTCCGCCAGCAGCTCGGCGTACAGCCGCGCCGTCTCCAGGGATACCGCGGCCTGCGCGCCCAGCAGGCTCACCACGCGCGAGTGCTCGGCGGTGAAAACCTCCGGCATCAGGCGGTTTTCCAGGTAGAGCACGCCCACCAGCCGCGCCTGCTTGAACATCGGGACGCACATCACCGCCGCCCCCGAGGTCACCAGATAGGGATCCTGACTGAAGGGATGGAACTCCTCCGGCCTGCCGGTGCGGATCTCCTGCCCGGTGCGGATCACCGCCGCCAGCACCGACAGCGGCAGGTCGGTCGCCGTCGGCACGTCTTTCAGGATCCGCACCCGCACGCCCTCGGTGCTGGTCCAGGCGCTGGCCTCGATCTCCGGAATGAGGCTCTCGCTCACGCGCAGCAGCAGGCCGCGCTGCGCCCCGGCGCGTTCGAGCAGGATGGTCATCAGGTTTTCGATTAAGCGCTCAAGGTTAATCTCTTCCGACAGCGCGCGGGAGGCTTTGATCACGCTTTGCAGATCGCGGATCGTCTCGTTCTGGGCGAACGCCACCGTGTCGTAGGCGCTGGCCTGCCCGGAGGCCAGCAGGTGCGGGAAATCCTGCTCCAGCTGGCGCACCTTGGCCTGCGCGCCCGCGCGGCCCCAGGCGGCAATCGAGCCGCGGAAGTGCGCGTCCGAGGCGGTCGGGTAACCGCAGGCCAGCGAAAAGCGCCCCGCCAGCTCGTGGGCCAGGGCGTTGATCGGGTTAAACCCGCCCTCGCGGGAGAGCCGGACCGCCTTCTCATACTGCTCGAGCGCAATGCTGTTCATCCCGTCCAGCCGCACGATTTCGGCGTAGATCAGCGCCTCTTTATCGGCAAACGTGCCGGGATTAACGCGCGCCCAGAGGGCAATTTTGTCGTAGTGGGCGTGAATGCTGCGGCGGTGATTCGCCGAGAAGGTCTCCGGCGTCAGCTGACGCGACAGCGCCAGGGCGCTGTAGAGATGGTAATCCAGCAGATGGATGTGCCCCGGCGCAGACCACGCGTACCAGCCCGCCATCTCGAGATCCGCCTGCGCGTCGGCATATTCGCCGCAGGTAAAGTGCGCCATGCCGCGATAGAGCCAGTACCAGAACAGCATGGTGGAATTCTTCTCCGGCGCCTGCTCCGGCGACGCGGGAAGCAGCGCCTCCGGCAGCACCTGCGACGCGGTCCAGGTGCCGATGACCGGCGTGCGCAGAAACTCAACGTAGCCGCGCTGGACCATCAAAATGGTTTCCACGTCCTGGAAGTGGGTTTTACGCACGAACGCCAGGCCGCGATCGATGCTGGTCAGCACCCCGTCCAGGTGATCGCCCCGCGAGAGGAAGTTAATCACCTGGTGGCAGGCCGCAAAGCAGGCCATCGTCATATCCCCGTGGGTGACCGCCGAGGTGAAGCAGGCCTTCGCGCACTCGATGGTAAACGATAAAGACTGGGTCCAGACGCTGAGCTGGTCGAGCGGCAACAGGGTTTTGGCTTCGAACGCGTCGTAGCCGTGGCGATTGACCAGCTCGCGGGCCAGGGTGCCGTACTGGAACCCGAGGCGGTACTCGGCGTAGCGGTGGCCAATCAGCACGCCAAACCAGGCCATCGCCGTGGTGGACGCGCCGGTAATGCCGTGGTCGAGGGTCAGGTGCATCATGCGGCAGAGCAGCAAAAAGTGCAGGCGCGGGCAGATGAAGCTGGCGCAGATGCTAGCGCTGTAGAGCAGGTTCATCACCGCTTCGGTTTCCGGGTTATCCATCCGCGAAAGCTGAGCATAGCGGCTTTGCGGCGCGTCGGCCGTGCGGTTGCAAAACAGCGCCCAGGCCTCGTCGCAGTCGGCATCTTCCGGATAGCGGCTAATCTGGATCCCGAAAATCCCCAGCCAGCAGAGCGCCGCCTCCAGCGCCAGACGGCTGTCCGACTGGCGAATGTACACCTCCACCAGCAGGTTGGCCGCCAGCGCCTTTTCGGTCAGCCCGCCGGGGCAGCCGAGAATGGCGTCACACAGCTCGCGGGTTCGCTCCAGGTGCCCCAGCGCAAACTCGCAGCCCGCCTCTTCGATATCGAGCATAAAGTCCGACACCGTCCCGGCGTTGCCCAGCGCTCTGGCGGTCTGGATATAGCCGAGCGCCGAAAGATAATCCCCCGAACGCTTCGCGCGTCGCGCGGCCAGCAGGCTCAGCTCGCGGAACATCTGCCGCTGCGGCGCGGGCTGGATGCTGTCCAGCGCGGCCGTGACGTGGTGAACGGCGCGGAACAGCAGCTCGTTCCCCGCCGCCTGACGCGCGGCGTCGGCCAGCAGGCTGGCGGTCGTCAGGTGAATATGGCTTTTCTCATGCCGTTCGAGCAGCGCAAAGGCCGCCTCCTGCACCCGGTCGTGGGTGAAGGCGTACTTTTTTTCCGTCAGCACGATGAGCTGGGCCATCACCGCCGGGTGCAGCGCATAGCGCATTTCCGCCATCGACAGGCCAACCACGCGGCAGATCATCTCCATCTCGCCCGTGCCGCCGAGGCAGGCGATGCTGCCCAGCAGGCGACGCGTCTCGTCGGGCAGCTCTTCAAGCTGCTCCAGCACCAGGGTGACGACGTTTTCGGTGTAATGCCTGGCGCGGATCGCCTGCAGATCGTAGTGCCACTTGTCCTGATATTTGTTGTGCACCACCAGGCCGTCATCGACGATGCGGCGGAAAAACTCGTGCACAAAGAGCGGGTTGCCGCCCGTCTTCTCGTGGATCAGCGTGGCGAGGTCGGTCGTCGCCGCGCTGCGGGTGCGAAATACCGTCGCCAGCCAGCGCGCCACCGCTTTTACGGAAAGCGCCTGCGGGACAATCTCGCTCGCGTTTTGCGCCGCTTCCGGCAGGCTCGCCAGCAGCGCCTGCAGGGCGGCGTCGGACACAGCGCTGATATCCCGGTGGGCCGCGACCACCAGCAGCGGAACAGCGCCGCAGTTCATCAGCAGATATTTGAGGGTGTGCAGGCTGGCGGCGTCGCTCCACTGGAGATCGTCGAGCACCAGCACCAGCGGACAGCCCTGAGAAGCAAAGGTTTTTACCAGCGCCAGCACCATATGGCTGAAGCGCGCCCGGGCATCAATGGAAAACGTATCCGCCGAGAAGCGCGGCTTGCTCTCCAGCAGCAGGCCCAGCTCGGGCACCAGGCTGACGGCCAGCGCCTCGTGCCCCTCCAGGGCGCGAGACAGGCGGATTTTCCACTTCGCCACGTCCTCTGCGGGCAGCCCCAACAGGTGCAGCGTCAGGGTGCGGAACGCGGAGCTTAATACGCCGTAGGGCAGCGACGGTGAAAACTGGTCGACTTTGCCCACCGCCAGCAGCACCGTACGCTGCTGCAGCGTTTTGAGCGCCGTCGCGATAATTGAGGATTTGCCGATCCCCGACGGCCCGCCGATCGTCACCAGCTCCGGCGCCAGGCTCTGCCCCACCCGCTCAAACGCGGCAATGACGTCGTTCGCCTGCGGATGCGTCGCGAACAGGGAGTCCGCCAGATGGATCGCCGGGGTGCGGTCCTGCTGGCCGGGGGTAAAGGCGACGATCTCGCCCTCGCAGGTCAGCGTCGCCTGGCAGCGGCGGAGGTCGGCAATCAGCCCGTCGACCGTCTGGTAGCGGTTATCGGGGTGCTTTTCCAGCAGCTTCAGAATGATGGTCGACAGCATTTCCGGCACGTCCGGGCGGATCGCGTCCGGGGCCAGCGGCGCGGAGGCAATATGGTAGTGCGCCCAGTTGGTCTGTTCGTCCTCCCCCAGCTCAAACGGCAGGCGTCCGGTCAGGAGCTCATACAGCACCATGCCGAGGCTGTAGAGATCGCTGCGGCCGTCGACGGGGCGCTGGGTGCGGGTGGTGTGCTCCGGCGACATATACGCGGGCGTACCGCCTGAAACGGCAAGCCGGGCCTGGGTGACGGCATCGGAGAGACTGCTGGAAAGGCCAAAGCTGCCCAGACGGCAGGTGGCATCGTGATGAACAAAAATACTGCCGGGCTTGATATCGCCGTGGATCAGGTTTTGCAGATGCATCTGGCGCAGGGGAGCGCAGATCTGGATCGCCATCTCGATAAAGCGCGCGATCCCCGAGATCGCCCTGCCCGCGCGCCGCGCCAGCAGCTCAAACGCAAACGGGGCATACACCAGCGCGAAGCGCCCCCGGTACTGGGTGGAGGCAACGGCGCGGATGGCCCAGCTGTCCTGCAGCGCGTCGCGCAGCGCAAACTCGTTTTTGAGCAGCCGGGTGGCCCGCTCTTCCTCTTCGTCGCTCACCGCGGTGGCGATAATGAACGAGCCGCCAGAATGGGGATGTCGCGCGTGCATCCAGGCGATACCGCCCTCCTGCGCCAGCACGGTAAAAATCACATCCTCTTTAAGGACAAAAACCCGCCCCTGGTGAAGATTCCCCTGGGCGGGCCAGAATGCAGGCTGCTCGTGTTCGTTCATCCGCGATCCTTATTGTCGGCGGGCCATCTCCCGCTGAATATGATCCAGCAGAATATCGATGTTAATAGGCTTACGCAAAAATGCAGCGGCGCCCAGATTAAGAGCGTACCGCTGCATATTTTCATCAGCATGACCGGAGATAAAGATTACGGGCGGAGGCGGTACGGCCAGCAGCCGGAGCTTCTCAAACAGCTCCAGGCCGCTCATGCCCCGCAGCTTGATATCGGCGATCACCAGCGCCGCGCCGGACAGGGCGAGCGGATGGCTGAGAAATACCTCTGCCGAATCAAACGTATCGGCGGCATAGCCCTCCGACTCCAGGAGATTACTCAACCCGCTGCGGACGGAACGTTCGTCATCAATGATGGCAATGCGCCACGGCAGCGTCATGCTGTCTTTCCTCTGGTAAATCATTAAACGTCGCGATCGTCCTTCGCGGGCGCAGGAGGCGCCGTGCCGCTGATTTTCGGTACGCATTCGTGACGAAACCAGGCGAGGGTAAGCGGTTCGCGACTCAGTAAACGCCGTCCCACCGGGATGAGCTGTTCGCCCACCAGCATGCCAAACAGGCCAAGCAGGGCGACAACCGGCGGTGCCGGGGAATGGACGTCGAGCAGAGCGTAAATTACCCCAGCAACCACGCCGCACACCAGCGAAATTATCCATGCTTTCATGACGACGCTCCCGTCTGCGAGTTGGCCTGCGGAACGGTCGCCTGAGTAGGAGGGGCAGCGTCGCGGGATAACAGATGGCGCGTTGCCTGCTCACCCGCCAGCATCCCGAGCAGGCCAATCAGCGCCAGCGCGGGCGGCGCGGGGGAGCGCACCTTCAGCACGGCATACATCAGGCCAATCAACACGCCTGCGGCAAGGGATATCAGCCCAGTACTCATTGTGAACTCCAGAGAAAGAGGCAGCGGCGAGCCGGATGAGGGACCAGCCCGCCAGCGGAACTTAGCGAGCCGGGACCGGCGCTAAGGTGCGGTGCTCGCTCTTCTGGCGAGACGGCGCTTTGTGCACCATGGTGTAGGCGTAATCGACGCCCATGCCGTACGCGCCGGAGTGCTCGCGCACGATATCCATCACCGCGGTGTAGGTCTCTTTACGCGCCCAGTCGCGCTGCCACTCCAGCATCACCTGCTGCCAGGTCACCGGGATCACGCCCGCCTGGATCATGCGCTGCATCGCGTAGTCGTGGGCTTCTTTGGAGGTGCCGCCGGACGCGTCAGCCACCATATAAATTTCGTAGTCGCCTTCCAGCATCGCGCACAGGGCAAAGCTGTTGTTGCACACTTCGGTCCACAGGCCGGCCACCACCACCTTCTTCTTGCCGTTAGCCTTCAGCGCGTCGCGCACCTTCTGGTCGTCCCAGGAGTTCATGGAGGTACGCTCCAGGATGTCCTGACCCGGGAACACGTCCAGCAGCTCCGGATAGGTGTTACCGGAGAAGCTTTCGGTCTCAACGGTGGTGATGATGGTCGGGATGTTGAACACTTTGGCCGCTTTCGCCAGCGCCACGGTGTTGTTTTTCAGCACCTGACGGTCAATAGACTGCACGCCAAACGCCATCTGAGGCTGGTGATCGATAAAGATGATCTGACAGTTCGCAGGGGTTAACACTTCGAGCTTTGAAGAGGTCATAGCATTTTCCAGTGGTTAAGGGTGAAATCGCCGCGAGCGCCGCGACGATAAAATCCCCCTCATCCTGCGGTTTTCCGTCCCTGGGCGTAATTATCTCTTCGTATAGTTAACCTTAGGTATAGTTATACTTTGGTATACCTATCCTATTGTATAACTGGATCTTTGCCGAAACCGGTTCCCATAATCCTGACCATTCCCCTCTCAGTCAGGAGCAGTTTATGGTTACCCTCGGTAAAGCCGATCTCATTCTGGTTAACGGCCAGTTTCACACCGTCGATCGCGAGAACCCCGTCGCTGAAGCCGTTGCCGTGCGCGACGGAAAATTTCTGGAAGTGGGTACCGTCGCCGAGGTGATGCAACACCACTGCGACGGCACCAAGGTGGTGGATTTGAAAGGCCACACCGCCATCCCCGGCCTGAACGACTCGCACCTGCACCTGATCCGCGGCGGGCTGAACTACAACCTCGAGCTGCGCTGGGAAGGCGTACCGTCGCTGGCCGACGCCCTGCGGATGCTGAAAGAGCAGGCCCTGCGCACGCCGTCGCCCCAGTGGGTGCGCGTGGTGGGCGGCTGGACCGAGTTCCAGTTTGCCGAGCGCCGCATGCCGACCCTCGATGAAATCAACGACGCCGCGCCGGACACCCCGGTCTTCATCCTGCACCTGTACGACCGCGCCCTGCTCAACCGCGCCGCGCTGAAGGTGGTCGGCTACACCAAAGACACGCCAAACCCGCCGGGCGGGGAGATCCAGCGCGACGCCAACGGCAACCCGACCGGGATGCTGATTGCCCGTCCGAACGCCATGATCCTCTACGCCACGCTGGCCAAAGGGCCGAAGCTGCCGCTGGAGCAGCAGGTCAACTCCACGCGCCAGTTCATGCGCGAGCTGAACCGTCTGGGGCTGACCAGCGCCATCGACGCGGGCGGCGGCTTTCAGAACTACCCGGAAGATTACGAGGTGATTGCCGAGCTGCACGAGAAAAAGCAGATGACCATCCGCATCGCCTACAACCTGTTTACCCAGCGTCCGGGCCACGAGCTGGAAGACTTTGAAAAATGGACCGACATGCTCACGCCGGGCCAGGGCAGCGACTTCTTCCGCCACAACGGCGCGGGCGAGATGCTGGTCTTCTCCGCCGCCGATTTTGAAGATTTCCTCGAGCCGCGCCCGGACCTCGCGCCGGGCATGGAGGACGAGCTGGAGCGCGTGGTGCGCCATCTGGTGGAGCACCGCTGGCCGTTCCGCCTGCACGCCACCTACAACGAATCCATCAGCCGCATGCTGGACGTGTTCGAGAAGGTGAACCGCGACATTCCGTTCAACGGCCTGCACTGGTTCTTCGACCATGCGGAAACCGTTACCCAGGCCAACATCGACCGCATCAAAGAACTGGGCGGCGGCATTGCCGTCCAGCACCGCATGGCCTTCCAGGGCGAATACTTCGCCGAGCGCTACGGCATCGAAGCCACCCGCCACACGCCGCCGGTGGCGAAAATGCTCGAGACCGGCGTGCCGGTGGGCTTGGGGACGGATGCCACCCGCGTGGCGAGCTACAACCCGTGGACCGCGCTCTACTGGCTGGTCTCCGGCCGCACCGTCGGCGGGATGCAGATGTACGATCACAGCGCCCGTCTGGACCGCGATACCGCCCTGATGCTCTGGACCCAGGGCAGCGCGTGGTTCTCCAGCGAGCAGAACCAGAAGGGGCAGATCAAGGTCGGCCAGCTTGCCGACCTGGCGGTGCTCAGCAAAGACTACTTCCGCGTGCCGGAAGAGGAGATCAAGGGCATCGAGTCCGTCCTGACGGTGGTCAACGGCGATATCGTTTACGCCGCAGGCAGCTTTGGCCCGCTCGCGCCACCTGCCATTCCGGTTCTGCCCGAGTGGTCCCCGGTGGTCAAGGTGCCGGGCCACTACCGCAGCGCGCCGCCGCAGGCCGCCCGCGTCGGCATGAGCGCCGTCCACCACTGCAGCGGCCCGTGCGGGGTTCACAGCCACCAGCATGATTTCGCCCGCACGTCAGAGATGCCGGTGTCCGACGATAACGCTTTCTGGGGGGCGCTGGGCTGCAGCTGCTTTGCATTCTGATGAAAAACACCTTTACCCCACCCCGGATCGACCTGGGGCTATTCTTCCTGCGCCTGACCGGCAGCCTGCTGCTGCTGTACGTGCACGGTCTGCCGAAGGTGCTGCACTTCAGCGAAGAGCTGACGCGCATTGAGGATCCGTTCGGCTTCGGGCCCTGGGCGAGCCTGATCCCGGCGATTGTCGCCGAGGTGGTCTGCCCGCTGTTTATCATTGCGGGGGTTTACACCCGCCTGGCGTGCCTGCCGATTATCGCCGTGCTGCTGGTGGCGATGCTGGCGGTCCACCCGAACTGGTCGATTGCCGAAGGGCAGTTTGGCTGGCTGCTGCTGATTATCTTCACCACCCTTGCCCTCACCGGGCCGGGCCAGTGGCGGCTGCAGCGTAAGGTAACGGAGAGATTCGCATGACCCAGGTTAACGACGTTCGCGACGCACACGTCGAGACGACGCCCGCATCGACGGTTTCGCCCTGGCAGCCGCTGAGCCAGCCGGTGTTCCGCATGCTGTGGATCGCCACGGTGGTCTCTAACGTCGGCTCATGGATGAGCGACGTCGGCATCAACTGGAGCATGCTGACTCTGAGCGCCGATCCTTTGGATATCGCGCTGGTGCAGGCGGCAAGCAGCCTGCCGATGTTCCTCTTCGCCCTGCCGTCCGGGGTGATGGCGGACATCGTCGACCGACGTAAATACCTGCTCTTCTCCCAGCTGTGGGTGTTCATCGCCGCCGCCGGGTTGACGGTGCTCTCCTTCACCGGACACGTCACCCCCACCGTTCTGCTGGTGGCGACGTTTCTGCTGAGCGTGGGCGCGGCGATGAGCTCGCCGCCGTTCCAGGCCGTGGTGCCCGATCTGGTGAGCAAGCCGGAGCTGGGTGCCGCCGTGGCGCTGAACTCGCTCGGGGTGAACATCAGCCGGGCGATTGGCCCCGCGCTGGGCGGTTTTCTGCTGTCGCTCGCCGGGCCGTGGATGGTGTTTGCCCTCAACGCGCTGTCCGTGGTGGGCGTGGCGTGGGTGCTGTGGCGCTGGCGTCCGGCCCCGTCCATTCAGCGTCTGCCGCCAGAGCACTTCTTCTCGGCGGTGCGCTCCGGCATTCGCTACGTGCACGCCGCGCCGGTGCTGCGCAACGTGCTGGTGCGCACCGTGGCCTTCTTCGTTTTCGGCAGCGCGGGCTGGGCGCTGCTGCCGCTGGTGGCGCGCCGCGAGCTGGGCTTAGGCCCGGCGGGCTATGGCGTGATGCTGGCGTGCATTGGCCTGGGGGCGATTGCCGGGGCGATCCTGCTGCCGCGCCTGCGCCAGCGGCTGAACGCCGACCGTCTGATGGTGGCCGCCAGCCTGACGTTTGCCCTCACCATGCTGGCGCTGGCGTTCGTGCGCCACGTCTGGCTGCTCAACCTGTTTGAGTTCTTCACCGGCTTCGCGTGGATTGCGGTGCTGTCGACCCTCAACCTCGGCGCGCAGCGCAGCGCCGCCCGCTGGGTGAAGGCCCGCGCGCTGGCGGTCTATCTGACGGTGTTCTTCGGCTCGATGACCACCGGCAGCGCCATCTGGGGGCAGATCGCCTCCCGGTTCGGCACGCCGACCTCGCTGGTGGTCGCCACGCTGGGGATGGTGCTGGCAAGCGCGACGGTGTTCCGCTGGAAGCTGGGCAAAGATCCGGACCTGAACCTCGACCTCAGCGGCCAGCCGCTGGACGGCGTGGAGATTGACCTGCCGAACGAGCGCGGCCCGGTGCTGGTCTCGCACGAGTACATCATCGACCCGCACAACGCGAAGGCCTTCCTGGAGGCGGTACACGAGCTGCGCCGGGTGCGACGCCGCGCCGGGGCGATGAGCTGGGCGGTGTACGAGGATATTGAGCGCCCCGGCCTGTTTATCGAGACCTTCCTGATGGGCTCCTGGATTGAGCATCTGCGCCAGCAGGAGCGCCACACCATGAATGACCTCCTGCTGCAGAGCCGCGTTCTGGCTTTTCATCAGGGCACAACATCACCGGCTATTCGCTACCTGGTCGCGCCGGTATAACCATAATCATCACCTGCACAGGAACACACTATGGCAACGTTTAAGGCAAAAGACGGCACGCAGATTTACTACAAAGATTGCGGCGCGGGCAAACCGGTTCTTTTCAGCCACGGCTGGCCGCTGGACGGCGACATGTGGGACAGCCAGCTGAACTATCTGGCCGAACGCGGCTTCCGCGCCATCGCCTTTGACCGTCGCGGGTTTGGCCGCTCGGATCAGCCGTGGAACGGCTACGACTACGACACCTTTGCGTCCGACATTAACGACCTGATTACCACCCTTGACCTGCAGGACGTGACGCTGGTGGGCTTCTCCATGGGCGGCGGCGACGTAACCCGCTACATCAACAACTACGGCAGCGCGCGCGTCGCCGGTCTGGCGCTGCTGGGCGCGGTGACGCCGATCTTCGGCAAATCCGACTCCTTCCCGCAGGGTGTCGATCAGAGCGTGTTCGACGGCATTCGCGACGGGCTGCGTAAAGATCGCGCTCAGTTCATCAGCGACTTCGCAACGCCGTTCTACGGCATCAACGCCGGGCAGACCGTCTCTGCCGGAGCCCTGACCCAAACGCTGAACATCGCCCTGCTGGCGTCGCTGAAGGGCACCATCGACTGCGTGACCGCGTTCGGCGAAACCGACTTCCGCCCGGATATGGCGAAAATCGACGTGCCGACGCTGGTGATCCACGGCAGTAACGACCAGATCGTGCCGTTTGAAAGCACCGGCAAGCTGGCGGCAGAGATGATCAAAAACGCCACGCTGAAGGTGTACGACAACGCGCCGCACGGCTTCGCGCTGACCCACCAGGACCAGCTCAACGAAGATCTGCTGGCGTTTGTGAAGTCGCTGTAAGTCATTACGCGAAGCCTGATGGCGCTTCGCTTATCAGGCCTACAAGGGTTGGTCCTGTAGGCCGGGTAAGGCGCAGCCGCCACCCGGCGCTTTCGCAGACGCGTTCCGCTCCGCCAGCAGCCGACAAATCTCCGCATGCTTCTCCTCGGTAAAGGTAAAGCGCGACATAAACACGATGCGGATCACCGACCCAATCGCCGGTAACAAACAAACCCCGAAGAACAGCCCCGACAGCACGCCTTCGCTCTGAATTTGCGCCTGCGGCACGTAGCCGATCATCGTCAGGAACACGCCGATTAACCCGCCGCCCACCGCCACCGACATCTTGCCGGTAAAAGTCTGCCCGGAGAAGGTGATCGCCGCGCAGCGCTTGTGAGTGTGGTACTCCGCGTACTCGATGGTGTCGGCAATCATCGACGAGGTGAGGATGTTGGTCATCATCACGAACAGCGTGCTCAGGCCGAGCAGAATAAACAGCATCGTCACCTGCTGATACCCGACAAACCACATCACCACACGCACCGCCACGTCCAGCCCGCAGAGGATCATAAACAGCTTCCGCTTCTGCATCCGGCGCGTCAGCATCGGGGCGACCAGGCACAGCACCGCCGCCACAATCCCCATTACGCCAATCGCCATCTGCAGGCTGCCGTCGCCCAGGTTATTGATAAAGAAGTAGATATACAGCCCGCCCGCCACGTTGTGGAACACACAGAAAAAGAACGACAGTAGGACGATAAACAGCGGCTTGTTCTGGCGCAGATTGTGGAAGGTGTCGCGGATGGTCACCTTTTCCGGGCTCGGCGGCACGCGCTCTTTGATCTGCATAAAGCCGTTGAGCATCAGCGGCAGGCCCACCAGCATCATCACCAGCGCCGCCATAAAGTAGCCTTTATCGTTGCTGTACTGGGCGAAGAACGCCGCCAGCTTCGGGAAGAAGATGTTGGCGCAGGCAATGCCCGCGTTCACCCCGAGCATCGCCGCCGTCACCGCGCGGGTGCGCTGGGCGGAGTCGTTGGTCATCACCGACGACATCGACCAGAACGGGATATCAGAGATGGCGTACAGCGTCCCCCACAGGATGTAGGTCACCCCGGCGTAGAGGATTTTGGTGGTCATGTCCGCTTCGATTTTATAGAACGACAGCAGCGTGACGCCGGTGATCAGCAGCGGCGCGATCAGCAAAAAGTGGCGAAATTTGCCGAACCGGCTGTTAATGGTGTCCATAATGCTGGCAAACAGCGGATCGTGAACCGCGTCCCACGCGCGGGCAATCAGGAAGATGGTACTGGCCGCCAGTGCCGAGATCCCCAGCACGTCGGTGTAAAAATAGTTAATAAACGAACCCACTAAACCAAAGCTAAAACACTGACCTAAACCATAGCCAAAATAAGACCACAACTCGCGAGACGGTATTTTCATTGTCGTTGCCATTGATATATGCCTGCCTGGTTGCCCGGCGGTCGGCCGCCGGGTCGATATTATTAGCCTTGTGCCTTCGGGGCGATCTTGCGCAGCTGCTGCATCAGGGCGATTTCACGGCGCGAGAACGGAATGCCGTTCTCCTCGAACACGTCGTGGAACCAGAGGCGGCAGTAGTCCGTGGACTCCTTCATCACCACCGGCCACGGCAGCCACGTCTGGGTTTTGCCGCGCACCAGCCCCCACTGGTACGGCGCGACCTTCGCCGCGTACATCAGCGGAAGCTGCTCTTCGACAGTGCTGCCGACGTGGCGCGCCAGCCATTCGGTGCAGAACAGCGGGCGAGCGAGTTCCTGCAGCTGCTGGATAATCGCCGTCATGCGCCCGGTGTGGGTGTAGGCGTGGAAGCTCACCACGTCCGAGAGCGCCAGCGCGGTCTGATCCAGCGGATGCTGAAAGAACGTCTCGCCCTCCTCTTCCGGCGGCAGACGCCACGCGCAGACGGTGAGCGGCTGGGTTGGATCTTCTTCGCGCACCCACTGGAACGCCAGCTTCATCAACTCGTGCGCGCAGGTCTCCAGCTTCGCGTCGTACTGCACCTCCTGCGTGCCGGTCGCGAAAATGCCGCGGTTGCCCGGCTCGTTATAGAGATCCCACAGCAGCACGCGCTTATCCTCGCGGAACTGGCGCACAACGTCGCGGATATAGCACTCAATCTGCGGCCAGCAGTCCGGATCGCACACCTTGTCGCGCCCCGGGCTCGCCGCCGCCTGGCTGTTGTGCTTGCCCGGCACGGGCGGCTTTTGCGGGCCGAGGTACGGCTCGTCGCCGGAGAAGCCGCAGTCGTCCATCAGGGTCAGCATGGTGCTGAACCCGCGACCGTCGGCAATCGTCAAAAAGCGGTCGATGCGTGCCATCAGCCCGTCGCGATCGTGCTCCCAGACGATAAACGGCAGGTTGATGCGCAGGGTGTTATAGCCCGCGTCCGCCGCCCAGCCCAACTCGCGCTCGATGGTGGCGGCATCGAAGGTCTCTTCCTGCCAGATATCGGTCCAGTTCACCGCCGTCGACGGCAGATAGTTAAACCCGCACAGCCAGCCTTTTTGCTGATACCACGCCTGTGCCTGCTCCCTGCTCCACTGCTCTTTCATTACGCGTCCTCTTACTGATAATGTTTAGCTAATAAATATTAGTTGCGGGATAAATGCGCAAATCACGGCGTTGAGAAAAGCGATGCCCCTCACAAAGTTCACGCTTCGATGAATGAGAAACGTGATCGACGGCGCTAAAGCGTGCGGTTAGGGTATGATGCGAAGTCGCGAAAGGGAGAGGACGGATGAAGCGAAAAACGAAAGTGACGATGAACGATATTGCGCGGGCTGCGGGCGTGTCGCAGGCGACGGTATCGCTGGTGCTTAACCAGTCCCGCAACATCAAGCTCAGCGACGACACCCGCCAGCGGGTGATTGGCGTCGCTACCGAACTCGGCTACGACCGCCTCCCCGCCGTTCACGCCCCGCGCAACCAGGAAGAGATCGCCCTGCTGGTCAGCTCCATGCAGAGCTTCGACCCGTTTATCGACGCCATCAGCCAGGCGCGGGAAGCCGCGTGGCGCAACGAGACCCTGCTCACCGTCTACGACTACGGCGACGATATCGAGCTGGCCCTGAACATCATCCGCCAGCTGGAGAAGCGCAACTGCATCGGGATTATTCTCGCGTCCCCGGTCACCACGCTGGTGGACATGACGGCCTTCCAGGACTGCACCCGCATCCCGCTGGTGCTGCTCAACCAGCGCGACCCCGGCTCCCCGCTGCTGCCGTCGTTTATCCCGGACGACTACGCCAACGCTTTTCAGGTGACTAAACATCTCATCGCCTGCGGGGCCACGCGCATCGCCCACATCACCGGGGAGAGCTGGATGGAGGCCTCGCGCCAGCGTCTGGCGGGCTACCGGGCGGCGCTGCAGCAGGCCGGACTCGCGTGCGACGACGGACTGGTGCGCCAGACCAACTGGCAGTTCAGCGAGTCTTTTACCGCCACCACCTCCCTGCTGGAACTGGCCGAGCGCCCGGACGCCATCTTCTGCGCCAGCGACTGGCTGGCGATCGGCTGCTATCAGGCGCTGGCGGTGAACGGCGTGCGCATCCCGCAGGACATGCTGCTGGCGGGCTACGACGACCAGAAGATTTCCGAGCAGCTCACCCCGCCGCTGACCAGCATCCAGTTGCCTTACAGCGAGCTGGGACGGCTGGCGGTGGAGTACCTGTGCAATCAGGAAGATGCCGCCACGCACGTGACGCTGGCGGGCAGGCTGAAGGTGCGCGCCTCAAGCCTCGTCTGAGGTAAACACCATGCCCGCGTAGGGCTTCTCGCGACACGCCGCCAGCCGCGCGGCGAGGCTGCCGACGTGCAGCTCCAGCTTGTGCCCGTCCGGGTCGAGAAAATAGAACGATGCCCCCTCGCTTTTGTTCTGCTTCCAGACGGTGACGCCCGCCTGCTCAAGCCTTTGCGAGAACGGTTCAAAGTCCTCTTCCGCTACGGTAAACGCGTAATGGGTGTAGTCGCTCTCCTGCGGCGACACGTACTGGCGCGCCTCGTCGTACGACAGGCAGACCCACAGATCGCCGCAGGTGAGGTAGGCCCCGGTATTCCAACGGGCGTGCAGCGCAAGCCCCAGCAGCTCGTGCCAGAAGGTGACGCTTTTTTGCAGGTCGCTGACCGCGAGGGTCAGATGGTTGAGTGATTGCAGCATGACGTGCCCTTTTGTTTTTCGCGCCGGACGTGGTACGGTAAAGAGATGAACATAAACCACGCCGTGCTCACCGTAAACCGCTGGTGGCTGCCTTCTTAAAGGCGGCACGGAGTAGTTTTCCCCATTTTCAGATAGCCGCCGAAAGGCGGCTTTCACATTTTTAAGACCCCTTTCGGCAACTGCACATTAAGGAGTCTTTATGAACGCACCCACCATCCTCACCGGCGACCGCCCAACCGGCCCGCTGCACCTTGGCCACTTCGTCGGATCGCTGCGTCAGCGCGTGGCGCTCCAGCAAACGCACAACCAGTTTGTGCTGATTGCCGACCTGCAGGGGCTGACCGACAACGGCAGCAACCCGCAGAAGATCCGCGACAACATCCCCGAAGTACTGGCCGACTACCTCGCCGCCGGCATCGACCCGAACCTGACCACGATCTGCCTGCAGTCCGCCCTGCCCGCCCTCGCCGAGCTGACGATGCTGTATATGAACATCGTCACCGTCGCCCGCGTGGAGCGTAACCCGACGGTGAAAAACGAGATTGCGCAGAAGGGCTTTGCCCGCTCGCTGCCGGTCGGGTTTATGGCCTACCCCATCAGCCAGGCGGCGGACATCACCGCGTTTAAGGCCGAGTGCGTGCCCGTCGGCGACGACCAGCTGCCGATGATTGAGCAGACCAACGAGATTGTGCACAAGATGAACAGCCTGCTGCCCGCCCCGGTGCTGCGCCACTGCAAGGCGATGCTGAGCGACACCAGCCGCCTGCCCGGCATCGACGGCAGCGCCAAGATGTCGAAATCGCTGGGCAACACGCTGCACCTTTCGGCCAGCGAAGAGACCATTCACCGTGCGGTCAGCGCGATGTACACCGACCCGAACCATCTGAAGGTGAGCGACCCGGGGCAGATTGAGGGGAACGTGGTGTTTACCTACCTGGACGCGTTTCATCCGGACAAGGAGAAAGTGGCGACGATGAAGGCGCACTATCAGGCGGGCGGGCTGGGCGACCGGGTTTGCAAGAACGAGCTGGAGGGGTGTTTGCAGGAGCTGATTGCGCCGATGCGGGAACGGAGGGCGATGTACATTCAGGATAAGGGCGAGCTGATGGCGATGCTGAAGCGCGGGACGGAACGGGCGCAGGGGGTGACGCAGGAGACGTTGAGGGAGGTGAAGGTTGGGCTGGGGGTGCCGGTGTTTTGAAATAACGTCATGCAGCGTATGTATTCAAATAATACATGCGCTTCATAATATTATTTACCGGCAATTCAGCGAATATTACATTTATAATTAACAGGAACCATTACTATCGCTTCTTTAAAAGATGACTAATATCAATCTGGATATTTATTTCGGATTTTAGCCCGGTTTAATAACCACTTTATGTATATTCGCCATACAGTCTAAAACCTAGCATTGCTGCATTTACTCTTCTGCCCCAACAAGGAATTGTCATGCAGTTTTATACCAATGAATTTACCGCTGAGTTAAAAGCGGAAATAGATCGTTCGCCGTTTTCCGTTGAAGAACTGGCCGCCATGCCTGATGACGCGCGCGCCATCATTGCCGAACAGGAAGCCTTTCATCGACAACATCCCGTCACCGCCATCTGGCGGATCGCCACGGCTGGCAGCCAGACCCGAATGGGCGGCGTGGTTCTTCCCGTCGATCGCGAAACCACAGTGCTCATAGACGATGGCAGTTACACCAGCCTGATTGTCGAAGGAGACTGTGTGGCCTATCCGGATGGAACGCTCGCCAAGATTATGACCTCATCAGGAACCGCTTTTACGTGGAAAGGACACGGCGTTGCCCTTGTAGGTAGCCTCCTTGATAACGATGACGAGATTATCAGCACACCGCTCGGCAGTATTTATCTGGTCACCCGCGAAGGTATTCCACCTCAAGAGGACTTCTTAACCTGGCCCGGAGAATAGGCCATGGGCTACCGTTCCGATAACCATGGACGCGGTCAGGCTCTGCACGGCGACAGAACAACCACAGGCGCAATATGCTGCACCACTCTGCCCAACTGCACCGAGCACGGTCGCGGCATCGTTCGTGTTGGGGATAAAACCACGGCATGCCCTAAATGCGGCAAACAGGGCGTGATTGCCAACGGTGAGCCACGCGTCAACTGGATGGGGCAATCCTCAGCCGTCGATGGTTCTCTCGTCATTTGTGGCTGCCCGCACGGAACCAACCGCGTGATTGCCCCATCGGGAGAGTGGCTAGGATCCGGTCCCTCTCCTGAACAGATCGCACAGGAAAAGCATCAGGCCATGCTCGCAGCACGCCGAAAAGAGGAAGAGGCCGAAGCGCTGCGACAAGCAGAAGAACGCGATCGCAACCGGGTCTTTGCGAAATCCTGCCTGCGCGGTGAAGGCTGTAACGATGCAGGCACCGGAAGTGAGCCACACACCAACTTCGCCGAGATGGCATTTTACCAGGCCATACCCAACGACGCCGCGCAGCACGCTCAGGCGGCAAAGCGTAAGGCGCTCCCAAAGCCGAAGCAACGCAGCGCGCTTTATCTTTGGTGGAATGGGCATCACGAGGAGATGGACTATCAGGCTGCCGTTGCAGCCGAAGAAAGGGCCTGGACCGCGCGGAACGCGATAGCCGATGCCAGCGAACTCGTACTGGTTGGCGGGCGTACTGTCATTTCCGGCACATGGGCCGTGCGCGGCGCTGCACTTGGCGAGATAGCCACGGGAGGCCTTGGTGCACCTGTCGCAGGGCTGCTGATAGGGATGTATCCCGGCAAGCTGAACGACGGCGAGCAGGATTTTATCGATCGGATGCGCGCCGAACAAATGCGGGAAGCCCCTACCCGCGTTCGCTTCACCTGGGAGAACGACACCAGCGGCAACCCGACACCGCGCGGCTGGCATACGCCGCCGGGCAAGGACAGCGTGCGCGTTCGCAGGATGGAGTGGGATAGCCAACGCCAGGCGTACACCTTTACCACCGAAGAAGACCCGGGTATCACCCTCATCTGGACACCGGACCGCACCGGAGAGAGTAAGCCGTGGGATACGGGCAACCACAACCCGGTACGGATACCGAACCCGGTTGTGGTTGATCCGCTGCCGGAGGATACGGGGATTGGTGTGACGACCAGCCCGACACCGGAAGAAAAGACGTTTGCGGATTATATTCTGATTCTACCGGTAGGCGGGGTGCCGCCGATTTATGTCTATCTCAGCGGGAAACGTCGCAGTGGATTACCTGAAGATGGACATGATTATCAGCAAGCACCAAAAACCAGCGAAATTACAGGATTAAGTGGTTTAAGAGAGGTGAAAGCGAAAACGCCCAAACAAGGTGGTAGTGGTAAAAGGGCAAGATGGGTTGATTCGAAAGGACGAAGAATATATGAATGGGATTCTCAGCATGGCGAACTCGAAGAATACAGAGCTAGTGACGGCGAGCATCTCGGCTCCATTGATTATAAAACTGGTGAAATTTTGAAACCTGCCGTAAAAGGTAGAAATATTAAATCTTATTTATGAGGCTTATTATGGGATTAAGATTAAGATTACAGTGGTATGATAAAGAAACTGAGCTAGGTGAAGGAAATGAATTTTCTTTAGATTTTGGCGATGATGCTCAGATCATGACAAAAGATCTTGGCCTACCAACAAAGGGGAACGTTAATAATGGTTTTTTTGATGTTGAACCCGAATGGATACCCATTCTCCAACCCCACTTCTTACATAAAATAACCCCCGCTATTTATGACTATCAGGTTTCTTTTGACTATAGGGATAAATGGTGAGAGGCATTGCCCGATAATCGTATCGGGCAAACTAAAAATCTCCATCAAGATGAAAAAGATCAATCAAAAAATCAGAGGAGAGCCTCTTCCCTTATCCCTACAATATATGGAGTCGGTAAAAAAACGGTATGAGACACATCGCATTAATCCTATAAAACAGGGCGGCGCTGTATATGATCTAGATAATATGAGCATAACAACACCTAAACATCATATTGATATACATCGAGGAAATTAGGATGAAAACCATCAGCCATTATACTGAAAGTGAATTTCTATCCTTAGTACAAAAAATATGCTCTGCCAATTGTGAAACAGAGGAAAATGGTAATTGTCAGGTTAGAGAGTTCGAACGGCTTGCAGAGCATCCCTCAGGTGCAGATCTTATTTTTTATCCCGAAGATGCAAAAGATGATAGCCCAGAAGGCGTTGTCCATGAAGTAAAAGAGTGGCGTCAGCGTCGTGATAAACCTTGCTTCAAGTCTGAGTGATTCTTTAGGATTAAAACAATGATCGTTTACTCTATAGATGTATACAGTAAAACAGATGAACTTTTACTTTATGAAATCATAATCTCTCAGCGAAATGTAGCTGCGCTGTATGACATTATGGGTATTTCAGATGAAGATGAAGCCGACTTCACGTATGGCATAGGTGTTTATAATATAAATGAAAAACAGGCACATCTTTTAGAAAAACTCATAGGTAAAACATTCTACTCGGACGATTTAATTTTTCAGCTTTCAGGAGGAGATCTTTAAATGAAGATTAAATATACAATGCCCTTTTTCTCATTTCGAAAACCTAAGAATTTACATCTGGACGGTACTTTATAGCTCTAAATCCTGAAACGAGAAAAAAAGCTTACGTTTAAACTATAGGGCGGACTTATACAGATGATTACAAACATGAGGCAATGATTGTTTATTTAGGGAAAAGTCATAACGAATTGGTAGATGCAGGATTTATTTCATGGAAAACATATCCAAAGGGACATTCAGGCTCTATGAACCAACACCTGGAAATGGCAAAAGAAGGCATCAATTTAAGTTTTTTGAGAGAAGCTCAAGCCCTTGTTGTGATAAACCATAAATTGAAGCCGATTTGCATATTTGTGGTATGGACGGCGAAGACCTACAGGAAGACTGCGAAGAAGCGTTTGGCGTTCAGCTTGCCACGCAAGAAGATGGCTATGTGAAAACATTCTCTCTTGCTGAGAATGAGTATCTGTTTACGGGCGAGGGTAGAGATTTTTTTGGTATCTGTCGGTTTATGCGCTGGATACGTGGCATACCCGAACCTGTTATATGCGATTTAACCGTTGGCGAACTTCACGCTGTGCTGGTTAAGGCTGTGAAAGAGCAGGTAAAGCACGAGTGATTTCTGAAGATTACGGGCATGGGATAACATGCCCGTATCGTTTTATTGCTTCAAGGATTACATGAGGTGGGAAACACAGTTACTCCGACATCGCCTTCCCTGTTCCACGTTTAACAGCCGGTATATCACCTGTATCATTCAGCGCTCCCGGAAACGTCTTCAACCACTGCGCGACTTTCTGCTTATTTATATTCACCACACTCATACCTTCCAGGCATCCCCATAATTCTCTTGTATGCTGTGGCGTAATCACAATGCAGTCTTTCATGGCACGGATTTTTACGGGCATACCGTTGATAAAGCCAGCGCGGGTTAACCAGTCCCCGCCGAGGAGAAGGTATTTCATGTCTATGCGTGCATACAGTTCGCAGCAGGCGGCACTGTCCTGAGGCGTTTCCGCGCGGGGATGAATGGGTGCCGCATTGGGCTGGTTGCCATGAAGGCGGCGGGCGCTGTTTTTGCGTACCAGCTCGCGGTTTTCAATCATGCCGGTGAAAGCGTCTGATTCTGTTTTGCAAACAGTAAACTCTGGCTTAAAATTCGTCGCAGCCATTTTCAACTCCATCTTAGTTGTTTGTGGTTAGCGGTATGAGGGTGTTGCAGCACCTTCATATCGCGAATTCTTCGTTAAATATTCCTTGATACTTCCTTCGCCGTTCGGCGTAATTTCTGGTGCTTATTATACAGGACTGAATATAAATACAGCGGTTTGGCATGAGGTAATTTTTGAATTTGCGAGGGAGATTCAGGAAATAACGGTAGGTATTTTTTAATTCGAGAAACAACAACGCTTCGGCCTGAAAATCACTTCAACTCACCTCCTCCAGATATCTGTTCGTTCGCAAACCTGGCGCTAATGCCGCATCGGTTGCCTCCACACCTTTCTCACATATCTCTCAAAAATTCATCAAACCTATAGATTAACGATTTACATCACCCTGATTTTGTTATGTGATCCTGTTACAGGCTTTAGTAACGCCCTGCCCAGCCAACCGTAACAGGACTTCATCGATGGAATTTTATCAGGCCGATCCGACGCTTGAGAACTACTGGCGTGGTGTGATCCTCTTTGGAAGGAACGTCGCATCTTACAAGTTCGCGCTGGCGTCAGCGTTGTATGAAGTGGATAAGACGGGCAGCGATTTGATTACGCTCGACCAGCTTGCCGTGCCGTTCAGCCGCTATCTTTGCGAGCACCTGAAACATGCGCCAAAACAGATCACCTCCCGCAGCAGTCAATTTCTGGATACCTGTCTGAAGTTCAACAGAGGCGAAATCACCCATGCTCAGCTCATTGAAGCGACGGTGCGCCTTGGCTTTAACAACGTGATCGATGCCTTTCACTACGTGAACCAGGGCGAAATCGATAAACGTTTTTTCCTTGATGAGCGCAAACCCCACAACGGGATCCGCCTGACGGATAACTTCTATTTACTGGGCGAACGCCTGCAGTATAAAAACCTCGCCTTTGAAACCAATGCACGCTGGAACCTGGTGGAACAGGCCTGGTCGATGGGGGTTTCACGTAACCTTGTGGGCGTGGAGTTCGACGAAGATAATCAGCTGTTGTTCACGAGGGTGAACGCGCGTCGCGTAGACATCACCAGCTGCCGCGACAGCCTGAACGGTTACCAGAAAGGACGATGTTTTTACTGCTTTAAACCCATCAGTCTGGTAACGGGAGACGCAGAACTGGCGGACGTTGATCACTTTATTCCCTGGGCTGCTCGCCATGAAGTGAGCAATATTAACGGCGTATGGAACATAGTGCTGGCCTGTCGGTGCTGTAACCGTGGCGTCGAAGGCAAGTCAGCCCGCATTCCCGACCTTAGGCTCCTGCAGCGGTTACACACCCGCAATGAGTATTTTATTCAGAGCAAACTGCCGTTACATGAGACAATTGTTCTACAGACAGGGCAACGTCCTGAAGCACGTAAAAGCTTTCTCCAGCGTAACTGGCAGGCCGCACTGGACAAACTTATCCATACCTGGAAACCCAACGCGGAAGGCGAGGCAACGTTTTAATGACACTTCACTACTATCAGAAGCACGCGCAGGATTTCTTCGATGGCACAGTCAATGTCGATATGACCTCGCTCTACGAGGCCTTCACCCAACATCTGCCTCACGGTGCCCAGGTTCTGGATGCGGGCTGCGGTTCAGGGCGGGACGCAAAGGCATTTCATGAGATGGGTTATCAGGTGAATGCTTTTGATGCTTCTTCCGCGATGGTGGAACTGGCAAGGCAACATACCGGGTTACCCGTGCAGTTGATGACGTTTTCAGAGATTGAGGGTAAAGCGCAGTACGATGGGATCTGGTGCTGTGCCTCTTTGTTGCATGTCCCCTCTTCTGGGTTGCCTGCAGTGATGCAGAGGCTTGCGGATGCGCTTAAACCTGGCGGCGTCTGGTATGTGTCCTTTAAGTATGGCAACGGTGAACGCGTGCAGGGTGAAAGACGGTTTACGGATCTGGATGAAGAGGGGTTGCAGGAGTTGCTGAAGGCGATTCCGGGGATGGAGATAGCTTCGCTGTGGGCGACTCAGGATAACCGCCCGGACAGGGATGAGACATGGCTGAATGGGATATTACGAAAAACCGCCGCTTGATCATCAGGCGGTGCTAATCGACAGGGAGTAGGTTAACTCAGTAATTCATCACTTTAGTCAGCTCAACACACGGTTAGTTAGTCTGTGATCGCATGACCTGCGAACCACTGAGCTTGAAAAGCTCTTAGCCGAGATATCAGAAACGGTCAGAAATGGTTTATAAGGTTTTCCGGAATCTGAGCTAAATCCGGGAGAATGAATAAAATAACAACATCAAATAAAACGGCATAGTGAGTATTCACTAAAGCAGAGCTGTGGCAGGATAACCGTTTAAAAATCAGCGATATTTTTACAGCGAGGAAGTGATGATGTCGGGGCTACATTCATGGCTGTTAGATAAATCAACCAGTGACACCTATATGTTCATCAAGCGCTTGTCAGCCAACGACACCGGCGCGACGGGCGGACATCAGGTTGGTATTTACATACCCTCTGGAATTGTTGGACATCTTTTCCCTTCAATTAATCATACAAGGGATCCTAACCCGTCCGTAAGGCTGAATGCGCATACCTCCTCGCACAGCTGCCCGGACAGCGAGGCTAGGGCCATTTATTACAATGGTCGTTTTTTTGGTAAGACCCGAAATGAAAAGCGTATCACTCGATGGGGGGGAGGAAAGAATCCTCTGCAAGACCCGGAGAATACGGGAGCGCTGGCATTATTGGCGTTTGATCACCATCAGGGATCTGATAGCCAATTTGTTGATATTTGGGTGTGTCATGACGCAGAAGAAGAAGATATCGTTGAGTCATCGCTCGGAGAAATTGTTCCTGGATCGTTGGTCTATGGCCCCGCAAATGAGATTCTGGGCGGCTTGGCCTTAAAAGAACCAGTTTCCAATGGGTATCGTCTCCCTGAGGAGTGGAGAACAAATTTCCCTTCAGGTAAGGAAATTATCCAGTATGCAGCAGCTCACTATTCACCAAATGTCGTAGGTCCGGATAAGCAACTGATTGAACGTCGTCGTGTTGAGTATGAAATTTTCCTACTGGTGGAGGAAATGCATGTGCTAGGCATAGTTCAGTCTGGGTTTGGTTCCGTTAATGAATTTATTGCACTGGCGAATTCCGTGAGCAACAGACGAAAATCACGAGCCGGTAAATCACTTGAGCTGCATCTTGAACAACTTTTTAATGAGCATGGGCTGAAAACTTTTGAGACTCAGGCCGTTACAGAAGGAAATAAGAAGCCAGATTTTTTATTCCCCTCTGCGCAAGCTTATCACGATGAGACGTTCCCTGAGCAGAAGCTTCGCATGTTGGCAGTAAAAACGACATGTAAAGATCGCTGGCGGCAAATATTAAATGAAGCGGATAGAATTCAGGACATTTACCTCTTTACCCTTCAGGAAGGTGTTTCCGTTGCTCAATTTCAGGAGATGCAGCAGGAAAGAGTCAGGTTGGTTGTACCAATTAGTCTTCATGATAAGTACCCGAAAGCTATCCGGGAATATCTTATTTCTTTAGATACATTTATCAATGAAACTAAATCATTGTATGTCGATTAAATAATTTTATACTGTTATCCCCCGGATAAATTCCGGGGGATCTGTTTATATTATTTATTTGTCGCCTTGTTTGCTGCGGCTTTAATAATATAAGGTTGAAGCAGTTTCGCCACGGCTTCAAAAACGGGAACGACCACTGAATTCCCAAACTGGCGATAGGCCTGGGTATCGGAAACGGGGATCCGGAATGGCTTGCCTCCGGGTTGCTCAAAACCCATCAATCTGGCGCATTCATGAGGCGTCAGTCTTCTTGGTCTTTGTTCCTGATTCACTGGATTTGAGAAATCGATTTCGCCGAGTTCTTTATCCCATCCTCTGTCGATGAGAATTTCAGATCCATCTTTATGGTAACGAGCGGATAATGTTCTCGCAACGCTATTTTCATTATTCGGATCAACCAGACCAAAACCGAACCCATTACCTTTGGCAGCATGCTTTTTAGCATAGTTATAGAGATACTCCCATAACTTAGGGCTCAGGATATATTTACTGTCAACCGCAGGGTCCAGAAGCTGAGCAAATGTTGGTCTTTTCTCAGGGTAGAATTTATGAATATCCTTTAAAGTGAATCCCTGATGGATATTGAGGTCACGGCGGAATCCGACCAGAACAATACGCTCACGATGTTGTGGCAGGAAATTTTTACCATCAATAATTTTAGGATCATCTTTCCCTGTAATATTGGCATCAGCGACTTCATAGCCTAATTCATCAAGGGTATCCATAATAACTTTAAACGTTTTTCCTTTGTCATGGCTCTTAAGGTTTTTCACGTTTTCCAGCACAAAAATGGCTGGTTGCTTAGCCTTGATTATGCGGGCAACATCGAAAAACAGAGTACCCTGCGCTTCACATTCGAATCCATGTGCACGTCCGAGAGAGTTTTTCTTACTTACACCCGCCAGACTGAATGGCTGGCAGGGAAAACCGGCCAGCAGGACGTCATGATCCGGGATGTGTTGATCGATATGGGCGTAGGCTTTCTCTTCTGAGATGCCTTCTTCTCCGCTTAGCGTGACTTCGCGGATATCCAGATTGAATGTGTGTGCGTCTTCATCGTTGTACCAGTTTGCTTTGTAGGTACGTACCGCTTCTTTATTCCATTCGCTGGTAAAAACGCATTGCCCGCCGATGGCCTCGAATCCTTTACGTATACCACCAATACCAGCAAACAGGTCAATAAAGCGGAAATCATAGTCAGGATGATGAGCGGGTTGTTCCGGCAGCATTTTCCGTAACAGCGCTTCTTCTGCCATGGTGAGCGATTTTGGTTCACACTTGCCATTTATCCAGCGGTTAAGAGTTTCGCGACTCCACTCGTTTTTACCTATTTTTCTTAGCAGTTCTGCGACATACTTCTGGTCGTAAATTTCAAGTACCCGATCAATCAGCTTCCTGTCGCGCTCTTGTTGTTGTTTTTCTTCAGCTTCTGCTTTTTCGAGCAGTTCCTGAGCAAATAAATCGAATTCAGACATAACGCCTCCTAGGGGTTTATGGGTGAAAATATATCACTCATTTGACCCAGATGAAACGATTTATTCTGGATATTTGATCAGTATATGGATTTAACAGAGAGTAGTAATTATGAGATTTAGCTAATGATGTTTCCAAGTGGTATACATGCAGCATGCGTAGTGAATATCACGGTATAGCGCATAATAAATAATAAACAAATCAATTAGTTAAGATTTAAAACCCGGTAGCTCCATCCAACTTTCCCTAAAGAAATACCGGTAAGAGGCTTATAAAATCGCTGTCCTAAACCTGACGCTTCTCAAGGCTATTATAAATAGAGTCAATCTCGCCCTTCAGCTCATCATCGCTGTAAACCATCGATGGATCGTATCGTTCATTTCGTCATTTACATGGCGCACTAAACCAGTTGAGCGACCCCACGCACAGCAAACCATATCACCAATAACAATTTTGTATAAACACGATCGACTAGTTTTGTAGCAATACCAAGGGCATTCGGTTTCTCGAACGCAGCCATTGCTTGTACCATAATGCTGATGTTTCTACCTACCGCCTTATGGTTTGGATGACGGTCTGGATGGCTGCAAGGAGTTATAAACGGTGATTATAAGTTATTAACATCCCCTGTTGTATTGTGAGTTTTTTATCGAAAAGGAACTGCCATAAAGCTGTCTTATATTTAGTTTATAATATTCATATGTATGAACCATTCTAGAAATTTTTAACTTATTTATTTTTATCCATAAATATTTCCCATCTTTCTTCTAATGCATCTTGTGACAATTTGTGGGAAATACTAAGAACACTACCTTCATAAATCGAATACTCACTTTTTTTAAGTTTTCCATTAATGTGAACAGTGAAGTTCTTAGGCTCAATAGCTATTAAATCAAGATCAAAAAGTGTATGTATATCAGCCCTAAGTAAAATACCGTTACTTATATGGTTATGTGATTTATTTCTATATGGATAGATATGAGCGGCTTCAAGAATATCTAAAACCGCACATTTAGTTATAGCGCAATGATTATTTTTTTTGAGAAGTTTTTCCCTAAACGAACGTTGTCCTCGTCTTTGTTTAATCGAACGATTAACTACCTCTCTCAAATCCTCCTTATTGAATAGGGCTTCAGGTTCACTAGCCTCCATGCTTTCTAAATTATCGATATAACGCCCATTTCCTTCCCATAGATCTTTTGCCCATTCAAATTTTACTTCCTGGATAGATAGTTGTTTGTTATGGTTTATTATTTTACCCTCCAGCTCAAGATAATTCATTTTTAGTATTTTGAAGTTATTAGAATAGAATGCCGTAGATTTTATTACAGGTATGGTTTTTTTTAATGGTTTTTCGAATTCATGGCCATTACTACATCTCCATTCGGGTTTTTTGCTAGTTCTGGTTCTTATTTTCTCTGCCTTACAGTTATTTATAGGGCATTGATTTATTTCTTTTTGAGAATCTTCTTTGATAAGAGAGGTTATTACCGCCACACCAATAACATGCTTTCTGTTATATATTACAACAATATCCCCAGATTCAACTTGCTTATGATTAGCAACCAAATTATCATAAGAATACGACTCAAATGGATTATCATCATAACCATCATTACCACGATAAACTAGTTCTTTTTTACTGATTGTTTTAAAGGCCCAAGCCCTTTTATTTTTCATACCTATATCCTAGTTGAATATTTCACAATCTCGACCCATTATAACAAATTAATTTATACAATAAAAATAATTCACCATCCCACACATAAATATCATTACATTATTTTTACGATTTAGCGCAGAAATTGATACGTTTTTCTCACTCTCAAAATAGATAGTATAAAACTAGGCCAACTGGAGAAAATATTTTTATTCACAAACGAATACTTTGCAGAATATTGACCTGCCCTTGTTCTGCCCTGCCCTGAACAAGCTTGTTTAGACTATTATCATGAGTTAAAGCTCACCATTTCTGTTACTGGCTTTGCTCACAGTGCCGCAAGCCTTAGCCACTCAAAAATCCACCTAGCTCGCCCTAGCTAGGAAACAACACGACGACGTGAGAACGTTATGGAACACGCCCGGATCACCGTCAGTCCATGAGCATCAAGTGTTCGGCAACCTTCCGTACGCTTGAATCCGTTGACGGGATTATCCCTTCACCGATTACTGAGCCGGTTATCCCTGTACCCGCACCGGCGGTCCCCCTTAAACGTGCCGGTGCGTGAGCAAGGCCAGACATCAGGAGAAACATACGTGACCACACTGACGCTACAGAAAGCCTTTGAGGCCTGTTAGGCAAACAAATCCACCTGGCTTCAACGCCGGGATGAACTGACGCAGTCCGAAAAGGCATACCGCGAACAGCTTGCCGGCAGCGGGCATAGCGGCCGGAGCCTGCAAACGCTGCGCGAGATTATCGACGTGAAAAATTCACACCTGCACAGAACCTGAATTACACCCGCCGCCGTGCAGAACTGGCTGCGCAGTAGTCCTTACAAAAATCTCCGAAAATCCCGCCATTATTTTGAGTAAAAAAGCCATGCATGCATAAGGTGCATGGTTTTGCATGCGTTTTACCGACACTGAATCCCCCGCCAGCGCCAGCACTGGCACGCTATGAGACCATTCATGCACCTGCATTAAAAGCGCCCCTTAAGCGGGCAGGCGTGGCGGGGAGAGCATTGCGCGCTGGAAGTGAAATGCTTCTTTATTCTTTGGCACGCTGCGTTGCTCTCTTTAGTAAGCAACATCAGATAATTGAATGATACTAGTTAATGTGGATGGCAACTCTCACGCGACCTCCAGAACTTAACTTAAATTTACCTATAATGGATGAGCAGAGTATTTATGTGATCCTTTTCACAAAGCGGCTTGCAGCATCTTCACTTGCAGAGAGAGTCCGATTGCAAAGATCCCTACTTCTTTGAAGATTTTTTGCTAGTATGTTCATTACTAAATGTCGGTCAATATGGAAGGGAGTCGTAACAAGTGATTCTTATACAAAAAATAGAAATTAACGGCTTCAAAAGCCCAACATCAAAATTAAGTGTATTGCTTTCTGGTAGTAATATCTCTGTTATTTATGGAGATAATGGTAGTGGAAAAACTACTTTTTTAAAAATATTGCATTCTATTTTAGAAAAAGATGAGTCCATTTTAATCCAGAATAAAGTTTCAAGTGTCGTTTTATACTATAGTTATCCAGATGGTAATTACGACAGAACCACAATAAAAAGAAAGTACGAATCCAGCAAACGAAGTGATTCACTTAAAAAAAACGAGAGTTCTGAATACAATTGGACAGACTTTTTGAATTCTCCTCTTGCTGAATTATCTTCCTTGTCGCTAGGCGTCGAACGCGGTGTAATAAATCAAGCATCACGTATTGAACCAAGGCAGATTTATGATTATTTTGTTAGGCATAGAGAAATTTTAATTAAAGAAGTTGACTTATTCTCTATAGCTCATGAGATGTCTACGTTTTTAAGAGTCACTCACAACAAATATAAGTCAAGGTCAGACCAAAATCAATTTGAGATGGTAAAGAAAAACCTTCACCTCCAATCTGTTAAAATTGAAAACATTGAAAGCCTTTTGCTTGAAAAATATAAAATGGCAAGAATTACAGCCACAAAAAGAATCCAAAGTGCTTTATTTGATACCTTATCTATAGCAATTACCTTAAACGAAACATCTGTAGACAGAAACCATAGAACAAGTCTTCCAAACGACTTCGAACGTAGATTAATAGAAAATAAAGAAAGGATTATCGAAGCGCTTGATGATGGTGAAGAAAATAAGTTCAAAAACAAAGTAATACAAATACTTTCTGATGATAATATAGAAGAGGAGGTTTCTCGCTATAGGCACCATGAAATCCTCGGGCAATTATTTATGAATATGATGAACGAACTTGAGTTAGAAAAACAGATGTTAAGTTCAATAAACCTTCTAATTGACACGTTCAATCGTTTTTTAATACAAGGAAAAGAATTAATAATCAAAAACGAACACATCTATGTGAAAGTAGGTAGGATCACACATAGCATCAGCGAATTATCAAGTGGTGAACGACATATTCTCACCTTTCTATGCTTAGTTTTATTTGAAGGTGGCAAAAGAAACATCCTGATCATTGATGAGCCTGAAATCTCCCTAAACATAAAATGGCAACGAGAACTACTTTCACTTTTTTCAGAACTAATCCCACAAACACAAATAATAGTGGCATCACACAGTCCTTCGCTAGCAAATCGCAATCCTCAATTCCTTTGCGAGCTTAATTTGTCCGTAGGTTGAAAATGAAATACGAAATTAGTGAAATTTTAAACACAGCTCTTATGACTAGAACGATAAGTATCATCGTAGAAGGTGTGGATGATATACAAGTATATGACAGCATAGCTAAAAGCGTTGATAAAACTGCTGAAATCTTTCCTATTGAAACGATTGAAGGATATTTCCCAGGATGTAATCACGTTATTAAGGCAATGGATGATTTACTTGAACTCCCAGCATCCAATGTTAGCTATGATAACTATATTTTAGGCATCATTGATAAAGATATAAAGGATTATAGAGGTGAATTACCCATTAACCCGCTAATTTTAACTTTAAAATATTACTCAATGGAGTCTCATTTTGTACATAAAGAGGTTCTACCCAGCCTATTCGAATTAATAACTAAAACACCACATTCGCTGATCACAGGGGAGTTTATAGATCACTTGTATGATCTTATTGCCTTAAATAATGAAGACTTCTTTTTAATCTGCCTTGAATCTTTGAAAAATTCTTTAGATCCTGATTATGAAAGTGATTTCGCCTATAGCTATTCTGAAGGCAGAATTTTTTCGGAAGAAGATGTTAGCAAAGTAAGGTTAAAAAGAGATGAGCTATTGACGTTCGCGGATAGTTTATCCATATCCAGAAACATTAATGACCTCAAAAAAATATCTAAAGGAAAATGGTTACTCCATTTCTTCTGTGTAAAAACTTTGAGTGCATCTCAACAGTTCAAAGATTTGTGTGGCACACCACCAATACGACAATGTGTTATGTGTAGCGGAAATGGCCATTCACCGAACCATTGCCTTTATAAATTAAAAGACTCGATAACGTCAAAAAACTTAAAGCCATTATTAATGCGTAATATTTGGCTTAATGACTTCGACTACATAAGAAACAAAATCAGCTCGATGATTTAAAAAAAACAGCAAGAGAGAATTCTCTTGCTGTTTTTTAGAGATCGATTTTTTTAACACCTTTAAAATTAAATTCAACAACATTATTTCCCGTGTTTTTTTCCATAATCGTATGGTGTTATATACTCTAGTTTATTTTCATCAAAGTAATCTGCCCACCACTGAACCATATAACGTCTTTCATCTAAGTGTTCTGAAGTATGAATATAAGCCGCACGCACATTATTACACTCTGGGTGGCTCAACTGACGTTCTATTGCATCCTCGCTCCATAACCCTGATTCCCCCAGCGCACCACGAGCCATCGTGCTAAAACCATGCCCGCAAACCTCGGTTTTTGTGTCATAACCCATCGCACGCAATGCGCTATTTACCGTGTTTTCGCTCATAACCTTAGTTGCGTCGTGATCCCCCGGAAACAGCAGTTCTTTATCACCACTAATCTGCTTAAGCTGCTCTAACAAAACCATCGCCTGCCGACTCAGAGGAACGATATGCTCTTCTTTCATCTTCATGCCACGGTACGAATAACGCACACCCTTAATTTCTTCTCGTTTTGCCGGTACGCGCCGAAGAGATTTGTCGAAATCTAATTCATCCCACCGAGCGAAACGTAACTCACTGGAACGCACAAAAGTTAGTAAGGAAAGCTCGACCGCGATCCGTGTCATTACGCGGCCACGATATGCAGCAAGACGTGCAAGAAACTCAGGGAAGCGGTTAGATGGTAAAGCTGGATAGTGTCGTGCTTTGGTTGTAGATAACGCACCGGCCATGTCACTGACTGGATTAGAGTCGATGTAATCGTTCTGTACGGCATAACGCATAATGGCCGTAACACGCTGTTGCAGACGCTGAGCGACGTCGTGTTTACCAGTGGCATCAACTTTTTTAATCGGGGTTAACAGGTGGCTGGTTTTGAGCTGGCGAATGTCGGACGAACCGATGTGGGGGAAGATATAAAGCTCAAGATAGCGAAGAACGCGCGATCGATGGTCTTCACTCCAGCGCTTGTTGCTGGCATGCCATTCACGAGCAATTGTTTCGAAAGTGTATGCCCCCGAACTCTCAGCCTGAGCTTCTCTCTGTTCGGCTTTTGGGTCAATGCCCTGTACTAAGAGCTTTTTAGCCTCGTCACGCTTTGCTCTTGCCTGAGCAAGCGTCACAGTAGGCCAAACACCAAAGGCAAGGCGATCCTCTTTTTTGTCAGAGGGACGTCGGTATTTCATGCGCCAGTATTTAGAGCACTTGGCCAAAACCTCAAGATACAAACCGCCGCCTTCGGCCATTTGTAGGTTTTATCTTTTGGCTTTGCGGTATCGACCTGCCTGGCGATGAGCTTCATTTGAGGCACACTTCTAATCGAAGTTAAGCTGCCCCCAATGACATGCGGATTTCAACGGACAACCTCGGACGACTCAGGACGTAAAAAACGCTGCAAGCATTGATTTTTAAGGGATAATTGGACTTTCTCGGATGGTCTTGGAAGAACTAATGGTGCCGAAGGCCGGACTCGAACCGGCACGTATTTCTACGGTTGATTTTGAATCAACTGCGTCTACCGATTTCGCCACTTCGGCACTGAAGGGGATGCGGAAACGTTGTGGATTATACCTGTCGCGCGCCGCCATGCAAGCGACGACGCGCTAAACCCGCGCTAAGTGCCCAAAAAACCAGCGCCCTTCGTCACTCCAGTTCAGACACCGCCAGCCGAATCACCCCCGCCGCCTTCTGCTCCGGCAGCGCCAGCACCTTCGCCCACATCTCCTGTACCATATCGCAGGAGAGCTTCTCTTTGCCCGCCGCCTTCTCCGGCATCTGCAGCAGCTGGATGTCCTCGCCGTACTTATCGGCAAGTGCCTTCATAATCGGCCGCACGTCCTCGACAGCCGCCTCGCGTTCAGCCTGGGTCACGGTGTGGCGGTTTTTGCCGTAGGCCGCGCGCATCATGTCGGCGTCGGCCTGCATGCGCCGCGCCATCAGGTCTTTATCCAGCATGCGCATCGGGTTGATGCCGCCCTTCACCATCGGGTAGAGGAAGCGGAAGCAGGCGTCATCGCTCACCTTCTGGATGGCGGCGGTCTGCTCCATATTGATGGTCATGTAGTTCACCACGTTGGCGTCCGGGGCGTTCTGCAGGCGCGACATCTGCAGATGCAGGATCTGCGGCTGGATGGTGTCGATAATCTGCTGCTCCGGCTCGCCCGCTTTTTGCAGGGCGGCCATCTGGTCGAGGATGCGCTGATGCAGCGCGGGCTCCTGCTCCTTAATCACCTGCCAGGCTGGCATCGCGTTGAGGGCGGAATCCATCTGCCGTTCCGGAACGCGCTGCCTGTCGAAGAACACCCAGAACGCCACGGCGGCGGCCACCACAACAACCATCACGGTACGGGTCCACGTTTTATTCATCTCGCATCCTTATCCTTGAGTTGTGCCGGTTTACACCGGCACGCCGCTGTGGAAGCGAAACTCGTTGTCCGGTGTCGAGATAAGTGTGGCTTCAATTTCGCCAAAATGCTGTATGCGCGGTGAGATATCGTCGTCGCTCACCTGCTGTGCCAGCGTCAGGTAGTCCTGATAGTGGCGCGCTTCCGAGCGCAGCAGCGAGAGATAGAACTTCTGCAGGTCGTCGTCGAGGAACGGGGCCAGCGCGGCGAAGCGTTCGCAGGAGCGGGCTTCGATGTAGGCGCCGCAGATGAGCTTGTCGATCAGCGTCAGCGGTTCGTGGGTGCGCACTTCCTTCAGCATCCCTTTGGCGTAGCGGCTGGCGGTGATTTTGACGTACGGAATGTCGCGGGCCAGCATCGCCTCGCGCACCTGCCAGAAGTGGTGCAACTCCTCTTTAATCAGCAGCACCATGCTGTCGATGAGCGCCTGGCCCCACGGGTCGTCGGTTTTGGGCATCACGCTTTTACCAATCTGCCTGTGCAGGGCGATGAAGTCCGGCTCCGGGCCGTAGCGGAAGGTGAACAGTTCGTAGGGCTTGAGCCAGTCGAGCAGCGCGTCGGCACCGCTTTCGTCGGCGACGTATTTACGCACCAGCAGCAGCGCGGTCTGGGCGGCCTTGAGTTCGCACACCATGTGGTCGGTGAGCAGCAGCGGCAGGTTCGCCGGGTCGCGGGCTTTATCAATCCATGCTTGCGGGGTCGGGCACTGGAGGAAGTTGAGTACGGGGGCGAGTATCTGCGGGTAATCCATGGTTCTGCCTTGAAAAAGCGGTGGCGTGCGCCACCGCCTGAAACGCTTAGTGACGCACGCCGTCGTCGTCTTCGTCGACGTAATCTTCGTCGTCGCCTTCTTCGCCGTCTTCACCGTTCGGATCTTCGAAGTAGGTTCCCCAGCCGTCGTATTCCACTTCAAACTTTTCGGCCAGGTTCATCAGCTGTTCTACCTGCGCGTCGATAAGCTCCGCCTTCAGCGCGCCTTCGCTCAGGATGTCGCAGCAGATGACGGTGTCGCCCTCTTCCACTTCCAGCTCTTCCGGCTCGGTCACTTCGTAACCCAGCTTGAAGGCTTCCACGGCCAGTTTTTCCAGCGCGTCGAAATCATCCGCAGAGAAATGGTGCTCGATGGTGTACAGCGCGTCCGGATCGCTACCGTCTTCCAGCAGTTCTTCAATAATCAGACGCGTCTCTTCGCGTTGCTCTTCCAGGTGTTCCGGGTTTGCCATGGCTCAATCCTCTTTAAAGTGCGGCAGATACTTCTATTTTCACACACGGACGGGTTTGCCTCCACCTTTGTAAGAAAGAATTGTGAAACGGGGTTGCAAATGAATAATTACACATATAAAGTGAATTTTAATTCAATAAGTGGCGTTCGCCATGCGAGGATAAAATGTCCGATTTATACAAAAAACACTTTCTGAAACTGCTCGACTTTACCCCTGCACAGTTCACTTCTCTGCTGACCCTTGCCGCACAGCTCAAAGCCGATAAAAAAAATGGCAAGGAAGTACAAAAGCTTACCGGTAAAAACATCGCGCTCATCTTCGAAAAAGACTCGACCCGTACACGTTGCTCTTTCGAAGTTGCCGCATTTGACCAGGGCGCGCGCGTCACCTATTTAGGGCCGAGCGGCAGCCAGATTGGGCATAAAGAGTCAATTAAAGACACCGCACGGGTGCTCGGGCGGATGTATGACGGCATTCAGTATCGCGGCCACGGCCAGGAAGTGGTCGAGACGCTGGCGCAGTACGCGGGCGTGCCGGTGTGGAACGGGCTGACCAACGAGTTCCACCCGACGCAGCTGCTGGCGGACCTGCTGACCATGCAGGAGCACCTGCCGGGCAAGGCGTTTAACGAGATGACGCTGGTCTACGCGGGCGACGCGCGCAACAACATGGGCAACTCGATGCTGGAAGCGGCGGCGCTGACCGGGCTGGATCTGCGCCTGGTGGCCCCGAAAGCCTGCTGGCCGGAAGAGAGCCTGGTGGCGGAGTGCAGCGCGCTGGCGGAGAAGCATGGCGGGAAGATCACGCTGACGGAAGACGTGGCGGCGGGCGTGAAGGGCGCGGACTTTATCTATACCGACGTCTGGGTGTCGATGGGCGAAGCCAAAGAGAAGTGGGCGGAGCGGATTGCGCTGCTGCGCGGGTATCAGGTGAACGCGAATATGATGGCGCTGACCGGCAACCCGAACGTGAAGTTCCTGCACTGTCTGCCGGCGTTCCATGACGACCAGACCACGCTCGGCAAGCAGATGGCGAAAGAGTTCGATCTGCACGGCGGAATGGAAGTGACGGACGAGGTGTTTGAGTCAGCGGCGAGCATCGTGTTCGACCAGGCGGAAAACCGGATGCATACGATTAAGGCGGTGATGGTGGCGACGCTTGGGGAATAATCCCCTCTCCCACTTTGAGATGGTGATTATCTGCTGAATTATTTTTCAGCAGATAATCATTTCCAGTTTACGCGCAGAAAAAATCATTTTACTGACGCTTCCTCAGATAAGCATCAACCATAATATGTATTTATGATATTATTAACCATTATTTATCAGATAGATGATGGTTAATATTAGATCATTATCAATTACAAAATATTGTATATATTCGGTGTAATGTTTCCTTATTACTACGTTCCGTTAATAAGGATTATTTTATGTCATGGAATAAGCATGAAGCTGTGTCTTATGCCCGCAGCCACGCACATCATAACAGCACGGGTTACTGCGCCCGCGCCGTTGCGGCAGCTATTCGCGCCGGAGGATTGAAAATTGATGGTGCTGATGCAAAAAACTTCTGGCGCTCTCTTGAGAAGGCAGGATTCAGCAAGGTGTATGGCACCCCCATTGAGGGTGATGTCGCAGTCATTGACGCATTACCAGGTGCGCATCAAAACGGGCATGCATGTATCTACGACGGATCGGGTACCTGGTATTCAGATTTTAAACAGAACAGCCTTTATCCCGGCCAGACATATCGGAAGATACAGCCAAAAATCACCATTTACAGGCACTACTGATATGAAAAATATCTTACTACTTCTCTTCATATTTTCTTCCTCTGCAATGGCCGACCATTCTGATCCGATTGAGCGGGCGACAGAATTCAACAAATGGTACGTTAATCAAATCAACAAAGATGCATTTCCCATTACTGATGGCAACGAAATAGATAAATATGTCACAGCATCAACAATGAAAAAACTCCGACGCACTCAGGATCCTCGCTATGCAGACGAAGAGTTTTACGAGGCTGATATATTTTTAAAAGCGCAATACGTCGGCGATGACTGGCCCCAGAATGTTACAGCCATAGCGGGGGATACCGATCCAGTTTGTGTCAACGTATACATTGCATTTGGTAAAAAGCAGGACCACGTAGTCATAGATTGCATGGTTAAAGAAGACAACTTATGGAAGGTGCAGTCGGTTTCTGCTGTTGAATTTTCAAGAAACCTGACTATACCGAACTGAGCCAAACAACGTACTGACAATGATATTGAATCGGTGCGCTCTTCTTGCCGGGTGTCGCTTCGCTTACCCGGCCTACAAAACCCGTAGGCCCGTGCAAGCGAAGCGCCGCCGGGCAAACCGGCTCCATTTCATTGATTTTTCCCCCCGAAAAAGGTACGTTTTCGCCTTAATTCCAGCGTGGACATACCAGCATTATGCCGATTATTCAGTCTGTTGAACGTGCGTTGCAGATCCTCGACCTGTTCAACGAGCAGGCCACCGAGCTTAAGATCACCGACATCAGCAAACTGATGGGGCTAAGCAAGAGTACCCTCCACTCGCTGCTGAAAACCCTGCAGCTTCACGGCTATATCGATCAGAACCCGGAGAACGGCAAATATCGCCTCGGCATGAAGCTGGTCGAGCGTGGTCATTTTGTCGTGGGCTCCATCGATATTCGTCAGAAGGCGAAAGGCTGGCTGATGGAGCTGTCCCGGCGGACCGGGCAGACCACCCATCTGGGGATCCTGGATGGGCGTGAAGGGGTCTATATCGAGAAGATTGAAGGCAAGCTGGCCGCCATCGCCTATTCGCGCATCGGCCGCCGCCTGCCGGTTCACGCCACCGCTATCGGCAAGGTGTTGATTGCCTGGCTGGGCGAACCCGAGCTGAACGCCCTGCTGGAGGGCTATCAGTACACCACCTTTACGCCCGCCACCCTCGCGTCTCGCGAAGCCTTAATGAGCGCCCTGGCGCAGACCCGTGAGCAGGGCTACGCCCTGGACAGCGAAGAGAACGAGCAGGGCGTGCGCTGCGTGGCGGTGCCGGTGTGGAACCACGAGTCCCGCGTCATTGCCGCCCTGAGCCTGTCGACGCTGACCTCCCGCGTGGACGACGCTGAGCTGGCTAATTTCCGCGAGCAGCTTCAGCAGGCCGGGCTCGAGCTCTCACGCGCGCTGGGCTATGCCGGCTCGTAGGTGAAGTAGTCGAAGTCTGCGTGGCAGCCGTCGCCGCTGATGTCCTCGCAATGCAGCCCCACAAACGCGCCGGTGAAGAAGCCGCGCCCGCCGATGTAGTCGTCCGACAGCTTCCACGCCTCATACGTCACCGGCACGGCGTGCCACGTCTCGCCGTCGAACGAGTAGCTGTAGCGGTAAACCAGCGTATCCACATCCACGCGCAGCCAGACGCTCTCCGCGCTCTCCGGCACCGGAATCGGCTGCTCGTGCAGCGGCCATGACGGCACATTATGGTCGAGCTGGATCACCTTGATCGTTCTGCCCTGCCCCTCCTCGTAGTCCACAAAGCAGTAGCTCCAGTTTTTGCTGTTGTAGTAGCAGGTCAGCCCCGCGCTCTGCTGGAAGTGGACCGGCGAAAACTGCATCCGCGTCTCGGCCCGGAAGGCGAAGTGCTGCCAGCGGCGCGCCACGGTCGATTGGGTAAAGGTCGAGTTGAGCGAGTCGTTGCCGTAGAGCCGTAAATAGCCGGGCCGCGCGGTGAGCGAGCCGAGGGTGTCGTCGAACGGAATGCGCAGGGTCTGCAGCTCCGGGTCAAGCGAACTGGCGTCGAAATCGTCCCGCCAGCTGCTCTGAACGGCAGCGGGCTGCTCGGCCACCTGCGGGCCTTTCACGGTCATCTGCGCGTGCTTGCCGCCTTCCACGTACGGCCAGCCGTCGCGCCATTCAATGCGGGCGATGCCGGTCTCGCGCCCCAGCGGGCAGTAGCCGCGCCCGCCGGAGGCCAGCAGCGGCACGCCGGGCAGGCGCTGCGGGCGGCTGGTGAGGTAGGCCATGTACCACTCTCCGGTATGCGTCTGCAGCAGCGAGCCGTGGCCGCTCTTCTGCAGCGGGTTCTCCGGCAGGTGCCAGCTGGTCATCATCGTCACGTCCGGGTGCAGCTCGTACGGCCCGTCGATATTTTTGGAACGCAGCACCACGACGGCGTGCTCGTAGCTGGTGCCGCCCTCGGCGACCATCAGGTAGTACCATCCCGCGTGGCGGTACAGGTGCGCGCCTTCGGTGTAGCAGAGCGGCGTGCCGGTAAACAGCGTTTTGCGCTCGGGCGAGAGCGTGCCGGTCTGCGGGTCAAACGCCTGCATCACGATGGTGTTGTGCGGGTTGCTGTGGTGGCGCGGCCCCCACGGGCGGTAGATATAGTATTTGCGGCCATCGTCGTCGTGAAACAGGGACGGGTCAAATCCGCCGTTGCCCATCGGGATCGGCTCGCTCCACGGCCCCTCGATGGAGGGCGCGGTAACAAGAAAGTTGCGGCCGTTTTTCCACGGCGAGTCGACAATCTTCACGTCGGTGTAGAGCAGCCAGAATTTACCGTCGGCGTAGCTCAGGCACGGCGCCCAGATGCCGCCGGAGTCCGGGTTGCCCTTCATGTCCAGCATCGACACGCGGTCCAGCGGCGTGCTGACCAACGACCAGTTTTTCAGGTCGCGGGAGTGGTAGATACGCACGCCCGGGAACCACTCGAAGGTCGAGGTGGCGATGTAGTAGTCCTCGCCCTGGCGGCACAGGGACGGGTCCGGGTTAAAGCCGGTGAGTATCGGGTTAGTGATTTGCATAGTGCCTCCGGTTAATGGGATGCGGCTGTCGCGGCGTCGGGAACGGCCTCGCCCTGCGCCGCGCGGTGCTTAATCAGTTGCTGGCTGATGGCCTCCACGCGGGCATCGGTGAGCCTGTAGAACGACAGCATGATGAACATGCCCGCGTAGAGCACCACCGGCACCACGCAGAACAGAATTTTGATGGTGGTGAGCACCTCGACCGGCTGCACGCTGCTGCTGGCGGAGTAGTTCACGTACGCGAGGATCCAGCCCACCACCGCCCCGCCAATCGCCAGGCCAATCTTCAGGCTGAACAGGTAGGTGGAGAACACCAGCCCGTCGAGGCGTCGCCCGCTGCGGCTCTCTTCGTAATCCACCACGTCAGAGGCCATCAGCCACTGCAGCGGCGTGGTGGTGTTAAAGACGAACAGGAACAGGATGTTGAGGGCAAAAATGAGCGCGATATGCTCCGCCGGGGTGACGAAAATCAGCAGGCTGATCAGCGAGTAGGCGACGATGATCCACTTGAAGGCGGTAACGCGGTCGAAGCGGCCCAGCAGGCGGGAGGAGCAGAGCGAGCCGAACATGGTGGCGAGGCTGCCGTAGAGTAAGAACTGGGTCGCCATCTCTGGGTGATCCATCACGTATTTCACGAAGTAGAGCGTCGCCCCGCCGCGCACCACGTTGGAACAGGTCGCCATCATCTTGAACGCGCACATGATGCGCCACTGGCCGTTGCCCAGCAGCAGCTTAAGGTCTTTCGCCACCGACGAGCCCGGCTGCACCTCAAAGGTGTAGCGCTCTTTGGTAGTGAAGAAGCAGACGTAGAGCAGCACCACGCCGCTCAGCCCGAGCACGCACATGGCGCCAAAATAGCCCACCTGCTCGTCCCCTTTGCCGATGATGCTCACCAGCGGCAGCGCGATGCCGCTGATGGCGAGCGAGCCCGCCGCCGCCAGGAAGAAGCGCCAGGACTGCAGGGCGTGACGCTCTTTCGGGTCGGCGGTGATGACGCCCGGCATGGCGCAGTACGGCACGTTAACGAAGGTGTAGACCAGGGTCAGGAGAATGTAGGTCACGCAGGCGTAGATGATCTTGCCCTGCGCGGAGAAGTCCGGCGTGTAGAAGGTCAGCACGCAGACGATGCCGAACGGGATGGCCCCCCACAGCAGGAACGGGCGGAACTGGCCGTGCCGCGTGCGGGTGCGGTCTACCAGCAGCCCCATCAGCGGGTCGGTGACGGCGTCGAGCACGCGGGAGACCAAAAACAGCGTGCCCATAATCCCCGCCGACAGGCCGAAGACGTCGGTGTAGAAATAGGCCAGCAGGAACATCGTGGCCTGCCAGACGAAGCCGCAGGCGGTGTCACCCAGCCCGTAGCCAATTTTGTCTTTCATGGTTAATTGCGTCATCAGAATTACACCCTTATGTAGTGTGCTGAATTACAACATCGTGTTAATGGAGTGTAATGAGCTGTTCAATTAACCAGCAATGGTCATATCTTATTTCTTAATTACGTTATTTTGCTTTTGTGACGCCGACGATATATCTCAACTTATTGTTTATATTATTAAATAACAGAAATGACAAAGCCGTCCGCGGAATATTTCCCGCAGACGGTTTTATCTCTGAAAATAATTAAATGCCGAGCGCTTTTTTACCGGCGTTAATTACCTCAATGATTTTATCGGTGTCATAAATACAGCCTTTCCAGGTACCGCCGCTCACCGACTGCAGTGCCGCCCACAGCCGGGTGTCGTCCGGCAAAAAGTCGTGGGCGTGCAGGTCCGGGTGCGTCTGCCGCCGCGCCAGCTCGCGCGCGCCCTCCTCCGGCGTCAGCGGGTTATCCGCCGTGCCGATAAAGTTCACGCTGCCTGTTAACGTCAGGCGGTCGACGGCAATCTCGATGATGTCGTTATCGCGCAGCTTGCCAATCGGCCCGCCCGCCAGCGCCTCCGGCGACACGTGGCCGAAGCAGGCGCCCGTCGACACGCCCGAGAAACGCGCATCGGTGATGAGCGACACCGTCTTGCCCCACGAAATATGCTTCAGTGCGGAGGTGAGCTGGTAGGTCTCTTCCATGCCGGTGCCGGACGGCCCGCCGCCGATCACCACCATAATATCGCCCTGCTCAATCTCTTCCCGCTTGATCGCCTTGATCGCCTGCGCTTCCGAGACAAACACCCGCGCCCGGCCGGTGTGACGGTATACGCCATCTTCACCCACCACCGACGGGTCAATCGCCGTGGCCTTGATCACCGAACCTTCCGGCGCGATGTTGCCCGTCGGGAAGCAGACCGTCGAGGTCAGCCCTTTCGCTTTTGCCTTCTCCGGCGGCAGGATCACGTCATCCGGATCCACGCCGTCCTGCTCGCGCAGGCACTGGCGGAAGCGCGCCCGGCGCTCGGACCCCTGCCACCAGTCGAGGTTCTCGCCCACCGTCTGGCCGGTCACGGTCATGGCGTCCAGATGCAGCAGGCCGAGGTCGCGCAGGTGGAGCATCACCTCCGGCACACCGCCCGCGAGGAACGCGCGCACGGTCGGGTGATAGTCCGGGCCGTTGGGCAGCACGCTGACCAGACGCGGCACTTTACGGTTGACGCGCGTCCAGTGCTCAACGTCCGGGATCGTGCAGCCCGCCGCGTGGGCGATGGCCGGAATGTGCAGCAGCAAATTGGTGGAGCCGCCGAACGCCGCGTGGATCACCATCGCGTTTTCGATGGCTTTGTCGGTGAGGATAGCGCGCGTGGTGATGCCGCGGTTATCCAGCTCGCTGACCGCGCGCGCCGACTGGCGGGCGATCTCCAGCCACACCGCCTGCCCGGACGGGGCCAGCGCGGAGTGCGGCAGCGCCAGGCCCAGCGCTTCCGCGACCACCTGAGAGGTGCCCGCCGTGCCGAGAAACTGACACCCGCCGCCCGGCGACGCGCAGGCGCGACAGCCCAGCTCGGCGGCCTCCTGCAGGGAGAGTTCGTGGTTGGCAAAGCGTGCGCCGATGGTCTGGACCTTGCCCGCGTCTTCCCCGACGGTCGGCGGCAACGTCGCCCCGCCCGGCACCAGAATAGTCGGCAGGTCGTGCATTGCGGCCAGCGCAATCATGGTAGCGGGCAGCCCTTTATCGCAGGTTGCCACGCCGATCACCGCCCGGCGCGTCGGCAGGGAGCGGATCAGGCGGCGAAAGACGATCGCCGCGTCGTTGCGGTACGGCAGGGAATCAAACATGCCGTGCGTGCCCTGCGAGCGCCCGTCGCACGGATCGCTGACGAAGGCCGCAAACGGGATCCCGCCGTTGCGGGTAATCTCCTTCGCCGCCGCCTGCATCTGCATGCCGATCTCCCAGTGCCCGGTGTGGTAGCCCAGCGCAACCGGGCGTCCGTCTCCGGCGCGGATGCCGCCCTGGGTGCCGATAATCAGCACCTCTTTGCCAGTGAGCTTGTTAGCGTCCCAGCCCATCCCAGCGTTCTGCGTCATGCCGAACAGGTTGCCGCTGGGGGATTCCATCAGCATCTGCGGGGTCAGCGGCAGCGCGCCCTGCGGCCCCGCCGCGTGGGTGATCACCGCATAAAACGCGTCGTCCTGCGGGGTGAAAATTTTCTCAATGGTCATCGTTATCGTCCGGCTCAGCAAAGCTTGAGCTGTTGCAGCAGGGTTTTCAGCTGCGCCCTGCGCGGCTCGTCCAGCGGCGAGGCGGGCGGCAGCACGTGCGTGGAGACAGGGCGACCACAGAGCACGATCGCCTCTTTAATCACGTTCACAAACGGCGTATCTAGCTGATACATCTGCGGTATTTGCAGCAGGGTCTGATGATACTCAGCCGCTTTCGCCACGTCTTTATCCCGCCAGGCTTTCAGAAGATTCACCGACACCTGCGGGGCAAAGTTGCCGCTGGCCGAGATCGCCCCGTCGCCGCCGAGCAGCAGGGTATTAAACAGATGATCGTCGTAGCCGCACAGCACGGTGAAGTGCGGATGGGCGGCTTTGACGGTGTGGATCATGCTGCGCAGATGGGCCACGGAGTCGATGGTGTCTTTGATGCCGACGATGTTGCTGCGCGAGTCGGCCAGGGTTTTCACCAGCGCCGGGGTCAGATCCTGCCCGGTCAGCGCCGGGAAGTTGTAGAGCATCACCGGCAGCGTGACGCTGTCGGCCACCTGCTCGAAGTAGCGGATCAGGTTCGCTTCCGACACTTTCCAGTAGTAGGGGTTGATCACCACGATGCCGTCCGCGCCCGCCTGCTGCGCGTGCTGGCTGAGTTCGATGGTTTCCCGGGCGTTAGTGCCGCCGGTGCCGATCAGCACCGGCACGCGACGATCGACATGATCGATAGCAAAGCGCGCAATGGTTTTACGCTCTTCGGCGCTGAGCTGGGAGAACTCGCCGCCGCTGCCCAGGAAGAACAGGCCGTCAACGCCTGCCTTGATCAGATCGTCGATCAGCGCGGCGGTGCCTGACTTATCTAGCTGGCCGTCGGCGGTAAAGATGGTGGAGACAGGGGGAATGATCCCCGTGAACAACGCGGACTGCGGCATGAGATCTCCTTGCTGAATCATTTTGTTCTACATTATAGAACAGCGTTCATTAATTTAACGATCATACTATGACGCAGAAAAAGGAGAGGTAAATGGGAAGGGAAGAGGGAGTGCGGGAAATTTAAGCTGGATCACATATTGCCCCTCACCCCGGCCCTCTCCCCAAAGGGGCGAGGGGGAAAAGATGGCTCGGTGCAGTTCCCTCTCCCCTTTGGGGAGAGGGTTAGGGTGAGGGGTAAGGGGTAAGGGGTAAGGGTTACTCTACCAGCATCTTCACCACAACCTTGCGCACCTTAGCAGGCGCCCCAACCGCGCACAGCGGCTTATGCACTTCACCCGGCCAGAACACCACAAAATCCCCTTCGCTCAGCACCACGGTTTTCTCCTGCTCGCCTTCCGGCAGAAACGCGATGTCTTTGTCCGCCAGCCAGTCGGTGTCCGGCGTGCCGTGCGGCAGGGTGCTGAAGGTCATCCCTTCCTGGCCCTTCATCACGATCTGGATATCCAGATAGCGCGCGTGGTACTCGGCGCGGCGCTCGGCGAACGGCTGGGTCATGTCTTCCGAGACCAGATAAAACAGGCTGTTACCGTTGATGTCGTGTTTCCCGAGCGGCGTGGCGTCGGTGACGTGGGCTTTAACGTGCTCAATCGCCTGGCGCAACTCGTCAGGCAGCCAGGACTGCAAATGGTGGATATTGCCGATAATCATGTTTCAACCCTCAATATAAAACAATGTTTCATTTTTATCTTTTATACGAGAATCCCGGCTGCCATACCAGCCCTTTTTGGACGAGGTTTGCGCGAGCGCATGTTTATCGGGAAAGGTGTTAATTTGCTGTTAACCCTGCCCAGGCATTTATGCAGGGGTTATGCATAACCTCGATCCGCGCTTATCGCGCGGCTGTTCTAACCTCTTGATCATACTCTCTATTTAACAAAACCCGTTGCCGCCTCACACTTTACTGTTTTGATAATTTGTTCTAAAAATCCATAATTATTTATTGATTTTTCTTAAGTCAAAAATAGTTAATTACGTTAATTGCATAGCCATTCTTGAACATGATTTTTATCATTTAAATTCAGCCATATAACAAATTATTTCAAAAGATTAAAATCTACAAAATAATAACAACCTCAAATAATGCCACCGAATCCTGCTTAGCTATTCACCCTTCAATAATATGAAATTAATCATTATCTGATGCGAATCATGCAAATGAAAACAAACCCCTTAATATCCGTTTTCGCGTGAGCAACATCACAATACGGATTATTTAACTGCCTAGTATGAATCACGAAATCAATTGAGCTTAGCCGCCATGCAATTAAATACATCACATGGCGCATGCCCTTTTTATTCTGAAAAACAGTTAAAGGAATAATTATGGAAAAGCATTACGTCGGTTCTGAAATTGGTCAATTGCGTAGCGTTATGCTGCACCGCCCAAATTTAAGTCTGAAACGTTTAACGCCATCGAATTGTCAGGAGCTGCTTTTCGATGACGTGCTCTCGGTTGAGCGGGCGGGTGAGGAGCATGACATCTTCGCAAACACGCTGCGCGAGCAGGGTGTGGAAGTCCTGCTGTTGACCGACCTCCTGACACAAACCCTTGATATTGCAGAAGCGAAAGCCTGGCTGCTGGATACGCAAATCTCTGATTACCGCCTCGGCCCAACCTTTGCTGGCGACGTCCGCGGCTGGCTGGCGGATATGCCGCACCGCGAACTGGCGCGCAGGCTGAGCGGCGGATTAACCTACGGCGAAATTCCGGCGGCCATTAAAAATATGGTGGTGGATACCCACACGGCGAATGATTTTATTATGAAGCCGCTGCCGAACCATTTATTTACCCGCGATACCTCGTGCTGGATTTATAACGGCGTCTCTATTAACCCCATGGCCAAACCGGCCCGTCAGCGTGAAACCAATAACCTGCGGGCAATATATCGCTGGCACCCGGCGTTTGCCGACGGCGATTTTATTAAGTATTTCGGCGACGAGAATATTAATTACGACCACGCCACCTTAGAAGGCGGCGACGTATTAGTGATTGGCCGCGGGGCGGTACTGATCGGCATGTCCGAGCGCACGACGCCGCAGGGCGTGGAGTTCCTCGCCAACAGCCTGTTCAAACACCGCCAGGCCGAGCGCGTGATCGCCGTTGAGCTGCCGAAACACCGCTCCTGCATGCACCTCGACACCGTCATGACCCACATCGACGTGGACACCTTCTCCGTCTACCCGGAGGTGGTGCGCAAGGACGCCCAGTGCTGGACGCTCACCCCGGACGGACGCGGCGGCCTGCTGCGCACCCAGGAAACCGACCTGCTGCACGCCATCGAGAAAGCGCTCGGCATAAACCAGGTGCGCCTGATCACCACCGGCGGCGACGCCTTTGAAGCCGAACGCGAGCAGTGGAACGACGCCAACAACGTGCTGACCCTCCGCCCGGGCGTGGTGATTGGCTACGAGCGCAACGTCTGGACCAACGAGAAGTACGACAAAGCGGGCATCACCGTGCTGCCCATCCCTGGTGACGAACTTGGACGCGGCCGCGGCGGCGCGCGCTGCATGAGCTGCCCGCTGGAACGCGACGGAATTTAAAGGAGCCATCATGGAACGAAAACCCACTCTGGTTGTGGCCCTGGGCGGCAACGCGCTGCTCAAGCGCGGCGAGCCGCTGGAAGCGGAGATCCAGCGTCACAACATCGAGCAGGCCGCCCGCACCATCGCCGGGCTGACGGAACAGTGGCGCGTTGTGCTGGTGCACGGCAACGGGCCGCAGGTCGGGCTGCTGGCGCTGCAGAACAGCGCCTATGACAAAGTCACACCCTACCCGCTGGACGTTCTCGGTGCCGAAAGCCAGGGAATGATCGGCTACATGCTTCAGCAGGCGCTGAAAAACAATCTGCCGCAGCGGGAGGTGAGCGTTCTGCTCACGCAGGTAGAAGTGGACGCCGCCGACCCGGCCTTCCGCAACCCGACCAAGTACATCGGCCCGGTTTACAGCGAAGCCCAGGCGAAAGCGCTGGCAGCGGAAAAAGGCTGGGTGTTCAAGGCCGACGGGAAGTACTTCCGCCGCGTGGTGCCGTCGCCGCAGCCGAAGCGCATCGTCGAGAGCGACGCCATCACGGCGCTGATTCAGCGCGACCACCTGGTGATCTGCAACGGCGGCGGCGGCGTGCCGGTGGTGGAGAACGCCAACGGCTATCGCGGGATTGAGGCGGTGATCGACAAAGACCTCTCCGCCGCCCTGCTGGCGAGGCAAATCGAGGCTGACGCCCTGCTGATTTTGACCGATGCCGACGCGGTGTACCTCGACTGGGGCAAGCCGACCCAGCGCCCGCTGGCGCAGGTCACGCCGGAGCTGCTCAGAGGCATGCAGTTCGACGCCGGATCAATGGGGCCGAAAGTGGCCGCCTGCCGCGAGTTTGTTGAAGCCTGCAACGGCATTGCCGGGATCGGCGCGCTGGCCGACGGCGCGGAGATCCTCGCGGGCGAGAAAGGCACGTTGATTCGTAATTGAGCACACTCTCCCCTCACCCCAACCCTCTCCCCAAAGGGGAGAGGGGACGATTACACCCTCTCCCCTTTGGGGAGAGGGTTGGGGTGAGGGGTAAGGTTTTAGACACTAATTTTAAAAAGGATTTACCCATGACCATCAACCTGAAAAACCGCAACTTCCTGAAACTACTGGACTACACCCCGGCGGAGATCGAGTACCTGATCGACCTCGCCATCGAGCTGAAGGCCGCCAAAAAAGCCGGGCGCGAAAAGCAAACCCTGGTCGGGAAAAACATCGCCCTGATCTTTGAAAAAACCTCCACCCGCACCCGCTGCGCCTTTGAAGTGGGCGCGTTTGACCAGGGCGCGCAGGTCACCTACCTCGGCCCAAGCGGATCGCAGATCGGCCATAAAGAGTCGATGAAAGACACCGCCCGCGTGCTGGGCCGCATGTATGACGGCATCGAATACCGCGGCTACGGTCAGGCCATCGTTGAAGAGCTGGGCGAGTACGCGGGCGTGCCGGTGTGGAACGGTCTGACCGACGAGTTCCACCCGACGCAAATCCTCGCCGACCTGATGACCATGCTGGAGCACGCGCCGGGCAAAACCCTGCCGGAGCTGAGCTTTGCCTACCTCGGGGATGCGCGTAACAACATGGGCAACTCGCTGATGGTCGGTGCGGCCAAGATGGGCATGGATATCCGCCTCGTCGCGCCGAAATCCTTCTGGCCGGAAGCCGGGCTGGTTGAGCAGTGCCGCGCCATCGCCAAAGAGACGGGCGCGCGCATCACCCTCACCGACGACGTGGAAGAAGGCGTGCGGGGCACCGATTTCCTCTACACCGACGTGTGGGTCTCCATGGGCGAGCCGAAGGAGGCCTGGGCCGAGCGCGTCAGCCTGATGAAGCCATATCAGATTAACGCGCAGGTGATGAAGGCCACCGGCAACCCGAACGTCAAGTTTATGCACTGCCTGCCGGCGTTCCACAACGAGCACACCAAAGTGGGCCGCGAGATCGAGATGGCGTACGGCCTGAAGGGGCTGGAGGTGACGGAAGAGGTCTTCGAATCACCGAACTCCATCGTCTTCGACGAAGCAGAGAACCGCATGCACACCATTAAAGCGGTCATGGTGGCGACACTCGGCGACTAATCACCGCCCGGCGCGCCATGGGGTGCGCCGGGTTTAAGGAGCACATCATGGGCAAGTTTAAGTTTCCCTCCGCTTACACCATTCTCTTTTTTCTGATTGCCGTTGTGGCGGCGCTGAGCTGGGTCGTTCCCGCCGGTCAGTACCAGATGGCGATGAACGAGACCCTCGGTAAAGAAGTCCCGATTGCCGGAACGTACGCCCACGTGGCGGCGCATCCGCAGGGGCTGGTTTCCGTCCTGATGGCGCCCATCGCCGGGCTGTACGATCCGGTCTCCGGCCAGGCCGGGGCGATCGACGTGGCGCTGTTTATCCTGATCATCGGGGGATTTCTCGGGATCGTCACCAAAACCGGGGCGATTGACGCCGGGATCGAGCGCGTCACCACCCGGCTGCGCGGCCGCGAGGAGTGGATGATCCCGATCCTGATGGCGCTGTTTGCCGCAGGCGGCACGATTTACGGCATGGCCGAAGAGTCGCTGCCGTTCTACACCCTGCTGGTGCCGGTGATGCTGGCCGCGCGGTTCGATCCGGTTGTTGCCGCCTCCACGGTGCTGCTCGGGGCGGGGATCGGCACGCTCGGCTCCACCATCAACCCGTTCGCCACGGTGATCGCCGCCAACGCCGCCGGGATCCCCTTCACCAACGGCATCGCCCTGCGCGTGGCGCTGCTGGTCATCGGCTGGATCATCTGCGTGGCGTGGGTGATGCGCTACGCCCGTAAGGTGCGCCAGGATCCGTCGCTGTCGATCGTCGCGGATAAGCAGGAAGAGAACCGCGCCCATTTCCTCGGCGACAAGGGCGAACAGTCGCTGGAATTTACCCCGGTGCGCAAAATCATCCTGGTGATTTTCGCCCTCGCCTTCGCGGTGATGATCTACGGCGTGGCGGTGCTGGGCTGGTGGATGGCGGAGATCTCGGCGGTGTTTCTCGCCAGCGCGATTATCGTCGGCCTGATTGCCCGCATGAGCGAAGAGGAGCTGACGTCGACGTTTATCAACGGCGCGCGAGATTTGCTGGGCGTCGCGCTGATTATCGGCATCGCGCGCGGTATCGTAGTCATCATGGATAAGGGCATGATTACCCACACCATTTTGCACAGCGCCGAGGGAATGGTTACCGGGTTGTCGACGGTGGCGTTCATCAACGTGATGTACTGGCTCGAAGTGGTGCTGTCGTTTCTTGTGCCTTCTTCGTCCGGCCTGGCCGTTCTGACGATGCCGATCATGGCGCCTCTTGCCGATTTCGCTAACGTCAACCGCGACCTGGTGGTCACGGCTTACCAGTCAGCGTCCGGCATCGTTAACCTGGTCACTCCCACCTCTGCCGTCGTGATGGGCGGGCTGGCTATCGCCCGCGTGCCCTACGTGCGTTATCTGAAATGGGTCGCGCCGCTGCTGGGGATATTAACGGTGGTGATTATGGTGGCGTTAAGCCTGGGGGCGATGTTGTGATGTTTTGAAGTTGTAGGCCCGGTAAGCGTAGCGCCACCGGGCGTTTTGTTTCAGCCACTTACATGGGAAATAGTTATGACGGAATATGGTGATTACTCTCCAAAAGAACAGCTTCAGCTGACGGTCTGTCAGCGCCTGATCGCAGAAAAGAGTTATCTCTCTCAGGAGGAGATCCGCCGGGATTTGCAGGAGCGTGGTTTTGAGACCATCAGCCAGTCCACCGTTTCACGTCTGCTTAAATTGCTCGGTGTCATAAAAATTCGAAATGCCAAAGGGCTAAAGATTTATTCGCTGAATCCCCAGCTGCGCCCTGCCCCCGACGCCGCGCGTACCGTGTCCGAAATGGTGGTCAGCGTCGAGCATAATAGCGAGTTTATCCTTGTTCATACCGTCGCCGGATATGGCCGCGCGGTGGCGCGTATTCTGGATTATCACCAGCTGCCGGAAATTTTAGGCGTGGTGGCTGGCAGCAGTATCGTCTGGGTCGCGCCCCGGGTCGTGAAGCGCACCGCGCTGGTGCATAAGCAAATTAATTATTTACTCAGAACGCATTAATATTCATAAAGAACCGTTTGCATTGAGTAAAGCGTGCATTAAATCGCTTGATCCGAAAAGCGAGCTGCGTATAATGCCCGACAATTTGCCGGGAGGAAGCATGGTCAAGCGTGTACGACATAACGTCTTACCGCGTCTGAAATCAGACGCTGGCCTGCCGTTTTTCTTCCCGTTGCTAAACCTATTCCCAGAGCCCCTCATTTGAGGGGCTTTTTTTTGCCCGGCGTCAGGAGATAAACATGAATCCGCTTTATCAAAAACACATCATTTCCATAAACGACCTCAGCCGCGAAGAGCTGGAACTGGTTCTGGAAACCGCGGCAAAACTGAAGGCCAATCCACAACCGGAGCTGCTGAAGCACAAGGTGATTGCGAGCTGCTTCTTCGAAGCCTCGACCCGCACCCGCCTCTCCTTTGAAACCTCCATGCACCGCCTGGGCGCGAGCGTGGTGGGCTTCTCGGACAGCAGCAACACGTCGCTGGGTAAAAAAGGCGAGACCCTGGCGGATACCATTTCAGTGATCAGCACCTACGTCGACGCGATTGTGATGCGTCACCCGCAGGAGGGCGCTGCGCGTCTGGCGACCGAGTTTTCCGGCGGCATTCCGGTACTGAACGCCGGTGACGGTGCCAACCAGCACCCGACGCAGACCCTGCTGGATCTGTTCACCATTCAGGAGACGCAGGGCAAGCTCGAGAACCTGAATATCGCCATGGTCGGCGACCTGAAGTACGGCCGCACCGTCCACTCCCTGACTCAGGCGCTGGCGAAATTTAACGGCAACCGCTTCTTCTTCATCGCGCCTGACGCGCTGGCGATGCCGCAGTACATTCTCGACATGCTGGACGAGAAAGGCATTCAGTGGAGCCTGCACGCCAGCATCGAAGAGGTGATGAGCCACGTGGATATTCTCTACATGACCCGCGTGCAGAAAGAGCGTCTGGACCCGTCCGAATACGCCAATGTGAAGGCGCAGTTCGTGCTGCGCGCCAGCGACCTCGAGGGCGCGCGCGACAACATGAAGGTGCTGCACCCGCTGCCGCGCATCGATGAGATCACCACAGACGTGGACAAAACGCCGCACGCCTGGTACTTCCAGCAGGCCGGAAACGGCATCTTCGCCCGCCAGGCGTTACTGGCACTGGTTCTGAATCGCGAATTGGCACTGTAAGGGGAAACGAGCATGACACACGATAACAAACTCCAGGTTGAAGCCATCAAGCGTGGCACCGTGATTGACCACATCCCTGCGCAGGTGGGCTTTAAGCTGCTGACGCTGTTCAAACTGACCGAAACCGACCAGCGCATCACCATCGGTCTGAACCTGCCGTCCGGCGAGATGGGCCGCAAAGACCTGATTAAAATCGAGAACACCTTCCTGACCGACGAGCAGGTTAACCAGCTGTCGCTGTACGCGCCCGATGCCACCGTCAACCGCATCGACGAGTATGAAGTGGTCGGCAAATCCCGCCCGAGCCTGCCGGATCGCATCGAAAGCGTGCTGGTCTGCCCGAACAGCAACTGCATCAGCCACGCTGAGCCGGTTTCCTCCAGCTTTGCAGTGAAAAAACGCGCCGATGACATCGCGCTCAAATGCAAATACTGTGAAAAAGAGTTTTCTCATTATGTGGTGCTGGCCAACTAATTGAGGTTGGTAAAGGATCCCGGCCTCCCTATAATGGCCGGGACTCTTAAATCAGCTGTTATTCTGGAGAAATCATGACCAAAGTACTCGCGACGGAAAATGCACCAGCGGCTATCGGCCCATACGTTCAGGGCGTTGATCTGGGCAGCATGATCATCACTTCGGGCCAGATCCCGGTGAACCCAAAAACCGGTGAAGTACCGGCCGACGTGGCGGCACAGGCGCGTCAGTCGCTGGAAAACGTGCAGGCTATCGTTGAATCTGCCGGCCTGAAAGTGGGCGACATCGTCAAAACCACCGTTTTCGTGAAAGATCTGAACGACTTCGCGACCGTTAACGCCACTTACGAAGCCTTCTTCACCGAGCACAACGCGACTTTCCCGGCACGCTCCTGCGTGGAAGTGGCCCGTCTGCCAAAAGACGTGAAAATTGAAATTGAAGCGATTGCCGTACGTCGTTAATTTATTTCAATAAAGAGAAGGCAGCTCCGGCTGCCTTTTTTATTTCGACTATTTTTACTCCCGGCATTCAATGACGTCGGGTGCCGTCCATTAATAGACTGCTGCTGTTTTATTACCTTCTATTAAAATGGACTAAGAATGAGAATCTCTAAAATTGCGCTGGCGGTAGCGACATTCGCCGTCGCCTCTTCTGCGCTTGCACACGGATATATTGAGTCACCCGCCAGCCGCGCCTATATGTGTAAGCTCGGCCAGAATATTGACTGCGGCTCCGTTCAGTACGAACCGCAGAGCGTAGAAAAATCCTCCGGATTCCCGACAGGGGCAGAGCCAGCAGACGGACACCTCGCCAGCGCGGGTATTGCCAATTACTCCCAGCTTGATAAGCAGAGTCTGAACGCGTGGACCAAAAATCCCATGACGGCAGGCCCGCATGAATTTGTCTGGCACCATACCGCGCCGCATAAAACCACCAACTGGCGTTATTACATCACTAAACAAAACTGGGACCCAAATAAACCGCTGACCCGCGACCAGTTTGAATTAACGCCGTTCTGTACCATTAACGGGAATGGTCAGGCACCGGCCATGACAAAATCCATGACCTGTAATGTGCCCGAGCGTACGGGCTACCAGGTTATTTACGGCGTATGGGAAATTGCGGATACCGCAAATAGCTTCTATCAGGCCATTGACGTTGATTTCGGTAACGGCGGCAACGTTACGCCGGACGAAACGCCAGCGGTTGTTTCCCAGTGGAGCAAAACCCTGAGCGGCCAGATCGCGGGTAACAACCTGAACGCGGGCGATAAGGTCATTGCACGCTTCTTCGACGCGAACGGCGAAGTGACCTCCATGCGTACCGAAATGACCATCGGCTCAGCCGAGCAAGGCGACGCTAACCAGTGGTCTTACGATCTGGCGCAGAAAATCAACACCGCCCAGAGCGACGTGCGCGTCGGCGTGAAGGATGAAGCGGGTGAAATCAGCCCGGTTCACGGCGCGAACAGCGTCTTCGTGAAAGACGGCAGCACGCTGCAGTCCGTGGCCGTCTCTTATGAAGAGCAGAAAGCGGAAGTGAATGAAACCATTGCGGTTTCTAACCTGCAGTACAGCAAAATCGAACATGGCAACGCGACCGTGACCTTCCACGTCAACACCAAAGGCGACGTGAATATGGAAGCACACGTGATGAACCACAGCGGTGCGGAAAAAGGCTACCTGAAGCAGGACATGAACAACGCCAATCAGGACGTGACCATGACCCTGAATGACGTGACGCCGGGCCACCACATGCTGAAATACTATGCGACCAACAAAGACGGCACGATGTTCGCCCAGGACGTGCTGAACCTGATGCTGGAAGGCGACGCCGCGGCGGACAGCACCGGTCATCACGACTTCACCTTCCCGGACAATATCGCGTCCTACAAGGCGGGTACCGTGGTGCTGCAGCCGAAAGACGGTAAGACCTACGAATGTAAGCCTTTCCCGTACAGCGGCTACTGCGTGCAGTACAGCCCAACCGCCAACCAGTATGAGCCAGGCGTTGGCGCACACTGGAAAGAGGCGTGGGTGTTGAAGAACTAAGTAGTCTTTTCCCCTCACCCTAACCCTCTCCCCATAGGGGAGAGGGAACCGATCGAGCCCCTCGCCCCTTTGGGGAGAGGGGTTGGGGTGAGGGGCTACTGATTCCGCGTCGCTCGCAGCAGCGTCTCCAGCGGATACACCGCCGCAATCACCACCTCGTCCTGAACCTTCGCCGCGTTATCCAGCTCGCTCTGAATCGACGCAATCTCTTTATCATCCAGCGTGCCCTGGCGCGCCACCAGATCCGTCAGCCTCAGGCCAATCGAGGCCAGCTTATCCACCTCCTGAATCACCGGCTTCATGGCCTTCAGCTGATAGCTGTTTTCGCTTAGCGCCAGCGCGTCGCTGGTGTTGCTCTGCCAGCGGTTAAAGACGTGGCGCAGCGCGTCGGCGCTTTCCGTGTCTTCCGCGTCGCTTACCAGGCGGTCCGCCCATTTATTCATCTGGCGCACGGTGGCGCTTTCGGCGTTCAGCGCATCCGCGAAGCGGTTGAGCGGTTCAAACTGATGGTAGTTTCCGGCCTGGAACTTCAGGTGCTGACGGGTGTAATACTGCGCGGGCTCTACCGCCTGCGCGAGGATTTGCAGCGGCAGGGTATCGGCATTGTTCGCCAGGCGCGTGAACTGCACCTGCTGCTGGGTATGCTGCTGCAGCCCGACAGACACCGTCGACCAGCTGTCCATCGCCTGCAGGCGGGTGTACATGTTGTCGACGTCGCTGACGTCCTTCGCCGACCACAGCCGCTCCGCCACCGCAAAGGCGCGCGGCCACAGGCGGATATCCAGCACCGGCGCCACCACGTTCTCCGCCCACAGCGCGGCTTCACCGCCGAGCAGGTTGGCCTGATTCGCCACGTCCGGCACGACCGGCGGAATGCCTTTCGGCACCTCGTCCAGACGCGTGCCGCTGATTGGGTAGCGCGTGTTCCCCACCAGGAAATAGCCGGTGAGTTTGTCATTATCGACGGAGACCACCGGTCGCGTTTCGCCCATCCAGGTGTCGACGGTAAACGTGACCTGATTGTCGTCGCGCCATTCAATATCCTGCACCGCACGGCGGGATTTTCCGGCAAAATCAATAAATCCACGCCAGCCAGCATCCCCTTTCACCAGCGTGAAGCTCCCCTCCACCGGCTTGCCCTTCAGGCGCGGCATGGTGAAGGCCCAGCTCTGGGCGCTGTCGGTGTCTGCAATCACATCCACGCCGTTCAGCCCCTGCGGGACAATTTCGTTGCGATAGTGATAGGCGGTGGACTGGGGCTGGTCGAGATAGAAGCCCGTCGAGAGAATCCCTTTGTAGCCGTTCTGCGCGACCTGCCCCAGCGCGTCCTGCCCCTGCCAGGACTGGATCAGAATGCTTTTCGGCAGGTCGGGATGGTAGATCTCGTCCCAGCCGACCATCTGCCGGCGGTGTTTCTCGAGGATCGTCTCCAGCCTGCGGTTGAAATACGCCTGCAGCGCGTGGCTGTCCGCCAGCCTGTTGTCGCGCATGAAATTCTGGATCGCGGCGTTCGCTTTCCACTGGCTGTCGTCCACCTCGTCACCGCCGATGTGCAGATACGGATCGGGGAAGATCGCCGCCAGTTCGCTGACCATCGCGTCGGCAAAGGCATAGGTTGCGTCTTTTGTCGGATCCAGCACCGGCTTCAGCACGCCCCAGTGGCGCTCCATAGCGTACGGCCCCGGGGCGCTCATCAGCTCCGGATAGGCCACGGCAATCGCCGAGGCGTGGCCCGGCATGTCAATTTCAGGCACCACGCGAATGCCGCGCTCGGTAGCGTAACGCACCACCTCACGCATCTGCTCCGGCGTGTAGAACAGCCCGTCGCTGGCAAGCTGCGTCAGCTTAGGGTAGCGCTTCGAGCTGAAGCGCCAGCCCTGATCGTCGGTCAGGTGCCAGTGCAGAACGTTGAGCTTCGCCGCGGCCATGCCGTCGATTTGACGTTTGATATCCGGCAGCGGGATAAAGTGGCGCGCCGAGTCCAGCAGCAGCCCACGCCACGGGAAGCGCGGCGAATCTTCAATGGTGACCCACGGCAGCGAGGTGTTTTCCGCTCCGTTCTGCATCAGCTGGAGCAGGGTTTCCATGGCGCGCAGCGCGCCGAAGCGGGTGTTGGCGGAGATATCGACGCCGTTGGCGTCCACCGTGAGCTTATAGCTTTCATCGCTGTCCGGCAGCGGCTGCGGCTTGACCTTTTTGGCGATGGCGATGCGGATGGTCGGTTTGTCTGGCTTTTCAGCCTGCGGCTGCAGCGTCCAGCCGGTTTGCAGGGCAATGCGCTGGCGCAGCCGGTTGACGGCGTCGCCGAGATCGTCGCCGCTGACGCTGACGGAGATTTTATCGTTAAGCACCAGCGCGCCCTGGGTTGTCGGGCGTTCAACCTTCGCAGGCCAGGGCATCAAAGGGAGATCGCCTGCCGGAGCGGCAAAGGCAGAGGCGCCGAGCATCAGCCCGGCGGTTAAGAGACTGTACCGTAACATGAATGTTCCTTATCTGACGGGCCAAATAAAGGCAAAACATTCTGTTAACATGCGCTCAATTTGTCGTCAAGCGAATGCGCCGACGGAGATCACAGGTTGTTGAATTTGGGAGGAAAGCCAGCTGCCGGGTGGCGGCTTCGCCTTACCCGGCCTACGTTGGGATCGTAGGCCCGGTAAGCGCAGCGCCACCGGGCTTGCCGTTACTGCCACCCGTACCGACGCGCATAAAACCCTTTCACCATCTGCGTCAGCACCATATAGCCCGCGAGGATCGCCACCAGCCACGGGAAGTAGCTCAGCGGCAGCGCCTGGAGCTGCAGGTAGCTCGCCAGCGGCGAGAACGGCAGCGCGATGCCGAGCGCCATCACAATCCCCGTCATCACAATCAGCGGCCACGCGGCACGGCTCTGGATGAACGGAATGCGGCGGGTGCGGATCATATGCACAATCAGCGTCTGCGACAGCAGACCTACCACGAACCAGCCGGACTGGAACAGCGTCTGATGTTCCGGGGTGTTGGCGTGGAACACGAACCACATCAGGCAGAAGGTCAGGATGTCAAAGATGGAGCTGATCGGGCCAAAGAACAGCATAAAGCGCCCCAGATCCGCCGGGTTCCAGTGCTGCGGCTTCTGGATCTGCTCGTCGTCTACGTTATCAAACGGGATCGCCACCTGAGACACGTCGTACATCAGGTTCTGGATCAGCAGATGCAGCGGCAGCATCGGCAGGAACGGCAGAAACGCGCTCGCCACCAGCACGCTAAAGACGTTACCGAAGTTGGAGCTGGCGGTCATTTTGATGTACTTGAGCATGTTGGCAAAGGTACGGCGACCTTCGATCACGCCCTCCTCCAGCACCATCAGGCTCTTTTCCAGCAGGATAATATCCGCCGCTTCGCGGGCGATATCCACCGCACCGTCCACGGAGATACCGATGTCCGCCGCACGCAGCGCGGGCGCGTCGTTGATGCCGTCGCCCATAAAGCCCACCACGTGCCCTTCGCGCTTGAGCAGAGTGACAATGCGCTCTTTGTGCATCGGCGTCAGGCGGGCAAACAGCGTGGTACGCTGGGCAAGCCTAGCCAGCTCGTCATCAGAGAGATGTTCAATATCGCTCCCCACCACCACGTCGCCCGCGTCCAGCCCCACTTCATGGCACACTTTGGCCGCCACCAGCTCGCTGTCGCCGGTGAGGATTTTGACCGTGATGCCGCTCGCCTTCAGCGCCTTCAGCGCCGGTGCGGTGGTCTCTTTCGGCGGATCGAGGAATGCGATGTAACCCTCAAGGATCAGATCGGATTCGTCGATACGCTGATAGTCACCCTCGCGCGCGGGCAGGAACTTGCTCGCGACCGCCACGACGCGCAGCCCCTGACGGTTCAGGTTGTCGGTGACGCGCTTGATGCGGCGCAGCATGGTGTCGTCCAGCGGCACGATGTCGCCGTTATAGCGAACCTGCGTCGACACGTTGAGGATCTCCTGCAGCGCGCCTTTGCAGATCAGCTGGTGGACGTCCGTCTGCTCGCTCACCACCACCGACATGCGGCGGCGCTCGAAGTCAAACGGGATCTCATCCACCTTCTGCCAGCGGCCGGAGAGCGTGCGGGCGGACTCTTCGTCTACCCCTTCCAGCACCGCAACGTCGAGCAGGTTTTTCAGCCCGGTCTGGTAATGGCTGTTCAGCCACGCGCTGTGCAGGACGCGCTCACTGGTTTTGCCGGAGATATCGGTGTGGTTCTCCAGCACGATTTTATCCTGCGTCAGGGTGCCGGTTTTATCGGTGCAGAGGATGTCCATCGCGCCAAAGTTCTGAATGGCGTCGAGGTGTTTGACGATCACTTTCTGCTTAGAGAGCTTCACCGCCCCGCGCGCCAGCGTGGAGGTGACGATCATCGGCAGCATTTCCGGCGTCAGGCCAACGGCCACGGAGAGCGCGAACAGCGCCGCTTCCCACCAGTCGCCTTTGGTGTAGCCGTTGATCAGCAGCACGATCGGCGTCATCACCATCATAAAGCGGATCAGCAGCATGCTGACGCGGCCAATCCCTTTCTGGAAGGCGTTCGGCTCGCTCTCCTGCTCGCTGACGCGCCCGGCAAGCTGACCAAACCAGGTGTTGCCCCCGGTGGCGGTGACAATCGCCTGCGCGGTGCCGCTGACCACCGTGGTGCCCATAAAGCACAGAGTGTCGCACTCGAGCGGGTTCATCTGCTGCGGGTCGCGGCTGCGCGCCACTTTTTCAACGGGCAGGGATTCCCCGGTCAGGGAGGCCTGCGCCACGAACAGATCCCGCGCCTGGATGATGCGTAAATCCGCCGGGATCATGTCCCCTGCCGCCAGCTTCACCAGATCGCCCGGCACCAGCTGGTCGATAGGCAGCTCCACCCAGGCGTTTTCGCCGAGATCGTTAATCACGCGCGAGACGGTCGCGGTGTTGCTGACCATCGCCTTCAGGGCATCCGCCGCCCTGGTGGAGCGGGCTTCCTGAATGAAGTTCAGCAGCGTGGAGATGCCGACCATCAGGGCAATGACGCCTGCGGCAAACAGATCTTCCGTCGCGTAAGAGATGAGGCCGAGCACCGTCAGCAGCAGGTTGAACGGGTTGCGGTAGCAGAGCCACAGGTGTACCCACCACGGAGACGGCTTCTGCGCCGGGATCTGGTTATCGCCGTGCACGGCGCGGATTTTTTCCACTTCGGCCGCGTTTAGCCCTTCCGGGTGTCCGCCGAACGCGCGCCAGACTTCGTTTTCATCCATCGCCGCCACGTTCAGGCAGCGTTCGGTCAGAGACGCGGGGATCGCCGCCCCCGCCATGTTTTTGGCGTTTGGCAGCGGGTCGCGCTGAACAAGACGGTGTGGCAGGTGGCGGCTCAGCAGGGCCTGCAGCTGCCGGGTGATATTTTTAAACATAGTCATTCCTCCACATCCGCGAATGCGGACGCAGCATTTCCTTCAGGCGTGGCAAGGCCGTACCTGAGAGGCACTCAATTTTTCAAGCAGGAACGTTTAAGACGCTACTGCCTCACGCCGGTGAGACAGCAACAAGGCTGGCTTACCGGAAAGAACGTTTTCTCCCGCTCAGGAGAGGTGTGGGATCGGGATCCATGTGGCCTCCGGTAAGTAAAAAGTAGGGTGTCGCCGCGCAGTATAGGGATTTAAGCGTACCCTTTGTGACGATTCGGGCGGTATTATACCCCCCTGCAAATAAACCGAACGTAAACCAGACTTTGCCCATAGCGAAATCGCGCTATAGCATTAGGCTCAATTCACTACATCGTCGTTGTTACAGGGAATACAGCATGCAGAACCGCCTAACGATTAAAGACATCGCACGTTTAAGCGGCGTGGGGAAATCGACCGTCTCACGCGTGCTGAACAACGAAAGCGGCGTCAGCGAACGCACCCGCGAGCGCGTTGAGGCGGTCATGAATCAGCACGGTTTTTCCCCTTCCCGCTCCGCGCGCGCCATGCGCGGGCAGAGTGACAAAGTCGTCGCCATTATTGTCTCGCGTCTGGACTCTCTGTCTGAAAACCTCGCCGTGCAGACCATGCTGCCCGCCTTCTACGAGCAGGGGTATGATCCGATCATGATGGAGAGTCAGTTCTCAGTACAGTTGGTTGAAGAGCATCTGGGCATGCTCCAGCGGCGCAACATTGATGGCGTGGTGCTGTTCGGTTTTACCGGCATTAAAGACGAGATGCTGAAACCCTGGCAGCCTTCGCTGGTGCTGCTGGCGCGCGATGCCCACGGCTTTGCCTCCGTCTGCTATGACGACGAGGGCGCGATCATCACCCTGATGCAGCGACTGTTTGACGAAGGCCATCGCCACATCAGCTTCCTCGGGGTACCGCACGCGGACGTCACCACCGGCAAGCGCCGTCACGAGGCCTACCTGGCCTTTTGCAAAAGCCACAATCTCTCCGCCGTGGCCTCACTGCCGGGGCTGGGCATGAAGCAGGGCTACGAGCAGGTCGCCAGCGTCCTGACGCCGCAGACCACCGCGCTGGTGTGCGCCACGGATACCCTTGCGCTGGGTGCCAGCAAATATCTGCAGGAGCAGCGCATCGATAACCTGCAGGTGGCGAGCGTCGGCAGCACGCCGCTGATGAAGTTCCTGCACCCGGAGATCATCACCGTCGACCCGGGCTACGCCGAGTCCGGCAGACAGGCCGCCGCGCAGCTGATCGAGCAGATCAACGGGCGTTCAGAGCCCCGTCAGATCGTTATTCCTGCTCGCCTTTCTTAGCTCGTTAGTTATCATCTGCAACAGAGATCGTTCCAGGAATCACGGTAGACAATATTGCCTTCCGTGTACTTCCAGGTAATCGCTTCATAACGCAGTTCAAGCGTTTCAAGATGGGTACTACTCATCCCGACAGGAGAAAGGTATGGCGCTACCGTTGTGAACTTGACGTTTTCCAGAATGATATTGAAATACTCGGCCTCAATTCCTGCCTCCAGAATACGGTACATTTTAATTGTCGCTTTCTTCATGGTTCGCCCTTCACACACCGCACGATATAAAAGTGGCGTTGTTTGATCGAATTCTTTGATTATTGTGATAGGTCGATGAACGCGCGTACCGGTGAGTTTCCCCAAGTTTGGGTCAACCGGAATAGTCACACCATGAGAAAATGATTTTAACTCAATAGAGCCCAGGCGAAGTGGCATTATACAGCTACCCACTACCGGTGAGCCGTTCTCATCTTCAAGCCACAAATGTGCGGGAGTAGACATGTCATATCCTTATTGGTGGGTATCGATAGTAGGAAGCTCAGCATTTACCATTTCACATAACGACCAAAAATAATCATTACGGCAATGAAGAAAACCCCAATGGGCCAGACTGGGCTTCCTGGGAAGAAATGAGCCTGAATCAGGGCAAATAGAATTGTTAATGCAGTTGGGCCGTAGATGGAAAAAAAGATTCGCCCCTGCCAGCGTAAAAAACGTTTGATGTAATTCATCATGGTTATTGGATCATCCTGCTGATGATATCCGCAATGTCGCCATCAGATGCCCACTGTGCGTCCATCGCTCGCGACTTTTGGAACACAGGCTCAATAAGGAAGTAGAGCATTTCAAGCTCTTGTGCATAAAGAGCAGAGTACAAGGCGGGAAATTCGACATGCAGGCGGTGTGCACTGTCAGCGGCTTTCTGCACTATTCCATAAAGACCAATAAGGGCAATACCACGGGAAGCTCTGGTACCTACAAGGGCGCTCAATTCAAGGCTGACGTTTAATCCAAGGCGAACGCAGGTGGCGACGGCTAATGTAAATCCAGCGTTGGTCAGAGTAACGGCAGCGACATGAACATTTACAGCCATCAGGCGCTGCTTGATATGCTCTAATTGATCCGATGTTTTATGTCTGAAAATTTCCTCAAAGTAGATTCGAAGCATGTTATTGACCACATCAACATCGCTTACTACCTGATAAACAGCATCCCTGAAACGGATATCCTCGGTCTGTTGTCTCTGGCAAACATCATAATATTCATCGGTGAAGCATGAGGTGTAATACAACAGTCGAGTCGCTCCATTCCCTATGGTATCCACCTGTTTTTTGACCTGTTGCCCAACAGCCGTAACAGCATGGTCGAGTTTAAGCGCAAGTATTTTATTAGCCTGTAGATAACGGATAATTTCGTTGTTTCCGTACATAATCGCTCCATGCTTATACATCAAATTGAAGGCAAGCCTATGCCTGAATCCAGTATTGATGTTCCCGTCAGATCACGTTTAAAAGCTGTAACTTTCTTTTTAAGACAATGACTCGATATTTTTTAAACAGCACTAAGAAAGCATTCCAGTAGACGGTTTATTGTGATCTTCGCCCGATTTCGGGAACGTTCCCATTTTCGCCGTCACGCTTAAGGAGTAGGCTTGCGCTCAGGTCATTACCCCCCTCACCATCTGTCATGAGGTTTCATGATGAGTAAAGTCAAACAAGCAGATATTGATCAGTTGATCGTCCTGGTCGGCGGCCGCGAGAACATCGCCACCGTCAGCCATTGCATTACCCGCCTGCGCTTCGTGCTGAACGATCCGGCCAAAGCCAATCCGAAGGCCATTGAAGAACTTTCCATGGTCAAAGGCTGCTTCACCAACGCCGGGCAGTTCCAGGTCGTTATTGGTACCGAAGTGGGCGATTACTATCAGGCTCTGCTGGCAACCACCGGGCACTCCTCCGCCGATAAAGAGCAGGCGAAGAAGGCCGCGCGCCAGAACATGAAGTGGCACGAGCAGCTAATTTCCCACTTCGCGGAGATTTTCTTCCCGCTGCTGCCGGCGCTGATCAGCGGGGGCTTAATTTTAGGCTTCCGTAACGTCATCGGCGATGTGCCGATGAGCGACGGCAAAACGCTGGCGCAGATGTACCCGGCGCTGCAAAGCATCTACGACTTCCTGTGGCTGATTGGCGAAGCCATCTTCTTCTATCTGCCGGTCGGGATTTGCTGGTCCGCGGTGCGCAAAATGGGCGGCACGCCGATTCTCGGTATCGTGCTGGGCGTCACGCTGGTCTCTCCACAGTTAATGAACGCTTACTTACTTGGTCAGCAGGTGCCTGAGGTGTGGAACTTCGGTCTGTTTACCATCGCCAAAGTGGGCTATCAGGCGCAGGTTATCCCGGCATTGCTGGCCGGTCTGGCGCTCGGCTTTATTGAAACGCGCCTGAAGCGCATCGTGCCGGATTACCTCTACCTGGTGGTGGTGCCGGTCTGCTCGCTGATTCTTGCCGTGTTCCTGGCGCACGCCTTTATCGGTCCGTTTGGCCGCATGATCGGCGACGGCGTGGCCTTCGCGGTGCGCCACCTGATGACCGGCAGCTTCGCGCCAGTCGGTGCCGCGCTGTTTGGCTTCCTGTACGCCCCGCTGGTCATCACCGGCGTGCACCAGACCACGCTGGCTATCGACATGCAGATGATTCAAAGCCTCGGCGGCACGCCGGTCTGGCCGATTATCGCCCTGTCTAACATTGCGCAGGCATCGGCGGTGACCGGCATCATCATCGTCAGCCGTAAGCACAACGAGCGTGAGATCTCCGTTCCGGCAGCCATCTCTGCCTACCTCGGCGTCACCGAACCGGCGATGTACGGTATCAACCTGAAATACCGCTTCCCGATGCTCTGCGCGATGATCGGTTCCGGTCTGGCGGGCCTGGTGTGCGGTCTGAACGGCGTGATGGCGAACGGGATTGGCGTCGGCGGCCTGCCGGGCATCCTCTCCATCCAGCCCGCTTACTGGCAGGTGTTTGCCCTGGCGATGGCCATCGCGATTATCGTCCCAATGGCGCTCACCACCGTGGTTTACCAGCGCAAGTTCCGTCAGGGCTCGCTGCAGATTGTTTAATTCTCTCTTTCGGGGCGCAGTTGCGCCCCTTCGCATTTGCAGGAACGCACTATGAATACCCTTCCTCACTGGTGGCAAAACGGCGTCATCTATCAGATTTACCCAAAGAGCTTCCAGGACACCACCGGCAGCGGCACCGGCGATTTACGCGGCGTGACGCAGCGTCTGGACTACCTGAAAACCCTCGGCATCGACGCCATCTGGCTGACGCCGTTTTATATCTCCCCGCAGGTGGATAACGGCTACGACGTGGCGAATTACACCGCCATCGACCCGGCCTACGGCACGCTGGATGATTTCGACGAGCTGGTTGCCAGGGCGCACGAGCGCGGCATCCGCATTGTGCTGGACATGGTGTTTAACCACACCTCCACGCAGCACGCCTGGTTCCGCGAGTCGCTGAACAAAGCGAGCCCGTACCGCCAGTTCTACATCTGGCGCGACGGCACCCCGGAGCAGCTTCCCAACAACTGGCGATCCAAGTTTGGCGGCAACGCCTGGCGCTGGCACGCCGAGAGCGAGCAGTACTATCTGCACCTGTTTGCACCGGAGCAGGCGGATCTCAACTGGGAAAACCCGGCGGTGCGCGCCGAGCTGAAAAAGGTGTGCGAGTTCTGGGCCGATCGCGGCGTGGACGGCCTGCGTCTGGACGTGATTAACCTGATTTCAAAAGACCAGGATTTCCCGGACGACAACATCGGAGACGGCCGCCGCTTCTACACGGACGGGCCGCGCGTTCACGAGTATCTGCAGGAGATGAGCCGCGACGTCTTCACCCCGCGCAACCTGATGACGGTGGGCGAGATGTCCTCGACCTCGCTGGAGAACTGCCAGCAGTACGCGTCGCTCGACGGAAGCGAACTGTCGATGACCTTTAACTTCCACCACCTGAAGGTGGACTACCCCGGCGGCGAAAAGTGGACGAAGGCGAAGCCGGACTTCGTGGCGCTGAAAACCCTTTTCCGCCACTGGCAGCAGGGGATGCACAACAAAGCCTGGAACGCGCTTTTCTGGTGTAACCACGATCAGCCGCGCATCGTGTCGCGCTTTGGTGACGAAGGGGAATACCGCGTTCAGGCCGCGAAGATGCTCGGCATGGTGCTGCACGGCATGCAGGGCACGCCGTATATCTACCAGGGCGAAGAGCTGGGGATGACCAACCCGCACTTCAGCCGCATCACCGACTATCGCGACGTGGAAAGCCTGAACATGTTCGCGGAACTGCGGGCCAACGGCCGCGAGCCGGATGAACTGCTGGCGATTCTGGCGAGTAAGTCCCGTGATAACGGACGAACCCCAATGCAGTGGGACGCGTCGCACAATGCGGGCTTTACCGAGGGCGAGCCGTGGATTGGCGTCTGCGATAACTACGAAACCGTGAACGCCCGCGCGGCGCTCGACGACCCGGATTCGGTGTTTTACACCTACCAGTCGCTGATTAGCCTGCGCAAAACCCTGCCGGTGCTGACGTGGGGAGATTATGAAGATCTCCTGCCGGAACATCCTTCCCTGTGGTGTTACCGCCGTCAGTGGCAGGGGCAGACGCTGATAGTGGCGGCAAACCTGAGCCATACGCCTCAGGAATGGCAGACAGACGCTCTCAGCGGTCAGCCGCAGGTGCTGATAAGTAACTACCCGGCACCGCAAACGACGTCGCTCCGTCCGTTTGAAGCGGTCTGGTGGCTGCAGCAGTAACGTTCCCTGCCGGGTGCCGCCCAGCACCCGGCTTATTTTACTGTTTTTGTTGAATAATTAATCAGATTTTTCTCGCACGCCTTTACAATCGCTGAAGCGCCCGCCGTTTGTACTCTCGTCTTTTTACTTTGTCCTGCATCAAATAAATCGCAAACATGTTTGATGCAAATCACTATATGTAGCACTTAAAATGCACGCCGACCCAACATCTTGTATTTATCGTCTACTATTCCAACAACAAGACGGCGCTTACGCTGGCCGGAATTGTGGATAACACGAGCTGGGAACGCGGGAAGTCTTTGGCCCGGCGGGGAATACGCCCGGTGAATACTTCTCCACCTTTGTGGATAACCTGTTTTCAAAAAATGGAGTGATCATGACACCGCATGTGATGAAACGTGATGGCTGTAAAGTGCCGTTTAAATCAGAGCGCATCCAGGAAGCCATTCTGCGTGCAGCTAAAGCAGCGGGAGTCGATGACGCAGATTACTGCGCCACCGTCGCAGAAGTCGTTAGCAGCCAGATGAACGAACGCAGCCAGGTCGATATCAACGAGATCCAGACCGCGGTTGAGAACCAGCTGATGGCGGGTCCTTACAAGCAGCTGGCGCGCGCCTATATTGAGTACCGTCACGATCGTGACGTGCAGCGTGAGAAGCGCGGTCGTCTGAACCAGGAGATCCGTGGCCTGGTGGAGCAGACCAACTCCGCCCTGCTCAATGAAAACGCCAACAAAGACAGTAAGGTGATCCCGACTCAGCGCGACCTGCTGGCCGGTATCGTCGCCAAACACTATGCCCGCCAGCACCTGCTGCCGCGCGACGTGGTGTCGGCGCACGAGCGCGGTGAGATCCACTACCACGACCTCGACTATTCGCCGTTCTTCCCGATGTTCAACTGCATGCTGATCGACCTGAAAGGCATGCTGACCCACGGTTTCAAAATGGGTAACGCCGAGATTGAACCGCCTAAGTCGATCTCCACGGCCACCGCCGTCACCGCGCAGATTATCGCCCAGGTCGCCAGCCACATTTATGGCGGCACCACCATTAACCGCATTGATGAAGTGCTGGCCCCGTTCGTGACGGCAAGCTTCAATAAGCACCGTAAAACGGCCGAAGAGTGGCAGATCCCGGACGCTGACGGCTACGCGCACTCCCGCACCGAGAAAGAGTGCTACGACGCCTTCCAGTCGCTGGAATATGAAGTGAACACGCTGCACACCGCCAACGGCCAGACGCCGTTTGTGACCTTCGGTTTTGGTCTGGGCACCAGCTGGGAATCACGCCTGATCCAGCAGTCCATCCTGCGCAACCGTATTTCCGGCCTCGGCAAAAACCGCAAAACGGCGGTGTTCCCGAAACTGGTGTTCGCCATCCGCGACGGCCTGAACCACAAGTTTGGCGATCCGAACTACGACATCAAACAGCTGGCGCTGGAGTGCGCGAGCAAGCGCATGTACCCGGACATCCTGAACTACGATCAGGTCGTCAAAGTGACCGGTTCGTTTAAAACGCCTATGGGCTGCCGCAGCTTCCTCGGCGTGTACGAAGATGAAAACGGCGAGCAGATCCACGACGGGCGTAACAACCTGGGCGTCATCAGCCTGAACCTGCCGCGCATCGCGCTGGAGGCCAAAGGCAATGAAGCTGAATTCTGGAAACTGCTGGACGAACGCCTGCAGCTGGCGCGTAAAGCGCTGATGACCCGCATTGCGCGTCTGGAAGGGGTCAAGGCCCGCGTGGCGCCGATCCTCTATATGGAAGGGGCCTGCGGCGTGCGCCTGAAGGCGGACGATGACGTGTCGGAGATCTTCAAAAACGGTCGCGCGTCCATTTCGCTGGGCTATATCGGTATTCACGAGACCATCAACGCCCTGGCGGGCGATACGCATATGTACGACAGCGAGGCCCTGCGCGAAAAAGGCATCGCCATCGTTCAGCGCCTGCGCGACGCGGTTGACCAGTGGAAAGAGGAAACCGGCTACGGGTTTAGCCTCTACAGCACGCCGAGCGAGAACCTGTGTGATCGCTTCTGCCGTCTGGACACCGCCGAGTTCGGGATTGTGGAAGGCGTGACCGACAAAGGGTATTACACCAACAGCTTCCACCTCGACGTGGAGAAAAAGGTGAACCCGTATGACAAGATCGACTTCGAAGCGGCCTATCCGCCGATCGCCAGCGGCGGTTTCATCTGCTACGGCGAGTACCCGAACATTCAGCACAACCTGAAGGCGCTGGAAGACGTGTGGGATTACAGCTATCAGCACGTGCCGTATTACGGGACCAACACGCCAATCGACGAGTGCTACGAGTGCGGCTTTACCGGTGAGTTCGAATGTACGAGCAAAGGCTTCACCTGCCCGAAATGCGGCAACCACGACGCGGCTCGCGTCTCCGTGACCCGTCGCGTGTGCGGCTATCTCGGCAGCCCGGACGCGCGTCCGTTTAACGCCGGCAAGCAGGAAGAGGTGAAGCGCCGCGTGAAGCATTTGGGGAATGGGCAGATCGGGTAACCCTCTGCCACATTTATGCCCGGTGGCGCTACGCTTACCGGGCCTACAATCCGCATTCACACTGTAGGCCGGGTAAGCGCAGCGCCACCCGGCTTGGTTATCCGCTATGAACTTTCATCAATACTACCCCGTCGACATCGTCAACGGCCCCGGCACCCGCTGCACCCTGTTTGTTTCAGGCTGCGTCCACGAATGCCCCGGCTGCTACAACAAAAGCACCTGGCGTCTGAACTCCGGCATGCCGTTTACCGCTGAGATGGAAGACAAGATCGTCAACGACCTGAACGACACGCGCATTCACCGTCAGGGGATCTCACTTTCCGGTGGCGACCCCCTGCACCCGCAAAACGTGCCGGATATCCTGAAGCTGGTGAAGCGCATTCGGGCAGAGTGTACGGGAAAAGATATCTGGGTCTGGACAGGCTATAAGCTGGAAGAGCTGAACGCGCAGCAAATGGAAGTGGTGGATCAGATTAACGTCCTGGTCGACGGCAAGTTCGTGCAGGATTTAAAAGACCCGGCGCTGATTTGGCGCGGCAGCAGCAACCAGGTTGTGCATCATCTGCGTTGAACAAAGGCGGATGTTATCCGTCCGCCCTTATCTCAAAACCGACTCAAACTCTCCATCGCCACCGCCTTAAACTCGGCAAAATCTCCGCAGCTACAGAGCCGCGACATCGCCCGTTCACGCAGGAAGGTGACGAAAATATCGTAAATCGCCATCGCCTCTTCGTATTCGCTTTTGCTGATGGCGAGCAGGAAGATGACGTGCGCGGTTTCATCGCCCCACTGGACGCCGTGCGGGGCGAGCACGGTATAGACTACCGTTTTCTGCGCCAGCAGGCCGAGGGAGTGCGGGAGCGCAATACCGTCGCCGAGCATGGTGCTGACGATGGCTTCACGCTCGACGACAGAATCCAGGAACTCCGCGCCGACAAACCCCTCGCCTTCAAGCTGCGCGCACAGTTCCCGGAACAGCGTTTGCTGGTCAACGGGCTTGTCGATAATGCGGAAATGGGCCGCGTCGAAGTATTTATCCAGCATCCACGGGCGGGTGCGGTCCACCAGCACCAGCTTGCCGATCTGCTCTAACTGATAGTCGGTCGGGAACGGGGCGATCGTCACCACCGGTTTCGACTTTTCGCTGACGCGGGCGGTGGCGATCACAAAGTCTTCGCCAATCGTTTCCGCCAGCTCGTACTCGCGCAGGGTGAGCGTGCGCGTGACCTCAATTTGCGGGTATTTACGCTGCAGCACCGCTTCAATCATGCGGACCATGGCATTACCGGCGTCGCACACCAGCAGCACCCGCGGCTGGCGCTGGTAGCCGATGTTGTAGTGGCGCTCCAGCCCGACGCCGATGTGCAGCACCAGGAAGCCAATCTCGTTTTCGCTGATCACATACGGCGTGTATTTGCCCCAGCTCGACACCGCCGCGAGGGTCATATCCCACGCCATCGGGTAGTGCTGCTTGATGTTATCCAGCAGCGGATTGGGGATCATGATTTGATACCGCACGCGGGTGATCATGGTTTTGATGTGCGTGAGCAGGTCAGCGTGCAGCTGCGCGTCGCTGAGCAGATTGTAGTTATAGTGGGTGTTGATATAGCGCAGGATGTAGTTGACCAGCGCTTCGTCGTCATCCGCGTTAATGGCGCTCGGGGCAATCTCCTGGATCTGCCGCGCCGCAATGTGCACGCAGAGCCAGCTCTCCTCCGAAGGTGAAAGCGCTTTGCCCGCCAGCTGCTGGATAGTGACGGCGATATCCTTCGCCGCCTCGCGCACGTTCTCTTCCACGTCTTCGGCGTGGAATTCCGGCAGCGGATAGCCCTCGCTGATGCGCCGCACCGACACCGCGCAGTACAGGCGCAGGAACAGCTCGCCTTCATCGGTCAGACGGATGTGATGACGCGTCAGCGCCTCGTGCAGCACGGGCACCATCTGCTCCGCTACGCCTGCATTCAGCGCCACGTCGGTCACCAGCGGGTTCAGGCTGTCCTGCTGCGCCAGCTCCCAGAGCAGATCGGTCAGGCAGGCGCGGGTCGACATCTCGCTGCCAAACAGCTTCATGCCGTGGCGCGGACGCGTTTCCAGCGTCAGGTTATAGCGATGGAACCACTCGCGGACTTCCGCCATGTCGCTTTGCAGCGTGGCGCGGCTGACGAACCACTCGTCCGCCAGGTCCTCGAGCTTAAGAGAAAATGCCGAGGTGAGAAAACGCACCACCAGATAGTGCACGCGCTCCGGCCCGGTCCGGGGAATACGCAGCGCGCGCGGGTGGGATGCCTGCAGCTGCTGGTAGCGCTGGGCATCATCAATTTTGAGCTGATAGCCGTTACCCCGGCTCAATATAAACTGCGCGCCGTGGCCTGCCAGCAGCGCGTTCAGGGCGGTGATATCGGCACGGACGGTTCGCGTGGAAACCGACAGCCGCTGCGCCAGCTCGTCCTGCGGCAGCGTCTCGTTTTGCAACAGATCGAACAGTTGCGCTAAACGTTGGTTCGGAAATCGCACGAGTTTGTCCTCTTACGGCTTAAGGTGAAATGACCATCTGGGATGGGCTGCCGACCGGTGTGTAGTCCGGCTCGAAGCTTAATTTCCCGTCCTGCGCCACGCGGAAACGGGTAATGTTGTCGCTGCGCTGGTTCATGACGTAGAGCCAGTGCCCCTGCTTATCGAGCGTCAGGGTGCGCGGATAGTCGCCCCGCGTCCACACGTCGTCCTGATGCGTCAGCGTGCCCTCCGCTGTTACGGTAAAGTGCCCGATGCTGTTATGCAAACGGTTAGCCACATACAGCTGTTTACCGTCGGCGCTTAATGCCAGCCCGGCGGCAAAGCTGGTGCCTTTATAACCTTCCGGCAGGGCTGAAAGCGTTTTGCCCTCTTTCAGGGTGCCGTTGGCGTTCACGGTATAATGGGTGAGCGTAGACGCCTCTTCGTTAATCAGCCACAGGGCATCGCCTTTGGGCGTAAAGACGAAGTGGCGCGGCCCGGCGCCTTTTGAGGAGGCGCTGATAAACGGCGGATCGTTCGGCGTCAGCTTCCCTGTTCGATCGTCAAAACGGTACTGGTAGAGGCGATCCAGCCCAAGATCGGTGGAAAAGACGTATTTCCCGCTCGGATCGGCGGCGATCATGTGCGCGTGGGGGCCGTTATGATCGCTGATGGCAAAGCTGCCCTCCGCTGCCGCTTCCGGCTTCGCCGCGCCCGCTTCGCCTTGATCCTGATGAGTGTCCGTGGCCTCACCCAGGCTGCCGTCCGCGTTGACCGGTAAAACGGCAATCGATCCGCTGACGTAGTTCGCCACCAGCAGATGCTTACCGTTTGGCGTCAGGGAGAGATACACCGGCCCCGCGCCGCCGGAGGCCACCTGATTCAGCTCGCTCAGCGCGCCGTTATCCCCCACCCGCAGCGCCTGCACCACGCCCTGCTCCACCTCGCTTGCCAGATAGAGCGTTTTGCCGTCGTGCGAGACGGCCAGCTGCGCGGCGTTCGGCAGCTTGCTCACCAGCGTTTTATTCGCCAGCGCGCCGCTTTGCGGGTCAACGGTAAAGCGGTACAGCCCTTCGCCGTTGGGGTTGTAGGTGCCGACCCAGGCGTACTGCGTCTGGGCGATGGCGGTGGTGGCGAACATTGAGAGTGAAGCAACAAGCAGGGTACGGGTGTGCATGGTGGCTCCTTTGGGTATGTGCGGTGTTTGCCCCCTCACCCTAACCCTCTCCCCAAAGGGGAGAGGGAACGATTACACCCTCTCCCCTTTGGGGAGAGGGCTGGGGTGAGGGGTGTTGTTTTTGTTACTTCACCAGCTTCTTCGTCATCGCAAGCAGCGTACGCACGTCTTCCGGGCGCGTATCGCCGCTGGCCTTGTCGATAATCGAGCTGTAGATATGCGGGATGATTTTGCTCACGCCCGCGTCGAGGGCGATCTGCAGGATCTCCTCATAGTTTTCCAGATCGATACCTCCGGTCGGCTCGAGCCAGAAGTCGTGACGGGCGCAGGCTTCCGCCACCGCTTTGTACTCGTCACGGCACTTCAGGCCACCCATCGGGAAGTATTTGATGGAGCTGCCGCCGAAATCTTTCAGCAGGGCAATCGCGGTTTCAACCGGTACGATGCCGTCAGGCGCGTTGCTGCTCAGCGGTCCGGTGGAGATTTTGACCATCCCGACGGTGCCGGTCGGCGAGACCAGACCGTTGACCACAGACTCATTCTGCCCCAGCAGCGCGCGGCTGGTGGCCACGCCGGTGAACACCTGGTTGACGTGCTGCGGCTGCACCTGACGGGAGATTTCGCTCACCATCGCCGACTGGTTCGGATCGCCCGCGCCGAGGCCGACGGAGAGCGCGTTATCAATCAGCGCGGCATATTCACGCATATCGGCAACGGCGCTCGCCACGTCCGGGTAATTTTTGGAGAGCACGCCCACCAGCACGTGACCTTCCGCCGCCTCGTAAATGGCGCTGGCGTTGGCTTTCGATCCTGCCAGCACGTTCAGGCAGACGCGGTCACGGTAAAAGTTGGGGGTCAGTTTCATGCTTTTTTCTCCTGTCCTAATACTTCGCTAATGCGGCGGTAGACGATGTTCAGCTGGTCAGCATTCACGCTGCGCACGTCCGCCTCGATAATCCCTTCGTTGGCCTTGTAGCCACGGAAGTAAATGGCGTATTCACCCTGTTTCAGCTTCGCCACCAGATCGCCCGTGCCGACGCCCGTTGCGGCTTCGTCGAACTTAATCTCGGTGCGCGCGATATCGCGACCGGCGCTGTCCCAGACCACGCGCGCGGTGACGCCGTTCAGGGTATTGAGCGCGTCGATAAACGGCGTCATCTTCGCCACCATCTCGGCCCCGCTCTCTTTGGTCGCCGTCAGATAATGTTCGATGGCGCAGGTCAGGCCAAGAATGCCCTCTTTGCCCACCTTCATGGCGCGGCCAATGCCCGCGGTCTGACGCTTCACCCACTCAACGTACTGGGTTTTGCCGATCACCAGACCGCTGGTTGGGCCTTCAATCGCCTTCGCGCCGCTGTAGATCACCAGATCGGCACCGGATCGGTAGTACGCGTGCAGATCTTCTTCTGCCGCCGCATCGACGATCAGCGGGAGATCGTGCTTGCGCGCCACCACCGCCGCCTGCTCGACGCTGAGCATGCTTTTCTGCACGCAGTGGTGCGATTTGATGTAAAGGATCGCCGCCGTGCGAGGGGTGATCGCCGCCGCCAGCTGATCGGCGGAGCATTCGTTGGCGTAGCCCGCTTCCACCAGCTTACCGCCGCCCAGCGCCACCATGGTGCCCACCGGCGCGCCGAAGTTCACGTTGTGGCCTTTCGGCAGGACGATTTCGTTGCACTCAATCGGAGTCACGTGCAGATTTTCCAGCAGCCAGTCGCTGTCTTTCACCAGCACCGCCGCCACGGACTGGGCAATGCCCGCCGACGCGCAGGACACTACCGTCGCGCCTTCCACATCCAACAGCTTCGCGATGTATTCCCCGGTTTTGTTGACCAGATCCTTCATCTCGAAATAGTGGTTCATGCCGTCCATTGCCGCCTGCACCACTTCCGGGCGCGGCGTGGAAACGCCCAGCGCCGTCATGCGGCCAGAGGTATTGATCACCTGCTTTAAGTTGTACTTCTCATAAATCGAAGGCATGTTCCGTGCTCCCTTGTTCGGTCATGTAGCCCTTGCCCGCGCGGATCGCGGCAAGCGGCACCAGAATGTGTTCAGCCTGCAGGCTGTCGTTTTCGGCATCCGTCAGCACCGTCGGCTGGCGCTTAAGCGTAAACAGCGTCAGGTCGGCGTCGAGACCCGGCTGAATGCGGCCCTTGCGCGCCAGGCGCAGGCCGTCGGCGGCGTTCGCGGTCACGCAGTCAATCACCTGCGGCAGCGACATGCCGATGGCGAGGAATTTCGACATCACGCTTGCCAGCGAGCCGACCGGGCCGTTGATGCGGTTGCGGCAGTAGATGTCCGAGCTGATGGTGTGCGGCAGAATGCCCATCGCGATGGCGCGTTTCGCCACTTCGAAGCTGAAGCTCGCCGTACCGTGGCCGACGTCCAGGCGCACGCCGCGCTTAAGGGCGGAGGTGATGGAGGCACGCAGCTCGCCGGAGGGCGTCAGAATGCGGTTGGGTTTGCCGTTGTAGCAGTGGGTGATGATATCGCCGGAGCTCAGCAGCTCGGCAATTTCGTCGAGGTTCGGCGGGTTATTGCCAATGTGCACCATCAGCGGCAGGTCGCCGTTCTCTTTCTGAATGGCCTTGGCGCGCTCCAGCGGCGTAATGCCGTTTTCACCGACCACGCTGCTGCTCATGCGCGCCTTCAGGCCGACGATAAAATCAGGGTGGCGCTTCACCGCCTGCTTCACCGCGTCGGCGTCAATATTCGCCATGTTGGCCAGCTCGTTCTGGGCGATCAGCCCCACGCGGGAGATGTTCAGCAGGGCAAACACCTCGGTAGAGGCCCTGCGGGTGATTTCGTAGAAATCGTCCACGTCGTCGGCGCCGGTGCTGCCCGCGTCCACCACGGTGGTCACGCCGGTGGTAATGCCCACGCTGTCCGGCTCGTCGTGGTAAATCGGGGAGTTCGGGTAGCAGTGAACGTGGGAGTCAATCCAGCCTGCGCTGACGAACACGTCGCCGTTCAGCTCAACCGTTTTATGCGCGGGGGCGTCAATGTCGCCCAGCGCCGCGATCTTCCCGTCCTGAATGGCGATATCGGTCAGGGTATCGTCGGCAAGGCGCGCACGGCGCAGGAGTAAATCAAACATGAGGATCTCCTGATAAGGCGGGCGCCTGAGCGCCCGCGGGTATTAAAGGGCGACCGGGAACAGCCAGCCCAACAGCATTGCACCGAGGATCGCACCGCCTGTAATTGGCTTCTGCCAGATATAGAACACCAGCGCACCCAGCAGGGAACCGACGCCGATAGGAATGGAGGCGGTCATGGCGCTGAGGATAATCAACGGCCCGAGGAAGCGGCCGGAGGCGTTACCCGCGCCCATCATCACGTCTGCACCGTAGGTGGAGTTGCTCTGGTTGATGGTGAACTTACGCGCCAGGATAATGACGTAGCCAATCGCCAGACCAATCACCAGGCCGGTAATCAGCGCGGCAATGAAGTTGGTCACCGGGAACATGATGCCCGCGCCCAGCAGCAGCGCCGGAACGCCGAGGCCCACGCCGGTCTGGATGGCACCGCCGATATCGAGAATACCCACCAGCGATCCTTCGATAATGCGGGCGAACAGGAAGCTTGCGCCGAACGCCGCCACCGCGCCGTAGACGCCGGTGTCCATCCCCGCTTTCAGCATCGCCACGAAGGCCACTTCGTTAAACGCGCCGATGCCGTAGAGGTAGTACATGTGCGTCCCGGCGAAGACGCCGGAGGAGAGCAGGCCAACGAAGATCGGGAACGACCAGTCGGCATACCAAAAACCTTTATTCTGTTCCATGTAGAGGCTCCTGTTATTTACCGCTGAGCGAGTTGTGGATCATGTCGAGCCAGTTCGGCACGGTCAGATGGAAGGATTCGATCATCTTCATGTCGAAGCCGCGGAAGAAGCCGCTCAGCACGAAGAGCAGGACGATCGCCGCCATCATCACTTTGGTGACGTGGTTCCAGCCGCTCTCTTCCACGCCTTTACCGATCAGGATCCCCAGCACCAGGCCCGGTACGGCGTTGCCCATGATCAGCTGCGCCGCGCCGCCAAAGATGGTGGCCCAGAAGCCCGATTTTTTACCCGCGTCGATGGCCGCCAGCCAGAAGATCACCGGCATGACGGTGTTCACCAGCAGGTTAGCCGCAGGCACCAGCACCTTGACGGCGGTGACCTGAAGCGCAGCCGGAACGGAGGAGGCGGTCAGGTTCAGGAAGGTCACGACGAGCATGCCAATTACCCCGCAGGCAATTGCCATTTTGCGGGGATCGTGCAGCGTTTCGCCGACGTTACGGTTTTTGATCATCAGTGCAGCAGCACCCCAGTTCGGGATGATGCGGTGGTCAACGTCCTGTGTGAAGGCACCTGCGGCCACGGAAGAGGCCCAGGCGTTAAAGAAGAAGCCTAACCCAAAGGAGAAGTGGGATGCCGGATCCCCTTCACAGGAGTTCAGTTCCCCCAACGTACGAAACGCGCCCATACCCTGTGTGGTAGGCGCATGAAACATGCGTGCAGCCCCGGCTCCGACACCGACGCCAACCAGGCCGCCAATGATGAGCGATTTTATTAATATAATTAAGAACATCAGTCTGCCCTTTTATGAATAATCAGCGTTGCGTGACGAAATCCACCTGGTCAAGATTGATAGCGGTCACGTTGACGGTCACATCCAGCTCCACGCTGTAGGTGCGTCTTTCCCGGCGCAGAAAGAAGAACAGAAACGCTTCTTTACGCACCGCTTCTTGCGCCTGAACGACCTGCACATCCTGTGGCTCAATACGCAGTAAGATATGCGGTGAGGCTTTCATCACCGCGGCCTGAACGTGGTTGAGCGCGTCGGCAAAGGCGCGCGCTTTGGCGTCGCCTTTCCCCTTCACTCTCACCGTGGTTGTGAACTGTTCTTTCATGCTTATGCGCCGTATTTCTTCTGCCACGCCTGTACCAGACGCTCGCCCAGCTCTTCTTTATCCATAAAGCCAAAGCCCAGCACGTTGCAGCCTTCGTTGATGGCGGTCACGCCCTCTTCCACGGAACGCATGCCGTATTTGGCCTTATAGCCATATTTGGTTTGGGCCGTGATGGCCCCCGCGCCGCCGCTGCCGCAGAAGGAGATGCCGAAGGTGGCGTTTTCCGCCTTCATCATGTCACCTAGCTTCATGTCCGCCGCCATGCCCGGCACAACCACCGCGCGTCCACCTGCTTTTTCCACACCGGCAGCCACTTTCTGGCCTTTGCCCAGGCGATCGCCAATCACGACTGTAATCTGTTCCATGTGTTGCTCCTTAAAGGTTGTCTTTCGCGACTTCGAAGTGAACGGAGAGCAGCCAGGCTTCTTCATCAGGAAGGTTGCCGAACTGCGCTACCACTTCACGGGCAAGTTGCATTGAATCGGGTGAAATTTCGTCAAACAGCTCTGCTTCAACCTCCGGCAGCGGCTCGCCGGTCACGGACCGGTGCGCCATTGCGCGCACGTGGGAAGTGAGCATCTGCTCCTGTACCGCATTGGGGATGATGTTGTTCCGCGCCAGCAGGGCATAAACCTGCTGCAGCATGGTGTTCGCGAGCTGTTCTGTTTGCTCCGCCTGTTCCCCAACGTCGTTCATTACCGCTCCGTTAATCACTGGTCTTACCCCGTTAATGGCTCTGGAATAAAACTAACGTTGGGGGGGAATTGTTTGTAGCGAGTTGTTTTCCACTTCGAAGTGGAAAGGCGAGCCGCAGCAGTGATCTGTGCCACATAAATGCGGTGAATCTGGATTAATAACGGTATTTACGTGATGAATATCACGTATTCCAGCGGCAAAACGCGCGCCGGGGAAACGAAAACGTTCAGGCGTGGTGACGCAAAAATGTGATGGCGATAGGGTTTACTTATTACCGCGTAAAAAAAACGGGAGCCACTGGCCCCCGCTGATTGTTTGTCAGATGCGCGATCGGTTAACGGTACTTCTGGTGATACGTGTTGCGGGTCGTCGCAAACTGCTCGGCCGCCGCCTGGGCTTCCTTCACTTTGCCTTCGTTAGCCAGCTTCAGCGCGCCGTCGATCTGGCCGACCAGCACGTCAAAGCCGTGGCGGTAGTCTTTCATCTCTGCGCTGTCTGCCGCTTTGCTTTCCAGCTTCGGTGGCGTCGCTTTTTGTGCGTCCAGCGCCGCTTCACGCATTTTGGTCAGCGCGTCTTTCATTTCAGCCGCATTGTCCGTCTTCTGCACCACCTTCAGGTTTTGACCGAGGATGCCCATGTCGTCTTCAAGATCGGCAGCAAACGCAGAAGAGCCAAGAACCAGCGTTGAAGCCGCGACGATCGCTAACAGATGTTTACGCATTGCTCACTTCCTTTTTTATTATTAAAACGCCTTTACGGGTATTACTGGCCGGCGATTTTCATCTCCGGCAGAAGTACAGAACCACACTGTATATTGCTACGTGTTTCAATATCGTTACCGACCGTAACGATATTGCGCCACATGTCCTTCAGGTTGCCGGCAATCGTGATCTCGCTCACCGGATACTGGATTTCGCCGTTTTCCACCCAGAAGCCCGCCGCGCCGCGCGAGTAGTCGCCGGTGATGCCGCTTACGCCCTGGCCCATCAGTTCCGTGACGACCAGGCCGGTGCCCATCTCTTTCAGCATCTGCTCAAAGCTCAGGCCCTGACCGGCAATGCGCCAGTTGTGGATGCCGCCCGCGTGTCCGGTGCTTTTCAGCCCCAGCTTGCGCGCGGAGTAGTTGGTCAGCAGCCACTGGGTCAGAATACCGTCTTTGATGATATCGCGACGTTCGGTGCGCACGCCTTCGCTGTCGAACGGCGTGGAGGCTAGCCCTTTCAGCAGGTGCGGATGTTCTTCAATCGTCAGCCATTCCGGCAGGATTTGCTTGCCCAGCGAGTCGAGCAGGAAGGTCGATTTACGGTAAACCGAGCCGCCCGCGATAGCGCCCACCAGATGGCCAAACAGGCCGGTCGCCACTTCGTTGGCAAAAATGACCGGGGCCTTCATGGTGGAGAGTTTACGCGGCGACAGGCGCGACAGCGTGCGTTCGGCACACTCTTTACCCACCCACTCAGGAGACTGTAAATCCCCCAGCGCGCGGCCAATGGTGTAGGCGTAGTCGCGCTCCATGTCACCGTTCTCTTCGGCGATCACGCAGCTGGAGAGCGAATGACGGGTAGAGCAGTAGCCCTGCAGCATGCCGTGGCTGTTGCCGAAGACTTTGATGCCGTAGTGGCTGTTGAAGCTGCCGCCTTCGGTATTGGTGATGCGCTTATCAGCCTGCAGGGAAGCCTGCTCGGCGCGCGCGGCCAGCTCGATCGCTTCGTCCGGGGTTACCTCCGCCGGGTGGAAAAGATCGAGATCCGGCGCATCAAACGCCAGCAGCTCTTTATCCGCCACGCCTGCGTAAGGATCCGGCGAGGTATAACGGGCGATATCCAGCGCCGCCTGCACCGTACGGGCAATGGCATCCGGGCTGAGATCGGTGGATGACGCGCTGCCTTTGCGATTCTGGTGATACACCGTGATCCCAAGCGCGCCATCGCTGTTGAATTCGACGTTCTCCACTTCACCATAGCGGGTACTCACGCTGATGCCGGTGGTTTTGCTGACCGCCACTTCGGCGCCATCTGATTTTTCTGAAGCAAGCATCAGCGCGGTGGAGACGGCTTCTTCAAGAATCTTACGCTGCGCTTCAACTTGTGAGGTTACTTTCATCGCAAATGCCATACTGTAAGAGAGAGTTATCTGAAGTCTAACAGAGAACCGTTTTTCAGTGCGCGTCTTAACTGGTAACATTAGCCTCTTTTTTTAAGGAGCCTGACATGACTAAGCAGCCCGAAGACTGGCTCGACGACGTTCCCGGTGATGACATCGAAGACGAAGATGATGAGATCATCTGGGTCAGTAAAAGTGAAATTAAACGTGACGCCGAAGAGTTAAAACAGCTTGGCGCAGAAATGGTAGAACTGGGTAAAAACGCGCTGGACAAGATCCCGCTCGACCAGGATCTGCGTGATGCCATTGAACTGGCACAGAAAATCAAAAAAGAAGGCCGTCGTCGCCAGCTTCAGCTTATCGGGAAAATGCTGCGTCAGCGCGACGTCGATCCGATCCGCCAGGCGCTGGACAAGCTGAAAAACCGCCACAACCAGCAGGTTGCGTTTTTCCACAAGCTTGAGCAGATCCGCGATCGCCTGATTGAACAGGGTGATGAGGCCGTACCGGAAGTGCTGAACCTGTGGCCGGATGCCGACCGCCAGCAACTGCGTTCCTTGATCCGCAACGCGAAGAAAGAGAAAGAAGGGAATAAGCCGCCGAAGTCTGCGCGCCTGATTTTCCAGTATCTGCGCGAGCTGTCTGAGAACGACGAGTAATCTCTTCCCCTCACCCCGGCCCTCTCCCCGGAGGGGCGAGGGAGAAAACACGGGAAAGTAGGCCCGGTAAGCGCAAGCGCCACCGGGCTTTTTTTTACTCTGCGGCTACCGCTTCCGCTTTCTTCGCCAGACCGTCCAGCAGCTTCTGATGGATCCCACCAAAACCGCCGTTGCTCATCACCAGAATATGGTCACCGGGCTGAGCGGCTTTCACCACCATATCCGCAAGCGCATCTACATCCGCGCTCCAGTGCGCAGGCTGAATGCAGGCGTCGGCCACTTCGGCCACCTGCCACGGAATATGCTGCGGCTGCAGCAGGAAGACCTCGTCGGCACGCCCTAACGACGGCGCAAGGTCATCTTTGCAGATGCCCATCTTCATGGTGTTCGAGCGCGGTTCCAGCACCGCCAGAATGCGGGCAGTGCCGCCGACCTTGCCACGCAGGGCGGCAAGCGTGGCCAGAATAGCCGTTGGGTGGTGCGCGAAATCGTCATATACGGTAACGCCGTGGGCTTCACCGCGCAGTTCCAGACGGCGACGGGCATTGATAAACGAGCCCAGCGCATTAGCCGCATCCGCAGGCAGAACGCCCACGTGACGCGCCGCAGCAATGGCCATCAGGCCGTTGTGCATGTTGTGCTCGCCCACCAGGCCCCACTTCACCTCACCCACTTTTTCACCGTCGAGCAGCACCTCCCACTCGGAGGCGTCGGCGTTGAGTTTCTTCGCCTGCCAGTGACCCTGCTCGCCCACCAGCTCCTGCTCGCTCCAGCAGCCCATTGCCAGGGTCTGCTTCAGGTTGATGTCGTTCTCCGGCAGGATGATGCGCCCCTGGCCCGGAACAATGCGCACCAGGTGGTGGAACTGTTTCTGAATCGCTTTCAGATCGTCAAAGATATCCGCGTGGTCAAACTCAAGGTTGTTGAGGATCAGCGTGCGCGGGCAGTAATGCACGAACTTAGAACGCTTGTCGAAGAACGCGCAGTCGTATTCGTCGGCTTCGATCACAAAGAACGGGCTGTCGCCCAGACGTGCAGAAACGTCGAAATTACCCGGTACGCCGCCAATCACGAAGCCCGGCTTGTAGCCGCAGGCTTCGAGGATCCAGGTCGCCATTCCGGCGGTGGTGGTTTTGCCGTGGGTACCGGCAACGGCAACCACCCAGCGGTCGCGCAGGACGAAGTCATGCAGCCACTGCGGGCCGGACATGAACGGAATATTGCGTTCCAGTACCGCCTCGACGCACGGATTGCCGCGGGTCATGGCGTTGCCAATGATCACCAGGTCCGGCTCGGGATCCAGCTGGCTGGCATCGTAGCCCTGAATTAACGAGATGCCCTGTTTCTCCAGAAGTGTGCTCATTGGCGGATACACATTGGCGTCCGAACCTGTCACTTCATGGCCCAGCGAGCGCGCCAGCATTGCCAGTCCGCCCATGAAAGTGCCACAAATCCCCAATATATGAATGCGCATACGTCACTATCCTTCTTCAATGTGGCGCACATTTTACTCACATGTTAGCGGCTGTGAAACGCATTTCAGGTAAATCCGTATGTTGCTGGCGCGATTCACCTCTGCGCTAATATTTGAATGTTTGTTAAGATTGTTGGGCTTTAGTCGTTTTAGTGAACATACAATCGCTCTACTCACAAAGATGCAGGGAAAGTGTTATGAAAACGTTAGGTGAATTTATTGTCGAAAAGCAGCACGAGTTCTCTCATGCTACCGGTGAACTCACTGCTTTGCTGTCGGCAATAAAGCTGGGCGCTAAGATCATCCACCGTGATATCAACAAGGCCGGTCTGGTCGATATCCTGGGTGCCAGCGGTGCCGAGAACGTTCAGGGCGAGGTTCAACAGAAGCTCGATCTGTTCGCAAATGAAAAATTGAAAGCTGCACTGCGCGCGCGCGACATCGTTGCGGGTATCGCCTCTGAAGAAGAAGATGAAATTGTTGTTTTCGAAGGGTGTGAACACGCTAAATACGTTGTTCTGATGGATCCGCTCGACGGTTCCTCAAACATCGACGTTAACGTTTCTGTCGGTACCATTTTCTCCATCTACCGCCGCGTCACGCCAGTTGGCACGCCGGTGACCGAAGAAGATTTCCTGCAGCCGGGCATTAATCAGGTGGCTGCCGGTTACGTCGTTTATGGCTCCTCCACCATGCTGGTGTATACCACCGGGTGCGGGGTTCACGCCTTTACGTACGATCCGTCACTGGGCGTTTTCTGCCTGAGCCAGGAACGCATGCGCTTCCCGGAGAAGGGCAACACCTACTCCATCAACGAAGGCAACTACATCCGCTTCCCGAACGGCGTGAAGAAGTACATTAAATTCTGCCAGGAAGAAGATAAAGCGACCCAGCGCCCGTACACGTCCCGCTATATTGGCTCTCTGGTCGCGGATTTCCACCGTAACCTGCTGAAAGGCGGTATCTACCTCTACCCAAGCACCGCCAGCCACCCGGACGGGAAGCTGCGCCTGCTGTACGAGTGCAACCCGATGGCGTTTCTCGCCGAACAGGCGGGCGGCAAGGCGAGCGACGGTAAAGAGCGTATTCTGGATATCGTGCCGGAAAGCCTTCACCAGCGCCGTTCATTCTTCGTCGGCAACAACCACATGGTTGAAGACGTTGAACGTTTTATCCGTGAGTATCCGGACGCGTAATACCTCTCTTCAGGGGAGCCGTTCTGGCTCCCCTGGTCATTTATATATTTTACCGTATAAGTGTTTATAAAAAACATGCTTTAATATTCACCACTGCTCCTGCATTATTTCCATAACAGTTTGACAGATATTTCGTGGAGCAGAATCGCAATGAAAAATTATTCCCGTGCTAATACCGGCATTGATTTAAATCTTATCCCTGTATTTATTGAAATCGTTCGCTGCGGCAGCATGGCAAAGGCCTCTTTGCGTCTGGATATGTCCCGCCCCGCGGTAAGCCTGGCATTAAAGCGCTTTAATCAACTCTTTGATGAGCCGTTATTTTTCCGCAAAGGTTTATATCTTGAACCGACGGAAAAGGCGTTAGCCTTAACCAGCTCACTGGAAATATTAATGGGTGATATTCACGATAATATTGCGGCAGCTAATTCCGGGAAAAATAAAACCCCGGCACAGAGCGTACCGGGGCTGGGTAATATTATGCAGCGGTCTGAGTCGTCACTTTGAATGATGACATGGCTTCCATCAGCTGACGCGACTGCTCCTCAAGGGAGCGGGTCGCGGCGGAGGATTGCTGCACCAGCGCCGCATTCTGCTGCGCGGTTTCGTCCATCTGATTCACCGCAATATTCACCTGCTCAATGCCGCGGCTCTGCTCCTGAGACGCGGTCGCAATCTCACGCATCAGCCTGGTCATGCGCAGCACTTCTGTTGCGATCTCATCCATCGTTTCACCAGCCTGCTGGGCCAGCTCGCTGCCCTCATTCACGTGGGTCTGTGAATCACTGATAAGCGTTCGGATCTCTTTCGCCGCGTCGGCGCTGCGGCTGGCGAGGTTTCGCACTTCGCCCGCGACGACGGCAAACCCGCGCCCCTGCTCGCCCGCGCGCGCCGCTTCCACGGAGGCGTTAAGCGCCAGGATATTGGTCTGGAAGGCAATACCGTCGATCACGCTCAGGATGTCGGCGATGCGCGCCGAGCTGCCGGAGATATCGCGCATTTTTTCAATCACGTAGCAGACCATCTCGCTGCCGTGATCGGCCGTGTCGGACACCGACTTCGCCAGCTGGTGCGCCTGCTCGGCGTTATCGGCGTTGAGCTTCACCGTGGCGGTGATCTGTTCCATGCTGGCCGCCGTCTGCTCAAGCGACGTGGCGGTGGATTCCGTACGCTCGGCAAGATCGCGGTTTCCCAGCGTCAGCTCGCGGCTGCCGGTGTCAATTTGCGAGCTGGCATCGCGTACCCGCATAACCGAGTTCATCAGCGACTGGCGCATCTCCTCTATCACCGCGTTGAGGCGGTTAAACTCCTGGCTCGCGGGGGCATTCAGCGTATGGGTTAAATCCCCCGCCGCCACGTTCTCCAGCTGCGCAATGGAGGCCGAGAGCGGCTTGAGCAGCATATGGCGCAGCACCAGCCAGGCGAGCACGATAATGCCCGCCGTCAGCAGCGCGGCGACGATAATCAGGATCAGTACGCGGGTTTTACTCGCCTGCACGGCACTCACTTCCGCCTGACCACGCGCTTCGCTCCATTTCTGAAACGCCTGCATATCGTTATCAAACTGCTTCGCCACCGGTATCAGCGTCTTTTCCAGAAGATCGTAGTACCCGTCCGCGCTCTGGTCATTCAGGGTTTTCAGCATCGGGTTGATCCCCTGCTGGCTATACGTCGCCAGGCTGGCCGCCACTTTATCGAGCAGCTGTTGCCCCTGCTCGTCAGCCACGCCGCCGTCGATCACGCCTTTCAGCGTTTTCTGGGCCAGGGCAACTTCCTGATTAATGTTTTTTACCGCTTTGGCCGCATCGTCCAGCATGCCGATTTCCATCATGCGGACGGCCTGGCCCGCCTCATTGCGCGCGCGCAGGATCAGCGTATAGCCTGAATTAAGCTGCACCATCTGCTCACCCTGAAGGTGATTAATACGCTGCAGTGAAGAAGAGCTCTGTGTGAGGGCATAAATGCCAATGCCGCTGACAATCAGCAGCAGAAGGGTCATAACGGCCAGTAAAGAGAGCAAGCCGGTACGAATCGATAGCGTTTTAAGCATGATATTATTTCCGGTAGCGAGATATTTCTGGGCATAAAAAAAGAGTATCGGCCGCTACCGGAAAATGTTTAGACTTTAAGCAAATTCAGCGTGTTATCGCTCTGTTACCGATGTGTTTACGCGGGTAACAGGCGAGCTTTGACGGTTCTCCCAGAGCACCGTCAGCCCCCGCTGCAGGGCAATAAAAATAAACAGCAGAATGCCGATGGCGATCTTCGTCCACCAGGAGCTGAGCGTGCCGTCAAAGTTGATATAGGTTTGTATCAGCCCCTGGATGGCCACGCCGAACAGCGTCCCCAGCACCGTGCCCACCCCGCCGCTGAGCAGCGTGCCGCCAATGACCACAGAAGCAATCGCATCCAGCTCAACGCCCACGCCTGCAAGGGCATAGCCCGCCTGGGTATACACCGAGAAGACGATACCCGCCAGCGTCGCCAGGCCGGTCGAGAGCATATAGATGCGGATAGTGGTGCTGCGGGTTGAGATCCCCATCAGGTTTGCCGACGTGGCGTTACCGCCGATGGCGTAAACCTGATTGCCAAACCGGGTACGATGGGCGAGGAAGATGCCAATCACGACCACGCCCAGCATCAGCAGTCCCATCGCGCTCAGGCGGCCTCCGCCAGGAATTTTCCACGCCAGGCTGGAGAGCGTGTCGTACACCGGATGGTTAATCGGAATCGACTCTTCCGACACCAGATAGCTCACCCCGCGCAGGAAGAACATCCCCGCGAGGGTGATGATAAAGGCCGGGATTTTTAACGCGTCGATCAGCAGCCCCATAAAGGCGCCAAACGCGCAGCCCATCGCCAGCACCAGCGGAAACGCCACCAGCGGAGAGATCCCCCAGAAGCCGATCGCCTTCGCGAGGAACACGCCGGTAAACGCGATCACCGACCCGACGGAGAGATCGATCCCGCCGGAGAGGATCACAAAGGTCATCCCAACGGCGATGATGCCTAAAAAGGCGTTATCGGTCAGGATATTGCAGATCACGCGCGTGGAGGCAAAACCGGGGAACTGCGTCAGACAGTAGAGATACCCCAGCACAAACACGCCCAGCGTGATCATCAACGGTAAATTACGTTTTATCATGGCCACGGATCCCCTTAATGATGCTGACAAAGCGCGGCGACTGGACGATCAGCACGCAGAGCACGACCACCGCCTTCACCACCTGGTTAAGCTCCGGCTGGAATCCCGAAAGCAGGATCCCGGTGTTCATGCCCTGAATGATCAGGGCACCTATCACCGAGAGCAGCAGGTTAAAGCGCCCGCCCATCAGCGATCCTCCGCCGATCACCACCGCGAGGATCGCGTCCAGCTCCAGCCAGAGTCCCGCGTTGTTGGCGTCGGCCCCGCGAATATCCGCCGCGACGATGATCCCGGCAATGGCGGCGCACACGCCGCTCAGCACGTAGGTCAGCATCACCATCAGCCGGGTGTTGACCCCGGCGTTGCGCGCGGCGCGGATGTTGATCCCGACGGCCTCAATGAACATGCCCAGCGCCGTTTTGCGGGTGAAGAGCCAAAAGACAACGAGCGTGGCCAGGGCAATAATTACCGGCGTCGGGAAGAACAGAAGGTTGCCGCTACCGAGCCACGCCAGGCTCGGGGAGTTAAAGGTGACAATTTGTCCGGAGGTAATCAGCTGCGCCACGCCGCGCCCGGCCACCATTAAGATAAGGGTGGCGACAAAGGGCTGAATTTTCAGCACCGCCACCAGAATGCCGTTCCATAATCCAGCCAGCACGCCGGTGCCTAAGGCCGCCAGCAGGACCACCGGCAGGCTGTGTCCGGCCACGGTCATGGAGGCGGCCGTAGCCCCGGCAATAGCCATCACCGCGCCGACGGAGAGGTCAATCCCACCGGTGGCGATGACCAGCGTCATCCCGATGGCCAGCAGCGCCACCGGCGCGGCACGGTTCAGGATGTCTATCGGGCTGCCAAACAGGCGGCCATCCTGCACGATAATCTGGAAAAAATGCGGCGCGACCAGGCTATCCACCAGCAGCACCACCAGCAGCGCCGCGATTTGCGGCGTGCCGGTCGGCCAGCTAAAGCGGCGCTTTGACTCACCGGTTTGCGAAAGCGAACGGGGCATCACGATTCACTCCTTACGCCGCGATGGCATTCATGATTGCCGGAACGGACAGCTTATCCAGCGGGATCTCTGCCACCTGTTTGCGATCGCGCATGATGATGACGCGATCGGCATAGCCCACCAGCTCTTCCAGCTCGGACGAAATGACCAGCAGCGCCAGACCGTCCGCGCACAGCGTTTCGATCAGACGAATAATTTCAGCGTGCGCACCCACGTCAATGCCGCGCGTTGGTTCGTCGAGGATCAGGAACTGGGGTTTGGTCAGCAGCCAGCGCGAGAGGAGAACCTTCTGCTGGTTACCGCCGGAAAGAAATTCAATAGGCTGTTCCGCGCTCGGCGTGCGGATGCCGAGCTGGCGGATAAAGCGCTCGGCTATGGCGTTTTGCTCTTTTCGTGGGATAGGCCTTAACCAGCCGCGCTGCGCCTGCAGCGCCAGAATGATATTTTCCCGCACCGAGGCCGCGGCGATAATGCCGTCCGTTTTCCGGTCTTCCGGGCAGAAGCCGACGCCCAGACACGATGCCTGATGCGGCGATCGCAGGGTTTGCGGTTTGCCCTTGATCAGCGCGCTGCCGCTGTCGGCTGGCTTGATCCCGAAGATCACCTCAGCGGTTTCGGTCCGGCCGGATCCCAGCAGGCCCGCCAGGCCGACAATTTCGCCCGGGCGGACTTCCAGGTTAAACGGGGAAATCACCCCTTTCTTGCCGTAATCGCTGAAGGCGGCGACCGGTTTCTCGCTCAGCAGCGTGCGCCCTGCGCGCTGGAGGGCGTTGGTTTCCAGCTCGCGGCCCAGCATCATTTTGACCAGCTCAATCTGCGGCAGCTCGCGGGTTTCGCGGCAGCCGACAAAGCTGCCGTTGCGCAGCACCGTAATGCGATCGCTTACCTCATAAACCTGATCGAGGAAGTGGGTAACGAAGATCAGGCTGACGCCCTGATCGCGCAGCTGGCGCATCAGGGTAAAGAGCATCTCCACTTCCTGGGTATCGAGGCTGGCGGTGGGTTCGTCGAGGATGAGGACCTTCGCGGAGAGATCGATCGCGCGACAAATGGCGACGATCTGCTGCATCGCCACGGAAAAGCGGTTCAGCGGCTCGCGGACGTCGAGGGAGAAGCCGTACGATTCCATCAGCTTTGTCGCCCGCGCTTCCATCTCTTTGCGGCGCAGCAGGCCAAAACGGCGTGGCTCACGGCCAATAAACAGGTTATCCGCCACCGACATGTTCGGCAGCAGGTTCACTTCCTGGTACACCGTCCCGATCCCCAGCTGTTGGGCATGGGCGGTATTTTTTGGCGAAATGGCGTTGCCTTCCAGCCAGATGGTGCCGCGATCGGCGTGATAAACGCCGGTGAGGGATTTAATCAGCGTCGATTTTCCCGCGCCGTTCTCGCCCAGCAGCGCCATAATCTCACCGCGCCGGAGGCTGAAATCAACGCTATCCAGCGCCTTTACGCCGGGAAAGAATTTACTCAAGCCCTCTGTGCGGAGGATTTCCTGGTGTTGTTCAGTTTTCATATGTCCTCCCCTCACCCTGACCCTCTCCCCGGAGGGGAGAGGGGACTATTCGTGCCAGTCTATAAATTTCTGCCCAAACCGCCCTTTTCCCTCTCCCCTCCGGGGAGAGGGCTAGGGTGAGGGGTGAGGGGCGCGAGTCTTAGTAGCCCATATTTTTCTTCTTCTCTAACTCTTCTTTCGCCGTGTCAGGCAGGTAGAGCGTGGACTTGGTGACCGTCACCTTCTCAGGCATCGTGCCGTCTTTCTTGAATTTCTCCAGCGCGTCGAATGCCGGGCCCGCCATGTTTGGCGTCAGCTCCACGCTGGCGTTGGCTTCGCCGTCGATCATCGCTTTATAGATGTCCGGCACGCCGTCGATAGAGCCGGTGAGGATATCTTTGCCCGGCTTCAGGCCCGCTTCTTTAATCGCCTGAATCGCACCGATCACCATGTCATCGTTGTGGGCGTAAACCATGCAGATGTTCTTGCCGTTGTTTTCAGCCTTAATGAAGCTCTCCATGACCTCTTTACCTTTACTACGCGTAAAGTCGCCGGACTGAGAGCGGATGATCTTGATGTTTGGCGCTTTAGCGATGGCTTCAGCAAAGCCTTTTTTACGGTCGATGGCCACGCTCGCGCCGACGGTGCCCTGCAGCTCAACGACGTTACACGGCTTGCCGTCAACCTGCTTCACCAGCCAGTCGCCAATCAATTGCCCTTCAAGCACGTTGTTGGCGGTGACGGTGGTCATATAGAGGGATTTGTCTTTGACGTCGATGGAACGGTCGAGCAGGAAGACCGGGATCTCAGCGTCTTTCGCTTCCTTCAGGACGGGTTCCCAGCCGGTCGCCACGACGGGTGCAATAAAGATGGCATCCACGCCCTGGGCGATAAAGGAGCGCACGGCTTTGATCTGATTCTCTTGTTTTTGCTGACCATCGGCGATTTTCAGGGTAATGCCGCGTTTCTGAGCCTCGCTTTTCGCCACGTTGGTTTCTGCCGCTCGCCAGCCAGATTCAGAGCCGACTTGCGAAAAACCTACGGTTAAGGGAGCGGCCATCGCCATAGACGACATGGCTGCCGAAACTGCTGTGACCAGGAGTAAGCGCTTCCACATATGAACGTCCTCGTAGGGTGAGTTATTGTTGGTTAAAAGATGTTCTGCGGAATGACTATAGCCCATGAAATATGTAACGAATTGCGTTACATCACACTTCAGAAAAGTGAATAAAACGTTAATCACAAGTTTGTAATCGCTTTCATTTCGCCATGAAAAAAGCGGCTGAGTTTATGGATTTTCCTGTCATGGAATCGGTCTGAAAAGTGGAGAAAGCTGGGAGAGAAAGCGAAAACAGGCGGAGACATTCAGCGCGAGTTGGCTATAATACCTGCCACTTGTTTACCATCCATTTTAAAGGACACCGACATGAGCTTACTCAACGTCCCAGCGGGTAAAGAACTGCCAGAAGACATCTACGTAGTTATCGAAATCCCGGCTAACGCAGATCCGATCAAATACGAAGTGGACAAAGAGAGCGGCGCCCTGTTCGTAGACCGTTTCATGTCTACCGCGATGTTCTATCCGTGCAACTACGGTTACATCAACCACACCCTGTCTCTGGACGGTGACCCGGTTGACGTGCTGGTCCCAACGCCATACCCACTGGAGCCAGGCTCCGTCATTCGCTGCCGTCCAGTTGGCGTGCTGAAAATGACCGACGAATCCGGTGAAGATGCGAAGCTGGTTGCGGTACCGCACACCAAGCTGAGCAAAGAATACGATCACATCAAAGATGTGAACGACCTGCCAGAGCTGCTGAAAGCGCAGATCACTCACTTCTTCGAGCACTACAAAGACCTCGAAAAAGGCAAGTGGGTTAAAGTTGACGGCTGGGACAACGCAGAAGCGGCGAAAGCAGAAATCATCGCCTCTTTCGAACGCGCTGCTAAGAAGTAATTCTTACTGCCGATCAAAAAAAGCCCCGCGAGTCGGGGCTTTTTTGTGGCTGGAGCGCAGCGCCACCCGGCAAGAGGCGCAAAAAAACAACGCCACCTCACGGTGGCGTTGTTTTTTTTCAGTACTGGTCTCTGTCTAACCAGTTACCGCTTACAATCCGCGTTAACCCTTCGACCGGACGCTGATAGACATACATCCACGCACTTCCGTACGGCGTCTGGATCAACTGGCGTGCGTATTCACCGCCCCTGGTGCGCAAGGCATCAAGTTCGGCAAGCGTCGCGTTATCAATACGATAGACTTCACCCTGTACTGTTCCTTCGCCCGGAACCGCGCCTGGATAGTGGCCCAGGCTGTACAACTGGTAGTTCTCGATATTGTAATTCCCCAGCAGCAGGGCATTGGTCATCCAGTGACTGTTGCCTTGCTTGGTTCGTAAACTGCCGTAGACAAATATTCGCATTGCTAAAACTCAAACTGATAGAGCAGATCAAGTGCCTGGTCTACGCCGGACACTGCTTCCAGATATAGCTTAGGCATCAGGCGATAGCGTAACGTGAGTGTTGCCAGTGAGTCAAAGATCCCCACACCATATTTTACCTGCAGACCCGGCAGCACATAGCCGCTGACCACCACCTGCGAGGAGTCACCCACGCCCTCGGTGTCCAGCGCCAGATTGCTTACGCCGAACGTCTCGCCGATTTTACCCACAACCTGCCCACTTTGTGCAACCCCCAGACCCACTAACATCGAGGTCATCGCCGCGCTGTCGCTTTGTCCGCTGTTCAGACCTTGTCCACGCAGCAGATAAGAGAGAGCTTCCTGCTGCGACATCGCCGGGTCAGAGAAGATCTCCGCCTTCGGCTCGTCAGCAGAACCGGTGACGCGAACGCCAGCAATGACGTCGTCTTCCGTCGCTTCCGGGTTACGAATCGCTTCGATGTTCAACAGGGGCTGATCCGGTGGACCGGAGAATAAAAGCTCGCCTTTGCGCACAATCAGATCCTGACCATAGGCGTGGAAACGCCCTTGAGGGATAGTGATCTGCCCGTTCAGGCCAAGCCCTTGTTTATCCTGCGCCACCTTCAGGTCGCCCGTGAGCCTCGCCTTCAGCCCAAACGCATCCAACCGCACGTTATTCCCCACGTGCACGATAAGGTTACTATTAATCGGTATGCCAGCGCTCTTCTGTTCGACAGGTTTCAGATTTTCATTGAGCATAACTTCATCACTTGAGACGCCGACCGCACTTTCCGGCACGTCGTGAACCACGATGCGCGCCCACGGTACGTCGACGCGTCCGTCAAGCGTGAAGAGGCTTGGCGTGGCTTCAAAGACCACATCAGGCGAGACGTCCAGGCGCACCATCGGCGGTACGGTGATGCGTACCCGGCTCCCCTTCGCCGCGATGCGGGCGCGCCAGTTATCGATCTGGCTCCAGTCCGCGTCGCCGCTCAGGTTGATTTGCCCCTGCTGGGTGAGCACCGAGCCGCTCAGCGTCGAGCTCATGCCGTTGAAGTTCATCGCAATCTGGCTGGGCTGCATATCGAACGGCATGAAGTTGCCGTCGATATCCACGCCGCTGAGGCGCAGCTGGCCGAACAGCTGCGGGCTTTGCACGTTGCCGGCCAGGCGCAGGTTAGCGTTCACCATGCCCTCTGCTTTTTCCCCGCGCGCGAAAATCGGGTTCACCATCGCCAGGTTGAAGTTACGAATGTTGACGTTGCCGCCCAGATTACGCCGTCCCTGCGGATCGGTAATCTGGACCTGCCCGTCCAGCTGACCGTTGTTGGTCAGGCGGATTGTCCACCCCAGCTGTGCGCGATTGTTATGCAGGTCAGCACTCAGGTTCAGGGTGTCGAACGCTACCGGAAGCGGCGCATCGTTGACCTCCTGCGTCACCTTCACGTTACGCCCGGACAGCGTGACGCTGCCCTGCGGCAGCCCCTCTTTGGTGGTGTCCCAGGCCACATCGGCCTTCCCGCTGAAGACGCCGCTGGCCTGGGTCGTGTCCGGCATAAACGGCTTCAGCATCGCCAGATCGAAGCGGTTGAGGTTGATCTGCGCGCGTCCTTCCGCACCCGCATCAATGGTCTGCGGCACGCACAGCTCCGCATTCGGGTTGGTCCAGCAGTGTGGCCCAATGCTGATCTTCTGCTCGGCGTTGCGGTAGTCCAGCGCGATGGAGCGCGACAGCGCCAGCGGCCCGACCGGGGTGTTGAAGCGGGTGTTGTCCAGCGTTCCTTTCCAGCGTTCTTCCTTGCGGTCAAAGCTGCCGGTCAGGTGCAGCTGGCCGGAGACCGGCTCGCCCTGCACGCGCAGCTGGAGATCGTGCTGCTTCTCGTTCCCTTTGGCGTCCAGGGTGACCAGGTTAATGTTCACGTCCGGCTGAGAAATGCGCTCCACGCGCAGGTTCAGGTTACCGCCGATCTGATCGGTGGATTTCACATCCCCTTCCACGCGAACGCGGGCCACGCTCAGCTCCTGCCAGCGCAGGTTATTGGCGGTAATGTCCGCCAGCAGCTGCGGCGCGTCGACCGTGCCGCGCACCTTCACCAGCCCTTTCGCGGTGCCGCCCAGACCCGGCAGGGCGTTATCCAGATTCGGCGCGTCGATGGTGGCGTCAAGATTGAGATCTTTTACCCCCAGCTCGCCTTTGATATCCGCCGTGTTGCGGCCCAACGCCACGTGCAGACCCGGGATAACCCACTGCAGATAGCTGTTGCCTTTCACCGAACCTTCAACGTTAACCTTGTTCTGCTTCACGTTGCCGGTGAGCTTAATTTCCGGCACGTCCATCTGCCACGTGCCGCCGTACAGGCTGCCGCGGGTTTTGATCAGGCCATCCAGTTTTGACGGCCAGTCCGGCACCTCTTTGGCGGTGTTAATGCCCGTCAGCTTCAGCTCGCCGCGCCAGCTGATCGCCTGCTGCCAGTCGAGCAGCGCGGTCAGCTCGGTTTTGCCCTCCAGCGCCGCGACGGTCAGCTTGTCGAGGTTGACCTGCTGTTCGTTGCCCTTCGCATCCAGCGTGATGTTCGCGGGCGGTACGCCCTGCCCCTTCACCGCGGTGCGGAACGAAAGCGTGTAGTCGGTCATCTTGCCGCTCAGCTTTAGCTTCAGGTCATCGGCCTGGAACTGCTTTTCGCCGGTGAACGGCCAGGAAAGCTGCTTGCTGACAACCTCAAGATTGAGCGGTAGCCCGGCTTCCGCCAGCTGCGTTTGCGCGCGCAGGACCATGTCCACCGGGCCGGAGAGATTGACCCCGACGTCCAGCTTCTCGCGCAGCGCCCCGCCCACTTTGACCTTCACCTTTTCGCCTTTCAGCGGATCGATGTTTAGCGCGCTGTTCAGCGTAATATCCACGGGCCAGCTGTCGCGCAGCAGCGCATTCCCCGATGCATTCACCGAGCCCTGATTGGTGTCGATATCCAGCGCGTCGAGCTTCATGCTGCCGTCAATGCTGCTGACTTTCAGCAGCATTGTGTAGACCGTCAGATCGGTATCGCCGGTCAGGCGCAGCTGCTCGCCTTTGAACTCCTCAATGTTGAGGTTCAGCGGCAGGTGAACGTCGGTCATTTCCGGCAGGACAGGCTTCGAGAAGAGATCTTTCAGCGTTTCGCCCAGCGGCTTCTCTTCCGGCTGCGGGTTCTGGATCTTCGGCTCGACGATCTCCTCCTGCGCCACGTCGGCCACCTTCGGCAGCGCGATCAGCAAGCCCTGCAGGGACGTAGGCGTCAGGGTGAGGTTTTTCTCCTGCCAGCGCAGGCCGGAGGTGAAATCCATCACGGACACGGTGGTGTCGTCGATTTTGATATTGACGTTATCCAGCGCCACCCGATAGAGCGCGATCGGGTACGGCGTGGAGAGATTCAGAGGGCCGCTGTCCTCTTCCTCGACCGGCGCAGACTTCGGCATTTTTTTCGAATCTATCGCCACGTTGACGTCTTTAAGCGACAGATCGTTGACGCAGAGCTTGCTGTCACGCAGGCAGCCCAGCTTCACCGCGAGATGGAACTCCCCGGCGTTCACCGCCACGCCCGGCTGCTCGTAGCGGATGTTCTTCAGACGCAGATCGCGCCAGCCGCCCGTCACCTGACCAATCTCCAGCCCCGGCACCCAGCGGTTCGCAGCGTTAAACAGCAGATGCAGCCCGGTCGTCGTTCCCACCAGAAACGCCACCGTACCGAGCAGCAGCACGATAAAAATCAGCACCCCGAGGCTTATTTTCTTCCATAAACTCATAATTCAGGCCCCAGACCGATGTAAAACTGTAATCCGTGTTCTTCTTTATCGCCGACAGGCACGGCGAAATCGAGCTTGATGGGCCCGACGGGTGACTGCCAGCGTACGCCCACGCCCGCGCCGGTTTTAAAGTCGCTGCGGCGGATATCGTTCACCGCTTCACCGCCGTCAACAAACATGGCACCCCACCACTTTCCGCTGACGTTGTACTGATACTCCAGCGATCCCGTCGCCAGTTTTGACGCACCGGTTAGCTGGCCCTTTTCGTTCTCAGGCGAGATCGATTTGTACTTATACCCACGAATGCTGCGGTCGCCCCCGGCGAAGAAGCGCAGATCCGGCGGAACGCGCTCGAAGTCTCCCGTTTCAATCCAGCCGAGATTGCCGCGCATCACAAAGCGGTGTTTGTCATACAGCGTGCGGATCCAGACGTTTTGCGCCTGCAGGACGGAGAAGTCCACGTCGGAGCCCCAGGCGGAGTTGGAATAATCGATGGAGTAGCGCTGCGAGTCGCCCCAGGTCGGCATCAGGCCCCCACGCGAGCGGGTGCGGCTGATCATCACGCCCGGATAAAGCAGCATGGTGGTGTTGGTGACGTTGGCCTGGGTAAAGTGGTCCAGGCTCCAGCGCAGGTTAATGGCGCGCTGCCAGCCGCTGGAGAGATCCCAGAAGCGGGAGACCGCAAGCGTCGTAGAGTCCTGCTTGGTATCGTTCAAGTCGGTGCGCTTAAAACCGCCCTGCACAAGGTAATATTGCTCAAGCGGATTTTTCAGCAGCGGCATTTTGTAGCTGAAATCCAGTTGCTGCTCGGGCGCAGAGAGGCTCAGGCTGGTGGTCAGGCTGTGACCGTACGAGTTCATCCACGGCTTTTTCCACGAGGTTTTCACGCGTGGTCCGACATCCGTCGAGTAGCCAACACCGGTCTCAATGGTGTTCTCGGTGCGCGGCGAGACAACGCCATGCAGCGGCAACACCTTGGTTTTGCGAGACTTCTCAAATTCCGGTGCGACAACCACGGAGTTAAACCAGCCGGTAGCGGAAAGACGACGGTTCAGTTCCGCCAGGTCCCTCGACTGGTAGTAATCCCCTTTTTTAAACGGCACGAGGTTTTGCAGGTACTCTTCACGAATCTGCGAACCTTCAAACGTCACATCGCCAAAGCGGTAGCGTTCCCCGCTGTCGTAGTCGATATCCCAGAAGGCCTGACGTCGATCCAGCGCAATGCCCAGCTGGCTTTTATTGAACTGGCTGTCGAAGTAGCCCTTGCGCAGGGAAACGCTCGTCAGCTCTTTTTTGAAATGGTCGTAGTCGCCGTGGTTAAGCACGGTACCGACTTTCGGACGCGTGCTGAGCAGATCCAGGTAATCCCGGTCGGTACGCGCCCCGCCGCGCAGGATGACGTTCGTACCGCCAATCAGTACCGGCTCACCCGGCGAAACGCGGGCAATAAGAACCTGGCGCCCCTTCTTTGGCGGCGGACGGAGATCGAAATCAATGGTGGGTTCGTAATACCCCAGCGCTTTCAGCCCTTCACGGATGGCGTCATCGACGCGCGCGCGAAAACGCCGGTCCGGCGTCACCTCATCACTCTGGATGGTCGATAGCTGCGCACGCACGTTTTTTTCCAGCGCCCCGGATAACCCCTCAACCTGCAAACGGACATTCGCCGCGCTGGCAATCCCGCTTGTCAGCAACACACTGACCAAACATAACTGGCGGATTTTTGTCACGTTTTCTCCTGAATATCCCTGTTTCCACCCTGGAAGCAAATGAAGTGCCGCTCCGCGGCAAAACACGGCCTGTTGGCCAAAAACCCGAATCGCGGGTTGAAAATGGGTGTAACACCCAAATATTTCTTATGATTAAATCTAGACTCATTCAGCGCATTTATTGTGTTCAATTAAACGCTTCGTGACAACCTTAACTGAAACATCGCACCCCGGGAGGCCCCATCGTGAGTTTATTCGACAAAAAGCATCTGGTTTCACAAACCGATGCATTACCGGGACGCAACACCCCTATGCCTGTGGCGACCTTACACGCCGTCAATAACCATTCCATGACCAACGTGCCGGAGGGAATGGAAATCGCCCTGTTCGCCATGGGCTGTTTCTGGGGCGTTGAGCGCCTCTTCTGGCAACTGCCCGGCGTTTACAGCACGGCGGCGGGCTACACGGGCGGTTACACGCCGAATCCGACCTATCGCGAAGTCTGCTCCGGCGAAACCGGGCATGCGGAAGCGGTACGTGTGGTCTATGACCCTGCGGTGATTAGCTACGAGCAGCTCCTGCAGGTCTTCTGGGAAAACCACGACCCGGCGCAGGGCATGCGTCAGGGCAACGATCACGGCACCCAGTACCGCTCGGCCATTTATCCGCTCACGCCTGAGCAGGACGCCGCCGCGCGCGCCAGCCTTGAGCGCTTCCAGCAGGCCATGCGTGAAGCGGGCGATACGCGCGAGGTAACGACGGAAATCACCACCGCGAAACCGTTCTACTATGCAGAGGACGACCACCAGCAGTATCTGCATAAAAACCCGTACGGCTACTGCGGTATCGGGGGCATCGGCGTATGCCTGCCGCCACAGCTAGCCTGATTACCGATCCAGCGCCACGCGCGCCGCGTGGCGCGTGGCGTTACTGACTGAACCGTAATCCATCACTTTGCCCTGCAGCAGCAGGTTAAAGACCGGCGCCTGCGGCCGGTTAAGCCGCGTTTGCAGCAGATGAACGGCCTCAATCCCCAGCTCCCGGCAGGGCACCGTGACGCCCGTGACCGGTTTTTCCAGACGGTGCGCTAAATTCCATGCAAAATCGGTGGTAATCAGCGAAACATCTTCCGGAATACGCAGCCCGTGGCGCGTTAACGCTCTGACCACGCCTTCCACCATGCTGGTACTGTTCGGGAAAATGACCTCCGGCCACTGGGAACGGTCATGACTCAACAGCCACGCATCCAGCGCCTGCTCGGCCTCTTCAGCGGTAAACCACTCCGTCACGAGCAAATCGCGCTGCGGGTCAAAAGCCACATGAAAATGGCGGTACGCCTCTTTGATGCCGTCCAGACGCGCATACAGCGTATCCCGCCGCAGGCAGGTGAGCGTCAACACCCGGCGATGCCCCTGCTCAAAAAGGTACTGCATGGCGGTAAAGCCAATCGCCCGGTGATCGGGCGACACGGCATCCAGCACCCGATCCCGATCGACGGAATTAATCAAAACGCAGGGCTTATTCAGCGTGCTCGCCAGTTTAAATATGGTGGAATCATCAGTCCCAATAATAATTATCGCGTTGATATTCTTATGACTGGCCTTTTCCATAAAGACTTTCACATCGGCGTGCTGCTCTTCTAAACCACAGCAGCTGACCCACACGTTGTGCCGCGAGCAGGCTTCAGCGATCCCTTTCGTCACTTCCAGATAAAAAATATCCCCGCGTCCCTGAAAGGTTCTTTCCGGCGCAAAAACAGCGATACCGTTAATTAGTAGTCTTCCGCTCGCCATTGACTCCAGCACCCCTAATTCTCGCGCGGTGCGAACAATCGCCTCTCTGGCTTTATCGCTGGTATAAGACTTGCCGCTTAATACCCGCGAAACCGTGCTGACGGAATAGCCCGTCAGGGCCGCAATTTCCTCCATTTTCAACCTGCCCGGCATAGTGTGACCTCGCTCTCATTCAGTTTTTGCAAATATTTGCAGAAACAGTCCGTTGATTTTAAAACTAAATTTCAGGAAGCCTGGAGATTACTTAATCACCTTGCGAGTATTCTCACAAAAACACATTGTCGCTACTGCTCCCCTTTCCTATTTTCCGGTCATCACTCATTTCAACTGAAATTAAGGTGTGACATGGAAAAGGTACGTTTTGGCATTATTGGAATAGGTAATATCGGTACGGTCCATGCGCGTTATTTACTGGCGGGTACGGTCAGTGACGCCTGCCTGGCGGCGGTTTGCGATAATGCACCGGAAAAGCACCCCGCTATCCGCCAGCTGGTCGGCACCCTCCCGTTATTCAGCGATGCGCAGGAGATGCTCCAGAGCGGGCTTATCGACGCGGTGATTATCGCCACGCCGCACTACGAGCATCCACGGCTTTCGATGCTGGCGATGCGCAACGGCATCCATACCCTGTGTGAAAAACCAGCGGGCGTGTATACGGCGCAGGTGCAGGAGATGAACGCCTGCGCCCAGGCGTGCGACGTGGTGTTCGGCATCATGTACAACCAGCGCCCGAATCCGCTCTACCAGAAAGTGAAAGATCTTATCGACAGCGGCGAGCTGGGTGAGATCCGCCGCTCCAACTGGATCATCACCAACTGGTATCGCTCGCAGAGCTACTACAACTCCGGCGGCTGGCGCGCTACCTGGAAAGGAGAAGGCGGCGGCGTACTGCTCAACCAGGACCCGCATCAGCTCGATCTCTGGCAGTGGCTGGTCGGCATGCCGGTCCGCCTGCGCGCGTTCTGCCAGTTCGGCAAGCATCGTCAAATCGAAGTTGAAGACGAGGTCACCGCCTACGCCGAGTACGCCAGCGGCGCGACGGGCGTGTTTATCACCACCGTGGCGGAAACGCCGGGCACCAACCGGCTGGAAATCGTCGGCGATCGCGGCAAGGTGGTCGTCGAAGAGGGCAAGCTGCGCTACTGGCGGCTGCGTGAGTCTGAAACTGCCTTCAACGCCCGCTGGCAAAACGGTTTTGGTGAACCCGAATGCTGGGAGGTCACGCTTCCCGTCGCCCCGGAATGCAGCGAACACCACGTCATTACCGCCAACTTCTGTGCCGCCATCCTGCGCGGTGAGCCGCTCATTGCGCCAGGCCTGGAAGGGATCCGCGGGTTGACGCTCTCCAACGCCATGCACCTCTCCACCTGGACGGACGACTGGGTCGAACTCCCGCTCAACGAAAAACAGTATCTGCGCCTGCTTCAGCAGCGCATCAGCACCTCAGTGGCTAAAGAGACAGCCAGCGTCACGCTGGATGCCTCCGGCACCTGGTAACTCCGGAGAAGAATCGATGTTAAATGTCGCTATTGTGGGAACAGGGAATATCTCGCATAACCATATTCAGGGCTATTTGCAGTTTGGCCAGCGCTGCCGGATCGTCGCGCTGGTGGATATCTACCCGGAAAAAGCGGAAGAGAAAAAAGCACGCTACGGCCTGACGGAAGCACGCGTGTATGACAGCCACCAGCAGATGCTGGCCTCAGAGCCGGATATCGACATCGTCGACGTCTGCACGCCGCCCTACGTCCACGCAGAAATCAGCATAGACGCGCTCAAGGCCGGCTGTCACGTACTGTGCGAAAAACCGATGGCCGCCTCGCTGGAGGAGTGCGACGCGATGATCGCCGCACAAAAGGCCAGCGGTAAAACGCTCGCCATCATTGCCCAGAACCGCTTTACCGATGCCTTCTGGCGTCTGAAAGCCGCGCTCGACTCCGGCCTCGCGGGAAAAGTCTGCCACGCGCAGGTGGATTCGTTCTGGTGGCGCGGACACTGCTACTACGACCTGTGGTGGCGCGGCACCTGGGAAAAAGAGGGAGGCGGCTGCACCCTAAACCACGCGGTTCACCACATCGACGCCATTCAGTGGATGCTCGGCTTCCCGTCCGAGGTGGTGGCGATGATGACCAACGTGGCGCACGACAACGCCGAGGTGGAAGACCTCAGCGCCGCGATCTTCAAATACCCCAGCGGCGCGCTCACGCAGTTGACCGCCTCGGTCGTGCACCACGGCGAAGATCAGAAAATTATCATTCAGGGCGACAAGGCGCGCATCTCCGCGCCGTGGCAGGCCTTTGCCAGCGTCAGCGCCGATAACGGCTTCCCGCAGGAGACTAACGACCTGACGCGAGAAGCGCAGCTCAACGCCGTTTTTCAGGAGACGCCGAAGCTCGAGTGGACGCTGCACACCGGGCAGATCGATGACCTGCTTTATGCCATCGAGCACGGCACCGCGCCGTTAGTGGATGGCCTGCAGGGCAAACGCTCGCTGGAGCTGATTACCGCGATCTATAAATCCGCCATTACCCGCAGCGTGGTCTCGCTGCCGATTCAGCGCGATGACCCGTTTTACCGTACCGGCGGGACCAACGCCCTGGCCCCCCGTTTTTATGAAAAATCCGCAAGCGTCGCCAACTTCAGCGAAGTGGGTGCGATTCCCCTTGGCAAAGATCTGGATTAAGGAGTGACACCATGAACAAGCATGATGGAATGAACTACGCCCCGGTGGGCAAACCGCAGCCGGTTGTCCGCGAGGGTGAATTCGTCTTCGCCGCCGCCGCGCTCGACCACGGCCATATCTACGGGATGAGTAACGGCCTGATAGAAGCCGGAGCCACCCTGAAATGGGTGTACGACACCGATCCGGCCAAAGTGGATAAATTTATCCAGCAGTACCCGCAGGCAAAAGTGGCTGAGTCGCTGGAGGCGATCCTCAACGACGACGAGGTGCGGCTGGTTGCGGGTGCGGCCATCCCGTCCGAGCGCTGCGCGCTGGGGCTGAAAGCCATGGCCGCAGGCAAGGACTACTTCACGGATAAAGCGCCGCTCACCACCCTTGAACAGCTGGCCGATGCCAAAGCGATGGTGGAAAAAACCGGGCGGAAATACGCGGTGTACTACAGCGAACGCCTGCACGTTGAGAGCGCGGTGTTTGCCGGACAGCTGGTGCAGCAGGGCGCGATTGGTCGCGTGGTGCAAACCCTGGGAACCGGCCCGCACCGGGAAGGTACGGGCCGCCCGGACTGGTTCTACGATCGTCGCTACTTCGGCGGCATTCTGTGCGATATCGGCAGCCACCAGATCGAGCAATTTCTGTTTTACACGGGCAACAGTGAGGCATGCGTGGTCGCCAGCCAGGCACGCAATTTCAACCATCCGCAGCATCCGGCATTTGAAGATTTCGGCGACGCGACGCTCAGAGGCGAAAACGGCGCCAGCGGCTATTTCCGCTGCGACTGGTTCACCCCGGACGGACTCTCAACCTGGGGTGATGGCCGTCTGACCCTGCTCGGCACCGAAGGCTATATCGAAATCCGCAAATATGTCGATCTCACCCGCGGCGAGCAGGACGTGGTGTATCTCGTCAATAAAGAGGGGGAATTCCGTTATCCGGTCGCCGGAGAGGTCGGGTTCCCGTTCTTTGGCGAACTGATCCTCGACTGTCTGCACCGCACCGAAAACGCCATGACGCAGGCGCACGCCTTCAAAGCGGCGGAGCTCTGCGTGAAGGCTCAGATGCTGGCGAACGCGACGGAATAACGGGAGGCGATAATGACGATCCTGAACACGGCGGTTATCGGTGCCGGAGCAATTCACGGCTGCCACGTGAACGCGTTGCGCCAGATGCCCAACGTCGCGCTGCGCGCGCTGGTAGACATCGACAGCGTCAAAGGGCTGAAGCTGGCGATGGGCTATGAGTGTCGCTTTTATCAGGATTACCGGGAAATGCTGCTGGATGACGCCATCGACGTGGTCCATATCTGCACCCCGCATTTCGAGCATAAAACCATGATCCTGGCGGCGCTCGCCGCCGGGAAGCATGTTTTCTGCGAAAAACCGGTGGGGATGAACAGCAGCGAGCTCGTGGAGATCACCCGCGCCGCAGAGCAGGCGCCGGGGCTGCTCGGCGTGTGCTATCAGAACCGGCTCAACCCCACCAGCCAGGGCATTCTCCAGGCGCTGGACGACGGCGAGCTGGGGAAAATGCTCAGCATCAAAGCGGTGCTGACGTGGTCACGCTCGGGCGCGTACTACACCGAAAGCCCGTGGCGCGGGCGGCTGGCAACGGAAGGCGGCAGCCTGCTGATCAACCAGGCCATCCATACCCTCGACCTGATGCAGTGGTTCGCTGGCGGCGTGACGCGGGTGAAAGGCGTGGTGGACCGCGGCGAGCTGGCGGACGTGACCGAGGGGGAAGACAGCGCGATGGCAACGCTGCATTTTGCCAACGGCGCGCGCGGCCTGTTTTATGCCAGCAACTGCAATACCGCGGACTCCCCCCTCTGGCTTGAAATCCACTGCGAACGGGGCTCTCTGCTGCTGAGTGACAACGTGCTCTGGCGCATTACTCCCGGCGAGCGCCTCAGGCTAGCCAGCGATAACTCCCCTGACGGCTCGGTCAAAAGCTACTGGGGGCTGGGGCATGAGCAGGCGATCCGCCGTTTTTATCATGCCATTTCTCATTCCGGAGACGCGAATTACACCGACATCCGCGAAGCCGGGAAATCACTCACCCTTGTGGAGGCTATTTATCGCTCATCTCAGTTAAGACAATGGATAGAAATCAATAAGTAGAACGTAATGTGTCGTCCAGATTTGAATAAAAAAACGACCTGAAAAACAGGTTAATCATTACCCTACACTGGATATTATTATGGTCAAACCTACTGAACGTAGAGTAGGTTACGGCGTGGCGCTTGGCTACGGCGTAACCGATCTGTTTGGCGGAGGGGCTTTCGCCATTATCGGCACCTGGCTGCTCTTTTTTTACACCACCTATTGCGGGCTCTCGGTTATTGAAGCGGGCTCTATATTTGCCATTGCCCGCGTGATTGATGCGTTATTAAGCCCGATTATGGGCTATATCACCGATAATTTCGGCGATACCTGGCTCGGGCGTAAATTTGGCCGTCGCCGCTTCTTTTTATTACTCAGCTCGCCGCTCATGTTTTTGTATGCCCTGCTGTGGCTGACGGACATGGGCTACTGGTATTACCTGGGGACCTATCTCTCTATTGAGCTGCTGTCGGCAATGGTGCTGGTGCCCTGGGAGACGCTGGCGGCGGAGATGACAAACCGCTATGAAGAGCGTAGCCGCCTCTCCGGCGTGCGTATGATCTGCTCTCAGCTGGGCGGTTTTCTTGCGGTTTCCGTTCCCGGCGTGATTATGCAGTTCACGGGAAAAGATAATCCGTTTACCTATACCCTCACCGGGCTGATATTTTCCTGCGTGTTCTGCATCGCGGTATTTATTACCTGGTACACCACCTGGGAAGCAAAGGATGTGCATCAAGAGTCCGATTTTAAAGTGGACAACCAGCGCAGCAGCGGGATACTCAATCACCTGAAATACCTGGTGCTGGATCTCTTTTCCTCCTTCCGCATTCGCGCGTTTCGCCTGCATATCATTATTTACATCTTTTCATTCACGGCGATGGACGTATTCGGCTCGGTCTTTACCTATTACGTCGTGTATTGCCTGAGCCAGGATGCCTCGGCGGTTTCCGGCTGGCTGAGTATTGCCGCCTTTGCCTCAGTACCGGGTACCTATGGGTTTATGCTGCTATTGAACCGTCTGAACATGACGCCGTCTGCCGCCCTGCGGCTCTCGTACGGCTGCATCCTCCTGGTGCTGGCGTTCCTGTTTACGGTCTACCTGACCAAAACGCAGGTGCCGACGCTGCTGTTCTCGGCGGTCTTTATCCTGTTGGGCGCCGCCCGCGCGGGCCTCTATTATATTCCGTGGAACATTTACAGCTTCATTCCGGATATCGATGAGATGGTGACGCAGCAGCGCCGCGAAGGGATTTTTGCCGGGGTGATGGTCCTGACCCGCAAAAGCACCGTGGCGATTGCCATTATGATTATCGGCCTAGTGCTGCAGGAGTCCGGATTTGTGAAGGGCAGCGGTGCGCAGCCTGAAAGCGCGCTGGGTGCCATTATCGGGCTGATGATCTTCGCCACGGCAGCCCTGCTGGCGGTCAGCTTCTTCACGACATACAAATTCAAGCTGACCCGTGAGACACACAAGCTGCTGCTCAAAGAAATTGCCCGCCGCAAGCTGGGTGGCGATTATCGCGACTGCGACGAGAAGACCCGCGTGGTAATCAAGCAACTGACGGGCTACGAGTATGACCAGGTGTGGGGAGGCGATGCAACGCGCCGTGCAGTGGGTAACGTCCCGCTGTCGACCGTCAAATAGCGACATATGCCGGGCAGGCTCCCCGCCTGCCCGGCCTTTTTTTGCCCAAAATGTGACCTCTGGCAGATTTACATCTCTTTACGCTATACTACCCGCTGAAATAATCGGCTCAACGCTACGAGCTGACGTTCAATGTGTCTTCACACAAATGGTATCAACTCCCCTTCAGAGGATCTGGCGAGAAGCCGGATAAACTATGTTAAACAGTATTTTAGTAATACTTTGCCTTATTGCCGTCAGTGCATTTTTCTCGATATCTGAGATCTCGCTGGCCGCCTCCCGTAAAATCAAACTTAAGCTGCTTGCCGATGAAGGCAACATCAATGCTACCCGCATCCTGAAAATGCAGGAAAACCCCGGCATGTTCTTCACCGTGGTGCAGATTGGCCTCAACGCGGTCGCCATTCTCGGCGGTATCGTGGGCGATGCGGCGTTTTCCCCGGCGTTTTATAGTCTGTTTGTTAAGTACATGTCCGTTGAGCTGGCCGAACAGCTGAGCTTTATCCTCTCCTTCTCGCTGGTAACCGGCCTGTTCATCCTCTTTGCAGACCTGACCCCGAAACGCATCGGTATGATTGCGCCAGAAGCTGTGGCTTTGCGTATCATCAACCCGATGCGCTTCTGTCTGTACGTGTTTCGTCCGCTGGTGTGGTTCTTCAACGGCCTGGCGAACGTCATTTTCCGCATCTTTAAGCTGCCGATGGTGCGTAAAGACGACATCACGTCTGACGACATTTATGCGGTCGTGGAAGCCGGCGCGCTGGCCGGGGTGCTGCGCAAGCAGGAACACGAGCTGATTGAGAACGTATTCGAACTGGAATCCCGTACCGTGCCCTCTTCCATGACGGGCCGTGAGAACATTATCTGGTTCGATTTACATGAAGATGAGCAGAGCCTGAAGAACAAAGTGGCGCAGCATCCGCACTCTAAGTTCCTGGTCTGTAATGAAGATATTGACCACATCATCGGTTACGTCGACTCCAAAGACCTGCTGAACCGCGTGCTGGCAAACCAGAGCCTGGCGCTCAACAGCGGCGTGCAGATCCGCAATACCCTGATTGTGCCGGACACTCTGACGCTCTCAGAAGCGCTGGAAAGTTTCAAAACCGCCGGGGAAGACTTCGCGGTGATCATGAACGAATACGCGCTGGTGGTGGGTATTATCACCCTGAACGACGTGATGACCACGCTGATGGGCGACCTGGTTGGCCAGGGGCTGGAAGAGCAGATTGTTCAGCGTGACGATAATTCATGGCTGATTGATGGCGGCACGCCGATTGAAGACGTGATGCGCGTGCTGGATATCGACGAGTTCCCGCAGTCCGGCAACTACGAGACCATCGGCGGCTTTATGATGTTTATGCTGCGTAAAATCCCGAAACGTACCGACTCGGTGAAGTTCTCCGGCTACAAGTTTGAGGTGGTGGATATTGATAACTACCGCATCGACCAGCTGCTGGTGACGCGCATCGACAACAAACCGACCGTACTGGTGCCGAAGCTGCCGGACGCGGAAGAGAAGGTTTCCGCGTAAAGTACCTGCCCCACATACATCAACGGCTCCCATTGGGAGCCGTCTTTTTAACTACTGCATAGCACGTTGGTTAAGCCATCTCAGTCTGCAGACGCATAACCTGACGGTTGACTTCGGACATCACAGACAGGTGCTGCTTGTCCTTCACTTTTGGGACAAGGATCTTGCCCTTATCAAACTCAAAAGCGCCAACATCCTTGATATACAACCGTCCACGGAACAGGATCTTCACGTACTTCGCCACCTGAAGCGGGTTGTAGCGTTGGAAAATTTTCATTCTTGTATCTCCTGCGAATCATACGCTCTTGCGGTGCCACAATCGGCCCGACTGTCCTGAGCGCAAATTTTGATGCCCAATGACTATAGACCAGAACTTAGGTGTTACCCAGTGTGCATAAGTTTATTTACCGTTTGATTACAATTATTCAGAATAATCTTTGCAAAGCGTGACTGAGAGCAGTATAAGCCGTCGTTTTTTCATGGATATGTGCGTTCACCCGCAAACTGGCATCGGGATTGCGGGAAAACCTCATTGATCGCACTTATGATTAAAAGCGCAAGACCAAGTGGTCGGATCACCTGCAAACAATAAGGAAACGCCATGACCCTACGTAATATCCTTGCAGCAGCCTGCCTGCTGCTGCCCCTGTGGGCTTCCGCTCACAACATTGAAAAAGGACAACGTGTACCGCCAGTCGGCATTGCTGACCGGGGAGAATTGATTCTCGACAATGATAAGTTTAGCTACAAACCCTGGAATAGCGCGCAGCTCGCGGGCAAAGTGAGAGTTGTACAACATATTGCCGGTCGTACATCCGCAAAAGAGAAAAATGCCAACCTGGTGGAAGCGATCAAGGCCGCAAAATTCCCTCACGACCGCTACCAGACCACCACGATCGTGAATACCGACGACGCCATCCCGGGCTCCGGGATGTTTGTGCGCTCAAGCCTTGAGAGCAATAAAAAGCTCTACCCGTGGTCGCAGTTTATCGTCGACAGCAACGGCGTAACCCGTAAGGCCTGGCAGCTTGAGGAAGAGAGCTCCGCGATTGTCGTGCTGGATAAAGAGGGCCGCGTACAGTGGGCGAAAGACGGCGCGTTAACCCAGCAAGAGGTGCAGCAGGTTGTCGACCTGCTGCATAAGCTGCTGGCTCAATAAATAGAGACGCGGAAGCCGGGGTTGAGGAAGGATTCGCGCGGGGTATAGTCTAGCGGCTTGCCCTGCCAGTCATGAACATGCGCCCCGGCGGCCGCGGCAACGGCATGACCTGCCGCGGTATCCCAGACGTTGGTTGGCCCAAAGCGAGGGTATAGCTGCGCATGGCCTTCTGCCACCAGGCAGAATTTCAGCGATGAGCCAATCGACGTGGTCTGGTGTTCACCCAGCTGCTGCAGGTACTCCTGCAGCTCGCTGTCGCTGTGCGAGCGGCTAATCACCACCAGCGGTGGACGCGCATCGCGCACCTGGATCTGCTTGCGCACGCCGCACTCTTCCTTCCACGCCTTTCCTTCTGCGGCGCTGTACATCACCTTCATTACCGGCGCGTAGACCACGCCCAGCACCGCTTTGCCCTTCTCAATCAGGGCGATATTGACGGTGAATTCACCGTTGCGCTTGATGAACTCTTTTGTCCCGTCGAGCGGATCGACCAGCCAGTAGCGCTGCCAGTGCTGGCGTTCTTCCCAGCTTTGCGGCGCTTCTTCTGACAGAACGGGGATGTCCGGCGTTAAGGCCTGTAACCCTTCCAGGATCACCTTATGCGCCGCAATATCCGCCGCCGTGACCGGAGAGTCGTCGGCTTTGCTGACCACCTCCATAGGTTTACTGCCGTCATACACCTGCATGATGGCATCTCCCGCATCCCGTGCGAGCTGACAAATTTTATCTAGCATTTTCCACCTCTTTGTTAACGCAGTGAGGTTAACTCTTTGTTTTAGTTATATCGTAATGTGAACAATTCCGCTATCTGTGAAGCAATTCCGGTTTCAGGTTACTTTTTTCTGTCAGGATTCACATTTCTGTAAGCAACAAGTTATAGATACATACTCTTTTGTGGTCTGCATCGAAAAAAGGACTCCTCTGATGATTAAGTTTAGTGCAACGCTTCTGGCGACGCTGATTGCAGCAAGCGTGCAGGCGGCGACGGTAGATCTGCGTATTCTGGAAACGACCGATCTGCACAGCAACATGATGGACTTCGATTACTACAAAGATACCCCGACGGAAAAATTCGGACTGGTACGCACGGCAAGTTTGATCGATGCGGCGCGTGGCGAAGTGAAAAACAGCGTGCTGGTCGACAATGGCGATCTCATTCAGGGCAGTCCGCTCGGGGATTACATGGCGACCAGGGGCCTGAAAAAAGGCGAGGTTCATCCGGTATATAAGGCGATGAACACCCTGGACTATACCGTCGGCAACCTTGGCAACCACGAATTCAACTACGGTCTGACATACCTGCATGACGCGCTGGCCGGTGCGAAATTCCCGTACGTTAACGCCAATATCATCGACGTTAAGACCCAAAAGCCGCTCTTTACCCCTTATCTGATTAAAGAGACAAACGTCGTCGACAAGGACGGCAAAAAACAGACGCTGAAAATCGGCTATATCGGTTTTGTCCCGCCGCAGATCATGACGTGGGATAAGACTAACCTCGACGGCAAAGTGACCGTGAACGACATCACCGAAACCGCGCGCAAATACGTGCCGGAAATGCGCGAAAAAGGTGCCGATCTGGTGGTCGTTGTCGCCCACTCGGGTCTCTCCGCCGATCCGTACCAGGCCATGGCAGAAAACTCCGTTTACTATCTGAGTGAAGTCCCTGGCGTCGACGCGATCCTGTTCGGCCACGCCCACGCGGTCTTCCCGGGCAAAGATTTCGCCAGCATCAAAGGGGCGGACATTGAGAAAGGGACGCTCAACGGCGTGCCGTCGGTGATGCCGGGCATGTGGGGCGACCACCTTGGCGTGGTGGATCTGGTGCTGAATAACGACAGCGGCAGTTGGAAGGTGACGCAGTCAAAAGCAGAGGCACGCCCGATTTACGACGCTGCGGCTAAAAAATCTCTGGCGGCTGAAGATAAAAAGCTGGTCGACGTGCTGAAGCACGATCACGACGCCACGCGCGAATTCGTCAGCAAGCCGATCGGCAAATCCGCCGACAACATGTACAGCTTCCTGGCGCTGGTTCAGGACGACCCGACCGTTCAGGTCGTCAACATGGCGCAGAAAGCCTATGCCGAACACTTTGTGCAGGGCGATCCGGATCTGGCAAAACTGCCGGTCCTGTCAGCCGCTGCGCCATTCAAGGTGGGCGGGCGTAAGAATGACCCGGCAAGCTATGTTGAAGTCGAAAAGGGCCAGCTGACCTTCCGTAACGCCGCCGATCTCTACCTCTACCCGAACACGCTGGTGGTGGTAAAAGCGACGGGCCAGGAGGTGAAAGAGTGGCTGGAGTGCTCTGCCGGACAGTTTAACCAGATTGACCCGCACAGCAGTAAGCCGCAGTCGCTGATTAACTGGGACGGCTTCCGGACCTATAACTTCGACGTGATCGACGGCGTGAACTACCAGATTGACGTCACCCAGCCGGCGAAATATGACGGCGAGTGTCAGGCGATTAACCCGCAGGCGGAGCGCATCAAAAACCTGACCTTCAACGGCAAGGCCATTGACCCGAATGCCACCTTCCTGGTGGTTACCAATAACTACCGCGCCTACGGCGGCAAGTTTGCCGGGACGGGAGATAGCCACATCGCCTTTGCCTCGCCGGACGAGAACCGCTCGGTGCTGGCGGCGTGGATCAGCGCGGAGTCGAAAAAGGCGGGCGAAATTCATCCGGCAGTGGACAACAACTGGCGTCTCGCGCCGATCCACAGCGATACGAAACTGGATATCCGCTTCGAAACGTCACCGTCCGATAAAGCTGCCGCGTTCATTAAGGACAAGGCGCAGTATCCGATGAAGCAGGTCGCAACGGATGATATCGGGTTCGCGATTTATCAGGTGGATTTGAGCAGGTAAAAGCAAAACGGCAACACACGTTGCCGTTTTTGGTGTTTGTTCCCTCTCCCTGTGGGAGAGGGTCAGGGTGAGGGCATCAGGCCGCACATACCCGGCTTTTACGCCGCACGATCGTCCCTGTTCGCCATCACCTTCGGCGTATTCACCTCAATCCAGTCCGCCAGCGCGGCGACCTTCTCGCTCACCTCAACACCCAGCGGCGTCAGGCTATACTCTACGTGCGGCGGCACCACCGGATACGACACGCGATCGACAAACCCGTCCAGCTCCAGCGCCTGGAGTGACTGGGACAGCATTTTTTCGCTCACCCCGCCCATTTTACGGCGCAGATCGCTAAAGCGATGCGTTCCCTGGCGCAGGGCCAGCAGAATCAGAACACCCCAGCGGCTCGTCACGTGTTTGAGTACCTCGCGTGAAGGGCACTGCTCCGCGAAAAGATTGCCATCGCGCATTTGTTCGCTGAGCGTTGGTATCGTTGTTTTCATACTTACCTTTTTGTACGTACTTACTAAAAGTTAGCTATGGTGCTAGTGTGCCACAACACCAGACAAACACGAAGGAGATTCATCATGATCGCGATTACCGGCGCTACCGGCCAGCTTGGCCATCTCGTTATTGAACAGCTGTTGAAAACCGTACCGGCCAACCAGATTGTAGCCATCGTACGTAACCCGGCGAAAGCGCAGGCCTTAAGCCAGCAGGGAATTGTGGTTCGTCAGGCGGACTATACGGATGAAGCCACATTCACCGCCGCGCTGAGCGGCGTGGATAAGCTGCTGCTGATCTCTTCCAGCGAAGTCGGCCAGCGCGCAACCCAGCACCAGAACGTGATTAACGCCGCCAAAACGGCAGGCGTGAAATTTATCGCCTACACCAGCCTGCTGCATGCGGACAACTCCCCGCTGGGTCTGCACGTTGAACACGTTGCCACTGAAAAAGCGCTGGCGGCGTCCGGCATTCCTTATGCCCTGCTGCGCAATGGCTGGTATACCGAAAACTACCTGGCGAGCGCGCCGCCTGCGCTGGAACACGGCGTGTTTATTGGTGCGGCAGGCGACGGCAAAATTGCCGCTGCGACCCGTGCTGACTATGCCGCGGCGGCAGCCAAAGTGATCGCTGAAGAAGGCCATGCAGGCAAGGTCTATGAACTGGCGGGCGACCACGGCTGGACGCTGAGCGAACTGGCGGCTGAACTCAGCAAGCAGAGCGGGAAGCCGGTAACCTATCAGAACCTCAGTGAAGCGGATTTTGCCGCCGCGCTGAAAAGCGTCGGCCTGCCTGCCGGACTGGCAGATATGCTGGCGGACTCCGATGTGGGTGCGTCCAAAGGGGGACTCTTTGACGATAGCCATACGCTGAGCAAACTGATCGGGCGCGCGACTACGCCGCTGGCGCAGAGCATTAAAGCCATTCTGTAACGGCCAGGCCGTTTTTTCCTGTGGCCGGGTCATTCCCCTTACCCGGCCCGCACTTATATGGCATTCTGTTCCCCCGACAGATACCGATACCCCGCTATGTTTACTGCAATAAACACAGATTCAGCACCCCCTTTTTTTCACTCCGTTGAGATGGGCAACGTCGACCCTTTTCCCGCACTGCGCTACTGCCTGGTCTCATTCACCGCGCGTGATTACCATGACGGACTCTTTGATAATTGGGGCATCCCCTTTCCCGGTCAGCTCGATAGCGCCGTGGTCAAACGCAGGGCGGAGTATCTTGCGGCACGTTACGCCGCGCAGCGGGTGCTGAGATCCTGGGGCTGTGACGCTACGCCGGGCAGTAAGCCGGACCGTTCTCCGGTGTGGCCTTCCGGCTGGCGGGGAAGCCTGTCACATTCTCAGGAATGGGCGCTGGCGGTCGTTGCCCCAGAGGCGTCGGGCCTGACGCCGGGCGTCGACATTGAGTTTTTTGCCCCCGGGATGATGCAGCGGACAGCGCACCTGTTTACCACACCGCAGGAGCGGGAGTGCCTTGCCGCCAGCCCGTTCGACGAAGCCAGCGCGCTATTGATGACCTTTTCCGCGAAGGAGAGTCTCTATAAAGCGCTCTATCCTGACGTTGGCCGCGTCCTCGATTTTGACGCGGCCCGCGTGTGCCACATCGCGCCTGAACAGCAGAGGATCACCCTGGAGCTGACCCGGACGCTTTCCCCCCAACGCCTAAAGGGCAGCCGGATCCAGGGCTATTATCGGTTCTCAGGCGACAGGGTTATCACGATCATTGCCTGACGTCAGCAAGGGGGCCAGATAGGTCATCACCATGTCGATCCCCTCCCCCGGACGGCGCAGCGGATTATGCCCCTGGCCGTGGGTCTCTGCCAGCCTCGCGCCAGGCCAGGCGTTGACCAGGCATTCAGCTTCGACCCGCAATACGATGTCATCGCTGCTGTCGTGAATAACAAGGGCGGGCTGATCGACCTGCTGCAGCCCCTCATAGGCGTTAAAGCGCTGCCAGACCGCCTCGCCAATGCCAAAGTACCCTTCAATATACCGACGCAGTCTCTGCTGCTGGCGTGCCGGGAGGTTCAGGATCGCGGCATATTTGGTGACCAGCCCGCTAAAGTGCGTCGGTGCCCCTACGATAACCAGCGCGCGGGTCCGCAATCCCGCTTTTACCGCATTAATGACGGATAAACCGCCAAAAGAGTGCGCCACAATCGCGTCAAAACCCTCTTCCTGCTGCGCCAGCTGTTCAATGATTTCAATGAACTCGACGATGCTGCTCTGGCGTCCAGCCGCGTTGCCATGTGCGGGGGCGTCAAACCCGATGACCTGAAAGCCCTTTTCGACCAGCGTCTGGATCAGCCTGCCAAAGTGGGAAGCCCTCGACTCCCAGCCGTGGGCTAACAGCACGGTAGGTCCCTCGCTGCCCCAGCGGTACACCACCGCATGTTTACCATTACTCAAAGGGAGAGATTCAATGCGGCTCGCCAGCGCCGTCATTTCTTTATCGCCTGCACGCGTCGGCACCCGGCGCGGCGTAAAAAACCGATTGCCCAGCCAGTCGGCGGTCGCCCCCGGCACAACCCGATCCATCAGGCGGATACCGGCCTTCACGCATGAAACCATCGGAGAGCGCAGGTAGGCGGGTCCACGATACTGCTGGTAGGCTTGCTCAATCAGTCGATCAAATTGCTCACTCATGGGACTCTCCAGAAACACAGGGAACAGTGGACTGAACCGCGGATGATTCAGACTGGCGGATCAAGGCACGCTCTGCGTCACTGGCAACGTGTTCGTCCCAGTACGCGAGTTTTGCTTCCATTCGTTTAAACCACAGTGGCGGTATCAGCGCGTAAAAAATATGGGCGACATACCCTTTTTCTATTCCCACCGCGTAGCTGTGCGCCTGCAAATTCCAGTATTCACGACGGGGATGGGTGTGATGATCGGAGTGGCGCGTCAGGTTCAACAGACCGGCCGACGAGGCCCGGTTATTGCAATCCCAGCTGTGTCGCGGCTCCACGCGCGTGCCGGGAAGGCGGACCAGACCGTAGTGCTGGATGTAATTCACCGTTTCAAACAGGAATTTAGACACCAGCATGGTCACCAGACACGCCAGCGCGCCCCTGACGCCCGCCGCCGTGAAGCAGACCGCCACGATAAGCAGGCTCATCAGCACGCCGCGCATCACCCGGTTCGCCAGCATGGCGCCGCGCCGGTTCTGCTGCGACAGCCGCTGCGCTTCCACCTGCCAGGATTCAACATACTGCGACAGAGAAGAACGGATAAAGAAGCGATACACAGTCTCTCCACGACGCGCCGTCGCGCCGTCCGCCGGGGTCGCCACGTTAGGATGATGCGAATAGACGTGTGAAATCGAAAACTGCGCATCGCCGACCAGCGCCAGAAGCCAGCGCCCGACCACCATCGCCGTCAGACTGTGGGTTTTGTGGATAAGCTCATGGGCCACCACGGTATTGGTGCTCATGGTATAGCCGGTGGATGCCGCCGCAAGCAGCAGCTCCGGCAGGGCAAGGTTATGCAGCGCCATGACGTTATGACCCGTCAGGGCGGAAAGCCATGCGCCAAACCCGAGCAGATCGCCCGGCGCGGCCTGCCAGATAAGGGTGAACAACGCCAGCAGCGCGGCCGGAAGTTGTAAATACGGGATGATCTCCAGCAGCGCCGGAAGACGGTAGTGGCGATCGGCGGTGTCGTGCGTGGTTGCGTTATCGAAAAAGACATAGCTCAGCGTCACGCAGAGCATGGAAACGACGATCCACACGCCGCCGAGCAGGGTGGTTAGCGCGGTTAGCGGTAAAAAAACGCAGGGGACAAGGGCAAATCTCAGGTAACTCAACATACGGGCTCCTTATTGTTATGACTGTTTTTTGCACCGACCGGCGGGGAGAAGCAGTCCATTTCAAGCTGGTGGCTCATCACCCCTCCGGCAAGCAGCCTTTGCCGGCACGCCTGCGCCAGCGCTGGATTGCCGCAAATCACGACGCGCCATTCGGCTACCGCCGTCCGGCGGGGATAGAGGGCACGCCAGTCGTCCAGCCAGCAGGTAATACGGCCTGCCAGCTCCAGCTCCTGAACCTCGCGCTCCCGGGATAACGCGTGCAGAAAGTGAAAACCGGGATAGTGCTGACGCAGACGCTGCAGCTCAGGCAGGTCGAATGTGTCCTGCCGCCTGCGAACCGCGTGGATCAGCATGACCTCGCGGTGGGGATGACGCGCCAGCGCGGCGCGGACCAGACCCAGCGTCGTTCCCAGTCCCGATCCACTGGCGATGGCCAGCAGCGGACCGTTACCGTCATCCTGCTGGCCGAACTGCCCCCGGCAATCTGAGAGCCACACCTTCCGGCCAGCCCCCCGTTCATCACACAGCAGCGGGGATAGCCGCCCCTCTTCACGGCGCGTGATATCCAGAACAATCTCTCGCCCCCGGCTCGGCCAGCTGACGGAGAAGCTCCGGATATCCTTATCCTTTTCGAGACCGACCTGAACGTATTGCCCTGGCAGAAAGGGCAGCGCCTGCTCCGCCAGCAGCGTCACGCGCCATACCGTTGATGAGAGCGCGACAGCCTGCGTAATTTGCGCAGACGTCCAGGGCGTGGATGCCGCGGCCAGCGTTACATCCGATTCCGGCAGGCACTGGCATGCCAGCACGTGGCCAGCGGCAATCTCCTCCTGGCTGAGCAAATAGCTCAGGTCGACAAGCGAACGCACCTTGCCGCTCGTTACCCGGCAAAGGCAGGATTTACACGAGCCGACCTGGCAGTTATACGGCAGGGAAACACCGGCGTTGAGCGCGCTTTCGAGGAGCGTATGGCCGGACGTCAGGGGGAATACCCGTCCCTCAAGCGTCCCCTGAAAATGACCGCGTCGGGAAAACCATCTCTTCAGCATTTTATTGCTCCCCGCACAGCAGCAGCCCGTCGTCAAAGACGCTGCCCATCATCACCTTTCCGCCCACTGGCGCGGCGACGCTGACCGCCGCCAGCGCCTCGCCGTGGCTCTGATAGAGCATACTGGCCTGATCGATCTCCCCCTGAGCGCCGGTTGTCAGCCGCCACACCATGGACGGTGAACGCGCCTGTGCATCTTTCTGATAGGCGGCCAGCTTCAGAAGCTGCGGGTGCGACGCCACCAGCATTCCCTGCCCGTCCGGCAGGATATTGTCGACGCCATGTAGACCGCTGAAGCGCCCCAGCAGGACGGGCGCAGCCTCGTTCGGCTGCCACGCCCAGCTGCTCACCGCGCCGCGGGTAGTTTCCGCCACGTACAGACGCCCCCGCGCTCGGCTGTAGTAAATGCCGTTCGCAAAATGCAGGCCATCAATCAGAGTATGCAGCCCCGCCTCGTCTGCCAGCAGAACGCTGGACAGCGGCAGCCGCAGATAGTCCTCCACGCGTCCCGCGAAGCCCTTCCACCGGTGGTCCCGCGTCAGCAGCCAGCGGGTTTTATCAATGACGCTGATATCATTGATATTGTTTCCGACCGCGCGCGACAGGGCGGGCTGATACTCGAGACGCATCTGCGCGCGATTAAAGCGAAACACATCAATGCTGTCCTCCTGCGGGCGGTGGTTCACCACGTAGATCCACGTCTCGCCCTCCTGCTGCCAGACATCGATGCCGTGCGGGAAGAAGGTATCCGGATAGTCGCCAGCCAACCGCTGCGGCTTGTCGCTGCCGTTGAGGTAATACAGCGCCCCGGGCGCGCTGCCGTGTCGGTTGAGGCTACTGGCTATCGCCCCGCCGTCCGATAAGGGAGCGATATCCTCCGCGCCCTTAATGCCCGTTATTTTTTGGCACTGTAACCCGCCGCTCTCCTGCACCCGATAAAACAGTCCGGCATCGATCAGCAGGTTTACGGCGAACGCCAGCACGGCACCCGCGAGGACGATAATCGTCAGCTTTTTCATGATGCGGCCAGCGCCTCTGACGACGAGAATAATGCTTCGGCGGCCTCTTCTCCCTGCTCGGCCAGCACGGTTATCGCCTTCAGGAAATGCGCCAGTAACGCGCGGGCACGTTCCTCGGTGAAATAGCGCATCTGGTAATCCAGCTCGACGGACAGCCCCTCTTTCGTCTCGAGAATGTTAACCATCAGCGGGAATTCGACGGCGCCGATCGGGAGCAGCGACAGGCTGGCCTCCCACTGCCGCATTTCTGCCAGCGGAGCATGCGGCTCGACGTTAAAGGTCGCCAGCAGCGGAAGCGGCGCATCCTGACCGTGGAAGCAGCGTGACGGCATTGCGGGCTCGCCGCGCAGGGCGAGGATACCGTCATGGATTGCCCTGGCGACCCCGGACACCGACGCGCAGACAGCGCTGTCGATACACAGCGGCAACAGCCTGACGCACTGGCCGACAAGCGCGTCGCCCTGCCCGAAATCCCGCCCGGCATCCGGCACGCCGACCGGCACCGGAGCCTGGCCGAACGCCTTCTCCAGGGTCAGGGTAAAGAGCGCATTCAGCATCGCGAAGCGGGTCACCCGCAGCTCGGCAGAGGCTTTGCGCAGCTGCCCGGTCAGGCCCGGATACGACAGGCGCTGTACCAGCCGCTGCCCCTGATACGTCCGGGAGGGGGCCAGCACGGTAAGAGCATCTGGCGTTGCCCGGCGCACAGGAAGCGCCGCAATACGCGCAGATAGCTCCGCCTCACTGACGATGTTCTGCGCACGGATGACCTGCAGATAGCTTGCCGCAGCCGCCAGCTCAGGACGTTTACCCGACGCCAGGGCATCGTAAAGATGCAGCAGCTCGCGCAGCATCACCATAAACGACCAGCCATCCGCCACCGAATGATGTGCCGAGATGGCGAGCGTGGTTTTCCCCTCATGGCGGACCAGCAGCAGGCGAGCCAGCGGCGCGGCGGTAAGATCAAAAGGACGCGCGGCAAAATCAGCGAGACAGGCGGCAGGCGCAGCGTATTCCTCGCAGACGTCGACGGTGGGCGCCAGGGCCACCTGAAGTTCGCCTGCGTCAGTGAACTGCATCCGCAGCGCGTCATGGCGCTCACACAGCAGTTTCCAGGCGGCGCGCATGATGTCGCTGTCTACATTGCGCGGCGTTTCAATGACGCCGCCGATCGTCCCGGCCAACAGTCCGCTTTCATCCTGCGCGGCCAGCTGCAGAAAACGCTGCTGGCTGTCCGCAGCGGCATAACGCGTGTCGGGGCGCAATCCCGCCTCCCCAAAGAAGCCGTCCACGCGCATGGCGCTAACGCTCTCTTTCACTGCCGCAATAAACCGATCGATATCCTCGTCCGCGTGTGCGACCGAGACAAAACAGTTACGCCCTTCCCAGATGAAAATGCCGCGCAGCATCAGGTGGTGGAAGAGGATGTCGTAGTTGCCGTTGAATTTGAAACGGAACAGGCTGCCGGCAGAGACGATCTCAATCGGCGTACCGGTTGCAGAGAACCAGGTATTTAGCGACATCGTCAGACGCGCGGTTTTTTGGTTGATGTCGTCATAGAGCGCCGGATGGGCTTTGATGTACTCCAGCACGGCTTTGCTTGCCGCCATGGTCAGCGGATGCTTGGAGAACGTACCGGCAAAGAAGATCAGTTCAGCCTGCGGCCAGGAGTCATCGCCATACTGCCAGAATCCGCCGTCGATACTGTCCATAAAGCGGGCAGAGCCTGCAATCACGCCGATAGGCATACCGCCGCCGACAATCTTTCCGTAGGAAGCGATATCCGCCTGAACGCCGTAATACGCCTGCGCGCCACCGGCCGCCAGACGGAAACCGGTGATCACCTCGTCAAACATCAGCGCAATGTTGTGGGCTGTCGTCAGTTCACGCAGGGTATGCAGGTATTCGCGCGGCTGATGATCGGGATAACGGCTCTGCACCGGCTCAACGATCACCACCGCCAGCTCGGCGGCATAGCGGGCGATAAGCGCCAGGCTCTCTTCGCTGCCGTAGTCGAGCACCAGCAGGTCGTCTACCAGCGATGGCGGCGTGCCTGCGGCAATCGGCGTGGCGCGCTCGGGGGTTTCGCCCCCCTGCTGTCGCCCAAGAATGCCGTCAAACACGCCATGATACGAGCCGCTAAACAGCGCGACTTTATTTTTCCCCGTCACGGCGCGCGCCAGGCGCACGGCGCTCATTACCGCTTCAGAGCCGGAGTTACAAAATGCCACGCGCTGCTGGCCGGTCAGTTCGCTGATAAGCGTTGCCACCTCGCCCGCCAGCGCGCTTTGCGGCCCAATCTGCATGCCCTGTGCCAGCTGGTCGGCTACCGCCTGCTGTACACAGTCCGGGGCATGCCCCAGCAGGTTAGCGCCAAACCCCATCGTAAAATCAATATACTCGTTGCCATCGACATCCCAGATGCGCGATCCCTGAGAGCGTTCCCCCACTAAGGGGTAAAGCATCTCTTTGGTGGATAAACGAAAGCCCGCAGAGGCCCGGTTATCCGCCAGCACTGCGCGGTATTGCTGGGCATTGCGTTTCGACCCGCCCGTTTTATCGACAAACCGCTGCGTGAGTTGCGCCAGATGCTGGTCTCGCTCAGCGCCCAGGGATACCTTTTTCGTCTCTTTTTTAAACCAGCTGTTGTGCGCGCTGGCCTTCACCGGTGCGGCCGGGGTCGCGACAGGCGCAGGCGCGATAACGTCCGGCGTCGCGGGTGCGGCTGGCATCGGGAGAGCCTTCGCCGTGCCGTTGAGCAGCGTGAGCTGCTGGGACATAAGCTCCAGCTGGCGGGCAATCAGATCCTGAACCGTATCAGGCACCGGCCTGCTGGCGCCCTGCTGCGCCACGACAGGCGGTGTCGCCTGACCGGCGGTTTCCGGGGTGCTGAGCAAAGCCGCAGACGCCGCTGGCTGCGCGTGCTCCACCACATAACCGATCACCGCATCCAGCGTATTGAGCTCTTCAAACAGCGCCCGCACCGGGATGGCCACGCCGTAGCGGTCTTTAATGGTATTGATGGCATCCAGCAGCACCAGCGAGTCCGCCCCCATTTCCAGGAAGGGCAGAGAGTCGTCAAGCGCGGCGGGATCCGCCTCAAGAAAACCGGCAATAATCGCTTTTATTTCAGCGGCTAAATGGTGTTGATTTGACATAGCGTCCTCTTTTGCAGATGGGGTCTGCGCTGGCGTCTCACCCGCCAGCCAGTAACGTTTGCGGCAGAACTGGATTGCGGGCAGGGCTAGCGCCTCCCGCGTGGTCGCGTGGTAAAGCCCGCTCCAGTTGATGTCGTGCCCTTGCTGCCACAGCGTACCCAGCAGCGTCAGCAGTGATTTGTACTCATGTCGCCGATCGCCTGCGGCCAGCACCCGGTGACGGCGGTCGGTTGCGGTCACAAATTTGCCCAGCGAACTGTCCGCGCTCAGATCGATAAAGGTGAACTCCCCCTGCGCAAGCACGTTTTGCACGCCCTGTAGGAAACTCACGGGCTGGCGAATTTGCCGGGTCCAGTAGTCGGCGTCGGTGCAGTCGCACGCCTCGCCGTTCAGGTTGCTGTAAAACGGGATCATCCCGCGGGTGAAGGTGACGTTGTTGACCAGCCACTCGCGCCAGGCACCGAGGATCGGATCCATCATCGAGGAGTGAAATGCGCTGGCGGTTTTAATTTTTCTGGCGTGACCACCCTGAGAAGAAATGGCCTGAAGGCAGGCGTCAATCGCCGTCTGGCTGCCTGCTATGGTGGTCAGCGTCGGCGTATTGAATGCGGCAATATCAATGTCGCCCGCCCAGGGGGAAATCATCTGACGGACGTCGGCTTCGCCGCTGAAGACGACCGCCATCGCCCCTTCCTGCGTCAGGGCTGACATCAGCAGCGCGCGCTGATGAACCATTGCCAGCCCGTCGTCCAGCGAGAGATAGCCGGCGATAACCGCCGCGCAGTACTCTCCCAGGCTGTGGCCCATCACGGCTGCCGGACGCGGGCCGAACTGCATCACGCTCTGAGCAAGCGCGTAGCTACAGGCAAATAAGGAGAGCTGACACGTTCTGGCGCAGCGCTGCCAGCTATCGTCTCGGGCAAACAACGCCTGCGTGATATCAATCTGATAGCGCTGCTGGATGGTCGTCGCCAGCGCGTCAAACTGGGTGCGATAGTGCGGCAGATGGTGATACAGCTCGGCACCCATGCCGATTTGCTGGGTGCCCTGCCCCGGGAAGAGCCAGACCTGGGGCTGGGCTTTACCCGCCTTGCAGGCCGTGAGCTGCGCAAGGCTTTCCGCCAGCTGGGCGCGATCCGCGCCGTACACCACGCCGCGATAGCGGGCCGCGTCGTAGCGGGTATTCACCAGCCGACACCAGGTGGCGATATCGCTCTCCCGGCATTTAGATAACCCTTTTTTGACCGCCTCCCGCTGAAGGGTAAACGCCCCTTCATCATGTGAACCGATCAGAAGCAGGCCGTGCGGCGCAGCGGGCTCCTGGCGTTTTTCCACCGCTGGTGCGCTGCGCAAAATCACGTGACCGTTGGTACCGCCGAAGCCAAAGCTGCTTACGCCCGCGTAGCGTGCTTCGCCATCGGCATGCCATGAGGCAGGCTGCGCGCCACTCACCTCAACATGACGGCTAATCGCCGCTATATGCGGGTTTTTATGCTGGAAATTGAGGTGAGGAACGAATTGCCGGTAGTGCAACATCAGGGACGCTTTCACCACACCCAGCACGCCCGCCGCCGCCTCCAGGTGGCCAATGTTGGTTTTGATCGAGCCCACCAGGACAGGTGCGGTTTTTTTCCGGTCCGCAAACACCGCTTCCAGCGCCTGATATTCGATCAGATCGCCAAGCGCCGTTCCCGTACCGTGCGCTTCGATATAGTCAATCTTATCGCTATCCACCCCGGCGTCCGCCATCGCCTGCCGGATGACGGCCTGCTGCGATGGGCCATTTGGCGCGGTAATGCCGTTGCTGCGGCCATCCTGATTCAGGGCGCTCGCCACCAGCGTGGCATAAACCCGATCGCCATCCGCCAGCGCCTGGGTCAGCGGCTTGAGCACCACGACGCCGCACCCTTCACCGCGGACATAGCCATCCGCGCGGGCGTCAAAGGTTTTACACTGGCCGTCGGGGGCCAGCATTTGTGCTTCGGTGAAGACTTTTTGCAAATGCGGCGTCAGCGCCAGATTAACGCCACCGGCAATGGCCAGGGCGCAACGTCCGCTCCGCAGGCTCTGCATTGCCCCCTCAATCGCCACCAGCGAGGAAGAACAGGCCGTGTCGACGGCGACGCTTGGCCCTTTTAAATCATAAAGATAAGAAATTCGGTTGGCCGCGATACTGTGCGCGTTGCCTAAGCCGCTATAGGCCGAGACGTTATCGCCGCAGGCCAGCGCGTAGTCGCTGGCGCTGATCCCGACAAAGACCGCCGTATCGCTACCGCGCAGGGATGACGCCTTAAGACCGGCATCGGTTAGCGCCTGTTGAACGGTTTCTAGCAGCAGACGATGCTGCGGATCGATATAGACGGCTTCACGGGGAGAGATGCCAAAGTAGCCTGCGTCGAACGCGTCGACCTCGTCAAAAAAACTGCCTTTACGGTTAAAACCGTCAAGGGACGAGGTACGCCAGCGGTGCGCCGGGATCTCGCCGGTCGTGCTGTGGCCCTGCTGCAGCAGCGACCACAGCGCCTCTACGCCGCTATGCCCCGGTAGTTCCACGCCGATGCCGATCACCGCAATGGCGCTCTCTGCGACGGCTGAGCTGACCGGCCGGGCCGCAGCGGGTTGTCCCAGCGCGGCCGCCAGCTGATTGATGGTGGGGTAGTCATAAATCAGCGCCGGAGAGAGCTCGCGGCCCAGCCGCTGTTCGAGCTCGCCAATAACGCCCACGGCCTGCAGAGAGCTCATGCCAAAGCGGGTAAACGCGTCATCCCACTGGGATTCGCCGATCGTCGTATTCATCGCGCTGCTGATTATCCCGGCAATCAGCGCCGCCAGAGCGGGTGGGGTTTCCCCCTCGGTTACGGCAGGTTTAGACGCGGCCTGGCGGCTGCGCCACGCCACGTCCAGGATCCCCTGCTGATACATCACTTTTGCGCGGGTGCGCTGTAATTTCCCGCTGGTGGTGCGGGGGATTGCCCTTCGCTCGACAAGGAGCAGTTCATCCAGCGTAATGCCGTGACGCTCTGCTACCGCCGCGGTAATACGCGGAGCAAGCGCCGCCATATCGAGGTCATTTTTATGACGCGTCATCAGCTCAAGCAGCGCAACCGGGCGTTCGGCTTCGCTGGCAAACACGCAAACCGTCGCTTCCGCCAGCGCGGGATCGGCCTGACGGATGGTCTCTTCTATATCCGTCGGATAGTGGTTCTGACCGTTGATAATCAGCAGCTCTTTGAGCCGTCCGGTGACGTACAAATGACCGGACTGGAGAAACCCCATATCGCCGCTGCGCAGCCACGGGTGCGGATGGCCAGCCAGAGACGCCTGAAAGGTTTCGCGCGTGGCGGCGTCATTGTCCCAGTATCCTGCGGCAACGCTCGGACCACGCAGCCATATTTCGCCGCTCTCACCGTCAGCAAGCGGCTGATGGTGGTCAGGATCGACGATACGCACCTCGGTATCAGTCAGAGCCTGCCCGCAGCTCACCGCACCGGCCTCGTCGGAAACGCGGAGCCCCTGCCCTTTGTCCATTCCGGTGACGATGAGCGTGGTTTCCGCCATGCCGTAGCAGGGCAGGAACGCGCCGGGCCGAAACCCTGCGGGCGCAAAGTGTTCGCTAAACTGCTGGAGCGTGGCGGGCCGAATCGGCTCTGCGCCGCAAAAGGCCACATCCCAGTGAGAAAGATCCAATGCCTCAACCTGCTCCCGGCCAATCTTGCGCACGCACAGCTCGTAGGCGAAATTAGGGCCGCCGGAGGTCGTCGCCTGATAGTCGGAAATCTGCTTGAGCCAGTTAAGGGGGTTTTTCATTAGCATCATGGGCGACATCACTCGGCAGGGGAATGCGCCAAACACGGGCTGCAGTAGCCCGCCAATAAGCCCCATATCATGAAAATGCGGCAGCCAGATCGTGCCCCGGCTTTCGCTGTGGTGGCCGAAAAAGCGGTGAATGGCATGCGAGTTAGCCCACAGGTTACCATGGGTCACCATCACGCCTTTCGGAGAGCCCGTCGAGCCCGAGGTGTACTGTAAAAAAGCCAGATCGTTTTCTGCTACCGGAACGGGGTGAAATGCCCCGGAGAACGTGCGCTCAAGATGATGCAGACGATAGCCCGCAGGTAGCGCGGCTGTTTCTGGTTTGTCGAAGGTAAAAATAAGCGGGGATAACGGAAGTGATAGCTGGCCTAGCGTTTCTGCTCCCTTTGCTGTCGTAACAATACATTCCGTTTGCGCATTACGTAATACTCCGGCGAAACGCTCCCACGCGCTTCCTGACGATTTTGCGGGCATCGGGACTGGAACCGCCACCCTGCCGGCATAAAGACATCCAAAAAAAGCGCCAATAAAATCTTCGCCATCCGGATAAAGCAATATTACCCGGTCGCCCCGCTGCCCGTATTGCATTAAAGCTTGTGCAAGCGACGCGGCGCGCTGGTGTAACTGGTCATAGCTTTGGCTGTGAATATCTCTGGCGCTGCGGACGAATTCAAATGCCGTCTGAGTAGTCTGTTGAACAGCAAGTTCGGGCAAAAGCTGGTTGAAGGAATGATATCCCCTGTTAAACAACTGATGAGACGGCATCATAATTCGCTCTATATTTTCAAATGTAATGAGGGTGAAAAGATTATTTTCCGGCGCGGCCAGCCAGCAGGTCGTTACAGAAGTCGTTCCATACCTTCAGCCAGAGATCGACGCGCTGTTCCATCTCGGCATAGCGGTCTTCAGTCAGCGCCTGGCAGAACAGGATCCATGCATCTTCGGAGTGACCATCTTCAATGGACTCTCCCGTTTCGCTTTCTACATGGATGCTGTGATAGCCCTTGGTGACGTCAATATCCGTCGCTTTATCAACGCCTTTGGCCCACGGCGTGGCGAAGTCATGGAAGACGGTCTCGGCCACCGCCAGCAAACCCACCAGCTGGGTATAGTCGCCATAGGCGTTTTCAAACGTTGCGCGACAGGCCAGGGAGCTGGACATCGGCAGCCAGGATTTCACCTCGTGTTCCGTCATCCCCAGCTGCTGGATGGTCGTAAAGAACTGCACGTAGTGCGCCAGCGCGGGCTGGCCGTTGTAATTACCCTCGGCGTCTTCGCCAGGGTGGAAGCCCAGCTCATCCAGCAGGTTGATTTGCAGCAGAAAACGGGCCGCCATTTTCGCCTGCGCGCCCAGCGGAGCTTCCAGCTGTTTCGCCGCGCTTAACGCTTCAATAACGGCATCGGTAAAGACTTGCGCAAAAGCGTGATAAAACTCCAGATGGAATACGCGCATCTGTTGAAGATCGACTTCACCGCTGTTCATTTTTGACAATATAGGGCTGCGCATCAGCGGATGGGATTCAATCCGGTCAATAAGCCTGTTGGCAAATGCGCGGTTTTCTGTATAAACGTGCTTATCTACGGTCGCGACAATAGCGTCCCGACCCAGCTGGCGGGTATTCAGTAACGTTTTCATTTTTATATCTCAGGTAGGTGATAGTTTACAGGGCTGAAACCCTGCCAATTGCCATTACGACTAACGCATACATTCCACAGCTAAACGGTATAACCTGCACATATTTAAATGGCAGATAAAAACACGATGCAATCAGGAGAACCGGAATACCTACCGAAAGTATCATCATGCAAATAACGGCATAATATTTATAGGTATAAGACACGGCGAGGTCATCAATACACATGCCATAGAGCATGGATATTAACGGCAGCATAATAAAGGCAATATGTGCCAGCCTTAACATTCTGCGGTTTAAATCGGTATAGTTTTCATGTCCTTTGGGGGCACGAAACGGTCCCTTAAACGCATACATCCCCATTAATCCGCCCATCATTATGCCAACGACAATACCGCTCCAGCCAAAGGCAATCAGTATTGCACTGAGATTAGCCACTCTCTTTCTCCTGTTTAGTGGTGCACAAAGGTAAGGCGCCTGAGAAAATACAAGCACCTTTATTTATTAATAATAAAATCAGATATAACGATTAAAAGTCCGGGTATTCTTTATCCGTCGCGTACGTTATCGGTTTTTCAAATCCGGGAATGGTGATGCCATTCCTATCAATCTTTATATCTTCCTCATTTATCCCCTGCTGTCCGAACAGATAAATGACATTGAGTTCCCCCTGCGAAGCCGCCTCGTCGTACGCGTTAGCCTGACGTCGCACCTGGCGGTTACGCTGCTGATATTCCGCAAACACCGTTTCCCCATAGCGTTTGCGCAACCATTGATGGGTAAGCTTTGGCGAGTAAACCACCCCCGTGGCATTATTACCGCCAAAGCCTTTTGAATTTATAAAGGCGATTTGTCCCTGGCCTTCCTCTAATTTGCAGTCCTGAAGAGGAATGGTTAAGCGTGCGTTGTTCACCTGCGGCGCGATGTGCGACACGCTTTTAATTCCCGGCAAAATACCGTAGCGGAAGACGCCGAGGCAGCCGATCAGTTGGTCGCCGCTGGCGGGCCCCAGGGAGTGACCGAGATAGGATTTCACCGCCGTCACCGGCCAGTCGCGAATCGAAAAGGCTTGCGCAACGCGGTCAAAAATATCCGCCTCGGAGACGCAATTCTTCGGCGTGCTTGAACCGTGCGCCTGAATAAACGAACCCTTCTGCACCGTCTCCATCCCGGCCATCGATACCGCAGAGGCTACGGCTTTCGCCATGGTGATGTAGTTCCCCGGCCCCGGTGACGCGATAGAACGCTTAAAGCCGTCAGCGTTGATGAAGACATTCCCCACCGAACCGTGGATCTCTGCGCCAAGCTGCAGCGCCAGCTCGTCGTCCATTAACACGACATACTGGCTGGATTCCGCGATTACAAAACCGCAGCTGTTGCCAAACGGGCGGCTGCTGTTGCGCCAGTCGGCGGTTTCCTTTTCATCAATATGCTTAAGCTTGCTCTCCGTTGCCAGAGCGCCCATGGCATCGAATCCTTCAATCACTTCTGAGGTGACCGGCGCTTCGGCGCTACCCACGACGGCTACGCGAATGCGCCCCGCTTTGATATCTTCAACCGCCGCATTCAGGTTATACAGAAACGTGGCGCATGCCCCCAGCGTGGCGCTGGTATGGCCGACGCTACCCAGCACATACGCATTGAGGAAATCGGCGCACATGCTGTTCAGGCCCAGCGGACACTGCTTGGCGCTAACGCGATGGCCTTTCAGGCGCGACTGCAGCATCCCGCCAAAGCCATAATCGTCGAGCTGTCCCATAATATTGCCCGAATAGACGCCGAGCTGATCCGGCGTGATATTTGCCTGCACCTCTCGCCACGGGATCCCCAGGGCGTTGATGGCGTCTGACGCCCCGACAATCGCCATTTGTAACGCCCGCGGATGGAACTGCGAATTGTAATGGTCGCCCGGGCGGAATCCCTGCGGCAACAGCCCGGCAGCCTGCACCTCCGTGCGCAGCAACGCCTCAATTTTACAGTCCATCTCTCCCTGAACGGTAATACGAACACGCTGATCCGCTAATTCTTCAACGTGCCATCCCGCCGGTAAGGGGTAAGGTAATTGTCTGGCAGATATATTAAAACTGAACCCTTCTTCGCCTGAAACCATATTCAATTTTGCATGGCTGGCGATAGCATCGACATCAAAATAGTCGCGCGTGATTTTTCTGATAAGGGTCCCCTCAAGCGCCTCGTCTTTTATCCTCGCGGCGGCCTGAGCAGGTGTAAATCTTTTACCGGAAATGTCGCAATACCCGCCCTCATCATATTTAAGCACGCCCATCAGGATGGCTAACGATAATAACGTCTCCTGCCTTTCCTCTTCCGATAATGACTCAATAATCATTCGACGAAATGCATGATGTGAAGAACTACGACCAGCTGGACCATAGCCGCCAAAAGCCGTTATTACGGGTAATTTCACCATAATTCATCCTGTAGTGGTCGTGGATTTATTTTGTTAAGTAAGTGCGATAATTTCAGATATTAGTTTACAAATTACCAACAAAAGCTAATATGAAAATCCAGCCAAAATGCTGACTTTTTTGGCCAGGACAACGATGAGCTACCAAAAATAATAGTCAAAACAGGTATTAATCAAAAATGACAAATACACAAATAGGATTTGTGTTATGCGAACGCATGCTAAGTTCCGGTCTCAGTCTTCCGATTGAAATGTGGAAAGCCGCAGCCAGTAGCTATTTAGCTGAGCAAAAAACAACATCCCATGCAGACACGCACAAACCGGAGAAGTCACCCTTCAGGCTCTGTCGCCCGGAGAATATTCTGAAGGTGAATACCATTGGCATAAACAGCGAGCCCATCCTGACGCACAGTGGCTTTAGCATTACCGCCGATACCACCCTTGCCGCAGACAGACACTATGACGTTATCTATCTTCCTGCCCTGTGGCGCAATCCTCGCGGAGTGGTCAGACAACAGCCTGAACTTCTGGAATGGCTGACCGAGCAGGCCGCGCGAGGAACCCGCATCGCCGCCGTCGGAACGGGCTGCTGCTTTCTCGCGGAGTCGGGACTGCTCGACGGGAAACCCGCCACCACCCACTGGCACTACTTCAAACAATTCGCGCGCGACTACCCCACCGTAAAATTACAAACAAAACATTTCCTCACTCAGGCCGATAATATTTTCTGCGCCGCAAGCGTTAAGGCCCTATCAGACCTGACGATCCATTTTATAGAAACGATATACGGGAAACGGGTAGCCACACATACCCAACGGACATTTTTCCATGAGATTCGTAGCCAGTTTGAGCGTCAATGCTACAGTGAAGAAAACAAACCCCATCCGGATGAAGACATTGTTCAAATTCAAATCTGGATAAAAGCCAACTGCGCTTCGGATATATCCATGCAAAGTCTTGCAGATATGGCTGGCATGAGTTTGCGCAACTTTAATCGCCGCTTTAAAAATGCCACCGACATGTCTCCTCTGCAGTATTTATTAACCGCCAGAATTGAATCCGCCATGACAATGCTGCAATCCACCAATCTGTGCATTCAGGAGATCGCGAATGCGGTTGGATATCAGGATATTGCGCACTTTAATCGCCAGTTTAAGCATAAAACAACGGTTTCACCGGGGGATTACCGTAAGACCGTCCGGGCAAAGATGTTTAGTGCATAAACGCCGGTCATCTCTGATAATGAAAAGATGACCACGAGGAGGCTCACCGTGCAAGGCGTACCGGAACAGTTTACTGATGAAAGAGACAGCGCGCGCTTTCGCCATCTGGCGCATCTGCCGGGCCTGGAGCTTTATCACGCGCATATTTCTGACTACGCCTTTGAGCCTCACACCCATGAAGCCTTCGGGATCGGCACGATTGAAACCGGTGCCGAACGCTTTCGCTATCGCGGTACCCAGCATCTCGCGGCGGAAAAATCCGTCGTCACCATGAACCCGGACGAGATCCATACCGGAGAATCCGCCACCGAAGGCGGCTGGCGCTACCGGATGGTCTATATCGAACCCGACCTGCTGGAAGAGGTGACCGGCCTCCGGCACTGGTGGTTTAGCGATGTCACGCGTCATGACCCGCTGCGCTCGCAGCAAATCGGCAGGCTCATTTACGGCCTGTGGCACACGGACGATCCGCTTGCGCAAAAAGGATTGCTGCTGGATTTGATTGAGACCTTCCGGCCGTTTGCCCATCACGCGCCGGTGGTTCTGGAAGGCGCGCACCGCTTCGAACGCGTGCGCGAGTATCTGCACGACAACTATATGCGCGCCCTGACGCTGGACGAGCTGGCCAGCGTCGTATCGCTCAGCCCGTACCATTTCCAGCGCCAGTTCAAAGCCCATTTTCACGTTACGCCGCATCAGATGCTGATGGCCATTCGCCTCTGGCGCGCTAAAGCGTTCCTCACCCACGGCATGCCTGCGGCAGAGGTCGCCGCCGCGACCGGGCTGACCGACCAGTCGCATTTAACCCGCGCGTTTACCCACCGCTACGGCATTACCCCCGTGCGCTACCAGAAGCAGGTCACCCGGCGCTAATGCGCAATCTCATACAATACGCGCGCATTTTCCCCTCCTACACTGCATACAGCGTAAATACCTGTGGATGGAAAAATGATTAGTGGTGTGTTGTATGCCCTGCTGGCCGGGATGATGTGGGGGCTGATTTTTGTCGGCCCATTAATCGTACCCGAGTATCCGGCAATACTGCAGTCGACCGGACGTTATCTGGCGCTCGGGCTGATTGCTCTGCCTCTGGCGTGGCTGGGATGCGCGCGCCTGCGTCAGCTCAGCCGTCAGGACTGGGGTACCGCGCTGGCGCTGACCATGATGGGCAATCTTATCTACTACGTTTGCCTCGCGAGTGCCATTCAGCGTACCGGTGCGCCGGTATCTACCATGATTATCGGCACGCTGCCGGTTGTTATCCCCGTCTTTGCGAACCTGCTCTACAGCCACCGCGATGGCAAACTGGCATGGTCAAAAATGACCCCGGCGCTGGTATGCACCGCCGTGGGGCTGGTATGCGTCAATATTGCCGAGCTGCGTCATGGGCAGGCGGAAGTTGACCTGTGGCGCTACGGCTCTGGCATTGTGCTGGCGTTCATTTCCGTGGCGTGCTGGGCATGGTATGCCTTGCGCAATGCGCGCTGGCTGCGGGAGAACCCGGACAAGCACCCGATGATGTGGGCGACGGCGCAGGCACTGGTCACGCTGCCCGTCTCGCTGGTGGGATATGCCGGGGCGTGCATCTGGTTAGGCCATCAACAGCCAGACTTCGCCCAGCCCTTCGGGCCAAGACCCTGGGTGTTTATCGGCCTGATGGTGGCGATTGCAGTGCTGTGCTCATGGGTGGGCGCGCTGTGCTGGAACATTGCCAGCCAGAAGCTGCCGACGGTGATTTTAGGGCCGCTGATTGTCTTCGAAACCCTGGCCGGACTGCTTTATACCTTCCTGATGCGCCAGAGCGTGCCGCCGTTATTCACGGCCTGCGGGATCGCGCTGCTGGTGGTGGGGGTGGTGATGGCGGTAAGAGCGAAGCCGGAAAAACCGAGGGTCGTTCCGGCGTCGGAGGTGTGATTTTTGCCGGGTGGCGGCTCCGCCTTACCCGGCCTACAAGAAGCCGTTTCGTAGGCCGGGTAAGCGCCAGCGCCACCCGGCATGATGTTAAAACGTTTCCCAGTTCCCTTCAGACGCCGCCGCTGCGGGCTGCGCTTTTGGCACATAGGTTTTCACCGGCGCCGCTTTGACCGCCTGGTTGCGGGTGATTTTGAACACCGCCACCGCTTCGTTCAGGCGTGCAGCCTGATCTTCCAGCGCCGCCGCCGCGGCCGCGGACTCCTCTACCAGCGAGGCGTTCTGCTGGGTCACGCGGTCCATCTCGGCTACCGCCTGACCCACCTGGTCGATACCGCGGCTCTGCTCGTCAGAGGCCGAGGCGATTTCGCCCATGATGTCGGTGACGCGGGTGACCGCATTAACGATCTCCGCCATCGTCTCCCCGGCTTCGTTAACCAGCTGGGAGCCCGCGTTCACGCGCTCGCCGGAGTCATCGATCAGCGCTTTGATCTCTTTCGCCGCCTGGGCGCTGCGCTGTGCGAGAGTACGGACTTCCCCTGCCACCACCGCAAAACCACGGCCCTGCTCGCCCGCGCGCGCCGCTTCCACCGCCGCGTTCAGCGCCAGAATGTTAGTCTGGAAGGCAATACCGTCGATCACGTTAGTAATTTGCGCGATTTTACTGGAGCTGGTGGCGATTTCGTCCATTGTACGCACCACGCCTTCCACCACGTTACCGCCCTTCTTCGCCGTTGAGGAGGCGTCCAGCGCCAGGCGGGACGCCTGACGCGCGTTATCGGCGTTCTGCTTCACGGTAGCCGTCAGCTGTTCCATGCTGGCTGCCGTTTCTTCCAGAGACGCGGCCTGCTGCTCGGTACGGGAAGAGAGATCGTTACTGCCCGCAGAAATTTCGCCTGCACCGGTGTAAATCGTATCTGCGCCTTCACGCACCACGCCCACCGTGTTCGCCAGCGAGGTTTGCATCTCCTGAACGTTGCGCGCCAGGATAGCCATCTCATTTTTACCGTCAGCCTGAATGGGCTGGGTTAAATCCCCTGCCGCAATGGCGCGAATATGGTTAATCACCTCTTCCAGAGGCAGCAGCAACACGCGGCGCATGGCTACCCAGCTGGAAATAATCACCACAATCACCAGCAGCATGACCGCAGAGAGGATCCACAGGATGTGTTTGTAATCACTTTCATTATCCTGAATGCCTTTATCGGTTAGCGCGGCCTGCGCTTCACGCCATTCACGATAAACCGTCTGCATCGCGTTTTGCTTTTGTTCTGCATTCTGCTTGAACATATCTTCCAGATTGCCCTGGCTCAGCAGAACGTTCATTTGGGTCAGCGTTGCAGAGTAAATGCGGTACTGCTCTTCGAGCCGGTTAGCCAGGTTCTCGTCCAGGCCTGGCGTATTCGGCAAGGCATAGTATTTATCGTAATGGACCTGCGCTTCAGTCAGCAGATTTTTCGCCGTCGTCACCAGCTCATTCAGCTGACCGCCGTTAATTTGCGAGGCCATGCTGCTTTGCAGGCGCAACATCCCGCGGTTCAGGGTGACGCGTGCCTGGTTCAGACTGATCCACGCATCGGTAAACTCCGCCACGTTCTGGCTGGAAAGCTGCGACACGGTGAAGTTGTCTTTATCGTTGTTCAGCGCGTTGATAAAGATACCGGCGGAAATCACTTGCATGATGCCGAGCACAAGCAGCACCGAAATCAGAAGGGTAATGACTTTTATACGTTTAAACATGCGTTGCCTTTGTTATATGCAGGTTTGTCTGACGTGGATATATCGGCAGTCGCGGCGGGTTGTTTACTGTTTCTACACCTTTAAAAAGTTTCTAAACCACTTTCCTAAGTCCATTCAGAGAGTTAAATGGGGGTATTTTTTGTGATCTGCATCTCATTCCCCCCTTCCCTCTAAAGGGTTATAGCGCCGCCTTAAAGATGCATTTAATATGCATCTTATATTATTGATGACGAGGTAACTGCTATGGCCTTTCGCGACCAACCCCTTGGCGAGCTGGCGCTCTCCATTCCTCGCGCTTCTGCGCTGTTCCGTAAATACGATATGGATTACTGCTGCGGCGGTAAGCAAACCCTGGCGCGTGCGGCCTCACGCAAAGAGCTGGACGTTGAGGTGATTGAAGCAGAGCTGGCGCTGCTGGCCGAGCAGCCCGTCGACAAGGACTGGCGAACCGCCCCGCTTGCTGAAATCATCGACCATATCATCGTGCGATACCATGACCGTCACCGTGAACAGCTGCCGGAACTGATCCTGCAGGCGACCAAAGTCGAGCGCGTCCATGCCGATAAACCTTCCGTACCGCGCGGTCTGGCAAAGTACCTGACCCTGCTGCACGAAGAGCTTTCCAGCCATATGATGAAAGAAGAGCAGATCCTCTTCCCGATGATTAAACAGGGAATGGGAAGCCAGGCGATGGGGCCTATCAGCGTGATGGAAAGCGAGCACGATGACGCGGGTGAACTGCTGGAAGTGATCAAACACACCACCCACAACGTCACGCCGCCGCCAGAAGCGTGCACAACGTGGAAAGCGATGTACAACGGCATTAACGAAATGATTGACGAGCTGATGGAACACATCAGTCTTGAGAACAACGTTCTGTTCCCGCGGGCATTAGCTGGGGAATAAAAAAGGCCGCTGCGGCCTGATGCCCTCACCCCGGCCCTCTCCCACAGGGAGAGGGTGCAAAAACTAAAAACGGCAACCGAAGTTGCCGTTTTGCTTTTACCTTACGCCTGCCATACGTTTCTTACCGATAAACACCCAGCCCAGCCCCAGCGCGATAAACCACAGCGGCGTAACGATGAGTGCCTGACGGGTATCATCTTCCAGCGTCAGCAGAACCAGCACGAAGACGAAGAACGCCATGCACACCCAGCACATCAGCTTGCCCAGCGGCATCTTGTAGATCGATTTTTCATGCAGGTGCGGACGCTGTTTGCGGTACACCAGGTATGAACAGAGGATGATGGTCCAGACGAACATAAACAGGATCGCAGAGACCGTGGTAATCATGGTGAACGCGCCAATCACGCTTGGGTTCACGTAGAGCATCACCACACCGCCCAGCAGGCACATGCAGGAGAAGGTCAACCCTTTTGCCGGTACCGCACGCTTAGACAGCTTGGCGAACGCGCTCGGTGCCACGCCCTCCTGCGCCAGACCAAACAGCATACGGCTGGTGGAGAATACGCCGCTGTTGGCTGACGAGGCAGCAGAGGTCAGCACCACGAAGTTAATCAGGCTCGCGGCAGCAGGCAGGCCTACCAGCACGAACAGCTCAACAAACGGGCTCTTGGTGGGCACCACGGAGCTCCACGGCGTCACGGACATAATGATGACCAGCGCGAAGACGTAGAACATGATGATACGAACCGGAATAGAGTTAATGGCGCGCGGGAGAGACTTCTCGGGATCTTTGGTCTCCGCCGCCGTGGTGCCCACCAGCTCAATGCCCACGAAAGCAAATACCGCGATCTGGAAGCCAGCAAAGAAGCCGCTGATGCCTTTCGGGAACCAGCCGCCGTCATTCCACAGATGGGTAAACGACGCCTGAACGCCGGTTGGTGACTGGAAGTGCGTCAGCACCATCACCAGACCCACAACAATCAGTCCCACGATAGCGACAATTTTGATCATCGCGAACCAGAACTCCATCTCACCGAACATTTTGACGGTGGCGAGGTTAAGGCTCAGCAGCAGAACAATAACCGCCAGCGAGGCAACCCAGTCCGACAGCCCCGGGAACCAGAACTGCGCGTAGGCGGTAATCGCCACGACGTCCGCCATACCGGTGACGACCCAGCAGAACCAGTAGGTCCAGCCGGTGAAATAGCCCGCCCACGGCCCGAGCAGGTCAGAAGCGAAGTCGCTAAAGGATTTGTATTCGAGGTTCGAGAGCAGCAGTTCACCCATTGCACGCATCACGAAGAACAGCATAAAACCGATAATCATATAGACAAATATGATTGACGGTCCGGCGAGACTGATGGTTTTGCCCGACCCCATAAACAGCCCGGTACCGATGGCACCCCCAATCGCAATGAGCTGAATATGACGGTTTGTGAGATTGCGCCGTAGCGACTGTTCGGACGACGCCTCTTCGTCGGCGACGACTTTGACCTGATCTACCATGTGATATTTTCCTGTTTATGCCTGTCTGTGTTGTTAAGGCTCTTCTGGCCTTTAAATACGTCAAAAGATGACGTTCCCTTGTAAGGGCTAATCGATATTAGGTAAGAATCGGCGGGATGAATACTATGATTTAGATATTATGTTAATAATATGTTGAAAGTGAGTGTCATATCACTCATACAGCGCGAAACAGCTCACAAAAATACACGCAACAGTTTCGTTTGCAAGATAAAATGTTGATAGCACCGTAACTATAGGTTTTTACACTATTTTCCTCTCCCCAACCGGGGAGAGGAAATAAGAAAATTCGATTACAGAATTTCCAGCAGCTCGACTTCAAAGACCAGGGTGCTGAATGGCGGGATGGACGCGCCAGCGCCGCGCTCGCCGTAGGCCAGGTTATGCGGGATAGTCAGTTCCCATTTGGAACCGACCGGCATCAGGGTCAGCGCTTCGATCCAGCCTGCGATAACGCCATTCACCGGGAATTCAGCCGGTTCGCCGCGCGCCACGGAGCTGTCGAAGACGGTACCGTCAATCAGCTTACCGGTGTAGTGTACGCGAACGTGGTCGGTACGTGCCGGGATTGCGCCGTCGCCCTGATTGATCACGCGGAACTGCAGACCAGACTCGGTGCTGTTCACGCCTTCACGCTCGCGGTTCTCTTCCAGATATTTCACACCTTCGGCGGCCATCTCTTCAAAGCGCGCACGACGCACGGCGTCAGCACGTTCGTGGATTTCACGCAGCGCACGGTGCACGACGTCAACCGGAACGGCAGGCTGTTTGCCTTCCAGCGCGTCAGCGATACCCGCCACCAGCGCTTCTGGTAACAGACCTTCCAGGCCGGATTCGCTCAGCTGCTGTCCTACCTGCAAGCCGATACCGTAACTTGCCTGCGCTTCGATAGTGTCAAAAGTCGGGGTGGTCATGGGTTTTCCTTCCATCACATTTAAAGTAGCGGGCAGCATATCAGCCATGCCCTTATGGGTAAAACTTTGTCTGAAGTTAAGGTGACAAACCGCGACGAAACAGAAACAATAGAGATAACCAGGATTAATCCCGAACTGATGTCACGGATGTCGGGTTTACTACGCCGTTCAGGCAGTTAGCAAACTATACTTCGGGACACAGGATAAAAAATACGCGGAGCAGGAGGAGTGCCATGCCCGGGCGATTTGAACTGAAACCTACCCTGGCGAAAATCTGGCAGGCGCCGGACAATTTTCGCATCATGGACCCGCTGCCTCCTCTGCATCGCAGAGGGATCATCATTGGCGCGCTGATGGTGATCGTGGGCTTCCTGCTTCCTTCCGGAGGCGATGATGTTGATACCGCACCCGTCACCCGCAATGCCCAACTGGACATTCAGTCGCAGACGCGGCCGCAGCCTGACGCACAGCCGATGCAGACGCAGCTCGTCACCCCGTCTAACGATCCGGGTCAGGTCGCGCCGGTTGAGCCAGAGCCTATTCAGGATGAACAGCCGCAGGATCAAGCCGCCGCCCCGTCTCAGCCTCAGGCGCAACAGCCCACCGGCATTGAGCAACAGTGGCGTTCCTATCGCGTTGAGCCGGGCAAAACCCTGGCGCAGCTGTTCCGGGATCACAACCTGCCGCCGACCGACGTCTATGCCATGGCGAAGGTGGAAGGCGCAGGCAAGCCGCTGAGCAACCTGCAAAATGGGCAGATGGTGCAGATCCGCCAGAACGCCAGCGGCGTGGTGACCGGCCTAACGATCGATACCGGAAATGGTCAGCAGGTGCTGTTTACCCGTCAGACCGACGGCAGTTTTATTCGCGCACGCTAGTTCTGTAGGCCGGGTAAGGCGTAGCCGCCACCCGGCACACTGTTCTCAGGCACTCCGCTTGTTTACCCACCAAATCCCCGAGCAGACCAGCACCAGCGCAACCGCATATTTGATATTCAGAATATTTTCTCCGAGGAAAATGGCGGATAATACTGTGCCTGCCACTGGCACAACGAAGTTAAACGGCGCAATTATACTGACTCGGTTGACTTTCAGCAGCATGCTCCACAGCGCAAAGGCTACGGATGAGAGCAGCGTCAGATATCCCAGCACGGCGATGGCCTTCATACTGTGCACTTCCAGCGTTCCGCCAGTCGCATATCCGCCCCCCACCAACACCAGCCCGCCGATAGCCAGCTGCCAGCCGGTCATCACCGTGGGGTCGACGGTCTGGGAGATGCGTTTTCCGTACAGCGTGGCGGCGGAGAGAATAAAAGCAGCCAGCACCACAAACCCGTCACCATTCCAGACAAACTGGAAATCGCTTAACCCACTGTGGAAGTTCACCAGCATTACCCCGGCAAACCCGAGAATACAGCCCAGCGTTTTGTTATAGCTGAGTTTGTCGTTGTGGTAGATAAAGTGCGCCAACAGAACGCTGAAGAAGGTTCCAGTGGCATTCATGATTGAACCATTTACCCCCGTCGTGTAGGCCAGGCCAATATAGAAGAAAGTGTACTGAATGGTCGTCTGGGTCAGCCCGAGGATGGTGAGCTGGCCAAACTGCTTGGGCGTAAGCCTGCCAATCGGTTTTCGCTGAGCCAATGCAAACAGCAGCAGCAACACACCGGCAAACAGGAAACGGTATCCGGCAAACACCACTTTCGATGGAATATCATCGGTTGCGATCTGGAAAAGCTCATAACCACTTTTAATGGCCGGGTAGGAGCTACCCCAGAGTAGACAGCAGAGCGTGGCGCAGGCATAGGCCACATTTCGACGAGCAAAGACAGGCGTGGGCAGAGCGGTATCCATGACAAATCTCATAAATAAAATTGCGTTTCAATTTATTGTCAGAGAATGCGACAGGAATAGCTACCATACAAGAAGAAATGATGAATTCTGGTCTCCCAGAAAAGCAAAACGCCGGCACAAGGCCGGCGTTTCAACGTGAGCAGAGTAAAAAATTACTCAGCTACAACGTTAACAACCAGTTTAGCGAACACTTCGCTGTGAACCTGGAAGTCAACTTCGTGCTCACCAGTGGTACGCAGAACGCCGTTCGGCAGACGAACTTCGCTCTTAGCCACTTTAACGCCTGCTGCAGAAACTGCATCAGCGATATCGCGGGTACCGATGGAACCGAACAGTTTACCTTCGTCGCCAGATTTAGACGCGATGGTAACGGTGCCCAGTGCGTTGATTGCTTCAGCGCGAGCGTTAGCAGCCGCCAGAACGTCAGCCAGTTTGGCTTCCAGTTCAGCGCGACGTGCTTCGAAAAACTCTACGTTTTTCTTGGTAGCTGGAACAGCTTTACCCTGTGGAACCAGGAAGTTACGTGCGTAACCCGCTTTAACGTTAACCTGATCACCCAGGCTGCCCAGGTTTGCTACTTTATCAAGCAGAATAACTTGCATTACCTTATCCTCTTAAAGTCGTATTAATGGACCGTGCCCGATTACTGATGACGATCAGTGTACGGCAGCAGGGACAGGTAGCGAGCGCGTTTGATAGCGCGAGCCAGCTGACGCTGGTATTTTGCACGAGTACCGGTGATACGGCTTGGGACAATCTTACCGCTTTCGGTGATGTAGTTTTTCAGCGTTGCGATATCTTTATAGTCGATCTCTTGAACGCCTTCCGCGGTGAAACGGCAGAACTTGCGACGACGGAAATAACGTGCCATATGGCTAGTCTCCAGAATCTATCAAATCAATCTGCTCGGCATGCAGAACCATTTTGCTCAGGCCGTTCTTTGCCTTGTGGCAAGAGATGAACCCCTGAACGATTACTGCGCTACCGACCGTTAAACTGTGAGTAATGGCCTGGTTTTCGTGTCCGCTAATAATTACGGGCATTTGGCACCACGCCTGCCGGTGAAACCCGGCTTCCTCTTGCACAGAACGATGCTCAAGCACGAACTGGCAATGCGGAATTCCTGATGGACTGACCTTTCGAAGGGGAGCCCTGCATACGATGCCGGACAACGCCAGACGGTTGGTCATCAGAAATTACTCTTCAGAATCCCCAGCATCAGAATCATCTGCGGTTTCGTTTGCGAAATCATCGCGACGCTCACGGCGCTCGTCTTTCGCTTTAACCATCGGAGATGCTTCGGTAACTGCGTTTTTGGTACGCATAACCATGCTGCGGATAACGGCATCGTTGAAGCGGAAGGTAGTTTCCAGCTCATCGATCACTTCCTGCGGCGCTTCAACGTTCATCAGAACGTAGTGTGCTTTGTGCAGTTTGTTGATCGGGTAAGCCAGCTGACGGCGGCCCCAGTCTTCCAGACGGTGGATCGTACCTTCTGCACCAGTGATGGCAGCAGTGTAACGCTCGATCATACCCGGAACCTGTTCGCTCTGGTCAGGATGGACCATAAAAACGATTTCGTAATGACGCATCGAATTGCTCCTTACGGATTATTCAGCCTCCTGTCTGGGTCAGCCGAGGCCCGGGGAGGCAAGGAACGTGTTAAAGGTCGGCTGAAAAATTGACGCGTCATAATACTTGCGCGCCCCTGGAAACTCAAGCTGATTGCACAAATAATTCGCACAAAGCGCGAAGCGGGTCTAAGTGGGTGATTTAAAATTGGTCACACCCGGAAGCGCTGTTTTTTTGAACAACTGCATCAGAAATGGTCACGCATCCCCGTCGGATGAGTGATTACACTTTAATCAGAGATCACCTGAATTAAAGAAGGAGCATCCCCCCTCTCGCAGCACGTAGTCGTGGAGCGCATATCATGAAAAAAATCGCATTAGCCATAATGGCGGCGCTTTTGCTCAGTGCAAACGCGATGGCAGCCATCAAGATAGACGGCCGACAGGCCAGAAACATGGATGATGTGCAAAGCTTGGGCGTCATTTACATCAATCATAATTTCGCCACGGAAAGTGAAGCAGATCAGGCACTAAATGAAGAAACCGATGCGCAGGGCGCAACCTATTACCACGTGATGTTAACCCGTGAGCCCGGCAGCAACGGCAATATGCACGCCAGTGCAGATATTTACCGATAACGCTTTAACGCTAGCACCAGGAAAGCCAACAACGAGAACATAGCCATAGTTGACGTTGCCCCCTGCCCGGGGGCTTTTTTTTGTGAATGGCTCCGGAATACCACCGGTTACAACTGTTTTCCGGTATTCCAGAGCGCTTATTCACTTCTGCCCGTAGTAGGCATTCGGGCCGTGCTTGCGCATGAAATGCTTGTTCATCAGGTAGTCATCAATGCCCTGAAGCTGTAGGTTGATGCCGCGGGCAATCCACGCCATACGCGCCACCTCCTCCATGACAACCGCATTATGGACGGCGTCGTGGGCATCTTTTCCCCAGGAGAACGGACCGTGCTGATACACCACAATACCCGGCGTATGCAGCGGTTCGCTTTCACCCAGCGTTTCGATGATGACCTTACCGGTGTTGAGCTCGTATTCTCCTTCCACTTCAGCCTGCGTTAATGCGCGCGTGCAGGGGATGTCGCCAAAGAAGTAGTCCGCGTGGGTCGTGCCCAGCGCCGGGATGGGCAGCCCCGCCTGTGCCCAGGCCGTCGCGTGCGTGGAGTGGGTATGCACCACGCCGCCAAGGGAGGGATAACGCCGGTACAGCGCCAGATGGGTTGCGGTATCTGAAGAGGGACGCCATTTTCCCTCCACGACGTTTCCGTCGAGATCCACCACCACCATATCCTCTGCTTTCATGGTGTCATACGCCACGCCGCTCGGCTTAATCACGATCAGCTCCTGCTCGCGATCGATAGCGCTCACGTTGCCCCAGGTGAACGTGACCAGACCATAGCGCGGCAGATCCATGTTGGCTTCAAAGACCTGCTGTTTAAGCTTAAGCATGTTCAGCCTCCAGCAACCCTGCCCGCGCCATACGTTCGCGCACCCAGTCCCGCGCCTTCGCCACTTCCGCAGCCGGGTCGTCCGACGTCTCGCTCCACATCTCAATCAGGTAAGGCCCGCAATAGCCTGTCTGCCTGAGCGTCTCGAAGCACCGTTCGAAATCCACCACCCCGGTGCCGAACGGTACGTTTTTAAACACGCCAGGACGGGTATCTTTGACGTGTACCGCCACGATATGCCCGACGCCCGCCTGCAGCTCCATCTGTACGTCGTTATCCCATGCCGACAGGTTGCCGATATCGGGATAAAGCTGGAACCACGGGTTATTCAGATAGTGTGCGTAGCCCAGAGCCTTGCTGATGGAGTTCATCAACGGGTAGTCCATGATCTCCATCGCCAGCGTGACCTGCGCGCGGCTTGCCATCTCGACGCTCTCTTTCAGGCCATCACGGAAACGACGACGCGTTTCATCGTTGGCTTCCTGATAGTAAACGTCATAACCCGCCAGTTGGATCACGCGAATACCGACATCCTGCGCAAAGCGAATGGCTTTACGCATGATCTCCAGCCCCTGCGCGCGTACGGCATCGTCTTCGCTGCCGAGCGGAAAACGACGGTGGGCGCTCAGGCACATGGACGGCACGCGTACGCCCGTTTCAGCAACGGCGCTCACCAGCGCCAGGCGCTGTTCGCGGCTCCAGTCGAGGCGAGAGAGACGCTCGTCCGTCTCATCCACGGACATTTCGACAAAATCGAAACCCAGCTGTTTTGCCAGCTGTAGCCGCTCCAACCAGCACTCCCCCGCAGGGAGTGCCTTTTCATAGATGCCAAGCGGGACCTGTTTTGACAACATACCCGCTCCTTAGCCCCAAAGCTGAGCGATTGAGCGTTTGAACTGACGCGCCGCTTCCACCGGAGACGCCGCATCACGAATACTACGACCGGCAATAAAGACGTGAATTGGAATGCCCTGGAACAGCGGCAGATCTTCCAGAGCCAGGCCGCCGGTGACGGTGACTTTGAAGCCCATATCCGCCAGACGTTTGATGGCGCTGATATCCGCGTCGCCCCACGCCACGCCTGCGGCCTGCGCATCGCGGCTACGGTGATAAACCACCTGCTGAATGCCCGCGTCGCGCCACTCCTGCGCCTGCTCCCAGGTCCAGAAACCGGTCAGCTCAATCTGCACGTCGCCGTTAAACTCTTTCGCTACGTCCAGCGCGCCTTTGGCGGTGTTGATATCCGCACAGCAGATCACGGTGACCCAGTCGGCGTTGGCTTCAAAGCACATGCGGGAAAGGATTTTGCCTGCATCGGCGATCTTGGCATCCGCCAGTACGATTTTATGTGGATAGAGCGCCTTCAGGTCGCGAACGGCGCGAACGCCTTCGCCCACGCACAGAATGGTACCCACTTCGATGATGTCCACTTCTTCCGCGATCAGGCGGGTGGTTTCGTAAGCGTGGGACAGAGTTTGGTTATCCAGCGCAACCTGCAACATAGGTAATGACATGTTCAATTCCTCTTAGACTGTCGCCGCATTGGCGTTATCAATTAAATCCAGCACTTCCTGCTCGGTACGGCAGGCGCGTAAACGGTCAAAATTGGCTTCATCATCAAACAGATTGACGATCTGCATGATGCCCACCTCCTGGTGGGTGTTGGCATCCACGGCGGCCATGGTGATCAGGATATCGACCGGGTCGTTATCTTCGTGGTTGAACACCAGCGGCGTTTTCAGCGTCACCAGCGCGAAGCCGGTTTTCTTCACGCCCTCTTCAGGGCGACCGTGCGGCATTGCCAGCCCTGGTGCGATCACAAAGTAAGGGCCGTGCTGCGCCACGCCATCAAGAATGGCCTGGTAGTAACGCGGCTCGACAACGTCAGCCTTAACCAGCAGATCCACGCTCAGCTTCACCGCTTCCTGCCAGGTGCTGGCCTCAGCCTGTAAAAGAATGGAGTTATTCTCTGCCAGCGAATCACGTAGTTTCATGTGGCGTCCTTACTTCACGTCTTGTGGGAAGTGCTCTTTGATCACTTCCAGCAGTTTTGGTCCGAAATCCGCAGGCGACAGCATGTTGCGCACGCCCACCACATATTTATTGCCCGACACGCTAATTTCGCCGGCGATGTGGGTAGAGGCGATGATGATGTCCGCGCCGTTCAGTTCACTTTTGTATTCACCCACCGCGCAGCTGTTCACCGTGTGGTCGATGTTTGACTGGGTTAAAAACTGGTCCACTTTCATCTTCATGATCATGGAGCTGCCTTGCCCATTGCCACACACAGCCAGGATACGTACGGTCATAATCGAAACTCCTTAATGAGCAGACACTTCTGCTGTTTGTTTTTCCGCATCTTCTTCAGCTCGCAGCGAACGGCCAGCGAAGAACATATAAGCCAGAGCAATCAGGATGATGACGGCCATAAAGACCAGCCCGACGGAGGCAAAGCCCTGCATCATCGGCGGGGCCAGAATTGACCAGTCCGCCATGCCCATCCAGGCACTCATACCGGTGAGCTTGACCGCCCACACGCAACCGAAGATTTCGACCATGCCCATGACCAGGCAGATCTTGAGCGCCGCCCGCCAGCCGCCGAAGTGGTTAGCGAAGACGCCGATGGTGGCGTTGGAGAAGAACATCGGGATAAAGCCAGGAATAATCAGGATTGAGGAGCCGCAGCCGACCAGGATGCCCACCGCAATCAGCTGGCCGATGGTGCCCCACATAAAGCCCCAGACCACCGCGTTTGGCGCGAAGCTGTAGATAGCGGCACAGTCAATTGCCAGCACCGCACCGGGGATCAGGCGCTGTGAGATACCGTTGAAGGCTTCCGACAGTTCGGCGACGAACATACGCACGCCCTGAGTAATGATGAAAATGGCCACCGCGAAGGAGAAGCCGGTCTGCAGGATATAGACCGTCCAGTGCGTTTTACCCGCCATCGCCTGAACAACGTCAATGCCGAAGGAGAGCAGAATGGCGCCGAAGAAGATGGTCATCACAATCGCGGTGGAGACGATGTTGTCGTGGAAGATATTCAGCCAGCCCGGCAGCTTAAGTTCTTCAACGCTCTCTTCTTTTTTGCCCAGGTACGGCGCAACTTTATAGGCAATCCAGGAAGCAAACTGCTGCTGGTGTCCGATGGAGAAGCCGCAACCGTCGGTCACTTCCTGGGTTGGCTTGTACATCATGTTGGAGGTGATACCCCAGTAGAGCGAAACCAGCACCGCGGTGCAGATAATCGTGGTCCACATTGGGTAACCGAAGATATAGAGAGAAACCGCGATCAGCCCCGCCTGCTGGAACATGATGTGCCCGGTAAGCATGATGGTGCGAATGCCGGTAATGCGGCGCAGCAGCACATAAATGATGTTGAGCGCCAGCGCGAGCAGAACCGCATAACCCACCCAGCTATAGGCATCCCCCATGCGTTCGATGGTCGCCATCATGGATGCGTAGGTGTCAGAGATGGCACCGTTGATGCCATATACCTCAGACATTTTGGCGACGACCGGCTTAAAGGTGCTGGTCAGAATGCCTGAACCCGCCTGCAACAGCATGAAACCGATAATGGTTTTGATGGTGCCTTTGATAATCACGCTGACGCTTTTGCGCAGCAGGATATAGCCCAGGCACGTCACGATACCCAGCAGCAGCGGGGCGTTGGTCATTACCTGATTAAAGAACACGGTAAAGACGTTGTAGAGGATCTCCATAACTCTCTCCAGAAATGAGAACACGAGGGGCAATCCCTGTGTGGTTGGTGCCATCACTCTATTAATCACAAATAATCATCACAAGATTGCATTTGATTATTTGTGACGTATCACGCAAATTATTTCCATGGTGTTAGTAATGATTTTCACTACCGTACATGAAAAATAAATTAATCTTTATAATTCATGCAATTAATTTTTTACACAGGATAGTCTAACAAGGAATAAGTGCAGAGTCCGTGAAGTCGAGCAGATAAAATTCCGCATTTTTGCCATTGCAAAGCGCATCAAATGGTGACAGCATTAATCACAACGAATCATTTAGTGATTACTTTTGATTAAACCAGGAGTCAAAACGATGAGTAAAGTGAACACCATCACCCGTGAGTCATGGATTCTGAGCACCTTCCCGGAGTGGGGCAGCTGGCTGAATGAAGAGATCGAGCAGGAACAGGTTGCTCCTGGCACGTTTGCAATGTGGTGGCTCGGCTGTACCGGTATCTGGCTGAAATCAGAGGGTGGCGCAAATATCTGCGTCGATTTCTGGTGCGGCACCGGCAAGCAGAGCCACGGCAACCCGCTGATGAAAAAAGGCCATCAGATGCAGCGCATGGCGGGCGTAGAAAAACTGCAGCCGAACCTGCGTACCACACCGTTTGTGCTTGATCCGTTTGCCATTCGCCAGATCGACGCCGTCCTTTCTACTCACGATCACAACGATCATATCGACGTGAACGTGGCGGCAGCGGTAATGCAAAACTGCGCGGACGACGTGCCGTTCATCGGGCCACAGACCTGCGTGGATCTCTGGATTGGTTGGGGCGTGCCGAAAGAGCGCTGCATCGTGATGAAGCCTGGCGACGTCGTGAAAATCAAAGATATTGAAATCCATGCGCTGGATGCCTTTGACCGTACCGCATTGATTACCCTGCCAGCCGACCAGAAAGCCGCTGGCGTGCTGCCGGACGGAATGGATGAGCGTGCGGTCAACTACCTGTTTAAAACCCCTGGCGGTTCCCTGTACCACAGCGGCGACTCTCACTACTCCAACTATTACGCGAAGCACGGTAACGAGCATCAGATTGACGTGGCGCTGGGCTCCTACGGCGAAAACCCGCGCGGCATTACCGACAAAATGACCAGCGCCGATATGCTGCGCATGGCGGAAGCGCTGAATACCAAAGTGGTTATTCCGTTCCACCACGATATCTGGTCAAACTTCCAGGCCGATCCGCAGGAAATCCGCGTGCTGTGGGAAATGAAAAAAGACCGCCTGAAGTATGGCTTCAAGCCGTTCATCTGGCAGGTCGGCGGCAAGTTCACCTGGCCACTGGACAAAGATAATCTGGAATATCACTACCCACGTGGTTTCGATGATTGCTTCACCATTGAGCCAGACCTGCCGTTCAAGTCCTTCCTCTGATAGCGCAGCCAAATCGCCAGACGTGATGTCTGGCGATGTCATATTTCTTTTAGTAATTTCACGCTATTTCAAATATCATCTTTTCAAATCAATTCTTATCGGAATAGCTCATGACGGAAGCGCAACGGCATCAAATTCTCCTGGAACTCCTGGCGCAAACAGGGTTTATCACCGTCGAGAAAGTGATCGAACGTTTAGGGATCTCCCCGGCAACGGCGCGGCGAGACATTAACAAGCTGGATGAAAGCGGCAAGCTGAAAAAGGTCCGCAACGGCGCGGAAGCCATCAGCCAGCAGCGCCCCCGCTGGACGCCGATGAATATTCATCAGGCGCAAAATCATGATGAAAAAGTACGGATCGCCAGAGCCGCGTCGCAGCTGGTGAATCCCGGCGAGAGCGTGGTCATCAACTGCGGCTCCACGGCGTTTCTGCTGGGTCGTGAAATGTGCGGCAAGCCGGTGCAAATCATCACCAACTACTTGCCGCTCGCCAACTATCTCATCGATCAGGAGCATGAGAGCGTGGTGATCATGGGCGGCCAGTACAACAAAAGCCAGTCCATCACCCTTAGTCCTCAGGACAGCGAAAACAGTCTCTATGCCGGGCACTGGATGTTTACCAGCGGCAAAGGCCTGACGGCGGATGGCCTGTATAAAACCGATATGCTGACCGCGATGGCGGAGCAAAACATGCTTAACGTTGTGGGCAAGCTCGTTGTGCTGGTCGACAGCAGCAAAGTGGGCGAGCGCGCGGGGATGTTATTCAGCCGTGCCGAACAGATCGACATGGTGATCACCGGCAAAGGCGCCAACCCTGAGATCCTCCAGAAGCTGGAAGATCAGGGGGTGAAAGTCCTGCGCGTCTAAAGATGCTGGCGGAAAAACGCCACCGTGGCGTCCAGCGCCGTCGGCGTGATGCGGTGGCGTACGCCCGGTTCCCACAGACAAGTCAGATTACCGTCCAGCCCTTCATTCATTAACGCCTGCTGAAGACGGAAGGTTCCCTCGGGCGGGACCACATCATCCGCGTCACCGTGCCACAGCAGCAGCGGGCGATCGGCCACGCGCGGCAAAGCCCGGGTCACTTCCCACTCTGCCAGCGTCGCGGTCATTTCCGTTAAATCCTGAGGGGGAAAAAGCGTCTTCGCCAGCGAAGTAAAGTAGCCCGAGCCCATCAGACAGGCGACAGACGTCACTTCAGGATGATGCGTCATAATCCCCAGCGCCGTCATACCGCCCATTGATGCCCCGGCGACAGCCAGACGATTGTCGGCCACCAGCCTTGCCTCATAAAGCGCATCGCGCAGCCCGGCAAACTCGGTCAGGCTCCCGTGCAGGATCTGCCAGAACTGCCCCAGCCGCGCCTGCTCATTGCCCATAAAGCGTGCGCCGTGGTCTGGTGCATCTGGCATCACCACGCGGAAACCCGCCTGCGCCAGCGCTACCGCAAAATAACTGTAAACCAGCTTCGATGAGGTAAACCCGTGATAAAAAACCACAACAGGCAGCGGTTTATCACGTTTACCCGCTGGCATCGCGTGTAAAATTTCATGGTCGCCGAGGTGGCGTATTTCAATTTCAATCATTGTCGACCCTGTGCGAATGTATGATTCATAATGTTGAGAACTGGGTTACGCTTTCACGTCATTTTCATTCGAAATATACGTCCCAGATAACACTTCGGGAACATTCCCCCAAAACTAAATTCACAGACAACTACACTATGGCTATCAGGAAACGAGATATGGTTATGCGCAGGTTTGCTGCTTTATTGCTGGTGTTTCTGCTGAGTGGCTGTAGCGCGCTGCAGGGAACGCCGCAACCCGCTCCACCGGTCGCCGATCATCCACAGGAGATTCGTCGTAATCAGACGGAAGGATTACAACGAATGGGCACCATCTCCGCGCTGGTTCGCGGCTCTCCGGATGACGCAGAATCGGCAATAAAAGCACAGGCCGTCGTCGCCAAAGCAGATTATTACGTCATCATTATGATCGACGAAACCATCATAACGGGACAGTGGTATTCACAGGCCATTTTGTACCGTAAATAATGGTTTTCCTTTGAACGAGATTTACACTGCTTTGCGTCCATAGACATTTTCCTGTCCACAATAAACTCCACGCCCGCATCAATGGAAGGGAGTTTATTCGCGAAGGATTGCCCGGCGGATACCGGATATATGTGAAATGGAGCTGACGATGAAACGAACTCTTGCTTTGACCTCACTGTTGCTCTCAGCAGGCCTGCTGAGCACCACCGCGCAGTCAGCAGAATTCGCCAGTGCTGATTGTGTGACTGGCCTGAATGAAATTGGCCAGATCTCCGTGAATAATATCTCGGGGAGCCCGCAAGACGTTGAACGTGTCGTGGCATTAAAGGCCGATGAGCAGGGTGCTTCATGGTATCGCATCATCCAGATGCAGGAAGATAACCATATCGATCGCTGGCGGGTACAGGCCATTCTCTACGTGTAATCTCCCTTCTGATAAAAGCCACTTATTTTTAGTGGCTTTTCGTTTTTGCAAATTTTTTATCTTATATAAAACCAATCAAGAACAATAAAATAACATTTTGTTACATTAATTCAGTAAACGTAATCCCCGCTCTGCCGTTGAAGAACCATACCTTTTCAATGATGAGCAATTTATGATCAACGTTTTTCGCCGCGCAGGCCTGGGTGCGAAGCTGTCACTGCTTACGGGCGTCAGTGTCGCCACGCTGTTTCTGCTTTTCACTTTTCTGCTCAGCCAAAAAGCCAGCCAGCAGCTTGAAGCCCTTGCGGTAGAAGATCTGCATAATCAGTCCACCGGCATGGTCGACATGGTGCAGATGTTTAATACCAGCCTGAGTGAAGAGGTTGAGAGCTATACCCGTCTGTTCACCACCTTTTTACCGCAGCCCCTGAACATTGATACTTCCCAACCCCAGACGATCAACGGGCTCAGCGTTCCGCTTCTGAAAGGCGGAGAAACCGGGCTGCATGAAAACAACACGCTTTCGGACGAGTTCCTGAACCGTACGGGAGCCATTTCGACGCTGTTTGTTCGCAGCGGTAACGACTTTGTTCGCGTAGCCACTTCCCTGCGCAAAGAGAACGGCGATCGCGCGATGGGTACCGTTCTGGATAACGCCAGCCCGGCCTTTGCCGCCGTCAGCAAAGGTGAAGTCTACCGCGGCCTGGCGCTGCTGTTTGGCAAACGCTACATCACCCAGTACCAGCCGGTTAAAAACGCCGAAGGACAGGTCATTGCGATCGTCTTTGTCGGGGTGGACATCACCCACTCCTGGAACGTCATGCGTGAGAAAATCCTCAACCGCCGGCTGGGCGAGAGCGGTCACTTCTTCGTGCTGGATCGCAGCAACGGAAAAACGCGCGGGCAATACCTGTTCCACGCCAGCGAAGAGGGAAAACTGCCGAAGTGGGACGGCGCGACGCAGCAGCAGCTTCTGAGTGATAAACCCGGCACGCTGGAGCGCGTAAGCGACGACGGCCGCACGCTGAAAATGGCCTATACCCCGCTGCCGGGCTGGAACTGGACTATCGTGGGTGAAGTGGATAAATCGGTGCTGCTCTCAAGCGTCACCGCCATGCGCGATCGTTTCCTGCTGGCCGGCGTGGTCTTATCCATCCTTTTTGCTGGCCTGTTCGTGGTCCTGATTCGCCGCGTGCTAACCCGGCCGCTGCGCAATGTGATCCACCTTGCCCGGCAATATGCCGCAGGGGATCTCCGTTCCAGCCTGCCCGTGACGCGCCAGGACGAAGTCGGCCAGCTGATCGATGCTATCAACGGCATCGGCGGCGGCCTGCAAAAAATTGTGCTGCAGGTCCGTGAGGCCGCAGGCGAGATCCATTCAGGCACCAACGCGCTGGCCGCCGACACTGGCGAGATTTCAGAGCAGATCAACAAGCAGGCCAGCAGCGTTGAAGAGACGTCTGCCAGCATGGAGCAGCTGGCCGCCACCGTGCAGCAAAATGCCGCCAATATGGAGCAAACGCAGCAGTTGGTGGGTGAAACCTCGCTCGCGGTTCATCAGGGCGGTGAGACGGTCACCCACGCGGTGTCAACCATGGACGACATTCGCGAAGCGTCAAAACGCATCGAAGACATCACCCGCGTGATCGAGTCCATTGCTTTCCAGACCAATATTCTGGCGCTGAATGCGGCAGTGGAAGCGGCTCGCGCGGGCGAGCACGGTAAAGGATTTGCGGTAGTCGCCCAGGAAGTTCGCGCGCTGGCGGGACGCAGCGCTAACGCGGTGAAGGAGATTGAACAGCTGATTGGCGATACGCTCAGAAAAGTGAGTGAGGGTCATGCGCTGTCTGAACAGACGCGCCTGGCGATGGATGACATCATCATTCATATCGATAACATCAGCCAGCTGGTCACCGAGATTAACCATGCCTCACGCGAGCAGTCCGCCGGGATCGGCCAGGTGAACCTCGCCATGACCCATATTGGCGAAGCGTCACATATCAATGCCGATCGCATCTCACGCAGCGAGCAAACGGCTCAAACGCTGCGCGAGAAGGGTTCACACCTGGCTCAACTGGTGAGTCTGTTCCAGCTAAAAGGCTAGCCGACTCTGCCCGTGGCGCGCAGCAGCAGATCACTTTGCACCTGCTCGCTCATCAGCGTACCGCCACGGGTGTCCAGCATCATGCGGCACCACGCCTGCGCCACCGGGGGCGATGCGTGCCGCAGCATCTGGCTCCCGGTGCCGAGCAGGAAAAGCTGCTGCGCGATCTCCCTCCCCTGCGCCTCCTGCGGCTTACGCAGTTTTTGCTGAAGCTGTCGCCAGCTGCGGTCGAAGTGTCTGTCCTGCCCTTTTACCTGCGCAAACTCGTCGGCAAGCAGATCGTGAATACCGGGCTGCTTCGCCAGCACGCGCAGAACGTCCAGGCACATAATATTTCCCGATCCTTCCCAGATGCTGTTGACCGGCATCTCGCGATACAGGCGGGGAAGTTCGCTCTCTTCGCAATATCCGATCCCACCCAGCACCTCCATCGCCTCAGCGACAAACGGGATGCCCGCTTTACAGACGCTAAATTTCGCCGCCGGGGTAAACAGCCGCGCCCAGGCGGCCTCTTGCGGATCGGCACGCTTGTCCCACGCCCGGGCCAGGCGGAACAGCAGCGCCGTGTGCCCCTCCAGCACCAGCGCCATCCGGCTTAGCACCTCACGCATTAGCGGCTGATCGATGAGGTTTTTGCCGAAGGTTTGCCGCTGATGGGCATGGTACAGCGCCACCGAGAGCGCCCGACGCATCAGTCCGTGGCTGCCCAGCGCGCAGTCAAAGCGCGTCAGGCCGCCCATTTTGAGGATCTGCCGTACCCCTTCGCCCTCTTCCCCCAGCAGCCAGCCGGAGGCATCAAGAAACTCCACCTCGCTGCTGGCGTTGGAGCGGTTCCCGAGCTTGTCCTTGAGGCGCTCCAGCCGGACGGCGTTGCGCTGTCCGTCAGGCAAAAAGCGCGGCACAAAAAAGCAGGATAGCCCGCCTTTCGCCTGGGCCAGCACCAGGTGCGCATCGCTTTGCGGGACGGAGAAAAACCATTTATGCCCCACCAGCCGGTAGCTGCCGTCGCTGCATTTTTCCGCTTTGGTGGTGTTGCTGAGCACGTCTGAGCCGCCCTGCTTTTCCGTCATTCCCATGCCGATCAGCAGGCCGCGCTTTTGCGCACCAGGGGCCAGATGCGGATCGTAGCGATCGCTGAGCAGCGGCGTCAGCCAGTCGTGAAATGCTTTGGGGAGTGCCTGCTGCAGCAGCGGCGTGGCGGCGAACGTCATGGTGACCGGGCACAGCGTACCCGCCTCCACCTGAGCATGCAGCACAAAGCGTGCGGCCCGAGCGACAAACGACCCTTTACGTGCCTCCTCTTCCCACGCCAGGTTATGCACGCGGTTGGCACAGAGTCCCTGCATCAGCAGGTGCCACGCCGGGTGAAAGCGCACGTCGTCCAGCCGCTCCCCGGCGGCGTCATAACGGAGTAGCTCCGGAGGATTAACGTTTGCCAGCCTGCCCAGCTCCAGCGACTCCGCCGTACCCAGCTGCTGACCAATGCTGGCGAGGAGTTCGATATCCCACTCGGCCCCTTCACGCGCGACCGCATCGCGCAGGGCGCAGTCCGAGAGGAAAAGGTTGCTGTTGGAAAGCGGTGCAGGTTGATTGAAAACGGTATGGGTCTGCCAGTGCATGCTGTCTCCCTCCTTCAGTGGCAATGACGATAAGTATGGACAGACCGCGCGCGCGCTGCATGGGAGGGGAGTCACACGTTCACGATCCCGCTGATATCATTCGTGAAATAGCTCACAGAACATAAGAATAAACTATTTCATCACTTCGCTTTTGTTGAATAATTTATTCTTACCCTTTTCAGTGAGGATCGTTATGCAACCGGATGCGCACAAGCGAGCATTAATTGCAGGCTCCATTGGTAACTTTATCGAGTGGTATGAGTTTGCGGTCTACGGTTTTCTGGCGACCGTGATTGCGAAAAACTTCTTCCAGCTTGAAGGAGAAGCGGGGCTTACCAGCCTGATCCTCACCTACGCCTCGTTTGCCATCGCCTTCTTCTTCCGCCCGCTGGGTGCGGTGGTGTTTGGCCGCATCGGCGACCGGATTGGCCGTAAGCCGACGCTAATCATTGTGTTGGTATTGATGACGCTCGCTACCGCCGCCATCGGCGTTGTGCCGGTCTATGCCAGCATCGGGATTGCCGCGCCGCTCATTATTACGCTGCTGCGCATCCTGCAGGGGCTGTTCGCGGGCGGCGAGTACGGCGGTGCGGTCTCGCTGATGACGGAGTTCGCCCCGCGCGGCAAGCGTGGGCTCTATGGCGCGTGGCAGTCCTTTACCGTGGCGCTGGGGCTGTTAGCGGGCGCAGGCATCGTGGCGCTGCTCTCCGCCCTCCTCACGCCTGAAGCCCTGCACGACTGGGGCTGGCGCATTCCTTTCTTCCTGGCGCTGCCCATGGGCGTCGTTGCGCTGTGGCTTCGCGTCAGCATGGAGGAGACGCCCAGCTTTGTGCAGCAGCAGGATAAACCGGCTGTCGCTCAGGCGGATACTGCCGCCACGCTCCGGGCCATCGTGATGGGGATTGGGCGCGTCATGGTCTGGTCTGCGGCGGGGTATACCTATCTGGTGATTATGCCAACCTATCTGCAGTCGGCGCTGCACACCGGGTTTAACCAGGCGCTGCTGATAGCGGTGATTTCGAATATTGGTTTTGCACTCACCATCATTCCGTCGGGGATCCTGAGCGACCGGATCGGGCGCCGCACGGTGATGATTATCGCCACCGCGCTGCTGCTGATCCTCGCCCTGCCGCTGCTGAAAATCCTTCAGGCTGAGTCGAGTACGCTGGTGGTTAAGGCTGGTGTGGTATTGATTGCAGGCGGTCTGGTGGGCATGCTGGCGGGGCCAGGCCCGGCAATGCTATCTGAGATGTTCCCGACGCGCGTGCGCTATACGGGGCTGGGGCTGGCCTACTCTTTGTCGAACGCGATTTTCTCGGGATGTGCAGGGTTAATCATTACCGGGCTGATTAAGCAGACGGGCAACCTGGATATTCCGGCGTATTACGTGATGGCGACGGCGGTAGTGAGTATTTTCGCGCTGATGACGCTGAGGAAGGATGACCATTTGCGGTCGTTAGAGGAGTGAGGTTAATGCCCGGTGGCGCTGCGCTTACCGGGCCTACGGTACCGTGCCTTTGTAGGCCGGGTAAGGCGAAGCCGCCACCCGGCACAACAGGCTACCCGCGCTGGCGCACCGCTTCAAACAGGCAGATGCCCGTCGCAACGGAAACGTTCAGGGACGACACGCTGCCTGCCATCGGGATGCTGATCAGCTCGTCGCAGTGCTCGCGGGTCAGACGACGCATGCCTTCGCCTTCCGCACCCATCACCAGCGCCAGACGGCCGGTCATTTTGCTCTGGTACAGAGTATGATCCGCTTCACCGGCTGTACCGACGATCCAGATGTTCTCTTCCTGCAGCAGACGCATGGTGCGCGCCAGGTTGGTCACGCGGATCAGCGGAACGTTTTCCGCCGCGCCGCAGGCCACTTTCTTCGCCGTCGCGTTCAGCTGCGCGGAGCGATCTTTCGGCACGATCACCGCGTGCACGCCCGCCGCATCGGCGCTGCGCAGGCACGCGCCGAGGTTGTGCGGATCGGTTACGCCATCGAGGATCAGGAAGAACGGGTTATCCAGCTCGGCAATCAGATCCGGCAGATCGTTTTCCTGATACTGACGACCCGGCTTCACGCGGGCAATGATCCCCTGGTGAACCGCGCCTTCGCTTTTCTCATCCAGGAACTGGCGGTTCGCCAGCTGGATCACCACGCCCTGTGCTTCCAGCGCGTGGATCAGCGGCATCAGACGCTTATCTTCACGCCCTTTCAGAATAAACACTTCCTGAAAACGCTCCGGTGCGCGCTCGAGAAGGGCCTGCACCGCGTGGATGCCGTAAATCATTTCACTCATTGATGGTTCTCGTAATAAGTATTTCCCCTCCCCCCGTTGGGGAGAGGGTCAGGGTGAGGGGAGAATTTACTCCGCCTGCTTTTTCTTGGCCGCGCGTTTCGCTTTGGTGGCGGCAGCTATTTTCTGCGTTTTCGCGGACGGTTTTTTCGCTGAACGGGCTTCTTTCTTCGCCGCCTTCGGCTTCTGTTTCTTCTCGCCGCGGAAGGCGCTGTCCGGCTCGAAGTTTACCTTCTTGCCCGCCTGACGACGTTTACCGCCGCCCGGTTTACCGTTACCGGTTTTTTTCGCCCTTTCACGCTCGGTTTTGCCGACGTTACGCGGCGCGCGCTCGCTGGAGATCAGGCTGAAGTCGATTTTACGGTCGTCCATATTCACAGCTTCGACCTTCACTTCGACACGGTCGCCCAGACGATAGGTCTGGCCGCCAGATTCGCCAATCAGCCGCTGACCGACCTGGTCAAAGCGATAGTAGTCGTTATCCAGGCTGGAGACGTGCACCAGACCGTCGATGAACAGCTCGTCCAGACGAACGAAGAAACCAAAGCCGGTCACGCTGGCAATCACGCCTTTAAAGACGTTACCCACCTGATCGAGCATAAAGTCACACTTCAGCCAGTCCGCCACGTCGCGGGTTGCCTCATCGGCACGACGTTCGGCCATGGAGCAGTGCTGACCCAGCTGCAGCATCTCTTCCATCGAATAGTGGTAGCCACCGGTTTCGGTGGTGTTCCCTTTATGGCCCTGCTCCTGCGCCAGCAGATACTTGATCGCACGGTGCAGAGAGAGGTCAGGATAACGACGGATCGGCGAGGTAAAGTGGGCGTAAGACTGCAGCGCCAGGCCGAAGTGTCCCCGGTTTTCCGGATCGTAAATCGCCTGCTTCATAGAGCGCAGCAGCATCGTCTGCAGCATTTCTGCGTCAGGACGGTCGCCAATGGACTCCAGCAGCTCGGCATAATCGCGCGGCTCTGGCTTGTTACCGCCAGGCAGCTCCAGACCCAGTTCAGCCAGCACGGAGCGGAACGCGGTGATGGCTTCCGTCGACGGTTTATCGTGAATACGGAACAGCGCAGGCTCTTTGGCTTTCTCGACGAATCGTGCCGCCGAGATGTTCGCCAGAATCATACACTCTTCAATCAGCTTGTGCGCGTCGTTACGCTGGGTCTGCTCGATACGCTCAATGCGGCGTTCTGCGTTGAAAATGAATTTCGCTTCTTCACTCTCAAACGAGATCCCGCCGCGCTCTTCGCGCGCCTGATCCAGCGTTTTGTAGAGGTTATGCAGCTCTTCGATGTGTTTGACCAGCGGCGCGTACTGTTCGCGCAGATCCTGGTCGCCCTGCAGCATATGCCAGACCTTGGTATAGGTCAGACGCGCGTGCGAGCTCATCACCGCTTCGTAGAACTTGTAGCCGGTTAAGCGCCCTTTGGTGGAGATAGTCATCTCGCAAACCATACAGAGGCGGTCAACCTGCGGGTTCAGGGAGCACAGGCCGTTAGACAGCACTTCCGGCAGCATCGGCACGACCTGCGACGGGAAGTAGACCGAGGTTCCGCGGCTGCGCGCTTCGTTATCCAGCGGGGTGTGCGGACGAACATAGTAGCTTACGTCTGCAATAGCGACCCACAGGCGCCAGCCGCCACCGCGTTTTTTCTCACAGTAGACGGCGTCATCGAAGTCGCGGGCATCTTCACCGTCGATAGTGACCAGCGGCAGGGAGCGCAGATCCACGCGGCCCACTTTGGACTCTTCCGGCACTTCTTCGCGCAGGCTTTCGATCTGATCTTCAACCGCTTTCGGCCAGACGTAGGGGATCTCATGGGTGCGCAGCGCCATATCAACGGCCATGGTAGTGCCCATGTTGTCGCCAAGCACTTCGACGATTTTACCTACCGCTTTGGTGCGACGGGTTGGGCGCTGGGTGAGTTCCACCACCACCACAAAGCCCATGCGGGCGCCCATCACCTCTTCAGGTGGGATGAGGATGTCGAAGCTCAGACGGCTGTCGTCCGGCACCACGAAGCCCACGCCCGCGTCGGTAAAGTAGCGGCCGACGATCTGGCTGGTTTTTGGCACCAGAACGCGTACCACGCGCGCTTCGCGGCGACCTTTACGGTCAGCGCCCAGCGGCTGCGCCAGGATCTGGTCGCCGTGGATGCACATTTTCATCTGTTCAGATGAGAGGTACAGATCGTCTTTACGGCCTTCCACGCGCAGGAAGCCGAAGCCATCGCGGTGACCAATAACGGTCCCTTTCAGCAGATCGAGGCGTTCTGGCAGCGCGTAGCACTGGCGGCGGGTAAAGACCAACTGCCCGTCACGCTCCATTGCGCGCAGGCGGCGGCGAAGGGCTTCAATTTGCTCTTCACCTTCAATGTTTAATTCAACGGCAAGTTCTTCACGATTGGCGGGTTTTTCGCGTTTTGTTAAGTGTTCAATGATGAACTCGCGGCTGGGAATAGGATTCGCGTATTTTTCGGCTTCGCGTTCCTGGAAAGGATCATGTGACATGTCGGTTCCTCCGTTGTCAGCTCCGGTGGAAATTTTCTTCATTCCACCAGCAATAATTTATAAAGCGGTTGATTCTCTTCAACCAAATCGGCCAGCGTGTAGTGATCCAGTTCCATGAGAAAACTTTGCACGGCCTTTGAAAGCGCCTTTTTCAGGCGGCAAGCGGGCGTGATGTGGCAGAACTCGCTGCTGCAGTTCACCAGAGACAGCGGCTCCAGTTCACGTACCACATCGCCCACACGAATACTCTGTGCCGGTTTACCGAGACGGATCCCACCATTCTTCCCGCGGACGGCAGCAACGTATCCGGCACGACTAAGTTGATTGATTATTTTGACCATATGATTACGGGATACGCCGTAGACCTCTGTGACTTCAGAGATACTGGTCATCTTCCCCTCGGGTAACGACGCCATGTAAATCAGCGCACGTAAGCCGTAATCGGTGAAACTTGTTAACTGCACATCAACCTCAGGAAAAAAGGGAAAACGCGGTCAAACCGCAGAGATATTCATTAATGATGATAAACCAGCCAGATAGTTAGCGGCTAATTTATTTGACAGACGGGGCGAAAAAGCGGAGATCCAGGAGCGTTCGCCGGATGGCGCTACGCTTATCCGGCCTACGGGTCACCCCGCAGGCCAGCATTCACGAAGATTATGCGTCGAACGGGTCGCGCAGGATCATCGTTTCAGTACGATCCGGGCCGGTAGAAATAATATCGATCGGCACTTCGGTCAGTTCTTCAATACGCTTGATGTAATCCAGCGCCGCCTGCGGCAGGCCGCTACGCTCTTTCACACCGAAAGTGGTCTCAGACCAGCCCGGCATGGTTTCGTAGATTGGCTCAATGCCTTCCCAGTCGTCAGCAGCCAGCGGAGTGGTGGTCACTTCGCGGCCATCTGGCATACGGTAGCCTACGCAGATTTTCACTTCTTTCAGGCCGTCCAGTACGTCCAGCTTGGTCAGGCAGAAGCCAGACAGGGAGTTGATCTGCACTGCACGACGCACTGCAACCGCATCCAGCCAGCCGGTACGACGACGACGACCGGTGGTCGCACCAAACTCGTTACCCTGCTTGCACAGGAACTCGCCGGTTTCATCAAACAGCTCGGTCGGGAATGGACCTGCACCCACGCGAGTGGAGTATGCTTTGATGATGCCCAGAACGTAATCCACATAACGTGGACCCAGGCCAGAGCCGGTCGCCACGCCACCTGCAGTGGTGTTAGAGGAGGTCACGTACGGATAGGTACCGTGGTCGATGTCCAGCAGCGTACCCTGCGCACCTTCGAACATGACGAAATCGCCACGCTTGCGCGCCTGGTCCAGCAGATCGGACACATCAACAACCATACCGGTCAGAATGTCAGCGATCGCCATGACGTCATCCAGCACTTTCTGGTAGTCAACAGCGTCAGCTTTGTAGAAGTTCACCAGCTGGAAGTTGTGATATTCCATCACTTCTTTCAGTTTTTCAGCGAAGGTGGCTTTGTCGAAGAGGTCGCCCACGCGCAGACCGCGACGCGCAACTTTATCTTCGTAAGCCGGGCCGATACCACGACCGGTGGTACCGATCGCTTTCGCACCGCGCGCTTTCTCACGCGCTACGTCCAGCGCCACGTGATAATCCAGAATCAGCGGGCAGGCCTCGGAGAGCAGCAGACGCTCACGAACAGGGATACCACGGTCTTCCAGACCTTTCATCTCTTTCATCAGCGCAGCAGGAGACAGCACAACGCCGTTACCGATGATGCTGGTGACGTTATCACGAAGAATGCCTGATGGAATAAGATGGAGGACGGTTTTTTCACCGTTGATTACGAGAGTATGGCCTGCGTTGTGACCGCCCTGGTAGCGTACAACATATTTAGCCCGTTCAGTCAGAAGATCAACAATCTTCCCTTTACCTTCGTCACCCCATTGGGTGCCCAGTACGACGACGTTGTTACCCATTTTTTTCAAAATCACCGTTTGCTTAAAAATGGATTCTACCATCGCTTTTTCAGATATACAGCACTTTTTGACCTCAAAATACGCCGATTGCGCCTACTTTTTGATCAGCCAATCGTTTTCCTCAACATGTAGTAGATCACGATGCCCGCAACCACAAGACCTCCGCCGAAACGACGCAAAATATTATCCGGCAGTTGGCTCATCGTGGCGATCATTCGACGCCAGGCGCGCGGATAAAGCATCGGTCCAAGACCTTCCAGCACCAGGACCAAAGCCAGTGCGAGCCAGATCGTTGAATTCATTTTTATTCCTTATAAAAGAAAACCACCGCTCCGTTGAGAGCGGTGGTTTGAATACTCAAACGTGCCTGAGTTTATCGCGTTGCGTTAGTCGGCGTCTTCATATAACGGAAGAAATCGCTGTCCGGGCTGAGCACCATCACATCCTGGTTGCTCTGGAAGCTATTCTCGTAAGCACGCAGGCTACGGATAAAGGCGTAGAAGTCAGGATCCTGGCTGAAGGCATCTGCGAACAGCTTCGCCGCTTCGGCATCGCCTTCACCGCGCAGGATACGGCCCTGGCGCTCAGATTCCGCCAGCGTCTTGGTGACTTCATAGTCCGCTGCTGCACGCAGCTTCTCAGCCTCTTCCTGGCCCTGTGAACGGTGACGACGGGCTACCGCTTCACGCTCGGCGCGCATACGGTTGTAAATCGCCTCGGACACTTCTACTGGCAGGTTGATCTGCTTGATACGCACGTCAACCACTTCGATACCCAGCGCAGCCATACTGTTCGGGTTGATCACCGGCACTTTGCCGTTGGTCTCCGCCTGAACGCGTTCCGCCGCTTTGGCAATCGCATCATCTGCTGCCGGCGTTGAAACTTCATCTTCCGTGCCCGCGGTACCGGAGTTCAGCGCATCGCGAACTTCCAGGGTCAGACGACCGCGGGAGTCGGTCACGATGTCTTTCACATCCAGACGACCAATCTCGGAACGCAGACGGTCAGAGAACTTACGTTTCAGCAGCACTTCTGCCTGAGAAACGTCACCGCCGCCCGTTGCCAGGAAGTAACGGCTGAAATCGCTGATGCGCCATTTGATATAGGAATCAACGATCAGGTCTTTCTTCTCTTTGGTCACGAAACGGTCGGCCTGGTTATCCATGGTCTGGATACGCGCATCAAGCGTTTTCACTGACTGAATGAACGGCACCTTGAAGTGCAGGCCCGGCTCATAAATCACCGGACGTTTGTCGCCATCACGCACGACGCTGCTGAACTGGAACTTAATCCCACGCTCGCCTTCTTTCACCACAAAGATCGAGGTATAAAGCGCGACCAGTACGATGACGATGATCGCAATAACTGACTTACGCATCCTTATTCCCCCTGACGCTGGTAGTCGTTACGCTGCGCGTTAGCACGGCGTTGGTCCATAATGTCACCATCGTTCGAAGAAGGCGTTGTGTTCGTGCTGGCGCTGCCTGATGAGGCTGGCGGCAGACGCAGCAGGTTGTTCGCGCCGCTGGTGTCGCCTTTCGCTGCTGGCGCAGAACTGCCTTTCAGCATCTGATCCAGCGGCAGAACCATCAGGTTTCCGCCTTTACTGTCGTTAACCAACACTTTACGGGTGTGGCTCAGCACTTTTTCCATGGTCTCGATATAGAGACGCTCACGGGTAATTTCAGGTGCCGCTTTGTATTCCGGCAGGATCTTCGCAAAGCGAGCCACTTCACCCTGAGCTTCCAGGATGGTCTGCGTCTTATACGCGCGCGCTTCTTCCAGAATACGCTGCGCCTGACCGTTAGCGCGTGGCTGAACTTCGTTGGTGTACGCTTCTGCTTCACGGATGTACTGCTGTTCGTTTTCACGGGCAGCAATCGCATCGTCAAATGCGGCTTTCACCTCTTCCGGCGGACGCGCAGCCTGGAAGTTGACGTCCAGCAGGGTGATACCCATGTTGTACGGACGAATGGTCTCCTCCAGCTCGCGCTGGGTATCGCTACGAATAACGGTACGACCTTCGGTCAGGATACGGTCCATGGTGTATTTACCGATCACACCGCGCAGGGCGCTGTCGGTCGCCTGACGCAGGCTGTCATCGGCGCTGGTCACGCTAAACAGATAACGCTCAGGATCGGTCACGCGGTACTGCACGTTCATCTCAACGCGCACCACGTTTTCGTCAGAGGTCAGCATCACGCCAGAGGCGGCCAGTTCACGGACGGATTCCACGTTTACCGCGGTCACGTCGTCAATGAAGGTCGGCTTCCAGTTCAGACCCGGCTCAACCAGATGGCTGAACTTACCGAAACGGGTGACCACGCCGCGTTCTGCTTCTTTAATGGTGTAGAACCCGCTGGCTGCCCAGATGATGACTACCGCAGCGGCCACGATGCCCACTACGCGGCCCCCCATTGGCGGGCGCGAACTCTGAGTGGAATTGCCACCCGAGCCAGAACCTTTTCCTCCGCCAAGGCCACCAAGCTTCTTGCTCAGTTTGCGGAAGATATCATCCAGATCCGGCGGCCCCTGCTCGCGACCACCTTTGTTGCCATTTCCCTCAGAGTTGCCGCCAGGTTTGCTGCTTCCCCACGGGTCGCGGTCTTGTCCGTTATTACCGGGCTGATTCCACGCCATGTATATGCTCCATATTTGTTATGCAAGGGCGAATTATTCAGGCATCCCCTTTCTGATCAGACGATATAGTCGACCAGCGCAGGTTCTTGTTTACAGAGGCGACGCCAGTCAACGATCGGCATACGCACCTGCATCCCCACGCTGCCGTCATCCTCCATCCACTCTTTTTCTATCGCCTGAAGCTGATAAAACCGGCTGCGCAGCCTGCCTTCCTGTGGCGGCAGTCGCAGCGTGTGCTGAGCTACCTCACCGGAAAGACGTTCTGTCAAAGCCTGGAAAAGCAGTGGCACACCAATACCGGTCTGGGCAGAAAGCCAGACCCGAATCGGTTTGTTTTCTTCATCTCTGTCGATACGCGGTTCGAAATCGTCCAGCATATCGATCTTGTTCATGACCAACAGCGTTGGGATCTCATGGGCGTCGATCTCTTCGAGCACCACGTTCACCGCGTCGATGTTCTCCTGCACGCGCACGTCTGCCGCATCAATCACGTGCAGCAGCAGAGTCGCCTGTCGCGTCTCCTGCAGGGTGGCTTTAAACGCCGCCACCAGGTCATGCGGCAGGTGGCGGATAAACCCTACGGTATCCGCCAGCACCGTTTCACCGACGTCTGCAACGTCAATACGGCGCAGCGTAGGGTCCAGGGTCGCAAACAGCTGGTCTGCGGCATAAACCTGGGCCTCGGTTATCTGGTTAAACAGGGTGGATTTACCGGCGTTGGTATAGCCCACCAGCGACACCGTCGGGATGTCGGCTTTCGTTCGCGCCCGACGTCCCTGCTCACGCTGTTTCTCTACACGTTCCAGACGTGAAAGGATCTGGGTAATTCGGCCACGCAGCAAACGACGGTCGGTTTCGAGCTGGGTTTCACCCGGGCCGCGCAAACCAATCCCGCCTTTTTGTCTTTCAAGGTGTGTCCAGCCACGCACCAGACGCGTTGCCAGATGGCGCAGCTGCGCCAGCTCAACCTGCAGTTTCCCTTCGTGGGTACGTGCACGCTGAGCAAAAATATCTAAAATCAAACCCGTGCGATCGATAACACGGCATTCGCAAAGGGCTTCCAGGTTGCGCTCCTGGGCTGGAGACAGCGCATGATCAAACAACACGACTGACGCGCCGGTTGCTTTTACGGCATCCGCAATTTCGACTGCTTTACCTTCACCAACAAAATACTTTGGGTGCGGCGCTTTACGGCTACCGGTAATCACCTGCATTGCTTCGACACCGGCGGAAGAGACCAGAGATTCAAACTCCTGGAGGTCTTCCATATCTTTGTCTTGCGAAAAATAGATGTGTACCAGCACCGCCTGCTCACCGGCATCATAACGGTCAAACAAGCGTAAACCTCTCTAAAAAGATCAGCGGGGAACGCAGGATCCCTGGCTCCCCGTGTGGATAACAGTGCGAAACCTTATTCGGTTTCGTCGCTGTCCTGCGCCGGCGTTGAAGAACCCTGCGCGCTGCTGCCATGATGGTAGTTACTACCAGTGCCGCCGCCAGCGTTATTGCTGTGATGAGATACCGGACGGGACGGAACAACAGTAGAAATAGCGTGCTTGTAGACCATCTGACTGACCGTGTTTTTCAACAGAATCACAAACTGATCGAAAGACTCAATCTGACCTTGCAGCTTAATACCATTCACCAAATAAATAGAAACTGGAACACGTTCCCGACGCAATGCGTTCAGGAACGGATCTTGTAAAGATTGCCCCTTAGCCATTCTATCTTTTCCTTATATGCTTGTTTTGTACTTAGAACCTTGCGATTCTGAAAAATTGCGCACGATACGTCTCAATTGTACACATTCAGTGAGCGATATCACCAACAACCTCAATCACTTCGTTTAACGCCTGTTGTGGTTTTTCACTGTCTAACCAGTGAACGCCGTCCCAACCGCGCAACCAGGTGATCTGGCGCTTCGCTAACTGTCTCGTGGCGCAAACACCTCTATAAACCATTTCATCGTATGAAATCTCACCTTCAAGATACGACCACATCTGGCGGTATCCCACACAACGAATGGAAGGCATGTCCGTATGCAAATCTCCACGGGCAAATAGCGCCCGCACTTCTGCTTCAAAATCTGAAGCTAACATCTGATGAAAACGCTGCTCAATTCGCTGATGGAGCAGTTCACGGCTCGCCGGGGCGATGGCGAACTGATGCACCTGATACGGCAGAGCGTCTCCTGACGTTTGCGTCAGTTCCGTTAAAGTTTTACCCGAAATGAAAAAAACTTCCAGTGCCCGGGAAAGCCTTTGCGGATCATTTGGATGGATCCGTGCTGCCGCAACCGGGTCAATCTCCGCCAGTTGCTGATGCAAAACGTCCCAACCCTGCTCTGCCGCCTGCTGCTCAATTTTCGCTCTTACTTCCGGATCCGCGGATGGCAGAGGTGACAACCCCTCCAGCAACGCCTTGAAATAGAGCATGGTTCCGCCAACCAACAGCGGTATACGTCCCGCTGCCGTTATCTCGGCCATCTCGGCTAAGGCATCCCGGCGGAAATCCGCTGCGGAGTACGCCTGAGTCGGGTCGAGAATATCCAGCAAACGGTGCGGTGCCGCACGCAACTCTTCTGCGTCAGGCTTCGCCGTGCCGATGTCCATCCCTCGGTAGATGAGGGCGGAGTCGACGCTAATCAACTCTACAGGCAAAACTTTACGCAACTCAATGGCTAGCGCCGTTTTGCCGGAGGCCGTTGGGCCCATTAAAAATATTGCCTTAGGCAGGCTCGCCTTACTTGCGTCAATCATGTTTCAGGGCGTTCATCGCCGTTTGTAAATCAACAGGTTGTAATAACCCACCCGGCGGCGTTTTCACCAGATGCGGACAGAGGCGTTCCACCTCCGCCAGCACGCTAATGGCCTGCGCCATACTCCACGGCGCGTGTTCGCTTGCCAGATGGCGGGCGATCCACTGCGCAGTGTTGGCGGCATCAAACGATGTTTGCTGCGCCAGGTAGCCTATCAGTTCAGGAATCAAGTTTTGTAAATTTTGTTGGCGTAAGGGTAAAGGCACTGCACGAATTGTCACATGTTGTGGTTCGAGCACAGTTTCAATCCCCATTTGCGTCAGCTGCGGCTCGGCACGCTGCAATACCCTTGTTTCTTCAGGGGATATTTTCAAGCGAACCGGAATTAACAACGGCTGCGCGCAGGCTGCATTTTCACCTGGCGTGAGCTGCACCTGCTTGAGCCAGCGTTCGGCGACCGGCAGTGCCAGAAGCATCAATTTGCCGTCACGCTCAAGCAGTGCCATATCCGGCGCAATAATCGTCAGCACCCGGCCAAAACTCTGGCTATGGCCGTCCAGAGAAGGCTGAGCGGCCGGAATGTGCTCTTTACGCTCCACGGCAGGCGTTTCCAGCAGCTTGCGGTACAACGCGCCCTGCTGCTTCTGATAGCCTGGCTGAGCATTCGGGTAGTTCGCGCCCGTTGGACGCGGTGCGCTCCCTGCCGGGGAGTAACGCGGGGCTTCCGGTTCACGCGCGACGGCAGGCTCCGCAAAATGGTTGCGGCCTGCCGCGACACGGTTTTCTGGCAGCGGACGCGGTGCAGGGGCGTCGTTCTCCAGCGGCAGCGTTGGCTCTGCCTGCTGCTGCAACACGGTGGCCACGCCCTGATAAATAAAGTCGTGGACCAGACGCGACTGGTGGAACCGCACCTCATGCTTGGCGGGATGGACGTTCACATCCACCTGATGGGGGTCGATTTCCAGATAAAGGACGAAAGCAGGCTGCTGATCGGCCCCGAGTTTGTCTTCGCAGGCCTGGCGAATCGCGTGATTGATGAGACGGTCGCGCATCATGCGGCCGTTTACGTAGCAATACTGGATCTCCGCAAACGCAGCGCTGCTCGCGTTGGGATCGGCAACCCAGCCGCGTAAAGCCAGATCGCCGTGCTGCCACTCAATGGCCAGCGCCTGTTCCAGAAACGGCGTACCGCAGATCGCCCCCAAACGGCGCTCTTTCTGTCCCCCTTCTGCCACCGCGCGATACTGGCGCATCACCTTGCCGTTGTGGCTGAGGTTGATGGTGACATCGAAGCGGGCCAGCGCGATACGGCGAATGATCTCGTCGATATGGCCGAACTCGGTCTTCTCGGTACGCATAAACTTGCGTCGGGCGGGGGTGTTGTAGAACAGATCCAGGACTTCCAGCGTCGTGCCGACAGGGTGCGCCGCGGGTTTCACCGTCACATCCATATCGCGCCCTTCGGCGTAAGCCTGCCAGGCTTCCTGCTGTTCAGCGGTACGGGAGGTCAGCGTTAAGCGCGAAACCGAGCTGATACTGGCCAGCGCTTCACCGCGAAAACCGAGGCTAATAATCGCTTCCAGGTCATCCAGAGAGGCAATTTTACTGGTGGCGTGACGGGCCAGCGCCAGCGCCAGCTCGTCTTTTTTGATGCCACAGCCGTTGTCACGAATGCGGATAAGCTTCGCGCCACCGCGTTCGATATCAATATCGATGCGGGTTGCGCCCGCATCGAGGCTGTTTTCCACCAGCTCCTTCACCACCGACGCAGGGCGTTCCACCACCTCACCGGCGGCGATTTGGTTCGCGAGCTGCGGCGGTAGAACCTGAATCGGCATGAATTCTCCTTAGTTGGTCGCGGTCATCTCACCCGGTAGCGCTGCACTGGCCGTCTGGGCAGCGCCGCTCTGCGGCGCGGACTGCAGCGGATGGGCATCAAAATATTTACGCAGACCGTTATAAATCGCTTCGGCAATTTGCTGCTGGTAGCTGTCGCTTCCCAACAGACGCTCTTCACCGTTGTTACTGATAAAGCCCGTCTCGACAAGGATGGACGGGATATCCGGCGAGCGCAGAACGCCGAGGCTGGCATGTTCCGGACGACGCTTATGCAGCACGCCAACGCTTTGCAGCTGGTTCAATACGTTAGTGGCGACATCATACCCGACGCGCTGAGAATGACCGAACTGTAAATCCAGCACCGCCTGGCTGAGGTACGGATCGGACTGGCTGTTCGCCAGCACGTCGCCCGCGCCGCCTAACAGTTCAGACTGCTTCTCATGCTCTTCCAGCCAGTTGGCCATTTCGCTGTTAGCGCGACGGTTCGACAGCACCCAAACCGAGGCGCCGGTGGCGCTACGATTCGGTGCGGCGTCCGCATGAATGGAGACCAGGAAGTTCGCGTTTTGCTTACGCGCCACATCCGAGCGTCCCATGACGGAGATAAAGTAGTCCCCGTCGCGGGTCAACACGCCTTTAAACATAGGGTCGTCATTGAGTAGCGAACGCAGCTTACGCGCGATAGCGATGGTCACGTTTTTTTCTCGCGTGCCGCCAGGGCCAATCGCCCCCGGATCTTCCCCGCCGTGGCCCGCATCAATGGCGATAATCACTTTGTCACCGCTGACCGTCGCGCGTCGCGCGCTGGCCGCCGGACGCGTCACCGTATTGCTGCTGGTTGCCGCAGTAATGCGGTCGTTCTGCGATTTAAACGGATTACGCGCAGGTTCAGAAGGACGCGGCGTATATACCGGTTCTTCCACGCGCTTCGCTACGACCGGCGGCGGTGGAGGCGGTGCGTCGGCATTGATGGTAAAGACCACCGTATAGTTCGCCCCGTTTTGCTGCTTCACCGCCTTCGTTTTACCCTTTTCGGTCAGATCGACCACCAGGCGTAACGACTGGCTATCCTGCGGCGTTCCCGAACGGATACTTTTCACCAGGTTGTTACCGCTGAACCGCAGCGGTAGCCCCTGGATCACGCCAGTCTGCTTGATATCCAGCGCCACGCTGTGGCTGTCTGGCTGTGAAAACGCATATTCAGGATCGCCCATAAAGCTGAACGTGATCCGGGCCTGGCTTTCGCCGTTTGATACCTGAATATCTGAGAGGTTTGCCGCCCCGGCCTGCGCGCACAGCAGCACGGTGGCAGCCAACAACCAACCTTTAACGCGATTTATCATCCCGTCATCCCTACGCTTAACCGGCCAGTCGCGCCAGTAAGGAACTGCCTGATGAGGAAACAGCACTGATGCGTGCCTCACGCCCTTGTGCCTGGTAATCTAAGTGAATTTCGACATCCGGGTCAGGCAGCACACCCGCACCTTGTTGCGGCCACTCCACCAGGCAAATGGCGTCGTTGGCAAAATAATCACGGATCCCCATAAATTCCAGCTCCTCAGGATCCGCAAGGCGGTATAAATCGAAGTGGTACACCATGAGATTTTCAAGGGTGTACGGTTCGACCAGCGTGTAGGTTGGGCTTTTCACATTCCCGTTATGCCCTAACGCCTGCAAAAAACCCCGGCTGAAGGTGGTTTTACCCGCACCTAAATCACCATACAGATAAATGACGGTTGCCCCCTGACAGGCCTGCGCCACGCGCTTGCCGAGTTCTAAAGTGGCTTGTTCATCAGGTAAAGGAATCGCTCGATTAGTCATTTTCTACGTCAATCACATCCGGGTTAACAACACGCCGCAGCGTGCAAAAAAGATCGGTGGCCAGCATACCGCGTGTACCGTAACGCGCGGCGAGTTTATCCGCCGCGACACCGTGGGCCACGCAGCCCGCACAGGCTGCATCATAAAGGGGAAGTTTCTGTCCAAGCAATGCGCCAATGATGCCGGAAAGCACATCGCCCATGCCGCCGCTTGCCATGCCCGCATTTCCGGCATCAATAATGCCCTGTGCCTCATCGCTGGCGACAACGGTTCCTGCCCCTTTCAAAACAGCAACACCTCCGTAACGTTTTACCAGACGCTGAGCAGAAAGTAAGCGATCGCTTTCAATTTCTGCCACGCTGCAGTTAAGCAGCCGCGCGGCTTCGCCGGGGTGTGGCGTCAGAATGCGATTGTGACGCTTATCCGGATTGATTGCCAGAAGGTTCAGCGCGTCGGCATCCCACAGCATCGGTTTACGAAAATTCTCGACCTTTTGCAGGGCCTGTTTACCCCATGCCTGCTGCCCAAGACCCGGGCCAATCACCACTACATCCGCCCATTCAAGGCTCTCTTCAAGCGCCTGGGGCGTAAGCTCGTGCACCATCAGCTCCGGTCGGGCTGTAACGATCGGCGCAATATTCTCGATGCGAGTGAGTACTCGCACTAATCCGGCACCGCTGCGCAGCGCCGCTTCGCCGGTCATGCGAATCGCACCTGCCGTACCGTGGTCGCCGCCAATAATCACCAGCCTGCCGTGATCGCCCTTATGGGACGTCGGACGGCGCGGCGGGAGCCACGCCGCAAGCTGAGACGCATCAAAACGCGCGATGCGCATTTCCTGCCCGGCCAGCCAGCTCTCCAGCCCCAGCGCATTGTGGTGCAGCACGCCAACGACGTCTCGCGCTTTACCGGTCAGTAACCCTGGCTTGAGGGCGATGAAGGTCACAGTATGGGCAGCCTGAATGACCGCTCCCGGCGTCGCGCCGGTTTGTGCAATCAGGCCAGAGGGAATATCCAGGGCGACTACCGGCGCGGAATGTCTGTTAGCGTGTTCAATAAGCGCGGCAATGTTCTCACGAGGCGCACTGCGTAGCCCGGTACCCAGCAGACCATCCACAATCAGATCCACCTCTTCCGGCCAGACGATATTAGGCGCATGAATCACACCGCCCGCGTTAAGCCACGCCTCCCGCGCCGCATCGGCCTCTTCCGGCAGAGGTTTATCGCTCTCCAGGGCCAGCAACGTCACGCGGATACCTGCCGCAACCGCCAAACGGGCGACGACGTAGCCGTCGCCGCCGTTATTGCCGTGACCGCACAGAATCAGCCAGTGGGCGGCCTGCGGGTAGGCGCTCTGGGCAACGTTAAACGCCGCCTCACCCGCGCGCAGCATCAGTTCATAAAGGGTAATCCCGAGGCTGTCTGCGGCCTCTTTTTCGGCGCGACGGAGGTCATCCGCATGCCAGATGGAATGTGGTATACTTGCGGGGTTTTTCTTCACCGTATGGTCCGTCATGTCACAGCCCCTCGATCTCAATGAATTAGCGCAAAAAATAAAACAGTGGGGTGCTGAGCTTGGCTTCCAGAAGGTGGGCATTACCGATACCGGCCTTTCCGCCAGCGAGCCGAAACTGCAGGCCTGGCTGGACAAACAATACCACGGCGAAATGGAATGGATGGCGCGTCATGGCATGATGCGCGCGCGTCCTCACGAGCTTTTGCCGGGCACATTACGCGTCATCAGCGTGCGCATGAACTACCTGCCCGCCAACGCGGCCTTTGCGCGCACGCTAAAAAATCCCTCTTTGGGTTACGTCAGCCGGTACGCCCTGGGACGTGATTATCATAAGCTTTTGCGTAACCGTTTAAAAAAACTCGGGGAAACTATTCAGCAGCACTGTGTTTCGCTGAATTTTAGACCCTTTGTCGATTCTGCGCCTATTCTTGAGCGCCCAATCGCCGAAAAAGCCGGGCTTGGCTGGACAGGTAAGCACTCACTTATCCTTAGCCGCGACGCCGGATCGTTCTTCTTCCTGGGTGAACTGCTGATTGATTTACCGCTGCCGGTAGACGGCCCGGTAGAGGAAGGCTGCGGGCGCTGCGTGGCCTGCATGACCATCTGTCCGACGGGTGCCATCGTAGAGCCTTACACCGTTGATGCGCGCCGCTGCATCTCCTACCTCACTATCGAACTGGAAGGGGCCATTCCCGAAGAATTTCGACCGCTTATCGGAAACCGGATCTACGGCTGTGACGATTGCCAGCTGATCTGCCCGTGGAACCGCTATTCGCAGCTCACGGACGAAGAGGATTTCAGCCCGCGTAAGGCGCTGCATGCGCCGCAGCTCATTGAACTGTTCGCCTGGACCGAAGCCTGGTTCCTGAAAGTGACGGAAGGTTCGGCCATTCGCCGCATCGGTCATCTGCGCTGGCTGCGTAATGTTGCCGTTGCGCTGGGTAATGCCCCGTGGGATGAAGCGAACGTGCGGGCGCTTGAAAGCCGTAGAGGTGAGCACCCACTTCTTGATGAACACATAGAATGGGCGATTGCGCAGCAAATTGAGAAGCGTAATGCCTGTGCGATCGAGGTGCAGCTACCGAAGAAACAGCGTCTGGTGAGAGTGATTGAAAAAGGGCTTACACGGGATGCCTGATCTATTCACAGCCTGTGAATAAAATTACAAACTCAAGCACCATCTGGGCTGGAGAAGAGGTCAAGTGATCTCGCTAACATTTTGAAATGAAAATTTATCCATTAAATACAGTGCGTTAAATGGATACTATTCACCCTGCTAAGTTTTAACCCTGTTCAGGGTAAGCGCGGTTTCTGTGGATAACTCTGTTCACAAGAGTATTTCAGAGACAACAGAAAACGTCCCCAACGAGTTTCTTCGCTGTGGATACTTTAGAGATTAAGAAGAATTTGGAGCGGGAAACGAGACTCGAACTCGCGACCCCGACCTTGGCAAGGTCGTGCTCTACCAACTGAGCTATTCCCGCTTGGGTGGTCCGTGCTTTAGAAGCACTTTCAAATTTTGGAGCGGGAAACGAGACTCGAACTCGCGACCCCGACCTTGGCAAGGTCGTGCTCTACCAACTGAGCTATTCCCGCTTGGGTGTTCTGGTGCTGGGCGTATCCGGAGATACTTTCAAATTTTGGAGCGGGAAACGAGACTCGAACTCGCGACCCCGACCTTGGCAAGGTCGTGCTCTACCAACTGAGCTATTCCCGCAAATCTGCACTGCTTTTGTTGCTGTCGTAACGTGTAATTCTCTGTCGTTACGGGAGGCGCATTATACGAGAAATCCTTTTAGCTGCAACCCCCCTTAAAGCGATTTTTTCGAAATTAAGTTCAAATGCTTATTAAATCGGCAAGCTGAACAATTTAACGACAAAAACCCGGCCACGCAAGGCGCCGGATCGCAAAATCACAGCTTAATAAAGTTTTCGCGGTAGTAGGAAAGCTCCGCCACGGACTCACGGATATCGTCCATCGCCTGGTGGGTCCCCTGCTTTTTAAAGCCGTCGAGGATTTCAGGCTTCCAGCGACGCGCCAGCTCTTTCAGGGTGCTGACATCCAGATAGCGGTAGTGGAAGTAAGACTCCAGCTCCGGCATGTACTTAAACAGGAAGCGGCGATCCTGGCCGATGCTATTCCCACAGATTGGCGATTTGCCTGCCGGAACCCACTGTTTCAGGAACTCAAGCGTTGCCAGCTCCGCCTCACGGTCGCCAAACGTGCTCGCCTTCACGCGCTCCACCAGGCCACTGCCGGTGTGGGTGCGCACGTTCCAGTCATCCATCAAAGCCAGCTGATCGTCGGACTGATGCACCGCAATCGTTGGCCCTTCAGCCAGGATATTCAGGTTAGCGTCCGTCACCAGAGTTGCAATTTCAATGATGCGATCGCGCTCGGGATCCAGCCCGGTCATTTCGAGATCGATCCAAATCAGGTTGTTTTCATCCGCGCTCATGTTATTTTCCACCCTTCTCGCATAACCGGCAGTAGCAGGTTAACTAGTATTAATTAGAGTGTATCATAGAGGTTTTGCCCCTTACGGGCGACCAGGAGCCAGCGCGATTGAGTAAAAATAAACTCTCCAAAGGGCAGCAGCGCCGCGTAAACGCCAACCACCAGCGCCGTCTTAAAACCACTTCGGAGAAGCCGGATTATGACGACAACCTGTTTGGTGAAGCGACAGAAGGCGTAGTCATTAGCCGTTTCGGTATGCATGCCGATGTCGAATCCGCCGACGGTGATATTCACCGTTGCAATATCCGTCGCACCATCCGTTCACTGGTTACCGGCGATCGCGTGGTCTGGCGTCCGGGTAAAGAGGCCGCTGAAGGGGTCACGGTTAAGGGCATCGTTGAAGCCGTGCATGAACGCACGTCGGTGCTCACCCGACCGGATTTTTACGATGGCGTAAAACCGATTGCCGCCAACATTAACCAGATCGTCATTGTTTCGGCGATTTTACCTGAGCTTTCGCTCAACATTATCGACCGATACCTTGTCGCCTGCGAAACGCTGCAGGTTGAACCGATCATCGTGTTGAATAAAATCGATCTGCTGGATGACGACGGTATGGCCTTCGTGAATGAGCAGATGGATATCTACCGTAAGATCGGTTATCGCGTACTGATGGTCTCCAGCCACACCAAAGATGGCCTTAAGCCGTTAGAAGAGGCGCTGACTGACCGTATCAGCATCTTTGCGGGCCAGTCCGGCGTGGGTAAATCGAGCCTGCTGAACAACCTGCTTGGCCTCCAGCAAGAGATCCTGACTAACGATGTGTCCAACGTCTCGGGTCTGGGCCAGCACACCACCACCGCCTCGCGTCTGTATCATTTCCCGCACGGCGGCGACGTGATTGACTCCCCAGGGGTGCGTGAGTTCGGTTTGTGGCACCTTGAGCCGGAACAAATCTTTAACGGATTTGTCGAATTCCATGATTATTTAGGCGCTTGTAAATACCGCGACTGTAAACACGATAACGACCCAGGCTGCGCTATCCGTGAAGCGGTTGAGAAAGGCGAGATCGCGGAAACCCGCTTCGAGAATTACCACCGTATTCTTGAGAGCATGGAAGACGTAAAAACGCGTAAAAACTTTTCTGATTCTGATAACTGACAACTAAGCTAAGCATCGCTAAAATCGTCCCCTTTTTTCAGGTTCCGGCGGCTTAACGCCGGATCAGGAACGACAAAACAATGGCCTGGAGGCTACCTTGTTAAACGCATTTAAACTTTCGCTTCAATACATTCTGCCAAAACTGTGGCTCACTCGCCTGGCGGGCTGGGGCGCAAGCAAACGCGCGGGCTGGCTGACCAAACTGGTCATCGACCTTTTCGTAAAATATTACAAGGTCGACATGAAAGAGGCGCAGAAGCCGGACACCGCCAGCTACCGCACCTTCAACGAGTTCTTCGTGCGCCCGCTGCGTGACGAAGTGCGCCCGCTGAACACCGATCCTAATGTCCTGGTGATGCCAGCAGACGGCGTGATCAGCCAGTTGGGTAACATCGAAGACGACAAAATCCTGCAGGCGAAGGGCCATAACTACAGTCTGGAAGCGCTGCTGGCAGGTAACTACCTGATGGCGGATCTGTTCCGCAACGGTACGTTTGCCACTACCTATCTGTCACCGCGCGACTATCACCGCGTGCATATGCCGTGTAACGGTATCCTGCGTGAAATGATTTACGTCCCGGGCGACCTGTTCTCCGTAAACCACCTGACCGCGCAGAACGTGCCGAACCTGTTTGCCCGTAACGAGCGCGTCATCTGTCTGTTCGATACTGAATTTGGCCCTATGGCACAGATTCTGGTGGGTGCAACCATCGTAGGCAGCATCGAAACCGTCTGGGCGGGCACCATCACCCCACCGCGCGAAGGCGTGATCAAACGCTGGACCTGGCCTGCCGGTGAAGCGGAAGGCTCTGTGGCCCTGCTGAAAGGTCAGGAGATGGGTCGCTTCAAGCTGGGCTCTACCGTGATCAACCTGTTTGCGCCGGGCAAAGTGAAGCTGGCTGAACAGCTCGAAAGCCTGTCGGTCACCAAACTGGGCCAGCCGCTGGCGGTCTCTACCGAAACCTTCGTGACGCCAGATGCAGAACCTGCTCCGCTGCCACAGGAAGAGATCAACGCCGAGCACGACGCCAGCCCGCTGGTTGACGACAAAAAAGACGAAGGTTAACAACAAAAGGATCGCTGACGTGCGCCCGATTATCGTTCTACTGATGGCCTGGTGCCTCAGCATGGGGGCGTACGCAGCGACAGCCCCCGACGCCAAACAGATAACCCAGGAACTGGAGCAGGCAAAAGCGGCCAAACCCGCTCAGCCAGAGACCGTCGAGTCGCTCCAGGCTGCCCTGAACGCGCTTGAGGAGCGGAAAGGCTCTCTTGAGCGCGCTCAGCAGTATCAGCAGGTTATCGACAACTTCCCCAAACTCTCGCAGACGCTGCGCACGCAGCTCAATAATCTGCGCGACGAACCGCGCGATGTTCCTGCGGGCTTAACCTCCGATGCGCTAAACCAGGAGATCCTCCAGGTCAGCAGCCAGCTTCTGGAAAAGAGCCGCCTGGCGCAGCAGGAACAGGAGCGCGCGCGCGAAATCGCCGACTCGCTCAGCCAGCTTCCGCAGCAGCAAACCGACGCCCGCCGCCAGCTAAACGAGGTGGAGCGCCGCGTGGGCACGCAGTCTGGCAATTCAGCACAAAGCCAGGCGCAAAATCTTGGGATTCAGGCTGAATCCGCCCGACTTAAAGCGCTGGTTGATGAGCTCGAGCTGGCGCAGCTTTCTGCCAACAACCGTCAGGAGCTGTCGCGCATGCGCGCCGAGCTGGCGCAAAAGCAGAGCGAGCAGCTTGATGCCTACCTTCAGGCCCTGCGTAATCAGCTGAACAGCCAGCGCCAGCGTGAAGCCGAACGGGCGCTGGAAAGTACAGAACTGCTCGCTGAAAACAGCGAAAACCTGCCTGCCGGTATCAACGAACAATTCAGGGTCAACCGCGAACTTTCTGCCGCGCTGAACCAGCAGGCGCAGCGCATGGATCTGGTTGCCTCCCAGCAGCGTCAGGCGACCAATCAAACCCTCCAGGTTCGCCAGGCGCTCAACACGCTGCGCGAACAGTCACAGTGGCTCGGGTCATCAAACCTGCTGGGCGAGGCGTTACGCGCCCAGGTCGCGCGCCTGCCGGAAATGCCGAAGCCGCAGCAGCTGGATACCGAGATGGCCCAGCTGCGCGTTCAGCGCCTGCACTTTGAAGATCTCCTCAACAAGCAGCCGCAAATCCGCCAGATCCGTCAGGCTGACGGACAGCCCCTGACCAGCGAGCAAAACCGTATTCTGGAAGCCCAGCTGCGTACCCAGCGTGAACTGCTGAACTCTCTGCTCCAGGGCGGGGATACGTTGATTCTGGAGCTGACCAAGCTAAAAGTATCCAATAGCCAGCTGGAAGATGCGCTGAAAGAGGTGAACGAGGCTACGCACCGTTATCTCTTCTGGACGTCCGACGTGCGTCCGATGACCTTCTCGTGGCCGATTGAGATTGTCCAGGACCTGCGCCGCCTGATTTCACTGGATACCTTCAGCCAGCTGGGACAGGCCAGCGTGATGATGTTCACCAGCAAAGAGACCATTTTCCCGCTGCTGGGAGCGTTGATTCTGGTGGGCTTCAGCATTTACTCGCGCAGACATTTCACCCGCTTCCTGGAGCGTTCCAGCGCTCGGGTGGGGAAAGTCACCCAGGATCACTTCTGGCTGACGCTGCGCACCGTATTCTGGTCGATTCTTGTCGCCTCTCCGCTGCCGGTGCTGTGGATGACGCTGGGGTATGGCCTGCGGGAAGCCTGGCCCTATCCGCTCGCGGTGGCGATTGGCGATGGCGTCACCGCCACGGTGCCGCTGCTGTGGGTGGTCATGATATGCGCCACCTTCGCGCGTCCCAATGGCCTGTTCATCACCCACTTTGGCTGGCCGCGTAATCGCGTGGCGCGCGCCATGCGCTATTACCTGATGAGCATCGGGCTGATTGTGCCGCTGATCATGGCGCTGATCATGTTCGATAATCTCAACGACCGGGAATTCTCAGGCTCGCTGGGCCGCCTCTGCTTTATGCTGATATGCGGGGCGCTGGCCATCGTCACGCTCAGCCTGAAACGCGCGGGCATTCCGCTCTATCTGGATAAATCCGGTAGCGGCGACAATATGTTCAACCGGCTTCTCTGGAACCTGCTGCTGAGCGCTCCTATGATTGCGATGCTGGCAGCGGCGGTAGGTTACCTGGCAACCGCGCAGGCGCTGCTGGCGCGACTGGAAACGTCAGTGGCGATCTGGTTCCTGCTGCTGGTGGTGTATCACGTGATCCGTCGCGGAATGCTGATCCAGCGTCGCCGTCTGGCCTTTGACCGTGCCAAGCATCGCCGGGCGGAGATCCTCGCCCAGCGTGCGCGGGGTGAGGAAGAGCCAAACCATGTCAACAGTACGGAAGGCACGATGGATGCCGACGAGGTCGAACTGGATCTGGATGCTATCAGTACCCAGTCTTTGCGCCTGGTGCGCTCCCTCCTGATGCTGGTTGCCCTTCTGTCGGTGATCTTCCTGTGGTCGGAAATTCATTCCGCGTTTGGCTTCCTGGAGAATATCTCTCTGTGGGACGTGACGTCCACGGTACAGGGTGTTGAAAGCCTGGAGCCGATCACCTTAGGCGCGGTGCTGATTGCCATTCTGGTGCTGATCATCACCACGCAGCTGGTGCGTAACTTCCCTGCACTGCTGGAGCTGGCGCTGCTGCAGCATCTGGATTTAACCCCTGGCACGGGATACGCCATCACGACCATTACGAAATACCTGATACTGCTGTTTGGCGGGATGGTTGGATTCTCAATGATTGGTATTGAGTGGTCTAAACTGCAGTGGCTGGTTGCCGCGCTAACGTTTGGCCTTGGCTTTGGCATGCAGGAGATTTTCGCTAACTTTGTATCCGGCCTGATCATCCTGTTTGAAAAGCCGATTCGTATCGGTGATACGGTGACGATCCGCGATTTGACCGGGAGCGTAACGAAGATCAACACCCGAGCCACTACGATCAGCGACTGGGATCGGAAAGAGATCATCGTGCCGAACAAGGCATTTATTACCGAGCAGTTTATCAACTGGTCCCTGTCAGACTCCGTCACGCGCGTGGTGCTAACAGTACCGGCGCCGTCGGATGCCAACAGTGAAGAAGTCACCCAGATCCTCTACACCGCTGCCGAACGCTGTACACTGGTGCTCGATAACCCCGTACCGGAAGTGTTCCTGGTTGATTTACAGCAGGGGATCCAGATTTTCGAGCTGCGTATCTACGCTGCCGAAATGGGGCACCGTATGCCGCTGCGCCATGAGATTCACCAGCTGATTCTGGCGGGCTTCCGCGAGCACGGTATTGATATGCCGTTCCCACCGTTCCAGATGCGTCTGGAAAGCATGGACGGACGCAAGATGGGTAAAACGCTCACGTCGGTGGCAAGATCGCGCCCGGCGGGAAGTCTGTAATCTCTCTCCCCTCCCTTTCGGGAGGGGCACTTTACCGCTACGCCACTTCTGCGACGTACGCCATCGCACGTCGACGATAATTCTCATAAATCCCCATCGCCAGCAGCGAGAAGAAGATAGGCCCACCAACCATCCACAGCGCGCTGTTCCAGTCGTTCGCCTCAATTACCGGCTGAATAATGGTGAAGATGTTGGCAAACGCCACCACCAGCACTACCACCGTGGTTGCCAGCAGCGTTGCCGCGCGGGTTTTAAAAATCACAAACGGACGTTCAAGATCCTGCTTCGCCTTAAAGAACGGGAACGCCAGGGTCAGGAACAGGTACGGCAGCGTCATCGACACGTTCGCCATCAGGGTCAGCTTGTTGTAAAACGCAGATGCCGTATCGCCGCCAAATGACACCAGCAGAATGAACACGCACACCAGCAGACACTGCATCCACATGGCGTTGGCAGGCATGCCTGCGCTATTCAGTTGGGTCATACGTGCGGGCCACAGCGCTTTTGGTGTACCCTGAATAATCGCTTTCAGCGGCGAGTAGATCAGCGTGAAGAACGCACCGGTATAGGCCAGGAACATCGACAGGCCGGTAATACGCGCGAACCAGACCCCCATTACCGATGCCGCCTCGGGACTCAGGTTCATCGCCTGTCCCAGCGTCATCCCCAGGCTTTTCATCAGCACATAGGTGATGTTGCCAAGGTTAGTGGTGTTGTTGCTCAGCACCTGTTGCCAGTTGGTGCTGACGCCCCAGAGGAAAATCGCCAGCGAATAGCCAATGGAAATGACGATGGCGGCAAAAATAATGCCTTTCGCAAAGTTCTTTTCCGGGTTCTCCGTCTTATCGACCAGCCCGCCTACGGCTTCAATACCGCCGTAAGCGAAGATGGCAAACACCACGAAGGAGAGCATGGCGAGCCCGGACTGGTAGCCCGGATTCGGCGAGGAGGCAAAGTTCACCTCCTGCGCGAAGTGACCACCGTTCAGGCACAGGATAGCGATGCTCGCCAGCAGCAGTACCAAATTCAACCCCATAACCGAGATCCCGCCCACGGCGGTAATCCGGGCAATTTTATTGATGCCTTTAGACGCCACCAGGGTGACCACCACCATCCAGCCTACCGCCAGAATGCCGACGACCTGCGTGGAGCTTAGCCCGGCTAAAGACCAGACCTGCGTTTTATCGGCACCGAAAAGAAACGTGGAGAACGGCACCCAGACTTTGGCCGCCGTACTGACCATCCAGACGACGTAGGATGAAAACCACATAAACGTGCCGATAAACGCATAGCGCGGCCCGACGCTGTTATTCATCCATGAGTAGATCCCGCCCTCTTCTTTCCGGTAAGCCGAGCCCATCTCCGCCATCATCAGCGCAAACGGGATAAAGAAGAACAGAGCAGAAACGATATAAAACGGCGTCGCGCTGTAGCCCATCAGATAGAACGCTGACGGGCTGTTGGCAAAGCCAAAGACTGAGGTAAATATCATCAGAATGAGCCCGGTGAGGGTCATCTTTTTGAGTGACTGGGACATAGAACCATCCGAAGAGGAATTAAACTGCGCGGATGGTAGCAGAAGACCAGACAGATATTGTGGCTATGCGGGGCAAATTAAGAAAAAGACCCGTGTATAGAGAATGTGGCAGTTTTTAATGTTGTCGTGCTGAAATGGAAAGGTTAATTGACAGGAATGGGAGGCCGGGTAAGCGCAGCGCCACCCGGCATTTTATCAGGCGCGATCGACCGTAAAGGCAATCACATCGCCTAGCTGCTCTGCGCCAAGCGCCAGCATCACCAGACGGTCAACGCCCAGCGCCACGCCGGAGCAATCCGGCAAACCTGCTTTTAATGCTTCAAGCAGATTAACATCAATAGGCTGCTGCGGCAGACCGCGCGCGGCGCGCTTGCGGTTATCCTGCTCGAAGCGCTGCTGCTGCTCGCGGGCATCAGTCAGTTCGTGGAAGCCGTTCGCCAGCTCGATGCCTTTGTAATAGACCTCAAAACGCTCTGCGACACGATGATCTTCGGTACTGATCTGCGCCAGTGAGGCCTGGCTTGCCGGGAAGTGATAGACAAACGTCGGGCGATCTTTGCCAATCTGCGGTTCAACGCCAAAAGTGAACAGCAGCTGGAGCAGCGTGTCGCGATCCTCTTCGGTATCCGCCACGTTGCTGAGATCCAGTTTTGCCGCCACTTCGCGCAGCTGGGCTTTGTCCGCCGACAGCGGATCAATTTCCAGATGGCGCTGGAAAGCCTGTTGATAGGAGAGCGTTTCGGCTTCCGAGCATTCCAGGACCTGCTGCAGCAGATCGTCCACCTCATTCATCAGGCGGTACATATCATAATGCGGGCGGTACCACTCCAGCATGGTGAATTCCGGGTTGTGATGACGACCCATCTCTTCATTACGGAAACTGCGGCATAGCTGATACACCGGGCCACATCCCGCCGCCAGCAGGCGTTTCATGTGGTATTCCGGGCTGGTCATCAGATACAAATTCATGCCCTGAGAGTGGCCGGGGCCAACAAAACGGGTTTCAAACGGGACCAGATGAATATCCGTTACCGTTGCCTGACTCATGCACGGCGTTTCCACCTCCAGGACTCCGCGGTCGGCAAAGAAACGGCGGATCTCCGCCATAATTGCAGCGCGTTTTAACAGATTAGGGATGGATGCGCTCGGCTGCCAGGTGGCCGTTTCGCTCATGAGTTGTTCTCCGATTTCAGACAAGGGCACGAAGTCTACTCGTTAGCTGGGGCAGAGACAAATTTTGCGCAGTAAAAAAGCGCATTTCATTTAGGTGGGCAATTACGTGACGTAATTCATCAATCTTCATGATAAATCGCCTGACAGAACAGCAAAAAAAATCGAACACGTCAAATTTCCCTGACATCTACACGGTTATACTGTTTTACCCATAAAGGAGCAGTGGAAACGCTTTCGCAATCGTCCTTTTGGACGGGTGAACTACCTTTAGTTTGTCGCGTTGCGAAATAACAAAAATCTGGAGGAATGTCGTGCAAACTTTTCAAGCCGATCTTGCCGTAATAGGCGCTGGCGGGGCTGGATTACGTGCTGCGATTGCTGCAGCACAAGCTAATCCCAACGCTAAAATCGCATTGATTTCAAAAGTCTATCCAATGCGTAGCCACACAGTGGCAGCAGAAGGAGGGTCCGCCGCCGTTGCGCAGGATCATGACAGCTTTGAATACCATTTCCACGACACGGTTGCAGGGGGCGACTGGCTTTGCGAACAGGATGTCGTTGACTACTTTGTGCATCATTGTCCAACGGAAATGACCCAGCTTGAACAGTGGGGATGTCCGTGGAGCCGTCGTCCGGACGGCAGCGTCAACGTTCGCCGCTTTGGCGGAATGAAGATTGAACGCACCTGGTTCGCCGCCGATAAAACCGGCTTCCACATGCTGCACACCCTGTTCCAGACCTCCCTTCAGTTCCCACAAATTCAGCGCTTCGATGAACATTTCGTCCTCGACATTCTGGTCGATGACGGTGAGGCTCGCGGTCTGGTAGCGATGAACATGATGGAAGGCACGCTTGTCCAGATCCGCGCGAAAGCCGTGGTGATGGCAACAGGCGGCGCGGGCCGCGTTTATCGCTACAACACCAACGGCGGCATCGTCACTGGCGACGGCATGGGCATGGCGCTCAGCCACGGCGTGCCGCTGCGCGATATGGAGTTCGTGCAGTATCACCCAACCGGCCTGCCGGGCTCCGGCATTCTGATGACGGAAGGCTGCCGCGGTGAAGGCGGTATTCTGGTCAATAAAAACGGCTACCGCTATCTGCAGGATTACGGCATGGGCCCGGAAACCCCGCTCGGCGAGCCGAAGAACAAATACATGGAACTCGGCCCGCGCGATAAAGTCTCTCAGGCCTTCTGGCACGAGTGGCGCAAAGGCAACACCATCTCCACGCCGCGCGGCGATGTGGTCTATCTCGACCTGCGTCACCTTGGCGAGAAGAAACTGCTGGAACGTCTGCCGTTCATCTGCGAGCTGGCGAAAGCTTACGTCGGCGTCGACCCGGTGAAAGAGCCGATTCCGGTGCGTCCAACCGCGCACTACACCATGGGCGGGATCGAAACCGACCAGCAGTGCGAAACCCGGATTAAAGGCCTGTTCGCCGTCGGCGAGTGTTCCTCTGTCGGCCTGCACGGCGCTAACCGTCTCGGGTCTAACTCGCTGGCAGAGCTGGTCGTCTTTGGCCGCATGGCGGGCGAGCGCGCGATGGAGCGAGCGGCTACCGCAGGCGAAGCTAACGGTGCCGCGCTGGATGCGCAGGTCGCAGACGTTGAAAAACGCCTGAAAGATCTGGTGAACCAGGAAGGCAACGAGAACTGGTCGAAGATCCGCGACGAGATGGGCCTGTCGATGGAAGAAGGCTGCGGTATCTACCGTACCCCTGAGCTGATGCAAAAAACCGTCGACAAGCTGGCGGAACTGCAGGAGCGCTTCAAGCGCGTGCGCATCACCGACACCTCCAGCGTATTCAACACCGACCTGCTCTACACCATCGAGCTGGGCCACGGTCTGAACGTCGCGGAATGTATGGCGCACTCTGCGCTGGCGCGTAAAGAGTCGCGTGGGGCCCACCAGCGTCTGGACGAAGGCTGTACCGAACGTGACGACGTCAATTTCCTGAAACACACTCTCGCCTGGCGCGATGCGGATGGCACCACACGTCTGGACTACAGCGACGTGAAAATCACCACGCTGCCGCCGGCTAAACGCGTGTACGGTGCAGAAGCAGAAGCCGCCGAGAAGAAGGAGAAGGCGAATGGCTGAGATGCAAAAAATGAAAGTTGAAGTGGTGCGCTACAATCCGGAAGTGGACGCCGCACCGCACAGCGCTTTCTATGAAGTCCCTTATGACGAGCAAACCTCCCTGCTGGATGCGCTCGGCTATATCAAAGATAACCTGGCGCCAGACCTGAGCTACCGCTGGTCCTGCCGCATGGCCATCTGTGGCTCCTGCGGCATGATGGTCAACAAGGTGCCAAAGCTGGCCTGTAAGACCTTCCTGCGCGAATACACCAAAGGCATTAAGGTCGAAGCGCTGGGCAACTTCCCGATTGAACGCGATCTGGTGGTCGATATGACCCACTTTATCGAAAGCCTGGAAGCCATTAAGCCGTACATCATTGGTAATCCGCGCACGCCGGATCAGGGGCCGAACACCCAGACGCCGGCGCAGATGGCGAAATACCATCAGTTCTCCGGCTGCATCAACTGCGGTCTTTGCTACGCCGCCTGTCCACAGTTTGGCCTGAACAAGGAGTTCATCGGCCCGGCCGCCATTACCCTGGCGCACCGCTATAACGAGGACAGCCGCGACCACGGCAAAAAAGAACGTATGGCGCAGCTTAACAGCCAGAACGGCGTCTGGAGCTGTACCTTTGTGGGTTACTGCTCCGAAGTTTGTCCGAAGCACGTCGACCCGGCCGCCGCAATTCAGCAGGGTAAAGTGGAAAGCTCGAAAGACTTTCTTATCGCTACCCTGAAACCACGCTAAGGAGTGCATGATGACGACTAAACGCAAAGCCTATGTGCGGCCTGTGCCGTCCACCTGGTGGAAAAACCTGCCGTTTTATCGCTTCTATATGCTGCGTGAAGGCACGGCGGTACCGGCGGTCTGGTTCAGCCTTGAGCTGATGTACGGCGTTTTTGCCCTCAAGCACGGTCCGGAAGCCTGGGCCAGCTTTGTCGGTTTCCTGCAAAACCCGATCATTGTGGTTCTGAACCTGATCGTGCTCGCGGCCGCGCTGCTTCATACCAAAACCTGGTTTGAACTGGCGCCAAAAGCGGCGAACATCATCGTAAAAGACGAGAAAATGGGGCCAGAGCCGGTGATTAAAGGGCTCTGGGCAGTGACGATTCTGGTCACTATGGTCATTCTGTTTGTCGCACTGTTCTGGTAAGGAGACACCTGTGATCAATCCAAATCCAAAACGTTCTGACGAGCCGGTATTCTGGGGCCTGTTCGGTGCTGGCGGCATGTGGAGTGCCATTATCGCGCCGGTTATCATCCTGCTGGTCGGCATTATGCTGCCGCTGGGGCTGTTCCCGGGCGATGCGCTGAGCTACGAGCGCGTACTGGCGTTCGCGAGCAGCTTTATCGGCCGCGTATTCATCTTCCTGATGATCGTCCTGCCGCTGTGGTGTGGTCTGCACCGTATTCACCATGCGATGCATGACCTGAAAATCCATGTCCCGAGCGGTAAATGGGTGTTCTACGGTCTGGCGACCATCCTGACCGTGGTGACGCTGATTGCCGTGGTCACCATCTGACGCTTCTGGCCCGCCATACGGCGGGCCTTTTATTTCTGCATCTTCTCCACCAGCCACTGGGCAAACTCGCGCATTGCGGGCGTTTCTGTCCGTGACTGTAGTCTTGTGAGCCAGTAGCTGCCGAGGTCAATCTGCGTTGCAAACGGCTGCACGATGCGCTCGCTGCTGAGTAAATGGGTAAACATATCGACAGGCGCAATGGCAATCCCTGCGCCTGCCTGCGCGGCTTCCAGCATGGTCACGGACGAATCAAACACCATCACCCGGTGCGTCGGCGAGGGAGGATGTTCACCCGCTGCCTGCATCCACGCAGCCCACTCGTCACGCCGGTAGGAGCGCAGCAGGGTAAACTTCAGGATATCTGCCGGGCTTTTTAGACAGGAGGCAATATCGGGTGTACAGAGCGCAGACAGCGGCGCAGGGCAAAGGAATTCTGCATCGGTTCCATGCCACGCGCCGCCACCGTAGCGAATAGTGTAATCAAGCCCTTCAGCCGCCGGGTCGACGCGATTGTTATGGGTGGAAAGATGAAGATCAATATGCGGATAGCGGCGGCGAAAGTCCGCAAGCTCAGAGAATAAAACCCCTGTGGCAAAGGTCCCTACCACACCTATTTTGAGCTTCTCCTGAGCGCGCTGGCTGGCAAAGCGATCCAGCATTCCGGCGATACGATCGAACGAGTCATTCAGCACCGGCAGTAAATTTTCGCCTTCGGTGGTCAACATCAGCCCACGCGACACGCGGACAAACAGCTGGCAATTAAGGTGCTGCTCCAGCGCCTTTACGTGCTGGCTAATCGCGGAATGGGTGACGTTCAGCTCGATAGCGGCATGCGTAAAACTGAGGTGCCTGGCGGCAGCTTCAAACGCCCGCAGGGAATTAAGAGGAAGATAGCTGCGCGTCATGGCCTCGTCCGTTAGAAAAAATAACAGCTAATGCTAAATTTAACCGTTTGTCAGCCATAGTCAAATCCAACAGACTACAGCGGTCTGACGGGCCCGGACACTCCCTTGAACTGCTATTACGGAAGATAAATGATGATGACAAAATCCCTTTGCTGCGCCCTGCTGCTCAGCACCTCCTGCTCGGTATTGGCTGCCCCGATGTCAGAAAAACAGCTGGCTGAGGTGGTTGAACGGACCGTTACGCCGCTGATGAAAGCGCAGGCCATTCCGGGCATGGCGGTGGCGGTGATTTATCAGGGTCAGCCGCACTACTTTACCTTCGGTAAAGCCGATGTTGCGGCAAACAAGCCTGTCACCCCACAAACCTTGTTCGAACTGGGTTCTATAAGTAAAACCTTCACCGGCGTACTGGGTGGCGATGCGATTGCTCGCGGTGAAATATCGCTCGGCGACCCGGTGACAAAGTACTGGCCTGAGCTGACGGGCAAGCCGTGGCAGGGGATCCGCATGCTGGATCTGGCAACTTATACCGCAGGCGGTCTGCCGTTACAGGTACCGGATGAGGTCACGGATAACGACTCTCTGCTGCGCTTTTATCAAAACTGGCAGCCGCAGTGGAAGCCGGGTACCACGCGTCTTTACGCCAATACCAGCATCGGCCTTTTTGGCGCGCTGGCGGTCAAACCTTCCGGCATGAGCTATGAGCAGGCCATAACGGCGCGGGTCTTTAAGCCGCTCAGGCTGGACCATACGTGGATTAACGTTCCGAAAGCGGAAGAGGCGCATTACGCCTGGGGATACCGTGACGGTAAAGCGGTACACGTTTCGCCAGGCATGCTCGACGCGGAAGCCTATGGCGTAAAAACCAACGTGAAGGATATGGCGAGCTGGGTGATGGTGAACATGAAGCCTGACTCCCTTCAGGATACTTCACTCAGGCAAGGCATTGCCCTGGCGCAGTCTCGCTACTGGCGCGTGGGGGCCATGTATCAGGGGTTGGGCTGGGAAATGTTTAACTGGCCGGTCGAAGCCAAAACCGTTGTTGAAGGTAGTGACAATAAGGTAGCGCTGGCGCCTCTGCCCGCAAGAGAAGTGAATCCTCCGGCGCCTCCGGTAAAAGCCTCATGGGTGCACAAAACCGGCTCAACCGGCGGGTTTGGCAGCTACGTGGCCTTTATTCCTGAAAAGCAGCTCGGCATTGTGATGCTGGCGAATAAAAGCTATCCGAACCCGGCACGCGTTGAGGCGGCATACCGTATCCTCGACGCGCTGCAGTAAAACATTGCCGGGTGGCGGCTTCGCCTTACCCGGCCTACAAAATCCACGGTGTGACGCCGCACAAAAACCACATTTTCCTTGCCGTCATCTACACTTAACAAAAAAACAGTAAGGAAACTCCTATGCGCATTCTGCCTGTTATCGCCGCGGTGACAGCCGCGTTTTTAGTGGTTGCCTGCAGTTCCCCTACCCCACCGCCTGGCGTTACCGTCGTCACGCCTTTTGATGCACAACGCTTCCTTGGAACATGGTATGAAATCGCGCGCCTCGACCATCGGTTTGAACAGGGCCTGGAGAAGGTCACGGCGAATTACAGTCCGATGGACGATGGCGGTATTCAGGTGATCAACCGGGGCTATAATCCCGACCGGGAGATGTGGCAACAGTCGATTGGGAAAGCGTACTTCACGGGCGACCCGCGACGGGCCGCGCTCAAAGTCTCTTTCTTTGGCCCGTTTTATGGCGGCTATAACGTGATCGCGCTCGACAGAGAGTACCGTCATGCGCTGGTCTGCGGGCCGGATCGCGACTATCTGTGGATACTTTCCCGCACGCCAACTATTTCGTCAGAAATGAAACAGCAGATGCTGGACGTCGCGACCCGGCAAGGGTTTGATGTGTCAAAACTTATCTGGGTAAAACAACCCCATTAATGGGTGCTGAGCTTGAGCCCAATGATCCCGGCCACAATCAAGGCGAGGCTGGCGATACGCGCCAGACTCGCTGACTCTCCCAGCAGCAGAATGCCGGTGATGGCGGCCCCTACCGCACCAATGCCCGTCCAGACGGCATAAGCCGTTCCCACAGGCAGCGAACGCATCGCCCAGGATAACAGGACAATACTCACGATCATCGCGGTGACGGTAATGACGCTGGGCGTCAGACGGGTAAATCCGTGGGTGTATTTGAGACCAATCGCCCATACCACTTCGAGCAGGCCAGCAATAAAAAGAATGATCCAGGACATTTCAGGCTCCTTAACTTAATTCAAGTTGGGGCCGTCCCCGGTGAAAGAAACGCTTACGGGTCGTCCCGTAAGGCAGAGATTACGCCCCATATTGTGGTTAGCGTGCTATTTTTTTTCAATCATTTTTTGCTGAACACGTTAAGGCAAGAAATAGCCGCAGTATGGCGCGTAGTTCCGGCATTTAGCACTCATCCGACTTCTCTATGATGATGTGCTTTCTGATGGCAGGAAGCCAAACCACTAGCCGACTGCGAATAAAATATGTTCAAAATTCTTTTGATTGACCGTTGTCACTTCACCCGCACGGGATTTGAAGCATGGCTCAATCATTCCGGTTTGTTCCCGGGACACTACGTTGTGACCGGGCTGAATAATCTGTTCCTTGCCAGAGAGCACATTCTGCAATGGAAACCCACGCTGGTTATCGCTGACCTGTACGGCTTCAGGCAGGATATCCATCATTTTCAGCAGCTCTCGTCCTTGCTCAACGCCAGTGAACGCTTACCGTTTATTTTGCTGCAATCGGGAGAGGACAACGGCATGACAGACTGGCTCGGACAGTTCCCGGTGTGGTCGTCATTGTTGAAAAACGCCAGTCTCGGAGAGGTGGCAACGGTTATCAACGACGCATTGATCTCGCGCTCATGCGCTGAAAGACCAACGGCAGCCGCCCCCTTGCTGACCCGGCAGGAAGAGAAAGTGCTGACATTGTGGATGGACGGCGCGAGCAATCAAAAGATTGCCGCTCACCTGAGTATCAACGGAAAAACGGTCTATACCTATAAGCGCAATATCCGCATGAAACTGCATATGGATACGCGTTTTTCTCCGTTTTTATCCCTGCAGGAAGTCGAGAATTGACGGTACGGTGAAAGTATCGTGCCGTACCGTCCATACATTTAGTTCTGGGCTTTCGTTGCTGCACCAGAAATAGCATTACCACCGTCGGAGATATCTTCCCCTACGCCGCGGGTGGTATTACATGCAGTCAACACTGTGGAAAGCACAAGGACAGAAAAGATCGCTGCAATTGTTTTCTTAACCATAATATCTTCCTTTTATAGCCAAAGTTGTTTTGTGTATAGCAACTTAAGGATAGACAAGATCCCGTCGTTTGACGGAAAAGGAAGCATTTTTAGGAAAATTAGACGGTGTTAGCTGGCAGCGTGAGAAATGATATGGCCGAGATCCTGGATATCTTCACCCACGCCGCGCGCGGTGTTACACCCGGAAAGCAATGCGCTGGAAAGCGCTAACAGAAGCAGAATTTTAACGGTACGTTTCATCATCCCTGCCTGCAAAAATCAGGCGCAGCGGGCGCTGCGCCTTCAATCATGACGTAAATTACTTCACGCGGGACACGTATTCGCCGGAGCGGGTATCCACTTTGATTACTTCGCCAGTCTGTACGAACAATGGCACTTTAACCACTGCGCCGGTAGACAGTTTGGCTGGTTTACCGCCGGTACCTGCGGTATCACCTTTCAGACCTGGATCGGTTTCAACGATTTCCAGTTCTACGAAGTTTGGTGGGGTCACAGCGATAGGCTGGCCGTTCCACAGGGTCACGATGCACTCAGCCTGATCCAGTAGCCATTTAGCGCTGTCACCTACCGCTTTCTCATCAGCGGACAGCTGTTCGAAAGTGGAGTTGTTCATGAAATGATAGAACTCACCGTCGTTGTACAGATAGGTCAGGTTCATATCAACAACATCAGCGCCTTCAGCGGAGTCAGTAGACTTGAAGGTTTTCTCAACACGGGTACCGGTCAGCAGACGGCGCAGCTTAACGCGTGCGAATGCCTGGCCTTTACCTGGTTTAACGAATTCGCTGGCTTCAACCGCGTACGGTTCGCCGTCCATCATGATTTTAAGACCAGCACGAAAATCGTTGCTATAGTACGTTGCCATAAGGCCCTCTAAATTTGTTAACTGGTAGCTAAGCCACAAAATGGCGCATATTGTAACCCTAAACACCCCGTCCAGAGAAGATTGGTTATCGCAACTTGCCGATGTAATCACCAGTCCTGATGAATTGCTGCGTCTTTTAGACCTCGATCAGCACCCAGAGTTGCTTGCAGGCCGCGAGGCAAAGCGCCTTTTCGCCCTGCGCGTTCCCCGTGCGTTTGTAGCGCGGATGGAGAAAGGCAACCCCAACGATCCGCTATTAAAACAAACGCTTACTTCGCAGGATGAGTTTGTCACCGCGCCGGGTTATAGCACCGATCCGCTGGAAGAGCAGAACAGCGTGGTGCCGGGTTTACTGCACAAGTATCTCAACCGCGCCCTGCTGCTGGTAAAAGGCGGCTGTGCGGTAAATTGTCGTTATTGCTTCCGTCGCCACTTCCCTTACGCCGAAAATCAGGGCAATAAACGCAACTGGCAGGTCGCGCTGGACTATATCGCCGCCCATCCGGAGCTGGATGAGATTATTTTTTCCGGCGGCGACCCGCTGATGGCGAAAGATCATGAGCTGGACTGGCTGCTGACCGAGCTTGAAGCCATCCCGCATATCAAGCGTCTGCGTATTCATAGCCGTTTACCGATTGTTATTCCAGCGCGGATCACGGACGGCCTGGTCTCACGCCTGGAGCAGTCTCGCTTGCAGGTGCTGCTGGTGAACCATATCAACCACGCGAACGAAATTGACGATGCGTTTCGCGCGGCGATGGCGCGGCTGCGTAAAGCGGACGTAACGCTGCTGAACCAGAGCGTACTGCTGCGCGGCGTGAATGACAGCGCACGCGTACTGGCCGACCTGAGCAATGCCCTGTTTGATGCGGGCGTGATGCCCTATTATCTGCACGTGCTGGATCGCGTTCAGGGCGCGGCGCATTTCATGGTGACGGATGAAGAAGCCCGGCAGATTATGCGCGAACTGTTAACGCTGGTTTCAGGCTATATGGTGCCGAAGCTGGCACGCGAGATTGGCGGAGAGCCGAGCAAGACGCCGCTGGATTTGCAGCTGCGGCAGAACTAAAAAGGCAGGTGGCGCTACGCTTACCTGCCCTACGGGGTCCGGGCGCAGCGCCATCAGCAAGTTAACTCAGTTCGGGCACTTGTAGACCTGGCCGTTCATCTGGCTGGCGGTCGGCACGAAGCTGGACAGCATACTCTGCGTTGGGCTGCTCACGCCGTAAATCACGTTACCGCCCATCGCCGCAGCCTGGTTACGCAGGGCATTCGCCGCACCGCGCATAGAACCACCTTCTTCGCCATGCTGACCTGACATCCAGTTACTTTGCTCACCGGTTGCCGTGCCTAACAGCTGGCATTCACTGCCAGGCTTATCTTCCACAAAGCGAACGCCCTGGCCCGCTGCCGACAGCTCATTGCTGGAGCTACAACCCGCCAGCAGCAATGCTGCCCCTACAATCCCTGCACAGACTTTTACGCGCATGTTATTCCTCGTTTTCAATAAGCTGGACAGTAGTTGTCCGTGTGTAAATCTTATACCTAAAAGATGACCAAAAGAAAAACCCCCGAGCATTTCTGCCCGGGGGTTTTTCACATTCTACGACGTAGAGCGCACGATTACATCATGCCGCCCATACCGCCCATGCCGCCCATGCCAGCAGCACCTAAGTCAGGTGCATCGCCTTTAGGCAGGTCGGTTACCATGCACTCGGTAGTGATCATCAGGCCAGCAACAGATGCCGCGTACTGCAGAGCAGAACGGGTCACTTTCGTTGGGTCCAGGATACCGAAGTCGATCATGTTGCCGTATTCTTCAGTTGCCGCGTTGTAACCGTAGTTACCTTCGCCCGCTTTCACGTTGTTGGTCACAACAGATGGCTCTTCACCGGCGTTGGACACGATCTGACGCAGAGGCGCTTCCATTGCGCGCAGCGCAACTTTGATACCCACGTTCTGATCTTCGTTCTGTGCGGTCAGGCCTGCCAGCTTAGCGGCAACACGCACCAGCGCAACACCACCACCAGCAACCACGCCTTCTTCTACCGCAGCACGGGTCGCGTGCAGGGCATCGTCAACGCGTGCTTTTTTCTCTTTCATTTCAACTTCGGTCGCCGCACCAACTTTGATTACCGCAACGCCGCCAGCCAGTTTCGCTACGCGCTCCTGCAGTTTTTCACGGTCGTAATCGGAAGTAGCTTCTTCGATCTGCTTACGGATCTGACCAACGCGGCCCTGAATAGCGGCTTCTTCACCCACGCCATCGATGATGGTGGTGGTGTCTTTGTTGATCACAACGCGTTTCGCCTGGCCCAGGTCTTCCAGGGTCGCTTTTTCCAGCTCCATACCGATCTCTTCAGAGATTACGGTACCGCCGGTCAGGGTAGCGATATCCTGCAGCATCGCTTTACGGCGATCGCCGAAGCCAGGTGCTTTAACCGCAGCCACTTTCACGATGCCGCGCATGGTGTTAACCACCAGGGTCGCCAGCGCTTCGCCTTCAACGTCTTCAGCGATGATAACCAGCGGCTTGCCTGCTTTCGCAACGGCTTCCAGCACTGGCAGCATTTCGCGGATGTTGGAGATTTTCTTGTCAGCCAGCAGGATGAACGGGCTTTCCAGCTCAACAGCGCCAGTCTCTGGCTTGTTGATGAAGTATGGGGACAGGTAACCGCGATCGAACTGCATACCTTCAACCACGTCCAGTTCGTCTTCCAGACCGGTACCGTCTTCAACGGTGATCACGCCTTCTTTACCGACTTTGTCCATCGCTTCAGCAATCAGTTTACCTACGGTTTCGTCGGAGTTAGCGGAGATGGTACCAACCTGAGCAATGGCTTTAGAGTCAGAGCACGGTACGGACAGCGCTTTCAGTTCTTCAACAGCGGAAGCGACAGCTTTATCGATACCACGTTTCAGATCCATTGGGTTCATGCCCGCAGCAACGGCTTTCAGACCTTCAGTGATGATCGCCTGCGCCAGTACGGTCGCGGTGGTGGTACCGTCGCCTGCAGCGTCGTTCGCTTTAGAGGCAACTTCTTTCACCATCTGCGCGCCCATGTTTTCGAACTTGTCTTCCAGCTCAATTTCACGTGCTACAGAAACACCATCTTTGGTGATGGTTGGCGCGCCGAAGGATTTATCCAGCACTACGTTACGGCCTTTCGGGCCCAGGGTCACTTTAACTGCATCTGCCAGTACGTTTACGCCGCGGAGCATTTTTACACGAGCGTCGTTACCGAATTTTACGTCTTTAGCTGCCATGTTCTTATTTCCTCAAATTCTCGTGCGTAAATTACGCTTCAACAATTGCCAGAATGTCGCTCTCGGACATGATCAACACTTCTTCATTGTCGATCTTCTCGGATTTCACGCCGTAGCCATCGTTGAAAATTACGATGTCACCAACTTTAACGTCCAGTGGCTGCACAGTTCCGTTTTCCAGGATGCGGCCCTTACCGACAGCGATGATTTCGCCACGCGTTGATTTGGCTGCTGCGAACCGGTCAGAACGATGCCGCCAGCAGACTTGGTTTCAACTTCTTTACGTTTGACGATCACACGATCATGTAACGGACGAATACTCATTGATAGCTCTCCTTTGAGAAAGTCATTATCAGTTATGGATGACGCCGGCCCGCATGCGGTTTTCCGACTAGTGCCCTGAGAGATGGGGATAGCTTTTTACCCCTTCAAGGGGGAGTCGAAAAAAAAATTTGCGAAAGTGTTACCATCGCCTCTCTTTTGGTACGGGCAGGGCGATGTCAATGAGTGGACTCAAGCAGGAGTTGGGGCTGGCGCAGGGCGTTGGACTGCTCTCAACCTCCTTGTTAGGTACGGGCGTGTTTGCCGTCCCCGCGCTGGCGGCGCTGGTGGCTGGAAATAATAGCCTGTGGGCGTGGCCAGCGCTGATTGTACTGGTTTTCCCGATAGCCATTGTGTTTGCCATCCTGGGGCGGCATTTCCCCAGCGCGGGCGGCGTAGCGCACTTTGTCGGCCTGGCCTTTGGCCCGCGGCTGCAGCGCGTCACCGGCTGGCTGTTTCTCTCCGTCATTCCGGTTGGCCTTCCTGCGGCGCTGCATATTGCGACCGGCTTTGGTCAGGCGCTGTTTGGCTGGCATAACGAGCAGTTATTGCTGGCCGAGCTGGGTACGCTGGCTATCGTCTGGTGGGTAGGCTCTCGCGGAGCGAGCTCCAGCGCCAACCTGCAGACGCTGGTTGCGGTGCTGATTGTCGCGCTCGTTGCCGCTATCTGGTGGGCAGGCGATATCACAATCAAGGACATTCCCTTCCCGGCGGTGACAGACGTCGACCATTCACAGCTTTTCGCCGCGCTCTCGGTCATGTTCTGGTGTTTTGTGGGTCTGGAAGCCTTTGCCCATCTGGCGTCGGAATTTAAGCAGCCTGAACGCGATTTCCCCCGCGCGCTGATGATAGGCCTGCTGCTGGCAGGCACGGTCTATTGGGCCTGCACCGTGCTGGTATTACACTTCAACGCGTTCGGTGCGGATCTCGCTGCTGCCGCATCTCTGCCGGGTATCGTGGTGGAACTGTTCGGCGTGAAGGCGCTGTGGATCGCCTGCGTCATTGGCTATCTGGCCTGTTTTGCCAGCCTGAATATTTATATCCAGAGCTTTGCCCGGCTGGTGTGGTCGCAGGCGCTCGACAAACCTGAGAATCGCCTCGCGCGCCTGTCTAAACGCCAGCTTCCGCTGAATGCCCTGAATGCCGTACTGGGCTGCTGCGTGTTGAGCACGCTGTGTATTTACGCGCTGAAGATCAATCTGGACGCGCTGATCGTCTACGCCAACGGTATTTTCATCATGATCTACCTGCTGTGCATGCTGGCGGGATGTCGCTTGCTGAAAGGTCGTTATAAAGCACTGGCGGTCGTCGGGGGCGTGCTTTGCCTGCTGTTGCTGGCGATGGTGGGATGGAAGAGTCTGTACGCGATTGTCATGCTGGCAGGGCTGTGGCTGTTTTTGCCGAAACGGCAGAATCGGGAGGCCCGGTAAGCGAAGCGCTACCGGGCAAAAAAATCACCGATCGTCCTTATGATCTAACCGGTCGCGCTGGTCGTCCTTACGCTGGTATTCCCCTTCAAACGTATCGCCCGGCCCGGTACTGAACCCGCCACCCGGCATGCGGTTGAAACGCAGATGCGGCAGCAGCTTCATGGTCAGGTGCTTCTGCACCGGCGGTAACAGCAGCAACAGGCCGAGGAAATCGGTAAAGAACCCCGGCAGGATGAGCAGCAGCCCCGCAATAATCAGCGATACGCTTTTGATCATCTCCGCTGCCGGGCTTTCGCCTGCGGCCATCTTCTCCTGCATTAACAGGAAATTTTTGAAACCCTGATTACGCACCAGCGACATGCCGATGACGGAGGTGAAAATCACCAGAATCAGCGTCAGCAGGACGCCCAGCACGTGGGCAACCTGGATGAAAATGGAAATCTCAATGTAAACATAGAGAAAGAAAGCAATAAACGGTATCCAGCGCACTGGCATCTCCTGTGTGGCAAGGGCCGTAGGGCCCCTGTCTGAATGTGTTCGCGACGCGCGTTTGTAAGAAATGGTGACGGTTAGCGAAAATTCAATCAGTTTGCACGGATATTTTTTTTGGAAATATTAAAGCGGTGACCCATTTCACAGATTAATAATTATCATGGAATCGGCTCGATAATAAGTGATCCAGCTTACGGCAATTCGCTATCATCAGCATATGATCTCGAGCATCTGGCTGATTGAGGGAATAATCGTCGGCCAGAAAATATTCAAAACCACATATATACTGTGTGTTTAGTACAATCCATCGGCAGCTTGAAAAGAAGGTTCACATGTTAAACAACATTCGTATCGAAGAAGACTTGTTGGGTACCAGGGAAGTTCCAGCGGATGCCTACTACGGTGTTCACACTCTGAGAGCGATTGAAAACTTCTACATCAGCAACAGCAAAATCAGCGACATCCCTGAGTTTGTCCGTGGCATGGTGATGGTGAAGAAAGCCGCAGCACTGGCCAACAAAGAGCTGCAAACCATTCCTAAAAGCGCGGCAAATGCGATTATCGCGGCCTGCGATGAAGTGCTGAACAACGGCAAATGCATGGACCAGTTCCCGGTTGACGTCTATCAGGGCGGCGCGGGCACCTCCGTCAACATGAACACTAACGAAGTACTGGCAAACATTGGCCTGGAGCTGATGGGTCACCAGAAAGGTGAATACCAGTACCTGAACCCGAACGACCACGTTAACAAATGCCAGTCCACCAACGACGCCTACCCTACCGGCTTCCGTATCGCGGTGTATGCCTCTGTAGTGAAACTGGTAGATGCGATCAACCAGCTGGGTGATGGCTTCCAGCGTAAAGCGGTTGAGTTCCAGGACATCCTGAAAATGGGTCGTACCCAGCTGCAGGACGCGGTGCCGATGACGCTCGGCCAGGAATTCCACGCGTTTAACGTGCTGCTTAACGAAGAGACTAAAAACCTGCTGCGCACCTCCGAGCTGCTGCTGGAAGTGAACCTGGGCGCAACCGCCATCGGTACGCGTCTGAACACCCCGGACGGCTATCAGCAGCTGGCGGTACAGAAGCTGGCTGAAGTCTCTAACCTGCCGGTTGTGCCTGCAGAAGACCTGATTGAAGCGACGTCCGACTGCGGCGCCTACGTCATGGTGCACAGCGCCCTGAAACGTCTGGCAGTGAAACTGTCCAAAATCTGTAACGACCTGCGCCTGCTCTCTTCCGGTCCGCGCGCTGGCCTGAACGAAATCAACCTGCCAGAACTGCAGGCCGGTTCGTCCATCATGCCAGCCAAGGTGAACCCGGTTGTGCCAGAAGTGGTGAACCAGGTTTGCTTCAAAGTCATCGGCAACGATACAACCGTGACCATGGCCTCTGAAGCGGGTCAGCTGCAGCTGAACGTGATGGAGCCAGTGATTGGCCAGGCGATGTTTGAATCTATCCACATCCTGACGAACGCCTGCTACAACCTGCTGGAAAAATGCATTAACGGCATCACAGCGAATAAAGAAGTCTGTGAGGGTTATGTCTATAACTCCATCGGGATCGTCACCTACCTCAACCCGTTCATCGGTCACCACAACGGTGACATCGTCGGTAAGATTTGCGCCGAAACCGGTAAGAGCGTACGTGAAGTGGTGCTGGAACGCGGGCTGTTGACCGAAGCCGAGCTGGACGATATCTTCTCGGCCCAGAACCTGATGCACCCGGCATATAAAGCGAAACGATATACCGATGAAAGCGAACAGTAACCGTTCAGGCTAGGCTTCTTAAGGCACGTCACTTGTGACGTGCCTTTTTTCTTTTTAGGCGTTACCTAAATACAACAATTCAATATCAACTTGTTAATAAGCAAGGCAGGTCTTTATGTTTGGAGCAGAACTCGTCATCGTCTTGTTGGCGATTTATTTGGGCGCACGACTCGGGGGTATCGGCATCGGTTTTGCCGGCGGTCTCGGGGTGCTTGTTCTTACCCTTATCTTTCAGATTAAACCCGGCGCAATCCCTTTTGACGTTATCGAAATCATCATGGCGGTTATTGCCGCTATCGCCGCCATGCAGGTGGCAGGCGGTATGGACTATCTGGTAAGCCTGGCGGAGCGTATGCTGCGCCGCCATCCAAAATACATCACCTTCCTTGCCCCGCTGGTGACCTGGTTTATGACCATTCTCGCCGGTACGGGCCACACCGCCTTTTCTACGCTGCCGGTGATTACCGAAGTGGCGAAAGAGCAAGGTATCCGCCCGTCTCGTCCGCTCTCTATTGCCGTCGTCGCGTCCCAGATTGCGATTACCGCCTCGCCGATTTCCGCTGCGGTGGTCTTCTTCGCCGGTATCCTTGAGCCGATGGGCGTGAGCTACCTGACGCTGCTGGCGATCTGTATCCCGGTGACGCTGATTGCGGTGATGATCACTGCCGTGCTGTGTAACTTCCTCGGCGCTGAGCTGAAAGACGATCCGGTGTATCAGGAACGTCTGGCAAAAGGTGAAGTGAGCCTGCGCGGCAGCCAGGTCTTCGAGCTGAAGCCGCACGCAAAACGCTCCGTGCTGCTGTTCCTGATCGGTATTGTCGCCGTCATGTTCTACGCGACCGCTATCAGCGATACCGTGGGGCTGATCCAGAACCCGGTCCTGCCGCGTAACGAAGCGATTGTGGTGTTTATGCTGACCATCGCGACGCTGATTAGCATCACCTGTAAAATTGATACCAGCGAAGTGCTGAACGCCAGCACCTTCAAATCGGGTATGAGCGCCTGCGTGTGCGTCCTCGGTGTAGCCTGGCTTGGTGATACCTTCGTGAAAGCGCACATCAGCGACATTCAGACCGTAGCCGGCGACCTGCTGCACAACTACCCGTGGCTGCTGGCGGTGGTGCTGTTCTTTGCCGCTACCCTGCTTTACTCTCAAGCGGCGACCACCAAAGCGCTGATGCCTGCGGCACTGATGCTGGGCGTTACCCCGCTGACGGCGATTGCCTCTTTCGCGGCGGTTTCTGCCCTGTTCGTTCTGCCAACCTACCCAACCCTGCTGGCGGCGGTGGAGATGGACGACACCGGCTCAACCCGTATCGGTAAGTATGTGTTTAACCACGCGTTCCTGATCCCGGGCGTGGTCGCCATTTCACTTTGCGTGATCCTCGGCTTTATCATTGGCGGCGTGGTGCTGTAAACGGTGAGTGGTTGTAAAAATAGTTAAAATCGGGCCGCTCTGCGGCCCGTTTCATTAATGACCAACCGCCTTGCGTGATATAGTGAAGCCTTTCGTGATGAGGAGGTCGACTTGTGAACACGCCTGATGCTGTTGTCGTACTGTGTACCGCCCCTGATGAAGCCTCTGCCCAGGATCTCGCCGCTAAAGTGCTGGCCGAAAAACTGGCTGCCTGCGTGACGCTCCTCCCCGGTGCCACCTCCCTTTATTACTGGGAAGGCAAGCTGGAGCAGGAGTACGAAGTCCAGATGTTGCTCAAAACTAATCTGGCGAATCAGCAGGCTCTCCTGGACTGCCTCAAATCTCATCATCCTTACCAAACCCCGGAACTGCTGGTCTTGCCAGTGGTTCATGGCGATAACGACTATCTCTCATGGCTCAACGCTTCCTTACGCTGATCCTGCTGCTGTGCAGCACGTCAGCTTTTGCCGGGTTGTTTGACGCGCCCGGCCGTTCGAACTTTATTCCTGCCGACCAGGCTTTCGTTTTCGACTTTCAGCAAAACCAGCACGATCTCAGTCTTACCTGGCAGGTGAAAGAGGGCTATTACCTCTATCGCAAGCAGGTGAGCATTACCCCTGCCCAGGCAAACGTGGGCACACTGCAGATGCCCGCTGGCGAGTGGCACGAGGACGAGTTCTACGGCAAGAGTGAGATCTATCGCCAGCGCCTAAGCGTCCCCGTTACGGTGAATCAGGCCGATAAAGGCGCAACGCTGACGGTGACGTATCAGGGCTGCGCCGACGCGGGATTCTGCTATCCGCCGGAAACGAAGGTCGTTCCGCTCAGCGAAGTGAAAGCCGCCGCCGCTATTCCCCCTCTCCCCTCAGGGGAGAGGGCCAGGGTGAGGGGTGAAGGAGAAGGCGAAGCCGCGTCAGACCTTCCGTTCTCAGCGCTTTGGGCCTTGCTGATCGGTATCGGCATTGCCTTTACGCCGTGCGTGCTGCCGATGTATCCGCTCATCTCTGGTATCGTGCTGGGCGGTAAGCAACGGCTTTCCACCGCACGCGCCCTGCTGTTGGCCTTTATTTATGTGCAGGGCATGGCGTTGACCTACACAGCCCTTGGCCTTGTGGTTGCCGCTGCCGGGTTACAGTTCCAGGCCGCGCTGCAGCATCCTTACGTCCTTATTGGCCTGTCGGTGGTCTTCATCCTGCTGGCACTGTCGATGTTCGGCCTGTTTACCCTGCAGTTACCCTCGGCTTTGCAGACTCGCTTAACGCTGATGAGTAACCGCCAGCAGGGTGGCTCGGCGGGTGGGGTATTCGCGATGGGAGCCATCGCCGGTTTGATTTGTTCCCCTTGCACCACCGCACCGCTGAGCGCCATCCTGCTCTATATCGCCCAGAGCGGCAATATGTGGCTCGGCGGCGGAACGTTGTACCTGTATGCCCTGGGCATGGGCCTGCCGCTGATTCTGGTCACGGTTTTCGGCAATCGACTGCTGCCGAAGAGCGGCCCGTGGATGGAGACGGTGAAAACCGCGTTTGGCTTTGTCATCCTCGCGCTGCCGGTGTTCCTCCTTGAGCGTATCATCGGCGATGTCTGGGGCTTGCGCCTGTGGGCGATGCTTGGCGTAGCATTCTTTGCCTGGGCGTTTATCGTCAGCCTGGGGGCGAAACAGCCATGGATGCGCCTGGTGCAAATCCTTCTGCTCGCTGCCGCGCTGGTGAGCGTACGCCCTCTGCAGGACTGGGCGTTCGGCACACCGGTGGGTCAGACGCAAGCGCATCTGAACTTCACCCAGATTAAAAACGTGGATGAACTCAACAGCGCCCTGGCAGAGGCAAAAGGCAAACCGGTGATGCTCGATCTCTATGCCGACTGGTGTGTCGCCTGCAAAGAGTTTGAAAAATATACCTTTAGCGATCCGCAGGTGCAAAGCACCCTGAAAGAGACCGTTTTGCTCCAGGCGAACGTGACCGCCAATAATGCGCAGGATAAGGCTCTGCTGAAGCAGCTTAACGTGCTCGGGCTGCCAACCATTCTGTTCTTCAATCAACAGGGCCAGGAGCAGCCAGAACAGCGTGTAACCGGGTTTATGGATGCGGCGGCATTTAGCGCGCATTTGCGCAATCGCCAACCGTAAACAACACTTTAAACGGGACAAACCGTTGGGAATAGCGGAGGAGATAACCGTGCAACGTGAAGACGTACTGGGACAAGCCCTGCAACTACTTGAGATTCAAGGGATCGCCAGCACCACGCTTGAGATGGTAGCCGACCGTATCGATTATCCCCTGGATGAACTTAAGCGCTTCTGGCCGGATAAAGAGGCGCTACTCTATGATGCCCTGCGCTATCTCAGCCAGCAGGTTGATATCTGGCGCAGGCAACTGATGCTGAATGAAGAACTGACCTCGGAGCAAAAGCTTCTGGCGCGCTATACCGCCCTGACGGAATGCGTCAGCAACAACCGGTACCCGGGTTGTCTATTCATCGCCGCCTGCACTTATTTTCCCGACCCAGGCCATCCTATCCACCAGTTGGCGGAGCAGCAAAAACGGGCGGCGCATGACTTCACCCACGAGCTGCTGACCACGCTGGAAGTCGATGACCCGGCGATGGTGGCGAAGCAGATGGAGCTGGTGCTGGAAGGTTGCCTTAGCCGCATGCTGGTGAACCGTAGCCAGGCCGATGTGGATACGGCACACCGTCTGGCGGAAGATATTTTGCGATTTGCTCAGTGTCGTATGGGCGGAGCACTGACCTAAGCCAGGATGCCCGCCCAGGCAGAGACGAGAAGACACAGCGCCATCAGGCGCTGAAACCGCACCATCGCCACGGTGGTGCGAAAAATTCGGTTCACCGCTTTACCCAACCACGCCCAGCACATCAAACAGACGATTGAGATCAGCAGAAACCATAGCGCCATTAGCGCAATATCCCGCAATGCATGGTCGCCAGCCGGGGCAAACAGACTGACGACGGCCAGCGCCATCATCCAGGTTTTCGGGTTCACGATCTGCAGCAGCGCCGCTGCCTGAGCGGTGAATCGGCTACGGTTCTCAGCGGAAAGACGAGCAGCCGGGGCGCGAAACAGCTGCCAGCTCATCCAGCTTAGCCACAGCACGCCTGCCCAGCTCATTATCTGACGTATCAGAGGATACTGACGCAGCACTTCTCCTGCGCCCGCGCCTGATACCAGCACGATCGCACTGGCCGCGATACACCCGCCCAGAATAGCAGGTACGGTATTTTTTACGCCAAAGTGCTGGCTGTTCGTCAGCACCAGGATATTGGTTGGCCCCGGCGTAATGGAGGCGACAAATGCGAACAACAGAAAGGGTATCAAACTCACAGGTGGCTCCTTTTTATTAGAGCCATGAATGTGCCGTTATTTTTTGGAAACGTCTGGAAGGTTTGTGCACAACCGGCGGTAGTGTGCAGGAGAGATACGGTAAGCCCGCTGAAACCAACGCCCCAAATGGCTTTGATCGGCAAAACCCACTGCGGCAGCCACATCAACGGGCTGGTCACCGCGCGCCAGCAGCTGTCGAGCCTTTGCCAGACGCAGCTGAATAAGCCATGCGTGGGGCGCCAGGTTGAACTCACGCTTGAAACAGCGCGTCAGGGTAAAGCGATCCGTGCCCGTCTCGCGCGCAAGGTCTGACAGCCCCACGTTCTCACCGATATGGGCATAGAGAAAGTCGCGCGCACGATGCGCCACGGCAGCGCTTTGTAACTGCGACGGCAGTTTCTTACGCCAGTGACAATGGGCGGTGATCCGGGAGAGCAGATTATCCATTGTGCTCTGCTGAACGATTTTCATCTCGTCATTATGCAGGGTAGAGAATGTCTCACCGATAGCGCACACCAGCTGCGGCTCCCGCGTCAGCGTTTGGGCAAAGTGGAGTGAATAACTCCCGGGAGTCGATTCGTAGAGCCCCTGTAGCGCATGGGTAAGCCAGCGCTCATCAAGATAGAAGGTCAGATAGGTAAAACCGCCCTCTACAGGCGCATCTCCGTCGTGAATTTCTCCAGGCTCGAGGAGAAATGCGTCGCCCGGCTGGCTACGATGACGCTCACGGCGGCAATGAAACTGCTGCGTGCCGGAGAGGGTTATCCCTACCAGATAGCTATCGTGCCAGTGCGGATCAAAGGCATGCCCTTCGAAATGCGCTTTAATCGTCTCAATACCCGTATCTGCATGCTGACGCAGTTCAAGCCAGTCATTCGTCATACTGCCCTCCTCTTACTCTCAGCATTGCCGTATCACACAGGTACTGTCTGGAAGATTTGTGCATTTTCGCGGCGAAAGCGGACAGATTGCCGCAAACTTAAGCAGTTGAACAGCTTTTCCCGAAATAATGTTGACGATCGGGCGTGATTGCGGTTTAATGCGCTCCGTTGCCCGGATAGCTCAGTCGGTAGAGCAGGGGATTGAAAATCCCCGTGTCCTTGGTTCGATTCCGAGTCCGGGCACCACTATTTAAAGAACCCAGCCTATGGCTGGGTTTTTGCTTTTCTGCGTTTATAAATCCCTTCTTTGTATTCTTGTTTCTTTTTATCGTGGGATCGTGCGGCCTGCGTTGCCGGATGGCGGCTTTGCCTTATCCGGCCTACTAAGCCCGCAGCGCTACTGGTTTTTTGTACGCACAAAGCAAAAAACCCCGCACCTTACGGTACGGGGTTCTTCTAATTGATGCCTGGCAGTTCCCTACTCTCACATGGGGAGACCCCACACTACCATCGGCGCTACGGCGTTTCACTTCTGAGTTCGGCATGGGGTCAGGTGGGACCACCGCGCTAAAGCCGCCAGGCAAATTCTGTTAAATCTGTATCAAAGCTGAAAATCTTCTGTCTCTTCGCCGAAACAGCTTCGGCGTTGTAAGGTTAAGCCTCACGGTTCATTAGTATCGGTTAGCTCAACGCATCGCTGCGCTTACACACCCGACCTATCAACGTCGTAGTCTTCAACGTTCCTTCAGGACCCTTAAAGGGTCAGGGAGAACTCATCTCGGGGCAAGTTTCGTGCTTAGATGCTTTCAGCACTTATCTTTTCCGCATTTAGCTACCGGGCAATGCCATTGGCATGACAACCCGAACACCAGTGATGCGTCCACTCCGGTCCTCTCGTACTAGGAGCAGCCCCCCTCAATTCTCCAGCGCCCACGGCAGATAGGGACCGAACTGTCTCACGACGTTCTAAACCCAGCTCGCGTACCACTTTAAATGGCGAACAGCCATACCCTTGGGACCTACTTCAGCCCCAGGATGTGATGAGCCGACATCGAGGTGCCAAACACCGCCGTCGATATGAACTCTTGGGCGGTATCAGCCTGTTATCCCCGGAGTACCTTTTATCCGTTGAGCGATGGCCCTTCCATTCAGAACCACCGGATCACTATGACCTGCTTTCGCACCTGCTCGAGCCGTCACTCTCGCAGTCAAGCTAGCTTATGCCATTGCACTAACCTCCTGATGTCCGACCAGGATTAGCTAACCTTCGTGCTCCTCCGTTACTCTTTGGGAGGAGACCGCCCCAGTCAAACTACCCACCAGACACTGTCCGCAACCCGGATTACGGGTCTACGTTAGAACACCAGCCATTAAAGGGTGGTATTTCAAGGTTGGCTCCACGCAGACTGGCGTCCACGCTTCAAAGCCTCCCACCTATCCTACACATCAAGGACCAGTGTTCAGTGTCAAGCTATAGTAAAGGTTCACGGGGTCTTTCCGTCTTGCCGCGGGTACACTGCATCTTCACAGCGAGTTCAATTTCACTGAGTCTCGGGTGGAGACAGCCTGGCCATCATTACGCCATTCGTGCAGGTCGGAACTTACCCGACAAGGAATTTCGCTACCTTAGGACCGTTATAGTTACGGCCGCCGTTTACCGGGGCTTCGATCAAGAGCTTCGCGTTGCCGCTAACCCCATCAATTAACCTTCCGGCACCGGGCAGGCGTCACACCGTATACGTCCACTTTCGTGTTTGCACAGTGCTGTGTTTTTAATAAACAGTTGCAGCCAGCTGGTATCTTCGACTGATTTCAGCTCCACCCGCAGGGGCTTCACCTACATATCAGCGTGCCTTCTCCCGAAGTTACGGCACCATTTTGCCTAGTTCCTTCACCCGAGTTCTCTCAAGCGCCTTGGTATTCTCTACCTGACCACCTGTGTCGGTTTGGGGTACGATTTGATGTTACCTGATGCTTAGAGGCTTTTCCTGGAAGCAGGGCATTTGTTACTTCAGCACCGTAGTGCCTCGTCATCACACCTCAGCGTTAGAAGAGTTCCGGATTTACCTAAAACTCCCGCCTACATGCTTAAACCGGGACAACCGTCGCCCGGCTAACATAGCCTTCTCCGTCCCCCCTTCGCAGTAACACCAAGTACAGGAATATTAACCTGTTTCCCATCGACTACGCCTTTCGGCCTCGCCTTAGGGGTCGACTCACCCTGCCCCGATTAACGTTGGACAGGAACCCTTGGTCTTCCGGCGTGCGGGCTTTTCACCCGCATTATCGTTACTTATGTCAGCATTCGCACTTCTGATACCTCCAGCATGCCTCACAGCACACCTTCAACGGCTTACAGAACGCTCCCCTACCCAACAACGCATAAGCGTCGCTGCCGCAGCTTCGGTGCATGGTTTAGCCCCGTTACATCTTCCGCGCAGGCCGACTCGACCAGTGAGCTATTACGCTTTCTTTAAATGATGGCTGCTTCTAAGCCAACATCCTGGCTGTCTGTGCCTTCCCACATCGTTTCCCACTTAACCATGACTTTGGGACCTTAGCTGGCGGTCTGGGTTGTTTCCCTCTTCACGACGGACGTTAGCACCCGCCGTGTGTCTCCCGTGATAACATTCTTCGGTATTCGTAGTTTGCATCGGGTTGGTAAGCCGGGATGGCCCCCTAGCCGAAACAGTGCTCTACCCCCGAAGATGAATTCACGAGGCGCTACCTAAATAGCTTTCGGGGAGAACCAGCTATCTCCCGGTTTGATTGGCCTTTCACCCCCAGCCACAAGTCATCCGCTAATTTTTCAACATTAGTCGGTTCGGTCCTCCAGTTAGTGTTACCCAACCTTCAACCTGCCCATGGCTAGATCACCGGGTTTCGGGTCTATACCCTGCAACTTAACGCCCAGTTAAGACTCGGTTTCCCTTCGGCTCCCCTATACGGTTAACCTTGCTACAGAATATAAGTCGCTGACCCATTATACAAAAGGTACGCAGTCACACCACGAAGGTGCTCCCACTGCTTGTACGTACACGGTTTCAGGTTCTTTTTCACTCCCCTCGCCGGGGTTCTTTTCGCCTTTCCCTCACGGTACTGGTTCACTATCGGTCAGTCAGGAGTATTTAGCCTTGGAGGATGGTCCCCCCATATTCAGACAGGATACCACGTGTCCCGCCCTACTCTTCGAGTTCACAACCTGTGTGCTTTCGTGTACGGGGCTATCACCCTGTATCGCCGGACTTTCCAGACCGTTCCACTAACACACAAGCTGATTCAGACTCTGGGCTGCTCCCCGTTCGCTCGCCGCTACTGGGGGAATCTCGGTTGATTTCTTTTCCTCGGGGTACTTAGATGTTTCAGTTCCCCCGGTTCGCCTCGTTAACCTATGTATTCAGTTAACGATAGTGTGTCGGAACACACTGGGTTTCCCCATTCGGACATCGCCGGGTCAAAGGTTCATATCACCTCGCCGGCGCTTTTCGCAGATTAGCACGTCCTTCATCGCCTCTGACTGCCAGGGCATCCACCGTGTACGCTTAGTCGCTTAACCTCACAACCCGAAGATGTTTCTTTCGATTCACCATCGACTTGCGAAAATTTGAGAGACTCGAACACACATAACATGTGTGTCGTTTCAATTTTCAGCTTGATCCAGATTTTTAAAGAGCAAATATCTCAAACGTCACCCGAAGATGAGTTTTGAGATACTGAGGCAGGTGACTTTCACTCACGAACCAGCAAGTGGCGTCCCCTAGGGGATTCGAACCCCTGTTACCGCCGTGAAAGGGCGGTGTCCTGGGCCTCTAGACGAAGGGGACACTGAAGTCTCAATCGCAAGACGCCTTGCTATTTACTTTTCATCAGACAATCTGTGTGAGCACTACAAAGGCAGGTTCTTTAAGGTAAGGAGGTGATCCAACCGCAGGTTCCCCTACGGTTACCTTGTTACGACTTCACCCCAGTCATGAATCACAAAGTGGTAAGCGCCCTCCCGAAGGTTAAGCTACCTACTTCTTTTGCAACCCACTCCCATGGTGTGACGGGCGGTGTGTACAAGGCCCGGGAACGTATTCACCGTAGCATTCTGATCTACGATTACTAGCGATTCCGACTTCATGGAGTCGAGTTGCAGACTCCAATCCGGACTACGACGCACTTTATGAGGTCCGCTTGCTCTCGCGAGGTCGCTTCTCTTTGTATGCGCCATTGTAGCACGTGTGTAGCCCTACTCGTAAGGGCCATGATGACTTGACGTCATCCCCACCTTCCTCCAGTTTATCACTGGCAGTCTCCTTTGAGTTCCCGGCCGGACCGCTGGCAACAAAGGATAAGGGTTGCGCTCGTTGCGGGACTTAACCCAACATTTCACAACACGAGCTGACGACAGCCATGCAGCACCTGTCTCAGAGTTCCCGAAGGCACCAATCCATCTCTGGAAAGTTCTCTGGATGTCAAGAGTAGGTAAGGTTCTTCGCGTTGCATCGAATTAAACCACATGCTCCACCGCTTGTGCGGGCCCCCGTCAATTCATTTGAGTTTTAACCTTGCGGCCGTACTCCCCAGGCGGTCGACTTAACGCGTTAGCTCCGGAAGCCACGCCTCAAGGGCACAACCTCCAAGTCGACATCGTTTACGGCGTGGACTACCAGGGTATCTAATCCTGTTTGCTCCCCACGCTTTCGCACCTGAGCGTCAGTCTTTGTCCAGGGGGCCGCCTTCGCCACCGGTATTCCTCCAGATCTCTACGCATTTCACCGCTACACCTGGAATTCTACCCCCCTCTACAAGACTCTAGCCTGCCAGTTTCGAATGCAGTTCCCAGGTTGAGCCCGGGGATTTCACATCCGACTTGACAGACCGCCTGCGTGCGCTTTACGCCCAGTAATTCCGATTAACGCTTGCACCCTCCGTATTACCGCGGCTGCTGGCACGGAGTTAGCCGGTGCTTCTTCTGCGGGTAACGTCAATTGCTGAGGTTATTAACCTCAACACCTTCCTCCCCGCTGAAAGTACTTTACAACCCGAAGGCCTTCTTCATACACGCGGCATGGCTGCATCAGGCTTGCGCCCATTGTGCAATATTCCCCACTGCTGCCTCCCGTAGGAGTCTGGACCGTGTCTCAGTTCCAGTGTGGCTGGTCATCCTCTCAGACCAGCTAGGGATCGTCGCCTAGGTGAGCCGTTACCCCACCTACTAGCTAATCCCATCTGGGCACATCTGATGGCAAGAGGCCCGAAGGTCCCCCTCTTTGGTCTTGCGACGTTATGCGGTATTAGCTACCGTTTCCAGTAGTTATCCCCCTCCATCAGGCAGTTTCCCAGACATTACTCACCCGTCCGCCGCTCGTCACCCAGGAGCAAGCTCCCTGTGCTACCGCTCGACTTGCATGTGTTAGGCCTGCCGCCAGCGTTCAATCTGAGCCATGATCAAACTCTTCAATTTAAGTTTGATGCTCGTGAATTAAACTTCGTAATGAATTACGTATGTTCACTCAGAGACTTGGTATTCATTTATTGTCCGAAGACATTAAGAATCCATGTCACTTTGAGTGCCCACACAGATTGTCTGATAAATTGTTAAAGAGCAGTGCAACGCGGCTTTCGCTCACCGTTGCGAGGTGGCGTATATTACGCTTTCCTCTTTCAGAGTCAACCCGTTATTTCAGGATTTTTTCTCTTCAACCGAACCGCTTGTTGTGTGAAGTGATTCACATCCGCCGTGTCGATGGAGGCGCATTATAGGGAGTTCTCAGCAGGCCGCAACCGCTAAATGACAGAAAAATGACTGACTGCTGCATTCCACAGCAAAACCCCGCCTTATACCCTTTTATGCACAAAGTTATCCACAATCATGAGCGGATCGCGATGCGATCCTACGAATTGAACGGGAAGATCAACTATACTAGCGGCAAATACTCTCCTCTGTGCAGGCCCATCCTCATGACCACACAACGCCTTGCCCGTGACTGGCGTCTCCCTACTGCAGGAGTGATGCTGCTGGCAATCCTCTTTGCCGGTTTTACCCTGCATGCGCACTGGAACGCTTTTATCCAGTGGTGTCTCGCCACACAAATTACGCTGCACCGTTATCTGGTGATGTATCTGCTGCAGCTTAATAACCACCAGTACAGCGGCGGATTATGGCTGTTAACGGGGGCTTTCCTTTATGGTGTCCTTCACGCCATCGGACCCGGGCACGGAAAATTCATTGTGACGACCTATCTGACCACCAATAAGGAAAGCGAGCTGGCCGCCCGGGTCGTCCCCTTCCTGGGTAGCCTGATGCAGGGCGTGAGCGCCATTCTGTTTGTCTTTATTCTGGCGGTGGGGTTTAACCTCGCCTCAGGGGATATCAGTACCAGCCGCTGGTACGTGGAGAAGATAAGCGCAGTGCTTATTGGCGCTTTTGGCGCGTTTGTTATTTATCAGGCGCTGAAGAGCCTGCGTCCACACAGGTTAACGATCTCAGCCATCAAGCCGCTTCATCAGCACGATGAACACTGTGGCTGCGGTCATCATGGCGTGGGGGCAAACCTGACACAAGGCGACTGGAAAACGCGCCTGGGCGTCATTCTGGCGATTGGCGCACGCCCGTGCAGCGGGGCGATCATGATCCTGATGTTTTCGAACGCGCTGGGCATTGTCACCTGGGGGGTGGCCGCAGTCATGACCATGTCTTTGGGAACCGCGCTCTCTATCGTGGGGCTTTCACTGGCAGTACGCTACGCCCGCGAGCGCACGGTGAGCTGGTTCGGAGAAAGCGCCTCATTAAGATGGCTCGTACCGGCAGTCAAAATAGCCGGAGGGATAGTCCTGATCCTGTTCGCAACGGTGCTGTTCCTGACGGTGATCCCCATCAGCGCCAATGGCGACTACATCGCTGCTGGATGCTAATAAAAGAAAACCCGCCGTTGGCGGGTTTCTTTATTACTCGTTGATGCGTGGATGCTGGTCCACCAGTCGGGAGCGTTTTTTCTGCAGCTCTTCAATTTCTGCGTCAATATCCTCAATCTTCTGCTCTACGTTGTCGTAGTGCTCACGCAGGATCTCTTTCGCTTCCTGGATATCAGACGCCGCAGGCGTTGCACCTTTCAGAGGACGGTTCGCCGTCTCCTTCATGGTAATACCGGTAATTAAACCAATCACCGCGATCACCATCAGGTAATAAGCCGGCATCATCAGGTTCTGCGTGCTCTCTACCAGCGAGGCGGCAAGCGTCGGGGTCAGACCGGCAATCAGCACCGAGATGTTAAAGGCCGCGGCCAGCGCACTGTAGCGAATATGCGTCGGGAACATCGCGGGCAACGTTGAGGCCATCACCCCGATAAAGCAGTTAAGGATCACCGCCAGCAGCAGCAGACCGGCAAAAATCAGCCCCAGCACATTACTGTTGATCAGAATAAATGCCGGAATGGCCAGAGCAAACAGCGCAACGCTTCCCAGAATAATGAACGGTCGACGGCCAAAACGGTCGCTCAACAGGCCCATAATCGGCTGCACAAACAGCATACCGACCATGATGGCGATAATAATCAGCACACCGTGATCTTCCGAGTAGTGCAGGTTATGCGACAGATAGCTCGGCATGTAGGTCAACAGCATGTAGTAGGTCACGTTGGTCGAAATCACCAGGCCAATACAGGTCAGCAGGCTGCGCCAGTGCTTAGTGGCAATCTCTTTGAACGACACCTTCGGACCATCCTGCAGCCCTTCGCGGTCACCCTGTTCCAGTTTTTCGACGTGCTGCTGGAACGCGGGCGTCTCCTCAAGCGCATGACGCAGGTAGAGACCAATAATCCCCAGCGGCAATGCCAGGAAGAACGGGATACGCCAGCCCCAGTCGAGGAAGTTATCTTCGCCCACCACGGTTGAAATCAGCACCACTACGCCCGCGCCCATAACAAACCCGGCAATCGAGCCAAAGTCCAGCCAGCTCCCCATAAAACCGCGCTTACGGTCCGGGGAATACTCGGCAACGAAGATCGAGGCACCGGTATATTCACCGCCCACGGAGAAGCCCTGCGCCATCTTACAAATCAGCAGGAGAATGGGTGCCCAAATGCCGATGGTGGCGTAAGACGGTATGAGGCCGATACAGAATGTACTGATCGACATAATGACGATGGTGATGGCCAGGATCTTCTGACGACCATATTTATCGCCGAGCATACCGAAGAATAGACCGCCCAGCGGGCGAATCAGGAAGGGAACGGAGAACGTACCCAGTGCGGCAATCATCTGCAGGCTGGGATCGGCCCCGGGGAAAAACACTTTACCTAACGCATAGGCCACAAAGCCGTAGACACCAAAATCGAACCATTCCATCGCATTACCGAGCGAGGCTGCGGTAATGGCTTTACGCAGCTTTGCGTCATCAATAATGGTGACGTCGCGAAGCGTGATGGGTTTAATCTTTTTCCTTCTTAGCATAGCTATCCTCGTTGACTCGGCCCTGTCTGTTTCACAGTCCAGTTAGCGTTCTGTGAACCATGGGATCCGCTCCATGCGAATCGCCTTATTCAAGCGTAGCAGGTTTACTTACATTGACGTTTTACGTCGATACAACCGAACCTGTTGACGCCTGCCTGGGCAGTTAATGACCTTTTTACCCTACCAGCGTTTATATTTGTGATCAACTTCACACATATTTTCGCGTCAGGTCAGCTCAGGCAAATTTTTGTCAAGGAGTGCCAATAAGCACTTCCTTAATCTGCCTAAAGATCATCCTCACGCGCGTCATTAATTCTTTCCTAACAGAAAAACAAACCACGTTAATTCACATCGGCTTTACATAAATTCCCACCAACAGGAACCGTCCTCAAGTTTTACATTGAATATGTGACACGGATAACTAAAACGATGTTTTATTTTCATTGAATCACTATTCCAATGATCGGATGATAAATCCGAATTCAGCGTTTAAGGTGTTTCTGAATCAGTTTAATCGGGAGCACACATTTAATTATGTTGCAGAGTTATCGAAAAAAGACCGCAAGCAATACGAGCAATCAATTGAATTTATTGACTAATTTTTAACAGCTATCACCCGTCCTGCGGGACCCGATGTGAGGTTTGTCCATGAAGATTAAAGCCACGATAGAACGCATACCTGGCGGTATGATGCTGGTTCCGCTGGTGCTGGGCGCGATCCTGAATACCCTTGCTCCCGATACCGGAGCTTATTTTGGCGGTTTCACAAAAGGCATGATAACAGGCACGGTTCCCATTCTTGCCGTCTGGTTTTTTTGTATCGGCGCATCTATTAATTTGCGGGCAACGGGTACTGTAATACGCAAATCCGGCACGCTGGTGATAACCAAAATAGCCGTAGCCTGGGCGGTAGCAATGATATGTGCAATGTTCATTCCGGAGGATGGAATTCAGACCGGGTTCTTCGCGGGATTATCGGTCCTGGCGATTGTCTCGGCGATGGATATGACCAACGGCGGATTGTACGCCAGCCTGATGAACCAGTACGGGACGAAAGAAGAGTCCGGCGCATTTGTGTTGATGTCTCTGGAGTCCGGCCCGCTGATGACGATGCTGATCCTGGGGTCTGCTGGCCTGGCCTCGTTTGAACCTCACCACTTTGTCGGCGCGATCCTGCCCTTCCTGATCGGTTTCGCCCTTGGCAATCTCGATCACGATCTGCGTGATTTCTTTAGCAAAGCCACGCCGGTGCTGATCCCGTTCTTCGGTTTCGCACTGGGGAACACCATCAACCTGAAGGTCATTCTCGATACCGGCCTGCTGGGTATTGTGCTGGGTGTCGCCGTGATCGTCATCACCGGTATTCCGCTGATTATTGCCGACCGCGTAATCGGAGGAGGAAACGGCACGGCCGGCGTCGCCGCCTCTTCAGCCGCGGGCGCAGCCGTCGCAAACCCGGTGATTATTGCCCAAATTAACCCGGCCTTCGAACCGGTGGCCGCTTCAGCGACGGCGCTGGTTGCCGCGAGCGTGATTGTCACCGCGATACTGGTCCCCATCATCACGGCGCTGTATGCGAAACGCTACGGGAATATGCCAGAGACCCAGCCTGAGCCTAAACCAATAGAAATGAATCATTAACACATCCCACCAAACCATACCCTCTTCCCTACGGGGTGTACGGTCCGGGGACATAGTGAACACTTGTTCGGGGACATGGTAGACACTTACAACTAAGGCATAAGAACCCGTTTATGGAGTCGCTTATGCCCTGGGATGCGAGAGATACCATGTCATTACGTACCGAGTTTGTTTTGTTCGCCTCGCAGGACGGGGCGAACATCCGTTCCCTCTGCCGTCACTACGGCATTTCACCTGCCACCGCCTACAAGTGGCTTCGCCGCTGGGCGGAGAAAGGTGCCGCCGGCCTTCAGGACCGGCCCCGTATACCGCACCATTCCCCGAACCGCTCATCTGACGACATCACCGCCCTGCTGCGCATGGCACATGACCGCCATGAACGCTGGGGAGCCCGCAAGATAAAGCGCTGGCTCGAGGACCGGGGGCACCGCATGCCCGCCTTCAGCACCGTCCATAACCTGATGGCCCGCCATGGCCTGCTGCCGGGCGCTTCACCGGGTATTTCCCCCACGGGACGGTTCGAACATGATGCGCCGAACCGCCTCTGGCAGATGGATTTTAAGGGCCACTTTCCCTTTGGCGGCGGCCGCTGCCATCCGCTCACCCTGCTGGACGACCACTCCCGTTTTTCCCTGTGCCTGGCGCACTGTACTGATGAACGCCGCGAGACCGTGCAGCAGCAGCTTGTCAGCGTGTTTGAGCGTTACGGCCTGCCGGACCGGATGACGATGGATAACGGCTCACCGTGGGGCGACACCACCGGCACCTGGACGGCGCTGGAGCTGTGGCTGATGCGCCACGGTATCCGGGTGGGGCACTCCCGGCCTTATCATCCGCAGACGCAGGGCAAGCTGGAGCGTTTTCACCGCAGCCTGAAGGCGGAAGTGCTGCAGGGAAAATGGTTCGCAGACAGCGGTGAGCTGCAGCGCGCCTTCGACCACTGGCGCACGGTGTACAACCTTGAACGCCCGCACGAGGCGCTGGATATGGCGGTACCGGGCTCGCGGTATCAGCCGTCAGCGCGGCAGTACAGCGGCAACACAACGCCCCCGGAATACGACGAGGGCGTGATGGTCAGGAAGGTGGATATCAGCGGAAAGCTGAGCGTGAAAGGGGTAAGTCTGAGCGCAGGCAAGGCGTTCAGGGGAGAACGGGTCGGGCTGAAGGAGATGCGGGAAGACGGCAGCTACGAGGTGTGGTGGTACAGCACGAAAGTGGGGGTGATCGACCTGAGGAAAAAGTCGATCACCATGGGTAAAGGATGTTAAAAAGTGTTCACCATGTCCCCGAACACCTGTCTACCATGTCCCCAGACCGTACACGGGGAGAGGGTTAGGGTGCGGAGTTTACCCAAAAATCTCTTCCACCATCGCGTCCACCAGCCGTTTTGCCGAACAGAGCCTTGGCATACCCAGCGCGACGGTCTGCCAGTTTTGCGTGACTGACCAGCTCACCGGATGTTGATCCGCCTGACACCAGTCCCCCAGCCACCCCAGCATGTCTTTATGATCGATTAAACCCGGAGAGGCAGGCGTTGTCAGCCACTGGTGATAGAAATGGCGGGTCGTGGGGGATGCATTAATGCCCTGCGCCAGATAGTTAGCCGCCATGCTGCGCAGGTTATCCTTAAGCATTGCCGCCACATCTTCATTCGCGAGGCGGCATGCATCACCAAATGCCCCCCAGCGAAGCTCTTCCAGCACGATAAAACAGCGCCCGGCCAGCGACCAGCCATCATAATGCCCGGCCCGCCAGCGGGTAAAAATCTGCTCACTGTGCTCGCCCGCCTGCACCGTGAGCCCTCGCTGGGTCAGCGCCTTTTCTTTATATGCTGCGCGTTGGGTAAAATGAGAGGCGAGTTCAGCGTACTGCTGCATCAGCCCGGGCGATTGCGGGGCGCGCGGGTTCGTCTGCTGGCGCAAAGCAATCAGCTTCTCTGCCATCAGCGTCAGCGCCAGATGACCCGGATCCAGCATGCCGGCCAGTTTTTCCGCCAGCCCCAGGCGCAGCGCTGCATTTTCATTGAGCATACCCGCCATCGCCCAGGGGCGTAGCCGGGTATGCGTCATGATTTCCTGAGTCAAACGCTCGCGAAACTGAAGCTGTTGTGGTCCCAGGTGAGGATGACGCGCCGCGTCTCCCCCCTGCACCAGATCGACCATAAATTTTGGATTAATACACTCCAGCGTTCGCCCGGGGCCGTCCAGTAGTGGTGTTGTCATGGTTGCTCTGCCGCGAATAGAGTTTGAATATCATCGCGTAACAGTCGGGTATCTTCCTGTATCCACGTCGCAGTAGTGATACTTTGCTTCAACAGCTGGCAGAGCGCTCGGGTAGAATGCTCATTCTGTTGACGCACTGCGAGGCTATCACGCAAGCTTTCCTGTAACCCGGTCAGGCACAACGAAAATTCTGCAAAGAACGTTGCCATTCCTGCCGTAACAGAGACATCGACCTGCGCGGACAAAGCTTTACGTATTTGTTCACAAAACTGTTCAATATGTTGCTTAAATTTGTCATGTAGCTGCGCAATGTCGATAACATAGCGCGTGCGCGTTTCCACATACTCATCCCAGCCCCAACCTGGATTATTGAGCCAGCGAGAGACCGTCTCTCGCATGCTGCCCCCACCCGATGGCGGGCCTGCCTGGCTGTCATCCTGCGCAATCGCATCATTAAACAGCGCCCGCGTATTGAAATTAAGCTGGCTTGCCTGAAACGCCGGAAAACTGATTCTCGCCCGAAAACCCGCATGGCTCAGATGCTCTTTAATACGCGTTTCGATGGGACGCATGGCCTCGTTCAGGGAGCGCGCCAGCGTAGACTCAAGCTGGTCGAAGCGTAACGCCAGCTCCCGGCAAATCTTCGTCTGCGCATCCAGCATCACCCGCTCGCAGGAGGAGCGGATTTTACTCAGCGCAATCTGCGCCTGCCCTTCGTCGTCCAGAACCAGCTGCTTCAGCTCGTCACCGTGAGGGGTCTGCCGATCGATGCCTGCCAAATCACGAATATGCTGAGCGCTGAACACCTCGCCAATCGCCTGGTTAAGCGCGGTTTTTTGGGCCCCCATAAAGTCCGCAGTGGCGTTCAGCGCCTCCTCAACTTCATGTTTCACCTCATCGCTCACCACGCTCTGGCGCGTCTGCAGAAGCGCCATGTCCTCTTCCAGACGTGCGATATTCACTTCCAGCGCCTCAAAGGCAACCGTCAGACCCTGATAGCGGAAGTCGAGGTACTCCCGGGCATTTTGTGCGTAATTAAGCAGCTTATGCGAGGCCGAACGCAGCGCGTAAAGCGAGGCATTGGCATAGGCTGCGTAAATCAGCTTGCGTATAGGTTGTTCAAAGAGCGAATCTTCCCAGAGCAAATCGGCAGAATGACGAATATGATCGATATCGTCCAGGTCCGCCGTACGCCAGCGCCGCCCAAGCGCCGCTTCGGCAAAATCCTGCACCCAGGGTTGCTCCTGATGATCCGGCAGCTGTCCGTGGGTAGTCATCTCGTAGCGAGCGCGGTTCGCCAGATACGCCCACATGGAGGAGACGGGGTAGATCTGGCCAGGCGAAATATTGCCTTTCATTAAGGTGCCGGAGATCATCGCCCGGATCTGCTCTTCATCGTCGCTATTGCGATCTTTCTGATCGAACTTATTGACCAGCGCATACAGCGGCACTGATTTTCCCGCCGCGGAGATGGCCTGGCGGACTTCTTCATCAGAGATGGATTTAAGCTGGGTATAATCCATCACGGCCAGCACAGCCGACGCGCGGGACAACTGTTCGTTGAGCATTTTTTGCAGATGCGGCTGTCCGGCCTCATTCGGCCCGGGCGTATCGAGCAGCGTCAGCTGTCCGAGGTGAGCATCCAGACCCGCAAGATGCACGAACTCCACTTCAATCACCGGAATATGTTCGATGGCGGCATATTCAGAGAAGGGAAACTCCACGCCTAGCGCCTGGGAAAGTCTCACCAGGTCGTTAAGGCTTTTCAGACAATGAAATATCGGCTGCGCGCCCAGGTGATGCTTCTCAAAAGCTTCTCCTTTTTCAATGCGCTCCAGCAGCGTATTCATGTCTTTATCAATTTCCAGATGCTGGGCCAGCTTTCCGCGATCGTAATCGCATAGCTTTTTCTGAAGCAGTTGAATCAAATCATCAATCGGCGAGGCATGTGAGAAATGCAGCACCGGGTCCTTCTGACCCGGCGTATGGCGAATCAGGGTAGGTAGCGCCGTCATCGGACGATTGCGGTTCGGCAACACTTCGGTACCCACAATCGCATTAATGGTGGTCGATTTCCCCGCTTTCATGGTGCCAACAATAGCGAGGACCATTTCCAGCCGGGTTATTTTCCGTAATTCATTATTCAGCATCGCCTGCTGCGCTTCGACACCGCGCGCACTAAAATGCAAAGGTAAAACGTTGTTCTTTTCACCCGTAATGGCTGCCGCTGTGCTCTCCAGCATCGCAGTCGGCATTGATTTCAACGTATCAAGATTTTGCAGGGCGAGCTGTAACAAACGCTCAGCTTCCTGGCTTAATTCAAAAATGGTCTGTGTGTGCATGATAAAAGCCTTTCCTTAACGCAAATTTATTACTTTTATTAAGCCACTGGTATTAATTATGTTGTTCAGGCTTATATGATCACGTGTGGAAAACATGTTCGCCGAAATATAACTGATTGATGATAATCAGAAATAATTCGCTATCCTTGCATGGCGTGTATAGCTCCCCTCCTGGCCTGACGGCCAAAGGAAAAAAGCGTAGCCCAATTTTAAGAAACTTCAGGATATATCATCATTATTTACCCACCTAAAAAGAGAGGTAATACGCCCCTGCCAAAAGATATGGATGGCAGCGAAGTCAGGAGATAAATAACAATGTGTCGCTTCACCTTATCCGAAATGGCGGAGCGTAGCAATTTGCCGCAATAAAATATTCGATATATTTAGCACCCATTCTTTCCACCGTGTTAATGACCTAAGCATCGCTTAACTGACTGACAGGAAGTGTCACTCCCGATACGCTTTTTGCATTTTTTTAATTCACAATATCACCGACAACCGTGTGGATTTGCGCTATACTTGCCGCCTTTTTCGGCACGCTGCCGTCATTTAGCTGGCACTTTCCAGCGCGTTTACACTTTTTTGAGGATACCGATATGTCACTCCCACATTGCCCAAAATGCAATTCTGAATACACCTATGAAGATAATGGCATGTTCATCTGCCCGGAATGCGCTCACGAATGGAATGATGCCGAACCATCACATGATGCTGATGCACTTGTCGTAAAAGATGCGAACGGCAATCTGCTGGCGGACGGCGACAGCGTAACCGTGGTTAAAGATCTGAAAGTGAAAGGCAGTTCTTCCATGCTGAAGATTGGCACCAAAGTGAAGAATATCCGTCTGGTTGAAGGCGATCATAATATCGACTGCAAAATTGACGGCTTCGGTCCGATGAAGCTGAAATCCGAGTTCGTGAAAAAGAACTGATTTACCCGCCCGGTGGCGCTTCGCTTACCGGGTTTTCGGGAACTACACTTAATGGGCTTTTCTTACGTGAGGTAAAGATTATGCCGTTAAGTCCCTACATCTCTTTCGCCGGCAACTGTGCAGAAGCCACTTCTTTCTACCAGCAAGCCGTCGGCGCAGAACTCCTCTATAAAATCACCTTCGGCGAAATGCCAAAAAGCGATAACAGCGATGAAGGCTGTCCGTCCGGTATGCAATTTCCGGATTCGGCTATCGCTCACTCCAACGTTCGCATTGCGGGCAGCGATATCATGATGAGCGACGGGATGCCGCCGGGCAGCAACGCGCAGTACGCGGGTTTCACGCTGGTACTCGATACCCAGGACGTCAATGAAGGCAAGCGCTGGTTCGACAACCTCGCCGCGGGCGGGAATATCGAAATGGCCTGGCAGGAAACCTTCTGGGCGCACGGTTTCGGTAAAGTCACCGATAAATACGGCGTGCCGTGGATGATTAACGTCGTTAAGCAACACCAAACGTCGTAGGCAGGATAAGCGCAGCGCAGCCGGCAACAGCGCCCGGTGGCGCTGCGCTGACCGGGCCTACGGTGATTGTCATCAAACTCCGCTCAACTCTTCAAACTCCCGCAACCCAGACTTAACCCAAATGTCACATTGATGCGCCAGCATGAGGCCACATTTATCGTGAGGCCCAGCACATGCAAATCGTCATCCGCGTCGAGAAACTGAGCAAGACCTTCAATCACAATAAGGCTCTGCATGCCGTTGATCTGACCGTCCAGCAGGGCGAAATGGTGGCGCTGCTGGGGCCGTCCGGTTCAGGTAAATCCACCCTTCTGCGTCATTTAAGCGGCCTTATCACCTGCGATAAAACGCTGGAAAGCCACGTTGAGCTGCTGGGCAATAGCGTGCAGCGCGCGGGGCGTCTCGCCAGCGATATCCGCAAGAGCCGCGCCCAGACGGGCTACATCTTCCAGCAGTTCAACCTGGTGAACCGCCTGACGGTGCTGGAGAACGTGCTGATTGGTGCGCTCGGCAGCACCCCGTTCTGGCGCACCTGTCTGCGCTGGTTCTCCCCTTCGCAGAAGCAGGAAGCCTTACAGGCGCTGACCCGCGTCGGCATGGCGCACTTCGCCCACCAGCGCGTCTCCACCCTCTCCGGTGGACAACAGCAGCGCGTTGCCATTGCCCGTGCCCTGATGCAAAAAGCGCAAATCATTCTCGCTGACGAACCCATTGCCTCGCTGGACCCGGAGTCCGCCCGCATCGTGATGGAGACCCTGCACGACATTAACCAGAACGACGGCATCACCGTGGTGGTCACGCTGCATCAGGTGGATTACGCCCTGCGCTATTGCGAGCGCATTGTCGCCCTGCGTCAGGGACATGTGTTCTTTGATGGCGCGAGCCATCAGTTTGATAACGAACGTTTTGACCATCTCTACCGCAGCATTAACCGCGTCGAAGAGAACGCGCAGGCTGCTTAATTAAACCCGATCCGAGGAAAGTACATGAGCTACAAAGCCGTTGCCGCGCTGGCCTTTACCAGCATGTTCAGCCTCAGCACCCTGTTTAGCCCAGCGTATGCGGAAGAGCAGGAAAAAGCGCTGAACTTCGGCATTATTTCGACGGAATCACAGCAGAACCTGAAGCCTCAGTGGGAACCGTTCCTGAAAGATATGGAAACCAAACTGGGGATCAAAGTTAACGCCTTCTTCGCCCCGGACTACGCGGGCATCATCCAGGGAATGCGCTTCAACAAAGTGGACATCGCCTGGTACGGCAACCTCTCCGCCATGGAGGCGGTGGACCGCGCGAACGGCCAGGTCTTTGCCCAGACCGTCGCGGCAGATGGCTCCCCGGGCTACTGGAGCGTGCTGATCGTGAACAAAGACAGCCCGATCAACAATCTCAACGACCTGCTCGCCAAACGCAAAGAGTTAACCTTCGGCAACGGCGATCCGAACTCCACCTCCGGTTACCTTGTCCCCGGCTACTACGTCTTCGCCAAAAACAACGCCTCCGCCAGCGACTTCAAACGCACGGTGAACGCCAGCCACGAAACTAACGCCCTGGCCGTGGCCAACAAGCAGGTGGACGTTGCCACCAACAACACCGAAAACCTCGACAAGCTGAAAACTTCCGCGCCGGACAAGCTGAAAGAGATCAAGGTCATCTGGAAATCGCCGCTGATCCCGGGCGACCCGATCGTGTGGCGTAAAAACCTGTCTGAAAGCACCAAGGACAAGGTGTACGACTTCTTTATGACCTATGGCAAAACGCCGGAAGAGAAAGCGGTCCTGGCGCGTCTGGGCTGGGCACCGTTCCGCCCGTCAAGCGACCTGCAGCTGGTCCCGATTCGCCAGCTGGCGCTGTTTAAAGAGATGCAGGGCGTGAAGGACAACAAAGGGCTGAAGGACGAGGAGAAGACCAGCAAAGTGACCACCATTCAGGCCCAGCTGGAAGACCTCGACCGCCTGACCGCCGCGTTGAGCGCCATGACCAGCGTGAATAAAGCGGTGCAGTAGTGCCTTTCTCCCTCTCCCCGTGGGAGAGGGCCGGGGTGAGGGCATCAGCGCGCACATTTCCCCCTCACCCTAACCCTCTCCCTCAAGGGAGAGGGGACTAAACCCAAAGGAGCCAACATGCAAACCATCACCCTCCCACCGCCGAAGCGCAGCTGGTTCTCGCTCATAAGCTGGGCCATCCTACTGGCGGTGCTGGTTATCTCCTGGAAGGGCGCGGAAATGGATCCGCTGCTGCTCTTCAAAGACGCAGGCAACATGGCGACCTTCGCCGCCGACTTCTTCCCGCCGGACTTCAGCCAGTGGCAGGACTATCTCAGCGAAATGGCGGTCACCCTGCAAATCGCCGTCTGGGGCACCGCCCTTGCCGTCGTTCTCTCCATTCCATTTGGCCTGATGAGCGCCGAAAACATCGTGCCGTGGTGGGTGTATCAGCCGATGCGTCGCCTGATGGACGCCTGCCGCGCCATCAACGAGATGGTCTTTGCGATGCTTTTCGTGGTCGCCGTCGGCCTGGGTCCGTTCGCCGGCGTGATGGCGCTGTTCATCCACACCACCGGCGTGCTTTCCAAGCTGCTCTCCGAAGCGGTCGAAGCCATCGAGCCTGGCCCGGTGGAAGGCATCCGCGCCACGGGCGCCAACAAAATCGAAGAGATCCTTTACGGCGTCCTGCCGCAGGTGATGCCGCTGCTGATCTCCTACTCCCTGTACCGCTTTGAGTCCAACGTCCGCTCCGCGACGGTGGTCGGCATGGTGGGCGCAGGCGGGATTGGCGTCACCCTGTGGGAAGCGATTCGCGGTTTCCAGTTCCAGCAAACCTGCGCCCTGATGGTGCTCATCATCGTCACCGTCAGCCTGCTGGATTTCCTCTCTCAACGTTTGCGTAAGCACTTCATCTGAGAAGCGAGGCTTTGTTTTCTATGCACTTATCCAGACATCCGACCAGTTACCCTACCCGCTGGCAGGAGATTGCGGCAAAACTCGAAGTGGAGCTGCGCATGCACTACCGCTGCGGGGACTACCTGCCCGCCGAGCAACAGCTTGCCGACCGCTATGAGGTGAACCGCCACACCCTGCGCCGCGCCATTGACCAGCTGGTCGAGCGCGGCTGGGTCCAGCGCCGTCAGGGCGTGGGCGTGCTGGTGCTGATGCGCCCGTTCGACTACCCGCTAAACGCCCAGGCGCGCTTCAGCCAGAACCTGCTGGATCAGGGCAGCCACCCGACCAGCGAAAAGCTGCTCTCGGTATTGCGCCCGGCATCCAGCCACGTGGCGGACGCGCTGGGCATTCAGGAGGGCGATAACGTCATTCACCTGCGCACCCTGCGCCGGGTTAACGGCGTGGCGGTGTGCCAGATAGACCACTACTTCGCGGACCTCGCCCTCTGGCCCGTGCTCCAGCATTTCTCCAGCGGCTCGCTGCATGACTTTCTTCAGGATGCAACAGGCGTTGCGCTCAAGCGCACCCAGACGCGCATCAGCGCCCGTCGCGCGCAGGCGAAAGAGAGCAAGGTGCTCGAAATTCCCAATATGGCCCCGCTGCTCTGCGTGCGCACCCTCAACCACCGTGACGGCGAGATCAACGCGACGGAATACTCCGTCAGCCTGACCCGCGCCGACATGATCGAATTCACCATGGAGCACTGAATGCACTTCGACACCTCCACCCGACAGCGCTGGATGCGCGTGCTGGCCCACAGCCAGCCTGCCGCGCTCTCAGCCCGCATGAGCGCCCTGAGTCTGGCACCCGATTACGACACCCTCCGCGCCCCGGAGATCGGCCTCGTTCAGATCCAGGCGCGCATGGGCGGCACCGGCGAGCGCTTCTTCGCCGGAGACGCCACCCTCACCCGCGCCGCGATCCGTCTGAACAGCGGCACGCTGGGCTACAGCTACGTGCTGGGGCGCGACAAAGCGCACGCCGAGCGCTGCGCGGTGATCGACGCGCTTTTACAGGAACAACCCTATTTCCAGACGCTAATGGAAACCCTTATTGCCCCGCTGGAAGCCGACCGCGCCGCGCGCATTGCCGCACGTCAGGCCGAAGTGAACACCAGCCGGGTCGACTTCTTTACGCTCGTTCGCGGAGACAACGCATGACGCTTCAACCTGCTTTTACCCTGGCCGTCCAGGATGCCCAACACAGTTTTCGTCGCCTGCTGAAGGCGATGAGCGAGCCGGGCGTGATCGTCTCGCTGCACCAGCTCTCCCAGGGCTGGCTGCCGCTGAACCTGGCGACCACCAGCGTGCTGCTGACGCTTGCCGATAACGACACTCCGGTGTGGCTTTCGGGCGCGCTGTCGAACGATATCGCCAGCCAGAACCTGCGTTTTCACACCAGCGCCCCGCTGGTCGATCAGCCCCAGCAGGCGGTTTTTGCCGTGGCCGACGAACAAATTAGCCATGAACAGCTCAACGCCCTGAGCGAAGGCAGCGCCGTCGCCCCGGAGACCAGCGCCACGCTGATCCTGCAGGTCTCCAGCCTGAGCGGCGGCCGCATGCTGCGCCTCACCGGGGCAGGCATCGCCGACGAGCGCATGGTCGCGCCGCAGCTGCCGGAGTGCATCATTCACGAGCTGACCGAACGCCCGCACCCGTTCCCGCTGGGCATTGACCTGATCCTGACCTGCGGCGAGCGCCTGCTGGCAATCCCGCGGACCACTCACGTGGAGGTGTGCTGATGTACGTTGCCGTCAAAGGGGGCGAGAAGGCCATCGCCGCCGCCCATGCGCTACAGGCGCACAGACGACGGGGCGATGAACGGCTTCCCGAGCTGAACGTCGCCCAGATTGAACAGCAGCTAAACCTTGCCGTCGACCGCGTGATGACCGAGGGCGGCATCGCCGACCGCGAGCTGGCGGCGCTGGCCCTGAAGCAGGCCAGCGGCGACAACGTGGAAGCCATCTTCCTGCTGCGCGCCTACCGCACCACGCTTGCCAGACTGGCGGTGAGCGAGCCGGTGAACACGGCGGAGATGCGCCTGGAGCGCCGCATTTCTGCCGTTTATAAAGACATCCCCGGCGGCCAGCTGCTTGGCCCGACCTACGACTACACCCATCGCCTGCTGGATTTTACCCTGCTGGCGAACGGCGAAGCGCCGCAGCTGAGCACCTCCGATGCCGAACAGGAACCGTCTCCGCACGTCTTCAGCCTGCTGGCAAAACAGGGACTGGCGAAGGCGGAAGAAGATTCAGACGCGCAGCCGGATGACATCACCCGCATGCCGCCGGTTTACCCATGCTCGCGCTCGTCCCGCCTGCAGCAGCTGATGCGCGGCGACGAAGGCTATCTGCTGGCGCTGGCCTACTCCACCCAGCGCGGCTACGGGCGCAACCACCCGTTTGCGGCCGAAATTCGCAGCGGCTACATCGACGTCGAAATCGTGCCGGAAGAGCTGGGTTTTGCGGTGAACGTCGGCGAACTGCTGATGACCGAGTGTGAAATGGTCAACGGTTTCGTCGCCCCGGAAGACGAAGACCCGCACTTTACCCGCGGCTACGGGCTGGTGTTCGGCCTCGGCGAGCGCAAGGCCATGGCAATGGCGCTGGTCGACCGCGCCCTGCAGGCGCCGGACTACGGCGAGCACGTTGCAGGCCCGGCGCAGGACGAAGAGTTCGTGCTGGCCCACGCGGATAACGTTGAGGCCGCCGGCTTTGTCTCGCACCTCAAGCTGCCGCACTACGTCGATTTCCAGGCCGAACTGGAACTGCTGAAACGCCTGCAACGGGAGCGCGCCAATGGCTAACTTAAGCGGCTACAACTTTGCCTATCTGGATGAGCAAACCAAACGCATGATCCGCCGCGCGATACTTAAAGCGGTGGCTATTCCGGGCTATCAGGTGCCGTTCGGCGGTCGCGAAATGCCGATGCCCTACGGCTGGGGCACGGGCGGTATTCAGATCACCGCCAGCGTGATCGGCGAGGCGGACGTGCTGAAGGTCATCGACCAGGGTGCCGACGACACCACCAACGCCGTGTCGATCCGCAGCTTCTTCCAGCGCGTAACCGGCGTAAACACCACCGAAAAAACCGAAGACGCGACGCTGATTCAGACCCGTCACCGCATCCCCGAAACCCCGCTGACGGAAGATCAGATTTTGATTTTCCAGGTGCCAATTCCGGAGCCGCTGCGCTTTATCGAGCCGCGCGAAACCGAAACCCGCACCATGCACGCGCTGGAGGAGTATGGGGTAATGCAGGTGAAGCTGTATGAGGATATCGCCCGCTTCGGCCATATCGCCACCACCTACGCCTATCCGGTGAAGGTAAACGGGCGCTACGTCATGGACCCGTCGCCGATCCCGAAATTCGATAACCCGAAGATGGACATGATGCCCGCCCTGCAGCTGTTCGGTGCCGGGCGCGAGAAACGCATCTACGCCGTCCCGCCCTACACGCGCGTCGAAAGCCTGGATTTCGACGATCACCCGTTTACGGTGCAGGAGTGGGACGAGCCGTGCGCCATCTGCGGATCCAAACACAGCTATCTGGACGAAGTGGTGCTGGACGACACGGGCAAACGGATGTTTGTCTGCTCCGACACCGATTACTGCCGCCAACAGAGCGAGGCGAACGGCCAATGAAACCGCTGCTTTCGGTTAATCACCTGACTCACCTTTATGCGCCGGGCAAAGGCTTTAGCGACGTGTCGTTCGAGCTGTGGCCGGGCGAAGTGCTGGGGATCGTCGGCGAGTCCGGCTCCGGTAAAACCACCCTGCTGAAGTCCATCTCCGCGCGCCTGACGCCGCAAAACGGCGACATTTTGTATGAAGGCAAATCTCTGTACGGAATGAGCGAAGCCGAGCGCCGCCGCCTGCTGCGCACCGAGTGGGGCGTGGTGCATCAGCACCCGATGGACGGCCTGCGCCGTCAGGTCTCCGCCGGGGGCAACATCGGCGAACGCCTGATGGCCACCGGCGCGCGCCACTACGGCAACATCCGCGCCACCGCCCAGCACTGGCTGGAGGAGGTGGAGATCCCCGCCTCGCGCATCGACGACCTGCCGACAACCTTTTCCGGTGGGATGCAGCAGCGCCTGCAGATTGCCCGTAACCTGGTGACCCATCCGAAGCTGGTGTTTATGGATGAACCCACCGGCGGGCTGGACGTCTCCGTGCAGGCGCGCCTGCTCGACCTGCTGCGCGGTCTGGTGGTGGAGCTGAACCTTGCGGTGGTGATTGTCACCCACGATCTGGGCGTTGCGCGCCTGCTGGCGGACCGTCTGCTGGTGATGAAGCAGGGTCAGGTGGTGGAAAGTGGGCTCACCGACCGGGTGCTCGACGATCCACACCATCCGTACACCCAGCTGCTGGTGTCGTCCGTATTGCAGAACTGAGGTTGCTGTTGCCGGGTGGCGCTGCGCTTACCCGGCCTACGAACGCCGCACCTGTAGGCCGGGTAAGGCGAAGCCGCCACCTGGCAAAATGAACACCGCACCCGTAGGCCGGGTAAGGCGAAGCCGCCACCCGGCAAAATGAACACCGCACCTTGTAGGCCGGGTAAGGCGAAGCCGCCACCCGGCAAAATGAACACCGCACCCGTAGGCCGGGTAAGGCGAAGCCGCCACCCGGCAAAATGAACACCGCACCCGTAGGCCGGGTAAGGCGAAGCCGCCACCCGGCAAAACGAATCGCGAGGCCAACATGATCCACGTACAAAACGTAAGTAAGACCTTTGTGCTCCACCAGCAAAACGGCGTGCGCCTGCCGGTGCTGCAAAATGCCTCGTTAGAGGTCAGCAGCGGCGAATGCGTGGTGCTGCACGGCCATTCCGGCAGCGGAAAATCCACCCTGCTGCGCTCCCTGTACGCTAACTACCTCCCGGACGAAGGCCATATCCGCATTCGCCACAACGATGAGTGGGTCGATCTGGTGCAGGCCCCCGCGCGTAAGGTGCTGGAAGTGCGCCGCACGACGATCGGCTGGGTCAGCCAGTTTCTGCGGGTGATCCCGCGGATCTCCGCCCTGGACGTGGTGATGCAGCCCCTGCTGGATCTCGGCGTACCGCGCGAAACCTGCGCCGCCAAAGCCGCCAGCCTGCTGACGCGCCTCAACGTGCCCGAGCGCCTGTGGCACCTTGCCCCGTCGACCTTTTCCGGCGGCGAGCAGCAGCGCGTCAATATCGCCCGCGGCTTTATCGTCGACTACCCGATTTTACTTCTGGATGAACCCACCGCCTCGCTCGACGGTAAAAACAGCGCGGCCGTGGTGGAGCTGCTCGAACAGGCCAAAGCGCGCGGCGCGGCGATCGTCGGGATCTTCCACGACGACGCCGTACGCAACCGCGTGGCGGACAGATTGCACCCGATGGGGACAAACGCATGATTATCAATAACGTCAGGCTGGTGCTGGAAAATGAAGTCGTTGATGGCTCGGTTGAAGTCCATGAAGGCGTTATTCGCGCCTTTGCCGAAACCCAGAGCCGTGCCCCTGAAGCGATGGACGGCGAAGGCGGCTGGCTGCTGCCGGGGCTGATTGAGCTGCATACCGATAATCTGGACAAATTCTTCACCCCGCGTCCGAAGGTTGACTGGCCCGCCCATTCGGCCATGAGCAGCCACGACGCGCTGATGGTCGCCAGCGGCATCACCACCGTGCTGGACGCGGTGGCGATTGGCGACGTGCGCGACGGCGGCGACCGCCTGGAGAATCTGGAGAAGATGATCAACGCCGTGGAGGAGACGCAAAAACGCGGCCTCAACCGCGCCGAGCACCGCCTGCACCTGCGCTGCGAGCTGCCGCACCACACTACCCTGCCGCTGTTTGAAAAGCTGGTCGGGCGCGAGCCGGTCTCGCTGGTCTCCCTGATGGACCACTCGCCGGGGCAGCGCCAGTTCGCCAACATTGAAAAGTATCGCGAATACTATCAGGGCAAATACTCCCTCAACGACGCAGAGATGGCGCGCTACGAGGAAGAGCAGCTGGCGCTTGCGGCCAAGTGGTCGCAGCCTAACCGCCTCAGGATTGCCGCGATGTGTCGTGACCGCAACATCGCGCTGGCCAGCCATGACGATGCCACGCACGATCACGTGCGCGAATCCCACCAGCTTGGCAGCGTGATCGCCGAATTTCCCACCACGTTTGAAGCGGCTGAAGCCTCCCGCAGGCACGGCATGAACGTGCTGATGGGCGCACCGAACATCGTGCGCGGCGGATCGCACTCCGGCAACGTGGCGGCAAGCAGGCTCGCCTCCCTCGGCCTGCTGGATATTCTCTCGTCCGACTACTATCCCGCCAGCCTGCTGGATGCGGCGTTCCGGGTGGCGGACGACGAAGGCAACAGCTTTACGCTGCCGCAGGCGATTCGTCTGGTGACGAAAAACCCGGCCACCGCGCTTAATCTTCAGGATCGCGGGGAAATCGCCGAGGGTAAACGCGCGGACCTGGTGCTGGCCCACCGCAAGGGCGAACACGTTCATATCGACCACGTCTGGCGTCAGGGAAAAAGGGTGTTCTGATGGGAAGGCTCATCTGGTTAATGGGGCCCTCCGGCTCCGGTAAAGACAGCCTGCTGTCCGCCTTGCGGCAGCGGGAACATCCGCAGCTGCTGGTTGCGCACCGCTATATTACTCGCGCGGCCAATGCCGGGAGTGAAAACCATATTGCCCTGAGCGAGCAGGAGTTTTTTACCCGCGCCGGGCAAAACCTGCTGGCGCTGAGCTGGCACGCCAACGGCTTTTATTACGGTGTCGGCATTGAGATCGACCTCTGGCTGCACGCGGGTTTTGACGTGCTGGTTAACGGCTCGCGTGCGCATCTGCCACAAGCGCGCGCCCGCTATGAGGCGGCCCTGCTGCCGGTCTGCCTGCAGGTTTCGCCGGACGTCCTGCGCAGCAGGTTGCAGAGTCGGGGGCGTGAATCAGCCCGTGAGATCGATCAGCGGCTTGAGCGTGCGGCCCGCTATGCCCCGTCCGACTGCCACATCCTCAATAACGACGGAAGTTTGCTACAGTCAGTCGATACCTTTTTATCGCTTATCCGCCAGAAGGAGAAACAGCATGCCTGACTGCCAGCTTCGCCCCGCTACTGCCGACGATGCGCAGATTGTCTATGCCCTGATCTGCGAACTGAAGCAGGCAGAGTTCGACCATCAGGCGTTCCACGCCGGGTTTCTTGCCAATCTGCAGGATCACAACATGCGCTACCAGCTTGCGGAGAGAGAGGGACAGGTCATCGGCATGATCGGTCTGCACATGCAGTTTCACCTCCATCACGCGCGCTGGATCGGCGAGATCCAGGAGCTGGTCGTGATGCCGCAGGCGCGTGGGTTAAAGGTGGGAAGTCAGCTGCTGGCCTGGGCGGAAGAGGTGGCACGACAGGCCGGCGCGGAGCTGACCGAGCTTTCCACCAGCGTGAAGCGCACTGACGCGCACCGTTTTTACGTTCGTGAAGGATACACGCAGAGCCATTTCCGATTCACCAAACCGCTATAGAGGTGCGTTATGAGTCTGACCATCACGTTGACGGGAACGGGTGGCGCCCAGCTGGTGCCGGTCTTTGGCTGCGACTGCGCGGCCTGCCGCCGGGCGCGCCTGCAGGACAACTATCGCCGTCGCCCCTGCAGCGCGGTGGTCAAATTCAACGATGCGGTGACGCTGCTGGACGCGGGCATTCCGCACCTGATGGACGACTGGCCCGCAGGCAGCTTTCAGCAGTTTTTGCTGACCCATTACCATATGGATCACGTTCAGGGTCTCTTCCCCCTGCGCTGGGGCGTTGGCGCGACGATTCCGGTTTACGGTCCGCCGGACGAAGCGGGCTGCGACGACCTGTTTAAGCACCCGGGGATTCTGGATTTTAGCCACACGGTCGAACCGTTTGTGATGTTTGAACTTCAGGGGATGCGGGTCACGCCGCTGCCGCTCAACCATTCAAAACTGACCTTCGGGTATTTGCTGGAGTCGGCCCAAAGCCGCGTGGCCTGGCTTTCCGACACCGCCGGGCTGCCGGAAAAAACGGTGAAGTTCCTGCTCAACAATCAGCCGCAGGCGATGATTATCGACTGCAGCCATGAACCGCGAGACGAGACGCCGCGAAACCATTGCGACTTAAATACCGTGATTGCGTTAAACGAGGTGATTGGCTGCCCGCAGGTGATCCTGACGCACATCAGCCATCAGTTTGACGTTTGGATGATGGATCATCCGCTGCCGCAGGGCGTAGAAGCGGGCTATGACGGGATGGTGCTGGTACTCGACTGAGTTTTGCCGGGTGGCGGCTGCGCCTTACCCGGCCTACGGTCCAGGATTTGGTAGGCCTGCGTAAGCGAAGCGCCACCAGGCTTTAACCTCGATCGAAATCGTCCTCTAACCTGCGCTCATCTTCTTCTAACCGACGGCGATCGTCATCCAACTGGCGCTGACGCTCGTCGAGACGGCGACGTCTGTCTTCAAGCTGCCGACGGCGATCGTCGTACTGGCGGCTGTCGATTTGACGGCTGCGGTCATAACGATCGTCGTCGCTGCTGCTACGGCTGCTGCTGGGATTATAGGCATCGTTGATCGCCTGCTGAATGTTGCCAATAGCATCATCGACAATATCGGCATGAGCCAGCTGGCTGGTGAGTGACAGCAGACCGAATAACAGAGCAGTTGAGTAACGTTTCATAAGGCCAGACTCGCAGGTGAACTGGCTTTACGATAATGAACGACAGGGAACGGGGGTAGCGGAGGAATCTCAAATTCAGTTGTGCCCAGGATCTTCCATCAGCTGATTCGCACGCTGTTTATTTTCTGCAACCAGTACAATGCCATAACATTTTTGATCCGGTGAATGGCTCCAGATACGATCTTCGGGGATACACCCTCCGTCATAGATAACCTTGCTACCATCATACGGCCAAAATGCTCCCTGCTCGGTATCGAGAACAAATACAGCGATTTGGTCAGACTCCCGGGCAATTTTCTGCCAGAGCATCTTCCCACCCTCATATTGTTCAAAGTCGCTGACAAGCGTCACGCCGCAATGTAATACCAGGGCTTCATACAGACGAGTTGCCAATCCCTTGTCGCGCTCGGCGGGATCAACGCATATACCTTCTACCTGAATAACATTGGTATCTTCCCAACAGCGCTCGACAGCAATGATATCTTCACCCAAATGCGTTTTACGCTGTAAATCCAGGGCAGCAACAACCCGATGCCGAGGTACACCATCGAAGGTTTCGACATCCGCTTCAATAATCGCAGCCCTTGGCGTCTGCCTATCAAAAATGACATGTAACACTCGCCCGGAGAGTTCGAATTCATCAACGAGCTTGAAAGACCTTGCTACGGTCTTTGGGCTGTAAGTTGTAGGCATCACAATCATTTGTGAGTCCCCTCTTGTAAGTACCGGCATAGTTCCCTTTATATCCCAATCTGCCAAATTTTGCGCAGGTTAGCATCCCCCGGTTTACTCAGGCGCTTGATGAATTCCTAAATATCACTGCTTATAAACAGACTTTCCGCAGCGCCTGCGCCAGCTGCACCCGCGTAAACGGCTTACGCAGTAGCTGGACGTCCGGCAGCTGTGGGTTATGCGCGGGTCGTAAATCCTGGCCGCTAATCAGCAGCACCGGAAGCTGCGGATAATGATTACGCACATGGTTAATCACCTCGGCCCCGCTGAGGCTGCCGGGCAGCATCAGGTCGCTGATAAACATGCCAATATCCGGCGACGCCGCCAGCATGTTCAGCGCCTGCTCGCCGTTGTCCGCTTCCAGCGTCAGGTAACCAAGCTGGTGCAGCTGCTCGCAAAGGGTCTGACGGACATCCGCCTCATCTTCCAGCACCAGGACCAGCCGCTCGCTATCGACGGAGTCGGTGGCTGACAGCGCTTCATCATCTGCAGCGGCGGGCAGCACAGAGCGCGGGAGATGAAGCCGGACGGTCGTTCCCTGCCCCGGCGCGCTTTCGATCTCCACGCGCCCGCCGGACTGGCGCACAAACCCATAGACCATCGACAGGCCTAACCCGCTCCCGCTTCCGGTCTGCTTGGTGGTGAAGAACGGTTCAAAGACCCGGGATTTCACCTCCTGCGACATGCCGCTGCCGCGGTCAATGACCTCCAGCGCCACCATATCCTGCCTGCGCCCGTCGCTGCGGGTGACGCGCTGGTTCCAGGTCCGAATTTTAATCACCCCGCTTTGCCCTTCCATCGCATCGCGCGCGTTCATCACCAGGTTGATGATGGCGTTTTCCAGCTGGCTGACGTCTATCCACGCGGGCCAGGCCGGGGATTGCGCTTCAATCTCCAGGGTCAGGGTGGCAGGCAGGGAGTGGCGCATCAGTTCCCGGAGGTTCTCCAGCAGGGGCAGCATCTCTACCGCATGCGGCGTCAGGGATTGCTTGCGGGAAAACGCCAGCAGGCGCTGCGTCAGTAAGGCACCACGCTCGGCCGCCTTCAGCGCCCGGGTAATGCGCGGCGCGTCTTGTGATTCGGGGTCGGTGAGCTCAAGGCTGCCGATGATCACCGCCAGCAGGTTGTTAAAATCATGCGCCAGCCCGCCGGTCAGCTGTCCGACCGCCTTCATCTTCTGGCTGTGCAGCAGCGCCTCTTCCAGCCCCTGACGCTCGACGCGGTCAATCTCCATCTGCGTGGTTTTCTCTTTCAGCAGGCGCGTGGTGTGCTCAAGCGAGGCGGTATTGCGGGCAAAAACGTTAAACGCGCGCGCCAGCTCGCCCAGCTCATCGCGCCGCTGGAGGGCGGGAACGGAAACATCCTGTTCGCCGTGAGCAAGCCGCGACATCGCCCGGGAAATGGCCGTCAGGTTAGAGGCCAGATTGCGGTAGATATACCAGCAGGCGCACCCGGTAATGATCAGCGCCAGGACGGCGAAGATGCTGATAAACACGCTGATGGACTGCAGCTCGTGATGGCTCTGGGCCGTGCGAAGCCGGGAGGCCTGCGCCACCTGCTCGACGTACTGATTAATGTCACCGTTGAGGATCGCCACCAGCGCCTTGATGTGGAACATATACCAGCTTATCGCCAGATCGCTCTCTTCCAGCTGCTTCGACAGCGGGGCGAGCTTGCCTAACTCGGCATTAAAATCAGGCAGAACCCCCTTCACAACCGGCTGTAGGGCATTTTGAGGCAGCGCTGCGGCCACGGCGTCCAGTTGATGAACGGTCGCGCGCGGCGAAGGGGTGTCGATGGCAGCGGCGATCAGCCGGTCCATCTCCATCAGCTGCTGCGCATCCGGTACGTTGCTGCCATAGCGGCGGTTGATGTCCTGCAGATGACGCAGGTAGCTCTGGCTTTGATACAGCGAACTGAGCAGCGCGTTACGCTCCAGATGGCGTCGCTGTCCGCGCTCAAGCATCTCCGTCACGCTCTGCTGGAGCTCATTGCTTCGTTGAATAATACGCGCCACCAGCGCCGGCTCCTGCTGCGCCAGCGGCGCATCCGCAAGCTGCTCCAGCGAGCGGCGCAGCGCCATTTGCGTCTGCTTCAGGCGCTCGGCTTCGCCTTTGTACTCCAGCGCCCCCACCACCTGCGAAAGCCGCACCGCCGCCGTCGCCACGTTGGCGGTATCACGGGCCAGGTTCATGCTGCCGGTCATGTCATCCAGCGTTTGCTGCTGAACCTGCTCCTGGATTTGACTGGCGTGACGAAAGCCGAGCACCGCCACGCCGCTCACCATCAGCGTAACGGCGACCACCAGCAGATTGAAAATCAGCAGGCGGCCTCGGGCGCTGGCGAAAAACGGGGGGCGTGATGGCATGGGGTTGGGCTCCTCTGCGGTTTGGTGTCCCCTCACCCTAACCCTCTCCCCAAAGGGGCGAGGGAATGATTTGCTCCCTCTCCCTTTCAGGGAGAGGGCCGGGGTGAGGGTAGTTCAATAACTGTGATCTACATTAGCTATTCATAACTATGACAAATATGAACAGCTTCTGACATTTTGCATTTACGCACCTGTGATGAAGTGCAGATATCGGCATTCGCAGGAGATCCGCCATGAGCAGAACCCCGGTATTAGAGATGCGCAGCATTGCCAAGACGTTTGGCAGTTTCCACGCGCTCAAGGGTGTGGATTTGACGGTCTTTCCCGGAGAGATCCACGCGCTGATGGGAGAAAACGGCGCGGGAAAAAGCACGCTGATGAAAATCCTCGCGGGAGCCTATACCGCCACCAGCGGCGAGATCCTGATCGACGGTCAGCCGTTTCACATTAAAGGGCCGAAGGATGCGCTGACCGCAGGCATTACCCTGATTTATCAGGAGATGCAGCTCGCGCCCAATCTGACCGTTGCCGAAAATATCTTTCTCGGCAGCGAGCTGTCGCGCGGCGGGATGGTCCAGCGCAAAGAGATGGCCGCTCAGGCGCAGGCGGTGATTGACCGCCTCGGCGCGCAGTTCAATGCCACCGACCTGGTGATGAAGCTGACCATCGCCGAGCAGCAGCAGGTAGAGATCGCCCGCGCGCTGCACCGCAACAGCCGCATTCTGGTGATGGATGAACCCACCGCCGCCCTCTCCTCGCGGGAAACACACCGCCTGTTTGAACTGATTTTGCGCCTGCGCGATGAAGGGATGGCGATTATCTATATCAGCCACCGCATGGCGGAAGTGTATGAACTCTCTGACCGCGTCAGCGTGCTGCGCGACGGGCAGTACGTCGGCAGCCTGACGCGCGACAAGCTGAACGCCTCCGAGCTGGTGCGCATGATGGTGGGCCGCCCGTTAAGCGACCTGTTCAACAAAGAGCGTGATATTCCCCTCGGCAGCCCGCGCCTCAACGTCCACCACCTCACCGACGGTAAAAAAGTGCAGCCGTGCAGTCTGCAGGTACGTTCCGGCGAAATCGTCGGGCTGGCGGGCCTAGTCGGGGCCGGACGCTCCGAGCTAGCGCAGCTCATCTTCGGCGTGCGTAAAGCCACCGGCGGCATGATTGAGGTCGACGGCGAGCCGGTGGTGATCCACTCCCCGCGCGCGGCCATCGAAAACGGCATCGGTTTTCTCACCGAAAACCGCAAGGAGCAGGGGCTGTTTCTGGAGCTGGCGGCGCAGGAGAACATCACCATGGCGACGCTGGAGCGCGACGCCACCTTCGGCATGTTAAACCGCAAAAAAGCGCAGGCCATTTCCGATGACGCTATCGCCCTGCTCAACATCCGCGTACCGCATTCGCAGGTGCGCGCGGGCGGGCTCTCCGGCGGCAATCAGCAAAAGCTGCTGATCTCCCGCTGGGTGGCCATCGGCCCGCGCATTCTGATTCTGGACGAACCCACGCGCGGCGTGGACGTCGGCGCGAAAAGCGAGATCTACCGCATCATGAACCAGATGGCGCGCAAAGGGGTGGCGATTTTGATGATCTCCAGCGAGCTGCCGGAAGTGGTGGGCATGAGCGACCGGGTGTATGTGATGCGGGAAGGCAGCATCGCGGGTGAACTTCACGGGCGCGACATCTCTCAGGAAAACATCATGACGCTGGCAACCGGCGTGAACGACACTCATCATCAGGCGGTGCAACCATGACACATTCAACCAGTCCGCAGCAGGTGGCGAAATCCGCCTCCGCCAAAAAAATGCTGATGAGCGATCTGATGCAAACGGTCGGCATTTTGCCGATTCTTATCCTGATTGTGGCGGTATTTGGCTTTATCGCCCCTAACTTTTTCACCGAGAGCAACCTGCTCAACATTACCCGCCAGGCGTCGATCAACATCGTGCTGGCGGCGGGAATGACCTTCATCATTTTAACCGGCGGGATTGACCTCTCCGTCGGCTCGATTCTGGGCACCACGGCGGTAGCGGCGATGGTGGTCTCGCTTATCCCTGAATTTGCGATGCTCTCCATTCCGGCCGCGCTGATGCTCGGCATGGTGCTGGGCCTGTTTAACGGCGCGCTGGTGGCCTTTGCCGGGCTTCCTCCCTTCATCGTGACGCTCGGCACCTATACGGCACTGCGCGGCGCGGCCTACCTGCTGGCGGACGGCACGACGGTCATTAACTCCAACATCAGCTTCGAGTGGATCGGCAATAACTACCTCGGCCCGATTCCGTGGCTGGTGGTGATCGCGCTGGCGGTCATTGCTATCTGCTGGTTCATCCTGCGCCGCACCACGCTCGGCGTACACATCTATGCAGTGGGCGGCAACATGCAGGCGGCGCGACTGACGGGCATTAAGGTCTGGCTGGTGCTGCTGTTTGTCTACGGTATGAGCGGCCTGCTCTCCGGGCTTGGCGGCGTGATGAGCGCCTCGCGCCTCTACAGCGCCAACGGCAACCTCGGCACGGGTTACGAGCTGGATGCGATTGCGGCGGTGATCCTCGGCGGCACCAGCTTCGTCGGCGGGATCGGCACGATCACCGGCACGCTAGTCGGCGCGCTGATCATCGCCACCCTCAACAACGGGATGACGCTGATGGGCGTCTCCTACTTCTGGCAGTTGGTGATCAAAGGGGCGGTGATCATCATAGCGGTGCTGATCGACAAATACCGTACCCGACACCATCAAAGTGCATAACAACAAAACCCTACAGCTTCGAGGAAAATCCTATGCGTTTGAAACCGTTAGTGACCGCGCTCTGTGCTGGCGCACTGCTTGCCGCAACACCGTTTGCGCAGGCAAAAGATCTGAAGTCCATCGGCGTGACGGTGGGCGACCTGGCCAACCCGTTCTTCGTGCAGATCACCAAAGGTGCCGAGCTGGAAGCGCGCAAGCTGGCTGGCGATAACGTCAAGGTGACGCTGGTCTCCAGCGGGTACGATCTGGGCCAGCAGGTGGCGCAGATCGACAACTTTATTGCCGCGAAGGTAGACATGATCATCCTCAACGCTGCGGATTCCAAAGGGATCGGCCCGGCGGTGAAGCGCGCGAAGGACGCCGGGATCGTGGTTGTTGCGGTTGACGTGGCGGCGGAAGGGGCTGATGCCACCATCACCTCCGATAACACCCAGGCGGGCGAAATGGCCTGTAAGTACATTACCGACCGCCTGAAAGGCAAAGGCAACGTGGTGATCATCAACGGACCACCGGTCTCTGCGGTGCAAAACCGCGTGGAAGGTTGTCAGACGGAATTCAAAAAACATCCGGATATCAAGGTGCTCTCGGATAACCAAAACGCCAAGGGCAGTCGTGAAGGCGGTCTGGAAGTCATGACCTCCCTGCTGGCGGCCAATCCGAAGATCGACGGCGTGTTTGCGATTAACGATCCGACCGCGATCGGCGCCGATCTGGCCGCGAAGCAGGCGCAGCGCAATGAGTTCTTTATCGTCGGCGTGGATGGTTCTCCGGACGGTGAGGAAGCGCTGAAGCGCGAAAACTCCCTGTTTGTCGCAACCCCGGCGCAAGATCCGCAGGTGATGGCGGCAAAAGCGGTGGAGATCGGCTATGACATTCTACAGGGTAAACCTGCGCCGAAAGCGCCGGTGCTGATCCCGGTGACGATGATCGATAAAAAGAACGTCGGCACGTATAAGGGTTGGACGGTTAAGTAACCCCCTCACCCGGCCCTCTCCCCAAAGGGGCGAGGGTGTTCAAGTTCCCTCTCCCCTTTGGGGAGAGGGTTAGGGTGAGGGGTGGTTTTGCATAAAATTCCAGGAGTCCCCATGAAACGCTCCGACATCAATGAAATTCTCGGCCACACGCGACAGTTCTTTTCCATGCACGACGTGCATCTCCCGCCGTTTGCCAGCTTTCCGCCCACAAAATGGCAGCAGCTTGACCAGGCCGCATGGCAGGAGGTATTCGACCTCAAGCTCGGCTGGGACGTGACGGCGTTCGGCGGCAACAGCTTTGCCGCTGAGGGCCTGACGCTGTTTACCCTGCGCAACGGCTCGCCCAACGGCGTGCCTTATGAAAAGTGCTATGCCGAAAAAATTATGCACGTGCGCGACGGCCAGGTGACGCCGATGCATTTTCACTGGCGCAAGCGAGAAGACATCATCAACCGGGGCGGCGGGAACCTGATTGTAGAATTGTGGAATGCCGGTGCACATGAAGAGACGGAAAACACCGACGTGACGGTCACCGTCGACGGCTGCCGTCAGACCCACGCGCCCGGCAGCCAGCTGCGCCTCGCGCCAGGGGAAAGCATCTGCCTGACGCCCGGTCTGTACCACAGCTTCTGGGGCGAACGCGGCTTCGGCGACGTGCTGGTTGGGGAGGTGTCATCGGTAAACGACGACGAGCACGACAACCACTTTTTGCAGCCCGTTGCCCGCTATAACAACATCGAAGAAGACGAACCGGCGCTGCTGGTGCTGTGCAACGAGTACAACCTGTTTCGGATATAAGGGGTGAATGATGCCATTGATTTCTCTTGCCGACGGTCTGGAGCACGCCAGGGCGCATCGCTATGCGCTGGGCGCGTTTAACGTGCTCGACTCCCACTTCCTGCGCGCGCTGTTCGCCGCCGCGAAGCAGGAACGCTCGCCGTTTATCATCAACATCGCCGAAGTGCATTTTAAGTACGTGTCGCTGGATTCGCTTGTCGAAGCGGTGAAGTTCGAGGCCGCCCGTCACGATATTCCCGTGGTGCTCAACCTCGACCACGGCCTGCATTTCGAGGCGGTGGTGCGCGCCCTGCGCCTGGGGTTCAGCTCGGTGATGTTCGACGGCTCGACGCTGAGCTACGAGGAAAACATTCGCCAGACGCGGGAGGTGGTGAAGATGTGCCACGCGGTGGGCGTGTCGGTAGAGGCGGAGCTGGGCGCGGTCGGCGGTGATGAAGGCGGCGCGCTTTACGGGCATGCGGACGAAGCGTTCTTTACCGACCCGCAGCTGGCGCGCGAATTTGTCGATAAGACCGGCATCGACGCGCTGGCGGTTGCCATCGGCAACGCGCACGGCAAATACAAGGGCGAGCCGAAACTCGATTTCCCCCGTCTGGACGCCATTCGCCAGCAGACGGGGCTGCCGCTGGTTTTACACGGCGGCTCCGGGATTAGCGATGCCGATTTCCGCCGCGCCATCGAGCTGGGCATTCATAAAATCAACTTCTATACCGGCATGTCGCAGGCCGCGCTTGCCGCCGTTGAGCAGCGCATGGCGAACCGCCAGCCGCTGTACGATGAATTTGCCGAGCTGCTGCTGGGGATAGAAGAGGCGATAACGGATACGGTCGCCGAACAGATGCGCATCTTCGGCAGCGCGGGGCAGGCATAATGGAACGCAAAGGCATCATCGCCGCAGGCAATATGCTGGTGGATCACGTCCACCAGATCGTGCAGTGGCCGGAGCGCGGCTGGCTGGCGGAAATCACCCACAGCGAACGCTCAACCGGCGGCGCGCCGCTCAACGTGCTGCTGACGCTGGCCAAAATGCACGTTGGACTGCCGCTGCAGGCGGTGGGGCTGATTGGCGAAGACGGCGACGGGGATTACATTCTGGCGATGCTCGACCAGTACCACGTCAACCGCCAGCGCGTGCAGCGCACCACCTTTGCACCGACCTCCATGTCGCAGGTGATGACCGATCCCAGCGGACAGCGCACCTTTTTCCACTCGCCGGGCGCCAACCGCCTGCTGGATCTTCCCGCCTTCGATCGCTTAGACGAATCGATGAAGATCTTCCATCTCGGCTACCTGCTGCTGCTCGACAGCCTGGATATGCCCGATGACGAGTTCGGCACCCGCAGCGCGCGGCTGCTGGCACAGATGCGCGACCAGGGGTATGAAACCTCGCTCGATCTGGTGTCCCGCAAGGGCGACCCGCGCTACCAGCCGCTGGTGCTCCCTGCCCTGCGTCATCTTGATTATCTGGTGATTAACGAGCTGGAGGCCGGTGAGTTTAGCGGGCTTGAGATGCGCGACGACAGCGATGCGCTGAACATGGCCCATATCGCCGATGCCGCCGCGCAGCTACTGGCGGCAGGCGTTCGTCAGCGAGTGGTGATCCACTGTCCGGAAGGCGCATGGGGTGAAGCACCGGGTGAGCAAGGCCGCTGGATCCCATCATGGTTGCTGGAGCAGAAAGACATTGTCGGAAGCGTCGGTGCAGGCGATGCGTTTTGCGCGGGGTTTTTATTCGGTTGCCATGAATCGCTGCCGCTCACGGAGAGCATTTATCTGGCGCACGCCTGCGCGCGGGCAAGCCTGCTGGCCGCCAACGCGATTGACGGCGCAAAAACGCTGGCCGAACTGCAGCTGTTTATCAAAGAGAATACCTAGGCCGCTTTCTCGCTATGGGAAACGTCGGAGGCAAACACATAGCCCAGCCCACGGATGGTTTTGATGAGCGCTGGCTGATGCGGGTTAGCCTCGATCTTCCGGCGCAGGCGCATGATCAGCACGTCAATCGTGCGGTCGAACACGTCGGCGCTTTCACTGTGGGTCAGCTCAAGCAGCCGGTCACGGCTCAGTACCCGACGGGCATTTTGCGTGAGCGCCAGCAGCAGGCCGTACTCGCCCTGGGTTAATGGCACAGGATTGCGCTGCGGATCGCTCAGCTCGCAGCGGGTGGTATCGAGTGTCCATCCGTTAAAAGCAATGCCCGCCACGGGCGCTGCCGGGACTTCAGCAGCCAGCACGCCGGTACGGCGCAATACCGCTTTAACGCGGGCGACCACCACGCGCGGGTTGAACGGTTTGCCAATATAATCGTCGGCCCCCATCTCCAGCCCCACCACCACGTCTGACTCACTCCCCAGCCCGGTTAGCATCACAACCGGTAGCGCCGGCCGCTGCTTTTGCAGCTGCAGCAGAACCTGCAGGCCGTTGATATCCGGCAGCATCATATCCAGCAGCACCAGCGCGATATTCGGCTCCTGCTGTACCTGCCGCAGTGCATCCTGGCCGTTATGGCAGACAAGCACGCTAAAGACGTGCTCGCTCAGCACGTCCTGAAGCAGTTCGCAGACTGCCGTATCGTCATCTACCACCAGAATCGCCGGTTTCATCGTATGCTTCCGTCAGGGGATTATGTTAAGTCTGAACCATTCTGCCGTCGGCTCCAGTCAAATGGTTTTTTCAGTGACGGAAATTCAACCCATGTCACATCCGCTGCCCTGTCGACACGTCAATTTTGACGATTGGCTGTTTTTTGTCAGGGTTTTCACCGCGAATGAACCGTAAAGTCAGGGTATACCCATACGAAAAACATGGCATAGAAGCTGCATAGTGGGTGCGAATGATTCGATTAACTGGAGCAGACTGATGAAAAAAGTCGTCACGGTTTGCCCTTATTGTGCCTCAGGTTGCAAGATCCACCTGGTGGTCGATAACGGCAAAATCGTCCGGGCGGAGGCCGCACAGGGGAAAACCAACCAGGGCACGCTATGCCTGAAAGGTTACTACGGCTGGGATTTTATTAACGATACCCAAATCCTCACCCCGCGCCTGAAAACCCCAATGATCCGCCGCGAGCGCGGCGGCAAGCTGGAAGCCGTCAGCTGGAGCGAGGCGCTGGATTACGTCGCTACGCGCCTTAGCGCTATCAAGGCCAAATATGGCCCGGATGCGATTCAGACCACCGGCTCTTCACGCGGGACGGGGAATGAAACTAACTATGTGATGCAAAAATTCGCGCGCGCCGTTATTGGAACCAATAACGTCGACTGCTGCGCTCGCGTTTGACACGGCCCATCGGTTGCAGGTCTGCACCAGTCGGTCGGTAACGGCGCAATGAGTAATGCCATCAACGAGATAGATAATACCGATCTCGTGTTTATTTTCGGCTATAACCCGGCGGATTCTCACCCTATCGTCGCGAACCACGTTATTCGCGCCAGGCAGAATGGGGCGAAAATCATCGTCTGCGATCCGCGCAAAATTGAAACTGCGCGCATTGCGGATATGCACATCGCGTTGAAAAACGGCTCGAACATCGCGCTGCTGAACGCAATGGGGCACGTCATTATTGAGGAGAACCTGTACGACCAGGCGTTTGTCGCGACCCGTACGGAAGGCTTTGAAGAATATCGGAAAATTGTCGAAGGCTATACGCCAGAGTCGGTGGAAACGATAACCGGCGTGAGCGCGCAGGAGATTCGCCAGGCGGCACGGATGTATGCCGGGGCGAAAACCGCCGCCATCCTGTGGGGCATGGGCGTGACCCAGTTCTACCAGGGTGTGGAAACCGTGCGTTCCCTGACCAGCCTCGCCATGCTGACGGGAAATCTTGGCAAGGCGCACGTTGGCGTCAACCCGGTACGCGGTCAGAATAACGTCCAGGGCGCCTGCGACATGGGCGCGCTGCCGGATACCTATCCGGGCTACCAGTACGTGAAGTTCCCGGAAAACCGCGCCAAGTTCGCGAAAGCCTGGGGCGTGGAAAGCCTGCCGGAGCACACCGGGTATCGCATCAGCGAGCTGCCGCACCGCGCGGCGCACGGCGAAGTGCGTGCGGCCTACATCATGGGTGAAGATCCGCTCCAGACCGACGCCGAGCTGTCTGCGGTACGCAAAGGGTTTGAGGATCTGGAGCTGGTGATTGTCCAGGATATCTTCATGACCAAAACCGCGGCGGCGGCGGATGTGATTCTACCGTCGACCTCCTGGGGCGAGCATGAAGGCGTCTACACGGCGGCGGACCGCGGCTTCCAGCGCTTCTTTAAAGCGGTCGAGCCGAAGTGGGATTTGAAAACGGACTGGCAGATCATCAGCGAAATCGCCACCCGCATGGGCTACCCGATGCACTACAACAACACTCAGGAGATCTGGGACGAGTTGCGCAGTCTGTGTCCGGACTTTTATGGGGCAACCTATGAAAAAATGGGTGAGCTGGGGTACATCCAGTGGCCGTGCCGCGATGAGTCCGAAGCCGACCAGGGGACGTCGTATCTCTTTAAAGAGAAGTTCGACACCCCGAACGGGCTGGCGCAGTTCTTCACCTGCGACTGGGTCGCGCCGATCGATAAGCTCACCGACGAGTATCCGATGGTGCTCTCCACCGTGCGTGAAGTAGGCCACTACTCCTGTCGTTCGATGACCGGCAACTGCGCCGCGCTGGCGGCGCTGGCGGACGAACCGGGCTATGCGCAAATCAATACCGCCGACGCGAAGCGCCTTGGTATTGAGGACGAAGCGCTGGTGTGGGTGAATTCGCGCAAAGGGCGGATCATCACCCGCGCGCAGGTCAGCGATCGTCCGAACAAAGGGGCGGTCTATATGACCTACCAGTGGTGGATTGGCGCCTGTAACGAGCTGGTGACGGAGAACTTAAGCCCGATAACCAAAACGCCGGAGTATAAATACTGCGCCGTGCGCGTGGAGCCGATTGCGGATCAACACGCAGCGGAACAGTATGTGATCGACGAATATAACAAGCTGAAAGCCCGACTGCGTGAAAGCGCAATGGGTTGATGCCGTTAATTAAACGATGAATAAAGGGAGTGAGATATTCACTCCCTTTTTATTTCCGCTTAACACATTAAAAATATCAATTGTTATTCTGGAAAGCGGCTCGCAGAAATAATGTAATTCTCGCGAAAAAGAATTACATCTTTGCATTTTAATTCAGAGGGATAAGATGTGCGGCGGGTGCTTAAGACTTTCTGTCTTGAGCATTGTTGAGGGACAGAAAGTAAGAAGCCCCGGGAAATTTTCATTTACCCGAGGCTACTCCCTCAACTACCAACAGGTTGAGAGTAGCCTCTTATTCTTTTTTACACAAGGAGTAAAAGGCATGACGCCATTAAAAACTGCGTTAGGCATTGTCTTTATTATCTGCCTGACGATAGTGATCTTTACCTTTATTACTCGCGGCAGGCTCTGCGAGTTTTCAATAAAGAGTGAACATCAGGAGGTGGCGGCTAAATTAGCCTGCAACGCAGGCTAACCTCTACGGGCGGAAAAAGGGTTCCGCCCGGCTTGTAGGATGCTGAGGTCTTAATGCACCCATTTTTTTCTTCCGCCACCGCGATTATACTGCGCGGCGTGTACCCAGATGATAAGAATCCATGAAACCCATTTTTCTGTTGTTATTCTTTTTAACCTCTTTCGCCCGCGCGGATGAGATAGGCAGCCAATATCAGAAGCAGGCGGAAGCAGGCGATGCCCGCGCCCAGTATTATCTTGCTGATACGTACTTCAGTTCCGGTGACAGCAAGCAGGCAGCGCTGTGGGCAGAGAAAGCCGCAAAAGGCGGCGACGTTGACGCCATGGCGCTGCTATCGCAAATCCACTTTACGCAGGGCGATTACGCTCAGGCCAAAGCCCTGGCGCAGCAGGCAAACATTGCTGGCAGCAAACGTGGCGCAATCATGCTGGCGCGCGTGCTGGTGAACACCCAGGCGGGGAAAACCGACTATCCGCAGGCCATTAAACTGCTGCAAACGGCGACCGAGGATATCGACAACGACTCCGCTGTTGATGCACAACTGCTGCTGGGGCTGATTTATGCCAACGGCGTTGAAGTGGCCCAGGACGATGTGCAGGCTGCCTCGTGGTTTAAGCGCAGTTCAGCACTCTCACGTACGGGCTACGCCGAGTACTGGGCAGGGATGTTGTTCAGGCAGGGTGAGAAAGGCTTTATCACGCCAAATAAACAGAAAGCGCTCTACTGGTTGAACCTGAGCTGTACGGAAGGGTTTGATACGGGATGCGAAGAGTTTGATGCGTTGAGCGGAGAATAAAGTGCCGGGTGGCGGCTTCGCCTTACCCGGCCTACAAAACCCGTAGGCCCGGTAAGCGCAGCGCCACCGGGCTTAGGATGTTACTGGTCAGCCGTCTTATCAAAACGACCCAGCACCTCGCGTTCATACGCCAGCGCTTTTTTGCGGTCGAATTTGTGTTCCCACTTGGCGATAACCAGCACCGCCAGGGCATTCCCCACCACGTTCAGCGCCGTACGCGCCATATCGAGGATACGGTCCACACCGGCGATAAATGCCAGACCTTCCAGCGGAATACCGACGCTGCCGAGCGTAGCCAGCAGCACCACGAAGGAGACACCCGGAACGCCTGCAATACCTTTGGACGTCACCATCAGCGTCAGTACAAGGACGATCTCCTGCCACAGAGACAGGTCAATGCCGTACAGCTGCGCAATAAAGATAGCGGCGATACTCTGGTACAGCGTCGAACCATCCAGGTTAAAGGAGTAGCCGGTCGGTACCACGAAGCTGGTAATAGAGGCAGGCGCGCCATAGGCTTCCATCTTCTCGATGATACGTGGCAGCACGCTCTCAGAGCTTGCCGTGGAGTACGCCAGAATCAGTTCATCTTTCAGGATACGAATCAGGATCCAGATGCTCAGCCCGCACAGGCGCGCCACGATCCCCAGCACCACCAGCGCGAAGAACAGGATGGCGAAGTGCACCAGGAGCACCAGCTTCGCCAGCGGCCACAGGGAGGCAAAACCGAAGTTCGCCACGGTGACGGCAATAAGCGCAAACACCCCTACCGGCGCGTAGCGCATCACCATGTGGGTCACTTTAAACATGGTTTCGGAGATAGAGCGGAACACGGTCACCAGCGGTTCGCGATGCGTCGCTGGCAGTGAAGAGAGTCCCAGACCAAACAGCACCGAGAAGAAGATGATAGGCAGCATCTCGCCCTTCGCCATCGACGCCACGATGTTGGTCGGCACCAGCGACAGGATCGTGCCCATCAGGCCATGCGCGTGGCTCTGCACGTCAGCGGTCGTACTTTGGTATTTCGAAATATCCACCGTGGCCAGCTGCGACATATCAATCCCGGAACCCGGCTGGAACACGTTCGCCAGCGTGATACCGAGGATAATCGCAACCGTAGTGATCACTTCGAAATAGATAATGGTTTTCGCACCAATACGGCCTAACTGCTTCGCATCGCCGACGCCCGCAATACCGACCACCAGCGTCGAGATCACAATCGGTACCACAATCATCTTGATCAGATGAATAAAGATATCCCCTGCCGGTGAAAGCAGGTTCGCAATCAGCCATTCGCGGCTGTCGCTGTGATAGTGAAGGTAGCTGCCCAGCAAGATGCCCAGCACAAGGGCGATTAAGATCTGCCAGGCAAGGCTGACTTTAACGTTTTTCATAGAAACTGACTTCCTCAATGAAGCGCCTTATTCACTCAAACTGCATGAATATGGAGACATACTGAAAGGGTATGAATTGTGTTGCGTTGGTTTATGGGATTTTTTAACGCGGCGTATGAGTATCATTTGCGCGACCTGTTGCGCAAGCCTTAAAGAACGACGCGTTTCACTCACAAAAGCGACGATGACGGGAGTTTGTTCTAATTCTGATAAATAACCTTTTGTTATAAAAACGCTTTTTTAAACATAAATGTGAATAATCGTCAGCATAAATTATTTTCCTTCAAAGTTTCATTCGCTCATTTTTCATACTCTTCAAACAATGCGTGATCTGTAGCCCAAATACTAAACAAAGCTTGTAAAGCCCCTACAATTAACGTTTTTGCGACATATTATTAACATCTTACAAGGAGAAAAAAGCCATGAGCCAAATCCACAAACATGACATTCCCGCAAATATTGCGGACCGTTGCCTGATCACCCCGGAGCAGTACCACGAGAAATATCAGCAATCTATCACCGCCCCGGACACCTTCTGGGGTGAGCAGGGCCATATCCTTGACTGGATCAAACCTTATCAGAAGGTGAAGAACACCTCCTTTGCGCCCGGCAATGTCTCCATTAAATGGTATGAAGATGGCACCCTGAACCTGGCGGCGAACTGCCTTGATCGTCACCTTGCCGAGCGCGGGAACGAGACGGCCATCATCTGGGAAGGCGATGACGCCTCGCAAAGCAAACACATTACCTACAAAGAGCTGCACCGCGACGTGTGCCGCTTCGCCAACGTCCTGCTGGAAAAAGGCATTAAAAAAGGCGACGTGGTCGCTATCTATATGCCGATGGTGCCGGAAGCGGCGGTGGCTATGCTGGCCTGCGCGCGTATCGGTGCGATTCACTCGGTGATTTTTGGCGGGTTCTCACCAGAGGCGGTTGCCGGACGTATTGTCGATTCAAGTTCTAAACTGGTGATCACGGCCGATGAAGGCGTGCGCGCCGGTCGCGGTATCCCGCTGAAGAAAAACGTCGACGAAGCGCTGAAAAACCCGAACGTCAAAACGGTCAGTAACGTCATCGTCCTGAAGCGTACCGGCGGCAAAATCGACTGGAACGAAGGGCGCGACCTGTGGTGGAGCGACCTGATTGAAAAAGCGAGCGACCAGCATCAGCCGGAAGAGATGAACGCAGAAGATCCGCTGTTCATTCTTTATACCTCCGGCTCAACCGGTAAGCCGAAAGGCGTCCTGCACACCACCGGCGGCTATCTGGTCTATGCAGCCACCACCTTCAAATACGTCTTCGACTACCACCCGGGCGATATCTACTGGTGTACCGCCGACGTGGGCTGGGTCACCGGACACAGCTACCTGCTGTACGGCCCGCTGGCCTGTGGCGCAACAACGCTGATGTTTGAGGGCGTACCAAACTGGCCGACCCCGGCGCGTATGTGTCAGGTGGTCGACAAGCACCAGGTCAACATTCTCTACACCGCACCAACGGCGATCCGCGCATTAATGGCGGAAGGCGATAAAGCCATCGAAGGCACGGACCGTTCTTCATTGCGCATCCTCGGTTCCGTGGGTGAGCCAATCAACCCGGAAGCCTGGGAGTGGTACTGGAAGAAAATCGGCAACGAGAAATGCCCGGTGATGGACACCTGGTGGCAGACCGAAACCGGCGGCTTCATGATCACCCCGATGCCGGGTGCCACGCAGCTGAAGGCTGGTTCCGCAACCCTTCCGTTCTTCGGCGTGCAGCCTGCGCTGGTGGATAACGAAGGCAACCCGCTGGAAGGCGCCACCGAAGGCAACCTGGTGATCACAGACTCCTGGCCGGGTCAGGCGCGTACCCTGTTCGGCGATCACGATCGCTTCGAGCAGACCTACTTCTCGACCTTTCAAAACATGTATTTCAGCGGCGACGGCGCGCGCCGTGACGAAGACGGTTATTACTGGATAACCGGGCGCGTGGACGACGTGCTGAACGTCTCCGGCCACCGTCTGGGCACCGCTGAGATTGAATCGGCGCTGGTGTCGCATCCGAAAATTGCCGAAGCCGCCGTTGTCGGTATTCCGCACAACATCAAAGGCCAGGCGATTTACGCCTATGTCACCCTGAACCACGGCGAAGAGCCGTCGCCAGAGCTGTATACCGAGGTGCGCAACTGGGTACGTAAAGAGATTGGCCCGCTGGCGACGCCGGACGTGCTGCACTGGACCGACTCGCTGCCGAAAACCCGCTCCGGCAAAATCATGCGCCGCATCTTGCGCAAAATCGCGGCAGGAGACACTAGCAACCTCGGCGATACCTCAACGCTCGCGGATCCTGGCGTGGTGGACAAACTGCTCGAAGAGAAGCAGGCCATCGCGATGCCTTCCTAGTGTTTTCTCCCTCTCCCCGTGGGAGAGGCCCGGGGTGAGGGCATCAGACCGCCCCTTCCTCCCCTCACCCTAACCCTCTCCCCAAAGGGGAGAGGGAACTAAAAACAAACCAACCTTACCTTTGGAGACTCTGTGATGAATAACGATATTTGTCAGCAGATAGAGAATAGTGCGCACTACAGGGAGCTCGTCGATAAGCGGCAACGGTTTGCCTTCATCCTTTCCATCATCATGCTGGTTATCTACGTCGGCTTTATTCTGCTGATCGCCTTTGCCCCGCACTGGCTGGGCACCCCGCTGCACGAGGGGACCAGCGTGACGCGCGGCATTCCGATTGGCATTGGCGTGATTGTGATTTCATTCTTGCTGACCGGCGTCTACGTCTGGCGCGCGAACGGTGAATTCGATCGTCTTAACAGAGAAGTCCTGCGCGAGGTAAAAGCATCATGAAGCGAGTCCTGACGGCGCTAGCCGCCACACTTCCCTTTGCTGCCAACGCGGCGGATGCCATTACCGGCGAGGTCCAGCGCCAGCCAACCAACTGGCAGGCGATTATCATGTTCCTGATTTTCGTGGTGCTGACGCTGTACATTACGTACTGGGCGTCGAAACGCGTGCGCTCACGTAACGATTACTACACCGCAGGCGGCAACATTACCGGCTTCCAGAACGGGCTGGCGATTGCGGGTGACTTTATGTCCGCGGCCTCGTTCCTCGGGATCTCCGCGCTGGTCTACACCTCCGGCTATGACGGCCTGATCTACTCTCTCGGCTTCCTCGTTGGCTGGCCGATCATTCTGTTCCTGATTGCCGAACGCCTGCGTAACCTGGGCCGCTATACCTTCGCTGACGTGGCCTCTTATCGCCTGAAGCAGGGGCCGATTCGCACCCTCTCTGCCTGCGGCTCGCTGGTGGTGGTAGCGCTGTATCTGATTGCGCAGATGGTGGGCGCGGGTAAATTGATCCAACTGCTGTTCGGCCTCAACTACCACATCGCGGTGGTGCTGGTTGGCGTGCTGATGGTGATGTACGTCCTGTTCGGCGGCATGCTGGCGACCACCTGGGTGCAGATCATCAAAGCCGTCCTGCTGCTGTTTGGCGCCAGCTTTATGGCCTTTATGGTGATGAAGCACGTCGGCTTCAGCTTCAATAACCTGTTCACCGAAGCGATGGCGGTCCACCCGAAAGGGGAAGCGATCATGAGCCCGGGCGGGCTGGTGAAAGACCCGATATCCGCGCTCTCGCTGGGTCTCGGCCTGATGTTCGGTACCGCAGGTCTGCCGCATATCCTGATGCGCTTCTTTACCGTGAGCGATGCGCGTGAAGCGCGCAAGAGCGTCTTCTACGCCACCGGCTTCATGGGTTACTTCTATATCCTGACCTTTATCATCGGCTTTGGCGCGATCATGCTGGTGGGGGCGAACCCGGCGTTTAAAGACGCGGCGGGCGCGCTGATTGGCGGTAACAACATGGCGGCGGTGCACCTGGCCGACGCGGTGGGCGGTAACCTGTTCCTCGGCTTTATCTCCGCCGTGGCCTTCGCCACTATTCTTGCGGTGGTTGCAGGGCTGACGCTGGCCGGCGCGTCTGCGGTGTCGCATGACCTCTACGCCAACGTCATCCGTAAAGGCGCGAGCGAGCGCGATGAGCTGAAGGTCTCGAAAATCACCGTGCTGGTGCTGGGCGTTGTGGCGATACTGTTAGGCATTCTGTTCGAGAAGCAGAACATCGCCTTTATGGTGGGGCTGGCCTTCTCGATTGCGGCAAGCTGTAACTTCCCGATCATCCTGCTCTCCATGTACTGGTCGAAACTGACCACCCGTGGCGCAATGATTGGCGGCTGGCTGGGGCTGCTGACGGCGGTGATCCTGATGATTCTGGGCCCAACCATCTGGGTGCAGATCCTCGGTCACGCAAGCGCCATCTTCCCGTATGAATACCCGGCGCTGTTCTCTATCGCCGTGGCGTTTATCGGCATCTGGTTCTTCTCGGCCACCGACAATTCGCCGGAGGGTAACCTGGAGCGTGAGAAATTCCGCGCCCAGTTTATCCGCTCACAAACTGGTCTCGGCGTCGAGCAGGGCCGCGCGCACTAAGCCTTTCTCCCCGGTCATTCTGGCCGGGGAGCTTAGAACATCACCCACGCCACCAGCGGCGCAATCAGCACCATTACGACGCCCGAAAGCATCATCACCAGGCTCGCGACAACGCCCTCCTGCTGCCCCAGCTCATACGAACGTGCCGTGCCCGCCCCGTGCGACGCCGCGCCAAACCCTGCCCCTTTTGCCATCCCTTCACGGATCGACAAGCGCAGGAATAGCATATCGCCGACCGCCATACCGAACACACCCGTCACGACAACAAACAGCGCTACCAGATCCGGCTGCCCGCCGAGAGGTTTAGCCGCCGCCAGCGCAAACGGCGTGGTCACCGAACGCACGGCCAGACTGCGCTGAATTTCATCGGACAGGGTAAACAGCCGCGCCAGCCAGACGGAGCTGCACACCGCCACCACCGTGGCGGTGACAACGCCCGCGCTGAGCGACATCCAGTGGCGTTTGATAATCGCCAGGTTGTCATAAACGGGGACGGCAAACGCGATGGTCGCCGGGCCGAGCAGCCACAGCAGCCAGTGGGATTCACCAATGTAGTTCTGCCAGGAGATATGGCCGAAGACCAGCATCAGCACCAGCAGGATCGGCGTGAAGACCAGCGGCATCAGCGGCAGGGCATGGAAACGACGATACAGCCGCTTGTTGGCGAAGTAGATCGCCAGCGTCGCAATCAGGCACAAGACGCTGATCTGAAAGTTAGTCATGCTTCTGCCTGCTGATTTCAAAGCGATACACTTTATCCACCACCCAGGCGGTCGCCCCCAGCACCATCAGCGTACTCAGCGCAATAACCGCAAAGATTCGCCAGCCGTCCACCATCAGCAGCTGCGCGTAGTTCACCACCGCCACCACGGCAGGCACAAAAAACAGCAGCATCTCCGCCAGCAGCCAGCGAGCGCCTGCACGCACCCAGTTCAGGGGGATCACGCGACACAGAATAAGCGTCAGCATCAGCAGCATCCCCACCAGGTTGGCAGGCAGCGGCAGATGCAGCCAGCCGACAAGATATTCCGCGAAAACAAACAGTCCCGCATAGAGCAGTACCTGAACCGGGACCTGGAGTCGTTGCACAACGGCAGGCGTAACACGGCTTAACGCCACGGCCATGGAGGGTTTCCTCAAAAATGAGACGAGGCGCCAGTATAGAGACCGCACGGAGTGGACTGAAATGAATTAAAATCATCAAAGGTATAGTTTCGAGGAATAATCATGGACATAAGAACGCTGCGCTATTTTGTCGAAGTGGTTCGTCAGCAAAGTTTTACCCGCGCAGCGGAGAAGTTGTTTGTTACCCAGCCGACCATCAGCAAGATGCTGAAAAACCTCGAAGATGAGCTGAACTGTACCCTGCTGATCCGCGACGGACGCAAGCTGCTGCTGACCGATACCGGGCGCGTGGTGTTCGAGCGCGGGCTGGCCATCCTGGCGGAGTTCCGCCAGCTGGAGGCCGAGCTTGGCGACATCAACCACCTGACAAGAGGGCTGTTGCGGCTCGGCATTCCGCCGATGGTTGGCATGATGATGGCCGGGCCGATAAGCCTGTTTCGTCAGCGTTACCCCGGCGTTGAGCTTAAAATTTCTGAATTTGGCGGTCTGACCGTGCAGCAGGCGGTGATGAACGGCGAACTGGACGTGGCGATGACCGCGCTCCCTGTTGAGGAGGAGAGCGGCCTGGCGACGCTGCCGCTCTTTAGCCACCCGCTGTGCGTGCTGGTCCCTCGCTCCGGCGACTGGCTGAAGCGAGACTCGGTGAAGCCTGAACTGCTCGGCGAGCACCCTCTGCTTATTTACAACGAAGACTTTGCCCTCAGCCGCCAGCTGATGACGCTGTTTAGCCACCATAACGTCAAGCCGCGCATTGCGGTGCGCAGCGGACAGTGGGATTTTCTGGCGGCGATGGTGCAGGCAGGCGTGGGAATTGCCATTCTGCCGCAGCCGATTTGCGAGCGGCTGGATAAAAACACGCTGCGCTGGATCCCGCTGGAGAGCGACCTGCACTGGCAGCTGGGGATGATCTGGCGTGAAGGGGTGTATTTATCGCAGAGCGCGCAGGCGTGGCTGCAGTGTTGTGAGGGGTTTTGGGTGCGGTCTGAATAGTGCCGGGTGGCGGCTTCGCCTTACCCGGCCTACGGTTCGAAGGTAGGCCCGGTAAGCGCAGCGCCACCGGGCAAAACAGCGCTACTGATTCTCTATCAACAGCGCTTCCAGCAGGTCCAGATCGTGCAGCAGCTTTTGCAGCGTTTCGTTGCTGATCTGGCGCGTGGCGCGCAGGTGATACAGCTCGGCACGCTCGGAGCGCAGCGCCGCCAGGCGGAACCGGCGCTCCAGGTTCTCCTCCTGCAGCGAACTTTCCACGTCGTTACGCCCGTCCGCGCGGCGGCGCAGGTTACCAATCACGCGGGAACTGACTTCCGTCAGCAGCTGATTGTCGATGTTCTCTTCCGCATCCGCGGCCAGACGCTCTTCCATTTTCTGGATGGCGACAATTGCCACTTCGGCAGTCGCCGCCCGGGCAATACGTTCTTCTTTATGCTGCTGGGTCGAATCACCGGCATCAATATGCTGGAGTAAAATCGGCAGCATAATCACGCCGACAAACAGGGAGAATAGAATCACGCCCGCCGCCAGGAAGACCAGCTCGTAGCGCGCCGGGAAAACGTCTCCCGTAGGCAACAGCAGCGGAATGGAGAGCACACCGGCCAAAGTGATCGCCCCGCGTACGCCCGCAAAAGAGGCGATCAGCAGCTCACGCGTTGTCCACGAGCCGAACTCCATCGGCTTTTTCTTCAGGAAGCGCACGCTGAATCTCTTCATCGTCCACAGCCAGCCGAAACGCACCAGCATCAGCGCCAGGTAGATCAGCACGACGTCGGTAAACAGCATCCAGACCTCAACGTTCGGGTCGGCTTCGGCCGCCACCAGCGAGGATTCCATAATGCCCGGCAGCTGCAGGCCCAGCAGCAGGAACACCATGCCGTTAAAGACAAATTCCAGCATGGCCCAGGTGCTGTTGGCACGCAGGCGCATGGCCAGCGGCGCGCGGCGCATTACGCCAGAGCGGGTGATGGTCATCCCTGCCGCCACCGCTGCCAGAATGCCCGACACGCCGATATGCTCGGCAATCAGATAAGAGGCAAAAGGCAGCAGGAACAGCAGTACGATCTGCGTAGCGGGTTCATCGCCGCCCCAGCGGCTGAGGAAGCGCAATGAGCGGCCGTACAGCCAGCTCACCACGAAGCCTGCGAGAATACCGCCAATCGCTACCTTGAAGAATTCCAGCGTTGCACCGCCGACGGTAAAGACCATCGTGCCCATCGCAACGGCCACGGCAAACTTCAGGGCGACCAGGCCGGAGGCGTCGTTCATCAGCGCCTCACCCTGTAAAATCCCCATGATTTTCTTCGGAATACGGCCTTCACCCACAATGCCGGACAGCGCCACGGCGTCGGTTGGCGACAGCACGGCGGCCAGCGCAAAAGCCGGTATTAATGGAATACCCGGCACCGCCCAGTAGATCAGGAAACCAATCCCGACGACGGTGACCACCACCAGCGCCAGCGCCAGGCCGAAGATCTCGCGCCCGTGCTCAAGGAATTCGCGCGTGGGCGTTTTCCAGCCATCGGCAAACAGCAGTGGCGGGATAAACAGTACGAGGAACAGTTCGGGGTCAAATTCCACGTGCAGGCCAAACGTCGGCCACGCCAGCAGCGCGCCGATGGCAATTTGCATTAATGGCAGGGGGACCTGAAAGGGCAGTACGCGTGTAACTACCCCGGATAGCGAGACCACAAGGGTCATGATGAGTATTGTGAAGAAGATTTCCATGCGTTCCCTGTTTGCTGTGTTGCTTAAAAGCCAAACCTAAGGCGTCGTGCCTTTTATTCTATCTTCTCCAGAGTAACGCAAAAGGCAACGGGATGAGTCCTGAAAATAAAAACGGGCGGCCTGAGCCACCCGTTTTCGCATCAAAGGACAACTTAGATTGCCCAGCCGCCCGCGTAGAATGCCACCAGCGCAACGGCGATAATCACGGTGCCGATGTTCAGCTTGCGCCATTCACCGGAAACCAGACGACCAATCACCAGCGACGCGAAACCGATCATAATGCCGGTCACGATGTTACAGGTCAGCACGATGAAGACCGCGGTAATCAAGCCGGACATGGCGTCCACGAAATCTGCAAAATCGATTTTCGCCACGTTGCTCAGCATCAGCAGGCCAACGTACATCAGCGCTGGTGCGGTCGCATACGCCGGAACCAGATAGGAGAGCGGAGAGAGGAACAGGATCAGCATGAACAGCACGCCGACGGTGATCGCCGTCAGGCCGGTTTTACCGCCTGCCGCCGTACCCGCTGCGGATTCGATGTACACCGCCGCAGGCGCCGCGCCCACCAGGCCAGAGAAGACGCTGCTCAGGGAGTCAGTAGTCAGCGCTTTGCCGCCATCAATAATCTGACCGTCTTTATCCAGCAGGTTCGCCTGACCGGCCACCGCACGAATGGTACCGGTCGCGTCAAACACGGCGGTCATCACCAGCGCCAGCACGCTTGGCAGGATCACCGGGTTCAGCGCGCCAACGATATCCAGGCTGCCAATCAGGGAGTTGCCTTTATCATCGCTCAGCGACGGCATGGCGAAGATACCGGAGAAGTGTACGGTTGGATCGAAAATCAGGCCGACAATAGAAACGCCGATAATAGTCAGCAGAATGCCGCCCGGGACTTTCAGTTTTTCCAGACCGATAATCACCGCCAGACCGATCAGCGACATAATCACCGGGAAGCTGGCGAAGTGGCCCAGCGCCACCGGCAGGCCGTCCAGCGGGTTCTTGATGACCAGACCAACGCCGTTAGCGGCAATCAGCAACAGGAACAGGCCGATGCCGATACCGGTACCATGCGCCACGCCCTGCGGCAGGTTGCGCAAAATCCAGCTACGGATGCCGGTCGCGGAAATCACGGTAAACAGCACGCCCATCAGGAACACGGCACCCAGCGCAACCGGTACGCTGATGTGCTGACCCAGCACCAGGCTAAACGCGGTAAACGCGGTCAGAGAGATGGCGCAACCAATCGCCAGTGGCAGGTTCGCCCACAGGCCCATCACGATGGAGCCCACGCCGGCCACGAGGCAGGTCGCCACAAAGACGGCCGCTGGCGGGAAGCCTGCTTTGCCCAGCATGCCCGGCACAACGATGACGGAATAAACCATCGCCAGAAACGTTGTCAAACCGGCAACAATCTCCTGGCGCACGGTGCTGCCGCGAGCCGAAATTTTAAACATGGCGTCAAGTGAACCGCCAGTACGCGCAGATGGCGTAGACATAGAAAACATCCCCTGAGAGTTTTTTAGGAAGTCCGTAAGCGAGGTGGAGACGCCACTGCCAGCTGAACGTCAAATCCTTGTGTTGCGTTTGTGACGAAAGGGCGTCACAAAAAAAAGCAAACGTTTAGCTCCGCGCTTACAAACGGGTGGTCAAATTAAGGCAAACGATTATCTAGCGTAATCCCCGCCCTTTTCAACTGAACTTTCTCGTTTTTCGCTAAAATTCACTTATGACGCTGAAGAAATAAACAGAGGATGCGCAAACGTTATCGTCCATGCGCAATTTGTTTACATTTCAATCCTCGCCGGGGATAGATAACGGCCCCCCTTGCTCCAGGGTTCTTTGCCAGCCAGGGCTGCTCTCAACTTTTGTCTTCCATGCCTGAATATGCGGCAGATTAGCGATACCTCCGCGCGCCAGCAGGGCAAAGATCGGAAAGCTCATCTGAATATCGGCCATGCTGAGCCTATCCCCGGCAAACCAGCTGTTTTCGGCAAGATGTGACTCAATAAAGCGCGCATGGGTTTCCAGTTGGCGGTTGAGATAGGCTTTCTGCACCCCCTGCCCCAGCGCTTTGCCCAGGGTTCTGATACCAAACGGCACCGGCGGCTTGCCGAGACTGTTGAAGACCAGCTTCATTAACAGCAGCGGCATCAGGGATCCTTCGGCGTAATGCAGCCAGAAGCGGTATTGCACCTTATGCGCCGGATCTAAAGGCTTAAGGCGTGACTCGGGATCGTACGTTTCCTGCAGGTACTCCAGGATGGCGCCCGACTCCGCAAGAATCAGTCCGTTATCTTCGATGACCGGTGATTTACCCAACGGATGCACCTTTTTGAGAGCCTCCGGTGCCAACATGTTCTTTTCGCGCTGGTAGTGAACGATCTCATAAGGCAGCTCGAGTTCTTCCAGCGCCCAAATCACGCGGTGCGAGCGCGACTGGTTAAGGTGGTGTACCGTGAGCATGGTTTTCTCCTGTTATTCATACTTTTTAACTATAGAAAATTGAACAACACCGCGAAAAAAATTCGTCGAAAAAACGGTCAGCAAGGCTGGCGAAAAAACGGGTCTTGCATAGAATTAAAGTGTCAGCACAATCCGGAACCTCACCAACCAGCTCGACACGAGGGGTACTGACGTCGGGGGAAACCCTCCCGTGAACCAGCGGGATAGAGTGAAAGACAAAGACCGGGAAAAACTAAAGCGCCCTTATGTGGCGCTTTAGTTCTTTATGTATGCGGAGTTTTTGCCGGGTGGCGGCTGCGCCTTACCCGGCCTACATTTAACGGTCTGGTAGGCCGGGTAAGCGAAGCGCCACCCGGCGAATGGGCTACACGCACGCTCAATCCTCTTCCAGCAGCCGCGCCCCCGTCCCCTGCTCGCCCAGCCGGTCACCGGGGTTACGCAACGGACAATCGCTACGCGACAGGCAGCCGCAGCCGATACAGCCATCCAGCTCGTCGCGCAGGGCGACCAGCGTATGAATACGCCTGTCCAGCTCCTCACGCCACTGTGATGACAGCTCTTTCCACTCTTTCGGGCTAAGCGTGTGACCTTCCGGCAGCACGCCAAACGCCTCGCCGATCGTGGCCAGGGGAATTCCGATTCGTTGCGCAATTTTGATAATCGCCACGTAGCGGAGCACGTCGCGGGTATAGCGACGCTGGTTCCCCCCGTTACGGATACTCTTGATTAACCCTTTGCTTTCATAGAAGTGGAGCGCCGATACCGCAACGCCGCTTCGCTTTGCCACTTCACCGGGGGTTAAAAGCGCTTTAATTCGCGGCAATCTCTTTTCCATAAAACCTCTTTACCTCAAGTTAACTTGAGGAATTATACTCCCCCGCAGAGAAAACGACGAATTAACCGAGATAGTTGTATCTACAGAGGGGCAACCTTATGTCGCATCAGCAGATTATTCAGACACTTATTGAATGGATTGATGAACATATCGACCAACCGTTGAACATTGATGTGGTCGCTAAAAAGTCGGGCTATTCGAAATGGTATTTACAGAGAATGTTCCGCACGGTCATGCATCAGACGCTGGGTGAGTACATTCGCCAGCGCAGACTGCTGCTGGCGGCGCAGGCACTACGCTCAACGCAGCGGCCCATTTTTGATATTGCGATGGATCTTGGCTATGTATCGCAACAAACCTTTTCCCGCGTGTTTCGCCGCGAGTTTGACCGCACGCCGAGCGACTATCGCCACCAGTTGAATTAATTACCCTCAGTGCAAAGGCTGCTGCTGCCAGGTCATAAATTCCTGGGGCGGCATCGCTTTCGCGAAGTGCCATCCCTGACAAAACTGGACGCCGCGCTTCAGCAGCCAGCTTACCTGCTCTGCCGTCTCTACCCCTTCCGCAATGGTTTTCAGCCGCAGGCTTTGCGCCATCTCGATAATATGCTCAGCGATCAGGTGGCTGGTGCTGTTGGTCGTTAAGGTATCGATAAATGATTTATCGATTTTCAGAATATCCACGTTCAGCGAGTAGAGGTTGTGCAGGTTCGAATAGCCGGTACCGAAGTCATCGATCGCGACTTCATAACCTGCCTGACGGAAAGCCTGAATCACCGGCGTGGTTTTTGGCACATCGATAAAACCGCGTTCCGTCACTTCTATTTTGATTTGCTGCGCACGGACGGCGTAGTGGCGAGCCTTGTCGGAGATCATGGCGATCAGCCGCGAGGAGTGGAAATCCGTGGCCGACAGGTTAATCGAAATATAGAGATGCGGGTGCTCGGCCAGGAAATGGCCCAGATCGTTGAACACCTCTTCAACGACATAGTCCGTAATCCGCTCGCTCATCCCCTCATTTTCCGCCAGCGGAATAAACTCCGCCGGGCTCATCACCTGCCCGTTAAAACCAGGCCAGCGTAACAACGCCTCCGCGCCCACGCACTGGTTGTTCTTGATATCAATAATCGGCTGATAGTGCACGCAAAGCTGTCGTTTGTTCAGCGCCCGGTGCAGTAAGCGCCCCGGCGAGTTGAGCTCACGATGGGTACGGGACCATACCAGCAAAATAATAATGCTGCAGATCATGCCCAGCGGCAGCGTCAACGTCGCCTGGTGATAAAGCGTTTCATAAAAGCGTTTATTCGATGTCGACACAATGGCCGCAATAGGTCTTTTAGGGGATGTTACGATCGTATAAAAGCGGTTATCTTTTTGAAATACCGATTCCTTATCCCGAATCATCGAATTTAATAAAGAAACATTGGCTTTCTGGCTGACGGAAAAGAAAGCATTGGTTACCGTGTCGTACACGCCCCACGAGAGAGAATGATCCGCAGACATGACTTCGCTGTATGAAAGCGGGTTGACGACCACCACATAATTTCCGCGCTGCATATATGTCATTTTATAGCCAGTATAAAATGGGGTATCGCGATAATAATAGATAGCGACGTCAGGTTTACGCGTGTAATTAGCAACAGGAATGGCGTAGGGGTGATCCGGTGTAAAAACGGTCGAACAAAGAAAATTCTGACCTTCAGCGTAAATTAAATCGGCGACAAACAGGCGGCCACGAACAACGTTCAGCATATATTGACGATGTCCCGGCGTGCAAAGCTCACCCTGATATTTTTCAGCCTCGTCCCGGGCCAGCTCAACCTGTTGAATAACCAGTTCTGTTTTGTCTAAAGCCAGTTCAGCAAATGTCCTTAGCTGGGCGCTTGTTTCAGACACGGCTCGTAGCTGGGCAAACCATAGCGCAAGCATCACCGGCAGCATAACTACCATGATGATCCCTACTACCCTGAGCATTTTGCGCCGCGCGCTACGATTCATTTCCCGCCCTATATCCCTGCATGTTGTACGCCTGTAGTAATGAAGGCCGGATGCTTTGTTAAACAGGTGATTACGTTGCATGAATCATGCGAAGTTAGCAACTGACTTTTCGTATTAAAAATCTTAAATTTCGTTATGACGATAATATTTTCCCGTAAGTTAAACTGTAAGTATTCGTTCCGTTTCAATTAAGGAAAATAATTATCCAGCCCGCAGGGTCAGGCGGGAAGATAACACAACAGACGATCGTTGATTAAGCCAAACGTCTGACAGCATGAAAAAAGTACAACTTCCTCATGACGTTTTATGCTATTTGCTCTGGGTTATTGTGCTCGTTGATTTATAAATAATCAGACTTCGCACAATATTTTCAGCTTCGGCTGAGAATAACGCCCCGCTTATAAAAACCGAATTTGCGGTATTCCCACCTGCCCGGTGGGCGTTTCCGGCACGCTGTGGGTCCATCCCCTCATGCGCCGAAGGCAGAACCAGCCTGTACAATCAGCTTTCCAGAGGAATAAAATCCTCTTTTTGCTCACACAGAGACTGGCGAATAAATCAACAAATGTGATATAGTTCACACATATTTTGTAACGAGAAACACCGTTTCATTCAGTTCGTCTGTTTTGTAGAGGATGGGGTTTATGGCAACCATTACTACCAGCATGGTTCTCCTGCGCTGGCCTTTGTTGAGTGCGGTACTGATGTTTTTAGCCAGCACGCTGAACATTCAGTTTCGTAAATCTGACTATGCGGGTCTTGCTGTCATCAGCACCCTGCTGGGGCTGGGTGCGGCCTGCTGGTTTGCAACGGGTCTGCTTGGCATCACCCTGCTGGATATCGCCGCCGTCTGGGAAAATATTAAAGTGGTGATGGTTGAGGCGATGAGCCACACGCCGCCAGACTGGCCGATGGTGATTACCTGATCCCTTACGGAATAAAAAAACCCAGACCATAGTCTGGGTTTTTTATTTTAAGCACTCGGAAATCAGAACGGAATGTCGTCGTCGAAATCCATTGGCGGTTCGTTAGACGGCGCCGGAGCAGACTGCTGCTGCGGACGAGACTGTGCGCCGCCGCTGAACTGGTTGCCGCCCTGCGGCTGCTGAGGCTGACCCCAACCGCCCTGCTGCTGGCTCTGACCGCCACCTGCCGGTGCGCCACCGCCCTGACGGCCACCCAGCATCTGCATGGTACCGCCCACGTTAACCACAACTTCAGTGGTGTACTTCTCAGCACCGGACTGATCGGTCCATTTGCGGGTACGCAGCTGGCCTTCGATATAGACCTGAGAACCTTTACGCAGATACTCACCGGCCACTTCGGCCAGTTTGCCAAACAGCACAACGCGGTGCCATTCGGTCTGCTCTTTCATCTCACCGGTCGCTTTATCACGCCAGGATTCGGAAGTAGCCAGCGTAATGTTGGCAACTGCGCCACCACTCGGCATGTAGCGTACTTCCGGGTCCTGGCCCAGATTACCGACGAGAATCACCTTGTTTACGCCTCTGCTGGCCATGTTCGTGTCTCCTGAATACGTTTCTTAATAGTGTAAACGCGCGAGTGTAACATTTCCATGCTGCACTTTGATAGTTGCGTAGCACGTTCCAGAGTTCTCTCGCAACTCAACATTGTTACACAGCCAATCAGAAAATGCATTCCAATACTGTATATTCAAACAGGTCAAATTGTGTCATAATTAGCCGTTTCTGACAGCCGTTTGTCCTTCAAACAAATCAGGCAATCCGTGTTCCAACCGGGAAAGGTGAATGGATAAGATCGAAGTTCGGGGCGCCCGCACCCACAATCTCAAGAATATCAACCTCATAATCCCTCGCGACAAACTCATTGTCGTGACCGGGCTTTCGGGGTCTGGCAAATCCTCACTGGCTTTCGACACTTTGTATGCCGAAGGACAGCGTCGTTACGTTGAATCACTCTCTGCGTACGCGCGTCAGTTCCTGTCGCTGATGGAAAAACCGGATGTCGACCATATTGAAGGGTTGTCCCCTGCTATCTCTATTGAGCAGAAGTCCACCTCACATAACCCGCGCTCAACGGTCGGGACCATTACCGAAATTCATGACTACCTGCGTCTGCTGTATGCCCGCGTGGGCGAGCCGCGCTGCCCAGACCACGACGTCCCGCTGGCGGCCCAGACCGTAAGCCAGATGGTGGATAACGTGCTGTCGCAGCCGGAAGGCAAACGCCTGATGCTGCTGGCGCCGATCATCAAAGAGCGAAAAGGCGAACACACCAAAACGCTGGAAAACCTGGCAAGCCAGGGCTATATCCGCGCCCGTATCGACGGTGAGGTGTGTGACCTGTCCGATCCGCCAAAGCTGGAGCTGCAGAAGAAGCACACCATCGAGGTGGTGATTGACCGCTTTAAGGTACGCGACGATCTCGCCACGCGTCTGGCGGAATCCTTTGAAACCGCGCTGGAACTCTCCGGCGGCACGGCCGTGGTCTCCGACATGGATGACCCAAAAGCGGAAGAGCTGCTCTTCTCCGCCAACTTTGCCTGCCCGATTTGCGGCTACAGCATGCGCGAGCTGGAACCGCGCCTGTTCTCCTTTAACAACCCGGCGGGCGCGTGCCCGACGTGTGACGGCCTGGGCGTTCAGCAGTATTTCGACCCGGACCGCGTGATCCAGAACCCGGAGCTGTCGCTGGCGGGCGGCGCCATTCGCGGCTGGGACAAGCGTAACTTCTACTACTTCCAGATGCTGAAATCGCTGGCGGAGCACTACAAGTTCGACGTCGAAGCGCCGTGGGCGAGCCTGAGCCCGAACGTGCACAAAGTGATCCTGTTCGGTTCCGGCAAAGAGAACATCGAGTTCAAGTACATGAACGATCGCGGCGATACCTCCGTGCGTCGCCACCCGTTCGAAGGGGTGCTGCACAATATGGAGCGCCGCTACAAAGAGACCGAATCCAGCGCGGTGCGCGAGGAGCTGGCGAAGTTTATCAGCAACCGCTCCTGCGCCACCTGTGAAGGCACGCGTCTGCGCCGCGAGGCGCGTCACGTGTTTGTGGAAAACACCGCGCTGCCGACCATCTCTGACATGAGCATCGGCCACGCGATGGACTTCTTCAACAACCTGAAGCTCTCCGGCCAGCGTGCAAAAATTGCCGAAAAAGTGCTGAAAGAGATCGGCGATCGCCTGAAGTTCCTGGTGAACGTCGGCCTGAACTACCTGACGCTTTCCCGCTCGGCGGAAACGCTCTCCGGCGGTGAGGCCCAGCGTATCCGTCTGGCCAGCCAGATTGGCGCGGGCTTAGTCGGCGTAATGTACGTGCTGGATGAGCCGTCCATCGGCCTGCACCAGCGCGACAACGAGCGTCTGCTCGGCACGCTTGTCCACCTTCGCAACCTCGGCAACACGGTGATCGTGGTCGAGCACGACGAAGATGCGATCCGTGCGGCTGACCACGTCATCGACATTGGCCCAGGCGCTGGCGTACACGGCGGTCAGGTGGTCGCGGAAGGCACGCTGAAGGACATCATGGCGGTGCCCGAGTCGCTGACCGGCCAGTTCATGAGCGGCAAGCGCAAGATTGAAGTGCCGAAACAGCGCGTAGCGGCAGATCCGGAAAAAGTGCTGAAGCTGACCGGCGCGCGCGGCAACAACCTGAAAGACGTCACCCTGACGCTGCCGGTTGGCCTGTTTACCTGTATCACCGGCGTGTCCGGTTCCGGTAAATCGACGCTGATCAACGATACGCTGTTCCCGATTGCGCAGACGGCGCTGAACGGCGCGACGCTGGCCGAACCTGCACCGTACCGCGACATCCATGGGCTGGAGCATTTCGATAAAGTTATCGACATTGACCAGAGCCCGATTGGCCGTACCCCGCGCTCTAACCCGGCAACCTATACCGGCGTCTTCACGCCCGTTCGTGAACTGTTTGCCGGCGTGCCGGAAGCGCGCTCCCGCGGCTATACGCCAGGACGTTTCAGCTTTAACGTGCGCGGCGGCCGCTGCGAAGCGTGCCAGGGCGACGGTGTGATCAAGGTTGAGATGCACTTCCTGCCGGATATCTACGTGCCGTGCGACCAGTGCAAAGGCAAGCGCTATAACCGTGAAACGCTGGAGATTAAGTACAAAGGCAAGACCATCCACGAAGTGCTGGATATGACCATCGAAGAGGCGCGCGAGTTCTTTGACGCCGTCCCTGCGCTGGCGCGTAAGCTTCAGACGCTGATGGACGTGGGCCTGACCTACATTCGTCTGGGACAGTCCGCCACCACGCTGTCCGGCGGTGAAGCGCAGCGCGTGAAGCTGGCGCGTGAGCTGTCAAAACGCGGCACCGGTCAGACGCTCTACATTCTGGACGAGCCGACCACCGGCCTGCACTTTGCCGACATCCAGCAACTGCTCGAGGTTCTGCATCAGCTCAGAGACCAGGGCAACACTATCGTGGTCATCGAACATAACCTGGACGTGATTAAAACCGCGGACTGGATTGTCGATCTCGGCCCGGAAGGCGGCAGCGGCGGCGGTGAAATTCTCGTCTCCGGTACGCCAGAGACCGTTGCAGAGTGCGAAGCCTCGCACACCGCGCGCTTCCTTAAACCGTTGCTGTAATTGTCACACGGAGAGTTGCTGTCGGGTGGTTTCCGGCAGCAGCTCAACCGCCTGCTGATAGGACGCGTCCACCAGGTAGTAAATCTGCGAGCCTGGAATCGAACCGTCCAGATAGACGGTGCTCCAGTGCGCCTTATTGAGGTGCTTGCTCGGCCTCACGTCATCATGCTGCTGACGGAGCAAATCCGCCAGTTCAGGGCTGGTTTTCAGCGACGCCGCCGGGCGGCCTTCCACCTCTTTCACCATCGCAAACAGCACATCACCCACCTTAATCTGCGTGGCTTTCCAGTCGCTGTGGACGCTCTGCTCCGCGCCGGGCTTGCTCATGCAGTACTGAAGTATCTCCGAAATTGTCATCTTTATTCCCCTTGTAGCGTGGCGATAATTTTACGCGAACCACCGTGAATGCGATGCTCTCCCAGCCAGATCCCCTGCCACGTTCCCAACATCAGCCGCCCGTTGTGAACCGGCAGCATCAACGATACGCCCAGCAGGGAGGATTTAATATGCGAAGGCATATCGTCCGCCCCCTCATAGTCATGCTCGTAAGGCGCGTTGTCCGGGACGCTCTTCAGAAAATGGTGCTCCATGTCGGACCGGACGGTGGGATCGCAATTTTCATTAAGCGTGAGAGAGGCGGACGTATGCTGAAGCAGCAGATGCAGCAAACCCGTTTTCACCCGCGACAGGTCGCGGAGTTGCCCGATGACTTCATCCGTCACCAGGTGAAATCCGCGTGGTTTTGCGCTTAAGGTCAGGGTCTGTTGGTACCACATGTGCTGCTCCGTGATGAAAGATGAATCTTTCTAAGTGTGCAGCAAGAAGACGAAAGGTAAAACCCGCAGCAGCGAGATTTGATTAAAAAAGAGTCAAACCCGCTGCCGGGTACTTAATACTCCGAGTTGACGATCACCTCTTCGCCAAACTTTCCGGCCATCGGCAGCGGTCGATACGTGGAGTTAGAGGCACGTAACACCCTGATCCCTCTGGCACCCACGTCATGCGCGGCGGTGATGTCGTTATCTGAATCGCCGTAGAATACTTTGATATTTTTCTTTTCCAGCCACTGGGTTTTGGTGTTTTGCCCTTCTTTGTCACCGGCAAAAATTACCGGATTCATGCTGGTCACCGGGATCTGGAAATCATCCTGCAGCGTTTTAGAGACGGTTTCCGTTTTGGTCTGACTGCGGCCGGTCACAAAATAAATGCTGTCACCGCGCTTCACGTGCATGGCAATAAGCGCACGGGCAACCTCTTTCGGGATGCTGAATTCGTCCCAGCCGTTATTCATTTTTTCCCAGAATTCCGGGTTCTTCAGATACGCTTCGCTGTCTGGTGAATACGTTTTCTTACCGCGCCAGAAGCCGGGGCTTGAGAACAGCACGGTATCGTCAATGTCAAAACCTACGGCCATTGGCGCACGGCCCATCAGGCTGTTTTCGATTTGGGCCACGGAAACCCAGTGAATGGGCGCCTGCTCGGCGAGAATGGCGGCGGTGGTGCCGGTGTAAAGCGGCGTCGGGGCAGAAGCTCGCGCGACGACGGCGCTATTAAGCGAGAACAATAAGCAGGCGGCGCTGAGCGCCAGTGTGATCTTGCGCATATTTTCCCCTGAATATTCAGTTTGTTATCGTTTTATTTTGAGTGAGTGGTCAAAAAACTATCCGACCATAACCCCAGCGGGAGGTGAAGGGAAGGAGTTTTTGCTTATGAAGCTGAATAAAAAGAAGACGATCACAAAGCGCGGAAGAGGCGTGTAGGCCCGGTAAGGCGCAGCCGCCACCGGGCAAGATTTTCTGCGGCCTGATGCCCTCACCCCGGCCCTCTCCCACGGGGAGAGGGAGGGTTGGTAAGTACTTACATTACAGCAGCTAACGCCTGCGCCACGCGATGAACATTGCTGGCATTCAGACCCGCCACGCACATACGGCCGCTGGCGATCAGGTAGACGCCAAACTCTTCGCGCAGGCGATCGACCTGGGCCGCACTCAGTCCGGTATAGCTGAACATCCCGCGCTGCTTGAGCAGATAGTCGAAATTATGTCCCGGCACGGCCTCTTTCAGGACGTTAACCAGCTCCTGACGCATCGTCTGAATGCGCTGGCGCATCGCTTCCACTTCCGCAAGCCAGGACGCTTTCAGCTGCTCGTCACCGAGAACCGTCGCCACCACCTGCGCACCAAAGTTCGGCGGGCTGGAGTAAATGCGGCGCACCGTCGCCTTAAGCTGGCCGAGCACGCGACCTGCCGCTTCGGCGTCTTCACACACCACGGACAGGCCGCCAACGCGTTCACCGTACAGGGAGAAGATTTTAGAGAAGGAGTTGCTGACCAGCGCTGGCAGCCCGGCGCTGGCCACGGCGCGAATGGCGTATGCATCTTCTTCCATGCCCGCGCCAAAGCCCTGGTAGGCAATGTCGAGGAACGGGATCAGATTGCGGGCCTTCAGTACCTCAATCACCGCATCCCACTGGGCATTGGTGAGATCCGCACCGGTCGGGTTATGGCAGCATGGATGCAGCAGCACAATGCTGCGCTCCGGCAGGGTGTTCAGTTTTTCCAGCAGCGCTTCAACGCGCACGCCGTTAGTTTCGCTGTCGAACCACGGATAGGTCGCCACTTTGAAGCCTGCGCCCTCGAAGATCGCAACGTGGTTTTCCCACGTCGGGTCACTCACCCACACGCCTGAATCCGGGAAGTATTTTTTCAGGAAGTCTGCACCCACTTTCAGCGCACCCGAGCCGCCCAGCGTCTGGATGGTCGCCACGCGTTTTTGCGCGAGCACCGCGTGATCGGCACCAAACAGCAGCGGCGCAATGGTGCTGCGATAGGCATTTAACCCTTCCATCGGCAGATAGAGCGACGCGCCGTGTGGAACAGCGTTCAGACGCGCTTCAGCTTCGGCAACGGCCTGCAGCTGAGGAATAAAACCCTCGTGGTTGTAATACAAACCGATGCTCAGGTTCACTTTGTCGCTGCGAGGATCTTCTTTGAAACGCTCCATTAAGGAGAGGATAGGGTCGCCGGCATAGGCGTCAACTTTCTGAAACACGCGATGGTTCTCCGGAATTCGATGAGGCAGGGATTTCAACAATAAACCGGAAGTGGGAGAAGGTCGAGAGCGATATCAGGCCAGCCCCTGGATATATCGGCAAATTTGATCGATTCGCGCAGAGAGTGGACCCTGCACGCGCAAAAAGGGGATATTTCGCTGTGACAGCTCCGCTTCATACCACGCTTGCTGCCGATGACGAAACGCCTCATCCTGACGGGTCCCATCCTGCACAAAGGGAAATTCATCCCCGCAGAGTACGACCAGAGAATAGTCGCGTTCGGCTAACTCAATTAATGCCTGCGGCGCGCTGCCAAACTGATCGAGCGTGTAAAACAAGGTCGTTAAAGGTGACGTATCGCACACCAGGTAAGGCGCGATACAGGATAATTCCTCTCGGCGCACTTGCTCTCGGGCTATATGCAGTAAATCCTCCAGCTCAAGAACACCATTCTTTGCTTCCCAGTGTTCACGACCATACTCTGCAACGTACGGGACGTTTAGCATCTGCGCCAGTGCCTTAGAAAGCGTGCTTTTGCCCGTTGATTCTCCACCTAATAAGCAGATGCGGAAAACAAAGCTGCGATAAACCTCAGGAGACATCATCTTACGATAACGATGAACATCAGAACGTATGCGCGTTCCCGAAGGGGCATCAGGTTCCAGTGAACGCTGGAGACGAACGTGCGCAACCGGTCGTCCGAAACGTTGGCTCAACACACTGGCAAACCCATCGCCATAGTCTTCGGCAGTAAATACCGCCTGTGGCTGACAATGCAGGATGTCTTCACACAGCGTGGCAACGTAATGACGATGCAGATCGGCGTCAGCGTCGTTCGGTGGGGGCGGCGCAATATCGTAAGACGCCATCACCTGCGGAGAAAGCACAAGGTGGCGACATTGCGGGAAGCGCATCGTTAACCAGTGAAGTCGTTTTTCAGGTTCATAACCGCGTATTTCCGGCACCGAATAGCTAATGATAAAGACCGTCTCGCACTGCTCAAGTGCCGCATTGATAAGCGCTTCATGGCCTGCATGTAATGGTGCGAATTTGCCCACAACCAGGCCGCTGGTATAACGCTTCATTGCGCGCGGATCTCCTTACGCCACTGATAAAGCCCGTGCCACGCATTAAACCAAAACAGCAGATATAACCCGGCGGTCAGATGCAGGTCCCTCATCGCATACAGCGGTACCGCCAGCGTGTTAACGGCAATCCAGACGTACCAGTTTTCCAGACGTCGTCCCATTAGCATAAACTGAGCAAGAACGCTGAACGTCAAAATGATGGAATCCAGCCAGGGCGCCCAGGCATTGGTGTAGAGATGCAAAATCAATCCGTACACCGCCGCCACGCTCATGGCACAGGCCAGCAGAATAAAAAAATGCCCCGGTCTGGTACGCCGAACGGGCAGTACATCCCCGCGATTGCCTTTCAGCCAGTGCAGCCAGCCGGTTATGCTCGTAATGATGAAGAAGAACTGAAGGGTAACGTCAGCATATAGCTGCACAGAATAGAAGACCCAGGCATAAAGCCCGCTGCCTATGATGCCAATCCACCACGTATGGATGTTATTTCTGGCGGCCAGCCAGACGGAGAGCGCATAGGCCAGACAAGCAGCGATTTCTGAAGGGGACATTATCCTTCCCTGGAGTAAAATGTTAGTCGATGTACTTCATCGCCACCCTTGACGTCAGGCGCGTGATAAGTTCGTAAGCACTTACTTTCGTGATTTCCGCGATGTGCTCAACGGGTAAACCTTCTCCCCACATCACCACATCGTCGCCTGGCTTATCCTCGGCTTCAGGCCCCAGATCGACACAAATCATGTCCATAGCCACGCGGCCAACAATCTTCACCTCGCGACCGTTGACCAGAACCGGCGTACCCGACGGTGCGGCACGCGGATATCCGTCACCATAGCCCATCGCCACCACGCCAAGACGGGTATCACGCTCGCTGGACCAGGTACCGCCATAGCCCACCGGCTCACCCGCTTTATGGTCACGCACGGCAATCAGGTTAGAGACCAGCGACATGACCGGCTGGAAGCCAAAGTCCGGCCCCCAGGGTTTGTTCTCCAGCGGCGACACGCCGTAGAGAATGATGCCCGGTCGCGCCCAGTCGAAATGCGACTGCGGCCACAGCAGAATACCGCCCGATGCCGCAATCGAACGCATCCCCGGTTTGCCTTCGCAAAAGGTATTAAAGATATCCAGCTGCCGCTCGGTCGCACCGCACTCGGGCTCATCGGCGCGGGCGAAGTGGCTAACGATATTCACCGGTTGGCGCACGTTTTTGCACCGGCATAAGCGCTGATAAAACGCTTCCGCACTCTCCGGACGCACGCCGAGACGGTGCATGCCCGTGTCGAGCTTCATCCATACGGTCACCGGCTCGCTCAGCTCGGCGGTTTCGAGTGCGGCGAGCTGTTCTTCATTATGCACTGCCGTGTGAAGATGCTGGTCAGCGATGGTCGGCAAATCTGTGGCTTCGAAAAAGCCTTCGAGGAGCAGAATGGGTTGAGTAATGCCGCCCGCGCGCAGGCGGAGGGCTTCTTCAAGACGGGCGACGCCAAAGGCGTCGGCATCGGGGAGCGTTCGCGCGGTCTCCAGAAGACCGTGTCCGTAAGCGTTCGCTTTCACGACTGCAACGAGCTTGCTGGCGGGTGCCAGTTCACGCAGACGTTGCAGGTTGTGTCGCAGAGCGCGGCGGTTAATAACAACAGTTGCCGCTTGCATTTGAATTCCTTAGAAATTACTCATCATCATATTGAGGACCGGCATAGTTGTCGAACCGCGACCACTGTCCGTTAAAGGTCAGACGCACCGTCCCGATCGGGCCGTTACGTTGTTTACCAATAATAATTTCGGCGATCCCTTTCAGGTCGCTGTTCTCGTGATAAACCTCATCACGGTAGATGAACATGATTAAGTCGGCATCCTGCTCGATGGAGCCGGACTCACGCAGGTCAGAGTTGACCGGGCGCTTGTCGGCACGTTGTTCCAGGGAGCGGTTAAGCTGCGACAGCGCAACGACCGGAACGTGCAGCTCTTTGGCTAACGCCTTGAGCGAGCGGGAAATCTCCGCAATTTCCAGCGTACGGTTGTCGGAGAGCGACGGGACGCGCATCAGCTGTAAGTAGTCGATCATGATAAGACCGATGCCGCCGTGTTCACGGGCGATACGGCGCGCGCGGGAACGAACCTCCGTCGGCGTCAGGCCGGAGGAGTCATCGATATAGATGTTACGTTTTTCCAGCAGAATGCCCATGGTGCCGGAGATGCGCGCCCAGTCTTCATCATCGAGCTGGCCGGTACGAATGCGGGTCTGATCCACACGCGACAGCGACGCCAGAGAACGCATCATAATCTGTTCGGAGGGCATCTCAAGACTGAAGATAAGCACTGGCTTATCCTGCAACATCGCCGCGTTTTCGACGAGGTTCATCGCAAATGTGGTTTTACCCATCGACGGACGCGCGGCAACGATGATCAAATCCGACGGCTGCAGGCCGGCAGTTTTCTTGTTCAAATCGTCATAGCCGGTGTTCACGCCGGTGACGCCATCGTGCGGCTGCTGGAACAGCTGTTCGATACGAGCCACGGTGGCGTCGAGGACATCGGCGATGTTTTTTGGGCCTTCGTCTTTATTGGCGCGGCTTTCGGCAATTTTAAAGACGCGGGACTCAGCGAGGTCGAGCAGGTCTTCGCTGGTACGCCCCTGCGGATCAAAACCGGCTTCGGCGATCTCGTTCGCCACCGAGATCATCTCGCGAACGACGGCACGTTCGCGCACGATATCGGCATAAGCGCTGATGTTCGCCGCACTAGGCGTGTTTTTTGACAGTTCCGCCAGATAGGCAAACCCGCCGCAGCTGTCGAGCTGTCCAAGACGCTCCAGCGATTCCGCGAGCGTGATCAGGTCGATTGGGCTGCCCGACTCCTGCAGACGCGCCATTTCGGTAAAGATGTGGCGGTGCGGACGGGTGTAGAAATCTTCCGCCACGACGCGCTCGGCGACGTCGTCCCAGCGCTCGTTATCCAGCATTAAACCGCCCAACACCGACTGTTCCGCTTCAATCGAGTGCGGCGGGACTTTTAACCCTGCGACCTGGAAATCACGCTCGCGAGGTTCAGTCTGTTTGTTGAAGGGTTTGTTTCCTGCCATAGTGAATGGAGTTACCGAGATAAAGAGTGGGTCGAAAGATTACCATATTTTTCTTACGGAGGGAGCATGGCAACGCGCATTGAATTCCAGAAACACGGTGGGCCAGACGTACTGAAAGCGGTGGAGTTCACCCCTGCCGCGCCTGGCGAAAACGAAGTGCAGGTTGAAAACAAAGCCATCGGCATTAACTACATCGACACCTATATTCGCGGCGGTCTCTACCCGCCTCCGTCAATGCCGAGCGGCCTGGGCACTGAGGCAGCCGGTGTCGTCGTCAAAGTGGGCAGCGCGGTCAAGCATATTAAAGAGGGCGACCGCGTGGTGTACGCGCAGTCTGCGCTGGGCGCTTACAGCTCCGTCCACAACGTTCCGGCGGATAAAGCCGCCCTGCTGCCTAACGCCATCTCCTTTGAGCAGGCGGCAGCCTCGTTCCTGAAAGGTCTGACGGTTTACTACCTGCTACGCAAAACCTATGAAATTAAACCCGACGAGCAGTTCCTGTTTCATGCCGCAGCGGGTGGCGTCGGGCTCATCGCCTGTCAGTGGGCAAAAGCACTGGGCGCGAAGCTGATCGGCACCGTCGGAAATGCACAAAAAGCGCAGCGCGCGCTGCAGGCGGGCGCCTGGCAGGTGATTAATTACCGCGAGGAGAGCATTGTTGAGCGGCTGAAGGAGATCACCAGCGGCAAAAAAGTGCGCGTGGTGTATGACTCGGTGGGGAAAGACACGTGGGAAGCGTCGCTGGACTGCCTGCAGCGTCGTGGTCTGATGGTCAGCTTCGGCAATGCGTCAGGCGCGGTGACCGGCGTTAACCTGGGCATTCTGAACCAGAAAGGGTCTCTGTACGTGACGCGCCCTTCTTTGCAGGGTTACATCACCAACCGGGAAGAACTTGAGGAAGCCAGCAACGAGCTGTTCTCGCTGATCGCCAGCGGCGTCATCAAAGTGGATGTGGCAGAGGCGCAGAAATTCGCGCTGACCGATGCGCAGCGCGCGCATGAGGTGCTGGAGAGCCGGGCGACGCAGGGGTCGAGCTTGTTGATTCCCTGAGCCCCAAAAAGAAATTGGGCTTCCCGTGGGAAGCCCTTTCTTTTTTTAGTTCGGCTGTATGTAGGGTACAGCTCGATGAATTCTTTAGCGGCAGTCATAGTGACAGATTCGATAAGTAAATCCTATTCTGTTCTAAGCCATGCCGCCGGAAAAGTTACAAGTATGTGACGAACCCCTCAATACCTTAGTAACGGAAGCGGTTATTGCGCTGATAACTGGGCACTTTTGGCGCTTTAATCGCCCGAATCACCCACACGACCGCAATGGCCAGCAGTAGCCACGGCAACAGCTTGATCGTCAGGGCAAACAATCCACCAATAAACATGACCACCGTCGCCACCACGATAGCCGCCAGAATGCCGAGCAGCGAAACGCCTGTCGCTAACAGCATGACAAAAAAACCAATCACAAAAAGTAGTTCCAGCATGGTGCTCTCCCACGAGTTCCCGAGTAATGCAGTAGGCATTACAAGAATCATGCCAGTATTAACCTGTTGTTATTAAAGCAAAACGCCCCGCGAACGTTCGCAGGGCGTGGTGAATTTGACGAACTTTTAGCGAAAGTTATCGCTTGTCTGCCACCAGTCGCAGCGCATGTTCCAGCACCTCGATATCTGCACCGGCTTTATGCGCATTCTCGCTCAGGTAGCGACGCCACTGACGCGCGCCAGGAATACCCTGGAACAGGCCAAGCATATGGCGGGTGATATGGCCGAGATACGTGCCATTGCTCAGCTCGCGCTCAATGTAAGGGTACATCGCACGCACGACGGCAACCGGATCGGTGTCCGCGCCTTCGATGCCAAAGATTTCGCGATCGACCGTCGCCAGAATGCCCGGGTTCTGATACGCCTCGCGCCCGACCATCACGCCATCCATATGTTCCAGATGGGCTTTAGCCTCTTCCAGCGACTTGATGCCGCCGTTAATGGACATCGTCAGGTGCGGGAAGTCACGCTTCAGCTGATACACGCGCGGATAGTCCAGCGGCGGGATCTCACGGTTCTCTTTCGGGCTGAGGCCGGAGAGCCAGGCTTTTCGCGCGTGGATGATGAACATCTCGCACTCGCCTTTCCCGGATACCGTATTGATGAAGTCGCACAGGAATTCGTAGCTGTCCTGGTCGTCAATGCCGATACGGGTTTTGACCGTGACCGGAATGGAGACCACATCGCGCATCGCCTTGATACAGTCCGCTACCAGCTGCGCGTTCCCCATCAAACATGCGCCAAACATGCCGTTTTGCACGCGGTCGGACGGGCAGCCAACGTTAAGGTTGATCTCGTCGTAGCCGCGCGCTTCTGCCAGCTTTGCGCACTGCGCCAGCGCAGCCGGATCGCTGCCGCCCAGCTGCAGGGCAACCGGATGCTCTTCTTCGCTGTAGGCCAGATAGTCGCCCTTCCCGTGAATGATTGCGCCCGTGGTCACCATTTCGGTGTACAACAGCGTATGGCGGGAGAGCTGGCGCAGGAAATAGCGGCAGTGTCTGTCCGTCCAGTCGAGCATCGGCGCAATGGAGAAACGGTGTGCAGGGAAAGCGGTCTGTAATTCTGACGACATGGCGAAGTTTTAAGCATCTGGTGGAAAAGGGGCGCTACTATAGCACAAAGAAAAGCCGGAGGCGCAGCGCCTCCGGTGGACTTTAGAACGTCATACTCAGCTGAGCCCCTGCGCCCCAGGTTTCGTCTTCACCGTACAGACCCATCAGGTCTACATGAACGGTGCTGAACGGCGCGAAACCGACACCTCCGGTAAAGACATTGCTGTCGTTACCCTTCACGTCCGCGCGATAACCCGCACGCACCGCCAGCCAGCTGAGCGGCGTAACCTCGGCACCGACACCCACATACTGCGACGTATCTTCGCTCTTGAAGCCTTTGGTTTCCGTCAAATCGCCATCGGCGGTCAGCGTCACCAGATCGTTGTGCCAGGCGGCGCCGGCGGTCACCAGCGGACGGATCTGGTAGGTATCTTTATAGCTCACCACTTCTCCCGTACGGCCGTTGCGGATACGGATATCTTTGGTGTCGATATCGCGCGACATCAGGTTTTGTCCGCTCACGCCTACCGTCCAGTGTTCGCCGAAATCAGCCGCAATACCGGCATCGACGTTAAAGCCCGTGTCGTCCGTACGGTAGCGGCTGTCGTTCCACTTGTTACTGTCGTAATCGTAGATTGAGGTGGTGTAGTTATAGACCCAGGTTTTTTGCAGCTTTGGCGTAACCCCTACGGAAACCGGGACGCCGCCGAGGTCAAACTGACGGGCAACGGCAACACCATAGTCGGACACAATCGCCGCCCGGCCAGACGCCGTTGAGTTGAGATTTTTAGTGATCTGATCCGTGCCGTTCAGCGCAGCGTCCAGGGCAACACCGGCAGCCACCACTTTGCTTTGTTGAATACCGCGCAGATAATCAATATCTTGCTGATCGATAGACGAGCTCACCCGGCCATGGGCATAGCCTTTCGCCATAAAGGCCACGGAAAGCACATCGTTAGGGATACTCACGGCAAGCCCTGCACCTGCTGTCGCGCGTGCGGTTTTACCCTTGAGATAGTCCAGCTCATCGGCCAGATCTTTGGCCGCGCCCTGGAACTGATTAATGGAACCTAACGGATTGGTGATAATGTCTCCTGGCGTGAGGTCGTCAACCACATCCTTATAGTGATTGATTTTGTCGTTGATGGTATCTATCTCGTCTTGAAGATTGTCCTCATCCGTCACCTGTACGCCAACGGACGGCAAAATGACCGTCACATCATCGTCCGGTTTTGCCTTTGCCAGCAACGCGGGGTTGATTAACGCCCCGCTACCATAGCTCCCGGAGGCAACGCCAGTGCCACCCATTGCGTCACTCCGTGATTCTGTCCAGGTATTGGCTGCTCCCGCCTGATTTGCCATAAACAAGGAAACAGCGATACTCACCACCGAAAATTTAAAATTTTTTTTCACAGTATGCCCGTTATAGTCTGTTATGAAATAACCCCTGTCTGTTATCACCCAAACAGGAACGAACTATTGCTGTGAATAAGTAGTAAAAGACCCGCTATTTCTTTCCCTAAGTAAAACTCCCTTACGGCCTGTTATATTTTGTGACGGCCCTCAATATTTATAGAAGAGGAAATTATTTTTTCCCAGGTTTTCCATCATGCGGTCCAAAAAACTGGGGTGGGTGGTCAACCCAGCGATCCTCTCGGGTAGCGGCATACACCGGATTGAGGGGATAGTAGATGCGATTGTGCTTCTTGTTGGCCTCGCCTACGACCAGCAACCGCACCTCTTCCTCCGTGTTGTTAATAAAGGTGTGGCAGATACCGGTTCCGGCAGGAAACCCCACGCTGTCGCCCGGTTCAAGTTTCCATAAATAGCCATTAATCCACGCGTCTGGATAACCTTCAATCACGTAAATGAACTCTTCTTCATCGCTTTCAGCATGCGGATAGGACGTTCTGCGCCCGGGCGGTAAACGCTCATGATGGATGCCAATGCGTCCAAGCCCGAGCTTGCGAGCCAGCGGGGCGCCTATAGAAAAAAGCTCATCGCTATCTGGATAGGTCGAATCATCCGCGCCTTCTACGTCGCGCCAGTGCCGAATACAGTCAGGTTTTTTCATTGTTTATTTCCCGGTTTGTAATGGGTCAGGTATAGCACAGACTGGCGGATCTCGGTGTTTTTACCAGAACATGATAAAGTGGGGGTTTTCCGTCCTATAACATCCGGGGTGCTACATGGATAAGTCCACAAAAGAGCTGTTAGCGCAGGCCGAAAAGCTGTGCGCGCAACGCAATGTGCGCCTGACTCCGCAGCGCCTTGAAGTATTACGTCTGATGAGCCTGCAGCAGGGTGCTATCAGCGCCTACGATCTGCTCGACCTGCTCCGCGAAAGCGAGCCGCAGGCGAAGCCACCGACGGTGTATCGCGCCCTGGATTTCCTGCTTGAACAAGGGTTCGTGCATAAGGTTGAATCCACCAACAGCTATGTGCTGTGCCATCTGTTCGATCAGCCCACCCACACGTCGGCGATGTTTATCTGTGACCGCTGCGGCGTGGTGAAAGAAGAGGCTGCGGAAGGCGTGGAAGATATTATGCATACGCTGGCGGCGAAAATGGGTTTTGCCCTGCGTCATAATGTGATTGAAGCGCACGGGCTGTGCTCTGCCTGCGTGGAAGTGGAAGCCTGTCGCCATCAGGACGCTTGCCAGCACGACCACTCAATTCTTGTGAAGAAAAAGCCGCGTTAACGGCAAAAGAAAAGGCGGCTTAGAGCCGCCCTATGGGTTATTCAGCGTTACCAGCGGTAGTCGTTACGGGTTTCCCAGTCTTTGACTTCGTTTTCCGCCTGATCTTTCGCATAGCCGTAACGTTCCTGAATTTTACCGACAAGCTGATCGCGTTTACCTTCAATGACGGTCATATCGTCATCGGTCAGCTTACCCCACTTTTCTTTCGCTTTACCTTTGAACTGCTTCCAGTTGCCGCCGATTTCGTCTTTATTCATCATCGTGTCCTCTTAGTTAAGCGTCGGGTCGTAACGTCCGTTACGTTCTTTTCTGCTGGACGTGATAATTATTGTAGTTAAGGATTCGGCAGTTGATTTCATATTCGGAATCTTTAACCGTCACGATATATCGTGACGTGAAGAGAACCAGGTATTGTTTTGCCAGTGGCGGTGCCAGATAAAAGCCAGCGATATCCCTCGCAGCGAGAGGAAAACGGCCAGGGCCAGCCACAAACCGTGATTACCCAGCCAGGGAAGCGTCAGCAGCGTCAGGCCAAACCCTGCCGCCGCGACCGCCATGCTGTTGCGCATTTCCGCTCCGCGCGTCGCACCAATAAACATGCCGTCCAGCAGATAACACCAGACGCCGACTACCGGTAAGATGACTTGCCAGATGAGATAGTGACTCGCCAGTTCGCGCAGCGCAGGGATAGACGTCAGCAATGCCACGATCTGCTCACCCAGGCAGGCGTAGACCAGGCCGAACGCCAGCGCCACCAGTCCCGACTGACGGCAGGCTGCCCGCCATACGTCCCGAAGCTGCCCGCTTTCGCGCGCACCGTACGCCTGCCCGGAATGCGCTTCTACCGCATAGGCAAAACCGTCCAGCGCGTAGGCGGTAAAGGTCAGTAGCGTCATCAATACCGCGTTGACCGCAACGATTTCTGGCCCCAGTCGAGCCCCGAATACCGTCAGCGCGCCGAAGCAGAGCTGAAGCAGCAGCGAGCGCAGCATGATGTCACGATTAAGTGCCAGCAGCTTACGGATATTGCCGCGCCATGCGGTTTTGAGCAGCGCCAGGGAGATGCCGCGCATCGCGAGCACGCGCCAGACCATCCACAGGCCAATAATAAAGGTTCCGTACTCGGCAATCACCGTCGCCAGCGCCGCGCCCTGCACGTTCATATGCAGGCCCATTACCAGCCAGACATCCAGCACAATGTTGATAAGGTTGCCTACCACCAGCAGAATGACCGGCGCACGGGCGTACTGAACGCCCAGTAGCCACCCCAGCAGAACCAGGTTTGCCAGCGAGGCGGGCGCGCTGAGCCAGCGGATTTCAAGGAAACGTCGCGCCTGCGCCAGTACCGCCTCGCTGCCGCCAACAACGTGGAGCGCAAGGTCGATAAGAGGCGCACGTAATAAAACGATTAACGCCCCCGCGCCAAACGCAAGGATCAGCGGCTGCACCAGCGCGCGCGCCAGACGCAGCGGATCTTTTGCGCCATAAGCCTGTGCCGTAAGCCCGGTGGTGCTCATACGCAAAAAGAGCAGCAGCATAAACAGGAAGCTGGTTGCCGTCGCGCCAATCGCCACGCCGCCAAGATAAACAGGCGAATCAAGGTGACCAATAACGGCAGTATCGACCAGACCCAGCAAGGGCACGGTAATATTGGAGAAAATCATCGGCAGAGCAAGACGCCACAATGCCTTATCGGATGCCGTCAGCAGTGACATGAAAAATACCGGGAGTCGAGAATGAAGCAGGCTACAGCGGCGCCATAGCCTGTCAGGAAGAGGTTACAGCCATTCGCCGTTGCGAATGACCCCAACCGCCAGTCCTTCGATAGAGAAGTTGTGTTCGCGGAGATCGACCACAATCGGGGAGAACTCGTTGTTTTCAGGCAGTAGCTGAACGGTGTTCCCCTGTTTTTTCAGACGCTTGACGGTGACTTCATCATCAATGCGCACGACAACCACCTGGCCGTTACGCACATCCTGCGTTTTGTGCACCGCAAGCAGATCGCCGTCAAGAATACCGATGTCTTTCATCGACATACCGCTGACGCGCAGCAGGAAATCAGCGCTCGGTTTGAACATGGCCGGATCGACCTGGTAGTGGCCTTCAATATGCTGCTGTGCCAGTAAAGGCTCACCGGCAGCAACACGCCCCACCAGCGGAATGCCCGTCTCTTCTTCCACCAGCAGGCGGATACCACGTGACGCGCCTGAAACAATCTCAATCACGCCCTTACGCGCCAGCGCTTTGAGGTGTTCTTCGGCAGCATTCGGAGAACGGAAGCCCAGACGCTGCGCGATTTCCGCACGCGTGGGTGGCATACCCGTCTGGCCGATATGATCCCGGATGAGATCAAACACCTCTTGCTGCCTGGTCGTTAACGCTTTCATTCCGCCCCCTGGGTGTATATACAGTTATGCTGTGAGTATATACAGTCAAAGGCGATTTTGGAACCAAAAACTGCACAAAAAACCAGGGACTTAATTATTCCTCGAGGCTCATCGGAAATGTGACCAAAGCAGCGTGACCCAGGTGATAACAGCAGTGATAATCGCCAGCAACACGGCAGCAGAGCCCATGTCTTTTGCGCGGCCAGAAAGCTCGTGGAAATCTGAACCAATGCGATCAACAACGGCTTCAATAGCGCTATTAAGAATTTCCACTATCATCACCAGAAGCACGGAACCGATAAGAAGTACGCGGGTAATAGCATCAACATCAAGGAAACAGGCGATGATCACCGCGATGATAGCGGCGACGCCCTCCTGGCGAAAGGCGGCTTCGTTGATCCACGCGGCACGGAACCCTTTCCATGAATAGCCGGCGGCTTTGATGATACGCGTTAACCCAGTGGTATTATTGGCCATTAAAAGAACCTTTTATGAAAAAAAGCGTCAGTAACAGGAACTGTAGCGCGTTTCGCTACAGCCTGAAGTATGACGGGTAACAACAGAAATTTTGCGCGCTTTCTGTTATCCTTGCGCCGCAATTGCATTATTAACCAGAGGCTTTACATCGTTTATGTCCGGCTGGCCACGAATTTACTACAAATTACTTAATTTACCATTAAGCATCCTGGTAAAAAGCAAGTCTATCCCAGCAGAACCCGCGCTGGAATTGGGGCTCGATACGTCGCGTCCTATTATGTACGTTTTGCCTTATAACTCGAAGGCAGACTTACTGACGCTTCGCGCCCAGTGTCTGGCGCATGACTTACCTGACCCGCTTGAACCGCTTGAAGTTGACGGCACTTTACTGCCGCGCTACGTGTTCATTCACGGTGGACCGCGCGTGTTTACCTACTACACGCCAAAAGAAGAGTCCATCAAGCTGTTCCATGACTATCTCGACCTGCACCGCAGCAACCCCGATCTGGATGTGCAGATGGTGCCGGTATCGGTGATGTTTGGTCGTCGCCCGGGCCGTGAAAAAGGTGAAGAGAACCCGCCGCTGCGCATGCTTAACGGCATCCAGAAGTTCTTCGCGGTCTCCTGGCTGGGACGCGACAGCTTTGTGCGTTTCTCCCCTTCCGTTTCGCTGCGTCGAATGGCGGACGAGCACGGCACCGACAAGATCATCGCGCAAAAACTGGCGCGCGTGGCGCGTATGCACTTCGCCCGCCAGCGCCTGGCTGCCGTAGGGCCGCGTCTCCCGGCACGTCAGGATCTGTTCAACAAGCTGCTGGCCTCCAAAGCGATCGCCCGCGCCGTTGAAGACGAAGCGCGCAGCAAGAAAATATCGCATGAGAAAGCCCAGCAGAACGCCATTGCGCTGATGGAAGAGATTGCAGCGAACTTCTCTTACGAGATGATCCGCCTGTCCGATCGTATTCTCGGCTTTACCTGGAACCGTCTCTACCAGGGCATCAACGTTCATAACGCCGAGCGCGTACGCCAGCTGGCGCATGACGGCCATGAGATTGTCTATGTTCCCTGCCACCGCAGCCACATGGACTACCTGCTTCTTTCCTATGTGCTCTATCACCAGGGGCTGGTACCGCCGCACATTGCTGCCGGTATCAACCTGAATTTCTGGCCAGCAGGCCCGATTTTCCGCCGCCTGGGCGCCTTCTTTATCCGTCGTACCTTCAAGGGCAACAAGCTCTACTCCACCGTGTTCCGCGAGTATCTGGGCGAGCTGTTCAGCCGCGGCTATTCTGTGGAGTACTTCGTCGAAGGCGGTCGTTCCCGTACCGGACGCCTGCTCGATCCGAAGACCGGCACGCTGTCGATGACCATTCAGGCGATGCTGCGCGGAGGAACCCGTCCAATCACGCTGGTGCCAATCTACATTGGCTATGAGCACGTGATGGAAGTGGGCACGTACGCCAAAGAGCTGCGCGGTGCGACCAAAGAGAAAGAGAGCCTGCCGCAGATGCTGCGCGGCTTAAGCAAGCTACGCAATCTCGGTCAGGGCTATGTGAACTTTGGCGAGCCGATGCCGCTGATGACGTACCTGAACCATCACGTTCCCGAGTGGCGCGAATCCATCGATCCTATCGAAGCGATTCGTCCAGCCTGGCTGACGCCAACGGTTAACGGCATCGCGTCCGAGCTGATGGTGCGCATTAACAACGCCGGTGCGGCTAACGCCATGAACCTGTGCTGTACGGCGCTTCTGGCTTCGCGTCAGCGCTCGCTGACCCGCGAACAGCTCACGGAGCAGCTGGATTGCTATCTGGACATGATGCGCAACGTGCCGTATTCCGTTGATTCAACTGTGCCTTCTGCTACCGCCAGTGAGCTTATCGATCACGCGTTGCAGATGAACAAGTTTGAAGTCGAAAAGGACACGATCGGCGACATCATCATTCTGCCGCGCGAGCAGGCAGTTCTGATGACGTACTACCGCAACAACATCACCCATATGCTGATGCTGCCGTCGCTCATGGCGGCCATCATCACCCAGCATCGCCGTATCTCGCGTCAGGAACTCTTGCGTCACGTTGATACGCTCTACCCGATGCTGAAAGCGGAGCTGTTCCTGCGCTGGAGCAAAGATGAGCTGGCGGGCGAACTGGATAAACTGACGGAAGAGCTGCGTCGTCAGGGGCTGATCACCGTCTCAAACGACGAGCTGCACATCAATCCGTCACGCTCCCGCACCCTGCAACTGCTGGCGGCCGGCGCGCGCGAAACGCTGCAGCGCTACGCCATAACGTTCTGGCTGCTGAGTGCGAACCCGTCTATCAACCGCGGTACGCTGGAGAAAGAGAGCCGGACGCTGGCACAGCGCCTGTCCGTTCTGCACGGCATTAACGCCCCTGAATTCTTCGACAAAGCGGTCTTCAGCTCTCTGGTGCTGACGCTGCGTGACGAAGGCTTCATTAGCGATACGGGCGATGCCGAGCCGGAAGAGACGCTGAAGGTGTACCAGATGCTGGCAGAGCTGATCACTTCGGACGTGCGTTTAACGATTGAGAGCGCCACGCAGGGCGAGTGATGTGAAAAAGCCGGGTGGTGGCTTCACCTGACCCGGCCTGGCGTTCTGCATAATATAAAGGCCCGGTAAGCGTTAACGCTACCGGGCCTTATTTTTGAGCCTTGTTAAATCACCGCATTCAGCTCAGCAGCGTAAAGGCAATCATCCCGACAATCGCACCCGTCGTGCCGAGGATGGTTTCCATCAGCGTCCAGGTTTTCAGGGTTTGCGCTTCGGTGGCGCCGGTAAATTTACCGAACAGCCAGAAGCCTGCGTCGTTAACGTGAGAGACCACAATCGAACCGCCCGCGATACAGATAGACAGCGCGGCCATCTGCGCACCGGAGTAGTTCAGCTGTTCAATCACCGGCATCACCAGACCCACGGCGGTTAAACACGCCACGGTTGCGGAACCCTGGATGATACGCACCGCCGCGGCCAGTACGAAGCAGGTTACCGCAATCGGCAGGCCCATCCCGGTCAGCGCTTCGCCCAGAGCCGGACCCACGCCGGAATCCACCAGCACCTGCTTGAACACGCCACCGGCACCGATCACCAGCAGGATAATACCCGCAGGCTGCAGCGCGGCACCGCAGATCTCCATCACCCGGTCTTTTGGCATCCCCTGACGCATCGCCAGGCCGTAAATCGCCACCAGACAGGCCACCAGAATCGCCGTGAACGGGTGGCCGATGAACTCAAACCATTCATAGGCGCTGGAGCCCACCGGCACAAAGCGCGCGGCAATGGTTTTCAGACCCACGAGAACCAGCGGGAGCAGGATCAGCGACAGGCTGAAGCCGAAGGACGGCATTTTGCCCTCACCCAGGTGCGGCTCGGTGACGTCATCCGGAATGTGCAGCTCAACGTAACGGCTGATGAAGTTGCCCCACAGCGGACCGGCAATAATCATCCCCGGAATTGCCGCGCACAGGCCGATCAGGATCATCCAGCCAAAGTCAGCGTGCATCTGGGACGCCAGCAGCATCGGCGCAGGCCCCGGCAGCAGAAACGCTGCGGCCGCCGCCACGCCCGCAAACAGCGGAATAACCAGCTTCACGAGGTTAGTGCCGGTATGGCGCGCCATGGAGAACGCGACGCTTATCAGCAGCACAACGGCCACTTCGAAGAACAGCGGCAGCGCGCAAATCAGGCCAGCCAGGCCAATCGCGTAGTGCGCGCGGCTGTGGCCGAAGGATTTCAGCATCTTGACGGCAATCTGGTCGACTGCGCCCGTCTCGTGCAAAATCTTGCCAAACATCGCACCAAGGGCCACCACAATCGCCAGGAAGCCCAACGTACCGCCCATCCCTTTTTCCATCGTCGCGGCGATCTTGTCGAGCGGCATACCGGAAAAGAGACCTGCACCTATAGAAACCACCATCAAAGCAACAAAAGCGTGCATACGCGCCTTCATCACTAAAAACAGCAGCAGCAACACGGAACCCACTGCTGTCAAAACTAGCGTTAATGTACTCAAAACTTACTGCCTTTTATTAATGACCTCGATGGTGCTGGCAACAACACCTTCCAGTGACTGATCGATATCAACCACTAAGACGTCTTTCTCATCTTCACCCGGCTCCTGCAGCGCTTCGAACTGCGTCACCAGCATCTGGGTTTTAAAGAAGTGACCCTTACGCGCCTTCAGACGGCTTTCAATCACCTCGAAATCCCCTTTCAGGTAGATGAAAGAGAGGTTCGGGTTGCCGTCGCGCAGCAGGTCGCGATAGGTTTTTTTCAGCGCAGAGCAGACGATCAGGGAGACTTTGTTAGTGCGCTGCATAGCGAACGCGGCGTCATTCAGCGCCTGCAACCACGGTTTGCGGTCGTCGTCGTTCAGCGGCTCGCCGGAGGCCATTTTCATGATGTTGCTGCGCGGATGGAGGAAGTCGCCATCAAGGAACGCAGCCTGGAGTTGATGCGCCACTTCACTGGCTACGGCTGATTTCCCGCTACCGGAAACGCCCATCAGGACGTAGACGTGGTGATCGTGATTAGTCGTGCTCAAAGGGTGTCCCTCAGTCAATTGTTACGGGTAACAGTTATCGGTAACATTGTCCTGCTGGGGCAAAAGAGAAGCAATATCCAAACGTGCGCGAAGTGAATAAGTGTGAGCTACTTCAAATTTGTGAGTTCAAATAGATCCACCCGGTGACAAGGTGAAACCTAAATCTAACATTTTCGGGGTAACCGTCTCGCCACGAATGCGCGCCAGCAGGCGTTCTGCGCCAATGCGGCCCATACGTTCACGCGGGGTCAGGACGCTCGCCAGACGCGGCTCCATCACCTGGCCGATGTCGTGGCCGTGGAAACCGGCAATCGCCATATCGTCGGGGATCTTAAGCCCCAGACGCTGGCACTCAAACGCCGCGCCGACCGCAAGGTCATCGTTGGTGCAGAAAATACCGTCCAGTTGTGGATACTCGCGTCGTGCCTGACGCATCAGCTCAATACCCGACGTATAGGAAGAGGACTGCTCCACCATCACGCTGTAGGGGGTTAAGTTCGCGTCGAGCATCGCCTGCTCGTATCCCTTCTGTTTGATGATAGTACGTTCATCAAGACGCGCACCCAGATAGGCGATATGACGATGCCCACGGGCGATGATGGCCGCCGTCATCTGGCGCGCCGCTTCGAAGTTATCGAACCCAACGGCGATGTCGAGGCACGGCGACTGGCTGTCCATCAGCTCCACCACCGGGATACCGGCCACTTCGATCATTTTGAGCGTGCGGGCAGTGTGGGTACGTTCGGTTAAAATCAGGCCGTCAATGTTCCAGGAAAGCATCGATTCAAGACGTTCCTCTTCCAGTTCCGGCTTGTACCCGTAGTGGGCGAGCATGGTCTGATAGCCAAAAGCATCGGTGACGCTTTCGATTCCTCGTAATACTTCGGCGAAAACCTGGTTGGTCAGGGAAGGAAGCAGGACGCCCACCGCACGGCTTGTCGCATTGGAGAGAATATCGGGTGCGCGGTTGGGGATATAACCCAGTTCATCAAGGGCAGCGGCAATCTTGCCACGTAACGCCACGGAAACCTGCTCCGGGTTACGTAAAAAACGGCTGACCGTCATTTTGGTCACACCGACGCGATCGGCGACATCCTGAAGTACGGGGCGTTTCTTTTTCATCGTCCTGAGAAATCTTGAAGTGAGAGATTTGCTCAGTTTATCACGGACAAAGCTCAACCTTCCCCGTTTAAAGGGAAGGTTGAGTAATTATTTATACCGGCGGCAGGTCAAACAGCAGGATTTCACTTTCGCTGTCGGCGTGCACGGAGAGCGCCTGCTCATCCCAGATGGCCAGGCCATCGGCGGTGGTTGCTTTGGTGCCGTTGATGGACACTTCACCTTTCACCACCTGGATCCAGACGCGGCGGTTGGCGGCAATCTGATGCACAGACTGTTCGTCTTTCGCCAGCGCCCAGCGGTACAACTCCATATCCTGATGCACCTTCAGGGAACCTTCACGCGCATCCGGGGAGAGCACCAGCTGTTTGCCCTGCTTCGCGTCGAAGCGGCGCTGCTCGTAGCGCGGCGTGATGCCGGTCTCTTCTGGAATGATCCAGATTTGATACAGGTGCAGTTTTTCCGTTTTGCTCGGGTTGTACTCGGAGTGACGCACCCCGGTACCCGCGCTCATAATCTGGAACTCGCCCGCCGGAACCTGCTCTTTGTTGCCCATGCTGTCCTGGTGCTCAACCGCCCCTTCCAGCACGTAGGTCAGAATTTCCATGTCTTTGTGCGGGTGGGTACCGAAGCCCTGGCCTGCATCAATTACGTCGTCGTTAATCACGCGCAGTGCGGAGAAGCCCATGAAGTTCGGGTCGTAGTAGTCGGCAAACGAGAATGAATGCCATGAGTCCAGCCAGCCATGATTCGCGTGACCACGTTCGTTTGCTTTGCGTAAGTAGATCATTGTTTTCACCCTCAGTTCGTTTCGATGGAGTAAGTGTGGACGCAAACCGCCTGGGATCATAGAGGGTGAAAATTGACTCCTCTGTTCAAAAATTATGAACAAGCACAGAGGAACCGTTTTTGCTTATTTCGCGAGGGTTATCGTGGCAGGAGAAGCCTGCTCGAAGGCCCGCTCAAGGATTTCCAGGTTAGTAAGAACGTCAGATTCCTTGACGTAATTCGGCGCGCCGGCTGTGAGGGTTTCATACAGCGCATCGTAGACGCGGCCATAGTCGCCCACTTCCGGTTTCAGCTCCTCCCTGACCGTTACGCCATCATCGCTAACGTACTCCAGCACGCCCACGGAATCATCCGCCGCAAAGCCCGGTTCGCCCGGCATGATGTTGGCCTTCAGGCTGGTCTCCTGCTGGTCGATGCCGTACTTAATGAACGAGCCGCGGGTGCCGTGAACGATAAATTTTGGATAGTCGATTTTCACCAGATGGCTGGTTTTGACGATGGCTTTCAGGTCGCCGTAGAACAGCTGCGCTTCAAAGGTGTCGTCCGGGTTGGCTTTATTACGCAGGCTGCGGATGTCATACGCCACGTGGTCCGGTCGTCCAAACAGGGAGATGATCTGGTCCATGGTGTGCACGCCCAGACCATAGAACGAGCCGTCCTGCGGCAGGCCGGGCTGAGTTTCCGCGACCGGACGGTAGTAATCGAAGTGGCTTTCGATTTCCACGATGTCGCCCAGCTTGCCGCTTTCAATCGCCTTTTTCGCCGTCAGGAAGCAGCTGTCAAAGCGACGGTTCTGGTACGGCGTAACGGTCAGGCCTTTGCTTTTCGCCAGCGCGAACAGCTCTTTTGCTTCGGCGATGGTCGGGGTGAACGGCTTTTCTACCAGCACGTTTTTACCCGCTTCCAGCGCGCGTTTCGCGTAGTCGAAGTGGCTGTCGGCGTGGGTGCAGACGACAACCAGTTTGACCTGCGGGTCGTTAAGCACTTCATCCAGATCGCTGGTGAAATGGATGTGGGAATACTGCGGGGATTGCTCTTCCGGCTTCGCGCGGCGGCGGTAGATATGGGCCACGTGCCAGCTGTCTTTACGGTTGAGAACATACGGCAGGTGGTAGCGGGTCGTACTTTTACCAAATCCAATAAATGCGCAATGTAGTGTCATGGCTCAGTCCTTTTGGAAGGTTACTGAGTCTAACCATAACAAAAAAAAAGCCAGCTAAAAGCTGGCTAAAGTAATACTGGAAGCAATGTGAGCAATGTCGTGCTTTCAGGTTCCCGTAGGGGTCTTCCTGAATGCAGAGCAATAATAATCATTCTCATTCGCACTTGTCCAATACTTTTTGCAAAAAATAGCGGTTGACTCAAATTTTAAAGTCATTGATGTTGGAAGGGATATTTAACTGACTGAGGAACAAGGAATGAGTGAGATAGTGATACGCCATGCGGAACCGAAAGATTATGACGCCATTCGTCAGATCCACGCCCAGCCGGAGGTGTACCACAACACGCTACAGGTTCCTCATCCCTCTGAGCAAATGTGGCAAGAACGGCTATCCGACCAGCCCGGCATCAAGCAGCTCGTCGCCTGCATAGACGGTCATGTCGCCGGCCATCTGTGCATCGTCGTCGCGCAACGCCCGCGCCGCAGCCATGTGGCTGATTTTGGGATTTGTGTCGGCGCGCAGTGGCAAAACCGGGGCGTCGCCAGCGCGCTAATGCGCACCATGATTGATATGTGCGATAACTGGCTGCGCGTTGACCGCATTGAGCTGACGGTGTTTGTTGATAACGAACCGGCGATTGCGGTGTACAAAAAACACGGGTTCGAAATTGAAGGCACCGGCAAACGCTATGCCCTGCGCAACGGCGAGTATGTGGATGCGTATTATATGGCGCGGATGAAGTGACATACTCCCCTCACCCCGGCCCTCTCCCCATAGGGGCGAGGGAGAAAAGACCGCACCGTGCAATCCCCTCTCCCCTATGGGGAGAGGGTTAGGGTGAGGGGAACCATCAATACCCCGCCGACAAATCATCCACCGAACGCGGGTCCGACGCGCCAAACAGCGCCCCGTCCGGCCCCACCATAATGCTCTGGGTGCTGCCCATCGCCTCTTTCACCGCCACCTTCTGCCCGCGCTGCTCCAGCAGCTTGATGGTATCCGGGCTAAAGCCCTTCTCGACGCGCAGCTCGTCCGGCAGCCATTGATGATGGAAACGAGGGGCGTTGGTCGCTTCGGCGACGTTCATCCCAAAGTCGATGCTGTTCACCACCATTTGCAGTACGGTGGTGATAATACGGCTGCCGCCAGGGCTGCCGGTTACCAGCCAGGTTTTTCCGTCTTTCACCACGATGGTGGGCGACATGGACGACAGCGGACGTTTCTTCGGCCCGACGGCGTTTGCATCACCGCCTACCAGCCCGTAAACGTTTGGCACGCCCGGCTTGGCGGAGAAGTCATCCATCTCGTTGTTCAGCAGAATGCCGCTGTTGCCCGCCACAATCCCGGTGCCGAAGGTGGTGTTGAGCGTATAGGTCACCGCCACCGCATTACCGTCTTTATCCACCACCGAGAAGTGGGTGGTCTGGTTGCTTTCATACGGCGCCAGCTTGCCGGGGCGGATTTCGCTCGACGGTTTGGCCTTGTTGATGTCGATCTGATCGGCAATGGATTTGGCATACGCCTTGTTGGTCAGCGCCTGCCACGGCACCTTCACGAAGTCCGGATCGCCGAGGTATTCCGAACGGTCGGCGTAGGCGCGTTTTTCCGCTTCCGCCATCACCTGCATGGCGTCCGCGCTGCCGAAGCCGAACTTGTGCATATCGAAGTTTTCAAGAATATTGAGGATCTGCACGATGTGGATCCCGCCGGAGGACGGCGGCGGCATGGAAAAGACCTCGTAGCCGCGATAGGTGCCGCTAATTGGCTCGCGCTCCACCGCCTTGTATTCCGCCAGATCCGCTTTGGTGATGAGCCCGCCGTTCTTCTGCATCTCTTCCGCAATCTGGTCGGCAATCGCCCCTTTGTAGAAGGCGTCGGGACCGTGCTCCGCAATCAGCTCCAGGCTTTTGGCGAGGTTCTTCTGCACCAGCCTGTCGCCCTTCTTCAGCGGCTCACCGTCTTTCCAGAAGATCGCTTTGCTGTTTTCATGATTCGGAATGACTTCGCTGCCGTAGGTCTTGAGATCGTCCGCCAGGGCGTCATTCACCACAAAGCCGTCGCGCGCCAGCTTGATGGCAGGCTGCACCACCTTGTTCAGCGGCATCGTGCCGTATTTTTCCAGCGCCAGCGAGAAGCCAGCAACGGTGCCCGGCGTGCCGGTGGCGAGATGCGAGGTCAGGGATTTTTTGCTGTCAGGGTTACCCTGGTCGTCGAGGAACATATCGCGGGACGCCTGGGAAGGCGCCATCTCGCGGAAGTCGATGGCCGTCGTTTTGCCGTCTTTGGTGCGCAGCATCATAAAGCCGCCGCCGCCCAGGTTACCCGCCTGCGGATGCGTTACCGCCAGCGCATAGCCGACGGCGACCGCTGCATCCACCGCGTTGCCGCCCTGCTTGAGAATATCGACGCCCACTTTTGTTGCCAGCGCATCCACTGACGCCACCATGCCATGGGTTGCCCGCACGGGATGAAAAACATCTTCCTCCACGCCGTAAGAGACCGGAGGCGCCGCTGGCGGGTTGGCCGCCACGCTAAATGTACCGCCTGCCATCAGCGCGGCGATGGCGACCCAGCGCAAAAACGTTGGTTTCATCATTATTGTTCTCCAGGTGAAGGGATCCATATTCCCCGCTTAAGCCTGGTTCACAACTCCTAAAAAATCATCGTCATGGTGAAATCGGGGTAAACTTAAGAGAGACCTCAAAAGGAGGAAATGACAATGAAACGCTTATTGATTCTTACGGCGCTGATCCCATTTGCCGCGCTCGCACAGCCCCTCAACACCATGAACAACCCCAACCAGCAGGGTTATGTTATCCCGAGCCAGCAGCGTATGCAGACCGAGATGATGAGCCAGCAACAGCAGCAGAAAGGGATGCTTAACCAGCAGCTTAAAACGCAGACCCAAATGCAGCAGCAAAGCCTGCAAAATCAGATGAACGCCAACACCCAGCGCGTGCAGCAGGGGCAGATGCGCGAGCAGCCGCTGCCGAATAAAAACGGCGGGATGTTAGGGGGAATGACGTCGTCAGGCAGCGGACAGCAGCATATGCTGCCGCCGCAGTCGAATGGCAGTATGCTTAATCCGCAGAACTAAAGTCCGGGCCGATCAGGTCAATTGCATCGGTACAGATGCTGTCCACGCCCCAGCGCAGCAGCTCGGCTGCACGCTGGGGTTTGTTAACGGTGTAGACCAGAATATGCAGACCCGCGTCTTTCAGCATCTCCACCCGCGCCTCATCCAGCAGCCTGTGATTGAGATGGATAGAAACGCACGCTAAGCGCGTCGTCAGCTCGCGCCAGTCCTCGCGCCACTCGTCAAGCAGCAGCCCGCGCGGCAGCTCCGGCACGGCCGCCTGTGCCGCTTCCAGCGCGTCAATTTCAAACGAGGAGAGCAGCGGCGCGGTCATCCCGTCCCACAGCTCGCGCGCGGCCAGGGCAATCACTTTGCCCGTCAGCGGCCCGGTGCCGGTGGTCGGTTTGATTTCGATATTGGCCATCATGCCGTGCTGGCGGCAGCGGTCAGCCACCTCCGCCAGCAGCGGCAGCGGTTCGCCTTTGAATTCGCCGCTGTACCAGCTTCCGGCGTCTACCTTCAGCAGATCGCGCCAGGGCAGCTCGCCCGCCACGCCCCAGCCGTTGCTGGTGCGTTCGAGGTTATCGTCATGCAGCAGGAAAATCTCACCGTCTTTCGACAGCTTGGCGTCGAACTCGATCATCGTGTGACCGTAGCGCGCGCCAACGTCAATCGCCGCCAGGGTGTTCTCCGGCGCCAGCTTACCGCCGCCCCGGTGGGCGACGACGTGGGGATAAGGCCAGTTGCTCATACTCGTTGTCCTGTTTCACCGTCAAACAGGTGCAGATGGTTTTCCGGCAGGTGCAGCCACAGCGTGCTGCCTGCCTTAGGGCGCTCCTGATGCGGCAGGCGCACCACCATTTTTTGCTCGCCCCAGCGCCCGTGCGCCAGGTTATCTGCACCCAACATCTCCAGCGTGTCCATCACCAGCGGCACGCCGCCGTCCGCCTGAGAGGTTAAAGCAATATGCTCCGGGCGGATACCGAGCGTCATCTTACGCCCGGCGTAGCCACGATAGTACCAGTTGATCGGTAATGCCATCCCGCTTTCCAGCTCAAAATGCGTGCCCGCGCTGCTGATACGCCCTTCCAGCAGGTTCATTGCCGGGCTGCCGATAAAGCTCGCCACAAAGCGGGTGGCCGGTTTCTCGTACACCTCCACCGGCGTGCCAATCTGCTCGGCGATGCCTTTGTTCATCACCATTACGCGCTGGGCGAGGGTCATGGCTTCGACCTGATCGTGGGTCACGTACAGGGAGGTGGTTTTCAGACGACGATGAAGCTGCTGCAGCTCAAGACGCATCTGCACGCGCAGCTTGGCGTCGAGGTTAGAGAGCGGCTCGTCGAACAGGAATACCGCCGGATCGCGCACGATGGCGCGCCCCATCGCCACGCGCTGGCGCTGGCCGCCGGAGAGCTCGCGCGGGCGCCGCTTCAGCAGGCCGTCCAGCTCGAGAATGCGCGCCGCCTCTTTCACCCGCTCGTCGATATGGCCTTTGCCCATGCCGCGGATTTTCAGCCCCCAGGCCATGTTCTCTTCCACGCTCATGTGCGGATAGAGGGCGTAGTTCTGGAACACCATCGCGATGCCGCGGTCTTTGGGTTCCATTTCGGTAACGCGCTGGCGGTCAATCCAGATATCCCCGGACGTCACGCGCTCCAGCCCCGCCACCATGCGCAGCAGGGTGGATTTGCCGCAGCCGGACGGGCCGACCATCACGATAAATTCCCCGTCCGCCACGTCGAGCGTGAGCGGCTGAATGACCTGGGTTTTGCCGTCCCAGCTTTTGGTTACTGCCTGAAGTTTTAAACCTGCCATCTTATTTCTCGCTATCGACCAGGCCACGGACAAACGCACGCTGCATGGCTAAAACAATGACTACGGGTGGGATAAGGGTGAGCAGCATTGCCGCCATCACCTGGTTCCAGAGGGTGGTGCCTTCGCCGGTGGCGATCATGCCTTTGATGCCCGCTACTGCGGTACCGAGGTTGACGTCCTGAATAATCAGCAGCGGCCACAGGTACTGGTTCCAGCCGTAGATAAAGGTGATCACAAACAGCGCCGCAAGGTTGGTTTTCGACAGCGGCAGCACGATGTCGCGGAAGAAGCGCATCGGCGACGCGCCGTCGATGCGTGCGGCTTCAATCAGCTCGTCCGGCAGCGTCATAAAGAACTGGCGGAACAGGAAGGTGGCGGTCGCCGAGGCCATCAGCGGCAGGGTTAAGCCCGCATAGCTGTCGAGCATTTTCAGGTTGGCGATCACCTCCACCGTCGGGAAGATACGCACCTCCACCGGCAGCATCAGGGTGATAAAAATCATCCAGAATAAGAGGTTACGCAGCGGAAAGCGGAACCAGACGATGGCGAAGGCCGAAAGCATCGACACCGTAATTTTGCCGACCGTAATGCCAAACGCCATGATGAAGCTGTTGAGCATCATCAGCCAGAACGGCGCGCTGTTGGCGCCCACGCCCTGGGTCCAGATGGTCTTCATGTTCTCGAAAAGATGTGTGCCTGGGATCAGCGTCATCGGCGTGTCGAACACCGCTTTGGTGTCCAGCGTGGCGGCAACAAACGCCACGTACAGCGGGAAGAGGATGACGATAATCCCTAAAATCAACATGGTATGGCTGAAAATCGTCAGCCCGCGACGGTTCTCAATCATTGGTAGCGCACCTTACTTTCGACATAGCGGAACTGCACCACCGTGAGGATGATGACGAGGAACATCAGCACGACGGACTGCGCGGCAGAGGCGGAGAGATCCAGGCCGGCGAAACCTTCGCGGTAGATTTTGTAAATCAGCGTGGTGGTCGCCTGCACCGGGCCGCCTGCGGTCGCCGCGTCGATCACCGGGAAGGTGTCGAAGAAGGCGTACACGAGGTTAACCACCAGCAGGAAGAAACTCACTGGGGCGATCAGCGGCAGCGACAGTCTGAAGAAACGACGAATGGGCCCTGCGCCGTCAATTGCCGCGGCTTCCACCAGCGAGCGCGGAATGGACTGCAGCGCGGCAAAGAAGAACAGGAAGTTGTAGCTTATCTGCTTCCACACCGAGGCGAACACCACCAGGAACATCGCCTGACCGCTGTTCTGGGCATGATTCCAGTCGTAGCCCAGTTCGGCCAGGAAATGGGTAATCAATCCGCGCCCCGGGTTAAACAGGAAGATCCACAGCACGGCGGCGACGGCGGGAGCCACGGCGTAAGGCAGTAGCATCAGGGTCTGATAAATACGGCTGCCGCGCACCACGTAGTCCACCAGCGCGGCGAAGAACAGCGAGGCAACCAGACCGCTGACAGTTACGAGGGCGCTGAACTTCATCGTCGTCCAGAAGGAGTCCAGGTAGTAGCTGTCATGGAACAGCGCGGTGAAGTTGTCCAGGCCCACAAACTGGCTGGACAGCCCAAAGGGATCGACGCTTTGTACCGAGTACCACAGCGCTTCGCCCGCAGGCCAGATAAAGAAAATAACGGTGATGACCAGCTGCGGCGCGACCAGCAGATACGGCAGCCAGCGGGAACGGAACACCGGACGGGATGATGACATTGAGATTTGGTTCCTGAACAATGCCGGGTGGCGGCTACGCCTTACCCGGCCTACATGGGGCACGTCGTAGGCCCGGATCGCTACGCGTCACCGGGCATTTTTTTACGATTTGGTCGACTGCTCAAAGCGGCGCAGCAGCTGATTCCCGCGCTCTACCGCAGAATCCAGCGCCTGCTGTGGCGTTTTCTTCCCGGTCCACACGCTTTCCAGCTCCTCATCCACGATGGTGCGGATCTGCGGCATGTTGCCCAGACGCAGGCCCTTGGTGAACGGCAACGGCGGCTTGTTCAGCATCTGACGCGTCGCGATGTCCGCCCCCGGGTTCTTGCTGTAGAAGCCCTGCTCGCGGGTCAGGTCGTACGCGGCTTTGGTTATCGGCAGGTAGCCGGTCTTCTGGTGCCACTCGGCGGCGTTTTCAGGCTTGGCCAGGAAGTCGAGGAACTCGGCTACGCCTTTGTAGGTGCCCTTGTCTTTACCCTGCATCACCCACAGGCTCGCCCCGCCGATAATGGCGTTCTGCGGCGCGCCCTTCACGTCTGCGTCGTACGGCATCATGCCCACGCCGTAGTTGAATTTGGCGTAGTGACGGATATCCGCCAGCGAGCCGGACGAGGCGGTGGTAATGGCGCAGTCGCCGTTGTAGAACTTCTCGGTAGATTCGTCTTTGCGCCCGAAGTAGCTGAAGTCGCCCTTCTTGTTCAGATCGGCAAGCAGCGCAATGTGCTTCACCTGCTCCGGCTTGTTGAACTCCAGTACCGCATCGGTGCCGTCGAAGCCGTTGTTTTTGGTCGCCACCGGCAGGCCGTGCCAGGCGCTGAAGTTTTCAATCTGGATCCAGCCCTGCCAGCCGCTGGCGTAGCCGCACTTCATCCCCGCCGCCTTCAGCTTCGCGGTGTACTCCGCCAGGTCCTGCCAGGTTTTTGGCGGCTGCTCCGGGTCTAAACCGGCTTTTTTGAAGGCGTCTTTGTTGTAGTAGAGCACCGGCGTGGAGCTGTTAAACGGCTGGGACAGCAGGTGGCCGGTTTTGGAATCGGTGTAGTAACCCGCGACGGTCGGCACGAACTGGGATTCATCGAAGTTGATGCCCGCCTCTTTGAACACTTCATAGACCGGCTTGATGGCTTTGGAGGCCATCATGGTGGCGGTGCCCACTTCATAAACCTGTAACAGGGCAGGCGCGTTGCCGGTACGGAAGGCGGCGATGCCCGCGCTCAGGCTCTGCTCGTAGTTGCCTTTGTACACCGGCACAATTTTGTAATCCGGGTGGGTGTCGTTGAAACGCTGCGCCAGGGAGTCAACTTCTTTACCCAACTCCCCTTCCATTGAATGCCAGAACGGAATGGTGGTGACAGCCATTGCGTTCGTCGCAAAAGCCAGACCCAGTGCCAGACCCAAAGCTGTGTGTCGTAACGATGTCATTGTCATCTCTCTTATTGTGCCGGATGCGCGATATCACGCGTTTTATGCTCGCGAGGTAACATGACATGCTCGAATTACAGAAAAATAACTGTTTGTTTACAGATAAGTGACAGCCAGGCGTCAGGGGGATGATGGTTGTGTGAAGGGGTGTAGTGGTTAAAAAAGCCGGGTGGCGGCTACGCCTTACCCGGCCTACTCGATCCCTGTAGGCCCGGTAAGCGTAGCGCCACCGGGCGATACAGACGGCTCAGCCGCCCAAATACGCGCTCCGCACCGCTTCGTTCGCCAGCAGCGCGTCGCCGGTATCCTCCAGCACCACGCGGCCGTTCTCCAGCACGTAGCCGCGGTCAGCGAGCTTCAGCGCCTGGTTGGCGTTCTGCTCGACGAGGAAGATGGTCATTCCCTCTTTACGCAGCTGTTCGATGGTGTCGAAGATCTGCTGAATGATGATCGGCGCCAGACCGAGCGACGGCTCGTCCAGCAGCAGCAGGCGCGGCTGGCTCATCAGCGCGCGGCCTATCGCCAGCATCTGCTGCTCACCGCCGGACATGGTGCCCGCACGCTGGATGCGGCGCTCCCACAGGCGCGGAAAAAGCTCGTACACCCACTTGATGCGGGTCTGGTATTCATCGCGGTGGGCGAAGAACCCGCCCATTGCCAGGTTCTCTTCCACCGTCATGCGGGAAAACACGCGACGCCCTTCCGGAACAATCGCCACCGCCTCGCGCATGATTCTGGCCGTCTGCCAGTCGGTAATGTCTTTACCATCGAACACAATCCGCCCGCTGGTGGCGCGCGGGTCGCCGCACAGGGTGCCGAGCAGCGTGGTTTTGCCCGCGCCGTTGGCGCCAATCAGGGTCACGATTTCCCCCTGATTGATATGCAGGCTGACGTCGTGCAGCGCCTGGATCTTGCCGTAGTGCGCATTGACCTTGTCGAACGTTAACATCGCTTTTTCCATCTTATGCCTCACCAAGGTATGCGCGGATCACGTCCGGGTTGTTGCGGATCTCTTCCGGCGTGCCGTTTGCCAGCGGCGTGCCCTGGTTGACCACGTAGATACGGTCCGAAATGCCCATCACCAGCTTCATGTCGTGCTCAATCAGCAGGATGGTGGTGTCGTGACTATCGCGCAGCTCGGCAATCAGCTCGTCCAGCTCTTTGGTCTCTTTCGGGTTGAGCCCTGCCGCCGGTTCGTCGAGCATCAGGATTTCCGGCTGCGTCACCATGCAGCGCACAATTTCCAGGCGACGCTGGTCGCCGTAGGCCAGGTTGCTCGCCTGACGGTTGGCGTGCTGCAGCAGGCCAATTCGGTCGAGCCAGGTGGCGGCGCGGTCGAGCGCTTCATCCTGCGCGCGGCGGAAGGCCGGGGTTTTCAGCAGGCCGGAGAACAGCCCGGTTTTCAGCTGCTGATGCTGTGCCACCAGCAGGTTCTCAATCACCGTCATCTCGCGGAACAGGCGCACGTGCTGGAAGGTACGCACCACGCCCATGCGGGCAATCTGCTGGCCCGGCAGCCCTTCCAGATGCTGGTCGCGCAGCATGATGGTGCCGCCCGTCGGCTTGTAGAAACCGGTCAGACAGTTAAAGACCGTGGTCTTTCCCGCGCCGTTCGGGCCAATCAGAGAGACAATCTCTTTCTTGTGCAGATCCAGATTCACGTTGTTGACCGCCAGCAGGCCGCCAAAACGCATCATCAGACCGTTAACGGATAATAATGGCTGACTCATGCCTGCTCTCCTTTCGCTTCCGCACTCTTAAGCTTCAGCTGTGGACGCGTCATCGGCAGCAGACCCTGCGGACGCCAGATCATCATCAGCACCATCAAACCACCCAGCATCAGCATGCTGTATTCGTTAAAGTCGCGCATCAGCTCGCGCGAGACCACCAGCAGGATGGCCGCGAGGATAACGGCGAACTGCGAGCCCATCCCGCCGAGCACCACAATCGCCAGCACGAAGGCGGATTCGGCAAAGGTGAACGATTCCGGGCTAACGAAGCCCTGACGCGCGGCAAACAGCGTTCCGGCGAAACCGGCAAACGCGGCGCTGATGGTGAACGCGGTCAGCTTGATGCGGGTCGGGTTCAGGCCCAGGGAGCGGCAGGCGATCTCATCTTCACGCAGCGCTTCCCACGCGCGGCCCAGCGGCATGCGCAGCAGACGGTTAATCACGAACAGGGTAATCACCACCAGCAGCAGCGCCACCAGATAGAGCCAGATCACGCGGTCGGACGGGTCGTACTTGATGCCAAAGAAATTGCTGAAGGTATCCCAGCCGCCTTCGCGGGCGGTACGGCTGAACTCCAGGCCGAAGAAGGTCGGTTTCGGGATCTGGCTGATGCCGTTCGGGCCGCCGGTCACTTCGGTGTTGTTGAGCAGCAGGATACGGACGATTTCGCCGAAGCCTAAGGTCACAATCGCCAGGTAGTCACCGCGCAGGCGCAGCACCGGGAAGCCAAGAAGGAAGCCCGCCGCGGCAGAGACCAGCCCCGCCAGCGGCAGGCAGGTCCAGAAGCCGAGACCGTAATAGTGGTTCAGCAGCGCGAAGGTGTAGGCGCCGATGGCGTAGAAGCCGCCGTAGCCCAGCACCAGCAGGCCAGAGAGCCCCACGACCACGTTCAGACCGAGACCGAGAATCACGTAGATCATGGTCAGAGTGGCGATATCCACGGTGCCGCGAGACACCACAAACGGCCACGCCACGGCGGCCACCAGCAGCGCCACGAGGAACAGCTTCTGCTTAACGGTAGAACCGTCGATTGCCGGCAGCACGAATTTCGGCCCGGAGACGTTTTTCAGCGTCTTCTGGAACAGCGGACGCAGCAGCTGGAACAGGAACACCACGGCGGTGCCGATAAACACCCACTGCCAGCGGATGTCGGGGGCGGTATCCACCACCAACTTCGTGCCGTCCAGACCTAACTGGACGCCCATAAAGACGCCCGCCAGCACGAAGAACATGGCGGCAGAGAGCAGCGCCATTGCAAAATGCATCGGTTTCATACTTTCTCTACCTCCGGACGGCCCAGAATACCGGTAGGCATCACCAGCAGAACCAGAATCAGCAGGGCAAACGACACCACGTCTTTATATTCCGTGCTCAGGTACGCCGAAGAGAGCGCTTCCGCCACGCCCAGGATCAGGCCACCGATCATCGCGCCCGGAATACTGCCGATACCGCCCAGAACCGCCGCGGTGAAGGCTTTCATCCCGGCCATAAAGCCGATGTACGGGTTGATCACGCCGTAGAACTGGCCGAGCAGGACACCCGCCACCGCCGCCATCGCTGCGCCAATCACGAAGGTCAGGGCAATCACGCGGTCGGTGTTGATGCCGAGGAGACTCGCCATCTTCAGGTCTTCTGCACAGGCGCGGCAGGCGCGTCCCATACGCGAGTAGCGGATGAACAGCGTCAGGGCAAGCATCGCAATAAAGGTCACGACCCAGATAACCAGCTGCATGGTGGTGATAGTGGCCGCGAAGTTTTCGCTGGCCCCCACAATCCACTGGCCGTTAAACAGGCTTGGCAGCGCCACGTCGCGCGAGCCTTCGGTCAGGCTGACGTAGTTTTGCAGGAAGATCGACATACCGATGGCGGAGATCAGCGCGATCAGGCGCTTGGAGCTGCGCACCGGCCGGTAGGCCACGCGCTCGATGCTCCAGCCGTAGGCGCTGGCTATCACAATCGCGCCGACAAACCCGGCGGCGACCAGCAGCCAGCTGCTGTCGATGCCCATCATCATCAGGGCGGCGATAATCATGAAGGAGACGTAGCTACCGATCATGTACACCTCGCCGTGGGCGAAGTTGATCATGCCGATAATGCCGTAAACCATCGTATAGCCGATGGCGATCAGCGCGTAGGTGCTTCCCAGCGTAACGCCGTTAAACATCTGCTGCAGGAAATAGAGAAACTGCTCGGACATATGCAAACCTTTTTATACCCGCCCGTCATGCCGGGCGGTGGGATAATTATTTGGCGGCCGAGGACGAACCGTCGGCGTGCCACTTAAAGACACCAAACTCAAATCCCTTCAGATCGCCTTTCTCATCCCAGTTCAGCGGCCCAATCACGGTGTTCGCCCCGTGTGCTTTTAAATCTTTCACCAGATCCAGCGGTTCTTTGCTGCCGGAGCGATCCAGCGCGATGGCCAGAGACTGTACGGCCGCATAGGTGATCCAGACGTACGGACCGCTCGGATCTTTCTTCTGCGCCTTGAGCGCATCCACGATAGCCTTGTTGGCCGGATCCTGGTCATAGCGTTTTGGCATCGTCACCAGCATGCCTTCAGCAGAATCCCCCGCGATGTTTGACAGGGAGGCATTGCCCACGCCCTCTGGCCCCATAAACTGGGTTTTCAGGCCAGTGGCGCGCGCCTGGCGCAGCATCTGGCCCATCTCCGGGTAGTAGCCGCCGTAGTAAACGAAGTCGATGTTCTCTTTTTGCAGACGGGCTATCAGCGCGGAGAAGTCTTTCTCACCGGCGGTAATGCCGTCGAAGAAGACGATGTTCGCGCCGCCTTTTTTCAGGCCGTCCTGCACGGAGCGCGCCAGGCCTTCGCCGTACTGCTGTTTGTCATGAATAATGGCAATGCGCTGTGGCTTAACGGTCTCGAGGATGTATTTGGCGGCGGTGGGACCCTGCGAGGAGTCCAGACCGGCGGTACGCATGATGTGCTGATAGCCGCGCTGGGTCAGCTCAGGGTTCGTTGCGCCTGGGGTGATCATCAGGATGCCTTCGTCTTCGTAGATATCAGACGCAGGCTGGGTGGAGGATGAACACAGGTGGCCGATCACATACTGGATACCGTCGTTGACGATTTTGTTGGCGACCGCGACGGCCTGTTTTGGATCGCAGGCGTCGTCATATTCCACGCCCACCAGCTTGTCGCCCTTGATGCCGCCCTTGGCGTTGATGTCTTTAATGGCCTGCCGCGCGCCGTTGAACTCCATGTCACCCCACTGGGCAACAGGGCCGGACATCGCACCCACTACCGCAACTTTAATGTCGTCGGCCATAGCGGCATGCGAGATCGACAGTGCGACCATCCCCGCGATTAACGTCTTCGCGTTCCTTTTCATCTCTGAATCCCCATTCGTGATGTCGTGTTTATATTTTGTTTTATTATGGTTAAAAAGCATTCTGTACTTTTAATGAACAACGCTATTTTTACCAGTGCCTTTAATGGTTTAGCGCAGGTTTTTGTCAAAAACCAGACTAAAATCTCTATTTTTCAGGCGATTAAGCAAAGATAATATTCTGAAATCAGGCAGAGATAAACAAATAAAAGTGCAGTTTGCAGCATAAAATAACGGTACAAAGCGCCGAATAAATCACTGCCCTTCAGGTTAAAATTCTGCTTATTTTTCGATCCATGTGTTTTCAAGCTGCCCATCGCGTTGCCAAAAAACTAATCACCTGGTTAATGAGAATAAAAAGAGGAAGCCGCTGAGTGAATAAATTGAGTACACTGCCCCTACTCAATCTGATTTGGACAAGTAGCTAATGAAACTGACTATCGTGCGTCTGGTGACCTTTAGCGACCAGGATCATATCGACCTGGGCAAGATCTGGCCGGAATATTCCCCTTCGTCGCTGCGCGTTGATGAGACCCACCGTATTTATGCCGCGCGTTTTAACGAGCGCCTGCTGGCTGCGGTTCGCGTAACCCTGAGCGGTACAGAAGGGGCGCTGGACTCGCTGCGCGTACGTGACGTCACCCGTCGTCGCGGTGTGGGACAGTATTTAATTGAAGAAGTGATCCGTGAAAACCCGAGCGTGACCTCATGGTGGATGGCCGACGTGGGCGTGGAAGACCGCGGCGTGATGGCGGCGTTTATGCAGGCGTTAGGGTTTACGGCGCAGGAGAGCGGGTGGGAGAAGCGCCAGGATTGATTTGTGCGGCCTGATGCGTGCGGTGCGGCCTGATGCCCTCACCCCGGCCCTCTCCCACGGGGAGAGGGAGAAAACATTAAAAAAGGCAACTTACGTTGCCTTTTTGCTTTTATTTGGCGTCTGTCGCCGTGCCGTTCGCATGCCAGTCAAACACGCCGAACTCGAAGCCCTTCAGATCGCCCTTCGCGTCCCAGGACAGCGGCCCCATGACGGTGTCGACAGTGTTCGCTTTCAGCCAGGTGGCAATCTCAGCCGGATCGGCTGACTGGTTCAGGCCCGCCTGCAGAGACTGCAGCGCCGCGTAGGTGGTCCAGACGAACGCGCCGCTTGGATCCTGTTTCTTCGCCTTGATGGCATCCACGATAGGTTTGTTCGCAGGGACCTGGTCGTAGTTCTTCGGCTTGGTCACCAGCAGGCCTTCGGCTGATTCACCCGCAATGTTAGACAGGGACACGTTCGCCACGCCTTCCGGACCCATAAACTGGGTTTTCAGGCCTGCAGCGCGCGCCTGGCGCAGGATCTGGCCCATTTCCGGGTGGTAGCCACCGTAGTAAACGAAATCAATATTCTCTTTCTTCAGACGCGCTACCAGGGTGGAGAAGTCTTTCTCACCAGCGGTGATCCCGTCGAAGAACACCACGTCGGCATTCGCTTTCTTGAGGTTGTCCTGCACTGAACGCGCCAGACCTTCACCGTACTGCTGCTTGTCATGAACGATGGCAATGCGCTTCGGCTTCACTTTTTCAACGATGTATTTCGCCGCGGTTGGTCCCTGGTCAGAGTCCAGACCGGTGGTGCGCAGGGTCAGCTTGTAGCCACGCGCGGTCAGCTCTGGTGCGGTCGCCGCCGGGGTGATCATCAGAATACCTTCATCTTCGTAGATGTCAGACGCCGGCTGGGTAGAGGAAGAGCACAGGTGACCGATAACGTATTTGATCCCGTCGTTCACCACTTTGTTCGCGACCGCGACCGCTTGTTTCGGGTCACAGGCATCATCATATTTTACGATCTGCAGTTTTTCGCCTTTGATACCGCCCTTAGCATTAATGTCTGCAACCGCCTGCTCAGCGCCGGTAAATTCCTGGTCGCCGTACTGTGCTACCGGACCGGACATTGCGCCAACCACGGCCACCTTGATGTCTGCCTGTGCCATGGTGCTGAATGCCAACGCGATACATCCTGCCAGTAACGCTTTACCCTTCATGTTCATCCTGAGATTCCCCATTATTATGGTTATTACGATTGTTGTGATGTTGTTGTGCAGCGCTTTATTTCAGTTATAGGTGTGCTGTTCGCGCTTTTTCAGCATACTCTGCTAAAACATACCCGATTTTTATGATTTTGGAATAGCTAATTTGAAATGAATATATGATAAGCCCGGCAGGAATTTCCGCCGGGCGCGTGGCTTTAACGTGTCAGCGATGCGGAGATAATGTCCAGCGCTTTGCGGAACTGCGCTTCAGGGATAGTCAGCGGATAGAGGAAACGAATGACGTTGCCGTAGACGCCGCAGCTCAGAAGGAGCAGCCCTTCCTGCAACGCGCGCTCCTGGACCTGGCGGGTAAATTCCGGCGAAGGCTGACCCGTTTGCGGGTCGTTAAACTCCACCGCCACCATCGAGCCCTGCGCGCGAATGTCAGCGATATACGGGCAGTGTTCCTTCGCCTTGTTCAGCACTTCCACCAGGTGATGGCCAAGATGCGCCGAGCGCGTGCAGAGATCCTCTTCATCAATCACGTCGAGCACGGCATGCGCCGCCGCAATCGCCAGCGGGTTTCCGGCGTAGGTACCGCCCAGCCCGCCCGGCGCGGGTGCGTCCATCACCTCCGCACGGCCCGACACAGCAGAGAGCGGCATCCCGCCCGCCAGGCTTTTCGCCATGGTGATCAGATCGGGCTTCACGCAGTGGTGTTCCATCGAGAACAGCTTGCCGGTACGGGCGAAACCGCTTTGCACCTCGTCGGCAATCAGCAAAATACCGTGGGTGTCGCACAGGGCGCGCAGGGCCTGCATAAAATCAGCTGGCGCAATGTTGAAACCGCCCTCGCCCTGAACCGGTTCGAGAATAATGGCCGCGACCTGGTCGGGAGCGATATCCGCTTTAAAGATGCGTTCCAGGCTTTTCAACGCTTCCGCCGTGCTAACGCCGTGCAGTTCATTCGGATACTGCGCGTGATACACCGAACCGGGGAATGGGCCAAAACCGAGCTTGTACGGCGCAACTTTGCCGGTCAGCGCCATGGTCATAAAGGTACGGCCGTGGAACGCGCCGCCGAAGGTGATAAGGCCGGGACGTTTGGTGTACGCCCGGGCAATTTTGACCGCGTTTTCGACCGCCTCTGCCCCCGTAGAAAAGAAGGCTGTCTTGGCGGGTCCGTCAACGGGCACGCGCTGGTTGATGCGCTCGGCAAGCGCGACGTAGCTTTCGTACGGCACAATCTGGTACGCCGTATGGGTAAACGCGTGGAGTTGTTTTTCAATGGCGGAAATGACTTTTGGATGGCGATGGCCGGTATTCAGCACCGCGATCCCGGCGGCGAAGTCGATGTACTCGTTGCCTTCCACGTCCCACACCGTGGCGTTTTCAGCTTTATCGGCATAGAAGTTACACATCACGCCGATACCGCGCGGCGTCGCCTGTAAACGCCGGTCGTTCAGTTCGTTATTTTTCACCCTGTCCCCCTGAGAAAGTCGCCTGCTTAGCGCATCAGTAAGTGTTTGCCAGGGGGAGGGAATTCGCCAGAGCGGGCGCTAAAAAAACAAAACCCCCAGACTCTCATCCAGGGGTTCTCGGTGTACTTCGCGGAAATTACGCTTCGATAGCGGCGCGAAGTTTTTTCATGGCGTTCTTTTCAAGCTGACGGACACGTTCCGCAGAAACGCCGTAGCGGTCGGCCAGCTCCTGCAGCGTGGACTTGTTGTCTTCGTCCAGCCAGCGGGCGCGGATAATATCCTGGCTACGTTCGTCGAGGCCTTCCATCGCATGGGTCAGCTTGTTCGCGGCCTGATCTTCCCAGTTATCCTCTTCGATGCCATCAGCAAAGTTAGAGGTTTTATCCTGGAGATACAGAACCGGTGCCATCGGCTGGCTGTCAGATGCGTCGTCGTCGGAGGACATATCAAAGGTCATGTCCTGCGCGGCCATACGGGATTCCATCTCACGCACGTCTTTGCTGGTTACGCCCAGCTCGCGCGCCACCATTTCCACTTCATCCTGGTTGAACCAGCCCAGACGCTGCTTGGTTTTACGCAGGTTAAAGAACAGTTTGCGCTGCGCTTTTGTCGTGGCGACTTTCACGATACGCCAGTTGCGCAGCACGTATTCGTGAATTTCTGCTTTGATCCAGTGCACGGCGAAGGAGACCAGTCGCACACCCACTTCCGGGTTGAAGCGACGTACAGCCTTCATCAGACCGATGTTACCTTCCTGAATCAAGTCCGCCTGCGGCAGGCCGTAGCCCGCATAATTACGAGCAACGTGAACAACAAAGCGCAGGTGAGACAGGATCAGCGTCTTAGCTGCTTCCAGATCGCCCTGGTAATGCAGCTTTTCAGCAAGCTCCTTTTCTTCCTCGGCCGTTAACATCGGCCAGGTGTTCGCAGCCCGGATATAAGATTCCAGGTTACCAACAGGGGCTAAAGCTAAAGTTTGCATTTCTTTGGTCATTCATTCCTCTCAATGTTTCTTCTGGTCCAGGTCGTCCCCGTCAGGCAACAACCATGCCAAAGCGTTTGAGCAACGAGATTAGCATTCACTCTTTTATCAGACAGTGATTTTATCCACAAGTTCCAGGTGCAACGGTGAATAAATTACGCACAAAATGTGACATGGAAATGATAACAGGGGGAGCGACAACAGGGACGCTTTCCCTGCAGAGCGAACATCTCGGTGCAGGGAAAGATTATATCACGCTTTTATTAGTCGGGAGTAAAGTGACGTAAATGTTGAACGGTTGCCAGCCAGGCTGCTACCCACCCAATCATCGAGCAAACCAGCAGCAGTAACAGGCACTCATCGAATCCTAAGCCACTGATATCAAACTTCGTTCCGAAAACCTGCGCCACTTCAGTCACGGCAGACGAAAGCCGCATCACCAAAATTTCTGACAATATCAGTGAAAGAAATGCGCCGGAAAAACCGAGCAGTGCACCGCCGTAAAGGAACGGTCGGAGGATGAAGCCATCCGTCGCACCAATCAGTTTCTGCACGTTGATGGTATCGCGACGGGCAAAGATGCTTAGGCGTACGCTGTTACCAATGACGAGGAAGACCGCCGCCACCATCAGCACGCCAATCATCGCCGCGACGCGTCCTACCAGCCCGGTCAGGGCAGCAAGGCGCGCAAACCAGCTGTCGTCCATGCGCACTTCATCAATGCCCTTAATCCGCGTGATGCGATCGCGCAGGGTGTTAAGCGAATCGGTCCCCTGGAAATCCAGCTTCGGGATCACCACCGCCACGGCGGGCAGCGGGTTCTCTTCGAGCATATCCAGCGCACCGCCAAAGCCAGACCAGTTACGGAACTCGCCCAGCGCGTCTTCACGTGAGAGATAGTTGACCTTCTCCACGCCCTGCTCGGCCTGGATTTGCCCAACCACCTGCGCCGCGGCGTTATCGTCGAGCGCTTTATCCATATAGACCGTGATCTGCGGGGACGGATAATACTGTGAAGCCGCCTGGTTGACGTTTTTATAGACCATGTAGCAGACGCTTGGCAGCGTCAGGGAGATGGCAATCACCATCACCGTCAGGAACGTCGCCAGCGGTTTGCTTTTCAGGTCCTGCAGCGCGCCGTGGAAGGCGTAGCGCACCTGCTCGTTAAACACGTTGGTTTTACGGGAGGCCGGTTTTGGCGCGGCCTTCTGGCGCTTCGGCGCATTACGATTGCCGTCACCACCGCCCTGCGGCTTACGGAAACGGTCAAACCGGTTCCCGAACTGCCGAATCTGGTTCATTGCATCACGCTTGTTCACCGTGGCCTCCGTGCAAATGCCCGTCGCTCAGGGTCAGCATGCGGTACGAACGACGGGAAATGAGCCCGATGTCGTGCGTCGCCATCAATACCGTGACCCCTACGCGGTTGAATTCCTCAAACAGACGCAAAATCCCTTCGGACAGGGCATCGTCCAGGTTACCGGTTGGTTCATCCGCCAGCAGCACCGCAGGCTTGTTCACCACCGCGCGGGCGATGCCCACGCGCTGCTGTTCACCGCCGGAGAGCTGGATCGGGAAGTTCTTCGCTTTGTCCAGCAACCCCACCTTATCCAGCGCCGCAGAAACGCGACGGCGGATATCGTCATAGCTGGCGCCGGCAATAATCAGCGGAATGGCCACGTTATCGAAAACGGTGCGATCCATCAGCAGGTGGTGATCCTGGAAAATCATGCCGATCTGACGACGCAGGAACGGCACCTCGCGGTTTTTCAGGCGGCTGATCTCATGGCCGCCGAAAAAGATTTTCCCGGCGCTTGGCCGCTCGATCCCACAGATAAGCTTGAGCAGGGTACTTTTCCCCGCGCCGGAATGGCCGGTCAGGAATGCCATCTCGCCCGGCTGCAGGTGGAATGTCACCCCCTGCAGCGCTTGTCTCCCACCGAGATAGGCCTTGCTGACGTGTTCAAAGCGAATCATTGTTAGTCCTCTCGGGCAAATAATGCCTCAATAAAGTCGTCCGCTTTAAACGGACGCAAATCCTCAATACGCTCGCCCACACCGATGTAGCGGATAGGAATGCCGAACTGGTCGGCCACGGAGAAGATCACCCCGCCTTTCGCGGTGCCGTCCAGCTTGGTCAGCGCGATCCCCGTCAATCCTACCGCTTCAGTGAACAGCTTCGCCTGACTGATGGCGTTCTGTCCGGTGCTGGCATCAATGGTCAGCATAATTTCATGCGGTGCGTCTTCGTCCAGCTTCTTCATGACGCGAACGATTTTCTTCAACTCTTCCATCAGGTGCGATTTGTTCTGCAAACGCCCTGCGGTATCGGCAATCAGCACGTCCACGTTGCGCGCCTTCGCCGCCTGGATGGCGTCGAAGATCACGGATGCGGAATCCGCGCCGGTATGCTGGGCAATCACCGGAATGTTGTTGCGCTGGCCCCAAACCTGCAGCTGCTCAACCGCTGCCGCACGGAAGGTATCGCCCGCCGCCAGCATCACCGATTTACCCTGCTGCTCGAACTGACGCGCCAGCTTGCCGATGGTGGTGGTTTTCCCCACGCCGTTCACGCCAACCATCAGAATAACAAATGGCGTTTTGCCTTCAATATTAAGCGGTTCGTCAACTTTTGCGAGAATTTCACCCATCTCGTCTTTCAACAGACCGTACAGCGCTTCGGCGTCGCGCAGCTGTTTGCGGCTCGCCCCTTCGGTCAGATTGGCGATGATCTTACGGGTGGTTTCCACGCCGACGTCCGCAATCAGCAGCTGTTCTTCCAGCTCTTCAAACAGATCGTCGTCGATCTTCTTGCCGCGGAACAGACTGATAAATCCGGAACCTAAGTTTTCTTTGGTTTTGAGCAGGCTGCGCTTCAGGCGCGCGAAGAAACCTTCTTTGGTCGGTTTTTCCTGCTCCTGAACGATCTCTTCTTCGGCCTGCTCTTCCACCGGCACGACGATAACCGCTTCTTCAGCCGCTTCCGCCGCCAGCGCCTGGGCTTCCAGCTCTTCGTCGGTCAGCTCTGGCTCAAGTGCCGCCTCTTCTTCCACCGCCTCAACGATTTCAACGGTTTCCGCTTCAGCCTGCCACTCTTCGGCAGACACCTCTTCGGCTTTGACCTCTTCCGGCAGCGGCAGCTCTTCGTGTTCGATTACAGCCTGCGGCGCCTCGGTAACGGCTTCGATGACGACAGATTCTGGCTTCTCGCTCTCCTGAACCTGCTCAGTGACCTCAACCACCTCTTCAGCAAAGGACTCGATCTCTTCTTTGCTGTGGGCAGGCTCTTCCGCTTCGACAACCGCAGCGGTTTCTACAGGCGTTTCAGGCTGTGACTGCTCTTCTACAACCTGTTGTTCTTCGGTTTTCTGTTCTGTTTCTTGCTCTTTTTCACCGAAACCCAACCAGGAAAAGAAGCCACGTTTTTTTTGTTTTGCCATCTGCGACTACACTCCTCGCGGCGCTATATACATGGAAGCTAAAAAAATGATGAAATAGTCTAACACTTTACTTAATTGACATCACCGCCCGCAATCGCAGGCCAATTGTTAACAGAGCTTTCCTGAGATGAAGAAACCCAACCGCGCCCCGGCCGGTCAAATTCGTATTATCGGCGGTCAGTGGCGAGGCCGGAAATTACCGGTGCCGGACAGCCCCGGTTTACGCCCTACTACCGACCGCGTGCGCGAGACACTGTTTAACTGGCTGGCCCCGTCAATGGTAGACGCCCACTGCCTGGACTGCTTCGCCGGAAGCGGCGCGCTCGGGCTTGAAGCGCTGTCGCGCTATGCCGCCAGCGCCACGCTGCTGGAGATGGAGCGCGGCGTTGCGCAGACGCTGCAGCAAAATCTGGCGACGCTGAAGGCGAGCAACGCCAAAGTCGTGAACACCAACACGCTGAGTTTTCTTGCGCAGCAAGGCACGCCGCATAACGTGGTGTTTGTCGACCCGCCGTTCCGCAAGGGGCTGCTGGAGGAGACGCTATCCCTGCTGGAGCAAAACGGCTGGCTGGCGGATGACGCGCTAATTTACGTTGAAAGCGAAGTGGAAAACGGTCTGCCGCCGGTTCCCACTCACTGGGATCTGCACCGCGAAAAAGTCGCGGGTCAGGTTGCCTATCGTCTGTATCACCGTCAGGCACAAGGAGGATCCGATGCCGGTACTGATTAACCTGGGACGTTTGCTGATGCTGGGCGTCTGGGCGTTTTTGATTCTGAATCTGGTGCACCCTTTCCCGCGCCCGATGAACATTTTCGTTAACGTGGCGCTGATTTTCACGTCGTTTATGCACGCCCTGCAGATGGTGATGCTGAAAAACGGTCTGCCGAAAGACGGCCCGCAGATGACGGGCTGGCAGCAGCTGCGCGTGTTTATTTTCGGCGTGTTTGAGCTGCTGGTGTGGATGAAAAAGTTTAAGGCGCAGGTGAAGAAGTAACACCCTCACCCTAACCCTCTCCCAGAGGGAGAGGGGACGATTACACCCTCTCCCTCTGGGAGAGGGCCGGGGTGAGGGGAAAATTACCGCTCCGGTTCAAACCCCTCAAACCGCGACCCTTTGTAGCTCAACGTCCCTTTCTCCCCCACCGTCAGCTGATGATACTGCTGCGCCTCCAGGCGGAAGGTCATCTCCAGTCCGCCCGTTTCCGGCTTAAAGCTCGCTTCATAGCGCATGCTGGTTCCCGCAGGCGTCACCTGCTGCTGGCGCGAGCGGCGGTCGTTGAGCGGTTTTTCGCGTTTGTTGGACACCACCACGCGCTTTTGCATCAGCGGCGCGGCATCGTTATCCGCCTTCTCGCGGCGCTGCTGCACGAAACGGAACGAGGCGGCAATGACGATAATCGCCACCACGATAATGAAAAAAAGCGGCATCTTGCTCATTCTAAAATCCCATAAGATTATGCGGAAATCAGGATACCTTGCCTTCCCCGCCATTGCCAAACGCCCGACCGCGTCACTACACTGGATCAGAAACTGATTATTCAGACTCAACAGATACAGGGAGTTAATATGCTTTGGTCATTTATCGCTGTCTGTTTTTCCGCATGGCTTTATGTCGATGCGTCGTACCGCGGTCCCACCTGGCAGCGCTGGTTGTTTAAACCGGTCACGCTGTTGCTCCTGCTGCTGCTGGCCTGGCAAGCGCCGATGTTCAACGCCGTCAGCTATCTGGTGCTCGCCGGGCTGTGTGCGTCCCTGATAGGCGATGCGCTGACACTGCTCCCCCGCCAGCGTCTGCTCTATGCCGTGGGCGCGTTCTTCCTGTCGCATCTGCTCTATACCATCTACTTTGCCAGCCAGATGACGCTCTCCTTCTTCTGGCCGCTGCCGCTGGTGCTGCTGGTGATTGGCGCGCTGCTGATTGCGGTGATCTGGTCGCGTCTGGAAGAGATGCGTTTGCCGGTCTGTACCTTTATCGCCATGACCCTGGTGATGGTGTGGCTGGCGGGCGAGCTGTGGTTCTTCCGCCCGACCGCTCCGGCGATGTCCGCGTTCTTCGGCGCCGCGCTGCTGCTGCTCGGGAATATCGTCTGGCTGGGCAGCCACTATCGCCGCCGCTTCCGGGCGGATAACGCGATTGCCGCAGCCTGCTACTTTGCCGGGCATTTCCTGATTGTGCGTTCGCTGTATATCTAAATAGCGCTTGACTCTGGAGTCGACTCCAGAGTGTATGCTGCGGTTAATGAGAAAATTATCATTGCCGGAGACTGCCATGTCGACTCCAGAAATACCCAAAAAAGTACCTCAATTCTCGGCACTTAAGCTCAGCCCGGCTCCGTCGAAAGACGACTGCTGCTGCGAAGGCGCGTGCGAAACGCCAACTCAACCCCTTCCTGAAAGCGGCAACCGCTTCAGCTGGGTCGTCAACGGTATGGACTGCGCGGCCTGCGCGCGCAAAGTGGAAAACGCGGTGAAGCAGGTGCCGGGCGTGAGTCACGTTCAGGTGCTGTTCGCCACCGAAAAGCTGCTGGTTAACGCCGATAACGACGTCAGCAAACAGGTTGAAGCCGCCGTCAGCAAGGCGGGCTATACCCTGCGCAGCGAAACGGCGCCCGTTGAAAAAGCCTCTTCCCTGAAAGAAAACCTGCCGCTCATTACCCTCATCATCATGATGGCCCTGAGCTGGGGGCTGGAACAGATTAACCATCCGTTCGGCAATCTGGCGTTTATCGCCACCACGCTGGTCGGGCTGTTCCCGATTGCCCGTCAGGCGCTGCGCCTGATGAAAAGCGGCAGCTGGTTTGCCATCGAAACGCTGATGAGCGTGGCGGCAATCGGCGCGCTGTTCATTGGCGCGACGGCGGAAGCGGCGATGGTGCTGCTGCTGTTCTTAATCGGCGAACGTCTTGAGGGCTGGGCGGCGAGCCGGGCGCGTAAAGGGGTCAGCGCGCTGATGGCGCTGAAGCCGGAAACAGCCACTCGCGTGATAAACGGCACGCGTGAAACGGTCGCCATCAGTACGCTGCGCCCGGGCGACGTGATTGAAGTGGCCGCAGGGGGGCGTCTGCCTGCCGACGGCGCGCTGCTTACCGCCACCGCGAGCTTTGATGAAAGCGCCCTGACCGGGGAATCCATTCCGGTAGAGCGTGCCGCGGGTGAAAAAGTGCCTGCTGGTGCCACCAGCGTCGACCGTCTGGTGCAGCTCACCGTGCTTTCCGAGCCGGGCGACAGCGCCATCGACCGTATCCTGAAGCTGATTGAAGAGGCCGAGGAGCGCCGCGCGCCCGTCGAGCGTTTCATCGACCGTTTTAGCCGGATTTACACCCCTGCCATCATGCTGGTTGCCCTGCTGGTCACCGTCGTCCCGCCGCTGTTCTTTGGCGCGCCGTGGGAGGGATGGATTTATAAAGGGCTGACGCTGCTGCTGATTGGCTGCCCGTGCGCGCTGGTGATCTCCACTCCGGCGGCGATTACCTCCGGGCTGGCGGCTGCGGCACGTCGCGGGGCGCTGATTAAGGGCGGAGCGGCGCTGGAGCAGTTGAGTCAGGTCCAGCATATCGCCTTCGATAAAACCGGTACGTTAACCGTAGGCAAGCCGCAGGTGACCGGCGTTTATCCGCAGGACATCAGTGAAGATGAGCTGCTTACGCTGGCCGCCGCCGTTGAGCAGGGGTCCACTCACCCGCTGGCGCAGGCGATTGTGCGTGAAGCGCAGTCGCGCGGGCTGAACATCCCTCCGGCAACCGCCCAGCGGGCGCTGGTCGGGTCAGGGATTGAGGCCACCGTTGACGGTAAAAAGGTGCTGATTGTCGCGGCGGGTAAGTCTTCTAACTCAGAGGTTGAGGCGTTAGAACAGACCGGACAAACCGTCGTGACCGTCCTGCAGGACGGCGTCGCGGAGGGAATGCTGGCGCTGCGCGACACCCTGCGCGATGACGCCAAAGAAGCCGTGGCGGCGCTGCATCAGCTAGGCGTACAGGGCGTTATTCTCACCGGTGATAACCCTCGCGCGGCGGCAGCGATTGCCGGTGAGCTGGGGCTGGAGTTTAAAGCTGGATTATTGCCCGCGGATAAGGTCAGCGCGGTAACGGAGCTGAACGCTCACGCGCCGCTGGCGATGGTCGGTGACGGGATTAACGATGCCCCGGCGATGAAAGCGTCCACCATTGGTATTGCGATGGGCAGCGGGACCGACGTGGCGCTGGAAACGGCTGACGCGGCGCTGACGCACAACCGCCTGACCGGGCTGGCGCAGATGATTAGCCTGGCGCGGGCGACGCGGGCCAATATCCGTCAAAACATCGGTATCGCGCTCGGGCTGAAAGGGATTTTCCTGGTGACCACGCTGCTGGGCATGACCGGGCTGTGGCTGGCGGTGCTGGCGGATACCGGGGCTACGGTGCTGGTGACGGCGAACGCGCTTCGGCTGCTGCGTCGCCGGTAAAAAAGCCGGGTGGCGGCTACGCCTTACCCGGCCTACAATTCGGCACGACACGTAGGCCCGGTAAGGCGTAGCCGCCACCCGGCTATTTTTCAGGAGAAATAGCTCATCGCCAGGCCTAAAAACAGCACCAGACCGACGTAGTTGTTGTTCATAAACGCTTTAAAGCAGGCGTCGCGCTCACGCTTCGCAATCAGCTTTTGCTGGTACGCAAACAGCAGTCCCGCCATCAGCACGGACCAGTAAAACTCCCAGTTCAGCCCGTTCAGGCGACCGATCGCGACCATCAGCGCCAGTACCGCGACCTGCAGGATACCGATAATCAGCTTGTCCTGACGACCAAAGAGGATGGCGGTAGATTTGATGCCAATTTTCAGGTCATCGTCGCGGTCTACCATCGCGTATTGCGTGTCATACGCCACCGCCCAGAGAATGTTCGCCAGGAACATCAGCCAGCAGCTAAGCGGTAAGGACTCACTAACCGCCGCAAACGCCATCGGAATCGACCAGCCAAACGCCGCGCCCAGCACCACCTGAGGCAGGTGGGTATAGCGCTTCATAAACGGATACACCCAGGCCAGGGCCAGCGCCGCAACGGAAAGCAGAATAGTCATGGTGTTGAGGGTTAACACCAGCAGGAAAGAGAGCAGCACCAGAACAATGAACAGCACGCGGGCTTCTTTCCCGGTGACCTGTCCGCTGGGTAACGGACGACCGGCAGTACGCTTAACATGGCCGTCGAATTTACGATCGGCATAGTCATTCACCACGCAGCCCGCCGCGCGCATCAGCCAGACGCCGGCAACGAATACGCCCAGGATCCACAGCGGCGGCACACCCGGCGTGGCGAGCCACAGCGCCCACAGGGTCGGCCACAATAGCAGTAACGCGCCAATCGGTTTATCGGTACGCATTAAGCGGTGATACGCCAACAGCTTATTCTGCGTCAGGCTCCACTCCATTTTTTCTTCCTCTTAGTACAACGGTGATGCCGGTAAAAAAAGCTCCGTCAGAATTAACGGCTTACCGCTCAGGCGAAGGCGGGAACGACGCCCCCAGAGTTCGGCATCACGACCAATCTCAATAAAATCTCGGGTAAGCTCAGACGAGGTGAAAAGGTAACGCCCCAGCGGCGTTTTCCCCAGACGCTGCAGCGCCAGCTCTGGCCCGGAAAGGGTGGACTCGGGCACCACCGTCCGCCCGGCAAGCCATGGCTCACCGTCAGCACAGAGTAAAATTTCGCGCAGCCAGTAACGTGGCTCCTGCGGCAGCAGCGGCAGCTCGCTGGCGATCTCATCGCCAGAGACAAACCCTTCCTGAATCAGGGTCACCGTGACCGTTTTACCCTGTTGCTCAAAACGTTTCGTCATGGAATCTTCCAGCAACAGCCAGTCAAGCTGCTGCGGATCAAGCGCAGGTATTTGGTCGAAATAGCGCAGCGCACGCAGTTGCGTTAGCGCAGGGTGTGACATGCCAGACTCTCCGATACATAACGTAATGGCATTGTATCGCAGAAACACGGATTGAGGGGGGCCAAACGTTATTTAACGATCACGATCGCAACATGGGCGCAACAGCCTGGCGGATACGAAAAAAAGTGCGCCCACTCAGGCGCACCAAACTACTAACAAATCAGCACTGTGGGGAAACGGTTACCCCTTGCCTTTTACACTGCTGATAAAGGTGGAACGGGCAGTGGTTGAACCTAAACGTTCGGCTTCATCAAGCAGTTTCAGCGCTTTATCGACATCGCCGCGCTTCACCGCCTGCTTAATGGCGTTGTTGAAGTACTCTTCGGTGTCGTTCAGTACCGGCTCAGCTTTCTTCGACGGGGCAGGCGCTGCGGTCACCACCGGTGCGGCTGCCGTGGCAGTTGGCGCGGAATAAGCCGGGGAAGCCGTATTCCCCACCGTAACAGGGCCGTTACCGGAGGAACCAAACAGCGGGCCGACCAGTACGCTGGAACCGCTGTTCGTTTTCACCTTCAGCTTTAACGTTCCATCGGTGACGTGACGAGCAATCGGGTCTGGAATATCAGGAATCGCGTTGCCGGTACCTTTTGCGTAGGCTTTAGCCGGATCGAGCAACGTGGTGGTCTTCTGGAGATCTTGCTCAGTAGTAAAGACCAGAACGTAGAGTTTTTGCTGACCCAGCGCTGGCGTCAGGCGCATGACACCTTCCAGACGATCGGCGCTCATCACGCCGGGTTCCTGATACGTAAAGTATTCGCTTGGGAAAAAGGCAGATGGCGTCATGTTCTGATCGAGAATCAGCACATTAGGCGAAAATACGCTTGTCTGCTTGTTGACTTCACTGGTCAGGGTAATGGCCAGCTCTCCGATATTGGCGGGTACGCTATACGCAGCGACCGGGCCGGTAATACCTAGAACATTAAGTGACTGACCTGCCGTTGAGAGCTGGGTGGTCTGGGTTTTAGACTGATCGACAGGCGTCCAGACAAGCTGTTGCAGTGCCGCTGCCGGAATAGCCGGCGCGGATGTTGTGTTTTGCGGAACGAAATTGACGTTAGCAAGCGTTACAGCAGGCGCACTTGCCAGCAGCCCTGCGGATAAACAAAGGGCAAGGAGAGTTTTGTTCATTTTCATTGTTATCACCTCAAAATGCACAGGTCAGCGGTAGCCAGGCAATAGCGCGCCGTCCCAAGGATTGAGGGGCTTGCGCCCCTCAGTTTGGTCATTACGTCAGGTTAAGACGGTATTACCACCAGATTTCCATCTGGGCGCCGAAGGACCACTCGTCGTTGTCGCCGCGGCTGAAGCTTTTCGCAGTGGTATCGCTATAGGCCATGCCTGGGGTATAACCCGCAACGGAGTTTTTACCTGAAGGCGCATAACCCCATTTCTCATCCCACTTCGCATAGGTTGCAAATACGCGGATTGCCGGACGTGACCAGATGCTGTCGCCAGCCTGCCACTGTTGTGCAAGGGTGATTTTATACTGGTTGTTGGTTTCGCCAGTTTCCTGAGATTTGACGTTGTCGTAGCCCACTTCAAGCAGAGTGCTCATGATAGGCGTCCATTTGTACATAGGACGCACGCCGACGGTCCACCATTTCGTACCGTTGTTGTTATCCCAGTTGATATCCTGGTACATACCGACGTACATCAGGTCCCAGCTATCGCCCAGGGAGATAGCACCGTGGTCAAGTACGCGCCACAGGTGACCATTGTTGTTGATGCCGTAGTTGATATCGTCAGTGGTGCCAATGTTCGAACCTTGCGACAGACCTTTACCCTGAGAGGTCATAGAATCAGTTGCATATTGCAGAACGAATTTGTTGTAGCCTTTCAGCATGCTCTGCGTGTGTTCAGCAGTGAACATCCAGCCATCTTTAGATGCGCCGTCGATCAGGTGATAATCATCACGTGGGTTTGCACGGCCGTAATCAGCCCCCAGCTCCAGGGTACCGCCCGGGTTAATTTCCATCTGGGCTAAACGCACGTCAAAGACATCGTTCGCCGTGCGGGTGGTGTAGTCATAAACGCTGTTGCTGGCGAAGGAAGAAGAACCGCCGGCTTCAGAAGAACGGGTCGCAGCCAGAGAAAGCTTACCGAAACCGACGTCGATGTTTTCCAGACCCGCACCAGGACCTGAAATATCCCAGTAGTAGAAGTCGATCATGTGGACGTCATGACGCTGATAGAAGCGCTTACCGGCCCAGATGGTGGAACCAGGCAGCCATTCAATCAGGTTTTTACCCTGCACGTTAGCTTCACGGAACGCTGGGTCAGTGGCTTCCCAGTCGTTCTGCTGCGCCACGGAGTACGCTACGTTGGTGTCGAAGTAGAAGCTCTTGTCACCTTCTTTCCACACTTCCTGGCCCAGTTTCAATTCCGCATAGGTTTCACATTCGTTACCGAGACGGTATTTACTTTGAGCACCAGTTGCCTGGAAGCACTGTTGTTCGCCGCCACTACCCGTCCAGCCGATACCGGAACGAGCATAACCATGGAAATCCACGGCCAGTGCCTGAGCAGACATTACGCCCGCTGCGACGGCAACTGCCAGAGGAAGTTTGCGCAGAGTAATCATCATTCTATCTCCTGAGATCATTGCTTTTCTTTGAACACTTCACCTGTCGGTTTCGTGTCTTCTTTTGGGATTGCTTAAACGCCTGGCTCTTTGTGCAACCGACGACATGCAGTGCCATCCTCACGGAACAGATGGCAACGCTCTGGCGGCAAGCCGATAGCGAATGTGGCACCCTCTTCTACCAACACCACGTCATTCTGGCGGTAGACCAGGTTCTGACGGATGGCGGGGATCTGGATATGAATCTGTGTTTCGTGACCAAGCTGTTCGACGACCTGAACGTCACCTTCCAGGGTCACATCGGCGATGTGGCTCGGGAGTAAATGTTCAGGACGAATACCCAGGGACATGTTTGCCCCGACCTGTACGTTGGCGCTGTCGACCGGCAGCCAGACCTGCTGGCGGTTTGGCAGCTCCACCTGTACCTGTTCAATGGCTGTCGCGGTCACTTTGACGGGCAGGAAGTTCATCTTTGGCGAGCCAATGAAGCCCGCAACAAAGCGGTCTGCCGGGTAGTGGTATAGCTCCAGCGGTTTACCCACCTGCGCCACGCGGCCGGCATCCAGCACCACGATTTTGTCGGCGAGGGTCATCGCCTCCACCTGATCGTGGGTGACGTAAATCATCGTGCGGCCAAGACGCTTGTGCAGACGGGAGATTTCAATACGCATCTGGACGCGCAGGGCGGCATCCAGGTTAGAGAGAGGTTCATCGAGCAGGAACACGCGCGGTTCGGCCACCAGCGTACGGCCAATCGCCACACGCTGACGCTGACCACCGGAAAGCGCTTTTGGTTTACGCTCCAGCAGGTGCGCCAGCTGTAACACTTCCGCCACCTGCGTCACGCGCTGGTTAATGACCTCTTTCTTCGCGCCGGCCAGCTTCAGGCCGAAGGACATGTTTTCGGCAACGGAAAGGTGGGGATAGAGTGCATAAGACTGGAACACCATGCCTACGCCACGTTCGGCAGGCGGGATGTCGTTCATTCGGGTATCACCAATCAGCAGGTCGCCGCTGGTGATGGTTTCAAGACCGGCAATCATACGCAGCAGAGTAGATTTACCACAGCCTGATGGGCCAACAAACACCACGAATTCGCCTTCGTTGATGTCCAGATTGATGTCTTTTGACACCACAACGTCACCCCAGGCTTTCGTTACATTACGCAGCTGTACGCTCGCCATGCCCTTCTCCCTTCGTTACAACCTGTCACCGACAGAAACATTCAAGATAAGTTCACTATGGGGTATCCATTACTTTCCCGAATCCTCCACCCCCCGCCTTTTTTATGGGGGAGGAGGCGGGAGGATGAGAGAGCAGGCTCTGCGACCGCTGTGGGAGGGCTAAGGCAAAATTCGTGAAGCCGCCTGCAAAATTCGGTGGGGTTTTATGTGCGCCAGCACTCATAACTTAAATTTATGCAACGGAGATCACACAAACGGGGGGTGGGGCGTAGGGGTTGGGAGGATGGAAAGAGGATGTCAAATAAGGAGACTGAGACACGTTGAACCACTGAAGTCATACCACGAGACATCACCAAAAAGGATGGCAGCTATGAATATCAAGACTGGCGCACGCGTTTTCGCATTGTCCGCCCTCGCAGCAATGATCATTTCCGCACCGGCGCTCGCCAAAATTGAAGAAGGCAAACTGGTTATCTGGATTAACGGCGACAAGGGCTATAACGGCCTGGCCGAAGTGGGCAAAAAATTCGAGAAAGACACCGGTATCAAAGTTACCGTAGAACACCCGGACAAGCTGGAAGAGAAATTCCCGCAGGTTGCAGCAACTGGCGACGGCCCGGACATCATCTTCTGGGCGCATGACCGTTTCGGGGGTTACGCGCAGTCTGGCCTGCTGGCTGAAGTGACCCCAGATAAAGCCTTCCAGGACAAACTGTTCCCGTTCACCTGGGACGCCGTTCGCTATAACGGCAAGCTCATCGCTTACCCTATCGCGGTTGAAGCCCTGTCTCTGATTTACAATAAAGACCTGGTACCAAACCCACCGAAAACCTGGGAAGAGATCCCGAAACTGGATAAAGAGCTGAAGGCGAAAGGTAAATCCGCCCTGATGTTCAACCTGCAAGAGCCGTACTTCACCTGGCCACTGATTGCTGCCGACGGCGGTTACGCGTTCAAGTTTGAAAACGGCAAATATGACGTGAAAGACGTGGGCGTGGACAACGCGGGTGCGAAAGCGGGTCTGACCTTCCTGGTCGATCTGATCAAGAACAAACACATGAACGCGGATACCGACTACTCCATCGCGGAAGCGGCGTTCAACAAAGGCGAAACCGCGATGACCATCAACGGTCCGTGGGCCTGGACCAACATCGACAAGAGCAAAATCAACTACGGCGTGACCCTGCTGCCAACCTTCAAAGGCAAGCCGTCTAAACCGTTCGTTGGCGTGCTGAGCGCGGGCATCAACGCCGCCAGCCCGAACAAAGAGCTGGCGAAAGAGTTCCTGGAAAACTACCTGCTGACCGATCAGGGTCTGGATGAAGTGAACAAGGACAAACCGCTGGGCGCCGTTGCGCTGAAATCCTTCCAGGATCAGCTGGCGAAAGACCCACGTATCGCCGCCACCATGGATAACGCCCAGAAAGGCGAAATCATGCCGAACATCCCACAGATGGCAGCGTTCTGGTACGCCACCCGTACCGCGGTCATCAACGCTGCAAGCGGTCGTCAGACTGTCGATGCCGCGCTGAAAGATGCTCAGGGTCGTATTACTAAGTAAGTCTGAAAAACGGCGGGTGGCGCATGCGCTTACCCGCCCTACGACTACGGCACGATCCGTAGGTCAGGTAAGCGCAGCGCCACCTGACGATAAGTTTCCACCGTTGTAGAGGAAGAACCCCATGGATGTCATTAAAAAGAAACGCTGGTGGCAAAGCGACGCGCTGAAGTGGTCAGTGATAGGTCTGCTGTGCCTGCTGGTGGGTTACCTTGTTGTTTTAATGTACGTACAAGGGGAATATCTGTTTGCCATCATGACGCTGATTTTAAGCTCTGCTGGCCTGTATATTTTCGCTAATCGTAAAGCCTATGCCTGGCGCTATGTCTACCCGGGCGTGGCCGGGATGGGGCTGTTTGTCCTGTTCCCGCTGATTTGTACCATCGCCATTGCGTTCACCAACTACAGCAGCACTAACCAGCTTGCGCAGGAACGCGCGCAGCAGGTCCTGCTGGATCGCTCATATCAGGCAGGCAAGACCTTTAACTTCGGCCTGTATCCTGCCGGTAACGAGTGGAAGTTAGCGCTTACTGACGAATCAAGCAGCAAATACTATGTCTCCGACGCGTTCAAGTTTGGTGGCGAGCAGAAGCTGGCCTTAAAAGAGGCTGCGGCCCTGCCGGAAGGTGAACGTGCCAATCTGCGCGTGATTACGCAAAACCGTCAGGCGCTGACCCAGCTCACCGCCGTGCTGCCAGACGAAAGCAAAGTGACCATGAGCTCGCTGCGCCAGTTCTCCGGCACGCAGCCGCTGTATACCCTGGCGGACGACGGCACGCTGACCAACAACCAGAGCGGCGTGAAATATCGTCCGAATAACGACATTGGTTTCTATCAGTCCATTACTGCCGACGGCAAATGGGGTGATGACAAGCTCAGCCCGGGCTATACCGTCACCATCGGCTGGGACAACTTTACCCGCGTGTTTACCGACGAAGGCATTCAGAAACCGTTCTTCGCCATCTTCGTCTGGACGGTGGTCTTCTCGGTGCTGACGGTGATCCTGACCGTGGCCGTGGGCATGGTGCTGGCCTGTCTTGTGCAGTGGGAATCTCTGAAAGGCAAAGCGATTTACCGCGTGCTGTTGATTCTGCCTTACGCCGTACCGTCGTTTATCTCGATTCTGATTTTCAAAGGGCTGTTTAACCAGAGCTTCGGTGAAATCAACATGATGCTGAGCGCCCTGTTTGGTATCAAACCGGCCTGGTTCAGCGATCCAACCACCGCCCGCTCGATGATTATCATCGTGAACACCTGGCTCGGTTATCCGTACATGATGATCCTGTGCATGGGCCTGCTGAAGGCTATCCCGGACGATCTGTATGAAGCCTCGGCGATGGACGGCGCGGGCCCGTTCCAGAACTTCTTCAAGATTACGCTGCCGCTGCTCATTAAGCCGCTGACGCCGCTGATGATTGCCAGCTTCGCCTTTAACTTTAACAACTTCGTGCTGATTCAGCTGTTGACCAACGGCGGCCCGGACCGCCTTGGCACCACGACGCCAGCAGGCTATACCGACCTGCTCGTGAGCTACACCTACCGTATCGCCTTCGAGGGCGGCGGCGGTCAGGACTTCGGTCTGGCGGCGGCGATTGCCACCCTGATCTTCCTGCTGGTAGGCGCCCTGGCGATTGTGAACCTGAAAGCCACACGTATGAAATTTGACTAAGGAGGGCATCGATCATGGCAATGGTACAACCCAAATCTCAGAAACTGCGCCTCCTGGCGACGCACTTAGGCCTGCTGATTTTCATCGCGGCGATCATGTTCCCGCTGCTGATGGTTATCGCCATCTCCCTGCGTTCGGGTAACTTCGCCACCGGAAGCCTGATCCCGGACGAAATTTCCTGGGAGCACTGGAAGCTCGCGCTGGGCTTCAGCGTGGAACACGCGGATGGCCGCGTCACGCCGCCGCCGTTCCCGGTGCTGCTGTGGCTGTGGAACTCGGTGAAAATTGCAGGCATTACCGCCATTGGTATCGTGGCACTTTCCACCACCTGCGCCTACGCCTTCGCCCGTATGCGTTTCCCGGGCAAAGCGACGCTGCTGAAAGGGATGCTGATTTTCCAGATGTTCCCGGCCGTGCTGTCGCTGGTGGCGCTGTATGCCTTGTTTGACCGTCTGGGCCAGTACGTACCCTTTATCGGTCTGAACACCCACGGCGGCGTGATCTTCGCCTATCTTGGCGGTATCGCACTGCATGTATGGACCATTAAAGGCTATTTCGAAACCATCGACGGCTCGCTGGAAGAAGCGGCCGCGCTGGATGGCGCAACCCCTTGGCAGGCGTTCCGCCTGGTGCTGCTGCCGCTGTCGGTGCCGATTCTGGCGGTGGTGTTTATTCTGTCGTTTATCGCTGCGATCACCGAAGTACCGGTTGCCTCACTGTTACTGCGTGATGTGAACAGCTACACCCTGGCCGTAGGTATGCAGCAATACCTCAACCCGCAAAACTACCTGTGGGGCGACTTTGCCGCGGCGGCCGTACTCTCTGCCATCCCGATTACCGTGGTGTTCCTGCTGGCGCAGCGCTGGCTGGTCAACGGCCTGACGGCGGGCGGTGTGAAAGGTTAAGTTTCATTTTGTTATGCCACTGCAACCCTCAACTTTAGACGTATTGTATTGACCCAACTTGTGACTGTTGTTAGGCGGCCTCCGGGCCGCCATTTTTTTATTCGCGTTTCAGCCGCTTCGAGTTGCACAGCCAGAGGGTGATCACCAGCAGCAGGATCGCCGCCGAGTAGATCAGCACGTCGAGTGGAGATTTATGATCGACGATGATCAGCCGCACAATCGCGGTGATCCCAATGTAGACAAAATAACGCAGCGGGAAGTGAAAGCCGGACTGAAAGTACTTCACAATCAGGGCGATAAATTCAAAGTAGAGAAAGTAGACCACCAGGCCTTCCACCAGCGCATATTTGCTGGTTTGTTCAGGGGCGAACAGTACATCCGCGAGATGCACCGTCTCTTTACCCAAAAAGACGACCAGTATCAGGCCAAGGCTCAACAGACCGAGGTTCAGCACGGTCTGGAGGATAGTTGAGATAAACTCAACGCGCGGGCGAGTCAGGGATGTCATACAGCACCTCATTCTCCAGGGCGAGATTCCTGTATAACGCAAAAATGTGACGGGGATCTATATTTTTTGTTTATGTTTGGCGCAACGGAGAGGATTCCCCTCACCCCGGCCCTCTCCCCAAAGGGGCGAGGGGGAAAAGACAGCGCCGAGCGCTCCCCTCTCCCCTTTGGGGAGAGGGTTAGGGTGAGGGGCATCAGCGGAAGTTAACGTTCTTATCACTGGTCATGTCATACAGCTGGAACTTACGCCCAAGCTGCTGACCCCCGTCACGCGTCAGCGGCGTCCAGCCCACTGCCGCACGGCTGCGGGTTGGGCCTGACGAGAACAGATCCAGCGGAATTGACACGTAGACCCCTTTGGTGAAGTCCCCTTCCCCGTATTCGTCCGGCGAGACGTTGGTGATGGTGGCGTAGCCGCCCACCACGACGCCGCTGTCGAAGTGTTTAGAAATATCCAGCGTACCGCCCTTATCGCCCGCCAGGTACTGGCCGACGCTGGCTTTCACCAGCACGTCAGGGGCGAACGACGGCGTCCAGTAGGCGGTCAGATGGCCCGTTTTGACGCTGTAGTCGGTGAACTTCATCATGTCCTGCGCGCTGCGCCAGTCACGCTGCTTGACGTAGTTGGCATCAACCCCGAACGCCCAGTTGCTGTCGACAGGACGATAAAGCACTTCCGCCCCCGCGCCGCCGTACATGGTTTCCAGATACCCGCCGTACACCTGGCCGTAGAAGCCGTTGCCGAAGTACTGGAAGTAGTTGGCCTGCAGGTTATTCACGTAGGCATCGTTCTGCACGTATTCACGCACACGGGTACGCACGCGCGGCAGCGTCGAGTCTTTTGGCGGGTTGGTGTAGTTGAATTTGTCATAGTTGTTGGCGATGTTGCCGAACAGGCTGCCGGTGGTCAGCAGGTGGTCGGTGACCCACAGATCCGCCGTCGCCATGACGCCCAGCTGATACATGTAGAAGTTTTCCGGCCCGCCGACGGACTGGTTCAGCACCGGATCGATATGGAAATCGAAGCGCGATTTATCGATATACCAGCCCTGCTCGGTGGTGTCCGGCACCACGGGCTCGATGCGTTTTTGTACCAGCTCGGTTTCATGCCCGAGCGGCTCGCCTTCAAGATGGCGCTTGAGGCTGGCAACGTCCGTTTCGGTTGTGACCTGCGGCAGGTTGAGACGGTTCTCCGTCACGCGGATCGTGCGGATCCCCTCCGGCAGATCGTTCATAACGATCCGGTTGGCACGTTCGATCCCTTCGCGCGAGTCGCGGTATTTCACCTGCTCGCCGGTGACGTAAAGCGTATCGCCCTTGGTCTGAATCTTTGGATCCGCCAGACCGGCATTGTATTTCAACAGCGTCAGCTGGTTTGCCACCACGGAGTGCTGCAGAATCGCATCCTGCGGCTCCGGCTGGTATGCAGGTCGCGCGTTATCATTGTAGTGCGGCCGCATGTCGTTAAAGTTGGTGCGCAGCGTGAAGCCAAACATCACCGTATTGCCGCGCTCGTAGCTGAGGTTAACGTCGGCCCAGTCGGTGACGCGATAAATGGCGCCGACGTTAAACTTGCTCTTCTGCTCAATCTTCCCGGCGAAGTCCTGCGAGTAGTCATTCCCTTCATACTCCAGCTTCAGGCGTAATGGCTGCCAGGGCGTTTGATACTCCACCCCGCCAAACAGCGAGGCGGGGCCGTGGAACATCTGGTCACCGTTGATGGAACCGGCTTTTTTGTAGCTGTTATCGCGGTAGCAGTATTTATCGCTGTAGGAACAGAACGGGTTTTTCACGTTACCGCTGGTGCCCAGATAGCCCCATCCCAGGCCGAGCGAGAAGTCGAACGGGCCCCAGGCTTTGCTGGCCACAATGTATTCCGCATCAAACAGACCTGTACCACCGATATCTTTGGCACCCACGGACACCTGCGGCATCCAGTAGCTCTCTTCCCACAGGCGCAGCTTGACGTCGAAGGCTTTATCTTTGTAGGTCTGATCGCCGGAGAATGCCTCAACGCTGCTGTATTGTTTCGTACGCACGTCGGTATAGCGCAGCGTGGTTTCAAGCCACGGGAACAGCTGCACCGACGCCGAGTAGTAGCGATACTGGTCGTTATCACGGTAGTTAAGGCTAATTTCTCCTTCGCGCGCCATACGCGCGGTGGGCGTTTGCAGTAAACCGACGCCGCCGAAGTCTGACTGAGACGGGCCAATGGGTGCCGGATACGTTTCTGCATGGCAGGCGGCACTCACGCAGAGCGCCAGCATGCTGTAGAGATAGGTTTTTTTCATTATTCCGGTATCCGCTGAATCAGGGAGTGAAGGATATCGGCGTTAAGCCCGTCATACGCCTTCGTCCAGAAATGGTCGGCAAAACCGACAAAAATGATGCTGCCCGGCATAGGTTCGATATGCCGTTTATTCCAGTAAGCAACGGGGGCTTTTTGTGTGTGTCCGTCAGGGTAAACCACCCAGGCGTAGCTGTTATCGGCACCGCTCAGCAGGCTCTGCTCGTCGAGGTAGCTCGCCACGTCACGACCGGGCGTAAAGGGCTTTTTACCCGGGCTGCTGATAAGCCCCATCACGGTCACCGTCGTCGGCTTCACCGGCAGCCAGAGCGTATACTCCCCTTCAAGCGTGGGGTTGCCCTTTTCCGTGACGCGCACTTCATCTGGATCAAGATTCACTATCTGACGGCCCGTCACCTTCAGCGCCTGCAGCTGCTGGCGAACGCTGTTAATGGCCGCCGCGTCGTCGCCATCTTCCTGCTCCGCTAACCCCGTCAGCCTGGCCAGGAGCGCCTTGTGCTGTTGTTCCGCTTCAGCGGTCTTCTGCCGTTCAGCGATTACTGCCCCCGGCCACCAGCTGTTGGCGAGCCTTGGCTGTCCGACGAGATCGATCAGATGCTCGGCGTGGGTTAAGGTTTTGGGTTTTTCACTGTCCGGCGTGTAGACATTTACCGTCCCTGCGGACCATGCCAGCGGCGCGGCAAGGCTGGCGAGAAGCGCAACGTTGATGAGCGTTTTCATGATTTCGCCGCCTTGATCAGGGTGGTTTTCACCGGGAAGAATCCGGCACCGAGATACTGCAGGGACTGGCGGATCTGCCCTTCCTCGTCGATCCAGAAGCGGTTGTGCCAGGTGGCCTGGTCGGTGGTGACTTCTTCATCCAGCACGCGGACATGGGTTTCGTCGCTGCCGACTTTCACGCTGTCCGTACCGTCCCAGCGGAAGGTCGAGCGTGCCGTGGCGTAACGCACCTGCTTATGTTCGGTCCAGCCCATCGTGCGCGTCCAGCTTGCGCCGTCGGCGATCTGGTTCGGCTTGAGCAGCGGATCGGCAGCGATATTATTCACTTCCAGCAGGTTGTCGCCACCCAATAGGGTTTTCACGATACGGCCATGCTGCGTCACGATGGTGGCCTGATCCTGCGTCACCCATTTCTGCTGCCCGTTTTCATCGAAAGCGAGCACCACAAACAGCTGCGGGCCATCGTTAAGCTGCATGTACTGACTGGCATAGGGCATGTTTTGAAGTTCGTCATCGGTCAGATGTACGCCCGGTGTACCGAACATGCTTTCCCACAGTGAGTTTCCCAGCCCTTTAGTGGTGGCCGAGCACGCCTGCAGCAGCAGGCAAATCAGAATGATTGCAGGTCGCTTCACGACTCTTCTCCGAAGGGGCGAAATAACCACACCGAAGTGTGGTTATGATTAAAACACCCGCTATTACTGGGTGCTGGTTGTCGTGGTGGTCGTGGTTCCGGTATTGGAGCCATCACCGCCACCGGTTGCCGCCAGCGCGACACCCACGGCTGAACTTACGGTGCTGGCGCTGGCTGCGGTAGAACTACCCGCAGACGCAGACGTCGCAGCCGAACCTGCCGCTTCTCCGACCTGAACCGGAGCTGCATAAACAGATGTCGCCGCAAGCGCAGATATGGCAAAAATGCCATACAGTACTTTCTTCATAACAATTTCCCTTCAATGAATGAATGGAGATTTGCCCGAAAAGAATTTCAGGCGGAATCGAGTATACACAACTCCTGCCGTGGGTTTGCCGTAAGGGGAAATAGGGAGAGGGTTTTCGGACTAATGGTTAAAATGGAAATGAAAGACAAATAGCAGAAATATATAATAGATAAAATTCAATGAGTTATAATATATACATATTAATGAACTACTGCGTATTTTCTTAAAATAAACCTCAGCAATTAACGGGTTAAGCGCCTTTTTCGGATTAAACTCAGATCCAGAATTTGAGTTAACTAACAGACATCAGGAATTATCCGATAAAAAAATGCCGGCATTAAGCCGGCACGTTTTCATGACGTTTTAATTACGCTCGCCATGCTTTATAACGGTTGATCAAACCATTTGTCGAGCTGTCATGGCTGGCAATCGCTTTATCGTCACCCAGCTCTGGCAGAATACGGTTTGCCAGCTGTTTGCCCAGCTCAACGCCCCACTGGTCAAAGGTGAAGATGTTCAGGATGGCACCCTGCGTGAAGATCTTGTGCTCGTACAGGGCAATCAGCGCACCCAGGCTGAACGGCGTGATTTCACGCAACAGGATGGAGTTGGTTGGACGGTTGCCTTCGAACACTTTGAACGGCACAACGTGGTCCAGGGTTGCCGGATCTTTACCCTGGTCACGGTATTCCTGCTCAACCACCTCGCGGGATTTACCGAACGCCAGCGCTTCGGTCTGCGCAAAGAAGTTCGACAGCAGCTTCGGATGGTGGTCGGACAGCGGGTTATGGGTGATAGCCGGGGCGATGAAATCGCACGGTACCATTTTGGTGCCCTGGTGGATCAGCTGGTAGAAGGCATGCTGGCCGTTGGTGCCCGGCTCGCCCCAGATGATTGGGCCAGTCTGGTAATCCACCGCGTTGCCGTTACGGTCAACGTATTTACCGTTGGATTCCATGTTGCCCTGCTGGAAGTAGGCTGCAAAGCGGTGCATATACTGGTCGTACGGCAGGATCGCTTCGGTTTCAGCGCCGAAGAAGTTGTTGTACCAGATACCGATCAGCGCCAGCAGCACCGGCAGGTTTTTCTCTGGTGCGGTCGTGGAGAAGTGTTTATCCATCGCGTGCGCGCCGGAGAGCAGCTCAACGAAGTTGTCGAAGCCCACGGACAGGATGATGGACAGACCGATCGCAGACCACAGGGAGTAGCGGCCGCCAACCCAGTCCCAGAACTCGAACATATTCGCGGTATCAATGCCGAACTCGCTGACCGCTTTACCGTTGGTAGACAGCGCCGCGAAGTGTTTCGCCACGTGCTTGTTGTCGCCCGCGGTTTTCAGGAACCAGTCGCGCGCGCTGTGGGCGTTGGTCATGGTTTCCTGAGTGGTGAAGGTTTTGGAGGCAACCAGGAACAGGGTGGTTTCCGGGTTTACGTTCTTCAGCACTTCGGCGATGTGGGTACCATCGACGTTAGACACAAAGTGCATATTGAGGTGGTTTTTGTACGGGCGCAGCGCTTCGGTCACCATGAACGGACCGAGGTCAGAGCCGCCGATACCGATGTTAACCACGTCGGTGATCGCTTTGCCGGTGTAGCCTTTCCAGCTACCGGAGATGATCGCCTCGGAGAAGGCTTTCATCTTTTCCAGCACCGCGTTCACTTCCGGCATGACGTCTTTGCCGTCAACGATGATTGGCGTATTGCTACGGTTACGCAGGGCCACGTGAAGCACGGCACGGTCTTCGGTGCGGTTGATCTTCTCACCGGAGAACATGGATTTGATGGCGTCGGCAAGCTCAGTCTCTTTCGCCAGATCCTGCAGTTTTGCCAGCGTCTCTTCGGTAATGCGGTTTTTGGAGAAATCCACCAGCATCAGGTCGTCGAAGGTCGCGGAGAACTTAGCGAAACGATCGGCATCTTTCGCGAACAGATCCGCGATGGTGACGTCTTTCATTTCATCAAAATGTTTCTGGAGTGCCTGCCAGGCAGCGGTCTGCGTTGGGTTGATGTTTTTCATTAGCAATACTCTTCTGATTTGAGAATTGTGACTGCGGTCGATTGTAGCGCCTGCAAATAAAAATTGTGATGGTTTTTATGCCATTGCCCTGGCCTGCATCAAACACAGGTGAAAAGACCCAAAAAGTATAGCTGCTGTCGAAGCCTCCTGGGGCGGCGAAATGTCGCCCAAAACAGGCTAAAATGGAGCATAAAATATGGCCCTGTTATAAGTCCTGTTTCTCAGGGGTACCCCCCCATAAAAAATCCGCATAATCCCAGCATTGACAGGACCTCCCCCGCATTTTATTTATAGGGCCGTATTTTGCGCCTGCACCTGTTTTCGTTTCACTCTTGTGCCAAGGTCGCTTATTCATTCCCTGACACGAGGTTGTTATGACGAGTTTTGTGGTCGCCAAATTTGGCGGCACCAGTGTGGCCGATTACGATGCCATGAACCGCAGCGCCGATGTGGTGCTGGCCGATCCGAATACCCGCCTGGTGGTGCTGTCTGCCTCCGCCGGCGTGACGAACCTGCTGGTTTCTCTGTCTGAAGGACTGGAAGCGACAGAACGTTTCGTGAAGCTGGATGCACTGCGCAAAATTCAGTTCGACATTCTTGAGCGTCTGCAGAACCCGAACGTCATCCGCGAGGAAGTGGAACGTCTGCTGGAAAATATCACCACCCTGGCAGAAGCGGCCTCTCTGGCCACCTCCACCGCCCTGACCGACGAACTGGTCAGCCACGGCGAGCTGATGTCCACCCTGCTGTTTGTTGAAATCATGCGCGAGCGTAACATTCAGGCGCAGTGGTTTGACGTGCGTAAAGTGATGCGTACCAGCGATCGCTTTGGTCGTGCCGAGCCGGACGTTGAGGCGCTGGCAGAGCTGACCAATCAGCAGTTGGCACCACGCCTGGCAGACGGTATCGTGATCACCCAGGGCTTTATCGGCAGTGAAGCGAAAGGCCGCACCACCACGCTTGGCCGCGGCGGCAGCGACTACACCGCCGCGCTGCTGGGCGAAGCCCTGCATGCAACGCGCGTGGATATCTGGACGGACGTTCCGGGCATTTACACCACCGATCCGCGCGTCGTTTCTGCAGCTAAACGTATTGATGTGATCGCCTTTGAAGAAGCGGCGGAAATGGCCACCTTCGGCGCGAAAGTGCTGCACCCGGCAACGCTGCTGCCAGCCGTACGCAGCGATATTCCCGTCTTCGTCGGCTCCAGTAAAGATCCGAAAGCGGGCGGGACGCTGGTCTGCAAGAAAACGGAAAACCCACCGCTGTTCCGCGCCCTGGCCCTGCGTCGTCGCCAGACGCTGGTGACGCTCCACAGCCACAATATGCTGCATTCCCGCGGTTTCCTGGCGGAAGTGTTTGGCATTCTGGCGCGCCACAATATCTCCGTGGACCTTATCACCACCTCTGAAGTGAGCATTGCGCTGACGCTGGACACCACCGGCTCTACCTCCACCGGCGACACACTGCTGACGCAGTCTCTGTTGATTGAGCTGTCTGAACTGTGCCGCGTGGAAGTAGAAGAAGACCTGGCGCTGGTTGCCATCATTGGCAACAAGCTGTCGCGCGCCTGCGGCGTGGGTAAAGAGGTGTTCGGCGTACTCGACCCGTTCAGCATCCGCATGATCTGCTACGGCGCGTCCAGCTACAACCTCTGCTTCCTCGTGCCTGCCGATCAGGCCGAGCAGGTCGTGCAGAAACTTCATCAGAATTTGTTTGAATAAAATTCGTTAGCACGATAAACAATACCTATAAGCCGGGCACAGACCCGGCTTTTTCATAACTAAACAACACGACAATACTGCAAGGAATCCACTATGTTATCCGTCATCACACGGCTGTTCCCGTTATGGGCGCTGCTGCTCTCCGTACTCGCGTATTACACCCCCGCCACCTTCACGGGCATTGGTCCGTGGGTCGCCACGCTGCTGATGCTGATCATGTTCGGTATGGGCGTGCATCTGAAAATCGACGACTTCAAACGCGTGCTCTCTCGCCCTGCACCCGTCGCAGCAGGGATCTTCCTGCACTACCTGGTGATGCCGCTTGCGGCGTGGCTGCTGGCGATGGCCTTTAAGATGCCACCCGATCTCTCCGCCGGGATGGTGCTGGTGGGCAGCGTGGCTAGCGGCACGGCGTCCAACGTCATGATCTACCTGGCGAAAGGCGACGTGGCGCTCTCCGTCACGATCTCGTCCGTTTCCACGCTGGTGGGCGTGATTGCCACGCCGCTGTTAACTCGCCTGTACGTGGACGCGCATATTCAGGTGGACGTGATGGGCATGCTGCTCAGCATTCTGCAGATTGTAGTGATCCCGATTGCGCTGGGGCTGGTCATTCACCATCTTTTCCCGCGCGTGGTGAAGGCCGTTGAGTCGTACCTGCCCGCGTTTTCGATGGTCTGCATTCTGGCGATCATCAGCGCCGTGGTGGCGGGTTCCGCATCGCACATTGCCTCCGTGGGCTTTGTGGTGATCATCGCGGTGGTGCTGCATAACACCATTGGCCTGCTGGGCGGCTACTGGGGCGGGAAGCTGTTTGGTTTTGACGAATCGACCTGCCGCACGCTGGCAATCGAGGTAGGCATGCAGAACTCCGGCCTGGCGGCGGCGCTCGGCAAAATTTACTTCTCCCCGCTGGCGGCCCTGCCCGGCGCGCTGTTCTCCGTCTGGCATAACCTCTCCGGCTCGCTGCTGGCGGGCTACTGGTCCGGCAAACCGATTGATGAGCAAACGAAAAAAGATGCGGTGAAGCAGGGTTAATTTACGCGGCTTGCTTTACACTGAAGCCTCCCCTTCAGGAGGCTTCAGCAATGGCTACACCACGTTTGACCCAGAAAGACATGACGGAAGCCGAGCAGCGCGAACTGAAAACGCTTCTCGACCGCGCCCGTATCGCACATGGCCGCACGCTGACGAACGCCGAAACCAATCAGGTGAAAAAAGAGTACATCGATAAGCTGATGGCGCAGCGTGAGGCCGCGGCGAAAAAAGCCCGCAAGCTGAAAAAAGAGCAGACTTATAAACCGGATGCAGAGGCGACCTTCTCCTGGTCGGCCACCACGTCAACCCGTGGAAGGCGCTAATCAGCGCCCTTTCTTTTTACGCCCCGGCTGGGTAAAGCGCTTTCCGTTACCCGGCTTGCCTCGCCCTTTCTCTTCCGCCTGCGGCGCCTTTACGACCGGGCGCTTAATCGCCTGGGTTTTCGGTTTGGCTTTAGCTTTCGGCTTCGCTTCAGACGACGAGTTCTCGATAAGCTTGAACAGCTCAATCAGCTCGTCATCCGTTAAGTCGCGCCACTCGCCCAGCGGAATACCGGACAGGCTGACGTTCATGATGCGCGTGCGTTCCAGCTTCGTCACTTCATAACCGAAGTGTTCGCACATGCGGCGGATCTGGCGGTTCAGGCCCTGCACCAGCGTAATGCGGAACGCGAACGGTGCTTCTTTCTTGACCTTACACTTCTTCGTGACGGTGCCGAGGATCGGCACACCGGCGCCCATGCCGCGAATAAATTCGTCCGTGACCGGCTTGTTCACCGTCACAATGTACTCTTTCTCGTGGTCGTTACCGGCACGCAGGATTTTGTTGACCAGATCGCCGTGGTTGGTGAGGAAAATCAGCCCCTGAGAGTCTTTATCCAGACGGCCAATCGGGAAGATACGGCTGCTGTGGTTTACGAAATCAACGATGTTGTCCCGCTCACCGTCTTCCGTGGTGCTGACAATCCCAACCGGTTTATTCAACGCGATAAACACCAGATCTTCAGCATCACGCGGCTCGATGACCTGACCATTCACTTTAACCACATCGCCAGGGGCCACCTGATCGCCGATGGTGGCGCGTTTGCCGTTAAGAAACACGTTACCTTGTTCAATGTAACGGTCAGCCTCGCGACGTGAGCAGATCCCGCTCTCGCTAATGTATTTGTTTAATCGGGTTGATTGAGTTGGCAGCATAGTTTCTCCTGTGAAGGGCGAAATATACCTTACCTTGCGGCTGACAAAAAAGTGTTAGTAACCGTTGATCAAAAAATCGAGTGCATCCCGCAATGAAGCCCGGTTTTGCGTAAGATCGGCGACACGCTCGCCTAACTCTTTTGGCGATATGCCTGCCATCATGTGCATCATGACCACGCAAGGCTTACCCGCTATCTCAACGACAGGGCACACTTTCGCAGGCGGTTGAATGCCTCCCAGGTGTCTAAGCTCAACTGCGGGAGCAACCAGGACATGTTTCATCACATTGGCCACCGGATGCTGCATATTGATTAGCCAGGGATAGGCAGTTTTCCCCTTACCTTCATTCTCATAAGCAAAATATTGCTCCATCAGAACGACCTCTGAAAGTCACTAAAGGAGCCGTTTTCATCAACCCATTGGTTAATGGCCTCGATAGACGCTTTATTTTCTGCTAACCACTCTGCGCGCTGATGCGCACGAAACTGCTCCTGCAGTGCAGCCGTGAGCACGGCAGAGAGATTAAGTTTAAGCCGTCTCGCCTCTTCCAGGATTTCTGGCGCTAACGACACATTGACTGATTTTTTGATGCCATGCGTAGTGCGCATGAGAACCCCCATAGGAATGCGCATGAATTGGCGAAGTGTAGCGTAATAAACGAGCATTTTCTATTCCCTTAAAAATGTAAGGTTTGAAGAGTAAATGGCGCGTTATAAGGTGTCACGCCTCGCGAAACGGTTTTGCGAGGCGCTTTCAGAGATTAATACTCATCCCGCTCGTCGTCTTCATCAGGCTGCTCCATCACGCTATACGCCACCGCGCAGAACAACGAGTTGAGACGCTTCATATCCCCCAGCAGCCCCAGATGCAGCGAACTGGTTTCGATACTCTGCACGTTCTGCTGGTGCAGACGCTCAACGTGGGCGTGCGAATAGCGGCGGTTCAGAATGCGGAAACGGTGCTTGTTACGGCGCAGGCGGCGCGCGCTCGGCACGTCGCTGGAGAAGAAGACCGACATCGCCAGCTTGAGGTTGCTGACCAGCTGTTCGTGCAGCGCTTCCAGCTCCTTCAGGCCCTCACCTGAAAACGCACGACGCGCGGCAAGGGATTTATCGGCAATCTCGCTGCCCATACGTTCAACGATATCCGACGCCTGCTCGAGGTTAAGCGACATCTCGATAATTTCCGCCCAGCGGCGAGATTCCTCTTCCGCCAGCTCGTCCTGCGGCATACGCGCCAGGTAAAGCTTGATGGCGGTATAGAGCACGTTGATATCGTCCGCTAATCTGCGCAGCTCTTTCTCTTCACGCGGCTCGCCGTGCATCACCTTTTGCAGGCCTTCGAGCATGGTTTCCATTGCGTCGCCCATGCGCAGCGTCTCGCGCGCGGCATTCGCCAGCGCCAGCGCCGGGGTATCCAGCGCGGAGGTATCCAGGTGCTTCGGTTTCAGGCGCGCATCCAGCTCCGGTTCGTCCTGAATGAGGCGTTCGCAGAAGCGGGCCATCGGCCCAGCGAACGGCACCATCGCCAGGCAGCGCACCAGGTTGTAGAACACGTGGAAATAGATCACCAGCTCCGCCTTCGGCAGCGGTAGGTTGTCCATCAGGTTCGCCAGCGGGTGCACAAACGGCAGAATAATCAGGCTGCCCACCAGCTTAAACAGCAGGCTGCCCAGCGCCACGCGGCGGGCAGCGGCATTGGCGGCGCTGTTATTGAGCATCGCCAGCAAGCCGGAGCCGAGGTTGGCCCCGATCACCAGACACAGCGCCACCGGGAAGGAGATCGCCCCTGCGGCGGTAAGCGTGGCCGTCAGCAGGACCGCCGCCAGGCTGGAGTAGCTGACGATAGCAAACACCGCACCGATCAGCGCATCCAGCATGATATCCCCGGTCAGGGAGGCGAAGATGACCTGCACGCCGTTGGCCTGGGTGATCGGCGTGACCGCCTGCACAATCAGCTCCAGCGCCAGCAGGATCAGCCCCAGGCCAATCCCTACGCGCCCGAGCTGTCCGGCGCGCGTCTGTTTGCGACCGAGGAAAAAAATAACGCCGATAAAAATCAGCAGCGGCGACAGCCAGGAGAGATCGAACGTAAGAACACGCGCCATCAGCGCGGTACCTACATCCGCCCCCAGCACAATCACCAGCGCCGGGGCGAGCGCGACCAGATCCTGCGCCACAAAAGAGGTGACAAGCAGGGTGGTGGCGTTACTGCTTTGAACCAGCGCCGTTACGCCAATGCCCGCGCAGAAGGCGAGCGGCTTCTTCTCAACGCTGCTGCTGAGAACGGTACGTAAGCGCGCGCCAAATACGCGCATCACGCCGGTACGGACGATATGGGTGCCCCATACGAGCAGTGCGACTGCAGAGAGCAGGTGTAACAGGGTCAGCACGGAAGGTTTTCCTCCTTATCGTTATCGATATTCCTGAGGTTCGCTGCGCGTTGCCATGCCGGATGGCGGCTACGCCTTATCCGGCCTACGCGTAGGCCCGGTAAGCGCAGCGCCACCGGGCAAAAGGGTTAGAACCTTATTTCAGTATAAGGGTTTAAACGTAAGAAAGAGACAGGGCGCCTCATGAGCGCCCTGTTTGTTGTAAGGAAAAGTGATTTTAGTCAGCGTCGTAGCCTAAATTCGGTGCCAGCCAGCGTTCCACTTCAGATACGCTCATGCCTTTGCGCAGGGCGTAATCTTCGATCTGATCCCGCTGCAGCTGCGCCACGGCGAAGTACTTGCTGTCCGGATGGCTGAAGTACCAGCCTGAAACTGACGCGCCTGGCCACATGGCGAACGACTCGGTGAGCTTCATGCCGGTATGGGCTTCCACGTCCAGCAGTTTCCAGATAGTGCCTTTTTCGGTGTGCTCCGGACAGGCCGGATAGCCCGGCGCCGGGCGAATGCCCTGGTAGTTTTCGCGGATCAGCTCCTCGTTGCTGAGGTTCTCATTCGCCGCGTAGCCCCAGTGCACCTTGCGCACGCGCTCGTGCAGGTACTCGGCGAAGGCTTCCGCCAGGCGGTCGGCAATCGCTTTCACCATGATTTTATTGTAATCATCGTGCTGCGCTTCGAACGCGTCCGCCAGCGCGTCTTCTTCAAGACCGCCGGTTACCGCAAAGGCGCCGATATAGTCGGCTTTACCACTCAGCTTCGGCGCGACGAAATCGGCCAGGCAGTAGTTGGCAAAGCCCACTTTCTCCGTTTGCTGGCGGAGATGGCGGCTGACCGCCAGCACGTGGGTGCGGGTTTCATCGCGGTAGATTTCGATGTCGTCGCCCACGCGGTTCGCCGGGAACAGGCCCACCACGCCGCGCGGGTTGAGGGTTTTCTCTGCGCTCAGCGTGTCTAGCATGTCGTTGGCATCTTTAAACAGGCGCTTCGCCTCCTCGCCTACCACCTCATCCTCCAGGATGCGCGGATATTTGCCCGCCAGCGACCAGGTCATAAAGAACGGCGTCCAGTCAATGTAGTTGCGCAGCGTCTCGATGCTGGCCGTTACGTCCTGCACGCCCAGGCGGTGCGCCACCGGCGGCGTGTAGCTGGACCAGTCAAAGGCCAGATCGTTGTCGCGCGCCGCCTGAAGCGAAACAGGCGGGGTGCGCGGCTTCTTACGGCCGTGCTGGATGCGGACGGTTTCGTACTCTTTGCGGGTGCGCGCCACAAAATCGTCGCGCTGGGTGTCGGAGAGCAGCGCGGAGACCACGCCCACCGTGCGCGAGGCGTTCTGCACGTATACCGTCGGGCCGCTGTAGTTCTGCTCGATTTTTACCGCCGTGTGCGCTTTCGAGGTGGTCGCCCCGCCAATCAATAACGGAATGGTGAAGCCCTGTCGCTCCATCTCTTTTGCCACGTTGACCATTTCGTCCAGCGACGGCGTAATCAGACCGGAGAGGCCAATCAGGTCGGCGTTCACCTCGCGCGCGGTCTTGAGGATTTTATCCGCCGGGACCATCACACCGAGGTCGATAATTTCGTAGTTATTGCACTGCAGCACCACGCCGACGATATTCTTGCCGATGTCGTGCACGTCGCCCTTCACGGTGGCGATGACCATTTTGCCGTTGCTGGAGCCTTTCTCTTTGCTGGCTTCGATGTAGGGTTCGAGATACGCCACCGCCTGCTTCATCACGCGGGCGGATTTTACCACCTGCGGCAGGAACATTTTGCCCTCACCGAACAGATCGCCGACCACGTTCATGCCGTCCATCAGCGGGCCTTCGATCACCTCAATCGGGCGGTCTGCCTGCTGGCGCGCCTCTTCAGTATCGAGCTCGATAAATTCGGTGATGCCTTTGACCAGCGAGTATTCCAGACGCTTTTTCACGTCCCAGGAACGCCACTCGGCCTGCTGAACGTTTGCCGCCTCATCCGATTTGCTGCCGCGATATTTCTCCGCCAGGTCCAGCATGCGCTCGGTGGCGTCGTCGCGACGGTTAAGGATCACGTCCTCGACGGCATCGCGCAGCTCTGCAGGAAGGTCGTCGTAAATCGCCAGCTGTCCGGCGTTAACGATCCCCATATCCATGCCGTTGCGGATGGCGTAGTAGAGGAACACGGCGTGGATCGCTTCACGCACCGGGTCGTTACCGCGAAACGAGAACGACACGTTCGATACGCCGCCGGAGATCAGCGCATGCGGCAGCTCGCGCTTGATGTCTTCACATGCGCCGATAAAGTCCTGGGCATAGTTGTTGTGCTCTTCAATCCCGGTCGCGACGGCGAAAATGTTCGGGTCAAAGATAATATCTTCCGGCGGGAAGCCCACCTCTTCGGTCAGAATTTTGTACGCGCGGCGGCATATCTCGATTTTGCGCTCGCGGGTATCCGCCTGGCCCACTTCGTCAAAAGCCATGACCACCACGGCGGCACCGTAGCGGCGGATCATCTTCGCGTGGTGGATAAAGATATCAACGCCCTCTTTCATCGAGATAGAGTTGACGATGCCTTTACCCTGAATGCACTTCAGCCCTTTTTCGATGACTTCCCACTTAGAGGAGTCAATCATAATCGGCACGCGGGCGATGTCCGGCTCCCCGGCGATCAGGTTGAGGAAACGCACCATCGCCGCTTCGGCGTCGAGCATCCCCTCGTCCATGTTGATATCGATAATCTGCGCGCCGCTTTCCACCTGCTGGCGGGCGACGTCCAGCGCTTCGCTGTACTTCTCTTCTTTGATCAGACGCTTGAACTTCGCGGAACCGGTGACGTTAGTCCGCTCACCCACGTTCACAAAAAGGCTGTCGTCGCCGATGGTCAACGGCTCGAGGCCGGAAAGGCGACAGGCAACCGGAAGCTCGGGCAGCTTGCGCGGCGGCAGACCGGCCACCGCACGGCTCATGGCCGCGATGTGCTCCGGCGTGGTGCCGCAGCAGCCGCCGACGATATTCAGGAAGCCAGACTCGGCCCACTCGCGGATTTGCGCCGCCATGGTGTCGGCATCGAGATCGTATTCGCCAAACGCGTTCGGCAGACCGGCGTTCGGGTGGGCGGTGACGTAGCATTCCGCGATGCGGGAAAGCTCCTGCACGTACTGGCGCAGCTCGTCCGGCCCCAGCGCGCAGTTGAGGCCGAAGGAGAGCGCTTCGGCGTGACGCAGGGAGTTATAAAACGCTTCGGTTGTCTGGCCGGACAGGGTGCGGCCGGAGGCGTCGGTGATGGTGCCGGAAATCATGATCGGCAGGTCAACGCCCAGCGCCTCAAACTCCTCTTTCACCGCGTAAATCGCGGCTTTGGCGTTGAGGGTGTCGAATACGGTTTCAATCAGGATCAGGTCGGAACCGCCTTCCACCAGCGCTTTGGTCGATTCGCGGTAGGCGGCAACCAGCTGGTCAAAGGTGATATTACGAAACGCCGGGTCGTTGACGTCCGGTGAAATCGACGCGGTGCGGTTCGTCGGGCCAAGCACCCCGGCAACGTAGCGCGGCTTGTCCGGCGTGCGGGCCGTCCACTCGTCGGCGCAGGCGCGCGCCAGCTTCGCGGCTTCCAGGTTGATTTCCGCCGACAGGGATTCCATCTGGTAATCCGCCATGGCGATGGTTGTCGAGTTGAAGGTGTTGGTTTCAACGATATCCGCACCCGCTTCGAAGTAGGCGTTGTGGATATCCTTAATAACGGACGGCTTGCTGAGCACCAGCAGGTCGTTGTTCCCTTTCAGGTCGCAGGGCCAGTCGGCAAAGCGCTCGCCGCGGAAATCGTCTTCACTCAGACGATAGCCCTGGATCATGGTGCCCATGCCGCCGTCCAGCACCAGAATTCGTTCATTTAACTGCGCACGCAGTTGCTCTACTTTGCTGCTCACACTTGCTCCCGACAACGCTCAACAAGGCCAAAAGGCTGGGTTCCATACTGGCACAATCTCGCGGGGTGGAAAAGTCGCACAGCGGTAACATGAGACATGTTCACCATCACTCCTCCGATCAGTCAGGATAACGGTTGCAAATTCACCAAATAAAACGAAAATGATTTCCACGATACAGAAAAAGGAGATCGTCATGGTCGCGACCGTTCCCGCCAAACGCGGCAGAAAGCCTGCTGCCACTACCACCGCCCAACAGGGCGGACAGGTTCAATCGCTCACGCGCGGTCTGAAGCTGCTGGAGTGGATAGCCGAGTCGCACGGCAGCGTGGCCCTGACGGAGCTGGCCCAGCAGGCTGGCCTGCCAAACTCCACCACCCACCGCCTGCTGACCACCATGCAGCAGCTGGGCTTTGTCCGCCAGGTCGGCGAGCTGGGGCACTGGGCGGTGGGCGCGCACGCGTTTATCGTCGGCAGCAGCTTCCTGCAGAGCCGCAACCTGCTGGCGATTGTGCACCCGATTCTGCGCAAGCTAATGGAAGATTCCGGCGAGACCGTAAACCTGGCGGTGCTGGACCAGAGCGACCACCAGGCGATTATCATCGACCAGGTGCAGTGCACGCAGCTGATGCGCATGTCTGCACCAATTGGCGGCAAGCTGCCGATGCACGCCTCCGGGGCGGGGAAAGCGTTTCTCTCACAGCTGAGCGAGGAGCAGGTGACGGGGCTGCTGCACCGTAAAGGGCTGCACGCCTATACCCACGCCACGCTGGTGTCGCCCGTGCATCTAAAAGAAGATCTGGCCCTGACCCGCAAGCGCGGCTATTCGTTTGATGATGAAGAACATGCCCTGGGCCTGCGCTGCCTCGCGGCCTGCATTTTTGACGAGCACCGCGAGCCGTTTGCCGCGATCTCCATATCCGGTCCGATTTCGCGCATGACCGATGACCGCGTGACAGAACTGGGTGCGCTGGTGATTAAGGCGGCGAAAGAGGTGACGCTGGCGTACGGTGGGATTCGTTGAGATCGCTTTGCCGGGTGGCGGCTTCGCCTTACCCGGCCTACATGATGTCCTCTGAAAACCTGATGCTAAACCTCTGCTTGCGGCGGTAGGCGTACACATCTTCGACATGCCCGTTTTTGATCCGCGTTTGCAGTCCGCGCCAGTAGCTGGCACGGAACAGGTCCTCATGCATCTCTTCGAATAGCGGCCCGATGCGCGGGTCGGCGCACAGCCAATGGCGAAACTCCTCCGGAAACACATCGCCCGGCGAGACGCTGTACCACGGCTCGCCGGAAAGCTCATCTTCCGGGTAGCGGGGCGGCGGGATATCGCGGAAGTTCACCTCGGTCATGTAGCAAATTTCGTCGTAGTCGTAGAACACCACCCGCCCGTGGCGGGTGACGCCGAAGTTTTTAAACAGCATATCCCCCGGGAAGATATTGGCGGCGGCAAGCTGGCGAATTGCGTTCCCGTACTCTTCAATGGCATCACGCAGCGCCTGACCGTCGGACTGTTCCAGCCAGATATTGAGCGGCACCATGCGGCGTTCAATGTAGAGATGGCTTATCACGATTTTGTCGCCATGATCGGTGATTTTGCCGGAGGCTTCCTGCAGTAAAAGCGTCATGAGCGCCGGATCGATCTGCTGCTTATCCAGCACAAAGTTTTCGAATTCCTGGGTATCCGCCATGCGTCCGACGCGATCGTGCTCTTTAACCAGCTGGTAGCAGGCGCGAACATGGGCTGCGGTCATCTCTTTCTGTGGCGCAAACCTGTCTTTAATCACCTTAAATACGCGGTCAAAGCCCGGAAGCGTAAACACCAGCATTACCATGCCGCGAATGCCGGGCGCTTCGATGAACTGCTCATCCGCCGTGGTGACATAGCGCAGGTACTCCCGGTAGCTTTCCGTCTTGGCGTGCTTCTGGCAGCCAATCGCCATATACAGCTCGGCGGTGGTTTTGCCCGGCAGGATCTCGCGCAGCCACTCCACCAGGGCGGCAGGCAGCGGGGCGTACACCATGAAATAGGAGCGGGCGAAGCCAAACACGATGCTGGCCTCGGCGCCAGTGGTCAGGCAGGTATCGACAAACAGTTCCCCGTCGTCGGTACGGTGAATGGGCAGCAGAAACGGCACAATGGCGGTCGGCGTAACCAGTTTGCCCACCAGCCAGGCGGCTTTATTACGGTAGAAAAGCTCGTTGGCAACCTGCAAATGGCTGTGGCTAAGCACCTCCGCGCCGAAGGTTTCGTTGAGATGGGTGTGAATATAGCCGATATCCCGGGCTTTATTCTCCCAGGGCAGGCGCAGCGGCAGATCCGTTAGCACGCGGTGCAGGAGCTTTTCCCAGCCGCGGTCGGGAAAGAAATCTTTCGCCAGCGGACGTGGAATGGTTCGAAAGCGGCGCTCGGGCTGGGAGCTGAAGATAAATAACCGCTCAGGAGATAGTGAGCGGTGGTCAAATAACCGGCAATAGACGGAGTTGAAAAAGCTCTCCGCAATCTCGAAGCGCGGGTAGTCGGGTAACAAATGGGTGTAGTGCTCCTTCACGCGCAGTAAAAATTCTGCATCCGGGCTTTTACCGTCGGTGATACAGCGCAGCTGCTCCACCACCAGACCCACGTGGTGGTCGTAGAGATGGATACGCTGCTTCATGGCCTGCTGAACCGCATGCCAGTCTGCATGTTCAAAGCGCTGCTGCGCGCCGGATGTCACTTCAAGAAAACGACCATACTGGGCATCGAAGCCCTGCAAAATAGTTTGAGCAATCAGTAATTCCAGGCCACGCGACATATATTCCCCCTCACCCCAACCCTCTCCCCGAGGGGGGAGAGGGGGAAAAGATTAGAACTGTGCTTCTTCGGTTGAACCCGTTAAGGCGGTGACGGAGGATGTGCCACCCTGAATGATGGTCGTCACGTTATCGAAGTAGCCTGTTCCCACCTCCTGCTGGTGAGACACGAAGGTATAGCCGTCTTTGCCCGCGGCAAACTCCGGCTGCTGCACCTTCTCAACGTAGTGCTTCATGCCCTCACCCTGCGCGTAGGCGTGCGCCAGGTCGAACATGTTGAACCACATACTGTGGATGCCTGCCAGGGTAATGAACTGGTATTTGTAGCCCATGTCGGACAGCTGCTGCTGGAAGCTGGCGATGGTTTTGTCATCCAGCTTTTTCTGCCAGTTGAAGGACGGCGAGCAGTTGTAGGCCAGCAGCTTGCCCGGGTATTTCGCGTGGATGGCGTCGGCAAAGCGTTTTGCCAGCGCCAGATCCGGCGTGGAGGTTTCACACCAGACCAGGTCCGCATAAGGCGCGTACGCCAGCCCGCGGCTGATCGCCTGTTCAATGCCGGCATGGGTGCGGTAGAAGCCTTCGCTGGTACGCTCGCCGGTGATGAACTCGCTGTCGTACGGGTCGCAGTCAGAGGTAATCAGGTCCGCCGCGTCCGCATCGGTACGGGCAATCACCAGCGTCGGCACGCCGAGCACGTCAGCAGCCAGACGCGCGGCAACCAGCTTCTGAATCGCTTCCTGAGTCGGAACGAGCACCTTACCGCCCATATGTCCGCATTTCTTCACTGACGCCAGCTGGTCTTCGAAGTGTACGGCCGCTGCACCGGCCTCAATCATCGATTTCATCAGCTCGAAGGCGTTCAGCACGCCGCCGAAGCCTGCTTCCGCATCCGCGACGATCGGCAGGAAGTAGTCCGTAAAGCGCGGATCGCCAGGTTCGATACCTGCGGCCCACTGGATCTGATCCGCACGGCGGAAGGTGTTGTTGATCCGATCCACCACCGACGGCACGGAGTTAGCCGGATAGAGCGACTGATCCGGGTACATGCTGGAGGCCAGGTTGGCGTCCGCCGCGACCTGCCAGCCGGAGAGGTAAATCGCCTCAATACCGGCCTTCGCCTGCTGCAGCGCCTGACCGCCGGTCAGCGCTCCGAGGCTGTTGATGTAACCCTTTTTAGAGCCACCGTGCAGCAGCTTCCACATTTTCGCCGCGCCATTTTGCGCCAGCGTGCATTCCGGATTGACCGAGCCGCGTAATTTCACCACTTCCTCCGCGCTGTAAGGACGGCGGATGCCTTCCCAGCGAGGTTGTGTCCACTCTTTCTTTAACTCTTCGATTTGTTGGGTACGGGTTTTCATGTGCAGATGCTCCATATTGTTATGCGGTGAGTTACGCCAGGAAGCGGTAGCCCGGCAGGGTCAGGAAGTCGATTAAGTCATCTGATGTGGTGATTTGCTCCATCAGGCGCGCAGCGTCGTCAAAACGCCCGCTGCTGAAGCGGTGTTCGCCCAGCTCGTCCTGGATCACCCGCATCTCTTCGGCCAGCATCTGGCGGAACAGAGATTTGGTTACCGGCTTGCCGTTGCTGAGCGTTTTTTGATGGTGGATCCACTGCCAGATGGAGGTACGTGAGATCTCCGCCGTCGCGGCATCTTCCATCAGGCCGTAGATCGGGACACAGCCGTTGCCGGAGATCCACGCTTCGATGTATTGCACGGCGACGCGAATATTGGCACGCATGCCCTCTTCCGTCCGCTCGCCCGCACACGGAGCCAGCAGCTGTTCTTCAGCGGTTGGGGCATCGTCATCGCGCGTGACAAACAGCTGGTTTTTATTGTCACCGAGTACGCGATTGAAAACCTCCATCGCCGTGTCGGCCAGGCCGGGATGGGCAATCCACGTGCCGTCGTGACCGTTACGGGCTTCAAGCTCTTTGTCGGCCTTCACCTTGTTGAGCACCTGATTGTTGCGTTCTGCGTCTTTGCTCGGGATAAATGCCGCCATGCCGCCCATCGCAAAGGCACCGCGCTTGTGGCAGGTTTTGATCAGCAGACGCGAGTAGGCGCTCAGGAACGGTTTATCCATGGTCACGACCTGGCGATCCGGCAGCACGCGATCGGGATAGTTTTTCAGGGTTTTGATGTAGCTGAAAATATAGTCCCAGCGTCCGCAGTTCAGGCCGACAATGTGGTCGCGCAGGGCGTGCAGAATTTCATTCATCTGGAACACGGCTGGCAGCGTTTCAATCAGTAGCGTGGCCTTGATGGTGCCGCGCGGCAGGTTGAAACGATCTTCAGCGTAACTGAACACCTCGCTCCACCAGGCCGCTTCCTGCCAGGCCTGCGTTTTCGGCAGATAGAAATAAGGTCCGCTGCCTTTTGCCAGCAGGTTTTTGTAGTTGTGGAAAAAATAGAGTGCGAAATCAAACAGGCTGCCCGGAATGGCTTCCCCACGCCAGGTAACATGTTTTTCAGGCAGGTGCAGGCCGCGTACGCGACAGATCAGCACCGCCGGGTTCGGTTTGAGCTGGTAAATTTTGCCGGCTTCGTTGGTGTAGCTGATGGTGCCATTCACGGCGTCGCGCAGGTTGATCTGCCCGTCGATAACTTTGTTCCAGTCTGGTGCCAGTGAGTCTTCAAAATCCGCCATAAAGACTTTAACGTTGGCATTCATGGCGTTGATCACCATTTTGCGCTCTACCGGACCGGTGATCTCAACGCGACGATCCTGTAAATCTTCAGGGATGCCGCGGATTTTCCACTCACCGCGACGAATGGAAGCGGTTTCCGAAATGAAGCCAGGCAACTTGCCATCGTCAATTTCCTGCTGCTGATGAATGCGCGCCGCCAGCAGCTTATTGCGCTGCGGCGTAAAGCGGGTCACCAGTTCAGTCAGAAACTCTACCGCTTCCGCCGTCAACACTTGCTGTTCTTGCTCTCCGTACGGCTTGGTAAAGGCCAGTTCATCGACCGTCGTTGCCTGTTGAGTCATTACTCTGCTCCTCATCAAAGATCCAAAATCACGCCCCCGATGCGAACGAAAGATCGTTGGGTAGTTTTCGCTCAGCAGAATTAAGACTATCTATATTTTTCCTAAAATCAAAAACAATTTCCATTTTAATTATTAATTGTAATTAATTGATTGATTTTATTAAGATTAAAGTTTAATCGAACAGTGAGTGACATTTCGGAAATAAAAAAAGCACCCGAAGGTGCCTGATTTGAATAGCTGAAACGCTTTAGGATCGTTTAGTGCAGAAGATTACTCCAGCGTCGGATTCATGTGACGCAGATCGTATGGCGTTATCTGATAGACGTAATAGTTGAGCCAGTTGGTAAAAAGCAAATTCCCGTGACTGCGCCAGGTTGCTCTCGGTTTGTTTTGCGGGTCGTCTTTCGGGAAATAGTTGTACGGTACATCCGGATTAAGACCCGCTTCGACATCACGGAAATACTCTGACGCGAGGGTATGCGGATCGTATTCAGGATGCCCAGTCACAAATGCAATGCGTTTATCCTTGCTGGCAAACAGATAAGCATCTCCATCTTCCGTTTCGGCCAGGATCTCCAGATCGGTGTAATCACGAATCAGCTGGGCCGGGAAATCGGCGTAGCGAGAATGCGGCGCCAGGAAAGAGTCATCGAAACCACGCGTCAGCAGCGCGTGTGGATGAAGAATGTGGTGTTCGTATACGCCGGAGAGCTTTTCAGTGCGGGTTTGCTTGGGGATGCCATAAAGAATATTCAGTGCGGCTTGTACCGCCCAACAGACAAACAATGTGGACGTGACGTGATCTTTTGCCCACTCCAGAACCTGTTTGATCTGCGGCCAGTAGGCGACATCGTTAAATTCAACCAGGCCAAGCGGCGCGCCGGTCACAATCAGTCCGTCGAAGTTTTCACCCTGAATGTCATCGAAGTTACAGTAGAAGTTGTTCAGATGCTCAGAAGGCGTGTTGCGTGACTCACGGGCATCGATTCGCAGCAGCTGAATATCAACCTGCAGCGGGGAGTTAGACAGAAGACGCAGGAACTGGTTTTCTGTTTCGATCTTTTTTGGCATCAGATTGAGAATAAGCACCTTCAGCGGGCGAATTTCCTGACCTGTCGCACGCGAAGCCGTCATCACGAAGACGTTTTCTTCACGCAAGAAATTGACGGCTGGTAGCTCGTCCTGCACCCGAATCGGCATAACTTAATATCCTCACAGCATACGTATAAACGTTTAGACATCCAGATAGCTAACGATACCCAGAAATGGTTTGAATGTCGAGTCTGCAAGAGGAAGGTGAGAAAGTTTCAAGGAGGGGGAAAAACAAAAGCAAAAAACCCCGCACCTTACGGTACGGGGTTCTTCTAATTGATGCCTGGCAGTTCCCTACTCTCACATGGGGAGACCCCACACTACCATCGGCGCTACGGCGTTTCACTTCTGAGTTCGGCATGGAGTCAGGTGGGACCACCGCGCTAAAGCCGCCAGGCAAATTCTGTTAAATCTGTATCAAAGCTGAAATTGATTGTCTGTCTCTCTTCGCCGAAACAGCTTCGGCGTTGTAAGGTTAAGCCTCACGGTTCATTAGTATCGGTTAGCTCAACGCATCGCTGCGCTTACACACCCGACCTATCAACGTCGTAGTCTTCAACGTTCCTTCAGGACCCTTAAAGGGTCAGGGAGAACTCATCTCGGGGCAAGTTTCGTGCTTAGATGCTTTCAGCACTTATCTTTTCCGCATTTAGCTACCGGGCAATGCCATTGGCATGACAACCCGAACACCAGTGATGCGTCCACTCCGGTCCTCTCGTACTAGGAGCAGCCCCCCTCAATTCTCCAGCGCCCACGGCAGATAGGGACCGAACTGTCTCACGACGTTCTAAACCCAGCTCGCGTACCACTTTAAATGGCGAACAGCCATACCCTTGGGACCTACTTCAGCCCCAGGATGTGATGAGCCGACATCGAGGTGCCAAACACCGCCGTCGATATGAACTCTTGGGCGGTATCAGCCTGTTATCCCCGGAGTACCTTTTATCCGTTGAGCGATGGCCCTTCCATTCAGAACCACCGGATCACTATGACCTGCTTTCGCACCTGCTCGAGCCGTCACTCTCGCAGTCAAGCTAGCTTATGCCATTGCACTAACCTCCTGATGTCCGACCAGGATTAGCTAACCTTCGTGCTCCTCCGTTACTCTTTGGGAGGAGACCGCCCCAGTCAAACTACCCACCAGACACTGTCCGCAACCCGGATTACGGGTCTACGTTAGAACACCAGCCATTAAAGGGTGGTATTTCAAGGTTGGCTCCACGCAGACTGGCGTCCACGCTTCAAAGCCTCCCACCTATCCTACACATCAAGGACCAGTGTTCAGTGTCAAGCTATAGTAAAGGTTCACGGGGTCTTTCCGTCTTGCCGCGGGTACACTGCATCTTCACAGCGAGTTCAATTTCACTGAGTCTCGGGTGGAGACAGCCTGGCCATCATTACGCCATTCGTGCAGGTCGGAACTTACCCGACAAGGAATTTCGCTACCTTAGGACCGTTATAGTTACGGCCGCCGTTTACCGGGGCTTCGATCAAGAGCTTCGCGTTGCCGCTAACCCCATCAATTAACCTTCCGGCACCGGGCAGGCGTCACACCGTATACGTCCACTTTCGTGTTTGCACAGTGCTGTGTTTTTAATAAACAGTTGCAGCCAGCTGGTATCTTCGACTGATTTCAGCTCCACCCGCAGGGGCTTCACCTACATATCAGCGTGCCTTCTCCCGAAGTTACGGCACCATTTTGCCTAGTTCCTTCACCCGAGTTCTCTCAAGCGCCTTGGTATTCTCTACCTGACCACCTGTGTCGGTTTGGGGTACGATTTGATGTTACCTGATGCTTAGAGGCTTTTCCTGGAAGCAGGGCATTTGTTACTTCAGCACCGTAGTGCCTCGTCATCACACCTCAGCGTTAGAAGAGTTCCGGATTTACCTAAAACTCCCGCCTACATGCTTAAACCGGGACAACCGTCGCCCGGCTAACATAGCCTTCTCCGTCCCCCCTTCGCAGTAACACCAAGTACAGGAATATTAACCTGTTTCCCATCGACTACGCCTTTCGGCCTCGCCTTAGGGGTCGACTCACCCTGCCCCGATTAACGTTGGACAGGAACCCTTGGTCTTCCGGCGTGCGGGCTTTTCACCCGCATTATCGTTACTTATGTCAGCATTCGCACTTCTGATACCTCCAGCATGCCTCACAGCACACCTTCAACGGCTTACAGAACGCTCCCCTACCCAACAACGCATAAGCGTCGCTGCCGCAGCTTCGGTGCATGGTTTAGCCCCGTTACATCTTCCGCGCAGGCCGACTCGACCAGTGAGCTATTACGCTTTCTTTAAATGATGGCTGCTTCTAAGCCAACATCCTGGCTGTCTGTGCCTTCCCACATCGTTTCCCACTTAACCATGACTTTGGGACCTTAGCTGGCGGTCTGGGTTGTTTCCCTCTTCACGACGGACGTTAGCACCCGCCGTGTGTCTCCCGTGATAACATTCTTCGGTATTCGTAGTTTGCATCGGGTTGGTAAGCCGGGATGGCCCCCTAGCCGAAACAGTGCTCTACCCCCGAAGATGAATTCACGAGGCGCTACCTAAATAGCTTTCGGGGAGAACCAGCTATCTCCCGGTTTGATTGGCCTTTCACCCCCAGCCACAAGTCATCCGCTAATTTTTCAACATTAGTCGGTTCGGTCCTCCAGTTAGTGTTACCCAACCTTCAACCTGCCCATGGCTAGATCACCGGGTTTCGGGTCTATACCCTGCAACTTAACGCCCAGTTAAGACTCGGTTTCCCTTCGGCTCCCCTATACGGTTAACCTTGCTACAGAATATAAGTCGCTGACCCATTATACAAAAGGTACGCAGTCACACCACGAAGGTGCTCCCACTGCTTGTACGTACACGGTTTCAGGTTCTTTTTCACTCCCCTCGCCGGGGTTCTTTTCGCCTTTCCCTCACGGTACTGGTTCACTATCGGTCAGTCAGGAGTATTTAGCCTTGGAGGATGGTCCCCCCATATTCAGACAGGATACCACGTGTCCCGCCCTACTCTTCGAGTTCACAACCTGTGTGCTTTCGTGTACGGGACTATCACCCTGTACCGTGCGACTTTCCAGACGCTTCCACTAACACACAAGCTGATTCAGACTCTGGGCTGCTCCCCGTTCGCTCGCCGCTACTGGGGGAATCTCGGTTGATTTCTTTTCCTCGGGGTACTTAGATGTTTCAGTTCCCCCGGTTCGCCTCGTTAACCTATGTATTCAGTTAACGATAGTGTGTCGGAACACACTGGGTTTCCCCATTCGGACATCGCCGGGTCAAAGGTTCATATCACCTCGCCGGCGCTTTTCGCAGATTAGCACGTCCTTCATCGCCTCTGACTGCCAGGGCATCCACCGTGTACGCTTAGTCGCTTAACCTCACAACCCGAAGATGTTTCTTTCGATTCATCATCGATTTGCGAAAATTTGAGAGACTCGAACACACATAACATGTGTGTCGTTTCAATTTTCAGCTTGATCCAGATTTTTAAAGAGCAAAACTTCTTAATGCACTCAAAAGTACATTCAGAAGTTCATCATTCATCAGACAATCTGTGTGAGCACTGCAAAGGCAGGTTCTTTAAGGTAAGGAGGTGATCCAACCGCAGGTTCCCCTACGGTTACCTTGTTACGACTTCACCCCAGTCATGAATCACAAAGTGGTAAGCGCCCTCCCGAAGGTTAAGCTACCTACTTCTTTTGCAACCCACTCCCATGGTGTGACGGGCGGTGTGTACAAGGCCCGGGAACGTATTCACCGTAGCATTCTGATCTACGATTACTAGCGATTCCGACTTCATGGAGTCGAGTTGCAGACTCCAATCCGGACTACGACGCACTTTATGAGGTCCGCTTGCTCTCGCGAGGTCGCTTCTCTTTGTATGCGCCATTGTAGCACGTGTGTAGCCCTACTCGTAAGGGCCATGATGACTTGACGTCATCCCCACCTTCCTCCAGTTTATCACTGGCAGTCTCCTTTGAGTTCCCGGCCGGACCGCTGGCAACAAAGGATAAGGGTTGCGCTCGTTGCGGGACTTAACCCAACATTTCACAACACGAGCTGACGACAGCCATGCAGCACCTGTCTCAGAGTTCCCGAAGGCACCAAAGCATCTCTGCTAAGTTCTCTGGATGTCAAGAGTAGGTAAGGTTCTTCGCGTTGCATCGAATTAAACCACATGCTCCACCGCTTGTGCGGGCCCCCGTCAATTCATTTGAGTTTTAACCTTGCGGCCGTACTCCCCAGGCGGTCGACTTAACGCGTTAGCTCCGGAAGCCACTCCTCAAGGGAACAACCTCCAAGTCGACATCGTTTACGGCGTGGACTACCAGGGTATCTAATCCTGTTTGCTCCCCACGCTTTCGCACCTGAGCGTCAGTCTTTGTCCAGGGGGCCGCCTTCGCCACCGGTATTCCTCCAGATCTCTACGCATTTCACCGCTACACCTGGAATTCTACCCCCCTCTACAAGACTCTAGCCTGCCAGTTTCGAATGCAGTTCCCAGGTTGAGCCCGGGGATTTCACATCCGACTTGACAGACCGCCTGCGTGCGCTTTACGCCCAGTAATTCCGATTAACGCTTGCACCCTCCGTATTACCGCGGCTGCTGGCACGGAGTTAGCCGGTGCTTCTTCTGCGGGTAACGTCAATCGACAAGGTTATTAACCTTATCGCCTTCCTCCCCGCTGAAAGTACTTTACAACCCGAAGGCCTTCTTCATACACGCGGCATGGCTGCATCAGGCTTGCGCCCATTGTGCAATATTCCCCACTGCTGCCTCCCGTAGGAGTCTGGACCGTGTCTCAGTTCCAGTGTGGCTGGTCATCCTCTCAGACCAGCTAGGGATCGTCGCCTAGGTGAGCCGTTACCCCACCTACTAGCTAATCCCATCTGGGCACATCTGATGGCAAGAGGCCCGAAGGTCCCCCTCTTTGGTCTTGCGACGTTATGCGGTATTAGCTACCGTTTCCAGTAGTTATCCCCCTCCATCAGGCAGTTTCCCAGACATTACTCACCCGTCCGCCGCTCGTCACCCGGAGAGCAAGCTCTCCTGTGCTACCGCTCGACTTGCATGTGTTAGGCCTGCCGCCAGCGTTCAATCTGAGCCATGATCAAACTCTTCAATTTAAGTTTGATGCTCGTGAATTAAACTTCGTAATGAATTACGTATGTTCACTCAGAGACTTGGTATTCATTTTATTGTCCGAAGACATTAAGAATCCATGTCACTTTGAGTGCCCACACAGATTGTCTGATAAATTGTTAAAGAGCAGTGCAACGCGGCTTTCGCTCACCGTTGCGAGGTGGCGTATATTACGCTTTCCTCTTTCAGAGTCAACCCGTTATTTCAGGATTTTTTCTCTTCAACCGACCGGGTTGTTTGTGAAGTGATTCACATCCGCCGTGTCGATGGAGGCGCATTATAGGGAGTTCTCAGCAGGCCGCAACCGCTAAATGACAGAAAAATGACTGACTGCTGCATTCCACAGCAAAACCCCGCCTTATACCTTTTTACACACAGACTTATCCACAATGATACGAAAAAGTGAAAATGTGCGAGCGTTGCGCAAACGTTTTCGTTAAAATGCTCGCGCTTAATAAGGATGCCCCGTCAGGTGTGTTAGATGAGTTTTTCGCAGGAAAATTCATCTAACGCTCTCTGTAATCGTGAAATCCAGGGGATTTACCATGCAACAACGTCGTCCAGTCCGCCGCGCTCTGCTCAGTGTTTCTGATAAAGCCGGTATCGTCGAATTCGCTCAGGCACTTTCCGCACGCGGTGTGGAGCTGCTTTCTACAGGCGGCACCGCTCGCCTGTTAGCAGATAAAGGTCTGCCGGTAACCGAAGTGTCCGATTACACCGGTTTCCCGGAAATGATGGATGGACGCGTCAAAACTCTGCACCCGAAAGTACACGGCGGTATTCTTGGCCGTCGCGGTCAGGACGACGCCATTATGGAAAAGCATGACATCGCGCCAATCGACATGGTGGTTGTTAACCTCTACCCGTTTGCCCAGACCGTTGCCCGCGAAGGCTGTTCACTGGAAGATGCCGTAGAGAATATTGATATCGGCGGCCCGACCATGGTGCGCTCCGCGGCCAAGAACCATAAAGATGTGGCCATCGTCGTAAAGAGCAGCGATTACGAAACCATTATTAATGAGATGGATGCCAACGAAGGGTCCCTGACGCTTGCAACGCGTTTCGACCTCGCCATCAAAGCCTTCGAACACACCGCCGCGTACGACAGCATGATCGCCAACTACTTCGGTAGCCTGGTGCCAGCCTACCACGGTGAAAGCAAAGATCCTTCCGGCCGCTTCCCGCGCACCCTGAACCTGAACTTCATTAAAAAGCAGGATATGCGCTACGGCGAGAACAGCCACCAGCAGGCTGCCTTCTATATAGAAGAAGAGGTAAAAGAAGCCTCTGTCGCGACAGCCCAGCAGGTTCAGGGCAAAGCACTCTCCTATAACAACATTGCCGACACCGACGCCGCGCTGGAATGTGTGAAAGAGTTCAGCGAGCCGGCCTGCGTTATCGTTAAGCATGCGAACCCATGCGGCGTTGCAGTGAGCACCTCTATTCTGGATGCCTACGATCGCGCCTACAAAACCGACCCGACCTCTGCTTTCGGCGGCATTATCGCCTTCAACCGCGAGCTGGATGCTGAAACGGCTCAGGCCATCATCTCCCGCCAGTTCGTTGAAGTGATCATCGCGCCATCCGCATCCGAAGAGGCGCTGAAAATCACCGCCGCGAAACAGAACGTGCGCGTACTGGTTTGCGGCCAGTGGGCAGAACGCGTGCCGAGCCTGGACTTCAAGCGCGTGAACGGCGGCCTGCTGGTTCAGGACCGCGATCTGGGTATGGTGACAGAAGCCGACCTGCGCGTGGTGACCAAGCGTCAGCCGAGCGAACAGGAACTGCGTGATGCGCTGTTCTGCTGGAAGGTCGCCAAGTTCGTCAAATCCAACGCCATCGTCTACGCGAAAGAGAACATGACCATCGGAATAGGTGCAGGCCAGATGAGCCGCGTCTACTCCGCGAAAATCGCGGGTATTAAAGCAGGCGATGAAGGTCTGGAAGTCAAAGGCTCCGCCATGGCTTCTGACGCCTTCTTCCCGTTCCGTGACGGTATCGACGCGGCAGCCGCGGTAGGGATCACCTGCGTGATCCAGCCTGGCGGTTCAATCCGCGACGATGAAGTGATTGCCGCCGCCGACGAACACGGCATTGCGATGATCTTCACCGACATGCGCCACTTCCGCCATTAATTCCCGGAGCTGAAAATGAAAGTATTAGTAATTGGTAACGGCGGACGCGAGCACGCTCTGGCGTGGAAAGCGGCGCAGTCTCCGCTGGTGAAAACGGTCTTCGTGGCACCGGGCAACGCCGGTACCGCCCTGGAGCCGACGCTACAGAACGTCGCCATTGGCGTAACCGACATTCCGGCGCTGCTGAGCTTTGCCCAGAGCGAGAAAATCGACCTGACCATCGTCGGCCCGGAAGCGCCGCTGGTGATTGGCGTCGTCGATGCCTTCCGCGCGGCGGGCCTGACAATCTTCGGGCCAACGCAAGGTGCCGCGCAGCTGGAAGGCTCTAAAGCCTTCACCAAAGATTTCCTCGCGCGTCATAACATCCCGACGGCGGAATATCAGAACTTCACCGAAGTAGAGCCAGCCCTGGCCTATTTACGTGAAAAAGGCGCGCCGATTGTTATCAAGGCCGACGGTCTGGCCGCCGGTAAAGGCGTGATCGTGGCGATGACCCTCGAAGAAGCAGAAGCCGCGGTTCAGGATATGCTGGCGGGCAACGCCTTTGGCGATGCGGGCCACCGCATCGTGATCGAAGAGTTCCTCGACGGTGAAGAGGCCAGCTTTATCGTGATGGTCGACGGCGAGCACGTTCTCCCGATGGCCACCAGCCAGGACCACAAGCGCGTGGGTAATGGCGATACCGGCCCGAATACTGGCGGAATGGGCGCTTACTCCCCTGCTCCGGTAGTGACTGATGAAGTACACCAGCGCACCATGGATCGCGTCATTTGGCCAACCGTGAAAGGGATGGCGGCGGAAGGCAACACCTACACCGGTTTCCTCTATGCGGGTCTGATGATCGACAAGCAGGGTAACCCTAAGGTTATCGAATTCAACTGCCGCTTTGGCGATCCGGAAACGCAGCCCATCATGCTGCGTATGAAATCCGATCTGGTGGATCTGTGTCTTGCAGCCTGCGAAGGCAAGCTCGACGAGAAAACCTCAGAGTGGGACGAGCGCGCGTCTCTGGGCGTGGTGATTGCTGCGGGTGGTTACCCGGGCAACTACAACACCGGGGATGAGATCCACGGACTGCCGCTGGAAGAGATTGACGGTGCGAAGGTGTTCCATGCCGGTACGAAGCTGGCTGAAGACGATCGCGTCCTCACCAACGGCGGACGCGTGCTGTGTGCGACCGCGCTGGGTCATACCGTGGCAGAGGCGCAGAAGCGCGCCTATGCGCTGATGGCGGATATTCACTGGAACGGCAGCTTTAGCCGTCAGGATATCGGTTATCGCGCGATTGCACGCGAGCAGGGCGAGTAATTTCACACCCTCACTCTAACCCTCTCCCTCAAGGGAGAGGGAACTTAAATCAAAAACTCTTTTCCGTCGGCTGCCAGGTGCAGAAGTCTTCGTTCGCCACCAGCAGCAGCTGAGAGCCTTCCGGCGCTTCCAGCCACGCCACACTCACCTCCACTGATGAATGACGCTGACGGCGTTGAATGTGTTCTGTTGCCCAGGATTCGAGCTCGGGCTTGACCGTCTGCCCTTCGCAGGTGGTTACCGTTCCATCGGCATGCCAGCGCCCCTGGCGCAGCACAACGCGGCCCAGACGAAGCGCATCGCTGGTCTGGCGGATTTGTTCGGCACGATAACGGTAGAGGGCGATTTGATCGCTGGAAAGCTGCTGTTTTTGACCGCTGACTTCACGCTGCATAAAGCTCAGCTCGCCATGGTCGTCAAAACGCACTTTCACGTGTTCGGGGGTCTTGCTGTAGACGTTCAGTTCAATCAGCGACAGGTCATCTCCCTGCCAGCGATATTCCGCCGTCGACGTATTGCCGTTATGCCACGGGCTGAAGGCAGAAAGCAGATGCACTTCGCCGCCGGAATCTTTGCGCCAGATCCTGACCGCACCCTGGTTGTCCGCGTAACCGCTGGCGGTAAACGGCGGCAGTGAGGTGTCGTGGCTGCAGGCGGACAGCAGCAGCATGCCTGCCAGCGCGAGCGTTCCACGCCAGAAAGACAAAAGGGGCGTTGCCGCCCCTTCGCTAAAACTGTTCACTGCCACGCGTCTTACTTAACAGCGTCTTTCAGTGCTTTACCAGAAACAAATGCCGGCACGTTAGCTGCGGCGATTTTGATTTCTTTACCGGTCTGCGGGTTGCGGCCAGTACGCTCAGCGCGGTGGTTCACTTTGAAGGTACCGAAACCAACCAGTTGTACAGCATCGCCTTCTTTCAGAGACTCAGTAATAGCAGCCAGGGTAGATTCCAGAGCAGCTTTAGCCTGCACTTTAGACAGATCAGCCTTGTCCGCAATTACATCAATCAGTTGAGTCTTGTTCATAAGTTATCCTTTCAATGTGTTTATCGCTTGCTAAGCATCGAGTGCGACGAAAATGCCAAAAAAGCACTCTCCTGCATACACGCACCGATAGCCACTTTTTTTCGCCCCCCAAATGTAGACCAGACAAGGGGCGAAAGGGAAGAGTCGAGGAGCGACAAAACGGGCGTTATCTCAAGTTTTCTTATCTCATTGGTTAAAAATTATACCAATATTGCTCTCAGCAGCCTCTCGTAAGTCCGCGCGTAGCCCTTTTATCAGCTCGATATCGCGTTCTTCACACTCTGCCAGCAGGCGGAAAATTTCCCACTGAATGTCCCATTCTTGCTCAACCGCCGGGTTTGCACGCAGCTCTTCGTCGGTCATCTCGCGACCTTCCTGGGTCATTTCCAGCATCGCGACGGTCGTAATAGATGCCTTACTGACTTCAATAGCGTGCTCCAGCGTTTCACCGCTCAGACGGGAGTGAAGCAGTTCGCTTAACGCCACGCAGGCATCAATGGCCGGGTAGACGCCGTACAGGTCAAAATCATCCGCAGCCGGAATCGCCTCTTCCAGCTTTTCCAGCTGGGAGTCGAAGTTCACCTTCGCGTCTTTTACCGTCAGCGTTTCCCAGATCAGATCCAGAATGCGGCGGTAGATATGGCCATCACCAAAGCCCGTCTCCTTACAGAACGCGGCATAGTTGGGATACATGCGCTCGCACAGGCAAGCCATAAACGTCACGTGCTGCCAGCTTTCAACTTTCTCAAGGCGCAGGTGAATCGGGTTTTGTAGCATGATGATCTCTCGAATCGAAAATTAGGCGCAGTTTACCTGAATCATCACTAAATTTCCTGCCAACGAACAAAAGCCGGACGCGAAGATGCCACGGCGTCTGCCCAGCGCGTCGGCTCCGGCAAGCGGTAGCCCTTCATACAGCGCTGCACCCACGCCAGGGCGCTGTCCATGCTCACCCGGTGCCCGGTGGCGATAAACAGCGGGTTACAGCGCGCCTTGCTGCGCCAGACCCACGCTAGCTGCTCGCCTTTATGGACAAGCGGCGCCAGCGCGCCCGGCTCGGCGGAAAGAGGTTCAAACGCGCCGCACAGGCGTTTCTTGGCGACGCCAATGGTCGGCACATCCACCAGCAGCCCAAAGTGGCTGGCAACGCCTAAACGGCGCGGGTGTGAAATACCGTGTCCATCGACAAACAGCAGGTCAGGTTTTTGCGAGAGTTGCTCCCACGCTGCCAGCAGCGCGGGATATTCGCGGAAGGAGAGAAAGCCTGGAATGTACGGCATGGTGGTCGCGATACGCGCAACCTTGTACTCCACCAGCTCAAGCGACGGGTATTTCAGTACCACCATCGCCGCTCGCGTCACTTCTCCGCCCTGCTCGAACCCGACGTCTGCTCCGCCAATGTACTGCGGAGGATCTTTATCCAGACGATCCTCGCGGATCACTGATGATGCCAGTTCGATTTGCTGAGCGCGTAGCGACGCGAGATCCATAACCACTCCTTACTTGTGATACTGGGCAGAAAGCCGATGCACCGCCTCCACAAATACGCCTGCGTGTTCTGGCGGCACATCCTGATGGATGCCGTGGCCGAGGTTAAAGACGTGGCCTTCCCCCTGGCCGAAACCAGACAGTATAGTCGACACTTCTTCTTCAATGCGGGCAGGTGGCGCATAGAGCATGGACGGATCCATATTGCCCTGCAGCGCCACTTTGTCGCCCACGCGGCGGCGAGCATCGGCAATATCGGTGGTCCAGTCGAGGCCCAGCGCGTCGCAGCCGGTTGCCGCCATCGCTTCCAGCCACTGACCGCCACCTTTGGTGAACAGCGTCACCGGCACGCGACGACCTTCGTTTTCACGCAGCAGGCCGTCAACGATTTTGTGCATGTAGTACAGGGAGAACTGCTGATAATCGCGCCCGGTCAGCACGCCGCCCCAGGTATCGAAAATCATCACCGACTGTGCACCAGCCTTAATCTGCGCGTTCAGATAGAGGGTGACGCTCTTCGCCAGCTTGTCGAGCAGCGCATGCAGGGCCAGCGGCTCGGCGTACATCATCTTTTTAATCATGGTGAAAGCTTTGCTACTGCCCCCTTCCACCATATAGGTCGCCAGCGTCCACGGGCTGCCGGAGAAGCCAATCAGCGGCACTTCACCTTTCAGCTCGCGGCGAATGGTGCGTACGGCGTTCATCACGTAGCCCAGCTCGCCTTCCGGATCGGGGATCGGCAGCTTATCCACGTCGGCTTTGCTTTTGATTGGGGAGGTGAAACGCGGACCTTCACCGGTTTCGAAGTACAGGCCAAGGCCCATTGCATCCGGAATGGTCAGAATATCCGAGAAGAGGATCGCAGCATCCAGCGGGAAACGGCGCAGCGGCTGGAGCGTGACTTCACAGGCCAGCTCGGCGTTTTTGCACAGCGACATAAAATCGCCCGCCTGCGCGCGCGTGGCTTTGTACTCTGGCAGATAGCGTCCCGCCTGGCGCATCATCCACACCGGGGTGACATCAACGGGCTGGCGCAGCAGCGCACGCAGATAACGATCGTTCTTCAGTTCGGTCATTTTTGCAGTTCCTTAAGCGTCATGGCCTCAGTGTAACACTACTCATACTCGGCCCGACACATCGCCACGGTATCTTCTATCAGCCGACGCGCCACGGTGCCCGGCGGAGGCAACAGCGGTAAATCGTCGTAGCGATACCAGTTCGCGTCCAGCAGCTCTTTCTGGTCGATAACGATCTCGCCGCTGTCGTATTCGGCCATAAATGCCGTCATCAGCGACTGCGGGAACGGCCACGGCTGGGAGGTGACGTAGCGCAGGTTCTTCACTTTGATCCCGCTCTCCTCCATCACCTCGCGCGCCACCGCCTGCTCCAGCGTTTCGCCCACTTCGACGAAGCCGGCCAGCACGGTGTGGATGCCGTTACGATGGCGGGTATGCTGCGCCAGCAGGATGGAATCCTCCCGGCGGATAGCGACGATAATGCACGGCGCAATCTGAGGATAGTAGCGCTCGCGGCAGTGGTTACAGAGCAACGCCCACTCGGTTTTGCTCGGACGCATGGTATGACCGCAGTAGCCGCAGTATTTATGCGAGCGGTAAAACTCTGCCAACTGCACGCCGCGCCCCGCCAGCTGGAACAGCCCGACATCCAGATCGAGCACCTGGCGAACGGATCCCATATCCTGGCGTCGAGCCTGTTGGATCAACCACACAGGATCGCCTTGCCACTCGCCGATCTTCAGCGCGTGCTGGCCTACAAGATCGAACATTTCCGCTGCACCGTAGGGCAACTCTCCGGCAGGCAGCCATAACTTTTGTTCGTGACTGACGATCCACCAACCAAGATCTGATTTTTCAATAATACGATCCATATCTATTGCACTACCTTCGCTTCACTGACATGTTGTTAGCATTGTGGTTACATTCTGGATAAGCAGATTCAATCCTACATTTTGCGGAGTCGACCATGTTAAACCAGCTGGAAAGCCTGACTGAGCGCGTTAGAGGAAGTAACAAACTGGTGGATCGCTGGCTACATGTACGCAAGCATCTACTCGTGGCTTATTACAATCTGGTCGGTATTAAGCCTGGCAAAGAATCGTTTATGCGACTGAATGAAAAAGCGCTGGATGATTTTTGTCAGGGCCTGGTCGACTATCTGTCCGACGGCCATTTCAATATTTATGAACGCATTATCCGTGAAATGGAAGGGACAACACCCTATTTAGCGGCCAGCAAGCTCTATCCGCTGCTGGAAGCCAACACCCAGCAGATCATGGATTACTATGATTCCGCGCTCGAGAACGCCATCGATCACGATAACTATCTTGAGTTCCAGCGGGCGCTATCCGACCTCGGTGAAGCGCTGGAGGAGCGATTCACGCTGGAAGATAAGCTGATCGCCCTCGTTCTGGACAATGATGTGAACATCAGTAGCGAAGAGAACGTCGCGCGCCCTGCTTGAGTTCTTCATCGTTAACGAGTAATTTACAACCATTCGCCCCTCTCACGAGGGGGATTTTTCTTGTCGGAGTGCCCAGCGCCTGAAAGCGCGGGCTGAGACCGTTAATTCGGGATCCGCGGAACCTGATCAGGCTAATACCTGCGAAGGGAACAAGAGTCACACTGCTGTTGTATCGCCTGAGGGCGATCCTCTCTTGCTTCATCCGTCGTCTGACAAGCCATGTCCTTCACTTTTGGAATGAGCTATGTCTACTGCAAAACTGACCCGCCGCGAACAGCGCGCACAGGCCCAACACTTCATCGACACGCTGGAAGGCACCGCTTTCCCGAACTCGAAACGCATCTATATTTCCGGCTCGCAGGCCGATATCCGCGTCCCAATGCGCGAAATTCAGCTCAGCCCGACGCTTATCGGCGGCAGCAAAGATAACCCGCAGTATGAAGACAACGAAGCCGTGCCGGTATACGACACCTCCGGCCCGTACGGCGACCCTGATGTTGCCATCAACGTCCAGCAGGGTCTGGCGAAGCTGCGCCAGCCGTGGATTGATGCGCGCAACGACTGCGAAGAACTGAGCGTACTCAGCTCTGCCTACACCAAAGAGCGCCTGGCCGACGACGGTCTGGACGAGCTGCGCTTTACCGGCCTGCTGACGCCAAAACGCGCTAAGGCGGGCAAATGCGTGACCCAGCTGCACTACGCGCGCCAGGGCATCGTCACGCCGGAGATGGAGTTCATCGCCATCCGCGAAAACATGGGCCGCGAGCGCATCCGTAGCGAAGTGCTGCGCTATCAGCACCCAGGCGAGGGCTTTGGCGCTCGCCTGCCGGAGAACATCACGCCGGAGTTTGTGCGCGACGAAGTGGCCGCAGGCCGCGCGATTATCCCCGCCAACATCAACCATCCGGAATCCGAGCCGATGATTATTGGCCGCAACTTCCTGGTGAAGGTCAACGCGAACATCGGTAACTCGGCCGTGACCTCCTCCATCGAAGAAGAGGTGGAAAAGCTGGTCTGGTCCACGCGCTGGGGTGCGGACACGGTAATGGACCTCTCCACCGGCCGCTATATTCACGAAACCCGCGAGTGGATCCTGCGTAACAGCCCGGTACCGATTGGCACCGTCCCGATTTATCAGGCGCTGGAGAAGGTCAACGGCATTGCCGAAGACCTCACCTGGGAAGCGTTCCGCGACACGCTGCTGGAGCAGGCTGAACAGGGCGTGGACTACTTCACCATTCACGCGGGCGTGCTGCTGCGCTACGTGCCGATGACGGCGAAGCGCCTGACCGGCATCGTCTCGCGCGGCGGTTCCATCATGGCGAAGTGGTGCCTGTCACATCATCAGGAAAACTTCCTCTACGAGCACTTCCGCGAGATCTGCGAAATCTGCGCCGCGTACGATGTCTCCCTGTCGCTGGGCGACGGCCTGCGTCCTGGCTCGATCCGCGACGCCAACGACGAAGCGCAGTTTGCCGAGCTGCACACCCTGGGCGAACTGACCAAAATCGCCTGGGAGTATGACGTGCAGGTGATGATTGAAGGTCCAGGACACGTGCCGATGCAGATGATCCGCCGCAACATGACCGAGGAGCTGGAGCACTGCCACGAAGCGCCGTTCTACACGCTGGGGCCACTGACAACCGACATCGCGCCGGGCTATGACCACTTCACATCAGGCATTGGGGCGGCGATGATCGGCTGGTTCGGCTGCGCCATGCTCTGCTACGTGACGCCGAAAGAGCACCTCGGCCTGCCGAACAAAGAGGACGTGAAGCAGGGGCTGATCACCTACAAAATTGCCGCTCACGCGGCGGATCTGGCCAAAGGCCACCCGGGCGCGCAAATCCGCGATAACGCCATGTCGAAGGCGCGCTTCGAATTCCGCTGGGAAGACCAGTTCAACCTGGCGCTGGACCCGTTCACCGCCCGCGCCTATCACGACGAGACCCTGCCGCAGGAATCGGGCAAAGTCGCGCACTTCTGCTCTATGTGCGGGCCGAAGTTCTGCTCGATGAAAATCAGCCAGGAGGTGCGCGACTACGCCGCCGCGCAGACCATTGAAGTGGGGATGGCGGACATGTCTGAAACCTTCCGCGCCAGAGGCGGCGAAATCTACCTCAAAAAAGAGGAGGCGTAATGTATAAGCCCGATTTCCCGCCCGTCCCCTACCGTTTAGGGCTCTATCCGGTGGTGGACAGCGTGGCCTGGATAGAGCGCCTGTTGGGGGCAGGCGTTCGCACCCTCCAGCTGCGCATCAAGGATAAACGCGACGAAGAGGTGGAAGCGGATGTGGTTGCCGCCATCGCGCTTGGGCGTCGGCATAACGCCCGCCTGTTTATCAACGACTACTGGCGGCTGGCGGTTAAGCACCAGGCTTACGGCGTGCATCTGGGTCAGGAGGATCTGGAAACAACGGATCTGAGCGCTATCCGCGAAGCCGGGCTGCGTCTTGGCGTTTCAACACACGATGACATGGAGATCGACGTGGCGCTGGCGGCCCGTCCCTCTTACATCGCGCTGGGTCACGTCTTCCCGACGCAAACCAAGCAGATGCCCTCCGCACCGCAGGGTCTGACGCAGCTGGCGAGCCACGTTAAACGCCTTGCCGATTACCCTACCGTCGCCATCGGCGGAATCAGCCTTGAACGCGCCCCGGCGGTGCTGGAGACCGGCGTCGGCAGTATCGCCGTCGTCAGCGCCATCACCCGGGCCGCAGACTGGCAATTCGCCACCGAACAGCTGTTACAGCTGGCAGGAGCGGGTGATGAACGATCGTGATTTTATGCGCTACAGCCGTCAGATCCTGCTGGAAGATATCGCCATCGACGGGCAGCAAAAACTGCTCGCCAGCCGGGTGCTGATTGTCGGTCTGGGCGGGTTAGGCGCGCCCGCCGCGCTTTATCTGGCTGGTGCGGGCATCGGTACGCTGGTGCTGGCCGACGACGACGAGGTTCACCTCAGCAACCTGCAGCGACAAATCCTCTTTACCACCGAGGATATCAACCAGCCGAAAGCGCAAATCACCCGGCAGCGCCTGAACCAGCTCAACCCGGATATCGAGCTGATTGCCCTGCAGGATCGGCTCAGCGGTGAAAGCCTGCGCCGTGAGGTCGCCCTTGCCGACGTGGTGCTGGACTGCACGGACAACATGGCGACGCGCCAGGCGATTAACGCCGCCTGCGTGGCAAGTAATACGCCGCTTATCACCGCCAGCGCGGTGGGTTTCGGCGGGCAGATGATGGTCCTGACCCCACCGTGGTCGCAGGGCTGCTATCGCTGCCTGTGGCCGGATGATGCAGAGCCGGCGCGCAACTGCCGTACGGCGGGCATTCTTGGTCCGGTGGTCGGCGTAATGGGCACAATGCAGGCGCTGGAAGCCATCAAGCTGCTCAGCGGCATGGAGACGGAACGCAATACGCTGCGGCTGTTTGATGCCCGCTCCAGCGGCTGGCGCCATCTGGCCTTACACCGCGCCAGCCGCTGCCCGGTATGCGGAGGTCGCGATGCGCATTCTGTTTAACGATGAACCGATGAGATGCGACGACGGGCTCACCGTTGCGGTACTGCTCGACAAGCTGCGTCAGCTCAGGCCGGGAACGGCGCTGGCGCTCAATCAACAGATCCTGCCGCGCGAGCAGTGGGAACATCAGCAGGTCAATGACGGCGACCAGATCCTGCTGTTTCAGGTTATCGCAGGGGGCTGAGATGTTACGTATTGCCGATAAAGTCTTTGATTCACATCTGTTTACCGGAACCGGAAAATTCGCCTCGCCGCAGCTGATGGTGGATGCCATTCGCGAAAGCGGCAGCCAGCTGGTGACGCTGGCGCTCAAGCGCGTGGATCTACGTCATCACAGCGATGCCATTCTGGCTCCTTTACTGGAGGCTGGCGTCACGCTGCTGCCCAACACCTCCGGTGCCAAAACGGCCGAAGAGGCGATTTTCGCCGCGCAGCTGGCCCGCGAGGCGCTAGGCACCCGCTGGCTGAAGCTGGAAATTCATCCTGACGCCCGCTGGCTGTTGCCCGACCCTATCGAAACGCTGAAAGCGGCTGAAAAGCTGGTGCAGCAAGGGTTTACCGTCCTGCCTTACTGCGGCGCCGACCCTGTCCTGTGCAAACGGCTGGAAGAGGTCGGCTGCGCCGCCGTCATGCCGCTGGGCGCCCCCATTGGTTCCAACCAGGGGCTGGAAACCCGCGCGATGCTGGAAATCATTATTGAGCAGGCTACCGTACCTGTAGTGGTTGATGCGGGCATCGGCGTGCCCAGCCATGCCGCGCAGGCGCTGGAAATGGGTGCCGACGCGGTGCTGGTCAACACGGCCATCGCGGTTGCCGACGATCCGGTCATGATGGCACATGCGTTCCGCATGGCCGTTGAGGCTGGCCTGCTGGCAAGGGCGTCCGGCCCCGGCTCGCGCAGTTTCCAGGCACAGGCCACCAGCCCGCTGACCGGTTTTCTGGAGGCGATCTCATGAGCACGTTTACCGAGCGCTGGCGGCAGCTTAGCTGGGACGACATTGCCCTGCGCATCAACAGCAAAACGGCGGCTGACGTAGAGCGCGCGCTGAATGCCCGCCATTTGACCCGCGAGGATCTGATGGCTCTGCTCTCCCCGGCGGCCAGCGCGTACCTCGAACCGATGGCCCAGCGAGCGCAGCGGCTCACCCGCCAGCGTTTTGGCAACACGGTGAGCTTCTACGTGCCGCTCTATCTCTCAAACCTGTGCGCCAATGACTGCACCTACTGCGGTTTTTCCATGAGCAACCGCATCAAGCGTAAAACGCTCGATGAAGGTGAGATTGCCCGGGAGTGTGCGGCCATTCGTGAAATGGGTTTTGAACATCTTCTGCTGGTCACGGGCGAACATCAGGGAAAAGTGGGAATGGACTATTTCCGTCACCACCTTCCCGCCATTCGCCGTCAGTTTGCGTCGCTGCAGATGGAAGTACAGCCCCTGGCGCAGGAGGAGTACGCGGAGCTCAAAACCCTCGGGCTGGACGGGGTCATGGTCTACCAGGAAACCTACCACGAGGCGACGTACGCCCGGCACCACCTGAAGGGCAAGAAACAGGATTTCTTTTTCCGCCTGGAAACGCCGGACAGGCTGGGTCGCGCGGGCATCGACAAAATCGGTCTGGGCGCGCTGATCGGGCTCTCTGACAGCTGGCGGGTGGATTGTTATATGGTGGCGGAACATTTGCTGTGGCTCCAGCAGCACTACTGGCAGAGCCGTTATTCCATCTCCTTCCCGCGCCTGAGACCTTGCGCGGGGGGGATTGAACCGGCTTCGCTGATGGATGAACGCCAGCTGGTGCAAACCATCTGCGCGTTTCGCCTGCTCGCCCCGGAAGTGGAATTATCGCTCTCAACGCGTGAGTCCCCGGCGTTTCGCGATCGCGTCATCCCGCTTGCGATTAACAACGTCAGCGCGTTTTCTAAAACGCAGCCTGGCGGCTACGCCGACGATCATCCTGAGCTTGAGCAGTTTGTGCCGCATGACGGACGACGTCCGGAAGCGGTCGCTGCCGCCCTGACGGCGCAGGGTCTTCAGCCTGTCTGGAAAGACTGGGACAGCTGGCTGGGAAGAACCTCGCAATGATGCTGAAACGCACTGCAACACCATAAAAAATTGTCGAGGCGCTACGAAAAGGCAAAACCGGATGATTGTCAGCGATCGTCCGGTTTTTTATTGTCACACGGTCAGCAACGGATGCTGACCAGGGCGAAAAGCTTCTTCCTCGTTTCGCCCTGCCTCTGGTTCATTGCACAAACGGCCTCAGCCAGTTGAATAAGTATTTTCTTAATGGTTCTTAAGATAAATCATCCCACCAGAAATCGGGTGCCGTATAATTCACCGCTAACCGCAGGACAGCGACTATGCTGAGAGGATATCGGCAGACGAAAAGTATTCACCATCAGGAACGATGTACAGCTCATGGCACTTCACAGCAAAAAGCTCTCTTTTACCCGACCAATCATGCTCAGCTTCGCGGGGATCATCTGCAGTTTTGTGGTGATCGCGGTCGCGGTGACGCTTTCGCAACGAAAGGATTTTCTTGCGGATTATCACAAGATTAACAGCAATTTCACGCACAACCTGGCGGTGAACTACACCGAGTCGATCCTGCGTGAAAACGACTATATCCTGGGCCGTGCCGCGATGTACTTTTCGCGTAACGACAGGCTAAACGAGACGCTCAACGTCAACCCGACGCAAGGGCTGCAGATGGTGATGCATCTGCAGAACCTGATGCCGACCGTGTCCTCCATCTCGCTGGCGGATACGCAGGGGCATTATCTCCGCGCGCCGGAAGTACTCCCCACGGAGAAGAGTAAAACCTTCGATCCCCGGACTCGGCCGTGGTTTGTCGCTCAGGCCGAAGCCAGTATCTTCAGCCACTATACTCGCCCCTACATGGACTACTTCACCGGCCATCCGACGGTAACGCTCTATAAGCCCTTGATTTCACCGGAAGGCCGACTGAAGGGAACGATCGCGTTTCATCTCGATTTGACGTCAATGGGCTACACCCTGCGTCAGATGGTGGCGCCCGTTCAGGGGGAATTCTTCGTCGTCGAACGCGACGGCGCCGTTGTGCTTCACCCGGATACCGGCGCGCTCTTCAAACAGTACGTGAGCGAAGCGCTGATGGACAAAATGACCAGCGGCGAAGGCCACCTTTATGACAAGAAAAGCAACGCCTGGTATTACTACTACTCGTTTACCAATCCGGACTGGTTTGTCATCTACCGGGTCTCTGGCGAGACGCTCACCGATATCACCCGCCACGAAACAACGATTGTTGGCTGGGGGTTTGCGCTGGCGGCCATCATCATCATCCTCTTCGGCTTATACCTCCGCCACGCCTCGCGTAGCGTGCTGATGCACATTATCAATGCCATCAAAACCGGCGACGTCAGCGAGGCGCCGCGGCTGGAGGCGATGCTGAGCCACACTATCCAGTCCAATAAAGAGCGTGAGATGGCCTATGTGCGCCAGGCCACTCACGATGCGCTGACGGGCTGTAAAAACCGCCGCGCATTCGATAGCGATATCGCGGAGCTGCTGAATGCCCATCAGCCTTTCGCGCTGGCGCTGGTGGACATTGATAACTTCAAGTCGATTAACGACACGCTGGGCCACCTGACCGGTGATATCGTTCTGCGCAACGTGGCCCGCGAGGGGATCCAGATCATGCAGCCACATCACGTCTCGCTTTACCGTTACGGTGGAGAAGAGTTTGCGGTAATTTTCCAGGCGGAGCAGATGACGTCTGCGCTCTCATTGCTGGAGGCGTGGCGTATCGCTGTTGAAAAACGCGTCTGGCGAGAAGAAAACCTGCGGGTGACGTTCAGCGGCGGTCTTGGGGAGTGGCATTTTGAACCGCTGGATCAATTTGTCGGAAGCGTTGATAACGCCCTCTACAGCGCCAAACAGCAGGGCAAAAACCGCATTAACCGAACGTCCATCAGCTAGTCCTCCCTCTTTCACCCCTGCCCGTTTCGACGGGCCGGGTACCCGACAACGCAAAATTGTAACCGGTTTCAGAAAATCGCCGGTTTCTTTGTGATGCCTGACACACAATCGCGGTAAACCGGTTGTTGAAGCGGTCTGCACGGGATAATTATCAATAAACACATGTAGATCGAGGCTGATTATGAAGAACATCGTTTTATGCTGTGCAGCGGGAATGTCAACCAGCATGCTGGTTCAACGTATGAAAGACGCCGCGCAGAAAAAAGGGGTTGAAGTCACCATTAAAGCCGTTCCGGTTGCGGAGTTTAAAGACAACATCGCGACGGCCGACATCGTATTGCTGGGGCCACAGGTTAAATACGAGCAGGCTAAACTTCAGGCGCAGGCCGAGCCGCTGGGTAAAAAGGTCGCGGTGATCGACATGATGGATTACGGCATGATGAAAGGCGATGCCGTACTGGAAAAAGCGCTCAAACTTCTGGAGCCATAATGGAAGACTTAGAAACCACGATTATGGAACTGCTGGTCAACGCAGGCGCGGCGCGCAGTGCGGCCCTGACGGCGTTACAGATGGCGCGTAAAGGTGAGTTTGTCGAAGCAGAAAAAGCGATGGAAGAGTCGCGCGAATATGTGAAGCATGCGCACACGATCCAGACGCAGCTTATCGGTCTTGACGAAGGGACCGGGAAGCTTCCGGTTAACCTGATCACCGTCCACTCTCAGGATCACCTGATGAACGCGATGGTCATTCAGGATTTGGCGGGCGATATGATTGAGCTTTATCGTCGGATCCCGTTGGTAAACTGATAACCTACAGATGTAAAAAAACCCGCCGAGGCGGGTTTTTTATTGTCGGGTGGCGCTGAGCTTACCCGACCTACGAGGCACATACCCGGTAATGTTCATCACCGGGCATCAACGATTACTCGTTGTCGGAACCGCCCAGACCTGCGTTCAGCAGTTCTGCCAGGCTCGCGGATGCATCTTCAGCAGTCACCTGCGGTGCAGCTGGCAGTTCGCCCGCAGCACGACGACGCATACGATCCTGATGGTACGCATAACCGGTACCAGCCGGGATCAGACGACCCACGATTACGTTCTCTTTCAGACCGCGCAGTTCATCACGCTTACCAGCAACGGCGGCTTCGGTCAGGACACGAGTCGTTTCCTGGAACGATGCAGCAGAGATGAAGGACTCGGTTGCCAGAGACGCTTTGGTGATACCCAGCAGATCGCGCGAGAAGGTCGCACCGATTTTGCCGTTCGCTTCCAGATCGCGGTTAGCAATCTTGACGCGTGAGTATTCAACCTGCTCGCCTTCCAGGAACTCGGAGCTGCCTGCGTTTTCGATGGTTGCTTTACGCAGCATCTGACGAACGATAACTTCGATGTGCTTATCGTTAATCTTAACGCCCTGCAGACGGTAAACGTCCTGCACTTCGTTGGTGATGTAACGCGTTACCGCGTGTACGCCACGAAGACGCAGAATATCGTGCGGAGCTTCTGGACCATCGGAAACCACGTCACCACGTTCTACACGTTCACCTTCGAACACGTTGAGCTGACGCCACTTAGGAATCATCTCTTCGTACGGTTCGCTGCCATCTACTGGAGTGATAACCAGACGGCGCTTCCCTTTGGTCTCTTTACCGAAGGAGATGATACCGCTGATTTCAGCCAGGATTGCAGGCTCTTTCGGACGACGTGCTTCGAACAGATCCGCAACGCGTGGCAGACCACCGGTGATGTCCTTGGTACCGCTGGATTCCTGTGGAATACGCGCCAGAGCATCACCCGCACCGATCTGAATGCCATCTTCCAGCTGAACGATCGCTTTACCCGGCAGGAAGTACTGCGCAGGCATGTCGGTACCAGGGATCAGAACGTCGTTACCCTGAGCATCAACGATTTTCAGTGCAGGACGCAGATCTTTACCACCGGTAGTACGTTCAGCAGAATCCAGAACCACCAGAGAAGACAGACCGGTCAGCTCGTCGGTCTGACGAGTAATGGTCTGGCCGTCGATCATGTCAGTGAAGCGGATGAAACCACTTACTTCGGTGATAACCGGCATGGTGTGTGGATCCCAGTTTGCAACGGTTTCACCGCCGGCAACCTGCTCGCCATCACCTTTCGCCATAACCGCACCGTAAGGCACTTTATAGCTCTCTTTGGTACGACCGAATTCGTCGATCAGCTTCAGCTCGGTGTTACGTGAGGTCACAACCAGCTTGCCTGCGGAGTTAACAACAGACTTCGCGTTGCTGAGCTTGATGCTACCTTTGTTTTTCACCTGGATGCTGGATTCAGCAGCCGCACGAGATGCCGCACCACCGATGTGGAACGTACGCATCGTCAGCTGTGTACCCGGCTCACCGATGGACTGTGCCGCGATAACGCCGATTGCTTCACCTTTGTTGATGATGTGGCCACGCGCCAGGTCACGACCGTAGCAGTGCGCACATACACCAAAGTCGGTGTCACAGGATACAACGGAACGTACTTTCACGGAGTCAACAGAGTTCGCTTCCAGCAGGTCACACCAGTGCTCGTGCAGCAGCGTGTTGCGTGGAACCAGAATGTCTGCAGTGCCCGGCTTCAGAATGTCTTCCGCGGTCACACGACCCAGTACGCGATCGCGCAGTGGCTCTTTAACATCACCACCCTCGATAACCGGGGTCATGGTGATACCTTCGAGGGTGCCACAATCGTCTTCGGTCACAACCAGATCCTGGGCAACGTCAACCAGACGACGCGTCAGATAACCGGAGTTCGCTGTTTTCAGTGCGGTATCCGCCAGACCTTTACGAGCACCGTGCGTGGAGATGAAGTACTGGAGTACGTTCAGACCTTCACGGAAGTTCGCGGTGATTGGCGTTTCGATGATGGAGCCATCTGGCTTCGCCATCAGACCACGCATACCTGCCAGCTGACGAATCTGTGCTGCGGAACCACGCGCACCGGAGTCGGCCATCATGTAGATGCTGTTGAAGGAAACCTGCTGCTCTTCTACGCCGTCACGGTTAATCACGGTTTCGGTCTGCAGGTTATCCATCATCGCTTTGGATACACGATCGTTCGCCGCTGCCCAGATATCGATAACTTTGTTATAGCGTTCGCCCGCGGTAACCAGACCAGACTGGAACTGCTCCTGGATCTCAGCAACTTCGGCTTCCGCTTCAGAGATGATCTCGTGTTTCTTCTCTGGGATGACCATGTCATCGATACCAACAGATGCACCTGAACGCGCTGCATAAGCAAAGCCGGTATACATTGTCTGGTCAGCGAAGATAACGGTCGGCTTCAGACCCAGAATGCGGTAACAGGTGTTCAGCATTTTGGAGATCGCTTTCTTGCCCAGCGCCTGGTTGACGATGGAGAAAGGCAGACCTTTCGGTACGATCATCCACAGAATGGCACGGCCAACGGTCGTGTCTTTCAGGCTGGTTTTCGCAACGAATTCGCCGTTTTCATCTTTTTCGTATTCGGTGATACGCACTTTAACGCGCGCATGCAGAGAGGCCAGGCCAGCGCGATAAATACGCTCAGCTTCTTTCGGGCCAGTCAGCACCATGCCTTCGCCTTTGGCGTTAACACAGTCACGGGTCATGTAGTACAGACCCAGTACAACGTCCTGAGAAGGAACGATGATAGGTTCACCGTTCGCTGGGGACAGGATGTTGTTGGTAGACATCATCAGCGCACGCGCTTCGAGCTGGGCTTCCAGCGTCAGCGGTACGTGAACAGCCATCTGGTCACCATCGAAGTCGGCGTTATATGCCGCACAAACCAGCGGGTGCAGCTGGATAGCTTTACCTTCGATCAGGACTGGCTCAAATGCCTGGATACCCAAACGGTGCAGAGTTGGTGCACGGTTCAGCAGTACCGGGTGTTCGCGGATAACTTCGTCCAGGATATCCCAAACGACAGCTTCTTCACGCTCAACCATTTTCTTAGCGGCTTTGATGGTGGTGGCGAGGCCACGCAGTTCCAGCTTGCCGTAGATGAACGGTTTGAACAGCTCCAGTGCCATTTTCTTCGGCAGACCGCACTGATGCAGACGCAGGTATGGACCTACGGTGATTACAGAACGACCGGAGTAGTCAACACGCTTACCGAGCAGGTTCTGACGGAAGCGACCCTGTTTACCTTTGATCATGTCGGCCAAAGATTTCAGAGGACGCTTGTTAGAACCGGTGATCGCACGACCGCGACGACCGTTATCCAGCAGGGCATCTACCGCTTCCTGCAGCATACGTTTTTCGTTGCGTACGATGATGTCCGGCGCAGCCAGATCCAGCAGACGTTTCAGACGGTTGTTACGGTTGATCACGCGACGATACAGATCGTTCAGATCGGACGTTGCGAAACGCCCACCATCCAGCGGAACCAGTGGACGCAGATCTGGCGGCAGAACCGGCAGAACGGTCAGGATCATCCACTCTGGTTTGTTACCAGACTGAACGAACGCTTCCAGCAGTTTGATACGCTTGGTCAGCTTTTTACGTTTGGTTTCGGAGTTGGTTTCGTTCAGCTCTTCACGCAGCTGTTCGCACTCTTGCTCCAGATCCATGCTCTTCAGCAGGGCCTGAATAGCTTCCGCACCCATCTTCGCGTCGAATTCGTCACCGAACTCTTCCAGCGCGTCCAGATACTGCTCTTCAGTCAGGATCTGATGACGTTCCAGGTTCGTCATCCCGCCTTCGATAACCACATAAGATTCGAAGTACAGAACGCGTTCGATATCGCGCAGCGGCATATCCAGCAGCAGACCGATACGGGACGGCAGAGATTTCAGGAACCAGATGTGAGCGGTCGGAGACGCCAGCTCGATGTGGCCCATGCGCTCACGACGCACTTTGGTCTGGGTCACTTCAACGCCGCACTTCTCACAGATCACACCACGGTGTTTCAGGCGCTTGTACTTACCGCACAGGCACTCGTAATCTTTTACTGGCCCGAAAATACGCGCACAGAAAAGGCCGTCACGCTCAGGTTTGAACGTACGGTAGTTGATGGTTTCCGGCTTTTTAACTTCACCGAATGACCATGAACGGATCATGTCTGGCGAAGCCAGAGCAATTTTGATCGCATCAAACTCTTCGGTTTTAGTCTGCGCTTTCAGAAACTTTAATAAATCTTTCACGGATTTGCTCCCGTCGGAGTTAGCACAATCTGGTGCCGGGGGTTAACCCGGCACCAGTGACCTGTTTGAGCGAGAATTACTCGTCTTCCAGTTCGATGTTGATACCCAGCGAACGAATCTCTTTCAACAGTACGTTGAAGGATTCTGGCATGCCCGGTTCCATCTGATGGTTGCCGTCCACGATGTTTTTATACATCTTGGTACGACCGTTCACGTCATCAGACTTAACGGTGAGCATTTCCTGCAGGGTGTATGCCGCGCCGTATGCTTCCAGCGCCCACACTTCCATCTCCCCGAAGCGCTGACCACCGAACTGTGCCTTACCACCCAGCGGCTGCTGAGTAACCAGGCTGTAAGAACCGGTAGAACGAGCGTGCATCTTGTCGTCGACCAGGTGGTTCAGTTTCAGCATGTACATGTAACCTACGGTTACCGGACGCTCGAACTGTTCACCGGTACGGCCGTCAAACAGCGTAATCTGACCAGACGTTGGCAGACCACCCAGTTGCAGCAGCTCTTTAATTTCAGCTTCTTTCGCACCATCGAAGACCGGTGTTGCGATTGGCATACCTTTTTTCAGGTTCTCAGCCAGACGCAGCACTTCTTCATCGCTGAAGGTATTCAGGTCGACTTTCTGACGCACGTCGGTACCCAGATCGTAGGCACGCTGGATGAATTCGCGCAGTTTCGCGACTTCTTCCTGCTGCTTCAGCATGGCGTTAATCTTGTCGCCGATACCTTTCGCAGCCATACCCAGGTGAGTTTCCAGGATCTGACCGATGTTCATACGAGACGGTACGCCCAGCGGGTTCAGTACGATATCTACCGGCGTACCGTTAGCATCGTGCGGCATATCTTCGATCGGGTTGATCTTAGAGATAACACCCTTGTTACCGTGACGACCTGCCATCTTATCACCAGGCTGGATCTGACGTTTAACGGCCAGATACACCTTAACAATCTTCAGCACGCCTGGTGCCAGATCGTCGCCCTGAGTGATTTTGCGGCGTTTCGCTTCGAGTTTTTTCTCGAACTCGTGTTTCAGTTCGTCATACTGCTCAGCCAGCTGTTCCAGCTGATTTTGTTTCTCTTCGTCGGTCAGGCCCAGTTCCAGCCAGCGATCGCGTGGCAGTTTGTCGAGCTTCTCAGCTTCAACGCCACCGGCAACCAGCACCGCATAGATACGGCTGAACAGACCCGCTTCGAGGATCTGCAGTTCTTCAGACAGGTCTTTCTTAGCCTGTTTGAGCTGCATCTCTTCGATTTCCAGCGCACGCTTATCTTTCTCAACGCCGTCACGGGTGAAGACCTGAACATCGATAACCGTACCGGAAACACCGTTTGGTACGCGCAGAGAAGAGTCTTTAACGTCAGACGCTTTCTCACCGAAGATTGCACGCAGCAGTTTCTCTTCTGGCGTCAGCTGGGTTTCACCTTTAGGCGTAACCTTACCAACCAGAATGTCGCCGCCGGTCACTTCCGCACCGATGTAAACGATACCGGATTCATCCAGTTTGGAGAGCGCAGCTTCACCCACGTTAGGGATGTCAGCGGTGATCTCTTCTGGCCCCAGCTTGGTGTCACGAGACACACATGCCAGTTCCTGAATGTGGATGGTGGTGAAACGATCTTCCTGAACCACACGCTCGGAGACGAGGATGGAGTCTTCGAAGTTGTAACCGTTCCACGGCATGAACGCTACGCGCATGTTCTGACCGAGCGCCAGTTCACCGAGGTCGGTGGACGGACCGTCTGCCAGCACGTCGCCGCGCTCAACTGGCTCACCCAGAGATACGCAAGGCATCTGGTTGATACAGGTGTTCTGGTTAGAACGGGTGTATTTGGTCAGGTTATAAATGTCGATACCTGCTTCGCCCGGATACATCTCGTCTTCGTTAACTTTGATAACGATACGGGATGCATCGACGTACTGAACAGTACCGCCACGTTTAGCAACCGCAGTAACACCGGAGTCAACGGCAACAGCACGTTCCATACCGGTACCAACCAGCGGCTTATCAGCGCGCAGAGTTGGAACGGCCTGACGTTGCATGTTCGCACCCATCAATGCACGGTTGGCGTCATCGTGTTCCAGGAACGGGATCAGGGACGCACCGACGGATACCACCTGCTGGGTGGATACGTCCATGTAGTCAACCTGGTCGCGGCTGAACAGGCTTGATTCGCCTTTGCTACGGCAGGTAACCAGATCTTCTACAAAGTGGCCTTCGTCATCCAGGTTGGAGTTCGCCTGAGCGATAACGTAGTTGCCTTCTTCAATAGCAGACAGGTAATGAATTTCGTCGGTTACAACACCGTCAGTCACTTTACGGTACGGGGTCTCGAGGAAACCGTATTCGTTAGTCTGTGCGTACACGGACAGGGAGTTGATCAGACCGATGTTTGGACCTTCAGGCGTTTCGATTGGACATACGCGACCATAGTGCGTCGGGTGTACGTCTCGAACTTCAAAGCCTGCACGTTCACGGGTCAGACCGCCTGGGCCGAGTGCAGAGATACGACGTTTGTGCGTAATCTCAGACAGCGGGTTGTTCTGGTCCATGAACTGAGACAGCTGGCTTGAACCGAAGAACTCTTTCACTGCTGCAGAAATCGGCTTGGCGTTGATCATATCCTGAGGCATCAGGGTATCCAGATCGCCCAGAGACAGACGCTCTTTCACCGCACGCTCTACACGTACCAGGCCAACGCGGAACTGGTTTTCCGCCATTTCGCCTACGGAACGGATACGACGGTTGCCGAGGTGGTCGATATCGTCCACTTCGCCTTTACCGTTACGGATATCGATGAGCTTCTTCATCACTTCAATGATGTCGTCTTTGCTCAGGATACCGGAACCTTCGATTTCGTCGCGCAGCAGAGAACGGTTGAACTTCATACGACCAACCGCGGACAGATCATAGCGGTCTTCGGAGAAGAACAGGTTCTCGAACAGGCTTTCCGCCGCTTCGCGAGTTGGTGGCTCACCAGGACGCATCATGCGGTAGATTTCTACCAGCGCGCTCAGACGATCGGTGGTTGGGTCGACGCGAATAGTCTCAGAGATATACGCGCCGTGGTCCAGATCGTTGGTGAACAGCGTTTCGATACGTTTGTGGCCAGACTGGCTCAGCTTAGCCAGCAGATCCAGGCTCAGCTCCATGTTCGCTGGGCAGATCAGCTCACCCGTTGATTCATCAACGTAATCTTTCGCGGCTACTTTTCCTGCAATGTACTCAACCGGAACTTCGATGAGTTTGATATCATCTTTTTCCAGCTGGCGGATGTGGCGCGCGGTGATACGGCGACCTTTTTCCACATACACTTTGCCGTCGGCTTCGATGTCGAACGACGCGGTCTCACCACGCAGACGTTCCGGCACCAGCTCCATCTGCAGCTTGTTGTCGCGGATTTCAAAGATCACTTTCTCAAAGAACAGGTCCAGGATCTGTTCAGTGGTGTATTGCAGCGCACGCAGAATGATGGTTGCAGGCAGCTTACGACGACGGTCGATACGGACAAACAGGTTGTCTTTCGGATCGAACTCGAAGTCCAGCCATGAACCACGGTAAGGAATGATGCGTGCGTTATACAGTACTTTACCGGAAGAGTGTGTTTTACCTTTATCGCTGTCGAAGAAGACGCCCGGGCTACGATGCAGCTGGGAAACGATAACACGCTCAGTACCGTTGATAACGAAAGTACCGTTGTCTGTCATGAGTGGAATTTCACCCATGTAGACTTCTTGTTCTTTAATGTCTTTTACGGTGCCTTCCGGCGCTTCGCGCTCGTAGATCACCAGACGCAGTTTTACGCGCAGCGGTGCGGAATAGGTCACGCCACGGATCTGACATTCCTGAACGTCAAACACCGGTTCGCCAAGGCGGTAGCTGACGTACTGCAGCTCGGAGTTACCGCTGTAGCTCTGAATCGGGAACACGGAGCGGAAGGCTGCTTCCAGACCGTACTGCCCTTCAGGATCTTGCTCGATAAACTTCTGGAACGAGTCAAGCTGGATAGAAAGGAGATATGGAATGTCCAGAACTTGTGGACGTTTACCAAAATCCTTACGAATACGTTTTTTCTCGGTATAGGAGTAAACCATAGGGTTCCTCAGCTCGCTGACAAGTCGACCCATCTGTCCGACGAAGGGACAGTTTGTGCAACACCATTTTGTGGACCGGAAAATTGAATACTTTCCGCAATACCTGTTGCTATCACGCTTAAATCATTTCGTCGCGATTTACACAGAGCGAGCACCCTGTCGCAATATATTAAGTCGTCGATAGAAACATGCATTGTCAGGACAATCAGCAGTCAAACAGTGTGAAATGCTACTGATGCCTTACAGCGCAAAAAGGCTGGTGACTAAAAAGTCACCAGCCATCAGCCTAATGACTTAGGCTGCAACCAGAAAAGTTGGCTTATTTAACTTCAACTTCAGCGCCAGCTTCTTCCAGAGATTTTTTCAGTGCTTCTGCGTCGTCTTTGCTCACGCCTTCTTTCAGCGCAGCTGGAGCAGATTCTACCAGGTCTTTAGCTTCTTTCAGACCCAGGCCAGTTGCGCCACGTACTGCTTTGATAACAGCAACTTTGTTAGCGCCAGCAGCTTTCAGAATTACGTCGAATTCAGTTTTTTCTTCAGCAGCTTCAGCCGGGCCCGCAGCTACAGCTACAGCAGCAGCAGCAGAAACACCGAATTTTTCTTCCATTGCAGAAATCAGTTCTACAACGTCCATTACGGACATAGCTGCAACTGCTTCAATGATTTGATCTTTAGTGATAGACATTTAAATTGTTCCTGAAAATCAGAATAAGTTTATACGTAAGCGAATGCTTTATAAAGATAACTGCGATTAAGCAGCTTCTTTCGCATCGCGAACAGCAGCCAGAGTGCGAACCAGTTTGCCAGCCGAAGCTTCTTTCATGGTTGCCATCAGGCGTGCAATTGCTTCTTCGTAGGTCGGCAGGGTTGCCAGGCGATCGATTTGCGATGCCGGGATCAACTCACCTTCAAAGGCTGCAGCTTTGACCTCAAATTTTGCATTCGCTTTCGCGAACTCTTTGAACAGACGAGCAGCAGCGCCCGGGTGTTCCATAGAGTATGCAATCAGGGTCGGACCAACAAACGTGTCTTTCAGGCACTCGAACTGAGTACCTTCAACTACGCGACGCAGCAGGGTGTTACGAACAACACGCATGTATACGCCAGCTTCACGACCTGCTTTACGCAGTTCAGTCATTTTGTCTACAGTAACGCCACGGGAATCCGCAACTACTGCAGACAGCGCGCCTTTGGCTACTTCGCTGACTTCAGCAACAATCGCTTGTTTGTCTTGAAGATTTAAAGCCATTAGCTTTGCTCCTGGATGTTTGCCGGAACTCATGTTCCGGAACTCACTTCACTCTTCCCAACGGAAAGAGCGTCTTAATACGGTGAGCAGAAACAAGCCAGAGTATCCAAAAATAATCTTAGCGTTCTGTCACCGTCTACGCAGGGGATTAAGTCTCTTACGAAACACCTGCGGTCTTCGACGGAGGCCTGGATTAGGCCAGGCTCCAACGAACAAATCTTTTAGCCGCTAACTTTCGTTAGCAAACGTGGGGGTAAGATTGTAGACAAAATCACCGCCCACGTAAAGGCATTAGTTTGCAGCAGCGCTCAGGCCAGCCTGGTCAACTGCAACACCTGCACCCATGGTGGTGGAGATGCTAACTTTCTTGATGTACACGCCTTTCGCCTGAGTTGGTTTTGCTTTTTTCAGCGCAACCAGCAGAGCTTCCAGGTTTTCTTTCAGTTTGTCAGCGTCAAAGTCCACTTTACCGATGGTGGTGTGGATGATGCCGTTTTTGTCGTTACGATAACGAACCTGACCTGCTTTAGCGTTCTTAACAGCTTCAGCAACGTTAGGAGTTACAGTACCAACTTTCGGGTTTGGCATCAGGCCGCGTGGACCCAGAACCTGGCCCAGCTGGCCAACAACGCGCATTGCATCTGGAGAAGCAATAACAACGTCAAAGTTCATTTCGCCTTTCTTGATCTGATCAGCCAGATCTTCCATACCTACCAGTTCAGCGCCGGCAGCTTTAGCAGCTTCAGCGTTTGCACCCTGAGCAAATACAGCTACGCGAACGGAACGGCCAGTACCGTGTGGCAGTACAGTTGCGCCACGAACGTTCTGATCGGATTTACGAGCGTCGATGCCGAGGTTAACGGCAACGTCAACGCTTTCAACGAACTTAGCAGTTGCCAGTTCTTTCAGCAGAGCGATAGCTTCGTTGATGTCGTACTGTTTGGTCGCATCAACTTTGTCACGGATCACGGACATGCGCTTGGTCAGTTTAGCCATTTCTTAGTCCTCCACTACCAGGCCCATGGAACGTGCAGTACCTTCGATTGAGCGAGTCATCGCTTCAATGTCGGCACCAGTCATGTCGGCAGCTTTGGTCTGCGCGATTTCCTGCAGTTGAGCGCGGGAAATTTTACCCACTTTGTCTTTGTTCGGTTTACCGGAACCAGACTTGATACCAGCCGCTTTCTTCAGCAGAACTGCTGCTGGAGGGGTTTTGGTAACGAAAGTGAAAGAACGGTCAGCGTAAACAGTGATTACGACTGGGATTGGCAGACCTTTTTCCAGGGATTCGGTTTTGGCGTTGAACGCTTTACAGAATTCCATGATGTTCACACCCTGCTGACCCAGAGCTGGACCAACTGGTGGACTTGGGTTCGCCATACCAGCTGCAACCTGCAGCTTGACGTAGGCTTGTACTTTCTTAGCCATTCTAAAATCCTCTGATTGGGTAATAGCGCCTCAGGGAGGCTCCCCGTGAATAAAATTCGTTTTACGGGCCGGGGCCCATAAAAACAAAAGGCGCGAAATTGTATTCCAATCTCGCGCCCTGTGCAACGATTAAATCGCCGCTTTTTTGATCGCTGCTTAGGCTTTTTCGACCTGCGCAAAGTCCAGTTCTACCGGGGTCGCACGACCGAAGATAGAAACAGAAACTTTCAGGCGGGACTTCTCGTAGTCCACTTCTTCAACGACGCCGTTAAAGTCAGCAAACGGACCGTCGCTAACACGAACCATTTCACCCGGTTCAAACAGCGTTTTAGGACGCGGCTTATCACCCACCTGCTGCAGGCGGTTCATAATCGCATCAACTTCTTTGTCGCTGATTGGCGCCGGACGGTCAGACGTGCCGCCGATAAAGCCCATCACGCGCGGTACGCTGCGCACCAGGTGCCAGCTCGCGTCGTTCATCACCATCTGAACCAGCACGTAACCCGGGAAGAATTTACGCTCGCTTTTGCGACGTTGGCCGCCACGGATCTCAACCACTTCTTCGGTCGGAACCATAACTTCACCAAACAACTCTTCCATGTTGTGTAATTTGATATGCTCACGCAGCGACGTTGCTACGCGGCCTTCAAAACCGGAAAACGCCTGAACGACGTACCAACGCTTTTTAGGGGCTTCAGACATCTTAGAACCTCAGGCCAGTAATAAAGGAAACCAGGCGAACCAGAATACCATCCAGTCCCCACAGGATCAGTGACATTACAGCGGTAACCGCCGCTACGATCAGCGTGGTGTGCAATGTTTCCTGGCGAGTCGGCCAAATGACCTTGCGGACTTCGGTACGCGCTTCACGTGCAAAAGCAACGGTTGCTTTACCTTTAGTCGTCAACAGCGCGACACCGCCCGCTGCAGCAATCAGAATCACCACTGCCAGCGCGCGGAGCGGCAGCATCATGTCACGATAAAGATAGTTGCCAACGATTGCCACAATCAGCAGCACGGCAACAGCGACCCACTTCATCGCTTCCAGGCCGCGCCCGCTCCCTTGAGCTTCGGTATTCGCACTCATAAACCAACCTGTCAGAAGAATTCTACAAATAATTTCACCCCGCGATTGCGAGGCGAGCCAAATCGAAATAATCCCTTTATGGATTATACGCTCTCTGCAGAGCCTGTCTCAGCAATGATTATGACAAAAATAATCACTGATGAGCCAGGTTCTGATGTGAAAGCGTGCAAAAAGGGCATCAAATGATGCCCTTTTCATGCGCATTGCGTCAAATGTTATCAGCGATTAGCCGAGAACTTTAGCAACCACGCCCGCGCCAACGGTACGGCCACCTTCACGGATTGCGAAACGCAGACCGTCGTCCATCGCGATTGGGTGGATCAGAGTCACAACCATCTTGATGTTGTCGCCTGGCATTACCATCTCAACGCCTTCTGGCAGTTCGATGGTACCGGTCACGTCAGTTGTACGGAAGTAGAACTGTGGACGGTAGCCTTTGAAGAACGGAGTATGACGGCCGCCTTCGTCTTTGGACAGAATGTACACTTCAGATTCGAACTTGGTGTGTGGCTTGATTGAGCCTGGCTTCGCCAGAACCTGACCACGTTCGATTTCTTCACGTTTGATACCACGCAGCAGAACACCAACGTTCTCACCAGCACGGCCTTCGTCCAGCAGTTTGCGGAACATTTCAACGCCAGTACAGGTAGACTTCGCAGTCTCTTTGATACCAACGATTTCAACTTCTTCGCCAACTTTGATGATACCGCGCTCTACACGACCGGTAACAACGGTACCACGACCGGAGATGGAGAATACGTCTTCGATTGGCAGCAGGAATGGCTTGTCAATCGCACGCTCTGGTTCTGGGATGTAAGAATCCAGGAAGCCAGCCAGTTCGATGATTTTCGCTTCCCACTCAGCTTCGCCTTCCAGCGCTTTCAGAGCAGAACCACGAACGATTGGAGTATCGTCGCCTGGGAAATCGTACTGAGACAGCAGTTCACGAACTTCCATCTCTACCAGTTCCAGCAGCTCTTCGTCATCGACCATGTCGCATTTGTTCAGGAACACGATGATGAAAGGAACGCCTACCTGACGACCCAGCAGGATGTGCTCACGAGTCTGAGGCATTGGGCCGTCAGTCGCAGCAACAACCAGGATCGCGCCGTCCATCTGCGCAGCACCGGTGATCATGTTTTTAACATAGTCGGCGTGGCCTGGGCAGTCTACGTGTGCGTAGTGGCGAGTCGGGGTGTCGTACTCAACGTGAGAGGTGTTGATGGTGATACCACGAGCTTTTTCTTCTGGTGCGTTATCGATCTGGTCGAATGCGCGAGCAGAACCACCGTAGGTTTTTGCCAGAACGGTAGTGATTGCAGCGGTCAGCGTTGTTTTACCATGGTCAACGTGGCCGATAGTACCGACGTTAACGTGCGGTTTTGTACGTTCAAACTTTTCTTTAGACATCGATTGTCCCTCTAAGACACGGATAAATCGGTGATATCACCACATCAACCAGGCGAAATGCCTGAATTGTTGAATACAGTAAAATTGAAACAGAGAGAAACGGGAAGGAGAAGTGAAGTGGTGCTGATACCCAGAGTCGAACTGGGGACCTCACCCTTACCAAGGGTGCGCTCTACCAACTGAGCCATATCAGCACGTATTGGAGCGGGCAGCGGGAATCGAACCCGCATCATCAGCTTGGAAGGCTGAGGTAATAGCCATTATACGATGCCCGCATCCTGAAACTCGGCTACCCAGTTCTTTCTGTAACAAAAAAAGAGATTTCTCTCTTTTTCAGTTTGAGCTGGCTAATTTTTCCAACCAGCTCCGGCGGCATTTACGCTGCCAGAAAGTGGTGGTGGGGGAAGGATTCGAACCTTCGAAGTCTGTGACGGCAGATTTACAGTCTGCTCCCTTTGGCCGCTCGGGAACCCCACCGGACTTGATGGTGCCGACTACCGGAATCGAACTGGTGACCTACTGATTACAAGTCAGTTGCTCTACCTACTGAGCTAAGTCGGCATCAAGTAGCGCGCATTCTATGGATACCTGCGCGGTCATGCAACTAAAAATTTGCATAAAACGTTCTTTCGCTCACATTTTATGCGAAGAGCGCATCAGACGCTGTAAAAGTAGTCATTTGAGGTCAAATATTCAACATATCAGCGTGATTTGCACCGTATTCACCGTAGCGTGACGGCTTCCGCGTTACGCAGCGCTTTCCATCTTTTTTCTTATTATTCCTGTCATCTGGTGTTAACCTCCTGCCCATTGTCCAAAATTAACTGTGTGATGAGCCACGATCCGGCAGTGTGATGCTGGCTCACTGAAGCATGCTTATGAGCAAAAAAGAGCAAACGTTAATGACGCCTTATCTTCACTTTAACCGCAGCCAGTGGGCTGCCCTGCGTGATTCCGTCCCTATGACGCTGACGGAAGGTGAAATCGCACGGTTAAAAGGGATAAACGAAGACCTGTCCCTGGAAGAGGTGGCAGAAATTTATCTCCCCCTCTCTCGCTTGCTTAACTTCTATATCAGCTCGAACCTGCGCCGTCAGGCCGTGCTGGAGCAGTTCCTCGGGACGAACGGTCAACGCATTCCTTATATCATTAGTATTGCAGGCAGCGTGGCCGTGGGTAAAAGTACCACCGCGCGCGTCCTGCAGGCGCTGTTGAGCCGCTGGCCGGAACACCGCAGCGTGGAGCTGATCACCACCGATGGCTTCCTGCACCCGAACGAGGTGTTAAAAGAACGCGGATTGATGAAGAAGAAAGGCTTCCCGCTTTCTTATGATATGCACCGTCTGGTGAAATTTGTCTCTGACCTGAAATCCGGCGTGCCGCACGTGACTGCGCCAGTCTATTCGCACCTGATCTACGATCGCATCCCGGGTGGGGATAAAACCGTGGTCCAGCCGGACATTCTGATTCTGGAAGGTCTGAACGTGCTGCAGAGCGGGATGGACTATCCTCACGACCCGCATCACGTATTCGTCTCGGATTTCGTCGATTTCTCCATTTATGTCGATGCGCCGGAAGACCTGCTGCAAAACTGGTACATCAACCGCTTCCTGAAGTTCCGCGAAGGGGCGTTCACCGACCCGGATTCCTATTTCCACCACTACGCTCAGCTTTCTGAAGAAGAAGCAGTCAACGTGGCCACGGGACTGTGGAACGAGATCAACTATGTGAACCTCAAAGAGAACATCCTGCCGACGCGCGAGCGTGCGAGCCTGATCCTCACCAAAAGCGAGAAGCACGCCGTCGACCAGATTCGCCTGCGGAAATAATCAAGCAGACATAAAAAAACCGGCTTAGCGCCGGTTTTTTTTCATTATGCCTGTGGTTTCTCGCCATTTTCATCCTGATCGACCGCGAAGCAGGCAACCAGTTGGCCGCCATAATCCTTCAGCTGCGGCTGGAGCTGAGTGCACGGGCCAAAGCGGCGACTGCAGCGGGCGTTGAATGCGCATCCCGGAGGTGGATTCAGCGGACTTGGCAGCTCACCCGTCAGCTTAATACGCTCACGACGATCGTCCGGATTCAGACGCGGCGTCGCGGACAGCAGCGCCTGGGTATACGGGTGACGAGGGTTATTAAAGATCTGGTCTTTGGTCCCCTTCTCCACGCAGCGCCCCAGGTACATCACCATCACTTCATCAGCAATGTGCTCCACCACCGACAGGTCATGGGAGATAAACACGTAAGAGAGCCCCAGCTCCTGCTGGAGATCCATCATCAGGTTCAGCACCTGCGCACGCACGGATACGTCGAGCGCGGAGACCGGCTCATCGGCAATCACCACCTCCGGATCGAGCATCAGCCCACGGGCGATAGCGATACGCTGACGCTGGCCGCCGGAGAACATGTGCGGATAGCGGTCGTAATGCTCGGTTTTGAGGCCGACCTTCGCCATCATCGCCAGCGCTTTTTCACGGCGCTGCTCTTTGCTCAGATTACTGTTGATCAGCAGCGGCTCTTCCAGAATCTGCCCGACTTTTTTACGCGGGTTCAAAGAGCCATACGGGTTCTGGAACACAATCTGGATTTTCTGGCGACGCAGCTTCTGCGCCTGCGGATCGTGCTTGAGCAGATCCTGCCCCTGATAATAGAGCTCCCCGCCGGTCGGCACTTCAATCATCGTCAGCAGACGGCCCAACGTGGATTTACCGCAGCCTGACTCCCCCACCACCGCCAGCGTTTTACCGCGTTCGAGGTTAAAAGAGACGCCGTCCAGCGCTTTCACCAGGCGTTCAGGGGCAAACAGTCCCTTCTTCACCGGGTAGTATTTTTTCAGATCGATGGCCTGCAACAGCGGTTGTTGCGTGGTGGCCTGTTGCGTACTCATAGTGTTGGCCTCCCGGCATCATCGAGTGGGTAGTGGCATTTCGACTGACGACCGTCAGCAAGCTGGTTCAGCTCTGGCTCTTCTGCCCGGCATTTATCCGTCGCATACGGACAGCGCGGATTGAGCAGACACCCCTGCGGACGGTCATATTTACCCGGTACCACACCCGGCAGCGACGCCAGACGAGCTTTGTCCTGGGCAAACTCCGGCAGAGCGCGTAAAAGCGCCTGGGTATACGGGTGACGCGGCGCGCGGAAAATATCGTGTGAATTTCCGGTTTCGACCACCTGACCGGCATACATCACGATGATTTTGTGCGCGGCTTCAGCCACCAGCGCCAGATCGTGCGTAATCAGCACCAGCGCCATATTCTCTTTCTGCTGCAGCTCCAGCAGCAGCTCGATGATTTGCGCCTGAATGGTCACATCCAGCGCCGTCGTCGGTTCATCCGCAATCAGCAGTTTTGGTCGACAGGCAATCGCCATCGCGATCATCACGCGCTGGCTCATCCCACCGGAGAGCTGATGCGGGTAAACGTCCAGCCGCGATGCCGGGTCAGGAATACCCACCTGGTTCAGCAGATCGATCGCGCGCTGACGACGGGTTTTCTTATTCCCGCCCTGATGCACCTTAATCGCTTCCATAATCTGGAAACCAACGGTGTAGCAAGGGTTCAGGCTGGTCATCGGGTCCTGGAAAATCATCGCCACTTCCGCGCCCACCAGCTGGCGGCGCTGTTTCTCAGAAATGCGCTTCAGGTCCTGACCGTTGAACTGCAGGTTTTCCGCCATCACGCGGCCCGGGTAATCAATCAGCCCCATGATCGCCAGTGAGCTCACTGACTTACCGGAACCGGACTCCCCGACAATGCCAACCACTTCGCCCTGATTTACGCTGTAGCTGATGCGGTCCACGGCGCGAAACGGGGTGCCTTCGTCGCCGAAGTGCACCGATAATTTATCTACATTTAATAACGCCATCTCGTGCCTCTTACTGCTTCAGTTTGGGATCAAGCGCATCACGCAGGCCATCACCCATCAGGTTAAATGCCAGCACCGTCAGCAGGATTGCCAGACCCGGGAAGGTGACAACCCACCAGGCGCTTTGTGCGAACTGCAACACATCGGAGAGCATGGTGCCCCACTCCGGTGTTGGCGGCTGTGCACCCATGCCCAGGAAGCCAAGAGCGGCCATATCAAGAATGGCGTTAGAGAAACCGAGCGACGCCTGAACAATCAGCGGCGCAAGGCAGTTAGGGAAGATATTAACGAACATCTGTCGCATCGCACCGGCACCCGCCACGCGAGACGCGGTGACGTAATCGCGGTTCACTTCCACCAGCACCGCCGCACGCGTTAAACGCACGTAGTGAGGAAGCGCCACGAAGGTCAACGCCAGCGCGGCGTTACCAATCGACGGGCCGAAGATCGCCACCAGCACCAGCGCCAGCAGCAGGCTTGGCAGCGCCAGCATGATGTCGACGATACGCATGATGATGTTATCAACGATGCCGCCGAAGTAACCGGCAACCAGGCCGAGTACAACGCCCATGATCAGCGACAACACAACAACGAGACAGCCGACCAGCAGCGACAGGCGCGCGCCGTACATCAGGCGCGACAGCACGTCGCGGCCCACGTCATCGGTACCGAGCAGGTGCGTCAGGCTACCGCCGTCCTGCCACGCAGGCGGCGCGAGCAGCGCATCGCGAAACTGGTCCGCCGGGTTATACGGTGCGAGGAAGTTCGCAAACACCGCAATCAGGATCATGATTACGACATACACCAGTCCTACCACCGCGCCTTTATTGCGCTTGAAGTAGTGCCAGAACTCCTGCAGCGGCGTCATAGGAACCGGTGCAGCGACCACTTTATTTTGAGTGACTTGTGACATGATGGTCCCTTACTTCTTATGACGAATACGCGGGTTCACCACGCCGTACAGCAAATCGACCAGCAGGTTGACGAGGATAATCATCGTCGCGACCAGCAGTACACCGCCCTGCACAACCGGATAATCACGGCGTTGCAGCGCGTCAATCAGCCAGCGTCCAAGACCCGGCCAGGAGAAGATGGTTTCGGTCAGGATCGCCCCCGCCAGCAACGTCCCCACCTGGAGACCGATGACGGTTACCACCGGCAGCATGGCATTACGCAGCGCGTGAACGATGATGACGCGCATACGCGTCAGGCCCTTGGCGCGCGCGGTGCGGATATAATCCTCACCCAGCACTTCCAGCATTGATGAACGGGTCATACGCACGATCACCGCCAGAGGAATGGTGCCCAGCACCATGGCAGGCAGGATCATGTGCGCCACGGCATCAATGAAGTTGCCCTCTTCGCCCCAGATAGCCGTATCAATCAGCATAAAGCCGGTGAGCGGGTTGCTATCATCCAGGAAGACCATATCACTGACGCGCCCGGAGACCGGTGTCAGGTTAAGCTGCACCGATACCAGCATGATCAGCATCATGCCCCACCAGAAGATAGGCATGGAATAGCCGGTCAGCGCCAGGCCCACGGCGGTATGGTCAAAAATAGAGCCACGCTTGACGGCAGCCAGTACCCCGACGGGAATACCCACCGCAGTGGCGAAAATCATGGCGCAGACGCCAAGCTCCAGTGTCGCTTTAAAGCGCGGCACGAACTCGTCCCACACCGGAAGACGGCTTTTCAGCGAAATCCCTAAATCACCGTGCAATACGCCCCAGATATAGTGGAGGTACTGCTGCCACATCGGCTTATCGAGACCAAGTTCCGCCAGCAGCTGTGCATGGCGCTCAGGGGAAATACCACGCTCGCCCGCCATAATCATTACCGGGTCGCCGGGGATCATATGGACGAAGGCAAAAGTGAGAAGGGTGATACCGATAAACGTGGGGATAACAAGTCCCAGACGTCGGAGGATGAACTGCAACATAACCCGGATTCTCTCTGATGACGCACGACCAGTGGCGTGACGTCTGTATTGCTCACAAATGTAAATTCCCTCTCCCTCTGGGAGAGGGTTAGGGTGAGGGGATGCATGCGCGACCCTCACCCCTGCCCTCTCCCAGAGGGAGAGGGAGAACACCCTACTTATTATTCAACAGATACGTTTTCGAAGTGGTGTTTGCCCAGTGGATCAACCACGTAGCCCTTCACTTCTTTACGCACTGGCTCGTACACGGTGGAGTGAGCAACAATCAGCGCCGGAGCCTGATCGTGCATAACAACCTGAGCCTGTTTGTACAGTTCAATACGTTTGTTGTGATCGTCGGTCGCACGCGCCGGCTGGATCAGGTCTTCAAACGGCTTGTAGCACCAGCGAGAGTAGTTAGAACCGTCTTTCGCCGCCGCGCAGCTGAACAGGGTGGCGAAGAAGTTGTCCGGATCCCCGTTGTCACCGGTCCAGCCCATCATTACCGCCTGGTGCTCACCCGCTTTGGCGCGCTTCAGGTACTCGCCCCACTCGTAGGTCACAATCTTGGCCTGAACGCCAACCTTAGCCCAGTCAGCCTGAACCATTTCCGCCATACGGCGTGCGTTCGGGTTGTATGGACGCTGAACAGGCATCGCCCACAGCTCAACGGTAAAGCCTTTATCCTGGCCCGCTTCTTTCAGCAGCGCTTTCGCTTTCTCAGGATCGTAGCTGTAGTCTTTAACGTCGTCGTTATAGCCCCACATGGTTGGTGGGATCAGGTTCTTGGCAGCAACGCCAGCGCCCTGGTAAACGGCCTTGATGATCGCTTCTTTGTTCACCGCGTAGGTCAGCGCCTGACGCACTTTCACGTCATCAAACGGTTTCTTCTCGGTGTTGAAGGAGAGATAGCCCACGTTCAGGCCAGCCTGCTCCAGCAGGTTGATGTTCTTGTCCTGCTTCATGCGGGCGATGTCAGCCGGGTTAGGGTACGGCATCACCTGGCATTCGTTTTTCTGCAGTTTTGCGTAACGCACGGAAGCGTCAGGCGTGATGGAGAAGACCAGACGGTCGATCTGCGGCTTGGTGCCCCAGTAGCCTTCGAACGCTTTATACAGAATGCGGGAGTCTTTCTGGTACTGCAGCAGCTGGAATGGACCGGTACCGATTGGGTTCAGGTCGACTTTCTCCGGCGTACCGGCTTTCAGCATGTTGTCCGCGTACTCTTTGGACAGAATTGAGGCGAAGTCCATGGCCAGGTCAGCCAGGAACGGTGCTTCCGGGCGAGTCAGCACGAACTGAACCGTTTTATCGTCCACTTTTTTCACTTCAGCAATCAGGTCAGGCAGACCCATCCCTTCGAAGTATTCATAGCTGCCGCCAGACACTTTGTGGTACGGGTTCTGCGCGTTTTTCTGACGGTCGAAGGAGAACACAACGTCGTCGGCGTTGAAGTCGCGCGTTGGTTTGAATTCTTTGCTGTCCTGCCACTTCACGCCCTGGCGCAGGTGGAAGGTATAGGTTTTACCGTCTTCGCTGACGTCCCACTTCTCGGCCAGACCCGGAATCACTTCCGTGGTACCGGTTTTGAATTCAACCAGACGGTTATAGATCGGTACAGAGCTTGCGTCGTAAGTCGTACCAGAGGTAAAGAGCTGTGGGTTAAAGCCTTCCGGCGAGCCTTCAGAACAGTAAACCAGGGTTTTTGCCTGTACGCTTGCTGCCACGGTCATAGCCACCAGGCTCAGACCAAGCTTCAGCATCCCTGACTTCTTCAAGGAAATACTCATTATTCTGCTCCAATGTGATGTTTTGCTTTGTTGTGTTACGCCGCCAGACCTTTATTTATTTTTTACCCGGTCCGGTCGGTGATGCCCGAAGGCTTTAAAGGGATGGAGAATCCTTTCAGAAGAGCGTTTGAGTTGCAGCGCAGATCGTCCCTGAAATGCCCCTCATGCCCTACAATCTGTCAACAGAATGTGAAAACGTCAATACAGGTGACGGGGATTTACGCTGAGTGTGAGAAACCGCAAACAAAGATTAAAAAAACTATGTGCGCCAGTTTTCAGCAGGGAAATTTATGCTACTCGCCCTCTTGCAGCACAACTCTCTTCATATTTCGCAACAATCAGTGATTAACTTTTATTCAGAATGGGTAAATTTTCTTGCAGAATGGTGATTATCTGAGCACTAAATACCGCGAACGTTAAAACGCACAGCGAAAAATGCTGAGGTTATCCATAAGCAACGCGAAAAAAGATCAATCTATATATAAAAAAATACAATGGATTATGTCACAAAATCGTTAACAGGCAGGGAGAAGCAGGTCTAAGGGGCGTTTTGGATACTCTGACGGGATAAGGTCATAATGCAAAAAGGGCTAACCTTGCGGTTAGCCCTTTTCAGAATGTGGTCGGCGAGAGAGGATTCGAACCTCCGACCCACTGGTCCCAAACCAGTTGCGCTACCAAGCTGCGCTACTCGCCGAATGCGGAGCGCATCTTACTGCTGAGGTGCGCCCCCGTCAATCCCTTATTTTCAAAAAGCCATTCAACTGGCGATATTCTCGCCAGAGCAGCTACTGCGCGGCTTTTGCGGTGTTATCAGGGAGTTTACACCAGTTGTTGTTTTCGTTAATCCCACCGTTCGGTGAGGTATAGCCGAGACAGCCCATAATGGTGTCGTACAGCTCAACGTGACGACGCGGCACCTTCATCTCCGCCTCTTTCTTCAGCTGAGCAAACATCTTCGCCTTCTCCGGGTTTTCCAGGTACTTATCCGACATCCACATGATCATCGGCACGCGGAACTGCTCAGGCGGTGCCAGCTTGCGCGGCGTACCGTGCAGATGCTCTTTCTCGTTGATGGATTCACCGTGGTCTGCCGCATAAATCACAATCGCTTTCTTATCGCGCAGCTGGTCGATCACCCGGCTCAGGAAGGTATCCACATACAGCACCGAGTTATCGTAGGCGTTGATCAGCTCCTGCTTGCTGCAGTCTTTATTAATGCCCACGCACTCCGGCTGCCACTTCGCGAAATCACGCGTGTAGCGCTGGTAATAGCTGTAATGCGACCCTTTGGTATGCAGAATCACCAGATGCTTGCCCTGTGGATGGTTCTTGAGGGATTGCGACATCTCTTCCAGCAGCAGCATGTCGTCGACGTTTTTACCGCGGTTACGCGGCTCGGCGCCAATCTGCTCGCGGTACGCGATGTTATCTGCCAGCGTGTTGGTGTAGAACCACATCTCACTTTGCATGGCGAACAGGTCAGAGCTAAACCCAAGCTGCTTCAGCACGGCAAACACGTTCTGCTCTTTCAGCGTGCGTTGCGGGTTATCGCTTGCACCGCCTTCACGCACAAACATGCAGCGCAGCGAGAGCTTGGTTGCGGTATCGCAGGAGTAGCCACGGTAGGCCACCAGGTTCTTTTCCTGCGCCAGCTTTGGCGTGGTATCCCGGTTATAGCCGAGAATGCCCATATGATCCCAGCGCGTCGTTTCACCAATGACAAAGACGACGTACGTATCATCAATCCCGTCGGCTGGCGGTTGGTAGGTGAATTTTTTCAGTGGATTGATCAGAGACTTCACATCACTGGATTCATCCGCCTGCGCCCAGGCATAAAGACCTAACGCTGACAGCCAGTTAGACGGCAAATAGGAGTTTGCCACCACGCCGCCATAGCTTGGCATATCCACGCCCGTCGCTTTTTCAACGCGTTTTTGCTGCGTTTCCATCAGGCGGATAGGCGCCCACACCAGCAGACCGGCCAGCAGGACGACAACGATATTGCGGATCCGCTGGCCACGCGTGCGCAGCTGGCGTAACAGCGTATAGCGGCAGGTATTGCTCCAGATAAAGAACAGCGGGATCAGACAGGTTAAAATCGTCCAGACGATAAAGCCTTTCCCGACCACCTCTTTCGAGAGGTCAATATCCGTGGTCATCACCGAGGCAACGATACCGTAGCCAATGACCACGTTCATAAAGGTCATGTAATAGCTTGCGGCGGCGGAGATAATCACCACCAGCGAGGCCAAAATTTGCCAGGTCCGGCGGCCAAAGAGAGAGAGCAGGCGTAACAGGAAAAAGGTAGCCAGAACAGAGCCAAACACTTCAATCGCGGCGAAAATTGCATTGCTTACGGTGAGGTGTTCAAAATAGCCTTCCACTCTTCTGAACAGCACCGCGCCATTCAGAAACAAACCGATATAGACAGCCAGCATCAGACATAATCTTTGCTGGGTAAGAGACCTAATATATTTCATGCAAACAACCCTGGGGGAAGGGGTATAAAAACCCGTCGAATCTCATGGAGAAAGCAGACAGAGTAAGTAGGTGCGGGAGAAACCGTTATCAGAAACGTCTACAACCGCGATAAGTAGACCACAGCGGTAATAAAAAGTGGCAGCAGAGAGTGTGATCGATGAAGATTTTTACAAAAAATCAGATCGCGAAGAAAAAAGTCCACTGATAAGGCCCCGTAAAAAGGGAAAAGGGCCAGCGAACTGGCCCTTCGTTATTACTCGTATACGACGCTAAAATTCACCGTCGCATTCGCCGCGCCGACGGTGGCGTCGGTTTTCACCGGAACGTAGCTGGCGATATAGTTCAGCTTGTTCGTACCATCAAACCAGATGGAATGTTCAACCGGCGTAGTATTGGTACTGACCGGATACTGCTGCACGCCACTTTTCGTTTGAATCTTCAGCCCAACCCCCGTAGCGCCACCGCTGTCGAGGGCGAAAAGATCCTGATTGGTTGAATCCGCCGTTCCGTCCATCGTCACATAGGCGCGCGCAACGTCCGCGCAGTTTTTCAGACCAATCGAGAAGCTTTGCTGGTTTAACTCCTTACCAACGCGCACCGGTTTTTGTAAGACGACCGATCCCATGTCAACGTCGATACTGTCTTTTTCCAGTTCACAGGTCCCCTGGCGGATGCTAATGGTGAAATGCACATCCCCCGCAGAACCGATGTTCAGCGGTGTCGCCATCGCGACCGTTGAAACAAGCAATCCACAGCCCGCTAAGGCATTGATGATTTTCATTGTCGTTACTCCACATCAATACGCAGGGTGGCGATGCCTTCGTAGTCACCCGTGGTCGGCATTTTACCGGTGGTGCTAATCGGTTCGAAGGTCAGTTTAGTAGACGCGACGCGGTGGGTATCATCCACCAGTTCTGACACGCTCATTTCCTGCTCAAACGCGACGCTGTTTGGGATCAGTACGTTGCCGCTTTCGCCTTTGATAATGGCACCGATATCAGGGTTACCCATGCTAATAGCATTGCTGTCGTTCTCGTTAGGCGTGCCTTCAATATGCAGATAGATTTTTACGCCATCCGAAATATTGGTGCATTTGAATTGCAGCTCTTTGGTAATGGACGCGGCACCTGTGGGCATTTGCCCTTTGCGGTCCTTAAAGTCATGCGCCTGGAATTCACCAAACGGGATTTCAAGGGTACTGCCGGTGGATAGTTCACAGCCCTGAGGGACAACAACTCGACCACTTACATATACATCAGCCAATGCCTGCGATCCGTATAGACCAGGCTTCTTAGTTCCGAACATCGATACTACTTTTACCTGAGGAATAATTTGCTCACCAACAAAAGGATGAATGATATACAAGCTTAATTTTCCGCGAGCACCACTGGTATAACTACCTGATACACAGTCTGTTGTGCCATTATTTGCTTTATTAGATACATCCGAGAAAGGTACATCTACATAATTATTGTTATGTACATAAACTGATGCAGCAATCCCAAGATACTTATTTATAGTGTAATATTGCTTACCAGCCACCACATCACCTTTTGGTAAATCACTTGTAGTTTTATAATATTCTGGCGGATATGGCGTTGTTCGGTCGGCTTCCGCTGGACATTCACACGTCCCGTTATATGTCGTACCTAAACGCCATGTATAGAAGTTATCAACAGCCGTACCACTTGCGTTTTTAGATGTATCAGTGATCGTATGATCAAAACTGGTTGTGAAAATCTGAGTTCCATTGACTGGGAAGCATGGCCCCCAGTCCGCCGCCGCCGTTGCCTGACCGGAAAACAGCGCTGACCCGCCCAGCAGGCCAGCAAACATCATCATCTTTTTCAACATAATCCTATCCTTCCCTGTTACCGGCAGACGGCATTCGCCATCACCACGCCGGCATTATCCTGTTGTTCTGGCAGCGTAAACGCCACGCGGCATTGCTGTGCCTGGCCTTTACCCCAATTCACCTGCAGCGCGCCTTTCTCTGGCATCCCGCTGATATAAAGCTGTCCGTCTTCCCCGACGATGCTGCTGGACTCTTTCTTGGTGTCCAGAAGCGTAGCGGTAGCACCAAACGGCACCGGTTTGCCGTCAGCCTGCGTCAGATTCATCAGCACGCGGTAGCCCACGCGGGTATCAAAGCGGGCACGGACAATCGCGCCGCGCGTCGGCACCACGTTGACGGACGCCGTATTCAGGTCAACCTTGCTGTTGAGGCTGTCGCTTCGCAGTGAGACTTCCGTCTCACGGTACGGAGTGAGGTAAGGCACGACCGCGTTACCCATCCAGTCCACTTCCACACCGCCATTGTTAATGACGTGCGCACCGCGCGCGCCCGGCGCGGAGATAATGGCCATGGATTCGCCCAGCGGCTGAGAAAGCGTAATGCCTTCGCTGTGGGCAATCACGCCGCCGCGCAGACCGTAGTTCACCTGCTGTCCGTCGCGGTTGTAGTTGTAACCCATGCTGGCGCTACCCACGCCGCCCTGGTAATCCAGGTTCACGCTGCCGCTGTTACCCACACCGTTGCTGCCATAGCCTTCCTGCACGCTATAGTTCAGGTTGCGGTCTTCCAGCGCGGTACCGCTGACGCCCAGCTGCTGGTTGGTGCGGCCATGCTGATCGGTCGTGAGGTGGTAGTTACTCCACATGCGTCCCAATGGAATGGAGAGGGAGAATGACAGCAGGCGATCGCTCTCATCCCACTCCGGGCTTTTCGTCCAGGTGTAGGCAACGCTGTAGTTCACGCGGCCAATACGGCCGTTATAACCGGCGTTCAGCGAGCGCTGTTTACCTTCATCGTTCCAGTAGTCCTGCTGCGTGACGTTAAAATAGACCGAGCCCCAGGTGCCCAGCTGCTGCGTCACGTTGCCCTGGATCTGGCTACGCTTGTGATACTGGCTATACGAGCTATCCGCATCGCTGCGTACATCCGTCGCTTCCTGGAAGGTGTAGTAGCCGCTGGTCGAATACTTGTAACCCAGCAGGCGGAAATCGGTACCGCTGTTAAAGCTCTTGGAGTAGAGGAAGCGGTAAGACTGACCTTCGGAACTCTCATCGTTGGCCAGGTTGCTTTTCGCCTGGGTCACGTCGATGGAGACCGCACCGATGTAACCGAAATTTTTACCTAAACCCCCCGCCAGCGAGTAATAGTCGTCAGAGAAGATCGACCCGCCGTAAACGGTAAAGCCGTACGGCAGACCGTACATGGCATCCAGCTGCCCGAACTTCGGCTCGGCGCTGTCATAGTTACCCGCACGGTATTCCCCTGCGGAGAGGCTGTACTTCAGATGGCCTTCACGCTGGAGGATCGCCACCGCGGAGAACGGCTGAACGAACTTCTGCTCGCTGCCATCCGCTTCTTTAATAGTAACCGTCAGGTCGCCGCTGTTTGAGGTGGGGTACAGGTCATTAATTTCAAACGCACCCGGCTGAACAAACGTACGGTAGATAACGTAGTTGTTCTGCTCAACGGTCACTTCGGCGTTACTTTTGGCAATACCGCGGATCACCGGCGCAAACCCGCGCTGGCTGTCAGGCAGCATCTCTTCGTCGGAGGTTAACTGCGCACCGCGCATCTGAACGCTGTCAAAAATATCACCGGACGTGGAGGTGTCCCCCAGCGTCAGCTGTGATTTCAGCGGCACAATGGCGCGGCTTAAGGATGTGCCGATGTTATCCCACTTGTTGTTGCCGTCGTTTCTTGTCCAGGTGCTGTAGTTACGTAAGCGCCACGCGCCCAGGTTCATACCGCTGCGCAGGTTCAGATAGTAGCTGTCGCTGTTGTAGCTGGTATCACTGTCGTGCGCGTCATAGCTGGCGTTGCTGCCGGAGAAGTTATAATCCAGCAGCAGGGCGTTCACCCCTTCGTCCCACTGGGACTCCGGTACCGTACCGCGCGCCGTCTGCTTCATCGCTGCCTGCGGGAAGCTCATGACCAGCGTCTGGTCAGCAAAATCGAAGTGGCTGGCAGCCTGAGGGATAATGTCGTCAAAGGCCACGCACGCTTCCGGCGGCGCCATTTTCAGCGCAGGAAAACTCTCGATTCGCACGCCCATCTCTTCAAGCTGCACGCGGCTTAAGCACGGCACCAGGGTTTCACCCATTTTCGCGCGCTGGGCCTCGGTCGCCGCCTTAAACTCCAGGGTGCGAGACTCCATTTTTTTATCGTTGACCACCACCGACACGCGGTATTTACCCGGCAGCTGTTCGGCTTTACTGGATTCATACATTGAAAGGTCAACGTGCTGGTCAATACCCGGCACATCTTCCAAAAAGCGCGGGTTAAATGTTCCCGCATACGCGGGGAGCGTGCCCGCAACCATCAGCGCGAGCGCGGACAGGGGGAAACGCGGGGTCTTATTGACCAGAGGAAGATGCGTCCATGGCATAGTAATAAACCTTCAAAACGTATTAATTAACGCGCTGAGTCAGCATGTCGCCAGCCGTACCGAAGTCATTAATAATGTTGTATTTGACTTCGTTTACCTTGCCGGTGCCGGCTGGCAGTTCAATATTCAACGAGCCTTTAGCTGGAACCATTCCCGCTTTTTCAATATCACGGCCGTTGGCATAAAATTTATTAAAAGTGAGGTTAAAGGCAGATGGGTTTTCAACTTTGATCTGGTTAGCCCCTGCGCTGGTAAACTTCAGTTTGCTCCAGCCGTCCATGCTGTTGCCTTTCAGGCCAGCCGGGCGATAGAACAGTTTTAAGCGGGTACGCACGGCAATCTGCAGCACGTTTTTACCTTCGGCATTTTCACTTTTGGCAGGAATTGCTTTCACGTTAACCCAGTAAACGGACTCACGATCCTGCGGTAACGTATTAGCGGTATTCACAATACGTAAGACGTTATTTTTCGTCGGGCTTAATTTAAATAAAGGTGGGGTGATGATAAACGGCGTCTTTTTATTACCGTTAACATCATCAATCCATGACTGAATAAGGAATTCATCCGTGGTGCTTTTGTTATTGACCGTCAGAGAAGCTTCCTTTCTGCTGCCGTCATAAATAACACGCGTGCTGCTTAATGCCACGCCGCCTGCAAAACAGTTTTGTGAAATCAGCGCCAGCGCCAGTGCTGCGCAAGATATCAAACGTGAGCGGTTCATGCTTCTCTCCCTGAGACTCCGCTGGAAAAAATGGCAACGGGGTTTCCGTTGCCATTGTGATGGTCTGTTACTGACGAAAAGTCGATTATTCGTAGGACAGGTTGAAGTCGACTTCTGCGTTACCGTAACCAGTGGTTACAGCAGCTTTGGTCGCAACGTAGTTAGCGGTGTAGTACAGCACTGTCTGGCCAGCAGCCAGGGTGGTGGTGGATTTACCGGTGTTCATATCAACAGCAGTATTGCTGTTGTCATAGATACCGATGCCCACGCCAGTTGCAGCGCCTGCTTCAGTATTAACAGAAACCAGTTTCGCATTGTCTGCGTCAGCCACGCCTGCAAAGCTCACGTTAACTTTGGTTTTAGAGGTGATGTCGCAGTCTTCCAGTTTGATCTGGAATGGCTTGGAAACAGACTTGTCGCCAACCGCTTTGAAGACAGATTTCTTAACCTGACCCAGCACAACTTCCTGGTTCTGAGAGTCAGTAGAAACTACGCATGGCGCGTCAACGATTTCACCGGTAAATTTAACGGTGCCGTCACCAGATTCAGCCGCGAAAGCAGAAGTGGAAACTACAGCGAAAGCAGACAGTGCAAAAATAACCTTTTTCATTAAAAACTCCATTTATGACGGTAGATGACAGAACGCATCCTTAGGAATAATCTGCATTCTGTGAGGAAATGGAGTATATAGACGGGAATTTGGATTTTAAAATTAGAATAAATGAAGCTGATTGTTAGCCAAAATTAAAACTAAGTAAATTCATAATGATATAAGAGAGTCCGTATAAACCTCTCTTTTATTAGGAATAAACCAATATAATTTATATATTGTTTTTGGCAATCTATAAATCACTCAAATGATTCACCCTCTTTATTTAACGTGTCTCGGGCGAGAATTAATTATGCATTTGTGCTAAATCAAAAAAAAGCGCCCGGTGGGCGCTTTATGTTTGGCATGTCATACGTTATGCATGCGCTTCTTTAAATACTTCGCGCTGCGGCTGGCGAATCGTGGTCGACAGCGCCAGGGAGATAATCAGCAAGGCAAATATCACACAGAAGGTCACGTAGAACCCGCCGAACAGGGAGGCAATCAGCGAGCCGCAGATACTGCCGATCCCGAAGCCCAGATAGATCACGCCGTAGTTTTTCGCCAGATTGTTCAGGCCAAAGAACTCGCTCACCAGCGACGGGAAGACGGTAATGGTGCCGCCGAAGTTAAAGGCCACGCAGGCAATCGCCGCGAAGAAGGTGGCTTCATTCAGCGGAGCGAACAGCAGCGCCGCCATGCCGACCAGCGAAACCACCTGCCCAATCGTAATCACGCGGATGCGGGCAATTTTGTCAGACAGAATCCCGAGCACCAGGCGACCGGAGAGGTTCGCGATGGAGATCACGGTTACCGCATTGGCCGCCGTGGCCACATCCAGCTTCACCATCCCCTGCGCGATATCCTTCGCCACGCCGATCACATACAGACCGCTCATGCAGGCCGTCAGGAACATCACCGCCAGCATCCAGTACTGCGGCTTACGCATGGACTGTGCGAGGGTGAAGTCGTTCTCCACCACGCCGTTAACGGATTTGACCTCCTGCTGCGGCGCATCGGTCATCAGCGTGGCGCCGAACAGAATCATCACCAGCACGATTGCGCCCCAGATCATAAAGGTGTTTTCGAGGCCAACGGACGCCAGCAGGTGGGAGTCGATAAATTTGAACCCGAGGCTGCCCAGGCCATAGGAGCCGATGGCGAATGCGGAGATTAAGCCTTTACGCTCCGGGAACCACTTCACGCAGTTTGACAGGGTCAGCAGGTAACCTGCGCCATCCGCCAGCCCCACCAGCACGCCGGCGCTTAGCCACAGCATCATCAGGTTGCTGGAATGCGCCGTCAGGAAAAAGCCCAGACCCAGCAGTATGCCGGACGCCATGGTCACACGCTCCACGCCAAAACGCTCCTGCAGCTTGCCCGCGACGGAAGACGAAATCGCCAGACCCAGGCTCAGCAGACCAAAGGAGAACGCAACCTGGCTGACCGGTGCGCCGAGTTTGTCGGAAAGCGCGCTGTTAAACAGGCTCCAGGTATAGACCGACCCCAGCGCAAACTGGGTGACGATGGTGCCAAAGAGCGTGAGCCAGCGCGTGCGGTTATAAGTTGATGTGTTCATGGCAGTTGTCCTGCAAGAGAAATTAAGGAAGTCGCTGAGGACAACGATAAACAAAACCTTAATACGCCTGGGGGAAAACGGCATGAAATGCAGGCGGAACGGAATGAAATGCCTGGAATCGGGAATGAATGGCCTGGCCCGGGAATAAAGCGACGACGTGTTAGTACCCGCTATCGCTGTAAAGCCCGTGGTTATTGCATTCGAGATGTTATCGTAACGTTTAAAAAAGTAACAACGCTAGAAATTCGCGCTAACGCCGAGGGTATACAAAAACTCCTCACCGGTGGTGGCGTGCTCCCCCTGAGCCAGCGACGCATAGGCCGCCATGTGCGTATTGAATGGAATATCCGTTCCCACGGTGACGTCCATCCAGCTCCCGTTTTGGGCAGGGGCTGGCGTTTGCGGCATGCCAAACTGCGATTTCCACTGGTTTTCACCAAACTGCTGGTTATAGCTGATCTGCGCCCAGGGACGAAGATCGCCGTACTGGGTATTTACGCGCCACCCCAGCGTGCTGACGCTGGCATGCCAGAGCGGGTCGGTGAGCCCCTGCGTCGACGCGCTATCACCAAACTCGTTGATCATCATGGGAGCCGTGCCGTCGTACCGCCACGCTACTACCGGGCCGGTAGTGATGCGCGCTGAAACCGGAAAATTCCAGCCCACGCTCATCGCCCCCTCCGTCGTGCTACCAGACGGTATATTCAGGGCAAGACCTGGCGCATTTTGCGAAGACTGAATACGCTCAGCCAGAATATCCTCATAACGCGGTTGGTGATCCGCGTCCCATGTATAGCGTTCCGCCGTATTATTTTGGGCGTCTGAAACGATATATTCCTGTTGCCAGGCAGACGCTGTATTACAAAAAAACAGGCAGGCTGAAATTCCCACCAGGCCAGAAGCAGCATGGCGACCACTGATTTTTTTTATCATCATCAACGCGACCCCAGAGAGAGCCGAATTCGGCGATATTTGTCGTTATTCAGGAAGAGCTTATAGCCCTGTATTAACTATTGTCTTTATAGTAAACACGTCAAGCCAGTCAGAAAGAAAATTTTGCGAAATCAGTATCAATAAGGGAGATGACGGATGGAACGTTGCGGTTGGGTAAGCCAGGATCAGCTTTATATCGACTATCACGATCGGGAATGGGGCGTGCCGGAAACGGATGGCAAAAAACTCTTTGAGATGATCTGCCTCGAGGGCCAGCAGGCGGGGTTATCGTGGATTACGGTACTGAAGAAACGCGAAAACTACCGTAACGCTTTCCACCAGTTCGATCCTGTCGCCGTCGCCGCCATGACCGACGAGGACGTGGAACGCCTGGTGCAGGATGCCGGCATCATCCGCCATCGCGGTAAAATCCAGGCCATCATCGGTAACGCACGCGCTTACCTGGCGATGGAACAAAACGGCGAATCGTTCTCAGATTTTGTCTGGACGTTTGTGAACAACGATCCGCAGGTTACCCAGGCCGCCACGCTCGCGGAAATCCCGGCCTCGACCCCGGCCTCGGATGCGCTCTCGAAGGCCCTGAAAAAACGCGGCTTTAAGTTTGTCGGCTCCACCATCTGCTACGCCTTTATGCAGGCCTGTGGCCTGGTCAACGACCACGTTACCGGCTGCTTCTGTCATCCGGGAGGCCATCATGATCCGCAAATGGCAAAGTGAGAATACCACGCCGCTTCTGAGCCTGTGGCTTGAAAGCACCACAGAAGCGCATCCGTTTATCGAGCCGGATTACTGGAAAGAGAACGAGGCCATGGTGCGGGACGTTTACCTGCCGTCGGCGGAAACCTGGGTCTGGGAACAGGACGGCGAACCTTGCGGATTTATCAGCGTAATGCAGTCTCAGTTTGTCGGCGCGCTGTTTGTCGCACCGTCATGCATCGGGAAAGGCATCGGGCGCGCGCTGCTGAACCATGTTCAACAGCGCTTCCCGCACTTAACGCTGGAGGTGTACCAGAAAAATGTCCGGGCGGTGAATTTCTACCATGCTCAGGGCTTTCGCATTGAAGACAGCGCCTGGCAGGATGACACTCAGCACCCGACGTGGATCATGAGCTGGCAGGCGGATCAAACGCCGTTAAGGTAAGCGCGGGTCCCTGATATTTCTCGACCCAGGCCAGGGCCGTATTCCCTGCGCAACCGTTCCCCAGCTTCGAGCTGGGGAGATCTTTGGTCAGCACGTTAACCGCCCCGTTTTTACAGATACCGCCTTCGGCGGGCTCAAGGTCGGGCCATGCGCCCTGATGAATGCAGATCACGCCCGGTTTAATCCCGTCGCTCACCACCGCCCCTGCCAGCACCTGCCCGCGCGAGTTCCAGACGCGCACCACGTCGCCGTCCGCAATCCCGCGGGCTTTCGCATCGAGGGTGTTCAGCGTAATCGGCTCTCGCCCGGCGACCGCATACTGCTCGCGCAGGGAGGTATAGTTAAGCTGGCTGTGCAGACGGTGCGCGGGATGCGCTGACAATACCTGCAGCTGTTCCGGCTGGGCGTTGCCGTGCCACTCGTCCGGCTCAAGCCACATAGGGTGTGGCGGGCAGTCGGCATAGCCAAAGCTGGAGATGCGCTCGCTGTGGATCACGATCTTTCCGCTCTCGGTTTTCAGCGGGTTGTTCTCCGGGTCGCGGCGGAAATCGGCAAAACGGACAAACTTCGCGTTCTGTTCGCTCTCCGGCATCTCGACGATCTGGTTCGCCTCCCAGAACTCAGCAAAGGGCGGAAGTGTCACGCCCTGCGCCGCGCCGCGCTGTCCGGCAATCTGGTAGAAGGTCTCCAGCCATTGCAGATCGCTTTTCCCTTCGGTAAAACGCTCGCGACCGCCCGCTTCCCACAGCTCGCTCAGTTCAGCAAACACGTCAAAATCATCACGCGCCTCATCGCGCGGGGCGACAACGCGCTTCATCGGGACCATATGCTGGTTGCTGTAGTCGCCGGTCATGGTGAGATCGTTACGCTCAAACGAGGTGGTCGCCGGGAGCACGATATCTGCATGCTTAGCCGAGCCGGTCCAGAAGCACTCTGAGATCACCACCAGCTCCGGCTTTTGCCAGGCGCGGATCAGGCGATTGGTATCCTGATGGTGCGTGAAGTTCGACCCGCCCGCCCACCAGACAAATTTAATATCCGGGAAGTGGCGGTCCAGACCGTTGTGCTGATAAAAACCGCCGGGGTTTTCCAGGGCTTCAACAATCCGCGCCACCGGGATTTTATCCACGGCATCCACGCCGCCCTGCACCGAGCCTTGCAGAGACGCCAGCACCGCCGCTTTACGCGTTGGGTTACCGCCGTTCGCAAAGTGATAGGAGAGACCAAAACCCCCGCCCGGCGTGCCGATCTGCCCAAGCATTGCGGCAAGGGTGACCAGCATCCAGTGTTTTTGCTCGCCAAACTGCTGGCGCTGCATTCCCCAGCCAGACATTAACATCGTGGTATTTTTATGGAATAACGCTGCCAGTTCGCGGATTTTCGTAGCTGGAACGCCGCAAATCTCTGCCGCCCACTCTGCCGTTTTCGCTACCCCATCGGATTGGCCCGTCAGGTAGTCGGCAAATTTATCGAAGCCGGTGGTACAGCGCGTCAGGAATTCGACGTCGTGCCAGCCGTTTTCAACCAGCGTATGGGCGATACCCAGCATCATCGCCACGTCGGTGCCCATATGCGGGGCTATCCACTCGGCGCTGTCGCCGAAGAAATCCATGGTTTCAGAGCGCATTGGGTCAATGCAGATGATGCGCTTGCCGCTATTGCGCAGCGCGTCGAAATACCCAATGCCCTGCTCGTCGCTGGCATTCCAGGCAATTTTCAGCGTGTTGAGGGGGTTAGCGCTCCACAGCACCACCACGTCGGTATGCGCCAGCACCAGCGGCCAGCTGGTCTGCTGCTGGTACACTTCGTTCCCGCCCACGACGTACGGCATGATCGCCTGCGCCGCGCCGGTGGAGTAATCCCCCAGATGGCCGGTATAGCCTCCCGCCAGGCTCATGTAGCGCTGCAGCAGCGTCGAGGCCTTATGCAGCACGCCGTTAGAACGCCAGCCGTACGACCCGGCGAAAATGGACGACGGACCGTAACTGTCGCGAATGCGCCTGTGCTGGGCGTGGATCAGCGCCAGCGCGTCATCCCAGCTCACGCGAACAAACTCATCCTGACCGCGAATACCCTGAGGCTTGTCCGGCGAGGCCAGAAAACCTTTACGCACCATCGGCCAGCGCACGCGCGTTTTGCTATGCACCTGATCGCGAACGACGGTCTGTAACGAGTTGGGATGTTGTGTTGGCAGTGCCCCGCGGGACGACAGGACATTTTCGCCATCGGTTTCGACCAGCATCGGCCCCCAGTGGGCGGCGGTCAGAATGGTTTTCGTTGAGGTGCTCAAGCGTGCGCTCCTGGTTGCGTGCAGGTTTTACGGCCTTCTTGCTGAGGCAGTTTATGGTTTGTCACAAATTTCAGAGTTATACCCGGAATTTTCTCCGTATCTGGACGTCATAATCAACTGCCACGCTCGCCGTGGCAAAGAATAAAAAGGATTAAGGAAAGAAGATGAAAAAACGCGTACTCGTTATTGCCGCTCTGGTGAGCGGTGCACTGGCTGTTTCTGGCTGCACAACCAACCCTTACACCGGTGAGCGCGAAGCGGGTAAATCCGGCATTGGCGCGGGTATCGGCTCGCTGGTCGGCGCAGGCGTTGGGGCGCTCTCCTCCTCCAAGAAAGACCGCGGCAAAGGCGCGCTGATTGGCGCAGCGGCGGGCGCAGCACTGGGCGGCGGCGTAGGCTATTACATGGACGTGCAGGAAGCGAAGCTGCGCGACAAAATGAAGGGAACCGGCGTGAGCGTAACGCGCAGCGGCGATAACATCATCCTGAACATGCCGAACAACGTGACCTTCGACAGCAGCAGCGCGACGCTGAAACCGGCGGGCGCGAACACCCTGACCGGCGTGGCGATGGTGCTGAAAGAGTACAACAAGACCGCCGTTAACGTGATGGGCTACACCGACAGCACCGGCAGTCAGGATCTGAACATGCGTCTGTCCCAGCAGCGCGCCGACGCCGTGGCCAGCTCGCTGATTACCCAGGGCGTTGAAGCGAACCGCATCCGCACCAGCGGCATGGGCCCTGCCAACCCTATCGCCAGCAACAGCACGGCGGAAGGCAAAGCGCAGAACCGTCGCGTTGAGATTACGTTGAGTCCTGTGCAGTAGGTAAAAGCAAAACGGCAACGCTCGTTGCCGTTTTTAGTGGTTGCACCCTCTCCCGTGGGAGAGGGTTGGGGTGAGGGCATCAGACCGCAACCTCCGGTAAGCGCAGCGCCACCGGGCAAATTACTTGATTCGCCAGATTTTCCCGCTAAGGTATTCACACTAAATTCAGGGAAATCAGCGATGAGCAAACCAGCCCGGGCCACCATCAGCGACGTGGCGAAAGCCGCCAAAACCGGTAAAACCAGCATTTCGCGCTACCTCAACGGCGAGAAACACCTGTTGTCCGACGCATTGCTGGCGCGTATTGAACAAGCCATTGCCGATCTCGACTACCGTCCCAGCCTCATGGCGCGCGGGCTTAAACGCGGTCGCACCCGCCTTATCGGGCTTATCATCGCCGATATCACCAACCCCTATTCCGTTAACGTGCTCAGCGGTATTGAAGCCGCCTGTCGCGAGAAGGGTTTCACGCCGCTGGTCTGTAATACCAACAACGAAGTCGACCAGGAGCTGCATTACCTCGATCTGCTGCGCAGCTACCAGGTCGAAGGAATTGTGGTTAACGCCGTGGGCATGCGGGAAGAGGGTTTAAACCGCCTGCAGCAGTCCTCCCTGCCCATGGTCCTCATCGACCGTAAAATTCCGGAATTTGCCTGCGATGTGGTCGGTCTGGATAACACCCAGGCAGCCACAACCGCCACCGAGCATCTGATCGAACAGGGCTTCGAGGCCATTCTGTTTCTGAGTGAACCGTTAGGGATGGTCAACACCCGTCGCGAGCGCCTGAGCGCATTTCGCGCCACGCTGGAGCGATATCCCGGCGTGATCGCCGAAAATGCCGAAACACCGCTTCACGAAGCCGACCAGCTCGACAACACCCTGCGTCAGTTCCACACTCGCCATCGCGGGATGCGCAAAGCCGTTATCTCCGCCAACGGGGCGCTGACGCTTCAGGTCGCCCGCTCGCTCAAGCGCATTGGCCTGCACTGGGGCAGCGATATCGGTCTGCTGGGGTTTGATGAACTGGAGTGGGCTGAGCTGGCGGGCGTCGGCATTACGACCCTCAAACAGCCCACCTGGCAGATTGGCTATTCTGCTGTTGAACAAGTGGTTCGACGCATTGAAGGCACCAGCGATGCCGTTCGCGAGCAGGTCTTCTCCGGCGAGCTGATCGTTCGCGGCTCCACCGCGCGTTAATTTTCCCTTGTGATACCGATCATAAATTCGACATCCTGACCTTTTCTTTGGAACCGGTTCCATCTAGCGTAATAGTATTGATATGTTGCGATGGAGTCCGAAGATGGGCAGGAAAATTATGGTGGTCACCGCCGCGTACGGTGCGGAACAGGTGCGACAGGCAGGCGGTCAGCGGGCAATGCTGCCCGTGATTGCAGGCGCAGGGGCAGACGGCGTGGAGATCCGCCGGGAACTGTTCAGCAGTGAAGAGCTGCTGGCGCTGCCTGCGCTGGGAGAATCCATTGAGCTGCTCGGCCTGCTGGCGTGCTACTCCGCCCCCGCCGCCCTGTTTATGCCCGACGGCACCCTCAACCCGGACCTGACCCACTATCTCTCTGAGGCCAGCACCCTGAACGCCCTGTGGCTGAAGGTTTCCCTGGGCCATTTCCGCGACGCGCAGCCTCTCGACGCCCTGCGTAGCCTGCTGAACGCAAGCGGCATGGCACTGGTCGTGGAGAACGATCAGACCGACTGCGGTCAGCTCGCGCCCATGCAGCGCTTCCAGGCCGCCTGCCGGGAAATGGCGCTCCCCGTCACGCTGACCTTCGACATGGGCAACTGGCTGTGGGTTGGCGATTCCCCCGAAGAGGCCGCACGTCACCTGGCCCCTGCGGTGAGCTATATCCACGTGAAAGCCGCCGTGCCGCATAAAGACAACTTCCGCGCCGTGGCACCGGACCACGCCGATGCGCGCTGGCTGGATCTGCTCGGCCAGCTGCCTGCCGATGCCCCGCGCGGTATCGAGTTCCCGCTGGAAGGGACGGATTTAACCGCCGTTACCCGCCATTACGTCAACCTGCTGCGCGAGGAGTAAATCATGCACAAGACGCTGGATGTCATCACGATCGGCGAAGCTATGGCGATGTTTGTCGCCACAGAAACGGGCGAACTGAGCGCGGTAGAGCACTTTATCAAGCGCGTGGCAGGCGCAGAGCTGAACGTCGCGACGGGACTTGCGCGTCTCGGCCTGAACGTCGGCTGGGTCAGCCGCGTGGGGGACGACAGCTTTGGCCATTTCGTCCTCGACTCGCTGAAAAAAGAGGGTATTGATGCCGCAGGCGTCACCCTTGATGGACGCTTCCCTACCGGCTTTCAGCTTAAATCTAAGGTCGGAAATGGAACCGATCCCATCGTGGAGTATTTCCGTAAAGGATCGGCCGCAAGCCACCTCTCCGTAGCGGATTTCCACGCCGACTATTTCGCCTCCGCGCGCCACCTGCACCTGAGCGGCGTGGCGGCTGCGCTGTCTGCCAGCTCGTATGAGCTGCTGGATCATGCGGCAGCCACTCTCAAAGCCCAGGGAAAAACGATCTCTTTCGATCCGAACCTGCGCCCGGTGCTGTGGAAAAGCGAAGCGGAAATGGTCGAGAAGCTCAACCGCCTGGCGTTCACAGCGGACTGGGTTCTGCCGGGCCTGAAAGAAGGGATGATCCTGACCGGCGAAAGCACGCCGGAAGGCATTGCCGATTTCTACCTGAACAAAGGAGTAAAAGCGGTGGTGCTGAAGACCGGTGCCGATGGCGCATGGTTTAAGACGGCCAACGGCGAACAGGGCGCGGTCGCGGCGGTGAAGGTTGAGAACGTTGTCGACACCGTCGGCGCGGGCGACGGTTTTGCCGTGGGCGTGATTAGCGCCCTGCTGGAAGGCAAAACGCTGCAGCAGGCCGTCGCGCGGGGCAACAAGATTGGCTCGCTGGCCATTCAGGTGCAGGGCGACAGCGAAGGATTACCAATGCGAGCAGAGCTTAACGAATAAACATCCCCCTCACCCTAACCCTCTCCCCATAGGGGAGAGGGAACTTACAACACCCTCTCCCCCTTGGGGAGAGGGCCGGGGTGAGGGGCATAAATCGCACTCAACAAAACAAGCCACCGTGTACCCTACAGACAACGGCGGTAACAACCTCAACAACAGAGGCAAGCCTATGAACAGTTCGACCAATGCAGTAAAACGCTGGTGGTACATCATGCCAATCGTGTTTATCACGTACAGCCTGGCGTACCTTGACCGTGCCAACTTCAGCTTCGCGTCCGCGGCGGGGATCACAGAGGACCTTGGCATCACCAAAGGTATCTCCTCCCTGCTGGGTGCCCTTTTCTTCCTGGGCTACTTCTTCTTCCAGATCCCCGGCGCGATTTACGCGGAACGCCGCAGCGTGCGTAAGCTGATCTTCGTCTGCCTGATCCTGTGGGGCGCCTGCGCGTCACTGACCGGCGTGGTGAACAATATTCCTGCCCTGGCCGCCATTCGCTTTATCCTCGGCGTCGTTGAGGCGGCGGTTATGCCGGCGATGCTGATCTACATCAGCAACTGGTTTACCAAATCTGAACGCTCGCGCGCGAATACCTTCCTGATCCTCGGTAACCCGGTAACGGTGCTGTGGATGTCGGTGGTGTCTGGCTACCTGATCCAGTCCTTCGGCTGGCGCGAAATGTTTATCATCGAAGGGGTCCCGGCTGTAATTTGGGCATTCTGCTGGTGGGTGCTGGTGAAAGATAAACCTGCCCAGGCGAAATGGCTTTCCGAAGATGAAAAAGCGGCGCTGCAGGCGCAGCTGGATAAAGAACAGCAAGGTCTGAAGGCGGTTCGCAACTACGGTGAAGCCTTCCGCTCGCGCAACGTGATCCTGCTCTGCGCGCAGTACTTTACCTGGAGCATTGGCGTGTACGGCTTTGTGCTGTGGCTGCCGTCGATTATCCGCAGCGGCGGCGAAAACCTCGGCATGGTAGAAGTGGGCTGGCTCTCTTCCGTACCGTATCTGGCCGCGACCATCGCCATGATCGTCGCATCATGGGCATCGGATAAGCTGCAGAACCGTAAGCTGTTTGTCTGGCCGCTGCTGCTGATCGCTGCCTTTGCGTTCATTGGCTCCTGGGCCGTCGGCGCGAATCACTTCTGGGCCTCTTACGCCCTGCTGGTCATTGCAGGTGCCGCCATGTACGCCCCGTACGGTCCGTTCTTTGCCATCATCCCGGAAATGCTGCCGCGTAACGTGGCGGGTGGCGCGATGGCGCTGATTAACAGTATGGGTGCGCTGGGTTCGTTCTGCGGCTCCTGGTTCGTCGGTTACCTGAACGGTGCCACAGGCAGTCCGTCCGCATCGTACATCTTTATGGGGGTGGCGCTTTTCGCCTCCGTGTGGCTTACTCTGATTGTTAAGCCTGCTAATAATCAACAACACCCTGTCGGCGCTCGCCACGCCTGAACCCTTAAAAATCAACGGAGATTAGCATGAAGCCGTCCGTCATTTTGTATAAAGCACTGCCGGAAGATCTGCAGAAACGTCTTGAAGAACACTTCACCGTCACGCAGGTGAAGAACCTGAGCCCGGAAACCGTGGCGCAGCACGCCGAAGCGTTCGCCAGCGCCGAAGGCCTGCTGGGTTCAAGCGAGAAAGTGGATGTCGCCCTGCTGGAGAAAATGCCGAAGCTTCGTGCTACCTCTACCGTTTCCGTGGGTTACGACAACTTCGATGTGGACGCCCTTAATGCCCGCAAGATCCTGCTGATGCATACGCCACATGCCCTGACGGAAACCGTGGCCGACACGCTGATGGCGCTGGTACTCACCACGGCGCGTCGCGTGGTGGAAGTCGCCGGGCGCGTGAAAGCGGGCGAATGGACAAAAAGCATTGGTCCGGACTGGTTCGGCGTGGACGTTCACGGCAAAACGCTGGGCATTGTTGGCATGGGGCGTATCGGGCTGGCGCTGGCGCAGCGCGCGCATTTTGGCTTCAACATGCCGATTCTGTATAACGCGCGTCGCCATCACGGTGAAGCCGAAGAACGCTTCAACGCGCGCTACTGCGAGCTGGATATCCTGCTGCAGGAAGCTGATTTTGTTTGCCTGGTTCTGCCGCTGACGGACGAAACGCGCCATCTGATTGGCAAAGAGGCGTTTAAGAAAATGAAGCAGTCAGCCATTTTCATCAACGCGGGTCGCGGCCCGGTGGTGGATGAGAAGGCGCTGATTGAGGCCCTGCAGAACGGTGAGATCCATGCAGCAGGTCTGGACGTCTTTGAGCAGGAGCCGCTGCCGGTGGATTCCCCGCTGCTTTCGCTGCCTAACGTGGTTGCGCTGCCGCACATCGGCTCAGCCACCCATGAGACGCGCTACAGCATGGCGGCCACTGCGGTCGATAATCTCATCGCCGCCCTTAGCGGAAAGGTGGAGATAAACTGCGTGAACCCGCAGGTGCAACGATAGAAACGAAAAAACCCGCCAGAAGGCGGGTTTTTGAATTTTGTGCTACTGGGTTGGAAGCTTACAGGCTTACAACGTTACCAGCTGCTGGGCCTTTAGCGCCGCTTTCGATGGTGAAGGAAACTTTCTGACCTTCATCCAGAGATTTGTAGCCATCGTTCTGGATAGCAGAGAAGTGTACGAACACGTCTTTTGAGCCATCGTCAGGAGTGATGAAGCCGAAACCTTTATCAGCGTTGAACCATTTTACCAGACCAGTCATTTTAGCAGACATAGAAATTACCTTATTAACAAATATATTGAGCCTTCCGGCTTGATGGATTGCGTTACAGATTTTTAAGCGATGAAGGAAGGGTCACAACGAAGGGTATCTATGGATAACAATCTGGACTGCTTTACTAAACTGCTTTAGGTCTGTGTAACAAACCGACGGAGATAGTTATACCGATGTGGTAGAAGAATGACAAGCGTTATTTTCGATAAGCATAAAAAAAACCCCGCCGGGAGCAGGGTTTTTTCGGTTTATTCTGTGGCCGTGACGGCGGCACTCCAGGCCTGGCTAAAGGCCTGATGCTGGGAGGCCAGCGGCCCAATCAGCGTATTGTACTGGCTTGCCTGCTGCGAGGTCGGGAACTGAATGCCGTTGGCAACAAAGCTCACCTGCGTATTCTGCTGGGCGATAAAGTCACCCACCTGAACCAGCTGCTGCGTGAAGATTTGCGCGGCCGGAATCAGCGGTTGCAGCGCTTCAGAAGGCTTGGTCACCACTTTCTCATACACTTTGTCGAAGACCGGTTTGAGATCGTCGCCCTGCTTCAGCGCAGAACGTGACGCGTCAGCCTGCATTTTCGCATTCTGCAACTGCTGGCTCAGCACGCCAAGCGCACCGTTGGACTGGCGAAGCGGTTCGCGCTGCGTCATATAATCCTGCGGAACGCGGATGGCGTTCACGCTATCCACCACGGGACGAATTCCGGAATCCATCGCCTGGCTCACCTGCTGTGAATAACCATAAAGAATGGCGTAATCGGACACGAAGGGGCCAAACTGTTTTTTCTGATCCGCAGTCAGCGTCGGCAACCGCTCGCCGCTGCGCATCACTGTATTCTGTAGAAAATCGATAAACGCTTTGCGCTGATCGCCTTCTTTATCAAAACACCCACTCAGGCTAACAACCATCAACAACGCCGCAATAGGCGCAAACCAGCGAGAGCAGGACTTTCCTGTCGCCATTTTATTACTCCTTTCACCCAAAAAAGCGCACACCGGCACACGCGTGCCCGACGCTGACAAGGATAGTCCAGGTCAGCCTTGCAAGATACTCTTTTCATGCAAAACGGCTATTGCCGATTTATTTCTTACCATTTACAAAAAAATACCTGACGAAGCCGACATATGACTAATCAGGGAATTAGCATAACTATCCATATTGCTGAATCGGATAAAGCGATCGTTACCGCACGATTAATCACACCCGTGACGATCCTGGGTTGGTATTAGGGACTATTCTTAACTGGCTCTCTGATGTTCTTGATCACGATGTGAGATTTAAGAGGAGTCCTCAATGGAATATAAAGATCCTGAGTTTGAGCTGCTGAGCAGCCTGGAACAGATCATTTTTAAAGATGTACCGCAGACGATTAGCCTGCAACAAAAATCCAATCCCTTTACAGAATATGAGCAATTGCGCAAAGGGACAGGATTGAAAACCGAAGAATTCGCCAGAGCGATGGGTGTCAGCGTGGCTATGGTGCAGGAGTGGGAGTCAAAACGTGAGAAACCCACCCCAACCGAGTTAAGGCTGATGCGCCTGATTCAGGCCAACCCTGCACTCAGCAAACAGATAGCGTAGTCAAGTTTGAACGCCCCCGCCTCTGCGGGGGCTTGTGTTTAAAGGCTCTCACAACGCCAGCCCGCCTCTTCCCACACCCATTCATGCGTTAACGTTAAGCCTCTTAAAAACGCCTCATCGTGTGATACCACCAGCAGAGCCCCGGGGAAATTGGCCAGCGCCGCTTCAATGGCCTGGACCGAGGCCAGATCCAGATGGTTAGTCGGTTCATCCAGCAGCAGAAGCTGCGTGGCCTCCGCGCGCCACAGCACGCAGGCCAGGGCGGCCTTAAGACGCTCGCCGCCGCTGAGTTCCGCCAGCGGGAGCGAAACTTTGTCGGCACCCAGTTGAAGCTGCGCCAGACGGGTTCGCAATACCCCCTCTTCCAGAGGCGTATGACCCAGGTTGAGATGCGTCATGACCGACTGCGAAAGATCGAGCCGGGACAGATGCTGGTCGAGATAGGCGCAGCTGACTGAAACCTTACAGGTACCCGAACGGGGGGCAATCTCGCCGAGGAGGATTTTTAACAGCGTCGATTTACCGCAGCCGTTCGGTCCCTTTAACGCCACGCGCATCGGTCCGTCCATCCGCCAGTTGAGCGGAGGAACTGGCACATGCGGCAGCACCAGATCCTCCAGCACCAGCACCTGCTTCCCCTCCGGGATCTGGCTCCCCGGCAGGGTGAACATTACCGGGTTATCTTCCTCAACGCGTTCACGCGCCTTATTTACCGCGGCGTTGAGGGCTTCATTTTGCTCGCTGTGCTGTTTTTTCCAGGAGCCGATCCGCTCCTTTGCCGCGCCTTTATATTTGACCCGCTCGAACGACGCGATATTCAGGGTATCGACGGTGCGCAATGTCTTTGCCGAACGCCGCTGGCTGTCATCATGCTCTTTTTGCATGCGTACCCGAGTGCGTTTGCGCTCGGTTGCCGCATGTTCCAGCGCCGCGCGGGCCGCCTGCTGTTCGGCATCGCGCTGGGTTTGATAATCCGCATAATTCCCGCCGTAGCTGCGCAGACCCGAGGCGCTCAGCTCGAGGATACGCGGCACCTGCTCCAGAAGTTCGCGGTCATGGGAGGCTACCAGTACGCCGCCCTGAAAACGGCTGAGCTGGTCGTAGAACCACGCCCGGCCTTGTCGATCCAGATGGTTAGTGGGCTCGTCCAGCAGCATGAAATCCGCCTCAGCCGTAAACGCCCCGCACAGCAGGGCGCGGATGCGCTCGCCGCCGCTGAGTTCACCGGCAGGTTTATCCGGGTCAAACGGTGGGAGCTGCGCATTGCTAAACGCCTCGCTCAGGCGCTCGGCAACATCCCAGTGGCCGTCGAGCAACTCCAGATCGTCAGGCTGATAGTCGCCGCTGTCGATGCGCTTACGCGCCGTAAAAATCGCGTCATACCCGAGCAGTTCAGCCAGCGTCGTCTGCGGCGAAATGACGTGCTGCTGCGCCACATAGACATGCGAGCCAAAGCGTTCGATATGACCGGTAGCCGGTTCGTCCAGCCCCGCCAGCAGACGCAGCAGACGCGTTTTCCCGCTGCCGTTACGGCCAACCAGCGCGCACAGGGCGGGTTCCAGCGTGAGATTCAGCGGACCAAAAAGGGTATCGCCCGTCGGAAACTGACAGGTGACCTGATGCAAAATAAAAGAAGGGGACTGCGCAAAATGAGCCATAAGCACTCCTGAATGAAATCAAAACATCCCCTGCCGACGCGGTGGCGTTTAGCAAGGATCGAAATTCATCAGTCGCGTTTGTTCATTTTTGGGGGGCGCTCCAGCGCGAGAAAGTTAACGGGCTAAGGATAACGGTAATGTGTTGACCATTTCAAGGTTAAATTTTGGGCGACTTATACTCCCTCTCCCTTTGGGCTGAGGAATCCCCACCAAATATTGTCTGCACAGACGGCCCCCTCTCCCTTGAGGGAGAGGGCTGGGGTGAGGGGGAACATACAGCTGTGGTGGTCATTCCGCTCACGTTATGTTCCTTGCTACCCTGTAACGACAATACCCGTGAGCGTGCCAGGGCGGCACAATCGCGATCGGCTAAACCTGCCGGATGGCGCTGCGCTTATCCGGCCTACAAAAGACCCATAAAAAAACCCGCCGAAGCGGGTTTTTAGCATTTGTCACAGCGGACACATTACTGCAGCAGCGAAATATCCGCCACGCGCAGGAAAAGTTCGCGCAGTTTCTCGAGCATGGAGAGACGGTTAACACGCAGCTCTTTATCTTCTACGTTCACCATCACTTTCTCGAAGAAGGCGTCGATAACGTCACGCAGCTCGGCCAGCTCCACCAGCGCTTCCTGGTAGCGACCTTCCGCGAAGTACGGCTCGAGCTTGTCGCGCAGCACCACAACCTGCATCGCCAGGGCGATCTCTTCCGGCTCTTTCAGGGTTGCGGCGTTCACGCGCTCGTTCAGCGTCTCGTCGGATTTCGCCAGAATGTTGGATACACGCTTGTTGGCCGCGGCCAGGGCAGATGCCGCTTCCAGGGTACGGAAGTGGGAAACCGCCTTCATACGCGCATCGAAATCAGCCGGACGAGTCGGACGACGCGCCAGCACCGCCTGAATGGTGTCAACGGTGTAACCTTCGTCCTGATACCACGCGCGGAAACGACCGAGCATAAAGTCGATCACGTCATCCACAACCTTCGCGTTGGTCAGCTTGTCGCCGTACAGACGCACCGCTTCTTCGGTCAGCGTCTGCAGATCCAGGTTCAGGTTCTTCTCAACGATGATACGCAGCACGCCCAGCGCAGCACGACGCAGCGCAAACGGGTCTTTGTCGCCTTTCGGATGCTGACCGATACCAAAGATACCCGCCAGGGTGTCCATCTTATCGGCAATCGCCACGGCGCAGGCAACCGGGTTGGACGGCAGGTCGTCACCCGCAAAGCGCGGCTGATACTGCTCGTTCAGGGCCACGGCCACGTCTTCCGCTTCGCCATCGTGACGCGCGTAGTGCATGCCCATCACGCCCTGGGTGTCGGTAAATTCGAACACCATGTTGGTCATCAGGTCGCACTTGGACAGCAGGCCAGCACGCGTCGCGTGGTTGACGTCTGCACCGATTTCGCGGGCAATCCAGCCGGACAGTTCCGCAATGCGGTCGGTCTTGTCGCGCAGCGTACCCAGCTGCTGCTGGAACAGCACGGTCTGCAGACGCGGCAGGTTATCTTCCAGACGCTTTTTACGGTCGGTATTGAAGAAGAACTCGGCATCCGCCAGACGTGGGCGCACCACTTTCTCGTTACCGGAGATAATCTGGATCGGATCTTTTGATTCGATGTTCGCCACGAAGATGAAGTTTGGCAGCAGCTTGCCGTCGTTGGCGTATACCGGGAAGTACTTCTGGTCACCCTTCATGGTGTACACCAGCGCTTCAGCCGGAACGGCCAGGAATTTCTCTTCGAACTTCGCGGTCAGCACAACCGGCCATTCAACCAGAGAGGTCACTTCTTCCAGCAGGCTTTCGCTCAGGTCGGCGTTACCGCCAATCTGGCGCGCCGCTTCTTCGGCGTCCGCTTTGATTTTGGCTTTACGCTGTTCGTAGTCGGCAATGACTTTACCGCGCTCCAGCAGGATCTGCGGGTACTGGTCAGCATTGTCGATGGTGAACTCAGGCTCGCCCATAAAGCGGTGGCCACGGATCACGCGATCGGACGCCACGCCCAGAATGGTCGCAGGGATAACGGTATCGCCCAGCAGCAGGGTCACGGTGTGAACCGGACGCACGAAGTGCACGTCGGACGCGCCCCAGCGCATCAGCTTAGGAATCGGCAGCTTCGCCAGCGAAGTGGCAATCATGTCCGGCAGCAGCGCTTCCGCGCTTTCGCCTTTCACGTGCGCACGATACAGCAGCCACTCGCCTTTATCCGTGGTCAGACGCTCGGCCTGATCGACGGTGATGCCGCAGCCGCGCGCCCAGCCTTCAGCCGCTTTGCTCGGCTTGCCTTCCGCGTCAAACGCCTGGGCAATCGCCGGGCCACGTTTTTCGACTTCACGATCCGGTTGAGACGCCGCCAGATTTGCCACTTTCAGCGCCAGACGGCGCGGTGCGGCAAACCACTCAATTTTACCGTGTGCCAGGCCAGCGTTATCCAGCTCAGCGGTCACGTTCGCAGCAAAAGATTCAGCCAGGCTGCGCAGGGCTTTTGGTGGCAGCTCTTCGGTGCCGATTTCCACCAGGAAAGTTTTCTCAGACATGGCCGCCTCTTATTTGTTTCGGTTGCACATCGGGAAGCCAAGGGCTTCACGGGACGCGTAGTAAGCTTCTGCAACGGCTTTGGTCAGGGTACGAATACGCAGAATGTAGCGCTGACGTTCAGTCACGGAGATGGCTTTGCGGGCGTCCAGCAGGTTGAAGCTGTGGGCGGCCTTCAGAATACGCTCGTAAGCAGGCAGCGGCAGCGGAGTCTCCAGCGCCAGCAGCTGCTGCGCTTCTTTCTCATACTGCTCGAAGCAGGTGAACAGGAAGTCCACGTCCGCGTATTCGAAGTTATAGGTGGATTGCTCCACTTCGTTCTGATGGAACACGTCGCCGTAGGTGGTTTTACCCAGCGGGCCGTCGCTCCAGACCAGGTCGTAAACGCTGTCTACGCCCTGAATGTACATCGCCAGACGTTCCAGACCGTAGGTGATTTCACCGGTGATCGGCTTACATTCCAGACCACCCACCTGCTGGAAGTAAGTGAACTGGGTCACTTCCATGCCGTTCAGCCACACTTCCCAACCCAGACCCCAGGCACCCAGCGTTGGGTTTTCCCAGTTATCTTCCACGAAACGGATGTCGTGGATGGTTGGATCCATACCCAGCTCTTTCAGCGACCCGAGGTACAGTTCCTGAATGTTGTCGGGTGATGGCTTAATCACCACCTGGAACTGATAGTAATGCTGCAGACGGTTCGGGTTTTCACCGTAACGACCATCGGTCGGACGACGAGAAGGCTGCACATACGCGGTCGCCATTGGCTCAGGCCCCAACGCGCGCAGGCTGGTCATCGGGTGTGAAGTGCCGGCGCCGACTTCCATGTCCAAAGGTTGAACAATGGTACAGCCCTGACGAGCCCAGTAATCCTGTAAGGTCAGGATCAGGCCCTGGAAGGTCTTGGTATCAAACTTTTGCATAGTATTTCGTGCTGGATACGTGTGGTTTTAAATGGAAGGGACCAGTATACCCGCTGGCTGCAAGATATACAGTACGAAACGGGGTTGTTTAGGGAAAATTGGGAAATAAGCCTTGCGGCCAGAGCGCTGGCGGCGTCTGGCTGTTGATTATGCGAGCAGGCTAGCGCATGGAGAGGTGTAAAAACTGACCGTCCGCATCAAACGAGCAGACAAAGCCCTCTTTGCGCGACGTATGGCCCCGCAGTTCGTAGCTTCCCTGAAAACGCTCAAACCCGGTGACATCAATTTTCTGCACGTCCGAGTTATAGCGGCGAGCGGCCCGATCCTTACAGAGCGCTTCCATATCCAGTGAACGTTCCGGGCTCATTTTACCCTGCTGCGCTTTTTGCACAGGTGCTTCTTGCGGCGCACTGCATCCTGCCAGACTCAACAGCAGAAAGAGTGACGCCACACGCTTCATCATCATTTTTATTACCGCCCTGGTCAGTGGCTGTTATTTTTAGTATCAAAGCTTTTATAGATTACGGTCCGGCATTCTGCGAATCTCGCGGCCTCCCTACAAGCCTGCTGAATAAAACTCAGAATTTTCCAAGCGAAGACTTTTGGACAATGGCAGTCACACTCAATTTACAGGGAATACGAGGAACTGATGCAGTCAAAAATTAACTGGATTGATAACCTGCGAGGAATAGCGTGTCTGATGGTGGTCATGATCCACACGACGACCTGGTACGTCACAAATGCCCACAGCATCAGCCCCGTTAACTGGGATATCGCCAATATTCTCAACTCTGCGTCACGCGTCAGCGTGCCGCTGTTCTTTATGATTTCTGGCTTTCTCTTTTTTGGCGAGCGCAGCGCGCAGCCGAGGCACTTCATTCGCATTGCGGCCTGTCTGGGGTTCTACAGCGCCGTTGCCCTGCTCTATATCACCCTGTTCACCTCGATTAACGCCGGGCTTTCGCTGAAATACGTGCTGCAAAAACCGGTGTTCTATCACCTGTGGTTCTTCTTCGCCATTATCGTTATCTATCTGGTCTCCCCGCTCATCCAGGTAAAAAACGTCAGCGGTAAAATGCTGCTGGCCCTGATGGTGGTGGCTGGCATTATCGCCAACCCGAATACGCTCTCGCAGAAAATCGACGGATTTGAGTGGCTGCCGGTCAATCTCTATATCAACGGGGATACTTTTTACTACGTGCTTTACGGCATGCTGGGGCGCGCCATTGGGATGATGGACACGCAAAAACGCGGTCTGAACTGGCTCTGCGGGGCGCTGTTTATCGCTGGCGTGGCGGTGATTTCACGCGGGACGCTGCACGAATTGCAGTGGCGCGGCAATTTTGCCGATACCTGGTATCTGTACTGCGGGCCGATGGTCTTTATCTGTGCCGTTTCGCTGCTCACCCTCGCCAAAAACACCCTGAACGCGCATCCCCTGCCCGTACTGAATCTTATCTCGCGGCACTCTCTCGGGATTTACGGTTTTCACGCGCTGGTGATCCACGCGCTGCGCACGAGAGGCATTGAGCTAAAAAGCTGGCCGGTGCTGGATATCGTCTGGATTTTTGCCGCCACGCTGGCGATCAGCCTGCTGCTGTCGATGCTGCTGCAAAAAATAGACGCTCGCCGCTTCGTCAGCTAATGCTTCGCTGTCGGGCGCGATGATACTGGCGCGGGGAGGAAAACCCTGCCGCCAGTGAAGCCTGCTCCACGCCGCGCCCCTGCAATAGCCACTGCTCCGCCACCGCCAGACGCAGCTGCTCAAGATAATCGCGAACGCTAATCCCTAAATGTGACTGGAAAAGCCGGGTGAGGTGACGCGGGCTGACGTGCGCCAGGGCGGCAATGTCAGGCAAGCTCCACGTTTTTTGCGGCTCGGCGGTAAGCGCATCCTGCGCCCGATGAATCGCCGGATGAAGATGATTGCGGTAGCGTAGCCACGGAGATAGCTGGGGATCGTCACCGGAACGGCGGAACCAGACCACCATTTCACGCGCCACGGTCAACGCCTTTTCGGGGCCGCACAGGCGGTTAATCATGTGCAGCGCCAGATCGATGCCTGACGTGATCCCCGCGCTGGTCCAGATATTCTCATCTTGCACAAAGATGCGGTTTTCTTTAATCGTCGCCGTGGGGGCCGCAGTGCGTAAACGGCTAATAACGTCATGATGGGTCGTGCACTGTCGGTTGTTCAACAGGCCCGATTTCGCCGCCAGTAAAGCCCCTGAACAGACGCACATCACGGCGATCTCCTGGCGCTGGATCTGCGGCTGCAGGCGCATCAGCCAGTGCTGGATCTGCTGCGCCTGTGGCGTTGAGAACTGAAAGCGGGAGTCGCTCACCCCCGGCAGTACAAGCAGGCTGCCCGGAGGCAGGCTTTCCGGCAGCGGCTGGATACCGCTCATCGTCAGGCCTATCGACGTCGGAACCTCCGGCTGCGGGCCAATGTAATGCAGGCGAAACGCGTCGCCAGCCAGCACAAAGGTCTCCGCCGGGCCGGTCATGTCTAATGACAGCACCCCGGGCAACATCACGAACCAGACGTCGATGCTCATTACAGGGACTCCAGCGTCTCCGCTACCGTTTTAATCTCGGCAAAACGCCCGGACAGTACCGTCTCGGTACGATGGCGAATTTCCGCTGCGCTCAGGGTAATGCCCTTGTACGTCATGGGAAACGTCAGCGTTGCCTCACTGACAAAGGTCACAGCATAACCCAGATCGGATGCCACCCGGGCGGTGGTTTCGCAGCACTGTTCAGTGCGAATACCGCAGATAATCACACTGTTGATATCACGCTCGCGCAGCCAGCGGTCAAGCCCGGTATCCGTAAATGCATTATGGACGTGTTTCTGGAAAACCACATCCGGCTGATGACGCAAAAAGGCCATCGGTTTGACATAGCCGCTTTCCAGGGTGAAAGGTCCATCTTCATCCACATGAAAAATATCAACGACCGGAATATTGCGCGCCTGGCAGCCTTCAATCAGCCCCAGCATCGCCTGCTGAAACGCAGGGATCTCGCCTTCCTGCCAGTAATTGCGGTGGTGAAATGACTGCTGCGTATCGATGTTGATTAATGCAGTGCGTGACATGATGGATCTCCTCGCCAGTGGGTGTAACACCATACTGGCAAGGAAAGGAAGCCACGCACAGACCAAAAAAGGACATCCTCGTGCCTCTCCCGGACAAGCGTATTTACGACATCAGCGGCAGCAGCTGCTGGTAGATTTTGCGGAACACATCGCGCCTTTCCGTGTAGCGCGCATGGCGCACCGCGTCAGGCACATGCGCCTGTTCAAGCGTAAGCTGCGGCAACAGCTGCGAAAGCGGTTGTTCCGGATGAATAGCTATCTGCGCCAGACGCGCGGCGCCGAGCGCGGGCCCGACATCCCCGCCGGTGCGGAAATCCAGCTGCAACCCGCTGATATCCGACAGCATCTGTCGCCAGTAAGGGCTTCGCGCACCGCCGCCAATCAGGGTGACGCTCGTCGGTTTCAGGCCGCAGTCGTGCACCACGTCCATCCCGTCGGCCAGGGCATAGCCCACGCCTTCCAGAACCGCACGGGCCAGTTCTGCCGGGCCATGCTGATGGGTTAAGCCAAAGAACACCCCTTTCGCTTCCGGGTTGTTGTGCGGCGTACGCTCGCCGGAAAGATACGGTAAAAACCAGACGGTACCCGCAGCTTCATCCGCCTGCTGGGCTGCGGAAATGAGCGCCGGAACGTCGGCCATGCCGGTGAGTTTTGCCGCCCAGTCCAGGCAGGACGCCGCGCTGAGCATCACCGACATCAAATGCCATTTCCCGGGAAGGGCATGACAGAAGCTGTGCACGGCGCTTTCTGGATTACTGCGATACCCGTCGCTGACGGCAAAATAGACGCCAGACGTTCCCAGCGACAGCATCGCCTGGCCCGCCTCAACCATGCCAACGCCGACAGCGCCCGCCGCGTTATCGCCGCCCCCGGCCACCACCGGTACGGCAGGCATATTCCAGCGCTCAGCAACAGCTGGCAGCAGCGCGCCTGTTACCTCACAGCCTTCGTACAGCGCGGGCATATGCTCCCGGGTCAGATGGCAGGCATCCAGCATCGCCTCGCTCCAGTCGCGCTTCGCCACGTCGAGCCACATCGTGCCGGCGGCATCGGACATGTCGCTGGCGAAATCGCCCGTCATGCGAAAACGGAGATAATCTTTCGGCAGCAGGACTTTCGCCACCTGACGGAAAATCTCCGGTTCGTGGCGCTGCACCCACAGTAATTTAGGCGCAGTAAAGCCGGGCATCATCAGGTTGCCGGTAATCTTGCGGGAGGCAGGTACGCGCGCCTCGAGAAGCGCACACTCTTCAGCACAGCGGCCGTCGTTCCAGAGGATCGCAGGACGCAGCACGCGATGCTGGCTATCGAGCAGCGTAGCGCCGTGCATTTGTCCGGCAATCCCCAGCGCTTTCACGTCACGCAGGCGGTGCTGCTCACCTAAAGCTTTGATTGCGCGATCCGTCGCCTGCCACCACTGCTCCGGATCCTGTTCCGACCACAGCGGATGCGGACGTGAAACCTGCAGCGTTTCCGTCTGCGTGGCTAACACGTCGCCCTGCTCGCTCAACAGGATGGCTTTCACACCCGATGTGCCAAGATCGATCCCGATATACATTGTGGTGACTCCTTTGACAGAAATGCCCGGTGGCGCTGCGCTTACCGGGCCTACGTGCATCTTCAGCTAAATCACTTATCAAACAGATAGTGGTTTACGAGGTTTTCCAGCAGTTCCTGGTGCCCGCTCTGATGCTGCGGCGCCAGCTGATGTTGTTCAGCGTACTTCGCGATTTCCGCAAGCGATAACTGCCCTTTCAAAATTTGCTGGCCCAGCTCACTGTTCCAGCCGCTGTAACGCTTCGCTACGCGTTTATCCAGCTCGCCGTCTTCAATCATTCGAGCCGCCACTTTCAGCGCCAGCGCCATGGTGTCCATCGCGCCAATGTGGCCGTAGAACAGATCGTATTTGTCGGTGCTCTGACGACGCACCTTGGCGTCAAAGTTCAGGCCGCCGGTGGTGAAACCACCCGCTTTGACGATCTCGTACATCACCAGCGCATTCTCTTCCACGCTGTTCGGGAACTGGTCGGTGTCCCAGCCCAGCTGTGCATCGCCGCGGTTCGCATCGACAGAGCCGAAGATACCCAGCGCAATCGCAGACGCGATCTCGTGATGGAAAGAGTGGCCCGCCAGCGTGGCGTGGTTGGCCTCAATGTTCACTTTAATCTCTTTTTCCAGGCCGAACTGCTTCAGGAAGCCATACACCGTCGCCACGTCGTAGTCATACTGATGTTTGGTTGGTTCCTGCGGTTTCGGCTCGATCAGCAGCGTGCCGCGGAAGCCGATTTTGTGCTTATGGTCGACAACCATCTGCATAAAGCGGCCAATTTGTTCGCGCTCCTGGCGCAGGTCGGTGTTGAGCAGGGTTTCATAGCCTTCACGGCCCCCCCACAGGACATAGTTTTCACCGCCCAGCTGATGCGTGGCGTTCATTGCCGTCACCACCTGCGTGGCCGCCCAGCTAAACACGTCCGGATCCGGGTTAGTTGCCGCGCCCGCGCCGTAGCGAGGGTTGGTGAAGCAGTTTGCCGTGCCCCAGAGCAGCTTCACGCCGCTTTGCTGCTGTTTCGCCGCCAGCACATCCACCATCTGCGCGAAGTTGTTCAGATACTCTTTCAGCGACGCGCCTTCCGGCGATACGTCCACGTCATGGAAGCAGTAGTACGGCACGTTCAGCTTGTGGAAGAACTCAAACGCCACATCGGCTTTGCGTTTTGCCAGCTCGATGGCCTCACCCGGCTGCTGCCACGGGCGGTCAAATGACCCCACGCCGAACATATCGGCGCCGTTCCAGCAGAAGGTATGCCAGTAACAGGCGGCAAAGCGCAGATGATCTTCCATGCGCTTACCCAGCACCAGCTCATCCGGGTTGTAGTGACGAAATGCTAAAGGATTGGTCGTTTTTGGGCCTTCGTAACGAACACGATCGAGTTGGTCGAAATAAGCTTGCATATTGAGCTCCATAATCAGGGTATGCGGCGAGTCGTTGATACAGGAGTAATAGTGAATAGACATTTTGGGTTGCTCAATTACGTTATTTCACACTGCTATTGAGAGAATGCACAACTGTGCGCTGGCTCGCAAAATAATGCGCAGACAAACTATTTTTCGGCGCGTATTCCAGAATCAAATGTAATTAAGACGTTACGTATTTTAAAATCCGATCGCGGTCATAAATTCAGAAATAAACCAAATATCATAATGAGAAGATAAAAATCTGTAATTGCCAGCCCGCCTTTCCGCGTTAAAAATTTGCTGCGTCTCAGCAGTGAATGTTTCTTTTATCTCAGCAACACATACCCCTACAAAAAGGCCTAATAATTATGAAGATAAAGAACCTGACTCTAACGCTTTGCACTACGCTCCTCCTTGCAAGCTTTGCAGGACATGCCAAAGAGGTCAAAATTGGCATGGCGATTGACGACCTGCGTCTGGAGCGCTGGCAAAAAGATCGCGATATTTTTGTTAAAAAAGCAGAATCCCTCGGCGCCAGCGTGTTTGTTCAGTCGGCTAACGGCAACGAAGAAACACAAATGTCGCAGATCGAGAATATGATCAACCGTGGCGTCGATGTCCTGGTCATTATCCCCTATAACGGCCAGGTATTAAGTAACGTGGTGAAAGAAGCCAAACAGGAAGGCATAAAAGTCCTGGCCTATGACCGTATGATTAATAATGCGGACATTGATTATTATATTTCGTTCGACAATGAAAAAGTCGGGGAATTACAGGCGCAAAGCCTGATCGATAAAGTGCCTCAGGGCAATTATTTCCTGATGGGCGGCTCTCCGGTGGATAACAACGCCAAACTGTTCCGCGAAGGGCAAATGAAAGTCCTTAAGCCGTACATCGACAACGGGAAAATTAAAGTGGTTGGCGATCAGTGGGCCGACGGCTGGCTGCCAGAAAACGCGCTGAAGATTATGGAAAACGCGCTGACGGCCAACAACAACAAAATTGATGCGGTTGTGGCCTCTAACGATGCCACCGCAGGCGGCGCTATCCAGGCCCTGAGTGCCCAGGGTCTGGCCGGTAAAGTCGCCATTTCAGGACAGGATGCCGATCTGGCTGGCGTAAAACGCATTATCGCAGGCACCCAAACCATGACGGTCTACAAACCGATTACCCAGCTGGCCAATACGGCGGCGGAAATCGCCGTGGAGCTTGGTAATGGCCAACAACCTAAAGCAGACGCGACCCTGAATAACGGGCTGAAAGACGTTCCGGCTCGCCTGCTCACACCGATTGAAGTCAACAAAGAGAACATTGACGCAACCGTGGTTAAAGACGGTTTCCACAAGAAGAGCGAACTGTAATCCAGCGCGGCCCCTGCTCTGCGGGGGCGCATCACGTTGTACTGTTCTTCCCTCGGGTTATGTGGAGCGGTTATGCCTTATTTACTTGAAATGAAAAGCATCACCAAACGCTTCGGCACGGTGAAAGCCGTCGACAACGTCAGCCTCCGGTTGAACCCCGGCGAAGTGGTTTCGCTGTGCGGTGAGAACGGTTCGGGCAAGTCGACGCTGATGAAAGTGTTGTGCGGGATCTACCCGCACGGCAGCTACGAAGGCGAAATCGTCTTTGCCGGTGAAGTTATTCAGGCGACACACATCCGCGATACCGAACGCAAAGGCATCGCCATCATCCACCAGGAGCTGGCGCTGGTGAAGCATCTCACCGTGCTGGAGAACATCTTCCTCGGGGCCGAAATTTCCCGCCACGGCGTGCTGGATTACGACACCATGACGCTCCGCTGCGAAAAGCTGCTGGCGCAGGTGAGCCTCAACATTTCACCGGATACCCGCGTGGGGGATCTGGGCCTCGGGCAACAGCAGCTGGTCGAAATAGCGAAAGCGCTAAATAAACAGGTCAGGCTGCTGATCCTTGATGAGCCCACGGCCTCGCTCACCGAACAGGAAACCGCGGTTCTGCTCAATATCATCCGCGATCTGCAAAACCACGGCATCGCCTGTATCTACATCTCGCACAAGCTGAACGAGGTCAAAGCTATTTCGGACACCATCTGCGTGATCCGCGACGGGCAACACATCGGCACGCGTGAAGCCGCCGGGATGAGCGAAGATGACATCATCACCATGATGGTGGGCCGCGAGCTAACGGCACTTTACCCGAATGAACCCCACGCAACGGGCGATGAAGTGCTGCGCGTGGAAAACCTGACCGCGTGGCACCCCGTTAACCGCCACATTAAGCGCGTCAATAACGTCTCGTTTTCCCTTCGCCGTGGCGAAATTCTTGGGATTGCGGGCCTCGTCGGTGCCGGGCGCACCGAAGCCGTACAGTGTCTGTTTGGCGTGTGGCCGGGGCGCTGGGAGGGCACGATTTATATCGACGGTCAGCCGGTGAAAATCGACAACTGCCAGCAGGCGATTGCCCGCGGCATTGCCATGGTCCCGGAAGACCGTAAAAAAGACGGCATCGTGCCGGTCATGGCGGTGGGTAAAAACATTACGCTTGCGGCGCTCGATCGGTTCTCCGGCGCGCTGAGCAGCCTGGACGATGCCGCCGAGCAGCAGTGCATCCTCCAGTCGCTTGCCCGGCTGAAGGTCAAAACCTCCTCGCCAGAACTGGCGATTGGCCGCCTGAGCGGCGGCAACCAGCAGAAGGCGATTCTGGCGCGCTGCCTGCTTCTCAATCCACGCATATTAATCCTTGATGAGCCCACGCGCGGGATTGATATCGGTGCCAAATATGAAATCTACAAACTGATTAATCAGCTTGTACAGCAAGGGATTGCCGTCATTGTCATTTCGTCTGAGTTACCCGAAGTGCTCGGCCTGAGCGACCGCGTGCTGGTCATGCACGAGGGAAAACTGAAAGCCAACCTGATTAACCAGAACCTGACGCAGGAGCAGGTGATGGAAGCCGCTTTAAGGAGCGAACGTCATGTCGAAAAGCAATCCGTCTGATATCAAAGTCGCTGTTCCGACGCCCGGTGCGTTTGCGGGGCTAAAAGCGCTTAACCTGCAGGTTTTCGTGATGATCGCGGCAATTATCGTCATCATGCTGTTCTTTACCTGGATGACCGATGGCTCGTACTTAAGCGCGCGTAACGTCTCCAACCTGCTCCGCCAGACCGCCATCACCGGTATTCTGGCCGTGGGCATGGTGTTCGTGATTATCTCCGCGGAAATCGACCTGTCGGTCGGTTCGATGATGGGGCTCCTCGGCGGCGTGGCGGCGATTTTTGACGTCTGGCTCGGCTGGCCGCTGCCGCTGACCGTGGCGGTCACGCTGGTGCTGGGTCTGGTTCTGGGAGCCTGGAACGGCTGGTGGGTTGCCTACCGTAAGGTGCCATCGTTCATTGTCACCCTGGCGGGGATGCTGGCCTTCCGCGGGATCTTAATCGGCATCACCAACGGCACCACCGTCTCCCCCACCAGTGCGGCCATGTCGCAGATTGGCCAGAGTTACCTCTCAGACAGCATAGGCTTTACGATCGGTGTGATTGGGTTGCTGGCGTTTGTCGCGTGGCAGTGGCGTGGACGCATGCGTCGTCAGGCGCTGGGGCTGGCTTCTCCAGCGTCAACGTCGGTGGTGGGGCGTCAGGCGCTCACGGCGGTCATTGTGCTGGGCGCCATCTGGCTTTTAAACGATTATCGCGGTGTCCCGACACCCGTCCTGCTGCTGGCGCTTTTACTGCTGGGCGGCATGTTTATGGCCACGCGCACCGCGTTTGGCCGCCGTATTTATGCCATCGGCGGCAACCTTGAAGCTGCCCGCCTCTCGGGTATCAATGTTGAGCGCACCAAGCTGGCGGTCTTCGCCATTAACGGCCTGATGGTCGCTATCGCCGGGCTGATCCTCAGCTCGCGTCTCGGAGCTGGATCGCCCTCCGCCGGTAACATTGCCGAACTGGATGCTATCGCCGCCTGCGTCATTGGCGGCACCAGCCTCGCAGGGGGTATCGGTAGCGTGGCGGGCGCGGTCATGGGGGCATTTATCATGGCGTCGTTGGATAACGGGATGAGTATGATGGACGTCCCGACGTTTTGGCAGTATATCGTCAAGGGGGCCATTCTTTTACTGGCAGTCTGGATGGACTCGGCCACCAAGCGACGGGCCTGATAACCGTATTGTGACTTAATTGGGAAGTGAGCCATGTTTGAAAAGCGTCACCGCATTACGTTGTTATTCAATGCCAATAAAGCCTACGACCGTCAGGTGGTGGAAGGTGTTGGTGAATATTTGCAGGCGTCGCAATCCGAATGGGATATTTTTATTGAAGAAGATTTTCGCACCCGTCTGGAGAACATCAAAGACTGGCTGGGCGATGGCGTCATCGCCGACTATGACGATCCCGTCATCGAGCAACTGCTGACCGACGTCGACGTCCCGATTGTGGGCGTCGGCGGCTCCTACCATGCGCCCGAACACTATCCGCCGGTCCACTATATTGCCACCGATAACCATGCCCTGGTCGAGGCCGCCTTTCTTCATTTAAAAGAGAAAGGCGTCCATCGCTTCGCGTTTTATGGGTTACCGGCCACCAGCGGCAAGCGCTGGGCCGTTGAACGCGAACACGCGTTTTGCCAGCTGGTCGCGAAGGAAAAGTATCGCGGTGTGGTGTACCAGGGGCTGGAGACCGCGCCGGAAAACTGGCAGCACGCGCAAAACCGCCTGGCGGACTGGCTGCAAACGCTGCCGCCGCAAACCGGTATTATTGCCGTGACGGACGCCCGCGCGCGGCACGTGCTGCAGGTCTGCGAACACTTACACATTCCGGTGCCCGAAAAGCTGTGCGTGATTGGCATTGATAATGAAGAACTGACCCGCTATCTGTCTCGCGTGGCGCTCTCCTCCGTTGCACAGGGCACGCGTCAGATGGGTTATCAGGCGGCGAAGCTGCTGCATCGTCTGCTAGATAAAGAATCTCTGCCGCTTCAGCGCTTGCTCGTGCCTCCTGTCCGCGTCGTGGAACGTCGCTCAACCGATTATCGCTCCTTAAGCGACCCGGCCGTCATTCAGGCCATGCACTATATTCGCAACCACGCCTGCAAAGGGATTAAGGTCGATCAGGTGCTGGATTCGGTGGGTATTTCGCGCTCGAATCTGGAGAAGCGTTTTAAAGAAGAGGTGGGCGAAACCATTCATGCCGTCATCCATGCTGAAAAGCTGGAGAAAGCACGCAGCCTGCTCGTTTCCACGTCGCTGTCGATCAACGAAATCTCGCAGATGTGCGGTTACCCGTCTCTGCAATATTTCTATTCGGTGTTCCGCAAAGAGTATGACACCACGCCGAAAGAGTATCGGGATCGCCACAGCGAGGTGCTGATATAGAAAAGAAAACGCCTTCCAGTGGAAGGCGTTTTTTTTGAGATTACATATGAGCGGCGATTAAGCGCTGGTTATCCTGGTACATGGCGAACAGATAGTTGTTATAGCTCTGTCCCTTTGTCGAATAACCTTTCAGCTTGTGGATCATCGTACTGGCCGTCACTTCCTGGTCCGCTTTACGCAGCTGAGCGCGTGATTTACGGAACGATGAGTAGGCCGGGTGCGTGTTCAGATTTACCACGTAGGCGCTGACGGAATCTTTCACAGATTCAAACTGCGAATAGCCTTTCACCTTGCCAGGGGCATTGTTACAACGACCTTTCACACATTTCATGCCGAAAAGGTTGTTGTTGCTACGCGCAAGCTTAGACGTTCCCCAGCCGCTTTCGGCAGCAGCCATGGTCGCAACCATGCTGCCCGGGATGATATCTACACGCTCAAGGAGAGCATTCCACGGCACACGGCGGGTGTTACCGTTCCAGCTCAGCTTGTAGCGCTTCGTGATATCTTTCAGACGCGCGCGTTCAGACGGCGACCAGCGGCTATCGTACTGTTTGGAAATCAGCCAGTTACGATCCGCAGTAATCGCGGCATTTTGACTCGTGATGTAAGGCATTACCGTCCGGAGAAACGCTTTTTTCCTTGGTGTTCCGGAAGGGTATTTTCGCAAATCAGGAAGTGAACTACTCTTTGCACTATTGCGAGAATACTCTTGTTTACTGCTAACCTTACTACTTGTCGTCTTTATTACGTGGGCTTTCTTACTCGTTGTATCCGTGTGCGTCTTCGCAAGCACCTCACCCGAAAATGCCGTGGTGAGTAACATGAGTATCGCAGCCCCATATCGTCGAATGGGAGTCGATATCATTAGGTCTCCTGGTCGGATGTAATCATCCCAACACCTTATTTTTTTCACAAATTTGAGAGCGGAATCTCAAATCATATCAAAAATAGACTTCAAGAGCACGTATAGAAATAGTCCAATTCCGAAACTATGTCACCTGAAACTTGCTCATAAAAAAATCATTCCGCAGAAACTGTGTGCGCTATCGCAGATAACTGCCTAATTTTGCGCGAGATCACTCATCCTCACGCATCCTCCTGGCAGAAAGCGGCAGGGGATGAGTTTCAGCTCCCCGCCTGATGGCACACTGGTCAAAAATGCCGCGACAGGAAAAAGGAATGAAACGTACCGCATTAGCCTTTCTGATGTTACCCGCACTGGCGCATGCCGACTGGTCATCGCCGGGGTTTAGCGCGTTTAGCGCCGAAGGCACCGGGGTCTTCACCAGCCAGGCAAAGCTTGCGAAGGGTACGCGTCCTCTGACGCTGAGTTTTGACAAGACGTGCTGGCAGCCTGCGGACGCGATAAAACTCAATGAGATGCTATCGCTCAAGCCCTGTGACGGCGCACCGCCGCAGTGGCGCCTTTTCCGCGACGGTGACTACCAGATGCGGATTGATACCCGCTCCGGCACGCCCACCCTGCTGCTGACGATTCAGAGTGCCGCAGAACAGCCGGTTGCAAACGTCATCCGCCAGTGTCCGAAGTGGGACGGCAAACCACTGACGCTGGACGTCAGCAATACCTTCCCGGAAGGCTCCGTGGTGCGCGACTTCTACAGTAAACAGACGGCGACGGTGCAGAATGGAAAAATCACCCTGCAGCCAGCCGCCAACAGCAACGGCCTGCTGCTGCTTGAGCGCGCCGAAACCGACAAGCCTGCGCCGTTTAGCTGGCAAAACGCCACCGTCTATTTTGTACTGACCGACCGCTATGTGAATGGTGACCCGGGCAACGACAACAGTTACGGTCGCCATAAAGACGGCATGCAGGAGATTGGCACCTTCCACGGCGGTGACCTCAAGGGACTCGCCGGCAAGCTCGACTACTTACAGCAGCTGGGGGTGAATGCGCTCTGGATAAGCTCTCCGCTTGAGCAGATCCACGGCTGGGTTGGCGGTGGCACCAAAGGTGATTTCCCGCATTACGCCTATCACGGCTACTACACCCAGGATTGGACAAAGCTCGACGCCAATATGGGCACTGAGGATGACCTGCGCCAGCTTGTCGACGAAGCGCATAAGCGCGGGATCCGCATTCTGTTCGATATCGTCATGAACCACGTTGGCTATGCCACGCTGGCAGACATGCAGGAGTATCAGTTTGGAGCCCTGTACCTGCAGGGTGATGAGCTGAAAAAGACGCTGGGAGAACGCTGGACGGACTGGAAGCCGGGCGCGGGCCAAAGCTGGCACAGCTTTAACGACTACATCAACTTTAGCGACAAAGCCGCATGGGAAAAATGGTGGGGTAAAAAGTGGATCCGCACCGATATCGGCGATTACGACAATCCTGGCTTCGATGATTTGACCATGTCGCTGGCATTTCTGCCGGATCTGAAAACGGAATCCACGACGCCTTCCGGATTGCCAAACTTTTACCAACACAAGTCCGATACCCACGCGAAGGCCATCCCGGGATATACCCCGCGCGATTATCTGACCCACTGGCTCAGCCAGTGGGTCCGCGACTACGGCATCGACGGTTTCCGGGTGGATACGGCTAAACACGTTGAGCTTGCGGCCTGGCAACAGCTGAAAGACCAGGCAAGCCAGGCGCTGGCCGCCTGGAAAGGGGCGAACCCGGACAAAAAGCTCGACAACGCACCGTTCTGGATGACCGGGGAATCCTGGGGCCACGGGGTGATGCAAAGCGATTATTACCGCCACGGTTTTGATGCGATGATCAACTTTGATTATCAGGAGCAGGCGGCAAAAGCGGTGGATTGCCTGGCCGACATGGATCTCACCTGGCAGCAAATGGCGGAGAAGCTGCAAAGCTTCAACGTGCTGAGCTATCTCTCATCACACGATACGCGTCTGTTCCGCGAAGGGGGCCAGCGCGCGGCGGAGCTGCTTCTGCTGGCGCCGGGCAGCGTACAAATCTATTACGGGGATGAATCCGAACGTCCGTTTGGGCCAACAGGCTCCGACCCGCTGCAGGGCACCCGTTCGGATATGAACTGGCAGGACGTCACGGGCAAGCAGGCCCTAACCGTCGCCCACTGGCAAACGCTGGGCCAGTTCCGCGCCCGCCATCCGGCGATCGGTGAAGGCAAGCAAACCACGCTGTCGCTGAAAGAGGGGTACGGCTTCGTGCGCGAGCACAATGGCGATAAGGTGATGGTGGTATGGGCAGGTAATCAGTAGACCACACCCCTCACCCTAACCCTAACCCTCTCCCCACAGGGGAGAGGGAATTGCACTGTGCGGTCTTTCCCCCTCGCCCCTTTGGGGAGAGGGCCGGGGTGAGGGGCGCTCACCAGAACTATTCACTACCCAAATCAAACTCTGCCATACAAAACAACAAATCCGACCACATCACCCGATTTGCACCAGCACGGTGCTAGCGTTATGGTTACCCACTTTCAAAATAAGCTCGACAGATCACCTGCTATGACGTTTTCACTTTTCGGCGACAAATTTACCCGCCATTCAGGCATTACTCGCCTGATGGAGGACCTCAACGACGGGCTGCGCACACCGGGCGCAATCATGCTCGGCGGCGGAAACCCGGCTCAAATCCCGGAGATGACGACCTATTTCCAGACGCTGCTCGCTCAGATGCTGGAAAGCGGCAAAGCAACCGATGCGCTTTGCAATTACGACGGCCCGCAGGGTAAAACCGAGCTGCTGGCACTCCTCGCCGAAATGCTGCGTGACGAGCTGGGTTGGGATATCGAACCACAGAATATTGCACTAACAAACGGCAGCCAGAGCGCGTTTTTCTACTTGTTTAACCTGTTCGCAGGGCGTCGCGCCGACGGCACCACCAAAAAAGTGCTGTTCCCGCTGGCACCGGAGTATATCGGCTACGCTGATTCCGGCCTGGAAGAGGATCTGTTCGTCTCCGCGCGCCCGAATATTGAGCTGCTGCCGGAAGGCCAGTTCAAATATCACGTCGATTTTGAACACCTGCATATTGGTGAAGAGACGGGCATGATCTGCGTATCGCGTCCGACTAACCCAACGGGCAACGTGATCACCGACGACGAACTGATGAAGCTGGATGCGCTCGCAAATCAGCACGGCATTCCGCTGGTGATCGATAACGCCTACGGCGTGCCGTTCCCGGGCATTATCTTCAGCGAAGCACGTCCGCTGTGGAACCCGAACATTGTCCTGTGCATGAGCCTCTCTAAGCTGGGTCTGCCGGGCAGCCGCTGCGGCATCATCATCGCTAACGAGAAAATCATCACCGCCATTACCAATATGAACGGCATTATCAGCCTTTCACCGGGCGGCATTGGCCCGGCGATGATGTGCGAAATGATTAAGCGCAACGACCTGCTGCGTCTGTCCAATGACGTGATCAAACCGTTCTACTACCAGCGCGTTCAGGAGACAATTGCGACAATTCGCCGCTATTTGCCGGAAGAACGCTGCCTGATCCACAAGCCTGAAGGGGCGATTTTCCTGTGGCTGTGGTTTAAGGATTTGCCGATCACCACCGAGCTGCTTTACCAGCGCCTGAAAAAGCGCGGCGTGCTGATGGTACCAGGCGATTATTTCTTCCCGGGGCTCGATAAGCCGTGGCCGCATACTCACCAGTGCATGCGCATGAACTATGTGCCCGACCCGGAAAAAATCGAAGCGGGGGTTAAGATCCTCGCCGAAGAAATCGAAAAAGCCTGGCGCGAAGACGGTTAGTAAAACCCTACGCCAGATAACGTTGCCGCTCGGCGCGTAATCTGGCGGGATCGACACAGCTTAACGCGTGGGTTGGACAGGCCTCCACGCAGGCCGGTCCGCCTTCGCGATGCACACATAAATCGCATTTCAGCGCCTGCGCCCTATTTCCCTCCTGACGAACCTGCATCGCCCCAAACGGACACGCCACCACACAGCTTTTGCACCCAATGCAGCGCGTCTGTTCAACAAGCCAGGCTCCCGTCGTGCGGCTGATGGCATGGGTTGGACAGACGTTAGCACAGGGCGCGTCCTCGCACTGATGGCAACCCACGGCCGTAGTGTAGGCGCTCCCCTTAACCACCCGAAGGCGGGGGGTAAAGGCATGAGCGGAGACAGTGCTCTGATGCGACACCGCGCAGGCCACTTCGCAGGTGCGACACCCAATGCATTTTTCCGCATCCGCCATGATAAATCGGTTCATCTGTTACGCCTCGCGCACGTTAAAACCCAGCTCTTTTGAAATAGCCTCTGCCGTTTCGCGCAGCGGCTTGAGCAGGTTCTTCTCACCCACCTGCTTCATGCGCGACGTTGATAGCGAAATGGAGATCGCATACGGGACGCGGCCGTGGATATCAAATACCGGCACGGCAATGCAGGAAACGCCCAGCTCGTTCTCTTCTTTGTCCATCGCCATGCTGCGATCGCGAATTTCCGCCAGCTCATCATACATCGCACTCAGCTCAGTGATGGTGTTGCGCGTCAAAGGTTGGATCTGTTCCTGATGGCTTTCCCAGTAGCTCGCCACGTAATCCTGATGACCAAACGCCATGTAGATCTTGCCCATTGCGGAGCAGTAGAGCGGCATATGCTGACCGATATAGGCGCGCGTGCGCAGCATACCGGTTGTCGGTTCGAGCTTGTAAATCAGGATCGCGTGGTCATCTTCCCGGCTGGAGAAGTTCACCGTCTCGCCGGTCGCAATGTTCAGCGCTTCGAGGTGCGGAGCGGCCACGTGGATGATATTCAGCGACGACAGCGCCTTTTGCCCGACGGCGATAAATTTGGTGGTCAGGCGATAGCTGCCCGCCGCGGGTGCCGGGGTCACGTACCCGCACGACTGTAGTCCCTGCAGCAAGCGGTGCACGGTGCTCTTATTCAGCCCCGCCAGTTCCGATAAATGCGCAAGCGGACATCCGTTCGGATAGTTGCTGAGGATCTCAATCAGCATCAGGCCGCGAAACAAGCTCTGGCTGCCTGCTGGCCTCTCTTTTTCTTGCGTCATTTCGCTCTCTTTCATGCTCATTAAATGGCTCCTTTTTGTCGCGCCCTGATGGTAGCGCAAAGTGTGGCTCAGTTCACGATCTCAACAGAAAAAACACAACCTTTTGATTTTAATCGATTTTGAAAAACATGAATGTCGTTGATCTGACAAAATTTGATCGCTATATTTGAAATCAGATTTCGCATAGTGAAATTTAGCGATAAAAAAGCACTCGCACTTGCCCCTTAAAAGAACAGGAGAACAGGGATGAAAGTGACCTTTGAAGAGTTGAAAGCGGCGTTCAATCGGGTCCTGCTCGATCGCGGCGTGAAAGCGGAAACCGCAGACGCCTGCGCCGAGATGTTCGCCCGCACCACGGAGTCCGGCGTCTATTCACACGGCGTTAACCGCTTCCCGCGCTTTATTCAGCAGCTTGATGCAGGCGATATCATTCCCGACGCACAGCCAAAACGGGTGATGACATTAGGGGCTATCGAACAGTGGGACGCCCAGCGCGCCATCGGCAACCTGACGGCGAAAAAGATGATGGATCGCGCCACCGAGTTGGCGTCCGACCACGGCATCGGTCTGGTGGCACTGCGCAACGCGAACCACTGGATGCGCGGCGGCAGCTATGGCTGGCAGGCGGCGGAGAAAGGCTATATCGGCATTTGCTGGACCAACTCTATCGCCGTGATGCCCGCATGGGGATCAAAAGAATGCTGCATCGGCACCAACCCGCTGATCGTGGCTATTCCTTCTAACCCGATCACCATGGTCGATATGTCGATGTCGATGTTCTCCTACGGCATGCTGGAAGTGAATCGCCTGGCCGGGCGCGAGCTGCCGGTCGATGGCGGCTTCGACGACGAGGGCAATCTCACCCGAGAGCCGGGCGTGATTGAGAAAAACCGCCGTATTCTGCCGATGGGCTACTGGAAAGGGTCCGGCTTATCCATCGTGCTCGATATGATCGCCACCCTGCTCTCCAACGGATCCTCCGTCGCGGAAGTGACCCAGGACAACAGCGACGAGTATGGCGTGTCGCAGATCTTTATCGCCATCGAGGTTGATCGCCTGGTCGACGGCCCAACCCGCGATGCCAAACTGCAGCGCATCATGGACTTCGTCACCACCGCAGAACGCGCTGATGAAAACGTCGCCGTCCGTCTCCCGGGGCATGAGTTTACGCGCCTGCTGGAAGAGAACCGCCGCGACGGCATCACCATCGACGACAGCGTGTGGGCGAAAATCCAGTCTCTGTAAGGAGTGGACCATGATATTCGGACATATTTCCCAGCCAAATCCGTGTCGCCTGCCGCGGGCGATTGAAAAAGCACTTAATTTTCTGCGCACTACGGATTTCACCACCCTGGCGCCAGGCGTGGTGGAAATTGAAGGCCGCACTATTTTTGCCCAGGTTCTCGACCTGACGACAAAGGAACCGCACGAGAACCGTCCTGAAGTGCACCGCCGCTATCTGGATATTCAGTTTTTGGCATGGGGTGAAGAGAAAATCGGTATCGCTATTGATACCGGCAATAACGAAATAAGCGAATCATTACTGGAACAGCGGGATATTATTTTTTATCACGACAGCGAAAATGAATCCTTTATCGAAATGACACCTGGCAGCTATGCCCTATTTTTCCCGCAGGATGTGCATCGTCCTGCCTGTATTAAAAACAAGGGATCCGCAATTCGTAAAATTGTGGTGAAAGTGGCAATCAGCGAATTAGATTAATTTTCTGATATACCCTAAATAATTCGAGTTGCAGGAAGGCGGCAAGAGAGTGAATCACCAGGAGCTTACATAAGTAAGTGACTGGGGTGAACGAGCGCAGCCAACGCACATGCAACTTGAAGTATGACGGGTATAAATACAGGAACGCGAAATGACCAATACCGGTTTTATTATTGGTGCGTACCCCTGCGCACCCTCGTTTCACCAGAAAGGGGAACAAGAAGAACAAACTTTCTGGCGGGAACTTTCCGACACGCCGAATATCCGCGGGCTGGAACAGCCGTGCCTTGAACATCTCCATCCGTTTGGGGATGAATGGCTGTTCCGCCATACGCCGGGTGACTGGCAAATCGTCGTTACAGCAGTGATGGAAACCATGCGCCGCCGCGGCAGCAGCAACGGCGCGTTTGGCCTGGCCTCAGCCGACGAAGCGCAGCGTAAAGCTTGCGTCGAGTTCTACCGCCACCTGCACCAGAAAGTTAACGCCGTGAACGCCCGTTTTCCTGGCAAAGTGATTGCCATGGAAATGCAGGCAGCCCCGCAGGCGGGCAATGCTTCCGTCGAACAGGCCACCGAGGCGTTTTCCCGCTCGATTCGGGAAATCGCGGGCTGGGACTGGGACTGCGATCTGGTGCTGGAACACTGCGATGCCATGAACGGTCCTGTACCGCGCAAGGGCTTCCTGCCCTTAGAGCAGGTGCTGGAGGTGGTGAAAGAGACGGATATCAGCGTCTGCATCAACTGGGCGCGGTCGGCCATCGAAGGTCGTAATACGACGCTCCCGCTGGAACATGTTCAGGCCGCGCTCAAAGCCGGAAAGCTGGGGGCACTGATGTTTTCGGGCACGACTACCAGCGGTGAATATGGTGAATGGCAGGATCTGCACGCGCCGTTTTCTTCATTCTGCGCCGACAGTTTGATGTCAACTGAACACGCAAAATCACTCTTTACTGCGGCGAGCGCCGCAACGTTGAAATTCTCCGGTATTAAATTACTGGAAATAAATGCTAATGCTGACGTCAGCCATCGCATCGCTATTTTGCGTGACGGTATTAGCGAAATGAATAAAGCAACGCAATAACAATAAAAATATCCCTATTCCGGTTACATTGACTGAGACAGTAAATATGAACACTTACTCGAATACTCTACAAGCGGACATTCCGCGCCAGCGCTGGCTAAGAATCATTCCTCCCATTCTTATCGCCTGCATTATTTCATATATGGACCGCGTGAATATCGCGTTTGCGATGCCGGGTGGTATGGATGAAGAATTAGGTATTACCGCAACGATGGCAGGCCTGGCGGGCGGGATCTTCTTTATCGGCTATCTGTTCCTGCAGGTTCCCGGCGGCAAGATTGCCGTGCACGGCAGCGGCAAGAAGTTTATCGGCTGGTCGCTGGTTGCCTGGGCGGTGATCTCGGTGCTCACGGGCCTCGTGACGAATCAGTATCAGCTTCTGGTGCTGCGCTTCTTACTCGGCGTGGCGGAAGGCGGGATGCTGCCCGTTGTGCTCACCATGATCAGCAACTGGTTCCCGGACGCCGAGCGCGGTCGCGCCAACGCCATTGTGATCATGTTCGTGCCCATCGCCGGGATTATCACCGCCCCGCTGTCGGGCTGGATTATTACCGCACTCGACTGGCGCTGGCTGTTCATCATTGAAGGTCTGATGTCCGTCGTTGTGCTGGTGCTGTGGGCGTTCACCGTGTACGACCGACCGCAGGAAGCCCGCTGGATTTCAGAGGCGGAGAAAAACTATCTGGTGCAAACGCTGGCGGCGGAGCAGCAGGCCATCGCCGGAAAAGAGGTAAAAAACGCCTCGCTCAGCGCCGTACTGTCCGACAAAACCATGTGGCAACTGATCGCCCTGAACTTCTTCTACCAGACTGGGATTTACGGCTACACCCTCTGGCTGCCGACCATTCTAAAAGAGCTGACGCACACCAGCATTGGTCAGGTGGGCATGCTCGCCATCCTGCCTTACATCGGGGCCATTGCGGGCATGTTCCTGTTCTCTACGCTCTCTGACCGCACCGGCAAGCGCAAGCTGTTTGTCTCCCTGCCGTTGATTGGCTTCGCGCTCTGCATGTTCCTCTCCGTGGCGCTGAAAGAGAGTACCTGGCTGGCGTATTCCGCGCTGGTGGGCTGCGGGTTCTTCCTGCAATCCGCCGCAGGCGTGTTCTGGACCATTCCGGCGCGACTGTTCAGCGCAGAGATGGCGGGCGGCGCGCGCGGCGTGATCAACGCCCTGGGCAACCTTGGCGGGTTCTGCGGCCCGTATGCGGTTGGCGTGCTGATCACCCTCTATAGCAAAGATGCGGGCGTTTACTGCCTGGCGGTGTCGCTGGCGCTGGCGTCACTGCTGGCCCTGCTGTTACCGGCGAAATGCGATGCCGGCGCAGAGCCTAATCCCACGGTGACTCCGCATAAGCGTGCGGCCTGATGCCCTCACCCCAGCCCTCTCCCACGGGGAGAGGGAGAAAACCGAACCGTAGGCCGGGTAAGCAACGCGCCACCCGGCAAGTAAGCGCACCGAACCGTAGGCCGGGTAAGCGAAGCGCCACCCGGCGAATAAGTGAGATGAAGATGAGTGAAAAAGAGCCCTTCTGGCTGGGTATCGATTGTGGCGGTACTTATCTGAAAGCCGGTTTATACAACAGCCAGGGCAAGGAAGTTTGTATCGAGCGTCGCTCCGTTGCCACGCTAAGCCCGCGTGCTGGCTATGCGGAGCGGGATATGCCCCTGCTCTGGCAGCACTGCCACGCAACCATCGCCGCGTTGCTTAAGAATTCAGGTGTAAACGGCAACCAGATTAAAGGGGTCGGCATTTCTGCACAGGGTAAGGGACTGTTTCTGCTCGATAAACAGGACCAGCCGCTGGGCAACGCCATACTCTCCTCTGACCGCCGGGCGCTGGATATTGTTCAGCGCTGGCAGCAGGACGGCATTCCCGAAAAGCTCTACCCGCATACGCGCCAGACGCTGTGGACCGGGCACCCGGCCTCGCTCCTGCGCTGGGTGAAAGAGAACGAACCGCAGCGGTACCAGCAGATTGGCAGCGTGATGATGGCGCACGACTATCTTCGCTGGTGTCTGACCGGCGTGAAGGGCTGCGAGGAGAGCAATATCTCCGAGTCCAATCTCTACAACATGAATACCGGGAAATACGACCCACAGCTTACGCGCTGGCTCGGTATCAGCGAAATTGACGGCGCCCTGCCGCCGATTGTCGGTTCAGCAGAAATTTGCGGGGAAATCACCGCTCAGGCAGCCGCACTTACCGGTCTCGCGGCGGGCACGCCCGTCGTTGGTGGACTGTTTGATGTGGTTTCCACCGCAGTCTGCGCCGGGCTGCAAGACCAGCACACGCTGAATGCCGTGATGGGCACCTGGGCCGTCACCAGCGGGATCGCCAGTGCGCTTCGCGATAACGAACCCTTCCCGTACGTCTATGGCCGCTACGTTCACCCGCAGCAGTACATCGTTCACGAAGCCAGCCCCACCTCATCCGGCAATCTTGAGTGGCTCACTGCCCAATGGGGCGATATGTCATTCGATGAGATCAACCATGCCGTCGCCAGCCTTCCGAAAGCGGAAAGCGATGTGTACTTCCTGCCATTTCTCTACGGCAGTAACGCCGGGCTGGAGATGACCAGTGGTTTTTACGGCATGCAGGCGCTACACACCCGCGCGCACCTGCTGCAGGCGGTTTACGAAGGCGTGGTGTTCAGCCACATGACCCACCTTAACCGCATGCTCGAACGCTTTACCCAGGTGCAGGCGCTGCGCGTGACGGGTGGCCCGGCCCATTCGGACGTGTGGATGCAAATGCTCGCCGACGTCAGCGGGCTGGCCATTGAGCTGCCGCAAGTGGAAGAGACGGGGTGCTCCGGCGCGGCGCTGGCGGCGATGGTGGGTACCGGTGCGTTCACCGACTTCCACTCAGCGCAGCGCGCGCTCAAACATGACATCCGGGTGATTGAACCGGACATGCGCGCCCATGCGGCCTACCAGCGCAAATATCACCGTTACCAGTTACTGATTTCAGCACTACAGGGCTATCACGCCCGTGTTAAGGAGTACGACCTATGAGCCGACCATTACTGCAGCTGGCGCTCGACCACACTTCACTGCAGGCCGCGCAGCGCGACGTCGCGACGCTTTCAGATCACGTCGATATCGTCGAAGCGGGCACCATTTTGTGCCTGACAGAAGGGCTGAACGCCGTGCGCGCCCTGCGCGAGCAGTGCCTGGATAAGATCGTCGTTGCGGACTGGAAAGTGGCCGACGCCGGAGAAACGCTGGCAGAACAGGCGTTTGGCGCGGGCGCGAACTGGATGACCATCATCTGCGCCGCGCCGCTGGCCACCGTTGAACGAGGCCACGAGGTGGCGCTGCGCTGCGGAGGTGAAATCCAGATGGAACTCTTTGGCAACTGGACGCTGGACGACGCGCGCGCATGGCATCGCGTCGGCGTGAAGCAGGCAATCTATCACCGCGGGCGCGACGCACAGGCGAGCGGTCAGCAGTGGGGCGAAGCGGATCTCGCGAAAATGAAAGCGCTCTCCGACATCGGTTTACAGCTTTCGATTACCGGCGGCATTACCCCCGCCGATCTGCCGCTCTTTAAGCAGATCAACGTCAAAGCCTTTATTGCCGGGCGCGCGCTGGCAGGCGCCGTCAATCCACCGCAGGTGGCGCAGGCATTCCATTCGCAAATTCGCGACATCTGGGGAGCATAACTATGCGTCAGCATCCGTTAGGGATTTACGAAAAAGCGCTGCCGAAAGATCTCTCCTGGCCGGAACGCCTGGTACTGGCGAAAAGCTGCGGGTTCGATTTTGTTGAGATGTCTGTCGACGAGACCGACGAACGATTATCACGCCTCGACTGGAGCACCACGCAGCGTGCCTCTCTGGTTGAAGCGATGCTGGAAACCGGCGTGGCGATCCCGTCGATGTGTCTTTCTGCCCACCGTCGTTTTCCCTTTGGCAGCCGGGATGAAACCGTGCGCCAACGCGCCCGCGAGATCATGACCAAGGCCATCAGGCTGGCGCGCGATCTGGGCATTCGCACCATCCAGCTTGCCGGGTATGACGTCTATTACGAAGAGCACGATGAGGGCACGCAGCAGCGCTTTGCCGAAGGGCTGGCGTGGGCGGTAGAGCAGGCCGCCGCCGCGCAGGTGATGCTGGCGGTGGAGATCATGGATACCGCTTTTATGAACTCCATCAGCAAATGGAAAAAGTGGGACGACATGCTCGCCTCGCCGTGGTTCAGCGTTTACCCGGACGTTGGCAACCTGAGCGCGTGGGGCAACGACGTCACCGCCGAGCTGACGCTGGGCATTGACCGCATTGCAGCTATTCACCTGAAAGATACCCAACCCGTCACCGCGCAAAGCCCCGGACAGTTCCGCGACGTGCCGTTTGGTGAAGGCTGCGTGGATTTTGTTGGCGTGTTTAACACGCTGAATAAGCTGAACTATCGCGGCGCGTTTCTGATTGAAATGTGGACTGAAAAAGCAAAAGAGCCGGTGCTGGAGATTATCCAGGCGCGCCGCTGGATTGAAGCCCGTATGCAGGAAGGAGGCATGACATGTTAGAACAACTCAAAGCCGAAGTGCTGGCAGCAAACCTGGCGCTGCCCTCCCACCAGCTGGTGACCTTCACCTGGGGCAACGTCAGCGCGGTTGACCGCGAAAGCGGCCTAATGGTGATCAAGCCCTCCGGCGTAGAGTACGACGTGATGACGGCGGAGGATATGGTGGTGGTGAATATCGCCACGGGTCAGGTTGTCGAGGGTAATAAAAAACCCTCTTCAGACACGCCCACCCATCTTGCGCTGTACCGTCGTTACCCGGAGATTGGCGGCATCGTGCATACCCACTCTCGCCACGCCACCATCTGGTCGCAGGCGGGGCAGGATTTACCCGCCTGGGGCACAACGCACGCGGACTATTTCTACGGAACCATTCCCTGCACGCGCCTGATGACCTCGGCAGAAATTGCCGGGGAATACGAATACCAGACGGGTGAAGTGATCATCAAAACCTTCGAGGAGCGCGATCTCAGCCCGATGCAGATCCCGGCGGTGCTGGTCCACTCCCACGGCCCGTTCGCCTGGGGTAAAGACGCTGCCGATGCGGTTCACAATGCCGTAGTTCTGGAAGAGTGCGCGTACATGGGCCTGTTCTCGCGCCAGCTCGCACCGCAGCTACCGGTTATGCAGCAGGAGCTACTCGACAAGCACTATCTGCGCAAGCACGGGGTGAATGCCTATTACGGCCAGTGATCAGCCGGAATTGATATGCTCTTTACAGTACCGCCGTTTCCAGACGGCGGGTGTTAGCCACGTTTGTTTGAAAAGGCCTACCGGAGTTGGGCAAATCGTGGAGAAGAGGCAATGTGGACCTGGTGGAAATAAAGCATAAACAAGAAAAATAAAACATAACGATATATATAATATACTTAATAATCCCGACAGCATCGGCCTTATTTATCTGTTTTCAGTTTAACGAGTCTGTGATCTAAACCTCGGAAATATTTTTTTGCTGCTAATTAATTCTGGCTAGCATTGAATGACATGCATTTTAATGCTATTCCATCAAGACACACAGTAGAAAAATAAGGGTATCCAATGGAATTTACAGAAAGATTAAATGCATTATCTACTAAAATCAGACAACAAATTGAAGTAATCAATACCGAAGAAGCAACAAAAACTGCGTTTGTGATGCCTTTTATTCATAATGTTTTAGGTTACGATGTTTTTGATCCCTCTGAAGTCACACCCGAATTTGTATGTGATATAGGCACTAAAAAGGGCGAGAAAATTGACTATGCAATAATGAAAAATAATGATGTACAGATACTGATTGAATGTAAAAAAATTGGTGAGCCGTTAAATATAAACCATGCATCGCAGCTTTTTAGATACTTTCACGTTACAAATGCACGGATATCAATCTTAACAAACGGGCAAATATATAGATTTTATACCGATCTTGATGCACCTAATAAGATGGATGAGAAACCATTTTTGGAAGTCGACCTACTTGATATTGATGAAAATGTTGTCCCTGAATTAAAAAAATTGACAAAATCATCATTTGATCTTGAGTCAATTATTAATGCTGCTGGAGAATTGAAATACGTCAGTCAGATTAAAAGAATACTACATTCACAACTTAACAATCCTGAGGACGACTTCGTTAAATTCTTTGCATCCAGAGTATATGACGGGATGCTAACCCAAAAAGTAAGAGAATCTTTTCTAAATCTTACGAAAAAGGCCGCAAGCCAGTACATAAATGATCAAGTTAATGAGAGGCTTAAATCAGCTATTACTGGTATTGCTCCAACCCCCATCGAACCTCCAATGGAAACACAGCCTCTCGAAGAAGATGATCATAAAGATGAAAATGATATCATTACAACTTTAGAAGAGTTAGAAGGTTTTCATATTGTAAAAGCAATTACTCGGACTGTACTGGAGGCTCCTCGCATTACCCATAGAGACACAAAGAGTTATTGTGGAATCCTTGTAGACGATAACAACCGCAAACCCCTTTGCCGATTGCATTTTAATCGCTCACAAAAATACATCGGTCTTTTCGATATAGAAAAAACGAAACGCGCCACCCCATAGCGACAGTAGATGATATTTATTCCTTTGCCGATATTCTGAAAGCAACCGCAGCTCTCTATAGTTAATCTTTACCCAGGCAGCACGCGACGTGCTGCCTCGGCCAGAAATGCGCTTCGATTACCGAACTGAGGATGCTCGCTGACAAAGGAATCAATTTTTACCAGCAAACGTCGAGGCATCGTGATGTTGATACGCTCGGCCCTGCCGTCGAACTGCTTCATATTAATATCTACCAACAGCCATTGCCCGCCTGTGAAATCCTCTGGACGACTTTCCAGATGCGCTTCCACATTACCCGGAAGAGGCAGTGCATTATCCATTTCAAATAGCGCTTCGAAGTGTGCTGTGAGCGCATCACGCGCATCCTGAAAAGCGTCGTCCAGGGAATCACCTGCAAAAAAACAGCCTGGAACGTCAGGGAAAAAGCCGCTGGCGCTACCGTCGGAGTCAGAATGAATGTAAGCCGGATAAAACATAACTACTCCTGATATCAGTGTTTAATTCCCGCCTGTCGCCAGATCTGGGCGAGAGTGCCCGGTTTAATATCCTTCTTGGGATGTGGGACAGTAACCAGCCCTTTCTGTTCGGGATGGCGAAACTGATGATGGCTTCCTTTCGTTCTGACACATTTCCAGCCATGGCTGATCAGAACAGTAATGACATCCGCACTTTTCACATCCCAATCCTTCCATGATTATACACATGATACACACTATTGCTATCGGGTCGAATCACATTAGCGCATAAAGAACATCAGTGCAGCCGTGTTTTGGCGGAACAGGAAGAAGCATCGATAAATGAAAAAGGAATACGTTGTATTGCAGATAAAAATGCAGGCACGATCGTAGGCCGGGTAAGGCGAAGCCGCCACCCGGCTTTACCGCATCAGAAACGCCAGGTCAGGCCGGTCATCAGCGCGAAGCTGTCGTCGCGGTCGATCATTGGGCTGTTCTTCACGTCGTCAGGCAACACGGTGTAGACCGCGCTGGCGTTGAGGTATAGCTTCTGCGTTAACTGGTATTTAGCTGCCAGGCCAACGTATGGCGTCCAGCTGTCACCGGCGGTGTATTGCTCCAGACCTGAGCGGCGAGACTCGCTGCCGGATACGCCGTAGTAGTAGTCGTTATAGCTTTCGTCGCTGTAGAACACACCAACAGAAGGCGTCAGGGTCAGGCGCTCCATTCGGATCGGACGGAAGTACGATACCTCACCGATCACGCCGCCGCTTTCATCCGTGGCATCACCTGAGACCGCCACTTTCAGCGAGCCCCAGCTTTCATGGCGGTAGTACGCGCCGCCGAGGAAGGCTGACGCTTTGCGCTCATCAAGCTGCTTCATCTGATGGTCGTCGTTGTCATCAGGATCGAAATGCAGTGGCATCCACGACGCGGTCAGGCTGAATTCATTTTTTGCGTCTTTCCACAGGATCCATCCTCCGGTGGTCTGGCGAACGTAAAAGCGATCGCCTTCGTAGCTAATTAACGGTACTGCGGTCGTATTTTCGTTATAGCCTTTGTAAGGAGACTCATTAAATACAGCCCCCGCTCCAAGTGAAAAGTCTCCGGCCATTGCTGAGGATGTTGCAAATAACGTGGCAGCGATGAGTAAATTGTATTTAATAGTCATTACATGTAATCCATTAAAATGCCAAACAAGCGAGGCGCATAATAATGGTTACAAATTTGCCAATGCAACGCTGCGGTTTATATAATATTATATATAAAATCATATAGATGGGTGCGCATGATGAATAAATTACAGCTAAAGCCACGCGAATTAAAAATTATATCCGTCATCGCAGCCACCCACAGCATTGGTGATGCCGCCGCCCTGCTGGGCATGGCGCAGGCCAACGTCAGTAAATACCTGTCTGATTTTGAAACGCGGGTTGGACTGAAGGTTTTTGAGCGCACCACGCGCCAGCTGGCCCTGACCCAGTTTGGTGAAGCGTTACTCCCTTACGTTAACGCCACGCTGGATAAAAACAGTCAACTCGTTAATTTCATTGCTGATTATAAGCATGAGAAGCGAGGAAAGGTCACAATCTATGCCCCTACAGGTATCGTAACCTATCTCGCGCGCCACGTGATCCATCAGATAGAAGACATCGGTGACATTCGCATCTCCCTGAAAACCTACAACCTGGATCGGAATGAATTTTCAGAAGGCGTTTCCTTCCCGGATGATTGCGACATTTTAATTACCTATGCGCAACCGAAAGACGAAAGCCTGGTCGCCAGCGTGTTGACAAAATATTCCGTTACGGCATTCGCAACCGTTGAGTATTTAAATAAACACCCCTTAACGGGACCTGAAGATTTAATTAACCACTCCTGCATTCTCATTGACTCTATGCTGGTCGATGATGCAAACATCTGGCGTTTCCGCGTGCACGGCAGTGATAACGTGCATGACTACCGGGTGACCGGGAATTATATTTGCGACAATACGCAGACGGCCCTGGAGCTGGCAAGAAATAATCTTGGAATTGTTTTTGCGCCAAAAGAGAGTCTGAAGAAAGAATTAACAAACGGGATGCTGGTTCCCTGCTTCCCGCATCAGGAAGAGTGGTGGCTCGATCTGACGGCCATCTTCCGCAAACGTGAATACCAGCCCTGGCGCGTGCAGTACGTTCTGGATGGCGTTCTTAACTGCCTGCGCCAGCAAATTGCTCAGGCCGCCCATGGACGGCCTGAGCTGGGCGATTAGAACAGCCCCAGCGGTTTATCGGAGTAGCTGACCAGCAAGCATTTCGTCTGCTGGTAATGCTCCAGCATCATCTTGTGGGTTTCACGCCCGATGCCCGACTGCTTATAACCGCCAAAGGCCGCGTGCGCCGGATAGGCGTGGTAGCAGTTGGTCCAGACGCGCCCGGCCTGAATGCCTCTGCCCATTTTATAGGCCAGATTACCGTTGCGGCTCCAGACGCCTGCCCCCAGGCCATACGGCGTGTCGTTGGCAATCTCCAGCGCCTCCTCCATGGTTTTGAAGGTGGTCACGGCCAGCACCGGTCCGAAAATTTCCTCCTGGAAGACGCGCATGTTGTTCTGACCGAACAGGATCGTCGGTTCAAGGTAATACCCTTCCTGCAGATCCCCTCCCAGCACCTTACGGCGACCACCGGTCAGAATATCCGCCCCTTCTTTCTTGCCGATATCAATGTAGTTGAGGATAGTTTCAAGCTGTCCGTGTGAGACCTGCGCGCCCATCTGCGTGACGTTATCGAGCGGGTTACCGCTGCGGATAGACTCAACGCGACGAATAGCCCGTTCCATAAAGCGCTCGTAGATGGACTCCTGCACCAGCGCGCGGCTTGGGCAGGTGCAGACTTCGCCCTGGTTAAACGCAAACAGCGCAAACCCTTCCAGGGCTTTATCGAAGAAGGCATCCTCTTCCTCCATCACGTCCGCGAAGAAGATGTTCGGGGATTTCCCGCCCAGCTCCAGGGTCACCGGAATAATATTCTGCGTGGCGTACTGCATGATCTGCTGGCCCACTTCCGTCGACCCGGTAAACGCCACTTTGGCGATCCGTTTCGAGGTCGCCAGATATTCTCCAATCTCACCGCCCGCACCGTTGACCACGTTAATCACGCCCGGCGGCAGAAGATCGCCAACGATTTCCATCAGCAGCAGCACCGAGAGCGGGGTCAGACGCGCCGGTTTCAGCACAATGCAGTTCCCGGCCGCCAGCGCGGGCGCCATTTTCCAGCTCGCCATCAGCAGCGGGAAGTTCCACGGAATAATTTGCCCGACGACGCCCAGCGGTTCGTGGAAGTGATACGCCACGGTATCGCTGTCTACCTCGCTTATCCCGCCCTCCTGAGCGCGAATGCAGGAGGCAAAATAGCGGAAGTGGTCGATGGCCAGCGGCACGTCTGCCGCCATCGTTTCCCGGATCGGCTTGCCGTTATCCCAGGTTTCCGCCGTCGCCAGCAGCTCCAGATTCTGCTCCATCCGGTCGGCGATTTTGAACAAAATGGCCGCGCGGTCCTGAACGGAGGTATGGCCCCATTTATCTTTCGCTTTGTGCGCCGCATCCAGCGCCAGATCGATATCGCGCCTGCCGGAGCTGGCTATCTCGCACAGCGGCTGGCCGGTAACGGGGGTCAGGTTGGAATAGTATTCGCCGTCGACGGGAGCTACCCAGTCGCCGCCAATAAAGTTGTCATAACGAGGCTTCAGCTTGAGGGGAAAACCATACTCGCCGGGCTGGATACGCGATGAGGGAGGATTGTTTGTCATGACCGTCTCCTTGCTGTTGGTGTACAACAAGGGTAGTTCCGGCTGGCGATTTTCTCGCCAACCGGTAACGGCGTTTACGACGGGGGTCACGGAGTTTCAGGAAATAATAACGAATCTCGCAATAAATGATCGTTACCGCGACGGCGGGTAAAGCCGATGCGGTTGAAATACTCCAGGATCTGAATCGCCAGCTTGCGGCCCACGTTCAGCCGGTCGCGGAAATCGGCCGCGCAGGTAGAGCCCCGCTCCTGATCCAGCTCGCGGATCAGGTTGGCAAACGCCACAATACGATCGTTACGGTAATAACGATCTTTCACGATCGCGACTATCAGCCCCTGCTGCGCCGCATGGCGCAATACCTGACGCATCACCTGCTCGTCGGTGCTCGTTTCGCGGGCCAGATCGCGAACCCACCACGGCTCATCGCCAAACAGCGAGGCCACTTTTTGCCATACTGCCTCTTGCTCTGCGGTGAACCCGGCCTTGTGATCCGGCAGATGCAGCCAGCCGTGGTGGCTTTTAATCACACCGCTTTCGCGCATGTTTTCAATCAGCAGCAGCACCAGCGCATCGTCTTCCATCGGCAGCGCCATGCGTCGCAGACGCTCACGGCCCGGGCCAGGCTCGTCCTGATGCTGTTCATGGTACGTCGCCAGCGTGTTCAGTATCTTACGCTGCCATTGCGCAGCAACCGGTGCATTGAGCAGGCTGTCGCCAGCCTGTATAAAGCCCGGCTCTTGGGTGAGCTGGTGTAGGCCTTCCCCGCTCAGCTGGCGTGCCCATGCAAAATCACTCAGGCTCACCGCACCGCGATCGAGATGCACCCGCAGCGCGGCGCTATCATCGCTGGCCTGCACGAGCGCTGCCAGCCACTGCAGATATTCAGGTTTACGCTTGCCGCGTCGCGGTGGATTCAGCGCGACGACCCGTGCCCCGGCCAGCGTTTCCCGCGCGGAAATATCACGCAATACCAGACGATCGTTGTCAGCAAGCCAGAGCGGAGAATCGAATACCAGTTCGGCAAGGTCGTTTTCCAGCAGCGACACGCGCCCGGTGATATGGCTCGCCGCATGGTGAATATGCAGCGGCTGCCATTGGGTCAGGGGCACGTTTGTCTGCAGAGAGACAATGACGCGTTCAGACGGTTCAGGTGGGGCATCGGCCAGCAGCCAGTCGCCGCGGTTAAGCTGCTCTTTTTCCGCATCCCCGGCAATGTTCAGCGCGATCCGCTGCCCGGCATGAGCATGCTCTGCGGGCTGGTTTTGCGCATGCAGGCCGCGCACGCGCATCGGCTTGTTAACGCCCGTCAGCCACAGGCTATCCCCCACTTTCACTTCGCCGCTCAGCGCCGTACCGGTAACCACCAGACCCGCGCCTTTGACGGTAAACGCCCGGTCAATGGCCAGACGGAAGCGGTGGTGGCTGGCGTGGTCACGCGACGAAAGCTGCTGTAAGTGGTGGCGAAGTTCATCGATACCGCGCCCTTCTGTCGCCACGGTGACAAAAAGCGGCGCATCGGCAAAACCATATTCCCGCAGGGTCGCATGCACCGTTTCGCGCACCTCGCTGACGCGCGCGTCGTCCACGCGATCGGCTTTGGTCAGCGCCACGGTCAGCTGCGGGTTGCCGGTCAGCTGCAGGATCGCCAGGTGCTCACGGGTTTGCGCCATAACGCCGTCATCGCAGGCCACCACCAGCAGGGCATGATCGATGCCCCCCACGCCCGCCAGCATGTTGGACAGAAACTTTTCATGCCCCGGAACATCAATAAAACCCAGTACGCGGCCGTCCGGCTGGGGCCAGTAGGCATAGCCCAGATCGATGGTCATGCCGCGCTTTTTCTCTTCCGGCAGGCGGTCGGCGTTTATGCCGGTAATCGCCTGCAGTAACGTGGTTTTTCCGTGGTCGACGTGACCGGCGGTGGCAATAATCATTTCAACAACATCTCCAGAAATCGCTCTTCATCTTCAAGGCAGCGCAGATCCAGCCACATTCGGCCATCGTAAATCCGCCCGATAACCGGCGCAGGCAGGCCACGCCAGCGCGACGACAGGGCTTCAAGGTGGCTGCCGCGCCCGTCACGCGGGGTGAACGTAAGCGCTTCACTCGGCAGCCTGTCCACCGGCAGCGAACCGCTGCCAATCTGCGACTGGCAGGGTTCAATGCGAACGTCAAAATCGGGGTAGTGCGGGGCAATGCGCGGCAGCAGCAGTTCGGTCTGGGCGCGAATCGAGGCGGCATCGCGGGTTAACAGACGCAGCGTGGGCAGGCGGTCGGCCAGTTTCTCCGGATGGAGATAGAGCCGCAGCGTTGCCTCCAGCGCGGCAAGCGTCATTTTATCGGCTCGCAGGGCGCGCTTGAGCGGATGCTGCTGCAGCTTCGCAATCAGCTCGCGCTTGCCGACAATAATCCCGGCCTGCGGCCCGCCCAGCAGCTTGTCGCCGGAAAAGCTGACCAGGCTGACACCCGCGGCAATCATCTCTTGCGGCATCGGCTCCTTCGGCAGCCCGTAAAGACTCAGATCCACCAGCGAGCCGCTGCCGAGATCGGCAATCACCGGTATATTCAATTCGCGGCCGATCGCCGCCAGCTCCGCCTCTTCAACCGTTTTGGTGAAGCCTTCAATATGGTAATTGCTGGTGTGGACCTTCATCAGCAGAGCGGTATTTTCATTCACCGCCGCGCGATAATCTTTCGCATGGGTACGGTTGGTAGTGCCCACTTCATGCAGCGTGCAGCCCGCCTGGCGCATCACGTCCGGAATGCGAAACGCCCCGCCAATCTCCACCAGCTCGCCGCGTGACACCACCACCTCTTTGCCGCTGGCGGTGGCCGCCAGCATCAGCAGCACCGCTGCGGCGTTGTTATTCACAATGCAGGCATCTTCCGCGCCGGTCAGCTGGCACAGCAGGTCCGCCAGCGCCCGGTCACGATGCCCGCGCCCGGCGCCGTCCAGATCGTACTCCAGCGTCACGGGCGCTCGCATGGCCTGCGCGACCGCCGCGATAGCCTCTTCCGCCTGCTGCGCGCGGCCCAGGTTGGTATGCAGTACGGTACCGGTCAGGTTAATCACCGGGCGTAACGCGCTTTGCGCTTTCTCATCCAGCCGGCGTTCAGCTTCCTGCTCCCACGCCGCGCACCAGCCGGGCAAGGCGTTTTCTGCCTGAATTGCGCATCGGGCTTCGTCCTGAAGCAGGCGTAACATCTCCACCGTCGCGGTATGGCCGAAGCGCTCAACAACAGCATGCATGCGGGGCTCGCGAAGGAGACGGTCGGTAGCGGGGATCTGGCTGTACAGCGAATGATGAGTAGTCATGAAAGCGCCTGGCGAGTAAATATCTTCCCCCCTCCCGACGGGAGAGGGAGTTAACATGTGGAGGGATTGTAACGCCTCCGACGCCGAAGTGTTATATACCCTAAATAATTCAAGTTGCATGAAGGCGGCGACGCAGTGAATCCCCAGGAGCGTACATGAGTACGTGACTGGGGTGAACGAGGAAAGCCAACGCACATGCAGCTTGAAGTATGACGGGTATAACCCGCGTCAAGCCTTTGGCGGTTCTGTCCGGGCAAAGCTCTCGCGGCTAAAAAGCGTGTCTGCCAGTTTCACCAGCAGCGGACGGTCGACGCACCAGCCGGGGGAAACGCGGCGGAAGTTGAGATAGCCGATGGCGCAGGCGATGGCAATGGTTGCCAGGTTCAGGCTGTCGGTTTGAATCTTTCCCTCTTGGATAAGCTGCTCGCACCTGTCCAGGCTGCGGCTGATTTTTTCCCGCTGGCGTAACAGTTCCGTTTCCGACTGCTGGGCGGCGGGCCTTGCCTGTTCACGCACGGAGGTTAACGCCGCATCCATAATGCCATCGGCCAGGGCTTCGACTTGCTTCACTGCCAGCGCCGCTTTTGGGTCAGCCGGAAGCATGGCCGGGGCAACGCCCAGCAACTCGATATACTCCGCAATAATCGGGGAATCGAACCAGTATTCGCCCTCGTCCGTCACCAGCGCCGGGACTTTCCCCAGCGGGTTGTACTGCGCGACGCCGTTTTCGGCGTTGTAAGGCTGTTCATTGATGAATTCAAATTCAATCCCTTTCTCCAGCAGGAGAATCGAGATCTTTCGCACGAAGGGACTGGTGTAGCTACCGATGAGTTTCATTGCCTGATCCTTGATGCCGGAAAAAGCTCAGTATGGATCAAGCGATGAAAAAAGGGCAGGTATGCGTGTCGCATTCCTGCCCTGGAAGGATTAGTGATCGAGGTAGAGGTAGTGCATCCAGCTGGTCATGCGCAGCAATACTTTACGCATCACCGAGACGTGGGCGAAATGGTCCGAGTAGACCGCCACTTGGGCATAGATACCGTCCGGCAGCGCATCGACTTCGGCATTCGGATCCAGTTCGATAGTGCCCAACACGCCGTCCGTTCCCGGAACCACCGTCAGCGACTGCAGCGCGCCCTGCGCCTGATAGGAGCCTCCCGGCACCACCGGCAGAATCGCGGTGAGCTTCCCGGAGAATACCTGGCCCGGCAGCGCGTTAAACACCACTTCCGCTTCATCGCCCGGCTTCAGGCGCAGCAGCGAGTTCTGACGGAACTGGGCCACGATCTGACGCTTCTGTTCAGGAATAAAGACCATCACCGGACGCAACGGCAGCGCGGCGGCGTACGTCCCCGGACGGATCAGCACCTGGGTGATGTAGCCATTGCTTGGCGCACGCACCACGGTCTGATCCAGGTTGTATTTGGCTTCGGCAAGCTGAGCGCGTAAGGAGGCAATCTGCGACTGCTCGCCGTTCACCATGCTGTCCAACTGGCTTTGAATCTGGGTCTGTTCAGCAACGGAGCCTTTTACCAGCGCATCCTGCGCGAGATAGTTCTGCCGCGCGTTGTCGATATCGCTTTCAGAGAACGGATTCACCTTCGCCTGGCTGCCTTTCAGGTAGCGCTGATAATCTTTATACAGGCGGTCGCGCTCTGCTGAGACGCGCGTCGTATTAGCGACGGCCTCCACCAGCTGCGCTTTCAGATTGTCGATATTGTGCGTCGCGGTCACCAGGTCAGCCTGGAGTCTGTCAACGCGCGCCTGATAGCGGCCCGGATCCAGTTTAAATAACACTTCACCTTTTTTAATAAGCTGGTTATTTTTATCGGTCACTTCACTGACCACCCCGGTAACCTGCGGCGTAATCGGAATAGAAATAACCGCTTTTTGCGCCGTAAAGGTGTACGGATGGTTATAGTTCATTAACAGAATAAGACCGGCAACAATAAACACCCCGCCTAATGTCGCGGTGGCAAGCGTCCACTGGTTTACCGGAATACGGAATATTTTAAAAATCACCCAGGCAAATGCCACATAGGTCAAAATAATTAACAGATCCATGATTAGCGCTCCAGCGTGTTCTTATCAGCAGCAGGCTTTACCGCGGCCAGCTTTTGTTCGAGTTCCGCCACGCGTTTGGCGAGCGCATCCATGCCCGGCACCTCATCAGGCTTTGTGATGTGGTTCTGCATACCCCAGCCGCGATCTTCACGGTACAGCGTGGCCCAGATCCACAGGAACGGCCAGATGGCATGGAGCGTAAAAAGGCTAATCCAGCCTGCCGTATGAATCGCATCGGCATGGGGATGGTTACGCTTTTTGGCCATATTATAAGGGATGTCATGGATGGCGATGATTCCGTAAAAGAGAACCAGAAATACAAAAATCAATACGCCCAGCGCAAAATAGTTGAGAAACATATTCTCCTCACTTAAACAACGTCAACTCATTAAATTAATATAATGGTATGCAACCTAATTAATTTTTATAAGCACGGGGTTGTGCTTACTATTTCCGAGCCGGGGAGTATGGGTTTTTATAATATCTCCATGCAAGTTTATAAGCGTGTCAAAATATATCCTGAATAATAATAGACTTAACCTTACAATATGAGCGTAATCCACCTTTTAACTTTTTGCCATACCACAGATCAAAAGTGGTTTTTTAGCTTAACGTGTCGTGCTAAGTCATCCTGACGCCGAATCGCCAGGCAGAGTTTGCCGCCGATCGCAGCCGGAGAAATCTGCATAAAAATATTTTGTGAAATCAGTCACAATCCAGAAACAAACACACAAAACCAAAACGTGAACAACATCACAGAAAAGGGTGGTTTTTGCTTTATTTCTCGCCATCGTATTTTTTTTGCACATCCATTTTGTGATTCAGATCACCTCATTAATATCCACACCCCCTACATTTACGTGACATGCGTCACACAAATTTTCGCTGTCTGGACAGTTGAACGATTCAGTGCCAGATTTCACAGCATCAGAACAGGGTCCGGCTACCTCTGCCGCCTCATTAACAATAAACCTCGGGCCGCAAGCCTAAGCGCAAACAGAAGAAGGGGTGTTTTATGTCATCCGATTTCAAGATCAAAGTTCAAAGCTTTGGTCGTTTCCTCAGCAACATGGTGATGCCAAATATCGGCGCGTTTATCGCGTGGGGTATCATCACTGCATTGTTCATTCCGACAGGGTGGTTGCCTAACGAAACGCTGGCGAAACTTGTTGGCCCAATGATTACCTATCTCCTGCCGCTGCTCATCGGTTTCACCGGTGGTCGTCTGGTGGGCGGTGACCGTGGTGGCGTAGTGGGTGCCATCACGACCATGGGTGTTATCGTCGGCGCGGATATGCCGATGTTCCTCGGTGCAATGATTGCCGGTCCTCTGGGCGGCTGGGCGATTAAGAAATTCGACGTCTGGGTTGATGGTAAGATCAAATCCGGCTTCGAAATGCTGGTGAACAACTTCTCTGCGGGCATCATCGGGATGATCCTCGCGATTCTGGCGTTCCTCGGCATTGGCCCTGCGGTTGAAGTACTGTCCAAAATTCTGGCGGCAGGCGTTAACTTCATGGTTGCGCACGACATGCTGCCGCTGGCGTCTATCTTCGTAGAACCGGCGAAAATCCTGTTCCTGAACAACGCCATCAACCACGGTATCTTCTCGCCGCTGGGTATTCAGCAGTCTCACGATCTCGGCAAGTCCATCTTCTTCCTGATTGAAGCGAACCCAGGTCCGGGTATGGGCGTTCTGCTGGCGTACATGTTCTTTGGTCGCGGCAGCGCGAAGCAGTCTGCTGGCGGTGCGGCAATCATTCACTTCCTGGGCGGTATTCACGAAATTTACTTCCCGTACGTGCTGATGAACCCACGTCTGATCCTGGCCGTTATCCTTGGCGGTATGACCGGCGTGTTCACCCTGAGCGTGCTGGGCGGCGGTCTGGTTTCTCCTGCTTCTCCGGGTTCTATCCTGGCGGTGCTGGCGATGACGCCAAAAGGGGCTTACTTCGCGAACATTGCGGCCATCTGTGCGGCCATGGCCGTCTCCTTCGTGGTCTCTTCCATCCTGCTGAAAACCAGCAAAGTGAAAGAAGACGATGATATTGAAGCGGCGACCCGTCGTATGCACGACATGAAAGCTGAGTCCAAAGGCGCTACCCCACTGACGGCGGGCGACGTGTCTAACGACCTGAGCCACGTGCGTAAAATCATCGTTGCCTGTGATGCCGGTATGGGTTCCAGCGCAATGGGTGCAGGCGTGCTGCGTAAGAAAGTGCATGATGCGGGCCTGACCAACATCTCCGTGACCAACAGCGCGATTAACAGCCTGCCGCCGGATGTTGACCTTGTCATCACGCACCGCGACCTGACCGAACGCGCCATGCGTCAGGTACCGCAGGCACAGCACATCTCGCTGACCAACTTCCTCGACAGCGGCCTGTACACCAGCCTGACCGAACGTCTGGTTGCGGCGCAGCGTCACGAAGACAACGAAGTGAAAGTGCGCTCCAGCCTGCAGGACAGCTTTGACGAGAGCAACGCCCACCTGTTCAAACTGGGTGCGGAAAACATCTTCCTCGGTCGTACAGCGGCAACCAAAGAAGAAGCGATTCGCTTTGCCGGTGAGCAGCTGGTGAAAGGCGGTTACGTCCAGCCTGAATACGTTGACGCGATGCTGGAACGCGAAAAACTGACGCCAACCTACCTGGGCGAATCCATCGCGGTGCCGCACGGTACGGTTGAAGCGAAAGATCGCGTGCTGAAAACCGGCGTCGTATTCTGTCAGTATCCTGACGGCGTTCGCTTCGGTGAAGAAGAGGACGACATCGCCCGTCTGGTGATTGGTATCGCCGCTCGCAACAACGAGCATATTCAGGTGATTACCAGCCTGACCAACGCGCTGGATGACGAAACGGTTATTGAGCGTCTGGCCAACACCACCAGCGTTGAAGAAGTGCTTGCACTGCTCAACAAATAGCAGCGACTCTTCCCTCTCCCCCCCGGGGAGAGGGCTAGGGTGAGGGGAAACGTTCCTCACCCCAGCCCTCTCGGGTAAAAACATTGATGAAGGTTAATACTATGAAAGCATTACATTTTGGCGCAGGTAATATCGGTCGTGGTTTTATCGGTAAACTGCTGGCAGACGCGGGCATTACGCTGACATTCGCCGATGTGAATCAGGTTGTCCTGGATGCCCTGAATGCGCGTCATAGCTATCAGGTACACGTGGTCGGTGAAAACGAGCAGGTTGAGACGGTATCCGGCGTCAACGCGGTCAGCAGCATCGGTGAAGACGTTATCGACCTGATCGCCAGCGTCGATCTGGTGACCACGGCGGTCGGTCCGGTTGTCCTTGAGCGTATCGCTCCTGCGGTCGCGAAAGGCCTGGCAAAACGTAAAGCGCAGGGCATCGACACCCCGCTGAACATCATCGCCTGCGAAAACATGGTGCGCGGCACCACGCAGCTGAAAGGCCACGTTCTTAACGCTGTAGCAGATGAAGACAAAGCCTGGGTTGAAGCGCACGTCGGGTTTGTGGATTCCGCCGTGGACCGCATCGTTCCGCCGTCTGAATCCGCCACCAACGACCCGCTGGAAGTGACCGTGGAAACCTTCAGCGAGTGGATCGTGGATAAAACCCAGTTTAAAGGCGCCCTGCCGACCATTCCGGGAATGGAATTAACCGATAACCTGATGGCATTTGTCGAACGCAAACTCTTCACGCTGAACACCGGGCATGCTATAACCGCGTACCTCGGAAAATTGGCCGGTCATCAGACCATTCGTGACGCGATCCTCGATGAGAAGATCCGCGCGGTGGTAAAAGGGGCAATGGAAGAGAGCGGCGCGGTGCTGATCAAACGCTACGGTTTTGATGCTGATAAACACGCAGCATACATCCAGAAAATCCTCGGTCGCTTTGAAAACCCGTATCTGAAAGATGACGTTGAGCGCGTGGGCCGTCAGCCTCTTCGCAAACTGAGCGCGGGCGATCGCCTGATTAAGCCGCTGCTGGGCACGCTGGAATACGGCCTGCCGCACGCCAACCTGGTGAAAGGGATTGCCGCTGCGATGCACTACCGCAGCGAGCAGGACCCGCAGGCGCAGGAACTGGCTCAGCTGATTGATAACAAAGGCGCGCAGGCTGCGCTGGCGCAGATTTCCGGTCTGGACGCCAACAGCGACGTGGTTGTGGAGGCGGTTAACGCATACAACGCAACCAAATGATGCACAGTGAGGCGCAGGTTAACCTGCGCCCAGATAATAGATTGTCAGATATGCAGGCAATAATGGAACAAACCCAGGCCTTTGAAAATCGTGTGCTTGAGCGTCTGAATGCTGGCAAAACCGTACGAAGTTTCCTGATTGCCGCCGTCGAGCTGTTAACCGAGGCGGTGAATATCCTGGTGCTTCAGGTGTTTCGCAAAGACGACTACGCGGTAAAATATGCTGTAGAACCGTTACTGGACGGAGACGGACCGCTGGGCGATTTATCCGTGCGTCTGAAGCTGATTTATGGTCTTGGCGTGCTGAACCGGCAAGAGTATGAAGATGCGGAGCTGTTAATGGCGCTGCGCGAAGAACTCAATCATGACGGTAATGAGTATACCTTTACCGATGATGAGATCCTGGGGCCCTTCGGCGAGCTGCACTGCGTCACCGCGCTGCCCCCTGCTCCCCATTTTGATAACAGCGACCCTGAACTCTACGCGATGCAAAAGCTGCGTTATCAACAGGTTGTCCGTTCCACGATGGTTCTCTCCCTGACTGAGCTGATTTCCCGAATCAGCTTAAAAAAAGCGTTTCAGAAGTAAGCCTGCTCACATTGGTGTATCCTTCCCTGTAAATTCCCCGTTTTCAGAGTTATTTGTCATGAAAGAAGTCGAAAAGAACGAAATTAAACGCCTGAGCGACCGCCTGGATCTGATCCGCCACCAGATGGCTGGCCTGTCACTGGTTGATTCCGCCGAGAAGTACGCCGAGCTGGAAAAAGAAGCCGCCACGCTGGAAACAGAAATCGAGCGCCTGCGCGAAGTGAAAGGCCAGAAGCTGAGCAAAGAAGCGCAGAAGCTGATGAACATGCCTCACCGTCGCGCGATCACCAAAAAAGAGCAGGCCGACATGGGCAAGCTGAAGAAAAGCGTCCGTGGTCTGGTGGTAGTACACCCGATGACCGAACTTGGCCGCGAAATGGGCCTGAAAGAGATGACGGGTTTTTGTAAGACGGCGTTCTGATACTTTTCCCCTCACCCTAACCCTCTCCCCATAGGGGCGAGGGGACTGTACGGTACTGTTTTCTCCCTCTCCCCGTGGGAGAGGGTCGGGGTGAGGGCACCAGGCCCCACCCCGCTTCAAATTGGCCCAACCAATCCCCCTTTTCTTTCTTCCCCGGTTCACAATTCCATTAATTCCGCTCACAAAACCATTGCTAGCTTATAACATCTGGTTAACCATTCATTGTCATTAACCCTACAACACAACATTGGCAGGACCACTTTTACACAACCTGTGACGCAGAGTTGAGCGGAGACTCACCCGCAGCGCAGGCTGTCTGGTCCCCAGGAGACCTGCATGAGCCTCTGGCAACAAAACTACGACCCGGCCGGTAATATCTGGCTGTCGAGCCTGATCGCATCGCTTCCGATCCTGTTCTTCTTCTTTGCGCTGATTAAGCTCAAGCTGAAGGGCTACCTCGCCGCGACGTATACCGTTGCTATCGCCCTGATGGTGGCGCTGTTCTTCTATAAAATGCCGGTCGATCGCGCGCTGGCCTCCGTCGTCTACGGTTTCTTCTACGGCCTGTGGCCGATTGCGTGGATCATCATCGCGGCGGTCTTTGTCTATAAAATCTCGGTAAAAACCGGGCAGTTCGACATTATCCGCTCGTCGATTCTCTCCATCACGCCGGACCAGCGCCTGCAGATGCTGATTGTCGGCTTCTCCTTCGGGGCGTTTCTGGAAGGTGCGGCAGGCTTTGGCGCACCGGTGGCGATCACCGCCGCGCTGCTGGTCGGTCTGGGCTTTAACCCGCTGTATGCCGCGGGACTGTGCCTGATTGTGAACACCGCGCCGGTGGCGTTTGGCGCGATGGGTATTCCGATTCTGGTAGCCGGACAGGTTACCGGGCTGGACAGCTTTGAGATCGGCCAGATGGTTGGCCGCCAGCTGCCCTTCCTGACCATTATCGTCCTGTTCTGGATCATGGCGATTATGGACGGCTGGCGCGGCGTGAAGGAGACCTGGCCTGCGGTGATGGTGGCGGGCGGTTCGTTCGCTATCGCCCAGTACCTCAGCTCGAATTTCCTTGGCCCGGAGCTGCCGGATATCATCTCTTCCCTGGTGTCCCTGGTCTGTCTGACGCTGTTCCTGAAGCGCTGGCAGCCGGTACGTATTTTCCGCTTCGCCGACATGGGCGCCTCGCAGGTTGATCAAACCCTGGCCCGCACAGGCTATACGGCAGGACAGGTGATCCGCGCCTGGTCGCCGTTCCTGTTCCTGACCGCAACGGTCACCCTGTGGAGCATCCCGCCGTTTAAAGCCCTGTTCGCGCCGGGCGGGGCGCTGTACGACATGGTGATTAATATTTCCGTGCCGTTCCTCGACAAGATGGTCGCCCGTATGCCGCCGGTGGTGCACGCCGCCACGCCGTATGCCGCGGTCTATAAATTCGACTGGTTCTCCGCCACCGGTACCGCCATCCTGTTTGCCGCACTCCTTTCCGTGGTGTGGCTGCGCATGAAGCCTGCGGCCGCGGTGCAGACCTTTGCGGCGACCATTAAAGAGCTGATGCTGCCGATTTACTCCATCGGCATGGTGCTGGCGTTCGCGTTTATCTCGAACTACTCCGGCCTCTCATCAACGCTGGCACTGGCGCTGGCCCATACCAGCCACGCCTTCACCTTCTTCTCGCCGTTCCTCGGCTGGCTGGGGGTGTTCCTGACCGGTTCCGATACCTCGTCTAACGCCCTGTTTGCCGCGCTGCAGGCAACGGCAGCCCAGCAGATTGGCGTATCGGACGTCCTGCTGGTGGCCGCGAATACCACCGGCGGCGTGACCGGGAAAATGATCTCTCCACAATCCATCGCCATTGCCTGTGCGGCGGTGGGACTGGTCGGTAAAGAGTCGGATCTGTTCCGCTTTACCGTGAAACACAGCCTGATATTCACCTGCATGGTGGGGGTGATCACCACCCTGCAGGCCTATGTCTTAACCTGGATGATCCCATGATAGTGATGCCCAGACGCCTGTCCGACGAGATTGCCTCTCGCGTGCGGGCGCTGATTGAAGAACAACAGCTGGAAGCGGGCATGAAGCTGCCCGCCGAACGCCAGCTCGCCGCCCAGCTTGGCGTGTCGCGCAATTCACTGCGCGAGGCGCTGGCGACGCTGGTCAGCGAAGGGGTGCTGCTGAGCCGTCGCGGCGGCGGCACCTTTGTGCGCTGGCAGCATGACGGCTGGTCCGAGCAAAACATCGTTCAGCCGCTAAAGACGCTGATGGAGAACGACCCGGACTACAGCTTCGACATCCTTGAAGCGCGTCACGCCATCGAAACCAGTACCGCCTGGCACGCGGCCATGCGGGCAACCGACGCCGACAAAGAGAAACTCATCGCCTGCTTTGAGGCCACGCAAAGCAGCGACCCGGATATCGCCTCCCAGGCGGACGTCCGTTTTCACCTGGCGATTGCCGAGGCGTCGCACAACGTGGTGCTGCTCCAGACCATGCGCGGGTTCTTCGACCTGCTGCAATCCTCCGTTAAACAGAGCCGCCAGCGCATGTATCTGGTTCCGCCGGTGTTTGCCCAGCTGACCGAACAGCACGAGGCGGTGCTCAACGCCATTCTGGCCGGTGATGCCGAGGCCGCTCGTAAAGCGATGATGGCGCATCTCGGCTTCGTGCACACCACCATTAAACGATTCGATGAAGACCAGGCCCGACAGGCGCGTATTACCCGTCTGCCTGGCGACAGTGATATTTCCAGGGAGAACAAAGCATGATTATTTCAGCAGCCAGTGACTATCGCGCCGCGGCGCAGCGCATTTTGCCCCCGTTCCTGTTCCACTATATCGACGGCGGGGCGTATGCCGAATACACCCTGCGCCGCAACGTGGAAGATCTGTCGGAGGTGGCTCTGCGCCAGCGCGTGCTGAAGAATATGTCTGACCTGAGCCTTGAGACGAAGCTGTTCAACGAAACGCTCTCCATGCCGGTGGCGCTCGCGCCTGTAGGCTTATGCGGGATGTATGCCCGCCGTGGCGAAGTGCAGGCCGCCGCTGCGGCGGATGCCAAAGGCATTCCGTTTACCCTTTCCACCGTGTCCGTCTGCCCGATTGAAGAGGTCGCCCCGACCATCAAGCGCCCGATGTGGTTCCAGCTGTACGTCCTGCGGGATCGCGGCTTTATGCGTAACGCGCTCGAGCGCGCGAAAGCGGCGGGCTGCTCCACGCTGGTCTTTACCGTCGATATGCCGACCCCCGGCGCGCGCTACCGCGATGCGCACTCCGGCATGAGCGGCCCGAACGCTGCGCTCCGTCGTTACTTGCAGGCCGTGACCCACCCGCAGTGGGCGTGGGATGTCGGGCTGAACGGTCGTCCGCACGATCTCGGGAATATCTCGGCTTACCTCGGCAAACCGACCGGGCTGGAGGATTACATCGGCTGGCTGGCGAACAACTTCGATCCGTCGATCTCGTGGAAGGACCTTGAGTGGATCCGCGAGTTCTGGGACGGCCCGATGGTGATCAAAGGGATCCTAGATCCGGAAGATGCCCGCGACGCGGTACGCTTTGGCGCAGACGGGATTGTGGTTTCTAACCACGGCGGACGCCAGCTCGACGGGGTGCTCTCCTCCGCACGCGCCCTGCCGGCCATCGCCGATGCGGTGAAAGGCGATATCGCCATCCTGGCCGACAGCGGCATCCGCAACGGGCTGGACGTGGTGCGAATGATTGCGCTGGGCGCCGACAGCGTACTGCTGGGGCGTGCGTATCTGTATGCGCTGGCGACGGCGGGCCAGGCGGGCGTGGCGAATCTGCTCAACCTGATCGAAAAAGAGATGAAGGTGGCGATGACGCTGACCGGCGCGAAAACGATCGGTGAAATCAGTAAGGATTCCCTGGTGCAGGAGTTAAGCAAATTACCGGCGGCGCTGGCTCCCCTTGCTCAGGGAAACGCGGCCTGACCTTCTCCGGTTAACCCCCCCTTTCTCATGCGCCCGATTTTCCCCTCGGGCGCTTTTTTATGCCAAAAATAACATCCAGATAACATATTGGATAAGAAAATTTGACATCCACCCGCCGTCAGCAATTGTATAGACAAGCAAATACAAGAACACAAAAACAACATCAGATCGGAGTGGAGCGTATGGCGTATTCAGGTAAGGTGGATATTCAGCAGGTGATCGATGAGAGTCCCTTTTCAGGGTTTCACTGGCTGCTCATTGTGCTGGGCTTTCTGGTTCTGGCGATCGATGGTTTTGATACGGCAGCGATGGGTTACATCGCGCCTACGCTGTCGGCAGAATGGGGGATACACAAACAGGATCTGGGGCCGGTGCTGAGCGCAGCGCTGCTGGGGCTGTCGCTGGGCGCGCTGATTGCCGGTCCGGTATCTGACCGGATGGGGCGCAAGCGGGTGCTGGTCTTTTCGTGTCTGTTCTTCGGCCTTGCGAGCCTGGGGACGGCCTGGGCGCAAAGTCTGAATACGCTCACGCTGTGGCGCTTTCTGACGGGCCTGGGCCTCGGCGCCGCAATGCCTAACGCCATCACGCTTATCTCCGAGTTTGCCCCCCAGCGCTGTCGCGCCATGGCGATCAATACCATGTACTGCGGCTTCCCTCTGGGCGCGGCGGGCGGCGGCGCGATCTCTTCCTGGCTAATCCCCCACCACGGCTGGCGAAGCGTGCTGCTGACCGGGGCGATTGCTCCGCTGGTTTTAACCCTGCTGCTGGCGCTGTTTTTACCGGAGTCCGTGAAGTTTCTGGTGCAGCGCGGAAAGGACGTCATGCAGGTCCGCCGCATCGCCAGCCGGTTTGCCCGCAGCACGCTGGATAGCGTCACGGGCTTTTTCCTCGCGGAGGAGAAAGTCGCGTCTAAAAAAGGGAGCGTGTCGCAGCTGTTTTCCATGCCCTGGCTGCCCGGCACCCTGATGCTGTGGGTGACCTATTTTATGGGCCTGGTCATTTACTATGTCCTGCTGAGCTGGATGCCAACGCTGATGCAGGGGATGGGTTATGCTCTGGCGGAATCCGCCTGGCTCACCTCGCTGTTCACCTTCGGCGGCACCGCAGGCATTCTGCTCGCGGGCTGGATGATGGACCGCTGGGAAGCGCACCGGGTGGTTGCGGGTGGTTTCGTGCTGACAATGGGCCTTATTCTTTTGCTTGGCATTGAGCATAACCATATCGCCCTGTTTGGCGGGTTGATTTTCCTGATGGGGATCGCGATGAACGGCGCGCAATCGGGCATGCAAACCCTGGCCGCCACCTTTTACCCTACCGAGTGCCGCGCGACGGGCATCGCCTGGATGCAGGGGATCGGCCGCTTTGGCGGCGTGGCGGGAACCATGACCAGCGCCCAGCTTCTTTCTATGCAGTGGCAGGCAGACAGTATTTTAATGATCCTCAGCGTGCCCGCTCTGGTGGCCGCTGCGGCAACCGTCTACAAAATGCTGTACAGCCGCTCGCAGGAACCCGGCGTCGCGTAGTTCCTCTCTTTTCTGCTATTCTGCCCCCGCAATTAAGGGGGCAGCATGCTTAACATCGTTTTATTCGAACCAGAAATTCCGCCGAATACCGGCAATATCATCCGCCTGTGTGCAAACACCGGTTTTCGTCTGCATATCATTGAGCCGATGGGCTTTACGTGGGACGACAAACGTCTGCGTCGCGCAGGGCTGGATTATCATGAATTTACCGCCGTCGTTCGCCATCACGATTACGCCGCGTTTCTGGAAGCAGAGAAGCCGCAGCGCATGTTCGCCCTGACCACCAAAGGCACGCCAGCGCATAGCGCCGTGAGCTATCAGGCAGGTGACTATCTGATGTTTGGCCCGGAAACCCGCGGCCTGCCAGCCACGATCCTGGATGCCCTGCCCGCCGAGCAGAAAATCCGTATTCCGATGATGCCGGACAGCCGCAGCATGAACCTGTCGAACGCGGTGTCGGTGGTGGTGTATGAAGCCTGGCGCCAACTGGGGTATGCGGGCGCCATATTACGGTAGGCCCGGTAAGCGCAGCGCCACCGGGCAAAATATCAGATACCGTCACCATACTCGAACGTATGGTGAATGCCGTTGAAGTGCTGATCCATGTCCATGGACGGCTTATCGCTGTCTGGTTTACCGACGATGCGCGCCGGTACGCCAGCGGCGGTGGTATGCGGAGGCACGGGCTGGAGCACCACGGAGCCTGCGCCGATCTTCGCACCGCGCCCGACTTCGATATTGCCGAGGATTTTGGCACCCGCGCCAATCATCACCCCTTCACGAATTTTCGGATGGCGATCGCCGCTGGTTTTACCGGTACCGCCCAGGGTGACAGACTGCAGGATCGAGACGTCATCTTCAATCACCGCCGTTTCCCCGACGACAATCCCGGTGGCGTGGTCGAGCATGATCCCGCGGCCAATTTTTGCTGCCGGGTGAATATCGACCTGGAAGGTCACGGAAACCTGGTTTTGCAGGAAGATCGCCAGCGCGCGGCGGCCTTCATTCCACAACCAGTGGCCGATGCGGTAAGCCTGCAGGGCGTGGAAGCCTTTCAGGTACAGCAGCGGCGTAGAATATTTATCGACCGCCGGGTCACGCGTGCGCACGGCCTGGATATCGCAGGCGGCAGAGGCGATCATTTCCGGGTCAGCGGCGTAAGCCTCTTCCACCACTTCACGAATGGCGATAGCTGGCATGATCGAGGAAGCCAGCTTGTTGGCGAGCATATAGCTCAGCGCGCTGCCGAGATTTTCGTGCTTGAGTAGCGTCGCGTGGTAGAAACTGGCCAGCATAGGCTCGCAGTCGGCCAGCGCCCGGGCTTCGGCTTTAATATTGTTCCAGACGATATCCAGTTCTTCACACGGCATTGCTTACTCCAGACGATAGTTAATGACCAGCCAGTTCTGCGCTGGCTGGGTCATTCAGGTGACAACGGTTCCGACTAGTTACTGCTGCGCTCGTCCTTGCGCGCACGACCTAATAAGGTCAATGCTGCCTCGCGCGCATTTTTTCCGCAATACAATACCTGATAAATTTCCTCGGTTATTGGCATTTCGACACCGAAACGGTGCGCCAACTCGCGGACTTCTTTGGTATTGCGGTAGCCTTCAACCACCTGACCAATCTTCTCCTGCGCGCCTTTTACATCGCTGCCCTGTCCGAGCATCATGCCAAAGCGGCGGTTACGAGACTGGTTGTCGGTACAGGTCAGCACCAGGTCGCCCAGGCCAGCCATCCCCATAAAGGTGGCCGGATCGGCACCCAGCGCTTCGCCCAGGCGGGACATTTCGGTCAGCCCTCGGGTGATCAGCGCCGTACGCGCATTGGCACCAAAACCAATGCCGTCTGACATCCCGGCACCAATCGCAATCACGTTCTTCACCGCACCGCCCAGCTGCACGCCGATAAAATCGGGGTTGCTGTAGACGCGGAAGCTCTTGCCGCAGTGCAGCAGCTGTTGAAGATCGTCGGAGAAGGCCTGATCGGTGGAGGCCAGCGAAATCGCCGTCGGCAGGCCAGCGGCCAGCTCTTTGGCAAAGGTCGGGCCGGAGATGACCGCCAGCGGGATCGCATCACCCAGCGCTTCGCGGGCAACGTCCTGCAGCAGGCGTCCGGTTTCGGCTTCCAGTCCTTTTGTCGCCCAGACAATGCGCGCATCCGGGCGCATCAGCGGCTTAATCTGACGGAGCACGTCGCCAAAGACATGGCTCGGGACCACAATCAGAATGTTGCGGCTGGCCGCCAGCGCGGTCGCAAGGTCGCTTTCAAGGTGCAGGGAGTCAGGGAACGGAACGTCCGGGAGAAACGCGACGTTACAACGATCGCGTTGCAGCGTTGCGATATGTTTTGGGTCGTGGCCCCAGAGAACCACTTCGTGACCATTTCTTGCCAGCGTGATGGCAAGAGCGGTGCCGTATGAGCCGGCACCGATCACAGTCATTGACGCATTAACAGTGCTCATCAGGCATCCTGATGTTGTTCAGCACCTTCGCCAGCTTGCTGCTGCAGATAGTTCATGAACAGCGCATCAAAGTTAACTGGCGCAAGGTTCAGTTGCGGGAATGTACCGCGGGAAACCAGGCTGGTGATGCATTCACGCGCATACGGGAACAGAATGTTCGGGCAGTACGCACCCAGGCAATGCGCCATCTGGTTGCCTTCGATACCGCCGATAGAGAAGATGCCGCCCTGCTGTACTTCACACAGGAATGCAGTTTCTTCGCCCAGAGACGCGGTAACGGTCACACGCAGCACGACTTCATACACGTCATCTGCCAGTTGGGTAGATGCGGTATCCAGATCAAGTTTAACCTCTGGCTGCCAATCTTTCTGGAAAACATGTGGCGCATTTGGCGCTTCGAAAGAGACGTCCTTGGTGTAGATACGCTGGATCTGGAAAGTCATTTCGGTGTTGTTTTGTTCTGACATGGAAATACCCTTTTTAATTGTCCTAAAGTCTCTTAGCTCAGCAGCGGATCGAGTCCACCACGGGCGTCGAGCGCATACAAGTCATCACAGCCGCCAATGTGCTGCGCATCAATAAAAATCTGCGGAACCGTCGTACGACCACTACGTTTGATCATCTCTTCGCGTTTAATCGCGTCACCGTCAATCGGCAGTTCCTGAAACGTGACGCCTTTGCTGTTCAGCAGCGCTTTCGCACGATGACAGAACGGGCACGTCGCTTTGGTATAGATCTCAATATTGGCCATGACTGAACTCCTTATTTACCGCGTACCAAAGGAAGATTTTCCCCGCTCCAGCCGGAAATACCTTCTTTCAGCACCGTTACGTTTTCGAAGCCTGCTTTATGAAGCGCGCTGGCAGATTCCTGTGCCTGCATGCCGGTCGCATCGACAACGATAATCGGCTGGGCTTTGTGTTTCTCAAGCTCACCGACGTTGTTCGCTTTGATTTCAGCTGGCAACAGGTTGATTGCGCCCGCAATGTGACCTTTACGGAAATCGTCACGCTGACGCAGATCGACTACGACGGCATCTTCTTTGTTAATCAGACGCGTCGCTTCACCACGGGTGATAACCTTAATTTTAGACGTCAGGCTCTTAAATGTGGTGAACAGCACAGCAGCCAGCAGGCCAATCCACGCGATGCTCAGAACCGGATGGCGGCTAACGAATTGCATAATTTCTTGCATGGAGGGTAACTACTCCCGACTAAGTGATAAAAAAAACCAGGACAGGAGTATACCTGTGCGTTCTGGCAAATACAGCCAGCGACCATAACCTAATCCATTTTCTGCGGCATGCCACCTAAAAAAATGCCTCAAAATGGTCTGGTCAGCACCTTGCCCCTGCGCTTTCTTTGATCTTCTGCGGCTATTTGATCGATTCAGCTGTAGTAAAATTACGCAAATTTTGACTCTTGAGCATGAGGTTGTCGCAATGTCGGTTTCTAAAAAACCTATGGTACTGGTGATTCTGGATGGCTATGGCTACCGTGAAGACAGCCAGGATAACGCTATTTTCAACGCCAAAACCCCGGTCATGGATGCGCTGTGGGCAAAACGTCCGCATACGCTGATTGACGCGTCTGGCCTGGAAGTGGGCCTGCCGGACCGCCAGATGGGCAACTCCGAAGTCGGTCACGTAAACCTGGGCGCCGGGCGTATTGTGTATCAGGATCTGACGCGCCTGGACGTTGAAATCAAAGAACGCACCTTCTTCTCCAACCCAACGCTGTCTGGCGCGGTCGATAAAGCCGTTGCCGCTGGCAAGGCCGTACACATCATGGGCCTGCTCTCTGCAGGCGGCGTTCACAGCCACGAAGATCACATCATGGCGATGGTTGAACTGGCCGCCGAGCGCGGTGCGGAAAAAATCTATCTGCACGCCTTCCTGGACGGTCGCGATACGCCACCACGCAGCGCAAAAGGCTCTCTGCAAGCCTTCGAAGAGAAATTTGCCGCGCTGGGTAAAGGCCGCGTAGCGTCCATCATCGGCCGTTACTACGCCATGGACCGCGACAACCGCTGGGATCGCGTTGAACAGGCCTATGACCTGATGACCCTGGCAAAAGGTGAGTTCCAGTTCGCGACCGCCGTTGAAGCCCTGGAAGCGGCTTATGCTCGTGATGAAAACGACGAATTCGTGAAAGCGTCCGTGATCCGTGCTGACGGCCAGGCTGATGCCGCCATGGAAGATGGCGACGCGTTGATCTTCATGAACTTCCGCGCTGACCGCGCGCGCGAAATCACCCGTGCGTTCGTCAACAGCGACTTCGACGGTTTCGCCCGCAAGAAAGTGGTAAAACTGGACTTCATCCAGCTGACTGAATACGCCGCAGACATCAAAGCGCCTTGCGCGTATCCACCAGCATCGCTGGCAAACACCTTCGGCGAGTGGATGGCGAAGAACGACAAAACGCAGCTGCGTATTTCCGAAACTGAAAAATATGCACACGTGACCTTCTTCTTTAACGGCGGCGTTGAAGAGCCGTTCAAAGGCGAAGACCGCATTCTGATCAACTCCCCGAAAGTGGCCACCTACGATCTGCAGCCAGAAATGAGCTCTGCAGAATTGACTGAAAAACTGGTTGCGGCCATCAACAGCGGTAAGTACGACACCATCATCTGTAACTACCCGAACGGCGACATGGTGGGGCATACCGGGGTGATGGAAGCGGCAGTGAAAGCGGTTGAAGCGCTGGACAACTGCGTTGAGAAGGTAGCGAAAGCGGTTGAATCCGTTGGCGGCCAGCTGCTGATCACCGCTGACCACGGTAACGCTGAACAGATGCGCGACCCGGCGACCGGCCAGGCGCACACGGCTCATACCAACCTGCCTGTTCCGCTAATTTATGTGGGTGATAAATCACTGAAAGCAGTGGAAGGCGGCAAGCTTTCTGACATCGCGCCAACCATGTTGTCGCTGATGGGTATGCCGATCCCTGAAGAGATGACTGGTAAGCCGCTGTTCATCGTGGAATAATCGCTCCCCATGAGGGGAAAGGCGATTTTTTCAATCACATGGGTCGTGAAGCCGCTTAGGTTATCAGTCAGACCTCTGTTTTACGCCAGCGCACTCAGCGCTGGCGTATTGCTGTGCGCCGCATCCGCCCACGCGGATGACCGCGACCAGCTGAAATCCATTCAGGCCGATATCGCCGCCAAAGAGCGTGCGGTACGCCAGCAGCAGCAGCAGCGCTCCGCCCTGCTCGCCCAGCTTAAGCAGCAGGAAGAGGCGATCTCCGCCGCCACGCGTAAACTCCGAGAAACGCAAAACACCCTCGCCCAGTTGAATAAACAGATCGACGAGATGAACGCGTCGATTGCCAAACTGGAGCGCCAGCGTGATGCGCAGGAGCGCAATCTTGCCGCACAGCTTGATGCCGCATTCCGCCAGGGCGAACATACCGGACTCCAGCTGATCCTCAGCGGCGAGGAGAGCCAGCGCGGCCAGCGCCTGCAGGCCTACTTTGGCTATCTCAACCAGGCGCGTCAGGAGACTATCGCGCAGCTGAAGCAGACGCGCGAAGAGGTCTCCACGCAAAAAGCCGAGCTGGAAGAGAAGCAGAGCCAGCAGCAGACGCTACTCTACGATCAGCAGGCCCAGCAGGCGAAGCTTGAGCAGGCTCGCAACGAGCGTAAGAAAACCCTTTCCGGCCTTGAATCCTCCATTCAGGAAGGTCAGAGCCAGCTGAGCGAAATGCGCGCCAACGAATCAAAACTGCGTAACAGCATCGCCCGTGCGGAAGCGGCGGCGAAAGCGCGCGCCGAAAAAGAGGCGCGCGAGGCGCAGGCCGTTCGCGACAAGCAGCAGGAAGCCTCCCGCAAAGGGACCACCTACAAGCCAAGCGAGAGCGAACGTTCTCTGATGTCGCGTACCGGCGGTTTGGGCTCTCCTCGCGGTCAGGCTTTCTGGCCCGTTCGCGGTTCAATTCTGCATCGCTATGGCGAACAGCTGCAGGGTGAGCTACGTTGGAAAGGGATCGTTATCGGTGCGTCTGAAGGTAGCGAAGTGAAAGCCATCGCCGATGGCCGCGTGATTCTGGCCGACTGGCTGCAGGGTTACGGACTGGTGGTGGTGGTCGAACACGGTAAAGGTGACATGAGCCTTTACGGCTACAACCAGAGCGCGCTGGTCAGCGTCGGCACGCAGGTGCGCGCCGGCCAACCCATCGCCCTTGTGGGCAGCAGTGGCGGTCAGGGCCGCCCGTCACTCTATTTCGAAATTCGTCGCCAGGGTCAGGCGGTCAATCCACAGCCGTGGTTGGGAAGATAAGTTTTGCTTCAATTTCGTCGAATGGTTTTCTCCGTCGTCAGCGCGCTGGCGCTGGCTGCACCGGTATATGCAGGTAAACTCGCTATCGTGATTGATGACTTCGGTTATCGTCCACACTATGAAAATCAGGTGCTGGCGATGCCGTCGGCCATCTCTGTCGCCGTCCTTCCGAATGCCCCCCACGCGCGCGAGATGGCGACCAAAGCCCATAACAGCGGTCATCAGGTGCTGATCCACCTGCCCATGGCCCCGCTCAGCAAGCAGCCGCTGGAAAAAGATACCCTGCGCCCGGATATGAGCAGCGAGGAGATCGAGCGCATTATCCGCGACGCCTACAACAAAGTGCCGTATGCCGTAGGTCTGAACAACCATATGGGCAGCGCGATGACATCAAGCCTGTACGGGATGCTCAAAGTGATGCAGGCGCTGGAACGCTACAACCTCTACTTCCTCGACAGCATGACTATCGGCAACAGCCAGGCAATGCGTGCCGCTCAGGGAACGGGCGTAAAGGTGATTAAGCGCAAGGTGTTCCTGGACGATACCCAGAACGACGCCGATATCCGCATGCAGTTTAATCGCGCGGTTCAGCTGGCCCGCCGCAACGGCTCAGCCATTGCCATCGGTCACCCGCACCCGTCTACCGTTCGCGTCCTGCAGCAAATGCTGCCGACCTTGCCTGCCGATATCACGCTGGTGCGCCCGAGCGATCTGCTGAACGAGCCGCAGGTGGATACCTCCACACCGAATTCTGCGCAGCCCGCCCCGACGGCGCCGCGTAATCCGTTCCGCGGCGTGAAGCACTGCGTACCGAAGCAACCGCTTGAACCAGTCTATGCGACCCGCTTCTTCTCCGTCATCGGAGACAGCATCAGCAACAGCACGCTGGTGAAATACGTCCAGCAGCAGTGGCAGGGATGGGGTAAGAAAGCCTGACGCTTATTTTGCAATCTGAGAGTCCGTCTGCTCGTTAGCAACGGGCTCTTTTTTTTCCTGATGCTGATACCAGGATTTGAAATACTTCAAAAAGCTATAGGCTGTGGCATACAGTCCTGTCGCCACCCCCACTTTGCCCTGACGCCAGGCACCGCTAAACAGATACCATTTGAAAAAAGCCCCGATAGCGCTGATCACGCCGCGCGCGATAGAGGGCCGTATTTTTTGATGCTGAACCAGGCGGGTTGTATAACAATTTAATTTATTAAAAAGCTCATGCAGCGTGGGAAACGTATCATGTTTTACATAACCCGGAATACGTTCACAACGGAGAAAACCTTCGACCTGATCGTCTACCGGTCGGTTATTAAATCGGGACTGTTTTCGGTTAAAAAGACGCACGGGATAATCAGGAGATGAAACAGGATAAATCGTCCGGACCTCTTCACCCAGAACAAACCAGTGGCGGCATATCCGCCATGCCATTCCGGGGTCTGGCTCATCGCCTGCTTTTAACGTTAAAACGGCATTAACCGTTTCCTGGTCAAGAATTTCGTCGCTGTCAATGCACAGGACCCAGTCATGGCTGGCTAAGGATATGGCATGGTTCATCTGATCGCCATGCCAGCCAAATTTTTTATAGACGGGTCGCAGGCCAAAACTTTCACAAATATATCGTGTTTTGTCCGTACTGCCGGAATCGACCACAACAACTTCATCCGCTATTTTTAAAAGAGGCGGGATAACATCGTGCAATAATCTTTCAGAATTAAACGTTAATAAGCAGACCGTTATTTTAAACATTTTCCCACTCTCAATAGCAGCCTAAATTAATATTATTAATACTATAGAATTGAGTTGAGACGATTAAAGTCCAGAATCACACTTTTTAAATAAGCACGCTTAAAATTTTGTCCAGTCGCGAAGCGCAATAAAATAGAAAAATCTATTTTATTTCAACAGATTCTTTATAATGCAGTCAGATGAAGGGTAGCACACGGATTCAGACATGCCGCACAAAAGTAAAATTCTCCTCCTGGATACGGGTAAAGAATGGGGGGGAGGCACCAACAGTATGCTTGAGCTCCTGAAGCGAATCAATCGCGATAAATTCGATATTACCTGTTGTTTTTACAGTGATTATAGTCGTGCTGAAGGTGAGACAATTGGCCAGGTGCTCAACGGCATCGGCATCCCGCTCATCGTGATCCCTCAACGTCCGCAGCCGGTCTGGGCCAAATTGCTGAAGGAAGCGGGACGTAGCCTGCTGTTTTTCTCACGCAGCGCCCGCAAGGCATTGACGCGTCATGTGGATATCATGTGGCGCATCAGGCCTAACGTCAGCAAAATCGAAACCCTTTTCACCCAGGGCGGTTTCGATACGCTCTATATGAATAACCAGCCGGGCTCAAATGAGGAAGGCTATCTCGCGGCGGCGAACCTGCAGGCGCGGTTGATTCAGCACTGCCGTATTGAACCTGTTTTGACCCCACCGCTGGTAAAGCTGGTGAATGCCCATGCCACAAAAATCATCGCCGTCTCGCACGGCGTTGAACGCGTGTTGCTTCAGCACGGCGTCCGGCCCGAACTGTGTACGACGGTCAATAATGCCATCGACATCCACCAGCCTTTACCTGACCGACGCGCGATGCGCCAGCGCCTGAACATCGATGACGACACGTTTGTGTTCGGCAGTATTGGGTCGTTAATCCCTCGTAAAGCCAATCACCACACGCTGGAGGCGCTGGCACAGTTCAGCCAGAAGCATCCGCAGGCGAAATGGAAAATGGTGCTGGTCGGCGAAGGTGCCGAACGCCGCGCTTTAGCGGAACAGGCCCGAGCGCTGGGAATTGAACACCATGTCATCTTCACTGGCTTTCAGAATACCCCGTTTGATTACCTCGCAACGTTTGACGCCTTTATTCTCGCCTCAAAAAGCGAAGGGCTGCCGCGCGTGGTGCTGGAAGCGATGCTTCTCAATATCCCCGTGATTGGCTCTCAGGTGACCGGCACGGCGGAGTTGATTGATCATGATTCGACAGGGCTGCTCTTCCCCTGGAGCGATGTTTCACAGCTTGCACAGCATCTGGACAATATCTGGGCAGATGCGGATCTGCGGGCTCGGCTGGCGGCGGCCGCATACCAGAACGTCTGTCATACCTATGCCATCGAAAACTATGTCAGCGGTGTCGAAGCCGTGCTTGGCGCGCACTAACCAAACGAGATAACTATGTTTAAATTTCTTAATGCTCGCTATCGTCATATCACCGGGCGACACAACATTCCTTACAGCTCTCTGCCCGTGACGGGCGCGCTTGCTGCGGTGGATTCTATTGTGATTCCGTGTACCGGTGCAGATTTCGTCGAAGAGGCATTACTCTCTGCCACCTTCGCGGAACGTTATGCCACCGGGGTGAGCGAAATCGTCATCGTCAGCGATCAGCCTGAATCGGCCTTCGGGGTACTGCCGCCGAAAACCCGCGTAGTGACGCTTAACCTTCCGGTTCGTGAGGAAGGTTACCGCTATAAGCAGATCTACCTCAGCCGTCTGGTGAAGCTTAACGCCCCGCTGCAGGCGCGCGGTGAAGGCATATTGATGATCGATTCCGATCTCAACCTGCTGAAAATGCCAGAGATCAAAATTGCGGATATGCACCTTTATTCCAGCTTCCGTCAGGGCAAAATGATTGCCAAGCTTGACGGTGCATCAGTTGAAAAAGTGCCTGCGTATTACAAAGATATGGTACGTCCGTATCTGGTTAATCATGTTAATAGTGCTTTCCTTGCCGCAACGAAAAAGACTTGGCACCGTATTTGCCCATTGTGGCTGTCACTTTTTCAGGATACCTGGGAACTGATGGACGACAGTCAGCCCCCAACCGATCAGCTGCCACTTACTGCCCTGCTGGACATGCTGGATTTAAAAACGGTTAATTTGGGGGACTGGGTAAACTGGCCGGTCTCCAAGAGGATCGGTGGTCAGGAAGCCGTTGTACCGAAAGAGGTGATTGGCGCGCACGGCGGTTTCCCTCTCTCCGAATGGCAGAAGTATCTTGAATCGCCGGATAACAAACTGCTGTTCAAAGGTCAGGACTACACCCGCAAGGTGCGTTACCTGACGGACGAAGAGAAAAAGAATCAATGAAAAAAAGGGGCCTCAGGCCCCTTTTTGATTATTTATCCCAGCTCAGGATCACTTTCCCTGACTGGCCGGAACGCATCGCGTCGAAGCCCTGCTGGAACTCATCGATGGAGAAACGGTGAGTAATAATCGGGGACAGATCCAGACCAGACTGGATCAATGCCGCCATCTTGTACCAGGTCTCGAACATCTCGCGGCCATAGATGCCCTTGATGAACAGCCCTTTGAAGATGACTTTGTTCCAGTCGATAGACATGTCTGACGGCGGAATACCCAGCATCGCGATACGGCCACCGTGGTTCATGGTGTCGAGCATGGTGCGGAACGCCGGTGGTGCGCCGGACATCTCCAGACCCACGTCAAAGCCTTCGGTCATGCCCAACTCTTCCATCACGTCGGTCAGGCTCTCTTTCGAGACATCTACCGCACGGGTGACGCCCATCTTGCGCGCCAGCGACAGACGGTATTCGTTCACGTCGGTGATCACAACGTTGCGCGCACCCACGTGCTTCGCTACGGCTGCCGCCATAATGCCGATTGGGCCCGCGCCGGAGACCAGCACGTCTTCACCGACCAGGTCGAAGGAGAGCGCCGTATGCACCGCGTTGCCGAACGGGTCGAAGATGGAGGCCAGATCGTCAGAGATATTGTCCGGGATTTTGAACGCGTTAAACGCCGGGATCACCAGGTATTCCGCGAAGCAGCCCGGCCGGTTTACGCCTACGCCAATGGTATTACGGCACAGGTGCGTACGTCCGCCGCGGCAGTTACGGCAGTGACCGCAGGTAATATGGCCTTCACCGGAGACGCGGTCGCCAATTTGGAAGCCTTTCACTTCCTGGCCGATACCCACCACTTCACCGACATATTCGTGACCGACAACCATCGGTACCGGAATGGTTTTCTGCGACCACTGGTCCCAGTTATAGATGTGAACGTCAGTACCGCAGATAGCCGTTTTACGAATTTTGATCAGCAGATCGTTATGACCGACTTCCGGCTCCGGCACGTCGGTCATCCAAATCCCTTCTTCCGCTTTCAGTTTGGATAACGCTTTCATCACACGTCCTCAGGCAATTACGCCCAGCTGTTTGCCGATGCGGGTGAAGGCTTCCACCGCACGTTCAATTTGTTCAGGCGAATGCGCCGCAGACATCTGGGTGCGGATACGCGCCTGACCTTTTGGCACCACCGGGAAGAAGAACCCGGTGACGTAAATCCCTTCTTTCTGCAGCTCGCGGGCAAATTGCTGCGCGACGACCGCATCGCCCAGCATCACCGGAATGATCGCGTGATCGGCACCGGCCAGGGTGAAGCCTGCGGCGCTCATTTTTTCACGGAACAGACGGGCGTTGGACCACAGGCGGTCGCGCAGCTCAGCGCCGGACTCCACCATCTCCAGCACTTTGATGGAGGCAGAAACAATCGCCGGCGCCAGGGAGTTGGAGAACAGATACGGACGGGAGCGCTGGCGCAGCCACTCAACCACCTCTTTACGCGCGGCGGTATAGCCGCCGGACGCGCCGCCGAGCGCTTTGCCCAGCGTACCGGTGATGATGTCCACGCGGCCCATCACGTCGCAGTATTCGTGCGAGCCACGGCCGTTTTCGCCGACAAAGCCGACCGCGTGAGAGTCATCGACCATCACCAGCGCATCGTATTTGTCCGCCAGGTCGCACACGCCCTTCAGGTTGGCGATCACGCCGTCCATGGAGAACACGCCGTCGGTGGCGATCAGCACGTGGCGAGCACCTGCTTCACGAGCCTCTTTCAGGCGCGCTTCCAGCTCAACCATATCGTTGTTGGCGTAGCGGAAACGCTTTGCTTTGCACAGGCGTACGCCGTCGATGATGGAGGCGTGGTTCAGGGCGTCGGAGATAATCGCATCTTCTGCGCCAAGCAGGGTCTCAAACAGACCGCCGTTAGCGTCGAAGCAGGAGGAGTACAGAATCGCGTCTTCCATTCCGAGGAAGCTCGCCAGCTTTTGCTCAAGCTGCTTGTGGCTGTCCTGCGTACCGCAGATAAAGCGTACGGAGGCCATGCCGAAACCGTGGGTGTCCATGCCGTTTTTTGCAGCGGCAATCAGCTCAGGGTGATTCGCAAGACCCAGGTAGTTGTTCGCACAAAAGTTGATCACATGGCTGCCGTCGGCAACGGTGATGTCCGCCTGCTGGGCAGACGTGATAATACGCTCTTCCTTGAACAACCCTTCCGCACGTGCGGTGTCGAGGTCGTTGTTTAACTGTTTGTAAAAATCACCACGCATTGCAATTCTCCAGACTCGGCAAATTTCGGGACATATTACCCAAACCTATAGTTCATGACGAGATGACACGTCATCTCTTGTCGTTTTTGCAGCATAAATCACGCGTACCCCTGCGCTGTGAAGGTGAATGGCTGAAGGGCAGCCATACTAATGATATGATAGAGACATTAGCGTCCGGGATTGTCCCCGGGCTCCATACTTCAAAGGTTACAGTTATGATCATCGTTACCGGCGGCGCGGGCTTTATCGGCAGCAATATTGTTAAGGCTCTCAATGACAAAGGCATCACCGACATCCTGGTGGTTGACAACCTGAAAGACGGCACCAAGTTCGTGAACCTGGTGGATCTGAACATCGCTGACTACATGGATAAAGAAGACTTCCTTATCCAGATTATGGCGGGTGAAGAGTTCGGCGAGATCGAAGCCATCTTCCATGAAGGTGCGTGTTCTTCCACCACCGAGTGGGACGGTAAGTACATGATGGACAACAACTATCAGTACTCTAAAGAGATCCTGCACTACTGCCTGGAGCGTGAAATTCCGTTCCTGTACGCCTCCTCCGCGGCAACCTACGGCGGCCGCACCTCGGACTTCATCGAGTCCCGCGAATATGAGCAGCCTCTGAACGTCTATGGTTACTCTAAATTCCTGTTCGACGAGTACGTGCGTCAGGTTCTGCCGGAAGCGAACTCGCAGATCGTCGGCTTCCGCTACTTCAACGTCTACGGACCTCGTGAAGGCCACAAAGGCAGCATGGCAAGCGTAGCGTTCCACCTGAATACCCAGCTGAATAACGGCGAAAGCCCGAAACTGTTCGAAGGCAGCGACGGCTTCAAGCGCGACTTCGTTTACGTGGGCGACGTTGCCGCAGTGAACCTGTGGTTCTGGGAAAACGGCGTATCCGGCATCTTCAACCTGGGGACCGGCCGCGCGGAGTCCTTCCAGGCAGTGGCTGACGCAACGCTGGCGTATCACAAAAAAGGCAGCATCGAGTACATTCCGTTCCCTGACAAGCTGAAAGGCCGTTATCAGGCGTTCACTCAGGCGGACCTGACCAACCTGCGCGCCGCAGGCTACGACAAGCCGTTCAAGACCGTTGCAGAAGGCGTAACGGAATATATGGCCTGGCTGAACCGCGACGCGTAAGTATGAAGATTCTGGTGATCGGCCCGTCATGGGTGGGCGACATGATGATGTCGCAAAGTCTCTATCGCACGCTCAAGGCGCGTTATCCCCAGGCGATAATCGACGTGATGGCACCCGCATGGTGCCGTCCGCTGTTGTCCCGTATGCCGGAAGTGAATGAAGCCATCCCGATGCCGCTCGGCCACGGGGCGCTGGAAATCGGCGAACGCCGCAAGCTCGGCCATAGCCTGCGCGAGAAGCGCTATGACCGCGCGTATGTGCTGCCAAACTCCTTTAAATCCGCCCTGGTGCCCTTTTTTGCGGGCATCCCGCACCGTACCGGCTGGCGCGGTGAAATGCGCTACGGCCTGCTGAACGACGCGCGGGTGCTGGATAAAGAGGCCTGGCCGCTGATGGTGGAGCGCTATGTGGCGCTGGCCTATGACAAAGGCGTGATGCGCAGTGCGAAAGATCTGCCGCAGCCGCTGCTCTGGCCACAGCTTCAGGTTAACGACGGGGAGAAATCCCAGACCTGCAGCGCGTTTGGTCTTTCGTCAGAACGCCCGATGATTGGCTTCTGCCCTGGCGCCGAGTTCGGCCCGGCAAAACGCTGGCCGCACTATCACTATGCGGAGCTGGCGAAACAGCTGATCGACGAAGGCTACCAGATTGTCCTGTTCGGTTCGGCAAAAGACCACGAGGCGGGCAACGAAATTCTCGCCACGCTCAGTAATGAACAGCAGGCCTGGTGCCGCAACCTGGCAGGCGAAACGCAGCTTGAGCAGGCGGTTATTCTGATTGCCGCCTGCAAGGCCGTGGTCAGCAACGACTCAGGCCTGATGCACGTCGCTGCCGCGCTCAACCGCCCGCTGGTGGCGCTGTATGGCCCAAGCAGCCCGGACTTCACGCCCCCGCTTTCTCATAAAGCGCGCGTCATCCGCCTGATCACCGGCTACCACAAAGTGCGTAAAGGCGATGCCGCAGAAGGCTACCATCAGAGCCTGATCGACATTACGCCAGAGCGCGTTCTCGAAGAGCTTAACGAACTGCTGTTGAGTGAAGAAGGATAACGAATGCGGGTACTGATCGTTAAAACTTCTTCGATGGGCGATGTTCTGCATACGCTGCCGTCGCTGACGGACGCGATGCGGGCCGTTCCCGGCATTCGTTTTGACTGGGTGGTGGAGGAAGGCTTCGCGCAGATCCCCACCTGGCATGAAGCGGTTGACCGCGCGATCCCGGTGGCGATTCGCCGCTGGCGCAAAGCGTGGTTCTCCGCGCCGATTAAAGCCGAACGCAAAGCCTTCCGCGAGGCGGTGCAGACGCAGCGTTACGACGCGATTATCGACGCCCAGGGGCTGGTGAAAAGCGCCGCGCTGGTCACGCGTCTGGCACACGGCGTAAAGCACGGTATGGACTGGCACACCGCCCGCGAACCGCTGGCGAGCCTGTTCTATAACCGCCGCCACCACATCGCAAAGCAGCAGCACGCCGTCGAACGCACCCGCGAGCTGTTTGCAAAGAGCCTGGGCTATGCGAAACCGGAAACCCAGGGCGACTACGCCATTGCGCAGCACTTTTTGCGCAATACAGATCCCTGTGCTCAGCCTTATCTTGTCTTCCTGCATGCCACAACGCGCGACGATAAACACTGGCCGGAAACGCACTGGCGAAGCCTGATCGAACTGATGCAACCCACCGGCATCCATATTAAACTCCCGTGGGGCGCTGAACATGAGCGGCAGCGCGCAGAGCGTCTGGCAGCAGGCTTTTCGCATGTCGAGGTATTGCCGAAACTCACGCTGGCACAGGTTGCAGCGCAGCTGGCGGGGGCTAATGCTGTTGTTTCCGTTGATACTGGCTTAAGCCATTTAACCGCGGCGCTGGATCGTCCGAATATTACGATTTTTGGTCCGACCGATCCTGGATTGATCGGGGGTTACGGTAAAAACCAGCATCAGATGGTTAGCCCGACCCAGCAAACGAAGGATATCAGCGCAGATGCTATTTTTTCATTTTTACAGGGCAGCCGTTGGCTTTCCAACAGGGATATCTAACGCATGAGTTACGTATTTCTGCTGATTTTACTCTTTCCGGTGAAACTCATCCGGAAGCTGTTCCGCAAAGAGACAGGTAAAAACCTGGTCATTCAGACAGCAAAAATCGGCGATTTTGTTAATGCCACGCCCCTCCTGGCATACCTGCAAAAAAGCGACGTGCTCGTCAGTCGTAGCGTGGGTGCATTGGCGAAGCATGATGAGACGATCGACGAGATTTTTTTTATCGAGCAGCATAAGCGTAACCTGTGGCGAAAGCTGGTCTTTGCCTGCCGGATCATGAACCGCTATGACAATGTCTATCTCCTGCAACCTAACAGCGTGAACCTTTTTTTCGCCTCCGTGTGTAATGCTAAAAACAAACAGTTTTTAAGTATTTACACGCGCAGATGGTATCACGGCATTTTCTATGCAACGGCAGACGGGACTGTTGAACACGGTAGAAAGACGCTGTCGGTCACGAACTATCTCAAACTGGCCGATCGCGCTCTGAGCTGGCAAGACTCGCCAAAGCACGCCACAAAGCCACTGTTTAAACCCGCAACCTATCCGGCAATCCTCGATAAACCGGGCGTTATCCGCATTGGCATTAGCGTTGCCGCCGGGAATAAAGCGAAAACCGTTCCGCCGGTCATCTGGAAGCAAATTGCCGATCGCCTCGCCGACCTGCCCTGCGAATTTTATGTGTTTGGCGCCCCAAATGAACAATCGTGGATGGACGATATCACCCGCGCCTACGGTGAACTGCCAAACTTTATTAATCTGATTGGCAAGCTCTCGCTTGAAGAGCTACCGTGGGCCATTTCTAAAATGGATTGTTATATCGCATCTGACTCAGGAAATGTCTACATCGCCGATGCGGTGGACGTGCCGGTCATCCTACTGTTCGGGCCGTGCTGCCACTACGAGCAGCGTCCGCTTGGCAACGTATTGTTGATTGGCAACGATGCCAATATTTGCTCGTATGTTTTTGAAACACGATATTATTTCTCACAGAGCCGGGAAGAACTCTTCGCGGTAACAGACGAATCGCTGGACGAACTCAAACATTTCATTTGCGGGCTGCCAACAGCAAATTCTGCCTTTGATGCTCAGGGAAACTGATTAATATGGCTTTTCTCAGCATCATTATTGCCGCACACAACGCCGAAAACACCCTTCACGCCACGCTGGAAAGTCTGCAAAACGCGATTGAGAATGCAGGTGATGATGTAGAAGTCATTATCTTTAATGACAGTTCCACTGATGCCACTCAGGATATTATTGAGACGTGGTTATCAAAGCTTCCGAATGCGCAATCCCGATACGTTGAGTACCGTAACGTAGGTCATGTTCGAAACAGCGCAGTCTCTCTGGCGTCAGGTGAATACATCACCATGCTGGATAGTGATGACCTGTTGAAACCGGGTAGCATTCGGGACGCCGTGGCATACCTCAAAACAGAGCGCCCTGATATGCTCCTGACGCGCCTGCTGGAAATTCGCGACACCAAAAAAATCACCACCGACTGGCAGGGGTTCGCTCCTGTTGCTTTGTCACAACATGAGGCAATAAAACGGTTCCTGCAGCACAAAGATTTTCAGGCACATCTCATCGGGCAATTCATTGATCGGAAATTGTACGTAAGCAACCCGATTCCTTCGATGGTCTGCTATGAAGATTTCGCCGTATTTCCCGACATGCTGATGCAATCGAGTAAAATAGACTATCAGCGTCAGGGACACTATTATTACATCAAACGTAGCGACAGTTTGTCGAGCCGTCTCGACGCCAGTAAAATCGCTACGCTTATCGAATGCACCTTACAGATGGAAAAAACATTCCCGCCATCATTTAGACATCTTGTGAATTGTCACTGGTTTGATATCTACAGTAACCACCGGCAACATCTGACCGAGATACAACTCAAACTGGTTAAACAGCGGGTAAAAGAACTTTATTCTTTCTCTTTCTTCTTCTCCAGAGATGTACGTTTCAGCTACAAAAAAAGGGTCATCGAGGCATTATGGAAAAAGTAAAACTGCGGCTTTATCAGCTTACGCTGATTTTGAGCTTTATTTCGCTTGCGCTCGCGCTGCTGAGTTCAGGTAAGCAACGAGAGTTTTTCTATATTGCGATTTATGCCAGCATTATCGGCTTAGCGTGCGAATATAAAAAAATCACATTGCGTCCTTTTTCTATTGCACTGCCGATTTTGCTCATTGGGTTGCTTAATCTTTGCTGGTACATGGTGTATGAATACCATAGCGAAGGTCTGAACGTTTATAGCGATTATCTCGGTGCAAGTAAAAAATTGATTTTGGCAAGCATTCTCATTTTTTATCTTGACCGGTTTAAATCTTATATTGATAAAACATCCTTCCAGAAATATTTCTTATACGCCGCTGGTGCAGGATTTATACTCGCCACTGGCTATGGTTTATGGCAGGCATCACAGGGTATGGGGCGTATCGAGATGGCCATAAACCGTGCGACCGTGTCGGCCTATGTTTACTCAGTATTGTCACTGGCGTTGGTATACAGCCTTTATCTACAGAAAAATATCAAACTGTATGTAGCCGCAGGACTCATCATCTTAATATCTTATTTCGTCATTCTTCTTACGGGTACCCGTGCCGCAATGGGGTTATATCTACTCCTGGCGATTGTACTCACGCTTTACCACTTCAGAAGAATACATCTTAAATCAACGCTGATTTTCTTATGTATTGTGGCAGGTATTGTTATCGTTAGCTACAAGCCATTAATTTTACCTAAGATACAACAAACACAAGCTGAAGTTGAAAGTTATCAAAAAGGATATGATGCAACCTCACTCGGCGCACGTTTTTCTATGTGGAGTGTTGGTATTCAAAATGGATTTGCCCATCCTTTGGGGCAGTCGGTTGAAGACCGCGAAGTATGGACACAGCAATATGTGAAAAATGGGCATCCACATCTCACAGCCGCACTCGAGTTTATCAGGATACATCTGCACAATGAGTTTATCGAAAAATATTCTCTGCAGGGGATCCCCGGCCTGGCGATATTATTCTTTTTCTATATATCGATGATCGCTTACGCGCTTAAAAACAGAAATGGTCTGCTGCTGACGACCATGCTCCTTTTATTACTCTATGGTCTGACGGACGTCATACTGTTGAGCTCAGAAGCCTTAATCTTCTTTGTCACCGTGTTTGCGCTGAGTACACCTTTCTCGCAAACCAGACAACGTCAATAAGTGATAATGCCCGCGTCGCGGGCATTATTTTTTCTTGTATTGATAAAACTCCGCCAGCGTCATCCCCACCGTCTTATCGGATAACCAGCTAAAGAGCGTTTCTAAATCCTGATACAGCCCTTCGATCGCCGCCTCATCTTTAAACGTAGGGCTTCCGCCAGGCATAAATTCCGACGAATGAAGCATAAACTCCACGTACTCACTTCCCTGAGACAGACATTGCTGTGCGACCTGAATCATCTGCGCCGCATTCCCACCGGACGGTCTTAGCCAGTTCACAGAGGGTGAGCGGTATTTACCGCGAAGCCTGTCGTAACCTTGTTTAATCGTGTTCAACCAGGCCGGGTGTTTATACTGGATGCTCATCGGCACTTCGAGTAATGGGCTATTGCCCGCCCGGGAAATATTATCTAAATCCATAAAATAGGCGTGGTCGGGGAAATGCTGATAATTTGTTCCGCCATTACCCTGCGGCGCACCTTTCGCATTGCGCCAGTTCACCCGCGGCGTCACGGAGCAATCAACCAGGTAACCCAGTTCAACGAGCAATTTTGCGTAGCGACTGTCAAATGCCCAACGTCCGGCACGGTGGCTTAACATTTTGGTCTGGAATGTCTCTTCCAGCAGACGGGTCATGAACAGCACTTTCTCGCGCATCACCTCATCCGAAAATTCAATCAAATAAGGCTGCCAGCGCCAGTCGTCTCCCGTGAGAGCGTGCTCCGGTGGGCTATTCCAGGCGTGAAGGTGCATTCCCACCTCGCCCTGACCGCGGGCGATCGCGTCCCTGGCGAATTCAATGAAAACGGGTTCGATCGCCATCTCGTAATTGGTCAGCCACACGGGCTTAAAACCGAAACGCTCACAAAGCGTCTGGAACCGCGCCAGATAGCGCGCATTTTCCGTTTTAATGACGCGGTGATTTTGCCAGAGATTATCGCCCTCAGTATCAATTGTGATGATAAACGCTGGTTTGTTCATAATGAGTCCGCAAGACAGGAAAGTTAGCGCTATGTTACGCACTCTCCAAAGCATGAGTAAACCCTTCCAGGGAAATTCCTGAGATTATGGAGAAAGAGTGCAAGTCGCTATCAGGTCTATTAGAATTGCCATCAGTACAACGCCGATAAGATGATGATGAATAACTTACCTGACACGCCTGATTTGCGCATTTTACTTATCAAACTCCGCCATCATGGCGACATGTTGCTGACCACTCCCGTCATTGATTCGTTACGTCAAAAATGGCCGCAGGCGCAGATTGATGTCCTGCTGTATGAAGAAACGCGCGATATGCTCGCCGCGCATCCGGCGATCGGTACAATTTATGGAATCGATCGTAAATGGAAGCAGCTGGGCACGCTGAAGCATCTTCAAAAAGAGTGGCAGCTGCTGTGTGCGTTAAGAAATCAGCATTATCATCTGGTCATTAACCTGGCCGATCAATGGCGTAGCGCTATCGTCACCCGTTTCACCGGTGCCCCCGTTCGCCTCGGATTCGCGTTTAACAAACGCAACAGTGCATTCTGGCGTTTTTGTCATACCGATCTGGTCTCTGTCGACGGCCACAAATCCCTGCATACGGTCGAACAGAATCTCTCCATTTTAACGCCATTACCGGTTGCGCCGCAGCCTGCCGTCACCATGGCCTACGCCGCAGACGACTGGGATTATGCCCGTCAAAGACTGACGCAGGCGGGCGTGGGCGAGCGCTATATCGTGATCCAGCCGACGTCCCGCTGGTTCTTTAAATGCTGGAGCGAAGACAAAATGGCGCAAACCATTACTGCACTGCAGCAGGATGGTCATACGGTTGTACTCACCGCGGGCCCGGATAAAAAAGAGCTGGCGATGATCGATCGCATTCTCGCTGCCGCACCGAAAACCGGTGTCGTTTCGCTCGCGGGCCAGTTGACGCTGCGCCAACTGGCGTCGCTTATCGACCATGCCTCGCTGTTTATTGGTGTTGACTCCGTGCCGATGCATATGGCCGCCGCGCTGCAAACGCCCTGCGTGGCGCTGTTTGGCCCTTCTAAACTGACGTTTTGGTCTCCATGGCAGGTTAAAGGGGAAGTGATCTGGGCCGGCGATTACGGCCCGCTCCCCGATCCGGATACCATTGATACCAAAACGAAAGAACGCTATCTCGACGCCATTCCCGTTGATGCTGTCGTCTCCGCCGCAAGGAGATATCTGTCATGAAACCCCATCGCCTGGCCATTGTTCGCCAAAAGTATCGCCCTGATGGAGGAGCGGAACGCTTCGTTTCGCGCGCCCTCACCGCGCTGAGCAATCAGAACCTTGAACTCAACGTCATCACGCGTGAGTGGCAGGGAGAGAAGCAAGACGACTGGCATATTCACATTTGCAACCCTCAAAAATGGGGTCGCATCAGTCGTGAACGCGGATTTGCACAGGCCGCCCGCGCGCTATGGCAGCAACAGCAGTTTGATATTGTTCAAAGCCATGAGCGCATCCCGGGTTGTGATATCTATCGCGCGGGTGATGGAGTGCATCGCCGCTGGCTGCTGCAGCGCGCGCGCATTTTACCTGCCTGGCGTGCGCAAATGCTGATGTATGACCGCTATCACCGCTACGTGATGCGTGCGGAACGGGAAATGTATCAGGCGCCTGAGTTAAAAGCCGTAATTTGTAATGCGGAGATGATCAAACGCGAAATCGTTGAAGACTTTGATATTGACGCAAATAAAATTCATGTGATTTATAATTCTATTGATTCCAGCCGCTTCATTCCGGCCCAGGAGTCACAGCGTGCGATTTTGCGCCAACAATTTGGTTTGCCAGCCGATGCCGTTGTGTTCTGTTTTGTCGGCTCAGGGTTTGAACGAAAAGGATTGGCCGGCGCCATACGCGCTATCGCGGGGACATCAGCGTGGCTGATTGTAGTTGGACAAGATAAAGCAGAAAGTCGCTATCGCGACCTCGCCCGTTCGTTAGGCTGCGAGGGGCAAATCCGTTTCCTGGGGATGCAAAAAGAAACTCTGCCTTTTTATCAGCTATCCGATGGTTTACTGTTGCCAACGCTGTATGATCCCTTTCCTAACGTCATTCTTGAAGCGATGGCCTGCGGCTTGCCCGTCATTACTTCAGAGAGTTGCGGTGGTGCAGAATTTATTCAACAAGGCCAGAACGGATTTTATTGTGACGCACTTGATATCAGTACATTGAAGGAAGCGGTAGCAGCCATCCCTTCTCTGGAAAAAAATAACAACATGGGACGAGCGGCACGTGAACGTGTAAAAGACGCCACTCCCGAAAAACTGTCAAGTCAGCTTATTACGCTTTATCAAAAATTACTGGATTAAAAATGCGCATCCTAATGATTATTGATGGTTTACCCGGTGGAGGAGCTGAAAAAACGGTTCTTACACTCTCCCACGGGCTAATAGAAATGGGGCATCAGGTCTCTCTATTCTCTCTGCGGAAAGTGTGCGACTACGCCATCCCGGAAGGCATCGATTATCAGGTTGTTCAGGACACATGTAAAAAACCGTGGCGAAAGCTGACGGAGATCCCACGCCGTGCCCAATTGCTGGATCAGGCGATTGAACGGGCTGAGCGCAGCGGCAAATTTGATGTGGTTTTCTCTCATTTGCACAAAACCGACCGCATTGTGGCGCACTGCCGCGCGCTGGAACGTGACAAAGTCTGGTTCTGCGTGCATGGCATGTTCTCGTTCTCCTATCTTCGCCATCGCAGCGGACTTTCACGCTGGTTTAAACACCTTAAAATTCGTCATACCTACGAAAACCGAAACGTTGTCGCCGTCTCAGGCGCCGTTTTGAAAGATCTTTCCGAGACGCTGGCGCTCAATCTTCGACGCAAAGCGGTTATCCACAATCCTTTCGATATTCCTGAAATTCAGCGTCTGGCGGATGCTCCCTTCGAGATGCAGGGAAAGGATTACATCATTCATGTTGGCCGCTTCCATGAGCACAAACGCCACGACCGCCTCTTACGTGCGTTCGCCCTGAGTAAAATTGACACAACGCTGGTCATGATGGGCAATGGATCCGAAGCGCAAATTCAAAAGCTCAAGCAGCTTGCTGCCGAGCTGGGTATTGAAAACAAAACGGTTTTCCGCCCGTTTGATTCCAATCCCTATCCGTGGATTAAAGGGGCACGCCTTTTAGTGTTAAGTTCTGACTGCGAAGGTTTTGGTAATGTGCTGGTTGAGGCCATTATCTGCCAGACGCCACCGGTCAGTACAAATTGCCCCGGTGGCCCCGCCGAAATCCTTACCGGAGCCTTAGCGCGCGGGCTGGCAGAGTTAAATGACGCGTCACTGGCAAAAACGCTGGCGGATATTTATACCGCCCCGCCGGTCGTTGGCGATGCAACCATCGCATCGTTCGGTATCAGTGCCATTTGCCAGCAATATATTGCTCTGGTCGACAATCAAAAATAATCAGGTTTCTTATGCAAAATTCAGCCCCATTGTTGAGCGTGGTGGTTGCCGTTTATAACGGTGAAGCTTTCCTGGATCAGTTCTTTACCTGCCTTGTGAATCAACGCATCGACAGCATGGAAGTCATCATTGTCAATGACGGCTCTATTGACCGCTCGATGGAGATCGTCGAAAACTGGCGAGAAAAACTGCCGCAGCTGCAGGTCATAGAACAGCAAAACCAGGGTGTATCCATCGCGCGTAACACCGGTCTGGCCGTTGCGACGGGTCAATATCTCTCTTTCCCGGATATTGATGATGTCTTTAAACCCGGCATGTACCAGCGTCTGCTGGAGATGGCCGTCACGCAGGATCTGGATGTCGCCACCTGTAACGGGAACTACGTCTGGGAGAACAACAAGAAGCCCTCACGCCCGATCTTCCCTGAAGACAAACTGGCTTCGACAGGGGTCATGGCTGGCCCGGCGTGGTTAAAAATGGCGTTGGATTCGCGTAAGTTCCTTCACGTCACCTGGTTGAACATCTATCGCCACGACTTTATCCGTAAACACAATTTCCATTTCGAACCCGGCCTGCGCCATCAGGATATCCCGTGGACCACCGAAGTGCTGCTCGCGGCAGAGCGGGTTCAGTACACCAGTGAGCGTTATTACGACTACTACATTCACTCCGCATCGGTGTCCCATATGCCGGACAATGACGACACGCTGATTCGCTCCGCACGCCACTACATGAAAATCCTGCAGCTGCTCGATGCCATCAATCAGCGTTACCCGGATAAAGTGAAAGGGATCCCTGCCTGCCACTGGCAAATTGCCAAAGAGGGGCTGGGAATTATTCACACCTTCGACAACATGAAGGATGAGAAGAAGAAATCAATGATTATTAAAGAGTTCTTCGAAACAGGCATCTGGAAACTCATCTGGAAAAGTGCAAAAAGTCCGCGTCTGCGCTGGCGGCTGGGTCGACGTTATTTCCGTTTGAAACGGTATCTGGCATAAGAGATAGCTTTACCTGGCCTAAATGCTTAGAATTTGCCCGCCGAAACTAAAAAAACGGATAATCGCTTGGAATTGTTGTATACCGCTCTGCTCTACATCATTCAGCCACTGGTGTGGCTGAGACTGTTGCTTCGTAGCCGGAAAGCGCCTGCGTATCGTAAACGCTGGGCTGAACGCTATGGCTTCTGCCGCAATAAAGTCGTACCGGACGGTATTTTGCTGCATTCCGTTTCTGTCGGTGAAACGCTGGCGGCGATCCCGCTGGTTCGCGCTCTGCGTCACCGCTACCCTTCGCTGCCAATCACCGTCACGACGATGACGCCGACCGGCTCCGAGCGCGCGTTATCCGCTTTCGGTAAAGACGTGCAGCACGTCTATCTGCCTTACGATCTGCCCTGCGCCATGAATCGCTTCCTCAACACCGTGCGCCCGAAGCTGGTGATCGTGATGGAAACCGAACTGTGGCCGAACATGATTTCCGCCCTGCACGCCCGTAAAATTCCGCTGGTGATTGCCAACGCGCGCCTGTCAGAGCGCTCGGCGAAAGGTTACGGCAAGCTGGGTAAATTTATGCGCCGCCTGCTCAGCAGGATCACGCTGATTGCCGCGCAGAACGAAGAGGACGCGGCGCGCTTTATCGCGCTGGGCCTGAAACGCAACCAGCTTGCGGTAACGGGCAGCCTGAAATTTGATATTTCTGTTACCCCTGAGCTCGCCGCCCGTGCGATCACACTGCGTCGCCAGTGGGCCCCACGTCGTCAGGTCTGGATTGCCACCAGTACTCATGATGGCGAAGAAGAGATCATCCTGCAGGCTCACCGCAAGCTGCTGGAAAAATTCCCTGATTTACTGCTGATCCTCGTGCCTCGTCATCCGGAGCGTTTTAAAGATGCCCGCGACATGGTGCAAAAAGGCGGCTTCAGCTACACCCTTCGCAGCAGCGGTGAAATCCCTTCCGGCAGCACCCAGGTGGTGATTGGCGATACGATGGGCGAACTGATGCTGCTTTACGGCATTGCTGACCTCGCGTTTGTCGGTGGCAGCCTGGTCGAGCGCGGCGGTCATAACCCGCTGGAGCCGGCAGCCCACGCTATTCCGGTGCTGATGGGGCCGCACACGTTTAACTTCAAAGATATCTGCGCGAAATTACAGCAGGCCGATGGTTTAATTACCGTGACCGATGCGGATTCGGTGGTCAAAGAGGTATCGACCCTTCTGACTGACGAAGATTATCGCCTGTGGTACGGGCGTCATGCCGTCGAAGTGCTGCACCAGAACCAGGGCGCACTGACCCGTCTGCTGCAGCTTCTGCAACCTTATCTGCCCCAGCGGAGCCACTAATGTCAACGCGTCTGTCGGTCGTGATGATCGCCAAAAACGCCGCCGACCTGCTTCCGGATTGCCTGGCGTCGGTTGCCTGGGCTGACGAGATAGTCATTCTTGACTCCGGAAGTACGGACAACACGGTGGACGTTGCCCGGGCAGCGGGCGCAAAAGTCTTTGTCGACGCTGACTGGCAGGGCTATGGCATCCAGCGCCAGCGCGCGCAGGGGTATGCCACAGGTGATTATGTCCTGATGCTCGATACTGACGAGCGCATTACGCCAGAACTTCAGCAGGCCATTCAGGCGGTGCTTTCCTCGCCCCAGCCTGGCGCCGTATACAGCATTGCCCGCCGCAACTACTTCCTTGGCCGTTTTATGCGCCACAGCGGCTGGTATCCCGATCGCGTGATGCGCCTCTACGAGCGCGAGCGGTATCAGTACAACGACAATCTGGTGCATGAATCCCTGAGCTGCGATAGCGCCCAGGTGATCCCCCTGACGGGCGACCTGTTGCACCTGACCTGCCGTGATTTCGCGAGCTTCCAGCGTAAACAGCTCAACTATGCCACCGCATGGGCGCAGGAGCGTCACCAGCGCGGCAAGAAGGCCTCGCTGACGGGTATCTTCACCCACACGCTGGGCGCGTTCCTGAAAACGCTGCTGCTGCGTGGTGGTGTACTGGACGGCAAACAGGGCTGGTTACTCGCGGTAGTAAATGCCCAGTATACTTTCAACAAATACACCGAGCTGTGGGCGCTCTGCCGCGGCTACTCAGAGAAAACGTGAGCCATGAGCACAAAAGCGATTTATCCGGGTACCTTCGATCCGATCACCAACGGTCATCTTGATATCATCACCCGTGCGGCGTGCATGTTCGACAAGGTGATCCTGGCCATTGCCGCCAGCCCCAGCAAAAAGCCGATGTTTGACCTCAACGAGCGCGTAAAGCTCGCCACCGATGCCATCTCGCACCTGCCGAATGTTGAGGTGGTCGGGTTTAGCGACCTGATGGCTAACTTCGCCCGCGCTCAGCAGGCAAACATTCTGATCCGGGGTTTACGCGCGGTGGCAGACTTCGAGTATGAGATGCAGCTGGCGCACATGAACCGCCACCTGATGCCTGAGCTGGAGAGCGTGTTCCTGATGCCCTCCAAAGAGTGGTCGTTTATCTCTTCTACGCTGGTAAAAGAGGTGGCGCGTCATCACGGCGACGTTACCCATTTCCTGCCGACGAACGTCCACCAGGCATTGATGGAAAAGCTAAAGTAACCCTATTTCTGGCACTGACGGCAGTAGAACGTGGCGCGCTGGGCGTGCTTCGTGGCAATAACGGGCGTGCCGCAGACTCTGCACGGTTCGCCTTTACGGCCATACACCTGAAGCTCCTGGGCAAAATAGCCCGGCTTGCCGTCACTCTGCAGGAAGTCCTTCAACGTCGTCCCGCCCTGTTCAATAGAGCGCAGCAGTACCGCCTTAATCACCCGGACCAGCAGCTCACACTCCTGCGCCGACAGCGAAGAGGCCAGCCGATCGGGATGGATCCCGGCCGCGAACAGCGATTCGCTGGCATAGATATTCCCCACGCCGACCACCAGCTTGTTATCCATCAGCCAGGGCTTAATCGGGCTTTTCTTCTTCGCACACTTCGCCTTGAGGTATTCAGCGTTAAACGCGTCTGAAAGCGGTTCCGGGCCCAGATGTGCCAGCACGTTATGTCCTTCCAGCTCCTTCGTCCACAGCCACGCACCAAAGCGCCGCGGGTCGGTGTAACGGAGCACTTTGCCGTTGCTCATCACCAGATCGACGTGGTCGTGCTTTTCCGCAGGCAGTTCTTCGGTAAGAATGCGCAGGCTCCCGGACATCCCCAGATGGATAATAATCCAGCCGTCGGGAAGCTCCAGCAGCAGGTACTTAGCGCGGCGCTGTACGCTAAGGACGGGTTTATCGCTCAGGGCATGGATCTCATCGGACACCGGCCAGCGCAGACGTCCATTGCGGACCACCGCGTGAAGAATCGTCGCGCCGACCAGATGGGGCTCAATGCCGCGACGGCTGGTTTCTACCTCAGGTAATTCAGGCATGGTTCCTCCGTTGAGATACAGAATGCAAAAAACCCCGCAGTTGCGGGGTTTTTCGATACAAGGAGACTAAAATTATTTGATTTTAGCTTCTTTGTACAGTACGTGCTGGCGTACAACTGGATCGAATTTTTTCAGTTCCAGTTTTTCCGGCTTAGTACGTTTGTTCTTCGTGGTGGTGTAGAAGTGACCTGTACCAGCAGAAGAAACCAGCTTGATTTTCTCGCGAATACCTTTAGCCATGATTTATTTCCTCTTTAAGTACTTAGTACTTTTCGCCACGGGCACGCAGTTCGGACAGAACTGTATCGATGCCTTTCTTATCGATTACACGCATACCTTTAGCAGATACGCGCAGGGTGACAAAACGCTTCTCGCTCTCAACCCAGAAACGGTGAGAGTGCAGGTTCGGCAGGAAACGGCGTTTAGTCGCGTTCAGTGCGTGGGAACGGTTGTTACCGGTCACCGGACGCTTGCCAGTAACTTGGCAGACTCGGGACATGTCTATTCTCCAAAAATCAAATTAGCTCGAGCTTCGTATGGGGTATCGGCGCCTCGTCAGGCTTTACAGCCCGGTCATCGCATAGTTCTAAGTGAACTCTCGATTGCCAGGCCCAAATGCCAAACCCGAGATTCTCAAAGGTGGCGTAGTATACGCTGACTCGGCGGTGTGCTCAAGTCCCGAACAGACAAAGATCCCGATGGATCGCGAGAAATAGCCTAAATCCAGCCATGTTCTGCGAAAGAAATGTACTCACCGCGGCCAATTATCAGATGGTCCAGCACACGAATGTCCATGAATTGACAGCATTTGATAATGCGTTCGGTGATTTCTTTGTCCGCTCTGCTCGGTTCTGCACAGCCAGAGGGGTGATTATGCGCGAGGATCACACCCGCTGCATTCACTTTTATCGCTTCCCGCACAATTTCTCGCGGATGCACCTCAACGTGGCTCAACGTGCCCGCAAAGAGACAGCTATGTTTCAGCACCCGATTTCTGTTATCGACAAAGATCACCATAAAGATCTCGCGTTCGATATCGGTTAACTGGCTTTGCAGGAATTCGCGCGTCATCGAGGGCGTCAGGATCGGATCCTCCTTCTCCATGCGGACATTGTAAAAACGGCGGGCAAGTTCAGCAATGCCCCTCAACTGGGCATATTTCGCCACGCCGATCCCCTCAACGTGCTTAAAGTGCGACAGATCGGCGGTCAGTAAACCGTATAGCGAACCGAAATGTGCTATCAGCTCTTTTGCCAGCGTAAATACCGTCTTTCCTGGCGTGCCAGTACGTAAAAAGAGCGCCAGCAGTTCATCGTCTTTTAACAGGGTGACGCCATAGCGCAGCAGTTTTTCGCGCGGCAGCAGCTGCTCATCCTCATCTTCCATGCTCTTTCTCCTTTTTTAACCTTATGCTGCCACAGGCCATTTCGTCGCTCGACGGCCACATTGCGTTCTTGCGTAGCGCCTCGCAAAGTGGTCGAAGGACAAAATCACCCCGCTTTGGGGATTGTGATAAAATGCCCGCTCTCTGGTGAAACCCAACAGGAAAGAATCATGATGAGCCTGGCCGGTAAAAAAATCGTTCTTGGCGTGAGCGGCGGCATTGCTGCCTACAAAGCGCCGGAGCTGGTGCGTCGTCTGCGCGAACGCGGGGCAGATGTGCGGGTCGCGATAACCGAAGGCGGTAAAGCCTTTATCACTCCCCTGAGCCTGCAGGCCGTTTCAGGATACCCGGTATCTGACAGCTTGCTCGATCTGGCCGCCGAAGCCGCGATGGGCCATATTGAGCTGGGTAAATGGGCTGACCTGGTCATCCTCGCCCCCGCCACGGCTGATTTAATCGCTCGGGTGGCGGCCGGTATGGCAAACGACCTGGTCTCTACCATTTGTCTGGCCACGCCTGCGCCTGTTGCCGTCGTTCCTGCCATGAACCAGCAGATGTACCGTAACGCGGCCACCCAGCATAATCTGGAGACGCTGGCCTCCCGCGGCCTGCTTATCTGGGGCCCAGACAGCGGCAGCCAGGCCTGCGGCGATGTTGGCCCGGGTCGCATGCTTGACCCGCTGACAATTGTTGATATGGCCGCAGCCCATTTTTCGCCTGTCAACGATCTGCAACATCTCAACATCATGATTACCGCGGGCCCGACGCGCGAGCCGCTGGATCCGGTGCGCTACATCACCAACCACAGCTCCGGCAAAATGGGCTTTGCGATTGCCGCCGCCGCCGCAAGGCGTGGCGCGCACGTCACGCTGGTGAGCGGCCCGGTATCGCTGCCTACCCCTGCGTTTGTGAAGCGAATTGACGTTACCACCGCGCTGGAGATGGAAGCCGCCGTGCAGGCACATGCGCAAAGCCAGCAGATTTTTATCGGCTGTGCGGCCGTCGCAGACTATCGTGCCGAGACGATCGCTGAGGCTAAAATTAAAAAGCAAGGCGATGAATTAACACTAAAAATGGTGAAAAACCCGGACATTGTTGCCGGTGTCGCCGCACTAAAAAGCCATCGTCCATACGTTGTTGGGTTTGCCGCAGAAACGAATAATGTGGAAGAATATGCCCGGCAAAAACGTACCCGCAAAAACCTCGATTTGATTTGCGCGAACGACGTATCGCTGGCCACACAAGGATTTAACAGCGACAGCAACGCACTGCACCTTTTCTGGCAGGATGGAGATAAAGTCTTACCGCTTGAGCGCAAGGAACTCCTGGGCCAACAATTACTCGACGAGATCGTTACCCGTTATGATGAAAAAAATCGACGTTAAGATTCTGGACCCGCGTGTTGGCGAGCAATTCCCGCTGCCAACCTATGCCACCTCCGGCTCTGCCGGTCTTGACCTGCGCGCCTGTCTCGATGACGCCGTAGAACTGGCCCCGGGTGCCACTACCCTGGTTCCAACTGGCCTGGCAATTCACATTGCTGACCCGTCGCTGGCTGCGGTGATCCTGCCGCGTTCTGGCCTGGGCCATAAGCACGGCGTTGTGCTGGGGAACCTGGTCGGCCTGATCGACTCCGACTACCAGGGTCAGCTGATGGTCTCCGTCTGGAACCGTGGTCAGGACAGCTTCACCATTGAACCGGGCGAGCGTATCGCACAGATGGTCTTTGTACCGGTGGTACAGGCAGAATTTAACCTAGTGGCAGACTTTGACGCCACCGACCGTGGCGAAGGCGGCTTCGGCCATTCCGGGCGCAAATAACGGCCCGAAAGACACGTATCTCACAGCGTCATAATGCAATAACAAACCGCAAACGTCAGTTTGCGGTCGCTGTGTGGATGCCAGCCTGGCAAGTGCTTATTTTCAGGGGTATTTTGTAACATGGCAGAAAAACAAACCGCGAAAAGGAATCGTCGCGAAGAAATACTTCAATCTCTGGCTCTGATGCTTGAATCCAGCGATGGCAGTCAACGCATCACCACCGCTAAACTGGCCGCCTCTGTGGGCGTGTCTGAGGCGGCGCTATACCGTCATTTTCCGAGCAAGACCCGGATGTTCGACAGCCTGATCGAGTTTATTGAAGACAGCCTGATCACGCGCATCAACCTGATTCTGAAAGACGAAAAAGACACCACCGCACGTCTGCGTCTGATTGTGCTGTTAATCCTGGGCTTCGGTGAACGCAATCCGGGCTTAACCCGTATCCTTACCGGCCACGCGCTGATGTTTGAGCAGGACAGACTGCAGGGCCGCATTAACCAGCTTTTCGAACGTATTGAAGCGCAGCTGCGCCAGGTACTGCGCGAAAAGAAAATGCGTGAAGGCGAAGGGTACACCATCGATGAGACGCTGCTGGCGAGCCAGATTCTGGCGTTTTGTGAAGGGATGCTCTCCCGCTTTGTGCGTAGCGAGTTCAAATATTGTCCAACGGACGATTTTGACGCCCGCTGGCCGTTAGTCGCTGCTCAGTTGCAGTAACACTGTTGCCGGATGGCGGCTTCGCCTTATCCGGCCTACGAAATGCGTAGGCCAGGTAAGCGTCGCGCCACCGGGCAATTTAATTACACCCCGAACTCTTCCCGGTACGCACGTACCGCCGCCAGATGGTCCGCCATCTCAGGCTTCTCTTCCAGATACGCAATCAGCTCTTTCAGGGTAATAATCGACGTCACTTTGCAGCTGTAATCGCGCTCGACTTCCTGAATAGCGGAAATTTCACCGCGACCGCGCTCCTGACGATCCAGGGAAATCAGCACGCCAGCAAGCGTCGCACCGTTGGCCTGAATAATCTCCATCGATTCGCGGATCGCCGTGCCTGCGGTAATCACATCGTCCACCAGCATGACGCGGCCCTGCAGCGCGCTGCCGACCAGATTCCCGCCTTCCCCGTGGGTTTTAGCCTCTTTGCGGTTAAAGCAGTACGGCACGTCGCGGTCATGGTGTTCCGCCAGCGCCACCGCGGTGGTGGTCGCAATCGGAATGCCTTTATAGGCCGGGCCAAACAGCAGGTCAAAATCAATCCCGGAATCAACCAGCGCTTCGGCATAGAAACGGCCTAACAATGCCAGATCGCGCCCGGTATTAAACAGCCCGGCGTTGAAGAAATAGGGGCTCTTACGCCCGGATTTCAGCGTAAATTCGCCAAACTTAAGTACCTGCTTGTTAAGCGCAAACTCAATAAACTGGCGCTGATACGATTTCATGGATTTGCTCCTTTGGTTTTTCTGTCTTACAGGCAAAAAAAAGGCGACTCATTGGTCGCCTTTAAAATCAATTTTCTAACGCCGCTTTCTGCGTCGTTACAATGGATTCGATTCCCCCTCGGGCCAGCGCCAGCAGGGAGAGAAGTTCTTCGTGGGTGAACGGCTCGCCTTCCGCCGTACCCTGTACTTCAATGATGCGACCGTCTTCAGTCATCACCACATTCATGTCGGTTTCGGCTGCGGAATCTTCAACGTATTCCAGATCGCAAAGCGCTTCGCCGTTAACGATACCGACAGAAACCGCCGCAACCATGCCTTTCATTGGGTTGGTTTTCAGCTTACCGGCAGCAACCAGCTTGCTCAGGGCATCCGCCAGCGCTACGCAGGCACCGGTAATGGACGCAGTACGCGTGCCGCCGTCTGCCTGAATCACGTCGCAGTCCAGCGTGATGGTGAATTCACCGAGGATTTTCAGGTCAACGGCGGCGCGCAGCGCACGCGCGATCAGGCGCTGAATCTCCATGGTACGACCGCCCTGCTTACCCTTTGCCGCTTCACGGGCATTACGGGTATGGGTCGCACGCGGCAGCATGCCGTATTCTGCGGTGATCCAGCCCTGGCCCTGACCTTTCAGGAAGCGCGGAACGCCTTCTTCGATGGACGCGGTGCACAGCACTTTAGTGTCACCAAACTCAACCAGCACGGAGCCTTCAGCGTGTTTTGTATAGTTACGGGTCAGGGTGACGGGACGCACCTGATTGGCGCTACGACCTGATGGACGCATGATGGATTCTCCGGCTTGAAACGAATGTGGCTGCGCATTATACGGATAAAGGACGCTTATTCCTATCCTGAGAAGCCCCCGAAAGCTATAATCCCCCCATCTCTCCTTTAAAAACGGGAATGTCTATGATCCGCAGTATGACCGCCTACGCCCGGCGTGAAATCAAGGGTAGCTGGGGCAGCGCCACATGGGAAATGCGCTCGGTAAACCAGCGTTACCTGGAAACGTATTTCCGTATGCCGGAGCAGTTCCGCAGCCTTGAGCCTGTCGTACGTGAACGTATCCGTACGCGTCTGACGCGCGGAAAAGTGGAATGTAACCTGCGCTTTGAGCCCGATGCCAGCGCACAGGGCGAGTTGATTCTTAACGAAAAACTGGCGAAACAGCTCGTGAATGCGGCGAACTGGGTCAAAATGCAGAGCGATGAAGGCGAAATCAACCCGGTTGATATTCTGCGCTGGCCTGGCGTCATGGCCGCCGGTGAGCAGGATCTGGATGCTATTGCCGCTGAAATCCTGGCAGCCCTCGACGGCACGCTGGACGACTTTATCGTTGCCCGCGAAACCGAAGGTCAGGCGCTGAAAGCGATGATTGAGCAGCGTCTTGAAGGCGTGAGCACCGAAGTAGCCAAAGTCCGCACCCATATGCCAGAAGTGCTGCAATGGCAGCGCGAGCGTCTTGTTGCCAAACTGGAAGAAGCGGAAGTTCAGCTGGAAAACACCCGTCTGGAACAAGAGCTGGTGCTAATGGCGCAGCGTATTGATGTCGCTGAAGAGCTGGACCGTCTGGAAGCTCACGTTAAAGAAACCTACAACATTCTGAAGAAGAAAGAAGCTGTGGGCCGCCGTCTGGACTTTATGATGCAGGAGTTCAACCGCGAGTCCAACACCCTGGCGTCTAAATCGATCAATGCCGAAGTGACGAATTCAGCGATTGAGCTGAAAGTGCTGATTGAGCAGATGCGCGAGCAGATCCAGAATATCGAGTAATGCCTTTTGGGTGGTGTCAACTGCACCACCCATTACTATTTCTAATCCATCTCAACACCCATTTTTGCGCCTCACCGCCTACCATCAAGCCTACTCAAGATAAATTGATAAAATTTTATAGGGCAACCTAACTCGCCTTAGAAAATCTCAATCGTGATCTTGCGCACAAATCGCTAACCTCCCCCGCGTTCACACCGGAGGGTATATGCTGCTTCACATCCTTTATCTCATTGGCATCACTGCAGAAGCCATGACCGGCGCGCTTGCCGCCGGACGTCGCCGTATGGACACCTTCGGCGTAATCATTATTGCTACCGCGACCGCGCTGGGCGGCGGTTCCGTGCGCGATATCCTGCTTGGCCATTACCCGCTCGGCTGGGTTAAACACCCTGAGTACGTGATTATCGTGGCGACGGCTGCCGTGTTAACCACCATCGTAGCGCCCGTTATGCCCCATCTTCGCCGTCTGTTCCTGGTGCTTGATGCGCTGGGGCTGATCGTCTTTTCGATCATCGGTGCGCAAATCGCGCTCGATATGGGGGAAGGACCGGTTATCGCTACCATTGCTGCCGTGGTCACGGGCGTATTCGGTGGTGTGCTGCGCGATATGTTCTGCAAACGCATCCCCCTGGTCTTTCAAAAAGAGCTGTATGCCGGCATCTCCTTTGCGGCAGCGGTGCTTTATATCGCCCTGCAGCACTACGTTTCGAACCATGATGTGGTGGTCATCTCGACGCTGTTGTTTGGCTTTACGGCCCGCATGCTGGCGCTGCGTCTGAAGCTCGGGCTGCCCGTTTTCCATTACAAACACAGCGCACACTAGCTTCAGAACCCGTTGATGTGCTGTTCAGCGAGCCATTTCGCCAGCACATCAATCTGAGGCGCGTGCATCCAGTTAACGATTTGCCTTGCCTTCTCCTCGCCTGTTCCCGGCAGGGCCTGCCAGTCCTTTGCGTTGCGCCCGCTCATCTCCTGCCACGATATGTCGCCCATCGCCTTCAGCGAAGCCTGCGTCATTGGCACACCCAATGCCATGAGCCAGCGGATTAACGGCTTCTCGCGCACCAGATTGAATCGGTGCCAGAGCGCAAGCCCGCGTGCTGAGGAAAACCCCGGTGTAGCCTGCAGCTGCGCCTGAGTTAATAGCAGCCATGAAAAGAGATGTTCAAAACGATGCGCCTGCCAGAGAGTCCGCCAGCCTGACTCGCCTAATCCTTCAATATCTAAGACCTGCTTTGAGCTGAGCCACGTCAGCCGGGCAAAGAACTGCTCCATACACTCCGGCGAAGCATAGAAACAGCTAAGCGCATGATAGCCCGGGGCCGGAGGTTCTGGTTTATGCCTGTCCGTCCCACGCCAGAGCACCTTATCAAACCGGGGGATACCCTGCCCGGCCAGGCTGACCTGTATCTGGTCCCCCGGGGCAATATCCAGCCTCTGCCAGCGCCCAACCGAGCCCAGACTCACCCGCTGCACCTGTTTATCATCCAGTTGCACGGGTTCCAGCGCTGCTACAACGGAAATTTTACCCGTTCTCCCTACGGAAAAATGAATATCTCTCACCTCAGCGGCCTGGGCTGCAGGAGGATATTTCCAAGCGACAACCCAGTTGCCTTCTCCCGGTAACCAACCTTCGCCCGCGGGTTCATCCTGCGAACGCACCACAATGCCATCCGTGGCAAAGGGTAATGCGGTCGCGTGCCAGGCCGCGCGCTGTTTCTCGACGGTATCGACAGATTCGGCGGGTAGCGTGTACCGTGCCGACAGCGTAAAACCGGCCTGAGACAGTTCAGCTAAAGAGGTCTGCATATCTTTCGGACCGTCCGGCCAGGCCCAGATGAATACGCCGATCTTGCTTAATAGCGCGTTATCCTTTTGCCGCATCATCGCCCCCGCTACCTTTGCGCGAGCGTTCATTCCGCCCATCTGGTTCTGAATGTGGTTGTCGCGTAACCAGAAAAGCTCGCCCTGTAAGACGCTATTCGCCAGCGCGCCGGTGAGCTTTTGCGGAACCGACGGGATTAAACGCACCTTCCCGGTCCAGTCTTCCCCTTTCAGGCCATCACCGCGGCTGATGGCCTGGGTTAACTTTCCGTCACGATAGACCAGCGTCACCGCCACACCGTCAACTTTCGGCTGCAGCCACAGATGCTGTCGGGCATGCATCCACTGCCTCAGCTCCTCTTTGCTGGCCACCTTATGCACACCCGTGTGGGCAACAGGATGTTTTACGCTTCCCGTCAGCGCGGGGAGTTTCTCTTCTGAAGGCTCACTGCCAAAACAGCGCTGCCACTGCGTTAACCGCCCGTGAAGCTGGTCGTAAACCTCGTCGTTGATCTCGCTCACACCCTGCTTCCAGTAGGCCTCATCCCAGCGTTTGATTTGCGCGCTTAACGACGCCATCTCTTTCTCTGCTTTTGCCTGGGACCACACCGGACATACCGCCGCGCCATAGCCACACCACAACAGCATTAACCCGCTTATCCATCGCCACATCGCTACCCCTCCTTTGCATTGCAGGAGGTATACCCGGATGCCTGAAACAACGCTAACGGCAACGTTTCACAATGCGAGACGCTATCCGGGATTTCTTTTGGTTGCTGAAAACCACAGATAAAACCTGAAAACGGCACGCAAAATTCAATAATCCAGGGGAAAAAGTGTGACAAAGGCTACGTCACGGTGCGCCGACGTGTATAATAAGCCCGTATGTAGGACTTCTTCGTTAACACATACAAAAGACTCTCATGGCTCAAGGCACGCTTTATATTGTTTCTGCCCCTAGTGGCGCGGGTAAATCCAGCCTTATTCAGGCACTGTTAAAAACCCAACCGTTGTACGACACACAGGTTTCTGTTTCTCACACCACGCGCCAGCCGCGTCCGGGTGAAGTGCACGGTGAACATTATTTCTTTGTGGATCACGACGAATTCAGAGCGATGATCGGCAGAGACGCGTTTCTTGAACACGCTGAAGTATTCGGTAATTACTACGGTACCTCGCGTGAAACCATTGAGCAGGTTCTGGCCACGGGCGTGAATGTGTTCCTGGATATCGACTGGCAGGGCGCACAGCAAATTCGCAAGAAAATGCCTGACTCGCGCAGTATCTTTATTTTACCGCCATCGAAAGATGAGTTGGATCGCCGCCTGCGTGGCCGCGGTCAGGACAGCGAAGAAGTGATCGCAAAGCGTATGGAACAGGCTGTTGCAGAAATGAGCCATTACGCGGAATATGATTACCTTATTGTGAATGATGATTTTGATGCCGCCTTGAGCGATCTCAAAACCATTCTTCGTGCAGAACGTCTGCGTATGAGCCGCCAGAAGCAGCGACATGACGCATTAATCACCAAACTGTTGGCAGACTGAACCCACTTTCAGTATCATGCCCAGTCATTTCTTCACCTGTGGAGCATTTTAAGTATGGCACGCGTAACTGTTCAGGACGCTGTAGAGAAAATTGGTAACCGTTTTGACCTGGTGCTGGTCGCCGCGCGTCGCGCTCGTCAGATGCAGGTAGGCGGTAAAGATCCGCTGGTACCGGAAGAAAACGATAAAACCACCGTTATTGCACTTCGCGAAATCGAAGAAGGTCTGATCAACAACCAGATCCTCGACGTGCGTGAGCGCCAGGAGCAGCAAGAGCAGGAAGCCGCAGAACTGCAGGCCGTAACCGCTATTGCTGAAGGTCGTCGTTAATTAAACCTGCGGGTCGCCCTTGTATCTGTTTGAAAGCCTGAATCAACTGATTCAAACCTACCTGCCTGAAGACCAGATTAAGCGTCTTCAGCAGGCGTATCTCGTTGCACGTGACGCTCACGAGGGCCAGACACGTTCAAGCGGTGAACCCTATATCACGCACCCGGTAGCGGTGGCCTGTATTCTGGCCGAGATGAAACTCGACTACGAAACGCTGATGGCCGCTCTGCTGCACGACGTGATCGAAGATACCCCTGCCACCTATCAGGACATGGAACAGCTGTTTGGCAAAAGCGTTGCCGAACTGGTGGAAGGGGTCTCTAAGCTTGATAAGCTGAATTTCCGCGACAAGAAAGAGGCGCAAGCCGAAAACTTCCGCAAGATGATTATGGCGATGGTGCAGGATATCCGCGTCATTCTCATCAAACTCGCTGACCGTACCCACAACATGCGCACGCTGGGCTCACTTCGCCCGGATAAACGTCGCCGCATTGCCCGTGAAACCCTCGAAATCTACAGCCCGCTGGCGCACCGTTTAGGTATTCATCACATTAAAACCGAGCTGGAAGAGCTGGGTTTTGAAGCGTTGTACCCGAACCGCTATCGCGTGATTAAAGAGGTGGTGAAAGCCGCACGCGGTAACCGTAAAGAGATGATTCAAAAGATCCTCTCTGAAATTGAAGGGCGCTTACAGGAAGCGGGGATCCCGTGCCGCGTCAGCGGTCGCGAGAAACATTTGTACTCCATCTACTGCAAAATGGTGCTCAAAGAGCAGCGTTTTCACTCGATCATGGATATCTACGCCTTCCGCGTCATTGTCCACGACTCGGACACCTGCTATCGCGTGCTGGGGCAGATGCACAGCCTTTACAAACCGCGTCCGGGGCGTATGAAAGATTACATCGCCATTCCAAAAGCGAACGGCTATCAATCTTTGCACACCTCGATGATCGGTCCGCACGGCGTGCCTGTTGAGGTGCAGATCCGCACCGAAGACATGGACCAGATGGCAGAGATGGGTGTTGCCGCGCACTGGGCCTATAAAGAGCACGGTGGCGAAAGCAGTACAACCGCACAAATCCGCGCCCAGCGCTGGATGCAGAGCCTGCTGGAGCTTCAGCAGAGTGCGGGCAGCTCGTTTGAATTTATCGAGAGCGTTAAATCCGATCTCTTCCCGGATGAGATTTACGTTTTCACCCCAGAAGGTCGCATTGTCGAATTGCCTGCGGGCGCAACGCCGGTCGACTTCGCTTACGCCGTGCATACCGATATCGGACATGCCTGCGTCGGCGCACGCGTCGACAGACAGCCTTACCCGCTGTCTCAGCCGCTCTCCAGCGGCCAGACGGTAGAAATAATCACCGCTCCGGGCGCACGTCCGAACGCGGCCTGGCTGAACTTTGTCGTAAGCTCCAAGGCGCGCGCCAAAATTCGCCAGCTGCTGAAAAACCTCAAGCGCGATGATTCCGTCAGCCTGGGGCGTCGTCTGCTCAACCACGCGTTGGGCGGCAGCCGTAAGCTGGCTGAAATTCCGCAGGAGAACGTCCAGCGTGAGCTGGAGCGTATGAAGCTCGCGTCGCTTGATGACCTGCTGGCAGAGATTGGCCTCGGCAACGCCATGAGCGTGGTGGTGGCGAAAAACCTGCAGCAAGGCGACACGACAGCGGTGCCAGCAACCACGCAAAGCCACGGACACCTGCCGATTAAAGGCGCGGACGGGGTGCTGATCACCTTCGCAAAATGCTGTCGTCCAATTCCTGGCGACCCGATTATTGCGCACGTCAGCCCGGGCAAAGGGCTGGTTATCCACCACGAGTCCTGTCGTAACATTCGCGGCTACCAGAAAGAAGCCGAGAAATTTATGGCGGTCGAGTGGGATAAAGAGACCGCGCAGGAATTTATCACCGAAATTAAGGTGGATATGTTCAACCACCAGGGTGCCCTGGCGAACCTGACGGCAGCGATCAACACGGCCTCTTCCAATATTCAGAGCCTGAATACGGAAGAAAAAGATGGCCGCGTGTACAGCGCCTTTATTCGTCTGACCGCCCGCGACCGCGTGCATCTGGCGAATATTATGCGCAAGATCCGCGTCATGCCGGACGTGATTAAAGTCACCCGAAACCGAAACTAGGTTTATGAATTCACAACGTTATGCACGTATCTGCGAAATGCTCGCCAGGCGTCAGCCTGACCTGACGGTCTGCATGGAGCAGGTGCATAAACCTCATAACGTCTCTGCTATCGTTCGTACCGCAGATGCCGTCGGTGTGCATGAAGTGCACGCCGTCTGGCCGGACGGCCGTATGCGAAATACGGTCTCGGCGGCGGCAGGCAGCAACAGCTGGGTGTCTGTCAAAAATCATCACACCATTGCCGAAGCCGTATCGCACCTGAAAGGGCGCGGGATGCAGATCCTGGCCACTAACCTGTCCGCTAAAGCCGTAGATTTCCGCGAGATCGACTACACCCGCCCGACCTGCATTTTGATGGGTCAGGAGAAAACCGGGATCACCCAGGAAGCGCTGGATCTGGCGGATCGGGACATCATCATTCCGATGATCGGCATGGTCCAGTCTCTCAACGTCTCCGTGGCGTCCGCGCTCATTCTGTATGAAGCGCAGCGCCAGCGTCAAAACGCCGGGATGTACGAGCGCAGCAACAGCATGCTGCCGGAAGAGGAACAGCAGCGCCTGCTGTTTGAAGGTGGTTATCCGGTGCTGGCTCGCGTTGCGAAGCAGAAAAAATTGCCTTACCCCCACGTCAACGCGCAGGGCGAAATTGAAGCCAATGCCGAGTGGTGGGCCACCATGCAGTACGCCGGGTAAGCGATGAAAGGCCGCCTGCTGGATGCTATCCCGCTTAACAGCCTGACGGGCGTGGGCGCGGCGCAAAGCAATAAGCTGGCAAAAATTGGCCTGCACACCGTGCAGGATCTCCTGCTTCACCTCCCCCTGCGTTATGAAGACCGCACCCAGCTCTACAAGATTGGCGATCTCCTTCCCGCGATTTACGCCACCGTTGAAGGCGAGGTCCTGAACTGCAACATCACCTTCGGCGGACGCCGGATGATGACCTGCCAGATCAGCGACGGCACCGGCATTCTCACCATGCGTTTTTTCAACTTCAGCGCGGCGATGAAAAACAGCCTGGCGACGGGCCGCAGGGTGCTGGCCTATGGCGAGGCCAAACGCGGGAAGTACGGCGCAGAGATGATCCACCCGGAGTACCGCGTGCAGGGCGATCTCAGCACGCCGGAAATGCAGGAGACGCTCACCCCGGTTTATCCAACGACCGAAGGCATTAAACAGGCGACGCTGCGTAAGCTCACCGATCAGGCGCTGGAGCTGCTGGATACCTGCGCCATTACCGAACTGCTGCCGCCCGAGCTGGCGCAGGGCATGATGAGCCTGCCCGAGGCGCTGCGCACCCTGCACCGCCCGCCGCCAACGCTGCAGCTAAGCGATTTAGAAAGCGGCAAACACCCCGCCCAACAGCGTCTTATCCTTGAGGAATTACTGGCCCATAACCTGAGCATGCTGGCACTTCGCGCGGGCGCGCAGCGTTTCCACGCCCAGCCCTTAAGCCCGCGCGATGAGCTCAAAGATAATCTGCTGGCCTCTCTGCCGTTTAAGCCCACCGGTGCGCAGGCGCGCGTCACCGCCGAAATCGAACGCGATATGGCGCTCGACGTGCCGATGATGCGCCTGGTGCAGGGCGACGTAGGTTCCGGTAAAACGCTGGTCGCCGCGCTGGCGGCCCTGCGCGCGATCGCCCACGGTAAACAGGTGGCGCTGATGGCGCCGACCGAGCTGCTGGCCGAGCAGCACGCCAATAATTTCCGCGCCTGGTTTGCGCCGCTGGGGATTGAAGTGGGCTGGCTTGCCGGGAAGCAAAAAGGCAAAGCGCGTCTTGCGCAACAGGAGGCTATTGCCAGCGGGCAGGTGCAGATGATTGTCGGCACGCACGCCATCTTCCAGGAGCAGGTGCAGTTTAACGGTCTTGCGCTGGTGATTATCGACGAGCAGCACCGCTTCGGCGTGCATCAGCGTCTGGCACTGTGGGAGAAAGGCCTGCAGCAGGGCTTCCACCCGCACCAGCTGATCATGACCGCCACGCCGATTCCGCGCACCCTGGCGATGACCGCCTACGCCGATCTGGATACCTCCACCATCGACGAACTGCCGCCGGGCCGTACGCCGGTCACAACGGTCGCCATTCCTGACACGCGCCGCAGCGATATCATCGACCGCGTGCGCAACGCCTGCACCCATGAAGGGCGTCAGGCCTACTGGGTCTGTACGCTGATTGAAGAGTCTGAACTGCTGGAAGCACAGGCTGCCGAAGCAACGTGGGAAGAGCTTAAGCTGGCGCTGCCGGAGCTGAACGTGGGTCTGGTTCACGGACGCATGAAGCCCGCTGAAAAACAGGCGGTGATGCAGTCGTTCAAACAGGGTGATTTGCATCTGCTGATCGCCACCACGGTGATCGAAGTCGGCGTGGACGTCCCGAATTCCAGCCTGATGATCATCGAAAACCCGGAACGTCTCGGCCTTGCCCAGCTCCACCAGCTGCGCGGGCGCGTTGGCCGTGGCGCGGTAGCGTCCCACTGCGTACTCCTCTATAAAGCCCCGCTCTCGAAAACCGCCCAGATGCGGTTGCAGGTGCTGCGCGACAGCAACGACGGTTTTGTGATTGCGCAAAAAGACCTGGAGATCCGCGGCCCGGGCGAACTGCTCGGCACACGTCAGACGGGGAACGCGGAATTCAAAGTGGCGGATTTGCTGCGCGATCAGGCTATGATCCCTGAAGTTCAGCGCCTGGCTCGCCATATTCATGAACGCTACCCCGAACAGGCGGCAGCGTTAATTGAGCGCTGGATGCCGGAAACCGAGCGCTATTCCAACGCCTGATTTCAGGCAAACATCGGCAGCATCAGGTACAGCTTAATCACCAGCGCGTTGACGATATCAATGAAGAACGCCCCGACCATCGGGACCACCAGAAACGCCATGTGCGATGGCCCGAACCGTTCGGTGATCGCCTGCATGTTGGCGATAGCCGTTGGGGTAGCCCCCAGGCCAAACCCGCAGTGACCCGCCGCCAGCACAGCCGCATCGTAGTTTTTTCCCATCATGCGCCAGGTGACAAACATGGCGTATAGCGCCATAAACAGCGCCTGCACCGCCAGAATTGCGACCATCGGCAGCGCCAGCGAGGCCAGCTCCCACAGCTTGAGGCTCATCAGCGCCATCGCCAGGAACAGCGACAGGCAGACGTTGCCGAGCACCGATACCGCCCGTTCAAACACGCGGTAGAAGCCCATCAGCGCCAGACCGTTGCTCAGGATCACCCCGATAAACAGCACGCAGACAAACGTCGGCAGTTCAAACGCTGAGCCCGCCAGCCATTGCGCAACCACTTTGCCCACGGTCAAGCAGATGGCGATCGTCGCGATGGTTTCAATCAGCACCAGCGAGGTAATGCTGCGCCCGACGTCCGGCTTTTCGAACGCGGTCGGCACCAGCTCATCGTCAGGCCTGCCGTTGGGCGTGGTGGAGTGTTTAACCAGATACCGCGCCACCGGGCCGCCAATCAGGCCACCTAGCACCAGACCAAAGGTCGCACAGGCCATCGCGACTTCAGTCGCGTTTTCAAAGCCGTAGCGCTCGATGAACAGCTTGCTCCACGCCGCGCCGGTGCCGTGACCGCCCGAAAGGGTAATCGACCCCGCCAGCAGCCCCATCAGCGGATCCAGCCCCAGCAGCGTCGCCATGCCGATGCCGATAGCGTTTTGCATCAGCAGCAGCCCCACCACCACAATCAGGAATACGCCGAGCACTTTACCGCCCGCCCGCAGGCTTGCCAGGTTGGCGTTCAGGCCGATGGTGGCAAAGAAGGCCAGCATTAGCGGGTCTTTCAGGGACATGTCAAAATCAATTTCCCAGCCCATGCTTTTTTTCAGTATCAGCAGGGCCAGCGCCACCAGCAGACCGCCGGCGACAGGTTCAGGAATGGTGTATTTCTTCAGAAGGGAAACGCTATGTACCAGCTTACGGCCAAGCAGTAAGACCAGCGTTGCGGCAACAAGGGTCGACAACGTATCGAGATGAATCATAGAAGGCTCCTGTTATGCGCGTGTTCCATACACACGCGGCGTTATCCTGGGCCGGTTTGCGCTCTTCATGAGCTCCCGGCGCGAAAAAGTGTAATTTTTTTTCCCGATGCGTTGTAGAAAACCTGCTCACAGCGGCAGATTTTCTTCCCTTTTTTTGCTGGCAATCGTTTGCTTTTACCAGGTGGTCAGATAAAATGCCCGCTTTTCCACCGTGGGATTGCCGCCGATGTCCGTTAACACCATAGAGTCGCCTGATGCGCAACCGATTGCGCAGAAGCAAAATAGCGAACTGATTTACCGCCTTGAAGACCGCCCGCCGCTGCCGCAAACGCTTTTCGCCGCCTGCCAGCATCTTCTGGCGATGTTTGTTGCGGTGATCACCCCGGCGCTGCTGATTTGCCAGGCGCTCGGTTTACCGGCGCAGGACACGCAGCACATTATCAGCATGTCTCTCTTCTCCTCCGGCGTGGCCTCGATTATTCAAATTAAAGCGTGGGGTCCGGTAGGGTCGGGATTATTGTCGATTCAGGGCACCAGCTTTAACTTCGTGGCACCGCTGATCATGGGCGGTACGGCGCTGAAAACCGGCGGTGCGGATGTCCCGACCATGATGGCGGCGCTGTTCGGCACGCTGATGCTGGCCAGCTGTACGGAGATGGTGATCTCCCGCGTTCTGCATCTGGCTCGCCGCGTCATCACCCCGCTGGTTTCCGGCGTGGTGGTGATGATTATCGGCCTGTCGCTGATCCAGGTGGGCCTGACCTCCATCGGCGGCGGCTATGCCGCAATGAGCGACCACACCTTCGGCGCGCCGAAAAACCTGCTGCTGGCGGGTGTGGTGCTGGCGATCATTATTCTGCTTAACCGTCAGCGTAACCCTTACCTGCGCGTCGCCTCGCTGGTGATCGCCATGGCGGCGGGTTACCTGCTGGCGTGGGCGTTGGGCATGCTGCCGGAGAACACCGCGCCGACCAACAGCGCGCTGATCACCGTTCCTACGCCGCTGTACTACGGACTGGGCATTGACTGGGGCCTGCTCCTGCCGCTGATGCTGGTCTTTATGATCACCTCTCTGGAGACCATCGGTGATATCACCGCCACCTCCGACGTCTCCGAGCAGCCGGTGTCCGGCCCGCTGTACATGAAGCGCCTGAAAGGCGGCGTGCTGGCGAACGGCCTGAACTCGTTTGTCTCTGCCGTATTCAACACCTTCCCGAACTCCTGCTTCGGTCAGAACAACGGCGTGATCCAGCTGACCGGCGTGGCCAGCCGCTACGTTGGTTTTGTGGTGGCGCTGATGCTGATCGTCCTCGGCCTGTTCCCGGCGGTAAGCGGCTTTGTGCAGCACATCCCTGAGCCGGTGCTGGGCGGCGCAACGCTGGTGATGTTCGGCACTATCGCGGCCTCCGGCGTGCGTATCGTTTCCCGCGAGCCGCTAAACCGCCGCGCGATCATGATTATCGCGCTGTCGCTGGCCGTCGGTCTGGGTGTTTCCCAGCAGCCGCTGATCCTGCAGTTTGCGCCTGACTGGGTGAAAAACCTGCTCTCTTCCGGCATTGCCGCGGGCGGTATCACCGCTATCATTCTGAACCTCGTTTTCCCGCCTGAGAAAAATTGATTTCTCTCACGGCAGGCAGTCAATGCCTGCCGTGACATCTAATTACACCATTCCCGCCTTGAGGATTGCGCATAAATCGTGCATAACTCCCTTATGTGCGTTTTGCGGGATGGAAGACCATGAAATTTATTGGAAAGCTCCTCATCTATCTTCTGGTAGCCCTGCTCATTGTGATGCTGGCGCTCTACATTCTGCTCCAGACCCGCTGGGGCGCGTCTCAGGTCAGCAGCTGGGTGACGGTGAATACCGACTACGAACTCAGTTTCGACAAGATGAATCATCGCTTTTCGTCGCCTTCCCACATCATTCTGGAAAACGTCACCTTCGGTCGGGACGGTAAACCCGCCACGCTGGTAGCCAAAAAAGTCGATATTGGCCTGAGCAGCCGTCAGATAACCGATCCGCTGCATATGGACACTATCACCCTGTTCGACGGCACGCTGAATCTCTCGCCCCAGACGGCGCCGCTGCCTTTCCAGGCGGATCGCCTGCAGCTGAACAACATGGCCTTTAACAGCCCGAATACCGAATGGGACCTGAGCGCGCAGAAGGTTACTGGCGGCGTCAGCCCGTGGCAGCCGGAAGCGGGCAACGTGCTGGGGAACAACGCGCAGATTCAGATGAGCGCAGGCTCGCTGACCCTGAACGGCGTACCGGCCACCAACGTGCTGATCGAGGGCCAGCTTAACGGCAAGGAGGTGGTGCTGAAAACGATTGGTGCCGATATGGCCCGCGGCTCGCTCACCGGCTCCGCCCTGCGCAACGCCGACGGGAGCTGGATTATCGACACCATGCGCCTGAACGAGATCCGCCTGCAGAGCGATAAAACGCTGATGGCGTTCTTCGCGCCGCTGGCCACCATCCCCTCTCTGCAGATTGGTCGTCTGGACGTGACAGACGCCCGGCTTCAGGGCCCGGACTGGGCGGTGACCGATCTCGACTTAAGCCTGCGCAACCTGACGTTAAGCAAAGGCGACTGGCAGAGCCAGGAAGGCCGCCTGTCCATGAACGCCAGCGAGTTAATCTACGGCTCGCTGCATCTTTTCGACCCGATCCTGAATGCGGAGTTTTCCCCACAGGGTATGGCACTGCGTCAGTTCACCTCCCGCTGGGAGGGCGGCATGGTACGCACCTCCGGCAGCTGGCTGCGCGACGGTAAAGCGCTGGTGCTGGACGATGTCGCTATCGCCGGGCTGGAATACACCCTGCCGCAGAACTGGAAAACGCTGTGGATGGAGCCTCTGCCGGAATGGCTGAACAGCGTCACGCTGCAAAAATTCGGCCTGAGCCGCAACCTGGTGATCGACATCGATCCCGCCTTCCCGTGGCAGATCACCTCTCTGGACGGTTATGGCGCAAACCTGCAGCTGGTGAAAGATCGCCAGTGGGGTATCTGGGGCGGCAGCGCAACCCTGAACGGCGCGGCGGCGACCTTTAACCGCGTGGACGTGCGTCGTCCGTCGCTGGCGCTGAATGCGAACGCCGCCACGGTGAACATTACCGACCTGAGCGCCTTTACCGAGAAAGGCATTCTGGAAGCCACGGCGACGGTTTCACAGCTGCCACAGCGGCAGACCACGGTGAGCCTGAACGGGCGCGGCGTGCCGCTCAACGTACTGCAGCAGTGGGGCTGGCCTGCGCTGCCGATTACGGGCGACGGCAATATTCAGCTCACCGCCAGCGGCAGCGTGCAGGCCAGCGCACCGTTGAAGCCAACGGTGAACGGTAAGCTGAACGCGGTGAATATGGATAAACAGCAGGTGCAGCAGACGATGACGGGCGGTGTGGTTTCACCACCGATGCAATAAACAAGCCGGGTGGCGGCTACGCCTTACCCGGCCTACGATCCCATGTAGGCCCGGTAAGCGAAGCGCCACCGGGCATTTTTACGGCTCAGAAGTGAACCACCACCTCATTCCCCTCGGCTTTCAGCACCACACCCCACTCGCTGCCCGCGTGTGAACCGCCCTTCACGCCGCTCACCTTCTGCACGTTGCGCAAGCACACCGACCAGTTTTGCGCGTCTCCCGCGCCGGTAAAGGTCACGATGTCGCCCCGACGTGACGCCTTCAGCGTAAACGCCACGGAGCCGTCCGCCGCAGGCACTTCGCTCACCGCCGTTGCGCCATCGTCCAGGTTAAACAGCTGGAAGGCCGTCCCCTCATTCCACGCGTAGTCCGGCTTCTGGTTGTTGCTGCCCAGCGCCAGCAGGGTGTTATCGCGCACGTAGACCGGCAGGCTCATAAAATCGTGCTGCTGCTTATGCCAGCGGCTGCCCTGAATTTCGTCGTTGTGCCACAGGTGCGTCCATCGGTCTTCCGGCAGGTAGAACTGCACGTCGCCCGCCTCGGAGAACACCGGCGCGACCATCACCGAATCCCCCAGCATGTACTGACGGTCAAGATAATCGCACGCCGGATCGTCCGGGAACTCCAGCATCATCGCCCGCAGCATCGGCGTGCCGAACTCGCGCGCCAGCGCCGCCTGATGATACAGATACGGCATCAGCTGACACTTCAGCTGCGTGAAGTGGCGCACCACGTCGCAGGACTCGTCATCGTACGCCCACGGCACGCGGTAGGATTTGCTGCCGTGCAGGCGGCTGTGGCTGGAGAAAAGCCCGAACGCGCACCAGCGCTTGTAGACGTGCGCCGGAGCGGTGTTTTCGAACCCGCCGATATCGTGGCTCCAGAACCCGAAGCCGGACAGGCCAATCGACAGCCCGCCGCGCAGGCTTTCGGCCATCGATTCATAGTTGGCGTAGCAGTCGCCGCCCCAGTGCACCGGGAACTGCTGCGCACCGACGGACGCGGAGCGGGCAAACAGCACCGCCTCTTCTTCCCCCACCGTCTCTTTCAGCACGTTCCACACCAGCTCGTTATAGATGTAGGCGTAGTGGTTGTGCATCTTCTGCGGATCGGACCCGTCGAACCACTGCACGTCCGTCGGGATACGCTCGCCGAAGTCGGTCTTGAAGCAGTCAACGCCGATATCCACCAGGCCTTTCAGCCTGTCGGCATACCACCGGCACGCGTCCGGGTTGGTGAAGTCATAGATCGCCAGCCCCGGCTGCCATTTGTCCCACTGCCACAGGGAGCCGTCCGGGCGCTTGAGCAGGTAACCCTTCTCTTTTAGCTCCCGGAAGATCGGGGATTTCTGGCCGATGTACGGGTTAATCCACACGCAGACCTTCAGCCCTTTCTCCTTCAGGCGGCGAATCATCCCTTCCGGGTCCGGGAAGGTCACCGGGTCCCACTCGAAATCGCACCACTGGAAGGCCTTCATCCAGAAGCAGTCGAAGTGGAAGACGTGCAGCGGCAGGTCGCGCTCGGCCATACCGTCGATAAAGCTGTTTACCGTCGCTTCGTCGTAGTTGGTGGTGAACGAGGTGGTCAGCCACAGGCCGAACGACCAGGCAGGCGGCAGCGCCGGACGCCCGGTGAACTGGGTATAGCGGTTCAGCACCTCTTTCGGCGTCGGGCCGTCGATCACGAAATACTCGAGATATTCCCCTTCCACGCTGAACTGCACTTTGGAGACCTTCTCGGAGCCGACTTCAAACGAGACGTTTTCCGGGTGATTCACCAGCACGCCGTAGCCGCGGTTGGTCAGGTAGAACGGGATGTTTTTGTAGGACTGCTCGGTGCTGGTACCGCCGTCGCGGTTCCAGGTTTCGACCGTCTGGCCGTTGCGCACCAGCGCGGTAAAGCGCTCGCCCAGACCGTAGACCGTTTCCCCCACGCCCAGATCCAGCCGTTCGAACACGTAATTGCGGTCGGCGTTGCTGTCCTGCACGTAGCCGTTGTTTTTCAGCTGGCTGCCGGTAATGCGCTGGCCGTTACGCAGGAAATCCAGCGCCCAGAACTCGCCTTTGGTGACGCGCACGCTGACGCTGCCGCTTTTCAGCTCGGCAAACTCGGCGTTATTTTCAATCTCTACCTTCACGTCTTTCAGAACGTTCAGCGGATAGTGCGGGCCGTTATTCAGCACGCCCTGGAAGTGCTCGATACGCACCCCAACGATCCCTTCCTGCGGGGCAAACAGGCGCACCGTGAACATCAACGTGTCGAGCTGCCAGGTGCGCTCGCGCACGTCGCGCGGCGCCACATACACCACCAGGTCATTGCCCTGCTGCTCCACGTCGAACACCTGCACCGGATACGTCACGTTCAGGCCCGGTTGAATAAGCCAGTTTCCATCACTGATTTTCATACTCTCGTCCTCTTAGTTCTGTAATTCTTTGCTGACCGGCAGGTTTTCAAACTCCTGCTGATTGCGGCGCGCGCCCTGCGCCAGCTCGCCCAGGATTTTGGTCAGGAAAGGGGTTTTCAGCGTGTAGTAGCGTTTGGCGATGATGGCGCTCAGCACGTAGCAGACCGCTGGGGCCAGGGTAAACAGGCCGATAATGATGCTGATGGTCGCGCTGTTCTGAGTTTTGGCTGCCGCGTCGTAGCCGCCGCCTGCCAGCATCCAGCCGATCATCGCCCCACCCAGCGCCAGGCCGAGCTTCAGCACGAACAGCGTGCCCGCAAAGCTGATGCCGGTCAGGCGCTTGCCGTTGGTCCATTCGCCGTAGTCGACGGTATCGGACATCATCACCCACTGAATCGGCGTCACCAGCTGGTGCAGCACGCCGATGACGAAGATAAAGGCGAACATCAGCACGGTGGCATGCATCGGCACGAAGAACATCGCCACGCTGACCACCGCCAGCGCGGCGTTGGTCCACCAGAAGATGCTGACCTTGCACTTCCAGTCGGTGAGCGGTTTCGCCAGCGCGGAGCCGATCAGGTTGCCGACGCAGTAGGTGGTGAGGAAGGCGACGAACACCTCCGGCGAGCCCATGATCCAGGTGCAGTAGTACATCATCGCGCCGCCGCGCACGCAGACGGCGAGGATGTTGAGGATGGTGAGCACGCCAACGATGCGCCACTGGTCGTTGTGCCAGATGTCGCGCAGGTCTTCCCGCATGGAGGTAGTGCTCGGCGGCACCTGGATGCGCTCTTTGGTGGTAAAGAAGCAGAACGCCAGCATCAGGAACGCGACTACCGACAGCACGGCGATCCCGCCCTGGAAGCCGAACGCTTTATCGTCGCCGCCAATCAGGTTCACCAGCGGCATCATCAGCACCGTGGAGAGCATGCCGCCCGCCGTTGCCAGCACAAAGCGCCAGGACTGAAGGGAGATACGCTGCGTCGGGTCGTTGGTGATCACGCCGCCCAGCGCGCAGTACGGAATGTTGACCACGGTATAGAGCAGGGTCAGCAGGGTGTAGGTAACGGCGGCGTAAACCATTTTGCCGTTGAGGCTGAGGTCCGGCGTGGTATAGGCCAGCACGCAGACGATGCCGAACGGGATGGCACCAAACAAAATCCACGGGCGGAACTTGCCCCAGCGACTGCGGGTGCGGTCGGCAATCAGCCCCATGCACGGGTCGGAGATCGCATCCAGCGCGCGCGCCAGCAGGAACATTGTGCCGACAAACCCGGCGGGAATGCCGAAAATATCGGTGTAGAAAAACATCATGTACAACATGACGTTATCAAAAATGATGTGGCTGGCGGCGTCTCCCATGCCGTAGCCAATCTTCTCTTTAACTGACAATACTTCGCTCATCTTTTTTTATCCTTCACGCTGTAGGGGGCGCTGAGACCGGTTGCATTGGTTTTAAACCATTGTTTCAAAGGCGGGTATTGCGTTTTCTGGTTAGCAGATTACGTTTCTTGTTTTTTGTGATCGCGGTAAATGTTGGGAACCCGAGCGGCTAACATGAGGATTTTCTTAGGAATTAACTGAAACAGGGGTGTACAGGTCAAAAGAGAGGTGAAAAAAGTGTGTCGGGGTATGTGGTAAATGCCTGAAAGTAGCTATAATGCGCCCCGCCTCCATGTAGCAATCGAGGCGCGGAAGATCGTCATCTCCGGTGAGGTGGCTGGACTTCAAATCCAGTTGGGGACGCCAGCGTTCCCGGGCAGGTTCGACTCCTGTGATCTTCCGCCAAAAATTAGTTGTTTTAAAAGCCTTGGAGTAATGCATCAACCCCGTTTGATTTGTCAGAGTAAATATCTTCCAGCACCCTTTCTGCAGATAAATGACGAATTATCGGTATAGTTAGCGTATGTCTGAACTGGAGAAATATACTAATTAATTCCGGAATAACATCATCGTCATAATTAGCGACTTGGCCATTCCTACAAAAAACTGGGACATTTTCAGGGATTGAAATAGACTCGACATCTGATCTTTGATAAAAATCTTTTTCTTTATAAAAATACTCGTTGTGTCTCCATTTCAATATTTCCATAACGGTATTTTTTAATGATATTGGATATGTTATATGTGTTATGTAGTCTCTAAATCCAATAAACTTATTTTCGAAATTACTTACCTGTGATTTATCTTCACAGATTAAAGAAAAATCGCTTAAATTGGTGTTGCCATATGACGTAATCATTAGTTCCACGTCTGAAAAATATGTAACACTGCTCCATATTTCTTTATCAATGTCATTAATATTTGCGTTTTCAAAAAACTCAGTGTAATAAGAAAGATAATCCTCTAGGCATTTCCGCAAAACTGATCTTCTAAAAGTAGAGTAGTCTATATCAGAACAAAGTTCCAATATGTTTTTGTACTTTACTGCACTATTACTTTCATATAGCTTAAGTAATAAATCCTCTCTTTTTTCTTTGACCTCTATGCAAATAAATTCTGCGCAGAAATACTCCATAAGAGATTTATGAGCCCATCTAAACAATGCTCCTTCTTTTACAAAAATAGGCACAGCATAAATCAAATCATTTATGAAAGAAGGTGGTTTAAATGTAATCCCTTTTAGATTTGATGATATTTCCAGCATTACCATTTCAAATTCACTACGAGTAAACTCGAGCCTTCCATTATTTTTTAAACACCAGAAGGCTAATCTTCTAAGCAATATGTAAAACTCAGTAATATCCAAACCAGATTGTTTTTTTCTAACATAACCTGTTTCTTTGCTTAAATCATGAGTTTCAAATAAAGCTTCAAATACTTGGCTATAAAAAAGATCTTTGCGTCTTGGAATTACCGGCTTGAACTTATAGGAACAAAATAATAAAGACACATAAAGTGGTGTGGTTAAGAATTCCAAAATACTAATGCTGTCTTTATTCCGCATTAGTTCAATTTCTGAAATTAATTTTTTTGAAAGAGCTAAATTATTCCCAATACTATAAGAATTTGCATCATATAACTTCAAAAGATTATAAGATTGACTCAATTCAAGTGGCTTTATTTTAAATCTGGAATAAGTATTTAACTCAAGAAGGCTTTGATCGGGTCTCGACGTTATTATTATATTAGAATCAATAAAATCCTCGGAGAACTTTTTCAACCTTTTAATGATCGCATTCTTTTTATCATACTGAATTTCATCAACGCCATCAAAAAAGAATGCAAAGGGGAAGCTTTTCAATAGATCGTTAGAACCCAAATTTTCTATTCCGAACATAATTTTGATATGTTCATCAATAGGTTTATCATCTAATGATCTAAGTTCAATATAAACGGGGATATAATCTGAATGCTCTATCGTATCAATAACTATTTTCTTTAAAAGAGTTGACTTACCCATTCCTGCATTGTCAATAATTAAAGCATGCTTATATTTTTCAAGTAATAAACTTCCATCAACAATCCTCTCATTAAGGTTCTCCCCAGTATCTAAAGAACATAATGTAAGTGGCTCATAAATATCATTTATTTTTTTTTAATATATTTGGAAATGCTAAAGAATTAATTGTGGAACATTGCCCTTTAATTTTTGCCAGATATTCTGACATTAATAGTTTAATATTTACTAAATCCCGTTCTTTTAGATAAAAAGAATACCCCTTCTTATACACAAAAGGAATGAATTTTTCCTCTATTATTTTTACAGCCCATGGTTTAGCAAGGCTTATAATATTATCTATTGAAATCATTTGTTCTCTTTCTGTAAGTTATCTTATTTTAAATAAAACCGATAAAATCATAAGGGTATTATTTTTTATTTAATTTCAACTTTTCAATGCAAGCTTCCTTTACCCATTTACTAAAATTCCCTTTCCCCGCCACCGTCTCAATCTGTTCCAAAAGCTCGTCCTCAAACCGAATGTTCTTCATCGTGCTCTTAGTGCGGTCAAAATTTGGTTTCTTTTTTTCTTGCATGGTAGGTACCACTTCGGTTAATTTATCTGCATGTGGTACCTACCACATGGATTCGAAATTCTAACAACGCCCAGCAGTGTTGGAGCACTAAAGGGCGTCTAACCTCACCAACTATCAAGGAGTTGATTATGGCTGATTCGCATTCTACCCCAGACACCGACCAATCCGGAACCGAGCGTTCGTTAATTGTGGGATACCGCCCGAATGTTTTCGACAAATCCACGCCGAAAATCATCCTTTCCGGTAAGTGGCTGCGTGCGGCAGGTTTTGATACCGGACAGCAGGTCACGGTAAAGGTCATGAAAGGGTGCATCGTTCTGGTGGCGTATAACGAGCAAGAGCAGCGGTTGCAGGACGATTATAAACGGACGAAGGCAAAGCTCATTGAGATTGAGAATGCGCCTGCAGCGATCCAAACTCCCCGTCCTGGAAAGCGCCGCGCAAAATCAAATACAAGCCACCTGGCTTAGCGACTGTTTCTGGCATACAACCCGCCAGGCGCATTAGACGATGTAGATGGGAGAGGACATGCAGAGAAAGTCGCAACCCAATCTCCCTGTTCGAACCATCAATTAGCATCTCATAAATAGAATTTCTGATGGCGAAATTGATCAGCATTCAACTATCCGGAAATTCCGGATAGTTTGCCAGGAAAGGAGACATCAGATTTCCACTGAGAGATCGCTACAATCTCAAAGCAACACTCGTAGTTACGCTCAGCTCGTAGCACCCAGTTTCGCCTTTACCGGCCATACGGCTATTAAACTAATATACAACGGATCTAACGCCCTCATTCTCACGCTCATACAATATCTAAATTGATACCCAACAATTATTCACAATAAATATAATGCGAAGGTTAAAATTTATTTATTTTTTATTAAATATAAACTATTGCGATATGCATCACAGCAGAAAGCCAATATTAATAGAAACTTGTGCCTATGTTTACTGTTACAGGGTGCAATATGTATTATAGCGACTCATTAATAACATCAATAGATGCACATAAAATATTGGCTTTAAAATTAGAACACGCCTTAACAGGCGTAAAAGATGAAGTATTAAAGCAAGCGCAACTGTTAGATGATGGGGCAACACGATTAAGCTATCAGCTTTCGTGCTTTACTGAAAATTACCAGGATGTATGTTTACGATTACGCGAAGAAGACTCACGATTTTTGATAGGTATCGTTCAGTTAATAAAACACAGAGACGTTATCTATAAGTTGCTCTATATTTATATTAAAAGCTTACTAGTCAACAAAAGTGAAAAAAGAATACATAACATACAACGAAACCTTATGAATTTGGGCGTATCAATTTCATCATCAATGCTATCCAGCCAGGCTTTTATATATTCGGCAACTATTGCAATTTGTACTAGTGTTCATACCAACATTTGGATGAAAGAAAAGATCACATCGTTTTCTACTTATGCTGTTCTTGGTTTAAAAGTTTATGGCATCGTTGAGCAGGCATCAAGATGCACCAACCATCTAAAAAATTACAATGCTTATTATTATAATCTCCTTTATCAGGAGGAACTTGAAATGATGTTTTTCTTGATTGAGCCCATAATAATGAGATCCCCCATACTTAACCAAGCTTATGCTTCAGACAGCGACATTGCATATGCGATTTCAAGGATGATAAAGGGATGATTAAAGCTATTAAAGACTGGTTAAAAGGCCAACTCATATTCTTCCTGAGAGGCGCAATTCCCCTTTTATTCGTCATAATATTTGCACTATTTGCCGTAACCTGGCTACCCAAAAAAATCGCAATGAATGCAACATGGTCAATTGTAGTTATTGTAGGCCTCTATATCCTTTTACGTAAAAAAAGATAATTACTATTTAACAGGAGTAAATTATGTCAATTCCCGCTCATCTGTGGTTGTTTGATGAAAATGGTTCGCCCATAGTTGGTCCATCCTTGCTGCCAGCGAGATTAGGATCGTTTGAAATCCGTTCAGTTATCCATCAGGTATGGATCCCTGAGAGTTCGAATACTGGTCGTTTGACAGGTACGAGAGTTCATTCCCCCTTAAACTTGCATAAGGAATTTGATGCTGCAACGCCTGTTTTGTATCGTGCTATGTGTGAAGGAAGAACATTAAAAAAAGCAGAATTGAAAATGTATCGAATTCTTGACCAGGGCGTTGAGAGTGAGTATTTCAATATGATAATGGAGAACGTAAAGATCACCTCTATATCACCCCTGTTGCATCCCACCGGCTTGACGAGCACGCATCTCGAAGAGATTCAACTCCGGTACGAGAAGATTACATGGAAACATTGCGAAGGGAACATTCTCTATACTGACGAATGGAATAACCGGGCTACGTATTAGGGTATCTAAAATGAAAGTACTGTTAATTTTGGCTGCACTTCTATTCCTGGTTCAAAATACATCAGCAGCCCAAATGTCCGGCTTCGCAGCCAGGTATTATCAGGATGATGGAACAACGCCGGAAGAACCCACAAAAGTGCCCCTCTATCCCACTATTACCATCGGTAAGAAAACCGTGCAAATGGAGGTTACTCATCTGGCAGAAATCTCCAGCACACCAGTCAACAAAGACAGTTCCGCTCGTTGGGTCTGCCTTCATGACGACGATGACACGAATTACTGGTTCATTTCTGATAACGAAATGGGTGCAGGATTGCTAACTGCGCTAGTTATAGCCAAAGATGGCATCCATCACGAGTGTGCTAAAACAACGGAACCTGTCAGAGTCTCGGTCGCTAATGTTCCATTATTAAATGCGACGCATGGCAATTTAGTCGCATTGTTCGGCAAGAAAGAGATAGCCAAAAAGAAAGCGATGCTTTTTTATCAGGAGACGCCAGTACAGAATGGATTCATCCAGAGTAATACGGTCTCTTATTACTTCGATAGCGAAAAAGTGCGAGGCGTAATCATCGGGCAAATTACCAGTAACTAGCTTGCAGACTCCCTCTCCAGAGGGAGAGGGCGTTAAGCCTGCCCACCCAACCGCATATGCAGCAGCGGAAACGGATTCCCCTGCCCGTCCAGTTCCGAGCGCCCGACCTGCTCAAACCCCATATGGCGATAAAATCCCACGCCCTGCGGGTTCTGCTCATTCACGTCCACCTCGTTCGCGCCAAACTCTTCGATGGCGTGTTGCAACAGCAATTTCCCGACGCCCTTCCCCCGGCTCGCGTCGTCAACAAATAGCATTTCAATGCGGTTTTCATCCACGCCTAAAAAGCCGTGAATAACACTTGCATCATCGCGAGCTATCACGACCTTGAGGTTAGGCAGATAGGCGTTAAGCAATAGAGGGCGCAGAGCCGCAATATCGCTTTCCTGTAAAAAGTGATGGGTGGCGCGGACGGAGGATTCCCAGATCGCGACCAGACGTTCGAAGTGTGTGGGGAGTGCGGTTTCTATTTTCATGGGGGGATCATGTGCGGTTTAGGATGTTAATTCAAGTCACTCCTTGCGCTCTGTCCACCCTCACCCTAACCCTCTCCCACCGGGAGAGGGAACTGACCGTGCGGTTTTTTCATCCCCTACCCTAATCTCCATCACCGCGTACACCCCGTCCTTCGGCACCACCACGGTGACGTTTTCCACCAGCACGCCCGCCGCGAGGTGAATATCCTGCAGCTGCTGTAACGACCTCGGGTGAATATCCTCCCAGCCGATCCCCCGCAGCACAAAGTCAATCTGCGGGCTGCTGGTCAGCATGTTCGACACAATCACCGCCCCGCCGGGCTTGACCAGCCGCAGGGCGCGCTGGAGAAAAATCACCGCGTCGGTATCGTTGAAGTATTCAAAAATCCCCAGCGCGTCGACCAGTTCGGCCTGATGTTCGCCCAGCTCCAGCAGCAGGTCCTCGTTACGCACCAGCGTATGGAGGAGGTTGCGCCTGAGCAGCGTCAGCTGTTCGCCCACCACAATGCCTTCCTGCGCCGCCATGGTTTCGGCCCAACTGAGCGCCACCGGGTCTTTGTCCACCAGCGTGAGATAGACCTGTTGGCCGTCGAGCTTTGCTTCACGCAGCGCCTCCAGCACCGGGATGGCAGCGCCGCTCGCGAGGCTGACCCAGTTGTTCTCGCTCTCATTATGAATGTACTTATCCACCAGCGCGGCCAGCACCCTGGCGCGGGAACGCACGCCAACCGCATCGTTAGCGTGGATAAACCACTGGCGGCTGTCACTGTCCATTTTTGTGCCGTCGGGCAGGCGGTCTTCCAGCGGGTTTTGCACCACAAACAGCGCCAGCGCGGAGGGGACAAGCCGGGTTCGCCACGCGGCAAGCGCCGGGCGGTTACGGAAGGCCTGTTCGGAATAGCGGTTCTGGGGAACAAGCACAGCCTGCCCCCCTTCGTCATATTCCACCCTCGGCGGCCGGAGCGCTGGCTCGGCTTTCAGGGCGCGGTCAAGGGAGGCGATCTCACGGGCAGCGTCGTCTTTCATCGGCCACTGGTCGCTGACGTCGGGAAATGACGCGCTAAAAATCGTCATATTTTCCGGTGCATCGGCGCGAAAAGGCTGCCAGTTCATGTCGTCTTCCCTCCGTTGGGCTTTTAACGGAAGTCTATCCAGGCGGGCCAGTAATACCCTACGAAGAAAGCACGAAATCGGCACATCAGTTCTGCGACGTGCGCCATACTCCCGGCGTACAGCCGTACTCGATCTGAAAATGACGAATAAAGTGGGCGCAGTCGCTGAACCGCATCCGCCGCGCAATATCCGTCACGCTTTGCTGAGAGTTTTTCAGCAGCCAGCAGGCATAGCGCAACCTGGCGCTGCGGATAAATTCCCGCGCCGTTTTGCCAAACTCGGCGTGAAACAGGCGGTTGAGCTGACGTTCGCTCAGCTTGACGTCCTGAGCGAGCCTGGCGGCGTTTAGCGGGTGAGTCAGATATTGTTCGATAATCATCACCGCCCTGCGCAGCCGTGAATCAGGGATCATGGCGACATTCGCGGGCCGTGGCGTGGCGGCATCATGCGGAGGAAGAGACAGACGCCGGGAGGTAGTAGCCGCAATGTCGTCTCCCCCGTGGGCGCGGATCAGCGACGTTACCAGGGTGAGCGTTGAGATCCCGCCCGGGCAGGTCAGCACATCACCTTCGTCGATATAATCGAGGCCTTGCTCAGCATATACCTGCGGGAACCGCTGAGTGAAAACGCCATGGTGATGAGGATGAATCGAGGCGCGGCGCTCGTTCAGTAACCCTTCCTCCGCCAGAATAAAGCTGCCGGTACCAATACCTATCAGAGGAGTGCTGTTGTGATGAGCATCCGTGAGAAACGCTCTGTCGCCACGGTGTCCCTGGTGAAGATGCTCCAGACCTCCACCAATCACCGCAATGTAGTCGAAGTCACCGGGCGGTGCATGGGCAGCATCGGGCCTTACGCTTATACCAGAGCTGCTTACAACCGGTAAATCGGGGTGAATGCTTATCAGGCTGAGTTTAAAGCATATTTTCTGACTACGCTTTTGGACGCTGGATGCAATGCGTAACGCCTCTATCAATCCTGAAAATGCTAAAAGCGAGAACTGGGGCCACAGGAGTAAACCCATATGCAGGGATTTATTCCGTGCAGGCGTCATTCTGACGCTATCATCAATTAAAGTTTTCATTAACTTGCCGAAGAAGAATAATTACATTATCGCAACATTATTGTTGCTATTATATTCCCATAATGTATATCATAGCTGTTAAATCAAGCATAAATGACGCCGGCAAAACTTAAAAGAATTTCTCCCTTTCGCTATCTGTTTTTTGACGTGTGGCACACATAGGTTGGCAGCGTCCCCAGAATAAATAAATAATTCTCATTCTGCTGTTTCTTAATACGCATATAAATATTCTTGTCCGGGTAGATAAAAAATAAGGGCTCGTACTTTTCAAGCCAGCTGTCGCTGATGTTGTCGTCCGGAAATTTTATATTGCGTACGGACGTCAGGTTATAGACGCTGTCTCTACGCTCAATCTGAAAGAACACTTTGCGATTTAGCCTCTTCGTTGGATCGCTTTTCACCTTGCCATTCATGCTGAGTATTCCGCTGTTACCCTCCACGCTGTAATTCAGCCACAGAGAGAGCGTCTCATCCCGATGATGCTGAATAAAGTTCACCTGACAGGCAAAGGGCTGAATGTAATGGCGATGCCAGAGGTAATACGCCGCCACAACAGCCCCCATCAGCAGGCACAGGCAGAGCGCAAAGAGCATTTGACGGTAGCGAATCATACTAGCGATCCTCTATAAAATAATCAGACATACAGCGATTGGATTCCGTCATTGGCCTGTCACAGCGAATGACCGACGCGCGAGGTAGCAATGTGTAGCCGCTGACATATACCCAGGGATAGTTCACGCACTGATCCTTAAACGGGGTGGCATAGACCAGGGCTTTATCCCGATCGCGTTGCGTTTCAATATCGCGAGCAAAATAGAGCTGGCACTCGCCCAACTTCGTCGCGAAGCGGTATCCGTCCACAAAATAGCTGTCATGCATCAGGCGATGGCTTATCACGCTCACGCCAGCCAATACCAGCAATACTACCAGCGCGGCCGGCAGCCAGAAGCGGCGTGTCGATACCATCGGAGCGACAGTCTCTTCGCAGACATCCGGCGCAGCGTGTTCTTCCTCTTCAGCCTGCGGCTGCGTCTCTTTAATAGTGATTTGCGTATCGCTTGCGAGCGTGAGTCCAATGCGCGGGATAGTGACAATCGGATCGGTTTCGAAACCCACCTTCTTCAGCCCTTTACGCAGAATAGAAATGTTCTGGTAATAGGTATTAGGCGAAACCAACATCCCCCGGCGCTGCCAGACAATATCCATGCACTCCTGTTGAGTCACAATACTTCCGACTCTCTCTATTAATAACAACAAACAGCGGCCCGCCGGGGAATTTAATACCACTACCCGCTCGGGATTGTTCAGATCGCGTAATGTGCTGGCTGCTGGGTGAAACTCTACCAGGCCATTAATAATGTAATACTTATGCATAGAATGGGCTAAATACCTCCGGTCAACACCTGTTACTACAGTAAAATCCCTTTACGATTAACCTGCGTATCCCTCGCCTGTGTAAGGATTAATGTGACGGATAAATGCGCAACTGTATATCTTGGTACCTGGCGAAAAATCTTATTTTTCCTTTCTCTTTATCTGACCGGTCTGAAGTTTTCTTAACCGCCATTTAAAGCCGTCTTGACACTGACAAAACTCGACAAAGGCGTTCGTTGAACGCTTTAGCCACCGTTGTCTGAATTATTCAGCGTACTTAATTTGTTTTTTTGATAAAAAGCAGAGAGGACGCGCTCTGCCGACGGGTTTCGAAATTCCGACCAATTCGAAAGCTATCGTCTTAATTAACAATTTCAGCACGAAACTGTTAGTAACCGTCAGTAACAATGCGCCTCGTATGACATCACCAGACAATCCCCTTACAAAACATTTATTAAAGCCAACTTTTCAATAAAAACTACCAGTATGATTATTTACAGGCAAATAAGCAAAAGCCGGTTCAGCGAGGAGAATTGACGCCACACCTAAACTGAACTTAAAACAAATTAAGATTAATTCAGATTACCTCTTTTACGCCCTGGGTATAGTGGGCTCACACCGTGCAATGCTTAATTGCTTCGAAAATACAGGCATCGTTCTGCCAGACAGACGAGTCTCATTACAATTATAAATCGAGGGAATGACATGGCGAATAAACTCAACAACACACGTCATTTAAATATCGCGCTATTGGGTGGGGATCACTTTGCGCGCCAGGGGATCGCTGCGTTATTAAAAAATATTTCCCCGGCCATGCAGATTACAGCATCGATCGATAATTATGCGGAGATCGAAACGATACTCGCGGCCGCGCCGGTAGACGTGATTTTTTTATCCGGCACGGAGAAATATCACGCGGGATACGATTGCCTGAAATATATCAGGAAAATGAAAGTCCTCTATCCCGGCGTACTTATTTGCATGTATTCCACACCGGCGAATTCCTGGCTGTGGATACGCGGTGAAATAGACGCCTATATCTCGCTGCAGGAGCCACTTTATCACTGGCGAACCAGCGTATTAAAGCTGGTCGATAACCGTTATCGACCAAAAAAGAAACCCACGGCGTTATCGCTGACGCCGGGCGAATGGCGAGTATTGAAGGAACTGCGAAAAGGTCTGGATATGCGTTACATCGCCGAAACAGAGCAGCTTTCTTACCGTCGTGTCAGCGCGTTAAAAAGCTCAGCGATAAGAAAACTCGGGCTCAGGAACAAGACAGATTTGCTGGTCTTTTTAACCAGTTAGACCTGCTGCTTTCAGAGCAAATCTCGACATAACACCATAATGGAATCAGGACAATGAAAGCTCAATTCAATAATAAAACGCTGCTTGCGATCGCTATTGCGGCATTACTGCCAGCAGGGTCGGCGCTGGCTGCCGGCACCAGCGGCGGCACGGTGAACTTTAGCGGCAAAGTAGTGACGTCTGCCTGCGCCATCAGCGCGGGAAGCGCCAACATTGACGTGGACATGGGTGAAGTGCGTACCGCAACGCTGGCGGCTGCTGGCAGTGAAGCCAGCACGGCAAAAGCGTTTGCCATCACCCTGGAAGACTGTGAAATCGCCGACACCTCAGCCTCTACGGATGAGAACCCGATTGCCGCGACAACCGTGGCCGTCACCTTCACCGGCACGCCGGACGGTTCCGATGTTAATAGTCTGTCCGTGGGGGCAAACGGCAGCGCCAACTCTGCGCAAAACGTGGCTATCCGCCTTTATGACGAGCAGGGCAACGTGGTGAGGCTGGGTGAACCCGCTTCGGCCATTCCTCTGCGCAAGGGTGCCAACACCCTGAACTTCAGCGCGAAATATTACTCACCGAAGGGCGGCGCCACTGCGGGTGATGCCAGCGCCGTCGCGACCTACACCGTGACCTACTCGTAATCTTCAGCCCCGGTCTGCGGGCCGGGCCTGTCTTAGCTTTCAGGAGAAACACTATGCGCGTAAACACATTGATTTGCCTGGCGGGTACGTTATGTTCCTCCGCCGTCTATGCCGGCGGCGTGGGGTTGGGCGCAACGCGAATGGTCTACTCCAGCGCGACCACCCAGTCGATGATGCAGGTGAGAAACACCCATCCCGACGCCACGTTCCTGATCCAGTCATGGATGGAAAATGAGAAAGGCGAACGTACCAACGACTTCGTGATCACGCCACCGCTGTACGTCATGAAACCGGCCAGCGAAAGCGCGGTGAAAATCATGTTTAACGGTAAAGCCCTGCCAGAGGATCGGGAGACGCTCTACTGGATGACGGTCAAAGCCATCCCCCAGCAGGCGAAAAGCGGCTCCGGGAATACGCTGCAGTTTGCATCGGCTAACCGCATCAAGGTCTTTTATCGCCCGGCGGGACTCAGTGAGAGCCCAGGAGAGGCGTGGAAACGCCTGACCGGTTCCTACCGCGCCGGAAAGGTCACGCTCAGCAACCCTACGCCGTACTACCTCACCACCATCAACGTGAAAATTGACGGTATCCCGGTGCAGCCGGTGATGGTGCCCCCGAAAGGTAGCGTGACGCTGGCCGAAACCTTCAGCCATGCGGGCAGCATGAGCTTTCAGACCATTAACGATTATGGGGCATGGACCCCCGCCACGCGCGCATCGTTATCCCAATAATACAAACAGTAAGGCGTGACCACGTGAAAAGAAAAATCCTGTGCGCCACGGTGATCTCCCTGGTGATTCGGCAAGCCGTGGCTGCTGAAAGCGAGCTGCAATTTAACCCCGCGTTCCTCAACGGCGAGAGCGCAAACAGCGCCGATCTCGCCTGGGTCAACGCCGGGAGCGCGTTGCCACCGGGTGATTACAACCTCAACGTGTATATCAATACCAACTACGCGTTCACAGGTAACATCACGTTCCGCCTTGCTGAAGACAGTACGGGTGAAGCGCTGCCCTGCCTCACGCCTGAGCAATTCGACGCGCTGGGCATCGATAGTCATCAGGCAAAGGGCGGAGCGCTGCCGCTGGCGCAGCGCTGCATCTTCTTAACGAAGGCGTTTGCGGATACGCAGTTTGACCTGGACCAGAAGACGCTCACCCTGAGCTTCACCGTACCGCAAAGTGCGATGCGCAATCTGCCGCGCGGGTATGTCAGCCCGGAAAGCTGGGAGGCGGGCATTCCTGCCGCGTGGCTGAATTACGTGGTCAATGGCTCGAACAATGAGTATCGCGGCGAGACGCGCACGCGGGAACAGCAGCTTTTTGCGAGCCTCAACAGCGGCGTCAACCTGGGCGCGTGGCGGCTGCGTGATTTCACCACGTGGACCAAAGACAGCAATGAACTCACCCACGTGCAGACCTGGCTGCAGCGCGATATTCACGCCCTGCGCGCGCAGGTGTATGCCGGGGAAACGTACACCTCGGCGCAGGTCTTCGATTCCGTGGGCCTGCGCGGCATCGCCCTGAAAACCGATGACAACATGCTGCCCGCCAGCCTCAGCGGCTATGCGCCGGAAGTCCGGGGCATCGCGCGCAGCAACGCGACCGTAACGGTTCGCCAGAACGGCAACATCATCTATCAAACCTCTGTTCCACCAGGGGCGTTTGTGCTGAAAGATCTCTACCCGACCTCCTCGGGCGGCGATCTGGCGGTCACCATTCAGGAGAACGACGGCAGCAAAACGCAATACACGCTTCCTTTTGCCAGCGTGCCGAACCTGGTGCGTAACGGACAGGTGAAATATGCCCTCGGTGCCGGGAAATACCGTCCGACGGGCAATCAGGATGCGCCCTCTTTCGCGCAGGGCGAACTGTTTTATGGCTGGCAATATGGCCTGACGTTTTACGGCGGGGCACAGTTTGCCGATCGCTATAACGGCCTGGCCTTCGGGTTTGGGCAAAACCTCGGCCGCTTTGGCGCTTACTCTCTTGACCTGACCCATGCCCGCAGCCAGCTGGCGGACGATCGGCACTACAGCGGTGATTCGGTGCGCCTACGCTACAGCAAGCTGCTGAACGACATTGGCACGCGGGTGAACTTCTTCTCGCTGCGCTACTCCACGAAAGGGTTTTATACCCTCAGCGACACGACGTACAAAGGGATGTCGGGCGGATCGCCAAAGCAGACTGTGGAAGACGATGGCACCGTCACCACCCATTACGACAACGTGTACAACCTGCGCATGTCGCGCAAGGCAAAAAACCAGCTGCTGCTGTCGCAGCCGATGGGACAATACGGCTCGCTGTCACTGTCGTGGGATCAGCAGACCTACTGGAACACGTCAGACACCACACAAAGCCTGCAATTTGCGTGGAACGCCACGTTTCGCAACGTGTCGCTTGGCGTCAGCGTTCAGCGAAGTTCAAGCCTGTATGACGACAAGAAAGATAACATCCTGTCGATGTCGATTTCGGTCCCGCTGGGCAATCCGGCGCTGTCTACCCGCGCGCGCTTTACCACGACCCATGCGGACTCCACAGGTACAACCGCCAGCACGGGCGTGAGCGGCTACCTGCCGGGCCAGGAAAATCTGTTCTATAGCGTCAACCAGCGCTACAGCGCCCAGCAGCACTACGGCGGCGATGCCACCCTGCAGTACGAAGGCGCGCGGGGAGACTACAACCTGGGCTACAGCTACACCAGCAACTCCCGCAACCTCAGCTACGGCATCAGCGGCGGTGCGGTAGTGCATGAAGATGGCCTGACGCTGAGCCAGCCGCTCGGGAACACCAACATTCTGGTAAAAGCCCCGGGAGCCAGCAACGTCGCCGTGCTTAACCACAAAGGCATCAAAACGGACAGCCGTGGCTATGCGGTGATCCCATACGCCACGCCGTACCGCGTTAACCAGGTCGCGCTGGACGTGACGACCGCTGGCAACGACGTGGAGCTGGAAAACGCCATCGCCAACAAAACGCCTACCGATGGTGCCCTGGTTCGCGCCACCTTCACCACGCATCAGGGAGCAAAAGCGATGTTTATCGTGCGTCACGGCAACGACGTGCTCCCCTTCGGGACGCTGGTCTCGCTCGATAATGACAAAACCAGCGGCATCGTCGGCGATGGCGGCAGCCTGTATCTGTCCGGTTTGTCAGAGAAGGGCAAGCTGAACGCCGTGTGGGGTCGCGGCAACAGCCAGCGCTGCGCCATTACCTACGCCTTAAACAAGCAGAACTATAACGCCCGCACCGGTCTCTATTCTCAGGAGGTGGTATGTCATTAACGTTTCGGATCGGCTGCATCGCACTGCTGGCTTTCGCTCTCCCCGTTCGCGGGTATGACGTGCTGGTTTCCGTCACCGGCAATTTGATCGGCAATACCTGCGTGGTTGCACAGGACTCCGAGGAGCAAAACGTGCCGCTGGGCACCATTGGCATCAAACAATTTACGCGCGCCGGGGCCGTCAGCAATATCAAAACGCCCTTTACGCTCAGGCTTGAAGCGTGCGGGCCAACCTTTGCTGGCGTAAAAATCCGCTTCAGCGGTACGCCGGATGATGCCAACCCGCAGCTGCTGAAAATTGCCGACGGTGGCGCTACCGGCGTGGCGGTGCAGATCCTCGATAAAGAGAGCGTACTCATTCCCCTGAACACGCAAACCACCGCGTACGGAACGGCGGGGGATGACAGCGTACAGATGACCTTTTACGCACAGCTGGTTGCCACCGGCGCACCCGTGAGCGCCGGTGATGTGTCAGCCTTCGCCACCTGGACAACGGAGTATCTATGATGCGTTTAGCGTTTCTTCTCAGCGGATTACTTTTCTGCGTCAGCGCGCAGGCTCTGGACTGGAAATCGGACATTACCCTCTCCCCTCAGCCGATGACCTACAGCGGGCCAGCGGATTCGGTGGCACCGGGCAGTATTATCGGATCGACGTGGAGCGCCACCGCCAGCGTGCAGCAGGTGTTCTGGTGCGGGCTTATTTTTACCTGTAACAAAGGCACGCTGCAGCCCAGCAGCAGCGCGATTTCGAGCGGTGCGACGGTTACCGTCGACGGCGTGAACTACACCATTTTTGAGACCGGCGTGCCGGGCGTGGGGTACATCATCGGGCTGAAGGATTTTAATGGTACAAAATATATTCCCCTGCAAAACGGTATCACGCAAAGTTACCCGGCAGAGGGCACCAGTGGGTATGCCCAGGATCTGGGCTGGTCAGCAAAAGTCACCTTTATTAAAACCGGTACGGCGCTGAAATCCGGCGTCTATAACATCCCGACTATCAACGCCGCGGTGTTAACCGCCTATAACAACGAGGTCAAAACGGCGCAGGTCATCATCAGCCCGACCACCATCACGGTAACCGCCAGCGGGTGTACGGTCGGCAGCAAAAACGCCAGCGTGGCGCTCGGCACCATTGATATACGCACTCTGCCCACGGTGGGAAGCACGTCGCCATCCGGGACGTTTACCGTCGGCCTGACCTGCGACGCGGACGTGGCGGTTCACGCGGTGATGACCGATCAGACCACGCCGTCGAACACCTCGTCGGTGGTGACGCTGACCGGAGACTCCACGGCGTCCGGCGTTGGGGTGCAGTTTTTCTACAACGGCACCGGACCGCTGACGATGGGACCGGACAGCTCGGCCGCGGGCACGACCGGCCAGTTCTTTATCCAGAGCACCGCGGCGGCGCAAACCCTGTCGTTACCGTTCCAGGCGCAGTACATCCGAACCGGCGAACTGGTCCCCGGCTCGGCCAACGCGCTGGCCAGCATTACGTTTTCCTACCAGTAGGGGCTACTGCTTCACCCACACCAGCTGATCGGTTCGGAAGCCAAGACTGCGCGCGGTGTTCAGGTAATCCTGCTTCACCGCATCAGGAATGGTTGGCGTACGCGACAGGATCCACAGATAGTCGCGGTTCGGGCCGCTGACCAGGGCGTACTGATACTTATCGTCCAGCCTGATCACGTTATAGCCGCCGTAGAAGGGGCCGAAGAAAGACACCTTGAGCGCGGCGGTGGTCGGTTCGCCGGTAAAGTACGCTTTCCCTTCGCTCTCGTTCCACTGGTTCTTGACCGGATCGTAGCCCCGGTTGAGCACGCTGATGCCGCCGTCGCTGCGCTTGCCGTAAGTGGCGGTTACCTGCTCCAGCCCGCGTTCAAAGCGGTTTTCCAGACGGGCGACCTCATACCATTTTCCGAGATAGCGGCTGGCGTCAAAATCAGAAATCGGCTGCACGCCCTTCGGCGGCGTGGGGGATTTACAGGCGACCAGCGTCAGCGCAATGGCAACACCGGTCACAACAGGCCATAGCTTCATGAGAATTCCTTTCATTTGCACGGTTGGACGTTAAGTGTAGTGCACCGTTTCGGCGCTTCATCCCGTTCGGGAAAATTCGTAGTATATTGAGAGTATTCCTCCACTCTGGACACGGACATGGCTTACTCCATCGGCGAATTCGCCCGACTCAGCGGCATCACCGCCACTACCCTGCGGGCGTGGCAGCGTCGCTATGGTTTACTCAAGCCACAGCGCACGGAAGGCGGCCACCGCCAGTACAGCGATGAGGACGTCCAGCAGGCGCTCAAAATCCTCGACTGGGTAAAAAAAGGCGTCCCGATCGGCCAGGTCAAACCGCTGCTGGAACGCCCGATGCCGGGTCGGACCAACAACTGGCAAACCCTGCAGCAGAACATGCTGCAACGCCTGCAGGACGGCAAGGTCGAGTCCCTGCGCCAGATGATTTACGACGCCGGACGCGAATACCCAAGGCCGGAGCTGGTCGCGAACGTGCTGCGCCCGCTGCGCAGCCAGGTTTCGGCCAACGTCGCTGCCGCCATGACCCTGCGCGCGATCCTCGACGGCATCATCATCGCCTACACCTCGTTTTGCCTCGAAGGCGATAAAAAAGCGCCGGGCGATAATATTCTGCTCAGCGGCTGGCACCTTAACGACCCGTGCGAGATCTGGCTCGAAGCTTTAACGCGCACCGGGCAGGGCCACCGAATCGACATCCTGCCGGTTCCGCCTGACGCGCTGGCACCGGAAATTTTCCCGGAGCGCAAATGGCTTCTGGTCACCAGCGGCAAACTCACCGCCGGGCGGAAAAAGCAGCTGGAGCAGTGGCAGCAGCAGGTATCGCTTGAAGTGATTATCCTCTGATAATTTTCTCCTGCGGGAATCTTCACGAAAAGTTGAATATTTTCCCGCGCCGCAGATGCTAACGTTTTCCTGTGACGAATAACTCCACAGGAAAACACCATGAAAAAAACTGCCCCTCTGCTGATCCTGGCCTCGATGGCCTTTGCCCCTGCTGCCTTTAGCGCCCCTGCCGGCACGCTGAGCGTCCACATTCTCGACCAGCAAACCGGGATGCCGCCATCAAACGTGACCGTTACGCTGGAGAAGCAGCAGCAGGACAAGTGGACCCCGATTGCCAGCGGCAAAACCGACCACGACGGCCGTATCAAATCGCTCTATCCGCAGGATCGGGACATGCAGCCTGGCGTGTATAAAGTGTCCTTCAAAACCGCAGATTACTTCCACGGCAAAAAGCTGGACTCCTTCTTCCCGGAGATCCCGGTGCTGTTTACCGTGACCCGCACCAACGAAAAGCTACACATCCCGCTTCTGCTGAGCCAGTACGGTTACTCGACCTACAAGGGTAGTTAAGATGCATTGATTTTAAAGGATTATAAAAAATAGTTCCGCGAATACTTGGACAAATTAGTCATGTTGTGTAAGTTTTAGTTATATGAACGGGAGGACCACACCATGACAACGAAACCTGTACTCGGTATTAGCGGATGTTTGACCGGATCCGCCGTTCGCTTTGACGGCGGACACAAGCGTATGGGCTTCGTCATGGATGAGCTGGCCCAGTGGGTGAATTTCAGGCCCGTCTGCCCGGAAATGGCCATCGGTCTGCCGACGCCTCGCCCGGCCATACGCCTGACGCTGACGGACAGCGGCGAAACGCAGCTCCGTTTCAGCAAGCCGCCTCATGACGACATTACGCAGAAAATGGCCGACTTTACGGCGGGCTATCTGCCAAAAATCAGCGATCTGTCGGGATTTATCGTCTGTGCAAAATCCCCAAGCTGCGGTCTGGAACGCGTGCGGCTGTACGATGAAAACGGCAACCGGGGCCGCAAGGAGGGCGTCGGGCTGTTCACCGCCGCCCTTCTTGAAACCTACCCGTGGCTGCCCGTCGAGGAAGACGGTCGGCTGCACGACCCGGTGCTGCGGGAAAACTTTATCGAGCGGGTATTTGCCCTGCACGAACTGAACACGCTGCGTAAAAATGGCCTCACGCGCCGCGCGCTGCTGGACTTCCACAGCCGCTATAAATTGCAGCTGCTGGCGCACCATCAGGCAGGCTACCGTGAAATCGGCCCGTTCGTTGCCTCGCTGCACGAGTGGGAAGACCTGGTCGCCTTCTTCGTGGCGTACCGGGAAAAGCTGATGACCATCCTGAAAAAACCCGCCTCGCGGAAGAATCACACCAACGTGCTGATGCATATTCAGGGGTATTTCCGTCGCCAGCTGAACACCCGCCAGCGCGGCGAGCTGCGCGACGTGATCCTGCACTATCGCAACGGACAGTTGCCTATTCTCGCCCCGATCACGCTGCTGAAGCACTACCTGGCCGAATACCCCGACCGGTATCTGATGACGCAAAACTATTTTGATCCCTATCCTGATGATTTGGGTCTGCGTCTGGCAGTCAAGTGATCATAAAAATGCGAAGGCCCCATTGACCCGTAGAGGCCCAAAGCAGTACCCCGTTTAGACGACATCCTCACTGTCGTCTCTTTTTTGCATTTTATCTTAAAGACTGTGATTATATACAGGCTTATTCTGCAGAAAAGGGCCTGCCTGTGATCAACACCCTGCACATTCAAAACTACCGCTCCATCCGCGAGATGTCGCTGGAGCTGGAGCAGCTCAACATCGTCTTCGGGCCGAACGGTACCGGGAAATCCAATATTTACAAGGCGATACATCTGATGCACAGCGCCGCTCAGGGGCAATTTTCCCAGGCGCTGGCGAACGAGGGCGGCATTCTGAAGGTATTCTGGGCAGGCAAAACCCGCAGCGACCAGCTGCGGCGTATGAATCTGGCGGTGGAAACAGAGACCTACGAATACGAGCTGCAGGTCGGGTTTGTGGAGAAGCTGCCCTATCCCTCGCAGTTTCAGCTCGACCCGGTGATCAAAGAGGAGTCCATCTGGCTGAGCGGCCAGCACCGTCGTCCTTCGTCACAGTTGATGAAGCGTAAGAACCAGGCGGTGTTTCTGAATAACGTGCATCACGAGAAAGTCACCCACAGCGGCACGCTGTATGAGAATGAATCGGTATTCGGACAGCTCGGCGAGCCGCATCTTTACCCGGAAGTGTCGCAGATGCGCGAGTCCCTGCGTAACTGGCGCTTTTATCATGAGTTTTCCGTCGCGTCCGGCTCGGCGATGCGGGCTCCGCAGGTCGGCTTCCGCTCCCCGGTGCTGGCCAGCGACGGCGCCAACCTGGCGGCCGCATTTCAGACCATCGTGGAGATTGGCGACGAGCTGCTGCTGATGCGCATCCTCGACCAGGCCTTCCCCGGCTGCGTGTTTTACAGCGACAACACCGGCGGACGTTTTCGCATGATGATGCAGCGCGAGGGTCTGAGCAGGCCGCTGGAACCGGCGGAGTTCTCCGACGGCACCCTGCGCTTCCTGTGCCTGGCGGTAGCGCTGTTAAGCCCGCGCCCACCGGCGTTTATCGCGTTGAACGAACCGGAAAACAGCCTGCACCCGCAGATGTTGCCCGCGCTGGCGAGCTTAATCGCCGAGGCCAGCCGCTACTCGCAGATCTGGCTCACCAGCCACTCGCCGGAGCTGGCGAAATTGATTGAGAAGCAGCGATCGTTTTCTCTGTATCAGCTGTCTATGGTGGAGGGGGAGACGAGGGTGGAGAGGCTGGGGTAGTCTCCAGGGGCACGGAGACTGTTTTTCCGCATCTCGCTTCAGTGAAGCATGCCAATAAAGAACCCCAGATACCCGGCCCTGCTTAACCATATAAAGGGGCTGGTGAGGCCGGACCGCCGGATATTAACCAACTCTCTCATGGGGGCCAGGCCATCATTTTTGATAACGACATTTTTTGCACAATAGCGACAATGCATAATTAGAAAGAAAATCCCGGCGATCACAAAACCAAAATAACTTTCGCGACTGCCCCAAAAATGAGTGCTTAATTTTAAATAAGTTAATCCCCAGATACTGACTAAAAAGACGATAAATGAACATGCTGCGATGTTCATGTCTCGCTTACTGCCCAGACCAAAAAATAGCGCGTCAAAGAAAAACATCGGGGTAAACGGTGACTGGACGCTTCTTCCCGTCACTTTACTAAAACGGAAAAAAACGACCGTTCCGACGAAAAATGCGAACAGCGCAATTCCTAATAGCAGATAAATCATTTAATTAATCCTTTTTGAAGGGCCAGGATATGAGTTCGGTACTACCGGCTCCGTCGATCTCCGGCAGGTTGTTATGATTTTCACTTTGTCGGATACTAGCACCAATACCTCCGCCAATTCTGAAAGCACCACCAACACCATCTTTACCTACAGATCCTTCAATTGAAAAAATACCAGCGGATATGGAGCCGGAATAATCATAAGCCGGATTGAAATCCTTAATTGGATAAGGCCCGAAAGTTAATCCAGCCGACGCATCCGCGCGCCAGCCAAACACCTTTGTTATCCCGCCATTAATTGCGAATTTATCTTCTGAAAGGACCCCCTCCAGATAGCCCCCGCCCACATAACCAACAGCCACCTGACCTTTTACATCACCATGGATTTTTGCCGTATCCCCTACTGATGGACCAATATGAGAGCCTTTAATAGCCTTGTTAATTTTGTCGGGAGATGCACCTTTACCGCCGAGATCGAAAGCCAGTGAAGCATCCTGTTGCGTTGCTGGAGGCACTAATCCACCCCAGTTTGAGGTAGCATTATTCTCTGCCGCGTTCTTCCCTCCTTGCGCCCCAGCAGCTGCCGATGCCGTACTCCCTCCCGCCAATCCACCAGCCATCCCCGCCGATACGGAAGCCAGCGTAACGATCGTCTGCTTTTGATCTTCGCTCAGTTTCGACAGGTCTTTCACATCCGGATAAAGCAGCCCGGCTATAGCATGCGCAGCCAGCTCACCTGATGCCGCACCCGCAGCTCCCGCAGCGGCGCTGTTACCCTGAAGAGCCGCCACCGCGCCGCCCAGAATAGCGTGCGCAACGGTATTGACGGTCGGATCGCCTTCGGTTGATTTAAGAAGATGCGCCAGCTCAGGCGCCGACGCGCCTGCCAACGCACCCGCAATATTACCGCCCGCCAGTCCCTGAAGTGCCGCCGTTGCCGCCTGAATACCGCGCTGAATATCGCTGCCTGTACCGTACTTCTCCATTGCCGTCTGGCCAGCCTGATTCACGATTTGCTTATCACTTGGGTTAGCATTACCTTCCGATTTCAGCTTCTCTTTGGCCGCCTTCAGCGCCTCTGGATCGGTCATGGCATTCCGTGCCGCTATCTCTCCCTGCGTCCGCGCGATATCCGCCGCCTGGCTGCCGATATCACTGATAAGCCCGACCGCTTTCAGGCGATTTTGCTCTTTCTCCTTGTCGAAGATTGGGCTGATGCTGTCGTTGGCATGTTCGGTATCGCGGCTCAGGTTTGCCACATCCTGCTTCTGATTATCCCGATCGCGGACGGTAATAGCACCGTCAGCCACCGCTGCCTGGGTGGTACCTTCCGCATGCCCGCTGTGGCTTGCGCCTGAAATCATGCCGCCCGGCATTTTGCCTTTAAAGGTATCGCCAAAACTACCGCTCCCACTCAGGCTCACACCCGTATGGCTGACCTTATAATCCGCCTCGTTGTGGAGGTCGCTAAAGCCCAGCGTTCCCGTGTCCAGCGCGTTTTTGTCTGCCGTCGCCGTGGAAGCTATGACCGCACCATCCAGCTGCGTGTGACGGCCAACCGTGACGTCAAATCCACCATTACCGGCAAACAACCCCGTCTGCTCTTGAACGGAGTCGTACGTGCTCTTCATCTTATCCTGACTGGCACTGATGTAGCCGGAGCCTGTCATACTTCCGAAGGTGAAGCTTCCCCCCGCTGCTATGCTGGTCTGCTTAGATTTGTAATCATTATTGTCCTGCTGACTACTCATCAAAAGATCGCGGCCAATATCAGCGACAATCTTCTCACCGTTGACCTGCGCCCCGTTCAGAATGGCATCTCTACCGCTGGTCATGGAGACCGTGCCGCCGCTGTCCAGCGTGGTTTCGGTCCAGGCGGTGCCGTTACCTTTTTCATTACCTTTAGACGCATTCACATTGGCGAAGACACTGATCCCCATCCCGCCGCTGCCGCCCCCAATACTTACGCCCACACCACCACCGCTGCTGCTGTTTTTGCCGGTGGTTTTCTGCGTGTTGGCCGCTCCCGTCAGCAGGATGTCGTTTTCAGCATTCAGCGTGGCGTCACCGCCCGCTTTCAACTGACTACCGCCGATCAGGATATCGCCGCTATTCGCACTCTTACCTTTGCCCGTGGCGGTAATGGAAAGATCGTTTCCGGCATTGATCGTGCTGCCCGCTACCGTGTCGCTATCGGCATGCTGCTGAGATTTCGATTTCTGACTAGTCAGAGAGAGGCTGACACCAAATCCGTTCGCTGGATCGCCAGTCTGCTGGGCAACAACCGCTCCCTGCGCCGCCTGTACGCCCGAGAGTGTCGCTTTCGTTGCCTGCAGGGCAGCCAGACGTCCATCACTTTCTTTAGACGCCTCCTGTGCAGTGGTAACAGCGCTGTTGATTGCACCACCCACTACGCCAGACAGAGCCACCGTAAGGCCACTGGATTTTTGTTCAAACTTCTCATCGCGGGCGCGTTTGTCATGACCTGGCTCGATCACCACGCTGTCGCCTGCGAGCGCCATATTTTTGCCAGCCACCAGGTCCGCACCGCCGACATGCAGCTGATTACCGGCGGCAATATCAACGCTCCCCCCCGTCGAGCCCACCGTACTGAAGCTCTGGCTCTGGGTGGTACCCTTCTCACGAAGATCGTGCGTGCTTTTGCTGCTGCCGATGGTGAAGCCAATCCCGCCCGAGCCCATCAGGCCGGATTTTTTCTCTTCCTTAAAGCGCCAGGAGGTGTCGCTGTTCGTGGCCGCCACGATATCGACGTTGTTGCCCGCCTTAAGCTGCACATCGCCATCGCCCGCCACGGCGGAGCCGAACACCTGCAGGTTATTGCCCGCCACCACCTGCACGTTATCGCCGCTCAGCAATGAGCCGGATTCACGCGTCGCGCTGTCCTCCTCGATGGTGTGGGTGGTTTTCTTGCTCAAGAAACCTTTTTTGGTTTTGGTCTGCTCTTTGTAGTGATAATCGCTTTCGGTTGCGGTATTGAGATTGACGTCGCGGCCTGCCGCCACGCCGATATCGCCCTTCGCCGTCACCTGCGCGGCTTCGGTGGTGACATCGCGTCCGGCGAGGATTTGGGTATTCGCCCCGCTGGCGATCTCGGTTCCCTGCTGACGCACCGATTCGTTAATAACGGTTTTCTTGCCTGACCTATAGCTGTCGCCCTGCGTGGTCTCTTCCGCAGCCAGATTCACGTCGCGACCCGCCTGCAGCCCGACGCTTTTCTCCGCCGCCAGCGCGGCGGCCTGAGCGTTGATATCCTGCCCGGCCTTCAGGACCAGGTTATCGCCTGCGGAAATCGTGGTGCGGTCGAGCCCGGTGCTGTGGGACTCGCTTTTCCCTTTACGGCTGCTTTCGCTGGTTTGCTCCGCGTTCAGGTTCAGATCGTTGCCCGCGCTCAGCCCCGCGCTGCCGCCCGCCTTCAGGTCGCTGGCGGTCACGTCAAGGTTGTGCCCGGCATTCACCAGCAGGTTGCCGCCCGCGGTGACGTTACTTCCCTGATACGTGACGGATGAGCGGCTGGTTTTCTCCCGGCTGGAGCTGAATGCGTCGTTGATCTGGTTCGCGTTGACGGCAATATCGCCCCACGCGTTCAGCAGCATATCGCCGCCGGAGGCCAGGTTCGCCCCGGTAACGGTGATGTTTTTCCCCGCCTCAAGCGACAGGCCATCCTGCGCGGTAATCGACGCCGTGTTGCCCAGCAGCGTGTCTTTCAGGCCGATGTTGCCGTATTTACCTCCGGCGTTGATATCAATCTGCTCAACCTGAGTCAGGTTGTTGATGCTGCCGTCGAGGCTCTCCAGCGCGACCGTTTTGCCGCTGATGGTGGAGCTGATGTTATTGATATCGCCGATGGCGCTCAGGTTCAGGTCGCCGCCCGCTTTCATCAGGCCGCTTTTGAGGTTGCTGATGCTGTTCTGGCTGTCGAGCGTCAGGCTGTTTTTCGCCAGCAGCGAGCTGCCGCTGTTGGTGATGCTGCCGCCCTTCAGGGTGACGTTGTTGCCCGCGATTACGCTGCCGTTATTGACGGTGACGTCCTTCGGCGACAGGTAGAGTTTCGGCACCATCACCGTTTCGCCGTTGACGGTGGCTTTCTCCCACCACAGCAGGCTGTGGTCGAGCGCGGCAATCTGATCGGCGGTCAGCGAGACGCCAAACTGCAGGCCCAGCGACTGCTGCGCCGCCGCGGCGTTGTCCATCAGGTAGCGCATCTGATCCAGATCGGAGCCGATGCCGTTCAGGTAGCGGTTACCGGTCTGGTTGAGCACCACATTGGAAACATAGCGGGTATCGAACGCCGCATCGCCGAGGAAACGGTAGTCGTAATCCGGGTTCAGGTTGAGGCGACCCAGCATATAGGATGAGCCGAGGAACTGCTTCTCGTCGGTAAACGCTGGCCGCGTCTCCTGCGGTGCCGTGGACGACGGTTTGACCCCGAGCATCGCGTTCAGGTCGGCAAACAGGGCGGGATCAAGCTGCCCGAGACCGTTCAGTTTCGGGTTGATGCTGATCAGGTACGGGCTTTTCGGGTTGTCGGAGAAGACGAAATAGCCGTTGTTGCCCGACGGCAGCGGGTAAGCGCTGGTATCGACGCGCTGGCCCTGATAATGCCCGACGGTACCGCCCTGAGCGGTTCGGAGATCGGCGGTGGTGACCCCGGCGTTCGCCAGCGCGCCCAGCTGGCCGAGGTTCGCGTTGCCTTTCTGCGTGGTGGCAATGTTGCTGAGAGACGTGCCGGACGCGCCGCCGTTTTCCAGCGCGCCGCCGCCGTTAAGCTGCTGCAGCGCACCCTGAAGCTGATCGTTCCACTGCGGCGAGTTCACCGCCACGGTGCCGGTAGCGTTGAGCCCCTGTTTTTGCACGCCGCTGCCGATGGTCTGGTTGCTGAGGGTATTCAGCGACGGGGTGGAGATAACGTTGCTGACGCCGCCCGCGTTAGAGGTGGTACTGGTGTTGCTGATGTTGCTGGTAAAGTTCGCAGTGACGTTGCCGCCCGCCTGGATGACGGCGCGGTAGAGTTCCCCCTGCTGGAATTCTGTTTCATGCCCAACCAGATTATATTTAATAGTATCATTCTGGAATTTGATATTCTTACTACCAGCCACGCCTATGTTACTTGTTGCGTAACCAACAGACACAGATAACGGTTTATACTCATAAATCAGGTAGTCAACTTCGCTACCTGCCTGCCAGCTCTGGTTATTTAATTGATTTCCTGACAGGCGAATATCACCATTCGCCAATATATAACTGGCATTATTATCAAGCATGGAAGCTTGAATAGTCAGGTCGCTACCTGAAGCGATACGCCCTGTTGGAGAATCGCCCCCTGTGATAACAGTTGTGCTATAGCGTCCGGAAAAACGCTGCCTGACTGTATTTTTAAAAGGGGCCAGATAATAATATGTGGAGCGATGGATATTACATGCACTGTTAGCCCCACAGTTACCGGCACCCGGACCGGTAATGACTTCCCGCGAATAAAAACCATAACTTCCATCTGGCAGAGCCGTAACAGGCACATCTATTGTCGACTCACCTGACATCCAGTCATCAACTGGTTGTACATGACTCTCAGTTGACGCTTTAAGCCCTTCCCGCTCATTTCGTAAGTTGATGGTTTTAATATTAAGACTTCCATTCTGCGTCTCAATATTCCCCGACGAGTTCACCACCTGGCTGTTAGCATTCCCCGCCGCATCCCGCTGCATCCACAGGTTGTTCCCCGCCATGATGTCGCCGCGCTGGTTGGTGATGCTGTCGGCAAACAGCGACAGGTTATTCGCCGCGTACAGCAGCGCGGTATTAACGATGGAGCCCGGCGCGCTGAGGGTCAGCGAGCCGCGCGTGCCGGTGAAGCCGTCGACGGTAATATTGCCCCTACTGGCAATCGTGATGTCGCCCCCGCCCTGCACCGAGCCCGCGGCGTTCAGCGCCACATTGCTGCCGGAGAGTGTGCTGGTGCCGCCGCCGGTGGTGATTTGTCCGTTGTTGCTGAGCTGCCCGCCCGCGCTGAGGTTAACCGCCTGCCCCTGCAGCACGCTGCGGTTATCGATGTCGCCGCCGCTGCTGATGGTCAGCGTTCTGCCTGCCGCCACGGCGGTCCGGCTGGTAAACGCGTTCGTCAGCTGCAGCGTTAAATCCCCCAGGGACACCAGTTGGCCGGTGAGGTCCAGCCCCCGGCTCTGCAGCCACAGGTTGCCGCCGCTCAGCAGCTTACCGCCCGCGCTCTGGGTCACCTGGTCGGCATTAATGTTCAGCTGCGCGTTGCCGAGCAGCGTGCCGCTGTTGTTCAGCTGGCCGTAGTTAACCGTCAGCTGTCCCGCCTGGGTGGTACCCTGGCTGGCAAGCGTGGTGCCGGTCAGCGTGGCCCGGTCGGCCACCCACGTGCCGCCGTTGACGGCGTTTGCCGCATTGAGTATCAGGTCGGTGGCCTGCAGCCAGCCGGTGCCGGTGAACTGCGGCGTGCCGAGCGTCAGGCGCGCGCCGGACAGGAGCCTGCCGTCGTTACGCGCCTGCGAGGAGGCGGTCACGCGCGTCTCGCCGCCGCCCTGAATCAGGCCGTAGTTAAACAGCGCGGGCGTGGTCAGCGTCAGGCCATCGCGGCTGACGATTTCGCCTCCGCTGTTATTGGTCAGCGTCCCGCTGAGGGCCAGCGTCGCGCCGTTATCGCCCTGCAGACGTCCGCCGTTGGTGAGCGCCCCGGTGGTAATGCCGAGCGTGCTCCCCTGAATCTTGCCGTCATTGGTAACGGATGCCGCCGTGACGTTCAGCGCCCCGCCGGACAGCAGGGTCCCGGTCGACTGCTGGCTGACCGCGCCGGTCTGGCTGAGGGTCAGGCCATTCACCCCGCTGATGGCACCGCTGTTGCTGAGCGTGCCGCCGGTCAGCGTCAGGTTTTTCGCCGCCCACTGCCCCTGGTTCGCCAGCGTGGCGGCCTGCAGCGTTGCCGCACCCAGCGCGGTGATCCTGCTGCCCGCGGTCCCGGTGAGCGCGTCGGCCAGCGTCATCTGCAGCGCGTCGGCGCTCTGCACCGCGCCGCTGTTGGTGAGAGACTGGGCGTTAAGCAGAATGTTCTGTGCCTGCCAGCTGCCGGCGTTGGTCACCGCGCCGGACGCAATCGTCAGGGTGCCCTGGGTGAGCAATTTGCCGCCTGCGCCGTTAATCAGCGCCTGCTGCGGCGCGGCCATCGCCATACGCGCCATCAGCCGCTGCTGCCCCTGAACGGTCAGGCTCTGCAGGCCGGTCAGGGTACCCTGGTTGTTAATGCTGCCCTGACGCAGCGCGAGGGTGCGCCCCTGCACGGTGCCGCTGTTTGTAAGCGTGCTGCCGCCGAGCGCCACATCGCCCTCGCTGAGGAGCTGCCCGCGGTTATCCAGCGTCTGTGCGGTGATATCCGACCCGCCCTGGCTCATCAGCGAGCCGGTTGAGGTCAGCGTGCCGCCGGTCGTGGCCGTCAGCGCCCCCTGGCTGAGCAGGGACCCGCCGTGCGTCCAGTCGGTGGCGCGGACGTCTGCACCGTTCCCCTGCAGCGTGCCCTGGGTGGTCAGCTGGCCTGCGTCCAGCGTCAGCATGCCGCCGGAGAGGGTGCGAGAGGCCGCGCCCGTGGTCAGCGTGGTGCCGGTGAGCGCCAGGCCGTTCGTTCCCTGCATCAGCCCGCCGTTGTTCATATCGCGGGCAGTGAGGGACAGCGTGCCGCCGGTGATGCGCCCCGGGTTCGCCAGGGTGTCCGCGGTGAAGGTGGTTGTGCCGCCGCTCTGCAGCAGCCCGGTATTGGTTAACGCCCCGCTGAGCGTGCCGCCAAGTCCCGACTGCCCGTTCACCGTGCCGCTGTTGGTGAGGGTGATGCCGGTCATGCCCAGCGTCGCGCCCTGCAGCGTACCGGCGTTGGTCAGCTGTCCGCCTTTCAGCGTGAAGCCGCCGCCGGAGAGCCATTTACCGTTCAGCTCGTTGATAAAGCGGTCGGCGGTGGCGTTAACCGCGTTGCTGCCCTGCATCAGACCGCTGTTACGCAGTTCCGCCGCGCCTGCGGTCAGCGTTTTACCCGCCACCGTGCCGCTGCTGGTCAGCGTCGTCGCGTTAAGCGCGGCATCGTCGGTGGCAACGAGGTTCCCTGTATTTGTCAGGGTGTTGCTCAGGCCAAGATCCAGGCTCTGCGCCTGAATATCGCCCCGGTTCGTCAGGTCGCTGCCCCGAAGGGTGAATCCGCCATTCACCAGCAGCAGACCGGCGTTATCGAGCGTGTCCAGGGACACATTCAGGTCGCTGCCGCTCACCAGCTGCCCGGTGGCGCCGTTGCTCAGGGCGCGGGTGGTCAGCGCCAGCGTGTCGTTGCCCTGCAGAATGCCGGTGTTGCTCAGCTGCGCGGCGTTCACCGCCAGCGACTTCCCGGCCAGCTGGCCGTCGTTAAACAGCTGTGCCGCCGTCAGCGTGAACAGGTTCTGGCTGAGCAGGGCGCCCGTGTTGTCCAGCCTGCCGGTCGCGGCAAGCGTCAGGGCGTCCAGCGCCTGAACGCTGCCCTGGTTATTCAGGCTCCCGGCATCCAGCGTCGCGCTGCGCCCCTGCAGGCTGCCCGCGTTGCTGAGGGTTTGTCCGCTCAGGGTCAGGGCCTCGCCGCCCGTCACCTGCCCCTGAACCTGGTTCGCGAAGGTGTTGCCGGACCAGGCCAGCGTGCTGCTCCCCTGAAGGAGGCCGCTGTTCTGCAGGTCGCCCCGCAGGGTCAGCACTTTCGCCAGCAGCTGGCCCCGGTTATCGGTGCTGCCGGCCTGAACGTCGAGCGCCTGCTGGCTGAGCACCTTACCGCTGTTGGTCAGCGCCCCGGTCACCGCCGCCGTCACGCCCGCTTCCCCGAGCGCGTTACCGGTGTTAATCCACTCGCCGGTGGCCAGGTTCAGGGTGTTGCCCTGTACAAGTCCGGCGTTGTTCAGGGTGGCGTGGTGCAGGTCAAGCGCGCCGCCGGAAAGCAGCATGCCCCCCTGCAGGTTGCTGAGCTGTGTCCCCGCCGCCGTCAGGGAGCGGGTTCCCTGCAGCGTGCCGCCGTTGGTCACCGACGCGCTGTTAAACTGCGCGTCGGTACCGGCCATCAGCCCGCTGTTCGTCAGGCTGGCGGCGGTCAGCGTCAGGCCGTCCCGGGCAATCACCCGGCCACCGGCCTCGTTGCTGACCTGACGGGTCAGGTTCAGCAGCAGCGCGGTGGCGCTGAGTTCGCCGCTGTTGGCAAGCGTGTCGCCGCCGAGCGTCAGCGTTCCGCTGCTGCGCAGCGCACCACGGTTAGTGAGGTCTGCCACGTCAAGCGTCAGGGCCGCATCCCCCTCGACGGTGCCCTGGTTCTGCAGGCTGTCCGCGGTGATGTGCAGGTCGCCTGCGGCAATACTGCCCGCGTTAGCAAGCGTGGTGCCGTTCAGCGTGAGGCGGTCGTCCGCCAGCAGGCGTCCGGTGCCGGTGTTGGTCAGGCTGAGGTACTCACCGCTCAGACTGACGCCGTTGATTTCACCCTGGTTTGTCAGCGTGTCGCCTTTAATGCGCAGCGTGCCGTCGGTGGTGATAAGCCCGCTGTTGGCCAGCACCGGAACGTTCAGCGTTAAATCCTGCGCGCTGTAGACCGACCCGCCGCCGAGGTTCGTGAGTGACCCGGTCTTCAGGCCGAGCAGGGTGGTTCCCTGCAGCAGCCCGCCGTTCTCCACCGAGGCAGCGTCCAGCGCCAGCGTACCGGCAACCAGAGAGCCGCTGCTGGTGATGCGCCCGGGGGCCGTCAGGGTCATGCGGTCCGCTTTTGCGGCGCCGGACTGGAGGATGTTCTGTCCGCCGAGCGTGATGGCACCGGCGGTAAGCTCCCCGCTACTGGTCAGGTCGCCGGTCGCGTTAAAGCTCAGCGTGTCACCGGTGGATTTCCCGGCGTGCGCAATCGTGCCCGCCGTCACCGACAGGGCGCCTTTCGCCGCCTGGGTGCCGTTCAGCGCGGCATTCTGCGCCTGCAGGGTGAGCCCCTGCCCGCTCTGCAGGTGTGCATCCCGGCCGGTGGTCAGGTCGCCGGTGCTGACGGTTAATGCTCCCGCCGCGTCCGTCTGCCCGTTCAGGCTGGCGCTGCGGGTCGCGGTAATCTGTACGTTGCCCTGGCTGGTGGTGCGGGACGCCTGACCGCTGGTCAGGGTGCCGGCCTGCGCCGTCAGCGCCGTCGCGCCGGACAGGGTGCCGTTCTGCTCAAGCGTGCCTGCGGTCACGTTCATCGCGCCGTCAGCCAGCAGGCTGCCGCCGTTACGCAGGGTCTGCTGCGCCGTGACGTCCGCATTGCCTTTCGCGCTCAGCGTGCCCCGCTGCTCCAGGGTTCCGGCGCTTAACACCAGGTTGCCGCCGCTCTGCAGGGTGCCGCTATTGGTCACCGTCTGCCCCTTCAGGGTGACGTCGTTGCCCTGCGCCGTGCCGCCGTTCGTCAGGTCTCCGGCGTTCACGTCCAGATGGCCTTTCGCCGCCAGCTGGCCGCCGTTTGACACCCTGTCGCCGGAGAGCGCAATGTCGCGCCCCGCATTCACCTGCCCCTGGCTACTGACGGTGCCGCCCGTCAGGCGGATATCTGCCGCGGCATCGGCCCGGCTCTGGCCGTCAAGCACCAGTTGCCCGCCGCTCAGCGTCAGGCTCTCCCCAGCCGAGACCGCACTGCCCGCGGATGTCAGCGTGCCGCCGCCGGTCAGCGTCGCGCGGGTATCGCTTCCGCTGCGGGTATTCGTCAGCGTGATATCCTTCCCGGCCGTCACGCTGAGCGCGCCCTTGCTGGAGACGCTGCCGCCGCGCTGCGTCAGGCTGCCGCCGGTAGACAGCGTGGTGTCGGCCTGGCCTGTCAGCGTGGCATCCGAAAGTGCAATCCCCTGCCCGCCTGCGACGGTCAGCGCCCCGCCCTGTGCCGACACGCCGCCGCCGTTGACGGTCAGGGTGCCTTTGCTGTTCAGCGTCGCCGCGCCGCGGGAGATGAGGGAGGTGTTGCTGAGCGTCATCGCCTGCCCGCTGCTGACCGCCAGCGCGCCCGCGCTGTTTGTCCCGCCGCCCGTCGTCTGCACTTTCCCCGCAGCGGAAAGGCGCATATCGCCCTGGCTGGCGAGCGTGCTGTTATTGAGTTCCACATCCTGCGAGCTGGCCACATTCAGCGCGCCCCCGGCCTGATGGCTGCCGCTGAGGGCCACCCCCGCGCCATTCGCGCTAATCGAACCGCTGGCCAGGCTGTTCGTGACCGTCAGTTTGCCGCCCGCATCCAGCTGAATATCCCCCTGGCGCGCGGTCAGGTTGCCGAGGTTCACCCCCACGCCCGTCTCGCTGGAGACCAGGCGGATACGGTTGGCATACATCCCGCCGAGCGCGCCGGTATCCACCGCCACCACGGGCGCGGCACCCTCACCGGTAATCGGCTTAACGCTGCCGTCTGCGCCCACGCGGTTCGCCCCTGCCGTTACCGTCAGGTCGTTCGCGTGGATCGCGGCGTTCACTTCCGTTGCGCGCGCAATAATCGACAGCGCGTCGCTCTTGCTGGCGTCCAGCCCCTGACCTTCAACCGTGATGGCCCCTTTCGTGACATCCAGCGCCAGCAGGTTACCGCTGGCGTCAAACTGCGGCTTGCCGGTTGTCAGGGTGACGTTCGGGGTGTTGATAAATCCGCACCCGTTACAGGTGATCCCGTACGGGTTGGCCACCATGACGTTTGCCGCCTTACCGGCGACTTCCGTGTAGCCCTGCAGCTGCGAGCGGCTGGCGCCCGTGACTTCGTTGATGATGCCTTTCGCTTCCCGCCCGGCCTGCAGATTGGGGTTGTTCTGGATAAGCCCGCCGAGCTGCGTCTGGGTTAAACGGTCGGTGCCGTTATTGAGGATAAGCCCCTCTTTGCCGACGTTATACTCCCCGAACTGGTTATGCGAAATGCCCGCCCCGTTCGGCGTGGCAATGTTGACGACCGGCACCCCGTTCCCCGCCCGATCGACCGTGGTCTGCCCGGTCGGCGTGAGCGCCGCCGCGACGGCAGGTGCCATCGGCTGCCAGACCATCAGGCCGCAGACAATCCAGCTAATCAGACGCTGCGAGAAACGAACGGGTGGGTGACGGGTATCCATAGTCGTAGAGTCTCTTAAAGCATGAAGGCAATGCGCCAGTTAACGCTCACATGATCCGGGCCGAGCCAGTCGGGGTAGTGCAGGGGCGTGCCGACCGAAATCTGGCTGCTGTACCAGCGCCCTGTGCTGCTCAGCCCCACCGAGCCTCCCCATAACGTGCCGGAGGCAAAGCGGTCCTGGCGATCTTTTTCCAGCCAGCCGCCGTCAACGGCGACCGTTGCGCTCACCGCGCCAATCACCGGGAGGGTGAAGAGGGAATACCCCAGCTCGTTACGCCAGTAGCCGCCGTTATCCCCGGACAGGTACTGTTCTTTAAAACCGCGCACGGAGCTTTCCCCGCCGAGCGTCAGGCGCTCGGCGCCGTACAGCCGATCGGGCGACCACTGGCCGTAGGCGCTGGTCAGCCACCACGCGTTGCGGGCGACAGGACGCTGGAAACTGGCGTTCAGGCTCCATTTACGAAACTCTGCCCGCGGCATATCCCCGGATTTATTTTCGTCGGTTTCGGCATTGAACCACGGCATGCCGTGGCTCCAGGTCGGGTTGAAGGTCGCCACGCCGCCCAACATTTTTTGCGTGTGGGTAATCCCCAGGACCAGGCTGGAGAGGTTGCGCGTGCTGCTCTGCAGCGGCGCGTCGTTGAGCCAGTTGCGGCTGGAGCGCTGAACCACGCCTGCCGCAATGCCGGTTTTCATATCTCCGTTGCGGAAAACCACCCACGACGCGTTAAGACGGTGGGTTTTGGTATCGCCCGTGGAGAGCCAGTTAAACCCCTGGTTACTGATGGTGGTGCGGTAGTTACTCCAGGCGTAGCTGTAGTCCAGCAGGCCGTAGCCAAACGGCACGCTGACGCCCGCCTGGAAATTCTGCGCATCGTACGCGCTGGCAAAATCACTGCTGCGCCCGCCGCTGACAAACCATTTATCCGCCAGCCCCAGCATATTATTGGCGGTGAGCACACCGTTAAGCTGGTTTTCACCGGTGCTCTTCTGCCCGCTATTATCCAGGCTTACGGATGCACTTAACGGAAATTCCGGTTTAGCCGTGAGATTAACGATGGAATACCCGGCCTGCGTTCCCGGAAGAATTTCAATCTGAACCGGTTCGGCGCGCAAACGGTTAATTTGCTCCATACCCTGTTCGATGTCGCGTAAATTAAGGATGCCGCCCACCCGTCCCGGAAACGCCATTTTCAGCATGCGCGGCGTTTCGCCTTCCAGACGGATCGCTTCCAGCCGCCCTTCCAGCACAACAATATTCAGCTGACCGCCGGAGAGATCCTGCTCGGTGAGAAAGGCGCGGCTGGTGATATATCCGCGGCTGATATACCAGTCAGAAATATGGGCGAGAAGTTCCGTTATTTTCGCCATATCCAGACACCGGCCCTGCCACGGCGCAACAAGGGCCTGCCGGGTTTTCGGGGGGATTAAGGTCGCGCCGGAAAGGGTAATGGTATTAATGGTGAAACAGGGCCCGGTGCCGGTAACGGGCAGTGGTCTGGCGGGCGCGGGGCGAGGAATACTGCGCTCCAGCTCTTCACGCTGTTGCTGGTTCTGTAATAAAAGCTGCTGCTGTTGCTGCTGAATAGCGTCGCGATCGGCTGGCGACAAAGGGGCAGCGTTCACGCTCTCTGAAAAAAGCGCAAAAAATAAGATAGCAACAGCATAATTTACCAAGGAAATTATTTTATTTTTTATTTTGGAGCTATTCATCCATGCCACAAAAATGTCCGCAATGATTATTTTTGTAATATAAGAGCATTCTTAAAGCGAGTATATCTAATTTGCATTAGGGCACCTAAAATTAATAGTTCTTTCGGAAAAGTGAGAAGGATATTAAGAGAAAATAAGAAATGGTTTAACTCACCCTTAAATCTTGAGTTAGCCGTAATACACTAGGCATGAAGCCGAAACGTTTTTCGCCATTCCGCGGGGCTCACCCCAAAACGCGCCTTAAACTGCTGTCGCCAGGTGACGGCGGAATTAAATCCCACCAGCTCGGCCACGCGTTCAATCGGCATATTTCCGGCTTCAAGCAGGATCTGGCTGCGCCGCAGGCGCTCGGCGGTAAGCCAGTCGGCGACGCTCATCCCCGTGGCTTTAATAAAATGACGGGTCAGCGTGCGGCGGCTCATCGAAACCACCTCCGCCAGCGAGTCCAGGCTATGCGGTTCGGTGATGTGCTGCTGTAGGTAGTCGATCAGGCAGTTAATGCGTCCGTCGCGGGTATCTTTAGGTACCGGCTGGGCAATGAACTGCGCCTGCCCGCCCTCGCGGTGGGGCGGTACAATCATCCGACGGGCAATCTGGTTGGCGACCACGCTGCCAAAGCGCTGGCGAATGATATACAGGCAGCAGTCCAGCGCCGCCGCGGTTCCGGCAGAGGTGATAATATTGCCGTCATCCACGTAAAGGGCATTAATATCCAGCTGAACGTGCGGAAAGAGCGACTGAAACTGATGTTCAAACTCCCAGTGGGTGGCCGCACGTTTGCCGTCGAGGATCCCCGCATAGGCCAGCACAAACGACCCCAGACACAGCCCGACGATTTCCGCGCCGTTGTCTCTCGCCTGCACCAGGCTGTCAAGCAGCGTCTGGGGCGGGCGTTCAAGGACGTGCTGCCAGTAGGGAACGACGACGATATCGGCCTGACCAATGGCGGTGTAGTCCTGCGTGGCGTTGAGGGCGAACCCGTCTTTTGAGGTGAGGAACCCCGGCGTTTCGGCGCAGATAGTCACGTTAAAGCGCTTTTCGCCGGAGACCGAATCGCCAAACAGAATGCAGGGAACGGAGTAGTGGAACGGGCTGAACCCGTCTACCGCGACAATCGCGACGTTGATTAGCGACATCTGTCTCTCCTTTCCCTTTAACGCACTCAGAATATAACGGTTTCGCCATCCTGGGGAATGGTCACTGCGTCACTCACCTGATTGGCTTCAACGTACTCACGCAGCGCGCTGCGGGTCAACAGGCAGTGGTTAATCGCCTCCATGTGGCTCGCCACAATGTTGGCCTGCGGCAGCAGGAAATGAACGTTGAGCACGTCCTCCTGCCCCATAATAATGGGCCCAAAACCAATGACGTGGGCATAGCCAGCGTTCAGCACCACCACGTCCGGCTGGTGCTTTTGCAGATCGGCCGCCACCTCGTCTCGCCAGACGGTATCCCCGGCAAGATAGAGCGTCTTCTCATCGGGATGACGCAGTACCACGCCACAGGCCTCGCCCAGCCGCTCCGCCAGCTCCGGCACGGCGTAAGCGCGATCGGTCCCGTGCTGTCCGCCCTGGGTTTTTGTAATCTGAATATCGCCGAAGAAGGTCGCGTCGGTCATGACCGTCAGGTTGCTAAACCCCTGGCTGCGCAGCAGCGCGGCGTCACGGTCGTTTTGCACGTAGATCGGTTTGTCTTTGGCGATCAGCTCCGCCGCGGCGCGATCCCAGTGATCGTCATGGGTATGGGTGACGATCACCGCGTCGGCGTCCAGCAGCGTATTGACGTCAACCGGGAGTTCGACAGTCGGGTTACGGCGTTCGGCATGCGCCGTGCCGGGAAAGCCCGGATAAGCGCCCTTCGGGGCCAGCATCGGGTCAATTAAAAGACGTTTTCCGGCGTAGGAAATCAGTTGGGTGGCGTTGCGAATATGGGTAATGTTCATGGGCTATCCTCCGGTTGGTGTGATAAGGAGGATAGCCATCCGTCACTATTGGCGCTGTGGGATAAAGGGCGATTACCGATGGAATCGGGCCAATTGAAGACTCCGCGTTTTCTGATGGTTCCCTTACCAGCCCGGCACTGCCCCGCCATTAAAGATCGTCTCAGCCGCTTTTGCCACTTCAGGCGACTGATACGACTGGATAAACGCCTTCACGTTCTCCGCGTCCTTGTTGTCTTCGCGCGTCACCACGATGTTCACGTACGGCGAGTTTTTGTCTTCAATAAAGACGCTGTCATGCACCGGCGACAGCCCTGTTTGCTGAATATAGGTCGTGCTGATGATGGCGACATCCACTTTCGGGTCATCCAGCACCCGCGGCAACTGCGCCCCTTCCAGCTCCATGATTTTCAGGTGCTTAGGGTTGGCGATAATATCCAGCGCCGTCGGCAGCAGCCCGGTGTCCGGCTTCAGGGTAATGAGCTTCTCCTTTTGCAGCAGCAGCAGCGCGCGGCCAAGGTTGGTCGGGTCGTTTGGAATGGCAATGGTTGCCCCGTCCTTCAGGTCAGACACGGATTTGATTTTGCGGGAATAGCCGGCCATCGGGAAAACAAAGGTGTTGGCCACGGCCACCAGCTTATAGCCATGCGCTTTGTTATCTTCTGCAAGGAACGGGCGATGCTGGAAGACGTTGGCATCCAGTTCCCCCTGGTTGGTGGCATCGTTGGGCAACAGCGAGCCGCTGAAGCCGACCAGCTCCACGTCCAGGCCATATTTCTCTTTTGCCACCTTTTTGGCGACTTCCGCCACGTCCTGTTCAGCGCCGTTGATGACGCCGACCTTAATGTGTTTGGCATCATTGCTGTTTTGGTCACAGCCCGCGAGCAGCAGGCCAGTCAGGAGAAGCGCACCCAGTCGAAGTTTCACGAGACAGATCCTTTTGATAAACGTTTAGAAGACTATATCGACAACGCAACGGCTCTCTAAAAAACGAAAAAGAATCAATAAGAAGGATACGTTATATGCCGCCTATTGTCGGGTGGCGCTACGCTTACCCGACCTACGCGCGGAGGTGTTGTAGGCCCGGTAAGCAAAGCGCCACCGGGCGATGGAGTCACGCCTGCCGACGCAGCGGCGCCTCACGTAAAAACCACGACAGCGCAAACGCCAGCACCATAATCCCCGCCGCCAGCAGGAACACCGCGTGAATGGCCGAGCCAAACGCATCGAGATAGTCCAGCCTCAGGGCGTCTGGCAGATGATGAATGGCGGTCGGGTTCATCTCGCGCGGCAGTTCCGCCCCTTCAGGCAGCCTGTCGACCAGCCCTGACTGCAGAACGTTCGTGAACACCGCGCCAAACAGCGCGACGCCAATGGCCCCGCCAATGGAACGGAAGAGCGTGACGCCAGAGGTGGCTACGCCGTATTGATCCGCCGACACGCTGTTCTGCACCGCCAGCACCTGCATCACCAGGCCCAGCCCCATGCCCAGCACGCTGGTAAACAGGTACAGCTGCCAGGTCGGAGACGAGATAGAAATGCGGGTCAGTAAAAACATCCCCACCACGCCGAGCAGCGTGCCGAGGATCGGGAACAGACGGTATTTCCCGGTGCGGCTGATGATCCGCCCGCTGATAATGGAGGTCAGCAGCAGCCCGCCCATCAGCGGGATGAGCTGCAGGCCGGCCTGCGTTGGCGTGGCGCCTTTCACGACCTGCAGGTACAGAGGCAGGAAGGTCACCGAGCCGAACAGCGACATGCCAATGATAAAGCCAATCAGGCTGCAGAGCAGGAAGCTGCGGTCGCGGAAAAGTGACAGCGGGATGATCGGCTCCCACGCCAGCCGCTCCTCATAGATAAACCCGGCAATGCCCGTCAGGCCAAAGGCCAAAATGCACCACAGTTGCGGGTCGCTCCACTGGCGAACGGTGCCGCCTTCGGTGGTAAACAGGATGATGCACAGCAGCGCCATACTGAGGTAAATCGCCCCCAGATAGTCAATCTCGTGCTTGCTGCGCCGCGCGCTACCGTGGAACACCGCACCAATTACCAGCAGGGCAAACAGCCCCAGCGGCAGGTTGATGTAGAAAATCCAGCGCCAGGAGACGTGCTGGACGATAAACCCGCCGATCAGCGGCCCAATGACCGTCGCCAGCCCGAATACGCCGCCAAACAGCCCCTGATAGCGCCCGCGATCGGCAGGCGGGATCACGTCCGCCACGGCGGCCATGCTGATGACCATCAGGCCGCCGCCGCCCAGCCCCTGCAGGGCGCGCATCATCACCAGCTGGGTCATGTTTTGCGCCAGCCCGCACAGCGCGGAGCCCACGAGGAACAACACAATCGCGATTTGCAGGACGATTTTACGCCCAAACAGATCGCCGAACTTACCGTACAGCGGTACCACGATAGTGGAGCTGAGAATATAGGCCGTTACCACCCAGGAGAGCTTATCCAGCCCCCCAAGTTCGCCGACGATGGTCGGCAGCGCGGTAGAGACAATGGTCTGATCCAGCGCCGAAAGCAGCATCACCAGCAGCAGCGCGCTGAACAGCAGCTTTATCGACGGCGCTTTTTGCACGGGTGGGGTCATGACGTCGGATTCCATAAGAGATCGCTTGAAATTAATTAATCGCATAATTAATATTTGTGGAAGTGATGAATAAGATCAAGAGGCACCGTGGTCATGCCAGCATTAAAAGACAATTCTGAACCGCGCCGCCCCGGCCGCCCTCGCGGAGGTAAACGCGTCACCGCCAGCCGCGAACAGCTGCTGGATATCGCCCTGAACCTCTTTTCCCGTCAGGGGATCGCCAACACCTCACTCAACGCCATTGCCAAAGAGGCGGGCGTCACGCCCGCGATGCTGCACTATTACTTCAACTCCAGAGAGCAGCTGCTGGATGCGATGATTGAGGAGCGTTTTCTGCCGTTACGCGAGAGGATCGGAACTATTTTCGCCGATAACCGGGATTCGCCGGTGAATGCCCTGACGGAAATGGTTAAGGTGCTGGCTGAACTGGCAGAACAGCATCACTGGTTTGCGCCGCTGTGGATGCAGGAGGTGATTGGCGAAATGCCGGTACTGCGCACCCATCTTCAGGCGCGGTTTGGTGACGAGAAGTATCAGGCGACGCTTGCCACCATCAAAGGCTGGCAGCAGGAAGGGAAGCTGAATCAGGCGCTGGCACCGGAGCTGCTGTTTACGACCTTGCTAAGCCTGGTGCTGGTGCCGTTCTCACGCATGCGCAATGACGAGAGGCTAAAATCCCTCTCGCCGGAAATCATTGTCCGTCATGCGCTTGCCGTGATCGGCACCGGGATCGGCGGTTAAAGCGCTTTCGCCAGATAGTGCCGCTGCATGCCCTCATACGGATAATCCTGCAAAGACATCTGCAGCTGGTACCCCTGTTTTTCATAAAACGGGCGCGCCTGGAAGCTGGCGGTATCGACCAGCGCGTGCCTGCAGCCTTTGCGTCGGGCTTCCTCTTCGGCCGTTCTGATGAGCTGGCTGCCGACGCCGGATCCGCGCACGGTCTCGCTGACCCACAGAAAATCAATATTCAGCCAGTCGCCTTTACGCACCCCAATCAGCCCACCGAGCATGATGCCTTTTTCGTCCCGCACGTAAACGCCAATATCCCCGCTGAAGGTCGCCAGATCTAAAAACTGCCCGTTATACGATCTCAGCCCCGTTAATAACTCTTCTTTTTCTTCTGGCGTAACTTTTTCAGTGATGCTCAACTGCATATTGTTCTCCTTATTTTCAGCGCAATCTGAATATCTCACAGCTTCACCTTCATAAAAACTCCTTATTTCCTCCATTGTTTAACCCTAGAAATATTCATTCAATATGTAAATAAAAAAAGCCTTTCCAATACGCACCTAAAACGTATACTGAGAACGATCATTCTCACTTTTATACGGTAGCCGACGATGAGCACAAAGCTGGAAGAACGACAAAAACTGCGCCAGGACGAGATCATCACCGCCGCGCGCCGCTGCTTTCGCGCCAGCGGATTTCACGCCGCCAGCATGTCGCAGATTGCCAGCGAGGCGAAGCTCAGCGTCGGACAAATTTACCGTTATTTCAGTAACAAAGACGCGATTATTGAAGAGATGATCCGCCGCATCATCGACTCGCGCATTGAGGAAATGCAGGGCAAAACCCTGGTGGAGGGGATGCCGCAGGCACTCGCCTGGCGACAGACCCTCAACGAAGATGACGATGCCCTGATGCTGGAAATGTCCGCCGAGGCCACGCGCAATCCGCAGGTGGCGACGATGCTGATAGAAGCCGAATCGCGCATGTTCGCCAACGCCTGCGCGCACCTGAAAAAGCAGTTTCCGCACCTGAGCGACGAGCATATTCGCTGCTGCGTGGAGATTACCGCCGTGATGATTGAGGGGACGATTTATCGTCGATTAACCCCCTTAAAAGTCCCGTCAGAACAATTAGAACCCCTTTATCAGGATATTTTAAATATGCTTTTCTCTGCGAAGTAATCGCATATGAATAATTAGCGGGAATAAGTAATTTCCCTTTTTTACATTTCTGGCTCAGCCAGAGATGCGGTATCGCTGTGCCTTTAAATAGCCCTCCTCCCTGTTAAGCGATTAACAGGGCAGGCATCGTTCACCCTGGAAAAAGATTATGAAAACCATAACAACCTCCATCGCGGCATTACTCCTCCTGACAGGGTGCGATAATGCGCAAACATCTGCTCCCCAGCGTCCTCTTCCGGAAGTGGGGATTGTCACGCTCATGAGCCAGCCTGTTTCCGTCGTCAGCGAGCTGACGGGCCGCACCACCGCTGCCATGAGCGCCGAAGTGCGCCCGCAGGTGGGCGGCATTATTCAGAAGCGGCTGTTCACCGAAGGCGATACCGTTAAAGCCGGACAGGCGCTGTATCAAATTGACCCTTCCAGCTACCGCGCGGCGTTTGATGAAGCCGCCGCGGCGCTGAAGCAGGCCCAGGCGCTGGTAGCAGCCGACTGCCAGAAGGCCCAGCGCTACGCGCAGCTGGTGAAAGACGACGGCGTGTCGCGTCAGGACGCAGAGGACGCGAAGTCCACCTGCGCGCAGGACAAGGCCAGCGTTGAGTCAAAGAAGGCCGCGCAGGAGAGCGCGCGTATTAACCTC